>NZ_CP033824.1:0-4800000 GCF_003812845.1 Klebsiella sp. FDAARGOS_511 | reverse complement strand
CGTAACCGGTAATACTCCTGCTGAAGTTCAGAATACTTCCGGTTAAGTGATTGCCATGTAGCGACAAGCTGGTGGTGAGGTTTTCCCAGTTCGTTGCGTGAGTGCTTATCCATGGCGATTTTTTGAAACAGAGCCTGCAACTTCAAATAATCGGCTTCATTCGGCAGTTGCCACTGGCTAAGGCCAAACCAGTGGGAAACCATATTTTTTTTACCCGTGGCTTCTGCAATCTGGGCCGACGTCACGCCAAGAGATTCCCGGGCATCCCGGAAGTAAGAAATTAAAGGCGTCATGACGTGTTGCTTTAACTCATTACACTTTGCGGCATATCCATCGTCTTTGGGCCTGTATGGCCCCTGATAATGGTCGGCAAAAATGATACGCTCAGTGGCCGGGAAATAAGCGCGTAAGCTCTCCTTATTGCAGCCGTTCCATCGCCCTGATGGCTTAGCCCAGATGATATGGTTGAGCAGGTTAAACCGCTCTCTCACCAACAGCTCAATATCCGCTGCCAGGCGGTGCCCACAGAACAGATACATGCTTCCGGCAGGTTTTAACACTCGCCAGAACTGTGCCAGACAGCTATCCAGCCAACGTAAATAGTCCTCGTCCCCCTTCCATTGGTTATCCCAGCCGTTTGGCTTCACCTTAAAATAAGGCGGATCGGTAACAATAAGATCAATGGAGTTATCGGGTAGCGATGGGAGGTATTGCAGGCAATCAGCATTGATTAATTCAATACTGGATATTTTTACAGTATTTTTCATAGATCAGTAAGCGTAACTCTGATAGGCTCACTTTGCTTTTGCGCTAAAGCAGTGGGCCGTGGTTAGCTTGTGACCTGAAAGCATGAGCTGATGGCTGGTCGGGTGCTACAACACCCACCAGCCGCCCATTTTCACAGCAAAAGCCCCCATTACTGGAGGCGCTTATAACATCCGAACTGATAATCAGATAACCCCGCCATTACCAGCTGCGTAAGTATGAGCTGGCAGCGTTCGCGGCTCAGGTGAGTATTCTGAGCAATCTCCCCAGCCGTAGCCGGTTTGTCACTTAACTCATCAAAAACAGCCTTGGCTGTTTCCGTCATATCTTGCTGATTTAGCATGTCTTTTACCTCAAATAAGTGGTGTGACATACAGATAACTCTGGTGACGATATCCAGCAAGAACTAATTGAAAGAGAAGAAGATTTTATCGATTTTAGCCCATAAAAAAACCCGCTCGCTGGCGGGTTAATCAACGTTGAACATACAAAGCCCATCGTTATAGATAAAATTACACAAAAGCGGCAACCTTGCAAGTAACGTGTCGCTAAATTATGCGATATTTATCAAATCAGACACCTTTGTCACACGTTTAAGTTGTGAGTCGGTATAACTCTCTTCCTCAAAGCATTTTGTAACCAGACTCTCATAGAAAGGTTTCCAGCTGTATCGCCAGGTACGTTCTGGCAGACCAGGCAGCTCAGAGAGCATACCTCTGTAAGCATTTGAAGACTTAGGACGACTATAACCGCGGCCTTCACAACGTTTACATACTTTGTAGACAGGCACTCCCTGCAGCTCTGACTCTTTACGGTCCAGGGTTTTTCCCGTACCGCCACACTGGCATCGCTTGCTGATTTTCCCGGTGCCGCCGCATTTGAAGCAGAGAACATGGTCAATCTCTTCCACCTGACGTTTTACTTCAAAATCCGAAGGTGACTGCCCGAGGTCTTTTGCCCATTGCGGTAATCTCATTTTGTAGTGGCTTTTTTCCACCATTGAGGTTTTTTTTATGAAGCCTGAACCAGAACACTTCCTGCAATCTACGCTGTCAGCTGCAGACGAGGCATAGTCGTTATAAGCGAACCGAGCTATTATCAGCATACACAGCGGGAACTTCTTCCCTGCTGCTTTTCTTATCGATCGAGGCGCTTTTGATTTTGCATATTCAGCCAACCAACTGACGGATGCCTTTCTGTCATGTTCGCTGATTCCAGCTTTACCCAAAAACATTGACAGGCCTATTCCTGCCTCTGCCTGTGTCATCCCCAGTGCGGCCATTACATCTGTCACCGTGAGTTGCTCGCTGGCGGTTGCACGACCGCTATCGGAAATATGCATTCCTTTGGGCGCGAAAAATTTGGGAATTGATTCAATATTCATGCTCAGTACTCCATACACTCAAGCTTTTACAATGACGCCGATACCCATTACCCGATCCAGAAAACGAGCCCACAGCTCCAACTGAGTGCCATATTTCTTTTCGAACTCTGATGTATTGGCGTGTAATTCATCGTGATGCACTCTGCACAGTGGTATCACGAAGAGATCATGGGCCTTGGTGCCAGTTCCCCCCAGACCATTCCCTATTATATGGTGTGGATCGTCTGATGGTTGCCTACAGCATTCACATGGCTGAGTTTTAACCCAACGTGTGTAAACTTCGCAGGTCCAGCGCCGGCGCTTTGGGCGGCGCATAAATGATTCGGGGCTGTTCGGATCGACACTAAGCCTCAGAATGGGTTTACTTTCAATCTGAGGTTGCTCAATGAGTACGCTGGCGTCCGCCAGGTCTATGCCCTCAACAAGATCCTGAAGGATTTCACCTGCAGCAAATGACGGGACAATATCGCTATCCTTATAAACGGACAGGAAAGGTTCCTCAGGCAGTCTTAAGGCCTGTTGCGCCATCGTCTCGGTTATTGCGTCAGCAATGCCGGATTTCACAGCCCACCAGCAGAGCTCCGCCATCGATAATTCGCGCTCCTTATTGTATCCAAGGCTGATCAGCACCCTTTCAATCACCCACTGAACCAGATTCTGATAAGCCAGCTCTGACAACATTTCGGTGGTCTGCTCACGTAATTCATTATCACAATGCCAGCAGACAACCATGGCGCCAGGCGGATGCCGCATAGTCACTAATTCATGGTGGTGATAGTGGGAATGCGGGTACTGGCACTCTCTGACATGTCGTAGAAGCCAGGCCTCAAGAGCGTTAATTCCACCAGCTGCGTTAATAACCCTCTCATCCCTCAAGAAAAAACGCAGAATGTCCATTTCTGCAAGGGGCTGACGTGCATCGGCGATCCGCCCAGTGGGCAGTGTTTTCATCTTCTCTGGCTGACACTCTATCAGGACACGGCCGCCGGTAAAGAGAGACATCAATTCGCGGCCTGGTTTGAAAAGAACAACGCCCAGGCGCGGCACAATTTCCGGAGTAAGCAATGCTCGCACAATCCCCCCTAAACAGTCAGATCTTTAAGCTTCTGCACGGCTTTACCAACTTCAGCCATAGCATCTACGAACTCGTCAAACTTCCTGCTGGCCATTCCATATGCCTGGAGAATCTCCAACTTCAAGGGATCGAGCTGTTTCTTAATTTCTGCACGATCCCCGGCTTTTTTCTCCGCTTCCTCTGCCGCTTTGATCAAGGCGTCAGCCTGTTTACGTAATGCTTCCGGAGTTACTTCGAGCTGTTTATTCATTTTGCATTCCATCGTCGGCTGAGGAGGTGTCATTACAGGCGCCACAGATTTGTGACCATATTTCGGGTGGTGCAAGGTAGTAGACCTTCCATCATCTATCACGCAGAGCATCCCGCTTTCCCGGATAATATCGATCAGAGTCTCTTTGTCTTTTCGATTGAGCCCGCTATATGCCGCCACTTTGTGCGTCAGGTGGGTAAGCGTTGCGCCTTCTGGTTGCTTCTCTACAAAACGCTTTACCCTGGAGAGAACTGGTTGCAGGTGTGGAGGTGTCATTCTCATTTTCATCCCCTTACTGCGTAACAATGCCAAGCAGCTTCATAAGCTCAGGGAACTTGGATTCAAAAAAATGTGGCTGAGTCTCCCGGGGATTCGCCGGACTGGTTATGTTTTTCCCATACAGGCATCCTTTTGCCGTAACAGACCAGAATCTTTTCACGCCATTGATACCTGTTCGGCTACGGCGCTCCTTCTGCTCGACTATGCCGTGGCCCGCCATAAGGTGATAAGCCTGGTTCGCGGTCATTCTGATGTTATTAGCTTTAAGTAAAGCGCTGAGAGAAAGTGTTGGCCTGCTTGAACCGTCCTGCGCGCCAGCTGGCGCATCAATGGCATAAGAGGGCATTAAATCAGGCAACCCGGCCACCTGCTGAAGCTTCTGATATGCCCCGAGCTTTGACGAATTGGAGAGATTGAGCATTTTGGCTGCAGACTCCAGAAGGATTACACCAGCCTGGATGCGATCGGCATTGACGGTTGCAGCGCCGGCAGTGTGCAGCGCGTCAAACGTTCTGATGACCTTCAGATTAAAAACAGCGCTGATCCACATCGCGTAGGCGTACACCAACTCACGGCAAACATATGTGCCTTGCTCATTACCTCCACGGATGACACTTACAGGTTCTGATATATCCGAGTTGCTATTTTGCAACTCGCCTATCAATTGCGCGGTTTGTTCGTTGCGCAGCCAGAATGCTGGCTTGTGGCGATCAAGGGAACCGGATGCACGATGGAGATCATTTAGGCAATAGCGACCAAGGACATCACGACGAACAGAAATACCATCGATGACAAAAAAAGAGTGATTATTGGATGCAGCAGCACCCATGACGTGGTTAGTCATAGCTTTCTCCATACATTTTTATGTGACGAAGGGCCTGCACGCCCGTTTCGTTTGCACACCTTGAGATTAATGCTAAGTTGCATAGACTTCAACCTACCACTGAACAAACATCCAGCGTTTTTTCATACGCCGATATCGTGATTTCTACCCGCCCTCCCTTGACGTTTTCACCCCATTCAATAGCCATCCGCTTAACCTGGTTGTCATCCTCCCAAATACCGGCATAAGTCAAAGCATCAAGCAGTGCCTTGTTGTAGTTGTCCAGATCGCGTCTGCGGTAGTCCGGCGGATAGAGAATAATTTCTACTGCTGCTGGCGCGGTTGATGGTTTGGGTATTGCACGCAGTTGCTCGATGATCGCTGAGCGTACGGCATGCTTGAATTTACGACCTGCGGCGCTGACAAGGTGTTTACCTTTGGCGGGCCCCTTATTCGGGGATCGCCAGTAGGTGTTCACGCTGGGCGGGAATGGAAGTAAAAATTTCATTAATCCTCCAGAACCATTTTTAGTTCGAAAGGCACGTCGCCACCGCAATAGCAGAGTTGCCCCAGGTCCGACATGAGACTCCAAAGCGTCATTGCTGAATAGCCATCGTCATCTGTCGCCGGCGGCACGAACTCTCCGAATATTCCCGGATGACGGATACGATTCTCCTCATGTTGGCTTTTCAAATGCCTCAGGGCTACGTCATAAAGCTTCACCTTTACGATGCTGTTGAGGTTAACTGAAACCTCCCTGGTCAAAAGCGAAGTGGTGATGCTGATACCGCGGGAAACCCCGCGGGTAATCTTGATGGCCCCTTTTCTCTCCAGCGCCTTGAGGTGCGTTGCTGCGGCATTGGGGGACCGGCACCCCAGCATGCCGGTCAGTTCGTAAGTTGTAGGCGGAAAACCATGTTTACGCTGATATTCGATCAGGAGGTCCAGGACCTCCTGCTGCCTTAAGGTCAAGGAAGTCATGCTGCCTGCTCCTCTCTGTTCACGCACATTTCGGGTAAGTTGGCGCGTACCAGCGCTTCGGCGAACGGTGGCGGAACGGCATTGCCACAGCGCGCGACCTGCTTATCTTTCGCGTACTTCACGCCGCGGTAATCCTGGTCAATGATGTACCACTCGGGGAAGCCCTGCGCCCGGTAAAGTTCGTGTGGCTGCAGCATGCGCATGCCGATATCAACGATGCGGTAAGTCACTCCGCCGATCTCCACCAGCCCGGTGCATTCCTCTCCGCAGTATTCCTGCAGGAACGCCAGCACCTGCTGCGCGCGCTCTTCGTCATAGTCCTCGACCGCCAGAGTCGTTTTAACCTCCCCTACGTGCTGGCCGCCGGCAGTGATAGTCGGCATCGGCTCGTCAGTAGGCTGGCCGTCACGGCAAGTACCGCGCAGCTTAACCAAATGAGAAGTCACCATTGCAGCATCAGCCTTTGTTGTCATTGTCTGCAATGGCTCGCTAACGTCTCGCGGACGACTCTGCCCTGCACGACCACCAACACCGACTATCTGCGCGGTAACCAGCGCGTGGTGATCGACAGTCGTTACTGAATGAGCTGGCTCATCCAGCCCTACGCCCGCCCCGTTATAGTTCCCGCCATAATGTTTCGCCAGGAATGCGGATACCAGTTGTGATTTTCCGCCACCGCCCGCGGTGATTGTTGCGCTAGGTTCGTCGGCACGGTGTCCGATGCTGGCGCCGAACTGCCGGGCAATAACCGGAGCGACGACACAGGCGCGCGATTCTTTCAGGATGGTGTGAGCGGGTTTATCGAGCGGGCGTGGTTTAGCTTGGTACTCGCTGCCGCCATTGCCAGCCAGGAACGGCGCCAGCTCTGCTTCAACAATACCCAGAGCATGACCATTCCCGCCCGGGCGTTTTGCGGTACCGGCGGTCACCGTCGGCAACGGATCGGTGACTTCCTGCCCGGTAGCTCCGGTTCGGAATTTTGTCAGATGAGGTATCGCAATTGCGTAGCCGTGGGTTTTCGTAATCGTCTGTAGCGGATCGTCCAGTGCCTGTCCCCGGAAACAGTCGTATTTGCCACGTGTCGTTGTGTGATTGCACTTCACGATGAACGGCGAAGCACTTTCGATAACAAAGCGCTGAATGCCGCGGGCAATCCGTTTTAGCGTATTCTCTGCCAGTGACTTTTTGCGACCGAAGATGCTCGGTGCGGGGATTGACCAGTCTATGCATTCCGCAGCTGTACGCCACGGCTCAAGCTGGCCCGCCAGCACGGCGGCAGACTTCGGATCCCCGTGCGTGGCTTCCGGCCAGACTATCGGTTTCCCGTCCCGGCGCATCACCATGAAGAACCGCTTACGGATGGTCGGCGCGCCATAATCGCAGGCGCGCAGCTCGCGAAAATCGACGACATAACCCAGCCCGGCAATTAAGCGCTTGGCCTGCTCGCTATCCGGTGAAAACTCCAGAAACTCGCAACACTCCACCAGTGCAGGATGATCTGCTGGAATACCGGTGGTCAGCATCCCGACAAATGCATTGAAAGTTTCACCGATGCGTGCCGGATCCGGTCGCATTTCTGCCACGAGTAACGGACCCCACGTTTTAAACTCTTCGACGTTTTCCAGCATAATGACTCGCGGGCCAACATCCAGCGCCCAACGAATGACGATCCATGCCAGCCCTCGAATAGCCTTCTCTACTGGTTTAGCACCTTTCGCTTTAGAAAAGTGACGACAGTCAGGCGAGAACCATGCCAGGCCGACAGGCTTGCTACTGGTAGCGGCTAATGGGGATACATCAAACACACTTTCGCAATAGTGAAGCGTGTCGGGATGGTTAGTGCGGTGCATAGCAACGGCGTTAACATCGTGGTTAATAGCAATATCAACACTGCGCCCTATTGCCAGTTCAATACCTGTACTGGCTCCACCGCCGCCAGCGAAATTATCGACAATAATCTCACGCATGAGCGGTCCCCCTCATGCTGCCGACAAGACCACCAGCAACGGTTATGATTTCGCTGGTGGGCACGCGCTCCAGCCACAACTGGTTAATATGGGCCTTCAGCTTGTTCTGCTGGGAGAACTCCAGATCCTCTGCGCCTTGTACCTATCCAAAGACGAGTCCAACTTCCAGTGGCCAGATCCGGGATTCAGGCTCAGCCAATGATGCAACAGCATCGGGGATGATCACTTCAGGAGACTGAACTGGCGAAACTGGTGACAGGAATTTTCCTGCAGCAAACTCAGCCAGCGCCATACTTGCGCGCCCTTTTGCTTCCAGCTCAACGCGATCGATATAGCTAAAATGTTCACCGCGCCAGGTCTTATCAAATACCGCAATGGCCCCGGCAAAGAATGCGCTGGTGGGCTTCTGCTTTTCGTCGGCCGGCACAAACCACGTTGGGAGATCGAATCCAATACGACCACGAATAAACATGATGTGATCGGCATATTCCGGCCACCATGTTTCACTTGTTGCTGACTTCACGAGGTAAATGTAACGACCACCCTTTTCACGCTGCTCGGCGGTATAGTTCATAATATGAGTCATGCCAGTGATGGCTTGTTTTTCATGGTACTGCGAACGGCTGTACGGCGGATTAGCAAAGGCCGCTCCTCCGAGTTCTACCAGACGACCAGACCAGTCCTGCGTCAGCGCATTATCTTCAGCGGTATACCATGCCGGGCATTTTGTATTGCTTTCGTCTGCAAACAGGTCCAGCACCAGCGGGCCAAACATAGCGTTAACGCCCCAGAACAGCAGATCAGGGGTACGCCATTGATCCCCGACTTCTTTCAAATAATGCGAACTTCGCTGGCGCTGTTCCTCAAGTGCCAGGCAATAAGGGCTGACGGTTTTTGTTAAATTTTGCTCTTCTGCGGTCATAGCTTCTTGTACTTCCTGACTCATAGTTTTCCCCTGCGCTGATCAGCATTAACAAGTGCTCTCAGTAACCAGTAACGGCGATCAAAGCTGAAAAGGTCATTTCTGAGGAGTGCATATTTTCTGCGAAAAATAACGTCGTGCTGCCACCAGTAACGCCAGTGATGCAAACGCACAAGGCGCCGGAGACTTATCAAAATCCTCTTCAATCGGAGCACAAGTCACCTCCGCAGTAATTTCCGGCCAGATAGCATGACCCGGCGGAATCATTCATGTTTCTGGCGTTTCGAACAGAAGCATTCTTAAGACGCAGGTATCGCTCTCTTGCTTTAGCCGTACAGTTGCTGTCACAAAGTTGCTGCCATACCGTCGCCGCACGGCGGTAATAGCGTTTCTCTTCCAGCTTTTTGGCTGTCGCTTCAAGGGCAAGAATCTCCCCCGAAAGCCCACCAGGCAGGTATTCTTCAATATCGATGGATCCCGCTACGAAGTAGATAAACCCACCAGTAACTTCAACGCTGGCAAGTTCCCCGTCGTAGTAAAGGCGATGAACAGCGCTCTTCACTGTTACCGGTTTGGTTTCAGGAAATGCCGCAGTGATATCGCGCAGCATTTTGCCTGGATTCTTCTCAATAAATTCAAAGATCGACTTGGCTATGTTCATCCCCGGAACCCCCGTGGAATCGTGGTTTGTACTGGACTAATTGAATTAACATCCCGCGGTCTGGTTTTGTCCCACGACTCCCTTGGCGGGCGGCCTTTAGCATCCCAACGGATAGCGCTTTGCAGATATCCCTCGAATTTTTTAGGGCCGAAAAGTGTCTCGGGTCGCATGTACTGGTATTGCTCGTCGTTGCCATGCCAGTGCTCATGCTTGACGTCAATTACCAGTTTCAAGTCGCTAACGGTATGACCTTCGCGGAGGCGGGCGCGAATGTTCTCCAGCGAGGTCTTAGATTTCTGGTAATGGGAACCGCTGACCAGATTCAGGTGTGCCAGAACTTCGATCGCGTTATCGGTAATAACAACTTCAGGATCCGGCTTATCGTCGGGTTCCGCAGGAGCCCGACAAGAAGGTTTTTTAGATGACGGATCTAATGACGGATCTAATGACGGATCGCCTTCAACCATTGAGGGGTCCTCCCGCAATATTTGAGGGGGTACAGACCCATTATTTGAGGCATCAGAATTTGACCCCTCAAATTTTGACCCCTCAAATTCTGAGGCATCAGATTTTGATTGTTCACGTGGCGTTGCGTAGAAAATTTTTGCTTCAGCTGCTGCACGTTCCAGCATGTCAACATTGAGTTTATAAACGTTCGAATTATTCTTTCCGCCCACGCGCCGTTCCTGCTTCTTCAGCCAGCCTTTAGCCTGAAGCTTTTTGATAGCGCTGCGGACAGTATTCTCGCTCTTGGCGCCGATCTGTCGCTGAATAGTGGTTACCGCTGGCCATGACACACCTTCGTCATTACTGAAATCTGCCAGGCGAGCCATGACCGCTATTTCTGAGATTATCAGCCCTTTGAAAGCGCATGCTTCCCATACGAGGCCGTGTAATTTACTGCTCATGGCTGCCCTCTACTTCCCTGAACTTGCGTTGAAACTGATCGAGTGGGCTAAAGCACTCGTGGGAATAGCCTTCCCGCAGGTAGATGACGCGACGTGTCTCAGGCTCCCAGCGGATAACTCTGACTGGATTGCCATAGTGGTCTTTGAACTTCCGGTTAACTTCTCGCATAACGCTTTAGCCCTCCGGTTAAAGACCCCCACAACTCCGCGTGCCCGACTGTGGTTACACTCGACCCATTTACCGCATACCATGCGCTCATACCGAAACGACGAAACGCCCGGGATCGGGTACATCCGTAGTTGCGGTAATTGAAGATTTACGATTAAATTGCTCATGCGGATTATTTCTCCATACACAAAGATTTATTCGCCACGACGCCCGGAGCTGCACACTCGCGGGCGTCACTCTTTTCTGGAGTACAAAAAACGCGAAACAGAAGCGCTACATGCTCCTGGAACTTTGCCATCACCTGATAGCTGTTCTGCTCAATCTGAGCCTTTTCATCGGCATCAATAACACCATCAGCAGTTGCTTTACGAATGAAGCTGGAGTGTTTTCCAATCCACTCAATCGACTCCATAAGCCGTTGATTAATGTCGCCATTGTCCACATCCTCTGCTTCAGCAAGCGGAACAAAGACGCCGTTGGAGTGGCGTGCGATAGCATTAGCTATATGATTTGTGCTCGCTGCACGTTGGAGTACCATTGCCCAACCGAGCGGGAATATCTGATCCCCTTCTGCGCGAAGGCGGTTAAAGAGCGCGTTTTCTGTAACGCCTAACCATTCAGCAGCTTCTGCATAACCCCCATCCAGTTCGGTGATAGTTTTTTTAATCGCAGCCACCAGCCACGCCGGTTGCTTCTCTACTTTCCATTCAGGTTCTATACCCACGGCTTACCCCCTACGTCTGTGGTTACTGCTGAGTCGTTGGATTGATATTCTTGTGATAGAGGGAAGCGTCGTACTTCAGCCTTCCATCTGTGAGCCGCTCAATGTAGAGCGCTTGTTTTTCTGGGATAACATCTCCCCACTGGCATACAGCACTATGGGTCACTCCCAGAGCTGTAGCGGTTTTAGATATACCGCCATAGAACGTGACGACTTTAGCTTTCAACATGGATTACCTCTCCTAAAAAGTTAGCATACTTACATGCTATATCGACAGCATACTTACGTCAATAAAATGTAAGATTGCTAACGTGTAATCCGGAGGAGATTTTATGGATACCGTTGGCAGCAGATTAAGATTTAGACGTAAGCAGAAAAAACTTACGCAACGTGATGTTGCTGAGTGGGCCGGCGTCAGCGCGTCTGCGGTTACACAATGGGAAAATGATTCCACAAAGTTATCAGGCGAGAATCTTGTATTGGTATGTCAGTGCCTGAGATGTTCTCCCGAATGGCTTATCTTCGGTACAGGCGATATCGAGAACGGTATCAACATTAACCTGATATCTGTTAGAGAAGTGCCTGTTATATCTTGGGTTCAGGCAGGTAACTGGACCGAGGTTATTGGCGATCCAGCTAACGAACTGGTTAAAACTACAAAGAAGCTATCTGAATCAGCTTTTGCATTACGTGTTAAAGGTCACTCGATGACTTCGAGCCAAGAGCTTAGCATTCCTGATGGTTCGGTTGTCATTGTCGAGCCAGAATACGGTTTTGTTGATGAGGCAAATGGCAAAATTGTGATAGCCCAAACCGTTACTGGTGGTGAAGCGACCATTAAAAAGCTCGCCATAGACCCTCCATTTTCCTATCTCATACCTCTAAACCCGTCGTTTAAGCCTATAGAGGTGAACCAAGATACAAAACTGATCGGTATAGTTAAGCAAATAATCATCGATCTCTAAGCCCCCGAACCCGCATCCGCGGGTTTTTTATTGCCCCGCCACAAAAAGTAAGCCCTCTTACATTTTCCTCTTGACTTAAAATGTAAGACTTCTAATACTACATTCATCAGCAAACTTACTTTACGGTGAGAGGCAACCAGGATGAATTCAGCACAACGCCGCAAGGCGTACCGCAAGCTACCAAAAGCTGGAGGAATTGTAATTTTACGCGGCGTCCCTCGTTTAGTCCTAGGGTTATGCACATTCAACAGCTTTACGGGCGAAGAACGTAGCAAACCATCAGTAAACCGTATCAGGGTACAAATGTCAGGCGGCTCAACTGCTGCCCCTCTGGTGCGTAATTTGAAGTTTTGATTGAAAAACAGGTGTCTTCGGGAGGGGTTGCGGAGCTGGATTGACCACCAGCAACAGAAACTCACCCGACATACAGCAGCCGTTTAGCCCACGGCGTCGGGGGTCCAGTAGACCTGGATTAATACTGTAGGGGTTGTGCCGGTTGGTCGCCGGCGCCCCGCCCGAAGATACCTGATCGAACATGGCGAAAGCCGACAGCGTTGAAGGCGATTTTCTCGGTTTGCGCGCTAAACAATAGCGGGGGTGAAATCGGGGCGGAGAAGCAGAATCCGCGATGTCGGGACTTGATACTTCCGGCCAGACCAACAAGCCGAATGATCGCGTAACGGTCCTTTGCATCTGCCCCGGCGAGGTGGCGCCGCCGGACCGGGGTAGATGAATCGTACACAACATGAAAGCGCATTCCATCTTCATACGTCGTGGGGACTGGTTTGTAACTGAAGGAGTGCGCTTCCAGTTGTGAACGGCAATATTCACGACCGTTGTATGGCACATGCAGCGTTAGCAGCCCGGATGGTTCCCTTGAAGTTCCATGCGCTATCCGGACAACTGGAATGTGCAAGCTAAGTGTTTCAGGCACGACGTGCGCCCCACCAGCGCGGCGAAAAGGTGTGACGCCCGGGAAGAGTCCGGGACACAACGATGAGGGCATTGACGAGCAAGGCACAGAGTCTGGTTCGATTCCAGACGCCAGGATAGTTCTATATCTGGTGATGGGCAGGGAAAAGGTCCGTTCGATTCGGACACCGGCAGTGCTCTCTTCGTTGTGGTAATTGCGGCTATGCGCACGTGACGAGCCAACCCGTTCTTTGAGTACGTTTCCGGGCAGTGTACGTCGCCGAGATTGGCTAACACCGGCAGGTGGAGGCACCACCGCCACAACTTTAATAACGGTGCTGTAAAAAGATAAGCGAGGCATAAATAGTGAAAAATTACTGTCTTGAAAGATATTGCGAACTACGAAAAGAGGGTTTCGCAGCAATCTCCGCCCTCTTTTATGCCCGCAGAGCTTGGGTTAATTCAGGATATGAACGTCACCGTAACAACTGATAGCTGTGTGTAGTTTGGCGGTGCCAGTTTCCCTTTGTTTCTGGTACCGCCCTTTTTACACAAGACACAAGAGCATCACCGGGCGACGGGCTCATAACCCAATCCACCCGGGCGGCCGTCAACCGCAGATGCTCTTCTGTGTTGTGTATGGAGAAACCGTCGGCGGTGGCAGCCGCCCTAACAAAGAGGTAGTGCTATGAGCAATGATCGCATGACCAATGTTCCAGATTTCCTGGGCGAATTGGATGCTGGCGTGTTCATCAACAAGATCGCCGGGGCGCTCAATACCGCCGCACTTGGCGTTTTGAACAATGGCAGCAAAGGCAAAGTAGTACTGACTTTCGACATCGATCGCATGGGCAATTCGATCGAAGAAAAGCGAGTCATGATCAAACACAAGCTGCAGTACATCACCCCCACCCCTCGCGGGAAAGTTTCCGAAGAAGACACGACAGAAACGCCGATGTTCGTGAACCGCGGCGGCAAGCTGACCATCCTGCAGGAAGACCAGGGCAACCTGTTTACTCTGGGCGGGGAGCCGGATGCAAAGCTACGGACGGCGCCATAGGCCGTGACTGATGCGTTTTTAGTTTAACTACATTTTTCTTTAAGGAAATTTTATGTCTCAACAATTAGATGGCAGCGCAATTAAGCAAGTTCAGGACCTGGTGCTTTCCGGTTACTACATGGAAGATATCCAGCGACTGGCATGCCCAACAGCTGTCCTCCCAGCTGGCACGGGTATCGAAAGCCTCGAACGCTTCTCCTCGGAGCGCTTTCGTTTCCGTGGTGCGATGGAAACCACAAGCATCGACGACTTTGTGCGTTATTCCTCAGGCTACGCCAAAGAAGACGAAAAAGCCCGTTGCTTTATTGATGCCGATAACATGCTGGCGCGTTCTATCTTCAACATCGGTACGCTGGATAATCCCGGGCACGCTGATAACGTCGCCTCGATCAAGCTTAAAAAGACTGCACCATTCCGCGCGTTGCTGTCGATCAACGGGGATCACCTCAACCAGAAGCAAATCGCCGAATGGCTGGAAGACTGGAGTGATTACCTGATTGCATTCGATGCCGACGGTAACACGATGAAAATCGCCCAGGCCGCTCAGGCAGTTCGCCGCGTAACCATCCAGCAAACTAATGCCTCCGATCATGAAGATGGTGATTTCAGTGGCAAAAAGTCGCTGATGCAGAGTATCGAAGCCAGCAGTAAAGACGTGATGCCGGTGGCGTTCGAGTTCAAATGTGTGCCATATGAAGGACTCGGAGAACGTGCATTCAGCCTGCGCAACAGCCTACTGAAAAGTAATGATCCGGTATTCGTCCTGCGTATCGTCCAGTTGGAAGCCCAGGAAGAAGCGATCGCCAATGAGTTCCGCGACCTGTTGATCGGTAAGTTCGACGGTAAGCCGGTCGAGGCCTTCATCGGTACTTTCAAAGCCTAAGCCTGATTGCTCAGCCTTAAATCTCCGCTGCTGCGGGGATTTATTGAAGCGTAATCCTTTTATTTATCGCCTTATGGCGAGGGATTTCTACACCCAAATAACAGCGCTGTGCAGGCGTAACGTATGGAGAAAATAATGAGCTTTATTCAAACCCTTTCAGGCAAACACTTTAATTATCTCGATATCCAGCAAGACGCGATCGAGATAGAGGATATTGCAACCGCCCTCTCGCATATCTGCCGATTTGCCGGCCACCTGCCAGAGTTCTACAGCGTTGGACAGCACAGCGTTTTATCCAGCCTGCTCGTACCGCAGGAGTTCGCACTTGAGGCACTTCTCCACGATGCTGCCGAGGCTTACCTGCAGGATATCCCGGCACCGCTTAAGCATCTCTTACCTGACTATCGCGCAATAGAGACTCGGGTTGATGCAGCAATACGTCAGAAATTCGGCCTGCCGGCTGAGCAGCACCCGACCGTTAAATATGCCGACCTGGTGATGTTGGCCAGCGAACGTCGTGACTTTGAGATCGACGACGGCACTGTCTGGCCCATGCTCGAAGGCATTATTCCGACGGATCAATTCGTTATTAATCCGGTTCGCCCTGGCCAGGCCTACGGGATGTTCATGAACCGCTTCCACCAGCTGATGGAGCGGCGCTAATGGCACATATGAAAGTTAAAGAACTGGTCGCTGCAGCTTACGCTGCGGCAGCAGATCTACCACCGGAAAAAGCAGAGTTAATGCGCAATATCGCTTCACGGCTGGATGTTACGTTTATCGCCCTTACCGAAGCAATGAACCAAAACACTGCGCAGGCAGCTGTACTGGCAGGCCTGAATGGGGTTAAAAACCATGGCTAAAAACTCGATCGACGTGTACGGCGCCAGCGGCAAAACCAACGCCCTTTCGTTTGAACCGGAAAAGCTTCATCTGGTCACCGATAAGACCCACCCTCTCTACGATGAGCGGGTCCACCTTCCTATCGACGAAGGGATGGTTCTGAATATCAAGGAGCTGGGTGTACTGGAGCCGATTATCGTCTGGAAAGACTCTGAAACGGGGCTCACCTGCGTAGTTGTAGGCCGTCAGCGTGTTAAGCATACCCTGGAGGCAAATAAGCTTCTTTTGAAAGAGGGCAAAGCCCCACTGCTTGTTCCTGGGGTCGTTAAGCGCGGATCAGCAAATCAGATGGCTAAATACATGGTCAGCGAAAACGAAATTCGCCGACCTGATACACCGCTTGGCCGGGCTAAAAAAATGTCAGACGCACTCGATCGCGGGCTCGATGAGGACGACATTGCAGTGTTGTTTGGCTGCAGCGTTCAGACCGTTCGAGCAACGCTCTCCCTCCTCGAGACTACCCAGGCCGTCCGGGAAGCTGTAGAGGCTGGAACAATTACCGTTACCCAGGCGCGTCAGTTGGCATCGCTGAAACCCGAAGAGCAACGGGAGAAGGTCAAGCAGATCGAGACAGCGACCGCCGGCACCACGGGCCATGAAAAAGCCCGGCGACAGCGCCAGGTTCTTGGTGAAGCAAAGCCGCGTATCAAATCACGCAAGGAAATTACAAAAGCACTCGAAGATGCCAGCGGCGAATATGCCGAGGCTCTGCGCTGGGTGCTTGGGGAGGCGGTATGAATATTGATCCTGACAATTACAGCAAATACACCCTCCGTCGGTTCGCCGCCCTGTTCGATGTGATCTGCTGTGTGCTGATTGCCGTAGTAACCGTTGGTATCTGCATGTTTATTGAATGGTGGACAGCATGAACATCTCAACAGTAAACGAGCTCATCGCTTCCCTGGAGAGCGCAGGCGAGCTGTCGATCAGAGAGCAGAAGTTCCTGAAGCTGGCTAAAGAGTTTCGCATTTGCAGTGCTTCACTGGATGCTGCCATCAAAGGCGGGAATGTACTGGCGGACCAAAATGCTCAGCTGGCTGCGGAGAATGTGGCGCTGAAGGATGTATTTAGCCAGAAGGAAATCCCATCCGAAGCAGTCGATGCATTCATGGAAACCGCAGTAATGGATCATGACTGGAATGAAACCTCCGAGTGGTCATGGGTTGAAAACGAAACAGAGGTTATCCACGCCGTTCTTGACGCACTTAAGCCTGAAACCCCCGCCACCGATCGCATCGTAGCCGGGATTAAGGCTGATGGGGTGGAGGAGTTCGTATCCAATACCACGCATAAGATTTTTGATGAAAGCGACGCAGTGTCAGCGTTGTCTTACCTTTCCTTGGCTAATGCCTACGTGAAGCAGCTGCGCGAGGGGGCCAAATGAGCAAGTCATTCATCGTAATTATCCGGCGAGCCTGGTGTAACGAAGGTGGGCACGGTATCGAATATTCATCTGACCTTATTCACTACGAGACCCGCAATGGAGCCATATCACACGGTTTTCGGGGTGTGGATAGCGACGATTTCAATGTCGGCGTAATCGAGGGCGGCAAGTTGATTTCATTTGACTGGATGGACAAGCCGGTTGGAGAAAGCGAAGACACGCTGGCACAGATTGCCGAGCTAATTGGTCTGGAGGATGTCGCATGACAACTGATATCACCGAACTGGCGCAGCGTATGTCCATTGAACGAATCAAGCAGATCGCGCTCGGCAGCACACCAACTATGGGAGAAAGAGAAAGCCTGGCAATCACTGCCCTGCATTTTGCTGAGGAACTCAAAATCGCCACCGATGCATTTCAGGCGGCAGGGCTCGCACAACTTGCCGCTGAAGAGGCGCTGGAGAAGGCGCAGCGTGCCAACGCCGCTCAGGACGACCATATCAACCAGCAGCAGGACAGAATCGACATTCTGGAGAGGCGTAATGCTGAGTTAGGTGGGGAGCTCTCACGATATTCAATGTCTCCTGGACAAGCAGATCAGCGTATGTGCGAATCACGCGCAGCACGTGATGCTTTGGGGTTCGGAAAGGATGCCGACGATGTAGCACCCATTAACCTGCGTGAGCGCATTGATGGCATGAAGGCGCGCATCGCCGAGCTGGAAAGCCAACTTAAAGCAGCAGAAAACAATGAGATTGATGCTCGCTGTCATATCTCTGAACTGGAGTCAAGAGCTGTGAAGCTTGTCGATTGCGATTTTGGCGCGGTTCAGAACATGTCTGGTGGCAGCACAGATTACTGCCATGGCTTTGTGGACGGAACGCAGAATGCTATCCGGGCGATAAGCGCCGCTGGCATCAAGGTGGAGGCTGAGTGATGGCACTGACACACGATGAACTTTGCCAGATAGCCTGCCGCTTTCTGCAAAACAACGGTTTCAAGGTGGCCTTTCACGATCGCTTTGTCGCTGCCGTTGCCACTGGTGAGCAGCCAGATGCGATCGGCTTCCGTAACCTGGCTTCCTGTTTGATTGAAGTTAAGTGTTCCCGCGCAGACTTTTTGGCGGACAAGAAAAAATCATTCAGAAGGATGCCTAACCAGGGTATGGGCGACTGGCGCTTTTTTATGGCCGAGCCTGGCTTCATCGACGTCTCTGATTTGCCGCCGGGCTGGGGCCTGCTGCACGTCAGGAACGGGCGCGTATACAAAGTCCACGGCTGGCCGGGTAACGCACTGTGGTGCTCTCGGGAGCATAAGCCGTTTCAGGCCAACAAACAGGCCGAGTGCGATTACATGTACAGCGCCCTGCGCCGAATGGACCTGCGCGGCCACCTCAAAGAAGTTTATGACGGCGTAATCGTTAACAAATCAGAAGGAAGCGCGGCATGAGCATATTGACCAAAGAAGGAATTCAGAAAATTTTGAATGATGACTGGCTCTTAATGGATGAGTGCGAAGGGCTTGAAAATTGCACCGTGATTAAAGAACTGGCCCGCATGGCGCTGGCCGCAATGGACAGCGAGCCGGTGGCGGTAATTGACCAGGCTAATCTTGACTATCTCCGGAGTGGTGCTGATGCCGATGTGTGGCCTCCTGAGCGCGAAGAGATGGGAGATGTGCTTCTCTATCGCCACGCGCAGCCCGTGCCGGATGCCGAAGCTGTTTACGCCCTATTGTCAGATCATGAAAAGTGGGGCACAAGCCTTGAGAATGTTAAGCACGTCCTTAACGCCTGCCGCGCCGCCATGCTCAATGGAGGTAAGTCATGAAATTCGAAGAATGGTTATCGCAACAAAACTGCGTCATTGAGGTAGATTGCGGCTGTGTTACCACTGAAGCTTTTTATCACTGGATGCGCGTAGCTTATGAGGCTGGCAACTCTCCGGTAATTCCGGATGGTTACGTGATGGTGCCTATGAGGTTAACCGCTGAGAACGGCGCAAAGGGGGCGCTATCAGGTGAGTTTTCAGAAACCAAGTTCGTAAACTGCCCGGAATGCTTTGGTGATGATGAATGTGAAACCTGTGACGGCAGCGGGAGAATTGAAATAACAGTACCTGTCACCTGGACGACTATCAAAGCTATTTGGGCTAAAGGCGTTGAGCATTTCACAGCTACACCAAGGGAGGTGAAAGGTGAATAAGGTCGAACTGCTTGAGAAGATATCAGCGCTCGCCACTGAATGCCACGCGCTGGCCTGCGAGCTTGATATTGGTGATGAGCGAACCGAAATGTTCGAAATCTACAGCGTGCTACACAACCTCGGTCGCAGCGGCTACGCCAGTCAGGTGGGGAGGCGAATGAATCCACTGCTCGCATCCTGCGATGACGAAGAAGATGAGGATGATGACTGATGCCAAGTAAACTAAAGCGCCGGCGATGGAGGCGTATGCGGGATGATTTAGCCTGGTATAAGGATGAAGCAAAGGACCTTCATTGCCGCCTTTTGGAATTAGCCGATGAAGTTGCAAACCTTCGCAAACAGATTCTCCCAGGATCTAAGCTGATTATTGCCAAAATGAAGATTTACGAAACAGATAAGGATAATAGAGACCACCAGCTATGCAGAAGATGTAATGACGGACTTCGAGGTGGGTGTTCGTCATGTTCTTTTAACGTTCGATAACCGGGTGCAGCCGGTTTATGGAGAAATAGCCATGGCAAAACTAATGAAAGCGAGTCAATGGGGAAAACGCGAATTTACCAAAGACTCTATTCCAGATAACAGAACCATTAAACGTTGGGTAGAAAATGGCCTTCTCACTGGAAAAATTGTAGACGGCACTGTGTTCGTCTACGAGTCTGAAAAGTGGGGAGTAGACTCAATGGTAAATCATACGGTTCTTCAGCTAATAAATGAAGGTTGACCATGGCCGCCAGACCGAGAAAAAGAGAATATCGTCATCTTCCAGAATACTTGTTATTTGATAAGGATCGTGGCGTTTATAAATTCACACTAATAACGGGGAAGAAGAAAAATCTTGGTAAAGACCGGGCTATGGCGATCGCTATAGCTCGCGAATATAACCTAAGAATGAGGCCATTAAATGCACCATCTGTTGAATTGTTAATCCGAGAATCAGGCGGTGTTACTGGTGAGGCTAAACCATTTGCTGAGCACGTAGATCATATCATGCAGCGAGCAATAGAGAATGAGCGACCGTCGCCAAGTACCCTTGACGACTGGAACAACGACGCTCTTAGGGTAAAAGAGTTTTTTAATATCATACCTGCTTGCGATATTGAGCTGGAGCATGTGAACGCGTACATAAATCGTTTCCACTCAGATTCATCAGCGAACGTACAA
Source organism: Klebsiella sp. FDAARGOS_511 (assembly GCF_003812845.1). NCBI lineage: Bacteria > Pseudomonadati > Pseudomonadota > Gammaproteobacteria > Enterobacterales > Enterobacteriaceae > Klebsiella > Klebsiella sp. FDAARGOS_511. The sequence continues at coordinate 4,779,621 of NZ_CP033824.1, read as the reverse complement.
AACCGAAAGGTTAGTTTCCTTAAAAAATTGTTCTCGTATGCGGTCGATGAATCATTGATGTTTGATAACCCTGCTTCACGCAAAAAAATGCGAAGAACCGAAGAGAAGAAACGCCAGCGTCTTTCACTCGATAACTTTAAAGCCATTCGGCGGGCCGCCGAACCCTGGTTACGCACAGCGATGGATTTAGCATTGCAGACGACGCACGCGCGCCTTGAAGTGTCACGAATCCGGTATTCAATCAGTGAACCTAAAGACGGAATCTGCGGCTGCGTATGGTTAGCTCAACCTGAAAATGGCATCTATGGGACGCTCTACATACACAGGCAAAAAGTACAAAAGAAAGAGGCATCGCACGTAGCAATACCGATAGGTGATGTATTAAAGCGGATTATAGACGATAGCCGCGATAGTGTGGCCAGTCCTTTTATAGTTCACAGGCTCCCAGAACGGCAGGTGAAACGCAGTAAAGAGGTTTCCCATCCTACGCAAGTTGCGCCTGACTACTTGAGTCGGTCATTTTCTGCGGTACGTGACAAGTTGGGTCTCTGCGACAAAATGCCATTGGATGAAAGACCAACATTTCACGAAATTCGAGCTCTTGCCGCCTATCTTTTCGATAAACAGGGCATCGATCCTCAGGGAAGAATGGCACACAGTGATTCGAAATCTACCAAGATATACACGCAAAACCATATCGATTGGGTAGTTGTCCCACATGGTGAGATTAAGGCCGGTTAAAATGATCTTTGCTTAGTTTTATAATATTCCCTTCGACTATTATTTAATTTTCGAAGGGAATACAAGTTAAGTTTAATTCTTGCCTAATCACTAAGGAATCATGGGGAAGTGCCCTGATAACGGCCTTTAAGTTCAGCGAGGCGACTAGCATCACGCTCGGTAAAGTCAGTTTCACCGAATACAGGGTTTCCTTGAGCATCATCAATGCGAATCACTGTTACAGTGAAGACTGCATCTGCCGGAACTTTAGCTTTGCCCCAGTCAGAGTAAGGATTTGGTGCAAGATTCCAGTCAGCTTTTTCCCCCGGTTCGAGCCCGCCAGAAATTTTGTAGTTGAAAGTGTCAGTGTACCAAGGCACTTCACGACCGGGACTTGAAATTACCCCACGAAAGTAGGCGCGAGATACCGCTTTAGACGTTCCATTCTCTACACTCAACGCAATAATTGGCTGATCAGGTCCGAATTCTGTTTTTTCGAAGTAAAAACGTGAACGTGTGACTTTGAATGACTTAAGTTGTGTGAGGTTTTCTTGTACTTCAGTCTGTTTTTTTTCAAGCTCCGCGATTTCCTGAAGAGCTTGTGACTTTTCTTTCTCAGCCCGCTCCTTACGGAGCTTATCAGCATAAGTGATGACTTCTTCGCCAGTTTTCCCAGAAAGAGCGCTTCTCATTTGCGCTTCAATACCAGCAGTATTATTCGTCATCCCTGCCTGCATCAGATCCTTTAAGTTCAGATTGCTGAAAGCCACTACTTTGATAGCATCATCATAAGATGCGCGTTTATCCTCAGGCAGTGAGTCTCTAACCTTCTGAATCGAGGCCTTCATACTCTCCTCACTTGAGGTATCAATTTTTGGCTGATCACAGCCACTTAGAACACATACAACAGCCAGTGTGAGCCATATTTTTTTCATAATCATTCCCGTAACAAAACAAAACCTAATCTCACAATGAAACATTTTGAAGTATTTAATGAAACAATGCCAAGGGAAATTGTCATATTGAAAACTATGTGGAGAAGTGAAACCACCATGGGGAGAAACTATCCCCTAACTCATTGATGCATATAGCGCATATTTTGCAAAAAAAGCACTGTTTGTTTATACATACGAATACCCCGCGCCACCAGCAACGGTGGGCCTTTCAGCGTTTTGAAAGCGGTGTCATGGGGTGTCGGGGGTCGGAGGTTCAAATCCTCTCGTGCCGACCAAATTATTCACCGACTAAATCGGTAACCCCTTAAGAACCCGCACTCTTACAAAGACTGCGGGTTTTTTAATGTCATATATCCTCCCTGTTCTCAGCAAACTGCACCAGCCACTTTGATTGTAAATCATGGAAAAGCTTCTATTATTTGATGGTACACGTCATTTTTATGAAGGATTCACATGAGAGTTAATGGACTTACGAAGGGATTTTTCATCCTGATCGTGCTGATCGTCACCCTTGCTTTTTTCGACGTTCTCTCCCCCTATTATTCAGCTATTTTATGGGCAGCAATTCTGGCGGTAATCTTCCACCCGGTGAAGAACAAACTGCGCGATCGGATTGGCGAGCGCAACGGCCTGGCGGCGTTTCTGACGATAGTGATTATCTGTCTGATCGTGTTTACCCCTCTGGCGATCATACTCTCGTCGCTGGCCTTCGAGCTAAACGTGGTTTACACCAAACTGCAGCATAACGATACCCAGTTCCCGACTGTGGTAGCCAGCCTCTTTGCGCACCTGCCAGAATGGGCAAGGAGCTTCCTCTCAGAGCATAACCTTGATAGCGCGGAACAAATTCAGCGCCAGCTTTCGGACGTTGCGCTTAAAGGAGGCCAGTACCTGGCCGGTAGCGCATTCTTGATTGGTAAAGGCACGTTCGGTTTTACCATCAGCTTCGGCATCATGCTTTACCTGCTGTTTTTCCTGCTAAAAGATGGTCCGTACCTGGTCAGGCTGATCCTTGAATCCCTGCCGCTATCAAATCATGTGAAGCAGCATCTTTTCGCCAAATTTGCCGCCGTCTCCAGGGCAACCGTCAAAGGTACCGTGGCGGTCGCCCTCGCGCAGGGCGCGCTTGGCGGACTGGCGTTCTGGATCGTGGGTCTTGATGGTAGCATCCTGTGGGGCGCGCTGATGGCGTTTCTGTCGCTGATTCCGGCGGTGGGCTCGGCGATCATCTGGGTTCCTGCGGCGGTCTATCTCTTCGCGACCGGTCAGCTATGGCAGGGGGCGTTTATCGTTGGCTTTTTTGTGATCATCGTCGGCCTGGTCGATAACATTCTCCGCCCTTTACTGGTTGGCAAAGATACCAAAATGCCGGACTACCTGATCCTGATCACCACCATCGGCGGCATGGAAATCTACGGCATCAACGGCTTTGTTATCGGCCCGCTGATCGCCGCCCTGTTTATCGCTTGCTGGAACCTGCTGTCCGGACGCGATCACGCCGGAAATATCGACGAGCTTGATGAGGATTTCTTAGAAGAGGGTAAAAATCACGAGGAGTAACGCGTTCCTTTTGGACCGCCGCAGCGCAGGCATACAGGGGGAGCATATCCCCCCGATCGGCGCTTTTATTTGGCGTAGCCTTTAAACACGCCGTCCTGAGTGACGGCAATTTTACCGTTGGCGTAAACGATAAAGTTGTAAAGCCCCTGCTGGTAAACGGTCGCGTCTTTATTTTTCTCAATCACCGCCGCCGCTTTACCATCAATACTTAAGCCGGTACTGGTGCCTTTAATCTCCATGCCGTTAAAATGCCGGGTTTTCACCTTCGCGCTCTGACTATGCTGAACGGCAGCAGCGGCGTTTTCTAAGGCCTGCTTCTCATAAGCTGCATTCATCGAGGCCTGACGATTTTGCTCCGCTAAGTAGCAAGTATCGCGGGAAATCCCCTTGGCCTCGCAGTTCGCCAAACGCTGTGACTCGGAAGTACACCCTGCCAATAGCGAAAAAACCGCCAGCGACGCAACCAGTAAAACCTTTTTCACTTTCATCTACCATCACTCATATCAATTATTTAAATGAACAATTCCCTTTCAATTAATTTCCCTTATAAAACATTCTAAATGACGAAAGATAAATATAACGAATGAAATAATTTCATATGTAAATTAATTCTTTTGTTGATCATAATCATTTTAAAATTCACATTACCAATAATTGGCTGCAAGGGGAAACCGCGGATTGCCGTAGGGGATGAACAACTGCCTCCACCACGCCAGCAGAACTTATAACTAGAAACTATGAAAACTTTGGTAAACACCACTACCCATAACGCAAACCAATGTTAACATTGTGCTGTTTATGATTGATAACAAAGGATTACTCTCGTGAAAAAAATCACTACGTTTGCCGCCTCCCTGCTGGCCATCGCCTGCGTTTCCGCGAGCGCCGTTGCTGCTGAGCAGCCGCTGGAAAAAATCGCTCCGTATCCTAAGGCGGAACAAGGGATGAAGCGTCAGGTGATTCAGCTGCCGCAGCAGCAGGATGAGTCCGCATTAAAAGTAGAGCTGTTAATTGGCCAGACGCTGGAAGTCGACTGCAATCGCCACCGCCTTGGCGGCCAGCTGGAAAGCAGAACCCTGGAAGGCTGGGGCTACGACTACTACGTGTTTGATAAAGTGACGTCACCCGTCTCAACCATGATGGCCTGCCCGGACGGTAAAAAAGAGAAACAGTTTGTGATGGCTGGCCTGGGCGATGCGGGAATGCTGCGTTACAACAGCAGGTTACCTATTGTGGTTTATACCCCGGCTAATATCGACGTGAAATATCGTATCTGGCGAGCGGACGAAACCATCGGCACTGCCGTTGAGCGTTAATGGTTAAGTCAGATTCCGGCGGCCTGAGCCGCCGGAAAGCATTTACAGCGCGATATCCGCGATAGGTTTGCCTTCAGGCAGCGGTTTCAGCGTCGCCTGCGGCACATCGTCAGCAGCGGTAAGCGGCTCATAGTGCAATTCCAGCACTTCGCTGGTCCACGCCAACGCCCTTTCAATTTCTGCCGCGTTGCCATCCAGACGCGTACCGTAGCTCGGTATGATCGCTTTCAGTTTCGCCTGCCAGTCCGCGGAGTTAATCTTCTCTTTGAACACTTTCTCCATCAGTTGCAGCATGATTGGCGCCGCAGTGGAAGCCCCCGGCGAGGCGCCCAGCAGCGCGGCAACGGTACCTTCATCATCGCTGACGACTTCGGTACCCAGACGCAGAACGCCGCCCTTCTTCTCATCACGCTTGATAATCTGCACGCGCTGGCCGGCCTGCCATAAGCGCCAGTCTTCTTTGCGCGCTTCCGGGTAATACTCGCACAGCGCCGCGTGACGATCTTTGTCCTTTTGCAGCACCTGGCTAATCAGGTATTTGACCAGATCGAAGTTATCCAGCCCGACGTTGAGCATCGGCATGATGTTCGACGTGTTGGTGGAAGCCAGCAGATCCCAAAGCGAACCATTTTTCAGGAAGCGGGTTGAGAAGGTCGCGAACGGCCCAAACAGCACCACGCGTTTGCCGTCGATAATACGAGTGTCGATGTGCGGAACCGACATCGGCGGCGCGCCCACTTCCGCCTGGCCATAGACTTTAGCCAGATGATGGTTAACCACTTCCGGGTTCTCACAGACCAGGAACTGTCCACCGACCGGGAAGCCCGCGTACTCCTTCGCCTGCGGAATACCGGTTTCCTGCAGTAGGGTCAGCGCGGCGCCGCCGGCGCCGATAAAGATAAATTTAGCCCTGATAACCCGTTTCTGGTGGCGATTGTTCGCATCCGCCAGCGTGACGCTCCAGCTATTGTCGGCGTTGCGCTTAAAGCGACGGACCACGGTACCCAGCTGAAGCGAGAAATTGTCATGGGTTTGCAGCCCGGCGATCAGCTGACGGGTGATTTCACCGTAGTTCACGTCGGTGCCGACTTCCGAGCGGGTTGCGGCCACCTTCTGCTGCGGATCGCGTCCTTCCATCACCAGCGGAGCCCACTCTTTAATTTGTTGATGATCTTCGGAGTAGCGGATACCGCGGAACAGCTCGCTTTGTTGTAACGCCGCATAGCGGGCGCGCAGGAAGTTAACGTTGTCTTCGCCCCAGACGAAGCTCATGTGCGGCACGCTGTTAATAAAGGATTTAGGCTTTTTCAGAATGCCCCGGGTCACCTGGTGGGCCCAAAACTGACGAGAAATCTGGAAAGATTCATTGATATCGACCGCTTTATCGATATTGATACCGTTAGCGGTTTGCGGCGTATAGTTCAATTCCATCAGCGCCGCGTGGCCGGTGCCCGCGTTGTTCCATCCATTCGAGCTCTCTTCCGCGACGCTGGACATCTGCTCGACCATGGTAATAGACCAGTCCGGCTCCAGTTCCTGCAGCCAGGTTCCCAACGTGGCGCTCATGATGCCGCCGCCAATCAACAATACATCCGTCTCTTGCTCATGGCGGGTGTTGGTCCGAGTGTTATTGGAACCAACCGCCTGTGAGCTGGGTACGGCCATCTTTTTCTTCATCGGATTTGAGCCTTACTTTACTCGCTTTTTTATTTAGCGCAGGTGAAACGATTCTCGGCTTCAAAGGTAACACTGAAGAAAAAAAATTTAAATATTGTTTAAATTTTAAGTTGAGTTTTGAGATCTGTTATAAAAATGTTTAATAAATGTGTATCACAAATCACATTTTGTACTGGTGTCAGCGACGCTTACGCGCTATTATCCTCGGTTTTGTGACCGACCGCACGTAAGCAGCGATCGATCCTGCCGCCAAATTTTTAAAATCTGCGAACTTTTTTTATGCCTCCAGTTTCTGATCCCGCTACCTCCGCTGACGCTGGCGCATTAGGCCAGATATTGCGTTCGCCCGCGCTGCTGACGCGTGAAACGTTGGCTGGCGTGCTCACCGCACTGGCGCTCATCCCTGAGGTCATCTCCTTCTCGGTTATCGCTGGCGTTGACCCGAAAGTTAGCCTGATTGCCTCCGTGGTGCTGTGTATGGCGATGTCGCTCCTGGGCGGACGGCCAGCCATGGTCACCGCGGCCGCCGGATCGGTGGCGCTGGTTATTGGTCCAATGGTGCATCAATACGGCGTCGGCTACATTCTGCCAGCGGTCGTGATGGCAGGCGTTATTCAAATTTTGTTTGGCATTTGCGGCATGGCGCGGCTGATGCGCTTTATCCCGCAGCCGGTGATGACCGGTTTTGTTAACGCGCTGGGTATTCTCATCTTTTTTGCTCAGGTACCGCATTTCTGGAGCAAGCAGCCGCTGATTATCGGCCTGTTCGTGTTAACGCTGCTGATTGTGCTGTGGGCGCCGCGCTTTATTAAGGCAGTCCCTTCTCCGCTGATTGCTATCGTTCTGTTGACCCTGTTTACCGTTTTCAGCGGCCAGCTGCTGCCGACCGTCGGCGACGAAGGCTCCATGAGCGGCGGACTGCCGGGATTAACCAGCCTGATGGTGCCTCTGGACTTAACCACGCTGAGCATTATCTGGCCCTGCGCGCTGAGCATCGCTTTTGTCGGCCTGATGGAGTCACTTCTGACGGCGAAGCTGGTCGATGATTTGACCCATACCCCTTCCAGTAAGGCGCGCGAGAGCGCCGGTCTGGGCATCGCCAATATCCTCGCCGGGTTTTATGGCGGCATCGCCGGATGCGCAATGATCGGCCAGACCATCGTTAACGTTGAAATGGGTAAAGCGCGCAGCCGCGTCTCGACCATTGTCGCAGGCCTGGTGCTCCTCCTGCTGGTGACCGCGCTCAGCGAAGTGATGGCGAAAATCCCGATGGCCGTTCTCGCCGGCGTGATGGTGATTGTGGCGGTAAAAACCTTTAGCTGGCACAGCGTTCGTCCGGCGGAGCTGGCGCGCAACCCGTGGCCGGAAACGCTGGTGATGCTGGTAACCGTCGGCGCGACCGTCGGCACCAGCAATCTGGCAATTGGCGTCCTGGCAGGCCTGGTTTCGATGGTGCTGATCCCCCGTCGCCTGCGTAATCAAGCGCGGTCTACATCAGAAAAATCGTCGCCAGCCCAAGAAAAATAAAGAATCCGCCGGTGTCGGTAATCGCGGTAATCATCACGCTGGAGCCGACCGCCGGATCGCGACCTAGCTTAACCATCACCATCGGGATAATCACGCCCATCATCGCCGCCATTAGCAGGTTGAGCATCATCGCCAGGGTCATCACGGCGCCAAGCTGCGGATCGTCATACAGCCACCAGGTAATGGCCCCCATGATCCCGCCCCAGACGATCCCATTGATCAGCGCAACACCCATCTCACGCAGGATCAGAAACGAAAAGCTTCCCGGCTGAATATGCTGTAACGCCATTGCCCGTACGATCATGGTGATCGTCTGATTGCCGGTGTTGCCGCCGATCCCGGCGACGATCGGCATCAGTGAGGCCAGCGCCACCAGCTGGGAGATGGTGTGTTCGAAACCGTCGATAACGCGGGAGGCGATAAATGCGGTGCATAGATTCACCGCCAGCCAGGCCCAGCGGGTCTTCACCGCCTTACTGACCGGGGCAAAAACGTCGTCGTCGTTGCTCAGGCCGCCCATCCGGCGTAAATCGTTGTCCGTCTCTTCATAGACCACATCAACGATCTCATCGATAGTTAAACGCCCCATCAGCTTGCCGTCGGCATCAATCACCGCGGCGCTGAGTAAGTCATCACGTTCAAAAGTACGCGCCACTTTTTCCGCATCCTCGTGCGGCTGGAAGGTGACGGGATCGCCTTCCATCACTTCCCCTACCCGCTTCTGCGCATCGTTAAGCAGAATGGTTTGCAGCTCGAGTTCGCCGAGCAGCAGCTTATTGCGGGTGGTCACAAACAGTTTGTCGGTGTTCTCCGGCATTTTCCCTAATCGCCGCAGATAGCGCTGTACCGCCGCAAGGGTGGCTTCCGGACGAACGGTAATGACCTCAAACTCCATGATCGCGCCGACGGTATTGTCGGCGTAGCGCATCATCTGGCGAATACGCGCGCGCTTATCCGCGGGCAGCGTTGCCAGCAAACGTCCGGTCAGATCGCGCGGCAGGTGCTGCAGCAGGTAGACCTGTTCATCAATATCGAGATTTTGCAGCGCGAACAGCAGGTCGTGATCGCTCATTTCCTCAATGAGGTCGCCCCAGACGCTTTCCGATGCCTCCAGCAGCACTTCACCGCGCTTATCGTCAGCGACCAGCCGCCAGAGCGCGTTGCGCGCATCATAAGGCAGAGCCTCAAGCGCATCGGCAAGGTCCGGGGGCGGCAGGTGGGAAACCAGCATCTCCACTTCCGCCAGATCGTCGGCAAGCGTACTGTCATCGTAACGTTCAGCGAGGGTTAATTTACCCAGCAGCGAAGATGTGACGGCTTTATCGGTGCTCAGCAGCCAAATGAGGCGGGCGCGCTCTTCGTCACGCAATCTGGCGCTTTTTTTATGCAAAACGGACATCGGTCAGGCAATCCTTGTAAAAATATCTGTCAGACCAGCAGGCCGGAAGCCTTAAGCATAGCGCGAGGAGGCGGAAATAATAACCGCTATGAATTCAGTCGACGGAAAAAACAGCAGCCTGCGGGAAGCCCGGAGGTCGGCTGGCGCCTCCGGGACGGCATAAAGCGATCAGGCGGTACGGGCGACCGCGTCGCGCGTCGCCAGCTCGCGCTCATTTCCGGTCAGCTCAGACAACTGGCCGCCGCGCATTTCCAGCAGTCTGTCGGCGTGCTGAAAGTAGTGATCGTCATGGCTAATAGCAAAGAGGGTTTTACCCATCTCCTTCATCAGCGGCAGCAGCACCTGGTAGAATTCACGGCGGAAATGGGGGTCCTGATCCGCCGCCCATTCATCAAGCATAATGATATCTCTGTCTTCCGCTAACGCCAGCAGCAGCGCCACGCGCTTTTTCTGTCCTTTTGACAGCTTCAGGTCGAGGATTTTGCCATCGTCAAGCCGTAGCTTATGGTTCATCTGCAGATAACCCAGCCACTTCTCCACCAGCGCCGGGTCAGCCGCCTTTCCTTCCGGCCCCAGCAGTCTGTCAAACAGCCAGACGTCGGTAAACACCGCCGAGAACAGCTTGCGATAATCTTCCGGCTTATCCGCCGCCATCGGCTGCCCGTCGACCAGGATCTGCCCGGAAAGGGGCTGATACAAACCGGTCAACAACATAGCCAACGTCGATTTCCCGCTACCGTTGCCGCCAATCAGAAAGACCAGTTCGCCGCGCTTGAGGGTCATATTAATCGGCCCGACCGCAAAGCTGTTGTCAGCATAATGGAAGGTGATGTCGCGCAGCTCGAGCGTCTGCCAGTGGGGATGCGCCTGCGGCTGCGGAAATTCAGCTCGGTACGGCACGAGCGAAAACTTATTCAGCTTGTTGAACGCCACCTGCGCGCTGAGCAGAGTGGGCAGCGCGCCAACTGCGGAAAGCAGCGGCGTGCGCAGGAATAATAGGGTCAACGAGTAGGTCGCCGCCACCGCCGTATCGGCCCAGCCCAGGCTGTTGGCCATCCAGAAGACCAGGCCAATCGCGCCCAGCATCATAATATTCGACCAGTTAACCGCGCTCAGATGGAAGGTATCGGCGCGAACAATATGGTGCCGGTATTCTCGCGCATCCGGCAGATAGAGCTGATTAAACACATATTCGGCGCGCTCGCGGTTGAGAGTGAGTTCTTTGCGACCTTCGAGCACCGTCTGGTAGTCGTGATATAGCTTATCTTCGCTTTCGCGCAGCGACGCCATATGTTTATACACCCGAGATACCAGCATAAATCCGCCCCAGATGGTCAACGCCAGCCACAGGGCGGTAACCAGCATCATTTTTCCCGACAGCCAGGCCAGATAGGCGGCGGAACCGAAGGTGAGAATAATCCCCTGCACCAGCTCCGGCAGGCGCACGAAGGCAATGGTGATATTACGGATATCGCTGGTTAGCCCGGCCAGCAGAGACGCGCTGCCGATTTTCTCGATCTTCTCGATTTGCGTATCCAGAATGCGCTTAATAAACTCGCCGCGCAGGCGGTAAACGAAATGGTGGCCGAGCGTGGTCAGCGCCAGCTGCGAGCCGAGGGTGACCGCCATCAACAGCAATAGCAGCCCGAGAAACTCCGGCAGGACCGTCAGGGAGGTATCGACAAGGGTTATCAGGCGCAGGTTAATGAAGGCGATAAGCCCAATACCTAGCGCCGCGCTCAGCAGGCTCAGGGCAATGACGGAGATAAACGGCCAGCGATACTGACGCCAGACAAGAAGAAGAAGTTCCATAACGCATAATCCGGGCAAGCAAAAACAGCCAGCAGTTTAAACTGCTCGACGATGACAGCAAGAATAATTCTTATTTTTATTCTTTATTACCCGCCAGGCGGAAAGTGAGATTGTAACGACAGGCGCCGGTCTCCGGGTGGATGCCCTCTTTGAGCGGCTGAATACCGTGGTAAAACAGCCGCGATTCGCCGCCCCAGACCACCACATCGCCGTGCTCCAGCAGCACACGCTGTAGCGGATCGTTACGCCGCAGCCCGCCGAACTGAAATATTGCCGGCAGCCCCAGCGAGACGGAGACAATCGGCGCTCGCAGGTTATGCTCGTCTTTATCCTGATGCAGCGACAGCTTCGCGCCGGGCTGGTAGCGGTTGATAAGACAAGCATCCGGGGTAAAGCGCGCATAGCCAGCCGCCGCCGCGGCCTCTGCGGCCAGCTCGCGGAAAGGCGGCGGCATCTGCGGCCAGCGCTTGCCGGTCAGCGGATCGTCGGCAGCATAAAGATAGCCATACTGGTTCGTCGTCCAGCCCAGCTCGCCGCAGTTGGTCATCGCCACCGACATCGTATAACCGCCGGGGGTGACCATCTGGCGAAAAGGCGAACGATCGGCAATCCCGGCGATTGCCTGCAACAGCGCCGGGGCGCGCTCTCGGGCGTAGCGGCGCAAAATTATCGCCCCCGGAGCCAGCGGCTCCTGCCAGGGCGGCGTATCGGCAAAAAGATCGAACATTATTTCTCCTCGGATGACGCTTCTCGCGCCAGCAACAGCGCCTTGCGCGCCGTTCCCCAACGATAGCCGGATAGCGCCCCATCTTGGCGAACGACCCGATGGCAGGGAATAACCAGCGCCAGCTTATTAGCGGCGCAGGCGCTTGCCACCGCTCTCACCGCGCGGGGGCGGCCGATACTTTGCGCGACCTGGCGATAGCTGCGGGTCTCTCCCGCCGGGATCTGACGCAGCGCCTGCCAGACCTGAAGCTGAAAAGCCGTGCCGCGCAAATCCAACGGCAGGGAAAACGGCTGCCGGTGGTCATCAAGATGGGAAAATACCTGCGCCACCCGCTGACGAAAAGCATCATCGCCCGGATGCAGCCGCGCATTGGGAAACAGGCTGGCTAATTCAGCGTAGAGCAAAGCATCGCTCTCTCCCGGCAGCACGGCGCACACGCCCCGCTTACTCTCAGCCACCAGACAGCGTCCCAGCGGACCATCGCCGCATACCCAGGTAATATCGAGATCCTCGCCGCCGCGGCGAAACTGGCGGGCGGTCATCCCCAGCGCGGCATCTGCCTGCTGATAGTAGCTGCTATTGTCCGGGAAGCCGGCCGACAGCGCCGCATCGGTAATTTTCTCCCCCTGCCCCAGCGCTTCGCGTAAACGGCGAGCGCGCCAGGCCTGTTGCCAGGCTTTAGGGGTCATTCCGGTGACGGATTTAAAGAGGCGGTGAAAATGAAAGGGGCTGAGCGCGGCCTGACGCGCCAGCGCCTCCAGCGTCACCGGCATTTCCTGCTCCAGCAGACGGCACGCGGCGGCCACTTTCTCTACCTTCTGCTGCTGCGGGTCGGTTTTTTCCGGCTGGCAGCGTTTGCAGGGGCGAAAGCCTTCCGCCTGCGCGGTTGCAACGTCAGGGTAAAAGCGAACATTTTCCCGCAGCGCGCGACGCGAACGACAGGACGGACGGCAGCAAACGCCGGTGGTCAGCACGGCAAAAACAAACTGACCATCGGCGCGGGCATCACGTTCGCATACCGCCTGCCAGCGGCGCTCATCGGTATCAATCATTATCGGTTTCATCACGGACTCCTGCTGTAAGTGTATCTGCAGTCTGGCCCGAAGTCCGTTAACAAAAACCCGAAATCTTGCGCTTTAATTTTTCTCGCCGACGAGGAACGCGCGGAACTGCGGCGACATCCAGGTTTTAAACCCGTCACCCTCTTTGACAATCATATATACCGCCAGCCCCTGTTCGCGAACCACGTCCTGCGCTTTTTCCGGCCCCAGCACCATCAGCCCGGTATCCCAGCCGTCGGCCTCCAGCGCCGTCGGGGCGATAACGGTCACCGAAACCAGTTTATGATCAATAGGCCGCCCGGTTTGCGGATCGATAACGTGCGAGATGCGCTTACCGTCCAGCTCATAGTAGTTGCGGTAGCTGCCGGAGGTGCTGATGCCGTGGCCGTTGATATCAACGATCGCCTGCACCGCGTTTTCGCGATCGGTTGGCTTCTGGATCGCCACCCGCCAGGGCTGCCCTTCCGCATTCATACCCCGGCTCACCAGCGCGCCGCCCACCGAGACCAGATAGCGCGAGATCCCCTCCTGCTCCATCAGGCGCGCCAGATGATCGGCGGCGTAGCCTTCACCCACGGTAGAGAGATCGACGAACAGATTCGGAATGTCTTTTTGCAGATACTGTTGGCCGGCCTGGTTGATCACCGTCAGATGCTGTAATCCGCTGCGCGCTTTCGCCGCAGCAATCTGCTGCGCATCCGGCGTTTTTACCGGCTGTTTATCCGGACCAAAGCCCCATAAATTGACCAGCGGCCCGACGGTGATATCCATGGCGCCATGGGTTTTCGCGCCAATGCGCAGCGACATCGTCACGATATCTGCCATCGCCTCGCTGACCGGCCACGGCGACGTTCCCGGCGAATGGTTAAAGCGCATCAACGCTGAATCGTTCTTCCAGGTAGAAAGTAGACGGTCGTCGGCATCGAGCTGAGCCTGCACTTTCTGGCGCAGCGCCTCGGCCTTCGCCTCATCAAGGTTGATGACGCTGACCCGCCAGAATGTGCCCATGGTTTTGCCATCCAGCACGGTGGCGGCGGATTTTGGCGTCTGGGGAGAGGTGGCTGAATCACAGCCTGAAAGTAATACGCAGGCGCCGAACAGGGCGGCGCGGAAAAAAGTGATATCCATAAAATTGGCTTCCTCTGGCTAAGGCGCAAAGAGTACACCAGTAAGGTTAAACCGGGCATAAAAAAAGGCGCCATCGGCGCCTTTTTTCAAACTTCTGCGTACTTAGAACTGGTAAACCAGGCCCAGAGCAACGATGTCGTCGGTAGACACATTGGCAGCACGGGTGAAGCGGTTGTCGTCCAGCAGGTTGATTTTGTAGTCAACGTAGGTGGACATGTTTTTGTTGAAGTAGTAGGTCGCGCCTACATCAACATATTTCAGCAGATCCTGATCGCCGTAACCTTCCAGATCCTTACCTTTGGACTGCAGGTAAGCCACGGACGGACGCAGACCGAAGTCGAACTGGTACTGTGCAACCACTTCGAAGTTCTGAGCTTTGTTAGCAAAGCCCTGGTTGCCAGCGCGAGTTGCGTTGTAGGTCTGGGTGTACTGAGTCGCCAGGTAGATGTTGTTGGCGTCATATTTCAGACCACCGGTGTAGGTTTCAGCGTTGTCGCCGCGGCCCAGAGCAGGAACAGTGTTCTGCTGGCTGGTACGTTTAGAGTGAGAGTACGCGAAACCAGCGCTGATACCGTCGTAGATATCATAGGTCACAGCAGTGCCGTAACCGTCGCCGTTCTGTTTGTTCCAGTCACGACCGTTGTTGGTCGAACCTTCACCGCTTACGCTGCCGTTTTTACCCTGATACTGCAGAGCAAAGTTCAGGCCGTCAACCAGACCGAAGAAGTCAGAGTTACGGTAGGTTGCCACGCCGTTAGCGCGAGACTGCAGGAAGTTGTCAGAACCGTAGGTGTCGCCGCCGAATTCCGGCAGAACGTCGGTCCAGGAAGTTACGTCGTAAACAACGCCGTAGTTACGACCGTAGTCGAAAGAGCCCGCGTCGCCGAATTTCAGACCTGCAAACGCCAGACGAGTCCACGCCTGATCGCTGGAGCTTTCGGTGTTGTTAGCCTGGACGTTGTATTCCCACTGGCCGTAACCGGTCAGCTGATCATTGATCTGGGTTTCGCCTTTGATGCCCAGACGCATGTAGGTCTGGTCGCCATCTTGACCTTTGTCGTCAGAGAAATAGTGCAGACCGTCGATTTTACCGTACAGGTCTAATTTGTTGCCATCTTTGTTATAGACTTCAGCCGCATTCGCTGCGCCCGCTACCAGCAGTGCCGGTACCAGGAGGGACAGTACTTTAACTTTCATGTTATTAACCCTCTGTTTGTTATATGCCTTTTATTATTGCCACTGCTTACTGATTACCCTTCTAATCAGTCGGCTATTTCATTGTGCTGCAAAATGCAGAATAATCCAACAAGAATATGATACTAAAACTTCTAAGATGTTTCAAAATACCCACAAGATGTTTCAAATTGTAAATGCAAGGGAACTTTTTTTCTGCACAAAAAGCTCATAAAAATAAGCACTAATAATCAAAAAATAAAAATTATCAATCAATGTCAAAGAGTTACACAGTTACACACCTATAGCACTGAATGGTAAAACAAAATTCTCATCTGGGACTAAAATTAATCCCGCTATCATCATTAACTTTATTTATTACCGTCATTCAGTTCTGAATGTCTGTTTACCCCTATTTCAACCGGATGCCTCGCATCCGGTTTTTTTTACCCTTCTTTACACATCTTTAATTATTCCCTGCTAACCGCGAAAAAAATAACGGTTATTAATCAAACAACTTACGGCTAAAATCGGAGTAATTTATATAATTTCTTGTTATTTAGTGCTATTTACATTATCGAATCCGTAAATAATTGTACAAAAATAACCGGGACGTACATCTTTGTACGCCCCGCTGGTTTGGCATAAATCTCAAGGCAAAAAGTCATTGTAGGATATTCAGATGTATGGATTTTGGACGTTAACCCTTATACTGTTCGTAGCATCTGCGCTGCCCCCGGTTAACTTGGTGCAACAGTCCGTTTACACACAATGATGAGTCGTATTCTCACACGATGACCCCGAAAAAATTTTCCCTGATACCCGGCAACATTACTCGCTTCTTTATTCTCATGGTCATCGTCCTACTGGCGACGATGGGGGTCATGATCCAAAGCGCCGTTAACACTTGGCTTAAAGACAAAAGCTACCAGGTGGTCGATGTCAGCTACGACTTACATAAACGCATCGATACCTGGCGCTACGCCACCTGGCAGATTTATGACAATATCGCTGCGACCTCGTCCAGTTCAGTCTCAGAGACAGGGCTCCAGGAAACGCGTTTAAAACAGGATGTTTACTACCTGGAGAAACCCCGGCGCAAAACAGAAGCGCTGATTTTTGGCTCGCATGACGGCTCAACGCTGGAAATGACGCAAAAAATCTCCAACTATCTCGATATCCTGTGGGGCGCCGAGACGATCCCCTGGTCGATGTATTACCTGAACGGGCTTGATAACAGCCTGATTCTGGTTTCAACGCTGCCCTTAAAAGACCTCTCTTCCAGCTTCAAAGAGTCGACCATCAGCAGCGTCGTCGAATCACGACGGGCAGAAATGCTGCTTCAGGCCAACACCTTAGATGAACGCGAGACCTTTTCGTCGCTGCGCCACCTTGCCTGGCAAAACGGCTACTACTTTACTTTACGCACGACATTCAACCAGCCCGGTCACCTGGCGACCGTTGTCGCCTTCGATCTGCCCATTAACGATCTCATTCCTCCTAGTATGTCGCTGGAGAGCTTCCGGCTGGAGCCCGATCCGTCGCAAAGCGTCAACAGCAACCCGGATAAAGAAGCCGCCGACATCGTTAGCATTAACTTTAACGGCCCGCAGATTGAAATTCTCACCACCATTAATACCACCGGTATGCGTCTGGTCTGGATGGTGCCCTTTAGCGAGCTGATTCTGGAGTCCTTGCAGAGTATCTTACTGCCGCTGTTGCTGAATATTGGTCTGCTGGCGCTGGCGCTGTTCGGATTTACGACCTTTCGCCACTACAGCGGCCGTAAAAGCATCGTGGGAACGGCGGTCTCTTCGGCAGCCAATAATGAGCTGCGCGCCCAGCGCGCCATTCACGAAGAGATTGTTTCCCTGCTGCCGCTAGGGCTTCTGGTGCACGATCTGGACGCTAACCGTACGGTGATTAGCAATCCGATTGCCGATCATCTGCTGCCGCATCTGAACCTGCAAAACATCATTAACATGGCCGATCAGCATCAGGGCGTGATTCAGGCGACGGTGAACAATGAACTGTATGAAATCCGTCAGTTCCGCAGCCAGGTTTCGCCGCGTACGCAAATCTTTATTATTCGCGATCAGGACCGTGAAGTGCTGGTGAATAAGAAGCTCAAGCAGGCCCAGCGCCTGTATGAGAAAAACCAGCAGGGCCGCACTGCTTTTATGCAGCATATCGGTATGGCGCTGAAGCAGCCAGCGCAAACGCTGGCGGAAGAAGCCGCGGCGCTCGGCATAGCTGAAAGCCGCAAGCTGGCCCAGCATGCAGATGAACTGGTCCAACTGGTCGATGAAATACAGCTGGCAAACCTGCTGGAGACCGATAGCTGGAAGAGCGCGCAGGGTCTGTTCTCCATTCAGGAATTGATAGATGAAGTGGTGCCTGAAGTCCTGCCCATCATCAAACGTAAAGGTCTTCAGCTGCTGATTAACAACTCGCTGCCGGCCAATGAGCAACGCTACGGCGATCGCGACGCCCTGCGCCGCACACTTTTACTGCTCATCCAATATTCGGTTACCACCACGCCTATCGGCAAAATCACCCTGGAAGTGAGTAAAGATGAATCAGCTGACGACCGCCTGACCTTCCGTATTCTGGATACCGGCAACGGCGTTTCGGCGAATGAAATCGACAATATGCACTTCCCGTTCCTCAACGAGACGCAGGCAGACCTTTACGGCAAAGCCAACGCCCTCACCTTCTGGCTCTGCGATCGCCTGACCCGCAAGCTAGGCGGGCAGCTCAATATCAAAGCGCGCGAGTCGCTGGGCACCCGCTACTCCCTGCATCTAAAAATGGCCGCCAGCGCAGAGGAGAGTGATTCAGGGGAACATCTGTTGGATGAGGTCGTAATACTGCTTGATGTAACGGCCCATGAAGTCCGCCGTATCGTCACCCGCCAGCTTGAAAGCTGGGGGGCCACCTGCATCACGCCGGATGACAGAATCACAAGTCAACAATATGATCTCTTTTTAACGGATAATCCGTCTAATCTTACTGCTTCGGGCTTGCTTTTAAGCGATGATGAAGTCCGGGTTCATAAGATTGGTCCTGGTCAGCTCCGCGTAAACTTTAATATCAGCGCTGCGATGCAGGAAGCTATCCTCCAGCTGATTGAGCAGCAGCTTGCTGAGGAAGAGGAGCCCCCTTCCTCAGCCGGTAGCGAAAGTAACGCCGAACTGCATGCCAGCGGCTATTACACGCTGTTTGCAGACACGGTACCAGATGATGTTAAGAGGCTGTATAATGAACGGGCAACAGGCGATTTCGCCGCGCTGGCGCAGACCGCTCACCGCCTCAAAGGGGCGTTTGCTATGCTAAATCTGGTACCCGGCAAGCAGTTATGTGAAACGCTTGAGCATCTGATTCGAGAAAAAGATGCGCAAGGCATAGAAAAATATATCAGCGACATTGACGACTACGTCAAGAGCTTGCTGTAGCAAGGTAGCCTAATACATGAACAATATGAACGTAATTATTGCCGATGACCATCCGATCGTACTGTTCGGTATTCGTAAGTCACTTGAACAAATTGAGTGGGTGAACGTTGTCGGCGAGTTTGAAGACTCCACCGCATTAATCAACAATCTGCCAAAGCTGGACGCACACGTCCTGATTACCGATTTATCCATGCCCGGTGATAAATACGGCGATGGCATTACGCTTATCAAATACATCAAGCGTCATTTCCCGGATCTGTCCATCATTGTCCTGACAATGAATAACAACCCGGCGATCCTGAGCGCGGTGCTGGATCTGGACATCGAAGGGATCGTCCTGAAACAGGGTGCGCCAACCGATCTGCCTAAAGCGCTGGCCGCGCTGCAAAAGGGCAAAAAATTCACCCCGGAAAGCGTTTCGCGCCTGCTGGAAAAAATCAGCGCCGGCGGTTACGGCGACAAACGTTTGTCGCCTAAAGAGAGTGAGGTATTGCGTCTGTTCGCCGAAGGCTTCCTGGTCACAGAGATTGCCAAAAAGCTCAACCGCAGTATCAAAACCATCAGTAGCCAGAAAAAATCGGCAATGATGAAGCTCGGTGTGGAAAACGACATTGCCCTGCTTAACTACCTCTCTTCCGTTTCCCTGAGCTCCACGGATAAAGACTAACGTCTCCCTTCCCGGATAGCGCAGCGCTATCCGGGAAACTGCCTTACTCCCTTCCCTTACGTACCCGTGCTGCGTAGACCGTCAGGGTCTGCTTGATAATATCCAGAGTCACCGGCTTAGAAAGGCAGCTGTCCATACCCGACTCCAGGCAGCGCTGCTTCTCTTCCGCCAGGGCGTTGGCGGTGACCCCGATCACCGGCAGCGTGAGTCCCAGCTGGCGTATGCGCTGGGTCAGGCGATAGCCGTCCATATTCGGCATGTTGACGTCGCTAAGCACGATATCAATATGCTGCTTGCTCAGAACATTCAGCGCATCGACCCCATCATTTGCCGTCACGCACTGATAGCCCAGCGATCCCAGCTGATCGGCCAGCAGACGTCGGTTAATAGGATGATCGTCTACCACCAGGATCATCATGTCATCATTGCTGGTGGTTTCCGCATCCGCCGCGGATAGCGCGGGCCCGTTTTCCGCGCTGGCCACGGCGATATGGAAGATGCGTCCCAGAAGCGGCAGCAGTTCATGGGGCGTGGCCACGCTATGCAGCCATTCGCCGGGCGCCCGCTCCTGCGGAATACCGATATGCCGACGAGAGAAGATCACCATTGCGCAGCCGGTCCAGGCTTCATACGTCTCGCTATCGGTTAACAGAATATCTTCCGCTCCCGGCGTTTGCCCGTCAAAACGACGGACCGGGACGCCGTGAAATGTCAGCAACTGCTCGACGAACACCGCCAGCGAGCTGTTATCAATCGCCAACCAGCAGCATTTTTCAGCCAGGCCGTCAATCAGTAGCGGCGGCGTATTTTGTACGCCATAAAGCGGGATACGAATGGTGAACCGGCTGCCCATGCCGGGCTCGGTTTCGACGGCAATATCGCCATCCATCATGCTGATAAGCTTTTCACAGATCGCCAGACCGAGTCCCGTCCCCTGGAAGTTGCGCTGCACCCCGGTTCCGACCTGGAAGAATGGATCGAACAGGCGTACCACCTCTTTCGCCGGGATCCCTTCGCCGGTGTCGCGTACGCTGATGCGCAGATAATCATCCGCCCGCTCTACGTGCAGGACAATACAGCCGGTATCGGTAAACTTAATCGCATTACTTAGCAGGTTGGAAATAACCTGTTGCAGGCGCATGGGATCGCCGGACATCAGCTGCGGTACGTCGGGCTCAATAAAACAGTACAGCCCCAGGTGCTTACGCACCACCAGCGGCAGATAGTTGGCGGAAATATGGTTCATGACCTCGCGCGGCGAAAACTCCCGCGGCTCAATTTTTAGCTGCTCGGACTCAATTTTTGAGAAGTCGAGGATATCGCTAATAATTTTCAGCAGCAGGCTGGAAGAGTTGTTCATCGCCGTCACCAGGCGATCGACGCCCTTCGGCAGCTCTTTGGTCTGCAATAAATCAAGGTTACCGATAATCCCGTACAGCGGCGTGCGCAGTTCGTGGCTGACGGTGGCGAGGAACATTGATTTCGACTGGCTGGCCTGCTCGGCAGCCTGGGCCATCTCCTGCAGCGACTCCTCCATTTTGACGCGCGCCGAGACATCCACCAACACGCAAATCGCCACATTCTCATTACGGTAGCGCGAGTGGACAAAGCTGATTTGCAGGTTAGTGTTATTGCTGGTCAGCACATCGACAAAGTTCACCTGCTGGCCGCAGATAATTTGCGTCAGCCGCTGCCTGTCCTCGTGGGTTAGCATGTTGAGATAGTTATGCGCCAGCTCGTTACTCAGGATGTTGGTGCCGTCGAGCGTACGTAAAATACAGATCCCCACCGGCGCGGAGGCAACGATTTTTCGGTTGAACTGCTCATGCTCTTCCAGCCGCTGGGCGTCATTTTCCGCCGGAATAAAAATCCGCCGTTCATACATTCGGGCGAGGACAAAGAGGAGCACGCCGGTGAGCAGATTGAGCACCACAGCGTTCAGTATCAGCATCCGGATGCGTTCCAGCACCTGATCCACCGGCACCGAATAGACAATACTCAGGGATGATGGCGGCAGGTTTTTTTTCATCGCCAGCTCGCGAAAACCGGCGGTATAGCCGAACCACAGACGCTCCTGCATCCACTTCGCATCCGCTTTAATATTACTGTCCGACCCGGCAAGCGAAATCAGCGACTGACCGTTATCGTCGAGGATAGTGACGTTCATCGGCAGACTACCAGGAGTAAAGAAGCTTTCCATACGGATGGTTTGCTCTACGCCGAGCATCGCCTGCAGGCGATTCGCTACATAGATTGGGGTCAACGCATAGAAATAACCAACGCCCGGACGCACGCCCTGGCTTATCCAGAACAGATTATTACCGCGCTCGTTTTGCGGCGCGTCGCGATACTGCTCAATGCGCTGATGCAGCACTTTTAACGCCTGGTCCCGCTCCAGCGGAATATCGCGCAGACCGAAGTTGGCCATACACAGATT
This sequence comes from Klebsiella sp. FDAARGOS_511, assembly GCF_003812845.1. NCBI lineage: Bacteria > Pseudomonadati > Pseudomonadota > Gammaproteobacteria > Enterobacterales > Enterobacteriaceae > Klebsiella > Klebsiella sp. FDAARGOS_511. The sequence goes on along the minus strand of NZ_CP033824.1, from coordinate 4,758,006 downwards.
GTCGCTGCCAATCAAAAAAATACGATTGAGGTCGTAGGCCGTTGAGAAATTGTCACGCCAGTAGCGCATAAACCACGCCAGTGACTGTAGCGAATTACGCCAGGTCGTACTCATCAGCGCGCAGTCGGAGTCCGGGTAGAGCGGTTCAAAATTAGGTATCGCGATATCGCCGCGCTGAACCGGCGTATCACCGCCTTCGCCGCCGTCCATCGGCCGGTTGCCCGCAACGTACTTCAGCTCTTTGATCACATCGGCGGTACGCTGGATGTAGCGCTGCGCCTGATCGGCATTGAGATTAAATTCCTGGCGAATTTCCGATTCGCGATCGTGCAAAGCATTGACGATGTAAAACACCGACACAAAAGCGACCAGCACCCACAGTAGTACCGCCAGCGCTCTGAATAGATAGCGTGAAACCTTTAACGTGTTATGGAAAGAAGCTAGATATTTCAATGTGGCGATGCTCGGCCGTCAGGGGCTCAACAGAATGGCGTTAAGGTAACGATAAAACAACGGTCCCGCAACGGGAAAACAAAAAGGGTCGGGGATAGCCCCGACCCTTTCAGAACAATCACCGCAGAGAATTACTCTTCGTCTTCGGCAATATCATCGTCAGTATCCGCTTCCGGCGCGATATCCTCATCGCCTTCCGCCGCGCTGCCGTCGATGGCATCCAGCTCTTCGTCATCAACCGGCTCAGCTACGCGCTGCAGGCCAACCACGTTTTCATCTTCCGCGGTGCGGATCAGAATCACGCCCTGAGTGTTACGACCCACAATGCTCACTTCAGAAACGCGGGTTCGTACCAGCGTGCCCGCATCGGTGATCATCATAATCTGGTCGCAGTCATCTACCTGCACCGCGCCCACAACGGAACCATTGCGTTCGGTGACTTTGATAGAGATAACGCCCTGGGTCGCACGCGACTTGGTTGGATACTCTTCAGCCGCGGTACGTTTACCGTAGCCGTTCTGCGTGACGGTCAGGATGGCGCCTTCGCCGCGCGGAACGATCAGCGAGACCACCTTGTCCTCGCCGGCCAGCTTGATGCCGCGCACGCCGGTGGCGGTACGGCCCATCGCGCGGACGGCGTCCTCTTTAAAGCGCACCACTTTACCGGCGGCTGAGAACAGCATGACTTCGTCCTGACCGGAAGTCAGATCGACGCCAATCAGTTCGTCGCCTTCGTTAAGGTTAACCGCGATAATACCGGCGGAACGCGGACGGCTGAATTCGGTCAGCGCCGTTTTCTTCACGGTACCGCTGGCGGTCGCCATAAAGACGTTCACGCCCTCTTCGTATTCGCGGACCGGCAGGATCGCGGTGATGCGCTCGTTGGCTTCCAGCGGCAGCAGGTTGACGATCGGACGACCGCGCGCGCCGCGGCTGGCTTCCGGCAACTGATAAACTTTCATCCAGTAGAGACGACCGCGGCTGGAGAAGCAGAGGATCGTGTCGTGGGTGTTGGCCACCAGCAGACGGTCGATAAAGTCTTCTTCTTTGATACGCGCCGCAGATTTGCCTTTGCCGCCGCGACGCTGCGCTTCGTAGTCGGTTAACGGCTGATACTTCACGTAGCCCTGATGCGAAAGGGTCACGACAACATCTTCCTGGTTGATCAGGTCTTCGATGTTGATATCGGCGCTGTTAGCGGTGATCTCGGTACGGCGCGCGTCGCCGAACTGTTCACGGACCAGCTCCAGCTCTTCGCGGATAACTTCCATCAGGCGATCGGCGCTGCCCAGAATGTGCAGCAATTCCGCAATCTGTTCCAACAGCTCTTTGTATTCGTCGAGCAGTTTTTCATGCTCAAGGCCGGTCAGTTTCTGCAAACGCAGATCCAGAATCGCCTGTGCCTGCTGTTCGGTCAGGTAGTACTGGCCGTCGCGCACGCCGAATTCAGGTTCCAGCCATTCCGGACGCGCGGCGTCATCGCCTGCACGTTCCAGCATCGCGGAAACATTGCCCAGATCCCATGAACGGGCGATTAAGCCAGCTTTCGCTTCCGCCGGCGTCGGCGCGCGGCGAATCAGCTCAATAATCGGATCGATGTTGGCCAGGGCAATCGCCAGCGCTTCGAGGATGTGCGCGCGATCGCGGGCTTTACGCAGTTCAAAAATCGTACGGCGGGTCACCACTTCGCGGCGGTGGCGCACGAACGCGGCAATAATTTCTTTCAGGTTCATGATCTTCGGCTGACCATGGTGCAGGGCAACCATGTTGATACCGAAGGAGACCTGGAGCTGAGTCTGCGAATAAAGGTTGTTAAGAACCACCTCACCCACCGCATCGCGCTTCACTTCTATCACGATACGCATGCCGTCTTTATCAGACTCGTCGCGCAGCGCGCTGATGCCTTCGACGCGTTTGTCTTTGACCAGCTCAGCGATTTTCTCAATCAGGCGCGCTTTGTTCACCTGATACGGAATTTCATGCACGATGATGGTTTCGCGACCGGTTTTCGCGTCAGCTTCCACTTCCGCGCGCGCGCGAATGTACACTTTACCGCGACCGGTACGATAGGCCTCTTCAATGCCGCGGCGACCGTTGATGATCGCGGCGGTCGGGAAGTCCGGACCCGGAATATGTTCCATCAGCCCTTCAATGCTGATGTCTTCGTTTTCAACGTAGGCCAGACAGCCGTTGATCACTTCGGTCAGGTTATGCGGCGGAATGTTGGTCGCCATACCTACCGCGATACCGGACGAACCGTTGACTAACAGGTTCGGGATTTTGGTCGGCATAACGTCAGGGATCTTTTCCGTGCCGTCATAGTTATCGACGAAATCCACCGTCTCTTTTTCCAGGTCGGCCATCAGTTCATGAGCGATCTTCGACATACGGATTTCCGTATAACGCATCGCTGCGGCGGAGTCGCCGTCGACAGAACCGAAGTTACCCTGGCCATCTACCAGCATGTAACGCAGGGAGAATGGCTGCGCCATACGTACAATGGTATCGTATACGGCAGTATCACCATGAGGGTGGTATTTACCGATTACGTCACCAACGACACGGGCAGATTTTTTATAGGCTTTGTTCCAGTCATTGCCCAATACGTTCATGGCGTATAGTACGCGACGGTGTACCGGCTTCAGGCCATCTCGGACATCCGGCAGCGCACGGCCAACAATGACCGACATCGCATAATCCAGATACGAGCTCTTCAGCTCTTCCTCAATGTTGACCGGTGTAATTTCTCTCGCAAGGTCGCTCATCTAACCGCTATCCCTCTACTGTATCCCGGATTCAAAGGTCGCAAATTATAACACACCCGTAGTGATACGGGTAAACCTATACCCAATGATTTTCGCGCGGCGGAAGGCGACAGGGATAGACGGTTTATTCATCCCTGAGGCCTGATATACTCGCGGGTCTGAACTGAACAGGAGTAAAAGCGCCCATGAATGCCGAAAAACCGTCGGTGGCCCACAATGTTGATCATAATGAAATCGCTAAATTTGAAGCCGTCGCCTCGCGCTGGTGGGATTTAGAAGGCGAATTCAAGCCGTTACATCGCATCAACCCTCTACGTCTTGGCTATATCGCGGAGCGCGCCGGAGGCCTGTTTGGCAAAAAAGTGCTCGATGTCGGCTGCGGCGGCGGCATCCTGGCTGAAAGCATGGCTCGGGAAGGCGCGACGGTGACCGGTCTGGATATGGGTTTCGAACCGTTACAGGTGGCCAGGCTGCACGCCCTGGAGAGCGGTATTCAGGTCGAATACGTCCAGGAAACCGTTGAAGAGCACGCGGCGAAGCATGCCCAGCAGTATGACGTCGTGACCTGCATGGAGATGTTGGAGCACGTCCCGGACCCGCAGTCGGTGGTCCACGCCTGCGCGCGGCTGGTCAAACCCGGCGGCCAGGTCTTCTTCTCGACCATTAACCGTAACGGTAAAGCGTGGCTGATGGCGGTCGTGGGCGCCGAATACGTGATGAAGATGGTGCCAAAAGGTACCCATGACGTGAAGAAATTTATTAAACCAGCGGAGCTGATCGGCTGGGTTGATGAGACTATTCTGAAAGAGCAGCATATTACCGGTCTTCACTACAATCCGTTGACCAATACCTTCAAGCTGGCGCCGGGCGTTGATGTTAACTATATGTTGCATACAACGGCGACGAAGGCATAGCGTCAGCTGTTTTTCCTATGATGATTGCGCGGCATCAAGCCGCGTGATTTTTTCTTCCGATGAAGAAATCAGCACTCGATCAAATTTTCATTTTTTTTTCTGTTTTATTGACATCTTCTCCAGGCCTTATGTGGCGTGGATTTCGCAATCATTACCCTTCCGCAACCTCAATTTAACCTCAAAATCAACTCTTGTACTCAAAAGAATCCTTACTAGAATACTCACCATATAGCGTTTCTTTTATCGACAACCCCCTACATATAGTATTTATCCACAGAGTTAGTCACAACGGCGATCTGTGGATAAGTGGGGGATATTTTCTTTCACGGACAGGTATAATCCACATGAATCAGAGTCTGCTGGTGACAAAGCGCGACGGTAGCACCGAGCGCATCAATCTCGATAAAATCCACCGCGTGCTGGATTGGGCGGCAGAAGGGCTGAATAACGTATCCATCTCCCAGGTAGAACTGCGTTCCCACATTCAGTTCTATGACGGCATCAAAACCGCCGACATTCACGAAACCATTATCAAAGCCGCCGCGGACCTTATTTCCCGCGATGCCCCGGATTACCAGTATCTCGCCGCCCGCCTGGCGATTTTCCACCTGCGTAAAAAAGCCTACGGCCAGTTTGAGCCGCCAGCGCTGTTCGACCACGTGTCGAAAATGGTGAAAAACGGCAAATACGATACTCATCTGCTGGAAGACTACACGGAAGAAGAGTTCAAGCAGATGGATTCGTTCATCGAGCACGATCGCGATATGACCTTCTCCTACGCGGCGGTTAAGCAGCTCGAAGGTAAATATCTGGTGCAGAACCGCGTCACCGGCGAGATCTACGAAAGCGCCCAGTTCCTGTACATTCTGGTTGCCGCCTGCCTGTTCTCCAACTACCCGCGCGAGACGCGTCTGGACTACATTAAGCGTTTCTATGACGCGGTGTCGACGTTTAAAATCTCCCTGCCCACGCCGATCATGTCCGGCGTGCGCACCCCAACCCGCCAGTTCAGCTCCTGCGTGCTGATCGAGTGCGGCGACAGCCTGGATTCGATTAACGCCACCTCCAGCGCCATTGTTAAATACGTCTCTCAGCGCGCCGGTATCGGCATCAACGCCGGTCGCATCCGCGCGCTGGGTAGCCCGATTCGCGGCGGTGAAGCGTTCCACACCGGCTGTATCCCGTTCTATAAGCACTTCCAGACCGCGGTAAAATCCTGTTCCCAGGGTGGTGTGCGCGGCGGTGCGGCGACCCTCTTCTACCCGATGTGGCATCTGGAAGTCGAAAGCCTGCTGGTGCTGAAAAATAACCGTGGCACCGACGCCAACCGCGTTCGTCACATGGACTACGGCGTACAGATCAACAAGCTGATGTATACCCGCCTGCTGAAAGGCGGCGATATCACCCTGTTCAGCCCATCAGACGTCCCGGGCCTGTATGATGCGTTCTTTGCCGATCAGGACGAGTTCGAGCGTCTGTACACAAAATATGAGCAGGACGACACCATTCGCAAGCAGCGCATCAAAGCGGTAGAGCTGTTCTCGCTGATGATGCAGGAGCGCGCCTCCACCGGCCGTATCTACATCCAGAACGTCGACCACTGCAACACCCACAGCCCGTTTGACCCGGTTGTCGCGCCGGTGCGCCAGTCCAACCTGTGCCTGGAAATCGCCCTGCCGACCAAGCCGCTGGAAGATGTGAACGACGAAAACGGTGAAATTGCGCTGTGCACCCTCTCCGCTTTCAACCTCGGCGTTATCGATAGCCTTGATGAGTTGGAAGAGCTGGCGGTACTGGCGGTTCGCGCGCTGGATGCCCTGCTGGATTATCAGGACTACCCGATCCCGGCAGCCAAACGCGGCGCCATGGGCCGTCGTACGCTGGGTATTGGCGTGATCAACTTTGCCTACTATCTGGCGAAGCACGGTAAACGCTACTCCGACGGCAGCGCCAACAACCTGACGCATAAAACGTTCGAAGCGATTCAGTACTACCTGCTGAAAGCCTCTAACGAACTGGCTATCGAGCAGGGCGCGTGCCCGTGGTTCAACGAAACCACCTACGCCAAAGGCATTCTGCCGATCGATACCTATAAAAAAGACCTGGATGCGATCGTCAATGAATCCCTGCATTACGACTGGGAAGCGTTGCGCGAATCGATCAAAACGCACGGCCTGCGTAACTCCACGCTCTCCGCGCTGATGCCGTCCGAGACCTCTTCGCAGATCTCCAATGCCACCAACGGCATTGAGCCGCCGCGCGGCCACGTCAGCATTAAAGCATCGAAAGACGGGATCCTGCGCCAGGTGGTGCCGGATTACGAAAAACTGCAGAACGGCTACGAGCTGCTGTGGGAAATGCCGAACAACGATGGTTACTTGCAGCTGGTCGGTATTATGCAGAAGTTTATCGACCAGTCGATTTCTGCCAACACCAACTACGATCCGACTCGCTTCCCGTCAGGTAAAGTGCCGATGCAGCAATTGCTGAAAGACTTGCTCAATGCCTATAAGTTCGGCGTCAAAACGCTGTACTATCACAACACTCGCGATGGCGCGGAAGATGCTCAGGATGATCTGGCGCCGTCCATCCAGGACGACGGCTGCGAAAGCGGCGCATGTAAGATTTGATAATATTGCCCGGCGGCGCGTTGCTTGCCGGGCCTACGGTATATTGTAGGCCGGGTTAGCGAAGTGCCACCCGGCTTGTAATTCCAGGACAGGATCCTCACTCATGGCATATACCACTTTTTCTCAGACCAAAAACGATCAGCTGCTTGAGCCGATGTTTTTTGGTCAGCCGGTGAACGTCGCCCGCTACGATCAGCAAAAATATGACATCTTCGAAAAGCTGATTGAAAAACAGCTCTCCTTCTTCTGGCGTCCGGAAGAAGTTGACGTTTCCCGCGACCGCATCGACTACCAGGCGCTGCCGGAACACGAAAAGCACATTTTTATCAGCAACCTGAAATATCAGACGCTGCTCGACTCGATCCAGGGACGCAGCCCGAACGTCGCCCTGCTGCCGCTGATTTCGATTCCGGAGCTGGAAACCTGGGTTGAAACCTGGGCGTTCTCAGAGACCATTCATTCGCGCTCCTACACCCACATCATCCGCAATATCGTTAACGATCCGGCGATGGTGTTTGACGATATCGTCACCAACGAGCAGATCCAGAAACGCGCGGAAGGGATTTCCAGCTATTACGATGAATTGATTGAGCTAACCAGCTACTGGCATCTGCTGGGCGAAGGCACCCACAGCGTGAACGGTAAAACTATCACCGTGAACCTGCGCGAGCTGAAAAAGAAACTCTACCTGTGCCTGATGAGCGTGAACGCGCTGGAAGCCATCCGTTTTTACGTCAGCTTTGCCTGCTCCTTCGCCTTTGCCGAGCGCAAGCTGATGGAAGGTAACGCCAAGATTATCCGTCTGATCGCCCGCGACGAAGCGCTGCACCTGACCGGTACTCAGCATATGCTGAACCTGCTGCGTTCAGGCGTCGACGATCCGGAGATGGCTTCAATCGCCGAAGAGTGCAAACAGGCGTGCTACGACCTGTTCGTGCAGGCGGCGCAGCAGGAAAAAGAGTGGGCGGATTATCTGTTCCGCGACGGCTCGATGATCGGCCTGAACAAAGATATTCTCTGCCAGTACGTTGAGTACATTACCAACATCCGCATGCAGGCGGTGGGTCTCGATCTGCCGTTCCAGACCCGCTCCAACCCGATCCCGTGGATCAACACCTGGCTGGTGTCCGATAACGTGCAGGTTGCGCCGCAGGAAGTGGAAGTCAGTTCCTATCTCGTCGGGCAGATCGATTCCGAAGTCGACGCCGACGATCTGAGCAACTTCCAGCTCTGATGAAACGCATTTTTTTGAAGATTTCTGACACTCGTCTTGAGTGTCAGGATGAACATCCCTCTCTGCTGGCGGCTCTGGAATCGCACAATATCGACGTGGAGTATCAATGCCGCGAAGGCTACTGCGGCTCCTGCCGTCTACGGCTGGTTTCGGGCCAGGTTGACTGGCTCACCGAGCCGCTGGCGTTTGTCCAGCCGGGTGAGATTTTGCCCTGCTGCTGCCGGGCGCAAGGCGATATTGAAATCGAGATGTAATCTTTATCGGGTGGCGCTGCGCTTACCCGACCTATGAAACTGCCGTTCACAGGCCGGGTAAACCCGGCTTTTTACTGCTTCGCGTTCAGAAACTGCACCGCTTTATCCGGGAAATCGGTAAACAGGCCGTCAACGTCCGCCTGGCGATACAGCACGTTATAGAGCTGATTGACGTCGGTTGCGTACTCCGGCAACTGATCGGCGCGGACCGTATACGGATGGACCTGCATATGGCTGGCGTGAGCTTCTTTCACCATGGCCGTCAGCTTCACCTCACCCGGCTTCGAACCTTCGGCCACCAGCATGTGGTAGTCCGGACCAATGCCGTCAGCGTACTGTGCTATCTGCGCCATTGCCCCTGGTTTGAACATCCAGTCATAGCTGTAGTTCACCCACTTGCCGTCGGCCTGCCGCTGCTGGGTCTCATTCCAGTCGGTGTAGGCGATAAGCTGCACCAGATTGAGATCCATCCCCATCTTCGGCTCCAGCTCGTGTTTAATACGTTTGAGCTCGTCCGCGTCAAAACACTGCAGATAGACCTTATCCTGCTTGCGGGTATAACCATACTCTTTCAGCACCTTCAGCGTACTGGCGGCAATATCCTTACCTTCCTGATGGTGGAACCACGGTGCTTTGATTTCCGGGTAGATGCCGATATTTTTGCCGGTCGAATGGTTCAACCCCTGCACAAACTCAATCTCCTCTTCAAAAGTATGAATACGGAAATCAGATTTCCCCATCGGGAAACGGCCCGGATAAGTTTGCACGTTCTTGCCATCTTTCGGCTCAAACCCTTCGGTAAACTTCAGCGACTTTATCTCGGCGAGCGTAAAGTCGATGGCGTAGAAGCGGCCATCCTTACGCGCCCGCTGCGGGAAACGCTGCGCCACGTCGGTCACCCGGTCCAGATAGTGGTCATGCAGTACCACCAGCCGGTCGTCTTTAGTCATCACCAGGTCTTGCTCAAGGTAATCGGCCCCCTGAGCATACGCCATCGCTTTCGCCGGCAGGGTATGTTCCGGCAGATAGCCGCTGGCGCCGCGGTGGGCGATAACGATTTTCTCCCCCGCGACGGCGCTGAAAGAGAGCGCGGTAGCGGCCAGCAGCATTCCGCTCATCAGGGCGGTTAATTGACTTTTCATCGCAGCTCCTTAGCCTTGTTTCATCTGCTGGTGATGACGTCGTTCACCCAGCATCACGATAATCAACAGCAGGACAGCCAGCACGCTGCCGCCGATCATTACCATAAAGCCGCCGTCCCAGCCGAAGAAATCGACGGTATAGCCAACGATAGCGCTCGCGGCTACCGAGCCGCCGAGATAGCCGAACAGGCCGGTGAAGCCCGCGGCGGTGCCGGCGGCTTTTTTCGGCGCCAGCTCCAGCGCGTGCAGGCCAATCAGCATCACCGGACCATAAATAAGGAAGCCGATGATGATCATGCAGGCCATATCCACGCCCGGATTACCCGGCGGGTTCAGCCAGTAAACGACGGTGGCGATGGTGACCAGGGTCATAAAGAAGACGCCGGTCGCGCCGCGGTTGCCTTTAAACACTTTATCCGACATCCAGCCGCACAGCAGCGTGCCCGGGATCCCCGCGTATTCATAAAGGAAGTAGGCCCAGGATGATTTATCCAGCGCGAAGTGCTTAACTTCCTTCAGATAGGTCGGCGACCAGTCAAGAATGCCGTAGCGCAGCAGATAGACAAATACGTTAGCGACGGCGATGTACCACAGCAGCTTGTTCGGCAGGATGTACTGCATAAAGATCTGCTTTGCGGTCAGCTCTTCTTCATGCTTCTCGCTGTAGTCGTCAGGATAATCGTTTTTGTACTCTTCGATAGGGGGCAGGCCGCAGGACTGCGGGGTATCGCGCATCATCGCGAAGGCGAAAATCGCCAGCAGGATCGCGCCGAAAGCCGGCATATACAGCGCCGCGTGCCAGTCGTTAAACCACGCCATTCCCAGCAGAAACAGCAGCGGCGGGATCCCGCCGCCGACGTTATGCGCGCAGTTCCATACCGACACAATACCGCCACGCTCTTTTTGCGACCACCAGTGCACCATCGTGCGCCCGCACGGCGGCCAGCCCATCCCCTGGAACCAGCCGCACAGGAACAGCAGCACGAACATCACCATAATGCTGGAGGTCGCCCAGGGGACGAAGCCCATGACCAGCATCACCAGCGCGGCCAGGATCAGCCCTGCCGGTAAAAAAATGCGCGGATTCGAACGATCTGAGACCGAGCCCATGATGAATTTCGAAAACCCGTAGGCGATGGAGATACCGGAAAGCGCAAAGCCGAGATCGCCACGGGAGAATCCTTGTTCGATAAGATAGGGCATCGCCAAAGCAAAGTTCTTACGAACCAGATAGTAAGCGGCATATCCGAAGAAGATACCGATAAAGATCTGCCAACGTAATCGACGATATAAGGGGTCGATTTCCGCCGTTGGCAAACGCGCCTTATGCGCTGCGGGTTTAAATATACTTAACATATCAGCCTCCGTGGCCATTGCTGTTCTTCTGACGTCGACGCAAAAAAACGTAATTTATTCACTGACTTCTGATTTGGTCGCGATAGTAGGCAAAGCGTAAATCTAATACTGTGAAATGTCGCACACTTTGTTACAGAAATATGACAGCGCTTTCTAATATGCGCACAAAGTCACAACAAATGCTCGAATTACGCGCAAATATGCTCGAAATCAAACATTAAACGCTATTGATGTGGCTAAATGATGTAAAACGAAAACAGAGGACAGGGAGATGGCCGATAGTCGTGAATATGACGTCATTATTATTGGCGGCGGCGCAACCGGCGCCGGGATCGCGCGCGACTGCGCGCTGCGCGGACTGAAGGCGGCGCTGGTTGAGCGCTACGATATCGCTACCGGCGCGACCGGGCGTAACCACGGCCTGCTGCACAGCGGCGCGCGCTATGCGGTAACCGATAGCGAATCGGCGCGCGAGTGCATCAGCGAAAACCGCATCTTACGTCGCATCGCCCGCCACTGCATTGAGCCCACCAGCGGACTCTTTATTACCCTGCCGGAAGACGATCCGGCGTATCAACACACCTTTATCAACGCCTGCCAGCAGGCGGGTATTGAAGCCCAGCCTCTGACGCCCGCCGAGACGCTGCGCCTGGAGCCTGCCGTGAACCCCGCGCTGCTTGGCGCGGTGCAGGTACCGGACGGCACCGTCGATCCGTTCCGCCTCACCGCCGCGAATATGCTCGATGCCCGCGAACATGGCGCCACTATCCTCACCGGCTGCGAAGTCACCGGCCTGCTGCGCGAGGGCGATCGCGTCCAGGGGGTAGCGCTCTACGATCGTCAGCGCCGTGAACCGCTCAACCTGCGCGCTCAGGTGGTGGTCAACGCCGCCGGTATCTGGGGGCAGCGCATCGCAGAGTATGCCGACCTGCGCATCGCGATGTTTCCGGCAAAAGGATCGCTGCTGATCCTCGACCACCGCATTAACCGTCAGGTTATTAACCGCTGCCGCAAACCGGCTGACGCCGATATCCTGGTACCCGGCGATACCATTTCGCTGATTGGCACCACCTCGATGCACATTCCCTATGATGAAATTGACGACAACCGGGTGACGGCCGGGGAAGTCGATACGCTACTGCGCGAGGGGGAAAAGCTGGCGCCGATCATGGGGCGGACCCGGATACTGCGCGCCTACTCCGGCGTACGTCCGCTGGTCGCCAGCGATGACGATCCCAGTGGACGCAGCGTCAGCCGCGGCATCGTGCTGCTCGACCACGCCCGGCGCGACGGCATGGAAGGTTTTATCACCATCACCGGCGGTAAGCTGATGACCTACCGCCTGATGGCGGAGTGGGCTACGGATGCGGTATGCCGGAAGCTCGGCAATACCGCCCCCTGTACAACCGCTGATGCGCCGCTTCCCGGCTCGCAGGAGCCGACGGAAACCACGCTACGCAAAATCATCTCTTTACCGGCATCGCTGCGCGGGTCGGCCATTTACCGCCACGGCGATCGTACCCCCGTCTGGCTTGGCCATAGCCGCCAGCACCGCAGCCTGGTCTGCGAATGCGAAGCGGTCACCGCCGGCGAGGTTCAGTACGCGGTCGAAAACCTGGCGGTGAAAAACCTGCTCGACCTGCGCCGGCGCACCCGCGTCGGCATGGGCACCTGTCAGGGCGAACTGTGCGCCTGCCGGGCCGCCGGGCTGCTCGCGCGTTTTAACGTCACCACCTCCGCGCGCTCCCTTACCCAGCTGTCTGAATTTCTGAACGAACGCTGGAAAGGCGTCCAGCCGGTGGCCTGGGGAGACGCGCTGCGTGAAAGCGAGTTCACCCGCTGGGTCTATCTCGGCCTGTGCGGATTACAAAAGGAGCATCAGGATGAAGTTTGATTGCGCCATTATCGGCGGCGGTCTCGCCGGACTACTCTGCGGGCTGGCGCTTAATCGGCGCGGCCTGCGCAGCGTGATTATTAGCCGCGGTCAAAGCGCCCTGCACTTCTCTTCCGCCTCGCTGGATCTGCTCTCGACGCTGCCAAATGGCGAAACCGTCACCGATGTTGCTCACGGCATCAGCCAGCTGGCCCGCCAGCTTCCCGAGCACCCCTATGCAAGGCTTGGCGCCGAACGGGTAATGGATTACGCCAGCCAGGCACAGGCCCTGTTTGCCGACTGCGGTATCGCCATGCAGGGAGAGGCCAGCCAGCCTCATCTGCGCGTGACGCCGCTGGGAACCTTACGCGCGGCCTGGCTTTCGCCACAGGAGATTGCCACCGCTCCGCTGCCCGCCAAGGGCGTCTGCGTGGTCGGCATCAGCGGATTCGGCGACTTCCAGCCGCATCTTGCCGCCGCCTCGCTGAACCAGTACGGCGTTAACGCCGAAGCGCAGGAGATAGATTTACCGCTCCTTGATGTTCTGCGCGATAGCCCATCCGAATTTCGCGCCGCCAATATCGCCCGCCGTCTGGATGATGAAACGCAGTGGCCGGCGCTGCTGGCGGCGCTGCGCCCGCTGGCGCAGCGGCACAGTTTCATTATCATGCCCGCCTGCTTCGGCCTCGCCGACGATCGCCTGTACCAGTGGCTACAGCAGCGTCTTCCCTGCCCGCTGCGCCTGCTGCCTACGCTGCCGCCGTCGGTGCCGGGGATGCGCCTGCACGCCCAGCTCCAGCGGCATTTTATCCGCGGCGGCGGTACCTGGCTTACCGGGGACGAAGTCATCAATATCAGCCAGCAGAACGGTATCGTTAATGCTATCTGGACGCGCAACCACGGTGATATCCCGCTGCGCCCGCGCTTCGCGGTGCTGGCCAGCGGCAGCTTTTTCAGCAATGGTCTGGTCGCCGAACGCAGCGGCGTGCGCGAGCCGATTCTTGGCCTTGACCTACAGCAGACGCTGCCGCGGGAGAGCTGGTATCAGCAGGACTTTTTTGCTTCCCAGCCCTGGCAGCGTTTCGGCCTGAAAACCGATACGGCTCTGCGTCCGCAGCTTCAGGGACAGACGCTGGAGAATCTGTTCGCCGTAGGTTCCATTCTCGGCGGTTTTGATGCCATCGCGCTGGGATGCGGCGGCGGCGTCTGCGCGGTCACCGCGCTGCACGCCGCAAGGCTAATCGGCGAGCTTGCCGGAGGTGAGTCATGAACGACACGCGTTTTGAACACTGCATTAAATGCACCGTTTGCACCACCGCCTGCCCGGTCAGCCGGGTTAACCCGCGCTATCCTGGGCCAAAACAGGCCGGGCCGGACGGCGAGCGCCTGCGCCTGAAAGACGGCACGCTCTACGACGAGGCGTTAAAATACTGCATCAACTGCAAACGCTGCGAAGTCGCCTGCCCTTCAGACGTCAAAATCGGCGATATTATCCAGCGGGCGCGCATGGAGTACAGCCGACAAAAGCCCACGCTGCGCGATACGATCCTCAGCCACACCGACCTGATGGGCACCCTCTCCACGCCATTTGCCCCGCTGGTGAACGCCACCACCGGGCTGAAGCCGGTACGGCGACTCCTCGATGCCGCGCTTAAAATCGATCACCGCCGCACGCTGCCGAAATATGGTTTTGGCACCTTTCGCCGCGCGTATCGTCAGCTGTCTGCTCAGCAGGCGCAGTACGCCGAACAGGTGGCGTTTTTTCACGGCTGCTATGTCAACTACAACCACCCACAGCTGGGCAAAGATCTTATCCGGGTGCTGAACGCCATGGGCATCGGCGTGCAGTTATTAAGTAAGGAGAAGTGCTGCGGCGTGCCGCTGATTGCCAACGGTTTCTTTGCCAGGGCGCGCAAACAGGCGCAGAGCAACGTCACCGCAATGCGGGAAAATAGCCTCCCCATTATTGCCACCTCATCAACCTGCACCTTTACCCTACGCGATGAATACCCGCACGTACTCGATATTGAGAACCGCGACGTTCGCGATCGCATTGAGCTGGCTACCCGCTGGATCTGGCGTCAGTTGGATGATGGGCGGCCTCTGCAGCTAAAACCGCTGCCGCTGAAGGTGGTCTACCACACCCCCTGTCATATGGAGAAAATGGGCTGGTCGCTGTATACCCTTGAGCTATTGCGGCTGATCCCCGGTTTGCAGCTGGAGGTACTCGACTCTCAATGCTGCGGCATTGCCGGCACCTACGGGTTTAAGTCGGAGAACTACGACTCATCGCAGGCCATTGGCGCGCCGCTGTTCCGGCAAATTGAGGAGAGCGGCGCTGACCTGGTGGTGACCGATTGTGAAACCTGCAAATGGCAGATTGAGATGTCCACCAGCAAACGCTGCGAACATCCCATCTCTCTGCTGGCGCAGGCGCTGGCCTGATACCAGCACCGGCTGCGGGGGGACTAATAGCTCCCCTTTCCCTCCGCCTGTTCGGCTATCGGCTTGAACATCGCCAGCCGTTTATCCAGCGCGCTGGTATACAAGTTGGTATCAACGCCCACGGCGACAAAATTGGCCCCCCACGCCAGCGCTTTGTGCGCCATCTCCGGGTCAACGGCCAGGAATCCAGCGGCTTTTCCCGCTTCGCGAATGCGGCGGATGCTCTGCTCAATGATCCGCTGCACCTCCGGGTGACCGGCGTTATCCGGAAACCCCAGCGAGGCCGATAGGTCAGCCGGGCCGATAAAGACGCCGTCAATCCCTTCCACTTCGAGGATCGCATCCAGATTATCAAGCGCCGTTTTGCTCTCCACCTGAATCAGCAGGCACAGTTCATCGTTGGCCTGCGCCATATAGTTCTCCACCCGCCCCCAGCGCGCGGCGCGGGCCACCCCGGCCCCGACGCCGCGGGTGCCCACCGGCGGATAGCGGGTAGCCGAGACGATCTCCCGCGCCTGTTCAGCGGTATCGACCATCGGGATCAGCAGCGTTCTGGCGCCGATATCCAGCACCTGTTTAATCAGGCTACGATTGCCCTCCACCGGGCGAATAACCGGCTGGCTGGCGTAGGGCGCGATGGCCTGCAGCTGATGATACAGGTCCTGAATGGTATTGGGCGCATGTTCACCGTCGATCAGCAGCCAGTCGTAACCCGAGGTGGCGGCAATCTCAGCCATATACGAAGAGGTTGAGCTCAGCCACAGGCCGATTTGCGCTTCCCCTTGCAACAATCCCGCTTTAAATGAGTTCGATAAAATTGCGTTCATAGTTCTCCCTTACATTAATGCTGTACGCTGCCAGCCTGCGGTACCGTGCGATTGACGCGCAGCGAAAAGATAATAACAACTCCGACAATCGCCACGCAGGCGAGCGTCACTAATCCGGCAGAATCACTCGCGAACATTGTTTCAGCCTGGACGCGGATAATCGGGGCCAGAAAACCGCCGATGGCACCAAACAGGTTGACGAAACCGATGCCCGCGGCCAGCGCCGTACCGGACAACAGCTGCGTCGGCATGGTCCAGAACACTGGCTGTACGGCAATGACGCCCACGGCGGCAACGCACAGCGCGATAATCGCCAGCACCGGTGAAACCAGGCCAGAGACCGCGATGCCGATTGCTGCTGCCAGCAGGGTAAATGCCGCCACATTACGCCGCTCGCCGGTACGATCGGAATAACGGGGAATCAGCCAGGTACCGAACAGCGCGGCCACCCACGGGATCGCGGTCACCACCGACGCCACGAACCCCACCTTGGTGCCGAGCAGCGCGGCAACCTGGGTTGGCAGGAAGAAGATCAGGCCGTAAACCGCCACCTGAATGGTGAGATAGATAATCGCCAGCTGCCAGACGCGGCCGTTGCGCAACGCATCGGACAAACGCGAGGTCACCTTTTTCTGCTCTTCGCTGGCCAGCTCGCTGATTAACGCCTGTTTTTCGGCAGCGCTCAGGAAACGCGCCTTCTGCGGCGTATCGTCAAGCCAGAAGAAGGTAAAGAACCCGGCGCCGACCGCCAGCAGCCCCTCAATGATAAACATCCAGAACCAGCCGGGATGCCCCATAAAGCCGTGCATTTCCAGCAGCGCGCCGGAGAGCGGCGACCCGAGGGTCAGCGCCAGCGGCGCGCCCATATAAAACAGCCCCATAATGCTGGCGCGGTTCTGCTGCGGGAACCACTGGGAAGTCAGGTAGATCATACCCGGGAAGAAGCCCGCTTCCGCGGCGCCCAGCAGGGTGCGCACCAGCAGAAACTTCGCTTCGGTATCCGCCCACGCCATCGCCGCGGAGAGAAGCCCCCACAGCAAGGTGGTGCAGCCGATCCATTTTCTTGCGCCGAATTTGCGCATCAGCAGGTTGGCAGGCACCCCGAGAAAGGCGTACACCACAAAGAAAATCCCCGCCCCCAGCGCATAGGCCTCATTGCTCAGGCCGGTATCCAGCTGGTAAGTCTCTTTGGCAAAGCCGATATTCGAACGGTCAAGAAACGCCAGCACGTACAGCGCCAGCATAAAAGGGATCAAACGGGCGCGGTTTTTCTTCACCACGCTCTCAAGCAAGGTGTTGCTCATCGTAATATCCTCAACAATGGGCCGCACATCTGCGCTGTGCGGCACGACGGGATCAGTGGTTATAAGGACGTTTCAGGTTGCAGTTGCGATTCAGCTCGACGCCGAAGCCCGGTTTATCCAGCACGCTTTTATGAATGCGCCCGTTTACCGGCACCGGCTCGTCAACCAGAATCGGGTCAAACTGTGGACGCATCGTTGAGCAGTCCGGACTGGTCATCAGAAACTCGCTGAACGGCGTGTTGGTAAAGGTAATAACTGCGTGGTGCGAATAGACCGACGAGCCGTGCGGCACCACCAGTTGGCCGCGCGATTTGGCGATCGCCGCAATCTCCACCAGCGTGGTCAGACCGCCGCACCAGCCCACGTCAGGCTGCATAATATCGATGCCGGTTTCCGACAGCGTGCGGAAAGATTGCAGCGTGCCGTGGTGCTCGCCGCTGGTGACCATCATGCCGGCTGGCGCATTGCGTTTCAGCTCGCGGTAGCCTTCGTACTGCTGCGGCGGCAGGCACTCTTCGATCCACTTAAGGTTAGACGGCGCGCAGGCGTGGGCCAGTTTAGTGGCGTAGTTAACGTCCTGGCTCATCCAGCAGTCCAGCATCAGCCAGAAGTCCGGTCCGCATTTTTCGCGCATATCGGCCACCATCGCGGCATCTTTGCGGATCCCCGCGTCGCCATCGTGCGGCCCCCAGTGGGTCGGCATTTTGCCGCCAATAAAGCCCATCTCTTTTGCCAGGTCCGGACGTGCCCCGGTGGCGTAGAACTGAATTTCATCGCGCACCGCGCCGCCCAGCAGTTTGTAAACCGGCAGCCCAACCACTTTGCCGAATAGATCCCACAGCGCCAGGTCAACGCAGGAGATGGTATTCATCACCAGGCCGCCAGATCCGGAGTAGTACAGGGTGGCGTTGAGCATCTGGTCATGAATCAGTTTGATATCGCTGACGCACTTACCTTCGATAAAGCGGTTCAGATGTTTTTCCACGATAAAGCAGCCCATCTCGCCCGCGGTCGACACCGCAAAACCGGTCTGCCCGTTTTCGGCTTCCACTTCAACGATCAGCGTGCCGAGAACGTTGATGCCAAACGACTGGCGGGACTGTTCATACTGTTTATATTTGCTCATCGGCGTGGCGATATGATCGTCAATCCAGTGATTTGCCCCCTGGTCATGATAATCGCCGCCGCCAGCGCCTTTCTCTGCGGTAGCGCCGCCGATAAACCAGGCGCGGACGTGTTTAATTTTCGGTAGGGTCATGATCTTCTCCTTATTATGAGGCTTGTTGTTCGAAGGGGCTCTTCCACCCCAGCAGACGGGAAATATCTTTGGCGCAGGCAATCGCCCTACCGGCGAGGTAATCGCGATTGTCTTCATTGATTTGCAGACGAGTACCCACCACGGAAATGGCGGCGGTCAGCTCGTTATTGGCGTTAAACACCGGCGCGGCCACGCAACGAACGTCGGGATAGTCTTCGCCGTTATCGAAGCTCCAGCCGCGGGCGCGAATACGCCCCAGCTCATCACGAAGCTGCTGGGCGCTGGTGATAGTGGTTGGCGTCGCCCGTTCCCACCGCAGCTCGCTGATAATCGACTCCTGAACCCGCTCGGGCTGCCAGGCCAGCAGGCATTTACCGATACCGGAGCGATACAGCGACAGGCTCTTACCCTCATGCGAGCGCACGCTGATGGTGGCCGGGGACTCAATCTTCAGAATGTAGTAGGCGTTGCCGCTGTCGATAATGCCCAGGTGGCAGAGCAGCCCGCACTGATCCATCAGTTGCGTCAGGCGTGGACGCGCCAGCTCGCGCAGGTCCATTTTGCTCAGCGCCTGCCCGGCTAGCTCAACCAGCTTGGTCCACAGGCAGTAGTTATCCTGATTATCCATGCTGAGGAAGCGCTGTTTTTTCAGCTCTCCCAGCAGCAGATAGGCGGTACTTTTCGGAATACCCAGTTCGTCAATAATGGTCGCCGCGCTGCAGGGACCGATGCGGGCGATCAAATTGAGAATATCAATGGCGCGGGTCAGCGCCGGGACTTTGCTTGATTCCAACATACTGGACTCCAATCCTGAATACTGGAATCAGTGTTGCGGTTGTCAGGCGGATAAATTGTGAGCGGCTTCAAATGACGACGCTATTCCAGCAGGGTGGACGTTCGGAGGGATAAAAATGCGAGGTAGTGCACAGAATATTTAAAAGCAAGTACAGCTGGCTGGACTCAGCCCGCGTCGGGAAGGACTCCCGACGCGGAGGCTTGTTTACACCGAGAGAGATTCGACGACGTTAATCCAGCCGTGCTCGCCAGCCACCGGCTGGCCGTTTAGCCAACGGCGCAGCATGTTCAGGGCCATCATCGCGCATACCTCCTGACGCACCTGGACACTGTGGCGGCTGGTGGTGAATTTCACCCGCAGCGCGTGGGTGCCGTCCGGCGTGGAAAGCGCAAAATTCAGGTGATCGCTCTCCTGGCCGCTGACCGCCAGCGCCAGGCCGGCAAAATGTTTCTCGCGCCGCTCCGCCGCCCAGCGCGCGGACTGCGCCAGGGTCTCTTCCTGCGAAGGAATGACTTCGCTGGCCAACAGCGGCGCATTGACGCGTGAAAGCTGTAACGCCAGCAGGCCGCCGGTAAACTGCTCGCTCAGCGTCAGGCTTAGCTGACGCTCCTGCAGACGACGGGCGATCTGCGCGGGCAGGCCTTCGGTGCCTTCGAAAATCATGCTCTCTCCGGCCACTTTCTGCACTTCCGGCCACAGCGCCAGCATCGCCTCGCGCTGTTCAGCGGGTCCGGTCAGCTTCAGTTCAATAATCGGCATCGAGGAGCGATACCCCATCACCACGCCCGGCGGCAGCTGCAGATGATCGAGGCTCTGCGCCAGTTCGCTTTCGGAACGGCCGAAGGTGGTCAAACGCAGACACAGCGGCGCAGCAGGCAGCGGGAAACGTTCGCGCAGGCGCGGTAAAATTTCCTGCTCGACCATCACCTTAAATTCAGAAGGCACGCCGGGGGTAAAAAACATCAGGCAGCGGTTTAGCTGCACGGCAAAACCGCAGGCGGTTCCAACCGGGTTATCGATGATCTCGGCGCTTTGCGGAATTTCCGCCTGTTTACGATTGCTGGCGGCCATGGGCCTTCCACGCTCAGCAAAGAAACGGGTCATGGTTTCCAGCCACGCTTCGTGCAAAATCAACCCTTCGCCTTTGGCCGTCGCGGCGGCCAGCGCGCTCAGGTCGTCGCTGGTCGGCCCCAGACCGCCGTTGACGATCAGCACATCGGCATGCTCGCTACGCTCGCGTAAAATCGCCACCAGGGAGTCGAGATCGTCACCAACGGTATGGCGACGCTTTAAGGGTAATCCTTGATTAAAAAAGAAATCCGCCAGCCACGCGGCATTGGTATCGATGATTTGCCCATGCAGCACTTCATCGCCGGTGGACAGCATTTCCACGTTTAACATTGTGAACTCCAGCCTGATAAGTAGAAATACTATATCGCAAAGCGGCTGGCGAAAAAGCCTGAAAATCAGGCGCGGCGGAATACCGCGCCGAAGAGATTAGAAGCTGGCGTTGACGCCGACGTACGGACCGTCCGCGACTGCGTTATCGCGGTTGCCGTCTTTACCCGCCAGGTTGAGGTAGCGGTAGCCGGCTTCGATGCTCAGAGGACGCATAATGGTAAAGCGCGCGCCGGCATTGGCTTCCTGATAGCTGTCGATGCCGCTGGAGAGTGAATCCGGAGAGTAATAGTATTCGCCGAACAGACGGAAGCTGTCGCCGATTTTCCACTGCAGACCGCCGCCAACCGCCGCCGCGTAGCCCTCATCGCCGTTGTTTGGATTGGTGTAAACGCCTTTGCCGCCCACGGTGGCCAGGAATGGCCCGAGGGGGATGTTCAGGCCCAATCCCAGACCCGCCGCATCGCCGTCGTCATCATTGTGCAGCCAGTTGCCGGTTACCGCCAGGCCGGTCGATTCGGTGCCGAATCCAACGCCAAGATTGGTGTAGTGCTCACCGGCCTGCCCGCTGACGCTGATCGCATTTGCCGCCGTCGAGACGAACATCATGCCAGCGAGGGCCATAAATATGCTTTTTTTCATTTTTATCTATCCAGAAAAATAATAATAAGAAAATCCCAAAAAACCGCGAAATTGTACTGCCGAATGCTAAGGAATCAATGAACTAAAGCGACGTTTGCCATTGTGATTGTAACCAGTTGCTACCGGGATTTTGCCAACGGCTCCGGGTATCAATTCGATAGCCAGAGCCAGATTGTCCGTGCTGGCTATTTATTCTACAAAGTGTGCTCAGCTTATTTCTTTCCTTCAGGGAGATGAATAAGTTACATAAAACTTTGTCAGGAGATAAAGATGAGCAAGAAAGGACTAACCACCGGCGCCGGCGCGCCGGTCGTCGATAATAATAATGTCGTCACTGCAGGTCCTCGCGGCCCGATGCTGCTGCAGGATGTCTGGTTTCTGGAAAAACTGGCCCACTTTGACCGTGAGGTAATCCCGGAACGCCGAATGCACGCTAAAGGCTCCGGCGCTTACGGTAAACTGACTATCACCCACGATATCACCCGCTATACGCGCGCAAAACTGTTCGCCGAAATAGGTAAAACCACCGATCTGTTCCTGCGCTTCTCAACCGTCGCCGGAGAACGCGGTGCCGCTGACGCCGAGCGCGATATCCGCGGCTTCTCTATCAAGTTCTATACCGAAGAGGGCAACTGGGATCTGGTGGGCAACAATACGCCCATTTTTTACCTTCGCGACCCGCTGAAATTTCCCGACCTTAACCACGTTGTCAAACGCGACCCGCGGACCAACCTGCGTAATCCGACCTGGAAATGGGATTTTTTCTCCCTGCTTCCCGAAACGCTGCACCAGTTAACCATCGACTTTAGCGACCGCGGCATCCCGCGCTCATATCGCCATATGCACGGTTTCGGCAGCCACGCGTTCAGCTTTATCAACGCTGAAAATGAACGTTTTTGGGTGAAATTCCACTTCAAATCCCAGCAGGGGATCGCCAACCTGATGGATGATGAAGCGAAACGCCTGGTGGCAGAAGATCGCGAGAGTTCGCAGCGCGATCTCTATGAGTCGATTGAGAGAGGCGATTTCCCGCGCTGGACCTTCTACGTGCAGATAATGCCGGAAGCAGAAGCCAGCCGGGTCCCTTACAACCCCTTCGATCTGACCAAAATCTGGCCGCACGGCGATTATCCGCTGATTGAAGTCGGGGTACTGGAACTTAACCGCAACCCGGATAACTACTTCGCTGAGGTTGAGCAGGTCGCGATGAATCCAGCGAACGTGGTGCCTGGCGTGGGCTTCTCTCCGGACCGGATGCTACAGGGACGGCTGTTTTCCTACGGCGATACCCAGCGCTATCGTCTGGGCATTAACCATCATCAAATTCCGGTCAATGCGCCGCGCTGCCCGTTCCATAACTATCACCGCGACGGCGCGATGCGCGTTGATGGCAATAGCGGCAACGGCGTCACCTATGAGCCCAACAGTTTTGGCGTGTTTCAGGAACAACCGGACTTTAGCGAGCCGCCTTTAAGCCTTGAAGGCGCGGCGGCGCACTGGGATCACCGGGAAGATAGCGACTACTTTAGCCAGCCGCGCAGGCTGTTTGAGCTATTAAGCGAAGATGAGCATCAGCGTATGTTTCAGCGTATCGCCAATGATATGCGGGATATCCCTGACTTTATTCAGCAGCGACAAATTGGCCTGTTCAGCGAAGTCCACCCCGACTACGGCGCAGGTGTTGCAGCGGCGTTGCAGCTCTTAAAGCACGGAGAATAAGTACTGATGGCAGCCCTTAAGGCTGCCATTTTGCGCTATCTGTTCCATGATGGCCCCTGACCCAATACCCTGCGCTTACCCTAACACCGCTCATCTTCGCCGCGCGTTTTCGCTTGCGGTTTGCCGGGGCGGCTCGCAAACTGGGCCTTCCCGTTAGTATCCCTGTCATCATTAAGGAGAAATCATGCGTCAAAGGACTATCGTCTGTCCGCTCATTCAACATGAAGGCCACTACCTGCTGTGCAAAATGGCCGACGATCGTGGCGTATTTCCCGGCCAGTGGGCGATCTCCGGCGGCGGCGTCGAGCCGGGCGAACGCATTGAAGAGGCGCTGCGGCGAGAAATTCGTGAAGAGCTGGGCGAAAAACTGCAGCTGACCGACATCACTCCGTGGACCTTTAGCGACGACGTCCGGGTTAAAACTTACGCCGATGGCCACCGGGAAGAGATTTATATGATTTACCTGATCTTCGACTGCATCAGCGCCAATCGCGACGTGACAATCAACGAAGAGTTCCAGGACTACGCCTGGGTGAAAGCCGAAGATCTTCCCCACTATGATTTGAACGTGGCGACCCGCAGGACCCTCACCCTGAAAGGCTTACTCTGAAAAAGCGCGCAAAAAGCGCAGCCTGACCTTCAGCCCGCCCAGCGTTTCGCTGCGCAGCAGTTGCGGATGGCTGCGGTGCAGGCGCGCAATATCGCTGACCAGCGCCAGGCCAAGCCCGGCGCCGGGGTTATCACCCACGTTTTCCAGACGATGGAACGGCATGAGTGCCTGCTGAATCTGCGCATCATCGATACCCGGCCCGCTGTCTTCGACGTCCAGCAATACCGCCTCTCCATCACGATGCAGGCTGACGGTGACGATACCGCCCTGCGGCGTATAGCGAATCGCGTTATCCAGCAGATTCGCGCACAGCTCGCTCAACAGCACGCCATCGCCGGCGATGGTCACCGTCGAGGGTTCGCCCTCATAGCCGAGATCGATAGCCTTGCTCCGCGCCTGCTGAAGACGCGAAAAGCAGCTATTGTGGACAATCTCATACAGGTCCACCGGCGGAAACGCGTGTTCGCCCTGCTCTTTACGTTTGATGGTGGCCAGCTGCAGCAGGCGTTCAGTGAGCAGAATCGTACTGTCAAGCGTGCCGCTCATCGCCTCCAGGCTCTCTCGCCACAGCCGGGGATCGCCGCTCGCCAGCGCCACTGAGGCCTGCGTTTTCAACACCGCTAACGGCGTTTTGAGCTGATGAGACGCGTCGGCGCTAAACCGTTCCTGGCGGGAGATCATCACCCGTAACCGGTCGATATAGCGGTTAAAGGCCACGATCAGCAGACGGGTTTCCGACCACGGCAGCAGCTCCGGCAGCGGCGTCAGCAGGCCGGGTTCACGCCGCACCATCAGCGCCGAAAGCCGACGCATTGGCCGTAGCACACGGCGCAGCAACCAGCCAGCGAGCACCAGCGTCAATAGCACTAATAGCCCCTGCGAGATCCATGATGAAAACAGCAGCTGCCCCGCCAGCCATCGCCGCGACTGCAGCGTTTCGGCGATATAGATTTCCGCCATTCCGACAACGCCGCCTTCGTTAACTGGCTGCAGCAGCCGCGCCACGCGGATGGCCTGACCGCGATACTCGGTATGATAAAACCACGCCAGCGCCGGATAGAGCTCGGTACGAGAGGTTGAGGGCGGCATCGATGGCAGGTCGTCAAAACCGGAAATCACCCGTCTCTCGGGATCGAGAACTTTATAGTACAGGCGATCGTTCATATTGAGTTCGAAGCTATCGAGCACCACCCAGGGAACATTCACTTCCAGCCTGCCGTGGCGTACCACCAGGCGCTCCGCCACCGTGCGGGCAGAGGAGAGCAGCGTACGATCGTAAGCCTGGGTCGCCGCCTGCAGGGCGCTGACGTAGCTATTAAACGCCGACAGCCCCCACAGCAAAACCAGCGGCAGGCCGAGAAACAGCAGCAGTTGGGAGAATAACGACTGCGGTTTACCCCATCTCATGAGCGAGCTCCAGCACGTAGCCCAGGCCGCGCAGGGTCACGATACGCACGTTGCTCTCCTGAAGTTTCTTACGCAGACGATGGATATATAGCTCGATGCTTTCCGGGCTGACATCATCGTTCAGGCTGAAAACCTGTTCAAATAGCTGCTGGCGCGACACCGGCCGCGTACGGCGAAACATTAGCACCGTCAGCAGCGCCTGCTCGCGCGGCGTCAATGACAGCGTTTGTCCGCAGAGTAAAAAATAGCCTTCATCGCGATATTCCAGAGAACCGATCTGTTGCACCTCATGCACCTGGCCTTCGCTACGCCGCAGCAGCGCGCGCAGCCTGGCATCCAGCTCTTCGAGCTCAAAAGGTTTTGGTAAATAGTCATCGGCGCCGACGTTCAGCCCTTTAACCCGGTCCGCCACCGCGCTGCGGGCGGTTAACAGCAGGACAGGAAGGGTCTGCCCGCGCTTTCGCAAGCGCTGCACCACCTCCAGGCCGTCGAGTCCCGGCATGCCGATATCCAGCACCGCCAGCGCATATTTTTCGCTTTGCAGCAGATGATCGGCCGCCCGGCCATCAAATACGCAGTCCACGGCAAACCCGCCCTGCACCAGCGCTTTCTCCAGCCAGTGAGCCAGCTCACGGTTATCTTCTGCCAGTAAGAGACGCATATCACATCCTGAAAAGTTGCTGCTGCATTGAAAGGGAAATGAAAGGTAATTGTTTTAACAATCACGCAACCGAATAGCCACATGCCGGTTCACATAATTAAAAAAACGTCCCCTGTATCTGACTGAGGAAGCTTATGAATATGCCATTCCTGCGCCGTGCTAGCGCCATTGCATTATGCCTTTTAACCGCCTCTGCCCTGGCCGCCGAGGCGCCTTCCCGTACCGAATGTATCGCGCCCGCCAAGCCCGGCGGCGGCTTCGATCTCACCTGCAAGCTGATCCAGGTCAGCCTGATGGAAACCGGCGCCATCGAAAAACCGATGCGCGTCACCTACATGCCCGGCGGCGTAGGGGCAGTGGCCTACAACGCGATCGTCGCCCAGCGCCCCGGCGAACCCGGTACCGTAGTCGCTTTCTCCGGCGGCTCGCTGCTCAACCTGGCGCAGGGTAAGTTTGGCCGCTACGGCGTGGATGATGTGCGCTGGCTGGCCAGCGTCGGCACCGATTACGGCATGATCGCCGTCCGCGCCGACTCGCCGTGGAAAGACCTGCCGTCGTTTATGGCAGCGATGGAAAAAAATCCCGCCAGTATCGTCATCGGCGCTGGCGCCTCAATCGGTAGCCAGGACTGGATGAAAGCGGCGCTGCTGGCGCAAAAAGCGAACGTCGATCCACACAAAATGCGCTACGTGGCCTTTGAGGGCGGCGGCGAACCGGTCACCGCGCTGCTGGGCAATCACGTGCAGGCGGTTTCCGGCGATCTCAGCGAAATGGTGCCTTATCTCCAGGGCAATAAAATCCGCGTGCTGGCGGTGTTCGCTAACGAAAGGCTACCGGGCGCGCTCGCCGATGTCCCCACCGCCAAAGAGCAGGGCTACGACCTGGTCTGGCCGATTATTCGCGGCTTCTTCGTGGGTCCGAAAGTCAGCGACGCCGACTATCAGTGGTGGGTGGATGAGTTCACGAAATTGCAGCAGACCGACGCGTTCAAAAAGCAGCGCGAGCTGCGCGGCCTGTTTGAATTCAACATGAACGGTAAGGAACTGGACGCCTATGTCAAAAAACAGGTGGAAGCGTATCGCCTGCAGGCGAAATCCTTTGGCCTGGCCAAATAATTTGCGGAGGTTGCGATGAGCGATCGTATTTTTGCCGGAGTGTGGCTGCTGCTCTGCGCGGGTGGAATGTTTATCGCCTGGCAAATTCACAGCGAATACGCCTATGAGCCTGTCGGCCCACGTCCTTTCCCGGTCGGCATTATCGGCCTGATGCTGGTGTGCTCTGTCTTGCTGCTTCTGCGTCGGCCCGACGCTATCACGTGGCCCGGGCGCCGGGTTTTACAACGTCTATTAACTATGGTGGTGGCGCTGGGGATCTATGCGTGGGGTTTTGAATGGCTGGGTTTTCCTCTGGCCACCGCGCTGCTGACCGCCGTGTTTGGCCTGCTGTTTGGCGCCACGCTGCCCGCTGCCGGGGTAGCCGGCGTCGCGATGGGCATCGCGCTGTGGTACGTCTTTGACGCCCTGCTTGATGTCACCCTGCCGCTCGGCATCTGGTTGAGTTAACGGAGAAGGTTATGGATATCTGGATTTATTTATCACAGGGCTTCGCCGTTGCCATGACGCCGGGCAACCTGACCATCGCGCTAATTGGCTGCTTTGTGGGCACTATCGTCGGTCTCCTGCCGGGTCTGGGCCCGATTAACGGTGTCGCGATCTTACTGCCGCTGGCCTTTGCTCTGCACCTGCCCGCGGAATCAGCGTTAATCCTGCTGGCTACGGTCTATATTGGTTGTGAATACGGCGGGCGCATTTCGTCTATCCTGCTTAACGTCCCCGGTGATGCCGCCGCCATTATGACCGCTCTCGACGGTTATCCGATGGCGCAGCAGGGACGTGGCGGCGTAGCGCTGTCGATCTCTGCCGTGAGCTCCTTTGTTGGTTCAATGATCGCTATCGGCGGGATCATCCTGTTCGCGCCGGTGCTGGCGCAGTGGTCGCTGGCGTTCGGTCCGGCGGAATATTTCGCCCTGATGATTTTTGCCATCGCCTGCCTTGGTAGCATGATGGCGGAAAATCCGCTGAAGTCGTTTCTCGCCGCGTTAATCGGTTTGGGGCTGGCGACGGTGGGCGTTGATGCCAATACCGGCGTGTACCGCTTCACTTTCGACAGCGTTCATCTTTCCGATGGCGTGCAGTTTATCGTGGTGGTGATCGGGCTCTTTTCGGTTTCGGAGATTTTGCTGATGCTGGAAAGCACCAGCGGCGGGCAGAAGCTGGTACGGAAAACCGGACGCATGCTGTTTAACGCCAAAGAGGCGGGCCAGTGCGTGGGCGCGACCCTGCGCTCATCGGTGGTGGGTTTCTTTGTCGGCATTCTGCCGGGCGCAGGGGCGACCATTGCCAGCGCTATCACCTATATGACCGAGAAAAAGCTCAGCGGCAATAGCGACACCTTCGGGAAGGGCGATATTCGCGGCGTCGCGGCGCCGGAAGCAGCGAACAACGCCTCCGCCTGCGGCTCGTTTATTCCGATGCTCACGCTCGGCGTTCCCGGCTCCGGGACCACCGCGGTGATGATGGGCGCCCTGACCCTCTACAACATCACGCCGGGACCGGCGATGTTTACCGAACAGCCGGATATCGTCTGGGGGTTAATTGCCGCGCTGCTGATCGCCAACGTGATGCTGCTGATTATGAACATTCCGCTGATCGGCCTGTTCACCCGCATGCTGACGATACCGCTATGGTTTCTGGCCCCGGCTATCGCCGCCGTGTCCGCGGTCGGCGTCTACGCCGTACACAGCACCACCTTCGACCTGCTGTTGATGGTTGGGCTGGGCGTGCTGGGCTACATTATGCGTAAGATGCACTTCCCGATGTCGCCGCTGATCTTAGGGTTTGTGCTGGGAGAGATGCTGGAGCAGAACCTGCGCCGCGCACTGTCCATCAGCAATGGCAACGTGGCGATTCTGTGGCAAAGCGGCGTGACGAAAACGCTTCTGTTTCTGGCCATCGCGGTGATTGTTGTCCCCCCGCTGCTGCGGTACTGGCGCAAACGTCAGCTTAATACGCAGGGCGATCTGCCCTCCTCCTGATGCTCAACGTCATTGGCGGTCGCTCAGCGCCGCCAATGACGGTATACGTTGAATTTCCACCACATCTGCCTGATAGTTATCGTTTTAACTTTCTGGTGATCCGTTATGACCGTCGCCGCATCCCGTTCGGGGTTAACCTTCGCCGCGCTGGCGCTGGCCCTGATTCTTGTTTACACCGGTATCAGCGCGGGGGATAAGCTTACCTGGCTGATGGAAGTCACGCCGGTGATCATCATCGTTCCGCTTTTGCTGGCCACGCGCTCGCGCTATCCGCTGACGCCGCTGCTTTACACGCTGATTTTCTTCCATGCCATCATTTTGATGGTCGGCGGCATGTACACCTATGCGAAAGTGCCCATCGGTTTTGACGTACAGGCATGGCTGGGACTGAGCCGTAACCCCTATGACAAGCTGGGGCACTTTTTCCAGGGACTGGTGCCGGCGCTGGCGGCGCGGGAGATTCTGCTGCGCGGTGGCTACGTTCACGGGCGGAAAATGCTCGGTTTCTTGGTCTGCTGTATTGCGCTGGCGATTAGCGCCGTCTATGAACTGATCGAATGGTGGGCGGCGCTGGCGCTGGGACAGGGCGCAGAGGAGTT
The DNA here is from genome assembly GCF_003812845.1 of Klebsiella sp. FDAARGOS_511. Classification (NCBI taxonomy): domain Bacteria; kingdom Pseudomonadati; phylum Pseudomonadota; class Gammaproteobacteria; order Enterobacterales; family Enterobacteriaceae; genus Klebsiella; species Klebsiella sp. FDAARGOS_511. The sequence goes on along the minus strand of NZ_CP033824.1, from coordinate 4,728,625 downwards.
TCTCGGCACCCAGGGCGATCCCTGGGATACCCAGTCGGATATGTTTTGCGCCCTGCTCGGCGCGCTGACCACCGTTTTTGCGCTGGGCCGCTGGCATACGAAGCAGCTACTGAACGTCCAGCGCGTCTGAGCCGGGTATGGCCTGCTGGTTGACCCAGTCACGTAGCGCCCGGCGGGAAATTTTAATGCCGCCGGTTTTCAGCGATTCAGGCAACCGCAGCCAGCGCACCGGCAGCTGAAAGCGAGCCAGCTTATCGGCGCACCAGCACGCCAGCGCGGACGGGTCGTAATGCTCGCCGCACTCCACCACCGCCACCGGCCGCTGGCCAAACTCCGCGTCATCCTGCGGCACGATAAAAATCTGCTGGATCCAAGGGTGAGCGCCAATGACCCGCTCCACCTCTTCCGGTTGAATGCCCTCCCCGCCGCTGAAAAAGAGATTATCCATTCTTCCGAGAATGGTCAGATTGCCGTTATCAAGCCTGCCGCGATCGCGGGTAGCAAACCAGCCGTGTTCATTAACCAGTGGAACTATTTGCTCATCGCGCCAGTAGCCTTCAGCCATGCTGTCCGAGCGCAGCCAGACCTCACCGTCGACAATCCGCAGTTCGCGCCCCGGCAGTGGCCGCCCGACGTCCGCCAGGCCGTCCGCCTCCTTGGCGCATACCGTCGAGGCAAACTCGGTTAGCCCGTAGCCGCACCAGCAGCGGATACCGCGCTGACCGGCCTGCTCGGTTAGCGCCACCGGAATCGCCGCGCCGCCGAGCAGAACCGCTTTTAACGACACCCTGGCGTCGCCGTTAAGCAGACGCCAAAGCTGAGTCGGTACCAGGGAGGCGTGGGTACAACCGCGTAAAGCGTGTTCCAGCGGCTGCTTGTCGCGTACCGTCAGGCCTGCGCCAGCAAACAGCCAGCGCCAGAGAATACCCTGGCCGGAAACGTGAAACAGCGGCAGCGACAGCAGCCAGTCGTCCTGCTGCGCAAAGGGTATCATCGCCAGCACGCCTTCTGCGCTGGCAAGATGGGCGCGAAAAGCGTGCACCGCCGCTTTCGGTAGTCCCGTCGACCCCGAGGTTAGCGTCATGGACGCGATACGATCTTCTCGCCAGTCGACCGCGTGGACGCCGTCGCCGGCGTGCAACGCTAATGGATTAAGCGCCGCCGGAAGGTCGCCGCCGTTTAGCACCAGCGCGTGGCGCAGACCCAAAGACGGCAGCAGTTCCGCCAGCTGAGGAGCCGGCAACTGAGGATTCAGCGGCAGGACGCGCGCGCCGCACTGCAGGAGGGCCAGCCACGCCAGCAGAGCATCGGGCTGGTTGTAAGCACGAAGCAGCACGCCATCGCCGTCGCGAACGCCCCGGGCGTGAAATCCCGCCGCCAGCGCATCAATTTGCGCGCACAGCTCCCGCCAGCTTAGCCGCCGCTCGTTCAGGCGCAGCGCCTGAGCCTCTTCCCGCAGCCGCCGCCAGTGGCGCCAGGGCCAGTCGCTAAAGGTCACAGCAGCGGCTCCAGGTCATCAACGTTCAGACACGGCAGATCGCTTTCCGGCCAACGGCGCACCAGTTGGGCACGCATCAGGCTCAGGGTGTCCAGACCGGGTATCGTGTTTGGGGTCAGCCAGGCGGCGATTCGCGCCAGTTGCGTCAGGCCAAGGCTCGACTCAATGGATGAGCTGATGACGGCCGTCAGCCCCAGCGCATGCGCCTGCGCCACCTGCTGCCGCACTTTTTGCAGGCTGCCGGTCAACGTCGGTTTAATCACTACCGCCCGCAGCCCCGGCTCGGCGGCAAAGCTAAAGTCCGCCTCGCGCAGGCTCTCATCCCAGGCAATAGCGATACCCGTTTCTTTCGCAAAAGCGCGTGAATCGTCGCGGTTTTTACAGGGTTCTTCGAGAAAGGCGATGCGGCTGCGATAGTGCGGATTAACATATTTAGCGAACTGCTGCGCTTTCAGCGGCGTCCAGGCGCGGTTAGCGTCGAGGCGCAGCGTCAGATCGGGAATCGCCTCCAGCAGTAGATTGACCACCATGCCGTCGCGCACCGCCTCATACAGGCCGACTTTGACCTTGGCGACCTTCTCGCCGGGCATCAGCGAAAGCCTGGCGAACAGCTCGTCCGGGTCGCCGGAACAGAGCGGCGCCGCGCGATAATCCGCCGTCTGCGGCAGCTCGCCGCACAGTTCCGCCAACGCGCAGCTCGCGCCGAAAGCCGCTGACGGCAGGGTCGGCAGCGCGCCGCCCTCGCCATCGCGCCAGGCGCTTGCCCACGCCAACAGCACCGTCTGCGCCTCATCCAGCGTTTCCAGGCTGAATCCGGGCAGGGGAGAAATTTCCCCCCAGCCTTCACGCTCGCCGTCGCGCAGGTGCAGAAGCAAACCATCGCGGGTTTTTAACCGCCGTTCACGCAGCACCACTCCCGCATCCATCGGTAGCTGCCAGCGGTAGACCTGCGCCTGCCGCATTACGGATTCCGTTTAAATTTGCTGAAGTCCGGCTGACGCTTCTGATTGAAAGCGTTGCGCCCTTCCTGACCCTCTTCGGTCATGTAAAACAGCATGGTGGCGTTACCCGCCAGCTCCTGCAGTCCCGCCTGACCGTCGCAGTCGGCGTTCAGCGCCGCCTTCAGGCAGCGCAGCGCCATCGGGCTGTTTTGCAGCATTTCCCGGCACCAGCGCACGGTCTCTTTTTCCAGATCCGCCAGCGGCACCACGGTATTGACCAGACCCATATCCAGCGCCTGCTGCGCGTCGTACTGGCGGCACAGGAACCAGATCTCACGGGCTTTTTTCTGCCCGACGATGCGCGCCATATAGGAGGCGCCCCAGCCGCCGTCGAAAGAGCCGACTTTTGGGCCGGTCTGGCCAAAGATAGCGTTTTCCGCCGCGATGGTCAGATCGCACATCATATGCAGGACGTGGCCACCGCCGATGGAATAACCCGCAACCATCGCCACCACCGGTTTCGGGCAGGTGCGGATCTGACGCTGGAAATCGAGAACGTTGAGGTGATGAACGCCGGAATCATCCTGATAGCCGCCGTAGTCGCCGCGGACCTTCTGATCGCCGCCGGCGCAAAACGCTTTATCGCCTTCACCGGTCAGCACGATGACGCCGATATTGTCGTCATAGCGGGCATCCGCCAGCGCCTGAATCATCTCTTTGACGGTCAGCGGACGAAATGCGTTGCGTACCTGTGGGCGGTTGATGGTGATTTTGGCAATCCCGTCCGCCGATTTTTGGTAACGAATGTCGGTGTAGCCTTCGGAGCAGTCCTGCCATTCAATCGGGGCGTAAAGCATTGCTTCATCAAGAGAGATCATAAAGTGTCCTTCAGTTAACTCGCTAAAAACTGTGCCAGACAAGCTACGACTGCACCGGGGTTTTCCCGATGCGCGTTGTGTCCGGCATGATTAATCACGTGCGTGGTGGCCGATAGCTCATCGGCGATGGCGCGAAACTTGCTGTCGCGTTCGCCGCAAAGGTAGTGAAAAGGGAACTCGCGCGCCCGTAACGCCTCGCGCAGATCGGGCTGTTCAGCCAGCGAACTGGCCTGCAGCATTGCCGCCAGCGTACCGCCGTTATTGCGGCTGCGTAGCGCAATCAGCGCCGCTCGCTGCGCTGCATCAAGGGAAGCAAAGACCGGCTGCTGATACCAGTCGGCAAACACCTGGGTCAGCGGCTCGCGGCGAAAGCGTTCCGCCCAGGCGGCATCGTTGCGACGGCGCAACAAGCGCTGGTTTTCATCCGCTAACCCCGGATGCCCTCCCTCAACAACCAGCCCGCAGAGCCCTTCGCGCGGCTGGCAGGCAAAGTACATTGCCACCCGTCCGCCGAGGGAGTAACCCACCAGCCAGTACTTAAGTATGTTGTAACTATTAAGCGTTTTCTCAATAAGATGACTAACCTCGGCCAGGCTGTTTGCCGCAATTTTCGCTGAACCGCCGTGGCCCGGCAGGTCAATATAGAGACGCGAATACGCGCCGAACGCCTGCCCGACCGTCAGCCATTCGCGACAATCGCCAGAAAAACCGTGCAAAAAGACCAGCCAGGGATGGCCCGGCTGGCCGCGTTCGGCCAGCGCGTGGAGGATCATAGCTGACTCACCTGGGCCAGCAGCCGCTGCAAAGTTTGCGTACCGTCGGTTTCGTTGACCACCAGCTCAATCAGCGTCGCGCCGGGGGCTCGCCAGGCAACGTCCAGCGCCTGTTCCAGTTCATTCCAGTCCGCAGGGCGATGATAAGTCAGATCGAACATCGCCGCCGCGTGCGCGAAATGGATATTCTGCGGCATCAGATAGAACTGGCTTCGCTGCTCCTGCGGCGTGGGCAGTAGGGAAAAAATCTGCCCGCCGTTATTGTTGACGACAATCAGCACCATCGGCGCTGAAGCCTGACGCAGTAGCGCCAGCGAGTTGAGATCGTAAAGCGCCGACAGATCGCCGACGATAGCCAGCGTAGGGCGCGCGCTGGCGCGCTGCACCCCGGCCGCCGTCGCCAGTAGGCCGTCGATTCCGCTGGCCCCGCGATTGCTGTAGACCGGGTAACCTGCCGGTAGCTGCGACAGCGCGTCAATTAAACGTACCACCAGGCTGTTGCCGACAAACAGCTGGCCCTGATCCGGCAGATAGCGCCGGATTCGCTGCGCCAGCTGGGCCTCGCCGAACGCCTCGCTGCTGGCGACCGCCGCCTGCCAGGCCTGGCGCGCCAGTTCAGGAATAATGACGGCCCACGGCTGGCGTTTTTCCGCCGGGTGCTGCTCAAGCCAGCGGTCGATGGCGCAGACCAGGCGACGACCACGATGCTGGGCAGGATCCAGACGCCCCGGTAGGTTGTCCACCAGCCAGTATTCTTCGGGTTCGCAGGTGGCCTGCCACTGCAAAACGCGCTTGCTGGTCAGGCTGCTGCCCAGTTGGACAATGATTTGCGCCTGCGCCAGTTCGCTGACCGCGTTTCCGTTGCCGAGCCACAGATCGGCGCAGGGAAGCGGCTGCCCGGTTTGCGAGAGCACATCGCCAATCAGCGGCCAGCCGAGCGTTTTCGCCCACTCGGCAACCTTTACGCCCTCTTCCGCGCTCATCCGCCCGGCGACCACTACGCCGCGTTTTTGGCGCCAGAAAAACCAGTCGCGCTGCTTTTCGCTTGAGGTCTGCAGAGACTGGCGCAGCCAGGGCTTATCGCTCTGCCACCAGTCGCCAAGCTGCCGCTGCCACTCGGCGCCGTTGTCGTCCATATCGCCGTACAGCGGTTCGGCAAACGGACAGTTAATATGAACGGCGCCGCCATGCAGCGCGCCGAGCGCCTGGTCGAGGGTCGAGACCAGCCAGCGGGAGGAGATATCCTGCGACGGGCGCGGAAGGGATATTGTGTGCGACGGATGCGAGGCGAACATGCCCGGCTGGCGTATGGCCTGATTCGCCCCGCAGTCGATCAGCTCCGGCGGCCGGTCGGCGGTCAGCAAAACGAGTTTTTCGCCGGTCAGCCCGGCTTCAATCAGCGCCGGATAGAGGTTGGCCGTCGCGGTACCGGAGGTCACAATCACCGCCACCGGCTGGCCGCTGGCTTTCGCCAGTCCTAGCGCCAGATGGCCAAGACCGCGTTCGTCAAAGTGGGTATGGTGAATAAACGCGCGGTTTTCCGCCGCCGCCAGGGTTAAAGGCGTCGAGCGCGATCCGGGCGCAATGCAGATGTGCTGCACGCCGTGGCGCGTCAAAGCTTCAAGGATCACCGCCGCCCAGCGTCGGTTAAATGCGCTTACTGACATGAATTTGTCCAGTATCAAATATTGAGGCTAAGTATAGATAAAGCAGACTGTTGCCGTTTTGATATGCATCGTTTTATCTATGTTTCTGTAAGCAGTAACGAACGCAATCCTGCGGCTTTATTTTCAATTTCCTGCCACTCCTGCTCAGGGTCGGAGCCGCTGACGATCCCCGCCCCGGCGTACAGTCTGAGCGTATGGTTTTCGACTTTCGCCGAACGCAGAGAGACGCAAAATTCGCTTTGCGCCAGCGACAGATAGCCGGCTGAGCCTGCATACCAGCCGCGGGTAAAAAGCTCATGACGGGTGATAAAATTCAGCGCCACCTGGCGCGGCAAACCCGCGACCGCCGCCGTGGGCTGGAGCAGATGAAGACAGCGGGCATCATCGGGGTTGTCCAGCTCGGCCCATATGCAGCGCCGCAGATGCTGAACTTTACGCAAACGGACAATCTGCGGCGGCAGCACTTCCAGCGCGCGCGTCTCACCTTGCATCCGCTGACAGATATCCTCTACCACCAGCATATTTTCGCGCTGATTCTTATCGTCGCCCATCAGCCAGTTGCCCAAACGCTGGGCCTGCCGATCGTCCGCATCGCCGGCGACGGTTCCCGCCAGCGCTTCGGTACGTAATAGCGCGCCGCGCCGCCGCCACAGCCGTTCCGGCGTTGAACCCACGAATGCCTCTCTCGGGTTGAAGGCCATCAGGAAGTGGAAGCAGTTGAGATTACTGCGGCGGCTGGCGGCCATAATCGATCCGGCGTTTAACGGCGCGGCGAAATGCAAATCGGTGGCGCGAGCCAGGACCACTTTGTCCATTTCCCCCGCCGCTATCGCCTGCGTCGCCTGCGTAATCAACGCTCGCCACTGCGGATAAGCCGGGAAATGCTGTTCGCTAAGCAGAGAGGGCACCGCAGTAGGTTGCGCCTGTTTCGCCACCAGAGAATCGAGAAATTCACGCGCCGCGCGGGCATCGTCGCAAAGCGACGTCTCGCTGGATAGCGCCAGACGCAGCGTGGCGCTGCCGCCCAGGCGACGCCACTCCAGCCTCGGCAATAGCAACAAACCCCGCTGAGGATGAAAGGCGTTAAGGCCGCAAATTCGCAGGTCATCACGCCCCTGCTGGCGCAAAAAAGCGTGCGCCAGCGTCAGGGAAGCAAAGGTTTTTACCGCCCCCAGCGCCGCCAGCTCTTCATCGCCGCTGCGCTGCTGCCAGTAGAACTGCGGCCACTGCCGCTGATGACCGCACCACAGCAGCGGATCAAAAGCGTCATTCAGCGCAAAGGGAACATCGAAAATTCGCGTGCCGGGCGATGGCGGGAACGCTTCATCCAGGCAGCGGTATAGGCTTTCCAGCGCGGTGGAAACAGACAGCACGCGAACCTCCACGGAGTAAAAACCCCACATTATACGGGGTACTACTGAGGAATAGCAGTACCCACGATGAGGGAGCGGGTTTTTAATTCGCGCGACGGTCAGTGGGTGGCGATTTCGTACGCCATGCCGATATGGTCGATGCCGTCCTCGTCGTAAACCTCGGTCACCGGCACAAAACCGAAGCTGGCGTAGAATTTTTGCAGGTGCGCCTGGGCGCCAAGATAGATGGCCTTTTGCGGCCAGTGTTGACGGCAGCTGGCCAACGCCTGTTCCATCAACTGATAACCCAGCTTCTCGCCGCGCGCCGCCGGGCTGACAATCACCCGGCCAATCACTACCGGTTCAAACTCGTCATCGCTCTTGAGAATGCGCGCGTAGGCCACCAGTTCATCGCCGCGCCAGCCGAGAAGATGGCGGTTCTCTCCCACCAGATCATCGCCGTCGACGTCCTGATAGACGCAGGATTGTTCGACAACAAACACCGCACAGCGTAATTTCAGCACAGCATATAGCTGGGGGACGGTCAGTTCGGCGTGGTGAAGATCCTGCCATGTCATCATCTGCGGTTCCTTAGTTGGTATACTTTACTTTTTGACCCACGCCCTGAGGATACTGGACGATGGAATTACTTTTTTTGGGGACATCCGCTGGCGTGCCGACCCGTACGCGTAATATGACGTCGATAGTGCTGAATTTGCAACAGCCAACAATGGCGGAGATGTGGCTGTTCGACTGCGGAGAGGGAACTCAGCATCAGTTTCTGCGCACCGCCTGTCACCCCGGCAAACTGGACAAGATTTTTATCACCCACTTACATGGCGATCACCTTTTCGGCCTCCCCGGCCTGCTGTGCAGCCGCTCGATGCAGGGCAATACGCTGCCGCTGACGCTGTACGGGCCAAAGGGGCTTAAAGAGTTTGTGGAAACCGCGCTGCGCCTGAGCGGTTCCTGGACCGATTACCCGTTGGCTATCGTCGAAGTCGAGCCAGGGCTGGTGCTTGATGAAGCTGGCTTTCGGGTTACCGCCTGGCCGTTAAACCATCCGGTCGAATGCTACGGCTATCGTATCGAACAGCATGATAAGCCGGGTACCCTTGATGCCGCTCAGCTTATCGCCGAAGGCGTGCCCCCCGGTCCGTTGTTCCAGCGCTTAAAACAGGGGTTGACGGTTGAGCTGGAAGATGGACGTGTGATTGACGGTAGACGCTATCTCGGCCCTACGACGCCGGGTAAGAAGCTGGCAATTTTCGGCGATACCGCCCCCTGCCCGGCGGCGCTGGAGCTGGCCCGCGGCGTGGATGTTATGGTCCATGAGGTGACGCTCGAACAGGCGATGGCGGAAAAAGCGAACAGCCGCGGGCATTCGACCAGCCAGCAAACCGCCGCGCTGGCGCACGACGCTGGCGTCGGTACCCTTATCGCCACGCATTTTAGTTCTCGCTATGACGCTGAAGGCTGCCAGCGTCTGCTGGCAGAATGCCAAGAGATATTCCCGTCTACCGTGCTGGCGGAAGATTTCATGGTCTATACCGTAGAATAAAAAAGAGGCGTAACGCGGCAGATAAAAAAGCCGCGAATGCGCCGCCAGCTACTCTTCAACGTAGCTGTTATAACGCAGGATAGATTTCAAATTCCGATAACCCAGGTAATCCTGGATAGAGTCGTCATCAATACCTTTTTTCCCCAGTTCATAGCCGCAGGCATGGCGCAGCATCCGCGGGTGAATATTTTGCTTTAGCTTCGCCAGCTCGCAGCACTCACGAATAATTTGATAGAAACGCTGGCGAGTCATCTGGTTTCCCCGGGAGGAGATAAACAGCAAATCATTATGAGCAGGATAACACTCTCTGGCCAGCAGCCAGCGCTGTAACGAGACAACCTCTTTTGGCTGTAAAGGGTGATAACCTGAGATACCGTGACGCGCTCGGCGGATATAAACCCTTTTCCGCGGTAGATCGATATCCTGCAAAGTCAGAGCGGTAATTTCATTAATTCGGCAACCGTGCAAAAAGCACATTTGGATCATGCAGCTATTTCTTTCCGGGTGAGCACAATAATGTGCGGCAAGTACCAGACGCTCAACATCCTTTACGCTCAGATATTCCGTATCTTCCTGCATACGCCATTCCTTTTCATCCATTTAGCTTATAAGGTTACTGATAGGTAAACGTCAGCTGTACGACAGACTCAAATTTACCCACCTTTGCACCACCCCGGGTTGAATATAAACGGGCAGCCAGCGGGAAAATACCTTTTCCGGTGCTTCCGTTGATAGCAATGCTCATCTGATCCTGATTTTTATAGGTTGTAGAATGATCGCTGCTGGTTATTTGCAGCGCGATATACTGCGCCGCGTCGCTGGCGGCCATATTGGCGAAATGAGTGGCATCGTCGCCATCCGTCACACCATCAAATTTTACCGTGGCTTTCGTAGTCCCGGCCGGACAATTTTCGACATTCAGGTAAAAAGTTTTCCACTCAGAAGCGTTGCCGGGCGTTTGAAAGTCGATATTTGGAAGCGGGCCGAAATTCACCTCTTGATATTGCGTATCGGTACTTACGTCACAGGGGAGGTAATAAATATTGCCCTTAACATTCAAAGGGACCCCGCCCGAAGATGAAAAAACGGGTAGCAATAATACCAGCCATAGCGCCTTTTTCATTATTCACTCCTGCTATTCAATTTCTGCCTGAATGGTCGCCGTAGCGGTAAATCCACCTCCGCCGGGTAAATGCCCCGTGGTATTAATCGGATAGATTTTCATGGTCGTGTCCCCACTCTGGCTCGGGTAATTAAAATTGACCGGCAGCATCCCTGAAATAACGGGTATTTTGACGCCGGTAATATTTTCAATGCGCACCGCAATATCGCTATTGGTAGTCGCCAGCGCAGTGCTGTCGTGGGTATCGGCCGCGCCCTGGAATGAGAGCGCTATTTTTACCCCGGCGGAAATGTTGGTGCACGCCACCGTCATATTTACCGTGTGCGGGGTGAATCCTGTGGGCATCTGATTTATTGTTTTAAAGTGGTTGGCGGCAATATCGCCAAAATCAATGTTAATCGGTTGACCGGTATTTATCTCACACGATTGCGGAACCGTAACCGAACCGTTCATGGTGATTTGGGTCATCGGAGTAGCGCTATAACTCCCCTTCTTTCGCGTCCCATAAACATTGAGGATTATCGTCGGGGGGATTGTCACCCGGCCAACGAACGGCCGGGTAAAATAGAGTGAAATATACCCTTTCGAACCGGTGTCAAAAATTGTACCCGTGGTATTACATGGGAATGAGTTAATGTAATTGTTACTCTTATCCAGTACCGGCGTCGGCACAAACTGGTTTAATTTTCCGGCGATATATAGCTCACTAGCGATTTCCAGGTATGGATTCAGACGATAATAATTTAAGCCATTTCGCGTTTGCGTTGCAGCAAGGCCAGGAATTGTCGTTTTAAAAAAAGTCGATGTATTAAGCGTGGTCGCATCACATTCACACCTCGCCTGATACGTTCCCCCCGGTATTCCATTCATATATACGAAGAAACTCCATCCCTGCCTGGTTTTGCGAGGGATTAGTAAATGTTTCAGTAAAAGAAAAACTGTCCTGAAAAGCACTCCCGCTATTCGTCTGACACCACCCGGATGCCGCCATCGCCTGCGGCGATATCGCCAGCGCCATCAGGCCCGCTACTATTCCCCATGAAAATCGTTTCATTGTCTCTGCATCCTTTCGATTAACGGCAAAGCGCCTGGGCTACAATGATGCCGGTAAGTTGTTTTGCTGACGGCAGCGTATAGTGGATCTGGCAGCGTTCCTGCGTCCCGGCGCCCCACTTCGCGTTAAGAATGCCGTTAGATTCCAGTCCGGTCAGGTAGACTTGTCCGCCATCTCCAACGATAAAAGCCTGCTCAGATGACGCCGTCCCGGGGACGCTGACCATGGCGCCGAAAGGGAGAAGCTGTCCACTCTCCTGACGCACCGTCATCAGCACCCGATTACCCACGCTGGTGGCATAATTTGCGCGAACCACCGCCCCACGGGTAGGCACAACGGTCTGAGTCGCCAATTCGAGGTCGACATCATCCGGCATCGTCGTGGTATCGAGCGTCAGGATATTCTTACGATACGGCGAGGCGTAAGGTACAACGGTGTAGCCCCGCCAGTCGGTTCTGACCCCGGTCTGGCTATTCACGCCGACGCCCGCGGCGCCGGGCGCCTTGATTAACGCAACGGTTTCGCCGAAAGGCTGCCCCAGCGTCAGGCCGTTTTCATGCACCAGCGCTCCGCCGCGCAGGGCGTAGTTCAGACGATGGCTGTATTTATCATGGCTGTAGCCGCCGGTAATCTCAGCGTAGGTCGCCCGCCAGTCTGCGTTGAGGCTACCGCTCTCCCCTCTTCCCTGGCTGGTATAGCCTTCCTGTACGCTCCAGCTCAGGTTGTTACGCTCCAGCAAGGTGCCGGAGAGACCCAGGTTATTGCTGGTTGAGCCATTTTTGCTGCTGTTCAGGGAGTAGTTGGCATAAACCGGCTTCGGCAGCCATTCCCCCAGCGGCACGCTGATGCTCAGGGCGAAAAGGTGGTCTTCGTCATTACGCTTACCGGTGTTCTGGTCGGTAGTGTTGCGGTTATAGCTGTAGTTCATGCTATAGCTGATGCCGTGCCAGCTGTTGTTATATCCAACGCCAACGGACTCCATGGTGCGACCGCTGTTCCAGTAGTCTTCGCGGATATAGCTCAGCGACAGCGATCCCAACTCTTCGCCCAGGCTCTGGCTGACCGTGACCTCTCCCCGATTGCGCCGCCGTTCAATAGAAGGCGTGTAGGTGTCATCCCGATAGGTATCCAGCACTTCCTGCATATCCCAGAAACCGCTGGTCGCATAGCGATACCCTGCCAGACTCACGTTGGTTCCCAAACCAGGAAGGTCTTTACTGTAACGGACACGTACCGACTGCCCGCTCTCTTTCTCTTTATCCTGTCTTGTCGACCAGGCCTGGATGATATCGGTCGAGACGGCGCCCAGTTCACCGAGGTTTTTCCCCATACCCAACGCCACCGACTGGTATTTGCTGCTAAACTGGCCGCCGCCGTAAAGGGTTAACCCCCAGGGCAAGCCGTAAATCGCCGTCGCCTGGCTGAGAGGCGTTTCGTCAATGCTGTTGTCGTAGGCGCGATATACGCCAGAGGTGACGCTATATTTCAGGCGCCCTTCGCGCTGCAGGACCGGGAGCGAAGCGTAAGGGACGATCAGATTCTGCTCGCTGCCATCCGCTTCTTTGATGGTGACGGCTAAATCACCGGAACCGCCGGTCGGGTACATATCGGTGATTTCAAAAGCGCCAGGCGCAACGTAGGTCTGGTAAATCTCATAGCCGTTCTGGCGAATAATGACCTGAGCATTAGTACGCGCAATCCCGCGAACGACGGGCGCATAGCCGCGCAGGCTTTCCGGCAGCATATCGTCATCGGAAGCCAGCATCGCCCCACGGAAGGGAACGCCCTCAAAAACATCGGCATCCGTGCTGCTATCGCCCAGCGTCATCACCCCCTGTAGCGCATTGATGCTGCGCTGCGCATAGGTATATACCGTGTCCCAACTATTATTGGATTCTCCACCGCTGCTGCTGCGCGCCCAGGTCGTGTAGTTCCGCAGACGCCACGGCCCGATGTTGATTCCGGGACGCATGTTAACGTATTGGTTATCGCTGTCCGGCGTATCGTTCTGGCGTGACCAGTTATTTGCCCCGCTAAACGAGTAATTGAGCAGCAGCGCCGTCACTCCGTCATCCCACTGTTTCGGATCTACCCAGCCTCGGGCTGCGCTGGACACCGCCGCCTGAGGAAAGCTTAGTAGCAGGCGCTGCTGGCTGAAGCGAAAATCGGCTTTTGCCTGCGGTATAACGCTAATATCCGCGCAGTGGGGTGACTTGTGCCCTAATTCAGGAAATTGGACGACGCGCACGCCCCATGCGGCAAGCTCTTCTACCGTCAGGCAAGGCTGCAATTCCGTAGCTCCCGGGCCTTTGCTCTGCTGAAAAGCCACATCGCGGGTATCCATAAAAACGTTGTTAAGATAAATATCTACCCGATAGGTGCCCGGCAGCTGCCCGCCCGCCTGCTCATAAGCGGATAAATCCCTGACGCCCGTATGGGGGCCATCCATTTCCAACAGTGCCGGGTTAAAAACATCCCGCGCCAGGACCTCATCACTCAGCGGTAGCAGCGCAACGGCCAGAGCGCCGGCTATCCGGTTAAGCCGCCATTTATTATGATTATTCTTCATTTTCTCTGGAACTCCCTGGCCTGAAAGCCTCTACAAACTCGCGCGGTGCAGCGCGCCGATACCGCCGTAATCGTTAATCAGTTTCCACTGCAAAGCGCCGGCGCTGACGTTCGGCAATTGAAAACGCGCCGTTTCCCCCGGCCCCACCCAGTTCGCGTCTTTGACTTCGGCGCCGCCAACTTTGACTTCGGCAAAATTCATATAAAAGGCGGTGGGATTAGTGACCTGTAAGGTATTACCGCTACGCGTCCAGCGAAGCTGCTCCGTCACCATTTCCGGTGTTCCTTCGACGGATTTGGGGCGATAAATCAATTTGATACGCGTTTTGATAGCGATCTGTAAGGTATTGGCGCCGGCTTTAGCCTGCGAGGAGGGAATCGCTTTAATGTTCATCCAGAACATGCTTTCTTTATTTTCCGCTAAACCGCCGCTGTAAATGACCCGCAGTCGGGTTTGCTGTTCGCCCTCAAGGCGAAATAAAGGCGGCGTTAACAGAAAAGGGGCAGCACCTTTATTACTCTCAACCCAGCTTTGAATGAGATAAGGCGTAGCGTCATTATTGGTTACGCTCAGTGAGGACTCTTTTTTACCGCCGGGATAGATCAGGCGAGTACCGCCGGTAACCACTCCCGCATGCGCCGCGGCACCGACCAACAGCCATCCAGCTATTAGCACTTTCAGGTATTTTTGCATCTCCAGCTCCCTGGAAAAGCGAGCCACATAGGGCTCGCTAACACTGTCATATAGACGGAAAATTAGTTATAGCTGATGGTGAAGTTGGCTGTACCGTCAGCCTTACCGGCAACGATGGAGGTCTCAGTCTGGATATAACGGACGCGGAACGGCAGATCGATATTGCCGGTAGCCGGGATGGACAGGCTGGCAGAACGAGTATAAACCGGCAGCGTCGAGTTGCTGCTAGCATCAACCAGCTGCAGGGCCACGCCGGTCGCCACGTCCGGATCGACGCCCGCGCCGGTCAGCTGCAGTTTATCATTATCCCCGTTGACGTTGGCGCCGGAGAACAGTACCGATGCTTTAGCGACGGTAGTCGGGCAGTTTTCCAGTTTAATCGCGAAATTCTGTTCAGCCGCAGTAGACCCGGTACCGCTAAACGCGGTCTTGGCAATCTGCCCCATCTGAACTTCCAGCGGGTTGGACAGGTCGTTCACCACGTCGCAGCCAGCATCAATGATATCGCCGATAAACTTCACCTGACCGTCATCCGCCAGCGCAGCACCAGAGAACGCCGCGCAACCAGCGACAACAGCAGCAAGTAATGTTTTTTTCATGATTTATCCTTTTCAATGCAGTCAATGCATTCACTTATAAGCGCAATACCCTGCGCATCCTTTTATTTACGTTTGATACTAATAACGCAACAAAACATTGACCCATGAAATGGATATAATATTACGAAGTGGTCATTATGTATCAATTTGACCACTTCAATTAATTGAAATATATATCGCCAGGGAAGGCATTTTTTATTTCATATTTACCAGGGAAAAGCCTAATAAACACGATAAAAAACTAAAGAGTGGGAAGAGGCACAAACCATACATGAAGCCAATTAAAGAAACCAAGAAAATAAATGACACCTATATTTAATATAACCACATGAAAATAATAATAAAAAATATTGTTAATCATAAATTGACATTGTTACCACCTGTGGATAGCATAGGAGTCAGTTTGATACAAAATGACTATTCCATTTACCAAACCTCTCTAAATCTTGCATCATTACTTGCCGTATAGATAACCGTATGCTGAATATTCCGGTGTCCAAGGAAATCCTGGATTAATCGTGTATCCACCCCGTTATTCGCCAGCGCGAAACCGCACGCGTGGCGCAGCATATGCGGATGCGCATTGATTTCCAACTGAGCAACAAGGCTCAGATTTTTCATCATCTGATATATTCTCTGGCGGGATAAAGGCTGGCCATTTCGTGATAAAAAGAGCCAGCCGGAATTATTCCCGGGGTAATTATTACGCACGCGCAGCCACTCGTTGAGTACCTTTACCTCTTGTTTGTAAATAGGATGCGTGGTTGAAAAGCCATTTTTCAGCCGACGAATATAAATGACCCCACTTTGAATATCGATATCAGAGAGCTTCCAGTGGCGAATTTCGCTCACCCGACACCCATGATTAAAACACATCCACAGTAAACAGACATCGCGTTCCGGGTTAGCCCCCCGCCTGGCGGCTTCAACCAAACGCTGAACCTCCCCGACGGTCAAATGCTTACGCCTTGTTTTCATTCATTTTCTCCATCTACAAAACACAACATTGTGCGTAGTAATAATAGTACGGAAAATAAGAGGATGAGTGGAAATGTAAAGTGAGCTTAATATGATAAAAAGCATGAATATTACAAAAAATATTAAAGAGTAGAGCCCACCGTTTTCGCGCAGATAAAAAAAGGATCGCCGAAGCGATCCTTTTTACCCACGACCAATATCATTACATCAGCGGCATAGCCAACTGTACGATACTGATTAACGGCTGCGGCCATACGCCCAGCACCAGCACCAACAGCGCGGAGATCAGCACCACGATGCCCCCGGCGCTGTACTGCCAGTTAGACGGCGCATCGCGATTCAGTTTCTCCGGCGCGCTCAGATAGAGGCTCACCGCCACGCGCAGGTAGTAGTAGAGGCCAATCGCTGAACCCAGCACTACCGCCCCGACCAGCCACCACAGGTGCGCATGCACACCTACCGCCAGCACGTAGAATTTACCGATAAAGCCTAGCGTCATCGGGATACCGGCAAGAGACAGCATCATCACCGTCATCACCGCCGACAGAATCGGACGATGCCAGAACAGGCCGCGGTAGGAGTAGAGCGAATCGGCATCCGGGCCGCGGTACGGGCTGGACATCAGGCTCACCACGCCGAACGCGCCGAGGCTGCTGAACAGGTAACCGGCCAGGTAAACCCCCACCGCTTCCATCGACATGTCGCCGCTCTGCAGGGCAATCAGCGCCACCAGCAGGTAGCCAAGATGGGAAATGGATGAGTAGCCGAGCAGACGTTTGATATTGGTCTGGCTCAGCGCCATCAGGTTACCGAAGATAATCGACGCAAAGGCGATCAGGCCCAGCACCACGCGTACCGCCTCGCTGCCGCCAACCGGCATATAGAGGAACAGACGCATCACCACGCCGAAGATGGCGATCTTACTGGCGGTCGCCAGGAAGGTGGAGACCGGCGCAGGCGCACCCTGGTAAACGTCCGGCGTCCACAGGTGGAAAGGCACTAGCGACAGCTTAAAGCCAAGGCCGACAATCATCAGACCAAGACCGGCCAGCAGTAGCGGCTCGTGCAGCATGCCATCCGTCAGGCTCTTACCGAGCGCCAGGAACGAAAGGTTACCGGAATTGGCATAAACCAGCGCCATACCGAACAGCAGGAACGAAGAGGCAACCGCGGACAGAATCGTGTACTTGATGCTGGCTTCCAGCGAGCGTTTCTGGCGGAAGGCGTAGCCGACCAGGCCGAACAGCGGCAGCGAAATCAGTTCGATGCCGAGGAACAGCGCCGCCAGATGGTTAGCGCCCGCCAGCAGAATGCCGCCCAGCGCGGCAATCAGCACCAGCAGATAGAACTCTTCTTTATTGTCCTTGTAACCCTCAAGCCATGGGTAGGCGAAAGTACAGGTGGCGAGGCTCGCCAGCAGCACCAGCCCGGTGTAGAGCATCGAGTAGCCATCTACGCGAATCAACGGCGTGACGTCCATCGCTCCGTTCTGACCCACGAACCAGAGTGATATCAGCGCGGCGTTCAGGCCGAGAACCGACAGCGTGGCATTGAGGAAATGATTGCGTCGCCACGCAATGGAGAGCATCACAACCACCACCGTCAAGCCGACGATCAGCAGCGGTAGCAGTGCGATCAGTTGTTGTGGAGTTATTGTCATGGCGAATTACGGCCTTGTAGTAGAAACAGAATTAACAAACCACTGCTGAATGTTGCTCATCGCAGAGTGCGAGGTGTCCAGAATCGGCTGTGGGAAGAAGCCCAGCAGCACCAGCAGAACAACCAGCAGCAGGATGATCGACAGTTCACGCAGGGACATTCCCGGCAACGCTTTCGCGGCGATTTCGCTTTTTGCTTTACCAAAGTACGCGCGATGCAGCATCGACAGCGAGTACACGGAAGCGAACACCAGACCGAAGGTAGAAATAATAGTAATCACCGGTACGGTTTTATAGCTGCCGAACAGAATCATAAATTCGCCGACGAAGTTACCGGTACCCGGCATCCCGAGGGTCGCGACCGCAAAGAACATCGATAGCGCCGGCAGCCACTTAATTTTGCTCCACAGGCCGCCCATCTGACGCATATCGCGCGTATGCAGGCGCTCGTACAGCTGGCCGCAAAGAATAAACAGGCCAGCAGCGGACAGGCCGTGGGCAATCATCTGAATCACCGCGCCCTGGTAAGCCAGCTGGCTGCCGGTGTAGATAGCAATCAGCACGAAGCCCATATGGGAAACAGAGGTGTAAGCAATCAGACGCTTGATATCGTACTGGCTGAAGGCCATCCACGCGCCGTAGAAAATACCGATGACGCCCAGCCACATGGCGATAGGGGCAAATTCGGCGGAAGCGTTCGGGAACAGCGGCAACGCAAAACGCAGCAGGCCGTAGGCCGCGGTTTTCAACAAGATCCCCGCGAGGTCAACAGAACCGGCGGTCGGCGCCTGAGAGTGCGCATCCGGCAGCCAGCCGTGCAGCGGAACCACCGGCATTTTTACCGCGAAAGCGATAAAGAAGCCCAGCATCAGCATGTATTCCACGCCGTGGGACATCGGGGTTTTCAGCAGTTCTTCATAGTTGAAGGTCCACACGCCGGTAGCGTTGAAGTGGACAAACGCCAGCGCCAGGATGGCAATCAGCATCACCAGCCCGCTCGCCTGGGTATAAATGAAGAACTTGGTTGCCGCCGTGATACGCGTTTTACCGTCGGAGGCCTTATGGCCCCACAGCGCGATCAGGAAGTACATCGGCACCAGCATCATTTCCCAGAAGAAAAAGAACAGGAACAGGTCGATAGCCAGGAATACGCCGATCACGCCGCCGAGGATCCACATCAGGTTAAGATGGAAAAAGCCCTGATATTTTTCAATTTCGCGCCATGAACAGAGCACCGCCAGCACGCCGAGCAGCCCGGTCAGCACCACCATCAGCAGCGACAGACCGTCGATAGCCAGATGAATGCTAATACCGAATCGCGGGATCCACGGCATCACGAATTCCGACTGCCACTGCGGAATACCGGTAGATTGCGTGAGAGAATAGCCGCCCTGCATCCACAACTGCAGGCCAAGCAGAAACGTCAATCCCATAGTGATCAGCGCGATCCAGCGCGGCATCTTCACGCCAAAGCGTTCAGTCTGCCAGCACAGGAAGCCGCCGATGAAGGGAATTAGTATTAACCAGGGTAATAACATAGCTAAGTATGTCCCTTATATTTTACTCCTGCTCAGGCTATCTCGCTCGCCAGCCCGAATCCTGCCAGTGCTCACACAAAACGCAGCGCGTTTCGAACGTCCGTAAGGACGGCCCCGTAGGGGTGAGCTTCGCGAATCATCCTCACGTACTCAAGTACGCTCCGGTCGATCTGCGCTGGCGGTCTCCGATCTGACTTCGCCGATGACGCCTGTACTTCAGGAACAGATTTTAAACGAATTCTAAAAATAATTTTGGGTTTGTAGGCCGGATAAACACAGCGCCATCCGGCAATCGTTCAACCAGCCAACAAACTCAACGCAATACCATCAGCAGCGCCAGCACCACGACCGCGCCGATGCCCATAGAAGCAACATACCAGCGCAGATAGCCATTCTCGCTCACCACCAGGCCTTTGCCTGCGAAGCGGGAAAGGATCGCCGGAATGTTCATCAGGGCATTCAGCGGATCGCTCTTCAGCAGCCACGCCACGCCGAGGAACGGCTTAACGAACACTTTGTCATACAGCCAGTCAAAGCCCCAGGCGTTGTACCACCAGGTACCGAGCAGACGACCCGGCGCGCTGTTGGCAATCGACGTCACCAGCGTGCGTTTACCCAGCCACAGCCAGGCGGCAATCAGAATGCCGGCGATGGCAATCACCCCGGAGGCGATTTCCAGCGTCATGACGCGTCCGTGTTCAAGCTCGGTGGTCTGCGGCAGCACGCCTTCCAGCGGCGGCACAATCAGCGCGCCAACAAAGGTCGAGAGCACCAGCAGCACAATCAGCGGCAGATGATGGGTAATCCCCTTCCCTGCATGAGCGTGAATTTGTTCTTTACCGTGGAACACGATGAAAATCATACGGAAGGTGTACAGGGAGGTCATAAACGCCCCGACCAGACCGGCGACCATCAGATTAAGATGACCATTCGCCATCGCGCCCGCCAGAATCTCATCCTTACTGAAGAAGCCGGCAGTCACCAGCGGCAGCGCGGACAGCGCGGCGCCCCCTACCAGGAAGCAGACGTATACCAGCGGAATTGACTTACGCAGGCCGCCCATCTTGAAGATATTCTGTTCGTGATGGCAGGCGAGAATCACCGAACCGGACGACAGGAACAGCAGCGCTTTAAAGAACGCATGGGTCATCAGATGGAAAATTGCCGCATCCCATGCCTGCACGCCAAGCGCGAGGAACATGTAGCCAATCTGGCTCATGGTGGAATACGCGAGTACGCGTTTGATATCGGTCTGCACCAGGGCGGCAAAACCTGCCAGTACCAGCGTCACCGCCCCGACAATCCCCACCAGATGCAGTACTTCCGGGGTCATCAGGAACAGGCCGTGAGTTCGAGCAATCAGATAAACACCGGCGGTGACCATGGTCGCGGCGTGGATCAGCGCGGAGACAGGGGTTGGACCCGCCATCGCGTCCGCCAGCCAGGTCTGCAACGGCAGCTGGGCAGATTTACCCACCGCGCCGCCCAGCAGCATCAGGGTTGCCCACATCAGCATGTTATTACCTGCTTCGAAGTGCGCAGGCGCCAGTTCGACCATTTCGCGGAAGTTCAGGGTGCCCAGCTCGTCGTAGAGAATGAACAGCGCGAACGCCAGGAATACGTCGCCGACGCGGGTCACCACAAACGCTTTCATCGCTGCCGCGCCGTTCTTCGGATCGGTGTAGTAGAAGCCGATCAGCAGATAGGAGCACAGGCCCACGCCTTCCCAGCCGAGGTACATCAGCAGCAGGTTATCCGCAAGCACCAGAACGACCATGCTGGCGATAAACAGGTTGGTATAGGCGAAGAAGCGGGAGTAACCCTCTTCACCGCGCATATACCAGGAGGCGAACATGTGGATCAGGAAGCCGACGCCGGTGACCACGGACAGCATAGTCAGAGAGAGGCCGTCCAGCACCAGATTGAAGCCGATGTTGAAGTCGCCGACCGACATCCAGGTCCACAGCGGTACGCTGACCGCCTGTTTGCCGTTGGCGAAGAAGTCAACGCCGACAAACGCCGTGACCAGCGCCGCCAGGCCTACCGAGCCCACACCCACGGTGGCGGATAAATTTTCCGACCAGCGGCCACGGGAGAAGGCCAGCAAAACAAAGCCAATCAATGGCAAAAGAATGGTTAAGGCAAGCATGTTCATCCGCGCAACTCACTTACTGAATCGATGTTCAGGTTCTGGCGACGACGATGGAGCTGCAGCAGCAGCGCCAGGCCGATACTCGCTTCCGCGGCGGCGAGCGTGATGGCGAGGATATACATTATCTGGCCATCGGTCTGGCCCCAGTAGCTCCCTGCAACCACGAAAGCCAGCGCGGCGGCATTGATCATGATCTCCAGGCTAATCAGCATAAACAGCAGATTGCGGCGGATAACCAGCCCCGTCAGGCCGAGGACAAACAGGACAGAGGCGAGGATCAGTCCATGTGTTAAGGGGATCATGCGTGTTCCTCCGTTTTTCTTTTATCGCTGTCGTTCGGACGGTTGCTCAGCACTTCCCCGGCGCGTTCTTCACGGCCGATATGGAAGGCGACAACCAGGCCCGCAAGCAGCAGCATGGAGGCCAGCTCCACCGCCAGTACGTACGGCCCAAACAGCGCGATACCCACCTCTTTGGCGTTAATCGCCGCGCCGTCGATACCCTGATCGTTAACGCCGAGAATGGCGTAAACGATCACCACCAGCAGCACCGCGGAAAGAATGGCTGGACCAATCCAGATCCCGGGTTTCAGCCACTGACGCTCCTGTTCGATTTCGCTGCCGCCCAAATTGAGCATCATCACCACGAACACGAACAGCACCATAATGGCCCCGGCGTAGACAATAATTTCCAGCGCACCGGCAAAGTAGGCCCCTAACGAGAAGAACACCCCGGCAATCGCCAACAGCGAAATAATCAGGTACAGCAGCGCGTGCACCGGATTGGTGTGGGTGATCACCCGCAGGGTTGCGAGGATGGCTATCAGGCCACAGATATAAAAAGCGAATTCCATTGCCCTCTCCTTACGGTAACAGGCTCTTGACGTCGATAGGCTTAGCTTCGTTCTCTGCTTCGCCCTTATCTTTGCCGTCGATTGCCATACCCGCCATCCGGTAGAAGTTATATTCCGGATATTTACCCGGACCGGAAATCAGCAGATCCTCTTTTTCGTACACCAGATCCTGACGTTTGTATTCGCCCAGCTCAAAGTCCGGGGTCAACTGAATCGCCGTGGTCGGGCACGCTTCTTCGCACAGGCCGCAAAAAATACAGCGCGAGAAGTTGATGCGGAAAAACTCCGGGTACCAGCGACCGTCTTTGGTCTCCGCTTTTTGCAGAGAGATACAGCCTACCGGACAGGCTACCGCACACAGGTTACAGGCAACGCAGCGCTCTTCGCCGTCCGGATCGCGCGTCAGCACGATGCGGCCACGGTAGCGCGGCGGCAGATATACCGGCTCTTCCGGGTACATCCGAGTTTCTCGTTTGGCAAAGGCGTGCATCCCGATCATGCAGATACTGCGGACCTGGGTGCCAAACCCTACCAATAATTCTTTTAAGGTCATGGTCAATTCACCCCTTATTGCGCCTGCCAGAGAATGACAGCCGCCGTTACCAACAGGTTGATCAGCGTTAACGGCAGGCATACCTTCCAGCCAAAGGACATTACCTGGTCATAACGCGGACGCGGTAATGATGCGCGGATCAAAATGAACATCATCATAAAGAACGCGGTTTTCAGCGCGAACCAGATGAAAGGAGGTAACCATGGGCCATTCCAGCCGCCGAAGAACAGCGTCACAATCAGCGCCGATACGGTGACAATCCCGATATATTCACCGACGAAGAACAGACCGAACTTCATGCCGGAGTATTCGATGTGATAACCGTCGGCCAGCTCCTGTTCCGCTTCCGGTTGGTCAAACGGATGACGGTGACATACCGCTACGCCCGCAATCGCAAAGGTCACGAAGCCAAAGAACTGAGGGATGACGTTCCACAGATGCGCCTGGTTGTTGACGATATCGGTCATGTTGAATGAACCGGCCTGCGCCACCACGCCCATCAGGGAAAGCCCGAGGAACACTTCGTAGCTCAGGGTCTGGGCAGAAGCACGCATCGCGCCAAGCAGCGAGTATTTGTTGTTGCTCGACCAGCCGGCGAACAGTACCGCATAGACCGCCAGGCCTGCCATCATCAGGAAGAACAGAATGCCGATATTCAGATCGGCCACCACCCACGTCGGGCTGACCGGCACGATGGCGAAGGCCAGCAGCAGCGAAGTAAAGGCGATCACCGGCGCCAGAGTAAAGATCACGCGATCCGAGAAGCGCGGAACCCAGTCCTCTTTAAAGAACATCTTGATCATGTCGGCGACGAGCTGCAGCGAACCGCCCCAGCCCACGCGGTTAGGTCCGTAACGGTTCTGGAACAGGCCCAGCAGACGACGTTCGCCGAAGCTCATAAACGCGCCGCAGGTGACCACCACCAGTAGAATCACTACCGCTTTAAGGATGCCTAACAGAATGTCGATGAGATCGGGAGTTAACCAACTCATGCTTTCGCCTCCTGCAGAGTATCAATACGCGCTCCGGTCAGCACCGGCGCAATCCCTGGCATGCCCATCGGTAAGCCAACCTGCCCTGCCGTCAGACCCGCCGAAATCACCAGCGGCAGGCTAAGCGCCTGGCCATCAACGCTAAAAGAGACCATTGCACCTTCGTTCACCCCAAGCTTCGCGGCATCTGCCGGGTTCAGCTTAACGTACGGCTGCGGCATGCGGCTCTGGAATACCGGAGAACGCTGCGACAGCTCGTCGCTGCCGAACAGATGGTAGTAAGGCGCGATACGCCATTTCCCGTCTTCTGCCTGGAAACTTGCTGGTACCGCGGTAAAGTACTCAAGACCGCTGGCGGAAGCTTCAATCAAACGCACGCCCGGATCGCCGTGGCGCAGTTTACCGCCCACTTCATCCTGGAACTTGTTCCACGCCTGCGGTGAGTTCCAGCCCGGAGCCCAGGCAAACGGAATTTGCGAGCGCGGCGCGGACGGCTGGTTGTTCCCTTCCATGGAGAAGGCGAACATGGTGTCTTTATCCTGCGGCTGACGGGGTTCATGCACGCTGATGTTGGCACGCATGGCCGTACGACCGCTGTAGCGGTGCGGTTCACGGGCCAGCTTCTGGCCGCGAATGCGGAAGGTCGCATCCGGCGCGGCGTCTTTGATCCCGGCCAGCTGCGGCAGGGCGGCAATGGCGGCGTCAATCACGTGGTCCAGCTGGGTCCAGTCAACCTGACGGTTGTTCACGGTGCTGTGCAATGAGTGCAGCCAGCGCCAGCTCTCCAGCATTACGGTTTTCGCGTCGTAGTAGGCCGGGTCGTAAACCTGGAAGAAGCGCTGGGCGCGACCTTCGTTGTTGACCACGGTACCGTCGCTTTCCGCAAAGCTTGCCGCGGAGAGCACCAGATGCGCTTTTTCCATAATCGCCGTACGCTGATGGTCAACCACCATCACCAGGGGCGCTTTCGCCAGCGCCGCATCAACGCGGGCGGCTGAAGCGTGGCGGTGCAGGTCGTTTTCCAGCACGATAACCGCATCGGCAGAGCCGGTTTCCAGTTCGCTCAGCGCTTCTTCAAGCGAGCCGCCGCCGATCATGCCGAGGCCAACGCTGTTGACCGCGCGGGCGACCATCGTCACGCCGACATCGGCGCCGCGACCTTTCAGGGCTTTCGCCACGTTGGCCGCCGCCTGAATAACTTCAATGCTGCCGGCGTTGGTTCCGGAGACAATCAGCGGTTTTTTCGCTCCGGCTAACGCCTGAACGATCACGTCAATTTTGCCTTTCAGCTCGCCGCTCAGCCCTTCTACCGCCGGGGCGCTTTCGTCCAGCGCATGGGCGATGGCAAAACCGAGGCGCGCCTGATCTTCCACCGGCGCGCGGTAGGTCCATGCGGCGATGTCATCGAGGCGGGTGTCATCAATATTGGTGACAAACAGCGGATGCTTCGCGCGCTGGCCGATGTTAAGGATCGCGGCGATCTGCCAGTCGGCGACTTTCAGCGCCGCCGCCATTTCACGCGCTTTGCCTTTCACCGCCTGACGCACCGCCAGCGCGATACGCGCGCCGGTCTGGGTGATGTCTTCGCCGAGGATCAGCACCGCATCGTAGGATTCGATCTCGCGCAGCGCCGGGGTATGAATACCGCCATCGCGCAGCACTTTCAGCATCATCTGCAGGCGTTCTTGTTCACCTTTAGCAATGCCGGTATAGAAGTTCCCGGCGCCGACCAGTTCGCGCAGCGCGAAGTTGCTTTCGAGGCTGGCGCGCGGAGAGCCGATACCGATTACTTTCTTCGACTGACGCAGAATATCCGCCGCACCCTGCATCGCCTGCTCGGCGTTAAGGGTAATCAGATCGTCGCCGCGGCGTTGAACCGGCTGACGCGGACGGTCTTTGAGATTCACATAGCCGTAGCCGAAACGACCGCGGTCGCAGAGGAAGTAGCGGTTAACGGTACCGTTATAGCGGTTTTCGATACGACGCAGTTCGCCATAGCGTTCGCCGGGGCTGATGTTACAGCCGACGGAACACTGCTGGCAGATGCTTGGCGCAAACTGCATGTCCCATTTACGGTTATAACGCTCGGAGTGCGTTTTATCGGTAAACACGCCGGTCGGACAGACTTCCACCAGGTTGCCGGAGAACTCGCTTTCCAGCGTCCCGTCTTCCGGGCGTCCGAAGTAGACGTTGTCGTGAGCGCCATAAACGCCAAGATCGGTGCCGTCTGCATAATCTTTGTAATAGCGAACGCAGCGGTAGCAGGCGATACAGCGGTTCATTTCGTGAGAGATGAACGGCCCAAGATCCTGGTTGCGGTGAGTACGCTTGGTAAAGCGGTAGCGACGGAAGCTATGACCGGTCATTACGGTCATATCCTGCAAGTGGCAGTTGCCGCCCTCTTCGCACACCGGACAGTCGTGCGGGTGGTTGGTCATCAGCCACTCAACTACGCTTTCGCGGAACTGCTTCGCTTCTGCGTCGTCGATGGAAATAAAAGTGCCGTCGGATGCCGGTGTCATACAGGACATCACCAGGCGGCCACGCGTGTCTTCCGCGTTCTGATATTGCTTCACCGCACACTGGCGGCAAGCACCGACGCTCCCTAGCGCCGGATGCCAGCAAAAGTATGGAATATCCAGGCCCAAAGAGAGACAAGCTTCTAGCAGGTTGTCCGCTCCGTTGACCTCGTACTCTTTGCCGTCTACATGAATCGTAGCCATTAGCGTGCTTCCAAAGTAAAAAAATCTTTTCCACTTATTCATTCAGGCAGCCAACGTAGAGGCAACCTGAATGATTTTGTGGATACATTACCAGCGCGTCTTAAGCAGGTTCGGCTGAATCCCGTTGATTGCATGGGTATTGCTGAACTGCTGTTTAATGCCAGCTTCGAATTCTTCGCGGAAATATTTAATCGCGCTCTGTAGCGGCTCAACCGCACCCGGCGCGTGCGCGCAGAAGGTTTTACCCGGACCGAGGAATCGACACAGCTGCTCAAGCGTCTCGATATCCCCCGGCTGGCCTTCGCCACGCTCGAGAGCGCGCAGAATTTTCACGCTCCACGGCAGGCCGTCACGGCAGGGCGTACACCAGCCGCAGGACTCTCGGGCGAAAAACTCTTCCAGGTTGCGCACCAGCGATACCATGCCGATTTCGTGGTCAACCGCCATCGCCAGCGCGGTGCCCAGACGGCTACCCGCTTTACCGATGCTTTCGAATTCCATCGGCAGGTCGAGATGCGCTTCGGTCAGGAAGTCAGTGCCCGCGCCGCCCGGCTGCCAGGCTTTAAACTTCAGACCATCGCGCATGCCGCCCGCGTAATCTTCCAGAATTTCGCGCGCGGTGGTGCCGAACGGCAGCTCCCAGACGCCCGGGTTCTTCACTCGGCCAGAGAAGCCCATCAGCTTGGTGCCGGCGTCTTTACTGGTAGAGATGTTCTGATACCACTCGACGCCGTTGGCCAGAATCGCCGGAACGTTGCACAGGGTTTCAACGTTGTTTACGCAGGTCGGTTTCCCCCAGACGCCGGAGCTGGCCGGGAACGGCGGCTTCGAACGTGGGTTGGCGCGACGGCCTTCGAGGGAGTTGATCAGCGCGGTTTCTTCGCCGCAGATATAGCGCCCTGCCCCGGTGTGCACAAACAGTTCGAAGTCAAAACCGGTGCCAAGGATATTTTTACCCAACAGACCCGCTTCGGTCGCTTCGGCAATGGCCCGGCGCAGGTGCTGCGCCGCTTCGATATATTCGCCGCGCAGGAAGATATAGCCGCGGTAGGCTTTCAGCGCGAACGCGGAGATCAGCATGCCCTCCACCAGGAGGTGCGGCAGCTGTTCCATCAGTAGGCGATCTTTATAGGTGCCCGGTTCCATTTCATCGGCGTTACACAGTAGGTAACGGATGTTCATGGACTCGTCTTTCGGCATCAGGCTCCACTTCAGACCGGTGGAAAAGCCCGCGCCGCCGCGCCCTTTCAGGCCGGCGTCTTTTACCGCAGTGACGATTTCATCCGGCGCCATGCCGGAGAGCGCTTTACGCGCCCCGGCGTAGCCGTTTTTACTCTGGTATTCATCCAGCCATACCGGCTGTTTGTCGTCGCGCAGACGCCAGGTTAACGGATGGGTTTCGGCAGTACGAATAATGGTTTTCATTTATACCGCTCCAGGAGGTCAGGAATCGCTTCCGGCGTCAGATAACTGTGAGTGTCCTCATCAATCATCATGGTCGGCCCCTTGTCGCAGTTGCCCAGGCAGCAGGTCGGCAGCAGAGTGAAGCGGCCATCAAAGGTGGTTTGACCCGGTTTGATATCCAGCTTCTTCTCGATCGCCGACTGAATGCCCTGGAACCCGGTGATATGGCACACCACGCTGTCGCAGTAGCGAATCACGTGACGGCCTACCGGCTGGCGGAATATTTGGCTGTAGAAGGTCGCCACGCCTTCTACGTCGCTGGCCGGGATCCCCAGCACATCGGCGATAGCGTAGATTGCGCCGTCCGGCACCCAACCGCGCTGCTTCTGAACGATCTTCAGCGCTTCAATGGACGCCGCACGCGGGTCTTCGTAGTGGTGCTTTTCGTGCTCAATCGCCTCACGCTCTGCCGCACTCAGCTCAAAAGCCTCGGTTTGTGGTTGTTGATTCTCGTGCATAATTAGCGGTCCACGTCTGACATAACAAAATCGATACTACCCAGATAGACAATCAGGTCGGAGACCAGACTGCCGCGAATAGCGGCCGGGATCTGCTGCAGGTGTGCGAAGCTTGGCGTGCGCACGCGGGTACGGTAGCTCATGGTGCTGCCGTCGCTGGTCAGGTAGTAACTGTTAATACCCTTGGTCGCTTCAATCATCTGGAAGGATTCTTGCGCCGGCATGACCGGGCCCCAGGAAACCTGCAGGAAGTGCGTAATCAGGGTTTCGATATGCTGCAGCGTGCGCTCTTTCGGCGGCGGCGTCGTCAGCGGATGATCCGCCTTGAACGGGCCTTCCGGCATGTTATCGAGGCACTGCTGAAGAATGCGCAGGCTCTGGCGCAGCTCTTCCACTTTCAGCATCACGCGGGTGTAGCAGTCGGAGACGCCACCGCCGGTCGGGATTTCAAAGTCGAAGTTTTCATAGCCAGAATAAGGACGCCATTTACGCACGTCGAAGCCGATGCCGGTCGCGCGCAGGCCCGCGCCGGTGGTGCCCCACTCCAGCGCTTCTTTGGCGTTGTAGGCGGCAACCCCTTTCGAACGACCGATCAGGATGGAGTTGCGCAGCGCGGCCTTTTCATAGGAATCCAGACGCTTCGGCATCCACTCGAGGAATTCACGCAGCAGGCGATCCCAACCGCGGGGCAGGTCGTGCGCGACGCCGCCGATACGGAACCAGGCCGGGTGCATACGGAAGCCGGTAATCGCTTCCACCAGATCGTAGATCTTTTGGCGGTCGGTAAAGGCAAAGAACACCGGCGTCATCGCCCCGACGTCCTGGATAAAGGTGGAGATGTACAGCAGATGGCTGTTGATACGGAACAGCTCGGAAAGCATTACGCGGATGACGTTGACGCGATCCGGCACGGTTATTCCCGCCAGTTTCTCCACCGCCAGCACGTACGGCATCTCATTAACGCAGCCGCCGAGGTACTCAATACGGTCGGTATACGGAATGTAGCTGTGCCAGGACTGGCGCTCACCCATCTTCTCAGCGCCGCGGTGGTGGTAGCCGATATCCGGAACGCAGTCGATGATCTCTTCGCCATCAAGCTGCAAAATAATACGGAACGCACCGTGCGCGGAGGGGTGGTTCGGGCCGAGGTTAAGGAACATAAAGTCCTCGTTTTCGGTCCCGCGCTTCATGCCCCACTCTTCCGGTTTGAAAGTCAGCGCTTCCATTTCCAGATCCTGTTTGGCTTTGGTCAGCTCAAACGGGTCAAATTCGGTTGCACGCGCCGGGTAGTCTTTACGCAGCGGGTGGCCTTCCCAGGTCGGCGGCATCATGATGCGGCGCAGATTCGGGTGACCATCGAAGGTGACGCCAAACATCTCCCAGGTTTCACGCTCATACCAGTTGGCGTTCGGGTACAGTTTGGTGAAGGTCGGCAGATGCAGATCGTTTTCAGACAATGCAACCTTGAGCATGATGTCGCGATTGCGGTCGATTGAAATCAGGTGATAGAAAACGGAAAAATCCGCGGCGGGTAAACCATCGCGGTGCGTGCGCAGACGTTCGTCCATGCCATGCAGGTCAAACAGCATCACGTAAGGCTTCGGCAACTTCTTCAGGAAATCACCCACCTCAAGCAGCTGTTCGCGCTTCACCCAAACCACCGGAACGCCGGTGCGGGTGGGCTGAACGGTAAAGGCATCCGGCCCAAAACGGTTGCGCAGTTCGCCGATCACCGGGTCATCAAGGTGATCGCGGGTTTGCCAGGCTGGTGCGGCGTCATGCGCGGTTAAATCGGTCATATTGTTCACCATTGCAAAAGGTCCGTGGTGACTGCCGGCGAGACTTCGCGCTGTAGTAGATTGATTTGCGAAGTTTTCATCCCGCCCGCAGGCGCAAGTTAAATCTCGTCCGGAGTCCGCAGATTGGTCACTGCAATACGTTCGCCGCGTTTACGCTCGCGTTCCGACTGCATATTGGCGCGATAAACGCCCTGATCGCCTACCACCCAAGAGAGCGGACGACGTTCTTTACCAATGGATTCCTGCAGCAGCATCAGCGCCTGCATATACGCTTCCGGACGCGGCGGGCAGCCCGGGATGTAAACATCGACCGGAATAAACTTATCCACGCCCTGCACGACAGAGTAAATATCGTACATTCCGCCGGAGTTGGCGCATGCGCCCATCGAGATAACCCACTTCGGCTCCAGCATCTGGTCATAAAGACGCTGAATGACCGGCGCCATTTTGGTAAAGCAGGTGCCGGCGACCACCATCAGGTCAGCCTGACGCGGGGAGGCACGTAATACTTCTGCACCAAAGCGCGCAACGTCATGCACCGCGGTGAATGACGTCACCATTTCCACGTAGCAGCAAGAAAGGCCGAAGTTGTAAGGCCAGATTGAGTTCTTACGGCCCCAGTTAACCATGTCATGTAAGGCGTGTTCGAGTTTCCCCATATACACGCTTTTGTTGACTTCTTGCTCCAGGGGGTCGGTTACGATCTCCTGTTTTTGCAGGGGGTAACGGTCGTTCTCACCGTTAGGATCGATGCGGGTGAGCGTATAATCCATCTTATTGCCTCGCTTTTACTGCGTATGACGGTTAGTGGGACTGTCTGTTTCCGGGTTAACCAGCGTGCGACGGGAGCGCGCAGGCGTCCAGTCCAGAGCGCCAATACGAACGAGGTAAACCAGACCAGCCAGTAGCACTAAAATGAAAATTGCGGCTTCCACAAAGCCGACCCAACCGCTTTCACGGATAGAGGTCGACCATGCGTAGAGATACAGGGCTTCCACGTCAAAGATAACGAAGAACATGGCAACCAGATAAAACTTCGCAGAAAGACGTAAGCGAGCCGAACCGACGGAGTCGATCCCGGATTCAAACGGCGTGTTCTTGCTTCGCGCGCGCGCGCGTCCGCCAAGGTACCAGCCGCCGACGAGCATCAGGCAGCACAGGCCGATAGCGATGATGAGAAATATAGCGAATGCCCAATGATGAGCGATGACTTCAGTGGATGTTGACATACGCATTGCTTAACCAAAAAAGTGTAGCGCTAAAACCCTCTGCTCTTACTGGCAGATGAACGCCACAGCGTTTCACGGGGAGGAATAAAAAAATAGCCGTGCAAAAAAGCGTCCCTGGGTGATGTGGAAGGCCAGTTGCGGTGGCTTTTTACTCCTTTCATTAACCTTTTGTCAACTTTAACAAAAGTTTTCACAACATTAATTTACATTGGATTTTTTTCATTAACATTAAATGCCCTTTCATGCGGAATAACCTTGCATACTGTTCGGCTTTAGTGTTGTTGAATCGTGTCCGTTTCCGCCGTAAATCAAAATGACCCGCCTATTTTGACAGGATTCAGACACGATTCCTCCCCCTAAGGAGGGGTATTTTCTTGATCTGCGACACGCTTTTGTTAATTCAACCAAGAAAACAGCAACAAACCAGATGGTTTTTTAACATTAGCAGGAAGTATTGAAAGTGCAGAGAAAAGTCGAGAAATGAGAGGAGGAGCAGTTCTAACTTACTGATTTAGCTCAAAAGATATCAACAAAACTTTCTATTAATCAATAAAATTTGAAAAAAACGAACCGCAGCGGCGATTTCACACGTCTGGGGTTCGTTTTTACACTTACATTTTGTTACCAGTTTTTGTGATGTTTGTTAGCTTTTCCCGCTCAGGAAATAAGGGAATTATCTCCCCCTTCAGGGGTATAAACGCGTGGCGTGGACCACGGCTGGTACTCTGCGCTCAGCGACTGAAAAATGGCCTGCGTCAGCTCGCTTGCCTTCTGCGGATTGCAGTTCAGCATGTAGCGGGTATCCGGCAGCACGGGTAAACCATCACTCCGGCCCGGTACGCGAAATTCGGGGCTCATCATCTCTACCGGTTGCGCGGTTACGCCAAGCCCGGCTTTCACCGCCGCCTTCACCCCCGCCATTGAGCTTGCCGCATGGGAAAGATGCCACATAATGCCGGCGGCGTTGAGTACCTCTACGATCTCTTCCCGAAACGGATCCGGGGCATCCAGCAAAACAAGCGGGACAGACTCGCCCTGAGGGAGGACATAATCCGCTGCGCAGTACCACAGCGTTGGCGACGTGCGCAGCGTCAGCATGTCAGACCCCTGGGTTTGTCGGGTGGTCAGCGCAAGATCGATTGCCCCACTCTTCAACATATCGACGATATCAAGGTGTTTGAGGACTTTGATTTCCAGCGTCAGCCTGGGATAAAAACTACCAATCCGGTTTAACAGGCACGGTAAAATGGTATCTGCTGTCTCATCAGAGGCTCCCACTGTCAGCGTTCCCTGCAGGCTGCCAAACATTAGCGACATACAGGCTTCATCATTAAAACGCAGAATCTTCCGCGCATAGCCCAACAGCTGAATGCCCTGCTCGGTCAGAAGCTTATTGCGCCCGTGGCGAGCAAAAAGTTCTTTGCCAACCAGTTGCTCCAGCCGCTGCATCTGCTGGCTTACCGCTGACTGAGTCCGGCATACCGCTACGGCAGCAGCGGCAAATGTATTGAGATCGGCGACGGCAACAAAGGTTCTCAAGAGGTCGAGGTCTAAATTTAGTATCGAACGATTTTCATTTATCATATTTGCTTCACATTCAGGCGGCTAATGCTGACCTGCCTTGTTGATGCTGTGCTCCAGGCTTCCGGCTAATCCTTAAGCTTCGCGTTACCCGCCACAGACAGACGGATGAACAACTGGACGAACGTTATTGCATTAGAAAGCACTCATCAGCAGCAAATGCGCGGAATTTCAGAGTAATATTTTGCTCGTATGCCTGAGCGCTTTTAATTACGGCGCATTGTTTTTTGTGATGAGACGCAAAAAATAGCCGTCAATGACCATTGCCTGCATCTGCACCAGCGACAAACTTTGCCATAGCGCTCAGGAAGATAACAAAAACCTGCAATAACAATGTATTAATAAAGAAACAGGCTACCTGGCATAGTCATATATCAGTATTAACGATGTTATTCTAACCGAAAACCACAATATTTATAAGCGTTAATCAGTATTATCTCAGGCAATTTTAAATGCTGACCAGCGCTTTAATTAAATTACAAACCTAAGAATATTCCTTGCATAAAATAAAACCCATTTATCAATTAAATGCTTTTCATTAAAAATACCTGGTAAAGTTGTTAACACATTCTGTGTATTGTGAATTAAACGTACATAAGAAAGTGACGCGGCTTTTGCGCAAGAAATAAGCACGCATTCCCGTCAAATCAACAAACCAGATAAACGTTTATAGAATTAGAAAAGAACACAATTTATGACCACCAATGAAAGCATTGAAGGTTTATTGTATAAACAAAACACTACCCCACCAGAGAAATCAATTAATCCAAAAAAACATGAATAGCAAAATCTTCTCCTGTTAACCCTTCAAAACAGCGGGGATGCGGAGTACATTATTCCGTGCTGACTTCCACGGCAGGGAGTGGCGATAACAGCTAAAAGGTCAAGGTTCATGTCCCCCATCGAAAAATCCAGCAAGTTAGATAACGTCTGTTACGACATCCGCGGCCCGGTTCTGAAAGAGGCAAAACGCCTTGAAGAAGAAGGCAACAAAGTCCTGAAGCTGAACATCGGCAACCCAGCGCCGTTTGGCTTTGACGCGCCTGACGAAATCCTCGTTGACGTCATCCGCAATCTCCCGACTTCCCAGGGCTATAGCGATTCAAAGGGCCTCTATTCCGCACGTAAGGCCATCATGCAGCATTACCAGGCTCGCGGCATGCGCGATGTGACGGTCGAAGATATTTATATCGGCAATGGCGTTTCCGAACTTATCGTTCAGGCCATGCAGGCGCTGCTGAACAGCGGCGATGAAATGCTGGTTCCGGCGCCGGATTATCCGCTCTGGACCGCCGCGGTCGCGCTTTCCAGCGGTAAAGCGGTGCATTATCTCTGCGATGAGTCATCCGACTGGTTCCCGGACCTCGACGATATCCGCGCGAAAATCACCCCGCGTACCCGCGGTATCGTGATTATCAACCCGAATAACCCAACCGGCGCGGTCTACTCAAAAGAGCTGCTGATGGAGATCGTCGAGATCGCCCGCCAGCATAATCTGATTATTTTCGCCGATGAGATCTACGATAAGATCCTCTATGATGAGGCGCAGCACCACTCAATTGCGCCGCTGGCCCCGGACCTGCTCACCGTGACCTTTAACGGCCTGTCAAAAACCTACCGCGTTGCCGGCTTTCGCCAGGGCTGGATGGTGCTTAACGGGCCGAAGAAACACGCAAAAGGCTATATCGAAGGCCTGGAAATGCTGTCCTCTATGCGCCTGTGCGCCAACGTCCCGGCCCAGCATGCGATCCAAACCGCTCTCGGTGGCTATCAGAGCATCAGCGAATTTATTGTTCCAGGCGGGCGTTTATATGAACAGCGCAATCGCGCCTGGGAGCTGATTAACGACATTCCAGGCGTATCGTGCACCAAGCCGAAAGGCGCGCTGTATATGTTCCCGAAAATCGACGCTAAGCGCTTTAATATTCACGATGACCAAAAAATGGTGCTCGATTTTCTGCTACAGGAAAAAGTCCTGCTGGTTCAGGGTACCGCCTTTAACTGGCCGTGGCCGGACCACGTGCGTATTGTGACCCTTCCGCGCGAAGACGATCTTGAAATGGCAATTACCCGTTTCGGCCGTTTCCTTTCCGGCTACCACCAGCTCTGATTGCATCTACCCAGCCGCCGGGATTTGCATCCGGCGGCAATCCCTGCGCACAATGTCACCCGACGTCGTAACTGATTAAGGGTTCCTATGAGTCAGAGTCATTTCTTTGCCCACCTCTCCCGCCTGAAACTGATCAACCGCTGGCCGCTGATGCGTAATGTGCGCACCGAAAACGTCTCCGAACACAGCTTACAGGTCGCGATGGTGGCCCATGCGCTGGCGGCGATCAAAAATCGTAAATTTGGCGGTCAGGTTAACGCCGAGCGCATTGCCTTGCTGGCGATGTATCACGATGCCTCGGAAGTCCTGACCGGCGACCTGCCAACGCCGGTAAAATATTTCAACTCGCAGATCGCGCAAGAATACAAAGCCATCGAGAAAATCGCCCAGCAGAAGCTGGTCGATATGGTTCCTGATGAACTGCGCGATATTTTTGAGCCGCTCATCGACGAACAGCACTACAGCGAAGAGGAAAAATCCCTTGTTAAGCAGGCCGATGCGCTTTGTGCCTACCTGAAGTGTCTGGAAGAGCTATCGGCGGGGAATAATGAATTTCTGCTGGCCAAAGGCCGCCTTGAGAAAACGCTGGAATCGCGCCGCAGCGCTGAGATGGACTACTTTATGCATGTTTTCGTGCCGAGCTTCCACCTTTCGCTTGATGAAATCAGCCAGGATTCACCTTTATAAAATAATCACTCCCCGGCCAGCCTCAGCCTGACCGGGGAAAAACGTTGCTGAATCAGAACGGAAACAGCATCGGGATCAGCAGAACGCACACCACCATCACCAGGATAGTAAACGGCACGCCGATTTTGACAAAATCGCTGAATGAGTATTTACCCGGCCCCAGTACCAGGGTATTCACCGGCGACGATACCGGCGTCATAAACGCCGCCGAGGCCGCCATGGCGACCACCATCGCAAAAGGATAAGGCGAAACGCCCATCGACTTTGCCGCGGCCAGCGCAATGGGCGCCATCAGCACCGCGGTGGCGGTATTGGATATAAACAGGCCGATAGCCGCGCACATCACAAACAGACAGCCAAGCATCAGGTACGGTCCTTTACTTCCCGCCACGTCCATTAATCCCTGTACAACCAGATCAACGCCGCCGGTTTTCTGCAGCGCCAGAGCAAAAGGCATCATCCCGACGATCAAAATAATGCTCGGCCAGTGAATGGCTTTATAGGCACTTTCGGCGTTAATACAGCGGAATTTACCCATCAGCAGACAGGCCACGATCGCCGCTATGGGGTTCGGAATTTCGTCAGTCAGCATCAGCGCGACCATCAGCACCAGACAGAAAATCGCATGCGGCGCCTGGCTGTGCGCCGGCGAGGCGTCATTGACCTCAATGGGCATATTCAGCACCACAAAGTCACGACCTCGCTTGGCCAGCAGGGCTATCTGCCGCCAGTTCCCCACCACCAGCATGATATCGCCAAGCTGCAAAGCTTCATCGGTGACCGCGCCGTCAAGAGCTTTGCCATCGCGTTTCAGACCCACAATGTTCAAATCGAAACGGGTACGAAAGGCGATTTCGCGCACCGTCTTGCCAATCAGTTCGGAATCCGGGATCAGAGAGACTTCCGCCATCCCTACGTCAAGCGCCTGATCGGAAAAGTATTCGCCACGCAGTACCATGGGCTCCAGCATTTGCTCGCCACAGAACTGGCGTAAATCCACATCGGAGGCCGACATGTCGATCAGCAAAACGTCGCGGGCGCGGAACTCCGATACGCCGTTAACGTTAACGATAACCCGCCGGAAGCGCCGCCAGCGCTCAACGCCGATAACGTTCGCCCCATAGCGTTCGCGTAGCTTCAGGTCGTCCAGGCGCTGGCCAATCATCGGCGAGCCGGGGCGAATGGCCAGGCGACGCGCGCGCCCCGTGAGATGATAATCTTTGATAAGATCGCGGAAGGTGCTTCGCTTACGGCCATCGCGGACCTGTTCGCCTTCGTCCCCCTTTAGCATGAAGCGCATCACCAGCATATAGAAAACGCCCAGAACCAGCACCACCAGGCCTATAGGCGTGACGCTAAAAAAGCTGAATCCTTGCAGCCCTTCGCGTAACAGCTCGCTGTTGACAACC
Organism: Klebsiella sp. FDAARGOS_511; assembly: GCF_003812845.1. Taxonomy (NCBI): domain Bacteria; kingdom Pseudomonadati; phylum Pseudomonadota; class Gammaproteobacteria; order Enterobacterales; family Enterobacteriaceae; genus Klebsiella; species Klebsiella sp. FDAARGOS_511. The sequence continues at coordinate 4,691,733 of NZ_CP033824.1, read as the reverse complement.
AGGTTGGGCGGTGTTGCCACCAAAGTCATCATCCCGCTAATAAGTCCGGCAAAACTGAGCGGCATCATCAACCGCGAAGGTGACGTGTTCATGCGCATTGACACGCTGAGCACCACGGGAATAAAAATGGCCACCACGCCGGTCGAGCTCATAAAAGCGCCTAATCCGGCAACGGTTAGCATTAAATAGACCAGCATTTTGGTTTCGCTATTACCGGCAACCTTTACCAGCCAGGAGCCCATTTTGGTGGCAACCCCGGTGCGCACCAGCCCATCGCCAATAATGAAAAGCGCGGCGATAAGGATAACGTTGGGATCGCTAAATCCCGAGAAGGCCTCGCTGAGCGTTAAGGTGCCGCTAAGGACAAAAGCGACAATCACCAGCAACGCGATAGCGTCCATGCGCACTTTTCCGGTGGCAAAGAGTACGACGGCTACGGCAAGAAGAGATAACACCCAAATCAGTTCACCGTTCACAACTTATCCTTGTCAGAAGATGGAGTTGGAAGTTTGGCATAAAAAAGCCCCGCCGGCGCGGGGCTAAATCATGAGATTAATCTTTAAGGCTAACATTCACATTGCCGTCAGGCAGGCGCTCAACCAGCAGATTTTCAAGCGTCGTTAACACCAAATCAGCTTCATCAAGACGCGGCGCATCGGCGGGCACATTGACCGCGATAGTCCGACAACCGGCATTCAGCCCAGAGAGCAGCCCGGCAGGGGCATCCTCCACCACGGCGCAATCTCCCGGCGCCAGCCCTAACAGCTCGGCCCCCAGCAGATAGGCGTCCGGAGCGGGTTTCCCGTGCTTTACGCGCTCGGCGGTGACGAAAACCTCAGCCTCAGGCAGCCCCGCAGCGCGGTGACGAGCATGGGCGACGGGAATCGAACCTGACGTCACTATCGCCCACGGAATCCCCACGTCATCAAGTGTCCTGAGCAACGCCACCGCTCCCGGCAGCGCCGTTACGCCATCCGTATCCGTTGCTTCGACCTTTTCCAGCCAGACGAACTCGGACTGAATCTCTTCTTCGCTGCGGCCGGGAAGAAAATGACGTAATGAGGTTATCGCCTGTTTGCCATGAATGAAGTTCAACACCTCATCATGAGGGATACTGAATCGATCCGCCCATTTGCACCACGAACGCTCCACAACCGGCAACGAATCGACCAATGTCCCGTCAAGATCAAACAGGAAACCTTTACACTGCACGGGAACCTCCATCAGGCGTTGATAATCTGGTTAATTTCGTTACTGCTTAAATGGTACTGACGCGGGCAGGAGTGCCAGGTGCTCAGCATGCGCTGGTATTTTTCCCACATCGGGGTCTGGGAGTTAAAGCCGTGAGTACCGGCGTCAAAGTGGCTATAGCGCCCTTCAACGTTAACCATAAAGCGGACATAACCGAGATAGCGGGCTTCGGTCGCCACGTCGAAGCCAAGGAAGGTGACCCGTCGCTCGTCAATCCCGCTGGCGTCCTTCAGGTTTGTCCAGGAGACATGCAGCGCGTGATACATCTCCATGATATCAATGATAGTACGACACGTTTCCTCGGTAAGCTGGCCAAACTCGCGGTCCAGCTCGCGCATCTGCAGCCCGTATCCACGCTCAATGATGGTCTGCAGGCGGCGGTAGCGTTCAGCGTTGTCCGGATCGAGCATCGTCATCATTTTGTATTGATTCGACAGAATCAGACGCTGCGCATTGGTCATTTCCATTTTTGACTCCTGTTGCACTTTTACGGCGTGAAAAAAGAAGGCGCATGAATTATGCGCCTTCTTTTATATGCGTTTTCCCGATGAAATTACAAATCATCAAGGAAAGTTTTATCCAGTTGTTTGAAGGCGCGCTTAAGCGTGTCAGCTAAAGCCTGATAATCGGGCTTGCCATCTACCGGCGTTAACGCCTGCCCGGCCTCCTGCAGTTTACCGCGCACTTCATAAAACCAGTTCAGTATCGACGGCGGCAGCGGCGTCACTGAACGCTTACCCAACCACCATAAACCCTGCATCGGCAGGCTCAGCGCAAACAGCGCGGTGGCGACGGCCGGGCCCAACTGGCCGCCGAGGGCGATTTGCCAGCACAGCGTGAAAATCGCCACCGGCGGCATGATACGAATCGCATAACGCGTGGCGCGAATAATACGGTTTTCAATAAACACCGGGGCAAGGCGCTTATCCAGAGGCCAGGTCTTTGCATAGTGCTGCCCGTGGCGAAACAAGCCAAAAAAACTCACAGAGCGATTCTCGGGACCGGACATGGCTTACCTCAACTTTACATATAAAACTTAAAAAATTTGTGCAAAACACCAACTGTGCATGACAACGTTCAAAAGATTTTGGCAATGACGCACTCAATCAGGTATTCTGTGCGCACCTGAGGGGCGGTTAGACCCTTTTACCAGGTTAGTCAAATTATCGCATATTCTGCCACTGGCTGAAAATTATGCAAAATGACATAAAATCAAATGTACTTCTCTCATCGTGCCGAAAACAGTACAAGGCATGATGTTAATCATAAATGTCGATGTCATCCTGCGCTACGCTTTGTGACACACTGACGTTTTTTTAGCCACGTATCATAAAAGGTACTTCCATGTCGAGTAAGTTAGTACTGGTTCTGAACTGCGGTAGCTCCTCTCTGAAATTCGCTATCCTTGATGCCGTCAACGGTGATGAATACCTGTCTGGTTTAGCAGAATGTTTCCATCTTCCTGAAGCCCGTATCAAATGGAAAATGGACGGCAGCAAGCAAGAAGCCGAATTAGGCGCTGGCGCTGCTCACAGTGAAGCGCTGAACTTTATCGTTAACACTATTCTGGCACAAAAACCAGAACTGTCTGCTCAGCTGACCGCAATCGGCCACCGTATCGTTCACGGTGGTGAAAAATACACCAGCTCCGTCGTTATCGATGACTCGGTTATTCAGGGAATTAAAGACTCCGCCTCTTTCGCCCCGCTGCACAACCCGGCGCACCTGATCGGTATCGCAGAAGCCCTGAAATCCTTCCCTAATCTGAAAGACAAGAACGTTGCCGTGTTCGACACCGCGTTCCATCAGACCATGCCGGAAGAATCTTACCTCTATGCCCTGCCGTACAGCCTGTACAAAGAACACGGCGTACGTCGCTACGGCGCGCACGGCACCAGCCACTTCTATGTGACTCAGGAAGCCGCGAAAGTTCTGAACAAACCGGTTGAAGAGCTGAACATCATCACCTGCCATCTGGGCAACGGTGGTTCCGTTTCCGCTATCCGCAACGGTAAATGCGTTGACACTTCCATGGGTCTGACTCCGCTGGAAGGTCTGGTGATGGGTACGCGTTCTGGCGATATCGACCCGGCAATCATTTTCCATCTGCACGATGCCCTGGGCATGAGCGTAGACGCCATCAACAAAATGCTGACCAAAGAGTCCGGCCTGCTCGGTTTGACCGAAGTGACCAGCGACTGCCGCTACGTTGAAGACAACTACCAGGAAAAAGCTGACGCTAAACGTGCCATGGACGTTTACTGCCACCGCCTGGCAAAATATATCGGCTCCTACACAGCGCTGATGGATGGTCGTCTGGACGCCGTCGTATTCACCGGTGGTATCGGTGAGAACGCCGCGATGGTTCGCGAACTGTCTCTGGGTAAACTGGGCGTACTGGGCTTTGAAGTTGATCACGAGCGTAACCTGGCTGCCCGTTTCGGTAAGTCTGGCTTCATCAACAAAGAAGGCACTCGCCCGGCTATCGTCATTCCGACCAACGAAGAGTTGGTCATCGCGCAGGACGCCAACCGTCTGACCGCCTGATTCCACACCGCCAGCCATAACCCTAAATAATTCGAGTTGCAGGAAGGCGGCGACGCAGAGAATCCCCAGGAGCGTACGAGTAGTACGTAACTGGGGTGAGCGAGTAAAGCCAACGCACATGCAACTTGAAGTATGACGGGAAGCTGGTGGTGCAGTTTTGTATCCCGCCTGATACTGGCGGTAACGAAAGAGGATATATCGTGTCCCGTACAATCATGCTGATCCCTACCGGAACCAGCGTAGGCCTGACCAGCGTCAGCCTCGGTGTTATCCGTGCTATGGAACGTAAAGGCGTTCGCCTGAGCGTCTTTAAACCTATCGCTCAACCGCGTGCCGGTGGCGATGCGCCAGACCAGACTACCACCATCATTCGCGCGAACTCCGACCTTCCGGCCGCAGAACCGTTGAAAATGAGCCACGTTGAGTCGCTGCTCTCCAGCAACCAGAAAGACGTGCTGATGGAAGAGATCATCGCCAACTACCACGCCAACGCGCAGGATGCGGAAGTGGTGCTGGTTGAAGGTCTGGTCCCGACCCGCAAACATCAGTTTGCCCAGTCTCTGAACTACGAAATCGCGAAAACGCTTAACGCTGAAATCGTCTTTGTGATGTCCCAGGGTACCGATACTCCGGAACAGCTGAAAGAGCGCATTGAGTTGACTCGCAGCAGCTTCGGCGGCGCGAAAAACACCAGCATCACCGGCGTCATCGTCAACAAGCTGAATGCACCGGTTGACGAACAGGGCCGTACTCGCCCGGACCTGTCGGAAATCTTTGACGACTCTTCCAAAGCAAAAGTCGTGAAGATCGATCCGGCTCAACTGCAGAGCGGTAGCCCATTACCGGTTCTGGGCGCGGTGCCGTGGAGCTTCGATCTGATCGCCACTCGTGCGATTGATATGGCGCATCACCTGAACGCCACCATCATCAACGAAGGCGACATCAATACCCGCCGCGTGAAGTCCGTCACCTTCTGTGCGCGTAGCATTCCGCACATGCTGGAACACTTCCGCGCAGGCTCTCTGCTGGTTACTTCCGCAGACCGTCCTGACGTACTGGTCGCCGCCTGCCTGGCCGCGATGAACGGCGTGGAAATCGGCGCTATCCTGCTGACCGGGGCCTATGAAATGGACCCGCGCGTAAGCAAGCTGTGCGAACGCGCGTTTGCTACCGGCCTGCCGGTATTCATGGTTAACACCAACACCTGGCAGACCTCTCTGAGCCTGCAGAGCTTCAACCTGGAAGTGCCGGTTGACGATCACGAGCGTATTGAGAAAGTTCAGGAATACGTGGCTAACTATATCAACGCCGACTGGATTGAATCCCTGACCGCGACTTCCGAGCGCAGCCGTCGTCTCTCTCCGCCAGCCTTCCGCTATCAGCTCACCGAGCTGGCGCGTAAAGCAGGCAAGCGTGTTGTTCTGCCGGAAGGCAACGAACCGCGTACCGTTAAAGCCGCGGCTATCTGCGCCGAGCGCGGTATCGCGACCTGCGTACTGCTGGGTAACCCGGATGAAATCACCCGCGTTGCCGCTTCTCAGGGCGTAGAGCTGGGCGCCGGTATTGAAATCGTTGACCCGGAAGTGGTTCGCGAAAGCTACGTTGCTCGCCTGGTCGAGCTGCGTAAGAGCAAAGGCATGACCGAAGCGGTTGCCCGCGAGCAGCTGGAAGACAACGTGGTTCTCGGCACCCTGATGCTGGAACAAGACGAAGTCGACGGCCTGGTATCCGGTGCGGTTCACACCACCGCCAACACCATCCGTCCGCCGCTGCAGCTGATCAAAACTGCGCCGGGTAGCTCTCTGGTCTCCTCCGTATTCTTCATGCTGCTGCCGGAACAGGTTTACGTTTACGGCGACTGCGCGATCAACCCGGATCCGACCGCTGAACAGCTGGCTGAAATCGCTATCCAGTCCGCAGACTCCGCGATTGCCTTCGGCATCGAACCGCGCGTAGCCATGCTCTCCTACTCCACCGGTACCTCTGGCGCCGGCAGCGATGTTGAGAAAGTACGCGAAGCCACTCGTCTGGCGCAGGAAAAACGTCCTGACCTGATGATCGACGGCCCGCTGCAGTACGATGCTGCGGTTATGGCTGACGTAGCGAAATCCAAAGCGCCGAACTCTCCGGTTGCTGGCCGCGCTACCGTGTTCATCTTCCCGGACCTGAACACCGGTAACACCACTTACAAAGCCGTACAGCGTTCTGCCGACCTGATCTCTATCGGGCCGATGCTGCAGGGGATGCGTAAGCCGGTGAACGACCTGTCCCGTGGCGCGCTGGTTGACGATATCGTCTATACCATCGCCCTGACCGCGATTCAGTCGTCCCAGCAGCAAGCATAATCTGCCCGCTGCATGAAAAAAGGCGACCTCAGGGTCGCCTTTTTATTTACAGCAGCTCTCGCGCCGCCGAGACAATATCATGCGCCGTCAGGCCATACTCCTTCTGCAAGAAGTCCTGCGTTCCCACCTGGCCATAACGCTCCTTCACCCCCACACGACGCATCGGAACCGGGCAGGTCTCCACCAGGACTTCCGCCACCGCCGATCCCAGTCCGTTATGAATACTGTGGTTTTCACAGGTCACGATACGCCCGGTTTTTTCGGCGTAATTTTTCACCAGCATACGGTCGATAGGCTTCAGGGTAAACATATCAATCACCGCCGCGCTGACCCCTTCCTGCTCAAGTTGACGTGCTGCTTCAAGGGCTTCCGCCACCATGATCCCGTTGGCAATCAAGGTGATGTCGTCACCTTCGCGCAGCACATTACCTTTGCCAATCGTAAACGTCGAACCCGGCGCGTAGACGCTCGGCGCCTGTTTGCGGATCGTGCGTACCCAGTAAAAACCGTCGAGATCGATAAGCTGCCGCAGGATATCCTCAAACATCACCGCATCGGTCACTTCCAGCACCACCGAATGCGCGAGGCCGCGCACAAGACCCATATCCTCAAACGACATATGGGTTCCGCCGTTATGGCAGGCGGTCACCCCGGCGTCAGAAGCGATCACCTTGACGTTGTTCCGCTGATAGTCCAGCGCCATAAACAACTGGTCGAAGCAGCGGCGGCTGGCGAAAGCGGTAAAGGTATGGACAAACGGCTTACGCCCGGTCAACGATAGTCCGGCGGCGGTACCGATCACGTTCGCTTCCATAATGCCGCAGTTGATGACGTGCTGCGGATGCTGCCTCGCGACGCCATCCATCGCCATAGAGCTCATCAGATCCGCTTCCAGGGCGATAATCGGGCTATGGGCTTCAATCTGCTGCGCGACAAACCCGGCATAGACTTTGCGCATCTCTATGGCATCTTTTTGTCCTGCAGGTGCAACTTTAATCATGTTCGGCCTCCAGCTGGCGAATCGTCTCGTTTAGCGTCTCTTTCATCTCGTCCGTCAGGCGCAAGTGATGGTTGTTACTGAGATTCTCGAGATACGGCACGCCCTGGCCTTTCACGCTATCGAGAATAACGACCCGCGGGCGCGCATCGGCGGGAGGAACGGGCTGAACCGCCGCCAGCAGTCCGGGGATGTCATCGCCTTTGACGGTAACAACATCAAAACCAAAGGCGCGGAATTTATCTTCCAGATTAAAAGCGCGAATGATCTCATCCAGCCTGCCGTCAAGCTGTAGCTTGTTCCAGTCAACAAACACGGTCAGATTATTCAGGCGATGATGGGCAATAAACTGGAACGCTTCCCAGCACTGGCCTTCATTCAACTCACCGTCGCCAACGATGCAGAATACCCGATTCGCCCGTCCCGCCAGCTTATGCGAAAGCGCCATTCCGCCGGCGATGGAAATCCCCTGCCCCAGAGAGCCGGTAGTGGCATCCACCCCGCGCGTTTTCAACCGATCCGGGTGGCTTGGCAGCCGCGTACCGTTCTGGTTTAGCGTACTCAGCTCCTCCAGCGGAAAATATCCCTTAATCGCTAACGTGCTGTACAGCGCGGGGCCGGCATGACCTTTTGATAACACAAAGTAGTCGCGCTCTGGCCAGTCCGGGTCCGCGGGGTCAATTTTCATCACCGCGCCGTACAGTACCGCCAGCGTCTCCACGACCGACATACTGCCGCCGTAATGGCCGAAACCAAGATCCGTCAGTGATTTAAGGGTGGCGACGCGAATGTCCCGCGCCAGTTGGGTTACTTCTTTCACATTCATGATTTAGCTCCGCTGTTCTCCTGCGCGCCGCCGCCCGCAGATCTCTTTTTCGCAAAAACGTTGTACACCACCAGCAGTACGAACAACGCCACCACAAGGCCGGTAATAGCAAACGGCGACAGATAGCGGGCCAGGTTGCCCAGCACGATACCGACGGCGCCGAAATCCGCATCCGAGAAAGTGGTGTTGGCAAAGCCAATCGCGCCCAGCACCGGCAACAGCAGTACCGGCAGGAAGGTGATCAGCAGACCGTTGGCAAACGCCCCTATCATCGCCCCGCGCCGTCCGCCGGTGGCGTTGCCAAACACGCCGGCGGTCGCGCCGGTAAAGAAATGCGGCACCACGCCGGGCAGGATCAGCACCCACTTGAACTGCCCGCAGAGGAACAGCCCGACCAGGCCGCCCAGGAAGCTGAACAGAAAGCCAATCAGTACCGCATTGGGCGCATAGGGATAGACTACCGGGCAGTCCAGCGCCGGACGGGCATTAGGCACCAGCTTCTCCGAAAATCCGGTAAAGGCCGGTACGATTTCCGCCAGGATTAGACGTACCCCTTGCAGGATGATGAACACCCCGGCGGCGAAGGTAATCGCCATAATGATGGCGTATACCAGGTAGTTCTGGCCGCCGCTGAAAGTGCTTTCAACATATTCACGCCCCGCGCTCACCGCCATAATCAAATAGATAATCATCATGGTCAGCGAAATGGAGATGGAGCTGTCACGCAGGAAACTCAGGTTTTTCGGTAGGTTCATCTCTTCGGTTGAACGCGAGCCTTTACCGCAGACGCTACCGATCCATCCCGAAAGGACATAGCCCAGGGTGCCGAAGTGGCCGAAAGCGATGTCATCTGTACCGGTAATACGCTTCATATAGCGCTGGGCCAGCGCCGGGAAGAACGCCATCACCAGGCCGAGGATCAGGGAACCGGTAAAGACCAGCCCGATACCTTCAAAACCCGCCACGGTAAGAATCACGCCGATCATACAAGCCATGTAGAAGGTGTGGTGGCCGGTCAGGAAGATATACTTCAGACGCGTAAATCGGGCGACTACAATATTCGCTACCATCCCGAACGCCATAATCAGCGCGGTTGAAGCGCCGTATTTTTCCAGCGCAATAGAAACAATCGCCTCGTTATTAGGAATAATACCCTGAATATTAAAAGCATGCTCAAACATGCCCCCCAGTGGATTCAGCGAACCGACTAATACCGTCGCGCCGCCGCCCAGAACAATAAAACCCAGAATAGTTTTAATGGTTCCCTTGACGACATCGGAGAAAGATTTCTTTTGCGCTACCAAGCCAATTAACGCAATTAAACCGACCAGCACCGAGGGTACTTTTAGAATATCAACAACAAAATTCAGCGTTTCAAGGATAAACATATCCACCTCGCTATAAATAGTTATTGTCTGGCGAACCACGCACGCAGCTGCGCTTCGAGTTCGTTAATATCGATGATGTTGGTAATCACCACCAGCTGGCTTTCCGGGACGCTGGCGCTGGCGGCAATATCCTTAGCCATGACGAATAAATCTGCCGCACCGGGGATTGCCGAGGACAGATCGGAATGTTCCACCTCGGCTTCAATTTCGAGTTTTTTGAGCACTTTTTTAATATTCATCTCAACCATAAAACTGCTGCCCAGGCCGGAACCGCAAATTGCCATAATTTCATTGTTATCACCTTTTTTGGGTAGAGTAGGTCCGCATCACGCAGGTGCGTAATGGGTTATAAGTCGGATAATAAAATTAAATCAGAAACGCGTGATGATAGTTTTTATCTCCTCCAGGTTGGCTGCCTGATGTAATTTATTCATATCTTCATCGCTGGAAAATAATTCCGCCAGCGCAGAGATCGTTTCAATGTGACTGTGCTTATCCGGCGCCGCCAGCATAATAATAATATCGACCGGGTCGAAGTCTTTAGAGCCAAAGGAAATGCCCTGTTCGAGTTTCAGCAGCGAGAGACCTAAACCTTTCGCCCCCTCTTCCGGCCGCGCATGCGGCATTGCCAGGCCCGGTGCCAACACATAGTAAGGCCCCAGCTTACGGTGCTGCTCAATGATCGCCGCTACATATTCAGGTTCTATAACTCCTGCTTCAAGCAGCGGTCTGGCACAGATGTCCAGTGCCTGCTGCCAGCTTTCTACCTTCTGCCGTAACGTGATGGTGGTATCAGAGAGCCATGTCTTAAGCATTTTACCCCTCGTCTTTTAACAAAAGATGGGCAAACTTTATGCAAGCAGGCAATAGTTATCTGAGATTAAGATCACAAAGATAGCGCTACCAACGTTGAACATTCAGATTTGTGATAGCGCTATCAATTCGCAATCATCCCATCAAAACGCAGCAAAAAGTCCCGTTTAAGGCGTATACTCCCTGACACGTGAAGTAATGGATGATAATAAAAAGCGTCTGTTTAGCAGGAATATGTATGTCTCTAACCCGAAAACGGCGTAGCACCGGAAAGGTGACCATCGCCGATGTTGCTCAGTTGGCTGGAGTGGGTACCATGACCGTGTCCCGCGCCCTTCGTACGCCGGAACAGGTTTCCGATAAGCTTCGCGAAAAAATCGAAGCGGCGGTGCAAGAACTGGGATATATGCCTAACCTCGCCGCTAGCGCACTGGCTTCCGCGTCCTCAAGAACCATAGCGATGGTCGTGCCGAATCTGACGGAGGCGGGCTGCTCGGCAATGTTCGCCGGACTTCAGCAAATATTACAGCCAGCAGGTTATCAAATCATGCTGGCGGAATCGCAGCATCGTCTGGAGCAGGAAGAGAAACTACTGGAAACGCTGCTGGCTTCTAACATCGCCGCCGCCATTCTACTGAGCGTTGAGCACAGCGATACCGTACGCCACTGGCTGCAGAACGCCTCGATTCCGGTGGTGGAGATGGGCGCGATGCGCGCCGATCCTATCGACATGAATATCGGCATCGATAACGTGGCGGCGATGTTCGAGCTGACGGAAATGCTTATCCACCGCGGCTATCAGAATATCGGTCTACTGTGCGCCAATCAGGAACAGTGGATTTTTCAGCAGCATTTGCAGGGGTGGTATAAAGCCATGCTGCGCCATCATATGTCGCCTAACCGGGTAATTAACGCCGCGCTGCCCGCCAACTTTTCCACCGGCGCTTCGCAGCTGCCGGAGTTTTTGCTCGCATGGCCGGAACTGGATGCGCTGGTTTGCGTTTCCGATGAGCTGGCATGCGGAGCGCTGTATGAATGTCAGCGTCGGCGCATCAAAGTTCCTGATGATTTAGCCGTTGTCGGCTTTGGGGATAGCGACGTAAGCCGGGTCTGCCAGCCGCCGTTAACGACGATGGCGGTACCGCACCATAAGATTGGCATCGAAGCCGGCCGTGCACTACTGGAGCGACTTAGCGAGGGAAACTGGAGCGACAGAAGGCCCATCGCATCCAGTTTATGCATGAGGGATAGCTGTTAAAACTACTCGGCCTCTTCCTGCTTTTCAGCTTTTGCTGACTCATTATTGGCATTGCGGGTCATCCACAGCGCCAGCGCTTTTAATGAATCCGGAGTGAACTCGTCGCAGCGGGCGGTGATCTCTTCCGGCGTCAGCCAGCACACTTCGCTCACCTCTTCCTCCTGTAAAGCAAAAGGCCCGTGTGACACGCAGCTGAACAGACCGCCCCAGACGCGGCAATGTTTATCCTCATAGTAGAACTGGCCGTGGTCAGCGAAAGGCACGCCGGCAATGCCGAGCTCCTCTTCCGCTTCGCGGCGCGCGGACTCCAGCATTTGCTCGTCAGCCTGCACCACGCCGCCGGCGGTAGCGTCCAGCATACCCGGCTGAAAATCTTTCGTTTCGGTACGACGCTGTACCAGGATTTTGCCCATCCCATCATGAACAACAATGTAGGTCGCCCGATGACGCAAACACTCCGCGCGCATTTGTTCGCGGCTGGATTGTGCTATCACCTCATTGTTTTCATTAACAATATCGACCCATTCTGTGCTTGCCAAATGATTCTGTTCCGCCATCAGGAAACCTTACTTTTTAAAGCGCTCTTACGGCGCGTCTATACGGTTGAGGGGTAAATTACGGGTAAATTGCGACCTCTGCAATAACCTGATTATCATCGAGTGCTAAAACCTGCAATTGCCCCTCGTTCAGCAGACCGTAGCTGGCGGTAAATCCCCCTTTAGGGATGCTGACCGAGCCGGGATTGAAGAGGAAAATCTCACCGCGTTTCTCGGCAACCGGAATATGAGTATGACCATAAGCCAGCACATCGCCAGCGGCGAGGGGAGGCAAATTATCGGGGCTATACAGATGTCCGTGGGTCAGAAAAAGGCGGGTTCGCTCGCTCAAAACCTGCTGCCAGGGGGCGGTAATGGGGAAATGGAGCAACATCTGATCGACTTCGCTGTCGCAGTTGCCGCGTACGGCAATCACCCGCTCCGCCACGCTATTAAGCGCCTCCGCAACCTGGGCTGGGGCATAGCCTTCGGGAAGCGCGTTACGCGGCCCGTGATTAAGCACATCGCCGAGGATAACCAGCCACTGCGCCCCACTGCGCGCGAACAGCTCAAGCACGCGTTCAGCGGCAGGCAGAGAGCCGTGGATATCCGAGGCAAACATCAGCTTCATACAATTTATCTCCACGCATGACGATGCGTCTATGATAACGGAACCGCTGAAGCTTATCAGCCCGCGCGTTTGGCTGAGAGTGCGACGTAGCGCTGGACCGACGCCCGCTGCCACTGGAAGACGGCGTAATCCGCCAGCGCGGCGGGGACCTCATCGCCGTTAAGGACCAGTCGATTGAGCATCAGCGCCAGGTCGGTATCGGCAATGGACCACTCGCCAAATAGATTCTGCCCGCCGTGGGACAACAGTAAGCCAGCCGTTTCAAACAGCTTCGCGGCGCTTTTTCGCCCGGCGTCGCTGAGCGGAGGCTTCTTTGCTCCGCCAAAGACCACGTCCGTGGAACGCTCTTCACGGATCGGCATTAAATCGCTGCGCAGCCAGGCCTGTACCTGACGCGCCCGCGCGCGCTTTTGCAGATCATGCGGGTAAAGTCGCTCCCATTCCGGGGGCGCAAAGCGCTCATCCAGATATTCGGTAATCGCAGAGGATTCGCTCAGAAAAAACTCGCCGATCTCCAGCAGCGGTACGCGTCGCGTTGCGCTGTAGCCTTTCCAGCCGCTTTGCAGATGCTCGCCGCTGTCAAGGTTGACGGTTTTTAGGGTAAAAGGCAGGCTCTTTTCCTGCAGGGCAACGTATACGGACATCACATATGGCGAGAAAAAATCGGCGTCGGACCACAGGGTAATCGCGGGCTGGCTCATAGCATCCTCAATGGCTAATGTAATGGGGCGATACGCCAACATATCCTGTCTTTCAGAGGATGTCACTGACCGCTACCCTCAGGATCTTACATACTTCTCTGAGGTGTACGCGCTCGGCGAAAGTCATCCAGAATGAGGTAAACCTGCCGGATGACGCCAGTTCACCTATACTCGAAAAGTTTGCGACCTGTGACGGCGAGGGACTCTCATGATCGATCTTTACTATGCACCCACCCCTAATGGCCACAAAATCACGCTATTTCTTGAAGAAGCGCAGCTGCCTTACCGCCTGATCCGGGTGGATATCAGTAAAGGGGAGCAGTTTAAACCGCCGTTTCCGGCGATCTCACCGAACAACAAGATCCCGGCGATCGTTGACGATACTCCCGCCGACGGCGGCGCCCCGTTAAGCCTGTTTGAGTCCGGAGAAATCCTGCTTTATCTGGCTGAAAAAACTGGCAAATTACTGAGCGGCGAACTCCGCGAACGCCACGTTACGCTACAGTGGTTATTCTGGCAAGTCGGTGGGTTAGGGCCGATGCTCGGGCAAAATCATCATTTCAACCACTTTGCTCCGCAGGCGGTGCCCTACGCCATTGAACGCTATCAGGTGGAAACGCAGCGTCTGTATGGCGTGCTCAATCGGCGCCTTGGCGAGAGCCCCTGGCTTGGCGGCAACCACTACAGCATCGCCGATATCGCCTGCTGGCCGTGGGTGAATGCCCATCAGCGCCAGCGTATCGACCTCGCCAGTTTTCCGGCGGTGCATAACTGGTTTGAGCGCATTCGCCAGCGCCCGGCCACCGTTGAAGCGCTGCTGAAAACAGAAGCCCATTAACCCCCTGCTCGCCCGGGAAGCTTTGATGTATGATGGCGGAAATTACTACACGGAGGAAGCCTGCCATGTCTCAACCAGACGCCATTATTCGAATTAAGAACCTGCGCCTGCGTACTTTTATCGGAATTAAAGAGGAAGAGATCGCCAACCGCCAGGACGTGGTGGTTAACGTCGCTATCCACTATCCGGCGGAGAAATCACGCAACAGCGAAGACATTAACGATGCGCTGAACTACCGCACCATCACCAAGCGCATTATTAGCCATATTGAGAATAACCGCTTCTCTCTGCTGGAAAAATTAACTCAGGATGTGCTCGATATCGCACGCGAACATCACTGGGTCACTTATGCTGAAGTAGAGATCGATAAACTGCACGCGCTGCGCTACGCCGATTCGGTATCCATGACGATGAGCTGGCGGCGTTAGACGCATCACCTTAGGGAGGCGCTATGAACGTTCTGCTTACTGGCGGTACCGGCCTGATTGGCCGACATCTGATTCCCCGGCTGCTGGAGCTGGGGCATCACATAACGGTTTCAACGCGCAGCCCTGAAAAGGCCAAAAGCCGCCTCGATTCGCGCGTCACCCTGTGGCGCGATTTCGAGCATCAGGCGAACCTCAACGGCATTGATGCCGTCATTAACCTGGCAGGCGAGCCGATCGCCGATAAACGCTGGACGGCGGAGCAGAAACAGCGTCTCTGCCACAGCCGCTGGGATATCACGCAAAAGCTGGTCAAGCTCTTCAACGCCAGCGATACGCCACCCGCGGTGCTGATAAGCGGTTCCGCCACCGGTTACTATGGCGACCTCGGTGAAGTCGTGGTTACCGAAGAAGAGCCGCCGCATAACGAGTTTACCCATAAGCTTTGCGCCCGCTGGGAGCAAATCGCCTGTGAAGCGCAGAGCGATCGCACCCGCGTCTGCCTGCTGCGTACCGGCGTGGTGCTGGCGCCGCGCGGCGGCATTCTGGCCAAAATGACGCCAGCTTTTAAACTTGGCCTCGGCGGCCCTATCGGTAGCGGAAGGCAATATCTGGCGTGGATCCATATCGACGACATGGTCAACGGTATCCTCTGGCTGCTGGATAACGACCTGCGGGGGCCGTTTAATATGGTTTCCCCTTACCCGGTGCGCAACGAGCAGTTCTCCCACGCGCTGGGTCATGCGTTGAATCGGCCCGCCATTTTCCGCGTCCCGGCGGCGGCGATTCGCCTGCTGATGGGAGAATCTTCCGTTCTGGTACTCGGCGGCCAGCGCGCGCTGCCAAAACGCCTGGAAGCAGCCGGATTTGGCTTTCGTTGGTACGATTTGGAACAAGCCCTGGCCGATGTGCTGAAATAGTTCAGGGCCTTCAGGGAGATCCCGGCGATCTCCCTGATCTGTTATTCGTGGAACCCTCCTCGCAGCGCGCAAAAACCACCACGCTTGTCGCGTCTTAACTGTGAATCTCATTCCAGCGATCTCCCCTTCACTCTGTCATAACCCCTGCGTGTGATTTTACCTTACCCCGTCGTTGACATTCGTCAACATCATATTCAATATTAGCAGGACACATTGATGAAGGAACATCTGGATAAACATATCAGAGCCGCAATTGACTACGCGCTGGCGCGCGGCTGGATTCTTCTCTCTGGCGGCAAAAGCGCGCACTGTTTTGGACGACTAATGTGCGGAACAGCCCGCCATCGGGAACACATGATGAGCATCTGGTCAACGCCGGCGGTGCCCATTCACCATGCCAGGCAAATCATCCGCATGGTCGATCGCTGTCTGATACCCGTATCGGGTCAGATTAACCACAAGAAGGATTAAACCATGGCGCTGTATAACTTTACGCTCACACTCTCCGGCGTCACCGCGCATACCGTGGGGCTGGAGGATGCGCTGCATGCGGCAGGCTGCGCTGATGCCCTGGTCTGCTTTTACGGAACGGCAGTCTATGTGGAGTTCGACCGCGAATGCGCCTCTCTCGAACAGGCCATTTTGTCAGCGATTGCCGATATCGAATCCGCTCCGGCCCTGAATGCGCGGGTCGAATCCGTCGATTCCGCGCTGGTAGGATTAAGCGATATTGCTGAACTCACCGGCCTGACGCGACAGGCCATCGCCTTATTGAAAGATGGCGCACGAGGCTCGGGGCAGTTTCCAGGGCCGGTACAACGCGTGAAAGGCAATTCGCCGCTGTGGCGCTGGAAAACCGTCGTCGGCTGGCTGGTGATGGAGGGACGGCTTGCCGGGGATTCGCCGCTGGTCGCCCACGCCGAGGTGCTGGACAACCTCAACCTGGCGCTGCAGTTGAGGGCGACACAAGAGAGCAACACCGTGCTGCGCTATCTCCGCGGGCTCGAAAATCAGCACCGGGCTTCACCGACGCTCGCTTAGACGCGTAAACATTCCGGCGCTTTATGGTGTTAAGGTGGCAGAATAATCCACCTCTATGGACTGCATGATGATAATACTGACTACGCCGCGCCTGCGCCTCTCGCCGTTTCACGCATCCGACTGGCCATTTTTCCTGCGCTTACGGCGAGACCCGGAAGTGATGCGCTATATGGGCGAGGTTCTTGAAGAGCCAGCGCTGCGGACGCTGTTTGAATCCCGCTGCGCTGACCCTGGCGTATTCGTATTGCGCGACGGCAGCGGCGAGGCGGTTGGCGATATTGGCCTGCGCATCAGTGGTAAAAATCCGCACGAAGCGGATGTCGGATACGCTCTTATGCCCGATGCACAGGGAAAGGGCTATGCCAGCGAAGCGTTAAAAGCGATTTGCGACTACGGCTTTAACCAACTCGGCGTTCACGCGATAAATGCCTGGGTGCTGGGCAATAACGCTGGCTCTTCCCGCCTGCTGGAAAAACACGGTTTTATCCGCATTCAGGTGCTTGAAAAAGCGTATCATTTGAACGGAATGGATTTCGATGACTGGGTGTATCGGCTGGAGCGCTAGCCGTCCCGGCGGAGGGGATTCCGCCGGAGGCATAGACAGTACTACTTTAACGAGCCCTTCAGGAACTGCTGCAGGCGCGGGCTTTTCGGATTGCCGAAAACATCGTCAGGGTGCCCTTCTTCTTCAATCTTGCCCTGATGCAGGAAAATCACGTGCGAAGAGACATGGCGCGCAAAGCCCATTTCATGCGTTACCACGACCATGGTTTTTCCCTCTTCCGCCAGCTGCTGCATAATGCGCAGCACTTCGCCTACCAGTTCAGGGTCAAGCGCCGATGTCGGTTCATCAAACAGCAGTACGTCGGGCTCCATCGCCAGCGCGCGGGCAATGGAAACGCGCTGCTGCTGGCCGCCGGAGAGGTGCACCGGATATTTAATCTGCTGGCGTTCGTCAATACCGACTTTTGCCAGATATTTGACCGCCCGATCGCGGGCTTCCTGTTTGCTCAGACCCAGTACCTGAATCGGCGCTTCCATCACGTTTTCCAGCACCGTCATATGGCTCCACAGGTTAAAATGCTGGAATACCATCGTCAGGCGAGTACGTAGTAAACGTAGCTGGTTTTTATCAGAAACCTTTAACTGACCGTCTTTATCGCGAACCAGGCCAATGTTTTGCCCGTTAACAACAATCGTCCCTTCGCTGGGCTTTTCAAGAAAGTTAATGCAGCGCAAAAAGGTACTTTTACCGGAGCCGGATGAACCAATAATACTGATCACGTCTCCGGCTTTCGCCCGCAGTGAGACGCCTTTCAGTACCTCATGCTCACCGTAACGTTTATGCAGATCGATTACATTTAATTTATTGTCGGACATGGCGTTCTCAGTGCGTCGAAGAAGGTTTGATGTGCTGGAGCCAGCGCTTTTCCGCTCTGCGGAACAGGCTAATCAGCACATACGAGATAATTAAATACAGTACTGCGGCAATACCAAAGGCGGTAAACGGCTGGTAGGTTGCCGAGTTAATATCGCGGGCAATTTTCAGCAGATCCGGCACCGTGGCGGTAAAAGCCAGCGCGGTGGAATGCAGCATCAGAATCACTTCGTTGCTGTATGCAGGCAGAGCGATACGCAGCGCGGAAGGGAGGATAATGCAGCGATACATTTTAACCGAGGAAAAACCATACGCCCGAGCGGCCTCTATCTCGCCTGCCGGCACTGAACGAATCGCCCCGGCGAAAATCTCCGTAGTATAGGCGCAGGTATTCAGCGTCAGCGCCAGCACCGTACAGTTCAGCCCGCTGCGAAAGAAGGCGTTCAGTAGTTCAGTGCCTTTGACGATTTCCAGCGTATACATCCCGGAATAGAACACCAGCAGCTGAACGTACAGCGGCGTGCCGCGAAAGATATAGGTGAATAGCCAGATGGGGAACCGGATAAATTTGTTGCTCGACACGCGGCCTATCGCGAGGAAAATGGCCAGGATGCCGCCCATCACCACGGAAGAGATCAGCAGCCAGAGCGTAATCGCGACGCCGGTAAAGCGGTAGCCGTCGGTCCACAGCAGGGATTTCCAGTACTCCTGAATAATGTCAATCACAGGTCAGCCCTCTTCACGCCCACAGAGTAACGGCGTTCGAGCATCAGCAGCACACCATTGGAAACCGTTGTAAATACAAGATAAATCAGGCCGCAGACGATAGCGAAGTAGAACGGCTCCCAGGTGCTTTTACCCGCCAGCTGGGTTGCCTTGACCACATCCTCCAGCCCCAGCAGCGAGACCAGCGCGGTCGCTTTGAGGATCACCTGCCAGTTGTTGCCTATTCCAGGCAGCGCATAGCGCATCATTGCCGGGAACAGAATGCGACGAAAGGTTTGCCCGCCGCTAAAGCCGAAGGCCGTCGCCGCTTCAATATGCCCCGTCGGCACAGCCAGGAAAGCGCCGCGAAAAGTTTCGGTAAAGTAGGCGCCGTAAATAAAGCCCAGCGTGATGATACCCGCCACCATTGGGTCAATATCAAACTGCGCCAGACCAAGCGCATCGGTCACGCTGTTGAGCGCAATCTGCAGCCCGTAGAAAATCAGCAGCATCAGCACCAGATCGGGTACGCCGCGGATTAAAGTGGTATAGCCTTCAAAAATCAGCGCTAATGGACGATTATTGGAAAGTTTCGCCCCAGCGCCCGCCAGGCCGATAAGCACCGCCAGAACGACCGAGCTTAACGCCAGCTCAAGGGTGACCAGCGCGCCCTGAAATATAACCTGTGAAAACCCGTACAGCATGCTGTCTGCCCTGTCTGTCATCAACCATCGCGCGTGAAATCACGCGCGATGGGGTACGCGGGATGATTAGTCGCCGTACACGTTAAAATCGAAATATTTCTTCGCCAGCTTGTCGTAGGTGCCGTCCTGGCGCATCTCGGCAAAGGCTTTATTCAATGCTTCACGCAGTTCGTTGTCTTCTTTACGTAGCCCCATACCGGTGCCGACGCCGAACAGCTTCTCGTCTTTAATCGACGGGCCGCCGAACTGATAATCCTTACCGATAGGCTGCTTGAGGAAACCTTCGCTGGCGGCGACTTCATCCTGGAACGCAGCATCGATACGACCAGCGGTCAGATCAGAATAAATATTGTCCTGCCCCTGGTAGGAAACAATTTCAATACCCTTCGGTGCCCAGTGCTCGTTGCCGTAGGTTTCCTGAGTGGTGCCCTGCAGAACGCCAACGCGTTTACCTTTCAGCTTCGCGAGGTCTGGCGTAATATCACTGCCTTTTTTCACGACCAGGCGCGAATCCGCCGCGTAAAGCTTGTCGGTGAAGGCAATTTCCTGTTGACGTTTTTCGGTGATTGAAAGCGAAGACATAATGGCATCGATTTTCTTCGCTTTTAAAGACGGGATCAGCGCGTCCAGCGGGTTCTCAATAAAGGTACATTGCGTATTGATGCGCTTACAGAGCTCTTTTGCCAGATCGATGTCAAAACCAACCAATTCACCCTGTGCATTCTTGGATTCGAACGGGGCATAAGTAGGATCGGTGCCGATGCGGACTTTTTGCGGAATGGCTGCGAATACAGTGGAAACGCTGGAAAGGGCCAGCGCTAAAGAGAGAGACAACGCCAGTTTTTTCATAACTATCCTCAACAGACTGTCATTCTAACGGATTTATTAGAAGTACTTACGGCAGTTATCGTGCCATTATTCGCCCCGGTAAGGCAAAACATTCCGCGCCGGGAAGCAAATTTTTTCGCACCAGAAACGCTTAACTATGCATTTTTTAACATCCCGCGTGGAATTTTTTGCACCAAAAAGATCCACAAAAGCGTGAGCGCACCAATAAGGGGCAGAAATAGATGCGCGTGGCCCGGCGTCCGGGCCAGCGGACGTCTTAGTCACCGTAAACGTTGAAGTCGAAGTACTTCTTCGCCATTTTGTCGTAGGTGCCGTCTTTACGCATGTCAGCCAACGCTTTATCAAACGCGGCCTTCAGCTCGCTATCGTCCTTACGCAGGCCGATGCCGGTACCATCACCGAAGAATTTTTTGTCTTTAACGGAAGGACCGGCAAACGCAAAATCTTTACCGGCGGGTTGTTTGAGGAAACCTTCACTCGCGGCCACTTCATCCTGCAATGCGGCGTCGAGACGGCCAGCGGAGAGGTCTGAGTAGATCAAATCCTGGTTCTGATAAGCCACAACATCGACGCCGTGGCTGCGCCAGCGTTCATTTCCATAGGCCTCCTGGGTAGAGCCCTGAAGCACGCCGACATGCTTGCCTTTCAGCGATTCCAGCGTCGGCTGAATCGGCGAGCCTTTCGCGGCAATCAGGCGCGAGTCGGCGGCGTAGAGCTTGTCAGAAAACGCAATTTCCTGCTGGCGTTTTTCAGTAATCGACAACGAAGAGATGATGGCGTCGATTTTCTTGGCCTTCAGCGACGGGATCAGGGAGTCGAAATCGCTGCCAACCCAGGTACATTTTACTTTGATACGCGAACAGAGCTCATTGCCCAAATCAATGTCAAAACCCACGAAATCCCCTTTCGCATCCTTAGAAGAGAAAGGCGCGTAGGTGGCATCGGTGCCAATGCGAATACTCTGCGGCAGCGCAGCGAATGCGCTGGAGGCGCTGCAAATGCCCATCATTAAAGAGAGAGCCAGAACCGTCTTCTTCATAGGTTACCCTTAAGTGTCGTGATGTTGTTATGCGATGCGTTATTTTGTTATTTGTGCTGCCGATAAAATCTTGCACGTTTTATGCCATTTTCTCAGTGCGTGCTGCAAATGGCGTTAAATTTGTTAAATAAAGGTTGCAAGTTTGTCTTAAAAGGGAAGATACCAGCAATAACGGATAAACCGCAGTGCCGCAGCGCAAAAAAACAAATTAAATGTTGAGGATTTGATCGAGGCTACAAAATTGCACTGCGGCAATGCAGATGTGAATAAAGCGCACTATCTTAGTGCGCTTTACGCTCCCTGCCAGCGGGTAAAGAGGTCTTCAGGAAGAGAAATATCAAACTGATCGATAACGCGGTTGACCGTCTGGTTTATCACGTCATCAAGGGTCTTTGGCCGATGATAAAACGCGGGAACCGGCGGCATAATCACCGCGCCCATTTCCGCCGCCTGGACCAGCAGACGCAGGTGACCAAGGTGGAACGGCGTTTCCCGTACGCACAGCACCAGCGGGCGGCGCTCTTTAAGCACCACGTCCGCCGCCCTGGTCAGCAGACCATCGGTATAGCTATGAACAATGCCGGAGAGGGTCTTCATCGAACACGGCAAAATCACCATTCCGGCGGTCTTAAAAGAGCCGGAAGAGATGCTGGCAGCGATATCGCGGGCATCGTGCACCACATCGGCTAACGCCTGCACCTCGCGCAGGGAGAAATCTGTCTCCAGCGCCAGCGTCTGCCGCGCGGCCTGGCTAAGAATAAGATGGGTTTCGACATCAGAAACCTCGCGCAAGACCTGGAGCAAACGCACGCCGTAGATTGCGCCGCTGGCGCCAGAAATGCCGATAATGAGTCGCTTCACGTTGATTGCCCTTTTCCCACAATGGCGCAGACTTTGCCGGATTATAGCCCCTGACGCAACCGCGGACCCGCAATTGGTGCGAGAAAATAAAAAAGCCCGCGGCCATCGGACCACGGGCTTTCGGCAAATCAAAGGATTACCCTTCGTTATGCATCTCTAAGTTTTCGACTTCGTTCTGCAGCTGAACCGCTTTCGCATCGTCGTTACGCAGGGAATCGAGATAGTCCAGATACTGCTGATCGACATCTTTAGTGACGTAGATACCGTTGAACACCGAGCATTCAAACTGCTGAATATCCGGATTCTCCGCGCGCACCGCGTCAATCAGATCGTCCAGATCCTGGAAAATCAGGCCATCGGCGCCGATGATCTGGCGAATCTCGTCCACCTCACGCCCGTGCGCGATCAGCTCATTGGCGGTCGGCATATCGATGCCATACACGTTCGGGAAGCGAATTTCCGGCGCAGCGGAGGCCAGATACACCTTCTTAGCCCCTGCTTCGCGCGCCATCTCGATAATCTGCTCTGAGGTGGTGCCGCGCACGATGGAGTCATCCACCAGCAGCACGTTCTTATCGCGGAATTCGGCGCGGTTGGCGTTAAGCTTACGGCGTACGGACTTACGGCGCAGCTGCTGCCCCGGCATGATAAAGGTACGGCCAACGTAGCGGTTTTTAACAAAGCCCTGGCGGTAAGGTTTGTCGAGAATACGGGCAATTTCCAGCGCGATATCGCAGGAGGTTTCCGGGATAGGAATGACCACGTCGATATCCAGATCTTCCCACTCACGGGCAATTTTCTCACCCAGCTTAGTCCCCATATTAACGCGGGCGCTGTAGACGGAGATTTTGTCGATGAAGGAGTCCGGACGCGCAAAGTAAACGTATTCGAACAGGCACGGGTTGCTGACCGGGTTCTCCGCGCATTGACGAGTGAACAGCTGGCCTTTTTCGGTGATATACACCGCTTCGCCAGGCGCCACGTCGCGCAGGAACTCAAAGCCTAGCGTATCCAGCGCTACGCTTTCCGAAGCGACCATATATTCGGTGCGGCCATCGCCAATATCGCGTTTACCCAGCACCAGCGGACGGATGCCGTTCGGGTCGCGGAAGGCGACCATACCGTGGCCGATAATCATCGCCACGCAGGCGTAAGCGCCGCGAATCTGGCGGTTGGTGGCAGCGATCGCCGCAAAAATGTTGTCTGCTTCCAGCGGGTAGTGGCGGAAATTGTCCAGCTCGCTGGCGAAGATGTTGAGCAGAATTTCGGAATCAGAGGTGGTGTTGATGTGGCGGCGTTTTTCTTCAAACAGCTTTTTACGCAGCTCGTGAGCGTTAGTCAGGTTACCGTTGTGCGCCAACGTAATGCCATACGGCGAGTTGACGTAGAAAGGCTGTGCCTCGGAGGCGCTGGAACTGCCAGCCGTCGGGTAACGAACGTGACCAATACCCATATTGCCCTGCATACGCTGCATATGGCGAGCTTCAAAAACGTCGCTCACCAGTCCGTTCGCCTTACGCAAACGGAAACAGTTGTTCGCATCAATGGTGATGATGCCTGCGGCATCCTGGCCACGATGCTGAAGCACCGTTAACGCGTCATAAATGGACTGGTTTACCGGCATAACACCGGCGATACCGACAATACCGCACATACGTCTTTTCCTCGTTAAGCTACATCCCAACGCTTATGCTTTGGGCAAGAAACTTGACGAGCTCTGCAGATAGTCAAAGAACCATCTGATAACGAAACTGAACTGAGGGATAAGCTCAGACTTTTGCCAGTCTTCGCTTTTCGCCATACCGGTGAAGCTATCGAGAAAGAACAGAATCGCTGAGACGATTAACACCCCGCGCAGGGCGCCAAAGCAGATCCCTAACACCCTGTCGGTTCCCGACAGGCCGGTTTTTTCCACCAGCTGACCTATCACAAAGTTAACGATAGCGCCGACGATAAGCGTTGCGATAAACAGTATCGCGATAGCAATCCCATTTCGGACCAGTTCGTCTTCAAAGCCCGTGAACCAGACAGCCAGGTAAGTGTAGTAATGACTGGCAACAAAGAAAGCGCATCCCCAGGTTACCAGCGATAAAGCTTCACGAACAAAGCCGCGGATCAGGCTGACCAAAGAGGAAAAACCAATCACCGCTATTATGGCGTAATCAATCCAGACCATATACGTCCCACGATTTTACGCCCTGTCGTCCGGTTCGGGGCGCATTCTAACAGAAAAAGAAAACGTTTGCGTAGGGATTTCCGTGCCCTACAGAAATAAAAATGGCGCTGAAAAAACATTCAACGCCATACTGTCTTTCGCCTCTTCAGGGCGCGTCAGACAGGGGTTCCGGCCCTCTACTCCTTTAAAAAAGAGAGAGTTAGTTCGGGCTGTAGCCCATGACCACGCCGCTAAGTCCTGAAATCTGCTTCAGCTCACCTAGCTGGCCTTTCAGCTTATCCTTCGAAGTATCCGGCCCCACGAGAATACGGGTGATTTTACCCTGCACCGGCGTCGAAGGCGACGTGTAAACTTTAAAGCCAGAAGCACGCAGCTTACCAACAATCTCGTTAACCTTATCGGCGTTCTTCAGCGCGCCCAGTTGCACAACATACGCTTTGCCGGTCGGCGCCGGGATTTCAGCCTGCTGCTGCGGTTTAGGCGGCGGCGTCTGCGCCGCAACCTGCTGCGTCTGTGGTTTCTCTACCGGCTTAGGCTGAGGCTTCGGCTGAGGTTTTGGCTGTGGCTTAGGCGTCACAACCGGCTCCTGCACCACATCAAAGCTGTTGTTGTTCACCGGTATACGCGACGGATCCAGCGATGGCGCAGCGGCATCGCCTGCTCGCACCTCTTCCGCCGCCCCTTCCGGAGGCTGCGAAGGCAGCGCCTGAGTTGCTGCAGGCAGCATATCCGGCTCATCGCGATCCCCCGGCTTTGGCACCAGCGGGATCGCGGCAAACTCATCCTGATAATGTTTTTTCTGACCATCCAACAGCCCTGGCAGGATAATCACCCCCAGCGCCACTAGCACAATCGTCCCGACTAAACGGTTCTGAAACTTACTCGCCACCGATTCTCCCCGCGTCTATTTCTTCCATTACATGCGCCACCGTGTGGAATGAACCACATACCAGCACCGTATCTTCAGGCCTGGCGTCCGCCATCGCGGCATGCCACGCCTGCGCGACGCTAATATAGACTTTGCCTGTGCGCAAATGTTCCAGCAGCTGCTCCGCCGTGGCTCCACGCGGCCCTTCCAGCGGCGCGCAGTACCAGTCGTCAACTTCCGTCTGCAGATTTGCCAGCGTACCTGCAATATCCTTGTCATGCAGCATACCAATAACCGCCAGCACGCGCCCTGTTTTCGATAAGGTTCTGAGACGCCCCGCGAGATATGCCGCCGCGTGCGGATTATGGGCAACATCAAGGATCGTCCGGGGAGCCTCGCTAATTATCTGGAATCGCCCCGGTAGCATCGCGCGTTGTACGCCATCACGAATCGCCTGCTCGCTAACCTTAAGCCCGCTGGCGCGCAGGGCCGCAATCGCCGTAGCCGCATTCGGCATCGGAACCTGCGGCAGCGGCAGATCGGTCAATGCCCCCAGCCGATCGTAGAAAGACCAGCCTTGTTCCCCGGCCTCGTACCGCCAGTCAGCGTCACGGCGCTGGAGCCGCGCCCCTTTTTCATCCGCCACCTGAGCAATGGTCAACGGCATGTCGGGTTCACCGACGATGGCCGCTTTTCCGGCGCGGAAAATACCCGCCTTTTCGCGGCCGATGCTTTCGCGATCCGGCCCCAGCCAGTCGATATGGTCGAGGGCAATACTGGTCACCACCGCCACGTCGGCATCGACAATATTGGTCGCATCCAGCCGGCCGCCAAGACCCACCTCAAGAATCACCACATCCAGCCGCGCCTGCTGAAACAGCCACAGCGCGGAAAGCGTGCCGAACTCAAAATAGCTCAGGGAAATCTCACCGCGCGCGGCTTCAATTTCGGCAAAAGAGGTGGTATGCGCCAGCTCCGTCAACTCCTCGCCCTGCACGCGCACCCGCTCGGTGTAGCGCACCAGATGCGGCGAACTGTAAACCCCAACCTTGTAACCCGCCGCCATCAGCGCCGACTCCAGGGTACGGCAAGTAGTGCCTTTACCGTTGGTCCCCGCCACCGTGAAGACAAACGGCGCCGGTTTTAATACCGCCATCCGCTGCGCGACCTCGCTGACGCGCGCCAGCCCGAGATCGATAGTTTTGCTGTGCAGATGCTCCAGATAAGAAAGCCACGTAGCCAGGGGCGACGTGGCCTGAGGAATAGGTTGTTTTTCCATGATGTCCGGCAAGAGTTAAGATCGCTACGCGTATAAAAAAGGGCAGCGCCGTCAGGCCTGCCCTCTCCATTATCAGGCCTCTGGTTCCTGATCCGGTACCGGCGGCACCACCTCGCCTTCGTGAGCGGGTTCCGGATTTGGCGCCGGAAGGTTCATCAGCTTCGCCAGGATACTGGCCAGCTTCAGACGCATTTCCGGGCGGCGTACGATCATGTCGATCGCCCCTTTCTCAATCAGGAACTCGCTGCGCTGGAACCCCGGCGGCAGCTTCTCGCGAACGGTCTGCTCAATAACGCGAGGGCCGGCAAAGCCGATCAGCGCTTTTGGCTCAGCGATGTTGAGATCGCCCAGCATTGCAAAGCTCGCCGAGACACCGCCCATGGTTGGGTCGGTCAGCACGGAGATATACGGCAAGCCGCGCTCCTGCATTTTCGCCAGCGCAGCGGAGGTTTTCGCCATCTGCATCAGCGACATCAGCGCTTCCTGCATACGCGCGCCGCCGGATGCGGAGAAGCAAATCAGCGGGCAGTTGTCTTCCAGCGCCTGCTCAACCGCGCGAACAAAGCGCGCGCCGACCACTGAGCCCATTGACCCGCCCATAAAGGAGAATTCGAAAGCGGCGGCAACAACCGGCATATCGTGCAGGGTGCCTTTCATAACCACCAGCGCGTCTTTTTCGCCAGTCTCTTTCTGGGCGGACGCCAGACGGTCTTTATACTTTTTCGAATCGCGGAACTTCAGCACATCTTTCGGCTCGAGCTCGCTTCCCAGCTCCACCAGAGAACCTTCGTCCAGCAGGCTATGCAGGCGGTTGCGCGCCGACATGCGCATGTGGTGATCGCACTTAGGGCAAACCTCCAGGTTGCGCTCCAGCTCTGCGCGGTACAATACCTGTCCGCAGCTGTCGCACTTGGTCCATACACCTTCAGGGATACTTGCCTTACGGGTGGGGGTTATATTGCTTTTAATTCGTTCAATCCAGCTCATTGATAACCTTTCTACCTGAACCTGGTCGATGCCAGTTTTGTCGCAAGGGGCGCATAATGCCATTTTTGCCCCTCACAGACCATGAATGTTGCACATTAAATCATAACATCCCGTAACATGGGATAAAAAAGTGGTCGAACCGCTCACACTTCACTCTTCGGACGGCGGCATACCGCCCGAAGAACGTCGCCGCGT
This sequence comes from Klebsiella sp. FDAARGOS_511, assembly GCF_003812845.1. Taxonomy (NCBI): domain Bacteria; kingdom Pseudomonadati; phylum Pseudomonadota; class Gammaproteobacteria; order Enterobacterales; family Enterobacteriaceae; genus Klebsiella; species Klebsiella sp. FDAARGOS_511. The sequence continues at coordinate 4,664,175 of NZ_CP033824.1, read as the reverse complement.
TATTTCGCCTGTTTCGCCGCCGCCCGCTTGTGGCGGATGACTTCAATCACGCCAGGCAATACGGAGAGGACGATAATCGCCACAATCAGCAGCTTAAGGTTTTCCTGTACGATCGGCAAATCGCCGAACAGATAACCTGCATAGGTAAACAACAGTACCCACAGCAGCGCGCCAACAACGTTATACATCGCAAAATGACGATAGGACATATGCCCCATTCCTGCCACAAACGGCGCAAACGTTCGGACAATTGGCACGAAACGGGCCAGGATGATGGTTTTACCGCCGTGTCGTTCGTAGAAGCTATGGGTCTTATCCAGGTAGCTGCGGCGGAAAATTTTCGAATTGGGATTGCTGAAAAGCTTTTCACCAAACAGCCGGCCAATCGTGTAGTTCAAGGCATCGCCAACAATCGCGGCAATGACCATCAGCAGCACCATTAAATGCACGTTGAGATCGTTGGTCGGCAGCGCGGAGAGCGCGCCAGCCACAAACAGCAGCGAATCCCCCGGCAGGAACGGCGTGACCACCAGGCCGGTTTCGCAGAACAGAATCAAGAATAAAATCGCGTATACCCAAATGCCGTACTCCGCGACCAGCTCAGCCAGATGCACATCAATATGCAGGATAAAATCAATTAAAAAGTGAATCAGGTCCATAGTTTGCGTTAGCCCTTAATAATCCGGTTAGTCCGCCAGAAACAGCGGGCCCATCGGCATGACCGGGAGGTCGTAACGGGCCGGGTAGTCCACCGACACCAGATACAATCCTTCCGCTTTTGCCGTTGCGGCGGCAAGCGTCCTGTCTTTTGCCGCCAGAAGATCTGCAATCCAGCTCTCTGGCTGGTTACCGGCACCTACTTCCATCAGACTGCCGACAATGTTCCTTACCATATGATGTACAAAGGCATTCGCTTTGATGTCCACCACCACATATGCACCATAACGGGTGACGTTGATGTGCATCACGTTGCGCCACGGCGTGCGCGACTGGCACTGTACCGCACGAAACGAGGTGAAATCATTCTCTCCCAGCAGACACTGAGCGGCGCGCTGCATCCGCTCCGCATCAAGCGGGAGATAATAATGGGTTACGCCGCGGCTCAATACCGCCGGTCGCAGACGATGATTATAGATAACATAACGATAGCGACGCGCCGTGGCGCTAAAGCGAGCGTGAAAGTCTTGCGGAACCGGCTTTACCCAGCGAACCGCAATGTCGCCGGGTAAATTGGCATTAACGCCCAGCGTCCATGCGGCATCCTGACGCTGCGCGCGCGTTTCAAAATGCACCACCTGACCGGTGCCGTGAACGCCGGCGTCCGTACGGCCGGCGCAAAAAACGTTAATAGGCTCATTCGCCACCTGCGAAAGCGCTTTTTCCAGCTTCTCCTGCACGCTGCGAACTTCATTCTGCCGCTGCCAGCCGTAGTACTTGCTGCCATCATATTCGATGCCCAGCGCAATTTTGTAGACCACCGGCTGCTCCATCTCAGACATCAGTACAGATACTCCTTAACCAGCTTCTCAGCGATTTTCACCGCCACCAGCGCGCCGCCAAAACGGACGTTATCGGCGACGGACCAGAACTGCACCTGCTCCGGCATCCCGTAATCGTTATGCACGCAGCCGACGGAAAGGCGGGCATTACCGGAAGCATCGCCGACCTGCGTCGGGAACTCGCCCTCTTCTGACAGCTCGATATCTTCGCCGCGGCTAAGGGCATCGCGCGCCTCTTCCGCCGCCAGCGGGCGCTGCGCTTCAAAGCTGACCATCTGCGCATGACCGTAGAATACCGGTGACTGAACGACGCTTGCGGAGATCATCAGGCCATCATCCTGCAGAATTTTGCGGACTTCATCGACGATACGACGCTCTTCGCGCACGCTTCCTTCCCGATCGGGCAGCAGCGGCAGCATATTGAACGCCAGCTGGCGGCCGAAGAAGTCGTCCTCATCGATCGGAATACCGTTGAGCAGTTTGGCGCTCTGCCCTGCCAGCGCATCCACCGCTTTTTTACCGTGGGCGGAGGCGGACAGCAGGTTGGTCACGCTGATGCGCGACAAGCCGCCCTGATCGATCAGCGGTTTTAACGCCGACAGCAGCTGGCTGGTCAGGCTATTCGGTACCGCAATAACGTTACGATTGCGATAATCCGCCAGCACGAACGGGTTGACATCCGGCACCACCAGCGGTACGTCCGGCTCCAGCGCAAACAGACCGCTTAAATCAATCACCAGACAGCCCGCGTTTGTGGCGTCTTCGATATACGCCGCGGTCGCTTCGACACCGGCGGCAAAAAAGGCCAGTTGGACCTGAGTCCAGTCGAATTCGGCCGCATCCTGTACGACTACCGATTTGCCCGAAAAACGCAGATGTTCCCCGGCGCTATCGCTACGCGCCAGGGCATAAATATCCCCCACCGGGAACTGACGATCGGCAAGCGTTTCGAACAGGGCTTCGCCTACGGCGCCCGTTGCGCCCAGTACGGCAATATTCCAGCCTTCAGACATGGTGGTGTACTCCAGAAAAAAGCAGCCCTGCCGGATTATCCAGCAGGAGCATTAAGATGATATTAACGAACAGGATGATGTACGGCGTTGAAGCCCAGTTGGCGCAACAGCGTCGCCGCCTGCGCATCGCTGCACTGCACGTATAGCGAAGACCATTCACGGCGTTCCTGATAATTTTTGCGCAGTTTGTCGAACTCGCCCACAACGCCCGCGACTTTTCGCAGCGGCGCATCATCGCGGCGCACATCATACACCAAATGCGCCAGCCGTTTTAGCGTTGCCTGATCGAGCGGCCCGTGCAACGTAATGCGGCCAAACTCCGGCGCCGGCAGCAACGTGTCCAGCGCCACCTGCTGTGGATGACCAATAAACGCGCTGTAGGCCTCAAAAACCTGCGTCGTACCGCGCGCTTTTCCTTCAAGGGTATAACCGGCAATATGCGGCGTACCAATATCCACCCGCTTGAGCAATTCGGTATTCAGGTCCGGCTCCGGCTCCCAGACATCCAGTACCACGCTTAAGGACTGATTGGCCTGCAGCCGCTGCAGCAGCGCGCCGTTATCCACCACCGGCCCACGGCAGGCGTTGATTAAAATCGTCCCCGGCTTCAGGCGGCGAATCAGCGCTTCATCCGCCAGGTGCAGCGTTTTGTACTGCCCTTCCTTATAGAGCGGCGTGTGGAAAGTCAGAATGTCCGCTTCCTGCACCAGCTCGTCGAGGGTGCGAAAATCGCCCTCATCGCCACGATCGGCGCGCGGCGGATCGCAAAGCAGAGTTTTTATTCCCAGCGCCTCAAGGCGCTTTTGCAGGCGCCCGCCCACGTTGCCGACGCCCACGATCCCGACGGTACGGTCGCTAAGCGCAAAACCATCGCGTTCGGCCAGTATTAATAACGCGGAAAAAACATATTCCACCACCGCGATAGCGTTGCAGCCCGGGGCCGCGGAAAAGCCGATTCCCGCCTGATGCAGCCACGCCTGATCGACATGATCGGTACCCGCCGTCGCGGTGCCAACAAATTTGATCGCCTTGCCGGAAAGCAGCGCTTCGTTAACTTTGGTGACGGATCGCACCATCAGCGCATCGGCGTCATTCAACGCATCGACCGGGACAGGGCGGCCAGCAACGGCCTTGACTTCCCCCAGGCGGCTAAAAAGCTCGCGCGCATAGGGCATATTTTCATCAACGAGGATTTTCACGGTTCAGTACCTGTCTGAGAGCGAGAGTAAACCGGGGAAGTGTGCCATAATCTGGCCGCCAGGAACATCATCACCCGGCCCTTAGTACAGCAATACGCAAAGGATTAATCATGACGCAACCCGTTTCAGGTATGTCCGAACGCCCTCCGGGATCGGGCGAACCTCCGCTCACCACTCAGCAGCGCACCGCGCTTGAGCGGCTCATTACGCGCCTGGTGGCCTTAACCTCGCAGCAAAATGCGGAAGTGTGGGCCTGCGTAAAACACGATCTTAGCCTGAAAAACGACGCGCCGCTGCTGGCAAGCCATTTTGCCGCCGCCGAGAACAGCCTGAACCAGCGCTTAATCCTCGCCCAGCAAAATCATCACCGTCGGCAAATCCTGGCGCAGCTGAGCGAACTGCTGAACCAGGGCAACAATCGCCAGGCGGTCAGCGATTATATTCGTCAGCATGACGGTCAAACCGCGCTGCATGCCTTGACCCAGCCGCAGCTGGAGAATGTTCTGCAACTCCTGCAAAGCGGCCAGCTCTCGATTCCTCAGCCGCAGCAGCGCCCGCCAACGCATCGTCCGCTGCTGCCAGCAGAACACAACACGCTCAATCAGCAGGTGACTAAACTCGCCGCGGCCACCGGCGAGTCCAGCAAGCTTATCTGGCAATCCATGCTGGAGCTAAGCGGCGTCAAGAGCGGAGAGCTGATCCCGGCGACCCACTTTACGCCCCTCTCGTACTGGCTCCACGCGCGGCAAACGCTCAGTTCGCAGGCTGCGCCGACGTTGACCTCGCTGCAGGCCGCATTAAAACAGCCGCTTGAAGCCGCAGAATGGCAAAGAGTGATGGATTTTGCCCAAACCCACTGGCACGCGACGGCGCAAACGCCGCTCAGCGCAGCGCAGCTGTTGACGCTGCTTAACAAAATTTTTGTGCTCAGGGTAGCCAGAGCCCAGGAGACGCTGGCGATCCCGCCGGTTCAGGCGCCTCCCGCCTCAACGCGGCTGGCATTGAAAAAACCGTGGGTTATCGCGCTGGCAGTTATCGTGGTGCTTGCCCTGTTGTGGTTGGTGATTTAAGGACATATCATTCGGCCCGCATGCCGGGCCGAATGAAGCGCTACTTACGCAGCGACACCAGTGTAACCAGGATCCCCAGCACGGCGCATATCGCCGCAGCCAGGAAGACCGAAGAGTAGCCCAACGAAGTCGCGAGCAGCCCGGTAAGCGGGCCGGTGACGCCGTAAGAGATATCCTGAAACGCGGCATAGCCGCCAAGCGCCGTTCCCCGAACCTGCGGTGGTACCCGCTTCACGACCTCGACGCCCAGCGCCGGGAAGATAAGCGAGCATCCGCAGCCGGTTAGCGCCGCGCCCGCCAGCGCGATCCAGGCATTGGGCGCCTGCCAAAGCAGCGCCAGGCCTATCGCTTCAATCAGCAGCGAAACGATGGCCACTTTTACCCCGCCGAAGCGATCCGGCATCCAGCCAAACAGCACGCGCATCAGCACGAATGCCCCGCCAAACGCGGTCAGCGTAAAGCCGGCCATCGCCCAGCCATTGCTGGCGAAATACAAAGAGACAAAGGTACCAATTACCGCGAAGCCAACGCCCTGAAGACCAAGACCGATACCGGGCCGCCAGATCATTCCGACCACGCTCCACAGCGACGGGCGGTCGCCGCCGTGAGCAGGAATTTTACGCACCGTGCCGTTAATCGCCCAAGCCACTAACGGCAGTACCATGGTGACGCAGGCCAGCGCCGCGACGCCGTAATGGCTGTAAATTAGCAGCCCCAGCGGGGCCCCGGCCGCCAGCGAGCCGTAGATCGCCATGCCGTTCCACGACATGACTTTACCGGATCGCATGGGACCCACCAGCCCCATCCCCCAGCTTAAATTCCCGGTGAGCAGCTGGCTTTCCCCAAACCCCAGAATCAGGCGGCCAAGCACCAGCAGGCCAAACTTCGCCATGACCGGCACCGGCAGCAGCGCCGCGCACAGCCAGGCGCCACCCGCCAGCGCGCAGGCCAGCATCCCCTGAAGTACAGAGCGTTTGGCGCCGTACTGGTCGGCAAGGCGGCCGGCATAGCCTCGAGTTAATACGGTCGCCAGAAATTGAATACCGACAGCGATGCCAACCATGGTGTTGCCGAATCCCAGTTCCTGATGGACAAACAAGGGGATAACCGGTAGCGGCAGGCCGACGGTCATATAGGTCAGAAAAACGGCAAAAGTGATGCGAAACAGCGAACCATTCGCTGAAGGGTTATGTTTTGTTTCAGTGACTGCGGACATGCTTTACTCCAGTTCGCAGAGTAAGGCGAGGTGATAGCCACGCCCTCTCCACCTGATTATCAGGGTTAAGGCGCGTTGGATGACGTTAAACGCTTACGCATTATCTGAGAGACTAATGTTGTGGCAGGAGTTTGCCTTTTCGCGCAGGGGTCTGTCAAGAATACAAAAAAGGGGAGCCAACGGGCTCCCCTTGTAAAGTGTGCTCGTTATGCGCTGTATTTGCGCATCACCAGCGTAGCGTTAGTCCCGCCAAAGCCGAAACTGTTAGACATCACGGTCTTCAGCGCGCGTTCAGTCGGCTCGGTCACGATATTCAGGCCAGCCGCCTGCTCGTCCATCTCTTCAATGTTGATGCTCGGCGCAATAAAGCCGTGTTCCAGCATCAGCAGGGAGTAGATAGCTTCCTGTACGCCAGCGGCGCCCAGGGAGTGACCGGTCATCGCTTTGGTCGCGGAGATAGCCGGGCTGTTATCGCCAAAGACTTCACGAATCGCCCCCAGCTCCTTCACATCGCCTACCGGGGTAGAAGTGCCGTGGGAGTTCAGATAGTCAATCGGCGTATCAACACCGTCCATCGCCATCTTCATGCAGCGAACCGCACCTTCACCGGACGGGGCAACCATGTCTGCGCCATCGGACGTTGCGCCGTAACCAACGATTTCAGCATAGATGTGCGCGCCGCGCGCCAGGGCATGTTCCAGCTCTTCAACCACAACCATACCGCCGCCGCCCGCGATAACAAAACCATCACGGTGGGTATCATAGGTACGGGACGCTTTTTCCGGCGTTTCGTTGTATTTGGTGGACAGCGCGCCCATCGCATCGAATTCGCACGCCATTTCCCAGCACAGCTCTTCGCCGCCGCCAGCAAACACGATATCCTGTTTGCCCAGCTGGATTTGTTCAACAGCGTTACCGATGCAGTGTGCGGAAGTCGCGCAAGCGGAGCTGATGGAGTAGTTCACACCGTAGATTTTGAACGGTGTTGCAAGGCAAGCGGACACCGCGGACGCCATCGCTTTGGTCACCACGTAAGGGCCAACCGCTTTCAGGCCGCGCGGGCTGCGCATTGCGTCAGCGCCGAAAACCTGAGATTTAGAAGAACCGCCGGAACCGGCAATCAGACCCACGCGCGGGTTTTGCTGATAGACTTCATCTTTCAGGCCAGCATCTTCAATAGCCTGCTGCATAGAGAGATAGGAATAGATAGAGGCATCGTTCATGAAACGAACCACTTTACGGTCGATCAAGCCGGTGGTGTCCAGTTTGACGTTGCCCCATACGTGGCTGCGCATTCCCGAATCTTTAAACTCTTCAGAGAAAGTGATCCCGGAGCGTCCTTCACGCAGAGATGCCAGGACTTCCTGCTGGTTATTACCAATACTGGAAACGATGCCCAGGCCAGTAATCACTGCACGTTTCATTCAATACCTCTGTAAGTCGCACTATAGTAAGTTTCGAGTCGCACAATAGCGTACACTTGTACGCCGAACAAGTCCGATCAGCCAATTTGTGTATAAATTTGCGCCCTCAGGCACACATCGTTAAGATCGTTCTACGCCTTGTGATTCGAGTAACTTACGTGAAACAAAACGCCATACAACCTGCCAACCTGGAATTCAACGCTGAGGGTACACCTGTTTCCCGAGATTTTGACGATGTGTACTTTTCCAATGACAACGGTCTGGAAGAGACGCGCTACGTCTTCCTCGGCGGCAATCGGCTCAATGAACGTTTTCCAGGACATCCCCGCCCGTTTTTTGTGGTTGCCGAAAGCGGGTTCGGTACCGGCCTCAATTTCCTCACGCTGTGGCAGGCGTTTGACGTTTTTCACCGTGAGAATCCACAAGCTACCCTGCAAAGATTACATTTCATCAGTTTCGAAAAATTTCCGCTGAAAGCGGACGACCTGCGCCTTGCTCACCAGCGCTGGCCGGAACTTGCAACCTGGGCCGAGCAGCTGCAGGCGCAGTGGCCTCTGCCCATCGCGGGCTGCCATCGTCTGCTGCTGGACGAGGGTCGGGTCACGCTGGACTTGTGGTTTGGCGATATTAATCAACTGACCAACGAGCTCGATGATTCGCTTAATCGGCAGGTAGATGCCTGGTTTCTCGACGGCTTTGCCCCCGCAAAAAACCCGGACATGTGGACAGCGGAGCTGTTTGCGGCGATGGCCCGACTGGCCAGACCCGGCGGCACCCTAGCGACCTTCACCTCCGCCGGTTTTGTGCGTCGCGGGCTGCAGGAAGCCGGCTTCAGCATGCAGAAGCGCAAAGGTTTTGGCCGCAAGCGCGAAATGCTCACCGGTGAAATGCTTCAGACGCTGGAGATCCCCGCGCGCGCGCCGTGGTTTGCCCGCAGCGGTACGGAACATCGCGATGCCGCGATTATCGGCGGGGGGATCGCCAGCGCCCTGCTCGCGCTGGCGCTGCTGCGCCGCGGATGGCAGGTGACGTTATACTGCGCCGACAGCGCGCCGGCCGAAGGCGCCTCCGGAAACCGCCAGGGTGCGCTCTATCCGCTGCTCAGCCAGCACGATCCCGCCCTTGCCCGCTTCTTCCCAGCGGCGTTTACTTTCGCCCGCCGCCTGTACGACACGCTGCCGGTGATGTTCGATCATGAATGGTGCGGCGTGACGCAGCTGGGCTGGGATGCAAAAAGCGCGCAGAAAATCGCTCAGATGATTGAGCTTAATCTTCCGCCAGAAATCGCCGTCGCCGTGAACGCCGAGGCCGCAGAGCAACAAACCGGTGTCGAAACCGGCTGCGGCGGCATCGCCTATCCGGCAGGCGGCTGGCTTTGTCCGCAGCAGTTAACCGCTGAGCTGCTGGCTCTCGCCGCGACTCGCGGACTCCTCGTTCACTATGATTACCCGGTAAAGGCTCTCAGCGCAGACAATGGCGGCTGGCAGTTAAACCAACGGCAGTACCACGAGGTCGTGATACTGGCCAACGGCCATAAGTTGACCCACTTCAGCCAGACGGAGCATCTTCCCATGTACCCGGTTGCCGGTCAGGTTAGCCATATTCCGACGACGCCAGGGCTATCGAAATTGCGCCAGGTCCTGTGCTACAACGGCTACCTGACGCCGCAAAACCCGCATAATAAGCAACACTGCATTGGCGCAAGCTACCACCGAGGGCAAGCAGAAGCCGCATTTAGCGCCGACGATCAGCAGCAGAATCGGCAACGCCTGATTGACTGCTTCCCGCAGGCGGAATGGACGCGGGAGGTAGACGTGAGCGCAAATCAGTCACGCAGCGGCGTGCGTTGTGCAACCCGCGATCATTTGCCGATGGTCGGCAACGTACCTGATTATGACGCTACCTTAAGCGCATATGCCTCGTTGGCTGAACATCAGGAGCAGGCCGGAGAAGCGCCGGTTTACCGCAACCTGTATATGCTGGGCGCGCTGGGTTCACGCGGCCTGTGCTCCGCGCCGCTGGCGGCTGAAATTCTGGCGTCGCAAATGAGCCATGAGCCACTCCCCATGGATAAAGAAACGCTGGCGGCGCTGAACCCTAACCGGCTGTGGGTCAGAAAGCTGCTGAAAGGGAAAGCGGTGAAATAATTGAGGGAAAACGGGCCCGGCGGAGCGATCGCCGGGCTTTGGCGAAGAGCAGAACTATTTCTGCATCGCCTTCTGATACAGACTGTTCCACATTTCCTGCACCAGAATCTGATCCGGCGGCGACAGTTCGCCCGCGCTGATGGCTTTTTCCAGGCTCTGGGCTACTTTGTCATGCACCGCTTGCGCAGTATGCTCGTCCTCTCCTTCCAGCTCGGCCACCGCCAGCGTCAGGTGGCCGCGCAGATAACCGCCGGCAAACAGTTCGTCATCACTGGCGTGGTCGACCATATTATCTATTAACGCCAGAATGCGTGATTCAAACTCCGCGATCATCTTCTTTCCTCATAGTATGTAAAGCGTGGCCTTAGTGCAGGTCTTCCGGCCACGGGAACTGTTCTGCCGTCAAGGGCGGCGTTTGGTAATATTCTTGCAGCGCCTGAATGAAACGCGCGGGACGCTCGGGGATCCCCTGCTCCAGATAGGTCATCACCTGGGCATGCACGCGCCGCTGAAAAGCGATGCGGTCAGGCTCAAAATCCCCTTCCAGGTTGTCGCAGCTGACGTTAAAGGGATATCCCGCCGCCACGCAAAACAGCCAGTCAAACGCCTGAGGCTTCACCTCGACGTCTTCAAATTGAGACTGGGTCATCGCGTCGCGGCCGTCCGGGCAGTACCAGTAACCGAAATCAACCTGCTCACGGCGCGCCTTTCCGGCAATACACCAGTGCGATATCTCGTGCAGTCCGCTGGCGTAAAAGCCGTGGGCAAAGACGATGCGGTTGTACGGCACATCATCATCTGCCGGAAGATAGATCGGTTCGTCATCGCCTTTAATCAGACGGGTATTAAAATCGTCAGCAAAACAGCCGTCGAAGATTTCGATCAGCTGTTCATATTTATGCGTGCTGTTCATTAGTTCATCCCCAGCCAGTGGAGGATCTCCTGTCCATGGCTGTCATAAAGCAGTTTTGCACTCATCACCGCCGACACCACGACGATCATCGGTCGAATCAGTGACTGTCCTTTGCTCAGCACCAGCCGCGATCCCGCGCGAGCGCCGATAAATTGCCCAGCCATCATCACAAAGCCGGTAGCCCAAATGACCTTACCGCCGATGATAAACAGCAGCAGGCCGCCAACGTTAGAGGTCGCATTCAGCAATTTTGCATGCGCGGTCGATTTCGCCAGGTTGAACCCGGCCAGCGTGACGAACGCCAGCGCGTAAAAAGATCCGGCGCCCGGGCCAAAGAAACCGTCGTAAAAGCCAACGCAGCCGCCGGCAATCAGGGCAAACGGCAGGCCATACAGACGGCGCTGCCGGTCCTCTTCACCGAGCTTCGGCATCAGCAGAAAATAGAGGCCGATACCGATAACCAGAATGGGCAGTATTTGCTTAAGAACGTCGGACTGAACGTGCTGAACCAGCAGCGCGCCGCCGGTCGAGCCGAGAAAGGTCATCAGAATATTGAGCTTCTGATCGGCCAGATTCACCACCTTGCGGCGAATGAAATACAGCGAAGCGGAAAGCGACCCGCCGCAGGCCTGCAGCTTGTTGGTGGCCAGCGCCTGCGCAGGGGGAAGACCCGCCGCCATCAGGGCCGGCACGGTCAATAACCCGCCGCCGCCCGCCAGAGAATCGATGAAACCCGCCAGAATGGCCACGAAGAACAGTACGACCAGTACCGTCGGTGACACCATAAAAACGTCGAGAAAACTATCCATTAAAGAATATGCTCATCCAGTAGCGCCTGGCAGGAAGGCGGCAGCGGAGGCGGCGTCTTCTTCACAGGAGGGGTTGATCCCGGCTTAGGGGGTTCAAACCAGCTTTGCAATTCCGCGCCGCAGCCGTCGCCGGCCGGAGGCGGGGTCTGGTCTTCACACTCGAGGCTGCCTGCCGGGCAGCGCAGGCGCACGTGCATATGCGCGCGGTGCTGGAACCACGGGCGGACCTTGCGTAGCCAGTCGCGATCGTTACCGGCATCAAGGCACAGCTGCTGCTTAATCGCCGGGTTGACGAAAATACGCGTGACTTCGCTATCTTCCGCCGCCATCTTAATCAGCTGGCTGATTTGCGGGCTCCACAACGACGGCACCACGCGCTTGCCGTCGCGGGCCACCAGATCCAGAGCCTGCGGCTTCAGCAGCTGAGCTGAACTCCAGCGCGCCTGCGGCAGCTGAAGAAAAATATCGACGTCCAGCCCGGACTGATGGCTGGCGTGGCCGCCGTTAAAGCGTCCCCCGGCTGGCATACCCATGTCGCCAATCAGCACCGTTCCCATGCCTTTATTGTGCGCCTGATTGCTCAGACGCTGAATAAACTGCACGAGGTCCGGATGGCCGAAGTAGCGGTTTTGATCGGTACGCATCACCTGATAGCCGGTGGCGTTTAACGGCAGCGCCTGCGCGCCAACGATACAGCCATTGGCAAACGCGCCAATGGACTGCGGGCTGCCGCTAACGGGCTGCGTGATTTTCTGCCACGGCGTTGCCGCCAGGCTGGTACCGCTGGCGAGAAGCGCCAGCAGTGCGATAACGGTTTTTTTCATCTATTACCAGCGTGGAATTGATGTCGTCACGTCGCCGTTTTGCGCGCGCTGACGCATAAAGTGATCCATTAACACGATCGCCAGCATCGCTTCGGCAATAGGTACCGCGCGAATACCGACGCAAGGATCGTGACGCCCTTTGGTGATCATCTCAACTTCTTCACCTAAGCGATTGATCGTGTGTCCAGGTACGGTAATGCTGGAGGTCGGCTTCAGCGCGATATTCGCCACGATCTGCTGACCGCTGCTGATGCCGCCGAGAATGCCGCCCGCGTGGTTGCTCTGGAAGCCCGCTTTGGTAATTTCATCGCGGTTTTCGCTGCCGCGCAGTTTCACCACCTCAAAACCATCGCCAATTTCTACGCCCTTCACCGCATTAATGCTCATCAGCGCGTGCGCGATATCGGCATCCAGACGGTCAAACACCGGTTCGCCCAGCCCCGGCGGTACGCCATCGGCCACCACCGTGACTTTCGCCCCGATGGAGTCGCCCTCTTTTTTCAGGCCGCGCATCAGTTCATCAAGCGCTTCGATTTTGTCCGGATCCGGGCAGAAGAACGGGTTCTGCTCTACCTGATCCCACGCTTTTATCGCCAGCGGGATATCGCCCATCTGGGTCAGGCAACCGCGAATCACAATACCGAATTTCGCGGCAAGGAATTTCTTGGCAATCGCCCCGGCGGCCACGCGCATAGCGGTTTCACGCGCGGAGGAACGACCGCCGCCGCGATAGTCGCGCAGGCCATATTTCTGCTCGTAGGTGTAGTCTGCGTGTCCCGGACGGAAAACGTCCTTAATGGCGCCGTAGTCCTGAGAACGCTGGTCGGTATTCTCAATCAGCAGGCCAATGCTGGTCCCGGTGGTTACGCCCTCGAATACGCCGGAGAGGATCTTCACCTGGTCCGGCTCGCGGCGCTGGGTGGTATAGCGCGAGGTTCCCGGACGACGGCGATCGAGATCGTGCTGGAGATCGGCTTCGGTTAGCGGGATGCCTGGCGGCACGCCGTCAACAATGCAGCCCAGCGCCAGGCCATGCGACTCGCCGAACGTCGTGACGCGAAAGAGTTGTCCAATTGTGTTTCCTGCCATCACGGCTCCGTTTTTGTCGTTATGTTTGCGTGTTGTTTTAGTCTTTATAAATACCGAAATGCGCGCGCGCGGCAATCAGCTGCGGTTTAGTCAGCATAAAGACGCCATCGCCGCCATTTTCAAACTCCAGCCAGGTAAACGGCACGTCAGGATATTGCTCCATCAGATGTACCATGCTGTTACCGACTTCACAAATCAGGATACCGTCATCGCTGAGATAATCCGGCGCGCAGGCCAGGATCCGGCGGGTCAATTTCAGGCCATCGCTACCGGAGGCCAGTCCCAGAACCGGTTCATGGCGATATTCGCCCGGCAGGTCGGACATATCTTCTTCATCGACGTACGGCGGATTGGTCACGATCAGATCGTATTGTACCTTCGGCAGATCGCGGAATAGATCGGAGCGAATCGGCGTCACGTTATGAATTAAGCCGTGATCTTCCACGTTCTGCTCGGTCACGGCCAGCGCGTCAGGAGAAATATCCACCGCATCGACTTCCGCTTCCGGGAAAGCGTATGCGCAGGCGATAGCGATACAACCGCTGCCGGTGCACATATCGAGGATGTGCTGCGGATAGTGGTCAATCAGGCCGGAAAAATGGTTGTTAATGAGTTCGCCAATCGGCGAACGCGGCACCAGCACGCGCTCATCAACGTAAAACTCATGGCCGCAGAACCAGGCTTTATTGGTCAGATAAGCGACCGGAATGCGCTCGTTAATACGGCGAATGACGCGCTCAACGATGCGATGTTTTTCGCTTGAAGTCAGACGCGCCGTACGCATATCTTCCGGAATATCAAGCGGCAAATACAGTGACGGCATCACCAGTTGTACGGCTTCATCCCACGGGTTATCGGTGCCGTGTCCGTACCAGATATTTGCGGCGCTAAAGCGGCTTACCGCCCAACGCAGCATGTCCTGAATGGTATGAAGCTCATTAACGGCTTCATCAACAAAAATTTTATCCACGCTATCCCCCAGGGCACGCTCTGCTATAAATTCGGCGGCTAGTTTGCCACGAAGACGGGGATAAATCAGCATTCTTACGTCAGGCGGAGGGGGAAAAATAGGTTTTCCTTGCCTGGATGCGTGGCGAGTCGGGTAAACTACCGACAAAGAAAAAATGAGATCAGGTAATGAAAAAGAAAACATCGCTAAGCGAGGAGGATCAGGCATTGTTCCGGCAGTTGATGACCGGCACGCGTCAGATTAAGCAAGACACCATCGTTCATCGCCCGCAGCGTAAAAAAATCGCTGAAGTACCGCCCAAGCGGCTGCTCCAGGAGCAAGCGGATAACAGCCACTATTTTTCCGATGAGTTTCAGCCACTACTGAATACCGAAGGGTCGGTTAAATATGTGCGCTCAGACGTCAGCCATTTTGAGCTGAAAAAGCTGCGTCGGGGTGATTATTCGCCGGAGCTGTTTCTCGACCTGCACGGTTTAACCCAGCAGCAGGCCAAGCAGGAACTGGGAGCCTTGATTGCCGCCTGCCGTCGCGAGCACGTATTCTGCGCCTGCGTAATGCACGGGCATGGGAAGCATATTCTCAAACAGCAAACGCCGCTGTGGCTGGCTCAGCACCCACATATTATGGCGTTTCATCAGGCACCAAAAGAGTACGGCGGAGACGCCGCACTGCTGGTACTGATTGAAGTTGAAGAGTGGCAACCGCCGGAGCTTCCGTAAACGTCAGCCCCGGAGGGAATCAGATAGCCTTAGCCATCTTCAAATTGCAGGGGCTCATTTGCCAGTTGAACTCGCCTTTGCCGCTGGAATCAAGCGTGACGCAGGCAATCGCCGAAGTGGTGAACATCGGGGGAGTTTCCCCCGGGCACAGCTCTGAGACAAGATACCCCACCAGAGGGAGGTGAGACACGACCAGCGCCGTCGCCACACCTTCATTTGCCAGCGCCTGCAAATAAGCGCTAACCATGCCAACGTCGCCGCACGGCGTGAGTTCCGGCATCACGTCGACATCTTTTGGCAGATTCATGCACTCCCCAACAATTTCCAGCGTCTGTTCAGCACGCAGGTAGGGACTCACAAGAACCCGCTCAATATCCACTTTTTGACCTTTCAGCCAGGTAGCCATCTGACGAGACTCATCGCAACCGCAGACGGTTAATGGACGAACCGAGTCACTGGCTGCATCGAGGGCAGCGTCGCCGTGACGCATGATAAAAACTTGCATATTGCACCGCTTTTGTTAACCAGAAGCACCGCGGTCTTACCCACGTAGACGATACGCAGGTGACCCGGTGGCCGGGCATTGTGCCTGATCCATTCAACGAATGAAACGCTGTTTTTTACCTCAATGGCGTAAGTATAGTCAACTATTGCTTACAAAATCGCCAAAGCTCAGCGCCGTTCATTGCCGGATTTACCTTCTTTGACCACAACTTAGGTCGTACGTTCCTCAGCGGGCCAAAAGGTCGCCCCCTGCTCGGCCATGTGTAACAAAGTGTCACATGGTGTAAAACGCGGGCCGTATTGAGCGGCCAGGCGCTGCAGTATCGCCGCCACCTCCCCCGCTCCCAGGGTATCCATATAGCGGAACGGGCCGCCAAGAAACGGCGGAAAACCAATGCCAAACACGGCGCCGATGTCGCCATCGCGGGCGCTGCGAACCACTCGCTCATCGAAGCAGCGCGCCGCTTCGTTAAGCATCATCATCACGCAACGTTCCGCCACCTGCTGCGCGGACAAGCGCGCCTGTGGAGAGGAAATACCCAGTAAAGCGTAGATCGCAGGATCGGGCCGTTTTTTGCTTTTACGCCCTTTTGCCGCATAAAGATAGAAACCCCGGTTATTTTTTCTCCCTTTGCGATCGTCATTCAGAATCGAGCTAATGATGTTTGCAGGCGGGCTAAAACGTTCTCCCCATGCGGCCTCCAGCACTGGGATAATTTTGGTGCCGGTATCGATCCCCACTTCATCAAGGAGCTGAATCGGGCCAACCGGAAAACCGAATTTAACCAAAGCGTTATCAATATGCTCTATCGGCTCGCCTTCCATCAACAGGCGCATGGCTTCATTGATGTAGGGGGCCAGAATGCGGTTAACATAAAAGCCCGCTTTATCGGCGACGACAATCGGCGTTTTACCCTGCAGTTTAGCCAGCTTAACCGCCGTCGCAATTGTCTGCCGATCCGTACCACTATGTGGAATCACCTCCACCAGCGGCATTTTGTCTACCGGGCTAAAGAAATGAAGCCCGATGACCCGCTGCGGCCTGCTTGCATGCGCCGCGATCTCGCCGATCGGTAAAGACGACGTGTTAGAAGCAAAGATCGTCTCCGGACGACAATGCTGTTCAACTTCGCTGACCATTTTTTGCTTGAGCGCAAGATCTTCAAACACCGCTTCAATCACCACATCGCGATGTGCGAATCCCTGGTAATCCAGCGAACCGGATATTAACCCCATCTGGCGATCGCGCTCGCTGGCGCGCAGATAGCGGCGGCGCACCTG
Organism: Klebsiella sp. FDAARGOS_511; assembly: GCF_003812845.1. Lineage (NCBI taxonomy): Bacteria > Pseudomonadati > Pseudomonadota > Gammaproteobacteria > Enterobacterales > Enterobacteriaceae > Klebsiella > Klebsiella sp. FDAARGOS_511. The sequence continues at coordinate 4,647,498 of NZ_CP033824.1, read as the reverse complement.
TTTATCGAGCAGATCCCAGCTATACTTCAGCGCGTGATTTATCCCACGCGGCTGGATGTCCTTAATGCGTACCGGTAATCCGCCTTTGCAGGCGGTGACGTAAGCGATACCGCCCCCCATGAGTCCTCCGCCCAGAATACCCACGCTGCGCAGCGCGACGGGTTCAGCATCCGCGCCGCGATCTTTTTTCAGATCGGTGCTGGCGAAAAAAATCGACCGTAGCGCCTGCGATTGCGGCGTCATCGCCAGCTCGCCAAAAGCGCGGGCCTCCTCGGCGTATCCGCTGCTGCAGCCCTGCGCCAGTCCGGTTTCCATCACCTGCAAAATGCGCTCTGTAGCCGGGTAGTTCCCCTGGGTTTTGTGATGCGTCTTTTTCGCCACCAGACGAAACAGCAGGCTGCGGCCAAGCGGGCCTGCGAGAATACGTTCACGCGCCGGAACAGCGCGGCTTGCCGGGCGGCCCTTGAGCGCCAGTTCAACCGCGGTTCGCAGCAGGATAGTCTGCGGCACCACCTCATCGACCAACCCCGCCTTCAGGGCCTGTCGCGGGCGAAGCTGCTTACCGGTGAGGATCATCTCCAGCGCGCCGCTGACGCCAATTAATCGCGGTAGACGCTGAGTTCCTCCGGAGCCGGGCAGCAGCCCCAGCTGTACTTCCGGGAGGCCAAGCCGGGTTTTATCGTCATCGCTGCATACCCGCCCGTGGCAGGCCAGCGCCAGCTCAAGCCCGCCGCCCAGGCATGCGCCGTGGATAGCGGCAATCACCGGAATCGGCAGCCCGTGGATCTCGGCCATGATTTGCTGACCCTGACGGGCAAGCGCCTCCGCCTCCTGCGCGGAATGGCAGCGGGCAATCATATTGATATCCGCCCCGGCGATAAAATTATCCGGTTTTGCCGAGATAAACACCGCGCCGCGCAGTTCCTTGTTGTCACGGATCTGACGGATGATCCCCCGTACCTCGCTGGCGAACTCAGCTTTCAGGGTATTCATTTTTTCGCCGGGCGCGTCAATGGTGATGACGGCGATATTGTCCGGGCGAACCTCAAGCGTAAATGCCGATACGGTTTCCATTATTCAGCCTCCAGAACCATCGCTGAACCCAATCCCCCCGCCGCGCAGGCGGTGACCAGCCCAAAACCTCCGCCGCGACGCCGCAGCTCATGCAGCGTTTGGGTGATCATCCGCGCGCCGGTGGCGGCAAACGGATGACCGTAGGCAATCGAGCCGCCCAGCACGTTAAATTTACTCTCGTCCACTTCCCCGATAGCCTGAGAGCGGCCAAGCACTTCGCGGGCAAAGCGATCGCTGGCCATACAGTGCAGGTTGGCCAGCGTTTGCGCGGCAAAAGCTTCGTGCATGTCTATTAAGGTCAAATCAGCCAGCGTCAGCCCCGCTCTTTCCAGCGCCAGCGGCGTCGACCAGGCCGGGCCCAGAAGCATATCCTGGCGAACATCAATCGCGGTGAAAGCGTAGCTTCGCAGATAGCCCAGCGGGACAAGACCCAGCTCTTTCGCCCGGGACTCGGTCATCAGGATCACCGCCGCCGCCCCATCGGTTAGCGGCGTACTGTTAGCGGCGGTCACGCTACCGTGTTGACGATCGAAAGCCGGGCGTAACTTTTGGTAATCCGCCAGGGTTGAATTTTTACGAATATTATTGTCCTGCTCCAGCGGCTCACGGAACGGCGGCGTGTATGCCGTCATCACTTCTGCCGATAGCTTCCCTTCCTCCCAGGCTTTGGCGGCAAGCTGGTGCGAACGAAGCGCCAGCGCATCCTGCCGTTCGCGAGTGATACCCCAGGTTTTCGCCATTTGTTCGGCGGTATCCCCCATTCGCAGCCCGGTTGAGTATTCGGCAACGGCTGGCGGTACGGGCAGAAGGTCGCGAAAACGCAGACGGGAAAATAGCTTAAGGCGCTGCCCCAGGGTACGGGCTTTATTGGCGTCAACCAGCGTTCGGGCAAGTTTTTTGCTGACGCCAATGGGTAATACGGAAGAGGAGTCGGCCCCGCCGGCGATACCCGCGCTAATAGTGCCTGCCATCAGGCTTTCCGCGACGTTGGCCACCGCCTGAAAGCTGGTCGCGCAGGCGCGGCTGACACTATAGGCGTCAGTATGCACACTCATGCCGGTCCCCAGTACAATTTCCCGGGCGATATTCGGCGCTTCCGGCATTTGCACCACCTGACCAAATACCAGCTGCTCTATTATGTCCGCGGGGATAGTACTGCGAGCCAGCATTTCGCCGACCACCAGTTTACCTAAATCAACGGCCGGCACGCCGTGGAAAGCCGTCGCCTGTCGGGCAAACGGAGTACGTAGACCGCTGACTATCGCGATACGATCGCCCTGGCGGGTGACTAGCGGTAATGCCTGACTCATAACGCTCCCCTGTTAACCGATAAAACAAAGTGGTCTGACCTGATAACAGTTTTAACTAATATTTTACATTAAGCCAATCGGGGAAGCGAAAAAGTGGGAGCCAAAACACATTGATTAGAAAAGGTAACGCCCCTGACATGAGGGGCGTCCGGGGGAAGGATTAGCGTAGGCCGAGCTGGAAAATCAGAGTTTCAGCTTCACAGCTGAACACGAAATCGATATCCAGCTTCACGCCGCCATTAACGTCTGTAAAGTTCGGGGTGATTTTGCACGGCTCAGATTCAACGTTACGCGCTCTTTCGCTTAATGCGGCGAGCGTTTCTTCTGCTTCGGCACGGTTCGCAAACACGCGGCTATAGGATGCGGTGCAATCGGTGTTGTCCATAATGGTGCCAACATCCATACAGCAGCAAACCGGGGTTTCATCAGCACTGCATTTACTCATCGTAGATTTCCTCTGTATATGCACTCAAAGTGCCAGACAAACAATGTGCTTATTTTACGCCCGGGGCATGCCAGCCTCCAGTCGTTAATGGCGACAAACGGGATAAGTGACCGAAATCACACTTAAAAATGATCCAAAACAAAAACCGCCCACTTTGGGTATCAGCTGCCTCGGCAAAATTGCCAACTGGATCGCGTTTCTTAGATCACAATTGAAAAAACTTATAAACAAACTTGCAACATATCATCTGGTCAGACCTATACTCAGCGCACTGGTCTGATTTCTCTGTCGTAAAGCAGACCCTACACTTCGCGCTCCTGTTACAGCATGTAACATTGTTTAAATAAAAAATAACTCTATGAGGTTATGGGCATGAGCCAGAAAACCCGCCTTACCCAATCTGCCCTTGCAGTGGCTGTAGCAATGGTTTCAACCCAGGCCTGGTCAGCAGGCTTCCAGCTAAACGAATTCTCTTCATCGGGCCTTGGTCGCGCCTATTCAGGTGAAGGCGCTATTGCTGATGATGCGGGCAACGCCAGCCGTAACCCGGCGTTAATCATGATGTTCGACCGCCCAACCTTCTCGGGCGGCGCCATTTTCGTCGATCCTGATGTCAACGTCACCGGCAGTTCAGTTATCGGTAATGACGCCAGCCAGGACAATATCGCGCCAACCGCATGGGTGCCGAATCTGCACTTCGTGGCGCCGATTAACGACCAGTTCGGTTGGGGAGCTTCCCTTACGTCGAACTATGGTTTAGCCACCGAGTTCAACAACGATTTTGCCGCAGGCTCGATGGGCGGTACGACCGATCTCGAAACGCTCAACCTGAACCTGAGCGGCGCATATCGCCTCAACGACCACTGGAGTTTTGGTTTGGGTTTTGACGCCGTCTACGCGCGGGCGAAATTAGAGCGCTATGCGGGCGATTTACCGGAAATCATCGGCGCTCAGCTACCGGGAATGGTGAAAGCAGGCAAACTCTCCCCGGCTCAGGCGGCGGCAATTGGTCAACAGGCCGGCGGTATCAGCCGCGACACCCAAATTGCTCGCCTGAAGGGTGATGAATGGGGCTTTGGCTGGAATGCCGGTATTTTATATGAAGTCGATAAAAACAACCGCTACGGTTTGACCTATCGCTCTGAAATTAAAGTTGATTTTGATGGGGATTATAAGAGCAGCCTGCCGTCTTCCCTCAACCCCATCAACTCTGCTCTGGGCCTGGGCCTGCCGTACGGCACCGGCGGCTCCACGATTGGCGGTTCTCTAACGTTGAATCTGCCAGAAATGTGGGAAATTTCAGGGTATAACCGCGTGGCGCCAAAATGGGCCGTACACTACAGCCTGGCATACACCAGCTGGAGCCAGTTCCAGGAGCTGAAAGCAACCAAAACCAGCGGTGGCGAAACGCTGTTCTATAAAGACGAAGGTTTTAAAGATTCCTATCGTATCGCGCTGGGTACCACCTATTATTATGACGATAACTGGACCTTCCGTACCGGTATCGCCTTTGATGATAGCCCGGTCCCGGCTTCCAATCGCTCTATCTCTATTCCGGACCAGGATCGCCTGTGGCTCAGCGCCGGTACGACTTACGCCTTTAATAAAGATGCCTCAGTCGACGTCGGTGTGTCTTATATGCACGGTCAGCACGTTGAATTTACAGAAGGGCCGTATACCTTTAAATCAGAAGGTAAAGCCTGGCTGTACGGCGCGAACTTCAACTACCGTTTCTGATCCTCAGCAGCAACAAAAAAGGGTGAACATCATGTTCACCCTTTTTACTTTCAACCCGTCGGTTACTGTGAATCGATATCTTTAAGATCGCCTTCAATCGCCTGCGCGTTGGGGTTCTCATTCGGAGAAAGTTTACCGCCGTTGGCGATAAAGTCGTGACGCTGGAAGTAGGCTTCACGCATTAAGATATACGGATCGGAGGACTGACGAAGCAAGCCGTCTGAATCCAGCAGCTGCGCGCGTGTTTCAACGCCCTCAACCATCCATTTACCAATAGACATCGGCCATGTCAGCCAGGAAAGAACCGGATACAAGTCATCAGCCATATCCCCCCCTTCATCACGCAGGGTGAAGCTGCCGTAGAAAGGCAGTTGCACATATGGACCATAGCCGACGCCATAGTGACCCAGCGTGCTACCGAAGCGTGCAGGCTCAACGCGCTGCAGTTTCGGATTCGCCATCCCGGCCACATCAACCAGGCCCCCCATCCCAAGGATGGTGTTCAAGAAGAAACGCGTAAAGTGCACCATTCCTTTATAGGGATCGCCTTTCAGGAAGGAGTTCACCATTACCGCTGGCTCTTCAAGGTTGCTGGTAAAATTACTCAGACCATTACGCGCAGGCTGCGGAACATAATCACGCCACGCCACCGCGACCGGGCGAAGAACATAGGGATCGACAACATTAAAGTTGAAGTTGAACATGGTACGGTTAAAGCCTTCAAGCGGATCTGAACGCCCCTGTGGTTGATCGCCAGAATTAGAACTGGCGCACCCCACCAGCAATGTGGCGCCAAGCGCAAGCGCCGACAGGCGAAAATTCATAGGTGTCTCCCTGTTAAATTTAGCTATCGCTGGGGGTTATCGGGGGACAGCTGCCTCCATTAAGATATCGCCCGTAAGCATGTGCCTGCTTTCAGCATAGCCTTTTTTAGCATCATTGTTGATGTCCCGATTCTATACACATTTTGCAATTTCCGTATTGCTAATCTTGTCATTGCGAAGAATTTAGGAGCTTATCCGACCCAAACAGCCGAAACCGCTCTACGATTATAATAAAGACCCGTCGTTGAGGAAAAGTGATGAAGCCGCAAACTCACCATGATAGTGAAGATGTTGAGGTAGAAAGTGATGAAAAACAGAATGGTGAAGAAATTGAGGTTGATGAAGAACGGCTGCCTTCACAAGCAATGGCCACCCATGAAGTGATTCGTCAGGAGGGTGAGAAAGAGCTTGAGCGCGATGCTATGGCGCTACTCTGGTCAGCGATTGCCGCCGGGCTTTCAATGGGGGCTTCGCTGGTCGCCAAAGGTATCTTCCATGTTCATCTTAGCGAACTTCCCGGCGGTTTTTTGCTGGAAAATCTCGGCTACACCTTTGGTTTTGTAATCGTCATCCTCGCTCGCCAACAGCTGTTTACCGAGAACACCGTCACCGCCGTCCTGCCGATTATGCACAAGCCCACGCTCGGCAATATTGGCCTGCTGCTGCGTCTATGGGGAGTCGTGCTGGCCGGTAACCTGATCGGGACTGCGATCGCAGCATGGGCGTTTGATGTGATGCCTGTTTTTGATGAGCCCACTCGCGAGGCTTTTCTCAAAATTAGCCTGAAGGTGATGCAAAATCCCCCGCTGGAGATGTTTGCCAATGCGATTATTTCCGGCTGGCTGGTCGCAACAATGGTGTGGATGTTCCCTGCCGCAGGTTCCGCAAAGATTGTCGTCATCATTCTGATGACCTGGCTTATCGCCCTGGCGGACACCACGCATATTGTGGTTGGCAGCGTCGAGATTTTCTACCTGGTATTTAACGGAACGCTGCCGTGGCAGGAATTTATCTGGCCTTTTGCTCTGCCAACACTTGCCGGCAACATATGTGGCGGGACCTTTATTTTCGCTTTATTAAGCCATGCGCAGATCCGCAATGACATGAGTCACGAGAAGAAGGCTCGTGCAGCCGAAGAGGCAAAAAAGCGCTAAGTGGCTATAGATTAAGCAGTTGGCCCGCGCAAGCTTAACGTGCGCCGAAAATAACGCTATAATCCCGGCGCTTTGTCCCCTTAGTTAAATGGATATAACGAGCCCCTCCTAAGGGCTAGTTGCAGGTTCGATTCCTGCAGGGGACAATCTGAAGTTCTTTCACACCATTTCAAGTCATTACACAAAACCTCTGAAACCCAGCAATTTAGCACCATTCAGGTCAAATTTTCATTTCATATCACTTCATGACATTACATCCCTCTGATGGTATCTTTGATGGTATTCGTCGGTTCGATATCCCGATACCATCACCATTCTATAAGAGGCCTACTGCACATGGCTTTAAACGAACTATCACCTAAAAAAATTGAGAACGCCAAGCCTAAGGATGCTGACTACAAACTTACAGATGGTGGAAGCCTTTATCTGTTAGTTAAAAAGAATGGAACCAAGGCGTGGAGAATGAATTACCGCTTTAATGGTAAACAAGCTACGTTAGCATTAGGGGTTTACCCAGATGTTCCGCTTGCAACAGCGCGAAAGCGTCGTGACGAAGCCAGACAACTACTGGCTGATGGCCGTGATCCGCGCGAAGCAAAAAGGTCAGAAAAGGACGAACCAACTTCCCCCACATTCGAGAAAGTAGCCAGAGAGTGGCACAGTGGAACGGTGGGACATCCTGAATGGAAAGAAATTACCCGCGCCAAAATTCTACGGGAAATGGAAAACCATCTGTTACCGGCTATAGGTTCAAAGCCCATTGATACGCTCAAAACCCGTGACCTTCTTCCAATGTTGATTGATATGACCAATCAGGGCATTGGTGCGACCACAGGACGTGTTAAAACCACTATGGGAAGTATCTTTCGTTATGCCGTCCAACGTGGGATCGTCGATTACAATCCAGCCCATGATCTGAAAGGCGCGATTACCAATCCCAAAGTACGGCATCGCCCTGCCCTACCGCTCGAACGTTTACCTGAGCTGATGACAAGAGCGGTAAATTACACCGGCAGACCATTAACCCGACTGGCGGTTCTCTTTTCCTTACACACGTTCGTGCGTTCCAGCGAACTGCGCCATGCCAGGTGGGAAGAGATCGACATTGAAAACGGTCTTTGGACAATACCAGGGCAGCGGGAAAAGATCGATGGGGTAAAATACTCAGATCGTGGTGCCAAGATGGGCGCGGTACATTACGTCCCGCTTTCCACCCAGGCTATTAAGCTACTGGAAGATATCCAAAAGATCAGTGGTGAATATTTGCTTATATTCCCTGGTGACAGCAATCCTTACAAGCCAATGAGTGAGAACACAGTAAATAAGGCACTGCGAACGATGGGTTACGATACTCAGGCTGATGTATGCCTGCATGGCTTCCGGGCAATGGCCTGTTCTGCTCTGACTGAATCAGGACTTTGGTCACGTGATGCGGTTGAGCGGCAAATGAGCCATCAGGAAAGAAATGAAGTGCGGGCAGCATATGTCCATCTTGCGCAGCACATGCAAGAACGCCGCAGAATGATGCAATGGTGGTCTAATTATCTGGAACTAAATAAGGACGAATTTCATGCTCCTTATGACTTATCAGATATTAACATTATCAATTAAATACTCTTATAATTTAAAACAGAGGTCATAATGCAGCATTCAACAGAGCATGAAACTATATTCTTAGGAAATCTATGGATTGATAAAAAAATACCACCATTAGAATATTGTTCATTTGAACGCGCTTCCAGACTATTAGAATGCGAGATTGAAGATTTATTACACCTATACGAAATAGGTACTTTTAATATTGCATTCAAGTCGGATGGACTTGCAGTTAGATTTAATGTCAACTTCCTCAATAACAATCAGACACTTGAAACTGATTTAATTCATCCCGTATTAACTAATCAATCACTAGAGATGGAGTTATCGACTATATGGTATGATCTTAAAGATGACTCCTTTGAACATTTTGAAAATGGATTTCAAATTATAGGATTTGCCTGTGGTATTTGGTACGCCGATGATATGATAAGTGACATAAAAAATGGATTAGCTATAGATCCAGATTATGAATTCAGACTTAAACCGATAAAAATACGAGATAATGTTTTAATGGCAACGGCCACATATGAAGGAAATAAGGACATTGATATTCCATTTGAAGATCTTCTTATCATGCGAAGAGATTTAGAATTAATATGGAAATCAGTAAAAACTGGAATTCCTATGCCGAATTTACTTACGAAAAGAATTTCATCTGAACCTAAAGTCCTCAAGCGAGTAAATAATACTGCTGAACATCATGCAAAAAATAGGGAGGGGTTATTAAATGCAGCAATATATATATTGGCAAAATACCCAAGCGAATGTCGTGGTGAAAGAAAAGAGATAAGTCCTGAAAAATGGACTAACTCCATAATTAAACATTTAGGAGAGTTACCTCCTATATTTATTACTAATGAACAAGAAATTTTAAGAAAATTACGATTAGCGGTTAATCATGCGGGATTAAAAAAAAAGGGGTAGACTGAAACAATCTACAGGTAGAGTTGATTACACTACCTTCACAGCCTTTTGATAGCCCCATAGTATCTGCCGTGTTCATTACACAACACGGCAGGTAATTTCATGACATTAAAAACTTATCCTACCACCGGACATGCCCGCCCACGAGCTACTGCTGAATTTTTGCAAATAAGCACGGTTACTCTCTGGCGCTGGGAAAAAAACAATCCTGAATTTCCCAAATCTACACGTATTTCAAAACGGGTATCTGTTTACGATGCACAAGAAATTAGACAGTGGGTTAAAGCTCAATCAGCTGGTTCAGCAGGCGTATTGTGATGGCGGTCCTTACTAAATGGGGGAGAAAAGTATCTCCCCCATACATACATCAATTCTTTGGATCGATGCCGCGATTTAGTAGCTCTTTGCGCAAAATTCGCTTGATCCAGGATGCAAGAGCTGAATCTCCATCTTTGCGCATTTCTTCCTCAAGCTGTTGGCGGAATTCATCTGTAAGGCGCATCTGGAAAGGCGGAGAACGTTTTTCTTTTGGTGTTGACATGGTGATGACCAAACCCTATATTAACCTACATGGTAATTACCATTATAAACATCAAAGCTACAAAAAAACAATGCCCGAACTGTGCTGGAACACAAATCGGGCATCTGACCAATCCGCTATATGAGGCAACGAAGATGGCTAAACAGAAGTGTACCTGGTTATTCGCGGCGATCAACCGCAGTCAACGCAATGCCCGCCCTGTGATGTTAAGGATAACCGCAGATAACGAGCGCTCAGCGCGGCGCAGACTTGCCCCGGACTACGTGCTGAGTTTTGCCGGTCGCATTCCCTGCGGAGGTGAACATGCGTAATTATCCGCAACCCGGCGAACGCTGGCAGCATGAGCGTGGCTGGACTGTCACGATTATCAGATTAACTGAAGCCTCGCCCTCCGTGGCGCTGGTTAACCCTGAATTCAGCTGTGAAGTGCTGATTCGTCATGACAGCGACAATAAGCTTTCTTCCTGCCCTCTGGCATGGTTTGAGCAGCGGTATACGCGCCTGTTTAATGCCCCGCTCTTTAAACCTTCGCCAGCTCCCGCGGGGGGTAGCGGCTCTGGCTCGCTGACGCTGCATCCGTCGGTGGTATTTACCCGCTGGCGGGAGCGCAGCATACGGCGTTCTGCTGAACCTGACGACAGTCACTATTCAAAGTTTCTCTGACAAAACACCGCTGAAAACGGAGTAATCCACGATGAATATTTCAAACGGGCACAAAGGTGCTCAGGGCCACGCTTTGCCTGAAAAACACAATAGCGGTGCTTTTGCGTATGGGTTGTCAGAGGACGGTTTCGGAAAGCTGGCCCGCGCCAGAAAGGCCTGCGACATGTTGCAGCTTCTCTTTTCTGAATACCCCTCGCAGGGCGGAACGCTGGATGCAGGATGTGCGCCAGGCATCGCCGCGCTGATGGAGTACCTGCGGGCAGATTTGACGGATATTGCGCACAGTTGCGAACTGATTGAAGGAGGCACCCAATGAACCAGCCGCAGGTTTCTATTTTTCCGGCAGAAATGACCACTGCGCTTTACCGGCGGGCTATTGCATCGGCCTGGCGCCAGAAAGCGCTGACCGAAACCGGCTGCGATCACTATGGTCCGCACAGCCTGACGGTTGAACGTATTGAAATGGCCATTGCCCTGCATATCGAGTGTGCACTGATTAACGAATATGGCGAAGCACAGGGAGCAGCGGCTGCACTGGCGCTGCTGACTGACATGCTGGAGCCATCATTGCTGACCGCGCCGCCGGTACTGACCGTGCGCGGCTGTGAAGTGATGGCGGAGCTGTACCGCACACTTCCGGCGGCATTTGATGACTTCTGCAGCTCGGGTGTATCGCTTTATCAGGGGGAAGTATGACAACACAGACGGTTACGCAGATTTCAGCCGCAGCGCGGGGGAAATGGCCCGTCATTCTGCAGATGCTGCGTATTGATGTACCTGAAAACGGCAGGCACGGTCCCTGCCCGAAATGTGGGGGCAAGGATCGCTTCCGCCTCGATGACCTCGACGGGCGCGGGACGTGGATTTGCAGCCAGTGCGGCAATGGTGATGGTCTGGATCTGGTTAAGCTCATAACCGGTTACGGCGTCAGAAAGGCAGCGCAGGAGGTGGCGCAGGTGCTTAATGTGCCGGATGTGCAGGAACTGCCCGTTAAGCCCGCCAGGCAAAAAGCCCCTAAACGCGATATGAGCCTTACCGTGGCGGCCCTGATGAAAGAGAGTCACACGGGAGAAAGCCCCTATCTGACCGGAAAAGGGTTCGCCGGATACCCGGCCTCCCTGACCGGGAGCGTGCAGCATATCAGCGGTAAGGATTTCCCTGCCGGTTCCCTGCTGTTACCGCTCACGACGAACGCCGGAGCCGTGACCGGTGCACAGCTTATCGCCCCGACGGGTGAAAAAAGCATACTGCCCGGCAGCACGATGAAAGGCGCGTTTGTGGCGCTCAGCCCGTTACCGTCTGAACCGCCGGTACAGGTGGTGATTACCGAAGGTTACGCCACGGCGCTGACGGTAAGCCAGCTCACCGCCGGATGCGTAGTGGCCGCCATATCTGCGGGCAACCTGCCCAACGTCGCACAGGCGCTGCGGGCACGCTGGCCTGAGGTAAAAATTATCATCGCCGGTGATAACGATTTTCAGGACGGGGGCGAGAATCCCGGCAGATCCTTTGCTGAACGGGCGGCAAAATCAGTCGGTGGCTGGGTGACGCTGCCACCGGGAGAAATTAAAGCTGACTGGAATGACTTCCACCGTGAGCACGGTATTACCCGTGCCCGTGAAGCCTTTCGTAACGGTCTTGTACTGTGCGGAGAAGGCCGCACGCAGCTGCCGCACGGGTTCCGTCTTACCCAGGAATATCTCTGGTATGAAAAACAGGTACAGCGCAACGGTGAGACGGAGATCCAGAACGTCAAAATATGCAACCCGTTGCGCGTGACGGCAATCACCTGCGATGCCGATGGCGGTAATTTCGGGCGACTGCTGGAGTGGGAAGATACATGGGGAGAGCGCCGCCGCTGGGCGATGCCGATGGAAATGCTCAGTGGGAGCGGTGAGGAACTGCGCCGGGTACTGCTGGTTAACGGGCTGTCCTATATCAGCACCACCGGTGAGGCCCGCGCGCGCCTGATGGAATATATCTCGCTGTGTAAACCGGAACGCCGCGTGACCTGCGTCAGCCGCACGGGCTGGCATGGTCAGGTTTACGTCCTGCAGGATGAGGTCAGCGGTGAAGGTGCAGAGGGTGTCATTCTCCAGACAACTTCCGTGCAGGGGCGCGATTTCCGTGTGTCAGGTACAACGGAGGAATGGCGGGAGCACGTTTCCCGTTACTGCACCGGCAACTCCCGCGTGGCGTTTGCCGTCAGTCTGGCCTTTGCTGCCCCCCTGTTACGGCTGGTTGGTATGGACGGCGGCGGCTACCACCTCAAGGGGGAATCGACGGACGGTAAGACCACCACCATGAAAGCGGCAACCTCTGTCTGTGGCGGGCCTGATTACTGGCAGACGTGGCGGGCAACCGGCAACGCGCTGGAGGGATGCGCCAGCCGCCGCAACGATGCCGCCATGATGCTTGATGAGATCCGGGAGGTGGACGGACGCGAGGCAGGCAATATCGCCTACATGCTGGCAAATGGTCAGGGCAAGGGCCGTGCCGGTACGGACGGTGAGCTGCGCACCCGTAAGCAGTGGCGGCTGCTGTTCTTTTCAACCGGCGAGCTGTCACTGACTGAACATGCGGCAAAAGCCGGTGAGCGTACCTTTGCCGGGATGGAAGTCAGGATGATCCAGATCCCCAGCGATTCCGGGAAATTTGGCGTATTTGAGGAGCTGCACGGCTTCGACAGCGGCAAGGCTCTGGCGGAACATCTGGAGTGGGCCACGTCCAGCTACTACGGTTCGCCGTTCAGGGAGTGGCTGAAAGCCCTGACCGCTGACCTTAACGGGCTGACGGCACAGGCAAAGTCACTGATGAAGGAATATACAGCCGCCCTGACCCCGAAAGAGGCGGGTAATCAGGTAGGCCGGGCTGTGAACCGCTTTGCACTGGTGGCGATGGCGGGCGAGCTGGCAACCCGGCTGGGTATCACCGGCTGGCCTGAGGGTGAAGCGCTGCGGGCAACCCGCGTCTGCCTGAACGCATGGCTGAAAGATCGCGGGCACACCGCCAATCAGGAAGATATTGCCGCACTGGAGCAGGTACGCAGCTTCTTTACCGCGAATCAGTACAGCCGCTTTGCTGACTGGCACGACGAACGTAACCGCCCCGGCAATATGGTGGGCTGGCGCAGGGTGGAGAAAGGCAGTACCGCGCAGGGCACGGAGGCCGTCACCACGTTCTACGTCATGCCGTCCGGCTGGAAAGAAATCTGCCGGGGATTTGACCCGCGCAAGGTGGCGCGTCTGTGCGCGGATCGTGGATACCTGCTGCCCTCCACCGATGGCAAGCTGCAGACAACCATTCGCCCGCCAGAGATGAATCCCCGCAGGCTCTATGTCTTCAACAGCGAGGTGCCGGGTTAAGGCTTTGCGTGAGTCTTATTTATTAAGGGTAACAGGTGAAACAGGTGGAACACCCGTATTTTACAAGGGCTAAACCTGTTTCACCTTCTGAAATAGTGAGGTGGAACAGGTGGAACACCAGCCGATCCGCTGTTCCACCTTGTTACCTGCGATGTTCCACCTGTGATGTGCATATAAATGTTTTACAAAACAATGGTGTAACACCTGTTCCACCTGTTTCACCGCATCCGGGACATAAAGCAGGCTGAAACAGAGGCATTTTTATCTGGCTGGCTGTCATGGCCGCGTCTGAATAACCGCAAACGCCCGTTGTGCCAGCCACCACACACTGAGCGCCGATAGTGCGCTTGTGTCAGTCACGACACAATTGACGTAACGAACCAACCCGGCAGGAGAAGTCATGAACAACACCGCAGAGAATAACAACCTTTCCACTTTTCCGGCTGTAACGCAGCAGGCAATGGAAACCCTGAACACAGCCAGAAGCGCATGGCTTGAAGCACGTCGTCGGCAGAAAGCGGCAGCGGATAATATTGCAACTATCCGCCAGCGCCGTGCTGAAATGGAAGCCACGACGAACGCACTGAATGATGAGTGGCGCACGCTGTTTCGTGAAAGTCAGGGCGTAGTCTCAAAGGAAATGAAAAAACTGCGCACGGAAATTGCGCTGGGACGAGAAACGCTTGAGGATTTTGATGAGCTGCTGGCGGCTCAGGAGAGCGAAAATGCACTTTTGCCACAGGAGACTGCGGAATTAGCCGGAAAGTATATCCACGCGCACGAGGCACTTGTGGGTATTCGCGCAAAACAAATCTGGGAAGATTTTATGCAATCGCATGGTAAGGCTCTCATCCAGACATTGAGCCTGCTCAAATCTACAATGGGCCGCGAAGCCAGCGCAGTTGTCGGTGTGGTACATTCAGTTAATGACCCGGACACACTGCTGAAAGACTTTATTCACAAACATATCACCAAGCCGGCTCTTGCTAACACTGCGATGCCGGAACAGGACCCTGTGTTTAAACTGGCGGGTGTTGCGCCGGATTATTCGGCTTGTATCGATTTAAGCAAAACCCCGTCACCGGCGGCCCTTCATAAAATGAAGATCCGTCATGAACGTGAAAAACAGCAGAAACGTAACCGTGATATGGAGAGTATCTGATGGCGCTTAAATGTCCCGAATGCGGCACTACGGCACACGCCAGAACCTCAGCCTATGAAGCACCATCGGTTAAACGCTCATGGTATCAGTGCCAGAATCTCGAATGTTCCTGCACATTTACTGCACTGGAAAGTGTGGATACGATAATTATGAAACCCCGGCGCAATGAACAGGAATCAGATGAACCGGAAAACCATGAAAAACAAAAGAAAACGCTCAATCGTTATGGCTCTGCATCAAAACTGTCAAACCGCCAGCAAATCCCTGTCTGATTAGAAAGAACGCCCACGCAATCCCGGTCCAGTACCGGGATTTTTTATACCTTTTTCCTGGCTGGCCTGAGAACGCATGAGTGCATGTCTATGCTGCATGAAAACGCATGAGTCTCATGCAGCATTTTTGACGCGAAAGCCCTTGTATGGCGGCTCCTGAGACGATTTACGAGGTGCATGAAAACCATTCTGTTAAGTGAAGCGGGCAGGCGGGCGGGGCTGCGCGCGCTGAGGGGGAAAAGACAGAACGCCAGCACAATGCCGGCGCAACCGCTGGCAAGAGGGTTGTATGGCGCATCTAACAATCACAGCGCCTCGCCGGGTTGTGTGAGTCCGGGCACACTGTCAGGACATTGACAACCAGAGAGTAAATATCATGAGTGAACTTCTTACTGAAAAAACGGAATCCATTGTCATTCTGGATACACCTGTGCAGCGTGGCGCAACTTCGATCCGGGAAGTCGTGCTGCGTAAACCTCAGTCTGGTGCGCTGCGGGGACTCCGACTGCAGGCCGTAATGGAAATGGATGTGGCCTCGATGATGACGATTATCCCCCGTATTTCCAGCCCGGAACTGACTCCGCAGGAAATGGCAGAGCTGGACCCGGCAGACCTGGCTTCCATGTCGCTGGAGGTGGTTCTTTTTTTGCTACCGAAG
The DNA here is from genome assembly GCF_003812845.1 of Klebsiella sp. FDAARGOS_511. Lineage (NCBI taxonomy): Bacteria > Pseudomonadati > Pseudomonadota > Gammaproteobacteria > Enterobacterales > Enterobacteriaceae > Klebsiella > Klebsiella sp. FDAARGOS_511. Next base: position 4,631,770 of record NZ_CP033824.1, on the reverse strand, counting down.
TCGGCAACATCAGCTTTCCAACCGGCCTGATGGTTGATGATTTGGTGGCGGATATCGCCACCATTTTTCACTGGTCGCCGTCCGTTACTGACGTTATGCCGTTGACCGAGGTGCTGGAATGGCGACACAAAGCTATCCTGAGAAACGGAGTCAGTGATGAGTGATAAAAACCTGCGTCTGCAGGTCGTGTTAAATGCGGTTGATAAACTCACCCGGCCTTTAAAAGTGGCACAGGCTGGATCTAAGGAACTGGCCTCTGCTGTCCGGCAGACCCGCGAGCAGCTTAAACGGCTCAACGATGCGGGAGGTCAGTTAAAATCCTTCGATCAGCTGTCCCGGAGCCTGAGCCGGACCAGTACCGAACTGGACCAGGCGCGGCTGCGTGCGCAGATGATGACCCGCGAAATGTCAGCCCTCGAATCCCCCACCAAAAAGCAGACAGCGGCGCTTGAAACGCAATGGCGGGCCGTGTCGAGGCTGGAGCAAAAGCAGGAGCAGGAAACGCGGCAGATGGCGGCAGCCAGGGCGGAACTGTACCGCCTCGGCATCTCTGCGGGAGGCGGTGCCCGTGAAACGGCACGCATTACCCGTGAAACGGATCGCTATAACAAACAGCTGGCAGAGCAGGAGCGGCGCTTGCGTGACGTTGGCGAGCGCCAGCGCAAGCTGAATGCGATCAGGGCAAAAGCCGATAAGATGCGCGATGTGCGCAATAGCCTTGCCGGGAACGGCGCAGGAATGGTGGCTGCAGGTGTGGCAACGGGGGCAACGCTGATGGCACCCATTCGCGCCTACTCGGAATCAGAAAACGCCGCTAACCAGCTGGCAGGCTCGATGATGGGGCCTGGCGGAAAGGTTGCGCCGGAGTTTGAGAAGCTAAACAAGCTGGCAATCGCCCTGGGGGACCGGCTGCCCGGCACCACGGCAGACTTTCAAAACATGATGACCATGTTACGCCGCCAGGGTATGTCTGCGCAGGTCATCCTGGGAGGGCTGGGTGAGTCGGCGGCGTATCTCGGCGTGCAGCTGCAGATGGCCCCGACGGATGCGGCAGAGTTTGCCGCGAAACTGCAGGACGCCACGCAGACCACCGAAAAAGACATGATGAGCCTGATGGACGTGATCCAGCGGGGTTATTACGCGGGGGTTGATCCGGGAAATATGCTGCAGGGTTTTGCAAATATCAGCAGCGCTATGGACATTATCAAGCAGAAGGGCCTGGATGCTGCGAAAACATTTAGTCCACTTCTCGTCATGGCCGATCAGGCGGGGATGGCCGGAGAGTCAGCGGGTAATGCCTATCGTAAAATTTTTCAGGCCACGCTGGATGCCAAAAATATTAAGAGCGTAAACGACGGGCTGAAAGGAAAAGGTATCAGGTTTGATTTTTCCGACGGGAAAGGCGGATTTGGCGGCCTGGAAAAGATGTACGCGCAGTTAGAAAAGCTTGAAAAATTAAATGATGAAACAAAACTTGCAACGCAGAAAGCCCTGTTTGGTAACGATAACGAGGTGCTAAAAGCGATGAATACCATGATGTCAAAAGGCATCGAGGGCTACCGTGAAACCGTCGCCAAACTGGAGAACCAGGCGACTCTGCGCGAGCGCGTCGATGCGTCTCTTAATACCCTGGGCAACAAATGGGAGGCGGCAACGGGGTCTTTTACTAATGCGATGGCAAGCATTGGGGAAACTGTCTCGCCAGTGCTTAAAACGCTATCTGACTGGCTGGGGAATCTGGCTTCCGGGCTGGATGGGTTGGTTAAACGGCACCCGCGGCTGACTGCTGCAATGTTTACAGTCGCTGCAGTATTCGCGGTTGCTGCGACAGCTGCGGGCGTGGTGTCACTGGCGCTGGCATCTATTCTGGGACCGATGGCCGTAGTGCGGGTAAGTGCAGGCATCCTCCAGCTTAAATTTGCTTCTGTGTTTGGTCTGGTCACAAAAGTTATTGGCGCAGCAGGCCAGGCTATCCTGTGGCTGGGCAGGCTGATGTTTGCTAACCCAATATTGGCGGTTATTGGCTTGATCGCTATGGGAGCCATTTATATCTGGCAGAACTGGGAAACACTGGGGCCAAAATTTAAAGCGATGTGGGATGCTATCTCATCGGGAGTGACTGGTGCATGGGCGGTTATTAAGCAGACCATCAGTCAGAAATGGACTGAAATACTGAGTGATGTTGCCGCGCTGCCCGCGAAGTTTAAAGCGGTGGGAGGCGCAATCATTGACGGCATCCTGAGCGGTATCAATGAGAAGTGGGAGACGCTCAAGAGCAAGCTGGCATCGGTGAAAAGCTATCTGCCGGACTGGATGACCGGTGGCGACAAATCACCGGGAACCCCACAGGCAAAAGGTGTGGGTGGATTTTTTGCCGGGATGTATGACAGCGGCGGATATATTCCGCGCGGGCAGTTTGGCATTGCTGGTGAGAATGGACCCGAGATCGTTAACGGGCCCGCATACATAACGAGCAGGAGACGAACAGCAGCCATTGCCGCTGCCACCTGGCTGACTCTGGGAGGGCTGGCACCGGAGACAGGGGCTAAACCACTCCACCCATACAGCCTGCCTGTCTCCGCATATAAGAGTCAGCAACAAAAGCCCGCTATAGTCACGCAAGCCCTGCCTGCGTCGATAGGGACAGTTGAAATCCATATTCACCAGCAACCAGGGCAAAGCCCGTCAGATGTGGCAGATGAAGTGATGAGACGTATTGAAGCAAAACAGCGAAAACTGGCAGCCCGTTCCCGCAGTAACTTCAGCGACCAGGGGGGATACGATTTATAGCGGGTTAGATGACCACACGAACAGATCTGCTAACCATGCAGATTTGTTCGTGCTTTTGAATTGATGGTATCAATGATGGTACCAAACATTTATTAATAAATTAATATATTTATAATCAACAAGTTAAAGCATTATTCGATTCCTGCAGGGACACTTTTGAGTCGTTCGGCTCAGTTCGCAAAATCCCTTGAGTATCACTACCGCAGAAAAAACGTTAAGATCGAATCATCTGAATCACAGAGGTTTATCAATCCCGGCATAGATCTCATCAAGTTGCTGTAATCGGCCTTCATATAATTTTGTCAAACAGCTGATATCGCTACCACACTTCTGCCGGCTATGGAGCCATGCTTCTTGTGCATCCATCATCCTACCGCGCGTCCCCATTGGAAAAAGCCCCCGCAGGAACTGATACTTCGTTGCCATCGCAACATCCATATCGTTCAGGCTCCGGTCAGCACAGATAGCCTTCTCATCCGCCTGCATCGCTTTCTGACAATCAAAACTGGCTGAGTACCCCGCTAACGGATACAGCACAGCAATAGCCATCAGCACTTCTCTTATCTTCATATACGCTCCATTTCCGCACTCCCGCCATTTGTACACCCCGTTTATGACGAGTGCCCTTGCATAAGCCCAACGTATGCTTTTGACACACTGATGCTCTGAACTATCCGTGCTGTCAGTGAATAAACTTAATCTATCTTACGGCTCCGATCGGATAAGTCGCCCTCCTTTTTACCCCGATGATGAAGCGGCCTACAGCATGACTGAATTAGCAGTCTGGATGACATCAACACTGCTTACCGGGGAGGGTGAATATTTTGTTACCGTAGCCTTCTTCAGAATCATCCCGCGCAACAGGTCCCATCTTTAAATTTTATTCCATTAAAATCAAAAAGATAAATAAAACCCTATCATTCACAGTAGTTATCATTGTTTATTGTTTCCTGCCGTTACGATTCGCAAAACAATCCCAGTAGATAAATCTTTAGCGTCACGTATTCTTCGCGCTGCCGGATGCGCTGAACCGCGATTGTTTCAGCATCAGCGCTGCTTAAAAGCAGCGCGTCCGGCGGTTTATGGCGGATGAGAAGTTACCCTCTCAGCGATCCGCGACTTCACGGGGCAGGATGTCTGCAACATGAATAGGGTTCTATGCAGGACTTGCGGACAGCCTTTTGCCCTCCCTGATTTGATTATTTGGATAGATATGATGAAAAAAATCGCAATGGCGTTGGGCATCTGTGCACTTATGGCTTGTGGCGCTGCGAGCGCGGCAAACGGTCAGGTCGTTTCAAAGGCTAAATCAGCCTGCCAGGACAACCCAACGCAGTGCGCCCAGGCAAAGTCAACGGCAAAAGCCGATGCGCAGAAAGAAGCAAAAGCAGCCAAAGACGCTTGTGCAAAAAACCAGGCTGCCTGCGATAACGCAAAAAGTGCTGCCAAAAGTGCAGTGAAAAAATAAAAACAGTACGGTGGGTATACCCACCGTATTTTCATTGGTATGATCACCGGCAATACCGCAATTTAATTCCTGCAGAAGACATTCAGCCTGCTTTGATAGCAGGATTTTTAGCCTACGAGCCCGAGCTAAAACAGATGATTACGTGATACCAGCCATCGCATCGGCTAACAGAAACGTTTAATAAGATGTTCCGCATTCAAGATAGCTCGTTTAGTAATTAAGCATCAGTCGCATGTATTATCAAAAACCTCACATAACAACCATGAATTTAATTCAAAAACAAAATAATAAAGAACAATTAATTTCCTATAGTAATAGCAAGCAATTATAATTTTTTTACTAGCGATACGTTTAATTATTACAGGGAAGCTGATAAGATGCGTGAAAGATAGTACCCTGACCAGATTCAACATTGATACTCAGACGCAATAATTGATATACGCTATCGGTTCTGATAAATATTCAGTGTGAATAGAAATCATCGCAATGCCGATAGAGGTCAACTTTAGATATCCCAACCAACCTATTTTTCATAAGATAATAGCGATCATGGAAAGAAAAGAAAGAAACATATGGAAACTAAACAATCTTCCTCCTCTGGAATATTGTTCAATCTCTCGCGCTAAAAAATTGTTGAATTGTGAAATAGAAGATTTGCTTCATTGGCATGATATTGGTGCTATAACCCTTTGCACAAAATTGGGTAGAACCAACGGTACACTAAAGGGCGCGTTCCAGCATGACCAGGGCGGCAACAATCTCTATTTTCTCAATGCACCAAATATTGATGAATTGAGCATTAGCGAAAGATCCTGGTCACGGCATTCAAAAATAAACAAAATTTTCAAGTTCAATGACAGTGAACCAAAACAGGAAGCGCAATATGGCATGCCTGTTACCCAGCTGAAGCTCCGGGTTTCCGTCTCTGGCTTATGGTACTGCGACACCAGAAATTTAACCGAGGTACTGGAAACGGCCGATGGCACCATTACTGAGCAGAGGATTAGCATTATATCCCCTGCAACAAATGTCCTCTTTTGCCACTTCATACCTGATAAGGATGAGAGGCCAACCATCACGCTCAATAAGCTGTATATCACGTGTCAGGCGATTGAGAAAATTTACGAACATACCATCAGCAGTCGCCCTCTCGAACTTGCTGAAAAAACCTTAAACGTGCCTGACGATCAAGATATGGCCCCCTCCTCAAGTATCATGCAAAATAAATTACTCATCGAATTTATCAATCATATAATTCAATCCAATCCACATTTTGGCGATAACATTCTTAACGCCACGGAAAACAGGAAAAATAAAATTTTTAATATTGCCATGGATAAACTCAGGTCTGAAGGTGTGGTTTCAAGCTACGGCAGCATTAATCTTCCGGCATCAGAATACACGTTCAAATGACAAGTATTTAATATAATGATTTCAGGATGAAACATTTTAGCGCCATGGGGACGGTGGCGCATAATTTATTCTCAATATGTTAAACGCACTTCAATATGAATTCATATGTGAATTCACCTCATAATAACACTATCCTATATGAAGGTGCTTCATGTTTATGAATTACTTTATAAACAGCACATCAACGTAACGTTAAATATCTCTTATTCGAGTTCTGAAAGCCCAGCGCTCAGTTCTGTTGCAGCCTGATGCGCCATTAGCCTAAATTGGCGGGCTGCGGCGCTTTGCCAGGCCCCCTTGCGCTGTAGCAAACACGCGGTTCTTTCCAGCAACGATGGGGCGAGTTCAATCGCGGTTAAATCATCGTGCCCCAGAACAATGGCAGCCGGAAGTAGGGTTGCCAGCGACGTGCGTTCAACAACGGCCAGCACTGCGCTAATCGAGTTTGCCTCCATCTGTACTTTCGGTTGAATCTCACGCTGGCGGCAGTAGCGATCGATTTGTTCACGGGTGGCGAAAGCGCTACTCAGTAGAATCAGCGACTCATCATTGAGCGCGGTCAGCTCTATGCAGCGAGCCGCCGCCAGGGGATGATAGCGTCCTACCACCAGCGCCAGGGTTTCCGAGAACAACGGCTGAGATACAATATCCCGCGAATTGCTGCCTTCAAAAGCAATACCGACATCCAGTTCGTCATTTAGCAGAAGGGTCTCCATCCGATCCTGCGCTAACTCTTGTATATCCAGCGTAATATTCGGGTAACGCTGATAAAAGGCAGCCGCTAGCGGCCCCATAAAATACGTGGTAAAGGTCGGCATCATCGCGACACGTAGCGTGCCACGCTGCAGATCTTCAACGTCATTTAGCGCACGCTGCCCTTCAGCCAACCCCTGTAAAACCCGACGCGCGTAAATTAACCACACCTTACCTGAATCCGTCAGGCGGGTATTGCGCCCGCTGCGATCAAAAAGCTGTACGCCCAGAGTTTCTTCCAGTTGTCGAATCTGTTGCGACAAAGCCGGTTGCGAAACGTGCAACATGGCTGCCGCTCGCGTAAAACCGCCTTGTTCAGCGACGGCAATGAAGTAATTGAGGTGGCGCAGCAACATGAATTCATCCATAAGCAATTCAAATGAACTCAATCATAATTAAGTCTTTTAACTTATGAAATAAGTTACGTACTCTGTTCGCGCTTCTTGACCAAACGCCACAGGAGATTGGCATGAGTTGCCTCCATTCTTACCACAGCACGAAACTCACTGCGGCGGCTCAGCGATGCATCTGACGCAGCGCAATAGCGCCATGCTGCTGGTGCTGGTGCTTATTGGTATAAATATGCGTCCGCTGCTGACCTCTGTTGGCCCTCTCCTACCGCAGCTCCTACAGGTGAGCGGAATGAGCTTCACGCTCGCTTCCCTGCTCACCGCGCTGCCGGTAATGGCCATGGGTCTGCTGGCGCTCGCCGGCGGCTGGATTAATGCTCAATTTAGCGAGCGGCAAAGTATCGCTCTCGGCCTGTTAACGATAATCGCCGGGGCTTTGCTTCGTGAGCTGGCGCCGCAGAGCATGCTACTCATCAGCAGCGCGCTCCTTGGCGGCATCGGCATTGGTGTGATTCAGGCGCTCATTCCCGCGGTGATAAAGCGTCTTTTTCATCGTCGGACGCCGCAGGTGATGGGACTCTGGTCAGCGGCGCTGATGGGTGGCGGCGGCCTGGGGGCCGCATTCACACCGTGGTTGGCGCAGCATAGCGCTATCTGGTATCACGCGCTTGCGTGGTGGGCCTTACCCGCCGCCGCCGCGCTCCTCTGCTGGTGGCCGCTAAGCCGTACATTACCCGCTCAGCCGCCATCAGGGCTCCCGGAGACTCTTTTTCGCCATCGTCGGGCATGGGCGCTCAGCCTCTATTTTGGTTTGATTAACGGCGGTTATGCCAGCCTGATAGCCTGGCTGCCCCCATACTATATGCAGTCGGGATACAGCGCGCAGTTCAGCGGCACCCTGCTGGCGTTGATGACCGTCGGCCAGACTGGTGGAGCGCTTCTGCTGCCCATTCTGGCCAGACAGGAAGATCGACGTAAGCTGCTGATGGCGGCGTTGTCATTACAGCTCATCGGCTTCTGCGGCTTTATCTGGCTACCGCAGCAGATACCCTTTGTCTGGGCTATCAGCTGCGGTATTGGCTTAGGCGGCGCGTTTCCGCTGTGCCTGGTACTGGCGCTCGATCACGCCAGTCACCCTGCCATTGCTGGCCGACTGGTGGCTTTTATGCAAGGAGTGGGCTTTATTGTTGCAGGACTTTCTCCGTGGTTATCAGGGCTGTTGCGAAGTTTAAGCGGCAACTACCAGCTCGACTGGATGCTGCACGCCGTTTGTATCTTAGCCTTGATGGTCATCACGCTGCGTTTTGCCCCCTCGCGCTATCCGCAAGAGTGGCAGCGTTCGCATTCAGCCATTCGCTAAACCCGTTTTTCACCGCGCGGGGCGTTTGTCCCGCCCCGCTTTCCAGAAGAAAAAAGCCCAAAATCAAACGACTATATCGGTAGACAAAATTATCGCTGACGACCGTCGCCGGAAAAAATTTAATACCGAATGAAATTAATGTGTCGCCGAATCACGACACTCGTAAGTAACTAAAAATTAATAAAAAAATGGATCTTGTTTCCCTCATTTTTTAGGCGTACATTAGCGCCATCTGGAGCCGTTTGAGCTCAGAATTTACAGCTATCGCCATCGGAAAAAGAGAATTTTTGTGAGCGATAGTTGAACAGAGAATGAAGAGCAAATTCATTTAAGGCGTCTCGCCGAGATCGCGGAGTGATGAGTCGTGAAATATTTTTTAATGGGCATTTCTTTTATGGTCATCGTTTGGGCCGGTACTTTCGCCCTGATGATCTAGCTGTAACGGTGTTAAAAAAGGAGCCTCTCGGCTCCTTTTTTTATTCGTTGCTTTCGCTGGTTAACTTCGTCGAGGCGGGCAGCAGCCCGTCTGCACGAAACATGGATTTAATGCCGCGCACCGCCTGGCGGATACGATCGCGGTTTTCAATTAAAGCGAAGCGTACGTGCGTATCGCCGTAGTCCCCGAAGCCAATGCCCGGCGAAACGCAGACTTTAGCATCCTGCAGCAGCTTTTTAGCGAACTCCAGTGAGCCCATCGCCGCATACTGTTCAGGGATCTTCGCCCATACATACATTGACGCCTTCGGACATTCCACCATCCATCCGGCCTCATGCAGTCCTTTCACCAGCACATCGCGACGGCGCTTATACTGCTCGGCAATGTCACGAACGCACTGCTGATCGCCTTCAAGCGCCGCAATAGCCGCAACCTGTAGAGGGGTGAAGGTGCCGTAGTCGTGGTAGCTTTTAATACGCGCCAGCGCATTAACCAACGTTTTGTTGCCAACCATAAAGCCGATACGCCAGCCCGCCATATTGTAGCTTTTCGATAGCGTAAAGAATTCGACGGCAACATCGCGCGCGCCGGGAACCTGCATAATAGAGGGCGCTTTCCAGCCATCATAAACAATATCGGCGTAGGCCAAATCGTGCACAACCAGTACGTCATAACGCTTCGCCAACGCCACGACTTTCTCAAAGAACTCCAGTTCGACGCACTGCGCGGTCGGGTTGGAAGGGAAACCGAGGATCATCATTTTCGGCTTCGGGTAACTCTCGCGAATGGCGCGCTCGAGCTCATTGAAAAAATCCACGCCTTCAACGAGAGGTACTGAACGCACCTGGGCTCCGGCGATTACCGCCCCATAAATGTGAATAGGATAGCTGGGATTCGGCACCAGTACGGTATCGCCATGGTCAAGCGTCGCCAGCATCAGATGCGCCAGTCCCTCTTTTGAACCAATGGTTACTATCGCTTCTGATTCCGGATCGATCTCAACGTTATAGCGCTCTTGATACCAACGAGAAATCGCCCGGCGCAGACGCGGAATACCGCGAGAGGTGGAATAGCCGTGCGTATCGGGACGCTGGGCAACGGTGCATAGCTTCTCAACGATATGCGGCGGGGTCGCGCCATCGGGGTTACCCATGCTGAAATCAATAATATCTTCGCCGCGGCGTCGCGCAGCCATTTTCAGCTCAGCAGTGATATTAAAAACGTACGGGGGGAGACGATCGATACGCGTAAAACGGCGTTCAGGACTGAATTCAGCCATAGATTCCTCGGATTAACGTTAGCGCCCGGACCGTCCGAGCGACGCTGCTGCATGTGCAGCACGTTTAGAAAATAACCCGAAAAAATTCCCGCTGTCGAGGGGAAAGGCAAAAAAAATTTCTGGCGGTAAAAACGGGCATCAGTTCAGCAAAATAGGGCAGCAACGTTCTTTCCCCATCTCGCCTGGCTCATTAAAATTAACATATTGATATCTATAATTTAACCTGAATCGTTTTTCATCAGTAGACGCTATTGAATCTCAGGTCTTTATCATTAATCCCCTTTTATTTGTAAGACTTTTCCCTATTCATGCCTTCAGCTGGCCTTCTGCCGCGAGGTTTTCTATCATGTTGCTTTCTCGCGATTAACACGGCGCACACATGCACGAAATATTTACTATGCTGCTGGCGGTTTTTGACCGTGCGGCATTAATGCTGATTTGCCTCTTTTTCCTCATTCGTCTGCGCCTGTTTCGTGAACTTCTACATAAATCCGCGCATACGCCAAAAGAGCTGCTGGCCGTTACCGCGATCTTCTCCCTCTTTGCCCTGTTCAGTACCTGGTCAGGCGTACCGGTCGAAGGATCGTTGGTCAACGTGCGTATTATCGCGGTCATGTCCGGCGGGATCCTGTTCGGCCCCTGGGTTGGGGCGATTGTCGGCGCGATCGCCGGGGTACATCGCTACCTGATCGATATTGATGGCGTCACCGCCGTCCCCTGTTTTATTACCAGCATCGTCGCCGGTCTGCTCTCCGGTTTTATCAGTCGTAAAGTGCCTAAAGCGCAGCGCTGGAAAGCGGGGATCCTCGCCGGCATGCTATGCGAAACGTTAACCATGATCCTCGTGGTCGTATGGGCGCCTTCGTTGGCGCTGGGGATCGATATCGTGTCAAAAATCGGTATTCCGATGATCCTCGGCAGCGTATGTATCGGCTTTATCGTTTTACTGGTGCAGAGTGTTGAGGGCGAAAAGGAAGCCAGCGCCGCCCGCCAGGCAAAACTGGCGCTCGACATCGCCAACAAAACGCTACCGCTGTTTCGCCACGTCAACAGCGAGTCCCTGCGTCAGGTCTGCGATATTATCCGCCGCGACATTAATGCCGATGCCGTCGCCATTACCAATACCCAGCACGTCATGGCCTACGTCGGGGTTGGTGAAATCAACTACCGCAACAACGACGACTTTATTAGCCCAACGACGCAACAGGCGATCCGCTATGGAAAAATCATTATTAAAAACAATGATGAAGCTCACCGGACGCCGGAAATACACTCCATGCTGGTCATTCCGCTATGGGAAAAAGGCGTCGTCACCGGTACGCTAAAAATCTATTACTGCCACGCGCACCGCATCACCTCTTCATTGCAGGAAATGGCGATTGGCCTGTCGCAAATCATCTCCACGCAGCTGGAGGTCTCCCGCGCTGAACAGCTGCGTGAAATGGCCAATAAAGCTGAACTGCGCGCGCTGCAGAGTAAAATTAATCCCCATTTCTTATTTAATGCCCTGAACGCCATTTCGTCGTCGATTCGCATGAATCCAGACACCGCGCGCCAGTTAATTTTTAATTTGTCGCGCTATTTACGCTACAACATTGAATTAAAAGATGATGAACAAATAGATATCAAAAGGGAGCTGTATCAAATCAAGGATTATATCGCGATTGAACAGGCCCGCTTCGGCGACAAGCTGACGGTGATTTATGATATTGATGATGAAGTCAGCTTTATGATCCCCAGTCTGCTTATTCAGCCGCTGGTGGAGAATGCCATCGTCCACGGAACTCAGCCCTGCAAAGGGAAAGGCGTGGTGACCATCGGCATTAATGAGTGCGGGAATCGAGTACGGATTAGCGTTCGCGATACGGGGAACGGTATCGACCCGGCGGTGGTAGCGAGGGTAGAGGCTGACGAAATGCCGGGAAATAAAATCGGTTTACTCAACGTTCATCATCGGGTCAAGCTACTGTACGGAGAAGGCCTGCATATCCGACGCCTGACGCCGGGGACCGAAATCGCTTTCTATGTGCCAACCCACTACGCGCCCCAGGTGGCTACGGAGTCGCTGCTGTCATGAGCGGAGATAAAATGAAAGTCATCATTGTGGAAGATGAGTTCCTCGCGCAGCAAGAGCTCACCTGGTTGATTAATACCCATAGCGAAATAGAGATTGTCGGTACCTTTGACGACGGACTCGATGTGCTGAAGTTTTTACAGCACAACAAAGTCGACGCTATTTTTCTCGATATCAACATCCCGTCGCTGGATGGCGTACTGCTGGCGCAAAACATCAGCCAGTTCGCGCACAAGCCCTTTATCGTTTTTATTACCGCGTGGAAGGAGCATGCGGTGGAAGCCTTTGAGCTGGAGGCGTTCGATTACATCCTTAAACCCTACCAGGAATCACGCATTATCAACATGCTGCAAAAGCTCAACAGCGCCTGGCTGCAACAGCAGCAGTCTAGCATCGCTACCGGGGCAGCGCCCAATCCAACCCGGGAAAACGACACGATTAATCTGATTAAAGATGAGCGCATTATTGTCACCAGCATCCACGATATTTACTACGCGGAAGCGCATGAAAAGATGACATTTGTTTATACGCGGAAGGAGTCGTTCGTGATGCCAATGAATATCACGGAGTTCTGCAACAAGCTGCCGCCGGCGCACTTTTTCCGCTGCCACCGCTCGTACTGCGTCAACCTGAACAAAATTCGCGAAATCGAACCCTGGTTCAACAACACCTATATTCTGCGGCTTCGCGATCTTGAGTTTCAGGTTCCGGTGAGCCGCAGCAAGGTGAAAGAGTTTCGTCAGCTCATGCATCTGTAGAGGATTTACCCGAATAATGATTTTATTCGGGTAAGAGAGACAGAGCTTACAGAACCTGCCCGAGCGTCTGACGCAGGTGCGCGCCGGAGCCCAGCAGTCCCGGATTGTCGTGAACGATCAGATACACCGGAATATCCTGGACGAAGGCTTTAAACCGGCCTTTATCTTCAAAACCGCCGCGAAAGCCGGAAGCTTTAAAGAATTCGAGGAAGCGCGGAACAATGCCGCCAGCAATATACACGCCGCCAAAGGTGCCGAGCGTTAGCGCCAGGTTACCGCCAAATCGCCCCATAATGACGCAAAACAGCGACAGGGCGCGACGGCAATCGATGCAGGTATAAGCCAACGCGCGTTCGGTGACATCCTTAGGCTGCAGGTTTTCCGGCAGACGCCCATCAGACTTAACGATCGCACGATAAAGATTGACTAACCCAGGTCCAGATAATACGCGTTCGGCAGAGACGTGCCCCAGCTCGGTACGCAGTTCTTCCAGAATAATGCCTTCTTCTTCGCTATTGGGCGCGAAATCCACATGGCCGCCCTCGCCCGGCAGACTCACCCAGCGTTTATCAACGTGTACCAGATGAGCGACGCCCAGCCCGGTACCAGCACCATAAACGGCAATCGGCTTGCCTTCCACCGGCTTCGCGCCACCAAACTGAATCAGATGTTCAGCTTTCAGCATGGGGATTGCCATCGATACCGCAGTAAAATCGTTAATGATTTCCAGATGTGAGAACCCCAGGTTCTTCTTCATCTCAGCGATAGAAAATGCCCAAGTGTGGTTGGTCATCGCCACCCAGTCGCCGGTAATCGGACAGGCGATGGCAATACAGCCATCTTCTACCTTGACGTTATGCTCTTCCAGATAGACCTGAACAACGGCTTCAAGACTGGGATAATCGAGCCCGGAATAGGTCTTGGCTCGGGATATTTCTCCGCTTGCAAGATCGCATAACGCCAGACGGGCATTCGTTCCGCCAACGTCCCCTACTAAAGCAAATTTTGTCATTCCGTTACGGCTCCGCTAAAGTCAAAATGATTCTTTGGCACACTCTAAATTCATGACGACCTAACAACAACGACCAACGTATAAGCGCCCTTTGTTTAGCGACCTACATCACAGTTAGGCTGTAATTTATGAAAATATTGTGCGGCACGATCGCCAGGCTACCTCGTTACTTTATCGTTTCAGCACCATTTGCGCCAACGCCCTAAACGCGTCCGGGCAAAGTAGTGCTTCGAAATTTTCAGAAGGATATTTTCATGCTGCACCCGCGCGCCAGAACGATGCTGTTGTTATCGATACCCGCAATCGTGATCGGTATTGCTGCCAGCCTGGTATTAATTGTGGCGATGAAAACGGCAGCCATGTTGCAGAATATTCTCTGGAGTAGCCTACCCGGAGCCCTGGGCATGAACGCCAGCGGCCCTGTCTGGACGATTGCTATCCTCACCTGCACCGGCATTGCCGTGGGTCTGGTCGTACGTTTTAGCCCTGGGCACGCCGGCCCCGATCCGGCCACCGAGTCGCTTATTGGCGCCCCAGTGAGCCCCAGCGCGCTGCCCGGCCTGCTCGCGGCGCTGATAATCGGCCTGGCAGGCGGCGTTAGCCTGGGGCCGGAACATCCTATTATGGTGATGAATATCGCTCTGACGGTGGCGCTTGGCTCGCGCCTTTTCCCCCGAGTCAGCGCGCTCGACTGGACGATACTCGCCTCTTCCGGCACCATCGGAGCGCTATTCGGTACGCCTGTTGCTGCGGCGCTGATCTTTTCGCAAACGCTGAACAGCAGTAACGATGTCCCGCTTTGGGACCGGCTCTTCGCACCAATGCTTGCCGCGGCAGCGGGCTCTTTGACCACTGGGCTTTTTTTCCACCCCAATTTTTCGCTACCTATCGCGCACTACAATCAGTGGCGGCTTGTCGATATCTTTAGCGGGGCTATCGTTACGCTTATTGCTATTGCGGTCGGCATGGTTGGCGTTTGGTGCCTGCCGCGTTTACACGCGCTGATGCAACGACTGAAAAATCCGATCTTAACCCTCGGTATCGGCGGATTTTTATTGGGGATCCTCGGCGTCATCGGCGGGCATATCACCCTTTTCAAAGGCCTTGAAGAAATGCAGCAATTAGCCTTTAGCCAGACGTTGACCGCCAGCGATTTCATGCTTATTGCTCTGGTGAAGCTGGCGGCGCTGGTGCTGGCCGCCGCCTGCGGTTTTCGCGGCGGGCGGATTTTCCCGGCAGTGTTCGTCGGCGTCGCGCTCGGACTGATGCTTCATGCGCACGTGGATGCCGTCCCGGCAGCGATCACCGTTTCCTGTGCGATCCTCGGACTGACGCTGGTGGTGACGCGCGATGGCTGGTTGAGCCTGTTTATGGCAGCGGTCGTGGTGCCAGATTCCACGTTACTTCCGCTGCTGTGCATCGTTATGCTTCCCGCCTGGCTATTACTTGCCGGGAAACCGCTGATGATCGCCAAACGCCCCAACGATTAAACGCGGCTGTTTCTCTCCTCCAGTGCCTGAGTGACCGTACGCAGAAAATCGGGGATATCCATTTTTGGCAGCATCACCTCCACCAGCGTCAGCCTGTCTGAGGCGACGCTGCTATTCATCGCTTCCTGCAGCTCCTGCGTGCGCGTCACTCGCCAGCAGCGGGAAGGGACGTCGGGAGCGAAAGCGTCAGGCAGACGATTCCAGTCCCAGAGCGCAATATCGTTGTAGCGTTGTTCGGGGCCGTGAATGGCGCGCTCGACCGTATAGCCTTCGTTGTTGAGCAACAAAATCAGCGGACGCTGCTTATCTCTGAGCATCGATCCCAGTTCCTGAATAGTTAACTGCGCTGCACCATCGCCCACAATCAGCACCACCCTTCTCTCCGCTGCCGCGATTTGCGCCCCGTAGGCCGCTGGAAGGGTAAAGCCTATCGATCCCCATAACGGCTGGACGATCAGCGTCGCGTCGACCGGAAGCTTAAGCGCAGCGGCGCCAAAAGCGGCGGTACCTTGATCGGCAAGGATAATGTCTCCAGGGCGAAGCTGTTTCTGCACCGTATTCCAGAAATTTTTCTGCGTCAGGTTCCCCTCTGGCGCGCCGCTCACGCCGGGCGCCTGAAAATTCGGCGAAACCCATTCTGCCGCCAGGCTGGCAGAGAGCTCGATTAAAATGGCGAGCGCCTTTTCCATGGGCACCCGGCTGAACCAGCGATCGCCAACCCGGACGGCAAAGGGCTGTATTTCTATCGTTTTTTCCAGCGGAAGGTGCTGGGTGAAGCCGGCAGTAATGGTGTCGGTAAAACGCGTACCGATGCAGATAATGGTATCCGCGTTTTCGATAGCATCGCGAGTTTCCTCCGCGCTGGCTATCCCGCTGTAAGTCCCGACAAAACCGCTCTGCTGTTCATCAAAAAGGCCTTTGCCCATGAGCATCGTGGCGTAAGCAACGGGGACCCTCGCCACCCACTCTCGAAGCGCGTTTTGTAGCCCATAGCGCTGGGCGAGAAAATCGGCCAGCAACGATACGCGACGGCTGCTTCTTAGCATCCGTTCGGCGTGCTCGCGGAAACCCGCCAGCTGGTTCTCATCGGCGGGCAGCCCCTGAATACGCAAACGATGAGCAGGCGGGGTGGTCTTTGCCTTCGCCACATCGGCCGGCAGCATCAGATAACCGGGGCGATGGTGGGTTAGCATTTCGCTCAGAACCCGGTCTATTTCATGGCAGGCATTTCCCGCCGCCAGCACCGCCTGTGAGCAGGTAATTTGTTCACTCATACGCGAAAAGTGGCTGAAATCGCCATCGCCAAGCGTATGGTGCAGCAGCTCGCCGCGCTGCTGTGCGCCGGTACAGGGAGCGCCAACGATATGCAGGACCGGTACATGTTCGGCGTAGCTCCCGGCGATGCCGTTCAGCGCGCTCAGCTCGCCGACGCCATAAGTAGTCAACAGCGCGCCTGCGCCCTTGATACGCGCATAGCCATCAGCGGCATAAGCCGCATTTAGCTCGTTTGCACAACCTACCCACCCTAGATTCCGATGCGCAATAACGCTGTCGAGGAACTGTAAATTGTAATCACCAGGTACGCCAAACAAGCGGTCTATACCGCAGTCTACGAGACGATCCAGCAGATAATCGCCAATGGTGTAAGTCGGTTGCATATCCCTACTCTCCTCTCATACAGATAAGTTGAGTATTGAATAAGCAGTTGCGCTGTCCACATTGCACCCAACAAATGCGGTGGCAAGTAAAATTTACGCGTTCAGGGAGTATACTCGGTGCCAAACATTCTTTAGTGTAAACGTATACACAACCCTGTTTTATCTGCGGAGGAAGTATGGTTTACCAGGCAAACGCCACGCGATATCAAACGATGGAATACCGCCGCTGCGGTCATAGCGGACTAAAGCTACCGGCAATTTCTCTGGGGCTTTGGCATAATTTTGGCGATGAAACGCGGGTGGAAACCAGCCGTCAGCTTCTGCGTCACGCATTCGATCTCGGCATAACCCATTTCGATTTAGCCAATAACTACGGGCCACCGCCGGGATCGGCGGAGAGCAATTTTGGCCGTATTCTGAAAGAGGATTTTTTGCCCTATCGCGATGAGCTGATCATCTCCAGCAAAGCCGGTTACACCATGTGGGACGGCCCCTATGGCGACTGGGGATCGCGCAAGTACCTGATCGCCAGCCTCGATCAAAGCCTTAAACGTATGGGCCTGGACTATGTCGACATTTTCTACCACCACCGCCCTGACCCCGAAACGCCGCTGCTGGAAACCATGCGCGCGCTGGACCACATCGTCCGCCAGGGCAAGGCGCTGTACGTCGGCTTGTCCAACTATCCGCTCGAACAGGCCCGGCAAGCCGTCAACATCCTTAACGATCTCGGCACGCCGTGCCTGATTCATCAGCCAAAATATTCGATGTTTGAACGCTGGGTCGAAGAGGGATTACTGGATTTCCTGCACACCGCTGGGGTGGGAAGTATAGCGTTTTCACCGCTGGCGGGCGGCCAGTTAACTAACCGTTACCTGCACGGCATACCGACTGACTCCCGCGCCGCCAGCGGCAGCCGGTTCCTGCAACCGGATCAGCTTACTGAAAGCAAACTGGAAAAAGTTCGCCAACTGGACGCGCTGGCCGAATCCCGCGGGCAGAAGCTTTCGCAGATGGCGCTGGCCTGGGTGCTGCGCGATGAGAAAGTCACTTCAGCACTGATTGGCGCCAGTAAAACCTCGCAGCTCGACGATGCAGTTGGCATGCTGGAAAACCGCCATTTCAGCGCCGAAGAGCGGGCAACCATCGACGCGATCCTTGCGGTGTAAATTCATTGTTACTTTAGCAAAAAGTGCTCTCACTGGCGATTTAGGAGTTCCTCCGATACGACGGGGCTTTACTGCCCCGTAATATCAGGTTAACAGGCCGACAACGGCCCCGATCGTGAAGGAGAAGAGTATGTTCAGGTCACTGATTTTGGCTGCAGTGCTTCTGGCTTCAGCGCCATTGGTCGCTAATGCTGGTGAAATCACCCTGTTGCCATCAATAAAATTACAAATTGGCGATCGCGACAATTATGGTAACTACTGGGACGGTGGCGGCTGGCGCGACCGTGATTATTGGCGTCGACACTATGAATGGCGCGATAACCGCTGGCGTCGTCACGATAACGGCTGGCATCGCGGCTGGGATAAACGTAAAGCCTACGAGCGCGGCTATCGTGAAGGCTGGAATGACCGTGATGACCGACGCGGCGGTTGGGGTCGTGGACCAGGCGGCGGTCGCGGACATGGCCACGGCCACCATTAATATTCATCATAAAAGGGAGCCATCCGGCTCCCTTTTTCATTATCGCGCTTAACTGAATATCGTCCCAACAATCAACCAGCCGTTAAGCGCTACAACGACGGCGACAATCGCCCACCCCAGCAGTTTTACCCACCGGGAATTGACCAGATCGCCCATCAAGCGGGAGTCGCTGGTGAATATCAGCAGCGGCACCAGCGCGAGGGCAATACCGAAACTCAGCAATACCTGGCTCATCACCAGAATACGCGTGGGATCCAGCCCCATTAAAATCACGATAAACGACGGCAGCATGGTGATCGCCCGACGAAACCACAGCGGGATATGAAAGCGGATAAAGCCCTGCATCACCACCTGCCCCGCCAGGGTCCCAACAACCGTAGAAGATAAACCCGCCGCAATCAGACTCAGGCCAAAGATGGTGGCTGCCGCGTGGCTCAGCAAGGGTTCAAGCGTCAGATAGGCCTGATCAAGGTCGGCAACGCCGGTGTGACCATTGAAGTGGAAGGCCGCAGCGGCGGTTGCCATCATTGCCAGATTAACAAAGCCCGCGATCGTCATGGCAATCGCCACATCCCAGCGCGTGGCGTTATAGCGCTCTTTCCGCGTGCCACCGTGCAGGTGCTGAGTCAGGGATGAATGTAGATAGATCACATGCGGCATGATGGTCGCCCCCAGCACCCCGGCGGCAAGAAATACCGCCTCGCTAGTCGGCAGAGACGGAACAAGCATCCCTTTCGCCAACGGCGCCAGCGCGGGCTGGGAGAAGATAAGCTCTACGACATACGCCGCGGCGACGAACAGCAGCAGTCCGCCGATCGCTTTTTCCAGCGGCTTTTGACCGCGACGCTGCAGCATCAGAATCAGGAACGTCGCAATCCCCGTCAGCACCGCGCCCTGTAGCAATGACACGCCGAGCACCAGCTTAAATCCGATAGCCGCGCCAATGAATTCGGCAAGGTCGGTCGCCATCGCGATGATTTCGGCCTGCACCCAGTAAAACCAGACTACAGGACGCGGGTAGTGGTCGCGAATTTGTTCTGCCAGATTTTTTCCGGTGGCAATGCCCAGCTTCGCCGACATCACCTGAATCAGCATCGCCATCAGGTTAGCCCATACCACCACCCATAGCAGCTGATAGCCAAAACTGGCGCCGGCCTGGATGTTGGTGGCGAAGTTACCCGGATCGATATAGCCAATGGCAGCAATGAACGCCGGCCCCATCAGGGCGAGCTTAATCTTGCGCGCTGCGCGACCGCTGCTATTCTCAACGCGACTGTTTGTCATTTTCTGCCTCTGGAAATATAGCCTTTGCTATGTTTCATGCTATCAAAATGCGAATGATTATCAAGTTCATTTGAAATGGTGATAATGATTGCTGTGATAGGAGGGAACGATAGCGGGTCGGCAACTGATAAACCGGGGAACTGATAAACGCTTTTAATTAATCACCAGAATAGTACAAGAGAGCAACTTTTAAAACCTTTACGTAACATAACAAAAATGCATGGTTGATCACTATTTTTGCCATTAGTCACATATCCTTGCAATAGTGTGTTCCAGCTCTCGTTTTCTTTGCGCTTGTTACATAGAATGTGCAAAGAAATTTAACCTGCCTCATGTTTGGAGCAAATATGGACCGCGTCCTGCACTTTATTCTCGCGATCGTAGTGGTGGCCATTCTGGCCCTGTTGGTCAGCCACAACCGTAAGCAGATTCGTATTCGTTATGTCATTCAGCTGCTGGTCATTGAAGTGCTGCTGGCCTGGTTCTTCCTGAACTCTGACATTGGTCTGGGTTTTGTGAAGGGCTTCTCCGAGATGTTTGAAAAACTCCTCGGTTTCGCTAATGAAGGGACAAACTTCGTCTTCGGCAACATGAACGACAAAGGTCTGGCGTTCTTCTTCCTGAAAGTTTTGTGCCCGATCGTCTTTATTTCTGCGCTGATCGGTATTTTGCAGCATATTCGCATTCTACCTATCGTCATTCGCGCTATCGGTACCGTACTGTCCAAAATCAACGGCATGGGCAAGCTGGAATCCTTTAACGCTGTCAGCTCCCTGATTCTGGGCCAGTCTGAAAACTTCATCGCTTATAAAGATATTCTTGGCAAGATGTCCCGCAACCGCATGTACACCATGGCGGCGACCGCGATGTCTACCGTCTCCATGTCTATCGTGGGCGCGTACATGACCATGCTGCAGCCAAAATATGTGGTCGCGGCGCTGGTACTGAACATGTTCAGCACCTTTATCGTTCTGTCGCTGATTAACCCGTACCGCGTCGACGAAAGCGAAGAAAATCTGCAGATGTCCAACCTGCATGAAGGCCAAAGTTTCTTCGAGATGCTGGGTGAATACATTCTGGCGGGCTTTAAAGTGGCGATTATCGTTGCCGCCATGCTGATTGGCTTCATCGCGCTGATTTCCGCGTTGAACGCCCTGTTCGCCACCGTCACCGGCTGGTTCGGCTATAGTATCTCCTTCCAGGGGATCCTCGGCTATATCTTCTATCCGGTAGCGTGGGTAATGGGCGTACCGGCGGGTGAAGCGCTGCAGGTAGGGAGTATTATGGCCACCAAACTGGTTTCTAATGAATTCGTCGCCATGATGGATCTGCAGAAAGTTGCCGCCACGCTCTCTCCGCGTGCGGAAGGTATCATCTCTATCTTCCTGGTCTCCTTCGCTAACTTCTCCTCTATCGGTATTATCGCCGGGGCAATTAAAGGATTGAATGAAGAGCAAGGTAACGTAGTTTCCCGCTTTGGCCTGAAGCTGGTGTACGGTTCTACGCTGGTGAGCGTGCTCTCTGCATCCATCGCCGCGCTGGTTCTGTAATTAGCGAAAGCCGGGCAAGTCCCGGCTTTTTCATGCCTGCAGTTCGCTCAACGGCAGCGGCTTACCGATCAGATACCCCTGTAGATAATCAACACCTAACTCAAGAAGCTTTTCCCGCTGCTCAGGCGTTTCAACGTATTCCGCCACCACCTTCATTTTCTTAACCTTAGCCATTTCAATAATGGATTTGACCATAATGGCATCCAGCGGATCGGTCTCGATATCACGCACGAAGCAGCCGTCAATTTTCAGGATATCGGCCTGCAGGCTTTTCAGGCGCTCGTAGTTAGCGTAGCCGGTACCAAAGTCATCAATCGCGATGCCACAGCCGAAATCTCGCAGCAGCTGGATGTTATGCATGCTGGTCTCAACATCGGAAAACACCTGCTCCTCGGTAACTTCAATCGTTATCGCCTCTGCCGACAGGTTATAGCGTTTAAACAGAGCGATGATTTGCGCCGCGCTATCCTTTTGCATCAGCGTATAGGGCAGCAGGTTAACGGAGAAATGCCGACCGTGGTGGTGTTTGAGCGAACTAAACAGCGTTTCCAGTACCTGCATATCAAAACGCTGGCTCAGGTTAAATTGCGCAATCAGTGGAATAAACCTATCGGGTGTAATGACGGTATTACCGCAGCGCATACGACTAAGTATCTCATAGTACCCTTCTCCGCAGGCATTGCGGATCGGCTGAGCGTATAACACTACTCCGCGCTCACTAAGCGCCTGTTTAATTTTCGCCAGCAGCCGTACCTGTTCGCTCGTTTGATCGGATATCTGCTCCTGCGCCGCGTCCAGCGCTAATACGCGCCGCCCTGCCCCGGCCTGCTCCGATAACCAGCTAAGCTGACCAAGCATCGGGTGAAGCTCAGATTCTATGCCGCTGTAGCCGCCCCATGATGCGCCAAATTCCAGATCCAACGCCTGGTTGTTCCAGCTAAACTTTTTATGGTTAAGCGTGGAAACAATATGATTTAAACGCGCCTCTGGCTCCGGGCCATTGAGTACCAGCAACAGCTCGCTGCCGGGGAGCTGATATATGCGTTCTCCCTGAGCCAATAGCGGCTGTAGTTTGCGGGCAATCTGCCTTTTGCTCTCCACTCTCATCATCATGCCGTAATGGCGGCTCAGAAAATCCAGATTCTGAATACGTAGGCTGCTGATGGCAACAGCAGGGTTTTGCCGTAGGTGACTCTCCAGCGCGCGTAGATTCGGTAAACCGGTTAGCGGATCTTCCTCCGCCTGATCCCGCCATCTGAACTTCATTCTTTCACTGCGTGCATAGATATCCGCCATATAAAACAAGCAGATAGTGAAACAAATTAATACTGAAAGAACAAACGATAGTGAATATTCAGTTTGTACCCCATGTAAAAAATTCTCGTTATACGCTACGAGTAAAAAGGCGGAAATGGACCATGAAATGCGAATCAGCGCATGTCCCAGGCGGCTAATACCAATAAAGTATAAAATGAAAATAAGCGGGACTAAATAACCGGCAATAAAAACAGAGTCATAAGGCGTACACAGTACCAGTAATATTGCCGTCAGGGCCACAAACCAATACAACGTAAATACCCGCTGCTCGCGCTTCCGCCACGCGTGACAAAGATTGCGGTAGAATGCTCGCGCATAACGCGGACTGATAATCATCCGCAACGGATAATAAAAGAATGTCGTAAAAATTAATGCGGCGCTAATCAGGCTTTGTATATCGATAATGGTGTAAATAACTGACATATTGCCGAAATAGCTTGAGATCGCCAGCGGAAACGAAAAAAAGCGCCCCGCCAGATACATCGTGACCTTCAACAGGAGTGGGGCGAAAAAGCCTCCCCAAAAAATCCTCGCGCCCATATGTTTTGCCGTCAGCCCGGCGCGCCAGCGCCTTCCAAGCTGAAAGCGGATAATAGCGCAGGAGACAAAAACCGAGAAGAGCTGGCAGAATAGCAGGATCAGCGCCTGGGCTAGCGTCAAATCGATTATCCAGGCATTGGTGATCGCAAACGCGATAATCAATGGTGCAACAGCGTAGCGACCAAAAATAAAAAGCACGGAATACATTAAGCTCAGCGGTAACCATGCCAGATAAATTTGATTTCCGTCAATAATGGTTTGTGGGGAAATAAATCGGGACAGCGGAATTGCGATAAGGCAGACCAGAAGTGCCAGCAGAGTTTTTTTGATCTTAATGTTAAGATGATCAATCATTATTGTTAATTAAAACTCCAGCTGCAATAAATATATTTAGGCAACAGATATTATGTTGCTTAATAAAGGCAGGCAAGATTTTAAATAGTGAAAAAATCTGAAATTACTTAACGCAGAGGTTTGCTGACTTATTCAAAGAATGCTTTACATTTCCTCGGTCCGTCAGACAAACAAAAAACCCCCGCCGTAGCGAGGGTTCCGAATTTGGTGGAGCTAAGCGGGATCGAACCGCTGACCTCTTGCATGCCATGCAAGCGCTCTCCCAGCTGAGCTATAGCCCCACAGGACCTCTTTACGAACCAAACCTGATGGGTGCAGGTTTTGGTGGAGCTAAGCGGGATCGAACCGCTGACCTCTTGCATGCCATGCAAGCGCTCTCCCAGCTGAGCTATAGCCCCGTAACGTAAAGCGTGTCGTGTTGACGGGCGGCATAATATGAATTCCTTCGCCAGGTGTCAACGGCAAAATCAATCCCAGCTATTTGATCGCTGAAAAAGCAGGCAAACGGCTGACATTGCGAGCCTTATCGCAGCCAGAAGCTAAACATGTCACGCTTTCCTTTAAAAGGATGCTATAACATGTGCAACTAATTCCCACATATTTACTCAGGAAATAGTATGCTCAAGGAACGAATGACACCTGAAGAAATAGCGCATCTGACTGGCTTCAGCCGGCAAACGATTAACAAATGGGTACGCAAAGAGGGGTGGCAAACTTCCCCGCGTCCCGGCGTGCAGGGCGGTAAAGCGCGCCTCGTACATGTTAATGAGCAGGTTCGCGAGTTTATCCGCAGCGCACAGCGCGTAGCCGAAAACCCCGTTCCCTATTCCGCAACCGATAACGATCTGGAATCTTTGCTGCTTACGCTATGTAAAGAGATGACGCCGGGAGAGCAAAAGCTGTTTATGTCGCTGCTGCTGCGTGAAGGGATCACCGGGCTACTCAACCGACTGGGTATCCGCGATCGGTGAAAGCATGATGAAACTTAAAGATAAAATGACCCCAGCGGAGCTCGCCGAGTGCCTTAACCTCGCCCGGCAAACCATTAACCGTTGGGCCAGAGAGCAAAATTGGCGGACGGAAGCCATACCCGGAGTGAAAGGCGGGCGCGCTCGCCTGATTGTCATCGACAAAGCAGTAATCGATTTCCTGGCAAATATCCCGGCGCTGCGGCATTTGACCATTGATAACCAGCTGGCGGAACCAGTCGTCAAATACTTTGTGAATGATGCTGATACGATCTGGCGCCAGATTGTCGAGACCATGCGCCTGATGACCCCCGCAGAGCAGTTGCACCTGCGCGATCTTCTTGCCCGCGAAGGGATTAGCGGTTTTCTATCCCGGCTAGGGATTGCTGATGCTAAAAAATAGGCAAAAAAAACGGCGGGGTTAGCTTGCCCCACCGTTTTAAAACTCCCGATATTACTATCAGGATTATTGACTTTCCCGTTCAGCAATAAAAGCCAGCGCTTTATTGATTCGTTCTACGCTACGTGACTTACCAATTGCATGCACGGTTACATCAAGCGCCGGAGACTGGCCTGCGCCGGTCACCGCGACGCGCAGCGGCATCCCCACTTTTCCCATCCCCACTTCCAGCTCATCGGCCGTTGCCTGAATAGCATGATGGACATTTTCCGCCGTCCAGTCACTAATGGCGGCTAATTTGTCGCGCACCACTTCCAGCGGCTGACGGGCAACAGGACGCAGATGTTTTTTCGCCGCATCGGCATCAAACTCAGCAAAATCTTCATAGAAATAGCGGCAGCTCGCCGCCATCTCTTTAAGCGTTTTGCAGCGCTCACCCAGCAGTTTCACCAGCTCAGCCAGTTGAGGCCCGTTACGGGTGTCGATATTTTCCTGCTCAATGTGCCACTGTAAATGCGTTGCCACATATTCCGGGGCCAGTGAATTGATATAGTGGTGATTCAACCACTGCAGCTTTTCCGTGTTGAACGCGCTGGCAGACTTGCTCACCGCGCCCAGACTGAACAGTTTAATCATCTCTTCGCGAGAGAAAATCTCCTGATCGCCGCTGGACCATCCCAGACGCACCAGATAGTTCAGCAGCGCTTCTGGCAGGTAGCCGTCGTCGCGATACTGCATAACGCTGACCGCTCCGTGACGCTTGGAGAGTTTTTTACCATCATCGCCATTAATCATCGAAACGTGGGCGTAAACCGGCACCGGCGCATTCAGCGCTTTCAGGATGTTAATCTGCCGCGGGGTGTTGTTAATATGGTCTTCGCCACGGATAACGTGGGTGATCTCCATATCCCAGTCGTCAACAACTACGCAGAAGTTGTAGGTCGGGGAACCGTCGGTACGACGGATGATCAGATCGTCCAGCTCCTGGTTGCTGAATTCGATCGGACCGCGGATCTGATCGTCAAAAACAACAGAACCCTCTTCCGGGTTGGCAAAACGGACCACGCAAGGTTCGTCGTCAGTATGATGTTCGTGGCCATGACGGCAGCGGCCGTCATAGCGCGGCTTTTCACCTTTCGCCATCTGTTCTTCACGAAGCGCTTCCAGACGCTCTTTGGAGCAGTAGCATTTATAGGCCGTGCCCGCCTGCAGCATTTCATCAATGACGGCGTTATAGCGATCAAAACGCTTGGTCTGGAAGTACGGACCCTCATCCCATTCCAGGCTCAGCCAGTTCATACCATCCATGATGGCTTCAATGGCCTCCGGCGTGGAGCGCTCAAGATCGGTATCTTCAATACGCAGCACAAACTCACCGCCGTGGTTACGTGCAAAAAGCCAGGAATAGAGAGCAGTACGCGCGCCGCCAACGTGCAGATAGCCTGTCGGGCTGGGCGCGAAGCGAGTTTTGATTTTCATGAAGTGGCCTTACGTTTGATAAAGGTGCCGACATGCGGCAGTGTACGTTGGATTTTATGGGGGAATATTCTAACACCGTGGGCTGATTCCTCAATGTTGTTACCGTTTCAACGTCACGCTTTACCCTTTTTGTTTATAAATCATGCGCCACAGATGACATTGCGATCGTTTTGTTTAATTTTACGACGAACAAACAAATTATTTAGAAAAGGCGTTGACTCATTTTCAACTCTCCCTATAATGCGACTCCACACAGCGGGG
This sequence comes from Klebsiella sp. FDAARGOS_511, assembly GCF_003812845.1. Classification (NCBI taxonomy): domain Bacteria; kingdom Pseudomonadati; phylum Pseudomonadota; class Gammaproteobacteria; order Enterobacterales; family Enterobacteriaceae; genus Klebsiella; species Klebsiella sp. FDAARGOS_511. Next base: position 4,605,126 of record NZ_CP033824.1, on the reverse strand, counting down.
GTGATTAGCTCAGCTGGGAGAGCACCTCCCTTACAAGGAGGGGGTCGGCGGTTCGAACCCGTCATCACCCACCAACTACTTTACGTAGTCTCCGCCGTGTAGCAAGAAATTGAGAAGTGGGTGATTAGCTCAGCTGGGAGAGCACCTCCCTTACAAGGAGGGGGTCGGCGGTTCGATCCCGTCATCACCCACCACTTTCTCGCCAGCTGGATTTCTTGTCGTAAAATGAAGTACCGAAGTGGGTGATTAGCTCAGCTGGGAGAGCACCTCCCTTACAAGGAGGGGGTCGGCGGTTCGATCCCGTCATCACCCACCACTTCGGGTCGTTAGCTCAGTTGGTAGAGCAGTTGACTTTTAATCAATTGGTCGCAGGTTCGAATCCTGCACGACCCACCAATGTAAAAAAGCGCCCTAAAGGCGCTTTTTTGCTATCTGCAATATGTAAGATTCGAACCTGTCGCAGGTTCGAGTCGACAAAATTGTTGGGAACAATTTTGCACAACGCGTAGCGTTGTCCGAAGGGCGAGCGAAGCGAGTCATCCTGCACGACCCACCAATGTAAAAAGCGCCCTAAAGGCGCTTTTTTGCTATCTGCGATACACAAAGCCGGAGCAGGCTTTTACTTTACCATTCGCCAATAACGCTTAGTTCACTAGCGTCGCAACCAGTTTCTCCAGCGCGGGCGTCGCCTGCTGCTGATCATAGACGATATATAAATCAGCGGGTATGCGCTCTTCCAGCGGACGAAACACAACCCCCGGCCACATCATTTGCGCATAGCTGTCGGCGATGAGCGTAATACCGATCCCCATACTGACCATCGCCAGCACCGTTTGCGGCTCCATTACCTCACGGATAATCATCGGCGAGAATCCGGCGCTCTGGCAAACGCGTTGTAAAAACGTCCAGTCGGTATGTATTGAGGGCATAGTGACAAAATATTCGTTACGCAACGCCGCAAGCGGGATCGCCTTACGCGCGGCAAGGGGGTGCTCTTCCGGCACGGCCACCAGAAAAGAGGACTCATGCAAGCGCAGGCTGGTAAATCCTGGGGAAGGCGCCGTCGCCATTCGCCAGATGCCGGCATCCAGCTCGCGTCGTTCTAGCATCGCCATCTGCATCGCGGGCATATTCTCTCTGAAAAGCACTTCCACGTTAGGATGCTCTTTCAAAAAACGACGCATCACCGGGCGCATTTTTCCCCACATTGCGGTGCCTATCACGCCCAACTCTACCCGCCCGGCCTCGCCCCGCCCAATCTGCTCCACTCGCGCCAGCGCCTGATGCGCGCTGGAAAGCAGACGACGGGACTCCTCCATGAGGATTCTTCCTGCGTGGGTCAAGGCCACGCTGCGGGAGTGACGAACAAACAATAGCGTGCCGAGCTGCTGCTCCAGATCTTTAATGTGAATGCTGAGCGGGGGTTGCGACATGTTCAGACGGGCCGCCGCACGACCAAAATGCAGCTCTTCTGCAACAGCCAGAAAATAGCGCAATAACTTCAGATCAATACGATGCGTGCGTTCCATGGCTCATGCGCTCCTGGGGCATAAAGATAATGCGCAAAGTTACCACACTGCATCAGAAAAAATGAAACGGCGGAACATGTGCCCGCCGCAGAAGAGGATTAATGGGCCAACTCTTTCTTCATTAGCTCCTCAGGTTCATGTTTATATTTGAAAAAAACGGCAAAAATAGCCGCCAGCAGCAATGAATAGGCCGCGAACACCAGCCAGATGGTCTGCCACTCTTTTACGCCATCAATAGAGAAGTAATCCACGGCCATGCCGCTGAGAATCGAACCTACCCATGCGCCAACACCGTTCACCATGGTCATAAACAACCCTTGCGCGCTGGCGCGAATATGTGCCCCCGCCTGTTGCTCAACGAACACCGACCCTGAAATATTAAAGAAGTCGAATGCGCAGCCGTAGACAATCATCGACATCAGCAGCAGAACAAAACCGAACGGAGACGGATCGCCAAAGGCAAAAAAGCCAAAGCGTAGCGTCCACGCCAGCATACTCATCAGCATGACCGTTTTAATGCCAAAGCGTTTCAGAAAGAAAGGAATGGTGAGAATAAAGGCGACTTCCGCCATCTGCGAAACTGAAAGCAAAATAGAGGGATAACGCACAACAAAGCTGTCGGCAAACGCCGGGTTACGGGCGAAATCATGCAGAAAGGGGTTACCGAAGACGTTAGTTATTTGCAGTACCGCCCCGAGCATCATCGCGAAGAAAAAGAAAATGGCCATCCGCGGATTTTTAAACAATACGAATGCATCCAGTCCCATCCTCGCGGACAATGTGGTGCCAGGTTTCTTCTCGGTCACAGGAATTTTCGGTAGCGTAAGCGCATAAATCGCCAGTAATAACGACGCGGCAGAGGCGATATACAACTGCGCGCTGCTCAGCTCCAGTCCCATCAGGCTCACCGTCCACATGGCGACAATAAAACCAAGAGTGCCAAATACGCGAACAGGAGGAAACGCGGTCGCCGGATCCTGGCCGGACTGCGCCAGGCAGGAGTAGGAAACGCTGTTAGACAAGGAGATGGTCGGCATGTAGGCCATCGCGTTAATCAGCATCACCCAGAACATGGTATCCGGGTCGGTTACGGTCGTCGCATAAAGGAGCACTGCTGCGCAGACCAGGTGGCAGAGCATATATGCCCGTTCCGCACGTAGCCATTTATCGGCAATAATCCCCATAACGCCGGGCATGATAATAGCCGCCAGCCCTTTGGAGCTATAGACCATACCGACGTTTGCGCCGGTGAAATGCAACGTGTTTATCATGTAAGAACCCAGGGTGACCAGCCAGCTTCCCCAGATGAAATATTGCAAAAACGACATGAGCTTTAAGCGAGAGGCGATACTCATTTTTTTCCGTTCCTTGCCATTAAAGTAAGACCCCGCAAGCGGGGTCATATTTATTATTCTTTCAGGCCAGTTTGCGTAAGAAGCCGCAGATCAGGTTGATAAAGTTCTGTCGGGAGAGCTCGGCCGCCGCCAGGGTTTGCGCGTGAGATAATGTCACATCGCCCAGCCCCTCAGCCAGATTGGTAATGGCTGAGACTGCTACCACTTTTAATCCGCAATGACGGGCGGTAATCACTTCCGGCACAACGGACATCCCCACCACATCGCCGCCAATAATCTGCATCATGCGAATCTCTGCTGCCGTTTCAAAATTCGGCCCGGGATAGGAAACAAATACACCTTCGGTCAGCGGAAACCCTTCCTCCGCCGCCACGCTCTGCAGAACGGCGCGATAATCCGCATCATAGGCGTTGGCCAGAGAAAAAAAACGCTCGCCAAAACGTTCATCATTCAGGCCTACCATTGGCGTGCCCGGCATCGTGTTAATATGATCGCTGAGCGCCACCAGGCTTCCCGGCCCGACTTCCGGACGTAAAGAGCCGGCCGCGTTAGTACAAAACAGTAGTTCACACCCCAGCAGCTTTAGCGTGCGGATAGCATCGGTCATCACCGTCATACCCCGCCCTTCATAGAAGTGCCCACGCCCTTTCATACAGGCAACGGGAACGCCGGCCAGATTTCCCAACACCAGTTCACCGGCATGGCCGTGGACCGTACTCACCGGGAAGCCGGGCAGCTTCTCGTAGGAAATCGCCACCGCATCTTCAATTTGTTCCGCCAGCGCCCCAAGACCCGACCCCAGGATAAAGGCCACCCGCGGCGTAAAATCCGGCTTATATCCGCGAATAATATCGGCGCTATACCAGGGGTTCTGTGAGAAAAGCGTGTCGCTCATAAGCTGTCCTTAAAAACTGAAGAATGGATAAAATGATTGGCTACCATCTTGTTATAACGATGCGACGCAATCGATTACCAATACAGTTTTCCCGGAAGTTTGATATCAAAAAGCTATTGATTTCATTTCTGATACAAGGGGTCGTTCTCGCGTAAGGCAGTAAGCCGGGCCGCCTGCAGCCGCACCACCTCCCACAGCGCTTCCGCGGCAGTCGACAGCGAGCGATTTTTGCGCCGCGCCAGCATCAACTGGCGTTCCACTACCGGAGTCAGCCGCTTCACTTGCAAACGGCTTCCCTGCGGGAGCGGCAGCGCTAATGCGGGTAATATGCTGATACCTATCCCCGACTCAACCATCGGAAATAGCGTGGCCGGATGCCCAATCTCCTGCACGATGTTCGCGGTTACAGCAAATCCTGAGAGCGCGGCATCAATCAGCGGACGGCTGCCAGAAGCATAATCCTGCAAAACCAGCCGCTGGGGCTGTAGGTCCTGCCAGCTCACCGCGTCCCGTCCGGCAAAAGGGTGATCGCTGCGGCAAAGCAGCAAGAATGGTTCAGCGAGAACCGTCTCGCACTGTAAATCGGTAGCGGCGCCGGGATCGATAACGATACCAAAATCCACTTCTCCCTGGCGGATGCTCTCCAGCACCCACTGCTGAGGACGATCGTGCAGAACGAAATCTATCTCCGGATAGCGCCGGTTACTGTAGGCAATACACTGTGGGATCAGATGGGCGGAAATGGTCTGGCTGGCCGCCACCCGGACGGTACCCATCAGCTGTTGCCCGACGCGACCGGCCTCACGCAGCGTGCTATTGAGTTCATCCAGCAAGCGCTCAAGCCGGGCCGCCAGCTGCTGTCCGGCCTCCGTGAGCACCACTTCACGCGTCGTTCGGTCAAGCAGGCGTACGCCGGTCTGATGCTCCAGCTCTTTTACGCTATGGCTTACCGCAGACTGGCTAAGACCAATACTCTCCCCTGCCCGACTAAAGCTTTTAACGCGGGCAACGGTCACAAAAACTTTTAACTGACGCAGCGAATAATTCATCTCTTTTTTTCATGAATAGATGCAATAAATCGATTTTATTTCTCAAACTAAAGAAAGCACAATAGCGGCATCGATTTTCAGGAGCGTTTATGAAATTTTTCCGCATTCTTGATCCATTCACCCTGACGTTAGTCACCGTCGTACTGCTGGCCTCTTTTTTCCCTGCTCGCGGTGGATTTGTCCCTTTCTTCGAACATTTAACGACCGCCGCGATCGCGCTGCTGTTCTTTATGCACGGCGCCAAACTCTCGCGTGAGGCGATTGTTGCCGGGGGCAGCCACTGGCGTTTACATCTCTGGGTCATGTGCAGCACGTTTATCGTCTTTCCGGTTCTTGGCGTGCTGTTCGCCTGGTGGGCGCCCGTTAACGTCGATCCGGCGCTCTACACCGGGTTTATTTACCTCTGTATTCTTCCTGCCACCGTCCAGTCGGCCATTGCGTTTACTTCTCTGGCGGGCGGCAACGTTGCGGCTGCAGTATGTTCGGCTTCGGCCTCAAGCCTGCTCGGGATCTTCATTTCGCCATTGCTGGTCGGCCTGTTGATGAATCTGCACGGCGCGGGCGGAAGTCTGGAGCAGGTCGGCAAGATTATGCTGCAATTGCTGCTGCCGTTTGTGCTGGGGCACCTCTCTCGCCCATGGATAGGCAACTGGGTGGCAAAACATAAAAAGTGGATCTCGAAAACCGACCAGACCTCCATCCTGCTGGTGGTCTATTCGGCGTTCAGCGAGGCGGTGGTTAACGGTATCTGGCACAAAGTCGGCATTGGATCGCTACTGTTTATCGTTATTGTCAGCATCGTGCTGCTGGCGATTGTAATTGCTATCAACGTGTTTGTGGCGCGCAGGTGCGGGTTTAATAAAGCGGATGAAATTACGATTGTCTTCTGCGGGTCGAAGAAGAGCCTGGCGAACGGCATTCCGATGGCCAATATTCTCTTCCCGACCTCTATCCTGGGGATAATGGTGCTGCCGCTGATGATCTTCCATCAGATTCAGCTTATGGTCTGTGCGGTGCTGGCACGGCGCTATAAGCGCCAGGCCGAAGCGTTACAGGCGCAGGAGAAAAGCCGCGCCTCCGAAGCCTAACGCGGGCGCTTAAGGGGCTCGACCAGGCTGGTCAGCCCTTCAGTTTTAATCAATAGCGTTAACGCCATCAGCTCGCCAAGATGCCCGGCGGGAAATTGATCCTTACGGGCAAACCACAGCAAATACTCTTCCGGCACATCGATTAAACGCCGCCCTTTGTATTTACCAAACGGCATTTCCGTATTGGCAATCTCAATAAGCTGATCTTTATCCACGCGACTCTCCGAGCAGACGCAGCATTTCGTTTTCATCGATCACCGCAATTCCCAACTCCTGCGCTTTGGCAAGCTTAGAGCCCGCCGCCTCCCCGGCGATGACCAGGTCGGTCTTCTTCGACACGCTGCCCGCCACCTTCGCGCCCAGCGCAACCAGCTGGGCTTTCGCCTCATCACGGGAGAGCTGGCTCAGGCTACCGGTCAGAACCACCGTTTTCCCGGCAAATGGGCTATCAATCTCTTCAGCATTGACCACCACCGGCGCCGGCCAGCGGACGCCTTCTTTACGCAACTGAGCAATCACTTCGCGGTTGCTCTCTTCGGCAAAGAAATTACGCACGTGCGTGGCGACCACAATCCCGACATCAGGCACTTTTTGCAGATCGTCAATCGATGCCTGCTCCAGCGCCTCAATGGTGCCAAAGTGGGCCGCTAAACCGGCTGCCGTCGCCTCTCCGACTTCACGGATCCCCAGCGCGTAAAGGAAACGGGCAAAGGTGGTCTCTTTTGACTTCTCCAGCGCATCCACCACGTTCTGCGCTGATTTTGGCCCCATGCGATCGAGCCCGGTAAGCTTACCCGGCGTCAGTTGAAAAAGATCGGCAGGCGTATGCACATACTCTTTTTCGACCAGCTGATCGATGATTTTATCGCCCATCCCCTCCACATCCAGGGCGCGACGGGAGACAAAGTGCTTGAGTGCTTCTTTACGCTGGGCGCCGCAGATCAGGCCGCCGGTACAGCGCGTCACCACTTCGCCTTCTACGCGTTCAACGTCGGAATGACATACCGGGCAATGCGTGGGAAACACGATTTCACGCGTCTCCTCCGGGCGTTCTGAGAGGACGACGTTCACGACCTGAGGGATAACATCCCCGGCGCGGCGAATAACCACCTTATCGCCGATGCGCAGCCCCAGGCGTTCTATTTCATCAGCATTATGCAGCGTTGCGTTGCTAACCAGAACTCCGGCGACCTGTACTGGCTCCAGACGCGCTACCGGCGTGATGGCGCCAGTACGGCCAACCTGAAACTCGACGTCGCGCACGAAAGTCATCTGCTCCTGGGCCGGAAACTTAAACGCCACTGCCCAGCGCGGCGCGCGGGCCACGAAACCAAGCTGCTCCTGGAGATCAAGCGAATCCACTTTGATAACCACACCGTCGATATCAAACCCCAGATTCGGCCGATCTTCTTCAACTTTGCGATAGTAAGTAAGCACTTCCTCTGGCGAATGGCAGAGCTTTACACGCTCGCTAACCGGTAGCCCCCAGAACTTAAACTGCTGCAAGCGCGCTGAGTGGCTACGCGGCAGCTCGCCGCCTTCCAGTACGCCCACGCCGTAGCAAAAGAAAGTGAGTGGACGCTTCGCGGTAATCCGCGGGTCGAGCTGGCGTAAAGACCCCGCCGCCGCGTTACGCGGGTTAGCAAAGACTTTACCGCCGGTTCGCCGCGCCTCTTCATTAATTTTTTCAAACCCTGCCTGCGGCAGGAAAACCTCTCCGCGAACCTCAAGCCGCTGCGGAATATTGTCACCGTGTAGCTTCAGAGGGATAGCGCGAATGGTGCGTACGTTGGAGGTGATATCTTCACCGGTCGTTCCATCGCCGCGGGTCGCCGCCTGTACCAGTACGCCGTTTTCATACAGGATACTGACCGCCAGGCCATCGAGTTTAAGCTCACAGCAGTAGGTCAGGTCATCGGTATTTTTCAGACGATCCTGAACGCGTTTATTAAACGCAAGGAAGCTCTCTTCATCGAAAACGTTATCCAACGACAGCATCGGCACTTCATGGCGAATCTGGCTGAACGCGGCTAGCGGTGCGGCGCCGACGCGCTGGGTAGGTGAATCGGGCGTAATCAATTCAGGATGTTGAGCTTCCAGTTCACGTAGTTCACGCATCAGCCGATCGTATTCAGCATCAGGAATTTCCGGCGTATCCATGACGTGGTACAGGTATTCATGATGGCGAAGCGTGGTTCGCAGTTCAGTCAGTTTTTGTTCGTTCGATTCCATATCACACCATCAATGATAAAAAACCCCCGACGGGCGGGGGTTCAGGATAAGTAGATGAAACGCAAGAAGATGAATCAGGCGTTAGCCTCTTTCACTTCACGAATTCGATCTTGATATTCACGCAGTTTTTGCGGCGTCATCATCCGACGCTGATCGTCCAGTACTACGCCGCCGACTTCATCGGCAATGTACTGCGCGGACTGCAGCATCAGCTTAAAGTTTTGCAGTTCATCGCCAAAGGATGGAACCTGCATAAAGATAGTGACCCCTGGCGTCATCATATCCGCCATACTGTCCGGATTGAAGGTACCGGGCTTAACCATATTGGCCAGGCTGAAGAGCACCTGACCGCTGCCGTCCGGGCTGAGATGGCGATGAAAGATATTCATATCGCCAAATTTGAAACCCGCCTGCTGGATGCTATTGATTAACAGCTCGCCATTGAGCTGTGAACCATGGTGCGCGGCGACGTTCATCACGATGACCGTCTCCTTACGCTCTTTAGGCTGCGGGGCGGCCTGCTGCGATGCAGGGGCCTGAGGTTCTGGCGCCGGCTGAGGCTCTGGAGCGACGGCAGGTTGTTGAACCGGCTGCTGCACATGCTGAACAGGTTGCTGTGGCTGCGGCGGCTGGACCTGCTGCGGCGGCTGCATCACCGGCTGTTGAGGCGGCACGGCGTGATGCGGTTGCTGAACCGGGGCCTGGGGGTGAACAGGCTGTTGTTGCGGCGGCTGCGCTGCACGGACAGGCTCTTCCGGGCGCACAGGTGGCTGCTGCGCCTGACGCTCATAAGGAGGCTGATACTGGTGCTGCGGCTGACGAGGTGCTTCATGCTCCCCATGAACGCCATTCGGCGCATGACTGGCCCGATGAACCCGGACTTCACCAACGCCTTCAACATCGTCATTAAAGTCGTCGCCTTCCGACTCTTCATCGTCGCGTGACTTCATACGTTTCAGTGGGCGATCGCGAAACATCGAGGAGCGCTCTTTACGGCTGGTCCAAAAACCGTGCACCAGTAAAGCGATTATGGCGATCGCGCCAACAATGATTAATATCAGACGCAAATCCTGCATCATTATATTCTCTGTTGTTCTAACACCTTGCCACCACGGCAAACATTTACTCACTAAGAGTATTTGCCGATTACATCAAGTGCAAGTGCGTGTGGGGCTTTCACTACATAAAGATGAACTAAATCGTGCTTTTTGCTGTTTTTTCGAACATTTCCTAACTGGTTATTGTCTGCTAACCCGATAAAATAGCCCGGCATTCAGCCTGGATGTCAAAAAAGGAGCATTACCTGACTATGGTTTCATCATCCGTAACGACCCCGCGCAGTGGCGTCTACTACTTTTCGCAGGGTTGGAAGCTGATCGGGCTGCCGGGGATACGTCGATACGTATTCCTCCCTTTGCTCGTCAACATTATTCTGATGGGCGGCGCATTCTGGTGGTTGTTCACGCGTCTCGACAGCTGGATCCCCTCTTTGATGAGCCATGTTCCTGAATGGCTGCAATGGCTTAACTATCTGCTGTGGCCCATGGTGGTCATTTCGATTCTGCTTGTCTTCGGCTACTTCTTCTCGACAATCGCCAACTGGATTGCCGCTCCCTTCAGCGGCCTGCTGGCCGAGCAGCTTGAAGCGCGCCTGACGGGTGCGACGCCGCCGGACGTCGGGGTTTTCGGCATTCTGAAAGATGTGCCGCGCATCATGAAGCGCGAGTGGCAGAAGTTCGCCTGGTATCTCCCGCGGGCCATCGTTTTGCTGATCCTCTACTTTATTCCCGGTATCGGCCAGACCATAGCTCCTGTGCTGTGGTTCCTGTTCAGCGCCTGGATGCTGGCAATTCAGTACTGCGACTATCCTTTTGATAACCATAAGGTACCGTTTAAAACGATGCGTCAGGCGCTGCGCACGCGTAAAGTGACCAATATGCAGTTTGGCGCCCTGACCAGCCTGTTTACCATGATCCCGGTGCTGAACCTGGTCATCCTGCCCGTCGCGATTTGCGGCGCGACGGCAATGTGGGTTGATTGCTACCGCGACAAACACGCGATGTGGAAGTAGCGCTATCGCTTTCGGAGCGGCTTATGCCGCTCCTTATTACTTCTGGCTTGTCATTATTTCTCTTCCGAATATAGATATGCTAAATCCTTACTTCCGCATATTCTTTAAGCGGGTATGCTGAAGCCGTACTCCCAAATTTCATACAGTTAAGGACGGGCCATGAGTAAGATTTTTGAAGACAACTCCCTGACTATCGGCCATACGCCGCTGGTTCGACTGAACCGCATCGGTAACGGGCGCATCCTGGCAAAGGTAGAATCTCGTAACCCGAGCTTTAGCGTAAAATGCCGTATCGGTGCCAATATGATTTGGGATGCCGAAAAACGCGGCGTGCTGAAACCCGGCGTTGAGCTGGTGGAACCGACCAGCGGTAATACCGGTATCGCTCTGGCCTACGTGGCTGCGGCGCGCGGCTATAAGCTGACGCTGACCATGCCGGAGACCATGAGCATCGAACGCCGCAAGCTGCTGAAGGCCCTGGGCGCCAATCTGGTGCTGACCGAAGGCGCTAAAGGCATGAAAGGCGCCATCCAGAAAGCCGAAGAGATTGTCGCCAGCAATCCGGAAAAATTCCTCCTGCTGCAGCAGTTCAGCAATCCGGCGAACCCGGAAATTCATGAAAAAACCACCGGCCCGGAAATCTGGGAAGATACCGATGGTCAGGTTGACGTATTTATCTCCGGCGTCGGTACTGGCGGTACACTGACCGGCGTGAGCCGTTATATCAAAGGCACCAAAGGTAAAAAAGATCTGATTACCGTTGCCGTTGAACCCACCGATTCCCCGGTTATCGCCCAGGCGCTGGCGGGCGAAGAGCTTAAGCCCGGACCGCATAAAATTCAGGGTATTGGCGCAGGCTTTATCCCAGGCAACCTGGATTTGAAACTGGTGGATAAAGTGGTTGCGATCACCAACGAAGAAGCCATTTCCACCGCGCGCCGCCTGATGGAAGAGGAAGGTATTCTGGCCGGTATCTCTTCCGGCGCCGCCGTTGCCGCTGCGCTGAAGCTGCAGCAGGATGAATCCTTTACCAATAAGAATATTGTGGTTATCCTACCTTCTTCAGGTGAGCGCTATTTAAGCACCGCATTGTTTGCCGATCTCTTCACTGAGAAAGAACTGCAACAGTAATGCCAGCTTGTTAATATCGTGTAAAAAAGCACCTTTTCAGGTGCTTTTTTGTGGCACACGTCAAACTTTTACCCCTCCTGGCATTGATTCACTTCGTTGGGTCTGGTATTTAACCAGCACATTTATTTCGATGCGCGAAATTATTCCGATTTGGATTTCCATAAGCTGAATCGATTTTATGATTTGGTTCAAGTCTTCCTTTAGCGGCATAATGTTTAATGACGTGGTAGACGTTAACGGCCGAAGGTTTCCACAGCGATTCACCGCTGCTGGTGCCGGAGCCGGATACGTGATGCCGGCGCTAACGATACAGGCTAAAGTTTGGCCGTTAGGCTAAACTTTAGGTCCACAACACTAAACCTATAAGTTGGGGAAATATAATGTTCCAGCAAGAAGTTACTATTACCGCTCCGAACGGTCTGCACACCCGCCCTGCTGCTCAGTTTGTTAAAGAAGCAAAAGGCTTCACTTCTGAGATCACTGTAACCTCCAACGGCAAAAGCGCCAGCGCCAAAAGCCTGTTCAAACTGCAGACTCTGGGCCTGACCCAGGGTACCGTTGTGACTCTCTCTGCCGAAGGCGAAGATGAGCAGAAAGCAGTTGAGCATCTGGTTAAACTGATGGCTGAACTCGAGTAAGTTCACGGGTTCTTTTTAATATCAGTCACAAGTAAGGTAGGGTTATGATTTCAGGCATTTTAGCATCCCCGGGTATCGCTTTCGGCAAAGCTCTTCTGCTGAAAGAAGATGAAATTGTCATCGACCGGAAGAAAATTTCTGCCGATAAGGTTGATCAGGAAGTTGAACGTTTTCTGAACGGCCGCTCCAAGGCCTCCGCCCAGCTGGAGGTCATCAAAACCAAAGCTGGTGAAACTTTCGGTGAAGAAAAAGAAGCCATCTTCGAAGGGCACATCATGCTGCTGGAAGATGAGGAGCTTGAGCAGGAAATCATAGCCCTGATTAAAGATAAGCATATGACTGCCGATGCGGCAGCCAATGAAGTTATCGAAGGTCAGGCTACTGCCCTGGAAGAACTGGATGACGAATACCTGAAAGAGCGTGCAGCTGACGTACGCGACATCGGTAAGCGCCTGCTGCGCAACATCCTCGGTCTGGCCATCATCGATCTGAGCGCGATTCAGGATGAAGTTATTCTGGTTGCCGCTGACCTCACTCCGTCTGAAACCGCGCAGCTGAACCTGAACAAGGTACTGGGTTTCATTACCGACGCAGGCGGCCGTACTTCCCACACCTCCATCATGGCGCGTTCCCTTGAACTGCCGGCCATCGTGGGCACCGGCAGCGTGACCAGCCAGGTGAAAAACGGCGACTATCTGGTTCTCGACGCGGTGAATAATCAGGTTCTGGTTAACCCGAACGACCAACAAATCGAAGAACTGCGCAACCTGCAGGCTCAGGTCGCTGAAGAAAAAGCGGAACTGGCTAAGCTGAAAGACCTGCCGGCAATCACGCTGGACGGCCATCAGGTTGAAGTCTGCGCAAACATCGGTACCGTACGCGACGTTGAAGGTGCCGAGCGTAACGGCGCAGAAGGCGTTGGCTTATATCGTACAGAATTCCTGTTCATGGACCGCGACTCGCTGCCAACTGAAGAAGAACAGTTCGCCGCTTACAAAGCCGTTGCCGAAGCGTGTGGCTCGCAGGCGGTTATCGTTCGCACCATGGACATCGGCGGCGACAAAGAGCTGCCGTATATGAACTTCCCGAAAGAAGAGAACCCGTTCCTCGGCTGGCGCGCGGTGCGCATCGCCATGGATCGCAAAGAGATTCTGCGCGACCAGGTTCGTGCAATCCTGCGTGCTTCCGCTTTCGGTAAACTGCGCATCATGTTCCCGATGATCATCTCTGTTGAAGAAGTGCGTGCACTGAAGAAAGAGATCGAAATCTACAAACAGGAACTGCGCGACGAAGGTAAAGCTTTTGATGAGTCCATTGAGATTGGCGTGATGGTGGAAACCCCAGCCGCTGCGACAATTGCTCGTCACTTAGCCAAAGAAGTTGATTTCTTTAGTATCGGTACCAATGATTTAACGCAGTATACTCTGGCAGTTGACCGTGGTAATGATATGATTTCACATCTTTACCAGCCAATGTCCCCGTCCGTGCTGACGCTGATTAAGCAAGTTATTGATGCTTCTCATGCTGAAGGCAAATGGACTGGCATGTGCGGTGAGCTTGCGGGCGATGAACGTGCTACACTTCTGTTGCTGGGTATGGGTCTGGACGAGTTCTCTATGAGCGCCATTTCCATCCCGCGCATCAAGAAGATTATCCGTAACACGAACTTCGAAGATGCGAAAGTATTAGCAGAGCAGGCTCTTGCTCAACCGACAACGGACGAGTTAATGACGCTGGTTAACAAGTTCATTGAAGAAAAAACAATCTGCTAATTCACGAGATGCGCGGCCCAAATTACTGCTTAGGAGAAGATCATGGGTTTGTTCGATAAATTGAAATCTCTGGTTTCTGATGACAAAAAAGACACCGGAACTATTGAGATTGTTGCCCCGCTCTCTGGCGAGATCGTCAACATTGAAGACGTGCCGGATGTAGTTTTCGCGGAAAAAATTGTGGGTGATGGCATTGCTATCAAACCTACTGGCAACAAAATGGTTGCGCCGGTAGATGGTACCATCGGTAAAATTTTTGAAACCAACCATGCTTTTTCAATCGAATCTGATAGCGGCATTGAACTGTTCGTTCACTTCGGTATTGATACCGTTGAACTGAAAGGCGAAGGCTTCAAACGTATCGCTGAAGAAGGCCAGCGCGTGAAAGTCGGCGACCCGGTTATCGAATTCGATCTGCCGCTGCTGGAAGAGAAAGCCAAGTCTACCCTGACTCCGGTTGTTATCTCCAACATGGACGAGATCAAAGAGCTGATCAAACTGTCCGGTAGCGTAACCGTGGGTGAAACTCCGGTTATCCGCATCAAGAAGTAATTCTTGCCGCAGAAGAATGGCGCCTCTCGGCGCCATTTTTTTATATCGCCGCTTTAAACGGCCGGTAGCGCTTCTCTCGCGAAAGTATTTTCATCCCTTCTGGACTGCTTTCCAGAATCCGCTTCTCGCTATCAGAAACCAGCAAATCATACTGATATCCACCCACGGCGCCAAAGAGCGAACCAATTTCGCAGATATCTTCCAGCGCTTCGCTGCCGGTCGTTTCAAAATGACCGACGACTCTTCCCTGCTGACGCACCACTAAGCGATAGCTCTTCATACTCCTTCCCCTCTCGGCGGCAGAATGAGCTCATCGCAGCCCTGTTCATCGGTCCACGTCATAACCGCCAGCACCCGCTGCGCGGCGACTTTAGCGGCGTCGCCCAGCGGCATTCCGCCCACCAGGCCGCAGGCCAGTTCGGCGCAAAAAAGATCGCCCGTTCCCTTAAGGTCGGTTTCTACACGCGGATGTTCGATCACCTCGACCGACTCTGCGCTAACCACCAGCACGTTGATCGTGGCGCTATCCGCTCCCGGTGCGCTGGTAATAACGACCCATTTCAGTGAATCAGAGAGCAGACTACGGGCGGCAATAATCGCCTCCTGCTGATTATGACAAGGCAGGCCGCTTAGCGTCTCCAGCTCAAACAGATTGGGCGTGATCACCTGAGCCAACGGGAGCAAATGCGCACGGTAGGCTTCAGGGATCTCGGCCTTGACGTAGATGCCGCTATCCACATCGCCAATGACGGGATCAACGATAATACACAGTTCAGGATGGTGCTCGCGAATGCGCAGCAGCCATTGCGCCAGACGCTTAATCTGCACGGCGCTGCCCATATAGCCGGTCGTTACCGCCCGCAGCTCGCGGAGCGCGTCACGCTCCTCCAGCGCCTTTAAATAGCCGGCAAACCACTCTTCCGGGATAACGCCGCCATAGTAAGTATCATAGTGCGGCGTATTGCTGAACAGCACCGTCGGCACCGCGATGACCCGCAGGCCATGCTGCTTTATCGCCGGTATCGCAATACTGTTGCCTACGCTGCCGTAGACCACCTGCGACTGCACGGCCACAATATCGACCTGCAGCGCCCGGCTTTTATCGTTAAAGAGCACCGATTGTATTTCATCTTGCTGATCCATCCTTTCTCCTCCCGCTGGACAGCGAGTCAGACTCTGATTATCATTCGTCCTATGCTAAAATTCATTTTGTCATAGGTCAATAATGATCGTTGGAAAAACTGCCAGTGAGATCTTCGATAACATCCGCCATCTGGTACAAAGCGGCGCGCTCAAGCCTGGCGATATTTTGCCGCCGGTCCGCGAGCTGGCTGGCAAGCTGGCGGTTAATCGCAATACCGTCGCTGCCGCCTATAAGCGCCTGGTAACCTCCGGTCTGGCCATCAGTCAAGGGCGTAATGGCACCGCCATTAAAACGCATAATACTCTTCCCGCCATTGAAGGGGGCGATCCCTCTTCGCCGCTGAAGGATATTTCCAGCGGTAATCCCGATCCCGCTCGCCTGGCGGACCTCAAGCACTCCCTCGGTGCGATTGCTTTAACGCCCCGTCTGTACGGCGATGCGGCGGTTGAGCCTCGGCTGGCCGCGTGGGCCAGCCGCTGGGTTAACCCGGATCTGGAGATGGACGCCGAGATTAACCTCGCCAGCGGCGCCGTCGATGCGCTTGAGCGCCTGCTATGCGCCCTGCTGCTGTCCGGCGATAGCGTGGCCATTGAAGATCCCTGCTTTCTCAGCAGCATCAATATGCTGCGCTATGCCGGTTTTCACCCTTCCCCGGTGCCGGTCGACGGGGAAGGCATGCAACCTGAGTCCCTTGAAGAGGCGCTGCGCAACGGCGCCCGGGCGGTCATTATCACCCCGCGCGCGCACAATCCGACCGGCTGTAGCCTCAGCGATTCCCGCGCCCGGGCAATACGCCAAATACTGGCCCGCTATCCGCAGGTTCTGGTAATTGTTGACGATCATTTCGCGCTGCTCTCCGCCACGCCCTGGTACTCCCCTATCGCCGTGGAAAGCCAGCGTTGGGCGCTGGTACGCTCCCTGTCAAAAACCCTGGGGCCGGATATGCGTCTGGCCATCGTCGCCAGCGACGCCGACACGTCGGCGGCGCTGCGACTGAGGCTTAATTCCGGTAGCCAATGGGTCAGCCATCTGTTGCAGGATCTGGTCATCGCCTGCCTTAACGACAACGCCTTTATGGCCTCTCTGGCGGAAACCCGGCGCCACTATCGTCAGCAGCATGAAAAGCTGATTGCCGCCCTCGCCAGCCGCGGAATCACCCACCTGACGCCAGGAGACGGGCTTAATTTTTGGTTCCCGCTGCAGGAGCCGAGCCAGCCGGTGGCGCTCCGTCTGGCGCACGCCGGCTGGCTGGTTCGCGAAGGCGAAACGTTCGGCATTCGCGCCCCAGCGCACGGGCTGCGGTTGTCGCTTGCAACGCTTAACGATAATGAAATTAATAAGCTCGCCAATGACTTATACCAGGTATTACAACAACAGTGACGGGAGTTAACGCTATGCAGATCCACTTTATCGTCCATGAAGTCTTTGAAGCGCCGGGGGCTTACCTGCGCTGGGCGCAGGCGCGCGGCTACGGTACCAGCTGGTCGCGGGTATATGCGGGAGATGCGCTCCCGGAAAACGCCGATGCTTTTGATATGCTGGTTGTGCTCGGCGGCCCACAATCTCCGCGCACAACATTAACTGAGTGCCCCTGGTTTGATAGCCACGCCGAGCAGCGTTTGATTGCACAGGCCATTGCCGCCGGGCGGATCGTGGTGGGGATTTGTCTCGGCTCGCAGCTTATCGGCGAAGCGCTGGGCGCGCCGGTTATGCAGAGTCCAGAAAAAGAGGTCGGCCACTATCCTATCACGCTCACCACCGCAGGTCTGCAGGATGACAAACTGGCCCATTTTGGCCCCTCGCTGGTCGTCGGCCACTGGCATAACGATATGCCTGGCCTGACGCCAGAGGCGGAAGTGATGGCCTCCAGCGAAGGCTGCCCGCGGCAAATTGTGAAATACAGCGACCGGGTCTATGGCTTCCAGTGCCACATGGAGTTTGATGCTGAGGTCATCGAGCTGCTGATCTCTCATTCACAGCTGGAGCTCAGCGCCGCCAGAGGCAGGCGTTTCATTCGCAGTGAACAGGAGATGCGCGCCTGGGATTATCGCGAAATGAATGAGAAGCTATGGGTGTTCCTTGATAAGCTGACGGCAAAGTAAGCAAAACGCTTTTATTCAAGCCCGACAATGCGAGGATCGCCAGAAATGCACAATCCCAACCCGCAACTTAAAGCCGCCATCGAAGCCTGCGATCGCGCTATCTCCCAAAAAGATTACGCAACACTGATGGAATATTACGCTGAAGACGCCGCGCTTGTCGTCAAACCAGGCATGGTGGTCAGAGGCAAAGAAAATATTCGCAACGCGTTTATCGCCATTGCCGACTATTTCCAGCACCGGCTGGTGGTGACGCAGGGAAAAATGGAGATCATCGAAGGCGGCGATAATGCGCTGGTGATTATGGAGACCCGACCGGATATCCCGACAGAAGCCGGGATAACACAGGTCACGCGGCGCGCAACCTATGTCTTTCGTCAGCAGGGCGAACGCTGGCTCTGCACCGTGGACAACTCCTACGGTACCGACCTGCTCGACATGCCCGAAGTTTAAATTCCCGCGCCCTGGGTAAAGTGCTCTTCGCCAAATACACCGGTAGAAAGGTAGCGATCGCCGCGATCGCAAACGATCGCCACCACTACCGCGCCGGGATTTTCGCGGGCAACGCGCAACGCGCCCGCCACCGCGCCGCCGGAACTGACGCCGCAGAAAATCCCTTCCTTCACCGCCAGCATCCGCATGGTGTTTTCGGCATCCTGTTGATGGATATCGAGCACCACGTCCACCAGCTGCGCGTTAAAAATACCCGGCATATATTCGGCAGGCCAGCGGCGAATTCCGGGAATACTGCTCCCCTCTTCCGGCTGCAGTCCGACGATGCTCACCGCTTTATCCTGCTCGCGCAGAAAACGCGATACGCCGGTAATGGTGCCGGTGGTGCCCATACTGGAGACAAAATGGGTGATCCGCCCGTCGGTCTGCCGCCAGATTTCCGGCCCGGTGGTGGTGTAGTGCGCGTACGGGTTGTCCGGGTTGTTGAACTGATCGAGCAGCTTGCCTTCGCCGCGCTGTGCCATTTCTAACGCTAAGTCACGCGCACCTTCCATTCCCTGCTCTTTCGTCACCAGAATTAGCTCCGCGCCGTAGGCGCGCATGGCGGCACGGCGCTCCTGGCTCATGTTGTCCGGCATCAGCAGCTTCATCTGATAGCCTTTAAGCGCGGCGATCATCGCCAGCGCAATGCCGGTGTTGCCGCTGGTCGCTTCAATCAGCACATCACCGGGCTTAATTTCTCCGCGCTTTTCAGCCTCGACAATCATCGACAGCGCCGCTCTGTCTTTCACCGAGCCCGCGGGATTGTTGCCTTCGAGTTTGACCCATATTTCGCTGCCGTTGTCCGGCCCCATGCGCTGCAGTTTGACCAGAGGAGTGTTGCCGATGGTGTGTTCGAGTGTATTCACGATTTCTACTCAATAAAAAAGCCGGGTGGCGCTTCGCTTACCCGGCCTACAAGACGTAGTGATAACTGTAGGCCCGATAGGCGAAGCGCCACCGGGCGATAAACTATGCAATAAGCTATCAGGCCGATTCAGCCAGAGCAAGCTCCTCGCGCGGCTCAATACGTTCATTGCCGTTGTACAGACGCGCGTTCTGCAGGCCAACAAACAGGCGTTCCCCGCGGTGCGGCGCATCTTCACCCTGATGCACCACGGTTAGCGGTTCGTCATACCACCCGAGAGGCTGCACAACTAATTGGGTGTAGTGGCCTTTCGGGCTCGCTTCCAGCACCTGTACCGGCAGCGGCGAATCCAGGCTGGTACGACGGCTGATATCCACTTCCCACGGACGCAAGAACAGATCGACCGGCCCCTGGTACGCCGGGGTATAGCCCAACGGCCAGCGATGCGCGCCGACGTGGAACTGACCGCCGCGAAGGGTTCCCTTCAGGCGGTTAACTTCGCCCATGAACTCCAGCACAAAACGAGTGGCCGGCTCGCGCCATACCCGATCGGGCGCATCGGCCTGTTCGATATTGCCCTGGCTCATGACCACCACGCGATCGGCAACTTCGGTCGCCTCTTCCTGATCGTGCGTGACAAATACGCTGGTAAATTTCAGCTCTTCGTGCAGCTGACGCAGCCAGCGTCTCAATTCTTTACGTACCTGGGCGTCCAGCGCGCCAAAAGGTTCATCCAGCAGCAGAATCTGCGGTTCAACCGCCAGCGCGCGCGCTAACGCGACGCGCTGCTTCTGCCCGCCGGAAAGCTGGGCCGGATAGCGATCCGCCAGATGCGCCAGCTGGACCATCTCCAGCAGTTTGGTGACTTTTGCCTTGATGCCGGCAGCATTTGGTCGTTCACGACGCGGCAGTACCGTCAGGCCAAAGGCGATATTGTCGAACACCGTCATATGGCGAAACAGCGCGTAGTGCTGGAACACGAAGCCGACTTTACGGTCGCGTGCATGCACGCGGCTGACGTCGGTACCGTGAAAACGGATATGGCCGCTGGACTGATTTTCCAGCCCGGCGATGATACGCAGCAGCGTGGTTTTCCCGGAGCCTGACGGCCCCAGTAGCGCGACCATCTGTCCGGAGGGGATATCCAGCGAGATATCATTCAGCACCTGCGTGCGACCAAAAGACTTCTTAATATTGGCAATCTCAATGCTCATGATTTCCCTCCAGTTGCGCGCGTTTTTCCTGATTGGCCAAACGCCATTGCACCATACTCTTCAAAAATAGGGTCAAAATAGCCATTAACGTCAGCAGGGCGGCGGCGGTAAAGGAACCGACGGAATTGTAATCCTGCTCCAGTAGTTCAATTTGTAGCGGCAGCGATAAGGTTTCGCCGCGAATTGAGCCGGAAACCACCGACACGGCGCCGAATTCACCAATCGCGCGGGCGTTAGTCAGCACCACGCCGTAGAGCAGCGCCCAGCGAATGTTGGGCAGCGTAACCCGGCGGAACATCTGCCAGCCCGAAGCGCCGAGCAGAATCGCCGCCTCATCTTCATTACTGCCCTGGCTCATCATCACCGGCACCAGTTCGCGGACCACAAACGGACAGGTCACAAAAATGGTCGCCAGGACCATACCCGGCCAGGCAAACATAATCTGTAGGTTATGCTCATCGAGCCAGCCGCCCAGCGGACCGTTAGAACCGTAAAACAGCAGATAAACCAGACCCGCCACCACCGGCGAGACGGCAAAAGGTATATCCAGCAGCGTCAACAGCAGCTGACGGCCTGGAAAGGTAAAGCGCGTCACCAGCCACGCCAGCAGCGTACCGAAAACCAGGTTTACCGGTACGGTAATCAAGGCAATCATGACCGTTAGCCAGATGGCGTGCAGCATGTCCGGGTCTGCAAGATTTTGCAGCACCGGCATCAGGCCTTTGCTAAAGGCCTGCACGAAGATATAGACCATCGGCACAATCAGGATGAAGGCAGAAACCAGCACGCCCGCACCTATCAGAAACCATTTACCCCAGTTGATGCGGGGCGCATCGTATCGCTTCAATTGCGTAACTTCCGCCATCAGTGACCTACCACACGTCGACCAAAGCGACTTTGCAGAGTGTTAATCGAGTACAGCAGCAGCAGCGAGGCAGCGAGGATCACCGAAGCGATCGCGCTCGCCGCCGGGTAATCGAACTCCTGCAAACGGATAAAAATCATCAGCGAGGTAACTTCCGTTTTCCACGCAATGTTGCCGGCGATAAAAATCACCGCGCCGAACTCCCCGAGGCTGCGGGTAAAGGACAGCGCAACGCCGGCCATCAGCGCCGGGGAAAGCTCCGGCAGCACCACCTTGCGAAAGCTCTGCCAGCGCGTGGCGCCCAGGGTTTCCGCCGCTTCTTCATATTCCGGGCCCAGCTCTTCCAGCACCGGCTGCACGGTACGCACCACAAACGGGATGCTGGTAAAGGCCATGGCCACCGCGATACCGAGCCACGTATAGGTGACTTTAATATCAAATTTCGCCAGCCACTCGCCGTACAACCCGTTCACGGAGAAGAGCGACGCGAGGGTTAAGCCGGCAACGGCCGTCGGCAGCGCAAACGGCAAATCCATCAGAGCATCAAGCAGCGTGCGGCCCGGGAAGCGGTAGCGGGTTAAGATCCACGCCATCAGCAGACCGAACACGCCGTTAAAAATCGACGCCACAAACGCCGAGAGCAGCGTCACTTTATAGGCCGCTACCACCTGCGGGTTAGTGACCACATCCCAGTACTGCGCCCAGCTCATCTGGGCAAGCTGCATCACCAGCGCGCTGAGCGGTAACAATAGGATCAGGCAGACGAACAGCAGGCTGGTCCCGAGGCTTAAGGTAAAGCCCGGCAGCACGCGTTTAGTCGATACTGCAAACATTACTTACGCCCCGCCGCCAGCAGTTTGTCCAGCTCACCGCCGCTGGCAAAATGGGTTTTCATCACTTCCGGCCAGGAACCAAATTTATCTTCCACGCGGAACAGCTCGGTCTGCGGGAATTTCTCTTTCAGGGAATCCATCACTTTCGGGTTGTTCACGCGATAGTAATAGTCCGTGATGACCGTCTGCGCCTGCGGGCTATAGAGCCAGTTCAGGTAGGCTTTCGCCGCTTTCTCCGTTCCGTTGGCCTGCACGTTTTTATCCACCCAGGCAACCGGGAATTCAGCGAGGATATTGGTTTTAGGAATGACCACCTCAAAGCCCTGATCTTCGTACTGTTTACGAATGTTATTCACTTCAGACTCGAAGCTAATCAGCACATCGCCAAGCCCACGCTCGGCAAAGGTGGTAGTTGCGCCGCGCCCGCCGGTATCAAACACCTCGACGTTTTTCAGAAACTGAGTCATAAACTGCTCGGTTTTCGCTTTATCGCCGCCGTCAGCTTTGTCCGCGGCCCCCCAGGCAGCCAGGTAGGTGTAACGGGCATTGCCGGAGGTCTTCGGGTTCGGGAAAATCAGCTTCACGTCGGAACGCACTAAGTCATTCCAGTCGTGGATATTTTTCGGGTTGCCTTTACGCACCAGGAATCCCATCGTCGAGTAAAACGGCGAGCTGTTATTCGGCAGACGGCTTTGCCAGTCCGCCGGGATCAGTTTGCCTTTATCGTGCAGAATCTGGACGTCGGTCACCTGATTGTAGGTCACCACGTCGGCCTTAAGCCCTTGCAGAATCGCCAGCGCCTGTTTTGATGACCCGGCATGAGATTGTTTAATCGTCAGCTTATCGCCGCCGTTATCTTTCGCCCACTGCTGTTCAAACTGCGGGTTAAGGGCGGCAAACAGCTCGCGGGAAACATCGTAGGAACTGTTCAGCAGTTCCGTCGCCTGCGCCTGCGCAACCAGCAGCACAGAAGCAGCCAGCGCCAGATATCCTTTTGTTAATGATTTAACGGCCATTGCGCACCCTTATCAATATGATGATTTTCTGCTGATCATCATATTTATAACGGCTATGAAAGGAGTAACGGTTTTATATACCGTTTGGCGATTTGGAAGTCGAAAAGAGAATAAGGAAATGGCAAAGCTTATCTGAATCACGCATTCAGAACCGGAAACCGTTCGACGCTTGCCTGCGGTGCCGAACGGTTTCCTCCCCTTGTGGGGAGAGGGGAAATCTTACAGCGCCAGCAGTCTATCCAGCGAAGGCGCGAAGTAGTATCCGCCGGTCACCGGTTTGGTAAAACGCAGCATCGCATCACGCTTACCGTCAGTATCGCCGAACATGCTCAGCAGCTGCTGCTCAATGTTGTACAGACGGGCGCAGTAAGCGCAAAAGTAGAGGCCGTGGGTACCGCTGGCGGTGCCGTACGGCAGGCTCTGACGGACAATCTTCAGCCCTTTTCCCTCTTCTTTCAGATCCACGCGGCTCAGGTGAGAGGTGTCCGGACGATCGTCGCCGTCAATCTCTTCGTTGGCTTCTTTGGTGCGGCCGATCATCATCTCCTGGTCAGGGACGCTCATGCGATTAAGCTGCTTGAGGTTGTGCTCCCAGCGCTGCACGAATACGTAGCTGCCGCCCGCATCGACGCCATCCTGAATCACCGCCACTTCACGGCGCGTCTCTTCGCCGGCCGGGTTTTCAGTACCGTCGACAAAGCCGCTCAGATCGCGCTCTTCAATCCAGCGAAAGCCATGAATCTCTTCTTTAACATCAACTGCTGCGCCAAAAGCAGACATGGCCGCCTGCGCCACAGAGAAGTTCAGCTCATGCTGCGCGGAGAGAATGTGGATCAGCACATCGTACTGGGTCGACGGCGCCAGACCTTTGCCGTAGGCCGGAAAGTCTTTTAGCTCTTCGGCCCCAACGCCGCCGCTCAGCTGGCGCCAGACGTTATGGCCAAAAGCCACCACCGCCCCCAGCTTCGCTTGCGGGTATTTCGCCTGAAAGGTGGCTAACTTATCGGCAAACACTTTGCTGGCTTCACGCAGGGCGTCAACATCGCCTTTGACATTTGCTTCAATCCAAATCGCCGCACGGCAATGTTCCGGCAAAATGCCGCTCTGAACCTGAGACATCGCTCCTCCTGAAAAATAGGACAGCCACAACGCTGTGGCTTTTTTAAGGCGTTATTGTACCCGCTTTTTCAGGACCTCGAATCACTTCAGATCAAATTAGCGGCGCCAGATAATCTTGCTCACCTTCCAGTTCTTCAGCGTGTCGTCGGAGGGCATTAACTCTTCAGGACCGCTCCAGTTGCCGGTGAAAGCATAGCTAATATGCTGGCTGCCCTCGGCCTTGCATTCCACCACGGCACCGTTGTCGTTGCTGCCTTTCTGGCAGTTGCCAAACGCTTTGCTGTAGATATCGCTGAACGGGGTACCAATTTTCACGCCGCTGGCGGCTTTGATATTGCTATCGCGCACGTCGATGCGGCTGATAGTCCCGCTCTCGCCGTTAATGGTGAGCGCGACCTTGCCATCTTTTAACGCTTCGAAATAGCGCACAATATTACCGTTAGCCGTTTTCATGCCGCTGCGCAGGCGGTAGCTGCTGCCGAGCGCATCACCGATCGCCTGTTCGTTCAGCGGCGTTGACGCCGTCAGGTTGCCTACGCCCTGTTCGGTCACTTCCGTGGAGGAACCAAACCAGTTCCACGGATAGGCCGCCGACCAGTTAACCGAGCTCATCGTCGAGCAGCCGGTTAAAGCCAGCGGTAATGCGCAGAGAAATAAACGTAGCGATTTCATGACTGAGTGTCCTTTCTGATTTATTCAACGCATGTTGGAGTGCGCGATCGGCAAAAAGTGCCGTTAAACCTGTTCTTCGCGAAAACAGGCCTGCAGCCGACGGCTGCTTAACAGCCACCAGAGCGCATAAAGATCCGCCGCCAGCAGGCCGATGGTCAGCGCCGAGGGCGATTCGCCGCTCATCCACAGCAGTGGTTGCCAGACCAACAGCAATAGCTGGGAAAGCGCCAGCAACCAGCGCATCAGGGGCCAGAGCCGGGGAAAGCGCTGACGATGCCCGCTAATAATAAACGCCAGCACCGCCGGGATGCCGGGGAGCAATCCCAGCCAAAAATTATCGTGGTCCGGATAAAACAGATTCAGCAGCGCGTCGCCCTGCTGCCGTGACGCGCCGGCCATCAGAAACAGCACCCATGTTCGCGCCTGAAGCAGCAGTACGCACCAAAAAAGAAACGGCAAACGCAGGCGGCCGTGGGTATCAAAATCGGCGGGGATAAACTCAGTATTCTTCATCTTCAATTAGGCGCTTGCCGAGGCACAGTACATCTGAATGCTCATAGCCAAGGCGTTCGTACATCCCCTGCACCACGTCATTATCTTCGCGTATCATAATGTTTATTTTCGGGCAGCCGCGGGCAATCAGCTTTTTCTCCAGCCGGTTAAGCAGCGCGTTAGCAATACCGCGTCCGCGATATTCAGGATGCACGCCAAGATAATAGGCAGACCCGCGATGACCGTCATAACCGCCCATCACCGTGCCGACCACTTCTCCGTTAACCTCGGCGACCAGAAACAGGCTGGCATCGTGGTTCAGCTTACGTTCAATGTCCATTTCCGGATCGTTCCATGGTCGCAGGAGATCGCAACGCTCCCACAGGGTAATGACCTCTTCGAAATCTTGCTGGCGAAAAACGCGTATCTCCATGGTATTCCCCACCATTGACGGTTAAAAACAGAGATTATGGCGCGATTGTGCCCGATAGCCAATATCAGGCGCAATGAGCCGCAAAAAATGGCATAATATGACTTTGTCATGTATTGAAATGAAAAGTAAAACAATTCTTATTTTGAATGGTCGTATCAGAAAACACGATACGATATAACATTGGTTACCACTTGTTTGCAATTCAGGCCGAATGAGCACTTTTAAACCTTTAAAAATACTTGCTTCGCGCCGCCAGGTGCTGAAAGCCGGGCTGGCAGCAATCACGCTTTCAGGGATCGCCTCACAGGCCAGCGCGAAAGAACAACAGCCATTGAAAACATCCAATGGGCACAGCAAACCCGCAGCGAAGAAAAAAGGCGCCAAACGCGTCGTGATGCTCGACCCGGGCCATGGCGGTATTGACACTGGCGCTATCGGCCATAACGGTTCAAAAGAGAAGCACGTAGTGCTGGCGATCGCTAAAAACGTGCGCAGCATCCTGCGTAGCAACGGTATCGATGCGCGCCTGACGCGCAGCGGCGACACCTTTATTCCGCTCTATGACCGCGTGGAGATCGCCCACCAGCACGGCGCCGATCTGTTTATGTCAATTCACGCTGACGGCTTCACCAACCCGAGCGCGGCCGGCGCCTCCGTTTTCGCCCTCTCCAACCGCGGCGCCAGTAGCGCCATGGCGAAATATCTCTCGGACCGTGAAAACCGGGCGGATGAAGTGGCCGGCAAGAAAACGACGGATAAAGACCACCTATTGCAGCAAGTGCTGTTCGACCTGGTACAAACTGATACCATCAAAAACAGCCTGACGCTCGGCTCGCATATCCTGAAAAAGATTAAGCCAGTGCATAAGCTGCACAGCCGCAATACCGAACAGGCGGCGTTCGTGGTGCTGAAATCGCCATCGATTCCGTCGGTACTGGTAGAGACGTCGTTTATTACCAATCCGAACGAAGAAAAACTGCTCGGCACCACTGCCTTCCGGCAGAAAATCGCCACAGCGATTGCCAACGGCATTATCAGCTATTTCCACTGGTTCGATAACCAGAAAGCCCATTCGAAGAGACGTTAATGAGACCCGACGCGCACCAGGTAAAAGCCTTCCTCCTTCAGCTCCAGGATGCTATCTGCCAAAAGCTCAGCGCCGTTGACGGCGACGAATTTGTCGAAGATAGCTGGCGACGGGAAGGCGGCGGCGGCGGGCGCAGCCGGGTGCTGCGCGATGGCGGGATCTTTGAGCAGGCTGGGGTTAACTTTTCGCACGTGCACGGCGATGCGATGCCGGCTTCCGCTACTGCTCACCGTCCTGAGCTGGCTGGCCGCAGCTTTGAAGCGATGGGCGTCTCGCTGGTCGTGCATCCGCGCAGCCCCTATATCCCCACCAGCCATGCCAACGTGCGCTTCTTTATCGCGGAAAAACCGGGCGCCGATCCTGTATGGTGGTTCGGCGGCGGCTTCGATTTAACCCCCTACTACGGCTTTGAAGAAGATGCCGTGCACTGGCATCGTACCGCCCGCGATCTGTGCCAGCCCTTCGGCGAAGACGTTTATCCGCGTTATAAAAAGTGGTGCGATGACTATTTCTTTCTCAAACACCGTAACGAGCAGCGCGGCATCGGCGGCCTGTTTTTCGATGATTTGAATACCCCCAGCTTCGATCATTGCTTTGACTTTATGCAGGCGGTGGGTAACGGCTATACCGAGGCGTATTTGCCGATTGTCGAGCGACGCAGGGAAATAGCATGGGGTGAACGCGAGCGGGATTTTCAGCTCTACCGTCGCGGGCGCTACGTGGAGTTTAACCTGGTATGGGATCGCGGCACCCTGTTCGGCCTGCAAACCGGCGGCCGCACCGAGTCCATCCTGATGTCAATGCCGCCGCTGGTACGCTGGGAATATAACTACCAGCCGGCAGCGGATAGCCCGGAAGCGGCGCTAGGCAAGTTCATTCAGGTGCGCGACTGGGTATAAAATTGCCTGATGGCGCGGTTCGTAGGCCGGATAAGGCGTTTACGCCGCCATCCGGCGCTGCTTTGCCCGATGGCGCTACGCTTACAGGCCTACGATAACGGCATGAAACACCATCCGGTAAATCAATCGCCATCACGCCCACTGCCGCATCCGCTGATGCAGCGTCAGCGACGGTTTCTCGGCGAACAGCTGCTGATAATCGGTGGCGAACTGGCCCAGATGCCAGAATCCCCACTGCATTGCGGCATCCTTAACCGTGGCGCTCTGCGACCACGGGCTGATCAGCTCCCGGCGCACCGCGTTTAAGCGTATACGCTTCAGCCACGCGTTCGGTCCTATTCCGAGAATTGCGTGAAAGGCGTTTTGCAGCGTACGGCGGCTGACGTGCAGCTGATTGCACAGGTCGAGAACGGTCAGCGGCTCCGACATATTCTCCAGTACATACTCCCGCGCCCGGGACAGCAGCCGCCGGTAACTCTGATGGCTGATGCTCTCGGCGGTGACGATCGGTTGCGCCTCCTCCAGCATCGCCCCCATCGCCAGCAGCAGATTATCACCCAACACTTTGCGCACCGCGGGCTGATGCAGGTTTTCCGGGTTCTCGCTGAACGTCGCCAGCGCCTGCTGCACGAAGCCCCACAGCGCCGCTTTATGCTGCTCTTTGACTTCCAGCGCCGACTGGTTACGCAACATATGCAGCACTCTTTCCGGGTGATGCAGGAAGCCCGCGTGGCGGGTAATCACGTCCTCTGAAATGACCACCCCAAGAATGGTGTAATCGTCCGGCGTACTGAGTTCGAACTCCGTGCCGCCGGGCCGGGTGGCGATTTCGGCGCTGCCGAGACACTGTGAGCCAATAAATCCCTGCTCGCCGCGAGTGGCCGGAATACCGAACCAGAACGAGTTAGGCCACACCAGGCAAGACTGGCGCAGGGCCAGACCGGTATATTCACGAAAGACCTGAATATCATCGAGCAGGATTTCGGTAAATTCACCGTGGAATTTCCCCGGATGAAGCTGATCGTAAATCTGCTGCCAGGCGGTAATCGTCAGGGCATGTTCATAGACATCGGTGGTTCGCCGCTGGTGGACGTTGTCCACCTCGACCATCGGCGTTAGCTTAACGTCTTCGGGTAATGCTTCATGATAAAGATGGTGCAGGTTGGCCGGTGTTTTCTTTTTCATGATCTTTTAAACCGGGAGCGTTTTCACGATCCCGGCACCTCCGACAGGTTAATTTTTTAAGCGATAGCGGCTACTGCGTTTACGCAACGCTCCGGTAGAAAACAGCTGCTCCAGCGCCTTCCTGGCTTCCTCAAGCGACCAGCCGAAATGTGCGGCCACTTCCCCGGCGGTCATTCCCTGACGCGCCGACGCCAGCAGCGTCAGTAAGGGCGCGGAGGATTCCGCTTCCTCGGACCGCTCAGGCGGCTCGGGCGCTTTCGGCGGCCGTTGAAAGCCGCCGATCAGCCACTGGGTATCCTCTTCAGGACGACCGATCTCCCGACGACTAATAACGCGCCCCGTACGCTGCGCCGCAGCGCTGCCGGCATCCAACGCCGCCCGGCATGCCGCCAGGTCGCCTTCCACCACCAACGTCAGCCTGCCGGGGTCGAGGACCTCATGGCTGAGCAGCCGCACGTTGGCCGCCTTCAGCATCGCATCCGCCGCGTCAACGGCGGCGACCATACCGTCCACTTCCAGTAATCCCAGGGCGTTGATCATCGCTTCCCCCTTACGCGCGCTGAATTGGATGACGGGCAATATCCAGAACGGCATCGGTAAAGGCATTGCAGGCGGCTTTACAGGCGGCCTGGCTACCCGTCAAAAACGCGGCGGAATAGTTGGTTTCCGACGGCGGCGGCACGTAGGTCACCAGCTGAACGTCGGCCGATTTCATTGCCGCATCGATGCCGAAGGTCGCCTCCAGCGGCGGCGCTACCAGGTAAGCGATCGGATCGCCCAATGCGATACCGGAGGTAGACGAGAGATAAGAGCCAGTTCGTGACACCACGTGCGCCAGAAACGCCGTATCTTCGGCATCGTTGGCCCACTGGAACGCGGCCCCATTTTCGATATGCGCCACCATCGCATCCAGACCGGCGCGAACTTCCGCCGGATTCGGGCCGCCCAGCATAATCAGCACTTCACCTGCGGTTGGCGACGGACCGTGAGCCGCGCCGGCGTAGAGAGAGCGGCCATACACCACTTCGACCATCGCCTGTTTTGTCGCTTCGTCAGCGGCAATATAAGTCACATCATCTGAATCCGCCGTGATGAGTCCGAGGCTACGTATATGTGGCGGTAATTTAAGCTCGCGGGCAAAGCCGTCATTCACTGAAGCAATCACGCGCATGGCCGTCACTGAAGGGCGAATTAAATCTAATGCAGGCATGATGCCTCCTTACCGAGTCATGTTGATGCCGGAAGCCTTCTGCTCCAGCATGCGTTTGGCCAAATCGACGATCACCGCGGCGGCTTCTACCGGCGGCGTGCCGCCCTGGTGAATATTTGAAATACAGGTCCGGTCCGCTTCGACGGTGGTCGCTACGCGCGGCGAATAAACGGCGTAACAGGAGAGGCTTTCCGACTGCCCTAGCCCCGGGCGTTCACCCACCAGCAAAATCACCACCTTCGCGCCGAGGATTTCGCCAATCTGATCTTCAATTTTGACCCGCCCGTAGCGGACGAAGAATGGCGTACCGACCTTCAGCCCGGCCTGCTTCAGGCCCGACAGCAGCGGTGGTAGGATCTCTTCATAGTTGACGGTGATCGCGTCGGTAGAGAGGCCATCGGACACCACCACCTGAACGTCAGGATTCGCCACGCACTGCGCCTTCAGCGCCTCAATCGCCTCCGGACTCAGCCGACGGCCCATATCCGGGCGCGTCAGGTAGAGGTTCTTGTCGCTAATCTCGGAGCGAACCTCCAGTAGGCCCTGGGTTTTCACCCACTCCTCCGGCACCTCTTTCAGCACCGTATCCTTGGAACGGGAGTGGTCGGCGAGGAAGCGAAGCAGCGCAAGGGTGCGCGGACGCGGACCGGCGCGACCGGTACACACGCGCGCCGCGGTGCTGCGTTTCAGTTCGGTCAGCACTTCCGCGCGATGCGGCTGCTGCACGCCAATCCAGCCTTTCGCCTCTGGCGAACCTAAATCCAACGCGCAGCTCTCCGCCGCGACCTCGCACCGGCTGGCGCATTTCGCCACCTCCGCCTCAGGCGCTTGCGCAGCCGTTTGCGGTTGTCCCATTGACGCCATCACGCTGCGTACAATTTCTTCAATCTGCTTTTGATCCATCATGTGTCATCCCCGCGTCATCAAAAGAACAGTGACGGATCGCCCGCCCGTTTGGTCAGACGACCGTTTGCCATAATGCCCATGGTTTCCAGCCAGCGTTCGAACTCCGGCGACGGCCGTAAATTCAGCAGCTGACGGACGGTGGCGGTATCGTGAAATGCGGTGGTCTGATAGTTGAGCATGATGTCGTCGCCGAGCGGCATGCCCATGATGTAGTTGCAGCCGGCGGTGGCGAGCAGAATCATCAGGTTTTCATTGAGGTTCTGGTCGGCGTCGGCATGGTTGGTGTAGCAGCAGTCGCAGCCCATCGAGATGCCGCTCAGCTTGCCCATAAAGTGATCTTCGAGACCGGCGCGAATAATCTGCCGATCGTTATAGAGATACTCCGGCCCGATAAAGCCCACCACGGTATTGACGAGGAACGGATCGTAGTGCCGTGCCAGGCCGTAGTTACGCGCCTCCATCGTCACCTGATCGGCGCCGAAGTTAGCGCCAGCCGACAGCGCCGAGCCCTGCCCAGTTTCAAAGTACAGGCAGTTCTCCCCGGCGATGCGGTTAAACTCGGCCCCCACCGCGCGCGCTTCGTCGAGCATCGCCAGCTCCACGCCAAACTCTTTTAGCCCCTTTTCGCTGCCACAGATGCTCTGGAAGATCAAGCCGCCCGGGGCGCCGCGGCGAATCGCTTCAATCTGGGTGGTGACGTGCGCCAGCACGCAGCCCTGGGTCGGGATATTGAATTTATCGATAACGCCGTAGACGGTATCAAGGACGCGGGTCAGGTTCTCCACATCATCGGTCACCGGGTTGACGCCGATCACCGCATCGCCCGCGCCGAAAGAGAGCCCTTCGTAGATTTGCGCAGCAATGCTCTGCACGTCATCGCGGGTATCGTTCGGCTGCAGGCGGCAGCTAAAGGTGCCCGGCAAGCCGATGGTGGTGTTGGCTTTTTTAATCACCGGCATTTTCTTCGCGCCGTAGATCAGGTCGGCGTTGGAGCAGACCTTCGCCACCGCCGCCACCACTTCCGAGGTCAGCCCTTTACGCACAAACGCAATATCGTCGCTACTGACTTCATCGTTCAGCACGTATTCGCGCAGGTCGCTGATGGTCCAGTTTTTAATCCGTTGATAGGCGGTTTCGTTGACGTCGTCCTGGATCAGGCGCGTCACGCAATCCTCTTCATACGGAATCACCGGGTTGTTACGAATATCGGCGACCGTCATATCGGAGAGCACCTGCTTCGCCGCCACACGCTGCTGCGAACTTTCCGCCGCCACGCCCGCCAGCACATCCCCCGAACGCAGTTCGTTGGCTTTAGCCAGCACCTCTTTTACATCCTTAAATTGATAAACATTGCCGAACAATGTGGTCTTTAGTTTCATAAGTCGTTCCCTCAGGAAGGAAATGCGAGTGATTTCACCGTCACCGGCACAACCGATCCGCCAAAAAGAGGCGTACCAATGTCGATATAGTCCCCCGCCCGTACGCTCACCTCATCGATGACCGCCAGCGGGAGTTGTTGCAGCTGAGGACGCAGCAGCATGCCCAGCGCTTTGCCAAAGTCCTGCTCCGCCACCACCAGCAGTGGATGCGGGTTGGGAAAGCGCGCGACAAAAGCTAATAGGGCGTCAATCACCACCAGCAGGGTGGCGTAGCGCACCGGTAGCGATGCGGGAAGCGCCAGCACGTAAGCATCCGTTTTAGGATCCAGATCGAGCTGCATCAGCGCCTGCTGCCAGGCGCTCAGCAGATCGGCGTCATCAGGCGGGATCGCCACCGGCAGGTTGCGCAGCGGTAGCTGAACTCCCTCCAGCCAGATGGTGCTGCCAGAGAGCGAAAGCGTGTGCGCGCCGGCGCCAATCACCGTGGCGCGCACGGTTTGCGCCGGGAACTGCACGTTCATCTCACGCAGGCGCGGATGCTCATGTAGCGCCGTAGCCAGCAGCGGCCCGATATCCGCAAAGCAGAACGGGTCGGCGGGCTGGTTGCGATAGCACTCGCCCACTCCGCCGGAAAGGGTAATTACCTCGGGTATCGCCCCTGCGGGCAGCAGGCTGGTTTGCATCAGCCGTTGCGCCAGCGGAGAGAGCGCGCCGTCAATGACTTCGACGATCAGCTCCGCCATCCGCCGCGCCACCTGGGCCAGCTGCCCGGCGGTCAGCGAGCGGGCGCAGGTTCCAGGACCGAAAACCGCATCGACAATCATCTGTCCAGGCTGATGCGCATGGACCACGCGCCCCTGGCTGTCGGTCTCCAGCAGGCGACCGCCGACGTTGAGGCAGGCGGTGCCGCTGACTTTGCCGGCGTCAAACAGGGCATAGTTTGACGTGCCACCACCGATATCAATGTTGAGAACCCGGCACAGGCGCTGTGCCGACAGGGCTTGCGCCCCGGCGCCGTGACCGGCAATCACCGACTCCAGGTGCGGCCCGGCGCTGGCCACCACGAAATCGCCGAGCGACTGAGAGAGCGCCATCACCGCCGGCCGGGCGTTGCGGGTTTTCGCGCTTTCGCCGGTAATAATGATCGCCCCGGAGTCCACCGATTCGGGGGCAATGCCGGCGGCCTGATACTGGGCCAGGATCAGCGCCTTGAGCTCGGCCTCCTTTAGACCGCCCTGCTTATCGACAGGGGTGAAGAAGACCGGGCTTTGCCAGCTAATTTCGCGTTTGATAAATTCGTAGCGCGGCACCTGCGACACCGCCGCACGGTTAACCAGTTCAAGGCGGGAGAAGATCACCTGAGTGGTAGTGGTGCCGATATCGATACCAACGCTCAGCAGCTGGCGAGTTTTCACGATTGCGCCTCCGCTTCGGTTTTCGCTGCCGCGGGTACATTTTCATCTTTTGGCACCAGCAGCATCGCCACGCCGATAGCGGTGACGCCGCCGATCAGCTTGCCGACGATCATCGGGAAAATCATGGCGTTCATGTTGGCGGCGGCGAAGCCCAGGTGGTCGCCCAGCGCGAAAGCGGCAGACACGGAGAACGCGCAGTTGATCACTTTGCCGCGGGTATCCATCTGCTTCATCATGCCGAACATTGGGATGTTGTTAGCCAGCGTCGCCACCATGCCGCCGGCGGCCATATTATTGATTTTCAGCAGATTACCGACGCGCATCAGCGGCTTTTCAAACCAGCGGGTCAACAGCAGTACCATCGGGTAAGCGCCGAGCAGCACGCAGGAGATCGAACCAATAACTTCGATAGCGCGCATCACCTCGCCGGGCTGGTCGCCGGGAGCCATAAAAATCGGGTCGAGTCCTGGGATCAGATCCCAGCCAAGCAGAAACTTGATGACCGCCGCCGCCAGGCCGATAGTGATCAGCGCCACCAGAAATTTGGCGAAGATCTGGAAGCCGTTGATCATTTTTTCCGGAATAAACTTCAGCCCCAGCGCTACCAGCACCGCGACAATAAGCACCGGGATCATATTCATCAGGATCAGCGCGAAGGTGAACTCTACCGGCTGTCCATTAATCTCCACGCCGGAGTACATGGCCACCAGGCCGCCGGCGATACAGCCGATCGGAATCGTGACGATCCCGGCCAGTACGCCCAGCGCCAGGTAGCGGCGGTCGGAGGGCTCGATAATGCCGAGCGCGACCGGAATGGAGAACACCAGCGTCGGCCCCATCATCGCCCCGAGGATCAGGCCGGAATAGAGCCATGCCGCCACGTCGCCGCCCGCCAGCTCTTTGGCGAGGAAGAAGCCGCCCATATCGCAGGCCAGCAGCGTTCCGGCGAACATCGACGGGTTGGCGCCGAGCATTTCATACAGCGGAATAATCACCGGCCCGAGCAGATGCGCCAGTACCGGCGCCAGCGCGGTCATCCCGACCATCGCCAGGCCCAGCGCGCCCATCGCCATAAAGCCCTCTTCGAACTGGCCGCCGGATCCTTCAATACTTTTGCCAAACTTGCCGAGAAAGCGCGCCGAACCGCCAAACTGCGACAGGATCCTGTCCACGGCGGCAATCAGCATAAAGAACATCATGATGTACATGATGATTTCGTTAATTCCCATAGCCTTTACTCCCTGTCATTTATGATTTGTATTAACACTCTGCGGCCTTCCCCCGGGGGCGGCGCAAAGCGCCTTGCCCGGGCTACCGGTTCAGCGCGGCTTGCCAGGCTTGTAGCCCGGACAGATGCGCAGCATCGCCTCCGGGAAAATTCGCCGGTGTTAAGGCCGCATCAGTGCGCCGCCGCGTACAGCTCGATAATCTGCTCCCGGGCAGCGGTGCGTGGATTGGTGCGCAGACAAATGTCCTCCTGCGCCGCCTGCGCCCACGCGCTGAAATGCTCAAGCTTTGCGCCGGCATCTGAGAGTCGTTGACTCAGGCCCACTTCGGCGATCAACGCCTCTACGGCGGCAATTGCCTCGTGGTCATCGGTTTTTTTAGCGGTGAGCGCCCGGCCGATTTGGCTGAACCGCTCGCGGCATACCATGCGGTTAAACGCCATCACCGTTGGCAGCAGCATGGCGTTGGCCTGGCCGTGGGGAATATGCAGCGCCGCGCCGGGCTGATGCGCCATCGCATGGCATAAGCCCAGACCGGCGCTGGAAAAAGCCATTCCCGCCATGCAGGAAGCCAGCAGCATACTTTCGCGGGCGGCAAGATCGTGACCGTAGCCCACGGCCTTAGGCAGCGCCTGGCCAATCATCGCTATCGCGCCAAGCGCCAGACTATCGGTAAAGGGCGTCGCGTTGAGCGCGCTGTATGCCTCTACGGCGTGGGTCAGCGCGTCTATCCCGGTCATCGCCGTCACCTGGGGCGGAACGCCTTCGGTCAGGGCGGCGTCGAGAATCGCCACGTCCGGCATGAGCGAGGCGTGGGCCAGCACCTGCTTGCGCCCGCCGACCGCATCGATAATCACCGTCACGTTGGTGGTTTCTGAGCCGGTTCCGGCGGTCGTCGGCACCGCAATCAGCGGCAGACGCGGGCGCAGTATGCTGCTTTCCGTCATCTCACTTAGCGTTTGCTCCGGGTTGGTGACCAACAGCGCCACCGCTTTCGCCGCGTCCAGCACCGAACCGCCGCCAAAGGCCACCACGCCGTCGCACTTCGCTTCGCGCAGCTGCGCCACCGCCGCGCAGACGTCGGTAACGCACGGCTCCCCTGGCGGACAGGGCCAGACGGTCATCGCCACGCCTTTCACCGCCAGGCTGCGCGCAAGCCCGGCAGTCATTCCCGCCTGATGCAGGAAGCTGTCGACCATCACAAACAGATGCTTTACGCCTCGCGCTTGCGCTTCCTGGCCGCAGGCGCTGAGCGCGCCGAGGCCGCACAGCGTCACCGGCGGCACGCTGAAGGTTTTCACCCGCTGCAAATTCAAGGTGTCGAATGCCTGAAAAAGCGCCGTCTGCAGTTCAGCTTGCATTGATTCCCTCCGCTTTCTCTCTTCCACTGTTGGCTATCGCCAGCGGGGTCATAAACAGGCTGTGCTGCGGTAAATGCACCTGTAATTCCGGGAAGCGCTTACGAAACAGCGCATCCACGCCCGGCTGCATGCAGGAGCCGCCCGCCAGCCACAAATCGGCAATTTCCTGACCGTCAATATGACGAGCGACGATCTCCGCCATCTTTTCGTACACCGGCTTCACCACCGGCCAAATCTCCTGCGCGTTGCTGCGCTTGAACTGCTCCGCCTCTTCCAGCGGAATGCGGCGGTTACCAGCGAGAGTCAGGGAGATATGGTGGCCACCGGTCGCTTCATCGGCGGAGTAGATCACTTTGCCGCGCTTCACGATGGCGATCCCTGTGGTGCCGCCGCCGATATCCACCACGCCGGCGTTATCGAGCTGCAGCAGGTCCGCCACCGCGGTCGGTTCATCGAGTACGTGACTCACCTCTAACCCTGCGGACTCCAGCACGTTGATCGAAATACGCGGATCGGTACCCGGAGG
This sequence comes from Klebsiella sp. FDAARGOS_511, assembly GCF_003812845.1. Taxonomy (NCBI): domain Bacteria; kingdom Pseudomonadati; phylum Pseudomonadota; class Gammaproteobacteria; order Enterobacterales; family Enterobacteriaceae; genus Klebsiella; species Klebsiella sp. FDAARGOS_511. Next base: position 4,568,373 of record NZ_CP033824.1, on the reverse strand, counting down.
AAATGAGGTCGCCGCATGAGTGAAGCGGCAGCCAAGCTGCCGTTCCAGCGCGTCGAGATGGCGGCGCACGATGGTAACGGCGCCGAAGAAATCCCAGACGATGCCGTCGCGCACCACGTCCGCCCAGTCGAGGCACACCGCAACCGGCTGCCCGTCACCGTCGACCACCATCGACACCACATCGCAGGTGCCTAAATCCACACCCAGCCACAGCGGCGAACCGCTGAGCGCAGGCGTCTGGTTACACAGGGTTGCCGCTTTTTGCAGCCGGGGCGTGAGCCAACGTTGTTCGTCGTGTGCCATCGGTCGCCCCTTATACAATTCGGAAGGCGTCTACCAGCACGCAGCGGCGCAGGCGGACAAAGGTGCGCGCGCTGGTCACCCCTTCCCCGGTTGGCGTGGTGATAGTCATGGTGGTCCAGCCTTCCCCGCCCAGGCCGAGCCCGGCGATGCACGGCCCGTTTTTGACGAAAATGCTGGTATCAATGGCGTTCGCCATCTGGTTCATGTTGTCGATATTGCGCGAATGCATCGCCGCCGTATGGTGGCAGCCACCTTCCAGCTGAACCGCCAGCGCGATGGCTTCGTCGACGTTGGCAACCCGTACCACCGGGAGCACCGGCATCATCAGTTCGGTGACGGCAAACGGATGGCTGGCCGGGGTTTCAACGAACAGCAGGCGCGTCTGCTGCGGAACGTTCAGGCCGATGGCTGCGGCAATCTTGCCGGCGTCGCGGCCAACCCAGTCGCGGCTGACGGTGCCTTTGCCGCGCTCATCGATATTTTTAAGCAGCACCGGCTGAAGCTGCTCGGCCTGAGCGGTGCTGAGCTTCACCGCCTGCTGGCCTTCCATCAGGCGCATCAGTTCGTCGGCAACGCTATCGACCACGATCAGCACCTTTTCGTCGGCGCAGATGATGTTGTTATCAAACGAGGCGCCTTTGACAATGGACTGCGCGGCGCGCGCCAGGTCGGCGGTTTCGTCGACCACTACCGGCGGGTTACCGGCCCCAGCGGCGATCAAACGTTTATTGGTATGTTTACGCGCGGATTCCACCACCGCTTCCCCGCCGGTGACCACCAGCAGACCAATGCCGGGGTACTTAAACAGCCGCTGGGCCGTTTCGATATCCGGGTTCGCCACGGTGACCAGCAGATTGGCCGGACCACCCGCGGCAATCACCGCCTGGTTGAGCAGCATAATCGCCCGCTGAGAGACCTTTTTCGCCGCCGGATGCGGGGCGAACACCACGCTGTTGCCCGCGGCAATCAGGCTGATGGCGTTATTAATCACCGTCGCCGCCGGGTTGGTGGATGGGGTGACCGAGGCCACCACGCCCCACGGCGCGTTTTCAATCAGCGTCAGGCCGTTATCGCCGGTCAGCACCTGTGGAGAGAGGCACTCCACGCCCGGCGTGCCGCGCGCCTGCGCCACGTTTTTGGCAAATTTATCCTCCACGCGGCCCATGCCGGTTTCGCTAACCGCCAGCTCCGCTAATTCCCTGGCGTGCTTTTCGCCCGCCTCGCGAATGGCGTGAATCGCCAACTTACGCATCGCCACGCTTTTCAACCCCTGCTGAGCCACTTTTGCTGCCGCGACGGCGTCATCAAGGGAGGCGAAGACGCCCATCTCATGAACGGTACTGTCCGGCTTGCTGCTGTCCGTCATTTTCAGCAGTACCGCTTTCACCACCTGTTCAATATCCTGTTGATTCATGATGTTCAGTCCTATTTATGGAAAATCACCTGACCGCCGGCCACCGCTTCATCGACGATACCGATGACGCACAAATCGACAGGAGACGCCTCGCTGCGGTGCGCCTGTCGCGCCGAGCTGCCACTCACCAGCAGAACCCATTCCCCGGCTCCCGCGCCGATGCTATCGGTGGCGACGGCGCACTGCCCGTCAGGCTTCCCTGCGGCATCAATCATCTCCACCATCAGCAGCTTGTCGTGCGCCAGCCCCTGATGGCGGACGGTGCAGACAATGTGTCCCGTGACGACTGCCAGTTTCATACCCGCCTCCCTGGATTACGTGGTGAGTCGTAGGCCTGATAAGCGCAGCGCCATCAGGCAATAGCGCGCGTTAATGCCGGATAGCGGCGCTTGCGCGGCTTATCCGGCCGTGAGTCAAATATTGCTGTCGCCTTTGAAACTGATGGGGAATACCTCTTCCAGATCGCCATGCGGGCGCGGAATAACGTGCACAGAGACCAGCTCGCCAATGCGCTGCGCCGCCGCGGCACCCGCATCGGTGGCCGCTTTGCACGCCGCCACGTCGCCGCGCACCATCGCGGTCACCAGACCGCCGCCAATCTGCTTCACGCCAACCAGCTTCACGCGCGCGGCTTTGACCATCGCGTCAGAGGCCTCAATCAGCGCAACCAGGCCCCGGGTTTCAATCATTCCTAATGCTTCCATTGTGTTTTCCTCTCATGGGGTCCAGAACGGGACCGTTTATACAACCAGTGTTTGCGAGTGGTTTACCCGGCTCGCGTCAGTCTGGCGCGGCACGGCTGCCACTAACGCCAGTTCGATAATTTCCTGCACGCTACAGCCTCGAGAGAGGTCGTGAAGCGGCGCGGCAAGTCCTTGAATCAGCGGCCCGACCGCGCGGTAGCCGCCCAGGCGCTGGGCGATTTTGTAGCCAATGTTGCCCGCCTCCAACGAGGGAAAAACCATCACGTTGGCCCGGCCCTGTAGCGGACTGGCGGGCGCTTTTTGCACGGCGACCTCCGGTACGAAGGCGGCGTCAAACTGCAGTTCGCCATCAACCATCAGCTGCGGGGCGCGCTGGCGTACGATCCCGGTGGCCTGCTGTACGTTGGCGACGTTGGGATGACGGGCACTGCCGTTGCTGGAAAACGACAACATCGCCACCCGCGGCTCTTCGCCGGTGATGGCCTGCCATGTCTCCGCGCTGGCGATGGCGATATCCGCCAGCTGCGCCGCCGTCGGCTGCGGCACTACGCTGCAGTCGGCGAACCCTAATGCCGGTCCGGCGTACTGCGGAAGCATCAGAAAAATCGACGACAGCGTTTTACAGCCAGGCTGAAGGCCAATAATGCGTAATCCGGCGCGCAGCACATTCGCCGTCGAGGAGAGATTGCCGGCAATACATACGTCGGCCTGACCGGCGCCGACCATGGCGGCGGCGAACATCAGCGGGTCGTTGAGTTTTTCCTCGGCGTCCGGCGGCGTTTTTTGCCCGGCGCGGTCCAGCCAGCGCCGGGCAAACGCTGCGCGTATTTGCCGGTTGCTGAGCGGGTCGACGATCTGCATACCGTCCATCGGCAGGCGGTGGCTTAGGGCGAACTGGCGCAGGGCGAAAGGGCTGGCGATCAAAATCGGCTTTGCCAGCCCCTGCTGCTGGAGGTAGTGCGCCGCTTTGAGGACGCGAATATCCAGCGCGTCCGGAAACACCACCCGGGCGGGCGAACGCAAAGCGAGCTGACGGGCGCGTTCAATAATCATTGCTCCCCTCCCAGACGCTGTTGGATTTGGCTGACGGTCAGCGGATGCCTGGCAACGCTTAAAATCATCATCACGTAGACGGTGCTGGAGAGGCGGTTCAGCGCCTGCAGAAGGTCCGGGCGCAATACCTCAAAACTGCGGGTAATAAAGACCTGCGCGGCGACCGTTTCCGTTTCACGAATTTTGCAGCGCAGCAGATTGAGCAGCGCGGCATCGCGGCCGTGACTGGCTTCCGGCACCAGATGATCGTGGTCGAGATAGCGCAGCGGCTGGTGGGAAAGCTGATGCAGTTCATCCTCGTTCAGCCCGACGATGGACTGTGCCGCCAGCGGTTCGTCCAGGGCGTCGGCGCGCATAATGTTGCCGAGGCGCGAACGGATATCCGCCAGCCACGGCTGCCAGGGCTCCGCCAGTTCAATTTGTAGCCATACTGCCAGGGCGATGCTGGCGTCGAGGGCGGCGCGAAAACCCAGCCGCGGGTCGCTTTTGGCGACCATTTTGTCGGCCGTCAGATGGGTCAGGGTGTCCGGCTTTTTCTTCACCGGCTGACGGCACAGTTCGCAACAGGCCTGCGGGTGCGTGTCGCTGCTGGTCAAACCGTGCACCGGCTGCGGCTGCTGCGCTTCGTCATCAACGAACAGGCTGCCCTGCTCGTCGATAAACTTGATGCGCAAACGGCGGCTTTCCAGCAGCTCCCGGGCCGATGGCGTCAGGCGGGCGTCGGCGGGCAGATGAATTTCTGCCCCTTCGCTGAGCGTATGATTCGCTCTGAGCCAGGCTTCGGTGATGAAATCTTTCATAGCGATTGCCAGTTCGCAGGCCAGGCGACGTACAGAAAACGCACCGTCGACGGCGTACCGAATTCAATGCTGGAGCCTTTCGGGATAAACATCACGTCCCCGGCCCTGGCCACCATGGTTTCGCCTTCATGGCGCACGTGGAGTTCGCCCTCCAGCACCATATCGACCTCGTCATAGTTCAGCGTCCACGGGAAAAAAGCGTTTTCCCACTGCATAAACCCGGCGGCCATGCTGCTGCCGTCCTGCTCGGTAATTAAATCCGTCAGGCCGACCCGGTGCGGCTCCGCGCCGTCGAAGCGGCCGAACTTCACGCTGCCGCCGTCAATAACTTTTACACCGCCTTTACCGGTGACCGCCTTAAAGCTGGGCTGCATCGCGTCCATCCCCAGCGACTGCTTCTCCTTCATCACTTTTTCCATCAGCTGCGCCACCAGGCTTTCGGTAAACTGCCCTTCCGGCAGCTGCGCGATAATGGTTTCGCGAATGCGCTGGCTTTCGGTTTTATCCTCTGCCGCCGGTGCCGCAGGCTCTGGCGCAGATTCATCGCACTCGTGGATGGCGACGCCCAGCAGCTCCGCGACTTCGCGGGCTTCCGGGGTGATGATGCTGGCGCGCAGCACAACCGATATTTCCGCTTCGCCTCGTGCGTGGGCCGCACGAATATCGTTAGCTGTGATAAGTTTCTTCACCTGCCCCTTCCTCCTTTTGGCTGAGCTCACTCAGGTAATTCACCAGATGCTTTACGCTTTGCGGGTCGTGACCGTTGAGTTCGAAAATCGGTTCCTGAAACCCCATCTCGTACAGCAGTTGCCGCACCGCGGCGACGTCGGCGTCCGGCACATCCGTTTTACTAATCGCGGCGATATGTCGTTTATTCGCGCCAATATCCAGTAGCCCGGCGGGTAAGCGACTTTCGGTATCGTTGGCCGCGTGGACATAAATCAGCGTATCGACATCCTGCAGCGTGGTAATTAATGCGTGGTACCAGCGCGGATGGCTGAAATATTCTCCCGGGGTGTCGATGTCACCATCTTCATTAAATTCCACGGCCTGCGTTTTTCTCGCGAGGGAATAATTTCCCTGCAGCGCATTAAAAAGCGTTGTTTTTCCCGCGCCCACCGTACCGACAAATGCAATACGTTTCATCGCCGCCTCTAATTAGCTTTTGGTTAACTCGCAGAGGGTGTAATTTAATAATCGACCGAGCCCGCTTACCGTCTGCAGCAGCGCCTCTTCAACCGCGCCAACCGAGCCGTAAATCACCAGCGCGCCGCTAAACCGGTCGAGAAAACCGATATGCACATCGGCGGCCTTCATCGCTAAATCACCGGCGATCATGGCAGTTTCTCCAGGGGTTAAGGTCATAATGCCGATAGCGCCGGATTCGGGAACGCCGATCTTTTTCGCCAGTTCCGCCCCCGGATGCGCAATCAGATGCGCCAGCGTAACCTGCTTGCCGGGTACAAATTCCTGAATGATGCGTTCTTTATCCATGGCTCACCGCTCCGCTAAAACTTGCGCTTATCGTGACAAGTTTCCGCTGGAGTAAATAACAAAATTCGGCAAGTTGATTTGAAAGGTGAGATAGATCACTTATAAACAGAAATAAAAAAGCGCGGGAGAATTCCCGCGCCTGAAATAATTAAATTAAATTACAGCGGCTGAGTTTGCGCTTCAACAACCGCCAGCGCGACCATATTCACGATACGTCGTACCGAAGCAATTGGCGTCAGGATATGCACCGGCTTCGCGACGCCCATCAGCACCGGTCCGACGGTGACGCCTTCGGAGCTGGAAACGCGAAGTAAGTTGTAACTAATACGCGCGGCTTCCATATTCGGCATCACCAGAATATTGGCCGAACCTTTCAGCGGGCTGTCCGGCATCCGCTCATTACGAATGCTTTCCACCAGCGCGGCATCACCGTGCATTTCGCCATCGATCATCAGCTCCGGCGCCTGCGCCTTCACCAGCTCCAGCGCATGGCGCATTTTGCTGGCGGACGGGCAGTCCGAGGAGCCGAAGTTCGAGTGCGACAGCAGCGCCACCCGCGGTTCAATACCGAAACGACGAACCGTTTCCGCCGCCATCAGGGTGATTTCGGCAATTTGCTCCGGCGACGGATCGTGATTGACATAAGTGTCGGCGATAAAGGTGTTGCCGCTCGGCAGCAGCAGCGCGTTCATCGCCCCGGCCGCATGGACCCCATCGCGGTAGCCGAACAGCGGCTGTATGACGCTGTAGTGCTCGTGATAGTCGCCGATGGTGCCGCAGATCATCGCATCGGCTTCGCCGCGCTGCACCATGATCGCGCCGATCACCGTGGTGTTGCTGATCACCGCCCGCTGCGCCTGCTCCTGAGTGATCCCGCGGCGCTTCATCAGGCTGTAATATTCGTTCCAGTATTCTTTAAAGCGCGGGTCGGATTCGTTATTCACGATCTCAAAATCAATCCCGGCTTTAATCTGCAGCCCCAGCTTCTGGATTCGCATCTCAATCACGCCCGGGCGGCCGATCAGGATCGGTTTCGCCAGCCCAAGAGAGACCAGCTCCTGAGTCGCATGCAGGACGCGGGTATCTTCGCCTTCCGCCAGTACCACCCGCTTCGGCTCTTTGCGCGCCTGGGAGAAAATCGGCTTCATAAACAGGTTCGTTTTGTAGACGAACTCGCTGAGCTTCTCAATGTAGGCATCAAAATCGGCGATCGGGCGAGTCGCCACGCCGGAGTCCATCGCCGCTTTCGCCACCGCTGGGGCGATCTTAACGATCAGCCGCGGGTCGAACGGTTTCGGAATGATATATTCCGCGCCGAAGCTCAGATCCTGATCGCCGTAGGCGGAGGCCACCACTTCGCTCTGTTCGGCGTGCGCCAGCTCGGCAATCGCGTGTACCGCCGCCAGCTTCATCTCTTCGTTAATCGCCGTTGCGCCGACGTCCAGCGCCCCGCGGAAGATGAACGGGAAACACAGAACGTTGTTTACCTGGTTCGGATAGTCAGAGCGGCCGGTACAGATAATCGCATCGGAGCGTACCTCTTTCGCCAGCGGCGGCAGAATTTCCGGCTCCGGGTTGGCCAGCGCCAGAATCATCGGCGCGCGGGCCATTTTCTTCACCATCTCCTGAGTCAGCACTTTCGGACCGGAGCAGCCGAGGAAAATGTCCGCCCCGTCAATCACGTCATCCAGCGTGCGTTTGCCGCTGTCTTCTACCGCATAGGCCGCTTTGGTTTCCGCCATATTCGGCTCACGGCCCTTATAGATAACGCCTTTCGAGTCGCAGACCACGATGTTGTGTTTCTGCATTCCCAGTGCCACCAGCAGGTTCATACAGGCGATCGCCGCTGCGCCCGCGCCGGAGACCACCATCCGCACGTCGGAAATGTTTTTCTCCACCACCCGCAGTCCGTTGAGAATCGCCGCGGTACTGATAATCGCCGTCCCGTGCTGATCGTCATGGAAGACCGGAATATTCATGCGCTCGCGCAGCTTTTGCTCGATGTAGAAGCACTCCGGCGCTTTGATATCTTCGAGGTTAATACCGCCGAAGGTCGGTTCCAGCGCCGCGACGACGTTGATAAATTTGTCCGGGTCCAGCTCATCGACTTCAATATCGAACACATCGATGCCGGCGAACTTTTTAAACAGAACGCCTTTGCCTTCCATCACCGGCTTACCGGCCAGCGCGCCGATGTTGCCCAGCCCCAGTACGGCCGTGCCGTTGGAGACCACCGCCACAAGGTTGCCGCGCGCGGTATATTTATAGGCTGCCAGCGGGTCCTTCTCGATTTCCAGACAGGGCGCGGCGACGCCCGGCGAGTAGGCCAGGGCCAGATCGCGTTGGGTTGCCAGCGGTTTTGTCGGGGAGACCTGGATTTTTCCGGGGACCGGGAATTCGTGGAAATCAAGGGCGCTTTGTTTTAACTGCTCATCCATTTTATCGTTCCTTTCACGTATCGATCGTAGGGGGGTGAAGCGTAATGGCCTACCTGGTGTTCACCCTAAAGGGTCACCTAGTATCTCGCCTGACGGCTTCGTAAACTTTGAACACCGCCAAACTCTCGCCATAACAAAGTTATATTTGTTATCGATTTATAATGTTTATGTAACTTAGTTTCAGAAGCAATGATAGCCCCGTCTGCTATGCTTTTTAGTTATGCAACTCATCATCCTCTCTATCCTAAACCAATAAAAACTCATGCAACCTATTGTTTCAGGAGCACATTATGTCCCGTAGAGAACTCGCTAACGCCATCCGCGCCCTGAGTATGGATGCAGTCCAGAAAGCCAACTCCGGCCACCCCGGCGCGCCGATGGGCATGGCCGATATCGCAGAGGTGCTGTGGAACGATTTCCTTAAGCACAATCCTGAAAACCCGCAATGGTACGATCGCGACCGCTTTATTCTCTCCAACGGCCACGCGTCGATGCTGCTCTACAGCCTGCTGCATCTGACGGGCTATGACTTGCCCATCGAAGAGATAAAAAACTTCCGTCAGTTGCATTCCAAAACGCCGGGGCACCCGGAAATCGGCTATACCCCGGGGGTTGAAACCACCACCGGGCCGCTGGGGCAAGGGCTGGCGAACGCGGTGGGGCTGGCTATCGCCGAGCGTACGCTGGCGGCGCAGTTTAATCAGCCAGACCATGAGATCGTCGATCACTTTACCTACGTGTTTATGGGCGATGGCTGTCTGATGGAGGGGATTTCTCACGAAGTCTGCTCTCTGGCGGGTACGTTAGGACTGGGTAAGCTCATCGGCTTCTACGACCACAACGGTATTTCCATTGATGGCGAAACCAAAGGCTGGTTTACCGATGACACGGCAAAACGCTTCGAGGCCTATCACTGGCATGTGGTTCATGAAATTGACGGCCACGATCCCGAAGCCGTGAAGAAAGCGATTCTGGAAGCCCAGAGCGTGAAGGATAAACCTTCGCTGATTATCTGCCGTACGGTAATAGGTTTTGGTTCACCGAATAAAGCCGGGAAAGAAGAGGCCCACGGCGCCGCGCTGGGCGAACAGGAAGTGGCGCTGGCGCGCCAGCAGCTGGGCTGGCATCATCCGGCGTTTGAGATCCCGAAAGAGATCTACCGCGCCTGGGACGCGCGTGAAAAGGGACAAAAAGCGCAGAAAAGCTGGGAGGAGAAGTTTGCCGCCTATCAGCAGGTCCATCCTCAGCTGGCAGCTGAGTTTACGCGGCGCATGAGCGGCGGACTGCCTGAGTCGTGGGATGAAACAACGCGGAAATATATCGCTGAGCTGCAGGCCAACCCGGCGAAAATCGCCACGCGTAAGGCTTCGCAAAACGCCCTTGATGCCTACGGCCCGCATCTACCAGAACTGTTGGGCGGCTCCGCTGACCTCGCGCCAAGTAACCTGACTATCTGGAAAGGTTCGACTTCGCTGAAAGAAGATCCGGCGGGCAACTATATTCACTACGGCGTACGTGAATTCGGGATGACGGCCATCGCCAACGGCATCGCCCACCACGGCGGGTTTCTACCTTATACTGCCACCTTCCTGATGTTCGTCGAATATGCCCGCAACGCGGCGCGTATGGCGGCGTTGATGAAAGCGCGGCAAATCATGGTCTATACCCACGACTCCATCGGTCTCGGCGAAGATGGTCCGACGCACCAGGCGGTAGAACAGCTGGCCAGCCTGCGCCTGACGCCAAACTTCAGCACCTGGCGACCATGCGATCAGGTCGAGGCCGCGGTGGCGTGGAAACTGGCGGTAGAGCGTCATAGCGGGCCGACGGCGCTAATTCTCTCAAGGCAAAATCTGGCACAAATGGCGCGCACGCCGGAACAGGTACAGAATATCGCCCGCGGCGGCTACGTACTGAAGGACGCCGGCGGCAAGCCGGACCTGATCCTGATAGCCACCGGTTCAGAGGTCGAGATCACCGTACTGGCCGCAGAAAAGCTGCTGGCCAAAGGGGTGAACGTGCGCGTGGTCTCCCTGCCATCGACCGACGTATTTGATGCCCAGGATGAAGCCTATCGGGAGTCCGTACTGCCATCAGACGTCAGCGCCCGCGTTGCCGTGGAGGCAGGGATCGCCGACTACTGGTATAAATATGTGGGACTCAAAGGAAAAATTGTCGGTATGACCGGCTACGGTGAATCGGCCCCGGCCGATAAACTTTTCCCTTACTTCGGCTTCACCGTTGAGCATATCGTCAACGTAGGGGACGAGGTACAGAACGGGTAACCCATAGCGTGGGCCAGGCGTCTGGCCCCTGCCAGTTATCGCACTGCGGCTGCTGCGCGTAGCGTACCAGGCTAAAGCGCTGGCCGTCATAGCGCCAGCGCGTTTGCGTCCCGCAGTCGCCGGGCGCGCGCCCTTTATCCAGCGTCACCAGCTCCTGGCGTCGATCGTCGTAGCGGGCGTTCACCAGCTCTACGTCACGCGGCACATCGCCGGGCGGCTGGAAAGGCAGCGTAAGCCGTAGCGGGTGAGCAATATACGGTCGCTGACGCGACACCAGCCAGGCCAGCCAAATGGTGTTGTAGGCGCCCGCTTCGCAGCTGGTCATTAGCAAAACCTTATCGTCGGTTAGCGCGGCAACCCGAACCTCGCGGCGAAACGGATCCAGCGAACAGGCGCTGCTGTTCATGCGCTCGTTGCCGTAATCCATGAGATCGTTAAGTTCATCGCGGCTAAGGGGCGATTGCGCGACGTCGATTCTCGCTACCGACCGCAGCGCAGGCGCTGGTGGAACGCTGAGCGGCGGCTCTTCCCCCTTTCCCACCCACGCGGTTTCGCTACCCACGCGCTTCTGCCGGTTATCGATAAACAGCAGAGCGGCTTTCAGCCCCTGTAACGAGATACTCTGTAGGCCATTTTCAAGCGTCATCATCTGCGCGTCCTGCACCTGCTGCAGGAAAGCATCAATGGTGACGCTATCGTCGGTTTTAAGCAGTTTGTCGGCGATCTGCCAATGTTTATCGCCCAAAGACAGGGGTTTACCATCGAGGCGAAGGCGCGGCGCAATAGGCGCCAGCGCCGCGACCGGGTTGCCCACGCCGCCGAGCTCAATACGCAGGCTGGCGCTGGTGGCCGCCCCGGCGCTGCGGGTGAGGGTCATGACCAGGCCGTGATGCAGCCCGACGTTGCGGGCCACGCAGAAATTCTGATTGTTGCAGGTTACCTGCCAGTCATTGAAGAGCTGTTGCGCCGGCGCCGCCCGCACCAGCGATGTCGGCAGTAAACCGAAAAGCAGAAATAAAATAACCCGATGCAACATGAGCGGCACAACCCCGGAGAAAACGCCATACACAGCGGCTATGTTCACCAGCGGCGAGGTTTTACTCAATCGGATTTATCAGAGATCCCCGTTCATCAGCCCGGAGGTTTGCAAATATTGCAGCAGGATCACCGCTTTGCCATCGCGGATCTCCCCGTTCGCCATCATCTCCAGCGCCCGGTTATAAGGAAGCTCCAGCACCTCAATATCTTCATCATCAACGCCGCCACCACCGTTGGCCCGCTGAGTATCATTATATTCGGCAATAAAGAAATGGATAAGCTCGGTGACGCCGCCGGGCGACATAAACAGTTCAAACAGTTTGCGCACTTCACCGACTTCGAAGCCAGTCTCTTCAATGGCTTCTTTGCGCACGCACGCCTCCGGCTCGTCGCTGTCCAGCAGCCCGGCGCAGGTTTCGATCAACATCCCGTCTTCGTTGCCGTTTACCCAGGTCGCGATGCGGAACTGGCGAACCAGCACGACGGTCTGCTTATGGCGGTTATACAGCAAGATGGTAGCGCCGTTGCCGCGATCGTAGACTTCACGTTTATGGCGAACCACGCTTCCATCGCTGCGCGTCAGCTCATAGGTCATGTTGCGCAAAACGAACCAGTTTTCGGAGAGGATTTTATCTTTGATAACGTTGATATTGAGTGACATACGGGCCCCACAGCGTGAAATAACGATGTCATATTACGCTGCGGAACCCGCTTTGTCGTCAGTGAAGCGGAATCGATTTAACCTCGAGGAAGTCCATGATCCCCTGCGCCGCGTGGCGGCCTTCTGCCATGGCGGTCACTACCAGATCGGCGCCACGCACCGCATCGCCGCCGGCAAATACTTTGCGATGGGTGGTCTGATAGCGGTAGCGGCTTTCCACATTGGCCTTAATTCGGCCGCGACTGTCGAGCTTAACGCCGACGGATTCCAGCCACGGCATACCGTGCGGATGGAAACCAAAGGCCATGATCACCGCGTCGGCGGGCATGACAAACTCGCTTCCGGGGATCGGAGACGGGCTGCGGCGCCCCTGAGCGTCAGGCGCGCCAAGCCGGGTGCGCAGAAAGCGTACGCCGTTGACATGCCCCTCTTCGTTCAGCTCCAAGGTCACCGGCTGGACGTTAAATTCAAATAATGCCCCCTCTTCGCGCGCGTTTTTCACCTCTTTCTTCGAACCGGGCATGTTGGCTTCATCGCGACGATAGGCGCAGGTCACCTGCTTCGCGCCATGGCGCAGCGCGGTACGCACGCAGTCCATCGCCGTATCGCCGCCGCCGAGCACCACGACGTTCAGCCCTTCGGTGTTGACGTAAGGCTCTTCCGGCAGCTCAAGCAGCCCCATCACCTGTTTGGTGTTGGCGATCAGGAACGGCAGCGCGTCATATACGCCGGGCGCGTCTTCGTTCGGTAGATCCGCTTTCATCGAGCGATAGGTTCCGGCGCCAATAAATACCGCGTCATAGTCATCAAGCAGCGTCGTCAGCGGGATATCTTTGCCTATCTCACAGTTCAGCTCAAAGCGCACGCCCATCTGGGTAAAGATTTCCCGCCGCCGGGCCAGCAGAGATTTATCCAGCTTAAAGGCCGGAATACCAAAGGTCAGCAGGCCGCCGATTTCCGGATGGCGATCAAAGACCACCGGACTCACGCCGTTGCGCACCAGCCGGTCGGCGCAGGCAAGCCCGGCAGGACCCGCGCCGATAATCGCTACCCGCTTGCCGCTTTCAACGACCTGCGAAAGATTCGGCCGCCAGCCGTTGGCCAGCGCCTGGTCGGAGATATAGCGTTCAATATTGCCGATGGTCACCGAACCGTGCTCATCGCGCAGCGTGCAGGCCCCTTCGCACAAGCGATCCTGCGGGCAGACTCGGCCGGTTATTTCCGGCAGGCAGTTGGTCTGATGAGAAAGCTCAACGGCGGCGGCGATATCCCCCTCTTTCACCCGCTCAATCCACTGTGGAATGTGGTTGTGCAGCGGGCAGGTCCATTCACAAATGCTGTGTTCGCCGCACTTCAGGCAGCGTTCCGCCTCGCGATTAGCCTGTCCGGCAGTGAACGGCAGATAAATTTCGGCAAAATTGGCCTTACGCGCTTCGGCAGTTAGTTTGTCGGGCTCGCCGCGCGGCGGCGTCGCGGCCATCTGCGCGACTTTTCCGGCGGAACACGCCAATACCGCCGCGCCGGGATGACCCAGACGCGCCGCGCGCTGACGCCGCTGTTTCGCCAGATTCATCAGCGTACAGTCCGTCGCCAGCTCCAGCGCCCCGGCCGGGCAGTTTTGCACGCAGGCGGGTCCGTCTTCGCGACCATCGCACAAATCACATTTGTGCGCCGTCGCTTTGACTCTGCCCTCCTCTACCGGCGTCAGGACGATCTGCATCACGCCAAACGGGCAGGCAACCATACAGGATTTACAGCCGATGCATTTCTCCTGATTCACCTGGACGCTGCCGTTAAGCTGGCTGATGGCGTCATTTGGACAACTGCGGGCGCACGGCGCCCCTTCACAATGGTGGCAGGTTACGGCGTTACGTTTTTGCTCGCGCTTGATAACGGTAATACGCGGCAGAAAACGCTGCGGGGTCAATACATGCTGCTCATCGTTATGCGCCATGACGCAGGCAACTTCACAAGCCTTGCATCCGATGCACTTATGACTATCGCTTAAAATAAAGTGGTTCATGACATCCTTCAGTCTTCGTGGTGAATAACCCCTCAATTCGCATGACTATCTATTACCCGACAAAACGGTGCAGGAACAATGTGCATTTGCACAGGTTGCCGATTTTTTGGTAATAACCCGAGGTGGATCAATTTTTTTGACTTAAATGAAATCACGTTTTATTTAGCTAAGTAATAATGCGCTACGTTTGCGCCACCGCGGCGGCGCGCCGAAAGGAAGGAGCAGATAGAGGAAGAAAGAGAATTCTTTACGCTGCCATAAAAGGCACACGATAAATTACACTATCTCCTTATTTTCTCCACGATTGCCTGAGGGCTTGCCGCTAGAGTGTCACAGGCTGTGCAATAACAAAAAAATGTGCAAAATGAGGTCCTAATTCTGATGGCGAATTTTTTTATCGATCGCCCCATTTTTGCGTGGGTTCTGGCAATCCTTTTATGCCTGACCGGTACCCTCGCAATTTTGTCGCTTCCCGTTGAGCAATATCCCGAACTTGCCCCACCCAACGTGCGGATCACAGCGAACTATCCCGGCGCTTCGGCACAGACGCTGGAAAATACGGTCACTCAGGTTATCGAGCAGAATATGACCGGCCTCGACAACCTGATGTATATGTCATCCCAGAGCAGCGGCACCGGGCAGGCCACCGTGACGCTGAGCTTTACCGCCGGGACCGATCCGGATGAAGCCGTCCAGCAGGTGCAGAATCAGCTGCAATCGGCGATGCGTAAACTGCCGCAGGCCGTCCAGAACCAGGGCGTAACGGTGCGTAAAACCGGGGATACCAATATCCTGACGATCGCCTTCGTCTCTACCGACGGCAGTATGGATAAACAGGATATAGCCGATTACGTTGCCAGTAATATTCAGGACCCGCTCAGCCGGGTCAACGGCGTAGGCGATATTGACGCCTATGGTTCGCAGTATTCGATGCGCATCTGGCTCGATCCGGCCAAACTCAACAGCTTTCAGATGACGGCAAAAGACGTCACTGATGCTATCTCTTCGCAAAACGCGCAGATCGCCGTCGGCCAGCTGGGCGGCACGCCGTCGGTGGATAAACAGGCACTCAACGCGACGATTAATTCACAATCGCTGTTACAAACGCCGGAACAGTTCCGTGATATTACCCTGCGGGTTAATCAGGACGGTTCGGAGGTCACCCTTGGCGATGTCGCCACCGTCGAGATGGGGGCGGAAAAATACGATTACCTCAGCCGCTACAACCGCCAGGCGGCATCCGGACTGGGGATAAAACTGGCGTCCGGCGCGAACGAAATGGCGACCGCCGAACGCGTGATCGACCGCCTGAACGAACTCTCCCAGTACTTCCCGCACGGCCTGGAATATAAAGTCGCTTACGAAACCACCTCATTCGTGAAGGCGTCGATTACCGACGTGGTGAAAACGCTGCTTGAGGCCATCGCGCTGGTGTTCCTCGTGATGTATCTGTTCCTGCAAAATTTTCGCGCCACGCTGATTCCCACGATCGCCGTTCCGGTAGTGCTGATGGGGACCTTTGCCGTCCTCTACGCCTGCGGCTACAGCATTAACACTTTAACCATGTTCGCAGTAGTGCTGGCGATAGGCCTGCTGGTGGACGATGCCATCGTGGTGGTGGAGAACGTCGAGCGTATCATGAGTGAGGAGGGCCTCTCGCCGCGTGAAGCGACGCGAAAATCAATGGGCCAGATCCAGGGCGCGCTGGTCGGTATCGCCATGGTGTTATCGGCGGTATTTGTGCCGATGGCCTTCTTCGGCGGCACCACCGGCGCGATCTATCGTCAGTTCTCTATTACCATTGTCTCGGCGATGGTGCTGTCGGTTCTGGTGGCGATGATCCTGACGCCAGCGCTGTGCGCCACGCTGTTAAAACCGGTTCACAAAGGCGAAACCCACGGACAACGGGGCTTCTTCGGCTGGTTTAACCGCACCTTTAACCGTAACGCCAGCCGCTACGAAACCGCAGTCGGCAAAATTCTTCATCGCTCGCTGCGCTGGATAATGATCTACGTCCTGCTGCTGGGCGGAATGGTCTTTTTGTTCCTGCATCTGCCTACGTCGTTCCTGCCGCTGGAAGACCGCGGCATGTTTACCACCTCGGTGCAGCTACCAAGCGGTTCAACCCAGCAGCAAACCCTGAAGGTGGTGCAGCAGGCGGAAGACTACTTCCTGAAAAATGAGAAACAAAACGTTGAATCGGTGTTTGCGACCATCGGTTCCGGCCCCGGCGGCAACGGCCAGAACGTGGCGCGTATGTTCGTACGCCTGAAGGACTGGGACCAACGCGATCCCACCACCGGCTCCTCTTTCGCCATCATCGAGCGCGCAACCAAAGCGTTTAACAAAATTAAAGAAGCCCGCGTTTTTGCCAGCAGCCCGCCTGCCATCAGCGGTCTGGGCAGCTCCGCCGGTTTCGATATGGAACTGGAAGATCACGCGGGCAACGGGCACGAAGCGCTGATGGCCGCCCGCGATACCCTGCTGGAGCTGGCCGCTAAAAATAACCAGCTCACCCGCGTGCGCCACAACGGCCTCGACGATAGCCCGCAGCTGCAGGTGGATATCGATCAGCGTAAAGCGCAGGCGCTGGGCGTCTCTATTGACGATATCAACGACACGCTGCAGACCGCGTGGGGGTCAAGCTACGTCAACGATTTTATGGACCGCGGCCGCGTGAAGAAGGTCTACGTTCAGGCGGCGGCGCCGTATCGCATGCTGCCGGACGATATCAATCTGTGGTACGTACGCAACAGCAGCGGCACGATGGTGCCCTTCTCCGCCTTCGCCACCTCACGCTGGGAGACCGGTTCGCCGCGTCTGGAGCGCTATAACGGCTACTCGGCGGTAGAAATCGTCGGTGAAGCCGCGCCGGGCGTCAGTACCGGTACCGCCATGACGATTATGGAAGAGCTGGCCCAGCAGTTGCCGAACGGCTTTGGTCTCGAATGGACGGCGATGTCCTATCAGGAACGCCTCTCCGGGGCGCAGGCACCAGCGCTGTACGCCATTTCGCTGCTGGTGGTGTTCCTGTGCCTGGCGGCGCTGTACGAAAGCTGGTCGGTGCCGTTCTCGGTGATGCTGGTGGTGCCGCTGGGGGTTATCGGCGCACTGCTGGCGACCTGGATGCGCGGGCTGGAAAACGATGTCTATTTCCAGGTGGGCCTGTTGACGGTGATCGGTCTGTCGGCGAAAAACGCCATTCTTATTGTCGAATTTGCCAATGAGCTGAATCAGAAAGGCGAAGATTTGCTTACCGCCACCCTCTCCGCCTGCCGCCAGCGTCTGCGGCCGATCCTGATGACCTCGCTGGCGTTTATCTTCGGCGTACTGCCGATGGCCACCAGTACCGGGGCGGGCTCCGGCAGCCAGCATGCCGTCGGCACCGGGGTGATGGGCGGTATGATTTCCGCTACGGTGCTGGCTATCTTCTTCGTGCCGCTGTTCTTCGTGCTGGTGCGCCGCCGCTTCCCGCTCAAGGAACGGCCGCAATAATCGGGACGCGCCCTGACGATATTTTCGCCGGGGCTAAATAACAGAAAAGGCGACCGGACAGGTCGCCTTTTTCATGTGGTCGCTTCAACTGCATTATTATTCTGCCTGTGGAATCGCCATGCTTTTATTGCGGAAAACTATTTACGAAGCATGCCTTCGATAAAGTCTTTCCAGTTCCCCAGTTCATGTTCAATCATAATAGCCTCTCTTATTATTATGGGTGATTTTATGCAAATTCATTGATGGTTTAAAGATGGTTTGCGCTATCGCTCTGATGACTATCATTACCTCCCTGCTGAATACCCCTTTCATTCGTAAGTACTATGAGCCCAATTCGTGCAATTTAATGTGACCAACAGCAACATTTAGCAACATTCGTCCATTAGCCTATCGCGCCAGGATCCGCCCTGCCGCTAGCAGTAGCCGCCGTTCGGCGCGCAAAAAACGTTCAGAGTGTAACCCTGGATATATATCAGGGGGAAAAAACGATATTTATTAAAACAATTCACGTATTATTTATTAAAGGCTTATATATTCGGAAGAATCTTAGCCAATCATTTAATTCAACGGAAAAGGTTTAATCATGCTCACCATGTACGGGATAAAAAACTGCGACACCATAAAAAAGGCCCGCCGCTGGCTGGAAGCCCATCAAATAGAATATCGTTTTCATGATTATCGTGTCGACGGTCTGGATCGCAGTTTATTAGACACCTTTATCGCTGAACTCGGCTGGGAAGCGCTGCTTAACACCCGAGGGACGACGTGGCGCAAGCTGGATGAAACGGTCCGCGCCAGCATCAATAACGCCGACGCTGCGGCGAAACTGATGCTGGAAATGCCGGCAATCATTAAACGCCCATTGCTCTGCGCGCCCGGTCAGCCTATGCTGCTGGGTTTCAGTGAATCAAGTTATCAGCAGTTTAACGAGGTGTAGTCTATGTCTTGCCCGGTCATTGAGCTGGCTCAGCAGCTTATTCGCCGCCCTTCCCTCAGCCCCGATGATGCGGGATGCCAGGCGTTAATGATTGAACGTCTGCGTGCGATTGGCTTTACCGTTGAACCGATGGATTTCGGGGATACCCAAAACTTCTGGGCCTGGCGCGGGCGCGGGGAAACGCTGGCGTTCGCCGGTCATACCGATGTCGTTCCATCGGGCGACGCCGATCGCTGGATTAATCCCCCTTTTGAGCCCACTATTCGCGACGGCATGCTGTTTGGCCGCGGCGCGGCCGATATGAAAGGCTCGCTTGCGGCGATGGTGGTTGCCGCCGAACGCTTTGTCGCCCAGTATCCGGACCATAAGGGCCGTCTGGCCTTTCTAATCACCTCGGATGAAGAGGCCAGCGCCAAAAACGGTACCGTTAAGGTTGTGGAAGCGCTGATGGCGCGCAACGAGCGCCTGGACTACTGTCTGGTCGGTGAACCCTCGAGCACCGAAGTCGTCGGCGATGTGGTGAAAAACGGCCGTCGCGGCTCGCTGACATGCAACCTGACCATTCACGGCGTGCAAGGGCACGTGGCCTATCCGCACCTCGCCGATAACCCGGTTCACCGCGCCGCGCCGATGCTGGCGGAGCTGGTGAATATTGAGTGGGATAAGGGCAACGAATTCTTTCCGCCGACCAGTATGCAAATCGCCAACGTGCAGTCCGGGACCGGCAGCAACAACGTGATTCCCGGCGATATGTTCGTCCAGTTCAACTTCCGCTTTAGTACCGAGCTGACCGACGAAATGATTAAAGCGCGCGTCGTGGCCCTGCTCGAGAAATACTCGCTGCGCTACAGCGTCGACTGGTGGCTCTCGGGCCAGCCGTTCCTGACCAGCCGCGGTAAGCTGGTTGATGCGGTGGTTAACGCCATTGAGCACTATAATGAAATCAAACCGCAGCTGCTGACCAACGGCGGCACCTCCGACGGGCGCTTCATCGCGCGTATGGGCGCGCAGGTGGTTGAACTGGGGCCAGTGAACGCCACCATTCATAAAATAAACGAGTGTGTGAATGCCGCCGACCTCCAGCTGCTGGCGCGGATGTACCAACGCATCATGGAACAGCTGGTCGCCTGATGGCATCAATAGAGAAGAGGTAAGCGCATGGATTGGCTAACGAAATACTGGTGGGTTCTGGTGTTGGTATTTTTGGTGGGCGTAATGATCAACGTGATTAAAGATCTTACCCGCGTTGACCACAAAAAATTTCTCAACAATAAGCCGGATCTGCCGCCGCATCGCGACTTCAACGACAAGTGGGACGATGACGACGACTGGCCGAAGAACGACCCGTCGAAGAAGAAGTAAGCATTTTATTTGAGATTGCAGCAAAGAAATCGCCCGGCTTGTACGACGCGGGTCAAGTAACCCGGACAGATGCGCAGTATCGGATCCGGGAAAATATCCCACTCTGCGCTCTTTTCCCGGGGGCGGCGCTTAACGCGCCTTGCCCGGGCTACGGGTTTTCAGCGCGTCTGCAGGTCCGGTTGCCCGGACAGGCGCATCGCGCCGCCTCCGGGTTTATTATTCACAGCAGCTCAATAATATCGCTATCTTTCGGTGTGCTGCCGCTGAGGGCCTCGTCGAAATAGTGCTTCGGTACGGTAAAGCGCAGATGATCGAGGGCAAACTGCATGCTACGATCGTCAATCGCGTGCCCCAAATCCTCAACAATATCCAGCGTCACGTCACCGCCGGCCTGCTGTAGCGCTTCCTGCCCCGCTACCGCCCACGCCAGATCGATAACCCGATCTTCGCCGCCGTGGATCAGGTGAACGGTGGTCGCGGTCGTCGCCGTCTCCGGCAGCGTCGCATATCGGCCGTTAAAAGCGATCACCCGCGATGCCAGACCCGGCTCGGCTTTAATGCTCTCCAGCGACATAATCGCCCCCTGCGAGAAGCCGATCAGCGCCGTCGCCTGCGGGCTGACGCCGCTCTGCTGCTGCCAGTAGCGCACCGTTTCAATGAAGGTTGGCATGATCGCATCCACGCGCTGCTGGCGGTTTTCTTCGCTGACACCCTGCACGGAAAACCACTGGCGCCCCGGAGGCGGGCCGCACGGCTCCGCGCCACCGATGCTGACGATCAGCGCCTCGGGAAAGAGCGGCGCAAACCAGCTACCGATTTGCCCCATTGCCACCGGGTTATCGCCGACGCCATGAAACAGCAGCAGCAGTTGCTGTGCAGGTGTCGCGGGGCTTTGAACAATAAAATGATCGTGTTTCATGGCTGTCTCCTTAATGTCTGCAAGGAAGTTTACGCCGCAGGCGAAATATGACCATGCCATTTAACTGAAGGAGTTAGTTAAAAAAATTGCAGCATGTGAACCTGCTGGCGCAGGTCGTTGGCGCGGTTTTCATCCAGGCTGAGCAGCGCCTGCGCCGCTTCTTCGCGCAGCCTGGCCAGCAGCGCTTTCCGTCCGGATAAATCTAACGTTCGGCAAAGCGCGGTCTCATCCTGCTGCTGCAGGCGGCCCCGTAGCGCCGGAAGCGGCAGCTCCACCAGCATAAGCAGGCGATTGAGGCTACCCGCCGAGGTCAGTAGCGAACGATGGGCAAAAGCAAAACCCGCCACCTCCAGCCAGTCTTCTTCAGTAAGAATAGCCGCTTTCAGCGCCGTCAGCGGCACAGGCTCATCTCGCCAGTCGCGCAGCCAGTACTCATCGCGCTGCAGCCGTCGAGCCTCTTCGCTTGCCAGGCGCTGGCCCGCTTCGCTGAGAGGATAGAGCGCCATCGCGGTATAACAGCCGCTGCTGGCTTCCCGATGCGTGCCCAATCGCACCAGCGTAAAACCGCAGCGTTGCCAGAAGCGCCACAGCTCAGGCGTGTAGCCAAAACTCACCGACAGATAATCCCGGCCCGCAGCCTGCGACGTCGCCTGCTCCACCAGCCGCTGCCCCAACCCCTCGCGTTGGCGAGCCGGATGCACGGCAATACGGCTGATGCGCAACCCTGTCAGCGTGGCCGCCAGCGGGCTGCCGCCGTGCGCCGCCAGCGACTGCGCCACCAGATTGCCGCGCGGACGGCGGTAGCCGGCCCACACCGCCTGGCTAAGGGATGGCTCCAGACCGCCCTCTTCGACCAACCACAGCGCCCCGGCGATGCGGTTGCCGCTGCGGGCGCAGGTAAAATGCTGCCCCGGCGCATCCATCATGCGCCGGAGGTCAAGCGGCGACGTGCGATAGTGGGCCCCGGAAAGCAGTTGATACATCGCTTCCGGTAACGCTGGCTGTCGCCGCCAGCTCTCCTGGCTGACGCTTTCCAGGGCGATATCGCCGCCTGGCGCGTGCTGAAAGGTCTCATCGCTAAACAGCAACAGCAGCTGCGCGATCGCCGCCTCCAGCGGACAGCCGCTCGCCCAACGAATGGGCGCCGTCAGGCTAAACTGCCGTAAGTGCGCAAAGCTGGCGCAAAACTTAAGCAAAAAGCCGCGCCCGGTCCCTTCGTACCCCTGCACGGTGGTGGTCAATAGCGTCTTCGGGAAGCGGGAGACAAGCTGGCGCAACAGCGGCCCGGGGATGGCCGCTGCCTCATCGACAATCAGCCATCCGGCGCTACAACCGGAAGCCAGCAATGCGTCGGGGGCCATAAAGCGCAAGTTTTCGCCAGCGAAAGCCGCCATGACCTCCGTCGCTCCCCGCGCCGGCGCCGTGACGATGGCATCTCCCCCCAGATGGCGAATAAGCATTCCCGCGAGCGCGGACTTTCCTCGCCCGCGCTCGGCGGTTAGCGCCGCAATGCCGGGAGGGAAACGGGCCAGTTCGGCAAGCACGGCGGCCTGCTCCGCCTGCGGATGACCATCGGCGGGACGCCATCGCGGTCGCGCGGCAAATGCCGGCACCATGCATTCCTCGCCCTGCCGCCAGAGAATGGACGCGTTATTCGCACTAATCTGTTGGCAAAAACGATAAACAAAATTCGGCGTAGAGATGGGGTCGGGAGCGTCGCTCCAGCGCAGGGAATCCGCATCAGGACGAGCCGGCCATTGCACGAAGTCGGGCACGAGCAATACCAGCCAGCTCCCGGCGCGCAGCGTACCGGCTAACGCGGCAAACGCCGCGACGTCAAAACCCTCGCGGGCATCGAAAAAGGCGTGCTGGAATTCGCGGCCCAGCAGCGATTTCAGGGCGGTAGACGAGACGTACGGCTCGGGCATCGGACGCGGACCAACCCACAGCCCGTCTCCGGACAGCGCGGTACGTACTGTTTGCGCCTGGCGCAGGGTCCAGGCATCGTCGCCGCTGAGAACCAGCAGACGACGAATGCCTTCGCGCGCCATCTGCGCCGTCAGTTGACGCAGTTCATCCATGACAAAAAAGCATTACAGCGCGTTGCCGAAGGTGTTGCACTGCGCCGGGTCGCCGCTATCGAAGCCGCGTTTAAACCAGGTATAACGCTGCTGGGACGTTCCGTGGGTAAAACTGTCCGGAACGACGCGCCCCTGGCTCTGCTGCTGCAAGCGATCGTCGCCAATCGCCTCTGCGGCGTTCAGCGCTTCCTGCAGATCGCCGGTCTCCATGTAATCTTGCTTCTGCATGTTGTAGCTCCAAACGCCGGCAAAGCAGTCCGCCTGTAGCTCCATTTTTACCGACAGACGATTCGCTTCCGCCTGCGAAGCATTTTGCTGCAGCTGGCGCACTTTCGGTTCAATACCCAACAGCTTTTGTACGTGATGGCCAACCTCGTGGGCAATAACGTAGCCCTGCGCGAAATCGCCGCCGGCGCCAAGCTTGTTTCTCATCTCATCGTAGAATGACAGGTCGATATACACCGTGCTGTCCGCAGGGCAGTAAAAAGGCCCCATCACCGATTGGCCGGTGCCGCAGGCGGTCCGCGTCGCGCCGCGATACATCACCAGCTTCGGCTGCGCGTACTGGCGGCCCATATCTTTAAAAATCGCGCCCCAGGTATCTTCCGTGTCCGCCAGAATCACCTTCGTGAATTTCGCGGCCTCTTCATCCTGCGGGCTGATGGAGCGTTGAGTGGTGGTTTGCTGTTGTGATACCGGTTCGCCGGTCAGCATGCCGGTTAAATCTACGCCGTAATAGCCCGCCACCAGGACAATAATTAGCAGCACGATGCCGCCTTTGCCGCTGGGGAGACGAAAACCGCCTCCGCCGCCCATAGGTGAACCAGATTGACCACGACGATCTTCCACATTGTCGCTTTCGCGACGTCCTTGCCAGCGCATAAGCACCTCAATTCATCATATTAACCAATGAATAAGATCGTAGGCGGTTCAGCGGAGGATTACCACAGGAAACAGCAAGAAGAGCGCCAGAAGAAGAAAACTTCTTCTGGCGTCGGGGGATTAGTCGAGTTTCACGCCCAGGCGATGAGCGACTTCTTCGTAGGCTTCAATCAGGCCGCCGAGGCTCTGGCGGAAGCGGTCTTTATCCATTTTATCCATGGTTTTTTTATCCCACAGACGGCTGCCGTCCGGAGAGAATTCATCTCCCAGCACCACTTCGCCTTTGAACAGACCGAACTCCAGTTTGAAGTCCACGAGGATCAGACCCGCGTCGTCAAATAGCTTTTTCAGCACATCGTTAGCTTTGTAGGTCAGCTCCTGCATCCGCGCCAGGTTCTCTTTGCTCACCCAACCAAAGGTTTCGCAATAAGATTCATTGACCATCGGATCGTGCATGGCGTCGTTCTTCAGGAACAGATCGAACAGCGGCGGGTTCAGCTCAATGCCTTCTTCAATGCCTAAGCGTTTCACCAGCGACCCGGCGGCGCGGTTGCGCACCACGCACTCCACCGGCACCATATCCAGCTTTTTAACCAGACACTCGGTATCGGACAACAGCGCTTCCATCTGGGTCGGGATACCCGCTTCCGCCAGCTTGCTCATAATGAAATGGTTAAACTTGTTGTTCACCATGCCTTTACGATCGAACTGCTCAATGCGAGCGCCGTCCCCTGCTGACGTATCGTTACGGAATTCGAGTATCAACAGTTCCGGGTTTTCGGTGCTGTATACCGTCTTCGCTTTACCACGATACAACTCAGCTTGCTTTTGCATCTTTGTCACTCCAGTGATGATTAACGATAAAAATTTGTGCTTTTCTGCCGACGCACACGTTTGCGTCACTATACATTAAAAAGGGCCGGATTGCTCCAGCCCTGTTAATTACTTACTTAATGCGGCCTGGAATACGGCAACCAGGGCATCATTTTGCGACTGCGTCAGCGTATGGCCTTTCGGGTCGATGAACTGCAGGCTGCTGCGGTTATCGAGGTCCCCGACCTGCAGTTTATAATCGCCGGATACCAGCTGCGGGTCGCGAGCGCCCAGATCGGTCCAGCCGCTGTCGGAAAGCGGTTTATAGGTGACTGAGAAGCTACCCTGAGAACGAGAGCTATCGGTGACCTTCATACCCACTTTTTCAAGCGCGCCCGGCAGGCGTTGCCACACCAGGTTAAACGGCGCGCGAACGATCAGCATCGGCAGGCCGGTATCATCAGCGCCGCTCTGCACGTCGAAGGTCGCCCCGGCGTTTTTCTGCGCCGCGTTCTGCGCGCTAGTGGCGTTCAGATCCAGACCTTCGGAAATGACGTTCAGCATGGCGGTACTGTAGCGCTGCAGCGAAGCCGGATCGGCAACAGGTTTACCCGCCTGCTCCAGATTCACCAGCTTCACGATCACCGCCTGCTGATAGCCTTGCTGCTTAACTGAGATTTGATAGCGACCACGGTACTGCTGATCTTCATCGAGGCGATTCCACTCGACCCAGTCGGTATTCAGCGTCTGGCTAGCATCGTCGCGTTTAGCGATAGTGTAGTTTTTCGACTGCACGATGCTTGCCACCTGCGCCCACAGCGAACCGCTGCGACCGTTTTCCACCATCAGCGTCGCGGTATCGCCGCTGAACTGCGTACGCGCGCCGCTGACCAGCGCCAGAGGCTGGGCTGGCGGACGAATGTCCAGGGCTTTGCCTGTGTTACCGGTGCTGGTTGCAACCGGAATATTATAATCACCCACCTGAACCGGCAGGATCATCCCTGCTGGCGCGTGAAGTTCACTAAGCGGCGTTGCCTGCAAATAGGCCTCGTCGCCGCTCACCTGACGCTTATAGCGCGAGTCAGAACTACAGGCCGCGAGGAGTAGAACCAGCGAAACACCCGCAACCTTCGCCAGGCGCGACTTCTGTACTGAGTAAGCCATCAAATCTCCCTAAACTTTACAGCAAACCGGCATGCTTCAGCGCTGCGGTAACGACCTTAGTACCGTTTTCGGTAATCGGGGTCATCGGCAGGCGTAACGTATCGGTCGCCACAAGACCCAACGCCTTACAGGCCCATTTGACCGGGATAGGGTTGGGTTCGACAAATAATTTGGTATGCAATGGCATCAGACGCTGGTTAATCGCACGAGCTTCGGCAAATTGACCTGCTAGCGCCAGTCGGCACATCTCGGCCATTTCACGCGCCGCAACGTTTGTCGTTACGGAAATCACGCCATGACCGCCAAGCTGCATAAAGTCCATTCCGGTCGCGTCATCGCCGCTCAGCAGAATAAAGTCATCTGAAACCAGCTCTTTGATCTGATGAACGCGGCTTAAGTTCCCCGTCGCTTCCTTAATACCGATAATATTTTTAATTTCCGCCAGACGGCCAACGGTGTCAGGCAGCATATCGCAACCGGTACGGGACGGCACATTATACAGGATTTGCGGCAGGTCAGTATGCTCTGCGATAGCTTTAAAGTGTTGGAACAGCCCTTCCTGGGTCGGGCGGTTGTAATACGGCGTTACCGTCAGGCAGCCAACCACGCCGCTATCGTTGAATCGTTTGGTCAGGCTAATCGCCTCTGCGGTTGCATTTGCACCGGTGCCGGCAATAACCGGAATACGCCCGTCGGCCAGTTCCAGCGTCTGCATGACCACATCACCATGCTCTTCATGGCTCAATGTTGCGGACTCTCCGGTAGTTCCTACCGAAACGATCGCCGAGGTTCCGCTGGCGACATGATAATCAATCAGTTTTTTCAGGCTTGACCGGCAGACGTTGCCGTTTTCATCCATCGGCGTGACAAGCGCTACAATACTTCCCGTAAACATGGGCCATCCTCAGAGCATAAGTGGGACAAGATTCTCAATGTTACGTTTGGAGTCGCAATAAAAGCAAGAGACCCGATGCCATCAGGGATGTTGTATGCCGGTTTTTTTTATGCTTTCCTAACGTTACCTCACCTTTTTAAAGGAAGAACAGGTTTGACAGCCTCATTACAACACTATCTGGTTATTACCGCGTTGGGTGCTGACCGCCCAGGCATCGTGAATACGATCACTCGTCACGTCAGCAGCTGCGGCTGTAATATTGAAGACAGTCGGCTGGCCATGCTTGGCGATGAGTTTACGTTTATCATGCTGCTTTCCGGCTCGTGGAATGCAATTAACCTGATTGAGTCAACTCTGCCGCTGAAAGGCGCCGAGCTGGATCTGCTTATCGTGATGAAGCGTACAACCGCGAGGCCGCCTCAGGCGATGCAGAACACCGTCTGGGTTCAGGTTGAGGTGCCGGATTCACCGCATATCATTGAGCGATTTACGGCGCTGTGCGATACGTGGAAAATGAACATTGCCGAGCTGGTTTCCCGCACTCAGCCCGGTGCGAACGACGAGTCAGCGCAGCTTTTTATCCAGATCACCGCACACAGCCCGACTACGCAAAATGCATCAAATATCGAACAAGCGTTCAAAGCCCTATGTACAGAACTGAATGCACAAGGCAGTATTAACATTGTTAATTATTCACAGCATGATGAACAGGATGGAGTTTGAGTGATGAACCCACTGAAAGCCGGTGATATTGCACCGAAATTTAGCTTACCGGACCAGGACGGCGAGGAAGTAAATTTGACCGACTTCCAGGGACAGCGTGTTCTGGTTTATTTTTATCCGAAAGCCATGACCCCGGGCTGCACCGTACAGGCGTGCGGTTTACGCGATAATATGGACGACCTGAAAAAAGCAGGCGTTGAAGTACTGGGTATCAGTACGGATAAACCAGAAAAACTCTCCCGTTTCGCCGAAAAAGAGCTGCTGAACTTCACTCTCCTGTCTGATGAAGATCATCAGGTATGCGAGCAGTTTGGTATCTGGGGTGAAAAAACCTTTATGGGGAAAACCTACGACGGTATCCATCGTATTAGCTTCCTCATCGACGCCAACGGCAGAATCGAACATGTGTTTGATGATTTCAAAACCAGCAATCACCACGACGTGGTGCTGAACTGGCTGAAAGAAAACGCCTGACGCTAAGACAAACGCAAGACGCCGGGTCGTTCTCAACCACCCGGCGTCTTTTTTTAGGGCATTTCTTGCGGCTTCGCGCTAATGCTCGTCTTCCACTATCAGGCCATCCGGCCAGGCGTGCACCACCGCTTTGATGAGCGTCGCCAGCGGAATCGCGAAGAACACGCCCCAGAATCCCCACAGACCGCCAAAAATCACCACCGACAGAATAATCACCAGCGGATGCAGATTAACGGCTTCCGAGAAGAGTACCGGCACCAGCAGGTTGCCATCCAGCGCCTGAATAATCAGGTACACCGCAAACAGGCTCCAGAACTCGGTTCCCGCGCCAAACTGGAACAGCGCCACGCCCACCACCGGAATGGTGACCACAAACGCGCCGATATAGGGGATTAATACCGAGAACCCCACCAGCACCGCCAGCAGCAGCGAATAGTTGAGGCCAAAAAGGATAAAGCCAATCCATGTCGCCACGCCGACGACAATCATCTCCAGCACCTTACCGCGAATATAGTTGGTAATTTGCTGGTTCATCTCTTTCCATACCTGCCCGGCCAGGCCGCGGTTGCGCGGCAGCACACGGCGTACGGCGTTAAGCATCTGCTCTTTATCCTTCAGCAGAAAGAAAACCATCAGCGGCACCAGCACCAGATAGACCGCCAGGGTCAGCAGCCCGACCAACGAAGCCAGCGAATACTTCACCACCGAGTCGCCGACGGTTAACATGCGGCTGCGCATGTTCTCCGCCATCGCGTCGATAATGCCGGCATCCATTAAGGCCGGATAACGGCGCGGCACCGTCGCGGCAAAATCGGAAAGTTTATTCAACATCCCCGGCATATCGCGGATCAGATAAATACCCTGCTGCCAGGCAACCGGCATCACCACAAACGCCATCAGCAGCAGAATGCCGACGAACAGAATCAGAACGACCGAGGTGGCCCAGGTACGTGAAAACCCGATACGCTCCAGTCTGACGGTGGGCCACTCCAGCAGATAGGCCAGAACAATCGACACTAATAAAGGTGCCAGCAGGCCGCTGAAGAAAAACATAATGCCGAACCCAGCCAGCAAAATGACCAGCAGCGCTATCGCCTCCGGATCGCTGAACCGACGACGGTACCACTGCATTAACATCTGGAGCATAAAACCCTTCCCTGAAGAGCGGAGCTGTAACAATCTCAGGAATTGTATCGAAATGTCACAAAAAAGACTTCGCTTTTTATGGGTAAAACCACAAACATTAACGGTCGGGTGAATATCATATTTGCAACGCCGCAAACGACGGCTAAACTCGCTGGACCTGCTTGCGGTCAGGGAACATTACGCCGCACAATCGGTCAAACTGGCACACCTACATTACAGGACAGAGGTTATGTTCAGGCAGTTGAAGAAAACGCTGGTGGCGACCGTCATAGCGTCGCTGACGCTGGGTTCAATATTACCTGCTTTTGCCGATACCGCAGACACTCTGCCGGACATGGGCACCTCCGCAGGAAGCACGCTCTCCATTGGCCAGGAAATGCAGATGGGAGATTACTACGTGCGCCAGCTGCGCGGCAGCGCGCCGTTAATTAACGATCCGCTGCTGGTGCAATATATCAACGGTTTAGGCATGCGCCTGGTGTCGCACGCCAATTCGGTGCGCACTCCGTTCCACTTTTATCTGATTAATAACGATCAAATAAACGCCTTTGCTTTCTTCGGCGGTAACGTCGTACTGCACTCGGCGCTGTTCCGCTACTCGGATAATGAAAGCGAGCTGGCGTCGGTAATGGCGCACGAAATTTCTCACGTCACCCAGCGCCACCTTGCCCGCGCGATGGAAGACCAAAAGCGTAACGCTCCGCTGACCTGGGTTGGCGCTTTGGGGTCGATTCTGCTGGCGATGGCCAGCCCACAGGCCGGTATGGCCGCGCTGACCGGCACCCTGGCGGGCAGCCAGCAGGGGCTGATCAGCTTTACCCGCCAAAACGAGGAAGAGGCAGACCGCATTGGTATTCAGGTCCTTCAACGTTCAGGTTTCGATCCGCAGGCGATGCCGGCGTTTATGGGCAAGCTGCTTGACGAGTCGCGCTACTCGACCCGGCCGCCGGAAATGCTGCTAACCCACCCCTTGCCGGAAAGCCGTCTCGCCGACGCCCGCAACCGTGCGAACCAGATGCGCCCGGTGGTCGTGCAATCCTCGGCTGACTTCTACCTGGCAAAAGCCAGAACGCTGGGAATGTACACCTCCGGCGACAATAAGCTAGGCAACGACCTGCTGAGCAGCTGGGAAAAAGGCAATATTCGCGAACAGCACGCCGCCCAGTACGGCCGCGCGCTGCTGGCGATGGGCAGCAACAATTACGATCTGGCGCGCAAAACGCTACAGCCGCTGCTGAGCGCCGAACCGCAAAATGCCTGGTACCTTGACCTGGCGACCGATATCGATCTTGGACAAAAGCGAGCCACTGACGCGATTAACAGCCTGAAGGGCGCCCGCGAACTGCGTACTAACCCGGTACTACAGCTCAACCTCGCCAACGCCCTGCTGGAAGGCGGGCAGCCGGGGGAAGCGGTGACGATCCTTAACCGCTATACCTTTAACAATAAAGATGACGTCAATGGTTGGGATTTGCTGGCGCAAGCAGAAGCTAAGCTGGGAAATCGCGATCAGGAGCTGGCAGCGCGCGCGGAGGGCATGGCGCTGGTTGGCCGACTCGATCAGGCCATTACCCTACTCAGCAGCGCCAGTTCACAGGTCAAATTAGGCAGTCTGCAGCAGGCCCGCTACGATGCGCGTATCGATCAGCTGCGTCAGCTGCAGGAACGCTTCAAACCGTACCAGAAAATGTAAGGAGATCTCATGTCCGATACGGTCAAAATCTATCACAACCCGCGCTGCTCCAAGAGTCGCGACACCCTGAGCCTGCTGAAGGCTAACGGTATCGATCCTGAAGTGGTGCTCTACCTGGAGACGCCGCCGGATACCGCAACGCTGCGCCAGCTGCTGAAGATGCTGGGAATGGCCAGCGCGCGCGAGTTAATGCGCCAGAAAGAAGATCTCTATAAATCACTCGATCTCGCGAATCCGCAGCTCAGCGAAGAAGCGCTGATCCAGGCAATGATTGATAATCCAAAGCTGATTGAGCGGCCTATCGTCGTCAGCCACGGCGAGGCCCGCATCGGTCGTCCGCCGGAACAGGTTCTGGACATCGTTAACTAAACGATCGGGTCCTCAAGCCACGGCTCCGCTAAAGCTTGAGGATCTCTTTCACGAAAGGAATGGTTAGCTTGCGCTGGGCGGTAATTGAAGCGCGATCGAGCTGATCGAGCGTCATAAACAGCGAACGCATTTCACGATCCAGCCGCTTAAGCAGGAAGCGGCAGACATCTTCCGGCATTTCGAAACCACGCAGCCTCGCGCGCAGTTGAAGCGCCTGGAGCTTGTCTTCATCCGACAGCGGCTGCAGCTTGTAGATTTGCCCCCAGTCAAGACGCGAAGCCAGATCCGGCAGGCCCAGCTTGAGCTGGCGCGGCGGTCGGTCGCCGGTAATCAACAGCCGGGTTTTACCGGACTCGAGAATGCGGTTATAGAGGTCGAAAATCGCCATTTCCCACAGTTCATCGCCCGCCACACACTCAATATTATCGATGCAAACCAGCGAGAGCTGCTCCATTCCATCCAGCACTTCAGGAACGAACCACGTCCGTTTATCCAGAGGAACGTAACCCACCGCATCGCCGCGCTGGGAGAGCTCCGCGCAGGCCGCGTGCAGGAGATGGCTGCGCCCCGCCCCTTCCCGTGACCAGATATAGATGTATCCGCTATGATCCTGCCGCAGCACGTTCTGAAGGGCGGCAAGAAGAGAAGGGTTATCGCCCGGCCAGAAACTCGCGAAAGTTTCATCATCGGGAAGATACAGTGGCAAAGAGAGCTGTGCCGGTGCGTTCAGATGGACCTCAACATAGGCTTGCAGAAAAACGCGGAGAGTTTAGCACAGAAATAGGCAAGGAGAGAACCGGGCGGGATCGCCGCCCGGTATAGGGATCAATGTTTCGCTTCTTCGCTATCCGCAGCGTCGAGGACCACCTCTTCCGGACGCAGCACGCTTATCAGCTTGAAGATCAGGCTCAGACCGATGCCAACAATGGTCGCCAGCGCCATGCCTTTCAGCTCAGCGGCGCCGATATGTACTTTCGCCCCGCTGACGCCGATGATCAGGATAACGGAGGTCAGAATCAGGTTCTGCGCCTTGTTGTAATCGACTTTAGATTCGATCAGCACGCGAATACCCGAAGCGCCGATGACCCCGTACAGCAGCAGCGAGACGCCGCCCATTACCGGCAGCGGGATAATCTGGATCGCCGCCGCCAGCTTGCCGACGCAGGAGAGCAGAATCGCGATGATCGCCGCGCCACCGATAACCCAGGTGCTGTAGACGCGGGTGATCGCCATCACGCCAATGTTCTCGCCGTAGGTAGTGTTTGGCGTTGAGCCAAAGAAGCCGGAGATCACCGTAGACAGGCCGTTGGCAAACATTGAACGATGCAGGCCCGGATCGCGGATCAGATCTTTCTTGACGATATTGGCCGTTACTACCAGATGTCCAACGTGCTCGGCGATCACCACCAGCGCGGCGGGCAGAATGGTGAAAATCGCAAACCATTCAAAGCGCGGGGTGTAAAAGGTCGGCAGCGCAAACCAGTGGGCCTCGGCGATTGGCGTGGTATCGACGACGCCCATCACGAAGGAGAGCGCGTAGCCGACCAGGACGCCGATTAAAATCGGGATAATCGCCAGGAAACCGCGGAACAGCACCGAACCGAAAACCGTCACCGCCAGCGTCACCATCGAAATAATAATGGTTTTGCTGTCCGGCGATTGTCCGTCAGCGGGCAGCAGACCGGCCATATTCGCCGCCACGCCCGCCAGCTCCAGGCCGATAACCGCGACAATCGCGCCCATCGCCGCCGGCGGGAACATCACGTCCAGCCAGCCGGTTCCTGCTTTTTTGACGATAAAGGAGACGATGCAAAACAGCACGCCGCACATGATGAATCCGCCGAGAGCGACTTCGTAACCCAGCGGCAGCAAAAGCAGTACCGGGGAGATAAACGCAAAGCTCGATCCAAGATAAGCCGGGATTTTGCCTTTGCAGATGAAAAGATATAACAGCGTTCCGATGCCGTTAAACAGCAGTACCGTGGCCGGGTTGATATGGAACAGAACGGGCACCAGTACCGTTGCGCCAAACATGGCGAACAGATGTTGCAAACTAAGCGGGATTGTCTGTAAAAGCGGCGGTCTTTCACTCACCCCGATAGCACGGCGCGTCATAGCATTTTCCTCTGAGAGTCGTTTGTTGATTGCTGTTGGTGTGTTTTATTCAAAAAAAAGCCGACTCTCAAAGTCGGCTTTTTCTACTTCATCAATTATTTCGTACCAAAAATCTTATCGCCGGCGTCGCCGAGCCCCGGAATAATGTATCCGTGCTCGTTCAGGCCCTGGTCAATGGACGCGGTGTACAACTCAACGTCCGGATGCGCTTTCTCCAGCGCGGCGATGCCTTCCGGCGCCGCCACCAGAACCAGCACCTTAATGCTGCTGCAGCCCGCTTTTTTCAGCAGGTCGATGGTGGCGATCATTGAACCGCCGGTTGCCAGCATCGGGTCAACCACCAGCGCCATGCGTTCGTCAATATTGGATACCAGCTTCTGGAAGTAAGGAACCGGCTCAAGCGTCTCTTCGTTACGGTAGATGCCCACCACGCTGATGCGTGCGCTAGGTACGTGCTCAAGCACGCCTTCCATCATTCCCAGACCCGCGCGCAGAATCGGCACAACGGTAATTTTCTTGCCTTTGATCTGCTCAATTTCAACCGGGCCGTTCCAGCCTTCAATGGTGACTTTTTCAGTCGCCAGATCGGAAGTTGCTTCATAAGTCAGTAAGCTGCCAACTTCTGAGGCGAGTTCACGGAAGCGTTTGGTGCTGATGTCGTGCTCACGCATCAGGCCCAGCTTGTGTTTGACGAGTGGGTGTTTCACTTCCACGATCTTCATTCTCTTTCTCCTCTGAGGGGCAGCCACAAAAAAAATCGCCGGATTATACCGCCTTTTACCTTTTACGCCATAGCCGATATGTTTGACCGGGATCAACCAAAATGCTTTACGCTGCCTGAGCCAGTATAAGACAAAATAAAAAAACCCCGCGAAGGCGGGGCTGAATGGGGCTTTACGGCAGTTTTATAGCTTTTCGCCGTTGCTGCCGATCACCTGCTGATACCAGGTAAAAGATTTCTTACGGCTACGCGCCAGCGTGCCGTTGCCCTCATTATCTTTATCCACGTAGATAAAGCCGTAGCGTTTTTTCATCTCACCGGTTCCCGCGGAAACCAGATCGATACAGCCCCACGGGGTATAGCCCATCAGGTCGACGCCATCCTCAACTACCGCTTTTTTCATCTCGGCGATATGGGCGGAATGGTAGTCAATACGATACTGATCGTCTACCGATCCGTCCGCTTCGCGCACGTCGATGGCGCCGAAGCCGTTCTCAACGATAAACAGCGGCAGCTGGTAATGGTCCCAGAACCAGTTCAGGGAGTAGCGCAGCCCGACCGGATCAATCTGCCAGCCCCAGTCTGACTTCTGCACGTACGGGTTGGAAACCAGGCTCTTGCTTTCATCATAATCCAGCTGCGGATTATCATCCGTTGCTTTCGTGGCAAACGACATATAGTAGCTAAAGCCGATATAGTCGACGCAGCCCTGAGTCAGCGCTACGCGGTCTTCTTCGGTGATGTCCAGCGCAAAACCGCGACGCTCGAAGTAGTTCAACAGGTGCTGCGGATAACGGCCACGCACGTGAACGTCGGTAAACCAGTAGCGGCGATGCATGGCGTTCATCGCCATCATCATGTCGTTGGGCGCGCAGCTCAGCGGGTAAATCGGACACATGGCGATCATGCAGCCAATCTGCAATGACGGGTTAATTTCGCGGGCGGCTTTAACCGCCAGCGCGCTGGCGACCAGCTCATAGTGCGCCGCCTGAAACATGACCGGCTCGCGGTCCTCACCCGGCAGATATTTCAGTCCGGAGTTGGTGAACGGCGCAAAATCTTCGTGGAAGTTGGCCTGGTTATTGATCTCATTGAAGGTCATCCAGTACTTCACTTTATGCTGGTAGCGGGCAAACACCACCCGGGCAAAGCGGACGAAGAAATCAATCAGTTTACGGTTACGCCAGCCGCCGTACTCCGTCACCAGATGGTACGGCATTTCGAAGTGGGAGAGCGTAATTACCGGCTCAATACCGTGCTTCAGGCACTCATCGAACAGGTCGTCGTAAAACTGCAGCCCGGCTTCGTTAGGTTCTTGCTCATCGCCCAGCGGGAAGATGCGCGTCCAGGCAATGGAGGTGCGGAAGCATTTGAAGCCCATTTCGGCAAACAGCTTAATGTCGTCTTTATAGCGATGATAAAAATCAATCGCTTCGTGGTTGGGGTAGTTTTTCCCCGGCTGCACGCCATCGGTGATTTCGCGCGGTACGCCGTGCGCGCCTGCGGTCATCACGTCGGCGACGCTCACCCCTTTACCGCCCTCTTTCCAGCCGCCTTCCAGCTGATGCGCCGCCACCGCGCCGCCCCACAGAAAACCTTCTTTAAATCCGGACATGTTCTCTCCCTATGCGCAGTCGCCGCTATGCGACCGGTATTGCTGATTGAAATGGTAAACCGCGCCT
Organism: Klebsiella sp. FDAARGOS_511; assembly: GCF_003812845.1. NCBI lineage: Bacteria > Pseudomonadati > Pseudomonadota > Gammaproteobacteria > Enterobacterales > Enterobacteriaceae > Klebsiella > Klebsiella sp. FDAARGOS_511. Next base: position 4,532,689 of record NZ_CP033824.1, on the reverse strand, counting down.
ACCAGCCCGGCATCGTTGCCGTGGCTAACGGTGTCGATATATTCCGCAATGCCAAACCAGGCCAGATGTTCTCGCAGCAGCGACAGAAAACCCGGCCGTTCCACAATCCCGCCGCCGATCAAAATCGTTTGCGGATCGAATAAGTTGACGAGGTTATATAGCCCGGTGCCCAGGCCGTTAAAGAATTCCGCGACCAGACGTCGACAGGTGGCGTCGCCCGCATCGTAGCGGTCAAAAATCTCTTCGCCGGTCACCTCTTCCAGCGCCTTACCGATATGCTCAGCGTAGCGATGGCGCAGCACGCGCAGCGTGCAGTTTTCATTCATCGAATAGCGCCGTACATCGCGGGTACCCGGACGCGCGGTTTGCATATAGCCGAACTCCCCGGCGCGGAAACGCGCGCCGTGGACCAGTTGGTTATTACAGAAAATAGCCCCGCCGATGCCGGTACCGATGGTCAGGACCAGAAAGTTGCTCATATCGGCAGCTTTACCCCGCCAGCGCTCGGCCAGCAGCACGCAGTTAGCATCGTTCTCAATGGCCACGGGCAGGCGCAGCTGCTGCTCAAGCCAGCTCTTGATGGCGAAGTTATCGAATTTACGGATGGCGCCGCCCATTTCGATAAAGCCGGTATGCGGGTTAACGTAGCCGGGCGCGCTGATGGCCACCCCTTCGCACGCCGGATGCGCGGCGATCCACGCCAGCATTGCCTGCAGGATCTGGTCGCCGTCGCTGTCGATGATGGCCTGCTTTCCTTTCTCCAGCAGCGTGCCTTCGCGCGTCATTACCCCCATTTTTAACGCCGTGCCACCGATATCAAATGCGGCAATTTTCATCCTCAGCTTTCCTCCAGAATCCATCAAATTCGCGGTTTCTCTCTGCTTGCAGCACAAAAGAAACCGGTTTCATTGGCATGATGATTATTCCCAGCAACGCTGGCAAGCAGAAGAATGTACCCGGTTTCATTTTCGTGAACAGTATCAAATTTGCGCACTTAACGGCCGTTTAACGTCGACTGCAAAGCAGGCTCGCAAACGTTTGCTATCCCTGTTAGAATTGCGCCGTTTTTTATTGCTACCGCAAACGCGTGGAGACTTCGCAGTGACCGATAAAACCTCTCTCAGCTATAAAGATGCCGGCGTGGATATTGATGCAGGCAACGCTCTCGTCGACCGTATTAAGGGCGTGGTGAAGAAAACCCGCCGCCCGGAAGTGATGGGTGGACTGGGCGGATTCGGCGCGCTGTGCGCGCTGCCGCAGAAATATCGCGAACCGGTTCTGGTCTCCGGCACCGACGGCGTCGGCACCAAGCTGCGTCTGGCGATGGACCTGAAGCGTCACGACACTATCGGTATCGACCTGGTCGCTATGTGCGTAAACGACCTCGTGGTTCAGGGCGCAGAGCCGCTGTTCTTCCTTGATTACTACGCGACCGGCAAACTGGATGTCGATACTGCGGCGAGCGTAATCAGCGGCATTGCCGAAGGTTGCCTGCAGTCAGGCTGCGCGCTGGTGGGCGGCGAGACGGCGGAAATGCCGGGCATGTACCACGGCGAAGATTATGACGTGGCCGGTTTCTGCGTTGGGGTGGTAGAAAAATCAGAAATTATCGACGGTAGCAAAGTGGCCGATGGCGACGTGCTGGTGGCGCTGGCTTCCAGCGGCCCGCACTCTAACGGCTACTCTTTGGTGCGCAAAATTATCGAAGTCAGCGGCGTTGACCCGCAAACCACCGATCTCAACGGTAAGCCGCTGGCCGACCATCTGCTGGCGCCGACCCGAATTTATGTGAAATCCGTACTCGACCTGATTGCCAACGTCGACGTGCACGCCATCGCCCACCTGACCGGCGGCGGCTTCTGGGAAAACATTCCGCGCGTGCTGCCGGACAACACTCAGGCAGTCATCGATGAATCCTCCTGGCAGTGGCCGGACGTATTCAACTGGCTGCAAACCGCCGGTAACGTCAGCAGCCACGAAATGTATCGCACCTTTAACTGCGGCGTCGGCATGGTTATCGCGCTGCCGGCGGAAGCAGCGGATAAAGCCATTGCCTTCCTGAACGACAAAGGTGAAAGCGCATGGAAAATAGGGTATATCAAAGCCTCTGATTCCGAACAGCGTGTGGTTATTGAATGAAAAACATCGTGGTGCTGATTTCCGGTAACGGTAGCAACCTGCAGGCGATTATTGACGCCTGCGCCCGGAATAAAATCAACGGCACCCTGCGTGCAGTTTTCAGCAACAAGGCCGACGCATTCGGCCTTGAGCGCGCCCGCGCAGCCAATATTCCGGCTCACGCTCTCGCCGCCAGCCAGTTTGCCAACCGGGAAGCTTTCGACCGCGAGCTGATGCACGAGATCGACGCTTACGCGCCGGATCTGGTGGTTCTCGCCGGCTACATGCGGATTCTTAGCCCGGCGTTTGTCGCCCACTATCAGGGGCGTATGCTGAATATCCACCCTTCCCTGCTGCCAAAATATCCGGGGCTGCACACCCATCGCCAGGCGCTGGAAAATGGCGATGAGGAGCACGGGACGTCGGTGCATTTTGTGACCGATGAGCTGGACGGAGGCCCGGTGGTTCTGCAGGCTAAGGTACCGGTGTTCGCTGAAGATACCGAAGACGACATTACCGCCCGAGTACAAGCTCAGGAACACGATATCTATCCCCTGGCAATCAGCTGGTTTGTCGATGGCCGCCTGCGCGCGGAAGGAAACGAAGCCTGGCTTGATGAAATAAAGCTACCGCCGCAAGGCTACGCCGCCGAAGAGTAACCCATCGCCCTGCGTTTTATCCACGCGGGGCTTTTTTTTGATTAAAATCGTTTAACAATCAATCATATTGAAGAAATAGTTCTTCTTACTGTCATATAGTTGTGACAGAGTGAATCGCTATGCGGAAAATTTCGTCATAATAGTCTATGTCCTGTGAGTAAAACGGAGTGTGAGCTGTAATGGGCCAGGAAAAGCTATACATCGAAAAAGAACTCAGTTGGTTGTCCTTTAACGAACGCGTACTTCAGGAAGCGGCGGACAAAAGCAATCCGCTGATCGAGCGCATGCGCTTTTTGGGGATTTACTCCAATAACCTCGATGAATTTTATAAAGTGCGGTTCGCCGAGCTTAAGCGCCGCATCATCATTAGCGAAGAACAAGGCAGTACCGCCCACTCACGTCACCTGCTAGGCAAAATCCAGGCTCGCGTGCTCAAGGCCGATCAGGAGTTTGACGGTTTATACAACGAGCTGCTGCTGGAAATGGCGCGTAACCAGATTTTCCTGATCAACGAACGCCAGCTCTCCGTCAACCAGCAGTCCTGGCTGCGTAACTACTTCAAGCTGTATCTTCGTCAGCACATCACGCCAATCCTGATTAACCGCGAAACGGATTTAGTGCAGTTTCTGAAGGATGATTACACCTACCTGGCCGTCGAAATTATCCGCGGAGATACCATTAATTACGCGCTGCTTGAGATTCCGTCTGACAAGGTGCCGCGTTTTGTTAACCTGCCGCCGGAAGCGCCTCGCCGCCGCAAGCCGATGATTTTACTAGATAACATCCTGCGCTACTGCCTGGATGATATCTTCAAGGGCTTTTTCGATTACGACGCGCTGAACGCCTACTCGATGAAAATGACCCGTGACGCCGAATACGATCTGGTGCACGAGATGGAATCGAGCCTGATGGAGCTGATGTCCTCCAGCCTGAAACAGCGTCTGACCGCCGAGCCGGTGCGCTTCGTTTATCAGCGCGATATGCCCGACGCAATGGTCGAAATGCTGCGCGATAAGCTCTCCATCTCCAACTACGATTCGATGCTGCCGGGCGGTCGTTACCACAACTTTAAAGACTTTATCGGCTTCCCCAACGTGGGCAAAGCGAATCTGGTCAACAAACCGATGCCGCGTCTGCGTCATCTGTGGTTCGATAAATTCCGCAACGGCTTTGACGCAATCCGCGAACGCGACGTGCTGCTTTACTACCCGTACCATACGTTCGAACACGTCCTTGAGCTGCTGCGCCAGGCCTCTTTCGACCCAAGCGTGCTGGCTATCAAAATCAACATCTACCGCGTCGCGAAAGATTCACGGATTATCGATTCGATGATTCATGCCGCCCACAACGGTAAGAAAGTGACGGTGGTCGTTGAGCTGCAGGCGCGTTTCGATGAAGAAGCCAATATTCATTGGGCTAAGCGCCTGACCGAAGCCGGTGTGCACGTTATCTTCTCCGCGCCGGGCCTCAAGATCCACGCCAAGCTGTTCCTGGTTTCGCGAAAAGAGGGCGATGAAGTCGTGCGCTATGCGCATATCGGCACCGGCAACTTCAACGAAAAAACCGCGCGGCTTTATACCGACTACTCGCTGCTGACCGCCGATGCGCGCATCACCAATGAAGTCCGCCGGGTATTTAACTTTATTGAAAACCCCTACCGCCCGGTCAGCTTCGATTATCTGCTAGTGTCGCCGCAAAACTCACGTCGTCTGCTTTATGAGATGATCGATCGTGAAATCGCCAACGCGCAAAATGGTCAGCCGTCGGGCATCATGCTGAAGCTGAACAACCTGGTCGATAAAGGTCTGGTAGACCGTCTCTACGCCGCTTCAAGCTCCGGCGTGCCGGTTAATTTGCTTATTCGTGGTATGTGTTCGCTGATCCCCGGTCTGGAAGGAATCAGCGAAAATATTCGCGTGACCAGCATTGTTGACCGTTTCCTTGAGCATGACCGCGTTTATTGCTTTGAAAACGGCGGCGATAAACAGGTTTGGCTATCGTCCGCGGACTGGATGACGCGCAATATTGACTATCGTATCGAAGTGGCCGCGCCGCTGCTGGATCCGCGCCTGAAGCAGCGGGTGCTGGATATTTTCGATCTCCTCTTCAACGATACAGTGAAAGCGCGCTATCTTGATAAAGAACTGAGCAATCGCTACGTGCCGCGCGGCAATCGCCGCAAAGTCCGTGCACAGATGGCGATATACGACTACCTCAAATCACTTGAACAGCCCGACTAACCTATGCCAATAAACGAAAATGCCCCTCGGCCGCAGGAGTTCGCTGCGGTCGACCTCGGTTCGAACAGTTTTCATATGGTGATCGCCCGTGTCGTTGACGGGGCTATGCAGATCATCGGTCGTCTGAAACAGCGGGTACATCTGGCCGACGGTCTGGATGAAAACTCTGTACTGAGCGAAGAGGCTATGACGCGCGGGCTGAACTGCCTGTCGCTGTTCGCCGAGCGCCTGCAGGGTTTTGACCCGTCAAGCGTCTGCATCGTCGGCACGCACACGCTGCGCCAGGCGACAAACGCCGCAGAGTTCCTTAAGCGCGCGGAGCAGGTCATCCCCTACCCCATTGAAATCATCCCCGGCAACGAGGAAGCGCGTCTGATTTTTATGGGCGTGGAGCATACGCAGCCGGAGCGAGGGCGTAAGCTGGTCATCGATATCGGCGGCGGCTCTACCGAACTGGTGATCGGCGAGGATTTCGAGCCTCGTCTGGTGGAAAGCCGCCGTATGGGCTGCGTGAGCTTCTCTCAGGCCTACTTTGCTGGCGGCGTCATCAACAAAGAGAATTTCCAGCGCGCGCGTCTGTCGGCCGTGCAAAAGCTGGAAACCCTGGCCTGGCAGTTCCGCATCCAGGGGTGGAACGTCGCCCTCGGCGCATCGGGCACCATTAAAGCCGCTCACGAAGTGCTGGTGGCCATGGGTGAGAAAGACGGCTTTATCACCCCAGAGCGCCTTGAGATGCTGGTCGAAGAACTACTGAAGTATAAAAACTTCGACTCGCTGAGCCTGCCTGGACTCTCGGAAGATCGTAAAGCCGTTTTTGCTCCCGGCCTGGCGATTCTTTGCGGGGTGTTTGACGCGCTGGCGATTAAAGAGCTGCGCTTATCCGACGGCGCGCTGCGCGAAGGCGTACTGTACGAGATGGAAGGACGTTTCCGTCACCAGGATATCCGTAGCCGCACCGCACAAAGTCTGGCGAACCAGTACAATATCGACCGCGAGCAGGCGCGTCGGGTACTGGAGACCACCACGCATATTTTTGAGCAATGGCAGGAGCAGAATCCCAAGCTTGCGAACCCTCATCTGGCGGCGCTGCTGAAATGGGCGACCATGCTGCATGAAGTCGGCTTAAATATTAACCACAGCGGCATGCACCGCCATTCGGCTTACATCCTGCAAAACAGCGATCTGCCGGGCTTTAATCAGGAACAGCAGATGCTGATGGCCACCTTAGTTCGCTATCACCGTAAAGCGATTAAGCTGGATGATTTACCGCGTTTTACGCTGTTTAAGAAAAAGCAGTTTCTGCCGTTAATACAGCTGCTGCGCCTTGGGGTGCTGCTGAATAACCAGCGACAGGCGACGACCACACCGCCAACCCTTACGCTGAAAACCGAGGCGAACCACTGGACGCTGACCTTCCCGCATGACTGGTTTAGCCAGAATGCGCTGGTATTGCTCGATCTGGAAAAAGAGCAGGAGTACTGGGAAGGCGTACCTGACTGGTGGCTGAAAATCAGCGAAGAAGAGAAGCCTGACGCGGCAAGCTAGCTTCACTCATATGGGCCGGAAAATCCGGCCCATTCGCTTATTCATCCTCAACCAACGCCTCAAGCGGGGCCGGCTTGCCGATATCATAGCCCTGCATATAATCGATCCCCAGTGAAACCACGGCCTGACGAATCTCTGGCGTTTCGACATATTCAGCCACCACCTGCATATTTTTCATCCTCGCCAGAAGGCAAATAGAGGCAACGGCCTGATAGTCCAGACTGCTGGTCACCAGATTACGAATAAAACTGCCGTCAATTTTCAGCAAATCCGCATTCAGCGTTTTCAGCCGCGCATAGCTGGCATAGCCGGTGCCAAAATCATCAATCGCGACCCGACAGCCCAGGTCCTGAAGCTGCGCCAGGGTTTTCCGTGCCTGCTCGGGATTGGTAAGCGAATGGTTCTCCGTCAGCTCAAAAATAATCTGCCAGGGTTCGATGTCATAATGCTCCAGCAGCGTTTTTACCTGCTGATGGAAATGGCTGTTACTCACAGAAAAAGGTGAAATATTTATCGCCAGACGCATTCCAGGAAGCTTTTTGCGCCGCTTGTCCATAAAGATCAGCGTATGTTCGAGGACCCAACTGTCGATGCGCGCCGACAGTCCAAACTCGTGCGCCACCGGTAAGAAGACATCAGGCATGATGATTTCATCGTTGTCATTCAGCATTCTCAGCAGAACTTCATGATAGCTATCCCCCCGGATGCCGACTATCTGTTGTGCCATCAGAATAAAGCGATCGTGCTCCAGCGCCTTTACCAGCTGATTCATTATCGTGACTTTGTCTTTCAGCTCCTGCTGCGTATTAATGGCGCCACGGCGCTGTAAATTTTCAGGACTTCCGGTCGCCAGCGAAAGGTCAGCCACGCCGCTGAGTTCTCCAAGCAGTAAATGCAGATGCGTCACCGGAGAGCGAACGTTACAATAGCTGAGTCCCACGGGCGGCTGCAGCGGCATACCATTCCAGACAAAGCGAAACTTTTTGAGGTGGTCAAACAGCAGGGGGATTCGCTGCTGATGGTCTTCACTGTGCAGATGGATAACCAGCTCGTGCCCGGCCATCTGATAGATATCCTCACCAGGCTGCAATAGCTCGCTGAGCGACTCGGCCAGCAGTTGTTTGTACTGAATACGCAACAGAACGCCGTAATGGCGGCCCAATATTTCCAGCTCGGGAATGCGTAAGAAGCACACCACTGACCAGGAGAATTTATTTAACGCCCGACTTAGCGCCCGGATATTGGGCAAGCGTACAACCGGATCCATAAAGGCCATCCTGTGCATGCGCGCATAAAAAATTCTCTGCTGCGTCGCCAGCATCGCCATATAGGCGATAATAAATGAAAACACCAGATAGCTTGAGGAGATAATAGCTAGCTGATTACTGTAAATCGGTGAATGCGGGAGATATTGATAATGAAAGTGGATAATAACAATCAATATAGGGGACCAAACCAATGAAATGAAGCGATAGCCAAAACGCATCGCCCCCCACAGCATCACGGGCATAACCAAGGACAAGGTATAATTCGTGCTAAAAATAGTGCTCGTACTATTCAACGGCATTAATAGCAGCACCAATAAAAAGATCAGCACTGCCACCCATAAAATAAATTCTAAGCGCTTTATTCTTGGATCGATCTGCAGGCGAATCTGAGAAACAAAACCCCGAATATAGAGCGGGTTGCGGATAATTCGAATCAGAAAGTAGCATAGCGGCACGCCGGTTAAACATCCGGCCATCAGGGCCTGAAAGGTGATAAGCGAACGCAAACTTAAGGGGTTGACCCCAATCAAACCGGTTGCGCGCGGATGGATCCCCAAATACTCGGCGAGTTGGGAAAGGATAAGAAAGATCAGCGATGGTAGCAGCATCTGCCAGAATAAACGTTGAGGCATCAGTCGCACATTACCGTGCGAGATTTGCTGCCTGCGCGGGACAAAAACGCGATACCCGCCCCAGCAAAGAACCGTCGGAATAAGAAAATGAAAAATCACGCCGATGGAATCTTCCAGCGTCATGCCGCGCGTAATGGTAAGTAACAAACCGAGAACGATGCCCGGCAAAGCGGCCCAGCCGAAAAACAGCATCAGGCTCAGTACTAACGCCAGGGGTAAATAGTAAAGATAAACTTCATTACCATTGAGTAATGCATCGGTGTTAGCCCATCTTGCCAGAGGGAGTAAAAGAATGGGCAAGATCAGCGGCAACGCCCACCATTTATCTCGATATTGTCTGTATAGTTTAATTATTTTCATAGATGCTCTACGGATAACCCTAAATCCTGCAGGGTATATTCAGGCAGGCATCCAACCAACCATCATAATCGCGCAAGGAATAACAACGCGTAACTTGCTGATGATTTTAGATGTCGAAAAAAATAGACGATTGATATAAATCAAGAAATCTCGAGGCTAATATTAATAATGCTTTTTTTTTAACATCAATCTGCGATAAGCAGAAAGCATGTAAATACGAGGATTATCTTATATAACATTTATTAATGTTTTAGCCTTGGGATTTTTACATTCTCATCAATTGACCCTTCCGCTTTACTGTGCCTTAATACGCACATCGCCCATCCTTTGGGTATACTTTAAGGAACCTTTTGTGAGTCAGGCACCCAGTATGCGTAAACGACATCGATTTAACCGTCGCATGACCCGTATCGTACTGCTTATCAGCTTTATCTTCTTCTTTGGACGCTTTGTCTACTCCTCCATCGGCGCCTGGTATCATCATCAGGATAAGAAGCAGTCGCAGCAATCCACCATTACTGTTGAACCTGCCGACTCGCTGAAAACGCCCGTACAAAAATAAGCGCTGCGTACCGCGTTCAGCAACCGATTTGAGGTAGCAAACGCAGCAATTCAGCAATGCCTTTGCTGATGATTTTATCCTGGCGCATAACGACGCCTAGCTGACGATACAGCAGCGGAGTCAACGATTGCACCTTCAGGCCGATGCTATCCTGCGGATGCTCTACCGCCATACGCGGCACAATGCTGTATCCCAGTCCCGCGCGCACCATGCGCTTAATCGCCTCAATGCTGCCTAACTGCATGACGGGCACGACCATTAGTCCATTATGGCGAAACCAGCCGTCAATCAGATCCCGGGTTCCGCTACCCGCTTCAAAAGCAATTAGCGGCAATGATTGCAGAATCTCTGGCGTCAGCGGCGAGGACAGCTCGTCTTGCCCATCGCTGAAGATACAGACAAACTCTTCATTTAATACCGGCGTTACCGCCAGGCTGCGTCCGTTCGCCGGTAGCGTACAAAGCCCAAGATCGAGCCGATTCTCTTCGATAGCCCGAACGACCTCCAGCGTATTGCCAACCGTGACCCTGACCGTCAGCAGAGGATGATCCTGATGCAGCTTCTGCAACAGCGGAGGTAATAGATGGATACAGGCGGTTGCCCCGGTACCCAACGTCACCGAACCGCTAATTTCACGGTTGAATTCGCTAACCGATTGCACCGCCGCGCTCACCGTCTGCTCAATCCGATCGCTATGCGCCAGCAAAGCGATTCCCGCCGCCGTCGCCTTAATGCCTCGCCCGGTGCGCTCAAGCAGTCTGGTCTGCAGAAATTGTTCCAGCTGACGTACCTGCAGGCTTACCGCGGGCTGCGACAACCCCAGCAGGTCAGCTGCGGCTGAGAAGCTTCCGCGCTGTACCACCAGGCGGAACGTCGCCAGATTTCCCAGATTGAGCGTCGTCATCACAAAGTTTCTCTTATAAGGGTCATAAATGGACCGGCCTGCCTCCACAATAGCGTGCAGGGTATGCTGCCGACAACAGCGTAACAAAATGGACGATCATGAAAACACCTGCAAAATCACTCTCCGCGCCGGGCTTTGTCACCCTTGCCGCCGGGTGCAACCAGTTGATTAACTGGGGAATATCGTTTTATATGCCCGGCACTTTCGCCAGAGCTATCGCCCAAGAGACCGGCTGGGCCGCAACGGAAATCTACTTCGGCCTGACTATCGCCATGCTCATGATGGCAATGCTCTCCCCATTTGTCGCCCGGCTACTGGCCCACTTTGGCGGCCAACGGATAGTGGTCACAGGTACGCTGATGATTTCAGCAGGCTGCCTGATCATGGCTTACGTCCATAGCCTGTCGGCCTGGTTCGCCGCATGGGCCCTGACCGGGTTCGGCATGCGCCTGGCGCTCTATGACGCGCTGTTTGCCGCGCTGGTCAATATCTATGGGCAAAGCGCCAGACTCATCATCTCGCGCGTGACGCTGGCCGGAGGGCTGGCTTCGGCTCTGTTCTGGCCGCTCGGCGCAGGGTTGCTGACGCAGATGGACTGGCGGCATGCGCTGCTGATCTATGCCCTGTTCGGCCTGCTTAGCGCTATGCTGCTGTGGAAAATGCCAAATAATAAATTGCCGCCACCCCAGCTGGCGATTAAACGCCAGCGGCTATCTGGCCGCGATAAGCGCTCCGCCCTGCTCTACGCGTCGCTGATTGCGCTGGTGACCTTCGTTTCCAACGGTACCTCGACGCATCTTCCGGAGTTTATCGCCAGCGTTGGGCTGCCTGTCGCAGTGGGAATGCTGTGGGGGATTGGGCAAACCGGCGCGCGCTTTCTCGAAGTCGCGTCCGGTTCCGCCCTTACGCCGTTAAGGCTAACGATATTGACCACCCTGGCGATGCCGCTCTGCTTTGCGCTCGGTCTGAGCGGGTCATATCTCTCCTGGGCGGCTGGTGGATTTGTTCTGGGTTACGGCGCGATCAACGGCCTGACGACCGTATTTAAAGCCACCCTGCCGCTGCAGCTTTTCGCCACGGAGGATTATGCCCGGCGAACCGGCATTTTGTTGATTCCCGCGCAGCTGCTGGCCGCCGCCTCGCCGTTTGCCTACGCGTGGCTGAATCATCATCTTGGGATGAGAGGCAGTTTAGCGATTTCCGCCGCGCTGGCGCTGGTGGTTTTCGGCCTGGCGATGTCAATTGCATGGTATCAACGTGAGAGTTCGCCCGCGGCGATTGAAGAACGGGGCTGACAGTATGACCCCTGTGACTTTTGATTTCTCGGTAAGACAAACCGTATTTATCGTCTCAGGGAATGCCGTAATCCGGCGATATTGTTATGAAAAATGCCATTAATGACGTCAATCACTAATGGCATTATTTTTTATTCAATTAACGCAAAGAATACAATTTATTCCCACTCAATTATCAATAGCCCCGCACAGACCAGTAAATCCGAAGCCTACAAGGCACGAAAAACTTTAAAACCATGACAAATACCATAAAGGATCAACATCACTTTTGAGAGCCTGTCTGAACTGCCAACAGCGCTTGACGCTGCATCCAGTCTCTACGTAGTACGGCTGTGAGGACTGGGTATTGCATCTCACAAAACTTGACGACCTTGATCCGCTCGTCTCGGAATACCCTAAAGTCTTCACGCATTTCACACCATGCGATCACCACTTGCGCTCCTGTGACATAAGCCCATCATGAACGGCCAGACGGTACGCTGCGTCTCGATACCGTTTCTATCCTGGTAAACGATAACGATCTTGCGACTTTCACGGCACCAGTACCTAAGCCGCTGGTAATCAATATTGCTGCGGTATGCTTGGTGGCAGGGCAAAGTAACGACAGCAGGGTCATCGACTAAGCACTTTAAATCTTGCGATATTACGACTGCTACCTTTGCCAGAACGGAGAGAGCTACGCGGGACAAATCCCTGTCTCCATTAGCGATCGCCCACTTAGCAGTAGCCAATGACCAGCATCCGCATCATCAACTCTGGGTCGATCGAGGGGCGTCCGCTGGAGCTGTAGAAATCCGCAAGGTAGCTGAGTAGATCACGCAGATCCAGACACTGGTCGATACTGCGCAGGAGGTGTTGGACTGGGATATGGTCTTCCAGATTGAACGAGTAGAACAGGCGCAGCCGTCCACCCGGTAGCGGTCCCATCATGCTGTTCGTCCCCGCGTTCACCGACAGAGTGATTCTGCCGTCGGCACGGAGAGGTCGCTACTTTTTCAACAGAATCTGCCGGTAGCGGTCTTAAGGCTCACCAAGTGCAGCCTCAATCTGCTCGCAGAACCACTTCAGCGAAGTGGATTTTTCACTTCGCGAATGCCAGTGCAGGGTCACTTCGAAAGATGGTACCTCGAAAGGTAGATCGACGACTTTCAATGGCTTATCTCCTGGAAATTCGCAAAAGCTCCAGGCAATGCGATAGGGCAAGATAGTGATCATCTCAGTCCCGGGGATGATCTTTGGCAGTACCGAAAAATGTGGGATGCGTAGCCGCACTCGGCGCTCGACGGCCATTTTTTTCAGGACGTCTTCTACCATGCCATGGCCGGATGTTCGGGTGACAATTGCATGGGGTTCGGCGAGAAATTGCTGCATGTTCATCTGCGTGCCAATACGTGGATGAGCGTCATCGACCAGGCAACAGTATTGCTCGCTCATCAGCCTTTGGTGGGTAATGCCGGCCCCCGGCAATATCTGACTACAGATAGCCGCGTCGATATGCCCATCGTTCAGCCATGTTGCGACCTGGTCGATCTCAAGCGGCACGATGTCAAGCTCGATACTCGGCGCCATCTGGTTGAGACGGTCGAGCACTCTTGGCAGCAAAGCAATTTCCCCCAAATCCGACAAGGCAAGGCGAAAACGTCGCTTTGAGGTTGATGGGGAAAATTTGCGTGCCTCAGAAACGGCATCATTGATGCTACGGCTGGCTTCCTTGAATCCCTCATAGAGCTGAGTAGCCAGCCGCGTAGGTTGCATGCCTTGTTGGTTACGTACGAATAAGGCGTCATCGAACTGTTCCCTGAGTTTGGCCAATGCATAGCTCACTGATGGCTGAGTCACGCAGAGTCGCTCAGCAGCCACGGTGACACTCTGGGTTTCATAGAGCGTGACGAAAGTCGTGATCAGGTTGAGGTCGAAACCGGCCATTGGCTAATCTCCCGTTGTATATAGATAGTGTTTATGCGCTGAAGTCAAAGTATTTATTTGATCGATTTTAGTCATCTCTCTACAGTTGAACTACATGACATTTACTAAATATTAACTTTATGAAAACAATTCACTCCGCTGCATATGCGCTACTGCGCCGCCACGGCATGACCACCATCTTTGGCAACCCCGGCTCCAACGAACTGCCGTTCCTGAAGAGCTTCCCGGAAGACTTTCAGTACGTACTCGGCCTTCACGAAGGTGCGGTGGTGGGCATGGCCGACGGTTATGCGCTGGCCAGCGGCAAGCCGGCGTTCGTCAACCTGCATGCTGCGGCAGGCACGGGGAACGGTATGGGCGCGCTGACCAACTCCTGGTACTCGCACAGCCCCCTGGTGATCACCGCGGGTCAGCAAGTGCGACCGATGATCGGGGTAGAGGCCATGCTGGCCAACGTAGATGCTACGCAACTGCCCAAGCCGTTGGTGAAGTGGAGCTACGAACCAGCCAACGCCCAGGACGTACCGCGTGCCCTGAGCCAGGCGATCCAGTATGCGAACACCACGCCGAAAGCACCGGTGTACCTGTCGATTCCTTACGATGACTGGGATCAGCCTTCGGGACCCGGCGTCGAGCACCTGATCGAGCGCGACGTGCAGACGGCAGGTACGCCAGACGCTCGGCAACTGCAGGTGCTGGTCCAGCAAGTGCAAGACGCACGCAATCCGGTGCTGGTACTGGGCCCCGATGTCGATGCGACGCTGTCCAACGACCACGCAGTGGCCCTGGCTGACAAGCTGCGCATGCCCGTCTGGATCGCCCCGTCGGCGTCGCGCTGCCCGTTCCCTACCCGTCACCCCAGCTTCCGGGGCGTGCTGCCAGCGGCTATCGCTGGCATCAGCAAGACCCTGCAAGGCCATGACCTGATCATCGTGGTGGGTGCGCCGGTGTTCCGTTATCACCAGTTTGCCCCCGGTGATTACCTGCCGGTCGGGGCGCAACTGCTGCACATCACCTCCGATCCGCTAGAGGCTGCACGAGCACCCATGGGCCATGCGCTGGTCGGCGACATCAAGGAAACCCTGCGCGTGCTGGCCGAAGAAGTCGTCCAGCAGTCCCGGCCGTATCCAGAAGCACTCGCTGCGCCTGAGTGTGTCACCGACGAGCCGCACCACCTGCACCCGGAAACGCTGTTCGATGTACTCGATGCAGTCGCCCCGCACGATGCCATCTATGTCAAGGAATCAACCTCGACAACCACGGCATTCTGGCAGCGCATGAACCTGCGTCATCCAGGCAGCTATTACTTCCCGGCAGCGGGTGGCCTGGGCTTCGGCCTGCCGGCCGCCGTTGGCGTGCAGCTCGCCCAACCGCAGCGCCGAGTTGTCGCACTGATCGGTGATGGCTCTGCCAACTACGGCATCACCGCGCTCTGGACGGCCGCGCAATACCGGGTACCCGTGGTGTTCATCATCCTCAAGAACGGCACCTACGGTGCCCTGCGCTGGTTTGCCGGGGTGCTCAAGGCCGAGGACTCCCCTGGCCTTGACGTTCCCGGCCTGGACTTCTGTGCCATTGCCAAAGGCTATGGGGTCAAGGCCGTACACACCGATACCCGGGACAGCTTCAAGGCGGCACTACGAACTGCGCTGGACGCCAATGAACCCACCGTCATCGAGGTGCCGACCCTGACCATCCAGCCTCACTGACCTCATGTGAACGTGGTCGCCGCCGGCGCCTCGCTCACTAATCTCGATAACAACAATAAGAGATACAACAATGACTCAACGACGTGCCTTGGATGTCGCGGGCTCCGCTCCGCTTGGAAAACTCCACTATACCCTACTTTTCTGGTGTTCCTTCATCATGCTGTTCGATGGCTATGACCTGGTCATCTACGGCTCTGTCGTGCCGCAATTGATGGAGCATTGGGCATTGACTCCGGTCATTGCCGGCTGGATGGGCAGTGCCGCGCTGTTCGGCATGATGTTCGGCGCTGTCGTCATCGGCCCGCTGGCTGATCGCCTGGGACGGCGCAAAGTTATTCTCAGCGCCATGACGCTGGCCAGTGTTTGCACGCTGGGTACCGCGTGGGCTTGGGATGCGGAGAGTTTCGCAACTCTGCGTTTCGTCACCGGCGTCGGGCTGGGGGGGGCGATCCCCAACATCGTCGCGTTGATGAATGATCTGACACCGAAAGCACGTCGCAGCCGAATGACCACTATCATGCTCAGCTTCTACTCGATCGGGGCAATTTTTTCTGCTCTGGTAGCCATGTTTATCATTCCTCGCTTTGGATGGGAGGCAACGTTTCTGGTGGGCGGCATCCCGCTGCTGTTCCTGCCGTGGATGTACCGCCAGCTGCCCGAGTCGCTGAACTTCCTGCTGAAAAAGGACAAGGCCGCGGCCAGTGCGCTGCTCAAACGCATCGATCCCGCCGTCGACGCTGACCAGGTACGTTTCGATGCGCCCGTACGCACTTCGAGCGCGGCACCGTTGTCGCGTCTGTTCACCTAAGGACGTGGCGTGGGTACGATGTTCCTGTGGCTGGGGTTTGGCATGTGCATGCTGATGGTCTATGGGCTCAATACTTGGCTACCGAAGATCATGGTCGCCGGTGGCTTCCCGCTGGGTTCGAGCCTGATGTTCCTGGTGACCTTGAACATTGGCGCCACCTTCGGCGCCCTGGGTGGTGGCTGGCTCGCCGATCGCTGGGGCTGCAAGCCCACGTTGATACTGTTCTTTCTGCTGGCGGTGATCTCACTCTGCACGCTGGGTATCAAGCCTGGCCCGCTGTTGCTCAACGCTATGTTGCTGATCGCCGGTGCCACCACCATCGGCACCCTGGCCGTCATCCACGCCTTCGCTGCACAGCAGTACCCGAGCGAGATCCGTGCGACGGGCGTGAGTTGGTGTTCGGCAATTGGCCGTTTCGGGGCCGTGGCTGGCCCGGCAATGGGCGGCCTGATGCTGAGCATAAACCTGCCACTGCAGATCAATTTCATTCTCTGCGCGGTCCCCGGATTGGTGGCGATTTTCGCCATTGCCATGATCAAAAGAAGGGCCGTTGCCAGCGTGGGCTTGAATGCCCAGCCGGCAGACACCCATCACTGAACAACGTGCCCAATGCTGATAAAGGAGATATTCCGTGAGTCAAGTCAATCACACGCCGTATCGCGATCTTCACCTGCTGCCGATTGCCGGCGCATGGCGTGAAGGCAGTGCGCCGCAATCACTGCAGGTCAGCGATCCGTACAACGGAGAAACCCTGCTGCAGATCAAGCAGGCTACCCGCGATGACCTGGACGAAGCCTATCAGGCCGCGCAGCGCGCCCAGGTCGAGTGGGCGATGATAGGACCGGGGCAGCGCTCGGCCATCCTGCACCGTGCGGTGCAGATCTTCGATGAGCGTCGCGAGGAGATCATCGGCTGGATCATCCGCGAGTCGGGCAGTACCCGCATCAAGGCGCAAATTGAGTGGGGCGCTGCGCGCAGCATCACCCTGGAGTCAGCCTCTTTTCCGGCGCGGGTGCACGGGCGCATTCTGCCGTCCAACGTCCCAGGCAAGGAAAATCGCGTTTACCGAGAGCCTCTGGGTGTGGTGGGGGTGATCAGCCCATGGAACTTCCCGCTCCACCTCACCCAGCGTTCGGTGGCACCGGCATTGGCCCTGGGCAATGCCGTGGTGATCAAGCCCGCGAGCGATACCCCCGTGACGGGCGGCCTGCTGGCCGCGCGCATCTTCGAGGAAGCCGGCGTTCCGGCAGGCGTGATTAGCGTGCTGGTCGGCTCTGGTGCCGAGATTGGTGATGCGTTCGTCGAGCATCCGGTACCCAAATTCATCTCCTTCACGGGCTCGACCCCTGTGGGCGCCAACATTGGCCGTATCGCCAGCGGTGGCAAGCACCTCAAGCACGTGGCACTGGAGCTGGGCGGCAACAGCCCGTTCGTGGTGCTGGCCGATGCCGACCTGGAGCAGGCGGTAGCAGCGGCGGTGATGGGCAAGTTCCTGCACCAGGGGCAGATCTGCATGGCGATCAACCGCATCATCGTCGAGGACGCACTGTATGACCGATTCGTCGAGCGCTATGCCGAAAGGGTCAAGGCGTTGAAGGTGGGCGACCCCAGCGAGCCGGATACCGTAGTCGGGCCTATCATCAACCGCAAGCAACTGGACACGTTGCTGAGCAAGGTAGCGCGGGCCAGGGAGGAGGGTGCCCGTCCAGTCGTCGAAGGTGACGTGCGTGGGCAACTGCTGCCGCCTCACGTGTTCGCCGATGTGACGGAAGAAATGGAGATCACCCGCGAGGAAATTTTCGGCCCGCTGGTCGGCATTCAGCGCGCGCGAGATGAGGCCCACGCGCTGGCGCTTGCGAACGACAGCGAGTTCGGGCTATCTAGCGCCGTGTTCACCGCCGACCTGGAGCGCGGCGCGCGTTTCGCGCGTCGAATCAAGGCTGGCATGACCCATGTGAACGACATTCCGGTCAACGACGAGGCACACGCTCCCTTTGGCGGTGAGAAGAACTCGGGGCTGGGGCGTTTCAACGGTGAGTGGGCAATCGAGGAATTCACCACCGATCACTGGATCAGCGTGCAGATGACACCACGCAAATACCCGTTCTAGCATACTGGCGCAGGTTCCTTTCGGCTTGCGCCTGGTCCTGCGAATCCACTGACGCCGTGATTCTTCTGTTTTCTACGGCCAGATCGAGGACATTTATCAGCAGCATTACCTGGACTTGTCCAACCGTCCGTCTTGTCGACCGGCTACTCGCTGCAGACCGAGTTGCGCCACTCCCAGAACCGTGAAGACGGCAAAGCATTGTATGGCGATATCGACAACAAGAGTTACGGCGCCATGACCACCCTGACAATCGGCGGGCATGGCGTGGGTCAGCGGTGGTGCAATGCCTTAGGACATAGACGGCATTTATGTTTTGCCGGGTACGCATTTATTTGTGAGACAGAAAATGGCTTCCTGAAGTGGCCATTCATTTACTCGAAGGAGCAGCAATGAAAATTGCAATAGTGGGCGCAGGGGCGATGGGCGGACTGTTTGGTGCGCGCCTGGCCTTGGCTGGACAGGACGTGTCTTTCGTGGAGGCGTCGGAGACGACCATCGAGGTCATCTCTCGCCAGGGCTTGCGCCTGGAGACGCCTGACGTACAGGAAAGCGTCAGGGTGCCGATCTCTCGTGCACACCAAGTGACAGGCCACTTCGACCTGCTGGTGATCTTTACCAAGGGGTTTCATACCGCCGCCGCCATCGAGTCAGTGCGCCACCTGGTGGGGCCGCAGACTTGGGCGCTTTCGGTGCAGAACGGGCTGGGCAATGCCGAGCTCATCGCCCGCGTGGTTCCGGCCGAGCGCATCATCGTCGGCATGACCAACTTGCCGGCAGACCTTGTCGCGCCTGGCGTGGTGCACAGCCACGGCGAAGGGCACATCAATATCTGGACAGGCAATGGTAAGGACAGCCCGACCGTGCACGAAATCGCGGCGAATTTTAGCCAGGCCGGTTTGCCGTGCAAGGCCGATCCGCAGGTGCAGGTGTCGATCTGGGAGAAGGTGGCGTTCAACGCAGCGCTCAATTCGGTTTGCGCGGTGACCCGCCGGACCGTGGGCGCGGTCGGCCACGCTGAAGAGGGACGGCAGGTGACCTCCCGCATCGTCAGCGAAACCGTGGCGGTTGCACAGGCTGCTGGCGTTGATGCTGATCAGCAGCGGGTTATCGCTGCTGTCGACTATGCCTTTCGCAATCACCAGCAGCACAAACCGTCGATGCTGCAGGATGTCGAGGCAGGTCGCAAAACCGAGATCGATTTCATCAATGGCGCGGTGGTCGAGCGTGGCAAGCGCCTGGGCGTCGCCACGCCAGTGCTGGAGATGCTGTTCAGCCTGGTGAAGTTGAGCGAAGGCTAGATTTCCCGGCGCTGAAGGCGAAACGCCTTCAGGGTCAGGTCCGTTGTGCGCTTGAAGAACCGTGAGAAGTAAGCCTGCTCGACGAACCCCAGGCTGTCGGCGACCTGGCCAACCGTCATCGAGGTGTAGATAAGGTTGCGCTTGGCTTCGGGCATGATGCGCTGGTGCTCCCTGAAGTACTTTCGATCAGCAGCGTCAGGTTTTCCAGATACTGCAGGCCGCGCTCCCTGGGCTTGGCGGCCAACTGGTAGCACTCTCGTGAGCGCTGTGAAATCCACACCAGCAAGGTGACCCTGGTACTGTTTTCAGGGAGGAGATCAAAATTCAAAACCAGAGAGTACCATCAAAAATTCCATTGAAAAAACCGTGCTTCCCGTTGCTAACAGCTGCCAGAAAGTGCCAGACACAAAAACAAAAAAGCCCGCTGTTACGCGGGCTTACAGGTACTTTACTGCTTTTACGTGCAGGCTGTTGCCAGACGTGAAATCATTCCCACTCAATGGTCGCCGGCGGCTTACCGCTGATGTCATACACCACGCGGGAAATACCGTTGACTTCATTGATGATGCGGTTGGACACGCGGCCGAGGAAATCGTACGGCAGATGCGCCCAGTGCGCGGTCATAAAGTCGATGGTTTCGACAGCACGCAGGGAAACCACCCAGTCGTACTTACGGCCATCGCCCATGACGCCAACGGAGCGAACTGGCAGGAATACGGTGAATGCCTGGCTCACTTTGTTGTACAGATCGGCTTTGTGCAGCTCTTCGATGAAAATGGCATCAGCGCGACGCAGCAGGTCGCAGTACTCTTTCTTCACTTCGCCCAGCACGCGCACGCCGAGGCCCGGTCCCGGGAACGGGTGGCGATACAGCATGTCGTACGGCAGACCCAGCTCGAGGCCAATCTTACGCACTTCATCTTTGAACAGCTCGCGCAGGGGCTCAACGAGGCCCATCTTCATCTCTTTCGGCAGACCACCCACGTTGTGGTGAGATTTGATAACGTGCGCTTTGCCGGTTACGGAAGCCGCAGACTCGATCACGTCAGGGTAGATAGTCCCCTGCGCCAGCCATTTCACATCTTCCAGCTTCAGCGCTTCTTCGTCGAAAACCTCAACGAATACACGGCCGATGATTTTACGCTTCGCTTCCGGATCGTTTTCCCCCGCCAACGCGGTCAGGAAACGCGCCTCGCCTTCAACGTGAACAATGTTCAGGCCGAAACGGTCGCCAAACATGTCCATAACCTGCTGGGCTTCATTCAGACGTAGCAGACCGTTATCCACGAAGACGCAGGTCAGGTTTTTGCCGATGGCGCGGTGCAGCAGCATAGCGGTAACGGAGGAATCCACGCCGCCGGAGAGGCCGAGAATCACTTTATCGTCGCCAACCTGCTGACGAATGCGTTCGATGGCATCGTCGATAATTTTGGCCGGCGTCCACAGCGCCTCACACTGGCAGATATCGCGTACGAAACGCTCAAGCATGCGCAGACCCTGACGGGTGTGGGTCACTTCCGGATGGAACTGCACGCCGTAAAAGCGCTTCTCTTCGTTAGCCATAATGGCGAACGGGCAGGTTTCGGTGCTGGCGACGGTGACGAAGTCAGACGGGATGGCGGTAACTTTGTCGCCGTGGCTCATCCAGACGTCCAGCATCGGCTTACCATCCGCGCTCAGCGCATCTTCAATACCGTGGATCAGGGCGCTATCGGTCTGAACTTCAACCTGCGCATAGCCAAACTCACGCTCATTAGACGCTTCAACGTGTCCGCCCAACTGCATAGCCATGGTCTGCATGCCGTAGCATACGCCGAATACCGGCACGCCGGCTTCGAAGACATACTGGGGCGCGCGCGGGCTGTTATCTTCGGTGGTGCTTTCCGGGCCGCCGGAAAGAATAATGCCGTTAGGATTAAACTCACGAATTTGAGCTTCAGTCACGTCCCATGCCCACAGTTCGCAATAGACACCTAATTCACGAACGCGACGCGCAACCAGCTGGGTGTACTGAGAACCGAAGTCCAGGATAAGAATACGATGTTTATGAATGTTATCCGTCATTGACGATAATTCCGAGGCAAGTGATACAGGTTAAATAAATCGCCCGGCGCGTGGCCGGGCGATGAAAATCAGGAGCCCATGCGGTAGTTCGGGGATTCCTTAGTGATGGTCACGTCGTGAACGTGGCTCTCCTGGATACCCGCGCCGCTGATGCGCACGAATTCCGCTTTGGTCCGTAGGGTGTCGATGGTACCACAACCGGTCAGACCCATACAGGAGCGCAGGCCGCCCATCTGCTGGTGAATAATCTCTTTCAGACGGCCTTTATAGGCGACGCGACCTTCGATACCTTCCGGCACCAGTTTGTCGGCGGCGTTATCGGTCTGGAAGTAGCGATCGGAGGAACCTTTAGACATCGCGCCCAGGGAACCCATACCGCGGTAGGATTTGTAAGAACGGCCCTGGTAGAGTTCGATTTCACCCGGGGATTCTTCGGTACCGGCCAGCATTGAGCCAACCATGACTGCGGCTGCGCCTGCGGCAATCGCTTTCGCGATATCGCCGGAGAATCGGATACCGCCGTCGGCAATAACCGGGATACCGGTGCCTTCCAGCGCTTCAACCGCGTCAGAAACGGCGGTGATCTGCGGAACACCCACGCCGGTCACGATACGAGTCGTACAGATGGAGCCAGGACCGATACCCACTTTCACCGCGCTGCAGCCGGCTTCCGCCAGCGCCCGAGCACCCGCGCCGGTCGCCACGTTACCGCCGATGATTTGCAGGTCAGGATATTTAGCGCGAGTATCACGGATACGCTGCAGTACGCCTTCAGAGTGGCCGTGCGAAGAGTCGATCAACAGAATATCTACGCCCGCGGCAACCAGCGCATCAACGCGCTCTTCGTTGCCCGCGCCCGCGCCAACCGCTGCGCCAACGCGCAGGCGACCTTGCTCATCTTTACAGGCGTTCGGTTTACGCTCCGCTTTCTGGAAATCTTTAACGGTGATCATGCCGAGAAGATGAAAGCTGTCATCCACAACCAGCGCTTTCTCAACGCGTTTTTCATGCATTTTGGCAAAAACCACTTCGCGGCTTTCACCTTCACGAACGGTAACCAGACGCTCTTTCGGCGTCATATATACGCTAACCGGCTGGTTCAGGTCGGTGACGAAACGCACATCGCGGCCGGTAATGATGCCGACCAGCTCGTTGTCTTCGGTGACCACCGGATAGCCAGCAAAACCGTTGCGTTCGGTCAGCACTTTAACTTCGCGCAGGGTAGTGGTTGGCAGGACGGTCTGCGGGTCGGTCACCACGCCGGATTCATGCTTTTTCACGCGCCTTACTTCTTCAGCCTGGCGTTCAATGGACATGTTTTTATGAATAAAGCCGATGCCGCCTTCCTGTGCCAGGGCAATTGCCAGACGCGCTTCAGTCACGGTATCCATTGCAGCGGAAAGCATAGGAATATTCAGACGGATGGTTTTCGTCAGCTGAGTGCTGAGATCGGCGGTATTTGGCAGAACGGTTGAGTGAGCGGGAACGAGGAGGACGTCGTCAAACGTCAGGGCTTCTTTAGCGATACGTAGCATGGGCAATATCTCGACCAGGGTGGATAAATATTGCCGTGGCATTATACAGAGCGTAACCGATTGCATCTACCCTTTTTTGCAAATAATACTTGCGATCCCCTCCCAGCAGGTTACTATCGACTGAATAACCTGCTGATTTAAAATTTGATCTTGCTCACATGTTGCCATCTCAATCCCCCTCAATTTACACGGTTAGCCGCCTCAATCAGTCGGTTCGGCTGCTGCTGGAACGTGAAATGGGGCAGGTGTGGATTAGCGGCGAGATTTCAAACTTCAGCCAGCCATCTTCTGGTCACTGGTACTTCACCTTAAAGGACGATAACGCCCAGGTGCGCTGCGCGATGTTCCGCAACAGCAACCGCCGCGTGACGTTCCGTCCGCAGCACGGGCAGCAGGTGCTGGTCCGCGCCAACATCACACTGTACGAGCCGCGCGGCGATTATCAGATCATCGTGGAAAGCATGCAGCCTGCGGGCGAAGGTCTGCTGCAGCAGAAATATGAACAGCTTAAGGCAGCGCTGGCGGCGGAAGGCTTGTTCGATCAGCAGCATAAAAAAACGCTCCCCTCCCCCGCGCACTGCGTCGGCGTCATCACCTCTAAAACCGGCGCTGCGCTGCATGATATTTTACACGTGCTCAAGCGCCGCGATCCTTCCCTGCCGGTCGTTATCTACCCGACCGCCGTACAGGGTGAAGATGCGCCGGGGCAGATCGTTCGCGCCATTGAACTGGCCAACGCGCGCCATGAGTGCGATGTGCTGATTGTCGGGCGCGGCGGCGGTTCGCTGGAAGATCTATGGAGCTTTAACGACGAGCGGGTGGCGCGGGCGATTTTCTCCAGCCCTATTCCCATCGTCAGCGCCGTAGGCCATGAGACCGACGTCACTATCGCCGATTTTGTTGCCGACCTGCGCGCGCCAACGCCCTCCGCTGCGGCGGAAATTGTCAGCCGCAACCAGCAAGAGCTGCTGCGTCAGCTCCAGTCCGGGCAGCAGCGTCTTGAAATGGCGATGGACTACTTCCTTGCCAACCGCCATCGCCGCTTTACCCAGATTTTTCACCGCCTGCAGCAGCAGCACCCCCAGCTGCGGCTGGCCCGTCAGCAAACGGAACTGGAAAGATTGCGCCAACGCATGCGTTTCGCTCTTGAGACGCAGATGAAGCGCGCCGACCAGCGCCAGCAGCGCGCCGCGCAGCGCCTGAATCAACAAAATCCGCAGCCGCGCATTCACCGCGTCCAGAGCCGTATTCAACAGCTGGAATACCGGCTGGCGGAAAACATTCGCGCGCGTCTTGGCGAACAACGTGAACGCTTCGGTAATATGGTCACGCATCTGGAAGCCGTCAGCCCGCTGGCGACGCTCGCCCGCGGCTATAGCGTCACTTCCGCCAGCGACGGCAAAGTGCTGAAACAAACGACGCAGGTGCGCGAAGGTGACCTCCTCACGACCCGCCTGAACGACGGCTGGGTAGAGAGCGAAGTGAAGAACATCACGCCGGTGAAGAAAACCCGTACTCGCAAAAAAGCCTGATTATCCTGCCTTTTCGGCAGGGGATAACTATACTGCTGTCATGCCCTTTTAAAACGGTTTTATCCGGCTAAGGAGCGTGATATGCCAGAAGCTTATCCCCGTTATGTGATTCCGCCCTACATCTTACGTCGTATTGTCGATCGTGGTTCTCTTCAGCAACAGCGCTGCGCGCGGAACACCCTCAGCCATGTTCAGACCCTGATGGCGCACGTTCCGGGCCGCCCCGCCGCGGCCCACGTGACGACGCCGGGCCTGCTTGAGCGCGACATTTATGATGCCGGGCAGACCCAGGATCTGCCGGGTACCCAGGTTCGTTTTGAGGGACAGCCCTCCAACGGCGACGTAGCCGTTGATGAAGCCTATGACTATCTCGGCATCACCCATGATTTTTTCTGGAAGAGCTACCAGCGAGATTCGCTGGATAACCGCGGGTTGAAGCTTACCGGCAGCGTCCACTATGGTCACGAATATCAAAACGCGTTCTGGAACGGCCAGCAAATGGTATTTGGCGACGGGGATGGCGAGATTTTTAATCGTTTTACTATCGCTATTGACGTGGTGGCGCACGAGCTAAGCCACGGCGTGACGGAGAGCGAAGCCGGTCTCATCTATTTCGAACAATCCGGCGCGCTCAACGAATCACTATCAGATGTCTTTGGATCGCTGGTCAAACAGTATCAGCGCCAGCAGACGGCAGACAAAGCGGACTGGATCATTGGCGAGGGGCTACTCGCGAAAGGCATCCACGGTAAAGGTCTGCGCTCTATGTCGCAGCCTGGCACCGCTTATGATGACCCTATCCTTGGCAAAGACCCGCAACCCGCGCATATGAAAGACTTTGTTCATACCCAGCAGGATAACGGCGGCGTTCATATTAACTCCGGTATTCCTAATCACGCCTTTTATCTCGCCGCCAGCGCAATCGGTGGTTTTGCATGGGAAAAAGCGGGATATGCCTGGTACGACGCGGTGTGCGATCAATCTCTGGCAAAAGACGCCGACTTCTCGGCCTTTGCCAGACTGACGATTCACCATGGCGAGAAACGCTCTGGCAAAGAGGCCGCTGATGCGATTACTCAGGCCTGGGAGCGGGTCGGAGTCGCGCTATGAATCTCCCCGATCTCAGCGATGACGCGGTCATTGAGCTGGCGCGCGAGGGCGGTGTCGCCTGGATCCCAGCGCTCAGCGGGATGCGTAAGATTGTCGTTGCCCGGCTTAACGAGCAACAAAGGCAGCGGATCGCGACAATTCTCCAACAGTCGCTACCGCTGGGCAAGCCGCCAGGTCAGCCAGACTCGCCGGGGAGCGGCGACCAGCGTTTCTTCCGCATTCAGATAATTAGCGAACAGCATTATCACAGCCTGATTATCCTCATTCCCGAGGAGCGTGCGCCAAATTCACTGATTGAGCTCTGGCGCGACGGTGAAGGCTGCGTCAGCGATAAAGATTAAATCGGCACAAACTCGACGCGTTTTTTTGAAATCAGCCCGTGACCGTGCTGGCAGAAATAATCCACCGCGCCGCAGGCTTTTAAAACTTCTAGCGGCTTGTGGCAATCCGGGCAGCGGGCTTCAACAACATAATCTTTCGCACAATGCTCGCAATGGGCGCTATTGCCCTGCACAGCAAGCTGCGCATGGCATACGGGGCAATCAAATTCCATGGTGACTCCTGACGACGGGTATATCGCTTTATTTTATCACGGTTGCACAATCTGTGGCTGCTGCCAGTCATTAGCCTCCAGTAGGTTATTCGCCCCCTGCGGTCCGTCGCCTTTAATTTTATTCACCCTGCATACTGAATCGGGACTGAGCAAAAGCATCATAGACCTGCTTATCGGTAAACGGCGGAAAAGTGGCCCGTTTAGCGGCATCTACCAGCGCGGCACAATAGGCTTTATGACCTTCACTCGTTGTCACGCTATTCAGTTTCCCCTCATCGCTAAAACTCAGATGTATCGTGCATTTTTTACCCGTCCAGCCGTAGCGATTGGATAACTGGGAATCAATAGACTCTTTTATCGCTCGCGCCTGTTTGCCATATTTATCGTTATCACTGAAGCGTCCGGAGCTACAGCTCCCAAGCGCTGATGTTTTATGACAGTCAGAAGGATGAAACGGCGTACAGCTGCTGGCTAAAATAACCAAACCGACCATCACTATTGTTTTTTTCATATCCCTGCCCCCATCGTTTGATACGATTCTCCCTACGTTCAATTACGTGCGTTCTACTTTAGCGAAAAGGAACGCCCCTGCTTTGAATACTGCCGGGCTGGTTTGGCGCTGGCACCTCTACGCAAGACGGCCCCGGCGTGAAATAAATGGTAATGATGTTATTGCTGGAAGGCTTCCCTTTGACGTATCGCCATTTTTCCATTGCGGCCCTGACTTCATTATCAAACATTCCGGAAGGATCGGAGTTTAATAACTGAACGTTAGTCACCCGCCCATTCTCATCAACGTCAAATTGCGCTTTAACCTGACCCGGTATCCCTTTTTTTTCGGCTTTCGCGGGATAAGCAGGCTTAACGCGTGGTTCAATCGGTTGTGATTCAGCGGCACAGGCTATAGGAATAAGAAACAGCATCAGGAGAGTTAAAAGGGTTTTCATTCTGACCTCATTGTCACAAAAATATTTATCCTCCTTGGTTTTTCTCACATTTATAACCCGGCCTCAAGCGAGTTTATTATTATTCTGCGCATGTACAATGGCGATAATAAAAAAGCCCGACGGGTGCGGGCTTTAGGTTTTTGATGCTAGCGGATAGCTTATTTACTTTTCTTGATGTGCTTAATCAAGCGCTTACGCTTACGCATCTGGTTCGGCGTCAGGGTATTACGTTTGTTGGCAAACGGGTTTTCCCCTTCCTTGAACTGAATACGAATCGGCGTGCCCATCACTTCCAGCGATTTACGGAAGTAGTTCATCAGATAGCGTTTGTACGAATCCGGCAGGTCTTTAACCTGGTTACCGTGAATAACCACGATCGGCGGGTTATAACCACCGGCGTGGGCATATTTCAGCTTCACGCGACGGCCGCGCACCAGCGGCGGCTGATGGTCTTCGGCAGCCATAGTCATAATGCGGGTCAGCATAGCGGTGCCCACACGACGGGTGGCGCTGTCGTACGCTTCGCGCACGGATTCAAACAGGTTGCCTACGCCGCTGCCGTGCAGCGCGGAGATAAAGTGCACGCGGGCAAAGTCAATAAAGCCCAGACGGAAGTCGAGGGTCTCTTTCACCTGCTCTTTAACTTCCTGGCTCAGGCCGTCCCATTTATTGACGACAATCACCAGCGAGCGGCCGCTGTTGAGGATAAAGCCCAGCAGGGAGAGGTCCTGATCGGAAATCCCTTCGCGCGCATCAATGACCAATAGCACCACGTTGGCATCTTCAATCGCCTGCAGCGTTTTGATCACCGAGAATTTTTCGACGACGTCAGTGATTTTGCCGCGCTTGCGCACGCCTGCGGTATCGATAAGGACGTATTCACGCTCATCGCGCTGCATCGGGATGTAGATGCTGTCGCGAGTGGTTCCCGGCATATCGTAAACCACCACACGATCTTCGCCCAGAATACGGTTGGTGAGCGTTGACTTACCCACGTTTGGGCGGCCCACAATCGCCAGCTTAATCGGCAGATCCTGCGGGTTAAAATCATCTTCCGGCTCTTCAACTGCTTCGCCGTTCTGCTCCGCTTCAAACTGCGCCCAGTATGCCGCGTCCTCGTCCACTTCTTCCGGCGGGTTCACCTCGTCAACCCACGGTAACAGCACGTGCTCAAGCAGGCTGGTGACGCCGCGGCCGTGCGAAGCGGCGATCGGGTAAATCTCGCCTAACCCCAGCGACCAAAAATCGGCAATCGCCTGATCGGCATCGATGCCATCAGTTTTGTTTGCCACCAGGAAGGTCGGCTTTTCACGAGAGCGCAGATGTTTAGCAATTGCCGAATCCGCCGGCATCAGGCCCGCACGCGCGTCGACCATAAACAGCACCACGTCCGCTTCTTCGATTGCCAGCAGCGACTGTTCCGCCATCCGCGTTTCTACGCCATCTTCGGTACCGTCAATCCCGCCGGTATCGATACAGATAAATTCGCGGCCTTCCACTTCAGCACGACCGTACTTACGGTCACGAGTCAGCCCCGGGAAATCCGCGACCAACGCATCGCGAGTGCGCGTTAAGCGGTTAAAAAGCGTGGATTTTCCAACGTTAGGGCGCCCGACAAGCGCGACCACAGGTATCATGTTAAATGCCTCATACTAAAATCGATACAACGCCATTTTCATGGCGTTTTTAAAAAAGCCAAAACGGCCCCTGTCTGTCAGGGGCCGTTTCTCAAAAATAGACTACCGCTGTTGTTAACGCGTAATCGCGTACAGCGTCCCGTCTTTCGCCTGAATCAGCAGTTTGCCGTCAGCAACAACCGGATCGGTCAGGAAGCCTGAGCTGTCTACCTTCTGCTGAGCCACAAAGTGACCATCTTCCGGGTTGACCCAGTGCATATAGCCTTCGCTATCGCCAACAACCAGGTTGCCATTATACAGCACAGGCGCCGTCAACAGGCGGTGCAGCAGATCGCTTTGCGTCCACAGCGTCACGCCACCGTCGGTGGTGAGCGCCAGCAGACGGTCGTTTTGATCAACCAGGTAAATACGGTTGCCGTCGACGATGAAATCGTTCACTGAACCCAGCTCGCGTTTCCACATAATCTGGCCGCTGCGCAGATCCAGCGCCGTCAGGTTACCGTTGTAGGCCAGCGCATAAATCACACCGTTCACGATAACCGGCGTCGTATCGACGTCGTTAAGACGGTCGATTTCAGTCGGGCCGGTGGCGGTAGAGATACGCTGCTGCCAAATCATCTGGCCCTGCTGCATCAGCACCGCGCTGACGCGACCGTTATCGCCGCCCACAATCGCTGCGCCGTACGCGGTAGCCGGTGCGGATTCGCCGCGCAGAGAGAGCGCTGGCATATCCAGGTTAACGGTCCATTTCACCGCGCCGTCAGCTTCGTTCAGCGCCTGCAGCTGACCGTTAGTAGTATGAATAAGCACCATACCGTCGCTGACGACCGGACGGGAAATCGCTTCACCCGCCACGCTCGCTTCCCATGCGACGGTACCGTCGCTGGTGTTCAGCGCGTAAACTTTCGCTTTTTCGCTACCGATATAAACATGGCCGCCGGAGACGGTCACGCCGCCGGAGAGCAGCGCAGGCGCGCGGGAGAACCAGCCGTCTTTCTCGGCCAGGTTAACCGACCACACCTCTTTGCCGTCGCCTGAATTCAGGGCTTTAACGGTGCCTTTACGATCGGCGGCATATACAACGCCATCAGCAAAAGCCGGGTGCAGGTTAGAGTAGAATTCGCCAATACCGCCGCCAACGGAGGTGCTCCAGGACGTGGACGGCGTAAACTGGTTTTCGACCGTCGGCAGTGGCGACATTTTCACCACATCTTCTTCGCTGTTAAACAGCGAACAACCGCTCAATAAGGTAACGGAAAGCAGCCCTGGCAAAAGTAATTTACGCAATTGCATCGAGTCCCTCTCAGATGGACAAATTATTTATTTTCATACGCATCATTTCGCTGAGCGCCGGTGAAGCATCGCTTTTCGCGCCCGCTTCCCATGCCGCTTTCGCCCCTTGCTTATCGCCTTTGCTCAGCAGGATCTCGCCGCGCAGGTCGGCGACAATCGCGGTCCAGCCTTCGCCTTTCACGGCATCCAGGGTTTTCAGCGCGGCATCAGGCTGCTTAAGCTGCAGCTGTACGCGAGCAAGACGCATATTGATAACCGATTTCAGGTTATCATCAGAAGCGGCTGCCAACCCCTGCTGAAGCTGCTTTTCAGCGTTCTGCAGGTCGTTTTTATCGACAAACTGCTGCGCTAGCTCAAGAGACGCAAACGCACCATAGGTGTTTTTGCTATCGGCGGCAAATTTCTGCGCAGCGTTCAGCGCTTCTGGTTTATCCGATTTGAGCGCGGAAATCGCATTTTCATAAGCCAGAGACGAGCCCCTGGCGGTGTCCAGTTGATGGGAGGTCCAGTAGCGCCAGCCAACCAGCGCGCCAACGCCCAAAATCACCCCGACGGCCAGCGCCTTGCCATTTTCAGCAAAGAAACGCTTTAACGCATCGACCTGATCGTTTTCGTTATTGTAAAGTTCCACGCAGTCCTTCTCCTGACTAATGATTCCCGGGAGATTAACCCAGAAGTGTGCGCAAATGCGCGGCAACGCTATCCTGCGTTACGGTAGTTTGCTCACCTGAGCGTAAATCTTTCACTACCACGTTTCCGTCGGCGATTTCTGACTCGCCCAGCACCAGCGCAACGCGAGCGCCCCATTTATCAGCGCGCGCAAACTGCTTCTTAAAGTTGCCGCCGCCGTGGTTGGTCATCAGCTTAACGCCGGGTAACGCATCGCGTACCTGTTCAGCCAGACGCATTGCTGCGGACTGGGTGTCAGTTCCGGAGGCTACCAGGTATATATCGACAACAGGATCGGCTTTAAATTCCGGATTCACTGCCTGAACCAGTAAAACAAGACGTTCCAGCCCCATCGCAAAGCCGACGCCAGGGGTAGCGCGACCGCCAAGCTGCTCAACCAGACCATCGTAACGGCCGCCGGCGCAGACGGTGCCCTGGGAACCGAGGCTGGTGGTGACCCACTCAAACACGGTGCGGTTGTAGTAGTCGAGACCGCGCACCAGACGCTGATTCACGGTATAGCGAATACCCGCATCATCCAGCAGCGCGCACAGCCCGGCAAAATGCGTTTTGGACTCTTCATCAAGATAGTCGCCCAGCGTCGGGGCGTCGTTCAGCAGCGCCTGGACGTCCGGGTTTTTAGAATCCAGCACGCGCAGCGGGTTGGTGTACATGCGGCGTTTGCAGTCTTCGTCCAGCTTATCTTTAAACTGCTCAAGATAGGCCACCAGCGCGTCGCGATAGTTGGCACGAGCCTCCAGCGAACCGATAGAGTTCAGCTCCAGAGCAACGTGGCTGGAGATGCCCAGCTCGCGCCACCAGCGGGCGGTCAGCATAATCAGCTCTGCATCAATATCCGGCCCCTGCAGACCGAACGCTTCGGCGCCAATCTGGTGGAACTGGCGATAACGCCCTTTTTGCGGTCGTTCGTGGCGGAACATCGGTCCGATATACCACAGGCGCTGTTCTTGATTGTACAGGAGACCATGTTCGATGCCGGCGCGTACGCAACCAGCGGTACCTTCCGGACGCAGAGTCAGGCTATCGCCGTTACGGTCCTCAAAGGTGTACATCTCTTTTTCAACCACGTCGGTCACTTCGCCGATAGCGCGTTTGAATAACGGGGTCTGCTCTACAATCGGCAAACGGATTTCGCTGTAACCGTAGCTACCAAGCACCTGCTTCAGTGAGCCTTCAATGCGCTGCCAGAGAGCGGTTTCGCCCGGCAGATAATCGTTCATGCCACGGATGGCTTGAATGTTCTTTGCCACGTTTATTCTCTTTATATATACAAAAATGAACCCCGGCGCCTCGCGCCCGCAGGTTCAATCATACACGGGAAGCGTATCGCTTCCCAACACGTTATTTCGCTTCAACCTGCTGAATATCGATGCGACGCGCCTCATCCAGCATCGATGCTTTAGCGCGAATACGCGCTTCCAGCTGATCGATCATATCGTCGTTATCCAGCCTGTCTTTACGTACGCCGTCTTCGTACAGGCCGCTTTTCTTGTTGCCGCCGGTTACGCCGAGGGTGGAAACCAGCGCCTCGCCGGGACCGTTTACCACGCAACCAATGATCGAAACATCCATCGGCGTAATAATATCTTCCAGGCGCTGCTCCAGCGCGTTAACAGTACCGATAACGTCAAACTCCTGACGTGAACAGGTCGGGCAGGCAATAAAGTTGATCCCGCGAGAGCGAATACGTAGCGACTTGAGAATATCGAAACCCACTTTGATCTCTTCAACCGGATCCGCCGCCAGAGAGACGCGCAGCGTATCGCCGATCCCTTCAGATAGCAGCAAGCCGAGTCCGATCGCGGACTTCACCGCGCCGCTGCGCGCACCGCCCGCTTCGGTGATCCCGAGGTGCAAAGGCTGATCGATCTGTTTCGCCAACAGGCGGTAGGATTCAACCGCGAGGAACACATCGGAGGCTTTTACGCTGACTTTAAACTGATCGAAGTTGAGACGATCGAGATGATCGACATGGCGCATTGCCGATTCCAGTAGCGCCTGCGGGGTCGGTTCGCCGTATTTTTCCTGGAGATCTTTTTCCAGAGAACCTGCGTTTACCCCGATACGAATAGGAATGTTTTTATCGCGAGCGCAGTCCACCACCATGCGGATACGCTCTTCGTTGCCGATGTTGCCAGGGTTAATACGCAGGCAATCAACGCCGTATTCCGCTACCTTCAGCGCAATGCGGTAATCGAAGTGAATATCGGCAACCAGCGGGACGTTAACCTGCTGTTTGATAAGTTTGAACGCTTCCGCCGCATCCATCGTCGGCACCGAAACGCGAACGATATCCGCGCCAACGCGCTCAAGGGCTTTAATTTGATTTACCGTCGCCGCCACATCGGTGGTGCGCGTGTTTGTCATCGACTGTACGGCGATGGGGGCGCCATCGCCAATCGGCACATTCCCAACGTAAATTCGTTTTGATTTTCTACGTTGAATCGGAGCCTGGTTATGCATGAAAAATCTCCCGCGTTACCCGTCTGTTACTGCGCCGGTGATTGTTCGGCATTAAGGGTCAGACGTGCAACCTGGTTAGTTCTGATAAAACGACTTAAATCGACAGGTTTACCCAAATACAGGATCTGTACCGCTGCCGGGGCGCCGATTTTCAGTTTATAAGGTGCCTGGCCGCTCAGGTTGAGGTTGCCGCCTTTACGCTGCAAACCGCTGAACAGCTTTTTACCGGTCGCATCACTCACTTCCAGCCAGCAGTCGGCGGTGAAGTTCAGCACCAGATCCTGCGCGGAGGCCGCCGCAGCGGTCACGTTTGCCTGATCGGTCGGTAACGGCGAAGTTGCCGCCGTATCAACGTTTGCCTGCGAAGGCGCAACCACGGCGTTATTCTCGACCGGAGCCGGAGTCGGGGCCGGTGCCGTAGTCGGCGCCGGAGAAGTCTCGACAGGCGCGCTATTGGCAGCGGTATCCGGTGCGGAATTCGCCGATTGATTATCCAGCGGGATGCTTTGGCTGTTGCTATCGCCAGAATTCAGCTCAGCGGAGGATTGATCGGCCATCGTGGAGATCTCGTCCTGCTGTGCTTTGTGGTCCTGCCACCACCAGGCGCCGCTGAGGCCGATCACCACGAACAGCACCAGCCAGGTAAAACTCATCAGCCAGCCATCGCGCTTTTTGCGACGTTTACCCAGCGAGAAGGTCTGCATGGGGGCAACTTTCGCCGCCCGAATCGGAGCCTGCTTGGCCATCATCGGCAGCAGCTCTTCTTCCGGAATGTGCACAAGGCGGGCATAAGAGCGGATATAGCCGCGCAGGAAGGTTGAAGCAAGATCGGCGGGTGCCTTATCGTCTTCAATATCACGAACCGTGGAAACCTTCAGGCATAAGCGTTCAGCCACCGCCTGCTGGCTGAGCCCGAGTTGTTCGCGGGCATTACGCAGACGCGCGCCCGTGGTGTTTGCTTCTTGATGGTCTTGAGTGGCTTCAGTATTCATTCGCTACAACTACTGGTACGTGAAATTTAAAATTCAGCGCCGGTTACCCCGCGCCGCGAGACATCTGCTCAACGTCAGACAAACAGTATAAGTCCGTATGACCTGGTATCACAGAGACTTATCAAAATTGAATGCTAAGCGGTTGTTGTACCGCTACATACTGCCTCAAAGTCGACAAAAACGCACCGTAATTATTAACCACAACAGCGTATTTCGCCCGACGATTCCACATAAATATGCAACGCACCGCATAGGCTGCGCGCTGCATCATTTATTATCAGACCGCCTTCACGTCGATCGCTTCGCCCTGCATACGTTTACGCAGCGTACGCTTGGTACGGTCGATAACGTCGCCGGCTAGCTGACCGCAGGCGGCGTCGATATCGTCGCCGCGGGTTTTACGCACGATCGTGGTGAAACCATACTCCATTAACACTTTGGAGAAACGGTCGATACGGCTGTTGGAGCTACGGCCATATGGCGCGCCAGGGAAGGGGTTCCATGGGATCAGGTTGATCTTGCACGGCGTATCTTTCAGCAGCGCGGCCAGCTCGTGCGCATGCTCGGTGCCGTCGTTGACGTGATCCAGCATGACGTATTCGATAGTGACGCGGCCCTGGTTGGCGTTGGACTTCGAAATATAGCCGCGCACCGAGTTCAGGAAGGTCTCGATGTTGTATTTCTTGTTGATCGGCACGATTTCGTCGCGAATGGTATCGTTCGGCGCGTGCAGAGAGATGGCCAGCGCGACGTCAATCATATCGCCAAGCTTATCAAGCGCCGGCACCACGCCGGAGGTGGAGAGCGTGACGCGACGCTTAGAAAGACCAAAGCCGAAATCGTCAAGCATGATTTCCATGGCCGGAACCACATTAGTCAGGTTCAGCAGCGGCTCGCCCATCCCCATCATCACCACGTTGGTAATTGGACGTACGCCGGTGGTCTTCACCGCGCCGACGATTTTCGCCGCGCGCCAGACCTGGCCGATAATTTCCGAAACCCGCAGATTGCGGTTAAAACCCTGCTGGGCCGTAGAACAGAATTTACACTCCAGCGCGCAGCCCACCTGGGATGAAACGCACAGGGTGGCGCGATCGTCTTCCGGAATATACACGGTTTCGACGCGCTGATCGCCAACGGCAATGGCCCACTTGATGGTGCCGTCGCTCGAGCGCTGCTCTTCCACGACTTCCGGCGCGCGGATCTCCGCGACTTCCTTTAATTTGCCGCGCAGAACCTTGTTGATGTCGGTCATCTCATCAAAGTTGTCGCAGCAGTAGTGATACATCCATTTCATCACCTGATCGGCGCGGAAAGGCTTTTCGCCCATGTTTTTGAAAAACTCGCGCAGCTGCTGACGGTTCAAATCCAGCAGGTTGATTTTGGCATCTTTGTTCGGCACCGTCAGAGCGGCGCTATCAGGCGTGACTATTTGTTCAGACATAATTGATTCCGGCCTCGTTATTACACGTTATGGCCCCTAGAGGGTTGAAAAAAGAAACGCCCCGGGAGCGACTGCTCATCCGGGGCGCTGTATTCTACAAATTCTGGCCCATCAATACCACGTTTGCACGCTGCAATGATGAAAAAATCTGTAACTGCCAATCCTCTAAGGATTTTCGTTTGTCGCAAGGCGGCAAGCAAGTGAAGCCCCGGCAGCATAGATAAGCGACCGGGCTGAACGCGCGCAGCCAACACCGCGATAGTCGAAAAGACGACGAGGATGGGTATCTCCACAGTATTTTACGTCACGGCGAGGCGGCGAGTTCGCAAATCCCCGGGAGCATAGATAACTATGTGACCGGGGTGCGCGAGTGAAGCCAACAAAGCGGTGGCGTGAAAGACGCGGGAGATTAGCGGGTGCGCGGGCAAACCTCGCCTTCAGCAAAGAAAAACGCGATTTCGCGCGCGGCGGATTCAACAGAATCGGAACCGTGGGTGCCGTTCTCGGTGAAGCTGTCAGCGTAGTCTGCGCGCAGGGTACCCGCCAGCGCGTTTGCCGGGTTGGTTGCGCCCAGCAGATCGCGGTGACGCTGGACCGCATTTTCGCCTTCCAGCACGGAAACCACGATCGGACCGGAAGTCATAAATTCAACCAGACCGTCAAAGAACGGGCGACCTTCGTGCTCAGCATAGAAGCCGCGAGCCTGCTCAACGGTCAGGTGCAGCATTTTGGTGCCAACAATTTTGAACCCTGCAGCTTCAAAGCGAGAAAAGATGCCGCCAATAACGTTTTTTGCCACCGCGTTTGGTTTGATGATGGAAAAAGTACGTTCAATAGCCATGATAACCTCTTTATATATGTTGTTCTGTTTCGCAGATGAGACCGATAAATACGGCGCGAATTATAATCATCATCTAAGGCGGTTGCCTATGTGTTTAGGTAACATTTTTTTAAAAAAAAGCGACCTTAAACAACAAATCCGGCCAATTCAGGTAAGTTTTGTTTATTGCACGGTGAAGCTGGCGGCAACAACCTGCCCCGCCTCATCCATCACCACCAGTTGATAACTATCGGGGCGCTCAAGGTTAAGGGTGGCGCTGGCGCCTTCCGCGATCAGCGGTTCGCCGTTCAGAAACCACCAGCGCCGCCCTTCCCCACCGGTCGTTTGCAGCGGCAGAATCACCTTCAGCTCGCCGGGCAGACGTTTAACCACCGCGCCTTCACGGATGCCGGATAGCGCCAGCGGGGCGGCATCGGCGGTTTGCGCCGGCGGGCAGTCCGCCGAAACCGCCGGCAGCCTTGCGCGACGCCGTTCGCCCGCGGGCAGCCAGGGTTCAAGCGGCAGCGGCCAGACGTCGAGGATTTTCGCCACCGCGCCGGGGCAATCTGCCGCCACCCGCTCCCCTTTCTCATTCAGCCATACCGGAAAACGAATTCCACGAATACCCTCCTGACCAGGCAGCAGCAGGGTCGGCGGCTGGCTCTCGTCGAGCAGCCAGGTTGCCAGCCGTCGGCGGCAGTTCACGTCGCCCGCCGGTAAATTCTGCCCTCCGGGCCAGCACACGGTCCCGGCACTGACCGACGACGGGCGAGGATCGGCCGGTAATCCGCCGCGGCTGATGGTTGGTCGCGCCAGCAGCAGATTATTGACCTGATTCAGCAATGGCACCGCGCTTACGAAACCAAACTGCCCAACAACCGGCGTACCGTCGGGTCGTCCGGTCCAGATACCAATCAGATAGCGGGCATTCACGCCGATCGCCCATGCGTCGCGATAACCGTAGCTGGTGCCGGTTTTCCACGCCAGCGGCACCACCTGCACCAACGACGCATCGGGAACCGGCTGCGCTTCGCCAGCCATGATACGTCGCACAATCCACGCCGCCCCCGGCGACAGCAGCGCCCTCTCAACCAGCGGCGAGTCCGGCGTGATGCGCAATTGTCCCGCCTTGCCGTGGCGGGCAAACGCGCTGTAAGCCGCCACGATATCCGCCAGACGCGCGCCGGCGCCGCCGAGGATCAGCGACAGATTCGGCTCCGCGCCGGCGGGCAGCATTAGCGGCAATCCGGCATGGCGTAGCCTGGCGGCAAAACGCTTCGGCCCGTAGGCCTCCAGCACCTGCACTGCCGGAAGGTTCAGCGAGCGAACCAGAGCGTCGCTGGCGCTCACCGGCCCGTGAAATCCGCTATCAAAGTTGCCCGGGCGGTAGTCGCTAAAGCGTCGCGGCACGTCCTGCAGTAAAGAGGCCGGATGGATCAGCGCTTCATCCAGCGCCATACCATAGACAAACGGCTTCAGTACCGAGCCAGGGGAGCGGATCGCCGAGACCATATCAATATGACCAAAGCGGCTATCATCGCCAATATCCACCGATCCTACCCAGCCGCGAACCTTCATATTGGTATGGTCGACCACGATCATCGCTAAAGAGCTGCGCGGCGGCAGGCGCGATTTCCAGTTCAGCGCCAGATCTTCCAGCTGCCGCTGTAGCCCGGCATCCAGCGTCGTGACCACCTTCTCTGCGCGGCTGCTCGCCAGCGCGCGGCGGGCAAAAAGCGGCGCCAGCTGCGGCATCTGCCGCGGAAACAGCCAGACGGGCTCTTCGAGAGCTTCTCGCACCGGCTGCGACGGCCACACGCCCTGGCTTTCCATTCGCAGCAGGACTTTATCGCGTGCCGCCTGCGCCCGCTCGGGCCAGCGGTCGGGGCGTAAGCGGCTCGGCGCCTGCGGCAATACCGCCAGCAGCGCCGCTTCACCGTAGCTGAGCTGCGCGGGGGATTTACCCAGATAGGCCCAGCTGGCCGCG
This sequence comes from Klebsiella sp. FDAARGOS_511, assembly GCF_003812845.1. NCBI lineage: Bacteria > Pseudomonadati > Pseudomonadota > Gammaproteobacteria > Enterobacterales > Enterobacteriaceae > Klebsiella > Klebsiella sp. FDAARGOS_511. The sequence continues at coordinate 4,494,188 of NZ_CP033824.1, read as the reverse complement.
CCGATCCCCTGCAGCGTACCGCCGAAGGGCGCCCGGTTGAGATAGAGCGTGAGGATCTCGTTTTTTGACAGATGCCACTCCAGCTGCAGCGCTCGCCATAGCTGCCGCAGCTTGCCGCCAAAGGTGCGAGGATGAGGATCGAGTAGGCGAGCTACCTGCATGGTGAGGGTGCTGCCCCCGGAGATCACTCTTCCGGAAGTGAGATCCTGCCAGGCGGCGCGAGCGATCGAGAGCGGATTGACGCCAGGATGATCCCAGAACCAACGATCTTCATAGTGGATCAGCGCCTGTAAATAGCGCGGCGAAACGTCAGCCAGCGTCACCGGATAGCGCCAGACGCCCTGCGCATCGGCGAAACGCCACAGCGGCGTGCCGTCTTCCGCCACCACCACTCTGGCAGGCGTAACCTCATGCAGCGGCAGCGGCCACAGCCGATCGGCCGCCAGCAACAATAGCCACAGCAAAAAAATAAACGCCGCCAGCCAGCGCCAGCGGCGTTTTATACGCTTCAATACCCGCATTTAGGGCGCAACGGTTAGCGGTCCGCTGGCCGCGCCGGTTGCCCGCCACTGCGGCACGTACATTGACTCGACCTGCGGCTGCGGTACCAGATAAGTACCTGGCGTCACCGCGCGCGCCAGATAAACCAGCGTCACCGGCTGGCCTTCATTGATAGCCACCGCGGCGACGAAGCGATCGTCGCGAAACTCAATGTGCTGGATATCCGCCTGCTGCATCTGGTTAAGCAGGTTCTGCACCGCTTCGCCATTCTCCTGCAGGCTGGCGCTGCTGTTAGCCAAATTCTGGTTTTCCAGCTCCAGCCCGGCCGGAAGTAAATCTACTACCAGCGCGTCCGGCACGTTGCGTTTGGCCGTCACTTCCAGCTTCACCAGCACCAGTTCGCCGCTGCGCAGCGATGCGAGCGATTTCTGCTGGCCCTGAGTATCGAAAATTTGCCGTTCGATTCCCAGCACGTTGCCTCCCGGCTGCGGAGCGCTCTGCGGATACCCACTGCTGTCGAGGCGAAGCCACAGCGGCTGCTGGCCGGTGTTGGTGACCTGCAGCGCCGCCAGCTGGTCGCCGGTCAGGTTGCGGGTTTGCGCTTTATCGCCGGAGAGCGGTTCGGCCTGCACGGAGGTTTGCGCCTGCCAACTGCCAGGAAGGTCCTGCAACGTACGCCCGGCCAGGAACACGGCGTTACTCTCCTGCGTCGAAAGCCAGCGCTGGCCGTATGCCTCTTCCGCCAGATTGCTGAGTAGCGTATTTTGCGCTTCCGGCAGCAGTTTGTTCTCCTCCAGCAGCGCCAGCTTCAGCGCATCGTCGCGCAGTTCGCTGCCGTAATCGCCGAGCCAGCGGTTCGCATCCTGACGCGGCGTGGCCATCGCCAGCTTCAGGGCCTCGTCGCCGCGCGGCGCATCGCCCATCAATTTCAAGGCTACGCCCAGCTGCAGCAGCGGCAGACCGGAACGCGCCTGGTCGTGACGACTCCAGATCTCGCGCAGCGCGCCGAGCGGCGCTTTCTGCTGCCGGGCCAACACCAGCGCGGCGTAGGCCTGAGCGGCAAAGCGGCTGGCCTGGGCATCATCGCTATAGCGGACGGTCATCAGCCCCGGTTCCTGTAAATAACGCAGCAGACGCTGGTTACCGCTGTTGACGGCGTTAGTCGGGACGCTATAGCCCTGCTCCCCTGCCCGGACGAGGAAGTCCATCGCGTAGGCCGTTAGCCAGTACTCCTCCGGCCCCTCTTTATCCCACAGGGCGAAACCGCCATCATCGCGCTGCATCTGCAGCAGGCGAGAAATGCCGATATCCACCGCCGCGCGTCGTTTTTCATCGCTATCGCCGCTGATGCCCAACGCTTTAAGCTGGACGGCGTTGGTATAGAGCGACGGGAACAGCCCGCTGGTGGTCTGCTCCAGGCAGCCATAGGGATAGGCTTTCAGGTCGCGAATATAGCGCGCCAGGTTCAGCGGCGGCTTGCCGCTTAACACCAGCTGTCCCTGCAGCGTCGCCGGCGAGAAGCCCTCGCTTTGCGTCGCCGGAGCCTGCCAGCTTTCACCCGGCTGGAGAACGGCGCCGGAATTCACGGTTTGCGCCGGGAAAGCCGGACGCACGCCGAGCTTCCACTGCTTCTGCATCGGCGCGAAGGTTTCACCTGGCAGGTTCAGGCCGCTGATAGTGGCATTCACCTGACCATCGCCGAAACCTTCATGCGCGCGGACGGGTATAAACAGGGTGCTGCGCGCGCCGGGCGCCAGCTGCACCGGCGGTATTTCTCCCCCTACAAGCTGCAGCAGACCGCTGGCGGTCAGCGCAACGTTGAGGGTTTGCGGCTTATCGGTCAGGTTACTGAGATCCAGCGCCAGACGAGTGGTATCCCCGCTGGCAAGGAATCGCGGCATGTTCAGCTCGGCAATGACCGGCGCAGCTACGATCGTTTTCCCTTCGCTGCTGCCAAAATCGTCAGCGGTCCACGCCTGGGCCATCACCCGCAGTTCGCCGTTAAAGTCGCCAATCGGCAGAGTCACCGTTCCTTCGCCTTTCTCATCCAGCACCACAGGCTGCGCCTGCTGGGCGATAATCGTTACGTGGTTAACCGGCGGTTTGCCGCCGCGCTTAAGTTCATCGCCGTCGCCGCCGAAGCGCAGGCTGGCGAGTCTCCCCTGCCCTTCAATCACCTGGCCATAGATATCGTAAATATCGGCCCCGTAGCGTTTCTGGCCGAAGAAAGCGTTCCACGGGTCCGGCGTCGCGTAGTCGGTAATATTCAGTACGCCGCTATCCACGGCGGAGAGCAGAACGTTAACCTGTTTCGGCGTCTCGCCTTCTTTGACGCTGGCCTTAACCTTCACCGTCAGCGGCTGGTTCGGACGCATTTTAGCCGGCGCCTCCAGCGCCAGATTCAGACGACGGTTTTCGTCGCCGAGCGGCAGGTGCAGCAGCCCCACCGCCCGTTTTGGCGTCGCGGAGCGGGATTTATCCCCCGGACGAATGACCAGCGCGCTGAGGTATAGGTCGTGACGATTCCACGCTTTATCCACCGGGATCGATAAGTCCATCCCGTCCACCGGGACGTCAATCTCCTGCCACCACAGCGGCCCTTCGCTTGATTCCACCAGCGCATAGCCTTTACCGGCTGCCGGAGCGGCGATATGCAGCTTGATGGTATCGCCCGGTTTATAGGCCGGTTTATCCAGCTTCATGGTGACGCGGTCCGGACGCGCCGCCCCCTGGCCGTCGCTGTTATCCTGCCAGCTGTATCCGGCCCAGAAGCGCACGCTGCTGACCACATCATCCGGCCCTTTGACTTCCAGGCGATAAGAACCCCACTCGACCGGGAAGCTCACTTTCGCCGTTTGTCCGGCTGAAATATCCAGCGTCTCCTCGCCTTCCTGAAGATCTTTTTGATCGAACTGCGACTGCCAGCCTTCACTATCGGACCAGTTCCAGTAATAGTCGCGGCGTTCGCGAATTAACCGCACCTGTAGCCCGGAGACCGCCTTCTTCTCACCTTTCGCATCGGCATACACAATCTCAAACGCGGCGGCGCCGTTTTCATCCACCACCGGCTGCTTGACGGTGCTGTCGGTGCGGTAGTCGTAAACCTCTTTCAGGGCAAATTCTGGCCGGATACCCGGCAGCGTATCGGCAGGCCAGATTGGCTGTCTGACGGTGCGCGTAACCGGACGTCCGCCGGACTCCAGCAGGCTGGCCTGCAGGATCACCTGCAGCGGAGAGCGGCTCTCCTGCCACTGGCTGGCGGCGATGACTTCCGCATGGCCTCGATCGTCCAGAGTGGTCTGTACTTCATCCAGGCTGCGGGAAAGGTTCTCTTCGGCAATGTCGCCAAACTGGAAGCCCGGCAGCGCAGGCACGGCGTCGCGCAGCGGACGCAGGAACAGTTTGCCCTGCAGCGGGTTGCCGCTGGCCGGCGCACCGTACAGATAAGCGCCGGTCACGGCAAAGCTAACATCCGCTGCCGGAGAGACGGGCGCATTTTGCGGCGTGAGATTTAGCGCCATGCGCTCAGGCATAAAATCTTCAACGTGAAAATCCCACTCGCGCGGCTGGTTGTCGCCGGTGCTGGCGCGAATGTGCCACATTCCGGTCGCCGCGCCGCTATCAAGGGGATAAGTAAACTGGTACAGGCCGTTAACCGGTTTGCTGACCGTCGAACGAATGACCTGCCCGTCCGGCTGTACCACTTCCAGCTTCACCGGCTGCTCGGGGAGCGGTTTACCGTCGCTATCGCGCAGTAAAGCGTTGAGGATTACCGTTTCGCCCGGACGATAGAGATCCCGTGGACCAAACATAAATAGCTGCTTGCTGAAACCCGGCGCGCCGGCGATGGCAAATTCAGCCAGGTCCAGCGCCGGGAGTTTGAGATCCAGCAAGGTGGTTTGCCCGTCCTTACGCGCCAGCAGCAGCGCCGCTTCTTTGTCCGTTTGCAGCGTCACATGGCCCTGGCCGTCGCTCTTCGCCTGCGCAAGCATCTGCCCTTTGGCGTTCAAGAGCTGAACATCGATATCGGACTGCGCCGCGCCGTTTTCCAGACTTTGGGTAAAGACATCCAGCCGGTTGTGGTAACGGTGCGCGGATACGCCGATATCGCTGAGGGTGAACAGCGTCGCGGCGTTGCTATAACTGTAGCGGCCCGCCTGGTTCATCACCGCAATATACACGCCCGGCTCCTGCAGCGGTTTGATATCCGCCAGCGGCAGCAGCAGTTTTTCACGCGTATTACGCGCGGGGTTGAGGTCAAAACGGCCGGTATAGACCAGATCGGCCATCTTCAGCAGCTCATCCGACTCCCAGTTACTCAATGAATTACGGTATTCCCATTGGCTGACGAAGGCCGAAAGTGATTCTGGTTTAATACGGAAAAAATTGACGTCGACGTTATCGACATTCAGCGCCATCACCGGCAATCCGGCCACCACTTTCCCTGGCAGCAGCGAACCCCGGCTGGCAAAGCCGATGCTCGGGGCAATATCGCGGGTGGTAATAGTTTTTTCAAAGCTGCTGTCAAAGGTCGCTTTATTCAGCGCCGCCAGGGTTGGATCTACCGATACAATCAGCTCCCGTTTTGGCTCAAGATGGCGAAGCCGCAGCTCTTTCAGGTTAGGCGCCAGCTCCCAGGCCCCATCAACTTTGCCGCTTTTTTTATCGACCAAATGTACGCTACGGGAGAAGTCCTGATCCGGCTGCAGAGGGATTGAGAAGGTCAGCACCAGCGTCGACGCACCGTCGAGCTGTACTTCCGAGGCATCCAGCAGCGTTAGCGCTTTGCCTTTACTTTTGTCCGCCAGCGCCGCCAGTTGGCTGGCATCCGGCTTCGCGCTAGCTTTATCCGTCGCCGTAGACGCCGCGGGCGCAGCCGCCTGCTGTTTGCCGCTGTCGTCGCAGCCGGTCAACGATAGCGCGGTGAGTAGCGCCAGAGATAGTGCCGCCAAACGAAATGGTTTCATCCTTCTAACCCCTCGGCCCGCAGGCCAGATACATTAAGTGAACACATTATTATGCGTTAACAATATCATTACCAACAGCGACGAGAATAGAATCAAACTCCCGAGAGTCAATCATCCGTGATACGGTCGCCACTCTGGGATCCATAACTTGTCACTCTCCCGGAAAACGTCGACAATTCATTCTTGAACAATAAAAAAGGAGACGCCGATGTCTACCTCGTTTTTTGTCGCTGCCGACTGGCTGGCGGAACATATTGATGACCCGGAAATCCAGATTATTGACGCCCGTATGGCTCCGCCGGGACAGGAACAGCGCAATCTGAATGCTGAGTATCAGGCTGGCCATATTCCCGGCGCCGTTTTTTTCGATATCGAAGCCCTCTCCGACCATACCAGCCCGCTGCCGCACATGATGCCGCGCGCCGAGGCATTTGCCGTCGCCATGCGCGAACTGGGCGTAAGCACCGATAAGCATCTGGTGGTATACGATGAAGGCAATCTCTTCTCCGCGCCGCGCGCCTGGTGGATGCTGCGCACCTTCGGTGTCGAAAGAGTTTCGATTGTAGCCGGTGGACTGGAAGGCTGGCGTCGTGATGAGCTGCCGCTGGAGCAAGGTCTACCGGAGCTGCCGGAAGGCGAGTTTGACGTTAATTTCGATCCTCAAGTGATCAAACGGTTAACCGACGTTCTGCTGGTAAGCCATGAGGGATCGGCGCAGATCGTCGATGCTCGCCCGGCCGGGCGCTTTAATGGTCTGGTGGCCGAGCCGCGCCCGGGTTTGCGCAGCGGGCATATTCCCGGCGCGCTAAACGTTCCCTGGAACGAACTGGTGATTAACGGCGAACTCAAAACCACCGATGAACTGAACGAGATTTTCGCTCGCCAGGGCATCGACTTTGAGCGGCCGATTATTGCCAGCTGCGGATCCGGCGTGACGGCGGCGGTCGTAGTACTAGCGCTCACCACATTAGGCGTTAATGGCGTTAGTCTGTATGACGGCTCCTGGAGCGAATGGGGGGCACGAACGGATTTGCCGATTGAACCCGCGCAGTAAAACGGTTTGATGATAATTATTGCGGAGCTATATGTTCCGCAATAATTTAATAAATTCTCTTTTTCCTATCATTTAGCCAGGATATCATCTCATGCACTCCTCCGCCATTTTACAGGCAAATGAATTTTTATTATTAATAATTATTTAATATGAAAATACAATGGAAGATTCAATGAAAGACTTAATGGAATTAGTCATAAAAAATAATCGTAATAAATCCCCTGACCCGATGCCTGTTGATGAAATCTCTCACCTGCGCGTCAGAAAATACCGTGCCCCGCAAAATGAAGAAACCGTTGAGCTACCGGAAAGTTTAAAAGCCTTACTGGCTTACGATCGACAGCTTATTAGCCCACATGATCAGCCGGTCATTGAATGGTTGCAAAAAAACATTGATGTTAATGGTATTCTGCACTCTGAAAATCTGGATGAGGACGTGTACTACCGCAACGGTCTGGATATGACCGGAAAATCAAGTGAGGAGCTAAGTCCTCGGTGGAATAACGATCCAGTCTTCCGGCTTTGATTCCCATCAACCATATTGGTGACCAGGGCGTCTTTATTTATATCACTGAACGTGATGAGAACGGTGAATATCCGATTGCCCGTGTGGACGATCAGGAGCTATGGCTTTCAGAATCTTCGCTGATTGAGTATTTACATGGGATATTTTCAACGCAAAGAGAAACGAGGTCGGAATGGGAGGCCCGTAAAAAAACCAACGAAATACGTGATGGCGCACTGCTGGAGCTAGAATTTATACACAACGATCTCTACAGAAAATTTGAGGGTTGCGCTGAGTAAATTATTGAATCACGGTACTGAAATCCTTATGGCTAATTTTCAGGAATGTATGACTACAAGGAGTAATAATGGCGATTGTATCAGGAAATAATAGCGCTGATAGAAAAGGTATCCCTTGGTTCGGGGGGATTGTTGGCCTGGCGGTCGGTTTGACGATGCTCTATTACTGGTCAGAGTGGACTCACTGGTGGCCGGGCAACCTCCCTGAGGAGATGTCGCCGTATATGCTGGTCAAGGGCATTGATTTGGGGGAAGTTCCGCTCCATGCATACGGCAAGCTGCTCCTGTTCGGCTTTCTTCTGGTATTCCTTTTTCCCGGCTACGGCAAGCTTCCCATTGCCGCATGGATGCTCCATAACCAGCCATCGGGCGGAACGTTTTTTAACTGGATACTGCGCGCCTGGGGGGTTAAATGCGGTGTTCTGGTCCTTGTCTTCTGCAATCTGTTCTTTTTGCGCTATGTCCCTTCCACAGCGCTAAGTTTATATAGTTTTATTCTTCAACACGTGAGTATCCTGGCATCTATTGTATTAGGAGGGCTGCTGGTAGGCGATGCCTGCCGACTGGCGCGATCTGCTGATGCGCCATTGAGCGATCTGCGCCTGCTGATGGTACTGATATTAGGGTTTCAGCTCCACTGGCCCGTACAAATTACCTTGCTCAACGCTCGTAATTTCGACTCTCTGCCTGCGGGATGGGCTTTCACCGCCGCGCTGATGATCGGCGTTTTGCTGGCTTTTTTACTGACTGCCATACTGGCATGGGGGGTGTGCAGGATGTTGGGCGATGAAAATTGCCGGGCCTGGCGTGGGCAGTTCGCACTGTTTAATGGAATGATTATTTTGTGCGTAACGGGGAAAGGGGTGTTTGGCCTGGTGTCGTATTACCTGAAATAAAGCCAGACCAATAATCAGACGGGGGCATAAGCCCCCGTTGTGTTTAGATAATTCGCTTCTGCTTAAAGTCGCGCAGGAAGCTGCCCCAGCGCTTTTCATAGAATGGCGTAATGTGGGCAATCATAAAGTGGCTAATTCCCCTTTCACCCTCCACCACCTGGCAGATATCAATCGGCTCATCGCCCACAAGCGTGTCGGTCGCGACGCTGCCGGTGGCCTGAATTATCTCTTCAATATCGCCTTCGGCTTCAATACCGATCAGCAGGTTGGCCGGGGCATCGGCGCTGTCTTTAATAGAGCATAAAAACGCGCGCTTCACCGTTTTCAGCGTCTTGAACAGCGTGGTCAGCGAGTCCACCATCTGCGCGGGCGGTTCGGCAACCTCAGACAGCAGCAGCGACTCGCCGCCCTCAAGCACGGTCTGGGTACTGAGCGGGCTGCCCTCTTCCCCCAGCAGATGGCTAATTTCACGCGGCGCAAACTCTTTGCCGGTGGGGAGTTTGGCATTGAGGTAGAGCGTTTCGCCGAGGGTCATAGCGAACAGCGTGCGCACCGGCATCACCACGAAAGACTGTTCGTCCTCAACGGCCTGCTGTAGCGCTTCCAGCGAGGTGAAAAAAGGAATAACCGATGTGCCGTCATCTTTTTCCCAGTGCTGTAGGTCCAGTACGCTGTCTTCCACAACCTGCTCGCCCCGGGCAGCGGCCCCCGGCACCCAAACGGTGGCTTCCAGCAAAGTACGGAAAAACGCCGGACGGTGGCCTGGCTCGGTCGCCGCCTTCTCCAGCAGGGTTTCTAACTCATTTTTAGTTTCGGACATAGTTTCGCTACTTCAAAATCGCCCGGCGGCGCTGCGCTCGCACGGGCCCACGAGTTTTGTCGGCCGGGTAAGCGCAGCGCCACCCGGCAAGATCCATTACTCTGCCGTCAGCAGGTTGGCAATGGTGCGCACGCCAAGACCGGTCGCGCCTGCCGACCACTGCTCAACGGCAGATTTACGGTAGGTCGCCGAACAGTCGATATGCAGCCAGCCCTGGTGATAGTTCTCCACGAAGTGGGACAGGAAACCCGCTGCGGTGCTGGCGCCCGCCGGATAGGCCGCGCTGCCGGTATTGTTCAGCTCGGCGAAGTTCGACGGCAGCTGGCCGCGGTGGAATTCCGCCAGCGGCAGACGCCAGAAGGCCTCGTTTTCAGCCTGCGCGCTCGCCAGCAGGCGATTTGCCAGACCATCGTCAAAGCTGAACAGCGCGTGATAATCATTGCCCAACGCGGTTTTCGCGGCGCCGGTCAGCGTGGCGGCATCAATAATCAGCTCAGGCTTTTGCGCAGAAGCATCAATCAGGCCGTCAGCCAGCACCAGGCGACCTTCCGCATCGGTATTCATGATTTCCACGGTTTTACCGTTGCGATAGTGAATAATATCGCCAAGTTTAAAGGCGTTGCCGCTAATCAGGTTATCGGCGCAGCACAGATACAGCTTCACGCGCTTATTGAGGCCGCGAGTGATGGCAAACGCCAGCGCGCCGGTCACCGTTGCCGCGCCGCCCATGTCGGACTTCATTGAGTCCATAAAGGCGCTCTGTTTGATGCTGTATCCGCCGGAGTCAAAGGTGATGCCTTTACCGACCAGACAGGCGTACACCGGGGCTTCTTTATCGCCGGTTGGGTTATAGTCCAGCGCCAGCAGGACCGGTGGGCGCTCGGAACCGCGACCAACCGTGTGCAGGCCCAGATAGTTCTGCTCGCGCAGGTCTTCACCCTTGGTGATACGATAAGAGACGTTATCGCAGGCCACGCTGCACAGCAGGTCTACCGCACGCTGCGCCAGCTGTTCAGGCCCCAGCTCTTCCGCCGGGGCGTTAATGGTGTCACGGACCCAGTCAATAATGGTCAGGCGGTTATCCAGTTCGCTTTTCTGCGCATCGTCGAGGGCCGGCCACTCAACTTTGCGGCTGCCTTTCGGCCCCTTATAACCCGCCCAGAACGCCCATGCGCGGTCGGTGTCCCAGCCTTCGCCATCAAGCGCAACGTGTTTGATGCCCATGCCGTCAATTTTCCGCGCCGCGCGCTGAATCAAGCCCAGGTCGTCTTTGCCGTTCAGGTGCAGGGCGATGCCGTCGTTATTAATGCTGTAAGACGCTTTTTCTCCCCAGCGCGCATCGGCTGGCTGAGCGGTAAGCGTAATTTTCATAGCTTCGGTCATTATCATTATCCTTCTTAGCAAACGGGCCGCCGTATGGCAGCCCGTAAAGTTCTTTCGCCTGTTGATTTATCCGGCTGATAACCACCGGGTAAATCATAACGCGAAAATTATTCGGCTTCGTCTAACCAGACTAGCAGAATCGCCTCAAGAATTTTTTCATTGGATGCGTTTGGATCGTCATCAAACTCTTCCAGGTCGCATATCCACTGATGCAGATCGGTGAAGCGAACGGTTTTCGGGTCGAGATCCGGGAAGGCGTCGTACAGCGCTTCGCCGATTTCGCGACTGTCGGTCCATTTCAGTCCCATATTAATGCTCGCGTGCGTGGTTGATAGTGTAACGCGGAATTTCGATGACCAAATCTTCGTCAGTCACCCGCGCCTGGCAGCTCAGACGGCTGTCGGGCTCAAGCCCCCAGGCCTTATCCAGCATGTCGTCTTCATCTTCGGTACTTTCCGCCAGCGAGTCAAAACCTTCACGCACGATGCAGTGGCAGGTGGTACAGGCACAGGATTTTTCGCAGGCGTGCTCAATCTCAATACCGCTACGCAGCGCAGCATCAAGAATGGTTTCACCGGTCTCAGCTTCCACAACTACGCCATCCGGACACAGGTCCTGGTGGGGCAGAAAAACAATTTTTGGCATTTTAAACCTCGTCCACGGATTGGCCTTTCAGCGCGATACGGACCGATTGATCCATACGACGTGCGGCGAATTCCTGGGTTTGTGTGTCGATATTTTTAATCGCTTCTTTGATTGCATCGGCATCATCGCCTGCCGCAGCGGCGCGCACTTGCTCCGCGGCGTCATCGATAGCCTGACGCTCTGCGGCGCTTAACAGCGCGGCGTCGGCGGCCAGCGCGCTGACCAGACTTTCCAGTACGCGCGCGGCTTCAACTTTTTGCTCGGCCAGCATACGCGCCTGGACGTCCTGTTCGGCGTAGCTCATCGAATCTTTAATCATGCTGGCGATCTCGCCATCGGTCAGACCGTAGGACGGTTTCACCTGGATAGAGGCCTCGACGCCGGTCGATTTCTCCATCGCCGTCACGCTCAGCAGGCCGTCGGCATCCACCTGGAAGGTGACGCGAATATGCGCCCCGCCCGCCGGTAATGCCGGAATGCCGCGCAGCGCAAAACGCGCCAGGGAGCGGCAGTCCTGTACCAGCTCGCGCTCGCCCTGCATAACGTGAATAGACATCGCCGTCTGGCCATCTTTGAAAGTGGTGAACTCCTGCGCGCGCGCCACCGGAATGGTGGTGTTGCGCGGGATAACCTTCTCCACCAGACCGCCCATGGTTTCCAGCCCCAGGGAGAGCGGGATCACATCGAGCAGCAGTAGTTCGCTATCCGGCTTGTTGCCTACCAGAATGTCCGCCTGAATCGCCGCGCCGATGGCGACGACTTTATCCGGATCGATTGAGGTCAGCGGCGTACGGCCAAAGAACTCACCGACGCGCTCGCGCACCAGCGGCACGCGGGTCGAGCCGCCCACCATCACCACTTCCAGCACCTCTTGCGCCTCAACGCCGGCGTCTTTCAGCGCGCGACGACAGGCCAGCAGAGTGCGTTTTACCAGCGGCGCGATCAGCGCATTAAACTGGCTGCGGGTTATTTCCCCCTGCCAGCCGCCGACGTTCACCCGTGCCGTTTCGGCATCGCTGAGGGCGATTTTCGCCGCGATCGCCGCGTCGAGCAGCTCGCGCTGCAGGCGGTTGTCGCTGCGATCGCTCAGGCCAGCCTGCTCGCGCAGATAATCGGCCAGCAGGTGATCGAAATCGTCGCCGCCGAGCGCGGAATCGCCGCCAGTAGCCAGGACTTCAAACACGCCGCGGCTTAAGCGCAGCACGGAGATATCAAAGGTGCCGCCGCCGAGATCGTAAACCGCGATGACCCCTTCCTGGCCGGAGTCCAGGCCGTAGGCAATCGCCGCCGCGGTGGGTTCGTTCAGCAGACGCAGCACGTGCAGGCCCGCCAGACGCGCCGCGTCTTTGGTTCCCTGACGCTGAGCATCATCGAAGTAGGCCGGCACGGTAATCACCACGCCGTCGAGCTCGCCCGACAGCGCTTCGGTGGCGCGTTCGGCCAGCGCTTTTAGAATGTCGGCAGACACGCGGATCGGATTGAGCAAACCACCCGTAGTCTGAATCATCGGCAGGCCATTTTCGCTTGCCTGCAGCTGATAAGGCAGATGCGGGTAGCGGGCCTCGATATCGGCCAGAGAGCGCCCCATCATGCGTTTGACGGAGCTGATGGTGTTGACCGGATCCTGAGCGGCGTTTTGCCGCGCGTCATAGCCCACCGTCAAACCCGAAGCCTGATAGTTCACCACCGACGGCAGCAAATAGCGCCCTTGATGGTCGGGCAGAGTTTCGGCCTGGCCGCTACGCACGGTAGCCACCAGTGAATTGGTGGTGCCCAGATCGATACCCGCCGCCAGACGTCGCTGGTGCGGCGCGGCGCTCAGCCCGGGCTCACTAATTTGTAATAAGGCCATAATTGCTTCCGAAATTAAAAATCGAGCAGTTTTTCTTCGAGTTGTTCCGCACTGCTTCGCAGTTTATCGAGAAAACGCAGCTTGCGCACGGTATCCGCCGCCGCCTCCCACGTCTCGTTATTCAGTTGTTCAACCATCAGCTGATGCCGGATATCAAATTGCGCTTTGACCCGCTTGATAAAGCTTTCCAGCCGCGCTTCATCTTTCGCCTTGCCTATCTCATCGAGCTCTTCGCGCAGTTCCAGCTGTTCCATCAGGAACGCGGTATCGCGCACGGTGTGCTGCTCGCTGGCGAGATCGAAACCATGAAGCGAAAGGAGATATTCGGCGCGGGTCAGCGGGTGGCGAAGGGTTTGCCACGCCTGATTAATGGTGGCGGACTGCTGCACCGCGGCGAGCTGTTCGGCCGCGCTGCAGCTGGCGAACTTATCGGGGTGATACTGGCGCTGTAGTTCCTGGTACCGGGCAGTCAGGGGTTCTAACGAAAGGGTATAGCTGGCCGGTAACCCGAAGAGGGTAAAATAGTCCATAGCAACCTCAGGGTTAACGAGATAAAGCAAACCCCACTTACGGGCGTCCGCAGTGGGGTTTAGATTACATTGCAATTACACGTTAAAGCTTTCGCCGCAGCCGCACTCGTCCTTCACGTTCGGGTTGGTGAACTTAAACCCTTCGTTAAGACCTTCTTTGACGAAGTCCAGCTGCGTACCGTCGAGGAACTGCAAACTTTTGCCGTCGATCACGACTTTCACGCCTTTGTCTTCAAACACGGTGTCTTCTGCCGCTGGTTCGTCAACAAACTCCAGTACATAAGCCATACCTGAACAGCCGGAAGTTCTGACTCCCAGGCGCAGGCCAAACCCTTTACCGCGGTTGGCCAGAAAGGCGTTGACTCGCGCTGCTGCACTGTCGCTTAAAGTAATCGACATAACAAACCTCAACTCTTAATTATTTTGCTTCACGTTTGCTTTTGTAATCCGCAATCGCGGCTTTAATCGCGTCTTCCGCCAGAATAGAGCAGTGAATTTTCACCGGCGGCAGCTCGAGCTCGTCTGCGATATCGGTGTTTTTAATCGCCTGAGCTTCGTCCAGCGATTTCCCTTTTACCCATTCGGTCACCAGGGAGCTGGAAGCAATAGCGGAACCGCAGCCGTAGGTCTTGAAACGCGCGTCTTCAATGATACCTTCATTGTTGACTTTAATCTGCAACTTCATCACGTCGCCGCACGCCGGTGCGCCAACCATACCGCTGCCGACGTTTTCGTCGCTATTGTCGAAAGAGCCGACGTTGCGCGGATTCTCGTAATGATCGATAACTTTTTCGCTGTAAGCCATGATGAATTCTCCTTATTGGTGCCGAATTAGTGATGTGACCATTCAATGCTGTTCAGATCCACGCCCTGCTTGAACATTTCCCACAGCGGAGAGAGTTCGCGCAGACGACCGATGGAATTGCGGACCAGATTGATGGTGTAGTCAATCTCTTCTTCGGTAGTAAAACGACCTAAAGAGAAACGAATAGAGCTATGCGCCAGCTCGTCGGTCATCCCCAGCGCGCGCAGCACGTAGGACGGCTCAAGGCTTGCGGAAGTACAGGCTGAACCGGAAGAGACCGCCAGGTCTTTCAGCGCCATAATCAGCGACTCGCCTTCAACGTAGTTAAAGCTGACGTTGAGGATATTCGGCGCGCCCTGCTCAAGGTCACCGTTGAGATAAACCTCTTCCATATCTTTCACGCCGTCCCACAGACGGTTACGCAGGCCGCGCAGGCGGGCCATTTCGCTTTCCATCTCTTCTTTCGCGATACGGTAAGCTTCACCCATACCGACGATCTGGTGGACAGGCAGCGTACCGGAACGCATGCCGCGCTCGTGACCGCCGCCGTGCATCTGCGCTTCGATACGAATACGCGGTTTACGACGCACGTACAGCGCGCCGATGCCTTTCGGGCCATAGATTTTGTGGCCGGAGAAGGACATCAGGTCAACTTTCAGCTGGCTCAGGTCGATAGGCAGTTTGCCCACGCTCTGGGTCGCGTCAACGTGGTAAATGATACCGCGGGCGCGGCACATCTCGCCGATGGTAGCGATATCCTGCACCACGCCGATTTCGTTATTCACGTGCATAATGGAAACAAGGATGGTGTCATCACGCATCGCGGCTTCCAGTTCTTTTAAATCGATAATGCCGTTACGCTGCGGGGCGAGGTAGGTGACTTCAAACCCTTCGCGCTCCAGCTGACGGCAGGTGTCCAGCACGGCTTTGTGTTCGGTTTTGCTGGTGATGATGTGCTTGCCTTTTTTCTGATAAAAGTTGGCTGCACCTTTAATCGCCAGGTTATCGGATTCCGTCGCGCCGGAGGTAAAGACGATTTCGCGCGGGTCGGCACCGACCAGCTCGGCAATCTGATTACGGGCGATATCTACCGCCTCTTCAGCCTGCCAGCCAAAACGGTGGGAACGGGAGGCCGGGTTACCAAAGGTCCCGTCCAGAGTCAGGAACTGCATCATTTTCTCGGCAACACGCGGGTCCACCGGCGTGGTTGCGGAGTAATCGAGATAGATCGGTAATTTCATTGCTCTATAAACTCCGTACATCGCTTCAATGCAAGGAATCAGGCAACCGGCTGGATGTACGACCGAGTACACAGGATGGCGGAGCATCCCGGCCTGATTCGAAAATCTTTTTTATCTTTTTGGCTCAGCTCGTTTCATCTTGCAGCCAAATAGCTGCAAGATGAAATTGAACGAGAACTACGCGCGCAGTTTAACGTCGATAGCGTCCTGAGCGCGGGTATTACGCTGGGATTCATGGTTGTGCTGACGACCGGAGACATCAAGGATTTCCTGGTTATTCACCAGTTCGCCCAGCGTGATGTTATTCAGAAAACCGGTCAGTCGCTCGCTCAGATCGCGCCACAGCGCGTGAGTAAGGCACTTATCGCCGCCCTGGCAGCCGCCTTTGCCCTGACAACGGGTGGCGTCAACGGATTCGTCTACTGCGCTGATAACTTCGCCAACCGCGATGCTACCCGCTTCTTTACCTAACAGATAACCGCCGCCTGGACCACGTACGCTGGAAACCAGCCCATTTTTGCGCAGGCGAGAGAACAGCTGTTCCAGATAGGAAAGCGAAATTCCCTGACGCTCTGAAATATCAGCCAACGGAACCGGACCCGATTCAGAGTTGAGCGCAACGTCAAGCATCGCGGTCACGGCATAACGCCCTTTAGATGTCAGTCTCATGTCTTACTTAACCTCAAACTCGCCCCTGCCCGGGCTTTTTATTAATATGGGTATTGCATAGCAAGGCAAGTCTGACATTCCCGAGTAAATTGGTCAACTATTTACTTGACTGTTTTAGTCAGGTATTTGGCTTTCCGTGCCGTTTTACTTAAGCGCGATCTGATGCCCTCTCCCATAGGGGAGGCGATCGCTAGGCCGGGTAAGCGCAGCGCCACCCGGCAAACAGACGGTACTACTCTTTATTCTTCTGCTCAATTGACGCCAGCATACCGCGCAGGATGTTCAGCTCCTGGCTTTCCGGGCGGGCGCGGGTAAACAAACGGCGCAGTTTGTTCATCACCTGGCCCGGATGACTGGCGCGGATAAAGCCGGTTGCCAGCAGCGTCTGCTCCAGATGGCCGTAGAAACGCTCTAAATCATCCACCAGCGGATACGGGGTTTCTTCATGCTCGACGACGGGCTCATTTTGCTCCTGCGCCGCCAGCCATGCCATACGCACTTCATAGGCGATGACCTGCACCGCCATCGCCAGGTTCAGCGAGCTGTATTCCGGGTTAGCGGCAATCGCCACGTGATAGTGACACTTCTGCAGCTCTTCGTTAGTCAGGCCGACGCGTTCACGGCCAAATACCAGCGCAACCGGCGCATGCTGCGCTTCGGCAACGCTTTTCAGGCCGCATTCGCGCGGATCGAGCATCGGCCACGGCAGCGTGCGGGAGCGCGCGCTGGTCCCCACGACGAGGCTACAGCCCGCTAGCGCTTCATCAAGGGTATCAACGATGTGGGCATTGCCAATGACGTCGCTGGCCCCGGCCGCCAGAGCGATGGCCTGAGAATCGGGTTTGACCAGAGGATTGACCAGCCACAGGTTGGTTAATCCCATGGTTTTCATTGCGCGGGCGACGGAGCCCATATTGCCGGTGTGTGAGGTTTCTACCAGTACGATTCGAATATTTTGCAGCATTATGGTTCTTCGGCTAAAGATTATTCGTGCATGCTATCATAAAACGGAGACATGGGCAGATTTCACTGTTACTATATGCGCCGTTTTTTCCCGTTCTTTAACATCCAGTGAGAGAGACCGATGCATCCGATGCTGAACATCGCCGTGCGCGCAGCGCGCAAGGCGGGTAATTTAATTGCCAAGCACTACGAAACCCCTGATTCCGTAGAAACAAGCCAGAAAGGCAGCAATGATTTCGTGACCAACGTCGATAAAGCCGCTGAAGCGATTATTATCGAAACCATTCGCAAATCTTACCCGCAGCACACCATCATCACCGAAGAAAGCGGTGAACATGAGGGTGAAGATCAGGATGTTCAATGGGTTATCGATCCACTGGATGGCACCACCAACTTCGTAAAACGTCTGCCGCACTTCTCCGTCTCCATCGCCGTACGCATTAAAGGCCGTACTGAAGTTGCCGTGGTTTACGATCCAATGCGTAACGAGCTGTTTACCGCAACCCGCGGTCAGGGCGCGCAGCTGAACGGCTACCGCCTGCGCGGCAGCAGCGCTCGCGATCTGGATGGCACGATCATCGCCACCGGCTTCCCGTTCAAAGCAAAACAGCACGCGACCTCTTACATGAATATCCTCGGCAACATGTATACCGAATGCGCGGATTTCCGCCGCACCGGTTCCGCTGCCCTGGATCTGGCCTACGTTGCCGCTGGCCGCGTTGACGGCTACTTTGAAATCGCGCTGAAACCGTGGGATTTCGCGGCAGGCGAGCTGATCGCTCGTGAAGCAGGCGCTATCGTCTGCGACTTTACCGGCGGCCATAACTACCTGCTGACCGGCAACATCGTTGCAGGCAACCCGCGCGTTGTAAAAGCCATGCTGGCGAATATGCGCGAGCAGCTGAGCGAAGCGCTGAAGCGTTAATTTTATCGTTGAGTAAAAAGGGAAGCCTTGCGCTTCCCTTTTTTATTATTTCATCAGATTCACTACAATCCGCACGGTGGTATTTATCGCCATGCACAATATTGCTGCGCCGTTAAACAGGGCAGAATGCGCGCGCCATTTCGGACAATCCGCGTCGCCTATCAGATGATGAATGAAACAAGCGATACCGCCGGTCACTAACCTGGACAACAGAATCCCGAGCATCGCCGGTGCAAACAGTAACCATCCCAACTGCACAAAGTCGTTTTCGCGTGCGCCGTGCAGCAATAAAACGATTTGAAACGGTAAATAGAACCCCAGTGCGAAAATGAGCGGCAGTCGCAGATTGCTCACCGGGATTTCTGGCGTTTTCACCAGCCGCCAGGCATCGCGAACCAGCGTCAGCCCCAGTACCAGCGTGGCAAAATAGCAGATGTAATTGAAAACTGAGACGAAACGCAGCAGCGTATCGCCCTGGAGATAACGCATAAACCCGACTTGCCAGAACAGAGTCATCAGGAAACCGCACTGCAGGATCCAGCTACGAACTATCCAGCTGAAGAAATCTCTGCGCGACGGCTGGTTATGCAACATCCACGCAACAATGGGCATCTTACTGTACCCGGGGTGCAAAAAAGCCAGTATAAAACCGGCAATCAGCAGCTGGCCGTAAACAGCAACCGGAACGCTTTCTACACTCGTTTGTCCCAGCCCAATAAGATTATACAGAGCCGTATATATGCGGGGGAGCTCGGCAGGCCACCAGCTCGCCAGCTCGGGCCAAAAGAAGATGATTGATAAGCCGACCAGCAGCCCTGCCGCTGCGGATAGAACCAGTGTGTACCCTGAGGTTGGGGATTGATTAACGGTCATTATGACTCCTTGTCACGACCAGGAAAGAAAACTGAAAGCTAAAGCATTGGAGGATAAGCCACAAACAGCCGCCAACACTTTAAGATTTCAGCCCGGTCCAAAGGTATTAAAACGGCCTTAATCCCCCGCCGCTCGGCACTGCACTGCTCCACATAACCACCGCCGCCGCCAGCAAAATCACGCCACCGGCCAGCGCCAGGGTCGCCCAGCCCACCCGCTTCCATAGCACCGGCGCCTGTCTGGCGCTCAGCCTGACCGCCAGCTGGCGAAAACCGTGAACCAGCAGAGCAAGCGCGCTAATGGTAAGCGAGGTTCCCGCCGCCATCGCCATCGCGGCCGCCATCCCCCAGCCAAATACGCCGATAACCTTACTGAACAACAGAACCATAATAGCCCCGGAACAGGGGCGCATTCCCATCGACAGCACGATAGCCAACCGGGCCCGCCAGTCGTCGCCGCTTTGCAGCCGTTCCGGCGCCGGCAGATGCTGGTGCCCGCAGCCGCAGTTGGCGTGATGAACGTGATGCGCGGTGAAGGCAGTGAATTTAGGCCGGCGCAGCAGTATGCGCAGCTTTTTTAGCGCCCGCCAGCACAGCAAAAGGCCCAGCGCGCCGACCAGCAGATAGCTTCCCTTTTCCAGCCAGAAGCTGCTCAGGTGCAACTGTCTTGCCGGAAGCTGCAGCAGCGTCAGTACCACTACCACTAAAGCGATGGCCACCAGCCCCTGCAGCAACGAGGCGGCCAGGGTCAGGCCAATGCTGGATTTCAGCTTCGACGGATGGGTCGCCAGCCAGGTTGTTATAACCACCTTACCGTGCCCCGGCCCCAGCGCGTGCAGGACGCCGTAGGCGAAGCTAAACCCCAGCAGCGACAGCCCGGCGGCGGAAGGATTCTCCGCTACCGCCTGCAGAAGCCGACTCAGTTCGACATTTAGCGCGCGCTGCCAGACCGCGCTTTGCAGCAGCACCTGCGGCCAGGCCTGCCATAGCCAGAAGCCAGCCCCTGCCGCCAGCAGCAAAAAGAGCGCCAGCGGCCAAAGCTGACGCCAGCGCGGCGAACGGCTGTTTTGAGTAAAAATCAGCGACATTGCAGCGTCACCTTTTGCGCGAAATAATTCCCCAGTTCCATATCCTCCGGCGGCGCATCCGCTTTATCCAGCGACTGCGCATAGGACAACATTTTTTCATTCGGTTTCGGCGTCATCACGTTTGCCGTGCAGCTCGTTTTCATCGCCGCCGGCAGAGCAAAATCAGCGTCTTTGTCATAATACATATCAACATAATAGGTCGGGTCGTAGGTTGAAAAAGTGAAGGTTTGCCCGGCCAGAGGCTGCGGCTTCGCCAGCGGCAGAGTAAAAGTGAGCACCGCCTGGTGGCCGCTGCGCTCCAGGCCATAGCCGTCGGGTCGATTATCAAACTTTACCCGCTGGCCGTTATGCCATAGCTCGCTGAAATAGTGCTGGCCCAGCACGTTCGCCATCACTTCCGCCGCCAGCTTTTTCCAGATTTCGCTACCAGGTTTGGCGCTGCCCGCATCATAGAGCAGATCGGCGGAGGTGATTTCATCCATCGTCCAGCGCATTTTAAAGCCGGTGAGCAGGCCATTTTCCGCCACAGCCTCCGTTTGCAAGCTGATGAAACTGTGCGGATGTGCCGCCGCGGTTAGCGATAAAAACATGAAAAACGCTACGCTGACGCATTGTTTCACTCTCTTCATCTGTTCCTCACGTGAAAAATTCTGTGAACCGCGCCAGCAATCCTGATGTAAAGACGCGGGAGTGCCCTGCTCACCCTGAATACATTAACTACGCTTAACGAAAACCCTAACTGGAACTAACCGGATGATGACAGTGATTGAACCACCATCTGTGCTTTCCAGTCCACAGCGCCGTAGCCAGGTGCTCCTGATGTTTTATCTGCCCGGGCAATCCGTAACGCCCGAATGGCTGGGTAGCCTCACTCAGGTTGATGAGGATACCGCCAGGCAGGACATCGCGGAGACGGGACGCGAAATTCAGCGTTATCACCGCTTAACCCTGACTTCACAAGCGGACGGCAGCTATCGGATGGAAGGCGCCGCGCTCGATCAACGCTTGTGCTTGCTGCACGCTCTGCGCCGCGGGCTGCGCCTGTGCCCGCATTTTGTCAGCCACCATTTTACCCCGGCGTTAAAAACGCAGCTTAAACAGCAGGGTATCGCACGCACGCTATATGACGACACCAATCTCCAGGCCCTGGTGAACCGGTGCGCCCGAACTCTGAACCGGCAGTTTGACTGCCGCGACGTGCATTTTCTGCGTCTTTATTTACAGTATTGTTTACTGCAGCACCACCTTGGGCAGAGCCCCTCTTTCACCCACGAGCAGCAGCGCTGGGCGCAAGCCGCCGCCGAGTTTACCCTCGCGGAGGAGATTGTTCGCCACTGGCAGCGTCGGGTGGCGGCGACGCCCCATGCCGGAGAACAGCTGTTTCTGACCCTGCTATTTATGCTGCTGAAAACCCCCGATCCCATCCGCGACGGGCACCAGCATGACCGGCGCCTGCATCTGGCCATCTCCAGACTGATTCACCGCTTTCAGAACCTGGCGGGGCGGCCGTTCAGCGATGAGCAGGGGCTTAGCGATCAGCTCTATATACACCTCTCACAGGCGCTACACCGCAGCGTCTTCGCCATCGGTATCGATAACGCGCTGCCGGAGGAGATTGGACGTCTGTATCCCCGTTTGATGCGCACCACGCAGGCGGCGCTGGAGGAGTTCGAAGCCAGCTGGCAGGTTCGCTTTAGCCAGGAGGAAGTCAGTTTAATCGCGGTGATTTTCGGCGCGTGGCTGATGCAAAAAAGCGATCTGCAAGAGAAACAGGTGGTTTTGCTTACCGATGATAATCCAGACCTTGAGCAGTCGCTGGAGCAGCAGTTGCGCGAGCTAACCCTGCTACCGCTCAATATTAAGTATTTGAGCGTAAGCACCTTCCAGAAAGAGGGCGCGCCGAAGGAAGTGACGCTGATCGTCACCCCCTATACCACGGCGCTACCGCTGTTTTCACCGCCGCTGTTTCATGCCGACGAGACGTTCAGCGATCACCAGCAGCAGCAGATTTGCAAGATGCTCGAGGCCTAAGCCACCGCTTTTGGCCGCACCACCAGCGCCGGTAAGGCCACCAGCGCCATCACCCAGAAAACGCCCTGGTGCAGATGCTGGTAGAGGAAGCCGGCAAATACCGTCATTACCGCAATGCTGCCGCCCATCGCTACCGCGGAGTAGACCGCCTGCAAGCGGATGACTTCGCTTCCCTGGCGAGCCGCGATATAGCGCATCGCCGCCAGATGGCAGACCGTAAAGGTGCCACAGTGGAGGATCTGCGCGACGATAAGCCAGGGTAGCGCCGTCGTCCAGCCCATCAGCGTCCAGCGAATCACTCCGCACACCGCGGAAAGCAGCAGCAGATCGCGGGCGCTGAAGCGGCGGAAGACCTTTTTGCTCAGCGCGAAAATCACCACTTCCGCCACCACGCCAAGCGACCACAAATAGCCCACGGCGGAGGCGGAATACCCCGCCTCCTGCCAGTAGATTGCGCTGAACCCATAGTAGGCGGCGTGCGCCCCCTGCAGCAAACAGACACAGGCAAGGAAGCGCCAGCTTTGCCGCACCAGAGTGACCCAGGCCGACAGCCCGGCCGCTTCCTGCTGGCGGGATTCTCCCTGCGGCTGCACCGACGGCTTCAACAGCATCCCGAGCAGCATGGAGGCTATACCGACGCTGAGCATCACCAGTATCATCCGGTAGTCATACAGGCTGACCAGCTTCCCAGTCAGCGCCGAGCCAATGACGAAAGCTATCGACCCCCACAGGCGCACGCGCCCGTAGTCCATGGTGATCTGCTTTTGCCAGGTATTCGCCAGCGCGTCGGTCAGCGGCACCAGCGGCGAGAAAAAAAGGTTAAAGCCGACGATAATCACCATCAGCCAGACAACCTGGTGGCCGATCCAAAATGCGAGCGCAAAGAGCAGCGTCAGCAGCGCCAGAATGCGCAGAGAAGAGATAAGACGGGACGGGTCGCTGACCCGCGGCGCAATCAGCAAGCTGCCAAGAAAGCGCGACACCAGCCCGGCGCCGAGCAGCATGCCGATGGTTTCCGGCGTCAGGCCAAGTCCGGAAAGCCAGACGCTCCAGAAAGGCAGGAAGATACCGTAGCTAAAAAAGTAAGTGAAGTAACTAAGCGCCAGCCAGCGCGTGGAGTGCAAGACCATGATTCCCTCCCGAATGGAGGCGACAGTCTGGCGATAAAGCGTGGCGGGTGCAAGATACCCTCGCCTCAAATATGGTGCTATTCGCCCCCCTGCACGTCTATTTTCAGCGAAAAATTCAGCGTATCTCCTGCACCTAAAACCCGCAGCCCCGGCTGTCCGTCCATGTTATGGGCGTTTACCGGATGACTTTGCGGCTCAAGACAAAGGAACGGTTCACCCTGCATTCTGAAGAGCATCAACCACGGAGTTTGCGAAAAAATTGTGATATCCATCACATCACTAATCACCCTCGCCCGCCCGCTCCAGCCAGAATAGCCCACGTTCAGCCAGCGATCCTTACCGTACTGCGCATGGCTGAAATCGGCATAGTCGGGCAGTTGGCCTTGCCAGCCGAGAGGAAGATGCTGCTCCCCTTCAGGCCAGTAGCCAGCGGCTGCAAACTGCACCTTACTGCGCTTATCAAAAGGAAAAAACGGATGAAAACCGCAGCCATAGGGGATGGGGGCGCTACCACAGTGGGTAAGCGTCAGCTCAGCCACCAGCTGGTTACGCAGCAGCTGGTAGCGGATCTGCGCCAGGTAATCGAAACCGCAGACATACTGCCGACGCAGCTGTAACACGCAATAGTCGCTGCCGCGCGCAATCATATCCCAGCGCTGCAGCCAACCGTCGCCGTGGAGAAAAAAATGCGCGTCGGCGTGGTGGCGAGGCAGAGCTATCTCACATCCCTGAAAAATAAAGCGGTTCCCGGCGACGCGATTGGCCAGTGGCAGCATCGGAAACATGCCGCCGGTGGGGTTTTCATATAGCACCGGCGCCTGATATTGCCGCGAGTACAAACTTTGCACTTTGCCGCCCAGAGAAGCGACGCGCATCCGCAGATGCGCGTTTTCCAGAATCCACTCTTCCGCCATTAGCGCGTCTGCTCCTGCTTCATCGCCTGAGCGCCCGCATGACGTTTCGCCAGCTGCTCTTCCAGGGCTTCGAGAGTGACCCCCTTCGTTTCCGGCACGTTGCGCAGAATATAGAGGTAGCCGACTGCGCAAATAACGCCATACAGCAGGAAACTGCCCGCCGCGCCCAGTCCGGCATTAAGCAGCGGGAAAGTGTAGGTTAACAAGAAACAGGCAATCCACAGCGCCAGGGTGCCTAAGGACATCGCGAGTCCGCGAACGCGGTTGGGGAAGATTTCCGCCAGCAGTACCCAGGTAACCGGCGCCAGGGTCAAGGCGTAAATAGCAATCGCCGCCAGCACCAGCAGCAGAACGGGCCAGCCCATGATGCCCATGCCATAGGCGGCGGCAATCAGAACATAGATAAGCGTCAACCCTGAGGCACCGAGCAGCATTAATTTACGGCGGCCGATTTTATCCACCAGCGGCAGCGCGGCGAGGGTAAACACCAGGTTGACGATCCCCGTTGCGACGATCGATTTCAGCGTACTGTTAATATCGAATCCCGCCGAGGCAAAAATCTCCTGCGCGTAGTTAAAGATGACGTTAATTCCGCACCACTGCTGGAAGACGGCGAGGACCATGCCAATGATAACGATCGGTTTAACCTGCGGAGCCAGCAGCGCGCCGTAGGAGATTTTATGGTTATCTTTTTCCAGCGTGTGCGCGATGTCGCGTAATATCCTGTCGGCATAGTCGGCGGAGCCAATGCGCTCCAGCGCGGCCCGGGCGCGATCCGGCTTACCGGCCTTCATGAGCCAGCGCGGCGACTCAGGAACAAAAAACATCAGCACCAGAAACGCCAGCGCTGGCACCAGTTCCGCGCCGAACATCCAGCGCCAGCCCATCTGCCCGTTCCAGGTCTCCACAATCATCTGCTGCGTCGCTCCCGTCGCTACGGGTTCCGCAATCATCAGGTTGATAAGCTGAGCGGCCAGCACGCCAATCACGATAGTGAGCTGGTTTATCGCAACAAAGCGCCCTCTTTTTTCTGCCGGGCTGACTTCCGCTATGTAAAGCGGGCTGAGCGCGGATGCCAGACCAATCCCCACGCCGCCCACAATGCGGTAAACCACAAACATGTCGAAACTGCTGGCGACCGCCGTCCCCCACGCCGAGGCGCTGAACAGCACGGCGGACAGTATTAAGGGCAGCTTGCGCCCCAGTTTATCGGCGCACCATCCCGAGATTAATGCGCCGAAAACGCAGCCCACCAGCGCCGAGCTCATTGCCCAGCCAGACTGCGCCGGGTCGGTAATGGAAAACCAGGCTTCATAAAACGGCTTTGCGCCGCCAATCACCACCCAGTCATAGCCAAAGAGTAAACCACCGCAGGCGGCGACCAGACAGATAGTCCAGACGTAGCCCATTTTCAGATGTGTCTGCGCGTTATTCATAATGATTCCTCTATAAGGGAAACGCAGGGAACAGTAGGGTTCAGGCGGGCCAGACCCGCCTATTTAAGGTTCAGGAAAAAATACCGCTTTGCAGGGCATGCTGAATTAGATGCGCCTTATCGTGAACGGGGTTGATTTGCAGAAGCTGTTGCATCGCTTTCTGACTGGCGGGTTGGTTGCCTAGTCCCAGGTAGCCAAGCGCTTCAATAAACAAGCAGTGCTGACGGTGCAACTGCTGTGCCGATACATCGAGGACCACAAGATCTGGTAGCGAGACGGCAAAAAAGTCGGCTTGCGGAACGTCATCCCGATGCTGCGCGGCCCAGACGATAAAACTGTGGAAGTGCTGCTCGGCCTGCGCCGGGTTACCGCTCTTACGCAGCGCGATACCCTGCCAGAAAAGGTAATCAGCGGGCTGATCGTTGTAGTAACGCCCGGCGTCCAGCGTTGAGCCCCCTTGCAGGGCAAGCTGGTAATATTCCGCTGCCTGCTGCGCATCCCCTGCCTGTTCCGCGCAATAGCCCAGCAAATACCAGATATCGTTGTCCGTCTGCCCGGGCAGCCGCCCCTCCCCCAGGTTATCGGGATAGCGTAACGCGTCTTTCAGACAGTCCGCAGCCTGCGTAAACGCCTCACGTTCGATCAACTGTAAAGCGCGATGAAGCTGATTGAGCAAATACTGGCCGGTAACTTTCCCCTCCCCGCCTTCCCAGGGATGAAATACGCGCGTATCGAGAATAGCGGCGGCATCGGCATAATGACCGGCCGCGTTCCACAGGCTTAACAGCTCAGCGGTCAGGTCATCCCGTTTCAGCACCACCGCTTTGCGCGCCGCCAGCGTTTCCAGTCGTTCGTTTACCGGCGTTCCCAGTGATTTTTTCAGGAAATCAAGCTCAAAGAGGAAGCGCGCGTTTTCGGGCTCAAGCTCTACGGCCCGTTGCAGATAAGCCAGCGCCTGCGCGGCATCCTGTTGTTTGTTCCAGGCGTAGACCCCCAGCAGACGATAAGCGGGCGCATAGTCGGGAGATTTTTCCAGCGTCTCGCGCCAGCAGCGTACCGCCTCTTCATAGCGACGTTTGCTGTACCAGAAGCAACCGAGCAGATAGCGGGCAAAAGCGCTATCACTCAGGATTTGCAGCATCTGGACTTCATCAAGCGTGTTGGGGAAACGCACTTTTCGCGCATGGCAGCGCTCAGCTTCGGCAATTAACCGTTGCCGTTTATTCGCATCATCGCTTAACGAGGCGCGCCACAGCATCGGCAGCGCTTCCTGGCAATCCAGAACCTCAAGCACCTCCTTCGCCGCCTGCTTCTGACCGATGGAGAGCAGCCAGCCCGCCAGAAGGCTGCCGTTGATTCCTCTGCGCCCCGTTACCCGCAGCAGGTTCTCTCGCGCTTCATCGCCCGGCGCAATCATCCAGCGCGCGCAGTGCAGCGGATAGCTCAACGGGTATTGTTTAAGACAGGCGAAAATATACGCCTGCGCCTCTTTCGTCCGCCCGCTGTTCGCTAACGCCAGCGCTTTCAGCCCCATAGCCAGATGGTTGCTGGCGTTAAACTGCAGGCTGGTGTTGACCTTTTCCAACGCGTCGGCGGTATCACCCCGCTTCATCGCCAGCCTTGCCAGCGCCCACCAGGCGGCATCGCGGCAGTTACCGCTCCAGGACGCTTTGTAATAGCAATCCCATGCTCCAGCTTCATCGCCCTGCCTTTCCAGCGCGCTGGCAAGCAGCATACTGGCTTCGCCATCGCGCGGATTTTTATTCAGACGATGGGCGCGAAGTAGCGCGGCCCGGGCACATTGCTCCGCCAGCCCCCAGTCGGCGCAATTAAACGCCAGCGTCCCGAGGGCAACATTATTGCGGTAATCCTGCGGATCGAGGGCTATTGCCCGGCGATAGTAATCTGCGGCATAGCGGCTGGCGTGATTGTATTGTTCAAGATGCTGGCCGATAAAATAGAGCTCATCGCCGTTGTGAATCTCTTCCGGCATCGCCGGCGCGCAGGCCGGTTCGGGCAGGGGCGTCTGCTGAGTAATATGTTCCTGATAATCCAGCAGCAGCTGGTTGTCTGCGGTTTTCACCTTAATGGTTAAACGCCGGGGGTCATTTTCCGGCAGCGTATGCTGCCAGCTCTCGCCGGGCTTCAGCGTAAGCTGAGTTTCATACAGCGGCTGCTTTTCCGCGCTGAGTTCAACAACGATATTTTCCAGCGGCGCAATGGCGTAAACACCGAGCTGCAGCTGCTCCGACTCGCGAACCAGCTTCAGCGCCAGCTGCGTATTGGCATTTTGCACCATCCCCAGCTCGCTATAGGGAAGAAAATTTTGTACAAAAATCTTCTCTTCGTAAGGCGCAAGCCAGGTAAAGTCAGGCTGGTTATCGGTGTAGACGCCGGTCATCAGCTCGATATAGGGACCATTTTCGTCGGTCAGATTGCGGTCCCATGCCTGGCCAAAGTCGCCATAGCCCCAGCTCCACTGTTTTTTGCCCGGCGAAACGTGGTGGTCGGCAACATGCAGTAGCCCACCGCGCTCGTCGTGGTGATAAGCGCCGACAAAGTCATAGTCCGATTTCTCCGCCATATACGAGGTGGGTACCGGAACGTTTTTATAACGAGAGATATCGACGCCGGCAGAATAGTCCACCTTGTAGTAGGTGCCGGTGGCGATGGGAAAAGCGGAAACATCGCGCTTGCCGTGATCGAATACAGCGGTGACGTCGGGCGGGAAAACGCTCTGGTGAGCATCGCCGCCTTTTACCGCCGGGTTGGCCCACCACAGGAAATGACGCGGCGTGGCGTTACCATTAAAAACCTTACCGGTGATTTCAATCAGCGCGCGGTCAGGATAGAGAGTAAACCCGGTCATGACCTGCAAACCGCGCATGGGCTCCGCTTCCCCCATCCATACGGTCTGCACGCCGTTTTCCCCGTGCTGGATCGAAAAATCGACCGGCATAAAGGTCGTCGGGCGGTGATGCTGCGGCCAGTTGAACTCGATACCGCCGGAGATCCAGGGCCCCAGTAGCCCTACCAGGGCGGGTTTAACGACTTCATTGTAATAGACGAAATCGCGCTGGTTGACTTTGTCATACGCCCGGTGAATACGTCCGCCGAGCTCCGGCAGCAGCATGATACGAATGAAATCATTCTCCATCCATACTGCCTGATAATCGCGCATTTCACGCTCGCCGGTCAGCGTATCGATCACGCCGTAGGGATAGACGTTGCCGGAGGAACCTTGATAAACGCGTTTTTCCAGAAACATAGGGTTCGGATCCTCCGTCCCCGTCGTCCACGTAGGTAATGTAATTGTTTCCTGCCAGACCTTAACCGAACCGTACATGACGCCTCCACTAAACAAAATAAAGTAAAAATCTCTATAAGAGGAGTTTATATCGCCATTTAGCTGCTAAAATGCGCAACGCTCACGCAATATAGTTAAGGGAGTTAAGTGTATGCAGCGCACCGGTTTAAATAACGCCCGGGTCAGGCAGGTCAACAAATCTATTTTTCTCTCCCACCTCTGGCGGGAGAAACAACTCAGTAAATCCCAGCTTTCCCAGCTCACTGGGCTCTCTATTCCGGCTGTGAGCAACATTCTTGCAGAACTGCTTAGCGAGGGATTGATCGGCCATTCGACGGAAAAAATGAGCAAGCGCGGCGTGAACAGCGGAAGCTACCAGATCCCCGAACACGGTGCCTGGACGCTATGCATGAATATCACGCCGACCAGCATTGAGTATCAGCTTGCCGATGCCCGACTGCTGGCGGTTGATGGCCACCAGCATTTGCCCATCAATGCACCCACGCCGCAGGCTCTTCTGGAGGCCATTGTGGAATGCTGGCGACGTATTCACCGCCGCTACCCGCAGCACAGCATCAATCTCGCGCTTGGCGTTCATGGGCAAGTTGATCCCGTAACCGGGGTGTCACAAACCATGCCCCAGGCGCGCTGGAAAACGCCGATTGAAATAAAGTATCTGCTTGAGGAACAACTCGGCGTGCAGGTACGGGTAGATAATGACTGCGTGATGCTGGCGCTGGCGGAGAAATGGCAGCATCCGGGTCCACAACCGGATTTTTGCGTGATCAACGTCGATTACGGTATTGGATCATCGTTTGTGATTAACGATCAGATTTATCGAGGAAGCCTCTACGGCAGCGGGCAGATAGGACACACGATTGTGAATCCTGACGGCAAGGCCTGCGACTGCGGGAGATACGGTTGCCTCGAAACCGTAGCGTCCCTCAGCGCGTTGAAAAAGCAGGCGCGGATGTGGCTCAAAACCCAGCCGGAAGCGCAGCGCTCTCCCGAGCAATTAACCACGGCATCGCTCATTGAAGCCTGGGAACAGGGAGACGTGCATATCCGCGCATGGGTTGATAGCGCGGCCAACGCCATTGGCTTAAGCCTTTATAATTTCTTAAATATTTTGAATATTAATCAGATCTGGCTATACGGACGCAGCTGCGCCTTTGGCGAACAATGGCTGGAAAGTATCGTTAAACAAACCGGCTTTAATCCCTTTGACCACGGCGATACGCCGCGAGCGCACGCCACCCAAATCGGCTTTGGCAAACTCACCCGCGCCCAGCAACTCATGGGGATCGGTTATCTCTACGTTGAGGAGCACCTACAGACGCTGCGTTAATCATCAGGGGGACGTGGCGGAGCGCAAATTTGTGTATTACGTTTAAATCACACGTCTCTCATAACGAGCTGATTATGAACACACTACGCTATTTTGATTTTGGCTCTTCCCGCTCCCTGCTGCTATTGATCGCCCGTATCGCGGTGGTGGTGCTGTTTATTCTTTTCGGCTATCCCAAGCTGCTCGGCTTTAGCGGCACGGTGCAGTACATGGCCTCCTCCGGCGCGCCAATGCCGACGCTTGCGGCCATTATTGCCATCATTATGGAAGTGCCTGCGGCTATTTTGATTGTGCTGGGCTTTTTCACCCGACCGCTGGCGGTGATCTTTATTTTTTATACTCTGGGTACCGCAGTTATTGGGCATCACTACTGGGATATGTCCGGCGATGCAGTGCTGCCGAACATGATTAACTTCTGGAAAAACGTCAGCATTGCCGGCGCCTTCCTGCTGTTAGCAATAACCGGGCCCGGCGCCATTTCGCTCGATCGACGCTAATCTTCAGACGCAAAAAAGGCCGCAATTGCGGCCTTTTTAATTTCAACGGCTAACGATTATGCATAAACCGGGAAGCGGGAGCAGATGTCCAGCACTTTGCCCTTCACGCGCTCAATGACCGCTTCATCATTGATGTTGTCCAGTACGTCGCACATCCAGCCAGCCAGCTCTTTCACTTCCGCTTCTTTAAAGCCGCGACGGGTGACCGCCGGAGAACCGATGCGGATACCGGAGGTCACAAACGGGCTCTTCGGATCGTTCGGTACGCTGTTTTTGTTCACGGTGATGTTAGCGCGACCCAGTGCAGCATCAGCTTCTTTACCGGTCAGATTTTTATCGACCAGATCCAGCAGGAACAGGTGGTTTTCAGTGCCGCCGGAAACCACTTTGTAGCCGCGGTTCAGGAACACTTCGACCATCGCTTTGGCGTTTTTCGCTACCTGCTGCTGGTAAACTTTGAACTCTGGCTCCATCGCTTCTTTCAGCGCAACCGCTTTCGCCGCGATAACGTGCATCAGCGGGCCGCCCTGGGCGCTCGGGAATACGGCAGAGTTCAGTTTTTTGTACAGTTCTTCGCTACCGCCTTTCGCCAGGATCAGGCCGCCGCGCGGACCCGCCAGGGTTTTATGGGTAGTGGTGGTCACCACGTGCGCATGCGGAACCGGGTTCGGGTACACGCCTGCGGCAATCAGGCCGGCAACGTGGGCCATGTCGACGAACAGGTATGCGCCAATGCTGTCAGCGATTTCGCGCATTTTCGCCCAGTCAACGATACCGGAGTAGGCAGAGAAACCACCGATAATCATCTTCGGTTTGTGTTC
The DNA here is from genome assembly GCF_003812845.1 of Klebsiella sp. FDAARGOS_511. Taxonomy (NCBI): domain Bacteria; kingdom Pseudomonadati; phylum Pseudomonadota; class Gammaproteobacteria; order Enterobacterales; family Enterobacteriaceae; genus Klebsiella; species Klebsiella sp. FDAARGOS_511. Next base: position 4,462,689 of record NZ_CP033824.1, on the reverse strand, counting down.
CTGAGCCTGCTTCGCCATATCTTCGTAGTCAATTTTACCGGACTCATCAATGCCGTAAGGAATGATGTTATACAGTTTGCCGGAGAAGTTGACCGGGGAGCCGTGAGTCAGGTGGCCGCCTTGCGCCAGGTTCATACCCAGCACGGTGTCGCCCGGCTGCAGCAGAGCGGTATAGACCGCGAAGTTAGCCTGGGAGCCGGAGTGCGGCTGCACGTTAGCGTAGTCAGCGCCGAACAGCTCTTTCGCGCGATCGATAGCCAGCTGCTCTACGATATCGACGTATTCACAGCCGCCGTAGTAGCGCTTACCCGGATAGCCTTCAGCGTATTTGTTAGTCAGCTGAGAGCCCTGCGCCTGCATAACGCGTGGGCTGGTGTAGTTTTCGGAGGCGATCAGTTCGATGTGCTCTTCCTGACGTACTTTTTCTTGCTCCATAGCCTGCCACAGTTCGGCATCATAATCGGCAATGTTCATTTCACGCTTTAACATCCGCATCTCCTGACTCAGCTAACAATAGAATTTCGGCCTTAAAAGGCGGTCCGATTGGACAACGGCCCACAGTATAACTGAATCATTCTGTGATAACAGGTCTTGACAAAGGATTTTACGCAAACGATTGGCTCCGCATAACACAAGGCTTTGAGCAATAAAGCTCCTGCAATTATCAACGGATTTGTTTTCAGGTTTGTGATGCAAATAATTCATGTTGCCACTGCCGTAGGGCAAAGCGTTAAAGAACCATTTACAAAGCAGGGGTATTTTTATAAGATGCATTTAAAATACATCATTAAGATAACATACAAGGAAGCTGCTATGCTCGACGCGCAAACCATCGCTACGGTGAAAGCCACCATCCCCCTGCTGGTTGAAACCGGTCCGAAACTGACCGCCCATTTTTACGACCGCATGTTTGCTCATAATCCCGAACTCAAAGAAATCTTTAATATGAGTAATCAGCGCAACGGCGACCAGCGCGAGGCGCTGTTCAACGCCATTGCCGCCTATGCCAGCAATCTTGAGAACCTACCCGCCCTGCTGCCGGCGGTGGAAAAAATCGCCCAGAAGCATACCAGCTTCCAGATCCAGCCTGAGCAGTACAATATTGTCGGTACCCACCTGCTGGCCACCCTTGACGAGATGTTCAGCCCCGGCCAGGAAGTGCTGGATGCCTGGGGCAAGGCCTACGGCGTACTGGCCAACGTCTTTATTAACCGTGAAGCGCAAATCTACCGCGAAAGCGCCAGCAAAGCCGGCGGCTGGGAAGGCACCCGCGCGTTCCACATCGTCAGAAAAACGCCGCGCAGCGCGCTGATTACCAGCTTTGAGTTTGAGCCGGTCGACGGCGGCGCGGTCGCTGAATACCATCCGGGCCAGTACCTGGCGGTCTGGCTGAAGCCGGAAGGTTTCCCGCATCAGGAGATTCGTCAATACTCCCTGACCCGTAAATCCGATGGTAGAGGCTATCGTATCGCGGTTAAACGCGAAAAGGGCGGGCAGGTTTCAAACTGGCTGCATGGTTCCGCGCAAGAAGGCGACGTGATTTATCTGGCCGCGCCGGCCGGCGATTTCTTCCTCAACGTGGCGCCGGAAACGCCGGTCACGCTGCTCTCCGGCGGCGTCGGTCAGACGCCGATGCTGGCGATGCTGGACACGCTGGCAAAAGCACAGCATCCGGCGCAGGTGAACTGGTTCCACGCGGCAGAGAACGGCGACGTGCACGCCTTCGCGGACGAAGTGAAAGCTCTGGGTGAAACCCTGCCGAGGTTTACGTCTCACGTCTGGTACCGCAGTCCGAGCGAAGGGGACCGTGAAGCCGGCGCGTTTGATAGCGAAGGTTTGATGGATTTATCGGCCCTGGCCGACAGGATTGGCGACCCGCAGATGCAGTTCTATCTCTGTGGCCCGGTGGCGTTTATGCAGTTTGCCGCACAGCAGCTGGTTGAACTGGGCGTCAATAAGGACAACATCCATTACGAATGTTTCGGGCCGCATAAGGTGCTGTAACCCAGCATAATAACCCCGGTAGCGGTGCGCTTACCGGGGCTACAAATCTGGATGGAATTGAACTTCTTAAGCCATCATCCGTTTTTTTTTAAGCTTAAATCGCCGCGTCGTCTTCTTCGCCGGTGCGGATACGAATCACGCGCGCGACATCGAAGACAAAGATCTTACCGTCACCGATTTTGCCGGTCTGCGCCGTACGGATAATGGTATCCACGCAGGTGTCGACGATATCATCGGTGACAACGATTTCGATTTTTACTTTCGGCAGAAAATCCACCATATACTCCGCGCCGCGATACAGCTCGGTATGCCCCTTCTGGCGGCCAAAGCCTTTCACTTCCGTTACCGTCATCCCAGTGATGCCGACTTCGGCCAGCGCTTCGCGCACGTCATCCAGTTTGAAAGGTTTAATAATCGCATCAATCTTTTTCATGGTGTTCCTGTCTTTGTCGCGTAACCGGTTGCTAACCGTATCATAACTTGCGTCATCCTACGGAGCTACTCTTTAAAGTCGTTAGCGTCGAGCTCGTGGCGCGACAGCAGTTTATAGAATTCGGTGCGGTTGCGCCCCGCCATCCGCGCCGCATGCGTGACGTTGCCTTTGGTAATTTGCAGCAGCTTGCGCAGGTAATTGAGCTCAAACTGGTTCCGCGCCTCGACAAACGTCGGCAGCGCGGTGTTTTCCCCTTCCAGCGCCTGCTCCACCAGGGCGTCGCTAATGACCGGCGAAGAGGTCAGCGCCACGCACTGCTCAATCACGTTCACCAGTTGGCGCACGTTGCCCGGCCACTTAGCGGCCATCAGCCGCTTCATCGCATCCGTGGAGAACGCGCGCACAAAGGGTTTGTGGCGATCGGCAGACTGGCGCAGCAGATGGTTAGCCAGCAGCGGAATATCTTCCGTACGCTCGGCCAGCGGCGGGATTTTCAGGTTCACCACGTTCAGGCGGTAAAACAGATCTTCGCGAAACTCGCCGCGCGCCATCGCCTTTGGCAGGTCGCGATGGGTCGCAGAAATAATCCGCACATCAATGTCGATGTCGCGATTGCTGCCCAGCGGGCGCACTTTACGCTCTTGTAAAACGCGCAGCAGTTTTACCTGTAACGCAACCGGCATATCGCCGATCTCATCCAGAAACAGCGTACCGCCTTCTGCGGCCTGAAATAGCCCCTCCCGGTTGCTGACCGCACCGGTAAAGGCGCCGCGCGCGTGGCCGAATAGCTCCGACTCCAGCAGCTGTTCGGGGAGCGCGCCGCAGTTAATGGCGACAAAAGGTTTGTCCCGGCGCGGGCTGGCGTTATGGATGGCCTGGGCGATAATCTCCTTGCCGGTACCGCTCTGGCCGTTAATCAGCACGCTCACGTCCGACTGCGCCACCATCCCGGCCTGCTCCAGCAGGCGTTCCATCAGCGGGCTGCGGGTCACAATCGCCTGGCGCCAGCGCTCATCGGTCGTCGGCGCGCTCTGCTCCAGCGCGTCATCAATGGCTTTATACAGAGCGTCTTTATCCACCGGCTTGGTGAGAAAGCTAAACACGCCCTGCTGGGTGGCGGCGACGGCGTCCGGAATGGAACCGTGCGCGGTGAGAATAATCACCGGCATTCCCGGCTGCACCTTCTGGATTTCGCTGAACAGCTGAAGGCCGTCCATCTCGTCCATCCGCAGGTCGCTGACCACCAGATCCACTTTGTCACGGCCCAGCGTGCGCAGCGCCTCCGGCCCGCTCTCGGCGGTCAGCACGCTGTATCCTTCGCTGACAAGACGCATGCCCAGCAGCTTCAGCAGGCCCGGATCGTCGTCCACCAACAGCAGGCGGGCGGGTTTACGGATCGTCATGAATCACCTCCGGGACTTTATCGCTGCCGTGCCCGGCGTCTGAGCTAAAGTTCCCGCCGGGTTTACGGCTGGAGAGCTGGCGCTCAATGTCGGTGAGATTCTCCAGCTTGCGGGTCGTCAGTTCGAGCTGATTGCGTAATTCAATTTCCTGCTGACGCAGCGTCTCCAGCTCCGCATCGCTTGATTGCTGCAGTTTGGCGTAGCGGGAGCGCTCGTCAATCAGCTGAAGCTGCCGGCCCTGGGCATCGCGCCAGAGCTGATAGAGCGGGCGAACCTGGGCGGCGATTTGCGGGCTGAAGGTATCCAGGCTAGCCACCAGATCGCGACGCTCATTGGGCGTAATCTTGGCATCTGCCAGCAAAATGCCGCGCTTAAAGGCATCCTGCCAGCTGTTGTCATCGTGCAGCCGGGCTTCAGCCCGCGCCTGTACCGGAGCAAGGCGATCCGCGCAGTCAATTCCCCGCAGCCAGTAAAGCGGGTTTTTATCGCTGGCCTCACTCTGCAGGGTCCAGATGTCGGCACACTCTACCGAAAGAAAATCGGCGACCTGATGCTGCGGCAGCGCAGAGAGCGTTTTGCCATCCGCGGCGTGTGGTGATGTAGAGGCGGAACATCCCGCCAGCGCCAGGCACGAAATGCCTGACAGCAGCCATCCCCTGAGGGGACGGACAAGTGCGAAGAAGTGGGACATATTCACCCGATAGTTATACGTTATTTTTTTCCAGACTCGGCGACGGGGAGCGTGATACGAAAACAGATAAGCCCGGATTTATCATCAACCAGGCTCAGCTCGCCCTGCATTTGCCGTACGCAGTCGCGGGCAATGCTCAGCCCCAGACCGCTGCCTTTTACCGCCCCTTTACGCTGGTGACTTCCCTGATAAAAAGGCTCAAAAATCATGTTTCTCTCTGCGGGCGGGATCGGCTCGCCGTTGTTAATAACGTCAATGCAAACCTGCTCGCCGTGCCGATAGCTATGGATTCGAATGTTACCGGATTCAGCACCATAGTGCACCGCATTGGAGTAGAGATTATCCAGTACGCTCACCAGCAGAGCAGGCTCCGCTTCGCAAAAACGCTCGCTGAGCACCAGATCGGTATGCATCATTTTAGCTCTTGCCGGCAGGCTGTGGGCGGAAACCACATTTTCCACCAGCTCGGCCAGATTCACCGTCTCACGCGCAATCGGACCATCGGCCTGTTTACGGTTGTAGTCCAGCAGCTGCTCAATCAGCTTTTGCAGGTTGCGGCTGCTGTTATCCAGAATCTCAACGATCTCCTGCTGCTCGGGCGTCAGCGGCCCGGCCACCCTGTCGGCAAGCAGCTCCGTCCCTTCGCGCATGCTGGCCAGCGGCGTTTTCAGCTCATGGGAAAGATGGCGCAGGAACTGATGTCGCTGGGATTCCAGCCAGGCAAGGCGTTCGCTCAGCCAGATAATGCGTTTGCCGACGGAGCGCAGCTCGCGCGGACCGGTAAACAGCGCGGCGTCATCCAACGATTTCCCCTCGCCCAGTCGGTTGATCATTCTCTCAATGCCCTTCACCGGGCCGATAATCATACGGGTAAAAAGCAGAACCAGCGCCAGGCTGAGCAGAAACAGCACCAGCGCCTGCCAGCCGAAGAACTGACCGCGCTCAGCGATTTCCTGCTGCAGCTGCTGCCCGCGCGAATAGACCACCGTTCGGGTCGCCTGAACCATGTCGCTATTGGCGGAGGCAAACGCTTCCAGGCTGGCGGCAGACTTCGCCGCCGGACCGCTATTTTTACACTGCAGCTCGGCCAGATCGTCGAGATCCTGCCGCAGCGCCCGCCAAATTTTCTCATCAGGCAGGACGCCCGCGTGAGCATCGAGCATTTCACTGTAGCGTTGGCGCTGATTCTGATAGACCCGCGCCAGCGTCGGATCGTCCAGCACGCAGTACTGACGGTAGCTACGTTCCATCTCCAGCGATGCGTTAATCATCGCTTCGCTGCGGCGGGCGTCGATAAGGGTAGTACGGTTGATATGCGCCGCCTGCGCGCTCAGCGCGTTGAGGCTTTGCCACGCCTGCCATGCCAGCACCAGCAGCGGCAGCAGGATCAGCACGAAGGATAACGTGACCAGCTGGCGCAGCGAACGGGGGAAAAGGGAGAGTCGCTTCACGGATAGGGTCTCAATCATTAGCTCATGACGATGCTAACCGAGGACGCAATAAACATCTACGCCGGAAATAATAAAGCCAGGCTACGGGAGCCTGGCTTTATTAAGGAATGAGGCGGTGCCTTACTCGACGTTTCGCCCGATGACTGATAAAGCAGAGCTGTTATCAGGAGTTGGACGGCAGGCACCTGTTTGTGCGTCATTCGAAGTTTATGTAGCGCGTCCCGAAGGGGCTGACATAAGAAGGTGAATGAGCCACTGGTTATAATTATGCACGAACTATGCCACATCTCAAAACATTTTATTAACACAATGAAATATAATACTTTTTTACTATTCATGGACATGAATGATGATGGTCGGTTTTCACGCAAAGTGTCGCTGATTAGCAACACCGGATGAATGATTTAGCAATGCTATTATAAATCAATAGGTTAAGTGTCACCTTTTGACGACACTGCTATGGCGCGTTTGTCGGCGATCCCCGACACCTACTCTCGATATGCCTCACCAATAAAAAAGCCCCCTGCGCGGGCAGGAGGCTTAATGCGATTTGTGAGCGATTTTTAACCCAGCTGCTTACGCGCGTTGCGGAAAATACGCATCCACGGGCTGTCTTCGCCCCAGTTTTCCGGGTGCCATGAGTTCGACACGGTGCGGAACACGCGCTCCGGGTGCGGCATCATGATGGTCGCGCGCCCGCTTTCGCTGGTCACTGCGGTGATGCCGTTCGGCGACCCGTTCGGGTTAGCCGGATAGTTTTCCGTCACCTTACCGACGTTGTCGACGAAGCGCAGCGCCACCAGGCCTTTGCTTTCCAGCTGCGCCAGATGCGCGCCATCGCGGACTTCCACCTGCCCTTCACCGTGAGATACGGCAATTGGCATCATGGACCCCACCATTCCCTGCAGCAGCAGCGACGGGCTCTGCGTCACCTCAACCAGGCTGAAGCGCGCTTCAAAGCGGTCGGACTGGTTACGTACAAAGCGCGGCCACAGGTCGCTGCCCGGGATCAGCTCGCGCAGGTTAGACATCATCTGGCAGCCATTGCACACGCCCAGCGCCAGGGTCTGAGGACGATGGAAGAAAGTGGCAAATTCGTCGCGAACGCGTTCATTGAACAGGATTGATTTCGCCCAGCCCTCACCGGCGCCTAAAACGTCACCGTAGGAGAAGCCGCCGCAGGCCACCAGCGCCTGGAAGTCAGCAAGACCGGTACGGCCCGCCAGCAGGTCGCTCATATGCACGTCAATGGCATCGAAGCCCGCACGATGGAACGCTGCCGCCATTTCAACGTGGGAGTTCACGCCCTGCTCGCGCAGCACCGCGACCTTCGGACGCGCGCCGGTGGCAATATAAGGCGCAGCAATATCCTCATTAATATCGAAGGAGAGCTTCACGTTGAGGCCCGGATCGGCATCGTTGGCTTTCGCCTCGTGCTCCTGGTCGGCGCACTCCGGGTTATCGCGCAGACGCTGCATTTGCCAGGTGGTTTCCGCCCACCACATACGCAGCGTCGTGCGGCTTTCGCTGAATACCGGATGACCGTCGGCCTCGATGACAAAGCGATCGCCCGTCGTGGCCTGGCCAAGATAGTGAACGCAATCCGCCAGACCATGAGCGGCCAGCAGCGCTTCGACTGCCTGGCGGTCAGCGGCACGAACCTGAATCACGCCGCCAAGCTCTTCGTTAAACAGCGCGGCCAGACGATCCTCGCCGAGCGCGGCGATATCAACCTTGACGCCGCAGTGGCCGGTAAAGGCCATTTCGGCCAGCGTGACTAGCAGGCCGCCGTCAGACCGGTCGTGCCACGCCAGCAGCTTACCTTCAGCTACCAGCGCCTGCATTGCGTCCCAGAAGCCTTTCAGCTGCGCGACATCGCGAACGTCGGCAGTCACATCGCCAAGCTGACGATAAACCTGCGCCAGCGCGGTCGCGCCCAGCGCATTGTTCCCCTTGCCTAAATCAATCAGCAGCAGGGCGTTGTCAACGGTTGCGAGCTGCGGGGTGACGGTACGGCGTACGTCTTCCACGCGGGCAAAAGCGGAAATCACCAGCGACAGCGGGGAGGTCATCTCGCGCTGTTCGGTACCTTCCTGCCAGCGGGTTTTCATCGACATGGAGTCTTTACCCACCGGAATCGTCAGTCCCAGGGCCGGACAAAGTTCTTCGCCAATCGCTTTTACCGCTTCATATAAACCGGCGTCTTCGCCTGGGTGACCGGCTGCAGCCATCCAGTTTGCCGACAGCTTCACGCGATTGAGCGCGCCAATCTGCGTCGCCGCGATGTTGGTCAGCGCCTCGCCGACCGCCAGACGGGCAGAAGCGGCAAAGTCCAGCAGTGCAACCGGCGCGCGCTCGCCAATAGACATGGCTTCGCCGTAATAGCTGTCAAGGCTGGCGGTTGTCACCGCGCAGTTAGCCACCGGGATCTGCCACGGCCCCACCATCTGATCGCGCGCCACCATACCGGTGACGGTGCGGTCGCCGATGGTGACGAGGAAGGTTTTCTCCGCCACGGTCGGCAGGTGCAGCACGCGATTCACCGCGTCGGCAATAGTGATGCCCTGGCGTTCCAGACTCTGGCCCTGGGCTTTGAGGGTCTGCACGTCGCGGGTCATTTTCGGCGTTTTACCCAGCAGCACGTCAAGCGGCAGGTCGATCGGGCGATCGTCAAAGTGACTATCATCGAGGCTCAAATGCAGCGCTTCGGTGGCTTCGCCAATGACCGCGTACGGCGCGCGTTCGCGGCGGCACAGCTCATCAAACAGCGGCAGCTGCTCCGGCGCGACCGCCAGAACATAACGTTCCTGAGATTCGTTACACCAGATTTCCAGCGGGCTCATGCCCGGCTCATCGCTGAGGATATCGCGCAGCTGGAATTTACCGCCGCGTCCGCCGTCGCTCACCAGTTCCGGCATCGCATTAGACAAACCGCCGGCGCCGACATCGTGGATAAACAGAATCGGGTTGGCGTCGCCCAGCTGCCAGCAGCGGTCGATAACCTCCTGGCAGCGACGCTCCATCTCCGGGTTGTCGCGCTGTACGGAGGCAAAATCCAGATCGGCATCAGACTGGCCGGAGGCCATTGAAGAGGCCGCACCGCCGCCGAGGCCGATGTTCATCGCCGGGCCGCCGAGAACAATCAGCTTCGCGCCGACGACAATCTCGCCCTTCTGCACGTGTTCGCCGCGAATGTTGCCGATACCGCCCGCCAGCATAATGGGCTTGTGATAGCCGCGCAGCTCTTCGCCGTTGTGGCTGGTAACCTTCTCTTCATAAGTACGGAAGTAGCCATTGAGCGCCGGACGACCGAATTCGTTGTTAAACGCCGCGCCGCCCAGCGGGCCTTCAGTCATGATATCCAGCGCGGTGACGATGCGATCCGGCTTGCCGAAATCCTCTTCCCACGGCTGTTCAAAACCGGGTATACGCAGGTTGGAAACCGAGAAGCCCACCAGACCCGCCTTCGGTTTCGCCCCGCGTCCGGTGGCGCCTTCATCGCGAATTTCACCGCCGGAACCGGTCGCCGCGCCCGGCCACGGAGAAATCGCCGTCGGGTGGTTATGGGTTTCGACCTTCATCAGAATATGCGCGTCTTCCTGGTGGAAGTTGTAGCGGCCGGTTTCGTGGTCGGCGAAGTAGCGACCCACGGCTGAACCTTCCATTACCGCGGCGTTGTCTTTATAAGCAGACAGCACGTAGTCCGGGGTTTTCTCGAAGGTGTTTTTAATCATTTTGAACAGCGACTTCGGCTGCTTTTCGCCATCAATGACCCAGTCGGCGTTAAAAATCTTGTGTCGGCAGTGCTCGGAGTTAGCCTGCGCGAACATATAGAGTTCGATATCGTTCGGGTTGCGACCCAACTTCTGGAAAGCATCCTGCAGATAGTCGATTTCATCCTCCGCCAGCGCCAGCCCCAGACGGAGGTTGGCGTCGATCAGCGCCTGACGGCCAAGACCCAGCAGATCAACGCTGGTGACCGGAGTTGGCTGATGGTGGGCGAAGAGTTTTTCACCCTCTTCCAGCGCCGTGAAGACGCTTTCCATCATGCGGTCATGCAGTTCGGCCGCCACCAGTGACCACTGTTGGTCATTCAGGCTGCCCGCTTCGACGTAATACGCCACGCCGCGTTCCAGGCGCACCACCTGAGACAGGCCGCAGTTATGGGCGATGTCGGTAGCTTTAGAAGACCAGGGAGAGATGGTGCCAGGACGGGGGGTAACGAGCAGTAGCTTGCCGGTTGGGGTATGGCTGCTTAAGTTCGGGCCATATTTGAGCAACCTTGCCAGACTCTCGCGATCGTCGCCGCTGAGCGGGGCGCTAAGGTCGGCAAAATGAACGTACTCGGCATATATCGTGCTGACCGGAAGGTTGGCCGCCTGGAAACGTGCCAGCAGTTTATTGATACGGAATGCCGACAGTGCAGGTGAACCACGCAAAATTTCCATCATAAGTCTCTCGTCTTCGAAGCTTTCATGGTGAGCCAGGGGGGAAACGGGCGCCATTATAGTGAATCCTGCGCCCCGACGAAACCGTTTGCGTAGAAATAAAATGATTGCCGGGGTTTATCAATTAATGTGACTCATCTCGCGAATAAGTTGCCAACTGACGCATTCTTAAGCAAAATGCCGCTCATTCAAAGACAACCTTTTACTTTTTCTGGTCATAATCTGCTGAGGAACCCAAAGCTGCAGAAGATTAACTATCTGAAAAAACTAAAGATTAATTATCTGCTCATCGGCATTGTGACCCTCCTGCTGGCGGCCGCCCTGTGGCCGTCTCTCCCGTGGATGGGTAAACCAGAAAACCGCGTGGCGGGGATCATTGCGCGCGGAGAATTGCGCATCAGCACCATTAATTCGCCGATGACCTTCGCGACCCTCAATGATAAATCCTACGGTTTTGATTATGAGCTGGCGCAGCAGTTTGCCGACTACCTCGGCGTCGAGCTCAAAGTCACCGTCAGGCAGAATATCAGCCAGCTCTTCGACGATCTCGATGAAGGCAAAGCCGACATGCTGGCTGCCGGTCTGGTCTACAACTCCGAACGGGTGAAAAACTATCAGGTCGGGCCGACCTACTATTCCGTTTCGCAACAGCTGGTGTATCGCAAAGGCAACCTGCGCCCGCGCACCCTGGCAAATCTTACCGCGGCGCAGCTGGCGATCGCTCCCGGGCACGTGGCGATTAACGATCTCCAGGGGCTGAAAGAGCAAAAATATCCCGACCTCGACTGGCGCGTGGACGATAAGCGCGGGACGACGGCGCTAATGCAGGCGGTCATCGATGGCAAGCTCGACTATACCGTGGCGGATTCGGTCGCCGTCAGCCTGTTCCAGCGCGTTCACCCGGAGCTGGCCGTCGCCCTCGATATCAGCGACGAGCAGCCGGTCACCTGGTTTAGCGAAAAAGGCGAAGATAATTCCCTGTCGGCGGCAATGCTCGATTTCTTCAATAATATTAATGAAGACGGCACCCTCGCGAGGCTGGAGGAGAAATACCTCGGCCACGGCAACGATTTTGATTACGTTGATACCCGCACCTTCCTGCGCGCCGTGGAAAGCGTTCTCCCGGACCTGCAGCCAATGTTTGAAAAATATGCCCGGCAGATAGACTGGCGGCTGCTGGCGGCCATCTCGTGGCAGGAATCGCACTGGGATCCGCAGGCCACCTCCCCTACTGGCGTGCGCGGAATAATGATGCTGACCCGCAATACGGCCCAAAGCCTGGGGTTGACGGATCGCACCGACGCCGAACAAAGCATCGACGGCGGTATGCGTTATTTGCAGGATATGATGAATAAAGTGCCGGAGTCGGTGCCGCAGGACGAGCGCATCTGGTTTGCGCTGGCGGCTTACAATATGGGCTACGCGCACATGCTTGACGCGATGGCGCTGACGAAAAAGCAGAAAGGCGACCCGAATAGCTGGGCCGATGTAAAACAGCGTCTGCCGCTGTTAAGCCAGAAAAACTACTATAGCCGCCTGAAGTACGGCTTTGCGCGCGGGCACGAAGCCTACGCCTACGTTGAAAACATCCGCAAATATCATATTAGCCTTGTGGGCTATCTCTCTGAAAAAGAGAGAAAAGACGCGCAGATGGCGGCCCTGGGCGAACACTACCCAGCGGTCATGCCGGATGAGTTGGATAAACCGGAACAGTACGCCTCGTCCTTTTTCAACTTTCGCGCCGAAACGCTGGTTGATAACGCAAAATTAAAAATTCCCGGCGCCGGGCATTAATCCTGCGCCTGCTGGCCAGATCGCTTCAGCGCTTTTTTCTCTTCGCGCCGCCAGCGAAAGAAATCGCTCAGCATGCCGGAACAGGCCTCCGTCATAATTCCTTCCGTTATTTCTACCCGATGATTCATGCCCGGATGATGCAGCACATCCATCAGCGACCCGGCGGCGCCGGTTTTCGCATCCCTGGCGCCAAATACCAGCCGGGAAATACGGCTGTGCACCATCGCTCCGGCGCACATCACGCAGGGCTCAAGGGTAACGTACAGCGTTGCGTCAATCAGGCGATAGTTTTGCAGCACCAGTCCGCCCTGACGCAGGGCCATAATCTCGGCGTGCGCGGTCGGATCGTGGCGGCCGATTGGCCGGTTCCAGCCCTCGCCGATGACCTGATGATTATGCACCAGCACGGCGCCGACCGGCACTTCGCCCTCTTCCCAGGCGCGTTTGGCCAGCGTCAGGGCGTGACGCATCCAGTATTCATCATTTAATTCATGGTCAGACAAAACGAGCACTCCTGCAGAAAAGCGGGGCGCATTATACATGGGCGCTATGTATTACACACTATTCTAACTGCTGAAGATCGCCCTGCGGCGTCACCCGCCAGCGGTGCTGGCAAAAATTGAGCAGCGGGTTGTCCTGCTCGCTGTCGCTGTAGCCGCTATACAATCGCAGCGGAGCGCCTATTTTCTGTTCCAGCTGCGCCACCTTTTCGTTGCCGAGGCAGCGAAGGGTTAAGCCCCAGCCGCCGCAGCGCCGCTCCATCCGGCTGGCAATCAGATTGACCCGCGGTAGCCAGGCGGTATCAAAATAGACTTGCTCAACCAGCGACTGCGGCGAACCGGTAATCAGCCAGACGTCGGCGTCCGTGCTGGACAGATAATGGCTAAGCCGTGCCTGAACAACCGGGAATGCCGTAACGTGCTGGCGAAACCAGCGAACAAAACTCGCCTCCAGCCGTTTAAGGTGACGCTCGCTGCGTCCGAAGGTTGAAGCCCACAGCAGCAGGCTCATCGGCCAGCGCGCGGCGCGACCGTACAACATCAGCCCGGCGGCAATAACAGGCAATAAAGGAAGCACCAGCAGCGCATTCAGCGGCTGATGGCGCAGGACAAAGCGCAAAAAGCTGCCGAACATATCCTGCTGATGCAAGGTTCCATCCAGATCAAAAAAAACCACTCTCCGCGTGCTGCTATTCAAAACCTACTCCCATGTACGATCGCCCGATAACCAGTAGCTTAACAGCCTTACGTCGCGAATAGCGAAAACATACGCTGTCGTTGAATCCGGATTAAGAAAACGCGCTTGCAGAGAAATCTTAGGATAGAATTTTTAATTCGCGATAATCCTCTTATAATCGAATACAAAATTCTTTCAGCCGAGGGTGAAGCTGTCCTCCGGAGCCGCTATGAACTGTTTGACCCGTATTCGCCAGCGCTACCCTACGTTGGCCGCAAGCGATAAAAAACTGGCCGATTTCATTCTGGCTCAACCGGATCAAACCCGCCACCTCAGCTCACAGCAGCTGGCGGGCGAAGCCGGCGTCAGTCAGTCAAGCGTAGTGAAATTTGCGCAGAAGATGGGATTCAAAGGCTTCCCGGCGTTAAAGCTGGCGCTGAGCGAAGCCCTGGCAAGCGCCCCTACGCCGCAGTCCGTACCGGTACATAATCAGATTCGCGGCGACGATCCTCTTCGGCTGGTTGGCGAAAAGCTGATTAAGGATAACATCGCGGCTATGCACGCCTCGCTGGACGTCAACACCGAAGAGAAGCTGCTGGAAGCCGTCACGCTGCTGCGCCACGCCCGACGGGTGATCATTACCGGTATCGGCGCATCGGGCCTGGTGGCGAGAAACTTTAGCTGGAAGCTGATGAAAATCGGTATTAACGCCGTCTCTGAACAGGATATGCACGCGCTGCTGGCAACGGTACAGGCGATGTCCCCGGACGATCTGCTGCTGGCCATTTCCTACTCCGGTGAACGACGCGAGATCAATATGGCGGCGGGTGAAGCGTTACGGGTAGGAAGCCAGATCCTGGCGATCACCGGTTTTAACCCCAACGCGCTTCAGCAGCAGGCTACGTTGTGCCTGTACACCATTGCGGAGGAGCAGGCCACGCGCAGCGCCGCGATCTCCTCCACCAGCGCGCAGATGATGCTGACCGATCTCCTGTTTATGGGGTTGGTGCAGCAGGATCTTGAGCACGCTCCGGAGCGGATTCGCCACAGCGAAGCGCTGGTGAAAAAGCTGGTGTAACCCCGAGTGCCCTGCCCACTGGCAGAAGCTCTCTCTTATTGGCTCAAGCCGGGCAAAATTTCTCCGCTACGGATGGTCGCCCCGCGGTTGAAAAGAGCTGGTCCGGGCAGAAAATAGGCGTATAATGCCCGCCCTGTTTGTGTTGTTTCTGAGAATTTCCTGATGGCGCTGTTAATCACCAAAAAATGTATCAACTGCGATATGTGCGAGCCTGAGTGCCCGAATGAGGCGATATCCATGGGTGATAGCATTTATGAAATTAACAGCGACCGCTGCACCGAATGCGTTGGCCACTATGATACGCCGACCTGCCAGAAGGTGTGTCCGATCCCAAATACCATCCTGAAAGATCCAGCCCATAACGAAAATGAAGAGCAGCTGTGGGATAAGTTTGTCCTGCTGCACCACGCGGACAAACTGTGATATTGCCGGATGGCGTTATCCGGCCAGTCTAGCTTTCGATAATCACCGTAGCGCAGGCATAGTGACGTTCGTCGGCCAGCGTCACGTGAATGCTGCTGACGCCCAGTCGCTCAGCCAGACTCTTCGCTTCGCCCCACAACCGTAGCTTTGGCTTACCCAGCTCGTCGTTGTAAACCTCAAACTGGTTAAATGCCAGGCCATTGCGGATGCCGGTGCCAAGCGCCTTGGCCGCCGCTTCTTTAACGGCGAAACGCTTAGCCAGAAAACGGACCGGCTGCTGATGCTGTTGCCATATCGCCCACTCGTGATCGCTCAGTACGCGACGGGCCAGACGGTCACCGCTGCGGGCAATCACCGCTTCAATACGGGCGATTTCAACGATATCAGTACCCAGTCCGAGAATAGCCATCAGGCGCGAGCTTCCAGCATCAGGCGCTTCATTTCCGCAACCGCCTCTTTAAGGCCGCTCATCACCGCACGGCCAATAATCGCGTGGCCGATGTTCAGCTCGTGCATTTCAGGCAGCGCCGCAATGGCTTTTACATTATGGTAGGTCAGGCCGTGACCGGCATTGACCTTCAGCCCCAGGCTGGCGGCATAGGTCGCCGCTTTGGCAATACGCTCCAGCTCTTTTGCCTGCTCGGCGTCGGTTTGCGCATCGGCGTAGCAGCCGGTGTGAATTTCGATATAGGGTGCGCCCACGTCCGCTGCCGCCTTAATTTGCGCGTTGTCCGCATCAATAAACAGCGAAACCAGGATGCCGGCGTCGGCAAGACGCTTACAGGCATCGCGCATTTTATCGAGTTGGCCCGCCACGTCCAGCCCGCCTTCGGTGGTCACTTCCTGGCGCTTTTCCGGCACCAGACAGCAGAAATGAGGTTGAGTCTCACAAGCGATATTCAGCATCTCTTCCGTCACCGCCATCTCAAGGTTCATGCGGGTATCCAGCGTCTGGCGCAAAATACGGACATCGCGGTCGGTAATATGGCGACGATCTTCGCGAAGGTGGACGGTAATACCGTCGGCGCCGGCCTGTTCGGCGATAAATGCCGCCTGTACCGGATCAGGATAAGCGGTACCGCGGGCGTTGCGTAATGTCGCAATGTGGTCAATGTTGACCCCTAACAGTAATTCAGCCATGACAATCCTCGTTAATCGTTATTTGTTATTTGTTTTATCGGCTCGCGCTGCCCGCGCGGGCAAAAACTGACGAAAAAGCTCGCGACTTTTTAGCGGCTTCCCGCCCAGATAGGGCTTCAGGGCGATACGTGTGAAACGTTTTGCCGCGCGCAGCGCATCGCTGTCCGGAAATTCACGGCTCGCCAACGCCTTAAGATGGTGCCCGGTAAAGGTGCTGTTATCAATAACCACGCTGGCGATAAAGCCTTTTTCTTCACGGTAGCGATAGGTCATCGCATCGTCAACCGCTTCTCCGCTGCCGGCGCAATGCAGGAAATCCACGCCATACCCCAGGTGCCCAAGCAACGCCAGTTCAAAACGCCGTAGCGCCGGTTCCGGCGAGCCGCTTGCGCCAGCCAGAGACTGGATACAGTGTAGATAATCGAAAAAGAGTTCGGAGAAGCGCGTTTCATGCTCAAGCACGCGAGAGAGCAGTTCGTTGACGTAAAGGCCGCTGTAGAGCGTGATACCGCTGAGAGGGAGGGCCAGCGAGACGGCTTCCGCGCTGCGCAGCGTTTTGACTTCGCCGCGCCCGCCAAAGCGAAGCAGCAAGGGAGTAAAGGGCTGAAGCGCGCCTTTGAGGTTGGAACGTTTGGAACGTGCGCCTTTAGCCACAAGGCGCACGCGGCCGGATTCTTCCGTGAAGACGTCCAGCATCAGGCTGGTTTCGCTCCAGGGACGACTATGCAGTACGAAAGCGCGTTGCCAGCCTTCCATCATACTCGTCGTCTTTCAAGCCGCAGGTGCGCTGGCTGCGCCCACTCCCCCCAGTCACTTACTGAAGTAAGCTCCCGGGTACTCGCGGTCTTGCCGCGTGACTCAGCCTCCGGCCTCGCTCCTTCGGAGCCAGCGCAAGCGCTGTTCAAAACACTTTGTGTTTTGGCCTGCACCTCGAAAGCCATAGAGTATCCAAACTTAGAGATCGTCGCCGTAACCGAGACTGCGCAGCGCGCGTTCGTCATCAGCCCAGCCGGATTTCACTTTCACCCACAGTTCGAGGTGAACCGGCGCTTCAAACATATCCTGCATGTCTTTACGCGCTTCGATACCGATAGTTTTGATTTTGGCCCCTTTATTGCCAATCACCATCTTCTTCTGGCCTTCACGCTCAACCAGGATCAGACCGTTGATATCGTAACCGCCGCGTTCATTGGTCACAAAACGTTCGATTTCAACGGTGACGGAATAGGGCAGTTCTGCGCCGAGGAAACGCATCAGCTTTTCGCGAATGATCTCGGAAGCCATAAAGCGCTGAGAACGGTCGGTAATGTAATCTTCCGGGAAGTGATGAATCG
Source organism: Klebsiella sp. FDAARGOS_511 (assembly GCF_003812845.1). Taxonomy (NCBI): domain Bacteria; kingdom Pseudomonadati; phylum Pseudomonadota; class Gammaproteobacteria; order Enterobacterales; family Enterobacteriaceae; genus Klebsiella; species Klebsiella sp. FDAARGOS_511. Next base: position 4,445,314 of record NZ_CP033824.1, on the reverse strand, counting down.
CTTCCGGCAGATGCTTACGCACAATTCCGGCGATAGTATCAACGTTCAGCCCGGTTTCCGCGGAAATCGGCACAATATCGAGAAAGTTCATCTGGCTGCCGAGGAACTGCAGATGCGGCAGTAGATCCCCTTTTTCCTGTACGTTATCGACTTTGTTGACCGCCAGAATCACCGGCGCTTTGCCGTCGCGCAGCTTGTTGAGCACCATCTCGTCGTCCGGCGTCCAGCGGGTACCTTCAACGACGAAAATAACCAGCTCAACGTCGCCAATGGAGCTGCTTGCCGCTTTGTTCATCAGGCGGTTTATCGCGCGTTTTTCTTCCATATGCAGACCCGGGGTATCGACGTAGATCGCCTGGTACGGGCCTTCAGTATGAATACCGACGATGCGGTGACGCGTCGTCTGTGCTTTTCGGGAAGTAATAGAGATCTTCTGCCCGAGCAGCTTGTTCAGCAATGTGGATTTGCCCACGTTTGGACGACCAACGATGGCAATAAATCCGCAGTAGTTTTTTTCTTCGCTCATTCCAGCTCCAGCTTTTTCAGCGCCTGTTCGGCGGCAGCCTGCTCCGCCTTGCGACGGCTAGAACCCGTGCCAACCACCGGTTCACTCAGGCCGCTAACCTGGCAGTGGATAGTAAATTCCTGATCGTGCGCTTCACCGCGAACCTGTACCACCAGGTACGACGGCAGCGGCAGATGACGCCCCTGCAGATATTCCTGCAAGCGGGTCTTCGGATCCTTTTGCTTGTCACCAGGGCTGATTTCATCCAGACGACTCTGGTACCAGGAGAGAATAAGACGCTCAACGTTCTGAATATCGCTGTCGAGGAAAATCCCGCCGATTAGAGCTTCAACGGTGTCCGCCAGTATCGATTCACGGCGAAAGCCCCCGCTTTTCAATTCACCCGGCCCAAGACGCAGACATTCGCCTAATTCGAACTCACGGGCAATTTCTGCCAGCGTGTTGCCTCGCACCAGCGTCGCGCGCATGCGACTCATATCACCTTCGTCTACCCGAGGGAAACGATGATAGAGCGCGTTTGCGATCACAAAGCTCAATATTGAGTCACCTAAAAATTCCAGGCGCTCATTATGTTTGCTGCTGGCACTGCGATGAGTTAATGCCTGTTGCAACAGCTCCTGATGATGAAAAGTGTAGCCCAGCTTCCGTTGAAGCCGATTAATTACGATGGGGTTCATGCGTTACCAATAGATGAATGCGTCAAAAATGCAGCACACGAAACCGACCTGAGTAAAAACCAACGCGGTTTCGTGTGCTGTGTCAATCTTACGAGAGACAACCTAAAACTTCGGGGGGATATTCTATACGCAACGACAAGGGATGTCGTTAGTTTGAATAGATTTAAATCTTAAATAATTCACGCTGCCGTTATTGCGGCGGCAGCGTGAATAAGGCAGGAAAATTACTGGATACCGCCGATACGCGATAAACGTACACCGGTAGGCCATTCGCCTTCCTGTTTTTCGAAACTCATCCAGATTGCGGTCGCTTTACCCACCAGATTCGCCTCCGGCACAAAGCCCCAATAACGGCTGTCGGCGCTGTTATCGCGGTTGTCACCCATCATGAAATACTGGCCCGGCGGAACAATCCAGGTCGCCAGCGGCAAGCCGGACTGGTGGTAATACATCCCCACCTGATCCTGAGCAATCGGTACGGTCAGAATACGGTGCGTCACTTCGCCCAGCGTTTCTTTACGTTCGGTCAGGCGGATACCATCGGCTTTGGTTTCGCCTTTCGGCAGTTGCCAGAAACCACTGGTCGCTTCCCCGCCGTTGCTACGGGAGAAGGTCTGAACGAAATCGCTCGGCTCAACGTTGGAGTAAGTGACCGGCAGCGCGTTGCCGCAGGCCTGGCCAGAACTACAGCCCGGCTGGATAGTGACCTGTTTAGCAATGGGATCGTAGGTCACTTTATCGCCCGGCAAACCGACCGCGCGCTTGATATAATCCAGGCGCGGATCTTGCGGATATTTAAAGACCACAATATCGCCGCGTTTCGGATGCCCGGTTTCGATCAGCGTTTTCTGGTAAATCGGATCTTTAATGCCGTAGGCAAACTTCTCAACCAGAATAAAATCGCCGATCAGCAGCGTCGGCATCATCGACCCGGATGGGATCTGGAAGGGCTCATAAATAAATGAGCGAACCACCAGCACAATCGCCAGAACCGGGAATACCGAAGCGCCGGTTTCCAGCCAGCCCGGTTTCGGGCCAACTTTTTTCAGCGTTTTCTTGTCTAACTGGTCGCCGGTCGCCGCCTGGGCAGCAGCCTGACTTTCGCGACGTTTTGGCGCAAAGATAAACTTATCCAGGCACCACAACAGACCCGTCACCAAAGTCGCGATGACCAGGATCAGGGCAAACATGTTCGCCATGCCAACTCCTTAGGTTATTTGCCGTCTTTACCAACGTGCAGAATGGCGAGGAACGCTTCCTGCGGGAGCTCAACGTTGCCGACCTGCTTCATGCGTTTCTTACCGTCTTTCTGCTTCTGCAGCAGCTTTTTCTTACGGCTGACGTCGCCGCCATAGCATTTCGCGAGGACGTTTTTACGCAGCTGCTTCACGGTAGAACGGGCAATAATGTGGTTACCGATGGCAGCCTGGATAGCGATATCGAACTGCTGACGCGGGATCAGCTCTTTCATCTTCTCTACCAGTTCGCGGCCGCGGTACGGCGCATTGTCGTTGTGCGTGATCAGCGCCAGCGCATCCACGCGCTCGCCGTTAATCAACACATCTACACGCACCATGTTGGAAGCCTGGAAGCGCTTGAAGTTGTAATCCAGCGACGCATAGCCGCGGGAGGTGGACTTCAGACGGTCGAAGAAGTCGAGCACCACTTCCGCCATCGGAATTTCATAGGTCAGCGCCACCTGATTGCCGTGGTAGACCATGTTGGTCTGCACACCGCGTTTTTCGATACACAGGGTGATGACGTTGCCCAAAAACTCCTGCGGCAGCAGCATGTGACACTCAGCGATCGGCTCGCGCAGCTCCTGGATATTGTTCAGCGGCGGCAGCTTCGACGGGCTATCGACGTAGATAACCTCTTTCGAGGTGGTTTCGACTTCATAGACTACCGTCGGCGCCGTGGTGATCAGATCCAGGTCATATTCACGCTCCAGACGCTCCTGGATGATCTCCATATGCAGAAGACCGAGGAAGCCGCAGCGGAAACCGAAGCCCAGCGCGGTAGAACTCTCCGGCTCGTAGAATAGTGAAGCATCGTTGAGGCTCAGTTTGCCCAGCGCGTCGCGGAAGTTCTCATAATCATCTGAGCTTACCGGGAACAGGCCGGCATACACCTGCGGTTTCACCTTTTTGAAGCCAGGTAGCGCTTTCTCTGCCGGGTTGCGCGCAAGCGTCAGCGTATCGCCGACCGGCGCGCCGAGGATGTCTTTAATGGCGCAAACCAGCCAGCCTACCTCGCCGCATTTCAGCTCGGTACGGTCAACCTGTTTCGGCGTGAAAATCCCCAGACGGTCGGCGTTATACACCTGCCCGGTGCTCATCACCTTAATTTTATCGCCTTTGCGCATAGTGCCGTTTTTGATACGCACCAGAGAAACGACGCCGAGGTAGTTATCAAACCAGGAGTCGATGATCAGCGCCTGCAGCGGCGCCTCCGGATCGCCTTCCGGAGGCGGAATATCGCGCACCAGGCGTTCCAGCACATCTGGGACGCCAACGCCGGTCTTCGCTGAACAGCGTACCGCATCGGTGGCATCAATACCGACAATGTCTTCAATCTCTTCCGCCACGCGTTCCGGATCGGCCGCGGGCAGGTCAATTTTGTTCAGGACCGGAACCACTTCCAGGTCCATTTCCATCGCCGTATAGCAGTTAGCTAGCGTCTGGGCTTCTACACCCTGGCCAGCATCAACCACCAGCAGAGCGCCTTCACAGGCGGCAAGCGAACGAGAAACTTCATAAGAGAAGTCGACGTGGCCGGGGGTGTCGATAAAGTTCAGCTGATAGGTTTCGCCATCGGCCGCTTTGTAATCCAGGGTGACGCTCTGCGCCTTGATAGTGATACCGCGCTCACGTTCAAGATCCATGGAGTCCAGAACCTGGGCTGCCATTTCACGATCGGAAAGGCCACCGCAAATCTGGATAATACGGTCAGACAACGTCGACTTACCGTGGTCGATGTGAGCGATGATTGAAAAGTTACGTATATTCTTCATATTTAGAGTTAATTATGCCTTACGCGAATCATGAGGCCGCTGTTCTGTGCCTGACGTTTTTTAATCCGAAAACGCCGCATTCTACACTACATCCACGAAACCAGGAAATGCTCTTACCGCTAGCATAACCGGAGTAAATGATGAGTTCTTGCGGGAGTTGTAAATAAAGATAAGGGCCAGTGAAATCACTGACCCAGTTGGGAGGAAGGCGTCTCGATGCGGACTAAATCTGGCGGCAAGCCGACGCTGATAATAACCGGCTGCCACGACTGCCGGGAGGCTAGACCCGGCGAAAGACCGCGTGCGACCAGAAACCCGCCCACGCCGCCCAGAATTGCCCCGCATAGCGAGGCAAAGTCGTTGGCAAACAGCACCTGGAATATCGATGCCATCACGAACAATCCGACTAACGGCGCCATATATACCAGTACTGCCGACCCAAGCAGACTACTCTCAGCAATGCCCAGTTCCACTTTTTGCCCGACCGACAGCGGCTGCTCGCAGGGAACGCTAATGGTATGGCTGGTTTGCGGCCCAAGCTTATTCAGCACCCGGCTTCCGCAGCCTGCGCGGGAAGCACAGCTGCTGCAGGAGGCTTTCACATCGCAATGAACCAGCGCAACGCCATTATCCCAGGAAACAACCGTCGCCCACTCTTTAATCATTGGACTGCCCTGAATTTAATACTGTCGGAAATACGCTTCGCCGTTTGCGGCGGTAGCTCGCCAACAATGGTTATCTCTGCATTATCACGCACGGTAGTCGCCACGGTACGACGCCCGGTACGCAGCAGCTGATCGCTGCTATTCGCGGTGGCGCGATTAATATTGATAGAGAAACTAAACAGCCCATCGGAATACAAACGGGACTCAACCGGACCATCGAAGGTGGGTAGACGACGCTGGCTGCTGGACACTTCGGCAACCCCCTGCGGCAGCCATGTTGGCGCCCAGTTGAAGTTGGCCTTATTGCCCCCCTCCGGCACCGACAGCTGCGGAGGCAGATTCGCTTTAGACAGGGTTTCCATGCTGGCGCTCACGTTATCCCCCACGTTGAACGAGACGACCCGGAACTGCTCAAGCGTTTCGCCGTCGCGGTCAAGCAGATCAACGCGCAGAGGCAGCTTAGTTTCAGCGTCTAACCATGCGATATAGCTATAGCGGGTGCCATCGCGAGCCACGACGCGCACGACATCGCATAAACGATCGGCAATACGCGTCCGCCCTACGGAAATAAAGTCGTAATAGGACGACAGACGTTTAAAGTCGGAATAGACCAACGATGGCAGCGAATCAACGATATAGTCGCCGTTCAGGGTAAAAGGATCGAGCCCGGGTTCAAAGTAGCTGATTTCCGTTCCGCGCAGCACTACTTCGCGACGAGGTCCGTCAAGCTGCAGGAGCTGAGCCAGGGTGCGATTATCCAGTTTAGCGTGTCGATACCGCAGCGACTCAACGCCCTGCTTGTTGATGCTGACGAAAGAGAGTTCGTAATTGAGGGACTGGCTGGCCAGGTTCATCTGCTGCAACAACGCCCCGGACGATGTATCAGCCGAGGCGTTGACGGAGAAGAACAGGCTGCCTGCCATGAGCGACATGGCACACCAAAGTTGCTTCATTACTGCGATTGCGTTCCTAAAGTTTGATAGCCCGGTACCTGAACGGCGGCTTGCTGAGTCTGGGCCTGACCAAACTGGAGCTGTTCCGCATGCAGGCGACGCTGCAATTCATAGTCCTGCAGCATAGCATTAATTCTGCGGCGCTGTTCCTGCACCTGAGCCTGCTGACCGCTACCCGCTGAAGCCTCAGCCGGTACGCCCAGGCTAACCGGGCTGGCCTTGCCCATCATCGGCATAGTGTTAAACACCGGCGCCTCCGGCTGCTGAGATGAATCAGAATGGCCATTATACTGCTGGACGCCGACAATCACAGCGAGGGATACGCACGCGGCAACGCCCATCTGGGTGAGCGAGCTGGCCCATGGGCGTACTTTTTGCCAGAAAGGCATCTGTCGCCACTGGTGCGGCGCGGGCTGAGATTCAGGAATAAGAGGAACCGTCTGACGAACGGGCTCGTTTTCAATGGCGGCCATGACGCGAGCTGAGATATCAAAATGGAGCACCTCACTCGTATCGCCTCGCAGCGTATCGCGGATGAGATGGTAGCTCTCCCAGGTTTTTTGCATTTCAGATGAACGCTCCAGCTCGTTGAGCAGTTCGTTATCCAGCGTTTCACCATCCATTAAGGCCGAAAGTTTTTCTTTCTGCATGCCTGATACCCTTTTCCAGTATTCCGCTATCGTCAACGCCTGATTAGCGGTTGAACTTTATTATCAATAGCTTCTCGCGCCCGGAAGATGCGCGAACGCACTGTGCCCACCGGACAATCCATGATGGCGGCTATTTCTTCATAGCTCATGCCATCCAGCTCCCGCAAGGTGATTGCCATGCGTAAATCTTCCGGGAGCGATTCAATGGTACGAAAAACTATTTGTCTCAGCTCTTCTGACAACATTAAGTTCTCAGGGTTCGAAATTTCTTTCAATGCCCCGCCACTTTCGAAGTTTTCAGCATCATTTGCGTCAACATCGCTGGATGGCGGACGGCGGCCCTGAGCAACCAGATAATTCTTCGCCGTGTTGACGGCGATGCGATATAACCAGGTGTAAAAAGCGCTATCCCCCCGGAAAGAATCCAGCGCACGCCATGCTTTGACGAACGATTCCTGAACAACGTCAGCGATATCGCCCGGCGGCACGTAGCGGGAGACCAGGCTTGCAACCTTATGCTGATAGCGCACCACCAGCAGGTTAAATGCTTTCTGATCTCCTTTCTGGACCCGTTCAACGAGGACCTGATCCGTTAACTGCTCGCTCATCCGAGGTAATGTCTCCCCAAACCCAATTCCCATGCGTATTCAAAAACACCACCCAATTACTGCATAAATGAGCAAGCAGAGGGTTGGAGTGTCTGAAAACAATAAAGTTCCGTTACGCCTTAGTTTTTCGTCCGGCACCGGCTGACGGATTGTTATCTCTCATTATATGTCCCGGTAGCTAAACGATATGTAAGATAATAAGAAAAAGCGCAAGACCCGCCAGAAGGGTAACGTAACCCGGCTTTTATTTCACTATAAAATCTGAAGCTAACGAGCCGCTTCGCAAAACCTTTTTTCGCTTCCCCGCCCGTATCATTAAGCCGTTATGTTTAGCCCTCACAACAATGAGTAAAAAAAATGTACGATTTCTCGCGGGCTGGTGCTATTGTTCGCTTATTGTGTTTAGTAAATTAAACAAAGGCTATGAAAACAACTTCCGATTCCTCCTGTGATGTGCTGATTATTGGCAGCGGCGCTGCCGGATTATCCCTTGCCTTACGCCTGGCGGAGCGCTGCACGGTTACGGTTCTCAGCAAAGGCCCTATCAGTGAAGGTTCTACTTTCTACGCGCAGGGCGGAATTGCCGCCGTGTTTGATGAAACCGACAGCGTAGAATCCCACATTGAGGATACGTTGATCGCCGGGGCAGGTCTTTGCGATCGCCATGCGGTGTCGTTTGTGGCGAGCAACGCCAAACCCTGCGTTCAGTGGCTGATCGATCAGGGCGTCTTGTTCGATACCCAGGTTCAGGCGAACGGCGAGGAGAGCTACCATCTGACCCGCGAGGGGGGGCACAGTCACCGCAGAATCCTCCATGCCGCCGATGCGACCGGTAAAGCCGTTGAAACCACCCTGGTGAGCCAGGCGCTGGCCCACCCCAACATCCGCGTGCTAGAGCGCAGCAACGCCGTTGACCTGATTATCTCCGATAAAATCGGTCTGCCCGGAACGCGCCGCGTGGTGGGCGCGTGGATCTGGAATCGTAATAAAGAAGCGGTTGAAACCTGTAGCGCAAAAGCCGTCGTGCTGGCAACCGGCGGCGCGGCGAAAGTTTACCAGTATACAACGAATCCTGACGTCTCTTCCGGCGATGGTATCGCGATGGCCTGGCGTGCCGGCTGTCGGGTCGCCAATCTCGAATTTAATCAGTTTCACCCAACCGCGCTGTACCATCCGCAAGCGCGCAACTTCCTGCTGACGGAAGCGCTGCGCGGCGAGGGCGCCCTATTGAAACGCCCGGACGGCACGCGGTTTATGCCGGACTTTGACGAACGCGGCGAGCTGGCCCCGCGCGATATCGTCGCCAGAGCCATCGATCATGAGATGAAGCGCCTGGGCGCTGACTGCATGTATCTTGATATCAGCCATAAACCCGCAGAATTTATTCGCCACCACTTCCCGATGATCTACGAGAAGCTACTGGGGTTGGGCATCGATCTGACCAAAGAGCCGGTGCCCGTCGTGCCTGCAGCGCACTACACCTGCGGCGGCGTCATGGTTGATGATAATGGGCGTACAGATGTGGATGGACTGTATGCCATCGGCGAAGTGAGCTATACCGGATTACACGGCGCGAACCGCATGGCATCAAACTCGCTGCTTGAGTGCCTTGTCTACGGATGGTCCGCCGCCGAGGATATTGTCAAGCGCATGCCTTTCGCGCAGGCGGTCAACAAACTGCCATCGTGGGACGAAAGTCAGGTCGAAATACCGGATGAACTGGTCGTGATTCAGCACAACTGGCATGAGCTGCGTTTGCTGATGTGGGATTATGTCGGCATCGTGCGCACCACCCGCCGCCTCGAGCGCGCCCTGCGCCGCATTAATATGCTGCAGCAGGAGCTGGACGAATACTACGCCCGCTTTCGCGTCTCCAATAATTTACTGGAGCTGCGTAACCTGGTGCAGGTTGCCGAGCTGATTGTGCGCTGCGCCATGCTACGTAAAGAGAGCCGAGGGCTGCACTATACACTCGACTATCCGGAACAGCTGCCGGATAGCGGGCCATCTGTGCTCTCGCCGCTGGCTTACATAAAAAGATAAAAATCCTGGGTCAAAGCGGTAAAACCTTCGGAATACTGCTGCTCCGGCCCACGGATAATCAATCTGTCGCTAAAGCACTCGTCTCCCGCCGTTGGAGAAAAAGCCAACAGAACCCGATGCGGCGGACGCATTTCCGTTTCCGCTACATCGGTACGTAGACGCAGATGCCAGCCCATATTCTGCGCCCGTTGCACAAAGGCGTTGCCAATGTCGACCGGAAGCACGACGCAGAAAAATCCCTCCTCCGTAATCAACTCGGCGGCGCAGGTTAATAATGTCGAATGATCGAGTGAGGAAGTATAACGAGCCTGCTCGCGCTGCGAGGTTGCGCAAGGTACGCCGTCGGCAAAAAAGGGAGGATTGCTGACAATCAGCTCATAGCGCCGGGTTTGCGGCGGCTGCCATTGCTGAATATCCGCCTGATGAATGTGCAGACGCCCGGCCCATGGAGAATCCTCAGCGTTTTCTTGCGCCTGCGCTGCCGCCTCTTCATCCAGCTCCACGGCATCAACGATCACCGTCTCCCCAGTTCGCTGCGCGAGCATCAGCGCTAACAGACCACTGCCGGCGCCGATATCCAGCACGCGTTTAACCTGAGCGATCGGCGCCCATGCGCCAAGTAAAATACCGTCGGTACCCACTTTCATCGCACAGCGATCGTGGGCGACAAAAAACTGCTTAAACGTAAAACCATTGCGCGGCAGCGCGAACTTCGACTGGGACATCCTCGATAACCTTGCGGGCAAAAAACTCCTGAGCTTAAGGCTATGCACAATACCGGAGAACAGATAGCCTTACAAACAGATGAACATTGCGTCCGTAACGTCTATAATCGGCGGTCCACTCAGAGGTAGATCATGACTGTAACGACTTTTTCCGAACTTGAACTCGACGAAAACCTGCTGGACGCCCTCCAGGATAAAGGTTTCACACGCCCGACAGCCATTCAGGCCGCCGCTATTCCGCCTGCGCTTGATGGCCGTGATATTCTCGGTTCAGCCCCGACCGGCACCGGTAAAACGGCGGCGTATCTCCTGCCAGCGTTGCAGCATCTGCTCGATTTTCCGCGCAAGAAGTCTGGTCCGCCGCGTATCCTTATCCTGACCCCTACTCGCGAACTGGCGATGCAGGTTGCCGACCATGCGCGTGAACTGGCAAAACACACTCATCTGGATATCGCCACGATCACCGGCGGTGTCGCCTATATGAACCATGCCGAAGTGTTCAGCGAGAACCAGGATATCGTGGTCGCCACCACCGGTCGCCTGCTGCAATATATTAAAGAAGAAAACTTTGATTGCCGCGCCGTTGAAACGCTGATCCTTGATGAAGCTGACCGCATGCTGGACATGGGCTTCGCGCAGGATATCGAACATATCGCCGGCGAAACCCGCTGGCGTAAGCAGACCATGCTGTTCTCCGCAACCCTCGAAGGCGACGCCATTAAAGATTTTGCCGAGCGTCTGCTGGAAGAGCCGGCGGAAGTTTCGGCGACGCCTTCCACTCGCGAACGTAAAAAGATCCATCAGTGGTATTACCGCGCGGATGACATCAAGCATAAAACCGCCCTCCTCGTGCATCTTCTGAAGCAGCCGGAAGCGACGCGTTCTATCGTCTTCGTACGTAAGCGCGAGCGCGTGCATGAACTGGCAGGCTGGCTGCGTGAAGCGGGTATCAACACCTGCTGGCTGGAAGGCGAGATGGTGCAGGCGAAACGTAATGAAGCGATTAGCCGTCTCACCGATGGCCGTATTAATGTATTAATCGCTACCGACGTTGCCGCCCGCGGTATTGATATTGCCGATGTGAGTCACGTTTTCAATTTCGACTTGCCGCGCACGGCGGATATCTACCTGCACCGTATCGGTCGTACCGGGCGCGCGGGTAAAAAAGGAACCGCCATTTCTCTGGTTGAAGCCCACGACCATCTGCTGCTGGGTAAAATTGGTCGCTATATTGAAGAGCCGTTAAAAGCCCGCGTCATCGATGAACTGCGCCCGACCACTCGCGCCCCCAGCGAGAAGCAAACCGGTAAACCTTCCAAGAAGGTTTTAGCCAAGCGTGCAGAGAAAAAAGAGAAAGAAAAAGAGAAACCGCGCGTGAAAAAACGCCATCGCGATGCTAAAAATGTCGGCAAGCGTCGTAAGCCGAGCGGCAGCGATACGCCGCAGCAGTCGAGCTAAGAGTAAAAGAGCGCCGGGATATTCCGGCGTTTTTGCATTTACGCCTGCGGAAACAGCGCCGCGGGGAGTGGTATCGGGCGCGCTCCTTTGGGCCGGTGAGTCAGGAAGTCATCATTATGAAAAAAAAAGATTTCGTCACCCAGGATCTACTCAGCAAAATCTACCAGCACAATGACCCCGGCCCCCGCAAGCTCCCGCCTGAACGTCGGCTGGCGGAGGAGTATGGCGTCTCGCGGTTTACTATCCGCCAGGCGCTGGAAAAACTCGCCGACATCGGCGTCATACGCATCGTGCAGGGCTCGGGGATCTGGATAAACGAGCGGATGAGCAACAATCCGCTGGTCTATAACTCCATCACCGAAAAGCGCTTCGATCGGATGTGCTATCGGACAATCAGCCTGCATAAAAAGCGCCCCGACCGCGAGGAGCAGCAGATTTTCGGTATTACGGATGAGGATTTTATCTGGCAATTTTGCCGCCTGCGCTTCGTCGATAACGTGGCGCTGCAGATTGAGATATCGCGTATGCCGGCCGCCGCCTTTGCCGATCTTAGCCGGGAGGTTATTGAGAAATCCCTGCAGCAGTATGTGCTGGCCAAGGGCTATCAAATTTCACATTTACTCACCACCTATCAGGCGGTGAGCGTCAGCCGGGAGCAGGCTGCCCTGCTGGGTTGTAAAAAGGGTATCCCGGCCATGCATATTAACAATCGGGGGATTCTCAACGGCGGGCAGGTGTATGAAATCAGCGATATCATCGATATCAACTACTCCTGTACCTACGTTATTCCGCATAACCGCGACAACTTAATCTTCCGCCAGGCGCCCTCGGACTAGCTATGGCGTATGGATCGTGCCGTCAGGCAGGCGGCTCTGCGTCCATTCATGCGGACGATAGACCACCGGATATGCCTGCGCCATCTGCTGATTAAAGCCGACGCCAATCCCCGCCGCCTTAGGGGGATAGATAAACCCGTTTTTGACAACCGGCGCGCCGGGGAATACCGTATCGGTCGCGCCAGAACGCGGTATAAACTCCTGGATTGCGGCATTGCTGAGGTAGATATTCAGGTGGGTATTGACCGCAACCCCAATAGGCGTCATATCGCCTGGCCCGTGCCACGCCACGCGCACGCCGAAGGCCTGACAGAGAACCGCCAGCTTCAGGGCCGGCGTAATCCCGCCAATCTGGGAAACGTGGCAGCGAATAAAATCGATCTGTCGCTTAACAATCAGGTCATGCCATTCAGCCGGATTATTAAACAGCTCCCCCATTGCGAGCGGGATCGCGCTTTGCTGGCGGATCTGCGCCAGCCATGCGCTCTGCTGCGGCGCTAAAATATCCTCAATAAACCACGGCTGATAGGGCTCGAGCTGCTTCGCCAACTGCAGCGCCTGCTGCGGGAAGAGCCTTTCGTGGACGTCATGGAGGATATGGAAACGGTGTCCGTAGCGCGCTCGCAGCAGCCGGAACATCTCTACCGTATTCCTGATGTACTCATCCTGATCGTAATAAGCTCCCGGCGTCGGGTTTTCCGGCGTGTGCATCTCCTGCGCCGTTCCGCCGTAAAAACCGAGCTGGCAGCGGATATGGCGATAGCCCTCTTCCAGCAGACGTTCAACGGCGATAAACAGCGCTTCCGGCGTCTCGCCGCTGGCATGGGTATACGCCGGAATAGCGTCACGCGATTTGCCACCAAAGAGCTGATACAGCGGCATTCCCGCCAACTGGGCTTTGATATCCCATAGCGCCATATCAACGCCGGCGATCGCGTTATTCATTACCGGCCCGTTTCGCCAGTAAGCGTTGACGTTCATCATCTGCCAGAGGTCTTCGATATTGTTGGCATCGCGACCAAGCAGCAGCGGCTGAAGATATTCATCAACCATCGTTTTGACCGCCAGCGGACGCTGTTGGAAAGTCGCGCAGCCGTGGCCCACGGTGCCTTTGTCGGTGGTAACGCGTACCGTGACCAGGTTATGACGATCGGGGCGGGTGATAAAACACTCAATATCAGTAATTAGCATAGCGTTCACGGCAAGGCTCCCTGCGGCAAAATAATAAAAGATGATGCCAATTATCTTCGCCCTATTTATTAGACAAGGTAAACCTTTTTATTTAATAAAATTTTGGTCCGAAAAACGAATTTAATTTCATTAAAAACCGTACCAATTTAGACATAAACCGCCAACAACCACCATAACCAATGCAATTTGTGACTGAAATCATATTTTATTGGTTTGTTTTTATAGTTTGGCTTATTTACCATTTCACGACGCAAGCAGCACCACACATTAATCCAGGAGCCGGTATGGAGACGCAAGATGCAATCAGCAGAATTATTTTTCTGATTGGCGGAAAAGAAAATATTAATAACGTCTGGCACTGTATGACCCGATTACGCTTTGATTTAATTGATGATAACAAAGTAGAAAAAGAAGAGATTAAGAAACTACCCGGCGTGCTCGGCGCGCAGCTGCAGAGCGATCAGTTCCAAATCATCATCGGGCCGAAAGTCAGTAGCTGGTATGAACGCCTGCTCGCGGTATTAGGTCCCGTCGGCGAAGAGGCTGCGGAAAAACCCCACCAGCGTAAGGGGCTGGTATCGCTGTTTATGGATACCGTATCGGGTGTTTTTGGCCCGATCGTGCCGGCCATTGCCGGAGCCGGGATGATAAAAGGCCTGCTGGCCGGACTGATCGCGCTGAAAGCGGTACCGCAAAATAGCGATACCGTGATGATAATCGACCTTATCGCCAGCGGCGTATTCTATTTCCTGCCCTTTTTCCTTGCCGTCTCGGCGGCAAAGATTTTTAAGACCAACGAGTATCTGGCCGTCGCCGTTGCCGCCTGCCTGATGTACCCGACGCTGATTGACGCCGCGAAGGCGCTGGCGGCCCATCATGATGGAGCGGTTTCCGCGCTGTGGCTTCTAAACGCCGTCCCGATCCCCGTATTCAACTACGCCTCCAGCGTAATCCCGGTTATTTTCTCCGTGCTGGCGCTGAAATATATCTATGCCTGGGTCGATCGCATTATGCCCGAGGTGCTGAAAACCGTTTTCACGCCGACGCTGGCGCTGTTTATCGGCGCGCTGGCGGCGCTGGTGATTATTGGTCCGGTTGGCATTTGGCTTGGCAAAGCGCTGGCGTGGTTTATTGAAGGTCTGTTCGGCATCTCCGCGAGTTTTGCCGGACTGGTGGTGGGTGCTATCCGCCCGGTCGCGATCCTGACCGGGATGCATCACGCCATGACGCCCATTGCCCTGCAAAACTTCAGCGATCGCGGTTACGACATGCTGATGCCGATGATGTTTATGGCCAACATGTCGATAGCGGGCGCGACCTTTGCTATCTGGCGCGTGAGTAAAAACCGCCAGCAGCGCACGGTTACGCTGTCTGCGGCAATTTCCGCGCTGCTAGGGATCACCGAGCCCGCGCTGTTTGGCGTCTTAACGCGCTATAAAAAAGCGTTCGTCGCGGCCACTGTTGCCAGCTCGCTGGCCTCAGCCTTTATCGCTTTCTTCGGCGTTCGGCTGTATGGCTACATTCTGTCGAGCATTTTTAGCCTGCCGGCTTACATCGGCCCCTACTTTATCTTTGCGCTGTCGGGCGTGGCGATCGCCATCGTATTGTCGTTCACCCTCACCACGCTGTTGGTAAGGCAGGAGCGCTAGCCTGAGATAATAAAAAACCCCCGGCTCGATTGAACCGGGGGTTTTTGCTAACGCTTACAGACTTTCAGTGAAAGTACGTGCAATAACGTCGCGCTGCTGTTCCGGAGTCAGAGAGTTAAAGCGTACCGCATAGCCAGACACGCGAATGGTCAGCTGCGGGTATTTTTCCGGATTTTCAACCGCGTCCAGCAGAGTTTCGCGACGCAGCACGTTAACATTCAGATGCTGACCGCCTTCAACGCGGACTTCAGGCTTCACGTCTACCGGAATTTCACGGTATTCGATCTCGCCCAGATTGCTCACAGCAACCACATCATCTTCAGCAAAACCGGCCTTTGCGCACAGGCAGCGGGCTTCGCCTTTTTCGCTATCCAGCAACCAGAAAGAGTTCAGCAGGTCGTCGTTTGCAGCTTTAGTAATTTGGATACCAGTAATCATTTTTTGCCTCCCAGGCAGGGTTTGTTCGATTATTGGCCTTCGCGGCCAATTGGTAAAACCATTGTTCTATGAGTGTATATATATCAGCCGGGCACCCGGCATTCTTTGATTTAAATCAACAAAAACCACATCACAAAAGTGGTCATAGATGGATATTATTGTTTTACATCAAGTTACGCCGTGCCAAACACCAAATAAATTTGTAAATTTTCAATTTTTTTTGCATGGGGAGCGCCAATCGCGCGGAGCAAATTTTGTGATGTTGAAAGATGCAGTTAAGCTATGTCGATGACACTTTGCAGGAGAGCAAAATGACCACCTCATTAACCTGGCATGACGTGCTGGCAGAAGAGAAGCAGCAACCCTATTTTGTTAATACCCTTAAAATCGTAGCTGAAGAACGCCAGTCGGGAGTCACTATCTATCCCCCGCAAAAAGATGTCTTTAACGCGTTTCGTTATACCGAGCTAAGCGACGTCAAAGTGGTGATTCTCGGCCAGGATCCCTATCATGGACCCGGACAGGCGCACGGACTGGCCTTCTCGGTTCTGCCAGGTATTCAGATACCGCCGTCGCTGCTGAATATGTACAAGGAGCTGGAAGGGACAATACCGGGCTTTCAGCGCCCGACTCACGGCTATCTCGAAAGCTGGGCACGTCAGGGAGTTTTGCTGCTCAATACCGTATTAACGGTTCGTGCCGGGCAAGCGCACTCGCACGCTAGCCTCGGATGGGAAACCTTTACCGATAAAGTGATTTCATTGATTAACCAGCATCGGGAAGGCGTGGTATTTCTGCTATGGGGTTCGCATGCGCAGAAGAAAGGCGCGATAATCGATCGCCAACGCCACTGCGTGCTCAAAGCCCCGCACCCGTCGCCGCTCTCCGCCCACCGGGGGTTCTTTGGCAGTAATCATTTCGTGCAGGCGAATCAGTGGCTGGCCGAACGCGGCGAAGCGCCGATTGACTGGGTCCCCAAGCTGCCGGCTGAAAGCGAATAGCTCTGAAAATGAAAATGCCAGCATCACGCTGGCATTTTGACTCTGAAACAAGGTGTTACGCCTTGTTTTGACGCCACCATTCAGCCAGCAGCACGCCGGTTGCTACGGACACGTTCAGGCTTTCAACGTTGCCGGTGCCTTCAATCGCGATGTTCAGATCGGCGCTGGAAATAGCGGCGTCGGAAAGACCGTCACTCTCCTGGCCTAACACCAGTACCATTTTCTTCGGCAGCTCAGCTTTAAACAGCGGAGTCCCGTTATGGCTGGAAGTAGAAACAATCGCGTAGCCCGCTTTACGGAAGCGCTCAAGCGTGTCGATGAAGCTGTCGCCCGTAATCGGTTCAACGTGCTCCGCGCCGCCTTCCGCAGTACGAATCGCGGCGCCGGACTCCATAACGCCGGCATCCTGCACAATCACGCCCTTGACGCCAAAGTGCGCGCAGCTGCGCATAATCGCGCCGAGGTTATGCGGGTTACCGACATCTTCCAGCGCCAGGACACAATCTTCAGCGTCGGCTTTAGCTACCCACTGCTCAACGGAAGTGCCATGGCGCTTTTTAATCAGGAAGCAAACCCCGCCATGGTGTTCAGTGCCGGACGCTTTCGCCAGCTCTGCTTCATCGACCACGTGATAGGCTTTACGATTCGCCGCCATCCAGCGCAGAGCTTCTTTGAAGCGCGGGGTCACGCTCTGAATAAACCAGGCGCGAACGATAGCGTCCGGACGGCTCTGGAAGAGCGCCTGGCAAGCGTTTTCACCATAGACGCGGGTTTCTTCCGCGCGCTGGCGACGCAACACTTCAGGATCGATAAAGCTTTTTCCGCTGATCCCGCCGTGATCCGCTTTCACCGGCGCCTCATCACCCGGCGCGCGGGATACGGTACGCCACGGAGAGGAACCCTCACCGCCAAAGCCTTCACGCTTGCGATCGTCACGTTTCCGATCGCCACCGCGGCTCTCTTTTTCATCGCGCGCAGGGCGGTTACGACCGTCAACACGAGACTTTCCTGGACGTCCCCCGCCCTTCCCGGTACGCGGGTTATGGGTACGTCGGTCAGAATCATCATCACTGCGGACATACATCACTTTGACCTTGCCGCTTTTATTTTTCAGTTCGTCGTCGCTCATTCATTTTCTCCACCTGCGCTGCGCGAAGCGCGCAGATTACCCGATGTGTCACCAGTTAGCCATTATTTCATTTAAAAGCCTGAGTCTATCGTATTCATTGAATAAAACTCATTGTCCTTTATTAGCTGTGCATCGATAATATGTAACATTACAGAAACAAATCGGCCACGTGCCGCGCTGCAACCCATAACCAGAGGTTAGTTATGAATACCGTTTGTGCCAGTTGTCAGGCTCTGAACCGCATCCCCGACGATCGTAGCGCCGATGGCGCGAAATGCGGGCGCTGCGGTCACGATCTTTTTGATGGCGATGTGATCAACGCGACCGGGGCAACGCTGGATAAACTGCTGAAGGACGATCTGCCCGTTGTTGTTGATTTCTGGGCGCCTTGGTGCGGCCCCTGCCGTAACTTTGCGCCAATCTTTGAAGACGTGGCTGAAGAACGCAGCGGCGAAATGCGTTTCGTGAAAGTGAATACCGAAATGGAACGCGAACTGAGCGCTCGCTTCCGCATTCGCAGCATCCCGACCATTATGATGTTTAAAAATGGCGAAGTTATCGACATGCTCAATGGCGCCGTCCCCAAAGCGCCTTTCGATAGCTGGCTAAACGAAGCAGGCCAGCAGTAAACCTCACGGGGCACGACTTGTGCCCCGTTTTCTCCTCTGCGACAATGGCGTTTTTTCTTAGCGATCATCATGACTGATAACGCCGTCCTCCGCCTTCGAGCCGAACGCCTCGCGCGCGCCACCCGGCCTTTTCTTGCTCGCGGCAACCGTATCCACCGCTGCCAGCGCTGCTTGCTGCCGTTGAAACAGTGCCTCTGCGCCACCCTCAACCCGGTTGCTGCTACCAGCCGTTTTTGCCTGGTGATGTTCGATACCGAGCCAATGAAGCCCAGCAATACTGGACGCCTGATTGCCGATACCCTGCCGGATACCGAAGCCTTTCAGTGGTCACGAACCGAACCGCCGCAGGCGCTGCTGGATTTAGTCGCCGACCCGCAATATCAGCCGATGGTGGTTTTTCCTGCGTCTTATGCCGACGCAGAGCGTCAGGTTCTTGATTCCCCGCTCCCGGGTAAACCACCGCTGTTTATCATGCTCGACGGCACCTGGCCCGAAGCGCGAAAAATGTTCCGCAAAAGCCCCTGGCTTGACGCGCTGCCGATGATTTCCGTCGATTTGTCGCGCATCTCCGCTTATCACCTGCGGGAAGCACACGCAGAGGGTCAATACTGTACCGCCGAAGTCGCGATTGCGCTGCTGGATCTCGCGGGGGATAAAACCGCGGCCGCGGCTCTTGGCAATCACTTCAGCCTATTCAGAACGCGCTACCTGGCAGGAAAAACCCAGCATAAGGGCAGTATCACAGCACAACTGAGAGAAAACGTTTAAAATCATTCGGTCACTGGGGATCAAAGGAGACCGGTATGAGCCAACGAGGCCTGGAAGCATTGCTGCGGCCAAAGTCGATCGCCGTTATTGGCGCGTCAATGAAACCACAGCGCGCCGGTTATCTGATGATGCGCAACTTGCTGGCTGGCGGGTTTAACGGCCCCGTCCTCCCCGTTACGCCAGCGTGGAAAGCGGTTCAGGGCGTACTGGCCTGGCCTGACGTCGATAGCCTGCCCTTCACGCCCGATCTCGCCGTGCTTTGCACCAACGCCCGCAGAAACCTTGAGCTGCTGGAAGCGCTGGGGCAAAAAGGGTGCAAAACCTGCATCATCCTTTCTTCTATACCCGAACAGTATCCCGCTCTGCTGGAATGTGCCGCCCGCTATCAGATGCGGCTGCTCGGCCCAAATAGTCTGGGCCTGCTTGCGCCGTGGCAGGGTCTTAACGCCAGCTTTTCGCCGGTGCCTATTCATCGAGGTAAACTGGCGTTTATTTCGCAATCGGCGGCGGTCTCCAATACCATCCTGGACTGGGCTCAGCAGCGTGAAATGGGGTTTTCTTACTTTATTGCGCTGGGCGATAGCCTGGACATTGACGTTGATGACCTGCTTGACTTCCTCGCTCGCGACAGTAAAACCAGCGCTATTTTGCTCTATCTCGAACACCTCAGTGATGCCCGCCGCTTTGTCTCGGCGGCCCGTAGCGCATCGCGTAATAAGCCGATCCTGGTGATTAAAAGCGGACGCAGTCCGGCTGCGCAGAAACTCCTGCACGTCAATTCCGGTATGGATCCGGCGTGGGACGCCGCTATTCAGCGCGCAGGCTTATTGCGGGTACAGGATACGCACGAGCTGTTCTCTGCGGTCGAAACCCTTAGCCACATGCGCCCGCTGCGCGGCGAGAAACTGATGATTATCAGCAACGGTGCCGCTCCGGCAGCACTGGCGCTGGATGAACTTTGGCTGCGTAACGGCAAACTCGCCGCACTCAGCGAAGAGACCAGCAGCGCTCTCCGTCAGGCATTACCGGAAACCATCGATATCACCAACCCGCTGGATCTCCGCGATGACGCCAGCAGCGAACATTACCTCAAAGCGCTGAACGTACTGCTGGATAGCCATGACTACGATGCGCTGCTGGTGATCCATTCCCCCAGCGCTGCCGCGCCGGGGACAGAAAGCGCGCTGGCGCTGATTGACGCCCTGAAGCGCCATCCGCGCGGCAAATACGTTACGGTTCTCACCAACTGGTGCGGTGAGTTCTCTTCACAAGAAGCGCGGCGCCTGTTTAGCGATGCGGGGCTGCCGACCTATCGAACGCCTGAAGGAACCATTACCGCTTTTATGCACATGGTGGAGTACCGGCGTAACCAGAAACAGCTCAGGGAAACCCCGGTCCTGTCAGATTCGTTAACCACTAACACTGCCGAAGCGCACAGCCTGCTGCAACGCGCAATGAATGAAGGCGCAACGTCGCTGGATACCCATGAAGTGAGCCCTGTTCTGCGCGCTTACGGTATTCATACCCTGCCGACGTGGATTGCCGCCGATAGCGCCGAAGCTGTACATATTGCCGAGCAGATTGGCTACCCCGTCGCTCTGAAGCTGCGCTCGCCTGATATTCCGCATAAGTCAGAAGTTCAGGGGGTTATGCTTTATCTGCGTACGGCTACCGAGGTACAGCAGGCTGCGGACGCGATTATCGATCGCGTCAAAATGACCTGGCCTCAGGCGCGTATTCACGGACTGCTGGTGCAAAGCATGGCTAATCGCGCCGGGGCGCAGGAACTGCGGGTTGTCGTTGAGCACGATCCGGTTTTTGGGCCGCTGATCATGCTGGGAGAAGGCGGCGTCGAATGGCGGGCTGAGGATCAGGCCGCCGTCGCGCTCCCGCCGCTGAATATGAACCTTGCGCGCTACCTGGTTATCCAGGCCGTCAAAAGTAAAAAAGTGCGCGGCCGCAGCGCGTTGCGCCCTCTGGATATTCCCGGCCTGAGCCAGCTGTTGGTACAGGTATCGAATTTGATCGTCGACTGCCCGGAAATACAGCGCCTGGATATTCACCCTCTTCTGGCTTCCGGCCACGAGTTCACCGCGCTTGACGTAACATTAACGCTCGCCCCCTTCACCGGCGACAGCGAAAGCCGCCTCGCCATACGCCCTTATCCACAACAACAGGAGGAGTGGGTGGTGATGAAGAATGGCGAACGCTGCCTTTTCCGTCCCATACTCCCGGAAGATGAGCCGCAGCTGATGGCCTTTATCGCTCAGGTCACAAAGGAGGATCTCTACTATCGTTACTTCAGCGAAATCAACGAATTTACCCATGATGATTTAGCCAATATGACGCAGATCGACTACGATCGAGAAATGGCCTTTGTTGCTGTACGCACCACGGCCGAAGGGAATGAGATCCTCGGCGTGACGCGGGCGATCTCCGACCCTGATAATATCGATGCCGAGTTTGCCGTCCTGGTGCGCTCCGACCTGAAAGGTATGGGTTTAGGCCGCAAGCTTCTGGAAAAGCTGATTGCCTATACGCAAAACCACGGCCTGCAGCGGCTGAATGGCATTACCATGCCGAATAATAAAGGCATGATCGGCCTTGCCAGAAAGCTAGGATTCTCGGTTGATATTCAGCTTGAAGATGGGATTGTCAGTTTGTCTCTACAGCTTGTACATGAGCAATTACAAACGGCTGGCCGCAATTGTTGACTACTTTAACGGGCAGTAATGGTATTATTGCCCGCTTACGTCGTCTGCATGGTACAGAAGACCCTTCAATAAACAGAGAAGAAACGCACTGTGATGTTGTCAAAATTTAAACGCAATAAACATCAACAACACCTTGCCCAACTCCCTAAGCTTTCTCAGTCAGTTGATGATATCGAGTTCTTTTACGCGCCGGCAGATTTTCGGCAAGCGTTACTGGCCAGGATAGCTCAAGCCACCCAGCGTATTTGCATCATTGCGCTTTATCTGGAACAGGATGATGGCGGCAAAGGAATTTTGCAGGCGCTATACGACGCTAAGCGTCAGCGTCCAGAATTAGATGTGCAGGTGCTGGTCGACTGGCATCGCGCCCAGCGCGGACGTATTGGCGCCGCGGCGTCAAACACCAATGCCGACTGGTACTGCCGCATGGCTCAGGAAAACCCCGGTGTCGACATCCCGGTTTATGGCGTTCCGGTCAATACCCGGGAAGCGCTCGGCGTTCTCCATTTCAAAGGCTTTATCATTGATGACAGCGTGCTCTACAGCGGCGCCAGTCTGAATGACGTTTACCTGCATCAGCACGATAAATATCGTTATGACCGCTACCAGTGCATTCGCAACGGTAAAATGGCCGATGTGATGTTCGACTGGGTTGAGAATAACCTGGTGCAAGGGCGTGGAGTTAACCGTCTTGACAGGGCCGATCGGCCAAAAAGTCCGGAAATTAAAAATGACATCCGTCAGTATCGCCAGGAGCTCCGCGATAGCGGCTATCATTTTCTCGGCAATGCTGATGAAGAGCAGCTGTCGGTTACCCCTTTAGTTGGTCTGGGGAAGACCAGCCTGCTGAATAAAACCATTTTCCATCTGATGCCCTGCGCTGAGCACAAGCTGACTATCTGCACCCCTTATTTCAACCTGCCCGCTCTGCTGGTCCGTAATATCATTCAGCTGCTACGCAGCGGGAAGAAAGTTGAAATTATCGTTGGTGATAAAACCGCTAATGATTTCTATATTCCGGAAGATCAGCCGTTTAAAATTATCGGCGCGCTGCCCTACCTTTATGAAATCAATCTGCGGCGTTTTCTGAGCCGGCTGCAGTATTATGTCAACACCGATCAGCTAATTGTCCGTTTATGGAAGGATGACGATAACAGCTACCACCTGAAAGGCATGTGGGTTGATGACGAATGGATGCTGCTGACCGGCAATAACCTGAACCCGCGCGCATGGCGACTGGATTTGGAGAACGCGATTCTTATCCACGACCCGAAACATCAGCTTGGCGCAATGCGCGAAAAAGAGCTCAATCTCATCCGCAAACATACTACGATCGTTCAGCACTATCGCGATCTACAGAGTATTGCCGATTACCCGATAAAAGTACGCAAACTGATCAGGCGCCTGCGACGTATTCGAATCGATCGCCTTATCAGCCGTATTCTCTGAATTCCCGCCCCGCTCAGCGGGGCTTTTTTCTGGAATTAGTATGCGCATCATCATGCTTATCGCCCCACTATTATTACTGACCGGCTGCAGCCATATGGCTAATGATGCATGGAGTGGCCAGGATAAAGCCCAACACTTCCTCGCTTCAGCCATGCTCTCTGCCGCAGGCAACGAATACGCCCAGCATCAGGGCTATAGCCGCGACCGTAGTGCCGCCATTGGCTTTATGTTTTCCGTGAGTTTAGGGGCATCGAAGGAGCTATGGGACAGCCGCCCGTCCGGGAGCGGCTGGAGCTGGAAGGACTTCGCATGGGATGTGGCAGGTGCCACTACCGGCTATGCGGTATGGCAGCTGGCACATCAGTAAGCCTACAAACGTAGACCCTTACCTTTACGATGTAGCGTTAGGGACACCAGGAATGCGATTGCTCCCATTACGGTCACGTACCAGTAAAAAGCGTGCTCAATTCCTGCCGATTTTAACGACAGCGCGACGTACTCAGCCGAGCCGCCAAAAAGCGCATTCGCCACCGCATAAGATAGCCCAACCCCCAGGGCGCGTACCTGTGCCGGAAACATTTCAGCCTTCAGAATTCCGCTAATTGAGGTATAAAAGCTCACTATCAGCAGGGCACATATCACTAAAGCAAATGCCGCATACGGCGAACTCACGTTCTGTAATGCATTGAGAATTGGAACAGTAAAAACGGTAACAAGTACGCCAAAACAGAGCATTGAGGTCCGGCGGCCAATCTTATCCGAGAGCGCGCCAAAAAGTGGCTGAACCAGCATATAAACAAATAAAGCCGCGGTCATAATCATGCTGGCGGTACCCGCCGTCATGCCAGCGGTGTTGACCAGATATTTCTGCATATAGGTTGTAAAGGTATAAAAGCTTAATGAGCCGGCGGCCGTAAACCCCAACACCATAATGAATGCTTTGCGGTTACGCCATAATCCTTTAAACGATCCCGCTTCTTTTAATGCGCGAGTTTCCTGTTTTGAAGTTTCATCCAACTGCCGACGCAGCCACAGGGCAACGATGGCTAATACTGCGCCGAGAGCGAAGGGGATCCGCCATCCCCAGGCATGCAGCTCCTCATCGCTGAGGATCTGTTGTAACGCAACAACAACAAGTACAGCCAGAAGTTGGCCGCCAATCAGCGTGACGTACTGAAATGAGGCATAGAAACCTTTTTTACCTTCTACCGCAACTTCGCTCATATAGGTCGCGCTGGTACCGTATTCTCCGCCAACGGACAGACCCTGAAATAAACGAGCCAGCAATAGCAGAGCCGGAGCCCAGGTACCTATCGTTGCATAACCCGGCAGGCAGGCAATCACCAGTGAACCAAAACACATCATGCATACGGAGATAAGCATAGAGGTTTTACGTCCGCGGCGGTCAGCAATGCGCCCGAATATCCAGCCTCCGATCGGACGCATCAGAAAACCAGCAGCAAATACCCCAGCAGTTTGTAATAATTGAGTTGTGGTATTACCTGAAGGAAAGAAGATGTGCGCAAAGTAGAGTGAGCAAAATGAATAGACGTAGAAATCAAACCATTCAACTAAATTCCCTGACGATGCTCCTACGATTGCCCATATACGGCGCCGGGTATCACCGTGATCCTGGGATTCACGTTCGCTAATACTGCTTTCTGTCATTGTAATTCTGCTCCAGCAAAGACTGCAATCTGCTGTGTTGGATGACCCAACTCACTCAGACAAATTAATTAGTGAACCAAATGTTATATAGTTGTTATCATTTTATATGTGATAAATATCACATTTTATTTCTTACTGTGGCTATTCAAGATTAACGTGGACGGACAGGCTGGGATGAAGTGAAATATGAGGGTAAGTGCATCTGAACAGGCTTTTATATTACAAGGAAGGAGGGGAATGCATGGCTGGACAGAACGATTTTGCTTATCTGAAACGCAAAAAGCCCATCTGTCAGGATGGGCTCTTCACGTGTTTGATGCCTGGCAGTTCCCTACTCTCACATGGGGAGACCCCACACTACCATCGGCGCTACGGCGTTTCACTTCTGAGTTCGGCATGGGGTCAGGTGGGACCACCGCGCTATCGCCGCCAGGCAAATTCTGTTGTCAGAAACGAATCTTTTACACCGATGCTGCGTTGGCTGCATTCGTAAAGTCAGTCACATACCTCAGTATGCTCCTTCCTTTACTTCATTTGCCGCCTTGCCTCAGCGTAAAATCTTTCGTTCCCGAAAATCTGTAATCAATGCTGAAATTGTTGTCTCTCAAATCCGCCAAAACATCTTCGGCGTTGTAAGGTTAAGCCTCACGGTTCATTAGTACCGGTTAGCTCAACGCATCGCTGCGCTTACACACCCGGCCTATCAACGTCGTCGTCTTCAACGTTCCTTCAGGACTCTCAAGGAGTCAGGGAGAACTCATCTCGGGGCAAGTTTCGTACTTAGATGCTTTCAGCACTTATCTCTTCCGCATTTAGCTACCGGGCAATGCCATTGGCATGACAACCCGAACACCAGTGATGCGTCCACTCCGGTCCTCTCGTACTAGGAGCAGCCCCCCTCAATTCTCCAGCGCCCACGGCAGATAGGGACCGAACTGTCTCACGACGTTCTAAACCCAGCTCGCGTACCACTTTAAATGGCGAACAGCCATACCCTTGGGACCTACTTCAGCCCCAGGATGTGATGAGCCGACATCGAGGTGCCAAACACCGCCGTCGATATGAACTCTTGGGCGGTATCAGCCTGTTATCCCCGGAGTACCTTTTATCCGTTGAGCGATGGCCCTTCCATTCAGAACCACCGGATCACTATGACCTGCTTTCGCACCTGCTCGCGCCGTCACGCTCGCAGTCAAGCCAGCTTATGCCATTGCACTAACCTCCTGATGTCCGACCAGGATTAGCTGACCTTCGTGCTCCTCCGTTACTCTTTAGGAGGAGACCGCCCCAGTCAAACTACCCACCAGACACTGTCCGCAACCCCGATTAGGGGCCCACGTTAGAACACCAGCCATTAAAGGGT
Organism: Klebsiella sp. FDAARGOS_511; assembly: GCF_003812845.1. Lineage (NCBI taxonomy): Bacteria > Pseudomonadati > Pseudomonadota > Gammaproteobacteria > Enterobacterales > Enterobacteriaceae > Klebsiella > Klebsiella sp. FDAARGOS_511. Next base: position 4,419,161 of record NZ_CP033824.1, on the reverse strand, counting down.
GGTATTTCAAGGATGGCTCCACGCAGACTGGCGTCCACGCTTCAAAGCCTCCCACCTATCCTACACATCAAGGACCAGTGTTCAGTGTCAAGCTATAGTAAAGGTTCACGGGGTCTTTCCGTCTTGCCGCGGGTACACTGCATCTTCACAGCGAGTTCAATTTCACTGAGTCTCGGGTGGAGACAGCCTGGCCATCATTACGCCATTCGTGCAGGTCGGAACTTACCCGACAAGGAATTTCGCTACCTTAGGACCGTTATAGTTACGGCCGCCGTTTACCGGGGCTTCGATCAAGAGCTTCTCCTTACGGATAACCCCATCAATTAACCTTCCGGCACCGGGCAGGCGTCACACCGTATACGTCCACTTTCGTGTTTGCACAGTGCTGTGTTTTTAATAAACAGTTGCAGCCAGCTGGTATCTTCGACTGATTTCAGCTCCATGAGTAAATCACTTCACCTACATATCAGCGTGCCTTCTCCCGAAGTTACGGCACCATTTTGCCTAGTTCCTTCACCCGAGTTCTCTCAAGCGCCTTGGTATTCTCTACCTGACCACCTGTGTCGGTTTGGGGTACGATTTGATGTTACCTGATGCTTAGAGGCTTTTCCTGGAAGCAGGGCATTTGTCACTTCAGCACCGTAGTGCCTCGTCATCACGCCTCAGTGTTAAAGTGAACCGGATTTACCTGGAACACACACCTACACGCTTAAACCGGGACAACCGTCGCCCGGCCAACATAGCCTTCTCCGTCCCCCTTCGCAGTAACACCAAGTACAGGAATATTAACCTGTTTCCCATCGACTACGCCTTTCGGCCTCGCCTTAGGGGTCGACTCACCCTGCCCCGATTAACGTTGGACAGGAACCCTTGGTCTTCCGGCGTGCGGGTTTTTCACCCGCATTATCGTTACTTATGTCAGCATTCGCACTTCTGATACCTCCAGCAACCCTCACAGGCCACCTTCAACGGCTTACAGAACGCTCCCCTACCCAACAACACATAGTGTCGCTGCCGCAGCTTCGGTGCATGGTTTAGCCCCGTTACATCTTCCGCGCAGGCCGACTCGACCAGTGAGCTATTACGCTTTCTTTAAATGATGGCTGCTTCTAAGCCAACATCCTGGCTGTCTGGGCCTTCCCACATCGTTTCCCACTTAACCATGACTTTGGGACCTTAGCTGGCGGTCTGGGTTGTTTCCCTCTTCACGACGGACGTTAGCACCCGCCGTGTGTCTCCCGTGATAACATTCTTCGGTATTCGTAGTTTGCATCGGGTTGGTAAGTCGGGATGACCCCCTAGCCGAAACAGTGCTCTACCCCCGAAGATGAATTCACGAGGCGCTACCTAAATAGCTTTCGGGGAGAACCAGCTATCTCCCGGTTTGATTGGCCTTTCACCCCCAGCCACAAGTCATCCGCTAATTTTTCAACATTAGTCGGTTCGGTCCTCCAGTTAGTGTTACCCAACCTTCAACCTGCCCATGGCTAGATCACCGGGTTTCGGGTCTATACCCTGCAACTTAACGCCCAGTTAAGACTCGGTTTCCCTGCGGCTCCCCTATACGGTTAACCTTGCTACAGAATATAAGTCGCTGACCCATTATACAAAAGGTACGCAGTCACCCAACAAGTGGGCTCCTACTGCTTGTACGTACACGGTTTCAGGTTCTTTTTCACTCCCCTCGCCGGGGTTCTTTTCGCCTTTCCCTCACGGTACTGGTTCACTATCGGTCAGTCAGGAGTATTTAGCCTTGGAGGATGGTCCCCCCATATTCAGACAGGATACCACGTGTCCCGCCCTACTCTTCGAGTTCACAGCCTGTGCGTTTTAGTGTACGGGAGTATCACCCTGTACCCTGCGACTTTCCAGACGCTTCCACTAACACACAAGCTGATTCAGACTCCGGGCTGCTCCCCGTTCGCTCGCCGCTACTGGGGGAATCTCGGTTGATTTCTTTTCCTCGGGGTACTTAGATGTTTCAGTTCCCCCGGTTCGCCTCGTTTGACTATGTATTCATCAAACGATAGTGCAACGAATTGCACTGGGTTTCCCCATTCGGACATCGCCGGCTGTAACGGTTCATATCACCTTACCGACGCTTTTCGCAGATTAGCACGTCCTTCATCGCCTCTGACTGCCAGGGCATCCACCGTGTACGCTTAGTCGCTTAACCTCACAACCCGAAGATGTTTCGTAAAACATCATCGTGTCGCGAAAATTTGAGAGACTCGAACACACATAACATGTGTGTCGTTTCAATTTTCAGCTTGATCCAGATTTTTAAAGAGCAAATATCTCAAACGTCACCCGAAGATGAGTTTTGAGATATCGGTTGGTTGTGCCTTTCACTCACAGCCAGCAAGTGGCGTCCCCTAGGGGATTCGAACCCCTGTTGCCGCCGTGAAAGGGCGGAGTCCTAACCGCTAGACGAAGGGGACACGAGGTGTCGCGACTTCGCAGCCGTCTTGCTTCTTTACATCTATCAGACAATCTGTGTGAGCACTACAAAGGCAGGTTCTTTAAGGTAAGGAGGTGATCCAACCGCAGGTTCCCCTACGGTTACCTTGTTACGACTTCACCCCAGTCATGAATCACAAAGTGGTAAGCGCCCTCCCGAAGGTTAAGCTACCTACTTCTTTTGCAACCCACTCCCATGGTGTGACGGGCGGTGTGTACAAGGCCCGGGAACGTATTCACCGTGGCATTCTGATCCACGATTACTAGCGATTCCGACTTCATGGAGTCGAGTTGCAGACTCCAATCCGGACTACGACATACTTTATGAGGTCCGCTTGCTCTCGCGAGGTCGCTTCTCTTTGTATATGCCATTGTAGCACGTGTGTAGCCCTACTCGTAAGGGCCATGATGACTTGACGTCATCCCCACCTTCCTCCAGTTTATCACTGGCAGTCTCCTTTGAGTTCCCGGCCGGACCGCTGGCAACAAAGGATAAGGGTTGCGCTCGTTGCGGGACTTAACCCAACATTTCACAACACGAGCTGACGACAGCCATGCAGCACCTGTCTCAGAGTTCCCGAAGGCACCAAAGCATCTCTGCTAAGTTCTCTGGATGTCAAGAGTAGGTAAGGTTCTTCGCGTTGCATCGAATTAAACCACATGCTCCACCGCTTGTGCGGGCCCCCGTCAATTCATTTGAGTTTTAACCTTGCGGCCGTACTCCCCAGGCGGTCGACTTAACGCGTTAGCTCCGGAAGCCACTCCTCAAGGGAACAACCTCCAAGTCGACATCGTTTACAGCGTGGACTACCAGGGTATCTAATCCTGTTTGCTCCCCACGCTTTCGCACCTGAGCGTCAGTCTTTGTCCAGGGGGCCGCCTTCGCCACCGGTATTCCTCCAGATCTCTACGCATTTCACCGCTACACCTGGAATTCTACCCCCCTCTACAAGACTCCAGCCTGCCAGTTTCGAATGCAGTTCCCAGGTTGAGCCCGGGGATTTCACATCCGACTTGACAGACCGCCTGCGTGCGCTTTACGCCCAGTAATTCCGATTAACGCTTGCACCCTCCGTATTACCGCGGCTGCTGGCACGGAGTTAGCCGGTGCTTCTTCTGCGGGTAACGTCAATCGACAAGGTTATTAACCTTATCGCCTTCCTCCCCGCTGAAAGTACTTTACAACCCGAAGGCCTTCTTCATACACGCGGCATGGCTGCATCAGGCTTGCGCCCATTGTGCAATATTCCCCACTGCTGCCTCCCGTAGGAGTCTGGACCGTGTCTCAGTTCCAGTGTGGCTGGTCATCCTCTCAGACCAGCTAGGGATCGTCGCCTAGGTGAGCCGTTACCCCACCTACTAGCTAATCCCATCTGGGCACATCTGATGGCAAGAGGCCCGAAGGTCCCCCTCTTTGGTCTTGCGACGTTATGCGGTATTAGCTACCGTTTCCAGTAGTTATCCCCCTCCATCAGGCAGTTTCCCAGACATTACTCACCCGTCCGCCACTCGTCACCCGAGAGCAAGCTCTCTGTGCTACCGTTCGACTTGCATGTGTTAGGCCTGCCGCCAGCGTTCAATCTGAGCCATGATCAAACTCTTCAATTTAAGTTTGATGCTCGTGAATTAAACTTCGTAATGAATTACGTATGTTCACTCAGAGACTTGGTATTCATTTTTCGTCTTGCGACGTTAAGAATCCATGTCACTTTGAGTGCCCACACAGATTGTCTGATAAATTGTTAAAGAGCAGTGCAACGCGGCTTTCGCTCACCGTTGCGAGGTCCCGTATAATACGTTTTCCTCATTCAGAGTCAAGCGTTTAATTTCGCTTTTCTCTGCCGGTATTCATCGCTGAATCCCGCTGACCCGGCGGCTTGCGTGCCGTTGTTCCGTGTCAGTGGAGGCGCATTATAGGGAGTAATTCTGAAGTGGCAAGGGGAATTTTAAAAAAAAATCTCACCCGCTCAATTTTCAGCCAAAACATCGACTGAGATTAAATTATTGCCTGGTTTTTAAACAAAAACGAGCCGAGTTGGCCCGTTTTTGCTGTTTTGTGATTTACTGCACTGCCACTATCCGGTCATTTTTCACGACCAGCCGTACTTCTTTACCCGGAATCAGCTCACCGGAAAGAATCTGCTGTGCCAGCGGGTTTTCGATCTGCTGCTGGATAGCACGTTTTAGAGGACGTGCGCCATAAACCGGATCGTAGCCGTTTTCGCTAAGCAGCTTCAGCGCCTCATCAGAGAGGTGGACTTCGTAGCCGCGCTCCTCCAGTCGTTTATACAACCGCTGCAGCTGAATCTGCGCAATAGAAGCAATATGTTTTTCACCTAACGGGTGGAAGACAACCACTTCATCAATACGGTTGATAAATTCCGGGCGGAAGCTTTGACTAACCACGCCCAGCACCAGATCTTTCATGTGACTATAATCCAGCGCACCAAAACGTTCCTGAATGAGATCCGAACCGAGGTTGGAGGTCATGATGACCACCGTATTGCGGAAGTCGACCGTTCTCCCCTGCCCGTCAGTTAAACGTCCATCGTCCAGTACCTGCAGCAGAATGTTAAAGACATCCGGATGCGCTTTTTCCACTTCATCCAGCAGGATGACGGAATAAGGGCGACGGCGGACCGCCTCAGTGAGATAACCGCCTTCTTCATAACCGACGTATCCCGGAGGTGCCCCAACCAGACGTGAAACGGAATGTTTCTCCATAAACTCTGACATGTCGATACGTACCATCGCATCGTCGCTATCAAACATAAAGTTAGCCAGCGCTTTACAGAGTTCTGTCTTACCTACCCCGGTAGGGCCAAGGAACAGGAACGAGCCAATCGGACGGTTAGGATCGGATAACCCGGCACGACTACGGCGGATCGCGTTCGATACCGCTTCAACCGCTTCGTTCTGACCAATAACGCGGCTATGCAGCTCCTGCTCCATACGCAGCAGCTTCTCACGTTCGCCTTCGAGCATTCTCGCAACCGGAATCCCCGTCCAACGAGCCAGCACTTCCGCGATTTCCGCATCCGTGACTTTATTACGCAGCAGACGCATGGTCTTGCCTTCAGACTGCGTTGCCGCCGCCAGCTGCTTTTCCAGTTCCGGGATCTTACCGTACTGCAGCTCGGACATCCGCGCCAGATCGCCGACGCGACGCGCCTGCTCAATCGCGATTTTAGCCTGTTCCAGCTCGGCCTTAATCGTCTGGGTACCAGAGAGCGACGCTTTTTCAGCCTTCCACTCTTCTTCTAGGACTGAATATTGACGTTCTTTATCCGCCAGTTCCTCATTCAGCATATCCAACCGCTTAATGCTGGCTTCGTCAGACTCTTTCTTCAACGCCTGCTGTTCCAGCTTGAGTTGAATGATGCGTCGATCGAGTCTGTCCAGCTCTTCCGGTTTTGAGTCAATCTGCATGCGGATGCTGGACGCAGCTTCATCGATCAAGTCGATAGCTTTATCCGGCAGCTGTCGGTCGGCGATATAACGGTGAGACAGCGTAGCCGCCGCTACAATCGCCGGGTCAGTGATCTGCACGTGGTGGTGCAGTTCATAACGCTCTTTCAGACCACGCAAAATCGCAATGGTATCTTCAACTGTCGGTTCCGCAACGAACACTTTCTGGAAACGACGCTCCAGCGCGGCGTCTTTCTCAATGTACTGGCGATACTCATCCAGTGTCGTGGCGCCCACGCAGTGCAGCTCACCACGCGCCAGCGCCGGTTTCAGCATATTCCCGGCGTCCATAGCACCGTCTGCTTTACCTGCGCCCACCATCGTGTGCAGCTCATCGATAAAGAGGATGACGTTGCCTTCCTGCTTGGCGAGATCGTTTAGCACGCCTTTTAAACGTTCTTCAAACTCACCGCGATACTTGGCACCCGCCACCAGCGCGCCCATATCAAGCGCCAGGACTCGACGCCCCTTCAACCCTTCCGGTACTTCACCGTTGACGATCCGCTGCGCCAGCCCTTCAACAATGGCCGTTTTACCTACGCCGGGTTCACCAATCAGCACCGGGTTATTTTTGGTACGACGCTGCAGAACCTGAATCGTTCGACGAATTTCTTCATCACGGCCAATTACCGGGTCAAGCTTGCCCTGCTCGGCACGTTCGGTCAGATCGACGGTAAATTTTTTCAAAGCCTGACGTTGGTCTTCGGCTCCCTGATCGTTCACGCTTTCACCTCCGCGCATTTGTTCAATCGCCTGACTCACGTTAGCGGTTGTGGCTCCGGCGGATTTTAAAAGGTCGGTCAGCGTGCCGCGTGATTCAAGCGCAGCCAGAACGAACAGTTCTGACGAAATAAAGTTGTCCTTTCTCTTTTGCGCCAGCTTGTCGCAAAGGTTAAGGATACGCACTAAATCCTGAGAAGGTTGAACATCGCCACCGGTACCTTCCACCTGCGGCAATCGGCTCAACGCCTGTTCAATATTGGTGCGTAACTCTCCGGCGTTGATGCCAGCCGAAGTTAATAAAGGACGTACCGATCCCCCTTCCTGATTCAGCAAGGCGCTCATTAGATGAAGAGGTTCGATGAATTGGTTGTCGTGCCCAAGCGCAAGAGACTGGGCATCGGCAAGAGCAAGCTGGAATTTATTGGTAAGACGATCCAGACGCATAACTCCTCCCATAACAGGTCAAATTTGCTACTGGAGATTAAATGAGGTCATCCCTCAATTATTCAAGGTTAAAGACCTGAACTATGCAAAAATAAGTTTGCCTTCTGGATCGTCTTAGTTCGGCAGGTTATATCAGCCAGATGAAACTTGCCATACGACCCGTCGTCTTGTCGCGACGATAAGAGAAAAAATCATCTTTTTCGCTGAGGGTACAGCGGTCTCCGCCAAAAATCTGCTCAACGCCAACGCTCGACAGACGCTGACGGGCAAGCTGATAGATATCAGCAAAATACTTCTCACCCGCAGGGCGAAATGCGCGCTCCGCCTGGGTATCTTTTGCCATAAAGGCCTCACGCACCTCCGGGCCAACCTCAAACGCGTCCGGCCCGATAGCGGGGCCAAGCCAGGCCATAATATTTTCCGGACTATCGGCAAAACAGGCAACGGTTTCTTCCAGCACGCCTTCGCAAAGACCTCGCCAGCCGGCATGAGCAGCCGCAACCTCCGTACCCGCGCGGTTACAAAAAAGCACCGGCAGGCAATCAGCGGTCATCACCGCGCATACCGTACCCGGCACATTACAGTATGACGCATCCGCACGCTTTGACTCGTACGGCCCGCCGTCGAGTTTTAACACTGCCGTACCGTGAACCTGTTCCAGCCACACCGGGTATGACGGCAGACCGCCAGCGGCAAACATGCGCCGACGGTTCTCTTCTACGTGCTGCAGATTGTCTCCGCAATGAGCGCCGAGGTTAAGTGAATCGTATGGCGATAAACTTACCCCGCCAACGCGCGTGGAACTACAGGCAGCAACGCCTTCCGGCATCGGCCATTGCGGTACAATCACTTTAGTCATAACCAGTCGATATCGTCTTTATGAGTTTCAAAATCAGCGCGCATGGCCTCGATCAAATCAACCATATCCTGCGGAATTGGCGCATGCCATTCCATCTCAATACCGCTGATCGGATGGTATAAGCGCAGCATCGTGGCATGAAGAGCCTGGCGGTCGAACTTACGCAGAGCAGTGATGAACTCTTCCGACGCACCTTTAGGCGGACGTGGGCGCCCTCCATAAACCTGATCGCCCACCAGCGGATGGGTGATGTGCGCCATGTGCACGCGAATCTGGTGCGTACGACCGGTCTCGAGGCGCAAACGCAAACGAGTATGAATGCGAAAATGCTCCATGATCCGATAGTGCGTCACCGCCGGTTTCCCCATGGGATGTACCGCCATATGCGTACGCTTGGTCGGGTGACGGCTAATCGGTTCTTCAACCGTTCCGCCAGCCGTCATATGACCAATCGCTACCGCTTCATATTCACGGGTAATTTCACGCAGCTGCAGGGATTCCACCAGTCGGGTTTGCGCCGGGATAGTCTTTGCTACCACCATTAAACCAGTGGTGTCTTTATCAAGACGGTGCACGATCCCCGCCCGCGGCACGTCAGCAATGGCGGGATAGTAGTGCAACAGCGCATTCAGCACAGTACCGTCAGGGTTGCCCGCGCCGGGGTGCACAACTAAATCGCGCGGTTTATTAATTACGAGGATGTCATCATCTTCATAAACGATATTGAGCGGAATATCCTGCGGTTGGAAACGGACTTCTTCTTCGATTTCAACATCGATAGCAATCGTCTCTCCCCCCAGCACTTTTTCTTTCGGCTTGTCGCTGACGCAGCCGTTTACCAGCACTCTCTGGTCAAGGATCCATTCTTTTATGCGCGAACGCGAATAATCCGGGAACAATTCGGCCAAAGCCTGATCTAAGCGTTGTCCGAGTTGATTTTCGGACACCGTTGCGTTGAGTTGTACTCGTTGTGCCATATACAGCTTCTTCGTTTTAACGTTGGGTTTTACGGCTTTGCCGTTTAATATAGTGTGCTATTGTAGCTGGTCTTAATCGGGAGCAGGAACAGAGATTCTCCCGCATAAACATTTTGAGGAAGTCAAAACGTCATGACGCGCATGAAATACCTGGTGGCAGCAGCCACACTGAGCCTGGCTTTGGTGGGTTGCTCTGGCTCAAAGGAGGAGGTGCCCGATAATCCGCCGAATGAGATCTACGCGACCGCTCAGCAAAAGCTGCAGGACGGTAACTGGAAACAGGCAATAACGCAACTGGAAGCGTTGGATAACCGTTATCCCTTTGGACCTTATTCCCAACAGGTACAGTTGGACCTGATTTATGCGTACTACAAAAACGCCGATCTACCGCTGGCTCAGGCCGCCATCGATCGCTTTGTGCGCCTGAACCCGACTCATCCTAACATTGATTACGTTATTTATATGCGTGGTCTGACAAATATGGCGTTGGATGACAGTGCGCTGCAGGGCTTCTTCGGCGTCGACCGTTCTGACCGCGACCCACAACACGCGCGCGATGCCTTTAACGACTTCTCCAAACTGGTTCGTGGCTATCCCAACAGCCAGTACTCTACTGACGCCTATAAACGTATGGTGTTCCTGAAGGATCGTCTGGCGAAGTACGAGCTGTCGGTTGTGGATTACTACACCGATCGTGGCGCATGGGTTGCGGTAGTTAACCGCGTAGACGGCATGCTGCGTAACTATCCGGATACGCAGGCCACCCGCGATGCGCTGCCGAAGATGGAAAACGCCTACCGTCAGATGCAGATGAACGCGCAGGCTGACAAAGTTGCGAAAATCATTGCAGCCAATAGCAAGAACACCTGATAGCCCTTAGATAAGCAAAACGGCAGCCAGATGGCTGCCGTTTTTTTATTCGTTAAATTGCTTAGCTGAAGCGGTTTAGCGCCGAGTTAACTCATCAAATATGGCTCCCTTTCTTCCTTTCCACAAGCAAAATCTCACCTGTTCCTGTCCTGTCTCACAAAACAGATTTGTTGACAAAAAGTGACAATAAAATGTGATTTAAATCACGCATTTTGACATTGGGCGAGGTATGCTGAGTTCACCAAGACGGGAAAGACAAGAGGTAAAATTTATGACAATGAACATTACCAGTAAACAAATGGAAATTACTCCGGCAATCCGCCAGCACGTCGCAGACCGTCTCGCCAAACTGGATAAATGGCAAACCCACTTAATTAACCCGCACATCATCCTCTCTAAGGAGCCGCAGGGTTTTGTCGCTGACGCCACCATCAATACGCCAAACGGACACCTGGTTGCCAGCGCACGGCACGAAGACATGTATGCCGCAATCAACGAATTGATCAACAAGCTGGAACGGCAGCTCAATAAAGTGCAACACAAAGGGGAAGCCCGCCGCGCCGCGACATCGGTGAAAGAGGCAGGCTTTGTGGAAGAAGAAGAGTAATCCTTAACTTAAGCTTGTGTCATGCCACGCGCCTCCGGGCGCGTTTTTTATTGACAGAGTGAAAACAGTACAGGTACTGTAATCCCCACTAACTCAAGGAATTCATCGTGAAACTGATCCCGTTCTTCTTCGCATTCTTTTTTACCTTCCCCTGAATGGGAGGCAATTCGTCGTGTGATAAAGAATGCGAAGACGAACAACAAGGCCTCCCAAACGGGAGGCCTTTTTTATTGATAATCAATAACAAGAAAGGCAACACATATGACCGAGGAAAACCCATTACTGGCGCTACGCGATAAGATCAGCGCTCTGGATGAGAAGCTGCTGGCGCTGCTGGCAGAGCGCCGCGGCCTGGCCGTAGAGGTAGGAAAAGCCAAGCTGGCCTCGCACCGTCCGGTGCGGGATATCGACCGCGAGCGGGACTTACTGGAACGCTTGATGACGCTGGGGAAAAAACATCATCTCGATGCCCACTACATCACGCGCCTGTTCCAGCTGATCATTGAAGACTCGGTCCTTACCCAACAAACGCTACTGCAGCAGCACCTCAATAAAATCAATCCGCACTCCGCGCGCGTGGCGTTTCTCGGACCGAAAGGTTCATATTCGCATCTTGCGGCCCGCCAGTATGCCGCCCGCCACTTTGAACAGTTTATCGAAAGCGGCTGTGCGAAATTCGCCGATATCTTTGAGCAAGTGGAGACGGGCCAGGCCGACTATGCCGTCGTCCCCATTGAAAATACAAGCTCCGGCGGCATCAATGATGTTTACGATCTTCTGCAGCACACCAGCTTATCTATCGTCGGCGAGCTGACTCTGCCTATCGATCACTGCGTGCTGGTCTCAACATCCACCGACGCGCAACAGATTACGACGGTCTACAGCCATCCACAGCCGTTCCAGCAGTGCAGCCAGTACCTCAGCCGCTATCCGCACTGGAATATTGAATATACCGATAGCACCTCCTCAGCGATGGAAAAAGTCGCTCAGGCTAAATCGCCGACCGTTGCCGCGCTGGGCAGCGAAGCAGGCGGGGCGCTGCACGGTTTGCAGGTACTGGAACATTGTCAGGCTAACCAAACGCAAAATATCACCCGCTTCCTGGTTCTGGCGCGTAAAGCGGTGGAAGTCTCCGATCAGGTCCCCGCGAAAACCACGCTGTTGATGGCCACCGGCCAGCAAGCCGGGGCCCTGGTAGAAGCACTGCTGGTACTTCGAAACCATAACCTGATTATGACCAAGCTGGAGTCGCGTCCCATTCACGGTAATCCGTGGGAAGAGATGTTTTATCTGGATATCCAGGCCAACCTGGAATCACTGCCCATGCGTAAAGCTTTAAAAGAGCTGGCCGAGATAACGCGTTCTATGAAGGTGCTGGGCTGTTATGCCAGCGAAAACGTGGTACCGGTCGAGCCGGTTTAACGCTCTATAAACGGCAATTTCTTCATCCCTGCCACGCTAACAGGCAGGGTGAAGATGGCGCCAGAAAGCGGATATTTCGCCACTTCCTCAGCATCCATATTCTCCCGCGTGGTGGTAATGTAGAGCGTCTTCATATCCGCTCCGCCAAAACAGACCATCGTCGGGCAACGCACCGGTAGACGATGCTCCGCCAGCTGCTCGCCCGTCGGCGAGAAGCGCGCAATACGCCAGCCGTCAAACATCGCGCTCCAGTAGCAACCTTCGGCATCGATGGCCGCGCCGTCTGGAATCCCCTCTCCCGGCTGAAAGCGCAGGAAGACCTCGCGTTTACCCGCCTCGCCCCGCTCATCGAGAGGTGTTCGATAGATAACGGCATTTGGCGTATCCGAGGTATACATCCAACGCTTGTCTTCGCTAAACGCCAGACCGTTAGCGCCGTGAATATCGCACTGGATAACCTGCGGGGAGAGATCGTTATCGATGCGCACTAAGAGCGCGCCGTTAAAATCTCCCGGTCCCCAGAAAGTCCCGGCATAAAAGCGGCCGTCGCGATCGGTTCCACCATCATTAAAGCGCGCTAATTGCGGATTGCTGGGGTTATCGCAGACTTTTCGCTGTAGAAGACCATGCGCATCAGTGAGCCAGATACCGCTGCGTAAAGCGACGATAAAACCGCCCTTTTCGCGCAGAGCAAAACAGCCGGGCTCCTCGGGAAATTGCAGAACCTGATGTTCACCCGTCTGCACGTCGTAGCGATGAATTTCGCATTCCATAATATCGGCCCAGTACAATGCCTGTTCGGCTTCGCTCCAGGTCGGACATTCCGGTAAATGCCCGGTGTAATCAAACAGCGGTTGTGGTTCAGCCATCGTTTTCATCCCTATAAAAAAAGCCAGCGGGTCACCCCTCTGGCTTTATTGTATACGTGTTTTACGCCTTACTGCCGATTATCATTCGCCTGGCGCAGCAACGTTCGGCTTTCGCTCTGGAAGCGCTGGGCATAGTCACCGAACCAGTGTTCAACCTTACGGAAGCTATCGATGAACGCCTGTTTATCCCCCTGCTCCAGCAGGCCGATAGCTTCACCGAAACGCTGGTAGTATCGCTTAATCAGCGCCAGATTATTTTCCGAGGACATAATAATGTCAGCGTAGAGCTGCGGATCCTGGGCAAACAGTCGACCAACCATCGCCAGCTCCAGACGATAAATTGGCGACGAGAGCGCTAAAAGTTGCTCAAGACGCACGTTCTCTTCAGCCAGATGCAGACCATAAGCGAAGGTAGCAAAGTGGCGCAACGCCTGAATAAAGGCCATGTTCTGATCGTGTTCGATGGCGCTGATACGATGCAGCCGAGCGCCCCAGACCTGAATTTGCTCCAGGAACCACTGATACGCCTCAGGCTGGCGGCCATCGCAGTACACCACTACCTGCTTCGCCAGACTGCCGCTATCAGGACCAAACATAGGATGCAGACCCAATACCGGACCTGTATGCGCAGCCAGCATCGCCTGCAGCGGTTCCGCTTTCACCGAAGCCAAATCGACCAGGATGCAGTCCGCCGGCAGCGGAGGCAACTGAGCAATCGTCGCCGCCGTGATATGAATCGGCACGCTGACGATAACCATGCCGGCATCGGCGACAATCTCGTCCGCCCGCGACCAGTCGTCTTTCTCCAGGATACGAACCTGATATCCGGAAAGCGTCAGCATTTTCTCAAACAGACGCCCCATTTGCCCGCCGCCGCCGACAATAACGACCGGACGCAGGTTCGGATAAAGCGTTTTAAAACCTTTATCGTTTTCGCTGGAATAAGACTCACGCATGACGCGACGCAAGACATCTTCGATAAGATCCGGCGGAACCCCAAGCGCAGCTGCCTCCTCACGGCGGGAGGCCAGCATCGCCGACTCGCGCTCAGGGACGTAAATCGGCAGGCCATATTGGCTTTTAACCTCTCCGACTTGCGCTACCAGCTCCAGGCGCTTAGCCAGCAGCTCCAGCAGCGCTTTATCGACTTCATCAATTTGATCGCGTAACGCGGTCAGTTCAGCAACCATATCATCCTCTTACGCCAGACGAGCCGCCAGATGGCCTCGCAGATCCTTATCAAGTTCGCGGAGCAGCGCATCGGTGGTTTCCCAACTAATGCAGGCATCGGTCACCGAGACGCCGTATTTCATATCGCAACGCGGCTGCTCAGAGGATTGATTACCTTCGTGGATATTGCTCTCAATCATCAGACCAATAATGGAACGGTTACCATCTTTGATCTGCGCGACCACGGATTCCGCAACCGCGGGCTGACGGCGGTAGTCTTTATTAGAATTCCCATGGCTGCAATCTACCATCAGAGAAGGTTTCAGTCCCGCCTGAGTCATCTCTTTTTCGCACTTCGCAACATCTTCCGGGCCGTAGTTTGGCGCTTTTCCACCACGCAGAATAACGTGACCGTTCGGATTGCCCTGCGTTTGCAGCAGGCACACCTGCCCGGCCTGGTTGATGCCGACGAAACGGTGCGGCATTGCGGCGGCGCGCATCGCGTTAATGGCGGTGGCAAGGCTACCGTCGGTGCCGTTTTTAAACCCAACCGGCATCGACAGGCCTGAAGCCATTTCGCGGTGAGTCTGGGATTCCGTCGTACGCGCGCCGATAGCGGACCAGCTAAACAGATCGCCGAGGTACTGAGGACTGTTTGGATCCAACGCTTCCGTCGCCAACGGCAGCCCCATATTGACCAGTTCAACCAGCAGACGACGCGCAATCTTCAGGCCGCCTTCCACATCAAACGAACCATCCATATGCGGATCGTTAATCAGCCCTTTCCAACCAACTGTGGTACGGGGTTTTTCAAAATAGACGCGCATGACCAGATAGAGGCTATCGCTGACCTCTGCGGCAAGAGCTTTAAAACGACGAGCGTACTCAATGGCGGTTTCAGGATCGTGAATCGAGCAAGGACCACACACCACCAGCAAGCGCGGATCGCGACCGGCGATGATGTCAGAGATAGTCTGTCGAGAGTGCGCGATCTGCGCTTCCTGCTCAACGCTCAAAGGGAATTCAGTTTTCAACTGATCCGGAGTGATCAAAACCTGTTCATCGGTAATATGTACGTTGTTCAGCGCGTCTTTTTGCATGATTGCGATCCTGTATAGCTCGTTTGCGATAGTTATTGCCTCAGCGAGGATGACGTAACGATACCACACAAAGTAAAGATTTCAATCCATATTACGTAAATTTTAATTTACACCAAGAAATTAAATCGCGCTACATTCCATTTTTATTGTACATTATTGTTTACACAAAGCGATTTAACGCCCATGACTTCCCTTTTTAAAGCCATTCTTTTACGAAAAATCCTGGTGAGAATTATCTTAAAGCGGCGAGGCTGGCTAATGACGCTTTTCATCAATAATGCTATTCTTCGCCCGGGTTTCAGCAATCTGCATCCCCCACGCTATGACAACCTGACGGAACCGTAATGACTGTTCTTCACCGTCTCTTTTTGACTTTAGTACTATCACTCGTGGGTATCTCTGCTGTTGCCTCCGGGCCGTCTGAAAATGTTCGGACGATCGTTTCGGGGATCGTGACTTATACACGCTGGCCGCAATTATCAGGTCCTCCAAGGCTATGTATTTTTTCGACATCACGTTATATCCATAGCCTGGCCGAAGAGGCACCGGAAATATTGCCTTACAAACCCGTGATTGTTCGTAATACAGAAGAAGCCTTACAGACGACCTGCGATGGTTTTTATTTTGGCAGTGAATCACCGATCCAACAGTCTGAATTTACGGCCAAATATGGAAACCGGCCCCTATTACTTATTGCGGAACAAAACACCGATTGCTCTATTGGCAGCGCTTTTTGCCTGCTTATAAACAATGAGAGAGTCAGATTTTCCGTAAATCTGGATGTACTGACGCACAGCGGCGTTCGGGTTAATCCCGAGGTGCTGATGCTTGCCCGGAAAACATCACATGAATAAGGATTTTTCTCAGGCCCCGCGCCCCACATTTAAAAGAGCGCTGCGCCGTATCAGCATGATAAGCGTGGTGATCTCTATGACACTGGTCTGGCTGTTACTCTGCGCCGCTTCCATATTCACACTTAAGCAGTACGCACAAAAAAACCTGGAGCTTACCGCCGCTACCATGGGTCGCAGCCTGGAAGCCGCGCTTGTTTTCGGCGATAGCGCAGCGGCTGAAGATACGCTGGCCACGCTGGGAAGACAGGGGCAATTCTCCAAAGCCATTCTGGTCGATGGCCGACAAAAACCCTTCGCCTCATGGCATAACGAACGTCTGGTCAGGCAGGATAAAATCAGCGACATTATCAGCAAATGGTTATTTCCTGAACCTACGGTACAACCTATCTGGCACCAGGGGAAAATCATCGGTGAACTCCGTCTGACCGCGCTGGACCGGCTGATAAGCTATTTTCTTGGCATCTCAATTATTGTGCTCACCGGCAGCATTTTTCTTGCTTCCTGCATCGCTTTGCTCCTGACCCACTCGCTGCACCGCGGCATTGTGGCTGCATTACAGAGCATTACCGAAGTGGTACATGACATTCGCGAAAATCGCCATTTTTCTCGCCGGGTCCCCGAAGAGCGCATTGAAGAATTCCACCTTTTTGCCCAGGACTTTAATAGCCTGTTGGGCGAAATGGAGGACTGGCAGCGACAGCTTCAGGCTAAAAATGCTCAGCTCCTGCGCAGTTCATTGCACGATCCGTTGACCGGTCTGGCTAACAGAGCGGCTTTCCGTAATGTCATTAATGAGCTGATGAAAGACGAAACCGTCCACAGTAGTTCCGCGCTGTTATTTCTTGATGGCGATAACTTCAAGCTTATTAACGATAACTGGGGCCACGCAGCTGGCGATAAAGTGTTAATTGAAGTCGCGAGCCGCCTGATGGCCTTTGTCGGCAAACAGCATCAGGCATGGCGTCTCGGCGGCGATGAATTTGCCATTCTGCTACGCGATGTTCATTCAGAGGCCGAAGTTCAGGCCCTGTGCCGTGCGTTGTCCGAACAGTTTATCCCGCCGTTTAATCTCCACAATGGCCACACCGCCAGTCTGTCACTGAGTATTGGATACGCTTTAACCTGGGAACATGCCTCCGCGGAAAATCTGCAAGAGCTTGCCGATCAAAATATGTATCGGATGAAACACCAGCGCTTGCAGCAAACGCAAAAATAAAAGGAATCACCATGATTGGGAAATATTTTGCACCTGCTTTACTTGCCGCAATTTTTCTTAGCGGCTGCCAGGCCCCGCAAGGAAAATTCTCTGCAGAACAAATAGCAGCAATGAAGTCATACGGCTTTACTGAAACCAACGGCGACTGGTCATTAGGAATATCTGATACCATCTTATTTGATAAAAATGACTACCACCTGCGTGCCGATAGTAAGCAGCAAATCCGCACAATGGCTTCACGGCTGGCCACCACCGGTATTACCCACAGCCGTCTCGAAGGCCATACTGATAATTACGGCGAAGACGGCTACAACGAAATGTTATCGCTTAAGCGCGCCAACAGCGTTGCGGATGCCTGGGCCGAAGGGGCGAATATTCCACGCGCCAATTTGACCACTCGCGGACTTGGGAAAAAGTATCCGATAGCCAGTAACGATACCGCGAAAGGACGTGCTGAAAACCGCCGCGTCACGGTGGTTATCAGCACGCCTTAGACAACCTATTCGACTGGTTTAGCCTCTAACATCGCCGTTGCTGCGCGCCAGCGCAGATAATCAACGGCGAGACATAGCGCGAGGCTGCCCCCCATTAGCGGCAGCGCTACCCCCAACAACAGTGCAATGACGGCAGTCAGCAGACGAGCGGGCCATGCTAATCCAAACCACGCCTGTATCAACGTATTGGCCGGGTTAAACGCCGCGCGCGCCGGGCGGCGGATCCACCACAAGCGATATCCCACTACTATCATCACGCAGAGTGCGGTTCCGAACGCGATAAGCAATAGCTGATTAACAAGGCCGAACAAAATTCCCATATGGAAATCAACACCCCAGCGGGTCAGCTTGGCCATGAGCGGAAAGTCGGAAAAATGCGTACGGTCCACGATCCGCATCGTTGACCCCTCGATCGCGACAGCATCAACCTGTGTTGGCCAGCTTCTGTCGATTTCATTTACCGTCCACGCGCGCCCGGAACCCGACGGCGGTCGAATCTCCAGCTTGCCGGCATCCAGCCCCGCCGCGCGTGCGGCCAGCAGAACCTTGTCAAACTCCTCTACGCGCAGCGGCGATGCTGCCGCCTCGCCCATCATCCTGCTTCCCATATGATGTTCCGCATGCGGATCGTGAACTGCCGGAACGGCGCTTTGCAGCTGCGTATTTACCTGTGGCGTCAGCCAACCAAAGGCGGCGCGCATCTTATCGACGTTACCACCGGCCCATTGTGACCACGTTAAACCGGTCGCAGAGAAGATGAGCATACCGACCAGCAATGCCCATCCGAGAGACACATGCAGGCGGCGGCTATTCTGCATCTTATTGTTAATGCGACGACGCGGGCGGGTCATCGACCACAGCGCGATCCCACCGAGAGCGGCAACCCACATCCAGGACGCAGCAAGCTCGCTGTACAGGCGACCAACACTTCCCAGGAGCAATGAGCGGTGGGCATAATCAATCCACTGACGCAGCGGCAAAATACCGCTGGTACCGTAAACCGGCAGATCTCCTTTTACCCTTAAAGTCACCGGATCGACAAAAATTGCCCGTGTTTCCGACTCGCCAAGGCTCGGGTCAATAAACATCACTCGGGTAGTATCGCCAGCCAGTATCCCCGGACGTACCGCATGCAGGCGCAGGTTTCCCTGAATAGCCTCTGTTGCTACGGTAATTTGCGCGCTGAGCGGCTGTTTTTCTCCACTGAGGGTACCGCGAAGCGCATCCTGATAGAGCCAGCTTTCCAGCTGCGGACTGGCGACATATAGCGTACCGGTCAGAGCCGCCACAAAAATAAACGGTCCGATAAACAGTCCGATATAGAAATGAAGACGACGCAGCAGGTTCAGCCATGCTGCGCGCGAGGTGCAGGTAGTCATACTTTTCCTTTTTAAAAGCAAAAGAGAACGTTGCGCAGTGCGCAGGTTGTTTTTTTATCTAAGGGGGAAAGCAGACGGAAGAGGCGGCGCTCGGGTAAGGGGATAAAGCCAGGGAAAGTAATGCCAGTGTTTGTTCACCGGTCGGCTAACAGGCACTCGCTGGCGTCGAAGCACCATAGCAAGCAGCAACACCAGCGCGAAGATAAAGCCTGGCACGTGAGCTAAGAGCACGCAGTAGCCGCAGGCTTCAGCATGATCGAGCAGTACGCCGTGCGAGCGTTGCGGCGTCGAAGCGTCGGTGTGCATCATCGTCATCTGATGTGATGGCGCATCTTCCGCCATCGTCATCATTGCGTGGTGCATTCCGCTCATCGGATCTTTTTGCAAAGCGACTGAGATCAACGGTGCCACCACGATCAGCGCGATCGCAAACAGCGCCAGCCATGCGGCTCGCCGTTGAGATGCTGATTGATGAAGAATATCGCTGACCACCGCCCCTCCAAATGAGGGCCGTATTGTAAATGATTCACAATAAAATGGTTAAAATAAAGATAAAAAAAGGGCCAGCCCATCAGGCCAGCCCTCTCATTCAGGATGTCGCGAAAGCGAATCTTAGTTAAGACGCTCTTTGATACGAGCAGACTTACCGGTACGCTCACGCAGGTAGTACAGTTTAGCTTTACGTACAGCACCACGACGTTTGACAGAAATGCTGTCAACTACCGGAGAGTGAGTCTGGAAGACACGCTCAACGCCTTCGCCGTTGGAAATTTTACGAACAGTGAATGCAGAGTGCAGACCGCGGTTACGAATAGCGATAACCACGCCCTCGAATGCCTGCAGACGTTTTTTGGAACCTTCAACAACCCATACTTTCACTTCCACGGTATCACCCGGACGGAAGGAAGGTACGTCCTGCTTCATCTGTTCTTGTTCAAGTTGCTTAATAATGTTGCTCATAATTTAATCTCTTATCCTGGGTAAACTGATATTGGGGGCTTACGCTATCCCATCATGTTTATGCTGCTGTTGCGCGAGTTCCTTTTTGAACTCCGCCAGCAACCTTGCTTGCTCTTCAGTCAGAGCCAGGTTTTCCAAAAGTTCAGGTCTTCTAAGCCAGGTCCGGCCCAGCGACTGCTTCAGACGCCAGCGACGTATCTCAGCGTGGTTTCCCGACAGCAATACTGGCGGTACTTCCATACCTTCTAACACTTCAGGGCGCGTATAGTGAGGGCAATCCAGCAATCCTTCAGCAAAAGAGTCCTCGATTGCTGAAGCTTCATGACCCAGAACCCCCGGAATAAACCGGGAAACGGAATCAATCAGCGTCATTGCCGGTAGCTCGCCACCGCTGAGAACATAATCGCCGATTGACCATTCTTCATCAATCTCGGTCTGAATTACGCGCTCATCTACGCCTTCGTAACGACCGCACACCAAAATCAGCTTCTGATTGGTTGCCAGTTCGCTGACGCCCGCTTGATCAAGCTTGCGTCCCTGAGGTGAAAGATAAATCACCTTTGCGCCTTCACCTGCCGCGGCTTTTGCTGCATGAATGGCATCCCGTAAAGGTTGTACCATCATTAACATCCCCGGTCCGCCGCCGTAAGGACGATCGTCCACGGTACGGTGCCGGTCATGAGCGAAATCACGAGGACTCCAGCTCTGGATGCTCAGCAGGCCATTTTTTACTGCCCGGCCAGTTACCCCGTAATCGGTAATTGCGCGGAACATTTCAGGAAACAGGCTAACGATACCTATAAACACAAGCCAATCCCCATAGTGCCGTTTTTTACCGTTTATCCGGAGAATTTAAAAACCAGGATCCCAATCTACTTCGATAGTACGAGTAGCGAGATCGACTTTCTTGATAACCTGCCCATCGAGGAACGGAACCAACCGCTCCTTGATACCAAATGCATCTTTCAGGTTTGCCTTGATGACGAGAACGTCATTAGATCCAGTTTCCATCATGTCGATGACTTTACCGAGACCATAGCCTTCAGTGGTCACTACCTGGCAGCCCATCAGGTCTTTCCAGTAATAGTCACCCTCTTCAAGCGCAGGCAGCTGCGATGAATCCACGACAATTTCGCAATTAGTCAAAAGATTCGCTGCATCGCGATCGTCAATGCCTTTCAGCTTAATGACGATATCCTGATTGTGGTGGCGCCAGCTTTCCAGCTCAACAACCTGCCACTGACCCGCCTTCTGGATAAACCAGGGCTGATAGTCAAAAATGCTTTCGGCGTCTTCGGTGGAGGAAAACACTCTGAGCCAACCACGGATACCGTAGGAAGAACCCATCTTGCCCAATACAATCGGTTCAACAGGTGCTTGTGCGGTGTGTTGCTTGCTCATCATGACCACCGTGACAGATTAAGCTGCTTTGTTAGCGGCTTTGATCAGCGCAGCTACGCGATCGGAAACAGTAGCGCCCAGGCCAACCCAGTGAGCGATACGATCCAGATCCAGACGAGTTCCTTCTTCGGTCGCAGAAGCGATCGGGTTGAAGAAACCAACGCGCTCGATGAAGCGACCGTTGCGTGCATTACGGCTGTCGGTAACAACAACCTGGTAGAACGGACGCTTTTTCGCGCCGTGACGTGCTAAACGAATAGTAACCATAACATCCTCTTGTGTGAATAAAACACCGGGCCCCATCGAGGAACGGAGCCCGGTGTCATATTAAAAGCCCGAAAATTTTACTGATTTCTGGGGAAATTGCAATCAGCAGTTATAAACTCTGCCGTGGAAGGCCCCCTAAATGGGGTAACTGAGCCAGAGCGCGCCAACAATGGGTAAAAAAAGAAGCGCGCCCCGACAGCAAAATAGCGACGATATTATCGCCCGCCGGGGAACCCAGGCGGCATCATACCTTTCATTCCGCGCATCATCTTCATCATGCCGCCTTTCGACTTCATCTTCTTCATCATGCGCTGCATATCATCAAACTGTTTGAGCAGACGGTTCACATCCTGCACCTGCATTCCGCAGCCTGCGGCGATGCGGCGCTTACGCGAACCTTTAATAATTTCCGGTTTGGCGCGCTCTTTCAGCGTCATCGAGTTGATGATGGCTTCCATACGCACCAGCACTTTATCGTCCATCTGCGATTTAACGTTGTCCGGTATCTGTCCCATGCCCGGCAGCTTGCCCATCAGGCTGGCCATACCGCCCATGTTTTTCATCTGCCGCAGCTGTTCAAGGAAATCGGTGAGATCAAAACCGTCGCCTTTTTTCAGTTTGGAAGCCAGCTTTTCAGCCTGCGCGCGGTCAACCTTACTTTCGATATCTTCGATCAGCGACAGAACGTCGCCCATGCCGAGAATACGGGAGGCGATACGGTCCGGATGGAACGGCTCCAGCGCTTCGGTTTTCTCGCCAACGCCAAGGAATTTAATCGGCTTGCCGGTGATATGACGAATCGACAGCGCCGCACCGCCGCGGGCGTCGCCGTCCACTTTGGTCAGCACCACCCCGGTCAACGGCAGAGCCTCGTTAAACGCTTTCGCCGTGTTCGCCGCATCCTGGCCGGTCATCGCATCGACAACAAAGAGGGTTTCTACTGGATTGAGAGACGCATGGACCTGCTTAATCTCATCCATCATCGCTTCATCAACGTGCAGACGACCGGCAGTATCCACCAGCAGCACGTCGTAGAATTTGAGCTTCGCTTCCTTCAGCGCGGCATTCACGATATCAACCGGCTTCTGACCTACGTCAGACGGGAAGAAATCAACGCTAACCTGCTCGGCCAGCGTTTCCAGCTGCTTGATCGCCGCAGGGCGATAGACGTCAGCGGAAACCACCAGGACTTTCTTCTTGTGCTTTTCACGCAGGAACTTACCCAGCTTAGCGACGCTGGTGGTTTTACCCGCCCCTTGCAAACCGGCCATCAGCACCACGGCTGGCGGCTGCGCGGCTAAATCCAGCGCCTGGTTCTCTTCGCCCATCGCGGCAACCAGTTCGTTGCGCACAATTTTGACGAACTCCTGGCCCGGGGTCAGGCTTTTGTTGACTTCATGACCTACCGCGCTTTCTTTTACGCGGTTGATGAAGTCACGTACCACAGGCAGAGCAACGTCCGCCTCCAGCAGCGCCATACGCACTTCGCGCAGGGTATCTTTAATGTTGTCTTCAGTAAGGCGTCCGCGGCCGCTAATGTTGCGCAGCGTACGCGACAAACGATCGGTTAAATTATCAAACATTGTCTCTCGCCTGAGGTGGAAACGGTCGGTCGCCGCAGCGACACAAAAACGGAATGGGCGCAGTATAACACGACATAAACGCGAATGTGCTGCAACGGTTGGAGCCAGAGTCGCGTGACGCTATACTGCTTCTCTTTACTATTTAGTCAACAGTCGACGCCCATATGCCTGTTTTTGCTCTACTCGCTCTTGTCGCGTACTCCATCAGCCTCGCGCTGATCGTCCCTGGTCTGCTGCAAAAAAACAGCAGTTGGCGGCGGATGGCGATTCTTTCCGCAACTATTGCGTTGATTTGTCACGCCTTCGCGCTGGAGTCACGCATTTTTCCCGGCGGCGAAAGCGGGCAAAACCTCAGTCTATTAAACGTGGGATCGCTGGTCAGCCTGATGATCTGTACGGTGATGACCATCGTCGCATCGCGTAATCGCGGCTGGCTATTGCTGCCCATTGTCTACACCTTCGCCTTAATCAACCTCGCGTTCGCGACCTTTATGCCGAACGAGTACATCACGCATCTGGAAACCACGCCGGGGATGTTGGTCCATATCGGCCTGTCGCTCTTTTCTTATGCTACGCTGATTATCGCTGCGCTTTACGCTCTGCAGCTGGCGTGGATTGACTATCAGCTGAAGAATAAAAAGTTGACCTTCAGTAGCGAAATGCCGCCGCTGATGAGCATTGAACGTAAAATGTTCCATATCACCCAGATAGGCGTGGTGCTGTTAACCCTGACGCTGTGCACCGGGTTGTTTTATATGCACAACCTGTTTAGCGCGGAAAACATTGATAAAGCAGTACTGTCTATTATTGCGTGGTTTGTTTATATCGTCCTGCTTTGGGGCCACTATCATGAAGGGTGGCGCGGACGCCGGGTCGTCTGGTTTAACGTGACTGGCGCAGGACTGTTGACGCTGGCCTACTTTGGTAGCCGCGTATTGCAACAGTTCATGAGCTAAGTCTTTAAGGAATCCCAAGTGGAACATATCTCCACCACCACGCTGATCGTGACGCTGATCGTCATGGTGGTTATCTCCGCCTATTTCTCCGGTTCAGAAACCGGCATGATGACGCTAAACCGCTATCGCCTGCGTCATTTGGCCAAGCAGGGCAATCGTCAGGCAAAACGCGTCGAAAAGCTCCTGCGCAAGCCTGACCGTCTCATTAGCCTGGTTCTCATTGGTAATAACCTCGTCAACATTCTTGCCTCGGCGTTGGGTACCATTGTAGGTATGCGCCTGTACGGCGATGCCGGCGTCGCCATTGCCACCGGCGTCCTGACGTTTGTGGTGCTGGTGTTTGCCGAAGTGCTGCCAAAAACCATCGCGGCGCTCTATCCAGAAAAGGTCGCCTATCCCAGCAGCCTCCTGCTCGCGCCGCTGCAAATACTGATGATGCCGCTGGTGTGGTTGCTCAACACGATTACCCGCATTCTGATGCGCATGATGGGCATTAAAACCGACATCGTGATTAGCGGGGCATTAAGCAAAGATGAGCTGCGCACTATCGTTAATGAATCACGTTCGCAAATCTCCCGGCGCAATCAGGACATGCTGCTCTCCGTCCTGGACCTCGAGAAAGTCAGCGTTGATGACATCATGGTTCCGCGCAACGATATTGTCGGTATCAATATTAACGACGACTGGAAATCCATCGTCCGCCAGCTGACCCACTCTCCACACGGGCGCATCGTGCTGTACCGCGACACGCTGGACGATGCCATCAGCATGCTGCGGGTACGCGAAGCTTATCGCCTGATGACCGAGAAAAAAGAGTTCACAAAAGAAGTCATGCTGCGCGCCGCCGATGAAATTTACTTCGTGCCGGAAGGAACGCCGCTCAGTACGCAGCTGGTGAAATTCCAGCGTAATAAAAAGAAAGTGGGTCTGGTCGTTGATGAATATGGCGACATTCAGGGTCTGGTTACGGTTGAGGATATCCTCGAAGAGATCGTCGGCGATTTTACGACTTCAATGTCGCCTACGCTTGCTGAAGAGGTGACGCCGCTTAATGATGGCTCAGTGATTATCGATGGAACCGCCAACGTACGGGAAATCAACAAGGCATTTAACTGGCATCTCCCGGAAGATGAAGCGCGAACCATTAACGGTATCATCCTGGAAGCACTCGAAGAGATCCCCGCTCCGGGTACCCGCGTACGCATCGAACAGTATGATATCGATATTCTTGATGTTCAGGAGAATATGATCAAACGGGTGAAGGTGATGCCGGTTAAACCCATTCGCGAGAGCGTGGCTGAGTCATAGCCCCCCTGCGGGCTGGCAGAAGGAAATAGAAAAACGGCCACCTCACGGTAGCCGTTTCGCTTATTTACTTCGCTTTCGCGACGGTGACCATCGCCGCGCGAATAGTACGACCGTTCAGGGTATAACCCTTTTGCATAACGCCCAGCACGTTGCCTGGCGCTACGTCTTCGGACTCAACCATCGCAATGGCCTGATGGACGTTCGGATCCAGCGGCACGTTCGTATCGCCAATCACTTCCACGCCGAACTTACGTACCACGTCGAGCATGGACTTCAACGTCAGTTCGATGCCTTCAACCATCGGCGCCATATCCGGGTTAGCTTTATCAGCGACTTCCAGCGCGCGATCCAGGCTGTCGATGACCGGCAGCAGCTCGTTGACGAATTTTTCCAGCGCAAACTTATGCGCTTTTTCGATATCCAGCTCGGTACGGCGGCGCAGGTTATCTTCATCGGCTTTCGCACGTAGCAATACTTCACGTTCGCGCTTCTGCGCTTCAGCAAGCTGAGCTTCCAGATTCGCAATTTTTTCATCGCGCGGATCCACCTGCTCAGCCGAAACCTCAGGCTCTACCGCCTCAACGTCGTCGTGCTGCTCCGTGATAATTTCTTCCGGGGCTTGCCCCTCAGGCGTTTTCTGTTCTTTACTACTCATGAATTTCTCCGCGTTTTTTTCGCATTCATCTCGCTAACTTCGCTTATTATGGGGATCAGTTTCCTGGTTTCAAGGGAACGCGGCCAGATTGTCACTATTCATTTAACGCAAGGACATCCAGATCATGAAGAACCACTTCAAGTGTATAGGCATTGTGGGACACCCTCGTCACCCAACCGCGCTGACCACACATGAAATGCTCTGGCGCTGGCTGTCCGGCAAAGGTTATGAAGTGCTGGTTGAGCAGCAAATAGCGCATGAACTTCAGCTCAGCAATGTCAAGACCGGGACGTTGGCCGAAATTGGCCAACAGGCAGATCTGGCCGTCGTGGTTGGCGGCGATGGCAATATGCTCGGCGCAGCCCGTACGCTGGCGCGCTACGACATTAACGTTATTGGGATTAACCGCGGCAACCTCGGTTTTCTGACCGATCTCGACCCGGATAACGCGCTACAGCAGCTTGCCGATGTGCTTGAAGGCCACTATATCGCCGAAAAACGCTTTCTGCTGGAAGCTCAGGTGTGTCAGCAGGATTGTCAGAAGCGCATCAGCACGGCAATTAATGAAGTTGTCCTGCACCCCGGCAAAGTGGCGCATATGATTGAGTTTGAAGTTTACATTGATGAGGTATTTGCTTTCTCTCAGCGCTCCGATGGCCTGATTATCTCCACGCCCACCGGCTCCACGGCTTATTCACTCTCTGCTGGAGGGCCGATCCTCACGCCTTCACTGGATGCGATCACCCTGGTCCCCATGTTCCCGCATACGCTCTCGGCACGCCCGCTGGTGATCAATGGCGACAGCACCATTCGCCTGCGCTTTTCTCAACGCTGTAGCGACCTTGAAATTAGCTGCGATAGCCAGATAGCGCTTCCAATTCAGGATGGTGAAGATGTGCTGATTCGCCGCTGTGATTATCACCTCAATCTCATCCACCCAAAAGATTACAGCTATTTCAACACATTAAGCACCAAGCTTGGCTGGTCGAAAAAATTGTTCTGATTTTATAGCCAGCCCCTTTACTGGATAAAAAACCAGATTATACTGTACGAAAACACAGTAATGGTTTTTCATACAGGAAGGCAGCTATGTTGGCACAACTCACTATTAGTAATTTTGCTATTGTTCGTGAGCTTGAAATCGATTTTCACAGCGGTATGACCGCCATTACCGGCGAGACCGGCGCCGGTAAATCGATCGCTATCGACGCGCTGGGGCTGTGCCTCGGTGGTCGGGCGGAAGCCGATATGGTGCGCAGAGGCGCCAACCGGGCTGATTTATGCGCCCGCTTCTCCCTGAAAGACACACCTGCCGCTCAGCGCTGGCTGGAACAGAACCAGTTGGAAAGCGGGCGTGAGTGTTTACTTCGCCGCGTCATCAGCGCTGACGGCCGCTCTCGCGGTTTTATTAACGGCACGGCAGTCCCTTTATCCCAGCTTCGCGATCTGGGTCAACTGCTTATCCAGATCCACGGCCAGCACGCCCACCAGTTGCTGACTAAACCCGAACACCAGAAGACGCTGCTTGATGGCTATACTGGTGAGTATGCGCTTACTCAGCTAATGGCAGAGCGCTATCGTCAGTGGCATAAAAGCTGTCGCGATCTGGCGCAGCATCAGCAGCAAAGTCAGGAGCGCGCAGCCCGTGCGGACCTGCTGCAATATCAATTAAAAGAGCTAAACGAGTTCAACCCGCAGTCGGGCGAATTCGAACAAATTGATGAAGAATACAAACGTCTGGCTAACAGCGGTCAGCTGCTGACGACCTGCCAGCATGCGCTGACGGTACTGGCAGACGGCGAAGAATCCAACCTGCAGAGTCAACTGTACGCCGCGAAGCAGCTGGTCAGCGAGCTGGCAGGTATGGACAGTAACCTCTCCGGGGTACTCGATATGCTTGAAGAGGCGTCTATCCAGCTTAGCGAAGCAACGGACGAACTGCGCCATTATCACGATCGCCTCGATCTCGATCCGAACCGCCTGTTCGAGCTGGAGCAGCGTATATCCCGACAGATCGCCCTCGCGCGGAAGCACCAAATCACGCCCGAAGAGCTTCCTGACCTTTACCAATCCCTACTGGAAGAGCAGCGTATGCTGGATGATAGCGCCGGTTCTCTGGAATCTCTTAGCCAACTGGTCGTTGAGCATCATCAGCTGGCGCTGGATACGGCAAAGCAGCTGCATGCCCTGCGCCAAAATAGCGCCGATGAATTGACTCAGCTCATTACGGAGAGTATGCACTCACTCTCGATGCCGCACGGTGTGTTCGCCATTGATGTCGCGTTTGATGAGCGCCACCTTACGGCTGAAGGCGCGGACCATATCGAATTCCGCGTCACCACTAACCCGGGTCAGCCGCTGCAGCCGATTGCTAAAGTTGCCTCCGGAGGCGAGCTGTCACGTATTGCGCTGGCGATTCAGGTCATCACCGCACGTAAGATGGAAACTCCGGCGCTGATTTTCGATGAAGTGGATGTCGGCATCAGCGGCCCTACGGCGGCAGTCGTCGGTAAACTACTGCGTCAATTAGGCGAATCAACCCAGGTAATGTGCGTTACCCACTTACCGCAGGTTGCCGGTTGTGGACATCACCATTTCTTCGTCTGCAAGGAAACGGACGGTGAAATGACCGAGACGCATATGCACCCTCTGGATAAACGCGCTCGTTTGCAGGAACTGGCCCGCCTGCTGGGCGGTAGTGAAGTCACTCGTAATACCCTGGCAAACGCGAAAGAGTTGCTTGCCGCCTAAACTTTTTGATTTTCACAGAGTCATAGTGAACAGCAAATTGCCGATAGACATGCAGCCGAAGGTTCCCAACCGGGCAAAGGTCTATTATCATCGGCATATTACAGATGAGCCACGTACTGCTCGGGCCCAAAAAGGAATCAAATCACTATGCGCTGTAAAATGCTGACTGCTGCCGCAGCGGTTCTTCTTATGTTGACCGCAGGCTGTTCCACTCTGGAACGAGTGGTTTACCGTCCTGACATCAACCAGGGAAACTATCTGGCACCAACCGATGTAGCAAAAATTCGTGTCGGCATGACGCAACAACAGGTTGCCTATGCTCTTGGTACCCCGATGATGTCAGATCCGTTTGGCACCAATACCTGGTTCTACGTTTTCCGTCAGCAGCCTGGGCATGAAAAAGTTACCCAACAGACGCTTACCCTGACCTTCAACAGCAGCGGTGTGCTGACCAACATTGATAACAAACCTGCCCTGACGGCAGAGTAAGGCTATCAATATGCAAAAAGCGCTCAATGAGCGCTTTTTTTTATCTCTGAGCTTTGTGCGAAACGGTTACTTTCCCGCGCTTTTCTCAGCCCGCTGGCGACGCAGCTCTTTAGGGTCTGCAATCAGCGGCCGATAGATCTCTACTCGATCGCCATCGTGGACCCGATCCTGAAGCTTCGCCGGGCGGCTATAAATACCCACTTTGTTCTTCGCCAGATCGATATCATCACGTAACGCCAGAAGACCGCTGGCCACGATCGCCTGCTCGACCGTGGCGCCCTCTTCCAGCTTAACGCGTTGCAGATACTGCTTTTCCGGCAAGGCGTAGGCAACTTCAACGATGATGTTAGCCGACACTGTAAACCTCTTTTGCCCGCGTCGTAAACGCTTGCACCATATTCATGGCCAGCTCTTTGAAGATGCGACCAAAAGCCATTTCAATCAGCTTATTGGTGAATTCAAAATCGAGATGAAACTCAATTTTGCACGCTTCAGGGCTTAAGGGAATAAACTTCCAGCCGCCAATCAGCTTCTTAAACGGACCATCGACCAGACTCATGAGAATACTCTGGTTACTGGTCAGCGTATTTCGCGTTGTGAAGGTCTTGCTGATACCCGCTTTGGAGACGTCAACCGCCGCGGTCATTTGCGTCGGACCGAGCTCCAGAACCCGGCTACCGGTGCAGCCCGGCAGAAAATCAGGGTAGGACTTCACATCATTTACCAGTTGGTACATCTGTTCCGCACTGAACGGCACGAGGGCGGTACGGCTAATCTGAGGCATAGCAGGTTCCACATATAAACACGGTGTAAATAATATCATTTATCTGCTGCTAAAAAAAACGCTGTACCGCAACTCGTGCTAAGATAGCCCATTACGCCTCGCGGGAAGATTGAGGTACGACTGTTTTAAGACGATGACTTCAGGATACTATGACTAAGAAAAAAGCCCACAAACCTGGATCAGCCACCATTGCGCTGAATAAACGCGCCCGTCATGAATACTTTATCGAAGATGAATACGAGGCTGGTCTTGCTCTGCAGGGATGGGAGGTAAAATCTCTCCGCGCAGGTAAAGCCAATATTGGTGATAGCTATGTCATTTTGAAAGATGGCGAAGCCTATCTGTTTGGCGCCAACTTTACGCCAATGGCTGTTGCTTCCACTCACTACGTCTGCGACCCGACGCGTACCCGTAAGCTTCTGCTCAACCAGCGTGAACTGGATACCCTGTACGGGCGTATCAACCGCGAAGGTTACACTGTGGTCGCTCTTTCTCTGTACTGGAAAAATGCCTGGTGCAAAGTCAAAATCGGCGTAGCAAAAGGTAAAAAACAGCACGACAAGCGTACCGATATCAAAGACCGCGAATGGGCAGTAGATAAAGCCCGAATTATGAAGCACGCGGGTCGTTAACTCCCCATCCCATCAGGGTCAGTTTTGCTGACCCTGGCGCTATATTGTTGTTGATGCTGATTTTTCACCCAACCTGACGCCTTAATCCTCGAAACGAGGGCTGGTAAGCGCATTCATAAATCTGTTATACTCAACGTACACATTGGGGCTGATTCTGGATTCGACGGGATTTGCGAAACCCAAGGTGCATGCCGAGGGGCGGTTGGCCTCGTAAAAAGCCGCAAAAAAATAGTCGCAAACGACGAAAACTACGCTTTAGCAGCTTAATAACCTGCTCTGAGCCCTCTCTCCCTAGCTTCCGCTCTTAAGACGGGGATCAAAGAGAGGTCAAACCCAAAAGAGATCGCGTGGAGGCCCTGCCTGGGGTTGAAACGTTAAAACTAATCAGGCTAGTCTGGTAGTGGCGTGTCTGTCCGCAGGTGCCAGGCGAATGTAAAGACTGACTAAGCATGTAGTACCGAGGATGTAGGAATTTCGGACGCGGGTTCAACTCCCGCCAGCTCCACCAAACATTCATTCATGATGCATCATGAACCTTAAAAAAGCCTGTAACTTCAACGAGTTACAGGCTTTTTTGTTGCATGTGTGGTCATGATCTCTGTATGAATCTTGAGCATTATGTATCTTGTTTTGTACCGCGTTGCCTGAACGCTAAAAAAACAAGGTGCAAAAACATGCCTAAGGTATTGAAATCCCTAACCAATACCGAGATCGCTGCCGCCAAGCCGCAGAAGACCGAGTATATGCTGCGCGATGGCGACGGACTGGCGTTGTTGATTAAGCCATCCGGCAGAAAGATCTGGTACTTCGAATACACTCCCCCGGCGCTGAAAAAACGGACCAAAATCAGCATTGGCCCCTACCCGGTAGTCACCCTCGCCATGGCGCGAGATTTCAGGTTGCAATACCGGCGTTTACTCGTGCAGGGCATCGACCCGCAGGCCCATCTGGAGCAGATTGCAGAGGAGCAACGACTCCAGAATGAATGCACGCTGGAAAAAGTTGCGGAACAGTGGCTCAAAGAGAAAAAACGGACCAGTGATCTTAGCGAAGATCACGCCAAAGATGTCTGGCGTTCTCTGGAGATGCACGTCTTCCCTTCTCTGGGCAGTACGCCCGTCACCGAGATCCGCCCGAAGATGCTCAAGGAACATCTCACACCGCTAGAAGAACAGGGCATCCTCGAAACACTGCGCCGGGTTATCTCACGGCTCAATGAAATCTTCCGCTTCGCCATCTCCGAAGAGCTCATCGAGTTCAATCCGGCTGACAACCTGGTCGCCCGTTTCAAGAAACCGAAAAAGCAGAATATGCCCGCCCTTCACCCCAGCGAATTGGGCAGACTAATGCTGGCGCTACAGAACGCCTCTATCCGTAAAGAAACCCGCTGCCTTATCGAATGGGAGCTACTGACCTGGGTTCGCCCCGGCGAAGCCGTTAGCGCCCGCTGGTGCGACATCGATATGAAAAAAGCGGAATGGCGCATCCCCGACACCTTTATGAAGATGAACCGTTCGCACACGGTGCCGCTCAGCAAACAGGCACTGCGCGTTCTTCAGGTTATGGAGCCAGTCAGCCGCCATCGTCCGTGGGTCTTCCCCAGCATCCGCAAACCGCTGGAGCATATGCACCAGCAGACCGCGAACGCCGCGCTTATCCGTATGGGGTTCGGCGGTGAGCTGGTTGCCCATGGTATGCGCAGCATTGCCAGGACCGCAGGCGCAGGTCATTTCCCCCGTGAAGTTCTGGAATCGGCATTGGCACACCAGAAAGAAGACGAGATCGAAGCGGCCTACAACCGCAGCGACTATCTGGAACAAAGGCGACCGCTGATGCAGTGGTGGGGAAACTACGTTGATGCCGCCAGACGGCAGGCGCTGCTCGGTGCAGAAGAACCACTGCAGATCGTGGAAGGAGAATAATGTGACCAGTCCCATTCGTCAGAATCTGTTTGAACGGGAATGTGATATGCCGCTGCTGGAAGCGCGGCATCTCGCCCTTCTGCTTCTAGGCCTCGATGCTTCCCAACCGGCAAATGCCCTGCCGGAAGAACATCAGGAGAATTACCGTATCCTGCACGACGCCATCAGCCGCACCATCAAAGCAACGGGCATGGTCAGCGCCCCGGCGAACAAACGCATGTTCTATGCCGATGAGATGTTCGCGCTGGCATGGCGATTTATTGATGACGAACTGACGCCGCCAGAAATTAAGGCCCGTAGCCTGAAGGCTGTGATGAAACTGTCACGCAACAGCCGTGGCCGCAAGTGGCTGAAGACGCTCGGTGACGACGCGCTACCGGATCTCACTGCTTCAGCACAACCTTCCCTGCGTGGAATGCATAAGCGTGATAAGGCACGGGAGAATACTGCCCGACTCTGCTGGCTACTGGTTCAGCTTCTGGTTGAGGAGACTGATGGGCGTTATGGGACGTCGGATAAACCGGCTTCGGATAGGATACTTCGGAAGCTGAAGGCGCTGGCGCAGGAGCGGGAAGTGCCGTCGGATGGGCTTGGACGAGGGACGTTTTATGAGGTGTTGAAGATGGGGCGGGAGAAGAGAACGTAGATAGGTCCTCCCAGTGTCGGGTAATAGAGAACCGATTAAGCTCTGAATCCTCACACGTATAGTCGGCTTCGTGTAAGGACATATCAATTGCTTTCGGCTTGAGGCTCGCGTTAATTGCCAGTGACCTGCAGTGTATTCTTTTCAGTGGCTTAGACGAGTCCCCTGCGGCTGAGAAAGTCGCGTTGTCAAAAGAGTGTTTCTTTAATGTTAATTTCGTCAACACGGAGAATAGAAGACATGTTGAACCCCTCAATTTCTGATCTGGCAAGGTTGTATGGAAACTCAACTCCAGAAGAACTTTTCGAGTACATTTGCCGGATAACTGATGATACTGGTCGAGATTATTCTTCAATAATTCATGGGCGTTGCTTACCGCATTCTGCAGTGCGTGAGTTGAAATCGAAGCAAAATTAACCAAAAATAGTTAATTAGTTCAGCTTAGGGCTGATTGCTACTTTCCTAGCACAGCCTAAGATATGTGTGTGCCAAAAACGGACATAGGTATGGATTTTGTCTGTTTCTCCTTTACGTATTCGATAAAATTGATTGAAAATTAAGTACTTCAGTAGTAGGTTTAAGTAAGTTGCGATCGTAAAATATGGATTGTTATTTTGATGAAACCGTCAAAAATTAAACCCTCACAATTAACACGTGTTGGATACACATACCAAGACCTTATGTGTATTCGCACATTGATCAATTGGTTTCACGATCCAGAGAAATACCAGTGGATAAGCATAGAAGGTAATCAAGGGCTTAATCATGTTAAGAGCCTTGATGATGTTATTTGCTTTACAGCCAGTGGAGAATATGAACTCTATCAGGTCAAATTTACAATTGATTCTGAACGTGACGATTTACATTTAGATTTCGCTTGGCTACTCAAGAAGAAGGATAAGGGCACATCCCTTATCGAAAAATGGTCAGCAGATATAGAGAAGTTCGGTTCCTCCAGCACAATAGCGATTGCTAAGCTTATTACAAATAGAATACCTGACCAAGTTTTATCAAATTGCCTAATAGATAAAAAAATTGATTACTCTCTCGTTCCGGAAGACGTCAAATCAAAAATATTAGCTCAACTTGGTAGTGAAGAGAAGTCCATAGCTTTTTTCGAAACTCTTATTTTCGAACATAGCCAAAAGGAAATTGATGATTTAGAGTTGCACCTACGTGACTCGCTTGTACCAGACCACGCAAATGAAGAAAGTTGGCTTCAGTTATTAAAAACCGTTGAGCGTTGGGCTTCACGAAAAAGAGAACCGGCACCAGATGGCAAAATCTACCTTAATCATATACATGAAATTTTAACGCTCGGCTCCAAAAAAACTATTTCTCAGTTTTTTGAAATTCCTGGCGGCTACAAACCACCAACAGATGAATTTCATAATGAAATTCTTAACGCTACAGCTAACCCTGGCTGCCATGTTATATCAGGATTACCCGGGATGGGGAAAAGTACTTTTCTATCCTTTTTAACTGACCAGCTAATAGAATCGAAAACGCCTGTTATCCGACATCATTATTACTTATCCCCTCAGTTTATTGGCGACAGAATTGCTTTTAATAATGCAGCTCATTCACTACAAAGCCAGATTAGAACACTTTATCCCAATGACTTCGATAGCGATAAACTTGATTCTCAACATCTAGAGGCCTGGATAAGCAAGGCAGTAATTAAAGCTGAAGAAAATGGCAAAACTCTAGTTATAATTATTGATGGATTAGATCATGTTTATCGTGAAAGATCGGATATTAGCCAACTCGAACATTTAGTTAATCGGATTACCCCTTTTAAAGGAAAAGTTTGTTTGCTATTCGGAACACAACCAATAAGCGACGAGCATCTTCCCAATTCCCTCTTACGTTCAGCTCCAAGAGAACATGCCTGGATAGATATTCCATCTATGGGGCTTGATGCTATAAAGTCGAGACTCGACTTTATAGCATCGAACAATGAAATAAAAGTAGCAGGCAATAAATATCACAAACAAAATAAAATAGTAGAAATTTCACAGGCTCTACTCGACATTTCTCATGGATATCCCCTTCATATTATTTACTCTTTAAACAGTTTGCAGTTAGCAGATAAAAATATCAGTAAATATGATGTGGAACGACTACCAACTTGTCCTGATGGCGATATTCATGAATATTATGAGAATCTATGGGTATCACTATCTGAAGGAGCAAAAGAAATTCTTCTGCTTATAGCAAATGCAGATTTTTCATGGCCTGATAAAACCCACATCAGTTACTGTTTTGAAGATAGCCTAACTTTCCAAACCAGCTTTTCAGAAATTCAACACCTCATTGAACAAAGACTAAGTGGGATATATCCTTTTCATAGCAGCCTATTCGTATACCTAAGACGCAAAGACGCCTTCGTTCAATCAAGAGATAGGTTAAATAGAATTTCTAAAATTTGGATCAATACACATGCTCCAGAGTATTGGCGGTGGGGTTGGGAATGGATCATTGAAGCTAACCTCGGGAATATCACCCCACTTTTTCAAGGTGTAGATAGGGACTGGCTTGTTCAATCTCTCTGCAATGGTTATCCTCTAGAGCATATAGAACATATATTCAGTGTTGCAGAACGTATCGCATTTGATCAAAACCTATATTCTGAGTTGTTGAGACTGCGAATTTTGAAAACAAGGCTATTAAATGGGCCAGAGTTTCAAATACAGAATTTTAGCGATTTTCTGGACTGCTCATTAAGCATCTCGCACGATAATTTTGGTCTTCTTTGGCGAGCGGACAATCTAAGGATTATCCCGGACAATGAAATTGTTATTATTGCTAAGCATTTTCAAGGAAGAGATGAAAGAATAGTAGATGCGTGCACCAATGAAATCTCTCGTCGAGTACACTTTTATGCTCGGCTAGATGACTCTAATCATTATCAAACATTGAACAGCCTTGTAGATGATTATCTTCATACGCTAACCAGCCATAGTAATCCCGACTTAGCTGTTATAAATGCTTTCTATGAAACACTTATTGATAAGGCTTCATCTTTCACCCGAATTGTCGAATTGCTCATTCAGTATGGCCATAGACACTTACTGGTTGATTTATCTCTATTTGACGTCCCGGATGATATTGCCTCAGCAATCTGCGACGAAGTCGTTTTGGCTGCAAGCATCGAAGGCGTAACTATCAATGAGGAAAACTCCTTATTTGATAGCACTGATTCAAGCATATATCTGCTTTATCAGTTTTTAGCCGGAAACGACATAGAAATAGACCAACTTAAGGAAATTGAATGCCCTGTTGAGTACGAACATACACGTCACCTTCCTTTTTATGAGCACTTTTTTAGAAATCTTATAGTAAATTTAATAATATCAACCGAATTTAATGCTCCGGAGTTAACTGCACCCACAGATATTCAGGGGTTCCTCAATAATGCTTGGGCGACATTCCAATATGCCGCCTCAAAAATTGCAAAAAATATAAAAGAAGGCCACAATTTTGAAATTTCTAATTTGTATGAATCATTTGACTTACTAGAACAACCAGATAAATTATTGATGGGTTATCAAATCGATACTATCTTATTCAACATTCGAAAATCCTTAATAAGAATTGCCATTCACCTAAATATTTTATGCAACTCCATAAAAGCATTTTCAAATATTGACATAAATCAGTTTGATACACTATCAATGAGCAATTGGTGGGATTCTAGGGTGTTTTTTGATATTTCCTCTAAAAATGCAATTTTCAATTTCCCTAAAGATTATATTGCTCAGGAGTTTAAAAAGTATTTTGATTCTGAAATACTACGCAGAGATGATACTGCTACGCTGGCCAACGATAGCCTTGACCTAGCAAAATTGGCAACCAATTTAGGCCTGTATAATGAAGCAAGAATGTTTCTTGAACGTGCCGCATTCAATATAGTCGGATATGGCCATAGAAAGGACATTACTTTACATGAGGTTTTTGAAGCGTTACAAGAATGCTCTGATTCCAACTACCCTCAAGTTTCTGATTGGCTAAAACGAGTAGCAACTTTTACAACTGATGTATTTGATTTTTCAGAACGAGAAATTCGACATATTCCTAGCCTGTTCACAAAATTATTGGCGAAACACAACCCAGAACGCCTTGTTGACGAATTTGACTATCATCTATCAGAAGAGAATTGGCATAGAACACATCTTATTTTTGAAAATTTCGTAAAGACATTTCCACTTACTACGCAGTCAGAGCACTCTTTTCTTAGATGCATGACAACAGTTGATGCAATGGCTGCATTAGATGAAAGAAGCAAAGACAATGATGTTCTGAAAGGTATTTACGAAGAGCAGTGCAAAGTTCTTGGAGGTATGCCCCCACAACCAAGAGAGTATTCCTCCACTAACGAAGATGTCGTTACAGATTGTCCTGATGTATCCACCATATCACCTGCTAATCTTAATGATTTTATTGCAGCCTTACATTTAGTTTCATACCAGATTCGTGAAGAATTTATTTCGAACTGGATAGGTTATTGGGTTGATAAAGGCCATGCCCGCACGATTATCACTTCTTTCAGCGACTATTACAATCAAAGTAAATCAGACTATGAACTGAATCGATGCTTACACCATATTTTCTTGTTGAGCAAAAAAACCGAAGGCAGGAAAGCAGCTTACAAATGGGCTGTAAGAAATATAAAATTAAATAACTGCTGGAATCCTTATTATTCATCAGGGTCAAAAGAAGCCTTAAAAGAATATGGAAATACTTACAGCGAGCAATGGGAAAATCTTCTTCGTGATACGATGGCACCAGACTCTGCCAGCTTACAGAGAGATGAGAATATAGTAGTTCCTTCCACTCACCTTGTTACTTATTTGGCCTCTGCTGGACAGGTCGCTCTGGCAACCGAAATTACTGAAATTATGGTCACTAGCCTTGAGGGCGATATTGCACATCTTCCTTTGACCAAACTGTACTGGTATGATGATCCTGTATCATTCGAAAATATTCCATTTCATCTAATTCTATTACATTTTAAATGGCCCGACAGATACGCCAGGCTCCTAACAGCGAAGCAGATAGCAGCTTTATTACAAAACGACTCCAGTATCAAATTTCGTTCTTTGTATCTGAGTTTTCTGGAAAAACAACCCTATGAGGTTGATGTCATTGATTATCTATCTGTTTTATTACTTATCGAGGATCACTCATTTACTAAAGAAGAAATAACCAAATGCATTCATCACCCTTCTCTTATCTCTGATGAGATTCTATATTCTCTGGATTTAGACATTGAAAGAAGGAATGATTTTTCGGTTCTCTACTCTGAATTTTCAGATGACTTAGAACCGAATAAGAACAAATATAAAAAATATGCTAATGGCCTTGCATTGAGGTTTATAGGCATTATCGATGAGCTCGAAAATAAATACCAAATCCAACTGTTGAGGCATTTTTTCCTTGAATGGGAGCAAATCCACAACGCGCATGCTTGTTATATTTTTAAACCTCATAACTTTGCAAGTGAACAATTTTACCCTCAAGACAAGATTTTCTGTAGTTTTTCATGGCGAGCAGAAGTATCCATTTTATCTGCTTTTGTCAGAACATTAGCGTATGCTATGCAAAAGCACTCCTTACCTGCCGAACTTTGTTTGGCACATGCCCAAGAGGTTTTACCATTCGGTTCTATTGCTGTAAATCTTTCTCCTTCTGACTCACCATACAATTGGCCCGTAATAGAAGATTTAGAAAAAGACGATCATTTGCCTGATCAGAAAGAACTTGAACGGTATTTGGAAAATTTTTCCGCTTCTGCTGATGAAATATTACTTTATGCCAACGGCCCCGTGCTAAGAAATCACTCTGGTATATGCCTTGATCTAAGGGTTATTTTAGTCAAACTTCGAAACTCTGAAATTGACGATCCTAAGGCAATTTTTGAGTCAATAGATTATATGCGAAATTCTGAGCAAGGGATTTTCCCTTTAGCAAAGAAGAGCTGGCCTTCCTCCTTTGGAAGATGGGAAATTGACTGGTTAATCAGAGGTTATTTTCGACCGACCTACTCCGTAGGAGATTTACCTTTTAACTCCGTTAGGCAAAGCGATTATCACATAGAGTATTTCGGCGGAAATGTACATAATGGAACCTGGAGATACTGGGTCAACCAGTGGTATCCAGTTTATCACGCTGGTGTAGGCAACTCTCTTGGAACTTATTTTACAGTTTCTAACGATTTTTTAAAAAAACTAAAAGGACACACTGGCGGCAATTATTATTTAATTGGCGAGATGACTTGTGTTGACAGGCGTAATTTCTCTAACTCTGCGGAGTCAATAAAAACCTATTCCATTTTTCCGATATAGACATTATGAATATTATCCCTCTAAATGGCCGCACCTAATACCGCTATACGTGCCATTTAATGACATGTGGTGGCTGCGAAAAAGCATCACATCGCAAGCCTGATGTTGTAGTGGTCAACTTAAACTGCGAAATACTGTCCAGAAAATGCATGACCTGCACGCCTGAAATCCGAAAGGCAATAATGACCGCCAGGCACTTCTTCGTAAAATCATCCACGCAGA
Organism: Klebsiella sp. FDAARGOS_511; assembly: GCF_003812845.1. Classification (NCBI taxonomy): domain Bacteria; kingdom Pseudomonadati; phylum Pseudomonadota; class Gammaproteobacteria; order Enterobacterales; family Enterobacteriaceae; genus Klebsiella; species Klebsiella sp. FDAARGOS_511. The sequence goes on along the minus strand of NZ_CP033824.1, from coordinate 4,379,329 downwards.
TAAGGAGCTTTATCCTACGTCCGGTGACCAATGAATCCATAACGAAATCCTGAAATCCATCGACCAGTCAAGGCATCTATGGAAGTGAGTCTACTTAGATTATAATTGAAATAGACTCCTCTGCTTCGTATAGCTAATTAGGCTCCGAGAAAAAGATATCTCCCGCTATATGGCATAATTATTTGTAGCAATTCAATTGCGTTCCGAAGGTTTTCTACCTGATCATTTAACAACGTGATGTCCTTGATACCGTGAAATAAATTATTTCGATATCTATAGACAATTAAGAGACACACTTCTATTTTATCTTCAAAAGAAGTTTCTTTATTTATCAGTACATCAAGTGATTTCTCAATTTGCGAAGCTTCTCTAAAATATAGGTAATGGAAATGCTCTGTTGGTTCACCGCTTTCATGTATATAGCGTTTAGACCAATATGCTAACTGGGAGTCGATCGCATCTGTTGGCATTTCCCTTGCGACTCGTTTTGAAAGAACCCCAATCCGATCTACAACATTCTCATTATGAGCTTCTGAAGCCTCAAAAATTGACCACATAAGAGTGAAGTCGGATACTACCTCGAGTGTATCAGGTTCAAGTGGTGCTGAGTGTTGAATGTTTTGTTGAATCCAATCAGATACCTTCACTGATAATTTCCTTAAGATAGAGCATTTATTCAGTATAAATTTTGAGATTTTAGTCAAGCAATTAAGTCGGACACGGGTATGGCATGTCCTTATAAGACAGATGTCATTAGGCAAATGATATACTGGGATTTTTATAACTGATATAGCAAAAGATGAAATTTTGTATGAGATTACAAGTGGAAAGGGCCTTGTTGAATAAATCGAACTTTTGGCAGATGTCAGGATCAGATCACCAAATTCCGTTCTTGTAGCGTTACATCATGGCAAAAAAACGTTTAAAATCAATGAATTGTGCACCTTCATCAAGGCACTCGTCAATCGTGGTCGCTGACATTTCGGCTTGATGAGTCAAGCATTCAGGCATGGTACGATGACCCAAAAACTGCTTCGCGGGGGGGACCCGCAACGTTATTCTGAACTTGTCATTTCCCCTCTGATGAATCTCCCGCTTCGTTGTCCGGCTCATTCCAGCATTAGTAAGCGGGCTAAATCCGTCGGCATCCCGTTTAAAAACTCCACGAGAGACACGATTGCTCACCTGGTTATCAATTCTAAGCCAGCGACTGACTAGTTAGAAGGCATCGTGATCAGGAAGTCCATAACCTGCACTTAATCACAACATCTTGTAGCCCTAACAACCGCTCCTTGCCCAGGACTGACAGTGGGATAGCGACAGCTATTGTGAAGTGTTTGTAGTCGTGCGTTGCCATTCGTTAACCTCAGCTTGCAGTACTCTGATTGAGCAAGAGAAAATAAAATCATTTATTTTCAATTATTTATTGAAAAACCATCAGTTCAGGCAGCAAATAAAACATTTCCGGACTCATTACTTTCTATCCGGACTCCACTTTTTCACCCGGACCTATACCTCCCCTCCGCCGTTCCGCGCTATAACCGCCTCGACACTCTGTTCCCGTGAGGTGCAATCATGAAAACCCGTGTTGACAGTAACGATGCTTTTCCCGAAAGCGGTAACGTGCGTATGCGGCAGCTGGTCCAGTTTCTGGCGATGAGCGAATCGTCAGTTTACCGCCTGATTAAAGACACCGATTTTCCCCGCCCCGTCCACCTCTCTTCCCGACTGGTGGTTTTCGATGCTGCTGAAATCCGCCAGTGGCAACAGCGCCGCGCCGCCATCCGTTAATCCATGCTCAGGGATGAGCCGACCGATACCCCATCATGAAACGCGCTCCTTTTCTCTGTAAGCAGTCTCCGGACCGCACGCTCGAAGTGGTGATCCTTGCCGGAAGCCTGGCATGGGACACCTCACGCGCCTGGCGAAAAGATCCCAACCGGGAAGATGATGTTCCTCCGGTGGTGCTCGGCCCGAATGAACTGGCCGAACTGGACAACCTGACCATAATCAGGCCCGACACGCTCTACGTCCGGGTACTTCGCACAGGCGATATCCGCGAAGAGGAGTTGCTGAAAATCGCCGTAAAACTGGCACATGCGGATGTGCAGATGGCCCGACTGATGACCCCTGACGGTGAGTTACTGGAGAACTGGAGCAGTCAGCTTGCACGCCTGCGACAGGAAAGGCCTTCCGACATCTTGCCGGATCACTTCCGCCTCGATGAAGAGGCGCTGTGGTTTGACAAGCTCACCGAACGACGCGACGGCGAAAGCGACGTCCAGCCCCAGCGCATCTGTTCCCCTCTGCGCGTCACCGCTATCACCTGCGACAGCCATGACGGCAGCTATGGCCGCCTGCTGGAATGGCACACCACCACCGGGCAGTTACGGCGCTGGGCCATGCCGATGGCGATGCTCAGCGGTAACGGCGAGGAGCTGCGGCGCATCCTGCTGGAGAACGGCCTGACCTATATCTCCACCCGCCCCGCCCTGCGCAGCCTGCTGTGCGAATACATCTCACGGTCACTCCCCGGACGCCGGGTCACCTGTGTGGAGAAAACCGGCTGGCACAACGGCGTGTACGTGCTGCCGGATGAGGTTATCGGTCCCGGTGGCGACAATGTCATCCTTCAGGGCAGCCACTACCTGACCGGCGGCTTTGCACAGTCCGGTACGCTGGCGGAATGGCAGGAACAGGTCGCCGCGCTCTGTGCAGGTAACTCACGGCTGGCCTTTGCCCTCTGCTGTGCACTGGCCGCCCCGTTGCTGCGCCTGACCGGAACGGGCGGCGGAGGCTTTCATCTGCGCGGTGAGTCCACCGACGGCAAAACCACGGTGATGAAGGTGGCCGCCTCCGTGTGTGGCGGCACGGACTACTGGCACTCCTGGCGGGCCACCGGGAATGCGTTGGAAGGAATTGCCAGCCGACACAATGATGCCCTGCTGCCGCTCGATGAACTGCGCGAAGTGGACCCGCGGGAAGCCGGAATGATTGCCTATATGCTGGCGAACGGCCAGGGAAAGGGGCGCGCCCGCACCGATGGCGAAGTACGTAACCGCAGACACTGGACGCTGCTTCTGTTCTCCACCGGGGAGCTGTCGCTGGCGGAACACACCGAACGCGCCGGAGAGCGCCTCTACGCCGGAATGGACGTGCGCATGGTACAAATCCCCAGCGACACCGGGCAGCATGGCGCGTTTGAGCAGCTACACGGCTTTGCCAGCGGCCAGCAGTTCGCCGATGCCCTCTGCGACCGAGTAGCCCGCTTCCACGGTACCGCTTTTCGTGCCTGGCTGGCCTTCCTCACCCACGACCAGGACGCCAGCACCACGCTGGCAAGAGAGTTACTTCGCCGCTACCAGACGGTCCTGATGCCGGAGAATGCCGGAAACCAGGTGCAGCGCATCGTGGCCCGTTTTGCCCTGCTGGCGGTGGCCGGAGAGATGGCGACGCTGCAGGGCATCACGGGCTGGCAGGAAGGCACGGCGTATGAGGCGGTCCAGATCTGCCTGCACGCCTGGCTGAACGAACGCGGCCATATTGCTAACCAGGAGGATGAAGGCGTGCTGGCGCAGATCAAGCGGTTCATTACCGCGCACCAGTACAGCCGTTTTGCCTCGTGGGACGGCCCGGACCGCCCGCTGAATATGGTGGGCTTTCGCCGGGTGGAAAAAGATCCGCTGACGGGTGAAGAGCACACACTGTTTCACATCCTGCCGGAGGGCTGGCGGGAAATATGCCGGGGATTCAGTCCCGCCAGAGCGGCCAGATTATGTCTGGAAGCGGAATGCCTGCTGCCCGGCAGCGACGGGAAATACCAGTCGCAGGTTCGCCTGCCGGAGATCGGCAAAGCCAGGGTTTACCGGCTCACCTCCCGCATCCTCAGTATCTGAGTACAATCTCGCGTGTCTTAAAAAAAGGTGGTACAGGGTGGGACAAGTGGTACACGCAGGGCTGGCGCGGGTTACAGCGTCCCACCTTAGAGAATTTGGTTTAAAAAAAGTGGTACAGGATGGGACAGCCGTTGCTGAATCTGTCCCACTTTTCAGACTGGCATTTTTGAGGTGGTACAGCGCAAAGCCACGGCTGGCGCGGTTGTACCACTTGTCCCACCTGTACCACCTCAAAAACAGAAGGAATGAAAATGGCGAAAGGGACTGAAAAGACAAAGGCTGAAAGGAAGGGAGAATAAGGGGAACGGGCCTGCCCTTAAAGGGCAAAAGCCATGAGAGATACAGACTGATAGCGATCGTTAGTTCTATTGCTCAGTATTATTGTCACCTTCAACATTATGGTCGATCTGACGCGCCACACTTGCCAGAACGCGTTTCAGTACCCGCCCTCGCTGTACAGGGGCCATGTATTTGAACAGGTTATTGAGCAGCTCAAGATCCTTTTCAATTTCTGATATTCCGTCCTTTGGACTGGCAAACTCTTCATCATCACCTAAAAACCATCCCGCTTTGATGCCCATACCAACAGCTATCTTCCGAAGTTGCATGATCCCGGGAACGGATTCTCCCTTCAGATAGCTTCGAATGGTTGAATTGGGAATACCGGTTTTATCTACCAGAGAACTGACTGTGTCTTCAGATAACGACATCGCTTCGGCAAGGCGAGTGCCAAACTGAAAATTGTTATCTTGATCAAAAAATTGATTATCTTTTTTAGACATTAGACGCCACTAATCAGTAATCAATTGATTTTGTTGAATTCAACAAAATCAAATTCACAATATATTGTGAAAAACAGATCTTTAAATTCACAAAATCATGTGATAACTTATCTGTACAAATTGCAGACTATCACCCTCTGCAAACCCAACTGCTGAGCATCGCATACTCAGGGCTGAATTGCCACGCATTCGCTCGTCCTGAAAACCGCTCAGTTCACAAAAACACGCCACAAGCGGGGATAACAAAGAAAGCAGTATGAATCACAGCTGTTTATCGCCATTACCGGAGCCCCAGACGCTTACGCCTGTCATGTCTTAACCTCTGTCCGATAAGTCTGTGCGCTCCGGGCCTTTTACCCGGAGGACTCCTTATGTGGACAGTCAGCCTCGCTGAGGCGTTTATTCATGTATTCCAGACCGCAGGCAAAATCTTCCTCGACATGATGACCGGGCTTATCCCGATGCTCATCTGCCTGTTGCTGGCCATCAACTTCCTGATGAAGCTGGTCGGCACCGTCAGAATGGAGAAAATCGCCGCCCTGCTCGGCCGCTCGCGCATTCTCACCTACGGCGTGCTGCCGGTACTCGGCTGGTTCTTTATGAGCAGTCCCGGCGCGCTCACTTTAGGCAAGCTTTTGCCAGAGAAGAGCAAACCCGGCTATGAAGATGCGCTCGGCACCACCGCCCATCCCCTCACCAGCCTGTTTCCCCACGTGGTGCCGTCGGAGCTGTTCGTCTGGCTCGGCGTGGCAGCCGGGGTTAAGGCGCTCGGCCTGCCCGTTACTTCACTGGCGCTGCGCTATATCGCGGCCGCCATGGTGATTGGCCTGATACGCGGGATTATCACCGAGTACCTGTTCCTGCGGCTCAGCAAACGGGGGGATGCGCCATGATGATTTACTGCGCACGTATTACTGCCATCGGACTGTTTGTCGCCGACGGCCTGACCGACAAAATGCTCATCACCTTCGACAGCAACGGGCCGAAGGACTGCCTCGATTACTCGCTGTCGCTGGAGCCGTCGTTCCGGGAAGAGAGCCTGATGATACTGCCCGGCGACCGCCTGATGCTGGCGGAGCACGACTATCTGGTGACTGCCGTCGGCAAGGGGGCACAGCAGGCGCTGTTTGAACTCGGCCACCTGAATCTGGTGTTCAATGGTGACCTGAATCCCTGCCATGTCGGCGCGATTCATCTCCCCGGCCCGGTGCCGAACCTGCGCGACCTCCACGGCAATCTGGTGATAGAGGAGGGACGGCCATGAATACGGTGCTTATTCCTCCCGGTCCCGGCGGATACGGTAAAGGACTGTGGCTGCCCGTTGGCAGCGGCAAAAAGGTACTGTCGCTGACCGGACGCGAGATTCATCCGGTGGCGATAGAAATTGGTGCACTCACCGAATCGGAAGTGGTGAACGGCTTCGCCGATATCCCGCCTGATAACGACATCCTGTGCGTGGTGATTAACTGCGCCGGGTCCCTGCGATGCGGCCTGTATCCGCAGAAGGGTATCCCGACCATCAACGTGCTCCCCACCTGGCGCGCCGGGCCGCTGGCGCAGTTTATTAGCGAGGATAACTACGTTTCCGGCGTGACGATGGAGCAACTAGTTCTGGTGGATACCGCCGAAGCTCCGGACGGTGAACCGGATTCCATACCTGTCGCTGCACCACGGGTTATCACTACGCCGCCACCTCCGCGTGGCACAGAGAAGCTGGTGCACATGGTCGAGCAGACCGGCACCGCCGTCGGCCACGTTATCGCCCTGCTGTTCGCCGCCAGTCGTGAGGCGGTGGATGTGTCGCTGCGCAACGTCATCCCGTTTATGGCTTTTGTCTCGCTGCTGATAGCCCTGGTGCAGGAGACCGCACTCGGCAGCCTGATTGCCCACGCCCTGACCCCGCTGGCGAACTCGCTGTTGGGACTGGTGCTGCTGTCGCTCATCTGTGGCATTCCGTTCCTCTCCCCGGTGCTCGGACCGGGCGCGGCCATCTCGCAGGTGATTGGCGTGATGATTGGTACCCAGATTGGCGCGGGTACGATATCTCCGGCCTTCGCCCTGCCTGCGCTGTTTGCCATCAACGTGCAGGTCGGCTGCGACTTCGTGCCGGTAGGTCTTTCCATGCAGGAGGCAAAACCGGAGACCATCGCGAAGGGCGTCCCTGCCTTTCTGCTCTCACGCCAGTTAACCGGGCCGCTTGCGGTAATAGTCGGCTGGCTGTTTTCCCTGGGCTTATTCTGAGGACATCATCATGAACAAAATCAGAGCCGCCGTGGTCGGCGCGGGTATCTACGGCAAACACCATATGAACGCGTACCGCCATAACCCGGACACGGTGCTGGTCGCCATCTGCGACACCGACACAGAGCGCTGCGACGACCTTGCCATGTCATACGGCGTGATGGGCTATACCCGGCTGGACGTTCTTCTGCAGGAGGAAGCCATCGACGTGGTCTCGGTGGCGACGCCAGACCCGTACCACACCGAATCCATCCTCACCGCGCTGCGCTACGGCAAACACGTGCTGGCGGAAAAGCCCCTCGCCACCTCGGTACGCGAATGCGAGCTTATCGTGGAGATGGCGCAGCAGCGGGACCTGCTGGTCGGCGTCGATTTCCACAAACGCTGGGACCCGGCAGTGATGCGCATTAAGGCTGAACTGGAGAGACCAGAAGCCGGGCGCATCCTGCGCGGCCATATCAGCATGGACGATGTGATTAGCGTCCCGACGGAGTGGCTGGACTGGGCGGGCGCAAGCTCCCCGGTGTGGTTTCTCGGCTCACACTGCTTTGACCTGGTACGCCATCTTTCCGGTCAGGAGGTGGTGTCGGTGTATGCCGTCGGGCAGAAACGGCTGATGGTCGAATGCGGCCTCGACACCTTCGACAGCGTGCAGAGCCTGCTGACGATGGCCGACGGCAGTTCGTGGGTGGTGGAAAACTCGTGGGTGCTGCCGGAGGGCTTTCCGAAGGACAACGACGGGCGTATCGATATCCTCTGCGAGGCAACCTATATTCGCAGCACCTCGCAGCATCGCGGGCTGGAAATCACCACGCCGGGCATGACGCTCACGCCCAACAGCTATTTCATCAACTACCGCAACGGCGTTGCCAGCGGTTTTGGTATCGACCCGATCAATGATTTTGTGCGGGCGGTCATACATAAAGCGCCTTACCCGGTCACCGCGGTGGACGGACTGGCGGTCAGCCGTATTTGTGAGGCGGTACACCGCAGCCTGGAGAGCGGGAAACCTGAACGCCCGATAAAGCCATAACTTCAAGGGCTGTACCTGTCTGCTATGTCAGACTGGTAAAGCCCTTAACCCTGCAAACCAGATAAAGCGCAGGAATCATTAGAAAATATGGTCAGATTTTAGCCAGGAGCAGAAGTTGGAAATAGTTTTCACTACTAAGGAGAGCGAATTAATCCAATGTAGCGGTAGTTAAAATGGTACATTTTTGAGCAACCAGCTTGTACTACCAGTTGCTCGCTGATAAGGCAGAAATATTCTAATTTGACAGTGGTGCATAAGAAAAACAAAGGGAAACCAATATTTATAGCCTCCGGACACTCAAATTTTTAATATCTATCAACCTTTTTTTAAGACTAATCTCGAGTCACTTTTTTCTACTACTTTATAACGACGAAGCTTCGTTAAAGCGCCTACACCACCTGCTGCAATAGCAATATAGATTGCTGCACTTGTTGCCGAACTGCCGAGGATAGCCGCTGCTCCCCCAGCAGATAATGCAGCAGTAGTACCGGTAGCTGGAGCACTGGTTCCTCCGGTAGCTAAAGTTGCCATGGCGGCAACTACCGCAATACCGATGGCTGCAAATGCTATAGCCCATGCAACTTTTCCTGTCGCATGAATTTTCACCGTAGTTTTAGCTAAACTACCTTCAATTGTAATCGTATCTCGATCTTCCTTAATAGCTTTACCCAGCTCTTTCGGCGTTGTTATCACATTATCTTTGGCGCTATTAGTGCTCATTATCCCTCCTTGCGATACTCAGTTTAACTTGCAGCCCTTCCCTAACAGTAGGCCGGCTGTATTTCTTAGCCAATTTTGAACGATGTACGTCCGCATACTATTTGGCTTCCAGTATGATTGCGGCTTCGTTCTCAATTGTTGAACGATCACGGCCAAGATATTGTGGCATGAATTCATAATGCCTGGCAGTAGTGACAATCATTTTATTCACCTACTAAGTTGAAAATTGTCACACGCTTGAGCCTATCATCATGTAAATCGATAACATCTTCTTGTATACCTCCCTCTAACATTTGAGTGACATAGTATGGTGGTGCATCCTTTATAAAATACTCAAGTGAAGGAGCGTCTTGCTCAATTAGGAGACCAACGCCACTTAACCATTCCAGAGCCCTTTCAGGAAGATCCCCTTGCGAGAAGCCTTTGCAGCAGAACAAACAATGCATCGGTCTTAAATCATCAATAACATCAGTTAAATGGTTTGCTCTATTTTGCTGGAGATGTTTTACTTTAAGAGGATTAAGAATTGCTGCCCCATAATGAAGGATACTACGTTTGTAGGTTTTACACTCCCAATTAACTTTATAACTCCCCGATTTCCAGTTTGTATACATGCAATACAAGGGAATAAGGTCATATTTCTTGGCATCCGCAATGAGAAGATCAACTTGATGCCCATTTTTATTTGTGTGATGAAGGTGCTCATATTTCTCAGAATTTAAGTTGAGAACTTTTGCTTGAATACGCATGCCTAACCATTTACCACTTTGACCTGTAAACCACCACTCCCAGTCGGAGCCATTCACTGATTCTTTGTGGCGGGTAAACGTATTAATAATAATTTTTCCCCTACCCCATTTTTTTATATTAAGCACAAGAAAGTCAGTTATTGACTCCTCTCCAATTTGATAGCTTAGTTTTTTTGCCTCTCTTAATGTACTCCAAATCCAGCCAGAATTTTTTATCGCAATTTCACCTAAGTCCATTTGTAGTATTCTCTTAGTTATGTTTATAAATAGATAAGTTGAAAGGTTTTTTGCTGAAAGCATGATTCGAATGAAGAGAATAGTATTTATACATCAAAAACAAAAGAAGGAAAAGGGGTTTGCCCTTAGATATTTGCCGTGAGACTGATATGCACTTTATAAATTAACATAACGTGAGGCTTGCTACGTCCACTTCTCGCACTCAGCCGACATTTGAAATTTTCCCAGTCCTAGGCATCTGGACCTGGCTTTAGCATGGATTTAAGTAACTAAAGAGTGATGTTCATCTCAGGATTTGGCTATTGGATGCATTTTCCGTGATACTTCTACACTCTGGCCGTGTAAACGACCGGAGTGTAGATTTCCCCCCTGTCAAAATGCTCTTTTCAGCATGGCAAGGACCACCCATCGTGTCGCATCATCTGCAATATTTTCAGGCAGAGCATCAGCCCGCAGATTGATATAAGTGTCAACAGCCATCCTGATGGCAATGCTGCCGGAGTCACGATCGTGCGTTGCCAGCGTGGAAGTCAGCAGGACATCAGGATCAATGCTGTGGGATTCAATATTCCGACATCTGGCACACAATCGCGCCAGATGCCGCTCTGTTCGACTAATCTCAGTGATGCTGCAACAACACCTGTGAAATCTTCCTCGCTTCATCCGCCGGATCCGCCGAATGCGTGATCGCAGATCCCACAATCACAACATCCGGGCCTAACAGCGCATAGTCTTTCACCGTCTGGCTACTGATGCCGCCTGCTACGGCAATCCGTGCTTTCCGGCGCGCCTTCAGCATCGTTATTAAATCATCTATCGGCTTGCGCCCCGCCGCCTGCTGGTCGGTGCCCGTGTGTACCGCCAGCATATCCGCGCCTGCCTCCTCCAGCAGGCGAACCCGCGTGGGGAGATCGTCGACGCAGATCATATCCACCACCACCTGCTTTCCAGCCTCTTTCGCTGCTCGAATGCAGGACTGGATCGTCAGCACGTCGGTCACGCCTAACACCGTGACATAGTCTGCCCCGGCATCGTAAAGCAGCTGCGACTCAAAATGGCCGCCATCCATAATTTTCGCATCCGCCAGCACTTCCTTATGTGGGTATTTCTCTTTAATGGCTTTAATCGCATTCACGCCTTCCCGAATAAGAAAAGGTGTACCCACTTCAATAATATCAACGTCATCAACCACCTTATCAATAAATACCAGCGCTTCAGGCAGGGTTAACTCGTCCAGGGCAAGCTGTAATTTCATGTTGGTTTCCTTGTATCGAATGATTTATTCGAGGTTGGCGTGCAGCGCAAAACCTTTGGTTAAGCGATATCCCGTCGACTGCGCCAGAATCACTATCATGGCGTCACCCAGCACCATGACCGCCTCTTCAAACAAGCTGCCGCCGGGCAGAATGCCTTTCACATTCTCTGGCCCATCCGGCAGTTTGTCGGAATAGGCCGGGATCCTGACCACCACATCCGCCAGATTCCCCAACGTGGACTCGGGGAAAATGGTCAGCAGGGCCACGGTGCCGCCCAGCTTCTTCGCTTTCGCTGCCACATTCACCAGCGAAGCCGTTTCGCCCGATGCGCTGGCCAGCAGCAGCAGGTCGCCTTTTTGCAGCGCAGGCGTGACCACATCGCCGACAACATGCACCTTCAGGCCGATATGCATCAGGCGCATCGCCAGAGCTTTCAGCATTAACAGCGAACGCCCTGCGCCAAAAACAAATATCGCGTTCGCTTCAGCGATGGCCTGCTCCAGACGTGCCAGCGCAGCGCCATCAATCCGCGACATCGCCTGATTCAGGTCGCTACAGGCAACGCCTGCAACAGATTGCGTTTCCATCATGCGTCCTCCTGACAGAGCGGGAATAAATTACCCTGATACTCGAGCATCCCCATGATTTCCCGGACATAGTTATCGACATGCCCCAGAAAATGAAAACGTTCCGGTGCGGCGCGGTAGCGTTGGTAAAGCGGCGTATCGAAGGTGATGCCAAGATGCGGGTTCTCTTTGACGGTGGCGAATTTGATGCGCGGAATACGCGGGTAGTAGTGATTATTGCGCACGCAGAGCTGCCCGTTCTCTTCCACGATGTAGCAGGCCATACCGTGGTAAAACTGCACCGTGTCGTAGTGAACCGCGCAGGGTTTATAGGCCAGGTTGCTGAATACCAGCGGCCCGTCGCCGATATTGATGGAGCAGTGGCCGTAATTCGGCGGCACGATAATGCTCTGCCCCTCCTTCACCACCGCCACGATAAGATCGTCCACCAGCAGATCTTTTGGTTCAACGGCAAAATCCGGCGACTTTTGCAGGATATACGCCGCCGTGCCCTTAATCACTTCGTACACTTCCGGATGGGTGTTGCGCCGCGTGTCGTTATAGCCGTGATAATGACCGCTGGTTTTCTTGCGCTCCTTGCCGATCGTTCCCGGCATGATGATGGTGATGTCATATTGGTACTGGTCGGCAGCAAGCCGTTCCTGATCCTCCGCAAAACTGAGCCCGCGATAAACATCGTAAGTCGGTTCATCACGCTGCGCTTCGGTGAACTCCGGTAAAACCACCGCCATCTGCCCGGCGCTTTTGCGGCCAAAGCCGAGATAGTTCAGCGGGGGTTTCAGCGCCATTACGCCATCATCATCGAGATACAGCGGCAGGCCGCTGTGGTGTAGCTGTTTCATTTTGCCTCCTGTGTATACGCGTTAGCTGCGCGGATCGCTTCTTTCAGCCGTTCGGATTTCATACCAAATACGCTCTGGATGTTGTTCCCGACCTCGACGACGCCCGCCGCACCAAGCTGTTTCAGCAGCGCCTTGTCCACCAGCGTCTTATCCGTCACGTCAATGCGCAGACGTGACATGCACGCTTCGATGCTGGTCATATTCCCCAATCCGCCATAGGCCAGGATGATGCCGCTCACCAGGTCATTCTGTTCATTTTCCTGCGCCACAGCGCTTTCTTCGACTTCACGCCCCGGCGTCAGCAAATTCCAGCGGCGGATGGCAAAGGTAAACAGGACGTAGTACAGCGCGCCCATCACCAGCCCGACCGGGAACACCATGTACCAGTGAGGCGCGCGCGGCAGGACGCCAAAGAACAGATAGTCGATAAGTCCGCCGGAGAAAGAGAGCCCGATGTGCACGCTGAACCACTCCATCAACAGGAACACCAGACCCGCTAAGACGGCGTGAATGCCATACAGCACGGGCGCAACAAACAGGAAGGAGAACTCAATCGGCTCGGTGATGCCGCAAACAATGGAGGTGATCGCGCCAGAGAGCATAATGCCCTTCACCCGCGCTTTGTTTTCCGGGCTGGCACAGCGGTAGATCGCCAGCGCAATCGCCGGAATGCAGAACATTTTGATGGGCGTCAACCCGGCCATAAAGGTTCCGGCGGTAATCGGCACCTGGTCTTTCAACTGGGCAAAGAAGATAAGCTGGTCACCATGCACCACCTGCCCGGCCTTGTTTACGTACTCGCCAAACTGCAGCCAGAACGTCGGCCACCAGACATGATTAAGACCAAACGGGATCAGCAGTCGCTCGACAAAACCAAACAGGAAAGCGGACACGCCTGGCCCCTGCACCGTCATGGTATTCGACAGGCCATTAATCAGATGCTGAACCGGCGGCCAGACCACCGCCATCACCAGCCCGACAAACAGCGCGGCGAAGGAAGTGACTATCGGCACGAAGCGCTTGCCGGAAAAGAACTCCAGCCATGACGGAAGCGGGATGCGGTAATACCGTTTATACAACCAGGCGGCGATAATCCCGATAATGATGCCGCCAAACACGCCGGTCTGGAGCGAAGGGATGCCCAGCACCATCGTGTAGTCACGCACCTGCGCCACCGACTCGGGCGTGATCCCCAGAAACTGGCCGATGGTGACGTTCATAATCAGAAAACCGGCGATCGCCGACAACCCGGCAATCCCCTGATCGTCACTAAGCCCTACCGCCACGCCGACCGCAAACAGCAGCGGCAGGTTGGCGAAAATCGCGCTGCCCGCTTCCGCCATCAGCTTCAGCACGTGAACCAGCCAGTCAGCGCCGAGAAACGGCAGGCTGGCGACAATATTGGGGTCCTGAAAGCTGACGCCGAAGGCCAGCAAAATACCAGCGGCAGGCAGCATGGCAATGGGGATCATTAACGATCGCCCAATGCTTTGTAACATTTGCAGAAGGTTGAATCTTTTCATCTCGATCTCCTGAGCGCGTCTTTATGACAGGGATTCGCACAACAGCAGGTTCTGCTCCGAACACCTTCAGTATCCGAACCGGATGTGATTAAAAAAACAGCAATCAAAGACGAAAGTTATTTCCGGTTTTCGCTTAAAACCGGAAAATTTATGAGGACAATCACGCCAGAAGCCATCAGAAAGGGATAAAAGAGGAAATCACGTTCGGTGGGAGGCCATCACATGAGTATCTTCGAGGCGCATTTTCGCAGGCTGCACGCCCGCTACAGCGCAGGCCAGACGCACGAATTACAGATGCAGGAGATCGCCGCCATCTTCGGCTGTTCGGTGCGTAATTGCCGTATTGCGCTGAAAAAGATGCATCAGGAAAAATGGCTCGACTGGCAGCCGCAGCGCGGACGCGGCAAGCGCTCACGGCTCCATCTGTTAACCTCGCCGGAAAAGCTGTTCAGCCAGAACGTCAATAAGCTGCTGGAGAAGCAGGATTACGGCAACGTGCTGCGGTTTATCGGCAACGACAAGTATCTGCTGGATCGCCTGAGCCTGTGGCGCTTTGGGGTACAGGATAAAAGCAGCGAAACGCGGGTGCGCATCCCCTACTATCGCAATCTGGATCCGCTTAATCCGCTCGTTCCCCTACGGCGGACCGAACGCCATCTCCTGCGCCAATGCCTGAGCGGGCTGACGCGCTATGACGCCGTTCAGGGCAGGATCGTTCCCGATATCGCCCACTACTGGACCCACAACGACGACTTTACCCGCTGGGAGTTCTGGCTGAAATCCACCGCCCGCTTTGCTGATGGCAGCGAACTTGATGCCAGTGCCGTTCAGCGCTGCCTGCTCGCCGCCAGCCAAAGCCCGCAGTTCGCGCCGCTTATCAGACCAATCAAAACCATCACCGCTGACGCCCCCTGGCATCTGGTGATTGAAACACATCATCCAGTCATGCGGCTCGACTGCCTGCTCGCCACCCAGCCGACGATGCTATTCGATTACCAGCACGGCCACATCCGCTGTACTGGCGCTTTCCACCTGCAGGAACACAGCGACAACTTTATGGTTTTGCGGCGCAATCAACACTGGCACCAGGCGCGGCCCGGACTGGATGAGATCACCATTTTCACCTGGGCTCCGGAGCATATCAGCATGAGCTTTATTCCCCTGCTGCGGGGCGAGGAGGCGCAGGATGACCGCCCGCTCAACGAGCGTAGTCTAGAGCAGGGGTGCTGCTTTGTGCTGCTCGACAATGACGGGGCCTTTGCGGATGAAGCCGGAAGACGGTTTATCAATTACCTGCTGCAACCTGTCGAACTCCTCAGCCAGACGCAGCTTCCCGACGAATATGCGCGCATCCTTTGGGTTGCTCAGGGCATGCTGCCGCAGTGGAACCACCGCCCGGTGGATTTTGGCGGGATCACCGCGCCGTTTAACCTGCGTCAGCCGGTGATCATCAGCACCTTTCAGCAGCCGGAACTGGTGGAGCTTGCCGGAGCGATTCGCCGCCAGCTTGAGCGCTGGCATATTCGCGCCGAAATACGGATCGACGCATTTGACCGCTTTAACAGCCAGCCGCGCCCCCCTGCGGATATCTGGCTCAGCAACTTTATGCTCGATACCCTTTCGGTTCCGGCATTTCTGGAATGGCTGGCGTCCACCACGCTATTTACGCGACTGCCTGAAACCCAGCGACAAAACCTGAACGCCCTGTTGCCGACTATTCTGAACAGCGATGATGAACAGGCCTTCGCCACCATTGCCGCCTTTTTCCATGAGATGACCCATCAGCGATATGTCATTCCTTTGCTGCATCACTGGATGGAATTTGCGACCGAGAAGTCATTTACCTGGCGGGATTTAAATACGCTGGGATGGCCGGATTTTAGCCAACTTTGGCTCGAATAATGCTACGCCCGCAAAAGCTCGCTAAAGGGCCTTTAAAGGCCTTTAAGGGTAAGGGAGAGAAGTGCGGGATTTGGGGTGGGGGAACGTTTGGCCATCCGTATGGGCGATTCCATCAAATCCATCCGCAGCACCCTTTACGGTCTACCGATACCTACATTCAGAACGTCCGGTAGACGAAGCTAAAATGCCCATTCTCAATGCCTATACCTTCAGCTGCTACATAGTTTTGGACATGACGATTTATTAAAAGGCTCATAAAGGTTCAAATCATTACATAATAACTATTATTGTTTCTTATCAATAAATTATGGAAAAACATACCTTGACCGAGGCATCCATAGTGCTATGTTTACGGTAAGCGACACAGCGCTTGGGCTGCACTCCTGAGGGACCATGACATTCGAGGATGATGCCTGTCTGCTATGTCAGGTTGGTCAAACCCTTCGCCCCGCAAGCGAGACAATCAGCAAGGAAGATTAATAGTATTGGCAATCTGTAGCGAAGAGTTGCAGTACTGCCCCTTCCATCATCCACAATGATAGCTATCAGTAAGTTAACGAAAATGAGAGGGCATCGGAAATGCTCGAAGTTGAATTTCAGGAATGGTTGAAGAGCAGAGGCGCCAAAACGCAAGCAGGCCTCAATTCCCGTATTTATGCTGTCAAAACTATAGAAAAAAATCTCGCAGCACTTGGTTCTCCTCATGCAGATCTGGATGCAGCCTACCAGGCGGATGGATTTGCGCAATTGCGGCAGCGGATCAAAGAGATTCGCCGTGATGCCAAAGACAACGGCAATGACTATCGGTTACTAATGCCTGAATCAGAGCAACCGCTTAACCGATTGTCCAACTGGAATAGCTGGCTCGGACAATATGGACGTTTTCTGAGCGGTGATGACTCTCAGGCCGACGAAATTCGGGATTATGTCCTTGAAAACTACATCACCCCAGCCAGAGAGCGAGGTGACGCAAGTGTCACCCTGGTAGTTGGTCCTCTGAATACTGAAATGGGTCTCGACAAGGGATGGCCGAACATCTGTCAGGCTCTTGATGGTCAAAAATTTCAGGAACTAGCGGATGTTCCCCCTCCGGTGACGGAAGGGCCTAAAAAGAGCACAACCCGGAAATATACGTTCATCCTTACGGAAGGAAGCGAACTGGTGGCCCAGACTAAACCAACTCCGACTAACCTTATTTTTTACGGTCCTCCAGGTACCGGAAAGACCTATCACACGGCGAGGGAAGCCGTAGCGCTCTGCGATGGCAAAGATGCCTATCCGAACTCAAAAGATGGGCGTGCGGCCCTGATGGCGCGCTATAACGAACTGATGGCAGAAAAGAGGATCTCTTTCGTCACATTCCACCAGAGCTATGACTACGAAACCTTCGTTGAGGGCCTTCGTCCAGAAATCGGTGAAGATGAGTCTTCGTCTGCTGGATTCAGACTCATGCCTACGCCGGGGCTCTTCAGAGAAATTTGTGCCCTTGCCGATCAGGCCAGAACACAACCCCGTGCACAGACAGATGCCTCGGCACTGCAACTATCCCAAAAACGCTTCTGGAAAATGGGGCAAGGGATAATTGGCACCGAAGACGATGTGTATGAAGATGCCCGCGACAATGGGTATATCGCTCTGGTTTGGGGTGGGACCATAGACTGGAGCGCGGATAGATTCTCATCGTTCAACGCGATTCATGATGAATGGATCAAGCAAAATCCAGGGAATCTGACGCCTAGTAACTGGACGCAAACCTATCCCTTCCGTTGCGAAATGAAGCCTGGTGATATCGTGATTGTCCCTTACGGGAACACTGCGTTTCGCGCTATCGCTGAAATAACTGGTGATTACTATTTCGTTCCTGAAGCCGAAGGTTACTATGCCCACCGCCGCCCAGTTCGCTGGCTACTGACCCTTGATGAACCACTGCCACTCGATACCATTATCGATGGTAACTTCACCATGCGGACGCTCTATTCCATTGCCACCAGTCGTGTGAATATCCCGGCGCTAGGCAGACTGCTCTCAAGTACAGAGAACATAGATAATAGTTCCGATGTTAAAGGACAACCAGAACAATTCGTCCTCATTATTGATGAGATCAACCGGGCAAATATCTCGAAAGTGTTCGGTGAACTGATTACGTTAATTGAGCCGGATAAACGTCTTGGAATGCCTGATGCACTCACCGTAACTCTGCCTTATTCGAAAAAGAAAGATTTTGGCATCCCCGCCAACCTTCATATCATAGGCACCATGAATACCGCCGATCGATCCATCGCATTGCTCGACACAGCATTAAGGCGGCGATTCAACTTCCGGGAAATGGCTCCCGACGCGACCTTGCTAAGTGAAGTAGAGGGGATCGATCTCAAAGCCGTTCTTACCACCATCAACCAGCGTATTGAATATCTTATAGGCCGGGAATATCGCATTGGACACGCCTTCTTTATCAATTGTGAATCCAGGGCACAAGTTGAAGATGCAGTGCGCAATAAGGTCATACCGCTGTTACAAGAGTATTTCTTCGAGGACTGGAGCCGAATCGCGACAGTGCTGGGCGATGGTTTTATGCAGGAAGAGCAGATTTTACCGCCACCCGGAATAGAGGGGGAACCATTATCAAGCTGGTCGGTACGTGCACCGTTCAGAAATGACGCCTTTGATCGACTGATAGGCAAAACCAGAACGTTAAATGTCACCGATCTTGAGGTGGCTGGTGAATCGAAAGAATGACGCACCTCACGGTTCGCGAATGGGGTGGTGTTTGTGTGAACACTGAAAGCAGCATAAACGCTCCTCATGCTTTTACCCGCCCTCAGGCTAACGCGCTGCTTACGGCGGCGCGCGAGCATCCGCTGGCAAATCAGCACGGTACTAATATCTTAATCGATCGCCATAACAAAATTATTGCCGGGCAAATAGTTGGGGTCATTGCCGCTCCGGGATGTAGCCTTGAGATCCTGCCCAAATTCGACGACGAGACGATAGAACCGGACGCCACAATACGCAATCGCCTGATACGTATGCTTGATGTCGCCCTCGGCCTTAAACTCGGCAATGGACAGGCTGCAACAATGGCGAGACAAGCTGAAAGCTTGCTAGAGATACTCATCCGCTTGTTCGCCGAGCGACTCTTATCTGAAGTACATCGGGGATTACCGCGCACCTATTTGGCACAGGAAGACGATTTGCCCTCATTGCGCGGAAGGCTCAATATCAAACGACAATTCACTACGCTTGCCGTCCGCCCCGACCGTCTCGCCTGTCGTTACGACGAACTGTCGGCTGATACCGCCCTACTTCGAATTATGAAGGCGTGTGTAGTTCTGCTTCACCATTATGCCCGCGCTGCTGATACGCTCCGTCGTCTGAATGAATTGCGCATCCTGTTAGCGGGTGTTAGCGACGTCCCTTTCAGTCATCTGCCGTGGTCACAGGTACGGATCGACCGAACCAATCATCGCTGGGAAGCCCTCTACAATCTGGCACGTCTTCTCCTGCGACGCGACTGGCAAGCTACACACCACGATAAACGAGCGCAGAACGGGATTACACTGCTTTTCCCAATGAACGACCTGTTCGAGGCATATATAGCGGCGCTGGCGAAGCGTGCTGTACGCGGTACGGAATGGACGGTTCGTGCACAGGCAGGCAGGTTATACTGTCTGATCGAGGACGTAAAAGAAGGCAAACCACGCTTCCAGACCCGACCGGATCTGCTTATCGAGCGGGACCATCAGATTGTTATGATCATAGACACTAAATGGAAGCGTATTGGTCGTCATCCCGAAGATGCCAGGCATGGCATATCGCAGGCTGATGTCTACCAGATGATGGCCTATGCACGGATTTATCACTGCCCACAAGTTATGCTTCTCTATCCACATCATGCAGGTCTGGGAACGCAACCTCTGAATGCAGGCTATAGGATTCTAGCAGGCAAGGAACAATTACAGGTGGCTAGTGTGGATCTGGTTCTCGATGAGGACAAGATTGTCGAGCAGTTAATTAACCTTCTCGGCATCAACACGCAGTGAGGTGAAAAGGCAAGGCCGGTGCACCTTGAGGCTCGGCACTCTCAATAACCTCAATCCATGATTTATGCTCAAACTTACATGATCATTTAATGCATTTAATATACTGGGCTTATACTCTTGGTACGTAGAGAATAGACAGTAGGACATGTCCGCTATGAGCGAGAAGCTGAAGTACGAAATTGTTGTTCTCACCACCAAGGGGCATTACTAACATTTCCGCGTGTTAATTAATTGAAGCAGATCAGCGGATCTGACCAACTCGACTTCAGCCAGACCGGATATTTTCAAAATTGAATTGCAGTCGATGTCGTTCTGTTGCATCGTAACTAGTCGGGTAGCCTTGAAAATCTCAGCCTCAAGCTATTTTACCACCTATTGATACCGATTCTATATCAATTTTCAGAGGAAAATATGAAAAAACAAAAGGTTGAATATGGTTTAGAACTTGATCCAAATGCAGATTATAAGATGGCGTGGCTTCATGAAAGAAATAAAAAAGATTTCGAGTCATTAACAAAATGGTTATATCTTGGAGCTGATATTAAAGACAGCGGATTTGCTAAGGTAGGTTTGACCATGGATGACCTTTCAAGTCGATCATATAGTTCTGCCAATCCTAACTATTATTTGTTTTGTGCTTTTAAATGTCGAGATGATCTTACGAAAACCGAGGTTGAAAAGATTGAACGAAGCATACTGGAATATCTAGAACGCGTATTTGCTAATGAAGATGGTACTTCAAACCGAGCGAGTCACGCGGAATCTGGTCGTTTGTCTGAATGTTTTTATAACATTAACTTTACAAACTTCTTCATTAGCTATCATGATTATCTTTTTGAACAATTTAGCAATAAATTTATAGTCTGCGGGTTTGAGAACGAGTTTGGAGATGATGAGGGCGAGTTTCTTGATTGTGAGTTTAATCCAAAGTTCACGCTGCAAGAAAAAAATAAATTCATCAGGATGATACTTCGTAGGTAAGGCATATAAAACGTTAAAAAACATGAGGTCAAAAAAGGCATAAAACTTAATGACAGCAGACAATACGCTTTTTGATATTTGACCTCACGAGACATAGCTTCTGCAATGTCCGCTCTTGGCACTCAGGTGACCTACATAACGGCGATCACCGAGGCTCAACTGGACAGTAAGATGTTTTGTCCAGTTATACCTGCCTGTGGTATTTATCTCAGTAATACCTGAATCAGCTGAACGAAGATATACACTGTCGCTGCCACTTGTATAGTCCGGAACCCCCATCTGAGATAGCGCCATTCATGGCGTTCTCTGGCATCAGCTGCTTCAATAGCGGGGTCAGAATATTTTCTTTTCCTGGCCCTGAATTCATCGATTACCCACAGGATGAGAATAAAGATAATAATGGTTTTCTGAAGGATGAGATTATCCACAAAGAGTGACTCCGGCCTGCCCGCTGATACAAGAAGAATAGATGAACCACCTTCATGTAGCCACCACTAAATGTAGGGGTGATATTCGTTTTCGTTCTGGTGGATTTTGCGGTGATTCTGTCCATGGCAATTTGCTCCCCTACTATCTGACCGACAGCGATGAGAGAGGAGCGGAAGTAGGAAACTGTTCTGACTATAAAGGGCGACTTTTAACATCGCCCTGTGTTAATCTGCGAGGCATAGCCAATAAAACATTATCGCAATAGCGCCAGGGAAACTCTGGCACATAAATTATTTCGCGATAAGGTTAGAATTTAGGATCTAATTTCCTCATATTGTTCGCATGAAATTTAGCGCAATCACGCCAAATACCAAGTGACTCAGCAACCTTAACGGCTTCATCTTCACCTTTTATAATAACATGATATCGACCACTAACGATTTCGTTTAATCTATTTTTAGCTAAGTTAACAACTTTATTTTCATTATAAGATGATGGTTCAAATGCAAGTTTGCATGACATGTAGATGATACCTTCAACACCCATTTTTTTTATGATGTATTTATTGATGTCTTCGAAAATTAATCTTATTATGTGAGAACAAAGCAACGACGTTTTTGGAGAGATGAATATATCTTCATTATATTCAAATTCACTTAATGGTTTACCTTTTGGGAAGTTTCTCTCTACTGACTCTTTTAATTCTTGGGATTTTGATATCTCTGATAGCTTATGAGATGCTTTGGATTGCCTATGAGCTATTGAATTTCTAACTGCTGAAAAATACTCATAAATCGGAAGGAATGTCTTTATGTTTTTCATGTCCCATTCGTGTGAGTCATATAACCTTTCAATTTTGTTACTACTGGTTGATTCCGATTTTTTATCTTGAGTGTTATTAAACATCGCCCAACTTGAAAACCAAGAATCAATATCGACAATACAATCATCCAAAGCAGAAAAACTGCCAAATATAGCCATTTCACTTACATACCAATACAGCATCTCTTGCGCTAATTCTTTTTTCTTTAATTGATAATCCAATTCATTATTATCATCTACCTTATCTGGTCTTTTTGATGATATTTTACTTTTTAAACTTGATTCATCGACTGGAGGGTTTGGAAGTGAAAAATTCGGCGGGAATTGCCAAGATTTATCAGTTTTCTTAATGAGCTCATTCATTTTATTTTCATTGCCTGGCGTCAATAAATATTCAATCACATGATTAAGTGATGAGGTTAAAACCTTAACCTTCGTATTTAATCCTTCATGAAATAAATGGTAATTTAAAAAAGGTTCAGTTACAGCATATTCTAAGTCTAACATTTTTCATCTACCTTTGATTGTGACTTTATATATTATCCGTTTCAAGTATATCTTGATGTATTAGCTAACACCCCACACTTTCACTGCTTGTTCAGAAATCTATTTTTGAAAATCATTAGTCTTATCTCTCTGAAGTCCAGGGGCGATATATTTGTTTAATCCACCGATTAACTCATTGAAGTTTTCATTTTATAGCTCCATTAACATAAGTTGATTAGCCATATAGTATATATCCTTTACTCTTAAATTAAATCTTCTAACCATATTAAATGGCTTCTTACTCTGTATAAAGAAAATTTTTTCATGATTGTGAATCACTACAGTAACTCTTGTTAATCGATAGGCGTTTTTACCCCTCACAGGTATTAACTCCTGCTTTTACTTTAGCGGATGCTATGTCCGCTCCTGGCACGAAGCGGACATTGGCAGCCTCAACAACATGAGAAGCATTAAGGTGTATTAACCAATGGATGGAAAGCAAGTCGGTTTATTGTGCCAGCCCAACTTTTACGAAAGGGCTACCGTGACTGCGCGATTTTTTGATTAGCTTGCCTACGTATAATTCTCTGACTTCTGGTGATGCAATTCGCCCAACAAACTCTGAACGGTTGGTTTCGGGGGGGATAATCAGTTCCCGAGTAAAGTACTGTTGAGAGCCTGCCTTTAGCCAGCACTGTATCTCGTAGACTTCCATCACCAAACCGCCGTAGGTTGCGTATGCAAATTGCAGGTTTTCATCTTTTGGTACTTTTGCCCAGACGCCACGCGTAGCTTCATATAATGCAAGTGCACTCATGCCAGACTTGTAGGTGCTGTTTAGCAAAAAAGCGAGCCCTGCATGTTCAGGTGCAATTTCCGTCTCTTGCTTAAGAAGGAGATGGTTGAGCTCATCCAGCGTGATTCGCCCCATAAGTGAGCTGCTTCCTCGTACTTTGTAGACTGGCCCCATGAATCTCCAGACAGTTGGTATCACTTAAATTAGTGATAGTCTTAATACTAGTTTTAGACTAGTCGTTGGAGTCCGAATGATTGATGTTCTAGGTCCAGAGAAGCGCAGACGGCGCAGCGTTCAGGAAAAAATCGCCATTGTTCAGCAGAGCTTTGAGCCCGGAATGACCGTGTCGCTGGTCGCCCGTCAGCATGGCGTTGCTGCCAGTCAGCTGTTCCTGTGGCGTAAGCAATATCAGGAAGGCAGTCTCACTGCGGTTGCCGCGGGTGAACAGGTTGTACCCGCGTCGGAGCTGGCATCTGCAATGAAGCAAATTAAAGAGTTACAGCGCCTGCTGGGCAAAAAAACCATGGAAAACGAGCTGCTGAAAGAAGCCGTTGAATATGGCCGACAAAAAAAGTGGATAGCGCACGTGCCCTTGTTGCCGGAGGATGGCGAATAAGCCTTGTCAGTCGTTGCCTCCGGGTCTCACGTGCGCAACTGCATGCCATGGCCCGTCGGTCGAAGGGCTGGCAGGATCGTCGGTGCAAGCGCAAGCCTGATGATACTGAAGCGCTGGCTCGTATCCATACCGTTATCGACGATCTGCCCACCTATGGTTATCGTCGTGTATGGGCACTGCTGCGCAGACAATCAGAAACTGACGACATGGCGGTGATCAATGCCAAACGCGTATACCGCATCATGCGTCAGAATGCGCTGCTGCTTGAGCGTAAACCGGCAATACCGCCCTCGAAGCGGGCGCATAGAGGGAAAGTGGCCGTTGGAGAAAGTAACCAGCGGTGGTGCTCCGACGGCTTCGAGTTCAGCTGTGATAACGGTGAAAAACTGCGGGTCACGTTCGCACTGGACTGTTGCGATCGCGAGGCACTTCACTGGGCGGCAAGTACCGGTGGATATGACAGTGAAACCGTGCAGGACGTCATGCTGGGTGCAGTAGAGCGTCGCTTCGGTAACAGGCTGCCGACATCCCCCGTTGAGTGGCTGACAGACAACGGTTCAGCCTACCGTTCTCATCAGACGCGTCAGTTCGCCAGAATGGTAGGACTGGAGCCAAAACATACGGCGGTACGTAGTCCAGAAAGCAACGGAATGGCGGAGAGCTTCGTGAAAACGATGAAGCGCGACTACATCAGCATCATGCCAAAACCTGACGGGTTAACAGCGGCAAAGAACCTTGCGGAGGCCTTCGAACATTACAACGAATGGCATCCGCACAGTGCACTGGGATATCGTTCGCCACGGGAATATCTGCGGCGGCGAACCAGTAATGGGTAAAGCGATAAAAAGTGTCTGGAAATATAGGGGCCAATCCACTTTGTTGGTCAGTTCTCCAACACCTAAGAGATCAATACATGTTGCTTCAACAAGCTTGGCGGTTGCCTCATCCATGCCATGGCGTAGTATGTCGATTCCCAGATTTCCTGTTTTTAACAGATGATTAATTCGTTCTGATTTCGGAGAGCCATCATTACACTTTATATGATCAAGACAGCGTTCTGACTTGCCTTTGCCTATATAAAACGGTTTTTTTAATACATCTTCAGTGTCATAAAATGCATAGACATAGAACTTAGCCATCCCTAACGCTTTCGAGTATTTTGAAAAATCTTTCACAACCTTGCTTCCTTAGGACAAAAGTACTTAATTTCCCTATCGGCACTATAGTTCAGAACTTAAGAGCAAAACAAATAGCATATAGATTGACTGATCTGCCCCCATTGATAAATAAGGACCAAAGTTAGCAACGTCCGCGTGTGGCATTCTGCGGACGGCTAGCAAGATCATGAAGAGCGTTATAAGCAAGGAGCGAACATAGTTTTCATCTCTACTGTTTATAGCGACGCTGACTGGATGCAGGGTGTCGCAGGAGGGATGCTTCGGGGCGTATTGGACGTCGCACCAGCTCCCCTCCGCAGTTCGGACACCGGCCATTAAGTCGTTGGGTCACGCAATCGACGCAGAATGTGCATTCAAATGAACAGATGAATGCCTCTTTTGATTCAGGTGGCAGATCTTTATCACAGCATTCGCAATTAGGACGGAGTTCAAGCATGGTGCTCTCTTATTGTTAAAGGGGCATCATTAGATATATCAAAGGCAAACTACCTGTATCGCCTTCAGTTGTTAGTGTGTATTAGGTGAGCATGGTCTACAGTCTGGAAAATTCAAGAGAGTGAATTATCAGACAGAAACGCTCACTTTCGGAAACGAACGACAAGCCTATAGCGTCCACCAGAGCTTAAACCAGCACGGAAAATCCTGCTCCCAACAATCAACTTAAAAATCAAACAGATAAAAAAATCTCTTCTATATCAACATCATCGCCACTCTTTTTGCGCCTTCCCTTTCTCGCAAAAAATCAAAATCTCCAACAAACTCAACCATCTCCCCCACCAATTACAAGGACGCCAGCACCAAAATTCTCCATCGGTGATTACCAGAGTCATCCGATGAAGTCCTAAGAGCCCGCACGGCGCAAGCCCTGCGGGCTTTTTTGTGCCCTCAAATTGTCCCGCGAAGTCCGAAGAGAACTAATTAAATCCGAACCTTTTAGGCCCATTGATAGGTCCAACGAAAAACTCTATTGTTTTCGTTGGCCCTAAAAGCATGGAGACGACTCATGGCACGACGAACCAAGCCGTTAACGGATACGGAAATCAAAACCGCCAAACCTAAAGATACCGATTACCAGCTATACGATGGTGATGGGTTGACGCTGCTTATCAAATCCAGTGGAAGCAAACTCTGGCAGTTCCGTTATCATCGCCCCTTAACAAAGCAGAGAACCAAGCAAAGCTTCGGCGCCTACCCTGCTGTCTCACTTTCCGATGCGCGTAAACTCAGAGCTGAATCTCGTGCATTACTGGTAAAAGAGATCGATCCTCAGGAACACCAGAAAGAACTGGCAAGGAATACCTGGAAGCAAAGACCAACACGTTCAAACTTGTCGCTGAACGTTGGTGGAACGTCAAGAAAACCAGCGTTACAGAAGACTACGCCGAAGATATCTGGCGTTCACTGGAAAGAGATGTTTTTCCTGCAATTGGCAATATAGGCGTCACCGATATCAAAGCCCATGTATTGGTTCAGGCGGTACAACCGGTACAGGCCAGTTTTCTAATGAAATCGCTCCCAGCAATCCACCTTACATAGACATGCATGAAGCGGCAATCTCGTTATTGATAAGTCATCGTAAATGACAGCACGCCGTTCGCGGTACCGGTAGTGATCTTATCCCCAGTCTGATAATAACGCGCCTTTAGAGGTACGCTGAATCCACCGCTTGCCGAGGAAGTCCCCACGCCGACATCCGAACCCAGCGCCATCGGCTGATTATTATAAAGCAACTGAATGCCCACGCCCGTGGCAGCATTATTGCCGCTGGTCGTATTGATCACTCCTCTTGTTGCATCAAAAATATTCCCCTCCATTTTGACGCTAACCCGGGTTCCAGCGTTGCAGGTGAGCGGGAGATTGAACGACTGGGTATAGGCGTCACCAGGAGTAGAACCTTTGCCGCTGAAGGCGCGTTTATCGACCTCTCTCATATCAACAGGTATCGCTGCCGTCGCCAGCTTACAGGCCGGAGTTGTCACCGTGAAGGCGTTGATATTGACCTCCGCCTCAGGGGATTGCCAAAGCAGCGAATTATTCAGTAAAACCAGCGCACCTACGGATTTCGCGGTTATCGTGCCGGATCCGGTTTCGGTTGCCGTTTTATAAAACGTCACCGTTACGGTGCCATTTAACGTCGGGCTAATCATTCCGCTGGTGTTCTCACAAAGTTTAGCGGTATTGATATCGCCCCGGATCGTATTGCTGCCGGTAACCGCCGCACTGCCACCGGCGCATTTTGTCGTTGAACCCGAGATGGCATAGCCAATACCGGCAACGTTGGTTTTATACACGCGCCGACCGTTCACCATCGAATCAAATGTGCCGTTCGCAATCACGCCTAAGGTCTGATTGGAGATTACGCCATCAGCAGAGTTGTAACAGCTGAACGCATTGATGGTTGGCGTCACAAGCTGAGTGCCGATAACTGCACCAATAGGGAGATCGCGCGATATCGTAATATTCTGCGGCGAGACGGTGGTTGAAGGCGTTGGGGTCGTGCAATCCCAGGCCAGAGCAGCTTGAGAAAATATCCCCAGAGCAGCAAAAATCAGGGTGATGACAATCGGTTTCATTTTTTCTCTCCTGCTTAATGGCATGGTGCAGTAACGTAATGCGTGGTGTCTGAAAACGAGGTTATCTGATATGTTGCGCGGCAGCTTTCACCCGCCCAGTTCACCTCCACGGTCCCCTTCTCCGGTGCGCCGTTTAGCCAGACCCGCTGGCGCTCGTCAACGATGCCATCCGTCAGGTTATCGCGATTTTTTATGCTGGCCGTCGCCCCAAACGGGATCTCTTTTCTGGACAGCTGTAGCATGATTTTGTATCCCGTTACGGTGGGGTAATCTGCCAGCGCTAAAGCACCTTTCGTGGGCACTACCGTACGAGTATCATTGAGAACATCCGTGTTGTTATTCAACGTGGCGGTATCCAGCGATAGACTGTTCTGCCGATAGGGCGTCACATATGGCACCACGGCAAAACCTTTACTGTCGGTATAAATCCCACCATTGTTTGCCACTTTTACTCCAGCGGCGTTATCCGCTTTTACCAGCGCCATGGTCTCGCCGAGCGGCTGAGTCGCGGCGATACCGTATGGATGCACCACCAACCCGCCCATCGCGCCTGCTGAAAGCTGGCGGCTATCACGAGAATAGCTGTAGCCAAGCTGATACTCTCCATGGCGCCCTTTATAGTTGACGGAAGCGCTGCCCATCGTATCGGAGCCTTTGCTGTTATAGCCCTGCTGCACGTTCCAGCTCAGGTTTTTATCTTCCAATGCAGAGCCGGATAATCCCATCTGCGAAACGCTATCACCTTTCTTATTGCTGCTAGCAGAGAGCGTCATCCAACTGTCCGACAAGAAACGTGACAGCGGGACCTGCATCGTAAAAGCGACAATATGATCGTTGTCATTGCGCCATGGCCCCTTCGAATAGCTATAGTTCAGGCCATAATTGATATTGTTAACGCTGGTGTTGTATCCCACATTCACACTGCGCTCGCTATCACCTCCCCAGTAATCCTGCTGCCAGGCGGAAAGATTTACGTTACCCCAGTCACCGATCCTTTGATTCAGCGTGACCTGAGCTTTACTGCGTTTATTACGTTGATAGCGCCAGTTGTCATCAAGCCGCGTTTCATCACTTACCATGCGGAACGGATTCACATCGCCGTTTGCTTCCTGAAAGTCACGAAAGCCCGATGAGGAGTAGCGGTAGCCCATCAAACTCAGAGAGGTTCCGGTTGTCGCAAAATCCTTGGCATACTGCGCGCGTAACGAAACCCCCTCCTGGGTCTTCTCGGGTAATTGCGAATGGGCAAATGTGGTATCAAAAGAGAGCGAACCAAGGTCGCCAAATCCTTTCCCCATTCCTAATGCGCCAGCCCAATAATCTGCTGAAGTCAGCATTCCGCCGTAAGCCGTGGTATCCCAGGGTAAACCATAGCTCAGAGTCGTTTGCAAAAACGTTGGTTCCTTATCCTGATCATTTGCCGCCCGATACTGCCCCACAGCCAGCGCATATTTAAACTGGCCTTCCCGCTGCATTACCGGTACCGCGGAAAAGGGCTGGATAAACTGATGTACCGAGCCATCCGCTTCACGTACCGCCACGTCAAGATCGCCGCTGGCGGCAGTGGGATATAGGTCGTCAATCACAAAAGGGCCTGGTGGAACATACGACTGCCAGATAATGTTGCCACCCTGACGTATGGTTACCTGGGCGTTACTTTGTGCGATACCGCGCACCACGGGAGCAAACCCGCGTACGCTTTCTGGCAGCATTGAGTCATCCGAATAGAGCTGAACACCACGAAAATTTACGCTGTCGAAGACCCCGGACCGGGTATAACCATCACCCGCGCTAAACTGGCTCTTCAGCGTTTTTATATCCCGCTCAAGGGAGGTAGCAATGGTGTTCCAGCGACTCATTCCGTTGTTGTTATAGGTTGAATAATTACGCAGCCGCCAGGGTCCGACATTAATGCCGCTACGCAGGTTTAAATAACTATCGTTTTGCGATTCAGTGCCGCCATGGTTATTGGCGGCGGAAAAGTTATAGTTCAAAAACAGCATATTTAGTCCATCGTCCCACTGAGCCGGTGATACCGAACCCTGAGGATCCCGTCTCAGATACTCCTGGGGAACAGAGAGCTCAAGCCGCATTCCATTAAACTGAAAATGAAGCTGACTACCGGGCAGTAGGTTGCTGATATTTTCAACCGTCGCTGATTCATCCAACGCCATCCAGTTGGGCTGCGCATTTGGCTTCACGCCCCATTGCGTAAAATCTGCACGGGTCAGCACTGGCATTAAATCGCTTTCATGACTGACAAATACGATGTCGCGCGAGTCGACGTAATTTCCGTTGAGATAAACATCGACATGATACACGCCGGGCATCTGCCCGTCGGCTTTGCTAAAACGGGAGATATCAACATCACGAGGAAGATTTCCGCGAGTTTCAATAAAATCCGGGGCAAAATAATCCTCAGCCAGTAGCGCTGGGACATAAATGCATAAAAAAATAAGCGCAGCTAACTGAGTTAATTTTGCACAACCTGACATCGCATTAAACTGGAGCATGAATAATTAACCTAAATTTTAAATTTATGTTGAGCCGTAATGCCTCCAAAGTCATTTATCGCACGCCACGATACTTCACCACTCGCTACTGTTGTCTGAGGTAGCGATAGCGTCTGGAATGGTAAAACCATTGGAGGTTTTGCTAATTCTTTACCATTAACTTTTACATCATAAAGCGACACGCTATAAGGAGTCGGATTATGCACACTGAGTTTTCCACCCGCGGCGGAAAAGGTTAATTGCTGATAAGCTAATGAAGGGTCGCCTTTTAATCCTGCGGGGCGATAAAAAACTTTCATTTTACTTTTTACAGCAATCAACAACTCATTCTTCGCCTCCGCCGACGAAGAAGGTATTGATTTAATATTCAACCAATACACGCTTTCGCGGTCTTGAGGTACAGCGTTACCGGCTAACATCACACGTACAGAATTCTGCGTATGTGGATTTAATTTAAATAGCGGTGGCGTAGTGACAAAAAGGCTATCACCATCATCACTGTTCTCATTTTTACTGACCCATGACTGAATTAAATAGGGTGTATTATCTGGGTTACTTACGCTGATCGCCGCTTGATGACCAGTGCCATTATAAATTAATCGGGTGCCACCAATTTCCACACCACTGATGGCGCTTGTTGAGATAAGTAACAAACTCACAGCGATTTTTTTTAATACTTTCCGAAACATGAAGAGATCCTGAGAGACTAAATCAGGGCCACAAAGGGCCCTGCGGTTACTGATAAGTTACGGTAAATGACGTAGAGGAATTTGCTGTTCCTGCACCAACTGCGCCCGTCGCCATATATTTAGCGAAGTAGGTCAGGGTATTATTCACATCTTCCAGCAAAGTCACGCTTGCCGAGGTGGAGCCTACTGGAATAAGCGTCGTGCTATCCTGCTCATAAAGGGCCACGCCAACATTCGATGCAGTTTGCCCGTTGCTAAGAGCCAGAATAGAAGGATTCGCGGCACTGGTGGTACCATCAAAACGAATGCTGGCGCTGGAAACGCTGGCAGGGCAGGATTTCAGCACAATGTTAAAGCGCTTCGCCGCCGCCGTAGCACCATTACCACCGGTAAATGCCGTGGTAGAGATAGTGCCGAGATCAACAGGTTGAGAAATAGCGGAAGTATCAACCACGCAGGCTGTCCCCGTAATGTTTCCGGTAAAATTGATAACTCCGTCAGCGGCATTTGCAGCCTGAAATACGGACAGAGACATAAGTGCAGAAATCAGTGCAATCTTTTTCATATATAAGTTCCAGATAATTAATTGAATTTTTGAAAATAAATAAGTAATCCTAAAAAATCTTTGTAGCTTTCACCTCCATAATTTTTTAACGAGTGATACCACTCAGTTATATTCGCAAGTGCTTAACTTATAGGATTCGCTGCGCACAATATTTTGATACAGCGAAACGCGATTGTTCTGCTGAAGCTTAAATATCAGACTGCGCCGATGGGTATAAAACGTTTTCATCGTCATCCCTAGCTCAATACCAATTTCTTTAGCATCCAGGCCTTTCTGCATACAAGAGAGCACTTCTTTCTCACGACGAGAAAGTGAATATTTCACTCTATAGTTATATCTTGAATTCTTAACCAGTAAACATGAGGGGATCTCATTCAATCGACATTTTTTATCAATAAAAATGAAATCCGGCAGATGCATTAATGCATAATAGTCAAGATCATTGGTAATAAACGCAATAACTTTCCTGCCGGGAAATATGTGCTTTCGCACCTCTGACAGGTTTATCGTTTCAATGTCTATAATATAGTAGTTTTCATCAATCAACTCCGGCGTTAACAACGCACAGATGCCGACGATAAAAAAGTAATCATCAGAAAAAATGGCGTCTGACAAATCCATAAAGCTTACCTTTCCGACATAATCCTCTTTGTTATTTAGCGTCTGTAATCCCTTTCGTGTTTCGATGTAAAATTTACAGAAAATATTTTTTTATGACAGCATAAAAGTAATGGTTTTCACTTATTAAGTTAAAAACGATCGTTTCTACTATCTTTTCATCTTTCATGGATTATTAATCCATGAAGAGCGCTAATGGCCAAACCAAAAAACCAATAATAAATAAAAACATGGAATTTAAAACTAGCACAATGCATAGGTGCAACTTAATGATCTATTAGTCTTTGATAGCCAGAACCTGTAATAACCATGATTTTAGATTTTTCTTAGACAATATTCCCTTAACAGTTAACGAAATATATTGCGTCGGAACAGGGCTAATTTTACCTGGTTAACCGCAGGGTAACATCAGCGAACGCTGATAATTCTGTCAGGAAGGGCCTACAGATGTAGGACAAGAGATTATGACTGGAAACATTCGATGGACTGTTCCAGCTTATTAAGCGAACTTTCTATTTGGTCCAAAACGTTGATAAGTTCTGTCGTCGAAATAGCATCGGGCAGCCGATCTTCAAGCCGTTGGGCAATATTGACCAATTCATTAGCCCCCAGAAGCTGGGCAGTACCGTTGAGGCGATGAATATGATGTTTCACAGATGGATAGTTCTCCTCGCGAGCGGCCACTCGGGCGGCCTCCAGGTCGCGTCGATTTTCCCGCTGCGCATCGCGCAGAGCCGTGAGCATCAGCGACCGATTGCCTTGCGCCAGCACCGCCAGCCGCTTCTCATCAAACGCAGCCCGGCTCGTCTCGCTCACTTCGGCTAACAGTCGAGAAATTTGCGCAAGCGTAATCGGTTTAAAAAGACATCCCGTCATTCCCGCCGCAAGACAGCGTTCACGTTCATGCTGCTGTGCCGTCGCAGTTAGTCCCCAGATAGGCAGCTTGCTATCAAATCCTCGCACCTGCCGGGTCAAGGTGATTCCATCCATCACCGGCATATTGAGATCGGTAATAACCAGGTCGTAATGGTCCTGCTGGAGATAGCGTAACGCCTCTTCACCATTTCCGGCTTCATCGGCAGCAATACCCAGGTTGGCGAGCTGGCGTTTGAGTAGAAGACGGCTGGAGGGGTGATCGTCAGCGATTAATACTCGCAGCGCTCTGTCAATGACCGACGATGAAGGCTCGGTTGCAACGGATTCAGGAATGGCATCATATGACGTTTGCACTGGCAGGCTTAGCACCACGCGGGTCCCCCGATTAAGCTCACTGTGCAGATCAATTGTTCCTCCCATTTGCTGCATCAGCGCTCTCGAAATCGCCAGCCCCAGGCCAGAACCACGATGAAGTTCCCCCACATTCCCCTGGCTGAAGGGCATAAACAGGGACTTTTGTTCTTCGCTTCCGATCCCTGGCCCTGTGTCACTCACCGAGATCGTCAGCGTGCGATCGCGCTTTCTCGCCGACACCTGAACGCGCCCATCACGGGTGAACTTCACCGCATTACCAATCACGTTGGTCAGCACCTGTCCCAACAACTGAGGATCAAGCTGCATGGCTTCTTTGGGTTCCAGATGCGATTCATAGCACAGCGCTATTCCCTTTTGCGCGGCAAGTGCAGTAAAGAGCAATATTTTTTCTCTTATCAGGGCATCCGTATGCACCCACTTCACAACCACCTCTTGTAACCCGGACTCTATCTTTTCGAGGTCAAGAATCTCACCAATCAGTTTTAGCAATGAGCGTGAAGCCATCGCGGCATGCTCGACCGACGCTTTATCGGCAGGCGTGAGGTGGGTAGTAGACTGCTGCAGAAGTTCCAGAAATCCGACAATCGCACTTACCGGCGTGCGGATCTCGTGGCTCATGTAAGAAAGGAATTCACGCTTCTCTTCATTTGCCTTCTGGGCTTTGTTTTTTTCCATCTCGAGTAAACGCTGGGACGCCTTTCTTCTGCGAACTTGCAGTGCCAGGTAGGCCACCCAGAGTAAAGCACTTACCACCAGCAAAGCTGCGAGAGCAGCCACCAGATAGAAAGGCCGGTTATATAGCTCCCAGGTATCTATTCGGACGTCCGGCAGGCGTATCCACTTACTGACAATCTGCAAAACTTCTTTCTGCGGAATATCATCAAGCGCTTTATCAAGAATCTGCCTTAATTCAGGCTCAGAACGAGGAACACCAAAACTGATTGCCGCTGGCTGTGCTTCCGCTAGCGGAAGCCACGCTAGCTGGTCAGGATAATAGTGCTCGCTAAGGTAGCGAGCGGTCAGCTGATTGGAAATCGCGGCATCAACCTTCCCTGTTGCAACAAGATTTAATGCTACGCTGGAGTTCTCGACTTCCTCCCAGTGGATATTCGGATGACGGGTTTTCATTTTCATCAGTAGAGTGTGATCGGCGCTGATTGCCACCCGGGTCCCCGGCTGAAGCGCGGTTTCCTGTGCATCCTCCTTTCTGACCACGATGACAAACTGGGTGGTAATAAAAGGATGGGTAAAGGAGAGATCGTTTTCGCGGCTCAAATCATAGGTTGCAGCCTGTACAATATGCCAGTTGCCCTTTTTCATCTCAGAAATCATATCTTCATTCGATTTGACGACAACCGTTTCAAACTGCATTCCCGTTTGCAGACCGATCAGATTAAGAATATCCCCTATCACCCCACGTATTTCCTGATTACTATCCGCCATGGTATACGGCGCAAACCATGGATTAATAATCACCCGCAGCGTCTTGTGACTCTTTAACCACTGCTTTTCACGCGAGGTGAGATTGAGCGGTTCAAGCAGAAAAGAGAGATTGCCTTTATCAATCGTCGACTGCGCAATTTGCCCGTGGAGATTTTCATCTATCGCGCTGATGGTGCTGTTAATAATCTTCCGCAAACGCGCCTGCGCTGGTAAAAATAAAAAGTGGCTCGTTTTCTGCGGCGAAGACCAGAATTTAACCGTACTCAACGCCAGGCTGAACTCCTGCGACAGCCAGGTACTGGTGGTCAGCGAGTCCCCCATAAACCACGCATTTTGCCCGTAGGCAACAGAGCTCAGCGCTTCCTGATAATTGGCGTAATTGGCAATCTCGGCATTCGGAAACGCCTGATGAATAAAATCAGCATCAGGGTAACCTTCAACAACCGCCACGCGCGTACTCTGCGGGCTGTGTAAGGGGGCCATGACGTTTACCAGAGAAGTCACCAGCCCCGGCCAGGAATGGACCAGTGAAGCAGAAAGCTGGATCCCCTCTTCCACAGAGGGCCGGGTATCAAGGCCGGTCAGCACCGTATCAATTTCACCCGCCCTAAGTGCGCGAATCGCATCGGCGCGATTTTGATACCCCAGCACGGTAATGCGGATATTCAGCGAGTAGTGGATTAGCGTCAAATAATCCGCATTCATTCCCCGGTAGCGTCCGGTAAGCGTGGTTTGCACCAGCGGAGGCTGTCCCGGTAGATAAACCCCCACGCGTAGCGCTCTTTTCTGCTGCAGCCACCGCCTGTCATCCTCGCTCAAATAAACCGGAACCGGCGTGATGTAGCTGTAGCCAGACAGCTCCAGTTCAACCGGAGACTCGCCCTGCGCATGAACGCCATGAGCGCTAACTATCCAGATAATAAGGAGTATTGCGCGCCACGCTTTCATCGTCAGGTCAGCTTATTTTGATGGGCAAAGGAGAGGAGTTCGACCAACGATTTACAGCCTAACTTTTCCATCAGCCGCGTTTTATAAGTACTCACCGTTTTAGCGCTAATAAACATGGCTGCGCCAATCTGCGAATTGTCTAAGCCGCTTAGCATATAACTCATCACCTTCATTTCCTGCGCCGAGAGTGATTCCAGACGTTGGCTATCCGTTAGCGCAACCGTCGGTTCTTCGAGGAAAAAAGGAAAATAGCTATAACCATTATGCGCTGCATTAATCGCCGCCAGAATATTATCCATATCCTGTCTTTTACTAATAAAAGCGTTCGCCCCCGCCTGAGCGCAGCGTTTACTGTAATAACGATCGTTTTTTGCTGACACCACAA
Organism: Klebsiella sp. FDAARGOS_511; assembly: GCF_003812845.1. NCBI lineage: Bacteria > Pseudomonadati > Pseudomonadota > Gammaproteobacteria > Enterobacterales > Enterobacteriaceae > Klebsiella > Klebsiella sp. FDAARGOS_511. The sequence continues at coordinate 4,343,228 of NZ_CP033824.1, read as the reverse complement.
TTAATATCCCGGTAAAACCCTGTGCTCTGAGTTTTTCCACCAGCTCAACGCCATTAATACCGGGGATTTCAACGTCCACAACGACGATATCCACCACCGTTTTTGCCAACGCCTTTAGGGCCGCAGCCCCGTCTTCATACTCGTTGATAATGGTAATGCGCTGCTTTTCCAGCACGCCACGAATGGCCATGCGCGCCAGGGGATGATCATCCACAATGATTGCACTACAAGATAGACACTCGCTCATATGCCCACCCGAAAGAATTTCTTCTTAAGAAACACCCTATTTACGATAATAGCCTGGCGGCACCACCGGACTGATTTATAAATGAATATTTGTTGTTCCCACGCACGTTATTCACGCAATTTTGTGCCTCTACTAATCTAAGCTACTCATTACCTTAGACACTGTTACCGCCTTCACACCCCGGAAGGTTACATGTTACTTTCCGCGTCATTTGTTTTTAAAACAATAAGATAAATAGATTCACGCCCCCTGCTCCTGCTAATTTTATGCCTGAAACGCACCCTGTGCGCAGTTCTAAAAGAGAGATAAACATGAAACGAGCTGTGAACGCCCTACAAAACTTTGGAAAATCACTGTATGGACCGGTACTTATCTTGCCGATAGTGGGTCTGTTTATCGCTTTTGGCAACGTGCTCGGTAACGGTAACCTTGCTGAATACCTGCCTTTCCTCGGCCATCCTTTCATACAGAATATCGGCCAGCTAATCGCCAAATCTGCGGTATCGGTACTGGTGAATCTGGCGCTAATCTTCGCCGTGGGTATTCCTGTTGGCCTGGCCACGCGCGATAAAGGCTACGCGGCGCTCATCGGCCTCGTGACATTTATCGTCTTTATCAACGCTATGAACATCACGCTTCAGCTACAGGATAAACTCGCGGCACCCGAGCAAATGAAAGCGGCGGGTCAGAGCATGGTTCTGGGCGTTCAGGTACTCGAGATGGGGGTCTTCGCCGGGATCCTTACCGGTGCGCTTTCAGGCTATCTCTACAATAAATACTCTCCCGTACAGTTCTCCGGGGCTATGGCAATCTACTCTGGCCACTGCTTCGTTGCCATCATCATGCTGCCGGTCTCAATGCTGCTTGGCGTGCTGATGAGCGAAGTGTGGCCGTTCGTTCAGCACGGTATCAGCGCGATGGCCCTGGCGATTAAAGGCTCCGGCCCCTTCGGTGTAGCGATTTACGGGTTTCTTGAGCGTATTTTGGTGCCGACAGGACTGCATCATCTGGTCTATACCCCCTTCCTTTATACCGAACTGGGCGGAACGCAGGAGGTATGCGGCACGGTTTATCAGGTCGCACGTAATATTTACTTCGCCGAAATGGCCTGCCCGCAGGTCAAACAGCTCAGCAGCACGGTGGTCTGGGATGCTCGCGGCATCAGCAAAATGTTCGGCCTGCCTGCCGCCGCGCTGGCGATGTACCTGACCGCAAAGCCAGAGCGTAAAGCCGCAGCAAAAGCAATACTAATCCCGGCAGCGTTGACCTCCCTGCTGGTCGGCGTGACCGAGCCTATGGAGTTTTCTTTCCTGTTCGTTGCCCCGCTGCTGTTTGTTGCCCATGCCGTGCTGACCGGCCTCGGCATGATGCTCTTTTCGCTGTTTGGCGTTCATGCGATCGGCGCGAATGGCATTATCGATTTCATTCTTTATAACCTCCCGCTGGGCACCGAGAAGTCAAACTGGCCGATGTATATCGGCGTCGGTCTCATTATGTTCGCGCTCTATTTTGTCGTATTCCGCTTCCTGATCCTTCAATTCAATATGAAGACGCCGGGCCGTGAGGATGATCAACAGGAGACGCGGCTGTATAGCAAACAAGAGTATCAGGCCAAAGGAAAAAACGACGGACTGGGCGAATCAATTATCGCTGGTCTTGGCGGGCGTCAAAATATTGACGTCGTTGATAACTGCTACACCCGTTTACGCGTCACCGTGAAAGATGTCGACATCATTGATGAACCCGCGCTCAAGGCAACAGGCGCGAAAGGCATCATCAAGCAAGGTAATAACGTCCAGGTGGTCTACGGACTGCACGTCAAGAAAATGCGAGAAGCCGTTGAGACGTTTCTCTGAAGGAGATAATCATGTTTAAACCCCCGTTCATTTTGACCATTGCCGGAGGCGGCAGTACCTATACTCCAGGCATCGTAAAAAGCCTGATGGTGCGGCTGAGCGAGTTTCCGCTGGCGGAAATCCGCCTCTATGATATTGATGAAAAGCGGCAAAATACCATCGCGCCGGTTGTTGAGAAAGTGATACGAGACCATAGCGCAACCATCCGCTTTAGCGTGACAACCGATCCCGAGGCCGCCTTCAGCGGCGCACATTTCATCTTCGCTCAAATGCGCGTGGGCCAGTATAAAATGCGCGAGCAGGATGAAAAAATCCCGCTGCGTCACGGCGTTGTCGGCCAGGAAACCTGCGGGCCGGGCGGGTTAGCTTATGGTTTGCGTACCATCCTGCCGATGGTTGAGCTGATTGATTTTGTGACCCGCTATGCGCATGAAAAAGCCTGGATTGTTAACTACTCCAATCCGGCGGCCATCGTAGCCGAAGGCGTACGCCGACTGCGACCGAATGCGCGAGTGCTCAACATCTGCGATATGCCGGTCGCAGCGATGCGAAATATGGGCGCGATCCTTGGCGTCGATCGCCATAAGCTAGAGGTCGATTACTTCGGTCTGAACCATTTTGGTTGGTTTACCCGCGTTCTGGTCGATGGCGAAGATAAACTGCCGGAGCTACGTCGCCATATCGCCAAATTCGGTTTATTAACTGAAGATGCCGCGAAAACTGACCCTCAGCACTCCGACCCGTCGTGGGTGAAAACATGGCGAAATATCCAGCCAATTATGGATAATTTCCCAGACTATTTGCCAAACCCCTATTTACAGTACTACCTGATGCCAAACCAGATTGTCGAACATCAGGATCCTGACTACACCCGTGCGAATGAAGTAATGAACGGCCGGGAGAAAAAACTGTTTGCCGCCGCCGAAGAGTATCAGCGCACCGGTGTCCTGTCGGATGCGTTTCATGTCGGAGTACACGGCGAATTCATCGTTGACGTTGCCCGCTCGCTGGCGTTCAACCTGCATCAACGACATCTGGTGATGGTCGAAAACCGGGGCGCAATAAGCAACCTGCCCTACGATGCGGTAGTTGAGATCCCGGCCTATATCACCTCAGAAGGTCCGGAACCTATCCGTGTGGGCCAGGTGCCGCTATTTCATCAAACCTTACTTCAGCAGCAGTTGGCATCAGAACAGCTGCTGGTGGAAGCGACAATTGAAGGCAGCTACGAAAAAGCGCTGCAAGCCTTTACGCTCAATCGCACCGTCCCGACAATGGCGCATGCGAAAGCAATCCTTGACGAGATGATCGACGCCAACCGCGAGTATTGGCCTGCCCTGCATAAAGCCTGGCGCGAGGGTGAAGCGATATAAAAGCGGCTTTTAACGCGGCTCAGTCCTGAGCCGCTTGTCGGCAGCGCAAAAAAAAACGACAATCTTTGCACAGGCTAACGTCACCCCCGCGTTTATGAAGGGCAGTTAACGCTATTTCGAAAGCCGGGTCTCGGGTAACCCTTTAATCTCCAGAGGTGATCTTGCTTTTCATCCCCACCATTCAGGTTGTGAAATGAGTAACCGGCTGGCGACGCTTTTAACGCGCGGTAACGCCCTGACCCGCGCGGAATATCGGGTGTTGTCGTACCTTACTGAACATCCCCTGCTGATCGGCAATATCACCGTTCGCCAGTTGGCAAAGGCCACTTTCGTCTCTACCGCTACCATTATGCGTTTGTGTCAGAAACTGGGTTTTAGCGGCTACAGCGAATTTATCTGGCACTGCAAGCAGTTGCTCTCTGAAACGCCTCACATTGCTCCTCAAACACAAATCGCCGCGGATTTGCCCGGTCTTTTCAACCAATTTATCGCTAACTATCAGCAAACTTTTCACTGGGTCACCGCGGACAAACGTGATGGCTTTTGCTCGTTGCTGCGCGAAAAGGAGAGTTTTTTTCTCTATGGCGCCGGATTTTCTTATCTTTTTGCGGAGTATCTGACAAAGAAGCTTCAGGTGTTGGGCAAAACGGCGTTTATCTCCGGACCCGGCGATAGCCGCAATATTTTCTTAAGCAATGCCGCACGGTATCAGGTGTTTATCGCGGTATCGCGCAGCGGCGAAACAGAACAGGTACTTGATAAAGCGCGGATAGCAAAAAATATCGGCATGACGGTGGTCGCGTTTACCCGCGCATCAGCCAACACCCTTGCCGGCATCGCCGATCTGCACTTTGCGCTGTATGATGAAGCGGTACATTTTGCTGCGGAGGCCTCAGGCGTCACCTCCTTTGAGTCAAACCTGGTCCTGCTGATGGATTTACTGCTGCTGGAAGCGACCGGTTAAAAACGCCGTTTCCAAAATCACTCTTCCCCAGGCCAAAGTACCGCGCTCCGGATTGATTTTTAACGATCAAACGGGTACGTTGCCTCATAAATCCAGGGAGATGGTTGTAAATCATGCCAATTATTCAATCTGTTGAACGCGCGTTACAGATCCTGAATCTGTTCAATGAACAGACGACAGAGCTAAAAATCACCGACATCAGCAAACAAATGGGGTTGAGTAAAAGTACCCTTCACTCTCTGCTCAAAACGCTACAGCTGCATGGATATATCGATCAAAACCCTGAAAATGGTAAATACCGGCTTGGCATGAAGCTGGTTGAACGGGGTTACTTTGTCGTGGGTACCATGGATATTCGCCAGAAAGCGAAAGGCTGGCTGACTGAGCTCTCTTCACGCACCGGCCAGACCACTCACCTCGGCATCCTTGATGGACGCGAGGGTGTTTATATTGAAAAAATCGAAGGCAAGCTAGCTGCCATCGCTTACTCCCGTATTGGCCGTCGCCTGCCAGTCCACGCAACGGCAATAGGCAAAGTTCTGGTGGCATGGCTTAGCAAAGAGGAACTGGAGACGCTGCTGATCGATTATTGCTTCACCGCCTACACTCCCGCCACCATTACCTCCGCAGAAGCCCTACGGAAAACGCTGGCACTGACCCGCGAGCAAGGTTACGCGTTTGATAACGAAGAAAATGAACAGGGCGTCCGCTGCGTGGCAGTCCCTATCTGGAACCATGAATCGCGCGTCATTGCGGCATTAAGCCTCTCTACGCTGACCTCGCGGGTGAACGATGAAGAGCTGGCGAGTTTTCGCCAGCAGCTTCAGGAAGCCGGGCTCCAGCTTTCGCGCGCGCTGGGTTACCCGGGCTAAATGCCTACTTTACCGTCGGCTGGTAGGTAAAATAGTCGAAATCAGCGTAGCAACCATCACCGCTGATATCTTCGCAATGCAGACCCACAAAGGCGCCGGTAAAGAAACCACGTCCGCCGACATAATCATCCGAAAGTTTCCACGCCTCATAGGTTACCGGTACCGTATGCCACTGCTTGCCATCAAAAGAATACGCATAGCGATATACCAGCTTGTCCACATCGACGCGTAACCAGATACTTTCTACGTGTTCCGGTACCACAATGGGATCGTCATGCAGCGGCCAAGAAGGAACATTATGGTCGAGCTGTAAAACCTTCAGCGTTCTGCCTCTCCCCTCTTCAAAATCCACAAAGCAATAGCTCCAGTTTTTACTGTTGTAGTAGCACGTCAGCCCTGCGCTCTGCTGAAAGTGAACGGGCGAAAACTGCATCCGCGTTTCGGCGCGGAATGTGAAGTGCTGCCAGCGGCGAGCAACCGTAGCCTGCGTAAAAGTTGAATTCAAAGAGTCATGCCCATAAAGACGTAAAAAACCGGGACGCGCGCTCAGAGAGCCTAACGTCTCGTCAAAGGGAATACGTAAGGTTTGCCACTCAGGATCCAGCGCACCATGCGTAAAGTCATCGCGCCAGTCGCCATTGTTCACGGTCGCACATTCCGTCATTTTCGGCCCGGGAACCGTTAATGGCGCGTGTTTACCGCCTTCGACATACGGCCAGCCGTCACGCCAGCCGACGCGAGCGATACCCGTTTCGCGTCCCAGCGGGCAATATCCACGTCCGCCAGAAGCAAGAAGCGGCACGCCGGGTAAGCGCAAAGGGCGGCTGGTCAGCCAGGCCATATACCATTCGCCGGTATGCGTTTCCAGCATCGAACCATGACCGCTTTTTTGCAGCGGGTTTTCCGGTGTATGCCAGCTGGTCATCATCGTCACTTCTGGGTGAAGTTCATATGGGCCGTCAATCTGCCTGGACCGCAGGATAACCACCGCATGTTCGTAACTGGTGCCCCCTTCCGCCACCATCGAATAGTACCAACCGTCTTTATAGTAGAGGTGAGCGCCTTCGGTATAACCCAGCGCGGTCCCGGTAAACAACGTTTTGCGCTGTTTTGCAAGCTCCCCGGTCGCCGGAAAATACTCTTGCAGCACAATAGTATTGTGCGGATTACTGTGATGACGCGGCCCCCATGGACGATAGATATAGTATTTACGCCCATCGCGGTCGTGAAACAGTGAAGGATCAAAGCCGCCGTTACCCATCGAGATAGGCTCACTCCATGGACCCTCAATCGAAGGTGCCGTAACCAGATAGTTACGGCCATTCTTCCACGGTGAATCAACGATTTTCACATCGGTATACAGCAGCCAGAACATTCCGTCGCTATAGCTCAGACAGGGAGCCCAAATACCGCCCGAATCTGGATTTCCTTTCATATCCAGCATCGATACGCGATTGAGCGGAATGCTCACCAGCGTCCAGTTTTTTAGATCGCGCGAGTGGTAGATACGTACGCCCGGAAACCACTCGAACGTTGAGGTGGCGATGTAATAATCCTCACCCTGGCGGCAGATCGAAGGGTCCGGATTGAAACCTGTCAGAATCGGGTTGGTGATAGTGTACATGGTAACCTCCTGTTAATGGGATATAGCTGTGGCGGCGGCAGGGAGTTCCTCACTCTGCGTGGCCCGGCGTTTAATAAGCTGCTGGCTTATCGCCTCCACTCGCGCATCGGACAGCTTGTAGAGCGACAACATGATGAACATGCCAACGTAGAGAACCACAGGCACAACGCAGAAAAGAATTTTTATCGTGCTCAGTACCTCATCCGGCTGCACGCTGTTACTGGCGGAATAGTTAACGAACGCCAGGATCCAGCCAACGACCGCTCCGCCGATAGCCAGACCAATTTTCAGGCTGAAGAGATAGGTTGAGAACACCAGTCCGTCCAGACGACGCCCACTGCGGCTCTCTTCATAATCGACAACATCAGAAGCCATCAGCCATTGCAGCGGCGTGGTGGTGTTGAACACGAATAAGAACAGGATGTTGAGAGCAAAAATAAGTGCAATATGCTGGGCTGGTGTCACAAATATCAGCAGGCTGATCAGCGAATAAGCCACGATGATCCATTTGAACGACTTAACACGATCGAAACGGCCTAAAAGACGTGAAGAGCATAGCGAGCCAAACATGGTTGCAAGGCTACCGTAGAGTAAAAACTGCGTCGCCAGCTCCGGGTGATCCATCACGTACTTCACGAAGTACAGCGTTGCTCCGCCGCGTACTACATTTGAGCAGGTTGCCATCATTTTAAATGCGCACATGATTCGCCACTGCCCGTTACCCAGCAGCAGCTTCAGATCCTTCGCCACCGAAGCCCCCGGCTGGACCGCAAAGGTATAGCGCTCCTTTGTGGTGCAGAAACACACAAACAACAGCACCACTCCGCTCAGGCCCAGTACACACATGGCGCCAAAATAGCCTGTCTGCTCATTCCCCTGGCCAATAATGCCCACCAACGGTAAAGCAATACCGCTTATCGCCAGCGATCCCGCCGCCGCGAGGAAAAAACGCCAGGATTGTAGAGCATGGCGCTCTTTCGGATCGGCGGTAATCACCCCAGGCATTGCGCAGTAAGGTACGTTAACGAAGGTATAGACCAGAGTGAGCAGGATGTAGGTTACGCAGGCGTATATAATTTTGCCATTTGCCGAAAAATCAGGCGTATAGAACGTTAACATACAGACAATACCGAACGGGATAGCTCCCCAGAGCAGGAACGGGCGGAACTGACCATAGCGGGTGCGGGTACGATCCACCAGCAGGCCCATTAGCGGGTCGGTTACCGCATCAAGCACCCGGGAGACCAGAAACAGCGTTCCCATAATACCTGCTGACAAACCAAATACGTCGGTATAGAAATAGGCCAGCAGGAACATCGTCGCCTGCCAGACAAAGCCACAGGCGGTATCACCCAACCCGTAGCCGATTTTATCCTTCATCGTTAATTGCATTCTTGAATCCCCCAACGCCAGTAGATGATACAAAGCAAACGAGGGACCTGGATGAGCGCTAGCGCATCAGGAATACACCCTTATATCGTGTGCCAATATAACAATTGATATATATAGATATTACTGATGAGTATATTTTAGAGGCAATGGTCATATCTTATTTATGAATTATGATATTTTGCTTTTGTGATGAGCATCTTTATAGGAATAAGTGAAAATAATAATAAATAACGGGTAAGGAAAATCCGTCCGCGAAATAAATCCCGCAGACGGATAATTATGATTCAGCTACAGTCCGAGCGCTTTTTTACCGGCGTTAATGACGTCGATAATTTTATCGGTATCGTAAATACAACCTCGCCAGGTTCCACCGCTAACAGACTGTAACGCCGCCCACAGGCGGGTATCATCAGGTAAAAACGCATGGGCACGCAGTTCAGGATGCGCGGAGCGCATCGCCAGTTCATACGCCCCCTCCTCGGGCGTCAGCGGCCGATCGGTCGTGCCTATAAAATTAACGCTTCCGGTTAATTCATTACGATCGACGATAATTTCAATAATATCGTTATCACGTAATTTACCAATAGGCCCTCCAGCTAGCGCTTCCGGTGCAACATGGCCAAAACAAGCTCCGGTTGAGACGCCGGAAAAGCGTGCATCAGTAATTAGCGAAACTGTTTTTCCCCAGGAAATATGCTTTAACGCCGAGGTCAGTTGATAGGTTTCTTCCATGCCGGTGCCCGAAGGACCTCCGCCAATCACCACCATAATATCGCCCTGCTCAATCTCCCCCTTCTTGATAGCGCCGATGGCCCGCGCTTCTGAGACAAATACCCGCGCTCTCCCCGTATGGCGATAAATGCCATCGCTATCTACAACCGACGCGTCAATAGCCGTTGCCTTAATTACCGAGCCTTCAGGAGCAATATTTCCGACCGGGAAACACACCGTTGATGTTAATCCACGGGACTTCGCCAGCGCAGGAGGAAGAATAACATCATCCGGATCTACACCATCCCGATCCCGCAAACACTGACGGAACTTCTCTCGCCGTTCCGAAGATTGCCACCAGTCCAGGTTTTCACCAACCGTCTGGCCCGTCACCGTCATAGCGTCTTCATGCAGCAGACCAAGTTGGCGTAAATGCAGCATCACTTCAGGTACGCCGCCAGCAAGGAAAGCGCGCACCGTCGGGTGATAATCGGGACCATTTGGCAGTACGCTTACCAGACGCGGCACCTTGCGGTTAATGCGCGTCCAGTGTTCAACATCAGGAATCGTGCATCCTGCCGCATAGGCGATCGCCGGTATATGCAGCAACAGGTTCGTTGAGCCGCCAAACGCAGCATGAATAACCATCGCATTTTCAATCGCCTTATCGGTCAAAATTTCGCGGGTGGTAATCCCCCTATGATCAAGATCGATCACGGCTCTCGCCGACTGACGGGCGATCTCCAGCCAGACATCTTGCCCGGATGGCGCCAGGGCCGAATGCGGCAGAGCCAGTCCCAGCGCTTCCGCCACCACCTGCGACGTTCCGGCTGTTCCCAGAAACTGGCACCCACCTCCCGGCGAAGCGCAGGCACGGCAGCCCAGTTCAGACGCTTCCTGCAACGACAATTCATGATTGGCGTAACGCGCGCCGATAGTCTGTACTTTCCCGGCATCTTCGCCAACGGTCGGCGGCAGCGTTGCGCCTCCGGGTACCAGAATCGTTGGCAGGTCATGCATTGACGCCAGAGCGATCATGGTCGCTGGTAACCCCTTGTCGCAGGTGGCCACGCCAATGACCGCACGACGCGTCGGTAAAGAGCGAATCAGGCGGCGAAAAACCATAGCCGCATCATTACGATAGGGTAAAGAATCAAACATACCGTGCGTCCCCTGTGAACGACCGTCGCATGGATCGCTGACATAAGCCGCAAATGGGATACCGTCATTGCGCGTAATTTCCTTCGCCGCCGCCTGCATTTGCAGACCAATCTCCCAGTGCCCGGTATGGTACCCCAGTGCGACTGGCCGCCCGTCCCCGGCACGGATCCCACCTTGAGTCCCGATAATCAAGACTTCTTTACCCGTCAGTTTGTTCGCATCCCAACCCATACCCGTGTTCTGCGTCATACCGAACAGATTGCCGCTTGGCGACTCCATCAGCATTTGCGGCGTTAAAGGCAGCGCCCCCTGAGGGCCAGCAGCATGGGTGGTAACGGCGTAAAAACGCTCATTTTGCGGCGTGAAGATGTTATCAATAGCCATAGTTATCCTTGCGTGCTAGCAGAGTTGAAGTCGTTGAAGCAGAGTGGCTAACTGCGCTTTTTTCTCTGTATTAAGCGGTGCAGCGGGTGGGAGAACATAGGTTGAAATCGGCTGACCGCAAAGCGCCATAGCCTCTTTGATAACATTCACAAATGGTGTATCAAGCTGATATATCTGCGGAATTTGCAGTAAGGTCTGGTTCAGTTTTGACGCCTGCGCCAGATCCCCGTCGCGAAAAGCCTGCAATAAACCAACTGAAAGCTGAGGCGCAAAGTTGCCGCTCGCAGAAATAGCGCCATCGCCGCCCAACAGCAGGGTATTGAAGAGATGGTCATCATATCCGCTAAGTACGGAGAAGCGCGGATGCTCTGCCTTCACGAGGCTAATCATACTGCGCAAATGGGCGATAGAGTCGATGGTGTCTTTGATACCGACGATATTCGCACGTGAATCCGCCAGTTTTTTCACCAACGGCGGCGTCAGATCCTGGCCGGTCAGGGCCGGGAAGTTATACAAAATCACCGGTAACGTGACGCTATCAGCCACCTGCTGAAAATAGTGGATTAGGTTCGCTTCAGAGACTTTCCAGTAGTAGGGATTGATAACGACAATCCCATCCGCACCGTTTTGCTGCGCATGCTGGCTGAGCGCGATCGTCTCGCGAGCATTCGTTCCGCCGGTACCAATCAGCACCGGAACACGCCCATTCACATGCGCGATGGCGAAAGCGGCAATGTTTTTTCGTTCCTCTACGTTGAGCTGAGAAAACTCCCCGCCGCTGCCGAGAAAAAACAGTCCATCAACGCCCGCAGCGATCAGGTTGTCAATTAGCGCCCCGGTGCCTTGTCGATCAAAATCGCCTTCAGGCGTAAAAATAGTTGAGACAGGAGGGATAATCCCCGCGAAATGGGCACTATGCTGCATATCCTTTCCCCTTAGTTTATGCTTGTTCTACATTATAGAACAGCGTTCATTAATTTAATGTTTATACTATGACGCCTTGAAGGGAAAGGTAAACGTGGTTACGCGCAAGAGTCTGGTTTTTATTATCTGGATCACAGAAAGAGTGAAAACCATCGAGTGGTTTGTATTGTCTTTGCCACCCGCGCCAGCTGAACGATAAGGTATTGACCAAAGTACCGCGATTGTATGGAGGTATAGCCCTGGTAGGGCGTCGCGGCTTTCTTACGCAGCGCCCGTTTGGTTCGGCTATGGAAGTAATTCGAAGGTAATTGAGATCAGCGTGTCCGGGTTAATCTCATCGGGGGTGCTGCTATAGAGCGAACCGGCCTGACCATAGAGCGTAACCGTTCCGCCTTTAAAACCCGATGATAATACCTTCGCCATCAGAGGATCGGTTTGTTTATCGTACACCATCGTTGAATTCATCGTATTAAGTATCGGCGTACCATCAAGCTTTTTCTCCAGAATATTCAAGGATAAAGTCTCATTCTGCTTGTACGGAGCCTTCCCTTTTTTATCAATCACAAAATAGACGCCATTAGGCAAAACCTCATATTTCTTGTTTTTGATTTTAGCCATGATTCTTTTTTCAATATCAACGTACTTAGACGATAGTTTTTCGTTAAGCATATTGACGATACTTTCTATTTCATTTTCTTTAATTTTAAGTTTTTTATTATAAGCGTCGTTAAACCCGGAAACCAACGCTGAAGGCGCTAGCTTGACATTATTGTCGGCCATTTTATTTACATCGGATAGCGCCTGAGTCAGGTAGAACACGCCGAGCGCATAGGCATTTTTGTTGCTTTTATCCGCCAGGTTTACATCGCTTTGCTTGATGGCCAGGCTATCGAGCGTAGACTGTAATTCTTTATTTTTATCATTCAAAGCAGCGACTGAAGCATCATATTTTTTCTGCGCCGTTTCAGCCGCCGCGATGAGCTCAGCGTTCTTTTTCGACAGCGCGTCGAGAGCGGTTTTCTGCTGGCTTTCGCCCTGCGTATTCTCATTTTTCAGCGCGGCGATCTTCGCCGACAGCACGCGGGTGGTCTCATCCAGCTTTTTCTGCGTCGCTGCTGCTGCTGCGCGAAGTTCCAGATTCTTTCCTGTCAGCGTATCGATGGTGTTTTTTTGCTGGCTCTCTCCCTGCTCCTTCTGGGTTTGCAGCGCGGCGATTTGCACCGACATCGTGCGGGTCGTGTCATCCAGTTTTTTTTGCGCCGTATCGGCGGCGGCGGTCAGCTCGGCATTCTTTTTCGTTAGCGCATCAAGCGCGGTTTTCTGCCCGCTTTCGCGCTGCGCATTCTGAGCCTTCAATGCGCTAATCTGCGCCGACAGGTCGCGGGTCGTGTCATCCAGCTTTTTTTGCGCCGTATCGGCGGCGGCGGTCAGCTCGGCGTTCTTTTTCGTTAGCGCATCCAGCGCGGTTTTCTGCCCGCTTTCGCGCTGCGCATTCTGAGCCTTCAATGCGCTAATCTGCGCCGACAGGTCGCGGGTCGTGTCATCCAGCTTTTTTTGCGCCGTATCGGCGGCGGCGGTCAGCTCGGCGTTCTTTTTCGTTAGCGCATCCAGCGCGGTTTTCTGCCCGCTTTCGCGCTGCGCATTCTGAGCCTTCAATGCGCTAATCTGCGCCGACAGGTCGCGGGTCGTGTCATCCAGCTTTTTTTGCGCCGTATCAGCGGCGGCGGTCAGCTCGGCGTTCTTCTTCATTAGCGCGCTAACGGCGGCAGGATCGCCGCTCTCTTGCTGCCCACGCTGTGCTTTCAGCGCGGCAATCTGCGCCGACAGCTGGCGCGTCGTTTCATCGAGCTTTTTCTCTGCCGCTTTGGCCGCCGCGGTCAGTTCCGCATTCTGTTTCCGCAAAGCGTTAAGCGTACTTTCAGTTTTCGTCTGATTCACTTTCTTTCTGACGACGTCCTGCTTCTGCGGTGCTTTTTTATCACGGCTATCGTTATGTTGATTAGCCGACGCCGAATCTCCACTGGCGGCGTCTGAGGCCGGCGGATTTTTTATTTCGAGTTTCGATATATTATCAAGGAAGTCTCCCCTCTCAGCACGAGCGGGAAACATCACAATAAGGGTAAAGAGAGACAATAAAATCGCAAAACCGCGAAGATTATATATATTCAATTTCCCCTTATGGTACATCATCTGGCCAGCCCATCCTTAAGCTCGGCTTTTCTTGCCCGGCTTTCGAACTCTTTAATTAATTTCTGCGAAATACTATTACACTTATCATTTATCTTGTATTCAAAAAGTGGAGTAATCGTTGACTTTACGCTGGCCGACGTTTGGCTTGAAACAGAAGCATAAAACTTAGCGTCGTTGATTAAACCATACAGCTCGTTTGAATCCTGCTGAAACTTTTTATCGAGCTTAACCAAAGCGTCAGCATCCTGGATACACTGTTGTAGGGCAGGAATCTGAGCTGGCTGTTCATTTTGAATCACATCTTTTTTTATTAGTGCGCTCTGTGGTTTTTTAACATTAGTACACCCCTGTAATAAACCTACAGAAATACACACCAATGCTAATAAGCTATTTCTTATCATTTTCCCATCCATTAGAAAAAAAGTTCAAAAAATATATTTGTCGATTCCAGCAGAAAAAATTTTAACAAACAACGCCAGGCGTTAGATTTGCCATTAATTCAGAAAAAACACACAAAAAGGCTATTTTTTAACCAATTAATAGATGGGAATTATCCTGGTGCAAAGCGATATTTTTATCTGAGATTTTACTCAAATTCATATTTTTAATAGCAAACTGCAGTTTATATGCCTGATATTCAACGGGCGTTTGCCAAATCAAATCAGGCATAAGTTTTTTCTAAATCCAGACCAAAAGATCACTCACTCCACTTCGGTCTGGCCACCGTATTCTTCTTCAGAAGATTGCGAAACTCCTTCAGGTAAGGTTCATTGCTGCGCCCGCGTTTGCATATCGCTGAGAAAGGAGATTGAAAGCCAAACTCATTGGGTAACAGCACGCGCAGGCGATTCTCCTTAATCCACGGCCAGGCGTAGTGCTCGGGAAGGTAGCCGATATATTTCCCGGACAGGATCAGCAGCAGCTGCGCATCGACGGTTTCAACGGTCGCGCTGCCTTTGCTGAAGCCACGCCGCCGCAGATCGCTGGTATTCCAGTAGCTGCGCGTCACCAGCGGACACTGGCTGATCAGATCCTTATCAAGGTGTCGGCTAAAGAACATAGGATGCAGGTCGCTACAGTAGAGCCAGTGCTGCTCGCGATAGAGTGGTTCACTGATGATGTTGTGCACCCGCGAGTTATAGCTGCCGATAGCGAGATCGATATGGTTATTCAGTACGCCGTTTAGCTGTTCCGCCGGGGTACGAATAATCAGCTTGATATGCACATTGGGAAACTTATCGCTAAAGCTGCGCAGCACCACCGGCAGCGACAGCGCGGTTTCCGTTTCGATGGAATCGAGCGTTGAGATACAAATCGTACCGCTATGCTCGCCTTTCAGCAGCGCCGACTGACGCTCCAGCTCGTTCAGTTCACTCAGCACGCGGATCGCCTGCTGTAAAAAATGCTGCCCTTTTTCGGTCAGCGCAAAACCGCCGCGCCCTCGCTGGCACAGGCTAAAGCCAAGCTGGCCTTCCAGTTGCGACATCGCATTGCTGATTGCGGAAACGGAAATCCCCAGCTCCTGCTGGGCCCGGCCATAGCTCTCAAGACGGGCCACCGCCTCAAAAACCTGGAGCTGTCGAATGTTGAGCGTCGCGTCGTTAAGCATGGCGTTTAGTTCACGAATAAATGAACTAAGTATTTGCGGCAGACGATTTAAAGTCCAGCACATCTTTCGCACTATCCCAGTTGTTGAGTTTTGTTGGTCAGATTCAGGAGCTGAAATGGATAACGTCTTTCATCAACCGCAGGGTGGCAACGAGATGCCGCGTTTTGGTGGCCGCGCCACAATGATGCGCCTGCCATTTATTGATAATTTACAGGGACTTGATGCAGCATTTGTCGGCATCCCGCTGGATATCGGAACCTCACAGCGTTCCGGAACGCGCTACGGCCCGCGCTACATTCGCACCGAATCGGTGATGATTCGTCCGTACAACATGGCCACCGGCGCCGCGCCTTTTGATTCCCTGTCGGTAGCGGATATCGGCGACGTACCGATTAACACCTACAATCTGCTCAAATCGGTGCAAATTATCGAAGATTACTACACCGGTTTAAATAGTTTTCCGCTTATCCCCCTGACTCTCGGGGGCGATCACACCATTACCCTGCCCATACTGCGCGCGCTGACCAAAAAGCACGGTCCGGTTGGGCTGATTCACGTCGATGCCCACACCGATACCAACGATGAGATGTTCGGCGAAAAGATCGCCCACGGCACCACCTTCCGCCGCGCCGTCGAAGAGGGGCTGCTGGATCTCAAACGCGTCGTCCAGATAGGCCAACGCGCGCAGGGCTACGCCGCCGGCGACTTCCAGTGGGGCGTTGATCGCGGCTTTCGTCTGGTCCAGGCGGAGCAGTGCTGGCACAAATCCCTGGCCCCACTGATGGCCGAGGTTCGCCAGCAGATGGGAGATGGCCCGGTTTATCTCAGCTTTGATATCGATAGCCTCGACCCCATCTGGGCACCCGGTACCGGCACTCCGGAAGTCGGCGGCCTGACGTCGATTCAGGCGCTGGAAATCGTGCGCGGCTGCCGCGGCCTGAACCTCATAGGTTGCGACCTGGTCGAGGTCTCGCCTCCCTACGATGTCAGCGGCAACACATCCCAGCTGGCCGCCAACCTGCTGTATGAAATGCTCTGCGTTCTCCCCGGCGTGAAATACCCATAGAGGAAAAACCATGCAGCTTAATGTCTTTCGTACGCTGTGGGGCGTCACCACCCCGTGGCAGCAAACGGTCAACGAACTCAAAAACGTCGGCTGCTGCGGCATTGAAGCGCGGGTTCCGCTGACGGTGGAAGAGCAGCGGGCGCTGGCCCAACGCATCGAAGCGTCCGCGCTGGAGTATATCGCCATTGTCTTCAGCGGCGGCGGCGTCATTCCGGCCCAGAGCGAAACGCCCGCGCAGCACCTGGAGCGCTTAAAAGAACGTTTTGCGGCGGCAAAAGCGCTTAATCCGCGCTTCGTCAACCTGCTGGCCGGTAACGACCGCTGGCCGCTGGCGCAGCAGGTGGATTTTCTCGGCAGGGCGCATGAGCTCGCCGCCGAATGTGAGCTGTTCTGCAGCTTTGAAACCCATCGCGCCACGTCGCTGTATAGCCCGTGGCTAACGCTGGAGATCGTTCAACAGCTGCCGCAGCTACGATTTACCGCCGATATCAGCCACTGGATCGTGGTAAGCGAACGCCTGCTGGATGACCCCTGCGATGACTTCAGCGCCTTTATCGAACGGGTTCACCATATTCAGGCCCGCGTCGGCTACGACCAGGGACCGCAGGTGCCGCACCCCGCCGCGCCGGAATATCAGTCGGCCCTGCAGTTTCAACAGCGCTTCTGGGAACAGATCTGGCAATCGCAGCGCCGGCGCGGCTACCAGCAAACCACGCTTACGCCGGAGTTTGGCCCCGATGGCTACCTGCATCACCTGCCGTTTACCAACGTTCCGGTCGCCGACCTGTGGTCGCTGAATGCCTGGATGGCCCAGCGTGAACAGCGGCATTTTGTTGAATTCACCTCGCTAACTGAATAAGGAACTGGAGAAATGACCGCTGCAAAAAGTTCTTTTACTGAATTACCGACCATCGATATCAGCGACCTGAACTGCGACGATCTCGCCCGACGCCAGGCGGTGGCCGACGCTATCGGCCAGGCGGCCCGCGAAGTCGGCTTTTTCTACATTACCGGCCACGGCATCGCGCCTGAACTGATTGCCGGGGTCCGCGCGGCGGCCAAAGAGATTTTCGCCCTGCCGATGGAACGCAAGATGGCGTACTACATCGGGCAGTCGAAAAGCCATAAAGGCTACGTTCCGGAAGGCGAAGAGATTTACGGTTCCGGCAAGCCGGATCACAAAGAAGCGTTCGATATCGGCTTTCAGGCCGCTGACGACCACCCGTACGTCATGGCGAAAACGCCGCTGATTGGCGCCAACGAGTGGCCGGACGTGCCGGCGTTTAAATCCCGGGTGCTGGCCTACTATGAGGCGGTTTTCGCCCTTGGACATCGCCTGTTTGATGCCTTCGCTCTCGCCCTTGGCCTGCCGGAAGGCTATTTCAAGTCGATGGTTACCTGCCCACCATCGAAGCTGCGCCTGATCCACTACCCCTTTGACGCCAGCGCCGAAGACGTTCCCGGTATTGGTGCACATACCGACTATGAGTGCTTCACCCTGCTGCTCGCCGACCAGCCGGGTCTTGAAGTGCTGAATGAGGATAGCGACTGGATCGACGCCCCGCCGCTGAAGAACGCGACCGGAGAAGAGGCTTTCGTGATTAATATCGGCGACATGCTCGAAGTCCTGAGCGCTGGCACATTTGTTGCAACTGCACACCGCGTACGCAAGGTGCCGCAGGAACGCTACTCCTTCCCGCTGTTTTTCGCCTGCGACTACCACACGCTGATTCGCCCGCTGCCGGGCTTCCTTGAGGCAGGCGAAGCCAGCGAGTATCAAGAACTGAGCATTGGTGAGCATATGTGGAGCCAGGCGTTACAGACCTATCGCTACCTGCGCGAGAAAGTCACCCGAGGCGAGCTCCAGCTCCCCGAACGCGCCCGCGGCACTAACACCTTTGGCCATCTGAAAAAACAAGCACAGCAAAAAACCGTAAATAACCCGTGAGGATAAATGATGAACAAAACGCTAAAAAAACTCTCGCGCCGTGTGGCTTTATCCATCGCCGTCACCGCTTGTTTTTCACCGCTGGCTCAGGCCGCGGAGCTGCTGACCGAGGGCGTCTTTAAAGTGGGGATGGAGGTGACCTATCCGCCCTTTGAGTCCTACGACAGCAACAACAATATTGTCGGTATCGACCCGGAGTTCGCGGCGCTGATCGCCGAACATCTGAAGGCCAAACCGCAGCTTATCGACACGAAATTCACCAGTCTGATCTTAGGCATCGGTAAAAAATACGATGCGGTGATCTCCGGTATGTACGTGACGCCCGAGCGTCAGAAGCAGGCGGACGCTATCCCTTATGCCCTGTCCGGCGCGTCAATCATTGCGCTGAAAAGCAGCGCTATTCAGCCAAAAACGGAAGACGAACTGTGCGGCGTGAAGGTAGGTCTGCAGGCGGGCACCGCCTGGGTTTCGAGCCTGAAAACGCACTCCGACGAGTACTGTCTGAAAAACGGCAAACCGGCCATTAGTATTCAGGAATTCCCGACCGCGCCGGAAGCGTCCCAGGCCCTGCTGTCGAAAAATATCAACGCCCAGTTAGAAATCGCCCCGGCGGCGCAAATTATCGTCGAGAAAAGCCGCGGTCGCCTGGCCATTAGCTCGAGCCGCCTGGTCTATCCGCTGCCTCTGGGAATCTACGTCGCCAAAGGCAACACCGAGCTGGCCGAGGCCATTAAATCAACGTTAGCCACCCTTAAAGCCAACGGCAAATATGACGCCATCATCAAGAAATACAACTTAGAAAGCATCAATTAATACAATAATGAAACGGGAGTCGGTATGGAGTTCGATTGGGGATACTTTTTCTCATTATTTAGCGTTGGGGCATTCTGGCAGGCATGTGTCACCGTCGTTGTCGTCAGTTCATTGTCCTGGTTTATTGGCCTGATATTAGGTTTTCTTTTAGCCTGCGCCAAGCTCTCCGGCCCGCGCTGGCTGAAGGTTCCCGTCGAACTCTATATTTGGTTTTTCCGCAGCGTGCCGCTGATGGTCCTGCTGGTCTTTGTCTATAACCTACCGCAGCTGTTTCCGGCCACCCAACCGCTGCTCGGCATTCCGTTTATTGCCGGGCTGGTATCGATGACGGTGACCGAAGCGGCCTATATGGCGGAAATCCATCGCGGCGGACTGCTTTCTGTCGCCAAAGGGCAAAGCGAAGCTGGCCATGCCTTAAGCTTTAGTTTTATCGGCGTTCAGCGCTTAATTATTATCCCGCAGGCGTTTCGTATTTCCCTGCCTACCCTGATTAACGAATACATCACCATCATCAAACTCAGCTCAATTCTGTCGGTTATTTCGCTGCCGGAACTGCTGCTGACCGGCCAGCGCCTGTATGCGCAGAATTTCCTCGTCATGGAGACGCTGCTGGCGGTCGCCGTCTATTACGTCATGGTAGTGACGGTGTTTACCTGGCTGTTCAGGGGGCTGGAAAACCTGCTGGATATTCAGCGTAAGCGTCCGCAAACGCTCAATGAGAGTGAATGCGCAACCCTGCGCCAGAACCTGAAGCCGCCGGTACAGGCGCAAAAAGCGCAGGCCGCCAGCGGCAACCCACCGGCGCTGGATCTGCACGCCATCGAAAAATCCTGGGGCCAGCACCACGTGCTGAAAGGCATCGACCTCAAAGTGGAAAACGGCGAGGTAATCAGCATCATCGGCCCGTCCGGCTCCGGCAAGACTACCCTGATCCGTACGATTAACGCCCTTGAGAGCATCGACGGCGGCGAGATCATTCTTTACGGCGAGGATTATCTGAAAGGCGCATCCATTGTCGATAAACAGCAAATGCGCGCCGGCGTACGCCGTATCGGCATGGTGTTCCAGGGCTTCAACCTGTTTCCCCACCGTACGGTGCTGGATAACGTGATGCTCGCCCCGCTCTATCACAAGCTGCTTGATCGCGCCGCCGCCAGGGAGCAAGCGCTGTGGCTGCTGGATCGCGTCGGTCTGCTGGCGCACGCCGAAAAGTACCCATACCAGCTCTCCGGTGGCCAGCAGCAGCGCGTAGCCATCGCCCGCGCCCTGGCGCTGAAACCGGACATCATGCTGTTTGATGAACCCACGTCGGCGCTGGACCCCGAACTGGTTGGCGAAGTGCTGAAGGTCATTCAGTCCCTCGCCCGCGAAGGCATGACGATGATTATCGTGACCCACGAGATGGACTTCGCCTTATCAATTTCTGACCGGGTGGTGATGATGGAAAACGGCGTCGTGCAGAGCGATATGCCGCCGCAGCGCATTCGCGGCGATGTCGCCGATCCGTCCCTGACCCGCATTCGTGAATTTATGGGAGTACAATAAATGGCAACTGAACGGGAACTACGCCAGCAGCTGGCCGCCGCCTATCGTCTGGCGGCGCTCTTCGGCTGGGAAGACACGCTGTATACCCACTTCTCCGTACGCCTGCCCGGCGACGGCGAGCCGCGGTTTTTGATTAACCCCTTCGGCATGATGTTTGACGAAGTCACCGCCAGCAACTTAATCGTGGTCGATATGCAGGGGAAGGTCGTCGAAGGCAGCGCTCCGGCGAACTCGGCGGGCTTTACGATTCATAGCGCGGTCCATATGGCCCGCGAAGACGCCCACTGCGTGATCCACACCCATACGCTGCCGGGGATGGCAGTTGCCGCCTGCGCAGACGGGCTGCTGCAGCTTAACCAAATCAGCACCGAATTTTATCAACGCGTCGGCTACCATCCTTATGAAGGCGTGGCGTTCGATCTCGATGAACGCGTGCGGATCCAGCGCTCGCTCGGCGAGAACATCGCCATGATCCTGCAAAGCCACGGGCTGCTGTCGGTCGGCCGCACCGTCGCCGATGCGTTTTACATCATGTACTACCTGAACCGCGCCTGCGAGATTCAGATGGCCGCCGCGCAGCTGGCGCCGCTCGGCCCCATCCATACGATACCCGAGCCGCTGAGCCGGCACGCCTGCGAGCAGTTGATGGGGGTTGAACATGAACGCCAGCTGGTGTGGCAGGCGTGGCTGCGCCGCCTCGACCGTCTTGATACTTCTTATAAGAGCTAATGCCTATGACTCAGTTCACCCTCGTCGTGGATTGTAACGATCCTCAGTATACCCGGGAGATTTGCGCCGCGTTCGCGCTATTCCCGGAAGTGAAAGCGGTTCTGCCAGAGGACCCCGCCGCCCGCGAGGCGCAATATGCCTGCTGCTGGTTTCCCGACCCGCAACTGCTGGTGCGCTCGCCTCAACTGAAGCTGATCCAGGCCGCGTCTGCCGGCGTCGACCATTTACCCGCCAGCGTTTTCGCCAGCGATGTTCCGCTCTGTCGGGTGGTGGATGAAGATTTTCGTCACGGTATGTTTGAATACGCGCTGTGGGGCGTGCTGTGGTTTCAGCGGCGCTTTGACCGGGCGCTGGCTCACCAGCGCGAGCGCGTCTGGAAAATGTATCCGCAGCGAGCGGCAGCCGATTATCACGTTGGGGTCATGGGCCTCGGCGAAATTGGCGGCTATATCGCCGCGCAGCTTGCCGGATTGGGATATAAGGTTTCCGGCTGGGCGCGCAGTGAAAAATCCCTTGCTGGCGTGCGTTGTTATCACGGAGATGCTCAGGCTGGCGAATTTCTTGGCCAACTGGATGCGCTGATCAACGTCCTGCCGTTAACGGATCAGACGCGAGGCATCCTTGCCCACCCTTTACTGGAGCAACTACCTGACGGTGCAGCGCTAATTAACTGCGGACGCGGCGAGCATATGGTGAATCTGGACGTGCTCGAGGCGCTGGATAGCGGCAAGCTCTCCGGCGCGCTGCTGGACGTCTTCCCCGTCGAACCGCTGCCCCAGGAAGACCCGCTGTGGCAGCATCCGCAGGTGGTTATCACTCCGCATATGGCCTCCATCGCGCAGACGGAGGTGATTGCCCGCCAGCTGCTGGATAACATCCAGCGGCAGCGGCAGGCGCTGCCGCTGAAAAACCTGGTGAATAAACAGAGCGGTTATTAACCCGGCGCTTCGGCGGCGGGATCGCCATGGGTTAACCGTTGCTCCGTCTGGTTAATGTGACGCTCAATGACCGCTCGACGCGCATCGTCAGGCGGTAATAGGTTCAGCAGCGTCTTCCACGCCGTCAGCGCCTCGCTAAAATGCGCCTGTTCTAACGCACTAAGCGCATACAGATTAAGCAGGCGGGCGTTAACGCGCTGGTGCGCCATCAGCTGACGCACCAGCGCGTCACCCCGTGGGTCCGATACCCGCAGCAGCGCCTCCGCATAGCTAAATGCCGCCCGATCGTTCTCTGGCGCCAGCGCGTAAGCGCGAGCATAAGCCTGAGTCACCATACCGGCGTTGTCCAGGATCCTGCCAATCCGCCCGAGCATAAGCCACTCCTCAACGTTGGCGTCCGGGTTTTGCCACAGTCTGGTGCGTAACCCGAGGGCCAGACGCCGCAAATCGTCTTCATCAAGCGGCAACGCCTTTGGTTCCTGTACCCGCGCCAGCAGGGCCGGCGTCTGGGCCACCGCCTGCTGCCAGATTCTCACCTGCTGATAGTGGCCGGTATGGCAATAGCTGGCCGCGCCTACCGCCAGCGCAATGACCGCGCCGGGTATATAAACCCACGGCCCGGCGGGTTTGCTCTCAGGCGCCCGGCCGGCAGAAAACGCCTCCAGTCCGATCCTGACGCGGCGGCGCGAACGGGCCACTATCGCCCAACCGCCGATGGCGATCGCGGTGGCCGGCAATACCCACAGCAGAATAGTCAGCGGGGTTAATGGCGGATCGTAGGTGACGAAGTTGCCGTAGCGCGCCACCATGTAGTCCACGATATCATCGTTACTTTTCCCTTCCTGCATGAGCGCAAAAACTTTCTGCCGCAGGTCGGCCGCGATCGCGGAACTGGAATCAGCAATGCTATTGTTCTGGCATTTCGGGCAGCGAAGCTGCTCCGTAAGCAGGCGAAACCGCTGTTCCTGCTCCTCATCTTTAAACGGCATGACATCAATAGCGGCCAGCGCGTGCGCGCAAAGCAGCAGCATCAGCGCACTCAGTAGAAATCTCATGGCGCGGCCTCCCTACCGTACTTCTCCCACAGCGGCCTGAATTCACGTTCCCACACCCGATCGTTAAGATCGCCCGCGTGGCGGTAGCGAATGATCCCCTGCCCATCGATCAAAAACGTCTCCGGCGCGCCGTAGACTCCGAGATCCAGGCCAAGCATTCCGTCACCGTCAAACAGGCTCAGCGCATAGGGATTGCCCAGCGTTTTCAGCCAGTCTATCGCTTTCAGCCGATCGTCTTTGTAGTTCAGACCAACCACGCGGATCCCCTGCGCGGAAAGCTGATTTAAATACCGATGCTCTGCGCGACACGTCGGGCACCAGGTTGCCCAGACGTTAAGCAGCAGCGGTTCGCCCTGACTCAGCACATCCGCCTGAAAATGCTGCTTGCTATCCTCCAACGCCTCAAGGCGAAAAAGCGGCACCGGCTGGCCAATCAGCGTCGACTCCAGGCTGGCGGGATCGTCCCCTTGCGCATTACGCGCCAGCTGCCATACCAGCAGCAGCATAATGGCCATAAAAATGACCAGCGGGATCACCATCATACCGCGCTTCATCCGACCTCCGCGGTAGGGTGTCCACGACGCCGGCGGTAGCGTGGATCGCTCAGGCACAATACTCCGCCCAACGCCATCAGCACTCCTCCCGCCCAAATCCAGCGCACGAACGGTTTATAATAGAGGCGCACGGCCCAGGCGCCGTTGCCCAGATCCTCACCCAGCGCGGCATAGAGATCGCGGGTAAATCCGCCGTCAACCGCCGCTTCGGTCATCATGGCGTTGCTACTGGCGTAAAACCGTTTTTCCGCATTCAGTATCGCCTGCGGTTCGCCGTTTCGCGTGACGCCAATGACCGCGACGGCAGCACGATAGTTTGGGCCGAGAATCTCTTTGACCTCCTGGAAGGAAAAGCGGTATTCATGGATGTCGACGCTGTCGCCCGTGCGCATACGCACATCGCGCTCCACGCTGTAATTTTGGCTAAAAGCGATGCCCACAATGGTGACCGCCAGCCCGAGGTGGCCTGCGACCATTCCCCAGTAGCTGAGTGTCTTTCTGGCGCCGCGTGAAACCCGCCAGGCGATCTCCGCCATCGCCAGCGTAAAGACCCAACAGGCCATCGCCAGCCCGACCACCGTCATGGCAACAATCTTATCGCCAAACCACCATGGCAACAGAAGCGCCAGCGCCAACGTGCTTGCGCTGGCGATAACCAGCAGCCGCCTGAGCCTGCGCGGGCGATCTCGCCCCCATCGCACCAGCGGGCCGATGCCCAGCAGCAGCGCAAACGGCGCCGTCAGCCCGCTGAACATCGTGTTAAAGAACGGCGCGCCAATCGAAATGCTGCCGAGGCCCAGCTGTTTATGCGCCAGCGGCAGCAGCGTACCCAGCAGCACCGCGAGCATCGCGGTAATCAGCAGAACGTTGTTGCCAAGCAGCAGTGACTCGCGCGACCAGAGCGCATTATTTACCCGCGAGCGCACCTTATAGCCACGCGCGGCGAACAGCAGCAAAGCGCCGCCAACCACCAGCACCATAAAGGCAAGAATAAACATGCCGCGCGCCGGATCGGAGGTAAAAGCATGAACCGAGACCAGCACGCCGGAACGCACCAGAAAGGTCCCCAGCAGACAGAGTGAAAATGCGCAGATGGCGAGCAGAAGCGTCCACGCCTTGAAGCTGGCGCGCTGTTCAGTAACCGCCAGCGAATGCAGCAGCGCGGTGCCGGCCAGCCATGGCATCAGTGACGCGTTTTCCACCGGATCCCAGAACCACCAGCCGCCCCAGCCCAGCTCGTAGTACGCCCATGCGGAGCCCAGCACAATACCGAGCGTCAGGAAGACCCACGCTGCCAGCGTCCACGGGCGTGAAAAGCGCGCGAAGGCGCTATCCAACCGTCCGCTCAACAGCGAGGCTATCGCCAGGGAAAAGGCGACCGAAAATCCAACATAGCCCATATACAGCAGCGGTGGATGGAAGATAAGCCCGGGGTCCTGCAACAGCGGATTCAGGTCGCGCCCTTCAATGGCGAATTCCGGCAGCGTACGGGCAAACGGGTTGGAGGTGAACAGAATAAACAGCAGAAAGCCGACGCTTATCATTCCCATCACCGCCAGCACTCGGGCAACGATATCGAGCGGCATCCGCCTGCTGAGCAGCGCTACCGCCAGCGTCCAGCCGCTCATCATCAGCACCCACAGCAGCAGCGAACCTTCATGAGCGCCCCAGGCCGCGGCCACGCGGTACCAGACCGGCAGCTGAGTATTGGCGTTGTTGACCACATAGTTCAGCGTAAAGTCGTTCGTAATCAAGGCGTTAATCAGCACCATAAAGGCGCCCATTACGAGGATAAACAGCAGCCCGGCAAATATCCGGGAAGAGGCCATCATTCGCCTATCGCCCCGCGCCGCGCCCCACAGCGGATAGACGGAAAGTAGTAGCGCAACGCCAAGCGCCAGACACAGCAGCCCGTTGCCGACTTCAGGCATCATGAGGAGGCATCCCTGTAGGCGCTATCCGGCCGGCGATGGTTTCTCTCCATCGCTTTTTCCACTTCCGGCGGGGTATAGCTCTCATCGTGTTTGGCGAGCACCTCTTTCGCCTGTACCCGGCGTTGTTCATCAAGCTCGCCCTGCACCACCACGCCCTGCCCTTCACGAAACAGGTCCGGCAGAATGCCGTCGTAGCTGACATCCACCGAACCTTCGGCGTCATAGATGCTAAAGCTCACCCGCAGCGAGTTCGGATCCCGCTTCACGCTGCCGGGCATGACCATCCCGCCGACGCGCAGACGCTGACCGGGCTCGGGCCGTTGCTGCGTTTCGCGCTTGCCATAGAGGATTTCGCCGGGCGTATAGAACAGGTCGATACTCGAGCGCAGCGCGTAAAGCACCAGCGCGGTGGTCAACGTGAGCCCGGCGAGGATCGTGAGGGCGACCCACAGCCGATTTTTGCGGCGAAGATTCATCTTGCCTCCTGCGCCGCGCGCATCCGGGCTTCACGAGCGCGCTGCTGTACGATGCCGCGCAGGATGATCCGATGCTGTATAACGCTGTGCGCGACCAGCGCCATTAGCGGGATAACGGTCAATGCCGCCGCCAGCCAGACGTAAAAGGCATAGCCGCCCATGGCCAGGAAATCGCTCCAGTTTGCAAATGCGCAGTTCATCGACGGCCCCTTTTTAAAATCAGATCGCTTACCCACGGACGACGTTTTTCCATGAGCAAAATGAGATTCCGCATGCGCATTAGCGCCAGCGTGATAAACAGTAGCAGGTAGCCGATAATCGCCAGCCGCAGCGGCGTGCGCATCGCCGGGTCGATGCTTTGCTGCATATTCGTCGAACCCTGATGCAGGGTGTTCCACCACTCCACCGAGTAGTGAACGATCGGTAAATTCACCACGCCAATAAGCACCACAATACCCGCCGCGCGACCGGCCAGACGGCGGTCGTCAAAAGCGTGCCACAGCGCAATCGCGCCGACGTAAAGAAATAGCAGCACCAGCTCAGAGGTTAATCTGGCATCCCAAACCCACCAGGTGCCCCACATAGGTTTCCCCCACGCGGCTCCGGTCACCAGCGCCACAAAAGTAAATACCGCCCCCACGGGCGCCATTGCCGCCAGCGCCAGATTCGCCATCTTCATCTGCCAGACCACGCCAATAAATGCCGCCACCGCCATCAGGGCATAAATGCCCATAGACCACATGGCCGCAGGCACGTGCAGATAGATAATGCGATAGCTGTCGCCCTGCTGATAATCCGCGGGCGCAAAGCCAAATCCCCAGACCCAGCCCGCGAGTAGCACCAGCGCGCTGACGCCGCCCAGCCACGGCGCAACCCTGCCGCAGAGCTGATAAAGCCGCGGCGGATGCGTTAGTCGAATCCCTGTTTTCCTCATATTTCAGTCACCAGAAATAAAGATGAATCTATTGATAAGCGCGGGCCTGAAAACCACCCGCCGTCGCAAACCTGATAAGCGCCATCAGGGAGACAGGCGCTACTGCATGCTGACGCGAAGCGCCGCCGCCGTCGCAAAAGGGCTTAACGTTGCGCTGCCCGCCAGCAGCGCGCCCAGAATCGCCATATACCCCTCAACCGGCAGATGCATGGCCGCCGCATCCATCGCGGCGGCGGCAAAAATGAGTAACGGAATCGTCAGCGGCAGAACCAGCACGCTTAACAGCACGCCGCCGCGCTTAAGCCCGACGGTGAGCCCCACGCCCGGCGCGCCGAGGAATCCCAGCGTTGGCGTCCCTAACAGCAGGGTCAGCGCCATAATTTTCCAGCCATAGACGTCCATGCCCAGCAGCAGCGCCGCCAGCGGCGACAGGATCAGCAGGGGCAGACCGGTCACCGCCCAGTGAGCCATCACCTTAGCCAGCACCACTGCCGGCAACGGCAAAGGCAGCAGCATCAGCTGTTCGAGGCTGCCGTCCTGAAAGTCGTCGCGAAACAAGCGCTCCAGCGCCAGCAGCGAGGAGAGCAGCGCAGCGACCCAAATAATGCCGGGCGTCAGCCGCGCCAGAAGCTGCGGATCCGGACCAATAGCCAGCGGGAACAGGGTGATGACCATCAGAAAAAACCACAGCGGATTGGCGATTTCCGCGCGATGGCGAAACGCGACCCGCAGTTCAAGACAAAAAATCCGCCACATCACCGTTCCGTCCCCTCGCCGCTCAGCGCAATGCGCCGTATCCTGCCGGACGCCGCGGTAATGGGTTGATGGGTGGTGAAGATAACGATGCCGCCTTGTTCCGTGTGCTGCGCCATGCGCTGAATCAGGCGCTCGACGCCTGCCGTGTCGACAGCTGTAAAAGGTTCGTCGAGGATCCACAGCCGGGCGCGGGTCAGCCAGAGACGCGACAGCGCCACGCGCTGCTGCTGACCGGCGGAGAGCTGGTTAACGGGAGTATCGTCGTAGCCGGCAAGCCCCGCCTGTTCCAGGGCCTCCCGGCATTGAGCGATATCGTCGTGTTGATAAAGAAAGCGTAGATTTTCCAGGGCAGTCAGACGGGCTTTGATTCCCGGCTTATGGCCAATCCACAGCAGGTTTTGCTGGTAGCCGTCGCGTACGCGATGCAGGGGTTGGCCTTGCCAGTAGATTTCACCGGCATCCGCGCGAGCCAGTCCGGCGAGCAGGCGCAGGAGGGTCGTTTTCCCCGCACCGTTGCCTCCGGCGATCTGCACCCAATCGCCCGGCGAAACGCTGAATGAAAAATCCTTCATCAGCGTCCGACCATCGCATTCGCGGTACAGTTTAATGGCCCTCAGCCAACTCCGGGAACGTTCGCTCATCGTCATACCGTTATTGCCCAGGCTGATATGGCGTATAGACACCGGTCAGGCTATGCAGAAAAGCGACAATATCATCGATATCTTTTTGTGCTAATTCAGTACCGACCTGATAGCGCAGCATAAGTTTTACCGCGCCATCAAGCGTCGGAACATCACCGCGATGGAAATAGGGGGCGGTGAGAGCCACATTACGCAGACCCGGCACTTTTTGGCGTAATTTATCACGAACTTGTTTAGTCACATTCATTCGGCCAATATCAGCAGCCGTTATTTCGCCAAAATCAAAATCACGCTTCAGCCCCAGAGGTTCAAAAGAGCGGCCGCCGAGAATAATACCGCCGTGACAGGTAGCACATTTATTATCCTTAAATAGCTGATAGCCATGTTTTTGTTGGGCGGTCAGAGCGCCTTCATCACCGCGCAGCCAATTATCAAATGGCGCATCGGGGGTAATTAATGTTTTTTCAAATTCAGCGATAGCATCAGTAATGCGTTCACCGCTAAAACCTTGCGGGTAAACGGCTAAAAAATCCTTTTTCAATACAGGATCTTTATCCAGTTTATTAATAATATCTCCCCAGGATTTTGATGCCATCTCAATGGGGTTTAACGGCGGGCCACCGGCCTGTTCCTGCAGCGTTGACGCCCGACCGTCCCAGAATTGATCAATATTAAAGACAGCGTTAAATACCGTTGGCGCATTAATTGGCCCAATAGCCCCCCCTACGCCAATGGACGTTTTTCTGCCATCTACCCCGCCCGCGTTTAAGGCGTGACAGTGTGCGCAAGATATTGTGCTGTCGCCCGATATTCGCGCGTCATGATAAAGACGAAAACCCAGCGCAACCTTCTGCTCATCGACGGGCAGTTTTTTAGGGATCGGCTGGAGAGGTTCATTACGATGCTCCGCGGCGGTATCCGCGCTGGCGTAGTAGCGCTCGCGCTGGTGCTTTATCCAGTTGAGTATCTCAATACGTTCGCTGTCGCTCACTCTGCCGGCCCAGTGCAGCGCGACGTAACGCGTGGGCGGCATCGTTTGATGCTGCATAACCCACTCAATCTTGTTTAATTCACTTTGTGAAACGGGTTTATCGTCAATCAGGGAGGTACGCACGGATTGCAGGCTAAAGGATTTGTATCCCAGCCGCACATCATAATCCATCAACTGTTTGGCTACGGGAAAAGAGGCGTAAAAGGGCAACGCCGCCGCTGGCGTATGGCAGTAGTCGCAACCTTTTTCACTAAAAAAAGAGAGAACTTTATTATTTTCGTCAACCGCCGAGAGTTGCTGCTCGTTTTTTTTAATACGCTGATTGTCGTAATACCAGATATAGCCTGACAACCCTAAATAACATAACAAGCCTGCGGTAATGACAGAGGCCGTAATGGTCGCAATTTTCTTCATAAGATCATTCCTTTGAGGCATTGCAGCTGAGATAATGACGTCTTATACTTATAATTTCACGTAACATAATAGCGGTGAAAGCACTGCGTATATTGATTAACGTCAAAACCCACGACAGGCAGGACCTATAGATATAATAAGCCAGCCCTATCATCTAAATATTATGCCGCACCTCACTCCGGGGATAAAAACTCACCCACACATATTTCCTTTTATCTTATAAAGGTTCATAAGCGGATGTGAGGGATCGCATTAACGAGATCCATCACCTGAAAAAATGAGATATGAATTCTATTTCATGCAATCAATTCACATTTGAAAAATGCTGTCGTGACAAAAATAAAGAGCGGAAAAATACTTCCGCTCGCGTTTAAAAAGCGAAGCGGCTTATCCTCTTAATGTTGGACGCCTGCCGAACAATAATGCGATCAGCGCAACCACAACCGGCACCAGCGACCCCCACAGCACGGCATTCCAGCCGAAGAGATTCATCAATGCGCCGGAGGAAAACGAGCCAATCATCATGACCCCGAAGACAATAAAATCGTTCAGCGATTGCACCTGGGTTTTCTCTTCCGGGCGGTGGAAATCCATAATCTGCGCCGACGCGCCGGTAAAGCCGAAGTTCCAGCCAATGCCGAGCAGAATAAGCGACAGCCAGTAGTGCATAATGTCGATACCGGCGAGGCCAACCATCACCGACAGCACCAGTAGAATCAACCCTGCAGCGTTAATACGCCGGGCGCCGAAGCGATTAATCAACTTGCCGGTAAAAAATCCTGGGCCATACATGGCGATCACATGCCACTGAATGCCCAGATTCGATGCCTGCTGCGAGATACCGTGCATGTGCATGGAAAGCGGCGCGGCGGTCATCAAAAAATTCATCACCATATAGGAGATTGCGCCGCTGAATACCGTCCGGGAAAACCCCGGCTGGCGTACGATTTCGCCCAGCGGACGCCCGCCAGATTGGGTCTGCGCCACCGGCGCGGCGGTTTTTACCCCCAGTAAAACCAGCGCCGATAGCGCCGCCACCAGTCCCTGAGCGATAAAGGTCATTGCGAAGGTGTGTGGTGGCCACAGATTCATGGTGCTGGTCACCAGCATCGGGCCGATAACCCCCGCCGCCACGCCGCCCCCCATAACCAGGGAGAGCGCCCGGGCGCGCCGCTCGCCGCTGACGCCATCAGTGGCGGCAAAGCGGAAAGAAACCGCCACCGCCGCATAGGCGCCGCCGAAAAAGGCCGCGATACAGAATAGCCAGAACGAACCGAGCACCACCGCCAGCGCCGCCAGCATTCCCGTCAACACACCGGCCCCGGTGCCGGTCATAAAGACCGTCTTGCGTCCGCGCCGTCTGGCCAGTTCGCCAAACGGCAGTATGCAGGCCGCCATACCCAGCACAAAAATGGTGACAGGCAGCGTTGCCAGCGTCGGTACGGGCGCGATGGCGTTGCCAACAATCGCCCCTGTGGCGTAAAACACCACCGAGTTTGCTCCCGCCAGCGCCTGTGCCGTCGCCAGGCGAATAATATTCTGGTTTTGCTGCCCGACGGGCAGCGTTATCTCAGCGCTCATGGACTCTTTTATCCTGAATTCGTTTTCGTTATGCCAATACCCTGACTGACATAATGAACGTAATCAGACATTCCGACCAGCCATCACGCCGCCATCAATATCCCAAACCGCACCGGTCACCCAGCGGGTGCTCTCGCTGAGGAGAAAAGTGACGGTCTGCGCGATATCATCAGGCGTGCCGACACGGCCAACGGGATGGAAGCCGTCGAAGCTATTCATCACAGCCTTCACATCCTCTTCAGGAATAAAGTTTTCATAGATTGGCGTATGCACCACCGCCGGAGATACCGCATTGACCCGAATACCGCTACCGCCCAGCTCAATCGCCAGGTTTTTCGTCAGCGCATGCAGCCCCGCCTTCGCCATGGAGTATGCCGAGGACGGCGTCGCGCCGATGGCCTGCTGCGCCCACATCGACCCGATATTCACAATCGAGCCTTTGATGCCGTTGACCAGCATATTGCGCACCACCTCACGGGTGATAAAAAACGTCGCGCGGTTGAGATTCATATACCGATCGTAATCGGCCATTTCATGTTCGATAAACGGCTTCGGGAAGAAGACGCCGGCAGCGTTGACCAGCAGGCTGATATCCTGATGCTCTGCATTGATGTTCGCCATGACCTGCTGCATACCGGCCTCGCTCATCAGGTCGGCCACGAGAATATCCACCTTACCGTATGTCGCCAGCGCCTGACGCGCCTGTTCGGCCTTTTCCCGACGATTGCCCACCAACACCACGCTGCCGCCATTCTCCACCACCCGTTTGGCCGTCGCCAGCCCCATACCGCTGGTCCCGCCAATCACGAGCAGTTTTTTTCCCATAAACGTCGTATTCATCATTCACCTCTTCACGGTTGCTTGTATGGCCTCAGCATGCCTGCCCTGAACCGCGCTGACGAATGAGAAGAAATAGTCCTGCAGCAAAGAAAATCTATCTTGATGGCCTATACTGAGGCGAAATTTGACTGAGGGATATCCAGCATGCGATCGCTTAACCGACTGAAATGGCTTCACGCTTTTGAAGCCACCGCCCGCCACGGCAGCTTTACCGGCGCGGCGCGCGAGCTGGGGGTGACCCCCGCCGCCGTCGGGCAGCTGGTCAGGGCGCTGGAAGAGTGGGTCGGCCATCCGCTGCTGCACCGCACCCGTGCCGGTAAAGCGCGTCTGACCCTGGTGAGCGAGGCCCAGGAAGCGCTGCAGGATATTACTCAGGGACTGGATAAGCTGGAGAGCGGGCTGAATAAGCTTCGCGGCCGCCGGGCGCGTTCGGTGGTGGTGATCACCGCCTCGCAGGTGCTGATGATGAACTGGCTGATGGAGCGCTTAAATCGCTTCTCCGCCGCCCATGAAAATATCGACCTGCGCCTCAACGTTACGGAAAAGCTGATGGATGTGGCCCACGGCGAAGCGGATTTAGGTATTCGCTGCGGCCGCGGTGACTGGCCCGGGGTCGATAAAACCTGGCTGATGGATGAAGAGGCGTTGCTGGTGTGCAGCCCACTTATCGTCCCGGCAGACAAAACCACCTGCGGCGAGTGGCTGGCGGCGCAAAAGCTGATTCATGATGATACGCCGCATCCCGGTGCCAGCTTTCCCTCATGGGAGGATGTGCTGGCCGCGGCTCAGGCCCCGACGGCGCGCGATAGCGGGATGCATATCGACTCAACGTCGGCGGTTATCCTTGCCGCCCTCAGCGGGCGCGGCGTCGCCCTCGTCCGCCGGGCGTTGGTAAGGCAGCACCTCGCCACGGGGCAACTCGTCCAGCTACAGGCCACCCGCCGCTGGCCGCTAACCTGGTCCTACTACATCGTGACGCCGCAGCATGCGATCATGCGTCCGGAAGTGAAGGTGTTTTATGACTGGCTGCTTCACGATGTACTGGCGGAAAACCCGATGCGCTGATTATCTTCCGCCAGATCCGCATAGAAAACCTTTATTGCTTTATGGTTTTACCTGGTCATGAATGCGCCACTTCTGCTTAAGCACATTTTTATCCTGGCTATCCAGCCACTGGTTTACTTTCTCCAGCAGCTGCGGGTTATCTTTATTCATCATATAGACTTTAAAGCTCGCGGTTCCCGGGAACGGCGTCTCGTTAGCCACGCAGAATACGCCCGGTTCATTGCTCTGGTAATAGACGCCTTCGATCAGGTCGGTCACCATCATATCCGCCGTTTTCTGCCGCAGCGCTTCAAGGTTATCGATATTGTTTTTCACCCGGATAATTTGCGCATGCTTGATATGTTCATCAACAAAGCTTTGGTTGGTTCCCCCCGGATTCACCACCACCTTCACGTTCGGCTGGTCGATTTTTTCCAGGCTACCGAGGGCCGGCGCTGCCGCGCAGTTAGCCAGCGCAATTTTGCCGTTCGGCACCACCGGCTGGCTTAACGCGAAATCTTTCGCCCGCGCCGCGGTTTCCGTCACCCCGCCCATGGCGATATCAAACTTGTCGGCCTTCAGATCGGCGGAGAGAGTTGGCCAGCTGGTCGGCACGAAGCGCACCTTCAGGCCAAGGCGCTTGCCGAGATCTTTCGCCATATCCACATCGTAGCCCAGCAGCTCTCCGGCTTTATTGTGAAACGCCAGCGGCGCGTAGTCTCCCGGCACGCCGACTTTAAGTTCGCCGCTTTGTTGGATGCTGTTCATGTCGCGCGCCTGAGCGCCAAAGGCGATGGCGGCAATGATGAAAGCAATACCTGACTTCAACTTCATCTTTTTATCCTTGTCCAAATGTGAACCGTTTCTGATTACACCGCGCTGCGCGGCGGATGCTGTTTATTCGCCATAAAATCTTTAATCATGGTCGCCGTCAATACCGGCGGCGAAAAAGCGGACAGCGTCCCTTCAGCGACGCGCCCGGCGAGCAGCTCGCAAAAGCGTTCAACCTGATTAACCGGACAAACGGCAATATCCTGGGCAGAGTAACGCCACCAGCGTAGCGCCAGCAGTTGCTCGATAATCGCCTCGCTAAAGCGCATGCGGATGACCTTCGCCGGATGACCACCGACGATGGCGTACGGCGCGACGTCTTTGACCACCAGCGCGTTGGCGGCAATCACTGCCCCATCGCCAATCGTGATGCCCTGCGCCAGGGTGACATTCTGACCAATCCACACATCGTTGCCGATGGTTATTGGCCGGGGCGTTTTCTCAAAAGGGTAAAACTGGTTGGGCCTGCCGCTGTCGGCTGCCAGCGTCGCCATCACGCCAGAGTGATGAGCATAAAAAACCGGGCTGGCGCTGGCCCACTCCAACGGATGCCGGTCGCCCAGCACCTGTAGCCGATCGGCAATCGAGGTGTAGCGCCCTACCCTGATGAGCGCTGGCAGCAGGGTTCGCGTATAGCTAAAAGCACCCAGTGAGGCCAGCCGTTCACCGCAGCGCCCCCAGTAGGTGGTATAGGCCTCGGTGGCCAGGTTTTCCGGTACATCGATCGGCAGGTCATCACGGTAAAAGGCGTGGGCGCAGACCAGTTTCTGCCCGCCGACAAAAACGCGCTGCGCCTGCAAAAGAGGCTTAAGCTCACCAAAGGCGATTTTCATTTTCGATTTTCCCGCACATAAGTACTCCCGGTCAGCCGCTTAATCTCTCGATCATTGATAGCGTACCGATCCGCTCACTGTGCGAAAAATCGTTATGACATCTCTTTTTTGTGAGCCGCAGCGCGAAAGCGACGGTCAGTTATACTCCAGCGCAAACGTCACCATGCTATTGGCGGTACCGGCGGTTACCGCGTCATCCGTCTGTATGTACTGGGCGTTGAAGTTGATATTTTCCGCCGCGCCGGCGCTGCTGGCGGTAATCCGCTTGAGCACAGGTAAGTTGCTGGCTTCGTTGATTTTGACGCCGGTTCCGACTGCTGGCGCCGGGGCGCTGTTATTGCCGTAGGTCAGCCTGACGCCCACCCCGCTCGCGGAGGCATTGTCTTTGCTGAGCGCCAGGGTATCCGTCCCCCCGGTTTGCGTCGTCACGCCAAAAAAACCAATACGGATATCGGTCGGCGTGGAACAGAAGACCGGAATGGAGAAGCTCCTGGCGCTGCCGCCGACGGTGTTTTTGCCTTTAAACTCCGCTTTATTTACCGCGCCGAGGCTGACGTGAATATTCGCGGTTGAGACCTGACAACTGCCGCTGCTGCCGATATCGACGTTCAGCGCGGCCATATCGAGAGTGACCGGCGGGCTGGCGACAAAAGCGGCGCTGCTATCGGCCTGCTGCTGAATAGTCAGTTCACCAATCTGCGGCTGCGCCGGAACGTTAGCGTGGTTACCGCTGGCCAGAGCGACCTCGCCGGTCTTATAAAACGTCACGAAGACTTTCACCACAATCTGCTGCTGCGTCAGCAGGTTAGCTATTTCATTGCTGTCGCAAACCGTCACGGACTCCGCGCTACCGGCCGCATGGCTGCCATCAATCACGCGAATGGCGCCGCCGCTGCACTGAAAGCCCAACGTGTAGCCCATGCCGTCCAGCGCGGAGGGAAAAACGTGCTGGCCGCCGATCGACAGGGGCGATGAGGCGGTTTTAAGCTGCCGATACACCAGACGTTTAGCCGCCGCTTTCGGCAGTTGAAGATCGCAGGTGAAATGAATCCCGCTGCCGTTATCCGCCATCACGCTGGTCATCTGCGTATTCAGCGGCAGCGTAGGCAGATACTTAATATTCTGGACGTTAACGGTCATCTGACCGATATCCCCTTTACAGGTTTCCGCCCACCCGCCGTGGCTATAAATCCCGGCCATCAGTAGCAATAAAAACGATACTATGCGCAAAATCACCTCAGTGCTGACCTACTGGCAAACGCCAGAGACGGTTTTTACCGGACTCTGTCCCTGCTGTACGGTATCGGTAAGATGGAAATGCAGCGCGCATTTCCGCGAGATATTGTCGGCGTTCCAGGCAACATCAAGCGTCCCTTCTTGCGGGATACCGCTCAGATAGACCTGCCCGCCATCAGCCACCATGCCGCCCGGAACCGCGCCTTGCTCGTCTTCAGCCTTACGCAGGCGAACGCTGGCGCCAAACGGCAGCGGACCGCGGCTATCGCTGAGCGTAAACAGTACTCGGTTGCCGATATGGGTCTGATAGTTTGCCTGCACCACCGCCCCGCCGCCGGGGATCACCGTCTGTCCTTCAAGTTCAACATCGGCATCGTCGGCCAGCGATTCGGTATCGAGCGTAATGGTGTTTTTGCGATACGCCGTCAGCGAGGGCACCACCGCATAACCCCGCCAGTCGGTATGCACGTTGCTGCCGTTTTGAATCGCCACATCGGCGGCTCCCGGCGCGCGTACGATGGCAAAGCTATCGCCGACGGTCTGCCCCAGCGTCACGCCATGAGGATGGGCGACGATGGAGCCTGCTGCGCCCCAGGTCAGCTGATGGCTTCCGCTATCCTGGCGATAGCCGAGCTGCGCGGTTCCGTAGCCGCCATGGTAATCCAGCGATGCGCTGCTGTTACTGCCCTGTCCGCCGTTAGCGTAGCCCTGCTGAAGGGAATAATAGAGATGGGGATTACGCGGAATCGAACCGTACAGCGACGCCTGCTGCGAGGTGCGTCCGTTATTGTCGGAAGTGGTGCTATAGCTAATCGCGCTCTCGGCAAGCGGGCCGCCAAGCGGAATGCTCAGGTTGAAGGACCATGAGCGATCGGCTTTTTGGCGATCGGAAGACTGGGTGTAGTAATAACCCACGCCCCACGAAACGCCTCGCCAGGCGCTGTAAAATCCGAGATGGATTGTTTCATCGCGGCTTTGGCGGTGCCAGTACTCCTGTGACCAGGCGGAAATCGCCAGGCTACTCATACCGCCAAACGCCTGCGATACGGAGATTTCCTCCCGGCTGCGCTTGTTGTCCACAAGGCCATTGCGGCTTTCAAGCGCGTTGGCCTCGCTAAAGTCGTAATAACCGCCAGAGGAGTAGCGATAGCTGGCGAGGCTAAATGAGGTGCCGGTTCCGGCAAAATCCTTCTGGTACTGCACGCGCAGCGAGTGGCCCGCCGAGCGCTTTCCCGAAGGCGTTTTGGTATTCGCCCATGTTGCATCGCCCCCAAGCGAGCCCAGCTCGCCAAAACCACGTCCGACGCCGAGCGCCCAGGACTGGTAATCCTGCGCCAGCTGGCTACCGCCGTAGAGCGTGAACTCGGCCGGCAGCCCATAAAATAGCGTCCCCTGCAAAAATGTCGGCGATGGCGTCTGGCTCTGCCCCGAATGGTAGCGCCCGGCGCTCAGGCTAAATTTCACTCGTCCTTCGCGCAGCATAAACGGTACGGCTGAAAAGGGCTGGGTAAAGGTCCGCACCGAACCGTCGCTCTCTTTAACCTGGACTTCGAGGTCGCCGCTTTGCGCCGTCGGATAGAGATCGTTAATGGCGAACGCTCCCGGCGAGACAAACGTTTCATAGATAACGTAGCCATGCTGGGAGATGGTGACTTTCGCATTGCTGTGCGCCATACCGCGGATCGTCGGGGCAAAGCCGCGCTGGCTATCCGGCAGCATTTCATCATCCGACATCAGCTGAACGCCGCGAAACTGCACGCTGTCGAAAACGTCGCCGCTCGTAAAAGTATCGCCCATCCGCAGCAGGCTTTTGAGTGACTTCAGGTCGCGCTGCAGCCAGGTGCTCTGTGAATTCCAGCGCCGGGTCCGGTCATACTCCATCGACGAGACGTTACGCAGTCGCCAGGCGCCAAAGTTCACTCCGCTGCGTAAATTCAGGTAGCTGGAGCGGCTGTTGTCATCCGACTGCCGGGTTTGCGACCCGGTCAGGTTATAGTTAACAAATGCCGCCGGAATCCCCTCATCCCAGCGCGCCGGATCGACGTACCCGCGGCTTTGCACGTTCATTGCCGCCTGGGGAATGCTTAAGTTCAGGCGCTGAGTGGCGAAGTCAAAACGGCTGCTGGCATCAGGAATATAACGCTCGATGCGGGTGAACGGCTCTCCCTCATGCAGGGTATTAAACGCCGGGAAAGCGCTGACGTTGACGCCATATTCCGCCAGCTGCGCCGGGGTTAACTGCGGCTGCAGCGCGCCGTTGCTGTCGACAAATGTCACCTCGCTCTGGGCTATTTCCTGGTTATTTACCCAGATGCTGACTGGATATGTCCCGGGCTGCTGGCCGCCTGTTTTAGCAAAATAGTGTAAATCAGCGGTCTTTTGCTGCGGATTGGCAAA
This sequence comes from Klebsiella sp. FDAARGOS_511, assembly GCF_003812845.1. Classification (NCBI taxonomy): domain Bacteria; kingdom Pseudomonadati; phylum Pseudomonadota; class Gammaproteobacteria; order Enterobacterales; family Enterobacteriaceae; genus Klebsiella; species Klebsiella sp. FDAARGOS_511. The sequence continues at coordinate 4,304,365 of NZ_CP033824.1, read as the reverse complement.
TTCTAATGCCGCCGGATCAAAGTAGTCCTCCGCCCGCGCGATACCGCTTTGGCATAGTAAAATAAGCGCCGTCGGCAATAATAAAATCCCACCGGTTGGCGCAGCGATCGCCGAATAAACGGAAGTCATACCCGAGGTTGTATTTTTCACAATATCCTGACCAGGCCAAACAAAAATTACTGTTGCGCGTAATCCGTAATACCACCGAAGTCATTAATGGCGCGCCATTTGACTGCCCCGGAATGAGTAATTGGCCACTCTTTATGGTCAAGGGGGCCAATCATGCCGGGTTCGGGAATTTCTGTCGCGCCAACCGAAATAACAAAAAAGGAGACAAAATAGGGCGTCGGATTTTGGGCAACCAGTCTGGAACCTTCAATTTTAAACGTCAGCTTGCGCCATGCATCGGCAGGCTCCCCCGGGAGACCATTCGGACGATAGAAAATCTTAAATTTTGATTTAATATTAACCTGAAGCTTATTCGCTTCATCTTTTTTCGTGGGCGCAATGCTTTTTACGTTGAGCCAAAAAACGGATTCGCGATCGGTGGGCAGCGTTCCGCCAATATAGTTAATACGCAATACGTTCTGCTGTTCGGGATCGAGACGGAAAAGCGGCGGCGTCACAATAAAAGGCACGCGGCTTTTATTGTTTTCCGCATAGTTTTCCACCCACGATTGCACCAGATAAGGTGAATGAGTATCAGCGTTGGTGACCGATATTGCGGCTTCACGCTTCCCTTCCTGATAAATAACACGGGTTCCTCCCATGACAATACCGGCCTGTGCCGCAGTTGATAGCAATAAAAAGGCTATCGCGGCGATCGTTCGTTTCATAATGACTACCGTCCGGGAATAATAAAAGCGGGTATCGCTACCTGAAGCTGATAAAAAATCTGCTGAAATGATGCATCCGTATTTCAGCCAGGCAGCGGCCCAGCATGGGAAGCCATAAATAACCGCAGCTTTACCCGCTTTTAGGGTATTAGTTGTAAATCATATTGAAGTTGGCCGTACCGTTGGCAGAACCGGCGGAAACCGCGCTGGTTGAGACATAGTCGGCAAAGAATTCCAGATCGGCGGTACCTGTTGCCGCCCCGCTCGCGCCAGCGGTAACGCTGTGGCCACGTGATACGGCGCCGAGATCAACCGGTGTTGACTTATCGTCTTCGTAAAGCTTTATCGCCACCCCGCTTGCGGTACCGTTAATCGCCAGCAGATCGCTATTGTTGGTATCACGGGTACCGTCAAACAGTACCGAGACGGTGGTGACGGTGGAAGGACAATCTTTTACTTTGATATGGAAGGCGGTTTTCGTCGTTTCAGAACCTGCTCCGGTAAAATAGCTGCTCGCCCATTTTCCCAGATCGACGCTTTGGTTCGCACTGGTGCTATCGACATTACAAGAGGAGTCAGTAATGGAGCCGGTAAATTCTACCTGACCGCCCGTGCCCTGCGTTCCCGCACTAAAGCCGGGGTTAACGGTCATTACTGAACTGGCCGATTGTGAAGGACTGGATAATGCGCTAGCGGAAACCAGAGCACCGACAAACATTGCCATAATACGAAATTGCGTTTTCATTATTCATCTCATCTCTAACTTATATTTTCGACAGATTGAGCGCGATGGCTTAAGCCTCGGGCTAATCTGCGTACAGATCCTCCATGTTAATAATATTCGCGTTCCGTCCGCAGGATAGCAGGCAGCAAAAAACTGAGCTGCTTATTCGAATCTTTTATTAAAAAAGAAAGTTACTTCGGCGTAATTGATCAACCATTCATTAAGGGAACAAATAAATACTATCCTTACCCATTACAATTCGCAATATTTTGTTATGTTAATGAAATGCTGTTTTATTTTACATATAAGAATAATATTCAAAACATTGCGCCGTTTGTTAATTAACGCAACCAAAAATCACGAGACAACAACATTAAAAATCAACATCAGACAGTATAATTTAACAATTACCCTAGAATTTACCGCAATTTTTCGGCAATCATTCTGTGAGCGGACCGTGAATTTACACAATATTAGGATAAATCCTAGGTTGGTTTCTATCTTATTTTCGTAACCAAAAAAACAATAATCACCTGAGTAATTATATATAGAGAATATCAATGCCAAGGGTATTTCATGTGAAAGCAAGGGAGGCAAAACAAATAACAACACTTTCTTTACGGAATAATAAACCCGCAATCTATGCTGAAGATTGCGGGTTTTACTAAAATAAATAGCTGACGTTACCGATCAGAACAGACCCAGAGGCGCCGTACCGTAGCTCACCAGCAGGTTTTTCGTCTGCTGATAGGCGTTAAGCGCCATCTTATGGGTTTCGCGCCCTACGCCGGACTGTTTGTAACCGCCAAACGCGGCGTGCGCAGGGTAAATATGATAGCAGTTGGTCCACACCCGGCCGGCCTTAATGCCGCGCCCCATGCGATAGGCCAGATTGGTATCCCGCGTCCACACCCCGGCCCCAAGGCCAAACTGGGTCTGGTTAGCAATAGACAGCGCCTCGGCTTCATCTTTAAAGGTGGTGACACCGATAACCGGGCCAAAGATCTCCTCCTGGAAGCTGCGCATATCGTTGCGGCCCTGAATCAGCGTCGGCTGAATATAGAAACCGTTATCCAGTTCGGCAGAGATGCTGGCGCGTTCGCCGCCGGTCAGGATCTTACCGCCTTCATCGCGGGCGATCTTAATATAGGAAAGGATCTTATCGAACTGCTGACGCGACGCCTGAGCGCCAATCATCGTGTCGGTATCAAAGGGGTCGCCGCGGCGAATTTGCGCTACCTTGTCCATGACCCGCGCCATAAAGGGCTCGTAGATAGACTCCTGAATCAGCGCGCGGGACGGGCAGGTGCAGACCTCGCCCTGGTTAAAGAAGCCCAGAACCAGGCCCTCTACCGCCTTTTCGATATACTCTTCTTCGCCTTCCATCACGTCGGCAAAATAGATATTCGGCGACTTACCGCCCAGCTCAACTGTACAGGGGATAATATTTTCCGCCGCGCAGGCCATAATATGCCGGCCAACCGGCGTGGAGCCGGTGAAGGCGATTTTGGCGATGCGTTTACTGGTTGCCAGCGCTTCGCCCGCCTCTTTGCCAAACCCCTGCACCACGTTAAGCACGCCCGCCGGGAACAGATCGCCAATAATCTCCAGCAGCAGCGTAATGCTGAGCGGCGTCTGCTCCGCCGGTTTAAGTACCACGCAGTTGCCCGCCGCCAGCGCCGGAGCCAGCTTCCAGGCGGCCATCAGCAGCGGGAAATTCCACGGAATAATTTGCCCGACCACGCCGAGAGGCTCATGGAAATGGTAAGCCACCGTCGTTTCATCAATCTCCGCCGTGCTTCCCTCCTGCGCGCGAAGGCAGCCGGCGAAATAGCGGAAGTGATCGACCGCCAGCGGCAGATCGGCGTTAAGGGTTTCGCGGATTGGCTTACCGTTATCCCAGCTTTCCGCCACCGCCAGATATTCCAGATTGGCTTCAATACGGTCGGCAACCTGCAGCAGCAGATTCGCGCGGTGCTGAGCCGACGTTTTGCCCCAGGCGTCGGCAGCCCGGTGCGCCGCATCAAGGGCGAAGTCGATATCTTTGGCATCAGAACGCGGAAACTGCCCGATGTTGCTACCGTCGACCGGGGAGGTATTCATAAAGAATTCACCGCCGATCGGTTCGACAAATTTACCGTCAATAAAGTTACCGTAGGCTGACTTCAGTGCTACCAAAGCGCCCGGCGTGCCAGGATGTGCATAACGCATCGCGAATCTCCTTCATGTAGGGTTGAAGCGCAGCGGCGTATTAGTTTTGTACGGCTGCTCGCTGCGCCTCTCCCCTATTGCAGGGGTTATGCCATTTTTCCTTATTTTAAATAATTATTTATTTTCAATTACTTAATAGATTCACTTTTCGTTCTGTCGCATGGAATGTCTCTTATGTGTCGCAAATCGCAACACTACAAAAACCTTATAGCTACAATATTGCAACACAAATAAAACCATGAGGTGTCCCGTGCCAGGAAATCCGTTTGCCCTGACGCCAGAGATCGAAGCGAGTCCGCTGCTGAGCGACTCCTGGTGCCGCAGCCAGCGCTATGGCCTCGACCCCGCCACGGATGACTTCCCTCGCCTGCACGCCAGCGAACTGGCCGAGAGGCTCGCCAACCATAGCCGCCTGCAAACGCTGGCCCAGCCGGTCGTCAATGCGCTTTCCCGCAAAGTCAACGACCTGCAATCCGTCGTGGTTCTCTCCGACGCCAGCGGTTTGGTTTTGCAAACCTTTGGCGATACGCACGCCATGCAGAAAGCGCAGCGCTTCGCTTTAGCGCCGGGCAATCTGTGGAGCGAAAGCGGACGCGGAACCAACGCCATTGGCACCGCGCTGGCGATTGACGACAGCTGCGAAATCGATGGCCGCCAGCATTTCCTGGCCAGCAACCGGGGACTTTATTGCGCCGCCGTGCCGCTGCAAAGTCCCGAGGGCAATATAGCCGGGGTGCTGGATATCTCCGGCCCGGCTCACTATCCGCACGCGCGAACGCTGGCGTGGGTGAAAGGCGCCGCGAAGCAGATAGAGTATCTGTGGTTTAAGCAGAGTCTGCATCCACAGCAGTGGCTGATGAGCCTTCACCCTCAGCCGGAGAAACTCGACGGCGTCGATGAACTGCTGCTGGTGTTTACGGACGCAGTTCTGACGGCCGCCAACCGGCTGGCGATGCGCGAATTCTCGCTCAACGCAGAACAGTTCGGCCATCTCACTTTTCAGCAGCTTTTTCCACGGTTGCGGCAAACCGCCGTCAGCATACCGCTGCCGCTCGCCGCCGGGGATCGTCACTACTATTTCCGTCTGCGCGCGCCCGCTACCGCAAGCGTCGCGGTGACCCCACGCCCAGGTATCGATCTGCCCTTCTCCAACCAGCGCGAAGGGGAGAAGCTGCTGCGCCTGCTTAACGCCGGGATCGGTCTGTGTATCGAAGGCGAAACCGGCTGCGGCAAAGAGTACGTCAGCCGCACCCTGCACCGGCACAGCCGCTGGAGTGGCGGCAAGTTCGTCGCCATCAACTGCGCCGCCATTCCGGAGTCGCTGATTGAATCCGAGCTGTTTGGCTACCAGCCCGGGGCGTTTACCGGCGCAAACAAAAACGGCTATATCGGCAAGATTCGCGAGGCCGACGGCGGCGTGCTGTTTCTTGACGAGATCGGCGATATGCCGTTAACGCTGCAGACCCGGCTGCTGAGGATCTTACAGGAGAAAGAGGTCACGCCCCTTGGCGCCAGCCGAAGCTCGCCGGTTAACTTCGCGGTGATTTGCGCCACCCACCGCAACCTGGCGCAGCGCGTCGCCGAAGGTACCTTCCGCGAAGACCTGCTCTACCGCCTGCGCGAGTTTGCTCTGACGCTGCCGCCGCTGCGCGAGTGGCCTGAACGCCCGGCGTTTATCCAGCGATTGTGGCGCGAGCTCGGCGGAGAAAAACGTCGCGTCGCGCTGGCCCCGGAGGTTGTGCAACACCTGGCGACTCAACCCTGGCCAGGCAACGTCCGTCAGCTGCAAAGCCTAATGAGGGTACTGCTGGCGCTCGCCGAAGAGGGTGAAACGCTGACGGTGGATGATTTGCCCCAGGAATACCGAAGTTCTCCCGTGCCCCGCCCGCCGCGCGGGCTTCAGCAGCACGATGCGCAGCTGATTGCCGATACGCTGGCAAGCTATAACGGCAATATCAGTAAAGCCGCGCAGGCTTTAGGCGTCGCGCGCAGCACGCTGTATCGCCGCGCCGCCCGTCGCGGGAGCCATAGCGCATAGCCTTCTGATTCGCTCAGGGCGTGAAGCGCGGTGGCCATATTACCGGCATTAGCGTTACCAGGTTTCAGCCGCGCCATTTTGTCACTGCAGCATTCATTGCTGGCGTTAGACGCTTTTTTATTTTAGACTTTACTAAATTTAGAAAAGACTAAAATAAATGAATACACCCGAACAGCTACAGGCCAGCGCCGGCGAAGCCGCCGCGCTGCTGAAAGCCATGAGCCATCCCAGCAGGCTATTGATTCTGTGCATGCTATGCGATGCGCCGGGCACCAGCGCCGGCGAACTGGCGCGCATCACCGGACTGAGCCCCTCCGCTACCTCCCAGCATCTGGCGCGGATGCGCGATGAAGGCCTGATCGGCTGCGAACGCCAGGCGCAGCGCATTCACTACTTCATTACCCGGCCAGCGGTTCAGCACATCGTCGCCGCGCTGAAGTCAATCTATTGCCCTTAAGGAGCGTTTATGACTATTGCCACTCTTTCTCCTGCCGAAGCCCGGGACCTCATCGGCCGCGGCGCGCGGCTGATCGATATCCGCGATGCCGATGAATACGCCCGCGAGCATATTCCCGGAGCGGAACTCATGCCGCTGGCAACCCTGACGAATGGCTCGGCGCTGCGCGCCAACCCTGAAGAAACGATCGTTTTTCACTGTCAGGCGGGATCGCGCACCCAGAATAATGCCTCCCGTCTGGCGCAGGCCGCCGCACCGGCGCAGGCAAAACTACTGGCTGGCGGAATTCAGGCGTGGAAAGCGGCGGGTCTGCCGGTGAAAGAGGATAAATCTCAGCCGCTACCGCTGATGCGCCAGGTCCAGATCGCCGCCGGGGTTCTGATCTTGCTTGGCGTCGCTTTAGGTTACGCTTTTAATAGCGGCTTTTTTCTGCTTAGCGCCTTCGTCGGCGCCGGATTAACCTTCGCCGGGATCACCGGTTTTTGCGGTATGGCGCGTCTTTTGGCTTTGATGCCCTGGAACCGTCGCTAGCCTCTACCTCTTTTGGTCAGTTGTTGGTAACGCTTTTGCTGAGCTATGGTTATTGTCAGCGAAAGATTTATCAGCACACAGGAGAAGCAGTATGTTTTCAGTCGGTGACCTGGTACAACCGCGCGCGGGTGGGCCAAAACTTAAAGTCGTTGAAGTCGAGGACGATCGCATTATTGCCGTTCAGGCAAGCAACGAGCAGGGCGAGAAATATACGCTGAAGGCTGCCGATGTGACGGCATATAAAGAAGACGGCGATTTTGGCGTGTGCTGATCAAGCCGGGTAACAATAACGGTGGGTCTCCCCACCGTTTTAACGATTAGATTAGGAAACTATCAAGGGATTTTCCCTCAGCCATCGCTTTCGCAAGCGGCTTCGGCATACGTCCCTGTCCGGTCCAGGTTTTCTCGGCGCCGGTATGATCGGTAAAACGATATTTAGGCGGACGCGGCTGGCGCTTTTTATTCCCTTTCGAGGAAGCGCTATTGTGGCCCACTAATTGTTCAGGGGTAATACCATCAGCAATCATTAACTCCAGCCAGGTATTTAGTTTTTCCTGATGTTCTGCCCGCTGTGCCTGAGCAGCCTGCTCTTCAGCACGTTTTTCTTCAGTGACGGTCCTTAGCTTTGCCAGCATATCTTCAAGCACGTCAATGGAGAATTCACGGGACATGGCGCGGAGTGAACGTATATTATTCAGCTTCTCTAATAGTAATGACATATAATTCAAAAATTCCCAAATAGCAAATGAAACAAAGATTACGACGCTAGTTTAATTGATACAATTATTTATTTCCAGCCTTTCACTAATTGCGGATATACCATCAGCTATATTTGACAATAAATAAGATAAACAAATCGATAAAAGCGAAATTTCCCACAGTGAATAAACCCGGTCAAAAAGAGAAATATCAACCAGCCAATGTCTTTAGCTTATTACCTGCATGCTCAGCAAGTTATCCGTATACCCCGGCCAGGCCATCACAAGGCGGCACTGTCGTTGGCGGAATAGTCATGCAAAAAATCTGAATGCTCACCCAGCAATTAAATCAGCATATCATGCTGACGATTTGCTTTTAGAAGAGTAAAAAATGCCAAAAGTGATGCACTGCCCACCGCGACGCGATTCTGTCGCGCAATCGTCCTCTTCCGCCCTGCCTCCCGCCGATCCCCACGGCGCAATAATAAACTATCTCTTTGAAAAATATAAAAAAAATAAACACCAGGAACAAAAGTAGCGTAACGAACAAAAAACAGCCTGAAGCAGAGTATTTTATCGACCAAAAGCCTTTAAATAAAAATTTATAGCTAGTTGCCTCTTTTAATGCAGAGATATAATCTACGCGCATCAAAACAGATACCCAAAAACTCTGATTAACGGCCAGTCTTTTGGCATTATCGACTTCATTTTCGAGGAGCACACCGATGTTCTCTGCGCAGTCCCGCTTGCGTCATGCGGTAGCAGACACCTTTGCGATGGTGGTTTACTGCACCGTTGTGAACATGATGATCGAAATTTTTCTCTCCGGAATGACCTTCCAGCAGTCGTTATCTTCGCGACTGGTGGCGATTCCGGTGAACATTATTATTGCCGTGCCTTACGGCTTTTATCGCGATTTCGCGATGCGCCAGGCGCGCCGCATCAGCGCGTCCGGCTGGATGAAGAATATTGCCGATGTAGTGGCCTATGTGACGTTCCAGTCGCCGGTATACGTGGCGATTCTGCTGGTTGTTGGCGCCGACTGGCATCAGATCGCCGCGGCGGTAAGTTCCAATATCGTTGTATCAATGATGATGGGCGCAGCGTACGGTTATTTCCTCGACTACTGCCGTCGCCTGTTCCGCGTCAGCCCCCTACCAGCAGGCCAAAGCCTGAGTTGATACAAAAAAGCGACTGGTTCCGCCAGCCGCTTTTTGTCAGCTATACTGCGTTTCGCCAAACAGGCCACTCAGAAAACGCTCAAGCGCCATTCGCGAACTGAACCCGTGTGGAATACCATAATGCTGTTGAGCATCACCCGCTAAATAGAGCGGGAACTGCTCATAATGATCGCAGGTTTTGATATCCGACGCGGGCTCCGCAAGCGTTGTGCTGCGCTCTTTTAAAGCCGGATGAATAATTAACGCGGTACGCCCCATACGAGCTTCACGGTTCACATAAACATAATTATCGCCACGGCGATAGCCGTACGCTTTTTGCGTCACAACATCCATGGTGAAGCCGGCTTTTTCAAGAACACGCGCCACCTCATCGGGTCTTAAATACATACTCATTCCTCATTATCTTTTACCGCACGTTAACCTTACCTTATTCATTAAAGTCAACGCTTTCGGAATATTCCATAAAGGGCTATTTACAGCATAATTCAAAATCTTGTCCTACACTTATAGTCTCAATGGAATTAAGGGAGAAACCAATGGCCAACCGAGCAAACCGCAACAACGTAGAAGAGAGCGCTGAAGATATCCATAACGATGTCAGCCAATTAGCGGATACGCTGGAAGAGGTGATGAAATCGTGGGGCAGCGACGCCAAAGATGAAGCGGAGGCCGCGCGCAAAAAAGCGCAGGCGCTGCTCAAAGAGACCCGCGCCCGGCTTAACGGCAACAACCGCGTCCAGCAGGCGGCATGCGACGCCATGGGCTGCGCTGACAGCTACGTGCGCGACAAACCGTGGCAAAGCGTCGGTGCCGCAGCAGCCGTTGGGGTATTTATTGGCGTATTACTGAATCTACGTCGATAATAAAGCTGCCAGACCCATGAAGATAACAAATACGCGTCTACCCCTGCACTGCAGGGGTTTTTGTTATCTCTTCGCGTAAAGCGCGGCATCCAGCATACGCACAGCCTGATTCGCCACTTCTGCCGACGTCAGGTTGGTGAAGCTCATTATCAGCCCCCCTTCTCCTCGACTCTCCATTCGCCAGTCGCTTAGCGCCTGGACGGCCAGACCGGCCTGCCTGGCGAGCTGCGCCAGTAGGCGATCGTCACCGGCCACCCTGACCACCATCTGGATCCCGCCCGCTTGAGGCACCACGGTAAAGCCCTGCGCGCGCAGCGCCGACTCAAGCCACAGGCGGCGCTGCGCATAGCCGGCACGCATTTTCTTCAGATGGCGCCAGAAGTGGCCTTCGCGAATAAAATCCGCCAGCGTCTGCTGCCACAGCGTCGGTGCGCTACAGCTCATTAGCGCGGCCTGTTCACGAAACTGCGCCACCAGTTGCGCAGGCACCACCAGCCAGGCGGCGCGTAATGCCGGAAACAAAGACTTACTGAACGTCCCGGCATAGATAACCCGCTGCGGGGCGTCGAGGCTTTTCAGCGGCGGTAGCGGCTTACCGTGATAGCGGAATTCGCTATCGTAATCATCTTCGACAATCCACGCGTTATTCTGCGCCGCCCATAACAGGAGCTGTCTGCGCCTGGACAGCGAGAGCGCCACGCCAAGCGGGCTCTGATGAGCCGGGGTCAGCAGTGCGAAATGGGCATTCGGGTAATGCCGCTGCGCCCAGGCAATATCCATCCCGTCTCCGTCGACCGGAACGGGGCTGATCGCCACCCCCTCGTCGTTCACGACCGGCCGGATCAGCGGAAACCCCGGATCTTCCATCCACATTTGCTGGCCAGGCCGCGCCAGCGTGCGCAAAATAAGGCGCATCGAGGCCGCGTAGCTACCGGTGATCAAGACCTGCTCAGGCCGACACTCAATGCTGCGCGACAGGCGCAAATAATCGACGATCGCCCGGCGAAGCGTCAGTTCACCGCAGGGATCGCCTGGCGCAAGGTCAAAACGCGTTTGCGTACGCAGACGACGCCCCATTACGCGCGCCCACAGGCCGCGTGGAAACAGATCCAGCGCGGGCAACCCCAGCTGAAACGGCAGCGCCGCCGCGGGCTCATCGCCCGCGACAGTCTGAACGAGCGCGTTTTGCTGCGGAATAAGCCGCTCGCTGACAAAGGTCCCCGCCTGTCCGCGCCGCTCCAGCCACCCCTGCGCGACCAGATCCCCCCAGGCGTTCTCAATGGTCGCCCGCGACACGCCAAGCTCCTGAGCATATACCCGACTCGCAGGCAGTCTGCTGCCGGGAGCCAGCTCGCCGCCCTCAATCGCCTGCTTAAGCTGTCGGGCAATGCGCTGGTAGTGCGGAATTTTTTTACCGTCCATCATGGTCTGCTTTTTTCATCACAATATGGCTATCTTATGCAGTCCATTATAGTGCTATTTTCCTCGCGTCTTAATGAGGAGAGTAAAATGAACACACTACGTCAGCCGTACAATGAACTGAGCCCGGAAGTTTATAACGCCCTGGTTCAGGCCAAAATTGCGCTGGAAAAAAGCGAGCTGGATGGCGCGCTGATAGAGCTGGTGTATTTGCGGGTGTCGCAAATCAACGGCTGCGCCTTCTGCCTGGAGATGCACAGCAAAGCCCTGCGTAAATCCGGCGTGGCGCAGAATAAGCTGGACGCGCTGGCAGGCTGGCGGGTGAGCGCCCATTTCAGCGATGCCGAACGCGCGGCGCTGGGGTGGGCGGAATCGGTCACCTATATCGCCGAAAGCCATGCGGAAGACGATGTTTATCTGCCGCTGCTGGACCATTTTAGCGCCCGCCAGATTAGCGATCTAACCTTCGCCATCAGCCTGATGAACGCCTTTAACCGCCTGGCGGTGAGCATGCGCCTGTAATTTCACGTCACAAAGTCCCGCCCCCCGCAGGATCCTTTTGCGGGGGCTAACCTTTACAAAAACCATATATATTGCGCTGTTGAACTTTTAAATAACTACATCTAGTATTTCCTTCATCGATAACCCATAGCAAGCGACGTCTGTTTTAGCGCCGTACCGCTATCTTAAATGGAAATACGAATCATGCGCATTACTATTTACACTAAAAACGACTGCGTACAGTGCCATGCCACTAAACGGGCCATGGAAACCGGCGGGTTTGAATTCGACATGATCAACATCGACCACCATCCTGAAGCCGTCGATATGCTGCGCGAGCAGGGTTTCCGTCAGCTGCCAGTGGTGATTGCCGGAGAGACCCGCTGGTCCGGCTTTCGTCCCGATATGATCAACCGCCTACGCCCGACAGTTACAACGGCCAGCGTATGAGCCTGATCGTCTACTTCTCCAGCAGTTCCGAAAATACGCACCGGTTCGTCCAGCGTCTGGGACTGCCCGCCGTGCGTATTCCGCTTAACGAGCGCGAGCGCATCCAGGTAGACGAACCCTACATTCTCATCGTCCCCAACTATGGCGGCGGCGGCACGGCGGGCGCGGTTCCCCGACAGGCGATCCGTTTCCTCAACGATCCGCACAACCGCCAGCTCATTCGCGGCGTCATCGCCGCGGGCAACCGCAATTTTGGCGAGGCCTATGGCCGGGCTGGCGACGTCATCAAGCAGAAATGCGGCGTACCGTATCTCTATCGCTTTGAGCTAATGGGCACCCCGCAAGATGTCGACAACGTGCGTAAAGGAGTAAGCGAATTTTGGCAACGACAACCGCAGAACATATAACCACCGAGGCGCCGGATTTCCACGCTCTCAACGCGATGCTGAATCTTTACGACAGCAACGGCCGCATCCCGTTTGACAAAGACCATCAGGCGGTGGCGGCGTTTATGACCAGCCACGTTGAGCCGAAGACCGTGCCCTTTACCACTCAGGACGACAAGCTGACGTGGCTGGTCGCCGAAGGCTATTACGATGCCAGGGTGCTGACCCGCTACCCTCGCTCGTTTATTCTTGCGCTGTTCGCGCACGCTCACAGCTACGGCTTTCGCTTCCAGACGTTTCTCGGCGCGTGGAAGTTCTATACCAGCTACGCGCTAAAAACCTTCGATGGTAAGCGCTACCTTGAAGACTTTGCCGATCGTACCTGCATGGTGGCCCTGACCCTGGCGCAGGGTAACGAGACGCTGGCCCATCAGCTGACCGATGAGATCCTCTCCGGGCGCTTTCAGCCCGCCACGCCGACGTTCCTCAACGCCGGTAAACAGCAGCGCGGCGAACTGGTCTCCTGCTTTCTGCTGCGCATCGAAGACAATATGGAATCCATTGGCCGGGCGGTGAACTCGGCGCTGCAACTATCTAAGCGCGGCGGCGGCGTGGCGTTTCTGCTCTCCAATCTTCGCGAAGCCGGTGCGCCAATCAAGCGCATCGAGAATCAGTCCTCCGGCGTGGTGCCGGTGATGAAAATGCTGGAAGACGCCTTCTCCTACGCCAACCAGCTTGGCGCGCGCCAGGGGGCCGGCGCGGTCTATCTGCACGCCCATCATCCCGATATCCTGCGTTTCCTGGATACTAAACGCGAAAACGCCGATGAAAAAATCCGCATCAAAACGCTCTCGCTCGGGGTGGTGATTCCGGATATCACCTTTCAGCTAGCGAAAGAAGATGCGCAGATGGCGCTGTTCTCCCCTTACGACGTCGAGCGTCTGTACGGTAAACCGTTCGGCGATATCGCGGTGAGCGAAATGTATGCGCAACTGGTGGCCGACGAGCGGGTCAGCAAGCGCTGGATCCGCGCCCGCGATCTGTTCCAGCGGCTGGCGGAAATTCAGTTTGAGTCCGGCTATCCGTACATCATGTTTGAAGACACGGTGAATCGTGCGAACCCGATTGCCGGGCGCATCAATATGAGCAACCTGTGCTCGGAGATCCTGCAGGTCAACGCGCCTTCTACCTTTGACGAAAACCTGGATTACGCCAGCATCGGCCAGGATATCTCCTGCAACCTCGGCTCGCTGAATATCGCCCACACCATGGACTCTCCTGATTTCGCCCGCACGGTCGAGGTCGCGGTGCGCGGTCTGACCGCGGTGTCCGAAATGAGCGATATCCGTTCGGTACCGTCGGTGGCGGCGGGCAATGCCGCTTCGCACGCCATCGGCCTTGGGCAGATGAATCTGCACGGCTATCTGGCGCGCGAAGGTATTGCCTACGGTAGCGAAGCGGGACTGGATTTCACCAATTTCTATTTCTATACCATCACCTGGCACGCGCTGCGCACCTCGATGCTGATAGCACGGGAAAAAGGCACGCGTTTTGCCGGATTCGAGCAGTCGCGGTACGCCAGCGGCGACTATTTCCGCCCCTACCTGGAAGGCGACTGGCAGCCGAAAACGGCGAAAGTCCGCGCGCTATTCGCCCGTGCCGGTATTGCCCTGCCCGACCGCGATATGTGGCGGCAGCTGCGCGATGACGTGATGCGCTACGGCATTTATAACCGCAACCTGCAGGCGGTGCCGCCGACGGGCTCGATTTCCTACATCAATCACGCGACCTCCAGCATCCACCCGATCGTGTCGAAGATTGAGATCCGCAAAGAAGGGAAAACCGGGCGCGTTTACTATCCGGCGCCGTTTATGACCAACGACAACCTGGCGCTGTATCAGGATGCTTACGAAATCGGACCGCAGAAGATCATCGACACCTACGCCGAGGCGACGCGCCATGTCGATCAGGGGCTGTCGCTGACCCTGTTCTTCCCCGATACCGCCACCACGCGCGATATCAATAAAGCGCAAATCTACGCGTGGAAGAAAGGCATCAAAACGCTGTATTACATCCGTCTGCGCCAGTTGGCGCTGGAAGGTACCGAAATCGAAGGCTGCGTGTCCTGCGCGCTGTAAGGAGAACAGGATGACCCATTTATCGCGCATCAGCGCCATCAACTGGAACAAGATTGAAGACGATAAGGATCTGGAGGTCTGGAATCGGCTGACCAGCAACTTCTGGCTGCCGGAGAAGGTGCCACTGTCCAACGATATCCCCGCCTGGCAAACCCTCACTCCGGCGGAGCAGCAGCTGACGATTCGCGTCTTCACCGGGCTGACGCTGCTCGATACCATCCAGAATACCGTCGGCGCCCCGGCGCTGATGGCCGACGCCCTCACCCCGCATGAGGAAGCGGTGCTGTCGAACGTCAGCTTTATGGAGGCGGTGCACGCCCGCTCCTACAGTTCCATTTTCTCGACGCTCTGCCAGAGCAAAGACGTCGATGCCGCCTATGCCTGGAGCGAACAAAACGCGCCGCTGCAGCGCAAAGCGCAGCTGATACTGGAGTACTATCAGGCAGATGAACCGCTGAAGAAAAAAATCGCCAGCGTCTTTCTCGAATCCTTCCTTTTCTATTCCGGCTTCTGGCTGCCGATGTACTTCTCCAGCCGGGGGAAAATGACCAACACCGCCGATCTGATTCGTCTGATCATCCGCGATGAAGCAGTACACGGTTATTACATTGGCTACAAATTCCAGAAAGGTCTGGAAATAGTCAGCGCCGAGAAGCGCGAAGAGATGAAAAACTTCGCCCTCGACCTGCTGATGGATCTGTATGACAACGAACTGGCCTACACCCGCGAACTGTACGCCGATAGCGGCTGGATTGAAGAGGTCAACGCCTTCCTCTGCTACAACGCCAACAAGGCGCTGATGAACCTCGGCTACGACGCGCTGTTCCCGGCGGAAATGGCCGCCGTCAATCCGGCGATCCTCGCCGCGCTCTCGCCGAATGCCGACGAAAACCACGACTTCTTTTCCGGTTCAGGTTCATCGTATGTGATGGGAAAAGCGGAAGAAACCGTCGACGGCGATTGGGACTTTTAGCCCTACTTTCACCAGGAATATATCAGCATATTTCCTGGTGATTTATTTCACATTATTTGTTTTCGCCTCACTCAATATCTTTCGGTCATCACCGTGTCATATTCAACAGTATGTCCGCGATTTCTGCCTGAATTAAGGCAACATAACTAAAAAATATCAACCACAGGTCATTCAGGCTCAGCCCTTATATCACGGGGGATGAACCGGAATTCTCCCCTGCGCATTTCCCTGGCAGCTCCACATAAAGGGTTGTCACAGATTCTCAGTATGTTAGGGTGTAAAAAAGCAATTATCACCATCGGGTACCGTATCGATATTAATAAATAACAGGAAACACTCTATTGCATGGCAATTAAATTAGAAATTAAGAATCTCTATAAGATATTTGGCGAGCACCCGCAGAGGGCTTTCAAATATATCGATAAAGGACTATCGAAAGAACAAATACTGGAAAAGACGGGGCTATCGCTTGGCGTAAAGAACGCCAGTCTGACCATTGAAGAAGGCGAGATATTCGTCATCATGGGGCTCTCCGGATCGGGGAAATCCACCATGGTTCGCCTTCTCAATCGCCTGATTGAACCCACCCGCGGCCAGGTCCTGATCGACGGCGTCGATATCGCTAAAATCTCTGACGCCGAGCTCCGCGAGGTGCGCAGAAAAAAGATTGCAATGGTTTTTCAATCCTTTGCGCTTATGCCGCATATGACCGTGCTCGACAACGCCGGTTTCGGCATGGAGCTGGCCGGCGTGCCGACTCAGGAACGCCAGGAAAAAGCGCTGGAGGCGCTGCGTCAGGTCGGCCTGGAAAAGTATGCTCATGCATACCCGGATGAACTCTCCGGCGGTATGCGCCAGCGCGTTGGTCTCGCCCGCGCGCTGGCGATTAATCCCGATATTCTGTTAATGGATGAAGCCTTCTCGGCGCTCGACCCATTAATTCGTACCGAGATGCAGGATGAGCTAACTAAATTACAGGCCAGACATCAGCGTACCGTGGTCTTTATTTCCCACGATCTTGATGAAGCCATGCGTATTGGCGATCGTATTGCCATTATGCAAAATGGTGAAGTGGTTCAGGTCGGCACGCCGGATGAAATACTCAATAATCCGGCCAATGATTATGTCAGAACCTTCTTCCGCGGCGTCGATATTAGCCAGGTATTCAGCGCCAAAGATATTGCCCGCCGCAGCCCGGTGGGTCTGATTCGTAAAACGCCCGGTTTCGGCCCGCGCTCCGCGCTGAAATTATTGCAGGATGAAGACCGCGAATATGGCTACGTCATTGAACGCGGGAATAAATTTGTTGGCATTGTCTCCATTGATTCTCTCAAAGCCGCGCTGAGCGAAGGCCAGGGAATCGATGCGGCGTTAATCGACTCCCCGCAGGCGGTGGATGCGCAAACGCCGCTCAGCGAACTCCTCTCTCACGTCGGCCATGCACCGTGCGCGGTGCCGGTTGTCGACGAGGGGCACCAGTATATCGGCATCATTTCCAAACGAATGCTGCTGCAGGCTTTAGATCGCGAGGGGGCAAACAATGGCTGATCAATCTAACCCGTGGGACACCGCACCGGCGGCGGATAGCGCAGCGCAATCCGCCGATGCCTGGGGCACCTCTACGCCAGCGCCGACCAACGGCGGCGGCGCCGACTGGCTGAGCAGCGCGCCCGCACCGCAGCCGGAACACTTCAATATTATGGACCCGTTCCATAACACGCTGATCCCGCTCGACAGCTGGGTCACGCACGGTATCGACTGGGTGGTGATGCATTTCCGTCCGCTATTCCAGGGGATTCGCGTACCGGTGGATTACATCCTGAGCGCCTTCCAGCAGCTGCTGCTGGGTATGCCGGCGCCGGTGGCGATTATTATTTTCTCGCTGATTGCCTGGCAGATTTCCAGCATCGGCATGGGCGCGGCGACGCTGATTTCGCTGATCGCTATCGGTGCTATCGGCGCCTGGTCGCAGGCGATGGTAACCCTGGCGCTGGTGCTGACCGCGCTGCTGTTTTGTATGCTGATCGGCCTGCCGCTTGGGATATGGCTGGCGAGGAGCCCGCGGGCGGCGAAAATCATCCGTCCGCTGCTCGACGCGATGCAGACCACGCCGGCGTTTGTCTACCTGGTGCCCATTGTGATGCTGTTCGGTATCGGCAACGTTCCGGGCGTGGTGGTCACCATTATCTTCGCTCTGCCGCCGATTGTCCGCCTGACCATTCTGGGGATTAACCAGGTGCCGGCGGATCTGATTGAGGCGTCGCGCTCCTTCGGCGCCAGCCCGCGTCAGCTGCTGTTTAAGGTTCAGCTACCGCTGGCCATGCCGACGATTATGGCCGGGGTCAACCAGACGCTGATGCTGGCCCTGTCGATGGTGGTCATCGCCTCGATGATTGCCGTTGGCGGTCTCGGCCAGATGGTACTGCGCGGCATCGGTCGCCTTGATATGGGCCTGGCCACCGTTGGCGGCGTCGGGATTGTTATCCTCGCCATTATTCTTGACCGTCTGACTCAGGCCGTAGGACGGGACTCGCGCAGCCGCGGCAACCGCCGCTGGTATGCAACCGGCCCTCTGGGGCTGATTACTCGCCCTTTCTGTAAATAAGAGCCCATCCCCCCGGCAGCCGGGGGGATAGACTTCCCTTCTGATAAGTAAAAGGAACAACGATGCGACATACAGCGATCCTTGCCACAGCGTTAACCGCCCTCATTTCCACCACCGCCTTCGCGGCGGATCTGCCTGGCAAAGGCATTACCGTTAAGCCAATTCAGAGCACCATTTCGGAAGAGACCTTCCAGACCCTGCTGGTCAGCCGCGCGCTGGAGAAACTCGGTTATACCGTCGATAAGCCGAGCGAAGTGGATTACAACGTCGGCTATACCTCGCTCGCTTCCGGCGACGCCACCTTTACCGCCGTCAACTGGCAGCCGCTGCACGACGATATGTACGCTGCCGCCGGCGGCGATAAAAAGTTCTACCGCGAAGGCGTGTTTGTGAACGGCGCGGCGCAGGGCTATCTGATTGATAAGAAAACCGCCGAGCAGTACCACATCAAATCTATCGATCAGCTAAAAGATCCGAAAATCGCCAAACTGTTCGACACCAACGGCGACGGCAAAGCCGACCTGACCGGCTGTACGCCTGGCTGGGGCTGTGAAGCGGTGATTAACCATCAGCTTGATGCCTATGGTCTGAATAACACCGTCACCCACAATCAGGGGAACTATGCCGCCATGATGGCCGACACCATTGCCCGTTATAAAGAAGGCAAGCCGGTCATCTACTACACCTGGACGCCTTACTGGGTCAGCGATGTGCTGAAACCGGGTAAAGACGTCGTCTGGCTGCAGGTACCGTTCTCCTCCCTGCCGGGCGTGCAAAAAAATATCGACACGAAGCTCTCTAATGGCGCCAACTACGGCTTCCCGGTCAGCACCATGCATATCGTCGCCAACAAAGCCTGGGCCGAGAAAAACCCAGCGGCGGCGAAGCTGTTTAGCATCATGAAGCTGCCGATTGCCGATATCAACGCCGAGAATGCCATGATGCACGAGGGGCATGGTTCGGAAGCGGATATTCAGGGCCACGTCGACGGCTGGATCAAAGCCCACCAGCAGCAGTTTGACGGCTGGGTAAACGAAGCGCTGGCCGCGCAGAAATAATTTCCCGCTTTTATCGCGTTTCCCCGGAAAGGCTCCCGCCTTTCCGGGCCATCAGAACGTACAGACTCAACCTTCGCTATCATCGCCCCGCCCTTCCCGCCACATGGTTTTATATGCAAAAAAAGTGCATAACTCTAAGCATCAGCCTGTTAGCGGCTGTTAAGCCGCACGGCTCTCTGCTAAGGTAAATCTACCTGTTTAATCATGTGATTTTCACGTGAGTGATTAATAAGCAATTCCTATGGAAAATCCTGACGCATTGACGCACTCTCCTCCCGCTGACGCGGCCACGCTGGCTGAAGGCCTGAAAGACAGCCTGCCGATCGTCATTAGCTATATTCCCGTGGCCTTCGCCTTCGGCCTCAACGCTACGAAGCTCGGCTTCACTCCTCTGGAAAGCCTGTTTTTCTCCTGCATTATTTACGCGGGCGCCAGCCAGTTCGTGATCGTCGCAATGCTGGCGGCGGGAAGCTCGCTGTGGGTCGCCGCGCTCACCGTCATGGCGATGGACGTTCGTCACGTGCTCTACGGCCCTTCCATGCGCAGCCGCATCCAGCGCGCGCTGAGCGACAAAAAAACCGCGATCTGGGCGTTCGGCCTGACCGATGAGGTCTTTGCCGCCGCCACCGCTAAACTGGTACGCGACGGTCGACGCTGGAGCGAAAGCTGGATGATCGGTATCGCTTTTCTGTCATGGGCGTCGTGGGTCTTCGGCACGCTGATCGGCGCGTATTCAGGTAGCGGCCTGCTGACCGACTTTCCGGCGGTGGAGGCGGCGCTGGGCTTTATGCTTCCCGCGCTGTTTATGAGTTTTTTACTGGCTTCTTTCCAGCGCAAGCAGTCGCTTAGCGTGACCGCCGCGCTGGCAGGGGCGCTGGGGGGAATGATTCTGTTTTCCATACCCGCCGCCATTCTGGCCGGGATTGTCTGCGGCTGCCTGACCGCTCTGGTACAGGCCAGCATACAGGGGATGCCCGATGAACAGTGATGTCCTGACGATCGGCGTTGTGGTCGGCTGCGTAAACTATCTGTTTCGCTATCTGCCGTTGCGCCTGCGTGCCGCTAACGCGCGTCCGACGCGTCGCGGTCCGATCGGCGTGCTGCTCGATACCATCGGCATCGCCTCTATTTGCGCGCTGCTGGTGGTCTCCAGCGTGCCGGAAATTCTCCACGATGCCCGCCGCCTGCTGCCTACGTTGGCTGGCTTCGCCGTACTTGGCCTGACCTTCTGGAGAACGCGCAGCATTATTTTGCCTACGCTGTTAAGCGCTCTAACCTACGGTGTTGTCTGGAAAATCGGCCTGTGGCTATAAGCCTAAAGTATCAATTTTTGTCAATAATTCATTTGATTTATTTGTCACAATAGTTATTATATCGACTGTAATTAATGAGGTCATAACCAAAATGGATAGTTCGTTTACTCCCATTGAGCAAATGCTCAAGTTCCGCGCCAGCCGTCACGAAGACTTTCCTTTTCAGGAAATTCTGCTCACCCGCCTTTGCATGCATATGCAGGGAAAGCTGCTGGAAAACCGTAACAAGATGCTGAAAGCGCAAGGGATTAACGAGACATTGTTTATGGCGCTGATCACGCTTGAGTCTCAGGAAAACCACAGCATTCAGCCTTCCGAGCTGAGCTGCGCGCTGGGCTCTTCGCGCACCAACGCCACGCGCATTGCCGACGAGCTGGAAAAACGCGGCTGGATTGAGCGCCGCGAAAGCGATAACGATCGTCGCTGCCTGCATTTACAGCTCACCGAAAAGGGGCATCAGTTCCTGCGCGAAGTGTTACCGCCGCAGCACAACTGCCTGCATCAGCTCTGGTCTTCTTTAAGCACCAGCGAAAAAGATCAGCTCGAGCACATCACCCGTAAGCTGCTTGGTCGCCTCGACCAAATGGAAGAGGATGGCGTGCTTGCGGAGTCTCTGCGCTAAGCGCGGAACCAGCCGCTCAACGCTTTTTCTGGATTGACAAGGAAACGAACAGGCCAGCAGATCTTCTGCTGGCCTTTCTGATAAACAGGTCGGCTCAGCCGATGTGAAATAATAAGATCGTGGAGAATAACATGAGCGCAAATGCGGAGAGCCAAACCCCGCAGCAACCGGGCAGCAAAAAAGGGAAGCGTAAAGGCGCCCTACTGCTGCTGACCTTGCTCTTTATTATTGTTGCCGTGGCATACGGGATTTATTGGTTTTTAGTACTGCGTCACTTCGAAGAGACCGATGACGCGTACGTGGCAGGGAATCAGGTTCAAATTATGGCGCAGGTGTCCGGCAGCGTGACGAAAGTCTGGGCCGACAATACTGACTACGTGCAAAAAGGCGATCCGCTGGTCACCCTCGACCAGACCGATGCCCAGCAGGCGTTTGAAAAAGCGCAAACCCAGCTGGCCGCCAGCGTGCGTCAAACTCGCCAGCAGATGATCAACAGCAAGCAACTGCAGGCCAGCATTGAGGTTAAAAAAACCGCGCTTTCCCAGGCGCAGACCGACCTTAACCGCCGTATTCCGCTGGGGGCCGCCAACCTGATTGGCCGCGAAGAGCTGCAGCACGCCCGCGACACGGTTGCCAGCGCCCAGGCCGAACTGGACGTGGCGATTCAGCAGTACAACGCCAACCAGGCGATCGTGCTGGGCACGAAGCTGGAACAGCAGCCAGCGGTACTGCAGGCGGCCACTGAAGTGCGTAACGCCTGGCTGGCCCTGCAGCGGACGAAAATCGTCAGCCCGATTAGCGGCTACGTTTCGCGTCGCTCCGTACAGCCCGGCGCGCAAATCAGCAGCACCACGCCACTGATGGCCGTCGTTCCGGCGACCAATCTGTGGATTGACGCCAACTTTAAAGAAACGCAGCTGGCGCATATGCGTATCGGTCAGCCGGCCACCGTGATCAGCGATATTTACGGCGACGATGTGAAATACACCGGTAAAGTGGTCGGACTCGATATGGGTACCGGTAGCGCCTTCTCGCTGCTGCCCGCGCAGAACGCCACCGGCAACTGGATCAAAGTGGTTCAGCGCCTGCCGGTACGTATCGAGCTGGATGAAAAACAGCTGGCAGAGCACCCGCTGCGCATCGGCCTTTCGACCCTCGTTGAGGTAAACACCACCGACCGCGGCGGCGAGATGCTGGCAAGCCAGGTGCGTAGCTCCCCGGTTTACGAAAGTAATGCCCGTGAAATCGGCCTTGAGCCGGTCAATAAGCTGATAAACGACATCATCCAGGCCAACGCCGGATAATTCGGGGTGAGCGTAATGCAACAGCAAAAACCGCTGGAAGGCGCGCAGCTGGTCATTATGACCATTGCGCTGTCGCTCGCGACCTTTATGCAGGTGCTGGACTCCACCATCGCCAACGTGGCCATTCCCACCATCGCCGGTAACCTTGGCTCATCGTTGAGCCAGGGGACCTGGGTTATCACCTCGTTTGGGGTGGCGAACGCTATCTCCATTCCGATTACCGGCTGGCTGGCAAAGCGCGTTGGCGAAGTGAAGCTGTTCCTCTGGTCGACGGTGGCGTTCGCCATCGCCTCCTGGGCCTGCGGCATGTCAAACAGCCTGACGATGCTGATCTTCTTCCGCGTGATTCAAGGGATCGTCGCCGGTCCGCTGATCCCGCTATCGCAAAGTCTGCTGCTCAGCAACTACCCGCCCGCCAAGCGCTCTATCGCGCTGGCGCTGTGGTCAATGACGGTGATCGTCGCGCCGATTTGCGGCCCTATCCTCGGCGGCTATATCAGCGACAACTACCACTGGGGCTGGATCTTCTTTATCAACGTGCCGATTGGCATCGCCGTGGTGGTGATGACGCTACAGACCCTGCGCAATCGCGAAACCCGCACCGAGCAGCGGCGGATTGACGGCGTCGGCCTGGCGCTGCTGATCATCGGTATCGGCAGCCTGCAGGTGATGCTCGACCGGGGTAAAGAGCTGGACTGGTTCGCCTCGAACGAGATCATCATCCTGACCATTGTCGCGGTGGTGGCGATAAGCTTCCTGATCGTCTGGGAGTTAACCGACGACAACCCGATAGTCGATCTGTCGCTCTTTAAGTCGCGAAACTTCACCATCGGCTGCCTGTGTATCAGCCTCGCCTATATGCTCTACTTCGGCGCTATCGTGCTGTTGCCGCAGCTACTGCAGGAGGTATACGGCTATACCGCCACCTGGGCCGGTCTGGCTTCGGCGCCGGTCGGGGTGATCCCGGTTATCCTGTCGCCGATTATCGGCCGCTTCGCGCATAAGCTGGATATGCGTCGGCTAGTCACCTTCAGCTTTATTATGTACGCGGTCTGCTTCTACTGGCGTGCGTGGACCTTCGAACCGGGTATGGATTTCGGCGCCTCGGCGTGGCCGCAGTTTATCCAGGGCTTCGCGGTAGCCTGCTTCTTTATGCCGCTGACCACCATTACGCTGTCCGGCCTGCCGCCGGAAAGGCTAGCGGCGGCATCGAGCCTGTCGAACTTCACGCGTACCCTGGCGGGCTCCATCGGCACCTCGATTACCACCACCATGTGGACGAACCGCGAGGCGCTTCACCATGCTCAGCTTACCGAGTCGGTGACGCCGTATAATCCCAACGCCCAGCAGATGTATGACCAACTGCAGGGATTAGGGATGACGCAGCAGCAGGCGTCCGGCTGGATCGCGCAGCAGATAACCAACCAGGGGCTGATTATCTCCGCCAACGAAATTTTCTGGTTCTCGGCGGCGATATTTATCCTTCTGCTCGGGCTGGTATGGTTTGCCAGACCGCCGTTCAGCGCCGGCGGCGGCGGTGGCGGCGCGCACTAAGGTTTGACCTGAAGGGATCTACGGATCCCTTTTTTATGGCCGCCGCGCAGGTTGTCCAGTTTGCGCTAGTTTATGTCCAGTTCGCTGGAGATGCCTCTTCGCCTTGTCATGCACGATAAAGATCCGCTTAGAAGGAGAAAATCATGCTGACTCAACCTGGTGAAAAATACCGTCCCTATCCGCCTATTGCCCTGCCCGACCGTCGCTGGCCGGAGCAGCAAATTACCCGCGCCCCGCGCTGGCTCTCCACCGACCTGCGCGATGGCAACCAGGCGCTGGCCGAGCCGATGGACAGCGCGCGCAAGCTGCAGTTCTGGGACTTACTGCTGGAGTGCGGATTTAAAGAGATCGAAGTGGCCTTTCCCTCGGCCTCGCAAACCGATTTCAACTTTGTGCGTCAATTGATTGAAGAACGGCGTATCCCGCAGGATGTGACGATTCAGGTGCTAACCCAGGCACGGGAAGATTTAATCCTCAGGACCTTCGAATCGCTGCGCGACGCCCGCCGCGCCACCGTCCACCTCTATAACGCCACCGCTCCGCTGTTCCGCGAGCGGGTATTCGGGATGAACAAAACGCAGATCGTCGAGCTGGCGACCCGAGCCACCCGCCTTATCCGCCAGCAATGCGAACAGCAGCCGCAGACCCGCTGGCAATACGAGTACTCCCCGGAAACTTTTTGTTTTACCGAGCCGGAATTCGCGCTGGAAATTTGCGAAGCGGTGGCGGAAATCTGGCAGCCCTGCGCCGAACGGCCGATGATTATCAACCTGCCCGCGACGGTGGAAGTCAACACGCCTAACGTTTATGCCGATCAAATTGAGTTTTTTTGTCGTCACTTCTCGCGCCGCGCCGATGTGTGCATCAGCGTCCATCCACATAACGACCGGGGAACCGGCGTCGCCAGCGCGGAGCTGGCGGTGATGGCCGGCGCCGACCGCGTCGAAGGCTGCCTGTTCGGCAACGGCGAGCGCACCGGTAACGTCTGTCTGGTGACACTGGCGATGAATCTCTACAGCCAGGGCGTCGATCCCCGACTCAGGTTCACTGAGATGAAGCGGGTGGTCGAGATCGTCGAAAGCTGCAACCAGATCCCGGTTCATCCGCGCCACCCATGGGCGGGAAGCCTGGCCTATACCGCCTTTTCCGGCTCGCATCAGGATGCGATCAAAAAAGGGTTCGATGCCCGCCGGCCCGGCGATCGCTGGGAAATGCCCTACCTGCCCATCGACCCGCAGGATATCGGCTGTAGCTACGAGGCGGTGATCCGCGTTAACAGCCAGTCCGGCAAAAGCGGCAGCGCGTGGCTGATTGAGCAGAATCATGGTCTGAAGCTGCCGCGCGCGCTGCAGCAGGATTTTAGCCTGCACGTCCAGCGCGAAACCGATACACATGGTAAAGAGATGACCCACAACGCGCTGTGGCAGCTGTTTCGCGCCCGCTATGGGCTGCTCCCCCAGCCGCCGCTGGCGCTGCTGGATTACCAAAGTGATAGCCAGCAGGACGGTCAGCTTTCTCTGCAGGCCTCCCTGCGTATCGCCGGCGAAACGCGACGTCTGCAGAGCCGCGGCAACGGCCTGCTGTCCGCCGCCGCCAGCGGGCTGAGCGGCCTGTTAAAACAAAACTTCGTGATTAAGGATTATCACGAGCATACCCTCGGCGAACGTAGCGACAGCCGTTCAGTAGCCTATATTCGCTGCGTCTTCCCGAATGGCGACAGCCGCTGGGGGGTGGGAATTGATAACGACGTGGCGCGCGCCTCGCTGCAGGCGCTGTGTAATGCGATGAGCGCAGGTCATTATTCCGGTGAACGGAAGTAGTCGCTGGGGGCAACGCCTGTTACCCGGCGAAACATGGCGCTAAAAGCGCTGTGGCTACCGTAGCCGAGATCCAGCGCCACCCGCAGTACCGACTGCCCCTGCGCCAGGCGAACCAGCGCTTCCATCAGCTTCGCCCGGCGCACCCATTCGCTCCAGGTGAGCGTGGTCTGCTGCTGAAAATGACGATTCAGCGTGCGCTCGCTCATGCTACTCTCTTTCGCCGCCTCGGCGCTGCTCCACGAGTCGCCGGGCGCTTCTCTTACCTTCTGGCATAAACGGCGCAGGACTTCGCTTTGCGGCTCCGGCAGGCCAAACGGCAGCACCGCCATACCGCGAATTTCATCAAGGATCAGTTCGTAGATGCGTTCATCGCGGCTGCCCGGCGCGTAGGATTCCGCCAGCGTCAGCGACGCGACAATCAGTTCACGCAGCAGCGGAGTCACCTGCACTATCTGGCAGGCAGAGGGAAGATCAGCGCGCGCGAGAGGATCGATAAACAGGGTTCGCGCAGCCGCAGCGCCGGTAACCCGCAGGGTATGTGGGGTACCGGCGGGCAGCCAGACGCCTCGCCCCGGCGGCACAACCCAGTAGCCATGCTCGGTTTCTACCCGCACCACGCCGCTGAGAATATGCAGCAGCTGGGCGCAATCGTGCTGATGCCAGGGTTCGCTATCGCCATGGGTGTAATCATGGGCAAAAGGCACCAGCGAACGGTGTTGAAAATTGAAGGTTAAGGTCGTCGACATCGCCGCGGCGTCAGGGAATAGCGGCCCGACGGAGTTCGCCGGGCCGTAGCAGAAGCACTAGATGTGCAGTTCTTGCAGTTTTTCTTTCGGCAGCGCCAGCTCATCGTTGCTGTTGACGCGGACATCGCGCTCGATGATATGGCGAGCGATTTCCTGAGCTTCTTCCAGCGAGTGCATGGTGTAGGTTCCGCACTGGTAAACGTTCAGCTCCGGGATCTGGTTCTGATCTTTCACCTTCAGCACGTCGGCCATCGCCGCTTTCCAGGCATCCGCGACGCGCTGCTCGTCCGGCGTACCGATCAGGCTCATATAGAACCCGGTGCGGCAGCCCATCGGAGAGATGTCGATAATTTCCACACCATTACCGTTCAGGTGATCGCGCATGAAGCCGGCAAACAGGTGCTCAAGGGTATGAATGCCTCTTTCCGGCATCACTTCCTGGTTTGGCACGCAGAATCGCAGATCGAAAACGGTGATTTCATCGCCGTGAGGCGTGTTCATTTTCTTCGCGACACGCACCGCAGGCGCTTCCATTCGGGTATGGTCGACTGTGAAACTATCTAACAACGGCATTCTTCACCTCCGATAGTGATTTTTTTAAAAATAAAATGAACTCTTTTTGAGGCAGCGAGTCTGAGTATATGAAAGACGCGCATTTATTATCATCATCATCCCTGAATCAGAGATGAAAGTTTGGCCACAGTGATGTGGCCGTTTTCTTTTTTACGGCGCGTAAAGCTACGCGTGCCTTGCCAGCAGCGCTTCAAACGGCTCGCTATCCGCCGCTTCCACCTTCTTCTGTCGCTGTAGCGATGCCTCACGCTCGGCAACAAAATCCGCCTCGCTTAAAATTTCCAGCGGCTCTTCGCGTAGCATCGTCCGATAGCGATCGGCCAGCTCTCTGCCGGTGCCGCCAATCCCCTCTTCAAGCATAGAACGCAGAATGCGCGCCGAGAAGGTTAATTCCGGGTTGTCGAAGCAGGCGACCAGCTCATCGCAGGCCTGCTGATAGGCCTGGCATCCGTGGATGCTATCCAGGGTCTGCGCCACACGGCGTAAATCGCGGAACAGATCTTTGCCGACCTGGGCCAGCGGGAACTGCGCGGTTTCGCAGCCAATCCCCAGCGTCAGGCCCGGCTTACGGCCTTCCAGAATCACCCGATTCCAGTTGGTGCGCGTGCACAGCAGCTCGTCGCTGCTCATCTCCGGCGCATCAGCCAGCACGCACCAGACCATAAACAGATCGAGGAAACGCACCTGCTGCTCGTCAACGCCAATCGGCGAGAACGGGTTGATATCCAGGGAGCGAACCTCAATGTACTCAATACCGCCGCGCAGCAGCGCGTCGGAAGGCGTTTCGCCGCTGCGGGTCACGCGTTTCGGGCGAATCGGCGCGTACAGCTCGTTTTCAATCTGCAGCACGTTGCTGTTGATTTGCAGACGCTTACCGTCTTTCTCCAGCCCGATATTTTCATACTCTTCGGAAGGCGTTTTAATCGCCCGCTTCAATCCTGCCACATACTCGTAGAGATCGTTAAACGTAATTCCGAGATTACTTTGCGATTTATTGGTATAGCCCAGATCGCTCAGACGCAACGAGGTCGCATACGGCAGGTAGTACATGCCGTTGCCGGCTTTCTCAAACGGCAGCGACGTCGGTTTGCCCTGCAGGAACGACGAGCAGATCGCCGGGGAAGCGCCAAACAGGTACGGAATCACCCAACCAAAACGGTAGTAGTTGCGAATGGAGCGGAAATAGCCCGCTGAAATCGCTTCTTTACCGCTTTCCGCATCCTCAACGCCGCACTTAGCCTGCCAGAAAGCCATCGGCAGCGAGAAGTTATAGTGCACGCCGGAGATGGTTTGCATCAGCGCGCCATAGCGATTTTTCAGCCCTTCACGATACAGCGTTTTCAGGCGACCGATATTAGAGGTGCCGTACTGCGCCAGTTCAATATCCTGGCCGGGCGCGATATAGCAAGGCATGCTCAGCGGCCACATGCGCTCGTCGCCAATATGACGTGCGGTATAGCGATGAACATCGCGCATAAAGGTGAGCATATGCTGGATATCGCCATCAACCGGCGTAATAAATTCCAGCAAAGCTTCGGCAAAATCGGTGGTAATCCACTTATGAGTCAGCGCTGAACCCAGTGCCTGCGGATGACCGGTAGTGGCCAGCGTGCCGTCAGCGTTGACGCGCAGCGTTTCGCGTTCAAGACCACGTTGAATACCCTGCAGCGCCTGCGGATTTTTTTCCAGCCAGGCCAGCGCCTGTGATACGTCCGGGATCAATTTGACCTCCCGCCTGTCGAAATCGTTTGAATTAGCATAATTGTAATGGTTGAACAATCAGTCCAATTAGTGCCACCACGTCATGCCCTGAAGCGTTATCGCCGCAACGACGATATAGCGTATTGCTTTGCCAAGGCATAAAAAAAAGAGCACTGGTCCCCAGGAAATGCGCATCCATCCCGCCAGTAAACACAGCAAATCGCCTATAACAGGCGCCCAGCTTAATAATAGCGCGGCCGCGCCGTAGCGCCTCAGCCAGCCGGACGCCTTCTCTTGCCAGCGCGATGTTTTGCGCAGCGGAAACAGGCGCCCCAGAATAACGTTAGTTACCCCTCCAAGGCTATTACCGATTATTGCTATTAAAACCAGTAACCACGGCTGACTCACCCCCGCCAGCAGCATAGCAATTAACACCACTTCCGAATTGCCGGGAAGCAGCGTGGCGCTCAAAAAGCTGCTGGCAAACAGCGATATCAGCGACAGCGAGTCGCTCACAGCAATCGCACGTCCACGGCATCCATTCCGGCGCGCTTTGCCGCCTGCAGACCGAAGTCCGCATCTTCAAAGACCACGCATTTCTCCGCCGCAACGCCCATGCGTTCAGCGCAGAGTAAGAAAGTATCAGGCGCGGGTTTATGGTTGGCGACATGATCGGCGGCAACCACCGCCGAGAAGTAGTGGCGCAGGCCCAGATGGGCCAGCAGCGCTTCAGCAACGGCGCTCTCGCTGCCGGTACCGACCGACATCGGACGACGACCGTGCCACTCTTTGACCACCTCAATCAGCGGTAAAGGGCGGACGCTATCAAGCAGCATCGCTTTCACGGCGTCCGTTTTTTCCTGCGCCAGAGAGTGAGGATCTAAATCAGCCTGATTTAATTCAATAATGGCCTGAGCGATCCGCCAGGTTGGAGAACCGTTAAGCGCGACCATAGCCTGCATATCAAAACGCATACCGTAACGTCCCAGAACCTCGTTCCATGCCTTACGATGCGTAGGCTCGGTATCGAGGATCGTGCCATCCATATCAAAAATCAGTCCTGCGTAACGTTCGTACATCGTCTTCTCACCAACCTGTTAAGGAGGAGTTACTGTAACGCAAAAGGTCTGCTTTGTCGCTGCCAGCGGTAGATACAACAAGGGCGCTCGATGGCGCCCTTGTTGATACAGATGCAGTGTGGTGCGTTTATTTGATTCTTAAATCGTTCTCAACCATACGAACGCCCTGCACTTTTCGCGTCACTTCTACCGCTCGTTTAGCGCTATCGGCGGATGAGACAAAGCCGCTGAGCTGTACACGACCTTTAAAAGTCTGGACGCTAATTTCCGAAGACTTAATCTCTTTGTCATTGAAAAGCGCGGTTTTGACTTTGGTGGTCACGACGGTATCGTCAATATACCCTCCGGTACTTTCCTTTGTGGACGAACCTGCGCAGCCCGCCAGCGATACGGCGACCAGAAGCGTCGCGCAAAACGCAGATATTGCCTTGAACCATTTCATGGATTTCTCTCCTTGCACTTATCCCACCCAGTATCAGGTCGGTTAACAGGAATAAATTATAGTGGAAATAGGGAGTTGCCAATGAAAAAAGTGCTGAAGGGCGAGGTGTATTATTGCGCTTAAGAGGTTTTGAGACAAAGAGAGTGGCTGGAGCTTATTTCGCAGACCATGAAACAACAGCGTGACTGCTATCTCGGAGAAGATGGTGCATCCGGGAGGATGACTCACTCGGTTCGCCCTTCGGGCCGTTGCTGAAGCAACGTTATCCTCCCTGGTGCTGGCGATTATCTCGCAGACCATGAAACAACAGCGTGACTGCTATCTCGGAGAAGATGGTGCATCCGGGAGGATTCGAACCTCCGACCGCTCGGTTCGTAGCCGAGTACTCTATCCAGCTGAGCTACGGATGCATCGGGAAACTTGCTTTACTACCGATATTGATACCGCTGCTGAAGCAACGTTATCTTCCCTGGTGCTGGCGATTATCTCGCAGACCATGAAACAACAGCGTGGCTGCTATCTCGGAAAATATGGTGCATCCGGGAGGATTCGAACCTCCGACCGCTCGGTTCGTAGCCGAGTACTCTATCCAGCTGAGCTACGGATGCATCGGGAAACTAACTTTACTGCCGATATTGATACCGCTACTAAAGCCGTATCAAGTAAGAGATGGTGCATCCGGGAGGATGACTCACTCGGTTCGCCCTTCGGGCCGTTGCTGAAGCAACGTTATCCTCCCTGGTGCTGGCGATTATCTCGCAGACCGTGAAACAACAGCGTGGCTGCTATCTCGGAGAATATGGTGCATCCGGGAGGATTCGAACCTCCGACCGCTCGGTTCGTAGCCGAGTACTCTATCCAGCTGAGCTACGGATGCATCGGGAAACTTACTTTACTGCAGATTTTGATACCACTGCTAAAGCCGTATCAAGTAAGATGGTGCATCCGGGAGGATGACTCGCCTTGCGGCTCGCCCTTCGGGCCGTTGCTAAAGCAACGTTATCCTCTCTGGTGCTTGCGGCTAATACCGCCACCTCATCCACACCTTCGTTGCTGAAGGTACGGAGAATATGGTGCATCCGGGAGGATTCGAACCTCCGACCGCTCGGTTCGTAGCCGAGTACTCTATCCAGCTGAGCTACGGATGCAAAATGGCGGTGAGGCGGGGATTCGAACCCCGGATGCAGCTTTTGACCGCATACTCCCTTAGCAGGGGAGCGCCTTCAGCCTCTCGGCCACCTCACCACACGCCTCTTACGAGTGCTTCGAAGAACTTGTTTCTGCTCTTCGTCGCTGCGATGGCGCACATATTACTTTCTGGTACTTATAAGTCAAACCTTTT
Organism: Klebsiella sp. FDAARGOS_511; assembly: GCF_003812845.1. NCBI lineage: Bacteria > Pseudomonadati > Pseudomonadota > Gammaproteobacteria > Enterobacterales > Enterobacteriaceae > Klebsiella > Klebsiella sp. FDAARGOS_511. Next base: position 4,272,800 of record NZ_CP033824.1, on the reverse strand, counting down.
TTCGAGACCTTTTTTTCGTTTGCACACTTCCCGCGCAATTAGCCTGTGAAAACGGCAAAAAGAGTATTTTATCAACAAGAAATTGGCGATTACGCCGCGGCTAACGCAAAAGATAACTGTCGCGGACGCTGAGAAAGAGACAAAAAAGAGAAGCTATCGGAGAGGAAAAGTGGCACAAATGGGGGATAGAAGGAGGCGCCTCACCGAACAGCGAGGCGCGAAAACCTTAGTAACTGGACTGCTGGGATTTTTCAGCCTGGATACGCTGGTAGATCTCTTCACGATGCACGGAGACTTCTTTAGGGGCATTAACGCCAATACGTACCTGGTTACCCTTCACCCCTAAAACTGTCACAGTGACCTCATCTCCAATCATGAGGGTCTCACCAACTCGACGAGTCAGAATCAGCATTCTTTGCTCCTTGAAAGATTAAAAGAGTCGGGTCTCTCGCATCCCGGCATTATCCATCATATAACGCCAAAAAGTAAGCGATGACAAACACCCTACGGTGTAAGCAGTCACGGCATCACATTCTGTTAAACCTAAGTTTAGCCGATATACACAACTTCAACCCGACTTTATCGTTATCAGTGCTTCTCGCGCAAGATGCTGTAATCCGAGAATCACAGCATCTATGCAATTATAGTTATTACAGTTTTGCGCTTACCCAGCCTTTCACACTGGCCAACGCAGCAGGGAGAGCAGACGCATCGGTACCGCCGGCTTGCGCCATATCCGGACGACCGCCCCCTTTACCGCCCACCTGCTGGGCGACCATACCTATCAGTTCCCCTGCTTTCACGCGGTCTGTCACATCCTTAGACACACCAGCAATCAGAGAAACCTTACCTTCTGCGACCGTGGCCAACACGACAATCGTTGAACCCAGTTGATTTTTCAGATCGTCAACCATAGTACGCAGCATTTTCGGCTCAACGCCGGCCAGCTCGCTGACCAGCAGCTTAACGCCGTTAATCTCTTCCGCTTTGCTGGAGAGATTTGCGCTCTCCTGCACAGCAGCCTGCTCTTTCAGCTGCTGCAGCTCTTTTTCCAGCTGACGGCTGCGTTCTAACGCGGCGCGGACTTTGTCGCCGAGGCTGTGGGTATCCCCTTTCAGCAGCTGCGCGATATCGCCCAGCAGATCGCTCTGCGCATGCAGCATCGCCATCGCGCCTTCGCCGGTGACCGCTTCGATACGGCGCACGCCCGCGGCGGTGCCGGATTCAGAGGTAATGCGGAACAGGCCGATATCACCGGTGCGCGAGGCGTGAGTACCGCCGCACAGCTCGGTGGAAAAATCGCCCATGCTCAGTACGCGAACGCGATCGTCATACTTCTCGCCAAACAGCGCCATCGCGCCGGATTCACGCGCAGCGTCAATATCCATGATATTGGTTTCGATCGGCAGGTTGCGACGAATTTGCGCGTTCACCAGATCTTCTACCGCGCGGATCTCCTCCGGCTTCATCGCTTCAAAATGCGAGAAGTCAAAGCGCAGCGCTTTGTCGTTAACCAGCGACCCCTTCTGCGCAACGTGCGTACCAAGTACCTGGCGCAGCGCCGCGTGCATCAGGTGCGTCGCGGAGTGGTTGAGGCGGATACGCTGACGACGAGCCTCATCAACATCGGCCTGCACGGCGTCGCCGACTTTCAGCGAGCCGCTGGTGACTTTACCGATATGACCAATGGCCTGACCGTATTTCTGCGCGTCATTGACGTGGAAGGAGAAACCGGCGCCTTTAAGTTCGCCTTTGTCGCCCACCTGGCCGCCAGATTCCGCGTAGAACGGCGTCTGATCCAGAATGACCACCGCTTCCTGGCCCGCATTAACCGCATCAACCGCTTTGCCATCAATAAACAGCGCGGTGACTTTGCCGTTCAGTTCCAGGCTGTCATAGCCTTTAAACTCAGAGGCGCCGTCAACGCGGATCATCGCATTGTAGTCCGCGCCAAAGCCGCTGGATTCGCGCGCGCGGCGGCGCTGCTCTTCCATTGCCGCTTCAAAGCCCGCTTCATCAACTTTGATGTTGCGCTCGCGGCAAACGTCCGCGGTCAGGTCAACCGGGAAGCCGTAGGTATCGTACAGGCGGAAAGCGGTTTCACCGTCCAGCGTGTCGCCCTGCAGTTTAGCCAGCTCTTCATCCAGCAGCGCCAGTCCGCGCTCCAGAGTACGGGCGAACTGCTCCTCTTCGGTTTTCAGCACCTGCTCAACCTGAGCCTGCTGCTGTTTCAACTCATCACCGGCAGAACCCATTACGTCAATCAGCGGGGCAACCAGTTTCCAGAAGAAGGTCTCCTTCGCGCCCAGCATATTACCATGGCGAATTGCGCGACGAATGATGCGGCGCAGCACGTAGCCGCGGTTTTCATTCGACGGAATAACGCCATCGGCAATCAGGAACGCGCAGGAACGAATATGGTCGGCGATAACGCGCAGCGACTTGTTAGACAGATCCGTGGCGCCGGTAACCTTCGCCACGTTCTTAATCAGATCGCGGAACAGATCGATATCGTAGTTGGAGTTCACGTGCTGCAGAACGGCGGCAATACGCTCGAGGCCCATACCGGTATCCACGGACGGCTTCGGCAGCGGTTCCATAGTCCCGTCAGCCTGACGGTTGAACTGCATAAAGACGATGTTCCAGATCTCAATATAGCGGTCGCCGTCTTCTTCCGGTGTTCCCGGAGGGCCGCCCCAGATATGGTCGCCATGGTCGAAGAAGATTTCGGTACAGGGACCGCACGGCCCGGTGTCACCCATCTGCCAGAAGTTATCGGAAGCAAACGGCGCGCCTTTGTTGTCGCCGATGCGGATAATACGCTCGCGCGGTACGCCAACGTCATTTGCCCAGATGTCGAACGCTTCGTCGTCGGTTTCGTAAACGGTCACCCACAGTTTTTCTTTCGGCAGGGCGAACCAGCTTTCACCGGTCAGCAGTTCCCATGCGTATTTGATGGCGTCCTGTTTGAAGTAATCGCCGAAGCTAAAGTTGCCCAGCATTTCAAAGAAGGTGTGGTGACGCGCGGTGTAGCCGACGTTTTCCAGATCGTTGTGTTTACCACCCGCACGAACGCAACGCTGCGCGGTGGTCGCGCGCGAATAATTACGTTTGTCGAGACCAAGGAAGACATCCTTGAACTGGTTCATCCCGGCGTTGGTAAACAGCAGGGTCGGGTCGTTATGCGGCACCAGGGAGCTGCTCGCAACTACCTGATGTCCTTTACTATGGAAAAAGTCGAGAAACGCCTGACGGATCTCAGCGGTGCTCTTGCTCATAATTATCCTGAAATCAAGCTAACGAAATGTCGCTGGCAGCCACTGCCCAGTATCGACCGGCAGGCTACTCACGAAAATAAAGTGGGAATAAGATAAGTTTTCTTCACGGGGAAGTAAAATCCCGGATGGGTCAATCTGCAAAATTTCGCCAGATTTCCTGAATATCTTCCATCAGATAACCGCGATAGAGCAAAAAGCGCTGAATTTTGACTTTTTCGGCAAATACGGTGGGCAGGGGTTCGCCATATTTTCGCTGCGCCTGCTCTTTAGCAAGCTGCGCCCAGTCGATTACGCACTCGCGCATGGCTGACTCTATCGTCTCGCGGGAAATCCCCTTCTGCTTTAGCTCCTGGCGGACGCGCGCCGGGCCGTATCCCTTGCGGCTACGGCTGGCAATAAACTGACGAACAAAGCGTTCGTCGTCCAGGTAGCGGTTCTCAATGCACCATTCAACAACTTTATCGACCTCTTCCGGCGTCACGTTCAGCGCTTCAGGCCCATTTTTACTCATAACCGGCGCGGCCAGTTTGCGCCTTAGCTCTTGTTCGCTGTGGTCGCGCATTGCCAGAATGCGAATCGCGCGATCCAGCAGCCTGGCGTAGTCAGAGCGGCGGGATGAAGTTTCAGTCACGGGCAGCCTCGCTAATCAAAAAAGCAAAAGGGCCGCGTAAGCGGCCCCTTGTTAGTCTGTTCAGACGATATCAGAAATCCTGTTCGGTTTCCGCTTCGCTGTTGCCATCAACCGCGAAGTCCGGCGTGGAGTCCTGATTGCTCAGCAGCAGTTCACGAACTTTCTTCTCGATCTCTTTTGCCGCAGCCGGGTTCTCTTTCAGCCAGGAGATTGCGTTCGCTTTACCCTGACCAATTTTATCGCCGTTGTAGCTGTACCAGGCACCGGCTTTCTCGATCAGCTTCTCTTTCACGCCGAGATCGACCAGCTCGCCATAGAAGTTAATCCCTTCACCGTAGAGGATCTGGAATTCAGCCTGTTTAAACGGCGCGGCGATTTTGTTTTTCACCACTTTAACGCGGGTTTCGCTGCCGACAACGTTATCGCCCTCTTTCACCGCGCCAATACGACGGATGTCCAGACGAACGGAGGCGTAGAACTTCAGCGCGTTACCGCCGGTGGTGGTTTCCGGGTTACCGAACATCACGCCAATTTTCATACGAATCTGGTTGATGAAGATCAGCAGCGTGTTGGACTGCTTCAGGTTGCCCGCCAGTTTACGCATCGCCTGGCTCATCATACGCGCCGCGAGGCCCATGTGAGAGTCGCCGATTTCGCCTTCGATTTCCGCTTTCGGCGTCAGCGCCGCAACGGAGTCGACGACGATAACGTCTACCGCGCCGGAACGCGCCAGCGCGTCACAGATTTCCAGAGCCTGTTCGCCGGTATCCGGCTGGGAGCACAGCAGGTTGTCGATATCGACGCCCAGCTTGCGTGCATAAACCGGGTCCAGCGCGTGTTCCGCATCGATGAACGCACAGGTTTTGCCTTCGCGCTGCGCGGCGGCGATAACCTGCAGCGTCAGCGTAGTTTTACCGGAAGATTCAGGCCCGTAGATCTCGACGATACGGCCCATCGGCAGGCCGCCTGCGCCCAGGGCGATATCAAGGGAAAGCGAGCCGGTGGAGATAGTTTCCACATCCATGGAACGGTCTTCACCCAGGCGCATGATGGAGCCTTTACCGAATTGTTTTTCGATCTGGCCCAGTGCTGCCGCCAACGCTTTCTGTTTGTTTTCGTCGATAGCCATTATTACTCCTCTCATGCCGGGTGTAACCGGGTAGTGAATTCTGTTCTGTTGAAGCAATTATACTGTATAGTCATACAGTATCAAGTGTTTTGTAGAAATTGTTGCCAGAGGAGATTTAGCGCATAGGCCGTGGCCTGGCGGCGTACCGACTCGCGGTCTCCGGCAAAGCATTCGCGCCGGGTCACGCCCTGTCCGCTGGCGCTGGCGACGCCAAACCAGACGGTTCCCACCGGCTTTTCCGCGCTGCCGCCATCCGGTCCGGCAATGCCGCTGACCGAAATGGCATAGTCCGCACGGGCCGCGCGCAGGGCGCCAATCGCCATCTCCACGACCACCGGTTCACTCACCGCGCCATGCTCAAGCAGCGTCGCTTCGCTGACGCCAATCATCTGCGATTTCGCTTCATTGCTGTAGGTCACAAAACCGCGCTCAAACCATGCCGAACTACCGGCGATATCGGTAAGGGTTTTGGCGACCCAGCCGCCGGTGCAGGACTCCGCCGTGGTCACCGTCGCGCCGCGCGCTTTCAGCGCCTGCCCCACCAGCTCGCTCAGCTGCATTAATTCGGAATCTGTCATTCGTCGCCCCACGTAAGCTGTACAACCAGGCCATCAAAGATAGCACTTCCAGCAGAGATATGGGGATGAGGTAACGAATTTACGAGTCTGCTTCAGAAAAACATCGACCACGCCCGACGACGCATTTTCGGATAGCCGCCAGGGGTCGCCGGTGTCACAATTCACCGCACATATCAGGAAGAGTGAAATAAGAGGTTACCAGGAATGGTCAAAACACCGCTTACCTCAGAGCAGAACGTGAAAAAAATACGCCAGGTGCGCTTGTGCCTGTTTATCTGTGGCGTCGTGTCACTGTTTACCGCGCTACTGAATATATTTACCCGCTCATTCAACCCGCTGTACGAAGGCGTACAGATCCTGCTGGGGGTGGGCTGTATTGTCTTTGGTTTCACATTAACCAAAAAAATCAAAAAGATACTTGAAGAATAATCAGGTCAGATAACCGGCCCGCCGCGGGCCGGCTTCATTTATTTCATACTCGCCGCAATCAGCTCCACGTTGTGACGCAGCATTTTCACGTAGCTGTCCGCCACGCCGCCCGGTTTAGAGAGCGCTTCAGGGTAGAGCTCTCCCCCCGGCTGCGCGCCCGTTGCGCTGGCAATCTGTTTAACCAGTCTTGGATCAAGCTGATTTTCCATAAACCAGGTATGCACCTCGTCGGCTTTAATCTGTTTGATTAAGGCCGCCACCTGCGCCGCGCTGGCTTCACTTTCCGAAGACAATCCCTGCGGCGCGAGGAAGGTCACACCATAGGCGCGGCCAAAATAGCCGAACGCGTCGTGGCTGGTCAGAACCTTACGCTTTGCCTGCGGAATGGCGCTGAACCGATCTTTTGCCCAGCGATCGATCTCATTGAGCTGGCTGATATAGCGCTGACCGGATGCCTCCAGCGCCGACTTATCTTCCGGGTCGGCTTTCACCAGGGCGTTGAGGATATTCTGCGCATACAGCGCACCGTTCGCGGCGCTGTTCCACGCGTGCGGATCGGTTACCGTTGCGCCATCTTCTTCCAGCGTATGGGTTTTTACGCCGTCGGAAGCCACCACCAGCTCGCCTTTAAACCCCGATGCCTTAATCAGCCTGTCCAGCCAGCCTTCCAGCCCCAGGCCGTTCACCACCACCACATCGGCTTTGCTCAGCAGCGCGCTGTCTTTCGGCGAGGGTTCAAAGGTGTGCGGGTCGCCGTCCGGCCCTACCAGCGTATCCACATGCACATGTTCGCCGCCAATCTGCTGCACCATATCGCCTAATACGGAAAAACTACTCACCACGTTTAGGGTTTTCGCCATCACCCCGTGCGATGCCAAACCCAGCGCCAGCGCTAGCCATATCCCGGTACGTTTCATCATATTCCTTACCCCATTAATTTGCGCCAGCCGACAACCAGCCGGCTGCGCGTGCCAAAAAACACCGATATAAAAAAGATGCCGCTGGCGGTCAGCACAATGGCGGGCCCGGCAGGCAGGTTTGCCGCCCACGACAGGCTCAGCCCCATCCACGCGCAAAAACCGCCAATGAGCGCCGCCAGCAGCAGAATGCCCGGCAGCGTCCGCGCCCAGCATCGCGCCGCGACCGCGGGCAGCATCATGACCCCCACTGCCATCAGCGTGCCAAGCACCTGAAACCCGGCCACCAGATTGAGAACCAGCAGGGCGAGGAACAGGCCGTGCAGCAGCGCAGGCAATCTTCGTGCATTGACCTGAAGCCAGACGCTGTCGAAGGCTTCGCTGACCAGGCCGCGATAAAACAGGGCGATGCAGATCAGCGTCAGGCTGGCGACGCCGCTCACAAACAACGCAGAATCGCTGTCCACCGCCAGAATCGAGCCGAACAGCAGATGCAGCAGATCGACGTTAGAGCCGCGCAGCGAGACCAGCGTCACGCCCAGCGCCAGGGAGCCAAGATAAAATCCGGCAAAGCTGGCATCCTCTTTTAAAGGCGTGCGTCGGCTGACCCACCCCGCCACCAGCGCGACCGCAATCCCGGCGATAAAACCGCCGACGGTCATCGCCAGCAGCGACATCCCGTTAAGCAGATAGCCCGCGGCCACACCCGGCAAAATCGCATGCGAGAGCGCATCGCCCATCAGGCTCATGCGGCGTAAAAGCAAGAAGACGCCGAGCATGGTGGTGCTCAGGGACAACGCCAGGCACACCACCAGCGCGCGGCGCATAAAGCCAAATTCGATAAAGGGCTGAATGAAGGTATGCCAGATCATGCCAGCCTCGCGCCGTGAAAGGCGGGCAGCACATCAGGCGTACTGCCCCAGCGGGCGCGCTGCGGCGTCAGCAGCATCGTTTCCGGGAAATAGTCGGCGACCCGCTGGTTATCGTGCAGCACCGCCAGAATCGTCTGCCCCTGCTGATGCATTTCCAGGATCAGCGCCATCAGCTCGCGGCAGGTGGCTTCGTCGATGCCGGTAAACGGTTCGTCGAGCATCACCAGCGGCGCGCGCTGCACCATCACCCGCGCGAACAGCATGCGCTGAAACTGACCGCCGGAGAGCTCCTCAATCGGCGTTTTCGCCATCGTTAACAGCCCCACCCGCTCTATGGCTGCGACGATGCGCTGACGCCCTCCTCCTCCGAGCCCACGCAGCAGCGATACGCACGGCCAGGTCCCCTGGCTGACGACATCCTGCACCGTGAGCGGAAACTGCGACTCCAGCGCATGCCGCTGCGCCAGCCAGCCGATAACCGGCCGTCCGTCGCGCCAGTTCAGGCGGCCGCTGACCGGCGGAATAAATCCGGCCAGCGTCTTTAACAGCGTCGATTTGCCGCAGCCGTTCAGGCCGACGATAGCGGTCATACTCCCCGCTGCAATCGCGCCGCTCAGCGACGGCGTGATCGCCAGCCCTTCATAGCCAGCCACCAGATGATCGAGCTCAATCATGGCAGCGATACCGCCCACCAGGTTGCCAGCCACAGAGCGGCCAGCAGCACGCAGGCCATCCCCAGCCGGGCTATACCTGATGTCATCAATAAGGAAGTCAATGTTAACGCCTCAATAAAATGTTATAACATAACAATATTAAAAGAAGCGCGGAATGTAAATTGGCGTCAACAAAAGGAAATGCTGCAAAATGTTACAGACTCCTCTCCGCACGGAGAGGAGCGCAGAAGGCGGGATTACTGCATGCGGGCCTGAGAAACCGCCAGCCCCAGCTGCCAGACGGCCATCGCGTAATGGGTGCTGTGGTTATAGCGGGTGATGGTGTAGAAGTTCGGCAGGCCGTACCAGTACTGGTAGCCTGTGCCGATATCCAGACGCAGCAGGCTCGCCTGCTGATGGTTACCCAGCGGCTGAGTCGGGGTAAGTCCTGCCGCCGCCAGCTGCGAGACGCTGTATTTGGTTTTGAACCCATTGTTCAGCCCAGGCGCCTGGCCCAGCGCCTGTACCGCCACCAGATCGCCGCTCACCCAGCCGTGCTGCTTGAAGTAATTCGCCACGCTGCCAATCGCATCGACCGGATCCCACAGGTTGATATGCCCGTCGCCGTTAAAGTCCACCGCGTACTGCCTGTAAGAAGAAGGCATAAACTGACCGTAGCCCATCGCGCCGGCGAAGGAGCCTTTCAGATCGAGCGGGTCGTCCTGTTCGCTGCGCGCCATCAGCAGGAACGTTTCCAGCTCGCTGGAGAAGTACTCGGCGCGGCGCGGATAGTTAAACGACAGCGTCGCCAGCGCATCAAGGATGCGGGTTTTCCCCATCACCCGCCCCCAGCGGGTCTCGACGCCAATAATCCCGACGATAATCTCCGGCGGCACGCCGTATACCTGGTACGCGCGGTTGAGCGCATCCTGATACTGGTTCCAGAACGCCACGCCGTTCTGCACGTTATCCGGGGTAATAAACTGCTTTTTGTAGCGCAGCCAGGCGCCGTTTGGCCCTGACGGCGGCAGTCCGGTGGGCGCCTGACGGTCCATCAGACGCAGCACGTAGTCCAGGCGTTTGGCCTGGGAGAGGATTTGATGCAGCTGCTGTCGGTCGAAGCCGTGCTTGCTCACCATTTTATCAATGAACTGTTCCGCCGCCGGGTTATTGGCGAAATCGCCGCTCATCTCCATCACGTTATGCTGCGGCTCGAGTAAAAAACCGCCCGTACCGCCCGCCATTTCCTTTTCCGCAGGAGTTTGAGGTTTGCTGCTGCAGGCAGCGAGGAGAACGCACAGGGGGAGTAAAGCCAGGGAACGACGCTTCAACATGGGACATCCATTTAACAAATCGGCAAGGGGTAATTATGGTAAAGCATGCGCCCGCTCACAAGGAAGCGGCGGCAATGTAAATTCTTTTTTATCGCCTTTTTTCCTCTCGCCCCGTCGGATCCTTCGTTCACTTCAGCCACAATCTTTCAAAATAAAATATTTATCTTTCATTTTGCGATCAATATAACAATTTCAAACCTTTTAAAATGATTAAAATTAGCTGCCAGTTAGCAAGAAAAATAACACGCTGAAGGAGAGAACAATGATTGAAGTCGTTACCCACGGCGCCGAATGGTTTATCGGCCTGTTTCAGAAGGGAGGCGAGGTGTTCACCGGTATGGTCACCGGGATCCTGCCTTTGCTGATCAGTCTGCTGGTGATCATGAACGCGCTGATCAACTTTATTGGTCAGCAGCGGATCGAAAAGCTGGCGCAGCGCTGCGCCGGTAATCCGATCTCCCGCTACCTGCTGCTGCCCTGCATCGGCACCTTCGTTTTCTGTAACCCGATGACCCTGAGCCTTGGGCGCTTTATGCCCGAGAAATACAAACCGAGCTACTACGCGGCGGCCTCCTACAGCTGCCACTCAATGAACGGCCTGTTTCCGCACATCAACCCCGGCGAACTGTTCGTCTATCTGGGGATTGCCAACGGGCTAACCACCCTCGGTCTGCCGTTAGGGCCGCTGGCGGTGAGCTATCTGCTGGTGGGCCTGGTGACGAACTTCTTCCGCGGCTGGGTGACCGACCTGACCACGTCGATTTTTGAGAAAAAAATGGCTATCCAGCTTGAGCAGAAAGTGCATCTGTCAGGAGCGACATCATGACCCGTATTCGCATTGAAAAAGGCGCCGGCGGCTGGGGCGGCCCGCTCGAACTCGACGCCGTTGCCGGTAAAAAGATTGTCTATATCACCGCGGGCACCCGCCCGGCGATCGTCGATAAAATTGCCCGCCTCACCGGCTGGCAGGCGGTCGATGGCTTCAAAGAGGGCGAACCGCCGGAAGCGGAAATCGGCGTGGCGATTATCGACTGCGGCGGCACCCTGCGCTGCGGTATCTACCCGAAGCGCCGCATCCCGACCATTAATATTCACGCGACCGGCAAATCGGGTCCGCTGGCGCAGTACATCGTCGAAGATATTTACGTTTCCGGCGTCAAAGAGGAGAACATTATCGCGCTGGAAGATGGCGACTCCCCGGCCCCGCAGGCCGCGCCTGTTCAGCCGGCGGCCCGCGACTATGACACCAGCAAGAAAATAACCGAGCAGAGCGACGGCCTGCTGGCCAAAGTTGGAATGGGGATGGGTTCGGTCGTGGCGGTGCTGTTCCAGGCCGGTCGCGACACCATCGATACGGTGCTGAAAACCATTCTGCCGTTTATGGCCTTCGTCGCGGCGCTGATCGGCATCATCATGGCCTCCGGCATCGGCGACTGGATTGCCCACGGCCTGGCGCCGCTCGCCAGCCATCCGCTGGGCCTCGTCACCCTGGCGCTGATCTGCTCTTTCCCGCTGCTGTCGCCGTTTCTCGGCCCCGGCGCGGTCATCGCCCAGGTCATCGGCGTGCTGATTGGCGTACAGATTGGCCTTGGTAATATTCCGCCGCACCTCGCTCTGCCCGCGCTGTTCGCCATTAACGCCCAGGCCGCCTGCGACTTTATCCCGGTTGGCCTATCGCTGGCGGAAGCGCGCCAGGACACCGTGCGCGTCGGCGTACCGTCGGTACTGGTGAGCCGCTTCCTGACCGGCGCGCCAACGGTGCTGATCGCCTGGTTCGTTTCCGGATTTATTTACCAATAAGAGGTTCCTGAAGATGACCGTGATTTACCAGACCACCATTACCCATATCGGCGCCAGCGCGGCGATGGCGCTGGACGAGCAGATGCTGATCACCTTCCGCGAAGGCGCCCCGGCCGATATCGAAGAGTACTGCTTTATTCACAACCACGGCGAGCTGTCCGGCGCGCTGGTGCCGGGTGCGGAGCTGCAGCTTGGCGAGATGCGCTACCCGGTCACCGCCGTCGGCGACGTCGCCGAGCAGAACCTGCGCGAGCTGGGCCATATCACGCTGCGCTTTGACGGTCACCGCGAAGCGGAATTCCCCGGAACCGTACACGTGGCTGGCCCGGTGCCGGAAGGCATCGCCGCCGGCTGCGTACTGAAATTTGTTGCTTAAGCTGTAAGGAGAAAAGTATGAATCAGGTTGCTGTTGTCATCGGTGGGGGACAAACCTTAGGGGAGTTTCTGTGTCGCGGGCTTGCCGCGGAAGGCTATCGCGTGGCGGTGGTCGATATTCAAAGCGATAAAGCGTCCCGCGTCGCGCAGTCAATTAACGCGGAATATGGCGAAGGAACGGCGTGGGGCTTCGGCGCGGACGCCACCAGCGAAGCCAGCGTCGTCGCCCTCGCCCGCGGGGTGGACGACATTTTTTCCCGCGTCGACCTGCTGGTCTATAGCGCCGGGATCGCTAAAGCGGCGTTTATCAGCGATTTCGCACTGGGGGATTTCGACCGCTCGCTGCAGGTGAATCTGGTGGGCTACTTCCTTTGCGCCCGCGAGTTTTCCCGCCTGATGATCCGCGACGGCATTAAAGGACGCATTATTCAGATCAACTCTAAATCCGGCAAAGTGGGCAGCAAGCATAACTCCGGCTATAGCGCGGCGAAGTTCGGCGGCGTGGGGCTGACGCAGTCGCTGGCGCTGGACCTCGCGGAGTACGGGATTACCGTGCACTCCCTGATGCTCGGCAACCTGCTGAAGTCGCCGATGTTCCAGTCTCTCCTGCCGCAGTACGCCACCAAGCTGGGGATCCCGGAGGAGCAGGTCGAGCAGTATTACATCGACAAAGTCCCGCTGAAGCGCGGCTGCGATTACCAGGACGTACTTAACGTGTTGATGTTTTATGCCAGTCCGCAGGCTTCGTACTGCACCGGCCAGTCCATTAACGTCACCGGCGGGCAGGTGATGTTTTAAAACAGGATTCCCGGATTGCGCTGCGCTTACCCGGGCTACAAAACCGGCAACCCGCGCCGGTCCGTAGCCCGGGTAAGGCGCACGCGCCGCGACCCGGGTCTTCCCTACACCACACTTTATGGAGACTTTTATGGTTACCGTACTTATCACCGTCGCCGCCATCGCCTGGATAACCCAGCTCGCCTTTGGCGGCTGGCAAATCCGGCAGTTCAATCGCGCGTTCGACCGGTTGTGCCAGCAGGGCCGCGTCGGCGTGGGCCGTTCCTCGGGGCGGTTCAAGCCGCGGGTCGTCGTCGCCATTGCCGTCGACGAAGACGACCGCATCTGCGATACGCTGTTAATGAAAGGCCTCACCGTCTTCGCCAGGCCGCAAAAAATTCCCGCCCTCACCGGTAAGCATCTCAAGGAATTGCAGCCTGATGTGATCTTTCCCAATGATCCGCTCTGTCAGAATGCACTATCATTAGCGCTTAATCCGAAACATGGATAATTTCGTTGTGAACGTTAATATCTTGCGAAATTATCATTTCGAAACTTTAAACGCAGGATACAACGCCTATGAAACCACGTCAGCGCCAGGCAGCCATTCTCGAGCACCTGCAAACGCAGGGTAAATGCTCGGTCGAAGAGCTGGCGCAACACTTCGACACCACCGGCACCACCATCCGTAAGGATCTGGTGATCCTTGAGAATGCCGGTACCGTTATCCGCACTTACGGCGGCGTGGTGTTAAATAAAGACGAGGCCGATCCGCCCATCGACCACAAAACGCTGATCAACACCCATAAAAAAGAGCGGATTGCCGAAGCCGCGGTCAGCTTTATTCACGATGGCGACTCGATCATTCTTGATGCCGGCAGTACGGTGCTGCAAATGGTGCCGATGCTCAGCCGCTTCAACAACATCACCGTGATGACCAACAGCCTGCATATCGTCAACGCCCTCTCCGAACTGGATAATGAACAAACCATCCTGATGCCGGGCGGCACGTTTCGCAAAAAATCGGCCTCTTTTCACGGCCAACTGGCGGAAAATGCCTTCGAACAATTCAGCTTCGACCGCCTGTTTATGGGCACCGACGGCATTGATTTAATCGCCGGCGTCACCACCTTTAATGAGGTTTATACGGTTAGCAAAGCGATGTGCAATGCCGCCCGCGAAGTTATCCTGATGGCTGACTCGTCAAAGTTTGGCCGCAAAAGTCCCAATATCGTCTGCGGCCTCGAGAGCGTGGACAAACTGATTACCGATGCCGATATCAGCCCGGAATTTAAGCGGGCGCTGGAAGACAAAGGCATCGAAGTCATTATTACTGGAGAACATCATGAGTAACTTTCTGTTAGAAGCCGGACGCCAGACCCTAATGCTGGAGCTTCAGGAGGCGAGCCGCCTGCCTGAACGCCTGGGCGACGACTTCATCCGCGCAGCGGAAACCATCATCCACTGCGAGGGCAAACTGGTGGTCTCCGGTATCGGCAAATCGGGCCATATCGGTAAAAAGCTGGCCGCCACCTTCGCCAGCACCGGCACCCCGGCATTTTTCGTCCACCCGGCGGAAGCGCTGCACGGCGATCTCGGAATGCTCGACAGCCGCGACGTGATGCTGTTTATCTCCTACTCCGGCAGCGCCAAAGAGCTGGATCTTATCGTCCCGCGCCTGGAGGAAAAATCCATTCCGCTGCTGGCGATGACCGGTAAATCCACTTCGCCGCTGGCGCTGGCGGCTAAAGCGGTGCTTGATATTGCCGTAGAGCGTGAAGCCTGTCCGATGCACCTCGCGCCGACCTCCAGTACCGTCAATACCCTGATGCTCGGCGACGCGCTGGCCATGGCGGTGATGCAGGCCCGCGGCTTTAACGAAGAAGATTTCGCCCGTTCGCACCCGGCCGGCGCGCTGGGCGCGCGGCTGCTGAACAAAGTTCACCATCTGATGCGCCGCGACGGCGACGTGCCGCGCGTCGCCAACGACACCAGCGTGATGGACGCGATGCTCGAACTCAGCCGCACCGGCCTGGGGTTGGTGGCAGTCTGCGATGAACGTAATCACGTGCAGGGCGTGTTTACCGACGGCGACCTGCGCCGCTGGCTGGTGGGCGGCGGCAGCTTACAGGATATCGTCAGCCAGGCGATGACCCGCAACGGCGTTACTCTGCAGGCGGAAAGCCGCGCGATAGAAGCCAAAGAGCGCCTGATGAAGCACAAAATCAGCGCCGCTCCGGTGGTGGATGAAAACGGCCAACTGGTCGGCGCGATTAACCTGCAGAATTTTTATCAGGCCGGGATCCTTTAAGCCCCAGACGCTTCGCCAGCCGGTGCAGGTTGGCGACATCGAGCCCCAGCGCGCGGGCGGCGCCGGCCCAGCTGCGGCCATTAGCCGCCAGCGCGCTGGCTATCGCTTCGCGCTGGAACGCCTCCGTCGCCTCGCGCAGGCTCACCGCTTCCGCCGCCGGATGCGGACTGACGCTCGGCAAGACCGGCGCTTCCCCGGCCAGTTGAAAGTGCTGCGGCTCCAGCGCGATGTCATTACCCGCCTGCGTCGCCCGCGCCAGCACCACCGCCCGATGAATAGCGTGCTCCAGCTCGCGCACGTTGCCCGGCCATGGCCAGGCCAGCAGTCTGGCCCGCGTCGCCTCGCTTAAAATCACCTGCGCCAGCCCCATGCGTAAACGACACTGTTCGCAGAAATAACCAGCCAGCAGCACCACGTCATTTTCCCGTTCGCGCAGCGCCGGAACCGACAGCGGAAACACGCTCAGACGATGATACAGGTCGGCGCGAAAACGCCCCTCCACTACCTCCTGACGCAGGTCGCGGTTGGTGGCCGCCAGCACCCGCACATCAACCCGCAGGCTGCGATCGTCGCCGACGCGCTGAATATCGCCATACTGCAGCACCCGCAGCAGCTTGGCCTGCAGCGCCAGCGAAAGCTCGCCGATTTCATCGAGGAACAGCGTCCCGTTGTCCGCCATTTCAAATTTGCCGCTGCGGTTGCTGATCGCCCCGGTAAACGCCCCTTTGACGTGGCCAAACAGCTCGCTCTCCGCCACGCTCTCCGGCAGGGCCGCGCAGTTGAGATAGACCAGCGGATTGGCCGCTCGTGGCGATCCCTGATGTACCGCTTTCGCCACCAGCTCTTTGCCGGTGCCGGTCTCGCCGCTAATCAGCACGTTTAAGTCGGAAGCCGCGACGATGTCGATCTCCTTCTTGAGCTGCAGCATCGGCGCCGACAGGCCAATGATCTCCTGACGTTCGGCCGGCGGGTAAACGATAGCCTGCTCCGGCAGCACGTTTTGGTTCTCCAGCCGGGCGATCAGCAGCGCGTTATTGAGCGCCCCGGCCACCAGGGCAGCAATCAGGCGCAGCTCCTCGTCGCTGAAGCTGTCAAAACGGTCCGCATCCATGCCGTCGAGGGTGAGCGCGCCAATCAGGGTTTGCCCGGCAAACAGCGGCAGGCCGACGCAGGCGTGTACCTTCAGGCTCTCCTGACCGGGGATCAGGCCATCGTAAGGGTCCGGTAGATCGCTGTCCGCCGGGAAACGCACCACGTCCCCCGCGCGGGCAATCGCCTCCAGCCGCGGGTGGCCTTCAAGGGCAAAGCGCCTGCCAAGCACGTCCTGGGCCAGGCCATCAATCGCCAGCGGCACAAACTGGTGCGCTTCGTAGCGCAGCAGCGCCGAAGCATCACAGCCAAGTATCTGCCGCAGGGTGGTAATCAGCCGCGAAAAACGGTCGGCGTGGCCGAGATCGCTTTGTAAATCAATGGCTATTTTCGCCAGGGCCTCGACGGAGAAACTCATTGTCGCCTCATAGTCATTCTGACAACCCACATAGTCATATCGACTATTTTAACCATTGTCATTTTGACATCAACAGATTTAACAAAAAACATAAAAAACTTTAAATTCAATTAGTTAAAAATTTGGCACGCAACTTGATATAAGCAAAACATCTTATTTGAACACTGCTGAATTAATTGAGGTTGCTATGTCTATTCTGGTTAAAAATAACATTCATTGGGTTGGCCAGCGCGACTGGGAAGTGCGTGATTTCCACGGGACGGAATACAAAACGCTGCGCGGCAGCAGCTACAACAGCTATCTCCTCCGCGAAGAAAAAAATGTGCTGATCGATACCGTCGATCATAAATTCAGCCGCGAATTCGTGCAGAACCTGCGCGGCGAAATCGATCTCGCCGATATCGATTACATCATTATTAACCATGCGGAAGAGGACCATGCCGGCGCGCTGACCGAACTGATGACGCAGATCCCGGACACCCCGATTTACTGTACCGCCAACGCCATCGACTCTATCAACGGACACCATCATCACCCGGAGTGGAATTTTAAGGTGGTGAAAACCGGCGACAGCCTGGATATCGGCAACGGCAAACAGCTGATTTTCGTGGAAACCCCGATGTTGCACTGGCCGGATAGCATGATGACCTATATGACCGGCGACGCGGTGCTGTTCAGCAATGACGCCTTCGGCCAGCACTACTGCGATGAGCATCTGTTTAATGATGAAGTTGATCAGATTGAACTTTATGAGCAGTGCCAGCGCTACTATGCCAACATTCTGACTCCGTTCAGCCGCCTGGTGACGCCGAAAATTACCGAAATCCTCGGCTTTAATCTGCCGGTGGATATGATTGCGACCTCCCATGGCGTGGTCTGGCGCGATAACCCGACGCAGATCGTCGAAAAATATCTCGAGTGGGCGGCGGATTATCAGGAAGACCGCATCACCATTTTCTACGACACCATGTCCAACAACACCCGCATGATGGCTGACGCGATAGCCCAGGGCATTACCGACGTGGATCCGCGCGTGGCGGTGAAAATTTTCAATGTCGCCCGCAGCGATAAAAATGAAATCCTGACTAACGTGTTCCGCTCGAAGGGCGTGCTGGTCGGCACCTCAACCATGAATAACGTGATGATGCCGAAAATCGCCGGGCTGGTGGAGGAGATGACCGGCCTGCGTTTCCGTAACAAGCGCGCCAGCGCCTTTGGCTCCCACGGCTGGAGCGGCGGTGCGGTTGACCGCCTGTCCACGCGTTTACAGGATGCGGGCTTTGAAATGTCCCTGAGCCTGAAGGCCAAATGGCGCCCGGATCTCGACGCGCTGGAAGTGTGCCGCGAGCACGGCCGCGAAATCGCCCGCCAGTGGGCCCTCTCCCCGCTGCCGGCGAGCCCGGCTAAACACGCCACGCCTGTGGCAACGCCTTGCGCCGCGCCAGCGGCAGCCGATCTCGGCCCGAAAATGCAGTGCAGCGTTTGCCAGTGGATTTACGACCCCGAACAGGGCGAACCGAACCAGGACGTCCAGCCGGGTACGCCGTGGAGCGAAGTCCCGGATAACTTCCTCTGCCCTGAGTGTTCGCTGGGTAAAGATGTGTTTGACGTTCTGGCATCGGAGGCAAAATGAGTGATGGCATCGTCATCATCGGCTCGGGCTTCGCGGCCCGTCAGCTGGTGAAAAATATTCGCAAGCAGGACCCGAATATCCCGCTGACCCTGATCGCCGCCGACAGCATGGATGAGTACAACAAACCGGATCTCAGCCATGTGGTCAGCCGCGGGCAGAACGCCGACGACCTGACCCTGCAAACGGCGGGCGAGTTTGCCGAGCAGTACAATCTGCGCCTGTTTCCGCATACCTGGGTCAGCGATATCGACGCCGATAATCAGGTTGTGAAGAGCCAGGACCGCGAGTGGCGCTATGACAAACTGGTGCTGGCCACCGGCGCAACGCCGTTTATCCCACCGGTGCCGGGCCGCGAGCTGATGCTGACCCTCAACAGCCAGCGGGAATACGGTGCGGCGCAAAGCCAGCTGCGCGATGCAAAAAGAGTGCTGATCGTCGGCGGCGGGCTGATTGGCTGCGAGCTGGCGATGGATTTCTGCCGCGCCGGCAAAGCGGTGACGGTGGTGGATAACTCCGCCAGCGTACTGTCGGCCCTGATGCCGCCCGAGGCCAGCAGCCGACTGCAGCATCGTCTGACCGACATGGGCGTGCATCTGATGCTGAAGTCCCAGCTGGAAAGCCTGGCGCAGAGCGCCGACGGGATTCGCGTCACTCTTGACCGCCAGCGTACGGTGACGGTGGATGCGGTGGTCGCCGCCGCCGGTTTACGCCCGGAAACGGCGCTGGCGCGGCATGCGGGTCTGAAAACTCACCGCGGCGTGGTAGTGAACAGCCAGCTGCAAACCAGCCATCCGGCGATTTACGCCCTCGGCGATTGCGCGGAAATCAACGGTATGGTCCTGCCTTTTCTGCAGCCGATTCTGCTGAGCGCCATGTGCCTGGGTAAAAATCTGCTGGCTCAGCAGGGGGAACTGAAGCTGCCGCCGATGCTGGTGAAGGTTAAAACGCCGGATTTACCGCTGCACCTGGCGGGCGATACCCGACGCGAGGATCTGACGTGGAATATCGTTGCCGCCAAAGACGGCCTGGTCGCGAAAGGCGTTGACGCCGAAAACCAGCTGCGCGCTTTTGTGGTCAGCGAGGATCGCATGAAAGATGCTTTTGCCCTGCTCAAACAGCTGGTGAGTTAACCGGGAGAATATGACGTTATTCCCGGGTCGCGGCGTAAACGCCTAACCCGGGCTACCCAACGGCAAGGCGCTCGGGTTTGGTAGCCCGGCTAAGCGTAGCGCGAGCCGGGGAAATGCCCAACCTACCGCGCCAGGTTATCGTATCCGCGCCAGCGGTAGTTGAGCACCGACAGCACCCAGCAGGCCACGAACAGCCCGACCACCACAAAACCGGCGTCGCCGAGATGGTCGTTCAATGCGCCGACCCAGCGCCAGACGCCTCCGCTGAGGGAGAACTTATCCATCAACAGCCCCAGCGCTTCCAGACCGCCGATAAACAGCGCCACCACCACCGAGGTGCCGGTAATGGTCATATTGTAATAGAGCTTACGCTGCGGCTTACTGAACGCCCAGCCGTAGGCGCCGACCATCAGCACGTTGTCGAGCGTATCCACCAGCGCCATCCCGCTTGCGAACAGCGCCGGAAAAATCATAATCGACCAAATCGACATCCCGCTCGACGCGCTGGCCGCCGAAATCCCCAGCACGCCGATTTCCGTCGCCGTATCAAAGCCGAGGCCAAACAGAAAGCCCACCAGATACATCTGCCAGCTGCGGCTAATCAGGCGGAAGGTTTTACCGAACAGCCAGCTCATCATGCCGCCGCCGGTCATGACCTCATCGCTCACCTTTTCGCCCTGCTTCCACGCCCGAAAGCTGCGCCAGACGCTGCGCAAAATAACCAGGTTGATAAAGGCCATCACCAGCAGGAACAGCGCCGATACGGCGGTACCGATAACGCTGCCGGTCTCGTGAAACCAGCTCATCTGCTGACCAAACGCGGTGGCGGTCGCGGCAATCGCCGCCGACGCCAGCACCACAATCGACGAATGACCCAGCGAGAACCACGCGCCAACGGCAAAAGGTCGCTTCCCCTGCTGCATCATTTTGCGGGTCACGTTGTCGATCGCCGCGATATGGTCGGCGTCCACCGCGTGGCGCAGACCGTAACCCCAGGCCAGCAGGCTGGCGGCCATCAGCGCGCCGCTACCGCCGAACGCCGCAGATGCCCAGCCCCAGGCCAGCAAATTGGCGGCAATCAATGCCAGCACCAGCGCCGCTGCGCGCGGCTGCTGACGCAAAATCGTCACTATCATATCGGTGTCCTTTAAGCCTGCAGGCGGGCCGCAGCGATAACCGCCTGACCGAGGGCAATCGCGCCATCGCCTGCGGGCAGCTGCTGCGGAAAGAGCAGAGTAAAATCGGCCAGATAAAAGGTCAATCGCGCCGTCAGCAGGCGGTTGTGCAGTACCCCGCCGCCGAAGGCCAGCGTGTGAATATTCCGTGCGTTCGCGCAATCGCGCATCATGGCCGCCAGCCCGCGGGCCAGCGCATCATGAAAGGCCCAGGCTTTTTGCGCCGGGCTCGCCTGCCAGCTCAGCCACCGCTGCCAGAACGTCGCCAGATCCAGTTTTCCATCGCGCCACGGCAGCATCGCCGGATGATCAATCCCTTCGCAGGTCGCCGCCAGCGCTTCCAGACGGCACGCCGCTTCCCCTTCATAGCTCAGGGTGAGCGGGGCGCAGCCCAACGCGCAGGCGACGGCGTCAAACAGACGCCCGCACGACGATGCCTGCGGCGCATTAATACCGCGCTCGATTGCCCGCGCCAGCAGCGGCCAGCTTTGCTGGCGTAGTGCGGCGGTGTCGGCATAATTCTGCCATTCAGGGACGAACGCCAGGCAGTGGGCGAGCAGATTGCGCCACGGCTGACGCGCCGCGAGGTCGCCGCCCGGCAGCGCCACCGCCGGCAGACCGCCGAGATGCTCGCACTCGCGATAGTTGACCCGCAGGCACTCGCCGCCCCACAGCTCACCGTTTTCCCCCATCCCGATACCGTCGAGCGTCAGGGCAATCACGTCGCCGCCCTCCAGCGGCCAGCGGTGCTCGGCCAGGCAGGCGGCAGCGTGGGCATGATGATGCAACACGCGCTCCACCGGCAGCGCCAGCGACGCCGCCCACCGCGAAGCGCGGTAGCCGGGATGGGCGTCGGCAACCACCCGCTGCGGGGTAAAAGCGTAAATCTCCTGCATCAGACGCAGCGCTTGCCGCCACTGCGCCTCGACGCCCTCCTCGTCGAGATCGCCAAAATGCTGGCTGAGCACCGCTTCATCGCCGCGCAGCAGGCAGAATGTATTTTTCATATCCGCGCCGAGAGCCAGCAGCGGCGGTACGTCGTGGAAACCCGGCGGCAGCGCCAGCGCGTCCGGCACGTAGCCGCGGGCGCGGCGCAGCATCTCGCCGCTTTGCCGCACCACGGAATCGTCCATCCGCTGCACAATCTCGCGATTATGCAGCAGAAAACCGTCGGCAATTCCGGCTAAATCCGCCAGCGCCCCGGCGTTGGTTAACGCCGGCGGGCGGCCGCTGAGGTTGCCGGAGGTCATCACTAATGGGCGCGCCAGCGCCTGCGAAAGTAAATGCTGCAGTGGATTAGATGGCAGCATCCCCCCTACTTCCGCAAGCCCTGGCGCAATCTGGTCGCACAGGCCGGCCACCTGCGTTTTCTCCAGCAACACGATCGGCGCGGCGGGAGAGGTCAGCAGCGTCAGCGCCGGTTTGCTGAGCCCCGCCGTTGTCGCCAGCATCACCGCCAGCGGTTTCGCCGGGCGATGCTTGCGCGCCCGCAGCTTCGCGACGGCCTCAGGGTTTCCGGCATCGCACAGCAGATGGAAACCGCCCAACCCCTTCACCGCCACAATATCGCCCGCCAGCAGGCGAGCCGTCGCCGCTTCAAGAGCCGCCTCGCCAAATAAATGCCCCTGCGGGCCGCGCCATTCCAGCTGCGGGCCGCACTCGGCGCAGGCTACCGGCTGCGCGTGAAAGCGGCGATCGGCAGGATCGCCATATTCCGTCGCACAGGCGGAGCAAAGAGGAAACGGCAACATAGAGGTCAGTGGGCGGTCGTAGGGCATAGCGCGAATAATGGTAAAGCGCGGCCCGCAGTGGGTGCAGTTGATAAACGGATAGCGGTAGCGGCGTTCTCGCGGGTTGTTCATCTCAGCCAGGCATGCCGGGCAGGTAGCGGCATCGGGCACAATCTGCGTGCGCATGCTTCCGGCTCCGCTTTGGCGAATGGTAAAGCCCGGCGGCTCGGCGGCCCAGACGAATGACGCGGCCGCCGCGCTGTCGATACGCGCCAGCGGTGGGCAACGCTGGGTTAACGCGCTGAGAAAGGCCGCATCATCGCCGACAAGGCGCACCAGTACGCCGTCGCCGTCGTTACACACGTCGCCGCGCAGCCCCAGCTGCTGCGCCAGCTGCCAGACGAAGGGGCGGAATCCCACCCCCTGCACTTTACCGCGAATGCGGATTTGCACCCCGTTCATTGCGCGGCCGGATTACCAGGCCAGCGCGGTGCGGCGGCGTTTTTCGATATTCATCTGTTCGAGCCTGTTGCGGTCGACGCAAATCAGCGCGTGGGTCGGACAGGCGTCCATACAGGCCGGGCCTTCCTCACGGTGATAGCACAGGTCGCATTTGTTGGCTTCGGCTTTTTCCGCTATCACGTTCAGCCCCGCGCCGCTGTGGCGAATAACCGGGCGCACCACCACTTCCATGGCGCCGTACGGACAGGCCACCACGCAGGTTTTGCAGCCGATGCAGCGCTCCTGCATCACGTGGACGAAGCCCTGGTCGCGGCTGATAGCGCCGTTCGGGCAGACGTTGGCGCACGGGGCGTCCTCGCACTGACGACAGGCGGTGGCCGTCGACACGTTGACGCCTTTGATCACGTGAATACGCGGTAAAAAGGTTTTTGGCGTCAGCGCGGCGCAGTCCTGATTTTCCTGATGAGAGACCACGCAGGCCACTTCACAGGTGCGGCAGCCGATGCATTTGCTCGCGTCGGCGATAATGAAACGGTTCATCCATTTCTCCAGCTATAAGAAGGTTACGCGCCGGAGTATGCATAATGCGTTCCAATTTTTATAATACTGATATTAAAGGAGATAAATACGGGAGAGACTGTCATCGTCAGTTGTGACGATGACAGCTGACGACGTCAGGCGTGCGGGCCGGGGACCATTGAGTCGCGTTCAATCAGCTCGCCGGAAAAGGTTTGCTGAAATTTAAAATCGCCGCCGTCGAGCATAAAGATCAGCCGGTTGATGCTCTCTTTGATCATCTCCGTCACCGGGACTTTGACGCTGGAGAGCGCCGGCACCATAAACGGCGCCAGCGCGATATCGTCAAAGCCCACCACCGAAACCTGCTCCGGCACCTTAACGCCGAGCTGATGCAGCTGTTTCATCGCGCCAACCGCCATATCGTCGTTGCTCGCCACCAGCGCGCTGTAGCCGACGCGGCGCTGGCGCAGCGTCTCGACTCCCGCCGCGCCGGTTTCCGGCGACCAGCGCCCTTCGACGATCAGATCGTTATTCGGCGTAATGCCGTGGCGGGCCAGCGCGTCTTTATAACCCGAGAGACGCTCGACGCCGGTTGGCGAATCCAGCGAACCGGTAATAAACGCGATTTGCCGATGACCCAGCGCGATAAGCTTTTCCACCGCCATCATCGCCGAGGCTTTTTGATCGGACCAGACGCAGTGGCTGGCGTTGCGGCGCAGGCGGCGGTTGAGCACCATAATCGGCCGCTCATGATTTTCGATAATCTCATCCATCTCATCAACGCTGAGAAAGCGTGGATAGATAATAATCGCATCGCAGCGCAGATCGAGCAGATACTGAATCGCCTCGCGCTCCTCCTCCGCGCTGTGCTTGCCGTCGGCGAGGATCAGCTGCCGCCCTTTGTCTTCGGTCATCCGCGCCACGTGGTAAAGCAGTTCGCTGAAATAGACGCCGTGATAAAGGGTGTTGGTCACCACCAGCCCGAGGGTCTGCGTCTTTTTCGTCGCCAGGTTGCGCGCCAGCAGATTCGGCCGGTAACCGCTTTCGGCCACCGCCTGGAAGACGCGATCTTTGGTCTCCTGGCTGACATAGCCGTTCCCCGACAGCACCCGCGAAACGGTGGCCTTCGACACCCCCGCGCGCTTCGCTACCTCCAGCATCGTTGCCATGTGGTTATTCCTGTTGCCAATGTTGCCCGCAGTGTACTGCACGCGCTGCGCTTTTTCAGCATTTGTGCGTCTCCCGCGCTGATGCGCACACAGCGATCAAAATCACAAAATCGAGATCTTATTTTTTTATTTCTTGTATGCATTCATGAAACTAATCATGATTTTGTGGAACCGGTTTCCTATGTATGCATGATGCCGCTCCGCTTTCCGGCGCGGTGACAAGCCAGTATCCCATTGATAAACAGGATAAAATCCGATGTCTAAAAATTATGCAGCTCTGGCGCAGCAGATTGTGGCGGCAATTGGCGGCGCAGATAACGTGGCCGCCGTCACCCACTGCATGACCCGCCTGCGTTTTGTGGTCAAAGACAACGAGCGGGTCGACAGCGCCACCCTCAAAGGGCTAAAAGGCGTACTCGGCGTCGTGCGTAGCGATAACCAGTGCCAGGTCATCATCGGCAATACCGTCTCCCAGGCCTACCGCGAGGTGGTCGCCCTGCTGCCGGGAGAACTGCGCCCTGCCGAACCGCAGGGAAAACCGCCGATCACCCTGAAGCGCATCGGTGCCGGGATCCTCGATGCGCTGATCGGCACTATGTCGCCGCTGATCCCGGCAATTATCGGCGGATCGATGGTCAAGCTGCTGGCGATGATCTTAGAGATGACCGGCGCGCTGCCCAAAGGCGCGCCAACGCTGACTATTCTGACGGTTATCGGCGACGGCGCGTTCTTCTTCCTGCCGCTGATGGTTGCGGCTTCCGCGGCGGTGAAGTTCAAAACCAATATGTCGCTGGCGATTGCGATTGCCGGGGTGCTGGTGCACCCGAGCTTTATCGAGCTGATGGCCAAAGCCGCCCAGGGCGAGCACGTGGAGTTCGCCTTTATTCCTGTGACGGCGGTGAAATACACCTATACCGTGATCCCGGCGCTGGTGATGACATGGTGCCTCTCTTATATCGAACGCTGGGTCGACCGTATCACCCCGGCGGTGACGAAAAACTTCCTCAAGCCGATGCTGATTGTGCTGATTGCCGCCCCGCTGTCGATTCTGCTGATTGGCCCGCTCGGCATCTGGATCGGTAGCGCCATTTCCGCGCTGGTCTATACGATCCACAGCTACCTCGGCTGGCTGTCGGTGGCGATTATGGGCGCCCTGTGGCCGCTGCTGGTGATGACCGGGATGCACCGCGTCTTCACGCCGACTATCATTCAGACCATCGCCGAAACCGGCAAAGAGGGCATGGTGATGCCGTCGGAAATCGGCGCCAACCTGTCGCTGGGCGGCTCATCGCTGGCGGTGGCGTGGAAAACCAAAAACCCGGAGCTGCGCCAGACGGCGCTGGCTGCCGCGGCTTCCGCGATTCTGGCGGGGATTTCCGAACCGGCGCTGTACGGCGTGGCGGTGCGGCTGAAGCGACCGCTAATCGCCAGCCTGATCAGCGGCTTTATCTGCGGCGCGGTGGCCGGCATTGCCGGGCTCGCCAGCCACTCAATGGCGGCGCCGGGCCTGTTTACCAGCGTCCAGTTTTTCGACCCGGCCAATCCGATGACCATCGTCTGGGTCTTTGGCGTCATGGCGCTGGCGGTAGTGCTGTCGTTTGTCCTGACGCTGATGCTCGGCTTTGAAGATATTCCGCAAGAAGAAGCCGCCGCCGACGCCAGACAGCGTCAGGCCGGCGCCCAGGCTTCTCACGCCTGAACACCATTTTATTAACGAGGTAATGCATGGCGACTTTTCCACAGGGATTTTTATGGGGCGGCGCACTGGCCGCCAACCAGTCCGAAGGGGCATATCTGGAGGGCGGCAAAGGGCCGACCACCGTCGATATGATTCCCCACGGCGCGCACCGCCTGGCGGTCAAGCTGGGGCAGGAGAAACGCTTCGCGCCGCGCGACGATGAGTTCTACCCGAGCCACGAGGCGATCGATTTTTATCATCGTTATAAAGAAGATATCGCCCTGATGGCCGAGATGGGCTTTAGCGTCTTCCGCACCTCTATCGCCTGGAGCCGCCTGTTTCCAAAAGGTGATGAACAAGAGCCGAACCCGGAAGGGATCGCCTTTTATCGCTCGCTGTTCGAGGAGTGTAAAAAGCATAATATCGAGCCGCTGGTGACGCTGTGCCATTTCGACGTGCCGATGCACCTGGTTACCGAATACGGCTCCTGGCGCAATCGAAAAATGGTGGAGTTCTTCACCCGCTACGCCCGCACCTGTTTTGAAGCTTTTGATGGGTTAGTGAAGTACTGGCTTACCTTCAATGAAATCAACATTATGCTGCATAGCCCATTCTCCGGCGCCGGTCTGGTGTTTGAAGAGGGGGAAAATCAGGAGCAGGTGAAATACCAGGCCGCCCATCATGAACTGGTCGCCAGCGCCTTAGCGACCAAAATCGCCCACGAGGTGAATCCACAAAATCAGGTCGGCTGTATGCTGGCGGGCGGCAATTTCTACCCTTACTCTTGTAAGCCGGAAGACGTGTGGATGGCGCTGGAGAAAGATCGCGAGAACTTGTTCTTTATCGATGTCCAGGCGCGCGGCGCGTATCCGGTGTGGGCGGCGCGGGTATTCCGCGAGAAAGGTGTGACCATCGCCAAAGAAGCGGGCGATGATGAAATCCTGCGCCATACCGTCGATTTCGTCTCCTTCAGCTACTACGCTTCGCGCTGCGCGTCGGCGGAGATGAACGCCGGCAACACCAACGCCGCCAATATTGTTAAGTCACTGAAGAACCCGCATATTCAGGCCAGCGAATGGGGCTGGGGCATCGACCCGCTCGGCCTGCGCATCACCATGAATATGATGTATGACCGCTACCAGAAACCGCTGTTCCTTGTGGAAAACGGTCTCGGCGCGCGGGATGAGATTGACGCTAACGGCGAGATTAACGACGACTACCGCATCAGCTATCTGCGCGAGCATATTAAGGCGATGGGCGACGCCATCGCGGATGGCATTCCGGTGATGGGCTACACCAGCTGGGGCTGTATCGATCTGGTGTCCGCCTCCACCGGCGAGATGAGCAAGCGCTACGGCTTTGTCTACGTCGACCGCGACGACGCCGGTCACGGCACGCTGGCGCGGAGACGTAAGAAGTCGTTCTGGTGGTATAAGAAGGTGATTGCCAGCAACGGGGAAGATTTGGCGTAGTGTGCCCCGCGGACTGAGGGATGCTCAGCCTGGCAAACACTTGCAACACGGTAATTTCCCCGGCTCGCGCTGCGCTTAGCCGGGCTACAGGTTCATCAACGCTCGCGGACCGGTAGCCCGGAGAGTAGCCGTAGCCCGAGTAGGGCGTTTACGCCGCGACCCGGGGAAAAAAGTAAACTTGCTCCCCCTGACCAAACTCCCGGCTTGCGCTGCGCTTAGCCGGGGAACGCCGGCTCCTCTGCGGCTTCAAGTGCCGCAAAACCGCCCTGCCCCTGCCAGCCATCAAGCCGCGCGTACACCACCTCGACCGCGTCCTTAATCGGCTGGGTCATTGGGTAATAAAAGCCGACGATATCCGGCTGAATGCCTAAGAAAATCACCTCGCCGATATCCTCTTTTAGCTGATCGATCAGATAGTTGAGCGGCATATTGTGGGTAGTCATCATAAACATCTCGGCAATATCATCCGGGTCGACGATGCGGATCTCGCCGGGATTCAGCCCCATATCGGTGGCATCGACGATCAGCAGGCGCTCAGGGCGCAGCTCGCGAATAGCAACAATATCGTTTTCCGGCGCGCTGCCGCCGTCAATCACCACCCACTCGCCGACGGGATTAGCCGCGCACATCTCCGCCAGCAGCGGGCCTGCGCCGTCGTCGCCCATCATGCTATTGCCAACACAGAGTAAAACGTCAGTCACGGAGTCTCCTCACCATCAGGTAGATGGCGCTTTCCTGGTGAATATCATGCAGCATGCTGAGCAGGGTTTTGCTCCACGCCTGCTGCTCGGGGGTCTGCCGGGCCTGCGCTTTATCAAAAGCGTTGGCCAGCATCGTCACATGATTGCTATCGATCACGATCTCGCCGTACTTCGGCACGCCTTCCATTTTGCGCCGTGCGACGCTGCCCTCTTCGAGGGTCGCAATCCACGCCAGATACGCCTGCCACGGGCAGCTCAGCGCCGCCTCGAGGCAGTCGATGACGCCGAGGTGGTGGCCAATCGCCAGGCTGTAATAGACCACCTGCTGCGCCTGGTCAGGCGTCGCGTCGTTCTCATCAATAAATTTACGGCTCAGCTGACTGAACACCACCGTCTCGCTCATCGGATACGCGCTCCCTCGACCACCTGGTTCAAATGGGTGACGATCTCGGTCAGACGCGGATCTTTTTCCGCCTCCAGCCAGCGCACCACCTGGCTATCGCCCTGCGCCAGCAGGCGCATATAGTCGTCGGCAATCTGGCGACCATAGCGATAGCCCGCCAGGCGACGCGCTTCGCGGTCAATGCGCACCCGCAGCGGCTGTACCATATCCGGGTGCAGAAGCTCGGTCGGCCGTTCATCCTGCTCGCCCGGCAGACGGGCGTGGATTTTCTGCTCCAGCAGGCCCAGCGCCATCGCGAAGCCGTACAGCGTCGCGGCAGGCGTCGGCGGGCAGCCGGGAATATAGACGTCTACCGGCACGATTTTATCGGTCCCGCCCCACACGCAGTAGAGGTCGTGGAAAATGCCGCCGCTGTTGCCGCAGGCGCCGTAGGAGATACAGATTTTCGGGTCCGGCGCGGACTGCCACGCGCGCAGCGCGGGAGAACGCATCGCCCGGGTCACCGCCCCGGTAAACAACAGAATATCGGCGTGACGCGGCGACGGCACCACTTTGATACCAAAACGCTCGGCGTCGAACAGCGGCGACAGGGTAGCGAAAATCTCGATTTCGCAGCCGTTGCAGCCGCCGCAGTCCACCCGATAGACGTAGGCGGAACGCTTAATTTTTTTCAGCAGCGAGGCCTTCATGCTGGCGATGGATTCATCCACCGTCATCGGCACCGGAATGCCGTTTTCATCGCGCGGGCCTAATAAATTGCTCATCAGCTGGCCTCTCTCATATGGCGAGTCAGTTCAATACGGTCGGACGGCACCAGGCACTTCTGGCGTTTACACTCCGGGCAGGTCTCAAAACTTTCGCGATGCAGCTCGGCGCGGCTGTCGCCGTTGTGTTTGAGCAGCGCGATGGCGTAGTCGATCTCTTTCTGTACGGCGAACGGTCGTTCACATACCCGACAGTGGCAGATGGCAAAACGCGACTGCTGGAGGAAATCCTCTTTTTTCCACACCGCCAGCTCGTACTCCTGAGAGAGCCTAATCGCCGCCGTCGGGCAGACCTCTTCGCAGCGTCCGCAGAAGATGCAGCGCCCGAGGTTGAACTGCCACCCCAGTTGATTGGTGGCCAGATCGGTCTCCACCGTCAGGGCGTTCGACGGGCAGGCGTTAACGCAGGCGGCGCAGCCGA
Source organism: Klebsiella sp. FDAARGOS_511 (assembly GCF_003812845.1). Classification (NCBI taxonomy): domain Bacteria; kingdom Pseudomonadati; phylum Pseudomonadota; class Gammaproteobacteria; order Enterobacterales; family Enterobacteriaceae; genus Klebsiella; species Klebsiella sp. FDAARGOS_511. The sequence goes on along the minus strand of NZ_CP033824.1, from coordinate 4,242,952 downwards.
TGCACTGCTGCGGATTATGCTCCGGTTTGCCGCGGAAGTTTTTATCCACCGGCATCGGCTCCAGCGGGTATGAGTGCGTCGCGGTGCCGGTTTTGATGACTTTTTTAATAAAGGTAAACATGGCGATTCCTTATTTCAGCGGCGAGTTCTTACGCTCGATGCTGTAGCGCTCCAGCTCTTTGTATGGCACCACTTTGCTTTTCTTCTTGCGCACGTCGACCACGGTCATGCGGTCGGTACAGGAGTAGCACGGGTCGAGGCTGCCGATAATCAGCGGCGCGTCGGAGACGGTATTGCCGCGCAGCATATAGCGCAGGGTCGGCCAGTTGGCGTAGGTCGCCGCCCGGCAGCGCCAGCGGTACAGCTTCTGGTTGTCGCCGGTCATGCTCCAGTGGATATCATCCCCGCGCGGCGCTTCCGAGAAGCCGAGCGCGAAGCGGTGCGGAATATAGGTGAAGCCTTCCACCATCAGCGGGCCGCCCGGCAGGTTATCGAGGCCGAAGTCGATCATGTTCAGCGCGGTGTAAACTTCGTTGATGCGCACCTTGAGGCGCGAGATGACATCGCAGCCCTGCTCGCTGTGCACTTCCATCGGCAACAGGCCGTAGCCGACAAACGGGTGGTCGGCGCGGGTATCACGGGCGTGGCCGCTGGCGCGCACCATCGGGCCAACGTTGCTGAAGTCGCGGGCGATTTGTGGGTCGAGACGACCAATACCCACGGTACGCTGCTCCATATTCGGCGTGCTGAGCAGCATATCCACCAGCTCCTGCACGTCGCGGCGCATCTGCTGCGCCAGCTGGCGGGTCTGGATCATGTCCTCTTTCAGCAGATCGCGACGAATGCCGCCAATCAGGTTCAGGCCGTAGGTTTTACGCGCCCCGGTAAGAATTTCCGCCATCTTCATCGAGGTTTCGCGCACGCGGAAGAATTGCATAAACCCGGAGTCGAAGCCGGTAAAGTGGCAGGCGAGGCCGAGGTTCAGCAGGTGCGAGTGCAGGCGCTCCACCTCCAGCAGAATGGCGCGGATCATTTGCGCGCGCTCCGGCACCACAATGCCCATCGCGTTCTCCACCGATGTGGTGTAGGCGGTGCTGTGGACGAAGCCGCAGATACCGCACACGCGGTCCGACAGGAAGGTGACTTCGTTGTAGCCCATCCGGGTTTCCGCCAGCTTTTCCATCCCGCGATGGACGTAGAACAGGCGGTAGTCGGCATCGATAATATTTTCGCCGTCAACGAACAGGCGGAAGTGGCCCGGTTCATCGGAGGTAACGTGCAGCGGGCCAATCGGCACCACGTTGTTTTTCTTGCTGCCCAGCTCGTTGATAAACTCGTAGGTTTCCGCGTCGGTGGTCGGCGCCGGACGCTGGCGGTAGTCCATGCTGTCTTTACGCAGCGGATAGAGTTCATCCGGCCAGTCGTCCGGCAGCACCAGCCGGCGCTCGTCCGGCAGACCGACCGGGATCAGACCGTACATATCGCGCACTTCGCGCTCGCCCCACACGGCGGCAGGCACGCGCGGCGTCACCGACGGATACTCGGGTTTATTGGCGTCCACTTCCACGCGCACGGTGATCCAGCACTTCGTGCCCTGCTCCATCGACAGCACGTAGTAGACGGCGTAGTGGCCGTTGAGCTTGCGTTCGTCGTTGCCGAACAGCACCGACAGCCAGCCGCCCTGCTTGTAGTACAGGAACTCGACCACTTCCGGCAGGTAGTTGACCTTTACCGTGACCGTCAACTGGTCTTTGGTCTGCCAGGCTTCATCCAGCACCACGCCCGGAAAGGCCTGATGCAGCGCGGCGAGATAGTGTTGACCGATTTTTTCTTCAGACATGCTCAAACTCTCTTAAATCACGCCACCAGCAAGGAGACGAAGGCTAAAAAGGCAAAACCAAACCCGGCCCAGGTGACGCGGGAGGTGGCGCAAAAGCGCAGACGCGCCATGCTGTTTTCGAACAGCGCAATCACCAGCACGCCAAGCACCAGCTTGATGACGGCAACCACCAGCGCCAGCAGCAGACCGCCGACGCTAAAGCTGGTCATCTGTCCCCACGGGATAAATACGCCGACGAACATTTGCAGGACCACCAGCTGTTTGAGGCTAATGCCCCACTTCAGCACGCCGAAGCCGCTGCCGCTGTATTCCGAGAGCGGGCCTTCCTGAAGCTCCTGCTCCGCTTCCGCCAGGTCGAACGGCAGCTTGCCCATTTCGATAAAAGTGGCGAAGGCGCAGGCGCACAGCGCCAGAATTAGCGGAAGAGTGCGGGCGACAGGCCAGTGGTAAATGGTGTCGGTGATGCTGCTGATATGGGTGGAACCGGCGACCTGCGCCGCGACCCACAGGCCGAGCAGCAGGATAGGCTCCACCAGCACGCCGAGCATCGCTTCGCGGCTGGCACCGATAGCGGTAAACGGGCTGCCGGTATCAAGGCCGGAAATAGCGAAGAAGAAGCGGGCGATAGCGAACAGGTAGATCAGGGTGATCAGGTCGCCCAGCCCCGCCATCGGCGAATCAACGGTCACCACCGGCAGCGCGGTGGCGATGGTCAGCATCACGCCGACCATCACGTACGGCGTCAGGCGGAAGACCCAGCCGGAGGCGTCCGGGCCAACGCTCTGGCGCCCCAGCAGTTTCACGATATCCCGGTACTCCTGCAGCACGCCCGGACCGCGGCGGTTATGCAGACGCGCGCGGGCGACGCGGGTCACCCCGGACAACAGCGGCGCGGCGGCGAACAGCACCAGCGCCTGCAGCAATGCAATTAATACGCTCATTCTCAGGCTCCTCGGGAAATCACAATCACCACCAGTACCGCCAGCTCAACCAGCGCCACGCCGCGAAACAGCGCAGGCGCGGAGGCGCTCTGCCAGCCGGGCACCAGGCGCACCGGATTCAGCCAGTGGCGAAGCTTGAGGATCGGCGCAAAGGCTTCTTTCACCGGCATGGCGAAACCGTGGGCGGTCACCACCATGGATTTCTCATGGTCGTAGCCGCAGACCCAGGCCGCGCCGCGGGAGCGCGCCGGCAGGCGATCGCCCTTAAAGAAGATCATCAGCAGCAGCGGCAGCAGCGGGCAGGCGATCAGCAGAATGGCGATCAGCGGCTGAGACACCACGCTGGAGACCTCCGCCTGCACCGGAAACGCCCCGCTCACCAGCGGCAGCAGCCACGGCGCGGCAACCCCGCCAATCACGCAGCAGACGGCGGCCAGCACCACGCTAAAGGTCATCAGCCCCGGCGCGCAGGTGGCGTTTTCCGCCTCTTTGCTACGCGGCGCGCCGAGGAAGGTGACGCCGTAGACTTTCGCCATACACATCACCGCGAGGGCGCCGGTAATCGCCAGGCCCACCGCCAGCAGCGGTCCGAGCAGACGACCAACAAACGCGTCGCCGGTGCTCAGCTTGAAGAAGGACTGATAGATCACCCACTCCCCGGCGAAGCCGTTCAGCGGCGGTAGCGCGGCCATCGCCATCAGGCCCACCAGCATGGAGAGCGAAATCAGCGGCATTTTCTTGCCGATGCCGCCGAGCTTCTCGATATCGCGATGACCGGTACGGAACCACACCGCCCCCGCGCCGAGGAACAGGGTGGTTTTTAACAGGCTATGGTTGATCAGGTGATACATGCCGCCGATAAAACCCAGCACCATCAGGGTCGGGTTATGGGTCGCCACGCCGGTGACGAACGCCCCGAGGCCGAGCAGGATAATGCCGATGTTTTCCAGGGTGTGGTACGCCAGCAGGCGCTGAATATTGTGCTCCATCAGGGCGTACAGTCCGCCGACGAAGGCGGTGATCATGCCCAGCACCAGCAGCATTACCCCCCACCACAGCGGCGGTACGCTACCGGCCAGCGACACCGTCAGGATGCCGTAGAGACCGACTTTCATCACCACCGTGGAAAACAGCGCGGCGGCTGGCGCGCTGGCGCCGGCGTGAGCCTGCGGCGCCCAGCCGTGCAGCGGAATGACCCCAGCCAGCAGCGCAAAACCAACCAGGCCCGGCAGCCACAGCAGCGCGTTCTGCGGCGCCGCCATCGCCTGTTGGGTAATCTGCGCCAGCTCAAGGGTGCCGTAGGACGACCAGACCAGCCAGCAGCTCCACGCCATCAGCAGCGTACCCAGACGCCCCAGCGCAAACCACAGCTTGCCGGACTGCGCGCAGCCGGTAAGAAACGCGGCGCAGAGCGCCATAATCTCCGCCATCACCACCAGCGCGCCGAAGTTCGTCACCACCACCGCGCAGGTCGCAGCGGCCAGCAACAGGTTCACCAGCAGGCCGTTCGCTTTGACCTGCGGATGGCGATGCCAGGCGATATTGAACAGCGAAATCGGCAGCGCCGAGAGGCCGATCGCCAACAGCCACAGCGCGTTGACGCCGCCCACGCGCAGGGTCAGGTGCAGCATCTGCAGCATACCGCCGTTGACGCGCTCCGGCATTAGCAGCGCCGTTCCGCCCGCCAGCACCAGCATCGCGCTGGCGACCGCGCCGCCGATCCCGGCGATCGCCCCGCTCAGCGGTTTGCGCAGGGCGAACAGAAACGCCAGCACCGCGCTGGCGGCGTACCAGGCCACCGCCTGATTCACTAAGGAAATCACACTCATTTCACGTCCCCTTGTTGCGCCTGGAACAGCGACAGATCGCCGAGATCGGTATTAAAGGTCAGCTGCCGCTTACGCTTGCTGGCCTGGGCGATATCGCGGATATCCACCAGCAGCAGCGCGTTAGTCGGGCAGGTGCGAACGCACGCCGGGCCCTGCTCGTCGAAGTGGCATAGGTCGCATTTGACGGCGATGGCGCGCACGCCCGGCACCCAGTCGAGCAGCGAGCTGACGCGGGCCGGCGCCGGCGGCGCGGCGGGGGCCAGGGGGGTATTGGCGTTAGCCGGCATATCCAGCGGACGGCTGCCGGAAAACTCAATGGCGCCGAACGGACAGGCGATGCCGCACAGCTTGCAGCTTACGCACAGGCTCTCATTGAGCTGCACCGCGCCATCGACGCGATTAATGGCGTTAACCGGGCAGACGGCGGCGCAGGGCGCATCTTCACATTGGTGGCACATCTGCGGCGCGGATTCTTTTTCATTGCGCATTAAATGCAGCCGGGGCATGGCTTGCAGGCCATGCTGGCGGTGAGTCTCAGCGCAGGCGGCTTCGCAGGTGCGACAGCCGATACAGACGGTGGAGTCAGCAATTACAAAACGGTTCACCGGGTCATCCTCAGGTGAAAGTCATTTTTGACGAAAACAGGTTGCGCAGGTGTCAGCTTCGACACTTGTCGACACCTGACGATTAACGGGCCAGCGTCAGGTGGCTTAAATCCACCGGCTGGTCTTGTTCGATAGCCTCGTAGAGACGGTCGTAAACGCTGGCGATAGTCGCCAGATAGTGCTCGAGAACCTGCTCGCGATCGCGGTTGCTGATCCGGCCATCGATAGTGCCATCCGCGCCCAGCGTGGCCTGAGCGATCAGATGCCTGTCGTCGCCGTTTTTGGTTTCCACGTAATACTCGATGGTGTGGCTGTTAAACCCTTCCGCCAGCGCGACGTAGACCTGAAAATGGCCAAACAGTACGAAGCACAGTTCTTTATCCGGCGCGCAGCTCATGGCGTGATGCAGACGCGCTTTCGACAGGGTTATTCCCTGTACCAGCGAGTTGCAATAGGTGTGCCACTGCTCCTGATGCTGGCGGTGACGATCGGCGATGTAGTCCGCCTTTTCACTTAATTCCCAAATAGTCATCCCGGATCCCCCGTTGTATGAGATTCACCGGTTAAGCACTTTTCATGCCAATATTTAATTAGTTGATTTTAAAATAATTTATTAAATACCGGCCGGCAGAAAGACATGTCGATGACGATGTCTGACGCGCGTCATCGACATTTTCGTGACATTACTTGTGACCTGGCATCGTTATTGCATTAAAGGGCCATCGCGATACGGAGGCACCATGCACGAAATCACCCTTAGCCAGCGGGCGCTGGAAATTATCGAACAGCAGGCGCAGCAGGCCGGCGCGCGTCGGGTCACCGGCGTGTGGCTGAAGGTCGGGGCGTTTTCCTGCGTGGAGGCCAGCGCGCTGACCTTCTGCTTTGAGCTGGTGTGCCGCGGCACGCTGGCGGAAGGCTGCGAGCTGCATATCGCCGAACAACAGGCTGAATGCTGGTGTGAAACCTGCCAGCAGTACGTGCATCTCATCTCGCAGCACGTGCGCCGCTGCCCGCAGTGTCAGAGCGACCGGCTGCAAATCGTGGCGGATGACGGCTTACAGATTCAGCGACTAGAAGTGGAGTAATAAGATTATGTGTACAACCTGCGGCTGCGGTGAAGGCAACCTTTATATAGAAGGCGATGAGCATAACCCGCATTCGGCGTTTCGCAGCGCCCCCTTCGCGCCCGCCCCGCGCCGGATGATGAACATTACCGGCGTGAAAACCGATAACTTTTCCCCTACCCGCTCGGCGGTGGGCGACCTGCACTACGGTCACGGCGAGGCGGGTACCCACGCGCCGGGCCAGAGCCAGCGGCGGATGCTGGAAGTGGAAATCGACGTGCTGGATAAAAACAACCGTCTGGCCGCCCGCAACCGCGCGCGCTTCGCCGCTAAAAACCAGCTGGTGCTGAACCTGGTCTCCAGCCCCGGCTCCGGCAAAACTACCCTGCTGACGGAAACCCTGCTGCGGCTGAAAGCGAAAACCGCCTGCGCGGTGATTGAAGGCGATCAGCAAACGGTGAACGACGCCGCGCGCATCCGCGCCACCGGCACACCTGCTATTCAGGTCAACACCGGCAAAGGCTGCCATCTCGACGCGCAAATGATCGCCGACGCCGCGCCGCGCCTGCCGCTGAATGACCGTGGGATCCTGTTTATCGAAAATGTCGGCAACCTGGTGTGCCCGGCGAGCTTTGACCTCGGCGAACGTCATAAAGTGGCAGTACTGTCGGTCACCGAAGGCGAAGACAAACCGCTGAAATATCCGCATATGTTCGCCGCCGCCAGCCTGATGGTGCTTAACAAGATCGACCTGCTGCCGTATCTCAACTTTGACGTGGAGAAGTGTCTGGCCTGCGCCCGCGAGGTGAACCCGGATATTGACATCATCCTGCTCTCCGCCACCAGCGGCGAAGGCATGGACCAGTGGCTTAGCTGGCTGGAGACGCAACAATGTGCATAGGCATTCCCGGACAAATCTGCGCCATTGACGGCAATCTGGCGAAGGTAGAAGTGTGCGGCATTCAGCGCGAAGTCGACCTGACCCTGGTGGGCGCGGTCGACGATCGCGGCCAGCCGCGTCTCGGCCAGTGGGTGCTGGTCCACGTGGGTTTCGCCATGAGCGTCATCAACGAAGCCGAAGCCCGCGACACCCTCGAAGCGCTGCAAAATATGTTTGAAGTCGAGCCGGACGTCGGCGCGCTGCTGTACGGCGAGGAGCGGTAAATGCGTTATGTCGATGAATACCGCGCCCCGGAACAGGTGATGCAGCTGGTGGAACATCTCCGGCAGCGCGCGCGCCTTCTACCGCATACCGCCGACCGTCCGCTGCGCATTATGGAAGTGTGCGGCGGCCATACCCACGCCATTTTTAAATTTGGCCTCGACCAGCTGCTGCCGGAAAATATCGAGTTTATTCACGGGCCCGGCTGCCCGGTGTGCGTGCTGCCGATGGGACGCATTGACGCCTGTATCGATATCGCCAGCCGTCCGGGGGTGATTTTCTGCACCTTTGGCGACGCCATGCGCGTGCCGGGAAAAAACGGCTCGCTGCTGCAGGCGAAATCGCGCGGCGCCGACGTCCGCATCGTCTATTCACCGATGGATGCCCTTAAGCTGGCGCAGCAGAACCCCGAGCGTGAAGTAGTGTTCTTCGGACTCGGTTTTGAAACGACGATGCCCGCCACCGCCCTGACCCTGCGTCAGGCCCGCGAGCGCGGCGTCGCCAACTTCTACTTTTTCTGCCAGCACATCACCCTGCTGCCGACCCTGCGCAGCCTGCTCGACCAGCCGGATAACGGTATCGACGCGTTTCTCGCCCCCGGTCACGTCAGCATGGTAATTGGCACCGACGCCTACGGTTTTATCGCCAGCGACTATCATCGTCCTTTGGTGGTGGCAGGATTCGAACCGCTTGATCTACTGCAAGGCGCGGTGATGCTGGTTGAGCAGACAATAGCGCGGCACAGCAACGTGGAGAACCAGTATCGCCGGGTGGTGCCCGATGCGGGCAATCCGCTGGCGCAGTCGGCCATCGCCGAGGTGTTTTGCCTTAGCGGCGATAGCGAGTGGCGCGGGCTGGGGGTGATTAGCGACTCCGGCGTGCATCTGACGACGGCATACCAGCGTTTCGACGCCGAGGCGCATTTCCGCCCGGCGCCGCAGCGGGTCAGCGACGACCCTCGCGCCCGCTGCGGCGAGGTGCTGACCGGCCGCTGTAAGCCGCACCAGTGCCCGTTGTTCGGCAAGACCTGCAACCCGCAGAGCGCGTTCGGCGCGCTGATGGTCTCATCGGAAGGCGCCTGCGCCGCCTGGTATCAATATCGCAGTCAGGAAATCGAAGCATGAAAAGCGTTCAGTTAGCCCACGGCAGCGGCGGTCAGGCGATGCAGCAGCTGATCGGCGACCTGTTTATGCAGGCTTTCGCCAACCCCTGGCTGGCGGAGCAGGAAGATCAGGCGCGTCTCGATCTCGCTCAGCTTAGCGCGCAGGGCGACAGGCTCGCCTTCTCCACCGACAGCTACGTTATCGATCCGCTGTTTTTCCCCGGCGGTAATATCGGCAAGCTGGCGGTGTGCGGTACGGCGAACGATGTAGCGGTGAGCGGCGCGCTGCCGCGCTATCTCTCCTGCGGGTTTATTCTCGAAGAGGGGCTGGAGATGGCCACCCTCGAAGCGGTGGTGAACAGCATGGCGCAGACCGCCCGGGAGGCCGGTATCGCCATTGTTACCGGCGATACCAAAGTGGTGCCGCGCGGGGCGGCGGATAAGCTGTTTATCAATACCGCCGGGATCGGCGTGATCCCCACCGGTATTCGCTGGGGGGCGCAGCAGATTAGCGCCGGCGACGTGCTGCTGGTCAGCGGTACGCTTGGCGATCACGGGGCGACGATTCTTAACCTGCGCGAGCAGATGGGGCTGGACGGCGCGCTGTCCAGCGACTGCGCGGTGCTGACGCCCTTGATTCAGACGCTGCGCGACGTCGCTGGCGTGAAAGCCCTGCGCGATGCCACCCGCGGCGGGGTTAACGCGGTGGCCCACGAGTTCGCCGCCGCCAGCGGCTGCGGGATTGAGCTGCATGAGAATAAGCTGCCGGTGAACGAGACCGTGCGCGGCGTCTGCGAGCTGCTGGGGCTGGACGCGCTTAATTTTGCCAACGAAGGCAAGCTGTTGATCGCCGTCGCCCGCGAGGCGGCGGAAAGCGTACTTGCGCATTTACGGTCCCATCCGTTAGGCCGCGATGCGGCGATAATCGGCGAGGTCGTGCCGCGCGCGGGCGTGCGCTCCATCGGCCTGTACGGCGTCAAACGTACGCTGGATCTTCCTCACGCCGAGCCGCTGCCGAGAATTTGTTAACGGTGCGGGACCCCGGATTGCGGCTAACGCCTTATCCGGGCTACAAAACTGCGCACACCTGTAGCCCGGCTAAGCGCAGCGCGAGCCGGGCAAAACCAGCATGATTATCCCGCCCAAACCCGCGGGCAACCGCGGATGGGTGGACGGCGGTAACAACCGCTTTATAAACAGACTATTATTTGTGTCATCACTTTCTTCTGCGCCGCTTTGCGGCGCTTTTGGACTTAAGCAATGTCGTATACACCGATGGGCGATCTTGGGCAGCAGGGTCTGTTTGATATCACCCGCATTTTATTACAGCAGCCGGATCTGGCCGCGCTGAGCGAGACGCTGACCGGCCTGGTGCAGCAGTCCGCGCTCGCCGACCGGGCGGCGATTATTCTGTGGCATTCCGGCAACCATCGCGCGACAAGGCACGCCTGCGACGATGCCGGACATCCGGTGAGCTACGAAGATGAAACCGTCCTCGCCAACGGCCCGGTTCGACGCCTGCTGTCCCGACCGGATGCGCTGCATTGCGATCGCGCCACCTTTGCCGAGACATGGCCGCAGCTCGCCCGAAGCGGACTCTATCCCACCTTTGGCTATTACTGCCTGCTGCCGCTGGCGGCGGAAGGCCGCATCTTCGGCGGCTGCGAATTTATTCGCGACGACAACCGCCCATGGACTGAAAAAGAGTACCAGCGGCTACACACTTTTACGCAAATCGTCGCCGTGGTCACCGAGCAGATCCAGAGCCGGGTCAGCAACAACGTCGATTACGACCTGCTGTGCCACGAGCGCGATAACTTCCGCATCCTCGTGGCGATCACCAACGCCGTGCTCTCGCGGCTGGATATCGACGAGCTGGTCAGCGAAGTGGCCAAAGAGATCCACCGCTACTTCCGCATCGACGCCATCAGCGTGGTGCTGCGCAGCAACCGCAAAGGCAAGCTCAACATCTACTCCACCCACTACCTCGACGCCAGCCATCCGGTGCACGACCAGAGCGAAGTGGATGAAGCCGGCACCCTGACCGAGCGGGTCTTCAAAAGCAAAGAGATGCTGCTGCTCAATCTGCACGAGCATGATCCGCTGGCGCCGTACGAAAAAATGCTTTTCGAGATGTGGGATAACAAAATTCAGACCCTGTGCCTGCTGCCGTTAATGTCCGGCAATACCCTGCTCGGGGTGCTAAAACTGGCGCAGTGCGATGAGAAAGTCTTCACCACCACCAACCTTAAGCTGCTGCGGCAAATCGCCGAGCGCGTCTCGATTGCCATCGACAACGCCCTCGCCTACCGCGAAATTCAGCGCCTGAAAGAGCGGCTGGTCGATGAGAACCTCGCCCTGACCGAACAGCTCAACAACGTGGAGAGCGAGTTTGGCGAAATCATTGGCCGCAGCGAGGCGATGAACAGCGTGCTCAAGCAGGTGGAGATGGTGGCGCAGAGCGACAGCACGGTGCTGATCCTCGGCGAAACCGGCACCGGTAAGGAGCTGATTGCCCGCGCTATTCATAATCTGAGCGGCCGCAATAGCCGGCGGATGGTCAAAATGAACTGCGCGGCGATGCCCGCCGGGCTGCTGGAAAGCGACCTGTTTGGCCACGAGCGCGGCGCTTTCACCGGCGCCAGCGCCCAGCGTATCGGCCGTTTCGAACTGGCGGACAAAAGCTCGCTTTTCCTTGATGAAGTGGGCGATATGCCGGTTGAGCTACAGCCGAAGCTGCTGCGCGTGTTGCAGGAGCAGGAGTTCGAGCGTCTCGGCAGCAATAAGCTGATTCATACCGACGTGCGCCTGATCGCCGCGACCAACCGCGATCTTAAGCAGATGGTCGCCGATCGCGAATTTCGCAGCGATCTCTACTATCGGCTGAACGTTTTTCCGATCCACCTGCCGCCGCTGCGCGAGCGTCCGGACGATATTCCGCTACTGGTGAAGGCCTTCACCTTTAAAATCGCCCGCCGTCTGGGACGCAATATCGACAGCATTCCGGCGGAAACGCTGCGCCTTCTCAGCCGCATGGAGTGGCCGGGCAACGTGCGTGAACTGGAAAACGTCATTGAGCGCGCGGTGCTGCTGACCCGCGGCAGCGTGCTGCAGCTCTCCTTGCCGGAAATGAGCATCGAGCCGGAGCCGCTGGCGGCGGAAGTACTGCCGGAGGAAGGCGAAGATGAATACCAGCTGATTGTCCGGGTGCTGAAAGAGAGCAACGGCGTGGTCGCCGGACCGAAGGGCGCGGCCCAGCGCCTGGGGTTAAAGCGCACCACTCTGCTTTCGCGCATGAAACGCTTGGGTATTCATAAAGACCAGCTGCAGTAGGCACATCTTCAGAACGCTGTTTCATTTTGATTTTAATGAAACAGCGTTCTGTGAGACAACTCGCGTTACCCGCCGCTCATCAATGATAAATAAGCCTTTTCCTTAATGGAGATGCTTATGACGCGTTTACCTCTGGCCGCCGCCATCGCTTTGCTTTTCTCTTCTCAGGCTGCATTTTCCTCTCTGCCCACCTTTTCTGTCTGGCCCGGCGGTGAAGCGCCCGGCGCGAAAAACAGCCCGGCGAGCGAATCGCTGGTGGAGCGCAGCAAAGACCCCTCGCTGCCCGATCGCGCGGTCACCGGCGTTCGCGCTCCGACAATTACCGTTTACGCGCCGGAGAAGCCCAACGGTATCGCGCTGCTGGTGACGCCGGGCGGCTCTTATCAGCGGGTGGTGCTGGATAAAGAGGGCAGCGATCTTGCCCCGGTGTTTAACGCCCGGGGCTATACCCTGTTTGTGATGACCTACCGGATGCCCGCGGACGGTCATGCGGAGGGCAGCGATGCGCCTCTGGCCGATGCCCAGCGCGCGCTGCGTACCCTGCGGGCACGGGCCGCCGAGTGGCGTATCGACCCGCAAAAAATCGGAATTATGGGCTTTTCCGCCGGCGGACACGTGGCGGCCAGCCTGGAGACCCGTTTTAGCGAACCGGCTTACGCCGCCGTGGATGTTATCGACCAGCAGAGCGCGCGGCCGGATTTCGCGGTGCTCGGCTATCCGGTTATTTCTATGGTTCCGCCGATTGCCCATCCCGGATCGCGCAAGGCGTTGATTGGCGAAACGCCGACGGCAGAGCGGCAGCGTCGTTATTCACCGGAACAGAACGTCACGCCGCAGACGCCGCCGACCTTTATTTTTCACGCGGTGGACGATCCTTCCGTGCCGGTGGATAACGCGCTGGTGATGTTTAACGCCCTGCGCGCGCAGCAGGTGCCGACCGAGCTGCATCTGTTCGCCGAGGGGAAACACGGGTTTGGCATCCGTGGGACAACGGGCCTGCCCGCCGCCGAGTGGCCGCAGCTGGCGATGAACTGGATAGCCTCGCTGGCGGAAATAAAAAAATAGCGCCGATAACCCCTGGCTCGCGGCTGACGCCTTAGCCGGGCTACCTGTCCGCAAACTGCGGTGACCCGTAGCCCAGGTAAGGCGTCAGCCGCCACCGGGGAGATCATCTGAAGCCCCTGTAGGTATGACTTCCCGGAGGCGATACTGCACATCAGTCCGGGCTACAAGTTCGTGTGGTTTGGTAGCCCGGACAGGCGCGCCAAGCGCCGCCTCCGGTGGATTTTGCCGAGCTATTTATCAGAACTGAAGCCGTTGCTGGTCGCCAGTTCGGCAAACCACAGCGCGTTGCGCTTTATCTGCCGCTCTCCGGTTTGCAGGTCGAGCCGCCAGAAACCGTAGCGGCGCTTGAACGAGTTAATCCATGACCAGTTATCGATAAAGGTCCACTGATGCACGCCAAAGCAGTTTGCGCCGTCGGCTATCGCGCGGTGCAGCTGCACCAGATGCTCTTCCATCAGGCCGATGCGGAACGAATCGTCAATGACCCCGTCTGCGCCGGGTTCGCCTTCCGACTCAATATCCATCGCAATACCGATTTCCGCGAGGAACCACTTTATATTGCCGTAGTTATCGCGAATATTGGCGGCAATGTCATAAATCGCCTGCGGCAGAATCTCATTATTATCGCGATAAGGATTAAAGCGCCCTTCTGGATTCACATAGTTTTCGAAATAGAACTCCGGGGTGAAATAGTCCAGCGTATAGTCGCTTTCGCGCGCCTTCACCCGCCGCGGAACGTAATAGTTAACGCCGAGAAAATCGACGCGCGATCCGGTAATCAACTCCACGTCGGCTTTTGTCACCTCCGGCAGGCAGTTGCGCGCGGCCAGAATTTCGCACAACTCTTTCGGGAACTGATGCTTCACTAGCGGATCGAGAAAGCTGCGGTTGAAGAACAGATCCGCATACCACGCCGCTTTTTTATCCTCCGCACTGTCGTTGCGGGTATAGGACGGCGTCAGATTCAGCACCACGCCAATCTCGCTTTCCAGCGCCAGCGCGCGAAACTCGCGCACCGCTTTAGCGTGGGCCAGCATAATGTTAAACGCCACCTGCGCCGCCAGCCTGCCGTCTTTCTTGCAGGGATAGTGGAAGTCGTACAGATAGCCGCCCTCAACCGGCACAATCGGCTCGTTGAAGGTGATCCAGTATTTCACTTTGTGACCAAACAGCTCGAATGCGGTGCGGGCAAAACGCGCGAAGAGATCCGTCACGTGCGCCGACTCAAAGCCGCCGTACTGCTTTTGCAGCGCTTCCGGCATGTCGAAGTGGTAGAGGTTAATCATCGGTTCAATGCCGTTTTCGATCATCTCATCAAGGTAGGCATGATAGAAACGCACCGCGTCCGCATTGGGCGCGCCGGTTTCGAAGTCATCAATCAGCCGCGACCACTGAATCGACGTGCGGAAGGAGTTGAACCCGGTCCGCTTCATCAACGCCACGTCCTGGGGATACTGATGATAGGTGTCGCAAACGGTTTGCGGCCCAATCTGCTGATAAAAACGTTCCGGCTGTTCGGCAAACCAGCTATCCCAAATAGAACGGTGCGGCTTGTTGCTTATCCCTTCCGTTTGCGGGCCGGATGCCGCCGCGCCCCAAAAAAAGCCTTCCGGAAACTGATACCGGGTCATAACGCCTCCTGTAAGTTAAAAAAGGCCGCACCCAACGGGCGCAGCCAATAAGCACTACTCTGCAACCACTTCAATCGATTTGATAAACATGTAGCCCCAGTCGCCGGCGAATTTACCGAAGTCGATGCGGTTATCGCCGGCCTTCAGCTCAACCGGCACCAGCAGCTGCTGGCCCTGTTCATCGGTCTGCGGGAACTCAACCGCGATTGGCGCGCCGTCGTTGACGATAAACGAGTTTTTCTTGCCGCCCCATTTGCCACTGAACGTCACCCGCAGTTGATACTTGCCGGCCCACGGCGCGGAAACCTGCCAGCTCACCTTATCGCCGTCGTTGGCGAACGGGCCGAGGAAGCCGTCTTCGTCAATCGTCAGCGCGTCTTTCTCGCTTTTCGCCGCCGCAATTTTGCCATCGGTCACGTTCAATACCCCGCCGCCAAAACGGCAGTAGTCGGCGGGGACTTTACCGACGGCTTCCGTCACCGTGACCTTAACGGTTTTGCTGCTTTTGAGCAGACCGTCATCGGCACTAAAGGTCAGCGCGTATTCACCGGGGGCGCTGAACCAGGCGCGGGTTTCGGCTTTATCCGTCGCGCAAAAATGAGCCTGCGCGCTGCCGCCGTTGCTCCAGTTCACCTTTACGTCGCGGTCCGGGAGCCCGTCATCGCGCCAGCTCGCGCTCAGCTGCACGCCCTGATCCTGGCTGGTGGTAAGCCTCTCCGCCAGCGCGACTACCGGCGCCTGATTCGCCTGGGTATGCTTCACGCTAATCACGTTCGAAGGCGCTGAGCTGCCGCTCTCGTTCTTAGCGATGACGCGGTAATAGTAGGTATTCCCCAGCCGCAGACTGCGATAGTCATCGCGGAACAGATCCATCGTCTGCGGGTTCCATTCGTTAACGCCGTCGGAAATGTCGCGCCCCACCACCTTCCACGGCCCGGATGCCGAATCGGCGCGCTCAACATCGTAGGCGCGTCCTACCGCCGCCCCCAGCCAGTTGATCGCAAAAGGTGAATCCGTCGCCCGCAGCGTCGGCGCATCCGGCTTCGGCAGCGGCGGCGCTTTCTCCAGCCCGGTCATCTGCGCCGCGGCGGTGCGCACCAGGTCGACCACTTCCATCTCCTGATTGGCCTTACCTTCCACCGGGAAGCCCGGCAGATGGTAGCTGTAGTGGCCGGTGGACTCTTTATGCCAGTAGAAGCCGCCGTCGTGACGATGACCGCGGAAGCCCCAGATTAAACCGCCCGCCGCCTGCGCGCCGTTGACTTCGCTATGGACGATCGACTGCATAATGGCGTTAAGCTGCTGCGCGTCCAGCAGGCCGAATTCGCCCACCATATAGACTTTCTTACCCGCTGCCGCCGTCAGGTCTTTTTTCACCTGATCGGGATGGTTGTTATCGGCATTGGTGTAGTAGTGGTTGCTGACGATATCGACATGGGGATCGTTAAGCGCAAACCCGTTAATTTTCTTGTAAGTGCCATCGACCACCAGCTGATGCGGCGCCCACTTTTTGATCCACGCGGCGGTCTGTTGAAGAAACGCCGCGTTGGTGTCTTCCAGTTCGTTGCCGGTCTCCCAGGCCATAATCGCTTTTTCGTCATAATAAGGACGACCGGTCACGCTGTTGGTACGGGTGATGACCTGGCGAATCACGTCCAGATAGGCCTTGAAGGTTTTACTGTCGGTACGGTAAAAATCCTCCGGCTTTTCGTAGTAGAACGCCGCCAGCTGCTCGCGACCGCCCCACCACCACCAGTGATCGATAAACGGCAGGATCAGGCGCAGCCCCTGTTTGTCCGCCTCGGCGATCATGTTGTCGTATACCCGCATTGCCTTTTCATTCAGGCGCGGCATGCCGTCGGCGGTTTCCGGGGCCAGAATATGGGTTTCGCGACCGCAGGCCTCGTCAAACGCCTGCTGCACCGAGAGCACGTATACCCGCTGCGCCCTGGCGCCGGTTTGCACCAGCGCCTTAATCCAGTTTTCCTGCTCTTCCGCCGTCGGCCAGCGGAAATATTGCCCCCAGCCGCGCGAGTCGGCCTTGCAGGTACCGCGCGCATCGTCCTCAATACGGTGCAGCTCCGGCGCGTGGATGCCCGCAAAGCGGAAAACCTTGTCGCCGTCTTTTAGCGTCGCACCGTCGCGGGTAATAAAGTGTTCAAAGTGCGAGCGCTCTGCGGCCATCGCTCCTGCGCTTCCCAGCGCCGAAAGCAGCGCGACGAGCATCAGTTTTGTCACCGGCTTAATCATCGTTATCTCTCCTTAGAACCAGACTTCGGCCTGCACGCCAAAGTTCAGCGTGTCGGTGTCGCCGCTGCGCGAGTAGCCGCCTGCGGAAATAGTATTGGTGTCCCAGTTATAGTTGCCGTCCAGCGCGTCGGACACGCCTTTATCCCACTTCGCGTAAGTGACGAAGAAGCGCAGCTGCGGGCGGGTCCAGAAGCCGGAATCAAAGGTCAGGGTCGGCGCGATGGTCACTTTCGTCAGGCCGCCTTTGCCTTTACCGTCCACGCCTTTGTAGTTTTTATCGTCGAGATATTCGTAGCCCAGCTCGTACTGCATGGCGAAGTTTTTGGTGATCTGCTGATACGGGCGGATCCCCGCCACCCAGCTGGTGCGTCCCCAGCCGTTGGCATCTTCCGTCCACCAGCGGTAGTTTTTGTCTTTCTGATAGTAGGCAAACGTGGAGATTTCCCAGTCGCCGAGCGAGGCCATGTTATCCAGCACCACGCGCCAGGACTGGGTATCGTCGAGGTTTGCCCAGCCCCAGCCGTTTTTCCCCAGCGAGTCTCCCGCCGCCAGACCGCGCCCGTACTGGAAGACCACGCGAGAGTAGCCGCCGGTCAGGCCGTAAAAGCCGTCAAAGTTGTAGACGCCGGTCACGCCGTAGCCCTTTTCCGCCGAGGACGGGTGCTTCTCGTTGCGGTTCATATGATGGCCAATCAGCTCAAGGTCGAAGCCGGTGCCGCCGATCTTTTTCAGCCACAGATTGAGCGAGTAGTCATCCGGATAGCCCTGATCGCCTTTGTCCACCGGGTAGGCTTTGGTTTCGTCGGTTGGCGAGAAGGCGTATACCCCGGCATCGAAGCGCGCGAAGCCGAGATCCATATTGTCGAAGCCCCCGCCGGTGCCGTTGTACTGAATGTACTCCCAGTCGAACTGGTGGCTGGAGGTGTTGGAGCTACTGTAGCGCTTACCGGCCCAGAAGGTCATTTCCGGGGCGAAGTCGAGGTTTGACAGTTCGGCAAAACCTTCACGGAACTGCACATCATGCCCGTCGTCGTCCTGACAGTTCCAGTCGGAGGTGCATTTCGACTGATGGGTAATGTTGGCCTGGACTTTAGCCACCACGCCGCTGTCCGAGGTTAACGTCACCGTCGGGATCAGTTCGATCTTGGTGTCCTCCTCGTTTCCCAGACGCCACTTGCCGTCCGGCATCAGACCAACCGAGTCGGCGCGGTTGCCGTCGGCGTTGGCGAGGATCCCTGAACGGATATAGCCGTGGAGCATAAAATCGTACTTCGGATCGGCGATGGCGCAGTCGCTCATCACCGCAAGGGCGAGTAAAGACAGAGGTATTGAATGATTTAGCCTGATCATTTTTATTCCTTGGTTATTTTTTTATTAACACTGCCTGAGAACGGGAGGAAATTTACGGATCAAAAATGGAAATGTACATCCGTTAACGGAAAGCGCTTTCCGTAATTGCCGGATGAGTTCACAATTTTAACGAGAGCGGGCGAATATTTGTGATGAGGTTCACATAATCTGGCAGATATAAAAAAGCCCACACGCGGCGGGCTGTGGCAGGCAGGCGAAAAGCTTAGCGTTCGGCGTCGGCGAGCTGCCGTTCATAGACCTTGAAGAACGGACGATAGAGCATCCAGGCATTAAAAATGGCGAACAGGCACATGCAGAGGTTTTTCCAGCTGCCGTTAGCTGACCACGCCGCGCCGAGCGGCGCCGGCATCGACCACGGCAGCATCGCCACCGCCCGATCGAGAATCCCCAGCTGGGTTAAATACCATGCTATACAAGCATTTATCAGCGGAACAAACAGAAACGGCAGCAGAAAGACCGGGTTCATGATAATCGGAAAGCCAAACAGTATCGGCTCATTGATGTTAAACAGCGAGGGTAGCAGGCCAATTTTCCCCACGCTTTTCA
Source organism: Klebsiella sp. FDAARGOS_511 (assembly GCF_003812845.1). NCBI lineage: Bacteria > Pseudomonadati > Pseudomonadota > Gammaproteobacteria > Enterobacterales > Enterobacteriaceae > Klebsiella > Klebsiella sp. FDAARGOS_511. Next base: position 4,224,213 of record NZ_CP033824.1, on the reverse strand, counting down.
GCTGCCGGGAACGACTGCGCATCGCCATAAACACCAGCGGTAAAGTGGAGCCGATGCCGCCGATCAGCAGGTAAAAATCCCAGAACCCCTGCAGGTAAATATGCGGCAGCGTGGCGGAACCGGCGGCCAGCGCCTGCTGGTTTTCAAACAGATAGGTCATCCAGAACGGGTTCATAATCCCGGTGATAATCAGCGCGCCGTGAATGCCGACAAACCAAAGCAGGTTACAGATAAATAAAGAAATTAATACCGCGGTTAAGGTGTCGGACGCCACCACCAGCGGCCGCACCGCTTCGCTAATCAGCTCCGGTAAAATGCGCCCGGTACTCTGCAGCAGCAGCGCGTTGATGACGCTGATGGAGAGCATCACCACCAGCAGCGGGATCAGCAGCTGAAAGCCGTTGCGGGTCATCACCGGCACCTCTTCCGGCAGGCGGATGCACCAGCCTTTCTTGTAGAAGAAGCGCACGATCTCAATGGAGTAAGTACTTGAAATCAGAGCGGTAAAAATCCCCATCCCGCCGAGGAAAATATTGGTCGCGCCGTTGCCGCGAAAGCCGATAAACAGCAAGAACGCCAGGCAGCCGGTCAGCCCGCAGAGCCGCTCAGGCAGCCGGTACTGCTTGGCAAGACTGGCGCTGGCGCCGAAGGCCACAATCAGCGCCACTAGCCCGATGGTCAGTTCGAAGGTCGGCAGCAGAATGGGCCGTAGCTGGAAATAGAACTGGCCGAAAAACGATGCGCCGTCGATGGAAACGGGCGGAAACAAAATCGGCACCAGCAAACTTCCGACAATCACAAACGGCATCGCCAGCGCAAAGCTGTCGCGCATCGCCGTGATGTGGTTATTGCGCGTCAGAACGTTGGCCAGCGGCGCCAGCCGCTGCTCGATGATATCGACGACAACATTCATCAACTGAATGTTCATAGTCCTGCCTTATAGGAATAGTTTATCGCCAGGATGATCGCGCACTCCCGGATAAAGTAAAAGCCCGCCATAGGTGATCGTTGTCACAATAAATAAATCCACAAACGGAAAGCGCTTTCCGTTTTATATCCATTATGACTATAGTCGGCGCATCCATCTCATCAGGAGCGATATATGAAAAAGATAATGTTGTGCTGTTCCGCGGGCATGTCCACCAGCCTGCTGGTGAAAAAAATGATCGCCGAAGCCGAGCAGCGTGGTCTGCCGGTGGAGATCAACGCCTTCGGCGTCGCGGAATTCGATCAACAGGTCGGCCATTACCAGGTGGTCCTGCTGGGGCCGCAGGTGAAATACATGCAGAAAGATCTGCAAAAGCAGGCTGATAAATACGGTATCCGCGTGGAACCCATCAACATGATGGATTACGGCATGCAGAAAGGCGGCGCCGTACTCGATTTCGCGCTTTCCCTTATCGATAACAAAAACTAAGGAAAGATCATGAGCTCTCTGTACGCGAAGCTGATCGCCGTGATTGAACAGAAGATCACGCCTATGGCGGGTGCGATTGGCCAGCAAAAATACGTCACCTCCATCCGCGACGGTTTTATTACCGCCCTGCCCTTTATGATCGTCGGATCGTTTTTGCTGGTCTTTATTTTCCCGCCGTTTTCTCCGGATACGACGTGGGGATTTGCCCGCGCCTGGCTGCAATTTTCTCTCGATCATCGCGATGCGCTGATGCTGCCGTTTAACTTCAGCATGGGGGTAATGACGCTGTTTATCGCCGTCGGGATCGCCGCCAGCCTGGCGAAACACCACAATCTGGACTCGCTGACCGCCGGAATGCTGTCGCTGATGTCGTTTCTGCTGGTGGCCGCGCCGCTGAAGGATGGCCAGATCTCCACCGCCTACTTCTCCGGCCAGGGGATCTTCACCGCGATTCTGGTGGCGATTTATTCCACCGAACTGTACGCCTTCCTCAAGCGTCACAACATTACCATTCGTCTGCCGCCGGAAGTCCCGGCGGGCGTGGCGCGCTCGTTTGAAATCCTGATCCCGGTGCTGGCGATCGTGCTGACGCTGCATCCGCTGAATCTGTTTATCGAAGCGCAGCTGGGGATGATTATCCCGGAAGCGATCATGTCGCTGGTGAAACCGCTGGTGGCGGCCTCCGATACCCTACCGGCGATCCTGCTGTCGGTGCTGGTGTGCCAGGTGCTGTGGTTTGCCGGGATCCACGGGGCGCTGATCGTCACCGGGATTATGAATCCGTTCTGGATGGCGAACCTGTCGATCAACCAGGCGGCAATGGCCGCAGGCACCGCGATCCCGCATATCTACGTCCAGGGCTTCTGGGATCACTACCTGCTGATCGGCGGCGTCGGATCCACCCTGCCGCTGGCTTTGATGCTGCTGCGCAGCAAGGCCGTGCACCTGCGAACGATTGGCCGGATGGGCGTGGTGCCGGGCGTATTTAACATCAACGAGCCGATTCTGTTTGGCGCGCCGATCATCATGAACCCGCTATTCTTCCTGCCGTTCGTGCTGGTGCCGATGATCAACGCGACCCTGGCCTACTTTGCGCTGAAGCTGGACCTGGTGAGCCGCGTGGTGTCGATGACGCCGTGGACGACGCCCGCCCCTATCGGCGCCTCGTGGGCGGCGAACTGGAGCTTTAGCCCGGTGATCATGTGCCTGATTTGTATGGCAACGGCGATGGTGATGTACCTGCCGTTCCTCAAGGCCTACGAAAAACAGCTGCTGGAGCAGGAACACGCTAACGCGGCCGCCCAGGCCGAAAGCGCGCCGCAGTCCGCATAATTCATACTATTCAGAGGGTTATCATGGAATTAGAAGAACAGGTGATGGGTATCATCATCAACGCCGGCCAGTCGCGTAGCCTGTGCTACGAAGCGCTGAGCTGCGCTAAAGCGGGGGATTTCGCCGCCGCCGACGAAAAAATGAAAGAAGCGGCGCATTTCGCCCGCGAGGCGCATCGGGTGCAGACCCAGCTGATTGAGGCCGACGAGGGAGAGGGTAAAACCAAAATGACCCTGGTGATGGTTCACGCTCAGGATCATCTGATGACCTCGATTCTGGCGAAAGAGCTGATCGGCGAACTGATCGCCATTTACCGCTCGCGACCGCTGCACGCGTAGAGTTCCTCCTCTCCAGGAGTGAGGAGATGACCTGGCCCGGGTAAGGCGTTTACGCCGCGACCCGGGAAAACGGTAAATGCTCATGTCACCTGGCTGACTTCCCGGCTCGCGCTGCGCTTAGCCGGGCTACCTGGACAGCACGCGTAGCTCCCTCTCGGAGAAAACCGGCTACCACGATTAAGGACAACCATGCTACATCTCGGTTTAGACATCGGCGGCACCAAAATGGAAGCCGTCCTGCTCAACGCGGCGGGCGAATGCGTCTATCGCCAGCGCCGTCCGACGCATAAAGAGAGCTACGACGCGTTTATGCAGCAGCTGCTCGGGCTAATTGAGAGCGTCCGCGCCTGGAGCGAGCGTCCGTTTACCCTTGGTATCGGCCTGCCGGGGGCTATCGACCCACAAAGCGGCCTGATTAAAAACTGTAACTGTCTGGTGCTTAACGGCCACGACCTGCGTCATGACCTGATACGGGAGCTCGGCCAGCCGGTATGGATGGCGAACGATGCCGACTGCTTCACCCTCTCTGAGGCGGTGGACGGCGCGGGCGCGGGGGCGATGACCGTTTTCGGCGTTATCATCGGCACCGGCTGCGGCGGCGGCGTTGCGGTGAACCAACAGCTGCTCAGCGGGCCTAACGCCATCGCTGGCGAATGGGGACACAATCCCCTGCCGGGCTACTGCCCCGATCGCGACGGCCCGGCACAGCCCTGCTACTGCGGAAAAGAGAACTGCATCGAAAGCTTTATTTCCGGCACCGGCTTTGCCCGCCGCTACGGCGCGCAGGCGCGATCCGAGGCGATTATCGCCGCCGCGCAAAACGGCGATCCCCAGGCGCTGGCCCACTGGCGGCATTTTATCGACGCTTTCGCCCGCAGCCTGGCGTCGGTAATCAATATCCTCGATCCGCAGGTGATTGTGCTGGGCGGCGGGCTCTCCAACGTCGGGCAAATCTATGAGCAACTGCCGTCGGCGATCGTCCCGTATCTCTTCTCCGATAGCTGCCGAACGCAGATCAAACAGGCCCGCTTCGGTGACGCCAGCGGCGTGCGCGGCGCGGCCTGGCTGCCGGTTCTGGCCGATGCTGAAGCCGGTCGGCGGTAGACACTTTTTTCAGCAGGTATGCTAAGCTAGGCGAAAATATTCAGACAGAAAATGCCATGCCAACCATTGATGATGTTTCAAGATTAGCGAATGTCTCCCGAGCGACGGTATCCCGCGTGCTGACCGGCACGCGGGGCGTGCGCGAAGAGAGCCGGGAAGCGGTGCTGCGCGCGGTAGAGGAACTGAACTACCGCCCGAGCTTTGCCGCGCAAAACCTCGCCAGTCAGACATCCAATCACGTGGGGCTGGTGATCCCGGCGAACGATGACAGCAGCGGCGCGCGCCTGCTACCGATGCTCTCGCTAGCGCTGAAGGGGCTGAATAAAAACCTGATTGTTCAGTACGTGACGGATGCGGCGGAACAGGCGGCGGTCGTCGACGATTTACAGCGCCAGTGCGTGGCAGTGGTGGTGCTCGGCGCCGTCCCGGCGGATGCGCCGCGCAACGTGATCTCCTTTGACCGCTTCAGCATTGCCGGGGTCAATAATCAGGGCTACGACTACGCTTTTGCCACCGAGAGCGCCTGCCGCTACGTGATCGGCAAGGGCCATCGCAATATCGCGCTGCTCGTTGATAACGACAGCGATGACGCCAGCCGCCAGATGCTCGAAGGCTATCGCAACGTCCTGCAAAACTACTCCATCCCTTTTAACCGCCAGCTGATGCTGGCGGCCAACGATAACGTTGAACAGGCGCTGCTGACGCTGATTAACAGCTTCAGCAAATACTCGGTGATTATCGTGAAACGGGACCGCTACGCCGCCGAAGCGATGCGCCTGCTGCGCGAGTTCAACGTTGCCGTACCGCAGGAGGTCTCGCTGCTGAGCCTGGAAGATTCTCCCCTTGCCTCGCTGCTCAATCCGCCGCTGACGTGTATCTCCTGGCCGCTGGAGCAGCTGATGGAGAACTGCCTGCAGCGTATCCGCAACCTGATTGACGAGCGCCCCACCTTCTCTCCCGAAGGGCGTACGCTGGCGGGCCGCCTGATCCCCCGCCAGTCGGTGGCCGATCTCTCCTGATTTCAGCGTCCGGCCTTCCGCGTGGCCGGGCCTTTTTCTCTCCCGCCGCGGGTTCGCACGCTAATCATTCGCCTTACATCTAAATAAGAATTATTTTCATTTATAAATAGCTTGTGCTATATAACATAGCAATGGCTATAAATGATGATTAATTAACCGCAACGTTGTGAGGGACCTTATGCTGCACCTGCCACCCCTGAAGCATCTGATATTTGCCGCCACGCTGGCGCTGCTGGCCGTCGCCCCCGCCCAGGCAAAAGAGAAATTTAAAGTGATTACCACCTTCACGGTGATCGCCGACATGGCGCAAAACGTTGCGGGCGACGCCGCCGACGTCAGCTCCATCACCAAACCGGGAGCCGAGATCCACGAATATCAGCCAACGCCCGGCGATATCAAACGCGCGCAGGGCGCACAGCTGATCCTCGCCAACGGCCTGAACCTTGAACTGTGGTTCGCCCGCTTTTATCAGCACCTGAACGGCGTACCGGAAGTGGTGGTCAGCAACGGCATTCAGCCGATGGGCATCAGCGAGGGGCCGTATAACGGTAAGCCCAACCCGCACGCGTGGATGTCGGCCGACAATGCGCTGATCTATGTCGATAACATTCGCGACGCGCTGGTGAAGTACGATCCTGAAAATGCCGACGCCTATCGCCATAACGCTGAGACCTATAAAGAGAAGATCCGCCAGACCATGGCGCCGCTGAAGGCGGAACTGGCGAAGCTACCGCAGGATAAGCGCTGGCTGGTAACCAGCGAGGGGGCGTTCTCCTATCTGGCCCGCGATAACGGCCTGCAGGAGCTCTATCTGTGGCCGATCAACGCCGACCAGCAGGGCACGCCGCAGCAGGTGCGGAAAACCATCGACACCATGAAGAAAGCGCATATCCCGACTATCTTTAGCGAAAGCACCATTTCCGATAAACCGGCGCGTCAGGTGGCAAGAGAAGCCGGCGCCCACTATGGCGGCGTCCTGTACGTCGACTCCCTGAGCGCCGCCGATGGCCCGGTGCCGACCTATCTCGACCTGCTGCGCGTCACCACCCAAACCATCGTCCAGGGCATCAACGACGGACTAAGGAAACAGGCATGAGTCACGAGCTACCGGGTCTCGCGGTCAACAATGTCAGCGTGACCTATCGCAACGGTCATACTGCCTTGCGCGACGCCTCGTTCCGCGTGCCGCGCAGCGCCATCGCCGCGCTGGTCGGGGTGAACGGTTCGGGCAAATCGACGCTGTTTAAAGCGCTGATGGGCTTTGTGCGCGTCGGTAAAGGCGATATCGCGATCCTCGGCCAGCCGGTTAACCGCGCCCTGCGGCAGAACCTCGTCGCCTACGTTCCGCAGGCGGAAGAGGTGGACTGGTCTTTCCCGGTGCTGGTGGAAGATGTGGTGATGATGGGGCGCTACGGCCATATGGGCTGGCTGCGGCGGGCTAAAGCGCGCGACCATGAGATTGTCGATGCCGCCCTGGCGCGAGTCGGCATGAGCGAGTACCGGCAGCGCCAGATCGGCGAGCTCTCCGGCGGGCAGAAAAAGCGCGTGTTTCTGGCCCGCGCTATCGCTCAGCAGGGAAAAGTTATTCTGCTGGATGAACCCTTCACAGGCGTCGACGTGCAGACCGAAGCGCGCATCATCGAGCTGCTGCGGGAGCTGCGCGACGAAGGCTGCACCATGCTGGTTTCCACCCACAACCTCGGCTCGGTGAGCGAGTTCTGCGACTACACGGTAATGGTCAAAGGCACCGTGCTGGCCAGCGGCCCGACGGAAAGCACCTTTACCGCCGAAAACCTCGAACTGGCTTTTAGCGGCGTGCTGCGCCACGTGGTGCTGAGCGGCGCGGAAGAGAGGATTATTACCGACGATGAGCGGCCGTTTATCAGCCGCCGGGCGGCGGGAGGCGAAAGATGAGCTGGCTGCTGGAGCCGTTTGGTTATCAATATATGCTGAACGCGATGTGGGTTTCAGCGCTGGTGGGCGGAGTGTGCGCGTTTCTCTCCTGCTACCTGATGCTCAAAGGCTGGTCGCTGATTGGCGATGCCCTCTCCCACTCTATCGTGCCGGGTGTAGCGGGCGCTTATATGCTCGGCCTGCCTTTCGCGCTGGGGGCGTTTCTTTCCGGCGGGCTGGCGGCGGGCAGCATGCTGTTTCTTAACCAGCGTTCGAAGTTGAAGGAAGATGCAATTATCGGCCTGATCTTCTCCTCTTTTTTCGGTATCGGCCTGTTTATGGTGTCGCTGAACCCGACCTCGGTGAATATCCAGACCATTATTCTCGGCAATATTCTGGCTATTGCTCCAGAGGATATTATTCAGCTGGCGGCAATTGGCTTTATTTCGATGGCGATTCTGCTACTGAAGTGGAAAGACCTGATGGTGACCTTTTTCGATGAGAATCACGCCCGCTCGATTGGCCTCAACACCAGCGGGCTGAAGCTGCTGTTCTTTACCCTGCTGGCGGCCTGTACCGTGGCGGCGCTGCAAACCGTCGGCGCGTTTCTGGTGATTTGCCTGGTGGTGACGCCCGGCGCCACCGCCTGGCTGTTGACCGACCGCTTCCCGCGCCTGCTGGCGATTGCCGTCGCGATTGGCAGCCTGACCAGCTTTTTCGGCGCGTGGCTGAGCTACTATCTGGACGGGGCGACCGGCGGAATTATCGTCGTCGCCCAGACGCTGCTGTTTTTAGCCGCGTTCGTTTTCGCGCCGAAGCACGGCCTGCTCGCCAGCCGTCGCCGCGCCAGGGAGGCCTCATGCTGAGCGCGCTGCTTGAACCTTTCCAGTTCTCCTTTATGGTCAACGCCATGCTGGTGGCGGCGATCGTTGCCATCCCCTGTGCGCTGCTGTCGGTGTTTTTGGTACTCAAGGGCTGGGCGCTGATGGGCGATGCCATGAGCCACGCGGTTTTTCCGGGCGTGGTGGTGGCGTATATCCTCGGTATCCCCTTCGCCATCGGCGCGTTTATCGCCGGGCTGTTCTGCGCCATCGCCACCGGTTATCTCGACGATAACAGCCGCATTAAGCGCGATACCCTCATGGGCATCGTATTTTCCGGGATGTTTGGCGCAGGCCTGGTGCTGTACGTGTCGATTCAGTCGGAGGTCCATCTCGATCATATTCTGTTTGGCGACATGCTGGGTATTTCCGCCAGCGATATTGTACAAACGTCGCTGATTGCGCTGGCGATTGCGCTGATAATCGGGCTTAAGTGGCGTGATTTTCTGCTGCACGCCTTTGATCCGCAGCAGGCGAAGGCCAGCGGATTGCGCTGCGGGCTGCTGCATTATGGGCTGCTGTGCATGATTGCGCTGACCATCGTGGCGACGCTGAAAGCGGTGGGGATCATTTTGTCGATTTCGCTGCTGATAGCGCCGGGGGCGATTGCTCTGCTGCTGACCCGGCGTTTTGTCAGCGCCCTGCTGCTGGCGGTGGCGATGGCATTAAGCTGTTCGCTGGGCGGCGTGTGGCTGTCGTTTTATCTCGACAGCGCGCCGGCGCCGACCATTGTGGTGTTGTTTACCGCCCTGTTCGTTATCGCATTTGTCTGGACCTCGGTTCGCGATAGTCAAACCACGGCCCGTTCCGGCGAGGCCCCGGGTCGCGGCTGACGCCTTACCCGGGCTACAGACCGCGCGAATTGTAGCCCGGCTAAGCGCAGCGCGAGCCGGGGAGTTTATTGCGGCTTTTTGGGCCGATACTTTTCCGGTAACTCCGGTACCGGGCGTTTGTCATCGATCAGGTGGCGAATTGTCAGAATCGGGTGCCGCCAGAGCATCCTCGGCCCTGCCCAGCGCATAATCCGCTTCATCTCTTCGCGTTTTGCGGGCTGGTAGCAGTGCACCGGGCACTGCTTGCAGGCGGGCTTCTCTTCGCCAAAAACGCATTTATCCAGCCGCTTGTCGGCATAGGCGTTGAGCGCCTGATAGTGTTCGGTATCGTCGCGGGCCTCCGGGCAGCGGCGCTGATAGAGCGCGATCATGCTGCTAATGGTCTTTTTTTCCCGCGCAATACGTTTGCCTGCCATCGCCTGTTCCTCCCGAAAAAGATGCATTCATAATACACATTCAGAGAGAGCGATGCAGCCACATACTCCCTGAGGATTATGCCGGTTTGTCCACGTGCCCCAGCGATTTTTCCGGGAAGCAAACGTCGCGCACCCGGCGCTTGAGCTCAGCCGCGTCAGGGAAACCGCCATCCTGCTTGCGCTCCCAGATTTGCACATCATCAACGGCTACCACGAAGATCCCGCCGGTTCCCGGAATCAGCGTGACCGAAGCAATGTCGGTGCTAAAGCTGTGCAGCAGTTCCTGGGCCATCCAGCTGGCGCGCAGCATCCAGTTGCACTGCGAACAGTAGGTGATGGTAATCGCGGCTTTGTGGCTCATCGGCTTCTCGCTGTCGGTAAAAGGGCAAATTGTAAACAACTTGCAGATTAATTGAAGATAACATGATTATTTTGTTGCAAACGATAATACCTATCATTACCATTCGCAATCAATAAGCATGGAAAAAAAACGTCCAGTAACGGAATAACCGGACACACCTGCACTCTGGAAGTAACGCGTGAGCCAATACTCAAAACCTATCCCAGTAGGCGTCATTGGCGCAGACAGTTTGAACACGGCCAGCGCGGAAGAACCGCAGCGTACACGTAGTACGTGAGGATTATTCGCTACGCTCCCCCTTCGGGCCGCCCTGAAGGCGTTCAAAACTCTATGAGTTTTGTCTGAGCACTGCCCAGGTTCAAAATGGCAAGCAAAATAGCCCTAATGAGATAGGTTCTAATAATTATTAAGGCGTGGCTACTATGTATAACTCCACTCAATCAACAGCATGGTTCAAGAAAAGCCTGCTGGTGACTTCTTTGCTTACAGCAATTTATCAGACTTCCGCCGGGGCGGCTGATACCACCGCGAAAACCACCAGCAGCGCATCGACTGATGACAGCTCGGAACGGATGACCGTTACCGCGCCGGCGCCGTTGCTGAAAGCGGGCAGCGAACATTCGATCGGCGCTCAGGAGCTGCAGGATAAAGGGGCCAACGACTTTGGCTCCATCATGCGCTACGAGCCGCTCATTAGCGCCACCGGCGCCAGCGGCGGTTCCGGCAACGGCAAAAGCGGCTTCGACCGCGGCGGCTATACCGGCTACAACATACGCGGCATGGAGAGCAACCGCGTCGGGATCGACGTCGACGGCATCGCCCAGCCGAACGCCACCGGGCGCAGCTACGCCAGCCGCGCGGGCCTCAATACCTTCGGTATGGGCCGCGACTACATTGACCCCTACATGTACGGCAGCATCGATATTCAGTCCGGGGCGACATCAACCGATACCGCCAACAGCGCCATCGGCGGCAACGTCTCTTTCCGTCCGAAATCCGCGGATGACTACCTGCATCCGGGCAAAACCAGCGCCTTCGGCTACCGCAGCGGCTATGACTCATCCGATCGCAGCTGGCACAACGGCGTCACCGTTGCCGGCGGCGACGAGACCCTGCGCGGGATCTTCGTCTACAGCCGTCGCGACGGTCAGGAGACGGAGAATAACAGCGGGACCGTTGATTCCTATCCGGCAAACTGGCACTCCAACGCCTTTATGGCCTCGGGGATCTGGCAGCCGAATGACGAACATAAGCTCACCAGCACCTTCGATTATTACCATAAAACGAACCACACGCATTATGACGCCTGGGACTCCAGCGGCAACAGCGTTATCGGCACGTCAAACCAGACCAGCCAGACCCGCCGCTGGGGACTGAGCCTGAAGGACGACTGGACGCCGATGAACGACTATATCGACAGCGTATCGACCAAGGTCTACTACCAGCATACCGAGGCCCATGACTGGACCTATATGCCGGACAGCATCACCCGCGCAATGCAAACGGTGAGCTCCGACTACGATACCGACACCTGGGGCATTCAGAGCGCGCTGGCGAAATCGATAGGCCGCCACGATCTGAGCGCCGGTTTTAACGCCAGCACCACCAAAACCCAGCGTCCGTTAACCCAGTCGCCCACCCCGAGCGCCTTTAGCCAGATCATGCAACCGGACGCCGACAGCCGCGGCTATATCGTCGCCGGCTTCCTGCAGGACAAAATTAATTTCGACCTCGACGAGCATAACTTTGCGGTTATCCCGGGCATTCGCGTGATGCATCAGTCGACCAGGCCGGAGAACGTCTCCGATCTGGCAAATAATAGCAGCGTGCTGACCGGTTCCGACGTGTCAAATCTGTACGGTAAGAACGCTGATACCCAGGCGCTGCCGTCGCTGGTGTTGCAGTACGATATCACCCCGCGCCTGATGACCTATCTGCAGTATCAGCGCGGCGCGCAGTTCCCGAACGCCAGCCAGCTGTACGGTTCGTGGAACCTCGGCTCCAGCTACGCCGGACGCGGCCAGTATGCGCTGATCGGCAACACCGATCTGAAAACCGAAACCAGCGATAACGTTGAGTGGGGGATGAAGGGCGAAGTGGCGGAAGGCATCACCATGCGCACCGCGCTGTTCTACAACACCTATAAGAACTTTATCGCCTATACGCGCTACACCCGCGCCAATAATCCGGCGCAGTTCACTAACGTACCGTCGAACATCTACACCATTTACCAGGCGGAAAACCGCGATAAAGCGTATATCTACGGCGGCGAAATCAGCGCTAAATTCAACTTTGGCAGCTGGTTTGAAGAAGTTAATGGCCTGAGCGCCACCCTCGCTTACGGCTATAGTGAAGGGCAATCGAAATCCAGCTACAGCGGCGATAAGTACGTCGACCTTGATAGCGTCGCGCCAATGAAAGCCATCGTCGGCGTGGCGTGGGACGATCCGGCAAAAGTGTACGGCACCGCGCTGACCGCCACCTTTGTTAAGGGCAAGCGCGCCACCGCCACCAACCGTGAAAGCTATACCAACTCCGGCTCCGCGATTACCGATTCGACCAGCGAATATATGCGCGTTCCGGGCTACGGCATGCTGGACTGGACCGCGTACTGGCAAGTCGCGAAGAACGTGCGCGTCAACGGCGGCGTATACAACATTACCGACCGTAAATACTGGGATTATCTGAGCAGCCGCAATATCGAAACGGCGACGAATCAGGACGCCAACGACAGAGCGCTGGCGGTGATGCCTGGCCGCACCTGGCAGTTGGGCGTTAACGTCGATTTCTGACCGGCCAATAATAAGAAACCTGCTCCCCGGCCGCGCGCCGGGGAAACTCATCGTAGAGAAGGATGTGAATTATGCACAACACCCAAGCGCAACATCTCCCGCTGTGGCAGCGCTATCTGGCCACGAAAGCGCAATCTTCCGCGAAATACGCCCGGGATATCGCCGCCGAAATGGGGATTAGCGAAGCCGAACTGACCGAAGCCCGCCAGGGCTACGATGCCGTACGTCTGCGGGACGATGCCCGCGCCATTCTGACGGCGCTCGAAGCCGTGGGGGAAACCAAATGCATCTGCCGCAACGAATACGCAGTGCATGAGCAGGTTGGCGAATTTACCCATCAGCATCTGAGCGGCCACGCCGGGCTGGTGCTCAACCCGCGCGCCCTCGATCTGCGCCTGTTTCTCAGCCAGTGGGCCAGCGCTTTTCGCCTGAACGACAACGGCCGCCAGAGCATCCAGTTCTTCGATCCGCACGGCGACGCGCTGCTCAAGGTTTACACCACCGGGAATACCGACATGGCGGCCTGGGATGCGCTGATTGCCGAGCATACGCAGCAATCGCCTGCCCCGCTGGCGATTCGCCCCGCCGCTCCGCTGAAATATGCTGATTCCGCCGACGGCGAGGCGCTGGAAAACGAATGGCGCGCCATGACCGACGTTCACCAGTTCTTCGGCCTGCTGAGAAAATATAACCTGTCGCGCCAGCAGGCTTTCCGCCTGGTCAGCGACGACCTCGCCTGCCGCATTGACACCCGGACGCTGCCGGGCCTGCTGGAAACCATCCGCCAGGATGGCAACGAGATCATGATTTTTGTCGGCAACCGCGGCTGCGTGCAGATCTTCACCGGCGCGCTGGAAAAGGTCGCCCCGATGCGCGGCTGGCTGAATATCTTCAACACCGCGTTTACCCTGCATCTGCGCGAGGAGAGCGTGGATGAGATCTGGGTGACCTGCAAACCGACCTCTGATGGCCACGTCACCAGCGTCGAGCTGTTCGCCAAAGACGGCACGCAGATCGCACAGCTGTTCGGTCAACGCAGCGAAGGCCACCCGGAGCAGGCGCAGTGGCGTGCGCAGGTTGATCGTTTGACCACCGAAGGGCTACTGGTATGAAGCGCTGGCTGATATTGCTTGCGGCGTTCCCGCTGTTGGCCAGCGCCGCCGCCGAACGGATTGTCTCGCTCGGCGGCGACGTCACGGAAGTGGTTTATGCGCTTGATGCCCAGCAGCAACTGGTGGCGAAAGACAGCACCAGCACCTGGCCTGCCGCCGCGCAGAGCCTGGCGGATGTCGGCTATATCCGCCAGCTGAGCGCCGAGGGGATCCTCTCCCTGCGGCCGACGCTGGTGCTGGCCAGCGCCCAGGCGCAGCCCTCGCTGGTGCTGAAAAAGGTTGAAGAGAATAAGGTTAAGGTAATCAACGTACCGGGCGGCTACGACCTTCCGGCTATCGAGACAAAAATTGCCGTGATTGCCGACGCCCTTGGTAAGCAGAGCGAAGGTAACGCCCTGCGCCAGAAGGTTCATCAGCAGATTGCGCAAATTCCTTCCCAGCCCGTGAACAAGCGGGTGCTGTTTATTCTCAGCCACGGCGGTATGAATACCATGGTGGCCGGGAAACAAACCGCGGCGGATGGCGCAATCAGGGCGGCCGGGCTGCAAAATGCCATGCAGAGCTTCGACCATTATCGCAGCATGTCGCAGGAGGGCGTTATCGCAAGTAATCCGGACCTGGTGGTGATCTCCGCCGATGGGCTGAAAGGCATGGGCGGCGAAACGGGGCTATGGAAGCTGCCCGGGCTGGCGCAGACGCCTGCGGGACGCCATAAGCAGGTACTGGTGATAGATGATATGGCCCTGCTCGGCTTTAGTCCGCGCACTCCGCAGGCGGTGCTCGCGCTGCGGCAAAAAGCGGAGCAACTGCCCTGATGCGCTCCCGCCCTGCCCGTCATCTGTGGTTAATGACGCTGCTGCTGGTCATCCTGACGCTGCTCGCTACGACCCTGGGCGCCATGCGCCTGCCGTTGACCAGCCTGCTGCCCGCCGGCGATGAGATCCTGAGGAACATCTGGCTGACCATTCGCCTACCGCGTGTGCTGCTGGCGCTGCTGGTCGGCGCCGCGCTGGCGCTCTCCGGCTGCGTGATGCAGGGGCTGTTTCGCAACCCCCTCGCCGATCCGGGACTGTTAGGGATCAGCGGCGGCGCGGCGCTGGCGGTGGCCTGCTGGCTGGTGCTGCCCCTGTCGGTGCCGCTGATCGTGGCGCTATACGCGCCGATGCTGGCGGCGTTTATCGGCAGCACGGCGGTGATGGTGGTGATTTTTATCCTCAGCCGGGCGGGAGACGCCTCGCTGTCGCGCCTGCTGCTGGTCGGCATCGCCATTAACGCCCTGTGCGGCGCGCTGGTCGGAGTACTGGCGTGGATCAGCAACGATACTCAGCTGCGCCAGCTTTCCCTCTGGGGTATGGGCAGCCTCGGGCAGGCGGAATGGTCGACGCTGCTGGTGGCGGCCACGTTGATGATCCCGGCCTCCCTCGTGGTGTGGGCGATGGCTTCGCGGCTTAACCTGCTGCAACTGGGCGATGAAGAGGCGCACTATCTGGGCGTCAACGTTCGCGCCCTGCAGCGGCTACTGCTATTGTGCAGCGCATTGCTGGTGGCGTCGGCAGTGGCCATCAGCGGGATTATCGGCTTTATCGGCCTGGTCGTGCCGCATTTGATGCGGATGTGGCTGGGGCCGGACCATCGCGGCCTGGTCCCCGGTTCGCTGCTGTGCGGCGCGATACTACTGCTGCTGGCCGACACGCTGGCGCGCACCGTTGCCGCTCCCGCGGAGATGCCGGTCGGGCTATTGACCAGCGTACTTGGCGCGCCGTGGTTTCTGTGGCTGATTTTTCGTCGGGAGAAAGAGACGCATGGATAACCGCTATAGCGCGCGTTCGCTGTCGCTGCGTCTGGGTCACCGCCAGATTGTTAACGATGTCTCGCTCCAGCTCCGCGGCGGCGAGATGGCGGCGCTGATTGGCCCCAACGGCGCCGGTAAGTCGACCCTGCTGCGCCTGTTGACCGGTTTTTTAACCCCCGACGACGGCGAACGGCTGGTGGAAGGCCGCCCGCTGGAGAGTTGGTCGGCAGAGGCGCTGTCCCGTCGCCGGGCGGTGATGCTGCAGCGAACCCAGCTGCACGCCGACTGGCCGATCGAAACGGTTATCGCCATGGGCCGCTCGCCGTGGGGCGGCACGCCAAATGAGGAGATGATCCGCCGGGTAATGGAAGAGACCGGCTGCGATCATCTGGCCGGGAGACGCTACCCTTCCCTCTCCGGCGGCGAACAGCAGCGGGTGCAGCTGGCCCGCTGTCTGGCGCAGCTGTGGCGCGATGGCGCGCCCGAGGGCTGGCTGTTTCTCGATGAGCCCACTTCAGCGCTGGATCTCTATTACCAGCAGCACCTGCTGCGCTTGCTCAAACGCCTGACCCGCAGCCGCCGCCTGCACGTCTGCATAGTGCTGCATGACCTTAACCTCGCGGCGCTGTGGGCCGATCGGATTCTGCTGTTGCATCAGGGGAAATTGGTGGCGCAGGGCACGCCGCAGGAAGTGATCCAGCAGCCGATTATCAGCCGCTGGTACGGCGCGGAGGTCAGCACAGGCGAACATCCCGATGCGGCCGTTCCGCAGGTCTATCTGGCGCCGTGAGCCGAGGAAATGATTGTGCCGACGGCGGCTAACGCTCTGCCCGTCCTGTGAAAACGTTCCTTTATAAACAACGAAGCCGATACGTTTACCGGCTTCGTTGTGATTGGCAAATTAGAAGATCTGCCGATACAGCGCTTTAATCTCTTCCAGATTGGTATCGCGCGGATTGCCGCCGGTACATACGTCCGCCAGGGCCGCGGCGGCCAGAGCATCAATATCTTCTTCTTTCATGCCCACGTCGCGCAGACGCGCCGGAATATTCACGTCGCGATTCAGCTGCGCCACCGCCTCTATCGCCGCCTGTCGCGCTGCGTCAATCGGCATCGTTGCCGCCGACTGATTACCCAGTGCAACAGCGATATCACGATACTTCTCGCCGGTACATTCGGCGTTATAGGCCATGATATGCGGCAACAGCACCGCGTTGGCCACGCCGTGCGGCGTGCCGTAAAATGCGCCCAGCGGGTGGGCCATGCCGTGGACCAGCCCCAAACCGACGTTTGAGAAGCCCATCCCAGCAATATATTGCCCCAGCGCCATGCCTTCCGCGCCCTGCGCGTCGCCCTGTACCGAAGCGCGCAGCGAGCGGCCAATCACCTCAATAGCCTTCAGATGCAGCATGTCGGTGAGTTCCCATGCGCCTTTGGTAATGTAACCTTCGATCGCATGGGTCAGCGCATCGACGCCGGTCGCCGCTTTCAGGCTGGCAGGCATACTGGCCATCATTTCGGCGTCAATAATCGCCACCAACGGGATATCGTGCGGGTCATAGCAAACAAATTTGCGGCGGTTCTGGACATCGGTAATCACGTAGTTGATGGTCACTTCCGCCGCCGTACCGGCGGTGGTTGGGATCGCGATCATCGGTACGGCGGCGTTTTTGGTATCGGCCCCGCCTTCGAGACTGCGAACGTCGGCAAACTCGGGGTTATTAATAATGATGCCTATTGCTTTACAGGTATCCTGCGGTGATCCGCCGCCGATGGCGATCAGGTAGTCGGCGCCCGACTGCTTAAACGTCTCTACGCCCTGCTGCACAACCTCAATGGTGGGGTTCGGAACAACGTCATCAAAAATGCTGTAAGGCAGCCCGGCTCCGTCGAGAATAGCCAGGACTTTTGTCGCAACGTTAAAACGAATCAGATCCTTATCAGTGACCACCAGCGCTTTTTTGAAGCCGCGTTTTTTGACTTCATCGACAATACAGCGAATCGAGCCGGGACCAAAATAAGAGGTTTCGTTTAAAATCATTCTGTAAGCCATGCGTGCTTCCCTCAATCTGAGTGTTTGATAACCATAATATTTAGCCCTACAGTAACGTGACTGACGTAGCCGTTTTATTATTTAATATCAAATAACGCCCTAATTGCCCTGCACGCAATCTCAGTTAATTAACCCATCGCACATTTGCCATCAGCTTTGTCCAGCATACTGGACATCATCACCCGCAAATTTAATGACATCACTAAACCTCACAACAATATAAGCTGGCAAAAGAACATTAACTCACGATGAATATTATTGAAGTTGATCACACTATTTCTCTTTTACCACCGGTATTTGTCCGTGTAGCAAAAAAGTCGTTTATACCGCGGCGCAAAATGAACAGGCTAGCGTCGCGCAGACGACACCGATATTTTATGCCCACGCTCTGCGATTATTCTGTACATCCGTTGCTTACTCCCCACCGCCTTATCCATACACTCCCGACGTACGCCGCCGCAGATTGCACACCGCAAACTTAACACTTATTTAACAAAAAGGTTATTTATTCAACAAAAGCAGCTATCCCCGGCGCTGGCCATCGCTTACAAACATCGCATAAGATTTATCTGTCATTAAGGATAATTGCTTATCACCCTGCGGATAGCGCAGCAGATTTTTTAAGAGTTACGAAATTTTCATCATTAAGAATATTCTCTGTTATTTGCGAGATATTAATTCTCAAAAATCATAAAAAATTAAAAAAAACGCCTAAGAGATCTATATTTATTGCAAACATCATAGCCTCTTGTTAGTATGCCTATTAGTCAACATTTTTATTATAAAAATACCATTTATGATGCTTATTAACTTTTATCCTGTTCACCTGACCAAACTTTTCCAACGGCAGTAGTAAATGTCTGACTTTATATATTGACATTTCGCACCTGTCCGCTAATTCCCGAGTAAGCAACCCCTCAGGTCCATGTTCTTTTAAAACATAAAGAATATACTCCTGCTCTGGTACGACGACCCCGGAGAATTTATTGATGCCCATTGAGCTCATCAATGAGCGCAAACTCTCAACTGCGGTTACAGAATTTTGATTTGAATGTGGGGTACAGGATGAAAATGAAATCTTCATGAGTCAGCTCCTTCTGTCATTCAGTACACAGCAGTATGGATTGACCCCACGAAAACGGCAACATTAGCTTTAAATTTCAACTTAAACAGTACATTTATCTGAAATTCACTTTTTTTTATGATAAAAACCCTGGTATAAAGAGTGAATTTTTAATTCCGTGCGGAGATAAAAATGCGGTTCGATATAGAGGGATTTATTACATTTGATACTGAGGAAGCATCCCTGGTCAATCTGCTGACCGGTGATTGTATTGAACTCTCTGCGACTTCCACTCGCCTCCTTACCAATCTGTTACAGTACCGAGGGGATATTATTTCTCGCGTTGATATTTTTCAGTCGGTGTTTGAGAAATATGGCGCCAGGCCCTCAAATAGCAATCTTAATCAATACATCTCAACGCTGCGTCGTAGTCTTGCCGATCTGGGCATTGAGAAAAATGTGATTATTACGGTACCGCGAATCGGCTTTAAGATTTCTGAGGAAGTCATTATCACCAGCGATAATGATTATTCATCCTCCTTCACGCTCCCGATGCTTACCGCCGAACTGCCCCAGCGTAGTTTGCTATTGCAGCATCGCAAAGCGGTCATATCTTTTATCCTGGCATTGACAGGCCTGCTGCTGCTTTCATCTTTTTTTATGTTTAAAAAACAGCCCTCTACGCTGGTTTTCATCCAGGATAAATGTACTATTTATGGCTCTGGCACCCAGCGCACGCACGAAATACTCAGCAATAAAAAACTGTTCCCCTCTGGGCTTGATTGTTCGACGCCTAAGAAAATCTACCTTTTCAACCGACAATTAAATCAGCAACAAGGTTTAGGTATTTATATGGATATATTCATCCTCAAATGTGATATGAAGGACCAGCAATGCCACAGTTACTACTATAAGGAAATAAAAAATGCGTAAATACGCTGTAATATTTCTGGCCACTGCCCTGACGCTGGTATTCGCTGCGTCCCTCTATATAGATATCCACAGCCATGACACCTTTTCCTGTAAATCACAGTACGATCTCACTGAGGATATAAATGAGAATATTCTCCGCTCACAGGGCTTGCTATCCGCCCAGCTTTCTAATAACCGTATTTTAATCAGCCTTGAGGGTTTGCTCACCAGCAATGGCGATAAATACATTGTCTCCCGCACCATCGCTATCACATTAAAAAGAACCACCGCGACCAGTCATCTCTTTTATATCATTGATTCGCAAATCACTCGCCATCACGCCGACAATACGCCTGAAAATATCGCCCGGCAAAATCTCTTTGGCAACCAAACTAATGATCAAATCATCTATATCAATCACGTTAATGATGATATTATTTTATTCGGCAATCAAACGTTCCCACAATATGGTTGCCAGCGTCAGAATACAATCATTGATTGAGATTCAACTCATTAATTTTAATTATGCCGATATCATGACGATACATTTACTACCAACCTTAGGCAGCATCGCGAATATCATTGATATGATTAACCCCCGGCTCAATCTGCACCATGTCAGAACGGCGTTTATCGCATCGCATCTGGCTAAGTTAGTCGATTTTTCTGCGGCCCAGCGGCGTAAAACCATTCTGGCGGCGCTCATTCATGATGTCGGAGGATTAAATGAAAAATCGCGTCTTGAACCGCTTAACTATATTGATAACGAAGACAACCATCATGCGCTCATCGGCAGCGAATTACTTAGCCGCATTCCGCTGTTTCGTCCGCTCAACAAAATCGTTCGCTATCACCATACCCACTGGCGCAACGGTCTCGGGCATTATAGTGAAGGCGAGCAGGTGCCCGAAGAGAGCCATTTGTTATTCTTCGCGGACCGACTGGATGTTCTGTATTGCCAGCACCGCACCGAACATATCCCATTATTAAGCAAAAGGCTGGTCGACATCGCCGCCGCCGGCGCCCCCACTCTCTATAAGCAAGAATATATTCAGGCCTTCCGAATCCTCTCCGCCGATGACTATTTCTGGTCGGTTATGGCCTCCACCGACTATCGCGATTACATTAAAGCGATCTCCGGCGTCCATAACGACACGCTCTCTTTGCACAACCTTCGCGACATTGCCGAGCTGGTCTCTTTTATTATCGATCAGTTCAGCCAGCAGACGCCGTGGCACTCCGCGGCCGTCGGACATATTGCCGGTTATCTGGCAACAAAAATGGAGATGAGCGCCACGCAAGCCCTAAAAGTAGAGATTGGCGGATTACTGCATAATATTTCCTGCCTGGATCATAGCCCGCCGCCAAAGCGGGTGGGGTCATCGGATAAAGCCCAGCGTTATTTTTATCTCATTGAAGGTATTGATGATATTTCTGAGTGGTTGGCCATGCAAAATGATCCCGCGTCGGCGCAGTGGCATAATAAAGCCCTGCAACCGGAAGCCATGCTTATTGCGGTAAGTCGACGGGTGGTCCATGCGCTCAATGGGCCAAAAGCGGAAGAGAAATCGCTGGCGCAGTTAATTAAAAATAATCCGGGAGAGGAAATTCCCCCGTTGATGTTGTCTCTGATTGCGCAATATTCTTCACAGATTATTCAGATCTACCGTGCTACCGCGGGCGAAATAAAAAAGTTAGTGAATCGCATTGCGCAACTCACTCACTCCGTTTAGAGGCTAAAACGGTCTGATCGCACGACTCAGGCGCTCAATCCGCCGTCCAGAACCAGGGTTTGCCCGGTCATATATTGACTCCCCTCACCGATTAAAAACGCCACCGCCTGCAGCACATCGTGGGTTTCGCCCAATCTGCGCAGCGGTATCGCCTGGCGCATCTCTTTTAATTTTTGCGCGGGTATCTCTTCGAGCATTTCCGTGCGAATCAGGCCCGGCGCCAGGCAGTTGACGCGAATACCGAAGCGCCCAACCTCCAGCGCCAGCGAGCGCGCAATGCCGCCCATCGCCGCTTTACTCGCGGCATACGCCGTCTGGCCGACGTTGCCCTTTACCGCGC
The DNA here is from genome assembly GCF_003812845.1 of Klebsiella sp. FDAARGOS_511. Classification (NCBI taxonomy): domain Bacteria; kingdom Pseudomonadati; phylum Pseudomonadota; class Gammaproteobacteria; order Enterobacterales; family Enterobacteriaceae; genus Klebsiella; species Klebsiella sp. FDAARGOS_511. The sequence continues at coordinate 4,202,822 of NZ_CP033824.1, read as the reverse complement.
TGACCGACGACATCATCACGATGGAGCCGCGCCGCTGCATCAGCATCGCCGGCAGCAGCACCCGGTTCCAGTTCAGCATTGAGATCACATTGGTGTCCAAAACCTCGCGCCAGAGCGCGGCGTTCTGGTGAATATGCAGGCCGTCGCGAGCTATCCCGGCATTGTGGATAATCGCTTCCGGCGCCCCCCGCTCGGCCAGCAGCGTCTGCGCAAGCTGCTCCACCCGCGATTCGTCGTTGCCGTCGCAGGCGTATCCCCGCACCCGGTGGGTTGAATTTTCACACTCCGCCAGGGTGGCGTTCATCGCCTCCTCATCGCGTCCGGTAAATACCACGTTCCAGGTTTGCGCCAGGCCGGTGACCAGCGCCCGACCGATGCCGCGGCTGCCTCCGGTAATCAGTATCCATTTTTGTGCCATATTAGCTGCCTGACTCTTTACTGATGTGCTGGCAGAGTTCGCCAAGCGTTATCCCTGGATTGTGAATAAACCAGTCCGCCTCCAGGGTGATATTGAATTCACGTTTTGCCAGCACCATGAGCTCGACGTAGTCGAGGCTGTCCAACTTCAGCCGAACCAGCGGCGTATTCTCATCCACCTCATCCGGTTCCAGGTCTTTCGCATCGCAAATCATTTCACACACTTTTTGTAGAACATCATCATAGGCAATCATAAATTATCCTTAATTATCAATTCGTCATTGGGCCAACTTTGAGCGTGACCATATTGGTCATTATCAGATTATCCAACTGCGCCGCCGCCGCGATGCGTACCAGCGCGCCCTGCTCAACCTGGCCGACCACCAGCGAGGGCAGCAGCCAGAGCGATAGTGATTCGGGCCAGATCGGCGTCGCTTTGCCCGCAAGACGAGCATCGAATACCACCTCCTGGTGGGTTTGCAGCACCGGATAGCGGGTAAATATTTGCTGCAATGAGGTTTCCCCGGGCCCGAGCAGGGCCGCGATGTTCTCCTGACGCAGCAGCGCGGGATCGTTAATAAGCTGGCGAAACAGCAGCGCGTCAAGAAACTGCCACTGCGCCAGGTCGGGCCATGTGCTGTTGAAGTGGGACTGCAACGCGAGCAGCGTCTTTGGCGCAACGCCGCTGGGCTGCTTACCCACCAGCGATTCCGGCCCGGCGGCGAGGCTCATCTGGCATGACAAACAGACTTCATCATCCTGCGGGCTGCTGACCAACGCGGCGGACAAGACGCGATTTTTCGCGGCGCCGGGTGTTAGCAGCCAGTCGCTATCGCACCATAGCGGCCTGCGCAGGCGAACCACGCATTTCAGGTAACGTTCAGGACCGGAGGGTGGGTTCGTCAGCCGCAACTGGACGTCGCGCTTCACGTCGAGCAGCGCGCGCATGCCGTGGACGCTCAGCCGGCCGTCGCCCATCGCGCGCGCTGCCGCGAGGTCGAAGTGAATGGGGTTATCGTCGCCGGAAAACGCCGCCCACTGCCTGGCGTCCGCAAGGGTATAGCGCAGCCGCGTCACGCGTGCTTCTCCAGTACCAGCGCGGCGTTCGCGCCGCCGAAACCAAAACTCAGATTTAGCGCCCGGCGGATCTCACCCTGACGATGCCCTTCGGCGATATAGTCGAGATCGCACTGCGGGTCTGGCTGGGTTAAATGCGCCGTCGCGGGCATGAGCCCCGCCGCCATCGCCTGCAGACAGACGATGGTCTCGAAGCTCCCCGCGGCGGCGATCAGATGCCCGGAGTAGGCTTTGGTGCTGGAGACCGGGATGCGATACGCCTCGTCGCCCAGCGCCTTTTTCAGCGACCGCGTTTCGTTAATATCGTTGAGCGGCGTGGAGGTACCGTGGGCGTTGATATAGTCGAGGTCGGCGGGCTGGAGATCCGCGGCGCGCAGCGCCCAACGGATAGTTTGCTCGCGGGCCACGCAGTCTTCCGCCGGGGAGGTAAAATCCACCGCGTCGGAAAAATTGGCGTAGCCGGTGACTTCCGCCAGGATCGTCGCCCCGCGCGCGAGGGCGCTCTCGCGCTCTTCCAGACACAGCACCGCTCCGCCCTCTGAAAGCACAAATCCGCTGCGCTGCAGGCTAAACGGGCAGCTGGCCCGTTCCGGCGATTCCGTTTCCCGGCTCAGCGCCCCGAGCACATCAATATTCCAGATGGCGCAAACGCTGTTTAACGACTCCCCGGCGCCGGCGAGCATCATGCTGGCGCGGCCAAAGCGAATCGCATCATAGGCCTCGCCAATAGCAATAGTGCCGGTGGCGCAGGCGGCGACCGGGGTATTCTGATAACCGCGTAAATTCCACAGCTGGCTACAGGCCGCGGTGGTCACGTTCGGCATGGAAAAGAAGCAGCTGAAAGGCGATGCAACGCCTGTTTTCTCGAACTCCGGTACCGCGAGGTAGCTTTCATCGAGCCCCGCCCAACCGGAACCGATGATGGCGCCGCACATCAGCGGATCGTAAAAGCCGGTGGGGGCTTCGCCAGCAAAGGCCATCGCTATCGCTTCCCGCGCGGCGCCCAGCGCCAGGCGCGCGTGACGGGGCAGACGCCGGCGAATGGCGGCAGGTACGCCCTTGAGGCTGGGTTCGTTCTCCACCTGACCAATGAAATGCGTGTGAATGCCGTTAGCCGAGAGATCCACATAGCGGTAACCGCGTCGATAATCCACGATCGCCTGCCAGCTTTCGGCCGCGCTATCGCCAAGGGGAGTCACCGCGCCATAGCCGGTTATCACCACGCGATAAGGGGAGTTACTGTGACTCATTCTGGGATGTCCTCTGTTGCGGGTAATTGCCTCCCTGCGCCAGCCAAAGCTGCAAAGTGGCATAAAGATAGTCGTACTGGTTTTGCGCGAGGCTGTTCTGTACATCAAGCAGCGCATCCTGGGCGTTCAGCAGGGTCTGATAATCCACCGCTCCGGAGCGGTAGCGGCTCCCGGTGAGCGCCAGGCGCTGTTCGCCCAGCTGCAGTGATTGCAGCAGGCGTTCGCGCTGCTCATCGGCGTTCAGCCGCTTCTCCATCGCGTTATCCACCTCCGATAGCGCGGTATAGGCGGTGCGGCGAAAGTTAACCGCCTCCTGCTGCACCTTCACGCTGGCCTGCTCGACGGTGAGCTGTACCGTGTTCCACTGGATAAAGGGCGCAGAAACGCTGCTGCCCACGGTGCGCAGCGGGTCGTTAAACCACTGGTGAAAGATCTGGCTGCCGGCGCTCAGGGTTCCCTGCAGCGACAGCGTGGGATAGAAGCTCAGCCGCGCGGCATCTGAGCCCGCCAGCGCCGCCCGCAGGCGGGATTCCGCCGCCTGCAGGTCCGGCCGACTGGCTAGCGCGGCCAGCGGCGTGCTGCTGGCAATGGCGATATGCTGACGCACATCCAGCGAGGAGGACTCATCGGTGTGCTGAGCAGGCGGTCTGTTGAGCAGCAGCGCCAGCGCGTTGCGGGAAATCGCCCGCTGCTGCTTCAGGCTCAGCAGCTGATTCTGGCGACTGATGATCGTCTGCCGCGCCTGCAGCACATCGAGCAGGCCCACTTTCCCCGCTCGCTGCCAGGACTCAATCTGCGCCAGCGTCTGCCTGGCGATATCCAGACTCGCATCCTGCCAGGTCATTTGCTGATTCAGCAGCGCGATGTTCCAGTACAGCTGCGCGGTGGTGTCAATCGTCGAGAGGATCGTCGCCCGGTAGTCCTGCTCGCTGGCTATCGCCTCCCATTCGCTCTGTTCGCGGATCCGCGCCAGCTTGCCCCACAGATCCAGCTCATAGCTCAGGGACAGTGAGGCGCTATAGCTCTCCTGCGACCCGCCGCTGTTCAGCGGCTTTGAGTTACTGCCGGTGCCGCTCAGGGTCGCGTCGGGGCTGATATTGGTCTGGGTTAGCCCGGCGGAAAGGCGCGCCTGTTTAAGGGTTAAGGCGGCAGCGGCCAGATCATTGTTGCTTTCCAGCACCTGATCCACCACCCGCGATAGGCGTTGGTCTCCGAAACGATCCCACCAGCGTGGCGCTTTCTCCGGCGGGAGCGCGTTGCTTTGCCCCTCCGTCCGCTGCCAGCTTTCCGGCACCGACAGCAGCGGGCGCTGATAGTCGCTACGGGTCAAATTGCCGCAGCCCGTTAGCAATACAATGAACGGTAATAATGTCAGCGGTCTCATTCGCGGGCCAGCGCCTCCGTAGGGTTCAGCCGCGCCGCCCGGCGCGCTGGAAAATAGCCAAACGTCAGGCCAATCAGGGCGGAAAAGCCGCAGGCCATCGCTACCGGCAGCCAGGTGAAGACCATGGAAAACTCCTGCGTCAGCAGGGCGAACAGATTGCCGGCGGCCCAGGATCCTAAAACGCCCGTTAGCCCGCCGAGGGCGCAGATCATCACCGCCTCAATTAAGAACTGATGCATGATGTCCGAGGGGCGCGCGCCGACCGAAAGCCGGATGCCAATCTCATGGGTACGTTCGGTTACCGAAACCAGCATGATGTTCATCACCCCGACGCCGCCGACCAGCAATGAAATAGCGGCAATCGCGGTGATCAGCAGCGACATGGAGTCGGAGGTTTTTTGCAGCGCTTTGGCGAGCTGTTCGTCGGTCTGGACAAAGAAATCTTTTTTGCCGTGCTCGCGGATAAGGTGCCTTTCCGCACGGCGCGCCGCATCCTGCGGCGACAGGGTTTCCTGAAAGCGCAGCGTCAGCGCCTCCAGCGGCTTGTCGCCGGAAATCCGCTGCAGTAGCGAGGTATAGGGGATCCAGGCCGACATAAATCCGCTGACCACCTTCGGCCCAGGCTTGCTGGCGATACCGATCACCCGCCACGGCGCGCCGGCGATTTGCACAATTTTGCCCAGCGGATCTTCATTGCCGGGAAACAGCGTCTCTTTACTGGTTTCATCCAGCACCAGTACCGGCTCCCGATCGTCGACATCGCGGCGGGTAAAGCCGTTGCCGTGCAGAAAACGGATCCCCTGCAGTGAGAAATAGTCGGCGGAAACCCCGGAGAGAATAATCGAGGAATCAAAACCCCGGCGCACCGCGGTGGTCATGCTGGAGACGATCGGCGATACCCCCAGCACCCAGGGCTGCTTGCCGAGGCTGGCGATATCGTCCAGCGACAGCGCCCGCTCCATATCCGTGCGCTTGCTGCCCCAGCCGGTGCCGGGGCGGATTTCAAGCGTGGTATTACCCAGCTTGCCGATCTCGTTCATGATGCTCTGCCTGGCGCCTTCTCCCACCGCCATTGAGGAAACCACGGACGAAATGCCGATGATAATCCCCAGCATCGACAGAAAGGCGCGCATCCGATGCCCCAGCAGTGAGCGCCAGGCCATGCGCACCGACTCGCCGATACTGCGCGATAGCGAAGCCCGGCCGTTATCCTGTACCGCGGGCAGCCGCTGGACGTCACGGTTATCCCGCGCGCTATAGGCGTGGTCAGCGACCACCTGCCCATCGCTGATCTCGACGATCCGCTGCGCCTGCTGCGCCACCTCGCGATCGTGGGTCACGATAATCACCGTGTGCCCGTCGGCGTTCAACTGGTGCAGAACGTCCATCAGCGCCCGGCCGCTGACGCTATCCAGCGCCCCGGTGGGTTCATCGGCGAGAATAATTTGCGCGCCGTTGATCAGCGCCCGACAGACGCTGACCCGCTGCTGCTGGCCGCCGGAAAGCTGCGCGGGTTTATGCTGTAAGCGCCCATCAATACCCAGCTTTTCTGCCAGCAGCGCAATGCGCGCCTGGCGTTCCGCGACGGGCATCGCGGTATAGAGCGCGGGGATGGCAATATTCTCTTCCGCCGTCAAATAAGGCATCAGGTGGTAGCGCTGAAAAATAAACCCCAGCCAGCGGCTGCGTAGCTCCGCCAGCGCCGCGCTATCAGCCTGGTGGATGGCGATGTCGTTGATATACACCTCACCGCCGCTGGGCTTATCCAGACAGCCGATAATGTTCATCAGCGTCGATTTACCCGAGCCGGAAGCGCCCATAATCGCCACCATTTCGCCGGGCATAATGGTCAGGGAGACGGATTTCAGCACCGGAATAATTTGCGTCCCGGCAACAAAATGACGCGTGACGTTGTTCAGCATAATTAACGGCTTAACCATCACACAGACCCCGCGTCCTGGGGGATCACCACCCGTTCGCCGGGCTGCAACCCTTCAAGAACCTGCGCATACTGGCGGTCGTTAATCCCGATACGGACGGTTCGCTCCTCGCTGCCGTTCTCCTTTTGCACCATCACCAGGTAGCGCTCATCGCCGAGCGAACGCCCCAGCGCGGCAACCGGCACGCGCAGCGCATCTTTCGCCTGCGCGATACGGATAAACACCTGGGCGGTCATCGAGGTTTTCAACAATCGCTGGCGATTATCCACCTCAAAGGTGCCGTTATAGTAAATGGCGCTGCTCTGCTGATTGCCGGCGGAAGCGCCGGCGTTTTGATCTTCCAGCGCCTCCTGCGGCGCGGGCTGGACATAGCCCAGCTCCCCTTCGTAACGCGTCTGCGGATCGGCAATAACGTAAAACCACAGCGGCTGTCCCGGATGGATTTTCTGGATATCGGCTTCGGAAATGCGGGTCTGGACCTGCATTTTATCGAGATCGGCGAGCACCAGAATGGTCGGCGCAATTTGCGAGGAGACGATGGTTTGCCCTTCACGGGTGACGATGCCCAGCACTTCGCCATCCATGGGCGCGAGAATGCGGGTATAGCCGAGATTGGCGTTGGCGGTCTGCACGCTCATTTCCGCCTGCACTATCTGCGCCTCATTGACCGCGATCTGCTGAACCTGCGCAGCATATTGCGCCTGCGCCTGCTCAAGATCGCTGCTCACCCCGGAGCCATCGCGGTTCATCGCCCGCTCGCGCGCCAGCGCTTTGCGGTACTGCACCAGCGTGGCCTCGGACGCCAGCTTTTGCGCTCTGGCGCTGGCCAGCTGCGCGGTGGCGTTGCGTAAGTCGGAAAGCTGCAGCGTCGGGTCGATTTCGGCGAGCAGCTGCCCTTTGCGCACTCGTTCGCCCTGTCGCACGTACAGCTTGCGCAGCTGACCGCTCACCTGGGCGCCGACGTTCACCTGGACGGCGGGTTTGATAATCCCGCTCGCCAGCACCACCTTTTCGATATCCCCGCGATCGAGCGCCACGGTATCGAGCGCCTCGGCCTGGGCCGGAAACGCGCGCGGGTAAAAAACAGCGGCGATAACGGCGAGGATCGCGACCAACGCCAACAGCCACGTCTTACGGCGGCGTAATAGTCCTGTCTTCATTGGCCCACCTCTCCCTGTGCGATATCGTGCAGCTCGCCTTCATTCAGACGATAAACCCGCGTGAAATGATGCAGGATCGATTCGCTGTGCGTCACCACGATCAGCGTCTTGCCATGCTCGCGGCAGTGCTGACACAGCGCGGCGATCGCCGTTTCCGCGGTTTCATCATCAAGATTGGCGGTCGGCTCGTCGAACAGCAATATCGGTCGGGTGCTGTAGAGCGCCCGCGCCAGCATCAGCCGCTGGCGCTGGCCTAACGAGAGCGCCGAATGGCTTTCGCGGATCAGCGCTTCCATCCCTCCCGGCAGCGCCTGAACCACCGGTCCCAGCGCCATTTTGTTGACCAGGGCTTCCACCCGCCCGCGATCGCCGTCGCTGTACCACGGGTCAAACAGGGTGATGTTTTGCAGCACCGAGGCGTTAAACAGGATGTCTTCCTGGCTCTGCAGCCACACCTGAGACGCCAGCTGCTGCGCGCTCGCCTCATCGCCGTTCAGCAGAATTCGTCCATGCTGTGCGGAAAAAAGACCGGCTATTAGCCGCAGCAAGGTGCTTTTACCGGCGCCGGAATCGCCGACGATCGCCACCCGATCGCCGGGCTCCAGCGCGAGATCGACGGCATTAAGCACCGGACGCTGCGGACTGTAATGAAAGCTCACCTGCTCAAACGCCAGCCGCGGAACCGTCCCACCGCTGAGCGAAGCAAACAGGGGCGCGGCCAGCTCATGGCGGGTAAACAGGCCCTGCGCGCGGGTATCGATCACGTGCAGCTGTGATTTGCGAATCACGGCATAGAAGATGCGCGTGACGTAGGAGGTAAAAATCTGCCGTAAAAAGCTATAGGCGAAAAAGTCGCCCAGAGAGATAAGCCTGGCGTGCACCAGCGGCAGCACCACCAGCATAAAGACCACCATCTCAAGGCTGCCGGTCAGCTGATACAGTCCCTCTTTGACCTGTTGGTAGACTTTCTGCCGCTGGAGGCAGGTGAAAAGGTCATGGGACAGGCGGGCAAACTGCGCTTTACGCTGCGTTTCCAGCCCGGCGGTTTTGATGGTTAACACGCCCTGTAGTGTTTCCATAAAAAAGTCATTCAGCGTCGCGCTTTTCAGCTGCAGCTGCTGGGTATACCAGCGGTCGCGAAAGATAGCCCAGACGCTAATCAGCCCCATCGCCACAATGCCCACGGCGGAAATCAGCGCCAGCACCAGAGAGATCCAGAACATAATGCCGATAGCGATAACGCAGATGATCCAGTCCGAGCGGAGGCCGTTATCCAGCTCGATTTTTTGCAGCATCCCGCCCTGCCAGGCGATAAAGCGGCTGAACACATCCCCCGGCGCGCGTTTTTCAAAAAAATGCAGCGGATTATTGAGTAAGCGGGAAAAACCGATATCGCTCTTCAGCAGGACAAAGCGGCGGATAAAACGCTCGCTAATGACCCTGACGCCCAGCGCTAACAGCGTGGAGATGACAAAAGCGAGGATGAACCATAAATAAGGAAACGACGTATTCTGAACGTCAGAGAAGGCCTGATTGATCGCCCGGCTGACCATCGTCGGCATTAAAAACAGCGTGAGCGACACCAGGAAGGTCAAGAGCATCAGTTTATAAATGCCCGGCACCGCCGCGGTCTCCTTCAGGCTCATCGCCCGCGGCATCTCCTGCTGCGCGCCGGCAATAACAGGCGCCTGCTGATCAATAACGCCGGGAGACTCTTCAAGGATCAGCGCGTAGCCGCTTATCTCTTTTTTCAACGCCGAGAAAGGCAGCCACTGCTGGCCAATCGCCGGATTCATGACGCAGACGTAATCCCCTTTTCGCCAGGCCAGCAGGACATAGTGGCTGGCGCCGTAGTGCAAAATGGAGGGGAACGGCAGCGCATGGATTTCATCGTGATCGAACAACACCGGCGCGGTGGCGATGCCGAGCTGTTGCAGGATAACGGATAAATCGCTTAACGATGTCCCATGGTCGGAGGCCGGGAAAATCTCCCGCAAAGCCGGGAGAGAGCACTGAATATTCTGGGTTTGCGCCAGCATCGCAATACAGGAGAGACCGCATTCATTGGTCTCTTCCTGGAAAACCATATCAGGGATAATCTTTTTCATGATGATGGGTCAGTGATTAATAAAATAGAGCGAATGGCTGTGCCATAAAAGCCAATCCTGCGGATAATCACGCAGGGTGTTTTCAAGCATCGACGGTAGATTCGCCGCAACCTCTTTTGGCGCCAGTGGGGAATAGATTTTTATTTTTATCCCCTGCTGATAATAGAGGTGATAAAAAACCACCTTCGCCGATACGATGCGAGAAAAGCGCTGTACCCCACTATGCAATTTCGCCGGGCGGCCAAAGATCCGGCAGCTTATTTTTCCGGACTGCGCTTCAGGGGTCTGCACGGTATAATCGGCAGGAATATCGGGGAAAATAATCATATTTTCCCGCCCTTCCGATACGTTGCTCATTAACGCCATAAGCTCGCTGGCAAGCGACGTATTATCCTGGTGGATGGAGCAATAAGAGAGCGCGACGCCGCCCATTTTACGGCTGGCGACGGTATAGCTCTCCGCGCTGGAAGAGACCACCACGCTGGCCTTCCCCGGCGTCACGCCGGCCCCGACCATCGCCGCTAAAATATCGGAAACGCAGTGCAGCGGCGCCAGAACGACCGGGATCTTTTGCGCCGCCAGCGGGGCGACAACGGCATCAAGCGCTCGCGTGCATGCCTGCATCTGGGCCAGGGTGGCCGGGTGTTGTCCCCAGGTTGCCCCCATCTCCAGCAGCTGGCGGCGCATGGCTATCCATGCGGCATCGATTCGACCATCAGCCCCCGTCAGGCAGCGGTAGTTTTGCGTCGCCACGGCGGTGCGCCCGCGGTATTGCCCCCCCAATAGACGCAGCCTGCATAGCGCGCGAGCCGTCAGCAACAGCAGCGGCATAGGGATGAAACGCATGACCCAACGCACCGCCTTTTGGCCGTGGCCGGTAAAGGGCCGATAGCGCCAGCTCAGCTGCGCGGACCATTTTCTTACGCTGAAGACGCTCCAGACGATCAGAAAGCGCGTCACGCTTACTCCTTGTCCTGAGTTAACAGCTGGCGCATATAATCGGCAAACTCAGGAAATTGACGATCCTTCGCCACGACGTATTTTTTATTCACAATAAACAGCGGCGTCGCGTTAATATCATAGAGTTCGGTGATTTTGGCCATATATTCCAGACGCTCGGCCACGGCTTTGCTTTGGCGTAACTGATGGTATTTCGCGACATCAATATTGTTCTTTTTCAGCCAGCCGTTAAGCGCTTCATCATCAGCTAAATTTACTCCACGGGTCATTACCGCGTTGAAAGCCTGGTCGCGCATCTGGCGCTCAATACCCATGACTTCGAGGGTGGCAAAAACCGGCGCATAAATTGCCAGACCGTTTCTTTCGGCGGTGATATGGATAACTTCAAAGGTACTCTCCGCCGGTAATGAGGCAGCGAATTTTTCGATATCTTCCTCGTTCGACGCGCAGTAGTGACAGCCATAGGACATCACTTCAATAATGCTGCTGTCATGTTTTATTGGGCTACTGGCAACGATTGCGCTGTCAATTTCCCGCAGGGCCGAAGGCTCGCTGCTGTCCGATGCAAACGTATTAAATACAAAAATGTGATAGCACAGCACGGTAATCAGCGACGAAATTAATGCCACCAGAAACGTATAGCCAACAGCGGTAATAGGTTTTATCTTCATTTGATACCAGGCTCGCGAAAACGACGGAGAAATATATGGAGGGTTTCCCCTCCATATACCGCAGCAGAAATTACTGACGGATGCGATTCGGCACTACGCACATACCGTCGGACGCATCTTTCATGGTCACGGTTGAGTTGCCGTGCTTATCGGTACAGGTGGTTACTTGTTTACAGGTTGAAACACCGCCCACCACCACGGTCTCATACGAGCTGGTGCAAGTTTCCTTGCAGCATCCACCAATAATCGCTGATGCTTCAATCATACTTAATTTTTGCATTTGTTAGATCCTTAACTATTTATATTAAAATGTATTTTTCTTACACTTACCTACTGGCTTAGATACCTGCCAGTAATTCTTTCGATGTCAGAATTTATACGCTGCTATACGCAGGGGGTGGCGACGATGCACTTGAAAATATTAAACAGCTCTACGTTGTTTTTAACGTTTAACTTTTTCATTAGCCCCCGTTTACAGCGGCTCAGGCGACGAACATCAATTTTTTGTTCAGAGGAAATTTGTGACAATGATTTCCCTTTGAATATTTCTTCCATTAACCACCAGTCATCACTGGAGATACTGTTATTAAAATCTCTGGCTAACCATTTCTGTCGAGTATAGTTAATTAACGAGCGGCTAAAAAAGATCTGCTTTGCCACCATAGCGTCCGCATTTTCAATAAATTTAAAAAAGTTATCCAGCGATTCATTTTTTAATAACCAACTTGCCTCCGGAAGTAGCGAATGCAGCGCAAAGAACAGAGAAATATTGTTCTCGCTTAATAAAATAACCAGTTGCTGATTCTCCCGGCAGTAGTGCTCTTTAATGGTGTAAAGCGCGTTAAAACGCTCGTCCGGCAAGCTGTCGACATCGCAGAGGACCCAGCGCAGTTCATCTTTCTGCTTAGGCAGACGCAGGGTGTTAATCAACTCAGAGAAATGGTCGAGCCTTGTGAACGCGCAGTCGCCTTCATGCATGGCAAGATCGTCAACCACAGAACGCACGCCTTCGGCGAAAAAGATGTTTTTATCGTAGAGAAAGAAACGACGGCTCATTTATCATCATCCTTGATCTATTCTACTGGTAATTAAGGGTGTAATTCGCTGTTGCCTGGAAGGCGCCGGTTTCCAGGGTTTTGTTACTCAAGGCGTCCGGTTCCCCTTCAACAAACGCTTTAAAATTTAGCTGCATGTTGGCATCGGAAATCGCGACGGCGGTCGTCGGCGTATTGAGTAAAATCGCAGTGCCGTTACTTTCTTCAAAACCAATGCCTATACCGCTGGCGGTTTGCGGCGCGATCGGCGTAATCGCCAGGCGGTCGCTCATATTGGCATTTTCCGTCCCGCTAAAGGTCACGGTGACGGAATTAAAAACATCGGTGCTGCAATCCTGGAGTTCAATAACAAACGCTTTGGGCTGCGATTTTCCCTCCGCATAAAGCGTGCGGGTTGAAATCTGGCCAAAATCCACGGTGATGTTTTTTGATGAAGGCACAATACTGCAACCATGGGCAACGACGGTTCCTTTGAAGTTTAAATCGCCGCCGATCAGTTCCCCGATGGCATGCGCAGGAGCGGCCGCGGGTAGCGAACATATGAGTATCATTGATGCGATGAGTTGACGCATGCTGTCCCCTTACTGAAACTCAGCGACCACGGTGGCCGATGCCTGGAAATCCCCTTCGAGAACGTTGGTTCCGGCATTGGCAATCGGCGCGGCGGTCAAATTCCAGGTTCCCTGATTGTTATTAAAACCCGGCACGTCATAAAACTTATTCGCGGCGACTAAACTGCCGCCGGAATCTTTCAGGATAATGCCAAGATTGGAGCGGTCGACGGCGCCGGTGGTGCCTAAATAATCGCTGTTAAAACTGGCGGTATTGGCCTGCTGAATTCCGAGGCGAATATTTAAATTGCCGGTGGCGAAACTCCCCCCTTCGCACTTCACCTGAATCGGCACGGACTGGCTGTAATTGCTGCCGTTAAGCAGCGAGCCCGCGCTGGGGATGGTATTAAAATCAACGACGATCGGCGATCCTGAGTTGACAATACATTTATCCGGAACGGTAATGACTCCGGAATTAATCGAGACAATTGACATGGGAGTGCTGCCCATCCCTGCGCTGTAATTCCCAAGGCGCCCATAAAGCTTGGCGATTTCAGTACCCAGCAGGTTAACGCCGTTGACAATCGGCTTGGTGATCATAAACGTTACCCGCCCCTGAGCGCCGGACTCGAAGTTGTTAAACTGGGTAGTTGGCGGTACGCATTTATTTTGATAAGCCTGGTTTGACTCATTATTAAAAGGGACCGGAAGATATTCCATGCGCTGGCCGCGGATATAAATCTCAATTTTCACATCCATATAATCATTGAGTTTTAAATACCCCGGCGAGCTGCCCTGCTGCAGCAGCGAGGCGGTCGCAGAGTAATAAATCGCCTGGTCTTCCATTGGAATAGTGCAGCTGGCGATACCAGAATATTGTCCGCCCAATGAAAAGACATAGGGAATCGTCGCCCCAATGCTGTTATTGGTAATATCCTGGTTGGCGACGTCGATATTGTACATTTTAGGTCCGCCAACCGGCGTAATTTCCCCTTCCACCGCCGCGCTGGCGTCGAGAGAGAATAAGCCGCCGCAGAGTAATAGCGTGATGCAAGATTTCCGCCCGATAACCCTCGTCGCCATCAGAGATACTCCATTTTTAAACGCAGCAGTCCGCTAAAGTTTCCTGCGGTCACGTTTCGCCCGGTCGATTCCAGCACGGCAATAAACGTCAGGCTGCTGTCGCCGGTTTTCACGATAAACGGCGGCTGCGTTTGATTAATATCCAGCGCCCGCTCTTTGACATCCAGCAGGCGAATACCGGCTCCTGAGATGCTGCCGGTCAGGCGCAGCAGTTGGCGATTATGCTCATCCGACTCGCCGATAAAGGTGAGCTGAACCGCCTGCTCGCCGGTGGTGTAGAGATGCTTGCTGCTACCCGTCGTCCGTGAGGCGATGCTGTCGCGCGCCTGCGATGCGCCTTTCAGGCAATCCCTCAGCTCGACGCGAACCAGCACCGGCTGGCTCCGATCGCCGGCCTGATGGAAACGACGGGCGCTGATTTCGCCCATCTCAATAATCTGCAGGCGGCTCTGCGGCGCCAGCACGCACGGCGAGGCATAAACGGAGCCATTGAATATCACGTTACCGCCATCTTCCCCCTGATGATCCTGGTTGTAGTGCTGCGGCTGTAGCGGAATATCAGCGTCGGCCAGCGCTGGCATACTGATACCGAATACAAACAGTGCTAAAAGCGATAGGCGCGTTTTCATCATCAGGTTCCTCTTTAATTACCCTTGCTGCGATGGCGGCAGCGCTTTACAGGTGTTTCCTTCACAGCGGTACTTCAGCTCTGGATGTCCGCCATAATCGTTCACGTACATCATCGCAAAATCTCTAACGCCGCCATCGGTCACGCTGAACTCCAGACTGGACTTCGGCGCAATCATAATTCCCGGGAACTTAGTGATTTTTTCACCCTTAACGCGGGACAGGCTAATAATGGTGATGTAGTAAGGCGTCGGGTTTTGCGCAGTCATCTTATTGCCGCTCTTTTGAAAGACGACCTGGTCCTGCCAAATCTCGCTTTTGCTTTTGGGAATAATGGCGGTCGGGCGGAAAAATAATTTAATCCGCGACTGCATGGCTAACTGCAGGACGTTAGCTTTATCCGGCTTGGGCGGAATTTCGCGCACGCTTAAATAAAACAGGCTTTCCCGATCCTGCGGCAATTGATTAATACCGTCAGTTTTGGTAACCCGCGCCACCCCTTTTTGCCCGCCGTTAATCCGCTGCAGAGGCGGCAGCACCACCAGCGGAGAGGTAATCTTGTTGCCCTTGCTATCCTCCACCCACGATTGCGCCAGGAACGGAATATCCGGGCTGGTGTTGGTTAAATTGGCGCTCGCCGAGCTATCTTTACCGGTGATGATAAGACGCGTGCGATCCAGCGAAACCCCCGCCTGCGCGGTACCGCTTACCGCCGCCAGCATCAGAACGCCTATCCAGCAGAGTTTGTTGCTTGTTATGCTCATTTTTGGCCTTTTATTACTGTCACTGTCATTTACACGGCAATAGCGCGGCTGTCGAACGACGCTCTATGGTCGGCGGGATGGCAATCTGACACTGCTTTTTCCCGCTCCACACTACGCTTAGCAGTTCCTGAGGATTAACCCCTGCCAGCCATCCCTGCCCACCTTCCATAATCATCGATACGCTTACGCCATCGCCGTTGATAACCTCGGCGCCGAACGGCGGATAGGTACCGTCAGCCAGGCGGATAATGCCCATCATTTTTTCGCCCTGCGCCATGCCGAAGGTCTGATAGCCAATAGCGCCTTCGGTCAGCGTGGCGGTGCTGATGGCTTTTGCCGGTTCGATGGATTCCGACATCGCATCAACGTCAACCCGGGTATCAAAGCTGTTGTAGCTCACGATGTCCGGAATAACGGCGATGCCGAAATTATTGGTTCTTGATTTACCGTCATTGAGCGGCACGTCGCCTATGCCGTTGGTGTTCACCATTACGCGCGCCGTGTTGAGCGTCGCGCCGCTGTTGTGGATCGCCGCCCCGTGCCGGGTCGCGGTAAAGCCGCCGCGCAGGGTGCTGCTCAGAGAGAGATAGTGATCCTGCTGATAGCTGGCGTTGCTGTTGATTTCAGCGTACTGCGAGCGGCGCTGATAGTAGCCGTCGACGTTGGCATAGCCGCTCTGGCTCGCTCCGGCACGCAGACGCCACAGGTTGTTGTAGTCGCTGCTGTCGGTATAGGAGAGCATCGGGCTGGTTTTGCCGTTATTGGTCTGCACGTCGAGACCGCTCCATTTGCTATCGCCAACCGGAATGGAAAGCGAGAAAGCAATAGAGTCGTCTTTCCGCCCTTCGTAATCCGAACGATAGGCCGAAATATTGGTGGTGATCCCGCGAATATTACCGACGTTAAACGAGCGCCCTAACGAGATGCCGTAGCGATCCTGGCTGCTTCGATTCCAGTAATTCTGATGGGTATAGGTCAGAAAAACGGTGGTTGCTTTGCCTGGCTCATCGGCCCAGAACGTTTTATTCCCGGTGATGGTATAGACTTCTTTTTCACGCCCAAGACTGTCGTAACCCTCATAGCGCTCGTTGAGATATTGCGAGAAAGAGCGGAAGTCCTCCTGCGAGAAGCGATATCCGGCGAAGGTAATGGAACTATTATATTCGTCGAACGTTTTTGCATAGCTCAGCTTAAACGAGGTTCCTTTAAGCCGTTTCTGGTTTGACTGCTGGCTGTAGGACTCCGTGGCGTCCAGCGAGAGGGCGCCAAGTACGCTGAGATCGCGGCCAATACCGGCGGAGACTGCGGTATATTCAGCCCCTGCGCTTTGTAACCCGCCGTACAGCGACCAGGCGTTGGTGATCCCCCAGGAGAAATCGCCGGAAGCAAAACCGGGGCCCTGAATTTTATGGCTATAGCGGGACGGCGCGCCGATGGCCACGTTGTAGCGCACGTAGCCGGGACGCGTAAGATAAGGAATGTTGGCGGTGTTAACCTGGAAAGTCGAAATTGAGCCATCCTGCTCTTCCACCTGCACATCCAGCGTACCGCGCACCGAGCTGCGTAAATCCTGAATATTAAACGGCCCGGCTGGCACCGTCGTTTCATAAATGATGCGCCCGCTCTGCTTCACCGTCACTTTGGCGTTGGTCTTGGCCAGGCCGCGAATTTCCGGCGCGTACCCCTGCAGGTTTGGCGGTAGCTGACGCTCATCGCTGGCGAGATTAAGCCCGGTAAAGCGCACGGTGTCGAAGACCTGAGAATCAAGATAGATCTCCCCCGCCGTCAGCTTTGCCGCCATCATCGGCAGCGGACGGTAGGCGTAGATCTGATTCATATCGAAATCAAATTGATGCGTCGCGCTGTAATAGCTGGTCTGATATTCGCCGCGCAGGCGCCAGCCGCCGAGGTTAACCCCGGTCTGACCGTATCCGCTCAGGGTGCTGTAATCTTCATGCATATCAAGCTGGCGGGTATATTGCCCGGTCAGGCTATAGTCGAGCAAAAATCCGCCGATCCCCTGGTCCCAGCGCTCCGGCGGCGTCCAGTTCGGATCGTTGTATTTCATCCACGCCTGCGGGACGGTGATGTCCAGCACCCCGGCGTAGTTACTGAGGGTGGCGCCAGGAAGGCTCAGCAGGTCATAGCAATCGGCAAACGGCTGTGCGACCTTTTGCTGCGCTTCCTCTTTCAACGCCAATCTGGCAAGAATTTCGCCGTTAATGCAGGCCTGGGTATGCTTCTGGTCTTTAGAAGCCAGATAGCGAACCTTTTGCTGCCCGACCGCCTGGCCATTTATTTTAATATCTAATAAGTACTCGCCCGGCGGGACATAGTTGTCGGTGGCGAAACGGGTTAAATCGATATTGTCGCGATCGGCCGCATCCAGTACGTCAGTATTAAATTCGACGTCGGTTGAGGCGTATGCCATAGAGGTACAGCAGAAAAAAAGCATCTGAGAGAGGATTGTTTTTATTTTTTGTTCTGCTGACATGACTATTCATCCCGAATCATTCAGTAAAATATCGTGCGCGACAAACAAGCTCCAACAGCAATCGCTGGCTTGTTTCTAGTTGTAATCCATAAAAAAACGAGTGACGGCGTAAAAATCCCCGGCCTTAATATGCTGCTGAACCGGCACCAGCGTAGCGGTAAATTTCAGCGTATTATTCTCATCACTCAGGAGATATCCCGATGAGGGTTCTCCAAACGTTAAAATTTCCCCATGGCGATCGCGAATCTGGATACCAAAACCCTTTCCTTCACCATCCGGAATTAATACTGTCGGGTCCTGCGATGAAGCATTTCCGGTAAAAGTAATCGTGGCATAAGCGCCTGGCGTTGATTGATTTACGCTGCCGAAAGAGGCGCAGCCAATTAAGCGCACTAAAAAAGGCCGGATAAGCTTACTTTCTTGATCGCTATTAATATCGCGAGCGGAAATGTTACCGAAATCTACCCATAGCTCCCGTGAATTAGGATCAATATCGCATGCGGCAGCCACCAGCTCCCCCGAAAGAGCCAGCTGTCCAGGCGTAAAACTAGTACTCGAAGCATGTCCGGAAAAGAGTAATCCCGATACCAATAACGCCATCAGTCTCTTTTTCTCTGTATCCTTAACCATACTCAGAATTCCATATTATCTGGCACCTACTCCAATATCGCGGGGAGAAATCTCCCCGCGAGCGATAATTCAAAATCGATTATTGATAATCGATAGTGAAATTGATCGTTGACTGGAATGCGCCTGCAGTTACGGTGGTGGTAGAACCGCTCGCTGCCGCTTCCGCTTTCAGGAATGCCACGAAAGGAATGGTGTTAGTACCATCAACCAGGGTGACCGGAGTGGTCTGCGCGCCCCAGGTTACAGTCTGGCTAGCGCTGTCTTTCAGGCCGATACCTGCACCGGATGCAGTACCAGAAGTAAATGCAGCCAGAGTAGGATCGTTCGGGTTAACCGAAGTCGGGGTATAGGAAACAACGGCGCTGCTGGCGATAGTGGTATCGCAGTACTGCAGCTCGATGTTTTTGGTTTCAGTTGCCTGACCACCGCCTTGCAGCAGGGAAACTGGAACCTGACCAAAATCAACGGTTACCGGGCTGGACGACGGAGCTAAACCACACGCGGTATTCACCAGCTCACCCTGAAGCTCAATCTGACCATTCGTGGTATCAGCCAGTGCAGACATTGAGCCGAGAGCAGCAGTTAATGCCACAGCCATAGCAACTTTATTCAGTTTCATAGAAAATTCCTGCGTTATAAATTTTTATCCTAAAAGAGTAAGGAGCTATAAAATTGCCGAAGTCTATTCACCCAACAATTTCCAGCCCTCCGCATCACCGAAAAATCCGTTTCAATAATTAGACTATTAATTAATATTAATAATTTAATTAAAGCCAGATCCCCTGGTCGACAAAAATACTAACAAATCATTTTTTAGGTAAAAAGAGATACATTTACAGGGGAATTAAAAAAAGATTTAACCTCGCGAACAATGCCACCATAGGAAATTAACTCGCAGAGCCCTGAGATATATCCTAAAAACAAATTGCGTCAGGTAATTAATAAATGATAGAGGACCGACATTCGCAGTAAAGCAATTGTAACATAGATCACAATTTATTAACAAATGGCTTTTCCTGATATAGGGATAGTAAAAAGCAGCCCACGCAATGGACATTACGCAGCGGCTAAGAGGCGAGGAAGTCGATTCATGGGCCCATCGCGCCTTCTTGTTTTCCTGACCTGAAGACTCCGTTATCATGCGGCCTATGTGTCAATGAAAAGAAAAGCACAATGTCACGGGAACCGATGAGCAATAGCGCGACGTCATGAAAACAATAAACTCCGCTAACGCGTTAAAACGTAAGAAAATGGACATCAATAACAGATGAGTACATTAGAGAATTTCGACGCCCACACCCCCATGATGCAGCAGTATCTCAAGCTGAAAGCCCAGCACCCGGAGATCCTGCTGTTTTACCGGATGGGTGATTTTTACGAACTGTTCTATGACGATGCGAAACGCGCGTCGCAGCTGCTGGATATCTCGCTGACGAAGCGCGGCGCTTCCGCGGGCGAACCGATTCCGATGGCCGGGATCCCGCAACACGCGGTGGAAAACTATCTGGCCAAACTGGTGAATCAGGGCGAGTCGGTGGCCATTTGCGAACAGATTGGCGATCCGGCAACCACCAAAGGGCCGGTGGAGCGCAAAGTCGTCCGCATCGTGACCCCGGGAACCATCAGCGATGAAGCCTTGCTGCAGGAACGCCAGGACAATCTGCTGGCCGCCATCTGGCAGGACAGCAAAGGTTTTGGCTACGCCACCCTCGATATCAGCTCCGGGCGTTTTCGCCTGAGCGAGCCCGCTGACCGCGAAACGATGGCTGCCGAGCTCCAGCGCACCAACCCCGCCGAGCTGCTGTACGCGGAGGATTTTGCCGAGTCGTCGCTTATTGAGGGTCGCCGCGGCCTGCGCCGTCGTCCGCTGTGGGAATTTGAAATCGACACCGCGCGCCAGCAGCTCAATCTCCAGTTCGGCACGCGCGATCTGGTTGGTTTCGGCGTTGAAAACGCCCCGCGCGGCCTGTGCGCCGCCGGCTGCCTGCTGCAGTACGTCAAAGACACCCAGCGCACGTCATTGCCGCATATCCGCTCCATCACGATGGAGCGCCAGCAGGACAGCATCATTATGGATGCGGCCACGCGCCGCAATCTGGAGATAACCCAGAACCTGGCCGGCGGCTTTGAAAATACCCTCGCCTCGGTACTCGACTGCACCGTGACCCCCATGGGCAGCCGTATGCTGAAGCGCTGGCTGCATATGCCGGCGCGCGACACCACCGTGCTGGTAGAGCGCCAGCAGACCATCGGCGCGCTGCAGGAACATTACACCGAACTGCAGCCGGTACTGCGTCAGGTCGGCGACCTCGAACGTATTCTGGCCCGCCTGGCGCTGCGCACCGCCCGCCCTCGCGATTTAGCGCGTATGCGTTACGCTTTCCAGCAGCTGCCGGCGCTGCGCGCCATGCTGGCCGACGTCGACTGCGCGCCGGTGCAGCGGCTCCGGGAAAAGATGGGGGAATTTAGCGAGCTGCGCGAACTTCTGGAACGGGCGATTATCGATGCGCCGCCGGTGCTGGTTCGCGACGGCGGCGTTATCGCCCCCGGCTATAATGCGGAACTCGATGAGTGGCGCGGCCTGGCCGATGGCGCGACCGATTATCTCGACAGACTGGAAGTTCGCGAGCGCGAGCGTCTGGGGCTGGACACGCTGAAGGTGGGCTACAACGCCGTCCACGGCTACTACATCCAGATTAGCCGCGGCCAGAGCCAGCACGCGCCGATCCACTACGTCCGTCGCCAGACCCTCAAGAATGCCGAGCGCTATATTATTCCTGAGCTGAAGGAGTATGAAGACAAAGTGCTGACCTCCAAAGGGAAGGCGCTGGCGCTGGAAAAGCAGCTGTACGATGAGCTTTTCGATATGCTGCTGCCGCATCTTGGCGACCTGCAGCAGAGCGCCAGCGCGCTGGCGGAGCTCGATGTGCTGGTGAACCTCGCCGAGCGCGCGGAGACCCTCAACTACTGCTGCCCGACCTTTAGCGATAAGCCGGGCATTCGGATTAGCGAAGGCCGCCATCCGGTGGTTGAGCAGGTGCTGAAAGAGCCGTTTATCGCCAACCCGCTGCACCTCGCCCCGCAGCGGAGAATGCTGATTATCACCGGTCCGAATATGGGCGGTAAAAGTACCTATATGCGCCAGACCGCGCTGATCGCCCTGCTGGCGTATATCGGCAGCTACGTTCCGGCGGAAAAAGTCGACATCGGCCCTATCGATCGTATTTTCACCCGCGTCGGCGCGGCGGATGACCTGGCCAGCGGCCGCTCAACTTTTATGGTAGAGATGACCGAAACCGCTAATATTCTGCATAACGCCACCGAGCATAGTCTGGTGCTGATGGATGAAATTGGACGCGGTACCTCGACCTACGATGGCCTGTCGCTGGCGTGGGCCTGCGCGGAAAATCTGGCGAATAAGATCAAAGCCCTGACCCTGTTTGCCACCCACTACTTCGAGCTGACCCAACTGCCGGAGAAAATGGAAGGCGTGGCCAACGTCCATCTTGATGCCCTGGAGCACGGGGATACTATTGCCTTTATGCACAGCGTGCAGGATGGTGCGGCCAGTAAGAGCTACGGTCTGGCGGTTGCCGCGCTGGCCGGAGTGCCGAAAGAGGTGATTAAGCGCGCGCGGCAGAAGCTGCGCGAGCTGGAAAGCATCGCGCCGAGCGCTGCCGCCACGCAGGTGGACGGTACCCAGATGTCGCTGCTTTCCGCTCCGGAAGAAACCTCGCCCGCGGTTGAAGCGCTGGAGAATCTTGACCCGGATTCGCTGACTCCGCGCCAGGCGCTGGAGTGGATCTATCGCCTGAAGAGCCTGGTGTAGTTCTCGTTTAACGTGAAAAAACGGCAGCGTCCTGCGGTGCTGCCGTTTTAACAAATGCAAACTGGGTGCGAGAGGATGCATCCTGACAACCAATACGCGGTGTTGCCCCCGCGCTGATGCTATTTCTTCGATTCGTAAGCGAGAACAGCTTTAAACGCCATACTACGCTCTTTAATACTGAGTTCGCACAGCGAGCTGCGCACCAAAAGCGTAAATCCCAGTACCGCAATACACAGTACGACGATTGCCACAAGGGCATATTTTGTTAGCATGTCTTGCCTCCCTGCAAAGAAGAGACTAACATCTGAATTGTTCAGGTTCAGCCGTCAGCCTCAGTTGATAGAAATATCTTCTGGGGCTTTCGTTTATCTGAATCTTTATAAATGCTCAAAGCCAGATAACCTCAAGCACCCGCCGCTATTCTATATTTTCCCGGCTGCGAAGCTTATCGGTAATTTATCAAACTCGTTGAGTTTATTATAAACTGGAGATAACTCGCAAATATATCTGCTTTATTAACCTTTTATGTAATTTGAAAATTAATTAATAAATATTTTGCATTGATTAACTCAATATAAAAAAGGCCCGACTAAGCGGACCCCGTTGATTTTAGCGTTTATCTTCCGCCAGCAGCGGCGGAATATGCGGCACCATCGGCGCGTCATCAATATCCTTCTGGGTCATGCGGAACGCTTCCGGATAATGTTCGCGGCTGGTACGGCGTAGCGGTTCCGTATCACGCCAGGTATAGAAACAGTGCTGGCACTGGAATACCGTCCAGACATCTTTTACCGGCGACGTTGCCAGCACTTCAATATGTTCATCGGCGCAGCGTGGACAAATCATCTTTTTCTCCTTATTTACGGTTGGCCAGCATGGCGGTCAGTTTTTCAGCCCAGGCTTTGGTTTCAGGAAGATCCTGTACCGGCTGGCTGTAGTGGCCGCGCAGATCGGGCGCAACCGGCGTGGTGGCGTCGATAATCAGTTTGTCGGTGATCCCCGCCGGGCTGGAGCCTGGATCGAGCTCCAGTACCGACATATTAGGCAACTGCACCAGGTCCCCGGCCGGGTTGACCTTCGACGACAGCGCCCACATCACCTGCGGCAGGTTGAACGGGTCGACGTCCTCATCAACCATGATCACCATCTTCACGTAGCCCAAACCATGCGGCGTGGTCATCGCCCGCAGGCCTACCGCGCGGGCAAAGCCGCCATAGCGTTTTTTGGTGGAGATAATCGCCAGCAGGCCGTGGGTGTACATCGCGTTGACGGCCTGTACCTCGGGGAACTCAGCCTTCAGCTGCTGATACAGCGGCACACAGGTGGCCGGGCCCATCAGATAGTCGATCTCGGTCCACGGCATGCCGAGATAGAGGGACTCGAAGATCGGTTTGCTGCGGTAAGAGACTTTATCAATTCGTACCACCGTCATATTACGGCCGCCGGAGTAGTGGCCGGTAAATTCGCCGAACGGGCCTTCGATTTCACGCTTGCGGCTTTCAATCACCCCTTCGAGGATCACCTCTGAGCCCCACGGCACGTCAAAGCCGGTCAGCGGAGCGGTCGCGATAGGATAAGGACTTTCGCGCAGCGCGCCGGCCATCTCATATTCCGACTGATCGTATTTCAGCGGCGTAGCGCCCATGAGGGTAATAATCGGATCGTTTCCCAGGGTAATGGCAATCGGCAGGTCTTCACCGCGCTCTTCCGCTTTGTGCAGATGCAGAGCGATATCGTGCATCGGTACCGGCTGCAGGCCCAGTTTACGTTTGCCCTTCACCTCCATACGGTAAATGCCGACGTTTTGCTTGCCAAAATTGTCCGGGTCGAGAGGATCGCGAGAAACCACGCAGGCTTTGTCGAGATAAAAGCCGCCGTCGCCGTCGTTGAGACGGAACAGGGGCAGAATATCGAACAGATTAATCGCCTCGCCGTCGACGGTATTTTCCGCCCACGCCGGGTTTGCCCGCCGCTCCGGCGTCACCGGGAATTTATCCCAGCGACGAATAAATTCGTCGATCTGATTTTTCACCGGCGTATTCGGCGGCAGACCTAGCGAGATAGCGTGGTTCTGCCAGGAGCCGATGGTGTTCATTGCCACATGCGCATCGGTAAAACCGCGAATATTGTCAAACCACAGCGCGGGAGCGCCATCGCCGATGCGCCCGGTGGCGTTTGCCGCCGCGGCCAGATCCGGCTCCGCGTTCACTTCTTCGCTAATTTTCAGCAGTTGCCCCTGCTCGTCCAGCGCCTGCAAAAAGCTGCGCAAATCATCAAAAGCCATTATTCATTCTCCTGTGAAATATTCTCTACCGCCCGTAACCCGTTCCAACGGCGCGCTTTGTGATATTGCAGACCGAACTGATCCAGCACCCGCGTGACAACGTGGTCAGTGACGTCCTCAATGGTTTTGGGATGGTTGTAATAGGCGGGCATGGGCGGCACCATCGCCACGCCCATGCGCGACAGAGCCAGCATGTTTTCCAGATGGATAGTGCTCAACGGCATTTCGCGCGGTACCAGCACCAGCTTACGCCCCTCTTTCAGCACCACGTCCGCGGCCCTCCCAACCAGCCCCTCGGCATAACCGGCACGGATACCGGCCAGCGTTTTCATACTGCAGGGGATAACGATCATGCCGTCGGTACGAAATGAACCTGATGAGATGATGGCGGCCTGATCCGCCGGGCTATGCGAGAAATCGGCCAGCGCCGCCACTTCACGGGCGCTGTACGGTGTTTCCAGTTCAATGGTGGTTTTGGCCCACTTTGACATCACCAGATGCGTTTCCACTTCCGGCATCTCACGAAGCGCTTTCAGCAGCGCAACGCCCAGCGGAGCGCCCGTCGCTCCGGTCATCCCTACTATTAGCTTCATCATCGCCTCACATTTTGTTCGTATACGAACATTTTTATTAAAGCTACGCTTGATAAGCTTTTCTTGCAAGTTCGTTCGTACACGGCCGCATTTTTCATCAAAACAGGAAAAATGCTCAAACGCCCTTCGAACGGCTATCATAGAACCGACGGTTTTTTTAGGGAGTGGTCATGGAGTTAAAAAACGAGGCGTTCCACCTGCTGCGCCAGCTTTTTCAGCAGCACACCGCCCGCTGGCAGCTTGAACTGCCGGACCTCACCAAACCGCAGTATGCGGTGATGCGTTCTATTGCCGAGCATCCCGGCATTGAACAGGTGACGTTAACGGAAGCGGCGGTCAGCACCAAAGCGACACTGGCGGAGATGCTGAGCCGAATGGAGAGCCGCGATCTGGTTCGCCGCGAACACGACCCGGCGGACAAACGCCGTCGGTTTGTCTATTTAACCGCGGAAGGCGAAGCGTTACTGGCAAGCTCAATGCCGCTGGGTCACGCCGTCGACGAAGAGTTTTTAGGTCGGCTGAGCGATGAGGAGCGCCAACAGTTTTCGCACATCATCCACAAGCTGATGGCGCAAGAACAACAGCGTTAACCCAGGCGTTCGCGTAAAAAATCAATAAACGCCCGCACCCTGGCAGGAATATGCTGCGCGTCCGGGTAAACCGCGTATACCCCCTGGGGCGGAAAGCTAAACGCCGGCATTACCTTCGCCAGTGCGCCGTCCGCCAGCGCAGCGGCCACCAGCCATTCGGGTAGCAGCGCGATGCCGCTCCCTGCCAGCGCAAAAGCCATCAGCGCGCTGGCGCTATCCGCCGACAGCCGCGGCGCCGGTTTAATCTCGAAGGCAATGCTCTCGTCATGGGGCCCGCTAAGCTGCCAGCGGAGCGGTGCGGTCAGACGTTCATGAATAATCCACGCCGATTTCGCCAGATCATCAAGCGTCTTTACAGGATGCTGCGCCAGCCATGACGGGGCTGCAACCGGGACGATGGCAAAGCGCGAGATCAGCGCCGCGCGGTAGCGCGAATCCGCCAGCGTGCCGAGGCGAATCGCCACGTCAAACCGTTCTGAGATTAAATCCGCGTGATGAGACGAGGAAACATGGCGTACGTGGAGCGCAGGATGCCGCAGGCTGAACTCTGCCAGCGCCGGAATAATCACCTGCGCGCCATATTCAGGCGTCGTCGTGATCCGCAGCTCGCCGCTCAACCCCACGTGGCTGCCCCGGACGTCGTCCTGCAGGTTTTCCGCCGCTTTCAGCAGCGCGACCCCGCGATGATAGAACAGCGAACCGGCTTCGGTAAGCGTCAGCCGCCGGGTCGATCGCAACAGCAGCGTGACCCCCAGCTCGCTCTCCAGCTGGCGGACGTTGAAACTCACCACCGCCTTGGTCTGCCCCAGAGCCGCCGCCGCCGCGGTAAAACTCCCGCTATCGACTACCGCCACAAACATGTTCATTCGCTGCAGATTCAGCATCGCGCCGCCCATTGTCAAAATATTTACGACAGTATATCTCCGAATGTCGTGTTTATTCGCCCTGATACTGAGGTTTACAGTAGCGGCCTTCACGGGGGATTTCATCTATGACGTATCGCAGCAAGGTCGCAACCGTTTTTCTGCTGGGTTTCTTTCTCGACTTAATCAATATGTTTATCGCCAGCGTCGCCTTTCCGGCGATGGGCCGGACGCTACACGCGTCGGTGGGCGAGCTGGCGTGGGTCAGCAATAGCTATATTGCCGGGCTCACCCTGGTGCTGCCGTTTAGCGCCTGGCTCAGCCAGCAGTTTGGGGCCCGGCGGGTATTCCTGCTTTCGCTTACCTTGTTTAGCCTCGGAGCGTTGGCTGCCGGGATGGCCGACTCGTTGATAAGCCTCGTCATGTGGCGCGCCCTGCAGGGGATGGGCGGCGGGCTGCTGATTCCGCTAGGACAGGCGTTAACCTGGCAACAGTTCAAGCCTCACGAACGGGCGAAACTTTCCGCCGCGGTGATGCTGGTTGGGCTGCTGGCGCCGGCGTGCTCTCCGGCGCTCGGCGGAGTACTGGTGCAGTCGTTGAGCTGGCGCTGGGTTTTCTTTGCCAGCCTGCCGATAGCGCTGCTGACGTTCGGGCTGGCCGCGCTGTGGCTCAGGGATGAGAAGAGCATCGCGCGGCCGGGCGGCTTTTTACATATTTCGTTACTGCGCGACCCGCTGCTGCGCTTTTCTATGCTGGTCTATCTCTGCGTGCCGGGGACGTTTATAGGAATTAATGTCGTCGGGATGTTTTATTTGCAAAGCGTGACGGGGATGGCGCCCTCCACCATCGGCTCCCTGATGCTTCCGTGGTCGCTGGCCTCATTTGTGGCGATCGCGACGACCGGCCGCTATTTTAATCGTCTCGGCCCCCGCCCCCTGATTGCGCTGGGCTGCCTTCTCCAGGCAGCCGGAATAATCATCCTGGCTGGCGTCAATGCGCATACCGCCAGCAGCGCGCTGATCGCGGCGTTTATCCTGATGGGCGCAGGCGGCAGCCTGTGCAGCAGTACGGCCCAGAGCAGCGCGTTTCTTAACGTGGCGAACCCCGATATGCCGGACGCCAGCGCGCTGTGGAACCTCAATCGCCAGCTCAGTTTCCTGATAGGATCTGCGCTACTGGCGGCTTTACTGAGCGTTTTTTTACTTTACTGGCCAACCCCGCTGGCGTGGCGCGGCGTATTTATCGCCGCCGCCGTTTTGACCCTGGTGCCGCTGCTGGGTTGCCTAAAATTCGATAATCGGGCGCTCGTCTTACGCCTGCACGGTAAAATGGAGAACAAATGAATCGCTATATTGCGGAAGTTATTACGGCCCACGTGGCTATAGAAAACTGGCTGAATCAGGGGGAAGGGAGCGCCGAAGCGCTGCTGCATCGCTTTAGCCAGGAATTTAGCATGATCCCGATAAACGGTATGCGCATGGACCATCAGTCGGTCAGCGTTTTTTTTCGCGAGGCTCGCGCCAGCCGCCCGGGCTTGAAGATTGTCATCGACAATGCCGCCATACTTGCCGAATGGCACGATGGCGCAGCGGTGCTCTATCGGGAAATCCACGCTTTACCCGGCAAAGCGGACACCGCACGCTGGTCGACGGTTCTTTTCCGTCTGCAGGAAGGGAAAATCAACTGGCTGCACCTCCACGAGACGGCGCTCGCATAAGCGACGGAGGCCCAAAAAAGAAAAAGGCCCAATCAAACGATTGAGCCTTTTTTAAGAAAGGTGTCTTACTCGCGGAACAGCGCTTCGATATTCAGCCCCTGGCTTTGCAGGATCTCCCGCAGGCGGCGGAGGCCTTCTACCTGGATCTGACGCACGCGTTCGCGGGTCAGGCCAATTTCGCGGCCCACATCCTCAAGCGTCGCGGCTTCATAGCCCAGCAGGCCGAAGCGACGAGCCAGCACTTCACGCTGCTTGGCGTTCAGTTCGAACAGCCATTTGACGATGCTTTGTTTCATATCATCGTCCTGCGTGGTGTCTTCCGGACCGTTGTCTTTTTCATCGGCCAGAATATCCAGCAGCGCTTTTTCCGAGTCGCCGCCCAGTGGAGTATCCACCGAGGTAATGCGCTCGTTCAGACGCAGCATCCGGCTCACGTCATCAACTGGCTTATCCAGCTGTTCGGCTATCTCTTCCGCGCTTGGCTCGTGGTCCAGCTTATGGGACAACTCGCGTGCGGTACGCAGATAGACGTTCAGCTCTTTGACGATATGGATCGGTAAACGGATCGTACGGGTTTGGTTCATGATCGCCCGTTCAATCGTTTGACGAATCCACCAGGTCGCGTAAGTCGAAAAACGGAACCCACGTTCCGGATCAAACTTCTCAACTGCGCGAATCAGCCCCAGGTTACCTTCTTCAATCAGATCCAGCAGAGCCAGACCACGATTGCCGTAACGACGGGCTATCTTGACGACCAGACGCAGGTTGCTTTCGATCATCCGGCGGCGTGACGCAACATCACCACGCAGCGCGCGACGCGCAAAATAAACCTCTTCTTCGGCCGTCAGCAGCGGGGAATAACCAATCTCTCCAAGATAAAGCTGCGTCGCATCGAGCACCCGTTGGGTGGCTCCCTGCGAAAGAAGCTCTTCCTCAGCCAGATCGCTATCACTGGGTTCCTCTTCAACTAAGGCTTTCTCATCAAAAACCTCGACTCCGTTCTCATCAAATTCCGCGTCTTCATTTAAATCATGAACTTTCAGCGTATTCTGACTCATAAAGATGGCTCCTACCCGTGATCCCTAAGCAAAGCACCTTCGCTAAACATCACTCAAAAGACGCCAGGACGATAACCTTTTCTGCCCCGGTGAAGAAGGCATCGCGGCCGCCCTGGCGCCTTTGTTAGCGATATTGAGCTTATCCGTACTTTGCCAAATTATCGCTGCGGTAAATACTGCAGCGGGTTGACGGATTTCCCCTTGTAACGAATTTCAAAATGCAAACGTGTAGAGCTAGTACCTGTGCTACCCATGGTAGCGATTTTCTGCCCCGCCTTGATATCTTGTTGCTCTTTTACGAGCATCGTATCGTTATGTGCGTAGGCGCTCAGGTAATCATCGTTGTGTTTGATGATAATAAGATTACCGTAACCGCGCAGTGCGTTACCGGCATAGACGACGCGCCCATCTGCGGTCGCGACAATAGCCTGTCCTTTACTGCCTGCGATATCAATACCTTTATTGCCACCTTCGGCACCACTAAAGTTCTCGATAACCTTGCCATCAGTCGGCCAGCGCCATGAAGAGATCGGCGAACTGGTTGACGTACTGCTTGCAGTCGATTGGGTTGTGCTGACAGCTGGGGCCGTAACTGGCGCGACGGTTGTTGTCGTCGCAGGCTTGTTATTAGGCAACATCTTATTAGCACTCTGTTCACCTGAGGATTCAGAATACGTAATAGTTGGTTGGGACGCAACCACCGCGGTGGATTTTTGTGCAGAATTTGCGGTTAACATCCCGCCGTTGCTGGCCTTCACGCTGGCCTGGGCGACAGGGTTATCACCGGTGATTGGCTGGCCGGATGCGTTGCCAACCTGCAGCGTCTGACCAACGTTCAAACCGTACGGCGCCGGGATATTATTACGCTGCGCCAGGTCGCGGAAGTCGTTCCCGGTGACCCACGCAATATAGAATAGCGTGTCGCCGCGTTTAACAGTATAGGTACTGCCGCCGGTATAGCTACCTTTCGGAATATCTCCATACTTACGGTTGTAGACAATTTTACCGTTCACCGTTTGCACCGGCTCCTGAGCCATCGGCTGAACCTGAACGGGCTGCGTCTGCACCGGTTGCGTTTGTACCGGGCGCGCCTGTGGGACGTTATTTGACGGAGGCGTGATCAGCATTCCGGAATTCGTACTGGAAGACGAAGCCCCGCCAGCCGAGCTGACCGGCGCAGGCGGATTGTTGGAGCTGCTGCAGCCTGCCAGCCAGAGTGACACCAGTGACAAAGCCGCAATGCGGCTTAAGGTAAATTTTGGGCTTCCCGCGCTCATTTATCCCCCAGGAATATGTTAACTACCAATATCTTGCTCACCGGACGGCGCCCGGCCAGGACACGAAAAATGCGTCCACCCTATGCCTAAATGCAGGCAAAAAAACCTGGAATAATCCGGGTTCAGGCCAACTCCCCTTTCACGAGGGGTACAAAGCGCACGGCTTCGACAGTATCAATGACAAACTCGTTGCCGCGCCGACGGATTCGCTTCAGGAACTGGTGCTCTTCGCCTACCGGCAGCACCAGTACGCCGCCATCGTCCAGCTGCGCCAGCAGCGCAGCCGGAATTTCCGGCGGCGCGGCGGTAACGATGATCGCGTCGAACGGCGCGCGTGCCTGCCAACCCTGCCATCCATCGCCGTGACGGGTTGAAACATTATGTAAATCAAGTTGTTTAAGGCGACGCCGCGCGTGCCACTGCAAACTCTTAATACGCTCAACCGAGCATACGTGATGCACCAGATGCGCCAGGATCGCCGTCTGATAGCCAGATCCGGTGCCAATTTCCAGCACCCTTGACTCCGGCGTTAGCGTCAGAAGCTCGGTCATCCGCGCCACCATGTAGGGTTGCGAGATGGTTTGCCCCTGGCCAATCGGCAGCGCCGTGTTTTCCCACGCCTTATGTTCAAAGGCTTCATCAACGAACTTTTCTCGCGGCACCAGCGCGATCGCGTTCAGCACGCGCTCGTCAATAATGCCCTGCGTGCGGAGCTGATTGAGAAGACTTTCAACACGTTTACTTACCATTGCGTATCAACCCCAACGCGATCCAGCCAACCGCTCACCACCTCATGTGCGCCGTGGGCGGTTAAATCGACATGTAGCGGAGTGACCGACACATAGCCTTCATCCACGGCGGCGAAGTCGGTATCCGGCCCGGCGTCGTACTTCTCGCCCGGAGGTCCAATCCAGTACAGCGTATTGCCGCGCGGATCTTTTTGCGGGATCACCTGATCGGAAGGATGACGGCTGCCGCAGCGGGTCACGCGGATACCTTTAATCTGTTCAAGAGGCAGATCCGGCACGTTGATATTCAGAATGCGCCCGGTGCGCAGCGGCTCGCGGCTTAAAGCCCGCAGAATCGAACAGGTGACCGCGGCGGCGGTATCATAATGCTGATAGCCATTTAGCGAGACGGCCAGCGCCGGAAAGCCGAGATGACGGCCCTCCATCGCGGCGGCAACGGTGCCGGAATAGATGACGTCGTCACCGAGGTTGGGACCGGCGTTAATGCCGGAAACCACAATATCCGGACGCGGCCGCATCAGGGCGTTCACGCCGAGGTAAACGCAGTCCGTCGGGGTGCCCATCTGTACGGCGATATCGCCGTTATCAAAAGTGAAAGTACGTAGCGAAGATTCCAGCGTCAGGGAATTCGACGCTCCGCTGCG
The DNA here is from genome assembly GCF_003812845.1 of Klebsiella sp. FDAARGOS_511. NCBI lineage: Bacteria > Pseudomonadati > Pseudomonadota > Gammaproteobacteria > Enterobacterales > Enterobacteriaceae > Klebsiella > Klebsiella sp. FDAARGOS_511. The sequence continues at coordinate 4,171,047 of NZ_CP033824.1, read as the reverse complement.
GTTACGATCGGGTGCAACTATCTGAACCTCAGCGAATTCTCGTAAGGCCTTTGCCAGGGTCTGAATGCCCGGCGCATGAATCCCGTCATCGTTACTCAGCAATATTCGCATAGTCACCCGTTGTATTGATAAGCTCCCTTACTACGCTGGTGGCGAAGCTGCCTGCGGGCAGCCAGAAACGCAGTTCAACGGTAACGTCATCCCACCAGTTCCAGCTCATCTGCTGGGGATAGAGCAGCATCGCCCGGCGGGCGGCCTCTACTTTCTCACGCACCAGCAGCGCCTGTAACTGCGTCTCTTCGGCCACTGCCGCCTGTTCAGCGGCCAGCGCGCCCCGTTGGCTTCCCCAGTCGCCGCTGCCCACAAGCGCAGCGGTAATCATCAGCTCGCGGTTATCTACCCGCGCCTGGAGTTCCGTCAGTTCTTCAGAGGCCGCAACGAACCAGCTTCCGCGCCCCGCTAATTGTAGCGCATCGCCATCAACAACCTGATTAAATTCCGGTTTTTTTAATCTAATACCAACCTGTTGATTAAACAATGCGCTGCGGGCCGCCGACAACCAAAAACTGCGTTTATTGCGATCGCGCACCGGCGCGCCGTTCTCGGCCCAGCGCAGCGCCCCCTGCAGGTTACTGCCGCCGATACCGAAGCGCTGGGCGCCAAAATAGTTGGGTACGCCATGCTCGGCAATCGCCTGTAAACGCTTTTCGACATCGTCGCGGGCGCTGACTTCGCGCAGTACCAGAGTAAACTGGTTCCCCTTCAGCGCCCCGAGGCGCAGCTTGCGCTTATGGCGCGCGTACTCCAGAACCTGGCAACCCTCGAGCTGAAATTTGCTCAGGTCGGGCATCTCTTTGCCCGGCACTCTGGCACACAGCCACTGTTCAGTCACCGCGTGTTTGTCCTTCTGCCCGGCAAAGCTCACTTCACGCGCATGAATTTTAAGGAATTTTGCCAGTGAGTCAGCAACAAAACGGGTATTGCAGCCGTTTTTCAGAATCCTCACCAGCACGTGCTCGCCTTCACCATCGGGGGCAAAACCGAGATCTTCCACCACCAAAAAGTCCTCCGGGCTGGCTTTTAGCAGCCCCTGGCTCAGCGGTTTTCCATGTAGGTAGGTGAGTTCGTCAAAAGCGATCATTTCTCCGCCTTACGCAACAGCGCCACCGCTTCACAGGCAATGCCTTCGCCGCGGCCGGTAAAGCCCAGCTTTTCCGTGGTGGTGGCTTTGACGTTCACATCGTCCATATGGCAGCCGAGATCTTCGGCGATAAAGACGCGCATCTGGGGAATATGCGGCAGCATTTTCGGCGCCTGGGCGATGATAGTGACGTCAACGTTGCCAAGGGTATAGCCTTTCGCCTGAATCCGCCGCCACGCTTCGCGCAGCAGTTCGCGGCTGTCGGCGCCTTTAAAAGCCGGATCGGTATCCGGGAACAGCTTGCCGATGTCGCCCAGCGCCGCCGCGCCGAGCAGCGCATCGGTCAGCGCGTGCAGCGCGACGTCGCCGTCGGAGTGCGCCAGCAGCCCTTTCTCGTAGGGCACGCGCACGCCGCCGATGATGATTGGGCCTTCACCGCCAAAAGCGTGTACGTCAAAACCGTGTCCAATTCGCATTAAGCCTTCTCCTGGTGTCGGGAACGGGTAAGGTAAAATTCGGCCAGCGCCAGGTCTTCCGGGCGCGTCACTTTTATATTATCAGCTCGTCCGGCGACCAGTTCAGGATGGAAGCCGCAGTACTCCAGCGCCGAGGCTTCGTCGGTGATAGTCGCCCCTTCATTAAGCGCCCGCGTCAGGCAATCAACAAGCAGTTCGCGAGGGAAAAATTGCGGCGTCAGCGCATGCCATAAATCATTACGCTCAACGGTATGGGCGATGGCCGCCCTGCCCGGCTCCGCGCGCTTCATCGTGTCGCGAACCGGGGCGGCCAGAATGCCGCCCGTACGGCTGGTGTCGCATAATTGAAGCAGGCGGCTGAGGTCATCCTGGTGCAGGCAGGGGCGCGCGGCATCGTGCACCAGCACCCAATCAGCCTCGCCAAGCACCTTCAGGCCAGCGAGAACGGAATCCGCGCGTTCTGTCCCGCCATCAACGACGGTGATTTGAGGATGGTTCGCCAACGGCAGTTGGCTAAAGCGCACGTCACCCGGGCTGACGGCGATGACCACCCGCCGTATACGCGGGTTTGCCAGCAGCGCGGCGACCGCGTGCTCGAGAATCGTTTTGTTACCGATTGAGAGATATTGTTTAGGGCATTCCGTTTGCATGCGGCGGCCAAAACCGGCTGCCGGCACCACGGCGCAAACGCCCGGAAAAGTGGCTGCCATGTTGTAATCCTGGGCCTGTTTATCGATTATTCTGCTGTTGCCCCGCAGCCTGGTTGCGTTTTGACGCATCCGGCACCAGACGATAAAACGTTTCGCCCGGGCGGGTCATACTGAGTTCATTGCGTGCGCGCTCTTCGATAGCTTCCTGACCGCCGTTGAGGTCGTCAATTTCGGCGAATAGCTGATCGTTGCGTGCTTTTAATTTAGCGTTAGTTGCCTGCTGCGCGGAGACATCGTCATCAACCCGGCTATAGTCGTGCAGGCCATTTTTGCCGAACCACAGCGAGTACTGTAGCCAGACCAGCAAAGCCAATAACAGCAGCGTTAGTTTACCCATCCTGCCCCCTGAAAAACGGCATCATCATCCCATAACTCGCCCGAGTTCTCTACTCTGGCGCGCGGACGACGCCGCGTAACGCGGGGACTGTACCACATTTTTACCGTTGATACCCAGGCTAGATTCATTCGTAAAAAGGACTACCCCAGTAGCCAGAGGAACAGCAGACCGAACATCAGTCCGACGGTCAAAATCGTCGCGCAGACGCTGTACTGAAGTTTACCGTCCATCAGCGAATGCAGCGCGATGCCAACCACGACGGCAACCGGCATTAATGCCAGAAAGAACGGCCAGGTATAGAGGAGGACAAATAGCGTGTTACTGCCATAGATCAGGAAGGGAATACCCAGCGCCAGCAGTCATGAAATAAAGCCAACGGCAGCACCCGACAGAGACCAGGTGGTCTCGTCGCTGACTGCCGGCGGCGGTTCTGAACGAATAATACTGATGTTCTGGGTATTGCGCATATCGAATCCTGTTGACCTGGCGATCGGCATCCTGTGATGATGCCGCAGCCGTTTCAGGATCTGATAATATCGCTCTGTCGTAGCAGGTCTAATAATTGGTGCACCAAATTTGTTACCAATTGTTCGCCGTCGAGGTGAATTTCAGCGCGCTCCGGGGATTCATACACTGAATCAATTCCGGTAAAGTTGCGCAGCTCCCCGGCACGCGCTTTCTTATACAGGCCTTTCGGATCCCGCGCTTCGCAGATCGCCAGCGGCGTATCGACAAAGACTTCGATAAAACGTCCTTCGCCTAAACGCTCGCGAACCATCTGCCGTTCTGCGCGATGCGGAGATATAAACGCGGTCAATACAACAAGTCCGGCATCCACCATCAGCTTCGCCACTTCACCTACGCGTTGAATGTTCTCTTTGCGGTCGTCGTCGCTGAAGCCAAGATCGCTGCACAGGCCGTGACGCACGTTATCGCCATCCAGCAAATAGGTGCTCACGCCGAGCCGATGTAGCGCCTCTTCCAGCGCGCCGGCAACGGTGGATTTCCCCGAGCCCGAAAGCCCGGTGAACCACAGCACCACGCCGCGATGGCCGTGATGCTGCTCGCGCTGCTCCTGGGTGACAGGATGCGCATGCCAGACGACGTTTTCGTCATGCCGGGCCATTACTTGCCTCCCAGCAGGTCGCGAGCGTCCCAGTGCGGGAAGTGCTTGCGAATTAGCTGATTCAGCTCAAGCTCAAACGCGCTGTACTGGGAAGCGCCCGCCTGCGCCTGTTCGTTCGGCTCGCGTACCATGCCCGCGCCAACGGTGACGTTGGTTAAACGGTCGATAAAGATAAGCCCCCCGGTGACCGGGTTATCCTGGTATTTATCCAGCACCAGCGGCTCATCGAAAGTCAGATCTACCAACCCGATGCCGTTGAGCGGCAGCGATTCTACTTCGCGCTGGGTCAGGTTGTTGATATCAACCTGGTAGCGAACGCCATCCACGCGGGCGCGGGTTTTCTTACCGGCGATTTTAATGTCATAGCTCTGGCCAGGCGTTAGGGCCTGCTCCGCCATCCATACCACATCAACGCTAGCGCTTTGCACCGCAGGCAGAGAGACCGCCGCGTCCACCAGCAGGTCGCCGCGGCTGATATCAATTTCATCCTTCAGCACGAGAGTGATCGCCTCCCCGGCCGCCGCTTCCGGCAGGTCGCCGTCAAAGGTGACGATGCGCGCCACGGTGGATTCCACCCCCGACGGCAGCACTTTCAGACGCTGTCCTACGCTCACGCGGCCAGCGGCAACCGTCCCGGAAAACCCGCGGAAGTCGAGGTTCGGACGATTGACGTACTGCACCGGGAAGCGCAGCGGCTGGCTTTCCACCACGCGCTGAATCTCAACGGTTTCCAGCACTTCCAGCAGCGTCGGGCCGCTGTACCACGGCATTTTATCGCTCTGGCTGGCGACGTTATCCCCTTCAAGCGCGGAAAGCGGGACAAAGCGAATGTCGAGATCGCCCGGCAGCTGTTCAGCAAAGGTCAGATACGCTTCACGAATAGTGTTAAAGGTCTCTTCGCTAAAATCGACGAGGTCCATTTTGTTCACCGCCACCACCAGGTGTTTGATCCCCAGCAGCGTCGAGATAAAGCTGTGACGGCGAGTCTGATCGAGCACGCCTTTGCGGGCGTCAATCAACAGAATCGCCAGGTCGCAGGTTGACGCGCCGGTCGCCATATTACGGGTGTACTGCTCGTGCCCCGGGGTGTCGGCGATAATAAATTTGCGCTTCTCGGTAGAGAAGTAGCGGTAGGCGACATCGATGGTAATCCCCTGCTCGCGCTCGGCCTGCAGACCGTCAACCAGCAGCGCCAGATCGAGTTTTTCGCCCTGCGTACCGTGACGTTTGCTGTCATTATGCAGAGAGGAGAGCTGATCTTCGTAAATCTGACGGGTATCGTGCAGAAGCCGGCCAATCAGCGTACTTTTACCGTCATCGACGCTGCCGCAGGTCAGAAAGCGCAGTAGGCTTTTGTGCTGCTGGGCATGCAGGTAGGCTTCTACGCCGCCTTCATTGGCAATTTGTTGTGCAATTGTGGTGTTCATGGCGGCTCCTTAGAAATAACCCTGACGTTTCTTCAGCTCCATGGAGCCTGCCTGGTCGCGGTCAATCACGCGCCCCTGTCGTTCGCTGGTGGTCGACACCAGCATCTCTTCGATGATCTCCGGCAGCGTTTGCGCATTGGACTCCACCGCGCCGGTCAGCGGCCAGCAGCCGAGGGTGCGGAAGCGCACCATCTGTTTTTTGATCATCTCGCCGGGCTGTAGATTGATGCGATCGTCATCGATCATCATCAGCATCCCGTCGCGCTCCAGCACCGGACGTTCTGCCGCCAGGTACAGCGGTACAATTTCAATATTCTCCAGATAGATGTACTGCCAGATATCCAGCTCGGTCCAGTTGGAGAGCGGGAAGACGCGGATGCTTTCGCCCTTGTTAATCTGGCCGTTATAGTTGTGCCATAGCTCCGGGCGCTGGTTTTTCGGGTCCCAGCGGTGGAAGCGGTCGCGGAAGGAGTAAATACGCTCTTTGGCGCGGGATTTCTCTTCATCGCGGCGCGCGCCGCCGAACGCGGCATCGAAGCCGTATTTGTTCAGCGCCTGCTTGAGGCCTTCGGTTTTCATGATATCGGTATGCTTGGCGCTGCCGTGGACAAACGGGTTAATGCCCATCGCCACCCCTTCCGGGTTTTTGTGCACCAGCAGCTCGCAGCCGTAGGCTTTAGCGGTACGGTCACGGAACTCATACATTTCGCGGAATTTCCAGCCGGTATCGACGTGCAGCAGCGGGAACGGCAGGGTGCCCGGATAAAACGCTTTACGCGCCAGATGCAGCATTACGCTGGAGTCTTTACCGATGGAGTACATCATCACCGGGTTAGAGAATTCGGCGGCCACCTCACGAATGATATGGATGCTTTCCGCCTCCAGTTGCCGCAGGTGAGTGAGTCGTTTTTGGTCCATAACCGTTCCTTAAGCCAGATTTACTACAGAAGCCTTAAAGGCCTCTGAGGATGAGGTGTGTTGATACCAGGCGAGCTGTTGATGTAATTGCACCACGTCTCCTACCACGATCAGGGCGGGCATCGGGGCGTCTTTCGCCAGGTTTTCAAGCTGTTGTAATGTGCCGGTCTTCGTTTGCTGATCGGCGCGGGTACCGCGCGAGATCACCGCTACCGGGGTGTCGCCATCGAGGCCGTTGGCGATCAGCTGCGCGCTGATTTCCGCCGCTTTCAGGCTGCCCATATAAATCGCCAGGGTCTGGCCGCTTTGCGCCAGCCGCGCCCAGTCGAGCGGCGAGTTTTCCGCGCCGAAGTGTCCGGTAATAAAGGTGGCGCTCTGGGCATAATCACGATGCGTCAGCGGAATTCCGGCATAGGCCGTTGCGCCCGCCGCCGCCGTCACGCCCGGGACGACCTGAAACGGAATGCCCGCTTCGGCCGCGGCCTGCAGCTCTTCGCCGCCGCGGCCAAAAATAAACGGGTCGCCGCCCTTCAGGCGAATCACCGTTTTGCCCTCTTTCGCTGCATCCACCAGCAAACGGTTGATCTCCTGCTGCGGTACGGATACGCCGGAAGCGCTTTTACCGACGCAGATTGTCTCCGCGTCTCGGCGTACCAGTTCGCGCACCTCCGGGGTGACCAGGTTGTCGTAGAACACCACGTCCGCCTGCTGAAGGGCCTGCAGGCCACGCAGGGTCAGCAATCCGGCATCACCAGGCCCCGCTCCGACGAGGATAATTTCACCGGGGCGTTTGTCCGGCTGCCGAAGTTCATCTTCCAGCGCTTTTTCCGCTTCGGCTTTGTTGCCCGCCAGCATCAGGCTGGCAAAACGACCGGTAAACACGCGCTCCCAAAAGCGGCGGCGTTCGGCGGTGGTTTTCAGATGGGTTTTAATATGGTGACGCCAGTAGCTCGCCGTTTCAGCCAGCCGCCCCAGGTTGGTGGGCAGCAGGGCTTCGATTTTTTCGCGCAAAATCCGCGACAGCACCGGCGCTTTGCCGCTGGAAGAGATAGCCACCAGCAGCGGAGAGCGATCGACAATGGATGGAAAGACAAACGAGCACAGCGCCTGATTATCCACGACGTTGACCAGCCGATAGCGCGCGTTCGCCGCGACATAAACGCGTTGGTTCAGCTCGTCATCTTCGGTAGCGGCAATCACCAGAAATACGTCATCAAGCTGCTGCTCTTCGAATACGGTTGCCCGCCACTGAATTTCCTCGCGCTCGACCTTTTCGGCAAGTTCCGGCATCAACGTTTCGGCGACAATGTGCACCTTCGCTTCAGCGCGCAGCAAAAACGTAATCTTACGCGCGGCTATCTCGCCGCCGCCGATCACCAGCACGGGTCTCTCTTTCACTTCGGCAAATATCGGCAAGTATTCCACTGCGCAACAACTCTCTTACAATCAGCAATAGAGCGACTATAGGGTGCGGTTTAGAGCAAATGAAATTACGAAATGGAATGAGTTGTTACTCAAAAGAATAACGACCTGGGAAAGCAAATATCAAAAAGTGCTTAACACGCGGTTTTTCCACCATTTAAGAGCGATTGAAATTGTTTAACCCCGGTCACAGTTTCATACTACGCGGGTGAAATTGTTTTAAGTGCTAAAGGACCCCCTATGTTTTCCGCATTGTGCCGTCGCCTGCTTCCCCTGGCGTTGGGCGCAGGTTTTGTCTTCTCCGCCGCCCCGGCATTCAGCGCCCCGGGCGAAACCGCCAATGCCCAGGCTCGTCATATCGCCACCTTTTTTCCCGGAAGAATGACCGGTACGCCGGCCGAGATGCTGTCAGCCGATTACCTCCGCCAGCAGTTCGCCCAGATGGGTTACCAGAGCGATGTACGCAGCTTCAATACCCGCTACGTCTATACCGATAGCAGTCAGCGTAAAAACTGGCATAACGTCACCGGCAGTACGGTGATCGCCGCTCATGAAGGCCAATCTCGCCAGCAGATCATTATCATGGCGCACCTGGATACCTACGCGCCGCAGAGCGATAAAGATGTTGAAAATAACCTCGGCGGCCTGACCCTACAGGGGATCGACGATAACGCGATGGGGCTGGGCGTCATGCTGGAACTTGCTGAACAGTTAAAGAACGTTCCTACCCGTTACGGTATTCGCTTCGTTGCCACCAGCGGCGAAGAAGAGGGCCGGCTTGGGGCGCAGAATCTGCTCAAGCGCATGAGCGACGCGGAAAAGAAAAACACCCTGCTGGTGATTAATCTCGATAACCTTGTCGTGGGCGATAAGCTGTACTTTAATAGCGGCCGCAGCACGCCAGCGTCGGTGCGCAAGCTCACCCGCGACCGGGCGCTGGCTATCGCCCATAGCCACGGCATCGCGGCCTTCACCAATCCAGGACTGAACCGGGACTTTCCGAAAGGCACCGGCTGCTGCAACGACGCCAGCGTTTTTGATACCGCCGGGATCCCGGTACTGTCGGTGGAAGCGACCAATTGGTCATTAGGTAAGAAAGACGGTTATCAGCAGCGGAGCAAATCTCGCAGCTTCCCGGACGGCACCAGTTGGCACAAGATTCAGCTGGATAACCTGCAGTATATTGATAAAGCGCTGCCAGGGCGGATTGAGCATCGCGGACGCGATGTGATGAAAGTGATGCTGCCGCTGGTGAAAGAGCTGGCGAAAGTCGAAAAAGTGAAAACGGGGAAATCCTGATTTTCCTGAGGGGGAGACCAAACCGCGGTCTCCCTGCTCTATTCATCTACAACCGCTCTTCGCAGTATTTACGCCGCTTAACCTTCGTGCAGCCCGCACTCTCTTTTCAGGCCAAAGAAGCGCGTTTCTTCCTCCGCCATCCCCGGCTCCCATTTACGGGTGGTGTGGGTGTCCCCTACCGACAAATAGCCCTGATCCCACAGCGGGTGATACTTCAGGCCGTGCTTTTGCAGATACTGATAGACGGTACGATTATCCCAGTCGATGATCGGCAGCACCTTAAACACGCCGCGCTGGATCGCCAGCACCGGTAAGTGGGCGCGGCTGCCGGACTGCTCGCGGCGCAGGCCCGCAAACCAGGTTTGCGCATTCAGCTCTTCCAGCGCTCGGTTCATCGGCTCGACCTTGTTGATGTCATTATATTTTTCAATGCCCTCAACGCCCTGCTCCCACAGCTTACCGTAGCGCGCCTCCTGCCATGCAGCGCTCTCCTTCGCCCGATAGATCTTCAGGTTCAGATTGAGTTTGTCCGTTAATTCGTCGATAAACTGGTAGGTTTCAGGGAACAGATAGCCGGTATCGGTCAAAATGACCGGAATATCCGGGCGCACCTGATTGACCAGATGCAGGCTCACTGCCGCCTGAATACCAAAGCTTGAAGAGAGCACGTATTCGCCCGGCAGGTTTTCCAGCGCCCACGCGACGCGTGCTTCCGCGCTCAGCTTTTCCAGCTGGCTATTGGTTTCCGCCAACTGCAAAACACGATCGACCTTCGGTAATGCGTTCAGCGCGTTTAGATCGAGTACGGACATAAGAACCTCGTTTGTCTGTTTCGCCGGGCGGGACTGCGTTTGCCCGGCCTACAAAACCCACAGGCCCGGTAAGCGAAACGCCACCGGGCAGCTGGATGTTTATTCCCAGAAATCACGGGCTGGGTCGAGCACCGGGCGAATGATGCCCGCACGCACCGTAAAATCGCCGAAGCCTTCACCCGCTTCGCGCTCTTTCGCCCAGCGCCCTACCAGTTCGTCGATCGAGTCGAGGATTTCCGACTCGGTAATATTTTCCCGATACATACGCGGAATACGCGTCCCGCTGCGGTTACCGCCCAGGTGCAGGTTGTAGCGGCCCGGCGCCTTACCGACCAGCCCCACTTCCGCCAGCATCGCACGGCCGCAGCCGTTCGGGCAGCCGGTGACGCGGGTAACGATATGCTCGTCGCCAACGCCATGTTTGCTCATCACCGCCTCGACTTTATCGGTAAACGACGGCAGGAAACGCTCGGCCTCCGCCATCGCCAGCGGACAGGTCGGGAACGAAACGCAGGCCATCGAGTTTTCGCGCTGCGGCGTAACGGCGTTCATCAGACCATGATCGCGCGCCAGCTTCTCGATCTTCGCCTTCTGATCTTCCGGTACGCTGGCAACGATCAGGTTCTGGTTCGCCGTAATGCGGAACTCGCCTTTGTGGATCTTCGCAATCTTCAGCAGGCCGGTTTTCAGCGGACGACCCGGATAATCAAGAATACGACCATTTTCAATAAACAGCGTCAGGTGCCAGTTATTGTCGATACCTTTCACCCAGCCGATACGATCGCCGCGGCCGGTGAACTCGTACGGACGGATCGGCTCAAACTTGATGCCCGCCCGACGCTCCACTTCCGCCTTAAAGGTCTCAACGCCCACGCGTTCGAGGGTGTATTTGGTTTTCGCGTTTTTACGATCGGTGCGGTTACCCCAGTCGCGCTGGGTCGTGACCACCGCTTCCGCCACCGCCAGGGTGTGCTCCAGCGGCAGATAGCCAAACTCGCTCGCCGTACGGGCGTAGGTTTTCTTATTGCCGTGTTCAATCGATAAACCGCCGCCGACCAGCAGGTTAAAGCCTACCAGTTTGCCGTTTTCAGCAATGGCCACGAAGTTCATATCGTTCGCATGCAGATCGATATCGTTCTGCGGCGGGATCACCACGGTGGTTTTGAACTTACGCGGCAGATAGGTCTGGCCGAGGATCGGTTCTTCATCAGTGGTGGCGACTTTCTTCTGATCCAGCCAGATTTCGGCATAAGCGCGCGTGCGCGGCAGCAGGTGCTCGGAGATCTTCTTCGCCCACTCGTAGGCTTCAGCATGCAGCTGAGACTCGTACGGGTTAGAAGTACAGAGCACGTTACGGTTCATATCGTTGGCGGTCGCCAGCGCGTCCAGCCCCACCGAATGCAGCATCTGATGCACCGGCTTGACGTTCTTCTTCAGAATGCCGTGGAACTGGAAGGTCTGACGGTTGGTCAGACGGATGCTGCCGTAAATGGTGTTATCGCCGGCGAATTTATCGATCGCCTGCCACTGTTTAGTGGTGATCACCCCGCCCGGCAGGCGGCAGCGAAGCAGCATCGCGTGACGCGGCTCCAGCTTCTGCGCCGCGCGCTCGGCGCGGATATCGCGGTCATCCTGCTGATACATACCGTGAAAACGGATCAGCAGAAAGTTATCGCCTTTAAAACCGCCGGTCAGGCCGTCGTTCAAATCTTCCGCGATGGTGCCGCGCAGGTAGTTGCTTTCGAGCTTCATGCGCTCGGCGTCAGTCAGTTTACCTTCGACCACCAGCGGGCCTGGATGTTTTTCGCTCATTAGTAGACATCTCGCTGATAACGGCGCTCAACGCGCAGCTCACTTAAAAATTCGTCCGCCGCTTCGGCGTCCATCGCGCCGTATTCGGCAATCACTTCCAGTAGCGTCTGCTCAACGTCTTTTGCCATACGATTCGCATCGCCGCAGACATAAATATGGGCGCCGTCGTTAATCCAGCGCCACAGTTCGGCCCCCTGCTCGCGCAGCTTGTCCTGAACGTAGACTTTTTGTTGTTGATCGCGGGACCAGGCCAGGTCGATGCGGCTCAGCACACCTTCTTTGACGTAGCTCTGCCACTCCACCTGATAAAGGAAATCTTCGGTAAAATGCGGGTTGCCGAAGAACAGCCAATTCTTACCTTCCGCGCCTTCCGCCGCGCGCTGCTGCATAAAGGCGCGGAACGGCGCGATGCCGGTGCCGGGGCCAATCATGATCACCGGCGTCTGCGGGTTAGCGGGCAGACGGAAGTTATCGTTATGCTCGATAAAGATGCGCACTTCGCCATCTTCTTCGACGCGGTCAGCCAGGAAGCTGGAAGCGCCGCCGGCCCGGGCGCGGCCTTCAATGTCATATCGCACCACGCCAACGGTGACGTGGACTTCGCTTTCCACTTCCGCCTGCGAAGAGGCGATAGAGTACAGGCGCGGCGTCAGCGGGCGCAGCAGGTCGACCAGCGCCTGGGCATCCAGCTGCGCCGGGGAGAAGCGCACCATATCGACAATCGGCGTGGTCGCGGCGTAATGCTGGAGCTGCGCCTTATCGCCCACCAGCGGCAGCAGGGATTCGCTGCGGGTTAAGGTGGCATAATTTTCCACGATGTTACCGGTGTTGACCGTCAGCTCGAAGTGCCACTCCAGCGCTTCGGCGAGCGGCAGCGTTTTGCCGTCAACCGTGACCGGCTCCGCGCCCGTCAGCCACAGCAGTTCCACCAGCTCTTTCACCAGAGCCGGATCGTTCTGGTACCAGACGCCCAGCGCATCGCCCGGCTGATAGCGCAGGCCAGAGTCGCCGAGGTCGATTTCAATATGGCGCACATCTTTTTCAGAATCGCGGCCGGTAATTTTTTGATTCACCGCCAGCGTCGCGGTCAGCGGCGCTTCTTTGGTATAGGGGCTGGTGTGGATCTCATTCACCGACCCGCTGGTGAGCAGCTGAGACGGCGCGGCGGCAGGGGCGCGCGCTTTCAGCACCTCAACCACCCGAGTGCGCCATTCGGCGGCGGCGGCCTGATACTCGACATCAGCGTCAACCCGGTCGAGCAGGCGTTCGCCGCCCAGTTCGGCCAGCTTGTTATCAAAATCTTTGCCGGACTGGCAGAAGAATTCATAGGAGGTATCGCCGAGGCCAAACACGGCAAATGCGGTATCGGTCAGCTTCGGCGCTTTCTTCGAAAACAGGAACTTATGCAGCGCAACGGCTTCTTCCGGCGGCTCACCTTCACCCTGCGTTGACGTCACCACGACCAGCAGCTTTTCGGAGGCAATTTGTTTGAATTTATAGTCGCCTGCGTTAACCAGCTTCACGTTCAGCTGCGCGGCCTGCAGATCATCACGCAGCGCTTCAGCCACGCGGCGGGCGTTGCCGGTTTGCGATGCCGAAATCAGGGTGATGGACGGAACTTCCGCCGCCTGGGCTGGCGCGACAGCCGCCGCGCCGGGCTGCTGATTCAGCGCGCCCCAGAAGTAACCGGAAACCCAGGCCAGCTGGGTGGGCGTGAAGTCGGTCGTGGCCGCCTGAAGGCGCGCCATTTGCTCCGGACTCAGCGGTAGCAAATTTGAAGGTGGGGCCTGTGTCGTCATGCGTCGTTATGTTCCAGTAAGCAAAGCTGTGATTCACGCCCTGTCAGCGCGATAAAACAGAAGAAAATGTATTTACTCTAAATAATTCGAGTTGCAGGCAGCGACACAGCGCCCCCCGGGAGCTTACCTGAGTAAGGGACCGGGCTGGGCGAGGCCCAAGGATGCGCCGAGTATTGCTAACGCACATGCGGCTCGAAGTATGACGAGTTGGTAGGTTAACGGTGCAAATAGTAACAACTAAATAAAGGATGGAAATAACAAATAACCAAATGAACTAACCTGTTTTAGTTATAGTTATTAACAACAAAATCGATTAAATAAGCACATGAAATATAAGAACTTAATTTGCATATGCTGGATGAATGCGTCTATTTTGTGTTCAGGGCCGTTTTAGTTAATGCGAAAAAATGTGCTTTCCGGTACCCTACGGCGGTTTTTTTGCCATATTGAGAATAAAAGATGTCCACCACGCTGTTTAAAGATTTCACCTTCGAAGCCGCTCACCACCTGCCGCACGTGCCGGAAGGCCATAAATGCGGTCGTCTGCACGGCCATTCATTTATGGTGCGCCTGGAGATTACCGGTGAAGTCGATCCCCATACCGGGTGGATCATGGATTTTGCCGAGCTGAAGGCCGCGTTTAAACCCATCTACGATCGCCTCGACCATTACTATCTGAACGATATTCCAGGACTGTCCAATCCGACCAGCGAAGTGCTGGCCAAATGGATCTGGGAGCAGATGAAACCGCGGGTTCCGCTGCTGAGCGCGGTGATGATCAAAGAGACCTGCACCGCAGGCTGCGTCTATCGCGGCGAGTGATTAAAGCGTTTGTGTCGGCGGTAGATATTCCTTAAATAACATCATGTTAGCTTAAGCGCTCTGGATATCTGGGGCGCAAAATGGCTGACGATTTTGATATTATTATCATCGGTGCAGGGATAGCTGGCACCGCTTGTGCTTCACGCTGCGTACGAGCAGGGCTTTTGGTCCTGCAGCTTGAACGTGGCGAACTTCCCGGCAGTAAAAATCTCTCCGGCGGCCCTCTTCATTGTCACGCCCTTGCCGAACTCCTCCCTGATTTTGAGCAATCCGCCCCCCTTGAGCGCCGAATTACCCATGAGAGCCTGGTGCTGTTGGCTGACAGCAGCGCAACAACCTGCTCCAGTCTACAGCCTAACGGTGATTCATGGAGTTTACTGCGTGCGCGGTTCACTCCAGTATGGACTATGCATGGATCTACCGCTCTATTCTGGAGAGCATTGCGCTGACACTGAAAAATAACTACGACAATATGTGCAATGAAATGAATCATTTCGCTAAACATATCATCATCACCGGCGGTGGCTCTAACAGTGACCTTTTTATGCAAATCTTTGCTGACGTGTTCAACCTTCCGGCCCGACGCAATGCCATCAACGGCTGTGCAAGTCTCGGGGCTACAATCAACACGGCTGTTGGGTCAGGCTTGTACCCATCTTACGAAACAGCAATTGAAAAAATGGTCCGGGTAAAAGATGTGTTTATGCCAGTTGAACAAAACGCCAGTCGCTATGAGGCTCTCAATAAAGGCATATTCAGAGAGTTGACGCAGTATACCGACGTCATTTTGAAAAAGTCATATCAAGTGATGCACGGAAATCTGGAGAACGTTGACGCGATTCAAAGTTGGTCGAACGCATAACGCTATGCCTACTTGCGCCGGGTGAAAGCTCACCCGGCAACATTTTTCGTTGGCGTCAACAAACGCGCTACTATTGCCGATATGTCGCTATATCCTGAGTTTTTATGTTAACTCAACGCACCAGATACCCCCCATCCACCGCCAGGATATGACCATTAACGTAATCCGATGCCCGGCTCGCCAGAAAGACTGCCGCCCCCATGAGATCCTCCGCCTCTCCCCAACGACCGGCTGGAATATGCGCCAGAACCCGTCGGTTTTCCTTAGGCATGTTGCGAACGACCGCTGTCATTTCGGTTTCATAATAGCCGGGGGCAATGCCGTTAACCTGAATATTATACGGGCCCAGTTCTTCACAATAGGCTTTCGTTAAACCCACCAGCGCATGTTTGGTTGCGGCATAGGCCGGTGACCAGCTACCGCCTAAATAAGAGAACACCGAGCAAATATTAATAATTTTACCACTACCACGCGGGACCATAACTTTAGCTGCCTCATGGCTCAGTTCGAAAGCTGCCGTCAGGTTAGTCTCAATCATCGGGTCCCAGTCTGCACGCCCAAAGCGCAGTACCTTATTTAAGCGACAAATTCCGGCATTATTCACCAGGATATCGACCGTACCGAAATGCTGGCAACACTCGGTGATAATACGCTGCGGCATGCCGTGATCGGTAATATCCGCTGGCATGAATTCCACCGCTGCCCCCTGTTGCTCAATAAGCGCTCGGGTTTGAGCGTTATCGACACGTCGGCCTGGGATAAACAGATTGGCTCCCGCCGTCGCCAGGGCAAAAGCGAGAGCCTGCCCCAGACCGCTATTGCCGCCGGTAACAATGGCAGTTTTCCCTTTGAGGGAGAAGAATTCCATGGAAAAAGCACTGGATGGAACAAATGGCAGCATGTTTAACTCGATCCTTAAGTCACCATAGGGACAGCACGCTCTGGCGGCTGATTTAAGAGCCGATGATATCATTGCCGCAGGGAGGAGGGATCTTAAGCACAGGGTTGAAACAATGCCATTTGATGAATTCATCTATGAATTTGTTTCTTGCCGGGCAGTGTTCAGTTGCCCGGCAAGAAATCAGGGATCAGGCAATATTCAGATACTTGTGCGTCTGCATCGATAAGCGCCAGTTGCGGGCAATGCAAGTTTCGATGCACAGGCGTGTCGCGTCATCTTTCTGGCTAATCGGCTGAAGCGCGATAATACGCGGCTTTTCATCGGCCAGCGTTGCCAGCAATTCATCCAGCGCTTCGATATCGCGCACGCGTCCAACCGGATGTTTAATTTCATCAGCCCGCTGTAGCGCCTGCGAGAGCACGTCATAACCGCCGCGCATGTTCACCTTTGGCGACACCGTCACCCAGGTATGAGGCGTACAGCGAACTTCATGGGTGCCGCTGGTTTCAATCTGGCAGCTAAATCCGTTTTGCTCCAGTAAAGAGGTTAACGGCGTTAAATCATGAATGCAGGGTTCACCGCCGGTAATCACCACGTGGCGGGCCGTCCAGCCCTGACGCCCGATGATAGCCAGCAGATCTTCGCTGCTCGCCGGGCCCCATTTATCGCTCTCTTTGGTTTTCGCCAGAATGCTGAACAGCGACACTTCCCGATCGGCAAGCTTATCCCAGGTATGTTTGGTATCGCACCAGGCGCAACCAACCGGGCATCCCTGTAAACGAATAAAAATGGCGGGAACGCCGGTGAAGTAACCTTCGCCTTGCAAGGTCTGGAACATCTCGTTAATCGGGTACTGCATAATCATCTCTGCTTAGGGTTGTGAACGCGCATTATCGCAGATTTGCCCGCGCAGATCTTGTCCCGCGCTGTACTGAGTGATCGATTAAAAATACGCCAGGATGATACTCCCCGGCCGCAGACAGATGATATTATTCAGCGACGTTTTTTTATTAGCTTGATAATCATCAGGCTACTATTAAACGGTATGGATAAAATTTTTGGTGTAACAAAATATGTATAACCCTGAATGCTAAACATAAAAAAACCAACTTAAAAATAATAAATTTCAACGATGTACAAATGGATACATGAAATAATGAATTTATAGGATTATCTCGGGGTCAAATTCGATCCGCGGCGATATCTTTCCTTAAAATAACCTTAATAAACCGCACGTTATGTTCATTCTCCATTTAATATCCGTTTAATTTTCCGCGCCTAGAATCCAGTCAACCAATACTACTGAGACTGCATTCATGAATACATTATTAATTACTGGCGCGACCGGATTTCTGGGTGGAGCAGTGTTAGAAAGCATTCTTAATAAAATGAATGTGCCTAATCTATTACTGTTAGTTCGTGCTGATAATAGTGTAGCCGCCGTAGAACGGGTTAAGGAAAACCTGCGAAAATTCAATATTAGCGAAGAGAGATTAACGGCCCTGACGCCCGGCAACATTCTGCTGGGGGATCTGGCCAATCCGCAGCCCTTTCTCGACGACCCGCGCTTGAATCAGGTTACTCACGTGCTCAACTGCGCCGCCGTCGCCTCATTTGGTAACAATCCGCTTATCTGGAAAGTCAACGTCGAAGGTACGCTGCAGTTTGCCCGGCGGATGGCTCAGGTCAACAGCCTTCAGCGCTTTCTGCACGTGGGCACCGCGATGTCCTGCTCGCCAGATCCCGATTCGCTGGTAGCGGAAAGCACGGCGTTTCGTGAACGCGCCGAGCATCTGGTCGAGTACACACACTCTAAATCAACAATTGAACGTCTCATGCGGCAGGAGTGCCCAACGCTACCGCTGGCGATTGCCCGCCCCTCGATTGTTGTTGGCCACACTCATCACGGCTGTCAGCCCTCCAGCAGCATCTTCTGGGTGTTCAGCATGGGGCTGATGCTGCAAAAATTTATGTGTTCAATGGAAGATCGCATCGATGTGATTCCCGTCGATTACTGCGCCGATGCGCTGCTGATGCTGCTTATCAGCCCGCTGGCGCGCGGAGAGGTAGTGCATATTTCAGCGGGAGAGGAAAACAGCGTAAGGTTTGCGGATATCGATAACGCTATGGCCTCCGCCCTAGAGCAGGCGCCGGTCGGCGATAAATACGCCCAGGTCAGCTATGAAACGCTGGTCAAAATGCGCCGTGAGCTGAAGACTATTTTTGGCCCCTGCAACGAACGGCTGATGCTAAAAGCCATGCGCCTTTACGGCGCCTTCGCCACGCTTAACGTACGATTCAGCAACGATAAGCTGCTCAGCATGGGCATGCCGAAACCGCCGCGCTTTACCGATTACATTGACCGTTGCGTACAGACCACGCGCGGGCTTTCTATTCCGCAGCAAATGGCGGTAGATTTTAAGTAGTCACCGGTTTCGGGGCAAAAAAAAGCCAGCCCGAAGGCTGGCTTTTTCATATCAGAGAAAGACAGGCTTATGCCTGACCTTTGATCTCTTTACGACCGTTGTACGGTGCTTTTTCGCCCAGCGCTTCTTCGATACGAATCAGCTGGTTGTATTTAGCAACGCGGTCAGAACGGCTCATAGAACCGGTTTTGATCTGGCCTGCAGCGGTACCAACAGCCAGGTCAGCGATGGTAGCGTCTTCAGTTTCGCCTGAACGGTGAGAGATAACGGCAGTGTAGCCAGCGTCTTTCGCCATTTTGATCGCAGCCAGAGTTTCGGTCAGAGAACCGATCTGGTTGAATTTGATCAGGATGGAGTTAACGATGCCTTTCTCGATACCTTCTTTCAGGATCTTGGTGTTGGTTACGAACAGATCGTCACCAACCAGCTGGATTTTGTCGCCCAGTACTTTAGTCTGGTATGCGAAACCGTCCCAGTCAGATTCGTCCAGGCCATCTTCGATGGAGACGATCGGGTACTGTTTGGTCAGCTCTTCCAGGAAGTGGGTGAATTCTTCAGAGGTGAACGCTTTGTTGCCTTCGCCGGCCAGAACGTATTTACCGTCTTTGTAGAATTCAGAAGCCGCGCAGTCCATCGCCAGAGTGATGTCTTTGCCCAGCTCGTAGCCAGCAGCTTTAACCGCTTCAGCGATAACAGCCAGCGCTTCAGCGTTGGAACCCAGGTTCGGCGCGTAGCCGCCTTCGTCGCCAACAGCGGTGTTCATACCTTTAGCTTTCAGAACTTTAGCCAGGTTATGGAACACTTCAGAACCCATACGTACGGCTTCTTTCAGGGATTTAGCGCCAACCGGCTGAATCATAAATTCCTGGATGTCGACGTTGTTGTCAGCGTGCTCGCCGCCGTTGATGATGTTCATCATCGGAACCGGCATGGAGTATTTGCCCGGGGTGCCGTTCAGCTCAGCGATGTGCTCATAGAGCGGCTGACCTTTAGAAGCAGCGGCAGCTTTGGCGTTAGCCAGAGATACGGCCAGGATAGCGTTCGCACCGAAGTTAGATTTGTTTTCAGTACCGTCCAGGTCGATCATGATTTTGTCGATGCCAGCCTGATCTTTGGCGTCTTTGCCAAGGATTGCCTGAGCGATCGGGCCGTTAACAGCGCCAACGGCTTTCAGTACGCCTTTACCCATGAAACGGGATTTGTCGCCATCGCGCAGTTCCAGCGCTTCGCGGGAGCCAGTAGAAGCACCTGACGGAGCAGCTGCCATACCGACGAAACCACCTTCCAGGTGTACTTCGGCTTCAACAGTCGGGTTACCACGGGAGTCGATGATTTCACGACCGATGACTTTAACGATTTTGGACATTAGGTTTTCCTCAGTACAAGTTAAACTAAAACTCCAGACAAACAATGCACCCGGATGGGTGCATTGCCGTTCTAACTCTTTTACTTCGCCTGACGCTTCTGGTACTCGCTAGCGGCTTTCACAAAGCCTGCAAACAGCGGATGGCCATCGCGCGGCGTCGAAGTAAACTCCGGATGGAACTGACAGGCGACAAACCACGGATGGTTAGGCACCTCGATGATCTCGACCAACTGATCATCCCCGGAACGGCCCGCAATACGCAGGCCCGCATTTTCAATCGGCTTCAACAGCATATTGTTGACTTCGTAGCGGTGACGATGGCGTTCGGTAATGGTTGGCTCACCGTACAGCTGGCGCACCAGGCTATCCTCACCCAGCTGGCACTGCTGCGCGCCAAGGCGCATCGTACCGCCGAGGTCGCTCTTATCAGAGCGCACTTCGACATTACCGTCTTCATCACGCCATTCGGTAATCAGGGCCACAACCGGGTACTTACAGTCTGGCACAAATTCCGTTGAGTTGGCGTTTTCCATCCCCGCTACGTTGCGCGCGAACTCAATCAGCGCAACCTGCATACCCAGGCAAATGCCCAGATAGGGAATGTTGTTTTCACGCGCATAGCGCGCGGTGGCAATCTTACCTTCAACGCCGCGATAGCCGAAGCCACCAGGGATCAGGATAGCGTCTAAATTCTTCAGAATTTCGACACCGCGCGTTTCCACATCCTGCGAATCAATCAGCTTGATGTTGACGGTAACGCGATTTTTCAGACCGCCGTGTTTCAGCGCTTCAATCACCGATTTGTAGGCGTCCGGCAGTTCAATATACTTACCGACCATACCAATGGTGACTTCACCTGCCGGGTTCGCTTCTTCATAGATAACCTGTTCCCATTCGGCCAGGTTTGCTTCCGGACAGTTTAAGCTGAATCGTTTACAAATATAATCGTCCAGCCCCTGCGATTTCAACAGGCCCGGAATTTTATAAATGGAATCGACATCTTTCATCGAAATAACGGCTTTTTCTGGCACATTGCAGAACAATGCAATTTTGGCACGTTCGTTCGCCGGAATGGCGCGATCGGAGCGACAGACCAGGATGTCAGGCTGAATACCGATGGAAAGCAGTTCTTTAACGGAGTGCTGGGTCGGCTTGGTTTTGACTTCACCCGCGGCGGCCATGTACGGCACCAGGGTCAGGTGCATAAACAGCGCGTTTTCACGACCGATATCTACCGCCAGCTGGCGAATCGCTTCAAGGAACGGCAGCGACTCAATATCGCCAACGGTGCCGCCGATTTCTACCAGCACAACATCATGGCCTTCGCCGCCCGCCAGCACGCGCTCTTTGATCGCGTTGGTGATGTGCGGAATAACCTGAACGGTGGCGCCCAGATAGTCGCCACGACGCTCTTTGCGCAGGACGTCAGAGTAAATACGGCCCGTGGTGAAGTTGTTGCGACGGGTCATCTTGGTACGAATGAAACGCTCGTAGTGACCCAGGTCCAGATCGGTTTCAGCGCCGTCTTCAGTAACGAACACTTCCCCGTGTTGGATTGGGCTCATGGTGCCCGGATCGACGTTGATGTACGGATCCAGTTTCATCATGGTCACGTTAAGCCCGCGGGCTTCGAGAATGGCTGCGAGGGAAGCTGCGGCAATGCCTTTACCCAGAGAGGATACGACCCCGCCGGTCACAAAAATATAGTTCGTTGTCATGCTGAACCTGAGAAGTTAGGTTTAAAAGACGATGGAATAACCAGGACGGGAAAGCAGTATACCCGATCATGACTGACGCCACAAACTTTCATTATCCCTCCTTTTCATCAGGCCCACACAAACGCAGGGAGTGAGAAAATAGCCGCTTTTGGCGAAATGTTTTTGACGTAAATCAAGCGCTTGTTATTTAAAAAATCACACAAATAGCGCTTGATCACGAAAACTCTTTAGAGATCAGTTTCCTGGCGTTTTACTTCCTGCCATACCTCCTCCATAGTATCGAGGTCAACGCCGGTCATTTCCAGGCCGCGCGCGGCGACAATCCGCTCTACTTCGCGGAACCGACGCTCAAACTTCAGGTTGGCTTTTTGCAGGGCAACTTCGGCTTTTACCCCTAAATGGCGGGATAAATTGACCGTCGCAAACAGCAGGTCGCCCACTTCCTCCTCCAGTTTAGCTTCATCCACCACCGCCTGCTGCGCTTCGTGCATGACTTCGTCTATTTCTTCGTGCACTTTGTCCAGCACCGGCCCCAGAGAAGTCCAGTCAAAGCCTACCGCCGAGCAGCGTTTCTGGATTTTATGCGCGCGCATCAGCGCCGGCAGACTATGCGGAATATCGTCCAGCGCCGAGTGCTGGGACTTTTCCGCTCGCTCTGCGCTTTTGATCTGCTCCCATCGGGCCAGCACTTCGCTGCTGTTCCCGGCGGACGCATCGCCGAAAATATGCGGATGGCGGCGCTCCAGCTTGTCGCCGATCGCGGCGCAGATATCGTTAAAATCAAAGCGCCCCTCTTCCTGCGCCATCTGAGCGTAGAAGACGACCTGGAACAGCAGGTCGCCTAATTCACCGCGCAGATCGTCAAAATCTTCGCGGGCAATCGCGTCGAGCACTTCATAGGTTTCTTCGAGGGTATACGGGGCGATGGTGGCAAAAGTCTGCTCTTTGTCCCACGGGCAGCCGTTTTCCGGATCGCGCAGACGCTGTATAATGCCGAGCAGGCGGTCGATTTGGCTCATTGTCGTTTCCATTAAAGAATCAGGCCGGGGCGACCCCGGCCGACATAAAGAAAGTGAAGTTAACCGCCGTGCAGGCGACGGGCGTCGATGACATCCGGTACCTGATTCAGTTTACCCAGCACGCGGCCCAGCACCTGCAGGTTGTAGATCTCAATGGTCATATCGATCGTCGCCAGTTGCTGTTTGGTATCGCTGCGGCTGGCCACGCCGAGCACGTTAACTTTCTCATTGGCGAGAATGGTGGTGATATCGCGCAGCAGGCCGCTGCGATCGTTGGCCTGCACGCGCACCACCAGCGAGTAGCCCGCCGAGTAGCTCTCTCCCCACACCGCGTCAACGATACGCTCGGGAGCGTGAGACTGCAGTTCGGCGAGCTGATCGCAATCCGCGCGGTGCACCGAGATCCCTCGGCCTTGGGTGATAAAGCCCACGATCTCGTCGCCGGGAATCGGCTGGCAGCAGCGCGCAATATGGTGCATCAGGTTGCCGACCCCTTCCACCACCACGCGACCATTGTCTTTGCTGCGATTCTGCGGAGCATGGGTTTTCTGCTGCAGCTGCTTTAACGCCGCCGCATCCTGCTCCGCTGCGCTGGGCTTATTAAACTGCGCCTGCAGGAAGTTAACCATCTGGTTGAGGCGAATATCGCCGCCGCCAATCGCTGCCAGCAGTTCGTCCTGCTCGTTGAAGTTGTAGCGCGGCAGCAGATGCTTTTCCGCCTCCTTCAGGCTAATGCCCAGGTGTTCAAGCTCGTCATCGAGGATCTGCCGCCCGGCAAGAATATTCTTGTCGCGATCCTGCTTGCGGAACCAGGCGTGTATTTTGGAACGCCCGCGGCTGGTGGTAACGTAGCCGAGGTTCGGGTTCAGCCAGTCGCGGCTTGGGTTGGGCTGCTTCTGGGTGATAATTTCAATCTGGTCGCCCATCTGCAGCTGATAGGTAAACGGCACAATTCGCCCGCTGATTTTCGCCCCGATGCAGCGGTGGCCGACATCGCTGTGAATATGGTAGGCAAAATCGAGCGGCGTCGAACCGGAAGGTAAGTCCACCACGTCGCCCTTCGGCGTAAAGACGTAAACCCGGTCGTCAAAGACCTGGCTACGCACCTCATCCAGCATCTCGCCGGAATCGGCCATCTCTTCCTGCCAGGCAATCAGTTTACGCAGCCACGCAATACGATCTTCATAGCCGCGCCCGCCGCTGGCCGCTGCGCTGGCACCCTCTTTATACTTCCAGTGCGCGGCCACGCCCAGCTCGGCATCTTCATGCATCTGGCGGGTACGGATCTGAATTTCAATCGTTTTACCGCCGGGACCCAACACGACAGTATGAATTGACTGATAGCCATTAGGCTTGGGATTGGCGACGTAATCATCAAACTCGTCCGGCAGGTGGCGGTAGTGAGTATGCACTATCCCCAGCGCGGCGTAGCAATCCTGCAGGCGCTCGGCGACGATACGCACCGCCCGCACGTCAAACAGCTCGTCGAAGGCGAGATGTTTTTTCTGCATTTTGCGCCAGATGCTGTAGATATGCTTGGGACGCCCGTAGACCTCGGCTTTGACGCCCTCGGTTTTCATCTCCGTGCGTAAGTGCCCTACGAATTCGTCAATGTAATGCTCACGATCGATGCGCCGCTCGTGCAGCAGTTTAGCAATCCGCTTATATTCCGCCGGGTGCAGATAGCGGAAGCAGTAATCCTCAAGCTCCCACTTGAGCTGGCCGATCCCCAGGCGGTTGGCCAGCGGCGCGTAGATGTTGGTACACTCTTTCGCCGCCAGCACGCGCTCATCTTCCGGCGCATCTTTCACCTCGCGCAGATGGGCAATACGCTCGGCGATCTTAATCACCACGCAGCGGAAATCATCGACCATCGCCAACAGCATGCGGCGGATGTTATCCACCTGTTCAGAGGAGACCGAATCGGTATGGGTGGCTTTAAGCTGGCGTATCGCGGCCATGTCCCGCACGCCGTGGATCAGGGTCACGACGGATTTCCCGACGCTCTCCTGCATAATTTCTTCGCTGACGACGTTGCCATCTGCCAAAGGGAACAGCATCGCCGCCCGCAGCGTATCGATATCCATGCTGAGCATGGAGAGAATTTCCACCATCTCCACGCCGCGCCACAGCAGGAGGTCGGCCTGCGGATGCCCCTGCGTTTTCTCTCGACAATAATCCCAGGTTTCGGCTAAGCGTTCACACGACTGCTGGCTGGAAATTCCCAGACTCGCGATCCATTTCTTCGGGTCAAATTCACCAGCTTTATTTAAATGTGCACTTCTTACCGCAACCATTGTCCTCTCCTTAAGGGACCGCCTGCCGAAGTCGGCAAGCCTCAACTTTTACACTTCATCCTTCAAACCGCGTCAACGTTGGCTTTCGTTTTTTATCTCAGTCACCTGCTTCTGAGGATGCCGCTTCAATGCGATTTGAAGAATTGTTGTGCTCAAACAACACCATTGATTCCAGATGTCCGGTATGCGGGAACATATCCAGCATCGCCAGGCGTTGAATGGTATATCCCGCCTGCAATAAAACGTCGCTATCGCGCGCTAGCGTCGCCGGGTTACATGAAACATACACCACCCGACGCGGCGCTAATTTTATAATATGTAACATCACGCCCGCCGCGCCGGCGCGTGCCGGATCGAGCAGGACTTTATCAAAACCGTGCTTCGCCCACGCCTGGCGGGTCACGTCCTCTTCCAGGTTTTCATGAAAGAAAGTCACATTATGTAACGCGTTCAACGCCGCGTTCTCTCTCGCCTTCACGACCAGCGCGGGAACCCCTTCCACGCCAACCACCTGCGCCGCACGCTTCGCCAGCGGCAGGGTAAAGTTGCCCATGCCGCAAAAGAGGTCCAGAACGCGATCCTGAGGCTGGATATCCAGCCATTCCAGCGCCGTGCGCACCATCAGCTGGTTTACGCCATCGTTCACCTGGATAAAATCGCGCGGACTGAACACTAAGCGTAGACCGTCCGAGGTGTACCAGGAGGCCTCCCCGCGAATATGTTCCAGTATCTCGCTTTGCGGGGCGAGATACAGGGAAAGACCGTGAGATTGCGAAAAACGTTCCAGCTTTACTTTATCCGCCGCCGGAAGGGCCGCGGTATGGCGCAACACCATCAGCGGGCCGTTATCCGCCTGCACCAGCTCCACGTGCCCAAGCTGGCGCACCGATTGCAATTCGTTAAGACATTCACGCACCGCAGGCAGCAGCGCACCAAGATCGGGCACCAAAACGGGGCACTGCACCACATCGACGATTTCGCTGGCGCCCGCCTTGCGGAAGCCCATCTGTAATTGTTGGGACTTTGGCTGATAATTCAAGCTCAGACGCGCCCGGCGACGATAGCCCCACGGCGCAGCGGCTATAATGTCATCAACGTCGCGCTTCATTAGCCTTGCGAGCGCGGCGCGTTTGCTCTGCTGCTGCAGCGCGACGCTGGCATGCTGCTGCTGACACCCGCCGCAGACGCCAAAATGCGGGCAGCGCGGCGTCTGCCGCTGCGGGCTATCGCTAAGACGGCGTTTAACCTGGGCGCGGGCGTACTGTTTTTTATCTTCGACCACCACAACTTCAGCCTGCTCCTGCGGCAATAAGCCGCTCACAAACAGCGCTTTACCCTGGTGACGCGCAACGCCCTGGCCGAAGGGGTCAAGGTCATTTACTGTAACGGTTATGATCTGGCGCGTCGTCACACGCCGTTTTGCAGAGTAGAATTGCGCCATCGTAGAGATTTGTCTCAATTAAATATACTGACTCTATATACGAGTCCGGTCAGGATCAGCCGGAGTAACCAACGCACCAGCCGCCTGAAAGATGATATGTATATTCTCCCATAATGGAACCGCATGACCAACTACAGCCTTCGTGCCCGCATGATGATTCTTATTCTGGCGCCTACCGTCCTGATCGGTTTGCTGCTCAGTATTTTCTTCGTCGCACACCGCTATAACGACCTACAGCGCCAGTTAGAAGATGCCGGGGCCAGTATTATCGAACCGCTGGCGGTCTCCAGTGAATATGGCATGAATTTGCAAAACCGCGAGTCAATCGGGCAGCTTATCAGCGTGCTGCATCGCCGCCACTCCGATATTGTGCGCGCCATTTCCATCTACGACTCGCAAAACAGGCTGTTTGTCACCTCTAACTTTCAGCTCGATCCCGGCGAACTGCAGCTACCAAAAGGGATCCCCTTTCCCCGCCGTTTAAGCGTGTTTCGCCACGGCGATTTGATGATTTTGCGAACCCCTATCGTCTCGGAAAGCTATTCACCAGACGAATCACCGGGAAGCGATGCCAAGATGCCGGGCAATATGCTCGGCTACGTGGCGCTGGAGCTGGATCTCAAATCGGTGCGGCTGCAGCAGTATAAAGAGATCTTTATCTCCAGCGTGATGATGCTGTTCTGTATCGGTATTGCGCTGATCTTCGGCTGGCGACTTATGCGCGACGTGACCGGGCCGATCCGCAATATGGTGAATACCGTTGACCGCATCCGCCGCGGCCAGCTTGATAGCCGCGTTGAAGGTTTTATGCTCGGCGAGCTGGACATGCTCAAAAACGGCATCAACTCCATGGCGATGTCGCTGGCGGCCTACCACGAAGAGATGCAGCATAACGTCGATCAGGCCACTTCCGACCTGCGTGAAACGCTTGAGCAGATGGAAATCCAGAATGTCGAGCTGGACCTGGCGAAAAAACGCGCGCAGGAAGCAGCGCGCATCAAATCCGAATTCCTCGCCAATATGTCCCACGAGCTGCGTACTCCGCTCAACGGCGTCATTGGCTTTACGCGTCTGACGCTGAAAACCGATTTAAATACCACCCAGCGCGATCATCTGACCACCATTGAGCGTTCCGCGAACAATCTGCTGGCCATTATTAACGATGTTCTGGACTTCTCTAAGCTTGAAGCCGGTAAGCTCATTCTGGAGAGCATCCCGTTCCTGTTGCGCACCTCGCTGGACGAGGTGGTCACGCTGCTGGCGCACTCGGCGCACGACAAAGGACTGGAGCTGACGCTGAATATCAAAAATGATGTCCCGGATAACGTCATTGGCGACCCGCTGCGCCTGCAGCAAATTATTACCAACCTGATGGGTAACGCCATCAAGTTCACCGAACACGGCAATATTGACGTGCTGGTGGAACAGCGCGCCATCAGCAATTCGCGAGTCCAAATCGAAGTCCAGATCCACGATACCGGTATCGGCATTCCGGAGCGCGATCAGTCGCGTCTGTTCCAGGCGTTCCGCCAGGCCGACGCCAGCATTTCCCGTCGCCACGGCGGAACCGGCCTCGGGCTGGTCATCACCCAGCGGCTGGTGAAGGAGATGGGCGGCGATATCTCCTTCCACAGCCAGCCTAATCGCGGCTCGACGTTCTGGTTCCATATCAGCCTCGACCTCAACCCCAACGCGGTTCCCGATAGCGTGCCGACCCAGTGCCTGGCGGGTAAAAAACTGGCCTATATCGAAGCCAATGCGGCGGCAGCGCAGAGCACGATGGAGCTACTGGCGACAACGCCGCTGGAGGTGGTCTATAGTCCGACGATGACGGCCCTACCGGATGCCCACTACGATATCCTGCTGGCGGGCATTCCCGTATCAATACGCGACCTGAGCCAGCATCGCGATAAGCTGGCAAGGGCCTGCAAGCTTGCCGATCACCTGGTGCTGGCCCTGCCGTGCCACGCCCAGGTCAGCGCCGAAACGCTGCGCCAGGACGGCATTGCCGCCTGTTTGCTGAAGCCACTGACCTCAACGCGCTTACTGCCGGCGCTGACGGCCTCCTGCCAGGCGCAGCCAACGACTCTACCGCCGCGTGCCGATAGTAAGAAGCTACCGATGACGGTCATGGCCGTTGATGACAATCCGGCAAATCTCAAACTCATCGGCGCGCTGTTGGAGGATTTAGTCCAGCATGTCATCCTCTGCGACAGCGGCCAGCACGCCGTCGAACAGGCCAGAGAAACGCAGCAGGATCTGATTCTGATGGATATTCAAATGCCGGAAATGGACGGTATCCGCGCATGCGAACTGATTCACCAGCTCCCCCACCAGCAGCAAACGCCGGTGATCGCCGTGACGGCCCACGCCCTCGAGGGGCAGCGTGAGAAATTACTCAAAGCGGGAATGAACGACTATCTGGCGAAACCCATTGAGGAAGATAAGCTCCACAGCTTGCTGCTGCGCTATCAGCCGGGAAAGGCGGCGCCGCCGCAGGTCGCCGCGGAGCCTGCAGAGCCGCCCGTCAATCATAATGTCACTCTCGACTGGCAGCTGGCGCTGCGTCAGGCGGCGATGAAACCGGACCTGGCGCGGGAAATGCTGCAGATGCTGCTCGCCTTTATGCCTGAAGTGCGTAACAAGGTGGAAGAACAACTGGTGGGAGAGCAGCCGGAAGGGGTACTGGATTTAGTGCATAAGCTGCACGGCAGCTGTAGCTATAGCGGCGTGCCGCGTCTGAAGAAACTGTGTCACACCATTGAGAGCCAGCTGCGCGCGGGCACCGCCGCCGAGGAGCTGGAACCAGAGTTTCTGGAGCTGCTGGATGAAATGGACAACGTCGCGCGGGAAGCCTGTAAGCTACTGGGAATTTAAAACGCATGCCCCGGTCCGCGCTTCGCGACCGGGGGATAATCTACAATAACCGCCCCATTTTCAGCACGGCGGCAACGTTTCTCGCCGTCATACGCACGTTTTTAGCGGCATTTTCCAGCGCCTCATCCAGCGTACAAATTGAATAAATCACGCTGAATACCGCATCCAGGCCGTGCTGGTGCACGATGCCGACGTCAGGCGTCAGGCTCCCGGCAATGCCGATGACCGGCAGATTATAGCGTTTTGCCACCCTCGCCACGCCAACCGGCACCTTGCCGTGCACCGTCTGGCTATCGATACGCCCTTCGCCGGTAATCACCAGGTCCGCATCCGCCACGATATCAGCAAGGTGCAGAGCGTCGGTCACGATCTCAATGCCCGGCCGCAGCTTTGCGCCGCAAAAGGCGTACAGGCCCGCGCCCATGCCTCCCGCCGCGCCGCCGCCTTCAAGATGCAGCACATCCATTTCTAAATCACGATGGATAATCTCGGCAAAATGGGCCAGCGCGCTATCCAGGCAGGAGATCATCTCCGCCGTCGCCCCTTTCTGCGGCCCAAATACCGCCGTCGCGCCCTCGGGCCCCGTCAGCGGATTGGTGACATCGCAAGCGACGTCGATACGACAGCCGGCCAGGCGCTTATCCAGTTCGCTAACGTCGATACGCGCGAGGTTCTCCAGCGCGCGTCCGCCGGCGGCAATCTGCTGGTTATCTTTAGTCAGCAGCTTCGCCCCCAGCGCCTGTACCATTCCGGCACCGCCGTCGTTCGTCGCGCTGCCGCCGATGCCGATAATAATTTGCGACACACCCGCGTCCAGCGCGTGGCGAATCAGCTCGCCGGTCCCCCACGAAGTGGTCAGCAGCGGATTGCGCCGCGCCGGCGGCACGCTCTCCAGACCGCTTGCCGCCGCCATTTCGATAAACGCGCACTGTTTATCGCCCGACAGGCCGTAAAAAGCGTCCACCGGCTCGCCGAGGGGACCGGTGACGGTAACCGCTATCCGGCATCCCTGGGTTGCGGCGACCATAGCTTCGACGGTCCCTTCGCCGCCGTCGGCAACCGGCAGTTTGACATATTCCGCATCGGCGTAAATTTCTCGAAAACCTTGCTCTATCGCGGTAGCAACATCCAGCGCACTCAGGCTCTCCTTGTATGAATCCGGTGCGATCACTATCTTCATAAGCTGTCCTTAAAATGAACGATGACCCGATGCCGTGCGGTCAATCGGCCCCCGAAGGGACCGATATTTCCTTAGCGCACCATGCAGGGACGCTTGTTATCAAACGTCCAGTTCGGGATTAAATACTGCATGCCCATAGCGTCATCGCGCGCGCCCAGGCCGTGTTTCTGGTACAGCTCATGGGCTTTCATCACCTGATCCATATCAAGCTCTACGCCAAGACCCGGTTTCGCCGGTACCTGTACCATCCCGCCTTTAATTTCAAACGGTTCTTTGGTCAGACGCTGGTTGCCTTCCTGCCAGATCCAGTGGGTATCGATGGCGGTAATTTTCCCCGGCGCCGCCGCTGCAACATGGGTGAACATCGCCAGCGAGATATCAAAGTGGTTGTTAGAGTGCGAGCCCCAGGTCAGGCCAAACTCATGGCACATCTGCGCCACGCGGACGGAACCCTGCATGGTCCAGAAGTGCGGATCCGCCAGCGGAATATCCACCGACTGTAGCGACAGCGTATGGCCCATCTGACGCCAGTCGGTTGCGATCATATTGGTCGCCGTCGGCAGACCAGTGGCGCGACGGAACTCCGCCATCACTTCACGACCGGAGAAGCCCTGCTCGGCGCCGCACGGATCTTCCGCGTAGGCCAGCGATCCCTTCAGATATTTGCCGATCTTAATCGCTTCATTCAGCGACCACGCGCCGTTCGGATCCAGAGTTACGCGCGCCTGCGGGAAGCGCTTCGCCAGCGCGACGATAGATTCCGCCTCCTCTTCCCCGGCCAGCACGCCGCCTTTCAGTTTAAAGTCGTTAAAGCCATATTTCTCATACGCCGCTTCCGCCAGGCGCACCACCGCATCCGGGGTCATCGCTTCATCATGACGCAGGCGATACCAGTCGCATTTGTCATCCGGCTGGCTCTGATACGGCAGCGGCGTGGCTTTACGGTTACCGACGAAGAACAGATAGCCGAGCATTTCCACTTCGTTGCGCTGTTGACCATCGCCCAGAAGAGACGCCACGTTCACGCCCAGATGCTGGCCCAGCAGATCCAGCATCGCCGCTTCGATCCCGGTCACTACGTGAATTGTGGTACGCAGATCGAAGGTCTGCAAACCGCGCCCACCGGCGTCGCGGTCGGCGAAAGTATTGCGCACGGCGGTCAGCACGTTTTTATACTCACCCAACGTCTTACCAACCACCAGCGGGATCGCATCTTCGAGAGTCTTGCGGATTTTCTCTCCACCGGGGATTTCGCCGACGCCGGTATGGCCGGAATTATCTTTAATTACCACAATATTACGCGTGAAGAACGGGGCGTGCGCGCCGCTCAGGTTCATCAGCATGCTGTCGTGGCCCGCGACCGGAATGACCTGCATAGAAGAAACAACGGGGGTCGAAAATTGTGCGCTCATAGTTCAATCCTTATTCAAATCAGTGACGACCGAAAACGGGGCGTTTACGGTCAAAAGTCCATCCGGGGATCAGGTACTGCATTGGGCCTGCGTCATTACGCGCGCCGCCGGGCAGCCTTTTATAGGCCTCATGTGCCTTCTGTACCTGCTCCCAGTCCAGCTCAACGCCAAGTCCTGGCGCGTCCGGAACCGCGATTTTTCCGCGCTTAATCTCCAGCGGATTTTTGGTCAGGCGGCAATCTCCCTCCTGCCAAATCCAGTGGGTATCAATGGCCGTGGGGTTACCCGGCGCCGCCGCGCCGACGTGGGTAAACATGGCCAGTGAAATATCAAAGTGGTTATTGGAATGGCAGCCCCAGGTCAGGCCCCAGTCATCGCACAGCTGCGCCATGCGCACCGCGCCGGACAGGGTCCAGAAGTGCGGATCGGCCAGCGGAATATCCACGGCGTTCAGCATCACCGCATGGCCCATTTCGCGCCAGTTGGTGGCGATCATGTTAGTTGCTACCGGCAGACCGGTAGCGCGGCGGAATTCCGCCATCACTTCGCGGCCGGAAAAGCCCTGCTCGGCGCCGCAGGGGTCTTCGGCGTAGGTCAGCACATCGTTCAGCCCTTTACACAGAGCGATGGCTTCGTCCAGCAGCCAGGCGCCGTTAGGGTCGACCGTAATGCGCGCATCCGGGAAACGCTTCTTCAGCGCGCGGGCGGTTTCGATCTCCTGCTCGCCGGGCAGCACGCCGCCTTTCAGTTTAAAATCTTTAAAGCCGTAGCGATCCTGCGCGGCTTCCGCCAGGCGCACCACCGCCTCGCTGTTCAGCGCTTCCTGATGGCGCAGGCGATACCACGCGTGGCTGCCCGGCGTGCTTTCCAGGTAGGGCAGATCGGTTTTCGTACGATCGCCTACATAGAACAGATAGCCCAGCACGGTCACCGCATCACGCTGCTTGCCCGGCCCGAGCAGTTCGCAAACCGGCACGTTGAGCGCTTTGCCCAGCAGATCCAGCAGCGCTGCTTCCAGCGCCGCCACCGCGTTCACCCGTAGTTCGAACGTCCAGGCGCCTTTACCGAAGGTGTCAAAATCCGCGGCCTGGTTGCCTTTATGCACCTGCTGAACCACTTTATTCAGGCGGGCGACTTCCTGGCCCAACACCTGCGGGATAGCGTCAACCAGCGTCTGATAAATCACCTCGCCGCCTGGCGCTTCGCCGACGCCTGTATTGCCGGCGTTGTCGGTCAGCACCACGATATTGCGGGTGAAATACGCGTTATGGGCGCCGCCGATGTTGAGCAGCATACTGTCCTGCCCGGCCACCGGGATAACCTTCATGTCCGTGATAACGGGACTCGATTGCGTTGTCATGATGATTGTCCTGCCACTGGTTTCAGTTCAATACGCTTAATATCACCGACCAGCACCAGATAGCTCAGCACCGCCACCAGCGCATGGACACCCACATAAATCAGCGCACCGTTAAACGAACCGGTGGTTCCGACGATATAGCCGATGGCAATTGGCGTCACGATGCCGGAGATATTGCCGAACATATTGAACAGACCGCCGCTCAGGCCGCTGATCTCTTTCGGCGCCGTATCCGCCATCACCGCCCAGCCCAGCGCGCCGATGCCTTTACCGAAGAAGGCCAGCGCCATAAAACCGATGATCATCCACTCCACGTTGACGTAGTTACAGAACACCATCACCATCGACAGCAGCATTCCCATCACGATCGGCGTTTTACGCGCGATGTTCAGCGAGCCGGTACGCCGCATCAGCCAGTCGGAAATAATCCCGCCGAGCACGCCGCCCGCGAAGCCGCAAATTGCCGGCACCGACGCGACAAAACCGGCTTTCAGAATGGACATGCCGCGCGCCTGCACCAGATAAACCGGGAACCAGGTGATGAAGAAATAGGTTAAAGCGTTGATGCAGTATTGACCGATATAGACGCCGATCATCATGCGGGAACCCAGCAGCTGCTTGATTTGCCCCCATTTTACGCTAAATGGCACTTTGGCTTTGGCTGCCGCCTGATCCATGTTGATCAGCGCGCCGCCTGCGGCAATGTAATCCAGCTCTTTTTGGTTCACACCCGGATGCTGGTTCGGTTCATGAATCACCTTCAGCCAGACAAAGCTGATGATAATCCCGAGGCCGCCCATAAAGAAGAACACGTGCGACCAGCCCACCTCATGGGTCAGCCAACCCATGATTGGCGCAAAAATAACGGTGGCAAAGTATTGCGCGGAGTTAAAAATAGCCACCGCCGTGCCCCTCTCCTGGGCGGGGAACCAGGCCGCGACGATACGGCTGTTTCCGGGGAAAGATGGCGCTTCGGCCAGGCCGACAAGGAAACGCAGGGTAAACAACGCGACGATAATGCCGAAGCCGCTAAAGATATCGACGAAGCCCTGCAGTAGGGTAAACATGGACCAGATAAAAATGGACCAGAAATAGACGCGTTTTGAACCGAATCGGTCAAGCAGCCAGCCGCCTGGGATCTGACCGATAACGTAGGCCCATGAGAAGGCGGAGAAAACATAACCCATGCCAACGGCGTCAAGACCAATATCTTTGGCCATCTCCGATCCGGCAATGGATAAGGTGGCGCGGTCGCCGTAGTTGAAGGATGTGACGATAAACAGCATCACCACTATCCAGTAGCGAGCATTGGTGCGCTTTTCAGCGCCGCTCGCCGCCTGACTTAATGAACTCATTGTTGCACTCCTGAATCATAGCGTTAGCTACGTTCATTCTGAACAGCACAACCTGTAGGGTACTCAGAATGACGTGTTAGTGTTTTTCATTGTTTTCGTTATATCTGGCACTGCATTGGGAACTGGCAGGGAAAGTATAAAAAGAGGGGCTGCCGGGCTCACCGTGCAAATACACAGCTTTCACCGGCTGAGCAAATCTGATTTATGGCGTATGCCTAACGAGATGGGGGATGGTTCACGGAAATGAAAAACCGCGCCCGTTGAGAGGTGGAGAGGGCGGTACAAAAGACAGGAGTGTGAATCAACTCTCTTGACCCCGTGAAATAGCCCGGTAAAGACCCTGGCATAACACAGGTTTTAAGGCAAATGCCCGAAGCCAGCCGCGCGGAGAATTGGTACGATCTTTTTGACCGTTAATCTGGCACTGGCATTGAACATCAGTAATAAAAGGGGCGCCCTCTATTGTAGGGAGAGGGCGAAACTTTTTAATCAAGCAGCGTCGCCCACTGCGTTACCCATGGGTTAGAGACGCTTTCGGGTTCCGGATCTTCGCTGGCGTCAATCATCAGCATATCGCCCACGCGCGTGCCGCCCTGCTCCTGCAATAACGCATCAAACTTCAAACCGCCGCCGCAGAAGTTGGCGTAGGTGCTATCGCCCAGGGCG
Source organism: Klebsiella sp. FDAARGOS_511 (assembly GCF_003812845.1). NCBI lineage: Bacteria > Pseudomonadati > Pseudomonadota > Gammaproteobacteria > Enterobacterales > Enterobacteriaceae > Klebsiella > Klebsiella sp. FDAARGOS_511. The sequence continues at coordinate 4,136,066 of NZ_CP033824.1, read as the reverse complement.
ATAATGCCATAGCGTAAATGCGGCTGGTACATATCTTTGATGCCTTCGTACAAGGGCACAATGCTGTCCGGTAAATCGCCCTGCCCGGTGGTCGAAGTCACCACTAGCGCATATTTCCCGGTATATGACTCCCAGTCTTTGACTTCAGGATCTTCAAAGACTTTCGCCTGATGACCCAGCCCGCTCAAAATAGCCTGCGCCTCTTCGGCGACCAGGAGCGAATTTCCATACATCGTACCGACAAAAATTCCGACTTCCGCCATGACTAACTCCCTGAATTGACCTGTATCTCTTCATCCTGACCGCAGTCGTCGGCAAACTCAACCCTTTCATTTAGCGGGAGAAGGCCGCGCCAGCCAAACTGCGACAGCGCGCGCATCCAGACGTCGTCAAGACCGGCGCGAATGACCAGCGGTTCGCCGGTAAAGGGATGCGTTAACGAGAGCTGGCTGGCGTGCAGCATCAGCCGATCGCAGCCAAAATGTTCCGCCGCGCTGCGATTCTGCCGCAAATCGCCGTGTTTGCTATCGCCGATAATCGGATGGCGAAGATGGGCAAGATGGCGACGCAGCTGATGTTTACGTCCGGTTTTCGGTTCCAGTTCCACCAGGCTATAGCGGGTCGTGGGGTAACGTCCGGTCGCCACCGGCATCTCTACCGTCGCCAGGCCGCGATAATGCGTCACCGCCGGTTGCGGGTCTTTATTTTCGCGAGCGAACTTATCGGCGATTTTATCCAGCTCCTCAACCAGCGGATAATCAAGCACCGCTTCGTCGTTGAGCCAGCCGCGGGCGATCGCATGATAGCGTTTCTGCATTTGATGCTGCTCGAACTGCTGCGACAGCAATCTTCCTGCTTCGCTCGATAGCCCCATCAACAACACGCCGGACGTCGGCCTGTCGAGACGATGGGCGGTGAACACGTGCTGGCCTATCTGGTCGCGCACGGTCTGCATTACCACCACTTTTTCATCACGATCCAGCCAGCTACGGTGCACCAGCCAGCCCGAAGGTTTGTTTACCGCGACCAGCCAACGGTCCTGATATAAAATTTCCAGCATCAGGCTTCGCCGCCGGCAAACAGCGCATCCAGCAGGACCAGTTCGGCCAGCAACCGCTCGCGTACGGGGTGAGCGTTATCGAGGGCCATCTCATAATAGGGGGCAACGGCGAAGTTCTGCGGTAGCGGCATTCCGCTTTCCAGCAGCTGGCGCATACGCGGAATCAATACCCACTGCAGCCATTCAATCGGCTCCATGGTGTCGAGGCAAAACGGCTGTTCGCTGGCAAACGCGCGGCTATCGGGGGCACTATCCTGCCAGTGTTCCGTTTCGCGCAGCAGCGCTTCAATGGCGAGCAGGCGCTCGCGCACGCGATGGTCAAGAGTCATGGGAAACCTCGGTGAGTTGAAAACCGGCGCAGAATAGCAAATTCAGACGAGAAATAAAAAAAGGGAGCACTGTATAAAACAGTGCTCCCGGTTCGTTTTGCAGCAATCCAGCTACATTGGTGCTCCCTGCTCGTCCTTGAAAACTTTTCCTGAGGTCTCCTGACCATGTTCATCCATAAACAGTTGCATCCTGCTTTCACACCACCCCGATGCGAAATAACTCATCCTTAAGTCTATCCTGATCTTCCTGATCCACCGAACGTCCCGCTCGGCTCTCGTTCTCCTTCCTGGAGGTGTCCTTTTACGCAATCCTGCGTTATCCTGTGCTTCATCCTGAAGCCTGTCCTTGCAACGCCGTCCTGGCGGGTCCTGCAGAAGCGTCATCATCCTGATGTTCACTTCGTTTATCAACTCCCTGTCGATGTGTATAGAATCCCTGATTCCGCCCTGTCTTACAACCCTTGTTAAGACAATATCTTAAGATTATTCGTCAGTATCCTTAATAAGAAAATCATTAATCACTTGAAAAATCTTAAATTTCTTAAAATATAGTCCCTGAAGGATCGGCTTAAATGATGACGATCTCTTACAGGTCTTGTAAGAGATCTCTCACAAAAATTTGAGTAGTCTGGATTACAGAACAGGCTTAAGGGAATTGAGGAAACTCGCAAGCGAGGGGGAAAGGGTCGCGCGTTTTCGGGTGCCAAGGGTCTCTTTGATCACTTCACCGCTCATATTACAGACCGAAATGACATCCAGTTCGCTGTCGAGGGTGGCGATAAACAGGGTCGGCGACAGCTTCAAACGCTTTTGCACCAGCAGATGACCGATCAGATTTTCCTGCACCCGCTGGAAATCATCCGGGCTCCAGGTTTGCAGCAGCGTCATGGTTTCATCGGCGAAACGCGCCTGCATATCACCGGCAAACTGAGTGGTATAATAAGCATGAAGCGGTTGTTGTACCACAATCTCCAGCGCCCGTTCAACTGCGTGAATGTTTTGTTCTAATGAAAACGGCTGCGGCTGCCAGAAAACACCGTCATCATCCGTGCCGTTGACGCACGGCGACGGAATACCGTAAAGCTCTTCGCTACGCGGCAGGCTGGAGCGCTGCTGCTGCCACGCCTCACAGTAACGTTGGGTAAATGCTTGTAGCGCTTCTGCGGTTTGCTGATCCACCGGTTTCTCTCTTCACGTTAGACAGGATACACTTGGCATATAGTGTAACCGCTTTAACTATGGTGAAACATGTCTTCTTACGATAATCATCAGGCGCTGGCCGGCCTCACGCTCGGAAAATCAACCGATTACCGCGATACCTACGACGCCAGCCTGCTTCAGGGCGTCCCGCGCAGCCTGAACCGCGACCCGCTGGATCTGCACGCCGATAATCTGCCGTTTCACGGCGCCGATATCTGGACGCTGTACGAGCTCTCCTGGCTGAACGCCAAAGGTCTGCCGCAGGTCGCCGTGGGCCACGTTGAGCTCAGCGACACCACCGTAAATCTGGTGGAATCAAAAAGCTTTAAGCTCTATCTCAACAGCTTTAACCAGACGCGTTTTGCCGACTGGCAGGCGGTCGAGGCGACGCTGGCGCGCGATCTCAGCGCCTGCGCCGAAGGGGAAGTGAAGGTGTCGCTGTATCGCCTTGATGAGCTCGAAGGCCAGCCGGTGGCCCATCTGCACGGCACCTGCATCGACGACCAGGATATTGAAATCGATAACTACCAGTTTAGCGCCGATTACCTGCAGGACGCCGCTGCCGGCAAAGTGGTCGAAGAGACCCTGGTCAGCCATCTGTTGAAGTCCAACTGCCTGATTACCCATCAGCCTGACTGGGGCTCGGTGCAGATTCAGTATCGCGGGGCGAAAATCGATCGCGAAAAACTGCTGCGCTATCTGGTGTCATTCCGCCATCACAACGAATTCCACGAGCAGTGCGTAGAGCGCATCTTTAACGATATTCAGCGTTTCTGCCAGCCGGAAGCCCTTTCGGTTTATGCGCGCTACACGCGACGCGGCGGTCTGGACATCAACCCGTGGCGCAGCAATACCGATTTTGTGCCGGCCACCGGTCGCCTCGCCCGTCAATAATCAACATTTTCACAATTTGCGTGCGTTAACCCGCGCGCAAGGTTGTGAAAACGCCATCAGCAGGGCTATTGTAATCACAGGAAGACGATAATCGTCCTGTAAGGAGTTCACTTGATTACACATGTTAGCCCGCTTGGTTCAATGGATATGCTGTCGCAGCTGGAAGTGGATATGCTTAAACGCACCGCCAGCAGTGACCTGTATCAACTCTTTCGCAACTGCTCGCTTGCTGTGCTCAACTCGGGGAGCCTGACCGATAACAGCAAGGAGCTTCTGTCTCGTTTTGAAAACTTCGATATTAACGTGCTGCGTCGCGAACGCGGCGTGAAGCTGGAACTGATCAACCCGCCGGAAGACGCTTTCGTTGACGGGCGTATTATCCGTTCCCTGCAGGCCAACCTGTTTGCCGTACTGCGCGATATCCTGTTCGTCTACGGCCAGATCCACAACACCGTCCGCTTCCCGAACCTCGATCTTGAAAGCTCGGTGCATATCACCAACCTGGTCTTCTCCATTTTGCGTAACGCCCGCGCCCTGCACGTTGGCGAAGCGCCAAATATGATTGTCTGCTGGGGCGGCCACTCGATTAACGAAAATGAGTATCTGTACGCCCGCCGCGTAGGCACCCAGTTGGGTCTGCGCGAACTTAACATCTGCACCGGCTGTGGACCGGGCGCGATGGAAGCGCCAATGAAAGGCGCCGCCGTCGGCCACGCGCAGCAGCGTTACAGAGACAGCCGCTTTATCGGGATGACCGAGCCGTCAATTATCGCCGCCGAGCCGCCGAATCCGCTGGTGAACGAACTGATCATCATGCCGGATATCGAAAAACGTCTGGAGGCGTTCGTGCGCATCGCCCACGGCATCATCATCTTCCCGGGCGGCGTGGGCACGGCGGAAGAGCTGCTCTATCTGCTGGGCATTTTGATGCACCCGTCGAACAAGTCGCAGGTTCTGCCGCTGATCCTCACCGGGCCAAAAGAGAGCGCCGATTATTTCCGCGTACTGGATGAGTTTATCGTCCATACGCTGGGCGAATCCGCCCGTCGTCACTATCGCATCATCATCGACGACGCCGCAGAAGTTGCCCGTCAGATGAAAAAAGCGATGCCGATGGTCAAAGAGAACCGCCGCGAAACCGGAGACGCCTACAGCTTCAACTGGTCGATGCGTATTGCGCCGGACCTGCAGATGCCGTTCGACCCCACCCACGACAATATGGCCAACCTTAAACTCTATCCGGACCAGCCGGTGGAAGTGCTGGCAGCGGATCTCCGCCGCGCCTTCTCCGGTATCGTCGCCGGTAACGTTAAAGAGGTGGGTATCCAGGCTATCGAGAAATTCGGCCCGTATAAGATTCACGGCGATCCGGCGATGATGCGCCGCATGGATGACTTGCTGCAGGGCTTTGTGGCGCAGCATCGTATGAAGCTGCCGGGCGGCACCGCCTACATCCCCTGCTACGAAATCTGTTCCTGAGTTCTCTTGTGCTCTTCTCCCGGGCGGCGGCTTACGCCCCCCGGGCATTTCTCCCCGCCCTTGCCGCAATATTTCCCCGCGTCTTCAGTTCTCAATACGCCCGAATGCTTTCCAAATAAATCATTCCTTTTATGAATTTTTAGCGCCATTTCCACAAAAGCCAATCGTTTGCGTTTCCAAAAATGGCAATAAATATCACCAGGAAAGATGACTTTTAACGTAAAAACGTCGAGAACATCGCATTTTTACAGTAAAAACCTCGTTATTACGTCCCGCCACTATTCTCTCATATGCTGAAAATGATAGCCTCCGCGCCACAAATCTCTGGCTGATCACCAGAAACAGGCTGTTGGACTAAAATTGCTTACATTTAAAGTGGATTATTGCATTTGAGATCGCGATCACTGATGCATTCACCATATAAATGTATCTTCCCGCACCAATTGTTACGGAGAAAATGCCTAAAAAACCGTAAACAAACGAATTTCATATTATTTGGTCTTTTTTATTCAATAGATTTTGTTGCTTCCTCCAGGAGATACAGATGGAAACCACTCAAACCAGCACCATCGTTTCGGATGCTACCCGTAGCGGTTGGCGTAAGACGGACACCATGTGGATGCTGGGCCTGTACGGCACGGCTATCGGCGCGGGCGTCCTGTTCCTGCCGATCAACGCCGGCGTCGGCGGTATGATCCCGCTGATCATCATGGCGATTCTGGCCTTCCCGATGACCTTCTTCGCCCACCGCGGGATGACCCGTTTCGTGCTGTCCGGTAAGAATCCAGGTGAAGACATCACCGAAGTGGTCGAAGAGCATTTCGGCGTCGGCGCAGGTAAGCTGATTACCCTGCTCTACTTCTTCGCCATCTACCCGATTCTGTTGGTTTACAGCGTGGCGATCACCAATACCGTCGAAAGCTTTATGCTGCACCAGCTGCATATCACGCCGCCGCCGCGCGCGATTCTTTCCCTGATTCTGATTGTCGGCATGATGACCATCGTGCGCTTCGGCGAGCAGATGATTGTGAAAGCGATGAGCGTGCTGGTGTTCCCGTTCGTGGTCGCGCTGATGATCCTGGCCTTTTATCTGATCCCGCAGTGGAACGGCGCGGCGCTGGAGACACTCTCCCTGAGCAGCGCGACCGCGACCGGCAACGGCCTGTGGATGACCCTATGGCTGGCGATTCCGGTCATGGTGTTCTCCTTTAACCACTCGCCGATCATCTCCTCCTTCGCCGTGGCGAAACGCGAAGAGTACGGCCAGGGCGCAGAGAAAAAATGTTCCAGCATTCTGGCCCGCGCGCACATTATGATGGTGCTTACCGTGATGTTCTTCGTCTTCAGTTGCGTACTGAGCCTCTCCCCGGCGGATCTGGCGGCGGCGAAAGATCAGAACATCTCGATTCTGTCTTACCTGGCGAACCACTTTAACGCGCCGATCATCGCCTGGATGGCGCCGATCATTGCGATGATCGCCATCACCAAATCCTTCCTTGGCCACTACCTGGGCGCTCGCGAAGGCTTTAACGGCATGGTGATTAAATCCCTGCGCGGTAAAGGCAAGTCCATCGAAATCAACAAACTGAACAAAATCACCGCCCTGTTCATGCTGGTCACCACCTGGATTGTGGCGACGCTGAACCCCAGCATCCTTGGGATGATCGAAACTCTGGGCGGCCCGATTATCGCGATGATTCTGTTCCTGATGCCGATGTACGCGATTCAGAAAGTCCCGGCGATGCGCAAATACAGCGGCCACGTCAGCAACGTATTCGTAGTGATTATGGGCCTGATTGCTATCTCCGCGATTTTCTACTCTCTGTTTAGCTAATATCCCCCGCGCCGCTTAACGGCGGCGCGCCTCCCGACAGCACTGGATGCATCATGATCAGCGTATTCGATATTTTTAAAATCGGCATTGGCCCTTCCAGCTCCCACACCGTTGGACCGATGAAAGCGGGCAAACAATTCACGGACGATCTTATTGAGCGCGGGCTGCTTCCCGAGGTAACCAAAGTCGTCGTCGATGTCTACGGCTCCCTTTCCCTGACCGGTAAAGGCCACCATACCGACATCGCGATTATTATGGGCCTGGCGGGCAACCTGCCGGATACCGTCGATATCGACGCGATTCCCGGCTTTATCCAGGACGTCAACACCCATGGCCGCCTGATGCTGGCGAACGGCCAGCAGGAAGTGGCGTTCCCGGTCGATCAGTGCATGAATTTCCACGCCGACAACCTGTCGCGGCATGAGAACGGCATGCGTATTACCGCCCTCGGCGGCGAGAAGGTTCTCTACAGCCAGACGTACTACTCCATCGGCGGCGGGTTTATCGTCGACGAAGACCATTTCGGCGTGACCGCCGAAGCGCCTGTCGCCGTCCCTTATCCGTATAAAAGCGCCGCCGACCTGCAGCGCCACTGCCGCGAAAGCGGGCTATCGCTCTCCGGCCTGATGATGCAAAACGAGCTGGCGCTGCACAGTAAAGAAGCGCTGGAGCAGCACTTTGCCGCGGTCTGGGAGGTGATGAGCAGCGGAATTGAGCGCGGCATTACCACCGAGGGGGTTTTGCCGGGCAAGCTGCGGGTTCCCCGTCGCGCCGCCGCGCTGCGCCGGATGCTGGTAAGCCAGGACAATACCAACAGCGACCCGATGGCGGTCGTTGACTGGATTAATATGTTCGCCCTGGCGGTTAACGAAGAGAACGCCGCCGGCGGGCGCGTGGTGACCGCGCCGACCAACGGCGCCTGCGGTATCGTACCTGCGGTGCTGGCCTACTATGACAAGTTCATCCGCAAAGTGAACGCCAACTCGCTGGCGCGCTATATGCTGGTCACCAGCGCCATTGGCTCGCTCTATAAGATGAACGCCTCAATTTCCGGCGCCGAAGTGGGCTGCCAGGGAGAAGTCGGCGTAGCCTGTTCAATGGCGGCGGCCGGTCTGGCTGAACTGCTGGGCGGCAGTCCGGGTCAGGTATGCATCGCTGCGGAAATTGGTATGGAACACAACCTCGGTCTCACCTGCGATCCGGTTGCCGGCCAGGTGCAGGTGCCGTGCATCGAGCGTAACGCTATCGCGGCGGTCAAGGCGGTCAACGCCGCGCGTATGGCCCTGCGCCGCACCAGCGAGCCGCGGGTGTGCCTCGATAAAGTCATCGAGACCATGTACGAAACAGGCAAAGATATGAACGCCAAATATCGTGAAACCTCGCGCGGCGGCCTGGCAATGAAGATTGTCGCCTGCGATTAACCCCTCTCCCGGTATGCTGCGGTATGCCGGGCTGTCTTTTCCCTGCCCTCACCCTTCATTTATGTTATATAAATGATAATTTAGTTATTTATTAGTTATAAAGACGATTTGTTACCTTACGGAAAACCGCTCAAGGAGAACAAATCATGCTCAGATTATCCCGCCCGACGCTGCTACTCCTGCTTGCAGGCTTATCCACTTCCGCGCTGGCGAAGGCGCCGGAGACCGTGAACATCGGTTATCAGAAAGCGAATATCTTCGCGCTGCTTAAATATCGCGGCACCCTCGATGAAAGCTTCAAAAAGCAGGGTATCGCCGTACGCTGGATTGAATTTCCCGCCGGGCCGCAGATGCTGGAAGGACTGAACGTCGGCAGCATCGATCTTGCCGCCACCGGCGATGCGCCCCCGGCCTTTGCCCAGGCGGCGCAGGCGGATCTGGTCTATTTAGCCCACTCTCCGGCGAACCCAAAAACCGAAGCCATCGTGGTGGCGGAAAACTCGACGATTAAGAGTGTCGCCGACCTTAAAGGCAAGCGCGTGGGGCTCAACAAAGGCTCCGACGTGAACTATCTGCTGGTGACCGCGCTGGAGAAAGCCGGGCTGAGTTATAAAGATATCACGCCGGTCTATCTGCCGCCTGCTGACGCCCGCGCCGCCTTCCAGCGCGGCGCCATTGACGCCTGGGTTATCTGGGATCCGTTCCTCGCCGAAGTGGAAACGAACGCCAAAGCGCGGCAGATTCGCAATGCCGAAGGGCTGGTGCCGCACTACACTTTCTACCTGGCCAGCCGCAAATTTGCCGACACGTATCCGGATACCGCAAAGCAGGTGGTGGATGAGCTGGGTAAACTGAGCGAATGGGCCAACGGTCATCAGGACGATGCCGCCGGGATCCTCTCCACCTCTACCGGGCTGGATAAAGCTATCTGGCTGAAGACGCTGGCGCGTCTGCCTTATGGCGCAGAGCGTATGACGCCTGCGGTCTATAACGAACAGCAGGCGCTGGCGGATACCTTCACCCGTATCGGCCTGCTGCCGGTGAAAGTCGATGTGCGTAGCGCAACCTGGTCGCTGGATAAACAGTAAGCCTTCCCTTCCTTCCCGGGTCGCGGCGCCAGCGCCTTACCCGGGCTACCGGCCCGCAGATGGTGATAGACCCTTAGCCCGGACAGGCTTGTCAAGCGCCGCCTCCGGGAAAAACCTTCCGCCCCACAGTTCAGCCCCTCACCCTTCGGGGAGAGGGGGACCGGCAAAATTAACTCACCTTCTCTTCACGTCCGACCACGACCTGCGCGCCGTAGCGATAGCCTGCGCCCGGATGCGGCGCAGCCAGCCGCGGGCCGGCGCCAAACAGCTTCTCGCGCAGGGTTCCCTCGCGATACTCCTGCTTAAACACGCCGCGCTTTTGCAGCTCCGGGACCAGCAAATCCACCACGTCGCGGAAGGTTTCGTGGGTCACTGCATAGGCGAGGTTAAAGCCATCGACGTCGGTCTCCTCGACCCAGGACTGCAGCTCATCGGCGACCGTCTGCGGGCTGCCGACCACCAGTGGCCCGAAGCCGCCGATCCCCGCCCAGTCCGCCAGCTTCTGTACGGTCCACTGGCTATTCGGATCGGCGGTGGAAAACGCCTCTACCATCGACTGAATCGCGTTGGTATGCAGATACTCCAGCACCTGATCCGGCTGATACTGACCAAGGTCGATGCCGGTCCAGCCGGAGAGCAGCGCCAGCGCCCCTTCGTAGCTAACGTACGGTTTATACTCCTGCCATTTCGCCTGAGCTTCACGGTCGGTTTCGCCGACAATGACCGTCTGCATATTGAAGATCAGGATGCTGCGCGGATCGCGCCCGGCCTCCTCGGCGCGACGGCGAATATCCGCCACCGTCTTTTTCAGCAGCACTTTCGACGGCGCGCCGACAAATACGCACTCCGCGTGGCCGGCGGCGAACTGCTTGCCGCGGCTGGAAGCGCCCGCCTGATAGAGCACCGGCGTACGCTGCGGCGATGGCTCGCAGAGGTGGATCCCCGGCACCGAAAAGAAGTTGCCCTGATGGTTAATCGGATGAATTTTTCGCGGATCGCTGAAGATCTTACGTTCCCTGTCGCGTAGCACCGCGCCATCCTCCCAGCTCCCTTCCAGCAGCTTATAGACCACCTCCAGATACTCATCGGCGTAGTCGTAGCGGGCATCGTGGTCGGTCTGCGCTTTCTGGCCAATATTACGCGCCCCGCTCTCCAGATAGGAGGTCACGATATTCCAGCCCACTCGCCCCTTCGTCAGATGGTCGAGCGTCGACAGGCGGCGGGCGAACGGATAGGGATGCTCAAAAGAGAGCGAAGCGGTCAGACCGAATCCGAGATGCTCCGTCACCAGCGCCATCGGCGTAATCAGCGCCAGCGGATCGTTGACCGGCACCTGCGCCGCCTGGCGGAGCGCCGCATCGCCGTTGCCGTTCAGCACGTCATAGACGCCCAGCACGTCGGCGATAAACAGCCCGTCAAACTTGCCGCGCTCCAGCAAACGCGCCAGGTCGACCCAATACTCAAGGTCTTTATACTGCCAGGAGCGGTCGCGAGGATGGGCCCACAGCCCCGGCGACTGATGGCCGACGCAGTTCATATCAAAAGCGTTCAGACGAATTTCACGTTGTGATGACATAGCGCTCTCCACGACGTGCCCCGCTGTCGGGACGCGCGCATAATCATTAAAGGAATCAGGGGATAAAAGGCGTTCAGAACGCCGGACATCGGGCGGATTGCTTAATGCCCAGCGCCAGTAATGCTTCGGCAGCTACGGCGGCGGCATGGTCAGCTACCTGCGGTAGCCCCATCAGTTCACCGAAATGGGCCCGCGCGGCGGGCCCGGAGACCAGCAGATTGGGCGCGACCCGCCCTTCCCGGCCAATCGCCCGCGAGCGGCGATCAACGTCCAGTCCGAGGCCAAACGCGTCGGCGCGAATCAGCCCATCCTGGCTCAGTTGGCGCAGCAGCGGCTGGCTGTCGGTGAGGGCCCCGTGCGCCGGGCCGGTGGTTAAAATAAAATGGTCAACGCTCACACGCTGCCCTTCACCGCCCCGGGGCGAGAGGGTGAGCGTCAATTTTTGCGCGTCGCCTGCCAGCGCAGTAAGCCTGGCCGCCAGCACTCGCAGGCTGCCGTCGCGCTGGCGCTGCTCAAGAATCCCGGCGACCTGGGGAGCGATACGGTAGCGGTGAACGTCCCAGTAGCTGCGTAAATGACGCAGGAAGCGCTGACGATCGGCCACCGACAGCGCCTGCCAGATCTCCTGCCCCTGATTACGCACCGCGTCCAGCACCACCTGCCAGGCCTGCCCCCGCTCTGCGGCGCGGTCGATATCCCGGCGGATTTGCCGCAGCCGCTGGCGCAGCGATCCGTAGGTATACTCGCCTTCCCAGGGGTCAGCGCTGCCGCTCAGGTTGCTGCGGGAGAGTAGCCCGCGGCGTGAAAATGCCGTTATCGGCCCCCGATGTCCCAGCCGCGTCAGCGTCGCGACGGTATCCGCCATCGTCAGGCCGGTGCCCATGACCGCGACGCTCGCCTCCGGCGCGATAGCGTCCAGCACGCCCGTTCGCCAGGGGTTAGCGATGAGCGCCGGATGGGTCGCGAACGGCGTCGCCAGCGACGGCAGAGAGGGCGGCGGATGGCTGATGGCCAGCACCAGCAGATCGGCCCGCAGCCGATGCCCGCCATCGGTGATAATCTCGCCATCTTCAAACCTTAGCGCCTGCTCGCGCAGATGCGTCAGCCGCCCGCCGCTGGCGCGCGCCTTCTCGGCGAAACGCTGGGCGACGTAGCGGCCAAACTGGCCACGCTGCGGATAGACCGCGCCGTCTTCCAACAGAGCCTGCGGATCATCAGCAAAAGCAGGCTGGCTGCGGTACCAGCGGTCGAATTCGCCCTCCTCTTCCCCGGCAAGCTGCATCCGTGCGGCGGGAACGTTAATCCGATGGCTCGGTTCGGTCGTGGAGTAGGCCACGCCCGCACCGGGCACCTCGCGCGGCTCCAGCAGCGTGACCCGCACGCCAGTCGGCGCCAGGCGCAGGAGATGAATAGCCACCGCCGCACCGCTAAATCCGCCGCCGACGATCACCACGTGCGGTTCAGTTTGCATAGCCCACCGCCTTCAGAAACCGGTGTAACATACGCGCCTCCTCAGCTTGCGCTGACCTGTTTCACCGGACGCTTATCGCCGCCGATGGTTTCGCCGAACGGGCCGGTATTGACGCTACGCGCCTTCGGCTGATCGTGGCCTGCCAGCGGCAATAGCGGCATGACCAGGTCAGCGAAACGATGGGCTTCTTCCAGATGCGGATAGCCGGAGAAGATAAAATTGGTGATACCGAGCGCCTGATATTCGCGAATGCGTTCTGCCACCTGCTGCGGATTGCCGACCAGCGCCGTTCCCGCCCCGCCGCGCACCAGCCCTACGCCCGCCCACAGGTTCGGCGCAATGCGCAGATTGTCGCGCGATCCTTTATGCAGCGAGCTCATGCGCGCCTGGCCGGTGGAGTCCATACGGGCAAAAATTTTCTGCGCCTGGGCGATGGTCTCGTCATCAAGGTGAGAAATCAGCCGATCGGCGGCGGCCCACGCCTCCTCTTCGGTTTCGCGAACAATCACATGCAGACGAATCCCGTACTGCAACGTGCGGCCCCGGGCGGCGGCGCGCTCGCGCACTACCGCCAGCTTTTCGGCCACCAGCGCCGGCGGCTCCCCCCAGGTCAGGTAGGTATCGATTTGATCGGCGGCAACGTCGATGGCTTCCTCAGAGGAGCCGCCAAAAAACAGCGGCGGGCCGTTTTCCTGTACCGGCGGAAACAGCACTTCCGCGCCTTCCACGTGGATATGCTCGCCGTGATAATCCACCTTTTCACCTTTCAGCAGGCGCGAGTAGACGTCGAGAAATTCGCGGGTGACCTGATAGCGTTCGCCGTGGCTGAGGAAAATACCGTCGCCTTTGTTTTCCACCGGATCGCCGCCGGTGACGACGTTAATCAGCAGCCGACCGCCCGACAGACGGTCGAGCGTCGTCGCCATCCTCGCCGCCAGCGTCGGCGGCTGCAGGCCCGGACGAACGGCCACCAGATAGCGCAGGCGACGGGTCAGCGGCGCCAGCGCCGAGGCCACCAGCCAGGAGTCCTCGCAGCTTTTCCCCGTTGGGATCAGCACGCCGTAGTAGCCGAGGCTGTCGGCCGCCAGCGCTACCTGCTGCAGGTAAGGCAAATCAACCGGCCGCCCGCCCTCCGCGGTGCCCAGGTAGCGACCATCGCCGTGGGTGGGCAGAAACCAGAACACATTGATTTTGTCGTCGGTTTTTTGCGTCATTATCGATTTCCTATATAACCATATTCGATATTTATCGAAGAGTTGTTTTAATTTGGTTATATGAGTGTTAGCGATAATCGTGCCAATGGTGAATAAAAAATTAACAATACAAAATCAGTCGGTTAGATAAAACGGGACCGTATACCGCTGTTGCAAATGCCGCAGCCAATGCGTTCGGACTGCGGCATTTGCAACAGACCGGCGAGTTAGCCCTCTGGTTTCCGTCCCCGGCACAGGATAACTTCAGGACATCAAAAGCCGGAGGTCAACCATGCTGAATCCTGAATTTCCACCCTCAACGCCCACGCTGATCGACCCGGCGTCGAAAGCTTTTCAGAGCCTGCTGGATAAACTGGCCCCAACAGAGGCGACCGTACTGATCGTCGGCGAAACCGGCACCGGTAAAGAGGTCGTCGCCCGCTACCTGCATCACCATAGCCCGCGCCGTCACCGGCCGTTCCTGGCCGTCAACTGCGGCGCGCTCAGCGAAAGCCTGGCGGAAGCGGAGCTGTTCGGCCATGAAAAAGGAGCGTTTACCGGCGCGGTACAAAGCCATCCCGGCTGGTTCGAAGCGGCGGTAGGCGGCACGCTGTTGCTCGATGAAATCGGCGAGCTTAGCCTGGCGCTCCAGGTGAAACTGCTGCGCGTCCTGCAGGAGCGCGAAATCACCCGCGTCGGCTCGCGCAAGGCCATTAAGGTCGATGTGCGGGTGATCGCCGCCACCCACGTGGATCTGATGCAGGCCATCCGCGAGCGTCGTTTCCGCGAAGACCTCTACTATCGACTGAATATCGCCATCGTGCCGCTGCCGCCGCTGCGCCAGCGTCGCCAGGATATTCCGGTGCTGGCGGACCATTTTCTCTCGCTCTACGCCCGCCGCTCAGGTCGCCCGGTTCGCCGTCTGGCCCCGGAGACGCTGGCAAGGCTGATGGCGTACCCCTGGCCGGGCAATATTCGCGAGCTGGAGAACACCCTGCATAACGCGGTATTGCTGAGTAAAGAAGAGGAGATCGGCCCCGCCCAGCTGCGGCTGACGACCCTGAACAACGAGCCCTCGGCAGTTGGCGATAATGAACTCGACGATTTTATTCGTCGTCAGCTTTCCCTGCCGGGCGAACCGCTGTGGGAAAGGGTCACCGGGGCGCTGATACGCGGCGCGATGGCCCACAGTGACGATAATCAAAGTCAGGCCGCGGCGCTGCTCGGTATCAGCCGCCACGCGCTGCGCACGCAGCTGGCAAATTTAGGCATCATTAAAAGCCGCCGCCGTCAGGAGCCCCGCTACAGCGCGGCGGTCAAAACGATCTCTCGCGACCGGGAACTGCGCATCGGCTTCCAGCGCTTCGGCAATCTTGGCATCCTGAAAGCGCGGCAAAGTCTTGAGCAAGCTTTTGCCAGCCGCGGCGTCAGCGTGCTGTGGAGCGAGTTCCCCGCCGGGCCGCAGCTGCTGCACGCGCTAGCCTGCGATGAAATCGATTTTGGCACCACCGGCGAAGCGCCGCCGGTTTTCGCGCAGGCCAATAACAGCGAACTGGTCTACGTCGCCTGGGAACCACCCGCGCCGCAAAGCGTGGCGATGGTCGTCCCGCAGCACAGCGACATTCGCACCCTTACCGACCTGCGCGGCAAGCGTATCGCGCTGAATAAAGGTTCTAACGTGCACTGGCTGCTGCTGCATATCCTGGAAGAGGCCGGGCTGGGATTACATGACGTCAAAGTGGTCTATATACCGCCGAAATATCCACTGACCGCCAGCGATTACCTGGCGGTGGACGCCTGGATGATGTGGGATCCGCTGCTCAGCGACGCGGAATATAGCGGTGAATTACGGGTTGTCGCCAGCGGCGAGGGGCGCGTCAATAACCACCAGTTCTACCTGTCGCGCCGCGACTACGCCAGCCGCAATAGCGATATCATGCAGCGCCTGCTGGCGGAACTGACGCAGACCGGGCAGTTTATCGACCAGCATCGGGAGGAAGCCGTCGGACTGCTCTCCGCCGAGCAGGGGCTTAACGCCGCTTCTCTGGCCCGAGCCCTGGCGCGCCGCAGCCATCGACCGCGGCCAATGGATCTCCACGTGATTCGCGCCCAGCAAAGTATCGCCGATCGTTTTTACGCGCTGGGCCTGATCCACAAACCGGTGTCGGTACGCGAGGCGGTCTGGTACGGCGAGGCCACTCATGGCGATCCTCGCCTGCTGATGCACGTTGGTTAGCCCGAAACTGCGAGGCATCTTCCTGATTTTCCTGGTGCCAATAGCCTCATCCGCGCGGTGGTGTTACCCTAAAAGACGTTGAGAATAAGGGGGATCCGTGGCCGTTCATTTGCTAATCGTCGACGCACTTAATCTGATTCGCCGCATCCATGCGGTGCAGGGGTCACCCTGCGTCGATACCTGCCTGCATGCGCTCGAACAGCTGGTGGTTCATAGCCAGCCGACCCACGTGGTGGCGGTATTTGATGATGAAGACCGCGGCCACGGCTGGCGGCATCAGCGCCTGCCCGATTATAAAGCCGGGCGCGCGCCGATGCCGGAGACCCTCGAAGCGGAAATGCCGGCGCTGCGGGCGGCGTTTGAGCAGCGCGGGTTTCGCTGCTGGGCGCTCAGCGGCAGCGAAGCTGACGATCTCGCCGCGACCCTGGCGGTAAAGGTGGCGCAGGCCGGCCATCAGGCAACCATCGTTTCAACCGACAAAGGCTACTGCCAGCTGCTGTCGCCGACGATTCGCATCCGCGACTATTTCCAGAAGCGCTGGCTCGACGCGCCGTTTATCGCCAAAGAGTTTGGCGTGACGCCGGAGCAGCTGCCCGACTACTGGGGGCTGGCGGGCATCAGCAGCTCAAAGGTTCCCGGCGTGGCGGGGATTGGTCCAAAAAGCGCCGCCCAGCTATTAACCGATTTCCAGGATCTGGAAGGAATCTACGCGCGGCTGGCGGACGTGCCGGAGAAGTGGCGCAAGAAGCTGGAAGAACAGCAAGAGATGGCCTTCACCTGCCGGGAAATCGCACGTCTGCAAACCGATTTACAGCTGGACGGCAACCTGCAGCAACTGCGGCTGGCCCGCTAGCGCTGGGGCTTCCCGGAGGCAATGCTGCGCATCTGTCCGGGCTACCGATCCGCAGACGGTGATGACCCAGTAGCCCCGGTAAGGCGCCAGCCGCCACCGGGGGAATAAGCGAAGCCGCACTGGATCTGTTTCCCGGAAGCCGTCGGCAGAAACCTTCGCTTACGGCATCACTCTTCGATACGCAATCCGTAGGTTTTGAATTTCTCCAGCACAACGGCGATGGCCTCGTCATCAAGAACCGGCACCGGATCGATAATCGCCAGGGTACTGAGATAGAGCTGCGCCAGTACCTCAACTTCATGCGCCAGCCACAGGGCCTTTTCCAGATTCTCTTCACAAGCGATCAGTCCATGGTGCTGCAGCAGCGTCGCTTTACGATTTTTCAACGCCACGGCCACATGTTCAGACAGCTCGCGGGTACCGAACGTGGCGTATGGCGCGCAGGGGATAGAGTTGCCCCCCGCCGCCGCAATCATATAGTGAATGGCGGGAATGGGGCGATTGAGGATCGACACCGCCGTGCAGTGAACCGCGTGATTATGCACCACCGCGTGCGCGTCAGGGCGGGTCTGATAGGCCGCCAGATGAAAACGCCACTCGCTGGACGGCAGTTTACCCTGTTCGTGCTGGCCTTCGGCATCGATATACACAATATGCGCCTCCGTCAGCTTTTCGTATGGAATACCCGTCGGCGTGATCAGCATTCCCCCTTGATAACGCACGCTCACGTTGCCGGCGGTCCCCTGATTTAACCCCAGCCGGGTCATTTCCAGGCAGGTATCAATAATCTGCCGGGCCAGTCTATTTCGTTCCATTCTTTACCTCTCTTTATGATGCGCAATGCCACAACAGACGGCTCGTCGGATAAGACGCGCGACGCTGTTGAATAACTCGAATAATTGCCCATCATCTTCATACCGAATAATCAGAAAGGAATTTACATTCACCGGTTCTGTGATACCCCTCACTTATTTCAGGCTAAAAAAAGCGTTCTCTCGTTTTTGCCTGATAAAAAAATGCCCGTTCTTACTCATAGATTTAAAAACGGGCATTTTGCTGATAGTTTTAACAACTGACCGTTTTCTTTATTATAAATTAAATCGGGCATTCAACCTGTGGGTTTTAGAATTAACTTCCTCAAACGGTCATGTTTTTCTGATAATTAAAGTGATGATAATCACATAAAATCACCGAGGGGATGCTAAATGTGACCGTCATCATATTAAAAGGCGTTTTTAATTTGAAAATGCATTCATGAGTTCATTCCGTGATGTTTATTTCACTGTTGACGTCGCCGCAAGAGCTCACCTGATTATTGTGGTCTGGTGGGCATAAGCCGGCCGCTGAACACGCTTCTGAACCAATGAGGATGCTATGGGAAACACAACAATACAAACGCAGAGTTTTCGTGCGGTAGAGACAGGGAAAAGCAAGCGCTACATTATTCCCTTCGCCCTGCTGTGCTCGTTATTTTTTCTTTGGGCGGTCGCTAATAATCTCAACGATATTTTATTACCACAATTTCAACAAGCCTTTACGCTGACGAATTTTCAGGCCGGACTGATTCAGTCCGCCTTTTATTTCGGCTATTTCGTCATCCCTATTCCGGCCGGAATCTTGATGAAAAAGTTAAGTTATAAAGCCGGTATTATTACCGGACTGTTCTTATATGCTTTTGGTGCCGCGCTATTCTGGCCCGCCGCCGAGGTCATGAATTACACCTTATTTCTGATTGGCCTGTTTATTATTGCTGCGGGCTTAGGGTGTTTAGAAACCGCGGCAAACCCGTTTGTTACCGTGTTAGGCCCAGAAAGCGGCGGTCACTTCCGGCTTAATCTTGCCCAGACCTTTAACTCGTTTGGCGCCATTATTGCGGTGGTTTTTGGGCAAAGTCTTATTTTGTCTAATGTGCCGCATCAATCGCAGGATGTGCTCGATAAAATGGCTCCGGAGCAGCTTAGCGCCTATAAGCACAGCCTGGTGCTCTCGGTGCAAACCCCGTATATGATCATCGTCGCGGTTGTCTTACTGGTCGCTCTGTTGATTATGTTGACCAAATTTCCGGCCCTGCAGAGCGACGACCATAGTGACGCCAACCAGAGTTCTTTCTCCGCTTCCCTTGCTCGCCTGGTCCGCGTTCGCCACTGGCGCTGGGCTGTGCTGGCGCAGTTCTGCTACGTTGGCGCGCAAACCGCCTGCTGGAGCTATCTGATTCGCTACGCTATCGAAGAGATCCCCGGCATGACGCCCGGTTTCGCCGCCAACTATCTGACCGGCACCATGGTGTGCTTCTTTATCGGCCGCTTCTCCGGTACCTGGCTCATCAGCCGCTTCGCGCCGCATAAAGTGCTGGCGGCCTACGCCCTGCTTTCCATGATCCTGTGCCTGATTTCCGCTTTCACCGGCGGCCACGTGGGTCTGCTGGCCCTGACGCTGTGCAGCGCTTTTATGTCCATTCAGTATCCGACCATCTTCTCGCTGGGCATCAAAAACCTGGGGCAGGACACCAAATACGGCTCCTCTTTTATCGTCATGACCATTATTGGCGGCGGGATCGTCACCCCGGTGATGGGCTTTGTCAGCGACGCCGCCGGCAATATTCCCACCGCGGAGCTGGTTCCGGCCCTGTGCTTTGCCGTCATCTTCATTTTCGCCCGTTTCCGTTCGCAAACGGCAGCTAACTAAACATTTATCCGAATAACGTGAGGAATCTGTAATGAAAAAAATCAGCTTACCGAAAATTGGCATTCGCCCGGTGATCGATGGACGCCGCATGGGAGTGCGCGAGTCGCTGGAAGAACAAACCATGAACATGGCGAAAGCCACCGCCGCGCTGATCGCGGAAAAACTGCGTCACGCCTGCGGCGCGCAGATTGAGTGCGTCATCGCCGACAGCTGCATCGCGGGTATGGCGGAGTCCGCTGCCTGCGAGGAGAAATTCAGCAGCCAGAACGTCGGCGTCACCATTACCGTCACCCCGTGTTGGTGCTACGGCAGCGAAACTATCGATATGGATCCGCTGCGGCCAAAAGCCATCTGGGGCTTTAACGGCACCGAGCGCCCCGGCGCGGTTTACCTTGCGGCGGCGCTGGCGGCGCATAGCCAGAAGGGTATTCCGGCATTCTCCATTTATGGCCACGACGTACAGGACGCCGACGACACCACCATTCCGCCGGATGTCGAAGAAAAACTGCTGCGCTTTGCCCGCGCCGGCTTAGCGGTCGCCAGCATGAAGGGCAAAAGCTATCTTTCCGTCGGCGGCGTGTCGATGGGGATTGCCGGTTCTATCGTCGATCACAACTTCTTCGAGTCCTGGCTCGGTATGAAAGTGCAGGCGGTGGACATGACCGAACTGCGCCGCCGCATCGACCAGAAAATCTATGATGAAAGCGAGCTGGAAATGGCGCTGGCGTGGGCGGATAAAAACTTCCGCTACGGCGAAGACCAGAACGCGCAACAGTATAAGCGCAACGCCGAACAGAGCCGCGCGGTGCTGAAAGAGAGCCTGCTGATGGCGATGTGCATTCGCGACATGATGCAGGGCAACAGCAAGCTGGCGGAAAAAGGGCTGGTCGAAGAGTCATTGGGCTATAACGCCATCGCTGCGGGTTTTCAGGGCCAGCGCCACTGGACCGATCAATACCCCAACGGCGATACCGCCGAAGCGCTGCTCAATAGCTCGTTCGACTGGAACGGCGTACGCGAACCCTTTGTCGTCGCCACGGAAAACGACAGCCTCAACGGCGTGGCAATGCTGATGGGCCACCAGTTGACCGGCACCGCTCAGGTATTTGCCGACGTGCGCACCTACTGGTCGCCGGAAGCGGTAGAACGCGTCACCGGACAACCGCTCACCGGGCTGGCGGAGCACGGCATCATCCACCTGATCAACTCCGGTTCGGCGGCGCTGGACGGCGCCTGCAAACAGCGCGATGCGGAAGGCAAGCCAACCATGAAACCGCACTGGGAAATCAGCCAGCAGGAGGCCGACGCCTGCCTGGCGGCCACCGAATGGTGCCCGGCGATTCATGAATACTTCCGCGGCGGCGGCTTCTCCTCCCGCTTCCTGACCGAAGGCGGCGTGCCGTTCACCATGACCCGCGTGAATATCATCAAAGGTCTTGGCCCGGTACTGCAAATCGCCGAAGGCTGGAGCGTAGAGCTGCCGAAAGCGATGCATGACCAACTCGATGCCCGCACCAACTCCACCTGGCCCACGACCTGGTTTGCGCCGCGCCTGACCGGTAAAGGCCCGTTCTCCGACGTCTACTCGGTGATGGCGAACTGGGGCGCTAACCACGGCGTGCTGACCATCGGGCACGTCGGCGCCGACTTTATCACCCTGGCGTCGATGCTGCGGATCCCGGTCTGCATGCATAACGTAGAAGAGGCGAAAATTTATCGCCCCTCCAGCTGGTCTGCGCACGGTATGGATAGCGAAGGCCAGGATTACCGCGCCTGCGAGAACTACGGCCCGCTGTATAAACGTTAATGCGGCTTTGCCCGGTGGCGCAGGCTTACCGGGCCTACAGAACCGTAGGCCCGATAAGCGCGGCGCCATCCGGCGACGTTTATGGAGTTCACTATGAAAAAAGACGTCATCCTGGTCCTCGACTGCGGCGCCACCAACGTGCGGGCGATTGCGGTTGACCGCCAGGGGAACATTATCGCCCGCGCCGCAACGGCCAACGCCAGCGATATCGCCGTGGAGAACAGCGCCTGGCACCAGTGGTCGCTGGAGGCGATCCTGCAACGTTTCGCCGAGTGCTGCCGGCAGATTAGCGATGCGCTCTCGTCCTGCACGGTTCGCGGCATCACGGTCACCACCTTCGGCGTCGACGGCGCGCTGGTGGATGAACAGGGCAAGCTGCTCTATCCGGTCATCAGCTGGAAATGTCCGCGTACCGCGGCGGTGATGGACAATATCGGCCGCTTTATGCCCGCGCAGCAGCTCCAGCAGATTGCCGGCGTCGGCGCATTTGCCTTCAACACCTTGTATAAGCTGATCTGGCTGAAAGAGAACCACCCGCAGCTGCTGGAGCAGGCCCATGCCTGGCTGTTCATCTCCTCGCTTCTCAACCAGCGTCTGACCGGGGAATTCACGACCGATATCACCATGGCGGGCACCAGCCAGATGCTGGATATCCACCAGCGGGATTTCAGCGCGCAGATCCTGCAGGCGACGGGGCTGCCGCGCCGCCTGTTTCCCCGGCTCGTTGAGGCGGGCCAGCAGATCGGCACGCTACAAAGCGATGCCGCGAAGATGCTGGGTTTAGCCGTCGGTATTCCGGTTATCTCCGCCGGACACGATACCCAGTTCGCGCTGTTTGGCGCGGGCGCGGAGCAGGATGAACCGGTGCTCTCTTCCGGCACCTGGGAAATCCTGATGGTGCGCAGTGCTCAGGTGAATACGCCGCTACTCAGCCACTACGCGGGATCCACCTGCGAGCTGGATAGCCAGCCGGGACGCTATAACCCCGGCATGCAGTGGCTGGCCTCCGGCGTGCTGGAATGGATACGCCAGCTGCTGTGGACGCCTGAAACGCCGTGGCAAACGTTGATTGAAGAGGCCCGCGCCCTCCCCGCCGGCGCTCAAAAAGTGAAGATGCAGTGCGACCTGCTATCCAGCCCAAATGCGGGCTGGCAGGGCATCACGCTGAATACCACTCGCGGTCACTTCTACCTCGCCGCGCTGGAGGGATTAGCCAAACAGCTGGCGAACAATCTACAAACGCTGCAAAAAATCGGTCACTTTAACGCCAGCGAGCTGCTGCTGGTCGGCGGCGGCAGCCGCAACGCGCTGTGGAATCAGATCAAGGCCAACAGACTGGAGATCCCGATTAAAGTACTGGATGACGCCGAAACCACCGTCGCCGGCGCCGCCATGTTTGGCTGGTATGGCGTCGGTGAATTCAGCAGCCCTGAGCAGGCCAGAGCGCAGGTGAGCTATCAGTATCGCTATTTTTACCCGCAAACCGATCCCGAACTGATTGAGGGAGTATGAGATGCTAAAAACAATTTCCCCGTTAATATCGCCGGAGCTACTGAAAGTGCTGGCGGAAATGGGGCACGGAGATGAGATCGTCTTTTCCGATGCCCACTTCCCGGCGCACAGCATGGGGCCACAGGTCATTCGCGCCGACGGCCTGCAGGTCAGCGACCTGCTGCAGGCGATTATTCCGCTGTTTGAGTTAGACAGCTACGCTCCCCCGCTGGTAATGATGGCCGCCGTGACCGGCGACGCCCTCGATCCGCAGGTGGAAACCCGCTACCGCGAGGCGCTTTCCGGCCCCGCGCCCTGCCCGGATATCACGCGCATCGACCGTTTTGCTTTCTACGAGCGGGCGCAAAAAGCCTTTGCGATCGTTATCACAGGTGAGCGCGCTAAGTACGGGAATATTCTTTTAAAAAAAGGAGTAACGCCGTAATCTCATGCCGGAGCGCCCGTCTGATGCGGGCGCTCAGCGAACGCCAGGGTGAGAAAAATGAAAGCGGCACGACAGCAAGCGATACTAGACCTGCTCATTAACCATAACAGCCTGACCACCGAAGCCTTATCGCTGCAGCTGAACGTCAGCAGAGAAACCATCCGCCGCGATCTCAGCGAGCTCCAGTCCCAGGGAAAAGTGCTGCGTAACCACGGCCGGGCAAAAGTCATTCACCGGCAAAGCCGGGATAGCGGCGACCCTTTTCATATCCGTCTGAAAAGCCACTACGCGCACAAAGCGGATATCGCCCGCGAGGCGCTTGCGTGGATAGAAGAGGGGATGGTTATCGCCCTTGATGCCAGTTCCACCTGCTGGTATCTGGCCCGCCAGTTGCCTGATATCGACCTTCACGTCTTTACCAACAGCCAGCCAATTTGCCAGGAGCTCAGCAAGCGAGAGAACATTCAGCTCACCTGCTCCGGCGGTACGCTCCAGCGAAAATACGGCTGCTACGTCAGCGCGTCGCTTATCCCACAGCTCAAAGCGCTGGAGATCGACCTGTTCATTTTTTCCTGCGAGGGTATCGACAGCGAGGGCGCGCTCTGGGACTCAAACACGGTGAACGCCGAGTTCAAATCGCTGCTGCTCAAGCGGGCGTCGCAATCGTTATTGCTGATTGATAAGAGCAAATTTAATCGCTCAGGAGAGGCACGGATCGGCCATCTGGATGATGTGACGCATATTGTTTCGGACGTGTCGCAGTCATAACGGCTATGGCAGCGCCGGATAGCGGCTTAGAGCCTATCCCAATAGGCGTTATTGGTGCAGTCAGTTTGAACACGGACAGCGCGGAAGAACCGGAGCGTACACGTAGTACGTGAGGATTCTGAGCACTGCCCAGGTTCAAAATGGCAAACAAAATAGCCCTAATGGGATAGGCTCTTAGTGCCCTATCCGGCCTACAAGCGGGCAAACTAGCGTTCGTCGCGGCGACCGCCGACGGCAGCCCACAGGCGGCGAACGTGAACCGTCACCTCTTCGCGATCGTGATACAGCTGGCGCGCCTGGATCTGCGCGTTGATACCGTGCTCGTCGAGCTGTTCCTGAATATAGGCCAGGTTACGCGATAGCTCTTCGTAGCGTTTTTTCATCGGCAGCTTCAGGTTAAAGATGGTTTCCCGGCACCAGCCGTTCACCAACCACTGCGCCATCAGCGCCGCCACTTTCGCTGGCTTCTCTACCATATCGCACACCATCCACGAGATGTTGCTGCGCGTTGGGCGATACTTGAAGCCATCTTCACGCAGCCAGGTCACCTGGCCGGTATCCATCAGGCTTTGCGCCATTGGGCCGTTATCCACCGAGGAGACCCACATATTGCGTTTCACCAGCTGATAGGTCCAACCGCCGGGGCAGGCGCCGAGATCCACCGCGTACATACCGTTCGCCAGACGCTCATCCCACTCATCCGCCGGGATAAAGACGTGAAACGCCTCTTCCAGCTTGAGAGTCGAACGGCTTGGCGCATCGGACGGGAACTTGAGGCGAGGAATGCCCATATAGAACGGCGAGTTGTTGTTAGACAACGAATAGCCGGTGTAGCAGCAGCCCGGCGCGATAAAGAACACGTGGACCACCGGACGTTTTGGCGTTTCATAGTTGGTCAGCACGCCCGCTTCGCGCAGCGCCGCGCGCAGCGGTACCGTAAACTTGCGGCAGAACTTCATCAGCTCTTTGCTTTCGTTGGTATCGGCCACTTCCACGCGCAGCTCGCCGCCCTTCTCCACCACGCCCTGCAGCATACCGACGATCGGGGAAATACGGTCTTCCGGCGGCAGGTCGCGCAGCAGTTCGCCAACCACAAACATCTGGCGGGCAAACACCAGCGAGCTGAACGGCAGCTCGCGCACCAGCTTTTCGCCGTCTTCGGCCTGATAGCACTCAAAAATCACATAGCCGGAGTCGTCTTTGACTCGGGCAAAACCAAACACCTCAAGGCGCGAGGCCTTATCGGTAATTTCTGCTGCGCACTCTTTCTCAAACCCAGGGCGACAATAGAGGACAACTTTATTCATGAACAACGCCCTTACGTTTCAGACGAATTGCACCAATTAACATTAATACCCAACCGGCGAGGAAGCAGACGCCCCCGACCGGCGTAACGAACGCCCACAGGCGTAAATGCGAGAGCGCCAGACAGTAGAGGCTGCCGCTAAAAAGAACGGTACCGAGCGCCATAAAGACGCTGCTCCAGTAAAACCAGATGCTGATCCGGCGCTGCATCGCCACCGCCAGGCCAAAGATCGCCAGCGTATGGAAAGCCTGATACTGCAGGCCGGTGTGGATCCAGCCCATTTCCGCAACGCCCATCGTTTTACTTAAAACATGCGCGCCAAAAGCGCCCAAAGCCACAAAGATAAAACCGCTTATCGCGGCGAAAATCAGCATAAAACGGCTGGTCATGTGTTTACCCTACGATGATTTATTGTTCATAACGAAAGCGAAATTTTTCTTGTTCATTAGCCGCTTTTGCCAGAATCCACTGGCGGAAGGCGGCTATTTTACCCAGTTCTGCCTGACTGTCATGACAAACGAGATAAAACGCATTCTTACTGACCAGAACATCATTAAACGGACAGACCAAACGGCCTGCCTCAATCTCGGACTGCGCCATCACATTGTTGGCCAGCGCGACCCCCTGTCCATGGATTGCCGCCTGCAGCACCATTGCGCTGTGGCTAAATATAGGTCCCTGTTGAACATTGATATGGTTTAGACCCAACTGACGGGTATAAGTTTGCCAGTCGCGGCGGGAAGCGTCGTGCAGCAGGGTATGTTGCGCCAGATCGGCAGGCATTTTCAACGCTTTATCACCGGTGAGTAACAGCGGGGAACACACCGGGAGCAGATATTCGGCGTACAGTTTTTCCACCCGTAGCCCCGGCCAGTTGCCGCGGCCGTAAAAAATCGCCACGTCGACATCGTCGGCTAGCTTATCTTCCTGACGGTCCACGGCCTGGATTCTGACGTCGATTCCCGGATAAGCTGAGTTAAAGCTTGTGAGTCTCGGCACCAGCCACTGAATGGCAAAACTGGGCAGCATACTGACGGTTAAAGCCCCTTTTGCGCTTCGCGCCTGAAGCTTGCGGGTCGCTTCGGTGAGCTGCGAAAAAATCTCTTTGATATCCTGAAAATAGCTCTGCCCCTCCTCCGTTAAAAGAAGAGAACGATTGCGTCGACGGAACAGCTTGAGGCCGAGGAAATCCTCCAGGGACTTGATTTGGTGGCTGACTGCGGCCTGGGTCACAAAAAGCTCATCGGCGGCGCGAGTGAAGCTAAGATGACGGGCGGCAGCATCAAAAACACGTAATGCATTCAGAGGTGGCAAACGCTTGGACATAGTTATTCTGGCTTAGATGTTAAGGCAATTTAACAAACAGGAAACAATAGTTAACCTATTAGTTTTTTTTATCTGAGCTATTATAATTTGTCCGTTGAGCTTCTACCAGCAAATACCTATAGTGGCGGCACTTCCTGAGCCGGAACGAAGAGCTTTTTTTGGAATGCGTGTTCCAACAAGCTTTTGGCTTACGGTTGTGATGTTGTGTTGTTGTGTTTGCAATTGGTCCGGGTTTGCGGACCATGGTAGCTCAGCTACCCCTTTTCACTTCCTGTACATTTACCCTGTCTGTCCATAGTGATTTAATGTAGCACCGCACTGCGCGGTGCTTTTTTTTGCCTGCTATACCCGTCATACTTCAAGTTGCATGTGCGTTGGCCTCGGATTACTCGGCCGATCCGTGGGCCTCACCCTGGCGGGCCGTCGCAAGCGACGTTCAAATCTGCTCCCGGCAGATTTGTCGTTCACTCCAGTCACTTACTCGATAAGCTCCTGGGGTTCGCTCACTTGCCCCCTTCCTGCAACGCGAATTATTTAGGGTATATACGCTAATCACTTATCCAGCTCGCCCAGCTGTTTGACGTCAGAACGGTTAATCTGCTGCTTGTTACCCCAGGCATCTTTGTACGAAATCATGCCAGTATCATTATCCGTTTGCGGTTTGCCGTCGGTCACGATGGTGCGCCCATCGTTGGTATGCATCACGTAGTTGGAGGAGCACGCGCTCAGGCCAAAGGTCAGCACACAGGCAGTAATAATTGCGGCAGTCTTATTCATTTTCATCTTTCTCTCCTTTCGACTATTTATACTGTTTATGATTCGTTCTGCACCAGGTTAAAACGCAAACCCAACACTATTCAGCATAACTATCTTTTACCCACCCGAAGCCATATTCAGAAAATTCCAGTCGTTAGCACAAACCTTGTATCACCCGCCGATTTGCGCGACGATCCTGATATCGATACGAGGAATCTCATGAACGCATTCAACCCCGTCCAATTTCGCGCCCAGTTCCCGGCGCTGGCCGACGCCGGCGTCTATCTTGATAGCGCCGCGACCACCCTCAAACCGCTGGCGGTCATTGAGGCCAGCGACCAGTTCTATCGCCTTAGCGCCGGCAACGTCCATCGCAGCCAGTTCGCCGCCGCCCGGCAGCTAACCGAACGCTATGAGAACGCGCGCGAACGCGTGGCGGCGCTGCTTAATGCCCCATCCGGCGAAGATATCGTCTGGACGCGCGGCACCACCGAAGCCATTAATATGGTGGCGCAGAGCTACGTGCGCCCGCGTCTGAAACCCGGCGATGAGATTATCGTCAGCGAAGCGGAGCATCACGCCAACCTGGTGCCGTGGTTAATGGTTGCAGAGCAAACCGGCGCGCGGGTGGTGAAGCTGCCGCTGGCGGGCAACCGTCTGCCGGACGTAGCGGCGCTTGGCGCGCTCATCACGCCGCGCAGTCGGGTGCTGGCGATTGGCCAGATGTCCAACGTCACCGGCGGCTGCCCGGACCTGGCGCTGGCGATTCGCCAGGCTCGCGCTGCCGGGATGGTGGTGATGGTCGACGGCGCGCAGGGGGCGGTGCATTTCCCGGCGGACGTCCAGGCGCTGGATATCGACTTTTATGCTTTTTCCGGCCATAAGCTCTACGGGCCGACCGGCATCGGCGCGCTGTATGGCAAACGCGAACGGCTGGCGGAGATGTCGCCGTGGCTCGGCGGGGGAAAAATGATTACCGAAGTCACCTTCGACGGCTTCAAAACCCAGCCCGCCCCCTGGCGCTTCGAGGCCGGGACGCCCAATATCGCCGGGGTGATTGGCCTGAGCGCGGCGCTGGAGTGGCTGGAGGAGACGGATATCGCGCAGGCGGAAAACTGGTGCCGCAGTCTGGCCACGCTGGCGGAAGAGGAGCTGGCGAAACGTCCGGGATTCCGTTCGTTCCGCTGCCAGGGCGCCAGCCTGCTGGCGTTTGATTTTGACGGCGTTCACCATAGCGATATGGTGACGCTGCTGGCGGAATCGGGTATCGCGCTGCGCGCCGGTCAGCACTGCGCTCAGCCGCTGCTGGCGGCGCTTGGCGTCAGCGGCACGCTGCGGGCCTCCTTCGCGCCTTATAATACGCAAGACGACGTTTACGCGCTGGTGCACGCCGTTGACCGCGCTCTGGAAATTCTGGTGGACTAATGACGACTTCTCACCCTTTTGGAACCCGCATCACCGAGGCATTTCTACGGCAGACCTTTACTCCGCTCAGCCAGTGGGAGGATAAATACCGCCAGCTGATTTTACTGGGCAAGCAGCTTCCCGCCCTGCCGGACGACCAGAAAGCGCGGGCCAAAGAGATTGCCGGGTGTGAAAACCGCGTCTGGCTGGGCTATTCCGTCGATGCCGAGGGCAAGCTGCATTTCTTCGGCGATAGCGAAGGCCGTATCGTGCGCGGCATGCTGGCGGTGCTGTTGACCGCCGTTGAAGGCAAAAGCGCCGCCGAGCTGCTGGCGCAGGATCCGCTGGCGCTGTTTGATGCGCTGGGGATGCGCGGCCAGCTGAGCGCCTCGCGCAGCCAGGGGCTCAGCGCCCTGAGCGAGGCGGTACTCGCCGCCGCCCGCGAGGTTGAGGTTTAAGCTCATCCCGGGGGCGGCGCCTGCGCCGCCCCCGGGAATTTACGCCGTCAGCCGCTCCGCCTTCGCCAGCATTTTCTTCAGCGCGTGGGAGACGGCGACAAAACCAAAGGTCGCGGTCACCATCGTCGCGGCGCCAAAACCGGATGCGCAATCCATTCGCTTCGGCCCCTCAGCGGTGCTTTTCATCGCGCACACGCTGCCGTCCGCCTGCGGATAAACCAGCGCTTCGGTGGAAAACACACAATCCACGCCGAGCTTACCTTTGCTGTTCTTCACCACCCCGAACTGGCTCTTCAAACGCTCGCGCAACTTTGCCGCCAGCGGATCCTGGATGGTTTTCGCCAGATCGGCGACCTGAATTTGCGTCGGATCGATTTGCCCGCCCGCGCCGCCGGTGGTCACCAGCGGAACCTTATGGCGACGACAGTAAGCGATCAGCGCCGCTTTCGGGCGCACGCTGTCGATGGCGTCAATCACGTAGCTAAAACCAACGCCAAGATACTCCGCGACGTTTTCCGGGGTGATGAAATCGTCCACCACCGTGACCCGGCACTCGGGGTTGATCAGGCGAATGCGCTCCGCCATCACCTCGGCTTTCGCCAGGCCAACGTTACCGCCAAGCGCGTGGATCTGGCGGTTGGTGTTGGTCACGCAGACGTCATCCATATCGATGAGGGTTATCGCGCCAATCCCGGTTCTCGCCAGCGCTTCCGCCGCCCAGGAGCCCACGCCGCCGATGCCGACCACGCAGACGTGCGCATCGGCAAAACATTGCAGCGCCTTTTCACCATATAAACGCGCCGTGCCACCAAAACGCTGGCGCCAGGCATCGCTGATTACAACAGACATAAAACCTCAGAATAAGTGGATATTCCCGGGCCGCGTCGCAAGCGCCTTACCCGGGCTACCGTAGCCCCGGTAAGCGCAGCGCGACCGGGGGAAAAGAACGTGAGTACTAGCCGCTAAAGACGTTGCCCGCGCCCGGCGCGTTTTTCAGCACCCATACGCGGCCATAGTGGTTATACCAACCGGCACGGTGTCCGGCATCCGGACCAATGCCCTGGTAAATATCGAAGTGCTGGCCTTTAATCGCGCCGCCAACGTCGAGGGCCACCATTAAACGCAGCTCGTACTGGCCGTTGAACTTACCGTTATTGTCCAGCAGCGGCACTTCCGCCAGCAGCGTGGTGCCAGCAGGAACAATGGAACGGTCGGAGGCCACCGACGCGCGGCCAATCAGCGGCACCGCGCTGGCGCCTTTCACTGGCGCAAAGGACTGCGGTTTAAAGAAGACGAACGACGGGTTCTGCTCCAGCAATTCACGAACCTCCGCCTCGCTGTGCTTTTCGCCCCATTCGCGGATCGCCTGCATCGACATATCTTCGCGCTTTACTTCGCCGCGGTCGATCAGCACTTTACCGATGCTGTAATAGGGCCAGCCGTTTTTCCCGGCATAGCTGAAGAAGTTCAGCGGCGAACCGTCGCCAAAGTCAATGTAGCCGCTACCCTGCACGTCCATGATGAAATTATCCATCAGCGAGTTGCTGTAGGCCAGGATGTAGTTGTCGCTCAGAGCGCCGGCGTAGATGCTGGCGCGGGACGGCAGCTTGCCGCGCTTCGGCGGCATCCGGTAAATCGGATACTGGAACTCGCCCTGGCGAGTATGACGCGCCTGCACCACCGGCGTGTAGTAGCCGGTAAACTGAACGTTACCGTAGTTATCCGTCCCCTGCATCTGCCAGGCGTCGATACCAAACTGGCTCAGCGTGCGAGTGTCACCGCCGGAACGCAGCCACTCCTGAATCGCATTGTAGACGTTGCTCTGGCTGGTGTAGAGACGCGGAGAGGCGCTACGAATCTGTCTCACCTGCTCGGAGAAGTCGCCGGCGTTAATCGGCGAGCCGACCGCATCAGGTTGGTTAACCAGCGAAAACGGCTGGGTGAGTTTACCTTCATTATACTGCTGACCGCGATCGGTCGGTTTTGAGGAACAGGCGGCCAGCATTGCCAGCATCGCGCCTGTTACTGCATATTTTGCCCAACGTCCTTTCATGGTATCTCTTCTTTATGCTGCTAAGCCCGGGTGCGTGATGAAGATAACAAACCGCCAGGGCTAATGAAATGCGCTTGGGCACCGCAAAGGCAGTTTTGCGCAAAAAACAAGCGGGAAGTGCTTCTGTATGCACCATTTTTTACAAAATCGACGATTTCTGTCAAAAAGGGTTGCATCAAAACGTTAGCGGAGTATAGTGCGCTTCCACGGACGCGGGGTGGAGCAGCCTGGTAGCTCGTCGGGCTCATAACCCGAAGGTCGTCAGTTCAAATCTGGCCCCCGCAACCAATTAAAATCAGAGAAGTAACGTTACTCGATGGAAGAGTAATGACGGACGCGGGGTGGAGCAGCCTGGTAGCTCGTCGGGCTCATAACCCGAAGGTCGTCGGTTCAAATCCGGCCCCCGCAACCAATTAAAATCTGATGCAAGTTTACTCGATGAAGAGTAAAGACGGACGCGGGGTGGAGCAGCCTGGTAGCTCGTCGGGCTCATAACCCGAAGGTCGTCGGTTCAAATCCGGCCCCCGCAACCAACATCATAAACACCCTCAAGGGTGTTTTTTTGTTTCTGCGTTCCGCAAAATCTTCCATGTGATTCAGGGAACGGCGCAGCGCCGCTCCCCAGCCCTTTCTCAGCCCTTCGGCAACACAATATTGCTCGCCGCCAGCATGCCCATCTCGTGGTACATCGCGCAGGCTGCTTCAACGATCGGCATCGCCAGCGCCGCGCCGCTGCCTTCGCCCAGGCGCATCCCCATATTCAGGTAGGGCTCCAGTTCGAGATGCATCAGCGCCGTACGCGCGCCCTTCTCTGCCGAATAGTGGGACGGGATCAGATAGGGTTTCACTTCCGGCGCAATTCGGCACGCCGCCAGCGCCGCCGCGTAGGAGAGAAAGCCATCGAGCACCACCGGCAGGCCGCAGGAGGCCGCGCCCAGCATCACGCCCGTCATCCCCAATAAATCAAAACCGCCCACTTTCGCCAGTACATCCAGGCCATCATTCGGGTCGGGTCGATTGACGGCAATTGCCCGACGCACCACCTCCACTTTGTTAGCGACTTTCGCCAACGGCAGATTAGCGCCAATCCCGACCACCTCCTGGGCATCGCTACCGGTCAGAACGCTGACAATCGCCGCCGCCGGGGTGGTATTGGCCATTCCGAGCTCCCCGACGCCAAACAGCGTCACGCCATCCTGCGCCAGCCCTCGCGTATAGCGCATCACCTCCAGCAGCAGCTCTTCCGCCTGGCCGCGGCGCATTGCCGGACCGACGGCGATATTGCCGCAGCCGCGCGCCACGCGCATGTTGATAACGCCCGGAATAAGCTCGGCATCGATCCCGACATCAATCACGTGCACCTTCGCACCCGCCTGCGCCGCCAGTACGCAAACGCCGGTTTTGCCCAGCGTCATATTCGCCGCCTGAATCGCGGTCACCGCTTTTGGCGAGATGGCGACCCCTTCGTCCCACACGCCGTGGTCGGCGCACATCACCAGCAACACCTTCTTTTTCACCTGCGGGACGCCGTCAAGGCCAGGCATGCCCGCCAACTGCACAGCAAGATCTTCAAGGCGTCCAAGGCTTCCGGGCGGCTTCAGCAGACCATCAATATGAAGCCGGGCGCGCGCCATCGCTTTTTCATCAGGCGCAGGGATCGCACTCAGTAGAGAGGTTAAGCTTTGCATAGAGGTTCTCGTCATGTTGGCTGGCTCAGGGCAGAGCCAGCAAGAAGAATAACGCCCGGTACGGCGCGCCTGATTTACTTGATTTTCACACCAATGCCCGACACCACCAGCCAGACCTCGTCCGCCGCCGCCGCCAGGCGCTGATTGACGCGCCCGGCGATGTCGCGGAAATGGCGGGCCAGACGATTCTCCGGCACAATCCCCATCCCCACTTCGTTGGTCACCAGCACCACGCGGGCCGGACAGCGCTGGCAGGCGGCGATCAGGACGTCGATTTCGGCGTCGATCGCCCGCTCCATCGCCGCATAATCCCAATCGTCCGGCGCGCTGTCGCCGCCCAGCGCAAACAGCAGGTTGGTCACCATGGTGGTAATGCATTCCAGCAAAATCGCCTCTTCCGGGGCGATATCCGGCGTTATCAGCTCATCAAGCTGCCGCCAGCGCTCGGCGGTGCGCCAGTGTGCGGGCCTGCCATCGCGGTGGTGCTGGATCCTCGCCGCCATCTCGTCATCAAAGATCTGTGAGGTAGCGATGTACAGTACCTGCGGCGCATGGGCGATCAGCGCTTCGGCATGACGGCTTTTACCGCTGCGCGCCCCGCCGGTGACTAAAGTCAGCATACGGGCTCCTGATGTTGACGCATGATGGCGTAGATTTTTTCGATATCGATATGCTGGCGCATCGCGTCGGCCAGCAGATCGAACTGGCGGGATTTATACTGTGCATATTCGACATCGCTATCCAGCGCCGCCAGCCCTTTACGCTGGCGCAGGCCGTTAACCAGCGCGCGGGTAAATTCATCGCTATCAAACAGGCCGTGCAGATAGGTGCCAAACGCCAGGCCGTCATCACTGACCGCGCCGTCCGCTACGCTCAGCCCATTTTTATGGAGTTGCATCAGCGAACGGCAGCCATCGCGCAGCTCAGTTTCGCCCATATGGATCTCATAGCCGCGTACGGCCAGCCCCGCCGTTGCCGCCAGCCACGCCGGCAGCCCTGGAGCGAGGGTCGCCCTCACCTGGGTGGTCGTTTTGCTGTGCGCAAAGTGGGTGACGGTATTGAGCAAACCCAGCCCCGGCTGCGTGCCAAGCCCCGACTCCACCTCATCGATAATGGTTTCGCCGAGCATCTGGTAGCCGCCGCAGATCCCCAGCACCGGTACGCCCCGATGCCGGGCCTGCAGCACCGCGTGCGCCATGCCGCTCTCGCGCAGCCAGCCCAGGTCGCCAAGCGTATTTTTACTGCCCGGCAGGATCACCATATCCACGCCCGCCAGCTCCTGCGGCTGGCAAACATAGCGGACGCGGACGTCCGGCTGCGCCGCCAGCGCGTTGAAATCGGTAAAATTGGCGATGTGCGGTAGCTGAACCACGGCAATCTCAATGTCGCGCCTGTCGGTGCGCAGATATTTGCCCTTTTGCAGCGCGACGCCGTCCTCATCTTCGAGATCGACGTCCAGCCACGGCATCACGCCGAGTACCGGGACGCCGGTGAGCGCTTCTATCTGCTCGATCCCGGAATACAGCAGCGCCACGTCGCCGCGAAATTTATTGATAATCACCCCTTTGACCCGCGCGCGCTCGTGGTCGTGCAGCAGCGCGAGGGTGCCGTAGATAGAGGCGAATACGCCGCCGCGATCGATATCGGCCACGAGGATCACCGGGCACTGGGCCATCTCGGCCATGCCCATATTGACGATGTCGCGATCGCGCAGGTTGATCTCCGCCGGGCTGCCCGCCCCTTCCAGCACCAGCACGTCATGTTCGGCGGCCAGGCTATGATAGACCGCGAGGATCTGTTCGCGCAGGCGCGGCTTGTATTCGTGATAGCTCACCGCGTCCATATCGGTCGCCACCTTGCCCATCAGCACCACCTGCGCTTTGCGGTCGCTGGTCGGCTTAAGCAGCACCGGGTTCATGCGCACGTCCGGCGCGATCCCCGCCGCTTCGGCCTGGAAAATCTGCGCGCGGCCCATCTCTTTGCCATCCGGCGTAATACCGGAATTGAGCGCCATATTCTGCGATTTAAACGGCGCGGTGCGCTGCCCGTCCTGATAAAAAATACGACACAGCCCAGCGACCAGCACGCTTTTACCGACGTCGGAAGCGGTGCCCTGTAACATAATTGCCAGCGTCATGACGCCTCCTTCATCGCGTTGCTTCGCATCCGCGTAAAAAATTCTTCTTCGGTTTTACACAGCGGCAGCCCGAGCTGCGCGTGCAGCTTCACCAGCCACGGCTGGGTTAGCCCGGCCTGGGCCATCAGTTCGCTGCGGGCAAACACCTCGCCGGGTTCGCCATGCGCCAGCACTTCGCCGCGGCGTAACACGTAAACCGCATCACTGACTTCATAGATCAGATCGATATCATGGCTGGAGATCGCCACGTGGTTGCCCCGATCGGCAATACGCTTAATGATGTCGATCATCTGCGCGCGTCCCGAAGGATCGAGCCCTGCCGTAGGCTCGTCGAGCAGTAAATAGCGCGCCTGCAGCACCAGCGCGCCGGCTATCGCCACGCGCTTTTTCTGCCCGTGGCTCAGGCACTGAATCGGCTGGTGACGAAACCCCTGGGCATCGACGAGAGTCAGGGCATCGTCCACCCGGCGGGCAATTTCCTCTTCCGCAACTCCCAGGTTACGCAGG
Organism: Klebsiella sp. FDAARGOS_511; assembly: GCF_003812845.1. Classification (NCBI taxonomy): domain Bacteria; kingdom Pseudomonadati; phylum Pseudomonadota; class Gammaproteobacteria; order Enterobacterales; family Enterobacteriaceae; genus Klebsiella; species Klebsiella sp. FDAARGOS_511. The sequence goes on along the minus strand of NZ_CP033824.1, from coordinate 4,100,601 downwards.
CTAAAGGCGATATCGCTGTCGATATCGGTATAGAAAATCTGCTGGTCCGGGTCCTGGAAAACGGTCGCCACCTGCTGACGCAGCGCCAGCAGGCCGCGCTTGCTGTAGTCCAGCGGATTTCCCTGCCACAGCACCGCCCCGCTCTGCGGGCGCAGCAGACCGCTCAGGTTCATAAACAGCGTCGATTTTCCGCAGCCGTTCGCCCCCACCAGTCCGGTCACCGCGTGATGGGAAAAATCCAGCGTCAGCCCCTTCAGCACCGGCTCGTCCTGATAGCGAAACCAGAGATCGGTCGTGGCAAGCATACTTATCCTTAGAGGTGAAAATCACCCTGATACAATTTGATATCCAGCGTTGTGCTCATCTGCTGGTAGCGGATCATCACCCGGGTAAACAGCAGCCCTACAAGCATCGCCAGCGAACGATAGCCCTTCGGCACGCTACGGTAGCCAAAACGTAATGTTTGCGCACGGTGAATCGCCAGCGCTTCGTCTAACAGAATAAAAATAAAGCGCCAGGTCAGCAGGATTTGCTCGGTCAGCAGCCGCGGCACCCGCCCGCGCTTGAGCAGCACAATAAGCTGCGGGAACGGCAGATTCAGCACCAGCCAGAAGGTGGACGCCAGCGCCGCCAGGCTGCGCCAGAAGGTCTGATTGGCGGTCGTCAGCCCCTCCGACGTGATGCCCAGCCAGACGCTGCCCAGCGGCAGGCTCACCAGCAGATCCTGCGGATCGCGGCTGACGCTTAACAGAATGGTCAGCACGCCGATCAGTAGGAAGCCAAACGGCAGCGCCATCCAGCGGCACCAGCGCCACGGCGAGACCCGCAGCAGCCAGCAGGTTAAGGCGGCAATCAACGCCATTTCGATACCCTGCCCCAGCGGGGGCAGGGTAAAGGCCAGTCCCATCAGCAGCAGCCAGAACAGGAACTTGCGCTCCGGCGCGACGTGAAACCAGCGGCTCTGATAGCTAAGTCGGTCAAACCCGGTCATCACGGCGCTGTCTGCCTTTGCTGTAGCCCAGAATATAGAATATCACCGCCGCGCCAAGCGAGCCCTGGAGCGTAAACAGCAGGCTCTCAATCTCCCCGCTTGCCGGTTCATACAGCGGCTGGAACCACGGCTCATAATGCGGCGCGACCACCTGAATCTGGCTCTCCGCCTCGCCGTCCGAGCCGCCAAACTCGCCGCCGTGATTGATAAAGAACGGTAGGATCACCAGCGCCACCACCATGGCTAACAATATCAGCGTCTTTTTCATGTTAATGCCCCTGTGCGGTAATCAGCTGACGTTTGGTCAACTGGTCGTAGATCATGACGGTTAACAGCCCTTCAGCAATGGCGATCGGGATCTGGGTCAGGCAGAAGATCCCCATAAACTTAACGATCGATCCGGTCGCGCCGGCGGTCGGATCCGGGAAGGCCACGCCGAGCTGGACCGAGGTGACAAAGTAAGTCACCAGATCCGCCAGCATGGCGCAGAGAAATACCCCGACATCGCGACGAATGCCCGCGCGGCAGGCCATTTTCCACACCATATAGCCGACCACCGGCCCGATGACCGCCATCGACATGCCGTTCGCGCCGAGCGTTGTCAGCCCGCCGTGCGCCAGCAGCAGCGCCTGGAACAGCAGCACAATGGCGCCAAGGATCGCCACCACGCCAGGCCCGAAGAGAATCACCGCCAGGCCGACGCCGGTCGGGTGCGAGCAGCTGCCGGTAACGGAAGGAATTTTCAGCGCCGAGAGGACAAAAATAAACGCCCCGCACAGCGCCAGCAGCACCTTCTGGTTGTTATCTTCCTGCACGATGCGGCGCAGGCGCACCAGCCCGTACCACAGGCAGGGTAAAAACAGCAGCCACCACGCCAGGGCCCACATCGGCGGTAAAAACCCCTCCATGATGTGCATCGCGAAAGCCTTTTCGGGCACCACTATCAGCAATAGCGCTGCAGCTAACCCGCTGAAAGACAGCTGTTTTAGCTGTTGTTCAAGTTTCATTCTGCATACTCCCACTGTTTGTTGACCAGAATGGTCGAGAAATAGGGCAGCGGCTGGTCGTCGCTGACTTCAGCCAAATGACGCCAGCACTGCTCGCCCGGCAGCGTGGCTTCGGACATCATCAGGGCGGCATCCAGCAGGCCATTTTTCGCCAGCAGCGCTTTAATGCGGGGAAAGCGTCCGTAGACTTTCATCAGCACCAGGCTTTCATGCTGGCGCAGCGCCTGTTCGATTTCCGTTTCCGGCGCGGTGCAGGAGATCACCGCCAGCGACTGCTGCTCCATGGCCAGCGGCGTTTTTGAACGCGCGGCAATGGCGGCGAAAGAGGTGACGCCGGGTACAATCTCCAGCCACTCCGGGCAGCCGATGCGCTGGAGTAAGAACACCCAGGTACTGAACAGCATGGCGTCGCCGAGGGTAATAAAGCCGACCTGCTTGCCCGCCGCCACTTCCTCAACCAGCGCGGCGGCGACCTCGTCCCACACCGCTTCTTTTTCCGCACTGTCGGCGCTCATCGGGAAATGGCAGCAGCGCACTTCAGTCTGCTCGCCGATATATTCGCGCACGATGGAGAGCGCGAGGCTGTCGCCGCCTTTACGTCCGGCGGGCGCGTAGAGAATGTCCAGCGTGCCCAGCACGCGCGCCGCGCGCACGGTGATCAGATCGGCGGCGCCGGGGCCGGTGCTCAGGGCATACAGTTTGCCGCTCATGCCGCCTCCTCCATCGCCAGGCTCAGCGCCTGCTGCAGGTGAGCGACGAACATCGCGCGCACCGCCGGATTCTCTCCCAGCCCGTTCAGCCACGGCGTCGCCGTGATACCGGCGGCGTTGAACAGCGTTTTCCAGGAATCCTCTTCGTCCGAGGCCATATCGTTAATGGCGTGATCGCCGGCCACCAGCATCAGCGGCATCAGGTGCACGCCCTTCACCCCCTGCCGGCGCAGGCTGTCGATAAGAATATCGACCTCCGGATAGCTTTCGACCGCGCCGACCCGCGCCGGAAATCCCTTCGCCGTCATCATATGGTCCAGGCAGGCGTAGGCGGCGAAAGCGTGATGGCTGGCGCCGTGGCCCATAAAGACCACCGTTTCATCGGCGGCAAGCGGCGGCATCTGCTGGCGCAGCGCCTGCATCAGCTGAACGTAATCGTTATGGCTGCTCAGCAGCGGCGCCCCCAGCGTCAGGCGGAGGAACAGCGGGCGCAGGCTCTGCACTTCGCGGACGATCTTTTCATACTCATCGCCGTTGATAATGTGCAGCGACTGAATCGCCACATCCTGGTAGCCCTGCTCGGCCAGCTTCTGCAACGCCTGCAGCGGCGTATCAATCTCGATACCGTCGCGCTGTTTGAGCTTGCGGATAATCATCCCGGAGGTAAAGGCGCGAAACATGTCGCGGTCCGGGCAGCTGGCCGCCAGCTCGCGCTCGCAGGCGACGATGTTCTTTTCACAGGTGTCGGGATAGCTGGTGCCAAAACTGACCACCAGAAGCGCTTTTTTCATTTCTGACTCCTTAAGCAGCGGCCAGCCAGCGCGCTAAGCGCCGGGCAAAGGCAGCCTGACTTTCCAGTAATTCTTCACCGGTCACCAGCGGCGCCGGGCGCGTAATCACGATGCAGGGGATACCGGCATCCAGACAGGGTTGTACTTTTTCCTGATAGCCGCCCTCGGCGCCGGAGGCCTTAGTGATCACCACATCGGCCCGGCACTGGCGGTAGAAAGCGGCGTTGAACTCGGCGCTGAACGGCCCGCACAGGGCGAAGATCTCGCCAACGCCAAACCCCAGCGCGGCGCACTGCGCGATGACATCGGCTACCGGCAACACACGGGCCAGCAGCGTTTTTTCGCCTAATCCCGTCCGCCAGCGCGCCAGATCTTTGCTGCCCGTTGTGAGCAGCACGCGCGGACCGAAGCGCCGCGCGACCTCGCAGGCCTGTTCAATGCTCTCCACGGTATAGAGCAGCGGATGGGTCAGGCCGCTCAGCTGCTCAGGGCGCTGATAGCGGCTCAGCAGCACGCCGGCGATTTCGCAGGCCTGGACGATATTGCGGCTCACCGCTTCGGCGTAGGGGTGCGAGGCATCAATCACCCAGCGGGTCCGGTTAGCCTTCAGCCAGGCGATCATCTCCTCCAGCTCAAGACGCCCGCAGCGCACCCGGCCGCGAATATCCCCCGCCAGCTGCTGGCCGGTCGGCGTCGCTACCGACAGGGTGTAGCGAACCTGCGCCGCGTCAAGCTGTTGGCACAGCGCCCGCGCGTCGCTGGTTCCCCCCATCACCAGCACCTCGCCGTGGCTCACAGCACGTAGCCCCGCGGCGTGATCATCAGGCCATCCTGGATATAGGTCGCTTTGTTGCCGACGATCACCAGGCTGGTCATATCGACCGGTTCAAAATCCATCTCCCCCAGGGTGGTCAGCCATTTCTCCTGCTTTTTACGTCCGGCGGACTTCACTACCCCCACCGGGGTCTGCGCGCTTTTGCTGGCCGACAGCAGCTCGAAAGCGCGCGCCAGATGCCCTTCGCGGCCGCGGCTGCGCGGGTTGTAAAAACAGATCACAAAGTCGGCTTCCCCGGCGGCGACAATGCGCTTTTCAATCACCGGCCACGGGGTCAGCAGGTCGCTGAGGCTGATATGGCAGAAGTCGTGCATCAGCGGCGCGCCCAGCAGCGAGGCGGCGGCGATGCTGGCGGTCATCCCCGGGATCAGGCGAACCTCCACATCCAGCTTCTGCTTGCTGACCAGTTCAAGCACCAGTCCGGCCATGCCGTAAATACCGGCGTCGCCGCTGCTGATCAGCGCCACGTTATGCCCGGCCTGCGCCAGCTCAATCGCCGCCTGGCAGCGCTCAATCTCTTTGCACATCCCGGTTTTGATCACCTGCTTATCGCCGGTAAAGGCTTTCACCAGGTGGGTGTATGTTTTATAGCCAACGACGATTTCCGCCGCCTGCAGCGCTTCAATGGCCTCCATGGTCATCATGGACTGCGAGCCAGGGCCGATTCCGATTACGCTTAACATCAGTGTGAAACTCCCAAAGTAATAGTGACGCCCTGTTCGCGCAGGGTTTCGCCCAACAGTTGTCCATGGCTCAGCAGCCAGGCCGCCGGGCCGGATACGCTCCCCACGCCGACGGTGTTTCTGACGAACGATGAAGCGGGAAAGTGATGCTCATGCTCGCGCAGCGCATCAGCGGTAAAGGTTTCAAACGGCACGCGGCAGCAGGAGGCCAGCTGAATCAGCCCCTGTTCGTGTTTCTTCAGCGTGACGCTGCCGATGGCTTTCAGCGCCAGCGGATCGAGGCGCTGCGCCTCAAGCTGGCGCGCCAGCAGCGCCGCTAACAGCGGGAATGGCGTATCGCGACGGCAGCCAATTCCGGCGACTACCCGCTGCGGCACCAGCTTCCAGTGCGGCACGGCGATCGCCGGCAGTTCGTTGCGCAGGGTGACGCAGACCAGCGCGTCCAGCTCGGGAAGCTGGTGCAGATCGGTCACGGTAATAAACCCGCGCCGGTCGCAGCGGCTGACGTCTTCATCCAGCTCGTCGTCCCACCACAGGCCGACGCGTTGATGGCTGACCAGCATCTGGTTGACGGTTTTCACCGCCGCGCGGAAGTCGACCATTCGGGCATTAAGCTGGAACGCCAGGGTATCCAGCGCCGCCATCTCGTTGACGTCGGTGGCGGTGGTGATCACCGGGTCGGCGCCGAGCATCCCGGCCAGATAGCGGCTCAGGGCATTCGCGCCGCCCGCATGGCCGGAAAGCAGGCTAATAACGTGCTGGCCGCGCTCGTCAATCACCACCACCGCCGGGTCGCTAAACTTGTCATTCACCAGCGGGGCCAGCACGCGTACCGCGATCCCGGTGGCGCCGATGAAGATCAGCGCCGAATAGCTGCTGAAGGCCTCGCGCGCGGCGCTGGCAAAACCGTTTTCAAAGGGAAGAAACCCCTCCTCCAGCAGCTTCTCGCTGGTAAAACAGGTTAACGGCAGCATCGCCGCCAGCCGTTTCGCCAGCCGGACGCCGCCTGGGGTCAGGCAGAAAAGCGCAATCGATTCAGGCTTTACGGTATTCATGGCTAAAGTCCGCCGCGTAGAGTTTTGAGTAGTGATACTCAGAGCCCAGGAAATTCCCGACCAGAATGAGCGCCGTTTTGCGGATCCCCGCCTCGCGCACCTTGTCGCCGATATCCGCCAGGGTGCCGCGTACGGTCTGGCTTTCCGGCCAGGTCGCTTTATAGATCACCGCCACCGGCGTGGTTGCCGGGTAACCGCCTTCAATCAGGCGCTCCGCCACCCGATGAATACGCTGCACAGAGAGGTAAATCGCCATCGAGGTCTGGTGGCTGGCAAACGACTCAAGCTGCTCACGCTCCGGCACCGGCGTGCGCCCTTCGAGGCGGGTAATAATCAGGCTCTGGGAGACTTCCGGGACGGTGTATTCGACCCCCAGCTCCGCTGCGGCGCCGAGAAACGCGCTGACGCCCGGCACCACCTGCCAGTCGATGCCGCGTTTAGTCAGCTCTTCGCCCTGCTCGCGTACCGAGCCGTACAGCGACACGTCTCCGGTCTGTAAACGCACCACCGTTTTCCCGGCGTTAACCCCGGCTTCCATCAGGTCGAGAATTTGCTCCAGATGCAGTTCGGCGCTGTCGTGACACTCGGCGCCAGGAGGACAGTACTCCAGCAGCTCGGTGTTAATCAGCGACCCGGCGTAGATCACCACCTGGGCCTGCTGAAGCAAACGGTACCCCTTGAGGGTAATCAGTTCACGGTCGCCCGGCCCTGCGCCAACGAACCACACACTACGGGGATCAAATGTCTCAGCCATGGTTTTCTTCCTTCTGACAGGCGATAACAAAAACGGGATTATTCGGTTTGAAATAGTGGCCGCAGCCCAGCGTGGTCAGCGCTGAAACGTTCAGCTGCAGGCAATCAACCTGTTCGATTCCCTTCAGCCGCAGATAGTCGAGAGCGGCATTCAGGTTCTCCTGGAGGATAAAGGTCATTACCAGACGACCGCCGGGGTAGAGCTGCTGCCACGACCAGTCAATAAGCTCGTCGAGGCGGCCGCCGCTGCCGCCCATAAATATGGCGTCGGCCCGCTCGGTCATCACCATCGGCGCTTCGCCGGGCAGGATCTCAATGTTGCCGCAGGCGAAATGCTGGCGGTTTTCGTCCAGCAGCTGCAGGGCCGCGGGATTGCGTTCGATCGCCGTTACCTGCAGCGAGGGGTACTGCAGCGCCGCCTCAATCGACACGCTGCCGGTACCGGCGCCGATATCAATCAGGTGGCTTGCCCGGTGCAGTTCAAGTTTGGCCAGCGCCAGCGCGCGAACCGCCTCTTTGGTCATCGGCACCTTCTCGCCGCGCAGAAAAAGCTCATCTTTCATCGAGGATCACCACCGCGTTCATCTCATATTCACCGTTGACCTCACTGACCGGTAGCCAGCGGATCCGCTCGTTATCCATCGCCAGATTTTCGCCAATCACCATCCAGCGATACCCTTTTCCCCGCGCCGCCAGCTGGGCGGCGATTTCCCGCGGCCCGCAGCGCCCGTCGGTCACCATCGCCACCTTGCGCTGGCGCGCCAGCTCATCAAAACAGACCTCCCGCCCGTGGCTGCTGGTCAGCCAGATATCGTTCATATCGATACCAGCCTTCGCGCAGAGATACTGCACCGCGCTGATGCCGGGGATAATGCGCACGCGCTCGATGCCAAAGTGGGCTATCAGCCGCGTACCGATGCCGTAAAACAGCGGGTCGCCGGAGGCCAGCACCACCACCTTCTGCGCGTCACGCTCGCCGAGCCATTCCAGTAGTTCGGCGATATTGGCCCCCAGCGCAAACCGTTCGCCGTCAAACTCAGGGAACTGCTGCAAATGCCGCTTGCCGCCCACCAGCGCGTCCGCACTGGCGACCGCGTCCCGCGCCGCCGGCGTCATCAGATGCAGGCCCGACGGGCCCATGCCAACGACCGTTAACATGACATCTCCCGCGCAATCTCGGCGATCGGCCGATTGCTGCCGAGGACCTTGTTATCAAAGGAGAACATGATGGCGTCGCAGACGGGCGGCGCTTTGGTAAAGCGCAGCATCTGCGTCACCCGCAGGCAGATGCGTTCGGCAAGATGGTGATAGATATGCTGAAAACCGTACGCGTCGATGTGCTCCATCGCCGCTTCGGTGGTATCGCATTCGCTCACCAGCTGCAGAAGCGCCAGCGGCGCGCCCAGCAGCGCCAGATGCGCGACCAGGGTTTCCATCCGCGCATCGGCGATATGGCTGTGGGTGTGGAAGATCCCGGCGGCGACTTTAATCAGCTTGCCAGGGTGGCCGATCAGCACAATCTGGCGGAACCCGAGGCGCACGGCCTCTTCAATCATGTAGCCGACGAAGTTGCTCATGGTGACCACCACCTGCGCATCAATACCCATCTGCTCGCGGACGAAGCGCTCGCCGTGGTTGCCCGGCACCAGCACCACCCGCTCCAGCCCCGCCGCGCGCTTAATTTCCAGCTCCAGCGATAGCGAACGCTTCCAGCTCTCCTCCGACATCGGCGTCACGATACCGGTGGTGCCGATAATCGAGATGCCGCCCAGGATCCCGAGCCGCGAGTTATAGGTTTTCTGCGCCCGCGCCTCGCCTTCCGGGGCGAAAATCTCGACTTCGGCTCCGCGCGACGGGCCAATCGCTTCGCGCACCGCCGACTCAATAGTGTGGCGCGGGGTACGGTTAATCGCCGGGCTGCCGATGGGCAGGCCGATTCCTTTGCGGGTGACCGTGCCGACACCTTCGCCGCCGCGCAGGATAATCTCGCCGGAATCGTCGAGCGTCACGCGGGCAAAAATCAGCATCCCGTGGGTGGCGTCAACATCGTCGCCGCCGTCTTTACGAATGGCGGCGATCGCCTGCTGCCCTTCAACGTGCGGCGACTCGACGTTAAGGCACAGGGTGACGCCGGAAGGGGTGACAATGGAGACCTGATGAATCAGATGCTGGCGCATCACCATCAGCGCCGCGACCTTGGCTGCCGCCGTCGCGCAGGATCCGGTGGTATAGCCTTTGCGCAGCGCCTTGCCGTTGTGCCACACCGGGGCGTCAAAGGATTGCTCGCTCATCGCGCCCCCTGCAGGTGGTACAAAATGGCGTTGACGATGGCGGCGGCGACGTTGCTGCCGCCTTTACGACCCAGCGCGGCGATGCCCGGCAGGCCGCTCTGCGTCAGGGCCTCTTTCGACTCCGCCGCGCCGACGAAACCGACCGGCACGCCGATCACGCCGTTGACCGCGACGTCATGCTCCAGCAGACGAAACAGTGCGGTGGGCGCATTGCCAAAAACAAACACCTTCTCGCCCTCTTCGGCGACCGCGATATCGACCGCCGCCATCGAGCGGGTCATCCCCTGCGCTTTGGCCTCCGCCACCACCCGCGGATCGCTGATATAGCAGCGGCACTCGCCGCCGAATTTCGCCAGCAGAGTTTTATTGATTCCGGAAAGGGCCATGGTGGTATCGGTATAAAGCGTGCAGGGATGGCTCAGGGCGGCGCTTAAGCGCGGAAGCACGTCGGGCGAAAACCACAGGATATCCAGCCAGTCAAAATCGGCGGTGGTGTGGATCACCCGCTTGATAATGGCTTCGTGCAGCGGGCTGGCAAAGCGGTAGTCCGGGCGGGTCTGCGCAATAATGTCGCCAATAATGTCGAAGCTTTTCGCCTCAATCGCCTGCGGTTGCTGGATATAGTGCATTCATTTGTCCTCAGGCTGCGCCGACCAGCCAGTACCGGACCGCCATAAACAGCGCCAGCGCCAGGGTCGAAGACACCCACATCAGTCGAATCGTTCGGGAAATATCGTCTACGGAAATATCGCGCGTCGCGTCGCCGATCCACGGCTTCTCCACGCGCTGGCCAAAGTAATCGTTAGGGCCGCCAAGCCGGATGCCGAGCGCCCCGGCGACCGCCGCTTCCGACCAGCCGCAGTTCGGGCTGCTGTGGTTGTAGCGGTCGCGCCAGCCGATGCGCAACGCGCGGCCGCCCGCTTCACCGCAGAGGAGAGCGGCGAGGCTGATAAGCAGCCAGCTCAGGCGGGCGGGGATAAAGTTGGCGACATCATCGAGGCGGGCGCTGACCATGCCGATGGCACGATATTTTTCGTGCTTATAGCCAACCATCGAGTCCAGGGTGTTGACCGCTTTATAGGCCATCGCCAGCGGCGCGCCGCCCAGCAGCAAAAAGAAGAGCGGCGCGATAATGCCGTCGACGGTGTTCTCCGCGACGGTTTCCACCACCGCGCGATTAATCTGCTGCGGCGCAAGCTGCGACGTGTCTCGCCCGACGATCCACGACAGTTTGATACGGCTCTCCACCTGATCGCCCGCGCGCAGCGGACGCTCGACATCCCGCGCCGACTGCGCCAGACAGCGTCCGGCCAGCACGGTGAAAATCATCCATACTTCAACGAGCCAGCCAAGCCACGGATGGATCGCCTGCGCCAGGGTCAGCACGCCCCAGGAGACGCCCCACGTCAGCCCGACCACCACCAGCCACATCATCGCGCCGCCGAGGCGCAGGGCCGCATCGCTGTGACAGCAGCGACGCACGCCGCGCTGAACGACGGCGATCAGGTTGCCAATCCAGCGCACCGGGTGCGGCCAGCTCTGCGGATCGCCGATGAAAAAATCAAGGAGCCAGGCAACGCCCCAGGCCAGCAGCGTCATAGCGCGCTCCTTGCCGCAGCCAGCCAGTGGTTAAGCATCATGGGACGCTGCGCAAAGTGCAGGTGCAGATAACTGGCGAACGTGTTGCCCACCTGCCAGCCGCCCGACCACTGCTGGAGGGTGATGCCGTCGCGGACTTTGCGGCAGGCCAGGACCGCAGGGGACTCGGGGGTAAAATCCGAGTAGTGAAACTCGTGCCCGCGCAGGATTTCGCCGGGCGCCGCCAGCAGCGTTTGCCGCATCGCCCGCGCCTCACAGTAGCCAAAGCGGGTGAGCCGTTTGCCCATCTTGCTGTGACCGGGAATAAGGTTGGCCATCGGATAGATGTCGCCGCTGGCGTCTTCAAGAGTGCTGCCGAGATACATCAGGCCGCCGCATTCGGCGTAAATCGCCACCCCGCGCCGGTGCGCCTCCTGCAGCTGCGCCAGCATCCGCGTGTTCGCCGCCAGCGCGGCGGCATGAATTTCCGGATAGCCGCCGCCGAGCCAAATCATCTGGCACGGTGGAAGCTCGCTATCGCGCAGCGGGCTGAAGCGCACGATATTCACCCCGCAACGTTCGAGCAGCGTGAGGTTATCCGGGTAGTAAAAGTTGAAGGCTTCGTCGTCGGCCAGCGCCAGCGTCAGGCCCGCGCCGGCGTCGGGCGACGGCAGCGGGGACCACTCCCCGGCGGGTAGGGTAATGAGTTGGCTAAGGGCAAGGAGCCGTTCAATATCCAGCGTTTGCGCCAGCGTGTGGGCAAAATCGCGCCACGGCTGCTGGTTAACCAGCGACTCGCGGGCGGTAACCAGTCCCAGATGGCGTTCCGGTAACGCCACCCCTTCCACCCGCGGCACGTAGCCGAGCACCGGCAGCCCGCAGTAGCGTTCAATGGCGCCTTTGAGAAGTTGATAATGGGTGTCACTGTTGACGCGATTGACGATAACGCCGGCGATATTCAGGCTGGGGTCGAAGTGCTGAAATCCCATCACCGTGGCGGCGATGGAGGTGGAAACCGCTTTACCGTCTACCAGTAAAATGACCGGACAGCCGAGCTGTTTGGCCATCGCGGCGGTACTGCAGTAGCCGGGGTCGGCGCCGAAACCGTCATACAGCCCCATGACGCCTTCAATGACCGCGATATCCGCCCGCTGCATCCGTTCGCAAAACAGCGCGTTAAGCACTGGCTCCGGGAGCATAAAGCCATCGAGGTTGCAGGAAGCGACGCCGCTGACGGCGGTGTGCCAGCCGGTGTCGAGGTAGTCCGGGCCGACTTTGTACGGCTGCACCCGCATGCCGCGCTGCTTCAACAGGCTGAGCAGACCAAGCGTAACGGTGGTTTTACCACAACCGCTGCCGGTACCTGCGAGAATAAATGCGTGCTGCCTGGCTGCCATACCCCGATCCTGTGCCGGGTGGTAGGGCTGCGTGCATTCCCAGTCTTTCGACTGTACGCATCTGAGCAACCCACTTCCCACCGAAGTTGTTGATTATTACCGGCAGGCAGGTCTTCTGGCTTAGCGTCGTCCTCCCCCATCCTTCCCAATCCGGTAAGCAGATCAGTGGCTAAATATGGGTTCGTCAGCATCACAGCAGCGGGGGCTGCGGGGGATTCACACCCCCTTCCCTGGCGCCTGTCGGTTTAGTCCGTCGTGATTCGAGCGGGACTGCCCGGCTCGAATGCTTTCAGGAACATCTTACGGAAGCTGGATGGCTCCCGTCGTGTTTAATCTTTAATTGCAAAGGCTGCTTCATTACGCCGATAGCGCTCTGAAAAGCATTTCAGTTGTCACTCTATCCCATCAAATAAATAAAAACTGGTGCAGCTTATCGTTCTCTCATTATTATTTTGTTGCGCTATGACAATTTATTGCTCTGAATGAGATATTTTCATTTTATAATGAGCCAGATACGAGGGCATATCAAAAATCGGCAATAACAAAATATTGTCATTTAAATTGACTCAGTTTGTGATCTGGCGTTAATTTGCTGGCGATAGGCCTGCGGAGTGACCTGATAAGCTTGGCGAAAAACTTTGCAAAAATAGCTGGTTTGCGAAAATCCTAAATTCCGCGCAATGCTGGCGATGCTCCAGTCGCTGTGGCAAAGCAGCTCTTTGGCGCTCACCATCCGCTGATGGTTAACCCACGCGTTAAAACCGATTCCCTGATATTTTTTGAACAGCTTACTGAAATAGTAGGGACTGAGATAAACGTGGGCGGCGACGTCTTCCAGGCGAAGCTCGTCGGATAAATGGGCGTCAATGTAGCGCAGTGCCTTCTTCATTTTACTGTCGTGGGGGCTGACCGCCCGGCTGGCGCGCGCGGGTTCAGGCGGCAGGGGATTGTCTTTAATCACCACAAAATTAAGCTGCTTTTTCAGGCAATTCTCGACGATCAGCTTCAGTAAATCCGCGGAGGCAATCACTCTGGAGTAGTCCATCTCCGGCACGTCGCGGAACGCTTTAAGCAGCTCGGGGTCAGCCTGCCAGCGGTCGTCAACGTTGAGGATATCCACCAGTTCAACGTCGTTGCTTAAGCGCACCTGGCCACAAAGCACGAAGCCCACAAGGTGCCCGGCGATAACCAGCGGAATGGAAAAATCGGTTAACCCGGCGTGGCAGCGGTAGATACAGAGCGCATCGGTTTTCGAGGCCTCGAGGCCGCCGCAGCGGTCGCTCATTCGGCAGCGGGTGCTGTGCTGGGGATGCTGGCGCATCAGCTGGCAGAAAGGAGTGAAATTAAACAGTTCGGATAGTTCATCACCGTGAATATTGACAACCACAACCGCCAGACTGGTGGCCTGCGCAAAATCCTGTGCGATTTTATTAATGAGTTCTGAGTTCAGTGTGCTCGCAGAAATCATGATAAAACCTCTCAGTTAATTTTTTGTTATAAATAAAACATTTTTTTAATATTCACTGCCTTTCATCATCATTTACCGCCAACGATAAAAGAATATTACGATAGCAAAAGTCTCCCATCCGTGGGAGACGTTTTTGGCCAGTTCGTGATACCGGTTCATGAAATTTTTTAGCTATTTCAGCCGATACATTAATCCTCTAATTTACAGGTATTACACGGTAAGTTATTCCCTATCAGATAACGATAGATCGCCGCGCCGAGGCAGGCGCCGATCAGCGGCGCAATAATCGGTACAATAAAATACGGAATATCCCTTCCGCCGGTCATCGCGATATCGCCCCAGCCCGCCATCCACGTAAACAGCTTCGGTCCAAAATCACGTGCCGGATTCATCGCGAAGCCGGTCAGCGGCCCGGTTGAGGCGCCAATGACCGCCACCAGCAGACCGATCAACAGCGGGGCCAGCGGCCCTTTCGGCACGCCGTTGCCATCGTCGGTCAGCGCCATGATCATCCCCATCAGCATGGAGGTGATTACCACCTCGACCAGCGCCGCGTGCCAGATGCTCAGCGACGCCGCCGGGTAGGTGCTGAAAATACTCGCCAACTGCAGGCTCTCCACACTGCCGCGAGCAATATGGTGGGCGGATTCAAACTCGGTAAACATAGTGCTGTACAACACATAGGCCAGCACCGCGCCGCCAAAGGCGCCCGCGACCTGTGAAACGATATAGGGGAAAACTTTTCGTCCGGGAAAGCAGGCAAATAGCCATAAAGCCACGGTCACCGCCGGGTTGAGATGGCCGCCGGATATTCCCGACGTCAGATAGACGGCAAGCGAGATCCCCAGCCCCCAGATAATGCATATCTCCCATAGCCCGAGGCTCGCGCCCGCCACTTTCAACGCACTCAGGCAGCCGATGCCGAAAAACAAAAACAGCCCGGTGCCCAGAAACTCGGCGGTACATTGCGCTTTTAACGAATCATTCATGGTGACACCTTCTTAGCAGAGTTCGTGTCCTGACCAGCCAACCTCCTGCTGGCAGTAGAGTACAACGAGCATCACTATATGAACTCCGCTCCACAAATTGTTGGCAACCTGCCGACGGCGGCTCCGGAAAATTCGGGCATCAATAACAAATTATTGTCATGGAATAAGCCGGAAGAGCTACGCTGACGCGTGGATTCTGTAATTAACCTGTCCCTTTGGCATGCAAAAATATTGCTAAAACCAACTCCTCTTTTTCCAACAAACATCACAAATCAGTTTTTCTCGCATAGCAGATAAAATTAAATTCGTCATGGATAAATTTGTAAATATGGAATATACAAAACAAGATAATCACATAAGACAAAATAAAAATATATAATAAAATCATTGCATTAAATTTATAAATGACAATTTTATATTATTAAATACCCACTATTTTTTCACCATCAAATTCAAGTCAGCCATTCTTTTTCCTCGCATCTTCTTATAGTCCCAACTATCGGAACACTCCATGCGAGGTCTTTATGCAACAAGAAGCACTAGGAATGGTAGAAACCAAAGGCTTAACCGCAGCCATAGAGGCCGCTGATGCAATGGTGAAGTCAGCCAATGTGATGTTAGTGGGCTATGAAAAGATTGGCTCCGGGCTGGTCACCGTCATCGTGCGCGGCGACGTTGGCGCGGTGAAAGCGGCCACCGATGCCGGTGCCGCCGCCGCACGTAACGTGGGAGAAGTGAAAGCCGTACACGTCATCCCACGCCCTCACACCGATGTAGAAAAAATCTTACCGAAGGGAATTAGCCAATGAGCAGCAATGAGCTGGTTGAACAGATCATGGCTCAGGTGATTGCCCGTGTGGCAACGCCGGAACAGCAGGCCATCCCTACTGAAAACCATCCAATACGAGAGACGGCTATGGCAGAGAAAAGCTGCAGTTTAACGGAATTTGTCGGGACCGCCATTGGCGACACCCTGGGCCTGGTGATCGCCAACGTCGATACCGCCCTGCTGGACGCGATGAAGCTTGAAAAACGCTATCGCTCCATCGGCATTCTCGGTGCCCGCACCGGCGCAGGCCCGCACATTATGGCGGCGGACGAAGCGGTGAAAGCCACCAACACCGAAGTGGTCAGCATTGAGCTTCCGCGCGATACCAAAGGCGGCGCGGGCCACGGTTCGCTGATTATTTTAGGCGGCAACGACGTTTCCGACGTTAAGCGCGGTATCGAAGTCGCCCTGAAAGAGCTCGACCGCACCTTCGGCGATGTTTACGGCAACGAAGCCGGACATATCGAGCTGCAGTACACCGCTCGCGCCAGCTACGCCCTGGAAAAAGCGTTCGGCGCGCCGATTGGCCGCGCCTGCGGCATCATCGTCGGCGCGCCGGCTTCGGTTGGCGTACTGATGGCCGATACCGCGCTGAAGTCAGCCAACGTTGAAGTCGTGGCCTATAGCTCCCCGGCGCACGGCACCAGCTTCAGTAACGAAGCCATTCTGGTGATTTCCGGCGACTCCGGCGCGGTCCGCCAGGCGGTCATCTCGGCGCGCGAAATCGGCAAAACCGTCCTTGCGACCCTCGGTTCTGAACCGAAAAACGATCGCCCGTCCTACATCTGATACCCACGAGGCTGATTCATGAGATCGAAAAGATTTGAAGCACTGGCGAAACGCCCTGTGAATCAGGACGGCTTCGTTAAAGAGTGGATCGAAGAAGGCTTTATCGCAATGGAAAGCCCGAACGACCCGAAACCGTCGATTAAAATCTTTAACGGCGCGGTAACCGAGCTGGACGGGAAACCGGTAAGCGAATTTGACCTGATCGACCACTTCATCGCCCGCTACGGCATCAATCTGAACCGCGCTGAAGAAGTGATGGCGATGGATTCGGTCAAGCTGGCCAATATGCTGTGCGATCCGAACGTCAAACGCAGCGAAATCGTCCCGCTGACCACCGCGATGACGCCGGCGAAAATCGTCGAAGTGGTTTCGCATATGAACGTGGTCGAGATGATGATGGCGATGCAGAAAATGCGCGCTCGCCGCACCCCGTCCCAGCAGGCCCACGTCACCAACGTCAAAGATAACCCGGTACAAATTGCCGCCGACGCCGCCGAAGGCGCATGGCGCGGATTTGACGAACAAGAAACCACGGTTGCGGTAGCGCGCTATGCGCCGTTTAACGCCATCGCGCTGCTGGTGGGCTCGCAGGTAGGCCGTCCGGGCGTGCTGACTCAGTGCTCGCTGGAAGAAGCCACCGAGCTGAAGCTCGGCATGCTGGGCCATACCTGCTACGCCGAAACCATCTCCGTCTACGGCACCGAGCCGGTCTTTACCGACGGCGACGACACCCCGTGGTCGAAGGGCTTCCTGGCCTCGTCCTACGCCTCTCGCGGCCTGAAAATGCGCTTCACCTCCGGCTCCGGCTCGGAAGTGCAGATGGGCTACGCCGAAGGCAAATCCATGCTTTATCTGGAAGCGCGCTGCATCTACATCACCAAAGCCGCCGGCGTTCAGGGGCTGCAAAACGGCTCGGTGAGCTGCATCGGCGTACCGTCTGCGGTGCCGTCAGGCATTCGTGCGGTGCTGGCGGAAAACCTGATCTGCTCGTCGCTGGATCTGGAATGCGCCTCCAGTAACGACCAGACCTTTACCCACTCCGATATGCGTCGCACCGCGCGCCTGCTGATGCAGTTCCTGCCGGGAACCGACTTCATCTCTTCCGGTTACTCCGCGGTGCCGAACTACGACAACATGTTCGCCGGCTCCAACGAAGATGCCGAAGACTTTGACGACTACAACGTTATCCAGCGCGACCTGAAGGTGGACGGCGGTCTGCGTCCGGTTCGTGAAGAGGACGTCATCGCCATCCGTAACAAAGCCGCCCGCGCGCTGCAGGCCGTGTTTGCCGGAATGGGGCTGCCGCCGATTACTGATGAGGAAGTTGAAGCCGCGACCTACGCCCACGGTTCGAAAGATATGCCGGAGCGTAACATCGTCGAAGACATCAAGTTCGCCCAGGAAATCATCAATCAAAACCGCAACGGTCTGGAAGTAGTGAAAGCGCTGGCGCAGGGCGGGTTTACCGACGTGGCCCAGGACATGCTCAACATCCAGAAGGCCAAGCTGACCGGGGACTACCTGCATACCTCCGCGATTATCGTCGGCGACGGACAGGTGCTATCAGCCGTCAACGACGTTAACGATTATGCCGGTCCGGCAACGGGTTATCGCCTGCAGGGCGAACGCTGGGAAGAGATTAAAAACATTCCTGGCGCTCTTGATCCCAACGAGATTGATTAAGGGGTGAGAAATGGAAATTAATGAAAAATTGCTGCGCCAGATAATTGAAGACGTGCTTAGCGAAATGAAGGGCAGCGATAAACCGGTCTCGTTTAATGCGCCGGCTGCCTCCGCAGCGCCTGCCGGCGACGGCTTCCTGACCGAAGTGGGCGAAGCGCGTCAGGGAACCCAGCAGGACGAAGTGATTATCGCCGTCGGCCCGGCTTTCGGCCTGGCGCAGACCGTCAATATCGTTGGCATCCCGCATAAGAGCATTCTGCGCGAAGTGATTGCCGGTATTGAAGAAGAAGGCATTAAAGCGCGCGTGATTCGCTGCTTTAAATCCTCCGACGTGGCCTTCGTCGCCGTTGAGGGCAATCGCCTGAGCGGCTCCGGCATCTCTATCGGCATCCAGTCGAAAGGCACCACGGTTATCCACCAGCAGGGGCTGCCGCCGCTCTCCAACCTGGAGCTGTTCCCACAGGCGCCGCTGCTGACCCTGGACACCTATCGTCAGATTGGTAAGAACGCCGCCCGCTATGCGAAACGCGAATCGCCGCAGCCGGTCCCGACACTGAATGATCAGATGGCGCGGCCAAAGTACCAGGCGAAATCGGCCATTTTGCACATTAAAGAGACCAAGTACGTGGTGACGGGTAAAAACCCGCAGGAACTGCGCGTGGCGCTTTGATAAAGGATAACTCCATGAATACCGACGCAATTGAATCGATGGTCCGCGACGTATTGAGCCGCATGAATAGCCTGCAGGGCGAGGCGCCTGCGGCGGCTCCGGCGGCTGGCGGCGCGCCCCGTAGCGCCAGGGTCAGCGACTATCCGCTGGCGAACAAGCACCCGGAATGGGTGAAAACCGCCACCAATAAAACGCTGGACGACTTTACGCTGGAAAACGTGCTGAGCAACAAAGTCACCGCCCAGGATATGCGTATCACCCCGGAAACCCTGCGCTTACAGGCGTCTATCGCCAAAGACGCGGGCCGCGACCGGCTGGCGATGAACTTCGAACGCGCCGCCGAGCTGACCGCGGTACCGGACGATCGCATTCTTGAAATCTACAACGCCCTCCGCCCCTATCGCTCGACGAAAGAGGAGCTGCTGGCGATCGCCGACGATCTCGAAAGCCGCTATCAGGCGAAGATTTGCGCCGCTTTCGTTCGCGAAGCGGCCACGCTGTACGTCGAGCGTAAGAAACTTAAAGGCGACGATTAACTTTAGGGGTAAACAATGCGATATATAGCTGGCATTGATATCGGCAACTCATCAACGGAAGTCGCCCTGGCGACTCTGGATGCGGCCGGCGCGCTGACGATTACACATAGCGCGCTAGCGGAAACCACCGGGATCAAAGGCACGTTGCGTAACGTGTTCGGCATTCAGGAGGCCCTCGCTCTCGTTGCAAAGCGCGCGGGGATCAATGTCAGCGATATTTCGCTCATCCGCATTAACGAAGCCACGCCGGTGATTGGCGATGTGGCGATGGAAACCATTACCGAAACCATCATCACCGAATCGACCATGATCGGTCATAACCCGAAAACGCCCGGCGGCGTGGGGCTTGGCGTTGGCATCACTATTACGCCGCAGGAGCTGTTAACCCGCCCGGCGGACGCCCCCTATGTCCTGGTGGTGTCATCGACCTTCGATTTTGCCGATATCGCGAACGTTATCAACGCCTCCCTGCGCGCCGGGTATCAGATTACCGGCGTCATTTTGCAGCGCGACGACGGCGTGCTGGTCAGCAACCGGCTGGAAAAACCGCTGCCAATCGTTGACGAAGTGCTGTACATCGACCGCATTCCGCTGGGGATGCTGGCGGCGATTGAAGTCGCCGTTCCGGGGAAGGTTATCGAAACCCTCTCCAACCCTTACGGCATCGCTACCGTATTCAACCTCAACCCGGAGGAGACGAAAAACATCGTCCCGATGGCCCGCGCGCTGATTGGCAACCGTTCCGCCGTGGTGGTCAAAACGCCATCCGGCGATGTCAAAGCGCGGGCGATCCCCGCCGGTAACCTGGCGCTGCTGGCCCAGGGGCGCAGCGTGCGCGTAGATGTCGCCACCGGCGCCGAGGCCATCATGAAAGCGGTCGACGGCTGCGGCAGGCTCGATAACGTCACCGGCGAGGCTGGCACCAATATCGGCGGCATGCTGGAACACGTGCGCCAGACCATGGCCGAGCTGACCAACAAGCCGAGTAGCGAAATATTCATCCAGGACCTGCTGGCCGTTGATACCTCGGTACCGGTGAGCGTCACCGGCGGTCTGGCCGGGGAGTTCTCGCTGGAGCAGGCCGTCGGCATCGCTTCGATGGTGAAATCGGATCGCCTGCAGATGGCGATGATCGCCCGCGAGATCGAGCAGAAGCTTAATATCGACGTGCAGATCGGCGGCGCCGAGGCCGAAGCCGCCATCCTGGGCGCGCTGACCACGCCGGGCACCACCCGACCGCTGGCGATCCTCGACCTCGGCGCAGGCTCCACCGATGCCTCCATCATCAACCCTAAAGGCGAAATCATCGCCACCCACCTCGCCGGAGCAGGCGATATGGTGACGATGATCATTGCCCGCGAGCTGGGGCTGGAAGACCGCTATCTGGCGGAAGAGATCAAGAAATACCCGCTGGCTAAGGTCGAAAGCCTGTTCCATTTGCGCCACGAGGACGGCAGCGTGCAGTTCTTCTCCACGCCGCTGCCTCCCGCTGTATTCGCTCGTGTCTGCGTGGTGAAACCGGAGGAACTGGTGCCGCTACCCGGCGACTTAGCACTGGAAAAAGTACGCGCCATTCGCCGCAGCGCCAAAGAGCGGGTCTTTGTCACCAACGCCCTGCGCGCGCTGCGTCAGGTCAGCCCGACCGGCAACATTCGCGATATTCCGTTCGTGGTGTTGGTCGGCGGCTCGTCGCTGGATTTCGAAGTCCCGCAGCTGGTCACCGATGCGCTGGCGCACTACCGCCTGGTTGCCGGGCGGGGAAATATTCGCGGCAGCGAAGGCCCGAGAAACGCGGTGGCCACCGGGCTGATTCTCTCCTGGCATAAGGAGTTTGCGCATGGACAGTAAGCACAGCGCCCCGGCCATCGTCATTACCGCCATCGACGGCTGCGACGGCCTGTGGCGCGAAGTGTTGCTGGGCATTGAAGAGGAAGGCATCCCTTTCCTGCTCCAGCATCAGCCGGCCGGAGAGGTCGTGGACAGCGCCTGGCAGGCGGCGCGCAGTTCGCCGCTGCTGGTGGGCATCGCCTGCGACCGCCATACGCTGGTCGTGCACTACAAGAATTTACCCGCATCGGCGCCGCTTTTTACGCTGATGCATCATCAGGACAGTCAGGCCTATCGCAACACCGGTAATAACGCGGCACGGCTGGTCAAAGGGGTCCCTTTCCGGGACCTGAATCGCTAAGCAACAGGAGAACAGCAGGATGAATAACGCACTGGGACTGGTTGAAACAAAAGGGTTGGTGGGCGCTATTGAAGCCGCCGACGCCATGGTGAAATCCGCCAACGTGCAGCTGGTTGGCTACGAAAAAATTGGCTCTGGTCTGGTGACCGTGATGGTTCGCGGCGACGTCGGCGCGGTCAAAGCGGCGGTGGACGCGGGCAGCGCGGCGGCAAGCGTAGTGGGTGAAGTGAAATCCTGCCACGTGATCCCGCGTCCGCACAGCGACGTTGAGGCCATTTTACCGAAATCAGCCTGATTGATGGCGAATAAGGAGCACCGCGTGAAGCAATCACTGGGATTACTTGAAGTTTGTGGTCTGGCACTGGCTATTAGCTGCGCCGATATCATGGCGAAATCCGCTTCTATCACGCTGGTCGCCCTCGAAAAGACCAATGGTTCAGGCTGGACGGTGATTAAAATTACCGGTGATGTGGCCTCCGTGCAGGCGGCTATCACCACCGGTGCGCAGTTTGCCGAACAGCGAAATGGCCTGGTGGCCCACAAAGTCATCGCCAGGCCAGGAGAAGGGATCCTGCGCACGCAGACGCCCCCTCTCTCCGTCATGCAACCTGAGCCTGAAGCGTCAGAGACGGCAGATAGGGTTTCCGAAGCGCTCCCGCAGGAACAGGGTCTGGTTAGCTGCAACCTGTGTCTGGACCCGAAATGTCCGCGCCAGAAGGGCGAGCCGCGCTCGCTTTGCATTCACCCCGGCAAGCGAGGTGAGGCGTAATGGATAAACAGCTTCTGGAATCAACGGTCAGTAAAGTTCTCGACGAGATGCGGCTACGGCCCATCCCGCTGGGGGTTTCAAATCGTCATATCCACCTGTCCGCGGCGGATTACGAACGCCTGTTCCCCGGCCATCCCATCAGCGAGAAAAAAGCGCTGCTGCAGCCGGGACAGTATGCCGCGGAGCAAACCGTCACCCTGGTGGGGCCGAAGGGGCAACTGAAAAATGTACGCCTGCTCGGCCCGCTGCGCTCGGTAAGCCAGGTGGAAATCTCACGTACCGATGCCAGAACCCTGGGCGTTGCGGCGCCGCTGAGAATGTCCGGCAACCTCAAGGGCACGCCGGGCATCCGCCTGGTCAGCCCTTTTGGCGAGCTGGAGCTGGCGTCAGGGGTTATCGTCGCGCAGCGGCATATTCATATGTCGCCGCTCGATGCGCTGATCCTGCGGGTCGCCCACGGCGACAGAGTTTCGGTGGCCATTGAAGGCGACGAGCGCGGGCTGATCTTCAACAACGTGGCGGTTCGCGTTTCGCCGGACATGCGCCTCGAAATGCATATTGATACCGATGAGGCTAACGCCGCCGGGGCCGATAGCCCGCAGGTCTTTGCCCGGCTGGTAGGCCCGCGATGAACACTGAACTTCTGCAGCGCATTGTGGAGACGATCGTCTCCCGGCTGCAGCGGCGTGCCGAAAGCACGGCGACGCTGAGCGTTGCGCAACTGCGTGATGCCGACTGCCGGAGTCTGTTCTGCCAGCACGCGTCGCTGCGCATCCTGCTCGTCGACCTGCCGCTGCTGAACCAGTTGGCGGAGGCGGACACCGACGATGCCGCCGCCCGCAACATTCACGATGCGCTGGCTTTCGGCATCCGCGTGCAGCTCACCCTGCACGGCCAGCTGCTGCCGGTTATCCCGGTTAAAAAACTGGCTCGCCTGCCGCTGACCTTTGCCGACGAACGCGGGCTGCCGCTGGTTTTACACGCCGGTTCGGTGCTCAGCTATCGCGACGTCGCGCCGCTAGGTCACGGGCGTCTGGTTATTCAGCGCAAATGCCTCGTGACCGCCCTGGCGCGCGACGCGGCGCGCGCGCGGAATATTCAATTAATTAAGCAGGAGTAAATCATGCATCTGGCACGAGTCACGGGCGCGGTTGTCTCCACGCAAAAATCGCCTTCCCTGGTCGGGAAAAAGCTGCTGCTTGTGCGGAGGGTCAGCGCCGATGGCGAACTTCCCGCCTCGCCCACCTCCGGCGATGAAGTCGCCGTGGATTCCGTCGGCGCGGGGATCGGCGAGCTGGTTCTGCTCAGCGGCGGCTCCAGCGCCAGGCACGTTTTTTCCGGGCCAAACGAGGCCATCGACCTCGCCGTCGTCGGCATTGTCGATACGCTTTCACGTTAAGGAGCGAATATGGCGATTTATACCCGAACGGGCGACGCTGGCACCACCTCACTCTTTACCGGCCAGCGGGTGAGTAAAACCCATCCGCGGGTTGAAGCCTACGGCACGCTGGACGAGCTGAATGCCGCGCTGAGCCTGTGCGCCTGCGCCGCCGCGGATGAAAATCACCGCGCCCTGCTCGAGGCCATCCAGCAGCAAATTTTCTGGTTTAGCGCGGAACTGGCCAGCGACAGCGAACGGCCGTCGCCCAAACAGCGCTACATCAGCAGCGAAGAAATTTCCGCCCTGGAAGCCGCCATCGATCGGGCCATGGCCCGCGTCGAACCGCTGCACAGCTTTATTTTACCCGGCCGCTGCGAAGCTGCGAGCCGCCTGCATTTTGCCCGTACGCTGGCCCGCCGGGCCGAACGCCGCCTGGTGGAGCTGGCGGCGGAAGTCAATGTGCGCCAGGTGCTGATGCGCTACATCAATCGCTTATCAGACTGCCTGTACGCCCTAGCCCGCGCCGAAGATAGCGACGCGCACCAGAACAACCTTATCCGAGAAATAAGCCGGCGCTATCTGGCCGCCAGCCAGCCGAGCCGCAGTAAGGAGACGACGCCCGTGGCCCTCTCATTCCACGATCTACACCAGCTCACCCGCGCCGCCGTCGAGCGCGCGCAGCGGCTACAGGTGCCGGTGGTGATCAGCATCGTTGATGCCCACGGTACCGAGACCGTGACCTGGCGGATGCCGGACGCCCTGCTGGTCAGCAGCGAACTGGCGCCGAAAAAGGCCTGGACCGCGGTGGCGATGAAAACGGCGACCCATGAGCTGAGCGATGTAGTTCAGCCGGGCGCCGCGCTTTATGGCCTCGAAACGCATTTACAGGGAAAAGTGGTCACCTTTGGCGGTGGTTACGCCCTGTGGCGCGACGGCTTATTAATCGGGGGTCTTGGCATCAGCGGCGGCAGCGTTGAGCAGGACATGGACATAGCACTGGCCGCCATCGCGGCCATTAATGTGGGAACTCATCAATGAATACTTCTGAACTCGAAACCCTTATTCGCACCATTCTTAGCGAGCAATTAACCACGCCAGCGCAAACGCCGATCCAGCCGCAGGGCAAAGGGATTTTCCAGTCCGTCAGCGAGGCCATCGACGCCGCGCACCAGGCGTTCTTACGTTATCAGCAGTGCCCGTTGAAAACCCGCAGCGCCATCATCAGCGCGATACGTCAGGAGCTGACGCCGCTGCTGACCGCGCTGGCGGAAGAGAGCGCCAATGAAACGGGAATGGGCAACAAAGAAGATAAATACCTGAAAAACAAGGCTGCGCTGGACAACACCCCCGGCGTGGAAGATCTCACCACCACCGCGCTGACCGGCGACGGCGGTATGGTGCTGTTTGAGTATTCGCCGTTTGGCGTAATCGGGTCGGTCGCACCGAGCACCAACCCAACGGAGACCATCATCAACAACAGCATCAGCATGCTGGCGGCGGGCAACAGCGTCTACTTCAGCCCGCATCCGGGAGCGAAAAAGGTCTCACTCAAGCTCATCAGCCTGATTGAAGAGATTGCCTTCCGCTGCTGCGGCATCCGCAACCTGGTGGTCACCGTGGCGGAACCGACGTTTGAAGCGACCCAACAGATGATGGCCCATCCGCGCATTGCGGTCCTCGCTATTACCGGCGGCCCCGGCATTGTGGCGATGGGCATGAAGAGCGGTAAAAAAGTGATTGGTGCTGGCGCGGGCAACCCCCCCTGCATCGTTGATGAAACCGCTGACCTGGTCAAAGCGGCGGAGGATATCATCAACGGCGCCTCGTTCGATTACAACCTGCCCTGCATTGCCGAGAAAAGCCTGATTGTGGTGGAGAGCGTCGCTGAACGTCTGGTGCAGCAAATGCAAACCTTCGGCGCGCTGTTGCTAAGCCCGGCCGATACCGACAAGCTCCGCGCCGCCTGCCTGCCGGAAGGCCAGGCCAATAAGAAGCTGGTCGGAAAAAGCCCATCGGCGCTGCTGGAAGCAGCCGGGATCGCCGTTCCGGCGAAAGCGCCGCGCTTGCTGATCGCTATCGTCAACGCCGACGACCCGTGGGTCACCAGCGAACAGCTGATGCCGATGCTGCCGATAGTGAAAGTCAACGATTTCGATAGCGCGCTGGCCCTGGCGCTGAAGGTTGAAGAGGGACTGCATCATACCGCCATTATGCACTCGCAAAATGTGTCTCGCCTGAACCTCGCAGCCCGCACCCTGCAAACCTCGATTTTCGTCAAGAACGGCCCCTCTTATGCCGGGATCGGCGTCGGCGGTGAAGGCTTTACCACCTTTACCATTGCCACGCCGACCGGCGAAGGGACGACCTCGGCGCGCACCTTTGCCCGCTCCCGTCGCTGCGTGCTGACCAACGGCTTTTCCATTCGCTAACCGAGGTCGCGATGAAGACTTTCTCACTACAAACGCGGTTGTACAGCGGTCAGGGTAGCCTGGCGGCGCTCAGGCGCTTTACCAACAAGCACATCTGGATCATCTGCGATGGCTTTCTTGCGCGCTCGCCGCTGCTGGAGACCCTGCGCAACGCATTACCCGCTGATAACCGCATCAGCGTCTTTAGCGAGATAACCCCGGACCCCACCATCCGCACCGTGGCGCAGGGCATTGCGCAAATGCAGGCTCTGCAGCCACAAGTGGTTATCGGCTTCGGCGGCGGCTCGGCGATGGATGCGGCGAAGGCTATCGTCTGGTTCAGCCAGCAGAGCGGCATCAATATCGAAACCTGCGTGGCGATACCGACCACCAGCGGCACCGGTTCGGAAGTGACCAGCGCCTGCGTGATTAGTGACCCGGATAAAGGCATCAAGTATCCGCTGTTTAACAACGCGCTCTATCCCGATATGGCGATCCTTGACCCGGAGCTGGTGGTCAGCGTGCCGCCGCAGATTACGGCCAACACCGGCATGGACGTACTGACCCACGCGCTGGAGGCGTGGGTCTCTCCGCACGCCAGCGACTTTACCGACGCGCTAGCGGAAAAAGCCGCCAAACTGGTGTTTCAGTATCTGCCCACCGCGGTGGAAAAAGGCGACTGCGTGGCGACGCGCGGGAAAATGCACAACGCCTCAACCCTTGCCGGGATGGCCTTCAGCCAGGCGGGACTGGGGCTTAACCACGCCATCGCGCACCAGCTTGGCGGACAGTTTCATCTCCCGCACGGTCTTGCCAACGCGCTGCTGTTAACCACGGTTATCCGCTTTAACGCCGCTGTTCCCCGTGCTGCCAAACGCTACGCACGGTTGGCAAAAGCCTGTGGATTTTGCCCGCCAGAGGCCAACGACGTTACGGCGATCAATGCCCTGATCCAGCAAATCGAACGGCTCAAGCAGCGCTGCGCGCTGCCTTCGCTGGCGGTGGCGTTGAAAGAGGGACGATCCACATTTTCAGCGCGCATTCCGGCGATGGTGCAGGCCGCGCTGGCTGACGTCACGCTACGCACCAATCCTCGCCCAGCCAGCGCCGAGGAGATTCGGGAACTGCTGGAGGAACTGCTATGAGTCACGCCGTCAACGCTGTTGAAATGGCCCTGAGCGCTGATGACATCCGTGAGCGCGTTCGCGCAGCGGGCGTGGTCGGCGCGGGGGGCGCGGGTTTTCCCGCCCACGTGAAGCTGCAGGCGCAGGTAGAGATTTTTCTGGTGAACGCAGCCGAGTGCGAACCGATGCTCAAGGTCGACCAGCAGCTGATGTGGCAGCAGGCTGCGCGTCTTGTCCGCGGCGTACGATACGCAATGACGGCAACCGGCGCGCGCGAAGGGGTGATTGCCCTGAAAGAGAAATACCGCCGGGCTATCGATGCGCTCACCCCGCTGCTGCCTGCCGGTATTCGCCTGCATATTCTGCCCGATGTCTATCCCGCAGGCGATGAGGTGCTGACTATCTGGCTGGCGACCGGTCGCCGGGTCGCGCCCGCCGCGCTGCCGGCCAGCGTCGGGGTCGTGGTGAATAACGTGCAAACGGTGCTCAACATGGCCCGCGCGGTCGAGCAGCAGTTTGCGGTGACCCGCCGGACGCTGACCGTTAACGGCGCGGTCGCCAGGCCGCTGACCGTCACCGTCCCCATCGGCATGTCGCTGCGCGAAGTGCTGGCGCTGGCGGGCGGCGCGACGGTCGACGACCCCGGTTTTATTAACGGCGGCCCGATGATGGGCGGCCTGATTACCTCTCTCGATAGCCCGGTGACCAAAACCACCGGCGGCCTGCTGGTGCTGCCGAAAAGCCATTCGCTTATTCAGCGACGGATGCAGGATGAGCGCACGGTGCTTTCCGTGGCCCGCACCGTCTGCGAACAGTGCCGACTCTGTACCGATCTCTGCCCGCGGCATCTGATCGGCCACGAACTCTCTCCGCACCTGCTGGTACGGGCGGTGAACTTTCATCAGGCCGCCACGCCGCAGCTGCTGCTGAGCGCCCTCACCTGCTCAGAGTGCAACGTCTGCGAAAGCGTGGCCTGCCCGGTGGGGATCTCGCCGATGCGCATCAACCGCATGCTCAAACGCGAGCTGCGGGCGCAAAACCAGCGCTACGAAGGGCCGCTCTATCCGGCAGATGAGATGGCGAAATATCGCCTGGTGCCGGTGAAGCGGCTGATCGCCAAACTGGGGCTAAGCCCCTGGTATCAGGAGGCGCCGCTGGTGGAAGACGAACCGGCGGTCGCAACCGTGACGTTGCCGCTGCGCCAGCATATCGGCGCCAGCGCGGTAGCCAACGTTGCGGTAGGAGAACGCGTTACGCGCGGGCAATGCGTTGCCGATATCCCGGCAGGCGTATTAGGCGCGCCGATTCACGCCAGCATCGACGGCGTGGTTGCGACCATCAGCGAACAGGCCATCACGGTGGTAAGAGGTTAACCATGTCTCAGGCTATAGGAATTTTAGAACTCACCAGCATTGCCAAAGGAATGGAGCTCGGCGATGCGATGCTGAAAAGCGCCAGCGTCAATCTGCTGGTCAGCAAGACTATCTGCCCGGGTAAGTTTTTGCTGATGCTCGGCGGAGATATCGGCGCTATCCAGCAGGCCATTGAAACTGGCGCGTCGCAGGCCGGCGAAATGCTCGTTGACAGCCTGGTGCTGGCGAATATTCATCCCAGCGTACTTCCGGCCATCAGCGGCCTGAACAGCGTAGATAAGCGCCAGGCAGTCGGCATCGTTGAAACCTGGAGCGTTGCGGCCTGCATCAGCGCCGCCGATCGGGCGGTGAAAGGCTCAAACGTCACCCTGGTGCGGGTGCATATGGCCTTCGGCATCGGCGGTAAATGTTACATGGTGGTGGCGGGCGACGTATCCGACGTCAATAACGCGGTCACGGTGGCCAGCGAAAGCGCGGGCGAAAAAGGGCTACTGGTTTATCGTTCAGTGATCCCGCGCCCGCATGAAGCGATGTGGCGACAGATGGTGGAGGGATAATGGAAAGACAGCCGACAACGGATCGCATGATTCAGGAGTACGTGCCGGGGAAACAGGTCACCCTCGCGCACCTGATTGCCAATCCCGGAAAAGATCTCTTTAAGAAGCTCGGTCTGCAGGATGCGGTTTCCGCCATTGGCATCCTCACCATTACCCCCAGCGAGGCGTCGATTATCGCCTGTGATATCGCCACCAAATCCGGCGCGGTGGAGATCGGTTTTCTCGACCGTTTTACCGGGGCCGTGGTGCTGACCGGCGACGTTTCCGCCGTGGAATATGCCCTCAAGCAGGTGACGCGTACTCTGGGCGAGATGATGCAGTTCACCACCTGCGCAATCACCCGGACGTAGCGCAATGAAGCGCCTGATGTTTATCGGCCCCAGCCAGTGCGGCAAAACCTCGCTAACGCAAAGCCTGCGCGGTGAAGCGCTCCATTATAAGAAAACCCAGGCTATCGAATGGTCGCCGATGGCCATCGATACGCCGGGGGAGTATCTGGAGAACCGCTGCCTGTATAGCGCTCTACTGACCAGCGCCTGCGAGGCTGACGTTATCGCCCTGGTACTGAACGCCGACGCCCAGTGGTCGCCGTTTTCGCCTGGGTTTACCGCCCCGATGAATCGCCCGACGATTGGCCTGGTCACCAAAGCCGACCTCGCCGACCCGCAGCGGATATCGCTCATCGCGGAGTGGCTTACGCAGGCTGGCGCCGGGCGGATTTTTGTTACCAGCGCGTTGAACAATTCGGGACTCGACGCGGTGCTGGATTTTCTGAATTCGAAGGAACCCCTATGTCTTACAAAATAATGGCCATCAACGCCGGCAGCTCATCGTTAAAATTCCAGCTGCTGGAGATGCCGCAGGGCGAGACGCTCTGCCAGGGATTGATTGAACGTATCGGTATGGCAAACGCCCAGGTGACCCTCAAAACGCCGGCGCAGAAATGGCGGGAATCGGCGCCGATCGCCGATCATCGCGAAGCCGTCACGCTGCTGCTGGAAAAGCTCCTCGGCTACCGCATTATTGAGAGTTTGCAGGATATTGACGGCGTCGGCCACCGCGTGGCGCACGGCGGCGAGCGCTTTAAAGATTCGACGCCGGTGACCGATGAAAGCTTAGCGGAAATCGAGCGTCTGGCCGAGCTGGCTCCGCTGCATAACCCGGTTAACGCCCTGGGAATCAAAGTCTTCCGCCAGCTGCTGCCCGATACGCCGTCGGTAGCGGTGTTTGATACCGCTTTTCACCAGACGCTGGACGAGCGCGCGTTTATCTATCCGCTGCCGTGGCGCTACTACAGCGAGCTGGGCATTCGCCGCTACGGCTTCCACGGCACCAGCCATAAGTACGTCAGCGCGACGCTGGCGGAAAAGCTGGGCGTGCCGCTGAGCGCTCTGCGCGTGGTTTGCTGCCATCTCGGCAACGGCAGCAGCGTTTGCGCCATTAAAGGCGGGCGTTCGGTGAACACCTCAATGGGCTTTACGCCGCAGTCCGGGGTGATGATGGGCACCCGCAGCGGTGATATCGATCCGTCGATTTTACCGTGGCTGGCGCTGCATGAGGGGCAAACGCCGGAGCAGCTGAATCAGCTGCTGAATAACGAATCCGGCCTGTTGGGGGTTTCCGGCGTCTCACACGATTATCGCGATGTCGAACAGGCGGCGGACGGCGGTAATCGTCGGGCGGCCCTGGCGCTGGCGCTATTTGCCGAGCGTATTCGCGCCACCATCGGCAGCTATATCATGCAGATGGGTGGAATTGATGCGCTAATCTTTACCGGCGGCATCGGCGAAAACTCGGCCCGTGCCAGGAGCGCCATCTGCCATAACCTGAATTTCCTCGGGCTGTCGGTCGATGAAGAGAAAAACCAGCACAACGCCACCTTTATTCAGGCCGAACATGCGCTGGTCAAAGTGGCGGTCATCAATACCAATGAAGAGCTGATGATTGCCCGCGACGTGATGCGCCTCGCGCTTCCCGAAGCGCAGACATTAACCGTTTCAGCCTGAGCTCGCCGTCCGGCAAGTTGCGGTGAATCATGGTAATAGCGGGATCGGCATGACACTATGCGCTTAAAATTCTGAAACTTTACCCTAAATAATTCAAGTTACAGGACAAAGCACTTGTGCTTTGAACAGCGCTTGCGCTGGCCCCGTAGGGGCGAGGCCGCAGGCCGAGTAACGCGGCAAACGAGTGACAAATTCGTCTGGAACGAATTTGAACAGCCAAAGGCTGGCTTTAGTGAGGGACAGGGATGTCCCTCATAGTCCCCAGGAGCTTACATAAGTAAGTGACTGGGGTGAATGAGAGCAGCCAACGCTCCTGTAGCTTGAAGTATAACGGGTAAAAAGGTGAATACGTGGCCGTAGCACAATGCCCCGCCTCCTGTGGGGAACTTATCCAGGGCTGGATCCTCGGCAGCGAGAAGCTGGTCTCCTGCCCCGTTGACTGGTACAGCACCGTCGAGGTGGACTACGGTTCGCCTCGCGCGGATGAACGCCCGCTGTCGCGGGCGATGGTTGACCGGCTGCTGAGCTACTGGCGCTATCCGCCAGCGCTGAGCAAAGAAATTCGGATCGATATTTGCTCTACGATTCCGGTCGCCAAGGGGATGGCCAGCAGCACCGCGGATATCGCCGCGACGGCGGTGGCCACCGCGCATCATCTCGGCCATCCGCTGGATGAAGCCACCCTCGCCCGGCTCTGCGTTTCCCTGGAACCCACCGACAGCACCCTGTTCCGCCAGCTGACGCTATTCGACCACAACACCGCCGCCACGCAAATTGCCTGCGGCTGCCAGCCTCAGCTCGATCTGCTGGTACTGGAAAGCCCCGCCACGCTGCTGACCACCGATTACCACCGCCTTCCCCGGCTCGAAAAGCTGCATGCCCATTCCGCCACGCTGCATCAGGCCTGGGAGAAAGTTCAGCAGGCCTGCCAGACCGACGATCCTCGACGGATGGGCGAGGCGGCGACGCTGAGCGCCATCGCCAGCCAGCATCTGCTGCCGAAGCCGGGTTTTGATACGCTGCGGGGGCTGGTGGAAGAGTGCGATTTATACGGCATTAACGTGGCGCACAGCGGCAGCGTGGTCGGCCTGATGCTCGACCGCCAGCGTCACGATATTGAGTATTTGCAGCGGCGGCTGCAGGAAACGAGGCTTAGCGAGCTCTGGCCCCGGCAGCATCTGCTGCGCATGGTGCAGGGCGGCGTCGAGCTGCGCTAACGCTACAGCAGCCATACCTCCCCGGAGGCGGCGCTGCGCGCCTGTCCGGGCTACCGGTCCGCAGACGGCTATGAATCCGTAGCCCGGCTAAGCGCAGAGCGAGGCGGGGATAAGCCGCACCGATGCATTAATCCCGGCGCATTCCCCGGGTTGCGGCGCTGCGCGCCTTACCTGGGCTACCGGACCGCAGACGGCTGTAAACCCGTAGCCCGGTCAGCGCAGCGCCACCGGGAAGAACGCAGACGAACAATGGCGGCAGACGCCCGGAACATCTACCCGTTAAAAACCCGCCTGAAAGCCGTTAGCAGCTGCGTATTCTCCTGCTGGCTGCGGATCGCGACGCGGAAGTAGCGTCCGTCGAGCCCGGGGTAGTTAGCGCAGCTGCGGATCAGGATGCGCCGTTGCAGCATCACGTATTGCAGATCCAGATCCGGCACGTCGCAGCGCAGAAACAGATAGTTGGCCTGCCCGGGATAGACCGTCAGACCGGGAACGTGGCGCAGCTGATGGTAAAAGCGCTGCCCCTCTTCCGCCAGCCACTGCCAGGTTTTCTGCTGATAGACGCTATCCTGGAGAATAATTTCCCCGGCCAGCGCGGCAAAAGCGTTGATTGACCACGGCATCTGACGCTCGCGCATTCTCGCCACCGCTCGCGCATCGCCATTGACCAGATACCCCAGACGCAGGCCGGGAATGGCATAAAACTTAGTCAGCGAACGCAGCACCCACACGTGCGGGTTGCGGCTCAGTAGCGGAATAAACCCCGGCTCATCGGGGATAAAATCGATAAATGCTTCATCGAGAATCAGGGCGATTCCCAGCGACTTACAGCGTTCAGCAATCATCTCCAGCAGACGGCGCTCGGGCAGCAGACCGGTTGGGTTGTTCGGGGTGCAGAGAAACAAACAGTCCAGATCCGGCGTCAGAGCGTCAAGAATCGCCCCGGTGAGCTGCCAGCCATCCTCTTCACACAGCAGAAATTCCCGTACCGCGCAGTCCACCGACTGCAGCGCCCGGCGGTATTCGGCAAAGCCCGGAGTGACGATCATCGCCTGGCGCGGCTTGAGACCCTGAACCAGCGTAAAGATCGCTTCAGTTTCGCCGTTTCCGGCGAGGATCCATGAGTCGGGGATCTGATGGTGTTCCGCCAGCGCGAGGTGCAGCTGCTGATACTCAACGTCAGGATAGCGTTCGGCGCAGGCCATATTGTCGATGATGGCGTGCTTTAAGCTTTCCGGCATCCCCAGCGGATTGATATTGGCGCTAAAATCCAGCAGCTGTTCCGCACAGATGCCCAACAGCGCGGCGGCCTCGCGGATATTGCCGCCGTGGGCGCTCTTCAGTAGAGCCATGTCCTTTTCCTGTTGCGTTACCCTCGCCTTGCCAGCGTCGCGCCGTCGGCGAAGTAGGCTTTAATCCCTGCCAGAATCGACTCTGCTACTTCCTGCTGGAATTTCGCCGTTTTCAATTTACGCTCTTCTTCGACGTTACTGATAAACGCGGTTTCCACCAGAATCGATGGAATATCCGGCGCCTTCAGCACTGCGAAGCCCGCCTGCTCAACCCGGTTCTTGTGCAGGTTATTAATGTTGCCCATCTTTTCCAGCACCGCCTTGCCGAACTTCAGGCTGTCGGCGATGGTCAGCGACTGCACCATGTCGAACATCGTGTGGTCGACGTAGCGGTCGCCGCTTTTGCTGACGCCGCCGATCAGATCCGAGGCGTTCTGGGTCTGCGCCAGATACTTAGCCGCGGTACTGGTGGCCCCTTTGGTTGACAGGGCAAACACCGACGATCCGCTGGGCTGACGGCTGGTAAAGGCATCGGCGTGAATAGAGACAAACAGGTCGGCGCGCTGCTTCTGCGCCTTGGCGACGCGGACCTTCAGCGGGATAAAAACGTCCTCGTTGCGGGTCATATAGACCTTCATATTGCCCTCTTTCTCGATCAGCGCGCGCAGCCGTCGGGCAATCTGCAACACCACGTCTTTCTCGCGGGTGCGGTATTTCCCCACCGCGCCGGAGTCTTCGCCGCCGTGGCCGGGATCGAGCATGATAACAATGGGCCGATCGCGCCCGGCTTTACCCGGTTTAGGCCCGCTCTCCGCTGGCGGAACCTGCCGCTGAAGATCGCCTTTGTTGTAATCCTCAAGCAGCGCCAGCAGCGGATCCTGCACGTCGGTGGCGTTAGCGGGATAGAGGTCCATAACCAGACGCTCTTTAAACCCGGCGACCGGAGCCAGCGCGAACAGCTGCGGTTTCACGTTCTGTTTTAGCTCAAACACCATGCGTACGGTTTGCGGATCGAACTGCCCCACGCGGGCGGATTGAATATAGGGGTCGTCGCCGCGAATCTGCCCCCCCATGCCTTTAAGTACGGAATTGAGATTAACTCCTTCCAGATCCACCACCAGACGTTCAGGATTGCTGAGCGCAAACTGCCGATATTTCAGGATATGGTTGGACTCCACGGTCACGCGGGTGTAGGTCGACGATGGCCAGACGCGTACGGCAACCACCTGCGCCGCGGCAGCCAGGCCAACCGGGCTCACACTCATTAACCACATGGCGCCCGCCCCTTGTAAAAAACGGCGGCGGCTTAATCCTGACTTGTATCCCGACATGCCACTCCCAAGCAGTAAGAAATCATTCGTATTGAAAACAAACAGATTGACCGGAAACTTTAACGAAAGGCGTATAACCTGTCATCTATAAAAGGGTAAACAATCTTTGACACCCTGATTTGGCTCACACCTTTTTCCTGGCTCCGCCCAAAATTGGGGCTTGCGTTTGCCGACAAAACAGAATAAAAATACATTAATTACGAATAATCATGCATTGAGGTTGTGTCATGGTGAAGGAACGTCGCACCGAACTGGTAGAGGGATTCCGCCATTCTGTTCCCTATATTAACGCCCATCGGGGTAAAACGTTTGTCATCATGCTGGGCGGAGAAGCCATTGAGCATGATAATTTCTCTAGTATTGTCAACGACATTGGTCTGCTTCACAGTTTGGGCATTCGCCTGGTGGTGGTCTATGGCGCTCGTCCGCAGATTGACGCCAATCTGGCCGAACATCGCCATGAGCCGGTTTATCACAAACAAACCCGAGTGACTGACGCTAAAACGCTCGAGCTGGTTAAGCAGGCGGCGGGCATGTTGCAGCTGGAAATTACCGCTCGCCTGTCGATGAGCCTCAACAACACGCCG
This sequence comes from Klebsiella sp. FDAARGOS_511, assembly GCF_003812845.1. Taxonomy (NCBI): domain Bacteria; kingdom Pseudomonadati; phylum Pseudomonadota; class Gammaproteobacteria; order Enterobacterales; family Enterobacteriaceae; genus Klebsiella; species Klebsiella sp. FDAARGOS_511. Next base: position 4,065,313 of record NZ_CP033824.1, on the reverse strand, counting down.
CTGCAGGGCGCTCACATCAACGTGGTCAGCGGCAATTTCATTATCGCGCAGCCGTTAGGCGTGGACGACGGTGTGGATTACTGCCACAGCGGGCGCATTCGCCGCATTGATGAAGAAGCGATTCACCGCCAGTTGGATAACGGCGCGATCGTGCTGATGGGCCCGGTTGCGGTGTCGGTCACCGGCGAAAGCTTTAACCTGACCTCCGAAGAGATTGCCACCCAGCTGGCGATTAAGCTGAAAGCTGAAAAGATGATTGGCTTCTGCTCATCGCAGGGGGTTTACAATCAGGACGGCGAGATCGTCCCCGAACTGTTCCCCAACGAAGCCCAGGCGCGCGTCGAAGAGATGGAAGCGGATGAAGACTACAGCTCCGGCACGGTGCGCTTCCTGCGCGGCGCGGTAAAAGCCTGCCGCAGCGGCGTGCGCCGCTGCCACCTGATCAGCTATCAGGAAAACGGTACCCTGCTGCAGGAGCTGTTCTCACGCGACGGTATCGGTACCCAGATAGTGATGGAGAGCGCCGAGCAGATCCGCCGCGCCACCATTAACGATATCGGCGGTATCCTCGAGCTGATTAGCCCGCTGGAGCAGCAGGGCATTCTGGTCAGGCGTTCGCGCGAACAGCTGGAGATGGAAATCGACAAATTCACCATTATTCAGCGCGACAACACCACCATCGCCTGCGCCGCGCTCTATCCTTTCCCGGAAGAGAAGATCGGCGAAATGGCCTGCGTGGCGGTGCATCCGGATTACCGCAGCTCATCGCGCGGCGAAGTGCTGCTCGAACGCATTGCCGCGCAGGCGAAGCAAATGGGCCTCAGCAAGCTGTTTGTGCTCACAACCCGCAGCATTCACTGGTTCCAGGAGCGCGGATTTACGCCGGTCGACGTCGACCTGCTGCCGGAGAGCAAAAAAGAGATGTACAACTATCAGCGCCGCTCCAAGGTGCTGATGGCAGACCTGGCCTGATAATATTATCCCCGGAAACGCATCCGTAACCGGGGATAATTATCTCTCGTCCAATAACCCAATTATTTATAATCTATTCCCCTGATAGCTGGCCTCGCTTATAGTAGCTTAAGAACGGAGTTGCAATATAAGCATGGAGAGCAGTCTGAATGATCCTTTTTGAAAACGGTTCCCCTCGCTACAGGCGAATAATTGCCACACTACTCTCTTTATATCCCTGGCTGCTGATGGTGTTGGTCTCTCTTAATGTCAGGAATAAACTCGCAGGCGGATTTTCAGCGCAGGCGCGGCATTTGCTTGTGCGCTGGCCACCCTGTCATTCATTAATTTTATTATTTCCATAATTTTCATTATGCTAATTAATATATTTATCACGACCAGAGAAAAAGTAAATGCCGGTTATTTCTGGGCAATAAACTCTATCTCTTTACTGTGGGTAATTTTCCCGATATTTAATCTCTAAGCGTTTCATTGCAAAACACAAAGGATGTGTACTTATTATGCAGAAATCACCAAACTGGTTTGTGAAGAATATAAAGCTAATCGTCACCGTTATTGCGCTTTATCCCTGGTTACTCGTTCTGCTGATGATGATGGGCAGCGGCGGCGCTTCCGGAAGCGCCCTGGGAGCCGGGCTGTTCATTTTCTTTGTTTTCATTGTCCTGTCTATCATTAACCTTGTGATTTCAACCGTGATTATCGTGGTGGTTAATGTCTCAACGCCTCCGATCCCCAAAGGCTCGGCAAAGTATTTTCTCGCCATGAATTCCATCTCGCTGCTATGGCTGATGCTTTTACTGGTGTCCTAATAGCCGCCGGGCTCTCACCCGGCGGAAAAAATATCCCCCAGGCCGCTGCGGCGTTCGGTACGCGCGACAACCGCCTGGGTCAGCACCTGCTCATCGGCATAAATCGACAGCTGCCGTTTCGCACGCGTAATAGCGGTATAAACCAGCTCGCGGGTTACCAGCGGCACGCTGCGCGAAGGCAGGATCAGCGCCGCGTGATCGAACTCTGACCCCTGCGATTTATGAACCGTCATCGCCCAGGCGGTATCGTGCTCCGGCAGACGACTTGGCTGAACCGACTTGATGCTGCCATCGGGCATCGGGAACCAGACGCGCAGGCCATCGCCTCTTTCCAGCGCAATACCGATATCGCCGTTAAACAGCCCCAGCGCGCTGTCGTTGCGGGAGATCATCACCGGCCGTCCTTCATACCAGCGCGAATGGCGCGGCAGAGCAATCGCCCGCTTGCGGTTCAGCATCTGCTCCAGCTGTTCGTTCACGCCGCTAACGCCATAAGGACCATCGCGCAGCGCGCAGAGTAGCTGAAACTCGCTAAAGGCGGCAATCAGCTCTGCGGGCTCGGCCCGTTCACGCAGCAGCTGCAGAAAACGGCCGTAACCCGCCTGCGCCTGAACGAGCATCGCTTCATACTCCTCGGTGGAGCTCAGCGGATGCAGGGCGATATCGTCGAACGACTGACGCAGCGTCTCCCTGACCGCGCGGCGTTCACCGCTGTTCACCGCCCAGGCCAGATGGCCGATACCGGAGTGGCGGCCAAAACGGTAGCTTTTTTGCAGTAAGCACAGGCTGTCGCGCAGGGCGCCGGCAATCTCGCTTTCGCCTGCCGGCACCGGCTGACCGGTCAAGCGGCCAAGCTGCGCCGCCCGCGCCGGGGTGAACCCTGCATTAACCCACGCGCAAATATCCCCCAGCACCGCGCCGGCCTCTACCGAAGCCAGCTGATCGCGGTCGCCAAGGAAAATCACCCGCCCGTGTTCAGGCAGCGCCTCGATCAGGCGCGACATCATCGGCAGGTCAATCATTGAGGCTTCATCGACCACCAGCACGTCAAGATGCAGCGGGTTCCCGGCATGATAACGCATCCGCTGGCTTCCCGGCTGCGCGCCCAACAGGCGATGGAGGGTGCTGGCTTCGGTCGGCACCAGCGCCTTTTGTTCGTCGGTAAGAGGGAGGCGGCGCAGCGCAGCGCCGAGGGATTCAGTCAGGCGCGCGGCGGCTTTACCGGTCGGCGCCGCCAGACAAATACGGCAGCGCGGGCTGGTGTTGGTTTGAATCAACGCCGCCAGCAGTTTGGCGACGGTGGTGGTTTTACCGGTCCCGGGGCCGCCGGAGATCACCGAAATCCGTCGGGTCAGAGCAACCGCGGCAGCAACCTTTTGCCAGTCGATTTCATCCCCTGGCGGAAACAGCGCGTCGAGCGTCGAGGCCAGCCGGGTTTCATCTACCTCCAGCACCTGGTTGGCTTCGTTAAAGAAGCGCGCGACGGTTAATTCGTTGCGCCACATGCGGTTGAGATAGAGCCGTTCGCCGCAGAGGATCATCGGCGTCGGCCGCTCACCGCGGCTCACCGCTTCCGAATCGAGCAGCAGGGGCAGCCAGCCCTCCGCAGCGCCGGTCAGTTCAAGGATTTGCTCACTCAGAGCCGTTGTCTTTGCGCTCAGGAGTTCATCGTCGGCAAGACGTGAAATCGGCAGACAGACGTGCCCCTCTCCGGCATCGCGACTGAGAATTGCGGCAGTCAGCTTCACCGCCGGATGCGCCTCCTGCGCCACCATGAGCGCAAACTGGACGTCCAGCGGGCGCAGCAGGCGCTGTTCAACCGCCTGCTGCAACAGTTCATCCATGGTCATAGCACAACCTCCAGGGTTTCCCCGGCAAACAGCGCATCGAGGCCGTTAATCAGCGGCAGCGCCGGCCGGGTGGTGAAGATCCCCTGCCCGCCTTCCTGCCCGTCCATGCCGCGTAAAAAGAGATAAATAACGCCGCCAAAATGGCGTTCGTAATCATAATCGGCCATACGGTGGCGTAAATAGCGGTGCAGCGCCAGGCTATAGAGCTGATACTGCAAATCGTAACGATGCGAACGCATTGCCTGCCTCATCGCCTCCTGGGTATAAGCTTCGCGGTTTTCCCCAAGCCAGTTGGATTTGTAATCCAGCAGGTAGTAGCGGCCGTTGTGGCGAAACACCAGGTCGATAAAGCCTTTCAGCATCCCGCGCACCTGGCGGAAATCGAGCGTTGGGGTATCCACGGAGAGCGAATCATACTGGCGAATCAGCGCATCCAGACGCAGGGGATCCAGCGGCTGTTCGATGGGGAGATAAAACGCCATCTCCACCTGTTTATCGCGCTCGCTCAGCTGATTGAGGGCGATCCCCGCGCCAGGCAGAGGGGTACGCAGTACGCCGTCGAGCCATGTGGTCAGCACGGGGGTCCACTTTTCCTCGAAGCCGCTCAACTGAAGTTTTTCCGCCATCCAGTCGGCGGGAATCGGCTGGGTAAAATCGAGATCTTCGAACAAACTGTGCAGAAACGTTCCCGGCGACGCGCCGCGCGGGAACTGGTGCGGCGTAAGCTGCGGCTCCTCCACGACCTTACCGACGCCAGCGGCATCGACATCCAATCGCGGCAGAAGATCCTGCGCCACGCTGTGTCCATTCTGCTGCAGGCCGGAATAGCTGGTGACCCGCCAGTCATCGGTCACCGACCGCTCAAGCATACGGGCTGAAAGCGGCGGCAGCTCCGCCTGCGGAGCCTGCCACGGCATCTGCGCCGCCATATCCGGCAGCTGCAGGGCAATGTCCCCGCTGCAGAACACCTGCAGGCGCGCCATCAGCCCCGCGGCATCCATCGCTTCCCCGCCCTGCAGCAGACGGCCCAGCGCGCTGTGATGAAAATCGCTGGCGCCAGGTTTGTCGCTGCGTCGGGTGCTGAGCGGCGCCACGCCAAGGCTACAGTGCCAGACCGCGCGGGTCAGCGCGACGTAAAGCAGACGTAAGTCTTCGGCCAGACGCTCGGCCTCCGCCAGCTCCATGCTGCCCTCATCCTGGCCCAGGTCGAGAACGGCGGCAAAGGAGCTTCTGTCGTGATAAAACGCCTGATCCTGCTTACGGAACCGCGCGATAAACGGCAGCCAGACCAGCGGATACTCCAGCCCTTTCGATTTATGGATGGTGACGATCTGCACCAGATGCTTATCGCTTTCCAGCCGCATCTGCTGGCTGGAGGCGTTGCTGTCCGGTTCGACGATATGCTGCGCCAGCCAGCGCACCAGCGCATGTTCGCTCTCCAGCTGGTTCGCCGCCTCCTGAAGGAGCTCGCTGATATGCAGAATATCGGTCAGGCGCCGCTCGCCGCCGTTGGTCGCCAGCAGATTTTCAGCGATGCTCCGCGCGCTCATCAGCGCGCGGAGCATCGGCATGACGCCCCGCTGCCGCCAGACTTGCCGGTAGCGACTAAACTCCTCAACCAGCTCATCCCACGCCCGTTCGTCGTGATTGAGATTTTCGATATCCAGCGCGTTAAGGCCAAACATCGACGTCGCCAGCGCGCTGCGCAGCGTATTTTCGCGTTCAGGTGCCAACACCGCCTGCAGCAGCCACAGCAGCTCCTGCGCCTCCGGCGTTTCAAACACGCTATCGCGATTGGAGAGATACACGGAAGGAATCGACAGCAGCTGGAGGGCATCGCGGATTAAAGACGCTTCCTGGCGATTACGCACCAGTACCGTGATGTCTGAAGCCCGCACCGGCTCCGCTTTTTCACCGCGCCACAGCAGCGCCTTGCCCTGCTGGCCGGCACTGAGCCAGTCGCGGATTTGCGCCGCGCAGAGCTGAGCCATAAACGTCTGGTAATCCCCCGCGCCCACGGCCTCGCCCGACATCAGCCAGATATTCATCGCCGGTACCGCAGCATCATCGACGGTAAAGCGCAGCCCCTGGTTTTTATCGGCCGACTTCACCGGCATAAACGGGATTTCACGGAACATAAAGGGATTATCGCTGAGACTAAACAGGCGATTGACGCTGTCAACCATCCCCGGCGCGGAGCGCCAGTTGGTGTCGAGCGTATAGTGGGCGGTGACGTCCCCGCGCGCCTTCATATAGGTGAAAATATCCGCGCCGCGGAAGGCGTAGATAGCCTGTTTTGGGTCGCCAATCAGCAGCAGCGCAGTGTCCGCCTGACGCCGCCAGATGCGGCGAAAGATGCGGTACTGCTGCGGGTCGGTATCCTGAAATTCGTCGATCATCGCCACCGGAAAGCGCTGGCGAATCGCGCTGGCCAGCGCTTCGCCGCTCTCCCCGCGCAGGGCGTCATCCAGGCGGCTGAGCATATCGTCAAAGCCCAGCTCGCCGCGGCGGCGTTTCTCCCGCGCGACCGCTTCGCGGATTTCAACCATCGCCCTGGCGATCACCAGATCGGTCAGGGTTAACGGTGTCGCCAGCAGCGCTTCTACCGCGCTGAACAGCGGGTGTACTGGCGGCGCGCCGTCCGCTTTGGTGCGCTCAAGCAAGAAGACCTGGGAGAACTTCTCCAGCGCATCCGGAAGCTGGTAGCTCAGGGTCTCTTCCTGGGCCCAGGCGGTCACTTTCTCCAGCCATTTCCCCTGATTGCCGCGATTGAACTTGCGCCGGTCGAGGCCCGAGTTTTCCAGCACCGCCTCAACCTCGCCCACCTGTGCCAGCCACTGCTGCTTCAGCGCGTTGATGCGTTCGATAATTTGCTGATGGCGTTCGGCTAGCGTTTCGTCAGCCGGCGGCGGAGATTTAAGCTGCGGCGCCTCTCCCTGTAGCCAGCGGTCGATGGATTTCAACAAATCGCGCGGCCCTTTCCACGCTTCGTGGATAACCGCCGCGATTTCGCGCGGCAGCGGGTAGCAGTGGCGACGCCAGAAGTCGGCGCAGGCCTGATAGCGCAGGCGGGACTCGTCTTCAATCAGCTGCTGTTCGAACAGCATGCCGGACTCAAAGGCGTTGAGGCTCAGCATCCGCTGACAGAAGCCGTGAATGGTAAACACCGCCGCTTCGTCCATCTGGCGTTCGGCCAGCAGCAACGTTTGCGCGGCCTGGGTTTTATCGGCGATTTCCGCCAGCAGCCCGGCGTAAAGCGGGTTGTCGGCGCTGTCGCGCAGGCAGGCGATACGCAGCTCGTGGATGTTGCTGCGAATACGCCCGCGCAGCTCTTCGGTCGCCGCTTCGGTAAAGGTCACCACCAGCAGCTCTTCCACGCTAACCTGCCGGGGAAAGGCGGATTCACCGCCCAGCCCCAGCAGCAGCCGCAGATAGAGCGCGGCGATGGTAAAGGTTTTTCCTGTGCCCGCAGAGGCTTCTATCAGGCGCTCGCCCGTCAGGGGCAAGCGCAGGGGGTCAAGAGACTCGGCGGTGTCGGTCATTCATTCTCTCGCATCAGGGGTAAGGATTTCTGCAATGCGCTGACGTTCTCCCAGACTTTGCCATCCTGAGGATGCGCGTATTCCGCCTTGCCATTCTGGCTACCGGAAACCTGGGAGAGCATTGCCATGCCCTGCGGATCCACCACCGTCTGATGGAAGAAGTCGGCAAGCTTTTGCGGCGTCAGCAGTTTAATCTGAGCCACTACTTTATCACGTGAATCGAAACGCATATTACCGCGATCGAAATCTTTGCTCAGCTTCGACGCTTCATCGCCCAGCGTTTGCGGCGCTTCCAGCATCTGACCAATTACCGCCTGCTGAATTTGCGCAAACTCTTCCGGCTTCATCGCCCGCAGTTTGGCTTCCGCCGTGGGGAAGAAGGCCTGGAAACGCTGCCAGAGATAAGCCGGCTGCTTATCGTTGCTTTGCAGCAGGAACCCCATCCCCCACTGGCGGCCCACGTTCATCGAGAAGGCGAAGACCGCGTAGCCCAGCTGTTCTTCCGTACGCAGCTGGTTATAGAACCACGGCTGTACGATTTGCCCGAGAAGCGAGCTGGCGGCTGAGCTGGCGTATTCGTCAACGTTCGGCGGCGCGAAGACGGCGGCCAGCGCGGAATCGGTGCTGTTGCCCGCTTTTTCAAAAATCGCCAGCTGTTTATGGTCGACCAGCACGTCTTTGTTGCGGCACCACTCGTTGCCGTCGGCGCCGAGCTGTTTTTGAATCTGCCGCGCCATGGCGGTGGATTGATCGGCGGTAAGATTACCGATGACCATCAGCTCCGGTCGCCCTTTCGCCTTGAGATTAGCGCGGTACTCCAGCACCTCTTTCAGCGTAATCGACGGCAGCAGCGCCCGCCGCTCTTCACGCTGGAAGTACGGCACCTGCGAAACCATCTGAATCGGCATGATCGCCTGATCGTAGGCTTTGCCTTTATCCGCCGAATCCATCATCTGAGCGTACCAGGATTTGGCCTGCTCCAGCTGTTCTTCGGTTGGCGTATAGCTGAAGTAGCCGTCGAGCAGGGCGTTAAACAGCTCAGGCAGATGCTGGGTATAGCCGTTGGCGTTAACCATCAGGCCGTTATTCGCGCCGGTAGAGAAGCTGATCCCCCCGACCGCCGCCTGGTTGCTGAGCTGGTCGAGCGCAATGCCCGCCAGATAATCATTGAGCGCAAACATCACCTGGCGGCGGGCGCTGTCCATCGCCTGCGGGTTCCGCAGAACCAGCGAGATATCCGCTTTCGGTTCGCTGGCGAAGTACTGGCTCGGCGCGTAAATCACCCGCAGCGTCGGTTCATCAACGATCAGCTGCGGATGCGGGTAAGCCTTATCGCTTTTGATTAAGCTGAAATCATCCGGAATATAGGGGTTCAGCACCGGCAGCTTGAGGTCGATGGCGCTGGACTTCTGCTGCCAGTCGGCAAAGGTCTGCTCGCTGATTTTATCCACCTGATAGGGCGCATTGACAAAGTAGGCTGTCTTGTTATGTGGCTCTTTCGGGCTGATGTACCAGATGCGGGCATTTTGCGGCGTCATCATCGCCAGGCGGTCTTTGATTGCCTGCGGATCGTAGCGATCGGCAATGTTGACCACGTCCAGCGTATGCTCCACCGGCACGCGGATCATGGTGTCCGCCAGCCATTCGACGTAATCCATATTGCGGTTGATGGATGGGTAGCGGAAGTCGAGCGCCAGCACGTGGGCCAGCTCATCAAAATAGCGTTTATCAATCCCCTGGCTGCGCAGCAGATTGAGGTAGCTAAAGATGGCTGCGGTAACTTCATCGCGGTGTGCCAGACCTTTGTCCGTCAGGGTCGCAGATATCGCCAGCACCCCGCTGTTGCCGTTGACCACCGGGTCAGAGTCCGCGCGAATGCCTTCAACCAGCCCCTGCTTTTGCAGCCAGTCGGAGAGCGTGCCGGGACTGCGATTACCGATCATGTAGGTCACCAGCTCATCGGTTTTGCTGCGGAACTTGTCGCTATTGTTATCAATGCGGAATTCCACGCGCAGCACTTTACGCGGCATCGCCGGGACGTAGTGAATGATAATGCCCTTTTGCGCATCGGTCACCACCGGGACGGTAATCTCCGGTTTGCTGATATCGTGGTTCGGCACGCGACCGTAGGTGGCCGCCGCGATGCTTGCCAACTCCGGCAGAGGCTTGTTGCTGTAGATCACCGCCTTCATCAGGTTGGCGGAATACCAGCTATCGCGGAAAGCGTGCAGGGCATCAAGCACCGGTTTGCCGGGCTTATCGCTCAGCGTTTCAAGGTTACCGCCGGAAAACTGCGAGCCGGGGTGCGCCGGGTTGATGGTTTCCGCGCTAACCTGCGCCATTCGCATCCCGTCCCGGGTACGCGCCATCGTGAGCTCGGCATTCACCGCATTACGCTCGCGGTCGGCATATTTTTTATCCAGCAGCGGCGCGGCGATGGCGTCGGCCAGGCGATCGACCGCGCCGTCGAGGGCGTCGTTTTCCACTTCAAGATAGAAGGCGGTGCGATACGGCGCGGTGCTGGCGTTGTGGCTGCCACCGTGCATTTTGAGATACTCTGCGAGGCTATCCGGCTGCGGGTACTTTTTCGAGCCCATCAGCGTCATATGCTCCAGGAAGTGGGCCAGCCCTTGATGCTCGGCGGGATCCTGCAGCGATCCCACGGGAACGACCAGCGCCGACAGCGATTTTACCGCCTGGGGATCGGAAACCAGCAGCACCACCATGCCGTTATCGAGGCGGATCGCCTGATATTGACGGGTATCTTTGTCGCTTTTACGGATGGTTTCCTGGATCGGTTGCCATCCGGTGTCTGCCTGACTTAACGGCGCCCAGAGGGCGGCCAGTAAAACAATAACCTTGAACCATAAACTGCGGGGCATTCACGGACCTCATCATTAACAAACCTGGCGCTGCATAATTGGCAGCCTTAGAGCTTTTCCCGGTAGGTGTCATTGTTGCAGCCAGTTTGGACGCGGACAGCGCGGAACAACCGGAGCGTACACATAGTACGTGAGGATTGTGAGCACTGCCCAAGCCCAAACAGGCAAATAAAATAACCTAATGGGATAAGCTCTTAATAAAACATCAGTCCGTGATTCGCTGCGCATCATAATTGAACTGCCGTCCAGTGCGCAATTTTTATACTATTACAATGTTATTCGGACTGATGGAAACGAAACACCGGTAGCAAATAACGCTGCGTATGCGTAAGGATCTCTTCATAGTATTCTGGTTCCAGGGTACGCCACAGGCGCTGATACCAGACGTCGGTACCTTCACCGCTGACCACCATGTTCCCTTCATAAGCCTGTAGAAATTTACTGCGCGCTTTTTGCTGCGTCTCTTCGTCCATTAACATGACATCCTTTTCGGCGTCATAACAGACTTTTAGCCATGCGCCGCCGCTTTCCGGCAGCAGCAGCAGCGGTTTGGACATTCCCTGCAGGTAACCGTCAACCAGATCGTTAAGGTAGCCCTGGGCCTGCTCCTGCGCCAGCGGTGGAAAACGCCACTGGCCCTCTTTACGCACAAACAGCCGACTTTCGCCGCTACCGCCGCTAGCACAATAGACAAGATGCTCCAGCCAAAGTTGCATCCCTTGGGCCACGCTTAATAGCGAAGGCCGCCAGCGCAGCAAACCGTCGGATTGTACCTGCTGCAGCCAGCCAGTTATGTTGACTCCGTTGCATTGCAGATCGATTTCCATGCTTTGCCCCGGCTGGCGGCAGGCAATCACCCGTTCGGCCAGGTTTTGCATCTCCAGACGCTGGGTTTCCCAGGCCAGCTCGCCGAAAGCGCCGTAGGGTAGCTCGCCGGCGGCACGGAAGCGGCGATACATCGCCGAGGCGTCCTGCTCTTCAATCAGGGTGTTGAGCAGCTGCTGGTTCAGCTGATAGCGGCTCAGCCCTTCGAGGATAAAAGGTTCATCGTCGGGGATCTCGCTCTCCTCCGAGCGGAAATTCACCCGCAGCCGCTGCTGAAAGAAGGCGCGAACGGGGTGTTGCCAGAAGCGCAGCAGCTGTTCGAAAGGTAAGCGATCGATTTCCGGCGCCGGCAGCGGCTGGATGAACGCGCTGTGCGCTTCCCCCTGCTGGCTGGCGGCCGCCAGCCATTCCCGGGCATAGCTTTGATCTTCATTGGCCAGAAAATTAGCGGCATCGAAAGGCATGCGGGTATGTAGATGCGTGATGTGCTCTTTGACGCGGCGTTCGCTGGCATCGCAGTCCAGCTCCTCGTCGCCCTCCAGGCAATGGCTCTGGCCGATGTAGTCCACCAGCTCCTGAACCAGAACGGAGGGATAACGTTCACTGTTATCCTGAATAGAACGGCCGATATAGCTGATGTACAGCTTCTGTTCGGCAGACATCAGGGCTTCAAGGAACAGATAGCGGTCGTCATCGCGACGGCTACGGTCGCCGCGCTGCGGCTTCTGGCTCATTAAATCAAAGCCCAGCGGCGCCAGGGTGCGCGGATAAACGCCGTCGTTCATTCCCAGCAGGCAGACCACCTTGAAAGGAATCGAACGCATCGGCATCAGGGTACAAATATTGACTGGGCCGGCGAGAAAGCGCTGGCTGATACGCTGCTGATCGAGCCTCTGGGACAGCTCATCGCGGAGTAGCGACAGCGGTACCGTTTCGCCATATTGCGCGTCGACGCCGCCGTCAATCACCGCCTGCCACTGCTGTTCTATCAGCGCCAGGGCGGCCTCCGTTTCGCTGTCCGGAAGGAAGAAGTCGTTCAGAAGGTCTCGGCATAGCGGCAGCCACTCGGCTAATGGGCGATCCTGGGCCAGCCCGCGACGCCAGAGATTGAGCTGCATCAGCAGCGACGCCAGGTTGCCCACCAGCTCGGCGATAAGACCGCTCGACTCATCATAAGGCAGCACCGAGCGCCACTCCCCCTCGCTGCTGTCCATGGCGTAGCCCAATAGCATACGCGTCAGGCCAAAGCGCCAGGTATGCTGGCCGGTAGCAGGGAGGTCGAGCTCGCGCACGTTGTCGTCATCCATTCCCCAGCGTACGCCGGATTCGTTAACCCACTGGCGCAGGTAGCGCAGCCCCTCTTCGTCGATGTTAAAGCGCGCGGCCAGTACCGGAACGTCGAGCAGCGCCAGCACGTCTTCGCTGGCGAAGCGGCTGTCGGGCAGCGAAAGGAGAGTGATAAACGCCTGCAGCGCCGGATGCGATTCACGGGCGCGCCGGTCGGATATCGCCCACGGCAGCCAGCGCTCGCCGCTGGCGCTGCCGAAGACCGCCTGGATATAGGGGCTGTAGCTATCGATATCCGCCACCATGACGATAATATCGCGCGGGGTGAGTTCGGGATTCTCTTCCAGCATCGCCAGCAGCCGGTCGTGCAGCACCTCAACCTCGCGCTGCGGGCTGTGGCAGACATGAATCGTCAGGCTACGGTCGTCCGCGGCCAGCAGCCGCTTGCTGCCGCTGTTGGCAAACTCCTCGGCGCTGCGCCCGGCCACCGCCGCATTGCGCAGCTCAAGAATATCCGCCTGCAGATTATGCAACAGGTTATCCGGCGCGATATCGACAAAGGCGTCCAGCTCTTCATAGCGCTCAAGACCCGCCAGCAGATAAATATAGTCGCGCCCCAGCTTGCCCCAGGAAGCCAGCAGCGGATTACCCACATCCTGCTCCCCGGCGTCGTTGAACAGCCCTGGAGCCTGTTCCGTATCGCGAAACAGCGGCAGCGCTCGCGTCGTTTCGCGGTGGTGACGGCGCTGGCGGGACAGCAGTTTTGCGAGAAATGCCGGGTCTTTAATGTCACCCCAGTAGTAGCGACACGGGTTAGTGAAAAGGACATAGACGTCGACATGCTTACCCAACGCCTGTAGCGCCTGCAGATATACCGGCGGCAGCGCCGAAATCCCGCAAATAAAGACTCGCGACGGCAGCCCGGCGGGCGGCTCTTCGGCCGCTTCAAGCGCGCTGATAAAGCGTTGGTACAAATTGGCGCGATGCCACAGCGGCTGGCCCAGCTCGGCGGTATATTCCACGAGAGCTTTCCACAGCGGTGCCTGCCACTCCTGCGCATCGCCCAGGCCGTCCACGCGCCGATCGGCCTCCCAGCGCATCAGCCACTCGGGGCGATAAACCAGATACTGGTCATAGAGATCGGCGACTCTGGCGGCCAGTTGGAACAGCTTACGCTTGTCGCTATCATCGTGCAGGTAGTGGCGCAGTAGCGTAAAGGATTCATCGTCAAGCCGCTGCGGTAGCAGGGTCATGAGTTTCCAGCTCATACTTTGTTTGCTGAACGCGCTTTCTCCGGGAATATCTTTCAGTACCCGCACGAACATATCCCAGATAAAGCTGGCGGGCAGCGGGAACTCAATGTTGGCCGCGATGCCGAAGCGCTGCGCCAGCGTCATCTGTAGCCACTGCGCCATCCCGGTACTCTGCACCAACACCATTTCCGGCATAAAAGGGTCATCCAGCCGCTGGCGCTCGACGATAAACTCCATCAACGCTTCAAGCACATCCAGACGGTTTGAGTGGTACACCCTTAACATATTCGCTCCTGGTTACTGACTGACCGGGCAATGCAGCCGGGTCATCTGCGCCCGCCTGGCTGCGGGCATGGTGATCGTTACCGTGATGCTGACACATCTTTGCACCGATGTCTGCACACGGGATACCTGGCGGTTCGCGGGAATCACCGGTGGGCTAAGCTGAGCGAATCGCCACGCATCGCGCCACAGCTGACGGTACTGGTTAAGCTGCATAAAGCCGTTGGCCAACCCTCGCTGATAGCCGGCCAGCGCGGTCACGGTTGCGATAAGCAAGACTAAAGCCAGCAGCGTTTCAGGCAGGCTAAACCCTCTCTGCCGCCTCAGGGCATCTGGCATAGGCTCGCCTCCTTTAACGGGCAAAAATCGCTCCAGCCGTGAGGCGAAAAGCGAATGCGGCTTTGTTCGATTGCGCCTGACTGCCACAGCAGCATGCCGCCGCCATCGCTGCCGCCAATTAGCAATACCGAGGCGTCGCTAAAGATCCGCAAGCAGGCGCGCCAGCCGAGCGCCGCGTTCTGCTGGCAGCTAACCGTTTCCTGGAGAGACCAGGCGAGCCCCTTCCCCCACTGCAGCGCAGAATGCGCGCCAGCGGCATCGCGAAGCGCCTGTGTTTCGCTGGCCGTCTGCGCTAACAGCGAACGCTGCTGCTGGTTCAGCCCCTGGAGTAATAAACTGCCGAGCGCTAAAAACAGTAGTACCATCAGTAGCGAAGAGAGCCCGCGCTGGCGATTCACAGGTTATATCCCGTTACGGCGTATTCCGCCCGCGCGCGGATTTGCGGGTCGGCGACCGAGTGCGCCGCCAGCGCGATCGATAATTCAGGCGAGAAGCCCGCCCTCTCCAGGCGCGTAACCTGAAACGCGGTGACCTGAATCGCCGCCGGGTTGGTCATTTTCTCCCAGCCTTTGCCGCTACAGGCGCTTGCTCCGCGCAGGGTTTCCAGCGCGCCATCGCGCAGACGAAACCCGGTGGTATCCGATTCCGATGACGGCGCGCTATTCCAGACGCCATCGCCGTTGCTATCCCAACTCACCAGCAGGCAATCACCGCCGCCTGCAATATACAGCGCCTGCCCGCGACAGAGGCCACGGCAATAGCCGGCGCGCTGCAGGTGCTTCGCTACGGTGTAGATTCGCTGCCAGAGCTCATTTTCCAGCGACTGCTGGCGGGTCTGGCGAAGCGTAGCCCACTGCAGCGCCGGGAGAAAACGCGCGCTGCCGAGCAGCAGTACGGAGCTGATAGCCATCGCGATCAGCGTTTCCGGTAGCGAAAAACCGCGGCATGTTACAGGCATGATGCTATCTCCTCGCCGCGACAGAGGCGGATTCGCCCCCAGTTTGAAACGATTATGTTCCAGCCGCCAGCCGCGCTTTGCAGGCGGATATGCCCGGCCCAGGCGGTATTACGCAGGCCATAGAATCCCAGCCCCGGCGTCATCGCGCTGAGCGAAACCTCCGGCCAGAGCGGTTGCAGCGTGAAAACGTTCCTGACGCTACAGTCGGCCATCGGCCCGCTGGCGCTCAGGCACCAACCCGCCGCGCCCTGGCCGACGCTTAACACTCTATCGCGGTTGTGCCAGTTGGCGTCATCGCGTAGCAGCACCAGGTAGTCGCGGACCTGACAGGCGGTTTGCCACAAGCGCTGCTGCCGTTGCCAGCTCTGCCAGCCGTACAGCCCGCTGGCGCCAAGAATGACGACCACGACCATCGTGACCAGGGTTTCAATCAGGGTGTAGCCATGTTCTCTGTTCATGGCCCAAGTATGCGGAGCATTGAGGCTTTATTCGAACAGTAAAATGCGGGTTTGCGTCGCGCTTCAGAGAGTATTTATGGTATTGCAACGGGTTGCAGAGACGCAGGATACCTGCTCGCAAAAAAGTCTTCTGACAGCGGGTTACTGCGCCGTTTAGCCTTGCTGGCGCATAAAAAAACCGGCGCTCGCAGGCACCGGTTTTTCGTCGTCACTTCCGGGTTAAATCGCCACTGGCGCTTTAATCCCCGGATGCGGGTCGTAGCCTTCGATTTCGAAGTCTTCAAAACGGTAGTCGAAAATCGATGCCGGCTTACGTTTGATCACCAGCTTCGGCAGCGCCCGCGGTTCGCGGCTCAGCTGCAGGTGCGTCTGCTCCATGTGGTTGCTGTACAAGTGCGTATCACCGCCGGTCCAGACAAAATCGCCCACTTCGAGGTCGCACTGCTGCGCCACCATATGCACCAGCAGCGCGTAGCTGGCGATATTGAACGGCAGACCGAGGAATACGTCGCACGAGCGCTGATAGAGCTGGCAGGAGAGCTTGCCGTCGGCGACGTAGAACTGGAAGAACGCGTGGCACGGGGCCAGCGCCATTTTGTTCAGCTCGCCGACGTTCCATGCCGAGACGATAATCCGGCGAGAATCCGGGTCGTTCTTCAGCTGTTCCATCACCGTGCTGATCTGGTCGATATGACGGCCGTCCGGCGCGGGCCAGGAACGCCACTGCTTGCCGTAGACCGGCCCCAGATCGCCGTTTTCATCCGCCCACTCGTCCCAGATAGTGACGTTGTTTTCGTGCAGATACGCCACGTTGGTGTCACCCTGCAGGAACCACAGCAGTTCATGGATGATGGAGCGTAAATGACAGCGTTTGGTCGTCACCAACGGGAATCCTTCCTGCAGGTTAAAACGCATCTGGTGGCCGAAGATAGAGACGGTGCCGGTACCGGTGCGGTCATTTTTTTGCGTGCCCTCGTCGAGCACTTTCTGCATCAAATCAAGATACTGTTTCATGGTTCCTCAAGAATTTTGTTGCTGCGGACGACAACGGTACGCCCAGACCATCATGATGATACCCGCAAGCACCATCGGGATCGAAAGAATCTGACCCATGCTGATGTACTGTACCCAGCCGCCGGTGAACTGCGCATCGGGCTGGCGGAAAAACTCCACGATGATGCGGAACAGACCATAGCCAATCAGGAACAGACCGGAAACCGAACCTGCCGGACGCGGCTTGCGGATAAACAGGTTCAGGATCAGGAACAGCACGACGCCTTCCAGCGCCAACTCATAGAGTTGGGAAGCGTGACGCGGCAGCGCGCCGTAGGTATCGAACAGCGATTGCCACTCAGGATGTGACGGCAGCAGCGCCAGGTCTTCCGCCCGAGAGCCGGGGAAAATCATGGTGTAGTGGAAGTTCGGATCGACGCGGCCCCACAGTTCGCCGTTGATAAAATTGCCCAGACGCCCGGCGCCGAGGCCAAACGGAATCAGCGGCGCAATAAAATCGGAAACCTGGAAGAAGGTACGCTTCGTGCGTTTGGCGAAAATGATCATCACCAGAATCACGCCGATCAGGCCGCCGTGGAAGGACATACCGCCGTCCCAGACGCGGAACAGATAGAGCGGATCGTCGAGGAACACCGGTAGGTTGTAGAAGAAGACATAGCCAAGACGCCCGCCAAGAAAAACCCCGAGGAAGCCAGCGTACAGCAGGTTTTCAACTTCGTTTTTTGTCCAACCGCTGCCCGGACGATTGGCCCGACGGGTGGCCAACCACATCGCAAATATAAACCCAACCAGGTACATCAGGCCGTACCAGTGAAGGGAGACCGGTCCAATGGAAAAAATTACCGGATCAAACTCCGGAAAATGCAGGTAGCCACTATTCATCTGTCACCATAAACACTTGTTATTCCGCCGAAAGTGGACAGCGGGGATCGTTCGCGCGCGTCAGAAACGGGCGCTCCAAAGGCTGCGAATGATAGCATAAGCGCGAAGGGCGATCCGCGCCGGACATGTAAAAGATATGTATACGAATGCGAATTCGCGGTTGAGCATTCCCGGAGGCGGCGCGCTGCGCCTGTCCGGACGACCCAACCCTCAGGCCGCTCGAATCTCGTCAGCGTTGACCCGGGTCACGGCTAACGCCTTACACGGGCTACAAATTCATGAACCGTAGCCCCCGCTACCGGCCGCCGCGAATCAGGCCGCCGAGTCCGCGTCGCTCCATAAAAGCCGCGACCTGATGGCGCACTTCGGCGGTCATCTGCGCGTCCAGGCTACGCTGGGAAAGCTCCTGGGCTTCATTGATATCGATGCGCCGCAGCAAATACTTCACTCTCGCCACCGAACGACCGTTCATCGACAGATGGCGATAGCCCATCCCGATCAGGATCGTCACGCACATCGGATCGCCCGCCATTTCGCCGCACAGGCGCAGGTCGATACCAAAACGCTCGGCGTCGCGGGCAATCATCGCCAGCGCCCGCAGTACGCCCGGATGCAGGCTGTCGTACATACTGGCGACCCGGGTATTGTTGCGATCCACCGCCAGAATGTACTGGGTCAGGTCGTTGGTGCCAACGGAGATAAAATCAACGCGGTTCGCCAACTGCGGCAGCATAAAGACCATCGACGGCACTTCCAGCATCACGCCAAGACGCGGGCGGGGAATGGCGTAGCCAATCATCTCTTCCACTTCGCGGCTGGCGCGATCGATCAGGCGACGAGCCTCATCCACTTCATCGAGACTGGTGACCATCGGTAGCAGGATGCTGAGGTTTCCGGTTGCCGCGTTGGCCCGCAGCATCGCGCGGACCTGTACCAGAAAGATCTCCGGCTGATCGAGCGTGATCCGAATGCCGCGCCAGCCAAGGCACGGATTCTCTTCGCTAATCGGCATATACGGCAGCTGTTTATCCGCCCCGATGTCCAGCGTGCGCAGAGTGACCGATTTCTCGTTGAACATCTGCAGCATGCCCTGATACTGGGCAACCTGCTCCTCTTCAGACGGGAAGCCGCTTTGCAGCATAAAGGGGATTTCGGTACGGTAAAGGCCGATACCGTCGACGAAATTGCCGAGCTTTTCTTCGTGCTCGGGGCTGAGGCCCGCGTTGAGCATCACTTTTACCCGCTCGCCGCTTTTCAGTTCGGAAGCGCGTTCAAGATCGTCCTCAGCCAGGCGGCTAAGCTCGTTCTCTTCGCTGATCAGGCGCTGATACTCTTGCAGCAGCACCGGCTCCGGGTCGACCAGCAGCTCGCCGCGATAGCCGTCAACAATCAGGGTATGCCCGTGCAGCAGCGAAGGCTGAATATCCGCGCCCATCACCGTCGGAATGCCCAGCGCGCGCACCATAATCGCGGCATGGGAGTTGGCCGCGCCATCGCGCACCACCACGCCGGCTAAACGATCCTGAGGAACCTCCGCTAAGGTGGTGGCCGACAGTTCATCCGCCACCAGCACGATACGCTCCGGCCAGGTGTTTGGCCCCTGAATACTGTCATCAAGATGGAAAAGCAGCCGCTGGCCCAGCGTGCGCAGATCGCCCGCGCGCTCTTTCAGATAGCCGTCGCTGAGCGCGGCAAACTGTTCGGCAAACTTCTCGATGATCTTCTTCACCGCCCATTCAGCCACCGCGCCTTTATCGACTTCGGCGAACAGTTCACGGCGCAGGCGCGCGTCGGAAAGCAGATGCGAATAGAGGTCAAAGATGGCCGCCGTCTCTTTCTGCGCGCCGGCAGAGTAGCGCTTGCTGTAGCGGCGAAACTCATTCGCCGCCTCTTCCAGCGCGCCGGTCAGCCGCTCGCGCTCGGAAGCGGTATCGAGCGTCGAGGCTTCATACACCTGCTCCATCAGCGGCAGGCTGACGTCCATCCAGCCTTCGGCAATCGCCACGCCTGACGAGGCGGGCAGCGCGCGGATGCGGGTCTGACGGTATTGACCAAACAGCGCGTTCAGCTGGGACTGAGAGAGAATGCCGGCGATTTGCGTGGCCAGAGTGACCAGGAATGATTCTTCGCTTTCGTCAAACTGGCGCAGTTCGCGCTGCTGCACGACCAGCACGCCGAGCAGCTGACGCCGCTGGATAATCGGCACGCCGAGGAAGGCGCGAAAACGGCCCTCTTTTACTGCAGGAATGTATTTAAAGCTGGGGTGCTTTTGCGCGTCGGCGAGGTTAATGGGTTCCGCCAGGCGGCCCACCAGGCCGACCAGGCCTTCGTCAAAAGCAAGCGCAACGATGCGCCCGCGGGGCTTTTTCAACCCGCGCGTCGCCATCAGGTAATAACAGCGTCGGTCATTGTCAGCCAGATAAACCGAACAGACTTCCGTCTCCATCGCGGCGCAGATATCGGTGACCAGGATATCCAGCGCCTCGTTTAAACGCGGCGCACTCGCGACCTTCTCGACTATTTCTCGCAACCGAGTGAGCATAATGTGCGTGGCTTAACCTCTTTTACGTCGATATGCAGGCGCGCTTTGCGGCTTAGGCGTGCTTTCCGCCAGCGCCATCGTGACGCTGGCGAACTCTTTCATCACCCTGCGGTATACGTCGCGCTTAAACGACACCACCTGGCGCACCGGGTACCAGTAGCTTACCCATCGCCAGCCATCAAACTCAGGTGTACTGCTGGTTTGCATATTGACATCCGCATCGCTGCCGATCAATTGCAGGAGAAACCACTTCTGTTTCTGGCCGATACATACCGGCTTAGTGTCCCAACGCACCAAACGTTTAGGCAATTTGTAACGCAACCAGTTACGGGTTGAAGCGAGGATCCGCACATCTTTGCGGCTTAACCCGACTTCTTCGAACAATTCCCGATACATCGCTTGCTCTGCTGATTCTCCTGGATTTATGCCCCCTTGCGGGAACTGCCACGAGTGCTGACCATAGCGCCTGGCCCACATAACCTGGCCCTGGCGATTACAGATTACAATACCGACATTTGGGCGGTAGCCATCGTCATCAATCACCGGACTACCTCAAAATAAGCTTCAATGTGAATGATTGTTTCACACTCGCTGGAAACGGTAAACCACTCTGTGAGAGCGATGAGTTCGAATAACATTTGAATAACTCACAGTAATACCCAGAGTTATAAACAGCGAAAGCCATACCCGGACGATTTTATTCACTTTTTCTGTGGATAGAGTTGTGAAGAAGTATGGAATTAACCCGGGAAAACCCGGAATCATCCGAACGGCGTAGCCATAACCATTAATAATAATGACCTAATTTTCATTATGTTAGCATGTTTAAATTTCATAATTCACAGTATAACGTGACGATCATCACATAAGCGATCCTGGAACTGATGAAAGATCGAGCAATGTTGATTTTATCCACAGATTACACAAGTGAGCTGGGCATATTTTGTCTAAAAACTCGATTTTCCTCTCACGTCAAGGCTGTAAATGGAAACAGTAGTGGCGCTTTTCCCCAGTTATCCCATTTTTCTGTGGATAACTGGGTGTAAGATCCTGTTCATTGTCGGTGACCAGTTCTGGAAAACCCGGTTTCACCATTTTCACAGCGACAAAAAAATGAAAAAAAAGCCATACGAATCATCAAATTGTCATACTTACTCAAGAAAAGGTAAACTCTATCCACAATGGATGAAATTACTGCTCACTTTTTAGTCAGAGGTTTTACGTTATGCCGACCATCGCGCCGCTCTTATCCCCCCCGCAAAGCCAGGAGCAACTTCTGGCCCAGGCGCAGCAGCTGGCAGGCTATTCGCTGGGTGAACTGGCCCAGCTTGCCGGGATTCCGATTCCGCGCGATTTAAAACGCGATAAAGGCTGGATCGGCATTCTGCTGGAGATATGGCTGGGCGCCAGCGCAGGCAGTAAGCCGGAGCAGGATTTCGCCGCCCTCGGCGTCGAGCTGAAAACGATCCCCATCGATTCTTCAGGCCGCCCGCTGGAAACCACCTTCGTCTGCGTCGCGCCGCTCACCGGCAACAGCGGCGTGACCTGGGAGAGCAGCCACGTGCGCCATAAGCTCAAGCGCGTGCTGTGGGTGCCGGTAGAGGGCGAGCGGACGATCCCTTTGGCCGATCGCCGCGTCGGCGCTCCGCTGCTGTGGAGCCCCAGCGAAGAAGAAGATCGCCAGCTGCGGATGGACTGGGAAGAGCTGATGGATCTGATCGTGCTCGGCCAGGTCGAACGTATTACCGCCCGCCATGGCGAAGTGCTGCAGCTGCGCCCGAAAGCGGCAAACAGCAAAGCGCTGACCGAGGCCGTCGGCGCCCGCGGCGAGCCGATTCTCACCTTACCGCGCGGTTTCTACCTGAAGAAAAACTTTACCGCCGCCCTGTTGGCCCGCCACTTCCTTCTCTCCTCCTAAATAACGGCCTGCGGATGATTATTTTTTTGTTCTGCCGTAGCGGTTGCATATAATCGCATCTTTCTATTTTGCAGGACTTTGAACGATGTTATTTGCATGGGTAACCGATCCTAACGCCTGGCTGGCGCTTGGTACGCTGACGCTGCTGGAGATAGTGCTCGGGATCGATAATATTATTTTCCTCTCTCTGGTGGTCGCTAAGCTGCCCACGGCGCAACGGGCTCACGCTCGCCGCATTGGGCTAATGGGTGCGATGATCATGCGTCTGGCACTGCTGGCGTCAATCGCGTGGGTCGTCAAGCTCACCAATCCGCTCTTTACCGTGTTAGGCCAGGAGATCTCGTTTCGCGATCTGATCCTGCTGCTGGGCGGGCTATTCCTGATCTGGAAGGCGAGTAAAGAGATTCACGAATCCATTGAAGGCGAAGAAGAAGGGCTGAAAACCAACGTCCATTCCTTTATGGGCGCCATCGTGCAGATTATGCTGCTGGATATTATTTTCAGTCTCGATTCGGTGATCACCGCCGTCGGGCTGTCGGACCATCTGTTTATCATGATGGCGGCAGTGGTCATCGCGGTGCTGGTAATGATGGTCGCCGCTCGTCCGATAGGCGATTTTGTTGACCGCCATCCTTCGGTGAAAATGCTGGCGCTGTCGTTTTTGATCCTCGTCGGCTTCACGCTGATGCTCGAAAGTTTCGACGTGCACGTGCCGAAAGGCTACATCTACTTCGCGATGTTCTTTTCGATTGCAGTTGAAAGCCTCAACCTGCTGCGCAATAAAAAAAATCCGCTGTAGCCCGCTAAAATGCAGCCCTGAAACGGGCTGCAATCCTTTTTTAAGACTTAACTGCTTTTTATGTCTCATAAATCAGGCTATTAATATACTGGTACGAGGTGCGGCTATAATAGGGGTGATAACGATGAAAAAATGGGCAGTATTGATTTCCGCCGTAGGACTGGCGTTCTCGGTTTCCGGTTGCAGCAGCGATTACGTCATGGCAACCAAAGATGGTCGCATGATTCTGACCGACGGTAAGCCCGCCATAGATGACGATACCGGCCTTATCAGCTACGAAGATCAGCAGGGTAATAAAATGCAGATCAATCGTGACGACGTTTCGCAGATTATTAAACGTTAAGACCCGCCGCCGGGCAGCGATGTCTCATTTATCGCCGGGTTGAGCAGCTTTCATTATTCTTCAGATTTAAGAAAAGAGTCGGGACAAACCGGATCTGCCCGCCAGCATTAAGCGGGCCGGAGCGCGTCAACCCGGCTTTTTTGATTTTTTACTTCCCCTTTTTCTCCCCCTCTGCCATTTTTATATTCCTTTGTCGGGTAATGCCTGACCTTGTTGATAAAAAAGGAAGCCGGCTATGCAGTATCACCGTATCCCACACAGTTCTCTTGAGATCAGCACGCTGGGGCTGGGCACAATGACGTTTGGTGAGCAGAATAGCGAGGCAGACGCGCACGAACAGCTCGATTACGCGGTGAGTCAGGGCATTAACCTGATTGATGTCGCGGAAATGTATCCCGTCCCGCCGCGCCCGGAAACCCAGGGCCTGACGGAAACCTACGTCGGCAACTGGCTGGCGAAGCGCGGCAATCGCGAAAAGCTGGTTGTCGCCTCTAAAGTCAGCGGCCCTGCCCGCAATAACGACAGCAGCATTCGTCCTGACCACAAGCTGGATCGCAAAAACATCCGCGATGCGCTGCACGATAGCCTGAAGCGTCTGCAGACCGATTATCTCGACCTCTATCAGGTACACTGGCCTCAGCGCCCGACCAACTGTTTCGGCAAGCTGGGCTACACCTGGGCCGATTCCGCGCCGGTCGTCACCCTGCTGGATACGCTGGACGCGCTGGCCGAATTCCAGCGCGCTGGTAAGATTCGCTATATTGGCGTCTCCAACGAAACGGCGTTTGGCGTAATGCGCTATCTCCACCTGGCGGATAAGCACGATCTGCCGCGCATCGTGACGATTCAGAACCCGTACAGCCTGGTGAACCGCAGCTATGAAGTGGGCCTGGCGGAAGTCAGTCAGTATGAGGGCGTGGAGCTGCTGGCCTATTCCTGCCTGGCGTTCGGTACGCTGACCGGGAAATACCTCAACGGCGCGAAACCGGCTGGCGCGCGCAACACGCTGTTCAGCCGTTTTACACGCTACAGCGGCGAGCAAACGCAAAAAGCGGTAGCGGCCTATGTCGATATCGCCAGGCGGCACAACCTTGATCCGGCGCAGATGGCGCTGGCCTTCGTGCGTCGTCAGCCTTTTGTCGCCAGCACCCTGCTTGGCGCGACGACCATGGAGCAGCTTAAGACCAACGTCGAAAGCCTCCATCTGGAGCTAAGCGCAGAGGTTTTAGCCGAGATTGAAGCGGTGCATCAGGTTTATACCTACCCGGCACCGTAAGGCCGTAAAAGCTCCCGGAGGCGATGCTACGCATCTGTCCGGGCTACAAGTTCGTGCGGTTTGTAGCCCGGACAGGCGCGACGCGCCGCCTCCGGGAAAATACGTATACGGTCAGCGAAGCGCCACCAGAGAGACTATCTGCGTCGTCCCCAAATCCACAGGGCAGTAATCGCCAGCGCGAACACCACGCCAAAGCCAATCCCTACGCCCACGACAGGAATACCGATGCTCACCGCAAGCGAATAGAGGCCCAGCATCAGCAGCATCGCCACGTTTTCGCCGAGGTTCTGCACCGCGATAGCGTTACCCGCGCCAACCGTATGTTTGCCGCGCTCCTGAAGCAGCGCGTTCAGCGGCACGATAAAGAAGCCCCCGAACGCCCCGAGCAGCAGCAGCAGAGCAAACGCCGGCAGCAGCGCCTGTTGGATGGCGAAAAAGATAACCGCCACGCCAATCAATATCCCGGCAGGCATACAGCGCGACACCGTTTCCAGCGTCACCAGCTTCGCCGCCGCGCCGGCCCCCAGTACGATCCCCACCGCCACCATCGCGTTAAGGTAGGTTGGCATGGCGTTGCTGGTAATGCCCAGCGCCACCGGGACCCACAGCACCAGCAGGAAGCGAAGCGTCACGCCCGCCCCCCAGAACAGGCTGGTGCCGACTAACGAAAAGCGGGTCTCACCGTTGCGCCATAGCGTCGTACAGGCGCTGAAGAAGCTGTGGGTCATCGGCCTGAAGCGCCACGACTGTCCGGGGCGAGCCGCCGGCAGCTTCGGGATCCACAGGTTGGCAACGACCGCCCCGGCATACACCACCGCGCAGACGCTGAGCGCCGCCACAACGTGCCAGTCGGCGAGAATACCGCCCGCCATCGAGCCGAGCAGGATTGCCGCAATGGTCGATGACTCCATCAGGCCATTCGCTTTCACTAACTTATCGCCGGTGGTCAGCTCGCCGAGGATGCCGTATTTAGCCGGAGAATAGGCGGCGGCGCCGATGCCCACCAGCGTATAGCCAATAAACGGATTCACGCCGAAGCAGATACAGCCTGCGCCAACCAGCTTCAGGCCGTTCGCCACCATCATCACCCGCCCTTTGGCAAAGCTATCGGCAAACTGTCCGACAAACGGCGCAAAGAGAATGTAAGCGCCCACAAACAACATCTGTAATACCGGTTGGCTCCACTCCG
This sequence comes from Klebsiella sp. FDAARGOS_511, assembly GCF_003812845.1. Lineage (NCBI taxonomy): Bacteria > Pseudomonadati > Pseudomonadota > Gammaproteobacteria > Enterobacterales > Enterobacteriaceae > Klebsiella > Klebsiella sp. FDAARGOS_511. Next base: position 4,039,893 of record NZ_CP033824.1, on the reverse strand, counting down.
GATAGAACAGCTGCTTCATCAGCGCCAGGGTGGCGAACAACAGCGCGTTATCGCCAAACGCCGAAAGAAACTGGGCGCAGATAACCGCCATCATCCCTTTCGAATACAGCGACGTGTTAGTGTGTACTGACTCACTCATCCGAATCTTCCGCCTGTTCAACCATGCCTTTAAGGGTGACAAAGTCCGGCTTGCCGCTGCCCAGTACCGGGAGTTGCTTCAGCCAGCGAATGTCGCGCGGTACCGCCAGCTCCGGTACGCCGTGTTCACGGGCATAGCGCAGCAGTTTTTCACGATTCAGTTCATTATCGGTAGTAAACAGCACCAGCGCCTCGCCTTTGCTGGCGTCCTGTTTAATCGCCGTAGCGTGCATTTTGTCCGGCGAAACCGCCAGCGCCACCTGTTCGACCATCTCCAGCGACACCATCTCACCGGCGATTTTGGCAAAGCGCTTCGCGCGGCCCTGAATCCGCACGTAGCCCTGCTCGTCAAAGCTGACGATATCCCCGGTGTCGTACCAGCCAGCCTCGATGACGCCATGCTGATTTTCCGCCGCTGGCGCTTCCAGTACCCCAGGATTTTCCACCCGCAGATAGCCGTTCATAATGTTTGGCCCTTTAAGCTGCAAACGGCCCCCCTCTTCAATTCCCGGCATCGCCAGCAGACGCGCGTCCATCCCCGGCAGAATGCGGCCAACGGTGCCCACTTTCGCCGCCATCGGCACGTTGATCGAGACTACCGGCGCGCATTCGGTGACGCCGTAGCCTTCAAGAATGCGCAGGCCAAACTTGTCCTGCCAGATCTGCTTCGTGCTCTCCTGCAGCTTCTCCGCCCCGGCGACAACGTAGCGCAGGCGGTAAAAATCATACGGATTCGCGAAGCGGGCGTAGTTGCCAAGGAAGGTGGAGGTGCCGAACAGCACGGTACAGTTGCGGTCGTACACCAGCTCCGGCACCACGCGATAATGCAGAGGGCTGGGATAGAGGAACACTTCCGCGCCGGTAAACAGCGGAGTCAGCAGGCCGACCGTCAGGCCAAAGGAGTGAAACAGAGGCAGCGCCGACATAAAGCGATCGTTCGCGGTAAAGTCGGCAATGGTTTTAATTTGTTCGACGTTGGCCAGCAGGCTTTTATGGCTATGCACCACCCCTTTCGGGTTGCCTTCCGAGCCGGAGGTAAAGAGGATCATCGCCGCGTCTTCCGGCTGCTGCTTAACCTGAGCCAGCTTCGGCATCATCAGGTGAGCAAAAATCCACAGCTTATCGCCGGCGGTGACGTCGCCTTTTAAATCTTCGAGGAACACCCAGCGCACCTGAGTCAACTGCTCCGGCAGGTGCCAGAGTTTGCCTTTTTCGAGGAAGGTGCGTGAGGTGAACACGGTTTTGATTTCCGCGGCAGTAATGGCGCTGCTCAGGCCTTTGACTCCGGCGGTATAGTTCATCATCGCCGGGACCCGGCCGCGGGCGATCGCGCCGAAAATCACCGCCGCGCTTATTCCGGCGTTCGGCAGCATCAGGCCGATTTTTTCGCCCTGGGCGCTGTATTTTTCCAGAATGCGCGCCACGAAGAGGGTTTTGGTCAGCAGCTTACGGTAGGTGTCCGGCTGAAAATTGATATCTTCCACGCAGTTTTTGCGCGCGCCGAAGCGGTACTGGGCCGCCAGCAGCGACTCATACAGCGTTTCGCGCGGGCGCACCGCCATCCGCGCTTCCATCATGATCTGATGCAGCATTTCACCGGCAATTTTACGCCGCTCGCGGGCGCGAGGCGCATCGGGCATCGGCAGATGCGTCGGCGGCAGCAGGTGCAGCTGAATGCGCGGGAACAGACGACGTTTGACCAGCCCTTTCAGGCGGCTAAAGGGGGTTAATTCAGCGCCTTCGATTCTCAGCGGCACGATGGTCGCCTGCGACTTCGCCGCCACAAAGGCGGCGCCGTCGTAAATTTTCATCAGCGAGCCGCTCACCGTGATCCGCCCTTCCGGGAAAATCACCACCGGGCGCCCCTGCTCAATCAGGCGGACCAGATGTTTTATCGACATCGGTTTGGTCGGGTCCAGCGGCACAAAATCAATAATCGGTTTTAGCGCGCGCATAAACCAGCGATCGCTGATTGAGGAATAGACCGCAAACACCGGGCGTACCGGCAGGAAAAGCGCCAGCAGTACGCCGTCAATAAATGAGACATGGTTTGGCGTAATCAGCACCTTTTGCTGATACAACGCCTGCGGGTCACCGGTTAACTTGACCCGGTACAATCCTTTGAAAAGCAGTCTAAAAAATCCCAAAAGCATAACAACTCCGTTTGACCGGTTAATCAGTCAAAGCAGGTTACATGAGAAGGGGCGGAAAATGCACCAGGAGGAGCGGAATTCAGGACAAAAAAAACCTGCGCATCCGCGCAGGTCGGTGCAAGATAATCAGTACGAAAAGCGTACTTAAAAAACTCACCAATCAATACCTCTGGGATCCTGATTGTCTCGTTTTTCCCGCCGCCGCCGCCAGCCATAAAACGCAAAGGAATGAGCCTAAGTGCAACCAGTTATTACTTTTTTCGCGAACTGTAACAATGGCCAACGGCGGGCAAAAAAAAACCTGCGCATCTGCGCAGGCTGGTGTAATTAAGTGGTCAACCTGAAGTTGACTCCACCTATCAATACCTCTGGGATAGCCAGAATATCAATGCAATGAATGGGTAAACCAGCGAACATTCGCAACAGCCAATCGCAAAGTGTAAGCAAAGGTGTGAATTGTCGTTTTCCGGAATCATTCTCCGCTCGCCTGTGGGTAACTATTTCACCAGCAACGCTAATCTGCGTCACAATTGCATGAACCCAAAAGTAGCAACCCTTGAATCTGCCGCGCTTTCCCGTAACATAAACGTTATGTAAACGCTTACCCTAAAAAAGGCCTGGTATGGCGACTATTAAGGATGTAGCCCGGCTCGCAGGAGTTTCCGTCGCTACCGTCTCCCGCGTTATCAACAATTCCCCGAAAGCCAGCGAAGCGTCGCGCCAGTCGGTAGGCGCCGCGATGGAAACGCTAAATTATCACCCCAACGCCAACGCCCGCGCGCTGGCGCAGCAGTCAACGGAAACCGTCGGCCTGGTGGTGGGCGATGTCTCCGACCCCTTCTTCGGCGCGATGGTGAAAGCCGTCGAGCAGGTCGCCTACAATACCGGCAATTTTTTGCTGATCGGTAACGGCTATCACAATCTCCATAAAGAGCGCCAGGCGATTGAACAACTGATTCGCCACCGCTGCGCCGCGCTGGTGGTCCACGCCAAAATGATCCCCGATGACGAACTGGCCTCGCTGATGAAGCAAATTCCCGGCATGGTGCTGATTAACCGCATCCTCCCCGGCTTCGAGCAGCGCTGCGTTGCGCTGGATGACCGCTACGGCGCATGGCTCGCGACCCGCCACCTGATCCAGCAGGGCCACACCCGCATCGGCTATCTCTGCTCAAACCACGCTATTTCCGATGCCGAAGACCGCCTGCAGGGCTACTACGCGGCGTTAAAAGAGAGCGATCTGCCGTGCAACGATCGCCTGGTGACTTTTGCCGAACCCGATGAGAGCGGTGGAGAACAGGCCATAACCGAGCTGTTGGGTCGCGGCAGGAACTTCAGCGCCGTAGCCTGCTATAACGACTCAATGGCCGCCGGTGCTATGGGCGTATTAAACGATAACGGGATTGATGTGCCGCGCGAGATTTCGCTGATTGGCTTTGATGACGTGCTGATTTCGCGCTACGTGCGCCCGCGTTTGACCACCGTACGCTATCCGATTGTCACCATGGCGACGCAGGCCGCGGAGCTGGCGTTAGCGCTGGCGGAACATCGCCCGCCGCCGGAGATTACCCACCTTTTCAGCCCCACGCTGGTCCGCCGTCACTCGGTGATTGCGCCTCTCGATAGCGATAAATCGTAGCGGTATAAACTGACGGCGGCGGCCGGATAATCCAGGCCTTCGCCGATATACTGCCAGCCGAAACGTTCATAAAAATCGCGGCAGGCGGAGTAGAGAAACAGCTCGCTATAGCCCTGCGTTCGGGCATAGCCAATCACGTGCTGCTGTAGTTTCCCCGCCAGCCCGCGCCCGCGCGACTCAGGAGCCACGTAGAGCGCCGCCATCCACGGATAAAGGTCCTGACGGCTGATTAAATCGCAGCGCCACAGGCCGACGGTGCCCAGCAGCGTCTCCCCTTCAGCGGCAATAAAGGTCATCGGCAGCGCCCCCGGCGTCTGGCTATGCCCGACAATGCTGGCGAAGAACGCCTGCGGCAGCGTTTCACCGCCAAAAGCCTGCCATAGCCATTCCGTCACCCGTGAAGCGTGCTGCGGCGCGGCGTGCAGGGGCTGAATGATCACACCAGCTTCCCCTGAAAAATGGGCACCGATTCAAACAGATAGCCGTCAAAGTCCGGCGCGTCTTCATCGGAGAGCTCCAGCAGGCTGTTTTTGACGTTTTCAAGATGCTGCCACATTGCCTGCCAGGCCCCCATCACATCGCGTCGGCGCAGGGCGGCGAGGAGCGTTTGCCGGTCGCCGAGCCACTTCAGCCGGTACGCCCGGCTGGCGATATGCACGTTGAACTGCTGCCACAGCGGGCTGCTGTCCATCTGCAGCCAGATGCGCTCGACCGTCGCCAGCAGCATCTGATTTTGCGTCGCCCCGGCCAGCACCAGGTGAAACAGCCGGGCGTTATCCTGGCTGGTATCGTTGGCGGCAATAGCCCGCTGCTCCTGCTCGATAATACGCTTCAGGTTATCGATATCGGCGCGGGTCGCCATTTTGGCGGCAAAGGCGGCGATATTGCTCTCCAGCAGCTGGCGGGCCTGCAGGATTTCGAACGGCCCGACGTCGCTGCTCAGCATCTGCTCTTCCTCACTATCGTCCTCGTGCGGGATGCGCATGACGTACACCCCGGAGCCCTGGCGAATATCGACCGTCCCCTGCAGCTCCAGCATCAGCAGCGCTTCGCGCACTATGGTCCGGCTCACGCCGTAGGTCTCGGCGATATTGCGTTCCGGCGGCAGGCGCGACCCGATGGGGTAGCGCCCCTGCGCAATCTGTGCGCGTAAATCATCACCTATTTCCTGGTAGGGTTTCTTTTCCGGCGGAATGATAGCCTTCTCCACAATATCACCTGTGCGTTATGAACCTGCGAGTCAATATCGGCCGCTATCTTAGCAAAATTTCCGCCCGCCTAGCGCCACTCATCGTCAATATCCAGCGTCAATTCGCGACTCTCGCCTAGCTTACGGAACCAGCTGGCGGAAGCCTTGGGCCGCCGGGCACGATTATTTTGTAAATCGATTTCAATCAGCCCGTAGCGATTTTTAAACGCGTTCATCGGCGAAACGTTGTCGGTAAAGGCCCACAGCATGTAGCCGTGACAGTTGGCCCCCGCTTCCCTCGCGCGCAGCGTTTGCCACAGATGCTCGCTGATAAAACGGATCCGGTAGTCGTCGGCGATAGCGCCTTCGCGATTGCGAAACTGCCCTTCGTTTTCCACGCCCATGCCGCTTTCCGCCACAAACCACGGAATATTGCGATAGTCCTGCTTGATCCGCATCGCCATATCAAAAATGATTTGCGGATAAATTTCCCAACCGCGAGAGCTATTCATCCGCCGCCCCGGTAGCTCAAAGGGCTCATAATAGTAAGCCGGGTGGAACGGCGTCTGCGGATGCCAGGCGCGCGAGGGAGCTTTGACGCGATGCGGGTAGTAAAGGTTAATTCCCAGCTCATCAACGGTATTTTCGCGGATAAGCGCCAGCTCTTCAGCGTCATAATCCCAGGAGACGTGGTGCTGTTCGAGCAGGGTCAACAGCTCGGGCGGGTAGATGCCGTGGACCAGCGGATCGAGGAAAACCCGGTTATAAAACAGATCGTAGCGTTCGGCGGCGCGCACGTCGTGCGGCGCGTTTGAACGCGGGTAGGTGACCTCAGGGTTAAGAATGCAGCCGACCGTGCCGCAATAGCCTTTCTCGCGATACAGCCGGACCACTTTTGCCGTCGCCAGCACCTTGTGGTGATTCCACTGCATCCAGGTGCCGGTGTTCTGCTCGTAAGGCCAGCGCAGCGCATCCAGATAAACGCGGGTCTGCACCACGATCGGTTCATTGAAGGTAAACCAGCGCGTCACTTTGTGGTGATAACGGGCGAACACTTTCTCCGCGTACTGCACAAACAGCTCAACCACCTTTTTCGACGCCCAGCCGCCGTACTGCTCCAGCAAATGGCCGGGAAGTTCATAATGCTCAAGGCAGATCATCGGCTCGATGCCGTTGGCCAGCAGTTCATCGAAGAGCTGGTCGTAGTACGCCGCATAGTCTTCATCGACCGTGACGTTTTCATAGTCGGTGAGAAAGCGCGACCAGTTAATCGACGTGCGGTAGTGGGTCAGCCCCGCCAGCTTCATCAACTGCACGTCTTCGCGAAAGCGGTTGATAAAATCGGTCGCCACCGCCGGGCCGTAGCCGTTATGCCAGACGTGGCGGTCGTTTTTGTACCACAGATCCGGCCAGGAGTCCTGGCCCTCTTTTTTGCCGCTCCAGCCCTCGGTTTGCCACGCCGAAGCGGCGGCGCCGAGGATAAAGTCGTGGGGGATCGCCATCCTTACCGTCGTCATCGTGTCCTCATATCTGTTGGCTGGTGGGGGTATTTTCCGCCTGGCGCTGTGCGTTTTCCGCGCGACGGGAGGCAATTTTGACGAACGGCAGATAGATCAGCACCGCGGTCAGGATACAGATAAGCTGGGTCACCACCGCGCCCATCGAACCTGCAGTGGAGAGCCAGGCGTTGATCAGCGGCGGCGTGGTCCACGGCACCATCACTACCGCTTTACCGGCAAAACCGGCGGCGGTCGCGAAGTAGCCGATGCTGCCGGTCACCAGCGGCGTGATGATAAAGGGGATCGCGAGGATCGGGTTGAGCATGATCGGCATGCCGAAAATCACCGGTTCGTTGATGTTGAACAGGCCCGGCCCAATCGACAGCTTAGCGATCTCTTTCATCTCTTTGCGTTTGGTGGCGATCATCACCGCGATCAGCAGGCCAATCGTCAGCCCCGATCCGCCGATGCTCATATAAACATCCCAGAAAGGCATGGTGATGATATTCGGCACCTCTTTGCCCTGCTCAAAGGCGCTCATATTGACGGTGATCGCTCCCAGCAGCAGCGGTTCGCGGATCGGTTTGATCATCTGGTTGCCGTGGATACCGATAACCCAGAACAGCTGCGCGACAAACATCAGCAGCAGGATCCCCGGCAGGCTTTGCACCACGCGTTCCAGCGGCTGCTGCACCACCTGATAGACCGCGTCATACAGGTACATGCCGGTGGCCTGATGAAAAATAAAGCCAAAGGTGGCGATCGCCGTGGTGGTGATAATGGCCGGGATCAGCGCGGAAAATGACGCCGAGACGTTGGGCGGCACGGTATCCGGCATCTTGATCTTCAGCCCCTTGCGACCCTCCAGCCAGCAGTAGATCTCCACCGACAGAATGGCGATAAACATGCCGAGGAACAGGCTGCGGGTATCGGAAAACTGGCGCAGCAGCACATCTTTCACTTCATGCATTTGGCCGTCGACCATCATCTCGACGGTGGTCGGCGTGACGCAGATAAAGCAGATCACCGCCAGCAGACCGGGGAACAGGCTCTTGATGCCGTTAATCCGCCCCAATTCGATGCCGATAAGAAAGACCGCGCCAATATTGAGAAAGTTAAGGGTCGCATAATTGATGGCGCTGGTAATCGGTTTGAGCGCCGCCAGAAATGAGAGCGACTGAAAGCTGGCGAGTCCGTTTTTCGGATCCAGTACCATATTGGAAATCAGCACCGAAAAGGCGCCAACGATGATCACCGGCATCAGGGTAATAAAAGCGGATTTTATCGCCATGATGTAGCGGTAGCTGTTGAATTTCGTGGCGAAACTCCCCAGTGAGTCGATCAGTTTGTCCTGCAATGCCATAGAGGATACCTCAGGTTTAAGGGCTTATAGCGCACCAGGTGTACAGCCAAACACCTATTGGCATACCAAAAAATAGCGACTGGTGAAAATAAGTTCTGTGATTAAGCTCTCAACGCGCTCATTGGTATTCCAGAATGGCAATAATTGGCATACCGCATTGGCGGTTTTATTTTCCACTCGATCAATTCCTGTAAAAGCGTGATCGCGATGGTTTTTTTGCCGCGCCATGAGGCCATATCCCCCTGAATGTCTGTGATAAACTGCGGGTTACCACGTGATATCAGGAATCGGATGAATGGCTACAATGCTGGATGTCTCAATTCGCGCAGGCGTCTCTAAAGCGACGGTTTCCCGCGTGTTGAACGGCACGGGTCAGGTAAAAGAGAGCACCCGCCAACAGGTTTTTAAGGCGATGGAAGAGCTGGGCTATCGGCCTAACTTTCTCGCCCGCTCGCTGGCGAACCGCACGAGCAACAGCATCGGCCTGGTGGTTTCCACCTTTGATGGCTTCTATTTTGGCCGCCTGCTGCAGCAGGCCTCCCGCCAGACGGAAGCCTGGGGCAAACAGCTAATCGTCACCGACGGCCACGATGCGCCAGAGCGTGAAGAAGAGGCGGTGCAGATGCTGGCCGATCGCCAGTGCGACGCCATCGTGCTCTACACCCGCCATATGAGCGAAAAGAAGATCATGTCGCTGATTGAGTCCATCGCCATGCCGCTGGTGGTGATTAACCGCGATGTTAGCCAGGCGCGGGAACGTTGCGTGTTCTTTGAACAGCAGGATGCGGCGTTCCAGGCGGTGGAGTACCTGATTACCCAGGGCCATCGCGATATTGCCTGTTTGACCGTGCCGATGCACACGCCGACGGGCAAAGCCCGCCTGGAAGGGTATCGTAACGCGCTGAAAAAGCACGGCATCAAGTGGGATCCGGCGAAGGTGAAATACGGTGACTCCACCATGAGCCGCGGCTATGAGCTGTGCTGCGAGCTGCTGGAAGAGAAGACGCCGTTTAGCGCGCTGTTTTCCTGTAATGATGATATGGCGCTGGGCGCGTCGAAAGCGCTGCATCAGGCGGGGCTGCGGATCCCGCAGGATATTTCGCTGTTTGGTTTTGATGACGCGCCGAGCGCCAAATGGCTGGAGCCAGGGCTGTCGACGGTCTATTTGCCGATCGATAACATGATCACCACCGCTATCGATCAGGCCATCAAGCTGGCCAACGGTCAGCCGATCGAGACCATCCCGCCGTTTACCGGCACCCTGGTGCTGCGCGAATCGGTGACAATTGGGCCGTATTACCCATAATGAGCGGGCCCGATAAGCGAAGCGCCATCGGGCACCACCTTACAGCAGCTCAAGCGCCAGCAGCTCTTCAATGGTCTGGCGACGGCGGATCAGCCGCGCTTTGCCGTTGTCGAACAGCACCTCCGGCAGCAGCGGACGGCTGTTGTAGTTTGAAGACATCGACGCGCCGTAAGCGCCGGTATCGTGCAGCACCAGATAATCCCCCGGCGCCACCGCAGGCAGCAGGCGGGTTTCCACTTTCCCACCCTCCTGCTGGGTAAAGACATCGCCCGATTCGCACAGCGGCCCGGCCACCACGGTTTCAACCTCCGCCGCAGCGCGCAGATCGCGGCCGTCCGCGGCGAGAGCGGTAATATGGTGATAGCTGCCGTACATCGCCGGGCGCATCAAATCATTAAAGCCGGCGTCAATCAGCACGAAGTGGCGGCTGCCCATCTCCTTCACGCTGCGGACCTGAGAAACCAGCACCCCGGATTCCGCCACCAGGAAACGACCCGGCTCGATCTCAAGCTTCACCGGATGGCCCAGATGTTTAGCGATCTGCTCGCGCGCGGCGTTCCACAAGCCGAAGTAGTGATCGGTGTCGATCGCCTCTTCACCTTCGTGATAGGGGATCGACAGCCCGCCTCCGGCGGAGATCGCCTGCAGATCCTGACCGAATTCAACCACCTGGCGCACCATCGCGCCACAAACCTGTTCCAGGTGGCCATAATCGACCCCAGAACCGATATGCATATGAATACCCACCAGCTGGAGCTGGTAACGGCGCATCACTTCCAGCGCCGCCGTTAAATGACTGTGCCAGATCCCGTGCTTGCTGTTCTCGCCGCCGGTATTGGTTTTTTGGCTATGGCCGTGGCCGAAGCCCGGGTTAACCCGCAGCCAGACGCGATGGCCAGGAGAAACTTCGCCCAGTTGGCTCAGCATATCAATTGAGCCGGCGTTGACCGGGATCTGCAGCTCTTTAACCCGCGCCAGCGTCGCGTCGTCGATCAGGTCAGCGGTAAAGACAACATCGTCCGGATGCTGATGCGGATCGTACCCTGCCGCCAGCGCGCGCTCGATCTCGCCCAGCGACACCGAATCGACCTTCACGCCCTGCTCGCGCATCAGGCGCAGAATGTGGATATTGGAGCAGGCCTTCTGCGCAAAACGCACCACGTCGAACTTGCTCAACTGGGCAATCTGGCGGCGGATAATCTGCGCGTCGTAAACCCAAACCGGGCAGCCGAACTCGGCGGGCAGACGCAGCAGGTTTTCTGCGCTCAGGTCGGTATCGGTGGCGTAAAGCGAGTGTGGCATAAAGAACTCCGGTGCTATGTGTGTGCGTTATCTCTGTTTTTTACGATTACGCCACAGCGCGTACGTAATAAAAAATATCGTTTTATTGCCAGTCTATGCAAAAATGATATGGCTTGCGCCACTTAAGGAACACCCATGCCCGCCGTCAACCTGCGCCATATTGAAATCTTCCATGCGGTGATGACCACCGGCAATCTGACCGAGGCCGCATGTATGCTGCATACCTCGCAGCCCACCGTTAGCCGCGAGCTGGCGCGTTTTGAAAAGGTGCTGGGGTTGACGCTGTTCTCCCGTACCCGCGGGCGCCTGCAGCCTACGGTTCAGGGATTACGTCTGTTTGAAGAGGTCCAACGCTCCTGGTATGGCCTGGACAGAATCGTCAGCGCCGCGGAAAGCCTGCGCGAATTCCGCCAGGGGGAGCTGTCGATAGCCTGTCTGCCGGTCTTCTCCCAATCGCTATTGCCGCTGCTGCTGGCGCCGTTTTTAGCCCGTTACCCGGACGTCAGCCTGCAAATCGTCCCTCAGGAATCACCGCTGCTGGAGGAGTGGCTGTCGGCCCAGCGCCACGATCTGGGATTAACGGAAACCCTGCATACCCCCGCCGGAACCGAGCGTACGCCGCTACTGACCCTCAATGAAGTGTGCGTACTGCCGCAGGGCCATCCGCTGGCGGCAAAGCCGGCGCTGACGCCGGCGGATTTTCACGGCGAAAACTACATTAGCCTGTCGCGCACCGATAGCTATCGCCAGCTGCTCGATGCCCTGTTTGTCGAACATCAGGTCAAACGGCGGATGGTGGTGGAGACGCACAGCGCCGCCTCCATCTGCGCGATGGTGCGGGCCGGGGTCGGCATTTCGGTGGTTAACCCGCTCACCGCCCTCGATTATGCCGGGAACGGCGTGGTGGTACGCCGCTTTAGCGTGGAAGTGCCTTTTACCGTTAGCCTGGTGCGCCCGCTGCACCGTCCCGGCTCCGCGCTGGTCGATGCCTTCGCCCGCCATCTGCAAGAGAGCATGCCGCGCATCCTGACGCCGCTCGAAGCAGTACTTACGACAGCATAAATTCCACCGCGTCCGCCGCATGGATCGCGGCCGTATCAAATACCGGCAGCGGGCTGCTCTCTTCCGGCACCAGCAGGCCGATTTCGGTACAGCCGAAAATCACCCCTTCCGCACCCTGCTCCGCCAGGAGCTCAATAACCTGAAGATAGTAGTCGCGCGAGTCTGCGCTAAAGGTTCCCAGGCACAGCTCGTCGAAGATGATCTGGTTGATACGTTCGCGATCTTCCGCCTCCGGAATCAGCGTGTCGATAGCGAACTGCTGCTGCAGGCGGCCGCGATAAAAATCCTGCTCCATGGTATAGCGCGTCCCCAGCAGAGCCACGCGGCGCTGGTCCTTCGCGGTAATCGCCCGGCCGGTCGCATCGGCAATATGCAGGAACGGCACATCGCAGCGCGTTTCAATGGCCTGCGCGACTTTGTGCATGGTGTTAGTGCACAGGACAATCCCCTCGGCGCCCGCCTGCTGTAGCCCGAGCGCCGCCCGGGCGAGGATCTCGCCCGCCCGATCCCAGTCGCCGGTGGACTGGCAGACTTCAATTTCGTGGAAATCTACGCTATGCAGCAGCAGGCTGGCAGAGTGCAGGCCGCCGAGGCGCGTTTTAATACCTTCGTTAATAAGACGATAGTAAGGAATCGTCGATTCCCAGCTCATGCCGCCTAACAGACCAATTGTTTTCATCATCCCTCCGTGCGTGAAGTTTCAGTAAAACAAAGTTGTGATCGACTTTCCACTTCTCCAGGCGATCGTTTCCTTTTAGAAGATTATGCGATAGATTAAATGAAACATTGTTTCATTTAATTACAGGACCAGCGGATGTTTATTTTTCATAAAGAGACCACCCTTGAAGATCTGGGCAATGGCGTCACCCGCCGCATCCTTGCGCACGATGGCAAGATGATGGCGGTTGAAGTGAACTTCGAAGCGGGCGCTATCGGGCCGATGCATAATCACCCGCACGAGCAGCTCACCTATGTGCTCTCCGGCGAGTTTGAGTTCACCATCGGTGATGAAAAGCACGTGGTCAGCGCCGGCGATACGCTCTACAAGAAACCGAACATTATGCACGGCTGCGTGTGCCTGAAACCGGGCACGCTGCTGGATACCTTTACCCCCGTTCGTCAGGATTTTCTGCAAAAGTAATCTCTCCTCCCTGGGGCATGCCGCGCATGCCCACCATTTTCTGAACTTTTCCGCCAATAATAATTGTCATAATGTATGTCATGTCGCAATGATTAGCCGAGCAATTAATCCCACCTGAATCACCTCACTGCGCCTGTCTCTCATCCTTTTCTATGACCGCCCCCTGGCAAAATGCGCGCGCCAGCACCTTTTTGAAACATCGTTTCGACTTTGATCACATTTCCGCGATGAACCGAATGACTCCGTAATAAATAGCAATAAAATAAAATTAAAACGGCGTTTTACAAAATCAGAACGCTGGGTAAGACAAAATCAAAAAACATATGCTCTCCAGGGATGATAAGAGCGCAAAAGTTCTCAACAAACGCACAGTTAACAAGGAAGCATTTACCGCCGACATACCAGGAACGCATTAACTCTCCGGCGGCTACCGCGGGAGAGACAGTCAACCCGAATCCGTATTACAAACTCGCAAGCCAGGTAGGTATGTATGAATGAAAACAAAATGCTGGGATTGGCATGGATATCGCCCTATATCATAGGGTTGATAGTCTTTACCGCCTTTCCCTTTGTTTCATCTTTCTTCCTCAGTTTCACTGAGTACGATTTGATGAGCCCACCGGTGTTTAACGGCATCGAAAACTATCGCTACATGCTGACCGAAGATGGCCTCTTCTGGAAATCCATGGGCGTGACGTTCGCGTATGTCTTTTTAACCATCCCGTTAAAACTGGCTTTCGCTCTGGGGATCGCGTTTGTCCTCAACTTTAAGCTGCGCGGCATTGGTTTTTTCCGTACCGCCTACTATATCCCGTCCATTCTCGGTAGCTCGGTGGCGATTGCCGTATTGTGGCGCGCGCTGTTTGCTATCGACGGCCTGCTGAACAGCTTTATCGGCGTGCTCGGCTTCGATCCGGTCAACTGGCTCGGCGAGCCTTCGCTGGCGCTGATGTCCGTCACCCTGCTGCGCGTCTGGCAGTTCGGTTCGGCCATGGTTATCTTCCTCGCGGCGCTGCAGAACGTTCCGCAATCACAATATGAAGCGGCGATGATCGATGGCGCGTCAAAATGGCAGATGTTTATGAAGGTCACGGTGCCGCTGATCACGCCAGTGATTTTCTTCAACTTCATCATGCAGACCACCCAGGCGTTCCAGGAGTTTACCGGCCCGTACGTCATTACCGGCGGCGGCCCGACCTACTCCACCTATCTGTTCTCGCTCTACATCTACGACACCGCCTTTAAGTACTTCGATATGGGCTACGGCGCGGCGCTGGCGTGGGTGCTGTTCCTGGTGGTCGCGGTCTTTGCCGCCATCGCGTTTAAGTCTTCGAAATATTGGGTGTTCTACTCCGCCGATAAGGGAGGCAAAAATGGCTGATATCCAACACATCTCTGAAGCAAGGGACATCGCCGAACGTGAAGTCGCGCGGACGCTGCGTCGTGAAAAAATTAGCCGCTCGATTCGCTATGTGATCCTGCTGTTCGTCGGCCTGCTGATGCTCTACCCGCTGGTATGGATGTTCTCGGCGTCGTTCAAACCGAACCACGAGATCTTCACCACCCTGAGCCTGTGGCCTGCCCACGCGACCTGGGATGGCTTTATCAACGGCTGGAAAACCGGTACCGAGTACAACTTCGGTCACTACATGCTGAACACCTTCAAGTATGTGATCCCGAAAGTACTGCTGACCATTATCTCCTCCACCATCGTGGCCTACGGCTTTGCCCGCTTCGAAATCCCGTGGAAGAAATTCTGGTTCGCGACGCTGATCACCACCATGCTCCTGCCGAGCACCGTACTGCTGATTCCGCAGTACCTGATGTTCCGTGAAATGGGCATGCTGAACAGCTATCTGCCGCTGTACCTGCCGCTGGCTTTCGCCACCCAGGGGTTCTTTGTCTTCATGCTGATTCAGTTCCTGCGCGGCGTTCCGCGCGACATGGAAGAAGCGGCGCAGATCGACGGCTGCAACTCCATTCAGGTGCTGTGGTACGTGGTGGTGCCGATTCTGAAACCGGCGATTATCTCGGTGGCGTTGTTCCAGTTCATGTGGTCCATGAACGACTTTATCGGTCCGCTGATTTACGTCTACAGCGTGGATAAATATCCGATTGCGCTGGCGCTGAAAATGTCCATCGACGTCACGGAAGGCGCTCCGTGGAACGAAATTCTGGCAATGGCGAGCATCTCCATTCTGCCGTCCATCATCGTGTTCTTCCTGGCACAACGCTACTTCGTACAGGGCGTTACCAGCAGCGGAATTAAAGGTTAAGAGGGAAATATCATGGCTGAAGTTATTTTCAACAAACTGGAAAAGGTCTACTCCAACGGCTTCAAGGCGGTACATGGTATCGATCTGAAAATTGCGGACGGCGAGTTTATGGTTATCGTTGGACCGTCCGGCTGCGCCAAATCCACCACCCTGCGCATGCTGGCCGGTCTGGAAACCATCAGCGGCGGCGAAGTGCGGATCGGCGAGAAAATCGTAAACAACCTCGCGCCGAAAGCGCGCGGTATCGCGATGGTGTTCCAGAATTACGCGCTCTATCCGCATATGACGGTGCGCGAAAACCTTGCCTTCGGCCTGAAGCTGAGCAAGCTGCCGAAAGATCAGATTGAAGCCCAGGTTAACGAAGCGGCGAAAATCCTTGAGCTGGAAGAGCTACTGGATCGTCTGCCACGTCAGCTCTCCGGCGGCCAGGCGCAGCGCGTGGCGGTTGGCCGCGCGATTGTGAAGAAACCGGATGTGTTCCTGTTCGATGAACCGCTCTCTAACCTTGACGCCAAGCTGCGCGCCTCGATGCGCATCCGTATTTCCGACCTGCATAAGCAGTTGAAGAAATCCGGTAAACCGGCGACCACCGTGTACGTTACCCACGATCAGACCGAAGCGATGACCATGGGCGACCGCATCTGCGTGATGAAGCTGGGTCATATCATGCAGGTGGATACCCCGGACAACCTCTACCACAAGCCGAAAAACATGTTTGTGGCCGGGTTTATCGGCGCGCCGGAGATGAATATTCGTCCCAGCAAGCTGGTTGAGCAAGCGGGCCGTCTGCATCTGACCGTTGGCGATGGCCTGCTGCCGCTCAACGACAGGCTGCAGAGCAAGGTCGACACCCACAAGAACCAGCAGGTGTTCTTCGGCGTGCGCCCGGAGTTTGTCTCCATCTCCGATGAACCGTTCGCCGAAGGTTCATGCACCGGCGAAATGGTACGCGTGGAAAATATGGGCCATGAATTCTTCGTCTATCTGAAGGTCGCCGATTATGAACTGACCGCCCGCGTGCCGTCAGATGAAGCGAAGCCCATGATTGAGAAAGGGCTGCATCGCAAGGTGCATTTCAAATTCGATCTCAACAAGTGTCATATCTTTGACGCCAAAACTGAACAGAACATCTCTCTGTGAACCCTGGAGTATTAAAATGAAAAAAGTGCTTTTAAGCGCCGCAATCTCCGCAACTTTGGCCCTTACCGCGTTGCCTTCCATGGCGAAGGATGTCGACCTGCGTATGTCATGGTGGGG
Source organism: Klebsiella sp. FDAARGOS_511 (assembly GCF_003812845.1). Taxonomy (NCBI): domain Bacteria; kingdom Pseudomonadati; phylum Pseudomonadota; class Gammaproteobacteria; order Enterobacterales; family Enterobacteriaceae; genus Klebsiella; species Klebsiella sp. FDAARGOS_511. Next base: position 4,023,568 of record NZ_CP033824.1, on the reverse strand, counting down.
CGGCAACGGCCGCCACCAGGTGACCCTGAAGGCGCTGGAAGAGTTCCATAAACTCAATCCGGATATTAACGTGAAGGCGGAATATACCGGCTGGGACGGTCACCTTTCGCGCCTGACCACGCAAATCGCCGGCGGCACCGAGCCGGATGTGATGCAAACCAACTGGAACTGGCTGCCGATCTTCTCGAAAAACGGCGAAGGCTTCTACGATCTGAATAAGATGAAGGATGTGATCGACCTGAGCCAGTTTGACGCCAAAGAGCTGCAGTCCACCACGGTGGACGGCAAGCTTAACGGTATTCCGATCTCCGTCACCGCGCGCGTGTTCTACTTCAATGACGAAACCTGGAAAAAAGCGGGCGTTGAGTACCCGAAAACCTGGGACGAGCTGATGGCGGCGGGTAAAACCTTCGAGAGCAAGCTGGGTAAACAGTATTACCCGGTAGTGCTGGAGCACCAGGACACCCTGGCGCTGCTGAATTCATATATGATTCAGAAGTACAACCAGCCGGCTATCGATGAAAAAACCAAAAAATTCTCCTACAGCAAAGAGCAGTGGGTCGAATTTTTCCAGATGTATAAAAAGCTTATCGACAGCCACGTCATGCCGGACACCAAGTACTACGCCTCGTTCGGCAAGAGCAATATGTATGAAATGAAGCCGTGGATTCAGGGCGAGTGGGCGGGAACCTATATGTGGAACTCCACCATCAACAAATACTCCGACAACCTGAAGCCGCCGGCGAAGCTGGAGCTGGGCAGCTATCCGATGCTGCCGGGCGCCACCGACGCGGGCCTGTTCTTTAAACCCGCGCAGATGCTCTCGATTGGTAAATCGACTAAAAACCCGGAAGCGGCGGCGAAGGTGATCAACTTCCTGCTGAACAGCAAAGAAGGGGTTGAGACGCTGGGCCTGGAGCGCGGCGTGCCGTTGAGCAAAGTCGCGGTGCAATACCTGACCGAAAACGGCGCGATCAAAGAGGACGATCCGGCGGTATCTGGCCTGCGTCTGGCGCAGTCCCTGCCGGCCAAACTCTCGGTGTCGCCATACTTTGACGACCCGCAGATCGTTGCCCAGTTCGGCACCTCTCTGCAGTACATCGACTACGGGCAGAAAACCGTAGAAGAGACGGCAATTGACTTCCAACGTCAGTCTGACCGAATCCTGCGCCGCGCGATGCGCTAATTAACCGCTATCCGTATCTACCCCGCAGCTCCGGCTGCGGGGTATTTTTTTAGCAAGGAGTGAATCGAATCATGAAAGGCAAAATCATCCCGCTGAGCTTTCTGCACACGCAGGACCGCGAAACCGGTCACCAGGTGATCCGGATGACGCCACCGCATGTTATCTGCCACCGCAACTACTTCTATCAAAAATGCTTTACCCGGGACGGCAGCAAACTGATTTTCGGCGGTGCCTTTGAAGGCCACTGGAATTACTATCTACTCGATATCGCCGCCCAGCAGGCCACCCAACTGACCGATGGGCCGGGTGATAACACCTTTGGCGGTTTCCTGTCCGCCGACGACCGGTCGCTGTGGTACGTGAAAAACAACCAGCAGCTGCGCCGCGTGGACCTGGCGACGCTGGAAGAGCAGGTTGTATATCAGGTGGATGACCAATGGGTGGCCTACGGAACCTGGGTCGCCAATAGCGATTGCAGCCAGATGGTCGGTATCGAAATCAAAAAAAGCGACTGGCAGCCGCTGACCGACTGGGGCAAGTTCCGCGCCTTCTACTTCACCGAGCCGGAGTGCCGGTTGATTAATATCGACCTGCGCAGCGGCGAACAGCGCGTGGTATTGCAGGAAAAACGCTGGCTCGGCCACCCGATTTACCGCCCGTTTGATGACGGCACCATCGCCTTCTGCCACGAAGGCCCGCGCGATGCTATCGATGCCCGAATGTGGCTTATCAACGCTGACGGCAGCCATATGCGCAAGGTTCGCCAGCACCAGCCGGGGGAGAGTTTTACCCACGAATTCTGGGTGCCGGATGGATCCGCGCTTTATTATGTCGCGCATCAGGAAAACGATCCGCATCGCTATCTGTATCGCGCCGACCCGGCAACCCTGGAAAACCGCCAGCTGATGGCCATTCCTCCGTGCTCACATCTGATGAGCAATCACGATGGCTCGCTGGTGGTCGGCGACGGCGCGCCGCACAGCACCGGCGATATACAGCTTAACGATCCGTTTATCTGGGTGTTTGATATAGCCGCCGATAAGCAGACTGCGGTGTGCCGCCACGACTCCACCTGGAAAGTGATTGAAGGCGAGCGGCAGGCGACGCATCCGCATCCGTCATTTTCACCGGATAACCGCTGGGTACTGGTTACCTCCGATAAAGAGGGCATGCCGGCGCTATATCTGGCGGAGGTGTAGTGATTCGGCAACGTCCCGGCTCGCGCGGTGCTTAGCCGGGCTACGGGTTCACCGCCGTCTGCGGACAGGTAGCCCGGACAGATGCGCAGCATCGCCTCCGGGAATTATCACCCTGCTTCCCCGGGGGCGGCGCAAAGCGCCTGCCCGGGCTACAGGTTCACCGCCGTCTGCGGACAGGTAGCCCGGGTAAGGCGTTGACGCCGCGACCCGGGAAGACCGTCAGAAGAAATATTTAAACCGCACCCGCGCGCCGTAGCGTTCATCGGTATTGCCGCTTTTCGCCGCCGATGAATCGAGCCATGACGCATAGGCTCCGAGATAAATATTAAAGTTCGGCATATCCATAATATTCGGCAGATGCCATGAGGTATGAAGGGTGTGGATATCGTAGCGCCCCGGCGCCAGGATGGCGCAGTCGCCATCGCACTCCGCGTTGACGCCGGACATATTAAACTGGTCGATTTTGTTATGCGCGTAGATATAGCCCAGCTCCACGCGATGCCATAACGCATTGATACCGGCGCTGAAATCCTTTTCGTCCGCCGCATCAAGATACGCGGTGCTTACGTTCACCACCGCCCCGTTCTCGGCATCGGTTTTCAGCGTGTTCCAGCTCATCGTCATGCCGTAGCCGGTGCGGCTGGACTGATCGACCCAACGTCCATTCTGATTCTCATAACCGTAAGCATTATTAACGAGGTTACTTTCCATCGCTGCCGCCACCGACCAGGCGCCGGATTGCCAGGCCGCGACCGGACGCACGTAAACCACATTTTTACGGTTATCCAGCGCGTTGCCGTGATAATTCTGGTCCACGAACAGCGAGCTGCCGTCCTCCACCAGCGTATTCACCTCAAAATACCAGTTATCGAGATTTTTACTCAGCAGGAAATTGCCGCCGCTGCTGCTGCGTCCGCGCCCCTCTTTCATCATATAAATATAGCCGTAGCCGTCGCTATACAGATCGTTCGCCGTGTTGCCGGAATATTCAACAAACGTATCCTGATTTAGCGGGAACATATCGTAGGCTTCGAAGCGACCGATTTTAATTTTCCAGTCATCCTGCTGACCAAAGAAAAAGGCCGCATCATCAAGATTCATTTTGCCATTCATATCCGCCAGCGGCTGTACGCTGAAACCGGCATATTTACCGTTAGCCCCTTTGCGTAATCCATCAAAGCCGAGAAGAATACGGCCGTTAATATCCCAGCGCTCTTTATCTCCCGGCGCCCAGTTTTTATTGGCGCTGGTTTTCACCGACGTCAGGCTACCGGTGCGGCTGGCGCCGTCCATATTAAACTCAACGTCGCCATAGAATTTTAATTCACCATAATCATTAAGTTGTAAAGCGGGTTTAGCTGGCGCGGCGCTGGCCACCGTCGTCGCTTGTGCCTCCTGTTTTTTTAGCGCGCGGATTTCCGCCTCCGCGCTGGCCGCCCGCTGCTCTGTCGCCTTTAGCCGTTGTTCCATTTGCGCCAGCCGCTCCTCAAGAGATAACGGCGCCTGAGCATTAGCCAGAGGGGTAAATAAAGACGTCAGAACACACCCGACCCAGATTTTATTCATCGGAATAACCCTTTATTATTTAGTTAAATAGTATTTTTTATTTATGGGTAAAGCTCGACGACAGTGACAATAATAACCCGCCCATCGTCGAAGACGGGTTATTAACAACTATTCAGTAAAACTTATTCCAGCTGCCAGGCACCCGCTTCTTTTAAATGCGCCGAACCGCTCCAGGAAAATAACGCTAATTCACGGCGAGCGGCGTCAGGATATATACGACTGCTGAGACAGGCCTCGCCATCATTAACAAACACTTCTACCGAAGAGCTATCGAAGAATATTCTTAGCTTCAGATCGGCGCCTTCGGTCAACGGGACGCTGCGGGTGCCGCAGAGGCCATACTGCGGATAGTGTCGCTCAAGCACCAGGCGCTGCATCTGCGCATCCACGTAAACGCGCAGACCTTCGCCGAAGCTGAGGCCATACTGCTCGGCGCTGCTGTTCAGGCCATCCCAGTGCAGGATCACCTCCATCGCTTCGCAGTTCTCCACCATCGTGGTCTGCTGGTTTTTCAGGGTCGTCACCGGCCACGGGAAGCTGGCGCCGCGCATGCTCTCGACCTCTTTCGCCGGACGCATCTGCAGACGGTTATCGGCGCTCAGGCTCAGCTCGCGCGGCAGCGAAAGCATGCCCGCCCAGCCGTCCTGCTGCTCCGGCAGCGGCGATTCCCACATATCCAGCCAACCGATGACAATGCGGCGACCATCGGGCGTGAGGAAACTCTGCGGGGCGTAGAAATCGTGCCCGTGATCCATTTCGACAAACTCCCCCTCGCGTACAAACGCCTGCCCCGGCTGCCACTCACCGAGCAGATAGCCGCTCTGGAACAGGTTGCGGTTGCGATAGCCTTTCGCCGCCAGCCCCTGAGGGGAGAACATCAGGATATGTTTGCCGTTGAGGGCGAAGAAATCCGGGCATTCCCACATGTAGCCCATCTCTTTTTCCGCTTCATCAAGCACGCCCGCGTCCTGCCACTGGCGCAGATCGGCTGAGCGATACAGCCGCACCTGGCCGGTATCGCCATCGCGAGCGCCAACGATCATGTACCAGCTGTCCCCTTCTCGCCACACTTTCGGGTCGCGGAAATGGTGCATGCCCGGCGGAGTGTCGACCACGATCCCCTGGCGCTCGAAGTGAATCCCGTCGCGACTGGTCGCCAGACACTGCACCTGATACAGGTTGGCTTCATCGCTGGGATCGCCATGGAATTTATGCCCGGTATAAATCAGCGCCAGCGTATCGCCATCCACCACTGCGGAGCCGGAGAAGCAGCCGTCTTTATCCTCCGGGCCTTCCGGGGCCAGCGCCACCGGCAGATGCTCCCAGTGCACCAGATCCTTACTGCGCGCGTGACCCCAGTGCATCGGTCCCCATTGGGTGGAGTACGGATGGTGCTGGTAAAAGGCGTGATACCAGCCGTCGAACCAGACCAGGCCATTGGGATCGTTGATCCAACCCGCGCGGGCGGCCAGGTGATAGCGCGGATACCAGCGCAGGTTCAGCTTTTCATGTTTGGCCTGCAGTTCTTGCTCGGCCCGGGGAATGGAATAAGTCATATTCATTACTCTTTTGATTCAGATAGCGGAAGTTTGCGGCATCAGCGGGTCCGAAGAGGACTTACTGGAACGCAACAAGAAGATGGAGATAAAGGTGGTGCAGAACACCAGCAGTCCCATAATCAGATAGGACTGGGCGAAGCCGTATTTCTCATAGCTATAGCCAGCCAGCGGCGACAGCACCGTCGCGATAACCGAGCTGGTGCAGGCAAAGCCCACCAGATACAGCGTTGAGGAGAGACGCTTGTCGAAGTTCAGGCTGTTGTATTTAAAGATGGAGACCAGCAGCACCGGCAGCTCGACCGCGTGCAGCAGTTTAGTAATGGAGATAAGCAGCGGCCCTTCCACCAGCCCGGACGCCACCATACGCATCGCCATCACCATCCCGGCGAAGATCAGACCATTTTTCGCGCCAATACGGTTAACCAGCCACGGCGCGCAGAACATACCGGCAGCTTCAAGGAACACCTGGAACGAGTTCAGGTAGCCGTACATCTCGTTGCCTTCCTGTAAGGTCGGGAACTGGGAAGAGAAGTAGACCGGAAACTGCTGATCGTAAACGCCGTAGATACAGGTGCCGATGACGAAGAATACCAGCGCCCAAAAGCGCGGCAGGGTCAGCAGACGCAGAGCGTCCTCCAGCGTCACTTTACCGCCCGATACCGCCTCCTGCATGGCGTGCGGCGCGGAAGAGACCCGCAGTCGCGCCAGTAGTATAAAAAAGACCAGTCCGGAGCAGCTGGCCACCGCGAAGTTTAAATGCGGATTAATATTAAACAGCAAACCGGCGAAGAACGTCGCCACCGCCCAGCCCAGCGAGCCCCACATCCGCGCTTTGCCGAATTCAAACTGGCTCTGGCGCGCGACGCGCTCGGTATAGGACTCCAGTACGCCGATACCGCCGTTGAAGGTCAGTCCGATATAAATCCCGCCGAAGATGCTGCCGAGCAACACGTTAATTTTGAGCAGATAGCCAAACAGCATATAGGCCGGGCCGGAGAGGATCAGCAGAACGGTAATGTACCAGAGCAGATTTTTACGCAGGCCGAGTTTGTCCTGAATAAAGCCGTAACACACCTGCGCGAAAAGCGCCGAGACGGAAAGCACCGAGAAGATAATCCCGGTATCCCCCGGTTTAAGGCCCACTTCCTGGTGCAGCCAGATCGAGAGCAGCGAACCTGAAGAGGACCAGGTCACGAAAAAGAAAAACAGTAACGCGCTGAGTAACGGATAGCTTTGTGAGGGGTGCGCTTTCATCATGACATTCTCATGTAGGAGTAATGCTGATATGGTAACGTTAACAAAAAACGAATCTCATGTCATTTTGCTGAGATTCATGATGTTAATCACAAAAGTTAACGTTAACATAATGAGAGTGGGATCGCGATCAAATATTCCTCGTCTGCATCGGCATCGGGTGTACGATAGAATATCGCATGATCCTTTTACATCAGTAACTTAGTAAAACCCGTTGCCGACGGCATGGGTGGAGCACTTAATATGGCATCTCTGAAAGATGTGGCAAAGCTGGCGAATGTGTCGCTGATGACGGTCTCCCGGGCGCTAAACAGCCCGGAAAGACTCAAGCCGGAGACCCTGGCTCGGGTCCAGGCGGCTATCGAAGAGACCAACTATGTCCCCGACCTGTCGGCGAAGAAAATTCGCGGCGCCCACGCGACGCCAAACACCATCGGGGTGCTGGCGCTGGATACCGTCACTACGCCGTTCTCGGTGGAGATTACGCTCTCCATCGAAGAGACCGCGCGGGCGCACGGCTGGAACAGCTTCGTGGTCAACATGTTCTCTGACGATAGCCCGGAAACTATTGTCGACCTGCTGCTCTCCCACCGTCCGGACGGGATTATCTATACCACGATGGGCCTGCGCCAGGTGCCGCTGCCGGCCAAGCTGTTAACCCTCCCCTGCGTGCTGGCCAACTGCGAAAGCCTGCACGATCCGGTGGCCAGCTATATCCCGGACGACGAACAGGGCCAGTATACGGCGGTGCAGGCTCTGCTGGCCGCGGGCTACCGCCGTCCGCTGTGCCTGCATCTCCCGGTGAATCATCTGGCGACCGTCCGCCGCCGTCAGGGGCTGGAACGCGCCTGCCGGGAAGCGGGGATTGACCCGGATACGCTCCATCACAGCTATATGGCCTATGGCGATGAGCACTATCGCGATATTCCCGCTGTCGTGCTGGCGCATATTCAGCAACCCACGCTGCCGTTCGACTCGGTGATTTGCGGCAACGACCGCATCGCGTTTATGGTCTATCAGACGCTACTGGCGCAGGGGCTGCGCATTCCGCAGGATGTGGCTGTGGTGGGTTACGACAATATGGTGGGGATCGGCGATCTGTTTTTTCCGCCGCTCTCAACGGTACAGCTCCCGCACTATGATATTGGGCGCCTGAGCGCCCTGCACATTATTAACGGCGACAGCCATCGGGAGACGGTACGGGTTGCCAGCCCGTGGCTGCCGCGCGAGTCGTTATAGTTAATTGCCGATATTGCGCAGCTTCTCGCCGGACATCAGCTTGCGTTCAATATGCTCAAGGGTGACGTTTTTGGTTTCTGGGATCAGCCAGAACGTCACGCCGATAAAAGCGACGTTCAGCGCGGTATATAACCAGAAGGTTCCCGCCGCGCCGATCGCGTCCAGCAGCGTCAGGAAGGTCGCGCCGATAATCATGTTTGACACCCAGTTGGTGGTGGTTGAGCAGGTGATACCGAAATCGCGACACTTCAGCGGCTGAATTTCCGAACACAGGATCCACACCACCGGCGCGGCGCTCATCGCATAGCCGGCGATACACATCATGGTCATCCCCACCGACAACCAGGAGAGACCGCTGGAGGCGGTGCCGTTATCAAACTGCATCAGGCAGTAGCCCAGCACCAGCGTGCCGATGGCCATCACGCTAAAGCCGATTTTCAGCGCCGGTTTACGCCCGGCCTTATCGACGGTAAAGACGGCGATAAAGGTGGCGAACATAAAGGTCAGGCCAACCACCAGGGTCGCCACCATCTGCTGCTCGGTAGTGGTGAAGCCGGCCATTTTGAAGATGCGCGGCGCGTAGTACATGATGATATTCATCCCGGTAAACTGCTGCATCGCCTGCAACAACATACCGAGGAACACCGCCCGCCGCACGTTGCGGTTGACCTTAAACAGCGCCCAGCCCCCCTGCTTCAGCTTGAGACTTTCGCGGATCTCATTCAGCTCGTCGCGGGCTTTTTCAGACGTGTCGCGCAGCATCCGCAGCACCTCTTCCGCCTCCACGTGACGCCCTTTTTCCGCCAGCCAGCGCGGGCTATTCGGCAGGAAGATCACCAGAATAATCAGCACCAGCGCCGGCAGAGCCAGTACGCCAAGCATCGCTCGCCAGTTGCCGCTGTAGCTGAACGCGGTATCGGAGAGAAACGCCATCACGATCCCCAACGTTACCATCAGCTGATACATGCTGATCATCTTGCCGCGCACGTTTTCGCTCGCCATTTCCGACAGATACAGCGGCGCGGTATAAGAGGCAATCCCCACCGCGACCCCGAGAACGATCCTCGCCGCCAGCAACATTTCGACGCTGGCGGCAAAAGCGGAGCCCACGGAACCGGCCACGAACAGCACTGCGCCTACCATCAGGCTGTATTTGCGCCCAAGGCGAAAAGAGAGCCAGCCGTTAAATAACGCGCCGATGGCAGCCCCCAGCATCATGCTGCTCACCACCCACTCCTGCAGGCGGCTGGATAAAACAAAATGATCGGTAATAAAGGGCAGCGCCCCGGCGATTACGCCGATATCAAGGCCAAACAGCAATCCTGCCACCGCGGCGGCAACCGAGACAAACTGATTCATGCGCCGGGTATCGCGCAGCGTACGCGGCATAGTTGTAGAGTCGTGACTGATTGAGGTCATTTTTTTCCCGCCAGACGAAGTAAGACATACGATGAAACTACGGGATCGGCGGCGCAAGGTGTCAGGCGTGACAAGCCAAAGATATGGATTAAATTGCTACAGGCAATGGTTTTGTGATGGACATTCAACTTTCGAAAGAACAGAAAATAAGCATTTCAACTTCACCGACCCTTGTTAAACATAGATACTCTGCTGAGAAACAAGTAAACCATATGGACTATTTCAATTTCATCATATGGACAATTGTTATTCAGCCATAAAAAAACCCTGCCGAAGCAGGGTTCCATTTTGCGCTGATAACGCGGCAAATATTAGCGCGCCAGCCAGCCGCCATCCACCGCCACGGTGTAGCCGTTGATGTAGTCAGAAGCGCTGGAAGCCAGGAAGACCACCGGCCCCATCAGGTCGCTTGGCAGGCCCCAGCGTCCCGCCGGGATACGGTCGAGGATCTCGCTGCTGCGCTGTTCGTCGGCGCGCAGCTGCTGGGTATTGTTGGTCGCCATATAGCCCGGCGCCAGCGCATTGACGTTGATGCCGTGCTTGGCCCACTCGTTCGCCAGCAGACGGGTCACGCCCATCACCGCGCTTTTTGACGCCGTGTAGGACGGTACGCGGATCCCGCCCTGGAAAGAGAGCATCGAGGCGATATTGATAATCTTGCCGCCGGTACCCTGAGCGATAAAGTGTTTCGCCGCCGCCTGAGACATAAAGAACACGCTCTTAATATTCAGGTTCATCACGTCGTCCCAGTTTTTCTCGCTGAATTCAATCGCGTCTTCGCGACGGATCAGACCGGCATTGTTAACCAAAATATCGATATGACCGAACTCCGCTACCGCACGCTCCAGCAGTTGTGGAATGCCGTCAATCTGGCGCAGATCGGCGGTCAGGCTGAGAAAACGTGGGCCCAGCGCCGTAACGCGCTCAATGGTTTCCGTCGGTTCAACAATATTGATACCCACGATATCGCAGCCGGCTTCCGCGAGGCCAACCGCCATACCCTGGCCCAGACCCGTATCACAGCCGCTGACCACGGCTACTTTGCCCTGCAGGGAGAATGCGTCGAGAATCATACTTGGTTCCTTAATCTTTCAGAGCCTGTGTAGGTACAGGCAAGGTTCTGATAGTCCAGCCTGCTGCTTGTGCAGACCCTTATGGTTTGAAGAACTCTCAGGGATTGACCCTTCTAAAAATAAAACAGAGTTCCGTTTTACTGTGAGCACATCTTATCCCCGGCTAAAGTCATTTTCAATTATTATTAAAACATCGTTTCAATTTTAAGACTGCTAAATGTTAAAAATGCAAAACAGATCACGAAGCGCCGGAGAATTGATCCGGAAATATTTATTTAATTCTTTAAAATACAGCTAGTTAAAATGAACTTTAAAAAAAGACCAGGGATCGAAAAAAATCGACAAGAAAACAAAGACCGCCGGGATACCTGCCGCACGTAAAGCAAAAAAACGCGATCTGCAGCAAGAAGTTGTTGCGAATTGCGTCCGCCATCACAAATAATGAAACGATGTTTTGATAAATTAACACCCATCTTTTAAATCTACTTCCACTGGCCGGTCAACGCAGGCGGGCGACATCTCAGGAAGGAAAAGGAGTACATCATGGCTAAAGGCATGCGGGTTAAACTGAATTATGACGTCAGCCGCGATCCGGACACCGGCGCGGAGATCACCCGTTTAACCCCACCAGAAGTGACCTGTCATCGTAACTATTTCTATCAGAAGTGTTTTTTTAACGATGGCAGCCATTTGCTGTTCGCCGGCGAGTTCGACGGTAACTGGAACTACTATCTGCTGGACCTCGCAAAAGCCGAGGCGGTGCAGCTAACGGAAGGCGCTGGTGATAACACATTTGGCGGTTTCCTTTCCCCGGATGATAAATCCCTTTATTACGTGAAGAACGACCGGACGCTGCTGGAAGTTAACCTCACGACGCTGCAAGAGCGCGAAGTTTATCGCGTTGCCGATGACTGGGTTGGCTACGGCACCTGGGTGGCCAACAGCGATTGCACCAAACTGGTTGGCATTGAGATTGCCAAAAGCGACTGGACGCCGCTTAACGACTGGCAGATTTTCCACGATTTCTTTCACAAAGGCCCCCGCTGCCGCCTGCTGCGCGTCGACCTGCAAACCGGCGAAAGCAGCGTGATCCACGAAGAGAAGAAATGGCTAGGCCATCCGATTTATCGTCCGTTCGATGACAATACCGTCGCCTTCTGCCATGAAGGCCCGCACGACCTGGTCGATGCGCGGATGTGGATGGTGAATGAAGACGGCAGCAACGTGCGTAAAGTTAAAGCGCATGCGGAAGGCGAAAGCTGCACTCACGAATTCTGGGTTCCGAACGGCTCCGCGCTGGTGTACGTCTCTTATCTGAAGGGCCAGCAGGGTCGAACAATTTATAGCTTCAACCCGGATACCGGCGTCAATGAAGCGGTGATGCAGATGCCTGCCTGCTCGCATCTGATGAGTAACTTTGACGGCACGATGCTGGTTGGCGATGGCTCCGGCACCCCGGTGGACGTCAAAGACACCAGCGGCTACACCATTGATAACGACCCGTATCTGTACGCTTTCGATGTCGCGAAGCAGGCCTATTTCCGCGTCGCGCGGCACGATACCTCCTGGGCAACGGTGGCCAATAGTCGCCAGGTGACCCACCCGCACCCGTCCTTTACGCCGGACGATAGCGCCATTTTGTTCAGCTCCGATAAAGACGGCAAACCTGCCGTTTATATCGCGAAGCTGCCGCCGCAGCCTGAGATGCTGAAGGCATAGCGTTAGCCACTGTTTGAGTTAGTGTTTCTGTAACTGGCCTTGCCCTCCTTTCGGAGGGCTTTTTTATGCCCGACGTTTACGTTTGCCCCGGATTGCGCTGCGCTTATCCGGGCTACATGACGTGTAGCTGGGGCGCGCTGCGCCGCCTCCGGGAAGAGGGATTCATACCAACAGAAAACCCCGGCTGACCGCTCCGGGGTAAACGATGAAGACATTTTTTAATTTAGAACGAGTAGGCGACACCTACGCGGAAGCGGGTCTGGCGGTCGCTGCGATCGTTGACGCCGACGTTGCCGAGCTCGCCGTACGGCGCCCAGTTTTTATCCAGCTTATAGGCAACCTTGAGGTTGTACTCCTGCGAGTACGGTTTGTTGTCGTTGCGCTTAACTCCTTCGCTACTGCGCGCGTAAACGTAGTTCAGCTCCGTACGCCAGTCGCCGAAGACGTAACCGGCCCACGCATCGCCACGGTTAACTTTGTCATCGTCTTTCCCTGCATTCGCCGGGTAGCGGGTATAGTCATAACGATAGCGGGCAGCAACGTAGAAGCCATTATCAAAGCTGTACTGCACGCGCAGGTTTGGCTTGTAGATCGAGCGGCTATCGTTACTTTCAATATTGAACCCCGGCGTGACCGAGAAGTTTTTGTCCGCTTTCCACTGCCAGCTAATGCTCTCTTCATGACCATTGCCGACGAAATCGGAATAAGGCTGGCTGGTGTTCTCGCCGCCCGATTTCCACTTCGCCTCAACGGAGAAGCCGAAGCCGTTAGCGAAACGGTGGGAGACGGAAACGCGGTCGGCGTTACTCTTATCCGTTTTCCCGCCATCAATGAATTCGTGACGTAAATCTACCGTGACAGCTGAAGCCGCGAAGGACATGCCACAGAGTGCAGCAAGGGCCAGAGATCTTGCGAACATAAATTACCCCTCATAATTAAAATATCGTTTCGTTTTTATAAAACCGTATTTTATTTTTTAGGCAATAATGTTTTAGTGATCGCGATCGTAAATATTTGTTTCAAAAAAGGTGGCACAAAAAGACGTGACAACGCTCACCAAAATCGCGCGTCAAAAAGGAGTTTTTTGGGAGGGAAACGCCTGGTGGGAAGAAAAAAAAAGCCTCCACAGGGAGGCTCAGTTAACGCATATTAGAAAAGACTTATTAACGTTCCACCGCCAGCGCCACGCCCTGACCGCCGCCGATACACAGCGTGGCAAGCCCTTTACGGGCGTCGCGTTTGATCATTTCATGCACCAGGGAAACCAGGATCCGGCAGCCGGAAGCGCCGATCGGATGGCCCAGCGCAATAGCGCCGCCGTTGACGTTCACCCGCCGCTCGTCCCATTCCAGCACCCTACCCACCGAAATGGCCTGGGCGGCAAAGGCTTCGTTGGCTTCAATCAGATCGACTTCATCCAGCTTCCAGCCCGCTCGCTCAAGGCAGCGGCGGGTAGCATGGACCGGGGCGATGCCCATTAGCGCCGGATCGACGCCAACGCTGGCAAAGGCGCGGATCCGCGCCAGTATCGGCAGCCCCAGCGCCTCGGCTTTAGTCTCGCTCATCATCATCACCGCCGCCGCGCCGTCGTTAATGCTCGACGCGTTGCCCGCGGTGACCGAGCCCTGCTGGTCAAAAGTCGGCAGCAGACTGGCCAGCGCTTCAGCGCTGGGGTCAACGCGCGGCTGCTCATCGGTATCCACCAGCCGCGGAATACCGTTGAGTTCGCTGGTCACCGGAACGATTTCATCGCGAAAGCGGCCGGAGTCAATCGCTCGCCGCGCTTTGTGCTGCGAGCTAAGCGCCCACGCGTCCTGCAATTCACGGCTAATACCGTACTCGCGCGCCAGGTTCTCCGCCGTCACGCCCATATGGTAGTCATTAAACGCATCCCACAGGCCATCATGGACCAGGCTGTCGATAAGCTGGCTGTTACCCAGCTGCGCGCCGGTCCGGCTATCGGTCAGCACATGCGGGGCGCGGCTCATATTCTCCTGCCCTCCGGCGATCACCACGTCCGCTTCGCCGCACTGAATCGCCTGGGTTGCCAGGTGCAGTGCCTTCAGCCCGGAACCGCAGACGTCGTTGATGGTAATGGCAGAAACAGTATTAGGCAGCCCGCCACGTATCGCCGACTGACGTGCCGGATTCTGTCCGGTTCCTGCCGTCAGAACCTGGCCGAGGATCACCTCATCAATACTCTGCGGATCGACGCCGCTGCGCTCCACTAACGCCTTTACCACAACGCTGCCCAGCTCCACCGCAGAATGACGCGATAGCGTGCCCTGAAAACAGCCGATTGGCGTTCGCAACGCGCCGACGATTACGACATCTTTCATCCTCTACCTCTGCTCCGCCTCTGCGCAAAGAAACAGCATCATAGTAGTGAATTGTTATCAAAAAATTTCGCAATTGTTTAAAAAAAGTGAGGGAAATCACAAAGATCGTCGACGATGGCATAAATGGCCCCTATTTGCGCCCATGTCCCTGCAGATGCTGACGCAACCAGCTTCCGGCTTCGCCCGGCGGCGCTTTTTTATTCCACAGCAAATCGGTAGAGATCATCCGCGGCCAGCCGGCAATATCCAGCGCCACCAGGCTTCCGCTCCCGGCAAACTCCTCCACCAGCGCGCTGGGTAAAATACACCACCCCAGCCCCTGAGCCGCCATGCTGAACAGCAGCAGATAGTTTGGCGCCGACCAGACCAGACCGCGCGCCGGTTCCGCCGAATTGTCCAGATAGGTGCTCAGGCGCAGCTCGCGCCAGCTGAACAGCTCGTCACGGGTGACTCTCCCCTGGGCCGCCAGCGGATGCCGGGGCGCCACGAAGATAGCCATTTCGGTTTGCATCGGCAGGCGGATACTGCCTATCTCTGTCGGATAGCTGTCCCTGGCCTCAATCAGCCCCACCTGCGCCCGCTCTTTTTGCAGCAGATCGATAACATCGTCATCTTCGCCAATCAGGCACTCAAATTCGGTATGCGGAAAACGGCGATCGAACTGCGCCAGCAGATCTTCAAGCACATCGGGATGCAGCGTATCGGAGAGCACAAAGGTCAGGCGCGCTTCGGTGTTGCCAGACAGCGAAATGGCCAGTTCATCCAGCCTGTCGCTGGCCGCCAGAATCGCTTTCACATAACTCAACACCTGTTCGCCCTGCGGCGTCAGCGTCGGTTGCCTGGAGGTGCGATCGAACAGCGTGACGCCAAGATCGGCCTCCAGATTGGCGATTGCGGTACTGATGGTGGACTGGCTTTTACGCAGCCGCCGCGCCGCGCCAGAGAACGAACCGCAGGCCACGGATTCGACAAAAGCGGTTAAAGCTTCGGGAGAATAGCGCATGAACTATCTACTTTATCGATGGATACTATCTTTTGTTTATCATATTTATCCATAAAATGCCGGGTAATTTCTTATAAAGTCCGGAGGCAACAAGCCATGCAACAAGTTAACGCCCAGCGCAAAACGCTGACGGAACGGGTCATTCACGCTATCAGCTTTGAAGGTCTGGCGACGCTGATCCTCGCCCCGACCGCCGCATGGCTAATGCAGCGTTCGGTAGTCGAAATGGGCGGGCTCAGTATCCTGCTCGCGACGCTGGCGATGGTCTGGAACATTATCTATAACGCCCTGTTTGACCGCCTGTGGCCGGTTTCCCGTGTCGTCCGCAACCTGCGGGTCCGCGCGCTGCACGCGATCGGCTTTGAGTCAGGCTTTATTCTTATTGGCGTCACCATGGTCGCGCTGGTGCTGGGCGTCTCGCTGATGCAGGCGTTTATGCTGGAAATCGGCTTCATGCTGTTCTTCCTGCCCTACACCATGGCCTTCAACTGGGCCTGGGATACGCTGCGCGAGCGCGTGATGAAGGTTCGCCTGCAGCGAATCGCCGCTCGCCGCTCATCCTGCACGGATCGCCCGATCGATTGACGGGCGCTCCGCCGCTTCACTTATTAGCCAGAAACTATCGCCGCAGCCCATTCATAAATGTGATAAATTGCACTCCTTTTTGTTCGTTTTCTGGTTGATAAAGTCGCATAATGTCTAAAATTTGGTCTAAAGAAGAAACTCTCTGGAGTTTCGCCTTATATGGCACTGCTGTAGGCGCTGGCACGTTATTCTTGCCGATCCAACTGGGATCCGCGGGCGCCATTGTTCTTTTCATCACCGCGCTGGTCGCCTGGCCGTTGACCTACTGGCCGCATAAAGCGCTGAGCCAGTTTATTCTCTCCGCCAACATCGCCCCGGGCGAGGGGATTACCGGCGCCGTTAACCACTACTACGGTAAAAAGATCGGCAACCTGATTACCGGCCTCTATTTCCTCGCCTTTTTCGTGGTCGTGCTGATCTACGCGGTCGCCATTACTAACTCGCTCGCGGAGCAGCTATCCCGACATGTCCCCATCACCTCCCAGGTACGGGCGCTGCTCAGCCTGGCCGTTGTGCTGGTGCTGAATCTGATCTTTTTAATGGGCCGCCACGTCACCATTAAGGTGATGGGCTTTTTAGTCTTCCCGCTGATCGCCTGTTTTCTGTTCCTCTCCATCTATTTAATGGGTAGCTGGCAGCCGGCTTACCTGACCAGCCAGATGCAGCTGACCCCGCACACGTTCCACCAAATCTGGATCTCCATTCCCGTGATGGTTTTCGCTTTTAGCCATACGCCAATCATCTCGACTTTTGCTATCGATCAGCAGGAAAAATACGGCGAGCTGGCCATGGGTAAATGCAAAAAAATCATGAAGGTGGCCTACACCCTCATCTGCGCCAGCGTGCTGTTTTTCGTCTTCAGCTGCCTGCTGTCGATACCAGCGGGCTATATCGAAACCGCGCGCAATCAAGGGGTCACCATTCTTTCCGCCCTGTCGATGATGCCGGGGTCACCGGCGTGGCTGGCGGTCACCGGGATTATTGTGGCGGTGGTGGCGATGTCGAAATCGTTCCTGGGTACCTATTTTGGCGTGATTGAAGGGGCCAGCGAAATCGTCAAAACGTCTCTCGCTCAGGCGGGTATTCGCAAGAGCCGCGCGTTCAACCGGGCGATGTCGATCCTGCTGGTATCGACGCTGACCTTCGTGGTGTGCTTTATCAATCCCAACGCTATTTCAATGATTTACGCCATTAGCGGCCCGCTTATTGCGATGATCCTGTTCATCATGCCGACCCTCTCCACGTACCTTATTCCGGCGCTGAAGCCCTACCGCTCGGTGGGTAACTTCATTACCCTGGTTGTCGGTTTGCTCTGCGTATCAGTGATGTTTTTTAGCTGATCCTTGCTCTGCGGCGAGTTTCTTGCTCGCCGCACGTTCTGCCAACATTCTCATCCCCCCAATCTCCCTGACGGACATACACTGATCCTTTGCATACCATTAGAGCAGGGGTTTATATGTCCAGCGTAAAATTATCCGGTACCGCGACGTTAGGCGATCGTCAGGTTTATCGTCTGGGATACGGGGCGATGCAGCTTGCGGGGCCCGGCGTCTTTGGGCCGCCAAAAGATCCGCAAACCGCTATCCGCGTACTGCAGGAAGCGGTCGAGTCGGGCGTCAATCATATCGATACCTCCGATTTTTATGGCCCGCACGTCACGAATCAGCTCATTCGCCAGGCGCTACATCCCTATTCCGACGATCTGTGCATCGTGACCAAAGTCAGCGCTCGCCGCGATGAAAAAGGCAACTGGCTCCCCGCGATGTCTCCCGCGGAGCTCACTCAGGCGGTGGAAGATAATCTGCGCAATCTGGGTCTCGACGTGCTTGAGGTGGTGAATCTGCGCAGTATGCTCGGCACTCACGGTCCGGTAGAAGGTTCGCTGGAGGAGCCCTTAACCACCCTGCTGGAGCTTAAAGAACGCGGGTTGATTCGCCATATCGGGCTGAGCAACGTTACCGCCAGACAGGTGAGCGATGCGCAAAAAATGACGCCCATCGTCTGCGTTCAGAACCAGTACAACGTGGCGAACCGTCAGGATGACCCGCTTATCGACGAACTGGCGGCGCAGCATATCGCCTGGGTGCCCTTTTTCCCGCTCGGCGGCTTTACGCCGCTACAGGCCCGGGAGCTTAACGATGTCGCCGCTTCGCTGGACGCGACCCCGATGCAGGTGGCGCTGGCATGGCTGCTTCAGCGCTCGCCGAATATTCTGCTCATTCCGGGTACCTCTTCGCTAGCGCATCTGCATGAAAATCTCGCCGCCGCGCAATTAACGCTTCCGCCTGAAGCGCTAACCATTCTCGATAATCTCCAACCCCACGCCTGATTTCAGGCTTCTGCGGATGAATATTCGCAGAAGCCTTCATCCCAATATTTGCCTGGAATTACCTTAACGCCGCTGGCACTATACATCCTACAAATTAGGGGTTATCTGCTTTATTCTCTTACGGATAACCCTATGCAAAGCATAGCTTTATACTTTTCCGACTGGCCTCCTAATTGGAGGCTTCTGTCGTTTTTGTCTCACCAAAAATTTCGGAGTCTTGATTACAGGAAAAACAATATCTCATTCAAAGTTTATACAAATCAATTTAGCTGCAAAGATAGCTAACAACATCAAACGCTCATAAAAACATCTGGTTAACACAATCAGAATGTTTGCATTGCTATATAAAAAATCAACCACACACAATAACAATTTACAAGGATTGCACATGACAGAGGGAACGATAAAGACCAGTAAGTATGAAATCATTGCTATTTTCAGGGAAGAGCTCCGAAAGCAGGCGGAGATAGAAGTTTTTGTTAATAACAAAAGCACTATTACCCAGCTAACGCGGGTGGATTTTGCCGAGTTTCATATCTTAACCACCAGCAAAATCCCCACCGGGCATAAAGTTAAATTTATTCTGCATAGCGATTCAGGAAAAATCGAGTTTTGCTCCACGCTAAAGAAAAGCTACGCCAGCGGCGAAGGAAAATGCCACAAGGTCGCTTTTACCTTGCCGGAATGTATCCAGGTGGTACAACGTCGGCGCGATCCCCGATTCCGTTTGCGCCACGAGCACGAATTCTTCTGTCACGGTCGGCATAAAAATGGAGAAAATTATCTATTCGAAATCAAAGACATTTCGGATGGCGGTTGTGCGCTGATGACCAAGAGTCCCAATCTGAAATTCCTCAGCCATAACGCCATCCTTAAGAACGCCATACTGGCCCTCGCTGAATATGGCGAAGTTACCGTCGATTTAGTTATAAAAAACGTTGTCATGGTGACTTTAGATGATAACGAAAAGTCGGATAGCTACTACCAAATTTCTTGCCAGTTCAAATTTCGTCATCTTGATAACAAGAAGAGAATAGAGAAAGTGCTGCTCGACTTGATTATGGAAGCCAAGAGAAAAAAGAGAGTCTGAACCATTGGACAGTATATTGCTTTACACCGATGATAATATCATCGGACAATCAGTTCATGATTACTTGATCGATCACGCCACTGACATCACGACCCTGAACTTTCAGGATATCGTGAAAGGAGTCTGCGCTTCCCCGACAGCGACCGTTATTATCAATATCATCCATAAAGATATCTCAGCGGCCACAACGGTTGACTTACTGAACACTTTGCGCAATCGCCTCGCGCATTGCGCCATGCTGGTTCTGATAGTCAAAAGCGAGCTCTCCAGCCTGTACCGGGAACTGCTTGATCTGGAAAACCTATTGATTCTTACAGAAAAATCCTCTTTGTCAGCCTACTCAGCCATCCTCAGCAGGCCCTTAACCGCCGAGGGCTGCCAGGGTCTATGTACCCGCAGAAAGCTCACTGCCAGGGAGCTTCAGGTGCTGGAGTTAATTATTGCCTGCAATAACAATAAAAGGATTGCGGTGCTTCTCGACATTGATCATAAAACGGTTCACAGTCATAAGGTACATATTATGAAAAAACTAGGAATGAATAGTTCGCGGATAATGAACAAAAGCATAGTCAATATGTATCAGTGTTGAAACTAAAAATATGTGGGTGACCAATCAAAAGCCGATAATTTATTGGCAACAAGCCATTAATAATCATTCCCACCGGCAGAAAGGTCACCTATAATATCCACCTCTCTTTACCTCTGACCTTATTTTGACGAGAGATAATGAACGCAACTCTTTTTTCTGATCATAATTTATCACGTAGCGATATATCCGTTCGTTATGTCTTTCAAAAAATGTTTTCCCCAGAAGGTACGCTCGTCGCCGTGGAGTGCCTGAGCCGCTTTGACCGCATGTCCATATCGCCGGAATACTTCTTTCGCTACGCCAATACCGGATTACGTGAAAGCATTTTTATGGAACAGCTGGCGCTCATTGAAAAACATAAACAGTGGTTTAAGCAAAATGGCATCTCGGCGACGATCAACGTTGATGACCATATACTTAACGTATTGCTACGCCCGGAGATTAAAGCGCTCGTCAACCATATCGGCTGCGTCCATTTTGAAGTTACCGAGAACTCAAATAAATTATTAAATAAGGCGCTCGCTACCTGGAGCAACCCGCAAAGCACCACGCTCTGGCTCGATGATTTCGGTTCTGGCAACGCCGGTATTAGCGCCATTCGCGACTATCATTTCGATTATGTCAAAATCGATAAAGACTTCTTCTGGCTTTTAATGCAAAAAGATTCCGGCCGGCCGTTAATGGATGCACTGGTCACCTTCCTTACCCGCAATCACCATAATGTGATTATTGAAGGCGTAGAAAGCGAAGCGCATAAGGCGTGGTTACAGGGAATGGAGTGGTTTGCTATTCAGGGACACTACTGGAAGGAAGTCAGCATTGAACAGCTGGTCAAAGAAGATCTCACCGTTTAAATAAATGCCGGATGATTCCGGCATCAATTGTAACATTTGCGCAAGGCCATCAACCCTTCAATTGTAAACAAGTTCCCAGGTCGCCCAGCTGGTCAACGGACCGCTGGTTGCTTTTTCCGGCGCTGGCGTAACGTAGCCAATGTAATAGGTAAATACGCCGCCATCCACCGCTTTTTCTACCAGCGGTACCCGGTTTTGTAAGGGGTCGGCGGGAACAATTTTATTGCTTTTATCCAGCGTATTATTGTCATTGGTCGACAGCGCGAGGAAAATATGGCTGGCGCCGTCCGCCCGCGTATTCCTCAGATAACCAGCATTCTCATTGCTGACCGCATTGACCGTAAATCCGTCAACCCAGCGCACGTTAACCAGGCGGATCTCGTTTTTATCCGCCGCGCCGCCGTCGTGCCGCAGCTGGCAGTTCGAGAGCTCCAGCGTGAAGGGCTGCGGTTTCATAAATGCCCCGGCGCCGCGCTCGTGGACTTCCGCCAGGCTGACCGGCGCCAGCCAGACGCTGCCGCTCCCGGCGTTGTTGCCGCCGTTTAGGGCCACGCTGCATGAAATATCGGTGACCCGTCCGGCAAAATCCACCCGTCCCCGATCGTAGTTGGTCTCAAAAGCCGACGCAGGGGAGGCAATCAGCATCCCGCTTATCAGGGCCAGCTGAATGAGTCGTTTGCTATTTTTCAATTGTGCTGAATCACGCATACCCGCCTCCCGAATTAATCGTACGTCAGGTTAAAGATCATGTGCGACTCCACCTCACCGGTACTGGTGGTCGGCGCATATTGATAGAAACGCGCGTGCAGAGGCAGGGTGATGTATCGCGTTTCTTGCGTGCGCAGCGTACCCACGCTGTATTTCTTGTTGAATTCCAGCGGTACGCCCTCTTTGAGGACCTGGATACCAATCCCTTTCGCCAGCGAGGAGCCGGATTTTTCGTTCAGCAATGCGCCCCGGCTCACCGTGGTGCCAGTGGCCAACGTGCCGGAGAAAGAGGTCTGGATATTGGCGTATCCCGACTCGCTTAGCCCGCCGCTGCACTGCAGCTCAATATTAAAATCCTTCCCGCCCGCGGTGGTGCCGACGCCATTGAGATCGCTGCGCTTGATGGTGCCGACATCGACGTTCATGTTTTTGCCGCTCAGGATAGTACATGAGGGCGATACCACGGTGATGGCGTTGGCGCTCAGACGGGTTTCGAGGATCGGGTTATTGCCGTTCTCCCAGTCATAAGAGGTGTACTTACCTGCCGCCAGGGTACCGCTGCCGGTCACGCTCGCGGTTTTAATCACCTCCAGCGTAAAGCGGGAACCCTCCAGCGAATAGTTTGTGGTCCTGCTAACGTAGCTGGAGAAAGTGTCAGGATAGATGATATTGACCGTCGCCCCGCCGCGGCTAAACCGCAGGCCGATACCTGGCACGTTGGTGGAATAAATTTTATTGCCCAGATCGGTCGCCCCGGGGGCGACGATTTTGGCCACAAAGCGGTTAGTGCCGCTGCTACAGCTATAGCTGGCCCCGCCCGGCGCCGACATTGTCCAGTCGCGGGAAACGATCACCGACCCTACCGGCAGATCCGGTGGAACCACCACCCGGCCCACTACCATGTCGAGGCTTACCGTCGGCTGCGACAGGCGCGTACAGTACGCCCACGCCGACGTAGTCCCCATCGCCATTAAGCCAATAAAAAGCGTCAGTTTTTTCATTAGCGACATAGCGTTTCCTTTGTTTTTTTCTGACTTAATTCCACCGAGCACTGTCCGCCGCTCCACTTAACCGTGGCCTTCGGCGCGCTGGCGTCGCTGATAAACATCATGCTGCCCTGCCCCACCACGCCGATCTCTTTCCCGGAAGGGGTGTAAATTGTCGCGGCGAACGGTAGCGGCAGGCCGTTTGCCTGGCGCGCCCGCAGAGTGATGTTGTTCTGCAGCGTGGTATCGAAGGAGACCTTGACCACGCTACCTTCCCACGGCACAACCTGCGCCACGGTACTGCCGAAGGCGACATCGTCGTTGCTGCCTTTCGGGTCAATCTCAACGGCGTTAATCCGGTAAGGCCGCAGATACGGCAGAATGGCGTAGCCGTTGCTATCGATACGGGTCCCCGGCGAACCGGGCAACATCGCGCCCGCGGCATCTTTCGCTTCGATCAGCGCCATAGTGGTGCCGGTTTCCGGCGAGAATACGACGCCGTGCTGATGCGCGATTAGCGTCCCGCTGGCGCCCACGCCGCTCTGGCGATAGCCTTCGCCCTGACTATAGCTGCCGTTCAGCGTCGTCCACGGGGTACGGTAACTGCCGTTCAGCGCCACATCGTGCTGGCCGCCAGTGGCGGTGGTCGTCGACACGCCGTAGTTAAGGTTGTTTTCGCTATCCAGCGAACCGTTGACGCCAATCTGCGAGCTGGCGAAACGCGAATTGTTAAACGCGGTATTCGATGTCAGGTTAGCGGTGCGGTTTTCACCGAACCACAGCGGGTAGCTAAAGTTGAGAGAAACGCGATCGTCGCGGCGGTGGCCGGAACTATCCGGGGTATAGACGCGCTGGGCGCTGACCGACCACGAGAGCCGACCGTACATGTTGTTGTAACTAAACTGATACTGCTTTTCCGTCCCCGAACGGTTCCAGTAATCCGCTACCCGACCGCTCAGGTAAAAGCCGCCCCAGCCGTCCGGCAGGTTCTGGTTGACGGTAAACGTCATGCCGTTTTTCTGCCGCCATACGGTGTAGTTGCTGCTGTAGTTCTTCTCCTGATCGACGGCGTACAGAGCGTCGTTCAGGTTGTAGTAGCCTTTGGTGGAGTAGCGATACGCCGCCAGCACGATGCTGGTCTGGGTTTCGGTAAACATGCGGTTAAAGGTGGCGCGATAGCTCTGGCCGTGCTCGTCGAGGGTCTCGCTCTTCAGCCGCGAATGGGTAACGTCGAATGACAGCGCGCCGATGCCGGTGTTCATCCCGGTCCCCAGCAGGAACGCCTGATAGTCATCAAATCCGGTGACGCCGGTATAGCCGGTGAACAGGTTATTGATACCGTGCTGCCAGGTTCCCTGGTAGAGCATCGGTTTATTACGCAGCGAGCTATCGTCGACTTTACCGGCAGAGAGCGCATAGCGGGTCATCCCCGGACGCAGCAGCTGCGCCACCGAGGCGTAAGGCACACTGAATACCTCGACCGAGCCATCGGCCTCTTTAACCGACACTTCAAGGTCGCTACCGTAGCCGGAAGGATATACATCCTGCAGGGTAAACGGCCCCGGCGGCACCGTGGTCTGATAGATAATATTGCTGCCCTGGCGCACCGTCACCAGGGCGTTGCTTTGCGCCACGCCGCGAATTTCAGGGGCGTAGGAGCGCATGCCGTCCGGGAACATATTGTCATCGGTCGCCAGATTGATCCCGCGCAGGCCGATGGTGTCAAAGAACTCGCCGTTGGTAAAAATCTGCCCGCCGCTGACTATCGAATTAATCTGCGGGATAGGCCGCTGCAGGTAGGTCTGGTTGCTGTTCCAGTGCGCTTTCCCCTGCTGCTGCTGCCAGTTCAGGTTACCGATATGCTTGAGCAACCAGCCATCCCACGACAGACCCGCGTTAACGCCAAGATACGCGCTACTGTTATCGGAGCCGTTGGCCGAGGAGATATGGCTGTTCCAGGCGTTGGCCATCCAGCCTAAATTCAGCGCCGCAACGCCTTTATCCCAGAATTCCGGGCTGACAAAGTTTTTCAGGCGCTGATCTTCGTAGATTTGCGGTACGGCAATATCCAGTCTCAGGGAGGACTGAATCAGCGTGTCTTTGACGTTTGCCTCGTTGCGCCACTCCTGTAGGCGTCCGCAGAAGCCCTCTTTTTCGCTGAGCTGCGGGTTAAACTTTTCCGGCGAGATCCCATATTGCATCAGCATCGCTTTGGTGTAGCAGATGCCCATTTTGCCATCTTTATCGGCGGTGATTTTCAGATCGTAGCGCCCTTTCCACTCGCCGTTGGTATACACATCAAGGGAATAGACGCCTTCGCTAATCGCGCTGGTCGAGAAACGCGACAGGTCGACCTTTTCGCGACTGCCGACGATAAAACCATCGTTAAATTGATAGATCGTTCCCGGGTTTTCCTGTCCGCTGGAAAATGGCGGAAAGCAGCACAGCGCAACCGCGATAGCCGTGCTTAATCTTCCCGGGCAGATTGACCTCTGCTTCATGATCGTTTCCCTTATTTGACGGTAACTTTCACTGCGACATCTGCGCCATAATCATTAATGTTGTTAACGGTCAGGATCTCGCCTTTGCTCACTGCGGAAGAGAGGGCGATGGTCTGGCTGGACTGTGGGGCAAACATGACCGTTTTGCTGTTGAGCGCTTTGCCGCCGTTACGGGAGATACGGCTTACGGTGATATAAAAGGGCGTCGGGTTACTGACGGACAGGCTGTTGCCGTTAGCGGAGAGCGCTAATTTCTCTGCCGCGGCGTCGCGATTGCCTAATCCGCTGGGACGATAGATAAACTTAAAGCGCGAACGAATCGCCAGCTGCAGAATATTTTGCCCTTCATTCTTCTGGCTGGCCTCAACCGGCGGTATTTCCAGCAGGTTCAGCCACCACAGCGTCTCTTTATCTTTAGCGAGACCCGCGCTGCTACCGAGCTTAATACGCAGGGTCTGACCGCTTTTCGCATCTACGCGGGAAATAGGCGGCGTGATAATAAATGGCGTCGTAATGGTATCCGGCGTCGCGTCGGCATTACCGTTGTCCAGCCAGGCTTGCGCCAGCGCTGGACGGTCGGCGGTGTTAGAGAGCTGCACCGTTATTTCTTTTTCATTTCCTGGATAAATAAAGCGGGTGCCGTTGACAATAATATTATTGGCGTGGGCCGCAAAACTAAAAATGAAACAGAAAAAAAGGGCAATACGCTTCATGCTGACCTCAGAATAAAAAAATAAGCGGCAGCAGTGGCCGCTTTATTATTGTTGTATACCCTAAATAATTCGAATGACGGGTATAAACCGCCCCGGCGCGAGGCGGCCTTTATCTCTCAGTCGATATTACTGGTAGGTAATTTCGTAAGTCGCATAGCTGTTAACCACACCGGTGGTAACAGTCGTCGGGGTGCTGGTCGCGTAGCCGACGTAGTAAGTGAAGCGCGCGCCATCCTGAACGGCAGATGCGTCGCCGACCGCTTTAGGCTGAGTGCTGTCGCCCGGGATGATTTTTTTGGTCAGCGCGGTAGCATTGTCGGTAGAAAGAACCAGCTGGATATTCTTCGCGCCAGCGGCTTCAGTGTTAGCCAGGTAGCCCTGCTGTTTAGCCGTTGCGCCAGCCAGCAGGTTACCGCCGGTCCAGTTCACGCCCAGTTTGCTCACATCGTCCTGTTTAGTACCATCAGCAGCCTGGCAGTCAGAAACATCGATGGTGAAAGATTTTGGTTTCAGATAAGTATCCGCCGCGGCAGCTTTAACTTCAGTTAAAGTAACCGGAGACAGATAAACGTTCGCATCGCTGCCCTGGCCGTTTACGGAAACAGTACAAGATACGTCGGTAACTTTACCGAAGAAATTAACCTGACCGCCGCCTACATTGGTATCAGCAGCATTTGCAGCCATACCAAAAAACGCAGTCGCCATTGCAGCAGAGAGAAGAACCTTTTTCATTGCCATTTCCTTGTCAGAGTGAATTAAGTATCAATGAGCAAACAGTTAATTCGCACAAAAGTCAGAAGCGATTTGCGATGCTCACTTGTGCAACTGTTAATAGAAACTTCGACTGACCGGAGGCCGCAATATTTAAGGCGTCAGGAACGAATTCAATGAAAGAATTCGTCGAGGCTGTCGGCGTCAAAGAATGCTATTTTTCGCTGACAAATATACATATGTTCACGAGCTGTTAATCAATGTAACAGATAGCTCACAACTATTAATTGTGGGAGATTGATAGCAAGAAACGAAACCATTGTTATTTACATTGAACAGGGAAAAGCGATATGGAATTAACAAAACAGCAACCTATCTTGTCATAGAAGGCTATTTCTCCACATAGAGAACACTCTTAATTAATCATCCACGACGATCTTTCCGCCAGTTGAAAATGCAGATGCAACGCGCGCCATCCTGCCGGCGTAATCGTCACTTCGCGAAATCCCGCGGTGGTGGTAAACCAGCCTTTCTGCAGACCGTGCTGCAGCAGCGCCGCCCCAGCCGCCCCGCCAAGGTGAAGGCGGCGTTCGCTCCAGTCCAGACAACCGCAGCACGCTTTACGCCGCGAGGTGCGTTTTACCGTCACCCCCAGGCGGGTAAAGTGCGCTTCCCCGGCGGGCGTCAGGGCCGTGCCGTCAGGCGCTATCCACGCTTCGCGCAGCATAAAATCATATAGCGATACCGCCACTTCTCCGGCCAGATGATCGTAACAGGTACGCGCAACGCGCAAATTTACCGGCGTGCTGGTTGAGAGCGTCACCGCGCGCTTGCCGGCCATGGCCATCATATTCTCCAGCAAACCGGCGACATCGCTACCGGCGAGACGGTAGTAGCGATGGCGGCCCTGGGCAAGGCAAATCAATAAATCGCTGTTGATCAGGCGGCTAAGATGCGCGCTGGCGGTCGAGGGGGAAATATCCGCCACGGCGGAAAGCTCGGTGGCCGTCCACGCCCGGCCATCCATTAAGGCGCAAAGGATCTTTAGCCGCGAGGCATCGGCCATCGCCGACGCCACTACCGCCATCGCCTCGGCCAGCGACTCGTCGTCTTCAATCAGCTCAACAGGTTTTAACATAGCGCCTCGCTTATTTTCCCCACGGCAAAACATAACCCTATTACAGGGGATCGGAATGTGAAGAACGGTATTCGCGCAGCACCTGAGCCACTCGAATGTGATAACAGGCGAAAATGCTCTCCCGCCCCTCTTTCTGCGCAGCCTGATGGCAAAGGTTGCGTTTCCATGCCAGCACCGCGTCCTCATCCCGCCACCAGGAGAGTGACAGAATTTTCCCCGCCGTGCTCAAACTTTGAAAACGCTCAATGGCGATAAAGCCGTCAATGTCGTTCAGCAGCGGCTTCAGTTCCGCCGCCAGCGCCAGGTAACGTTCCTGGCTCGCCGGAGTGACCTCGGCTTCAAAGAGTACTGCAATCATTTCGTCGTCCTCACGCAATCAGTATGAGAGCCACAGTAGCTTTTCACCCGAGCCAATGCTTCGTTAACGAGCGAAATATGGCCGCCTTTTTGCTCAAAAAACACCCATTGCATTCACAAAAACAATGATTAATAAGCCGATGCAGGAAAATTGCGCTTCTGGTCAGATTATTTTCCGTGACCAAAAATACGATTCACGACAACCCATCCTTTTGTTTTTATTGAAAATAAAAAGTTAAAATTTGCACACCCGTCATCATGTCGTCATAAAAATGTGATCTAAATCGCACTTTTTGCAACGCGCGTTATAGTTAGCAGGCTTATTATAAGTCCATCGAAAGCAAACACGCTTTCCACCATAAAAGTTAAAAGGATAAACACCATGAAAAACGTAAAATTACTTGCCGCTGCCGGTATGCTGTCTCTGGTCTCTTTCGCTAGCTTCGCTCAGCCTGTTAGCGTAACCGCAGATACACTGGACAACGCCGAAGCCAAAATCGCCGCCATTGCTAAAGACCAGGGCGAGTCTTACCACATTACCGAAGCGTATACCGGTAATCAGGTGCATATGACCGCCGAGCTGTCTAAATAACCGAATGGTTGCAGAGGGAGCTGCCGGACAGGTCGCCTGACGGCGGCTGGTCTGGCTCCCGCCACATAATAAGCACGCAGCAATGTCGAGCCCCTTAATGGGGCTTTTTTGTTGCTGGCGAACAGTGAACCCACAGCCCGGGCTGTGGGTTCACTGCCGTCTGCAGTCCGATAGCCCGGACAGATGCGCAGCATCGCCTCCGGGATGTTATCGGCCCGCGACGGCGCTCTTATTCGATAACGCACGCTGAATCGACAGCACGCTGAACAGCACAATCACCAGCCCCACCAGCGCCATTCCCTCAATTTTTTGTCCAAGGAAGATCCAGCCTAACAGCACCGCCGTCACCGGACTCAGCAGGCTCATCGCCGACACAGCCACTGGAGACAGGCGGCCGATGCCGCGAAACCACAGGCCATATGCCAGCATCGCCCCGGCAACGCACAGCCAGAGATAACCCGCCGCCTGAGTCAGCGTCACCTGATGCAGCGGCGGATCGACCAGAAACGCCATCGGCGCCAGTACGATACCGCCAATCAGCAGCTGCCAGCCGGTCAGCGCGATGACCGGCAAAGCGATCGCCCAGCGCCGCGATAACCAGGTTCCCAACGCCATACTCATCGCCCCCAGAAACGCGGCGGCGATCCCCAGCGGTTCGAGGGTGGTTTGCGGCGACAGCAGCAGCATCGCCATTCCCGCGATGCCCATCAATGCCGAGAGTACCGCCAGCCAGGGCGATCGCTGACGATCGACGCACCAGGCCAGCAGCATCACCAGCAGCGGTTGAATGGCGCCAATCACCGCCGCCAGACCGCCCGGCAGCCGATAGGCGGCAATAAACAGCAGCGCCTGAAACGCGCCGATATTCAGGATCCCGGTGACGATCAGCTTCCACCACTCGGCGCGCAGCGGGAAACGGCGGCTCCAGATCAGCAGAGCGATCCCGGCCGGCAGAACCCGCAGCAACGCAGCGATAAACGGCCGATCGGGCGGCAGGAACTGCGAGGTCACAATATAGGTGCTGCCCCAGATGGCGGGCGCCAGCGCGGTCAGCAGTAAATCAACGATCACATTACGCGAAACAAAGGCCATGATTTTATCTTCATATCAAGGTAAATTGTGGCCTAAGTATGTACCGACAATTATCTTGATATCAAGACAAGTGAGCATGAATGGACAAATCACCGCAGACCGACGCCGTGGATCGCATTCTTGAACAGTGGAAACGGGAGCGCCCCGATCTCGATTGCAGCCCGATGGGGCCGATCGGCCGCCTGAAACGCTGCACGATGCTGCTGGAGCCGCGCATCGAAGCGGCCTTTGTGCGCCACGATCTGGTGCGCTGGGAGTTTGATATGCTGGCAACGTTACGCCGGGCGGGCGAGCCGTTCATGCTGTCGCCCACCCAGCTCTTTTCAACGTTAATGATCACCTCCGGCACCATGACTCATCGCCTGAAGGCGCTGGAAAAACGGGGGTTTATTTGCCGTCTGCCAAACCCGGAAGATGCCCGCAGTATGCTGGTGGCGCTAACGCCAGAGGGACGAGAGCTCATCGATAAGGCGGTGGAAAGCCACGTGGAGAATGAGCGGCAACTGCTGAGCGGGCTTTCCGCAGCGCAGCGCCTGCAGTTGGATGAAGCGCTGACGGTTTTTATGCGCCTGCTGGAAAAAGAGTAATACCACTTTGCTTTGACAGGGTGCTCATACTGCTGCCGGAGCATCTTTGATGAAGCATCACCGTTATTTCCCCGGAGGCGATGCTGCGCATCTGTCCGGGCTGCGCTCACCCCTTTCCGAGCGGAAACGGGCGATCCTGCACAACCGTCTTCATCACCAGCGTAGAGCGCAGGTGCTGCACGCCCGGCATCGCCGAGAGCTTGTCATCATACAGTTTCTGGAACGCCGGGAGATCGCGCGTCACCACGTGCATCAGGTAGTCCGGATCGCCAAACAGGCGCTGTGCCAGCACGATCTGGGGGATCTCTTCTACCGCGTCCTCAAACGCGCTCACCGCTTTCTTATCGCCCTCTTTTAACGTCGCGAAGACAATCGCCAGGAAGTTGAAGCCCATTTTGGCCGGATCAAGATTGGCCCGGTAGCCGGTAATGACGCCTTCCTGCTCCAGCGTCCGCAGCCGTCGATGACAGGGAGAAAGGCTGAGATTCACCCGCTCGGCTAGCTCGGTTATCGACAGTCGTCCATCGGACTGGAGTTCAGCAAGAATTTTTCTATCAATGCTATCCATTTGGAATATTTTCCCTCAGAAGACCGCTTAAGAGCATAACATTGAAAGCTCATTGCGCAATAAACTCGATATTCTTTCCTTCAAATAATCGCCGCTTTACGAGGGAAAATGATGAGAAACTGCCGTTACCACGCAGAGGTGCGCTGTCCATGGAAATGAGCTTTATCGCCAGCTTTTGGCTGGTCTCTTTTCTGCTGATCATCACGCCGGGCGCTGACTGGGCCTATACCATCAGCGCGGGAATCAACGGACGCCGCGTGATACCCGCCGTCGCCGGACTGATGTCTGGCCACCTACTGGCCACGCTGATCGTCGTCGCCGGAATCGGCGTGTTAATCGCCGGCCACCCGCTGGCGCTGTCGACGATTACCCTGCTGGGCGCGGGCTATCTGATGTGGCTGGGAATCGCTATTTTGCGCCATCCGCCAACGCCAGGCACCCAGCAATACAGCGCGGATAGCTGGAATCGCTGGGCGATTAAGGGGCTATGCATTAGCGGTCTGAACCCAAAAGTCTTTCTTCTGTTTCTGGCCCTGCTGCCGCAGTTTACCGATCCCCAGGGAAGCTGGTCTCTGGCTCAGCAGATGTCGGCGCTGGGCGGCATTCATCTGGTGACCTGCACGCTGGTCTATTTACTGGTCGGCTACGGCGCCAGAGCGCTGTTGGCAACCCGGCCTCAAATCGCACGCAAGGTCAGTATGGCTTCCGGCGTGATGATGGTCGCCGTAGCCGCCGTGCTGTTCGTGGAGCAGTTGAGGTAGGGAGGAAGTATGAGGCGTGAGCGACCGGCCTGTTCGCGCCAGTGCATTATTAAGAAAAAACGTACAGTAAAACGCCCCGCCTCACGGTTATTTTTGCATCAGCCATAACCTCCCTGAAGTTAGCCCACACGCGACTCCGGGATCCTTATCAGCCTGATTTTTGATTATGTGCCCTTCCGATATAATCCTCTTAGCAGCAGCTAAGGTTTATCTCATTTTAAATAAAATAACTCTTACCATCCGCCAGAATTCTTGCGCATCCTGTTTCCCCTATTCATAAGAAGGTTTTTGCAGTATGGTTAACAATATTAGAAGTTATATACTGCTGTATACCCACTTAAGGAGAAAACAATGAGCAGAATATGGGCCCTATCCCAAAGAGTAACGCCAAACAAAAATATAAATATAAAAACTGCCTATCCAAAAGAAGCCACAACGCTTAAATATTGCCCGCCGCAGCAATAAATAATGCACATGCAGACGAGCTTAATCATTACCTGATAACGGCCAAAAAATGCGCTAGCCGGCTGCATAATAAAGGGAACTCAATGAAAAGCAATGCTATTTTAAAAAAAAGGAACTTCCTGACTCACAACGAAATAGAGTCATTACTCAAAGCGGCCAACAGTGGCGCACATGCCACGCGTAATTATTGCCTGACATTATTATGTTTTATTCACGGATTACGCGCCAGTGAAATATGCCGCCTGCAAATTTCCGATATCGACCTTAGTTCTAAATGCATCTATATTCACCGTCTTAAAAATGGATTTTCGACAACGCATCCTTTGCTGAATAAAGAAATCCGCGCATTAAAAAACTGGCTGCATGTCCGCGCCTCATACCCGCAGTCCGACAGCGAATGGTTATTTCTCTCACGAAAAGGTAATCCTTTGTCTCGCCAGCAGTTTTATCAGATTATTTCCGCCTCTGGCGATAATGCCGGGCTGTCGCTCGAAATTCATCCGCATATGCTCCGTCATTCATGCGGCTTCGCCCTGGCCAACATGGGCATTGATACCCGCCTTATCCAGGACTACCTGGGCCACCGCAACATTCGCCATACCGTATGGTATACCGCCAGTAACGCTGGCCGTTTCTATGGTATCTGGGACGAAAGCAGAGACAGACAGCGGAGCCCTGTTCTGCCGTAATGCTCGATGCCATGGAGGGCGTCAAAATAACCGTCAGGCAGCGGTAAACATTAATAAAAATTAACCATACGGTGTTTATGATTATTGTTCCGGCAAGTTCACAGCGCTACGATGATTTATCTTATTACCCCTCGGGCATGACCCAGCATATAAATGCACCAACTCCCTTCCGTTTAAAATAGCCGCAACCATGCTTTTTTCCTTTTAATTTTATACACCTGAAAAAGAACCGCGGCGCAGAGGTTGCCGCCATCAATAAAATCTATAAGAATAAGATTTATCATCTGGCAATATTCTGTCCCACAGCCGCTATAATGTCATTATTCAACTATGCTTAATCCCCTTCATATAATACGCGATTAACCTTGCGAATTATTTGTGAGCGCCCCCTGCTGTCAGCAGGGTCGTGTTAATTATCAAGATCATATCAGGAGTTATTTATTGTGAACCGACGTCGTTTTCTTACCGGTAAAGAAGTTCAGGCGATGATGCTGGCAGCCCGTCACGGGCAAACGGGAGAGCGGGATTACTGTCTAATCCTGCTCGCTTTTCGTCATGGTATGCGCATTAGCGAATTACTCGATCTGCACTATCGCGACCTCGATCTGGTCGAAGGCCGCATCAATATTCGACGGCTGAAGAATGGATTCTCCACCGTACATCCGCTGATGGTCGATGAATGTGACGCCATCAGGCGCTGGAGCCAGGTACGCGGCGCCTGGAAAGGCGCGCAAAAAACCGATGCGCTGTTTATATCGCGACGCGGTACTCCGCTTTCGCGTCAGCAGGCCTACCGAATCATCCGAACCGCTGGCGTAGACGCTGGCACGGCTACCCATACTCACCCGCATATGCTGCGCCATGCCTGCGGTTACGAGCTAGCGGAGAGAGGGGCCGACACCCGCCTTATCCAGGACTACCTCGGCCATCGAAATATTCGCCATACCGTACGCTATACGGCCAGCAACGCCGCGCGATTCGCCGGACTCTGGGAACGCAACAACCTGATGGAGTGGAATTTACAAAATCAGAGAATGGAAAATAAGAATTTGATAAATAAGGGGAAATAGCTTACCGAACAGGTCAATTGGGGCCAAACTGTGTGCATCATAAAAATATTCAGTAACCTTTTGCAACCATCGAATGCATCAAACAGAGTGTAAAAACCAATATCACATTGATTAATAATATTTTTTTATTTTTAATTTTTTCCAGAAACATCCTTCTTTCCGCTACCCATCCTTCGTGGCCCCGCGTTGCCGATAGCCATCCATGGCTTATTAAGCCTTAACTATTTCAATTCATTATCTCGAAAAACAACAACAAAGCAGATTAAAAAACCAAATTATTTATAAAAAAGCCATATTTTCAGTGAATTACGCCAACGAGTCAAAATGGCCCCAAATGTCTCATTTTTTGGGTGAAAAACATGCAGAACCGCAGCCGAAAACTTCGGCTGAAACATGAAATACCTGGAGGTCATGATGACGGCCAGATCGGTTCGTAATCCCGATATTGTTCAAAGGAAAACAACATGAAAATCAAATCACTGGCAATCGTTGTTCTGTCAGCCCTGTCTCTGAGCTCCGCGGCGGCGCTGGCCGACACCACGGTAAATGGCGGCACGGTGCATTTTAAAGGGGAAGTCGTCAACGCAGCCTGCGCCATTGACGCGGGTTCAATCGATCAGACCGTTCCAATGGGCCAGGTTCGTTCGGCAAAACTCGCTACTCCAGGCAGCACCAGCACGGCTGTCGGCTTCAATATCCAGTTGAACGATTGTGACACCACCGTTGCCACCAAGGCCGCCGTCGCCTTCACCGGCACCGCAATTGACAGCACCAACACCACCGTACTGGCGCTGCAAAGCTCCGCAGCAGGCAGCGCGAATAACGTCGGCGTGCAGATCCTGGACCGTACCGGTACGCCGCTGGTGCTGGATGGCGCGACCTTCAGCGCAGCTTCCACCTTGAACGATGGCACCAACGTCATCCCGTTCCAGGCGCGCTACTATGCGACCGCTGCAGCCACTGCCGGTACCGCTAACGCTGACGCGACCTTCAAAGTGCAATACCAGTAATTCATTCATCAGGCAGGGAAGCATATCGGGCCAGGAAGGCCCGTTATCCATAACGGAACTCGGGTGATAACGATGCAAAGGATGAAGTCAGGTCTGTTGATATTTTTGCTCCCATCGCTGGCGCTGGCCGGTAATCAATGGAACGTCACGCTGCCCGGCGGAAATATGCGCTTTCAGGGCATCATCATTGCCGAGTCCTGCCGCGTTGAAGCTGGCGACCAGCAGATGACGGTCAATATGGGACAGATCAGCAGTAATCGGCTTCATTCAGCCGGAGAAGATACGAATCCAGTTCCCTTCGATATCCACCTGCAGGAGTGCAGTACCGCCGTCAGCCAACGCGTTGGCGTGGCCTTTCACGGCGTCGCCGATGGTAAAAACCCGGACGTGCTCTCGGTGGGCGAAGGACCGGGAATAGCGACCGGCGTGGGTGTCGCTCTGTTTGATAAAGACGACCATCCGATCCCATTGAACGGTCCTCCCGCCGCCTGGACAAGATTGTATACCGGGCCAACCACATTGCATTTTGTAGCGAAATACCGGGCAACAGGGCACCAGGTCACCGGTGGCGCGGCCAACGCTCAGGCCTGGTTCTCCCTGACCTACCAGTAATGAATCAGCAGACGAACCGAAAACAGGAAACGACGGTGACGATAAAAGGGGTAAACGTGAGAACAACACTGGCGATAACGCGCGGTTTACTGGCGGGGGCGCTGATGATAGCCGCCATGGGATTTACCGCTCGCGCCGAGGCCGGCGTGGCGCTGGGGGCAACCCGCGTCATCTATCCTGCCGGGCAAAAGCAGGTTCAACTGGCGGTCACCAACAACGACGAAAAGAGCACTTATTTGATCCAGTCATGGGTGGAGAATGCCGATGGCGCGAAGGACGGCCGCTTTGTCATCACCCCGCCGCTGTTCGCCATGCAGGGGAAAAAAGAGAACACCCTGCGCATTATTGATGCCACCAACAACCAGCTGCCGCAGGATCGGGAAACGCTGTTCTGGATGAACGTCAAGGCGATCCCGTCAATGGATAAATCAAAGCTCAGCGACAACACCCTGCAACTGGCGATCATCAGCCGCATTAAGCTCTATTACCGCCCGGCAAAGCTGGCGCTGCCGCCGGATCAGGCTGCGGAGAAACTGAAGTTTCGCCGCGGCACCGGCACGCTTACGCTGGTCAATCCCACCCCCTACTACCTGACGGTCACCGAACTCAACGCCGGAACCCGGGTGCTGGAAAATGCGCTGGTTCCGCCGATGGGTGAAGCCAGCGTTAAATTGCCCGCCGATGCCGGTCGTGAGATTACATACCGGACGATTAACGACTACGGCGCGCTGACCCCACGGATGCAGGGCGTCACGCAATAACCGACGGGAGGCCGCGTCCTCCCGGAAATAAAAATAAGAACTGACAGCCGGGCGACTTTGGACCGGAGGGACTATGTCACATCTGAAATATGGACTCGACGGCCTGGACTCCGGGCGTAAAAGCAGCCACGGGCCGGGGAATACGCGCGCTTTCGCTCAAATCACGCTGGCTCTGTTACTTGCCGCACCGATCTTTTCTGTGCAGGCGGAGCTCTATTTTAATCCGCGTTTTTTAGCGGATGACCCTGCCGCCGTGGCGGATTTATCAGGATTCGCCAACGGCCAGGAGGTCCCTCCAGGAACCTATCGCGTCGATATTTACCTCAATGACGGGTTTATGACCACCCGCGATGTCACTTTTAATAGCGGAGAAAACGATCGCTCGCTGGTCCCCTGCCTGACGCGCGGGCAGCTGGCCGGGATGGGTGTCAACACGTTATCCATTGAAGGGATCGGCGCTCTGGCATCCGATGCCTGCGTACCGTTAACCGAAACCATCAAGGACGCCACTACCCGCTTCGATGTCGGTTTGCAGCGGCTGTATCTGACCGTACCCCAGGCGTTTATGGGCAACCGCGCCCGCGGCTATATTCCCCCCGAACTGTGGGACCACGGGATTAACGCCGGCCTGCTGAACTACAACTTCACCGGCAACAACGTGCACAACGACGTTGGCGGCAGCAGCAATTACGCGTACCTGAACCTGCAGAGCGGGCTCAACCTCGGCGCCTGGCGCCTGCGCGACAACACCACCTGGAGCTACAGCAGCGGCGGCAGCTCGTCGACCAATGAAAACAAGTGGCAGCACATCAATACCTGGCTTGAACGTGATATTACGCTGCTGCGCTCGCGCCTGACCCTCGGCGACAGCTACACCAACGGCGACGTCTTCGACGGCATCAACTTCCGCGGCGCGCAGCTTGCCTCCGATGACAATATGCTGCCGGACAGCCAGAAAGGGTTTGCCCCGGTCATTCACGGCATTGCCCGCGGCACCGCTCAGGTATCGGTGAAACAGAACGGCTATGAGATTTACCAGAGCACGGTACCGCCCGGCCCGTTCACCATCAACGATCTCTACTCCGCCGGCAATGGCGGCGATCTGCAGGTGACCATCAAAGAGGCCGACGGCAGCAGCCAGATCTTCACCGTCCCTTACTCGTCCGTTCCGGTGCTCCAGCGCGAGGGCCATACCCGCTATGCCGTCACCGCCGGGGAGTACCGCAGCGGCAGCAATCAGCAGGAAAAACCGAAGTTCTTCCAGAGCACCGTAATGCGCGGTCTTCCTGAGGGCTGGACGCTGTACGGCGGCACCCAGCTGGCGGACCGCTACCGCGCCTTTAACCTCGGCGTCGGCAAAAATATGGGGGAGCTGGGGGCGCTGTCGCTGGATATCACCCAGGCCAACGCCACCCTGCCCGATGACAGCGATCGTCAGGGCCAGTCGGTTCGCTTCCTCTATAACAAGTCGCTGACGGATACCGGCACCAACATCCAGCTGGTGGGCTACCGCTACTCGACGCGCGGCTATTTCAGCTTCGCCGACACCACCTACAGCCGGATGAACGGCTACAACATCGAGACCCAGGACGGGGTGGTGCAGATGAAGCCGAAGTTCACCGATTACTACAACCTCGCGTACAACAAGCGCGGCAAAGTGCAGCTCAGCGTTACCCAGCAGCTGGGGCGCACCGCCACGCTCTACCTGAGCGGCAGCCATCAGACCTACTGGGGAACCAACAGCGCCGACCAGCAGCTCCAGGCCGGGCTTAACGCCGCCGTGGACGATATCAACTGGACCCTGAGCTACAGCCTGACCAAAAACGCCTGGCAGCAGGGTCGTGACCAGATGCTGGCCGTCAACGTCAGTATCCCGTTCAGCCACTGGATGCGCTCCGACAGCAAGTCGGCCTGGAGAAACGGTAACGCCAGCTACAGCATGTCCAACGATCTGAACGGCAGGACCACCAGCCTGGCGGGGCTGTACGGCACGCTGCTGGAGGACAACAACCTGAGCTACAGCGTACAGACCGGCTACGCCGGCGGCGGTGAGGGCAACAGCGGCGGTACCGGCTACGCGGCGCTGAACTACCGTGGCGGCTACGGCAACGCCAACGTCGGCTACAGCCGCAGCGACGGCATCAAACAGCTGTACTACGGCCTGAGCGGCGGCGTACTGGCCCATGCCGACGGCATCACCCTGAGCCAGCCGATGAACGATACGGTGGTGCTGATCAAAGCCCCCGGCGCGGATGGCGTGAAGGTAGAAAACCAGACCGGGGTACGGACCGACTGGCGCGGCTACGCCGTTCTGCCCTACGCCACCGAATACCGGGAAAACCGGGTGGCGCTGAACACCAATACGTTGGCCAACAACGTCGATCTTGATGATGCGGTGGTCAGTATTGTGCCCACCCACGGGGCGATTGCGCGCGCCGAATTTAAGGCCAGCGTCGGCATGAAGCTGCTGATAACGCTGACCCACAACGGTAAACCGGTTCCTTTTGGCGCCATAGCCGCCGCTGTCGATAGCCAGAATAGCAGCATCGTCGCCGATAACGGCCAGGTTTATCTGAGCGGAATGCCGCTGGCGGGCAAGGTGCGCGCGAAGTGGGGAGACGGCCCCGACGCCAGCTGTGAAGCCGACTACCGTCTGCCGCCGGAAAGCCAGAACCAGGCGTTAAGCCAGCTGTCGGCAGCGTGCCGCTAAGGAAAGCATGATGATGAGAAAAAACCTGTATCTGCTGGGCGCCATACTCTCTCTGGTCTCCTTCAGCACCCCTGCCGCCGATAGCACTATTACGATTAGCGGATACGTAAGGGATAACACCTGCGCCGTGGCGGGTGAGTCAAAAGATTTTACCGTCGACCTGATGAATAACGCCGCCAAACAGTTTAATGCCGTCGGCACGACCACGCCGCTGGTGCCTTTTCGCATCGTGCTATCGCCCTGCGGCGGTTCCGTCACCGCGGTCAAAGTCGGTTTTACCGGCGTAGCGGATAGCGACAACACCAGCCTGCTTAAGCTGGACAGCGGCGTATCAGCAGCATCCGGCATCGGCGTGCAGATCCTTAACGGCAGCCGGGCCCCCCTGCTACTCAACGCCCCCTCGTCAAACATCGCGTGGACCACGCTGAAACCCGGGCAGACCAACACTCTGAACTTTTACGCCCGGCTGATGGCCGCGCGCGTCCCGATTACGGCAGGACACGTTAATGCCACCGCAACCTTCACGCTTGAATTTCAGTAACCGGAGGCTGAAATGAAATGGACTCATGCACCCTGGCTGCTGGCGGTAATCATGACCTTCGCCAGCGCCCCCCAAGCCGCCGATGTGACCATTACCGTTAACGGCAAAGTGGTGGCCAAACCCTGCACCATCGCCACCCCGAAGGCCACCGTCGACCTCGGTGATTTATACACCTTTAACATGCTTTCACCCGGCTCGGCATCAGGCTGGCATGACGTCACGCTCGAGCTCAGCAACTGTCCGGTTGGTACCTCACGGGTCACCGCCAGCTTCAGCGGCACGGCGGATGCCACCGGCTATTACAAAAACCAGGGGACGGCGGGCAACCTCCAGCTGGAGCTGCAGGACACCAGCGGCGCCCGGTTTAACAACGGCACAAGCAAAACGGTGGCCGTCAACGATGCCACGCAATCCACCCGCTTTCCATTGCGCGTCAGGGCGCTGACGGTTAATGGCGGGCCAACGCAAGGAACAATCCAGGCGGTGATTAACGTCACCTACACCTGGCTATAAGGCAGGAGAACGTTATGAATCAGCGGATTACCGCTCCCCGTAGATGTCATATGGCGCTGGTCAAGGCGCTGTGGCTGGCGATTGTGTTAGCGGGCTTTTCCACCAGCGTCAGGGCCTATACCTGCTACGACTCCACCGGCACCATATTAAATAGCGATTCCGGCGGGAAAGTATCCAACGTCTACGTGAACCTGCAGCCAAGCCTCGGGGCCGGGCAGAACCTGGTCGTCGACTTATCCAGCTCGATTTTTTGTAAAAATGACGCGCCGGACCGGCGCAACGACATGGTAAGCATGCTACAGGGCTCGGCCTATAGCGGCCTGTTGACCAATTTTACCGGCTCTTTAAAGTACTATGGGGTTAGCTATAGCTTCCCGCTAAACTCCCCGACCGCCAGCCACAACTTTACTTCCGGTAACTACACCAGCTGGAATACCCAGCTCTACCTGACGCCAATATCCACCGCCTCCGGGCTGGCGATAAGCGCCGGCTCGCATATCGCCACGCTGGTCATGTATCAGGTGGGTTCCGATATCAACGGCGGCGGTAACGTTCGTACCTCAAAATTTACCTGGAATATCTATTCCAACAATAGCGTGATTATCCCGACGGGCGGCTGCGATGTTTCCGCTCGCAACGTCACGGTAACGCTGCCTGAGTACCCGGGTTCAACCGCTGTTCCGCTTACGGTACGCTGCGGGCAAAATCAAAAGATAGGTTTTTACCTCTCCGGCACCACGGCGGATAGCGCCAACACCGTTTTCACCAATACCTCTTCCGCCTCACCGGCTCAGGGCATTGGCGTTCAGCTACTGCGCAATGGCACCATCCTGCGTTCAAACAGTACCGTCTCAATGGGAACCGTGGGCACCTCCGCGGTCAACCTGGGACTCACCGCAACCTATGCGCGCACCAGCGGCCAGGTCACCGCGGGCAACGTGCAATCCATTATTGGGGTGACCTTTGTTTACCAGTAACGCGCCTGCGGCGCGTGATAGAACGGGAATGGACTATATTCTTTCGCCCTGCTCGCTGGTCGCCGATGGATTAGTCAAAGTGATGATGGCCAACAGCATGCAGCCCGTTGTGCTGCCATCGGATGCGACGAGGCTTCCCGGCGACGCGAACATTCGCCGCATCATCGTTTTTCTGCCGGAAACGCCGGCCAGGCTGCTCGCCACCCTACAGCAGGCCGCTGCGTTTCTCGAACGTTCGGCAACGCCGCTGCCGATGCTGATCCTTAGCCGCAGTCCGGCCAGTTGGCTGTGGCACACGCTGCTGCATCAGGTCATCGATCGCCATTTACTTTCTGAAGTGCGATCCGCCGCCTCGGACCTGCCCGTCCCCAGCCTGACCGCAGTGCTCCAGGACTACATTCTGCAAAGATATCCTTCGCTTAAGCAGTTGGCCGACGAAGAGATACGCCTCGGCGGAAAGCGCCCCAGCGGGCTCACCAGGCCGGAGCTCAATGCCATTCTCGGTCTACTCAGCGGATACAGCGTCAACGCCCAGGCAAAGCGCCGCGGCATTAGCCACAAAACGCTTTATAACCAGCGCACAGCAGGACTGAAAAAAATGGTGGAACATTATCCTCAGCTGGCAACCCGTTTCCCCGGCAGCCAGACCAAAGGGCAGAAGATCCAGCCGGATGCCGCGCTCTCCGCCTTTGAGCGCGAATTTGTCCACGCGATTCACTGTCGGCAAATTTTCCCGGTCTTCCAGCCCATCACTGACGATCGGATGCGGCTAAAAGGTTTAGAGATCCTCTGTCGCTGGCGGCAAAAAGGTCAGGTTCTGCTTCCCGGCGAGTTTTTACCGCAGATACGTTCCGCGTACGCCTGGCTGGTGTTGACAGCCTTTATGCTTCGCGAGGCCGTGGAGAGTATCAATTTGCATCCAGGTGAGTTTTATTTCTCAGTCAATATTCCCGCCGCTATCGCCAGCAATGACAACCTGATCCGCATGCTGGAGACCGCGCGCCAACAGCTGCGCGAGCCCCATCTGTCCTCGAGGTTGGTACTGGAATTTGCTGAAACCCTGGACCTCAACCTGCAGAGTAAAATTGCCGATAATATTTCCCGGCTACGCAAGCAGGGCTTTGCCATTATGCTCGATGACTGCTTTTCACAAAGCAGCGTCATGTTTCCAGTGAGGTCGGTCAGGTTCAGCGCCTATAAGCTGGATATGAGCATCGTCAACGATATGCAGCGCGATCCTCACGCCATGGCCCTGATCAAAAGCCTGCTTTACTACTGCCAGCTAACCGGTAGCCGCTGTGTTGCCGAAGGCGTGGACAGCCTGGATAAATTCAACCGACTGAGAGCTCTGGGAATCGACCGTTTTCAGGGTTATCTCATTTCGCCGCCGGTGGAGCGGGAAAACGTCAGTGACCTTATCCACCAGCTTTTATCCGGCCGCAATCTGAGCCTTATCGACGGATGAAAAATCCCCAGAAGACGTCGCCGACCGCGCCAGGCTAAAATAGTTGCGCCAGCGCGCTGGCGCATTTATTCAGGCGCGGATATCGTCGTACTCGCGGGTATTATCAAATTCATGTTTGGCAAACGGGCATAGTGGAATAATTTTGCGCTGCTCGCCGCGCATTTTTTCTACCACTTTCGCCACCAGCTTTTTCCCTACCCCCTGTCCTTTCAGGCTGGGGTCGACGTCGGTATGCTCAATAATGCTGAGGTGCTCGCCCGTAGGCACAAAAACAATTTCCGCCACCTGATTCCCGTCAGCATCATTGACGTAAAACTTATTATGACCTTCCAGTATTTCCATCGTTTCCTCGCTTATTTTTGGCGATACTTCAGTGCGCCGCTCGGGCAGGTATCAATAACCTTAACCACCGTGTCCACGTCCACTTCATCGGGGACGATCCACGGTTTGCGTTTCAGGTTGAAAAGCTTCGCGCTGCCGCGCACGCAGTTGCCCGAGTGCTGACAGATATCGGTGTTAAAATAGACATCGATTTTCTCGCCGGTATAGGCGCGATAACCCGCGTCCAGTAGTTCTTTATCCATGACATTGCCTCAGTTCTGACTATTTTTTATAACTTTGTCTCTAAGCATAGTCCTGCCAACAACCGCTGACTATCGGTAACGGGTGAAATTTTATTTCGGTAGCCGCACGCCATTAATGCAGAATGAATGATTTTCTATGCACTCTTTAGCCAAAGAAAATGTTCTGATTGCCGATAAAGTACGGACGCTTCTGTTATATCCATCTTTAATTTCCCTGGCAGTGAGATTAAACTCATTCCATCCTAACCCGAGCACTCAGGTATTTAGTCTTGAATCGCATTGTAAAGCTGGCGCGCCCTTCGCTCTTATTCTCGCTATTTACGCTCACCGGCTGCTCATTATCCCCGGCGATTCCGGTATTAGGCGCTGCCTTTCCAGGCTGGTTCTTCTGCTTATTAGGCGCCTCGCTATTACTTATTCCCTGCCATATCCTGATTGTGCGTAAAGGATGGCAGTCGCGATTTTCTCCGCTGGTCTTCAGCTATCTGGCGCTGATGTTCCTGTTCGCCACGATTCTGTGGTTCCTGTTCTTCGTAAACTAGATACCTATGACTCAATCCCGCTCAAGCGTTATCCGCAAAAAATGGCCCCTGCTGGCGCTCGTTCTCGCCGCTATTGTGGCGCTAATTGTGGTTATCTGGCAGCTGCAAACCTCGCCGGAAACCAACGATGCCTACGTCTATGCCGACACCATCGACGTGGTGCCAGAAGTGAGCGGGCGGATCGTCGAGATGCCTATTCGCGACAATCAACGGGTAAAAAAAGGCGACCTGCTGTTCCGCATCGACCCGCGCCCCTACCAGGCGATGCTCGACGATGCCAAAGCCCGCCTGACCACGCTTGATGCGCAGATTATGCTGACCCAGCGCACGATCAAAGCGCAGGAGTACAACGCGCAGTCGGTCAGCGCCGCCGTTGAACGCGCTAAAGCGCTGGTTAAGCAGACCACCTCTTCACGCATACGCCTTGAGCCACTGGTACCGCAAGGGTTTGCCTCACAAGAAGATCTGGATCAGGCGCGAACGGCCGAAAAAGCGGCGCGCGCCGAACTGGAGGCCACCCTGCTGCAGGCGAAACAGGCTTCCGCCGCCGTGACCGGCGTCGATGCCATGGTGGCGCAGCGCGCGGGGATCCTCGCGCAGATTGCGCTGGCGGAGCTGCACCTTGAATTCACCGAAGTGCGTGCGCCGTTTAACGGTGTAGTGGTGGCGCTGAAAACGACGATCGGCCAGTACGCCTCGGCCCTTAAGCCGGTCTTTACCCTGCTGGATGACGACCACTGGTACGTGGTGGCGAACTTCCGCGAAACCGACTTGCAGAACGTGCGGCCC
Organism: Klebsiella sp. FDAARGOS_511; assembly: GCF_003812845.1. Lineage (NCBI taxonomy): Bacteria > Pseudomonadati > Pseudomonadota > Gammaproteobacteria > Enterobacterales > Enterobacteriaceae > Klebsiella > Klebsiella sp. FDAARGOS_511. Next base: position 3,979,123 of record NZ_CP033824.1, on the reverse strand, counting down.
GGCGTTCCGGCAAGAATCACCGTCATGACCAACCACAGCCGTACCTTTGAGGGCGTGGTCGACTCGGTCGGCACCGGCGTTCTGCCCGACGGCGGCAGCGTCATCGAGGGCCTGCCGGTCATCCAGAAGAGTATCAACTGGGTCCACGTCTCCCAGCGCTTCCCGGTCAAAATCGCCGTCAAAGACCCCGACCCGGCCCTGTTCCGTATGGGCGCCTCCGCCAGCGCCGTTCTGCAGCCGCAATAAGGAGACGGCATGCAGAGCTTATGGCCGTTTCTCACCCGAGAACTCCACGATGCGCCGGGGCGGGCGAACTACACCTTGCGCCTGACGCTCAGCTGCGCGGTGCTGATCGTGCTGTTTATGACGTTGCATATTCCCTTCCTCGCCGTCGCCCTGATCGTGGTGTTTTACGTCAGCCAGCCTAACGTGCTGATGATTAAGCTGGTCAGCGTGGTTTTCGTGCTCACCGTCAGCGTCGCGCTCGGCGGCGTGCTGCTGATTATCAAGTGGACCTATGACTATCCGCTGATCCGCCTGGTCGCCTCGGTGATCCTGTTCTTCTGCGCCATTTATCTGATGCGGGTGCTCGGCAAGCTGGGGCTGGCATTTTTCGTGGTGGCGCTGGCGGTCATCTACGCCCAGACCTTCCCGTCGATGACCAGCCAGAGCGAAATTCTGGTGCGCCTGCTGCTGTGGCTATGGGTAGCAATTAATACCGCCATTCTGGTGACGCTGCTGGTCAACGCCTGTTTCCAGCAGGCCTTTCCCGGCTATCAGTTTAAAGCCCGGCTGGTGGTGATGCTGCGCCAGACGGCGAAGGTGCTTAGCCAACCGGATGCTGGAGAGTCGCAGCCTACCTTTACCGAGATCGCCGGGCAGTTTAACCAGCTGCAGTCCCTGTATCAGCAGGCTGCACGCGCCACGCCGGAGATCGCCGCCGACCCGCAGGCCTGGCAGGCGCTGATGGCCGCCGCGCTGCGCTGCTATCATTTGACGGCGCTGCTCCAGCCGGGCGACGACCATTCCGATGCGCGTCAGCGGATAGCCCACGAACTTAACGCGCTGGCGGATAATTTGCCCAGCCCCACGGCGGTGGATATTGAGCCGTTGATGGTCCCGCGCGACGGCGCCAACGGCGCCATTTTGCAGGAGATCGCCGAGGTGCTGGCGCGGCTGGCGCGCGGCGAAGACATCGCGTTACCGCAGGGTGAAGTGGAAAAAGCGCCGCTGCTACTGCCGGACGCGTGGTCCAATCCCGCCTATCTACACTTTGCCCTGAAAACGCTGCTGGCGACGCTGCTGTGCTACGTTTTCTATACCGCCGCCGACTGGCAGGGCATCCACACCATCATGCTGAGCTGCGTGATCGTCGCCCAGCCGGGCCTGGGCGCAACCATGCAGAAAACGTGGCTGCGCATCGGCGGCGCGCTGCTGGCTACGCTGATTGCGCTTCTGCTGATCGTCTTTGTGCAACCCTGGACCGACTCGCTAAGCGGCCTGTTGGCGATGACCCTGCCGGTTTTCGCGCTGGCGGCGTGGATTGCGGCAGGCTCGGAGCGCATCGCCTACGCCGGCATTCAGATAGGCTTTACCTTCGCGCTGGCGTTCCTCAGCTGGTTTGGCCCGCTCAGTAACCTTACCGAACTGCGCGACCGGGTTATCGGTATCCTGCTCGGCGTGCTGGTCTCCTCCATTGTTCATCTCTATTTATGGCCCGATAGCGAAGCGCCGCGGCTTAAGGCGCGTCTGGCGCAGCTGTATCGTCAGCTGGCGCAGACCCTCGCCGCCCGCGACGATGAGGTTCAACTGGTACCGCTCTTTGCCGCGCTGACCGAAAGCGAAACCTTAATTAACCGGGTGTCCGCCGAGCCGTTGGGAACCTACGCGCACCCGTGGCCGGAAGCGAAAAACTGGCCGACGCGGGCGACTTTTCGTCAGGCAGAAGAGATCCTGCGCCTCAGTGAAGGCTATCGCCTGAATGCGGCGTCGGGGGATACCTTTTTATCCCGCTGCGCCCCGCGGCTTGAGGACTACGCCGCCGGTATCGACGCGCAGCAAACCACCGCAGAACGCTCTCAGGCGTTTCTCCCGGACCCGGCGAATCCGTTTGGCGCGCCGCTGGTCCACGCGTTGGCCGCCCTGCCGGCGTGGCCCTTTGCATCCTCCGTTATTCCGCGACAGGCAACCCGCTCATGATAAACATCACTCCTCCTCCGCGCGTCTGGCGTACCCCGGCGCTTGCCTTCGCCCTGACGCTGTTAACCGGGTGCGCGTTAATTCAGGACGATCCCGGCCAGGTGCCGCTGGTCAAGCCGCAGCAGGCCGAGCTGGCGCAGGTGATCCATCTGGCGAATAGCGGCTGGCCGACGGCGCGCTGGTGGGAAGGCTATCAGGATCCGCAGCTCAATATGCTGGTCAACCGCGCGTTGCAGAATTCACCCACTATGCAGGCTGCGCGGCTGCGTATTTCGCAATCGCAGTCCACCGTGGAGCTGGCGCAGTCGGCAATGGGCGTGCAGGCCACCGCCGTGGCGGCGCAAAACCGCCTGCGGGTGACCAATAAACAGTTCACCTGGCCCTACTCCTTCTCCCTGCCGGTGGATAAAAACGGCCCCTGGTACACGTTGAATACGGTCGGCGTAGGGGCAACGCTGAATATCGATTTATGGGGCGCCGACCGCGCCCGCGTCGCCGCCGCGATTGGCGAAAAGAACGCCCGCCAGGCGGAGACCGCCGGTATCGAGCTGGATCTCGCCAGCAGCGTCGCCCAGCTCTATTTCGCGATGCAGGCAACCTTCCAGAAAATCGAATTACTCAACCAACTGGAGGCCATCGCCAGTCTCTCGGTGCGGGCCCATGAGCATCGTACCGCGCGCGGCGTCGAGGATAGCGTCGATGTCGCCAATGCCCAGGCGGAGCTGCTGGCGGCGCAGCAGCAGGTGATTACGGCGCAGGGAACGATAACGCAGTATCGGGAAACCCTGCGGGCGCTGATCGGCGCTGATGCGCATAGCATGCCGGAGATCCATCCGGTGGCGCTGCCGGCGCTGCAGGAAACGCTCCCGGACTCGCTCTCGTTTGAGCTGCTGGCCCGCCGCCCGGACCTGCAGGCGCTGCGCGGCTACGTTAGCGCCTCGATGAGCCAGGTGGACGCGGCAAAAGCGGCCTTTTACCCGCACTTTGATATCAAGGCCTTCTGGGGCTACAACGCCCTGAGCGTCGGCGACCTGTTTAAGTCCTCCTTCCAGCAGATCAATATACTGCCGGGGCTCTATTTACCGCTGTTTGACGGCGGGCGCTTAAACGCCACCCTGAAATCGACGCGTACGGCGAGCAATATCCTGATTAAGCAGTACAACCAGGCGGTGCTGGACGCGGTGCGCGACGTGGCGATTAGCTCCAGCCAGTTGAACGATTTGAACCAGCAGGCCGCCCTGCAGCAGCAGAAAGTGACGGCGGCGATGGTGACCACCCGCAGCGCCAGCGCGCACCATCAGCGCGGGCTGGTCAGCTACTATGCGGCGCAGGAGGCGCGTCGCCCGGCCATCGCGCAGCAGCTTTTGCTGCTGGATATCCAGGCCCAGCGGCTCAGCACTGATATCACGTTGATTAAAGCATTGGGCGGCGATTACCGCGGCCCGGCGCTGAGCGAGAACGCCCCATCGCGCTAGCTTAACAGGCGCCATTCGCGCGCCTGGTTTACCGCCTGGATGCGTCCCTTCACCTGCAGCTTTTCATACAGCTGCTTAAGGTGCCATTTGACGGTTTCCGCCGAAATACCCAGCTCGCGCGCGACGCCCTTATTGGAATAGCCGTCGGCAATTAAACGCAGGGTCTGCTGCTCCCGTTCGGTCAGCCGCAGGGCGGGCGGCTGCGGGCGGGCGCTATCAATCGCGATGTCGGCGGCGGCGAAACGCGACAGCACAGCGGCGATATCGGCGGTCAGCGCATCATCCGCCGCGCCGCGCTTGTGTATCTCCGCCAGCAGCGCAGCCATCTCTTCCCTCCCCTCCAGCAGGCTGCGCCATAACCCCTGATGCAGCGCGCGCGCAAGCGCCGGTCGGCAGATAACCATCGCCTGCTCCCGCTCGCCGGCACGCCAGAGGGCGAGCGCCTGCCTGAGCCGCAAACGCACGGCGAACAGCCACTCGCCGCTAGTTTCCCGTACGCCGGCCAGCGTATCCAGCAGCCGCGCGGCGGCCAACGGTTCGCCGGCGGCGATAAGGAGGCGGCTCTGGCTGAGCGCGATATATCCGCCGGCAGCCTCCGTCTGGCTAAGGATCTGCAGACGAAGCAGCAGCGCCTCAGCGGCCAGTTTGTCGCCCGCGTGAAGCGCGACGGCGATCCGCTCCGCCAGCAGCGGCGCCTGCGCCCGCAGCCAGCCGCGCTGGGCCGCCAGCCCTTCGGCATGCAGTAATAGCGATTCGGCCTCCGCGAGCCGCCCCGTTTCTCGGGCCTGGCGGGCCAGGACGATGTAGGTGCGGCTAAGGCCGTCCGGCGGACAAAAGCTGTCGATAGTCTCCAGACGCGGAACCAGCAGGCTTTGCGCTTGCTCTCCCTTCCCCTGCTCCCAGGCGATCTCCGCCAGGATGGGCGCCAGGGTTGCGCCGCTGCTGGCGTTCTCACCGGCGTGCCGCTCCGCGTAGCGCAGCGCCCGTGCCGCCTGGCGTTCCGCTTCGGCAAGATTTCCCTGACGCAGATAGCTCTGCGCCATGACGAACGCCCGGTAAACCGTCACGAACAGGTTGCGGTTAGCGAGGTTAACGCCGGATACCCGCTGCTGAACCTCCAGCGCCTGCTGCGGCCGGGAGTCCGCCAGATGACAGTAGCTGAGGATGTTGCATACCAGGCCATCGACCCAGATATCGCCGCAGGGCACCTCGCGCAGCAGCGGTTCGACAATGGCGATACTGCGATCGATATTGTCGGCAAAGGCTTCGCAGATCGCGCGCACTACCCGCAGCTTAACCCACGCGCTGTGGGCCAGCGCCTCGCCATGCGCCGCCGATTGCATCTCAATGGCATCCAACAGCTGGCGGGCTTCGCTGAATCGGAAACGGTGGGCTAGCGCCCAGGCCAGGTTTAGCTGCAGCGCAATGCGCGACGGGTCAGGATGCGCAGGCAGATAACAGATCCACTGCACCAGGGTATCGATATCCCCCTCTTCCGCCAGCGACTGCGCGCCGGCTTCCGCATCCTTCGCCGCCGACGTCCCGGCGGCCAGAGCATGGCGTATCGCCTCGGCCCACAGCTGCTGTGAGGCGAACCAGCCGCTGGCGCGGTCGTGCAGCTGGCGAATATCAATCTCACCGCTGTGCCGCAGGCGGTGCAGCAGCGCGTCGCGCATCAGCGGGTGATAGCGAAACCAAAGGCCGCTTTCATCCAGCGCGGAAAGAAACAGGTTATGCCGCTCTATCCACGCCAGCATCGCGCTGGCGTTATTGCGGCCGCAGACGACGTCGCACAGCGCCGGATGCAGGCGATTAAGCATCGAGGTCTGCAGAAGGAAGTCGAGCACCTCTGGCGGCAGCGGCGCGAAAATCACCTCATCCAGATAGCGGGAGATTGACCGCGAGCCGGCGCTGTGCCCCATCGCCGTGGAGGCGTCCGCAGAGAGCGCGGCCATTTTCATTCCCGCGATCCACCCTTCCGTGAGCGCGATTAGCCGCGGGATCGCCTGCGGATCCAGCCCCGATGCGCCGGAGAACCAGGCGCGGGCTTCGCTGGGGGTAAAGCGCAGCTCGGGGTCGTACACCTCCAGCAGCTGATCCTGCATATGCAGACGGCTGAGGGCTAAAGACGGCTGACTGCGGCTACCGATAATCAGGTGCAGCGCCGGCGGCGCATGGTCCAGCAGCCAGCTCATTCCCTGATGAATCGCCGGATCGCTGATGCATTGATAGTCGTCGAGGATCAGATACAGCGGGTGCGGGCACTGATTAAGCTGATTAACGAGTTCAGCAAAGAACAGGGGGAGATCGGCCGGAAGCTCGCCTTGCAGCAGCTGCAGAAACGACGGGCTCCACCCCTGCCACAAGGGCCGCAGCGCCTCCTGCAGATAGCGTATAAACAGTAGCGGCGCGTTGTCATCCTCTTCAAGGCTCAGCCAGGCCAGCGCATCCCCTTGTCGAAGGCGGTGCCGGTACCACTGCGCCAGCAGGGTGGTTTTGCCAAATCCGGCGGGCGCGCGCACCAGGGTTAAACGGCGGGAGACGGCGGCGTCGAGGCGCTGTAGCAGGCGCTCCCGCGACAGCAGACTTTCCGGCGTACGGGGCGGCGTAAAGCGCGTGGAGATAAGCGGCAGTGTCCCCGTGAAGCGTAAAGGTTCCTGATGAACAAGCGCTGCCAGCGCATCATCCGCCGAGGATAAAAAGGCCATACCACGATTACTCCTTAATCCAGTCCGTACGCTCATTATCCCCCCCATCAGGGGGGTAGGCCACGCTTATCGCGCCCGATAGAGTAGTGCCATTCGCCGCAGCGGCTACGACGACATCGGCCGCGGGCCTCCCTAGTTTATTAATCAGTACAAGGTGAGTACAGACATGGCTATCGAAAATAAAGTTGCGCTGGTAACCGGCGCCGGTCAGGGCATTGGCCGCGGTATTGCGTTGCGTCTGGCCAAAGACGGCGCGTCGGTGATGCTGGTCGACGTGAACCCTGAAGGGATTGCCGCCGTCGCCGCCGAAGTGGAAGCGCTGGGACGCAAAGCAGCCACCTTCGTCGCTAACATCGCCGATCGCGCGCAGGTGTACGCCGCCATTGATGAAGCGGAAAAACAGCTGGGCGGCTTTGATATTATCGTGAACAACGCCGGGATCGCCCAGGTTCAGGCGCTGGCCGATGTGACGCCTGAAGAAGTGGACCGCATCATGCGCATCAACGTTCAGGGTACCCTGTGGGGTATTCAGGCGGCGGCGAAAAAATTCATCGATCGTCAGCAGAAAGGGAAAATCATCAACGCCTGCTCTATCGCCGGTCATGATGGTTTCGCGCTGCTGGGCGTTTATTCCGCCACCAAATTTGCCGTACGCGCCCTGACGCAGGCGGCGGCGAAGGAGTATGCCAGCCGCGGCATTACGGTTAATGCCTACTGTCCGGGGATTGTGGGAACCGGGATGTGGACCGAAATCGATAAGCGCTTTGCGGAAATTACCGGTGCGCCGGTGGGCGAAACTTATAAAAAATACGTTGAAGGCATCGCCCTTGGCCGCGCCGAAACGCCGGACGATGTGGCAAGCCTGGTCTCTTATCTGGCAGGCCCGGATTCCGATTATGTTACCGGTCAGTCGATTCTGATCGATGGCGGTATTGTTTACCGTTAAGGGATAAACCCGGCGCAGAACGCGCCGGGTTTTTGCGGGGTTACGCGTTAGCCGCGGGCTCCTGCGGCTTGTCGCTACGGGTGTTTTCCAGCATCCGGCGAACCGGAACAATCAGCAGGCACAGCACCGCGGCGCAGATCAGCAGCGCAATAGAGCAGCGTGCGAACAGGTCGGGCAGCATATCCAGCTGATCGGCCTTCACGTGACCGCCAATCAGACCCGCCGCCAGGTTCCCCAGGGCGCTGGCGCAGAACCACAGCCCCATCATCTGGCCGCGCATTCTTTCCGGCGCCAGCAGCGTCATGGTCGCGAGGCCAATCGGGCTGAGGCACAGCTCGCCCAGCGTCAGCATCAGAATACTGCCCACCAGCCACATCGGCGAGACGCCCGCGCCGTTGTTGCTCAGGACGTTTTGCGCCGCCAGCATCATCAGGCCAAAGCCCGCCGCCGCGCATAAAATACCGATAACAAACTTGGTGATGCTGCTCGGACGCACGTTTTTACGCGCCAGCGCAGGCCACGCCCAGCTAAATACCGGCGCCAGCAGAATAATAAACAGGGCGTTAATCGACTGGAACCACACCGCCGGGATCTCGAAGGAGCCGAGCATACGGTTGGTATAGTCGTTAGCGAACAGGTTAAACGAGGTCGGTTTCTGCTCAAACGCCGACCAGAAAAAGGCGGCAGAGATCAGCAGGATAAAGCATACCAGCAGGCGGGCGCGCTCTTTGCGGCTCAATCCGGCGAAGACGAACAGGTAGATAAAATAGAGTACCACCGACGCCGCAATCACGTAGACCAGTACGCTGGCGACCGCCACCGGGTTAATCACGATAACGCCCTGGGCAATCAAGGCGATGATAACCGCCACGCCCACCGTTAGCGCCAGCAACCATGCGCCGACGCCATTTCGTTTCACTACCGGGCTGTTCCAGGTGGAATCGAGGCCGACTTCACTGTCGTAGCGTTTCATCGCCGGGACGGCAAAAACGCGGAAGATAATCAGCGCGACCAGCATCCCGATGCCGCCGATGCCGAAGCCCCAGTGCCAGCCGTGGGATTTAATCAGCCAGCCGGAGATCAGCGGGGCGATAAACGACCCCATGTTGATGCCCATATAAAACAGCGAGAAGCCGCCATCGCGGCGCGCATCGCCTTTTTTGTAGAGGGTACCGACCATCACCGAAATACAGGTTTTAAACAGGCCGGAACCGAGCACGATAAACATCAGGCCAATAAAGAACAGGCTATCGCCCATCACCGCCGACAGGGCGATGGAGAGATGGCCCAGAGCGATCAGTATCGAACCGTACCAGACCGCCTTTTGTTGCCCGAGCCAGTTATCAGCCAGCCAGCCGCCCGGCAGCGCGGCAAGATACATGGTCCCGGCAAAGATCCCGACAATGGCCGACGCGTTCTCGCGCGCCAGCCCCATCCCACCGTCATAGACGGTGGCCGCCATAAACAGGATCAGTAACGGACGAATACCGTAAAACGAGAACCGTTCCCACATTTCGGTGAAAAACAGTGAACCGAGGGGGTAAGGATGACCAAAAAAGGTCCGAGTTTCATTTTTATTAACAGAGGAATGCATAACTTCTCCCAAAGATGTCCGCAGCGCTTTAACGCAGCGGAAAGCGTGTTGGCCTTTTATACATAAGACCAATCATTCACATTTAATGTGACGTAATTTAACCATTTGATAACCTAATAATGGTCCTGTCTAGTCCCTTCCCCCAACTTTTTAGATGAAAAGTCGACAAACGTCTACTTTTACAGATTTAAAGTTGGTGAGAGGGGAAATGTGATTGACAGAGGCATTCATGACAAAAATGATACTTTTCTATTTAATTACAATAAGTTAATAAATTACCATAGCAACCTCATCCCACCAGGAAACCCGGGCGGTAAAAGGGGGAAAAGCAGGAAAAAACAGCATTAATGGTGGGCTTTATTGAGTAACGCCGTTTAATGGCATTCTCATCGACTCAAACAAGACGGGACTCGCGGCAGGGAATATTCCAACCGGCAGCCGGAGGAACGCTCGTAGCGAGCATCCCGACTAGATGGCCCGCTGACGGAGAGGAAATATCTACAGATAGCGGATCAAAAAGACGATAAGCCCCTCAATCATTTGTGGCTTCATGACTCTAAAAAGATACTTAAACTTTTTATGGGATATTTTTACAATGCGCCATTTCGCTTTTGATGTCACCAGCCTCAGGGTGAGCCTGACTTTCAGCGATAGACTTTCTTCAGATACAACGATCCGCACTTTATTTCTTGCATAGTCATATTTGAAACTAATATCAAAAAAGAAGCCATCGTTTGCCACGGTTATTTTTTTGGTATCACCAAAAGATCCCTTGGTAACTTTATTATCAGGGTTAGCTTTTAGATGTGACAATATTGAGACATACAAGCACACGAATTTTATTTTAAACTCATGCCGCTGTCGTTTTATTTTCTCCTTTTCTTCCCTTAATCTTTCCAGGCTATTTGTCATCGAACTCATTTATTCTTCCTGCCATATGATGTCTATCCTACATAATCACCAGCGAAGTTTTTAAAATAGGATAGCATCACGATAATTCTCCATGCGGATAATCAGACAACGCCTCAGAATATTATTTCTGTAGCGTTCGGTAATAACCGCTCATTATGGCTTGCATAATGACAATATATAAAATATGGTTTTTACTGTCATAACGCGATTCTGACATAAAGATTGAAATAAAATCCACTTTTTATTTCATTAGACATGTTTTTCAGAAGTTTCACGTAACATTTTAAATGTCTACTTGCTAAGGATTATATTAGCTATGCGCATAATGTATTGAAAACTTTTAAAAAGCGGGAAAACCAGTGACCCGTTTGTTCGTTGACGGATAGGCCGATGCTCCCGATGGCATACAGGTACGTTTGAGGCGCTATACCCTCCGGGGGTATCTTTACTGTACGCCACTATCAACGACGATTTCATCCAGCGTGGTTTCATTTCGCTATATTCTGGAGAAGCCATCACTTTCTCAGCGCCGGGTTTATCTTAGCCAACAGCGGGTATCCTTTACGCAGCGCATTACCGAGCCCTTTACCGTGGCACTCCGGGTCCGGTGGCGCCGCTGCCGGAACAGAACGCTAGGGGTGCGCCTCTTCATCCAGGGAGATCACCTGAATGCCGGCGTTGCGATACGCCTGAACGTCATCGGGCAGACGATCGACCACCACGGTATCAATCCGATCCGCGGCGGTAAATTGGGCAAGGGAGGTGTTATTCAGCTTGCTGTAGTCGCAGACGATAATCACCTGGCTGGCGTGTTCAACCATGCCGCGTTTCGTTTCTGCCAGCATGATATCGGCCACGCAGGCGCCGTGTTTCAGCGATAGCGAATTGGCGCCCATAAACGCTTTATCGACGTTCAGCGTATCGAGAATGGAGCGCCCGTTGATAGCCACCACGCAGTGGTACCCCTTCTTCACGATCCCACCCAGCAGAATGGTTTGAATAGAGGGGCTGGCTTCCAGCTCGCGGGCGATTTGGTAATCGTTGGTCACCACCGTGACGTTTTGTCTGTCGCGAATATTGCGCGCGATATGCAGGGTCGTGGTACCGGTATCCAGCACGATAATGTCGCCATCCTCAACCAGCGCCGCCGCGCGCTGGCCGATGCGCTCTTTCGCGCTGAGGTTGACGATTTCGCGCGCGTCAGAGGCCTGTTCAAAGCTTGCCCGCGTGCGAAGAACGGCGCCGCCGTGGGTACGGGTCAGCAGCCCCTCCTCTTCCAGCTGTCGGAGATCGGCACGAATGGTGGCGCCAGATACATTAAAGACGTCACACATCTCAGAAACAGCCACTTTGCGTTTTTCCCTGAGAATACTGAGCAACTTCTCCTGTCTTTCTTCTGCAAACATTCTGCCTCTCTCTATATTTACGGCGCTCTCCGCGCGATAGCATACCTTCAGTCTGGTCCCGCACTCAGCGCATCCAGCCTGTCGTATAAGGCGGCGGATTGCCGGTAGAGCGTATCAAAAAGCTCGCTGCAGGCCTGGTAATATTCCCGCAGACGGGGATCCGGCGAAATCAGCTTGTCGAACTGCACCGTCTGCCGCACGCCGCTGGCAAAATCGGCGTAAAGCCCTGCGCCAACCCCGGCGATAATACCGCATCCGGTGACGCCATTCTCCTGATTGCGCGTGGATAATATCGGAAGATTGTACGCCGCCGCTTTGATTTCAAGCCACAGCGGGCTGCGCGCGCCGCCGCCGGAAGCGATCATTTGCTGCGGATATTGCCCGCACGCTTGCAGCTGGCGAAGGTTGCGCCAGGACGCAAAGGCCACCCCTTCCAGAACCGCGCGAAATAAATGGCCGCGGCGATGCTTGCGCTGCAGGCCGAAAAACTGCGCCCGCGAGTTCGTGTGCTCGGCCAGGCGCTCTCCCGTCAGATAGGGAAGAAAGAGCAGCCCTTCCGCACCGGCAGGCACCGCGGCTGCTTCCTGCAAAAGCTGCGGGTGCGTTATCTGGTTATCGGCCAGCGCCAGCCGCGCCCAGCGGACGGCATCGCCTCCGGCATCCAGAATCGTAAATCCACCCCAGGCCGCGTTAGCCAGATGAAGATTATTGACCAGCGGATGACGTAACGGCCGCTGCGATACCACCGTTATTAGCGTCGACGTGCCGGTGGAGTCGGACGCCATCCCCGGCTCATACACGCCAGAACCGAGCAGAGAGGCCGCCATATCGGACGTGCCTGCCACCACCGGGATACCGACAGGTAGCCCCGTCGTATCGGATGCGCGCGGCGTCACCTGGCCGATGATGTCGCTGGAAAGTTTAAGCTCAGGTAGCTGATCGACCCGCAGGCCAAACGTTTCGCAGGCTTGCGAAGACCAGTTGCGGGTTTCGCTGTCCATCAGGAAATAGCAGGACGCCTCGCTATAGTCGGTCGCCAGGGCGCCGGTGAGCATGAAATTAATATAGTCCTTCGGCATTAACACTTTGGCGAGCTTTGGCCAACGCTCCGGATGATGTTCACGCCACCAGGCTAATTTAAAAGCCGGCCAGGCCGCCGCGGGCGGATTATTTAAATGCGCCAGCCACTTTTCCCGCCCTTCGCGCGCGGTAAAGGCATCCACCTGCGGCTGGCTGCGCTTGTCATTCCACAGCAGTGCCCGGTCCTCCACCAGCTCGCCGCAGTCGTCCAGCAGGACGGTGCCGTGCATCTGTCCGCAGGCGCCAATGACCGCAATCTGCGTAACCATTTCAGGATAGCGGTAGAGCACCTCGCGTATGCATTCACAGGCGGCCCGCCACCATAGAGAAGGAGCCTGTTCTGACCAGCCCGCACGCGGCGTGGTCTGCTCATACTCCCTCTGCGCAAAGCCGACCATCGTGCCATCAACGCACAAAATAGCGGCGCGGGTACTACCAGTGCCAACATCAATCGTGAGTATTTTATCTTTCATCACTGACTCCGGTGACGTTTTATGGCGGGCCATCAGGCCCGCGGTCTCTCAGTTTAATCGGCGTTCAGCTCGGGAAAGCGCTCCGGGTGCTGCTCCAGTTCAGTCAGCACTTTGCTGACCGCACCGTGGCTCATGCCAAAGCGGCGGACGCCAAGCTGGTAAAGCGCGCGCACCGTTTCCAGATCGCGAATGCCTCCTGCGCCTTTGATATCGATTCGGCCTTTAAGCTGGTCGGCAATGATGCTGACTTTCTCCACCGTCGCGCCGGTCGGCGCCCAGCCGGTGGAGGTTTTGACCCACTTCATCCCCACCTCTACGGCGATATCGCACACGCGGCGAATCTGCTCCTCATTGAGATAGTGCGTTTCGAGGATCACCTTCGCCGGTACCGGCGCGGCGGCGTCCACCACGCGGCGTAAATCCTCGCGCACATAGTCATAATCGCCGGATAACACTTTGCCGATGTTCACCACCATATCGACTTCGCGGGCGCCATCGGCAATCAGCTGCCGCACTTCCTGAACCTTGGTATCAGTAGCATGCCCGCCGCCGGGAAAGCCGACCGGCCCGCCAATCATCACCTCTCCCGTTCCCTGCTGCGGCAGCAACGTACTGAGAAAACGCGTCCAGCAGGGCAGCACATGGACGGAAATAATGTTGTATCGGGTAGCCAGCTCGGCGCAGGCGCGAACGTCCGCTTCGGTACTGGTGGCCTGGACTGCGCTCAGGTCGACTAAACGCGCAAAACGACGGGTTGTTTCATTCATGGTTTCATCCTGCTCTTTGTTTTTAGTTGCTTTCATTTAATGCTGTTAATCGGCTTAAATCCATTTAAAAACGCATTAAATGAAAATAACGTGATCAAATTAGCATTTTTTTATTTTCATTTGTTTTTAATTAGCAGACGAAAAATGAGCGAAGCTCTTGCTGAACGGGCGTAAATGGGCATAAACGGGCACAACCGCAATATTGCATTTATTTTTGTTTGTTTTTGTTTGTGACCGGATAACGAGCGAGGTAGCGGAAACGGGTGCCGGGAGGGAGGTTGAAATGCGTTTCCTGTCACACTCTCCGGCGACGAAAAGATCGCCTTCAGAGGATATTCCCGCGCTCTCAACGCCCCGCGCAAGGGAAAGGTAATCTGATTATGTACTTCAGGAGAGAGCTATGTTGCCGCTGGAACGTCACCGTTTGATTGTCGAACTGCTGGGCCAACACGGCGTAATGCGGGTCAATGAGATCGCGCAAGCGACCCAGGTTTCCAGGGAAACGATTCGCCGCGATCTGAGCGCGCTGGAACGGAAAGGGATCTTAAATCGGAGCCATGGAGGAGCGCTGGCGGCGGAGAACCCGCTGCCGGCAATCCGGGCGGCGTCGCCCGCTCTGCCGGTCGAAGATAGCCAGGGAAGCTTTCAGCAGAGAACGCTACTGCACAGCGAAGGAAAAATGCGCGTTGCCCGCAAAGCGCTGCAGTTTCTGCAGCCGGGACAGACCATCGTCCTGGACGGCAGCAGCACCAGCTGGTTTTTGGCCCGGCAGATGCCGGAGATGGCGCTAACGGTGATTACGCCCTCCATCCGCATCTTGCAAACGCTGATGAGCAGACGCTCGTTGCATCTCGTGGGACTGGGGGGCGATTTCTCCCCGACCGAGGAGTCGTTCTTCGGTGAAACCGCCTCACGAACGCTGCGGGAGTACGCCGTCGATACGCTCTTTTTCTCCTGCCAGGGACTGGAGCGCGATAGCGGCTTATATGCGGGTACGGAAGCCCACGCCGCCCTGTTGAAACAGATGATGCTGGCCGCCCGTCAGACGGTGGCATTAGTCGATGGCAGCAAGCTGGGGCGAACGGGCGTCGCGCGGATCGGCGGGTTAGGCGAACTGGACTGTTTAATTACCGAAAAGTTTACCGATCCGCTGCTGGAAAAAGAGATGACCTGGCACAACGTCGGCTTACAAATCGCCTGAGTGCGCCGTCATGACGTGACGGCCAATACGCGCATTGTCGAAACGCTGCTTCACGCGGCAGGGCCAGACTTTGCCTGAAATCAGCCACTACCGGAATAAAAAGAGGCCTTATGCGTTATTACCTTTCTCCTTCGCTCATGTGCATGGACATGATGCAAGTGACCGAACAGCTGCGCTTTTTAAATAGCAAAGCCGACAGGCTGCACGTCGACGTGATGGACGGGCACTACGTTAAAAATCTGGCGCTATCAGCCAGCTTTGTCGCGCAGATTCGTCCTTACACGTCGCTGCCGATCGACGTCCATTTGATGGTTGAGGAACCTGCGGCATTTATCCCGGCGCTGATAGAAGCCGGAGCAGACGCCATTTCACTGCATCCGGAAACCATTTGCCGGGAAGCCTTTCGCATCATCAATTCCATCCGCCAGGCGGGTAAAGCGGTGGGCATGGTGCTCAATCCCGCCACGCCGGTTGAGAGCATGCAGCACTATCTGCATCTGCTCGATAAGGTCACGGTGATGACCGTCGATCCGGGCTATGCCGGTCAGCCGTTTATTCCCGAAATGACCGCCAAAATCGTGCAGCTTCATCAGCTAAAAGAGACCCGCGACCTCCACTTCTTGCTGGAAGTCGACGGCTCATGCAACCGCACCACCTACCGTGAGCTGCTGGGCGCCGGGGCGCAGGTATTAGTGATGGGCAGCAGCGGCTTATTCCGCCCGGATATGCCGCTCGAGCAGGCCTGGGAAAAAATGTCCCGGGAACTGTCCGCCGCGCTGCACTCCCCCGAGTGCGTATAAAGGAGCGAATGATGTCAGGAAAAGTCTGCGTTTTTGGTTCATTCAATTTCGACATGGTGGCCAGAGTGGAACGCTTTCCCGTCCCGGGCGAGTCGTTAGTGGCCTGCGGGAGCATGACCAGCGCCGGCGGAAAAGGGGCGAACCAGGCCACCGCCGCGCTAAAAGCGGGAGCGAATGTCCACTATATCGGCAAGATTGGTAATGATACGTTCGGCCATTTTGCCCGCCGCCATCTAAAAGGCGTGGGGTTTAACGCCGTAACGCTGCTGGTCGCCGAAGATGTCCCCACCGGCAATGCGCTGATTTATGTGGCCGGCAACGATGCCGAAAACATGATCGCCGTCGACCCCGGCGCGAATATGACGGTTAGCGATGATGAAATCGCCAGCTGCGTCCCCGCTATCGGCTGCGCGGATGTGGTTCTGGTTCAGCTGGAAAACAATCTTTCCGCCATTGAACAGGTCGTTGACGCCGCGAAAGCAGCCGGGGCCTTCGTGGTGCTCAATCCCGCCCCCTGGCAGCCCGTTGAGCGCGCCTTTCTAAGCAAAGTGGATCTGCTCACGCCGAACGCGACGGAGGCCGGGCTAATGACCGGGCGCCGGGTTGACAGTCTGGCGGCCGCGGCCGAGGCCGCCGATATGCTCCATGCTCAGGGCGCGCGCAATGTCATTATCACCCTTGGCGCAAAGGGCGCCCTGTTGAGCGAGCAGGGCGTGAAATCCCCTATCCCGTGCTTTCCTTCTCATCCCCGCGATACCACCGGCGCGGGCGATGCCTTTAACGGCGCGCTGGCGGCGCGTCTGGCCTGCGGCGAGCCGCTGCATACCGCGGCCCGATTCGCGGCGGCCTATGCCGCCGTCAGCGTCGAAAAGCAGGGCGCATCATCTTTACCGGATTACCAGGAGGCACGAGAACGGCTTTTGCGTGCCGCCTCTGATTATCAAATGGCATAAACCCTACTGTATAAAAACCATTAAGAGGATAGCTCAATGAGTACGCTAATAACGGATAAGGTCGATAAAGCGGCGGTCCACCATGAAAAACTGGACACCAGCGCGTATTTACCGCACACCCCCTGGCTGCAATTTTTACTGGTCTGTTGCCTGTTTGCTCTATGGGGCATGGCGGGTAACCTGAATGATATTTTGATCGCCCAGTTTAAAAAGGGCTTCGATTTAACGGATACCCAGACGGCGCTGGTGCAGTCGATTTTTTTCCTCGGCTATTTTTTTGTCGCCCTGCCTGCGGCGGCACTGATTAAGCGCTATTCCTATAAAGCGGCGATTATTATTGGGCTGTGCCTGTACGCCCTCGGCTGTTTCCTGTTCGTTCCGGCCGCGCAGATCATGACCTACGGCGCGTTCCTCGCCTGCCTGGGGGTGATCGCCTGCGGACTCTCTTTTCTGGAAACGTCGGCAAACACCTACTCAAGCCTGCTGGGCCCGATTCAATCGTCCACCCAACGCATTAACTTTTCGCAGATCTTCAACTCGCTGGGCGTGATTTCCGGCGTGCTGATTGGCCAGGTGATGGTCTTTGGCGAAAACGATCCGAGCCATGAACAGCTGCTGGCGATGCCCGCCGCCGCCGCGGACGCCGCGCGCCATCAGATGGTCGGCCAGGTGGTCGGGCCCTATCTGATTATCGGCTCCGTGCTGGTAGTACTGGCGCTGGTGTTCGTGTTTATTAAATTCCCGTCGTGCAAGGGCACGCCGTCTCAACAGCAGCAGATCCCGACAGAGAGCATGGGACCTACGCTGAAACGCCTGTTTGCTATCCCGCGCTTTCGCCTCGGGATCATGTCGCAGTTTTTGTACGTCGGCGCCCAGGTTGGCGTATGGAGCTTCACGATTCGCTTTGTGCAGCTCGTGCAGCAGGGCACCAGCGAGCACTCCGCGACTTACTGGCTGCTGGCTTCTCTGGTGATTTACGCCGTGGGTAAAACCGTGGCCACCTGGTTGATGAACCGCCTGAATCCGGCGCTGCTGCTCGGCACCTTTGCCCTGGCCGCCACTGTCCTTTTATTGGTCGCCGTGTTCAGCAGTTCAATGCTGGCGGTCTATGCACTCATTCTGGTCAGCTTCTGTATGGCGCCATGCTGGCCGACTAACTTTGGCCTGGTCATTAAAGGCATGGGGAAAGATACCCAGACCGCGGGCTCGATCGTGGTGATGTCGATTATCGGCGGGGCCGTTATTCCGCTGGTGATGGGCATTATCTCGGATATGAACGGCGGCAATATGCAAATCGCCTTTATCGCCCCGCTCCTGTGCTTTGTATATGTCGCTTTCTACGGTTTCTGGTGCGTGCGTAAGGGGGTATAAAATGCGTGAACTGGTTAATAAAATTGCTCATATCGGCTATCAGGTCAGCGACTTAACGCGTTCGCTGGCCTTCTATGAACCGCTGGGCTTTCAGCGCCAGCAGCGGTTTAGCAAACCTTCGCCGCAGGGCGCCATTGAAGTCGCTTTCCTTGAAATGGGGGGCGCCGTTCTTGAGCTGTACCAGCTGCCCACAGGAACGCCTTTTGACGCTCCTCGCTGCGGTATCGATCATCTGGCGCTGGAAGTTAGCGACCTGAATGCGGTGCAGCGGCGGCTGGCGGCGCTCGGTTATCCGCTCGATGAAGGGCCGATTGAGGAAGAAAATGTGCGCTTCCTGCTTATTCGCGGCCCCGACGGCGAACGGCTCGAGTTTGATGCCTTTAAGCGCTAAGCGGCCGGCCTGATTCCCTTCTCCCTTTTAGGCCCGGTTAATACGGGTCTAAAAGCGGGCTTCCTCTGGCTTTACAAAAACCGGGGTAATTCGAGGATTTCTCTCCCCTACCCAGCCTCTCCTGCCTATTGTGCAATGTTACAAAATTGCTTCTGTTTTGTTGATTTTCTATTGTGAGCCATTCGGCAATTTCCTCTCCTGAATTTCCCCAGACTACATCCAGTCAATACGCGATATCAGGAGAGACAAATGAGCAGCACCTCCGCCGACTTCCAGAATCTTTACCAGGCCCTGAGCCGCAGCGCCACCCGCAGCCCGGATGCGCTGGCGCTGGCGTTTGAGGATCGGCGCTATCTGTACCGCGATTTTCACCTGCGGGTACAGCGAGCGATGGCGCAGCTTGACCAGGTCTGGTCGCTGCGCAAAGGCGATCGAATCCTGCTGGCCTGGGGGAATCATCCCGCTTTTTGCGAAGTCCTATTTGCCGCGCTGGGTCTGGGCATCGAAGTGGTCCCTTTCAGCACTAAGCTTAAGCAGGCCGAAAGCGAGGAGCTGGTGGGTCATATCGCCCCCCGGGCCGTGCTGTTCGATGCGACCGTGCAGGACTGGCTGAAACACACTCCCGACGCCCGCTGCATTTCGCTCAGCGAATGGCAGGCGCTCTCTCTTCCCGATCCGCTAACCCGTCTGCCGACCCCGGTTAACCGCGATGATACGGCGGTGATGATGTTTACCTCCGGTACCACCGGCGAGCCTAAAGGGGCGATTATCACGCACCACAACCTGCTCTGCGCGATTGACGCTTACACGCAAAAACTGCATCTTACCGCCGCGGATAGCACCATTCTGGCGGTGCCTATCTATCACATCACCGGCCTGTCGGCGCTGCTGGCGCTGTTTATTAGCCTTGGCGCGAGCATCTGGCTACAGCACCGGTTCAACGCCCCGCAGGTAATCAACACCCTGCGCGAGCAGAACATTACCTTTCTGCACGGCTCGCCAACCATTTTTATCCTGCTTTGCCAGGCTGCGCGCGAGCAGAGCGCCAGCCATCCAGGCGATTTCCCCGCGCTGCGCACGATTGCCTGCGGCGCGGGCCACCTGAGCGACGGACTGATCGCGGAGCTAAAAACCCTGTTCCCGCATACGGCGATTCAGCCGATCTACGGTCTCACCGAAACGACCTCACCCGCGACGATTTTTCCGGGCGACGTCTGGGGCAGCGCTAAATGCGGCAGTTCGGGCCAGGCGATCCCCGGTCTCGCCATTACGATCCGCAACGATCGCCAGCAGCCCCTCCCCGCCGGGCAAATCGGGCATATCTGGCTAAAAGGCGATGTGGTGATCCGCGAATACTGGCAGCACAGCGAACGACGCCCGAGCTGCGATGCGCAGGGCTGGTTTTGTACCGGCGATCTTGGCTATCTCGACGACGAAGGCTGGCTGTACATCAAAGACCGTAGCAAAGACATGATCAATCGCGGCGGAGAGAAGATCTACTCGCTGGAGCTGGAGAACATCCTCTCTACCTATCGGGGCGTGCGGGAAGTTGCCGTGATCCCGACCCCCAGCCCGGTCTATGGCGAAGAGCCGGTGGCGTTTATCGTGCCGGACGGTCAGCACCACCTGACCAGCGAAGAGATCCTCGGCTGGCTGAAGGTCAAAATCGCCCGCTTTAAGCTGCCGGCGCGCATTATTTTCACCCGCGTTTTACCGCGCACCCATAACGGAAAAGTGAGCAAACAGCAGCTTAAAACGCGCCTCGCGGAATCCATCATCACGCTATCAACGGAGGATAAAAAGTGAGCAACAAATTTATCAGCGCCCATCAAGCGGCGCAGCGGGTCGCCAGCGGAGACACCGTCTGTACCGTCGGGATGACGCTTATCGGCGCGGCGGAATCCATTTTAGGCGCCATCGAAGCGCGTTTTCTGAGCGGAGGCGAGCCGCGCGATTTGACGCTGCTGCATGCCGCAGGGCAAAGCGATCGCCAGCGCGGTATCCAGCACTTCGCCCATCCGGGTATGGTGACGCGCCTCATCGGTTCGCACTGGGGCCTGGCGCCGCGCTGGATGGCGATGATCAACAACAACGAAGTGGAAGCCTGGTGTCTGCCGCAGGGGCAGATCGTTCATCTCTATAGCGCGATGGCTGCCGGACTTACGGGGCGCCTTTCCCCCGTCGGGCTCGGTACCTTTGTCGATCCGCGCATGGAAGGCGGGCGGATGAACGCCCGCACCCGCGAACGGCCCGATCTGATCGAGCACGTGACGTTTCGCGGCGACGAGTATCTGTTCTACCCGGCCATTCCTCTGGACGTGGTCATTGTGCGCGGCACCCATGCTGATGAAGACGGCAACCTCACGACCGATGAAGAGGTGATGAAGCTGGAAGTTCTGCACGCGGTTCTCGCCGCCAGACGCTATGGGGCGAAGGTACTGGCGCAGGTGAAATATCGCGTGGCGAAAGGCTCGCTGCATCCGAAAAGCATCACCGTTCCCGGCAACCTGATCGACGCCATTGTGGTGTGCGAAGAGCCGCAGACGGATCACCGCCAGACCTCCAGCTGGGACTTCGATCCGGCGCTGTGCGGCGATATCCAGCTTCCCGCCGCGCAGAACGCGCCGCTGCCGCTCGACCTGCGCAAGCTCATCGGGCGGATTGCCTGCCGCTATCTGACGCCCGGCTGCGTCATCAATCTCGGCACCGGCATTCCCAACGACGTTATTGGCGCCATCATTCACGAAGAACGGCTCGGCGAGCAGGTCACCATCACCGTGGAGTCAGGGATCTACGGTGGGCAGCAGGCGGGCGGCGTTGATTTCGGCATCGGCCGTAATCTGAGCGCGATGATAAGCCACCAGGATCAAATGCTCTATTACAACGGCGCCGGGGTCGATATCACCTTTATGGGCGCCGGCGAGATGGACCCGCACGGCCACGTCAACGCCACGCGGCTCGGCGCCTCCTGCCCCGGCGCGGGTGGTTTTATCGATATCACCCAGAATGCCCGCCACGTCGTGTTCTGCTCCTCTTTTACCGCCAAAGGGCTGGAGATCGCCTGTGAACAAGGGGCGCTGCATATCCGTCGCGAAGGCGAGGTACGCAAATTCGTCGCCGGGGTTAATCAGATTTCTTACAACGGCGAGCTGGCACGCGCCAAAGGACAAACCATGCATTACGTCACCGAACGGGCGGTTTTCGAACTGCGCCCGGAGGGGCCGGTGCTGACGGAAATCGCCCCCGGTATCGATCTTGAGCGCGACATCCTGGCGCATATGGATTTTCGTCCGACGATCGCCACGGACCTTCAGGTTATGGACAGCCGCTTGTTCACCCCGCAGCCCTGCGGCCTCGCGGAACATCTGTCCCGGAATTCATCCTCTGACTCATAAGGAAATTAGCTATGAAACTTGCCAGTAAAACCGCCATTGTCACCGGCGCCGCTCGTGGTATCGGCTTTGGCATTGCCCAGGTGCTTGCGCGGGAAGGCGCGCGCGTGATCATCGCCGATCGCGACGCGCACGGCGAAGCCGCCGCCGCCTCCCTGCGCGAATCGGGCGCGCAGGCACTGTTTATCAGCTGCAATATCGGTGAAAAAGCGCAGGTCGAAGCGCTGTTTTCCCAGGCCGAAGAGGCGTTTGGCCCGGTGGATATTGTGGTGAATAACGCCGGAATTAACCGCGACGCCATGCTGCACAAACTCTCCGAAGCGGATTGGGACACGGTGATCGATGTCAATCTGAAGGGCACTTTTCTCTGTATGCAGCAGGCCGCCATCCGCATGCGCGAGCGCGGCGCGGGCCGCATTATCAATATCGCTTCCGCCAGCTGGCTTGGCAACGTCGGGCAAACCAACTATTCGGCGTCAAAAGCCGGCGTGGTGGGGATGACCAAAACCGCCTGCCGCGAACTGGCGAAGAAAGGCGTCACGGTTAACGCCATCTGCCCGGGCTTTATCGATACCGATATGACGCGCGGCGTCCCGGAAAACGTCTGGCAAATCATGATCAATAAGATACCCGCGGGCTACGCCGGGGAGGCGAAAGACGTTGGCGAGTGCGTGGCGTTTCTGGCATCCGACGGCGCACGCTATATCAACGGTGAAGTGATTAACGTCGGCGGCGGCATGGTGCTGTAAGGAGAAAAACGATGACACAGGCTAATGATATTGTGGTTGTCAGCGGCGTTCGTACCGCTATTGGCACCTTTAACGGCAGTCTTAAGCATACCCACCAGCATGACCTCGGGGCAGCGGTTATTCGCGAAGCGGTCAACCGCGCCGGGCTTGCGCCGCAGGATATCGACGAAACGATCGTCGGCAACGTCGGGCAAATCGCCGAAAGCGGCTTTATCGCCCGCATCTGCCAGCTACGGGCGGGGATCCCGCAGGAGAACACTGCCTATTCGGTTAACCGCCAGTGCGGATCCGGGCTCCAGGCCCTCGCGGACGGCATGATGCAGCTGCAAAGCGGCCAGGCCGAGGTGGTCGTCGCCTGCGGAACGGAAAATATGACCCAGCTCCCCTACTACCTGCGTAAAGCGCGCGATGGCTATCGCATGGGCCACGGCGAGCTGGAAGATGGGCTGATCTCCATTCTTACCTGGCCGGAAGGGCCTTATCACAACGGCATCACGGCGGAAAATGTCGCGCAACGCTTCGGTATCTCTCGCGAAGCGATGGACGATTTCGCCTGGGCAAGCCAGCAGAAAGCGCTGAAGGCGATCGCTGAGGATCGCTTCCGCGAGCAGATTCTGGCCCTTGAGGTGCCGGACGGCAAAAAATCGACCCGCCTGTTTGCGACCGATGAACACCCGCGCGACACCCCGCGTGAAAAGCTTGCCGCGCTACGCCCGGCATTTAAAGCCGACGGAGTGGTGACGGCGGCCAACTCCTCCGGCATTAACGACGGTGCGGCCGCGCTGGTGATGATGACCCGCCAGCAGGCGGAAAAACGCGGCCTCACCCCGCGCATGCGGATTCGCGGCTGGGCGGTTGCCGGCTGCGGCGCGGATATTATGGGGTTTGGCCCCTCTCCCGCTACCCGGCGTCTGATGGACCGTCTCAATATGGATGTCCACGCCATCGATTTAATTGAACTCAATGAGGCCTTCGCCGCCCAGGCGCTGGCGGTGATGAACGATCTGCATCTCGATCCGGCCCGCGTTAACGTCAACGGCGGCGCGATCGCCCTCGGCCACCCGGTGGGCGCCAGCGGTGCCATCCTGCCGGTCAAACTGATGTATGAAATGGCGCGCAGCGGCGCGCGCACCGGTCTGGTCACCATGTGCATCGGCGGCGGCCAGGGGATTTCTATGCTATTCGAGCGCGAAGGCGCTTAGGAAAAGACGGCCCGAAGTGGGGCTTCGGGCCGGGCGTCGTTCGGGTCAGCACCCGGCGACAACCTGTGAGCTGACGAACGGGATCGACGCGATCCCGGCAAGGCTTCTGACCACGAATACGGGGAAATAATAACCATGTCCGCAATAAATGAAAAGGCGGTAAACGGGACGCAGCTACAGCGCACCCATAAAAAGATCTACCGTCATTTGATGCCGCTGCTTATCGTGGCGTACATCATCAGCTTTATTGATCGTACCAATATTGGCATGGCGAAAGCGACCATGTCGGTGGATATCGGCCTTTCCGCAACCGCATTCGGCCTCGGGGCCGGGTTGTTTTTTCTCACCTACGCAGTGCTGGAGATCCCCAGCAACCTGTTTTTAACCCGGATTGGCGCGCGGCGCTGGATCGCCCGCATCATGATCACCTGGGGGATCATCTCCTGCGGCATGGCGTTTGTCACCGGGCCTACATCCTTTTACGTGATGCGCCTTTTGCTCGGCGCCGCCGAAGCGGGGCTGTATCCGGGCATTATTTACTACCTGACCCTCTGGTTTGGCCGCGAAGAGCGCGCTAAAGCCACCGGCCTGTTCCTGCTGGGGGTCTGTCTGGCCAATATTATCGGCGCGCCGCTGGGCGGATTGTTATTAAGCCTTGATGGAATGTCCGGCTGGCACGGCTGGCAGTGGATGTTCTTTATCGAAGGGCTGCCTGCGATAGCGCTGGCGTTCGTCGTCTGGCGCAGGCTGCCGGATAAACCCGCCGACGCCCGCTGGCTGGACAGCAACGACGTGCAGGCAATCACTGCGGTGCTGGAGAAAGAAGCCGAGGAGACGCGCCATACGCCGAGCCGTTTTTCCCTGAAAACCGCGCTCACCACCCGCGTATTTTTGTTGCTGGTGCTGATTTACTTTACCCATCAGTTTTCGGTTTACGGCCTGAGTTATTTCCTGCCAGGGATCATCGGTAGCTGGGGCCAACTGACGCCGCTACAGATCGGTCTACTGACCGCCATCCCGTGGATCGCCGCCGCCGCGGGCGGGATCCTGCTGCCACGTTTCGCCCGGACGGAACAGCGTTCGCGCAGCATGCTGATGGCCGGGTATCTGGTCATGGCGACCGGCATGGCGATTGGCGCAATTGCCGGCCACGGCGTGGCGCTGCTTGGCTTCTCGCTGGCCGCCTTCATGTTCTTCGCCATGCAATCCATCATCTTTAACTGGCTCCCCTCGATCATGAGCGGGCATATGCTGGCGGGCAGTTTCGGCCTGCTTAACTGCCTCGGACTGTGCGGCGGATTTCTCGGGCCGTTTATCCTCGGCGCGTTTGAGGACCGCACCGGCGCGGCGACGTCCGGCTTATGGTTCGCCGTCGCGCTACTGATCGTCGGCGCGCTGGCATCTCTATTGATTAAAAGTTCGTCATCCTCTACCCCCGCCTCGGCAAAACAGGCCCGCGGCGAAAACGCTTAATCAGGAGCGCCTTATGCGTATCGAAGTGTTACTGGATTTAAAAACCCGCCTCGGCGAGAGTCCTGTATGGGATGTCGAGCAGCAGCGTCTTTGGTGGGTAGATAGCCTCGACGGGCGCCTGTTCGCCTGTAATGCGCAGGGCAGCGCGATTAAGAGCTGGGACGTGCGGCAGAAAATTGGCTCTTTCGCCCTGCGCCAGAACGGCGAAGGCGCGGTGGTGGCGCTACAGAATGGCGTTCATCTGCTCGACTTCGCCAGCGGCGAGCTGGCGTTGCTGCACCAACCGGAAGCGGATCGGCCCTTTAACCGGCTCAACGACGGTAAAGTCGATCGTCAGGGACGCTTTCTGTTCGGGTCGATGGATATGCGCGAAGAGGAGCCAAGCGGCGCGCTATATCGCCTGGATACCGATCTGTCACTGCACGTGTTGAAGAAAAATATCATTGTCTCTAACGCCCCCTGCTGGAGCCCCTCCGGCGAAACGTTCTACTTTGCCGATACCTGGACAGGCGAGATCGGCGCCTGGAATTACAACACCGCGACCGGCGATCTCTCTGGCGAACGAGTCTTTTGCCACGTCGATCGCAGCGAAGGCGGCGCGGCGGATGGCGCCACCGTGGACAGCGAAGGCTATCTGTGGAACGCGCTGGTCTACGCGGGCAAGCTGGTGCGCTACACGCCGGAGGGCGAGGTCGATCGCATCATTGAGATGCCGGTGAAAAAAGTCACCAGCGTGATGTTCGGCGGCGAAAACCTCGACGTGCTGTACGTCACCTCAATGGCGCAACCGCCGCTACCGCGCTTCCCGGAAGATAATCAGCTACGCGGCAGCCTGTTCGCCATTTACGACCTGGGTGTGACCGGCGTAGCGGAACGGCGCTTTGCCGGTTAAGCGAATCTCCGGCTCGCCGCGATAACAATAATACCCGGCGAACCCACTCTGACCCTGATACCTGGCGGCGCGCGCCATGCTGTCGCGACGCCGCGGAGTAAACACGACTATGACAACAATCAATCACACACCTGCCGGCGAACAAGGCGCAAAAAAGCGGCTGATACATCGTTTCTCCTGGGTTTCGCTGCTGGTTTGCTGGCTAATCTGGGTGCTTAACGCCTACGACCGGGAGATGATCCTGCGCCTTGGCCCGGTCATCTCTAAGGAGTTCTCGCTCTCGCCGGAACAGTGGGGTAACGTCGTCGCGCTGATTATGGTTGCCCTGGCGGTGCTGGATATCCCCGGCGCCATCTGGAGCGATCGCTACGGTTCAGGCTGGAAGCGAGCGCGCTTTCAGGTACCGCTGGTGCTGGGCTATACCGCCCTCTCTTTTATTTCCGGGATTAAAGCGATCAGCCACGGACTGACGGCGTTTGTGCTGCTGCGCGTTGGCGTCAACCTCGGGGCCGGCTGGGGCGAGCCCGTCGGCGTCAGCAACACCGCGGAGTGGTGGCCGAAAGAGAAGCGCGGCTTCGCGCTGGGGGTACATCATACCGGCTACCCGATTGGCGCGCTGCTGAGCGGCGTGGTGGCAAGCCTCGTGCTTTCCGCATTTGGCGAAGGCAGCTGGCGCTACTGCTTCCTGCTGGCGCTGATCGTCGCCATACCGCTAATGATCTTCTGGGCGAAATATTCCACCGCCGATCGCATCAACACGCTTTATCAGCATATCGATAGCCAGGGGATGACGCGCCCGGCGACGCAGGAAAGCAGCCATGTTGCCAAAGGCGAAGGGATGAAGACCTTTTTACGCACCCTGCGCAACCGCAATATTTCGCTGACGGCGGGCAATACCCTACTGACGCAAATTGTCTATATGGGCATTAACGTTGTGCTGCCGCCGTACCTTTATCACGTCTCCGGCCTGTCGCTGGCGGCATCCGCCGGGCTAAGTATTATCTTCACGCTGACCGGTACCCTGGGACAGATAATCTGGCCCTGGCTGTCCGATAGCTTTGGCCGTAAACGTACCCTGATCGTCTGCGGTCTATGGATGAGTATCGGCATTGCGCTGTTCTATTTCGCCACCAATATGCCGCGTCTTATCGCCATTCAGCTATTTTTTGGCCTGGTGGCCAACGCCGTGTGGCCTATCTATTACGCAATGGCCTCGGACTCCGCCGAAGAACGCGCCACCTCTACCGCCAACGGAATTATCACCACGGCGATGTTTATCGGCGGCGGCATTTCGCCATTGCTTATGGGCTGGCTCATCCAGTTTGGCGGGGGATGGGAAAATCCGGCGGGTTATATCTACGCCTTCTTTACCATGGCGGGATGTGCGCTGCTGGGGATGTTGTTGCAGCTCATGACCACCGATAAAACGCCGCGCAAAGCGCATTAACGCAGGAGAACGCATGAAGATTGTTATCGCGCTGGATTCGTTTAAGGGCAGCTGTAGCGCGCAGGCCGCTTGCGCAGCGGTAGCACAGGGATTGCGCCGGGTTGACGCGGCGCTGGAGCTGGTCGAAATGCCCGTCTCGGACGGCGGTGAGGGATTGCTCTCGACCCTTGCGGAAAGTCCGCAGCTGAAGGGCGCGAGGTGGCAGCAGCAGCGCTGTACCTCGCCTTACGGTGTCTCCATGCAGGCCGCGTTTCTGATCCTGCCCGGCGAGCGGGCCATCATTGAGATGGCGCAAAGCTGTGGGCTGGAGCTTACGCCGAAAGCGCAGCGGGATGTGCGTCTGGCCAGCAGCTTTGGACTGGGCGAACAGGTAAGAGCGGCGCTGGATGCCGGTTGCCGGCGTCTGATTATCGGGCTGGGCGGCAGCGCGACCAACGATGGCGGCATCGGTTTTGCCCAGGCGCTTGGCGCACGGTTCTGGCGTAAGGACGGCACGCTGCTGCCGGTTCCCGCCGCGGGCCAGGATCTTGCGCATATCCAGCGCATCGATTTAAGCGAACTGGACCCACGTTTACGGCAAGCCGAAATTCAGGCCTCCTGCGACGTCACCAACCCTCTGCTTGGAACCGATGGCGCCACCTGGGTTTATGGCGCGCAGAAAGGGGCGGATGAGGCGGCGCTGAACGAGCTGGAGGCGGGTATGACGCACTACAGCCGGCAGCTTACGCAAACGCTCGGCTACGACGTCAGCGAAGTGCCCGGAGCCGGGGCCGCGGGCGGTATGGGAGCTGCGCTGATCGCCTATGCGGGCGGCACGCTGCGTCCGGGCATTGACCTGGTGCTGGAATTGCTAAACGCCGACCGCCATCTTAGCAATGCCGCGCTGACCATCGTCGGTGAAGGCTGGCTCGATCGTCAGAGCGCATTTGGTAAAGCCCCGGTGGGCGTAGCGGGCAAAGCCGCGCGCCATGGCGTACCGGTTGTGGCCCTTTGCGGAGGACGCGATGAGAGCAGTCGGCAATTATATCAACACCATATTGACGCGATGTGGTCTATCTGCCAGCGCCCTATGCCGCTGGCGGAGTCGATGAACACATGCGAACAGCTCCTCGCCGACGCAGCGGAGAATGTTCTACGAACCTTTCTGAGCGGACGGCGCGGAGAGGCACATAAGCGGATAACTGTATGATTATTACGACGGCGCTGGCTAATGAAATTGTCGCCCGGGCAATGGCGATAATTCATCATAACGTGAACGTGATTGACCATCATGGACAGATTATTGCCTCAGGTGAACGTCATCGTATCGGCGAACAGCATGAAATCGCTCGCGAGGTGATACGCACCGGTAAACGCATTTGTATTAATAACACCGTGGAAGCGGCGCGTTTTCAGAATGTGCATCCCGGGATTAATCACCCCATTATGTATGACGATCGTGTGGTGATGGTAGTGGGCATCAGCGGCGATCCTGCGGCGATCAGCCGCTATGCTGAACTGGCGGTGCTCACCGCCGAACTACTGGTCCGCCAGGCCATAGAGATGCGGGAAACTAACTGGCGACAGCGTCTGCGCGACACTCTGTTTTGTCAGTATCTTGAGCAGGGAGCCGCGCCCGCCGGACAGGAAGCGCTTCATCGCCTGGTGGAGCTCGGCTTCAGTTTTAATGCGCCGCTGATGCCGGTTGTGGTGACCGTGCAGGTCGAACAGCACCAGCTAAGCGAAGTACTGAGTACGCTGCTGCGGGAATTCTCGCAGCTGTCCGGGGTAAGGGACGTCATTTTGCTGGGCAGCAATGAAATACTTATCCTCAATACGCTATGCGACCCCCAGGAGACGATGCTGCGGGGCATCGAGTTTGTTCTCAGCAATCAGATCAGCCATTACCATATCGGGATTGGCGTGCAGGCGGACAACGCCCCGGATATTCGCGAGGCCATCCGATTCGCCAGGTCGGTGATTGAGGTGGGGAGCAAAGTGCAGCCGCAGCGACAAATCTACTACTTTCGCGAGATGGCGATGCTCTGCCTGTTCCGGGTGCTGGAGGACAGCTATATGGTGAATTTTTTTATCAATAACGTACGCCAGCTGCTTGAGCATGATTCCGGCGAAGTGCTGCTGGATACCCTGAGCAGCTTTATAGCCAATAACGCCGAACCGGGCAAAACGTCGCTGCTGTTGGGGATTCATCGTAATACGCTCACCTACCGGCTGCAGCAGATTAAAAAGCATATTCAGCTCGATCCGATGGTCTTCACCGACCTGACGCAGCTGGCGGTGTCGGTACACTGCTATCGTCGGCAGAACCCGCGCCAGAGCGAATGGATTGATACCTTAAGCTAAAGAGCGGCGGGTGCTCTCGCCCGCCCTGCAGGGAAATACGCCTTAGCCATGTGCTCCGGCCATGTCCGGGAGGAGACGGCCCGAACGTTACAGGTCGCGGCGTATCACTCTGAGACCGACGTTTATCAAAATAATAGCGCGCCCGGCATTTTTATCGCGAGAGGGGCGCCCGTCGCCGGTGGCGGGCTTTTCGCCTCAGCCGTTCGGCGAAGCTTGCTCGCTTCAGTCGCCATTTCTGTACATATTTTAATCAAATGGCATCTTTCTTGCCTTTTATCTACGTTCCCCGACGGCGGCATTCGTCGGCCAATATAGACAAAAAGGACAGGAAAATGGCGCAAATGAATGAAAACATCGCGACCGCACCGGTCTCTCCCTTACGCGATTTTTTCGCGAAACCCCGTATCATCGCCAGGCCCGGCTTTAACCGCTGGCTGGTGCCACCGGCCGCGCTGGCGGTTCATCTCTGCATAGGTATGGCCTATGGGTTTTCCGTTTACTGGCTGCCAATGTCGCAGTTAATAGGAGGAAGCACGTCCTTGCAATGCCCCGTCAATATGTCGTTCTGGCAGCAGCTGTTTACCCGCGATTGCGACTGGAAAATCTCCATGCTCGGCTGGACCTATACGCTGTTTTTTGTTTTTCTCGGCTGTTCGGCGGCGCTGTGGGGCAGTTGGCTGGAGAAGGTTGGACCGCGGCTGGTGAGCTTTATTGCCACCTTGTGCTGGTGCGGCGGCCTGCTGCTATCCAGCGCCGCTATCTATTTCCATCAGCTATGGTTGCTGTGGCTGGGGGCCGGGGTCATCGGCGGAATCGGTCTCGGACTGGGCTATATTTCACCGGTTTCGACGCTGTTGCGCTGGTTCCCTGACAAGCGCGGAATGGCGGCAGGGATGGCGATTATGGGTTTTGGCGGGGGAGCGCTGGTGGGCGCGCCGCTGGCAAACGGTCTGATGAATTACTTTGCCGGTCCGGCCGGCAACGGGGTATGGCAAAGCATTCTGGCGCTGGCGGCGATTTATGCCCTATTTATGCTTGCCGGTACCTTTGGCTATCGCCTGCCGCCCATGGGCTGGCATCCTTCGGGTGAGAAGGCGCAAAAAACGATCCGCAATAATCCCACCATCCAGGTGCACGTCCGCGTTGCCTGCCGCACTCCGCAGTTCTGGCTGCTGTGGATGGTGCTATGGCTCAACGTCACCGCGGGAATCGGTATTCTCGGTATGGCCTCGCCGATGCTGCAGGAGATCTTTGCCGGTAAACTGCTGTCGCTCGATCTCAGCTGGCATGAGCTGAATGGCGAGCAGCTGAAACGCATTGCTACCATGGCCGCAGGATTTACCGGCCTGCTCAGCCTGTTTAACATCCTGGGACGTTTTTTCTGGGCATCGGTGTCGGACCTGTGCGGGCGCAAAATGACCTTTGCGATTATTTTCTGCCTGGGCGCCGTGCTGTACGGGACGTTGCCGCTGGTGAATCACGGCGGCTATATCGCGCTGTATGTCTGCGCGATGTGCATTATCATTTCGATGTACGGCGGAGGCTTTGCCAGTATTCCCGCCTATCTGGCCGACGTCTTTGGTTCACAAATGGTGGGCGCGATTCACGGGCGCTTGTTAACCGCCTGGTCGGCGGCAGGGATCAGCGGCCCGGTGCTGGTGAACTATCTGCGCGAGTATCAGCTGACGCACGGGGTTCCGCCCGAGCGCGTCTATGATATTACGCTGATGGTCCTGACCGGCCTGCTGGTAATGGGTTTTATCTGTAATCAGCTGGTGCGTCCGCTGACGGAAGAGCATGCGATGACCGCGGAACAGCAGCAGCAGGCGAAAGGTCTGTATACCATCAATAAGGATGCCCAGCTCACGTGGGAGGCCCGTCCGTCCACGCTGCTGTTAACCGTAAGCTGGTTAGCGGTGAGCGTGCCGCTGTTATGGGGAGTCGGCACCACCCTCCAGCAGGCCGTGAAGTTCTTTATGTAGGTTCTTGCCGCCGATGCCGGGCAGTATCCCGGGAGGCTATTTATGCGCTTACCGGCGTGCCAGGCCGCCTGACTGGATATGTTGAAGGATCCTCTCGACCGCCTCTTCGGCGGTCAGTACAGAGGTATCCAGAGTCAGGCTGGCGGTGCGCCAGGGCTCATACTCACGGGTGATCACCTTTTGCCAGTCCGGCAGGATATGGCCGCGAATATCCGCCGCGCGGTTTTCCACGCGATACCGATGCTGGGTTTGGTCGGTGCAGGTCAATTCTATCTCCAGAAAAGGCACGGCATTCCCGGTCGCGACCTCTCTCCACGCATGGCGGGTAATGGCGATGGGATTCACCGAATCGGCAATCACCACGTTGCCCAGCCTGAGGTTATCCGCGGCAATGGCGTACGCCGCCAGATATCCAGCCGGCCCTATATCGTGCAGGGTGACGGTTTTGGCGCGGATCAGCGCCTGCTCAATCGAATCAATCCGTAACCAGACGGCGCCCAGCCTGGCGGCCAGCAGGCGAGCGATAGTTGATTTCCCGGTACCGGGCAGACCGCCAAAGATCAGTAACATCGATTTCCCGTTACGGCAGCGTCATGTTATTGCCGCTGGCGATGATTATTGGTGATTTTCCAGCTTACCTGACCACGGATCTTTTTCAGCCAGGTATTATTAGTATTCAATACTGGCTGAAACGACATCAGGATGCATCTACAGATAATCGTCACGTCCAGGGCAACGTTCAGTGATAGTGATACCGTCCCGCTGGAAATTTACTTCAGCCTTTTGCCATTATCATCCACCACTTTCTCGCCATCTTCCTTTTCAAACGCGCCCTTTTGCGCGTCAGGAAGGATATCCAGTACCACCTCCGATGGGCGGCACAGGCGCGTTCCCAGCGGCGTCACCACAATCGGGCGATTAATCAGGATCGGATGCTGCAGCATAAAGTCGATTAACTGGTCATCGGTAAATGTATCTTCCGCCAGGCCCAGTTCTTCATATGGCTCAACATTTTTACGCAGCAGCGCCCGTACCGCGATCCCCATATCGGCAATGAGTTTG
This sequence comes from Klebsiella sp. FDAARGOS_511, assembly GCF_003812845.1. Taxonomy (NCBI): domain Bacteria; kingdom Pseudomonadati; phylum Pseudomonadota; class Gammaproteobacteria; order Enterobacterales; family Enterobacteriaceae; genus Klebsiella; species Klebsiella sp. FDAARGOS_511. The sequence goes on along the minus strand of NZ_CP033824.1, from coordinate 3,946,305 downwards.
ACCAGCTCATCGCGTGGCGGTGGATTTTCAAGGTAATGAATAACGGTGGGTTCAGTACCGCTATTGCGGATCATCTCCAGCGTATTACGCGACGTGCCGCAGGCCGGGTTGTGATAAATAGTAACGTTGATCATTTTGGTATCTCATGACAAAGTGAAAGAGAGACGTAGCGCCAGCGTGGCCAGCGTTACAAACAGCACAGGCAGAGTCATGACAATCCCGGTGCGGAAATAGTAGCCCCAGGTGATGGTCATATTCTTCTGTGAAAGTACGTGCAGCCAGAGCAGCGTTGCCAGGCTACCGATCGGCGTAATTTTCGGGCCCAGATCGCAGCCAATCACGTTGGCGTAGATCATCGCCTCTTTAATAACGCCGGTTGCGGTGCTTCCATCGATAGAGAGCGCCCCCACCAGCACGGAAGGCATGTTGTTCATGATCGAAGACAGGAAAGCCATCAGGAAGCCAGTACCCAGCGTCGCAGCCCAGAGTCCTTTATCCGCCAGTACGTTCAGCACTCCTGAAAGGTATTCGGTTAGCCCGGCGTTGCGCAAACCATATACCACCAGATACATTCCCAGTGAGAAAATCACGATCTGCCAGGGCGCACCGCGTAACACTTTACCGGTATTGATGGCATGACCTCGTTTTGCCACGGTAAACAGTATTACCGCCCCTACCGCGGCAATCGCGCTGACCGGAATGCCAAGCGGCTCGAGGACGAAAAAACCGACCAGCAGCAGAATCAATACTATCCAGCCGGTGCGGAACGTAGCCGGATCTTTAATTGCGTTTGCCGGTGATTTAAGCAGGGCCAGATCGTAGGACTGCGGGATATCTTTGCGAAAGAACAGGTGCAGCATCACCAGCGTGGCGCCAATGGCGGCAATATCGACCGGCACCATCACCGACGCATATTCGGTGAATCCCAGCCCAAAGAAGTCCGCCGAGACGATATTCACCAGGTTCGACACAATAAGCGGCAGGCTGGCCGTATCGGCGATAAACCCGGCAGCCATCACGAAGGCCAGCGTCGTGCCCTTGCTGAATCCTAGTGCCAGCAGCATGGCAATCACGATTGGCGTCAATATTAATGCCGCGCCATCATTGGCAAACAACGCCGCCACCGCTGCGCCGAGCAGAACGATATACGTAAACAGCAAACGGCCACGACCGTTTCCCCAACGAGATACGTGCAGCGCTGCCCATTCGAAAAAGCCGGACTCATCAAGCAGCAGGCTGATAATAATTACGGCAATAAAGGTCGCCGTCGCGTTCCAGACGATATTCCACACCACCGGGATATCATCGACATGTACGACGCCAACAATCAAAGCCAGTACCGCGCCCAGCGTCGCGCTCCAGCCGATGCCTAACCCCTTCGGCTGCCAGATAACCAGAACAATGGTCAGGACAAAAATAGCACCTGCCAGTAGCATACCCCCCCCTGAAAATCACATTCGAAAAAACATATATGTTACGGCAAATTTTTAAAGGCAGAACGCTTTACCGCTCCCAGAACAGTTTGCTGATGCCAGCTTGCGGGCGATGGTCTGTACGATCTCCTGTTGGCTTAACCAGGCCTGCTCTATTACCTGTGCCGCCCATGCAGGCATATGTGGTGATAAGCGATAGTGCACCCACTTACCCTGCTTGCGATCCAGCAACAATCCGCTTTCCCGCAGCATAGCGAGGTGACGGGAGATCTTGGGCTGCGACTGATCCAACGCCGTGCAGAGATCGCACACGCACAGCTCCCCCATCTCTTTAAGCAGCAGCACAATACCCAGGCGGGTTTCATCGGACAGATTTTTGAAAAGCTGTAAGGATGTTAATGACATCATTCCTCCCGATCGTCGACGGACAGGATACTCCACAGAGATATAAGTTCAACACCACATATGAAAAATCATATGTGTTAGAGTCATGCCGGCGGGTCAGGTCAGTCATGCCTATCGAGCATTCAGTGTTCATGACTGTCTTAAAAATGAACGATAACGCCATTTGGTTCCATCATCATTGATGATTTCATACTGCACCTCCCCCGCTTTCACTGTTTTATTCAGGGTGATTTCCTTTTTCTCTCCTGGCGCTAACATGATGCTATCAATTTTCATATAACCAGACTCGAATGTCGCTATCGTCATATACCATGGCGTTGGATTGCTCATAATGACAACCTGTTGATTGTTATTTTTAATCTGAAACTGCAGTCGCTCTCCATCAGTCTGCTGAGGTCGTGGGACATTAACGGGTCGTACAAAAACTTTCAGGCGTAATCGCAGGGGAAGAATAACGCGCTTCTCATTAGCCGGACCGATCGTATTGGGCGGCACCTGATAAATATTCAGCCAGTAAAGAGATTCCTTATCTTGCGGAAAATTATCCCGAGAGATCAACTGCAGCTTTACATCGCGCAGTTCACCCGGCTGTAATCGAAACACCGGAGGGACGGCAATAATCGGTGTTCTGGCGTTTTCTGGAGACATAAATAGATCCCCCTCATCAAACCAGAGTTGTACAAGGGAGGGCTCCCCCCCTGAATTTATCAGATTCACCGATGAAACCATTTCTCCGGCATTAAATATTACCCGGGTACCTTCTACATTCACAACGGCGAAACCAGGCTGCGCCAGCACGAATAGTACGCAGCATAACCATTTCACCTTGATAATTGTTTTACTGAAAGCTGACAACAACCTGTAACTGCGCATTTACGGACCCCGCGGTAACTGTCTGACCAGTGATTGCACCCAACTCTGCAGTGAAATCTCCTGTATAAATATCGGTGCCGCTTCCCGTCCCAGTTAAGGACAATAAATCTTTAAAACCATACCATCCGTAGCTGTTTCCTGAGCCAAATGATGATTTAGCGGGTAAAAGATTGAGCGCACTTCCACTATTGTTAAGAATTTGAATACCGACCCCTGAGGCTTCCCCTGCACCGTTTCCATAATTGGTATCCAGCAGCCAGGTGAGACCACCACCGGAAGTCACCAGCCCCAGACTTTGCGCTTTACTGACCGCGTTTGCCTGATTCACCATAAAACCCATAGCAACATTTGCCGAAGAACTTGTTGAATTCGATGTACTGGAAACAGCCCCCGATTCACATTCCAGACTGATGGAGAATCCGGCGCGGCTGGTATTTCCCGCATTAAGCTCGCTAACTGAAATAGTTGGCAACAGTACAACCGAAGGGAAATCCTTAACAAGACATGTCGCCCCTCTGACGAACGTCACATAATTCGTCAGACCAAAACCGGCAGGCCAGTACCCATACCATCCCGAGTAGTTACTAGCAGAATCAGCGCCGTTATAAAGTCCAGAGCTTAAGCTCCCCCCCTGAAATGCAACATAACCGGCAGGCTGAGCGCTCCCTGTACTCCACCAGTTATAGGTGTAGAAGTTTGAGCTATTCTGACTCCCGTAAGTTCCGTCAACCTTAAACAGCTCAACAAATACATCAGCGAATGCACTCGCGGGGATATAAGTATAGGTATCATCTGAATACCAGTCGTCAGCGGTAAGCTGACGGGATTTCCAGTACCGTGAATAATATTCCCCTGTCTTCATATTCGTTAATCTGATAGCAACATTTTTTACATACGTAAAATAAGAGCCGTCTACTTCGCTGGCGGCATTTTTACCACTGTAGTTTTCGTCACCATTAGTGGCATAAAACTCATATAATCCCGCATCCACTGCAGTCTGATTGCAGCGAAATAAAATCTGATTTGCCGGGTATGTCTCCTTGTGACCAGACGTCAGAAAGGAGGCTGCTGAACTACCAAGAAGGGTTCCAGACGGCTGAAAACTACTGGAACCACTGATCGTTATAATACCGGGCAACCCAAGACTTGTGACCGTATTAGCATCAGAAGCACCGGTCCACGATGCGGCAGTATAGCCTGCATTCAGCGCAGCAGTGGATAGTTGACTTGTCGACGTTACTTTTGTGCAGGTACCTGCAGAAAAGCTTATCTGGCTCCAGCCGAAAAAAATAACCGGAACTAGCAGGAAAATAAAAATCCGCGGCTTCTCTTTTTTACTTTGGAAGGTCATCATCTCTGTTATTTCCTCTCACAGGGCAGATGAATTTGTGTTACCGGCTGATTATCTGCTTTCGGTAGGCGATATTTGATTTCACAGCGCTGACCATCCTGCTTTCCCCATTTAACAGTCAGTTTTCCTGTATTATCTTCAACGCGGGCATAAATTTGACCGCCCTGACCTACCATTCCTATTTCGTTACCAGCAGAATCAAAAACATCAGCGCCCATCGGAGGCATTTCCCCCTCAAAGCTCGCGGTGATTAAAATGGCTCTACCATGCAGCGTTTCGAAAGACACCATCGGCATGGCTCCTGCGTAAGGAACCACTTTCTTACTGCCTCCCTGCAGCTCAACGTCAGAATTAATGAATCTCGAGTCAAGTCCAACATTGTTATACTGGTAAGGGGTTAGCGACGGATGTATAGCGTAGCCAAAGCGATCTATTGTTGCTCCCTGGCCGTTCTTGACAATTGCCCCACTGGCGCCCGGCGCATGGATGATTGCAAACGTATCGCTTGCATAGGGTCCTACCGTGAGCCCGCCGCGGTGAGCAACCAGCGTGCCAGAATATCCTGCGCCGAACTGCCGATAGTTTTTACCTGCAGAGAGGTTTGCGCGAAAAGCGCCCACGGATGTGTTCTGCTGACCGCTCCCTCCCCAACTGGTGGCATTACCGCTGTTATGGTAATTTTCAGCACCACCATATAGGGAATAAGTAAAATTACTCTGTTCCCCGGCAGAACCATTGATACCTACCTGCGCACTCCGGGTGTCTCTATTTTTATTTAAGCCAAAAGTCAGGTTGGATCGATTTTTGCCAAAATCAAGTGGTACAGAAAAACCCAATGAGATGGTATTTTCTGTATACCTTTGTCGGTTTCCCGTGTCGTAATCGCTATCCCTAAGACTATAAAAGTATCTGCCGTTCGTCATAATGGTCTGCTGACGAGCAATACTCAGGTTATAACTGAGTTGTCCCCAGTTATTACTGTATCCCAATTGCAATTGTTTAATTCTGCCTCTCCCATCATAATAATCGGCAGTACTGCCTGAGAGGTTAAGCATCCCCCATTCATCCATAGGCTGACTGACGGTTGCTGAAAACTTATTTTTTTGCCTTAACGTATCTGACCAGTATTCAGTGCCATTATGATACTGACGCCTGACGCCAAGGACATCCTGTAAATCCCTGAAGCCACTGGTTGAATAGCGATACGCAGCAAGAACAAGATTAGTTCCTGTGTCAAAGGTTCTGCTGTAGCTGGCTTCTGCACGCCAGCCGCTGGTGGTCTGCTCATTTTCAACTCGGGCATGAGAAAAAGTCGTGTTTAATCCGAATGCCCCTGCTCCAGTAGCAATAACGCCTCCCAGCAAAGCGGCCTGATAATCCTCAGCAAGACGAATACCGCTGTTCGCGGTAAGCATGTTCGACATGCCCCGCTGCAGTGTTCCTTCAATAAAACGATTGTTAACGCTGTAATAATTTCTCACCCGTCCTAACGATACAGAATACTCCCAGTTACCTGGTCGTACAGAATCAGGTACAGAAGAGTAGGGGACGGTGAACGTTGAAATATTACCACCAGCCTCAATAACCTCTACATGCAGGTCTCCCTTGCTTTTCGTGTTATAAAGATCATTAATAACAAAGCTCCCCGGCGAAACGGTAGTCTCATACACTACCGTCCCCTGCTGACGGATGACAACCCGAGCTGTTGTCGCTGCAACGCCTCTGACTTCTGGTGCGTATCCCCGCTTTCCCTGAGGCCACATTCGTTTATCGGTAGCCATCTTTACGCCATTAAAAGACAGACTCCCGAACAGGCTGTTGCTGGTGTAGCTATCACCGACAGTGAGTACGCTTTCTAATGCAGGAATAGCACGTTGCCCCCATGTCCTGGCCGCATTATATTTATATTCACTACCGCCAAGGTTACTGTCAGCATATCTTAAATTTCCTGTATGCCTGAGCTGCCACAATCCAAGGTTCGTCCCTGCATTAATATTGCTCCAGAGATAATTATATTTAAAATTTGTTCCTGTATTCTCGGTGCGTGTGAAATTGGTGTTATGGCGCAGAAAAAGCGCCATAACCCCGCTATCCCAGCTTTCGACAGGAATAAAACCACGGGGGTTTTGAAACATATTCGACTGTGGTACAGACAGGTTGAGACGAGACTGTGATAAGTCCACCTCAGCCTGAATAGTCGCCCCGGCGTCAGACACAAGTACACACTGATGACTTTCTGCAGTCACTACAGCATTTATTCTGATGCCCAATTTAGCGATCAGTTCCCGAGTCAGACAAGGTTCTGTTTTTCCATCTTCACGCTCCATTATATTGATGGTCTCGCTTATCGAAATTAGCGTGTTGTTAACATAGACATCGAGAACATATTTCCCGGATTGAACAGGCGTGATTTTTTTATTGAATCGTTCCATATCCTGCCCAAGGGCAGAACCTTTCAGCAATGCCGGGTCGAAGTAATAATCCTGTGCACTGGCGGAAGGAATATATGTAACAACAAACGATATTGTTAATATGATTTTGTTAAACCGCCACCAGATATTACTAATGCAGATATTGTTATAAATTGAATTCCGCATTCAGTCGTGCTCCCTGATCGTTTACCACTGTCACAGTGATTTTTTTACCCTTAACTGAACCTGCTCGAGAAATATTGAAAATATGAGATCCTGAAGGCTCAATCATACCCGACCCAGAAGACAATCTCCGTTGCTTCTCTGTTAATGCAACGCTGCTGACAGTGACATAGAAAGGCGTGTGGTTTTTTATCATCACTGCTGAGGCATTATCTGCAACAGGCGTTACAGATATATTGGGCACCCCCCTGCCTGGACCTGATACCAGAGATGCAGGGCGATAGAAAATTTTAACTCTGTTACGCAGCATGACGAGCATTTTATTTTTTACGTCATTTTTGTTAATATTTGCTGGAGGAACCTGCAAGAAATTAAAATAAAACACAGACTCTCTATCATCTGGAAGATTCAAACCACCCGTGAATGTCACTTTAACAACCTGACCTGCACCCGGCTGAATTCGAAAAACAGGGGGGGAGGCGATAAAGGGAACCCTTACAGAGGCATCCGGTCCACTAGACATCTTCCCGTCATCAAACCACGTCTGTACAACATAGGGGAAATCGCTCTGGTTTTTAAGGTTAACATCAACTGAACGACTGCCCTCATTATATATAATCCGAGTACCCGTCATAATAACGCTGGCATTAAGCTGAAGAGAAAATAACGCTAAAAAAGTAAAACAAAAGAACGAAAAGGATCTATATAGAAATTTCATATTTCTCTCCATTAATAAAGCCAGTACACAGCCTGGCCCGGTAAAAATGGCCGGAAAAAATTCCGGCCATAGTTTTACAGGTAGGTCACGGCATACTGTAATGAAGCGGTAACATCACCCGCTGTTGGCGTACCAGCTGAATAGTACTGAGCGGTATAATTAGCACTTGCCGATGTTTCACCTGCGGTTAACGTCAGGTCAGCATCACCAGTGAAATAGCTGGTAAAATCAATAACCGTTCCCGTAGTGTCGAGGATCTGGATTTCCACATCACCTGCACTACCGGTATTTCCCAGATTGCCAGAGGTAGTCACCTGATTACCTACAAAAACGGTAGAAATTTCCCGATCGGTCGTTTCAACCGCGCAGCCACTGACACCGACTTCAAAATTTGTGGCGCCAGCAGTTGTCGAACTTGCGAAATCGGAAATACTCACCGTCGGTAATAAAACCACCGGTGATACCGCGTTTCCGTTGATGGTCACCGCGCAGGTCTGGTCAGTGACTTCGCCCTGGAAAGTAATAGTGTTATCAGATGCAGCAAAAGCTGAAACAGCGGATGACAAACCGACAAAAACACTCAGGGCTATGATCTTTTTATTCATAAATAAATTCTCCACGTACATTATTAATAGCAACGATATTATAAACGCTATATTTCAGCCTGCCTGGTGATGGCACAGCACTCTGATATTATGCAAACCTCCTTATTTTCATTCCTATCTTACTCTCAATTCTTTGCCTGATATTATAAACAGCCTTGACATCGAGTGACATTTCCGTGGAAATATCAGCCACGCCTTTATGCTTTAGCGTTAAATAGAGAACTTGCCTTTCTTTTTTTGTTAATGCTCTGCCAGACCGACGAAACAAAGGTAATCCAATAAACACTTTCCTGAAGTTAATTAAGGTCGCCCCTAAACCTTCAGAGAGGTAGAGTACCTCTGTTACTCTCTTTTCAGTTTGTTTGTAATAATTGGCCAGCGCTGCCATTTTTACATCTGCCAACAATATTATCTTCATATTCGTACTGGCAAGGTATTCAACCCACTCGTCATTCATAAAGAAATGAATGTTCCGCCAGGAAAAATCCACAAAAATAAAACCTTCAGAAGAGGTGATAATACTTATTGAATTAACCAGAAACCTCACCCCCGCCTCAAAAAAAACATTTACTCCCGGCCAGATACAAACCTTAGGATTAAGACACTGAGAGGCGCTAAACTCTTGTTCAGGAAGGATTTGGCATTTAACACTACAACTCTGACACAGTACATTCCCATGCTTCATACCCCTCCTTGAAATATCCTAATAATCACCAGGAACTTTCCTACATAATATATTCAGATATAAATTTTACAACTTGATTTTTTTGAATTAATAAACTCTAAAAAAGAAGAAAAATCTTAACTCAGGGATGATTAAACCTACCTGATATACACAAAAATTAGGAATCCCCCCCATGCACTTAAGAATATTCTTGCGAAATAATGAATTTTGCGCTGAAGTCAGGCCACAAAAAAGTCAAATTCAGAGCTTTTCACTACCAACAAGTGAAATTCAAATACTTAATAATAAAAAAACCATGATTACATTTCTTTTTAAGGGTTATTTTGTTAAAAAGTAAAATAACGCCCTAAAGGAAATACCATTATCCTTTTAGAAAAGGGTTGATTTAGCATCTCATCAAAAAAACTGACAAAAATTAAAAAAAAATCACCCCACTTTGGGCAAATTGAGTTGTACAGTACTCATTAGTCATTTAAACAAAATTTATGCTATCAATCATGATAGCAGTGCTCTGCTAAAAAAAAATAGCTATGCATATCCTTGCTTAACAAATAAATACTGTATCGCATGGCTGACGTTATTCAGCTATGTAGAAAATAAAACATACTACCGCAGAAGCTTTTCCTTTATTTCTGCATACTCACGTTCAGTGATAATGCCTGAGACCTTAAGCTCATGAGCTTCAATTATTTGTTCAGTAATACTCTTCCTTACACTGGGGTACCCTGAGTAAGAATGTTTATGGTGATGATATCGCTGTCTTTCCGCCATTCCCTTCCCCCTAACCAATAGATAAATAATTGAGCAAATGACAGGGATGAAGAGTAATAAAACGATCCAAACTACTTTAAAAGAAATATGCAAGTCATCATCACGAAAAAGATCCGTCAGAATCTGAAAAATTAACATTAAATAAGCAAAAAAGAACAAAATCGTAAAAAATGACATAACAATATCCGAGAATGTCATTGAATGTAAATTCATTAAAGAAACCCTCCATAAGCAATCGGCATAAAATGGGAAATGAGTTAATTAAAAAACAGCTTAATTAATCCTATCTCCCCCAGACAGCAATATTATTCAAAGAACATACAATGAGAATAATTCTACAATTGAGCGACAGGAGTAATGGTAACCTGCCCCCTTAGTGACGTAATATTAACCTGCTGCCCGACAAAAAAAGGCGTTTCTCCCATCGGTTGAACAATGACAAATTCATTACCATGCACTGGTCGGATGAAAAGCTCCACAGCATTTATTTGAGATCTATTGCGCTGAATCGCTTGCCCGGTCAAAGCACCGGCAACGGCACCGCCTGCCGTAGCGATGCGTCTGCCACTTCCACCACCTATAGCATTACCTGCTACGCCACCTAATACCCCACCTGCTGCCGCACCGGCAATATTATTATCACTGTCATTCTGGATTGTAATATTTCTTACTCTGGTGACGGTACCCTGGGTAACAGCCATGGGCTGCCCCGTCAAAGCCATATTAATATTATCAGCCGAGCCCACAGGATTTCCACTGCAGCTCACTAAAAATAAGGAACCAACAGACACTAAAATTAATTTCAAAAACATAACCTCTCCTGTTATTGACAACGTAATTCATCTTTAATTAACAGGAACCGCCACTGTGGTCGCTCCCTGACATACATAGTTTAATACTTATCACTGCTTTTTATTCAGTAAGCAATTTTGCTATCACATTACTGATATCATCAAATATGGCCATAATAAAAATGGTCATGAATTTGTGGCCACACGGCTATGGTTTGCTATACACGCTGAATGTATTGTTATTTTTAAAACTTCGGCATTAGATTTAATCTATACTGCAACTCTCACTATAATTTATGAGGATGGTATTTCCACATCTACCTGGTACAAGCAAGGATGCTTTTATATTTAATGGTCAATAAAATTTTTTGCATCCAGATAATATCCATCACCTCTTTTATTTTCAATTCTGGCACATTTATAAGGTGCGATTTTTTTTCGCAACCGCCCAATGAGTACTTCTACAGTATTATTGTTTTGATTAAATATATCATCATGCAAATGCTTCATAATTTCATATTTACTGATGAGCTTGCCACTTTTTTTAATAAGCAGTCTCATTATCTCAAACTCATAGTTGGTGAGTTTTATTTTTTCATCTGCAATAAACAATGCTCTACTTCCAATGTTAAGCTCAATCTTACCTGCAGCCATTTTTTTTGTCGGTTCCAGACAAGACCTACGAATAAGTGTTTGTAAGCGAACAATGAGTTCTTCTATCCTGAATGGTTTGACAATATAATCATCAGCGCCTCCATTTAAAGCACGCACTTTATGCTGCAGGTTTTCTTCATTGCTGATTATTAAGATCCTAATATTTTCTCCCATTTTTCGCCAACGCCGAATAGCCTGGACACTTTCGGAATCACGAGGAGTCGTAGTCATTACCATAACATCTGGTTTATTCGATATCATGAACAGCCATGCTTCTTTTAAGCTCGAACAAACATCCACAACAAACCCAGCATTTTCCGTCTGAGATCGTAAGTAATTTTGACTAATGACATTTGGATCTAATATTAAGGCACGCACATCCGAATCCTTATCCTTGTTAGAAAATGTTCCTACTTTGTATAGCCCCAGGCTTTTAATCTATTCCATCGCAAAACATATAACTTATAATTCCATCTGGTACCAACGCTGGTGATCTCATCCAATTGAACATACCTGAACATGGCAACAATTGTTACGCTATTTGTCAGGCAAGGCAATAGAGCAAAAAGTCATACTGAATATACAAATTATTATTCTAAAACCTGTAATAAATTATAAAAACATCATAGACAATCATAACGAATCAGCACATAACTCCAATAATCACATAAAATCTAGTTTTTCACGCTACCAAGATAGCTTTAATTAAGAAAGGATTATACAACTGACTGCCTTTAGCTGGTGTGAAAATAGGTGCATTGGTAAGATTTTTTATAACTCCACGTAAAGCCCACAATTTTTTTGTTCAATTTTCACACGCTTTTACAAAGACAATTCATAAACCTGACAACTGTAAAATCGATTAAAATTATAGATATTTATGCCCTCTACAGGAAAATTTTTTAACCATCCCTCACTGGAAATAGTTATTGCCATTTTTTATTCAGCTCAGAAAAACCAGAAAGAAGGTATTTCACTAGATTTACGATCAAATTTAATCCCTATAATTTTTTACTTGTGCCAGTATTGCCATGTAGATAAAGAAACAACATGCTTTGATATAATTCAGGCAGGGATAGAGTTTGCTTTTTCCTGATAAATATTTTGCATAAACTGTTTATGAATAAATCAGGAGTTAAAAAGGGATACTTCATCAGGGCAGGAAGATGTATGTTACCTATTCGGATATAAACAATACAAACAGAAGAAGGAGAAAGAATTGCCAGTTCGATTGCCACATTGAATAACCACATAAATGGTTAGCGCAGCATTACGTCAAAAAAGAGTGAGGGACAAGAAGATATATTCCTGTTGATAGCTATATTTTCATGCCCAGATTTTTACAGGAGTTAAAAGCAGTTATCGAATAGCTATAAAAGAAAAAATAGTTAACTTGCTTTATCACTGATTACCAGTATTGAATGTCGATTATTAAATCAATACGGCTTACTGTCGCTATCATTGATTAAAAAGAACATACGACAGTATAAAAATTGCATACACCTTTATAAAAACCATGAGCTAACATTATTAATTCACTGGTGAATAAAATAGATCATTTGCGACACATGAAAATAGTACGTTGCAGATCGCTAATACGCCATGTGACTTCATCTATTTTCTGAATTTTATAAAAAAATACAGACTGACTTGAAGTAAGTTTCTCCGTCAATTCTGGCGGAGTTGTATCCTGCTTGTTGGCTGTAAAACGCCCTTTAAATACTTTATGAAAACCATTTTCCGTATTTTTGGTGATAGTCATATCACCTGAACGGTCAACAATATATTCCTTCCCTTCATTCTCGAGAGTACCATATTCATTAACAACCACATGTCCTTTCTCTGTTATATGAAAAACAATTTTAACATTACCTGTGATAACGTTTTTTTCTCCCTGATTGATGTAAAAACTAGACATACAGTTCATTGGCAAATATTTATCTATGGCAAATAACTTATAACCAATAAAGGCAATAACCAGCAACAATATAATATTAACAGCTACGCTAAATATTTTTAATATTGAGATAGTTTTCACATTGATTACCTTTATTCAATTTATTTGCTTTGCAAACAGCTACGTGCGTAGAGTACGTTTTATCTTTTAAAGATGTTTTATTATCATCAAAAAATATCGTTTGGGTCATGCTCTTACAAGTTTCAATGATTTTCTTACCAAGTATAGTATCGAAAAAAACGGATACATTATTAATGTTTGTTAAGCTTTTATCAACATATACATCACATTTCCCTATCGTTTTATATTTATATAATACACTGCTTTTTTCATCATATTTGATGTAAAGACATATGAGGAGTATGCTAAAACATATAAAAATGAAGAAATTAAGCTTTAAGCCAGTGTTACGTAACACCTTGTGTTTTATTTTTTTTGTATTATTTTCTTGAGCTTGGGATATTAACTTAAAATCACAATGCAACCTGAACCCTTGTTTAGGTATCGTTTCAATGATATCTGACAGACCTAATTCTTGTAACGTTTTCCGTAATATAGAGATATTTCTGTTTAGATTGTGGTTAGATGCCACTAAACCATACTTCTCCCAAACTTTCTCAAGAATTTCAATTCTGCTTAACTGCTCGTTATTTTTTTGTAACAATAAAGACAATAGCCTCGCGGCCGATACAGGAAGTATTATCTCTGTATTATCGTTCTCTAAAGCTCGCGACTCTTCATTGTAATGAACCAAATTCTCAAGTAAGTAATTCATTGCACATCGCTCCTGCAATTATATTCTTTTTATTATAATTTGATTAAATAGGTTATGCAATTCGTATGCAATTGGTTACTTTTTGAACTTAAAAGGCGCAAGTTATACTAATTTCAGGAGAAATCATTTATTTCATCTATTTTCGCTAATATATTTGAATTTTTTTGATATTAAGCACGTACATATCGTATGTTTTTTATAATACTTGTGTTTTATCAGTACGTTGTAGTTTATCTCTATTGGCGGACTTCACTTTAACTTGCGTATCACATAATTAGCAGAATAAGTTTATTCTTATAAATGTGTTATGACCTTAACCTTGGTAACTTACTGATTTGCTAATTATTGCCCTCTGCGATCGCCATCCTCGCAGTGAAAACGTCCGCGATTGAAAGCATACTCTGTCTAACTAGACGCTATCGTCCATCTGGTGCCCAGGCTGACCCTGTGACCTCTATGAATATAGTCTACTTTCAAAGAGTTGAATGAGATTCTAGCATAAGCAAATGGTGGTCAAATTCGTAGTAACAGCGACCAGCCAAGAATCGTGCATGAGCACAGATCAATCACCAACGCATCGTGGGTTAATACTCAGATGATGTCCCTATACTAAGTGATAGCGACGTTTGTAGGCACCATTCATACGTTTTGAGAAATTAAGGCTGGCGTCCATAGCGGACTCTATTCAGGAAGTGGAGCGAGTGAGGGGAATCGAACCCCCGTCATTTGGTTGGGAACCAAAAGCTCTACCATTGAGCTACACTCGCCCAGACAGGATCCGATAAAGCAAATTCACCCATTTGGATTCTTGTCAGGGATGTAATCAGTTTTACAACAGACTACTTTAAGACAACCATGCAATGCCTTACTCCTCCTCCTTGAAGCGAAGAGGTGCGAGGGCCATTATAGACCTTACGCACCCGCTGACAAGCCCAAACCAGGCTAACTGCCGATAAAATAACCTTTTAGCACTTGGGCTTACTGCCCTGCGGCGGCAAATAGCGCAGCGGGTCGATCGCCGTCGCCCGGTAGCGAATCTGGAAGTGCAGACGCACGGAATCCGCATCCGAGCTGCCCATGGTGGCGATCTGCTGGCCGATCTTCACGCTCTGGCCATTGTTCACCATCAGCTTGTCGTTGTGCGCATAGGCGCTGATATAGTCCTCATTATGTTTAATCATAATCAGGTTGCCGTAGCCGCGCAGCTGGTTGCCCACGTACACCACTTTGCCCGCCCCTGCCGCATACACCGGCTGGCCGCGCTTACCGGCGATATCGATACCTTTATTGCCGCCATCGCTGGTGGAGTATGGCAGCACTACTTTACCGCTGGTTGGCCAGCGCCAGCAGCGTTGCCCGACCGGTGGCCAGGAGGACTGCGGCACTGCCGAAGATGGCGTCACGGCTGCGGTACGTTTCGCTGACGATTTCTTGCCGGATGCCCCCGCCTTCGCCGTAGTCCCTGAGCCGCTGTTCAGCTTCAGCTTTTGCCCAACTTCGATGGTATAGGGAGGTGAAATATTATTGAGACGGGCGAGATCCCTGACGCTGGTGCCAGTGGAACGTGAAATAGCGTACAGCGTGTCGCCGCGCTTCACGGTATAGGTGGAACCGGAATCGGATGAGCTGGAACACCCCGCGACGATCAGGCTGCTCAACAACATTATTGCGATAACAAAGCGTTTTCTCATCAGGCGTCCTGCGCTTAACACAAACATTCACCTCAAAACCAGGGGGGATTATCATACCAGTCCCCAGGGCAATCCCCAATCGCTACCCTTCATACAGAAGTATTAAAGGCCGGCTAAGCGGCTACATATCATCGCCAGGATCTTCATGATGCTTCGGGTTAAACGGCTAGTTAATCCATGAGCCGCCTGGCGGCGCATCTGTAATATCACACTCTCCCCCGTGGCCAACATGTTTTGGTAATGCCTTTGTCCCATTTATGGGCTACCCTAGTGGCCTGAGTACATGACCCGGCGGGTTTGTGCCGGGTCATTTTCTATTTCAGGAGTTGTCATGGCCGGGGAACATGTCATTTTGCTGGACGAGCAAGATAAGCCTACAGGTATGCTGGAGAAGTATGCCGCCCACACCCTCAATACCCCTCTGCATCTCGCGTTTTCCAGCTGGCTGTTCAATGAACAAGGCCAACTGCTGGTCACGCGCCGCTCGCTGGGCAAAAAAGCCTGGCCAGGCGTGTGGACAAACTCAGTCTGCGGGCATCCGCAAACCGGCGAAACCTTCGAACAGGCCGTTGAGCGCCGCTGCCGCTTTGAGCTCGGCGTTGAGATTACCCGCATCGTCCCGGTCTTTCCGGAGTTCCGTTACCGGGCCGTCGCGCCGAATGGCATTGTCGAAAACGAGGTCTGTCCGGTCTATGCGGCACGAGTCGCCAGCGCATTACGGATAAATCCTGACGAAGTGATGGATTTTCAATGGAGCCATCTTGCGGATGTGTTAAGCGGGATTCGCGCGACGCCGTGGGCTTTTAGCCCGTGGATGGTGCTGCAGTCGGCGGACGATAATGCGCGTAACGCATTAATCAGCTTTAGCAATCAGGCATAAAAAAACCCAGCTCTGCTGGGTTTTTTTATTCGCGTAATGCTTATTTTACCGGACGCATCGCCGGGAACAGGATCACGTCGCGGATGGTGTGGCTGTTGGTAAACAGCATCACCATACGGTCGATACCGATACCGAGACCCGCAGTCGGCGGCAGACCATGCTCCAGCGCGGTCACGTAGTCTTCGTCATAGAACATCGCTTCGTCGTCACCGGCGGCTTTCGCGTTAACCTGATCGAGGAAACGCTGCGCCTGGTCTTCCGCATCGTTCAGCTCGCTAAAGCCGTTACCGATTTCACGCCCGCCGATGAAGAATTCAAAACGATCGGTGATTTCCGGGTTCTCGTCGTTACGACGCGCCAGCGGAGAGACTTCTGCCGGATATTCGGTAATGAAGGTCGGCTGGATCAGATGCGCTTCCGCCACTTCTTCGAAAATCTCGGTCACGATGCGGCCCAGACCCCAGCTCTTCTCAACGTGAACGCCGATGCTTTCCGCAATGGCTTTTGCAGAATCGAAGTTATCCAGATCGGCCATCTCGGTTTCCGGACGGTACTTCTTGATCGCTTCGCGCATGGTCAGTTTTTCAAACGGCTTGCCGAAATCGAAAGTCTGATCGCCGTAAGGCACTTCAGTATGGCCGAGAACGTCCTGCGCCAGGGTGCGGAACAGGGATTCGGTCAGCTCAATCAGATCTTTGTAGTCCGCATAGGCCATATAGAGTTCCATCATGGTGAACTCTGGGTTATGGCGAACGGAGATACCTTCGTTACGGAAGTTACGGTTGATCTCGAACACGCGCTCGAAGCCGCCAACCACCAGGCGCTTCAGGTACAGTTCCGGCGCGATACGCAGGTACATATCCAGATCCAGCGCGTTGTGATGGGTGATGAACGGACGCGCAGATGCGCCGCCAGGGATCACCTGCATCATCGGGGTTTCGACTTCCATAAAGCCGCGACCGACCATGAACTGGCGGATGCCCGCCAGGATCTGCGAACGCACTTTAAAGGTGTTGCGCGATTCATCGTTGGAGATCAGATCCAGGTAGCGCTGACGATAGCGCGCTTCCTGATCCTGCAGGCCGTGGAATTTGTCCGGCAGCGGGCGCAGGGCTTTGGTCAGCAGACGCAGCTCGGTGCAGTGGATAGAGAGCTCGCCGGTCTTGGTTTTGAACAGCTTACCGCGCGCCGCGATGATATCGCCGAGGTCCCATTTTTTGAACTGCTCGTTATAGACGCCTTCCGCCAGATCGTCGCGGGCAACGTACAGCTGAATGCGGCCGCCAACGTCCTGCAGCGTAACGAAGGAGGCTTTACCCATGATACGACGGGTCATCATGCGGCCAGCGACGGCGACTTCAACGTTCAGCGCTTCCAGCTCTTCGTTTTCTTTGCCATCGAAGTCAGCGTGCAGTTGGTCAGAGGTGTGGTCACGACGGAAATCATTCGGGAACGGGATACCCTGCTCACGCAGCGCGGCCAGCTTCTCACGACGGGCTTTCAGTTCATTATTAAGGTCAATTGCCGCGTCAGCGCCCTGTGCTTGTTGTTCAGACATGTTGGTTCCTCATAACCCTGCTTTCAAACTTGCTTCGATAAATTGATCCAGGCTGCCGTCCAGCACCGCCTGAGTGTTGCGGGTTTCCACCCCGGTGCGCAGATCTTTAATGCGGGAGTCATCCAGCACGTAAGAACGGATCTGGCTGCCCCAGCCGATGTCGGATTTGGTGTCTTCCATCGCCTGCTTCTCGGCATTTTTCTTCTGCATTTCCAGCTCATAAAGCTTCGCTTTCATCTGCTTCATGGCCTGGTCTTTGTTCTTGTGCTGTGAACGGTCGTTCTGGCACTGGGTCACTAAGCCGGTCGGAATGTGGGTAATACGCACCGCGGATTCCGTACGGTTAACGTGCTGACCGCCCGCGCCGGATGCGCGATAAACGTCAATGCGCAGATCCGCCGGGTTAATGTCGATATCAATATCGTCATCCACTTCCGGATAAACGAACGCGGAGCTGAAAGAGGTGTGGCGGCGGCCGCCGGAATCGAATGGGCTCTTACGCACCAGGCGATGAACGCCGGTTTCGGTACGCAGCCAGCCGTAGGCGTAGTCGCCGATAATCTTGATGGTCACGGACTTAATGCCCGCCACTTCGCCTTCAGACTCTTCAATAATCTCGGTCTTGAAGCCGCGCGCTTCTGCCCAGCGCAGATACATGCGCGTCAGCATGCTGGCCCAGTCCTGCGCTTCCGTACCACCGGAACCGGCCTGGATATCGAGGTAGCAATCGGCGCTGTCGTATTCACCGGAGAACATGCGGCGGAATTCCAGCTGCGCCAGCTTCTCTTCCAGCACATCGAGCTCAGCGACGGCTTCGTTGAAGGTCTCTTCGTCGTCGGCTTCAACGGCCAGCTCCAGCAGGCCGGAAACGTCCTCCAGCCCCTGAGACATCTGATCCAGCGTATCCACGATAGCTTCCAGCGAGGAACGCTCTTTGCCCAGCGCCTGTGCGCGCTCGGGCTCGTTCCAGACGTCCGGCTGCTCCAGCTCGGCGTTTACTTCTTCGAGACGTTCTTTCTTAGCATCGTAGTCAAAGATACCCCCTAAGAACGCCCGAGCGCTCCGTGAGGTCCTGAATGCGGTTTTTTACCGGATTTATTTCAAACATGGTCGGTTTCTTTTAATGGATTCGTCAAAATGCGGTGATAAGAGCGGAATTCTACCGGATTCGCGCTCTCATTAATATACTGTTGTCAATTTGGCCAGAGGTGGTCGATGATCAGCTGCAGGCTGCGGTTGCCGCGGAACTCGTTGATATCAAGCTTATAGGCAAGCTGAACTTCGCGAACGCCGTTATCCGGCCAAAGGGAAGTATCAACATTGAACGCGATACCGTCCAGCAGCGGGCCGCCGCCGACCGGTTCAACCATCACCTTCAGATGACGCTCGCCGACCAGCCGCTGCTGCAGCAGACGAAAACGCCCGTCAAACAGCGGCTCGGGGAACATCTGCCCCCACGGCCCGGCGTCGCGCAGCATCTGCGCGACCTCCATGCTCATTTCTGCCGCCGCCAGCGGACCGTCGGAGACCACTTCGCCCTGCAGCAGCGCCGGATCGAGCCACTCGGTCACCAGCTCGCCAAAGCGCTGCTGGAACTCTTCAAAGCGCGCCTCTTCCAGCGATAGTCCTGCCGCCATGGCATGGCCGCCAAACTTCATAATCAGCCCCGGATAGAGGGTATCCAGGCGCTCCAGCGCATCGCGCATATGCAGCCCCTGAATCGACCGGCCGGAGCCTTTGAGCGTACCGTCGCCTGTAGGCGCAAAGGCGATAACCGGGCGATGAAAACGCTCTTTGATACGCGAGGCCAGAATACCGACAACGCCCTGGTGCCACTGCGGGTGGTACATCGCCAGGCCGCCGGGTAGCGTCTCGCCGCTGCGCTCCAGCTTCTCACACAGGGTCAGCGCTTCCGCCTGCATCCCCTGCTCTATCTCTTTACGCGTCTGGTTCAGCGCGTCCAGCTCATTGGCCAGCACCCGCGCTTCGCCGGTGTTGTCGCACAGCAGCAGCGCCACGCCGACGGACATATCGTCCAGCCGTCCAGCCGCGTTCAGGCGCGGACCGAGCGCAAACCCGAGATCGCTTGCCGCCAGCTTTTGCGGGTCGCGGTTGGCGATTTCCAGCAGCGCTTTAATGCCCGGACGGCATTTCCCCGCCCGAATGCGGCTCAGCCCCTGCCAGGTCAGGATCCGGTTGTTGGCATCCAGCGGTACGACGTCCGCCACGGTGCCAAGCGCCACCAGATCGAGTAAATCAGCCAGATTCGGCGGCGCGATGCCGCGCTCCTCAAACCAGCCTTTATCGCGCAGAAAAGTGCGCAGCGCCAGCATCAGATAAAAAGCCACACCCACCCCGGCCAGCGATTTCGACGGGAACTCACAGTCGCGCAGGTTCGGGTTAATAATCGCTTCCGCCGCGGGCAGCGAATCCCCCGGCAGGTGGTGATCGGTCACCAGCACCGGAATACCCAGCGCGTGGGCATGATCGACGCCAGCGTGCGAAGAAATGCCGTTATCCACGGTCATAATCAGCTGCGCGCCGCGGGCGTGAGCCTGATCCACCACTTCTGGACTCAGGCCGTAGCCATCCTCAAAACGGTTTGGCACCAGGTACGAAACGTTGCTATACCCCAGCGCGCGCAGGGCCAGCACGCTCAGCGCGGTGCTGGTGGCGCCGTCGGCGTCAAAGTCGCCGACCACCACGATGTGCAGCCCCTGCTTAAATGCGCCATAAAGTATCTCTACTGCTTTTTCGACGCCGGTCAGCTGCGACCACGGCAGCATGCCTTTCACCCCCCGCTCCAGCTCCTGCGCGCTGCGCACGCCGCGGCTGGCGTACAGCCGCTGCAACAGCGGCGGGAGATCGGCAGGTAAATCGACGCCGTCAACCGCCTCACGGCGGCGTAGTTGTATCTGTTGTTTCACGCGAATCAGTTACCGCTTGTCTGTTTTTGATGCTCATCAAGGAGCGCTTTCAGGTCTTTAGGATCGCGATAGCCGGGCATCAGCGTGCCGTCGCTCAGCACCATCGCCGGCGTGCCGTTAACGCCAAGCTGAACGCCGAGAGTGTAGTGCTTAGCGATATCAACATCGCAGCTGGCCGGCTGTACGCCTTTGCCACTCATCGCGTTATCCAGGGCTTTGTTGCGATCCTTGGCGCACCAGATAGCCTTCATGTTCTGTTCGGCTTCGCTTTGCAGCCCCTGGCGCGGGAAGGCCAGATAGCGCACGGTAATCCCCAGCGCGTTGTAGTCGCTCATCTGTTCGTGCAGCTTATGGCAATAGCCGCAGGTAATATCGGTGAAGACGGTGATGACGTGTTTTTCCTGCGGCGCCTTATAGACGATCATCTCTTTTTCCAACGCGTTCAGCTTACCGACCAGCAGCGTATTGGTGACGTTTACCGGCCGCGCGCCGCTGACGTCGTACATCGGCCCCTGGATAATGTGCTTACCGTCATCGGTAACGTATATCACGCCGCTGTCCGTCAATGCGGTGCTGATGCCTTTGATCGGCGAAGGTTGCACTTCCGAACTCTGCACGCCCAGCTTCGCCAGCAGTTGCTTAATCGCCGCGCTATCCGCATGCGCCGCACCAGATAAGGTGGTCGCCAGCAGAGTGAACATCAGTAAACCTTTTTTCATACTCAGTCCTTTTTTTCAGCACTCACGCACGCGGGTGATGCTGTTGATGTAGTTGTCGCAGACGCTCGGTCGCCACGTGGGTGTAGATCTGCGTCGTGGAGAGATCGCTGTGTCCTAACAGCATCTGCACCACGCGTAAGTCAGCGCCATGGTTAAGTAAATGCGTAGCAAACGCATGGCGTAACACGTGCGGGGAGAGCTTTTCGCTATCAATCCCCGCCAGTACGGCATAATGCTTAATTCGATGCCAGAAAGTCTGGCGCGTCATCTGCTGCGCGCGCTGGCTGGGGAAAAGCACATCGGACGCCACGCCGTTCAGCAGCCAGGGACGGCCGTATTCAAGGTAGTTCTCAACCCACAGCACCGCCTCTTCGCCTAACGGTACCAGACGTTCTTTATTTCCTTTACCAATCACGCGCAGCACGCCCTGGCGCAGGCTAATGTCGCTCATGGTCAGGCCCACCAGCTCGGAAACGCGCAGACCGGTGGCGTACAGCACTTCCAGCATCGCTTTATCGCGCAGCTCCAGCGGCTGTTCAACCAGCGGCGCCTGGAGCAGCCGCTCCACCTGCGCCTCGCTCAGATCCTTCGGCAACCGCTGCGGCAGCTTTGGTGAGGCCAGCAGCGCGCTGGGATCGTCCGGGCGAATTTTCTCCCGGTAAAGATGCTGGAAGAAGCGACGCACGGCGCTTAACAGGCGCGCGGTGCTGGTGGCCTTGTAGCCGCCGGTTTGCCGCTCCGCCAGCAGCGACTGGAGATCTTCGCCGCTGACGCTGGCAAGCGACAGGCCACGATGATGCAGCCATTCGACCACCATCGTCAGGTCCCGGCGATAGGCGCTTAGCGTGTTTTCAGCCAGATTACGCTCCAGCCATAAGGCATCAAGAAACTGCTCGATTCGTGCGAGATCCTGTTCCACTCCGGCCTCTTTGCTTATTAAAACGGCGCCATTATACCCTAAATAATTCGAGTTGCAGGCGGGCGCGGCCTTTCTGGTACACTAAGCGCAAAGTCACAGCAAGAATTGAGACGTTTCCGCGATGAACATAGGTCTTTTTTACGGTTCTAGCACCTGCTACACCGAAATGGCGGCAGAAAAAATCCGCGATATTATCGGCCCTGAACTGGTCACGCTGCACAACCTGAAAGATGATTCCCCTACCCTGATGACGCAGTATGACGTGCTGATCCTCGGCATTCCGACCTGGGATTTCGGCGAGATCCAGGAGGATTGGGAGGCCGTCTGGCAGCAGCTTGATACGCTGGATCTGCAGGATAAAATCGTCGCGCTGTACGGCATGGGCGACCAGATCGGCTACGGCGAATGGTTCCTCGACGCGCTCGGTATGCTGCACGATAAGCTGGCGACCAAAGGGGTTAAGTTCATTGGCTACTGGCCTACCGAAGGCTATGAATTCACCAGCCCGAAACCGGTCATCGCCGACGGCCAGCTGTTCGTTGGCCTGGCGCTTGATGAAACGAACCAGTACGACCTGAGCGATGAGCGCATTCAGAACTGGTGCGAGCAAATCCTCGGTGAAATGGCTGAGCAGTTCTCCTGAGCCCTTGCCTACTCTTGCGTCGGTTTCTGTAACACTAGCCGACGCAGGTCGCGCCATTCTCCCGCGTCCATGCTATCCGCCGCGACCCACAAATGCTGGGTACGTTGGTTTTCCGTATTCCGCAGGCGCAGCAGCATGCCGCTGTTGATTACCCACGGCGTGCCGATGATATCCCACTCCGCCTTTTGCCAGCGCAGACGCGAGTCGATCAGCAGCTTTATTTCACCCTGACGGGCGTGGATCCGCCGCTGGCTGCGTACGCAGTCGAACACTACCAGCGACAGCAATATCAGCCACAGCGGGGTATAGCTCAGCGGCCAGGGCAATACCAGCACCAGCGCCGCCACCACGCCGTGCATCAGCAGTGAGAACCACTGCGCGCGCCACGAGATGCGTAAATCAGATTGCCACAGGACCACGTTCCCGATTCCGAGTCTGAATTAATTTTACCATCCGCTGCAGTTCAGCATCAGCCGGCTCGCCATGATTCATCAACCAGTTGAACAGATCCGGATCGTCATTTTCCAGCAGGCGGATGAATAACGCCTTATCGCCATCGCTTAGCGTGTCGTACTCATGCTCGAAAAACGGCATGATGGAGATATCGAGTTCACGCATACCTCGACGACATGCCCAGTGGATGCGGGCTTTATTGTTAATGTCCATGTTTTACTTCCTACTTATAAATAACTCTTAGTTTAACCCGTTTTCGGCGCTGACTTCACTGGAATATCAAGATTCGCGAGCGCTATTCCATGAAATCCTTAAAATAATCAGGTTATTGATTATTTCGCTCGTTTTAGCTCCCGGTTTTTTAGGGCACGAATGGCCTGTCAAAAGCGCTTGCATTGCACCATAGCTCTTTTACCATTAGTCACACACTCTGCGTTAAGCTATTCAGGATATGACTATGGCTTTTACACCTTTTCCTCCGCGTCAGCCTTCCTCTTCCGCTCGTCTGCCGTTAACGCTGATGACGCTGGACGACTGGGCGCTGGCGACAATTACCGGTCCGGATGGCGAAAAATATCTGCAGGGGCAGATTACCGCCGACGTCAGCCACCTGACCGACGAGCAGCATCTGCTTGCCGCGCATTGTGACGCCAAGGGCAAGATGTGGAGCAATCTTCGCGTTTTCCGCCGCAACGAGGGTTTTGCGTGGATTGAGCGCCGCAGCCTGCGCGATGCGCAGCTGACCGAACTGAAAAAATACGCGGTGTTCTCTAAGGTGACCATCGCCGCCGATGATGAATCCGTGCTGCTGGGCGTTGCCGGTTTCCAGGCGCGCGCTGCGCTGTCGCCGCTGTTTAGTCAGCTGCCGAACGCCGAGAAACAGGTGGTCAGCGAAGGCGCTACCAGCGTGCTGTGGTTTGAGCATCCGGCCGAGCGCTTCCTGCTGGTGACCGATGTGGCAACCGCCACCCGCATCACCGATACCCTGCGCGGCGAAGCGCAGCTCAACAATAGCCAGCAGTGGCTGGCGCTGAATATCGAAGCCGGTCTGCCGGTTATCGACAGCGCCAACAGCGCACAGTTTATTCCGCAAGCCACCAACCTGCAGGCGCTGGGCGGCATCAGCTTCAAAAAAGGCTGCTACACCGGCCAGGAAATGGTAGCCCGCGCTAAATTCCGCGGCGCCAACAAGCGCGCCCTGTGGTATCTGGCGGGAACGGCCAGCCGCGTGCCTGAAGCCGGGGAAGACCTGGAGCTGAAAATGGGTGAAAACTGGCGCCGTACCGGCACCGTTTTAGCTGCCGTACAGCTGGACGACGGCCGTCTGCTGGTGCAGGTGGTAATGAATAACGATATGGAGCCGGACAGCGTGTTCCGCGTGCGCGACGATGCCGGTAGCCTGAGCATTGAGCCGCTGCCGTATTCGCTGGAAGAGCGTTAAAGCGACATTCCCGGCCGCCTTCTCCCCGGAGGCGGCGCTACCCTACCCGCAAACCACGAAACACCCGCGACCGCGCTTTGCGCAAATGCGCCATCTCTGGCCCAGGCCACTTTCTTGCGTAGAATAATAGTGTATGTTCTGAACAATCATTTATTTCTTAAGCGGTAAAGAGATGAGACGGATTGAGGTCATACTGGGGGAACTGGAGCGGCTAACGCGCGGGCTGAGTCTTGCGGATCTGGAACAGGAAACAGCTTTTACGGCGGAAGCCATCGGCTTTAACCTCGGGCTTGCGCGTAACTCGGTCAGTAAAGACCTCAATCAGTTATGGAACGACGGCCTGGCGATTAAAAGCAAAGGGCGACCGGTGTTCTTTCTGCACCGTCAGGCAATGGAAACGCTGTTGGGGCGCAGACTGAATGATACCGAATGTGAAGTGCGCACGGTTGGCGACCTTCTACCGCATCAGGAAGATCGCTCGCCGGATGACCCCTTCAGCGGGCTGATTGGCTACGACCGTAGCCTCCGTGACGCGGTGGAAAAAGGCCGCGCCGCGGTGCTTTATCCTCACGGGCTCCATGTGCTGTTGACTGGCCCCTCCGGTGTGGGAAAAACTTTCTTTGCCGAACTGATGCACCGCTTTGCCTGCGAACACGCCGCGGGCTCCCCCCCGCCGCTGGTCTACTTTAACTGCGCCGAGTATGCGCACAACCCGGAACTGCTCTCTTCGCATTTATTTGGTCATCGGCAGGGCGCCTTTACCGGCGCCAGTGAGAATAAAGCCGGTCTAGTGGAGCAGGCGGACGGCGGGTATCTGCTGCTTGATGAGGTGCATCGCCTGCCTTATGAAGGGCAGGAAAAACTCTTCTCCATTCTCGATAAAGGTCAATATCGCCCGCTCGGTTCAAGCGCCACGGCGCGTTCCATCACGGTACGCTTGATTTGCGCCACTACCGAACCGGTCAGTTCGGCGCTGCTGCGAACGTTCCAGAGGCGCATCCAGGTCTGTATCGATCTTCCTGGGATCCGTCAGCGCTCGGTGGAGGAACAGGTGGAGCTTATCGTCGGTTTTCTCCAGCGTGAGAGCCGCAAAATTGAGCGTACGGTCAGTATCGACAAAACGCTGTTGCTCTGGTTGCTGAATAAGCCGCTGGAAGGCAATATCGGCCAGCTCAAAAGCGATATCCAGTTTCTTTGCGCCCAGGCGTGGGCCACGGGAATGACCGAGCATAACGACACGCTCCGGCTGGATAAACGGCTGGTAGACATGCCGTTTAACGCCACCCCGGAACAGCGCCTGCTCGTCGATACCTTGTTTGACGGCCAGGATCGGCTAAGCGTCGATGCGCGCACGTTACCCGCATTGAAAACCTCTCTGGCGACAGGAGCGGAGATCGAAGAAAGCGATCTGTTTTACAGCTTCCTCACCCGCGAATACATCAACCTGCGCAACAGCAATGTCCCACCGGCTGAGACGCTGGCGATCCTCAAAAACAAACTCAGTTCAATCTTTGAATATGGTCTCTACAGCCGCGACAGCGTGGCCCATCCGCCGCGCTACGGCGATCGGATTGAAGAGCGGGTGACCCTGCTGATTGGCTGTGTGGAACAGGTGCTGGGCTTTACGCTGCCAGAAAACCTGATGAATCCGCTGCGAAAACACTTTCTGGCGCTGATTGGCTACGTCCAGCGCGGGCTGATCCCGCAGCTCTACTCCTCCAGCCTGATCCTCGACCGCTGCAAAGACGAGTATGAAAACGCGACTCTGCTGTGCCGGAAAATCAACGAGCTGCTGCATATTCAGTGCCCGGCGACGGAGATTGTCTGGTTATGTCTGTTCCTGAAAGAGTGCCGCCATTATCGCCAGCGTATCGACGCCAGTCCCGACTGCGGCGTCATTTTAATCGCTCACGGAGCGACGACCGCGACCAGCCAGGCCCAGTACGTCAATCGAGTGCTGGAGCGGGAGCTGTTCAGCGCCATCGATATGCCATTTGAGCAGTCGGTGCATGACACGCTGGAAACGCTAACCCAGCTGATCCAAACCCAACGCTACCGGCGGCTGATTCTGATGGTGGATATCGGCTCACTGGTGCATTTTGGCAGTACCATCAGCAAGTTATTCCAGATTGACGTCCTGTTACTGCCAAATATTACGCTGACCAGCCTGCTGGAGCTGGGTCTGGATTTAAGCTATGAAACCAGCGAGCTACCGCAGCTTGCGGAATTAATGCAGAGTAAAAATATCCCCTGTCAGCTCTGTACTCCGCAGCAGGAGAATGGCGGTAAGGTGCTGGTGATCTCCTGCATTACGGGCATGGGAACCGCAGAGAAAATCAAAAAAGTGCTGGAGGAAAGTTTTGGCGAGCTGATGTCACAGGATACGCGAATGGTAATCCTTGATTACAACGAGGTTCGCAGCCTGGAGCGCGTTCAGCAGTCGCTGCTGGCCGGTGAGCGGCTAGCGGGGATTGTCGGCACCTTCCAGCCGGGGCTGCCGGACATTCCGTTTATCTCACTTGAAGAGCTGTTCTCCGAGCAGGGGCCGGAGCTGGTGCTTAGCCTGCTCACGCCGGACCTTTCAAGCAGTGAGCGCCGTCTGGAGATGGAGCGCAGCGCGATGCGATTTATCAGCGCGCTGACCATGGAAAGTATCATCAACCATATTTCGGTACTCAACCCCCAGCGTATTCTTAAAGAGATGGAAGGCGTGTTTAATCATTTAACCACCTCGCTTTCGCTAAAACCCAGCCGCCAGGTGACACTACGCTTCCTGATCCACTGCTGTTGTATGGTCGAGCGTATCGTGATTAACCGAAAACCGTTACAGATGTCGCTGGAGAGCCAGCCCGCGCTGGACGTCCGCGCGTTTAGTGTCATTAAATCCGCCTTCCAGCCGATCGAAGAGGCTTATGCCATTCGGTTATCCGACGCGGAATATTTTTATATCTACGAACTGCTGTATCGCTAACCCCTTAACTGGCGTGGCTTTACGCTGCGCCAGCCCCTCTTATCCCCCCATGTGACACAAATTCTGGCATAGCCTTTGCTCTTATTACGTATGTCAACGTAATAGCGCCAGGAGGCCATTTTGATTACCACTGAACCCTTGTCCCAGATCCTGCTGCTGACCCATGGCGGCTGGGGACAACAGCTCTGCAACAGCCTGTGCATGGTGACGGGCGAAATTAAAGGCGTAACGGAAATAGCCCTGATGCCCGTCGATACATTGGGCGAGTTTTATCAGCGCGTAGAAGCTGTCGTGAAAACCCTGCCCGAAGGCTCACTTATTCTGACCGATTTTATCGGTGGGACTACCTCTAACGTGGCCGCGCGGCTAAGCGCCGATTATCCGGTGGCGGTGATTTCCGGACTGAATGCCTCGCTGCTGCTGGAGGCGCTGGACAAGCGTGAACAGGGGCCGCTATCTGCCTGCGTAGCCGACTTAGTTGAAGCCGCGCGCAGCAGCTGTCTGGACGTTGTCGCCCACGTTCGTCAGCTACAACAATCACAATAAGGAAAAAATATCATGGCTAACATCGTGTTATGTCGTATCGACAGCCGCCTCATTCATGGTCAGGTGGTGACAAAATGGGTCGGACAATCCCAGGCCAACCGGATTGCGGTAGTGAGTGATGAGCTGGACGCCGATCCGTTTATGAAAAATATCTATCTGATGGCGGCACCGCCAAACATCAAAGTGGATTGCTACAGCAATCAGAGCTTTGCCGCATCGTGCAAAGAAAACCAGCTTGGTGACGGCAGCGTGTTGGTGCTGTTCCCTTCCCTCGCGGCGATTCAGGAGGCCGTACAGCTCGGGTTTGATGTTTCCGCCATTCAGGTTGGCGGCTTAGGCGGCGGGCCGAACCGCAAGGTCGTTTTCCAGAACATCACGTTGGATGAAAAAGACGTTGCCATTCTTCACGACCTGAAAAGTCGAGGGATTAAGGCGGTCTTCCAGACTATCCCGGAAGATAAGCCGCAGTCGCTGGACGATATCCTGAAAAAATTCTAATCCTCTGATAACAGGGTAAATAATTATGGATACTTTAGTCTTTGCAAGCCTGATGGGATTGTATTACTGGTTTGCCCGCTTACGCCTTGGCTACACCTTCTCCGCCATGCTGCTTCAACCCGTGGTGATCGCCGTTTTTGTCGGCCTGCTGCTGGGCAACATGGAAACAGCGATGATTATTGGCGCTGGCATGCAGCTGGTTTACCTCGGCGTGACCTCAACGCCCGGCGGTAACGTGCCGTCAGATCCGGCGCTGGCCGCCTGCATCTCAATTCCTATTGCCGTAAAAGCCGGAATGGATCCGAACCTGGCCATCGCGCTGGCCATCCCGTTTGGCGTGATCGGCGTATTCCTTGACCAGCTTAGACGCACGCTGAACGCCGCGTGGGTCCATATGGCGGATAAACACGCGGAAACGGCCAACATGGGCGGTATTATGCGCTGCGCGTTCCTCTACCCGGCATTGCTCGGCCTGGTGCTGCGTTTCCCGGTGGTGTTTGCTGCCAACTATTTTGGCCAGGACGTGGTGGAAAGTTTCCTCAAGCTGATGCCGCACTGGTTGACTCACTCCTTTGAAATTATGGGCGGCATTCTGCCGGCGCTGGGCTTTGCCATCACCATTATGGTGATCGGCAAGAAGAGCCTGCTGCCGTGGTTTATCGGCGGATTCTTTGCGGTGCTGTACCTGAAGGTGGACATCATGGCGATGGCGATCTTTGGTACCTGCGTGGCCTTCCTGATTAAAGGCCTGGCGAAAAATGAAGGAGCAGCATGATGAGTAGCGACGTAATGCAGCATGAACTGGTTGAGCGCGCACGTGAGAGCGGCACGCTGACCAAAGCGGACATCACCAAGGCCTGGTTTATCTACTGGCTGGGCGCGGAAGTTTCCAGCTCCTATGAACGTTTACAAAGTCTGATTTTCTGCGCCTCCATGACGCCGATTATCAAAAAACTCTACCCGCAAAAAGAAGAGCAGGTGGAGGCGCTAAAACGCCATCTGAACTTCTTCAACTCTGAGCAAACCTTTGGCGCGGTGATTCAGGGGATCTCGATTGCGATGGAGGAGCAGAAAACCCGCGGAGAACCGATTAGCGACGCGTCTATCACCGGGATTAAGACCGGGCTGATGGGGCCGCTGGCCGGGATGGGGGACTCGATCATCTGGGCGGCCGTCATGCCGTTGCTGATTGCTATTTTCATCCCGTTCGCCGCCAGCGGCAGCGCGATGGGCGGCATTGTGCCCTTAATTCTCTATCCGGCCATTACGCTGGCGATCAGCTACGGCATGGTGCACAAAGGCTACACCCTGGGACGCGACTCAATAATCGGCCTGCTCCAGGGAGGACGAATTAAGGAGCTTATCTACGGCGCGAACGTGCTGGGCCTGATTATGATGGGCGCGCTCTCCGCAAGCTACGTCAAAATCACCACCCCCTTAAAGCTCAGCGCGCTGAAGGGCTCGGAGGTGGTGGTCCAACAAATTCTCGACTCTATCGCGCCCGGCCTGTTGCCGCTGGCGGCGGTGTTTGCCATCTACTTCTATCTGGTGAAGAAAGGGCCGCGCTACACCACCATTCTGCTGTCAATTGTCGCGCTCAGCGTGGTCTGTTCGCTACTGGGAGTGCTGTAAACCATGACGCAGAATATCTATCAACAGCTGGGGTTAAAACAGGTGATTAACGCCTGCGGCAAAATGACGATTCTGGGCGTTTCCAGCGTGGCGCCGGAGGTGATGCAGGCAACGGCGCGGGCGGCATCGGCCTTTGTGGAAATCGACAGGCTGGTAGACCGAACCGGCGAGCGGGTCTCCCGCTTTACCGGTGCGGAGGACAGCTATATCACCTCCTGCGCCTCGGCGGGAATCGCCATCGCCGTGGCCGCCGCGATTACCCATGGCGACCAGGCGCGAGTGATGCAGATGCCGGACAGTCGCGATATGGCCAACGAAGTCGTCATGCTCCGCGGGCATAACGTCGATTACGGCGCGCCCATCACCAGCGCGATTCGCTTAGGCGGTGGGCGCGTCGTGGAGGTCGGTTCAAGCAATCTGGCGGCGCGCTGGCAGTTGGAGAGCGCGATCTCTACCAGCACCGCCGCCCTGCTGTACGTGAAGTCGCACCACTGCGTGCAAAAAGGGATGCTGAGCATTGAGGACTTCGCCCAGGTCGCGCAGCGCCACAACCTGCCGCTGATTGTCGACGCCGCCGCCGAGGAGGATTTGCGCGTCTGGGTCGCGAGCGGAGCGGACATGGTTATCTATAGCGGGGCAAAAGCGTTTAACGCGCCCACCTCCGGATTCATCACCGGGAAAAAACAGTGGATCGCGGCGTGTAAGGCGCAGCATCACGGTATTGCGCGGGCGATGAAAATCGGCAAGGAGAATATGGTCGGTCTGGTTTATGCGCTGGAACACTATCATCAGGGACAGAAGGCGGTCGCTGCCGAGGAGCTCCAGCCCGTCGCGAAAGCGATTTCAGAGATCAAGGGCTTAACCGCCGATATTGAGCAGGATGAAGCCGGACGCGCTATCTGGCGTATCCGCATTCAGGTGAATGCCGAGGAGCTGGGCCTGGATGCCCGCGAAGTCGAAGCACAGCTGCGCAACGGCGATATCGCCATTTACGCCCGGCGCTATAACCTCCATCAGGGGGTTTTTAGTCTGGACCCACGAACGGTGGCTGAAGGGGAGATGGCCCTGATCGTGACGCGCTTAAAGGAGATTGCAAACCATGCAGCAAATTAATTTTTATCGCCAACGAGTGGCAATTAACGTACTGGCGAAAGATATCGCCAACGCCCGGGAAATTTATGATGCCGCCGAAGGCCATGCGGCGATCGGCGTCCTTTCGGCACAGTTTGCCTCCGTGGAAGAAGGTATCCAGGAAGTCAAACGCTGGATGGCGGAGATACCCTCCCTCTCCGTCGGCCTGGGGGCCGGCGATCCAGCACAGTATTACAAAGCGGCGATGATCGCGTCAGCGCTGCACCCGGCGCACGTAAATCAGACCTTTACCGGCAGCGGGTTTGCCGCAGGCGCGCTGGCGGCTACGGGCGGGCAGCAGACCTACATTAATGCGCTGGTCAGCCCGACGGGAACCCCAGGCGAGGTGCTTATCTCCACCGGCGTCAGCAGCTGTCAGGGCACGCCGGCCCGCGTCTCCTGCGATGCGGCGGTACGCATGATGCAGGATATGGGGGCCCATGCGGCGAAGTTTTTTCCCATGGGCGGCGAGAAGTCGCTACCGGAGCTGTATGTGCTGGCGACCACCGCTGCGCGCAACGGGATGACGCTGATAGAACCAACCGGCGGAATCGATCTCGATAACTTTGGCATTATTTTGCAAAGCTGTCTGGAAGCCGGCGTACCTCGCGTGATGCCTCATGTTTACAGCTCGATAATCGACCCGCAAACCGGCAATACCCGGCCAGAAGATATCCGCAGATTAATGGATATTGTGAAAGCCGTGGTCTGAATCAAAAACACCAGGCCGTAGCCCAGGCAAGCAAGCCATCACCAACGGAGAATATCCCGGAGGCGGCGCTGGCGCGCCATGTCCGGGCTACCAGCCCTCAGACGACGGTGAACCTGTAGCCCGGCAAAGCGTAGCGCGAGCCGGGAGATTTCGCGAAATTTATACCTGCCCGACGTACAAATAAATGGCCAGGAAGTGGCACACGCTGCCGCCCAGGACAAAACCGTGCCAGATAGCGTGGTTGTACGGAATACGTTTGCAGACGTAGAAAACAACCCCCAGCGAATAAATAATCCCGCCAACGGCCAACAGCGTCACGCCGCCCACCGCCAGCTTAATCGCCAGTTGATAAACCACAATCAGCGACAGCCAGCCCATAGTCAGGTAGGTCACTAAAGAGAGGATCTTAAAACGATGCGCAATCGTCAGCTTAAACAGGATCCCCAGCAGCGCCAGGCTCCAGATGACGATCATCAGCCCGCGCGACAGCGGCGAATTGAGCCCCACCAGCAGAAACGGCGTGTAGGTCCCGGCAATCAGCAAATAGATGGCGCAGTGGTCGAATTTTTTCAGCCACAGCTTTGCCCGCTGATGCGGAATAGCATGATAGAGCGTAGAGGCGAGAAACAGCAGAATCATGCTGCCGCCGTACAGGCTGTAGCTGGTGATGGCCGTTGCGCCGGCGTTGCTGTCCACCGCCTGTACTAGCAACAACACCAGACCGACAATACCGAACACCAGCCCAATCCCGTGGCTGATGCTGTTGGCAATTTCCTCTGCCAGAGAATATCCCTGCGTGATTAACGATTTGCGAACCATATTTGACTCCGAAAACAAGTACGCTTTCAATAGCACACTTAGGTTAACTGAGAATGATTCCAGTGAACACCTGTTAGCTAAAATAAAAAGATGAATATTTGTGAACAGTATAAAATCAATAGCTTACATAAATATTTCAACTAACAGGCGTTCACTATTTAATTAAAGTTTTTCGAATTCAATAACATAAAACTGCTTTTCTTCGGGGTAGATTTCCGCTATCACTTCGCGCAGCTGCGCCAGGGTCATATTCTCCTGCTGCGCATGCCGTTCGCTCAGCGTATCCAGCGTCACCGTCGAGGTTGCGACTACGCGAATGGTGCAAAAATAGCCGTCATCTTCATAGCGGCCAACGCGCAGTACATCGCCTGCTTTAAAGTGCGATTCCGCAGCATCGCGGAGGGTAATGGTTTTACGTCCGGCGAGGATGTCGTCCTGAAAACGCTGAAAAAAGGTTATGTTATTTGGCTGCATGATATCATTCCGTCCTGGTCATTATGAATTGTGAGTTTGCCACTGTGAGTATCTTCTCCCACGCCGCTATCGCCAGTCTCAATAATCTTGAGATGATGGTGTATCACTATGTCATTAAAAATCGCGACAAAGTGATGTACATGACCATCCGAGAACTGGCGGAAGCGGCCGGAGTCTCCACGACCACCGTCCTGCGCTTCTGCCGCAAGCTGCAGTGCGAAGGCTACTCGGAATTCCGCGTACGCTTTAAATTATATCTGGAGCAGAATGAGCCTCAACAGGCAAATATCGGTGCCAGCGAAATAATGAGCTTTTTTAAAAGCGTTAATAACGATGAATTTGACCAACTGCTCGAGCAGGCGGTCGATATTATTCTGTCGTCGGAACGTATTATTTTCGTCGGCGCCGGCACCTCCGGCGCGCTGGCGAAATATGGTGCGCGTTTCTTCTCTAACGTCGGGAAATTCAGTAACCATATCGATGACCCTTATTTCCCGGTGACCAATGATATGGCGCGTAATGCGCTGGCGATTGTGCTGTCGGTCTCCGGCGAAACCGAAGAGATCCTGCGCTTTGCCAGCCAGTTCAGCCTGCATCGCTGTAAAGTGATGTCCATTACCAGCCACGAGCACTCGCGGCTGGCAAAGCTTGCCGACTTTAATCTCTCCTGGCACGTTCCGCAAACGCGCATTGGCGGCGTCTATGACATTACCACCCAGATCCCAGTCATTTATATTCTGGAAACACTGGGGCGTAAATTAGCGCGCAAACTCCGCTGAAAATAACAGGATGTTTTTTCGATGTAACAAATTCCATCCATGGAAAATTGTTATATCGTGACATTTATATCGCCTTTGTTAGACTCGAAACCAACAAGTAATTATGACGAGATGAGCAAAGATGAAGAAAATTCCTTTACCAAAAGACTTTTTATGGGGCGGCGCCGTCGCCGCGCACCAGGTTGAAGGCGGCTGGAATAAAGACGGTAAAGGTCCGAGCATCTGCGACGTGCTTACCGGCGGCGCGCACGGCGTGCCGCGCGAGATAACCCAGCAGGTAGAGCCGGGCAAGTACTATCCGAACCATGAAGCCATCGACTTCC
Organism: Klebsiella sp. FDAARGOS_511; assembly: GCF_003812845.1. Lineage (NCBI taxonomy): Bacteria > Pseudomonadati > Pseudomonadota > Gammaproteobacteria > Enterobacterales > Enterobacteriaceae > Klebsiella > Klebsiella sp. FDAARGOS_511. The sequence goes on along the minus strand of NZ_CP033824.1, from coordinate 3,911,577 downwards.
ATGGCCGCTACAAAGAAGACATCAAGCTCTTCGCCGAGATGGGCTTCAAGTGCTTCCGTACCTCCATCGCCTGGACGCGCATTTTCCCGCTGGGCGACGAAAGCCAGCCGAACGAAGAGGGGCTGAAATTCTACGATGACATGTTCGATGAGCTGCTGAAGTACAACATCGAGCCGGTAATCACCCTCTCCCACTTTGAGATGCCGCTGCATCTGGTTCAGCAGTACGGCGGCTGGACCAACCGCAAAGTGGTCGATTTCTTTGTGCGCTTCGCCGAAGTGGTCTTCGAGCGCTATAAGCATAAAGTGAAATACTGGATGACCTTTAACGAGATCAATAACCAGCGTAACTGGCGCGCGCCGCTGTTTGGCTACTGCTGCTCCGGCGTGGTCTATACCGAGCATGAAAACCCGGAAGAGACCATGTATCAGGTGCTGCACCATCAGTTTGTCGCCAGCGCACTGGCGGTGAAGGCGGCACGTCAAATCAATCCGCAGATGCAGGTTGGCTGCATGCTGGCAATGGTCCCTCTCTATCCGTTCTCCTGTAAGCCGGAAGACGTGATGTTTGCCCAGGAATCCATGCGCGAACGCTACGTCTTTACCGATGTCCAGCTGCGCGGCTACTATCCGAGCTACGTCCTGAACGAATGGGAACGTCGCGGCTTCAGTATCAACATGGAGGACGGCGATGCCCAAATCCTGCGCGAAGGCACCTGCGCGTATCTCGGCTTCAGCTACTACATGACCAATGCGGTGAAAGCGGAAGGCGGCAGCGGCGACGCAATTTCCGGCTTCGAGGGCAGCGTGCCCAACCCGCACGTCAAAGCCTCCGACTGGGGCTGGCAAATTGACCCGGTGGGCCTGCGCTATGCGCTGTGCGAACTGTATGAGCGCTATCAGAAACCGCTGTTTATCGTCGAAAACGGCTTCGGCGCGTACGATAAAGTCGAAGAAGACGGCAGCATCAACGACGACTACCGTATCGACTATCTGCGCGCTCACGTCGAAGAGATGATCAAAGCGGTGACTTACGACGGCGTTGAGCTAATGGGCTATACCCCGTGGGGCTGCATCGACTGTGTCTCCTTCACGACCGGTCAATACAGCAAGCGCTACGGCTTTATCTACGTCAACAAACATGACGATGGTACCGGCGATATGTCCCGCTCGCGCAAGAAGAGCTTTAACTGGTACAAAGACGTTATCGCCAGCAACGGCGAGAAACTGTAATCATCTTGCCCCTTTCCAGCCGGAAAGGGGCAAAACTTCCCACAAAACAGACACTTCTTTACAGCTTTAGCATTGCTAACGCGCGCTCAGCCGATAAGATAAACCACATCAAACGTTGAGCCGCTGACGCTTACTCCGCGAATCAACGCCGCACGCTGCCGACCTTTCCGGCGCATCACTATGTAGAAAAATGATGCTAAACGTCTTCAGACAGATCCTGATATGGCTGCTGATTGTCGCCGCCGTCAGCCTGGCGGTGGATTACCTGCGCAGGCCCGCGCTGCCGCAGAATTTCTCCAGCACGCCGCTGCAAACGCTTGATGGCCGAACGGTCGATCTGGCGGCCTTGAGCCACGAGCGCCCTTTGCTGCTGTACGTCTGGGACACCTGGTGCGGCGTTTGCCGCTATACCACGCCTTCGGTGGCCGCATTGGCCGACGATGGCGGCAACGTCATGACGGTAGCGCTCCGTTCCGGCGACAACGCCGCCCTGACGCGCTGGCTGGCGCATAAAAAAACGGCGCTGCCGACGATCAATGACGCTACAGGTCAGCTATCCCAACGGTGGGAAGTGCAGGTCACGCCGACCCTGATCGTGATTTCACGCGGCGAGGTTAAGTCAATCACCACCGGCTGGACCAGCGGCTGGGGGATGCGCCTGCGGCTGTGGCTGGCGTCGTAGGGCATTTCCCTGCTTGCGCTGCGCTTAGCAGGGCTACGGATGGGGTGCGGTATGCAGATTTTGTCGCCCGGGCAAGGCGTTAGCCGCCCCCCCGGGAAACGAGCTGCCGATTATCTTCCGCCCGCCAGCTCGAGGAAGCTGCCGGTAACGTAGGAAGCCTTATCGCTTAGCAGCCAGACGATGGCCTGAGCCACCTCCTCCGGCTGCCCGCCGCGCCGCATGGGCAGCATCGACTTCACGCGATCCACGCGCCCCGGCTCACCGCCGCTGGCGTGCATGTCGGTATAGATTAAGCCGGGACGCACGCCGTTAACCCTAATCCCCTGCGCCGCTACCTCCAGCGACAGGCCAGTGGTCAGAGTATCTACCGCACCTTTCGACGCGGCGTAATCCACATACTCCCCCGGCGCCCCGAGGCGCGACGCCGCGGACGACACATTCACAATCGCCCCGCCCTTACCGCCGTGCTTGTACGACATCCGCTTTACCGCCTCCCGGCAGCAGAGGAAGTAACCGGTCACATTGGTGGCCAGCACCCGGTTAATCCGTTCGGCGCTAAGGCTTTCAATCGTCCCTTGGGTAAATAAAATCCCGGCGTTATTGACCAGTGCGGAGAGCGGTTCGCCGAGACGGTCGATCGAGGCAAACATCGCCATCACCTGCGCTTCATCGCTGACGTCCGCCCGTAGCGCAACGGCTTTGCCGCCGCTGGCGATAATCTCGTTCACCACGCCGATCGCGGCGGCGCTATTCTGGTGGTAATTCACCGCCACGGTATAACCTTCCTGCGCCAGCAGCAGCGCCGTCGCTTTACCTATTCCCCGGCTGCCGCCCGTTACCAGTGCTATCGTCATGCCATTCTCCCAAAAAATAAAGGCGCCGCAGCGCCTTTAAAAGATAGTCTAATCAGCAGATTACTGGTATTCGCTCATCGGTACGCAGGAGCAGAACAGGTTACGGTCGCCGTAAACATCGTCCAGACGCTTAACGGTCGGCCAGTATTTGTTGTTCAGCCCTGCCGGGAAGACCGCCAGTTCGCGGGCGTACGGATGGTTCCACTCGCTCACCAGTTCACCCTGGGTATGCGGCGCGTTCACCAGTGGGTTATCCTCCAGCGGCCACTCGCCGGCTTTCACGCGGTCGATCTCGCCGCGAATCGCCAGCATCGCATCGATAAAGCGGTCCAGCTCCACTTTGCTTTCCGATTCGGTTGGTTCAACCATCAGCGTACCGGCAACCGGGAAGGACATGGTTGGTGCATGGAAACCAAAATCAATCAGTCGCTTAGCGATATCCAGCTCGCTGATGCCGGTCTCTTCTTTCAGCGGACGAATATCCAGAATGCATTCGTGCGCCACGCGACCGTCGCGGCCGGTATACAGCACCGGGAACGCGTCTTTCAGCCGTGTAGCTATGTAGTTGGCGTTCAGAATCGCCATCTGGCTCGCCTGTTTCAGCCCTTCTGCGCCCATCATACGGATATACATCCAGCTAATCGGCAGAATGGAGGCGCTGCCGAACGGCGCAGCGGAAACCGCGCCCTGGCGGGTCAGCATGCCTTCAATTTGCACCACGCTGTGGCCCGGTACAAACGGCGCGAGGTGCGATTTCACGCCGATCGGCCCCATACCCGGGCCGCCGCCGCCGTGCGGAATGCAGAAGGTTTTATGCAGGTTGAGGTGCGAGACGTCCGCGCCGATAAAGCCCGGAGAGGTAATGCCAACCTGGGCGTTCATGTTCGCGCCATCGAGATAAACCTGGCCGCCAAACTGATGCACCACTTCGCACACTTCGCGAATGGTCTCTTCGTAAACGCCGTGGGTGGACGGATAGGTCACCATGATGCAGGAGAGGTTCGCCGCATGCTGCTCGGCTTTCGCCCGCAGATCCGCCAGATCGATATTGCCGTTTTTATCGCAGGCCACCACTACCACCTGCATTCCCGCCATCTGCGCGGAAGCCGGATTGGTGCCGTGCGCAGAGCTTGGGATCAGGCAGATATCGCGATGCCCCTCGTTGCGGCTTTCGTGGTAATGACGAATTGCCAGCAGGCCCGCGTATTCGCCCTGCGCGCCGGAGTTCGGCTGCATGCAGACCGCATCATAGCCGGTCAGCTTAACCAGCCAGTCGGAGAGCTGAGCGATCATCTGATGATAGCCTTCAGCCTGATCGACCGGGCAGAACGGATGCAGTTCGGCGAATTCCGGCCAGGTGATAGGGATCATCTCGGCGGCGGCATTCAGCTTCATGGTGCAGGAGCCCAGCGGGATCATCGCCTGGTTGAGCGCCAGATCCTTACGCTCCAGCGCATGCATATAGCGCATCATCTCGGTTTCGCTGTGGTAGCGGTTAAACACCGGATGAGTAAGGATCGCATCGTCGCGCAGCATGCTGGCGGGGAGCGAGCGGCTATCGAGGGCCACGTCTTTATCCAGGGTATCGATGTCCAGGCCATGATCGTCGCCAATGATGGCGCGGAACAGATTCAGGACGTCTTCACGCGTGGTGGTTTCGTCAAGGGTGATCCCGACGGCATGATGAATATCGCTGCGCAGGTTAATGCGCAGCGCTTCCGCCCGCGCCAGCACAGCGGCTTTATCGGCAACCTCAACGCACAGGGTATCGAAGTAGTGCGCATGGCGGAGCTTAAGGCCTTTTTTCTGCAGACCATCGGCCAGAATATCGGTCAGACGGTGAATACGGCTGGCGATACGCTTCAGGCCAGCCGGACCGTGGAATACCGCGTACAGGCTGGCAATATTGGCCAGCAGCACCTGAGAAGTACAGATATTGGAGTTCGCTTTCTCGCGGCGAATATGCTGCTCGCGCGTCTGCATCGCCATGCGCAGCGCGGTATTGCCCGCCGCATCTTTCGATACGCCGATAATACGGCCCGGCATGGAGCGTTTAAATTCATCTTTGGCGGCAAAGAAAGCCGCGTGCGGGCCGCCGTAGCCCATCGGTACGCCGAAGCGCTGGGCGGAGCCAAAAACGATGTCCGCGCCCTGCTTGCCCGGGGCGGTCAGCAGAACCAGCGCCATAAAATCGGCGGCGACGCTGACAATCACTTTGCGCGCTTTCAGGTCAGCAATCAGTTTGCTGTAATCGTGAACCTCGCCGGTGGTGCCCACCTGCTGCAGCAGTACGCCGAAGACGTCCTGATGGTCGAGCGCTTTTTCCGCATCATCGACAATCACATCGAAACCGAAGGTCTCCGCGCGGGTGCGCACCACGTCCAGAGTCTGCGGGTGAACGTCGGCGGCGACGAAGAAACGGTTGGCGTTTTTCAGTTTGCTTACGCGTTTGGCCATCGCCATCGCCTCCGCGGCGGCGGTGGCTTCGTCCAGCAGCGAGGCCGAGGCGATATCGAGACCGGTCAGGTCGAGGGTCACCTGCTGGAAGTTCAGCAGCGATTCCAGACGGCCCTGAGAAACCTCCGGCTGATAAGGCGTATAGGCGGTATACCAGCCCGGGTTTTCCAGCATGTTGCGCTGAATCACCGGCGGCAGCTGCACGGCGGTGTAGCCCATGCCAATGTACGACTTGAAGCGCTTGTTACGACCGGCAATCGCCTTGAGTTCCGCCAGCGCGGCGAATTCCGTGGTTGCCTCGCCCACCTGCGGCGGCGTCGCCAGCTGGATATCCTGCGGCACAATCTGGCCAATCAGGGCGTTAAGCGAATCGGCGCCAACGGTTTTCAGCATCTCCTGCTGCTGCAAGGCGTCCGGGCCGATGTGACGTTCAATAAAGGCGTCACGGTTTTCAAGCTGGCCTAAAGTCTGGGTCATGAGCGATGGTTCCTGAACGTGCGGTGAATCGTGATTGTCTGACTGGTTTGCCCGGCGAGCACTGATGCTTACCGGGCCAGAATACGCAAAATCATTGGCGTAGCAGGAAGCCAACGCCCCTGCAGCGTGAAGGATGAAGCGTATTTATTCGTCTTCTAACAGAGCTTCGTATGCGGTCGCATCCAGCAGCGCGGCAACCTGAGCTTCGTCGCTGGCTTTGATTTTAAAGATCCAGCCGCCGGCGTACGGCTCGCTGTTGACCAGCTCAGGGGAGTCGTTCAGCTCGTCATTGACGGCAACGATTTCGCCGCTGATCGGCGCGTAGATATCGGAAGCCGCTTTGACGGATTCGGCAACCGCGCAGTCTGCGCCCGCTTCAACGACGGCGCCCACTTCCGGCAGGTCTACGAAAACCATATCGCCAAGCAGCTCTTGCGCGTGCTCGGTGATACCAACGGTATAAGTGCCGTCCGCTTCTTTACGCAGCCATTCATGTTCTTTGCTGTAATTCAGTTCTGCTGGTACGTTGCTCATCAATTCATCTCCAAAAGGGAAATCACACCACGGCTTTGCCGTTGCGTACAAAAACAGGTTTAGTCACTTTGACCGGCATTTCGCGGTTGCGAATCTGCACTACGGCGGTTTCACCGATGCCTTCCGGTACGCGCGCTAACGCAATACTGTAGCCCAGCGTCGGGGAGAAGGTGCCGCTGGTGATAATGCCTTCTTTCTGATTGCCGTCGGCATCGCTAAAGCGCACCGGCAGGCCGCCGCGCAGAACGCCTTTCTCGGTCATCACCAGGCCCACCAGTTGCTCGGTGCCTTTTTCACGCTGCATTTCCAGCGCTTCACGCCCGATAAAATCACGGTCAGCCGGTTCCCAGGCAATGGTCCAGCCCATATTAGCCGCCAGCGGAGAGACGCCTTCGTCCATCTCCTGGCCGTAAAGATTCATGCCCGCTTCCAGGCGCAGCGTATCACGCGCGCCGAGGCCGCATGGCTTAACGCCCGCATCGAGCAGGCCGCGCCAGAAATCTACCGCCTGCTCGTTCGGCAGCGCGATTTCATAGCCCGCTTCGCCGGTATAACCGGTGGTCGCAATAAACAGATCGCCAGCCTGCACGCCAAAGAACGGCTTCATGCCTTCCACGGCCTGACGCTGCGCATCGGTAAACAGCGTCGCCGCTTTCTCTTTCGCCCTAGGCCCCTGGACTGCGATCAGGGAAAGATCGTCGCGCACGGTTATCTCAAGACCATAAGATTCAGACTGCTCGGTGATCCAGGCGAGATCTTTTTCACGGGTGGCGGAGTTAACAACGAGGCGGAAATAGTCTTCAGAAAGGAAATAAACAATCAGGTCATCAATGACGCCGCCGGAGGCGGTCAGCATGCCGCTATAGAGCGCTTTACCTGGCACGGTGAGCTTCGCTACGTCGTTAGCCAGCAAATAGCGCAGAAACTCGCGGATTCGGCTGCCGTGGAAATCGACAATGGTCATGTGCGACACATCGAACATTCCGGCATCGCCGCGCACCGCATGATGCTCATCAATCTGGGATCCGTAATGCAGCGGCATCATCCAGCCATGGAAATCCACCATGCGCGCGCCGCATAGCGTGTGTTGTTCAAACAACGGAGTCTGTTGAGCCATCTTTTCCTCATCGAATAAAACGGAACCAGCCACTATTTCTGGCGTTTTTGCGCCGCGAAAAACGCCGCCGGCATCGCTAACGGACGCTGACGCAAACGTTCTCTTTGGCCTGAACTTACCACCGATATCCACACTAAACCATAAGCCTGGTCAGGACATCACATTAGCTTATGACTAAAATCAGCTAAAGAGACTACAGAGTTTTCGGCTGCAATAAAGCGGGTTAAACCGCATAAAATTAAACTAATAAAGTGAAAAAGCAGCGCATGATGATATTTTCTGCGAAATGATGAGCCTAATTTCTATAACAAAAAAAAGGTAACATTAATAAAACTAATGCGAAAAACGAGGTGAAATTAGATTATTTCAAATGAGAGGAGAAAACCCGGCGCGAGGCCGGGTGAGAGAAGTGTGATGTACTTAACGTAACCAGGCAGGCAGGTCGTGGAGCCCCATCGCCTGACGAATAAGCTGCGGCTTCACGCCGGGCAATGTATCCGCCAGCTTAAGGCCGATATCCCGCAGCAGCTTTTTCGCAGGATGGCTGCCGGAGAACATGTCGCGAAAACCCTGCATCCCCGCCAGCATCACCGCGGCGCTATGCTTGCGGCTGCGTTCATAGCGACGCAGATACAGATGCTGGCCGATGTCCTTGCCCTGCGCGTGCAGGCGCTTCAGTTCGTCGATCAGCTCGGCGGCATCCATAAAGCCAAGATTAACGCCCTGCCCCGCCAGCGGATGAATGGTATGGGCGGCATCGCCGACCAGCGCCAGACGATGGGCGGCAAACTGACGCGCATAGCGGCCGGTGAGCGGGAAGACCTGGCGCTCGCTCTCCACGGCGCATAAGCCGAGGCGGTTATCGAAGGCAATATTCAGCGCCTGATTGAAAGCGGCATCGTCCGCCGCCCGCATCCGCTCCGCCTCTTCAGGAGAGAGCGACCAGACAATAGAGCAAAGGTGCGGATCGCTCAGCGGCAGGAACGCGAGGATCCCTTCACCGTGAAACGCCTGACGCGCCACCGCTTCGTGCGGCTCTTCGGTGCGAATAGTGGCAACCAGCGCATGATGGTGATAATCCCAGTAGGTCAGCGGAATATCGGCTTTATTGCGCAGCCACGAATTGGCCCCGTCGGCGCCAACCACCAGCCGGGCGGTTAACATGTTGCCGTCCTGCAGGCTAAGAAAGGCCTCGTTCTCCCCCCACGCGACCTGCTGCAGCTGCGCCGGAGCCAGCAGGGTGACGTCTGCACAGCGCTGTGCTTTTTGCCACAGGGCATGGTGAACCACGGCGTTTTCAATAATATACCCAAGGTGACTAAAACCCATGCTCTGGTCATCAAAGCTGATGCGGCCAAAACTGTCTTTGTCCCACACTTCCATACCGTGGTAGCAGCTGGCGCGCTGGGCGATAATATCCTGCCAGACGCCCAGTTTGTTCAGCAGCTTCTCGCTGGCGGCGTTAATCGCCGACACCCGCAGCGCCGGCGGCGCATCCTCGCTCAAAGGCTGAGGCGCGGCCTGTTCGAGCACCGCAACGCGCAGCCCGCTGCCCTGTAAACCGCAGGCAACGGCCAGTCCTACCATTCCACCGCCAACAATAGCGACATCAACACTTTGCACGTTTCACTCCTTAACGGGGGACCCAACCGAGGGTACGCTGCGCCAGCGCATCGCGCGCCGGGGTAAATAATTCCATCGCCATCAGGCCCAGATTGCGCCCCATCACCAGCGGCGCCCAGCGATTGGCGAACAGATGCACCAGCCCGTCGGTCACGCCGATGGTGGCGGCCTTATCTTCGGCGCGCCGGGCCTGATAGCGACATAAAAGCGGATAGCTACCCGGATCCTCTCCGTCAGCATGCGCCTGCGCCAGCATTTCCGCCAGGCTCATCACATCCCGCAGACCGAGGTTAAACCCCTGTCCGGCGATAGGATGCAGCGTTTGCGCCGCATTGCCGACCAATGCCAGACGATGCGCAACCGTGCGGGTAGCCGAGGTCAGCGACAGCGGATAGACGCTGCGCTTTCCGGCCTGGACGATCCGGCCAAGACGCCAGCCAAACGCCTGCTGAAGCTCGTGACAAAAGCGTTCGTCAGACCAGCTCAGAACCGCTTCATGCCGCGATTGCGGATGGCACCACACCAGCGAGCAGCGGCCCTGCGACATAGGCAGCATCGCCAGCGGACCGTGTGGGGTAAAGCGTTCAAACGCGCGCCCGCTATGCGGCTGAGCGGTACTGACGTTGGCGATAATCGCCAGCTGTTCATAGGGTTGTTGCTGCCAGCTGATACCGCAGCGGGCTCCCAGAGTGGAGCGCGAACCGTCGGCGGCGACCAGCAGCTTACCGCTGAGCGTTTCGCCGTTATCCAGCTGCAAGCTCACGCTCTCTTCGCTGCGGCTGACATTTTCCACCCTGGCAGGGCAGTGCAGCGTCACGCCCGGCGCTTTGCGCAGTTGCGCAAACAGGCGCTGGCCGACATCGTGCAACTCAACCACCTGACCCAGCGCCGCCAGCCCATAGTCCTCAGCCTCGAGGGTGACAAACCCCGCATGGCCGCGGTCGCTAACATGCACGCGCTGAATGGCCGTGGCGCAGTCGGCTATCTCTTGCCAGATATCCACGCGCGCCAGCTGCTGGCAGGTACCAGCAGCCAGGGCGATGGCGCGGGCGTCAAAACCCGGATGCTGCGCGGATTCCGGCGCGGATGCTTCAACCAGATGCACGGGCAGCGTACCGCCGGTTAAGCGAGATATCGCTAACGCCAGCGTCGCGCCGGTCATTCCGCCGCCAACGATCAGGACGCTCATAGCTGGCGCGCCGCCGCCATCAGCGCCTCAATATCATCAGCCTTTTTCACTACCCCGGCGGTGAGATTCTCGTTGCCGTCCTCAGTAATGACGATGTCGTCTTCAATACGAATGCCGATGCCGCGGTACTGGGCCGGAACGTCGGCATCCGTGGCGATATACAGCCCAGGCTCAACGGTCAACACCATTCCCGGTTCGAGAATACGCGAGCGGTCGATGTCATAGCTGCCGACATCATGCACGTCGAGACCCAGCCAGTGGCTCAGGCCATGCATAAAGAAAGGACGATGGGCGTTATTAGCAATCAGCTCATCAATTTCGCCTTTCAGGATCCCCAGACGCACCAGGCCGGTAATCATAATCCGCACCACCTGCTGGTTAACCTCGTTGATCGAGGTTCCGGGGCGATAGAGCTTCAACGAGGTTTCCAGAGATTCAAGGACGATGTCGTAAATCTCGCGCTGCGCCGGGCTGAACTTGCCGTTAACCGGGAAGGTTCGGGTGATATCGCCCGCGTAGCCGCGGTATTCGCAGCCTGCGTCAATCAGCACCAGATCGCCGTCGCGCAGCTCGCATTCGTTTTCGGTGTAGTGCAGGATGCAGCCATTTTCGCCGCCGCCCACGATGGTGTTATAAGAAGGGAAGCGCGCGCCGTGGCGGTTGAACTCGTGGAGGATCTCGCCTTCCAGATGATATTCAAACATCCCCGGGCGGCATTTTTCCATCGCACGGGTATGCGCAAGGGCGGAAATCTCGCCTGCGCGGCGCATCACCGCCAGCTCTTCTGGCGACTTAAACAAGCGCATCTCATGCACCAGCGGCCGCCAGTCAATGACCGAGTTCGGCGCCTGTAGATTCTGCCGCACGCCTTTGCGTAGTTTTTCCAGCGCGTTAAACACGATTTCGTCGGCGTAGGCATATTCGCCCTGCGCAAAGTAGATAGCGTCGAGGCCGTTAAGGAGCTGGAACAGCTGCTGATTGATTTCACTAAATGCCAGCGCGCGATCGACGCCCAGCTTCTCGGGGGCAGCTTCCTGCCCAAGGCGACGGCCAAACCAGATTTCAGCGGTCAGGTCGCGCACGCGGTTAAACAACACGCTGTGGTTGTGCGTCTCATCGCTTTTAATCAATACCAGCAGCGCTTCGGGCTCATTAAAGCCGGTGAAATACCAAAAATCGCTGCTCTGCCGGTAGGGATATTCCGAATCTGCGCTGCGTACCGCTTCCGGCGCGGCGAAAATGAGCGCTGCGCTGCCCGGTTGCATCTGCGCCAGTAGAGCCTGGCGACGAGAGAGAAATTCCTGCTGAGTCATGACGCCCCCTGAACGATTTAATGAATTTATTAATGTAGCGTCGGCTTTTGCACTTCCGGCGCGGTGGGTTTCTGGAGAGAGAAGGTGTCGTGACACAGTAGCGCGGCAACGCGTACGTATTCGATAATCTCCTCCAGAGACATTTCGAGTTCTTCCTGATCCTCGTCTTCGTCATACCCAAGCTGGGCAATATTGCGCAGGTCGTCGATGGCTTCGCCGGTTTCGTCTTTCACTTTATCCAGCTTGGGCTGCGTCACGCCCAGTCCAAGCAGGAAATGGTTTACCCAACCCGCCAGAGCATCAGCGCGATCGAACACGCTCACCGCATCGCCATCCGGCAGGTAGAGCTGAAATAAGAAGCCGTCGTCCTCCAGCGAATCGCTAGTGGCGGAATGCATGTTACGCAGCGACTGCGCCAGCTCATGGCCAAAGGCCAGACCTTCGTTGGTCAGATCGTGCACCAACGGCTGCCAGCTGCTGTCTTTGTTGCCGCCGCACAGGATCCCGCTGATCAAACCGTGCATTTCGGCAGGGGTTAATCCCACCCCTTGTTGGTTCAGTAACTGGTCTACATCGTTATAGCCAGGCATTTCGTTCTGTATAGACATGCGCATTCGTCATCGTTGGGAGGAATATTCATGATATGCTACCACTTTGGACCCTGGTGAACCAGAATAGGGCTTGTATCTTAAAACCAGGGTAGCTATAGTGTCGCCCCTTCGCAGACCCTCCCAGGGCGTGAAGGCCGCGCAGTCAATCAGCAGGAAGGTGGCATGTCTGCACAACCCGTAGATCTCCAAATTTTTGGCCGTTCACTACGAGTGAATTGCCCGCCTGAACAAAGGGATGCCTTAAACCAGGCAGCTGACGACCTGAATCAGCGGTTGCAAGATTTAAAAGAACGCACTAGAGTCACAAATACTGAGCAGCTGGTCTTCATCGCCGCGTTGAACATCAGCTATGAGTTGACTCAGGAAAAAGCGAAAACCCGCGACTACGCCGCCAGCATGGAGCAGCGTATTCGGATGCTTCAGCAGACCATCGAACAAGCATTGCTTGAGCAAGGTCGCATAAGCGAAAGACCCGGGCAGAAGTTTGAATAACACTTTGCATTTAACTGTGTTAGAGTAATCGCAAGAACAAAATTTCTCTGAGATGTTTGCAAGCGGGCCAGTCCCCTGAGCCGATATTTCATACCACAAGAATGTGGCGCTCCACGGTTGGTGAGCATGCTCGGCCCGTCCGAGAAGCCTTAAAACTGTGACGACACATTCACCTTGAACCAAGGGTTCAAGGGTTACAGCCTGCGGCGGCATCTCGGAGATTCCCTTCTTTTTCGTTTCATCCCCCTTAAGTTAATTTTCGGCTTTTGCCGTCGTGTATTAAACTACGCCTGTTTGTATCGTTTGCTTACCGATGAGACTCAGGTATGACTCTACTGTCAGATCCCCCCTATACCAGGCAGCAAATTCGTCAGCAGATCCGCCAGCGCCGACGCGCGCTAACGCCGGAGCAGCAAACCCAGTTCGCCCTCCAGGCGGCGGACAGAATGATGGCGTATACGCCGGTTCTGCTCGCGCAGACGGTCGCGGTATTTCTTTCGTTTGACGGCGAGCTGGATACGCGGCCGCTGATTGATCAGCTCTGGCGGGCGGGCAAACGGGTGTATCTCCCCGTGCTTCATCCGTTCAGCCCCGGCAATCTTCTGTTTCTGCACTACCACCCAAGCAGCGATCTGGTGGTGAATCGTCTGAAAATCCGCGAACCGAAGCTCGACGTGCGCGATGTCCTCCCGCTTAGCCGGCTGGATGTACTGGTAACGCCGCTGGTCGCGTTTGATGCCGCCGGACAGCGTCTGGGTATGGGCGGCGGATTTTACGACCGGACGCTGCAAAACTGGCGGCGGCATCGCCTGCAGCCGGTCGGCTACGCGCATGATTGCCAGCAGGTCGACGCGCTACCGACGGAGCAGTGGGATATCCCGCTGCCAGCGGTCATCACGCCGTCAAAAACCTGGCTCTGGTAAAACGCCCGAACAATTGACATTGCTGTTTTTTTCACCTAAATTCCTGGGTAAAGGGTGAGGGAGGCGAACCTCCCTCCTGCATTCTCTCAGTTAATATGCTGGCCAGGCGATGATTAACAGGATAAGCAGCATGATGAAGAGTCTCATCATCGTCCCTTTCCTTTTAGAGCCCCTGCCTTGGTAGGGGCTTTCCCGTTTCAGCCCCACGCTGAGTCTTTATCGTAAATCCCTTTCTTTCAGGCACAACGACCTCCGACGGTTTTAATCGCCGTTTGCGGCAGACCTCGCAAAGCGTTTGGGTGGTGACGGGAAATGGCAGAAGGGTCTATCAGGAGACAAGGGGCAGGTCGATGACCTGCCCGCTGGCAAAAAAGGAGTTAGAACAGCAGACGGGCGCGGATGGTGCCAGGAATAGCCTTCATCGCCTGCAGCGCGCTCTGCGCGACATCTTCTTCGGCTTCGATATCAATCACCACGTAGCCCATTTGCGGAGTGGTCTGCAGATACTGCGCCGCGATGTTAATACCCTGGGCCGCGAAAATCTGGTTAAGCGCGGTCAGAACGCCCGGACGGTTTTCATGGATGTGCAGCAGACGGCGCCCGCCGTGCAGCGGCAGAGACACTTCCGGGAAGTTAACCGCGGAGAGCGTTGAACCGTTATCCGAGTATTTCGCCAGCTTGCCCGCCACTTCCAGACCGATGTTCTCCTGCGCTTCCTGAGTGGAGCCGCCAATGTGCGGGGTCAGGATAACGTTGTCGAACTCACAGAGCGGAGAGTTGAACGGATCGCTGTTGGTCGCCGGCTCGGTCGGGAATACGTCGATCGCCGCGCCCGCCAGGTGCTTGCTCGCAAGCGCATCGCACAGCGCCGGGATATCCACCACGGTGCCGCGGGAGGCGTTGATCAGCAGCGCGCCGGGCTTCATCAGCGCCAGCTCTTCCGCGCCGATCATATTCTTCGTCGAGGCGTTTTCCGGCACGTGCAGGCTCACCACATCGCTCATGTTCAACAAATCAGAGAGATGCTGAACCTGGGTGGCGTTACCTAACGGCAGTTTGCTTTCGATATCATAAAAATAGACGTGCATCCCCAGCGATTCAGCCAGAATACCCAACTGCGTGCCGATATGACCATAGCCGATGATACCCAGCTTTTTGCCACGCGCTTCAAAGCTGCCGACCGCCAGCTTGTTCCATACGCCGCGGTGCGCTTTAGCGTTTGCCGCCGGTACGCCGCGCAGCATAAGCAGCAGCTCGCCGATTACCAGTTCAGCAACGGAACGGGTATTGGAGAACGGGGCGTTAAACACCGGGATACCGCGTTTTGCCGCCGCGTTTAAATCAACCTGGTTGGTGCCGATACAGAAGCAACCGACCGCAACCAGCTTCTCCGCCGCCGCGAAGATCTCTTCCGTCAGATGAGTACGGGAACGCAGGCCGATAAAATGGGCATCACGGATGGACGCTTTCAGATCTTCGCTATCCAGCGCGCCTTTATGAAATTCGATATTGGTGTAGCCCGCTGCGCGGAGGCTGTCCACCGCTTTTTGGTGCACACCTTCAACCAGCAGAAATTTAATCTTGTCTTTTTCCAGTGATACCTTAGCCATTTCCCCGTCCTGTTTTTGTCTTAACTGATGTCGTGCGGAACGAAAGTTCTTCTCAGCAACATATCAAAAAAAACTATTGCGGCAATATGAACGTTTGCGTCGGCATCCTGAAGAAATATCAATCAGCGGGAAATAGCAGGACAAAACACCAGAAAGTAAAAGAAAGGTAGATTGTTACTGAGACAAGGCGCATAAATGTGACAGAAGTCACCAAAATAGGCCTGGAGAAAAAATATTTGCGAGGGAGCGATTCGCTCCCTCGGATCAGACTATTTAGTGATAGTTTTTACACCATCAGCGGTACCAATCAGCGCGACATCCGCACCACGATTCGCAAACAGGCCGACGGTCACGACGCCCGGAATACCGTTAATGGTATTTTCCAGCGCAATAGCGTCCAGAATTTCCAGACCAAACACATCGAGGATCACGTTACCGTTATCGGTCACGACGCCCTGACGATACTCCGGACGGCCGCCCAGCTTAACCAGCTGACGCGCTACGGCGCTGCGCGCCATCGGAATCACCTCTACCGGCAGTGGGAATTTACCTAGAATATCCACCTGCTTGGAAGCATCGGCGATGCAGATAAATTTATCGGCGACCGAGGCGATAATTTTCTCGCGCGTCAGCGCGGCGCCGCCGCCCTTAATCATCTGCATGTGGCCGTTGATTTCATCTGCGCCGTCCACATAAATACCAAGACGGTCAACGCTGTTCAGATCAAAAACCGTAATACCGAGGCTTTTCAGTTTTTCAGTAGAGGCGTCAGAGCTGGAAACCGCTCCTTCAATCTGCCCTTTCATGGTACCCAGCGCATCAATAAAATGCGCCGCCGTGGAGCCCGTGCCGACCCCAACGATAGTGCCCGGTTGTACATACTGCAATGCCGCCCAGCCTACCGCTTTTTTCAGTTCATCTTGCGTCATGATTATGGTCCGAGATGTGAATTCCTGTGGCGCATTATAGAACATCAGGGGGGCCATTGTCCCTGCGACGGCGATCACACAACGCAGTCGCCAATTTTTCATCTTCATCAAAAACAAATTTATGTCATAGTGCGAGTTAACGAAAAGTATTAGGGGGCACGCCAGAGCAATGAAACGACCGGACTACAGAACACTACAGGCGCTGGACGCGGTAATCAGGGAACGAGGGTTTGAGCGCGCCGCGCAGAAGCTTTGTATTACGCAGTCCGCCGTCTCTCAGCGCATCAAACAGCTGGAAAACATGTTTGGACAGCCGCTGCTGGTGCGAACCGTACCGCCGCGTCCTACCGAACAGGGGCAAAAGCTGCTGGCCCTGCTGCGTCAGGTTGAGCTGCTGGAAGAGGAGTGGCTGGGCGATGAGCAAACCGGCTCCACGCCGCTGCTGCTATCGCTGGCGGTCAACGCCGACAGTCTGGCCACCTGGCTGCTGCCCGCGCTTTCCAGCGTGCTTTCGGACTCCCCGATTCGCCTGAATCTGCAGGTGGAAGACGAGACCCGGACCCAGGAACGCCTGCGCCGCGGCGAAGTGGTCGGCGCGGTCAGTATC
Source organism: Klebsiella sp. FDAARGOS_511 (assembly GCF_003812845.1). Taxonomy (NCBI): domain Bacteria; kingdom Pseudomonadati; phylum Pseudomonadota; class Gammaproteobacteria; order Enterobacterales; family Enterobacteriaceae; genus Klebsiella; species Klebsiella sp. FDAARGOS_511. Next base: position 3,894,927 of record NZ_CP033824.1, on the reverse strand, counting down.
CAGCCGCAGGCATTGCCAAGCTGTCTGGTCGATCAGCTCGGCGCCCTCGACTACCTGTTCGTCGCCTCGAAGGAGTTTGCCCAACGCTATTTCCCTAATGGAGTGACCCGCTCGGCGCTGCTGAAAGCACCGGTGGTGGCATTCGATCATCTCGATGATATGCATCAGGCCTTTTTGCAGCAGAACTTCGATTTACCCCCGGGCAGCGTGCCCTGCCATATCGTCAACTCTTCTGAAGCCTTCGTGCAGCTGGCCCGCCAGGGAACGACCTGCTGTATGATCCCGCATCTGCAAATTGAAAGAGAGCTGAACAGCGGCGAGCTTATCAACCTCACGCCGGGCCTGTTCCAGCGCCGGATGCTCTACTGGCACCGTTTTGCGCCGGAAAGCCGCATGATGCGCCGGGTGACCGATGCGCTGATCGATTACGGCCACAAGGTGTTGAGGCAAGATTAACCCCCGCAAGCAGGCCGGAGCCCTCCGGCCCGCGTGCCCCACCATTCTTTGCTCATATCTTTGAAATACATCACAAAATAAAACATTTTATCCGGCAAAAAACGACGCATCGATGGCTGTTTTTTGCTGGCGACAGGGCCGATGAAAAAGCTCACCGTATTCGCAATACCCCATTTTATTGCGAATACGGAGCACAACATGTCTGAGTTGCAGGAGTGGCAAACGCTCGCCAACAAAGAGCTTAGCCGGCGGGAAAAAACCGTCGACGACCTGATCAAACAGACGGCAGAGGGCATCGCCGTTAAGCCGCTGTATACCAAAGCCGATCTTGATAATCTGGAAGTGACCGGCACCCTGCCCGGTCTGCCGCCTTACGTTCGCGGCCCGCGCGCCACCATGTACACCGCGCAGCCGTGGACCATCCGCCAGTACGCCGGTTTCTCTACCGCCAAAGAGTCCAACGCCTTCTATCTCCGCAACCTCGCGGCCGGGCAGAAAGGACTTTCCGTCGCCTTCGACCTCGCCACTCACCGGGGCTATGACTCCGATAACCCACGCGTGGCGGGCGACGTCGGTAAAGCGGGCGTGGCGATCGATACCGTCGAAGATATGAAAATTCTGTTCGATCGGATCCCGCTGGATAAGATGTCCGTGTCGATGACCATGAACGGCGCGGTGCTGCCGGTGATGGCGTTTTATATCGTCGCGGCGGAAGAACAAGGGGTTGCGCCGGAACAGCTCACCGGGACAATCCAGAACGATATTCTGAAAGAGTATCTATGCCGGAATACCTATATTTACCCGCCAAAACCCTCAATGCGCATTATCGCCGACATCATCGCCTGGTGTTCGGGCAATATGCCGCGCTTTAACACCATCAGCATCAGCGGCTACCACATGGGTGAAGCGGGAGCTAACTGCGTGCAGCAGGTGGCCTTTACGCTGGCGGACGGTATCGAATATATCAAGGCCGCGCTCTCCGCCGGGCTGAAAATTGACGACTTCGCGCCGCGCCTGTCGTTTTTCTTCGGCATCGGCATGGATCTGTTTATGAACGTTGCGATGCTGCGCGCCGCCCGCTATCTGTGGAGCGAAGCGGTAAGCGGCTTCGGCGCCACCAATCCGAAATCCTTAGCCCTGCGCACCCATTGCCAGACCTCCGGCTGGAGCCTCACCGAGCAAGATCCGTATAACAACGTGATCCGTACCACCATCGAAGCGCTCGGCGCCACGCTTGGCGGCACCCAGTCGCTGCACACCAACGCCTTTGACGAGGCGCTCGGCCTGCCGACCGACTTTTCCGCCCGCATCGCGCGTAATACGCAGATCATCATTCAGGAGGAGTCGGAGATCTGCCGCACCGTGGATCCGCTGGCCGGATCGTATTACGTGGAGTCGCTGACCGATCGCATCGTCAAGGAGGCGCGGGCCATTATTCAACAGATCGCCGAGGCGGGTGGAATGGCTAAGGCGATCGAAGCCGGACTGCCGAAACGGATGATCGAAGAGGCCTCCGCCCGCGAACAATCGCTGATCGATCAGGGCAAGCGCGTCATCGTCGGCGTTAATAAGTACAAGCTGGAAAAAGAGGATAAAACAGCGGTGCTGGAGATCGACAACGTCAAGGTGCGCAACGAGCAGATCGCCTCGCTGGAAAAAATTCGCGCTCAGCGTGACGATGTGACGGTAAAAGCCGCGCTGAACGCCCTCACCCACGCCGCGCAGCATCATGAAAATCTGCTGGCCGCCGCGATAAACGCCGCCCGCGTTCGCGCCACCCTGGGGGAAATCTCCGACGCGCTGGAGGCGGCGTTTGACCGCTATCTGGTACCCAGCCAGTGCGTCACAGGCGTGATTGCGCAAAGCTACCATCAGTCAGACACAGCCGCCTGCGAATTTGACGCCATTGTTGCGCAAACCGAACGGTTCCTGATGGATAACGGCCGCCGACCGCGCATTCTGATCGCCAAAATGGGCCAGGATGGGCACGATCGCGGCGCCAAGGTGATCGCCAGCGCCTATTCCGATCTCGGCTTCGATGTTGACCTGAGCCCGATGTTTTCCACGCCGGAAGAGATTGCTCGTCTGGCGATAGAAAACGACGTGCACGTGGTTGGCGCCTCATCGCTGGCGGCAGGCCACAAAACCCTGATCCCCGAGCTGGTCGCCGCGCTGAAAAAATGGGGGCGGGAAGATATCTGCGTCATCGCCGGCGGCGTCATCCCGCCGCAGGATTACGCCTTTCTGCAGGCCCGCGGCGTGGCCGCCATTTACGGCCCCGGCACGCCGATGCTGGAGAGCGTGCGTGACGTCCTGACGCGGATTAGCCAGCATCATGATTAACCTATCCACCCTGACCGACGCCATTCGGCGATTACGTTTGGGCGAACGGGCCACGCTTGCCCAGGCCATGACGCTGGTAGAGAGTCAGCATCCACGCCACCAGGCGCTGAGCGCCCAGCTGCTGGATGCGATTATGCCCTTCACCGGCAACACCCTGCGCCTTGGCGTCACCGGCACGCCGGGAGCTGGAAAGAGTACCTTTCTGGAAACCTTCGGCATGCTGCTGATTCGACATGGCCTGCGGGTTGCGGTGATCGCGGTCGATCCGAGCAGCCCGGTCAGCGGCGGCAGCATCCTTGGCGACAAAACGCGCATGATCGACCTGGCGCGATCGGATTCGGCCTTTATCCGCCCGGTGCCCTCAAGCGGCCATCTCGGTGGCACCAGCCTGCGCGCGCGGGAGCTGATACTGCTGTGCGAAGCGGCGGGCTACGATGTGGTGATTGTCGAAACCGTCGGCGTCGGTCAGTCGGAAACCGAAGTCTCCCGCCTGGTGGACTGCTTTATCTCGCTGCAGATCGCCGGCGGCGGTGACGATCTGCAGGGCATCAAGAAAGGAATTATGGAGATGGCGGATATTGTCGTCATCAATAAAGATGATGGCGAGAATCGCGCCAGCGTCGCCATCACCCGGCATATGTATGAATCCGCCCTGCATATTCTACGCCGCAAGCACGCCGCGTGGCAGCCGCGCGTTTTGAGCTGTAGCGCGCTGGAGCGGAGCGGCATCGAAGCCGTCTGGCTCGCTGTTCTGGATTTCAAAACAACCCTGACTGACAGCGGAGAGCTTGAAAAACTGCGCCAGCGCCAGGCGCTGGAGTGGCTGCAAAAGCAGACCGAAACCGAGGCGCTGCACCTGCTGTTTGCCCGAACCGACTTCGAGCGCTACTTCCAGCAGACGCTACAGGCGGTGAAAAACAACGGCCTCTCGCCGCGCACCGGCCTGCGGCAGATTAGCGAATTTCTCCAGAATCATTACTTTGCGTGAAAGGATATTTATGTCTTATCAATATGTTAATGTCGAAATTATTCAGAAAGTCGCGGTCATTGAGTTCAACTATAGCCGCAAGCTCAACGCCTTAAGCAAGGTGTTCATCGACGATCTGATGCAGGCGCTGAGCGATCTCAACCGGCCGGAAATACGCTGCGTTATTTTACGCGCGCCCGGGGGCGCAAAAGTCTTCTCCGCCGGCCATGACATCCATGAACTGCCCAGCGGCCGCCGCGATCCGCTCTCCTATGACGATCCGCTGCGTCAGATCACCCGCATGATCCAAAAATATCCGAAACCGGTGATCTCCATGGTCGAAGGAAGCGTCTGGGGCGGCGCGTTTGAGATGATCATGAGCTCCGATCTGATCATCGCCGCCAGCACGTCAACGTTCTCTATGACGCCGGTGAATCTCGGCGTGCCCTACAACCTGGTCGGCATTCACAATCTGACCCGCGACGCCGGCTTTCACATCGTGAAAGAGCTGATTTTCACCGCCCTGCCGATTACCGCCCAGCGCGCGCTGGCGGTCGGTATTCTCAATCACGTGGTGGACGCCGACGAACTGGAGGATTTTACCTTGCAGATGGCACACCACATCTCCGAGAAAGCACCGCTGGCGATCGCGGTTATTAAGGAAGAGCTGCGCGTGCTTGGCGAAGCGCACACCATGAATTCCGATGAGTTTGAACGTATTCAGGGAATGCGTCGCGCCGTTTACGACAGCGAGGATTATCAGGAAGGCATGAGCGCGTTTATGGAAAAGCGTAAACCTCAGTTCGTCGGCCATTAATCACGCCGGGTTAAGGAGTATAAAATGAAACGGATGAGCGCCGATGAAGCGGCGGAGATTATCCAGCATGACCAGATGGTTGCGTTCAGCGGGTTCACGCCCGCCGGTTCGCCTAAAGCGCTACCCGCGGCCATCGCTCGCCGCGCCGGTGTATTACATCAGGCGCAGCAGCCTTTCCAGATCCGCCTGCTGACCGGCGCCTCCATCAGCGCCGCCGCCGATGATGCGCTCTCGGCGGCCGATGCCGTCTCGTGGCGTGCACCGTATCAGACCGCCTCCGGGCTGCGGCAAAAAATCAACCAAGGGGAGGTGAGGTTTGTCGACCTGCACCTGAGCGAAGTGGCGCAAATGGTCAACTACGGCTTCTTTGGCGAGATTGATGTCGCGGTGATCGAAGCCTCGGCTATCGCGCCGGACGGACGAGTCTGGCTCACCAGCGGTATCGGCAACGCGCCAACCTGGCTGCTGCGGGCGAAGAAAGTGATCATCGAGCTTAATCTCTACCACAATCCGCGCGTCGCCGAGCTGGCTGATATCGTCATCCCCGGCGCCCCGCCGCGGCGCAACAGCATCGCCATCTTTCATGCGATGGATCGCGTGGGCAGTCGGTACGTGCAAATCGATCCGCAAAAGATTGTCGCGGTCGTGGAGACCGAACTGCCCGACGCCGGCAATGCGCTTGATAAAGTCAATCCCGTGTGTCAGCAAATCGCCGATAACGTGGTCACCTTTCTGCTCGAAGAAATAGCTCGCGGACGCATCCCGCCTGAATTTCTGCCGCTGCAAAGCGGCGTGGGCAATATCAATAACGCGGTTATGGCGCGGCTGGGTGAGAATCCGGATATTCCCGCTTTTATGATGTATTCGGAGGTATTACAGGAGTCGGTGGTTAATCTGCTGGAAAGCGGGAAAATTACCGGCGTCAGCGCCTCCAGCCTGACGGTATCCGCCGATGCTTTGCGCAAGATTTACGACAACATGGATTTCTTCGCCAGCCGTATTGTCCTGCGCCCGCAGGAGATCTCCAATAATCCAGAAATTATCCGCCGCCTCGGGGTTATCGCCCTCAACGTGGGGCTGGAGTTTGATATCTACGGCCACGCTAATTCCACGCACGTGGCCGGGGTGAATCTGATGAACGGTATCGGCGGCAGCGGCGATTTTGAGCGCAACGCCTGGCTCTCTATCTTTATGGCCCCCTCCATCGCCAAAGAGGGAAAAATCTCTACTATCGTGCCAATGTGCAGCCACGTCGATCACAGCGAGCACAGCGTAAAGGTGATCGTGACCGAGCAGGGGATCGCCGACCTGCGCGGGCTATCGCCGCTGCAACGCGCCCGCGTCATCATTGATAACTGCGCGCACCCGCTCTATCGGGACTATTTACACCGCTACCTGGATAACGCGCCCGGTGGGCATATTCATCACGACCTCGCCCACGCGTTCGACCTGCATCGTAATCTGCTTGAGTACGGCTCCATGCTCGGCTAGTCCTCCGTACCGACGCGATCCTCAGTAATGTGCTGAAGCATCGTGGCGGTATAGCGATGGTTTTTCAGCGAATAGAGATACTCCTGCATATACATCGCGCTGCCGGGCGCATCGAAGTACTTCAGCTTCGCCGGGTTGACCAGACGCCAGGCGAAGTAAGGAATAACCGTCAAAAACTGCCCCCGCTCTACGGCGCTAATTTTGGCCATAAAGCTGTAGGGACGATAGATAATCGTCGGGTTGATCCCGCTGGGGCGCATATACGCGTCCAACATTGCCTCAAAATTGGCCCGGTTCTGGAAGCGCATCTGCAGCCAGGGCAGCTCACGTAAAAGTTCCTGCGGCGGCCTATCTTCATAACGGCGGGAAACCAGAAACCCAAGACGCAGCGGCGCGAGTTCGCTAATGGTCAGATTTTCCAGCTCCTGCACGCGGGCCGAAACGTGCTGCGGTGAGATAATAAAATCGAGCTGACGGTCAAACAGATTATCAATCACCCCATTCTCGCTGAACTCTACGGCCTGGGTGGTCACCCCATCGTATTTATCGCCCAGGCTGATGAGCTGATCGAAAATAATCGTCGGATAGGTATTGTCTATGCCAATGACGACGTTGCGCGAGCGGCGCGCGGAAAAGTGAATTTCGTTATCGATGGCCGATAAGCGCTGATAAATGGGAAACAGCTTCTGATAGAGCTCCTGCCCCGCTTTATTGAGGCTGATGCTGTTATCTTTGCGGGTAAATAGCGTATAGCCTATCCGATCCTCGAGCGCAGCAATGCTTTTGCCGAAGGGAGACGCGGTCATATGGATTTTTTCCGCCGCTCTGGCGATGTTGTTAGTCTGCGCCAACAAAATGAAATTGCGCATTTTTTTCGAAATAAAGATATCCATGCTCACCTCATAGTCGAACAGGGATATATCCTTACCTCATTCAGGGAAAAGACTTTTGTCGCGCTCTCACTTTTACAGATAGTCACAGAAAAAGCCCGGCGCGAAGGCCGGGCGATGGGATTACTGCGCCGCTTTGGGTTGTTCGGCGGGTTTCGCCGGTTCAGCAGGTGCTGGCGCAGGCTGGGTCGGTTGCAGCTCAAACACCACGTCCACCTGGTCATCAAATTGAATGGTTGCCTGCTCGTAGGTTTCCTGGGCAGAAACCGGCGCCGCATCGGCCTTCATCATCCGCACCATCGGGCTTGGCTGGTAATTGGAGACATGATAGCGAACGCTATAGACTGGCCCCAGTTTGCCGTGGAAGCCGGTAGCCAGCTCCTGAGCCTGGTGAATGGCATCATCAATCGCCGCTTTACGCGCTTTATCTTTATAAGCGTCCGGCTGCGCCACGCCCAGTGAGACTGAACGGATCTCATTCAGACCGGCTTTAAGCGCCCCATCTAACAGACCGTTGAGCTTATCCAGCTGGCGCAGCGTCACTTCAACGCTACGCACCGCACGATAGCCCTTGAGAATGCTTTTGCCGTTCTGATAGTCATAATCAGGCTGGGTACGCAGGTTAGCTGAGTTAATGTCTTTCTTCGCAATGCCGCTCTTCTCCAGGAAGGAGAGATACTGGGCCACGCGCTCATCGGCCTGTTTTTTAGCGGATGCCGCGTCTTTCGCGGAGACGTTTACTTCAATCGCCAGCGTAGCGATATCAGGAACCGCAGCGACGCTGGCGGTACCTGAAGTGACGATATGTGGGCCGTTTGGCAACTCGTTTGCCTGAACTGCCATTGCGCTAAATCCGAGTGCCGCCGCCAGGGCCATGACTTTTAACTTCACTGTCGTTTCTCCATATTACATTGGTCGTCTATACACAGACGCATGCCAGCAAGCTTAGCGCTTACGCGGAGAAAGTCCATCGGACAAGGCTTAGTTAAGCAGCGCCTGCACATGGGCGAAGCCGTCATTCGCCAGCTGGAAGGCAATGACCCACATCACCAGACCGACCAACACGTTGATAATGCGCTGCGCCTTCGCCGTACGCAGGCGCGGAGCCAGCCAGGCGGCCAGCAGAGCCAGGCCAAAGAACCACAAGAACGATGCGCTGATGGTGCCTAAGGCAAACCAGCGCTTCGGCTCCATCGCCAGCTGCCCGCCGAGACTTCCGAGCACCACAAACGTATCCAGATAAACGTGGGGATTCAGCCAGGTCACCGCCAGCATGGTGACGATAATTTTCCAGCGCCCTTGCTTCATCACTTCCGCGCTGGCCAGCTCCAGATTGCTGCTAAAGGCCGTTTTCAGCGCGCCAAAACCGTACCACAATAAAAAAGCGACGCCGCCCCAGGTCACCAGCGCCAGCAGCCACGGCGATTGCATCAGCAGCGCGCTGCCGCCAAAAATCCCGGCGCAAATCAGCAGCAGATCGCTGATGGCGCACAGCAGCGCGATCATCAGATGGTACTGACGGCGAATGCCCTGATTCATCACAAAGGCGTTTTGCGGGCCGAGCGGCAAAATCATGGCCGCTCCCAGAGCAAGGCCCTGAAAGTAATACGATAACATGGGGAGTGATTTCCACTGAAAGAGTCAATGCCGGGAATATAGCGCGCAAATATCATTAGAGGAAATTGAAAACATTAATCATTGATAAGCCAATCTAATAATCAGGTTCGAATAAAAGGCCGGGCATACCGGCCTTTTGGAGGGGAAAACTACTCTGTTTTTTCCTGCGGACGAATCACATGCACATCCATCTGCGGATACGGGAAGCCGATGCCGTTGGCGTCAAAGTCGCGCTTAATGCGCTCCAGAACATCCCAGTAAACGCTTTGCAGATCGCTACTTTTACTCCATACGCGTACCACGTAGTTCACCGATGACGCGCCCAGTTCATTCAGACGAACGGTCATTTCACGATCTTTGAGGATACGCTCATCCGATTCGATAATATTAGTGAGCAGTTGCTTCACTTTATCAATATCAGCATCGTAGGCCACGCCAATGATAAATTCGTTGCGGCGCACCGGCTCGCGGGAGAAGTTGATGATATTCCCGGCGATGATTTTACCGTTCGGCACCACCACGATTTTGCCATCCGCGCTGCGCAGGGTCGTAGAAAAAATCTGCACGTTCAGCACGGTTCCCGCGATGCCGCCCAGGTCAACGTATTCACCGGCGCGAAATGGGCGGAAGACCACCAGCAGGACGCCAGCGGCAAGGTTAGACAGCGAGCCCTGCAGCGCCAGACCTACAGCTAAACCCGCGGCGCCGAGGACGGCAATGACCGAGGCGGTTTGCACGCCCACGCGGCCCAGAGCGGCGATCAGCGTAAAAGCAATAACGGCATAGCGCACCAGCGCAGAAAGAAAATCGGCAACGGTGGCATCGATATGCCGCGCCCGCATCAGGCGATTCACAGTATTGGAAACAATGCGCGCCACGATCAAGCCGACAATAATAATCGCGAGAGCCGCGACGATGTTGACGGCATAGCTCAGCAGTAATGCCTGATTGCGCACCAGCCATGAACCGGCGTTATTTATGCTATCGACAACGTTCAAATCTTCCATTCAACTTTCCTTATGGATACCCGGACGGGAAATAAAATAACCAAACCTGATAATTGCAAACAGGTTAAGGGTAAACAATAACAGTGCGTTTTGCCAAATTGATCACATTTATTTAGCAAAACTTCATGTTGTTCCAATAATAAAAAAGCCCGCATTTCTGCGGGCTTCCGGGTAAGAAACGAAATTTTCTTACAGAACGTCGATCGCGTTCAGCTCTTTAAATGCCTGCTCCAGACGCGTCACCATGGAAGTCTGTGCAGCGCGCAGCCATACGCGCGGATCGTAGTATTTCTTGTTCGGCTGGTCTTCGCCTTTCGGGTTGCCCAGTTGGCCCTGCAGGTAAGCTTCGTTAGTTTTGTAGTACTGCAGGATACCGTCCCAGGTTGCCCATTGGGTATCGGTATCGATGTTCATTTTGATCACGCCGTAGCTTACGGAGTCTTTGATTTCCTGAGCGGAAGAACCGGAACCACCGTGGAATACGAAGTTCAGGCTGTTGTGCGGCAGGTTGTGTTTCTTAGAAACGTATTCCTGGGAGTCGCGCAGGATAGTCGGGGTCAGTACTACGTTGCCCGGCTTGTAAACGCCGTGTACGTTACCGAAGGAAGCGGCGATAGTGAAACGCGGGCTGATTTTGCTCAGCTCGGTGTACGCGTAATCAACGTCTTCCGGCTGGGTGTACAGCGCAGAAGCATCCATGTGGCTGTTGTCCACGCCGTCTTCTTCGCCGCCGGTGCAGCCCAGTTCGATTTCCAGAGTCATGTCCATTTTGGCCATACGCGCCAGGTACTTAGAACAGATCTCGATGTTTTCGTGCAGGGACTCTTCAGACAGGTCGATCATGTGAGAAGAGAACAGCGGTTTGCCGGTTGCAGCGAAGTGTTTTTCACCAGCGTCCAGCAGACCATCGATCCACGGCAGCAGTTTCTTCGCGCAGTGGTCGGTGTGCAGAATAACCGGAACACCGTAGTGCTCAGCCATCTGATGAACGTGATGCGCGCCAGAGATAGCGCCCAGGATGGCTGCGCCCTGAGGAACGTCAGTTTTCACGCCTTTGCCCGCGATGAACGCAGCGCCGCCGTTAGAGAACTGAACGATAACCGGAGAACGAACTTTTGCAGCTGCTTCCAGAACGGCGTTGATGGAATCAGTACCCACGCAGTTTACCGCTGGCAGAGCAAATTGGTTTTCTTTAGCTACCTGGAACACTTTCTGAACGTCGTCGCCAGTGATGACGCCCGGTTTTACGAAATCAAAAATTTTAGACATGTTACGTAGTCCTGTATCTGTATCTTCGACCGTTGAAGAAGGTTCGCGAGCTTTTACGCGCGCTGAAAAACAGGCGGGTCTCCCCGCCTGAACTGAATTACTGCTTAGCGCGCTCTTCGAGCATGGCTACTGCCGGCAGAACTTTACCTTCCACGAATTCGAGGAATGCGCCGCCGCCGGTGGAGATGTAGGAGATTTTGTCAGCAATGCCGAACAGGTCGATTGCTGCCAGAGTGTCGCCGCCGCCGGCGATAGAGAACGCTTCGCTGTCTGCGATGGCGTTAGCCACGATTTCCGTCCCTTTGCGGAAGTTCGGGAATTCGAACACGCCGACCGGGCCGTTCCACAGGATGGTTTTCGCATTTTTCAGGATTTCAGCCAGTTTCTCTGCGGAAGCATCGCCCAGGTCCAGAATCTGCTCTTCATCTTTAATGTCGTTAACAGATTTCAGGGTGGCGGTTGCGGTTTCAGAGAACTCGGTTGCCACGCGAACGTCAGTCGGAACCGGGATATCGCAGGTCGTCAGCAGGCGTTTAGCTTCGTCAACCAGATCGGCTTCGTACAGGGATTTACCAACGTTGTGGCCCTGAGCGGCAACGAAGGTGTTGGCGATGCCGCCGCCGACGATCAGCTGGTCAGCGATTTTAGACAGGGAATCCAGAACGGTCAGCTTAGTGGAAACTTTAGAACCACCCACGATAGCGACCATCGGACGAGCCGGTTCTTTCAGCGCTTTACCCAGAGCGTCCAGCTCAGCGGCCAGCAGCGGACCTGCGCAAGCCACGTCAGCGAATTTGCCGATACCGTGAGTAGACGCCTGCGCGCGGTGAGCGGTACCGAACGCGTCCATGACGAATACATCGCACAGCGCAGCGTATTTTTTCGACAGCGCTTCGTCGTCTTTCTTCTCGCCTTTGTTAAAGCGAACGTTTTCCAGAACCACCAGCTCACCGGCAGCGACTTCTACGCCGTCCAGGTAATCTTTAACCAGACGTACCGGGTTAGACAGTTTGTCTTTCAGGTAGTTAACAACCGGCAGCAGAGAGAATTCTTCGTTGTACTCGCCTTCGGTAGGACGACCCAGATGGGAAGTGACCATCACTTTCGCACCCTGCTTCAGGGCCAGTTCGATGGTCGGCAGAGAAGCACGGATACGCGCGTCGCTGGTTACTTTCCCTTCTTTAACCGGTACGTTCAGATCAGCACGGATAAAAACGCGTTTACCAGCCAGATCCAGATCGGTCATCTTAATTACAGACATGGTGAATCCTCTCGTTGATTCTTGATAAAGTTTTGCAGGCGCCTGCGCGCCTTACCTGAAACCTTGTGCGGCCATCGCTAACGTGGTATCGAGCATCCGGTTAGCAAAGCCCCATTCGTTATCGCACCAGACCAGCGTTTTGATCAAATGCGCGCCACTTACTCGCGTTTGCGTGCCATCAACAATGGCGCTATGCGGATCGTGGTTGAAATCTATCGAGACTAACGGTAATTCCGTATAGTCAACTATACCATGAAATGCACCCTGTGCTGCTTTTTGCAGCAACTGGTTGACTTCACTTGCTTTTACCGGTTTTTTCACCGTGACGCTAAGGTCGATAGCCGTCACATTAATGGTCGGCACACGCACCGCAATCGCTTCGAAACGATCGTTAAACTGAGGGAAAAAACGCGTAATCCCCGCAGCAAGCTTAGTATCAACCGGGATAATCGACTGACTGGCTGCTCGCGTACGACGCAAATCCGGATGCCAGGAATCAATGACCTGCTGATCGTTCATTGATGAGTGGATCGTCGTTACCGTTCCTGACTCTATGCCGTAGGCATCATCTAATAGTTTAATGACCGGAATAATGCAGTTGGTCGTGCAGGAGGCGTTGGAGACGATACGGTGCTCGGCTCGCAGTTCATCATGATTGACGCCAAAAACAAGCGTTGCGTCGAGATCGTTGCCGCCAGGGTGTGAAAAGAGCACCTTCTTCGCGCCAGCCTGAAGATGGGCTTCGCCATGTTCACGGCTGCCGTAAACGCCCGTACAATCAAGCACCACATCCACCGCCAGCTCACGCCACGGCAACACCTCAAGGGAAGACTCATGCAGCAGGCGAATAGCATCATCGCCGACAAACAGCTGCTCTCTCTCCTGGCGAACATCCCAGGCAAAGCGCCCATGGCTGGTGTCATATTTCAACAAATGCGCGATGCCGGCAGCATCCGCCAGTTCATTGATTGCCACCACGGTAATTTCCGCACGACGCCCGGATTCATACAAAGCACGAACCACGTTACGCCCGATGCGACCGAAGCCATTAATCGCAATGCGTATGGTCATAGGTCTCCTGCAAGGCTGTCCATGATAAGAGGTGGCTGACAGAGTAATGCAGCAACGCTCTGAGGGAAACCTTACCTGTCGCAAACTGCGACTGATTGATTAATTGTCGAACATTTAGACGACTGAAACGCTTCAGCTAGAATAAGCCAAACAAGGAATAAAAGGAATGATTGTCCAGCTGGAGAAACCATTTATCTGACTTACATCACACTTTCGCGCTATCTGCTGGGGAATTTATTCCATATTCCAGAATGGCGAATAAGCGTAGCAATATCTTTTCGTTGCCGGGCCGCTAATACTGATTTATATCAGAAACTATACTGAAGAGCGGCGATATTATTACCGTTACGTCCGAGTCTCGGAGTCCCTCTAAAATCATGACAATTCCCCACATTCAGCCCTCTGCGGCACGTTACTATGCGCTTCGCTTACTTCCGGGCGAGGAGGTTTTTTCCCGTCTGCGCGCGTTCGTGCAGCAACACCATATTCAGGCCGTCTGGATAGCCGGCTGTACCGGCAGCCTAAGCAACGTAGCGTTACGCTTTGCAGGTCAGGATGAAACCACCTTATTGAACGGAATATATGAGGTGATTTCTCTGAATGGCACGCTGGAATTAACCGGAGAACATCTCCATTTATCCCTGTCCGATCCGCAAGGCGCCATGCTCGGCGGCCATATGATGCCCGGCTGTACCGTCCGCACCACTCTTGAACTGGTGATCGGCGAACTGACCTCCGTGGCGTTTAGCCGTCAGCCGTGCGCGGTGTCCGGCTATGACGAACTGGTCATTTCATCCCGCTAACGCTTCACTTAAACGAGGTCTTCTATGGCGCGTCGCCAATTTTCCAGCCAGTCTCTGGCCCTGATCGTCATTGCTATTGCCATCAATATGGTCGGCGGGCAGCTGATCAGCATGCTGAAATTACCGATTTTTCTCGACTCTATTGGCACCTTAATCAGCGCGGTGCTGTTAGGCCCGGTGGTCGGAATGCTGACTGGCCTACTCACTAACCTGCTGTGGGGGTTGTTGACCGATCCTATCGCCGCCGCCTTCGCTCCGGTGGCGATGGTTATCGGGCTGGTGGCCGGATGGCTGGCGCGGACGGGATGGTTTCGCACCTTACCGAAAGTGGTGGTCAGCGGTATCATCATTACTCTTGCCGTCACGCTTGTCGCCGTGCCTATTCGCACTACGTTGTTTGGCGGCGTTACCGGCAGCGGTGCCGATCTCTTTGTCGCCTGGATGCACTCGGTCGGCCAGAATCTGGTGGAGTCCGTCGCGATTACCGTGCTTGGCGCGAACCTGGTCGATAAAATCCTGACGGCGGTCATCGTCTGGGTCCTGTTGCGCCAGCTTCCGCTGCGCACAACGCGCCATTTCCCAACCATGTCTGCTGTACGCTAAATGCATCCCTTTACTTCATTAAGCCTGTGGGCGCTCGCCGCCTGCTCCACGCTCCTGCTCCCCGCGGGTACGCCATTAAGCCTTTATAGCGCGCTAACTTTCATTTGTTTACTGGGAATGAAGGCCACGCGACCACGGGCAAAATACGTACTCTGGCTGATGATCCCTTTAGGGTTAGGCCTGTGGCTGGTGCACGGCGGCTGGTTGAGCGAATGGATCGGTGGACAAGCGCGTGAACCTGAACGTTGGGCCAATGCCGTCACGCTCTGGCTGCGGATCCTGGCCATCGTATCAACATCGCAGCTGTGGATGCACTACGTGCCGGTTTCGCGGTTTATGCGCGCCCTGTTTGCCTCCCGCTTGCCGCCGGGTCTCGCCTATCTGTTTGCCGGCCCGTTGCTGGTTGTCGAGCAACTCAAACGTCAACTGGCGATTATTCATGAGGCCCAGCGCGCACGGGGCGTACCGCTGGATGAGGCCTGGTATCATCGTTTACGCGCGATGCCTGCATTGATTGTGCCGCTTACCCATAATGCGCTCAACGATTTAGCCGTACGCGGTGCGGCGCTGGATATGCGAGGATTTCGCCTGCATCGGACACGCACCACACTGTGGGCGCCGCCGGACAGCCCCTTACAGCGTTGGGCACGCTACGCCATGGTGGTGCTGATGATAGCCGAGACCGGAGTCTGGATATGGTTACATTAGAACAGTTTCGCTATCTTCCAACCCATGCCGCGCGCCCACCTGCCTGCTTCGATTTTCACTACGCCGAGCCCGGTATGGTGGCGATTTTTGGCGATAACGGCAGCGGAAAAAGTACGCTTGCGCAGTTGATGGCGGGCTGGTATCCGGATTTCCTCCCCGGAGAAACTGAAGGTAAAGGAACGTTACTCGGGAACCCTATCGGACAGTTGTCGCTCGTCGAACAGGCGAGCACCATCCAGTTGGTTCAACAATCCCCCTATCTCCAGCTTTCCGGCTGTACCTTCAGCGTCGAAGAAGAGGTCACTTTTGGACCTGAAAATCTCTGCCTCAGCGAAGACGAGATTATGCGCCGTATTGATGAAGCGCTGACGCTGACAGCGTGCCAGGCGTTACGTCATCGCCACCCGGCGACGCTCTCCGGGGGAGAAACCCAGCGGGTAGTCATTGCCAGCGCGCTCGTCATGCAGCCCAGGATATTGATTCTGGATGAAGCGTTTAGCCGTTTGACAGCGCAGGCAAGCACCATGCTTCTTGTGCGCTTGCAGCATTGGGCGCAGGCGCAGCGTTCCTTGATTATCCTTTTTGAACGAACCCCCTCGCCTTTTCTTGCCTGGTGTCAGCAGGGATGGCGACTGCATGATGGAGCGATTTTCCCACTATGCTGACGTTAAATCAGGTGACTTATCGCTGGCCCGGCGCGGCGGCAGACTGTTTGCAAAACATCTCGCTAAACCTCTGTGAAAACGAATGGCTGGCGCTCACCGGCGATAACGGCGCGGGGAAATCCACCCTGCTGCGGGTGATGGCCGGACTGCTACCCGCCACGTCCGGTACCGTCAATCTGCTGGATAAACCGATGGCGCATTATAAAAATCGCCATCGCGCCGGTATGCTCGGCGTATTGTTTCAGGAAGCTGAAAATCAAATCTTTCACAGCAGGGTGGCTGAAGAAATCGCCTTCGGGCTGCGGCTACAGAAACGGCCTGCCACAGAAGTTACTCAACGCACCGCGGCAGCGCTGCAGCTTTGCCAGTTAGAGGATGTCGCCGATGCGCATCCGCTGGATTTGCATACCGCCCAGCGCCGCATGGTTGCCGTCGCCTGTCTGGAAGCGATGGCGCCAGCAATTCTGCTGCTCGACGAACCCAGCCGCGATTTTGACCCGCACTGGCTGACGATATTTGAGGAGTGGCTTGCGGTTTGCCGCAAGAGGGGGACCAGCGTAGTGGCTATCAGCCATGACCCGGCTTTTATCCAGCGCCACTTTTCCCGCATGGTGCGCCTGGAAAAGGGCAGACTGCTGAGTATTTCCTGAAAAAGAAACGGGCCGCTTGAGCGACCCGTTTTTTTACGGTGACAATCAAATTCTTCCCCAGCGGCGGTGCTGCGCACCTGTCCGGGCCACCCGACCGTGCTGGCCTGTAGGCCGGGCAAGGCGCCGCTTTACCGCGCCGCCCCCGGGAGGGGTGAAAGGACTACAGCAGTGCTTTCGCTTTGGCGACAACGTTATCCACGGTGAAGCCAAACTCTTCAAACAGCAGCTCCGCCGGCGCAGACTCACCGAAAGTGGTCATGCCAACGATCGCGCCGTTCAGGCCCACGTATTTGAACCAGTAGTCGGCGATACCCGCTTCGATGGCCACGCGCGCAGAGACGGCTTTCGGCAGCACGGCTTCACGGTAAGCGGCATCCTGCTTGTCGAACGCGTCGGTGGACGGCATGGAAACCACGCGCGCCTTCACGCCTTCGGCAGTCAATTTTTCGTAAGCGGCAACCGCCAGCTCAACTTCAGAGCCGGTGGCGATGAAGATCAGTTCCGGCTGACCGGCACAATCCTTCAGCACGTAGCCGCCGCGGGCAACGTTCGCCAGCTGCTCTTCAGTACGCTCCTGCTGCGCCAGGTTCTGACGAGACAGAATCAGCGCGGTCGGGCCGTCCTGACGCTCAACGCCATATTTCCACGCGATGGCGGATTCCACCTGGTCGCACGGACGCCATGTGGACATGTTCGGCGTGACGCGCAGGGAAGCCACCTGCTCTACCGGCTGGTGAGTCGGGCCGTCTTCGCCCAGACCGATGGAGTCGTGGGTGTAGACCATTACCTGACGCTGTTTCATCAGCGCGGCCATACGTACCGCGTTACGCGCATACTCGACGAACATCAGGAAGGTAGAGGTGTACGGCAGGAAACCGCCGTGCAGAGCGATACCGTTGGCAATCGCGGTCATACCGAATTCGCGCACGCCGTAGTGGATGTAGTTACCGGCAGTGTCTTCGTTGATCGCTTTAGAACCGGACCACAGGGTCAGGTTACTTGGCGCCAGGTCAGCGGAACCGCCAAGGAACTCAGGCAGCAGCGGGCCGAAGGCTTCAATGGCGTTCTGAGATGCTTTACGGCTGGCGATTTTCGCCGGGTTAGCCTGCAGCTTCGCGATGAACTCGTTCGCTTTCGCATCGAAGTCAGCCGGCATGTCGCCTTTCATACGACGAGTAAACTCGGCGGCTTCCTGCGGGAAGGCTTTGGCGTAGGCGGCAAATTTCTCGTTCCACGCGGACTCTTTCGCCTGGCCGGCTTCTTTGGCATCCCACTGGGCATAGATTTCAGACGGGATTTCAAATGCCGGGTGTTTCCAGCCGAGCGCTTCGCGGGTCAGCGCGATTTCCGCGTCGCCCAGCGGCGCGCCGTGGGAGTCGTGGGTACCGGCTTTGTTCGGCGAACCGAAACCAATAATGGTTTTGCACATCAGCAGGGACGGTTTGTCGGTGACCGCACGCGCTTCTTCTACCGCGCGTTTAATCGAGTCAGCATCGTGGCCGTCAACGCCGCGCACCACGTGCCAGCCGTAGGCTTCAAAACGCTTCGCGGTGTCATCGGTGAACCAACCTTCTACATGACCGTCGATAGAGATGCCGTTGTCGTCATAGAACGCCACCAGCTTGCCAAGCTTCAGGGTACCGGCCAGGGAGCATACCTCGTGAGAGATACCTTCCATCATGCAGCCGTCGCCCATGAACGCGTAGGTGAAGTGGTCAACAATGTCGTGGCCCGGGCGGTTGAACTGCGCCGCCAGAGTTTTCTCCGCGATGGCCATACCAACCGCATTCGCAATACCCTGCCCCAGCGGACCGGTAGTGGTTTCCACGCCCGCGGTGTAGCCGACTTCCGGGTGACCCGGCGTTTTAGAGTGCAGCTGACGGAAGTTCTTCAGCTCTTCAATCGGCAGATCATAACCGGTGAGGTGCAGCAAGCTGTAAATCAGCATGGAACCGTGGCCGTTGGACAGGACAAAACGGTCGCGGTCGGCCCAGGACGGGTTCTGCGGGTTATGATTCAGGAAATCACGCCACAGGACTTCGGCAATGTCAGCCATACCCATCGGGGCACCCGGGTGACCGGATTTGGCTTTCTGTACTGCGTCCATGCTCAGCGCACGAATAGCGTTAGCAAGCTCTTTACGTGAGGACATTTTGACTCCAGATCGGATAATGAAGGCCATGCCCGCAACGACTTGACGACAGCGCGTTTTGGGCTACGCCGGAAAAAAGTGTGAACAATGTAACCTAAGCGGCAAAGCATGTACATGGAGCATCCTTTTGCCGTTTAAGAAATCTCTGGAACACGTTGTGCTACGGCGTAATCCTCTCGCCCGCATTCTCATATAGTATTTATAATTTGCACAGGATACGGCAGGTAGCCATCGCCGTTTTTTCGGATAAATAACCATAAGATTGTGGAAGATAAAAAATGAAAATTCGCTCAGCTCTTCTTGCCCTTGGGATCGCAGCCACGCTTACCGGATGCCAGAACATGGATTCCAACGGCCTGCTTAGCTCCGGCGCGGAGGCTTTCCAGGCTTATTCACTCAGCGACGAGCAGGTAAAAGCCTTAAGCGACAAAGCCTGTCAGGAGATGGATGCGAAAGCGACTATCGCGCCTGCCAGCAGTGAATACAGTAAACGTCTGAGTAAAATCGCCGCTGCGCTGGGGGACAACATCAACGGCCAGCCGGTGAACTACAAGGTGTATCAAACTAAAGACGTTAACGCCTTCGCCATGGCTAACGGCTGCATCCGCGTTTATAGCGGGCTGATGGATTTGATGAATGATAATGAAGTCGAAGCGGTTATCGGCCACGAAATGGGTCACGTTGCGCTGGGCCACGTGAAGAAAGGCATGCAGGTGGCATTAGGCACCAACGCGGTACGCGCGGCGGCGGCCTCCGCGGGCGGCATCGTCGGTAGCCTGTCGCAGTCGCAGCTGGGCGATCTGGGCGAGAAGCTGGTGAACTCGCAGTTCTCTCAGCGTCAGGAGTCTGAAGCGGACGACTACTCGTACGATCTGCTGCGCAAGCGCGGCATTAATCCGGCAGGCCTCGCCACCAGCTTCGAGAAACTGGCAAAGCTGGAAGCCGGACGCCAAAGCTCCATGTTTGATGACCACCCGGCATCGGAAGAACGCGCTCAACATATCCGCGATCGCATGAAGGCCGACGGGATCAAGTAAGCCCCGGCGTACTCTCACTATTTATAGTGAAGAGGAACGCCTTGTGGAGCCTCCCCCCTCTCCCGGTAAGGAGAGGGTTTGGGCCCTCAAGCCGGGCGTTTTCCCCGGAGGCGGCCTGCGGGCTCGCCGTCAGACTAGTACAGCGTCTTCTGCGGCGGGCCGGCAAAGCGCAGCGCGCCTATCTCGCCCATTTTCACCTCCACCACCGACGGCCCCGGCATCGCTAGCGCTTCGGTCATCACCGCCTGGAAATCCTCCGCCCGATCGACGCTCCACGCCTGCAGACCGACGGCCTGTGCCAGCAGCGTAAAATCTGGCGTATGCAGCTCGTTATAATACTGGCGGCCGCCAAAATACTTATCCTGAATGCCGCGCATCACGCCGTAGCCGCCATCGTTCATAATCAGCAGCGTCACGTTAGCCTTTTCCTGAGCCAGCGTCGCCAGTTCACCGAGGTTCAGGCTCAGGCCACCGTCGCCAACCAGCCCCACCACCTTACGCTGCGGATTGGCAATCGCGGTACCAATAGCCATCGGCAGCCCCATACCAATAGCCCCGGCCAGCGAGTGAATATTCATCAGCGGACCGTGGGCGCGAAACAGGCGACTGCCCCACAGGCTACCGGACACGGTAATATCGCGTACCAGGATGCCGTTCGCCGGCAGCGCCTGCGCGATCGCGTCGCTTAATCTGGCGTAATCGCCGCACTGTTCGCGCAGCCCCTGCTCCGCGATCGCCACCGCTTCTTTTATCTGGCTATCCCAGCGCGCGTCGCCCCATATGCGCCCCTGCGCTCGTTCCGCCAGCGCGCCTAATAATGCGCGGCAGTCCGCCACCAGCGTATTGTCCATCAGGTAGTTACGGCTGGCCGCCGCCGGGTCGATATCAATCTGCACCCGCGGCGCGGGCAGCTCCAGCGTCCACGAACGCGTCTCGTTGCTGCGTAACCGTGAACCGGCGACAAGTGTGAAATCACAGTGTGAAATCAGCGCTTCAACCGACGGCGAATTATGAAATGCGCGCAGGCTGGCGCGGTGACCATCCGGCAGAATGCCGCGGCCGTGGGTACTGGAAATCACCGTCATCCCGGCATCCGCCAGCACCTTCACCGCCTCGCAGCTCTCTAAGGCGCCGCCGCCAAGCCACAGCAGCGGCCGCTTCGCCTGCTTAAGCTGCGCCCACAGCGTATCAACCATCGACGATTCCGGCGCCACAGCCGAAGCGTGTTTCAACGGCGCGGTCAGCAGCGAAAGCGGGATTTTGGCGCTCTGAATATCAATCGGAATTTCAACCGAGACCGGGCCACATGGCGGCGTCTGCGCCTCCTGAATCGCTTTATGCAGGAGAGCGACCGCCTGATTGGCGCTACTGATGCGATAAGCGCGCTTTGAGCTGGCCTTCAGGAAAGTCAGCTGATCGCGAGTTTCGTGAATAAACCCGGTATCGGCATCCAGCCAGGCTTTTTCAACCTGGCCGGTGAGGTGCAGCAGCGGCGTGCCGGCGTTCATCGCTTCAACCAGCGCGCCGACGGCGTTGCCCGCCCCGGCGCCAGTGCTGGTCAACGCCACGCCGAGCCCGGAAAAACGCCCGTGGGCGTCAGCCATAGTCACCGATCCCGCCTCCCCGCGCGCCGGGACGAAGCGGATTTTTTCCCGCTGGCCAACGGCATCGGCGATCGGCAGATTGTGAATAGAGATGACGCCATACATGGCTTCAACATGATACTGCTCCAGCGTTCTGGCGATGGCGTCGCCGACGGTTATCATTTCGCTCATTGTTCACCCTTATCTCAATCGCACCAGTGGTTGACGCTATTACCCGTCGCCAGATAAATACTCTTCTGCTGCATCCAGGCCTTCAGACCCTGGATACCTTTTTCGCGGCCCAATCCGCTCTCTTTAAAGCCCCCAAACGGGGTGGAGATAGAGAAAACCTTATAGGTGTTGATCCACACCGTACCGGCCTCCAGCTGTTCGCTCAGGCGCAAGGCGCGGCCGGTATCGCGCGTCCAGATCCCCGCCGCCAGCCCGAAGACGGAGTCATTGGCCTCGCGGATCAGCGCCGCTTCATCGCTAAAGCGCAACGCCACCAGCACCGGCCCGAAGATCTCTTCCTGACAGACGCGAGCCTGGTTGTTCAGTCCCTCGACGATCGTCGGCTGGAAGTAGCTGCCCGCCGCCAGCGCCGGATCCGCCGGGATCTCGCCGCCGCACAGCACGCTACCGCCTTCGCGCTTCGCCAGTTCGACATACGCCAGCACGCTCTGGCGATGCTTATCGTTAATCAGCGGTCCGACGTGGGTGTCGGCGCTAAACGGATGGCCCACCCGCAGCCCGCGGGTTAATTCCAGCAGCCGGGCCATTAATTGCGGATAGACTTTTTCATGAATGAACAGACGCGATCCGGCGATGCAGGCCTGGCCGCCGGAGCTGAATATGCCGTAGCAGATACCCCGCGCCGCCTGTTCAATATCGGCATCTTCCAGCACGATGGTCGGCGATTTGCCGCCCAGCTCCAGCGACGCCGGGATCAGTTTTTCCGCCGCCACGTGCGCCAGATGTCGTCCGGTAGCGGTACCGCCGGTAAAGGAAATTTTGCGCACCTTAGGATGACGAGCCAGCGCATCGCCAATCACCGAACCTTTGCCCAGCAGCACGCTCAGCAGCCCGGCGGGCAGCCCGGCCTGCTCAAAGATGCGCGCCAGCTCCAGCGCCATCAGCGGCGTCGCTTCCGCCGGCTTGAGGATCACTGCGTTCCCCGCGGCGATGGCCGGCGCAACTTTTTGCATTTCGCTGGCGATGGGCGAGTTCCACGGCGTAATCGCCGCCACCACGCCCAGCGGTTCATAGCGGCTCAGGGTCAGCAGATCCGCCTGACGCGGCGTCGGCAGCTCGCCCTCCAGCAGTTCGCAGGCGGCGGCAAAATAGCGCGCGGTACCCGCCGCACTCATCACCAGACCTCGCACTTCCGCCAGCGGTTTACCGTTGTCGCGGCTCTGCTTGCGGGTTAACTCGTCGCTCTGCGCTTCAATCAGATCGGCGACCTTATGCAGGATCTTTGCCCGCTGATGCGGCAGCGTGGCCCGCCACGTCGGCTCCCGCCAGGCGCGATCGGCGCAGTCGATCGCCTCCTGCAGATCGTCCAGGCTGGCCGCATATAGCGAAGCGTTAAGCGATCCATCCGCCGGAAAGCGGCTGTGCATCAGGTTGCCGCCGCCGCGCCGCCACTGGCCGCCGATAAAAATGTCTAACTCGTCCATCTCAGCCTCTCTGCGTTATGTCAGTTCGCAGCAGGCGCGTACCGCGCTCAGTGCCGCCAGGGTCGACGTTTTGGGATTGCTGGCGAGCGGCAGGCCGCTAAGCTCCAGGTGAAACTCGCCGAACAGCCCTTCGGCGTGCAGCGTATGGGTGTTGCGTTGCGTCGTCGGATCCACCATCAGCTGCACCCGGGTGGCATCAAGACCAATGCCGCCCAGCGCCACGGTTGCCGCCACGTTGGCGTTCGCCGGAAACAGCCGCGCCGCTTCGCGGGCGCTGCCCTCAAAGAAGATCTGCGTTTCATGTACCGCGCTAAGATCGATCAGCTGCTCGGCATAGCTGCCGCGCCAACTGGCCGGGCTCTTACGCGACTGATAGGTCACACGCTCAAGGCCGCCCTCTTTCGCCGCCGCCAGGCCATCAATACCGGCTATCGCGCCCGCCAACAGCGTTAGCCTGCCTCCCGCCTGGCGTAGGCGCTGTTCCAGTTCGCTATCCGCCAGCGCGCCGGTGGAAATCACCGCCAGATGCCAGCCGCGGGCCAGCACCGCCTCACCGTACTGCGCCACCGCCTGCTGGCTGGCGCATTCAAGCACCAGATCCGGCGTCTGGTCGCACTGCTGCGGATCGCTTAACGGCGCAACCGCCCCGGCAAACTGCCGACGGATCGCCGCATGGTGCGGCTCGCGCGCCACGATCCAGCCTAACGCCACCTGCGGCGGCAGCCGTTCAATGACCGCCTGCGCCATCGCGCCGTAGCCGATTAACATCACCTTTTTCATCATCTTTCCCTACAGGTGACGGCAAAAGCCGCCGGACACATCCAGCGCCGCGCCGGTGGTAAACGAAGCCAGCGGCGAAGCGAGAAACAGCAGCGCCTGCGCCGGCTCCTGCGGTTTTCCGAGCCGCGCCATCGGGATCCCGCGCTTGCGGGCGATGTCGGCGGTCCACTCTGGCCAGCTCTGGCTCTTATCGCTGCGGTTTGCAAAACGGCGCTGCCACTGTCCGGATTCGACCATGCCCAGCAGAATGGAATTGACGCGAATCCCTTTGCCGATCAGATCCTTCGACAGGGTCAGCGTCATATTCAGCAGCGCGGCGCGGGCAGCGGAGGTGGCGATCATGTGCTCTTCCGGCTGCAGCGCCAGCAGCGAGTTCACGCAGGTAATTGAGGCGATATCCGACCGCTCAAGCTGCGGCTGGAACGCCCTGACCGGATTAATCACGCCGAACAGTTTCAGCTCGGCTTCGTGCAGCCAGGCCTCGCGCGGCGTATCGGCGAAATGGGCGACATAGCCCTGGCCGGCGTTGTTTATCAACATGTCAGCGCCGCCAAAATGGGCTTCTACTGCATTTGCAAAGGCCTGAACCTCTTGTTCATTCAGAACGTCGCAGCGCCAGGAAAACACGTCCCCAGCGGGATATTCGTTTAGCAGCGCCGCGTGGGCGCTGGCCAGCCGGTCCGGATTGCGGCCGCAAAAGGCGACTTTCGCCCCTTCGCCCAGCAGCAGGCGCAGCGTTTCGAAACCAATCCCTGACGAGCCGCCGGTGACCACCGCGACGCGTCCTTCAATTTGTGCATTCATCGCGCACCTCTTCCCCTATGCGTAAAAGCTGTTGATTAAAAAACGTCGCGTTATCGAGATAGCTGGCGTGCCCGGCCTGCGGGATAGCGGTGTACGGCATGCCGTAGCGTAGCGCCACCCCCTGCACCAACTCGGGCTGGGTGATGGCATCCTGCTCGCCGCACCACACGGCGAAGCGGCCGCGATAATCGGCAAGCCAGCGGTGGATGTCGTCGTGCGCCAGCATCCAGGCGGCGGCGAGATAGCCTTCACTGCGCAGCCTGCGCATGCCTGCCGCAACCGTCGCCACATCGGCTTCGCGCGCGCCGGGGCGCAGCAGCTTCGCCGCCCGTCCCAGGGCCATCGCCTCACCGCCCAGCGCCATCTGTTGCTGACGCCCTTGCCAGACTTTTTCCCGCTGCGCGGCTGCCGCCTGGCCGTAGCCCTGAGCGACGTCGGCCAGCACCAGATACCGCACGCGCTGCGGATACCTGGCGGCAAAAGCGGCGGCGACCAGCGCGCCCAGCGAATGGCCGACCAGTACGGTTTTCTGCACCCCGGCGCGGTCGAGCATCCGCGCCAGCGCATCGGCGTAGTCGCCGGCATCCGCCCGCGCCGTCGCAAGCATCGGGCTTTCGCCATAACCGGGCATATCCCAGGCCAGCACGCGGTAGCCCGGAAGCGCCATCTGTTTATGCCAGGAGGCCGCGCCGGAACTGATGCCGTGCAGCAGCGTCAGCGGCGTACCGCTTCCTTGTTCACGAAAACCCGTCATCATCGCTCCTTAGCTACGCTTCACTTTTGACAGCGGATGATCTTCCGGGTAGGTCGGAATATGCGGCTTTGGCGTACCGAGCATCACGCACATCAGCGCCTCTTCCTCTCCATGGTTGAACAGCCCGCGATAAATTCCGGCCGGAACGGAAATCAGATCGCGTTCGCGCAGGACGGTCTCGGTATAGCTGTCGCCATCCTGAATCATCAGGGTGATCTGCCCTTTGAGCATGAAGAACACCTCTTCCACATCGTCGTGCAGATGCAGCGGGCCTTCGCATTTGGACGGCAGTACCATGGTGGAGAAGGTGAAGTGTTCCGCCTGAACGGTATTGCTATCGCTGGCGACGCCGGTCGCGCCGGTGCCGATATAGCGCATCTGCGCGCGGCGATACTTCGGATCGAAATCCGCCTGGAACTTCAGCGCATTCCAGTCGTATTTACGGCCTTCAAAGCGCGCAATACGCGACTCGACCCACTCTTCCATCGTCAGATGTTCAGGTTTCAGACTCGGTTTTGCGGTTACGGTTGAATCAGTCATCGTTTTATCCTCAGTAACGTCTTAGCAGCGGCAGTAACAGGACGCAGCCCACCGCCGCCATCACCACCAGAAAAATCAGCCCGGAATCCATGCTGTGGGTGAAGGCGATAAGCGCGCCCATCACCGCCGGCGATAACGCCCCGGCAAAGTTTCCCAGCCCGTTGAAAATTCCGCCCGCGGTGGCGCTGACTCGCGGATGGGTCGCCTTGGCCAGCAGCGCGAAGATATTCGGCGCGCCGGTCCCCCACATAAAGGTGCTAAAGCTCATCGCCGCGATCACCGGCAACGGCGTGGTGAAATGCATCACCGCAGCCAGGCCAATACCTGCACCTGCCAGGGAAATAAAGCAGGCGGCAGCGCGCTTATCGACGCGGTCTGACAGCCAGGCGCCGATGATTTCGCCGAGCAGCATGGCGATAAACGGCATTGAAGACAGCCAGCCGGCGTGTTCAAGATGGATACCTTTGCCCTTAATCAGGTAGCCCGGCAGCCAGCCGTTGATGCCCCACAAATAGGCGAGAAAAGCGATATTGAAGATGCAAATCATCCAGAAGTGCGGGCTGACAAACAGCTCGCGGCGGGCACTGCGGCGCGCCTCCTGCGACGTTTGCCCGCCGCTTGCTTTCGCCTCCAGCCTGACGCCGCGCAGCCCGATACGCACAAAAATCAGTACCGGCACCGTCAGCATCGCCATCACAAAGAAGGTGCTCTGCCAGCCGAAGGTGTTGAGCAGCCAAATCGATAGCGGAAAGCCAATCGCCGCGCCCACCGGGGTGCCCAGCAGCCAGAGCATGGTGGCCCGCGCCTGCAGGTGCTGCGGAAAGGTATGGCGGACGATAGCGAACGCCAGCGGGAACAGCGGCCCCTCGGCGATACCCAGCAGAATTCGCAGCGTCACCATCAGCGTGTAGTTGTGGGTGAAGCCCATCACCAGCATTAAAATGCACCACACCACCATCATCCCGGTAAGCAGACGCAGCGGCGCGATACGGTCGCCCAGGCCGCTTAACAGCACTGAGGAAAATCCGTAGCTCAGCAGGAAAGCGCTCATCAGGATACCCAGACGAGTGGTGTCGAAATCGATGCCCATCGCCTGCTGGAAGTGGCTATCGGAAAACAGCGCGGCGATGCTGATCTTGTCGAAGAACGCCAGAAGTACGCAGGCCAGCAGCGACAGCGGAATGGCCCAGCGAACCGCTTTTTCAGGCGTGCGGATGCCCTCGCCGCTCGCCTCAGTAGGCGCGGCGTTAGTCTCTAATGTGGTCATTTCTCCCCCTTAAGGGTGCGGGTTAGCTATCGCAATGACATCAGTGAAAAGGCCGGGTCAGCGAGCGGTACAGCGGATAAATCTCGCCCTGCCGCCATCCAGCGCTTCGCCAGCTTGACGGTACGCGCATCGTTGAACGCCACCAGCTGCGCCAGCCGCCCGTTTTCGTCCAGCGAGAAGTACAGCGAGTCTTCACGCGCTATCGTTCTGCTGCCCGGCTGCGGAATACCAAGGATCTGGATATTGTGCTGATATTGATCCGACCACAGCCACGGCGCGTCGTCGTAGCCTGGCGCATCGGGGTTGAGCATCGCTTTTGCCGTCGCCACCGCTTGATTCTGGGCGAAGGCCCAGGACTGGATGCACAGGCCGTAGTGATGATGCTGCGCCACATCCCCGGCAGCAAAGATGAACGGATCCGACGTTCTCCCCTGGGTATCCACAACGATCCCGCGCTCTGTTTTCAGCCCCGCGTCGCGCGCCAGTTCGAGATTAAGATCGACCCCGATCCCCACCACCACCGCATCATAAATTTCGCGCTTACCGTCACAGTGAATGACCGGAAGGCCGTTATTATCTTCCAGCTCCAGCGCGCCGCAGTCGGTACGGATATCCACGCCCTGCGCGCGATGAATTGCCGCTAAGCATTGCGACACCTCGCCGCTCACCGAACGCATGCACAGCGCAGGCTGCTGCTCGAACAGCGTCACCGCCACGCCGTTTTTCCGCGCCGAGGCGGCAATCTCAAGGCCAATCCAGCCGCCACCGACAATGGCCAGTTTTTGACTTTCCGCCAGACGACTTTTCAGACGCTGCGCATCCTGCCAGTGACGCAAGGTATAAACCTGAGGATGCGCCGCCCACGCCTCGCCCGGCAGACGCGCTCGCCCCCCGGTGGCGATTAAAAGAATGTTGTAACTAATACGTTCGCCGTTGCTTAAAATCAGCGTTTTAGCGGCCCGGTCAATCTGCTCTGCACGCAGCGGACGATACCAGGTCAGGTTCAGCGCCTGCTGCGCTTCGTGCGAAAACAAGCGCGGTAGCTGCGCATCGGTATCCAACAATGCGGCTTTGGAAAGCGGCGGCCGCTCGTAGAAATCCCATTCCTCTTCCGCCACCACGCAAATCTCACCGTCGAATCCCTCGTCGCGCAGCGTTTTCGCCGCCCAGCCGCCCGCCTGGCCGCCGCCGACAATCACAATCCGCGCCGTCATACCGCCTCCGTTTTTTTCTGCTGGCGGCGAGTATCGTGGTCGATACCGCCCTCCACTGCCCATTCGGTAAAGGAGACCAACGAGTGCTCCAGCTCGCGCGGCTGCCAGTTTTCCGTCAGATAATCATCGTTGGTGTAGTACTCGAAGGCGCCGCCGGTGGGGCTGTTGACGTACCAGAAGTAGGCCGAAGAGACCGGGTGGCGGCCGGGGCCGATAAAGGTACTCCAGGCGTTTTTGTTCATCGCGATGCCGCCGCCGATCACCTCGTGGATGTCACGCACGGTGAAGGCCACGTGGTTCAGACCCCGCTTGCGGTTCGGCAGCTGCAGCAGGAACAGGTTGTGATGGCCCCCGCGCGCGCCGCAGCGCAGGAATACCGCGCGGTTGATGTAGCGGTCTGACACCTGGAAGCCGAGGACTTCGCGATAGAAGCTTTCGACCGCCGCCAGCTCTTCAACAAAGAACACCACGTGGCCGACGTTGATCGGCTGCGCGCGGTCGTAAACTGGACTCGGCGTGTCGATGCGGCGAACATCGCCCCACTGGTTGATCGGCTCGACGTTAAGCTCTACCGCCGTTTGCTGGCTGACCTGCACCCGCAGCGTCATGCCGTTCGGGTCGAGGCACTCCAGCGCGCCGTCAACCCTGCGGAAGCCGGGCTGACGTTCCAGCTTTGGACGTAGCGCCTCCAGCGCCGCCTGATCCGCTACACCCCAGGTCATACGGCGCAGCGTATTGCCGGCCTCAAACGCTGGGGGCAGGTCGGGGCTGTCGATCGGATTAAGCTCGACGCGCGCGCCGCTGAGGGTGGTAAACACGCGCCCGCTGGCATCGCCAGCCAGGCCAAAATCGTGCATAAATTTGGCGCTATGGTTCAGGTCATCTACGCCAAATTCCAGCTTTTCAATTCCGGTAATACTCATTGTTCGTCGCCTCTTTACCGTTCTGTCGCCCGAATTTGGGCGTAAACATGCCCGGCGCATTCAAGCGCCTGCCATTAAGTGTTTGATTTAACTAGCCTGAGACAAATATCCCAAGAAACCGGAAATTTTGTCCGCCGCCAGGCTGACGTCGTTCTGCAGCCGCTCGCGATCGCTTTGCGGGATCTCATCGGAGGGAACCAGGATGCTGACCACCCCCGCCACCCGGCCGCTGCGGTCATACACCGGGTAGACAATCGACGAGATGCCGTGGCGGAAGAACGACTCGCCAATCACATAGCCGCGGGCTTTATCCTGCTGTACCATCTGCCACAGCGCTTCGCGATCGTGCAGCTGGCCCGGCGTGTTGCCCGGCAGTCGCTCGTCAGGGAACAGCTGTTCAAACTCGCTGCGTGAAACATCGGTCAGCAGCATGCGGCCCAGCGAGGTGCAGTGCACCGGCAGCCGGGTGCCAACACTGACCTGGTTGATCCGCGAACCGGCCGCGCTGACGCGAGCGATGTAGATAATGTCCCGGCCATCGCGGATCGCCAGATGACTGCTGCACTGGCTGACATCGCGCAGCTGCTCGATAACCGGCTGACCCACCTGGGCGATATCCAGCGAGGCGATATATTCAAAGCCCAGCCGCAGCACGTTCATCCCCAGCGAAAAGGTGTTGGTGCGCGCGTTGCGCTCGAGAAAGCCCATATACTCCAGCGTTTGCACCACGCGATAAGCGGTCGCTTTCGGCATATCCACCAGCCGGTGCAGCTCGGCGAAGGTCAGATCGCGATGCTGTTCGCCAAAAGCCAGCAGCAGCTGCAGGCCGCGCTCAAGCCCCGGCACCAGGTACTTCACTTCCTGATCGTTCGCCATACCGCCTCACTTATTAGTTAAAAACAAAACCGCCGTTGACCGGGATCAGCTGGCCGGTGATAAACCGCGACAGATCGCTGAGCAACCAGACCACGCTGCCGGTGACGTCTTCCGGCTGCTGCGCGCCGCTCAGCGCGCGACCGTTTTCATAAAGTTGATGGCGTTCCGCAGGCACGTATTCCGTCGCCTCAACGCGGGTCAGCCCCGGCGCGATGGCGTTTATGCGGATGCGCCTTTCCCCCAGCTCGCGGGCCATTGAGCGGGTCATCGCGATCACCGCGCCTTTACTGGCAACGTAGGCCATCAGCCGCGGCGCCCCCCACAGGGCGGTATCCGAGGCGACATTGACG
The DNA here is from genome assembly GCF_003812845.1 of Klebsiella sp. FDAARGOS_511. Taxonomy (NCBI): domain Bacteria; kingdom Pseudomonadati; phylum Pseudomonadota; class Gammaproteobacteria; order Enterobacterales; family Enterobacteriaceae; genus Klebsiella; species Klebsiella sp. FDAARGOS_511. The sequence continues at coordinate 3,864,353 of NZ_CP033824.1, read as the reverse complement.
ATCCCCGCCCCTTCGCGCAGCAGCGGCACCGCCGCGCGGGTCACCAGCCAGGTACCTTTAACGTTAACCGTCATCACCCGATCCCACAGATCCGGATCGTAATCGAGCATGTTTTTACCGCCGACGCCGGTGGCCATTGCCGCATTATTCACTAACCCGTCGATCGCTCCCCGCTCGCCGATAGCGCTGAATACCCGGTCGATCGATTCGCTATCGGCGAGATCGATCGCGTGGGATTCGATGCGGTAGCCCTTTTCCTGCAGACGATGGGCGCTTTCCGCCAGCTCACCCCGCAGAATGTCGCACATCACCACCGCCGCGCCCTGTCCGGCGCAGGCTTCGGCGAAGTGGTAGCCCAGGCCGCGCGCCGCGCCGGTGACGACGATACGTTTCCCGTTAAGCAGGCCGTTCATCAGGCGGCTCCCTGCTGCTCTTCCAGGGCTGCCAACTGCTCTTTTGCCGCTTTCTGCATCATGCGGCGCAGACGCGAAAGGCCGACGTCGTGCTGATAAAGATATTCACGATCGCGGGCATTCGGCGCCAGGCTTTCCAGCACCACGCGATCCTGTTCGAGCACTTCCCAGTGCAGTTTTTCCAGGCGGTTGCGATACATAAAACGCCACAGATCGCGCTGCCAGCCCTGTACGCCACGGATGCGCCAGAAGAAGACGCGGCAGTTGTCGTTATCTTCCGGCACCACCATGCCGACAATCCAGAAGTGACCGCCCGGTCCAAAGCGCTTTTTGTACGGAATAGAGAGGCGCATCCAGTAGGTCCCGCTGTTGCCCAGTTCAACCCAGTCGAAGTTAACGCCAACCTGCCCTTTCTTCTCAAAAATAAACCCGGTTTTCGTGGGCTGCAGCACCATGTCGGCTTTGCGATCGCCTTCCGCCATCGAGTGCGAGGAGGAGTGGAGATAGGTGCCATGCATCGGGTCCATCACGTTTTCCAGGGCGTACTGGTAGTTGCATTTCCATGCCGCGGTACACAGGAAGTTGCTATATTTGTCGCTATCGGCCAGCTCTTGCGGAAAGTTCAGCTCATCAGGCTGCTGGTCGGCGGTGACGCCAAACCACAGAAAAATAGCGCCGTGCGCTTCCTGAACGCTGTAGCTGCGGACGCACTGCTGACCCACCAGCGGACAGCGGTCAACTGCCGGGACGTCTTTCACTTCGCCGTTGCCGGCCACTTCCACGCCGTGATACCAGCAGGCGATGCGATCGCCCAGGTTCCAGCCCATCGACAGGCGCGCGCCGCGATGCGGACAGCGGTCTTCCAGCGCCTGCACCTGGCCGTCTTTATTGCGCCAGACCACAATCTGTTCGCCGAGGCGGGTAATGCCCACCGGGGCCGACTGCACTTCCCAACTCGCCAGCACCGGATACCACAGGCCGCGTAACCCTTTATCAAGATAGTTTTGTACCGTTGTCGTCATCGCTGTGTCCTCAGTATCCATTTACCTGCAGAAATGCCTGGAAGCTGCTTTCGCTCCACGGTTCGCCCTGCTGGTCGTACATTCTGACGCCGTTCAGGCCGCTCACCAGCTCGCCGAGGTTTTCCGCGCCCTGCTCAAAGAGCGTTTCCAGGGTGGCAATAAGCTGTAGTTCCCAGCTTTCCGGCACCCGGCTGCGGGTTTGCCAGATCAGATTGGGATAGTCGCCGGGCTTGTGAATATTGCCGTTTCCGCCTTCCGCCGGCGGCGTGAACTGACGGCTTTCCGGCAATGCCGGGTTAAAGTCCAGGGATTCGCTCATGCCACGTTCTCCTCGATAAAAGAAATCTGGATCTGCTGGTCGTATACCCGCACCGGGTAGCGATGCAGGCTGCGGCCACCGGGGCCGTGCAAACACTGGCCGGTTTTGACGTCGAATACCGCTTCATGCAGCGGGCACTCCACCTTGCCATCTTCAACAAAGCCCTGGCTCAGCAGCGCATAAGCGTGGGGACAAACGTCTTCCAGCGCGTAATATTCGCCATCAATCAGATAGATACCGATTTCTTTACCGTCGATACTGCCGCTGTAGGGGAAATCTTCCTGTACTTGCTCCGCGTCACACACGCCAATCCAGCTCATCGCATTCCTCCGGGCTCTGTTTCATATATGAAACTCTGTTTCTTATTTAATACGGTCAATATAAAAGCGATGAATCTTTCGTCAAGCGCTAATGTGATTAAATTGTTAATGAATAGACTTTTAATTAGCTAACTGTGGAATTGATCACGAAAAAAAGCAGCCAGATGAAATGATGATATTTAAAGTGCTCTTTCATTATAAATAACGCTATCTCTTAAGAAATGAAGTGGACCTGTTGACTTCTTTTCACAATGCTCGTTAGAAATGAGCACAAAGGTAAATCTCACAGTTTCACATATGAAACAAAATGAAATTTTAACCTTAAAAAACATAGAGTTTCATAGGTGAACCATTTTAGTCAGGTGATTATTTCTGGCGTTAAAAAAATAATAACCAATATGTATTAAATTTAAAAAAGAGGTAAAACATGGCGGCAAGATGGCAAGGTACTATCGCACTACTTTTGTTAATAATTATTTCTTACGTCGATCGGGTAAATATCTCGGTAATGATCCTGAACCCCGAATTCGCCGCTCACTTTCATTTAAATGAAAACAGAATGTTACAAGGCATGCTGATGACATGCTTTCTCCTGGGTTATGGTTTATCGGCATTAATATTAACTCCGCTTATAGAAAGCAGGCTCAACTATCGCCAGGGACTGTTAAGCAGCGTGGCAATATGGGCGCTGGTTTGCGCGGTTTCGCCGCTGCTGGGCTCGCTGCTGGGAATGTTAATCGCGCGCATCGTTCTCGGCGTTGCCGAGGGGCCGCTATTCTCGCTGAAAACCCGCTTTATCAGCGATAGCTTCGCTGCCGATGAGGTTGGTAAACCTAACGCCGTGACGGCCCTCGGCGTCTCGCTCGGGCTGGCGATGGGCTTTCCGCTGGTCACCTGGCTGATGGCGCACGTCGGCTGGATGGGTTCGTTTTACGCCCTGGCGCTGCTGAACCTGCTGCTCGGCGGCGGATTAATCTGGCGCTTTCTGCCCGCCCCTGTCGTCAATGAACGCTGCGCAAAGCCCGGTATCATCAAAACCTTTACTCTCGCCTAGCGCACGCCGCTGCTCGGCTGGATCCTGGTGGTGGAGATCGCCACCCTCAGCTATCTGTGGGGCAGTAGCGCCTGGCTGCCGGCCTGGCTACGCGACGAGCATCACTTCTCGCTGCAGGCCACCGGCCTGCTGGCGGCGGTTCCGTTTCTGCTAAGTCTGGGGTCAAAATTTCTCGGCGGGGTATTGCTCGATAAGATGCGGCCGGAGCAGGCGCCCGTGCTGTTTATTATCGGCGGCCTGCTGACCGCTCTGTCGGTGTTGGCGCTGATGCTCAGCCACCAGCAGGCGATGCTGGCGCTGTTTATGCTGGCGGCGAACGTATTCTGGGGGTTGCAGGGCGCGGCGATCCCTGCGGTCGTGCAGCACCATGCGCCACGCGAGGCGGTCGGCAGCGCCTATGGCATTATTAATGGCATCGGCAATATCTGCGCAGCGTTTATCCCGCTGCTGATGGGGATGGTCATGAAGTCGGCGGGATCGGTAAGCTCGGGATTCTCGGTGCTGGTGGTATCACAGCTGATGACGCTTTGCGCCGGAGGCGTGCTGCTGCTGCGCATGCGTCGCGCAGCAGCAGTGAGCGTCTGAGGCTTATTCGCCTTTTTTCGCCGCCTGAATGTAGAGCATTTCCAGCGCCAGCGTCGCCGCCGCCAGGGCGGTGATTTCGGACTGGTCGTAGGCCGGAGCGACTTCCACCACGTCCATGCCGACGATGTTCAGATCCTTCAGGCCGCGCACCAGCTTGATCGCCCGATCGGAGGTCAGGCCGCCGATCACCGGCGTACCGGTACCCGGGGCAAACGCCGGGTCCAGGCAGTCGATATCAAAGGTCAGGTACACTGGCATATCGCCGACGATCTGTTTCACCTGAGCGATCAGGTCGTCAACGCTGCGATCGTTGACCTGGCCCGCATCCAGCACCGTGAAGCCGTTGTCTTTATCAAACTCGGTACGGATACCGATCTGCACTGAGTGATTCGGATCGATCAGGCCTTCGTTCGGCGCGGTGTAGAACATGGTGCCGTGGTCAAATTCGCAGCCGTTGGCGTAGGTATCGGTATGGGCATCAAAATGCACCAGCGCCATTTTGCCAAAGTGCTTAGCGTGAGCGCGCAGCAGCGGCAGGGTGACAAAGTGGTCGCCGCCAAAGGAGAGCATGCGTTTACCTGCCGCCAGCAGTTTTTCCGCGTGGGCCTGCAGCTTTTCACTCATTTCACGCGCGTCGCCGAAGGCATAAACCAGGTCGCCGCAGTCCACGACGTTCAGGCGCTCGCGCATGTCAAAATTCCACGGGAAGCGGTTGTGCTCCCACGCAAGGTTCGTCGACACCTGACGGATCGCCGCCGGGCCATGACGGCCGCCCGCGCGTCCGGAGGTCGCCATATCAAACGGTACGCCGGTGATGACCCAGTCCGCATCGCTGTCATACGGCATGAAATTCATCGGTAGACGCAGAAAACCAAATGCGTTGGATACCAGGGAGTTATCGTATTGATGACCTAAGGTGCTCATGGATATGACCTCTTTTACCGTCGTTGCGTTGAAATACAAATATAAAAAAACCCTTCCGCGTCGTTAGGCCCGACGAGGAAGGGTTTAAATGAGTTTACTGCTTAGTTGAGCGAATTATCGCCGTAAATGTCTACGCGTTCAAGTGAGTCTGGCGAATGGCCGTAATGAGCCTTCTCTCCCCCTCTCTTCCCTCTCGGCTACGGAGAGGACGTATATCACTCGTCTTCGAGATAAGTGTAGCCGTATAAACCCGCTTCGAACTCTTCAAGGAACTGCTGCTGCAGGGCGGCGTCCAGGTCCGTATTTTTTACCTGATCGCGGAACTGGGTCAACAGCGTGTTCGGATCGAGCTGCACGTACTGCAGCATATCCGCAACGGTATCCCCTTCATCCGACAGCTCAACTTCGACGCTGCCGTCAGGGAAGACAAACACGTCTACGGCTTCCGTATCGCCGAACAGGTTGTGCATATTGCCGAGGATCTCCTGGTAGGCGCCCACCATAAAGAAGCCCAGCATCGGCGGATTCTCCGGATCGTATTCCGGCATCGGCATGGTGGTCGCAATACCGTCGCCATCCACATAGTGGTCAATCGCGCCGTCGGAATCGCAGGTGATATCCAGCAGCACCGCGCGGCGTTCCGGTATCTTGTTCAGCCCTTCCAGCGGCATCACCGGGAACAGCTGATCGATACCCCACGCATCCGGCATCGACTGGAACAGGGAGAAGTTGACGTAGATCTTATCCGCCATGCGCTCCTGCAGTTCATCAATAATCGGGCGATGCGCGCGGTTGCTGGGGTCGAGCTGCTTCTGAACTTCATGGCACATATTCAGATACAGCTGCTCGGCCCAGGCGCGCTCTTGAAGATTAAAAGTGCCGGAGGAGTAGCCGATGTGGATATCGTGCAGATCCATCTGGCTGTCGTGCAACCATTCGCGCAGCGAGCGGCGGTTGCCGGTTTCCTGCATCTCCAGCCAGGTTTCCCACATGCTTTGCAGCGGACGCGCGGCGTCTTCCTCAGGCGGGGTCGCCTCGGTATATTCGTTACGCTCAACGCCGATAATGTTCGATACCAGCACGGTGTGGTGCGCCGTGACTGCGCGGCCGGATTCAGTGATCACCGTCGGATGCGGCAAACCGTTCTCTTCGCAGGCATCGCCAATCGCCCAAATAATGTTGTTGGCGTATTCGTTCAGGCCGTAGTTTACCGAACAGTCGGACTGCGAACGGGTGCCCTCGTAGTCAACGCCGAGACCGCCGCCAACGTCAAAGCACTGAATATTCACGCCCAGCTTATGCAGCTCAACGTAGAAACGCGCGGATTCACGTACGCCGGTGGCGATATCGCGAATATTGGCCATCTGCGAGCCAAGGTGGAAATGCAGCAGCTGCAGGCTGTCCAGATGCCCGGCAGAGCGCAGAATTTCAACCAGCTGCAGAACCTGGGTCGCCGCGAGGCCAAATTTGGATTTTTCGCCGCCGGAGGACTGCCACTTACCGGAGCCCTGCGAAGCCAGACGCGCGCGCACGCCAAGACGCGGTACCACGTTCAGCCGCTCGGCTTCTTCCAGCACGATGGCGATTTCCGACATCTTCTCGATGACCAGATAGACCTTGTGGCCCATCTTTTCGCCCACCAGCGCCAGGCGGATATATTCACGGTCTTTGTAGCCGTTACAAACAATGACGCTGCGGGTCATACCGGCGTGTGCCAGCACCGCCATCAGCTCAGCCTTCGAACCGGCTTCCAGACCCAGCGGCTCGCCGGAGTGGATCAGCGATTCAATGACGCGGCGATGCTGGTTGACCTTGATCGGATAAACCAGGAAGTAGTCACCGTTATAGCCATAAGACTCACGCGCGCGTTTGAAGGCGGCGTTAATCGAACGCAGGCGGTGCTGCAAAATCTGCGGGAAGCAGAACAGCGCAGGCAGGCGCTGCCCCTGAGCTTCACGGGCTTTCACCAGCTCAGCAAGGTCAACGCGCGCTTCCGGGACGTCAGGATCCGGGCAGACGCTGATATGGCCCAGTTCGTTAACGTCGTAGTAGTTATTACCCCACCAGGCAATATTGTAAGTACGTAGCATCTTGCTGGCTTCCTGGGAGCTCATCGCAACCTCCTGCATGGAACGTAGTACACCGTGATCGCCTGCTGACGAAGGCGAAGATAATGACATGTCGTCAGACATAGCGAACCTCAAATTTTAGTAACAAGTGTAAAACAGTTGACTACTATCGCAATCCGAAGAAGCGATAACAACCCATAAACAGTCCGAAATCCCAGTAGATAGTGCTGGTCTTGCGGCTGAGCGACCGGTTTCTTATTCATATCATCGTAAAACACGTACCCGAACGGAGTATGACAGTCCGGAGAAACCACGAGAAAACCCTTGCTATCGCAAGAGCGCCCTTGTTCAGTGTTCCAGCAGCCTGCCGGCCCGGGAATCCTGAGAAGCGCCGAGATGGGTAGAACATCGGCTGGTTTGCATGAGAGAGATGCGGGTTGCGGGATAGTGACGCGCGACGGAACGACGCGACGAATCAGGCGAAAAACGTGGGTTCATTATCTGGTATCACCTCCACACTGCCCCGAGACGGGCCAGCGACAAGCCAAAGCTATACGTTCCAGACAGTCAGCGAAAACGCCGCTGCGGGACTCTGTCAATACAGACTGCTTAACCCGGCTGGAAGTGGCGTCACGAGGTAAATGCTCGTGCGCTGTTTTAATGAGCCGCGCGCGGCGTTTTATACCGAGAAGCGGGGTAAAAAGCAAAATAAAAATATGCGCGTTGCCGGGGATTGTCAGGAAAAATTGCCACCGCCCTTTTTCTATAAATGCGACGAATATCAAAAAAGGCTGGAAATGGGGTCAAGAACTGCCCTAAAATAGCCGTCCAGAAGTTAATCCATCTATACTGATTAACACTCAGACTGCTCGTGTCGCTACCTGCAAGCTTTGGTAGAGTCATCCGTCAAAGCCATTCTACACAACAGTATGAGCTACCCGAATCGTCCACAGGTGAAATAAAACATGGCAAAACACCTCTTTACGTCAGAGTCCGTATCAGAAGGGCATCCCGACAAAATTGCTGACCAAATCTCCGACGCCGTGCTGGATGCGATCCTCGAACAGGATCCGAAGGCGCGCGTAGCTTGTGAAACCTATGTCAAAACCGGCATGGTTCTGGTCGGTGGCGAGATCACCACCAGCGCATGGGTTGATATTGAAGAGATCACCCGTAACACGGTCCGTGAAATTGGCTACGTGCATTCCGACATGGGTTTTGACGCCAACTCCTGCGCGGTCCTGAGTGCTATCGGTAAACAGTCTCCGGACATCAACCAGGGCGTTGACCGCGCCGATCCGCTGGAACAGGGCGCGGGCGACCAGGGCCTGATGTTTGGCTATGCCACCAACGAAACCGACGTGCTGATGCCGGCGCCGATCACCTATGCGCACCGTCTGGTGCAGCGTCAGGCTGAAGTGCGCAAAAACGGCACTCTGCCGTGGCTGCGCCCGGATGCGAAAAGCCAGGTCACCTTCCAGTACGACGACGGTAAAATCGTCGGCATTGACGCGGTAGTCCTGTCGACCCAGCACGCGGAAGATATCGACCAGAAATCGCTGCAGGAAGCGGTGATGGAAGAGATCATCAAACCGGTTCTGCCGACCGAGTGGCTGAACAGCGCCACAAAATTCTTTATCAACCCAACCGGCCGTTTTGTTATCGGCGGACCAATGGGCGACTGCGGCCTGACCGGGCGTAAAATCATCGTTGACACCTACGGCGGCATGGCTCGTCACGGCGGCGGCGCGTTCTCCGGTAAAGATCCATCTAAAGTGGACCGTTCTGCGGCCTACGCGGCGCGCTATGTAGCGAAAAACATCGTTGCCGCTGGCCTGGCCGATCGTTGTGAAATTCAGGTTTCCTACGCCATCGGCGTGGCGGAGCCGACGTCAATCATGGTTGAAACCTTTGGTACCGAAAAAGTGCCTTCTGAGCAGTTGACCCTGCTGGTGCGTGAGTTCTTTGACCTCCGTCCGTACGGCCTGATTCAGATGCTGGATCTGCTGCACCCGATCTACAAAGAGACGGCGGCATACGGTCACTTCGGTCGCGAACATTTCCCATGGGAAAAAACCGACAAAGCAGCCCAGCTGCGCGAAGCGTCCGGTCTGAAATAATCTCCGCACTCCCCCGCTTTCAAGGCCAGCCCCGCGCTGGCCTTTTTACTTTAGCTTCCCTCCGCTGACGCCGAATCCTGCCTTCCGCTCGTCAATAATGGAAGCGATTACATCATATACAGCGCAAATATACTCCCCTAATACGTGCAAAATGTAATAACCCTTCACTTTGTTACACAATATTTCAGCAAAGTCTGATTAGCGCTTTTAATTCCTTAGACTAAACTCAATTAATATACTGATTTAAATACGTTTATAACAATTACGTTTCTTTACTCTAGTGTAACCGATTACACAGTCGTGATTACTATCACATTTTTTTACGACGTATTTACCTACCCTACGCATCGACAGGATCAATAACTCAACCGGAGGGCGTTATGCCTGACAACAAAAAACAAGGGCGTTCGAACAAGACGATGACGTTCTTTGTCTGCTTCCTCGCCGCACTGGCTGGCCTGCTGTTCGGCCTTGATATCGGTGTTATTGCGGGTGCCTTACCCTTTATTGCCAACGAGTTCCAGATAAGCGCCCACACTCAGGAATGGGTGGTCAGCTCCATGATGTTCGGCGCCGCCGTCGGCGCAGTGGGCAGCGGCTGGCTCTCCTTCAAACTCGGGCGTAAAAAAAGCCTGATGATTGGCGCCATCCTGTTCGTTGCCGGCTCGCTATTCTCCGCCGCCGCGCCGAACGTGGAAGTGCTACTGATCTCCCGCGTGCTGCTCGGCCTGGCCGTGGGCGTCGCCTCCTACACCGCCCCGCTGTATCTGTCTGAAATCGCCCCGGAAAAAATCCGCGGCAGCATGATTTCGATGTACCAGCTGATGATTACTATTGGTATTCTCGGCGCCTATCTTTCCGATACGGCATTCAGCTACAGCGGCGCCTGGCGCTGGATGCTCGGGGTGATTATTATCCCGGCGGTGCTGCTGCTGATTGGCGTGGTTTTCCTGCCGGACAGCCCGCGCTGGTTTGCCGCTAAGCGCCGCTTTGTCGATGCCGAACGGGTTCTGCTGCGCCTGCGCGACACCAGCGCTGAAGCGAAACGCGAGCTGGATGAGATCCGCGAAAGCCTGAAGGTAAAACAGTCCGGCTGGTCGCTGTTCAAAGAAAACAGCAACTTCCGCCGCGCGGTATTCCTCGGCGTTCTGCTGCAGGTGATGCAACAGTTCACCGGTATGAACGTCATCATGTACTACGCGCCGAAGATTTTTGAACTGGCGGGCTATGCCAATACCACCGAACAGATGTGGGGCACCGTCATCGTCGGTTTGACCAACGTGCTGGCGACCTTTATCGCCATCGGGCTGGTCGACCGCTGGGGCCGTAAGCCGACGCTGATCCTTGGCTTTATCGTCATGGCGCTCGGCATGGGCATTCTGGGCAGCATGATGCATATCGGCATCCACTCCGCCACGGCGCAGTACTTTGCCGTTCTGATGCTGCTGATGTTTATCGTTGGCTTTGCCATGAGCGCCGGCCCGCTGATTTGGGTGCTGTGTTCCGAAATCCAGCCGCTGAAAGGGCGTGATTTCGGTATCACCTGTTCAACGGCCACCAACTGGATTGCCAACATGATCGTCGGCGCGACGTTCCTGACCATGCTGAACTCGCTGGGCAGCGCCAACACCTTCTGGGTCTATGGCGGCCTGAACATCCTGTTCATCTTCCTGACCCTGTGGCTGATCCCGGAAACCAAAAACGTTTCGCTGGAGCATATCGAACGTAACCTGATGAAAGGCCGCAAGCTGCGCGAAATTGGCGCGCGCGACTAGCCTGATACACTTCCTCCCTCCCGGGAGGAAGCTTCTTCTTGCTCTCCTCACCCCGCCGCACTATCCTCTGGCGCTATGAAAACACCCCGAATTCCCATTGCCCTTCAACAGGCCGTTATGCGCAGCCTGCGGGAGAATCTGGCCAAAGCGAACCTCAAGCTGGGACGACTTTACCCTGAACCGGTGCTGGTTTATCAGCAGCGGGGAACCTCCGCCGGTACCGCCTGGCTGGAGAAAAATGAAATCCGCCTTAACCCGGTGCTGCTGCTGGAAAACCAGCAGGCGTTTATTGATGAAGTCGTGCCGCACGAGCTGGCCCACCTGCTGGTGTGGAAGCACTTTGGCCGCGTGGCGCCACACGGCAAAGAGTGGAAATGGATGATGGAAAGCGTGCTGGGCGTTCCAGCTCTGCGCACCCATCGTTTCGAACTCGATTCAGTCCGTAAAAATACCTTCCCCTACCGCTGCCAGTGCCAGCAGCACCAGCTTACCGTCCGCCGCCACAATCGCGTGATGCGCGGAGAGGCCATCTATCGCTGCGTGCGCTGTGGAGATGTTCTGGTGGCGGAAAAGTAATCTCCGGAAATAATTGGAAATTTTCTGATCTGACTGATTGCGTCTGGCAATCACATTCGTTACGTTGCGGGCTCGTTTTGACACGGAGTTAACGATGTCCCGTATTCATATTTTTGCTGTCGCATTTCTCAGCGCGGCGGTATGCGCTCCGCTTGCAGCGGAAGGAATCAACAGTTTTTCTCAGGCCAAGACCGCTGGGGTCAAGGTCAATGCCGATGCCCCCGGCGATTTTTACTGCGGCTGTAAAATCAACTGGCAGGGAAAAAAGGGGGTTATCGACCTGGAGTCTTGTGGCTATAAAGTGCGTAAAAATGAAAATCGCGCCAGCCGGGTCGAGTGGGAGCATGTGGTTCCCGCATGGCAGTTTGGCCATCAGCGTCAGTGCTGGCAGGACGGCGGGCGCAAAAACTGCGCTAAAGATCCGGAATACCGCAAGATGGAAAGCGACATGCATAACCTGCAGCCGGCGGTCGGCGAGGTCAACGGCGATCGCGCCAACTTTATGTACAGCCAGTGGAACGGCGGCGAAGGCCAGTACGGTCAGTGCGCAATGAAAGTTGATTTTAAAGATAAAGTTGCCGAGCCGCCGGCGCGCGCACGTGGCGCCATCGCCCGTACCTACTTCTATATGCGCGACCGCTACCAGCTCAATCTTTCCCGCCAGCAAACCCAGCTGTTTACCGCCTGGGATAAGATGTACCCGGTCACAACCTGGGAGTGCGAACGCGACGCGCGTATTGCCAAAGTTCAGGGCAACCATAATCCTTATGTCCTGCAGGCTTGCCAGGCGCAAAAGAGCTAACCTACACTAGCGGCAATTGTTAATTTGCAGCTTTACTCCTCCCCCTTTACTGGGGGAAGAGACATCTGCGCTAAGAACGGAACATCAAGCATGCGCATTCCTCGCATCCATCACCCGGAACGCATTACCACGGGTAGCCAGATAGCTCTTTCCGACGACGCGGCCAACCATGTCGGTCGCGTTTTACGGATGGGTAAAGGCCAGGCTATAGAGCTTTTTGACGGCAGCAATCAGGTCTTCGAGGCGGTTATTGTCGAGGCCGGTAAGAAAAATGTTCTGGTTGAAGTACAGAGCAGCAAAGTTGATAACCGTGAATCCCCTCTGCATATCCATTTGGGCCAGGTGATGTCCCGCGGCGAAAAAATGGAATTCACCATCCAGAAATCGATCGAACTTGGTGTAAGCCTCATAACGCCACTGTTTTCCGAGCGCTGTGGCGTTAAACTGGACGCCGAACGTTTGCAGAAAAAGATCCAGCAGTGGCAGAAAATCGCCATTGCCGCCTGCGAGCAAAGCGGCCGCAACGTGGTGCCGGAAATCCGCCCGGCCATGCAGCTTGAAGCCTGGTGTGCGGAGCAGGACGAGGGCCTGAAGCTTAATTTGCACCCTCGCGCCAGCGCCAGCATTAATACGCTGCCGCTGCCGGTCGAACGTATCCGGCTGCTGATTGGCCCGGAAGGCGGGCTTTCGGCAGAAGAGATAGCGATGACAGCTCGCTACCAGTTTACTGATATCCTGTTGGGACCGCGCGTTCTGCGTACAGAGACAACTGCGCTCACTGCCATTACCGCCCTGCAGGTGCGTTTTGGCGACTTAGGTTGAAGCGTTAACGGAGAAGAACAATGATTAAGCTCGGCATCGTGATGGACCCCATCGCAACCATCAACATCAAGAAAGACACCAGCTTCGCCATGTTGCTGGAAGCGCAGCGTCGCGGCTATGAACTCCATTATATGGAGATGAACGATCTGTACTTAATCAACGGCGAAGCCCGCGCCCGTACGCGCAAGCTAAGCGTCGAGCAGAACTACGACAAATGGTACGCGTTCAACGGCGAGCAGGATTTGCCTCTCGCGGAGCTTGACGTCATTCTGATGCGTAAAGATCCGCCGTTCGATACCGAGTTTATCTACGCGACCTACATCCTCGAACGCGCCGAAGAGCAAGGCACGCTTATCGTCAACAAACCGCAGAGCCTGCGCGACTGTAACGAAAAGCTGTTTACCGCCTGGTTCTCCGAGCTGACCCCGGAAACGCTGGTCACCCGTAATAAAGCGCAGTTGAAAGCCTTCTGGGAAAAACACGGCGATATCATTCTCAAACCGCTGGACGGTATGGGTGGCACCTCTATTTTCCGCGTAAAAGAGGGTGACCCTAACCTCGGCGTCATCACCGAGACGCTGACCGAGCTGGGCAACCGCTACTGCATGGCGCAGAACTATCTGCCAGCCATTAAAGATGGCGATAAGCGCGTGCTGGTGGTTGACGGCGAGCCGGTTCCTTACTGCCTGGCCCGTATCCCGCAGGGCGGCGAAACCCGCGGTAACCTTGCTGCCGGCGGTCGTGGCGAAGCGCGCCCGCTGACCGAAAGCGACTGGGCCATCGCCCGCCGCGTTGGCCCCACGCTGAAGGCCAAAGGCTTAATCTTCGTCGGCCTGGACATCATCGGCGATCGTCTGACGGAAATTAACGTCACCAGCCCCACCTGCGTCCGTGAAATCGAAGCCGCCTTCCCGATTTCCATTACCGGGATGCTGATGGACGCCATCGAGAAGCGCCTCAATAAATAAAGCGCTTATTCCGGCTGCAGGCCCGCGCCTGTAGCCTGGAGCCAGCGCAGGCGATTCGCTTTCAGGCTCAGGCAGGCAAGCCCCTGAAACCTGAAAGATAAAGTGAATCGACACTCCCTTGCTTTACCCGCATACTGGGTGCTGCTTTTTTGAACCAGGAACAGAACCTCTGACAATGAATTTACAGCATCACTTTCTAATTGCCATGCCTGCTCTCCAGGACCCGATGTTCCGTCGCTCCGTAGTCTATATCTGCGAGTATAACGATGACGGTGCCATGGGCATCATCATCAATAAGCCGATGGAAAATCTGCAGGTTGAAGGGATCCTGGAGAAATTAAAAATCACGCCTGAGCCGCGTAATCCCGAGATCCGCCTGGATAAACCGGTGATGGTTGGCGGTCCGCTGGCCGAGGATCGGGGTTTTATACTGCATTCGCCGCCTTCCGATTTCTCCTCCAGCATCCGTATTTCCGATAACACGGTGATCACTACCTCCCGCGACGTGCTCGAAACGCTGGGTACGGATAAACAGCCGGAGAACGTGCTGGTTGCGCTGGGCTATGCTTCCTGGGAGAAAGGCCAGCTGGAGCAGGAGATACTGGATAACGCCTGGCTCACCGCGCCGGCCGATCGGAATATTTTGTTCAGCACGCCGATAGCCGACCGCTGGCGTGAGGCTGCGAAGCTGATTGGCATTGATATCGTGACCATGCCAGCCGAAGCGGGGCACGCGTAATGAGCGGAACGTTTTTAGGCTTCGATTTTGGCACCAAAAGCATTGGCGTCGCCGTAGGGCAGCGCATCACCGGCACCGCCCGCCCCCTCCCCGCGTTGAAAGCGCAGGACGGTAAGCCTGACTGGAACGTTATTGAGAAACTGCTGAAAGAGTGGCAGCCCGAAGCCGTGATTGTCGGCCTGCCGCTGAATATGGACGGTACGGAACAACCCCTGACAGCCCGTGCGCGCAACTTCGCGAATAAAATCCATGGCCGCTTCGGCGTGCAGATAATCCTGCATGATGAACGTCTGAGCACGGTTGAAGCCAGAGCCGGGCTATTCGAACAGGGTGGATTCCGGGCGCTAAAAAAAGGCAGCGTGGATTCCGCTTCTGCCGTCATTATTCTGGAAAGCTACTTCGAGCAGAGTTACTGAAGCTGAATGATGGCGCCCCATACCAGCGGCAGGCGCCATCATCCGGATTTCATGTTTAGTGGCGCAGATGTTCATTCGCCCAGCTTACCGCCTGAGTCCGGTTCTTCACGCTTAGCTTACGGAACACGTTGTACAGATGGGTACGCACCGTGTTTTCACTGATAAATAGCGCGCGGGCAATATCCAGATTTGTCGCCCCGCAGCGAAGTTCATTCAGAATTTCACATTCACGCTCGGTCAACGGTGAATTTTCCGCAGGCGCCGATACATGATCCGCAGCATACATCGCCGGGTGCATCACGCTCAATTCAGCCGTCTGTTCGCCGTTCAGCACAGCCCTAACGCCCTCAATTAAGCGCGATTCATCATCGTCATGACGGAAAACGCCGTACAGCGCTGGCCACTGCGCCATTTCGTAGAGCTCATACTTTTGTGCGCTATTGATAATCAATAAACGGGGGTTATCTCCCTGCATGCGAATAATATCACGCCATACGCTATTCAACTTTTTATTTGAAACCGCAATATCAAATAATATTACAGAATTTTTCAAAAGGCGTTGCGCGAGGGGTTTGTTAATATTTTGCAGAATGACCGATGCGGATAACCTTTCGGCCAGCCAGGTCGCAAATGCTTTGCTTTGAATGGAGGGGTGAGTAATAAAAGTAACCTGGTGAGAAAAAGCCAAATCCTCAGATAAATTAATCACTTAAAACTCTCCTTAGTTGATTTCCGCCTTCATAGCGGTTAAATGAATTAACAAGAATACGATCGTCTGTGTATTTATAAAAACAAACCACTTTTACACATTGAAACAATATTCCATGGGAATTTTCCTATCCCTGTAAACAGCATAAATCGAATGCCTTAAGAGAGTCAAAAGATTATCAAACTTTTTTCCTGGTTATGAGAGGTTTATGTCAATTCGTTTTTCATGGAATACATTATTCGGCTTAAGCTTAGGTGTTTATTTGTAATATCAAATAAGGGTAACAAACATTAATAAAACATTATTATAACAAGCTATTGGTAGGATCTCTGAATATAAAAAGCGCAGCTACAAAAGCCCGGCGGTCGTACGTTGCTGAAAGCTTTGCGTAAATGTTTGCATGCCCGATTGCTGCCCGGTTTGCATTACGCCGGGCAGCTGATGCGTTTTCCCCTCTCGGATCAAATTAGCCACCGCCGGGGTATTAACCAAAAGCTCGTATAACGCAACTCTGCCGCCAGCAGCATCTGGAAACAGTTTTTGTGCCAGCACCGCGCACAAACTTCCCGCCAGCTGACTGCGTACCTGCTCTTTCTCCTGCGCCGGAAAGACGTCCACCAGCCTCTCAACCGCCTGCGCCGCGCCGCGCGTATGTAGCGTCGCCATCACCAGATGTCCGGTCTCCGCTGCCGTTAATGCCAGGCGGATCGTTTCGCTGTCACGTAGTTCTCCTAACAGAATGACATCCGGGTCCTGACGCAGCGCGGCGCGCAGGGCAGCGGCAAATGAGGGGCAGTGGCGGCCGATTTCCCGCTGCTGAATCAGACAGCGCTCGCTGCGGTGAATAAATTCAACCGGATCTTCCAGCGTCAGGATATGGCCGCTGAGGCGCTGGTTAAGATAGCCCACCATCGCCGCCAGGGTGGTTGATTTCCCGCTACCGGTAGCCCCCGTGACCAGGATAAGTCCGCTCTCCTCATTGAGCAGCTCCGTTAAGGCGGCCGGCACGCCGAGATCCGCCAGCTGAGGGCAGGTTTCCGCCAACAGACGCAGCGCCAGCGACAGACCGCGATTGTGCACAAATGCGCTGGCGCGCAGACGCGGCCCACCCGCCGGAGTCAGCGCGAAATCAACCTGTCCGCAGGCCTTCCACTGGTCGAGCTGCTCGGCGTTGAGCCAATCAGTGAGTATTTTGCCAATATCAGGGGAGGTAAACGGCGCGGGCTCCAGCTTGCCCTGGCGACGCCAGCGCGGCGCTGAAGCATTGCACAGGTGTAGATCGGAGACGTTATGCTTTACACTAAGGGCCACTATTTCTTCCAGTTCCATAACTCATCCTCGGTATATGAACGATATTGCGCATAACCTGGCACAGGTCCGGGACAAAATCTCAGCCGCTGCCGCACGCTGCGGCCGTGCTCCAGAAGAAGTTACGTTGCTTGCAGTCAGTAAAACGAAACCTGCGAGCGCTATCGAAGAAGCGATGGCTGCCGGCCAGCTCGCGTTTGGCGAAAACTATGTCCAGGAAGGCGTGGATAAAATCCGCTACTTTCAGGAAACGGGCGCAACCGGTCTACAGTGGCACTTTATTGGTCCGCTGCAGTCCAATAAGAGCCGTCTGGTGGCCGAGCATTTTGACTGGTGCCATACCGTCGATCGTCTCAAAATCGCCGTCCGCCTGAGTGAACAGCGCCCGGCTCAACTGCCGCCGCTCAACGTGCTAATTCAAATCAACATTAGCGATGAGCAGAGCAAGTCGGGTATTCCGCCTGAAGAGCTGGACGCGCTGGCGGCAGAAATCGCTAAACTCCCTAATCTGCAGCTACGCGGTTTAATGGCCATTCCCGCGCCAGAGTCAGAATATGTAAGGCAGTTTGCCGTCGCCCAACAAATGGCGGTAGCATTTGCGCGGCTAAAAACGCACTACCCTACCGTCGATACGCTGTCGCTGGGAATGTCGGATGATATGGAAGCCGCCATCGCGGCGGGAAGCACTATGGTGCGCATCGGAACCGCAATTTTCGGCGCGCGCGACTACAGCAAAAAACAAGGAATCTGAGGAACGCCATGAAGACGTTGACTTTCCTGCTCTCAACGGTCATTGAGCTTTACACAATGGTCGTGTTGTTACGCGTCTGGATGCAGTGGGCGCGCTGCGACTTTTATAACCCGTTTTCGCAGTTCGTGGTCAAGGCTACGCAGCCTGTCGTTGGGCCGCTGCGCCGTATTATCCCGGCGATGGGGCCGCTCGACAGCGCCTCCCTGCTGGTCGCATTTATTCTCTGCGTCGTGAAAGCTATCGTCCTTTTTATGGTCGTCACCTTCCAGCCGATTATCTGGATCTCCGCGCTGCTGATCCTTATCAAAACTGTCGGCTCGCTGATCTTCTGGGTTCTTCTGTTAATGGCGATCATGAGCTGGGTAAGCCAGGGCCGCAGCCCGGTGGAATATGTTCTGATGCAGCTGGCAGACCCGCTGCTGCGCCCGATCCGCAGGCTGCTGCCCTCAATGGGCGGCATTGATTTCTCGCCGATGGTGCTGGTTCTGCTGCTGTACGTAATCAATATGGGTATCGCCGAACTGTTGCAGGCTACCGGCAACGTTCTGCTTCCGGGGCTGTGGATGGCGCTATGAGTGCCGTCGAAGCCTGCGCTGACGGGTTGGTCTTACGGCTGTATATTCAGCCCAAGGCCAGCCGCGACAGCATCGTTGGTTTACATGGCGACGAGCTCAAAGTCGCCATTACCGCGCCTCCCGTTGACGGCCAGGCCAACGCCCATCTGGTAAAATTCCTCGCCAAACAGTTTCGCGTAGCGAAAAGCCAGGTGCTTATTGAGAAAGGAGAACTGGGCCGCCACAAACAGATAAAAATCATTCATCCGCAGCAGATCCCGGACGGGGTCGCCGCGCTGACAGAATAAACAGGATCTCATATGCAAAAAGTTGTTCTCGCTACCGGCAACCCCGGAAAAGTGCGCGAGCTGGCCTCGCTGCTGGCAGATTTTGGCCTCGATATCGTGGCGCAAACCGAGCTGGGCGTGGATTCCGCAGAGGAAACCGGCCTGACGTTTATCGAAAACGCCATTCTGAAGGCGCGCCATGCCGCGCAGGTGACCGGGCTCCCGGCCATCGCCGATGACTCAGGTCTGGCCGTCGATGCGTTAGGCGGGGCGCCCGGCATCTACTCCGCCCGCTATTCCGGTGAAGATGCGACCGACCAGCGCAATCTGGAAAAGCTGCTCGACGCGCTGCGCGACGTGCCGGACGATAAGCGCCAGGCGCAATTCCACTGCGTGCTGGTCTATCTGCGTCATGCGGAAGATCCAACGCCGCTGGTTTGCCACGGCAGCTGGCCGGGCATCATCGCTCGTGAAGCCGCAGGCAACGGCGGCTTTGGTTACGACCCAATATTCTTTGTTCCGACGGAAGGTAAAACCGCAGCGGAGCTGAGCCGTGAAGAAAAGAGCGCCATTTCCCACCGCGGACGCGCGCTAAAACTGTTACTGGAAGCCTTACGTAATGGCTAATTTGCCGCCCCTGAGCCTCTATATTCACATCCCGTGGTGCGTGCAAAAATGCCCGTAC
This sequence comes from Klebsiella sp. FDAARGOS_511, assembly GCF_003812845.1. Taxonomy (NCBI): domain Bacteria; kingdom Pseudomonadati; phylum Pseudomonadota; class Gammaproteobacteria; order Enterobacterales; family Enterobacteriaceae; genus Klebsiella; species Klebsiella sp. FDAARGOS_511. The sequence continues at coordinate 3,845,135 of NZ_CP033824.1, read as the reverse complement.
TGCGATTTTAACTCGCATGCGTTAAAGGGCGAGGTACCGCACGACGACTACGTTCAGCATCTGCTGAACGATCTGCGGGCCGACGCCCACTATGCGCAGGGACGTGAAATCGGGACTATTTTCATCGGCGGCGGTACGCCGAGCCTGCTCTCAGGCACGGCGATGCAAACCCTGCTCGACGGCGTGCGCGAATCTCTTCCGCTGGCATCCAACGCGGAAATCACCATGGAAGCCAACCCCGGCACCGTGGAAGCGGATCGCTTTGTCGAGTATCAGCGCGCAGGTATTAATCGCATCTCCATCGGCGTACAGAGCTTTAGCGAACAGAAGCTGCAGCGGCTCGGACGTATCCATGGGCCACAGGAAGCCCGGCGCGCGGCAAATCTGGCAAGCGGTCTGGGACTGCGCAGCTTTAACCTCGATTTAATGCACGGTCTGCCGGATCAGTCTCTGGAAGAGGCGCTGGATGACCTGCGCCAGGCAATCGCGCTCAATCCGCCGCACCTCTCCTGGTATCAGCTGACCATTGAGCCAAACACCCTGTTTGGCTCGCGTCCGCCAACCCTGCCGGACGACGACGCGCTGTGGGACATTTATGAACAGGGGCATAGCCTGCTCAGTTCGGCGGGCTATCAGCAATATGAAACCTCCGCCTACGCTAAGCCGGGCTATCAGTGCCAGCATAACCTGAACTACTGGCGCTTTGGCGACTACCTGGGGATTGGCTGCGGCGCGCACGGCAAAGTGACGTTCCCGGATGGGCGCATATTGCGGACGGCGAAAACCCGGCATCCACGCGGCTACATGGAAGGCCGCTATCTGGAGCGCCAGCACGATGTGGAAGATGCGGATAAACCGTTTGAGTTCTTTATGAACCGTTTCCGCCTGCTGGAAGCCGCCCCGCGCGATGAATTCAGCCGCTACACCGGCCTTGATGAGCGTACGATCCGTCCGCAAATCGATGCCGCCATCGCCGAAGGCTACCTGATGGAAGATGAGCGCTACTGGCAAATTACCGAGCACGGTAAGCTATTTTTGAATTCCCTTCTCGAACTTTTCCTCAGCGAATAATCTCCTCTCCACTTATCCCGTTATAAAAATAGCGGGATAATTAATTATTCGTTTTTTACGAAACATCAATATCACTATTCCCGAAGCATCTCAATTCAACATTTCCAAAGAAAATAAATTCACATTCATTTATTTAAAATAAATATAACCAACCGCACAAAAATATCTTTTTGATCGACTTATTGAGAAAAAGTGTGAGACAGATAGCTTAAAGATGTACGACAACAAGGATAATATGTCATACAGAAACAAAAATTACCCCTTAAGATATTGACCAATTACCCCAAGTGCATGGAGCCGACTCATGAAAAAATTCTCTTTTTCTCGTTCTCTGGTGTGTGTATCTTTGCTTGCCCTGCTCTCCTCAGGCGCAAGCGCGGCTGAAAAAGTCACATTAAAACTGGCACATAACCTTGAACGCAGCCATGTTGTTCATCAGGCCTTTGAGGAGATGTCCAAAGAGGTTAACCAACTTTCCAACGGGGCTATAAAGATCCGTATTTATCCCAGTAGCCAAATGGGCAGCGCGCGTGAAACTCTGGAGTTATTACAAAATGGCGCGCTGGATATGACCAAAGGTTCCGCCAGCGATCTGGAGTCCTTCGATAACGTCTACGCGATATATAATTTACCGTTCCTGTTTAAAGACCAGAATCACTTCAATAAAGTCGTCTTCGGTGAGGTGGGTAAGGAAATAACGGAGTCTACGAAAGATAAAGGATTCTTTGCGCTTTCCGCTTATGTTGCCGGGACCCGCAGTTTTTACGCCAAAAAGCCCATCACTAAACCGGAAGATTTAAAAGGATTGAAAATCCGCGTCCAGGCCAGCCCGACAACCTTAAAAATGGTCGAATTAATGGGCGGTTCGCCAACGCCCATTTCCTTTGGTGAAGTTTATACCGCCATGCAGCAGGGCGTGGTGGACGGCGCGGAGAACAATGTGCCTTCCTGGGTGCAAACGCGCCATATCGAAATCGCGAAAGTGTTCTCTGAAGATGAACATGCCTCCATCCCGGATTTCCTCGTTATCTCCAGTAAAACCTGGGACAAACTGACGCCGGATCAGCAGCAAATCCTGATCAAGGCGGCAAAAGCTTCCGAAGCGTATCAGCAAAAACTGTGGGACAAGATCGACGCCGACACCCGCGCGCAGGCCAAAGCCATGGGCGGCGAAATCATCAAAGTGGATAAAGCACCGTTCCGCGCCGCCGTGCAGCCGCTGTTTGATGACTTCAAAAAAGATCCGAAGCAGGCCGCCCTGCTGGACAAATTTGAAGCTGCCGCCGAATAACACTTAGCGGGCCAGCCGCTGGCCCGCTTTCATCGGGAAAACAATGATGATACTTAACCGCATAAAGCTGGCGGTGGACCGCACGATCGCCGCATTCTCCGTCGCCGTTATGATTGCGCTGGTGGTCTGCGTCGTCTGGCAGGTGTTCAGCCGCTACGTGCTAAACCAGCCAAGCACCCTGACCGACGAGCTGGCGCGATTTTTGATGATCTGGGTCGGGCTGCTGGGTGCGGCATATACTGTCGGCGCCCAGCGTCATCTGGCGATCGATTTACTCGCCATGACGCTTCCTCCCCGCAAGCAAGCGCTGTTCAGCGTCATTATTAATCTGCTGATCTTTATTTTTGCCGGGTCAGTAATTGTAACCGGCGGCGTGAAGCTGATTGAAAAAACGCTGTCGACATCCCAGGTCTCGGCCGCGATGCAGATCCCCATGGGCTACGTGTATCTGATCCTGCCGCTAACCGGCATCATTATGATGTTTTACACGCTCTGTTTTATCAGCAACGGTCTGAAAAATATGAAAAACTATGAAGCGGGGGCAAATTGATGGACAGCTATATCGCACTGATGCTATTTGGCTCTTTCTTTATTCTGGTTTTTATTGGTGTCCCCATCTCCTTCTCCATTGGCATCGCGACCGTCGGCTCGATGCTGCTGATGTTCCCGTGGGATATTGCGGTGATTACCGTTTCTCAGCGCCTGGCGAACGGCCTCGACAACTTCGCCCTGCTGGCGATTCCATTCTTTATCTTTGCCGGCACCCTGATGAACAGCGGCGGGATTGCCATCCGCTTAATCAATCTGGCGCAGGTGATGGTCGGACGCGTGCCGGGATCGCTGGGCCACGTCAACGTGCTGGCAAATATGATGTTCGGCTCGATTTCAGGTTCGGCGGTCGCCGCGGCGGCGGCGGTAGGGGGAACGCTCAACCCCATTCAGACCCGGAAGGGCTACGACCCGGCGTTCTCCACGGCGGTTAACGTCTCATCATGCATCACGGGCCTGCTCATCCCGCCGTCAAACGTCCTGATCGTCTTCTCCCTGACGGCCGGGGGCGTCTCGGTTGCGTCGCTGTTTATGGCCGGTTATCTGCCGGGCATTCTGATGGGCCTGGCCATCATGGTGGTGTGCGCTTTTATCGCTAAACGTCGCGGTTATCCGGTTTCTGAACGTCCCACCTGCGCCCAGGCGGCAAAAGCGTTTTTCGACGCCTTGCCCAGCCTGCTGCTGGTGATCATTGTGATGGGCGGGATCCTCGGCGGCATTTTTACCGCGACCGAAGCGTCGGCTATCGCCGTGGTTTACACCTTTATCCTGTCAGTGCTGATTTACCGGGAAGTGAAGTGGCGCGATCTGCCGAAGCTGATCCTTGAATCGGTGGTGATGACCTCCATCGTGCTATTGCTGATCGGCTTTTCCGTCGGCATGTCGTGGGCGATGACCAACGCCGATATACCCTACATGATAAGCGATGCGCTAATGGGGATTTCTGAAAACCCGGTGGTGATTCTGCTGCTGATAAATATCGTGCTGTTAATCGTCGGGATCTTTATGGATATGACCCCGGCGGTACTGATTTTCACGCCGATATTCCTGCCCATCGCGCAGGATTTGGGGATGGATCCGGTGCATTTCGGCATCATGATGGTCGCTAACCTGTGCATCGGTCTGCTGACGCCGCCGGTAGGTAGCGCGCTGTTTGTAGGCTGCTCTATTTCCGGCGTTAAAATTCAGCAGCTCATTAAACCGCTGCTGCCGTTCTACGCCGCCCTGCTGATCGCGCTGATGATGATTGTCTATATCCCGCAGATCTCGCTGTTTATTCCGCAGCTGCTGGGGCTGATGTGACCGACTGACCATAATCGCTACCTGCGCCCGCAGGTAGCGAATTAAAACTTACTTTAACGACCCCACCAGCGCTTTGCGGCTCTCCTCAAGGGAGACCACGCGGCCGCAGACGTCCTTACCAAACTGCTGGAAATCTGCCTCCTGGTTTTTCCATTCGTCCTGAATGGCCGTTTGCAGGCCGCCAAGGCTACCAAGGATCCCCTGCAGCGGGTTACCGCCGCCTTTGAGAACCGCCTTCGCGCCCATCTCGTTGATGCTGTCCTGCAGAATACCGCCCATCGCCTGGTTTACCAGCTGCTGGCCGTCGGCGCGCACCTGATCGATGGCTTTATAGTGGAACGTCAGCCCATCGTTGCGATGTTCAATAATACGGCCCATTTGCGCTTTCAGCTGCGCATCAAGCTTGGTCAGGCGGCTATGCATGCTGCTGCTGGCCCCCACCTGTTCGGTAATGATTTTATCCAGCGCGGCTCGGCCTTTTTCTACCCGCGTGCGGGCGCCTTCATCAATCCACGGCAGGCTGCTGCGCAGTCCAGCCTGATAGTCCTGCGCCTGCTCGCGCTGGGCGGCATTCAGCGCATAGGCTTTCCCGTTAAAGGTCAGATTGCCGTCCGGCTTAATCACCAGATCGCCGTTTTCGCCTTTCACCTGCACCTGCTGCGGGCTGAGGATGACATCGTCACGCGGCGTGACGCTACACTGGTAGTCCGCATGCGCGGACAAAGCGGTGACGGACAGCGCCACTGCCAACAGCGTTTTGCGCATCATTTAACTCCCTTCAGACAAAACGGGCCGGCAGTTGCCGACCCTTGTCAAACTTAGTCCCACCAGATATCAAAAAGTTCGCTGGTGCGTACATCGGCAAGCCCGCGATCTTCCAGCCATTTACGCACGATGGCCTGGTGTTCTTCGGTGCATTTGCCGATTTCCTGCAGGCAGATCAGCCCTTCCCAGGAAAGATAGCCGCTGCCATCAAAGGCCAGCTTATTAGGCTCAATCACTTCATCAATCAGATCGTTAACGGTCTGGTCGATCTGCTCTTCGCTGGTTCCTTCCGCGAAGCGCCACGCGACGGAGAAACCCACTTCCTGAAACTCGTCGATATGCATTTTTTTACGCAGACGACGGCTACGATTCGTTGCCATTATTTCACCCTCTCGAACATTAAGTCCCATACGCCGTGGCCAAGACGATGGCCACGCTGTTCAAATTTGGTTACCGGGCGCGATTCCGGGCGCGGCACATAGTCGTTGCTTTCAGACCGGTTACGATACCCTTCAAGCGAGGACATCACTTCCAGCATATGCTCGGCATATTGCTCCCAGTCGGTCGCCATATGGAAGACACCCCCCAGCTTCAGTTTACTTTTCACCAGTTCGGCAAAAGGCGGCTGAACGATACGGCGCTTATTATGACGCGCTTTGTGCCACGGGTCAGGGAAAAACAGCTGCACCATGCTCAGGGAGTTATCCGGAATCATGGTATGCAGCACTTCCACCGCATCGTGGCACATGACGCGCAGGTTCTGCACGCCCTCTTCTTCGGCGGACGCCAGGCAGGCGCCGACGCCCGGCGAGTGCACTTCAATGCCGAGGAAATTCTGCTGCGGCTTCTCTTTCGCCATCGCCACCAGCGACGCCCCCATGCCAAAACCAATCTCCAGCGTGACCGGCGCTTCACGGCCAAACAGGGCGGCGAAATCGAGCGGCGCTTCGTTGAATTCAACGCCCATCACCGGCCAAATAGTGTCCAGCGCGTGCTGCTGACCTTTGGTCAGGCGGCCCTGACGACGGACGAAGCTGCGAATACGGCGCAGCGGGCGGCCGTTTTCATCGAATTCCGGAGATATGACGTCGTTTTTCATAAAAGTTAAGTCTGCTTGTGAGATGTGTTCGGAAAACGGGCATTATCCAAAGTTACCCGGCGGATGCAAGGGTTTACAGCCCCTCGCCCTTGTGCTGCAATCTGCCACCTTATAATCGCTTTCCCGGAGCCGTAGCTTTGACTTTTCTCGCCGCGCAATTTTCAGCCCAGGTGCTGGACTGGTACGACAAATACGGGCGCAAAACCCTGCCCTGGCAAATTGGCAAGACGCCTTACAAAGTATGGCTCTCCGAGGTGATGTTGCAACAAACGCAAGTGGCGACGGTTATCCCCTATTTTGAACGCTTTATGGCGCGTTTCCCAACAATTACCGATCTGGCGAACGCGCCCCTCGATGAAGTCCTGCATCTTTGGACCGGACTTGGCTATTACGCCCGCGCGCGCAATCTGCATAAAGCGGCGCAGCAGGTGGCCACCCTGCACGGCGGAAAATTCCCACAGACCTTCGATGAAGTCGCCGCGCTGCCAGGCGTGGGCCGCTCCACCGCCGGCGCGATTTTGTCCCTTTCTCTCGGTCAGCATTATCCGATTCTCGACGGCAACGTGAAGCGCGTGCTCGCGCGCTGCTATGCTGTCAGCGGTTGGCCGGGGAAAAAAGAGGTTGAGAAACGCCTGTGGGAGATCGCCGAGGACGTCACGCCGGCCAATGGGGTCGAGCGTTTTAACCAGGCCATGATGGACCTTGGAGCGATGGTATGCACCCGCTCAAAGCCGAAATGCGAGCTTTGTCCGCTGAATAACGGCTGCGTGGCCTACGCAAATCATTCATGGGCTCAATATCCAGGCAAAAAACCGAAACAGACGATCCCCGAGCGTACCGGCTATTTCCTGCTGATGCAGCACGGCGACAAGGTGTTTCTCTCCCAGCGCCCACCGGTGGGATTATGGGGGGGATTGTTCTGCTTCCCGCAGTTTGAAGATGAAGATACGCTGCGGGAGTGGCTGGCCCAGCGGCAGATCAAGGCTGAGAATCTGACGCAATTAACCGCGTTCCGCCACACTTTCAGCCATTTCCATCTGGATATTGTGCCGATGTGGCTTACAGTGCACTCATCCGGCGCATGCATGGATGAAGGGGGCGCACTCTGGTATAACTTAGCGCAGCCGCCGTCCGTCGGTCTGGCGGCCCCCGTGGAGCGCTTGTTGCAACAGTTAAAAGCCGGAGCACCGGTTTAGCTTTCTGGCGATTAAAGAGGATTAAGAATGAGCAGAACGATTTTTTGTACTTTCCTGCAGCGTGAAGCCGATGGCCAGGATTTTCAGCTGTATCCGGGCGAGCTGGGCAAACGCATCTATAACGAAATTTCCAAAGAAGCCTGGGCCCAATGGCAGCATAAGCAGACGATGCTGATAAACGAGAAAAAACTCAGCATGATGAACCCTGAGCATCGCAAACTGCTGGAGCAGGAGATGGTTCAGTTCCTGTTTGAAGGCAAAGACGTGCACATCGAAGGCTATACGCCGCCAGAAAAACAGTAAGGGCCTGACGGCCCTTTACAACAATAAACACAACACGCACTCCCGGAATGATGAAAAAATACTTAGCGCTAGCGCTGATTGCGCCTTTGCTCGTTTCGTGTTCCAGCTCAACCAAAAAAGGCGCCGAGTATAACGAGGCGTGGGTGAAGGACACCAACGGCTTTGATATCCTGATGGGCCAGTTCGCCCATAACATCGAGAACATTTGGGGTTATAACGAAGTTCTGCTCGCCGGGCCGAAGGACTACGTTAAATACACCGACCAGTATCAAACCCGCAGCCACATCAACTTTGATGCGGGGACGATTACCGTTGAAACTATCGCCGGTACCGACCCGGCCGGGCGCCTGCGCCAGGCGATTATTAAAACCCTGCTGATGGGCGATGACCCTAACTCCATTGACCTCTATTCTGACGTCGATGATATTCAGATTTCAAAAGAGCCGTTCCTGTATGGCCAGGTGGTGGATAACACCGGCGAGGCCATTCGCTGGGAGTGGCGCGCCTCGCGCTTCGCCGACTATCTGCTGCAAACACGCCTGAAAAGCCGCAGCAACGGCCCGCGCATGATCTACAGCATCACCATTAACCTGGTGCCGAACCACCTCGACAAACGCGCGCATAAGTACATTGGTATGGTCCGTCAGGCATCGCGCAAATACGGCGTTGATGAATCGCTGATCCTGGCGATTATGCAAACCGAATCCTCCTTTAACCCCTATGCGGTAAGTCACGCCGACGCCCTGGGGCTGATGCAGGTAGTGCAGCACAGCGCCGGGAAGGACGTGTTCCGTTCGCAGGGGAAATCAGGCCTACCGAGCCGCAGCTACCTGTTCGATCCGGTCAATAACATCGACACCGGCACCGCCTATCTGGCAATGCTTAACAACGTCTATCTGTCCGGTATCACCAACCCGACCTCGCGTCGCTATGCGGTCATCACCGCGTATAACGGCGGCGCGGGCAGCGTACTGCGGGTCTTCTCCAGCGATAAGGTTCAGGCGGCGAATATCATCAACAACATGACGCCGGGCGATGTTTATCAAACCATCACCAGCCGTCACCCCTCCGCCGAGTCGCGTCGTTATCTGTACAAGGTTAACTCTGCGCAGAAAGGCTATCGCCGCAGGTAATCTCCCTCCAGCGCCCTTGTTTCCTCAAGGGCGCCTTCCTTCTGCTATACACAATAGAGTTGCGCAACTGTTTTGCGATTTTCTGCGGCAGTTAACAAAAGCATCCACCGCATAAATGATAGAATCCAACCAAAATAACGCTATAAATGTTATTTAAAACACAAAACAATTCTATATCCGTGAGGATCAAAACATGAATCTTAAGCTGCAGCTCAAAGTACTGTCGTTCCTGCAGTTCTGCCTCTGGGGAAGCTGGCTCACCACGCTCGGCTCGTATATGTTCGTCACCCTCAAGTTCGACGGTGCGGCCATCGGAGCGGTCTATAGCTCGCTCGGTATCGCTGCGGTATTTATGCCGACGCTGCTCGGTATCGTTGCCGATAAATGGATCAGCGCCAAATGGGTTTACGCCATTTGCCATCTGGTCGGCGCGCTGACGCTGTGGCTCGCCGCCCAGGTCACTACGCCGGGCGAGATGTTCCTCGTCATTCTGCTTAACTCGCTGGCCTATATGCCGACGCTGGGGCTGATTAACACCATTTCCTACTACCGGCTGCAGTCAGCGAATATGGATATCGTGACCGATTTCCCGCCGATTCGCATCTGGGGCACCATCGGTTTTATCCTCGCCATGTGGGGCGTCAGCTTCTCCGGATTTGAGCTAAGCCATATGCAGCTTTATATCGGCGCGGCGCTCTCCTTACTGCTGGTGCTCTTCACCCTGACGCTGCCGCATATTCCGGTGGCTAATCAGCAGAAAAACCAGAGCTGGACCGCCATGCTGGGTCTTGATGCCTTCGCGCTGTTTAAAAATAAACGTATGGCGATCTTCTTTATTTTCTCGATGATGCTGGGCGCCGAACTGCAAATCACCAATATGTTCGGCAACACCTTCCTGCACAGCTTTGATAAAGATCCGCTGTTCGCCAGCAGCTTTATCGTGCAGCACGCCTCGGTGATGATGTCGATTTCGCAGATCTCGGAAACCCTGTTCATCCTGACCATCCCGTTCTTCCTCAGCCGCTACGGCATCAAGAACGTGATGCTGATTAGTATCGTGGCGTGGATGCTGCGCTTCGGCCTGTTCGCTTACGGCGACCCGACCCCGTTCGGCACCGTGCTGCTGGTGCTGTCGATGATCGTTTATGGCTGCGCCTTCGACTTCTTCAACATCTCGGGTTCGGTGTTTGTGGAAAAAGAGGTTCGCCCGGAAATCCGCGCCAGCGCGCAGGGGATGTTCCTGATGATGACCAACGGCTTCGGCTGCATACTTGGCGGGATGGTAAGCGGTAAAGTGGTGGAGCACTTTACCGTCGAAGGGATCACCGACTGGCAAACCGTATGGCTGATTTTCGCCGGCTATTCGCTGGTTCTGGCTTTTGCCTTTGTAGCGCTGTTTAAGTACAAGCACGTCCGCGTACCAACCGGGGCGCAGACCGTCGCACATTAAATAAACGGCTTACCCCAGATTTACGAATAAAAAAACGCGCCCCGGTGTTATCAACGGGGCGCGTTTTTTATGCTTTCAGCACATAGCCATATAGCCGCTTAATGCCGTCAGGGTCCGTTTCGCTGTAGACCCCCTGGAGCTCCGGCGAGAAGCCCGGCAGCATATTGACCCCCTCCTCCAGCGCCAGGAAATAGCGCAGCACCGCCCCGCCCCAGATCTCTCCGGGCACCACACACAGCACGCCCGGTGGATACGGCAGCGCGCCTTCCGCCGCAATCCGCCCTTCGGCTTCGCTTAAGCGCACCAGCTCAACGTTACCGCGAATAAACTCGCGGTTGGCGTCCTGCGGGTTCATCACCGCGCGCGGGAAGCTCCTCTTGCGGAACATCTCTTTTTGCAAATCCTTCACGTCAAAGCTGACGTACAGGTTATGCATCTCCTGGCACAGCTCGCGGATGGTGTAATCCCGATAGCGCACCGGATATTTATTAAAGATGGTCGGCAGAACGTCGGCCAGCGGGGTGTCGGATTCAATATGCTGCTCAAACTGGGCGAGCATCGCCACCAGCTGCGCCAGCTTCTCGGCGCTCTCTGCGGGCGTCAGCAGGAACAGAATGGAGTTCAGATCGCACTTCTCCGGCACGATGCCGTTTTCACGCAGGTAGTGGGCCAGAATGGTCGCCGGGATACCAAAATCGGTATATTTTCCGCTCTCCGCATCGATCCCCGGCGTTGTCAGCAGCAGTTTACAGGGGTCAACGAAATACTGATCGCTGGCATAGCCTTCGAAGCCGTGCCAGCGCGCGCCCGGCTCAAAGCTAAAGAAGCGCCGTTCGCGGGCGATGGCTTCAGTGGGATGATCCTGCCACGGACGCCCCGCCACCACCGGTGGAATAAACGGCTGGATCATTTTGCAGTTGGCGATAATCGCCTTGCGCGCTTCAATACCCAGCGCCACGCACTCCGCCCACAGGCGGCGCCCGCTCTCTCCTTCATGAATTTTGGCATTCACGTCCAGAGCGGCGAACAGCGGATAAAACGGGCTGGTCGAGGCGTGCAGCATAAAGGCATTGTTGAGCCGCTTATGCGGGCAAAAATGTTCCTGCCCGCGCAGGTGGTTATCTTTTTTATGGATCTGCGACGTTTGCGAAAAACCGGCCTGCTGTTTATGCACCGACTGCGTGACAAAAATACCCGGATCGTCCGGCGTCAGGTCCAGCAGCAGCGGTGAACAGTCGGCCATCATCGGGATAAACTGCTCGTAGCCGACCCAGGCCGAGTCAAACAGGATGTAGTCGCACAGACCGCCGATTTTATCGACCACCTGGCGGGCGTTGTACACCGTCCCGTCATAAGTACCGAGCTGAATCACCGCCAGGCGGAACGGGCGCGGCGCATCGGCTTTTTCCGGCGCCGTCTCGCGTATCAGTTCACGCAGGTATTTCTCATCGAAGCAGCGATCGTCGATACCGCCAATAAAACCGAACGGATTGCGCGATGCTTCAAGATAGACCGGCGTTGCCCCGGCCTGAATCAGCGCGCCATGATGATTGGATTTATGGTTGTTACGGTCAAACAGCACCAGATCGCCGCGCGTCAGCAGCGCGTTGGTCACCACTTTGTTCGCCGCCGAGGTGCCGTTAAGGACAAAATAGGTTTTATCGGCGTTGAAGACCTTCGCCGCAAACTTCTGCGCGTGTTTGGCCGATCCTTCATGAATCAACAGATCGCCAAGCTTAACGTCGGCGTTGCACATGTCGGCGCGAAAGACGTTTTCGCCAAAGAAGTCAAAGAACTGCCGTCCCGCCGGGTGTTTCTTAAAGAAGGCGCCGTGCTGATGGCCCGGACACGCGAAGGTGCTGTTATCCATCTCAACGTATTGGGTCAGGGTATCGAAGAACGGCGGCAGCAGATTCTCTTCGTAGTCGCAGGCGGCGGCTTCCAGTTCGAGCCACTCCTGCTCTTTGCCGCTAACGATGGCCGTCACGCCTTCTGGTTTTTCGTGGTCAGCGTCACTGAACAGATAAACCGGCAGGTTGAACCCGGTGCGTTTCAGTAACGCAAGGATGCCGCTGCGGCTGTCCGCTACGGTAATGACGACTGCCGCCACATCGGTAAAATCGGTACTGTCCAGGGCCACCACGCGACGGTGGGTGGACAGGCGGGATACCAGCTCGCGGCTGGCGGCAATGTGCATTGATTTCATGAGCGCGAATACCCGTTTCCGGAGAGTAAAAGGCTTCGGCCAGGGCGTCTGGGCTCTGGCCAACGAAATGTCAGGGTCTGGCTGGATCCCAGCTCCGACCGCCAGACATCAGTAAAAGCAGACCGCGTCCGATCTTACTGTTGTCCTGCAGTGAGCCCGCGTTACGCTCACCGCATGGCGGGCAGAAGTTGCAGAGTAAGGGTAGCAAGACGAGGCTGCCTGCGCATCTGTACGCAGCGGCACTGGTGATGTAGTGGCGATGTCGTCATCCCGGCGGCCTCATTCAGAAGAGGAGAAAATTCGCGCAATCATGTCACCTTTAAATCTACCGCGCAAGATGAATTACGTATGCAGCCACACCACGGATGCGCAAGCCTTTTTGCCCGATTGGCGTCATAATAATGCAGTCATTAGGGATAATTAACAGGAGTCATGCTGTGGTTACAGGGCCATTTATTAACGCCGGCGCGGTCCTTTTGGGCGGCGTACTCGGCGCACTCTTAAGTCAAAGATTGCCGGAACGGATTCGTACATCAATGACCTCTATTTTTGGCCTTGCGTCGTTGGGCATCGGCATTCTGCTGGTGATCAAATGCGCCAACCTGCCGGTGATGGTGCTTTCAACGCTGGTGGGCGCGCTGCTCGGCGAAGTGTGCAACATGGAGAAAGGCATTAATACGCTGGTCAGTAAGCTCCAGCAGCTGCTTTCGCCCAAAAAGGGACAGAAAAAGGTCTCAGCGCATGAGTCCTATATTCAAAGCTACGTCGCGATAATCGTGCTGTTCTGCGCCAGCGGAACCGGGATTTTCGGCGCGATGCGCGAAGGAATGACCGGCGACGCCAGCATTCTTATCGCCAAAGCGTTTCTCGACTTCTTTACCGCCACCATCTTCGCCTGCACCCTGGGGCTGGCGGTCTCGGCCATTTGCGTACCGATGCTGGCCATCCAGCTGGCGCTGGCGGCCTGCGCATCGTTGATTATGCCGTTAACCACGCCGATGATGATGGCGGATTTCACCGCTGTCGGCGGGATGCTGCTGGTTGCCACCGGTTTGCGCATCTGCGGAATTAAAATGTTCGCCGTGGTGAATATGCTGCCTGCCCTGGTGCTGGCGATGCCGATTTCAATGGCCTGGACGGCGTTTTTCGCCTGAAGATGCGTGCTTTTGACGCAATCTGGTGATAGATTGTTCAGTCTGCTGCGAAACAGATAAATTTCGTTGACGAGGTGCGGTGAATCAGGTTTAATGCGCCCCGTTGCCCGGATAGCTCAGTCGGTAGAGCAGGGGATTGAAAATCCCCGTGTCCTTGGTTCGATTCCGAGTCCGGGCACCACTTATTTGCATCAAAGCACGCTGGTTAAGAGATGAGATCCTTAACGGGCGGAAAATGCAGGGTCCGGTCATACGGAATTTCCTCCGGTGTTTTCAAGAGCGTTTGCACTGGTTGATATCCAGAACTTGTCCCTCAAGATAGGGAGCTTGTCCTACCAAGCTCCCTTTTCTCGATCACCGTTAATCATCCCAGTCAACTACGCTTGTGTCAACAGGTGTAAATTTCTTTCGCCTGTAACATCTGTGTGAAGTGACAGCTCAGCTTCAAGTGTTTTTCCGACGATATCCATCTTCAGCTCCACATATTCCATGGTTGTACTGACGCTGCGGTGCCCCAGCAGGTCCTTTACCAGCTGAAGATTTCGTTCCGGTGATTTCATCAGCTCCGTCGCCAGCGTATGGCGAAAACGATGTGGCGACACGGTAAAACCACACTCTTTCGACAGACGCCGGAAAAATGATCTGATCTTCTGATGAACCTTAGCGGCATCCCATGCCACATGACGGTTAAGGTAAATTCTGTTCACATCAAACAGATAATCTCCATTTCCCGCCCCCAGTTCCTTTGATTTTTCTATCAGGTGATGCAGCCGGGGCTTCAGCGCACTGACAATGGGAACCCGCCATTCACGGTGTGTCTTACTGCCTTCCAGGCAGAGTTCCAGATACCCTTCACTGAGATTGATGTCACCCAGCCGGATATGCAGCAGCTGGTTTAGCCGCATCCCCGTATATCTGAACGCATCCAGAACCGTCAGCCAGTACCACGCCGGCCAGAGCGCATTACGCCCTCCTCTGATACCGCGCCCTGCCCGTTCAGCTTCTTCAAATTGCTGCATGACCAGATAAACACGAATCAGCTGCGATCGTGTCAGCGTTTTTTTCTTCCTGGTATCCCGCTGAACATTGCTTTTATTGAACGGATTTTTCCCCGGCGGAAGGATTTCATGTTCCATCCCGTAATTATACAGCGCCCGCAGATGTGCGATTTTGTTGTTCCACGTCAGCGTCGACTGCCGTTTCTTCTGAAGCAAATAGCGCCGCCACTCCAGCACCTGACGGTGCGTAATTTGCGCAGGCAGGGTATCACCAGAATAACGTCTGAACCCTCTGACAACCTTGTTGTAGCTCCATTCGGTAGCGGGTCTCAGCCGGTGAGCAAAAAAGTATTCTTCAAGCAGTTCATCCCAGGTTATTTCATTCCGCATCTTATTCTTCTCCCAAAAAACCAAAACAGATCCCTGTAGAGATCCCTGTGTGTAACATCCCTATGGAAAGAAAAGGAGTTTGCTGTCCTCCGGAGGTCTCACCCCTTTCAGGCGGACAGTCTTGATAAGATAACCATTAACCCTGCTGAACTGCCCCTGTTTGTTTTCTGAGCAGTACAGTTTCGCCCGGATAAAACGTTCCCCCCTGCGAACACGGTGGAGCTGGAGTTTCTCAAACGAGGTCTGAATCTCCTCCCTGTGGCTGTCACTTCCGGTATCTTTCAGAAAAAGAAAGAAAATATCCGGCACCAAAAGGTAAATAAAACCGGCAACGGAATGTACCCGTGAATCATGCTGGTTGACGGTGATCCTGCCAGATGCCATGCCGTCAGACAGCCAGGCGAGAAACGCCTCGCCTGGCTGTCTGACATCAACACCGATATTAACCGGGTGGCCCTGCTCTCCTTGTGTGGTGTGCAACAGACAATCAGCATCGGTATCGCTATGCCGGGTGGCCTCTTCCGTCTCAGCAGACTCATCTGGAACGTCTTTCCCGACGGGCACCACTGTTTCATCCATAACCTCAGCATCCGCTACTGCGGAAAAAAGACTGAGCAGCATATCGGCATCCTCCTGGCCCGGGCTGCCGTTATCCGGTTCTTCCGGCGGAACCACTGTACTTACCCCGTTCAGCGGTGGCTGACAGTCCCCGCCACCGGTATCGTTGAGTGACGTCATCAGCTCCGAAGCGGCCAGCTCGACTACAGAAGAGGATAAATTATCGTCCGTCTGAACGACCAACGTCCCCTCCTGTGACGTTACAGAATCTGGCGGCGCAATTACCACAGAAGATTCACCTGTCTCTTTCCGGAGTACTGGCGAATCAACCTTCTCTGCCGCCTGGTCGAGCAACGTCCTGATGAGGGGCATATCAGGAGAACCATTGCGGAATGCACCAGCAAGACTGAACAACGCTGCCGGGGTACCTGAAAGCCAGTTTATCGCTTCAGTGGGTATTAACTGTCCGGCGGCCAGCGCCGCCAGAGCAGAAGCATCATGCGCGTTCGGAGAAGAATGACGAAACCGGAAGCGATAAGGTGCATCAGGCACAGATATGCCCGGTTGCCAGTTAACACCGCCGGTGGTTTCGCCTTCAATACTGGCCAGTAATGGCAGGTGATAACATAACGCGGTCCAGAAAATAACGGCCTGCCAGATAACACCCTGCGCGGCCTGTTCTTCCGGCGCCGCACCTGGCGGAAACATATACCCCCGGGCAAGCCTCACAGCATAAGCGGTAAAACGCAGGCTTAAATCACCAAATCCCCCGGCATAAGCCCACCGGCCATCAGGTGCCGCTGGTACATTCTGGGTCCGTTCAAGCAGGAGGTTCAGAGGAGCCAGATAAAGTCGCTGGTATACCTCTGTCGACAACGCATTATTTTCCCGGATTTTCTGCAGGGCATCCTGGCGCAATGCGGTGATGACCTGTTCTTCAGCCTTAACCGGAGAGAAATAACCCGTCGGCACCGAAACGGAAAGTTTGTCGGATGGCTCTGTGACAGTCGGCGTACCGGACAAAAACATTTTGATTTTATTTAACATGGGGAAATCGCTTCTCCCCCATCGTTTTCCACGTCCCCCGTTGCAGGTTGTTTGCAATCTTTCTGCTCTTCACCCGCCTTCAGGCACAGCATCAGCTCATTCAGCACCAGTGTCTTACGGGCGCGGGTCACGACCACATACAGCAGATTGGTTTCGTCCTGTCGCTCCTCTGCAGAGAGCAGCGGGTCGGTGATGTCACAAAAATCCTCATTCAGTACGACAACGTCCCACTCCAGTCCTTTACTGCGATGCGCAGTAGACACAGTGACCTGCGCATCCTTTTCATGCGTCACAACCTGCCGGCGCATGATGGTCAGCTTTTGCGGCAGTGGAAAATACTCATCAAGCAATCGGATCGCCTGATTCATCTCCACATCCTGCGTCGCCTTCGCAATGGAGCAATATTCCTCAAAGTCCTGGTAATCCTGACCGAGACGGGGGCACTGCATCCGTTCGGGCATATCGGCAGAGAACCAGTACAGATCTTCCAGCTCTTCCGTTTTGTACCCTTCAATGCCCCCCACCCAGAAAACTTTTTTCTCCTGCAGGCTGGCGGAAAGCGCAGCGCCAATGACGCCGGAGACCGTCCGACTGAGAACGGAGTAATGAGGTACGTCGGCAGGCAGATGTGTAACCACTTCATCATCCTCACCGCTGCCGGTGACTTTCATCTCCTCCTCGGACATGGCCAGCAGCACGTTCGCCATTTGTGCGACCGCAGGGCCAAACCGGAAGCTGGTCGTCAACCACAGCCGATCGGCCTGTTCCAGCCGGGGAGAACTGAGCGCATTATCCGCACCACGGAAGCGATAAATCTGCTGGTAGCGATCACCAACCAGCACAACCCGGCAGGGCTGACTGAGGACAAAGGCACTGGTGACCGGATTGGCATCCTGGGCTTCGTCAAAAAGAATGGTGTCCCACTTACTGGCGAGACAGGGGCCGGACAGCTGAAAAAGCTTCAGGTAGACGTCATGTGTGATTGGGAAATCAGATTCGGTACGACTCATCTCATACCAGAGAACCTGTACGGCCCCCAGAATTTTATCTGCAGAGAGGCCATGACGCTCATCCTCTGCCGGCACGTGGATAATGCCGGGTTCCGGTTCAGCACTACAGAGAAACGCATTCAGCCCTGTCAGCGCTAGACGCGCCAGCGGCCAGTGCCGGGTATTCAGTTTCCGGGCCACATCGGTAATACGCAAATTTGCCGTCAGCCGGTTCCTGAAATGCCGTCCGAAATGCGACCAGGCCAGTTGATGGGAGGTTTTACACTCAACGTTGAAGGGAAACTTTTGCTCGGCTTCGTCGCGGATGGCTCTGTTATAGGCAAGGTACAGCATTTTGCTGTCCGGGTTTGCCTGCGCAAATTGCACCAGCGTGGTGGTTTTGCCGGTACCGGCAAACGCGTTGACCACAAGCTGATTGCCCTGCCATGCGATGATGGCGTTTTGTTCTGGTGTGGTTTTCCAGGCCATTGGGTTCTCCGGGAGAGACAGTTGAAACTCTCACACTGTCAACCGGGGAAGCTTGCGGCGACAAAAAACCAGATATCCATTTTCAGAAATAAAAAACGCTCCGGGCGATAGCGCAATGGACTGATCATGCCCTGAACTCATTGCAAATGCCGACGAACAGACCAATCATCAGCAATTTGAATATCATGTACCTAGCCTGGTGTGCCGGTGCAAGTTGCATTCGTTTCTCTCAGAAATTTAACTTGCAACCGGCTTAACTAAGCCCGTTCTGACATTCGGCTAAGTACCTGACGCAGAAGCTCTATATTTCTGCTCAAATGGCCAAAGTTAGTCTTCTACTTCACACCTAAGTACATAGATACAGGATTGCTCAGCGAATTGCGGTGGAATTATTGACTCGCCCCATAAATGCTGCGTTAGTCTAAATCCAATATGTCTTTCACCTCCGGAATTTCTCTGTGCGCTCGCAAGTACACAACCGCAGCACGCGATAACTTTTCAGTATCTTTTACCATGCGTCGCAGCTTAGCTTTGGCCGCCTGTACATCATCATTATCTTTTATTTTCCTAACTTGTCGTTCAACCTCTAAGCGTACTTTGTTCCTAGCTCGGGCTATTCTGCTCTCATGCAGATGAAATATTTCGATAGAATTTTTAACCTTTGTTTGCTGCTCAGCCGTTGCCAATGGCTTAGCGGTTGGCAGTCCATCGTTATCAAACCAGAGCAGCTTTTCATCATCCGGGTTGAAAGGATCGAGAAAGTACGGCCGTTCATTGTTCAGTTTGATCTGGTCTGCAGGTGCAAAAGCTCTCTCCTGAGGATTTTCAAGCGGGAAACGACATGCTTTCCCCCCCTCGGTTTCATTAAAAACTCTACGACTATTGCAGAATGTGCAAGCACATCGATAGTTTTGCCAATCGAATGCTAACCACCAGTAGCCATCATGCTGCTTATCATCTTCAACCTTGCTTTTTGGTCTGAAATGATCAACTGGCATATCCGATCGGATCTCCTCGGCTTCGCAATACCAACATTTGCGCTTTAAAGTATCAGGAAGTAAATTATAGTACTCTCGCCAAACATTTGAGGACGCGACTCTTTGTAATATCGCTTTCCTTGTATCTTCGTCTGGAGCAGCAATTAAATCAGCCTTTGCTCGATCAGCCATGTCTCTCCATGCTTGAGTCAAGCATTCCTCAATCTCGTCCTTGCAAATCCAACGCATTAATGACGTTCCTCATGTTTGGCGTGGTACTTATTACGAAGGAACTCAAGATAATCTGGATCATCCGTAGCAAGATTGAAACCCAAATGTTCGAGCTCAGCGTTTAACCTACCTAAATATTGCTCTTCATCCTCAGGCTGAAATCCCTGCTCGCGAACAATCCTCTCCTTAGATAAAGTTTCCTTTGCAGCGAGTGCATTTCTGTTTGTAAGCCTTTGGTTCGTGTCATCATCGAGCGTTGTCTGCAGACCAAACATATCACTACGTAAAATTAAATTGATTCCCATGCCACGCGGGTTTTCATCTGGCATCTTGGCGGATATTTGCTTTTCATCGTCACGCTTCATAACCTGAACTTGCTCTTTCTTCAGTTCCGCAATCGCAAGGGGATGATGGGTTACCATCAGTAAGTGACTGGTATCGTGATTAGGTACAAATTCACGCAAAAATTTAAGGTATTTTACAGCCCAAGACGGGTTAAGATGTGTGTCAGGCTCATCGAGTAAAAACAATGAATCTTTACCGCCAGTGAACTTGAGCAGCCCCAATACTGTCAGTAGTTGCTGCTCACCTTCGCTGAGTTCGCGGAAAGTGAGAGGTTCCTTGCTGCTAGATACTTTCACCCGAATGCTTACTTCAGAGATAATTTCGGATAATAAGGTGCTTTCAAGCATTTTAAACAATTCGTCAGCACTGAGAACTTTGGCGAACTCACGCAGTGCTTTTACATCAGGTAAAAATAGGTGAAAGAACTCATTACGGATATTATTACCGGTTAAAGAGATATCTTCTTGACGAGTCACTTTTATCGGTGACAGAGCGTGTTGTATCAGTTCATCTAAAAATCTACGAACAACACCTCGGGCGCCCCAAAACAATTCACCTTTCTGTTTAGCCCACCCAGGCTGGCGCATAACAAAATGAATGCTGTCTAATCCTTCAATACCTAAATGTTCTCGCAAAAATGCCTTTTCTGCGCTGTCTTGTTCTGATAAAAAAAAGGCAAGTAATACGAATTGGCTGTGGTGAGGTTTAGCGTAAAATAATGGTCGGATATCACCTTTTAGATCCAGTTTATCTTCGAGTAACCTACGATAAAAATCCGTACGGTGTTTTTTAAAATGATTTTCAAGACGATCGCTTGGGCCTGAATAGTACGCGAAAACATAATTAGGCAGGTATGGTGCTTTACCACTTTTATCACGCTTAACTTTTGAAAACGGAATGGTGATGCCTGAAGGTAGCTTATCAAACATGTCTTTTGATATGTCTTCACTTAAAAGATCGCGCACACTAACTTCATATTGCTTTGCAAGTGTACCGCGATCTGGATCGGCATCAATGGTTATTTCTATCCATCGCTCACTGGGCTGGCTGGGCTTGTGACGCTCACCAAGTCGATAAATAATTTCGTAAGAAAAAGGCGGGGCTTCGCCCAGATCGAGGTTACGGAATATAGTCACTAAGGCTTCTAAAACATTGGATTTACCGGAACCATTACGGCCCACCACTACTGTCATCAGGTGGTCTTCGTCAAAGTCCACTTTCACGTTTTCAAGGTTTTTGTAACGTGAGCGAATATGTAGTTTGTCGACTTTCATGGGCTATCCTTAATTCTTTGCTTTATTCATTGGTGGCTTAGCTAAGGCGAACCAGTCTTGGCTGTCGTCACTGCGCTCAAGCTTTACAATAGACTTCTCGATTACCAAGGAGTCACGGATATCTAAAAAGAACTGTTCAAGTTGCTCGGTGCTACTGTCGCTGGGGTAGCCAGCTGCCGCTAACAGTTGCTGGCCACTAAGCGGTTCTCCTGCAAGTTTTAACGCTTCGACCACTTTGATGATCTGTTTGCTCATATGGCTACCTATCCTTTTGTTTATATTGGGACGCTTTAGCTTAGGCTGTTTATTGATAACCTCACGTTTGTTCTTAATTTTCTCTAGTAAAGCTTCAGCGCTGTTTTTACCGCTGATTAAATCAGGATTAGCATCACGCCAATCAGCAGTAAGTTCACCGCGAAAGGCTTTGGCTAAAAACGATTGAGTCAGACTACTAACTTGTTCTAAAGCGGAATTATTCTTTTGCTCTATGTGGTTGGCAAAGGCGTACAACTCTTTAACACGGCGGACAATTTCAATTTGTTCATCTAATGGTGGGACTGGTATTGTGATGTTAACCATTCGAGTCAACCCTAAATCTTGGTTGCCAACGCCATGAGTATACTTTTGGGATTGATCATAACAATGCTGAGAATTAAGAGCATTTTGAAGGTAGAAACCATTTATTATCGGTATTATTTTTAATACTGCGACATGTACCCAAACACTGAAATCTCTCTCTTCAGTATTGAAATATGCGATCCCAGTGGTACCACCTTTGGTGTATAAAATATCACCTACTTCTGGTTTGCAACGTTTTGACAGTTCTTGATGAAGTTCAGAACTTATGTACTTGCAATTCGAAAAATCAATGCCGTTCGATGATATATTACCCCCTGAAATAAATGGTATTCCACTATCAGTGTATTTAGGGCTGTAATGAGGACCGTCTTTCACACTCCAGGATAGCTCCCCCAAGTTGGACCATTCCCAAGAATCAGGGATATCGAAGCAATGATCGGCCAAAATTTCTGCCGGTTCTTTATATTTTTTTTTCCATTTTTCGCCTAAAATTTTTTCGCCATTGTTCAATCGTTTTTTGAGCTCAAACTTTTCCCATGCAAGTTTTCTAGCATCTAATATCTCTGATCTGGAAATTTTTTTGTTGTCTCCTAAAGCATCTCTCCAATCTTTCGTCAACTTACCACTCACAGCAGCAGTAAGTACGGATTGGCGAAACGCTTTTAGAATCTCGGGAATGCGTTCAAGTCGTGCTTTGATGATTTCTACGCTTGCTAGCAGAACGTCAAGCTTCTCGGAGATCTTTTTTTGTTCAGCTAGAGGGGGGAGAGGCAAAGCCAATCCACGAATAACCCCTAAATTAATTCTTGGCCGAGTTGTTCCTTTAACGTGCTTCTCAATTTGTTTAATAACAATTTCAGAATTTAGTAAGTAAATTAGAAATGGTTTTGAACAAATTTCTATATTTGGACGTAGCCTAACTAGGTCTGCTACAATAATGCCATATCTATATTTTTCAGGAACCTCACAAGCTAACCCAAGAGGGTCACCAAGCTTTGTAATTAAAATATCGCCACTGACAAAACTATGTCTCTGAAGTTCTTCATACTTCTCGTTACTAATAAATTTTATATTCTTATCGATAAAATTAAATCTTTTAACATTTTGAATACGTACGATTGGTACACCAGTATTAGTATATTGAGAAGCCTTCAAGTTTGAACCAAAAGGCCCATCTACGATGTCAGACTTTGGATCAATTACAAAGTCAGAGCCTTCTACACTTGCCCATGTTTTTGGAAAAGGCGTTTTCATCAATTCACCCCTCCAACACATTTAATAATTCATCTAGTTCACTCAATGCTGCTTCTAATTCATCTTTTGCTTCGCGTGCTAATAAATGTGGCTCGGGCAAATCAGATACTTCAACGCTATCTTTGTCTTTCAGCCATAATATATCGAGCGAATCGCCTTTAGTGTTCGCAATCCACTCACGGCTAAAGCTGCGCCAGCGAGAATGGGCTAGCCTTTCATCAATATCCTGATTTTCTGCTACGGCATCTTTATCCACTTCGAGCTCTTGTGCACCAAAGCTGTATTCACCTTCAGTACGTTCACTGGCCCCATAAGGGTTATTACCAAACACTTTCTCAAACGCGCCGAGGTGCGGATCTGTACCAAAATCTGCTGACCCAAAGCCAATGTCGGAATTACCAAAAGGAGTGCGCTTACCAAAATTAGGCATATTTGTACGTAAATCATATACCCATACATTCTCAGTACAATTTATTTCCTGATATTTATTTTTGGCAGAGCCTTTGGTGAAAAATAGTACATTAGTTTTAACACCTTGAGCATAAAAGATACCAGTGGGCAAGCGCAAAATAGTGTGTAAGTTGCATTTATTCATTAAATCTCGACGTACATCGGCTCCTATACCAGATTCAAATAGTACATTATCTGGTAATACTACAGCAGCCCGACCGCCAGCTTTAAGCCTCAAATAAATATGCTGCAAAAAAGCGAGTTGCTTATTTGTATTGGGGTATGGGATATCATTGCGTAAAGGGCGTTGCCCCCCGGCCTTATTACCAAAGGGTGGATTTGCTATAATTACATCAGCTTCATTCAACTCAGCTACATCATCAGTAAGAGCATCACCATAAATAATATTTGCATCTAAATTATGTAGAAAAGTGTTCATTAAGCAAATTCTACGAGTGTTTTTCTCTATTTCTACTCCTTGATATTTAGGTGGATTATTTATGTATTTTGCCTGTGAATATTTATTTCGAATATAACTATCGGCAGAAATTAAGAACCCCCCACTTCCTGTCGCAGGATCTTGAATTAATTCTCCAAGATTGGGCTGTATTAATCTAACTATAGTGTTAACTAAAGATCGCGGAGTGAAGTACTGCCCAGCCCCCGAACGAGTATCCTGAGCACTTTTATCAATTAAACCGCTATAGAGATCTCCAAATCCATCTTTTCCTATTTGATACCACTCTATTTTTGAAATGCCGTTTATCACAGCTTTTAAATTTTCGGAATGGGAGAAAACTGTTGTAGGGAATGCATAGATCGCTTTTATAACTTCATTTTCAGCATTTGCGCCCAAATGGGTGAGCATCTCTTGATAGAACCCTAGTAATCCTTCTTCTTCATGAGACTCTAGATCGGCCCATCGGTAGCCTTTAGGTATCAATTTTTCTGAACCATTTTCTTGAGCAATCTTTAGAAACAGCAGATAGCTGAGTTCAGATACATACTGGTAGAATGTTATTCCATCACCTCTCAGTATGTTACATAAACTCCAAATTTTTTGAATAATAGATTCTTGTTTCATGTTTTTAATTAACTCAAGGCATAATTATACTCATTATAATCAATATATCTCATAACATCATGAAAATATACAATTAATCTGCAAATTTCATGCGTCAACCTGTGTTTTTTCTGTAGTCACTTTTGGGGTGGCGCCAACTCCCACCAACTTCGGCTTTTCGCTCTTAACCAACTATTCACTACTTAACGTATACTGAGACACTTTTTAGTGGCCGTTTTATTTATGGTTAAATATCAATCGTTTATACAGAAAAAACGCTCCCGGGCGGGAGCGCTATAATGTGATCATGCGACCTTATTTCGCAGTGAATGCAGCCGGACCGGCCAGCCGCCCAGATAGTGACCGGGCGTCAGTAACACACGACGCCGTTCGTCAAACAATGCGTTGCCAATGACAACCTCACCAGCAACTCCGCAAAGCGACAACTGGATATAAGCCATCCCGGCCGCCAGCGGATCAATATCCGTTGCAGAGACCCACAGATAGCGGTACGACGCATAACCTGCCTGATTAAGAACATCGGCAAAGGCCAGCACCATACAACCTGCACCACAGGCGGGTTCGCTGAGGGTGATGAAAGGCTTTTCATCAAACATTGTCTTCACATCCCCCAGTTGCAGCTGCGCCATCATTCTGGCCACATCCCAGGGGGTGAAATACTGCCCGCGAAAGTTATCGCCCAGTTCCAGCTGCATAAATACGTTCCCCAGAAAGTCACAGAATCCATTCTGCAATCCGTTAACCATATGGGCCAGCAGTTGCGCCATACGGATAACATCCGGCTTTTCATAACCACCGATTATTCGCAGATATTTACCTTCCCGCTCTTCGTTAAAACAGAGGCGGTTCTCCAGCGCAATAACGCTGCAACTGACAAAATCTTCGAATACCTTATGGCGGTGATGATATCGTGCGGTCTGATTAAAAAGTGAGATAAACGCTTTTTCATGGTCAATAAAACCGGTCATACGCATTCTCCATAAAAAAGAGGAACACGTATCCCGGGCAGGAGAACAGTGTTCCCCTGAGGGTAAAAAAGCTGCAGCCGGTGAAGGCTGCAGCGCGGTTAAATGGTCAGAGTTAAATGGTCAGAAACCGGTTATCCACGGACTTCGCTGTAACCAGCCGTCTCCGGTTCAGGATGCGGCTGTTCACTACTGACCAGATACAGCGCCGGCGCTGACTGTAGAGTGTCCACCGGCCCCCCCTGGTGGCCATCCACATGCGCCCCGAGGTCATAACAGTCATAACCACTGAGGCCGCTGACCGGTTCGCTGTACGTATGTCGCACTTCACACTCAAAGAGAGCGGAAATACCGGCCACCACCTCACCTGACGGCGGATACCATGGAGAATCCAGCCGCAACGTTAACCCGTTAGCGGCATGGCGGTGCAGGTTTACATTATGCCCGGCTGGCCACTCCATCCCGTAAATGCGGCTGTAGAAGCTCAACGTTGTGGATACTCCCGTCAGCAGCCCACCGGAGCCATTAAGCTCTGTGGCCAGCCGCGTCGGAATAACCATCAGCATATCGCAGGGCTGCGACCGTTCCGGGTATTCCCGCAGACGTTCCCAGCAAACCGCAGCATCAGGCTCATCGTTCAGGCCGGCCAGACCGAACCAGTCCGCATACTGCCTTTTCATCAGCATAGCCATGATGTCCCGTGACGCCTGAGGGATATTTTCCCACTTCAGCGCCCCCAGGCAGGACTGGTGATACAGCCGGTCAATCCGGCGTATAGTCTCCGTATCCAGCGCCACGTCTTTCTGCAGCAACTCCAGCCACTGCTCAAACGCAAGGTTAGCGGCCGTTGACTGCCCGACACCATGACGAACCAGCCCCTGAAAGGGGATGTACGAGACAGTTCGCACCGGTTTCAGTACCCCCGCACACCCTGCCAGGAACAGCTGTATACTCTGCAGTATTGCGTGGCGATAACGCGGCGTGTCTGAACCGTTTATCCACTGCAACAACACATCGATACAGACAGATTTACCGGTAATTTCAAAACGGTTCTGGCACCATTCAGACATAAGTTGATACTCCTCTTTCTCAGTAAAAAAAGAGAGCATCATCCCGTGAGGAACGATGCCCTCACGGGTGAGTGACGGATGTATAACTGCCGTCACCCGGCGGATTAATTACGCCGTTTCAGCCTGACGGTTGAGTGGCGCGAGCAAATATTCCGACGCTTCCCGGGCCTGCCGGCAGGCACTGAACAGCGCCTTTTTGTCGGATTTCAGTTTTGACAGCCATCCGTCAACATAACTTTCATGCTGCAAATCACCGGTTATCCCGAGATGTGCGCACAGAAAGGCACTGCCAATTTCGGCTATCAACTCCTCGAAGGCATACACCGGGTCGCCAAATTTCTTTGACGCCCTAGTTATCCCTTCACGGTTCAGTCGCTTCGCATGGCCACTGGCATGCACCAGCTCGTGAAGCACCGTGGACCAGTAGTCGCCTTCAGCGTCAAACTGTGATGTCAGTGGCAGCACTATCTGGTCTGTGGCGGCACGGTAATACGCCCTATTCTGCGGTCTGGGTGAAAACTGCACGCCGGTGGCGTTCACCACCGACAGAACCTGCTGCAGCTGTGCCGGACTGACACCAGCGAAATCCTCCTGCGGCCGGGTGACGGTGGCAGTGCCACATACCTGGTCGGGAAGATCATCGCACTGTTCAACATTGAACAAAGGAAACTGGCGCAACATCGGCACCGTTTCCATCTGCGGCTTACCGTCAGCATCAAACAGCTTATTGCCGTTGCTGTCTTCTGCCTGCTTTGTCCAGTCGCGGTATATCACAGCAAGCGTGGCGGTTTCGCCCTTGCGGACCTGACCTCCGGTCTCCTGTGCCTGGTTGTATGTCAGCCAGCGGTCGCTGGTAAAACCGCGCTCTTCAGCCGCGAGCCACAGCAGCAGAACATTCACGCCACTGTAGTCCCGGCCGGTAAGCGAGTTGACCGGCATCAGGGTGTTGATCCCCTGCTGCGCGTTTCGCCACGGCCGTCGCCAGGGGCGTATACCGTTTTCCAGCGCGACAATTATCCGGTCAGTGACCAGACGATAAATATCGCCGCTGCCAGTGAGCGTCGCGGCCGTTTCTGCCTGGCGACGTTTGCCGGAGGAGGAGGTTTTGCGTGCCGCCGGCTTTTTACAAACCGTGGCAGTGGTTTTGCGGTTATCAGTTTTCATGGAGCACTCCTGAAACAGGCGTGCCCCTCCCCTGCGGGCGTAAGACACGCCGCAGGTGGGTGGAATTTAGATCAGGCGCTCAGAAGCAGCAGCGCCCCGTCAGATGAAACACATTCTGTCCGGCACTGCAGATTATGAGCGGCTATCAGAAACCGGCTATGATCCGCAGGCCTGGCATGACGGCACGCAACGGCATGAACATCCTCAAGCAACCGTAATGCTGTCATACGCCAGTATTTCAGCTCGCTGCGACTGCTGCAGGCAGCAAAATACCCGGTGGCCGTCACATGCAGCCGGTCCGTCAGATCCCGGTAACCGGCCACCGGCACATAACGCCGTTCACCGCTGTATACCGCAATATCGTTCTCTGGAAGCATCAGAGTGAGCTGATGATTCTTCGCCAGCATGTCCCATATACGCCCTTCCGTCAGGACGAGAGGTTTAGTGAAAACAGCATTGTCGACGAGTGCAGGGGCCAGCGTAGCCCATCCCTGATCCCTGTCGGGATGACAGCCATCTGCAAATGCCTGGTGACGTAACTGGTCTTCACGTCCGGAGGCCGAACGGAAACGTTCGCCATCCTGAACGGACAAAGACACGGTTACGTCACAGGTGAGTACCACTGGCCTGTCGTTACTTAAGGACTCGGTCAGAACAGCTTTCAGGTCTTTTCCGTGAAAACGCAACATATTCGCACTCCTGAAAGACAGGGACCTCCGGCAGGAGGTCTCCCTGCCGGGTTGGAATTATTCATACGGCGTCAGAGCACCTCTGAAGGGTTAAGACGAATCAGCACTTACCAGATCGCAAACAGGAAAACACTTTCCCGCTCCATATCCAGCGTACGGATGCAGTATTCCGCCCACACGGCAATCAGCTGCAACTCGGTACAGAACATCTCTCCGTAGGTCGGATCGTTGTTGTACGACGAGAACCAGCCGTTGCGGATGTCATCGCGCAATAATGCGAGATGATTGCGGGACAGAAATATCGGTTCCTGATCCGGAACGCCTTCCGCATAGTCCGGCATATTGACGCTGCCCCAGTAAAGCAGAGCGTCTAAACCACTCAACATCACCAGATCAGCGGTACTGGAGCCTAAAACGAGTTCCAGCGAAGGGGCTTCCGGATCGGCTGAAAGATACGCCAGGGGTTCATACAATCTGAACTCCAGAGCGGCAATATCCTCCCACTGCTCGCGGGACAGATTTATTCCCGGGCTCAGGGTTAGACTGCCGGCGATAGCCTGTTCAGTCAGCCGGGCATTTTCCTGCGAAAACGATGTGGCATACTGCACCGCATCAGGGAGTTCCCAGGCTGAGAACTGGTCGTCTCGGGCCCGGTTCAGGGTGGCCAGAGGCAGCGCCCATGAACAGGCTCCTGCCGTGGAATGAACAATAAAATGTGCAGCACAGATATTATGAAGTGCCAGCATCACCATGCGGGTAAACAAATCTACCGACATCTGATGCTCTGTTTCAATCTCATCCACGCTCAGGACATCCCGGGTACACTCACGCGATATGGTAATGATACGATGCCTGTAACCTTCGCCCGTTTTACCGCTGAAGACCAGCTCGTCAGCTTTTGGACTACTGTCGGGATGGAAAAGTGAGAAAGCACCGGTTTGCTCATTGTTCCGGCGCGGATTCACCGGCCGCATGCAGCATGGCAGGCAGTGGTATATATCGATAATCGCTGAGGTAAATTTGTTCCAGGTCTCGACCGGAACGGTACTCCGCTGCTCGATAGTGTATACAACAGGGTGGCCTGCTGGTAAGAAACGTTCAGTCATGGATAAATCCTCTTTAATAGTTAACAAAAAGGGGATTTATCCCCCGGACGGGAACTAAATCCCCGTTAGGGAGGGTCACAGACTACAACTGTTAAGCTGATATCAACTGCTCAGATATATGAGGTAATGGATGGCTGTTATGGCTGGAAGCGATAACGAAAGTGAGCAAGATGCCCGGCCTGCCGGCACGCAAGCCGGTAAGCTTTATGCCATCTGGCATTTTCAGGAACCGGGACAGCTAAACGAGAATAAACATATTCACCGCTGTGCCAGCCTCTGCGTAGTGTGAGCCATACCCGCAGCCCCTTCTCTGTCGACGCGACATGAGCGCGAACGGCAAAATTACCGGACACATTGGTAAACCACTTACTGTCATGGGGTAACCGTCTGCCCTGGATTATTCGCTGAATGACCGTTTTTAAGCGATAAGGCCAGTGAACAATGAGGGGAAGTGCTAAACCGGATGATTCGGACATCGTGTTTCTCCTGTAAAAAAAAACGGGAAACACCTGCCCGATCGGGAAGATATTTCCCGTCGGGGAGTCAGAAACGGCATTATTCTGACTGTCTGGTAAGTTTAAGAAACCTTCATCGTCGCGTCATAGTGCGCTTGTATTGACGATATCTGCTTCCAAAGGTGCGCAGATGTACCACATTCGATATGCTCTCCCTTTCAGGCTGAGGGAGATTTTCTTGCAGTCACCCGAAGGCGTTTCTCACAGACTGCTGAAACATTGGTGGTCGCTTAAGCGACAGATTAGCGTTTAAATAATAAGCGCATCCGCAAGGTGATTTCAAGTCACCGTCGCCTATCGTGAGCGACGGTGACAAACGTCTTCAGTCATCATACGGAGACGGTACGTCGGGTTGATTATCATTACGCACATAAACACGTCCTGTACACGAAGCACCACCCATCGTCTGCCAGCCCCACTCAGGCTTTACTGCGTCCCCTTCAACAAGGTGATGGAGCCGATGAATATTACTTTCAACATCGCTGCTCCATTTGTCAGGGTTTTCCAGCCAGAACTTTCCTTCGTGATATCGACTGATCGCATCCCGACATTCAGCTATCATATTTTGCAGCAATTTTTTGTACGCATCTGGTCTGGCAACCTGAATAATCTCATGCATATATTCACCCAAACGGCCGCCACAGTATTCATTCCAGTTATCATGAAAATCCAGTGTTTGTGAATATTTTTCCTCTTCATAAACAGACTCAGCATTAAAGATGGTTTTAAGTAATTTCTCTCCATTATCCTCTGCGATGGTATCTTGTGCGCCATCAATACGGGGAAGTTCAAAATGTAACAATTGCAGATATGCGCACAGGACATTCAGTTCGTGAAATGTCAACGTTGTACGCACACTGGATTGGCCCCTATATTTCCAGACACTTTTTATCGCTTTACCCATTACTGGTTCGCCGCCGCAGATATTCCCGTGGCGAACGATATCCCAGTGCACTGTGCGGATGCCATTCGTTGTAATGTTCGAAGGCCTCCGCAAGGTTCTTTGCCGCTGTTAACCCGTCAGGTTTTGGCATGATGCTGATGTAGTCGCGCTTCATCGTTTTCACGAAGCTCTCCGCCATTCCGTTGCTTTCTGGACTACGTACCGCCGTATGTTTTGGCTCCAGTCCTACCATTCTGGCGAACTGACGCGTCTGATGAGAACGGTAGGCTGAACCGTTGTCTGTCAGCCACTCAACGGGGGATGTCGGCAGCCTGTTACCGAAGCGACGCTCTACTGCACCCAGCATGACGTCCTGCACGGTTTCACTGTCATATCCACCGGTACTTGCCGCCCAGTGAAGTGCCTCGCGATCGCAACAGTCCAGTGCGAACGTGACCCGCAGTTTTTCACCGTTATCACAGCTGAACTCGAAGCCGTCGGAGCACCACCGCTGGTTACTTTCTCCAACGGCCACTTTCCCTCTATGCGCCCGCTTCGAGGGCGGTATTGCCGGTTTACGCTCAAGCAGCAGCGCATTCTGACGCATGATGCGGTATACGCGTTTGGCATTGATCACCGCCATGTCGTCAGTTTCTGATTGTCTGCGCAGCAGTGCCCATACACGACGATAACCATAGGTGGGCAGATCGTCGATAACGGTATGGATACGAGCCAGCGCTTCAGTATCATCAGGCTTGCGCTTGCACCGACGATCCTGCCAGCCCTTCGACCGACGGGCCATGGCATGCAGTTGCGCACGTGAGACCCGGAGGCAACGACTGACAAGGCTTATTCGCCATCCTCCGGCAACAAGGGCACGTGCGCTATCCACTTTTTTTGTCGGCCATATTCAACGGCTTCTTTCAGCAGCTCGTTTTCCATGGTTTTTTTGCCCAGCAGGCGCTGTAACTCTTTAATTTGCTTCATTGCAGATGCCAGCTCCGACGCGGGTACAACCTGTTCACCCGCGGCAACCGCAGTGAGACTGCCTTCCTGATATTGCTTACGCCACAGGAACAGCTGACTGGCAGCAACGCCATGCTGACGGGCGACCAGCGACACGGTCATTCCGGGCTCAAAGCTCTGCTGAACAATGGCGATTTTTTCCTGAACGCTGCGCCGTCTGCGCTTCTCTGGACCTAGAACATCAATCATTCGGACTCCAACGACTAGTCTAAAACTAGTATTAAGACTATCACTAATTTAAGTGATACCAACTGTCTGGAGATTCATGGGGCCAGTCTACACACCATAAAACGTATGCCAGCGGTAATACTGATGCTCTAACTTATAAACATTCATTCATCCAAACCCTCTTTAAAATACACTTGCTTTATATAACGTCCTCGTCCATCTCCATGACCTAAATCCATCGATACTAAAGCCACCGCTTCATTCCGGCTCATGCCATTATTGACATGAAAATTCACAGCATCTTTTGCATACGCATAGCGCAAAGAATGCGGCGCATTCTCCCCTGTCATTCCGGCATCGCGAAGAATATTACGATAGCGTTCTATTGCAGTATGCAAGGTTGGCTTGTTGATAAGCTTCCCGTTATTATTGTCACAATACGTAATAGCTTTATTTAAAAGCGTCAGAACTTTTTCCCTGTCAAAAACTGTTGTCTCTCTCGGACGCCCCCCTTTAGTTCCGAATACAACCCGGACACGTTCATTTCCACTTAAAAGCGACTGCTGCCACGTTTTTAATGATTTAGCTGACTGAACAGTTTCTTCAGTTCTAAGTCCAATATAACGAGCCAGTTGAACCGCGAGGGCCACACCTTCGTCTTTTTTCATTGCATAATTAATAACCTCACGAAGCGTGTCGTCAGATATGGCCTTTTTAGTACCATCCCGGCTTGCACCAGAAATCCCCAACGCTTTGTTGCTCAATAATTCATGCTGAGGATTTGCCAGTTTATTTCTTCCGGCAACAGACATGATATAACGTACAGCCGCCATTTCGTTTTGCAATGTCCGATTTGATATTTTTTCTGCCTGTCGACTCTGGATGTATCTCTGAATATGGACAGTCTTTATATGCTTTGCATCCCTGATCTGAATATTTAACTTCGCCAGCCGTTCAGAGAATCGTTCGGCAATTCTTGAACGGTCTGCGACAGTTTTAAAACTACCCTGCCCCTGACGCGCAAGCGTGACGAGCTGTTTATCAAGTTGCTTACTGAATCTGGACATTCTTATATCTCCCTGCGGCATACACAACCTTCTGCTTTCTACAAAACAGACGGATCTGTACCCCATGATTTCATCCCCGACGACACGGTTACTTTTGCGCTTCCTGCGTCTCAGCTGATATCTGTGCATCGGGGCGGCGAAATGTTGAGTTCTTGCGAGGCACCGCAGGTCTCTGACCTGTTTGCTGCTAATGCAGAGCTGACGTTCGTCAAGCTGCCTCCAACACTACCTGCGTAGTGTCGCCATCGATATCGAGCCGATTTTCTCCTTATTAAGTTTGAGACGTTCAGACGGGTATTCCGTCGTGCAAACGTTGATGTGAAGACGTTTTCTCTCCGAATAACACGGACTACGTGTGTGTCAGATGGTACGAAAACGATGAAAACCACGCTGTGCGTGTGTTTGAATGGTATGCGCTGCGCGCGTCACTTGGTGTTCGCTTCGCTTGCACACAAGTGACGCCGCGCAGTTTCGTGCTCGTAATGCAACGCCGTAAGCGGCCAAATGTACCAAATGGCCTTATCCGGTCGATGCAAAAGTCGTACGAAACTCAGGACGTATCACTGAAGAAACGAAATGTTGATGCAACTTCCACAGACGATATTTGTCTGACTGGAAGTGGCCAGCTCGTTGTACAACACCCGAACCGGTGTGCAGCTGAGCAAAGAGAAAGAAACCCTCATCGCCGCGTCATAGTGCGCTTGTATTAACGATATCTGCTTCCAAAGGTGTGCAGATGTACCACATTCAATATGCTCTCCCTTTCAGGCTACGGGAGAATTCTTTTACAGTCACCCGAAGGCGTTCCTCACAGACTGCACGGAACATTGGTGGTCGCTTTCGCGACAGTAGCCACCCGAAGGCGCTCCTCACAGGCTACAGGAGCATTGGTGGTCGTCATTGACGACATTTACAACACTTAAAGCCTACCAATAGAGGCTGGCTTACGTCAATATTTTCATGTCAGGATGTTTTACTTTATTTTGATCTTCATATCAGCATTCATTTTTTTAATTTCCTGATGATACCCTTCCCACTTAACACCCGGAAAAACATTAGGCTCGCCTCTCAGCCATTTTTTAAAAAGCAAAGGATTATCCAGAGCAATATATAAAGACTTACTCATCTCATGACTATCTATAAATAGGTCATTGTTATGTGCTGCAAGAGCCATATAAGAAGAAAGAATCCCAGTTGAATAAAACACCGCACCATCCTGAAGTGGTGAACCATTACTTTCAATGCAATCTTTTTCATCATTAGTAAAGAAACGTCTGCACGCTTCCGGACGGTAATTATAGATAACACACTGCCCAGAACTTTTTCCGAGAAAAACACACTCCATTCTATAGCTATCATCAATATATTCTTCAACCTTATCAGCTCGAAGTTTTAGCCTTTTTTTAATGAAAAACAACTTTGACTCACTCAAATTCTTTGTTAAATTCTCAGCTATAAAAAACACATCCGGCGTAATTAAGGAAACATGTAAAGAACAGCAACGCGAGCATCCTTTATGGCATATAGAACTTATCCCTTTTTCGTTTTTAATTTTATCCGCCACCCCCTCAGAACATTTATGCCAACTCTCCATAGTTAAAATAACTTGTCTCTTGCTTTTAACTTTAAATGAATTGTAACATGATGAATAAAACCAATCATGAAAAGATTTCATTTCTTTCCCCTTTCCCAAAAACCAACATAAGCAGCTATTCCATTATTATTCACGACGCCAGTCTCTGGTTGTAACCATGAAAACAAAGATAAGAAGGAGGCTATCCTTCTTATTTTCCTCATAGTTTATCGAACCTTGCCCTCTGCAACACCTTTCACTTGCGTATACAAATTACCTAAATAGGCTTCTGTTAGATGTTGTGGGTTTGAAGAAAAAAACTGAATATAGATACGACTTCCAACACCATTCTTTTCAACCTCCAGTGTAATATGATCTTTGCCTTCCCCCCAGTTTCGCCCCATTTTATAATAACTTCCTGCCGATGCCGACCATTCAGGCCTTTGTTCCTCAATCGCAGCAGCAGCCAAACGGGCCGAAGTACTTTCTCTATTTTTAATACTATTTAACTCATCTGTCGTCATAAATTTATAATAACGGCGCAAACGAGCAGCGGCAGTATCGACATCAACTGGAATAGATAAATCTTTTGATGTGGAATCCTGACTGGCTTCAACTTTAGGTGCTAACTTAGGCATGTCTGATTCATTCTGCGATGACTGATTTCCTGCTATTGACGATCCAAAATCACTGATTTTCTTATTTACTGAAGATAACTCATCCATGGAACATGCTGTTATAAACATAGAGACAATACAAACAACCAATACTTTCTTCCTGAACATGCTTTCCTCCTTAAAAATTATTTACAATCCAATTAATGTCGCTATCTCCAGCCACGATGAGGTTGCGCACTTCTTCAACAATCCTTATGATACAAGGGTGATTCGAACAAAAAAACAGCGCTCAGTCAAACAGGAGAAAACTGAGATATGAATATTTTCATGAAAAGGCTACTGAATGCGGTGCTACCTGCCCCTCAACCAGACAATCACGCTGACGACAGATCTTTACTGACAAGTTTCAACGATGATGAAGCGGAAGAAACGCCGGCATTGTTTGATACACGCCCTTACTTAGATTTTGAGCAATGGCATAACGATAACAACTAACAGCGCTGCTCATACCAGCGCTGTGTTTCAGTAGTTATTTGTTCATTCCCTTACTCATTCCCGCTTGGAAACTGCTAATCCCTCCTTTCACAAGATTTCCGCCATTCTGAGCTGCCTGATGTGAACTGCCAGTCCCTTCTTTAGATGCATTACTGATAGCCACACCAATATTTACACCCGCCCAAGACAATGCACCGATCCATACGGTTGGCAGCACGATAAACATCGTCCCCATAACCAGATTCATAATCAGATCATCCGATGTATTCTGGAATCCCATCATATTAAAGCGTGAGTGGGTATCAGAACTGTATAGCGCCGTCAGCAACCAGCTGTCGAGCCAGCGGGCCAGTTCCCACCAGAACGTCAGGAAGTTCACGGCAAAAATGACAAACGTCAGGGTGATCACCGTCTTGAACTCATAGGCCGCAAAGGCCAGGATTAATGGCACCATAATATAAATGGCCATCAGCATAACGGCCTGCACCATCGGCAATGCCTGACGCATCGCGTCCAGAGCCGGGAACGCGCCCAGTGAGGCCACCGAAGCGCCTGCCGTTCCGGTGATGCGGGAAATCGCATTCATTGCCGTCATATCCGCATTACCACCATAGCCGTTATATACTTCACCGCCATGCGATACCGTCAGGTTCGCCGGACTGACGAGCCGACGTATTACCTCCTCCTGATAATCAGTCTGGCTGCTGCCAATCATCTTCATCGCCGCAGATAAACGCAGCCAGTAGCTGTCATCAACCTGCTTCATCACCCTGGCCTTCAGGCCGGTATCTGCTGCCGACCACCACTCAGAACAGTAAGGGTATCCCCCATTACCGGTATTCGGCCGACCACTGTCACGGGCATCGCTCCAGGAGAACATCCCGCGCGGCAATTTCGACTGCAGGGTGGAGTAGTCTCCTTTAAGAAAGGTACTGCTGCCTATCCAACTGAGGTCTGACAAAGCCGCCTTATCTGTTGTCTGCCCCTGATCGCGCCGTTTCCACTGGTAAAGCGCAAGCGAGTAGCAATCGTTGGTAAAATCCTGCAACTCATCAGCCAGCGCACGATTCTCAATGAACGTCCGCTGCACCTCAAACCGCAGTTGCCGCAGATCCGGCCGGCAGGGAATGCCGGCCACCGCTGCCTGAGTCACACCTTTGGATAACTTATGGACCAACACCCACCAGACCGGCGCAGCCGCGCTTTCGCCGTCCATACTGGAGATAATGTTATTGTAACCACTTTCATCAGGCGCTTTTGGTGTCCAGGTTCCACACGTTTTCGCTCGGGTTTTATCAAATTCCAGCGTAGTCAGGCTCACCTGAATCAGCGGAACGCAACAGGCAATCATCACGAAGAACGCACCATAAAGCGCATTCTCGATACGAGGTAGCGACAGCATACCCTTGTTACCTTCATCTTCCCCTTCTTCGCGAACCTTCAGCCAGATACCCACGACCTTAAAGGCCATTGGCAGCGCAAACAGTCCGGTACTGACAAGGACGTCCCAGAGGCCATTATTGACCAGCCAGCCCAGCAGGGTCAGGAAATACTCCAGATAGCTGTTCGTTGTCATAGTGAATCAGCCTCCCACGCCGGAAAAAATGGAGTACTCGCAGACCAGAAAGAATAATGTGCTGGCGCCGGCGATGCGCAGCAGTGGACGACGATATTCCTGCCGAAAGCCCGGTGCATGCCAGATTTTCCACACCCCCCACCCGACGGCGCAGTAGATAACCAGCCGCCACGCCAGCCAGCCGTAGCGCGTTGCGTACATCCATCGCTTCAGGGATGCCACGCTCTCCGGATGACGCATTCCCGTATCGGCCAGCCAGAATCCCAGGACCATTATCAATGCCAGAACCAGCAGATAAAGCGTCCCAACTTTTAACCCTTTTCCTGTTTTACGCAGCAGGTCGCGGTGACTGTTTTTCATAATCACAATTTCCTTACTCTGCATCAGGAGTATCAAGTTTCTGGAACCGGCTGTCGGCATTGTCCGTCTGCTGAATCATCGGGTTTGTGCCGACACGTTCGTTGTCCCGCTCAATGATGGTCAGTACCGAGTTCCTCGCCAGCTCTCGTTTAAGGTCCATTTCATTCTTCAATGCCATGATTTCGCGATCGAGTGCATCAATCCGGCGAACACCATCTTCCAGTGCAATAGGTTGATCCTGAGCATTTGGCTCACTCATACCTGTTGTCAGCATCCGGCGCATCAACAAAGCGGTTTCGACCGTATCAGACATGGCAAGCTCACTGGCGAGACGAACTGTCAGTGCGGTATTATCCGGGTCACGTTGCAGTGCCTTAATGACATTGGCCGTTACCGGCAAACCACCCGTTTTCAGCTTCGCCAGTTCATTTGCCGTGGGTTTTACGGCACCATTAACCAGTTTCACCAGTTGCTCTGTATTGTTCTTTGTGGCTTCTTCCAGCATCGGGGCAAATCCTGTACCAGCAACGGACAGACCGGGCTGATCATCGGTATCTCCACTGGTGCATTGCGACGCATTGCTGCAGGTGCGCATTGAGCGATCACCAAGAACTCTCACCACGGCTTGTGCAGCTTCTTCAGCATTACTGAACTTACTGCAGGCACCACCGTTACAACTGGTGCTACTCACGGTTTCTGAACTTAGTACGTTGAGGCTGTTCATCATGTTGTAACCAGCAGATGCCAAATCATAGGTCGGCCGGATCGCCTTCTGCCCTTTTCCTCCTCTTATCTGACCACCAATCCATTTTTTGCCAGCGGTTCCATCAGCATCCTGATATTTTTGGTCTGCCCGTATTGCGTCCGTTTCCCCACTATTGACGAGCGATTTATATTCTTCAGCTATAGCTGCCTGGCTCCACTTGCTGGTATCACTGAAATCCATCATTTTCTTCGCCATGTTCTGGCAGTTCAGTTGTGCTTTGTCGAACGAGACATTCGCCTGCAGTACACCGTTGGTCAGCATGTCATACAGTCCCGGGTTGGCCCGCTGAATAAGCATTGCTGGCAGGCTGGCCACCGCGCCAGTTGCACCCTGAATAACGTCACCCATCAGATTTTTAAAACCATCGGTTACGCCGTTTAACTGGTTGCCAATTGTGGTTTTGAGGTCAAAGTTGCCGCACATCAGGTCACTGCTCCACCCCACATCCAGACCCATTTTTTTCATATTGCTGCGCGTCGCCGGCTGCGATATCACCGACCCACCGCCCAGGGTATAAAACAATTTATCGGATACCGCGCCGTCAACGGATTTGCCGTAGCCAAAAGCGCTGTCATTAACCTGCGGTAGCGAAATTTCAGCCCGGACAGGCAATAGGGTACCCACAGTTCCGGCAAGCAGTAACACTGCGCCAGTCGCCAATTTCAATGCTTCGATGTTCATGTTTTACCTCGTCAAAAATCAGTGCTGCTCAGGAATCTTTGCCCCATACGCTTGCAGCAGCTGTAGGGCTGCCACAGAGCAAAGGCCTCGTTATTATCAGTAGCCGCGCTATGGCTACCGTCCGGAAATACCGCGCAGCTTTGAGTCATCTGAGGCGCCAGACGCTGCCACTTATGGTTCTTAGTGCCGGTGTTTTCCGTGACTTCTCCCGGTGGCCAGTACCCGTCGCGGCGGGTCCCCTTCAACACCTGATAAACGTGCGGCTGGCCTGTCCGGGTGATAATGTCTGCCACACGCTGTGCCACCACCGCCGACGCTTTGTCATCATCGGTCTGGCTGACAAACCCGGAGCGCGGGTAGACGTTGCCCCACATGTTGCCGGATGCCTGGCTACCGATTTCCCGTCGACCGGGGATCAGTGCCTCGGGATAAAGCGATTCCGGTACACCCGTTCGCCAGGCAATAGAGTCCAGCGTGCTGAGGAAATACGGCATCAGGGGAGTGGCGGCGCTATCGCAGGAATACCCGGCGATACTGCCACCGATAAGAGACGTGGCCGGATGCCCAATGGCATCGGCGTATTTGAAGCGAATACTGGATTTACGCTGCCCCGGGTTCTTCATATCTGCCGGATTAGCACCGCCGGCAGTTACTCCTGACAAAGCACCAGTAACGGCATTTTCCAGCCCGCCCGCCGTCTGGCTGACAAAAGCCATCTCTGTCCAGGGATTTCCACCGGGCGCAACGTAGGTCGAAACCACCGCTTCCGGAATAAAATGGGTGACCTTTACAGAGGTTTTTACGGTGCAGCCGAATGCAGTACAGAACAGCCAGTAGCAGATACCGCTTACCCGCCAACTAATGCAGTCCTGCGTCACTGCACTGGCCACTATCTGTGCCGTATTCAGCGCAGCAAACGTTGCAGGTATTGACGCTGTGGCCAGAACGGTGGCGACAGCGGCAGAGCAGAACGTTTTTCTGAGTCGGGAAGGAGGCTGATTCACTGACCACCTCCTGCCTGCAGCCGTAGTGCCTGAGCCCGCGCTACATCAGTTGTGCCATAAACCACTTCCCGGTCGTCAAAAACGACAGCGGGCACCTTGCGGATACCAAGTTCCCGGGCATGCACTACCTGGCGATATGCTGTGACCAGTTGCTGCTGCTTTTGTTGCCACTGAGGGGAGGACATCACCTGCCTTGCCTGCATTGCTGCCAGCTCAGGGTCAACCGGAAGCTGGCCAAACACTTTCGCCTGCAGGCGTTCAGGTTCATCCAGCAACACAACCACGACATCCGGGGAAAGATTTTCAGGCAAGTGCTGGCTGTCGGTATATACCACCGTGCTGGCCAGAACGGACACCGGCAACAATGACGGCAGAAGGAGAAAATTGCGTAATTTCATTAGGGAGACTCCATCAGACTGAATCGTCTGACAGCGTGCTCCCCAACGCTCAATAAAACATCGAAAAACTAAAAACCCAAAAATAAAAATTAATTACTGGTGTTACGCTGAGCTTGCCTTTTACCAGTAAATGTCATGTCCTGCTAATTACAACTGCTAATATAGCCGTTCCTGATACCTCTATACTTGCCATTCATGAGCATGTAGCTGCCGTAGGACAACACATAACTTGCTTTTTGTAGCGCTATTCAGATGCAAAACAGTTCCTTTTCTCCCGTCCGCATAGAAACGGGAGAAGGCAGTTGCCCTTATTCTCAATCAATGTAGTTCTCATCCTCTTCATAACAGCAGTGTACGTGATATTTGCCTGCTTCCCGAAGTGACCATTTCTTAATAAGACCAGCTTGCTGTAAAGCAGACAGGAATAGCTCCGCTTGTTGACCATTACTGAGATTCAGTGTTGCGCTTTTTTGATTAAATATCTTAGAGAATTCTTTTTCTTCAAGCCTGCCCACCAGACGTGCGATCTCCACTCGACTGCGATAGCCATTTTTTAACAGCCTGACTATCAGATTCATGGAAAAATTATCATCAGTAGAAAGCGCAATTATAGCGAGTAAACCTTCGTTAGAGATAGTTAGCTCATCAAGGAAGGACTCATGGTAACGCTCACGGTATTTGAACAGCAGCGTGGCTTTTTCCGAAAAAGTGAAGCACTGGGAATTATGAATAGCAACCAACATTTCCTCAAGAAAAGTATCGTCATGCTCATCCCGAAGATAATAATCTGTATCGGAGAAAAAGGTTTCTTTAAATTGAGAAAACCACAGTACAAATGGTTCAATACTTCCCTTAGCAGTATCCGAAATGAAACATTGCACTGCCTGTTTAAAGGATTCTGTATCCAACTCTACTTTGCTATTTTTTATCAGACGCAGAAAGTTGTCCAGGCTCAACCGTTCATCCCAATGATGAACATTAATATAAACTGGTTTTAACACTGAGAAATATGCACTATCACTAAGTTTATCATTGCAAATAACCTTCATATAAAGGAGATCATAGCGTTCCTCATCAATCAGGCTCACTTCCTTTTGGCTCAAAACCTGAGCATGCTCTTCAATGTACTGGGTTAATACCTCAAGGCTGCACCCTTCGCAAATATAATTTAATAAAGCATCCCATCCCGGCGCTACGCGATCGTAGCGGTAGAACAGATCATGGTATGATAATTCATCCATATCAGCATCAATATGCTCTGGAAAATCATGTAAATCCACCACAGTGAATTGCATCTTTTTCAGTATACCAATTTTAAGGTCATCACTTAAATTTGGGTGAGTAAGCACCGATACAATAGTCTTACTACTTTCCTTAGAGTCTATAAATATTTCCCGAACAAAAATATCGATATTGTCATTCACGTACTCTTTTACACTGGATAATTGGTACGTCTCCAGTAATGACCATGGGAACTCATCTACCCGATCGCAAGGTATATTTTCATGTTGTAATAATCCAGCAACGATAACTCTGTAATTTTTCTTATCCAGAGTATACATCTGATTTTCGGCGATAAAGGTTAATGCCTGAGTTTCAGAGGGAGTGATCGGCAAAGAAATATCCTGGTAAATAACACCCAGCAGTTTGATATTATTAAGAAATGGTTCAAGATTGCTACCTTCTACAAAAGAAATCAAACTAAACCCTTGCTCGACAATAAATTGTCGATAATTTTCCTGATTGGCTGATACCTCAGGTGAGATTAAAGCTACCATCTTCGTAACAATTGACGTGACGATGCTGCTGCGTTCCTGTTCCTCAATCACCGCGATCATCTTATCCAGATAGCGGCTATCTCCCAAGGAAAAGACCACTAACCGGGTAAAATAATCGGCATCAACAAAACAGGATTCTAATACATTAAAGATAGCCAGAATATCCGTAGAGGTTTTCTGGAATATCATCGCAACCATCTCAGACAAATTTTTTGTGTCAACGCTATGACGACTATCAAGCAATAGTGCTACGATTTGATGGTGGATAGCACCAGCTCGATATTGATAACGCTGGCCAATCAATTCCGCCAACACATCTTTGGGGTTGTCCAGTAAAAAATTCTGGTTTACTTCTTCACAACCCATATGACGACCAACGGCTTTGATATAGTCATTATCATTAACAGAGATGGTTCCCTTATGAAAGACAGACCGGAACATCATAAAATCCTGCATGATATGACCATTGGTCAACAGGTAATAAAGAGCCTCTAAGCCGCCAAAGCGGAATCCATTGCGGATAGTTTCCAACTGTTCCAGGTCAATAATTGTGCGATCATCACATTTTTCAATATAGACTTCAGCAATCTCCTTAAATCTTTCCCAACCAATCAATTTTAATAATTCGGCCAGTGAGATGGAATTACGAGTACGAATATTTTCCCTAACATCCTCAATTTCACTGACGGTCTTTTGATATTCTGCTGCTTTATCCTTGGCAATAACCTTAACTCTTAGGTTATATTCTTCTATTATGGATGAATGGGCAATAGGTTGGTAATTATTAGAATTATAATTACCATAACCTACATAAAGTTGTGATTTCCTACTAAAGAACGCAATAAAATTTGTTTCATCGTCACATAAACTTTCAGCATGAGT
This sequence comes from Klebsiella sp. FDAARGOS_511, assembly GCF_003812845.1. NCBI lineage: Bacteria > Pseudomonadati > Pseudomonadota > Gammaproteobacteria > Enterobacterales > Enterobacteriaceae > Klebsiella > Klebsiella sp. FDAARGOS_511. Next base: position 3,802,168 of record NZ_CP033824.1, on the reverse strand, counting down.
CATATAATGACCATTGCTGTAATATTGTTCGGAGCTAAAATGCACAATAGGCCATAATTCAGGAGCAATAAATCGACTAACAATCTGCTTCCGTAATTCCTTATCAGTATTTGCAGATTCTTTTTTTATCTCCACCAACTTATTACTAAGTTGTTCTAATTTTTTATCCAAACTAATGAAATAGCTTTCATGCAGTTTACGCAACCGATAATCGTGGATGAATGAATATAGAACACCCGATTTTTTATCTATTAAATTATAATCTTGTGCGTAGATGTTCTTATAAAAGATAAGTGAAAAAATCTTCGCCTGATTCCTATTGTCATCAACCACCTTCTTGAACAGATTGAACTCATTGACAATATTTTGCAAAGAGCGCATATCACTTATATACAATGACATCTGCTTAAGAAGCGCCTGCTCATTGGCCGGAAAATCATTTAGTTTGTTTTTTAAATGAGTGTAGGCATTCCGGGAATCCATCACCGGGATCACAGGTAAAATAAAGTCAAAAAATTTAGTCCGGATATCTGCACCAAGGAAAATATCATCCCGGCAGGCATAAACAAATCTAACCGGTTCACCCTGGATATTATTATTAACTATCTGATTAATCTCTCTTAGCTTAACAAACACTTCGGTATTACCTAATCTGTCTAAATCCTCAAATACCACAATTTTATTTTTTGAACGGGAAAAGAAATAGACAATCTCATCCAGGCAGTTATTAAGCAGTGAAGAAGCATCCTGGGGTGCTATATCGGCACTGCCCTGAAGAAATGCTATCTTGCTAAGCTTAATTTTTTTATCGAAAATACCAGCCTTAGAGGCGGCTCGGACGATAAAATACAAACCAACCATCCCCATAACAACGCTTAACACCAACCGTACTGGATAGGCATCAATGATCGCACTAAGCGTACCTTCATTTACGCTGAATAAGGACAGGATTTTTTTAGGAAACAACGTCACAGCCAACAATAATATCGGCCATACCACTGTTAATACAGTAGTGAACAGAGAAAAAATGTGCTTTTTATTTCTATTCTGAATGCGATCAATACGTGAATCAGGAAGATTATCTTTATTTTCCTTGTACAGGATCTGCTGGAGTATGCTTAATTCAATCTCTACGCTCTCTGATTCTGATTTTTCACTCTTTCCTGACAAGGAAAAATCAGCAAGTGACACATTGATAAAATCTTTTTTAAGACGAGATTTAAGATAGGAAAGAATAACTGTACTTTTACCTGCACCATAAGGTCCAGTAATAGCAATATTTTTCACATCTGATTTGGAAAAAGCAAAATCCAGCGCATCAAAATAAGGTTCAACACTGCTATCAGTAATTATTTTCGGCGTTAAGGTATCGTAGACTCCCTGTTGTTCATTAATCGAAGCACCAGTTTCTTTTGCTGACCAACAGCCTTTTATTACATCCAATAGAGCCATACCAGTTCCTTACCATTGACTGACTTGGTTCCTGATCACCTACCCGGTATTTCTCCGCCAGTCCGCCGCCGTTGTCGCCTGATAGTAGGCCAGTGGAGAATGGCCAAACTATCAAGTTATTCAAAATTTAGCCTAATATATCACCTAACCAAAGCACCAGATAGAGCATATCAGCCGTATCCGTCACGGTAATATACCAGCGGGGATGTTCATACTCCTCCTCTGCGGGCCAGCTTCCCTGCCCGCTGACGGTGATAAGGATATTAACCGCTCTGCGGAGCCTGCCCTCCACCGTCACTGCCACACAGCTGCTCAGGCCCACCCGATGAGGGTGACAGGTAACGGTCACCGGGCCATTCAGTCGCTGTCGGATGTGTTCGCTCAGACGTTGCAGATTAGCCTGCGTCACCACAGACATCCCGGGTTCACCCTGCGGTGGCAGGGTGAAAACATTGTTATCCGGGCTGTCGTTACCGCAGACACAGGGCACCGGATACTTCAGCGTCATCATGCTGCCGTGCTCTCCTCATCGTGTGCGTCAGTCAGTCCGCGCAACCGGTCCAGTTTGCGGGCAATCAGCTTCGCCGCTTCCAGTTCGCTACAGTGATGCTCGCGCATCAGCGCCCGGCGTTCCGCCTTTTCCTCTTTCTCCGTCATGCCCAGCGCGAGATACAGACTGGGGGGAACAGCACGGAACAGCGCCTCAATACGTTTGGCCAGCACCACCCCTTCGGTATAGCAACCTGACAGCTTACGGGCGGAAAGCAGCACGGCTTCCTGTTCAGGCGTGAGTGCACGGAACCGGCTGATATCTTTCACCTCTTCCGGTGGCATAGTGAGGCAAATCCACCATTCCGCCATATTCAGCATTTTCTCCGCAATATCCGGGAAATCCTTCAGGTTCTGCGTGGCCAGCCACAGCCAGGCCCCTAACTTTCGCCACATTTTGACCACTTTGGTCATATACGGCGACAGCAGTGGATTGACCGTCACGATATGCGCCTCATCCACCGCAAAGACAATATCGCGGCCGAGATACTGGTCCCTCTCCGCAATATTGTTAATCATGTTGGTCATTGACACCATGGTCAGCGCCATCTGCGCTTCATAACCCTCTCGCGCCAGGTGACCGAGGTCCACCAGGGTGACGTCAGCTTCCGGCCACAGCTCACCTTCGCGATTGAACAGCTCCGCCTCAAAACTGCCTTCCTGAGTGAACATCCCCAGCGCCTCCGCCATCTCTGCGGCTTTCGCCTTGCGCTGGGCATTACGGACATTCTGCCCCTCATCGCTGTCATCGCCGGCAATGCTGTATAACGCTTTCTGCAGGTCAGAAGGCAGCATCTGCCTCCCTTCTTTATATGTCGCATGTGCGGCCATCAGCAGCGCCTCACGGATCATCGCCCGGTCGGCACGCTTCATCTCGGCTTCTTCTTTTGGATCGCCACCCGTTATCATCATACGGGCCGAAATCTCCATCTCACCGAGAATATCCCGCTTATCCTCGTCTTCACCCTCTCCGTCGCTGTCGGCATCGATATCGGGGAGATCGCTCTCATCAACGGCATGTGCTGCCAGCCCTTCTTCGACCAGTTTATGCGCGTCGGCAAACGGTGGCAGGCTGACACCACTACCCGGTTTGACGCTTATCTTGTTGACAGAAAGCCCAAGGCTTTCAAAATAATCAGCCTGCAGGCCAAAACTGTTCCCGGCTTCAGCGATAAACAGACGTGGCCGGTGAACCGCCATCAGCTGAGAAAAGGCATAGCACAGCGTGGCCGACTTACCCGCCCCCGTCGGTCCAAACAACAGCAGATGCGCATTCTGGGTACGGTCATACTTGTTCAGTGGATCAAACGTCAGAATATCTCCGCCACGGTTAAAAAAGCTGAACCCCGGATTGCCGGTACCGGTTTCCCGCCCGGTAACCGGCAGCAACCCAGCCAGGTGCTGTACCCAGGTCAGGCGGGTGTACCAGTGTTTTTTATCGCTGTCCGGGTTAAAGCACATTGGCAGCGCCCGCAGCCAGGTATTCAGCGGCCCTACCTCAAACTCCGGGCGAACCGGCTGCAGGCCAGCACCCAGCAGTACAGTAGTCAGGTCAAGTCGTTTGCGTTTAAGATTATCCATATCATCACCGCGCAGCAGGAAGGTGATCCCGGCGCGGTACAGCTTATGCCGGTTTCCCAGATACTCTTTCACTGTTTTAACATCCTGGCGGACACGGCCGGATTCGGTATTTTCCCCGACGGCATTTTTCGACAGACGGTTGAACTGTTCTTCCAGTCTGTCCTGCGGCTGCACAACAATCGTCATGCACAGCAGTGTCCCTTCCGGAAACATATCCATCAGCGCGTTGATTTTTTTCTCACCGCGGGCCTGTTCACCGGTGATGGTACCCGGCTCCGGTGGAGTACGCAGTCTCTCAACCGGCAGCGCACAATGCGGTTTATTATCTATCCACCATACGCCGTTCTCCGGATCCGAAACGGGTGGCGTAAACCACAGCGTTTCAGCAAAATCATTGCTGACCGGTGCCACTCCCGCCGGGAAGTCGCGCGGATCGGCATACGCCGCCTGACGATAGAGTGTGGATTTATCCACCCAGTCCGGAGACGGATTAAACAGGTGCAGCAGCCAGCTGTGCACCTGCAGGCCATTCTGACGGGTACAACGAATACCGGCCCCACCCAGCGCACTTACCACACGTTCACACGCCTGGTTGAGCATCGCCACTGGCGGCATCGGGTCCCGGGACGCGGATTTCCCGATCCAGCGATAAATGACCATGCGGGTGCGGCGCTGCTGACCGCGCCACGGCTGCCCTGTGATCAGCGCATCGGTAAACAGTCCTTCCGGCCGCGAGATACTGCGGATATGGCGCGCCATTTCACCCAGCCAGGCTTCCGTAAATGCCGTGCGCTGTGCATGCGGTTTCACGTAACCGCGTAAGTGGTCCAGATACGCTTCGGCATCATCCTCATCCTGGCAGAAAAACTGCACCACCCAAGGATTCTCATCATATTCATCAAAGCTGTCCTGCAGGGCATCTTCCACCGTATTGCGGATTTGCTCCAGCCGATCATCCGTGCGCCCTTCCGTGGCCACCGGCGTTACGTCATAAATGGCACCGACGGAGATACCGTCCTCAAGCAGAAGACACTGATCTTCATCCAGGAATTCCACCCAGGGCAGATAATCAATGATGGACGGGTTAGCGTGATAGACTTTTGTCTCTTCCTGCCGGTTCATCCGGCCCGGTCGCGTCAGCGGCTCCCGACCACGAATAACCAGAGGAGAAGCCTCTTCCTTTAGTTGCTTTGCCGTGCCATCTGGCTTTGCTTCATTTTTACGACTGAAAAGAGAGAACATTACAGCGCCTCCGTACGTTCACCAGGCATTGCATACTGTGTCTGGCTGTAGAAAGGAAATACGGTGCTGTAGCCAGGCACTGGCGTGTTACCGCCAGCCAGATGGGGATACAGGTACATCACCATATCCGGGTTGGGCAAACGTGAGAATTGCTGTGAGATTTCACTCTCCTGCGTACGACTGTAGCTGCGATCGTCCTGAGCACCTTTCCGGCGTTCATCGTCGGTTAACGGACGGTGCAGCGCATCCCTTGCCGCAGTGGACTGCCGTGTTGTACCCCCTTCTCCGTCCGCCCCGTTCCACAGTTCAAGCATGGTATGATCGCCTGTCGGCAGCATCTCTTCTTTTGTCGTTGAACAGCCGGTCAGTAAAATAACCGTCAGAATAAAAAGGCAGACCAGAAAAATGCGGTACGGAGGCTTTATCAAAGAAAAGCCCGCATTCTTTTCCTCCGGCACAACGGTGGACACAACGTCGTCGCCCTGCAGGCCCAACCGGGTCGCCTTACATGAAATCAGCTCAAAAGAAGCATATTCGGGGCGGCAGAAAAGAACGTCTGTTGTCTGAAACAGTGACTCCCGGATACCCTCAGACCCATTCACCAGTGGACCGGCAATAAACCTGTCGTTCTCAACCGGTATCATCTTATATGTGGCACTCAGATCCAGCATCAGGCTCGCATCCACCCAGAGCAACTGTGCGAACGGTGCCAGACTCATCACCTGTTTTGCTTCTTCCATGGTGTCAAAAAAACCGTTGGTGAACTGGATCCCCCACTCACCCTGTCCGCGAAACAGCCAGGTCAGAGTAAAACCCTGTGTGACATTCTGATTCATCATCTTCCCCTTCAGTCCAGACCGCCGTTGTCGCTGACACCACCCGGGAGGGTGAAATCGTAGCGAACCCTGCGGCCGTTATCTTCATAGTCAATGGCAAGCTGGCGGGTGATATGTACGGCCAGCTTCGCACCCGGCGGCACATAAATCGCGTCAAACGTCTGCCCGTAGCGCTGCTTAACCCAGTCAGTGGTCTCACTCATGCCACCTGAGAGGGCTTTCCCCAGCGCCGCTTCGCCGGCACTGCCGGTCAGCGTGGATGAAATCCCGTTAACATTGTTCTGCGTGGTGTACTGCCCCTCACTGAGAGCTTCCCCGGCAGCGCCGGCAGCAGAGAGCGCAAAGAGAGTAGGCAGATACGTTGACGCGTTAGACTTGCGGGTACCGCTGATACAGGGAATACCGTCATTATCCGAAATCCAGCCGATGCCGCCGTCGGTACCGGTTTTATTCTGCGTATTGCCGTTGCCGGTGTTTTTCCCACTGACGTCTGGCTGGGGCACGGTACGGACCGTACCGTCAGCAAAAACGAAGGTGATGCTGTTCACCTGCCCACGAACGCAGGAGAGAGTCCAGTCACCGCTGGCGCTGCCGGAGACAATCGCCCCCTCCACATCCGGCAGTTCAATCCCATTGGCGGTCAGGTTGTCTTTACCAATCAGGATCTTGAAAGGATAGGGATCAGTCACCGTGCCGTTAATCGGGATGCGGCCCAGTAACGCCGTCATCGCCCGGCTGCCCACCAGGGTGGAATTTTCCGGCAGGGTGTAAACAGGTTCAGCGCTGTCCTGTGCCCCCTTCTCATTCGTGTGCCCCTTAACCTGTTGCTCATAGGCCGCTTTCTGCCGGGTCAGAGGATTGTTGTCCAGAAATGAAGTGGGAAACTGCGGTGAAGCCTTACCACTGGCGGTATCGCGCGGATCGACCGCTTTTTGATCGCCTGGCGTCACCCACATCAGACCATCATCGCCCCGGGTGGCGGTACCATGGGTGCTGCCACCCAGACCATCCAGACCGAGACCCAGCGGAATATCGCTGTCAGAAGCCGGTTTTGCACCTGCTGCACCACGGTCGGTGGTTTTCAGCTGTTCAGACAGTGCCTGCACTTTTGCCAGTAGGCTGGTCTGTTCGTTCTGTAGCTGCTGCTGACGTTTGTCATACTCTTTACGCAGCTCCTGCACTGCCTCGTCAACCTGACCGGATACATTAGTGCCGCGTTTACGCAGTTGCTCATTCTCTTTCAGCAAATCGGCATTCTGCTTATCCAGCGTTTTCTGGCGATCGCGAACGTCATTCAGCCGACCTATCAGCGTACGCAGGGTATCTTCCGGCGTATCACCTTCCACTCCGAGCGCCTTAAGCTCATCCTGTGAAAGATTTTTCAGTACCGTCGTCACATCACCCGATGCATTCTCAGGTAATCGCTCTCCCTTACAGCTTTTCAGGCCCACAGCCAGCCCCGCCACCACCACTGCGGGAACAATGAATTTCACCATGGCATTGGACTTAATCTGCATGGTTAACCCCCTTCTTCGCGGTATGAACAGCCTTACGCATCGGGGAAGGTTCAGCGATGAAAGCGCTTTCCGGCCGCGTGCCCGTCACGATATAGGCTGTGGTGGTATCTTCCGGCGTGCCCACCGGCCCCAGCCAGCGGTGCTGGAACGTCGCCGCGACAAACTGTCCCAGCAGGGCCCGAGGATCCAGTACAATCCTGCGGCTGGCAGTATTTTGCAGACGGACGGCCACTACAGCGCGATTTGCCACGCCCCAGGCGGCCAGCGGCGTGGCCGTTATGGCTTCAGACGGATACAGTGTTGTCAGGCGTTTGGGTAAATGCGGATTCACCGGGCGGATACCCGGCACGGCTTCTACCGTACGCAACGGCGCATACAGGCTTTGAGCAGCATAACGGGTCAGCAATACCGGAACGGGGGCGCTGTATTGCACCTTTTTACGCTTCGCCTGTGTACCGTCATCACTTCCCGGCTGGATGTTGCTGTTTTCCGCCTGCCGACGGGTATCGGCCGTACTGCTTACCGTGTTCACCTCACCGCTGTAGACCAGACGAACGGGCTCGGAAGGACCTTTTTCACCGGCAGTGACATCGAGAAGAATAACCTCACCGCTTTCCACATCCTGCAACTGCACCCGCGTCTGAGGAAAAGCGCTGTCGGCCTTCAGGTAGACAGCCCCGCCGGTACTCTGCACACGCAGCTTACCGTTGAGTGCCGGAGGAAAACCCACCCGGACATTTTTATCCACAAATACCACCCGTTCCAGCCCCACCTGCAGCGGGATTTGCAACGGGATACGCTCCCATTTCATAAATTCATCAGCCTTAGCCAGCTCGCTGTTCAGAGAGACCAGCGGCAACAGCAAAAGGGACAGCGCCATCAGCCCGGCGCGGGTATCATTACGGGTCTTCATCACTGAAACACTCCTGATTTCGCGGGAATTTCCGTCGGCAATGCCGCCTCCAGACGCTGCGGTACACCGTCATAGCAGTCCAGCGCCAGACCAAACGGATTGCGTTCAGCATCCCCCTCCCAGCGCACCACTTTCAGTGGATAACGGACCAGGGCGCGTTTTACCGGTTCAGCATGAAAATACTCATCCGCCACCAGGTCGAGACGAACCACCCAGTTATCTCTGCTGATAACGCTGACGCTCTTCGACTGATAACCCCGACCGGGAATTTCATACACCACACGAACACGGTCAGTCAGTTCGCCAGCGTTGCTTCTTTTCCGGGCCTCGGTATTCAGATAGTCCTGGCAACCCGGGGTCAGATAGGCTGACAACGCATGAATTTTTGCCGGATAATCCACTTCACCATTTTTCGGCCAGGCGTTGAGCTGCTGGAAAATATAGAAGGCAAAGGAATAAACCGATGACGCCGGTACTTCCCACCAGGGTCGGGTACTGCCGGTACGTAAATCAGGTGGGTTATGGACAGTCAGTTTGTTTGGGGCCAGCATCCAGCCGGCGCAGGTGATTAACAGGAAAAAGGCCAGTACACCGCAGGCAATACGCAGTGTCAGAATATGCTGATCCCGGTCTTTGACCGCATGACGAAAACGGCTCATTTTTCTCTCCCGGTTCGTTTCAGGGACCATCCCCGGGCATCAACGATCAGTGTCGGGTTGCCCAGGCTGTGACGACGTTTGAACGCCTCCAGCCGCTGCCAGATATAGTTTTCCGGCTTGCCGCGTTTAATGCGGCTCAGCCACCGGCCACCGAAACCGATAACCAGTAACGGCGCCAGTAACATGCCGGTTGGGATAATGACCCAGCCGACAAGAGGAATAAATGGCAGAGACAGGAGCAGACCCACGCCCAGACCGGCCAGGGCAGCAAGCCCCATCTCCGGTGTAGTGAATCCGCGAAACACCACCGGTTCACTGTTCAGACGGTCAGGTAAAAAGCGAATGATCTGCATGGGGTCGCCTCAGAGAATAATGGCGGCGGACTTGCCCAGCAGCCAGATAACGGCAACCAGTAACACCACACCCACCACGATGATGGAGCCAAACTTCGTCCAGGTGGCCTTCTCATTCCGGACCTCAGAAAAAGTATGAACTGCTGCAATCGCCACGTTAATGAACGCAATGGCGGCTACTACCAGCCCACCAATAACAACACCATCCTGCAGATAACCTTTGATCTGCCCCATCAGGCCACTGCCGCCTCCTGATTCAGGCGCTTCTACAGTGGGCAGGTCAGCAAATGCGGGTTTACAGGTCAGCCAGACCAGTAATGCCCACGTGAACGTACGGTTAATAACGCGGTCAATACCACGACGCACGCGGGCGGCAACAGACTCAAAGTAATACATAAATTTTTCTCCAGAAATTGATTGGTTAATTCAGCTGGCAAACATCCAGATACTCACAACCAGCAGGAGCACGGCCCGGATAGCAAAGCGACCCAGCGCAGCATTCCGAACTTTCTCGTTACTCCAGCCGGTCCACACATCGGACAATGCCCATGCAGCCCACAGAAACAGAAAGGCCAGTAACACACCGATGCAGACCAGGTGCAGAATGCTGACCTCGACATTGCCGGAGGCAGCTTTAAAGGCGGTGGATTGTGCGGAGGTCATTCCCATCAGGGACGCTCCCGACGATAATTGCCGCTGACAGATGAAGCCCGGGGTTGGGACCGGGATGGCTCCAGATAGCGGTCAATACCGGCACGAATGGTGTTTAAATCGGATGTGGCCTGACGGTAGTCAAAAAAGAAACGCCCCTGCTCAGCAGGATCGGCCTGGGCCGCCGCTACGCGGGCACGTTCAAGCGAAGCCTGCACCTGATCCAGCTGGCGCTGGGCTGAGGCAAGCTCGTCTTTTTCTGCCGCCTGTGCAGTCGTTGACAATGTGGCCAACAGCAACAGACCGGTGATGCCCGGGATACGAGCGCTCAGGCTTCGGACCGGACGGGGATGATTCATACGCACCTCCTTGAGGATTAACAGGTGCGTACAGGATGCGCAGGACAAAAAGACTCGTCAGCGATAAACTCTATTTGCGTTTTTGAAAATTTTGCGGAAAAGGAAGCAATGCTGGCGGTAAGAAGAAAGACGAATTTAATTATATGACGACATGCAACAGTGGGCTTACAAACCTAGTCAGGCTGCGGGAGGACTTTTAAAAACTACCAAATATCAACAAGTTTCTGCGAACAGAACACCATCTAATCTGACAGCTGGATTTGAACGAAGAGCGGTCAGTTACAGTAGATTGACTGACCTGGCGGATTTTCATTATCGTTCTCGATCAAGCGGTCAGATCTTCACGATAATATTTCTCGGGAGCCCCCTCAGAAAGGGGAGTGCGGATCGGGTTTATGAAGGAGTGAATAAACCCACTTGTGCAGGAGGGAGAATATTATTAACTGATTAACTATATAAAAATTTTAATATCTCCGATGTGCTTTCTCTACTATGCCCATGATTTGTCCTTTGTCCAGAACGACAAGAAAACTGACTCTACTTTTGAAATACTTTTCAATAGTTTTATAAGGCTCACTTGCACTGCAAAAATTCATGTTACTAACACTTAGCTTTTCAATTAGAGTGCTTATATTATGAGACTTAAGATCTATAATTATCTCATCATCTTCCGATTGGGAGATCAAATACTTGGCCAGGTGTTCTTTCTTTAGAACAGCCTTTATATCACCTTCACCATTAACACAAACTGTAAATTTTGAGATTTTTATCTCACTGATAGCTTCATCGAGAGTTACCACTTTAAAATCTTTATCACATCGGTCGCTTATTAAAACATTCCCGTCTCCTTTAGGTGATGGTTTCATGCGTAAACATTCGTTGACAGTGGAATGATGCTTCACCCAGAGGCTGGTTTCATTTGATAACCATTGCAATGCATTTAATATTTTAACATGCATCTGACTCAAGTTCATTTTATGTATTGGCTCATAATGCGCAATACGATTTCGAAAATCGTTAATATCCCTGACCGTTTTCTCGAAATCTTTTCGGGTCATAGAGATATTCGGCAATAAATTCTGCATATTTGTTTGCCATACAAACCGATCGTACTCTGGCCTAAACAGGTTTGACCAAAAATCAAAAGTTAATGTTGAAATAATATCTTCCTTGTTGGGCTTTTTAGCTCTTCTAATCCCGCGATCAAGCGCATCCATGCTTTCAGCTGATAAACCTGATCTGAAAGAACTATGGTTAAACCATTTCTCATCGAAATAAACGCTAAATATCTCGCTCATCCTGTTCCGGAGAGTGACCTCAAGAATATGTAAAGGATAAAGGAAGGATTTTGACAACCGTGCATTATAAAGATACAAACTAAATGCATATTGTGTATTAAACCCAGCGTTTTTTAAGTAGGGCGCGAATCGCTCTTTAGACAGGTTTCCAATGATGCCAGCTTCGTTGCCAGCGTAATCGTAAGGAACTTGACTTTCAGCCATGAGTGTTTAGAATCCTTATCAGAGCAGTTGGTTCGGCCCCTCTGGTGGTAACACTAAGCGCCTCCAACAATCTACTTAGATCCCCGAGACAGACTTTGGTCCCTCTCGGGGTTTCGCTTTTTTGAGGTGACACTTTTTCCAGTACCACCTTACTGCAGAGTATTGTAGCAATCTTCCTTTACCCCACTCAAGTTAACACATTAAAATACTTAAATTTTCCCCAGAAGCCAATGAACAAGCCTGCCTGTTCCTCATTTATTAACACTAAGAAATGCTAGAAATTTCTTCATTAGAAACGTAAGGCCACTCCTGACCTGTCCCCCTCTAATCGCCAACGCCGTGCACCCAAAATTTTTGATCATTTACCAGCGGCAAGTCTGAGTTTAAAACTGACGCGCCAGTTAGCGACTGTTCAGGGGCTTGTCTGCTGACGAAGACGCACAAAAACAAGTTTTGTACGCCTTCGTCCAGCGCCGATAACTAAAGATATTTCTTGAATGAAGCCGTGGTGACCGTGATAGCGACACCCAGCAATATGGCAGCAGGCAACAGCAACAGGTTGGGGTATACCGCCGTCGGCCAGGAAAGATACAGCATCATGGGTACTACGATAGCTGGTTTCACCATCTTTTTAGCATGGTGATAAACAAACGAACTTTCATAACCCGCCCCATAGCGCCGAAGATCCCTGCGTCCCAGCCCTTCGACCAGCGAAACCAGCACTACCATCAGAAACAGCGGGACTGAAAGAACCAGTATGGTTACCCGCACCAGGGTAATCACGCATATCCATACGGTCGCCATCAGATATTCATGCAGATAGCCCGCAAGCCACCCACTCCAGTTGTTCAGATTACGGGTCAGCTCGTTATCGCTGCCAGTCTGCAACACATTCTGCTGCTTTATCCAGCCAGTAAACCCACTGTCAACAAACAGCCACTGATACGCTAATGTTACCCATCGAACAACAGTCACAGAAGGCTCAGACAGCAACAGGCTGCGGGTGAATTCTGTCGACAGCCAGCCCAGTTCAGTATTCATCACCGCCTCGCTGTGGGCTGCCCCCGCTTCCGGCCAGAAGAACGCTATGCCGGTGTACTCAATCAGCAGGCTCAACATCAGCGAACCCAGTAGCATGCCGAACAATGCCCAGGGCCAGCCCCAGAACACATTATAAAGCAAACCATGTGGCTTCTCCGGCCGGGGCGGAGGAGGACTATTACGCTGAGGTTCAGCCAAGTTCACCTCCTGCTGGCACAATGGCCGGCGCATCATTCCACCACGCTTCACCACTGTGATAATTGCGGCGCATTTCCTCGGCAATTTTCGCAATACTCTGCGGCATCAGTTTATCATCCACATCACCGGCAGGCAGCGGCATGCGGATTTTCCACAATTGCCCGCCTTCCAGCAGGGCGAATGCCTGCCCTTTCGGAAGTGTTACCACATCAGCTGGCTCCAGCAACGGCACCTTGACCGTCCCGACACGATCCTGCGTACTGGAGGTAAAATCCTGGCCCGCACTGATATCGGTATCCTGATGGCCAGAGACCAGCGTCTTGGTGTAAATCTCCACCTGCGGCAGCTGCGTGGTCAGGAGTTCGGCGGTACGGTTCTCCCTGACACGTAACATAATCAGATTGTTGAAGTTGCCCTGGACCTGAGCCGTTTTGGCCGCATTGCCGATCCGGGCCTCAATATCCGATGAGGTCTGGGTGTAGGCCGTCACCTGCATGCCGGCGCCGCCCCCTTTGTTAATAAGCGGGATAAATTCATCACCCATCAGCTCATTGAATTCATCACAGTGCAGGTTAATCGGGACCTTGCTCTCCCCCTCTCCCGGTAGCCCGGCATGAATACCGTGTTTGTAGATATGACCCGCCACGCTCACCAGATCGGCAAACATGGAGTTTCCCACGGCGCTGGCCACTTCACTGTCGCTGAGCGCATCGAGGCCAATATACACCACGGCCTTTTTGCGGATTATCTGCTCCCAGTCAAAAATCGGTCGTGAATCGTTCATATCCAGATAGTCCGGTGCCAGCAACTCCGCTGTTTTCCCGGTAGTCAGTTTCTCCAGCAAAGGCAGTAGGGAAGCCACAATTTTATCAAAATAGGTACGGTCATAGCGTACTGCGCTACGCAGACCATCCAGAATGGGATCATACAGCTGCTTTCCCTCTTCTGAACTGAGTGCCACCTCAATGGACCAGATACGTATCGCATCCGGCTGCCCCTGCATATTCCGCGGGACATCATCATCCCCCAGAATCTGCTCGTTATTCTGAATTTGAGCCTGCAGCGAGGGAAGCTGCTCACGGATAACCTTCTCTGCGTAACGGATATACAGATCGGCGATATTGTTCACATAGCGCATAATCAGGGTGTAATCCGGACGCTCGCCCAGTGCTACAAGGGCCCGGGCGATAATGTTGACGAACCGCCAGGCAAACTCACGGAACGCCGCGCTGTTCCCCTCTCCTGACAGCTGGCCCGCCACGCGGGACGCCACTTCTGACACCCGACCAAAACGCCCGACGGCGTTATAGCGTGCAGATATTTCAGGCCAGCCCAGATGGAAAATATACAGCGCGTCGCCCCGGCCGGCACGGTGTGCTTCAGCCCAGACGCGCTTCATCAGATCGGCATCGCCCTTCGGGTCAAAAACAATGGTAACTTCACCGCGACGAATATCCTGGGTAACCAGCAGCTCTGCCAGGCGTGTTTTCCCCACACGGGTGGTGCCATAGACGATGGTGTGCCCCACACGCTCCAGCAGCGTCAGCCAGACATCCTGCTCATTCGGCTCAATGCCATGCAACACCGGATTACCACCCACTGGCGGCAATGGGCGAACCGGGTTCAGGGGCGAATCCGTACGCAGCAGTTTTCCCAGCCCCGGAGCTGAGTGCTCCGTCCTCATTTCCAGCCAGCGAGCGGCCTGATACAGCCAGCCCGGCTGCAGGTACTTCGCCACTTCCGGACGTAGCGTATCCTGCAGTCGCTGGGTGTGTTTTTGCGTCCAGCGAAACCCGCGCCCGAGAAACAGGCGCTGACGGCTGACCGGTATCTGTCCGGCGCTCATGATGTAGCGGGGGAGCCGGGTCAGATTGCGGCGATAACGAAGAATCTTCATCCCTTGCCGGGCACGCACAACAGATAACACCGCAAAGCCAGACGCGGTTACATAACTAACTGAAGGTGCCAGCGCCACAGCCCAGGGAGCCTGTACACAAACATATGCCGCCATACCGGCCACGACAGCAGTATTCAGCTCAACCGCCGGACGCAACAGGGCTTCAATCACGTAGCGGTTACTCATTATCTTCCTCCCTGACGATACGGACGCCGCCCTTTGCCATGCGAACATGCGCCACCGCGCCACTGTGCCCCCTTCCCCTACGAGCACGAACCGTCATAAACAGTTCCAGGCAAACGCTGATCACCAGAACAATTTTCATTAGCAGGTGTAATGCACGGATATCGTTTTCAGCTGCCTGTTCAAACGGTTCCGCCACTGTCGGGCAGTCAGTTTCCCTTGCTGCCATCACACGCCACTCATCCCCGCTCAGCGGTGCAACAGGGAATACGGCATTGTCCGTAGCGGCATCGATACAGCGCCGCACCATAAGGCTCCCTTCCGGCGCGTTGCGCCAGCGGGCAGCCTCATACGTGTAATAATCCAGACGCGATGTGACGCCCCCCTGATACGACAGGAAGGCCATCACCAGCATCACGGCTCCGGTCAGTAACGCCGGCCACAAAAAAAGTAAACGGGCGAGGCTGAGACAGCCGGTCCGCAGTAAACGCTGTAAAGAAAATGTCATACAGATGTCCTCTGAAAATATGAACAACCTGACAGCCAGCCATGTCGGCCGGCAAGCAGATCCAGCAAGCGCTGGCCGCTGATGATAAAAAGACGCGGAGAGGTGGAGCAGACCGCCCGACTCATGTGTCCGGTCCGCCCGGTGTGAATGAAAAAACCGCAGCAGGTACGCTGTTCAAGAAGCTGGTCAAAGTCGCGAATATGGGCAGGTGTAATCGCCCGGCTGTAGCGTTTGGCCTGGATCAACCAGCATTCGTCATCAATAATGACCTGTCCGTCAGTGCCGCCATCCCCACTGTAAGACGCATTACGAACGACCGTCAGCCCCTGTCGTTCCAGCGCCAGCAACAGCAATTCCTCAAATACATAAGGGTTAATTTTGCGCAGGTACTGCATACGCTGACCGTCCCCCGGCAGAGTGCCCAGTTTTTCCAGCACCCGTGCCGCCGCAGCCTGATAGCGACGGTGGCGACGAACGCTGGCTTTCTCCCGCTGGCGAAAGCTCAGACGCAGCATCACCATGATAAACAGCGCCGCCAGAAGCGGGGCCGGCAACGGGTTGACCAACAGCGCAGCACTCAGTTGCAGTGCGCTCATCACGGCCGCACCTGTCGGGACAATCCGGTATCGGTGATCATCACCGGGTAATGTCGTAACTGCAGACGGCGGGCCAGCTCAGAGCCGGATGCCGGTGCCATCGGAACACCGGGAGCCAGATCCCGCAATGACTCAACAGCCGACGCACTGTCAACACTGACAATCATGCCTGCCGCATGTCGGGCAATTAGCGCCTGCGCATTCTCCGCCAGCCAGTACCGTGACTGTTCGTCATCACCGATAAGGAAAAGCGCACCAATGCCCGGCAACTGCAGCGGACGATCCTCCACCGTCCCCGGCATCATCTCCGGCGTGCTGATCGGAAACATTGCTGCCATCGCAGAAACTGGCGGGGTTGCCGGTGACGCCTCCGGCAGGCCGGGTTGTTTATTAATGCCGTCAAAATAAGACGTGGCATCCTCCCCGCCGAGGTCAGCGAGGACGTTCAGTCCGGCATGGCCCGTCAGGGGCAGAAAAAGACACATCATTAAAAACAGTTTTTTCATCAGGGTTCACTCCCGGGCTCAGTCCAGATAAAACCAGGTTCAGGGGCAATGGCTGCCACTGTCTGCGGTAATAAAGAAGGCGGCAACAAAGAGGACTGGCGGGGCGTGCCGCTGAGACGGACAAGATGACGTTTCACGATAGTTTTGTATCGTGCTGCAGCTTGCCCACCCGCCGGATGGTGATAACAACCGGCCGCATCCAGCCAGCTACCCGGTTTACGCTCCCAGCACTCGCGCAGAATGCTGGCTGCAGCATTGAGGTTGGTGTACGGGTCAAACGCCGCCCAGGTCGAAACAAAGTGATGCCCGTTCCAGCCCAGGTTTACCTGAGCCAGACCGACATCAATACGTTTAAGGGAATAGCGTGACATAAAAACCTGCAGTGCCCGCCAGGCCTCCAGACGGCTGGCGTAGCGGTATCCCTTACCCGCCACATTAATCGTCCACGGCCAGGGACGACTCACCGCAGGCAGATTTGTCTTCTGCCTGACCACCGCAGCAATTGATCGTGGCGCCATAGCGGTTTCCGTCAGCGAGACAGAATAGAGCGCTTCCGGCGGTACTCCATGCGCAACGGCCACCCGGATATACCCTTCCGGTACAGTCTCACCTGCTGCCGTTGCACTGCCACTTACAGCCAGCATCAGGGCGATCAGAATGCGGCGATATGCCATCCTTTTTCTCCCTGTTGCAGCAACACCGGCATCATTCCGTCGCCAAAGCGCAGCCAGCGGCCACCGTCATGGTTCAGCGTAATCTGGCGGGAACGGACTTTCTCCGCCGGGATACGGTGAGCACGGGCCCACTGGCGTAACGTATCGTCACTCCCCTCGCTGTCGACCAGGTAAATATCAACCGGACGATTGTCACTGAGCACCGCAGACAGCCGCGCATCGCAGGTCGGACAGTTCTTCGACTTAACGAACAACGCCAGACGCCCCCCGGTATCCCGGGCAACACCGGCAGCATTCCCCAGATTCACCGGCAGTCTGTCCGGATAAAGCCGTTGCCATGCCGTATTGATTTCCCGCTGGAAATCCAGTTCTTTTTGCGTACGGGCAAATTCCTCTTTAACCCATTTTTCCGCATACTGACGGCGCTCTGCCGGCGTGCGGGCCTCAATCCCCAGCGCCGAGAGTGGGTCCAGCCCCGGGGACTGAATCCCCCTGGGGCCATTCATCAGTTGCTGATACCGCTGGTAATCCTCCGGGCTTAGCCCCCATTCGCCGGCTTTCTGCTGCAGGGACTGCGTCTGGCTCTGAGTGGTTTGCGAGTTTTCAACTACGGAGGTATCCGTGGCCGCCAGAGCCCGCGAACTCAGCATGACCAGCGCAAGAAAAGTCAGTTTCAGTTGCATGATGGTTTACTCCACCTTAAGGGCTGTCAGGCGCCCGTTGACACGGAAAGTCGCTTCGCTGTAACCGGCACGAACCAGCGTCCAGCCGGAGACGGTTTCCCCTTCCCCGATAAGCGCTATCTGCGACAGGCTGTGGTAACCGCGGGGGGCTACCGCCGCCCAGGACTCCGCGCCTCGTCTTTCCACGCCGGTCAGCACAAACGGCGCATGACGTGCAACAACAGCCGTCGAACGGGGTTTAACAGGTAACTGTTTTTTGACTTCTGTCGGTGTTTTTTCCGGAGCCGAAGTCGCAGCAGCCGGTACCGCTTTCAGGGCATTCAGCTGGTCAGCAAGCACACTCAGCCGGGTTTCCATCTCCTGCTGCGCCTGTTGCAGCCGTGCGGCAGATGCCTGCAGAGTGGCCAGTTCCTGCGAGGGTCCGGTCCGGGCTTCGGTCTCTTTCTGTAGTGCGGTCACACGCTGCTGGTTATCAGCCAGCCCGGCCTGCAGCGTTGAGACCTGCGACTGAAGAGTGGATAACAGTGTGCTGGTTGTGGCTGTATTATCCTGTGCTTCCAGACGTGAAAGGCGCGTATCCAGGTCAGTCATACCACTGACCAGCACGTACAATACAAAGCCGGCCGCTGCCATCATCAGACAAAGACAGACGCCGGCAGCAGACCACCATGACCACAGACGCCTCTTTTCCCCGGCGGGAACAGACTCAGTGATGTTCTTTTCGCTCATTTTTTCAGGAACCCTCCCGTAACCGGGGTGGGTACCTTCCGGGGAACCTGGACAGGCGGTAACTGACTGGCCGGTAACTGATACCCGTCACGCAGACTGTGGCAGACCACACGCTGAACATCATCAACCTCCAGTTGCCAGGCCGGGCCAGCCATCACCTGCAGGGCGGTGCGGAGTCGCATGGGTCCCAGCTGATACTGCACGGCCGGTAGTGGCTGGCGGTACAGAACGCCGTTTGCCGGTCCTGTGGCGCAAAGTGAATAGCCGGACTGCTTCAGGGTATAGCGCAGGGCATCCGCCACGGTCGGATGCAGGGATGACGGGATACGGATATCAATAATCTGCGACAGCGGATCGCGCTGGGCAGCCATCGGATCCGTGCTGACCAGCAGATAACGGTCATAACGCACCACCTCCGGCGTTCTGGCATATTCATCAGGCGCGACAGTCTGAACATTGCGGGTGACAGCCACGGAAGGCGTGGGTACAGCGGCTTCACGCTGTTGTAGTTTCTGAGGTGGAGAGGAGCAGCAGCCGGCCAGTAAAAGCAGCGGCAGAACAACAGACAGAGTCTTATAACGGGGTTGAAATTTCATCCGGGGTTTCCTTTACAGTGATTAGCAGGCCTCACTGTGCGAAATCCCCCCGCATTCACTCAATTAACAACTGATTTTCCACAGATGAAAAAAACGCCGACCGGAAGGTCAGCGTTCTGTTTGTCAAATTACACCGGCGATTGTCGTGGAATCGCACCTTTAGCACCACGAAGCAGCCCTTGGGTACTCAGGTCCTCATCCAGCTCAGGCCAGTGCATACCATAGCCAGCCACCTACTCGTACAAAACTAAACGTTCGATCAAAATCAACGACACTGAATCAACCTTTGCAGCTAGTAGACAAAAGGCTTGCAAAACAGTAGCGTTGGCGGCCTGTTCCAACTGACTAAAAATGACGCTTCACCATGCACGGATGTACCAGATTTTGCCAATCTTTCACCGAGGCAAATCAGGTTCGGGGCTGAAAACACGACATTCGCAAAACCTACCGAGGTAAAGATTTGAATAACAGTACAACAGTGATCCTTCCTCAAGTAGAGAAAACCTTGGTACTGAACACTGCGCCTTACTGGGCATCGTTCTACTGTGGAATTCTTAAAACTGTACGCTACCAGAAAAACCTTCCATCTAGCTGGAATAACAGCAAAAGCCTCCAAGACTATAGAGGTGCGCTCAGAGAAAGCGGCTTCTTTAAAAACATGGAGAAAACCGTTCTTAATCATGCATTTGAATATGTCATGGTCGACTTCCTTAGAACAAAAACTGGAATTGAGTGCTTTAAAAGCTTATGCACCAGTATCTTGGCCGACTATGACATAAACGGGTTCAACATCACGAAGATGAATATCTTCAAAGTCGGAAACGACTCCGAGCTATATTTTGCCAAGCAAAACTACAACTTGGATCGAGTTCTTATGCTTTTGCCTGGAAACAAAAAAGCATACCCCGAAACAAAGGGTCTCGGCCTTACATTGAACGGAACGCTAGACAATTCAGATCTTTTCATATTGATATCGAACGATGAAGAAACAATAGGTTTTGTCGGCGAAGTAGAAGGCAACAATGGAGAAGATTTGTTCCTTGCCTCTTACTTCAAACGAAAGCCTGTCAAAGACAAATATTGCACTTTCTGCATAGGGATTTCGGAAAAGACAAAGCATAACAAGGTCCCCATCAAAGGGGAGGTCAGTTTAAACAAAAGCGAGGCTGTAGGACGCTGGATTCTAAACTTTTCAAAATCTAGCCATTTTGCAAAGGATTACCGCAGCGCGGTTCGAAATATCCAAGGGCTTGTGGATGGACACTTCGGCCATCTTGAAGACATCGAGGATCTCGGACATACGAAAATACTCAATGCAATAAAAATTGATTGGGCCAGAGATATTGACCAACTAATCTCGACTTTAGAGTCTTTCATCGATTACGTTTTCCCTACAGACACCTTTTACTATCAAGAAATAATAGACGGGAAAACGACGTATAGACCCTCTCCGCTAGCTCTGCCTGGCGAACTGCCATTATACTCAATCGAGCCGGGGGCGGTGATCGACTCACAGCTGTCACCGACCATATACATACCAAAATAGAAAATGGACGGTGATGAATCAAAGGGCTCGTAATAGAGCCCTGCAAAACTTGACCTAGAGAAGATCATAGGTATCACAGAACGACCCAGCACGCATAATTAGACACACGAACAAAAAATGCCCAGCAGAGCATTAACGAACCCCGCGGTGCCTAGAGAGGCCCCGCAGTCAGGCAGGGAGCCCATCCTTAGGATTGCTGGGCGTGTCGAGCAGACTCATCTAGGCACCGAATCTTGCCCTAGCGTTGTAAGCAACGCTGCTGCCAACGAAGCAACTAATTCACATAAAAACAGTTCAACTTATTGAAAATATCGCATATAAATTGTTAATTCAACTTTATTAACTTAAACACTCTTTTACCAACTTCTTAACATGTCTTTTTTTAGAAGTTAGCAGATAAGTGTAAAGATAGGACCTTTACAATTTGTCGGCGCAGAACTCTACTGGACGGTCTCACATCGATTGAACTCACAGGTCAAAATTGCGATTCTCAGATAAACACTTTCCATGTAATTTTCTGCGCTAAAACCTTTTGGATTTCTCATCTACGACAAAAAGCTAACTAAAAACCATATAATGGGACAATTACTGGCATCCCACTAGATAAAAATAATTTGTTAACTTCTGAGATAAGAAGATATCGTGAAGCGTTGTATTCTTGTGCTTTAGACTGATCCAGTTGTCCATTCGAGTAATCTTCAAGAGCGCGCTTACGAAGATTCTTGACTTCGTCAAGTAGGCGTTTGCGCAACTTTTTGCTCTCACCAGCAGGCAACATGCTAAGAGGATAGGTGCCACGAAGTAATTCCCCAGTAAGCCGATCTCTTAGGAGGCCTGTTTGCAGAAAAAGTACTGTGTCACCTAACCCGTGAAGAAAATCATTGTAGTTTAGCTCGTGCTTAAAATTGTCAATGAATGCGGGTCGAGAAAAAGCTTCGAAAATCGCTTCAAGGTCACGAAGATATTCATTATCATCAAACGATTTAGCGTAGTTACAGTAGCTCTCCTCCATTAGTTTACTAGATCGATTTAGCTTGTCATTGAAATGATTCCAGCTCCAATAACTAATCTTGAAATTATATTTTTTTGACGCATTAAGTGTAGTCACTGCCTTATGAATTGCAGTATCTTCGGCTAAAGTTGTTGCAATTATGAATACATGTAAGTCAGGCTTAAAAGCTAATGCTGCGTCAGCTTCATCCTGAATCAACTTCATAGTTAGTTTCTTGCCGGGCTCCATCTGTTTACACTGAACGCCCAGATGCAATTCACCAGACATCTCTCCATACACATCAACACCATCTTGCCGCTGTCCTTGCCTTCCATATTCTCTCACTGTATCAGGTTCACACATTTGTTCTACAAGTCGCAATGTTAGAATTTGAAAATCCTGCCAGTTCGCGGGTGGTGGGAAATTAAGATAGATAGACATTATGAAACCCCTATTTTTATTTTCTGTGATTAACTACTGATCAATTCTTAGCGCTTCAACCAAAATACCTTTTAATTCAGCCTCATTGAATGGGTTCTGTGCCAGCAATTTCCCTGACAAGTCACAATTCGATTTCACCAGCCAGCGATAAAGCACTGACAATTAT
This sequence comes from Klebsiella sp. FDAARGOS_511, assembly GCF_003812845.1. Classification (NCBI taxonomy): domain Bacteria; kingdom Pseudomonadati; phylum Pseudomonadota; class Gammaproteobacteria; order Enterobacterales; family Enterobacteriaceae; genus Klebsiella; species Klebsiella sp. FDAARGOS_511. The sequence continues at coordinate 3,779,799 of NZ_CP033824.1, read as the reverse complement.
CTCAAATTCCGAACCAAAGTATTGGTGCTAAGGGAGCGTCTGGAAAGAATAAACTCATTAGGTAATGGCTACGGGCATACCATAAGCATCCAGCATCATTGGTACCTGCTCACCGGTTTTGTGTGTGACTGGCTCTATTTTCATTGCACCTCTCTTGTTGACAAAATAAGAATAGTCAAAAACCCTTATCTTCACAAAAAATTTTTTATATCATCTTATAATGCAACAAAATTAACTTTAACAAAAAAGCCCTTCGAGTGTTTACGCACTAGAAGGGCTATAATTCCACTTACTGTCAGCAAAACCAATCGGTTGAATATAACTGACTATAAATTACTTAACAATAATTACTTTATGTCATTCAAAAGGGGATATCGTCGTCAAAATCCATCGGCATGCCGGCAGCGGTGCGTCCGGTTGACGACGGCCCAACCTGAGACGGCTGACCACCTGATACAGGCTGCTGAGGTTGTCCCCATCCCTGCTGTTGAGAGCCCTGGTGTTGGGAAGAGGAGCTACCCGACCGTTGACGACTCCCCAGCATCTGCATGCTACCGTTCACGTTGACCACCACTTCGGTAGAATAACGATCCTGGCCATGCTGATCCTGCCATTTACGGGTACGTAACTGGCCTTCAATATACACCTGCGAGCCTTTACGCAGATATTCACTGGTCACTTCCGCCAGTTTGCCAAACAGCACAACACGGTGCCATTCGGTCTGCTCTTTCATTTCGCCGGTTTGCTTATCGCGCCAGCTCTCTGAAGTCGCTATCGACAGCGTGGTCACTGCGTTACTGTTGGGCATATAGCGCACTTCAGGATCCTGGCCTAAATTTCCAACCAGAATGACTTTGTTAATTCCACGTGAAGCCATGAGGCTCTCTCCTTATGCCCACTCACGTTGAGTCCAGGCACCAGTGGTGAACGCCTGAACCGCTTTTTTATGGGTACTGAAGTATTCTTCAGACTCACGGGAAACAGGTCCCTCATGATTTGCCGTACCGATATAATAACCGCGACCGCTTTTGAGCACCTGCAAAGGTAAAGTAAAACCGGACTCTGCTGCCAGAATTCCTGTTGAATTATTCATGATGTGTTTCCTTAATAAAGAAAACAGACCTCCCTGAAGGAAGGTCCGTTATTCAGGGAGGTGAGGGTAAAAATAACTCAGAAAGAATTTTCAGCGTATTCGGGCTGAGCAGTACCGTTCTGAGGCGGCATGGAGTCCGGTTTTTCAGTCTTATAAACCATATCCTGGCCTATTTTTATCCAGTCCACTTTTATTAAGCGGGCTTTCAGGCTGACACGCTGCTCGCCGGCATGATCGCCTTTGTTAAGCGTAAAGATATCCGTGGACGGATTACTTAAGGTGAAGCCGATAAGGACTTTTTTATCCTCATCAACGGCTTTCTGGCAACGGCCAATCAGGCTGGTCGCTTCTTTGCCGGCAACGGAAACATCAAAGCGAACATATACTGGGTTATCCGTCGGACCACTCAGCGCGTTAATCACACAACTGAGAAAAGAGCCGTTCTGAAGATTGACCTGGCGAATATTGCTGAGATATCCCAGACCTTTAATGGTCAGGTTGAAATATTCCGTTTTGCCGGAAGTCGTATTATTTGCAGACATGATGTTTTCTCCATGGAGGTAAAAATAAGATACGACGGAGAAAACATCTGCCCCGACGGGAGTGTTTTTCCCGTCGGGGAGTCAGAATCAGCTAAATTCCGACTGTCTGGTGAGTCATTAAGAAACCTTCATCGCCGCGTCATAGTGCGCATGTGACTTGCGATATCTGCTTTCAAAGGTGCGCAGATGTACCACATTCAATATGCTCTCCCTTTCAGGCTACGGGAGAATTCTTTTGCAGCCACCCGAAGGCGTTTCTCACAGACTGCTGAAACATTGGTGGTCGTAAAAACGACAATTAAGCACGACCATCATTAAACTGCCCGGCGAGAATGTCAACCTGAAACCAGAGGAGGTGCTGCTGCGAGTTGCAGAATAAAAAAAGGCGCCGTTGCCGACGCCCTTATGGCCAGTACCAGAACCTGCGGTGTCTCATCATTCTCCGGGGATTAAGGACATTATCCCGACGCGGTTTTCACGGAGTGCATGCGTCTTGCAGGCCAGTCGGAACGTACAATTCACTGCCTGCCGGGCCAGGCTATCATCAGACCCCGTTAAAGTCCGTAACAGCCCCGTAGCCTGCGGGGTACCTTTGCATCAAAGCGGGTTTACAATAGCAGAACTTACTGCCCTGGTGTACCCAAAACCATTATTGCGGTGCAGAGAATTCCGCTTTCGTCTTTGCTGCCGTTTTTTTGCCCCGCGCGGTTTTCCGGCCCTTCCCGCCACTTTTCCCTGCAACAATACCGCTACACTCCGGATAACGAATACATCCCCAGAAATCACTATTCTTTCCCTTACGCCTGCGGGTCGGCCCCTTACAAACCGGGCAGGGTGGTGTCACAGGCGCGGTAATCTTCACTGTATCACTCCTCCCTTTGTCAACCAGATGGCGAGTCCACTGCAGCTGTTTCTGCATAAAGGTATCCAGCGGCATTTTCCCCTGAGCGATATCATCCAGCGCCTGTTCCCACAGCGCGGTCATACCGGGGCTGGTCAGCGTTTCAGGCAACGCCGCTATCAGTTCCCTGGCCAGCAACGTGGCGTGGATATGTTTGCCTTTTTTCTCCAGGTAATGACGGGAGAAAAGTGTCTCCAGCACACCGGCCCGGGTCGCTTCGGTTCCCAGTCCCGCATTATCGCGCAGCACTTTTTTCAGCTTCGGATCGCTGACGAAACTGGCAGCATTTTTCATCGCGGCAATCAGCGTTCCCTCGGTAAACGGGGGAGGTGGACTGGTTTTTTTGTCTTCCACCGCTGCGCCATTGACAATACAGGTGTCACCTTTGTTTAACGGTGGCAGCGCCATGTCGGCATCATTATCACTGGTATCTTCAGATTGCTCATTCTGATGGTCCTTCTGAAATAACAGTTTCCAGCCCGTGACAACATTGACTTTCCCTCTGGCCCGGAACAACTGCCCGCCTATGTTAAAAGAGACGTCGGTCACATCAGACTCCTGCAACGGCAAAAACTGCGCAAAATAATGCTGTCGAATAAGCTGATAAACCTTCAGCTCATCCGCGCTGAGGCGCGAGAGATCAAATGCCTGGCGTGTGGGAATAATGGCATGGTGTGCCGTGATTTTTTTATCATTCCAGACCCGGGAGACAAACCCGCGGTCCAGTTGGGTCAGCACCGGTGCAACTGACGGATCGGATTTGGTGACGGCGGTCAGTACATCAGGAATTTCCTGCTGCATCGATGTCGGAAGATAACCACAGTCGGTTCGCGGATAGGTCGTCGCTTTATGCGTTTCATATAATGACTGGGCGACAGCCAGCGTCTCTTTAGCCCCCATCCCGAATTTACGGGAGCAGACCTGCTGCAGCGTTCCCAGATCGAAGCAAAGCGGAGCCGGTGTTTTATCGCGCTTCTGGCTCACGTCCAGTACCGTTGCGCCCTTCTGCTGCTGGCAGAGTTGTCCGACAGCGTTCGCAGCCTGCTTATTCACGCAGCGCTTTTCGTCATCGCAGTACTGCGCTGCCGCCTGCCAGGTCGCCCTGAAGCGCACGCCATCTTTCTCAAGCAGAGCCTGCACCAGCCACCAGGGGACCGGGACAAAATCAGCGATTTCTTTATCACGGTTAACCACTATCGCCAGCGTCGGCGTCTGAACCCGACCAACGGACAACACGTCGGAAACACCGGATTCACGAGCTATAAGGGTATACAAGCGGGTCAGATTCATCCCGATAAGCCAGTCCGCCCTGCTGCGCCCCAGCCCGGCTTCATACAGTTTTGCCGTTTTTTCCCCGGGCAGAATACCGGCCAGAGCCTCGCGGACACTGGCTTCGTCAAGCGCGGATAACCACAACCGACGTACTGTGCCACGATATCCACAATACGCCAGCAGCTCACGGGCGATAACCTCACCTTCCCGGTCAGCATCGGTGGCAATAATCACCTCTCCGGCCTGCTTCAGCAACTTACTGATAACCGTGAACTGATCCCGGGTCTGGGGTTTGACCACCATTTTCCAGTTATCAGGTAAAACCGGGAGCACATCGGCCCGCCAGGGTTTACCAAACTGTTCGCCATAAGCATCCGGGTTGGCCTGTTCCAGCAGATGGCCAATGGCCCAGGTGACGGTGATATTGCCACCGCTGATAAATCCATGTCCTCGTTTACTGATGCCGAGAACCCGCGCAATATCTTTCGCCTGAGACGGTTTCTCACACAGATAAAGCTGCATGTCTCACCTCCTCTCAGCGCTTTTCGCCCTGGCGAACAGTGTGTTCCCGCAGAGGCGATGAAAAAGAAGATCGCTTTTTACCGGAGAAAATATCGGGATCGGGTTCACCCAACCGCGCCAGGGCCTCTTTCCCGCGGGCGGTCAGATTAATAATGTCACTCCGGTTAACCGCCACGGTGTAATAAGGCTGAATAGCCCCATAAACCTGTCTGACCGCATGCCCGCCTCTGTTGAGATACTGATCGCGCTGAGCGCGTGAAATCAGCCCATAATGGAAAGCCTGAAACGCTTTCATTGCCAGTTGGTCGTAACCGACCAGCAGCCATACGCACCGGTACCCAAGGGGGGAACGACTGTAAACGCTGATATTCAGAGGATACGCAGACGCAATGTCAGAAAGCGTTATCCCTTTGGGAACAGCTGACAGAATCACATCCAGTTCATTCACTATCGTACTGATCTTATTGGACGCCATGTGAAGCGTGGTTTCCAGCTTCACCAGTACCATATCAGCATAAGGGTTATCTGCTGCTGAATCCCGGGAAGCCACCCCGGCACGCTGAATGGCCTTTGGCATACTAATGATTTCAGGCCGCTTTTTCTCATGGAGACTACGGGAATTACTGTCACTTTGCTTACGCCCTTCCCATAATCTGATGGCATAGTGAGTATGAAGCTCTACCGAGAGTGCGGACTGTAGTGCGCCTGCCCGCGGTGAAGATGCTTCATTACCGACCTTCGCATCCGCGTTCTTTTTACCCTTTTCCATATATAGCCCCTTGCTGTTGCGATATCTCAATCAGGATTGAGATAGTCCCCAGCAAGAGGAAGCAGGACAATTGAAAACCAGATCGCCAGATGATGAAATTTTGATTTATCCATTGCCAGTAAGTACCGCACGCTTTTTGACCACTGTTGGCAGTGCCAACAGCGTACACTTTTTGACCACTGTTGGCAGTGCCAGCACCGTACACTTTTTGACCGCTGTTGGCAGTGCCAACAGCGTACATTTTTTAACCACTGTTGGCAGTGCCAACACCGTATGCTTTTTGACCACTGTCGGCAGTATCAGCACCGTATACTTTTTAATCATCGGGTATTATGTCTCAGTTGTTCCCGCAGACTGGTGACGTAATTCCTGACCTGCTCTTCAGAAGCTACCACAGGTCGCGGAGGCGCGGAAAAAGGCTGCTGTTCAGGTCGGCATGGTCGCGTCTGAGTCTCCGGCTGAACCGATTGCGGTTGCTTAACGGGCCTGAAATTCCCTTCCCGGGCTTTTTTCATCACCGCCAGCATCCAGCCGAGCGGATTGTCTACTCGCTGCCTGGCCATCAGATTCTGCAGGGCAAACAGGACCTGTTGTGCCTGTTCTTCAGGAAGAGCCTGAAGCTGGCGAATCAACATCGCCTGGTCTTCCTGCGACACTACGGCTTTCAGCGCATCAGGCAACACAACTGGATTGTCCACATACGTTTTTTTATTCACACTGTGTGTGAAACTACGTACGTAATGGTTCGGTTTCCGAACTCTGTCATAATCCCCTGATTTTACTGGCAGTTCGGAATCCGAACTCTGTTTTATTCGCATCGGATTCTGACTGAGTTCGGTTTCCGTACTCAGTTCTTGATGGTTGTTTTTTATTCGATTTATACTGAGTTCGGATCCCGAACCCGGCTTCGGGGTTAATAATGAGGTATGCTGCCGCACTGCTAACTGACCGGCATTTTGTGGGCGACCCAGACGGGTTTCAAGCAGAGACAAATGGCTGTGATAGTGCCGCATGGTGGGATCGTTTTTAATCTCGCCCAGCACATCCCGGGCGATCTGACTGACCGTCCGGTTTTTACTCAGGCAGGCATCGGCAACCACATCAAGAAAACGCGGGTCCAGTGATTCTGCATCCCGGAAAGTCAGGGGCTCATCATGTTGCGCGTAGATATTGCCGCGAACCCGCCCTTTATCGTCGCGAACCCGCTTACACAGGCTGAGCCAGCCGGTTATTCGTAACATCAGCAACACCCGGCTAACGGTTTCACGGGAGGCTTTACCTTTACCCGGGGAAGCCAGTTGCACCTGCAGCTCATCATAACTGGGGAATATCGCGCCTTCATTATTCTGCGCATACAGGCGGATCATCATCCAGCCCATCTTATCAAGGGGGGAAAGCCGTGGATCCAGCAACAGCCTTCGGGGGATGGCATCATGCATGTTCCCCGTAAACAGCAGGCCGCTGCGTACCCGTCCGTCATCGAGCAGCGGATTAGCCACCAGACGGGCATTCATTTTTTCCAGCGTAAACGCTATCAGGTTGTCCGCAGGCAGCGTCATATCCTCTTCCTTATGATGGCTCCCATCAGGCCATTCTGTTCTGTCAGTATGCTTATGCCTGCATCCGCGTACAGATGCAGGGTAAACATACTATTTGCGGATCGCTGAGTTGTACCGCCCGTGACTCAGTAGTAACCAGGTTCTGCCCCCGTTACGACTGAGCAGACGCCAGAACGGACCAATATTAATCTTGACGTATCCACAGCCCCGGTCCTCAAGCCGGGTATAATTACGATCGCCACGATGATACTGACTGACCAGCCGTAAGGCTTTACGACAGCACTGCGATGGCACACCGGGAGAAGCCCACAGGTCGGGGCCAACGATTTTCATCCTCATGCACGCTTCCTCACTGAGGGTTTCGGGGACTGACCCACAGACCTGCGGGGTGTGGTTCTGTGCCACCCTTTCACAGCATGCCAGACAGAGGTAAGAGGGATATTCAGTTGCTCTGCTGCCAGCATCATGACGTCAAGCCCGTCCGGGCTTTCCACTTCTTCAACGCCTGATTTCTGCCACAGCCGCCAGATTTCTGCATTGTCTTCATCCCCGAGCGTATTGCCCCGTCCGGATCGGGCTTCGATACCGGCGATCCTGCGACGGGCCGCCACATCTGTACTGGAAAGCCCGAAAAATGTCTGCATCAGCTCTATCGAACTGCCCAGCGCCAGCGCCCGGTCGATGCGTTGCATGCGCTTTTGCTCCATTCTGGCCCGTTGCAGCATGCTGACCAGATTGCTGTGATCGATGCTGACGCTGACCACAGAAACTTCGCTGTTCGCGAGATAATGCAGCTCCTCAAGGGAGAGTCCCTGCAACATCTGCATCTCTTCTCGCTTGATCCCCAGCGACTCACAGCGACGGAGATAGCCACTTTTCAGATCCATCACCAGCTGCATCAGCAGCCCGTTGGCAGCCTGAGATAAACCACCGGAATTAGTCACTCAACACCTCCGGGAGACAAGATAAACAAAAAGATAAAGGGGACTATTAAGAAGTTACATGCTCCCCACACAAGGAAAACAACTGGCAGAACCGCCTCCCGGATGAAGAGAGCAAAATCATAGTCCCATTTCCAGAAAATAAAGCTGTAACCCAGCCAGCCCACATAACAGAGGAGTAATGCGGCCAGCGGAGGCAGGAACATCGCCCCCCAGATATACGTCCAGGAAATGTCCTCCAGGTAACTCACCATCATCCACAGCAGGACAGAAATGAAGCTGGCAACAGCCAGCCCCCGTAAAATGGTCCCGGAAAATGCCGGAACGACACCGGGATACATATCTGCGGCCAGCAGCCCAAATACCACACCGCACCACAGACAATGGGAGGTACCCGACAGCAACACCCGTTGATGCTTCGTCATGACGTACGTTCCTCCCGGTGACCAATGGCGGCCGTATTTTCACCTTCAACACCATGATGCAACCTGGCGTTCTTACCCGCCTCATAACCCCGGTGGCGGGCAATATCGCCTCCGCGGCAGCTTTTCAGTTCCCGGATGGTCGCCGCCTTCATATTCTGGTTATCCATCCAGCGGGTCATCAGTTGCGTTTCCCGTTCTGTAACCCGGAAAACCGTGATGACGCGACGCATGCCGTCAACCCACCCGGCACGAAAAAGCTCTGCCCGGTTTCGGCGGGTCGACAGCTTCAGCTTTTTACTCTGGGTTTTCAGGTATACCGCAGTGGCATCTTTCAACTGGCGGGTCAGCACATCAAAAGCATAAGCCGCCACGGTAGGCCGTTCACTGAAACCATAAAATGATACGGTTCGTCGACAGTCGCCCGATGATGTATTGCGCCATGAGAAGTAAGGCCGACAGCCAAAGGCATGACCAACCGCCCATGCCAGACGGGTCATCCACTCAGGCACCTTTTCGGCCTCTGATGGCGCGCTCTGAGAGGCAACGTCACGAACTGACGAAAGCGTGGCGTCCAGCTCGCTGATACCATATTTTTCCATCAGGCGCTGCGCTCTTGAAAGCGCCAGTCCGGCTTCATGCGCATTGCTGTTGCTTCGGCTCAGTTCCAGCAGTTTCCTGACCAGACTGACCAGCCGCTCCTGCCGTTTGTAATTATTCATCATGCTCCTCCTCTACCGCCGTTACGCCACGCTGCAGCTCCCGCAGGCGGCGCATGACACGCATCAGCCTCAGCAGTTTTATGGCATTTTCATCATCAAGAACTGGCACATCCTGCTGTGCAGAACCGCCGATCAGCACAACATCCATCCCGGTTGTCGGACACTGTGCCGGACAACACCCCGCAAGGGACAAAAGGAAGGCGGCGGGTGCGCTGCAGTGGTCACCTGCAGCGCAGTAGCCTGGCGACAGACTACTGGCGCGGTCTGGCAGGATTTCATCTTCACACCCCAGCTTTTCCCCCAGTTCCCACGCCATGATGAAGGCCATATTCTGCAGATGTTCGATATCATCCTGATAAGCCGGAACAGACCAGATCGCATCTCCGGCAATGTTACAGGCCGGATGCAGGGCCTCTCCCTCATCCTCCAGCCCCGGCGCCAGCATGGAGATAAGCGTCTCATCGCTGTCGGTTTCATCATGCTCCGGAGAAAGCCCAGGGCCCATGCCGTCCCCCGAAATTACCGGAGAACCGCCGTACATATCGGGCTGTATTTCTGTACGAGGGAACGACGTATGCGCTTCCTTATTGATCTCTGGCGTTACCCGTGAATTTGCACCCCGAAGAGGTTGTTCCTCCGTAACAGTTGACGTGGCAGGCGGCGATTCAGATAGTGCTTTCGGCAGGGTAAAATCAGGCTCGGGTGCAGCCTCCTGAACGTCATCAGTGGATGGTGATAGCGCCACTCCCTGAGGGCGGGTAGCCGCTTCCGGTTCGCCAAAGTGATAGCGCCGGTTACGCTCGCCGGGATCCAGTTCCATCACCCAGCGGTCATAATTCAGTTCCGGATGCGGCAGTGCCAACAGCAGATCACCAATAAATTCATCGCGGAACATTTCCGGCGACCACAATTCAGGGGAATTGAACTTGCGGCAACATTCACCAAATACATCGGTAAAGCATTTATCGCTTCGTTCAGACAGAAGGCAAAATTGATCCCAGACTTTCTCCGCATCCTGGCGCAAGGCAAGCAATAGCCTGATTTGTGGAGCACCAAGCCCGGATTCAAGAAGATCCGGCATCCAGGGATATAAGTGGGTGAGTGCACTTTCCATACGGCTGATACTTGAGGCATCAATCGGTAATCCCTGCTCAGTCAGTAACTTTGACAACTCCCGCATCGAAACCGGTTTATCCTGTTGTTCTTCATAGATAATTCGCGCTTTATGGACTCCCCTGGCCTTTTCAATAAAGGACAGATCGCCACGAACCTCATTCTCCGCGAGATGACCAATCACACACTGGAGCCGCCCGGGCCAGGGCTTCACGAGCACATGGATGCGGAAAAACCGCTCTTCCCCCGTTTCATGCCACAGTTCCGTCAGTATCTGATAACGGGTGTTACCGCCATCACTGAAAATATATTTAATCGGGTCACCATCCGGATCGCGGGTGACTTTCGGCACCGTATCCAGCCCGCGGGCCTTAATTGACGCCTTTATCTCGTCATAGCGTGGATTACGCGATGTTCGGGGGTTATCCGGGTTTGGTGCCAGTTGCTCAATCGTCAGAACCATTGGCATTTCAACCACCATTGTGCTCTCAACGCTACCCGAGGTCCTGCGGCCCGGCTGGAGCATGGAGGCCCCAATATTCGTGCGGTTACGGCTCATACCCGACCTCCTGTCCTGTGGTACCCGAAGTCATATCCCCCTTCCTGATACTCGGAAAAAAGCGTATAGCGGCCATCAAACTGCACTTTCACCGTTCCGGTTGGTCCCTGCCGCTGCTTACCGATAATGATTTCTGCCACACCCGGCGTCATGGTGCCCGGGTTATACACTTCATCCCGGTAGATAAACATAATGAGGTCAGCATCCTGTTCGAGCGCCCCCGAATCACGCAGATCGCCGTTATTGGGACGTTTATCCGCCCGCTGCTCCACCTGGCGATTGAGCTGAGAAAGCGCCAGCACGGGACACCCGAACTCCTTGCCCATCGCCTTCAGGGAGCGCGATATTTCGGCAATTTCCTGCGTCCGGTTTTCCTGTTCGGGGGAGCGGATCAGTTGCAGGTAGTCGACCATAATGAGGGCGGGATTGCCGTACTTACGGACATAACGGCGGGTACGGGCGCGTAAGGTTGCCGGTGTCTGATAGCTTGTGTCATCAATAATCAGACGATTATTCCACTCAATTATCTCTTTCATGGCCAGTGAAAGACGGGCCCATTCTTCATCATCCAGTGATGCGCTGCGAAGCCTGCTGAGTTCAACCCGCCCTTCCATGGACATCAGGCGCATGGAGAGCTGCTCTTCCGGCATTTCCATGCTGTAGACAAAAACGTAATCATCCGGTTTTCCCCGAACAGCGGCGGCACATGTAGCCAGCGCCAGAGCGGTTTTTCCCATCGATGGACGTGCGGCCAGCAAAACCAGATCGCCCGGCTGAAGGCCGCAGGTCATCTCGTCCAGTTGGCTGAAACCGGTTGGTGTACCGGTCAGGCCGTCCAGCGCCATCATGGCTTCAAGTCGGCTGACCAGCTTGTCCATGGCATCGTTTACTGTGGTTTCAGTTCCTGCCTGCAGCATGCCCTGCTCAGCAATGCAGAACAGCTGGTTCTCAGCCACCTCCAGAACGTCAGAAGAGCGCGCATTCAACGCCTGCACGTCAGCAACCAGCATATTGCCGACGCTCTGCAGTTTGCGTAGCCGGCTTTTTTCCGCCACTACCCCTGCATATGCCAGTATATTGGCGGCCGATGGCGTGTTCTTACTCAACTCAGCCAGATAAGCAAAGCCGCCAACCCGCTCCAGCAAACCAGCATTCTCCATCCGGTCAGAAAGCGTAATCAGATCCAGCGGCAGGCTTTCACCGACCAGCTCAGCCATTGCCCGGTAAATGGCACGGTGCCAGCCCACAAAGAAATCATCCGGCGCCAGCAATAAAACCACTTCATCCCAGCGGTCGTTATCCAGCATTAATCCGCCCAGAACGGCCTGCTCTGCTTCTGCCGAGTGGGGAATATTTGTTTTGTCCATAACCCCTCCTCAGTCGAAATCTGGTGTGCAAGGGTGGCTCAGGAACTCAGGACAACAGGAACAAACCCCCATCCCTGTTTCGCGATTCACCTTAAGCCAGTAGCAGATTTCACGGTATTCGTTCACGCAGGCGTTATTGTCTGTACAACCGCATCCAACACAGGTTGCTGGTTCAGTTCCAACGGGATTATCGTCATAAGGCTGTCGCTCCAGATGCTGCGTCAGAATGGCATTGATAGTCATGTTGCTCATGCCGGCACCTCCTGCAGCGCACACTCCAGAACTTTACGCAGGCGGGCAGACGCAACCAGAATCAAGGGCTCCCGATCGTAATACACCTCTCCATTCCCGCCTCCAGACTCCAGCAACGGCAGCCCGGCTGGCATTTGTGCTCCTGTGGACATATCGCGAAGTTCTGATTTATTCCACAGGTTGTATATATCAATAAAACCCCTCGGAAGACCCCATTCCTCAGCCAGACGCTCGTAAATACGATCATTTGCTGTTTCGTAATCAGGAGCATCAACAAACACATAAACCTCTTCATGCCCCTTGTATGTATCAGTGGAATAAGCAACGACACGCCAAATTTGATTACGGCTCATACGCGAATCTCCCGGGAAAGGACGTCATCAAAGAACGCTTTCCACTCAGGAAACAACTCGCAGGCAAGGCTGTGCATGGTATCTGCCGCCGCAAGTCCCTTACGCCGGGTTTTATATTCAAGCCGGTGAACTGGCTGTGACTTAACATGGCCCAGTTTGAAGATATCCAGTTGCTCGATACAGGTATCGAGCAGACTGAACATATTTCGCTCTCCCAATACACTGCTGTCATACTGCTTCTCGCTGATAATTTTTGAGAGACTGTCCATCGCCTCCCGGTCAAGAAGCGTATTTTCGAAACAGTTCACGAGGATAGAGATTTCGGGCAGGTGTATACCGTAATTTTCGTAGGTTTTGAGGCGGGAAAACATATGCAGGGAACCGCGAATAAACTCACGAACGTCGGGAAGTATGGGTTTCACAACCCCCATGACGCGGCCAGTTGACGCAAGTATGGAAAGCTCCGTCATCACCCCGGTGGCACCTTTGGAGTCGATAATAATAGCCCCGTAGCGGCAAAAGGCTGGATGCTGAAGAATATTCCTTAAGCGGATACGACCATCTGCCGCGTGCAGCATAGCTGTCGGCAGAAGTTCGTCTGGATCGTTTGAGTAAATAAGGTCCAGATTATCTATTGAGGTCTGAGAAATAGCCTGAATTGGGTCGGGGATCGTCTGCATGAGAAGCTCATACAGTCCGAACAGCGCTTCTTTATTAAGAGCAAAAATACTGCTGGCCGTCGGCTGGGTCCAGTCGGCATCAATAAGAAGTGTCTTCACACCAGCATCGGCAAGAAAACCAGCGAGGTAAGCAGCGAAAGTCGATTTACCTTCACCGCCTTTTGGGGAAATAACGGGTAAAATTTTCATAGTTTGTACGTTCACTTATGTAACGTACAAACGCTCTTTTACATCCGATTAACACCTGCGAAGGGATTGAAAATCCCCGTGTCCTTGGTTCGATTCCGAGTCCGGGCACCACTTATTCAGAGAACCCAGCCTATGGCTGGGTTTTTGCTTTTCTGCGACCGGCCTCTCCATCGAACTACGTTCGATTATTCGCCGCACAGCGGCTCACCCCTTCGGGGCCAGCGCGACAAGCGCGCTGTTCAACGCCTGCGGCGTTAGTCCGAGTCCGGGCACCACTTATTCAGAGAACCCAGCCTATGGCTGGGTTTTTGCTTTTCTACGACCGGACTCTCCATCGAACTACGTTCGATTATTCGCCGCACAGCGGCTCACCCCTTCGGGGCCAGCGCGACAAGCGCGCTGTTCAACGCCTGCGGCGTTAGTCCGAGTCCGGGCACCACTTATTCAGAGAGCCCAGCCTATGGCTGGGTTTTTGCTTTTCTGCGACCGGACTCTCCATCGAACTGCGTTCGATTATTCGCCGCTCGGCAGTCTTCATTTGCAAGATATTGGGTGGAAACTCGCTTATCAAAAGCTAGACCCAAAACAACATGCTAAATCCGGTCAAAACGACGATACAGGCGATATTCAAAAACAGGCCGGCGCGCATCATCTCCTGCTGCTTGATATGGCCAGTGGCGAAAACGATAGCGTTTGGCGGCGTCGCCACGGGCAGCATAAAAGCGCATGAAGCCGCAATGGCAATCAATACCGACAGAATCACAGGCGACATGCCGAACGCTTCGGCCACTGAGGCAAATACGGGAATAAGCAAAGCGGCGCTGGCCGTATTACTGGCAAACTCGGTCAGAAACACCACGAATGCTGCAATCACCAGGATAATAATAAATATCCCCATATGAGCCACCATCCCGCTAATCTGGTTTGCCAGGAACAGACTGGTACCCGTCTCTTTCAACACATTACTTAAGCAGATACCGCCGCCGAATAATAACAGCACGCCCCAGTCAGCCGTTTTCTCTATATCCTTCCAGTGAACTACCCGAGCGAAATTGACTAATATAATGGCGCCTAAAGCCACAATGGTATCGAAGGATTTAAAACCGCCCAGCAGATCGTTAATGGGTCCGCTGAAAATCCAGAAGAATACGGTAAGGCCAAAAATAGCTAGGGTGACTATTTTGCCTTTATCCCAATCGACCTGTTCACTATTCGTTTCGAAGGTCCCCTTAAGTTCCGGCCTGAACACGAGGTAAAGAATCGCAATAGCGACTGGCAGTAAGACGATCATTGCCGGGAAACCGAACTTCATCCAGTCAAAGAAGGAGAGCCCCACCTCAGCGGCGGCAATCGCATTCGGTGGACTGCCGACGATGGTCGCCATTCCGCCAATGCTGGCGCTATAGGCAATACCGAGGAGCACAAACACATAGGTCGAATGGCGGTTTTTGCCATCGACTTTACTCAGGATCCCCAATACCAGCGGCATCATCATTGCGGCCGTCGCCGTATTACTGATCCACATTGACAGCAGCGCCGTCACGCCAAATAGCATAAAGACCGCGAGGCGCATTTTGCCCCTCGCCATCGCTAATACTTTATCGGCAATGACTTTATCCAGCCCCTGCACATGCATCGCCGCCGCCAGAGCAAAGCCGCCGAGGAAAAGGAATATCGTAGAGTTAGCGAAACTGTTTAGCGCCGCCTGGGTATTAAATACCCCCAACAGCACGGCCATAACGGGAACCATTATGGCCGTAACGGTCACGTGCAGCGCTTCTGTTAACCATAATACGGCGATAAAAGCGAGCATACTCAGTCCCATGACCACCTTCGGCTCATAGGGTAGCGTGTTGTAGAGAACGATAAACAGAACAATATCGAGCAAAATGATGATGCTGTTACGATTAAAAAACCACTCGTGGGTATTGGTGGGTAAAGGACTCATGTCGTTTTTATTCATAGTAGCTTCCTTGTAACTGGTTACGACTGAATCATTACATGTATATGTCTATCAGGTATAAATTATGTTCCTGTTCTGTTAACTGGATCGTACCAGACAATTTCCCGGCTGAATGACACCCAGGTCAGGATATTTCCGGAAAGAGGTTCCTGATATAGACGATTTATTGAAGCGAGCAGGCCGACTTTATTAGCTTTAATTTCCTGCACCTGAATTTAGATCGTTGGCTACTTTGCCGGTATACGCGGCATTGATAGTTTCACCAACACCTAAACTAACCCCAGAGATCCATCGAATATTTTCGGCAATCTATTTCTGAAATAGAGATAAAGCAGCGCGTAAAAACGGATAATTCCGTGAAAAACCGGGCAAAAGCGCGCTATTCTGGAAATCAACACGCCCAGGCGGCTAACAACCTTTCCCTCCGGACGGCTAAAAAGCATCTTATATTCCTTTTTGCTCTTAGCGGCAGACAAAAGTTCTTTAAAATGCCAATTTTGCAGCCCTACCATTCAAATCATCTCGATACGAATGGGCAAAATGTTATGTCAGTTTTTCATTCCGTTAGCGACCTGATTGGTCATACTCCCCTGCTGCAGCTTCATAAGCTGGATACCGGCCCCTGCGGCCTGTTTCTAAAACTGGAAAATCAAAATCCCGGCGGTTCGATAAAAGACCGCGTCGCGCTATCCATGATTGCCCAGGCAGAGCGCGAAGGAAAATTAAAACCCGGCGGCACGATTATCGAAGCCACCGCCGGCAATACAGGCCTCGGGCTGGCGCTGATCGCCGCGCAGAAAAATTATCGCCTGATCCTGGTGGTGCCGGACAAAATGAGCCGTGAGAAGATTTTCCACCTGCGCGCGCTGGGAGCGCAGGTGCAGCTTACCCGCTCGGACGTTAACAAAGGCCATCCCGCCTACTATCAGGACTACGCCCGGCGTCTTGCCGACGAAACGCCTGGCGCCTTTTATATCGACCAGTTTAATAACGAAGCTAACCCGCTGGCGCATGCCACCACCACCGCCCCGGAGATCTTCCAGCAGCTGGAAGGCGATATCGACGCGATTGTCGTCGGCGTCGGCTCCGGCGGAACGCTCGGAGGGCTACAGGCCTGGTTTGCTGAGCACTCCCCCAAAACGGAATTTATCCTCGCCGACCCGGCGGGCTCCATTCTGGCGGACCAGGTCGAAACCGGACGCTACGGCGAAACCGGCTCGTGGCTGGTGGAAGGGATCGGCGAAGACTTTATTCCGCCGCTGGCCCATCTTGAAGGCGTCCGCAGCGCATACCGCGTCACCGATAGCGAAGCTTTCGCCACCGCCCGCCAGCTGCTGCAGGTTGAGGGCATTCTCGCGGGCTCCTCTACCGGAACGCTGCTCACCGCTGCCCTGCGCTACTGCCGGGCGCAGACAACCCCGAAACGCGTGGTGACCTTCGCCTGCGACAGCGGCAATAAATATTTATCAAAGATGTTTAACGATGACTGGATGCGCCAGCAGGGCTTTTTAAGCCGTCCATCGCGCGGCGATCTCAGCGATTTTATCGCCCTGCGCCACGACGAAGGGGCAACCGTCACCGCCGCGCCGGACGATACCCTGGCGGCCATCCTCGCGCGTATGCGCCTCTACGACATCTCGCAGCTGCCGGTGCTGGAAAACGGCCGGGTCGTCGGCATTGTCGACGAATGGGATCTGATTAGCCACGTCCAGGGCGACAGTCAGCGCTTTTCTCTGCCGGTCAGGGAAGCAATGACGCGTAACGTGGAGACTCTGGATAAGCACGCGCCGGAAAGCGCGCTGAAGGCCATTTTCGATCGCGGCCTGGTGGCCGTTATCGCCGACAACGATCGTTTTCTTGGCCTCATTACCCGCAGCGATGTGCTGACCACCTGGCGTAACCGACTCGAACAGTAAGGACTTCTCAATGACAAATTTGCATACCCTGAGCGTACATAGCGGCGCATTTACCGATGAACACGGCGCGGTGATGCCGCCTATTTATGCCACCTCCACCTTTGCTCAGCCCGCGCCGGGCCAGCATACCGGGTACGAATATTCGCGCAGCGGCAACCCGACCCGTCACGCGCTGGAGACGTCGATTGCCGACCTGGAAAGCGGCACGCGCGGTTACGCCTTTGCTTCCGGTCTGGCGGCCATCTCAACCGTGCTGGAACTGCTGGATAAAGACAGTCACCTGGTCGCCGTCGACGATGTCTACGGCGGCACATATCGGCTGATTGAAAACGTTCGCCGCCGCAGCGCCGGCCTGCGGGTAAGCTGGGTGAAGCCCGACGATCTGGCGGCCATCGAAGCAGCTATTCGGCCCGATACGCGCATGATCTGGGTTGAAACGCCGACCAACCCGCTGCTTAAGCTGGCCGACCTCAGCGCCATCGCCGCCATTGCGCGGCGGCACAATATTATCAGCGTCACCGACAACACCTTCGCCTCGCCGGCTATCCATCGTCCGATTGAACTGGGCTTTGATATCGTGGTGCATTCGGCGACCAAGTATCTTAACGGCCACTCCGATGTGGTCGCCGGGCTGGCGGTGGTCGGCGACAACGCCGCGCTGGCGGAAAAGCTGGGCTATCTACAAAACGCGGTTGGCGGCGTGCTCGATCCCTTCAGCAGTTTCCTGACGCTGCGCGGTATTCGTACCCTGGCGCTGCGTATGGAGCGCCACAGCAGCAATGCGCTGCTGCTTGCCGAGTGGCTGGAGCAGCAGCCGCAGGTCGAAAGAGTCTGGTTCCCGTGGCTGGCTTCGCATCCGCATCATCAGCTGGCGCGCAGGCAAATGGCGCTTCCCGGCGGGATGATCTCCGTGGTGGTCAAAGGCGATGATGGCTACGCCGAACGAATCATCCGTAAGCTGAAGCTGTTTACCCTCGCGGAGAGCCTCGGCGGCGTGGAAAGCCTGGTGAGCCAGCCGTTTAGCATGACCCACGCGTCGATCCCGCTGGAGCAGCGGTTAGCCAACGGCATTACCCCTCAGCTGATTCGTCTGTCGGTAGGCATTGAAGATCCGCAGGATCTGATCGCCGACTGGCGCCACGCGCTGCGCGACTAAGCAGATTGCCCGGCGGCGGCTAACGCTTTGCCGGGCCGACAAGCCCCCCATCACATCAGGCCCGCCGCCCGGCAGAGACTTAAGCACTCTGCCCGTTGTGGCGCTGCCCCTGCAAAAGATGCTCAACAAACCGCGTCAGCTTCGGCAGCGGCCGAAGATCCTGCCGCCAGAGTAAATGAACCGGCCTCGGCTGCGGGGTATACGCCTCCAGCACGCGCACCAGTTTGCCGCACTCGAGCGCATCCGCCAGCAGCACTTCCGGCTGCAGCAGCAGTCCAGCTCCGGCGATCGCCGCCGTTCGCAGGGCATAGCCATCATTGCAGCGCAGGACGGCATCGCGCTTCCAGCGGACGCCCTCCTCGGCGCCCGGCAGCTTCCACTCATTGCGCGCGGTCCACACCGTATGCGACAAACAGAGGTGATCGGCCAGGTCCGCAGGCGTCATCGGGGTACCGTAGCGGGCTAAATACCCGGGCGCGGCGCAGATCGTCATCCGGTAGGGCGCGAGATACTTTGCTACCAGATCGTTATTGCGGATCTCGCCGATGCGGATCGCCAAATCGATACCTTCATCCACCAGATCGACCATCCGGTTAGTCAGATCCAGCTCCACGCGCACGTCGGGCCAGGCCTGGAGAAAAGTGGCGGCCAGCGGAGCAATGACGCAGGCGCCAAACGACGTTGGCGCGCTTACCCGCAGCGTCCCCGCGGGCGCGATCCGCAGCCTCTCCACCGCGCTCTCGGCGATTGAAACCTGTTCAAGGACGCGTTTCGCCTCGTCAAAATAGACCCGCCCGGCGTCGGTGAGGCTCTGGCGGCGGGTATTGCGCTCAAGAAGACGGGTATTAAGCTGCCGTTCGATCAGCGCGATATATTTCCCGACCATCACCGCCGACATATCGAGGCGCGATGCGGCTTCGGTAAAGCTTCCGCACTCCACCACCGCAATAAA
Organism: Klebsiella sp. FDAARGOS_511; assembly: GCF_003812845.1. Lineage (NCBI taxonomy): Bacteria > Pseudomonadati > Pseudomonadota > Gammaproteobacteria > Enterobacterales > Enterobacteriaceae > Klebsiella > Klebsiella sp. FDAARGOS_511. Next base: position 3,760,556 of record NZ_CP033824.1, on the reverse strand, counting down.
GGTCTCCATCGCCCGCAGCTTATCCATATTACAAACTCCTGGTTAGAAATCATTTAACTTTTAGCCAGTTTATCCGATATTTGTTTTATTAAAGAATAGCCTCTCATCCGAGAGAGGAATCTGCTATGAAAATTATCGTTATTGGCGCCAGCGGTACCGTTGGCCGCGCGGTTGCGCAAGAGTTAAGTCAGCGTCATGAGGTTATTCACGTCGGCCGCACTCAGGGCGACTATCAGGTGGATATCACCTCACAGCAAAGCGTAGAGAACCTGTTTGAGAAAATCGGTCGGATAGACGCGATTGTTTCCGCCACTGGTAATCTGTTCTTTGGTCCGCTGGCGACCATGACCGATGACGATTTCAACCAGGGCTTACAGGATAAACTACTGGGGCAGATTCGCCTGGCGTTGACCGGCCAGCATTATCTGAACGACGGCGGATCTATTACGCTGATTAGCGGGATCGTCGCCCATGAGCCCATCGCTCAGGGCGTCAATGCCACCACCGTCAATGCTGGGCTGGAAGGATTCGTTCGCGCCGCCGCTTGCGAACTACCGCGCGGAATACGCATTAACCTGATTAGCCCGACCGTATTAACGGAATCGGCGGCAGCCTACGACGGTTTCTTCCCCGGTTTTGCCAGCGTTCCCGCCGCCAGCGTGGCTCAGGCCTACCGCCGCAGCGTGGAAGGCATCCAGAGCGGACGGATCTATAAGGTCGGCTACTAACCGGTACCGCTGCGGGCCGGAATCCCCCTTCCAGCCCGCAGCGGCGCTTACATCCTGTTTCATCAACGGCTACACTGCTCCTTCAATTTGCCTTTTTGAATGACTCATGTTGAAGAAACTTGCTTTTATCGCCCCGCTTTTGACGCTTATCGCCCTGCTTATCTGGTGGTTCACGCCCCGCTACGCCGAAGAGGATGTCGCGTACTACCGCTCCGTCTTCTGCGTTATCGACCATCAGGACAGCCGCGCGTTTCTCCGCGATATGGAAAATATGATTGAAGGCGGCAATTCGGACTATGCGCTGCATAAGACCCATTACGTGCCCGCTCTGGGCCAACGGATGCTGGACACCTGGCAGCAGCTCACGCCGGAAGAGCAGAAAAGTATCAGCCAGGACCAGCAGCGCTGTCGCCAGCTGATGAGTGAAAAGTAGCGCCCGGATTAAGGGGGATTACTGCGGAAAATGACTCGCTGACAATAATAGAAAATAACATTCCGCTGCGACGAGCGGAATGTTAAACATAAACATGGCGAATGAATAACAGTATTTAGCGCGCGCAAAAGTTATATTTAATCGATAGCCTGACGTTATTATCATCCTATTTATTTAAAAAATTTCGTTTCAGAAATAATTTCGTCACAATCCCCTCTTATATTTTCAAGCCTTAATAAACAAAGAATTATAACCAATAATTATCGAGGCTTATGTTGATTCGCTATATTCCCGTTTCGCTCTCTCTGGTCGCCGCTGCCGTTTCCTGCGTGCTCTACGCTGCGCCGATAAATACGCCCGTGCTCGCTACGATGGATAATTTCCGCGATATTGCTGGCACGACGACTGTTTATACCACCAGCCGCGACGGCACCCTGCGCACAGGCGTTTTTTATCGTTCCAATGCCCTGGCATTATCCTCCGCGGACCAGTCGACGCTGAGCACGCTCGGTATCAGCGATGTTTATGATTTGCGCACGGCCAGCGAAATCGCCAGCAGCCCGGACGTGATGCCCAACGGGGCGAGGTATACCCATATTGATATCATCGGCAACACCGCTTCGGGCAGCAACATCACCTCAATAACGTTCAGTAGCGCCGCGGAAGCCAAAGCAATGATGCAGCAGACTAACGTCGCCTTCGTCAGCGATGCCGGGATGCGCGCCCGGTTCACCACGCTATTTAACGATCTGGCCAGCGCCGAAGGCGCAGCGCTGTTCCATTGTACCGCGGGCAAGGACCGCACCGGCTGGACCGCCGCGATGCTGCTGAGCATTGCCGGCGTCGATGAGGGGACCATTATGGAAAACTACCTCGCCACCAACGATTATACCCGCCAGCGCGTTGAAGCGACCCTGGCGATGATGCCCCCCGCCATGGCGGCGATTTACGAGCCGCTGCTGGGCGTTGACGCCAGCTATCTTCAGGCCGGGCTGGATGAAATCAGCCGCGAGTACGGATCGGTTGATAACTATCTGAAGCAGGGCCTGGGGCTGTCGCAGGAGACGCTCTACGTCCTGCGCGGCAAAATGGTGCAGTACGGCCAGCTGCCGGGGCAAAGCGAACTGCGGGGGAATGCGGCGCAGGGCGCAGCGCTGCTTAACGCCCTGCAAAATAGCGGGCTAGCGGGCCGCTACACCGACTATAATTATTATCTGCAATCGGCCATTGATGCCGGAACCCTCGGCGGCGTGGAGACTCAGGTCGGCGGGCAGATCTACGCGGACGCCGCCAGCTACCTGCTGCGCAGCGGATCGCGATTAGACAGGGCGTTAACGCCGAATATTGATAGTCGTCAGCTGCGGGATGGGGAAGGAAAACTGTGGTTGACCGGGCTTAGCGGCTATCTTGGCACCGATGGTTCCGCCCGCGCCGCCAGCAGTAATGAGCATACCACCGGCTCGCTGCTGGGCTATACCTGGCGGTTTAACGCGCAGCTTAGCGGCTACGGCACTCTGGGATATAGCTGGGGCTCGCTGGGCAGCGCCAGCGCCGATGCGGATGCCAACACCACTCTGCTGGGGTTTGGCGGTCGCTATGCTTTTGAGGATCTAAATCGTGGTTTATTTGCCGCCGCCGATCTTAACGCAGGCTGGATCGATTATAGCAGTACGCGCCGGCTGAATAGCGGGCTGGGTACGGCCACCGGCGATACCCATGGCCAGCTGGTTGGCGGCACACTGCGCCTCGGCTACGTGAGTCCACTCGATTTTGCCAGCGTTGAGTACGCCATCGGTACCCGCCTGACCCACCTGCGGATGGACGCTTTCCGCGAAAGCGGCAGCGAGCTGGCGCTCAACGTCGACCGCGTCAGTGAAAATAACGCCAGCGGTATTGCCAATGTGAGTATCGCATTTCATTCGCAAAACGGCGACGGCTGGCGCTTTACGCCGGCGATAAATATCGGCTATGAACATAGTTTCAGCGGCCCTTCGGTACGTACTCAGGGCCAGGTTTATCACTATGAAGTCGTACAGAACGCGGCCTTCGATAGCCGTGACATGGTCAACGCTGGCGCCAGTTTGAGCATCACGCGCGGTGCGCTGAGCCTGAACCTTGGCGGCCAGGCTGATGTCGCCAGCGGCGGCGACAGCCACGGCTACAGCGGCAACCTTAGCGTGGGCTACGCCTTTTAAACATCTACAGCGGGCCGCCGCCGCTGGCGGCTCGTTCTTAGCCACGTAATTGTAAAACGGTTAAAAATCCACTGCCGAGGATCGGCGCATTTTTCGCCGTCATGGGCAAAACGAAACGCTGGCAGGAAAGGTAAAACAGAAATTATGTTTCAATCGGCTACTGGCAGCGGCAATCATCAATCTGATGCATGATTGTCCTTACCATAAAAAGTAGTTGATCTGGTATCGACAAGCTCTTATTTTGCTTCTCAGTTTTTAAACGAGATGAAACTGATGCCTACTATCACAGCCAGTAGTATGAAAGAAGCAAAAGAGTTAATGAATTGTGGAAAGTACAAAGAAATCGTCCTCAATTTCGATATTGATGCTGACGATTTTTTCACCCTCGCAACATCCCATTCAGCAACAAAAGTCACCATCACAGACAGAAATAATCGCTCATCGGTCAAAGCAGAAAAATAATAAAAACCCCTGAGGCTCTTCTTATGCTGTTAGCTATTGGTACCGTCGCTGTTGCTTTTCTTTCCACGCTGATGCTGATCTGGCTTGACGATCGCATTGCCGACCAGGATTAACGACCCGGGCCAGCGATAAGTCGCAAAACGCCCGCCTCTGTGTTTCTTTCGCCCGTCGCCATCGGCTGCGGGCGATTCAAAAACCCCGCCCATGCCATTTTCACGCTACGCATTGATGATTTTCGCCCGCCGGGCAGGTCATGCATTCGCATAAAAACAGGGGCTTAAAGAAGAAAACGAGAAGGGAGCCCCGCGCCGCCGACGGCGCGGAGCAAGACGATTACAGCGACTTAGCCAGACGCTCGACGGCGGTCATCAGACCGTCTGCCGACACCGTAGAGTAGGAAAGACGCAGCGTGCGGGTATCCGGGTTATCGTTATAGAACGCTTCCCCTGGAACGTAAACCACGCCGTTTTCCAGCGTTTTCTTCATCCATTCCATGGTATCGAACGGATAGCGGAAGCGGGCCCACAGGAACATACCACCTTTAGGACGGCTGAACTCCAGATGCTCGCCAAGCTGCGATTCCAGCGCGTCGGCCAGCGCCACGCACTTCTTGCGGTAATCCTCGCGGATCAGGGCAATCTGGCTTTCCAGACGGTTCATGCTCAGGTATTCCGCGGTGATGACCTGCGAAAGCATGTTAGTGTGCAGATCCGCCGCCTGTTTGACGATCACCGTCTGCTGCGCCAGCCAGTCCGGCATGACGATCCAGCCAATACGCATCCCCGGCGCGAGGATCTTGGAGAAGGTGGAGGTATAAACCACCTGATCTTCACAGCCCAGCTCAACCGCGTACTGATACAGCGGACGGCGCACTTCGTCAGTGAAGCTAATTTCGCCATACGGATCGTCTTCAATGATGACGAAGTCGTGCTTTTTCGCCAGCTCTACCAGGCGGCGACGGCGTGCTTCGCTCAGGGTTTTCCCGCCGGGGTTGCCAAACGTCGGCACCAGGTAAACGGCTTTCACACGCGTGGTTTCCAGCAGGTCGGCCAGTTGCTCCACCAGCATGCCGTCATCATCGGTATCGACGCTGAGAATGTTCGCCTGCGCCAGCTGGAAGACCTGCAGCGCCGCCAGATAGGTCGGACGCTCAACGACGATCGCATCGCCCGGATCGAGCAGCGTGCGGGCGACGATATCCAGCGACTGCTGCGAACCGGAGGTGATATAGACATGGCTTGCCGAACAGGCCACGCCGCGCGCCTGACAAAGTTCGCTAACGGCCTGACGCAGCGGCGGATAACCTTCGGTCAACCCGTACTGGAACGCATCGTTAAAGCGCCCGTTCATCACCTGCTGCACTGCCAGGTTCAGGCCTTCGGTATCAAAAAGCTCCGGGGCCGGAATACCGCCGCCCAGAGAGATAACGCCGGGCAGTTTACTGTGCTTGAGGAGTTCGCGGACGGCGGAGGGCTTAAGTTCACCCGCGCGGGCGGCGAGTCGCCGATCGTGCATACTATTTTCCTTTTCTGTCTTGTTGTTGTGATGTTTTATCTATTTTTAACGGTCATTCACCGGTCGCGCGACGCTGACCGGGGCTACGGGTTCGTATGTTCGGTAGCCCGGACAGATGCGCAGCATCGCCTCCGGGATATTCTTCAGCATCCAGCGGCCTTGCCCGGGTGCGGCGCGATGCGCCTTGCCCGGGCTACAAATGCCGCAGGTGACGAGAACCGCAGCCCGGATAAAGCGCTCACTGCCGCAATCCGGGGCCAAACTTAACGGCTATCTGTGTCTTTTAGCACGATTAACGGTTCAATATCGCTCTCTTTTTTAACCACCAGAGAATCATCTCCGCGCAGGCAGGTCCCGCCATAGTTACCGCCGACGGTGAAGGTGCAAACCTGGATGTATTTGCCATCCACTTTTGGCAGGCACCACAGCTGCTGATAGATATTTTTGCGGTCGAAAAACTGGCCGCTGGTTTTATCCAGCACTTCGTCCTGCGGGCCAATCAGGTCGATATTGTTGCCGCAGCGGCCCGAGATAGGCTTAACCGCATAGCCGCTTTCCGCCAGCTGCTCGTTAACCACAAAATCGGTATCCAGAAGATAGCGATGATTAGGGAACAGCGACCACAGCACCGGCAAAATCGCCTTGTTGCCTGGGATGACGGTCCACAGCGGCTCGAAGACTAATACTTCCGGGCGCAGCAGAACGTCTATCAGGCGAACTTCATTATTCGGGTGTCCGGTACGGATCGGCACCGCCGCGTACTCATCGGCGCTGACTTCCCGCACCTGCTCAATAGCGGTTTCCCATGCCCAGGTTTTCCAGACGCAGTTGACCAGACGACCGTCAGCATCGATCAGCTGCCCGGCGGCATCCCAGCGCAGCTCATCCAGGCCAAACAGAATTTTGCTCTCGAAACCGGCCTGGGTCAGCGAACGCTGGATAAACTGCGCGTGGTAGTTCTCCTCCAGATCCTTATCCTGCATGATGTGTACAAAAGGACGCGCCCGGCTGTGCTTCCACGCCCCGGCCAGCTCATCCAGCAGATTTTCCGCCGGGTTGTGGCCGGTGCCGTAGTAGCCCTGTTTCAGCCACTGTTCGAGGATTAGCCCGCCTTCGGTATGGCAGGACGCGGAGTCGGCGTTGTACTCATACACCTTGAGCCCCCGCTCATCCATACAAAAATCCATGCGGCCGGTAATCATATGATGGCGACGGCGCTGCCACGAGAGGCGCAGACGCGGCCAGAGAATTTTCGGAATATCGAACAGGGCCAGCAGGCTGTCATCCTTCATCACCTTGTCGGTGGCGTGCAGGTACATCAGGTGCAGCTCGTTGGTGGCCTTGATAAGCTCCTGCTCGGCGCTTTCGCTGATGGTGAAATACTGGTAAGGGTCTTTATTGATGACGTGGCCGTTGGCTTCCACATAGGCTTTTTGCAGCGAATCTTTCTCGTTGAGCCAGTTGCCGCGGTATTGGCCTTTATTCGGCAGCCGCGCGCCTTTAATGGCCATCGCCTCACCCGGCAGCACCGGCTGCGGCAGGCTGTGCTCGGTATCGGCGGTTTGGATCATCCAGCCGAGGATTTCGGTATCGGCAAAGGTGTCTTTAATCGTGTAGAGGCCGTTTTTCACTTCCAGCGTCAGCTCGCGGGTCCACTGCTGGCCCTGCGGCAGCGGCGAGTGAATCACGTTCTGTTCGGCGATCCTGACCTTATTCCCAACCAGTTGCGTAATCACCGCCACGTGGCCAGTGTGCTTAAACTCGCCGCCTTTCTGCCAGATCAGCAGCGAGCCGGCGATCGGCGGACGGCGGGAGCCGTTGGCGAACGCCTGCAGCGGCAGAATATTGTCGTTGACCACCTCGCGAAGAAAACGCAGGGAGAAGATTTCATAGGCCATGCCGACATCGGTGAAAACAAAGCCGTAGGTGAGGAACAGAAAGCGGCGCGCGAACTCCACGCACTGCCATTTGTGCCCCATATACTCATTACCGATATAGCTGCGGAACGTGGCGTCATCCGGATAATCTTGCGGATTTAAGCTACTGTAATTCGAAGAATAAATCGCCACGCCGCCCGGTGCGTAGCCTAATAGTGTACCAAACGGGGCGTCACTGCTTGTCGAACCTTTGCTCATTTAGCCTGACCTCAAATTAATGCAGCCCGGGCAGTTGGCGAAACAAAACTCCCTCTTCTTATCCTGCCGCAGGCACTTACCAGACAGAGGTGGAGTGATGATACCACTCATTCGATTCGCTAATCGTGCCCTTAAGGAAAATAAGCCTGCGCCGCCGGGCAAAAGTGATATCGTTATTTGAGATAAAAAAAACAGGAGTCGACAATGAGCACACCTTCGCATCTGACTGCCCAACCGCTGGTCTGGGGGCATGGCCCACGCACCTTTGAGGTGTTCCTCGAACCCACCTGCCCTTTCTCCGTGCGCGCCTTTAATAAGCTGGATGATCTGCTGGATGAAGTTGGCGCGGATAACGTGACGATCAAAATTCGTCTCCAGTCCCAGCCCTGGCATCTGTTTTCCGGCGTCATCGTGCGCTGCATTCTTGCCGCTTCCACCTTGCCGCACGGCCGGGAGCAGGCGCATAAGGTCCTTAAAGCCGTCGCCGACCACCGTGAAGAGTTTGAGTTTACCGACCACTGTAGCGGGCCAAACATGGACGTCACGCCGCAGCAGATTATCGAGCGTATCGAACGCTATAGCCACGTTTCGCTGGCTGCGGCGTTTGCCCGCCCGGAGCTGCAAAACGAGATCAAATGGCACAGCAAGTACGCCCGCCAGAACGGCATTCACGTGTCGCCGACCTTTATGGTTAACGGCCTGGTGCAGCCGGATCTCGGCAGCGGCGACGACGTCAGCGTATGGGCCGCGCGGATTCTGGCTTAGACCGGCGCACCGAAAGGTTAGCGCCACGACTTCAACACCTCACTAAAAAGGCAGATCAGCATGTCAGAGAAGAACTACCAGCCACCGAAAGTGTGGGAATGGAAGCAAAACAACGGCGGCGCATTCGCCAATATCAACCGTCCCGTCTCCGGCGCAACGCACGATCGGGTGCTGCCGGTGGGCGCGCACCCGCTTCAGCTCTATTCGCTGGGGACGCCCAACGGGCAGAAGGTGACCATTATGCTGGAAGAGCTGCTGGCGTTAGGCATCAGCGGCGCGGAATACGACGCCTGGCTGATTCGCATCGGCGAAGGCGATCAGTTCTCCAGCGGCTTTGTCGAGGTTAACCCGAACTCGAAAATCCCCGCGCTCCGCGACCACTCTACCACGCCGCCGACCCGCGTTTTTGAATCCGGCAGCATCCTGCTCTATCTGGCGGAAAAGTTTGGCTTCTTCCTGCCCAAAGATCCAGCAGGCCGCACTGAAACCCTCAACTGGCTGTTCTGGCTACAGGGCTCGGCCCCGTTCCTCGGCGGCGGCTTTGGCCATTTCTTCAGCTATGCGCCGGTGAAAATCGAATACGCGATCGACCGCTTTACGATGGAAGCCAAACGCCAGCTTGACGTGCTCGACAAGCAGCTTGCCCGCGGCCGTTTTGTGGCGGGAGAAGAGTACACCATCGCCGATATGGCCATCTGGCCATGGTACGGTAACGTGGTGCTGGGGAACGTTTATAACGCCGCCGAGTTCCTTGATGCCGGTAGCTATAAAAACGTGCTGCGTTGGGCGCAGGATGTTGGCAATCGCCCGGCCGTACAGCGTGGACGCATGGTTAACCGCACCTCTGGCCCGCTCAACGAGCAGCTTCACGAGTGCCATGACGCCAGCGACTTCGACACGCAAACCGAAGATAAACGCCAGGCTTAGCACCCATGCCCGCCGGAGGCTTCAGCCTCCGGCTTTTAGCGCAGATACTTCTCAAACCATGCCAGCGTGCGTTGCCAGGCGAGCTCAGCCGCGGCCCGGTCGTAGCGCGGCGTGGAATCATTATGAAAGCCGTGGTTAACACCCTGATAAATATAGGCCTCGTAGACTTTATGGTGTGCCTTCAGCGCTTTTTCATAGGCGGGCCAGCCTTCATTAATGCCGCTATCCAGTCCTGCATAATGCAGCAGCAGCGGCGCGTTAATTTTATCGACCTCATTCAGCGGCGGCTGGCGACCGTAAAACGGTACCGCGCAGGCCAACTCGGGGAGCGCTACCGCCGCCGCGTTGCTGACGCCGCCGCCGTAGCAAAATCCGGTGATGCCGACCTTCCCCGTCGCCTGCGGGTGCTGGCGCATAAACGTGACCGCCGCAAAGAAATCATTCATCAGCTTCACGGGATCGACCTTCTGCTGTAGCGCGCGGCCTTCATCATCGTTACCGGGATAGCCGCCGACGGAGCTCAGGCCATCCGGCGCCAGCGCGATATAGCCCGCTTTCGCCACCCGCCGGGCAACGTCTTCAATATAGGGATTCAGGCCTCGGTTCTCATGCACCACCACCACGGCGGGCGCTTTGTCGGCTATTTTCGCCGGCGTCACCAGATAGGCCCGCACTTCACCATGGCCGTCAGGAGAGGGATAGCGCATATACTCCGGGCGGATATCCGGGTCAGTAAACGCCACCTGCTCCGCCAGAGCATAGTCGGGCTTCAGCAGGTTAAACAGCGCCAGCGCGGTCATCCCGCCGACGGTATACTTCCCCGCCAGCTGGAGAAACTCGCGTTTGCTGATTTTGCCGTGGGCGTAGTAGTCATAGTACTCGAGCAGCTGCTGGGGAAAATCTTTGGCCGTGAGTCGCGTCATCACCCTTCCTCCGTTGTTAAGCGCTCTTTAAGCAAAGCAGAAGCGCGAACATGCGCCAGCGGCGAGGGGCAGAAATGGTGGATTTTGTTGGCCGGGTCAGGCGCAAGCCGCCACCCGGCAGAAAGACGAGCGCAATATCTAAAACAGCTCGATCATCAGCCTCAGTGTTTCACTTTGGTCAGACGATCGAGGTAGCCCATCACAAAGGCCGACAGCACAAAGGTCAGGTGGATAATGACGTACCACATCAGCTTATTGTCCGGGACGTTTTTCGCATCCATAAACACCCGCAGCAGGTGAATAGAGGAGATCGCCACGATGGAGGCGGCAACCTTATTTTTCAACGACGTCGCGTCCATTTTGCCCAGCCAGCTGAGTTTTTCTTTACCCTCGTTAATATCCAGCTGCGAGACAAAATTTTCATACCCGGAGAACATCACCATCACCAGCAGACCGCCCACCAGGGTCATATCCACCAGCGACAGCAGGGTCAGAATCATATCCGACTCACTGACGCTGAAAATATGCGGCAGTATGTGGAAGATCTCCTGAAAAAATTTGATCGTCAGCGCAATCAAACCGAGCGAAAGGCCAAAATAAACCGGCGCCAGCAGCCAGCGCGAGGCGTACATAGCATTTTCCAGAAAGCGTTCCATAAGATCCTGTCAGTTAACATAAACGGCCGCCATTATACCGCAACAGGGCAACGTTTATGCAACACTCGTCCAACAGGAGAGCAATTCGAGGAGATAAAAAAGGCCGGCGCAAGGCCAGCCTGGGAGATGAGTCGGTAAGGGGTTACTTCGCTTTTACGGTTTCTTCGCCTACCAGACCAATCTTCAGATAGCCCGCCTGGTGCAGGGTATCCATGACCTTCATCATCGTCTCGTAGTCTACGGTTTTATCTGCGCGGAAGAAGACAGTGGTATCTTTCTTGCCTTCGGTCAGGGCATCCAGGGACGTAATCATGCTCTCTTCGGTGATGGGGTCATTACCGAGGAACATGGTTTTGTCCGCCTTCACCGACAGGTAGATCGGCTTTTCCGGGCGCGGCTGCGGCTGGCTGGAAGACGCCGGAAGATTCACCTTCACGTCTACGGTGGCCAGCGGCGCCGCCACCATAAAGATGATCAGCAGCACCAGCATGACGTCGATAAACGGCGTCACGTTGATGTCGTGCATTTCACCGTTATCATCGAGGTTTTCGTTAAAATGCATGGCCATAAAGCATCAACCTACGCGAAGTTTCTGGGCGGTACGCACTGGCTTAACGCCGCTGGCGCTCAGGTCCAGATCGCGGCTTTGCAGCAGCAGAACCTGGGCGGCGACATCGCCAAGTGAAGCTTTGTAGCTGGCAATCATACGGGCGAAGATGTTGTAGATGACCACCGCCGGAATCGCAGCGAACAGGCCAATTGCCGTAGCCAGCAGAGCTTCCGCGATGCCTGGCGCCACGACCGCCAGGTTAGTGGTCTGGGTCTGGGCAATACCGATAAAGCTGTTCATGATGCCCCAGACGGTACCAAACAGACCAACAAACGGGGAAATCGCGCCGATGGTAGCCAGATAACCGTTGCCGCGCCCCATGTAACGACCCACCGCCGCCACGCGACGCTCCAGTCGAAAACCGGTACGCTCTTTAATGCCTTCGTTATCTTCAGAACCTGCGGACAGCTCCAGCTCGTTCTGCGCTTCGTTGATCAGTTGGGAGGTCAGGCTTTTCGCCTCGAACGCGTTAGCGATATCGCTGGCCTGGTCGAGAGAGCGTGCTTCTGCAACCAGCTGCTGTTCGCGCTTGAGGCGACGCTTGCTGGCCAGGATCTCTGCGCCTTTGCCGAAAAAGATAGCCCATGTGACTACCGACGCCAGAATCAGGCCGATCATCACTACCTTAACGACAATATCGGCATGATGATACATACCCCAAACGGAGAGATCCGCCTGCATCAAATTATTACCCACACTGTATCTCCAGGACGTAAATCACAAAATCTGCGCACAATAATATCAAAACGACATCGAATTGATAGTGGTTCTCATTAGTATTTACACTGTGCAGCAAATCACGATTATTTTCCTTGCGCTTACGCAGTAAAAAAGTTGCTGACCCCACCGTTGGTAAAATTTTTACCTGTATCCGCCGCGACCCGGTACATTAACGGGTATTCATGTTAGTTTAGACGTCCAGACGTATAAAAACAGGTTATCTGAACATGGCTGATAAACATCTTGATACTGCGCTGGTTCACGCCGGACGCAGCAAAAAATACACTCAGGGCTCGGTAAACAGCGTCATTCAGCGCGCCTCATCGCTGGTTTTCGACACCGTCGAAGCGAAAAAACACGCCACCCGCAACCGCGCCAAAGGCGAACTGTTCTACGGGCGTCGCGGGACGCTGACCCACTTTTCCCTGCAGGAAGCGATGTGCGAGCTGGAAGGCGGCGCCGGCTGTGCCCTTTTTCCCTGCGGCGCGGCGGCGGTGGCCAATACCATTCTGGCATTTGTCGAGCAGGGCGACCATATTCTGGTAACCAACACCGCCTATGAACCTACCCAGGATTTCTGCACTAAAATCCTCGCCAAACTCGGCGTCACCACCGGCTGGTTCGACCCGCTCATCGGCGGCGATATCGCCCGTCTGGTACAGCCGAACACCCGCGTGGTGTTCCTCGAATCCCCCGGATCCATCACCATGGAAGTTCATGATGTTCCGGCGATCGTCGCGGCGGTGCGCCGCGTCGCTCCCGAAGCCATCATTATGATCGACAACACCTGGGCGGCGGGCGTGCTGTTCAAAGCGCTGGAGTTTGGTATCGATATCTCCATTCAGGCCGGCACCAAATACCTGATCGGCCATTCCGACGCGATGGTCGGTACCGCCGTGTCCAATGAGCGCTGTTGGGCGCAGCTGCGCGAAAACGCCTATCTGATGGGGCAAATGGTGGATGCCGATACCGCCTATATGACCAGCCGCGGTCTGCGCACTCTGGCGGTGCGCCTGCGTCAGCACCATGAAAGCAGCCTGCAGATTGCCGAATGGCTGGCCCAGCATCCACAAGTGGCCCGCGTGAATCACCCCGCTCTGCCCGGCAGCAAAGGCCATGAGTTCTGGCAGCGCGACTTCACCGGCAGCAGCGGCCTGTTCTCTTTCGTGCTCAATAAACGCCTGACCGACGCCGAACTCTCTGCTTATCTGGACCACTTCAGCTTGTTCAGCATGGCCTACTCCTGGGGCGGCTTTGAATCGCTGATTTTAGCCAACCAGCCGGAACACATTGCCGCAATCCGCCCTGATGCTGAAGTTGATTTCAGCGGCACGCTGATCCGCCTGCATATCGGGTTAGAAAATGTTACCGATCTGCAGGATGATTTAGCGGCGGGCTTCGCGCGTATCGTGTAAAGTGACAGTCAGTGGCAACAATAGCGGACGTTTTTTAGAAAAACGGCCGCTTTAGTTGCGCCCGGGATCAAGGTGCCCGAGCCTCTTCAGGAGTACACTAGACAAAAAACACGGTACCACTTAGGAAAGTCCATGGTTGTCATTCAAGAAATTGTCGCCGCGCTGTGGCAGCATGATTTTGCCGCGTTGGCAAACCCCCACGTTGTGGGCGTTGTATATCTGGTCATGTTCGCAACCCTGTTTCTGGAAAACGGTCTGCTGCCCGCCTCATTTTTACCGGGCGATAGCCTGCTGCTGCTCGCCGGGGCGCTGATCGCCAAAGGCGTAATGGACTTTGTACCTACGGTCGCCATTTTAACCGCAGCGGCCAGCCTCGGCTGCTGGCTGAGCTATATCCAGGGGCGCTGGCTGGGTAACACCGTCACGGTTAAGCGCTGGCTTGGGCATCTGCCGCATAAGTACCATCAGCGGGCAACCTGCATGTTTGACAAACACGGCCTGCTGGCGCTGCTGGCCGGGCGTTTCCTGGCGTTTGTTCGCACCCTGCTGCCCACCATGGCGGGCATTTCCGGGCTGCCAAACCGCCGCTTCCAGTTCTTCAACTGGCTGAGCGCGCTGCTGTGGGTTGGCGTGGTTACCGGCCTGGGCTATGCGCTGAGCATGATTCCCTTCGTTAAGCGTCATGAAGATCAGGTTATGACCTGTCTGATGATTCTGCCTATCGCGCTGCTGATCGCCGGGCTGCTCGGTACGGTTATCGTGGTGATTAAAAAGAAATACTGTAACGCCTGATCGTTTGCCGGGGCGGCGCGGATTCGCCGCCCTTACATCGTTCGTCACATCCCCTGAATCGTTCTGATTCGCGCCGCATCTTCCCCCGGCGTCATGCCGAAATAACGCTTAAACTCGCGGCTGAACTGCGACGCGCTTTCATACCCCACCCGCATCGCCGCCGCGCTGGCCTTCATACCATCGTGGATCATCAGCATGCGCGCTTTATGCAGGCGATAGGTTTTCAGGTACTGCAGCGGGGAGGTGCTGGTGACTGATTTAAAGTTATGGTGGAACGCCGAGACGCTCATATTTGCTTCCGCCGCCAGCTGATCGACGCTGAGGTTTTCCGTGTACTGGCTTTCAATACGCTTCAATACGCGGCTGATCAGGCTGAAGTGGGTCTGCCGGCTGACCAGCGCCAGCAGCGCCCCCCCGCACGGCCCGGTCAGCACGTGATAAAGGATTTCGCGGATAATCTGTTTGCCAAGAATGCGCGCGTCCAGCGGGCGCTCCATTACGTCCAGCAAGCGCTCCGCCGCGCACAGAATCTCTTCGGACAGCACCGCGGAGTTAATCCCGCTCGACGCCATGGACGGCTGAAACTGCTCATCTTCGCCGATATCCATCAGCAGCTCTTGCAGTTGCAGAATATCGACATTCAGCCGAATCCCCGCCAGCGGCACTTCCGGGGTGGCGAAGGTTTCGCATTCAAACGGTAGCGGTACCGTCAGCAGCAAATACTCATTGGTGTCATAGCGAAAGGTACGCTCGTTAATGTAACCAATTTTATGCCCGGAAAAGAGAAAAACGATCCCCGGCTGATACATGACCGGCGTCCGTGTCCCCGGCTGGGTACCGTACAGCAGGCGAATATCCGGCAGCAGACCATTAAGCACTTCCTCTTTATCTTTCAGCTGATTAACCTTACTCGTTAGTAACTGACATATCTCAGCGCGGTTCATTTGGCGGGCCTCTGCGAACGTTTTTTTACCTCCGTATTGTGCGCACTTCCGGCGTATTTCTCCAGCCCCAAGGAGAAATGGGCAAGACAACGGCAGGAATGTGCATTGAGGGGAACGGGCGACGGGAACACAATGTCCGTCATCTGGCAGAGGTATCGTCTCTGTTGGCGGTTTTATCTATTTGAGGGCATCAGCCATGAATAATTTCGACCTACATACCCCAACCCGCATTCTGTTCGGTAAAGGCGCGATTGAAAATCTGCGCGATCAAATCCCGGCGGATGCTCGCGTGCTTGTCACCTACGGCGGCGGTAGCGTGAAGAAAACCGGCGTGCTTGATCAGGTTCTCAGCGCGCTGAACGGCATTGACGTCCGGGAATTTGGCGGCATCGAGCCCAACCCATCCTACGAAACGCTGATGAACGCGGTAAAAATTGCGCGTGATGAAAAAATCACTTTCCTGCTGGCGGTGGGCGGCGGTTCCGTTCTCGACGGCACCAAATTCATCGCCGCGGCGGCCCACTACAATGCCGATAGCGATCCGTGGGAAATCCTCGAAACCTACGGCAGCAAAGTGGCCAGCGCCATCCCGATGGGCTCCGTGTTGACGCTGCCGGCGACCGGTTCCGAATCCAATAAAGGCGCGGTCATCTCGCGCAAAACCACCGGTGACAAACGCGCGTTTATGTCCAGCCACGTCCAGCCGGTATTCGCCATCCTGGATCCGGTTTACACCTATACCCTGCCGCCGCGCCAGGTGGCTAACGGCGTCGTCGACGCATTTGTCCATACCGTTGAACAGTACGTCACCTATCCGGTCGATGGCAAAATTCAGGACCGCTTTGCCGAAGGCATTCTGCTGACCCTGGTGGAAGACGGCCCGAAAGCGCTGAAAGAGCCGGAAAACTACGACGTACGCGCCAATATTATGTGGGCGGCCACCCAGGCACTGAATGGCCTGATTGGCGCAGGCGTGCCGCAGGACTGGGCGACCCATATGCTCGGCCACGAGCTGACCGCCATGCACGGTCTCGATCACGCCCAGACCCTGGCTATCGTCCTGCCTGCGCTGTGGAATGAAAAACGCGACGTTAAACGCGCCAAGCTGCTGCAGTACGCCGCTCGCGTCTGGAACATCACCGAAGGTTCTGAAGAGCAGCGTATCGATTCCGCCATCGCCGCAACGCGTGATTTCTTCGAACAGATGGGTGTCCCGACGCGCCTTTCTGCCTACGGTCTGGATGGTAGCTCTATCCCGGCGCTGCTGGCGAAACTGGAAGAGCACGGCATGACCCAACTGGGCGAAAACCAGGATATTACGCTGGACGTCAGCCGCCGTATTTACGAGGCTGCACGCTAATCAACCTCCTCTCCGACGCGTAAACTCGCGCAAAGGAGAGGAGTTTAACTACCGTTTTTAGCTATTTCGTCCAGACTTAATGCTACCCCTCGGCGGATTTTATTCCGCTGAGTTCATTAACAGGAGGAAGGCATGACACATCCAACCGTTATAAAACTACACGACGGCAACCTGATGCCGCAGCTGGGGCTCGGCGTGTGGAAAGCAGGCAACGAGGAAGTCGTCTCCGCCATTCATAAGGCGCTGGAAGTCGGTTATCGCTCGTTTGACACCGCCGCCGTGTACCAGAATGAAACCGGCGTCGGCAACGCGTTAAGCAGCGCAGGCGTTCCCCGCGATGAGCTGTTCGTCACCACGAAACTGTGGAATGACGATCAAAAGCAGCCCAAAGAAGCGCTGCAGGAAAGTCTGAAAAAACTGAAGCTCGACTACGTCGATTTATATTTAATTCACTGGCCGGTTCCGGCAACGAACCACTTCGTCGACGCCTGGAAAAGCTTAATTGAGCTGCAGCAGCAGGGTCTGGCAAAAAGCATCGGCGTGTGTAATTTCCAGGTTCATCATCTGCAAAAAATCATCGATGAAACCGGTGTCGCTCCGGTGATAAACCAGATTGAACTTCACCCGCTGATGCAGCAGCGTCAGCTTCACGCCTGGAATGCGACGCATAAGATCCAGACCGAGTCCTGGAGCCCGCTGGCGCAGGGTGGCGAAGGGGTATTCGATCACAAAATTATTCGTCAACTGGCGGATAAATACGCTAAAACCCCGGCGCAGATCGTAATCCGCTGGCATCTGGACAGCGGCCTGGTGGTGATCCCGAAATCGGTGACGCCATCGCGCATTGCCGAGAATTTTAACGTCTGGGACTTCCGTCTTGATAAAGATGAATTAAGTGAAATCACTAAACTGGACCAGAACAAACGCCTGGGGCCAGACCCGGATCAGTTCGGCGGTTAATCTTCCCCGCTCCGTCGGATTTCGGCGGAGCATCGCTTTGCGGACCGGTTAAAACCACGTACATTGAGAGTTTGTTGCAATCAAATGGATGTGTGCTGATGAGCTGTATTTTCTGTCAAATTGTTGCGGGGAAAGCCCCCTGCCATAAGGTGTGGGAAGATGAACACCACCTCGCCTTTCTCTCTATTTTCCCTAATACCGACGGTTTTACAGTCGTGATCCCAAAGAAGCACTACCCCAGCTATGCGTTTGATATGCCGCCGCAGGCGCTGGCCGATTTGGTGCTGGCGACGCAGAAAGTGGCGAAGCTTCTGGATAAAGCCTTTGATGACGTGGGCCGTACGGGGATGTTTTTTGAAGGCTATGGCGTTGACCATGTCCACAGCAAGCTCAGCCCGATGCACGGCACCGGCGATATGACCCAATGGCGGCCTATCGAGTCGCGTCAGACTCAGTTTTTTGCGCAATACGAAGGCTATCTCTCTTCCCACGATCACGAGCGGGCGGATGATGAAAAGCTGGCGGCGCTGGCCGCCAGAATCAGAGAAGCATAGCCACATAACGGCTTTTGCCGTTGAGGC
This sequence comes from Klebsiella sp. FDAARGOS_511, assembly GCF_003812845.1. Classification (NCBI taxonomy): domain Bacteria; kingdom Pseudomonadati; phylum Pseudomonadota; class Gammaproteobacteria; order Enterobacterales; family Enterobacteriaceae; genus Klebsiella; species Klebsiella sp. FDAARGOS_511. The sequence goes on along the minus strand of NZ_CP033824.1, from coordinate 3,742,435 downwards.
TTGGGCCCGGTAGCCTATAACCACCGGGCAAGAGATTAACGCCCTGCTTTTACCCGCTTTTTCTGGCCTGCCGGCGTCTGGCGCTGATGCGCCACCGGCGTATGCTTGGTTAGCGCCGGACGAGTATGGCGGTTCTGGCGACGCGCTTCGCGCATCTCGTCGATCGTCGGCGCCGGTACCAGGCAATCGCGACGGCTGCCGATCAGGTGCTTTTTACCCATGGTCTCCAGCGCCTGGCGAATCAGCGGCCAGTTGGCCGGGTCGTGATAGCGCAGCAGCGCCTTGTGCAGGCGGCGCTGTTTGTCGCCCTTCGGCACCACTACATCCTCACTCTTATAGCCAATCTTACCCAGCGGGTTCTTACCGGTGTAATACATGGTGGTCGAGTTCGCCAGCGGCGACGGATAGAAGTTTTGCACCTGATCCAGGCGGAAACGATGCTGCTTAAGCCACAGCGCCAGATTCACCATATCTTCATCCCGCGTCCCCGGATGGGCGGAAATAAAGTACGGGATCAGATACTGCTCTTTGCCCGCCTGCTTCGAATAGGTATCAAACAGCTGCTTAAAGCGATCGTAGCTGCCCATTCCTGGCTTCATCATCTTCGACAGAGGCCCCTCTTCCGTATGCTCAGGGGCAATCTTCAGATAACCGCCAACGTGGTGGGTGGCCAGCTCTTTAATATAGCGCGGGTCTTCAACGGCGATGTCGTAACGCACGCCGGACGCGATAAGGATCTTTTTGATGCCTTTCAGGTCACGGGCGCGGCGGTAAAGATTAATCGTCGGCTCATGGTTAGTGTCCATATGCGGACAGATATCCGGATAAACGCATGACAGGCGGCGGCAGGTTTGCTCGGCGCGCGGCGACTTGCAGCGCAGCATATACATGTTGGCCGTCGGACCGCCAAGATCGGAAATAATGCCGGTAAAGCCGGGAACCGTGTCGCGAATCGCTTCGATTTCATTGATGATCGAATCTTCGGAGCGGCTCTGAATGATGCGGCCCTCATGCTCGGTAATCGAGCAAAACGAACAGCCGCCAAAACAGCCGCGCATGATGTTAATCGAGAAGCGAATCATCTCGTAGGCCGGAATGCGGGCATCGCCGTATGAAGGATGCGGAACGCGCTTATACGGCAGGGCAAACACGCTATCCATCTCTTCAGTGGAAAGCGGAATAGCGGGCGGGTTAACCCAGATATAGCGTTCGCCGTGTTTCTGCATCAGCGCGCGGGCGCAGCCGGGGTTAGTTTCATGGTGCAGAATACGCGACGCGTGCGCGTAGAGAACCTTGTCGCCTTTCACCTTTTCAAAGGAAGGCAGCAGGACATAGGTCTTCTCCCACGGCTTCGGACGCGGCGGCTGTACGGTAACGCGCTTCGCTTCCTGTTTTGGCGGTGCGACGGTTTTGTTATCCGCGCACGGCAGATCTTCACCGTACGGATGCGGGATCGGATCGATTTTCCCCGGCGTGTCCAGACGCGTGGAGTCCACCCCGCTCCAGCCCGGCAGCGCTTCCTTCACCATGATCGCGGTGTTGCGAACGTCGCGAATTTGCCCGATAGGCTCGCCGGCGGCCAGACGGTGCGCCACTTCCACCAGCGGACGCTCGCCGTTGCCGAACATCAGCATATCGGCTTTAGAGTCCACCAGAACCGAGCGACGCACGGTATCAGACCAGTAGTCGTAGTGCGCGGTTCGGCGCAGGCTGGCTTCGATACCACCGAGGATCACCGGCACATCTTTCCACGCTTCTTTGCAACGCTGCGTATAAACCAGCGTGGCGCGATCCGGGCGCTTGCCGGCCACGTTCCCCGCCGTGTAGGCATCGTCATGGCGCAGCTTACGGTCAGCAGTGTAGCGGTTGATCATCGAATCCATATTCCCGGCGGTGACGCCGAAGAACAGATTCGGTTTACCCAGGCGCATAAAGTCGTTTTTATTATTCCAGTCCGGCTGGGAAATAATCCCCACGCGGAACCCCTGCGCTTCCAGCATGCGTCCGCAGATCGCCATGCCAAAGCTCGGGTGATCGACATAGGCATCGCCGGTAACCAGAATAATGTCGCAGCTATCCCAGCCAAGTTGATCCATCTCTTCTCGCGACATCGGCAAGAACGGCGCGGGGCCAAAGCAGGCGGCCCAGTACTGCGGCCAGGAGAAAAGGTCACGATCCGGTTGGATCAGGGATATTGCGCTCATATTGCTTCCGGGGAAATGATAAAAAAATAATCAAAAAGGGCGGCGATTATAAGCCGGAACGATGGAAGAAATGAAGGAGGTTTTTCCGATCCCGGCCGGTATGGGCCGGGACAGAATACATTACGGCGCCGGATTCACCAGAATCTGGCCAATAGAGCCACGGTCGGCAAGCTCCAGCGTCTGACTTAAGTACTGGAACGGGAAGTGCGGCCAGGAGGGCTGATTGTAATAGACCAGCAGCTCAACCTGACCATCGATCCAGACGGTATCCTTCCAGCCGCGATCTTCCGGGAACGGCGCGGAGCCGTTGACGTTACGCACCTGAAACATCACGCCTTCAATATGGAAGGACTGCGGCCGGTCGGCGCGCACCGTCCAGCGCTCCCAGGTTCCCTGCTGCGCCGTAATATCGATACGTTGCGGATCCCATAGCTGACCGTTAATACCCGGATCGTCACCAAGCGTGATATCGCGGCTGCGAATCGCCGCGCCAGCCAGAATCTCCGTCGGCAGCAAACGCACGGGCAGGCTATCGGTCACCAGCGGCAGCAGGCCCGTCGGGCGCAGCGTCAGAATCAGGGTGGAAATCAGGATGCTCGACGGTTCGAAGAAGCCGCGAATACGATCGACGATGCTGGCCGCTTCCCCGCAGGTGATCGATACTTCATCGCCGTTAGTCATATCGACCAGAATTTCACGACGCTCACCCGGCGCCAGCGACAGCTGCTTCAGCGAAACCGGCGCCGGCAGCAACCCCTGATCGCCGGAAATCACGTGCAGCAATCGACCGTCGCTCATCTGCAGCTGATAGCGACGGGAGTTGGACGCATTCAGCAGGCGCAGGCGCACCCAGCCGCGCGACACTTCCACGAAAGGCCCCTGAACGCCGTTCACCAGCAGCGTATCGCCAACGAACCCTCCGCTACCGGGCTCGCTATACTCAGGCGTACCGAAATTATCCAGACGCTTATCCTGAATAATCACCGGGAAATCATCCACGCCGTAGTGATTGGGGATCGGCAGATTTTTACTGACATCATCTTCCACCAGCCACATCCCGGCCAGACCGTTATAGACCTGTTTTGCCATATGGTTTGGCGTGTTGGCCTGATACCACAGCGTCGCCGCGCTTTGGCGGATTGGCAGTACCGGAGCCCAGTCGGCGTTGGCGGACATCATGCGCGCGGCGCCGCCAATCAGCGGACCGGGGACCTGCAGGCCGCGGATCGTCATCGCCACGTTTTCCGTCAGGCGGTTGCTGTAAATCAGCTTCACATCGTCGCCATTCCAGACGCGAATGGTTGGCCCCATATAGCGGCCGTTAATCCCCCACACCGATGCGCGGGTTCCGGGCGTAAACGACCAGTGCGCTCGCTGTAGCGTTAAAAATAGCGGCTGCCCGCGGCGGGACTCCAGCAGAGGAGGGATCGGCAGCGCAGGCTGCTGACCAGCGGCCTGTGCTTTCAGCGGCGCGGCGCCTGCGCACAGCGCTACGCCTGAAGCCTTAATGAACTGACGCCGACTGAGTGACATATTTACTCCATGAAATACTGACTAATTAACAAGGGAATTCGTTTCCCGCCAGCAATACGCGCGCGCTTCGCGGCGTTTCCTGTGTTATTTCTTTGCGGCCGCTTCGCGTTCGGCAACTTCTTTATCCAGCTCAGCGATTTTAGCGGACATCAGCTCGCGACAGTGCGTCGCCAGCGCGCGAACGCCCTCTTTTCCATACTGACTGGTGTCTACCGGCGGCAGCATTTCTACAATCACCAGACCGTTATTCAGGCGATTGAGATTAATTTTATTCGATGTATTAGATACGCACACCGGAATAATTGGCACGCCAGCCGCGACAGCCGCATGAAAAGCGCCGGTTTTAAAAGGCAGCAGACCGCGGCCTCGACTGCGGGTCCCTTCTGGAAACATCCAAAAAGAGATATTGCGCTTTTTAAACGCATTCACGACTTCGGCAATAGTGCCGTGCGCTTTTGCCCGGTTATTGCGGTCAATCAGCAGGTTCCCCGTTAGCCAGTAGAGCTGGCCGAAAAAAGGGATCCACGCCAGGCTCTTTTTACCCACGGTAACGGTCGGCGGCTGCACAATATTTGATGCCGTCACCATATCATAGTTATTCTGGTGGTTAGCGATATAGATAGCGTTGCCGTAGCTTTCCGCATCGGCCGGCTTGCGCAGCTCGACTTTCAGGCCGAAGACCGGCGACAGTTTGCCAAACAGGTGACCGAAGGTGGCGACGTGCTTAGGATTACGAGGACTGAACAGACAATAAATACAGCCGAAGATGCAGACCAGAATACAATAGATGACAACGATAATTAGTCGAAAAATAAATAGCATAGCTACCTCTAAAACCCAAACCGCTTAGAATTATACTCGCTGTTTCGCAGATTGCAGGCATCGGGCATCATTGCAAAGCGCGTTAAGCACCCCGAACGATCCTGACGGATATTGTTAATCGCAATGCCTGAATAAACAACGATTTTGCGGTAAATATTAACCTCCCCCGCCTTACTGCGGGGGAGGATCATCCTACTCTTCGCTATCGCCCGCCGAGGCGCGACGCGGTGAATCAATCTCCACCCGGTCGATTTTCTGCAGTCCACGCATCAGAGAGCCGCGGCGGCCGCGCTCGCCGGTGACTTTTTGCAGCTCTTCCGGACGGAGTTTGATTTTCCGTTTGCCGACGTGAATCGTCAGCGTACTTTGCGGCGGTAGGACAAACAGATGCGCCAGGCCATCCTGACCCGCAGCCGCTTCCGCCGACGGGATGTTGATAATCTTGTTGCCCTTGCCTTTCGACAGCTGCGGCAGGTCGCTGACCGGGAACATCAGCATGCGGCCGGCGGCGGTAATGGCCAGCAGCATATCGGACTCGTCCTCAATCACCAGCGGCGGCATCACGTGGGCGTTATCCGGAAGGCTAATCAACGTCTTACCGGCGCGGTTGCGCGCGACCAGATCGTTGAAAGTACAAATAAACCCGTAGCCTGCGTCGGACGCCAGCAGCAGTTTTTGATCATCGGCCTCCATCAGCATATGCTCCACCGTCGCCCCCGGCGGCAGCGTCAGCTTACCGGTGAGCGGCTCGCCCTGTCCGCGTGCGGACGGCAGGGTGATCGGGTCAATCGCGTAGCTACGCCCGGTGGTGTCAATAAAGACCACCGGCTGATTGCTCTTCCCTTTCACTGCGGCTTTAAAACTGTCTCCCGCTTTATAGTTCAGTCCCGGCGCGTCGATATCATGGCCTTTGGCGCTGCGTACCCAGCCGCTCTGCGACAGAACGATGGTCACCGGCTCGGACGGCAGCATATCGTGCTCGCTCATCGCTTTCGCTTCTTCACGCTCGCGCAGCGGCGAACGACGATCGTCACCAAAGGCGTCGGCATCGGCCTGCAGCTCTTTCTTCAGCAGGTTATTCATTTTGCGTTCAGACGCCAGAATGGCCTGCAGATGGTCGCGTTCTTTTTCCAGCTCGCTTTGTTCACCGCGGATCTTCATCTCTTCCAGTCGGGCGAGATGGCGCAGTTTTAACTCCAGAATCGCTTCCGCCTGGGTTTCGCTGATGCCAAAGCGCGACATCAGGGCCGGCTTCGGCTCATCTTCGTGACGGATAATTTCGATAACTTCATCGATATTCAGAAACGCCACCAGCAAACCTTCCAGGATATGCAGGCGCTTGAGGACTTTTTCCAGACGGTAGCTGAGACGACGGCGCACGGTATCGCGGCGGAAAGTCAGCCATTCCGAGAGGATTTCCAGCAGGTTTTTTACCGCAGGACGGTTATCAAGCCCGATCATATTCAGGTTGATACGATAGCTCTTTTCCAGATCGGTCGTCGCGAACAGGTGGTTCATCACCTGCTCCATATCCACGCGGTTAGAGCGCGGGACGATCACCAGACGAGTCGGGTTTTCGTGATCCGATTCGTCGCGCAGGTCATCCACCATCGGCAGCTTTTTGTTGCGCATCTGAGCGGCAATCTGTTCAAGCACGCGGGCGCCGGAAACCTGATGCGGCAGCGCACTGATCACCACCGCGCCGTCTTCTTTCGTCCACACCGCGCGCATACGCACCGAACCGCGGCCATTCTGGTAGATTTTGCGGATCTCGGCACGCGGAGTAATGATTTCCGCTTCGGTCGGGTAATCCGGCCCCTGTACGATATCCAGCAGATCGTCCAGCGAGGTCTGCGGTTTTTCAATCAGGGTAATGGCCGCCTGAGCCACTTCACGCAGGTTGTGCGGCGGAATATCCGTCGCCATGCCGACGGCGATGCCGGTAGTGCCGTTGAGCAGAATATTGGGCAGGCGCGCAGGCAGCATTTTCGGCTCCTGCAGAGTGCCGTCAAAGTTTGGTACCCAGTCAACGGTGCCCTGCCCCAGTTCGCTCAGCAGCAGTTCAGCATACTTCGACAAACGGGATTCGGTATAACGCATCGCGGCGAAGGATTTAGGATCGTCCGGCGCCCCCCAGTTCCCCTGACCGTCAACCAGCGGATAGCGGTAAGAGAAGGGTTGCGCCATCAGCACCATGGCTTCATAGCAGGCGCTATCGCCGTGCGGATGGTATTTACCCAGCACGTCGCCGACGGTGCGGGCGGACTTTTTGAACTTGGCGCTGGCGTTGAGACCCAGCTCAGACATCGCATAGACGATGCGACGCTGGACCGGCTTCAGGCCATCGCCAATAAACGGCAGCGCCCTGTCCATGATGACGTACATGGAGTAGTTCAGGTAGGCGTTTTCCGTAAATTCATGCAGCGCGAGGCGCTCTGCCATATCGCTCATTAATCGTGAATCCTCAATCTGCGTACCGGCCGTTCGGACGGCAAAACTACCGGCGATAATACCCTATCTGACGCCCTGAGTCACAGGGCGTTAGGCTGGTTGAGGAATTCCGTGGACATCCTTCATTTCAGCGGAAGATAAACGTCCGTCTGCAGCTCATGCTCACCGACTTCATGCACAAAATTGAGGTAGCGAAAGAAAACCGGGAAATCGCGCAGCGCCTCTCCCGATGCGGGCAGCCAGTCGCGATAAAGAAACCAGATACTCTGCGCGAGCGTGTCCAGAGAACCGTAATGACGCCCTACTGCGCAGCGCCCGCCGGGGATCTCGCCATTCACCACGCCAAAGCTGTTTTCCGGCACCGGCTGGCTGACCGTACCGCCAATATCGAAACGAAAATCGTCAGCCGGCGTGGCAGCGGGGTCGTCCCAGGAGATCCCCCAGGTTGCGCAGCTGGCGACCGGGGACAGACCGCTCTTCTTGCGCCAGGCGATAAACTTCGCGGCGGTCTCATTGACTAAACCAGGGTTACCGCGATGCTGCAGCATCGCGATCTGAGTGGTAGGAAGCTGGATTATTTTAACATCCATTGGGTGTTGCTCCTGTAGCGTATGTTTCGGTACACGTCGATGCCATTCCAGCCAGTCCGGCTGTTGGCGGAATTGGCTGGGGCTTTGCGCGAAGGCGCTGCGGAAGGCGCGGCTGAACGACTCCGGGTTCTGGAACCCCGCATCAAGGGCAATATCGATAATCTTTTCCTGTGGATTAAACGCCAGTCGCCAACAGGCGCGACGCAAACGTAACCATTGGATATAGCGATAGAGCGGTACCCCGCTATAGGCGCTGAATTGCCGGTGAAAATGATACGGCGAGCTATGGGCTATCGCACTGAGCGTCTCCAGCGACAGCGGCGTGTCCAGATGACGTTCAATGTACAAGCACACTTGCTGAAAACGCCCGGCAAAGGCCGGGCTTACCTGAGTATCGTTCATCGCATCCTCCCGGAAACATACTCTGACAGAGCTAGGAGTGCGGTTCCTGACCGATCTTGCTTAAGATGATGAGAAAACTATGGCGTGATTTTACGAATCTGCTTTACGTCGATTTCCACTGAGTTCCAGTCTTTATCCACTTCACCCTGAATCTCTACCGTATCCTGCGGGGTCACGGTCACGCCGTTCCAGCGCTTGTGATCGATATCGACGTTCACGGTGCCGGAGCTGTCCTGGAATTTATACAGGTCGTCGGAAATACGCTCCACGATTTTACCGCGCAGGGTCACCCAGGTATCGTCACGCAGGGTTTTCGCATTCGCGACCGTCGTTACGCTCCCGTTCGGGCCAATGAACCCGCCGTTTTGCGTGGTCGTCTGGCTGGTTTGCGTCGAGCCGGGTCCGGAAAACCCGCCCTGCTCAGCGGCCAGTACCGGCATGGAAACTAAGGCGATGATAGCGGTCATTGCGGCGATTTTCTTCATGATGTGTTCTCCCTTTGTGTTTATATCGTCACTATTACACCGGGCAAAACTTAACAACTTCTTAAGCGGAAAAAATAAATTTTATTCCTGTACAGCGCGCGCCGCAACGCGCTTTACTGCGGGAATATCCAAGGGACACAGGAGCAGAAAATGCGCATTTTACTGGTGGAAGACGACAAACTGATCGGTGACGGCCTCAAAACCGGACTGACCAAGCTGGGCTTCAGCGTCGACTGGTTTACCCGCGGCGAAGAGGGGAAAGCCGCGCTGTATCACGCCGCTTACGACGCCATTATTCTTGACCTGACCCTGCCCGGCATCGATGGGCTGGATATTCTGCGCGAATGGCGCGACAAAGGCCGCCACGAACCGGTACTGATCCTGACCGCCCGCGACGCGCTTAACCAGCGCGTCGAAGGATTACGCCTCGGCGCCGATGACTATCTCTGCAAACCTTTCGCGCTGGTTGAAGTCGCCGCGCGCCTGGAAGCACTGATGCGCCGCGCCCACGGCCAGAGCAGCAGCGAACTGCGGCACGGCAATGTGGTCCTCGATCCTGGCCGACTCACGGCCACCCTGAACGACGAGAGCCTGCCGCTCAAGCCAAAGGAGTTTGCTCTGCTGGAGCTGCTGATGCGCAATGCCGGACGCGTGCTGCCGCGTAAGCTTATTGAAGAAAAGCTCTATAGCTGGGATGACGACGTCTCCAGCAACGCGATAGAAGTACACGTCCATCATCTGCGCCGTAAGCTCGGCAGCGCTTTCATTCGTACCGTACACGGTATCGGCTATACCCTGGGGGACGCATGAAGCGGCTGGGGAAACTGAGCCTGCGCGTCCGCCTGACGCTGCTTTTTTTGCTGCTGACCAGCGCCGCCTGGGGCATTGCCAGCTTTGTGGCCTGGCAACAGACCACCGACAAGCTGGATAAGCTGTTCGATACCCAGCAGTTGTTGTTCGCCCGCCGCCTGAGCGCGATGAATTTCGACGAGCTCCATACCCTCGCGCCACAGGTGCGGACAAAGAAAAAGGTCAAACACGGCCATCTCGACGACGATGCGCTGGCTTTCGCTATCTTTACCACCGACGGCAAAATGGTGCTTAACGATGGCGAAAATGGCCAGGATATCCTGTGGGGTAACAACCGGGAGGGGTTCAGCGACGGCTACCTGCGCGGCGATGATGACGAATGGCGCTTTCTGTGGCTCACCACCCGCGACGGGCGCCATCGTATCGTCGTCGGCCAGGAATGGGATTACCGCCGCGAGATGGCGCTGGATATCGTCACCTCCCAGCTTACACCCTGGCTGGTTGCACTGCCGCTGATGTTTTTGCTGCTCATCGTGCTGTTAAGCCGGGAACTGGCGCCACTGAAAAAGCTGGCCAACACGCTGCGCACCCGAGCGCCGGATTCCGCCGAAACGCTAAATAGCGAGAACGTGCCCAGCGAAGTTCGCCCGCTGGTCGACGCGCTAAATCAGCTCTTTACCCGGACGCATGACACCATGATCCGCGAGCGTCGGTTCACCTCCGATGCCGCCCACGAACTGCGCAGCCCACTGGCGGCGCTGAAGGTGCAAACCGAAGTGGCCCAGCTCTCGCTGGACGATCCGCAAGGGCTGGATAAAGCCCTGGAGCAGCTCCACCAGGGTATCGATCGCGCAACCCGCCTGGTCGACCAGCTACTTACCCTATCGCGCCTGGATTCGCTGGCGCAGCTGGATGATGTTCAGACGATCGCCATTGATGAACTGCTACAGTCTGCGGTCATGGAGATGTACCACCCGGCGCAACTGGCCGGACTTGAGCTACGCCTGCACCTGAACGCGAAGAACATCTTGCGCACCGGGCAGCCGCTGCTGCTAAGCCTACTGGTGCGCAATCTTTTAGATAACGCGGTGCGCTATAGCCCCGCCGGAAGCCAGGTCGACATCACCCTGGATGCCGGTGAATTCCGCGTACGCGACAACGGCCCGGGCATCAGCGCCGAGGCCCTGGCGCGCGTCGGCGAGCGCTTTTATCGTCCTCCAGGCCAGGAGCAGCCCGGTAGCGGCCTCGGGCTCTCCATAGTCAAACGCATCGCCGCGCTGCACGGGATGACGGCAAGTTTCGGCAACGCCCGCGACGGCGGATTCGAGGCGCGCATTCGCTGGTAGCGGCATTATTGCTATAAAAGCAAAAGACTTTGCACATTTTGCTCATTTTACCGCTCTGCCCGGCGGGGTAAAATTAACCACAAAATTGAAAAGTTGAGGATAAAAAATGAGTAACATCCTGATTATTAATGGCGCAAAAAAGTTCGGCCACTCTAACGGCCAGCTGAACGACACCCTGACTGAAGTCGCGGAAACCTATCTGCGCGACCTCGGGCATGATGTTAAAGTGGTCCGCGCCGATAGCGACTACGACGTGAAAACCGAAGTGCAAAACTTCCTGTGGGCCGATTCCGTTATCTGGCAAATGCCGGGCTGGTGGATGGGCGCGCCGTGGACGGTGAAAAAGTACATTGATGACGTCTTTACCGAAGGTCACGGCGCGCTGTATGCCAGCGATGGCCGCACTCGATCTGACGCCAGTAAGAAATATGGTTCCGGCGGCCTGATTCAGGGGAAAAAATATATGCTGTCTCTGACCTGGAACGCGCCGATGGAAGCCTTCACCGAAAAAGATCAGTTCTTCCACGGCGTTGGCGTCGACGGTGTTTACTTGCCATTCCATAAGGCCAACCAGTTCCTTGGGATGAGCGCCCTACCTACCTTCATCGCCAACGATGTGATCAAAATGCCCGATGTTCCGCGTTATACGGCAGAATATCGCAAGCATCTGACGGAAATTTTTGGTTAACTGTAGTGAGTTATGAAAAGACGACAAGCGCGGCTCATTTTAGCGGCGGCTTGAAGTATGATGAGAATATACAGAAGGAGTTGAGTTAACCATGTTGACAGTGATCGCTGAAATTCGTACTCGTCCGGGCCAACACCATCGCCAGGCGGTGCTTGATCAGTTCGCAAAAATAACCCCGACCGTTCTTCAGGAAGAAGGCTGCCATGGCTATGCGCCGCTGGTCGATCACGCCGCTGGCGTCAGTTTTCAGACCACTTCACCGGATTCCATCGTGATGGTCGAGCAGTGGGAAAGCGTCGCCCATCTTGAGGCGCACCTGCAGACTCCGCACATGAAAGCCTACGGCGAAGCCGTTAAAGGCGACGTGCTGGAAATGAACATTCGTATTCTCGAAGCGGGCATTTAAGCAAGCAAATAAATCGGCCGGTTTCCCGGCCGATTTTTTATTATCCGTCCAGCTCCGCCAGATCGCCCTTCTCCTGAAGCCAGTTACGCCGATCTTCAGAGCGCTTCTTCGCTAACAGCATATCCATCATGGCGGTTGTCTGCTGCTCGTCTTCATCGTTGATAATCAGCTGTACCAAACGGCGGGTATTCGGATCCAACGTGGTCTCGCGCAGCTGCATGGGGTTCATCTCGCCCAGCCCTTTGAAGCGCTGTACGTTCGGTTTGCCTTTCTTGCGCTTAAGCTGCTCCAGCACGCCGGTTTTCTCTTCTTCTGTGAGCGCGTAATACACCTCTTTGCCGAGGTCGATACGGTACAGGGGCGGCAGCGCCACGTAGACATGGCCGTGTTTGACCAGAGTGCGGAAATGCCTGACGAACAGCGCGCACAGCAGCGTCGCGATGTGCAGACCATCGGAGTCGGCATCCGCCAGAATACAAATCTTGCCGTAGCGCAGCTGGCTCAGGTCGTCGCTATCCGGGTCGATACCAATGGCGACGGAAATATCATGCACTTCCTGGGAAGCCAGCACTTCATCGGAAGAAACTTCCCAGGTGTTCAGGATTTTACCTTTCAGCGGCATGATCGCCTGATATTCGCGATCGCGCGCCTGCTTGGCCGAGCCGCCCGCGGAATCCCCTTCCACAAGGAACAGTTCGGTGCGGTTCAAATCCTGGGCGGTGCAGTCCGCCAGCTTACCGGGGAGCGCCGGACCGCTGGTCAGCTTTTTACGCACCACTTTCTTCGCCGCGCGCAGACGACGCTGGGCGCTGGAAATCGCCATCTCCGCCAGCAGCTCTGCCGACTGGACGTTCTGGTTTAGCCACAGGCTGAAGGCGTCTTTGACCACGCCGGAAACAAACGCGGCGCACTGACGTGAAGAGAGGCGCTCTTTGGTTTGCCCGGCAAACTGAGGATCCTGCATCTTCACGGAGAGCACGTAGGCGCAGCGTTCCCAGATATCTTCCGCCGACAGCTTCACGCCGCGCGGCAGGATGTTCCGATATTCACAGAACTCGCGCATGGCGTCCAGTAGCCCCTGGCGCAGACCATTAACGTGGGTTCCGCCCTGCATCGTAGGAATCAGGTTGACGTAGCTTTCGGTCAGCAGCTCGCCGCCTTCCGGCAGCCACAGCAGCGCCCAGTCGACCGCTTCAGTATCACCGGAGAAGGTGCCGACGAACGGTTTTTCCGGCAGCAGAGGCAGGCCGTTAACCGCTTCGCTAAGATAGTCGGTCAGACCATCGGCATAGCACCAGCGCTGTTCGCTATCGTTGACCAGATCGCGGAAAACAATCTCTACGCCAGGGCAAAGAACGGCCTTGGCTTTTAATAAATGCGAGAGGCGTGAGACGGAAAAACGCGGGCTGTCAAAAAAGCTTTCATCCGGCCAAAAGTGCACGCTGGTACCGGTATTACGCTTACCGCAGGTACCGGTCACGTGGAGATCTTCTACTTTATCGCCGTTTTCAAAGGCGATGCTGTAGATCTGGCCATCGCGGCGCACGTTCACCTCAACGCGTTTCGATAAGGCGTTGACCACCGATATCCCTACGCCATGCAGGCCGCCGGAGAACTGGTAGTTCTTATTGGAGAATTTCCCCCCCGCGTGCAGGCGGCAAAGAATCAGTTCAACTGCCGGAACCCCCTCTTCAGGGTGGATATCCACCGGCATTCCGCGGCCATCATCGATAACTTCCAGCGACTGATCGGCATGGAGAATGACCTCCACGCGTTTCGCGTGACCGGCCAGGGCCTCATCCACGCTGTTATCAATAACTTCCTGACCAAGATGATTTGGACGTGTGGTATCAGTGTACATTCCCGGACGGCGGCGAACCGGCTCAAGCCCGGTGAGTACCTCAATGGCATCAGCGTTATATGAAGATTGCGTCATGGTGTGTATTCGTAGGTCGTTCCGAACCGCTCAGCGCAGGCCCAGAAAATCGATAATCTGAGTGAAATGATCTTCAAAGCCAACAAATGCGTGATTACCGCCCTCCTCTACCGTCTGTCGGCAGGAGGCGAAATAATCAACGGCCTGGCGGTAATCAAGCACTTCATCGCCCGTTTGCTGCAATAACCAGATTAAATCCGGCGCTTCCAGCGGGTCAATTTGCATGACTTTGAGATCGTAAATATGGCGAGACTCTAGCACATATTGCTGCCCCGTGTATGGATTCTCATTAGGGCCAAGGAAATTGTTCAATAGCTCAAACGGGCGCACCGCAGGGTTCACGACCACCGCCGGTAGCATAAAGCACTGCGATAGCCAGGTCGCGTAATATCCCCCCAGCGACGACCCGACAACGCCCAGCGGTTCACCGCCATGCTCCAGCACCAGAGACTCCAGATGCTCAGCCGCTTGCGCAGGGTAAACCGGGAGCTCCGGTATCACCATTGAGATGTCAGGATAGGTCCGCGCCAGCCACTCTTTCAACGCAGTCGCTTTTGCCGAGCGCGGCGAGCTGTTAAAACCATGCAGATAGAGAAGCGTAGACATCAGTATCCTTCTGAAGCGATATCCGGGTGAAATTTCACGCCTTCAAGGCGGCAAACTTCAGTGGTCAATGTGCCGTCAGGATGCAGATCCAGCCAGCGCCAGCCCGGAGAGACGGTATCCAGCGTGAAGTTAGCGCAGTGCGGCTTAAACTGCACGCAGGTGGATGGCGTGGCCATCATGCGCCGACCGTTCCAGTCAAGATCCAGTTCCTGATGAATATGGCCGCACAGCAGATGCTTAACGCGAGGAAACGCGGCCAGCGCGCAATCAAGCGCCCCGGCATTGCGCAGGCTATGCTGATCCAGCCAGCTGCAGCCTGACGGCATAGGATGGTGGTGCAACAGCAGCAGCGTATACCGCTCCGGGACTTCCGCCAGCTTCTGCTCCAGCCATTCCAGCTGGAAATCGCTCAGTTCGCCATGCGGCACGCCGAACACCTGGCTATCCATGAGCAGTATTTGCCAATGGTCGCCCAGCAATACGCGTTTAGCGGGGGAGATGCCTGATTCCTGCAGCGTGCTGTACATCGCCGGTTGAAAATCATGATTACCCGGCAGCCAGACGCAAGGTGCAGCAAAACTCGCGATGCCCTCAGCAAAATGCTGATAGGCCGCGGCAGAGTGATCTTGCGCCAGATCGCCTGTAGCAACAATCAGGTCGCATTCTCGCTGTGAGGCGCGGATAGCATCCAGTACGGCCTGATAGCTTTCCCAGGTATTGATGCCTAACAGCGTTTCGTGTTTTTCAGCAAACAGGTGAGTATCGGTAATTTGTAATATCCTGACTCTGGCCTCACCAGCCAAAGGTAGGTTTAACAGGCTTTCCAAATGGTGTCCTTAGGTTTCACGACGCTAACAAACCGGAATCGCCATCGCTCCATGTGCTAAACAGTATCGCAGCCAATCGGCCAAAAACTGATTAATTTGATGCTTTTCGTCGCGTTGATGCAACTTTTTATTAGGATAATCATACCGCGCTTTGAAGCGAAAGATCTGCTGGCTTGAACACACTTCAGCGACCATTGCATCGTGATAGAGCCGTACCGTCATTGACGGCAGACTCCAGTAGCTCACCGAGGGAGCCGTCTGCTCAATCGCTACTAACGTAGTGTAGCGGGTCGATTCGACGATGGTTAATCGGTATTGCGCGTTGCCCACCTGGTAACTCACCTTTTCTCCCGCTGCATCCGTTCGCGGCAACAGGCGGCGCAGCTGGGCAAAGTTGGTTTCACACAGGCGCATCATTTCAGGAAAGTCAGGCGTATAACGCTTCATTTTGTCCACTCGTTGCGTAAATTGTGATAATGCAGTTGCAGCCATTGCAGCGCGATGACAGAGGCTGCGTTGTCGATTTTCCCCTCTTCCACCCATTTGTAAGCCTGTTCCCGGCTCACCACATGGACGCGAATATCCTCATTTTCGTCGGCCAATCCATGAATCCCTTTCGCCGTCGTGGCATCGACTTCTCCCACCATAATAGACAGTCTTTCGCTGGTGCCGCCGGGGCTGGCCAGGTAGCTCAGGACCGGTTTAATCCGGCCAACATTAAGCCCGGCCTCTTCCACCGCTTCACGACGTGCGACATCTTCAGGAGATTCGCCTTCTTCTATCATACCGGCGACCATTTCAAGCAGCCACGGGCTCGCGCTAGTATCGTACGCCGCAATACGGATCTGCTCGACGAGCACAACTTCATCGCGCACCGGGTCAAAGGGTAGCAAGACTGCGGCGTGCCCGCGCTCAAAAATTTCACGCGTCACTTCATCACTCATGCCGCCGTTAAACAGGCGATGGCGAAAACGATATAAATCGAGCGAAAAAAAACCGCGATAAAGCGTTTCGCGTGCAATAATTTCTACATCGTTTTTAGAGAAGGTAATCCCCTGCTGATTGACGTCGCTCATTTCGATATCCTGTAGAACATGAAGTTATGAATTTATAGGCGGTGTGGCTACCGTTTTACGGCTCGTATGTTAGATTGGTGCAAATTACCGCCCCATGGCACATAACGCCAACTTTTTACGGTAACAGACTCTATACAATCAGTGATTATTTTTAGAATTTGAGTAGCGCTAAATGCTTCACAACAAGGAATGCAAATGAAGAAACTCTTTCCCATCCTTATCGGCCTGGGCCTGACTGGCTTCAGCGCCATGAGCCAGGCAGAAAACCTGCTGCAGGTTTATCAGCAGGCGCGTATCAGCAACCCTGATCTGCGTAAATCAGCAGCCGATCGTGATGCCGCATTCGAGAAGATCAACGAAGCGCGTAGCCCGTTACTGCCGCAGCTCGGTCTGGGTGCCGATTATACCTATACTAGCGGCTTCCGTGATGCTAAAGACCAGAATTCCGACGTCACCAGCGGATCGCTGCAGCTCACGCAGGTTCTGTTTGATATGTCGAAATGGCGTGCGCTGACGCTGCAGGAAAAGAACGCCGGCATTCAGGACGTCACCTATCAGACGGACCAGCAAACGCTGATTCTAAACACCGCGACGGCCTATTTTAAAGTGCTGGCCGCTATCGATACGCTCTCCTATACCGAAGCGCAGAAACAGGCTATTTACCGCCAGTTAGATCAGACCACCCAGCGCTTTAACGTTGGCCTGGTGGCGATTACTGACGTACAGAACGCCCGTTCACAGTACGATGCCGTACTGGCAAACGAAGTCACCGCGCGCAACGACCTCGATAACGCGGTTGAAGAGCTGCGCCAGGTGACCGGCAACTACTATCCGGAGCTGGCCTCGCTGAATGTTGATGGGTTTAAAACCACGAAACCATCGGCGGTGAACGCGCTGCTGAAAGAAGCGGAAAACCGCAACCTGTCGCTGCTGCAGGCCCGACTCAGCCAGGACCTGGCGCGCGAGCAAATTCGCCAGGCGCAGGATGGGCATCTGCCGACCCTGAATTTAAACGCGACCAGTAGCGTATCTAATAACAGCTACAATGGTTCTAAAAACACCACGCAGGACAGAGATATCGGGCAGAACCAAATCGGCCTGAACTTCTCCCTGCCGCTGTATCAGGGCGGGATGGTGAACTCCCAGGTTAAACAGGCGCAGTACAACTTTGTCGGCGCCAGCGAGCAGTTGGAAAGCGCGCATCGTAGCGTGGTGCAGACCGTTCGTTCCTCTTTTAACAACGTGAACGCGTCCATCAGCAGCATCAATGCCTACAAACAGGCCGTGGTCTCTGCCCAAAGTTCACTGGATGCCATGGAAGCCGGTTATTCAGTGGGAACGCGTACCATCGTCGATGTCCTGGACGCGACCACCACGCTGTATAACGCAAAACAGCAGCTGTCCAACGCGCGTTATAACTACCTGATTAACGAGCTGAACATCAAGTCCGCGCTCGGTACGCTGAACGAGCAGGACCTGGTTGCGCTGAACAACACGCTGGGTAAAGCGATTCCGACCTCGCCGGACAGCGTCGCGCCGGAAAATCCGCAGCAGGATGCCAGCGCTGACGGCTACAGCAACACCGCCGCGGCAAAACCGGCGTCCGCACGCAGCACCAACGGCAGCAACCCGTTCCGCCAGTAATCACGCTTGCGCACTCCACGCTTCGCTTACCCCGCGGGTAAGCGAAGCGTTAAACGTAAGGCAACGTAAAGATCCCCCGCTTTCCGCCCCTATTCGCTTCATTTTCCACCACTCATCCTCTATCCTGAGCGTTAACAAAACGCATACCACTGGGTCCAGGAAGACAAACATGAAACGGACAAAAAATATTAAACACGCCTCCTTCCGCAAAAGCTGGAGCGCTCGTCATTTAACTCCCGTCGCGCTTGCCGTGACGGCGGTATTTATGCTCGCCGGTTGTGAACAAAGCGATGAAACGGTTTCTCTGTATCAAAACGCCGATGACTGCTCTGCCGCTAACCCGAGCAAATCCGCAGAGTGCACCACCGCTTACAATAACGCGCTTAAAGAAGCGGAACGTACCGCGCCGAAATACGCCTCCCGTGAAGATTGCGTCGCCGAATTCGGTGAAGGTCAGTGCCAGCAGGCGCCGGCTCAGGCTGGCATGGCTCCGGAAAACCAGGCCCAGGCGCAAAGCAGCGGCAGCTTCTGGATGCCGCTGATGGCTGGCTACATGATGGGCCGGATGATGGGCGGCGGAATGGGCGCTCAGCAACCGCTGTTCAGCTCAAAAAATCCGGCCAGCCCGGCCTATGGTAAATACACCGACGCGGGTGGTAAGAGCTACGGCGCAGCGCAGCCTGGCCGTACTATGACCGTGCCGAAAACCGCGATGGCGCCGAAGCCGGCCACCACCAGCACCGTGACGCGCGGCGGGTTTGGCGACTCGGTCGCTAAGCAATCAACAATGCAGCGTAGCTCAGCAAGCTCCTCTTCTTCACGCTCAATGGGCGGCTAAGCGACATGGAAAGAATCAGCATTACCGAGCGCCCGGACTGGCGCGAAAAGGCGACAGAATATGGCTTTAACTTTCACACTATGTACGGCGAGCCGTACTGGAGCGAAGAGGCCTATTACAAACTGACGCTGGCGCAGGTTGAGAAGCTTGAGGATGTTACCGCTGAACTGCATCAGATGTGTCTGCAGGCGGTAGAGAAAGTCATCGCCAGCGATGAGTTAATGGTCAAATTTCGCATCCCCAAACACACATGGGGCTTTGTACGTCAGTCGTGGAAAACCCATCAGCCTTCGCTGTATTCGCGTCTCGATCTCGCGTGGGACGGCGTAGGTGAGCCGAAGCTGCTGGAGAACAACGCCGATACGCCAACGTCTCTGTATGAAGCGGCATTCTTCCAGTGGATCTGGATGGAAGATCAGCTTAACGCCGGTCAACTTCCGGCGGGCAGCGATCAGTTCAACAGCCTGCAGGAGAAGCTGATCGAACGCTTCAGCGAGCTGCGCGAGCAGTTCGGCTTTCAGCTGCTGCATATGGCCTGCTGCCGCGATACCGTTGAAGACCGCGGTACCGTGCAATATTTGCAGGACTGCGCCGCAGAAGCGGGTGTGGCAACCGAATTCCTTTACATCGAAGATATCGGTCTTGGCGAAAAAGGTCAGTTTACCGACCTGCAGGACCAGGTGATTGGTAATCTGTTCAAGCTCTATCCGTGGGAGTTCATGCTGCGTGAGGTCTTCTCTACCAAGCTGGAAGACGCTGGCGTGCGCTGGCTGGAGCCAGCGTGGAAGAGCATTATCTCCAACAAAGCGCTGCTGCCGCTGCTGTGGGATATGTTCCCCAACCATCCAAACCTACTGGCCGCTTATTTCAGCGAAGATGCGCATCCGGAGATGGACAAGTACGTTATCAAGCCCATCTTCTCACGCGAAGGCGCTAACGTCTCTATCGTGGAGAACGGTAAAGTGCTGGAGTCGGTAGAAGGGCCGTACGGCGAAGAAGGCACCATCGTCCAGGAGTTCTATCCCTTGCCGAAGTTTGGCGACAGCTACACGTTGATTGGCAGCTGGCTAATTAACGATCAGCCTGCGGGAATTGGCATTCGCGAAGACCGGGCGCTGATCACTCAGGACCTGTCGCGCTTTTATCCGCACATTTTCGTCGAGTAACACTGAACCCCGGCTGCACCGCTTACTGCCGGGGTTTTGTTTTTTCTCAAGCGCCAATCACTAATGACAGCATACTCAACGACCCCATCTCTATTCCTTCAACCGGAATAGTTATCGGCTCCTCGCCGTCCCACGCCCCTAGTACGTACAATAGCGGTAGGAAGTGATCGGCCGTCGGGTTAGATAGCGATCCACCTTCATGCGCCAGGTAATTCACCAGCGGATGCTCAGCCACGGGGCCTTTCCAGTTCAGATTCGCTTTCACGTAGTCATTAAACGACTCAGCCCAGGGATATGGCGTATTCTCGCCGTGCCAGCGCGCGGTACGCAGGTTATGCACCACGTTGCCGCTTGCGACCAGCATAATCCCTTCATCGCGCAGCTGAGCCAGCTTACGCCCCATTTCGAAATGCCATGCGGCGGGTTTCGTGCTATCAATACTCAGTTGCACCATCGGAATATCGGCATCGGGATACATTTTAATCAACACGCCCCATGAACCGTGGTCAAAGCCCCAGGCTTCTTTATCCAGCGTCACCGGCACCGGCGCCAGCAGCTCAACCAGGCGTTGGGCCAGCTCAGGTGAACCCGGCGCCGGATAAAGCGTATCGTAAAGCGCCTGTGGAAAACCGCCAAAATCATGGATCGTTTTCGGCGCCTCCATCGCGGTCACTCCCGTACCGCGTGTAAACCAGTGCGCGGAAATCACCACAATGGCTTTAGGCCGCGGCAGCGTCTCGCCCAGATGCCGCCAGGCGCGGGTATAGATGTTATCTTCCAGCACGTTCATCGGACTACCGTGGCCTAAAAAGAGCGCGGGCATGCGGGTACGGGACATAGTGATATCCTTTATTAAGAAAGTTGATGTATTTACATTACGCTCTTTCTATGGAGGATAAACTCAGATAAGCATGATGATGATCGTCAGAAAATTTGAATGTAAGAGTCGGTAAAGCGTGCATCAGCGCGTTTGCGATCGTTAATGAAGAGAAATACTCTTCATAAGAATCATTTTCATAAGGAGATGCAGGATGTCATCCCCCATAATTTTGACCCTGCTGGCAGGGAGCGCCACCTTTATTGGGGCAATTTTCGGCGTTATTGGGCAGAAACCCTCGAACCGCTTATTGGGGTTCTCTCTGGGTTTCGCCGCCGGGATCATGCTGTTGATTTCGTTGATGGAAATGCTGCCTGCCGCGCTGGCTACCGAAGGTATGTCGCCGCTGCTCGGCTACGGCATGTTTATTATCGGTCTTCTGGGCTATTTTGCGCTTGATCGCATACTGCCTCACGCCCACCCCCAGGATCTGATGTCTCCCGGTATTTCCCGCCCGCGCAATCTGCGCCGTACGGCGATATTGCTGACGTTAGGCATCAGCCTGCATAACTTCCCCGAGGGCATAGCGACCTTCGTGACGGCCAGCAATAACCTCGAACTGGGGATGGGGGTCGCGTTAGCCGTTGCGCTACATAACATCCCGGAAGGGTTGGCGGTAGCCGGACCGGTTTATGCCGCCACGGGTTCCAGAAGTAAAGCGGTATTCTGGGCGGGTCTTTCCGGCATGGCGGAAATCCTTGGCGGCGTGCTGGCCTGGCTGGTTCTGGGCAGCGTGATATCCCCGGTAATGATAGGCGCGGTCATGGCCGCGGTGGCCGGTATCATGATTGCGCTGTCAGTCGATGAGCTTATGCCGCTGGCGAAAGAACTCGATCCGCAAAGCAACCCGAGCTATGGCGTGCTGTGCGGGATGTCGGTGATGGGATTAAGCCTGGTGGTTTTGCAAACGGTGGGAATCGGCTAAAAGACAAAAACAACAAAGCCCACTTGAGGTGGGCTTTGTTAAGCGAATAAGCCGAAATCAGCTGGCTTTACGCTCGTGTTCGCGACGGTAAGCCGCGAGATCTTCGATAGTGACCACAGCCATATTGTGTTGCTGAGCAAACTCGATGCACTGAGGCGCCCGAGCCATAGAACCGTCGTCGTTGGTCAGTTCGCACAGTACGCCAGCCGGTTTGAAACCCGCCAGGGTCACCAGATCGATAGTCGCTTCGGTATGGCCGCCGCGGGTCAGGACGCCGCCCGGCTGCGCGCGCAGCGGGAAAACGTGGCCAGGACGGTTCAGGTCGGACGGCTTGGCGCCATCGGCAATTGCCGCGCGCACGGTGGTCACACGGTCAGCGGCGGAAACGCCAGTGGTCACGCCTTCAGCGGCTTCGATGGTCACGGTAAAACCAGTACCGTAGGCGCTGGTATTGTTCTCAACCATCATTGGCAGGTCGAGCTGTTTACGGCGATCTTCCGTCAGGCACAGGCAAACAATACCGCTGCCGTGACGAATAGTCAGGGCCATTTGCTCAACGGTCATGGTTTCAGCGGCGAAAATCATATCGCCTTCATTTTCACGATCTTCATCGTCAAGTACCATCACACCGCGGCCTTCGCGCAATGCATCTAAAGCGTGTTCCACACGTTCAAAAGCGGTACCAAAAGAGGAAAGTAGCGTCTGATTCATGGTAAAAAAAACCTCATTAATTGTATGGTTACCAGAATCAGGGCAGTCTTAGGAGCGCCGGTTTAGCGGCAAAAGTCAACGCAAGCGGGCAGAAACCCGACTGAGCCGTTACTCTCTCCCATCCGGACTCTAACCGTCGGCCCCGGAATTACACCGGATCTGCTGACCTTTCTGCATTCACAGAAAGCGCTCGCGGGCTTTCAACGCTATGGTTGATTTACCGCCGGTGGGGAATTTCGCCCCGCCCTGAGAATAAGCAAAGTCACTATAACGCTATTGACTATCGTCGGCAATGCATAAGCTTCAAACATTTATGGTTTATAGGCACCGACGATCGCACTACAATGAGCGCATAACCGACCAGAGCAGGATACCACCATGATTGACCCGAAAAAAATTGAACAAATCGCCCGTCAGGTTCATGAATCGATGCCAAAAGGGCTCCGCGATCTGGGGGAAGACGTGGAGAAAAAAATTCGTCAGGTGCTCCAGTCGCAGTTAACTCGCCTGGACCTGGTAAGCCGCGAAGAGTTCGACGTGCAGACGCAGGTGCTGCTGCGCACGCGTGAAAAGCTGGCGCTGCTGGAGCAGCGTCTTAACGATCTGGAAAGTCGTTCGTTGAGCGCGCCGGCGACACCAGACGCTGAAGAGAAGCAGTAAAAACAAGCAACGGGCCGCAAGGCCCGTTGTTATATCGGTAAGGTGGAAAGTTGATTAGTGCTCCAGCTCCGCTTCTGGCGTCATAGCGTTGTTCGCCTGCCGGCAGTAAAGCTCATAGCGTTGACAAAACCATTCACGATGCGCTTCATCCATATTGCCAACAATGGCCTGAAGATCGACGGGCTGACCTTGTGCGTTCATTCTGGCGAAACTCTGAGCCAGGAAATCAAAATTCTTCATTAAATACATATCGTTATTCTTCATACGCATACTCCTTCAGCCGTTGGTGTTCTGATTGGTCATATGCTTTTTACTTACTTCAGTATTTATCCTTACCTTAACGTTTTTTGTACGAAAAATGCGCCCAACATGGTGATTTATTGAGCCAAATCATTTATGCCGTCATTAAATATAAAGAGGCCCGCAATTAGGCGATCGCGGGCCTCTTTTGTTCTGTGTTGCAGCGTTATCGCCGGTTACGCCTCGGTTAGCGCGATAATCCCGGATATACCGCCGCTACAGTGCGGAGAGAACACATTACTGTTTGTTATCTTTCTGGATCTTCTTAATGATATTGGTCGTCGAGCAACCGTCTTCGAAGTTGAGCACCAGCACCTCGCCGCCGTTTGCCCACACCTCTTCACTACCGGCAATCTGTTCCGGCTTATAGTCGCCGCCTTTCACCAGCAGATCCGGCAGAATGCCTGCAATCAGCCGCTGCGGAGTGTCCTCTTCAAAAGAGACCACCCAGTCGACGGCTTCCAGCGCGCCCAGCACGATCATTCGCTGATCCAGCGGATTGACCGGACGAGACTCGCCTTTCAGACGCTTCGTTGATGCGTCGCTGTTCACCGCCACA
The DNA here is from genome assembly GCF_003812845.1 of Klebsiella sp. FDAARGOS_511. NCBI lineage: Bacteria > Pseudomonadati > Pseudomonadota > Gammaproteobacteria > Enterobacterales > Enterobacteriaceae > Klebsiella > Klebsiella sp. FDAARGOS_511. Next base: position 3,718,573 of record NZ_CP033824.1, on the reverse strand, counting down.
ATCAGCCGATCGCCCAGCTTGCGAGCGTTCGCCAGGTAGGAAACGTGGCCCGCGTGTAAAATGTCGAACACGCCGTTGGTCATCACCACTTTCTCGCCACGCTTGCGCGCCGCGGCGACCGCCAGCTTCAGCTCTTCTTCACCCATCACGCCAAAACCGGTCTCTGAGCGCCCGCGTACCGCGTTCTCCAGTTCGATAGGTGAAACGGTTGAGGTACCAAGTTTACCCACCACGACGCCCGCCGCCGCGTTGGCAAAATAGCAGGCCTCTTCCAGCGTGTTGCCGGAAGCCAGCGTTGCCGCCAGCACGCCGATGACCGTGTCGCCCGCGCCGGTAACATCATAAACTTCCTGCGCCTGAGTAGGCATATGCAGCGGCGGCCGCCCAGGCTGCAGTAGCGTCATCCCTTGCTCGGAACGGGTCACCAGCAGCGCGGAGAGGTCAAAATCGGCGATGATTTTCATCCCGCGTTCAACGATCTCTTCTTCATCCTTACATTTACCCGCTACCGCCTCAAACTCTGAGAGGTTAGGCGTCAGCAGGGTGGCGCCGCGATAGCGTTCAAAATCAGTGCCTTTCGGATCAATGAGCACCGGGACACCCGCGTCGCGAGCCAGCTTAATCATGGTCTGAACGCTGGTCAGCGCGCCTTTGGCGTAATCAGACAGCACCAGCGCGCCAATGGAACCCAGCGCCTGCTGAATCCGCTCGTGCATCGGCTGCGGGTCGACGCCGGAGAAACCCTCTTCAAAATCAAGACGAATCAGCTGCTGGTTACGCGACAGTACGCGCAGTTTGGTAATCGTCGGGTGCGTCGGGACAGAAACAAAATCGCACTTCACGTTAACGTCGGCCAGCGCCTTACTCAACGCGCGGGCGGCATCGTCAATCCCGGTCAGGCCAACGAGGCGAGAGGTCGCGCCGAGGGACGCAATGTTCATCGCCACGTTTGCCGCGCCGCCAGGACGTTCTTCGATATTTTCCACCTTCACCACCGGCACCGGCGCTTCCGGCGAAATGCGGCTGGTGGGACCATACCAGTAGCGGTCCAGCATCACATCGCCAACCACCAACACTCCTGCACGTTCAAACTCTGGCAGCGTTACTTTCATTCCTCTCTCCTGCGAGACGCAAACTTTGCGCGCGATAATAGCACACCCGTTTTTTTAGTTAAGCCATCAACCACTTCTGCCAGCTGGCGCTGACCTGTTCGCGCTCCTGGCTAAACGCCTCTGGCGCCACGTTCCCCGGCTGCTCCTGCAGCGCCAGGTGATGTAGCGCATCGCGCAGCGTGGTGTAAGCGTGAGTTAACGCCCTCGCCTCTGCCTCGTCCATAATGTCATTCTGCGCCAGCAGTTCCAGAATACGGACGTTATCGGACCAGCGCGTGAGCTTCGGTTTATCACTGGCATAGCGTAGGACCAGATACTGGGTAATAAATTCAATATCGGTGATTCCCCCGGCATCGGCTTTAATATCAAAGCGATCGTGATGCTTATTCCCCAGATGAGCGCGCATTTTTTCACGCATTTCCCGCACTTCTGTTTGCAGTTTTTCGCCTTCTCGCGGAGCGGTGAGAATATCCCGACGAATGGCGTCAAAGCGCGTCTGTAGCTCAGGATCGCCGTACACTACGCGGGCGCGAACCAGCGCCTGGTGCTCCCAGGTCCATGCCTCGTTTTGCTGATAATCGGCAAAGGAATCGGCGGTAGTCACCAGCATGCCCGCCGCGCCAGAAGGACGTAAGCGAGCGTCCACTTCGTACAAAATGCCCGACGAAGTGCGAGTGCTGAAAAGATGCATGATGCGCTGGGCCAGGCGCAGATAAAACTGACGACCGTCGATTTCGCGCTCGCCGTCGGTCATCACCTCCATCGGACAATCGTGGAGGAACACCAGGTCGAGATCGGAACTGTAGCCCAGCTCCCAGCCTCCGAGTTTACCGTAGCCGATCACCGCAAAACCGCGCCCCTGGCGATCGTGCAGGTGCGTCGGCTGCCCATAGCGGGCCACCATCTGCAGCCAGGCTTGCTGAACCACCGCGTCAATCATCGCCTCCGCCAGCCAGGTCAAGTGATCGCTCACTTTCATCACCGGCAGGGTTCCGGCGATATCGGCCGCAGCGATATGCAGCAGCTGCGCCTGCTTAAACTGGCGCAGCGCCTCCAGCTGCTGCTCTTCATCCTCTTCCGGTACGCGCAGCAGATACTGCCGAAGCTCGTCGCGATAGGCATCGGTGGCCGTCGGTTGATAAAGCGTATTCGGGTCCAGTAGCTCGTCCAGCAGCAGCGGATGGCGAGCCAGCTGGCTGGCGACCATCGGCGACGCCGCGCACAGGCTAATCAGGTGCTTTAACGCGCCGGGGAATTCGCTCAGTAGTTCCAGATAGGTTGTGCGGGTGACAATCCCGGTGAGCAGCGGCGTAATGCGCGCCAACGGCACCGGGGCATCGGCGCGCGAACAAATTTCGCTGAGCAGGTGCGGCATGAGCTGGTCGAGCACCTGGCGGCCGCGCGGACCAATCGTGCGCCGGTCCAGCTCTTTACGAAAATCGGCGATCAGCGCCAGCACGCTGCGGCGATCGCTGTCGGCAAGATGCGCCAGCGCCGGGCTGGTATCATCCTCCTGCAGCGCGTCCTGCCACAGTTCGCGCCAGTACTCTTCAAGCTGTTCATCCGGCGACTGGGTTTCATCATCGCCAATCAATTCATTAAACACGCGCCGCACGTTGGCCATCTGCTCCGCCAGCCGCGCGCTGAGCGTATCCCAGTCGGCAGCCCCCATCCCCCAGGCCAGCCGGGCGCGATTAAGTTCATCCTGGGGTAGGGTTTGCGTCTGCTCGTCGTTGATGCTTTGCAGCAGGTTTTCCAGGCGTCGCAAAAACAGATAGGCTTCGCGCAGGCTCCGCGCATCGCCTTCCGGCAGCAGGTGCAGCTCTTCGATAGCGGCCAGCGTCGGCAGCAGGGCCCGCTGTTGCAGCATCGGCTCGCGACCGCCGCGAATCAGTTGGAAGACCTGGACGATAAACTCCACTTCGCGGATACCGCCCGCGCCAAGCTTGATATTATCCTTCAGACCCCGGCGGCGCACTTCACGGGCGATCATTCCCTTCATGTTGCGCAGTGACTGAATCACGCTGAAATCAATATAGCGGCGGAAGACAAACGGCCGCAGCATGGCGCGCAGCTCGCTGGCGTAAACGCCATCGTTATCGCCCATGATTCGCGCTTTTACCATCGCGTAGCGCTCCCAGTCGCGCCCCTGCTCCTGGTAATAATCTTCCAGCGCGGCAAAGCTCAGCACCAGTGGGCCGCTGTCGCCAAACGGGCGCAATCGCATATCCACGCGGTAGACAAAGCCATCCTGGGTGGGCTGATCCAGCACCTTAATCAGGCGCTGTCCGAGACGGGTAAAAAACTGCGCGTTATCCAGCTCACGACGGCCGCCGCGGGTGGAGCCGTGCTCCGGCCAGGCGAAAATCAGATCGATGTCGGAGGAGAAGTTCAGCTCGCCGCCGCCGAGCTTGCCCATGCCGAGGATCAGCAGCGGCTGCGCTGAACCTTCAGCATTACACGGCGTCCCCCATTCGCGACAGCAGGCGGCGTAAAGCCAGTCGCGCGCGGCGACGATTAAGGTCTCCGCCAGCGCGCTTAGCTGCTGCAAACTGCTCTCTTCGCTGACCAGCGATAGCGCCTGGGCCCAGGCGATGCGCACCATAATCCAGCGGCGAAACTGGCGCAGCTCGCGCATCAGCGCGGCCTCATCATTGACCTCGGCCAGGCGAACCTGCAGCCACTCGGCGTAGTGGTGCCACTCCAGCGCCTCGGGAGGCGAACTTTCAAGTTCCGCCAGCCACTGCGGCTGCGCGATCAGACTCTGCTCGACAAAATCGCTGAAGGCCATAACCGATTGCGCCCGTTCGCTCAACGTCGATACGGGAAAATCCGCTGGCAGTCGGTCTACAACCGTCTGCCAGTGCTGCTGTAACTGCGAAGAAAGCGGCATCTTAGGGGCTCCCTGGCCTGAAATTATCGTTTTCCACTATGCAGCCAGAACGGCTCCGCTGCCAGCGCCTGGCGACGAAAATATTCGATAACGCTACTGTCGTTATGCGCAATCGCCCGGCGGGTCTCTTGCCAGTTTTCCAGCCACGGCCCGGCGACGTCGAGATAGGCTCCGGATAACAGCTGAACGGTGTCAATTTCGCGGGTCAGGCGCGGAAGCTGATCGACATAACCGTCAGCGGACGGCTGGCGAAAGGTGTTTTTCAGCTCCGCCGCAGCTCTGGAGAGCTGAATATCCGCGAAGCGTTTAAACGATCCGGCAATTTTCTGCTCCCCGGCAGCGTTCAGGAAAGGACGCCAGCCGCGGTTTACTAGCAGATCGGTGAGCGTCAGCTTGGCTCTGACGGTCGCCACGCTGAAAAGCGCCGCCTGGGCCGTTTCGGCCTCGGCCAGCGCCGTTTCGGCTTCATTCAGACGCTCACGCAGCAGCGTGGTGGCCTTGCGCGGGACAATACCGCCAAATAGCACCAGCGCGTGCCGCACGCGGGCAATAGCGTGCAAAATCTCCGCTTTCGCTTTCGCATTGCCGCGATTGAGGAGTTCATCATGATACAGCCAGTGCGCGAGCGCGCTTTCCAGCGCCGCTTCCAGCGCCTGTTCGACGCTGGCCTTCGGCGCGACGCGAAGGATCGTTAACGCGGTCAGCGGACGTTCTTCATTGCCCTGCGCCAGATGATAACCGCGCGCCGCCTTGCTCAGGCTACCCTGGCGCAGTACGCCGGTATCCAGCAGGCGACGGGCAAGGGTCAGAATGTCCTGCGTTTTACCGGACAGCAGTTCCAGCTCCAGTTCACAAATCGGTTCCTGATGCTCGCCGGCTGTCACTTCGCCGCGGTCGAGCGCGATTTCAATTTCGCTGTCGCCTTCCTTGACCACCCATCTTTCACGCGCAAAATCGGTGTTGAAAAGCGGCTGTACGTTCTGTGCGAGCTCCGCCGGCAGTTCCCCCTGCGGCCAGACCTCAGCCGGCAGTTTCTCCAGCGCCAGCTCCGGCGTGTCCAGCGGAATGTTGTATTCCGGACGCTGATGCAGGCCGCCGACGACGCGCCCGGCGATTTTCAGCGTCATTTCATAGCGCCCCTGGTCACCGCGAATGCGTAGCCCCATGTCGTGGCGGCGCAGCCAGTTATCCGCCGTTTCATAGTAAATATTCAGCAATTGACCCGCAGGCGTATGCTTTGCCTCCAGCGTACTGAGGTGCTGACGCAGCGCGTCAACGCCATCCTGAGCGACGATAAACTTTAATTCGATTTCTTGAGCCATGACTGAATTCTTCCGCTTATATGCTGTGCCGGGAAATTGCGGCGAACTAACAACGATATTTCTTGTCAGTAAATAGTATTTTGCGGCGAATCGCCATGCAATGCGCATTTTGCCGGGCCACCTCCTGGATGATTCCGATTGTGGCGGAAAACTTTGCGTCGCTTCGGCGATGCCACTACTATCGTTCAACTTTTTATGACCAAACGATGACCTGATGCCTAAATTACGCCTTATTACATTGACTTTGCTGGCGCTGAGCGCCGCCACGGCGGTTCACGCGGAAGAAAAACGTTACGTTTCAGATGAACTGAATACCTGGGTGCGCAGCGGTCCAGGCGATAACTATCGTCTCGTGGGCACCATCAACGCTGGGGAAGAAGTCGCGGTGCTGCAAACCAACGACAGCACTAACTATGCTCAGGTACGCGACGGCAGCGGCCGTACAGCCTGGATCCCCCTGAAAGAGCTGAGCAACGAGCCCAGCCTGCGCACCCGCGTGCCGGATCTGGAAAACCAGGTCAAAACCCTGACCGACAAACTCAACAACATCGACACCACCTGGAACCAGCGCACGGCGGACATGCAGAAGAAAGTCGCCGGTAGCGACGCCGTGATTAACGGCCTGAAAGAAGAGAACCAAAAGCTGAAAAATGAGCTGGTTGTCGCGCAGAAAAAGGTAAACGCCGCGAATCTACAGCTTGATGACAAACAGCGCACCATTATCATGCAGTGGTTTATGTACGGCGGCGGCGTGCTGGGCGTCGGCCTGATCCTCGGACTGGTGTTGCCGCACCTGGTACCGAGCCGCAAACGCAAAGACCGTTGGATGAACTAATTCGTCTTCTCTGCCAGACTTACGTATCATCGTAAGAAAATGAAGACGGGAGAGTAAGGCGTGAAGGTTTATCTGGTCGGTGGTGCAGTACGAGATGCGTTATTAAGGCTACCGGTTAAAGACAAAGATTGGGTCGTAGTTGGCGCCACGCCTCAGCAACTTCTCGACGCGGGCTACCAGCAGGTAGGCCGTGATTTTCCCGTGTTCCTTCATCCGCAAAGCCGCGAAGAGTATGCCCTGGCGCGTACCGAGCGCAAGTCAGGTTCTGGTTACACCGGCTTTACCTGCTATGCCGCAGCCGACGTTACCCTTGAACAAGACCTGTTGCGCCGCGATCTGACGATCAATGCGCTGGCCCAGGACGCCGACGGCCAGATTATCGATCCCTACGGCGGCCAGGCTGACTTACGCCAGCGCCTGTTGCGCCACGTCTCGCCCGCCTTTAGCGAGGATCCGCTACGCGTCCTGCGCGTGGCGCGTTTTGCCGCCCGCTACGCGCATCTGGGGTTCCGCATCGCCGATGAAACCATGGCGCTGATGCGCGCCATGGCCGATGCCGGCGAGCTGGCGCACCTCACGCCTGAGCGGGTGTGGAAAGAGACGGAAAGCGCCCTTTCCACCCGCAATCCGCAGGTCTTCTTCCAGACATTACGCGACTGCCGCGCGCTCAAGGTGCTGTTCCCGGAAGTCGACGCGCTTTATGGCGTACCGGCCCCGGCTAAATGGCACCCGGAAATCGACACTGGCCTGCACACGCTGATGACCGTCACCATGGCGGCAATGCTCTCGCCCGAAGTGGATGTCCGTTTTGCCACCCTATGCCACGACCTGGGGAAAGGGCTGACGCCGAAAGCGCTCTGGCCGCGCCATCATGGTCACGGCCCGGCGGGGGTTAAGCTGGTCGAGCAGCTCTGCACCCGCCTGCGAGTACCAAACGACATTCGCGACCTGGCGAAGCTGGTCGCCGAATTTCACGATCTGATTCATACGCTGCCTATCCTGCAGCCGAAGACGCTGGTCAAGCTGTTCGATAATATTGACGCCTGGCGCAAGCCGCATCGTGTCAGACAAATCGCGTTAACCAGCGAGGCCGACGTGCGCGGGCGCACCGGCTTTGAAGCCTGCGATTATCCGCAGGGACGCCTGCTGCTGGAAGCCTGGGATGTTGCCCGGTCGGTCTCAACAAAAGAGGTGGTTGCCGAAGGTTTTCAGGGCGTTGAGATTCGTGAAGAGCTGACGCGTCGGCGAATTCAGGCCGTCGCCCGCTGGAAAGAAAAGCGTTGCCCTCAGCCGCGGGACTGAGGGCGGGCGCTTAGAAGAAGACCACGTAGACCGCTGCCGCGACAATAAAGCGGTAGATGGCGAACGGGATAAACGAAATACGTTTAATCAGCTGCAGGAAGGTTTTAATCGCAATCAGCGCAACGATAAACGCCGTGACAAAACCGACGGCAAACATCGGAATATCGCTGGCGTTCAGGAACCCGATGCTCTTGTACATATCCAGTACGGTTGCCCCCATCATCATCGGCACCGCCAGCAGGAACGAGAACTCAGAGGCCGCATAGCGGCTTACGCCCATCAGCATCCCGCCGGAAATCGTCGCTCCGGAACGCGAGAAGCCCGGCCATAGCGCCAGACACTGGAAGCAGCCGATGACGAACGCCTGACGATAGGTCATATCATCAATGCCCACCGCGCGCGGCTGTTTTGGCTTCAGCACTTCCGCCGCGATCAGCAGCACGCCGCCCACAATCAGCGCATACATCACGTTAATCGGGTTAAACAGCGACTTGATGGTATCGTGGAAAATCAGCCCCAGCACCACCGCCGGGATCATCCCCAAAAGAATATGGATAAGCGACAGGCGACCGCTGCCCTGGCCTTCATGTTCAGGCTTTTTGCCAAAATGAATGCCGATTAAGCCAAACAGACGGCGCCAGAACATCACCACAACGGCCAGAATGGAGCCAAGCTGAATCACTACTTCAAAAGTATTTGCGGTATCGCCTTCAAAACCCAGCAGATGACCGACAATAATCATATGACCAGTACTGGAGACAGGTAAAAATTCTGTCAAACCCTCAACCACACCCAATATTGCCGCTATCAGCAGCGAGTGTATATCGCTCATCCAATTAAACCCTTTAAAAAGTAAAATGAAAAAAACCAGGAACGAAGAACCGAGCTATCAGGCGTGCTTATTTGGCCGCAGACAGCGCGCAGAAAAATGAGCGTACAGGTTGTACGCAAGGATTTCGAGCGCTGTTCTGGAACAAAACGGCAAATAGCATAGCCTGATGGTCGGATTCTATGACCGGTATAAACACACTTTGTTTAACGAGTATGACCTGAAAAGTTTTGTTTCAGATTAAGGCCACGTTCAATAATGACGCCAACGTTGGCCGCTCGCGCTACCGCGCCGGGCTTGCTGACTTTAATACGTACCCATGGTGATTGAAACTTTTCCAGCAGCAGGTCGGCTATCTCTTCCGCCACGCGCTCCACCAGCGCAAAGCGCGCTCCCTCAACGTGGTTGATCACCAGCTCACTGATATCAGCATAGCTGAGGCAATCGTTGACATCATCACTGGCCGCCGCTTTACGGTTATCCCACGCCATTTCGATATCGAACACCAGCTTCTGTTCGATGGTTTGTTCCCAGTCGTAAACACCAATCGTGGTGATTACCGAAAGTTGCTCTATAAATACAATATCCATCACGACCCGCCTGCTTTTTGACTAAACCGGATACCACTTCTGGCCAATTATGCGTATTATCCACAGATGCAAAGACATCCCCTAAATAATTTGCGTTGCAGTAAGACCGCGACGCGGCAAGGCTCCAGGCGCATGGCATTGCGATGCGTCCGGGCGGGCCAGCGCGCCGACGGCGCTGGGGATAAACCAACTCTTTCTAAATGGAACAGCTGATGAGTGCAATCGCGCCTGGACTGGTTATCCTCGCCTACCTCTGCGGCTCAATCTCCAGCGCCATTCTCGTTTGCCGCCTCGCTGGCCTTCCCGACCCCCGCGACAGCGGCTCCGGCAATCCAGGGGCGACAAACGTCCTGCGAATTGGTGGCAAAGGCGCAGCCGTAGCGGTGCTTATTTTTGACGTACTGAAAGGCATGCTGCCGGTCTGGGGCGCGTGGGCGTTAGGCCTGACGCCGTTCTGGCTCGGCCTGGTGGCGATCGCCGCCTGCGTGGGCCATATCTGGCCGGTATTTTTTAACTTTCGCGGCGGCAAAGGCGTGGCGACCGCCTTCGGCGCCATTGCTCCTATCGGCTGGGATCTTACCGGCGTGATGGCCGGAACCTGGCTGCTGACGATTCTACTTAGCGGCTACTCCTCTCTTGGGGCCATCGTGAGCGCGCTGATTGCGCCCTTCTATGTCTGGTGGTTCAAACCGCAGTACACTTTCCCCGTTTCGATGCTGTCTTGCCTGATTCTGCTGCGCCATCACGACAACATACAGCGTCTGTGGCGTCGTCAGGAAACCCGCATCTGGTCTCGTTTCAAAAAGAAGAAAAAAGCGCCGGAGCAGAAATAGCCTTTGCTTCGCCACAACTCGCGGCAAGGCGGCAAGTGAGTGAGTACCGATGAACTTACTCCAGTCAGTGATTCGGGCGAGCGACAAATCTGCCGGGAGCAGATTTGAACGTCGCTTGCGACGGCCCGCCAGGGCGAGGCCCATGGATGGGCCGAGTAGCCCGTTGCCAACGCGGCCATGGCCCGAAGTATGACGGGCATAAGCTTTTCATATGACCGGGATGGTTAGCCCCCGATCAATACTCTTCGCTGCTGTTTTATCTTGATTTTGCAGGGGCGCGACATTGCACGGCACCGTGTTACCACAGAATAAAAAAGGCTGGCAGGCCTCGCTGGACCTCCAGTTTCAATTTCTCGGCGGGAAAACCACGCTCGCCTCCCGTCGTCATGTCGGTCCCCTCACCGTTCAGCGCCCGTTTTACCCCGAAGAAGAGACCTGCCATCTCTATCTGCTTCATCCGCCCGGCGGCATCGTCGGCGGCGATGAGCTCACCATTAGCGCGACCATTGATCCCGATTGCCATACGCTGATAACTATGCCCGGCGCCAGCAAGTTTTATCGCAGCAGCGGCGCGCAGGCGCGGCTTCAGCAAACCCTGACGCTGGCCGAAAACTCGACGCTCGAGTGGCTGCCGCAGGACGCGATCTTCTTTCCCGGCGCCAACGCCTCGTTGCATACCGCATTTCATCTCGCCGCCTCCAGCACGCTGCTGGCCTGGGACCTGCTGTGTCTTGGCCGGCCGGTCATCGGCGAAGCCTTTAGCCACGGCGCGCTTGCCAATCGCCTGGAGGTGTGGGTCGACGGCTCTCCGCTGCTGATTGAGCGCCTGAGCCTGGCCGATGGACAGCTGGCCTGCGTCGCGCAGCAGCCGTGGGTGGGAACGATGCTGTTCTACCCGGCGAACGAAACGCTGCTGGAAGGCGTACGCGAAAAACTTACGCCGCTGGCAAAATACGCCGGCGCGACGCTCACCGACGGCCTGCTGACGGTACGCTTTCTAAGTGACGATAATCTGCGTTGCCAGCGGGCGATGCGCGATATCTGGCAATTTATGCGCCCGCACCTGACCGGCAAATCTCCGGTACTTCCCCGAATCTGGCTGACTTAAGAGAACGCTATGGAACTGACACCCCGAGAAAAAGACAAGCTGTTGCTGTTCACCGCCGCGCTGGTGGCGGAGCGTCGCCTGGCCCGCGGCCTGAAGCTCAACTATCCCGAATCCGTGGCCCTGATTAGCGCCTTTATTATGGAAGGTGCGCGCGACGGCAAAAGCGTCGCCGAGCTGATGGAAGAGGGGCGCCACGTCCTGAGCCGCGATCAGGTCATGGAAGGCGTGCCGGAAATGATCCCCGATATCCAGGTCGAAGCCACCTTCCCGGACGGCTCGAAGCTGGTTACCGTCCATAACCCGATAATCTGAGGTAGCGCGATGATCCCAGGAGAATATCAGGTAAAACCCGGCCAGATAGCGATTAACGTCGGCCGCGCCACCTGCTGCATTATCGTTGAAAATCACGGCGACCGACCGATTCAGGTCGGCTCGCATTACCACTTCGCCGAGGTCAACCCGGCGCTGAAGTTCGATCGCCAGCAGGCGACCGGCTATCGCCTGAATATCGCCGCCGGCACCGCAGTACGCTTCGAGCCGGGCCAAAAACGCGAGGTGGAGCTGGTGGCGCTGGCCGGAACCCGCGCGGTGTACGGTTTTCGCGGTGAGGTGATGGGCGCGCTGGAGGCAAATGATGAGTGAAATATCACGTCAGGCCTATGCTGACATGTTCGGCCCTACCACCGGCGATAAAGTTCGCCTGGCTGACACCGAGCTGTGGATCGAAGTCGAAGATGATTTGACCACCTACGGCGAAGAGGTCAAATTTGGCGGCGGTAAAGTGATCCGCGACGGAATGGGACAAGGACAGATGCTTTCCGCCGAGTGCGTGGATCTGGTGCTGACCAACGCCCTGATCGTCGATTACTGGGGGATCGTCAAAGCCGATATCGGCGTCAAAGACGGACGGATCTTCGCGATCGGCAAAGCCGGCAACCCGGATATTCAGCCCAACGTCACGATCCCTATCGGCGCGGCCACGGAAATTATTGCGGCGGAAGGCAAGATCGTCACCGCCGGCGGCGTCGATACGCATATTCACTGGATCTGTCCGCAGCAGGCGGAAGAAGCGCTGGTCTCCGGCGTTACCACCATGATCGGCGGCGGGACCGGCCCGGCGGCAGGCACCAACGCCACGACCTGCACGCCCGGGCCGTGGTACATCTCGCGGATGCTGCAGGCAGCGGACAGCCTGCCGGTCAATATTGGCCTGCTGGGTAAAGGCAACGGCTCGAATCCCGACGCGCTGCGTGAGCAGGTCGCGGCCGGGGTTATCGGCCTGAAAATTCATGAAGACTGGGGCGCGACCCCGGCGGCAATCGACTGCGCGCTGACCGTGGCCGACGAAATGGACGTGCAGGTCGCGCTGCACAGCGATACCCTCAATGAGTCCGGATTCGTTGAGGATACCCTGGCGGCCATCGGCGGACGCACTATCCATACTTTCCATACCGAAGGCGCGGGCGGGGGCCATGCGCCGGATATTATTACCGCCTGCGCGCACCCCAATATTTTGCCGTCATCGACCAACCCGACGCTGCCCTATACCGTCAACACCATTGACGAACATCTGGATATGCTGATGGTTTGCCATCACCTCGACCCGGATATCGCCGAGGACGTAGCGTTTGCCGAATCGCGCATTCGGCGTGAAACCATCGCCGCGGAGGACGTCCTGCACGACCTCGGCGCCTTCTCCCTCACCTCGTCTGATTCGCAGGCGATGGGGCGCGTCGGCGAAGTGGTGTTGCGCACCTGGCAAGTAGCGCACCGCATGAAAGTTCAACGCGGACCGCTGGCGGAAGAGAGCGGCGATAACGACAACTTCCGCGTGAAGCGCTATATCGCTAAATACACCATTAATCCGGCGTTGACCCACGGTATCGCCCACGAAGTCGGCTCGATTGAAGCCGGTAAACTGGCGGATCTGGTGCTGTGGTCCCCGGCCTTCTTCGGCGTGAAACCTGCAACGATCGTTAAAGGCGGCATGATCGCCATGGCGCCGATGGGCGACATCAACGCCTCTATCCCAACGCCGCAGCCGGTACACTATCGCCCGATGTTCGGCGCGCTGGGCAGCGCCCGTCACAGCTGCCGTTTGACCTTCCTGTCGCAGGCGGCGGCGGAAAACGGCATCGCTGAACGGCTGAACCTGCACAGCGCGACGGCGGTGGTGAAAGGCTGCCGCGCGGTACAAAAAGCCGATATGCACCACAACGGTCTGCTGCCCAATATTACCGTGGATTCGCAAACCTACGAGGTGCGCATCGACGGCGAACTGATTACCAGCGAACCGGCGGACGTGCTACCAATGGCGCAACGTTATTTCCTGTTTTAAGGAGCGCACATGCTTTATTTAACCCAGCGGGTGGAGACACCGGCGCAGGCCACCGCCAGCGTTACTCTGCCGATTGACGTGCGGGTAAAAAGCCGCATAAAAGTCACGCTTAACGATGGTCGTCAGGCGGGCCTGCTGCTACCGCGCGGCCTGCTGCTGCGCGGCGGCGATATTCTCAGCAACGAAAACGGCAGCGAGTTCATTGAAGTGATCGCCGCCGATGAAGCCGTTTCGGTCGTACGTTGCGATGACCCCTTTGTGCTGGCGAAGGCCTGCTATCACCTTGGCAATCGCCACGTACCGTTGCAAATTATGCCCGGCGAGCTGCGCTATCATCACGATCACGTCCTGGACGAGATGCTGCGCCAGTTTGGTCTGGCCGTGGATTTCGCGCATCTGCCGTTTGAACCGGAAGCCGGTGCCTACGCCAGCGAGTCGCATGGCCATCACCATCATCACCATCATGAGCACAGCCACTAAATGCCGACGCCGGAAAAACGTCTGCGCTTGATGCAGCTTGCCAGCAGCAGCCTCCCGGTTGGCGGCTACAGCTGGTCCCAGGGGCTGGAGTGGGCAGTGGAAGCGGGCTGGGTAGCAGATACCGCCGCCTTTGAGCACTGGCAGCTGCGGCAGATGGAGCAGAGCTTTTTTACCGTCGACCTGCCGCTGTTTGCCCGCCTCTACCGGGCCTGCGAAGCGGGCGATCTGGCCTGCGCCCGGCGCTGGACCGCTTATCTTCTCGCCTGCCGGGAAACTCGCGAGCTGCGCGATGAAGAGCGCAACCGCGGCGCGGCCTTCACCCGGCTGCTGGCCGACTGGCAGCCGGACTGCCCGCCCGAGTGGCGCAAGCTGTGCCAGCAAAGTCAGCTAACCGGCATGGCGTGGCTCGGCGTACGCTGGCAAATCGCTATTCCTGACCTGGCCCTGAGCCTTGGCTATAGCTGGATTGAAAGCGCGGTGATGGCGGGCGTCAAGCTGGTGCCATTTGGCCAGCAGGCGGCCCAGCAGTTGATTCTGCGCCTGTGCGACCGCTACGCGGCGGACATGGACAGCGCCCTTGCCGCCCCGGACGACGCCCTCGGTTCGGCGACGCCGCTTGCGGCTATCGCTTCCGCCCGGCACGAAACCCAGTATTCCCGATTATTCCGTTCTTAGGAGAAGGTATGAACATGATTAAGCAACCGTTGCGCGTCGGCGTCGGCGGCCCGGTCGGCTCCGGAAAAACCGCGCTGCTGGAAGCCCTCTGTAAAGCCATGCGCGACACCTGGCAGCTGGCGGTGGTCACCAACGACATCTATACCAAAGAAGATCAGCGCATTCTCACCGAAGCCGGTGCCCTGGAGCCTGAACGAATTGTCGGCGTCGAAACCGGCGGCTGCCCGCATACCGCTATTCGGGAAGATGCGTCGATGAACCTTGCCGCGGTGGAAGCGCTGAGCGAGAAATTCGGCAATCTCGATCTCATCTTTGTGGAAAGCGGCGGCGATAACCTGAGCGCCACCTTCAGCCCGGAGCTGGCGGATCTTACCATCTACGTGATCGACGTGGCGGAAGGGGAAAAGATCCCGCGCAAAGGCGGACCAGGGATCACCAAATCCGACTTCCTGGTGATCAACAAAACCGATCTTGCACCGTACGTGGGCGCGTCTCTGGAAGTGATGGAGCGCGATACCCTGCGCATGCGCGGCGAACGCCCGTGGAGCTTCACCAACCTGAAAAGCGGTGACGGCCTGCAAAATATCATCGCCTTTATCGAAGACAAAGGCATGCTCGGCAAGTAACCCCTGCACCATCCCGGCGCAGAGGTGTCGGGATGGTGCACGCCCTGCCCTCTCTTTAGCCATACCCTTCATGAAGCCCTGATAGCGCCTGCCCTGCGATGTGGCATAAGGTTTGCTAATTCCAGTCATGCCTAACCATTAAGGAATGACTATGTCATCACTGGATATAAAAACTGATTTACCTGCGCAAACCAGTGCCTCCGGCTCCAAAGAAACGCTGGAAGATTATACCCTTCGCTATGCTCCGCTGAGCTTTCGCCGCTGGGGACCGGGGGTTGTGGCGGTGACCGCCTTAGGCGGCATCGCCTATCTGGCTGACTTTTCTATTGGCGCCAGCATCGGCATGGCGTGGGGCACCACCAATGCAATTTACGCGATCCTGCTGGCGGCGCTGGTTATTTTTCTTACCGGTATCCCGCTGGCGATTACCGCCGCGCGCTATAACATCGACCTTGACCTGATCACCCGCAGCGCCGGTTTCGGCTACTTTGGCTCGGTGATCACCAGCATTATCTTCGCCGGATTTACCTTTATCTTCTTCGCACTTGAAGGCTCGATCATGGCGCAGGGGCTGCTGGTAGGCCTGGGGATCCCGCTGTGGATGGGCTACCTCATCGCTACGCTGATGGTATTGCCACTGGTGGTCTACGGCATGAAGGCGCTGACTCGCCTTCAGGTCTGGACGACGCCGCTGTGGCTGGTCCTGATGGTGGTTCCGGTGGCCTGGCTTATCGCCAAAGACCCGGATCTGGTGGATGGATTTATGAACTTCGCCGGTAAAAACAACGCTGCAACGGTAGATTTAACCGCCATTATGCTCGGCGCGGGGGTGTGCCTGTCGCTGATCATGCAGATTGGCGAGCAGATCGACTATCTGCGCTTTATGCCGCCAAAAACCGCGGAAAACAGCAAAAGTTGGTGGCTGGCGGTGTTCTCCGCCGGTCCGGGCTGGGTCGTGTTAGGCGCGATTAAACAAATTATCGGCGCTTTCCTCGGCTTCTATCTACTGACCCGCTTCCCTGCGGTGCACAACACCGAACCGGTGCAACAGTTCGTCAGCGTCTTCGATAACCTGGTCCCCGGTTGGCTGGCGCTCACCCTCGCGGTGGTGCTGGTGGTTATCTCGCAGATTAAAATTAACGTCACCAACGCCTATTCCGGCTCGCTGGCGTGGACCAGCGCCTGGACACGCACCACCAAGCGCTACCCGGGGCGGATTATTTTCGTCATCGTCAACCTGACGATTGCCCTTGCCCTGATGGAAGGCGACATGTTTAGCGCTCTGGCGTGGATCCTCGGCTTCTATTCTAACTTTGCCATCGCCTGGGTGGTGGTGGTCGCCACCGACATCACCCTCAACAAAGGGGTGCTGAAGCTGGCGCCGGCGCAGCCGGAGTATCGCCGCGGGATGATCTACAACGTCAACCCGGTAGGCGTGGTCTCTTTTGCCCTCGCGGCAGGCCTGTCGATTAGCGCCTTCTTCGGCCTGTTGGGCGAAACGCTGGCACCGTTCTCGCCGCTGATTGCGCTGGTGGTGGCTTTCGTGATGACGCCGGTCATGGGGATCGCTACCCGCGGGCGCTATTACATTAAACAGTACGATGATGGTATTGCCGAGCCGCGCTACGATGCGCAGGGTAACGCGTCGATCACCGTTTACCGCTGCCTGAGCTGCCGGGAAGAGTACGAACGTCCTGACGTGATGCATTCGCACAAGCACCAGGGGGCGATTTGTTCGCTATGTAAGAGTATGGAATAAGCAGGAAGGCAGGCCGACAGGACGTCGGCCTGTGAAACATCAGACGTTATGCCGCCGGGAGCTCAGCCAGCGGCCAGCGCGGACGAACGGTGACGCCGAGCTCCGCTTTCGCCCCGGAGTGCAGACGAACCATCCCGGCATAGGCAATCATCGCGCCGTTATCGGTGCAAAATTCAGGACGGGCATAGAAGACTTCCCCACCGCGCTTTTGCATCATTTCCGCCAGCTTCGCGCGCAGCGTACGATTAGCGCTGACGCCCCCCGCCATCACCAGCCGTTTAAAGCCGGTTTGTTCCAGCGCGCGGCGACACTTAATCATCAGCGTATCCACGACCGCGTCTTCAAACGCGCGGGCAATATCGGCGCGGGTCTGGTCGTCATCGCCGTTGCTGCGGATGGTGTTCGCGGCAAAAGTCTTGAGGCCAGAAAAGCTGAAATCCAGCCCGGGGCGGTCGGTCATCGGGCGCGGGAAGACAAAGCGCCCTTCGGTGCCCTGGGAGGCCATCTTCGACAGCATCGGGCCGCCGGGATAATCTAACCCCAGCAGTTTCGCTGTCTTATCGAAGGCTTCGCCCGCCGCGTCGTCAATCGATTCGCCTAGCAGTTCATACTGGCCAATGCCGGTGACGCTGATCAGCTGGGTATGGCCGCCGGAAACCAGCAGCGCGACAAAAGGATACTGCGGCGGATTATCTTCCAGCATCGGCGCCAGCAGGTGCCCTTCCATATGGTGTACCGGGATCGCCGGCACGTTCCAGGCGAACGCCAGCGATCGGCCAACCGTTGCGCCGACCAGCAGCGCGCCAACCAGGCCCGGGCCCGCCGTATACGCAACGGCATCAATCTCTTTTGCCGTCAGCCCCGCTTCTTTGAGCGCCGCCTGAATCAGGGGGACAGTTTTACGCACGTGGTCGCGCGAGGCCAGCTCAGGCACCACGCCGCCGTAATCAGCGTGCAATTTCACCTGACTATACAGCTGGTTGGCTAACAGACCTTTTTCGTCGTCATAAATGGCGATGCCGGTTTCATCGCAGGATGTTTCAATTCCCAGTACACGCATGGCTAGTTTTACCTCGTTTCAATACCGCGCAGTGTAGGACCAATGCGGATTGATGTATACCCTAAGAATTTCAGGTCGCGGGAAGGCAGCGACGCAGCACATCCCCCGGAGCGTACGGAAAGTACGTGACTGGGGTAAGCGACAAATCTGTCAGGAACAGATTTGAACGTCGTGGAACGACGGCCCGTAAGGGCGAGTCTCATGGATGAGACTCGTAACTCAAAAGCCAACGCCCCTGCGGGCTGAAAGACGACGGGTATAAAACTTTCCTCACCCCTGGCGTTCACTTCGTGTATACTCCCTGTCCTTATAAAAGTCCCTTTCAAAAATCGCGTCGGTGCTTTACAAAGCAGCAGCAATTGCAGTAAAATTCCGCACCATTTTGAAATAAGCTGGCGCTGATGCCAGCGGCAAACCGAATTTATCAAAGGTGAGAGTTACATGCCGGTAATTAAAGTACGTGAAAACGAGCCGTTCGACGTAGCGCTGCGTCGCTTCAAACGTTCATGCGAAAAAGCAGGTGTTCTGGCGGAAGTTCGTCGTCGTGAGTTCTATGAAAAACCGACTACCGAACGTAAACGCGCTAAAGCTTCTGCAGTGAAACGTCACGCGAAGAAACTGGCTCGCGAAAACGCACGCCGCACTCGTCTGTACTAATCTGTTGGGAGCCAGGCTCTCAATTCAGACCGAGTTGTAGTTGTAAGGCCGTGCTTCCGAAAGGAATGCGCGGCTTATTTTCGTTTATGCATTAGCATATACACTACACCATTCAGGATGCTCTCAGGCAGCAAGGGAGTGAGTCCCGGCGCTTACTCAAGTAAGTGGCAGGGGTGAACGAACTCAGCCGACGCAGAGGCAAGCTGAAGGCTCAAGTGTATAAAACGGGGCATATGGCTGGACGAATCCCACGAGTATTTATCAATGACCTGCTGGCGCGCACCGACATCGTCGATCTGATCGATGCCCGGGTAAAGCTGAAAAAGCAGGGCAAGAATTATCACGCGTGCTGTCCGTTCCATAACGAAAAAACCCCCTCTTTCACCGTCAACGGTGAAAAACAGTTTTACCACTGCTTCGGCTGCGGTGCGCACGGCAACGCTATCGACTTCCTGATGAACTACGACAAGCTCGAGTTCGTGGAAACCGTCGAAGAGCTGGCCGCCATGCATAATCTTGACGTGCCGTATGAAGCAGGTAGCGGACCCAGCCAGATCGAGCGCCATCAGCGGCAAAATCTCTATCAGCTGATGGATGGTCTGAACACGTTTTATCAACAGTCTCTGATGCAACCCGCCGCCGACCCCGCGCGCCAGTATCTGGAAAAACGCGGCTTAAGCAGTGAGATCATTACGCGCTTTGCGATTGGATACGCCCCTCCCGGCTGGGATAACGTCTTAAAACGTTTTGGCGGTAATCAAGAAAATCGCCAGTCGCTGATTGATGCAGGCATGCTGGTCACGAACGATCAGGGGCGCAGTTACGACCGCTTCCGCGAACGGGTGATGTTTCCCATCCGCGATAAGCGAGGCCGGGTGATTGGTTTTGGTGGTCGCGTGCTGGGTGACGCCCTGCCGAAGTACCTGAACTCCCCGGAGACCGATATTTTCCATAAAGGCCGCCAGTTGTACGGTCTTTATGAAGCGCAGCAGGACAATGCTGAACCGTCCCGCCTGCTGGTGGTCGAAGGTTATATGGACGTGGTGGCGCTGGCGCAATTCGGCATCAACTATGCCGTTGCGTCGTTAGGAACGTCGACGACAGCTGACCATATTCAGCTGTTGTTCCGGGTCACCAATCAGGTGGTTTGCTGCTACGACGGCGACCGGGCTGGCCGCGATGCCGCCTGGCGCGCGCTGGAAACGGCGCTGCCGTATATGACCGACGGGCGTCAGCTACGCTTTATGTTTCTGCCGGATGGCGAAGATCCGGATACGCTGGTGCGCAAAGAGGGGAAAGACGCATTTGAAGCGCGGATGGAGCAGGCTCAGCCGCTCTCCACGTTTTTGTTCAACAGCCTGTTACCGCAGGTGGATTTGAGCACCCCGGACGGCCGCGCGCAGCTGAGTACGTTAGCCTTGCCGCTGATAACGCAGGTGCCGGGTGAAACGCTGCGCATTTACCTGCGCCAGGAGTTAGGCAATAAGCTGGGGATTTTAGATGATGCGCAGCTTGAACGTTTAATGCCAAAACAGTCTGAAAATGGCATCCAGCGCCCCGCTCCGCAGCTAAAACGCACGACCATGCGTATACTGATAGGGTTACTGGTACAAAACCCGGACCTGGCCCCGCTGGTACCGCCTCTCGAAGGGCTGGACCCGCGTAAAATGCCTGGACTTGGTTTGTTCAGCGAACTGGTTAACACCTGCCTGGCACAGCCGGGCCTGACTACCGGACTGCTTTTAGAGCAATATCGCGGCACAAATGAAGCCGCAACCCTTGAAAAACTGTCGATGTGGGACGATATAGCAGATAAGGATATTGCTGAAAAAACCTTCACCGACTCGCTCAACCATATGTTTGATTCACTGCTGGAACTGCGGCAAGAAGAGTTGATAGCTCGCGACCGCACTCACGGTTTAAGCAGTGAAGAACGCCGGGAACTCTGGACTATCAGCCAGGAACTGGCCAAAAAATAAACGAAAGATTAAATCATTCAAGTTGTATCAAGGCAGCAAGAGAACGTCCCCCTGGAAGGCAACATAAGCCCATGGGCAGGATGAGGGAACGTAGCTAACGCAGAGACAACTTGAAGGATGAAGTATTTAACGGCTTAAGTGCCGAATATCGTTCGGGAAGACCCCGACAGCCGCTCGAGGCGCAGCGGCAATAATATAAGTACGCCCTCGCTTTAAATGTTGGCAGTTCGCCTGCTTACACCAATCAAACGAATTAAGTGTGGATACCGTCTTATGGAGCAAAACCCGCAGTCACAGCTGAAGCTTCTTGTCCAACGTGGTAAGGAGCAAGGCTATCTGACCTATGCCGAGGTCAATGACCATCTGCCGGAAGATATCGTCGACTCCGACCAGATCGAAGACATCATCCAAATGATCAACGACATGGGCATTCAGGTGATGGAAGAAGCGCCGGATGCCGATGATCTCTTGCTTGCTGAAACGAACAACAATACCGACGAAGATGCGGAAGAAGCTGCCGCGCAGGTTCTCTCCAGCGTTGAGTCTGAAATCGGACGCACAACCGACCCGGTGCGCATGTACATGCGTGAAATGGGTACCGTCGAACTGCTGACGCGCGAAGGCGAAATTGACATCGCTAAACGCATCGAAGACGGGATTAACCAGGTCCAGTGCTCAGTTGCGGAATACCCGGAAGCGATCACCTATCTGCTGGAGCAGTACGATCGCGTTGAAGCGGAAGAAGCACGCCTGTCCGATCTGATCACCGGCTTTGTCGACCCGAACGCTGAAGAAGATCTGGCGCCAACCGCCACTCACGTCGGTTCTGAACTCTCTCAGGAAGAGATGGATGACGACGAAGACGAAGATGAAGAAGAAGACGACGACAGCAGCGATGACGACAACAGCATCGACCCTGAGCTGGCGCGCGAGAAATTCGCCGAGCTGCGTACGCAGTACGAACTGACCCGCGACACCATCAAAGCGAAAGGTCGTAGCCACGCCGCAGCGCAGGAAGAGATCCTCAAGCTGTCTGAAGTGTTCAAACAGTTCCGTCTGGTGCCAAAGCAGTTCGATTATCTGGTTAACAGCATGCGTGTCATGATGGATCGCGTTCGTACTCAAGAACGTATCATCATGAAGCTGTGCGTTGAACAGTGCAAAATGCCGAAGAAAAACTTCATCACTCTGTTCACCGGCAACGAAACCAGCGAAACCTGGTTCAATGCGGCCATCGCCATGAACAAGCCGTGGTCAGAGAAGCTGCTTGACGTGAAAGAAGACGTTCAGCGCGGCCTGATGAAACTGCAGCAGATTGAGCAAGAGACCGGCCTGACCATTGAGCAGGTAAAAGATATCAACCGTCGTATGTCTATCGGTGAAGCGAAAGCGCGCCGTGCGAAGAAAGAGATGGTTGAAGCGAACCTGCGTTTGGTTATCTCGATCGCCAAGAAATACACCAACCGCGGTCTGCAGTTCCTCGACCTGATCCAGGAAGGCAACATCGGTCTGATGAAAGCGGTTGATAAGTTTGAATACCGCCGCGGCTACAAGTTCTCCACCTACGCAACCTGGTGGATCCGTCAGGCGATCACCCGTTCTATCGCAGACCAGGCGCGCACCATCCGTATTCCGGTGCATATGATTGAGACGATCAACAAACTCAACCGTATTTCCCGCCAGATGCTGCAGGAGATGGGCCGCGAGCCGACGCCGGAAGAGCTGGCCGAGCGTATGCTGATGCCGGAAGATAAAATTCGTAAGGTGCTGAAAATCGCCAAAGAGCCGATCTCCATGGAAACGCCAATTGGCGACGATGAAGATTCGCATCTGGGAGATTTCATCGAGGATAACACCCTCGAGCTGCCGCTGGACTCTGCCACCACCGAGAGCCTGCGCGCCGCCACCCATGACGTTCTGGCTGGCCTGACCGCCCGTGAAGCGAAAGTCCTGCGTATGCGCTTCGGTATCGACATGAATACCGATCACACGCTGGAAGAAGTGGGTAAACAGTTCGACGTTACCCGCGAACGTATTCGTCAGATCGAAGCGAAGGCGCTGCGTAAACTGCGCCATCCAAGCCGCTCTGAAGTGCTGCGTAGCTTCCTCGACGATTAATTTCGCCGCGTGCCGCAAAAAGCCAGTCATATGACTGGCTTTTTTTATGTCTGAACAAAACATATTTATTTAAGAAATATTAAAACCCCATTCGAAAACCCCTAAAAATACATTCAGGCTATATTCTTAATTACTTCTTTATCGGCATATAAACAACTGGACTCATCGTTTTACGTTTGTACCATGGGTTTATGGATGGCCCGGAGAGCATAAAACGGAAGATAAATCATAGGGAAATTAAATGAATAGCAAGCGTAAAATTCAGTTGGTTGATTTTAATAGAAAGGTTATTTTAACCACGTCTAATACCTTATTTCTCAACCGCGGAATAGAAAGTACCACCATGGATGAGATCGCCCATGAAGCGGGTTTTAGCAAAACAACGCTTTATACCTATTTTGAAAATAAAAAAGACATTCTGGATCATCTTATCCTGGAGGGAATGGAGCGTTTCTATCAGGAGGTGATAAAAATAGCCAGTCGGCAAAATTCATTCCGCGAGTTTTATCGCGAGCTATGCCATGCGCTGATCGCTCTCCACGAAACGAGCATTGCCTATTTTCCCGCTATCACAGGGCAAATCGCGAATTATGAAAAAATCACTAAAAACAATAAAGCGTTGAAGAGTATCTCTATGATTGGTGAACAGATAAACCATATTATCGCCGCGCAAATCACCGGCGCCGCCGAAAAAAAAGAGATCGGGCTGAATGCTTCCGCCGCGGACGTCACAATGCTGTTCTGGCTCTGCCTGACCGGACTCGTGGAAAAATCCTCGCATAGAGAATCCTATTTTTTACGTCACCTTGAGAAAGACCGAAAATCCTTTCTCGACTTCGCTTTTGACTCAATATTATTAATGATAGAAAAAGGGAATGTTAGCGATAATGTAAAAGCTGGCTAAAGCCACGGACTTTAGCCAGCGCGGCTACGCGACGACCAACCCCCCGGAGTCGTCCGCAGCTCATTATAGCCCTCGCGTGGCCAGCGCCTCGTCGAGTTCCCGGTAGGCCTCCACCAGCTTATCCAGCGTCGCCCGGTTGAGGCCGCTGGGATTCGGCAGCACCCACACTTCCGTCGCGCCAATGGTCACCTGCTGCTTGCCCCATTTTACGCCACGCGCCTGAAACGCTTTCTCAAAGGCCTGTTTACCGAGGATCGCCAGCGCACGCGGCTGATACTCTTCCATTTTCCTGACCAGCTCCCGGCCACCGTCTCGGAGCTCCAGCAGCTCGACCTCGCTGGCCTGCACCGTTGGGCGCTCGACGAGCATGGTGATCCCGCAGCGAGTATCCAGCAGCTGAAGTTCCTCCTCGGGCTTCAGCAGACGGTCGGTAAAGCCGGCCTGGTGAATCACCTTCCAGAAGCGATTTCCCGGATGGGCAAAATGAAAACCGGTATGGGCGGAAGACTTCCCCGGATTGATACCGCAAAAAACGACCCTCAGGTCCGGCGCCAAAATATCGTTAATCATGTTTTCCCCAGCTCAATACCTAAAAGGTCATTATAAAGGATTGAAAATGCGTTGTTTATAAAAACAGCAGGCGTGCGTTTTAGGCTGGATTGCGGGGAACAGTTACTTTATAATCCTTCGCCACGGCCCCTTAGCTCAGTGGTTAGAGCAGGCGACTCATAATCGCTTGGTCGTTGGTTCAAACCCAACAGGGGCCACCAAATTTTAGCTTTAAAATCATATACTAAGCCACCTCGCGAGAGGTGGCTTTTTCATATCATAAACACTAATGGCAGCAAAATGGCAGCAGCATTTTTGCAATCCTCAAAAAAAAACCCGCCTAAGCGGGTTAGTTTGTCAGAAATTCATATGCCCCTGCCCGGCGGCAGTGGGGTGCGGCGGGGCATTATCAATAACTCCAGGTGTCATGATGTAACGCACTACGGTTTCATGAGTGATGAAGGTGGTTCCGCAATTAATGTTCTGGCACTGACAGTAACGCTCTTTTGTCTGATCCGTTACCCGAAAGCTACTCCGTGTATGCGCCGCGTGGCCGCACTTTGGACAATTCATCATTACATTTATCTCCCACCCCGCACATTTCAATCACATAATGATACACATAACTTCCATTTTGTGAACCTCATCAGCTCATTTCTAAATCATCAATCTTCACTTCCAGTTCGATACTGGTTGTAAACCCGCTATCCGGGTTCACCGTGTGCATCAATGTTGTGATGGTCCATTCCGCATCATCAATGGGCTGTTTAAAGCCGCTAACCTTAACGGGCATTTCCGTATAGAGATCCGCGCGGCCTTCTGCCAGCTGGAGAGAGAATGACGCCACACCACGCTGCAGCCGCTCCCAGTTCATTTTTGCTGCCCGTTCTGCATTACTGCGGTTCGCATAGGTACGGTTCAGAACCAGCACGTTCTCATCCGTTCCGACCAGGTAATCCCCCTGCTTTGCTTCCGGCTCTTTGGGTTTTGTCGTCCTCCGGCGGCGCTTCACCTTTGCAGTTTCTTTTTTTTCCGGTTCCCTGGTATGCAGCCAGTGAGCGATAACACCCGTATATGCTCCCCTGTCAGCCAGGCTAAACCGGTGACTGTCTCCGTCCTTACGGGTAATAGTGATGACCGGCAACGGTTTACCACTTGCTGTTTTCCCCTGCCCCTGCCGGATAAACAGCAGATTACCGTCCTTGACTGAGGCAATCGCGCCATACTGCCGCGCCAGCTTCATTAAAAAGCTGGCGTCGCTTTCGTTGGTCTGGTCCAGGTGATCCAGCGCCATCGCAGCAACATCATTTCCTATAGCAACTTTAAGGCTGTGCCGTGCGGCAATATCTTTCACCACATCGCCCACCGTCGTTTTGTGCCAGGACTTCTCACGCCGGACATTCAGCGTTTCCCTGAAATCAGCACTACGGGCACGGATTGTCAGCCTGTCCGGGCTGCCGCTATGCTCTATTTCATCAACGGTAAACTTTCCTTTTGAGTACAGCGGCTCGCCTTTCCATCCCAGCGCCAGAGAAATCACTGCGCCACGACGCGGCATAATTACCAGGCCGTCGGCGTCGTCCAGCTCCAGATCAAGCTGGTCAGCTTCAAATCCGCGGTTGTCGGTCAGTGTCATACCCAGCAGACGTTTATCCAGCGTCTGCGTGGCATCTTTCCCTTCAATCACGATCCGAAAGGCCGGGGTCTTGCTTCCGAGGTTGAGTAAATCAGCCATCTCGCTCACTGCAGCAACCCTCCTACCGTGGATCTGATGTTCCCTACTGCGGCGGCGGCAGAATCCTGCAGACTGCTAAGCTGATCACTCAGACTGCCGAACATTTCAGACAGGGACTCATCCACCCGTTTAAGCCCCAACGAAAACTCTATTTTCCTGGCTTCTCCACTGGCGAAAAATTCCGTTTTCGTCTGGTTAAGGCTCTCAATCACATACATGCCGTAGATAGTCCCACCGCCCTCGATCAGCGGCCACGCCTTCCCCTGCTCTGCCATCAGCTCCAGCGCCAGCAACGACAACCGGCCGCCGGTCACTTCCGGCATGAGGACGCCGGAGAGCGTCAGCTGATCGTTATCTGGCCCCAAAAATTGCGTTGTCGGACGGCGATTAACGCGGTTGTTGGTCACATGGCGCCAGTTCCGCTGATACTGCAGTTGCTGATAGGGAACCGTGCGCAGCTGAAACACAAACAAGCCCAGGACCATCATCATGAATCGTATCCCCCTTGATCACTGAAATTGCTGCGGGCCTTAGCCCTCATACGACGCTCGCGCTCATCAATCTGTCGCGCTACCTCCTGCGCAATATCCTGCGCACTCTGCCCCGGCAGCGCCTGGATGATAATTTGAGCCTGGGTTTCAAAGTGGAACACCGGCCGCGTACCTGCTGGTTTCTCAGCTGCAGGGCGATATGAGGCCGCCGGCAGGCTCATCGGATGAAGCGGGGCGGCCTCTGCTGGCATTGCTCCCCCCATCATTCCGGCGACAACGGACGCCAGCGCGGCCGTCCTCCTGCGGCTGGTCACATAGGCCGGACCGTTAATCAGCTCCGGGCCATTCTCGCCAGCAATACCCACCTGCCCACGTGGAATATAACCACCGCTGTCATACATCCCCGCGAAAAATCCTGGGGTCTTTTTCTGCGGTGAGGCGCCCTGCGAATTATCGCCGCCGGTCATCCAGTCCGGCAGGTAGCTTTTGACCGATGCCAGCTTGCTCTTAAGCGTTTCCCATTTCTCATTGATACCGCTCAGGATGCCGTCAATGATCGCCCCGCCCACCGCTTTAAATTTTGCGGGCATCGCGGCTACATCACTCAGAATTTCATCCCATTTGCTGCTTATGGTCTGCTTGATCACAGCCCAGGCTACTGACACCCCTGACGTGATGGCATCCCACAGTGCTTTAAACTTCGGCCCCAGCGTTTCCCAGTTCTGCCAGATATAGATGGCTCCCATCGCAATCAGGCCAACTATCGCCAGAATGGGATTAGCCATCATCAACCGACCTAACCAGAGGACCGCCTGGCCCGCACCACCAATCACCTGCTTTATCAGACCAAAAGCGGAGGCAAACTTAATTCCCAGAACCCCAGCACTCACCCGCAGCACCGCCATCGGTCCCAGAATGGACGCCAGAGCCAGCGACAACACGCCTGCAGCAGTAGCGACAACCGCAAACACCGCCACAATCTTAAACAGCGCTGCCGTTAGTTGCGGATGCCGCTTAACAAAACCATCCAGTGCTGACGCCAGATTACCCAGCCAGTCAGCAATTTCTTTAAGTACCGGTGCGACGGTTTCGCCGATGCTTGCCATGGCGTTGGTAAAGGAGCCGCCAGCGGCTTCCCATTTGTTGCCCAGGGTATTAAGAGACGCTTCGACGCGCTCGCGCAGGGTTGCCTGATTCTCCAGCTTCGCTACTGTTTCACGATAACCAGACATCCCTTTGGTAATCATGTTATTCAATACCTTTAGCGTTTCGGCATCGTCACCAAATACCGCTTTAAGCGTCGCAAGCCTTTGCTCTGTATTTAGTTTGTTTAACTTATCAAGCTGGGAAAATAGTTTATCCAGTCCACCAAATTCCCCTTTTCCATCAGTAAAGTCTAATTTGACCCCTGATCCTTTAATTGAGGCATTGGCTTTATTAACTTTTTTGGTATCCATGACAGCCTGGAATATTTTACGGTAGGCATTCCCTGCTGACTCGCCAGCCATCCCCATCTGATCCGCCATCACCAGCAATGGTGCAAATACCTTCGTTGCCCCCAATCCCTTCTGACGGATAATATCCATTGCACTACCAATGTTCGAAAAACCCTGCAGCATATTGCCGGGGTCAACGCCCGCGTAATAACCCCGCTGGATCACATCCATCAGGCTCATCATGTCTTTTTCGGTGGTCTGCGTGGCGTCCTGCAGTTTCGCAGCGAACTCTGCGGCATCCGTTGGTGCCATCTGCAGTTGTACGCCGAGGTACGCCGCCGACTCACCCAGCCCGCCCAGGATGACCTGCGCAGACATGCCCTGACGGCGTAACATGGTCATCATGTTCTGAAAGTCTGCCGTGGTGCCGGGCAGCCGGTCACCCAGGGCGATTGCCAGCTTGTTTAGCTTCGCAAACTCCGGCGCTACCTTTCCGCCCGGCCCCATCATGGAGCCTGCCAGCTGGTTAGCCGCGTTCTCTGATTCCGAGTAAGCGCGAATGGGCGCCGTTAGCGTCGCGCCCGTTGTCACCCCGGCCGCCATCATCCCGGCCCCGTTCCCCGCCAGGCTGTTACGCACGTCGCGCATCTTGTCAGCTTTGGCCCTGATCGCATTCAGCTTACGCTGGCGCTCGCCCACGTCTCGCAAGCGCCGCTCCTGCTCTGCCAGCTGCTGGTTATAGCGATCCGTTTCGCGGGTAATTCTGGCCGTTTCACGGGCGCCACCGCCCGCAGAGATGCCGAGGCGGTACAGCTCCGCCCTGGCTGCCGCCATCTGCCGCGTTTCCTGCCCCTGCTTTTGTTCCAGGCGTGATACGGCGCGCCATTGCGCCTCAAGCGCCTGCGTCTGTTTTTTCGTGGGGGATTCGAGCGCTGCCAGCTCGCGCGTCATCATCTGCGCACGCAGCCGCGCCTGGTCCAGCTCGTTGCTGGTCCGGTTCAGGCTCTGTGAGAGTTGATCAAAAGATTTTAACTGGCTCCCCGCGTCGTTAAGCCGTTTAAGCTGATCACGGGTCTGCCGGATGCCGGAGGCCAGCTCCTTCGAGCCAGCCAGCGCATTTTTTAAAGGGCGGGTGAGTTTATCAACCGCATTCAGAACCACCTGCAGGCGCAGGTTTTTATCACTCATCGCTGGCCCCGCTACGCATTATCGCTCTGTGCCGCCACTCCAGCACTTCCGTCAGCGGCATAACGTCAGTGACGGACGGCGGCCAGTGAAAGATCGTGGCGATATCCGCCACTAGGTCATCTACCGTCAGGCTGTCGGCAAATCGGCAAGTGCCGACTTCGGCAACAAAAAAAGGACCACCTCGACAGACATCGCGGCCAGGTCTGCCGGGTCGAGGTCCGCCATTTCCTGCGGGGTCAGCGTTGGTGTGGAGATGCGGGGGATCACGGTCATCATAGAGGCCACGTCCATCTCCATCACCGCCTGCAGTCGCGTACCGCGCAGCGCGCCGGATTGCGGCTTACGCAGCACAATTTCCGTAATCGTGGTATCACCGCGCTTAATCGGGCTATCCAGTTTCACCGTTGCTTCTGTTTTCTCACTCATGCTCTTTTCCTGTTATGGGTTGGCTGGCGCGACCTCGCGCGCCAGGAAAAAATTACAGACCGATGGCGTTACGGTGTTCTTCCATCAGGTCAACACCATCAACAACTTCAATCATGTTGATCGCATCGACCTCATAGAGCACTTCACCGTTAATGGTCAGCTTCGCGTAACAGTTAACGCTGCTGACTTTGGTGGAATTGCTTTCGCCGGTTTTCCACTCGCCGGAGTCCACCTCTTTGTGGCGCCCACGGACGACCAGCTCAACGGCCTGAACTTCGCCGGTGTCGTCGCGCTG
Source organism: Klebsiella sp. FDAARGOS_511 (assembly GCF_003812845.1). Taxonomy (NCBI): domain Bacteria; kingdom Pseudomonadati; phylum Pseudomonadota; class Gammaproteobacteria; order Enterobacterales; family Enterobacteriaceae; genus Klebsiella; species Klebsiella sp. FDAARGOS_511. The sequence continues at coordinate 3,689,033 of NZ_CP033824.1, read as the reverse complement.
AATAGACCCGGTAAAGCGCAGCTGCACGCCGTCCACCGTGGCTTTGCCCATCTGTTTAAACAGAAGCGCCTCCGTACCGCCGATGGTCATTTCCGTATCCAGCGCGCCATCATCCAGCCCCAGATCAATACCGACTGAACCGGGCATGCCGCCGCCGCGGTAGTTTTCCAGCTTGCGGGTGAATTTCGGCAGGGTGACGGATTCAGCAATGCCCATCCAGTTGTTACCGGCGTTAAAAATATTCAGGTGTTTTAACTTGCGTGGTAAGGCCATGGGTCCCCCTTATGCGCTTACGCGGGTGGTGAAATCCACCAGGTAACGGTCAGTGATGCGCTGGCGCAGCATCAGGTTTTCCAGTGGCGGCACTGGCGTATAGTCGTAGTCGATCCAGAGTTTCCCGGCTTTCAGCGTGTCTTTGTCATTCACACTGTCATCAATCCAGCAATCACCGCCGATGAGGTAGCCCTGATTTACCAGGCTGCGCATTTTGGCGCGGATACCTTCGATAATGTCGCGAGCCAGCGAAGGGTTAAGCGGCATGTCCACCGCCCACATATGCGCCTCCGCCATGGTGTCTGCCAGCACCTGCGCGGTACGGGTGTAGTTTTCAAACTGGAATAACGGGTCATCGCTCAGGCAGCGGGAACCCCAGAAGCGGAAACCATCCTTGCGGATCAAGGTGGTGACGTCGTTCTGGTTCAGCAGTCCGGCATCGGTTGCCGGGTCCTGCAGATCCCAGAACACATCCGCAGACAAGCCGGTTACGCCGTTGACGCCCACGTTAGACAGGGTTTTGTGCCAGCCGGTCTGCTCGTCGATTTTGGCACGCAGACCCAGCGCGCGGGCAGTGGCGTAAGCAGTCGCGTCCGCCTGCAGCACCGTGTCAAAGTTGATGAAATCAGGCCAGATCAGCATCCCTTCTCGCTGACTGAAATTTTCGCGGTAGGCAATCGCTTCTTCCACGGTTTTACAACCGTAGGCAGACAGGTACGCAAAGCCGCGTAGGCTCTGCGCCACGCTTAACAGTTCAGTGGAAACAGCCTGCGTGTCATGGCCCGGCACGCCAAGAATGCGCGGCTTCACGCCCAGCTGCGACTGTGCCGAAAGCAGCGCTTTGATGCCCGTTTTCTTACCGTCAGCGGTTACGCCGCCGATGATATTGGAGGTGGTTTCCGCTTCGGTTTCGCCCTGGGCAACACGCACCACAACGGTGACGGGTTTTGCCTGGTCGGCGATGGCGTCCAGTGAGCGGGCCAGCGTGCCGGACTCGCCCGCTTTGCCGCTGGCGGTCAGTACATCGGTAAGCAGAACCGGCTTATTGAGCGGGAACACAGAGGCATCGGCATCATCGCCGGTGCATACCATGCCCACAATCGCCGTGCTCACCGTCGTGATAGAGCGGGTGCCGTCGTTAACTTCAACAACACGCACGCCGTGGTGATAGTCTTGCGCCATGAATGAATCTCCTGTTTAGGGGTTCACCCATGGTAGGGAAATCATTCACCGCAAGCCGTTGATGGCCGTTGTACCGTCAATGGCACAACCGCAGACAGAAAAAAGCCCCTTATCGGGGCAGACTGATACCGGGATTTATCAGGCAACGCGGCTCCAGCACATCAGCAGCGTGTGAGATTCCACCACGCTGAACGATTTGCCCTCACCGAGGTTATCGGTTTTGCCAGTGGTCGTGTGTTTATGGGCTGGCAAGTCCACAATATGGCTATGATCGGCCACCTCATCCGTATAATTTCGTGTGCGGCGGCTGTCGTTATCCGAACCAACTATGTAATTATCATCCCAGACCTCACCCGGGGCGAGCATTCCGCCTTTGTGTTTATGCCGTCCTGCCTCCCTGGTGATCAGTTCCTGCCCGGGGAGTTCGCTGGTTTCGCCACTGACATTAACCTGCACAGCTGGCAGGTTAGCCTGCTGGATTGTGACAGTATCGCTTCCGCCGGTATTCCCTACGTTTGAGCCGTCTGCTTTTGCCACCCGGATCGTTTTATTTTCACCGGTGTATACCCATTCTGACCAGGGCCATTTTTCATTCGGGTTGACGTTCTGATTAAAAAATCGCGTCGTACCCACAGGGTTATCGTCCTCCCAGAATTCACGCTTTGCCGCTGTAAGAGCGGCGGTAATAGCCTGCTGAATATCCGTATCAAGCTGTCCTGCAACCTGATCGGCATAGTCTTTTGCCTCCTCCTTAGCGCGATTAACCTCCTCTACGGTTGCCAGAATGACGGACGGGTCAGCCTTCAGTTCTACATCCGAGGTGTTACTGACTCCGATATAGAGATTTACTGACTGTAGTCGTCCCGAACCCTGGGCAAGCTGGGGTTTGTATGACTCAGGCAGGCTGGCAACCGCCAGACAGTCCCCGTCTTCGTCATAAAGTGCCGCCTCGCGCAGCCAGAAACCGCCAATCTGAGGCATGATGATCATTTGGGCGCGAATGATGTTCGCGCCAGTGTCGGCAATGACCAGGCGATTCAGGGGGGCGCGATAAACTTCATTAACCAGACCCGTCTGGCTCTCATCGGGTACTGTCGCCGCTCCGCCGCCATCGCCAACAGCCATATGCGAAAAGCCTACGGTTTCCCCTGTCAGAGCCGCGGCGGCGAGCTTTTCCGCCCCCCGACTTGTCATTATTGCGTGATATTTCGTGACCATGTTTTCCCCTCAGAGATCAGAGATCCCCCAGGCTGCATTGAGATACTCACTAACGCTATCGATAACCGATGCAACCTGTGCCTGCGTCAGTGCAGCCTCGAAAATCAGCTCCAGTCCCATTGTAATAGCCGCTCCCGCCGGATAGGCTGCGGGCGCATGATGAGAACCGATGCGGATTGTGCGATCTGCATATGCAGTCCTGTTGGTCAACGCGCGCGAGTTCTGCCATGCAAGCGCGCCGCCCTGGCGTCCGCCAATGCGTGCGATACCGTTATCACCGTCGACCAGCGAAACAAATGCTGCCCATTTTGAGGCGTCATAGGCTGCGCTGAAGTAGTTGATCATATTGGTAGGGGTAGCTCCGCCATCCTCCACGAACGCACCGTAAAGGCTTTGCCCGGAGAAAAGAAAAGCCAGACCGTCACCGCGATAGACTGCCGGTGCGCCTGAATAGCTGTAGTTCCCCATCATAAACGCCTGCTGCTTTTCGGTGGCTTCCGTCGGCTTTACCGGTTTGCAGATCACGATATGGGTCTGGTTTTTTGTTGAGACCTTTCCGGTATCAAAGCAGTTGCCAAAGCTACAGATAGCCCCAAATTCAGCCAAGATTGTAGGCGCTCCGACCTTTGTCAGCGGGGCGGAATTGTCAGCGCGGTTCCTCATGCTCAGTTCTGAGGTTCCGCCGTGGATATACATCGCCTTCAACCCTGCAATGACAGGCAGGTTTGGCTGCATGAAGTGCCCTTTTTTCGGATGCGTTCCCGGGATAATGACGTCACCGAGCTTAGGTACATAGATTTCATTAGTTGTCATAATTCAGCCTTTAATCAGTGCATTATTCAACGCCGAGGCAATCAGGTTGCCGCCCACTGCATTGGGGTGCAGGTTGTCGAGAAAACAGCCCAGACCGTTCATTTCCGCCCAGGTGTCGAAAAGGTCATAGATACTGAAAAACTCGACATTTAACGTCTGCGAGAGGTCGTACATCACATCGCGGAAATCAACGAGTGGCGTTGCCGCCGTTCCGTTCGTGCGCGGTGGTGCCATGAGGATAAATCCCACGTCAGGGAGCACAGCGCGGCAGGCGGCCATATACTTTTGCAGTGCGGTACGGAATGTGGCTGTCGATTCTGAAATTCGGTAATCGTTGTTCCCGATCACGATGCAAATGACGTCTGGCTGCATTGTGCTCAGGTACTCCGCGATTTTGTCTGAGAACAGCAGGAACTGATCGGCCAGAATCCCCGCGTTCCCCGCTTTGCTCATCACGCATCCTGCCACGCCGCTGCGCCACAGATAGAAACCATGAATAGCTACGCGCCCGGCGTTGCCGTCGGTTTTGACGTAAATCGTCCTGACCTCATCAGTCATACCCGTCAGCAACACCGATTTTGTCGCGCCGGTATTCCCGCAGACAACCTCAGTCCACTGCGTGACCCCGCCAACGTCGTAGCCGTACTGAAATTTCCCGTTAAGATCCTGATAGTAAATTCGGCAGTCAGTGCAGCGTACATTCGTCACGTTGAAATAAGCGGTGTTTGTCGTCGTATTAATTGACTGGCCATCAATACCGCAGCCATAAAGCGGCGCTCCGCTGGTCGGTGAGGAGTCGTACAAATCCCATCCGGCAGAGCGGAAAATATTCGAACCGTCTCGTGCAGCACCGTAGTTAACGGTGCGCCAGCCCAAACCAGCATCGCCATAATCCGCGTGCAGCAGTCCAGCGATAGCGGCCGCCAGTTCGTTATTCTGCGTCCAGCTGTCGCCTGTCAACATAAAGTGGGGGCGGACAGCCAGACCCGCTTTAAGCTGCGCTTTCTTCGCTTTCCAGCGCCATAGAGTGCGCCCGTCGGTATGCAGCGGAATGTTATAAGCGGCGGTGTACATCCGCCGTTGATACCACCGTGCAAAAATGCCCCTGATGTTTGGCCCGATACCCGTCGCGTCAAACTCGCCGTCCTGGAACCAGAACGGGACAGAATCGGCAGCGTCAGTTATTCCCGGAACGAAGGAGGGATCAACCAGCGGGATACGCTGATTCAGGGCCTTTTCAATTATGGCGTTGATGTAAGCCCATACTTTCTGCTGAAACCCCTCAGAAATCATGGACACGTTAAAACCGTTATCCCAGAACAAGGGGATATTATTGTCGCCATCTACAACCAGTGGGAAGAAGGTGTTATTCACACCACTAACCCCGGTATTCACTGAATCCCCCAGACGCGCGCGGACGTCCGTATAAATCATCTGGTACAGAGACATAGCGACTCTTGAAACGGCGAAACCGTCATCCCACCAGGCCGGAACACTACCGGCGCCATCGACGAATAAAGGGAAAAAGTTGTCATCCACAAAGCCGCTTGAGGTTAGCTTAGCAATTAATTGAAGAGCGGCTTCAACAGCTTCCTGAGACAGCATTTTTCGGCCAGTCTGCTGTAGTGCGCCAGAAACATTCGCGTACTCATCTGCAAGGGATGAGTCGCTATGGTTTATCACCCAGCAATTGCCACCCTCTGGAATATTTCCCGCAGATAAATCGTTCTCAGCCAGAGGGAGTGACGGGAAGAAGCGGACGCTGTTGATAATCGATCCCTGACCGAGCAAACCCGTAACAGCCCTGGCAACGCCACCATCATTCAGGAAATAACGAAATGCCAGCGCCTCACCCTCGCCCAGGGCGACGCGAAACAGCTTACCTTGTGGTGTGCCAGCTAATCCCGCAATGGTGCCGTCTGGATCCTCTTCGGTTTCAAAGAACGTGTACTCCCTGTAATCGGAAATACCCTCAATCAGCACCTTCAGGAACTGCGTACGGTTTGCAAGTTGCCGGGCCTGGATATTTGCAGCGCCTTTCGTCCCGCCTTCCACTTTGTCTGCGCGGGAAAGCTGGTAAACCGAACTTTCCCACACGGTTTTTTCTGTAATATTCATGCTATTTTCCTGAGAAATTAACGCTGCCGAAATAGAACTGCTGGCCGTCGTAGTGAATGCTGTCTTCTGGTTCGTATCCCGGCGGATAAACGCTAATATCCTCACCGTCAAATATTGCAGCCCCCAGCCATACCGGCCCTCTGGTTCCTGCGGTTAGTGTCATTTGTGCCAGATGCCTACTGACTGGCTTCGCATCGCCAATAATCCGCTCAAGCTCGTAAATCATCGGCTCCGTGATGCCGATTTCATTCAGATCGATCTCAAGCCGAAACGTCCCGGCGGGGTCGGCTACTTTCCACCACTCCTCAAGAGTCATTGAGTAACCCAGCCCCTCAATCACCCGCTTAACTGCAGCCACAGTTCCTTTGCGCTGATGGATCCAGAAAGCATCGCTGACCGCCTGCCGCTTAGCGGTTTCTGTCCAGGTTTCCTCCCATCGGTCAACGGAGAAAGCCCAGGCCAGATACGGCAGAAACTTTGCCGGGCATTTCCACGGGTTCCACAGGTCACGCAGCGGCACGTTTAAATCACTGATACCTGAACAGGCTTGCGCCAGCCTGCGCTCCAGCGCAGACGCCCCCGGCGGTAACAGGCTGCTAGTCATCAGAGCCACCAATTTCTGCTTTAAAATCGGTGCAATATGACGCCTGCGTTTTATCTAACACCATGTCCGCCAGGGGCTTCATCAGCTCAACACGCTGGACGCCCTGAACATGCAGAGCGGCATAGATAGCAGACAGCCGCACGTCACGCCCCAGGCGACGCTGCTCGTTGATATATGCCGTACCCTGCGCTTTCGCGGCCGCCAGGATGGGTTCCTTTGCCGGGCCGGGATAGACATAAAGAACCGCATCAATTTCGTAGGGGACAATCTCAGCAGATCGGACACTCACCCGATCCGCCACCGGCCGCACAGCCTCATCATTCAGGGCCTCATCGACGACCTGCAGTAAATCTTCCGGCGCAGTACCATCGCCGTCGCGGGCCAGAATAGTCACCACGACTTCCGCCGGTGACGGGCTGAACGCCGACGCGTCCGCCACCCGACCATCCGAGCTAAGCGCGTGATATTCATAGGCTCCGACTGGCCCGGCAACGCTCATCCCCTCAAAGGCCGCCGGGATGCGCTGGCGATAATCCGCGTCAGATTCCATAACTGCCTCCGTGGGCGGCGTTGTGGTGTCATCTGCAGCTGTAATCACCCGGCGCTGTACGTTGTTATTCGCGCCTAAATTGTCCAGGTCATCCCCGCCGGAATAGGCCACCATCACGGCTTTCGCCGCCTCGTTAATCCGCTGACGCAGCAGCAGCTCCCGGTACACATTTTCCTGCAGCATTTTCACCACCGGCTCAGATTCAAGCGTTAAGGTGCGGGCCACGGCCTCCTGTTCTTCTGCCGGAAATAACGCGACAAATTCAGCCTTGCGTTCAGACAGCAGGGTTTCAAAATCCGGCACATCCACAATTTGCGGCGGCGGCAGCTGGGAAAGGTCAATAACGGCCATTGTCTGCTCCTGTCGATACGGAAAGGGACACGGGCACGCCGTCATTACGCTGGCCTGCCAGCTCAATAACCATTGCGCCATCCATGCTGCTGCTGTTAACCGTGATGGTGTCCAGCTGCAGCCGCGGCTCCCAGCGCCGCAGCGCCACATACACCGCAGCCATGATCTGCAGGCGCAGCGCCGGGTTTTGCGGCTGGTCAATGAGCGCTGAAAGCAGGGAACCATACTCCCGGCGCGCAAGCCGGCTCCCTTGCGGGGTCAGCAAAATGTCGCGCACCGACTGGCGCAGGTGGTCAGTTTCCGTTATGGCTCTGCCGGTATCGCGGCTCATCCCGATATAGAGCGTCAAAATGGATCTCCCGTCGTTCCGCCACTGTCGCCAGGATGTTTATGCTTATCAGCAACGACGCCGTTTGACGTCATCGCGCCGCCGCCGTGGGTCACATCGCCGTTCAGGATCACGTTGCTGTTAATTAGGGTGGTGTCAGCCTCGATCACAAACTCACCGGTTTTGCAGGAGACAACCTGCGAAGACTCAATCAGCACGCTTTTCACGCCGCGAATAATCCAGCGCCCGGTGGCGGGGTCGTATTCGAACCAGCCACCATCCTCGTATGCGGTCACGTCCGCACTTTCAGAGTCTGACGGCGGCGGGCAGGCGTTGGAGTAGATGGCCGGAAGCGCAAAGGCTGTTTCCAGATTGCCGCCCAGGCTGAACAGCACCACCTGCTCCCCTGGAGACGGGCACCACCAGGTGCGTGATTTACCTGCACGGTAGGTCAGCCAGTTAATCCAGTTGGTTTCGAGGTCGCCCGTTTTCACCCGGCACAGCCAGCCGTCCCGGTCCACTTCGGTCACAATGCCGGTGCGGATCAGATTGGTGATAAGGCGCATGATTTCGGTTAATTGCGTATTCATGAAGGCAAGATTGCCACGCGCGGAGGGAGTGCGGCAGCGTGGCGGGTTGTGTCATCCCTGACACAAAATCACTGTGACAACCAACGCAGTAAGACGTCTCGCGTAATGTCTTCTGATTCATCATTGATGCCGAGCAACCGGCGCTCTGCATATTTGACTTCCGGCCCTTTACGGCTGACCCGATCACGCAAGCCATAGTGATGCACGCGGGCTATGCGCTGCACACGGCTCTCAAACTCGACGCTTGCCGAGTCCTGGCTGGCGACGGCTTTCAGGTATTTTGTTGTGCGGAGTTTTGCAAACATCTGCCGACGGATGCGGCCCTGTTTCGTTCTGGCCGTCACGCGACGCGGCTCGTAAGCCGTCCCGTCCGGGTTGCGCTGCATCCTGATATTTTTCTGCTGGCTGCGGCGCAGCTGCTGTGCCAGATCCCGCATCATGCGCTTACGTGCGGCAGGATCCAGTCCCGCCAGCAACGCATCTAACCAGGCGTCAACTTCCTGCAGCTCAGCCACGGCTCACTGCCCACCTTTCGTCCGGCTCGTCCGGTTCCGGCATCGCTTCGACGCTGGACACGTCACCGTCAGCGCTGACTATCACACGCTCTGTCAGTTGCAGATTCAGGCTGATATCACAGATATCATTGCGCAAAATATCGACTTCAAAGGAAAGCAACTTTTCCCGCAGTTCCGGGTTATGAATAGCATCCGGCTGATTTTCCCTTAACCAGGCCACCACCGGCGCCATCAATAACCCCTGATCGCCGCTGAAATCCACAATCACCACATTCAGGGTGTAACGATACTCCCATGAAAGTGACGCTGCTCCGGTTGCCACCACCGATCCGTTATCAACGAACAAATGCAGCTTATCCGGGTTATCGCGGACATATGGCACCGCGCTATTCAGGGCGCGGCGTAAGGATTGAGGCTTGTTCACTGTTTCGCTCCTGACAGGAAATTATCGTGTCCACTTTATCGGCGCAGACCGCCCAGGCCGCCTCCGCTTCATCCAGCGCGGTTAGCAGATCGCCGTTAGTGCGTGCCGCCGACTTTTCCAGGCGGCACTGCGTCACCCTGGGACAACCATTCACGGTAAGCAGCACCTCCGGCGAGGGCTGGACGTTCGCGCATCCTGATAATGTCAGCAGGCAGAAGAGTGTCAGCCCAGCGGCGTAAATCCTCATTTTCACGTTTTAACTCCTCAATTCTGCGCTGACGGCTTCGCAGCAGCGCGTTTGTACTTTCTGCCGCCGCGTAAAGCCTTGCCTGTTCCCGGTTATTGGTTTCGGACAGGATGGACAGGGCGATCAGCTGGCTGTTCGTTTTTGCCAGTTTTTCGCCTGTCGTTTTCAGATCCCGCCCTTGCCGCTCGATGGTCTGGCTGGCCTCCTTCATCCGCCATGACTGCCAGCCAAGCGCCAGCACTACCAGCGCCAGAATTACCGCCAGCGCCTTCGTCATACCGTCACCGGCTCCGCATCAATAATCTGCGCACGCAGAACCTTAAGCGCGACCAGCGTCAGCAGATAAAATGCGAGGGTGACAACGTGGCCCGTAAAGGTGAGAAAAATCACAAGCAGTGAACACCTGGCCCATCTGATCACCTGGTTTCCTGGCGTACTGAAAAAGCGCGTCAGCGCCTGCTTTGCCTCTCCCCGATGAGTGCCGCCCGCATACCACCCAGCCATGCAAAGCAGCACCGCTCCCCAGCTCAGCAGGCAGGCTACCCAGGTCAAGGCTGTAACCAGTGCCGGAACAATACTGTTTGGAACAAAGAGACTAAAAATCATCAGCGCCGTGTACAGCACCGAAAATAACCCACCGATCAGTTTCTTTTTCATTTCGTTACGCTCCTTTTAAGCACCAGGACAGCTCCCGCGCGCGGCGGTTGTCCAGCCCCGGATTAAATACGCCTTTGACGTATACCCAGCGCGGCAACTGATAGCAGGCATCGCGCCAGCGCTTCTGATTGATAAACTTCACCATGGTTGAACCACAGGCATTGCCGGTTCCCACGTTGAAGGCCAGCGATACCAGCGCGTCATAGACGTTCTGCGGTACGCTCACCAGGACACAGCGATCCAGCGCCTTCTCCACCCTTAAAACGTTGGTGATAAAACTCCCGGCGGCCTGCCGTTCCGTGATGCTCTTCCCCGGCACCACGCCGGACGTATTGCCAATGCCATCGGTCCACACCCCCGCATCACACTGATACGGCTGCAGGAGGCAGCCCTCGTAATCGGCTATCAGCTTCAACCCTTCCACTGAGGTATGAAGTTGCTGAAAGCCCGGCAGGGTGGCGGCAATCGCCAGCACCGCCCCTACCAGGCAGCGTTTAACGGTTGAAGGATTCATATTCCCCCTGCGTAATTTTTCCGCCGCGCAGCAGCTGGTAGGTTTTGTGTTTGTAGTACCAGTTGATGGCCAGCATCAGCACGCCAATCAACACACCGCCCACTGTCGACACATCCTTAAGCGATAAATCTCCCATCCATGCCAGCAGTACAGCGATGCAGTACGTGATGAAGGCGCTGATCCGTTCAAGCGTCATATTTCAGTCCCATAACTGGACGGTCTGCACCGTGGAAGTGGTGGCAATATCCGGCAGATCCACCTGCAGCCCGTGTGGTAAGAACGGGCCGTGCTCAGCCAGCCCCGGATTTGCCTGCAGTACCTGCTCCGTGACGCCCTGCGTGCGTCCGTAATGACGCCAGCAAAGCGCGTCCACCGTGTCACCCTGGTACGCACGCACTTTCATCAGATCAGCTCCACCGTACAGTGAGGCGCATCCTGGACCCGGCTGATTGCCCAGCGAGCATCACGCCACAGGTCGCCGCTGGCCTCCGCCAGCTCATCCCCCCTTTTCACACCGGAGGCCGTGGCGTCGTAGTCCTGGTAACGCTCATTCACCTGCGCACGTGCCCAGCAATAAACGGCGTTGTGGTAGTGGTGAATACGTTCGCTTTTACCGTCCAGCAAGTCCGCCGGTACATCGGCCAGCGTCATAAATCCCAGCGCCTGCTGGCGCTTGCGGAAGTCGTACAGCTCCGCATTGACCTCTGACATCGCAGACCGGATGAGTTGTCCGAGACGGGGTGACGTCACCGTGCCATCCGTCCGCATCACGCTGCGAAACTCTGATAAATCAACATCGGGCCAGAACGGCGTATTCTTGATAATTTCCGCCTGTTCCGGCGCCTGCTCAGGCGCAACAAACTTCATGCGGGCTTTCTCCTGAAATAGTGGGCGGTGGACGGGGTTTTGATGTGGCAAAAGCCTTTCGCCACCCCGTGCCGCCCGTGCGCGGGGCACGTTCCGTTAACGGCTGTCATTGCGCAATCTGCGCTCCAGCTGCTGTTTTTCTTTTTTGACGCCACAGCGTGGATCAAGCTGCAGCGCATGATTGATGTGATTCAGGGCGGAGGCCGGGCTGGTTTCGGTCAGTACAGCGCCAATCGCTTTATGCAGGCGTGCCCGTGACTGGTCTGGCATATCCTGGCCGTCTGTCAGCTCCAGTGTCTGCAGTAACAACCCGGCATCGAAAGATTCACCTGCCAGCAGAGCGGCCTGCGCAGCGTCTGCCATTTCCTCTGCCAGCACCGTCTGGACGTTACGGTTTCCGATGGGCATCACCCATCCGTGCCGCAGCGCATGACGCCCTGCATCCAGCGCACCGTCATAATCACCGGCATCGATACGCCAGAGCATCACAAACATCACCACGTCATCCTGCCGGGCACCATCAGCAGCCAGCACCCCCTCCACCCAGGCGGAATAACGGGGCAGCAGTTCCACCTTGATTTGGGCTTTCTTCACGGTGGACTGGATACCTTTCAGGCGGCGGCGGTCCTCCGCCAGCTGCATCAGCATCAGGTCATACCCCGTCGCGTGGCGAACATTACCGCCCTGCCGGGCGGCCTGTTCAGCCTGGATGCGCAGGCGGTGCTGCCGTGCGGGACTCAGGCTCATGCGTTACTCTCCGGCACCGGCGCTGAAGTCGCCGATGGTGATGTTTTCCACCAGTGCCACGCAGCGGTAATCCTCCACCACATACGCCTCATTGACGGATTCGAAGTTTTCAATACGATCGCGTTTCGGGTTATCAATGACCGAACGGCGGCGGGTATCTTCCTGCCAGTAGATGGACAGGTTATCCAGGCGGGTGATCAGTACGGCATTAGCCGGGAATGACGGGGCGCGAACGGCCTGCAGACCGCCCATGCGTTTCTGGCTGATAATCAGATCAGCAGCCAGCGCCTCCGTGTTTGCCTGGTCCTTATTGACCAGCGGGAAATACTTGTCGGACAACAGCTCACGACCACAGATCACGACCAGTTCGGCGTCATCCTGGAAAATAGGGTCAATCAGCTCATTGACAGCATCCATCACCAGCGCATCCAGGTTGGCATATTTACCGCCCTTGCCTACCTTCACCGGGTCTGCGGTGGTAGTGCCATCTTCTGCCGTGGTGCTGCCCATCACGCAATCCGGGGCATCTTCGCGGACCTTCTGCAGCCAGCCTTTGTTAACGTCCTGCAGCAACGGATTGGCGGCACGGTCTGAGGTTTTGGCACGCTTCACGCCATTAAACCCAATCATGATGCGGTCCAGCGCCTGACGTTTCACGATGGCGTTACGGATGCGTACCTGAAAATCCTGGAATTTCGCCCACATATCCAGTTTTGCGTAGGTCAGCACCGTATCAAAGTTGGTCTGTTCGCATTTGTACTCAACATCAACCATCTCAGTGGGATCGGTTGGCTCGCGCTCCTTCGTGGTCGTGTCAGTGGTCCCGGCAATGGTGCTGCCGACGCCCAGGCCCAGAAGCTGGCCTGACTGCTCCGCCACACCAATCACGTTAACCATGGTCAGAAATGCCGTGGACTGCTGAATCTGGTCTTCCAGCGTCTGCTGCACCGACGGCTCAACGGTGAATTTGCTGGAAAGTTCTTCCACTTCCACGTTGTTCAGGCGTGCCAGCTGCTGCAGGTAGGCGTTAAAGGCAAAACGTGTGTGCTTTTTCATTGGTTCTTATGCTCCATCAGCAATTGGTCAGTGTGCCTGCCGGTGCGTTTCCGCCCGGCGCGCGCTGGCGATAATCTTTGCGGCTGTCTTCCTGACTCAGCCGCTGCTCCAGTTCAGCAAAAGCGGTCTGCTGTTCCTGCAGGGAGGCTTCCAGCTCAGCAATGCGCGCATCCTGCGCAGACAGGGAGTTATCAGTGCGTTCGCTCAGGTTTTGCTGTTCAGTAGCAATCAGCTCCACCGCGCGATGCACGTCAGAAAAACGCGCTTCATCGTTCTGTTCTTTTTTGGTGAACATCGCGGCAACGCGGGAAAACAGGGAGGGTTTTTCGTCCTGGACTTCTTCCCACTCGATCAGCGTTTCTTCTGCGGCGGAAAAGAGGTTTTCAGGGTTTTGCTTGCGGCCTGCCAGGGGGTTACTTCTGGCGCTGGCGCTAAACTGCAGCATTTCAGTACCGAGGCTTGCGGGATCATCCGTCGCCGCCAGGCCAACCAGGTAGGCTTTGCCGGTATCGGCAAAACTGGTATTGACCTCCATCGAGGTAAACAGCTTTTGCAGATTACTGGTATATGCCACCAGGTCCTCTGACGGGGTGATCCACGCGTACAGGGCCATTTTCCCTTTCAGCGGGCCGTCTGCAATCTCCTCTGCCTCCAGCTTATCCACGGTCCCGAAACGGCGGAATGGGCTATCAGGGGTGTAACCCTTGATGTGCTCCAGATTAATCAACGCGGTATACACCTGCGGGTCATAGCTCGCCGCCATCTGTTCCAGCCAGGCACGCTCAATATTGCGCCCGTCTGTCGTTGCCCCTTCCACACCGATGCGGAAGCGCTTTGCTTTTACAGCCATATGACCGACTCCATCAAATAACTCTGTGAGGCCTTATGGTTGCTGCGATGGAGGGGGTGAAACAACGCGCGGACCTTGTGCGGTAAACCATACAAAGGCCAGCCGGGGAAAGGCGCCAGGCAAGGCCGTATGTTTGTGCCATGGAAACGATGACCCCCGCAGACCTCGATCCCCGCAGGCAGGCATTACTGCTGTATTTTCAGGGATACCGCGTAGCCCGCATTGCTGAAATGCTGGGCGAAAAAGTTGCAACCGTTCACAGCTGGAAAAAGCGCGACAAGTGGGGCGAATATGGCCCACTCGATCAGATGCAGCTCACCACTGCCGCCCGCTATTGCCAGCTCATCATGAAGGAGCACAAGGAAGGGAAAGACTTTAAAGAAATAGACCTGCTGGCCCGCCAGTCAGAACGACACGCCCGCATCGGTAAATTTAACAACGGTGGTAATGAGGCAGACCTTAACCCCAACGTGCAAAACCGCAACCGCGGCCCCCGCAAACAACCTGAAAAAAACCAGTTCAGCGACGAACAGATCGAAAAGCTGGAAGAGATTTTCCGCAACGGAATGTTTGAATATCAGCGCCACTGGTGGGAAGCAGGAATTAAGCACCGCATCCGCAACGTGCTTAAATCGCGCCAGATCGGCGCTACGTATTATTTCGCGCGTGAAGCGCTGATGGACGCCCTGATGACAGGGCGAAACCAGATTTTCCTGTCAGCCAGTAAAGCCCAGGCGCATGTATTTAAGCAGTACATCATCGAGTTTGCCAAAGAAGTCGACGTGGAATTAAAAGGCGATCCCATGGTGCTGCCAAACGGCGCCACGCTGTATTTTCTCGGAACCAACGCCCGCACCGCGCAGAGCTACCACGGCAACCTGTATCTTGATGAGTATTTCTGGATCCCGAAATTTCAGGAGCTACGTAAAGTCGCCTCCGGCATGGCGCTGCATAAGAAATGGCGCCAGACCTATTTCTCAACGCCTTCCAGCCTGACGCACAGCGCTTACCCGTTCTGGTCCGGCGCCCTGTTCAATCGCGGGCGGGCAAAAGCTGATCGCGTTGATATCGACCTGACCCACTCAGCCCTTGCTGCCGGTCTGCTTTGCGCTGACGGTCAGTTCAGACAGATCGTGACGGTGGAGGACGCCGTGCGCGGTGGCTGCAACCTGTTCGACCTCGACCAGCTGCGCCTGGAGTACAGCCCCGACGAGTACCAGAACCTGCTAATGTGTGAGTTCATCGACGATCTCGCCTCCGTTTTCCCACTGGCTGACCTGCAGGCCTGCATGGTGGACAGCTGGGAAGTCTGGGAAGACTTTCAGGCGCTGGCCCTGCGTCCGTTCGGCTGGCGCGAAGTCTGGATCGGCTATGACCCGGCGAAAGGTACCCAGAACGGTGACAGCGCTGGCTGCGTAGTCATTGCCCCGCCGACGGTGCCCGGCGGTAAGTTCCGCATCCTTGAGCGCCATCAGTGGCGCGGAATGGACTTCCGCGCCCAGGCAGATGCCATCCGCAAACTGACGCAGCAGTATAACGTGACCTACATCGGCATTGACTCCACCGGCGTCGGCCACGGTGTTTATGAAAACGTAAAAGGCTTTTTCCCTGCCGTGCGGGAGTTTGTCTATAACCCCAACGTCAAAAACGCCCTGGTGCTCAAGGCATACGACATTATCAGCCACCGCCGTCTGGAGTTTGACGCCGGGCATACCGACATTGCGCAGTCATTTATGGCTATCCGCCGCGCCACCACCGCCAGCGGCAACCGTCCGACCTATGAAGCCAGCCGCAGCGAAGAAGCCAGCCACGCCGATCTGGCCTGGGCAACGATGCACGCACTGTTTAACGAACCGCTGCAGGGCGAAGCCGCCAATACCAGCAACATTGTGGAGATTTTTTAATGACTGAGAATACCGCACAGGATGTGATGCCACCCGACGTACAACCCAATGATGCAGCAACTACCCAGGCGTTCAGCTTTGGCGATCCCATTCCGGTACTGGACCGCCGCGAACTTCTGGACTACGTAGAATGTGTGCAAATGGACCGCTGGTATGAGCCGCCGGTGAGTTTTGACGGGCTGGCGCGGACCTATCGCGCCGCTGTACATCACAGCTCACCGATTGCCGTTAAGCGTGACATTCTCAGCAGCACCTACATCCCCCACCGCCTGCTCAGCCAGCAGGCTTTTGCACGTTTCGTCCAGGACTACCTTGTGTTCGGTAACGCCTATCTGGAAAAACGGACGAACAGGCTGGGCGGCGTCCTGTCTCTGGAGCCATCACTGGCGAAGTACACCCGGCGCGGGATTGACCTCGATACTTACTGGTTCGTGCAGTACGGCATGACCACCCAGCCTTATGAGTTCACCAAAGGTAGCATCTTTCACCTGATGGAGCCGGACATTAACCAGGAAATCTACGGGCTTCCCGGCTACCTCTCCGCGATCCCTTCAACACTGCTCAACGAGTCGGCTACGCTGTTTCGCCGTAAGTATTACATCAACGGCAGTCACGCCGGTTTCATCATGTACATGACAGACGCAGCACAGAATCAGGAGGACGTGAACAACATCCGCCAGGCCATGAAAAGCGCCAAAGGGCCGGGCAACTTCCGCAACCTGTTTATGTATTCGCCCAACGGTAAAAAGGACGGCATCCAGATCATCCCACTGTCAGAAGTAGCGGCAAAGGATGAGTTTCTGAATATCAAAAACGTGAGCCGTGATGACATGATGGCTGCGCACCGCGTCCCCCCGCAGATGATGGGCATCATTCCCAACAATACCGGCGGGTTCGGTGACGTGGAAAAGGCCAGCCGCGTCTTTGTCCGCAATGAACTGATGCCACTGCAGAAGCGATTGCAGGAATTGAATAAGTGGCTGGGCGAAGAGGTGATCCGATTCGACCCCTATACGCTGGACCTGCAGGAAGACTGACCCAGCATAATCCCCTCTATAAGCGCCTCAGCAGTCTTCCGCTGGGCGCTAATCGCTGCGAAATAGTATTAACGCTCTTCACCTAAGAGCCCGGTTTTTATTAGCTGCCCCCAGAGGTTTTTCATTTTTTGACCGGTCTGCTGATTAACAAACAGAGAAGATCTTGCACCATGTGGGTATCCCATAATCTGTCCCCGCATTTCTTCCCAACTTTCGCTGTAAACTGCAGTTCGCCAGTTCGGCACTTCGTTTTCCAACATCAAGCCCATTGCAACTCTCGCCGGGAAAGTGCCGTCGTCTTCCATCTCATAAGTAAAATACCAATTACATTTTATGAGCAACGGTACCGCTTCTTCGTGATAGAGCACAACATCATCTATTTTCTCAATGGTAAACCCAGCATCCTTATGCGATAGGCTCCTAACCTTTTTAATGAACTCTTCTACTCCATGTCCATAAGGACAGGTAAGTATCCCATTCTGAAAATAAATCGTATGGTCCAGGTAACTAAAAGCAGACGTACTTTTTGGCGTCATTGGAGCCCAGTTCGTCTTATTTGCATCGAACATGAACGGATGCCATGCTGGATACCCATCAACCACCGGCCCACACTCACCTACAATCTCCTCAAGCTTATCCCTTACCGCAACTCTCATCTCGCGAGATGCTCCCTCAGGAACCAAATATCTGTAAGCTTTATCGAAATTAGCTTTGACTAGCTCTTCTGCTCTGAACGCCATAACAACCTCACAATAATTAAGTGTCGCGCACAACATACCAATCTTGTGCGCAGTCATCAAGTATTGTGCATTGATAATTTTTATGCATTCTCAACCATTACCCAACAATACCGGCTGATTCGGTGACGTGGAAAAGGCCAGCCGCGTCTTTGTCCGCAACGAACTGATGCCACTGCAGAAGCGATTGCAGGAATTGAATAAGTGGTTGGGCGAAGAGGTGATCCGATTCGCCCCCTATACGCTGGACCTGCAGGAAGACTGACCCAGCGTAACACCTTCTATAAGCGCCTCAGCAGCCCCCTGCGAGGCGCTATTTTTTGCCCCTCCGTTACACCCCCTTCCCCGTCCGCCCGTCAGCGGCCCGGAAAATGCGCCGGATTTTCACCATTTCACCCCGTTGCGCGCGCTCGTATCCCCGCCACGCCTGCCCGCTTTGTGTAGTGGTTTTCATGCATCTGCATGAGATATGAAAAAGCCCGCCAGAACTGGCGGGCTTGAGCCAAAACGATCCTCAAACGATCATGCGGATTCATGCAGCATAGCAATGCATTAATTAAGAACGCCTTATTGCCGTCATTTCTGATTCACGTTCAACTGTGCCGTTTCGAATGATGGTCGTTTTACGAACGGTATCTTTACCATGATAACCAACGTCGAAGTTAACAAAGTTAACTTCTTCTGGCCGGCATCCAAAACAATCGTGAAAGGCTTTGATTAGCTGTACATCTTCGATCTGCTGAGCTTTTGGCGACGGATTATTTCTTGGGCTTGGGATTGTCGAAGGTAACAGGTACAAACATGGTGGTGGCAATTTAAATGGGCCAAACGTTACAGCCCGCTCAGGCTCAGTTGCAATTTTAGGGCATGGTCTTCCGACTGTTCCGCAAGACCAATCCCAAATAACCATGCCATCAATTCTTTGCTCTCGAGAAATAATTTCAGCGCTAAGCCTAGTATGAAGCCCAGACCAGACATTGTGCTGGGGATCAGCGCCAGGGTTTGTGCATACACTCCAGATAACAAATTCCTCCGCTTGAGGAGGGCGGTCAAAAATGTTGGTGTTATTACCGTCAAGACATCCTTTCAACTCGATAGCAGCTTTACGTCCGGAATTGAGGGTTACCATATAATCATGACGATTTGATTCCCCTGCAGACTCCCAATCAGCAATGTACTCGTTATCCTGCATGTAATTTAAAACATGCTTAACAAAATTTCTTTTCTCCCGCATGGTTGCGGAGAACTGTCCTCGGATTCGCTCAATTGCCCCGCGAAAGAGGCCACTGTCATAAAATTCAGCTTCAGTTAGCCCATGAGTTCCTAGCTTGTGAGCCTCAACTTTTAAGGCTTCAGCATAGGATTCAATCAATTTTTTTAACTGAAGGTCCTTTTTACACGGAATAACGCTCATATCTTCCTGCCAAACGATGCTATGCGATTTGCTTAAGTAGCCCCGCTGAATCCTCAAACACACATTCCATCACAGGATCAAAAATATGAGTGGCTATGTGGGATACAACAGGAACTACAACACCATCACCCGTTAAGTGATACGCCTCATTATAATTTTTTGGCAATATGTATTCGTCGGGTAACCCCATAAGCCTTGCAGTTTCTCTACTTGAGATCAACCTCGTTTTTACAGCCCCTTTATCAACAACCATTATGACTTGCCTACTTGAACCACCACCAGGTGTTCGAAGACAACCAGCAACATCATCAAACCGCACTTCCGCTCGCTGAGCTTTTATTCCAAAGTTATCAGTACGAGTTCTTTTATAAATCGTCCCAACAACTTTTTTCCCAGAAGTGACTGATAGTTTTTTGGCGGCCTCAACCTTAGCTAGATTGACATCAGTCATCATATCCATGAGCTGCTGTGTTTCTTTTCTAGTATGCCATTTTACACTGCTCGGATTTTCCTCAATCAGGTCGGCAAAGACAGATTTTCTCTGTGCTGGCATTGGCAGATCCCACCATACCCAATTGGATTTGACTTCACTATCCAAATTACTGTAGGCATTCAATAAAGTTCGGGTATGCCATATTTTTGATGGCAATTCAGAAGTCATATCATCAACAGAAATATCGTTTCTAACACCAATGATAAAGAGTCTAGGTCTCGACTGCGGCAGGAACAGCGCAGCATCAACTACAAAGGCTCCATAATGGTACCCAATATCGTTAAACGCCGAGCATATGGCAGCAAAATCATCACCTTTATGAGAAGTTAGCATTCCGCAAACGTTTTCTAAAGCAATAATTTCGGGAGCTGAACCAGATGCAATTTTCTGTTTCACAATGCTCCAGAAAGGCCAAAACGTTCCTGAACGCTCGCCTTTCAATCCAGCCCCAGCCCCAGCAAGGGAAAGGTCCTGGCAAGGAAATGACGCCCAGACTAAGTTGGCATTTTTTGAGAGCTGCTCTTGAGTAACGGTTTTAACATCGCCAACAAAAAGATCTCCTCCCCCCCAGTTCTGTTGATAAACAGCACCTTTTTTATGATCAAAATCATTAGCAAACACACAGGTCCAGCTATCGCCTAAACCAGCTCTAGCCATTCCTGAGCCTGCAAAAAATTCATAAAAGGTTTTCATCACGCAGCCTTAATATCTTCTGGTGTAGGTGAACGTTCGCCATTGCATCTGCTAAGCTTTTCGGCAATAGCCTCAGCAATCCATGTATTTCGCGATACACAACCAATCCTTTTGGCACACTCTTTATCGATAGACTCTAGCACTTCGCTAGGTAAACGGAGGCTGAATCGTCCACCATCAATTTGTTTGCTTTTCTTTGTCATGATGCTCACCATTATGGCGCCACTTTGGTGTAATCATACATATGATAAACATCATATCCAAGAGATTAATGCATCCAGCAGTCATCCTCCCAGACCTGTTGCATGATTTCCATCACACGCTTTTTATCTTCATCCAGTTTTAACCCGCTTAACTCGATGCCATTGGCACTACCTTTTCGAATGCGGATGGTGGTCTTGGGATACAGAGGACACAGGTTACGGTAAAGCTCGTTTTCTAGGGCTACCAGTGTCGCAGGACTTATCATCTGTTCTTTATCAATCATTATTTCGACACGCATGGAGATCATCCCCCTAACTGGAAACATCCATTGACCGGCTGTATTCATGGCTACGAATTTTCGCCATTAATTCATCAGTTAGCTCAGAAACCCACTGGATAGCAAGTCGCTTCTCTTCATCGCTGCACTCACTAGCCGCTACAAGCTTGATAAAAAAATCAATACGCTGGAGTTTTAACGACTCCAAAAGATAGTCCTGCATTTCCCCTCCTATCCTCACTACGGGATATCCGTTGCCATATACCCTCAAAGGGATATTACCATACTGTACATACATCTACTGGATATAAATACAGTATAATATGATTTTCTCTATGTAAAATAGTTTTTATCATTCAATCAGATGTGTCCTATGTGGTGAGATAAGGCTATAAAATGCGCTCCTCCATCAGTACCACTGGCGCCATTTATCATCTTCCTGCAGCCTTTGGTTCTGGTAAAAGACACGCAGACCGGCACCGGATGGAATACTGCCACCGCGCAGAAGCAGATCGATCTCCGCCTCCGAACCATCAAAGCCTCTCGATTTAAGTTCATACTCCAGCTGCAGGCGCTGCTGATTATCCACATCCTGCCTGTACCCTTTCCGGCGCTTAGGCTTAACCATGCGAAGCCGTGCGTTTAGCTCCCTCAGCTCCTTTTTGCTCATGCTATGGAGATACTCCTGCAGCTCCCGCTCATCCATACCCGCAAGATCCGGTAAATCCTGTCCGCTTACGGCCCCGTTTTCGTTCATTTTTTCCACAGGGGGACAGTTATTGCCACGAGTCCAAGGGGCGCAAGCGCCCTGGTCGGCTGGCGCCTCCTGAACGTCAACGGCCTTACGAACCATTTTCCACTTCATCGCATGCGTACAAATCCGGCCCTCAATAATCGGGGACCAGATGCCATAAATACGGATGCCGTGATCGCCATAGGCTGATGGCTCGTCATTGAGTTCGTAAGCCGTGCGGACCAGGTGATGTTTACGCGGAACCAGTACGCCGCCCTGTTTCATGATGTAGGTGGCAAAACACCCGGCATCGGCTGCCGCCAGCACGGCATCCAGACGCGGGTTATCCAGTACCGGCGCACCGGCTTTTTTATCGCCCTGCTGTCGCGCGGCCTGGCCTGCCAGCAAACGCAGCTCGCGGTATGCCTGACGCCCAGGAATACCGAAAAAGCGGAATTGCTGGACGCGATGCAGCGAAGCCCAGGCATTGACATGTTCGGCATTGTCCCGCAGTGATCTGCCGGTTTCTTTGCTGATTTCGTTAGCCAGGCCACGCCCGTCGATGTTCTTACTGATGTACTTGGCGATGTAGCTGGTAGGCGTACCCTTGCGCGGGTTGATCAGCTCAGACTTAAAACGCGGGCCGGTATTGTTGCCCAGCTCCTCGCGGTCCTCACGGATGGCAAATTTACGCAGCAGCGCGGTGATGGATTTGCGGTCTTTTTTGCGCATGAAGCAAAGCAGGTGCCAGTGCACGGTGCCGTCATGGTGTGGCTCAGCAACGCGGACGCCATACCAGCGCAGCCCGGCTTTGTGCATCGCCTTACGGAAGCCGGCGAACATATTCACCAGATAATCGCTGCTCTGCCGGACCGTGGCACTGGTCCATTTCGGGTTTGGCCTGCCGTTATTGAGCGTTGCGTGAAAGCGTGACGGGCAGGTGATGGTATAGAACACGGCGCATTCACCACGCATTTCTGCGATCAGCTCCAGCCCTTTAACGCAGGCCATCATTTCGTTGCGCCGGTGCGCCGGATTGCTGCTGCTGGCGTTTACCACGTCTTCCATATCCAGCGTATCGCCCTGCTCATTGGTCAGCTCATGCGAGCGGAAGAACTCCAGCGATTTGCGGCGCTGTTCGCGTTTATGGATCACGGCCTCATAGCTGACATACGGGGACGCCTTTTTGTTAACCAGGCAGACGGCGCGCAACTGTTCTTCCCGCCATTCACACCGCATCTGCCACAGCTTGCGATACCACCAGTCAGCGCAGAGCATACGGGCAAGCGAACCCGGGATAAGTTCGTATGGGACCGGGTTACGGCGGTGCTTTTTACGGCGCAACTGCTCGAAAGCAGGCGGGATAACATCAAGGCGCATGGCCTCAGCGGCCACCCTTTCCCATGACCGGCGGATCTCTTCCGGCGTAACGTCTTCATCCGTAAACAGCTCACCGCAGGCAGTATCCAGACACATGCTCATGTGTGCCGCCACCAGGGTAGATAACCGCTTAACCTGATCCTGGTTCATTTCCGGCAGAACCAGCAGGCCCTCCAGCCCGTCGTGGCTCGCCATAAACCGGAATGACGCAGAAACCTGGCTGGCACGCACGCGCTCCAGGCGTTCAAGGCACGGCCTGATGGTTTCACGCAGGTAGCGGGAATAGGCTTTTGCTCTGCCCAGACTATGGAAATATTTAATCCGCTCCAGCAGAGGCTTGCTGATATGGGACGGCATGGCGTTAACGTCAGCCAGAATGACCAGATCGGGATTAAAACGCTGCTGCTCGCGCGCCATTTTGGCATGGCTAATCAGCCGGTCCTGCTCCATTTCACGCTGGACAGGATCGCGGGATTCATTGAAGAAATAGCGTTCCCAGACCTCATCGCTCATCGCCTCACGGCGCAGCTGCTCCTGCTCGTTGTCGCTGGCGTAGAGAGCGATCAGGTTTGAAAGCGCAGACACCGGCGCAACTTCCGCCGGGTCCGTGTATGGGTTAACCGCTTTTTTCGGGGTATTCCAGACAAAAGCAGCGGCGGCATCATCTGCGCCGCCGTAGTTTTTAACGTCGTGATGGCTCACACAAATACTCTCTTTGGAAAGTTTCGTAAGACGCACTCACGACTGGATACGCTGCCAGATCAAACCCGGACCAGATCAGGGGTTGAGAAACAGCGATAATTTCAGTTGCAGACTTACCATCACCACCGGCAACGCCCATACTGCGTTTTGCGTTAATACGGTGGCGGGTAAAATTCTGGTAAATCGCGTTCGTCAGCTCGGTTTCACTGTTCGACACAACAACCTGATGGCCTGCTGATGCCAGTACATCAAGAGTCGTCGCCAGGCGACGCTGTTCAAGCTCATTGAAACCATCAGTGTGATAATCGGTAAATGTACCGTCATAAGGTGGGTCGCAATAAATCACATCACCTGTTTTGACCATCGCTAAAGTTTCCTCGTAGCTGGCACAAATGAAGGTGGCGCGTTTTGCTTTCTCTGCAAATGCTCTGATTTCGTCTTCCGGGAAATATGTTTTTTTATAATTCCCGTATGGAACGTTAAATTCACCTTTCCTGTTATAACGGCACAATCCACGATAACAGTGGCGATTAAGATAAAGGAAAAATACAGCTTTCCAGAAATCAGTAGTTTCAGAGGAATGATTAAAATCCTGGCGGATATTGTAATAAGAGGTTTCGCTATTTGTACTTGCAAAGAACCCTTTAGCGTTAGCTATAAATTTCTCGCAGTTAAATGCAATCTGCTTATAAAGATTAATCAGGTCAGAATTGATATCAGCGACAAGATAATGAGGATACTCTGTCGCCATCATCACAGCGCAGGAACCCGCGAAAGGTTCAACCAATCGCGGGCCAGCTGGGAGGTGTTTTTTCAGTTCGGGCATGATGGCGGTTTTGTTTCCCGCCCATTTCAGGATGGTGCTCATACAGCACCCCCATTGTAGTGTTTGCCTTTCAGCTCTGCGATTTCCTGACAGGTGACGCAGCACTGCACGCCGGGAAGCGCACGGCGGCGAGCGGGCGGGATTGGCGCATCACATTCGATGCATAAAACGCGGGAAACGCCCGACGCTTTACTGCGGGCAGTGTGGATGTGCCGCTGGCGTTCTTCTTCAACGCGCTGCTGTACGAGGTCCATAGAATCAGACATCAGTGGATCTCCTGCGCTTCGTTCTGGATGTTTTCCGCTGTAACGCGCAGCAGCTCCGCCGCCTCAACGTGATTAAGCTGGCGCGATGTGATGTGACACGCCAGGCTATCAAGGCGGGCGGCCATTGCCGCAGCACGTGCACGGCGTTCTTCCATGCGGGCCTCTGTCAGTATCTGGTTAAGACCTGCATCATCCGGGCCGATTTTGTTGGAACAGGTTTCTATATTTCGCATTGTTGTTTCTCCTGAATTTTGGCAAAAGAATGCCCGGCGGGTTTACGCCATTAATTTCTGTTACTGGTTAATTCGGCATGGTTAGCCGCTTTGGAAATAAGCTCACCACTGCACGAAAATGGTTCATTGCTTTTATCAGCTCCCGCTTTTCGTCAGTCGTCAGCTCATTCATATTGACGTTATGACGATCCGCCGGAATCTTAGCCATAAAGAATATGGCGGCTAAGGCACGCTCATTCTGTTTATGGTTAATATCTCGCTGGTCCCGCATATCGCTAATAAAACGCTCCAGTTCAGGTTCTATATTCAAGCCGAACACTTTCGCCCTTAGCTCTGCAATATGATTCAGGCCATCCAGCCGATGCCCCGGACTTAGTGGAACAGTCGCAGAATCGCCTTCAATAGCCATGGTTTCCCCTGTTTAGTAGTACGCAGTTCAGCCAGCAGCGCATCCTGCGAGCGGCACGGATGCCAGCGCTTGCCATCCTTCCCCATGATCCAGCCATGCCCGAAATGAGGTGATGGGCTTTGCTTAACGAGCAGCGATGCGAGTGATGGTTGTTTAGTCAACATAGCCACCTCAGATCAAACCGAACGAGGCACCCAGGCCAGTGACTGTATCAATGGTGCTGGCCATCGCCTGGCTTGCCTGCAGGCGCGCCTGCAACGTCACTGCGGTTAATGCCATCAGTCGAGTAACTGAATTGATGCTATCAACAATCTGGCGGCGCCCTGCCGTTGTGTGCGCTTCGCCGGAAACAGCGCCAGCAGCTACGCGGCCGATTTCTGCCGTGGCTTTCAGTACGTAGTCCGGCATTTTCTCCCGAGCGACTTCGTTTAGCGGCACGCACGGCAGGCAGTGGATCTGCGCCAGGAAACCATCAACCAATGCGGAATCCTCTGTCAGATCAGTAAGCAGCCAGATTTCCGGTGCGGTAAGTTGGTGCGGCTGGTCCGGGTTTAGCTTATTGCGCAGTGTCTGGACATTCATTCCCGCGCGTTCTGCCAGTTTCGCCATGTTATGACGCAGCGCGAAAGCCCGGCAGGCCTCTTCAAAGTGTGGATGTTTGGAAATCCTGAAATCAAACATGTTTTTGGCCTCTCTATATCCCAAAATGGAACTATCAGGCTTGCATTGCGATTTCGCAGCCTTGAGCCGCTTCCATCGTCAATGCGAACATGTTTACTTCGATAAGGCTGTTTACCCCTTCCTTTTTACGAATTGGAAGGCGGCCTTCACGGATCATTTGGCGGGCGTAGCTGAGTTTGTAACCGGTACGGCGGCAGAACTCATCCAGGGTAATGAATGGTTCAGACACCACAAGATTGATGCTAGGGCGCATTGAAAAATTACGATTCATGATGCACTATCCCTCAGATTGTGTTTAAAACCTCACTATTCGGAACCATTCCAAGCTATTCCGAACACCACAAAACCGATGATAGGATCACATTTGAAATATGTCAAACACAAATGAAACCCCACATGGGGTGTCAAAATTTAATTTCTCATCTCAGAGCGGAGGCAAAGAGGCAATAACACGCATCCTTCAAGCCTATGGATTCAGCACTCGCCAAGCTCTATGTGACCGTCTTGGGATATCGCAAAGCACTATGGCGAACCGATGGATGCGCGACACTTTCCCGCATGACTGGGTTATCGCGTGTCATCTTGATACTGGCGCCTCACTATTGTGGTTAGCAACTGGTCAAGGCAGCCCCGGAATGAACAACACTTCTGAAAATGGGTTGCGTTTGCAATATAAAGAAATCACAAACGGGATTATTTCAGACTCAATAGCTGTTCATTACGATTCGCATCTAATCCCTAATAATGCAACAAGCCCCTCTTTAGTGAAGTTTGAAGGCGATGTGTATCTAGTGGATGAATATAAGGGTGAAGTAAACGATGGAGTATGGTTCATAGAGATTGATGGATTTTACAGCGTTAGACGAATTTACAGATTACCAGGCTCGCGGTTGCGGGTTGAGAATGGTCCTGCGTCTTTCGAATGCGAAGTGTCCGGGATTTTAGTTTTAGGAAAGATCATAGGAAAAACAACTTTCACGGAGTGATTATGCTTACATTAATTGAGTTAGCGTTGGTACTTATTTCCGGCCTCACAATGGCTCACTTAACATCCAAAGAGAAGCAAAAAGGACCTTTTGCCAGCTTCATATCTCTATGTATCGGGCCTGCGTTCCTACTCACTCTTATGTTTGTTGCAATGTATCTCTCACCAACGGTACAGCATATCTATACAGTGGTTATCTGCTTACTTGCCGCTGGGAAAATTAAAGACTATCGAGATAATGCGAGCAATCAATAATGGCTGTAAGCAAATTACCCACTGGAAAATGGCAGGCTCAGGTTTTCCCAAACGGTAGGGATGGAAAGCGCATCCGTCGCCAGTTCGCGACCAAAGGGGAGGCTTTAGCATTTGAGCGTCACATAAAAGATCAGGCTCAAGATAAGCCGTGGCTGGGCGAGAAAACTGATAAACGCCGCGTTCGGGATTTGGTTACAGCTTGGTATAACGCACATGGCGTTACGCTTGCTGATGGTGAAAAGCGTAAAGGCGCAATGGAGTTTGCCTGTCTCGCAATGGGTGATCCCCTCGCTACGGAATTCAACGCTAAACTGTTCTCAACTTATAGAGAACAGCGGTTAAGCGGAAAAATAACCCGCTCTGATCGCGTTAAGGCTGTCACCCCTCGCACGGTTAATCTTGAACTAGCTTACTTTCGGGCTATGTTCAACGAGCTGAAAAGACTTGATGACTGGACAGCACCCAACCCTCTTGAAAACGTCAGAGAGTTTAAGATCGCAGAAATTGAGCTGGCCTGGCTTACAGTTGAGGAAGCGGCTCGCTTGCTGGAAGAATGTGAAAAAAGCAAGGCGGAGGATTTAACCATGATTGTTAAAATCTGCCTTGCAACCGGAGCAAGATGGGGTGAGGCGGAAAGTTTAACTGGAAAGCAGATAAGCCCCGGAAAAATCACTTTTATCAAAACGAAAGGCAAGAAGAACCGAGCTGTTCCAATCAGTGAAGAGCTTTATGAATTACTACCCAAAAGCCGAACCTCTAAACCGCTCTTTACCGGATGTTACTCAGCATTCAGGAGTGCAATAAAACGGGCGGGAATTGAGCTTCCTGACGGTCAGCTTTCGCATGTTTTACGGCATACTTTTGCCAGCCATTTCATGATGGGCGGCGGCAATATTTTAGTCTTACAACGCATCCTCGGGCATACAGATATTAAAGTCACGATGCGTTATGCTCACTTCGCCCCTGACCACCTGACAGAAGCGGTTCAACTTAACCCATTAAACCTGATAAGTGGCAGCAAAATGGCAGCACAGCGCAGCACTATGCAATACTTTTCGACAATATACGAAATGCTATGCGTTTGATTTAACTGTATATCTTTGTTTTTATTAGAATATAGTTCGGACTCATAATCGCTTGGTCGCTGGTTCAAGTCCAGCAGGGGCCACCAGATACAGCAAGGGCTGACGAGAAATCGTCAGCCCTTTTTGCATTATGCGGCCCCATCGGGGCGCCACAGCTTAAAATGAGGTCAGGTTACACCAGCGCCTGCAGCTGTTCGCGCATATAGACGGTGAAGTATTCCGGGTTTTTAATGACGATCCGCTTACCAGAGGCAATTTTGTCCGCCCATCCGGCGACTTTTTCCGTGAACCCGACATCCCATCCCTCCTTTTCACCCCGGGCCGTGACCTCGGCAGGGTTCGCCGGTACGCCTAGTTCATGCAAATACTTCAAAATTCCCTTAGCGGTACTTTCATCCATAGTATTTGGCACCGACAACGAGGTGTTCATACCACCAATAAAATCCAGGGCTTTATCGATTGCTGTTGGCATGCTCTTATCCTTAAAATTAACCACGTAATGAACATGCTTACACTATGGACCTATCTTTGCCGGGATATCAAAGAGATCGTTGCCTTTCTTTGATTCAGACCGCAGCTAAACGCTTGCGTGCTGCTTTTCTGCTCGACTATTCCGTATCACTCCCTACAGGAAACTACTCCATACGTCCGCGCTTAAACTGACCGGCGTCGATATCGTAGTGCTTCATTTTGCGCCACAGCGTGGTGCGGCCGATATTCAACAGCTGCGCCATCTCCTGCACCCGACCGCTGGTCACCCGGGCGGCATGGATAATCGCCTCTTTCTCAATGGCGCTGAAGGTCAGGCTGGTGGGCAGCAGCGAAGAACCCGTGTCGACCCCGGGCCGCTCGGCAAACAGATATTCCGGCAAATTACTCAGGCGGATATGGCCGTTATCGCTGCTAATGGCGATATTCTCGATAACACTGTTCAGCTCAAAATCATTGCCCGGCCAGGAGTAGGCCACCAGTTGCGCCAGCGCATCATCATCTACCTTCAGCCGCGAGGAGAAGCGCTTTTCCAGGCTCTTAAGGCGATTGTGCACCAGCGAGGGAATACTGTTGCGCCGCGCTCGCAGCGGGGGAATAACGATTTCAAAAGAGTGCAGCGCGTAGTAAAGCTGGCGGCTAAAGCGGTTTTGCTCCACCAGATTGGCAAGATCGACGGTAGTGGTGGCGATCACTTTGACGTCCACCGGGATCAAGCGACGGGCGTCCAGACGGGTTAATACCCCCTGCTTGATTACCTGCAGCAGCGCGGACTGCAGCTCCGGCGCCAGATATTCGATTTTTTCAAGAAACAGCGTCCCGCCGTTGGCCAGCTCAAGACGGCTAAGGCGACCGTTTTCATCGTCCGTCGGCGCGCTGCCCATAAAATCCTGGCCCAGGACACTGTCGGCATACAGCTGGCAGTTGACCGCGATATACGGCCCGCCGCCCCGCTCGCTCTCATTGTGAATCGCCTGGCTGAGCAGCTCTTTGCCCACCCCCTCTTCACCGCACAGCAGCACCGGGAAAGCGCCACGCGCCGCCTGGCGACCAAAGTGAATCAGCCGCCGGGTTTCCGGGTCGTCCGCCGACATCTGTTCAAAGGTATGGCTCACTTTGCCAAGCTGGCTGGTCATCAGTTGGCGCATCTGCTCGACCGGATGCAGCAGCAGAATAAAGCTGTTGCCCTGCTCTTCGACGATTGGCTTGAGCGTAATTACGGCGTCGACAAACTGATGCTGGCTCTCAAAGGTGACTTCCACATGATTCAGCCCACGCGCGTGCTTAATAGCCCGGCGCAGCAAGGCCGGCAGCGTCACCAGCTCATTGATGTTTTTCCCCTGGCTGGCCTGGGCATCAAGATGCAGCAGTCTCGCGGCCTGCACGTTAAGAAATTGCAAAACTCCCTGCTCATTCCACGCCATCACCCCGTCATCCATACTCTCCAGTAGACCGTACATCTGGTTAAGATGGCGATTCGACTCTGACAACAGGCTGTCGGTGAGCAGTGAGTTACCGACTTCCCGCGCGATAGCCAGGGTCAGGGAGAGATCCGGCGAAGCCTGCTCTTCGGCCAGGCAGCACAGGGAAATGGAACCGAACAGGCGCCCGTGGTTATCAAACACCGGCGTGGAGCTAAACGACCATCCGTGCAGCGCATGTTTAAAATGCTGCTCGCCCGTCGTTTTGACCGGCTGCCCGAGCATGGAGGCCAGAGAGAGCGCGCAGCTGCCGATAATGCTTTCCGCGCAGTAGCTGCCGTCACGAAATCCCAGCGCCGCCAGTTGGTCGAGGGTCTGCGGATCGCCGCAGCGGCTGAGAATACAGGCGGACTCATCAAGGATAAACAGCGCGCAGGGGCGGTTATCCATAAACTCCCAGGCATCTTCCAGCGCCGCCTGGCCAATCGTCAATAGCGCGGTCTTGCGCCGGCAAATCGATTCGAAGGTCAGCCCCTGCGCCTGATGCGGCGTCTGCCAGGTTTCCCGCTGCATAAACTTACTGCAGCGATGCCACGACTGGGTTATCACCAGGGGAAAGCTCTGAGTCTGCGCAGTCATATCCATTTCCGCTGTTACATAAACGACAACCCCTCCGGCGGCGACCGCCAGAGGGGGATAAACGCCCCTTCTCATCAACGAAGCGGGACAGGACCACGATAAATTAACGCGCCAGCCACTGCTGTCCAAGCAGATCGGCGGTCAGAATCGCCGCATGTACGCTCTGCACGCTGACCGGGAACGGCATGTTATGAATGGTTTCCCCTTCCGCACAGGTCGCTTTAGCAACTGCCTGAATTTTCTCATCGATGCCCTCTTTAACGCCCATTTGCGCCAGCGTGACCGGCAGGCCGACGGTATGGCAGAAGTTCAGCACTGTTTCGATCTCTTCCATCGGGCTATTTTGCAGCACCAGCTGCGCCAGGGTACCAAAGGCCACTTTCTCGCCATGGTACAGATGGTGACACTCTTCGAGGATGGTGAAACCGTTGTGAATGGCGTGCGCGGCGGCCAGACCGCTACTTTCAAAGCCGATACCGCTGAGGTAGGTATTCGCTTCAACGATGCGTTCCAGCGCATCGGTCACCACCCCGGCCTGGGCGGCGAGGCGGGCTTTTTCGCCTTCCGCCAGCAGCGTATCATAGCACAGGCGCGCCAGGCTCAACGCCGCCGCCGTCGACTGGCCGCCCGCCATGCTGGTGGCTCTGGCGTCGTAGCAGGCCCTGGCTTCAAACCAGGTTGAAAGCGCATCGCCCATCCCGGCCACCAGCAGGCGCACCGGGGCTTTGGCGATAATCGCCGTATCCATCACCACCATATCCGGGTTTTTCGGGTAAATCAGATACTCTTCAAACTCACCGGCTTCGGTGTAGATAACCGACAGCGCGCTGGTTGGCGCATCGGTGGAGGCGATCGTCGGGATCACCACCACCGGTAGCTTCTGGTAGTAGCCAATGGCTTTCGCCGTATCGAGCGTCTTGCCGCCGCCGATACCCACCACGCCGCGGCAGCCGTGCTGCTTCAGAATGGCGATCAGGCGATTGATCTCAACGTGGCTACACTCGCCGTTGAAGCGCTCCGCATGGCAGCTGATGTTGTGGCTGTGTAAACCTTCCAGCACTTTTTCTCCCGCCAGCTTCATTACGAAGTCATCGGCAATCACGAAAAAGCTGTCCGCCAGGTTTTTGGCGTATTGCCCAAACAGCGTGGATGCATCTGGTCCCTGGAGATATTTGGCTGGAGATTGAATAACTTTTAGCATTCCGTTCACCCTCAAATAAGTGCATGTTTTGCCATGATGGGCCCCGGTATTTCCCCGTCCGGCCATGTATTAAAGGCGGGAACGAAAGCGCTACCTGAGCGATGCCATCACTGTAGGGCGAGCCGCGGGCAAAAAAATCTTTCCCCTTTTTGTCCCGATTTGAAACAGCACATAAATTTTATTGTTCCATATTGGAACATGAATTCACATGAAACGGTGGGATTGCGATCTCGATCCGCCCCTTCGACGCAAAAGAAGGCCACTAAGCGGGCGAGCGTCGGCGTTTTTCACCGTCATGGGCGGCAAGAAAGGGCAAAATTATTTCTTTACGCAGGTCTTGCAGGCAGGTGAAGCGAGATGAAATAGCCGCTTTAGCTCGCATTTTTTCATTTCCCGGCGCAAAAGCGTTTCATTTCGGAACAAAAATGAATAATTACGTTTCGTAATGAAACTCCTTTTATCGCAGTTTTTTTCCCCGCTAACTCAGCCAGAATCATTACATCGCCCGATATCGCACATCGTCAGGCGGTACCCCTACACGATGACCGCCTCCATCAGCAGAGAGGCCGCATCGAAACTCCGACGGAGAATAAACAATGAAGAAACTGATTAACCGTGTCGAAGATGTCCTGAGCGAACAACTGGCTGGTCTGGCAAAAGCGCACCCTGAACTGAGGCTGCACCAGGACCCGCTCTACGTTACCCGCGCCGATGCGCCGGTGGCCGGGAAAGTGGCGCTGCTCTCCGGCGGCGGCAGCGGTCATGAGCCGATGCACTGCGGCTATATCGGCCATGGCATGCTCTCCGGGGCCTGCCCGGGGGAAATATTCACCTCCCCGACGCCGGATAAAATGTTTGAGTGCGCCATGACTATCGACGGCGGCGAAGGCGTGCTGCTGATTATCAAAAACTACACCGGCGATATTCTTAACTTCGAAACCGCCACCGAGCTGCTGCACGAAAGCGGCGTTAAGGTCACCACCGTGGTGGTCGATGACGACGTGGCGGTGAAAGATAGCCTCTACACCGCCGGACGGCGCGGAGTGGCCAATACCGTGCTGATTGAAAAACTGGTGGGCGCGGCCGCCGAACGCGGCGACTCGCTGGAATCCTGCGCCGAACTGGGGCGCAAGCTCAACAACCACGGCCACTCTATCGGCATCGCGCTCGGCGCCTGCACCGTGCCGGCCGCCGGGCAGCCCTCATTCGAACTGCAGGACGATGAGATGGAGTTCGGCGTCGGCATTCACGGCGAACCGGGCATCGACCGCCGCCGCTTCACCTCCCTCGATCGCACCGTTGACGAAATGTTCGATACCCTGCTGGAAAACGGCGCCTATAGCCGCACGCTGCGCCACTGGGACAACGTGAAAGGTGCGTGGCAGGAGGTATCGCAAACCAAGCAGGCGCTGCAAAAAGGCGATCGGGTTATCGCGCTGGTCAACAATCTCGGCGCCACGCCGCTGTCCGAACTCTACGGTGTCTATAACCGTCTGACGCAGCGCTGCGAGGAAACCGGCATCGTTATCGAACGCAATCTTATCGGCAGCTACTGTACCTCTCTGGATATGGTGGGTTTTTCCATCACTCTGTTAAAAGCCGATGACGAGACGCTGGCATTATGGGACGCCCCGGTTCACACCCCGGCGCTGAACTGGGGAAAATAAGGAGCACGACATGTCATTAAGCAGAACGCAAATCGTAGACTGGCTCTATCGCTGCGGCGATATCTTCACAAAAGAGAGCGATTTTTTGACCGGTCTGGACCGGGAAATCGGCGATGCCGACCACGGCCTGAATATGCATCGTGGTTTCAGCAAGGTGGTGGAAAAGCTGCCGTCGATTGCCGATAAAGACATTGGTTTCATTCTTAAAAATACCGGTATGACGCTGCTCTCCAACGTCGGCGGGGCCAGCGGCCCGCTGTTCGGCACCTTCTTTATTCGCGCCGCCCAGGTGACCCAGGCCCATCAGAGCCTGACCCTGGAAGAGCTTTATCAGACCTTCCGCGAAGGCGCGGAAGGGGTGGTGAATCGCGGCAAAGCCGAACCGGGGGATAAAACCATGTGCGACGTCTGGCTGCCGGTGGTGGAATCGCTGCGCCACTCCAGCGAACAGCACCTGTCGATACAAAGCGCCCTTGATGCTGCCTGCGAACAGGCGCAAACCGCCGTCCACGCCACCATCGCCATGCAGGCCCGTAAAGGGCGGGCCAGCTATCTGGGCGAACGCAGCATCGGGCATCAGGATCCGGGCGCAACCTCGGTGATGTTTATGGTTCAGATGCTGGCTGCTGCAGCTAAAGAGTAAGGAAAACGCGATGGTAAACCTGGTTATTGTTTCTCATAGCGCCCGTCTGGGCGAAGGTGTCGGAGAACTGGCCCGGCAGATGTTAATGAACGATGGCTGCAAGCTGGCGATCGCCGCCGGCATTGACGATCCCGCCAGCCCGATCGGCACCGATCCGATTAAGGTAATGGAAGCCATTGAATCCGTCGCCGACGCCGATCATGTGCTGGTGATGATGGATATCGGCAGCGCCCTGCTGAGCGCCGAAACCGCGCTGGATCTGCTCGATCCGGTGATTGCGGCGAAGGTCAGGCTGTGCGCGGCGCCGCTGGTTGAAGGGACGCTGGCGGCGACGGTGAGCGCCGCAGCCGGAGCCGACATCGACAAGGTGATCGAGGACGCCATGAATGCGCTGGAGGCAAAGCGCGTACAGCTCGGGTTACCATCGCAACCGCAGCCCCCTTCGCTGACCGCCGCGCTGGCCGATGACCGCGACGCGCGCTCGGTTTCCGTAGTGATTCAAAACCCTAACGGCCTGCACGTTCGCCCGGCGTCAAAGCTGGTCGCCGCGCTGGCGGGATTCAACGCCGACCTGGTGCTGGAGAAAGAGGGAAAGTGCGTCACGCCGGATAGCCTCAACCAAATCGCCCTGCTTCAGGTGCGCCGGAACGATACCTTAAGGTTGCTGGCCCGCGGCCCGGACGCCGACGCCGCGCTGGCGGCATTCCAGGCGCTGGCGGCGGAGAACTTCGGCGAGCAAACGGAGGCAACGCCCGCTTTGCAGCCCACCCGTGCCGCTCGCGTTCAGGGCCAGGTCGTACTCTACCCTCGGCCTCAGAACAGCGTTACGCGGGAAAAGATCGCCGCCATCGGTCAGCAGCAGCTGCGCCTGAAAGGGGCTATTGATCGGACGCTGGACGATCTTAGCGCGCTGACGGCCCTGGCGGAGGAGAAATATTCCGCCGACATCGCGGCGATCTTCTCCGGGCATCATACTCTGCTCGATGATCCTGATTTATATACAGCAGCGTGCGAGATCGTGCGCGACGAGCAGTGCAGCGCGGAGTGGGCGTGGCATCAGGTGCTGAGCGATTTAAGCCAACAATATCGCCATCTCGACGATGCCTACCTTCGCGCCCGCTATATTGATATTGAAGATATTTTGCACCGCACGCTGCGTCACCTTAACGAGAGCAGCGAAGCGCTGCCGCAGTTTAGCGCGCCTTCAATCCTCGTTGCCGACGATATCTTTCCCTCTACCGTCGTGCAGCTCGACGCCCGTCAGGTTAAGGGGATCTGTCTGCAGGAGAGCAGCGAGCACGCTCACGGCGCCATTATCGCCCGCCAGGCGGGTATCGCAATGCTTTGCCAGCAGAGCAATGTGCTGACGACGCTGCAAAATGGCGAGACCGTCACCCTTGATATTCCCGGCAAACGCGTGATTCGCGGCTAACCTGCCCCCATCTTTCCGCCCCGGAGGCTGCCTCCTCCGGGAACTCGCTTAACTTTCAGGATCCGTTATGTCTCAATTCTTTTTTAATCAGCGCGCCAACCTCGTCAACGACGTGATTGAAGGAACCATTATCGCCAGCCCGTGGAATAACCTGGCGTGGCTGGAGAGCGATCCCGCCATTCGCGTGGTGGTGCGTCGCGATCTCGACAAAAACAACGTGGCGGTGATCTCCGGCGGCGGTTCCGGCCACGAGCCGGCCCACGCGGGCTTTGTCGGTAAAGGTATGCTGACCGCCGCCGTCTGCGGCGATCTGTTTGCCTCGCCGAGCGTCGATGCGGTGCTGACCGCTATCCAGGCGGTGACTGGCGACGCAGGCTGTCTGCTGATCGTCAAGAACTACACTGGCGATCGTCTGAACTTCGGTCTCGCCGCGGAGAAGGCGCGCCGCATGGGCTATAACGTTGAAATGCTGATCGTTGGCGATGATATTTCGCTGCCGGATAATAAACATCCGCGCGGCATCGCCGGGACAATTCTGGTGCATAAAGTGGCTGGCTACTTCGCCGAACGCGGGCACAATCTTGCGACCGTGCTGCGCGAAGCGCAGTATGCCGCCGGACATACCTTCAGCCTCGGGCTGGCCCTTGCCAGCTGCCATTTGCCGCAGGATGCGGAAGCGGCCCCGCGCCATCATGCGGACCAGGCCGAGTTGGGCATGGGGATCCACGGTGAACCGGGCGCATCGGTCATCGCTACCCAGAACAGCGCGGAAATCGTTACGCTGATGACGGAGAAGCTCAGCGCCGCCCTGCCGGAAACCGGTCGTCTGGCGGTGATGATCAATAATCTCGGCGGCGTATCGGTTGCCGAAATGGCGATTTTGACCCGCGAGCTGGCGCATACGCCGCTGCATCAGCGTATCGACTGGCTGATAGGCCCGGCTTCGCTGGTGACCGCGCTGGATATGAAAGGTTTCTCCCTCACCGCCATCGTGCTGGAAGAGAGTATTGAGAAGGCGCTGCTTTCCGCGGTAGAAACTGCCGGCTGGCAGACGCCGGTGCAGCCGCGCAAAATCAGCGTGATGCCGTCCTCGCTGCGCAGCTCGCGGGTGGAGTTTGCTCCCTCGGAGAATAGCGTGGTTGCGGACTACGTTGAGCGGGTGACCGGCACGCTGTCCGATCTTGAAGCGGACCTCAACGCGCTGGATGCCAAAGTCGGCGACGGCGATACCGGCTCCACCTTCGCCGCCGGCGCGCGCGACATCGCCGACTTGCTACAGCGTCGCCAGCTGCCGTTGGCTAACCTCGCTACGCTATTCGCGCTGATTGGCGAGCGTCTGACCGTGGTGATGGGCGGCTCCAGCGGCGTGCTGATGTCGATTTTCTTTACCGCCGCCGGGCAGAAACTGGAACAGGGAGCAAGCGTCGCCGAAGCGCTAAACGCCGGGCTGGCGCAGATGAAGTTTTACGGCGGCGCCGATGAAGGCGATCGGACCATGATTGACGCCCTACAGCCGGCGCTGGCGGCGCTGCAGGCCGAGCCGGATAATCTGCGGGCGGCTTTCGCAGCGGCCCAGGCGGGGGCGGATCGTACGCTTCACGCCAGCAAAGCCAACGCCGGGCGCGCGTCGTATCTCAACAGCGATAGCCTGCGCGGCAATATGGACCCCGGCGCCCATGCGGTGGCGATGGTGTTTAAAGCGCTGACGCAGAGATAATCCCCCTGCTCGCGCTGCGCTTAGCAGGGCTACAGGTTCACCCTCGTCTGCGGGCTGGTCGCCCGGACAGATGCGCAGCATCGCCTCCGGGAAAATCAGCCGCTCTGCTCCCGCGGGCGGCGCAAAGCGCCTGCCCGGGCTACTGGTTCACCTCCGTCTGCGGGCCGGTAACCCGGACAGATGCGCAGCATCGCCTCCGGGAAAATCGGCCACTCTGCGCTCTGCTCCCGGGGGCGGCGCTTAACGCGCCTTGCCCGGGCTACGGGTTCACCCCCGTCTGCGGGCCGGTAGCCCGGGTAAGGCGCCAGCCGCAACCCGGGTTTTCTCTGCTCTTACTTGTTGTGCCAGTAGGCCTGCGAACGCACCAGCTGCGGATCAATCTCTTCGCCTTCAAAGCGCGCCAGCAGCGACTTCACCGCCGCGCCTTCCCCGGTCAGCCAGATAAAATAATCGTCCGCCGGAACCACCACCTGCGCCAATTTTTCGGCCACGACGGCTGGGTTATGCCCCACCACCCACTCGATATTAAAGCCATCAAGATCGGCCAGGTAATCTTGATAAGACTCATCGCTAATGGTGACGATCGCCGTGACCTGCGGGCGCGTCGGAAGCTGCTGCAATCCGAGGAGACGGCGGCGCAGCGCGGGCATTCCGGACTCATCGGTCACGTACAGCTGCCAGGCGTAATCTTCCGGCACCACCAGCGAACCGCGCGGGCCGCCGATCACCAGCTTATCGCCCGTTTTCGCCGCCAGCGCCCAGCTGCTGGCAATGCCGCCATCGTGAATAAAAAAGTCGTACGCCAGCTCATGACGCCCGGCGTCGTACAGCGGCGTATAGTCGCGGGTCGCCGGACGCACGCCATCGCCCCAGTTAATACCTTCATCCGTCACCTCCGGCGGCGTGAACGCAGCGCCCGCGGCCGGGAAAAAGAGCTTGGTG
Source organism: Klebsiella sp. FDAARGOS_511 (assembly GCF_003812845.1). Taxonomy (NCBI): domain Bacteria; kingdom Pseudomonadati; phylum Pseudomonadota; class Gammaproteobacteria; order Enterobacterales; family Enterobacteriaceae; genus Klebsiella; species Klebsiella sp. FDAARGOS_511. The sequence continues at coordinate 3,650,664 of NZ_CP033824.1, read as the reverse complement.
TGGTCGTCAAACCCCTGGGAAACAAAGCCTTCCAGCGCCTCTCCGCCCAGCACGACACGCTGGAATGCGCTGCCGATACGCTCGACGCGCAATACGGTTAGCTCACGGAAGCGCAGTTCATTACGTACGCGCTGCGGGTATTTGGGGTGTCTGGTCGTTGTCATCTTTCATCGCCTTCGTGAACGGAATAGATATATCTAAAAATCTTGCAAATGATAATGATTGCCATTAAAAAAGAATGCAAGCATTTTTTGATATAGTCATAGAAAAACGCCAAAAAAGCCAAAATCAAAAATTAAATCGTTAAATATCAATTAAATAAAAAATACACCCAATACTGTGTTGCTACTTTATTAATTTTAGATATAAATTAGATATATCAATAAATAGAGAGGCAAAACATGAGACATCATCACGAAGAAGGACGTGGGCCACGCGGACGCCACGATGAACATGGCGAACACGGCGAGCATGGCCGCAGGGGCGGCGGACGTCGGCAGCGCTTCTTTGGCCACGGCGAGCTACGCCTGGTGATTCTGGACATCCTCACCCGTAACGCCAGCCACGGCTACGAGCTTATCAAAGAGATTGAAACCATGACCCAGGGCAACTACAGCCCGAGCCCCGGCGTCATCTATCCGACGCTAGACTTGCTCCAGGATCAGGGCTTAATTAGCGTGGCTGACGAAAACGGTCGTAAAAAAATCGCCATTACCGCCGACGGCAGCCAGCTGCACGCGGAAAACCAGCAACAGCTGGAGCAGATTCAGGCCAGGCTGCAGGCGCGTATGGTGGGTTGTGAACTGCGTAAAAATCCGCAGATGAAGCGCGCGCTGGAGAATTTTAAGGCGGTACTGGATTTAAGGGTTAACCAGCAGGCCATTACCGAAGCTCAGCTAAAGCAGATCGTCGGCGTGATTGATCGCGCGGCAATGGAGATTTCCCAGCTCGACTAACCCTCTGCCCCATCGCTGGGCAGCCTGCACCGCCGCGGCGCGCGCGGCGGAAGCCCTTATTCACCGGGTTTTACGCCTTCAGGAGTAAAACATGCCAATAATAGCGTCGTGAGATTAAATTTTGCTCAATCGCAATTTCACGTTGCGTTTATCCCGATTTTCCTGGCCCGCGCCGAAGTGGCGTAATCCCTGCAATACTTAATTCAGTATCATGTGATACGCCCCTCCCAGGAGCACATTTTGAACAGGTTACCTTCCAGCGCATCGGCTCTGGCCTGCAGCGCGCACGCACTGAATCTCATTGAGAAGCGAACGCTCGATCATGAGGAGATGAAATCACTTAATCAGGAGGTCAGAGAATACTTTAAAGAGCATGTGAACCCAGGGTTTTTAGCGTATCGAAAATCGGTCACTGCTGGCGGGGATTACGGAGCCGTAGAGTGGCAAGCGGGAGGGTTAAATACGCTTGTCGACACTCAGGGACAGGAGTTTATTGACTGCCTGGGTGGGTTCGGGATTTTTAATGTAGGGCACCGTAATCCAGTTGTCGTTTCCGCCGTCGAAAATCAACTCGCTAAACAACCTCTTCATAGTCAGGAACTGCTGGACCCGCTGCGGGCCATGCTGGCTAAAACCCTGGCGGCCTTAACGCCGGGCAAACTGAAATACAGCTTCTTTAGCAATAGCGGCACCGAATCGGTCGAAGCGGCGCTAAAGCTGGCGAAAGCTTACCAGTCTCCGCGCGGCAAATTTACCTTCGTCGCCACCAGCGGCGCGTTTCACGGCAAATCGCTCGGTGCGCTTTCCGCCACCGCGAAATCGACTTTCCGTAAGCCTTTTATGCCGCTGCTGCCGGGATTCCGGCACGTACCGTTCGGCGATATTAACGCCATGCGTACGTTGCTGAGCGAGTGCAAAAAGACCGGTGATGACGTCGCGGCGGTGATCCTTGAGCCTATTCAGGGTGAAGGCGGGGTGATTCTGCCGCCGCCGGGCTACCTGCCCGCGGTGCGCAAGCTGTGCGACGAATTTGGCGCGCTGCTGATCCTCGATGAGGTGCAAACCGGTATGGGGCGCACCGGCAAGATGTTTGCCTGCGAACATGAAAACGTCCAGCCGGACATTCTGTGCCTTGCTAAAGCACTGGGCGGCGGGGTGATGCCGATTGGCGCAACGGTCGCCACCGAAGAGGTATTCTCGGTGCTGTTCGACAATCCGTTCCTGCATACCACCACGTTCGGCGGCAACCCGCTGGCCTGCGCGGCGGCGCTGGCGACCATCAACGTGCTGCTGACGCAAAACCTGCCCGCGCAGGCGGAGCAGAAAGGTGACATGCTGCTGGACGGCTTCCGTCAGCTGGCCCGCGAATATCCAGATCTGGTGAATGACGTGCGCGGCAAAGGCATGCTAATGGCGATTGAGTTTGTCGATAACGAAATCGGCTATGACTTTGCCAGCGAGATGTTCCGCCAGCGGGTACTGGTGGCCGGAACGCTGAACAACGCCAGGACGATCCGCGTAGAACCGCCGCTGACGCTGACGCTGGAGCAGTGTGAACAGGTACTAAAAGCGGCCCGCCTGGCCCTGGCGGCGCTACGGGTTTCGGTAGAAGAGGCATAGTAACCTGCCCTCTCCCGCCGTGGGAGAGGGTATTACGCTATACCACCCGCACGCCGGCAGGCATCAGCCTTTCCGGCGTGAGCAGGACGCTTTCGCTGCCATCGTCGGTTTCGGCGCAGAGCAGCATGCACTCCGACGTTTCACCGCGCATTTTGGCTTTTGCCAGATTACACAGGACCACGACCGTTTTTCCCAGCAGCTCTTCTTCGCTGTAGTACGGCACAAGGCTGGTTACCGTCTGCAACGTGCGATCGCCAACATCAATCCGGGCAATATAGAGCTTGTCGGCATTCGCATGCCGTTGCACTGCCACAATTTTTCCCGTACGCATTTCAAGTCTGGCAAAATCATCATAAAGCACCGTTTCCATCTTGCACTCCTCAAGTAAAATTTTAGTAAAATATAACAAATGCCGTCGAGGTTTCCGCATAATAGTGCGAGTAATGTTAGATTCATCACTCTTTTTCGCGGCAGGATCGCGGTGACAGTGATGAATAATACGGCGGAAATTTACTGAAAAGAGATGCAGCAGCCCGCGCTTGCTTTACAATGGTTTGCGTCGATGGGGCAACGTCAGATAAGGAAAACAATGGCCACACTAAAAGATATCGCGACCGAAGCAGGCGTTTCACTGGCGACGGTTTCTCGCGTTTTAAACGACGACCCCACGCTGAACGTCAAAGAAGAGACAAAACATCGCATTCTTGAGGTGGCGGAAAAGCTGGAATATAAAAGTACCAGCTCGCGTAAGGCTCAGGTTCATACCGTAGGCCACCATCATATTCTGGCCATCTATAGCTATCAGCAGGATCTGGAAATCAACGATCCCTACTATCTGGCGATCCGCCACGGCATCGAAACGCAATGTGAGAAGCTCGGTATCGAGCTGACCAACTGCTACTTTAACAATGCGCTACCCGAGCTGAAAAAAGTGACCGGCGTTCTGATTGTCGGCCAGCCTTCGCGGGCGATTCGCGAAGCCGCCACGGCGTTAACCGACAACGTCTGCTTTATTGATTTCCATGAACCCGGCAGCAGCTATGACGCCGTCGATATCGATCTGGTGCGCATCGCCAAAGAAGTTATCGACTTTTTTATCGCCCAGGGCGCACGGCGCATCGGCTTTATTGGTGGCCAGGATGAGCCGGGTAAAGCCGACATCCGCGAAGTGGCCTTCGTCGAGTATGGCCGCCTGAAGGGGGTGGTTTCGGAAGAAGATATCTGGCGCGGAGGGTTTTCCAGCTCCTCCGGCTATGAGCTGGCAAAAACGATGCTGGCAAAAGCGGATTTCCCCACCGCGCTGTTCGTCGCGTCAGACTCTATCGCCATCGGCGTACTGCGCGCCATACATGAACGCGGTCTCTCTATCCCGGAAGATATCTCGCTCATTAGCGTTAACGATATCCCAACCGCGCGTTTTACCTTTCCGCCGCTCTCTACGGTGCGCATTCATTCTGAAATGATGGGCAGCCAGGGCGTCAACCTGCTGGTTGAGAAAGCCCGCGATGGCCGCGCGCTGCCGCTAAACGTCTTTGTCCCCAGCGTGCTGAAGCTGCGCGGCACCACCCGCTAATCTCGTTTCTGGCGCTGAATCCTCTGCGCCTGGCTCCCGGGGGCGGCGCTTGACGCGCCTTACCCGGGCTACGGGCGCACCGCCATCTGCAAAACGGTAGCCCGGACAGATGCGCAGCATCGCCTCCGGGAAATTCAGCGTCTCTGCGCCGCCTCCGGAAATATCCCTCTCCCAACGCCAAACGCAGGCGCCCGGTAACGCTCATTTTGTGATCGAGTTAAAGTAAATCACTCTCGCCGGTTTTATTTAGTAAAGCTTTTACTAAAATACACCTTATCCGTTTAGTCCGTTCAGGGAGGCGATATGAATCGCTGGGAAAACCTTCAACTCACTCATGAAAACCGGCTGCCTCCGCGCGCCTATTTCTTCTCTTACGATTCGCAGGCCCAGGCGCGAACCTTCGCCCGTGAAATCAGCAGCCGCTTTTTGTCCCTTAGCGGACAGTGGAACTTCCGCTTCTTTAATAACCCGCTGCGGGTGCCGGAAGCGTTCACCTCGCAGTACATGAGCGACTGGGGACCGATCACCGTGCCGGGAATGTGGCAGATGGAAGGCCACGGCCAGCTACAGTACACCGACGAAGGCTTCCCCTTCCCGATTGACGTGCCCTACGTTCCGACCGACAACCCAACCGGCGCCTATCAGCGTATCTTTACCCTCAGCGACGGCTGGCAGGGCCAGCAGACCATCATTAAATTTGATGGCGTCGAGACCTATTTTGAAGTTTACGTTAACGGTCAGTACATCGGTTTTAGTAAAGGCAGCCGCCTGACGACAGAGTTCGATATCAGCCGCGCGGTAAAAACCGGCGACAACCTGCTTTGCGTTCGCGTCATGCAGTGGGCGGACTCCACCTATATTGAAGATCAGGATATGTGGTGGTCGGCGGGTATTTTCCGCGACGTGTATCTGGTGGGCAAAAACCCGCTTCACGTCCAGGACTTCACTTTGCGCACCGATTTTAACGATGACTACATCGACGCCACGCTCTCCTGCCAGCTGGTGCTGGAAAATCTAAATGCGCAGCCGGGCGCAGCGACGCTGGAATACGCGCTGTTCGACGGCGAAAAGGCGCTGTATGAAGGCACAACGCAGCGCCTGACCGTCAGCGAGCAGTTGAACGTCGACTTTGCGATCGACGTGAGGGCGCCGCAGCAGTGGTCGGCGGAAAACCCGTACCTCTATCACCTGGTGATGACGCTGAAAAACGACGTCGGAGAGATTATCGAAGTCATTCCGCAGCGCGTCGGCTTTCGCGATATCAAAGTGCGCAACGGCCTGTTCTACATCAATAACCGCTACGTAATGCTGCACGGTGTTAATCGTCACGACAACGACCATCTGAAGGGCCGCGCCGTGGGGATGGATCGCGTTGAGAAAGATCTGCTGCTGATGAAGCAGCACAATATCAACTCGGTACGTACCGCCCACTATCCCAACGACCCGCGTTTCTATGAGATGTGCGACATTTACGGCCTGTTCGTGATGGCGGAAACCGATGTCGAATCCCACGGCTTCGCCAACGTCGGCAACCTGAGCGCCATCACCGATGACCCAGAATGGGAGCATATTTACGTTGAGCGGATCGTCCGCCACGTCCATGCGCAGAAAAACCATCCGTCGATCGTCATCTGGTCGCTGGGCAACGAGTCCGGCTACGGCTGCAACATTCGGGCGATGTATCACGCCGCGAAAGCGCTCGATGATACGCGGCTGGTGCATTACGAAGAGGATCGCGACGCGGAGGTGGTGGATATCATCTCCACCATGTATACCCGTGTGCCGCTGATGAACGAATTCGGGGAATATCCGCATGCCAAGCCGCGAATTATCTGCGAATACGCCCATGCGATGGGCAACGGTCCCGGCGGGCTGAGCGAATACCAGAACGTATTCTATCAACATGACAGTATTCAGGGCCACTATGTGTGGGAGTGGTGCGATCACGGAATCCAGGCCACCGACGATAGCGGCGCGGTGTGGTACAAATTCGGCGGCGACTACGGCGACTATCCCAATAACTACAACTTCTGCCTCGACGGGCTGATTTTCTCCGATCAGACGCCTGGACCCGGGCTCAGAGAGTACAAGCAGGTTATCGCCCCGGTAAAAGTGCAGGCGATAAACATCCGCGAAGGCGAACTGCGCGTCGATAATAAGCTCTGGTTCTCGACCCTTGATGACTACACCCTGCGCGTGGAAGTACGCGCCGAGGGGACTACGCTTGCCAGCCAGCAGCTTAAGGTGCGCGATCTTGCGCCAAACAGCAGTCGCGATATCAAAATCGACCTGCCGGCGCTCGACGACCGCGAAACCTTCGTCAACATCATGGTGACCAAAGATTCCCGTACGCCGTACAGCGAAGCCAACCACCTAATCGCCGTCTACCAGTTCCAGCTTAAAGAGCAGACCGCAGCAAAAACACCGCTGATTAACACCAGCGCCACCTCGCTGCGCATTGCCGATGAACGTCTGAGCTACAGCATCACCGGGCACAACTTCCGCGTAGTGTTCTCGAAAGTCAGCGGCAAACTGAGCGAATGGCAGGTGAACGGCATCGACCAGGTGACCCGCGAGCCGAAGATCAACTTCTTCAAGCCGATGATTGATAACCACAAGCAGGAATACGAGGGGCTGTGGCAACCCAATCATCTGCAAATTATGCAGGAGCATCTGCGCGAATTCAGCGCCGAGCAGCGCGGTGACACGGTGATTATCACCGCCCGCAGCATCATCGCGCCGCCGGTTTTCGATTTTGGCATGCGCTGCACCTATCGCTGGCAGATTACCCCGCAGGGCCATATTAACGTTGAGCTTGCGGGTGAACGTTACGGCGACTATCCGCATATTGTGCCGTGCATCGGTTTTATGCTGGGCATTAACGGCCAGTTTGAACAGGTGAATTACTACGGTCGCGGTCCCGGCGAAAACTACGCCGACAGCCAGCAGAGCAACATCATTGACCTTTGGCGAACCACCGTGGACGACATGTTCGTGAACTATCCGTTCCCGCAGAACAACGGCAACCGGCAGCACGTACGCTGGGCCGCGTTTACCGACCGTCACGGCAGCGGTCTGATGGTGGTCCCGCGCGATCCGCTTAACATCAGCGCCTGGCACTATACGGCGGAGAATCTGCACGCCGCGCAGCACTGTAACGAACTGCACCGCAGCGATGACATCACCCTGAATATCGACGCCCGTGTGCTCGGTCTGGGGTCTAACTCCTGGGGGAGCGAGGTGCTGGATAGCTGGCGCGTCTGGCTCAAACCGTTCAACTATGGCTTTACGCTGCTGCCGCTGGAAGGCGGGAGCGCTTCCTCGCAGACGCTGGCGAATCATAGCTTTGACGCTGGTTTCTTTTCCTCCGATTCACACAGCGAGGCTGAAAAATGAGAATTCTCGATAATTTAGAACAGTTTAAGCAAATCTATCACAGCGGACGTAAATGGCAGCGCTGCGTGGAGGCCATCAATAATATCGATAATATTCAACCAGGAGTTGCCCACTCTATCGGCGATTCGCTCTCCTATCGCGTGGCAAGCGACAGCACCACGGATGCGCTGTTCGTTGGCAACCGCCGCTATTTCGAGGTGCATTACTACCTTCAGGGTCAGCAAAAAATTGAGTTTGCCGCCAAAGAGCAGCTGCAGACCGTGGCCTGCTATCGCGATGAAACCGACCGTGAATATCTCAAAGGCATCGGTGAAACCGTGCAGGTTCACGAAGGTCAGATGGTGATTTGCGATACCCATGAAGCTTATCGCTTTATCTGCGACTCGCCGGTCAAAAAGGTGGTGCTCAGAGTGACTATCGAAGACGGCTACTTCCTGAATAAGTAAGCCCGCGTGAAGCAAGATGAGGCCAGCGGGTTTATTCGTTGGCCTTCCCGGTCCCAGCCCTCAATGCGGGCCAGATCATTTTTCGGAGGACCTATGTCCGAATCAGTTCGTGCCAAAATAGGCAAATTCGCCTTACTGTCGATGGCGTTTGCCGCCGTATTTAACGTACGAAACATCGTTAATAACAACATCGAGTTAGGGCTCAGTTCCGCCCCTATCTTTCTGTTTGCCACGGTGGTCTATTTTATTCCGTTTGTGTTTATCATCGCCGAATTCGTTTCAGCGAATAAAAATTCCGAATCAGGTATGTACGCCTGGCTGAAGCAGCCTTTAGGTACCCGCGCGGCCTATCTCGGCTCGTTCCTGTACTGGTTTGTGAACCTGTTCTTTTTCCTGTCGCTGCTGCCGAACGTGGTGGCCTACGCTTCGTACGCCATTATGGGTTACGCCATTCCTTTCTCGCCGATGGTCACTTCGCTGATCTCTATCGTCCTGTTCGCCATGGCCACCCATATTTCCACCAAAGGTGCGACCTGGCTGGGAAAAATATCCGAATGCGTAGCGTATGGCGTTTTCGCGCTATTTGCGATTTACGTGGTCGGCGCTTTTACCGCGCTGGGCGCAGGCCATGTTCCCGCGCAGCCGATTACGCTGCACGCCATGGCGCCTACCATCAACTGGGCGACGCTGGGGATCATGTGCTGGATTTTCCAGGCGGCTGGCGGGGCTGAAACCGTCGCCGCGTACCTGAACGACACTAAAGGCGGGCAGAAATCGTTTATTAAAGTCATCATCACCGCCGGGATCCTGATTGGCGGCATGTACGCGCTGGGATCTTTGCTGGTCAACGTCTTTGTGGCACGTGAAGATCTAACCTATGCGGCCGGTATGGTGGAAATTTTCACCGGTCTCGGCGCTTATTTCCATATTTCGGAAGCGCTGATGGGCCGCTTCGTCGGCATTATTCTGTTTATCGCCATTTTCGGCAGCATGATGATGTGGACCGCCGCACCGGTAAAAATTCACTTCTCGGAAATTCCTGCGGGCATCTATGGCAAAAAAACTACCGAACTGAACGTCCACGGCGTGCCGGTGCGCGCTGCCTGGTGGCAATTTCTCTTCGTCTTCTTGATGCTCATCGTGAACGGTTTCGGCTCCGCCAGCGTTCAGCAAATGATGAACACCGCGATTAACCTGACCGCGGGTACCGCGATGCTACCGCCGCTGTTTATCATGGCCGCCTACTTTGTTTTCCGCTGGAAACATGACGATACGCCGCGCGACTTCCGCATGGGTTCAAGAAAGGTTGGGATGGCCGTGGTGTCGATGCTTATCGTTATTTTCCTGGTCAGCATGACCGCCTCCGCTTTCCCGCCAGGAGTCGACCTGGTGAATGCCTTCTTCATTAACGTCTTTATGACCGCAGTCTTCTCCGGGCTCGCATGGTGGTGGATAACCCGCTTTGAGAAAAAACAGCGCAAGAACCAACAAACACCCCTGAAATCAGCGGCAAATACGGTGAAATAAGCCACCGTTGCTCCCGCCAGCGGGATATCCCTGGCGGGATTTTTTTACCCACAAGCCAAGCTCTGTCACCCGACCATTTTCGTGATCGAGTTAAAGCAATTCATTTTTACCGCTTTTATTTACTAAATATTTTACTAAAATTAACCACGATACTTAACTACCTCTACCCTACAAACAACACAATCCCCTTCGGCCATTCTCTGAAGGACAATGTGTGGAGATGTGTTATGTCTGATATCAAACGTAATACCATCGGCAAGTTCGGCCTGCTGTCGCTGACCTTCGCTGCCGTCTTCAGTTTTAACAACGTGATCAATAACAATATTGAGCTGGGACTGGCCTCTGCTCCGATGTTCTTCCTCGCCACCCTGCTCTATTTCGTTCCTTTCTGTCTGATCATCGCGGAATTCGTTTCGCTGAATAAAAACTCTGAAGCGGGCGTTTATGCCTGGGTGAAAAGCTCGCTGGGCGGACGTTGGGCTTTTATTACCGCCTATACCTACTGGTTTGTGAATCTGTTCTTTTTTACCTCACTGCTGCCGAGGGTCATCGCGTATGCCTCCTACGCCTTCCTCGGCTACGAGTACATTCTGACCCCCGTCGCCACCACGATGTTGAGCATGGCGCTGTTCGCCCTGTCGACCTGGGTGTCCACCAACGGCGCAAAAATGCTGGGTCCTATTACCTCGGTGACCTCGTCGTTAATGCTGCTGCTGACGCTTTCCTACATTCTGCTTTCCGGCAGCGCGCTGGCGGGCGGTATTCAGCCGGCGGATCCGATTACCGTGGATGCGATGATCCCGAACTTCAACTGGGCGTTCCTCGGCATCACCACCTGGATCTTTATGGCTGCCGGCGGAGCTGAGTCCGTCGCGGTGTACGTCAATGACGTGAAAGGCGGATCGAAATCCTTCGTTAAGGTCATCATCCTCGCCGGGATCGTAATTGGCGTGCTGTACTCTATTTCCTCGGTGCTGATTAACGTGTTTATCAGCAGCAAAGAGCTGAAATATACCGGCGGATCGGTACAGGTCTTCCACGGTATGGCGGTCTGGTTTGGCCTGCCGGAAATCGTGGTCAACCGTTTTGTCGGCCTGGTCTCCTTTACCGCCATGTTTGGTTCGTTATTAATGTGGACCGCGACGCCGGTCAAAATCTTTTTCTCCGAAATCCCGGCCGGAATATTTGGTAAAAAAACCGTCGAGCTCAATCAAAACGGCGTACCGGCGCGCGCGGCGTGGATTCAGTTCCTGATTGTGATTCCACTGATGATTATCCCGATGATGGGTTCCAGTACCGTGCAGGATTTAATGAACACCATTATCAACATGACCGCCGCCGCCTCAATGCTGCCGCCGCTGTTTATCATGCTGGCATACCTCAACCTGCGCCGTAAGCTCGATCATCTGCCGCGCGATTTTAAAATGGGTTCACGCACTACCGGCATTACGGTGGTCTCGATGCTGATTGTTATTTTCGCCATCGGCTTCGTCGCCTCAACGTTCCCGACCGGCGGCAATATTTTGACCATTATTTTTTATAACGTCGGCGGCATTGTTATCTTTCTCGGATTTGCGTGGTGGAAATACAGCCAATACGTGAAGGGATTAACTCAGGAAGAAAAAAGAATTGAAGCGGCGCCAGCCTCTGATGCGTCATAAGCCATTTTACTGAAAACAATAAACCCCAATACCTCTTAATAACACGATGAAAAATAATAATTCGATTTACGGGGCGCTTGCCGCCCTGGCCTTCTGCACACCTGCCGTAGCGGCCGATGTTGCTCACCCGGCGGAACATGATGACATGAAAACGCCTGAATTGAGCGCCACTTCATACCGTTTTTACGGTGAATTGGGGGTCGGCGGATATATGGATTTAGAAGGCGAGGATAAACATAAATATAGCGATGGCACTTATATTGAAGGCGGGCTGGAAATAAAGCACGGCAGCTGGTTTGGCTTAATTTATGGCGAAGGTTGGACGGTTCAGGCCGATCGTCAGGGTAATGCCTGGGTACCGGACCACGGCTGGGGTGGATTTGAAGGCGGAATAAACCGCCTCTACGGGGGATATAAAACCGAGAGCAGCACCGAAATTATGCTCAGCCTGCGCCAGGACTCCTCGCTCGACGATCTGCAGTGGTGGGGCGATTTCACGCCCGATCTCGGCTACGTGATCCCCAATACCCGCGACATTATGTACGCACTCAAGGTGCAGAACCTGGCGGGAGATTTTCGCTATAGCGTGACCGCCACGCCGTCCGGGCACCACGATGAAAGCAAAGCGTGGCTCCACTTCGGCAAATACGACCGCTACGACGATAAATATACCTACCCAGCGATGGTTAACGGCTACGTCCAGTACGATATCGCCAAAGAGGTCACCTGGATGAACGGTCTGGAGGTGACCGATGGTACCGGACAGCTGTTTTTAACCGGTATTCTCACTCCCAACCTCGCCGCCCGCGCCTGGCACCATACCGGGCGCGCCAGGGGAAAAGACGTGCCGGGAACGGAAACCGGCTTTATGGCCAGCGCCATGTATGAAGCGCTCAAGGGCGTGTATCTCTCCACCGCCTATAGCTACGCCAAACACCGCCCGGATCGCGCTGCCGAGGAAACCACCTCGTTTATGCAGTTCGGCGTCTGGTACGAGTACGGAGGCGGACGTTTTGCCACCGCTGCGGACAGCCGCTTCTACATGAAAAACGCCTCCGGCGACCCGAGCGATCAGGTTTTCCTGATGCAATATTTCTACTGGTAAAAAGGGATATCAATACCGTGAAAATCATCACCACTCTGACGCCGCTGGCCTGCGCCCTGCTGCTAAGCTTTTCCGCCCACGCGCTCACTGCGGATGACTTTAAAAATGTTATCAACCGCAGCGGCGCGCCGCAGGCGATGCAGGATTTTGATTACGATGATCACCAGCGCTTCAACCCGTTTTTTGATTTGGGCGCATGGCATGGGCATCTGCTGCCGGACGGTCCGGCCACCATGGGCAGCTTTCCGGGGCCCGCCCTGCTCACCGAGGAGTACATCAACTTTATGGCGACCCATTTCGATCGCCTGACGGTGTACCAGAACGGCAAAAAAGTCGCCTTCACCCTGCAGGCCTGGAGCCTGCCCGGGGCGCTGGCGCAAACGCTCTCCGCGCCCGGCGTACGGGTCGAGATGACCCTGCGCTTTGCCAGCGCCCACACCTCTTTACTGGAGACTAAAATCACCAGCAGCGGTCCGCTTAAGCTGGTCTGGGACGGCAAGCTGCTGGAGAAGCTCTCCGCCAAAGAGGGGAAACCGCAGTCAACGCAAACCATCGACCAGGCTTTCCCGGACTATCAGCGCCGCCTGAGCGCGACCCACGACGGTCTGACCGTCAGCTTCGGCAAAGTCCGCTCAGCATCGGATTTAATGACCTCCGGCGAATCGCAGTATCAGATCCATCGCTCCCTGCCGACGGTCACCCAAATCGACGGCCATCGATTTACCAGCAGCGCGCACATCAACGGCTCGACCACGCTTTATACCACCTACTCGCACCTGCTGAACGCCGAGCAGGTTCGTCTCGAGAAAGCGCAAATCCGCGATATTCTGGCGCGACCGGCGCACTATCTGCGCGCTTCCGAGGCGCGCTGGAACGGCTATCTGCAAAAGGGGCTGACTAACCCTGACGCCACTGAGCAACAAACCCGGGTGGCGGTGAAAGCGATCGAAACCCTTAACGGCAACTGGCGCGCGCCGGGCGGCGCCGTTAAGCACAACACCGTCACGCCATCGGTAACCGGGCGCTGGTTCTCCGGCAACCAGACCTGGCCGTGGGATACCTGGAAGCAGGCCTACGCTATGGCCCACTTCAACCCGGAGATCGCGAAAGAGAACATCCGCGCCGTCTTCTCCTGGCAAATTGCCGCCGACGATAAAGTGCGTCCACAGGATGCCGGGTTCATTCCGGATCTGATCGCCTGGAACCTGAGCCCGGAGCGCGGCGGCGACGGCAGCAACTGGAACGAGCGAAATACCAAACCGAGCCTGGCGGCCTGGTCGGTGATGGAAGTCTATAACGTCACCAAAGATAAAGCCTGGCTGGCGGAGATGTATCCGAAGCTGGTGGCCTACCATGGCTGGTGGCTGCGCAACCGCGACCACAACGGCAACGGCGTGCCTGAGTACGGCGCGACCCGCGATAAAGCGCACAACACCGCCGACGGCGCGATGCTGTTTACCGTGAAAAAGGGCGATAAAGAATGGACGCTTTCCGGCCTGAAAACCTACGAGCAGGTGACGGCGAAAGGCGATTACGACAGTCTGGAGATCCCGGCGCAGGTGGCCGCCTCCTGGGAGTCGGGGCGCGATGACGCGGCTGTTTTCGGCTTTATCGATAAAGATCAGCTGGCTAAGTACATCGCCGGCGGCGGTAAGCGTAGCGACTGGGCGGTGAAATTTGCTGAAAACCGGGGTAAGAACGGCAGCCTGCTCGGCTATTCGCTGTTGCAGGAGTCGGTCGATCAGGCCAGCTACATGTACAGCGACAACCACTATCTGGCGGAAATGGCGACCCTTCTCGGCAAGCCGGAGGAGGCAAAACGCTACCGGGCGCTGGCGCAAAAGCTCGCCGACTATATCAACACCTGCATGTTCGACCCGCAGAGCAAATTCTATTATGACATTCGCATTGAAGCGCAGCCGCTGGCAAACGGCTGTGCCGGTAGGCCGATCGTCGAGCGCGGCAAAGGGCCGGAGGGCTGGTCGCCGCTGTTCAACGGCGCGGCCACTCAGGCGCATGCCGATGACGTCATTTCGGTGATGCTGGACGCCAAAGAGTTCAACACTTTCGTACCGCTGGGTACCGCCGCATTAACGAATCCGGCGTTTGGCGCGGATATTTACTGGCGCGGCCGCGTGTGGGTGGACCAGTTCTGGTTCGGTCTGAAAGGGATGGAGCGCTACGGCCACCGCGAAGAGGCGCTGCAGCTGGCGGACGCCTTCTTCAGGCACGCCCGGGGTCTAACCTCCGATGGCCCGATTCAGGAGAACTACAATCCGCTCACCGGCGCTCAGCAGGGCGCGCCGAACTTCTCCTGGAGCGCGGCGCATCTGTACATGCTGTATAACGAGTTTTTCCGTAAGCCATAGGATATTGCCCTCACCCTCACCCTCTCCCACAGGGAGAGGGAACTGTCCAGCCCCCTATTTAACAGACGGCTCCTCTTTTTCCCCTCTTCCCGTGGGTGAGGACTCGTCTTACGCCTCCGGCAGCAGGCCGATAAAGCTGCGCTTCTGCCGCGGCTGCGACATTAGCTCCTCAAGCTTCGCCACGCAGGCCAGATAGTGCGGGGTTTTCTTGTGCGCCAGCACCGCTTCATCATCTTTATAGGCTTCATAGATAAAAAAGCGCGTCTTCACCTCCGGGTCCTGCAGGACATCAAAGCGAAGATTGCCCGGCTCCTGCAGCGCCCCTTCGTGGTTGGCGCGGAACACCTCAAGAAACTCGTCGACCCGTTCCGGTTTGATATTGATTTCCACCAGCGTTACGTTCATTGCAGCTCTCCCTGTTTTTCCTCCTGCCAGAACTGATACGCCTCACGGGCGCTTAAGTTCTCATGCACCACTTTTTTCACCGCCTTGAGCATCGCGCGCGGCGCGCTGGACTGGAAGATATTCCGCCCCATATCCACGCCGGAAGCCCCCTGGTCGATCGCCCGCCAGCACATCTCCAGCGCCTCCTGCTCCGGCAGCTTTTTGCCCCCGGCGATGACGATCGGCACCGGGCAGCTGGCGGTGACTTTCTCAAAGCCTTCCTCAACAAAGTAGGTTTTCACGAACTGCGCCCCCATTTCAGCGGCAATGCGGCTGGCCAGCGAAAAGTAGCGGGCGTCGCGGGTCATCTCTTTGCCCACCCCGGTTACCGCCAGCACCGGCATACCGTAGCGGTTGCCGGCGTCCACCAGCTTGATGATGTTGTTGATCGACTGATGCTCATGTTCGCTGCCGATATAGACCTGCGCCGCCACCGCGCAGACATTCAGGCGCAGCGCGTCCTCCATCGCCACCGCCACACACTCGTTGGAAAGTTCGCTGAGGATCGAGTTGCCGCCGGAAGCGCGCAGCACCACCGGTTTGTTGGTCGCCGCCGGCACCTGGCTACGCAGCACGCCGCGGGTACACATCAGCACGTCGGTCTCCTCAAACAGCGGCGCGATAGAGAGATCGATCCGCTCCAGCCCGGTAGTCGGCCCCTGAAAATAGCCGTGGTCGAACGCCAGCATCACCGTACGGTTGCTCTGCGGGTTGAAGATACGCGCCAGCCGCGACTGCATCCCCCACTCCAGCGAACCGCAGCCCTTCAGCGTGTAGAGCGTGTTCTGCTGCGGACGGTCTAAGCCGAAGTTTTTTCCCTCTTTGATATCGTCTAAATCAGCCATCTCATCCTCCATCAGAAATCGTAGTTATTGATATTCTCTTTGGTGAACACCACCCGCTCCGGCAGCAGCACGATGCCGTTGCCTTTCGCTTCATACTGGTAGCCCTGCACGCTGTTGGGCTCGACTTTCAGGGCGCCAAGATCTTTCACATCGACGCTGTCGCCGACGTTCAGATCGCCCTTTTTCAGCAGACGATCGGCGACGTTAACCGCGATCTTACCCTGCTGCACCACGTCCCACAGACCGAAGGCTTTTACCGTGCCGCGCTCCACGTAGGGGCGCATCACGTTCGGGGTACTAAAGCCGACAATCGCCACGCCCTGGCGCTTGAGGTTCTCTGCCGCCTGGGCGGCCGCCGGTAGCGCGTTGGCGTCCGGAGCGATAATGGCGTCGAGATCCGGGTACGCTTTTAAGATCCCCTCGGCGGTTTGCAGCGATTTAGTGGCGTCGTTATAGCCAAACTGGGTGGTCACCACTTCCCACTGCGGATGCGCTTTTTCGATTTTGGCCTTCGCCTCTTTTACCCATTGGTTCTGGTCGGTCACCGTCGGGCTGGAGTAGAAAAACGCCACTTTGGCGGTGGGTTTCGTCACCTGTTTTTCCGCCATCTCCACCAGCAGACCGCCGAGTTGCTGCGGCGTCCCCTGATTGATATAGATGCTGCGGCACTCCGGTTTGGTATCGGAGTCCCAGGTCAGGACCTTGACCCCGCGCTGCATCGCCCGCTTCAGCGCCGGGCACAGGCCGTCCGGCGATACGGCGGAGACGATAATCGCGTTGTAGCCCTGGTTGACGAAGTTGTTGATCAGCTGTACCTGGCCGGAAACGCTCGGTTCGGTCGGGCCGTCGTAGGTGACGTCCACGCCGAGCGCTTTGCCCGCCTCTTTCGCGCCGTTGCCGCCGCTGGTAAAGAAACCGACGCCGACCAGCTTAGGAATAAAGGCGATGCGGTCAGCCGCCTGGGCCGATGCCATACCCAGCGCCATTGCCAGCACGATCAGTTTTGTTTTCATTTTTATGCTCCGATTGTTTTACGCGAGAAAAGACGCCGCCAGCTCATCCGCACCCATTCACGGTGCAGACTCAGCGAACGCCCCATCACCACCACAACCAACAGCGCCCCTGACAGCGCGCTCGACACCTGGTTGGGGATGCCGACCATTTGCAAACCTTGTTGTAAATAGCCCACCAGCAGCGCGGCCAGCGCCGTGCCGATGATCGAGCCGGAACCACCGTAGATATTGGCCCCGCCGAGTACCGCGGCGGTCAGCGCGGGCATCAGCAGGTCGCGGCCTAAGTCCGAGCGCGCCGAGCCGAAATAGGAGACCATCACCAGCGCCGCCACTGCCGACGCCACGCCCACCAGGCCATACAGCGCGTAGGGCATCCCGTTAACGGAAAGCGCGGCGTAGCGCGCGGCGCGCGGGTTCTGGCCAAGCAGAAAAAGGTGCCGCCCAAAGCGCCCGCGATGGGCCAGCAGCCAGAAGAAAAAGGTGATAACGGCGAACAGCACCAGCGGTATCGGCAGGCCGAACAGGGTCAGATTGGCGAAGGCGGTAAAGCTATCCGGGAATCCGCCGATGCCTTCGTAGCCGGTCGCCCCGGCCATGCCCGACAGCAGCAGCGCGCCGCCGCCGTAGAGGTACAAGGTGCCAAGGGTAATCACCAGCGGGCTAATGCCGGTGTAGTGAATCAGCGCCGCGTTCAGCAGCCCGCACAACAGGCCGAGCAGCAGCGTCAGGGGGATCGCGAGGCTCATTGGCCAGCCCGCCTGCATCATCACCCCCAGCGCGATGGCGCACAGGCCGATAGTGGAACCGAGCGAAATATCAATCCCGCCGCTGATGATCACCAGCGTCAGCGGCAGCGCCACGATGCCAATGCAGATAAAATCGCTGGTGCTGAACAGCAGCATATTGAGATCCAGCATGCGCGGATTCAGGGCGCCAAACAGCAGGATCTCCAGCACAAGTAACGCCAGCAGCGCGCTTTCCCAGTTGAGCTTCATTTACGCCACCTCTTTGTTTTTGCGTTGGGGAAACGAGGCCACGCGCTTGCCCCCTTTGTTGCCGGGCTGAAAGCGGCTGTACTTCAGCGCCCGCTGATGGCGGGCCAGCGCCTGACGCAGACGCCCGTCGAGCACCAGTACGCCGAGCAGGACCAGGCCGGCGATGAAGTCGTTCCACCACGCCGGGAGACGGAACAGCACCAGCACGGTATCGATTTGGGTGAGGAAGAAGGCGCCGAGAAAAGCGCCGAGCAGCGTGCCGGTACCGCCAAGCAGCGAGATCCCGCCGAGCACGCAGGCGGCGATGGCCTTCATCTCCAGGCCGCTGCCGGTCTGATTGGGCACAAAGCCAATCTGCGCGGCGAACACAATCCCGGCACAGGCCGCCAGCATACCGTTAAGGGTGAATGCCAGCATCCGCGTGCGGTTCACCGCCACCCCGAGCTGGCGGGCCGCGGCGAGGTTATCGCCAACGGCGTAAAAATCGCGACCAAAGGCGGTGCGCGACAGTATCCAGCCGCCCGCCAGCAGCAGCGCCAGCACCAGCCAGCCCAGCGGCGAAATGCCGATGAACGCCGGTTCCGACAGCGCCTTCAGGCTGTTCGGCAAGCCTTCAATCCACTTGCCGCCGGTCCACAGCAGCATCACTCCGCGATAAAGCCCGAGAGTGCCGAGGGTGGCGACAATCGCCGGTATCCGCAGCCCCACCACCAGAAGACCGTTAAAGGCGCCGGCCAGCGCGCCGATCGCCAGCGCGAAGGCGATAGCGGTCATCAGGCCATAGCCGCTATTCAGCGCCACCCCCACCGCGATAGCGCTCAGGCCGACGGTGGACCCCACCGAAACGTCAATATTGCGGGTCAGCATCACCAGGGTTGCCCCCAGCGCCAGCAGGCAGAGGATCTGCGAACTGGCGAAGATCATGCCCAGGGTCTGTAAGCTGAAATAGGCCGGGTTGAGCGCCACCAGCCCGGCAAACAGCACCACGATGGCGAGAAAGGCGCTCAGTTCGCGATTTTTCAGTAACGTTTTCATGCCTGCCCTCCGAAGGCCAGGGTCATCATCCGGTCAACGCTGACCGCTTGCTGCGCCAGCTCGCCGCTCTGCCTGCCCTGATGCATCACCAGTACCCGGTCGGCCAGGCCGACGAACTCGTCGAGATCGCTGGAGATCATCAGCACCGCCACGTTTTGCGCGGCGACGCTTTTCAGCAGCTGATAGATATCAGCGCGGGCGGAAACGTCGACGCCGCGCGTTGGCTCATCAACGATCAGCAGCAGCGGGTTAGCTTCCAGGCAGCGCGCCAGCAGCACTTTCTGCTGATTGCCGCCGGAGAGCGTACGCACCGGGCGATCGCCATCGGCCATTTTGATCCCCAACGCCCGGTGATAGCGCTCAACCACCGCCGCTTCGCGCCTGTTCTGCTGCCACAGCGATGGCTGGTTAAACATCACCGTGTTCCAGCGCACCGGCGCATCGAGAAACAGCCCGGAAACCTGCCGATCCTCCGGCAAATAGACCAGTCCGCTGGCCAGCCTGGCGCGTGTATTGTCGAGGCTGATATCGCGGTTCTCCAGCCACACCCGCCCGGCGCGCGCTGGCCTGAGACCGTAGAGCGTTTCGGCGAATTCGGTGCGCCCGGAGCCGACCAGCCCGGCGAGGCCGACGATCTCTCCGGCGCGGATCTCGAGGCTGAGATCGATAAATCCCTCCCCGGTGAGATCCTCCACCCGCAGCACCGGGAAATCCTGCGCCTGAGTGCGGCGATTACCCGGCAACGCCAGCCACAGCTTTTGCGTGTCGCTCAGGGCTCGATCGCGACTGACGGGCGTCATCGCGCCGATCAGCTGATTGTCGCCGTACTGCGCGGTCTCTCCGCTCAGCACCACCGCGCCATCGCGCATTACCGAGACGTGGCTGGCGACCTGGCGGATCTCCGGCAGTTTGTGCGAGATAAACACGATCCCGACGCCGAGCGCCTGTAAAGAGCGGATCTGACGGAACAGACGTTCGGTTTCCCCCGGGGTTAATGAAGCCGTGGGCTCATCGAGGATCAAGATCTGCGCGTCGCGCATCAACCCGCGCAGGATCTCCACCATTTGTTGATCGGCGACTTCCAGAGTGCTGGCCGCCGCCTCAAGGTTAAGCTGGCAGTTAAGCTGCTGAAGCTTTTCCCGCAGGCGGGTCTCGTTATCGGCCCGCTTCGGCAGACGAAAAAGAATATTTTCCCGCACCGTCAGATTGGGGAATAACATCGGTTCCTGCGGCACCAGATACACACCCTGCTGATGGGCCTGGGCGGGAGTGAGGCGCGCAAACGCGCGTTCGCCGAGGATAAGCTCACCGCTGTCGGGCGTTTCCACGCCGGCGATAATCTTCATCAGCGTCGATTTCCCGGCGCCGTTGCCGCCCATCAGCGCGTGTACCTGGCCGGAAAGCAGCGTGAAATCAATCTGCTTCAGCACGGTGACGCCGGAGAACTGTTTGCAGATTTGGCGAGCTTTAAGCAGTGGCTTCATCATCGCGCCTCGTTTTGAACAAAAGATTTTTTAAATTAATAATGTTCAAAAGCGTAGACGGTGAACTATATTTACAACCGTGCAACGATCACAGTTTTATGCTTTAGATCGTTTGAATAAAACCAGCGAACAATGAAAGATCGGTTTTGCCAGTCGGCTCACATTTTCCGACCGCGCAATAACGAACATATGATCTAAATTTTTATAAGAGTTCACTTTATGAGCGAAAAACGCATTACGGAAGAGAGCCGCTACGCCGGGCTGGCGTTAGCCGAGGAGGAGCTGGTGGCTCGGGTGGCGTGGTGTTACTACCACGACGGCCTGACGCAGAACGACATCGGCGAGCGTTTAGGACTGCCGCGGTTAAAGATCTCCCGCCTGCTGGAGAAGGGCCGCCAGTCGGGGGTGATCCGCGTCCAGATTAATTCGCGCTATGAAGGCTGCCTGGCGCTGGAAACCGAACTTCAGCAGCGCTTCGGCCTGAAAATCGCCCGCGTGCTGCCGGCGCTGAATACGCCCCCGATGAACACCCGCCTGGGGATTGGCGCGGCGCAATCGTTAATGGGCGTGCTGGAGCCGGGACAGCTGCTGGCGGTGGGCTTTGGCGAAGCGACCATGAGCTGCCTGCAGCACCTGAGCGGGTTTATCGGCTCCCAGCAGATTCGGCTGGTGACGCTTTCCGGCGGCGTGGGCCCGTATATGACCGGTATTGGCCAGCTTGACGCCGCCTGTAGCGTCAGCATGATCCCCGCGCCGCTGAGGGTATCATCGGCCGATGTGGCGGAGATCCTGCGCCGGGAATCGAGCGTCCGCGACGTGATCCTCGCCGCCACGGCGGCGGATGCGGCGGTGGTGGGCATCGGCGCCATCGATCAGCGCCGCGACGCCACCATCCTGCGCTCCGGCTATATCAGCGAGGGCGAGCAGCTGATGTACGCCCGCAAAGGCGCGGTGGGCGACATTTTAGGTTATTTCCTGCAGGCCGACGGTAAACCGGTTGAAGGGCTGGAGATCCATCGGGAATTGCTCGGCGTTACCCTTGATGAGCTGGCGCAGCTGCCGACCATCGTTGGCGTCGCCGGGGGCACAGAAAAAGCGCAGGCGATTTACGCGGCCCTTATCGGCAAGCGGATTAATGGCCTGGTAACGGAAGAGACAACAGCACGCGCGGTGCTCACGCTGGCCTCATAACGGCTCTGCGCCGCGCAATACGAGCGAGGCGCATGTCATGAGTTACCTGTTAGCGTTAGATGCCGGGACCGGCAGCATTAGGGCGGTAATTTTCGATCTCAACGGCCGCCAGATTGCGGTCGGCCAGGCCGAATGGAAGCACCTGAGCGTGGACAATGTCCCCGGCTCGATGGAGTTCGACCTTGGCACCAACTGGCAGCTGGCCTGCCAGTGTATCCGCCAGGCGCTGGCCGCCGCCCATCTCTCTGCGGGGGATATTCAGTCCGTCGCCTGCTGCTCGATGCGTGAAGGCATCGTGCTTTACGACCGCAACGGCGAGGCCATCTGGGCCTGCGCCAACGTTGACGCCCGCGCCAGCCGGGAGGTGGCGGAGCTCAAAGAGATCCACGACAACCATTTTGAATCGGAAGTGTACGGCGTGTCGGGGCAGACCCTGGCGCTAAGCGCCATGCCGCGCCTGCTGTGGCTGGCCCATCATCGCCCGGATATTTACCGCAGCGCGGCGACCATCACCATGATCAGCGACTGGCTGGCGGCGAAACTTTCCGGCGAGCTGGCGGTCGACCCCTCTAACGCCGGGACCACCGGCATGCTCGATCTGTTCAGCCGCGACTGGCGGCCGGCGCTGCTGGATATGGCCGGACTGCGGGCCGACATTCTTTCGCCGGTAAAAGAGACCGGCAGCGTGCTGGGGGCAGTAACCGACGCGGCGGCGGCGCAAAGCGGGCTGCGCGCCGGCACGCCGGTGGTGATGGGTGGCGGTGACGTCCAGCTCGGCTGCCTCGGGCTAGGCGTGGTGCGCGCCGGGCAGACCGCGGTGCTCGGCGGCACCTTCTGGCAGCAGGTGGTGAACCTGCCGGAAGTGCGCACCGATCCGGAGATGAATATTCGCGTTAACCCGCACGTCATTCCCGGTATGGCGCAGGCGGAGTCCATCAGCTTCTTCACCGGCCTGACCATGCGCTGGTTCCGCGATGCCTTCTGCGCGGAAGAGAAGCTGATTGCCGAACGCCTCGGCGTCGACGCCTACAGCCTGCTGGAAGAGATGGCCAGCCGCGTGCCGGCGGGTTCTCACGGGGTGATGCCGATCTTCTCTGACGCCATGCACTTTAAGCAGTGGTACCACGCCGCGCCGTCGTTTATTAACCTCTCCATCGACCCGGAAAAATGCAATAAAGCCACCCTTTTCCGCGCGCTGGAAGAGAACGCGGCGATTGTTTCCGCCTGTAACCTGGCGCAAATTTCGCAGTTTTCCGGCGTGAAGTTTGACGGCCTGGTCTTTGCGGGCGGAGGCTCAAAAGGCGCGCTGTGGAGCCAGATCCTCAGCGATGTTACCGGCCTGCCGGTACGGGTGCCGGAGGTCCGCGAGGCGACGGCGCTGGGCTGTGCGATCGCCGCCGGGGCTGGCGCCGGGCTATACAGCGATATGGCGGCGACCGGCGAGAAGCTGGTGAACTGGCATCGGGAATTTACGCCCAATCCGGCGCACCGCGAGCTGTATCAGGAGATGATGGCCAAATGGCAGTCGGTGTACGCCGAGCAGCTCGGTCTGGTGGATAGCGGGTTGACAACCTCAATGTGGCAGGCGCCGGGTCTGGCGCATCGCCAACGCGTAACGCCATAGCCCCTCTTCTTCTCCTCCCCACCGAGGGAGGAGGAACTCTTCACCGTTCTTTGAATCCCATCACAATCGCCGCACTCCCCTTTTCCCTTTTCGCCCGCGACGGCTAAATTAGTAACTCATCCGACCACATAACAATAATTTTACACTGGAAGAGATTATGAGCCGCTACCCGTCGCTTTTCGCCCCGCTTGACCTGGGGTTCACAACGCTCAAAAACCGCGTGTTGATGGGCTCGATGCATACTGGCCTGGAGGAGCTGCCGGACGGCGCGCAGCGGCTGGCGGCTTTTTACGCCGAGCGCGCCCGCCACGGGGTGGCGCTGATCGTCACTGGCGGAATTGCCCCCGCCCCTTCCGGCGTCACCATGACGGGCGGCGCGGTGCTTAACGACGCCAGCCATCTCTCTCATCATCGCCATATCACCGATGCGGTACACGAGGAGGGCGGCAAAATCGCCCTGCAGATCCTGCATACCGGGCGCTACAGCTACCAGCCGAAGCTGGTGGCCCCTTCCGCGCTGCAGGCGCCGATCAACCCCTTTATGCCTCACGCGCTGAGCCACGAAGAGATCCTGCAGCTGATCGATGATTTTGCCCGCTGCGCCCAGCTGGCGCGGGAAGCCGGGTACGACGGCGTCGAAGTGATGGGTTCGGAAGGCTACCTGATTAACGAATTCCTTGCGGCGCGCACCAACCTGCGCGACGACCAGTGGGGTGGCGACTACGCCCGACGTATGCGTTTTGCCGTCGAGGTGGTCAGAGCCGTGCGGGAGCGCGCGGGCAGCGATTTTATTATTGTCTACCGCCTGTCGATGCTCGACCTGGTCAGCGGCGGCAGCACCCTGGCGGAGGTCACCGCGCTGGCGAAAGCGATTGAGGCCGCGGGGGCCACGATTATCAATACCGGTATTGGCTGGCACGAGGCACGCATTCCCACCATCGCCACCCCGGTACCGCGCGGCGCGTTTAGCTGGGTCACCCGCAAGCTGAAGGGCGCGGTGTCGATCCCGCTGGTCACCACCAACCGGATTAACGATCCCGACGTGGCGGAAGCGATCCTGACCCGCGGAGACGCTGACATGGTCTCGATGGCTCGCCCTTTTCTCGCCGATAGCGAATTTCTCTCTAAAGCGCAGAGCGGACGAGCGGAGGAGATCAATACCTGTATTGGCTGCAACCAGGCCTGCCTCGATCGGATCTTCGCCGGCAAAGTCACCTCGTGTCTGGTCAACCCGCGCGCCTGCCATGAAACCCTGATGCCTATAGTGCCCGTGGCGACGCCGAAGCGGCTGGCGGTGGTCGGCGCCGGCCCCGCCGGGCTGGCCTTTGCCGTTAACGCCGCCTCGCGCGGACATCAGGTTACCCTGTTTGATGGTCACCGCGAGATTGGCGGCCAGTTTAACATCGCCAAACAGATCCCCGGCAAAGAGGAGTTCTATGAAACCCTGCGCTATTACCGTCGAATGCTGGATCTTACCGGCGTCGCGCTGCGGCTTGAAACTCTGGTGACAGCGGACGATCTGCTGGCATTTGATGAGGTTATCCTCGCTACCGGGATCGCCCCGCGGATGCCGGATATCGTGGGGATCGATCATCCCAAGGTGCTGAGCTATCTCAATGTCCTGCGCGATAAAGCGCCGGTCGGCGAGAAGGTGGCGATTATCGGCTGCGGCGGGATCGGCTTCGATACCGCCATGTACCTTAGCCAGTCCGGCATCGCCACCAGCCAGAATATCGGCGAGTTCTGTGCAGAATGGGGGATCGATACCAGCCTGCAGAGCGCGGGCGGATTACGCCCGGAAGGGATGCAGCTGGCTAAAAGCCCGCGCCAGATCGTGATGCTGCAGCGCAAAACCAGCAAGCCCGGCGACGGGCTGGGGAAAACCACCGGCTGGATCCATCGTGCTACCCTGCTGGCCCGCGGCGTCAAAATGATCCCCGGCGTCAGCTATCAACGGATCGATGATGCCGGCTTACATGTGACGATCGGCGGCGAATCTCAGGTGCTTAACGTCGATCATGTGATTATCTGCGCCGGTCAGGATCCCCGCCGCGAGCTGGCCGATCCGCTTCGGGCGGCGGGTAAACCGGCGCATTTGATTGGCGGCTGCGACGTGGCGCTGGAGCTGGACGCCCGGCGGGCAATCGCTCAGGGCACCAGGCTGGCGCTATCAATTTAGGGAAAGAAGACCCGACCAGTTGCCCGGCTAAGGCGTCAGCCGCAAGCCGGGGAAGCCGGGGAAGCCGATAAGGCTTAGCGCTGCTTGCGCACCTTTGTCGCTTTCAACACCACAAATTTATTATTGGTGGCGATCGTCGTGCAGTTACCGAACGCGCGCTTCAGCTTGCGGAAATAATCAAGGTGGCGGTTGCCGACAACGTACAGCTCGCCACCGTACTTCAGGCTGCGGCGGGCATCGTTAAACATCTGCCAGGCAATATGATCGGTGATCGCATGCTGCTGATGGAACGGCGGGTTACAGAGGATGGCGGCGAAACGGTCCGGCTCAATATCAGACAACGCGTTATTCACCACAAACTCGCAGCGCTCGATGTCATCCGGCAGGTTGGTTTCAACGTTCAGCCGGCTGGAGGCCACCGCCATATAGGACTCATCGGTGAACATCACCCGGGCGTCCGGGTTTAAGGCCAGCGCTTTCAGGCCAATCACGCCGTTGCCGCAGCCGAGATCGGCGATCTCGCCTTCGATATTTGCCGGCAGATGTTCCAGGAAGAAGCGCGCGCCAATATCCAGGCCGCTGCGGGCGAACACGTTGGCGTGGTTGTGGATCGTCCACGGCGTACCGTCCAGCTGCCAGCTATAGGTCTGCGGCGCATCGGCCACCTCAGGCGCGGTAAAGGTACAGAAAATCAGCCGCGCCTTTTTCCATGCCAGCGATGTGGTGGTGGTGCCGAGGATCTTCTCAAACAGCGCCAGGGTGGAATTATGCACATCCCGCGCTTTCGCGGCGGCAACAATGCGGGTTTCCGGCGTGACAACCGCACGCAGCGCGCGCAGCTGCTGCTCCAGCAGCGCCAGCTGTTTTGGTACTTTAATTAGCACCAGTTTCGGAGCTGCGGGCAGTTCGCTCAGGGGATCCTGAAAACGTACGCTCTCTTCATCAATGCCGTTCATCCGCAGGTTGTAGCGGGTCGCCAGCTCAGATACGTAGGAATCGTTGATGCTGACCGGATTGCGTTCCGCGAGCGCGCAGCCCAGCGCGCCGAAGCTGTCATTGAAAATGAGCGTCAGGCCGTCGACATCATTCACCTGTTGCAGCAGATATTCATCCGCCGCTTCCCACGCCTGAAGCGCTTCCTCTTCAGCATTTGGCGGGAACCGCTCTAATGTGAATAACTCACCGTTTAACTCTACCTGGCTCATCGCCTTTGTGCCTCCGGAACTCTAAAACCCGCGAGTTTATACGCAAACTTCGCCCAGTAGAATAGAGATGCGCCGATTATCTCCTTCTGCCGGGCGATAGCTCGTTACGCCGGGAGGTCGTCCTGCGCCAGGCGCGACAGGCGTTTATCGTCCAGACTGTACTTGCTCATGATAACAATCAGCAGCGCCACCAGTACCCCGGGGAAGACGGTGAACAGCAGCTTGATCATCTGCAGCGCGGAGTCGGTTTGCTGCGCTGCGCCGCCAACGTAGTCGCCCCATGCCAGCATATAGCCCACCAGCGCGCCGCCGATGGCGATCCCCAGCTTGATGGCAAACAGGTTTGTTGAAAAAACGATCCCGCTGAGTTTTTTGCCGCTGCGTTTCTCTTCCGCATCGATGATATCGGACAGCATGCTCCACTGCAGCGGCGTGGCGGCCAGCTGAATAATATTGATGATAATCACCAGCGCAAAGATAGCGGCCACGTTCCCCGCCGGGACGAAGTACATGCCTATCAGCAGCACCGCCTCGATGGCCATCGAGATTTTAAACCCTTTCACTTTATCAATATTTTTAAAGATAAACGGGGAGAGCATCGCACCCAGCACGCCGGAGGCCAGGGTGGTGGTCAGCAGCAGGCTGCCCAGATCCGCCCGCCCCATAATGTTGTTGACGTAATAGAGCGTGGTCCCGCCTTTAAACAGCACCGCAATCAGGTTAACAACGTTGAGCGCGAAGAGAATGCGCCAGTCCTTATTGGCGAGCAGAGTTTTCAGATCGTCAAGAATGCTGCTTTGGTTGTTGACCGCGATATCCGTGGTGTAGCGCTCTTTCGTCAAGCCGAAGCAGATAAAGAACAGGATGATGCTCAGGCACCCCATCACAATCATGGTGTAAAAATAGCCGTTTTGCACGTTACCCTGACCCAGCCAGGCCACCAGCGGCAGCGCGGTCAGCGAGACAATCAGACCACCGAGCGTACTGAGCGCAAAGCGCCAGGACTGAAGCGAAACGCGCTCGCGGGAATCGTTAGAGATATTATTGATCATCGCGCAATACGGAACGTTAATCGCCGTATAGACCAGTGATAATAAGGTATAAGAAACATAGGCGTAAATCAGCTTGCCAGTATAACCGAAATCCGGCGTATAAAATGTTAAGCAGCAAAGTACGCCAAAAGGAATCGCGAACCATAAAATATAAGGGCGGAATTGCCCATATTTAGTCCGGGTACGATCCGCCACCGCCCCCATTAATACATCGGTCACCGCGTCTAATACCCTTACCGCGAGAAACATGGTTCCCATATGCGCCGGATTTAAACCAAATACGTCGGTATAAAACCAGGCCATAAACAGCATGACCGTCTGCCAGACTAAATTACAACCGGTATCCCCTAACCCATAGCTAAATTTTTCTTTAATACTGATACGGGCAGTGTTCATCGCGCCTCCGCCAGAAAGATCGTTAATATTTGTCCTCTGTACGTTATTGCTTAGGGCTTACCAATTATGTATAAATCATCCTGTTAAATATAAGAAGAGTGTACCCGATGAGTGACGAATCTCCCGTTTTCGAAAAGATCCCCGTGGGCGCCGGCGAGCTATTTACCCTGCGGGTAGATAACATTAATAATTTCAACGGCATAAGCGTAGTCCCTCATTTTCATATGATGGACGAACTGATGTGGTTCAGAGAGTCGGAGGGCAGCTATTCGATTGGCGATGAGAAATTTACGATAAAAAACAATACCCTGATTTTCGTCCCCGCCTTATTGATCCATGAAATGACGCTCCCAGCCGCTGCCAGCCACAAGCGTTATCTTATGCAATTCGAAAAAGAGTGGCTCGAGGGATACGACCTGTCGCTCCCCGCCGCCCACTGCGGCGCGGTCGCTTACCTTTCCGGCGAGGAAGCCGAGCGCCTTGAGCTGCTGCTGAGCTGGTGCGGCGAGTTCAGCGACTTTACCGATTCACTGTTTCGCTCCCTGATGCAGACCGTGCTGCTGCACGCCTTTAATAGCCTGAAAGATTCCGTCCCCATTACTGAACGCACCAACCACCGCTATCTGAGTGAGCTGATCGAACTGCTGCAATCTATTGATGAGAATGAAAATTTTGAGATGACAACCGAAGAAGCCGCCCGCCGCTGCCGGTGGTCGAAATCCTGGTTTTCCCGCACCTTTAAATCCGCCTTCGGCATCAGCTTCAAAAAATTTATGCTGCTGCGCAAACTGAATATCGCTATCAATCTACTGACCAACACCGATCTGAAGATTAGCGATATCTCGCAAAGCGCCGGCTTCACCGACAGCGCCTACTTCTGCCTCAAGTTTAAGGAGATGATGAACGACACCCCGCTGGCCTTCCGTCACAAAGTCAGAAGCACCGATGCCGTAGGGCGTCGGGCGGAGAAATAACGCGTTTTTGTGAGCCGTATCACCAGATAAGTAGACGTTTATTATATAAATAGCCAGAGTCTATATATCCCCGTCGCCTTCGCCTATTTACAATCATCGCTATATTTTGCGCATTAAGGGTAAATACGATGATTCAGAATCCTGTTTTTAAAGGTTTTAATCCTGACCCCAGTATCTGTCGGCGCGGCGATGATTATTATGTGGCTGTATCTTCCTTTGAATGGTTTCCCGGCCTGCCGATTTACCATTCGAGAGATCTCAAACATTGGCAATTACTCACCCACGTTCTTACCGATGATAATAATCCGGATTTAAAAAAGCTGCCCTCCGCCAAAGGCATTTGGGCCCCGAGCCTGACCTGGTGTGAAGAGGAAAAGCTGTTCTACGTTATTTATGGTGTGATGAATTCCATGAATTCACGTTATTTCGATGTAGATAACTATCTTATTACTGCCAGTGAAATCACCGGCCCGTGGAGTGAGCCGGTTTATCTCCACTCTGCCGGATTCGATGCTTCTATCCTGCACGACAGCGACGGTAAAAAATGGATCGTTTCCCTGGAGTGGGAAACCCGCGAAGGTTACGAAAAACCGGGCGCCATTTGCCTGGTGGAGTATTCTCCGCAAACGCGAAGCGTTGTCGGCTATCCGCAGCGGATCTGGCGCGGTGGTACCGATCGCGGCTGTATTGAAGCACCGCATTTGACGCGCCGCGGCGACTATTACTACCTGATGGTCGCCGAAGGCGGTACCGGCTACGGCCATGCGGTCACCATGGCGCGCGCAACGCAGGTCGCCGGCCCCTATGAGGGCGATCCGCAAAACCCCATCGTCACCTCCTGGCCGGAGAACTTTAACGCTCGCCACGACGCAGGCCATCTCAAACCACACTACTTCAATCCGCAAACCTATCTGCAAAAAGCCGGGCACGGCAGCTACGTCGAGACCCCAACGGGCGAAGTCTGGTTAACCCATCTTTGCAGCAGACCCTTTCGCAAGGAGCTGCGCTGCCCGCTAGGCCGCGAGACGGCGATACAAAAGATGGTATGGAGCGACGATGGCTGGCTGCGGCTGGCGGCCGGGGGGAACCTCGCTCAGTACCAGGTGGAAGAGTCGAATCTGCCTTCTCAGCCGTTTCCGGCTAAACCAGACAGGGATGATTTTGATGGGCAGACGCTGGATAACGCCTTCTATGCGCCGCGGATCCGCTTTCAGCGCTTTACCAGCCTTGAGCGTAAGGCGGGCTACCTGGCCTTACGCGGTCAGGAGTCGCTGAGCTCGCTCAATAAAGTCAGCCTGCTGGCGAAAAAGCTCACCTCGGTATACGCCACTATCGTTACGAAGATGGATTTCAGCCCGGAGATTTATCAGCACAGCGCCGGCCTGACGCTCTACTACGACAACATGAACTATCTGTTTTTGCATAAAACCTGGGATGAGGCCGCCGGTGCAGCGCAGCTGGCCATCATTTATATGGATAACGGCGAGCGTCACGACGACCCGCAGAAAATCCGCCTTGCGGAGGGAGAAGTCTATCTGGCGATGGCGATTAACGGCCGGGAGATACAGTGCTCGTGGTCCGTCAATGGCGAGAAATATCAAAATATCGGCGCGGTCTACGACACCTCGCGCTTTTCCGATGAATACAGCGGCTACGGCGAGTTTACCGGCGCGTTTGTCGGTATGGCCTGCGTGGATAGCATGCTGCATCGTAAAGAGGCGCTGTTTGACTTCTTTAGCTACCGGGCGGTAGAAGACGCGATGATCGAGTAACGCCGCCTTTCTGGCATCCTGCCCGCGCGGGGTGCTAGAATCCCCGGCAGTTGTCGCTGAATGACCCAAACAGGCTGCATGAGCACTTTAACCTATCTCCAGGGCTACCCTGAATCCCTGCTGGCGCAGGTCACCACGTTAATCGAACAGAACCGTCTCGGCGAGGTGCTGAAAAAGCGCTATCCGCAGGGTCACGATATCAACAACGATAAAGCGCTGTACCAGTATACCCAGGATCTAAAGTCGCGCTATCTGCGCGGCGCGGCGCCCATTAACAAGGTGATGTACGACAACAAGATCCACGTCCTCAACAACGCGCTCGGCCTGCATACCGCGATCTCCCGCGTTCAGGGCGGCAAGCTGAAGGCCAAAGCCGAAATTCGCGTCGCTACCGTCTTTCGCGACGCACCGGAGGATTTTTTGCGGATGATCGTGGTGCACGAGCTGGCGCACCTGAAGGAAAAAGAGCACAACAAAGCGTTCTATCAGCTGTGCTGCCATATGGAGCCGCAGTACCATCAGCTGGAGTTTGATACTCGCCTGTGGCTGACCCAGCTTTCGTTAGAGCGTTCTGCGCCATAGCGCACTGGTTTTGTCATGATGGCGTGCTACAGTGACGAAAGGTCCTTTTTACGGAGTTCGTCAACGTTTATGATACGTTTCGCAGTTGTTGGCACAAACTGGATAACCAAGCAGTTTGTCGATGCCGCCCATGAAACCGGCAAATATAAACTCACCGCCATCTACTCCCGCAGCCTTGAGCAAGCCCAGGCCTTCGCCAGTGACTATCCCGTCGAACATCTGTTCACTTCGCTGGAAGATTTAGCGCAAAGCCCTGACGTTGACGCGGTCTATATCGCCAGCCCAAACTCGCTGCACTTCCCGCAAACCCGCCTGTTTCTACGCCATAAAAAGCACGTGATTTGCGAAAAACCGTTGGCCTCGAACCTGCAGGAAGTCGAAGCCGCGATTAAAACGGCGCGGGAAAATAACGTGGTCCTCTTCGAAGCGTTCAAAACCGCCTGCCTGCCAAACTTCCTGCTGCTTAAACAGTCGTTCGACAAGATCGGCAAGCTGCGCAAAGCCTTTATTAATTACTGCCAGTACTCTTCCCGCTATCAGCGCTATCTCGATGGCGAAAATCCCAATACTTTCAATCCGGCCTTCTCTAACGGCTCGATCATGGACATCGGCTTTTACTGCCTGGCCTCCGCGGTGGCGCTGTGGGGCGAGCCTCGCGCGGTGCACGCAACCGCCAGCCTGCTGGAGAGCGGCGTTGACGGCCAGGGCACGGTTGTTCTGAGCTACGGAGATTTCGATGTCACCCTACACCACTCGAAGGTAAGCGATTCGGCCATCCCGAGCGAAATTCAGGGCGAAGCCGGCGCGCTGGTGATCGAAAAAATCTCCGAATGTCAGAAAGTCTGCTTCGTGCCGCGGGGCGGCAAGTCTCAGGAACTCACCCAGCCGCAGCATATCAATACTATGCTGTATGAAGCGGAGGAGTTCGCTCGTCTGGTTGAAGCCAACGAGGTGGCTCATCCGGGTCTGGAAGTAAGCCGCATCACGGCGAAGCTGCTGAGCGAAATTCGTCGCCAGACCGGCGTGGTCTTCCCGGCGGATAGTCAATCGGTGGCGTAAAGCTGTGTAAATGGTCCGTCGACCTCCATTGACGCCATTTATAACCTGTAATACTTTGTTACGCGCAAAGGGGAGTAACTTCCTTGCCGGCCGATCGTCATTACGATGCGTGAAAAACCGCATCCGGTCGCCGGGCAACAGATTCTTGTTGTAAGTGAGACCTTGCCGGAAGGCGAGGTCTATGCATAAAAGCGCAGCGGCTGCCGTCTTCCGACGTCAGCCGTTTTGTTTTTATGTAAGGAATATCGTAATGAATACTGTCGGCACACCGTTGTTATGGGGCGGATTCGCAGTGGTCGTGGTCATCATGCTGGCTATCGATCTGCTGCTGCAGGGACGGCGTGGTGCGCATAGCATGACCATGAAGCAGGCCGCTGGCTGGTCCATCCTCTGGGTTACCCTCTCGCTGCTGTTTAACGCCGCTTTCTGGTGGTATCTGGTGCAGACCGAAGGTCGCGCCGTGGCCGACCCGCAAGCGCTGGCGTTCCTCACAGGCTACCTGATCGAGAAAGCGCTGGCGGTGGATAACGTCTTCGTCTGGCTGATGCTGTTCAGCTACTTTGCCGTTCCGCCTGCGCTACAGCGCAGAATACTGGTCTATGGCGTACTGGGCGCGATCGTACTGCGTACAATCATGATCTTCGCCGGCAGCTGGCTGATTTCCCAGTTCGAGTGGCTGCTCTACGTCTTCGGCGCATTCCTGCTGTTTACCGGCGTGAAGATGGCGCTGGCGAAAGAGGATGATTCCGGCATCGGCGATAAACCGCTGGTGCGCTGGATCCGTAATCATCTGCGCATGACGGATAAAATCGAGGGTGAGCGCTTCTTTACCCGCCAAAACGGTGTGCTCTACGCGACGCCGCTGCTGCTGGTGCTGATCCTGGTTGAGCTGAGCGACGTTATCTTTGCCGTCGACAGTATTCCCGCCATCTTCGCCGTGACCACCGATCCGTTTATCGTGCTGACCTCAAACCTGTTCGCGATTCTCGGCCTGCGCGCCATGTATTTCCTGCTGGCTGGGGTTGCGGAGCGCTTCTCCATGCTGAAGTATGGCCTGTCGGTAATTCTGGTGTTTATCGGGATCAAAATGCTGATCGTCGATTTTTACCATATTCCCATCGGCATTTCGCTGGGCGTGGTCGGTGGTATTCTGACATTGACGCTGCTTATCAACGCCTGGGTCAATAAGCAGAACGATCGGAAAAAACAGCTGCAGTAAGAAATAAACGGCCGGGTGAAGACCCGTTTCACCCGGTCGGCAACGTTCACCGCGCATTATTCTTACTCATGTCACAAAATAGTTAATACATAGTTAAAAAATAAGATCCCAACGCGATAAACAGCATTTTACCCTTCCACAACAGCGTTCTTTCCGTATACTCAACCAGGCAAACATCTATTTACATCCGGACATAAACGTTACAAATAACACGTAGCCGGGACGAAAAGCGACATCACTGGAAGGAATGAATTATGGCAACCCCATCACCCCGATCGACCCTGCTACGGCGACTGGCTCAGGGCAGTCTGGTCAAACAAATTTTAATTGGTCTGGTACTCGGCGTACTGCTGGCGACGGTCTCAAAACCGGCCGCCGTGGCGGTTGGACTGCTGGGTACGCTGTTCGTCGGCGCGCTGAAAGCGGTAGCGCCGGTGCTGGTGCTGATGCTGGTCATGGCCTCCATCGCCAACCATCAGCAGGGGCAAAAGACCAGCATCCGCCCGATTCTGTTCCTCTATCTACTGGGGACTTTTGCTGCCGCGTTAACCGCGGTGCTGTTTAGCTTCCTTTTTCCGTCAACGCTGCACCTGAGCGCGGCGGCAGAGAGCATCACCCCTCCGTCGGGTATCGTCGAAGTCCTGCGCGGGCTGCTGATGAGCATGGTTTCTAACCCCATTAACGCGCTGCTGAACGCCAACTATATCGGGATTCTGGTATGGGCCGTCGGTTTAGGGTTCGCGCTGCGCCACGGCAATGAAACTACCAAAAATCTGATTAACGACATGTCCCACGCGGTAACCTTTATCGTTAAAGTGGTGATTCGCTTTGCGCCGCTGGGTATCTTCGGCCTGGTCGCTTCCACGCTGGCGACGACCGGTTTTGAAACCCTGTGGGGCTACGCCCAGCTGCTGCTGGTACTGGTTGGCTGTATGCTGCTGGTGGCGCTGGTGATTAACCCGCTTCTGGTGTTCTGGAAAATCCGCCGCAACCCGTATCCGCTGGTGATGACCTGCCTGCGCGAAAGCGGCGTATACGCCTTCTTTACCCGCAGCTCCGCCGCCAACATTCCGGTGAATATGGCCCTGTGCGAAAAGCTGAATCTGGATCGCGATACCTATTCGGTCTCTATTCCGCTGGGCGCGACCATTAACATGGCCGGCGCGGCGATTACCATCACGGTTCTGACCCTGGCCGCCGTGCATACGCTTAATGTTCCGGTCGATCTGCCGACCGCGCTGCTGCTGAGCGTGGTCGCCTCGCTGTGCGCCTGCGGCGCTTCCGGCGTGGCGGGCGGGTCGCTGCTGCTGATCCCGCTGGCCTGTAATATGTTTGGTATCCCGAACGATATCGCCATGCAGGTGGTCGCCGTGGGCTTCATCATCGGCGTTCTGCAGGACTCCTGCGAAACCGCGCTGAACTCCTCGACCGATGCGCTGTTCACCGCCGCCGCCTGTATCGCTGAAGACGATCAGCTGGCGAAAAACGCCCTGCGCAGTTAATCTTTCCCCTCCGCTAACGCGCGGAGGGGTTCTCTTCCTGCACCGCCTTTTCCGCTTTAAACGGATCGATACCGCGCTTTTGCATCCGCCGGAAACGGATGATGTTCATACCATTCATTAGCAGGAAGCTGCCTTCAATCAGGGTGCCGCCGATCGAACCCAGCCAGGCGTTGTGGATAACCCAGCAGGCGGTCGAACACCACATGACGCAGCGGACGGTTAACCCCGAGCAGCAAAAGAGCGCCCAGGTGCTGGCCAGCGTGCCAATAATTGGCAGCAGCTCCATAGCATGCTGCAGCTTTGCCAGCCCCAATACCAGGGTGAGCACAATAAACACGGTCATTACCCACAGCTTACGGGTATGCATAGAGATAAGGGTTCGGACGGTATTGAGCTCAGCACTCATGCCCGCCGGATACGCGCCCATCAAAAAGAAATGTACGCCAATGGTGGCGCTGTAGACGGCCAGCTGCAGCTTAAAGCGGCGCTCATCGCGGTTGAAAAAGGTCGTAATACCGATCAGAAAGGCGATAACGCCGACGCCTTGGGCAAGCCAATACGCGGTCATGAAAAGTCCTTATAAAACAAAACGGCGCATCATTATCTGAAACGCCGCTTCCGGAATACCGCCCTTTTATTACTCTAAAGATTTCGCGCCACAGCAAGGCGGCAAGTTTAGACATCCCCGGGAGCTTACTGAAGTAAGTGACCGGGGTGGATAAATGCTGCCAACACAGCGGTGGTGCGAAAGATGACGAGTAATTAAAGGGTGACGCCGCTTTTGAAAATAGCCAGCTCGCGGAAATCATTACGCTCATTGCAGGTCTGCTTACCGTTCGCAAAGGCCACAATGGTATCGACAAACTCCTCCAGCAGCTGCGGCATCGCTTTACCGTGAATCAGCTGACCGGCATCGAAGTCGATCCAGTGCTTTTTCTTCGCCGCCAGTTCGCTGTTAGTGGCAATTTTTACCGTCGGCACGAAACCGCCGTACGGCGTGCCGCGCCCGGTACTGAAGAGCACCATATGGCAGCCCGCGCCGGCCAGGGCGCTGGTCGCTACCGCGTCGTTGCCCGGGGCGCTCAGCAGGTTCAGGCCGTGCACTTTTAGCCGCTCGCCGTAGCGCAGGACATCGACCACCTGGCTGGAGCCCGCTTTCTGCGTGCAGCCCAGCGACTTATCCTCCAGCGTCGTGATACCGCCCGCCTTGTTGCCCGGCGATGGATTCTCGTAAATCGGCTGGTCATGAGCGATAAAGTACTGTTTGAAATCATTAACCATCGTCACCAGCTTGCCAAACGTCTCTTCATCACGACAGTGGCTCATCAGCAGCTGCTCGGCGCCGAACATTTCCGGCACTTCGGTCAGGACGGTGGTGCCGCCGTTGGCAATCAGATAATCCGAGAACCGACCCAGCATCGGGTTAGCGGTAATGCCGGACAAACCGTCAGAGCCGCCGCACTCAAGGCCAAACTTCAGTTCGCTCAGTTTACCCGGCTCGCGCCTGTCGTGACGCATGACGTCATATAGCTGACGCAGATGCTCCAGCCCGGCTTCCACTTCATCATCCTGGTGCTGGCAGACCATAAAGTGAACGCGCTCAGGGTCGAACTCACCCAGCGTTTCGCGGAAGGCGTCAACCTGATTGTTTTCGCAGCCCAGACCGACCACCAATACCGCCCCGGCGTTCGGGTGACGCACCATGTTTTGCAGCATAGTGCGGGTGTTAATGTGATCGTCCCCGAGCTGCGAGCAGCCGTAGGTGTGGCTGAAAAGGTGAACGCCGTCGATACCTTCCGCGTCGTTGGTTTCCTTCAGAAAACGGTTCTGCATCTGGCGCGCCATGGCGTTGACGCAGCCGACGGTCGGTAGGATCCACAGTTCGTTGCGCACCCCGACTTCGCCGTTAGCGCGACGATAAATCTGGATGTCGCGATCCGCCGGCTGCGCGGCGGGCTCGCTAAGATCCGGTTGATAGCTATACGCGTCGAGATCGCTCAGGTTAGTACGCGTATTGTGGGAGTGAATATGTTCCCCCGGCGCAATATCCGCCAGCGCATGTCCTATCGGCAGACCATACTTAATGACGTTGTCTCCCTTCGCAATCCCGCGCAGCGTAAACTTATGCCCGCGCGCAATATCCTGAGCCAACGTGACCGTATCGCCGTCAATGGTGACTACCGAGCCTGCCGCCATATCCGCCAACGCTACCGCGACGTTATCGTGCGAATGGATTTTAATGTATTGCATATCAACCGACCTCTGGTCTTAGTTCAGTTCAATGGCGAAGTAGTCACGCGCATTGTTAAAGCAAATGTTTTTCACCATCTCGCCCAGCAGTTGAATGTCCGCAGGGGCCTCTCCCGCTTCAACCCAGCGGCCAATCATCTGGCACAGGATGCGGCGGAAGTATTCATGACGGGTGTAGGAGAGGAAGCTGCGGCTATCGGTCAGCATGCCGACAAAGCGGCTCAGCAGGCCAAGCTGCGCCAGCTGGGTCATCTGACGTTCCATACCGTCTTTCTGATCGTTAAACCACCAGCCGGAACCGAACTGCATCTTGCCCGGCATGCCTTCGCCCTGGAAGTTGCCGATCATGGTGCCCAGCACTTCGTTGTCGCGCGGGTTCAGACAGTAGAGGATGGTTTTTGGCAGCAGATTTTCTTCGTTCTGTTTGCTGAGCAGTTTGGACAGCTCTTCCGCCATCGGACGGTCGTTGATGGAGTCAAAACCCACATCCGGCCCTAACAGCTTGAACTGACGCAGGTTGTTATTGCGCAGCGCGCCGATGTGATACTGCTGTACCCAGCCGCGGCGGGCATATTCTGCGCCGAGGAACACCAGAACCGCGGTTTTGAACTGCGCGACTTCACGTTCGCTGAGAGTTTCATCGGCCAGACGGCGCGCCAGGATACTATCCAGTTCGCTTTCGTTGGCTTCCGCGAACAGCACCACGTCCAGCGCGTGGTCAGAAACTTTACAGCCGTGAGCGGCAAAGTGATCCAGACGTTTGGTCAGTGCGGACTGCAGGTCGGCAAAGCGGCGAATATCGGTGTCAGACACTTCGCCCAGCTTCGCCATGTAGTCGTTGAAAGTTGCCTGCTCAATATTGAACGCTTTGTCCGGGCGCCAGCTCGGCAGCACTTTGACGGAGAATGAGCTGTCTTTCGCCACGGAGGCGTGATGCTCCAGCGAATCGACTGGATCGTCGGTGGTGCCGACCATTTTCACGTTCATCTGCTGCATGATGCCGCGGGCGGAGAAGCTCTCCTGCGCCAGCAGATCGTTGCACTGATTCCAGATTTCATCCGCCGTTGCCGGCGAGAGCACCTTACCTGTAATACCAAAAGGGCGGCGCAGCTCAAGATGGGTCCAGTGGTATAACGGGTTACCGATGGTATGCGGTACGGTGGCCGCCCAGGCGTCAAATTTCTCGCGATCGGAGGCGTCGCCGGTGCACAGACGCTCTGCTACGCCGTTGGTGCGCATCGCGCGCCACTTGTAGTGATCGCCTTTCAGCCAGATGTCATACAGATTTTTGAAGCGATAATTCTCGGCAATCTGCTGCGGCGGCAGGTGGCAGTGATAGTCGAAAATCGGCTGGTCTTTCGCGTAATCGTGGTACAGGCGGCGGGCAAACTCGGTATCAAGCAGGAAATCTTCGGTCATAAACGGTGTCATTTTCGTGTCCTCTTCGCCCCCGAAGGAGCCCATCAGATGATTGACTATAATGCTGACAAAGTTATCACACCAATTTCCACAGACCGAAGTATTTTTCGTGAGTTAGATCAATAAACGACGACAAAAAAAGTACCATCAAAGGAGTAAACTCCCCGCCAAAGCGCGCCAGCTCTGGCCTTTGTCGCAAGAATGAATGCCCACACAAACTTTCCCACTTTTGTGACGTCACTCAACTTTTGAAGTTGTATGACAAGTTATCTTGCTGCCGTCAAAACATATAAACCGACGGAATGCATTACCGACGAATAATCACGTCGGATTTACCGGTATGGACACCGAATTTAGACACAACAGTTGATGGCAAGGTTCGGGCCATACGAGGTTTCCTCTCCTGAACCCTCCGTTTCACCTTCTTCGCCTCAGTGACAGGGCTGGAAGATAGCCGCACCCGCTGCGGATATATAACAAACGATGAGGTTTACATGCGTAAAATTAAAGGGTTACGTTGGTACATGATCGCACTGGTGACGTTAGGTACCGTGCTGGGGTACCTGACGCGTAACACTGTGGCGGCAGCTGCGCCGACTCTGATGGAAGAATTACACATCTCCACCCAACAGTATTCCTATATCATCGCGGCCTATTCCGCTGCCTATACCGTCATGCAGCCCGTTGCCGGCTACGTGCTGGACGTGTTAGGTACTAAAATCGGCTATGCCTTCTTTGCGATCGCCTGGGCGGTGTTCTGCGGCTCTACGGCGCTGGCGGGAAGCTGGGGCGGTCTGGCGCTGGCGCGCGGCGCGGTGGGTGCCGCCGAAGCGGCAATGATCCCTGCGGGCCTGAAAGCCAGCTCCGAATGGTTCCCGGCAAAAGAGCGTTCTATCGCCGTTGGCTACTTCAACGTCGGCTCCTCGATCGGCGCCATGATTGCCCCGCCGCTGGTGGTTTGGGCCATCGTGATGCACAGCTGGCAGATGGCGTTTATCATCTCCGGCGTTCTGAGCTTTGCCTGGGCGATGGCGTGGCTGGTTTTCTACAAACACCCGCGCGATCAGAAAAAATTAACGGAAGAAGAACGCGACTACATTATCGGCGGCCAGGAATCTCAGCATCAGACCAACAACGGCAAGAAAATGTCGCCGTGGCAGATTCTGCGCAACCGTCAGTTCTGGGGTATCGCCCTACCGCGTTTCCTTGCCGAGCCGGCGTGGGGGACCTTCAACGCCTGGATCCCGCTGTTCATGTTTAAAGTCTACGGCTTTAACCTGAAAGAGATTGCGATGTTTGCGTGGATGCCGATGCTGTTTGCCGACCTCGGCTGCATCGTTGGGGGCTATCTGCCGCCGCTGTTCCAGCGCTGGTTTGGCGTTAACCTGATCGTTTCGCGTAAAATGGTGGTGACCATGGGCGCGCTGCTGATGATTGGCCCGGGGATGATCGGTCTGTTCACCAGCCCGTTTGTCGCCATCGCCCTGCTGTGCGTCGGCGGCTTTGCTCACCAGGCGCTGTCCGGCGCGTTAATCACCCTCTCTTCCGACGTATTTGGGCGTAACGAAGTGGCGACGGCGAACGGCATGACCGGTATGGCCGCCTGGCTGGCGAGCACCATGTTCGCCCTGGTGGTCGGCGCGCTGGCGGACACTATCGGCTTTAGCCCGCTGTTCGCCGTGCTGGCGGTTTTCGATGTGCTGGGCGCCGTGGTTATCTGGACCGTGCTGAAAAATAAATCAGCGGATGACGACAGTACGCCGCTCGAGACGAGTAAACCCGCCACGCAAAGCTAGACGCAGGCGAGTTGCCTCCACCCGAAGCCGCCTTGATACAGGCGGCTTTTTCGTCTGTTTTTATGGTGAGAAGCGCGTAAAAGTGGTATAACAAATCCAATATTGTCGCCATCTCCCGGGAGCGAATATGGAAATCACTGAATCGCGTCGTCTGTATCAGCAGCTTGCCGCTGAGCTTAAGTCGCGCATTGAACAAGGCGTCTACCTTGTGGGCGATAAGCTACCCGCAGAGCGGTTTATCGCTGATGAAAAAAGCGTGAGTCGTACCGTGGTTCGCGAAGCCATCATTATGCTGGAAGTTGAAGGCTACGTTGAGGTTCGCAAAGGCTCCGGCATCCACGTTATCTCCAATCATCCAAAACATCAGCAAATTGCCGATGAATCGCTGGAATTCGCCAATTATGGTCCTTTTGAGCTGTTGCAGGCCCGCCAGCTGATAGAAAGCAAT
The DNA here is from genome assembly GCF_003812845.1 of Klebsiella sp. FDAARGOS_511. Classification (NCBI taxonomy): domain Bacteria; kingdom Pseudomonadati; phylum Pseudomonadota; class Gammaproteobacteria; order Enterobacterales; family Enterobacteriaceae; genus Klebsiella; species Klebsiella sp. FDAARGOS_511. The sequence continues at coordinate 3,609,527 of NZ_CP033824.1, read as the reverse complement.
ATAGCCGAATTCGCGGCGACTCAGGTGACCAAGCAGGACATCATGAAGCTGATGGAAATCCAGGAAAAAGCGCGTAAAGAGAAGTGCTTTCGCGATTCCGAATGGGATCTTCAGTTCCATGTCCAGGTAGCGCTGGCGACGCAAAACACCGCGTTAGCCGCGATCGTAGAAAAAATGTGGACCCAGCGCGTGCATAACCCGTACTGGAAAAAACTGCACGACCATACCGACTCGCGTACCGTCGATAACTGGTGCGACGATCATGACCAAATTCTTAAGGCGCTGATTCGCAAAGATCCGCATGCAGCGAAGCTGGCCATGTGGCAGCATCTGGAAAATACTAAGCTGATGTTATTCAACGAAACCAGCGATGACTTTGAATTCAATGCCGATCGCTACCTCTTTGCCGATAATCCAGTGGTTCACCTCGATACGGCCGCCAACGGCGTAAAATAGACGCTTATCCTCATACCGGGCAGCGATTCCTTCACTGCCCGCAACGCCCTCAGGGTAAGCAAAGCATATATAGTGTCAGCCTGTGTAAATACACTCGCCACCCTCCTTCGCAATCAGCAAAATCAGAATGCAACAAACTGCAATTTCTCTGACGTAAAGTCAGCGGGTTTGTTACAATTAGATGCATTTTGTCGTTCTGAGAGTTAGCTTTGGCTTACTTCACTTTTAAACAGGGAACCGTTCAGAGCGCAGCAGCGACCCTAATCTAATAAAAAGCTATGTCGCCGTGCATATACCGCGTTCAGACGTGCCGTTAACCGATGTACCAGGAATCGTGAATGGAACTATTAACTCAATTATTGAATGCCTTGTGGGCTCAGGATTACGAAACTCTCGCGAATCCATCCATGATTGGCATGTTGTACTTTGTCTTATTTATGATTTTGTTCCTTGAGAACGGTTTACTGCCTGCCGCCTTTTTGCCCGGCGATAGTCTGCTGGTGCTGGTCGGTGTCCTTATTGCCAAAGGCGCGATGGGCTTTCCGGAAACCCTGCTGCTGCTTACCGCGGCGGCAAGTCTCGGCTGCTGGCTAAGCTATATCCAGGGCCGCTGGCTGGGTAATACGCGAATCGTACAAAACTGGCTATCGCACCTCCCCTCGCACTACCACCAGCGCGCGCATCATCTGTTCCATAAGCACGGGCTTTCCGCGCTGCTGATTGGCCGTTTTATCGCCTTCGTTCGTACGCTGCTGCCGACCATCGCCGGACTATCCGGCCTGAGCAGCGCACGCTTCCAGTTTTTTAACTGGATGAGCGGTCTGCTATGGGTCCTGATTCTGACCTCCCTGGGGTACCTGCTGGGGAAAACGCCGGTATTCCTGAAGTATGAAGATCAGCTGATGTCCTGCCTGATGCTGCTGCCCGTCGCGCTGCTGGTATTTGGCCTGATTGGTTCGCTGATTGTCCTGTGGAAGAAAAAATACAGAAGCCGGGGCTAACAATGGCGATGCAACGATCCTCTCTGCGTCAGATAAGTTGGGTGCTGGGCGGTTCGCTACTCCTGTGCGGCCTGTTCTGGCTCTGGCTCACCGTGCAACAGCAGGAGTCGACCCTGGCTATTCGTCCCGTCAGCCAGGGTATCAGCATGCCGGACGGTTTTTCCGTCTGGCATCATCTCGACGCTAACGGCATCCGCTTTAAAAGCATTACGCCGCAAAATGACGGCTTGATCATCAAGTTTGACTCCAGCGCTCAGGGAGCCGCGGCAAAAGAAGTTTTGGGCCGCGCCCTGCCGCATGGCTATATTATCGCGTTACTGGAAGATGATGATTCGCCTACCGCCTGGATTTCACGCCTGCGCGATACCCCGCACAGATTCGGCTAATGCACGAAAATTCCGAATATTTTCACCCTGTTTGGTGATTTCCCGTTTTACTTACTATCATTAAGTCTGCGGGAGTCACCAGGCTCACGTTAATCAACTGGATAGGGTATATCCTCCAGATATTCCCTCACACAATGGAAGGTTTTATCCATGAAACACCGCATTGCTTTGATCCTGGTTCTGTCTTCACTGAGCGCCAGTGCCTTTGCCATCTCCCCTTGTCAGGAAAAAGAACAAGATATTCAGCGGGAGATCAGCTACGCCGAAAAACATCATAACCAGCACCGTATTGATGGTCTGAAACGGGCGCTTAGCGAAGTGCAGGCAAATTGTAGCGACAGCCAGCTCAAAGCCGATCACCAGAAAAAAATCGCCAAACAGCAGGCAGAAATAAGCGAACGCCAGAATGACCTGCGCGAAGCCGAACAGAAAGGCGATGCTGATAAAATCAGCAAGCGTCAACGTAAACTTGATGAAGCGCAGCAAGAACTGAAAGCGCTACAGTCTCGCGAGTACTAATCGATTAAGCAAGACCAATATGGACCACTTTCACAGGAGATAAAACATGGCTAAAGATAACGTTGCAGAAGACCTGCGTGCGGAACTGAAAACGCTGGCTGATACCCTGGAAGAAGTGCTGAACTCCTCCACGGATAAGTCGAAAGAAGAGATTGGTAAACTGCGCAGTAAAGCCGAAAGCGCGCTGAAAGAGAGCCGCGTTCGCTTGGGTGAAACCAGCGACGCCATTGTGAAGCAAACGCGCGAAACCGCTGCGCGTGCGGATGAATATGTCCGTGAAAACCCGTGGACCGGCGTAGGGATTGGTGCTGCCGTCGGGCTGGTGCTGGGTGTCCTGCTGACGCGTCGTTAATTATGGCGAACTCTCAAAACACGCAAGGGCCGGGGCAAAGCGTTTTCGGCATTGGCCAGCGGATAGTCACCCTGCTGGTCGAAATGGTCGAAACGCGCCTGCGCCTCGTCGTCGTGGAGCTGGAAGAGGAGAAGGCCAATCTCGTCCAGCTATTCCTGATGCTTGGGCTGACGCTGCTGTTCGCCGCGTTCGGCCTGATGAGCATGCTGGTACTCATCATCTGGGCCGTCGATGCGCAATATCGGTTAAACGTGATGATCGCTACCACCGTGATTCTGCTGCTGGCGGCGCTCATTGGCGGGGTCTGGACGTTACGCAAAGCACGTCGTTCAACGTTCCTGCGCCTGACCCGCCAGGAGCTGGCTAATGACCGGGCATTGCTGGAGGATGACAAGTCATGAGCCGCGACCAGCAGGAACGCGAACGACAAAAGGCGCTTTTGCTACGTCAAATCCAACAGCAGCGGCTGGATCTCAACGCCAGTCGCCGCCGCTGGCTTGAGGCGACCGCGCCTATCGACCGTGGCTGGAACACCCTGCTCAACCTGCGTTCATGGGCAATGGTTGGCAGCGGCCTCGTCGCCGTATGGTCCGTTCGCCATCCGCGCTTTTTGCTCCGCTGGACAAAACGCGGCCTCGGTATCTGGAGCACCTGGCGTATGGCTCGCAAGCTGTTGCAGCAGACCGCATCGCGCTAAGGCTGATTTCTCACGTCTGGGTTATGTCAGCCGGGTCAGGTGCCAGCCGCCGCCCGGCATCAATATCGTCATGTTGTACCCATCAGATTTTCCCTTCTGCTCGCCGCCCTCATCACTCTTACGCTACGCCGCTATAACATCCTTTATATTCATTTCGTTTATCAATAATTGCTCAGAAACTTTGAAAAAGATCTACAGTTTTCCTTGCTAACAATCACATCTCATCCTCGCTAATATCCTCTCCATCGACAGCAAGCCCGCGTAACTACGCAGGATTGCACCAAAAAACGAAATCGCCGCCCTTTGGGTTTCCTGGAGTAAGAAATGAAAAAATTAGAAGATGTTGGTGTACTGGTAGCGCGCATTCTGATGCCCATTCTGTTTATCACCGCAGGTTGGGGAAAAATCACCGGTTATGCGGGTACTCAACAATATATGGAAGCCATGGGCGTCCCTGGGTTTATGCTGCCGCTGGTTATCCTGCTTGAGTTCGGCGGCGGTCTGGCAATCCTGTTCGGTTTCCTGACCCGTACCACCGCGCTGTTCACCGCAGGCTTCACCGTGCTGACCGCGTTTCTGTTCCACAGCAACTTTGCTGAGGGCGTGAACTCGCTGATGTTCATGAAAAACCTGAGCATCGCAGGCGGCTTCCTGCTGCTGGCTATCACCGGTCCGGGCGCGTTTAGTATCGACCGCGTACTGAATAAAAAGTGGTAAGCGCACTATACTAGTAAATAAAAAAGCGAGGGGACTTCTCCTCGCTTTTATTATCTATACCCTAAATAATTCGAGTTACAGGACAAAACGGTTAACCGTTTTGAACAGCGCTTGCGCTGGCCCTGAAAGGGTGAGTCCCGTAGGGGCGAATCACGCGGCGACGCAGTGAATCCCCGGGAGCTTACTCTAGTAAGTGACTGGGTGAGCGAGGAAAGCCAACGCACAAGCAACTTGAAGTATGACGGGTATAAAGGAGGAAATAATGGGACAATTAGTTGACGGCGTCTGGCACGATACCTGGTATGACACCAAATCCACCGGGGGGCGATTCAAGCGTTCTGTTTCCGCCTTTCGCAACTGGCTAACCGCCGATGGCGCGCCGGGCCCAAGCGGCGAAGCCGGGTTCGCTGCGGAAAAAGACCGTTACCATCTGTACGTTTCTCTTGCCTGTCCATGGGCGCATCGCACCTTAATTCTGCGCAGCCTGAAAGGGCTGGAGCCGTTTATTTCCGTCTCAGTGGTCAACCCCCTGATGTTTGAAAACGGCTGGACTTTCGACGATAGCTTCCCGGCAGCCACGGGCGATACCCTCTACCAGCACGAATTTCTCTATCAGCTCTATCTGCACGCCGATCCGCACTACAGCGGGCGCGTTACGGTGCCGGTATTGTGGGACAAAAAACAGCAAACCATCGTCAGCAATGAGTCGGCGGAAATCATCCGCATGTTGAATACCGCGTTTGACGGACTGGGTGCCCGCGCAGGGGATTACTACCCGCCTGAGCTGCGCGCGCAAATTGATGAGCTGAACGGCTGGATCTATGACAACGTCAACAACGGGGTCTATAAAGCCGGATTCGCCACCAGCCAGCAGGCGTATGACGAAGCGGTCGATGGGGTATTTACGTCTCTGGAGCGTCTGGAACAAATCCTTGGCCAACACCGCTTCCTGACCGGCAATCAACTGACGGAGGCCGATATTCGTTTGTGGACCACCCTGGTTCGTTTCGACCCGGTGTATGTGACCCACTTTAAATGCGACAAACGCCGCATCAGCGATTATCTCAATCTTTATGGCTTCCTGCGCGACATCTACCAGATGCCGGGCATCGCGGAAACGGTGGACTTCGCCCATATTCGCAACCATTACTACCGTAGCCATAAGACGATCAACCCGACCGGGATCATCTCCGTCGGCCCGCAGCAGGATCTTAACGAACCGCACGGCCGCGATCTTCTCTTCCGCTAAGCGATTGGGCGCGATTTACCGCGCCCAATAATTCACAAAACAAATATTTACCACCATTTCATTCACGTCTATTCTTATTTCGATCGCTTTAAAAACAAGTGATTGACGGCTAATCGAGGCGTAAAAATGGACTGGTATCTTAAAGTATTAAAAAATTACATTGGATTTGGCGGCCGCGCCCGGCGCAAAGAGTACTGGATGTTTATTCTGGTCAACATCATCCTGACCGGCGTACTCAGCATTATTGATAAAATGCTCGGATGGCAGCGCGCAGGAGGAGAAGGCATTCTGACGACCATCTATGGCGTGCTGATATTCTTACCGTGGTGGGCGGTGCAGTTTCGTCGATTGCACGACACCGACCGCTCGGCATGGTGGCTGTTATTACTGCTGATCCCCGTGATCGGCTGGCTAGTGATCCTGGTCTTCAATTGTCAGAACGGCACTCCCGGCAATAATCGCTTCGGGCCGGATCCCAAACCGACCTCCTACTGAATAATGCGCCCCTCGTTAAAAAGGGGCGCATTTTGTTTTATCTAGCCATAAATAGCTTCGGAATTTCCCGCAGACACCATGATTTCGCCTCCCCCATGCTGTCCCGGCGCCAGGCCATAATAATGTCGATCTCGTTACTGTACTCCGGGCTGACCACCCGCAGGCGCCCTTCGGCAATATCCTGCTCAACCAGCGGATACGGCATCGTGGCGACGCCCAGTCCTGCCAGCAGGGCCTGGCGTTTATCTTCGATCGAGCTCACTGTTAATCGCGGCTGTTTGTCGAGTAGCTGCACCGTCAGCACCGGACGTTCGCGGGCGGTGTCCGCCACCGCCACGCCGCGGTACTTAACGCGCGTCACTTCAGAGAGCGGCTCCGGTTCCTGGTGAATGGGATGGTCAGGCGCGGCAACGTAGACGCTCATGACCGAGTAGAGCTTACGGGAGTTAATTTCCGAGGAAGAGCGAAAATGCATATCCGGCGCAACGACAATATCCGCCCGCCCCTGCTCAAGGCGCTCCCATGCTCCGGCCAGCACTTCGGTAATAATCGACAGCTGAGTGTTCGATTTGGTCGCCAGCTTTTCAATTAACGGAAACAGGTCGGTGGTGGGTACCAGCGCCTCGGTGACGATGGTCAGGTGCGTTTCCCAGCCGCGCGATAGCGCTTCGGCATCGGTTGTCAGCTTATCCGCCGCTTCCAGCAGAACGCGCCCGCGCTCGAGCAGCATTCGGCCAACGTTGGTGAATTTTGTTCGATGACCTGAACGGTCAAACAGAACGACATCCAGCTCTTCTTCCAGCTTTTGCATGGTATAGCTGAGCGCTGAAGGCACTCGACCAAGCTCATCAGCCGCCGCCGCAAAGCTTCCGCGCCGGTCAATCGCATCCATAACGCGTAACGCTTCCAACGTTAATGCTCTCTCTTTAGCCATCGTTCTCTCATTCAGGAAATTTGAACATACCGGGCAGAATATCTGGCTAACAATACAGCGTCCATACCTTTACCATTGATTTAGTGTAAAGAGAGGTCAAGAAGATGATTACAACCCGAACAGCCAAACAGTGCGGTCAAGCCGACTTCGGCTGGCTGCAGGCCCGCTACACCTTTTCCTTTGGCCACTACTTCGACCCGAAATTGCTAGGTTACGCGTCGCTACGCGTGCTCAACCAGGAAGTTCTGGCGCCCGGCGCGTCGTTCCAGCCGCGTACCTATCCGAAAGTCGACATTCTGAACCTGATACTGGAAGGTGAAGCGGAATACCGCGACAGCGATGGCAACCATATCCAGGCTAAAGCTGGCGAAGCGCTGCTGATCTCTACCCAGCCCGGCGTGAGCTACAGCGAGTACAACCTGAGCAAAGAGCGCTCGCTGACGCGAATCCAGCTGTGGCTGGATGCCTGTCCGCAGCATGAAAATCCGCTTGTGCAAAAAATCGCTATCGCCGAGGGAGCGCAGCAGCTGCTGGCTTCGCCGGACGGCAGCCAGAAGAGTCTCCAGCTGCGCCAGCAGGTATGGATCCACCATATCAATCTGGCGAAAGGCGAGCAGCTTAGCGTGCAGCTCCACGGCCCACGGGCCTACCTGCAGTCGATTCACGGCACGGTGCATGCGCGGGTACAGGAAGAAGAGAAACAGGCACTGACCTGCGGCGATGGCGCGTTTATTCGTGACGAAGCTAACATTACCCTCGTTGCCGATACGCCGCTGCGCGCTTTGCTGATAGATTTACCTGTGTAACAACGGCGGTAAGGGAGTGTGTCAGTGGGCAAGAAGAAAACAAAAAAAGCGGCGCTAGCAGCGTCGCAGCCGCAGCCAGAAACCATGACAACGGTTAGCTTTGGTTATGAAGAGATGTTGAGCGAACTGGAGGCGATCGTCGCAGAAGCGGAGATACGGCTCCAGGAAGAAGAAAGCGTCGCCTGACGTCAATATCGGCCCCAGCCGGGGCCGATAGATTTACTCACTCAGCGCCTGAGCTAAATCTTTTTGTACCTGCTTACGCTGTTCTGGCGTCAGGACCTGATTGACATCAAAATAGTACTTCACGCGATAATAGCGAACCTGCTGTTCGACTTTACTAAACGCCGCCAGCTGATCTTTGACCGCTTTTTCATTCCATTTTCCGGAATCGATCACATCAAATAATACGCCGTCTTTAATATCTTTCTGGGAGATCTGCTGAACGCTTTTCTCCAGCTGTTGATGCAGGTTTTTAATTTTCGTTACCTGATCGTTGGTCAGTTTTAAGTGCTGGACGATCGGATCCTGCGCCGGGGCTGGCGCAGCGTTAACATCCGCAGCCTGTGCCGCCATTGAGAAGCCCGTGGCGAGGAGGGTTGTCATTGCAATGCGAGTCATTAATTTCATTTTAGTTTTATCCTGATTAATTATCACCGATGTGGCCGGCCATTATTTTTCAGAAGCAGATGAAGAAATGTAAAAAATAGTTCGCATAAATGTATGTAAATCAGGAAATATATAAAAGGCACGAATGCTATAATTAAATTCATTTATTTAAAATATATAAAATAAGCGAGGATAACGCATAACCGCATGAGTCATAATGCGGTTGATGGCAGGCCTGCTTCCCCACCTTGTGCCCGCTTTCTTGTCAGGTGGCGGCTAACGCCTTACCTGACCTACTCCCCCCGCCTCCTATGCCCGCTAGCGTCATGGACAGGTATTCATCTGTCCTGTGTTTCAACCTGCCATAGGAAGCAAAACGCCCCGCCATCACTGGCAGGGGTTGTGTAAAAAGTTGAAGCTGACCGTTAAGCCGCTTTCTTTTGGGTATAGCGTCGTGGACAGGCATTCATCTGTCCTGTGTTTCAACCTGCCATAGGAAGCAAAAACCCCCGCCATCACTGGCAGGGGTTGTGTAAAAAGTTGAAGCTGACCGTTAAGCCGCTTTCTTTTGGGTATAGCGTCGTGGACAGGCATTCACTGCCCCTGTGTTTCAACCTGCCATAGGAAGCAAAAACCCCCGCCATCACTGGCAGGGGTTGTGTAAAAAGTTGAAGCTGACCGTTAAGCCGCTTTCTTTTGGGTATAGCGTCGTGGACAGGCATTCATCTGTCCTGTGCTTCAACCTGCCATAGGAAGCAAAAACCCCCGCCATTTCTGACGAGGGTTTTCTGAAAAGTTGAAGCTGACCGTTAAGCCGCTTTCTTTTGGGTACAGCGTCGTGGACAGGCATTCATCTGTCCTGTGTTTCAACCTGCCATAGGAAGCAAAAACCCCCGCCATTTCTGTCGAGGGTTTTCTGAAAAGTTGAAGCTGACCGTTAAGCCGCTTTCTTTTGGGTATAGCGTCGTGGACAGGCATTCATCTGTCCTGTGTTTCAACCTGCCATAGGAAGCAAAAACCCCCGCCATTTCTGACGAGGGTTTTCTGAAAAGTTGAAGCTGACCGTTAAGCCGCTTTCTTTTGGGTATAGCGTCGTGGACAGGCATTCATCTGTCCTGTGTTTCAACCTGCCATAGGAAGCAAAAACCCCCGCCATTTCTGACGAGGGTTTTCTGAAAAGTTGAAGCTGACCGTTAAGCCGCTTTCTTTTGGGTATAGCGTCGTGGACAGGCATTCATCTGTCCTGTGTTTCAACCTGCCATAGGAAGCAAAACCCCCGCCATTTCTGACGAGGGTTTCTGAAAAGTTGAAGCTGACCGTTAAGCCGCTTTCTTTTGGGTATAGCGTCGTGGACAGGCATTCATCTGTCCTGTGTTTCAACCTGCCATAGGAAGCAAAAACCCCCGCCATTTCTGACGAGGGTTTTCTGAAAAGTTGAAGCTGACCGTTAAGCCGGGTTCTGTCGTGGACAGTCATTCATCTAGGCCAGCAATCGCTCACTGGCTCAAGCAGCCTACCCGGGTTCAGTACGGGCCGTACCTTGTGAACCCCTATTTGGCCTTGCTCCGGGTGGAGTTTACCGTGCCGCGAACTGTTACCAGACGCGCGGTGCGCTCTTACCGCACCCTTTCACCCTTACCTGATCCCACTTGCGTGGGCCATCGGCGGTTTGCTCTCTGTTGCACTGGTCGTAGGCTTGCGCCTCCCAGGCGTTACCTGGCACCCTGCCCTATGGAGCCCGGACTTTCCTCCCCTCCGCCCGTCTCCCCCGAAGAGGACGACGACGAAGCGGCGACTGTCTGGTCAGCTTCGGCGCGCAGTATAGAGGGTTTGCCAGCGGTTGTCATCCTTCCGTCGCCATTCCGACCTGCAATGTCGCCGCAATATTACGCGACGCACGATAAATATTGTCCGCCGCGCCGCGAAACGCCTCTTCCAGCGTCGTTACGCTGTTCAGCACGCTAAACACCGCATCAATCCCATACTGGTGAACCACGCCCACGTCGCGGGTCAGACTACCGGCAATGCCAATTACCGGTTTATGATACTTTTTCGCCACGCTCGCCACGCCAACCGGCACTTTACCGTTAATGCTCTGGCTATCCAGCCGACCTTCGCCGGTCACCACCAGCGAACAATCGAGGATATGCTCTTCCAGATTCAGCGCCTGGGTCACGATTTCAATCCCGCTGCGTAATTCAGCGTTCAGGAACGCCATCAGCGCGGCGCCCATACCGCCCGCCGCGCCCGCACCGGCAACCTGCTTCACATCGACATGCAGATCGGCCTTAATAACGTCCGCATAGTGCGCCAGGTTGCTGTCCAGCTCGCGGATCATCGCTTCGGTAGCCCCTTTCTGCGGGCCAAATATCCTTGATGCGCCGGTATCGCCGATCAGCGGATTGGTGACATCGCAGGCCACCCGAATGGCGCAATCATGCAGCCGCGCATCGAGACCGGTAATATCTATCGAATTCAGACTACACAGGCTACCGCCGCCGTGGCCGATCTCCGCGCCATTGGCATCGCAAAGACGCGCGCCCAGCGCCTGCACCATCCCCGCGCCGCCGTCGTTGGTGGCGCTGCCGCCAATGCCAATGATGATATTTTTCGCCCCATGATCCAGCGCCTGCAAAATCAGCTCGCCGGTACCGCGCGACGTCGTCAATAGCGGGTTACGCTGAGCGGGCGGCACCAGCCCCAGCCCGCTGGCCGCAGCCATTTCGATAAACGCGGTTTTGCCATCGCCGGAAAGCCCCCAGCAGGCATCCACCGGGACGCCCAGCGGCCCCGTCACGCAGGCGCTCATCTCGGTTCCCTGCGTCGCGGCAATCATCGCCTCAACGGTCCCTTCGCCGCCATCGGCGAGAGGAACCTTCACGTAGAGCGCATCGGGGAAAATTTCCCGAAAACCTTTTTCTATAGCCTGGGCAACCTCGGTAGCCGAGAGGCTTTCTTTATAAGAGTCTGGGGCGATTACGATTTTCATAGTTATGTAGCCTGACAGTGCCGCGCAAGGCAAGAATTACAGGGCGCGCATCCGCGCCCTTCTTGTTAGCGAGTGACTTCCACTTTCGCCAGTTTTTCGTAGTAGCATGCAAGCGCGCTATGGTCGGCGGTACCCAAACCGTCGGCGCGCAGCGCCTGCATCATCTCCATCACCGCGGCGGTAAGCGGCAGCTGGGCGCCCACGCCGTGGGAGGTGTCCAGCGCGTTCGCCAGATCCTTAATATGCAGATCGATACGGAAGCCCGGCTTGAAGTTGCGGTCCATTACCATTGGCGCTTTGGCATCCAGCACGGTACTTCCGGCCAGCCCGCCGCGGATGGCCTGATATACCAGATCCGGGTTCACGCCCGCTTTGGTCGCCAGCGTCAGCGCTTCGGACATCGCCGCAATGTTCAGCGCCACGATCACCTGGTTAGCCAGCTTGGTCACGTTGCCCGCGCCGATCTCGCCGGTATGCACCACGGAACCCGCCATCGCTTTCAGCAGATCGTAATATTTGTCGAAAATCGCTTTATCACCGCCCACCATCACCGATAGCGTACCGTCGATGGCCTTCGGTTCGCCGCCGCTGACCGGCGCATCCAGCATATCGACGCCTTTCGCTTTCAGCGCTTCGCTGATTTCGCGGCTCGCCAGCGGCGCGATGGAGCTCATATCGATCAGCACGGTGCCCGGCTTCGCGCCTTCGATAATGCCGCCTTCGCCCAGCGCCACTTCTTTCACGTGCGGCGAGTTCGGCAGCATGGTGATGATCACATCGCACTGCTCGGCAATCGCTTTCGCTGATGCCGCGGTTTCTGCGCCTGCGGCAATCACCTCGGCAATCGCTTCCGGGTTACGGTCAGCAACCACCAACGAGTAACCTGCCTTGAGGAGGTTTTTACTCATTGGTTTACCCATGATACCGAGGCCAATAAAACCAACTTTCATTGTCATGTCTTTATCTCTCTAGTTTCGGTGGTGGTTATTTCTTAAAGGAATCAGCCAGTTTTTGCGTGGCAGAGCGGAATACGCCCAGGTCGCTGCCGACGGCGACAAAGGTCGCGCCCCATTCCAGATAGCGCCGCGCGTCGGCTTCAACCGGCGCCAGAATACCGCTCGGCTTACCGTGCTTTTTCGCGCTGGCAAAAATGTGCTGAATCGCTTTCTGCACTTCCGGATGGGAAGCATTACCCAGATGACCCAGCGCAGCGGCCAGATCGCTTGGGCCGACAAAAATACCGTCCACGCCCGGCGTGGCGGCTATCGCATCAACGTTATCCACGCCCTGCTGGCTCTCGATTTGCACGAGAATGGTGATATTTTTGTTCGACTGCACGAAGTAATCCGGTACGGTGCCAAACATATTGGCGCGGTGCGAAACGGATACGCCGCGAATGCCTTCAGGCGGATAGCGGGTTGAGGCAACGGCGTTAACTGCCTGCTCTTCCGTTTCGACAAACGGAATCAGGAAGTTATAAAAACCGATATCCAGCAGGCGCTTAATGATCACCGGTTCGTTGGTTGGTACGCGGACGACCGGCGCGCTGGCGCTGCCTTTCAGTGCCATCAGCTGCGGGATAAAGGTGGAGATGTCGTTCGGCGCATGTTCGCCGTCCAGTACCAGCCAGTCGAAACCTGCAAGGCCTAAAACTTCGGTGCTAATTGGGCTCGCCAGCGCGGACCAGCAGCCAATCTGAACCTGATGCGCCGCCAGGGCCGCCTTAAATTTATTCGGGAAGATATCGTTATTCATCACTTATACCTTGTCACTTAACCGTTAATTATTTCTGCAGTTCCATGCGTTTGATGTCGCCGACCACAAACAGATAGCAAACCATCGCCATCAGGGCCGAGCATCCGACGAAGACCAGCGCTGCGTTGAATGAGTGCAGCTCGCTCACCAGGTAACCGATAACCAGCGGGGTTACGATGGAAGCGACGTTACCAAAGACGTTAAAGACGCCGCCGCACAGGCCGACAATCTCTTTCGGCGCGGTATCGGAAATCACCGGCCAGCCCAGCGCGCCGAACCCTTTACCGAAGAAAGCCAGCGCCATCAGGGTCACCACCAGCGCGGTGTTATCGGTGTAGTTACACAGAATGATGGTGGAAGCCAGCAGCATTCCGAGGACGATCGGCAGCTTACGCGCCACGGTGATGGAACAACCGCGTTTAATCAGATAGTCGGAGATCACCCCGCCCAGCACGCCGCCGGCAAAACCGCACAGCGCCGGAATCGATGCGACCAGACCCACTTTCAGAATCGACATGCCCTTTTCCTGCACCAGATAAATCGGGAACCAGGTGAGGAAGAACCAGGTGATGGTATTGATAAAATATTGGCCGAAGAACACCCCCAGCATCATGCGGTTGGTCAACAGCTGCTTGATATAGTGCAGTTTAGGTCCGTTGGCCGCCGCGCTGCCGGGCTTTTTATGGTCCATATCAACCACTGCGCCGTTCTCGGAGATAAACTTCAGCTCCTCTTGCGTCATGCGCGGGTGCTCGGTGGGGTTATGGATCAGTTTTACCCACAGGCCGGTCAGCACAAAACCAATCACGCCCATGACGGTGAAGACGTGCTCCCAACCCCAGGCAAAGGTCAGCCAGCCCAGCAGCGGCGAGAACAGCGCCAGAGAGAAATACTGCGCAGAGTTAAAAATCGCCGATGCGGTGCCGCGCTCTTTCGTTGGAAACCACGCAGCGACGATACGGGCGTTTGCCGGGAAAGATGGCGCTTCAGAGAAACCCAGCATAAAGCGCATAAAAAACATGGAGATACCCACCCACGCCAGCGGAAACATATCCACAAAGCCTTGCAGGAAGGTAAACAGCGACCAGAAGAACAGGCTGTAAGAGTAGACTTTCTTCGAGCCAAATTTATCGAGCAGCCAGCCGCCGGGGATCTGCATCAGCAGGTAGGCCCAGCCGAATGCGGAGAAAATATACCCCATTGAGACCGCGCTCAGCTGCAGTTCTTTCGCCACCTCTGTACCGGCGATCGAGAGCGTCGCCCGGTCGGCATAATTAACAGCGGTAACAATGAAAATGATCAACAGAATTAAATATCGAGTTGGCACTTCCTTTTTCTGTTCTATCATTGCATCCAGACTCATCTAATATTCCTCAGGTACAACACACCTTCCATTATTTATTTTGGCGTGATTCTTCATTATTCATAAATCAATATCAGGAAGTATCGATTTACCTATCCGGCGCATTGCAAGCATGACTCAGTATAATCAGCTCATGGTATTTAATCACTGTGCATAACCCCCACAAAGAGATAACAAAAACCATTATAATTGTGCAAATGCAATAATCAGTGGGCGCTGATGCACAATTCCAGTGATTTCCTTCTATGCCTGACGCCCTCTCGCAAAAACGAGTGATTTAGATCACATTTTTAAATCTAAACACCTGACATTCTTAATTCCATAAATCTGAGCATCAGAAATTGAATATACCCTAAATATTTCGAGTTGCATGAAGACGGCAACGCAGGGAGTCCCCAGGAGCTTACTAAAGTAATTAACCGGGGTGAGCGAGGAAAGCCAACGCACATGCAGCTTGAAATATGACGGGTATAAACGTTTTATTTTATTATTCGCACCTTGCTGGAGAATACTGGACAATGGCTGACATTGAAATTAGACAAGAATCGCCAACGGCGTTTTATATAAAAGTACACGAAACGGATAACGTGGCGATTATTGTTAACGATCGAGGTTTAACGGCCGGAACGCGTTTCCCTGACGGGCTCACGCTGGTTGAACATATCCCGCAAGGCCATAAAGTCGCGCTGGTCGATATTCCCGTCCACGGTGAAATCATCCGCTATGGCGAAGTGATTGGCTATGCGGTACGCGATATCCCGCAGGGCAGCTGGATTGACGAATCACTGGTCGAACTACCGAAAGCGCCGCCGCTGCATACCTTACCGCTGGCGACCAAAGTCCCGGCGCCGCTGCCGCCGCTGGAAGGCTATACCTTCGAAGGCTATCGCAACGCCGACGGTAGCGTGGGCACCAAAAACCTGCTCGGCATTAGCACCAGCGTGCACTGCGTGGCGGGCGTCGTCGATTATGTGGTGAAAGTCATCGAACGCGATCTGCTGCCGAAGTATCCCAACGTCGATGGTGTTGTGGGTCTGAACCACCTGTATGGCTGCGGCGTGGCGATTAACGCCCCGGCGGCGGTTGTCCCGATCCGTACCATTCATAACCTGGCGCTCAATCCAAACTTCGGCGGCGAAGTGATGGTAATTGGCCTCGGCTGCGAAAAACTGCAGCCGGAGCGTCTGCTGGAAGGTACCGATGATGTGAAAAGCATCCCCGTGGATAGCGCCAGCATCGTCAGCCTGCAAGACGAAAAGCACGTCGGTTTTAAATCGATGGTCGACGATATTCTGCGAGTTGCCGAGCGTCATCTGGAGAAGCTAAACCAGCGCCAACGTGAAACCTGCCCGGCCTCCGAGCTGGTGGTCGGTATGCAGTGCGGCGGCAGCGATGCGTTTTCTGGCGTAACCGCCAATCCGGCAGTGGGCTACGCATCCGATCTGCTGGTGCGCTGCGGGGCGACCGTTATGTTCTCGGAAGTCACCGAAGTACGCGATGCAATCCATCTGCTGACGCCACGCGCCGTCAACGAAGAAGTGGGCAAACGTCTGCTGGAAGAGATGGCCTGGTATGACAACTATCTCGATATGGGCAAAACCGACCGCAGCGCCAACCCCTCCCCGGGCAATAAGAAAGGCGGCCTGGCGAACGTCGTAGAGAAAGCGCTGGGTTCTATCGCCAAGTCCGGGAAAAGCGCGATTGCCGAAGTGCTCTCTCCGGGGCAGCGCCCGACCAAACGCGGTCTGATTTACGCCGCGACGCCGGCTAGCGACTTTGTCTGCGGTACTCAGCAGGTGGCATCCGGGATCACCGTGCAGGTGTTTACTACCGGTCGCGGTACGCCGTATGGCCTGGTCGCCGTGCCGGTCATTAAAATGGCGACACGAACCGAGCTGGCAAACCGCTGGTACGACTTAATGGATATCAACGCGGGAACCATCGCCACCGGGGAAGAGACCATCGAAGAGGTGGGTCTGAAGCTGTTTGAGTTTATTCTTGATGTCGCCAGCGGCCGCAAGAAGACCTTCTCGGATCAGTGGGGATTGCACAATCAGCTGGCGGTGTTTAACCCGGCGCCAGTGACGTGATAATCCTTAGCAGAAAAGCCGGTCGGCGGTGAATGAGCATCGCCCCGGCGTATCAATATTTACGCATTCACCAGAATGACTTCAACGCCGCTCTTACGCAGCCCCTCCAGGCTTTCTGGCGGGATACCATCATCAACGATGATGGTATCGATCCGCTGAGTGTCGACGATCTTATGCAAGCTGGAACGGTTGAATTTTGTCGAGTCGGTGACCACGATAATGCGCTCCGCAACCTCACACATCCGACGATTTAGTCTGGCCTCGTCTTCATTATGGGTGCTGACGCCCCGCTCCAGATCGATCGCATCAACACCGAGAAACAGCATATCGAAGTGGTAATTTTGCAACGACTGTTCTGCCTGGTCGCCATAGAACGAAAGCGATTGACGGCGCAAGTGCCCACCGGTCATCAACAGCTCAACACCATCCGCTTCAAGTAATGCATTAGCAACATTCATACCGTTGGTCATAGCAATAACATCAGTATGCTCGCGCAGCAGACGGGCGATCTCATATGTCGTGGTACCGGAATCGAGAATAACGCGATGCCCCGGCCCGATCAGCGCAACAGCAGCTCCGGCGATACGCCGTTTTATCGCCGTATTCAGCGAGCTTTTATCCTCAACAGAAGGCTCTCCGCCGGGGATATTACTGTCGCAAATCAGTGCACCACCATAAGCCCGAACGGCGATCCCCTGCTTTTCTAGAAACGCAAGATCGTTTCGGATCGTCACCGTAGAAACGCCGAACAATTCAGAAAGATCGTTCACCTGCACGCTTCCATGCTGCCGCAACCGCTGGATGATCTGCTCACGTCTTTCGCTGGTACCGGGTACCCGCTTATCTGCAGAATGGTCTGTGTTGCTCATAAGAAATCCTTTAACTAATTCTTTCGTTTTATTTCGTTTTCCTTATTAAGGCCTTTCTTTTACCCGAATGCAAGCCCCGCGATAGGTATCTCAGCCCACAAACTCGCCGCAAAACACTTTCATTATATTTCTTTTGTGAAACAGATCGGAAAACCATTATCTTTCGTTTTATTTTTATAACACCATAATGCAGTATAAAATGAAACAAAACGAAAGATAATCATCATAACCATCCAACCTGGAGAGGAAAGTGAAACATCTGACGACTATGGTGGAACAGCATAAACGGGGGAAAGCAAACGGTATATATGCCGTTTGTTCGGCGCATCCACTGGTTCTGGAGTCTGCAATACGCTACGCACATGCTAACCGAACTCCTCTGCTAATCGAGGCAACCTCCAATCAGGTTGATCAGTTTGGCGGTTATACGGGAATGACCCCAGCTGATTTTCGCCACTTTGTCTGCCAACTGGCCAACTCGCTTGATTTCCCCGAAGAGCAGTTAATTCTGGGCGGCGACCATCTCGGCCCAAATCGTTGGCAGCATCTGCCAGCGGAGCAGGCGATGGCCAATGCTGACGGTTTGATCAAAAGCTACGTGGCTTCTGGATTTAAAAAAATCCATCTTGATTGCAGCATGTCCTGTCTGGGCGATCCGGTTCCGCTAACCGATGCTATCGTCGCGGAACGTGCTGCACGTCTGGCAAAGATTGCCGAGGAAACCTGCGTGGAGCAGTTCGGCGAATCGGATCTCGTCTACGTCATTGGCACCGAAGTGCCTGTGCCAGGCGGTGCCCACGAAACATTAGCCGAGCTAGAGGTCACTACACCCGATGCGGCACGCGCCACGCTGAAAGCCCATCGCCATGCGTTTGAAAAACTGGGTCTGGATGCCATCTGGTCCCGCATCATTGCCCTGGTTGTGCAACCCGGCGTCGAGTTCGATCATACGCACATCATAGATTATCAACCGCAAAAAGCCGTCGCTCTGAGCAAAATGGTTGAAGCTTACGACACGTTGGTATTCGAAGCACACTCCACGGATTACCAGACGCCGCAATCTTTGCGCCAGCTAGTGAAAGATCACTTCGCCATTCTGAAAGTTGGTCCGGCGTTGACTTTCGCCCTGCGCGAAGCGCTGTTCTCGCTAGCAGCCATTGAGGAGGAGCTGTTGCCGGCCAAAGCCTGCTCTGGCCTGCGTCACGTACTTGAGAGCGTAATGCTCGATCGCCCGGAATACTGGCAAAGCCACTATCACGGCGATGGCAACGCACGTCGTCTGGCCCGCGGCTACAGCTATTCCGATCGCGTTCGTTATTACTGGCCTGACAGCCAGATTGATGACGCATTCGAAAGATTGGTTCGCAATCTGGCGGGTGAGCCAATCCCGCTACCGCTTATCAGCCAGTATTTACCTTTGCAGTACGTAAAAGTACGCGAGGGAGATCTCAGTGCCACGCCGCGGGAACTCATCATGAGCCACATTCAGGACATACTGCAGCAGTACCATGCCGCCTGTCAGGGCGTTACTCCATAACGGATAACAACTAAGAGGAAAACGCTATGCCAAATATCGTACTTAGCCGTATCGACGAAAGACTCATTCATGGTCAGGTCGGCGTACAGTGGGTCGGATTTGCGGGGGCAAACCTGGTACTGGTTGCCAATGACGAAGTAGCGGAAGACACCGTGCAGCAGAACTTGATGGAAATGGTTCTGGCTGAAGGGATTGCCGTACGTTTCTGGTCGCTGCAGAAAGCGATCGATAACATTCATCGCGCTGCCGATCGGCAGAAAATTTTGCTGGTATGCAGGACACCGACTGATTTTCTCAAGCTGGTTGAAGGCGGCGTACCCGTCACACGCATCAACGTGGGAAACATGCATTACGCCGAAGGTAAAAAACAAATTGCCAAAACGGTTTCTGTCGACGCGAACGATATCTCTGCGTTTAACGGTCTGAAAGCAGCAGGAGTGGAATGCTTCGTTCAGGGCGTTCCAACAGAACCTGCTTTGGATCTCTTTAAACTACTTTGAGGGATTCACAATGGAAATTAGTCTGTTGCAGGCTTTTGCATTAGGTATTCTCGCCTTTATTGCTGGCCTCGATATGTTCAACGGGTTAACGCACATGCACCGTCCAGTAGTGCTTGGGCCGCTGGTTGGTCTGATTCTGGGCGATCTGCATACCGGTATTTTAACCGGTGGCACGCTGGAACTGGTGTGGATGGGTCTGGCGCCACTAGCTGGCGCTCAGCCGCCAAACGTCATTATTGGCACCATCGTAGGCACAACTTTCGCCATAACCACCGGCGTTAAGCCCGATGTCGCCGTAGGTGTCGCCGTACCGTTTGCCGTCGCCGTACAAATGGGCATTACCTTCCTGTTCTCCGTCATGTCCGGCGTGATGTCCCGCTGCGATCGCATGGCTGCAAATGCGGATACCGCGGGTATTGAACGAGTTAACTATCTGGCGTTGCTGGCGTTAGGTATTTTCTATTTCCTCTGCGCTTTCCTGCCGATTTACTTCGGAGCGGAACACGCGAAAACCGCCATTGATGTTCTGCCTGAGCGCCTGATTGACGGTCTGGGCGTTGCAGGCGGCATCATGCCAGCCATCGGTTTTGCCGTACTGCTGAAGATCATGATGAAAAACGTCTACATCCCTTACTTCATCATCGGTTTCGTTGCCGCGGCCTGGCTCAAGCTTCCGGTTCTGGCTATCGCCGCGGCCGCGCTGGCAATGGCGCTGATCGATCTGCTGCATAAATCTCCCGAACCGACTAAACCAGCGGCACAGAAAGAGGAATTCGAAGATGGCATCTAACCAACATACCTTGTCGAATACGACTGAAAATGAAGAAACGCTGCTCACCGGGGTGAATGAAAACGTCTATGAAGATCAGAATATTGGCGCCGATCTCACTAAAAAAGACATTAACCGCGTGGCCTGGCGTTCCATGCTGCTGCAGGCTTCTTTTAACTATGAGCGTATGCAGGCATCTGGTTGGCTATACGGTCTGCTACCCGCGTTGAAAAAGATCCATACCAACAAACGCGATTTGGCCCGAGCCATGAAAGGCCATATGGGATTTTTTAATACCCATCCTTTCCTGGTGACGTTTGTTATTGGCATCATTCTGGCAATGGAACGCTCCAAGCAGGATGTCAACAGCATCCAAAGCACCAAAATCGCCGTTGGCGCACCGCTCGGTGGGATTGGCGATGCCATGTTCTGGCTGACGCTGTTGCCGATCTGCGGCGGGATAGGAGCCAGCCTGGCGCTGCAAGGCTCTATCCTTGGCGCAATAGTCTTTATCGTGTTGTTTAACGTCGTCCATCTCGGTCTACGCTTTGGTCTTGCTCACTATGCATATCGAATGGGCGTCGCAGCAATTCCGCTTATCAAAGCGAACACAAAGAAAGTGGGTCATGCGGCGTCAATCGTAGGGATGACGGTCATTGGGGCGCTGGTAGCAACCTATGTTCGCCTGAATACGACGCTCGAAATCAAAGCCGGCGATGCGGTGGTTAAACTGCAGGCCGACGTTATTGATAAATTGATGCCCGCATTTTTGCCGCTGGTCTATACCCTGACCATGTACTGGCTGGTACGCAGAGGCTGGAGTCCGCTGCGCCTTATTGGCATCACCGTGGTTCTGGGCGTCGTCGGTAAATTCTGTCACTTCCTGTAAAGCAAAAGAGGTCAGAGATGTTAGGTATCATTTTGACGGGGCATGGCGGATTTGCCAGCGGCATGGAAAAAGCGATGAAGCAGATCCTCGGCGAGCAGTCTCACTTTATCGCTATCGATTTTCCTGAGACTTCCACCACCGCTCTGCTTACCTCGCAGCTTGAGCAGGCTGTTGGAGAACTGGACGGCGAAGAAGGCCTCATATTCCTGACCGACCTGCTCGGCGGGACGCCATTCCGCGTTGCATCAACACTGGCGATGCAAAAAACCGGTCGTGAAGTGATTACCGGCACCAACCTGCAGCTACTGCTGGAAATGGTGCTGGATCGCGATGAACTCAGCGGCGAAGCGTTTCGCATACAGGCCCTGGAGTGTGGGCACCGTGGCTTGACCAGTCTGGTGGACGAGCTAGGACGCTGTCGCGAAGAGAGCACCGCCGAGGAAGGGATATGACACAAATTCTGCGCGCCAGACGTCTGCTGACGGAACAAGGCTGGCTGGACGATCATCAACTGCGTATTGAAGAGGGTGTCATTACGGCAATAGAGCCTATCTCCATGGGAACCATGCTCCGTGATGCTGAGCTACTCGCTCCCGCTTACATCGATACTCACGTCCACGGTGGCGCCGGGGTCGATGTGATGGACGATGCTCCGGATGTACTTGATAAACTAGCCATGCACAAAGCACGTGAAGGGGTTGCCGGCTGGCTCCCCACCACCGTTACGGCTCCGTTAGAGACGATACACCGAGTGCTGGCGCGTATAGCGCAACGCTGCTATTCCGGAGGTCCCGGAGCGCAGGTGCTGGGAAGCTATCTGGAAGGTCCTTATTTTACGCCGCAGAACAAAGGCGCTCATCCTGCGGAATGGTTCCGCGAACTGGATCTCGTAGAACTGGATGAAATGATAGCCATTTCTCGCGATACCCTGCGCGTGGTTGCGCTGGCACCGGAAAAAACCGGAGCACTTCAGGCGATTAACCATCTGAAGCATCGAGGTCTGCGGGTAATGTTGGGGCATAGCGCGGCGACCAGCGAGCAAACCCGGAGCGCTTTTGATGCCGGTGCGGACGGGCTGGTGCATTGCTATAACGGTATGACGGGATTACACCATAGGGAACCGGGCATGGTTGGCGCAGGGTTAACCGACGCACGTGCATGGCTGGAACTTATCGCCGACGGACACCACGTTCACCCCACTGCCATGAAGCTATGCTGCTGCTGCGCGCAAGAGCGGATAGTACTAATTACCGATGCTATGCAGGCCGCGGGAATGCCTGACGGGAGCTATACCTTATGCGGCCAAAAGGTAGAGATGCGTGGTGGTATTGTGCGGACCGCTTCCGGTAGTCTGGCGGGCAGTACGCTTTCGGTAGATACGGCGGTTCGTAATATGGTCGAACTCACCGGTATTTCCCCTGAGAATGCTATCCATATGGCTTCACTACACCCAGCCCGTCTGCTGGGAATCGACCATCAGTTAGGTTCGCTAAAGGCCGGTAAACGCGCCAGCGCCATCGCCCTCAACGGTGGACTGCATTTACAAGGGATATGGATTCAGGGCCAGGTTTTCCCTCTATAGCCCTTCATTAAACGTCATAGTGGCCTTCGACTTACGATCGCAAGGCCTTTACTTTCTTTTCCTTTCGTAAAACAAAACTCTCACGTTGCTTTCATGGGATTTATTATCCATTTATCAATTACATATATAAAACCGTCGCTCCCTCGATCACAAATTTCGTTTTATTTCATTTTGCATCATTGAACTTTCGATTTCTTTCCTATAAATTTTAATCAATCGATCACATGAACAAGTGAAACAAAACGAAAGATAGCGACAATTTGCCAGCGTCTGATGTGGAGTTCACAAGATAAGGACTTACGTTATGTCAGAAATTTATACCCCTGCTGCCGCGGCGACCGGAACCTGGACAGAAGAAGAGATCCGTCAGCAGCCTGTCTGTTGGATGCACTCACTGAAAAACATCGACAGTATTCGTCCGGCGATCGACAACTTTCTCACGCCACTGCTGCGTAAAAACGATCTGCGGATCATCCTGACCGGAGCTGGCACTTCGGCATTTATCGGCGAAATCATCGCTCCATGGCTTGCTAATCACAGCGCCAAAAACATTAGCGCGGTACCAACTACCGATCTGGTTACCAATCCGATGGATTACCTGAACCCGGCGCATCCGCTACTGCTGGTCTCCTTCGCCCGTTCCGGCAACAGCCCGGAGAGCGTAGCCGCCGTTGAGCTGGCAAACCAGTTCGTCCCGGAGTGCTATCACCTTTCAATTACCTGCAACGAAGCGGGTAGCCTTTATCAAAACGCTCTTGAGAACGGGAATGCCTTTGCGCTATTGATGCCAGCAGAAACGCACGATCGCGGCTTTGCGATGACCAGCAGTATTACCACAATGATGGCCAGCTGCCTGGCGGCCTTTGCGCCAGAAGTTATTAACAGCCAGACATTCCGCGATGTGGCCGATCGCTGCCACGCAATACTGACCTCACTCGGCGATTTCAGCCACGGCGTATTTGGCAGCGAGCCCTGGAAGCGGATCGTTTATCTCGGCAGCGGTGGGTTACAGGGCGCTGCGCGTGAATCGGCGTTAAAGGTCCTGGAGCTAACGGCGGGTAAGCTGGCAGCGTTCTATGACTCACCGACCGGTTTCCGCCATGGACCAAAATCACTGGTCGATAACGAAACGCTGGTTGTGGTGTATATATCTAGCCACCCTTACACCCGCCAATACGATCTCGACCTGCTGGCAGAACTACGGCGCGATCGGCAGGCCTTACGTGTGGTGGCCATCGCCGCGGAGAGCGATGCCGTTATTGAAGCTGGCCCACATATCCTTCTGCCGCCAGCGCGTCACTTCGTTGATGTAGAACTGGCCTTCTGCTTCCTGATGTACGCCCAGGTATTCGCCCTTACGCAGTCGATCGCCGTAGGAAATACGCCGGATACCCCCTCCGCCAGCGGCACGGTTAACCGCGTAGTGCAGGGCGTCGTTATTCATCCATGGCTGGCTTAAGAGGATCCGATCATGAGCATTATTTCTACCAAGTATCTCCTGCAGGATGCCCAGGCAAAAGGCTACGCGGTACCCGCGTTCAACATCCATAACGCCGAAACGATCCAGGCGATTCTGGAAGTGTGCAGCGAAATGCAATCACCCGTGATCCTCGCCGGAACCCCGGGTACTTTTAAGCATATTGCGCTGGAGGAGATCTACGCGCTATGCCGCGCCTACTCCACCAGTTTCGGCATTCCGCTGGCTCTGCATCTCGATCACCATGAATCGCTGGAAGATATTCGCCGGAAAGTGGACGCAGGCGTACGCAGCGCCATGATCGACGGCAGCCACTTCCCGTTTGAAGAGAATGTGAAACTAGTAAAATCGGTGGTGGATTTTTGCCATGCCCGCGACTGTAGCGTAGAAGCAGAACTCGGACGCCTGGGTGGAGTAGAAGACGACATGAGTGTGGATGCGGAAAGCGCGTTTTTGACCGATCCGCAAGAAGCCAAACGTTTTATTGAGCTAACGGGCGTAGATAGCCTGGCCGTAGCGATTGGTACTGCTCATGGCCTTTACACCAAAAAACCCAAAATCGACTTCCAGCGTCTGGCGGAAATCCGTGAAGTGGTGGATATTCCGCTGGTACTCCATGGCGCAAGCGATGTGCCTGATGAGTATGTTCGCCGCACCATCGAACTGGGTGTGTGCAAAGTCAATGTCGCTACTGAACTGAAAATCGCCTTTGCTGCTGCGGTGAAAAAATGGTTTGCCGAAAACCCGCAAGGTAACGATCCGCGTTATTACATGCGCGTTGGCATGAACGCGATGAAAGAGGTGGTACGCAGTAAGATCGCCGTATGCGGGTCGGCCAACCGCCTTTTACAAATCGCCGAAGCCTGAGTGTAGCCAGCCCCCAGCACCTCCCCCTTACCAAAGCGTTAACCCAATGGAGGCTAACGCTGCTTACCTCTGAAAAAAACGAAAACAAGGACTTTTCTCATGAAAAAAATGCTCAATGTTTCGTTACTGGCTCTGCTTATTTCCAACGGGGCTTTCGCCGCCCAATATGCACTGGATAGCGAATACCTTGCCGTTTCATTTAACGATGCGAATTCTGTGATGGCGCTTAAAGACGTTAAATCACAGCATCAGCTTTCACCCGAAGAGCTTTTCTTTCTTACTCTTCCGGATGAAACGGTCATTCACGCCGCTGACTTTAAAATAAAGCATGTGGATAAGAAAGATAACACCATTATCATTGATTATGCTCATCCGGATTTTAACGTCGAGGTAAAACTGAATCTGGTTAAAGATAAATACGCCAGCATTGATTATACGATTACCGCCCTCGGGAAGGCGCAAGAGGTCTCGAAAATCACGTTTTTCCCCACCAGAAAACAGTCACAAGCCCCGTGGGTAGAAGGTTCAATAAATAGCTCGCCGATTATTGCTGATTCATTTTTTATATTGCCGAATAAACCTGTAGTGAACACCTGGGCTTATGAAGCAACCACCAATCTTAATGTTGAACTAAAAACACCTTTACAGCCAGGCACCGCCGTTAGCTATACCACCTGGTTCGGTACATTCCCGGAAATCAATCAGCTACGCCGAAGCGTCAACCAGTTTATCGATGCGGTTCGCCCGCGGCCCTATAAGCCCTATCTGCACTACAACAGCTGGATGGATATTGGATTCTTTACCACCTATACCGAACCCGAAGTGCTACAGCGTATGGATGAATGGAATAAGGAATTCATTACCGGACGCGGTGTAATGCTGGATGCCTTCCTGTTAGATGATGGCTGGGATGATCGGACCGGAAGATGGTTATTTGGCCCGGCTTTTAGCAACGGATTCAGTAAGGTAAGAGAAAAAGCCGATAGTTTGCATAGTTCAATCGGACTCTGGCTTTCTCCCTGGGGCGGATATAACAAGCCGCGGGATATTCGCGTATCCCATGCTAAAGAATATGGCTTCGAAACCGTCGATGGAAAATTTGCGCTCTCCGGCCCTAACTATTTTAAAAACTTTAATGCACAGGTTATTAATCTAATTAAAAAAGAGCATATCACTTCATTTAAACTGGATGGTATGGGGAACGCAAATTCACATATTAAAGGTAGTGAGTTCGCATCTGACTTCGATGCGTCAATTGCCCTACTTCATAATATGCGTAGCGCCAACCCAAATCAGTTTATTAATTTAACCACCGGGACCAACGCCAGCCCCTCATGGCTGTTCTATGCTGACGCTATCTGGCGTCAGGGTGATGACATTAATCTCTACGGTCCCGGCACGCCAGTACAGCAATGGATGACTTATCGGGATGCAGAAACCTGGCGCTCTATCGTACGAAAAGGTCCACTATTTCCACTTAACTCACTGATGTACCACGGCATAGTTAGCGCTGAAAACGCCTATTACGGCCTTGAGAAGGTACAAACGGATAGCGACTTTGCCGATCAAGTATGGAGCTATTTCGCTACCGGCACCCAGCTACAAGAGCTTTACATCACACCGTCCATGCTCAATAAAGCGAAATGGGATATCCTGGCGCAGGCGGCAAAATGGTCCCGCGCTAACGCCAATATATTAGTCGATACCCACTGGGTGGGCGGCGATCCGACTGCGCTGGAAGTGTATGGTTGGGCATCCTGGAGCAAAGAAAAAGCTATCCTGGGGATACGTAACCCATCGGATAAACCGCAGCAATACTATCTCGATCTGACGAAAGCATTTGAGCTTCCGCATGGGGCAACCTCAAACTTCACGTTAAAAAGCATCTACGGGAGCAATTCGACATTCCCTGATAAATACCAGGCCCCAATTGTCGTCACGTTGCAGCCATTACAGATGCTTGTATTCGAAGCAACCCCCGCTAAATAAGGTATTGGCCCGGGCAATCGCCCGGGCATTCTGCTTACCCCTGCTGCTCCAGGGCATACTTATACAGGGCGTTTTTCTTCACGCCGTGGATTTCCGCGGCCAGAGCGGCCGCTTTTTTTAGCGGCAGCTCGGCCTGCAGCAGGGCCAGGGTACGCAGCGCTACCGCCGGCAGCGCCTCTTCCTGCGCTTTAAAACCTTCTACGATCAGCACCATCTCGCCTTTACGGCGATTTTCGTCCTCTTTCACCCATGCCAGCAGCTCGCCAATTGGCGCCCCGTGAATCGATTCCCAGGTTTTGGTCAGCTCGCGCGCCAGCACCACGTAGCGGGACTCGCCCAGCACGATACAAATATCTTCCAGGCTTTCCAGCAGGCGGTGGGTGGATTCATAAAAAATAATCGTCCGCGGTTCTTCTTCCAGCGCCTTCAGCGTATCGCGACGCCCTTTGGATTTGGCGGGCAAAAAGCCTTCATAGCAGAAACGATCCGAAGGCAGGCCGGCTGCGCTTAGCGCCGCAATCGCCGCACAGGGTCCGGGCAGCGGCACCACGCGGATATTGGCCTCGCGGCAGGTGCGCACCAGATGATAGCCGGGATCATTAATCAGCGGCGTTCCGGCGTCGGAAACCAGCGCGATGTTTTGCCCCGCTTTAAGCTTCGCGACCAGCGTTTCCGCCTTTTGCTGCTCATTGTGGTCATGAAGCGCGAATAATCGGGCGTTGATCGCAAAATGCTGCAGCAGCAAACCGGTATGACGGGTATCTTCCGCCGCAACTAAATCAACGGCTTGCAGCACTTCCAGCGCGCGCTGCGTGATATCAGACAGATTCCCTATCGGAGTGGGTACAATAAAGAGCTGTCCCTGAGAATTATCTGCTGATTCGTGTTGTTTCATTGTCTCGTCCGTATTGCCGAATTAATATTGAGCATTGAGCCAAAAAAATATCACTGGATACATATGGTACCGTCAACATTTCTTCGTTCTAAACCCGTGCGTTGTCTGCCCGTACTGCTGGCCGCTCTGATCTTTGCTGGCTGCGGCACCCATACCCCGGACCAAAGCACGGCATATTTGCAGGGTACGGCCCAGGCTGACTCCAGTTACTATCTGCAACAGATGCAGCAAAGCGCGAATGATAGCAAGACCAACTGGCAATTACTTGCCATTCGTGCACTGCTGAAGGAAGGTAAGAAACCGCAGGCGATTGATCTATTCAATCAGCTGCCATCTAATCTCAACGCCGCGCAAAGCCGCGAAAGATCGCTGCTGGCGGTTGAAGTGAAGCTGGCGCAGAACGATTTCCAGGGCGCGCAGACGCTGCTCAGCAAGCTCGACCCGGCAAGCCTTGAGCAGAATCAGCAGCCCCGCTACTGGCAGGCGCAAATTGACGCCAGCCAGGGTCAACCCTCGCTGAACCTGCTGCGGGCCCTGATTGCCCAGCAGTCGCTGTTAAGCCTGCCTGCGCAAAAGCAGAAAAACATCGACGCGACCTGGAAAGCGCTCACCGCCATGACCAAAGATCAGGCCAACGCGCTGGTCATTAACGCCGACGAGAACGTCCTGCAGGGCTGGCTGGACCTGCAGCGCATGTGGTTTGATAACCGCAACGACCCGACGATGCTCAAGGCGGGTGTGAAAGACTGGCAGACCCGCTATCCGCAAAACCCGGGGGCGAAGATGCTCCCGACGCAGTTAGTGAATATGCAGAACTACCAGGCCGCATCGACCAATAAAATCGCCCTGCTGCTGCCGCTAAACGGCCAGGCGGCGATTTTTGGCCGCACCATCCAGCAGGGCTTTGAAGCGGCGAAGAACGGCGCGCCTGCCGTTGCAGGAAGCGCGGTTCCCGCCCAGGTCGCCCAGGCGGCGAATGTTGCCGAAAGCACGGTGATCAGCCCATCGCAGGCGGAGGTTACCGATCTGACGACGACCAATAACGCCCAGACCCCGGTACAGGCGCCAGCGGCCGACCAGGCGCAACCCGCGGCGCCGGTCACCGCGCCAGCTGCAGTACAAGCCCCGACGCCGGAGGCTACCAGCCAACCGACGGAAGCGCCGCAGGCTCAGGCCGTCGCCGCAACGCCAGCCAACCCTTCGGCAGAACTGAAAATCTACGATACGACCACTCAGCCAATGAGCCAGCTGCTGGCCCAGGTGCAGCAGGACGGCGCGACCATCGTTGTCGGTCCGCTGCTGAAAGATAACGTCGAAGATGTCATCAAGAGTAATACCTCGCTGAACGTGCTGGCGCTCAATCAGCCGGAGAAAGTCGAAAGCCGAGCCAATATCTGCTATTTCGCCCTCTCGCCGGAAGATGAAGCCCGTGACGCGGCGCATCACATTCACGATCAAGGCAAACAGACTCCGCTGCTGCTGGTGCCGCGCGGCGCCCTGGGCGATCGGGTCGTTACCGCCTTCGCCAACGAGTGGCTGAAGCTGGGGGGCGGTACGGTGCTGCAACAGCGTCTGGGCTCCACCGCCGAGCTGCGCGGCAGCGTCAACAGCGGTATTTCGCTAAGCGGTACGCCGGTCTCAACCCTACCGTCAGGGCAGGACAGCGCCCTGGGCAGCCCGAGCGATATGCCGGTCAGCAGCACTGGCGGCGTCGACGCCGCGTATATTCTGGCCACGCCGGAACAAATCGCCTACATCAAGCCGATGATCGCCCTGCGTAACGGCAGCCAGAGCGGCGTGACGCTGTACGCCAGCTCTCGCAGCGCCCAGGGGACTTCCGGCCCGGACTTCCGCCTGGAAATGGAAGGCCTGCAATATAGCGAGATCCCGATGCTGGCAGGAAGTAACCCGGCCCTGCAGCAGCAGGCGCTGGCCGCCGTTCGTAACGATTACTCGCTGGCGCGTCTGTACGCCATGGGCGCCGACGCTTGGTCGCTGGCCAACCATTTCTCGCAGATGCGCCAGGTTCCCGGCTTTGAACTGAACGGCAATACTGGCGATCTCACGGCCACGCAGGATTGCGTGATCAACAGGAAACTGTCATGGCTCAAATACCAGGGTGGGCAAATCGTCGCGGCCAACTAAGTAAACAGACCGGCGACGCCTGGGAAATCCAGGCGCGCCGCTGGCTGGAGAGCCAGGATCTGCGTTTTATCGCCGCCAACGTCCGCGAGCGCGGCGGCGAGATAGACCTCATCATGCGCGACGGCAGCATCACCGTCTTTATCGAAGTACGCTATCGTCGCAGCGCAAACTACGGCGATGCCGCCTCCAGCGTCACGCCGCAAAAGCAACAACGACTGCTCAAAGCCGCGCGTCTGTGGCTCTGCCGACAGAATGGGAGCTTTGAGACTGTGGATT
Source organism: Klebsiella sp. FDAARGOS_511 (assembly GCF_003812845.1). Lineage (NCBI taxonomy): Bacteria > Pseudomonadati > Pseudomonadota > Gammaproteobacteria > Enterobacterales > Enterobacteriaceae > Klebsiella > Klebsiella sp. FDAARGOS_511. The sequence continues at coordinate 3,579,314 of NZ_CP033824.1, read as the reverse complement.
GCCGTTTCGATGTGGTAGCCTTCACCGGAAACGACATCCAGTGGCTAAAAAACGCCTTTGGCGAATAGCGTAAACGAATTAAGGGATCCCGTGCTCGACAGAATCAAAGCCTGCTTCACCGAAAGCATTCAAACCCAAATTGCAGCAGCGGAAGCACTCCCGGACGCCATCTCCCGTGCGGCGATGACGCTCGTTCAGTCGCTGCTGAACGGCAACAAAATCCTCTGTTGTGGTAATGGCACTTCCGCCGCCAACGCACAGCATTTTGCTGCCAGTATGATTAACCGTTTTGAAACAGAGCGTCCTGGTTTACCCGCCATTGCACTAAATACCGATAATGTGGTCTTAACCGCAATTGCCAACGATCGCCTGCATGACGAAATCTATGCTAAGCAGGTGCGTGCGTTGGGACACGCCGGCGACGTGCTGCTGGCTATTTCTACGCGCGGCAACAGCCGGGACATCGTGAAAGCCGTGGAAGCGGCGGTCACCCGCGATATGACTATCGTGGCGTTAACCGGTTATGACGGCGGTGAACTGGCTGGCCTGTTAGGGCAGCAGGACGTCGAAATCCGCATTCCCTCGCATCGCAGCGCGCGAATTCAGGAAATGCACATGCTCACCGTCAACTGTCTGTGCGATTTGATCGATAACACGCTTTTTCCACACCAGGACGATTAAGGAGAACACATGAAGGCTCTCTCGCCCCTCGCCATTCTGCTGTCTGCGCTACTGCTTCAGGGATGCGTTGCTGCCGCGGTAGTCGGAACGGCAGCTGTCGGCACTAAAGCCGCGACGGACCCGCGTACGGTAGGTACTCAGGTGGACGACAGCACGCTGGAGCTGCGCGTCAACAGCGCGCTGTCGAAAGATGAACAAATCAAGAAACAGGCTCGCATCAACGTGACCGCCTATCAGGGCAAAGTCCTGCTGACCGGGCAGTCCCCAACGTCCGATCTCTCCGCGCGCGCGAAGCAAATCGCTATGGGCGTAGAAGGGACAACGGAGGTGTTTAACGAAGTGCGTCAGGGCCAGCCGATCGGCTTAGGCACCGCGTCTTCGGATACCTGGATCACCACCAAAGTCCGCTCCCAACTGCTGGGTACCGACCAGGTGAAATCCTCTAACGTGAAGGTGACAACCGAAAACGGTGAAGTGTTCCTGATGGGGCTGGTTACCGACCGTGAAGGTCGCGCGGCGGCGGATATCGCCAGCCGGGTGAGCGGCGTGTCTCGCGTCACCACCGCCTTTACCTATATCAAGTAAGCGTTCTGCCTCCCGGCCTGCGCTACGCTAAGCCGGGCTACGGGTTCACCGTTGGCTGTGGGCCGGTAGCCCGGACAGGCGCGCAACGCCGCCTCCGGTAAGATCATCAGAGTAAAGCGACGCCCCCAACCACCGCACCGCACAGCGCCACCAGCCCGCCGGTCAGCCACAGCGCCTTCGCCGGGAACGCTTTACGCAGCATAATCAGTGACGGTACGCTAACAGCAGGCAGCGTAATCAGCAGCGCCAGCGCGGGCGCCACGCCCATTCCAGCCAGCATCATGGTCTGCACAATTGGGATCTCCGCCGCCGTCGGTATGACAAACAGGCAGCCGGCAATCGCCATGGCAATCACCCAGAACAGCGTATTATCCACCACGCCATCAGCGTGAGGGAATAGCCACACGCGCGCGGCGCCCAGCACCAGAACCGCCAGAATATAAACCGGGATGGTATTCCAGAACAGCGTCCACAGCGCGCGCAGCCAGCGGCTGAAGAAGGCGCCCTGCGCGGTTTCCGCAGACAATTCCGGCACATCTGCGGGCTGCGTCGCCGCTTCTTTCACCCATTTCTGCACCAGCGTGGCGACCACCAGTACGGTCGCCAGTCCGGCCAGCAGGCGAATTAGCGCGAACTGCCAGCCCAGCACGAAGCCCATAAACACCAGCGTCGCCGGGTTGAGCAACGGATTGCCCAGCCAGAATGCCAGCGCGCCGCCCATGGATACCTGCTGTTTACGCATGCCCGCCGCCACCGGCGCGGCGCAGCAGGTACACATCATCCCCGGCAGAGAGAACGCGGCCCCTAGTAGCGTGCCGCGAAAGCGCGACTGGCCCAACGTGCGCAGCAGCCAGTCACGTGGGATCAGCACCTGAATAAGCGATCCCAGCAGCACGCCTAATACCGCTGCTTTCCATACCGCCAGAAAATAGACCAGCGCGTAATCCCAGGCCGCAGCGAAAGGATTTGCGTCACCGTTAGCGAGGATAGATTTACCGATACTGTGCGTCTCGGCGGCGGTAAAAGCTTTGCCGTAGTAGGGCTGCCATTTGACGAACCACAGGCCGACGATAACGACGAGAAAAAAGAGCGCGGGCTTCCACCATTGAAACGGTGCTGCCGCCTGAGATGAAGACTGACCAGCCATAGCATTCCCCAGGGAGTGTCATGTTAAATTGAGGCCATGAATACTACGCTTTCAGGGAAATTTTGGAAATTATTAATCCCCTGACCGCGCCGCTCTCTCACGAAGCTGCGATGACGAGAGAATCTGTACGCCTTCATGCGTTGGCGATAGCGCCTCCGCGAGCAATGCGCTCGCCACGTCCCGCGCGTCTATCGATTTCAGGTTCCCCGGCAGGAGGCGGAAGAGCGGCGCAAACAGGGTCTCGCTGGTCCGCTGCTTTTCGCGTTCGCCTATCAGCATGGACGGGCGAGCAATGGTCAACCGCGGCCACTGCTGCGCAATCAGCGCCTCTTCCATCTCGCCTTTTACCCGATTGTAGAAAAAGGGCGAATGCGCGTTCGCCCCCATCGCGCTGACCACCAGCATATGCTGCGCGCCCAGCCTTTTCCCCACCAGCGCGGTATCAATAACCAGCGTATAATCGGCATGCACAAACGCCTCTTTGCTCCCCGCCTCCCGGCGGGTAGTTCCCAGGCAGCAGAAAACGATATCGATCGGATCGATCACCTGCGCCAGAGCATCCGTGAGCTGCGGATCGTGCGGGTTAAACACGCCGGCGATATCGGCCAGCGGTCGACGCGTGGGCGCGGCAATGGATTTAATCGCCGGCGCGTTAAGCAGCATTCGTAGTAAGTGACCACCAACTAACCCGGTCGCCCCCGTTAACAGTACCTGACTCATCGAAACTCCTTTGCAGACTTTTCTATGTTGCGATCCCAGCCTCATGTTCCAGACTTAATACTCTACGAGGTAATTATCCATCATCATCAAGGAAATGCCTCATTCCACACCGAAACACTGGAGGAAGAATGAGTAAGAAGATAGCCGTATTAATTACCGACGACTTTGAAGATTCAGAATTTACCTCACCGGCTGACGCCTACCGTCTGGCCGGCCACGAGGTGGTCACGATTGAAAAACAGGCGGGGAAGAAGGTAAAAGGGAAAAAAGGGGAAGCCGAAGTTGTTATCGATAAAGCTATTGATGACGTCAGCCCTGCCGACTTCGACGCCCTGCTGCTGCCGGGCGGATATTCACCGGACTCGCTGCGCGGCGACCAACGCTTTGTCACCTTCACCCGCGACTTTGTCAACAGCGGCAAACCGGTCTTCGCCATCTGCCATGGTCCGCAGCTGTTGATTAGCGCCGATGTGATTCGCGGGCGTAAGCTGACGGCCGTGAAGCCTATCGTTGTCGACGTGAAAAACGCCGGCGGCGAATTCTATGACCAGGAAGTGGTTATCGACAACGAGCAGCTGGTGACCAGCCGAACCCCGGACGACCTGCCGGCGTTTAATCGTGAGGCCTTACGCCTGCTCGGCGCCTGATTCACGCAGCCAGTGCAGCTTTTTACCAAAGCCCAGCGTGTTATCGGTGAACTTGATCTCATCGGGACGAATCTCCCAGACGGGCGCCGATAGCATGCGGGCCACCGGAAAACGGCTGACGTAGCGCTTACGCACCGCCGCCTCTTCTTCCCCGGCCAGGCGGCGAATTTTGCCTTTAAACTGCACGCCGCGGATCAGCGCGACGGTCTTCGGCTGGCCGTTGACCGTCCCGGCTACGTTGGCGCCTTCCCCGGTCATTTGGCCATGGCGCGTTTTTTCATCGCTGAGCAGATAAAATGCGACCTGCTGCGGGTCATAGACGTAAAAGGCGTTGGCACACCACAGCTCGTCATCGCGGGCGACGCACCAGGTCACGACGTGCTGTTTGCCCAGCCAGCGGCTGATAGCAGCGAGCGTATCCATCTTTACTCTCCAGTATGTTATGGTGCTCACACCTTAACATAGCGATCTCTGTACCGTGTGCTGGTTTCTCTATCTGATTCGTACCGCCGATAATCGCCTCTATACCGGGATTACCACCGATGTTGCACGCCGCTTTTGCCAGCACCAGGACGGCAAGGGCGCGAAAGCGCTGCGTGGCAAAGGAGAGCTTCAGCTGGCCTTTAGCAAAGAAGTTGGTGAACGCTCACTAGCGTTGCGTCTTGAATATCGTATCAAGCAGCTAACGAAGCGCCAGAAAGAGCGCCTCGTTGCCGGGGACGGATCATTTGAGGCTCTGCTGGAAAGCCTCAGAAGCGGTTAAAGTGGTCGCTATATTCGACCAGCCCGCTCACGCCGTTCAGCGCGTCATCGGCCAGACGATGAACCTGGAAAGCCTCGGCGCTATCGGGCCAGCGGCAGCGCAGGTCGAAACGCGCCGCGGGTTCAAAGCCCAGACGGCCATAGAGTGCCGGATCGCCAAGCGTCACGACGGCGGCATAGCCAAACTCGTTCAGGGAATCGAGCCCTTCATAGACCAGCTGACGCCCGATGCCCTGGCCGCGGTAGCTTTCATCGACCGCCAGCGGAGCCAGTCCGACCCACTGCAGCTCTTCGCCTTCGACGGCGACCGGGCTAAAAGCCACGTAGCCTACGACCTGGCCTTCGTCATCCGTCGCCACCACGCCCAGCGTGATCAGACCATCTTCACGTAGACTGTGCACCAGCTGCGCTTCCGCGTCGCCGCCGAAGGTACGACGCAATAAAGCATCGATTCCCGGCGCATCAATCCCAATCTCTACTCGAATCAGCATGCCTCACCTACCGATGTCTGTTCAGGTTTCTGCGGGCCTTTCAGACCAGCTTCAACAAAGTCCGCCAGCTGCAGCAGCATGATGCGCAGCGCCTTTGGCATCTGCTCCAGCTCAATGGCATCCATCAGGTTTTTTACATACAGTCCCAGCTCGGTATCGCCTTCGATAACCAGGCGACGCTGGAAGAACAGCGTATCCGGATCCTGCTTACGCGCCGCAATCATCAGCAGGTCGCTGGCGTCAGCGCTGAAGCTGACGTCCGCTTCGGCCGCAGGGCTGACCACCAGACGCCCATCAACCACCGAGGTATACCACAGCAGACCGATGTCACGCACATGAATACTTAACCAGCGCCCCTCGAGAAAATCCAGTTCCCCATCCGCCAGCGCCTGGCGAAATTGCCAGCTTAATACTTGTTCCAGCACCTGGCGCTTGAGGGCAAATGGCGCCAGCTTAACCGGCACGCTCATCATCGACGGGCCAAAGTGAACCAGTTTGGAACGCAGTTTATCCAACACAAGCTTTACTCCATGAATGCAATAGTTCATCTATTGTGCCATATCAAATAAACGACATAGCGGCGTAAATCAACAAAATCACGATGCCGGGCCGCTGGTATTGATCCCGCCAATACGCTTTTAACTGCCTCAAATCAAAAATTGTCACCAGAAGGTTAACTAAAATCCCAGCTCATTAACCATCCAGCGTCCCTGACGGGCCGCGTTTTTCAGGAAAAATTATGGAGCTGCTCTGCCCAGCCGGTAACCTTCCGGCGCTTAAGGCGGCCATCGAAAACGGCGCCGATGCCGTCTATATCGGGCTGAAAGATGACACCAACGCCCGCCACTTTGCCGGCCTTAATTTCACCGAAAAGAAACTGCAGGAAGCCGTCAGCTTTGTGCACCAGCATCGTCGCAAACTGCATATTGCCATTAACACCTTCGCTCATCCTGATGGTTATGCCCGCTGGCAGCGCGCGGTCGACATGGCGGCGCAGCTGGGCGCCGATGCGCTGATCCTCGCCGATATCGCGATGCTGGAATACGCCGCCGAGCGTTACCCGCATATTGAGCGTCACGTTTCCGTTCAGGCTTCGGCCACCAACGAAGAGGCGGTGAAGTTTTATCATCGCAATTTCGACGTCGCCCGCGTGGTGCTGCCGCGCGTGCTGTCGATTCACCAGGTCAAACAGCTGGCGCGCGTCACGCCGGTGCCGCTGGAGGTTTTCGCCTTCGGTAGCCTGTGCATTATGGCGGAAGGACGCTGTTACCTTTCCTCCTACCTCACCGGCGAATCGCCGAATACCGTCGGCGCCTGTTCGCCGGCGCGCTTCGTGCGCTGGCAACAAACGCCGCAGGGCCTGGAATCACGCCTTAACGAAGTGTTGATCGACCGCTACCGGGATGGTGAAAACGCCGGTTATCCCACTCTTTGTAAAGGGCGTTATCTGGTCGACGGCGAGCGCTATCACGCGCTGGAAGAACCCACCAGCCTGAATACCCTGGAGCTGCTGCCGGAGTTGATGGCGGCAAATATTGCCTCGGTGAAAATCGAGGGCCGCCAGCGCAGCCCGGCCTACGTTACCCAAGTGGCGAAAGTCTGGCGTCAGGCGATCGATCGCTGCAAAGCCGATCCGCAAAACTTCGTGCCGCAGTCCGCGTGGATGGAAACCCTCGGTTCCATGTCCGAGGGGACGCAAACCACCCTTGGCGCCTATCACCGTAAATGGCAGTGAGAACAGCAATGAAATATTCATTAGGGCCGGTGCTTTATTACTGGCCAAAAGAGACGCTGGAAAATTTTTATCAGCAGGCGGCAAGCTGCAGCGCGGATACGATTTACCTCGGCGAAGCGGTATGCAGCAAACGTCGCGCCACCAAAGTCGGCGACTGGATCGACATGGCAAAAGCGCTGGCGGGAAGCGGTAAACAGGTGGTGCTTTCTACCCTCGCGCTAGTGCAGGCCTCCTCTGAGCTGGGCGAACTTAAACGCTATGTCGATAACGGCGAGTTTCTGATTGAAGCCAGCGATCTCGGGGTCGTCAACCTGTGCGCGGAACGTAAGCTGCCGTTCGTCGCCGGCCATGCGCTCAACTGCTACAACGCCGTCACCCTGCGCCTGCTGCTCAAGCAAGGCATGGTGCGCTGGTGTATGCCGGTTGAGCTTTCCCGTGACTGGCTGGCGAACTTGCTGACCCAGTGTGACGACCTGGGCATCCGCCATCAGTTTGAAGTGGAGGTGCTCAGCTATGGCCACCTGCCGCTGGCCTACTCCGCCCGCTGCTTTACCGCGCGCTCGGAAGACCGGCCTAAAGATGAATGTGAAACCTGCTGCATCAAATACCCTAATGGGCGCGACGTGCTCTCCCAGGAGCAGCAGCAGGTATTCGTCCTCAACGGCATTCAGACCATGAGCGGCTACGTCTACAACCTCGGGAATGAGCTCAGCACCATGAACGGGCTGGTGGATATGGTTCGCCTGTCGCCGCTTGGCAGCGAGACCTTCGCGATGCTGGAGGCCTTCCGCGCCAATGAAAACGGCGCTGCGCCGCTGCCGCTGACGGCGAACAGCGACTGCAACGGCTACTGGCGACGGCTGGCCGGACTGGAATTGCAGAGCTGATTAACCGCTCACTTTGTTAATGGCTATCGCTGCTTTTTAATGCACTATTAAAGATGCAGCTTTTCTGGCAGGCGTATCACGGATACGCCTGGCTGGAAGAAGACCTTCAATCTGATGACGATGCTGTAGCAAAGTGAGCCTTTATGACTGACAAACCTGTTTCGTTCTCGGTGCTCGATCTGGCGCCGATCCCGCAAGGTTCTTCCGCAAAGGAAGCCTTCTCCCACTCTTTAGACCTGGCGCAGCTGGCGGAAAAGCGCGGTTATCACCGCTACTGGCTGGCCGAGCACCATAATATGGTCGGTATCGCCAGCGCCGCGACTTCGGTGCTGATTGGCTACCTTGCCGCGAATACCACCACTCTTCATCTTGGCTCCGGCGGCGTGATGCTGCCGAATCATTCGCCGCTGGTAATTGCCGAGCAGTTCGGCACGCTCAATACGCTGTACCCAGGACGTATCGATCTCGGCCTTGGCCGCGCGCCGGGCAGCGATCAGCCAACCATGCGCGCGCTGCGTCGCCATATGAGCGGCGATGTCGATAACTTCCCGCGCGACGTCGCGGAGCTGGTGGACTGGTTCGACGCCCGCGATCCTAATCCGCACGTGCGCCCGGTTCCCGGCTATGGCGAGAAGATCCCGGTCTGGCTGCTCGGCTCAAGCTTGTACAGCGCCCAGCTGGCGGCGCAGCTTGGGCTGCCGTTCGCCTTTGCCTCGCACTTCGCCCCGGATATGCTTTTCCAGGCCCTGCACCTCTACCGCACCCACTTCCAGCCGTCAGAACGGTTAGAGAAGCCGTACGCGATGGTGTGCATTAATATTATTGCCGCCGACAGCGACAGAGATGCGGAGTTTCTGTTTACCTCTATGCAGCAGGCGTTCGTCAAACTGCGCCGCGGCGAAACCGGGCAGCTGCCGCCGCCGGTGCAAAATATGCATCAACTGTGGTCCGCTTCAGAGCAGTATGGCGTCCAAAAGGCGCTGAGCATGTCGCTGGTCGGCGATAAAACCAAAATCCGCCACGGGCTGGAATCGATCCTGCGGGAAACCCAGGCCGATGAAATCATGGTCAACGGCCAAATCTTCGATCATCAGGCGCGCCTGCATTCATTTGATTTGGCGATGCAGGTGAAAGAAGCGCTTCTCGGATAGTGAGCAATGCGGCATTTTTGCCGCATTTTTTTCCGCCTGAATGACAATCTGTGACCCACCTCATTCTTCTCGCGCCATTTCCCTCATCTGGTTACGTTAAGCGTAATTACGTTACCCCGAGCGTAATTGTTCTCTAAAAAGAGCGATGTTACTTTCTCTCTTGTTTTACTTTTCATAAATGCACGCCTCAAAGAGAACCGCCATGAGCCAACCAACCGCCAGTGCGATAAGGATCGGTGAGTGCTTATTAAAAGCGCTATTAATGGAAGTTTGCGCTTGGCCCAAACCCGGCCTGGTGACGCCGCACTCGCAGGGCGCGCATGACGATATGGATATATGGCTTTTTATTACCAGTAGTTCTGCCATAGCACCCTGTTTTTATGCTTGCGCGCAGGCCGGTGAATATCATCAGGGTGCGCTGGCAGATTTATTTCCCCAAATACGTCTTATCGGTATTGAATACGAATCCAGGCTGCTGCAATCCACCCGCCAGATAAATACTCAGCGCGGCATACTCTTTGCCGGAGCCGTTCTGGCAGCCGCCGCAGGCTGGCTGAAAGGTCAGAGACAGCCGCTTTCCAGCGAGTCATTAAGTCAGTGCGTCGCCGGGCTCTGCCTCGATCTCTGCCGCAACGATTTTGCGGCGCTCGCTCATCGTTCACCGAGAACCCACGGTGAAAAACTGTATCTGGCGTTTGGCGTCACAGGCGTTCGCGGCGAGGCAGAACGGGGCTTTCCGCTGGTCTGCCGTATTGGTCTCCCAACCCTGCGCCAGGCGCTCTCGCTGAGATTTAGCTGGCGTGAAGCACTGGTACATACGCTGCTCGCGCTAATGGCGCACTGCGATGATACGACGGTACTTTCGCGCGCAGGCCCCCCTGCGCTGCACGAAATGAAACATCGCGCGCAGCGCCTGGTCAACCTGGGAGGAATGAGCCACCCCGGCATAGAACATGAGCTCAACGAATTTAATGCATGGTGCGTGGACAAATGGGTCAGTCCGGGCGGGTCGGCAGATTTATTAGCGCTGACCCTGGCGATGTATTTTCTTTGCTATCAATTGCAAGAGGTCCCTAACGAGGAAGATATATGAGTATCTATTTATATACATTATTAACTTATGCCATGACGATTTTTATTTCGTTTGCCGTGGTTGGAGTAATTGTTGGCGTTAATAGAGTAATGAACAAGCTGAATATTACCGACGACTAATACGCCTTGGTTTATGCGTTATCAGGAATATATTTTATGGATATCTTTATTAAGCTCTTTTCGGGTATTGGTACCTTTTTTATTGAAGATCCCAAAATAGCCATTGCGCGAATATTATTAATCATTCTGGGTTTTATCCTGGCGTGGATGGGTTTTCGCCGCACCCTCGAACCGCTGATTATGGTGCCGATGGGCTTAGGCATGATTGCCGTTAACGCCGGGGTACTGTTTCTCGCCGGCGGGCAAACCGGCACCTTAATTCTCGACCCGATGGTCAGCGACCCCGTTGAGCTGGTCAACATCATGCAGATTAACTTCCTGCAGCCGGTTTATAACCTGACCTTCAGTAACGGTCTGATCGCCTGTATCGTTTTCTTCGGCATCGGCGCGATGAGCGATATCAGCTTTATTCTGCTCCGCCCCTGGGCCAGCATCATCGTTGCGCTGTTCGCCGAAGCGGGTACCTTCGCCGCGCTGCTGCTGGGAATAGAAGTATTTGGCCTCCCGGCTAACGAAGCGGCTTCTATTGCGACCATCGGCGGCGCGGATGGTCCGATGGTGCTCTTCGCCTCCTTGATTCTGGCGCCGAATCTGTTTGTCCCCATCGCCATTATCGCCTACCTGTATCTGAGCCTGACCTACGCCGGCTATCCGTATCTGGTGCGTCTGCTGGTACCGAAAAAGTACCGCGGGATGGAAGTGGATATCGAATATCCCACCGTATCCAAAAAAGCGAAGTTTATCTTCACCATCTGCGCCTGCCTGCTACTGTGTCTGCTGCTGCCGGTCGCCGCGCCGCTGATCCTCTCTTTCTTTCTCGGGATCGCGATTAAAGAAGCGGAGATCGAACCGTTCCAGAAGCTGCTTGAGACCACCCTGACTTATACCGCGACGCTGTTTCTCGGCCTCCTGCTCGGCACGCTGTGCGAAGCGCAAACCATTCTCGACCCGAAAGTCGGCATCATTCTGGTTCTCGGTATTGGCGCGCTGGCTATATCGGCAATCGGCGCCCTGCTCGGCGGCTGGTTTATCTGGCTTATCTCGAAAGGACGCTACAACCCGGCCATCGGCATCGCAGGGGTTTCGTGCCTGCCGACCACCGCCAAAATCGCGCAGAAAGAAGTCAGCCATGAAAACCCCTATGCCGTCATTCTGCCGCTGGCGATGGGCGCAGGCGTCAGCGGCCTGATCGTTTCGGCCATCGCCACCGGGGTCTTTATCTCCACGCTATTCCTGCTGAAATAAGGGAGTAAAAACATGCTTAAAGAGCACAACTGGCATCAACTTAAGGATGACACGGCGCAGCGCCTGAAGCTGCTGGCTCCGTATTTCCGCACTGGAAAGATCGTCGATGCTAACGATACCGTCGCGGTGCTGGAGGCGGCGATCCGCAGCTTTGATCGCGTCAATATTGAAGGTAACAATCAGAAGCAGGCCGACTTTCTCGCCGAATGCCTGTGCAAAGTCGACCCGCAAAAAATCTCTGGCCTGCATATGGTGCAGTCGTCCGTGCCGCTCAGTTCGCACCTCGATCTGTTCGAGAAGGGCATTGCCGAAAAGCTCGACTTCGCCTACGCCGGCCCGCAGGATGGCCGCCTCGCGCAGCTTATTCAGCAGGGTAAGATCAAACTCGGCGCCATCCATACCTACCTTGAGCTGTTCAGCCGCTATTTTGTCGATCTCACGCCGCGAGTGTCGTTAATCACTGCTTTTGAGGCGGACAAAGACGGCAATCTCTACACCGGTTTTAACACCGAAGATACGCCGGTGATCGCCGAAGCCACCCATTTTCGCCAGGGGATCGTCATCGCCCAGGTGAACAAGATTGTCGATAAAGTACCGCGCGTCGATATTCCCGGCGACTGGGTAAATGCGGTTATTGAAGCGCCGCGCCCGTTCTACGTTGAACCCCTGTTCACTCGCGATCCGGCGTTGATCACCGATACCCACGTGCTGATGGCGATGATGGCGCTCAAAGGCATTTATGCCGAATACGGCGTCGAGCGCATTAACCATGGCATCGGCTTCTTCACCGCCGCCATTGAGTTGCTGCTGCCCACCTACGGCGAAGAGCTGGGGTTAAAAGGCAAAGCCTGTACCCACATGGTGCTGAACCCGCACCCGACGCTGATCCCGGCGATCGAGAGCGGATGGATCCAGTCCGTTCACTGCTTCGGCGGCGAACTGGGTATGGAAAAATACGTCGCTGAACGCCCGGACGTGTTTTACATCGGCCAGGACGGCAGCCTGCGATCGAACCGCGCCTTCGCCCAGGCCGCCGGGCACTACGCGCTGGATATGTTTATCGGCGGCACGTTGCAAATCGATAAGTACGGCAACAGCAGCACCGCCACAGCCAGCCGCGTTTCCGGTTTTGGCGGCGCGCCGAATATGGGCTGCGATGCCAAAGGCCGTCGCCACGTAACCCGCTCCTGGCTTAAGTGCGGAGAAGAGTTCAACGCCACTCAGCAGCAGCTTATTGGCGAGATGCCGCGCGGCAAACGCCTGGTCGTCCAGATGCAGGAGACCTTTCGCGAGAAGCGCCAGCCGGCCTTCGTTGACAAACTGGATGCCTGGAAACTGGCGGAAAAAGCCGGTCTCGCCCTGCCACCGGTGATGGTTTATGCCGATGACGTTACCCACGTGCTCACCGAAGAGGGGCTCGCCCACCTGCACCGCTGCGAAGGGCTGGAGCAGCGGATGGCGGCCATTCGCGCCGTCGCGGGCTACACCGATATCGGCCTCGCCGCCGACCCAGCGCAAACACAAGCGCTACGCGATGCAGGCATTGTGCAAACGCCGGAAGATTTAGGCATCGACAGACGCCGCGCCAACCGCCAGATGCTGGCGGCGAAGAGTATTCGCGATTTGGTCGAGTGGTCCGGCGGCCTGTACAACCCTCCTGCTCGATTCCGTAACTGGTAAGGGAATAGCAAATGGCTCTACATCAAATATCACATCATTTCAGCGGCAAAAGCGACCGTCCGTCTCTGCCGCGCACCGTGCACTGCGGCATCGTCGGTTCCGGCGATCTGGAAGTGTTACTGGAACCGAAAACCCTGGCAGGCGGAATCGACATCAGCATTTGTACGCCGGTCACCGGCTTCGACGCTATCTGGGAAATCGTCCTCACCCGTTTTCTCGATAATGGCCCGCTGGGCGATATGCAGGTCAGCATTAACGATAATAGCGCGACGCCCGCCGTCGTGGCGCTGCGACTTCAGCAAGCATTACAACAGGCCATGCCGGGAGAAAACCATTATGAATGATCTGCGTTTTCTGGAAGCCAGCGCCCGCGAGCGCGCCAAAGGTCTGGTGGATAAAGGCACATTTACCGAGTTGATCGGCCCGGCGGCAAAATGGATCAGCCCCCACCTGCCGGTACTGGGCGAAGCCGTGGAGTTCGATGATGGCATGGTCACCGGAGTTGGCCTGCTCGGCCAGCATCCGACCATCGTCATCTCTCAGGAAGGCCGTTTTATCGGCGGCTCCGTTGGTGAGGTTGGCGGCGCAAAGATGGTTGGCGCGCTGATGCTGGCGGATAAGCTGGCAGCACAGACTCACGACCCGGCACGCCGCCCAATCGTGCTTATCTCGTTTGAAACCGGCGGCGTACGCCTGCACGAGGCCAACGCCGGGCTGCTGGCGCACGCCGAGTGCATGGATATGCTGCAAACCCTGCGCGGCCGCGTACCGGTCGTCGCCCTGATCGGCAGCAAGATCGGCTGCTTCGGCGGTATGGGCTTTGTCGCCGCCGCGACCGACCTGATCGTCATGAGCGAATCAGGCCGTCTCGGACTTACCGGCCCGGAAGTCATTGAGCAGGAGATGGGCCGAAGCGAATTCGACGCCTCCGATCGCGCACTGGTGTTCCGCACCACCGGCGGCAAGCACAAATATATCGTCGGCGACTGCAACTACCTGGTTGCCGATTCGCTGGCCGCCTTCCACCAGCAGGCTTCACTGATTGCCGACCTGCCGTGGTCTGAGATTGAAGCGATGCGCCGGATCGGCAGCGAGGCGAAAGTCCGCACCCAAATGGCGCTGACGCAAAAAATCAACGAGCTTGCTCCCGTCGATGCGCGCGATGTCTGGGCTGCGGCAGGAAATTCAGCGCCGCAATCGCTGGTTGATATGGATCTGGAAACCTTCCTGAGCAATGTCCAACGCCTGTCCGTGGAGGAAGCATAATGGAAAATTTACTTGGCCAGGGGCGCGCCGCTATCGACCTGATTGTCGATGAGGGCAGCTTTGCCGAAAACGCGCTGGCGGGACTCAATCTCCCCTGCGACGACTACGGCCCCGGCGCGGTGGTTGGCAGCGCACGGATTAACGGCGAAATCTGCACGACGATCGCCAACGACGCCATGACCTTCAACCCCCGCTTCCCCGTCGTCTACGCGGGCGTTATCGGCCTGGAGGAGGGGTATAAAATGGCGCTGGCGGTCTACCGTACGCTGGCGATGGATAAAGACAAACCGGCTGCCGAAAAGCGTCCGCTGGTGCTGATTGTCGATACGCCAGGGAATGGGCCGGGCAAGCTGGAAGAGATTATCGGCATGAATAAGGCCACCGGCGCGTATCAGCTGGCGCTGGCCGAAGCACGCCATGCAGGGCACCCGATCGTCGCCATGGTCATTGGTCGCGCAATAAGCGGCGCGTTTCTCTGCCACGGCCTGCAGGCCGACCATATTCTCAGCCTGACCTCGGAATTCGGCACCATGATCCACGTGATGCCGCTCAGCAGCATCGCGCGCATTACGCGTCAGGACGTCGAGCGCCTGAGCGAACTTGCCCGCAGCAACCCGGTGTTTGCGGCGGGACCAGAGTTCTTCTGGCAGCTAGGCGGTGTTGAAGAGCTGGTGAAAACCATCCCGGCAATGAAAGAGACCATCGCCCGACACATAGCTGAAGTGCGCCGGCAAAAAGCGGCCGCGGGTATCCCATCGACTGGCCCACAAGGTCGTGGAGTCTCCGGCGAAGAGCGAGGCGGCAGAAAAGCGCGTGGCGTCATTCTGGCGCAAATGCGCGAAGAGTACCAGCACGTCGCGGCGCGTTATCAGCCCGGCTGAGCCAGGGAGAAGAGCAAAATGAACGATCCCATCGCCACGCTTGAATGGCTGCTTGAGGCCCAGCCCGGCATTCCCTCTCTGGAGGAGATGCCGTGCCGGACGCTGGATGATAAAGGCATTGCCGGCCCCACGGCTGCGCACGTGATTGAAGAGATCCATACGCCGCTCAACCTGGCGCTGGTGACCTTTACCACCGGCAGTAGCGCGTTTCAGAATATCGTCGGCGTCACGCACAACGAACTGGCGCTGCGCACCGCCGCCGGAAAGCGAGCGCTGGCAGCATGTGGCGTAACCGCAGGGCAGCTGGTGCTGGTGACCTACGCGCCGCTGGTCAACGTGTTTACCCGCCAGGCGCTGGATGAGAGCGGCCTTCGCTGGTCGTTTTTATCCCGCTCCTGCCGGGATGCGCTGCTGATCGCCCTGTGCCGGCAGCCGCCGGACGCGGTGGTGGGTGAGTCCTCTTTTTTACGCGCCACCCTGGAGCAGGCGCTGAAGATGGGCCTGGAGCACAGGCTAGCGAAAAAGCTGACGCTGATCGTGGCGGGTACGCCGCTGGATGAAGCGCTGGTTCCGCTGGCAGCTTCGC
Organism: Klebsiella sp. FDAARGOS_511; assembly: GCF_003812845.1. NCBI lineage: Bacteria > Pseudomonadati > Pseudomonadota > Gammaproteobacteria > Enterobacterales > Enterobacteriaceae > Klebsiella > Klebsiella sp. FDAARGOS_511. The sequence continues at coordinate 3,563,638 of NZ_CP033824.1, read as the reverse complement.
TGGGTTATGCACTGCACGATATGTATGGCTGTCAGGAATTCGGCTGGCTGACGCTTGATGGCATCCCGCTACGCGAAGATATTTCGCTGGTTCCCGCTCCACAGGGCGGAGACTGGCGGGAAGCGATCGTCGGCGGTTTACCAACCGGCGACAGCTTTCCCGTCGCCGCCAGCGGACATCTCTGCAATCCGCAGGGCAAAATCCAGACCTGGAAGCGCCAGCGCACCACGCCGGAATACGACATGGTGGTCATGGCGACCACCGCACGGCATCGGGAGATCGTGGAGCGCACCGCCCGGACGATTTTGCGTATTAAGGGACGCGTTTGCCACGTGTCAACGCAGCTGATAACCGAGGCCACGGCCACCCATATCCGCCTCTGGCCAAAGTCGGTTCCCGGCGAATGTACCGCAGGCGTTGCGCCCATCGATATTATCGGTCCGCAGGCAACGGCCCAGTTTGACGCTCTGCTGCAGTCCCAACGGGATTTACAGCAGCAGGCGAAAAACGATCCTGCCTGGTGTAAAGCGCGATGACCGCCCTGCAACGACATACCCTATGCTGGCTGGAGCCTTCGGCGCTGAATGAAATCGCGGCGCAGCTGGAGTGTGAATTCAGCCACCTTCCTGCCGTACTGCGGCAGCAAACGTGGGAATATCTGCTCAGCGGATCGCTACCGGGCATCGTACGTCGCGGCTTGCGGAGTGAGAATCGTGTTCCCCTTGGGTTCTGTTTCCCACTGCGCTGGCAAGGTCAGCGAGTGCGTCTGGCCACTGAAGCGGCGTTATCAGCGATAACCCGTTACTCAACGCCAGAGCAAACGGCATCGCTCTCCATTGCAGAGCGTACTAATGCGATACGCGCATTCCATGCCTTGCGACAGGCATGGCGCTGGCACGGGCTCCGGCTCGGGGTCTGGGGTTCGGTGGCGCTGGAAATGGTCACGCCGTGGCAGTGGAGCGATACCCACTCAGATCTGGATATTCGCGTTATTCCCACCGCGCCAGGCGAACTCAAAGCATGCTGGGCCTGTTTACGTCATACCGAAGAGCAATTTCAGTTACGTATTGATGGCGAGATTGGTTTAGCTGATGGATACGCAATCAATATCAAAGAGTGGTTCAGCGGAAGCGCAACTCTGCTGGCTAAAGGTGAGAATGATGTTCAATTAAGATCGCGACAGCAGGTCACGGCAGCAATAAGAACATAACTCTGTTTAATATATCAAAAAGGAATCTAATATGTCTGAAGTTAAATCAAAAGTTCCGGGTGTGGTCGATGAAGTAAAAGCCTCTGCCGGAGATAAAATTGAAAAAGGCCAGGTGGTGATTGTGCTCGAAGCCATGAAAATGAAAATGCCGGTCGCCTCGCCGGAGGCGGGTATAATAAAAACTCTGGCGCTCAATACCGGAGACCGCGTCAACCCAGGCATGGTGTTATTTGAAATTATTGCAGAGTAAAGTGAGTCAACACGCATTTAATTAAAAAAGCAATGCGACATTCTATTGTGAGATTATTTCTATGTTAATGTCATATCAGTAAGCATTTTGCTTGCTGATATGATAAATCATAGTGACTGAGCAAACCTGTGTTCTTACGAATGTCCGCAAATAAAAACGCGCTATGCTAAAAGCCGCTGATTTATTTTTTGTCATTTCTCCAACGCGGGCATTATCAACCCGCTTTGTGTAATTCGCTTTTAGTATGGATAGACAAAGAGAAACATCATGATTATTTACGGATTGATGTTAATGGGAATGTGCATGTTCGCCGGGCTAATCGTTGGCGATCTTCTTGGCATGGCGTTGGGTATTTCCGCCAATATCGGCGGCATCGGCTTCGCGATGCTGTTTTTAGTTATCGTGTCACAAAAATTAGTGGATAGAGGATTGCTCTCAAAGCCTGCAGAACAGGGAGTAGGTTTCTGGAATGCAATGTATATCCCGATTGTCGTCGCCATGTCGGCAAACCAGAACGTTATCGCCGCCCTTAAAGGTGGTCCGGTCGCATTGATTGCCGGCGTTGGCGCCGTTTTTATTGGTTTTCTGCTGATTAAACCTTTGAGCAAAATTGGCGGTCACGGCCATCAGGAAAGCTCCACCGTTAGCGAGGAGTGTAAGTAATGGAACAGCTGACAAAGATTTTAACCGGTAGCTTCACCAGCAACGGTTTGATTACCGCTTTTGTCGTGGTGGGTATCGTATGCTGGGCCGCAAGCTGGATCTCAACACATCTGCTTCGCGGCAAGATACACAGCTCAGCTATTGCCATCGTCGCCGGATTGCTGCTGGCCTGGCTTGGCGGGGAATTGACCGGCGGTAAAAAAGGTCTGGCCGATATCAGCCTGTTCAGCGGTATTGCGCTGATGGGCGGCGGTATGTTCCGAGATTTCGCCATCATTTCCACCGCCTTCGGCGTCAAGCTTGAAGAGCTGAAAAAAGCCGGTATGGCCGGCGCGCTGGCGCTGGTTATCTCGACGGTGCTCTCTTTTTATCTCGGAGCAATTGTCGCCTGGTCTTTTGGCTATACCGACGCCATCAGCATGGCGACCATTGGCGCGGGGGCCGTAACCTTTATCGTCGGCCCGGTAACCGGCGCAGCGCTTGGCGCAAGCTCGGATGTTATCGCGCTGAGCATCGCCGCTGGCGTGATTAAGTCTATTGCCGTCATGATCTTAACGCCGCTGGTAGCGAAAGCCGCAGGCCTGAACTCGCCTGCCGCCGCTATAGTCTACGGCGGGCTAATGGGTTCCACCAGCGGGGTCGCCGCGGGTCTGGCGGCCACGGACCCGAAACTCGTTCCCTATGGCGCAATGACGGCAACCTTTTATACCGGCCTTGGCTGTCTGCTGGCCCCTTCGGCCCTCTATCTCTCTTTAACCCCCTTCTTTTAATGACGATCGCCTGCTGTTATGCAGCAGGCGCAAGGGATGTTCAATGTATTCATTTCAGCGCATGAAACCAGGGCAAATCGCGCTTCTGGCCTCACTTTGTACGCAAGAAGACGAAGATAATTTTCGCCAGAAGCTGTTAGCGGATAAGCCCGAACATAAGGTGGGTTTTGTTTTTATGACCGGGACGTCGGATGAATTAAAAAATAAGCTACAGCGCTGTATCATCGGCTGCGCGTTTAAGCATCAGATAATTACGCGCCAGGAGTCGGCCATTTTTACGTTATGCCAGGTCAGCCACCAGGCACTGACCCATGCTTTAGCAAACAGCATCAACGGCGACCGGATGAGAATCAAGATAGCCTTAGTCAGTAATCCAAAGTGGCTTGCCGTCGCTATCTACGGCGAAAGCGTGGTCTATCAGCGATTGAGTCATGAGCTTATGGGGTTTTCTCTGTCTCGCTTTTCTCCATCATAAGCTGTCTGGCGTACATACGGCACTCGGCTAGCAAAGACAGCAGACCCGGATGATTTTCCTGACTACGTGGGAAAACCAGCGAAATTTCCTGTTCCATTCTATAGGGCTCCTGCAGCGGCAGCAGACGAATGCCGTTACTAAACAGGCCGCTCATCCGCCCCGGGATTAAGGTATAGCCCATGCCGGCGTTCACCATACTCATCAGTGAAAAAACATCATGTACCCGGACGGTGATGTCGGGCGTAAATCCAGCAATCTGAAAGGCCTCCTGAAATCCTCTCCAGGTCGCGAAGCCTTCGCTCAAGGCAATAAACTTTTTATTTTGCAGATGCCGTAAATCTACGGGGGTCGATAAGCTATCCGCTTCGGTTACCGGAACCGCAAGGTAGATGGAATCAGAGAATATGGTCCATGTCTCAAATAACTGGATGTTGTAATCATCGGGAGTCGATATCAGAACCGCATCAATCTTCTCTTCATTAAGCGCTTCTAATAATTTTTTATTAGAATTCATGATAAATTCAATGGTCAGTTCCGGGCAGCGTTTTTTCAAACCCTGAACAATTTGCGGTGCAGTTTTTAACACTAACGAATAAAGTAGCCCTAACCGTAAAACCTGAGAATGGTACCCCGAAGCCTTGCGAGTAAGATAAATACAGCGTTCCAATGCATTAATGACTTCCCGCGCTTCCTTTTGCATAACCCATGCGCCAGGTAAAGGATAAAGATTGCGGCCATTATGGGTAAACAAAGGACAGCGTAAATTATCTTCCAGCGAATGAAGCGCGCGATGAACGCTAACGGATGAAATGTTCATTAGCTCTGCAGTTTTTGATATGTTCATCGACTCCATATAGCTAAGGAAAATCTCGAGCTTCCGCAGAGTAATATCGTTATTCAGCATATAAATATTCCCTTATTCAAGACAATATTTATAGTAAGAGAAATAAAGAAAATATTTTTTGAGCCAGATCGTTAAATCTGGCTCAGCGGAAAATTCAATTATTGATAGGTGGGTAATACATTAAAGCTCGACAGGAAATGCACAATCACGTTACCCAGACCAAACAGCAGGACCAAAGCAATCATCGGCTTTCCGCCCCAAACGCGAAACAATGGGCTACCAAAACGTTTACGCGATGCGCGAGCCAGCAGCGCTGGTACGATTGCCGCCCAGATGGTCGCTGCCAGACCCGCATAACCGATCGCGTAGAGGAACCCGTTCGGCCACAGCAGGCCGCCCACCATTGGCGGGAAAAAGGTGAGAATCGCAGTTTTAAAGCGTCCCAGCGCGGAGTCGTCGAACCCGAACAGATCCGCCAGATAATCAAACAGGCCGAGCGTCACGCCAAGGAATGAGCTGGCTACGGCAAAGTTTGAGAAGATCACTAACAGCAGATCCAGACTCCGGCTATTCAGTACCCCGCTGAGCGCCTGGACCAGGACATCAATATTGCCCCCCTTCTGCGCGATACCGATAAACTCCGGACGAGGGATATTGCCCATCGTCACCAGCAGCCACACCACGTACAGACCCAGCGCCAGCAGCGTGCCGTAAACCAGGCATTTAACGATAGTGCGCGGATCCTTACCGTAGTACTTCATCAGACTCGGCACGTTGCCGTGATAACCGAAGGACGCGAGGCAGAACGGCAGCGTCATCAGCAGATAGGGCATATACGAGGCATTTTGTTCAGCCACGTTAAACAGGGTGCTCGGCTGGACGTGTCCCAACAGGCTGCCAAAGGTCAGAAAGAAGGTAATGACCTTAGCTCCCAGCACAATGGCCGTCATGCGGCTCACCGCTTTGGTACTCAGCCAGACAATAAACGCCACCAGCAGGGCAAAACCAAAACCTGCCGCCCTTGCCGGTATGTTCAGCGACATTTCGCTAAACGTATGGTGCAGGATCGAGCCGCTGGCAGAAATATAGGCGTAAGTCAGAATATAAAGTACAAAGGCGATCGACACGCCGTTAAGCAGATTCCAGCCTTTGCCGAGCAGATCTTTCGTAATAGTATCGAAGCTCGAGCCAATCCGGTAATTCAGGTTCGCTTCGAGGATCATTAACCCGGAGTGAAGCATACAAAACCAGGTAAAAACCAGCGCCGCCAGAGACCAGAAGAACCACGCGCCGGACATCACAACCGGCAGTGAGAACATGCCCGCCCCAATAATCGTCCCGCCAATAATCACTACGCCGCCAAACAAGGACGGTCGGGTTGCCGTAGTGGTAAGTGTCGCCATTTGCCGAAATCTCCAGTCGAAAATACTTTTGTTGTTATCAACGTGACGCACTGTACCAGTACACGAGTACAAAGAAAATAAAAAAAGCCCCAATCGTTGAGATCGGGGCTGTATCGTTTACTTTACGTTAGCGGAAACGCTAATTATGCATCGCCACCGAAACGACGACGACCTGCGGAGTCATCGCGACGCGGAGCTGAAGCATCATCGCGGCGCGGCGCGCGGCCGCCTTCACGACGTTCGCCGCTGAAACGACGACCTTCACTACGACCGCCTTCGCGACGCTCGCCGCCGAAACCACGGCCTTCACGACGTTCACCGCCGCCGAAGCTACGACCGCCTTCACGACGCTCTCCGCCGCCACGACGTTCGCCGCTGCGCTCAGGACGCGGCTGAGCATCACCCAGCAGCTGCATGTTCATCGGCTTGTTCAGGATGCGGGTACGAGTAAAGTGCTGCAGCACTTCGCCCGGCATACCTTTCGGCAGTTCGATGGTGGAGTGAGAACCAAACAGTTTGATGTTACCGATGTAACGGCTGCTGATGTCGCCTTCGTTGGCGATTGCGCCAACGATATGACGAACTTCAACACCGTCATCACGGCCCACTTCAATCCGGTACAGTTCCATATCGCCAACGTCACGACGTTCACGCTTAGGACGATCTTCGCCGCTGCGTTCAGGACGATCGCCGCGCGGGCCACGGTCGTTACGGTCGCCACGACGCTCAAAACGATCGTCACGGTCGCGGAACTCGCGCTTAGGACGCATAGGCGCATCCGGCGGCAGGATCAGCGGACGTTCGCCCTGAGCCATTTTCAGCAGCGCTGCGGCCAGCGTTTCCACGTCCAGCTCTTCACCTTCGGCAGACGGCTGGATTTTCGCCAGCAGCGCGCGGTACTGATCCAGATCGCTGCTTTCCAGCTGCTGCTGAACTTTCGCGGCAAATTTTTCCAGGCGACGTTTGCCCAGCAGTTCTGCGTTCGGCAGTTCAACTTCCGGAATGGTCAGCTTCATCGTGCGTTCGATGTTGCGCAGCAGACGACGCTCGCGGTTCTCAACGAACAGCAGCGCGCGGCCAGCACGACCCGCACGACCGGTACGGCCGATACGGTGAACGTAAGACTCAGAATCCATCGGGATATCGTAGTTAACCACCAGGCTGATACGCTCAACGTCCAGGCCACGGGCCGCAACGTCGGTCGCAATCAGGATATCCAGACGACCGTCTTTCAGACGCTCCAGGGTCTGCTCACGCAGGGACTGGTTCATGTCGCCATTCAGCGCAGCGCTGCTATAGCCGCTACGCTCCAGCGCTTCGGCAACTTCCAGGGTCGCGTTTTTGGTACGAACGAAGATAATCGCCGCATCAAAATCTTCCGCTTCCAGGAAACGCACCAGCGCTTCGTTTTTACGCATACCGTAAGCAGTCCAGTAGCTCTGGCTGATGTCCGGGCGAGTCGTTACGCTCGACTGGATGCGCACTTCCTGCGGCTCTTTCATAAAGCGGCGGGTAATACGACGAATCGCTTCCGGCATGGTAGCGGAGAACAGAGCGGTCTGATGACCTTCCGGGATCTGCGCCATAATCGTTTCTACGTCTTCGATGAAGCCCATGCGCAGCATTTCGTCAGCTTCATCCAGAACCAGACCGCTCAGCTTAGAGAGATCCAGCGTACCGCGTTTCAGGTGGTCCAGCAGACGACCCGGGGTACCGACAACAATTTGCGGTCCCTGACGCAGCGCGCGCAGCTGCACGTCATAACGCTGGCCGCCGTAGAGGGCAACCACGTTTACGCCGCGCATATGTTTAGAAAATTCCGTCATTGCTTCAGCAACCTGTACCGCCAGTTCGCGGGTCGGCGCCAGCACCAGAATCTGCGGTGCTCTCAGCTCAGGATCAATGTTGTTCAGCAGCGGTAAAGAGAACGCTGCGGTTTTACCGCTACCCGTCTGGGCCATACCCAGAACGTCGCGGCCGCCCAGCAGATGCGGAATGCACTCAGCCTGGATCGGAGATGGTTTTTCGTAACCCAGATCGTTAAGCGCTTCAAGGATGGGAGCCTTCAGGCCCAGATCTGCAAAAGTGGTTTCGAATTCAGCCATGTAGTACGTGTGCCTCAAAATTAATGGCGGCCAGTCTACATAACTCATCGTGAAAATTTACGGTAATTTTCATTGAAAAGTGTGAACCGGCTCAAAGTAGGTGTATTAACGAACAACAACGCCCTCACCCGCAAAGGTGATGGCAATCAAAAAAGGGCTGATGTGTTCGTCAGCTATTGCTGGTCCGATTCTGCCAGGTCATCTTGCTCCTGGCCCAAGAGCGATAATTCCAACAATGCGTATCGGTGCTCAACGTAGTTATGAACGTTGTTTGCGACCGCCAGTTTGAACAGTGCCGTAGCGCTGTCCTTGTCCCCCAGACTTAGGTAGTACTTACCTAAATAGAAGTTGGTTTCACTGAGATGCTCAGCGAGCGAGGTGTTATCCGTTGCGTCTGCCTTCAGGCGGGTCATTAGCTCTTTTTCGCTAATGTCGCCAAGGTAGAACCCGACAATGTTCCATCCCCATTGTTCTTTATCCGACTTGTCTAAGCGCTGTCTCAGTGCTTCAAGCGCCTGCTTCTCATTGAGCTGACGCTCAGCGAGATAAAGCCACAGGCTTCGGAAAGGATCATTGGGATCGTCTTGATAAAACGCCAGCAGATCATCTTGCGCTAACTTAGCACGACCGCCGTAATACAGGGCGATGCCGCGATTTAAGTGCGCGTAGTTGTAAGTTGGATCAAGCTCAAGTACAGAATCAAACGCTTCATAGGCAGCATCAAAATTGCCTGCCTGCGTTAAATAAATGCCTAAGTAGTTGAATACTTCAGGCATATCCGGTCGGATTGCCAGCGCTTGTGAAAAATCATTTCGCGCTAATGCCCTCAGACCGAGACTATCATACAACACTCCGCGCTCATATAAAAGCTGTGCGCGTTCGTCATCGGTTAAAGCCCGACTGGCAAGAATTTGTTCCATGCGCGCCAGAATCACTTCTTGCTGCAAAGTCGGTTGCAATGGCACCGCGAGGACTGCGTCCTTACGCCAGGCAGAGTTGCTGCATCCTGCCAGCGTGAGAGCTGTCGCCACGAAACACCAGCGCAAAAAAGGCTTCATTTCCCACTCCCGAAGACAACGATTGGATGAACGTCCAGTTCCCCGGCTGCAAACAGGGCGTCCTGCCCGTAATGCGCCCTCCGCTATGCGGAGGGCAAACGGCAACCTTACTCGCCCTGCTGTTCGGCAGCCGGAGCTTCCGGCGCAGCCGCAGGCTGAGTTTGTTCAGTTGCTTCTTTGATGCTCAGACGGACACGGCCCTGACGGTCAACTTCCAGTACCTTAACCGGCACTTCCTGACCCATCTGCAGATAGTCGGTCACTTTCTCAACGCGCTTGTCGGCGATTTGAGAGATGTGGACCAGACCTTCTTTACCGCCGCCAATGGCAACAAACGCGCCAAAGTCAACGATGCGGGTCACTTTACCGTTATAGATACGGCCAACTTCGATCTCAGCGGTGATCTCTTCGATACGACGAATCGCGTGCTGCGCTTTGTCGCCGTCGGTTGCCGCGATCTTCACTGTACCGTCGTCTTCGATTTCGATAGTGGTGCCGGTTTCTTCGGTCAGCGCACGAATAACGGAACCGCCCTTACCGATGACGTCTTTAATTTTGTCCGGGCTGATTTTGATCGTGTGGATACGCGGTGCGAATTCAGAGATATCGCCGCGCGGCGCGTTAATCGCCTGTTCCATCACGCCCAGGATGTGCAGACGCGCACCTTTAGCCTGGTTCAGAGCAACCTGCATGATCTCTTTGGTGATACCTTCAATTTTGATATCCATCTGCAGAGCAGAGATACCTTCGCGGGAACCCGCTACTTTGAAGTCCATATCGCCCAGGTGATCTTCATCGCCCAGAATGTCAGACAGTACGACGAAGTTGTCGCCTTCCTTCACCAGACCCATTGCGATACCCGCAACGGCGGCTTTCACCGGCACGCCTGCGTCCATCAGCGCCAGAGAAGCGCCACAGACGGAAGCCATGGAGGAGGAACCGTTAGACTCGGTGATTTCAGAAACCACGCGAACGGTGTACGGGAACTCTTCGATAGTCGGCATAACGGCCAGGACGCCGCGTTTAGCCAGACGACCGTGACCGATTTCACGACGCTTCGGAGAACCAACCATTCCCGTTTCGCCTACGGAGTACGGAGGGAAGTTATAGTGGAACAGGAAGGAATCCGTGCGCTCGCCCATCAGCTCATCGATGTTCTGCGCATCACGTGCGGTACCCAGCGTCGCGGTAACCAGCGCCTGAGTTTCGCCACGGGTAAACAGTGCGGAACCGTGGGTACGCGGCAGAACACCGGTACGGACGTCCAGACCACGAATCATATCTTTTTCACGACCATCGATACGCGGCTCACCGGCCAGTACGCGGCTACGAACCACGTTTTTCTCGATTGCGTGCAGGATTTCACCCAGTTCGTTAGCGTCCAGGGATTCATCTTCCGCAACCAGGGTTGCGATAGTTTCAGATTTGATCACGTCAACCTGAGCATAACGCTCTTGTTTGTCGGTGATACGGTAAGCATCGCTCAGGCGAGATTCAGCCAGCGCGGCAACGCGCGCGTTCAGCGCCGCATCAACCACTTCCGGCTGCCAGTCCCAACGCGGTTTACCGGCTTCTTTCACCAGGTCGTTGATGTTCTGAATAACAACCTGCTGCTGGTCGTGACCAAACACAACCGCGCCCAGCATCTGGTCTTCGCTCAGCAGTTCAGCTTCGGATTCAACCATCAGTACTGCGGCTTCGGTGCCTGCAACAACCAGATCCAGTTTGCTGGACTTCAGCTCTTCCTGGGTCGGGTTCAGCACGTACTGGTCATTAATATAACCAACGCGAGCGGCGCCAATTGGGCCGTTGAACGGAATACCAGACAGGGACAGGGCTGCGGAAGCACCAATCATCGCGACGATATCCGGGTTAACCTGCGGGTTAACGGAAACCACGGTCGCAATAACCTGAACTTCGTTGACAAAACCTTCCGGGAACAGCGGGCGAACCGGACGGTCAATCAGACGCGCGATCAGGGTTTCGCCTTCGCTCGGACGGCCTTCACGACGGAAGAAACCACCCGGGATTTTACCTGCAGCGTAGGTACGCTCTTGATAGTTAACGGTCAGCGGGAAGAAATCCTGGCCTGGTTTCGCTTTTTTCTGGCCCACAACGGTAACGAATACCGCGGTGTCATCCATGCTAACCATAACGGCAGCAGTTGCCTGGCGCGCCATCATGCCGGTCTCCAGGGTTACGGTATGTTGGCCGTACTGGAATTTACGAACGATCGGATTAAGCAAAATTCTATCCTTATATCTATAGATGATGTCAAATCCACGATAAGACATCGTATGACCCGATCTTCTGCATCCTCGCGACTAATGACAACCTTTACCCGCCCCTGCGAGTCAAGCCTCTCATTAGCCGCGCGAACCTCTGCATGAAGATCATTAATAGCAACAATACATGAGTTTTTAATGAATTGCTGCCGCCCGGTCGAAAAAAGGGGCCGTGAGGCCCCTTCTTCTGAAACTCGCAGAATTAGCGACGCAGACCCAGACGCTCGATCAGCGCAGAGTAACGTGCAACATCTTTACGTTTCAGGTAGTCGAGCAGTTTACGACGCTGAGAAACCATGCGCAGCAGACCACGACGGCTGTGGTGATCTTTTTTGTGCTCTGCAAAGTGACCCTGCAGGTGGTTGATCTGTGCAGTCAGCAGTGCAACCTGAACTTCAGTAGAACCGCTGTCGTTTTCGCCACGACCGAACTCAGAAACGATTTTTGCTTTAGCTTCAACGCTTAGAGACATTTTCGAACTCCAAAATTAAAAGAAAGAAAGGGTGCCGATCTCTAATTCAGCAACCCCTGATATAACGCCCGCAAATGTTAAATCACTTTGGCGAGCGTTAAGCGGCGATATTCTACTCGCAGCAGCCTTTTATCGCAAGGAAAGCGCTCAGGCAGGGTATTCAACCACCAGACGACGAGGCGCAACGCGGCCTTCATCATCAATTTCCCCCATACCAAGAAACTTCTCTTCCGCACCTTCCGTGACGCGAACCAGTCCCTGCAGCGGCGCGCCCGATGTACGAATCGGGTTACCGTTTTTAAAGTAGACGGCTGAGGTTTCCGGAATATTAATCAACGGGTAATCCGAAGCCGGACTGTCCATCGGCATCAGCAGCGGGTCCAGCAGCTGGGCGGCGGGAATATCCTGCGCATTGGCCTGTTCGACCAGCGCCTGCAGCTGCTCCAGCGTCACCATTCGTTCGACAGGATATTTACTGACCGCCAGGCGACGGAGGAAAGTGACGTGCGCGCCGCATCCTAGTTTCTCGCCTAAATCATCAATAATCGTGCGAATGTAGGTGCCTTTCGAGCAGTGGATTTCCAGCTCAAGCTCGCTACCCTCATGACGAATAAATAGCAGTTCGTATACCGTAATCGGCCGGGATTCACGCGGTACTTCAATCCCCTGTCGGGCATATTCGTACAGCTTTTTCCCCTGGTATTTCAGCGCCGAATACATCGAGGGTATCTGCTGAGTTTCGCCGCGGAAGCCGTCAAGCGCGGCTGCCAGCTGCTCTGGGCTAAAAGTCAGCGGACGCTCTTCCACCACCTGACCATCGGCATCAGAGGTATCGGTGCGCTGTCCGAGCTTTCCAATCACGCGGTAGCGCTTGTCAGAATCGAGCAGATACTGGGAAAACTTTGTCGCTTCCCCGAGGCAAATCGGCAGCATACCGGTCGCCAGCGGATCCAGCGCCCCCGTGTGCCCTGCCCGGTTGGCATTATAAAGCCGTTTGACTTTCTGCAACACGTCATTGCTGGATGCGCCTTGCGGTTTATCCAGCAACAGAACGCCGTGCACATCGCGGCCGCGACGACGAGGACGACTCATTAGTCCTCCTTGCTGTCGTCCGGGTTCACACGACGCTCATCGTCATGTTTCACCACGCTGGTCACCAGATTCGACATGCGCATCCCTTCGACTAACGAATTATCGTAGAAAAACGTCAGTTCCGGCACGATACGCAGGCGCATCGCTTTGCCCAGCAGCGAGCGAATAAAACCAGACGCTTCCTGCAAAGCCTTGATGCCCGCTTTCACGGCGGCTTCGTCTTTATCGTTCAGGAAGGTCACAAACACTTTGGCATAGGCCAGGTCGCGGGACATTTCAACGCCTGAAACGGTCGTCATCATGCCCAGACGCGGGTCTTTAATTTCGCGCTGCAGGATGATTGCGATCTCTTTTTGCATCTCCTGGGCCACGCGCTGCGGGCGACCAAATTCTTTCGCCATAATAAATTCTCCAGACAAATAAGGGGGCCACGCGGCCCCCTTTAATTTTGTATAACCGGGTGGCGCTGCGCTTCCCCGGCCTACTAAACGATTAATCGATGGTACGTTGAATCTCGATGATTTCGAACACTTCGATCATATCGCCGACGCGAACGTCGTTGTAGTTCTTAACGCCGATACCACATTCCATGCCGTTACGGACTTCGTTTACGTCATCTTTGAAGCGGCGCAGGGATTCCAGCTCGCCTTCATAGATAACCACGTTGTCGCGCAGAACGCGGATTGGGTTGTGACGCTTAATCGTACCTTCGGTGACCATACAGCCCGCGATGGCGCCGAATTTCGGCGATTTGAACACATCACGCACTTCAGCCAGACCGATGATCTGCTGTTTCAGTTCCGGAGACAGCATGCCGCTCATCGCAGCTTTCACTTCGTCGATCAGATGGTAAATGACGGAGTAGTAGCGCAGATCCAGGCTTTCCGCGTCGATAACTTTACGCGCAGATGCATCAGCACGAACGTTAAAGCCAACCAGAATCGCGTTGGATGCGGCCGCCAGGGTTGCGTCGGTTTCGGTAATACCACCTACGCCGGAACCGATGATCTTCACTTTCACTTCGTCGGTAGACAGTTTCAGCAAGGAGTCGGAGATCGCTTCCACAGAACCCTGAACGTCCGCCTTGAGGACGATGTTCACTTCGTGAACTTCGCCTTCGGTCATGTTGGCGAACATGTTCTCCAGCTTAGATTTCTGCTGACGAGCCAGTTTAACTTCACGGAATTTGCCCTGACGATACAGCGCAACTTCACGCGCTTTCTTCTCGTCACGCACGACGGTCACTTCGTCGCCAGCAGCCGGTACGCCAGACAGGCCGAGGATTTCCACCGGAATGGATGGACCCGCTTCCAGCACTTCCAGACCCAGTTCGTTACGCATCGCACGAACGCGACCGTATTCGAAACCGCACAGGACGATGTCGCCTTTATGCAGCGTACCTTCGCGTACCAGAACGGTTGCAACCGGACCACGACCTTTATCGAGGAAGGATTCGATCACCGCGCCGCTCGCCATACCGTTGCGAACCGCTTTCAGCTCCAGAACTTCAGCCTGCAGCAGGATAGCATTCAGCAGATCGTCAATACCGGTACCGGCTTTAGCGGATACAGGGATGAACTGCGCTTCGCCGCCCCACTCTTCCGGCATAACGCCGTACTGAGAGAGCTCGTTTTTAACGCGATCAAGGTCCGCTTCCGGCTTATCGATTTTGTTCACCGCAACGACCAGAGGTACCTGCGCCGCTTTCGCGTGCTGGATAGCTTCGATAGTCTGCGGCATCACGCCGTCGTCTGCCGCCACGACCAGAACCACGATATCCGTCGCCTGCGCACCACGAGCACGCATAGAAGTAAACGCGGCGTGACCCGGGGTATCCAGGAAGGTGATCATACCGTTGTCGGTTTCAACGTGGTACGCACCGATGTGCTGGGTAATACCGCCCGCTTCGCCAGAGGCCACTTTCGTTGAACGAATGTAGTCCAGCAGAGAGGTTTTACCGTGGTCAACGTGACCCATGATGGTCACAACCGGTGCGCGCGGTTCAGCCGCAGCGCCGGTGTCACGGTCACTCATTACCGCTTCTTCCAGCTCGTTTTCACGACGCAGGATAACTTTGTGGCCCATCTCTTCGGCAACCAACTGCGCGGTTTCCTGGTCGATGACCTGGTTAATCGTCGCCATGGCGCCCAGCTTCATCATCGCTTTGATGACCTGAGAACCTTTGACGGCCATCTTGTTGGCCAGATCGCCAACGGTGATGGTTTCGCCGATGATAACATCACGGTTAACCGCCTGAGCCGGCTTCTGGAAGCCTTGCTGCAGAGCAGAACCTTTACGATGCTTACCGCCTTTACCACCGCGAACGGCCGCACGGGCTTCTTCACGATCGGCTTTCGATTCAGCGTGTTTGTTGCCTTTCTTAGCCGGGCGCGCTGCTTTCGCATTACGTCCACGGCCACGACCGCCTTCAACTTCACGATCGTTGTCGTCTTCAGCCTGACGCGCATGCTGAGAAGTCGTTACGTGATAGTCAGTGGTCTCTTCAGGAGTTTCTGGCGCTTCAGTCCAGTTCTTTTCATTTTCTTGAGCCATACGGCGTGCTTCTTCCGCTACACGGCGCGCTTCTTCTTCAAGTTTGCGGCGTGCTTCTTCTTCCGATTTGCGCTTGAGCTCCGCAGCTTCGTTTTCGCGGCGTTGCTTTTCAGCCTGGGCGGTTTTGGTCATATCGTCGGTTTGTTGATTGCTCACTTTGTCTTTTTCCGCGGCTTCACGTTTCGCTTTATCGGCGAGTTCACGTTTCGCTTGTTCTGCGGCCTCACGTTCAGCTTTTAATTGCGCCTCGCGTTTGGCTGATTCTTCAGCTTCACGACGGGCTTGCTCTTCCGCTTCACGCTGCGCCTGCTCTTCCGCGGCAAGGCGTTCGGCCTCTTGCGGATCGCGTTTCACAAAGGTGCGTTTCTTGCGGACTTCGATTTGTACCGATTTGCTCTTTCCACCGGTACCCGGAATATTTAACGTGCTGCGCGTTTTGCGCTGCAGCGTCAGCTTGTCGGGCGCCGAGCCGTGTTCACGGTTCAGGTGCGTCAACAAGGTTTGCTTCTCTTGCGCGGTCACAGAATCATCAGCCGATTTGCGGATCCCTGCATCAGCAAACTGCTGTATCAGGCGATCCACAGAGGTCTGAATCTCTGAGGCCAGCGCTTTAATGGTCACATCTGTCATGCTGTTCCTTCCTGCTACAGTTTATTACGCTTCGTCGCCGAACCAACAAATATTACGAGCGGCCATGATAAGTTCTCCGGCTTTCTCGTCGGTCAAGCCTTCGATATCAGCCAGATCATCAATGCCCTGCTCGGCGAGATCTTCCAGCGTACAAACACCACGGGCGGCCAGGGTGAATGCCAGAGCGCGATCCATACCTTCGAGATTCAACAGATCGTCGGCAGGTTTGCTATCTCCCAGGCTCTCTTCTTTGGCCAGCGCCAGCGTGGTCAGCGCGTTTTTCGCCCGCTCACGAAGTGCTTCAACGGTCGCTTCATCCAGACCGTCGATTTCCAGCAGTTCCTTCATTGGCACATAGGCCAGTTCTTCCAGAGTGGCGAAACCTTCTTCAACCAGCAGCGTGGCGAAATCTTCATCAATATCAAGATATTTAGTGAAGGTATCAATCGCTGCATGGGCTTCGGCCTGATGCTTAGCCTGGAGGTCGTCAACGGTCATGACGTTGAGCTCCCAGCCGCTGAGCTGAGATGCCAGACGTACGTTCTGACCGTTACGGCCAATGGCCTGCGCCAGGTTGCCCGCTTCTACTGCGATATCCATGGTGTGCTTGTCTTCATCTACCACGATAGATGCGACGTCAGCCGGAGCCATGGCATTAATCACGAACTGAGCCGGGTTATCGTCCCAAAGCACGATATCAATACGCTCGCCGCCCAGTTCAGTCGAGACAGCCTGAACGCGCGCGCCGCGCATACCGACGCAGGCGCCAACCGGATCGATACGCTTGTCGTTAGTTTTAACAGCGATTTTGGCACGAGAGCCAGGATCGCGTGCAGCCGCTTTAATTTCGAGAACTTCTTCACCAATTTCCGGTACTTCAATGCGGAACAGTTCAACCAGCATTTCCGGCTTGGAGCGAGTCACGAACAGCTGCGCGCCGCGCGCTTCCGGACGAACTGCGTACAGTACGCCGCGGATACGGTCACCCGGACGGAAGTTCTCACGAGGCAACATGTCTTCGCGCAGGATCACGGCTTCAGCATTGTTGCCCAGATCCAGCGTAATGTTGTCGCGGTTCACTTTCTTCACTACGCCCGTGATGATTTCACCTTCGTGCTCACGGAACTGATCGACCACCATCGCGCGTTCGGCTTCACGTACTTTTTGTACGATAACCTGCTTGGCGGTCTGCGTAGTGATACGGTCAAAGGTAACAGATTCAATCTGGTCTTCGACGTAATCGCCGGGATTCATGCTTTCATCTTCGTAGCGCGCAGCTTCCAGCGTGATTTCGCGCGTCGGCTGGGTCACTTCTTCCACAACCAGCCAGCGACGGAATGTGTCGAAATCACCGCTTTTACGATCGATTTCTACGCGAACGTCGATCTCTTGCTCATATTTTTTCTTGGTAGCCGTTGCTAGCGCACTTTCCAACGCTTCGAAAATTTTCTCACGCGGCAGCGCCTTTTCGTTGGAAACGGCTTCAACAACAGCCAAAATTTCTTTGTTCATCGGGGCCTTTCACCTCAATCCAGACTGTTAAAAGTGGGGAACCAGGTTCGCCTTCTGGATGTTACTCAGCGCGAACACTTCATCTTTGCCTTCGACGGTTACCGTGATCATCTCACCGTCTACCGCTTTGATAAGGCCCTGCCATTTGCGTCGGTTCTGCACCGCCATACGCAAAACCAGCGAAACTTCTTCGCCAATGAAACGCTCATAGTGCTCGGCGGTAAACATAGGACGATCGAGACCAGGGGAAGAAACTTCCAGGTTATAAGCGACTGTAATTGGGTCTTCTACGTCCATAACAGCACTGACCTGGTGGCTCACATCAGCACAATCATCAACATTGATGCCATCTTCACTATCAATATAGATGCGCAGTGTGGACGTGCGACCGCGAATAAATTCGATGCCGACCAGCTCAAAGCCAAGCGCTTCAACTGGCGCAGTGAGCATCTCTGTTAATTTTTGCTCTAATGTGGACAAACCCACCCCCAAGACATAAAAAAAGGGCGTATAGCCCAGTTATTCTGAAGTCAGATAACAAAAAACCCCGATAAATCGGGGCTTTAGATAACTGAACCCTGAGATCGCAACTGCGATCTGGAACACTTTCCAGAAGAATTCTTTCAAATTCGTCTACGAAGGACCCGGTCCTCACAGTATATTTGAAAAAGTACTTAATGGGAAAGTGGTTGCGGGGGCCGGATTTGAACCGACGACCTTCGGGTTATGAGCCCGACGAGCTACCAGGCTGCTCCACCCCGCGCCTGAAACGTGGCATATTTTACTCGTTTTGAGCAAAAGACGCAAATACTGCTGGGATTTGGTACCGAGAGACGGGACATAAAATCGTAGTGAATTGTATTGATACTTCATATATTTTGTCAACATGAATTTCACATTGCCAGGTTTCGGTTCATGCTGGTATTTCTGGGTTTTTTGGCAAAAAGCGGCTCAGCCTCTTCCTGTCGCCAGCAAAAAATGATTAAATGAAAACTCACAATTAATGCATAAACATGCAATAAAGATTGTTGAGTCAAACTCACCACAGTCTATCTAGCAGGGTTTTATTTATGACGACGATTCTCAAGCATCTCCCGGTTGGCCAACGTATTGGTATTGCTTTTTCTGGTGGGCTGGATACCAGCGCCGCGCTGCTGTGGATGCGTAAAAAGGGAGCAGTCCCTTATGCATATACCGCCAATCTGGGACAGCCAGACGAAGACGATTACGAGGCCATTCCTCGTCGTGCCAAAGAGTATGGTGCTGAAGGGGCTCGTCTGATCGACTGCCGTAAGCAACTGGTTGCGGAAGGCATCGCCGCGATCCAGTGCGGCGCATTTCATAACACCACCGGCGGATTGACCTACTTTAATACCACTCCGCTGGGCCGCGCAGTGACCGGTACCATGCTGGTCGCGGCCATGAAGGAAGACGGTGTTAACATTTGGGGCGACGGGAGTACCTATAAAGGCAACGATATCGAACGTTTCTATCGTTACGGCCTGCTGACCAACGCTGAGCTGAAAATTTACAAACCTTGGCTGGATAGCGACTTTATCGATGAGTTAGGCGGCCGCCAGGAGATGTCAGAGTTTATGATCTCCTGCGGGTTTGACTATAAAATGTCCGTTGAAAAAGCCTACTCAACCGACTCCAATATGCTGGGCGCCACGCACGAAGCTAAAGATCTTGAGTTCCTGAACTCCAGCGTCAAGATTGTGAACCCGATTATGGGCGTCAAGTTCTGGGACGAAAGCGTCAAAATCCCGGCGGAAGAAGTCACCGTTCGCTTTGAACAAGGCCACCCGGTTGCGTTAAACGGACAAATCTTTAGCGATGACGTTGAGATGATGCTGGAAGCTAACCGCATCGGCGGCCGCCATGGTCTGGGTATGAGCGATCAGATCGAA
This sequence comes from Klebsiella sp. FDAARGOS_511, assembly GCF_003812845.1. Lineage (NCBI taxonomy): Bacteria > Pseudomonadati > Pseudomonadota > Gammaproteobacteria > Enterobacterales > Enterobacteriaceae > Klebsiella > Klebsiella sp. FDAARGOS_511. The sequence goes on along the minus strand of NZ_CP033824.1, from coordinate 3,544,406 downwards.
AACCGTATCATCGAAGCGAAGAGCCGCGGCATTTATGAAGCCCCGGGCATGGCGCTGCTGCATATTGCCTATGAGCGTCTGCTGACCGGTATTCATAACGAAGATACCATTGAGCAGTACCATGCGCACGGTCGTCAACTGGGTCGTCTGCTGTATCAAGGGCGCTGGTTCGACTCCCAGGCGCTGATGCTTCGCGACGGCCTGCAGCGCTGGGTAGCAAGTCAAATCACTGGCGAAGTCACGTTAGAACTGCGTCGCGGCAACGATTACTCCATTCTGAATACTGTCTCTGATAATCTGACCTATAAAGCAGAGCGTCTGACGATGGAAAAAGGTGACTCGATGTTCTCCGCTGAGGACCGTATCGGCCAGCTGACGATGCGCAATCTGGATATCACCGATACTCGCGATAAGCTGTTTGGCTACGCGCAGTCCGGACTGCTGACCGCCTCTTCCGCCACCGGTTTACCGCAGGTGGAAAATCTGGAGAATCGCGATAAATAATCCGCAAAAACGTTCCAGCCGGCCTTAACCCGCCGGCTTTTTTACTCTCGCAATAAATCCTAAATAACATAACCAATTAATTGCTATAACTGATGATATAGAAACTTTCAATAATCACAGCCTATAATTGGTGAACGCCTTTATAGTTATTCCGAGAGGATCATGATGAATATTAAGCATCCCGTCAGGCCACAAGCCCATATCGATCGTCTAATGGCCATGCTGGAACCGCATGCCACACCGCTGAATGTTGTCGCTCGCAAAAGGCTAAGCTGGGAATATAAAGGAAAAATCCAGCTCTATCTTTTCAAGAAAGGCGGGCTATCCATTTTTCGTTCATCGGATAGGTTACTGATGGTCACGGTGTATGAACCGCACTTGTTTGGCGTGGCTGAGATGCTACAACCGAGCCGTAGCCATGGTCTACGCGCGGAAATTGACTCAGAGATATTGCGGATTGACAGCGACATCGCGATGCAGCTATTCAGTCAGCACAGCATGTGGGAAGAAGTCACCAGACTGCTGGCCTATCATACTTCTTATTTAGTGTATCGTGACGATCTAGTCTTACAGCAGCGTACTTATTCCGTGATTCGCAATCACTTAATGGAAATGATCCTGTTATCAGAGGAAACCCGGCTGCGGGTATCTATTCTGGAATACATTCAGGACCGAACACACCTCTCCCGTAGCAGCATTCTCAATGTGCTATCAGCCTTGAAAAAAGGGGCCTATATCGAGTATGCCCGCGGCGGTTATTTACAAAGTATCGCCTCCCTGCCTGAGAAATTTTAACGCCTTCCCCCGTTCCTTTGTCGTCTCCCGCTATCGTTTAAATTTAAACGTATAAACGATAACGGCGAACGATAAATACTTTTATGCTGGGAGTCCGTGTCAATCGACAGCTGGATAAATTAATTATTCAATAGCATCATTCATCGGTTGGCCTGAATGCGGATACCTGCACCGTATGTATAGCATCGGCGCTGGGTAACAGCGAAAAAAGCTTAATCCAGAATCCCGTTAATTTTGCCCGAACAATCGTATCGGGCATTTTTTTACCCGAAGGAATATGAAAAATGCGCATGTTTACCGCAAAGCCTATCCTGCTAATCGCTACTCTCTGTACCAGCAGTACCGCCTTCGCCTCCCTCAACCTCCACGGCGAAGCCGGTTCAGAGTTTACCAATCTGTCGGCAAGCTTTGGCGCGGAGCACCCCGGCATGGCCGTTAGCGGTAACTGGGCGCACAGCGATAATGATGGTGATACGGCAGGATTAGGGCTGGGTTACAATTTTAATCTCGGCCCGTTTCTGTTAACCGCTGGCGGAAAAGCGCTATACCTGAATCCGAAAGATGGGGATGAGGGCTACGCTATCGCGCTCGGAGGAGGCGCGCAGTTACCGCTTGGCGACTTCGTTACTCTGTTCGGCGAGTCTTATTATTCACCTGATTCCATGTCCAGCGGCGTAAATGATTACCTCGAAGCGAATGCCGGTGTCAGGATAAATATCATTAAGTCTATGAACATTGAAGCGGGTTATCGCTACATCAATATGACAGGCAAGCATGACCATCGCGATAATAAACTTGCGGATGGCGCCTATGCAGGTTTCAATTTCCGCTTCTAATCGTTTAACCAGGGGTTGCCAATCGGCAATCCCTGGTTCATGCAACCGAAGGGACAGACTTCAGCAATTTGTTAATCTCCTGCAAGCCCGCGATATTGTTCTCTTTACGGTAGACATCATTCATTGAAGATATTTGCTCCAGTTTGGTTAACGCACCGTAGACCTGGTACGCTTCACCGTCTTTATTAAAGACATCTCGATTATCCGCATCCTGTAAATAGTTGTCTTTAAGCGACTGGCTGAGCTTGCCGATTAGCATACTGTTATCCTGAAAACAGCTGACTACCTTTGCCGACGCCTGCGCGGGTTCCGAATTCGCGATCACCGGTACAAGGATAGTATTCAGGGTATCAACCGTTTCTGGAGATGAATGACGACTACATCCAGCCAGGCCTAATATGCTGGCAATGATAACTATTTGAAAAGTACGCATGGCGTCACTGTACCTCGTCTAAAAATTGATGAGGATGACTTTAGCGATTTAGCAGGGGTCAAAACCAGCGCAGTGTTGTTTATAAATAAACAACGGATAGGGAAATAAAAACGAAAAAAGACGCTTTCAGCGTCTTTTTTCAAAAATTGGTACCGAGGATGGGACTCGAACCCACAAGCCCGTTAGGGCACTACCACCTCAAGGTAGCGTGTCTACCAATTCCACCACCTCGGTACGGATACTACTTATCAGTGCGGGATGTCGCTGCTCGGCTGCGCCGGCGCTGTCTGCTGAGTTTGCTCAGTTTTCGGAGCGCTCAGATTATCCCACTCACTTCCTTTATTGGTCTTGTTGCTGTTGATATTGCCCAGCGCCAGACTGATGATGAAGAACAGCGCAGCCAGGATACCAGTCATACGGGTCATGAAGTTACCAGAACCGCTGGATCCAAACAGAGTGCCGGAAGCGCCTGCTCCGAAGGAGGCTCCCATATCAGCGCCTTTACCTTGCTGCAGCATAATCAGACCCACAAGGCCAATTGCCACAATAAGGAAAACAACTAAAAGAGCTTCGTACATAATCAACCTGTTCCTTGCGGATTTGCCGCATACCAAGTGCTTCGACCAATAAAGCGGGACGTTTTAACGTTTCCCACTGAAGCGGGTGTGAATACTAACCAAAGCGAATGACCTTCGCAAGGGCAATTTCAGTGCATTGTATCAAGTGCGGAAAAAAACAGCAAAAAGCGATTTCTATCGACTAAAAAGGCGGCAGCCGTCGCCTTTTTAGTCACTTAACAAAGAGATTAAACGCTTTTGACGGCATCGGCGATACGATGGGCAAATTCGTGCACCTGCTCTTCATGCTCGCCTTCCACCATAACGCGAATCAGCGGCTCTGTGCCTGATTTACGCAGCAGTACGCGACCCCGATTTCCCAGCGCCGCTTCTACTTCCGCGGTTACTGCTTTTACATGCTCATGTTCCAGCGGGTTGCCGCTACCTTCAGTAAAGCGAACATTAACCAGAAGCTGCGGGAACATTTTCATTCCGCTGCACAGGTCGTGCAGACTCATATGGTTACGCACCATCGCCGCCACCACCTGCAGGCTGGCGACTATCCCATCCCCCGTCGTGGTTTTATCCAATAAGATCACATGGCCGGAGTTTTCTGCGCCAATGCGCCAACCTTTCTCCTGCAGTTTCTCCAGCACATAGCGGTCGCCTACCTTCGCGCGAACGAATGGAATGCCCAGCTGTTTAAGCGCCAGTTCAAGTCCCATGTTGCTCATGAGCGTCCCAACAGCGCCGCCCCGCAGCCCCCCCTGACGCAGGCCCTCACGGGCAATGATATAGAGGATCTGGTCACCATCAACTTTGTTGCCTTCGTGGTCCACCATAATGACCCGATCGCCATCACCATCGTAAGAAATACCCAGGTCGGCTTTTTCCGCCAGTACACGCGCCTGCAGGGCACGAACATCCGTCGCCCCGACCTCTTCATTGATGTTGAGGCCATCAGGCTCACAGCCCATCGCAATAACCTGAGCGCCCAGCTCGCGGAAAACATTCGGCGCAATGTGATAAGTCGCCCCGTGAGCGCAGTCGACCACCACCTTCAAAGCATTGAGGCTAAGCTCGTTCGGAAAGGTGCCTTTGCAAAACTCGATATAGCGACCAGCGGCGTCGACGATACGACTGGCTTTACCCAGCTCGGCGGAATCGACGCAGGTCAGCTCTTTTTCCATTTCGGCTTCAATGGCTTCCTCTACCTCATCCGGCAGCTTGGTGCCTTCGATAGAGAAGAATTTGATGCCGTTGTCATAGAACGGATTATGTGAAGCGGAAATGACAATCCCGGCTTCCGCGCGGAAGGCGCGCGTCAGATAAGCAATTGCCGGCGTTGGCATCGGCCCGGTAAAAGAAGCGGATAATCCCGCAGCAGCCAGGCCAGCCTCCAGCGCGGACTCCAGCATATAGCCTGAGATACGGGTATCTTTACCAATAATAATCTTCCGTGAGCCGTGACGTGCCAGCACCTTACCAGCTGCCCAGCCCAGCTTTAATACAAATTCTGGCGTTATTGGCGCATCGCCTACGCGGCCACGAATACCATCTGTACCAAAATATTTGCGGTTACTCATAACGTTTATTTTCCTTAGCGGCCAGGGTAGCTTCCACCACGCGCAGCGCTTCTACCGTTTCTTTGACATCATGGACGCGAATAATCTGCGCGCCCTGCATTGCAGCAATGACAGCGCAGGCCAGGCTGCCACTCAGGCGCTCCGTCGGCCCGACATTGAGCAACTGACCTACCATCGACTTACGCGACATACCTACCAGCAGCGGAAGACCAAAATGATGGAACTCTCCCAGTCGGGCAAGCAGTTCATAATTATGAGAAAGATTTTTACCGAAACCGAATCCCGGGTCGAGCAACAATTTATCTTTTGCGATACCGGCACGTTCGCAGCGCACAATATGTTCGACAAAAAAGCGCTCAACGTCAGCAAACACGTCCGCGTACTTCGGCGCGTCCTGCATTGTCTTCGGCTGGCCCTGCATATGCATCAGACACACCGGCAAGCCCGTTTCAGCCGCAGCCTCCAGCGCTCCCGGTTCGGTCAGCGAACGGATATCATTGATGATATGCGCGCCAACACGCGCCGACTCGCGAATCACTTCCGGTTTTGAGGTATCAACAGAGATCCAGACTTCAAAGCGCTGGGCAATCGCCTCCACCGTCGGAATGACTCGCGCCAGCTCTTCCTCGACGCTGACATCCGCAGCCCCCGGACGCGTCGACTCCCCACCGATATCAATGATAGTCGCCCCGGCATTGATCATCAGATTGGCGTGTTTAACGGCTTCGACCAGCGTGTTGTGAGTCCCGCCGTCAGAGAAAGAATCCGGAGTAACGTTAAGAATACCCATCACATGTGGGTGAGAGAGATCGAGGGTTGAGCCCTGGGCTACAAGTTTCATCGCTAAATCCCTGAGTCAGAGAAAGGTTGAAAAAGAAAAACCCCGGAGCATATGCTCAGGGGTTTTAAAAAGTACAACAGCGTCAATAACGGCTAACTTATTTGTCGCCCAGCTGTTCTGACATGGTATTGCCCGGGTTTGGCGTACGCGGTTCATCAACCGGACGCGGCGCACGCGGCGTGCCATTGTTGTCAGAATTGTTGGACGAGCCCGGTTCTTCCCAGCCAGCTGGCGGGCGAACATCGCGGCGAGCCATCAGGTCATCTATCTGCGGGGCGTCGATGGTTTCATATTTCATGAGCGCATCTTTCATCGCGTGCAGGATGTCCATGTTATCGTTCAGCAACTGGCGTGCACGATTGTAGTTACGCTCAATCAGTGACTTCACTTCCTGGTCGATAATGCGCGCCGTTTCATCGGACATATGCTTCGCTTTCGCGACGCTGCGGCCAAGGAAAACTTCACCTTCTTCTTCGGCATACAGCAGCGGGCCGAGTTTGTCAGAGAAGCCCCACTGAGTCACCATGTTACGCGCCAGGTTGGTCGCGACTTTGATGTCGTTCGACGCACCGGTAGAAACATGCTCTACGCCGTAGATAATCTCTTCCGCCAGACGACCGCCGTAAAGGGTAGAAATCTGGCTTTCCAGCTTCTGACGGCTGGCGCTGATCGCGTCGCCTTCAGGCAGGAAGAAGGTAACGCCCAGCGCGCGACCGCGCGGAATAATCGTCACTTTGTGTACCGGATCGTGTTCCGGCACCAGGCGACCAATAATTGCGTGACCGGCTTCGTGATACGCGGTGGACTCTTTCTGCGCTTCCGTCATCACCATGGAGCGACGTTCCGCACCCATCATGATTTTGTCTTTCGCTTTCTCGAATTCAACCATCGATACAACGCGCTTGTTGCCACGAGCGGCAAACAGCGCAGCTTCGTTCACCAGGTTTGCCAGGTCAGCACCGGAGAAGCCAGGCGTACCGCGGGCGATAATTGCCGCGTCGATATCCGGCGCCAGCGGTACGCGACGCATATGTACTTTCAGAATCTGTTCACGACCGCGGACATCCGGCAGACCGACCACAACCTGACGGTCAAAGCGGCCTGGACGCAGCAGCGCAGGGTCAAGAACGTCCGGACGGTTGGTTGCCGCGATAACGATAATACCTTCGTTACCTTCGAAGCCGTCCATCTCTACCAGCATCTGGTTCAGCGTCTGCTCACGTTCATCGTGACCACCACCCAGGCCAGCGCCACGCTGACGGCCCACGGCGTCGATTTCATCGATAAAGATGATGCACGGTGCCGCTTTCTTGGCCTGTTCGAACATGTCGCGCACGCGGGATGCACCGACACCAACGAACATTTCAACGAAGTCAGAGCCGGAAATCGTGAAGAATGGAACCTTGGCTTCACCCGCGATGGCTTTTGCCAGCAAGGTTTTACCGGTACCCGGAGGGCCGACCATCAGGACGCCTTTCGGGATTTTACCGCCCAGCTTCTGGAAACGGCTCGGTTCACGCAGATATTCAACCAGTTCACCCACTTCTTCTTTCGCTTCGTCACAACCGGCGACATCGGCAAAAGTGGTTTTGATCTGGTCTTCCGTCAGCATACGCGCCTTACTCTTACCGAACGACATGGCGCCTTTGCCACCGCCGCCCTGCATCTGGCGCATAAAGAAGATCCAGACGCCGATAAGAAGCAGCATCGGGAACCAGGAGATGAAGATAGAAGCCAGCAGGCTCGGTTCTTCTGGCGGCTCACCTACCACCTTGACGTTTTTAGTCAGAAGGTTATCAAGCAGCTTAGGATCGTTCACCGGGATGTAGGTCGTGTAACGGTTACTATCTTTCTTGGTAACGTTTATCTCACGTCCGTTGATACGCGCTTCGCGAACCTGGTCCTGATTGACCTCCTGCAGGAAGGTAGAATAATCCACCTTGCGGCCATTCGACTCGCTGGGCCCAAAGCTCTGGAATACTGACATCAGCACAACGGCAATGACCAGCCAGAGTATTAGGTTTTTCGCCATGTCACTCAAGGGATTAACCTCATATTACAACTGTGTTAAAAACAGCGTCAGGATACTCTATATCCAGCGTCTTTCAAACTTTCGTTTGAAATCTGCCGGTTATGGTTTACGCCCGGTCGCTACAATATACACTTCACGCGAACGGGCGCGAGAAGAGTCCGGCTTACGAACTTTGACCTTCGTAAACAGGGAGCGAATCTCTCTTAGATACTCATCGAAACCTTCGCCCTGGAACACCTTCACTACAAAACTACCACCTGGCGCTAATACATCACGAGCCATTCCAAGCGCCAGTTCCACCAGATACATGGCCCGGGGAATATCCACCGCCGGTGTTCCACACATATTTGGCGCCATATCGGACATGACAACTTGTACTTTACTGTCACCTACACGCTCAAGTAACGCTTTCAGGACTAATTCATCACGAAAGTCGCCCTGAAGGAAGTCCACACCAACGATTGGATCCATAGGTAAAAGATCGCAAGCAATGATGCGGCCGCTGTTACCGATCTGCGTAACCGCGTATTGCGACCAGCCACCGGGTGCAGCGCCGAGGTCAACTATCGTCATCCCCGGTTTAAAAATCTTGTCACTTTGCTGTATTTCATCAAGTTTAAACCAGGCACGGGAACGTAACCCCTTTTTCTGTGCCTGCTGAACATATTTATCGCTAAAGTGTTCCTGAAGCCAACGACTTGAGCTGGCAGAACGCTTTTTACCTGTCATTTAACATTCCCATTTCGGGTTCATCGTACTTCGCGACGTAAAAATCGACGCGGTAGTTTGGCGATATATGGGAGATGGCGGTAGAATGAACCGTTTTCAATCCCAACGTAAGCAAAAAAATACGATGAATCTGAGTACTAAACAAAAACAGCACCTGAAAGGTCTGGCACATCCGCTCAAGCCGGTAGTTATGCTTGGCAACAATGGTTTGACCGAAGGGGTACTGGCCGAGATTGAACAAGCGTTAGAGCACCATGAACTTATCAAGGTGAAGATCGCCTCGGAAGATCGCGAAACTAAAACCTTGATCGTGGAAGCTATCGTGCGCGAAACCGGCGCCTGTAATGTACAGGTCATCGGTAAAACGCTGGTTCTGTACCGCCCAACTAAAGAGCGTAAAATCTCGCTGCCACGCTAAGAATATCCTGGTTATCGACACAACTTTGTGTAAATCGAGGGTTTTCTGCGGGTAGGCGAGCAAAATGCCATGCTCTGGACGCTGATAAAAGGCCGCTACGCGGCCTTTTTCCTTTCTTTACAATCCATCAACATCGTAGCGTTAAATTCGGATTAAAGGTACTCAACCTTCAGAATTTCGAATTCGACTTCACCGCCCGGTGTACGGATTACCACAACATCATCCTGCTCTTTACCGATTAAACCACGTGCAATCGGTGAGTTAACAGAGATTAGATTTTGCTTAAAATCGGCCTCATCATCGCCGACGATACGGTAAGTTTGCTCTTCATCCGTATCGAGATTCAGAACGCTGACCGTCGAACCAAAAATCACCCGGCCATTGTTAGGCATTTTAGTGATGTCGATAACCTGCGCGTTCGACAGCTTTGCTTCAATATCCTTAATGCGGCCTTCACAGAAGCCCTGCTGTTCGCGGGCAGCATGATACTCTGCATTTTCTTTCAGATCGCCGTGCTCGCGCGCATCAGCGATGGCAGCGATGATTTCAGGGCGGCGTACGGACTTCAGGAAATCCAGTTCTTCGCGCAGTTTTTCAGCGCCACGTAAGGTCATCGGAATAGCTTGCATTTGTTATACCTCTTTTTCATTCCTTCATGGAGCAGACAATACCGCTCCGCAGCCGGTCAAGACTTGAGCAGGGCCGGAGCAAAAGAAAACCGACCCGGAAAGTCATCCCCAGGTCAGCAGCAATTTTCAATTTGATACGTATTTTACCCTGAAGTTCACTATGGGTCATCGTTTACTTTACAGGGCGATGCACCGTAGTATGACGGACTGGTTTCAGGCTGTTAGCGCGAGATTATGCGATTTTCCAGATTTATCATCGGATTGACTGCCGGTATAGCGCTTAGCGCTCAGGCAGCGAATATTGACGAGTACATCAACCAGCTTCCTGCGGGCGCAAACCTTGCCTTTATGGCGCAGAAGGTGGGATCCCCAACGCCGGAGATAGACTATCATAGCCAGCAGATGGCGCTCCCGGCCAGCACCCAAAAGGTGATAACCGCGCTTGCTGCGCTGCTGCAGCTGGGTCCGGACTTCCGCTTCACCACCACGCTGGAAACGAAAGGCAGTCTTGATGGCGGTGTCCTGAAAGGCGACCTTATTGCGCGCTTTGGCGGCGATCCTACCCTTCGGCGTCAGGATATTCGTAATATGGTGGCCACGCTGAAGAAAGCCGGCGTCCAACGAATTGAAGGTAATGTCCTGATCGATACCTCCATCTTCGCCAGCCATGACAAAGCGCCGGGCTGGCCATGGAACGATATGACGCAGTGCTTTAGCGCCCCGCCGGCGGCGGCTATTGTCGATCGAAACTGTTTCTCCATCTCGCTCTATAGCGCGCAAAAACCGGGCGATCTGGCATTTATTCGCGTGGCGTCTTACTACCCGGTGACCATGTTCAGCCAGGTACGAACGCTGGCGCGTGGCTCTTCTGAAGCACAGTACTGTGAGCTTGACGTGGTTCCCGGCGATCTGAACCGATACACCCTGACCGGCTGTCTGCCGCAGCGCAGCGAGCCGCTGCCGCTGGCTTTCGCTATCCAGGATGGCGCCAGCTACGCCGGCGCAATTCTGAAAGCGGAGCTGACCGATGCTGACATCACCTGGAGCGGTACGCTGCTGCGTCAGACGCTGGCGAACGATCCGGGTACCGTCCTGGCGAGCACCCAATCTGCGCCGCTGCACGATCTGCTGCGTATTATGCTGAAAAAATCGGACAACATGATCGCCGATACGGTATTCCGCACCATTGGACATGCCCGCTTCAGCGTACCGGGTACCTGGCGAGCCGGATCCGATGCCGTACGGCAGATCCTGCGCCAGCAGGCCGGCGTCGATCTCGGGAATACCATTATTGCCGATGGCTCAGGTCTGTCGCGCCATAACCTCATCGCGCCAGCCACGATGATGCAGGTGCTGCAGTACATCGCCCAGCACGATAACGAGCTCAACTTTATTTCGATGCTGCCTCTGGCCGGCCACGATGGTTCTCTGCAATATCGAGCGGGTCTGCATCAGGCCGGCGTTGATGGCAAAGTTTCGGCGAAAACGGGTTCACTGCAAGGGGTGTATAACCTGGCCGGTTTCATCACCACCGCCAGCGGGCAGAAGATTGCGTTCGTGCAATACCTGTCTGGCTACGCCGTGCCTCCGGCCGACCAGCGTAATCGCCGCATTCCGCTAGTGCGCTTCGAAAGCCGATTATACAAAGACCTCTATCAGAACAACTAAAGCAAAAGGGCCGCATCATTGGCGGCCCTTTCGTTTGTTCAGGATTAACGTTTGTAGATGAATTCGACGCCTTCTTCGTCGTCTTCGTCCCAATCATCATCCCAGTCTTCATCATCTTCTACTTCAGCTTCTTCAAGCTGCTGACGATGATAGTCGTCCCACATAAACTCGACTTTTTCTGCCGGCTTCGCTTCTTCCGCATGGACAATCGGGTTTTCGATGATAAAGGTCATCACGTCCCAGCACAGGTCTTTTACGCCCTGCTGGCTGGCCGCCGAAATCAGGTAGAACTTATCTTCCCAGCCCAGCGCCTGCGCGATAGCTTTTGCTTTCGCTTCCGCCTCAGCTTTGTCCATCAGGTCAATCTTGTTAAAGACCAGCCAGCGCGGCTTAGAAGCCAGTTTCTCACTGTATTTTTCCAGCTCGCCGATAATAATCCGCGCGTTCTCAACGGGATCGGATCCGTCAATCGGCTCGATATCGATGAGATGCAGCAGCACGCGACAGCGCTCCAGGTGCTTCAGGAAGCGAATACCGAGGCCTGCGCCTTCCGCTGCGCCTTCAATCAGCCCAGGGATATCCGCCACCACAAAGCTCTTCTCGTTATCCATACGCACCACGCCGAGGCTTGGCACCAGCGTCGTAAACGGATAGTCAGCGACTTTAGGCTTGGCAGCGGAAACGGCACGAATAAAGGTCGATTTACCCGCATTCGGCATCCCCAGCATCCCGACGTCCGCCAGCAGCATTAACTCCAGCTGCAGATCGCGCTTATCGCCCGGCGTCCCCATCGTCTTTTGACGCGGAGTACGGTTGACGGATGATTTGAAACGGGTGTTGCCCAGCCCGTGCCAGCCGCCTTTGGCGACCATCAGGCGCTGACCATGCTTGGTCATATCGCCCATCGTCTCGCCGGTCCCCTGGTCGATTACACGGGTCCCTACCGGCACTTTCACCGTCACGTCTTTACCGCGTTTACCGGTACAGTCGCGGCTCTGGCCGTTTTGCCCGCGCTCGGCGCGGAAAGACTTCTCAAAACGATAGTCGATGAGGGTGTTCAGGTTTTCGTCCGCTTCAAGCCAGACGTCACCGCCATCACCACCGTCACCGCCGTCCGGGCCGCCTCTGGGGATATATTTTTCGCGGCGGAAGCTAACGCAACCATTGCCGCCATCACCTGCTACGACCAGGATCGTTGCTTCATCAACAAACTTCATTTTACTCTCCGTAAATCATTCGCCTGAGCGGGGGAGCGGCACAACCGCTTCTCGCTTACGCCATCGTCCCCAAAGACGATGACCGACGGCGGAATACATCGCGCCCGCAACCACGACAAACGCACCGAGATAACCCATCAGGTTCAACAGCGGTCTGGCGAAAACGTCGGGCCAGGCCAGTGATAATAAATCTGAAAATAGCAGCGTAAACAACGGTGTTAAGGTAATCAACGCGCTCACCTGCGCTGCCTGCCAGCGCGCCATCGCTTCCGCCAGCGCACCGTAGCCTACCAGGGTGTTTAGGCCGCAAAAAACCAGGCAGGCCAGCTGCCAGTCGCTTAATGCCAGTACCTGCGAAGGCTTCGCTAATGGCAATAGCGATATCGTACATAAAGTGTACAGCAAAAAAAGGATTTGCTGTGACGCCAGACGCCGCAATAACACCTTTTGCGCGACGCCGTAGCATACCCATACCGTCGCCGCCCCGACGCCGAAAATTACCCCCCACGTGTAGTCCGTCAGGCGAGTAAAAATCTCGATCAGGCTGGTGTTAAAAAACATCACCAGACCGCTCACCAGCATCAGCGCTCCCACAACCTGAGTGCCGCGCATTTTTTCTTTAAGGACAAAAACGCTGGCCACCATCATGCCGACCGGGGACAGCTGGCCAATCACCTGAGAAGCGGTGGGGCTGAGATATTGCAAGGAAGAACTAAACAGAATGAAGTTACCGAACAAACCACCCGTCGCAATGACCAGCAGTATCAACCACCGCGGCTTACGAAAAATACGCAGCGGAGGCAGCTTTCTTTTCATGGCCAGGATGGCGCCAAGACCAAAACTTGCCATCAAAAAGCGATAAAAAACCACCGTCGGCGGCTCCATCACTTCAAGAACCTGCTTCATTGCGATCGGCAGGGCCCCCCAACACATCGCCGTGGTGAGCGCTAAAAGAATGCCGATGCCGGCCTGCTGCTTCATGCCCGTTTTCCCTGCAGAAAATTTTCCGGGTTTTCAATGTAAAAAGCCCCGCAACACGTTGCGGGGCTTTAATCCGTTACCGGACCACGAAAAACTTACTCAGCAACGATGCTGATGTATTTACGGTTGTTCGGGCCTTTAACTTCGAATTTCACTTTACCGTCTGCTTTAGCAAACAGAGTGTGGTCACGACCGCAACCTACGTTAGTGCCAGCGTGGAATTTGGTGCCACGTTGACGAACGATGATGCTACCCGCCAGAACGGATTCGCCACCGAAACGCTTAACGCCCAGGCGTTTAGCTTCTGAATCGCGACCGTTACGAGTTGAGCCGCCAGCCTTTTTATGTGCCATTTAAATCTCTCCTCAGGTCTTAGGCGCTGATGCCAGTAATTTTCACATCAGTGAACCACTGACGATGGCCCTGCTGCTTACGGTAGTGTTTACGACGACGAAACTTAACGATTTTAACTTTCTCGCCACGACCGTGTGCAACAACTTCAGCTTTGATTACGCCGCCCTCAACGAAAGGAACGCCGATTTTAATTTCTTCACCGTTTGCGATCATCAGCACTTCTGCGAACTCAACAGCTTCGCCAGTTGCGATGTCCAGCTTTTCCAGGCGAATGGTTTGACCTTCGCTTACTCGGTGTTGTTTACCACCACTTTGGAAAACCGCGTACATATAGAACTCCGCTTCCGCGCACCTCTTCGTATGATTCAGAGTGCGCTATAAATATTCACAATAGGGCGCGAATATTACGCAAAACGCGAGCCTTTGACAAGAGCGATCAGCGATCAACGCAGAAAAAAAACACAACTTTCACTCCAGCGTTTATCTGCGGCAATTTTTCAGTACAATCACATCTTCTTTTAATTCTATCTTAATCCTTCTGTGATCCTATTGGATACGCGGGAACAGGACATTTGGCCCGGCTTTTGCGATGAATTTAGAAAAAATCAATGAGTTAACCGCGCAGGATATGGCGGGCGTCAATGCGACAATTCTTGAGCAACTCGACTCGGATGTTCAGCTTATCAACCAGTTAGGCTATTACATCGTTAGCGGAGGCGGTAAACGCATTCGCCCGATGATCGCCGTGCTGGCCGCGCGTGCCGTTGGATATCAGGGAAACGCTCACGTCGCCATTGCTGCGCTGATCGAATTTATCCATACCGCCACCCTACTACATGATGACGTCGTCGATGAGTCTGATATGCGCCGGGGCAAAGCCACCGCAAACGCCGCTTTTGGCAATGCCGCTAGCGTGCTGGTTGGCGATTTCATCTACACCCGCGCCTTTCAGATGATGACCAGCCTCGGCTCATTGAGAGTGCTGGAAGTGATGTCGGAAGCCGTTAACGTCATTGCTGAAGGCGAAGTCCTGCAGCTGATGAACGTGAACGACCCGGATATCACCGAAGAAAACTATATGCGGGTCATTTACAGCAAGACCGCCCGTTTGTTTGAAGCCGCGGCCCAGTGCTCCGGGATCCTGGCCGACTGCACCATGGAGCAAGAGAAAGCGTTACAGGACTATGGGCGCTATTTGGGTACCGCTTTCCAGCTGATTGACGATCTGCTTGACTACAGTTCGGATGGTAAGCGGCTGGGTAAAAACGTCGGTGATGATCTGAATGAAGGCAAACCCACCCTTCCGCTCCTGCACGCTATGCAACACGGCAGCGCAGAACAGTCCGCCATGATCCGCGGAGCGATCGAGCAGGGTAACGGCCGCCATCTACTCGAAGCCGTGCTGGAAACCATGGCAGCCTGTGGCTCGCTGGAATGGACCCAAAAACGCGCGGAGGAAGAGGCTGATAAAGCAATTGCCGCCCTCCAGGTCCTTCCCGATTCTCCGTGGCGTGAAGCGCTAATTGGTCTTGCCCACATCGCCGTGCAGCGCGACCATTAACCCCTCCTCTCACTTTCCCGCGTAGAATCGCGGGAAAGTTCCAGTAAGCGCCATTAAAGTCATTTTCAACCTCACTTCTTGATTTATTCTTAATATCAAAGCCATTAAAAGAACTTGTTAGAACATTACTGGAACTCAAGGTATAGTCATTTTGTCGCCCATTAAGGGACGAACGGAATGTTTATTACCAGGAGAATTTATGGATAAGTTCATCGACTGGCATCCGGCGGATATTATTGCCGGATTACGCAAAAAAGGGACGTCGCTGGCAGCTGAATCGCGGCGTAATGGTTTAAGTTCTTCAACGCTCGCCAATGCGCTGAGTCGGCCCTGGCCCAAGGGCGAGCTGATTATCGCTCACGCGCTGGAAACCGATCCGTGGGTAATATGGCCATCGCGCTATCACGATCCCCATACCCACCAGTTTATCGACAGAACGCAGATGATGCGTCAGAGGAAGAATAACAAATAAAGCGAGGTTGCAGACAACAGCCCCCGGACATACGTCAGAGGGCTGCTGCAATAGGGTTATTCGGCTTTCACGCGTTCGATATTCGCGCCAAGCGCCTGAAGTTTGTCTTCGATACGTTCGTAGCCGCGGTCAATGTGGTAAATACGATCGACAATCGTCGTACCTTCCGCAATGCAGCCCGCCAGCACCAGGCTGGCTGACGCACGCAGATCGGTCGCCATTACCTGGGCGCCAGAAAGCTGCTTCACGCCGTGGCAAATCGCCGTATTGCTCTCGATTTCCGCATGCGCGCCCATACGGATCAGCTCCGGGATATGCATGAAACGGTTTTCGAAAATCGTTTCGGTGATCACGCCGGTTCCTTCTGCAACCAGATTCAGCAAAGTGAACTGAGCCTGCATATCGGTCGGGAAACCCGGGTGCGGGGCAGTACGAACGTTGACGGCCTTCGGACGATTGCCGTGCATATCGAGGCTAATCCAGTCCTCGCCCGTTTCAATGTCCGCGCCGGCGTCGCGTAGCTTGGCCAGAACCGCATCAAGGGTATCCGGCTGGGCATTGCGGCACAGAATCTTACCGCCAGAAATCGCCGCCGCCACCAGGAACGTCCCGGTTTCAATACGATCCGGCAGAACGCGGTAGACGCCGCCGCCAAGGCGCGCTACGCCTTCGATGGTGATACGATCGGTGCCCTGACCTTTGATCTTCGCACCCAGCGTGTTGAGAAAGTTCGCGGTATCGACAATTTCCGGCTCGCGCGCGGCGTTTTCGATAACGGTGGTGCCTTCCGCCAGCGTCGCAGCGCTCATGATGGTGACGGTAGCGCCAACGCTGACCTTATCCATCACAATATGCGCGCCTTTCAGGCGTCCATTAACTGACGCCTTGACATAACCTTCTTCCAGTTTGATTTCCGCACCCAGTTGCTCAAGACCGGTAATGTGTAAATCAACCGGGCGCGCGCCGATGGCGCAGCCGCCGGGGAGTGATACCTGTCCCTGACCAAAACGCGCCACCAGCGGACCCAGCGCCCAAATCGAAGCACGCATGGTTTTGACGAGATCATACGGCGCACAGAAAACGTCGACCGGGCCGGCATCGATCCATACGGAGCCGTTGCGCTTAACGTTCGCGCCCAGCTGGCTCAGCAGTTTCATGGTGGTATCGATGTCTTTCAGCTTCGGTACGTTCTGGATCTCAATCGGCTCTTCGGCTAATAGCGCGGAAAAGAGGATTGGCAGGGCGGCGTTTTTCGCGCCGGAAATAGTGACCTCGCCCTGCAGGCGAGTAGGCCCCTGAACACGGAATTTATCCATTGATTCTGTTCTCTGTTAAGAATTCACATATGCTGCGGGGAACACCCCCACAGCTTATAAGCCATTTAGTTTGCGGTCTCGCGCCCACTCCTGCGGGGTAAACGCTTTTATCGACAGAGCATGGATGCGGTTATCGGCAATATATTCCATCAGCGGGGCATAGATAGCCTGTTGCTTCTTGACCCGACTCATGCCGTCGAACATCTCACCCACAGCAATAACCTGAAAGTGGCTGCCATCGCCAGAGACGTGGATTTCCTGAAGGGAGAGTGCGCTCATCAGCACGGTCTGAATTTCATGATTTTCCATGGGCTACATTTATCTGATAGTGAAAACAGCCCAACATCTTAGAGGAAAGTGGCGCTGTCTTAAACAAGCAAAAAGCCCCATCGAAAAGTTTGATGGGGCTTTCAGAATAGCTTCAGCACTAAGGCACTGAAAAAGTTATGGGATCATATCGGCAGGAAGGTTATACAACCTGACCAGGGTTTGCAGATTTTCACTCTTACCGGTCAACTTCGCTTCCCCGCCCTGCCGACGAACCAGTGCGATAAAATGCACTAATAGCGCCAGCCCGGCGGTGTCCACGCGGGTCACGGCGCTCAGGTCGATTGCGGACACGCCATCCGTCGCCTGAGCGCGCGCTTCCCACAGCGGGACCAAAAGATCCTGGTCCAGCTCTCCGCGCAGCGCCAGCGTCTCACCATCGCGAGTCCAGCTCAGCTGCCCGGTCATTATTTTTTCTGTTCCAGAGTAATCGGCTGCGCTGAGCTTGCCTTCAGCTGCGCCGTCAGACCATCAACGCCTTTAGTACGCAGCAGGTCGCTCCACTCGTTTTGTTTAGTGGTGATCATGCTCACCCCTTCAGCAATCATGTCGTACGCCTGCCAGTTACCGGTCTGGGTATTTTTACGCCACTGGAAATCCAGGCGCACCGGCGGACGGCCATTAGGATCGAGGATGGTGACGCGAATAGGAACAATGGTCGCGCTGCCCAGAGGCTGCTCAGGGGCAATCTGATAGGTCTGACCGTGATACATCGCCAGCGCCTGGCCATAGGCCTGTTTCAGATATTCGCGGAAAGCGGCGAAATAGGCTTCACGCTGCGCCGGGGTCGCTTCTTTGTAATAACGCCCTAACACCAACGCGCCGGCGTATTTCACCTGAACATAGGGCAGCAGTTCCTGATCGACGATGTCGCGCAGGTAGTTCGGGTTAGCCTGAATCTTAGGCTGCTCGTTCTTCAGGCGATCGAAGGTTTTCTGCGCCGCTTCGTCCATCAGCTTATAAGGATTGGATTGGTCCGCGGCGGTTGCCGCAGTCAAAGGGGCAATCACCAGCATGGCGACCATTAGTAAGCGTTTAAACATGTCTTATCTCTCCTGAAATTAGTGCGTCGTGCCGGCTGGCGGCGTAGCGTCAGTATGACTCTCCCCGGCAGACTGTTCATCGCCAGAATTCTTATTGTCGCTACCTTTACTGTTATAAAGGAACTGGCCTATCAAATCTTCCAGCACCATTGCGGATTTGGTGTCCTGAATGGTACCGCCATCTTTAAGGATAGTGGTTCCCAGCTCAGGATCTTCAAACCCGATGTTCATCGCCAGGTACTGTTCGCCCAGCAGACCGGAAGTTCGGATCGCCAGCGAGCTGGTATCCGGGATATGGTTATAGCGCTCATCAATATCGAGAGCGACGCGAGGCAGGTAGGTTTTAGGGTCAAGCGTAATATCCGCCACGCGTCCAACGACAACGCCGCCAATTCGCACCGGAGAGCGCGCTTTCAGACCGCCGATATTGTCAAAAGTGGCATAGAGCCGATAAGTCGGTTCGGTACGTAAAGAGGTGACATTTGCCGCCTTCAGGCAGACAAACAGCGCGGCCAGCAGCGCAACCAGTAAAAACACCCCTACCCAGATTTCATTTTTTCTCGTTTGCATGAACTCAATTCCCAAACATCAGCGCAGTCAGCACAAAATCCAGCCCCAGAACCGCCAGCGACGCATGCACCACGGTACGCGTCGTCGCCCGGCTAATCCCGGCGGAAGTGGGGATAGCGTCATAACCGTTAAATAACGCGATCCATGTTACCGTAATGGCAAAAACCAGACTCTTAATCAGGCAGTTAACCAGATCCATCCGCCAGTCAACGGCGTTTTGCATCGCGCTCCAGAAGAATCCGCCATCGATGCCCTTCCAGCTGACACCGACCAGCGAGCCGCCCCAAACGCCGACCGCCACAAAAATAATCGTTAACAACGGCAGTGAAATCACCCCCGCCCAGAAGCGCGGAGAGATCACGCGGCGAAGCGGGTCGACCGCCATCATCTCCATGCTGGAGAGCTGCTCGGTTGCGCGCATCAGGCCAATTTCGGCAGTCAGCGCCGAGCCGGCACGCCCGGCAAACAACAGCGCAGCGACCACCGGCCCCAGCTCACGCAGCAGCGATAGCGCCACCAGCATGCCCAGACTGGTTTCGGCGCTATAGGTGGTCAACACCAGATAGCCCTGCAGACCCAGCACCATACCGATAAACAGCCCCGATACAATGATGATCAGCATTGATAGCACGCCAACGTTGTACAGCTGACGCACCAGCAGCGGCGCATGCTTGCGAAACTCAGGCTTGCCCACAACCGCGTTGAAGAGCATTAATCCAGCACGCCCAAACGTCGCGATAGTTTTAATACCGCGATGCCCAAGCGCGGCTAGCGCATTTAACAACATGAGTCGCTTAACTCCCTTTGCCCAATAAATCATGATGATAATCACCCGCCGGATAGCGGAACGGCACCGGGCCGTCGGCGATACCATCAATGAACTGACGAACCCGAGGATCGGCATTTTCCCGCAGCGACTGCGCACTCCCGTGCGCTACCACCTTTTTGTCCGCCACGATATATGCGAAGTCCGCGATGCTGAGCACCTCTGGCACATCATGCGAAACCACGATACAGGTGACACCCAGGGTGCTATTGAGTTCAGAAATCAGCTTCACCAGCACCCCCATCGTAATGGGGTCCTGCCCGACAAAGGGCTCATCGAACATGATTAAATCAGGTTCCAGCGCAATCGCCCTCGCCAGCGCGGCACGGCGGGCCATGCCGCCGGAAAGCTCAGATGGCATCAGCTTCGCGGCTCCGCGTAGTCCGACGGCCTCCAGCTTCATCATCACCGTAGTGTGCAGCAGCGCTTCCGGCAGACGCGTATGCTCGCGCAGCGGATAAGCGACGTTATCGAAAACGTTCAGGTCGGTGAACAGCGCGCCGGACTGAAACAGCATGCTCATACGCTTGCGGACGGTATACAGGCGCGAGCGCGACATCTGCGGTACGTTTTCACCATCAAACAGGATCTCGCCTTTGTCGGGCGGGATCTGACCGCCGATCAGACGTAACAGGGTGGTTTTGCCGATCCCTGATGGCCCCATTATCGCGGTGATCTTGCCGCGGGGTACCGATAGCGAGATATCATCGAAGATCACCCGATCGCCCCTCGAGAAGCGAATACCGCGCACTTCGACTAGATTCGCCGAACTCTGGCTCATAAAATCATCCTTACTAGACACCCGTCGGGCTAAGCATGGCGCTTTCTTTCACCACAAACCCAACATTTTTACAGAATCTTACCCGCCCGGGTTAGCGAAAGCTGGCATTTGTTTTACTTTTGGCACACATAAAGTCAAAATTAAGAATTCGTTACGCTGCCTACGGACGGCCAGCGAGGCGACGATTATACCTGAAGAAAGGACTTTAGATGCTCTTAGCGACGGCTCTGTTAATTATTGGTTTATTGCTGGTTGTCTACAGCGCCGATCGTCTGGTCTACGCCGCTTCAATACTCTGCCGTATGCTGGGAATCCCCCCCCTTATTATAGGGATGACGGTGGTCAGCATCGGTACCAGTTTACCGGAAGTCATTGTTTCTGCTGCCGCCTCCCTGCATGGACAAACCGATCTGGCGATCGGAACCGCTCTCGGATCGAATATCACCAATATTCTGCTGATCCTCGGCCTCACCGCTCTGTTTCAACCTTTTACCGTGCATTCTGATATCCTGCGCCGCGAATTACCGCTAATGTTGCTGGTCAGTTTACTGGCAGGATTCGTTCTGTATGACGGGCAGCTCACGCGGATAGACGGCCTTTTTTTGCTGGCGCTGGCCGTACTGTGGCTGCTGTTTACCCTTAAGATTGCCCGCCTTGCGGAACGCCAGGGGAACGACAGCCTGACCCGTGAACAGCTGGCGGAGCTGCCGCGGGAAGGCTCGCTTCCCGTCGCGCTGCTCTGGTTGGGCGTCGCGATGATAGTGATGCCGATGGCCACGCGGATGGTGGTGGATAACGCCACGGTGCTGGCAAACTTTTTTGCCATCAGCGAACTGACCGTCGGCTTAACGGTCGTTGCCATCGGCACCAGCCTGCCCGAGCTGGCCACCGCCATTGCCGGAGCGCGAAAAGGCGAAAATGACATCGCCATCGGCAATATCATTGGCGCTAATATTCTTAATATCGTACTGGTTCTCGGGCTCCCCGCGCTGATTGCGCCAGGCGCCTTTGCCGCCGAGGCCTTTAGCCGCGACTATGGTGTCATGCTGCTGGTCAGCCTGATCTTCGCGGTGCTGTGCTGGCGTCGTAAACAACAGCCCGGTCGCCTTGCCGGTGCCCTGCTGCTGGGTGGTTTTGTGCTTTGGTTAGCGATGCTGTACTGGACAGCGCCGCTCTTCGTTGAATGATTCGGGATAACATTATGTCGCAAATAGATTTGCCAGCGGATTTTGACTTTCAACGGGCAGGCCGTGAGGTGCTGGACATTGAACGTGAAGGTCTGGCCCAGCTCGATCAATATATTAATGAAGACTTTACCCGTGCCTGTGAGACCATTTTTCGCTGTACCGGTAAAGTTGTGGTGATGGGAATGGGTAAATCCGGCCATATCGGGCGAAAGATGGCCGCAACTTTCGCCAGCACCGGGACATCATCATTCTTCGTCCATCCCGGCGAGGCCGCGCACGGCGATTTGGGCATGGTCACCCCATGCGACGTAGTGATCGCGCTATCTAACTCCGGGGAATCAAATGAAATTCTCGCCCTGATTCCAGTCCTCAAGCGCCTGCAGGTGTCGCTTATCTGTATCACCAGCCGACCAGAAAGCAGCATGGCGCGCGCGGCGGATATTCATCTGTGTGTGAAAGTGCCCAAAGAGGCTTGCCCGTTAGGGCTGGCCCCCACCTCAAGCACCACCGCCGCGCTGGTCATGGGCGATGCCCTTGCCGTAGCGCTGCTGGAAGCCCGCGGTTTTACTGCTGAAGATTTTGCGCTATCGCATCCTGGCGGCGCGCTGGGCCGTAAGCTACTGCTGCGGGTCAATGATATTATGCACACCGGCGATGAAATTCCGCATGTTGGCCTGGGGGCCACGCTGCGCGATGCGCTGCTGGAAATCACGCGCAAAAATTTAGGCATGACCGCTATTTGCGACGACGAAATGAATATCATCGGCATTTTCACCGATGGCGATCTGCGCCGCGTCTTTGATACCGGCATTGATATGCGTAACGCCAGCATCGCCGAAGTGATGACGCGAGGCGGTATCCGTATCCGTCCCGGTACGCTGGCCGTTGATGCGCTGAACCTGATGCAGTCCCGTCATATCACCTGCGTGCTGGTTGCAGATGGCGACCGTCTGGTAGGTGTGATACATATGCACGATCTCCTGCGCGCGGGCGTAGTGTAAGTAAGGAAAAAATAATGAATAATGCTGATGCCCTGATAGCGACCTGCTATGGTCCGGTAAGCCAGGGTTTTATTGACCGGGCAGCGAAGATCCGTTTACTGATACTTGATGTGGACGGCGTTCTGTCCGACGGTCTTATCTATATGGGCAACAACGGCGAAGAGCTGAAAGCGTTTAACGTGCGCGACGGCTACGGTATCCGCTGCGCCCTGACTTCAGAGATTGAAGTGGCGATAATTACCGGGCGAAACGCTAAACTGGTGGAAGATCGCTGCCAGACGCTCGGCATCACTCATCTCTACCAGGGGCAGTCTGATAAGCTGCTGGCGTTTCATGAGCTACTCAATAAACTGGCCGTTAGCGCGGATGAAGTGGCCTATATTGGCGACGATCTGATCGACTGGCCGGTGATGGCGGAAGTGGGTTTAAGCATAGCGGTAGCCGATGCGCATCCGTTGCTCCTCCCGCGCGCGGATTACGTTACTCGTATCAACGGCGGTCGCGGAGCGGTACGCGAAGTGTGCGATTTGCTACTATTGGCGCAGGGCAAGCTGGATGAGGCCAAAGGGCAATCTATATGAGTAAAACCAGACGTTGGGTTATTATTTTACTATCGCTGGTCGCGCTGATCCTGATCGGCCTGAACCTGGCGAGTACGGACGATGCCACCCAGCAAGCGATCAATCCTGACGATCCGACGTATACCAGCGAGCATACCGATACCGTCGTTTATAGTCCCGAAGGGGCGCTTAACTACAGGCTAATAGCGGAACACGTAGAGTATTTTTCCGAACAGCAACTCTCGTGGTTCGCAAAACCGGTGATGACCACCTTCGATACGAATAAAGTACCAACCTGGTCTATCAAAGCGGATAAAGCTAAGTTGACGAATGACCGCATGCTGTATCTTTACGGGCACGTTGAGGTTAATGCGCTGACGGCGGATTCTCAACTGCGCAAAATTACGACGGATAACGCCCAGATAAACCTGGTGACGCAGGATGTTACCTCCGATGACATGGTGACGTTGTACGGAACAACATTTAATTCCAGCGGCCTGAAAATGCGCGGGAACCTGCGCAGCAAAAATGCCGAGCTGATTGAAAAGGTTAGAACCTCATATGAAATTCAGAACAAACAAACTCAGCCTTAAGATTGCGCTCGCCAGCGCCTTACTGGCCGCCAGCCTGTCGGCACAGGCCAAGACGGGTGATACCGATCAGCCGATTCATATTGAATCCGATCAGCAGTCGCTGGATATGCAGGGCAACGTCGTCACCTTTACGGGTAATGTCGTCGTCACTCAGGGAACGATCAAAATCAACGCCGACAAAGTCGTCGTGACCCGCCCGGGCGGCGAAAAAGGCAAAGAGGTTATCGATGGCTATGGTAACCCGGCTACCTTCTACCAGATGCAGGATAACGGCAAACCGGTAAAAGGCCGCGCGTCAAAAATGCATTATGAACTGCAAAACGACTTTGTCGTGCTGACCGGCAATGCGCATCTGGAACAGATCGATAGCAATATCCAGGGCGACAAAATCACTTACCTGGTGAAAGAGCAAAAAATGCAGGCCTTCAGCAATAAAGGCGGGCGCGTGACCACGGTTCTGGTTCCTTCGCAGCTGCAGGACAAGGGTAGCGATCAGTCAAAGAAGGGTAAGTAATTCGTTATGGCAACATTAACCGCAAAGAATCTTGCTAAAGCCTATAAAGGCCGCCGCGTTGTAGAAGACGTCAGCCTGACCGTGAATTCGGGTGAGATTGTTGGCCTGCTAGGCCCAAACGGCGCCGGTAAAACCACTACCTTCTATATGGTTGTTGGTATCGTACCGCGCGACGCGGGCAACATTATCATCGATGATGAAGACATCAGCCTGCTGCCGCTACACGCGCGCGCGCGTCGCGGAATCGGCTATTTGCCGCAGGAGGCCTCCATTTTCCGCCGTCTCAGCGTTTACGATAACCTGATGGCGGTATTGCAGATTCGCGACGATCTGAGCAACGAGCAGCGTGAAGATCGCGCGAAAGAGCTGATGGAGGAGTTTCACATTGAGCACCTGCGCGATAGTCTCGGCCAGGCGCTCTCCGGTGGTGAACGCCGCCGCGTCGAGATCGCCCGCGCGTTGGCGGCTAACCCGAAATTCATCCTGCTGGATGAACCCTTTGCCGGCGTTGACCCCATCTCCGTTATCGATATCAAACGCATTATTGAACACCTGCGCGACAGCGGCCTTGGCGTCCTGATAACCGACCATAACGTCAGGGAAACGCTGGCCGTTTGCGAGCGTGCCTATATCGTCAGCCAGGGCCACCTGATAGCCCACGGTACGCCGCAGCAAATCCTTGAAGACGAGCAGGTTAAGCGCGTGTATCTTGGGGAAGACTTCAGACTCTGATAGGGTAGAGGTTACAGACGTTTTAGCCGGAGATATTGGCCCTGAATATGAAGCAAGGTTTGCAATTAAGGCTAAGCCAACAGCTTGCCATGACGCCACAACTGCAGCAGGCGATTCGTCTACTGCAGCTGTCCACGTTAGAACTCCAGCAAGAACTCCAGCAGGCGCTGGACAGCAACCCGTTGCTGGAGCAAACCGATCTTCACGATGAGGTAGAAACCAAAGAGGCTGAGGATCGCGAATCTCTGGATACCGTCGACGCCCTTGAGCAAAAAGAGATGCCCGAAGAGCTGCCGCTTGATGCCAGCTGGGATGAGATTTACACCGCCGGAACGCCATCAGGCAACGGCGTCGATTACCAGGATGACGAACTGCCCGTCTATCAGGGTGAGACCACGCAAAGTCTGCAGGATTACCTGATGTGGCAGGTTGAACTTACGCCATTCACTGATACCGATCGCGCCATCGCGACCTCTATCGTCGATGCCGTTGATGATACCGGCTACCTGACGATTTCTATCGAAGACATCGTGGAAAGTATTGGCGACGATGAAATCGGACTTGAAGAAGTTGAGGCGGTTCTCAAGCGCATTCAGCGTTTCGACCCCGTCGGCGTGGCGGCGAAAGATTTGCGCGATTGCCTGCTGGTCCAGCTTTCACAGTTTGCCAAAGAGACGCCGTGGATTGAAGAAGCCCGTCTGATCATCAGCGATCATCTCGATCTGCTGGCCAACCACGACTTCCGCAGCCTGATGCGTGTAACCCGCCTCAAAGAAGAAGTGTTAAAGGAAGCGGTAAATTTGATCCAATCGCTGGATCCGCGCCCGGGGCAGTCGATCCAAACTGGCGAGCCAGAATATGTCATTCCTGACGTTCTGGTACGTAAAGTGAACGATCGTTGGGTGGTTGAACTCAATTCAGATAGCCTTCCGCGCCTGAAGATCAATCAGCACTATGCCGCTATGGGTAACAGCACGCGCAATGACGCTGACGGCCAGTTTATCCGTAGCAACCTGCAGGAAGCGCGCTGGCTGATCAAGAGCCTGGAGAGCCGCAACGACACCCTTCTGCGCGTCAGCCGCTGTATCGTCGAACAGCAGCAGGCTTTTTTTGAACAAGGCGAAGAGTTTATGAAACCGATGGTGCTGGCGGATATCGCTCAGGCCGTCGAAATGCATGAATCCACTATTTCACGCGTTACTACGCAAAAATACCTGCACAGTCCACGCGGTATTTTTGAGCTGAAGTATTTCTTCTCCAGCCATGTGAACACTGAAGGCGGCGGCGAAGCATCGTCGACGGCTATTCGCGCGCTGGTGAAGAAATTAATTGCCGCGGAAAACCCCGCGAAACCATTGAGTGACAGTAAGCTCACCACCATGCTATCCGATCAGGGTATTATGGTGGCACGGCGAACCGTTGCTAAGTACCGAGAGTCTTTATCCATTCCGCCGTCAAATCAGCGCAAGCAATTGGTTTGACCCAACCGATAAGGAAGACACTATGCAGCTCAACATTACAGGACACAACGTCGAGATAACCCCCGCCATGCGCGATTTCGTTACCACGAAGTTCAGCAAACTGGAGCAGTTTTTCGACAGGATCAACCAGGTCTATATTGTGTTAAAAGTGGAGAAGGTGACGCAAATTGCGGACGCCAATCTGCATGTCAACGGTGGCGAAATCCATGCCAGTGCGGAAGGGCAGGATATGTATGCTGCTATCGATGGACTTATCGATAAGCTGGCAAGACAGTTAACAAAACATAAAGATAAACTGAAACAACACTAATTGTCCGGGCAATCGCCTACGCCAACCGCCTGCCGGCGGTTGGCAAGGAGAGCTCAGGTGAAATTATGATAAATAACGATTCGGCTCTACAACTGAGCAATGTCCTTAACCAGGAATGTACCCGTAGCCAGGTTCACTGCCAGAGCAAGAAACGCGCGCTGGAAATCATCAGCGAGCTGGCGGCAAAGCAGTTAGGCTTATCGTCCCAGATAGTGTTCGAGGCGATCCTTACCCGTGAGAAAATGGGCAGTACCGGGATTGGCAACGGCATTGCAATTCCCCACGGCAAACTCGAAGAGGATACGCTGCGGGCCGTGGGCGTGTTTGTCCAGCTGGAAACTCCCATTGCTTTCGATGCTATCGACAACCAACCCGTCGATCTGTTATTTGCCCTTCTCGTCCCGGCCGATCAAACTAAAACGCATCTGCATACGCTCTCGCTGGTGGCGAAACGTCTGGCCGATAAAACAATTTGCCGCCGTCTGCGCGCTGCGCAAAGCGATGAAGAGCTGTATGAAATCATCACTGAAGCGGGAAGCAATAATGAGGCGTAACGAAAGCCGCACCTTACGCTTTTTCGTACTGAGGAGAAACGGTACATGGTACTGATGATCGTCAGCGGCCGTTCAGGGTCGGGGAAATCCGTCGCCCTGCGAGCGCTGGAAGATATGGGTTTTTACTGCGTGGATAACCTGCCGGTTGTGCTCTTACCTGAGCTGGCGCGCTCGCTCGCTGACAGAAACATCTCGGCCGCGGTCAGTATTGACGTGCGCAACATGCCTGAGTCGCCGGAAATCTTCGAGCAGGCGATGAAAAATCTGCCCGCAGAATTTTCACCTCAACTGCTGTTCCTGGATGCCGATCGTAACACCTTGATTCGCCGCTACAGCGACACGCGTCGTTTGCATCCCCTCTCCAGCAAAAACCTGTCGCTGGAGAGCGCCATTGATGAAGAGAGCGACCTGCTGGAACCTCTGCGTTCCCGCGCTGACCTGATCGTCGATACCTCAGAAATGTCGGTACATGAGCTGGCAGAAATGCTGCGCACGCGTTTGTTAGGCAAGCGCGAACGCGAGCTGACGATGGTGTTTGAATCCTTTGGATTTAAGCATGGTATTCCTATTGATGCCGACTACGTTTTTGACGTGCGCTTCCTGCCGAACCCGCACTGGGATCCAAAACTGCGTCCCATGACCGGCCTTGATAAACCCGTTGCCGCCTTCCTCGACCGGCACACGGAAGTTCACAATTTTATCTACCAGACCCGCAGCTATCTTGAGCTATGGTTACCTATGCTGGAGACCAATAACCGCAGCTATCTGACGGTGGCCATTGGTTGTACCGGTGGTAAACACCGTTCGGTTTACATCGCCGAACAGCTGGCTGACTACTTCCGCTCGCGCGGCAAGAACGTGCAGTCTCGTCATCGGACGCTGGAAAAACGCAAATCATGACCGTTAAGCAAACCGTTGAAATCACCAATAAGCTGGGCATGCACGCTCGCCCGGCGATGAAGCTGTTTGAATTAATGCAGAACTATGATGCTGAAGTGCTGCTGCGCAATGATGAAGGAACTGAAGCTGAAGCGAATAGCGTAATTGCCCTGCTGATGCTTGACTCAGCTAAAGGGCGTCAGATTGAGATTGAAGCTAACGGCCCGCAAGAAGTGGAGGCGCTGGCAGCGGTTATCGCGCTGTTCAACGCCGGGTTTGATGAGGATTAGATTTCACTCCCCCGGTCGCAGCGCGCCTTCCGGGGTACTGAGCCGTGAAATCATCAATGTAGCTGATTCGCCCGCATAAACCCTTCCCCACCTAATTGCCTCATCTGGCG
Source organism: Klebsiella sp. FDAARGOS_511 (assembly GCF_003812845.1). NCBI lineage: Bacteria > Pseudomonadati > Pseudomonadota > Gammaproteobacteria > Enterobacterales > Enterobacteriaceae > Klebsiella > Klebsiella sp. FDAARGOS_511. Next base: position 3,515,719 of record NZ_CP033824.1, on the reverse strand, counting down.
CAGGATCCACGCCTGGCGGCTGCGAATATAACCTGACGGCGCGTCAGCGCGAAAGCGAATGGGATTAGGCAAGACCGCCGCTAAAAGCGCGGCTTCAGCAGCCGTTAATCTACTGGCCGGTTTGTGAAAATAGCGCTGCGATGCAGCTTCAACGCCAAACGTCCCTTCACCAAACTCAGCAATATTCAGATAAACGGTGAGGATCCGCTTTTTGCTCCAGACCGTCTCAATGCCAACGGTCAGCCCCGCCTCCAGCCCTTTCCTTAGCCAGCTGCGACCATCCCACAGGAACAGGTTTTTTGCCGTCTGCTGCGACAGGGTTGATGCACCGCGGATGCGGTTCTCATTGCGTTCATTGTGCGCCAGCGCCTTCTCAATCGCTGGGACGTCAAACCCCCAGTGCTCCGGGAATTTCTGGTCTTCCGCGGCAATAACCGCCAGCCCCATCCACGGAGAAATTTCATCCATGCCCACCCAATCGGAATGGGCGATGTAATGAAAATTCCCTGAGAGCCATGCGCCGAGCTGCCGCTCCAGCATCACCGCTGAAAACGGGACGGGGACGATGCTAAACAGAGCAACCCCGCCGCCCCATAGCACCGCGCAAGCCAGCAGTAGCCTCAGGAAAAAACGTTTAATCAAGCGCAACGGCGAAAAGCGAAATGTCATGCCGTCAGAACCAATACGCGAGAAACGAGTTTTTCAATGCCGCTCGCCGCTTCGGCGATGTTCTGCGCCAGCATATACGCGGGAGTCGTCACCACTTTGTTGTCTTCATCAACCACAATGTCGTCGACCGGGCAAGGCACATGTTCGGCCCCCATCTCCTCTACCGCATCGGCGGTATCAAGATCGGTACCAATAGTTACGCGTAGCGGAATAGAAAATATTTTCGGCAACAGCGCCGGAGCGATACAGATAAAGCCCAACGGTTTACCCGCCTGATGCATCGCCAGCGCCAGTGTCTTAAGATCGCTATCCACTTCACATTCACTTCCCTGCGCAGCAAAGCTGCTGAGGTTCTTTGCCGCGCCAAAACCTCCGGGCACAATCAGCGCGTCCAGCGCATCCGCCCGTGCGTTTGCTAAAGGCTGAATCTCTCCGCGCGCGATACGCGCCGCTTCCACGAGCACATTACGGCTTTCCGCCTGCGCTTCGCCGGTCAGGTGATTGATAACATCGGTTTGCGCTTTATCAGGCGCATAGCAGATAGCCTGAGCGCCGCTGCGGGCAATAGCCAGCAGAGTAATAACGGCTTCATGAATTTCGCTTCCGTCATAAACGCCGCAGCCGCTCAGCACCACACCAATTTTCTTCATCACATCAGCCCCTTAGTACAAGTTTATGAAAGCAGTCAAAAATTTTGAATTACTCGCTATGCTTCACATATTTTACTGTTTCATGTAACAAACTATTTAAGGTTTGCTATCTTAATGAGCGAGTAAGCCAAATCCTCAGGTTGCGCCGTGTAAAAAAATCACTCAAATGATTCTGGCGTAACGACCAGTTCCCTGGTGTTGGCGCAGTATTCGCGCACCCCGGTTTATCCGGGGTCATTTTTTATCTGCCGCCGCGACCCACGCTTTCAGCACCGCGACATCGTTTTGCCACTCTGATTTCATCTCTTCAACCCATTCACCCACGTTATCCGACCACGCAGGTAAATCCGGCGTTTGAATCTGCTGCCCTAACTGCTGGATATGGCGCAAACCGATTGAGCCCGCAGCCCCTTTAATCTTATGACCCTCATCGACAATGCCTTTCTGGTCGCGAGCGGTTAAATTGGATTCCAGGACCGCCAGGTAGCCCGGCATCATTCTTTCAAAAACGGCCAGACCGTCATTAATCAGCTTCGGCCCTACCAGTTCGATATACTGCTCAAGCATCGGAATATCCAGTACGGAAGCCGATTTACTGATATCTACAGATGGCATCTCATTCTCCTCCTCTTCCGGCGCATCCCAGAATTTTTTGATAATCGCGGTTAATGCCGGAACCGATAACGGCTTGCTCAGAACATCATCCATTCCCGCTTCCAGATACTCATTCTTGTTCTTCAGGACGTTAGCGGTAAGCGCCACCAGCGGCGGGAGCTCATCGGCGGCAAAGCGTTGTTTCAGCTGACGAGAAATATCGAGTCCAGTCATATCCGGCAGTTGAATATCAAGCAGAACCAGATCGTACTCGCCGGGTACAAACATCTCCAGCGCAGCCTTACCGGTCATCGCCACATCCACGCTATTGCCCAGCTTCTCCAGTACCGAGCGCGCCACGATCACGTTGAGCTCAATATCTTCCACCAGCAGCACGTTCAGCGCAGGTAATGGCATTTCATCTTCCGCCAGCGTGTCTTCAACCTCTTCAGCCACGGCCGGAGCGTGTACGGTAAGCGTAAAAGTCGCGCCTTTACCCGGGAGGCTGGCAACGCTAATGTCGCCGCCCATATTCCGCGCCAGACGCCGCGACACGGCGAGGCCGATGCCGGTACCTGTCGCTGGCTTGCCGCCCTGGCTATCTTTCACCTGGTAATACATGGCGAAAATTTTATCCTGTTCCGCTTCAGGGATGCCAATGCCTGAATCCTCCACTTCAAAGTGCAGGATGTCTCCTTCGTCATAGCGCACGCGGACATTCACGTTTCCACCCTGCGGGGTAAACTTCACGGCGTTACTGATAAGATTCCACAAGATCTGGCGTAAACGCGTTCCGTCGGTGATCACTTTATGCGGCAGCGGAAGCGAAGGATCCAGCACAAAGCGCAGCCCTTTCTGCTGCGCCTGCAGACCGGAGAGGTTTTCGAGGTCGGCCAGGAAGCCGGTAAAGTCCACCGGCTGGTTATCCAACTGAATTTTACGCCGCTCCATCTTATCCATCTCAATAATATCATTGAAGATATTGCCCAGCGTTACCGCTGAGACGTGGATGGTTTTCAGGTATCTTTCCTGTTCGTCGGTCAGGTCGGTATCGAGAAGGATTCGGCTCAGCCCAACAATGCCGTTAAGCGGCGTACGCAGCTCGTGGCTAATCGTTGAGATAAAGGTGGTCTTATCGCGGCTGGCCCGCTCCAACGCGTCCTGATAGCGCTTACGTTCCGTAATATCACGACCGAACCCCATCAGGCCGCGCCGCTTACCGACGCGGTCATAATAGGGCACTTTGCGAATTTCAAAGCAGGCCTTGCGCCCGTCCGGATAATCCAGCCACTGCTCGTAGGTGAGCGAGACGTTATGGCGGAAGACTTTCTCATCCGTCTCCAGCACCTTCTCCGCCACCTCTTCGCTGTAGACATCCTGTGGCTTCAGATGAATAAGCTGTTTTTCGCTTTTACCGGTCAGCAGTTCCATGGCGCGGTTACAGCCTGAAAACTCTTTATCTTCATTACGATAGAAAACCAGGTCCGGTGAAGCGTCAAGGAAGGAGCGCAGAAAGGAAGATTGCTGTTCAAGCTGAATTTGCGTTTCTTCACGTTCCTTCATCTCAACTTTCAGCTGCTCAAGCGTCGTTTCACGTTCCGCTTCAGCTTTTTCACGTTCGCCGATTTCCTGGTTAAGCTGGGCGATATTATCCTTAAGCTGCACATTCAGCTTGAGATCGCGCTCGCGCATCTCCTCCAGTTTCTCCACCAGCCGCGAAAGACGCTGCCGGGACTCTTCCAGTTGCTCAACCACCACCGACAGGAAATAGACCGCCCACGGGGTAATCAGCAAGCCAAAGAAGATAGAGCGGATCACATCAATACTTTCCACCTGGCCGTGCAGCACCATAGTTACGGCCATCTGCACGACGATCGCCAGCACCACCAGCGCAAAGGCCAGCAGCATGGAAAAGCGCACCAGACCCAGCTTCATCATCAGATCAACATAATACTGCGCCAGCATACGGATTTGCTTCATAAGGGATTCCTTCGCGACAACTTCGCACAATAATACTCAATTCTGAGCAAGACGCTGTAAGTTGTGCGAAAAATGCGGGAAGGATTGTAGTTACGCGCCTGCCTGCGGGTAGCAGTTAGCCGGAATGCAGCTGGCGATGACGTTATTCGGCAGCGGCCGGAGATCTCCAGCAACGACCAATAGCTGACCCCTGGACGCCATATTCATTGAGATATTTATCCAGCTCAACCATCCCGGTCCACCGGTTCTCACACCACAGCGGCGCCAGCAGCGTAGGACGTCGGGCGCTGGCGGAAATACGGTGATAAATCACCTCTGCCGGGGTATGACGGATCATCTCGCCTGCGGTGACCGTATAGTCCGCCAGATCAATACCGTTCAACCTTCCGGCCTGCCACGCCCTGGCCATAATACTGCCCTTCACAATATGAAGTGGATGTAGCTTAATGCCGTCTACGCCGGTCTCTACCACCTGTTTTAGTGTCTCAAGGCATTCGCTCTGCCCTTCGCCCGGCAGGCCAACAATAAGGTGGCTGCACACTTTGAGACCCCGCTCGCGCGCCAGGCGGGCTGTACGCTGGTAGCAGGCAAAATCGTGGCCGCGATTAATTCGGCGCAGCGTTTTATCGTGCGCGGTTTGTAAACCCAACTCGAGCCAGACTTCATAACCCTGCTGCCGATATTCAGACAGCAGATCCAATACCGCTCCAGGGACGCAGTCCGGGCGAGTGCCCACGCAGAGCCCGACGATATTAGCCTGGCTGACCGCCTGCTGATACATGGAGCGCAGCACCTGTACCTCGGCAAAGGTGCTGGTATAAGCCTGGAAATAGGCCAGGTAGCGTTTGGCGCGATTAACCCGCTGCGCCTGATGGGCCAGCTGTTCAGCGATCGAGCTGTGCTGCTGTTCTTCATCAGCAAAAGAGGCGACATTACAGAACGTACAGCCGCCGCGGCCAATGGTGCCATCGCGATTTGGGCAGCTAAATCCACCATGCAGCGTCAGTTTATGAACCTTTTCACCGTATCGGCGCATAAGATCCCCACCAAACATATTGACTAATTTTTGTAACTGCATAATCTGATAGACCGGCCTTAAGAAAGGGGCCAAGCCTGCCATTTTTAGCTACCGACGGCGATGACCTGGATCAATCGTCAACGCGGCCGCTTATCTCATTGCATAAACAATCAAGATAACTGCAATTTAATTCACCTTCATGGTAATGACTTTTCCTTATATATAACCTCTGATTTGCCATTATCTTTACCAGGGCATAAAACAGTATTAGTCACTTTTAATTAAACAAAAACCAGTTTAAAAAACTGCAATAAATAAACAGTTCAGCACAGAACGATAATACCGTGCCGTCGATATAGTGAGACAGATCACACTCGATCAAGTCGTTCCCTACGCCTCACCAGCATTCAAAAGGCCATTATTTTCTTAAAAATCATTATATTAGATGTTGTATAGCACATTTTTGTATAAATAAGATTGCCATTTGACGTATGTGTGGATTCCCGATAAGTTGGGAATCCGCTGGAAGCTTTCTGGATGAGCGCTCTGCTCATCATATTTATGCAGTAATTGAGATTCCCTCTTAACAGCAAGTCCTCAAACTTGTGTACCGACGCGAAAAGGATTTAAAGAGGGCGAATGCGAGGTGTAAACCCCGTCGCCATACTCTTTCTGTGCCCGTGCGCAATCGGTATCGGAGGGTATCCCGTAGAGCCTGGGGAGGTTCACTGATATGTTGTACGATAAATCCCTTGAGAGGGATAACTGTGGTTTCGGCCTGATCGCCCACATAGAAGGCGAACCTAGCCACAAGGTAGTGCGAACCGCTATACACGCACTGGCCCGAATGCAGCACCGCGGCGCAATTCTTGCCGATGGAAAAACCGGCGACGGTTGTGGCTTGCTGCTACAAAAACCCGATCGTTTCTTCCGAATTGTTGCGGAAGAGCGCGGCTGGCGTTTAGCCAAAAATTACGCCGTTGGGATGCTGTTCCTTAATAAGGATCCTGATCTGGCCAAAGCGGCGCGCCGCATCGTCGAAGAAGAACTTCAACGCGAAACGCTGTCTATCGTCGGCTGGCGCGATGTGCCAACCAATGAAGGCGTTCTCGGTGAAATCGCCCTCTCCTCGCTGCCCCGTATTGAACAAATCTTTGTGAACGCCCCGGCTGGCTGGCGTCCGCGCGACATGGAGCGCCGTTTATTCATCGCGCGTCGCCGTATCGAAAAGCGTCTGCAGGAAGATAAAGATTTCTACGTCTGCAGCCTGTCGAACCTGGTCAACATTTATAAAGGTCTGTGTATGCCGGCGGATCTGCCGCGCTTCTACCTGGACCTCGCGGACCTGCGCCTGGAGTCGGCAATCTGCCTGTTCCACCAGCGCTTTTCCACCAACACCGTGCCGCGCTGGCCGCTGGCGCAGCCGTTCCGCTATCTGGCGCACAACGGCGAGATCAACACCATCACCGGCAACCGCCAATGGGCCCGCGCCCGAACCTATAAGTTCCAGACGCCACTGATCCCGGACCTCCACGACGCTGCACCGTTCGTCAATGAAACCGGCTCTGACTCCAGCTCCATGGATAACATGCTGGAGCTGCTGCTGGCGGGCGGGATGGATATCATCCGCGCCATGCGCCTGCTGGTGCCGCCAGCCTGGCAAAACAACCCGGATATGGACCCAGACCTGCGGTCGTTCTTCGACTTTAACTCCATGCATATGGAGCCGTGGGACGGCCCGGCGGGCATCGTCATGTCCGACGGTCGCTATGCCGCCTGTAATCTCGACCGTAACGGTCTGCGCCCGGCACGCTACGTCATCACTAAAGATAAGCTCATCACCTGCGCTTCCGAAGTCGGTATCTGGGATTACCAGCCGGATGAAGTGGTCGAAAAAGGCCGCGTCGGCCCGGGCGAGCTAATGGTTATTGATACCCGCGAGGGGCGTATTCTGCACTCCGCGGAAACCGACAACGATCTGAAAAGCCGCCACCCGTATAAAGAGTGGATGGCGAAAAACGTCCGTCGCCTGGTGCCATTCGAAGATCTGCCGGATGAAGAGGTCGGTAGCCGCCAACTGGACGATGATACCCTCGCCAGTTACCAGAAACAGTTTAACTACAGCGCTGAAGAGCTGGACTCCGTCCTGCGCGTACTGGGTGAAAACGGCCAGGAGGCGGTCGGCTCAATGGGCGACGATACCCCATTTGCCGTGCTCTCCAGCCAGCCGCGTATCATTTACGATTACTTCCGCCAGCAATTCGCGCAGGTGACCAACCCGCCGATCGACCCGCTGCGCGAAGCGCACGTCATGTCGCTGGCCACCAGCATCGGCCGTGAAATGAACGTCTTCTGCGAAGCGGAAGGCCAGGCGCACCGCCTGAGCTTCAAATCGCCGATTCTGCTGTACTCCGATTTTAAACAGCTGACCACCATGGAAGAGGAGCACTATCGCGCCGACGTCCTGGATATCACTTTTGATGCCACCGCAACCACGCTGGCTGAAACCGTGAAGGCGCTGTGCGATAAAGCCGAACAGATGGTGCGTAACGGTACCGTTCTGCTGGTGCTCTCTGACCGCAACATCGCGAAAAACCGTCTGCCGGTACCGGCTCCGATGGCGGTAGGCGCGATTCAGACCCGGCTGGTCGACAAGAGCCTGCGCTGCGATGCCAACATTATTGTCGAAACCGCCAGCGCCCGCGATCCGCACCATTTTGCCGTGCTGCTCGGCTTCGGTGCGACGGCTATCTATCCGTACCTCGCCTATGAAACCCTGGCGAAGCTGGTGGATAACAAAGCCATCGACAAAGCGTACCGCGCGGTGATGCTGAACTATCGTAACGGCATCAACAAAGGCCTGTATAAAATCATGTCGAAGATGGGGATTTCGACTATTGCGTCCTATCGCTGCTCGAAGCTGTTTGAAGCAGTCGGCCTGCATCGCGACGTCTCAGACCTGTGCTTCCAGGGCGTTGTCAGCCGCATCGGCGGCGCGAGCTTCGATGACTTCCAGCAGGATCTGCTGAACCTGTCGAAACGTGCCTGGCTGGCGCGTAAACCGCTGGACCAGGGCGGCCTGCTGAAGTACGTCCACGGCGGCGAATATCACGCCTACAACCCGGACGTGGTGCGTACCCTGCAACAAGCGGTACAAAGCGGCGAATACAGCGATTACCAGCAGTACGCGAAGCTGGTTAACGAGCGCCCGGCGGCAACGCTGCGCGATCTGCTGGCCGTGACGCCGGACGGAACCACGGTGAGCCTGGACGACGTTGAACCGGCCAGCGAACTGTTTAAACGCTTCGATACCGCGGCGATGTCTATCGGCGCGCTGAGCCCCGAAGCGCACGAAGCGCTGGCGGAAGCGATGAACAGCATCGGCGGTAACTCCAACTCCGGCGAAGGCGGCGAAGACCCAGCGCGCTATGGCACCAATAAAGTGTCGCGCATTAAGCAGGTTGCTTCCGGCCGCTTCGGCGTAACCCCGGCTTATCTGGTCAACGCCGACGTTATCCAGATTAAAGTCGCTCAGGGCGCGAAGCCTGGCGAAGGCGGCCAGTTGCCGGGTGATAAAGTGACGCCGTACATCGCTAAACTACGCTATTCAGTGCCGGGCGTGACGCTGATCTCCCCGCCGCCGCACCACGATATTTACTCTATCGAGGATCTGGCGCAGCTGATTTTCGACCTGAAGCAGGTCAACCCGAAAGCGATGATCTCCGTGAAGCTGGTTTCTGAACCGGGCGTCGGGACTATCGCCACCGGCGTTGCAAAAGCTTACGCGGATTTAATCACTATCGCCGGCTATGACGGCGGCACCGGCGCCAGCCCGCTCTCTTCAGTGAAGTACGCGGGCTGTCCGTGGGAACTGGGACTGGTGGAAACACAGCAGGCGCTGGTTGCCAACGGGCTGCGCCACAAAATTCGTCTGCAGGTGGACGGCGGCCTGAAAACCGGCCTTGATATCATCAAAGCGGCCATCCTCGGGGCTGAGAGCTTCGGCTTCGGTACCGGCCCAATGGTCGCGCTGGGCTGTAAGTATCTGCGTATTTGCCACCTGAACAACTGCGCAACCGGCGTAGCAACCCAGGATGACAAACTGCGTAAGAACCATTATCACGGTCTGCCGTTTAAAGTGACCAACTACTTTGAATTCATCGCCCGCGAAACGCGCGAGCTGATGGCGCAGCTGGGCGTGAAGCGTCTGGTGGATCTGATTGGCCGCACCGACCTGCTGAAAGAGCTGGACGGATTTACCGCCAAGCAGCAGAAACTGGATCTGAGCAAACTGCTGGAAACCGCAGAGCCGCATCCAGGCAAAGCGCTGTACTGCACGGAGAACAACCCGCCGTTCGACAATGGCGTACTCAACGCGCAGCTGCTGCAGCAGGCGAAACCGTTTGTTGACAGCAAGCAGAGCAAAACGTTCTGGTTCGATATCCGCAACACCGACCGCTCCGTTGGCGCATCGCTGTCCGGTTATATCGCCCAGACCCACGGCGACCAGGGGCTCGCTGCCGACCCAATTATCGCCCACTTTAGCGGTACTGCGGGCCAGAGCTTCGGCGTGTGGAATGCAGGCGGCGTCGAGCTGCATCTGACCGGCGACGCGAACGACTACGTGGGCAAAGGGATGGCCGGCGGCCTGCTCGCCATTCGTCCTCCGGTAGGCTCGGCCTTCCGCAGCCACGAAGCCAGCATCATCGGCAACACCTGCCTGTACGGCGCGACCGGCGGTCGCTTGTATGCTGCGGGCCGTGCGGGCGAGCGTTTCGCAGTGCGTAACTCCGGGGCTATCACCGTCGTCGAAGGTATCGGCGACAACGGCTGTGAATACATGACCGGCGGCATCGTCTGCGTGCTGGGCAAAACCGGCGTCAACTTTGGCGCAGGCATGACCGGCGGCTTTGGTTACGTTCTGGATGAAGATGGCGACTTCCGCAAACGCGTGAACCCTGAACTGGTAGAAGTGCTGGACGTTGACTCTCTGGCCATCCATGAAGAGCACCTGCGCGGTTTGATTACCGAGCACGTGCAGCTTACCGGCTCGCAGCGCGGCGAAGAGATCCTGGCGAACTGGCCGGCCTTCTCAGCGAAGTTTGCGCTGGTTAAACCGAAGTCCAGCGATGTTAAAGCACTGTTGGGTCACCGTAGTCGTTCCGCAGCTGAGCTGCGGGTGCAGGCGCAGTAAGGGGTTAAGATGAGTCAGAATGTCTATCAATTTATCGACTTACAGCGAGTTGATCCGCCAAAGAAAGCGCTGAAGATCCGTAAAATTGAATTTGTGGAAATTTACGAGCCGTTTTCAGAAGGCCAGGCCAAAGCACAGGCGGACCGCTGCCTGTCCTGCGGCAACCCGTACTGCGAATGGAAGTGCCCGGTGCATAACTACATCCCGAACTGGCTGAAGCTGGCTAATGAAGGGCGTATTTTTGAAGCGGCGGAGCTGTCGCATCAGACCAATACCCTACCGGAAGTCTGCGGGCGCGTTTGCCCGCAGGACCGCCTGTGCGAGGGTTCCTGTACGCTGAACGATGAGTTCGGCGCGGTCACCATCGGCAACATCGAACGCTATATCAACGATAAAGCGTTCGAAATGGGCTGGCGCCCCGACCTTACCGGCGTAAAGCAAACCGGTAAAACCGTCGCCATTATCGGCGCGGGTCCGGCGGGCCTGGCATGCGCCGACGTGTTGACCCGCAACGGTGTGAAGGCGGTGGTTTTCGATCGCCATCCGGAAATCGGCGGTCTGCTGACCTTTGGTATTCCGGCGTTTAAGCTGGAAAAAGAGGTGATGACCCGCCGTCGCGAGATCTTCACCGGTATGGGCATCGAGTTCAAACTCAATGTCGAAGTGGGCCGTGATGTGCAGCTCGACGATCTGCTGAAAGATTACGATGCGGTGTTCCTCGGCGTCGGGACCTATCAGTCTATGCGCGGCGGGCTGGAAAACGAAGACGCCAGCGGGGTCTTTGATGCGCTGCCGTTCCTGATCGCCAATACCAAGCAGATCATGGGCTTTGGCGAAACGGCGGACGAACCGTACGTCAGCATGGAAGGTAAGCGCGTCGTGGTTCTTGGCGGTGGCGACACCGCAATGGACTGCGTGCGTACCTCGATTCGCCAGAACGCCACCCACGTCATCTGCGCCTATCGCCGTGATGAGGAGAACATGCCGGGATCGAAGCGCGAAGTGAAAAACGCGCGTGAAGAAGGCGTGGAGTTCCAGTTCAACGTTCAACCGCTGGGCATTGAAGTGAATGCCAACGGTAAAGTCTGCGGCGTGAAGATGGCGCGTACGGAGATGGGCCAGCCGGATGCGAAAGGCCGCCGCCGCGCGGAAATCGTGGCCGGTTCTGAGCATGTGGTACCCGCCGATGCCGTGGTCATGGCGTTTGGTTTCCGCCCACACAGCATGGAATGGCTGGCGAAGCACAGCGTCGAGCTGGATTCTCAGGGCCGCGTGATTGCGCCGGAAGGCAGCGACAACGCCTTCCAGACCAGCAACCCGAAAATCTTCGCCGGTGGCGACATCGTTCGCGGTTCCGATCTGGTGGTGACGGCGATTGCCGAAGGCCGTAAAGCGGCTGACGGGATCCTGAACTACCTGGAAGTGTAAAAAAACAAAACGCCGGATGAGAAAATCGTCCGGCGTTTAGCATTTAGCTAAGTGCTATTTGATTAGCAGTCGCCAGGCGATATCCGCTTCAATTGTTGTGTTATCGGTGTTTCCACTGAACATACTCTCGTTGAGCACCGGGAACAGCATCACGCGAAAACTCATTTGCTTCCCTTTCGGCACGACATTATTTTCTACGGCGATTACCGCCTCATTGTTTCGCACATATAGCGGAGATGGTGTCCCGCTTTCCGGCGTAAAGTTCAGCTGGTCCGCTGTTTTTCCAGCGCTGTAGGACTTGCCATCAACGGTAATATTTTCAACCTTAAGCCCAACCCCACCGCGAGTGCCAAACAACAAGCGACCTTTCTCGCCAGCAGCCCCCTGAACCAGCACCGCCATCTGATGCATTTCAGAACAGGAAACATTCACATTCACTTCCCACTCAGACAGTTTGTGCCAATTCTGGGTAGTGGAAACAATGTCATCACGGCGTATCTGGTTATAATCAATTTTTGTCCGGGAAAGCGTAATCTGGCACTCTTCGGCACGAACAGCACCTGACAGCAACATTCCCGCAGATAACAGCATCCCTACCCACTGATTCATCGACATACGCCGTCCACCTCTTCGTAAAATGCGTCTTCATCCCTCTTATTGCTTAAGATGTAATCAATCTTGCACAGTCGGTTATTATTGTCGTCCATGGCATACAGTGCCGAAAGCTGGCCAGCCTCATTAAGGAAAACATGCCCGTCATCCACGCTGGTGACAATATAATTGCCCTTCTCATCAACGATGGATAATCCCTTATCCAGCGCCCTGTTATCCGCACGCTTAACGCGGATCATCACCCGACGATTATTCAGGACTTTAAAACCGACTTCGCTCACCGAAGCATGCGCAGCTGCCACATACTTTGTTCCATTTGCCAGCGTCATACTCGCAGGCAGCTTGTTCGCGTTAATTTCAATGCGCGAATTACGCCACTCATTCAACCCAGGGATAACAGCCTGCCCCCAATAATCGGTCCAGACCGTCCCCTGCGGAGTACTGATTTCAACGCCAGCTTTCGATTCATTCAGTTTTGCAATGGCAAACGTATTCCGAATGGTATAAGGCGTGAAGGTGACGCCGCTTTTATGCGCCGCAACCCCACCTGAGAGCGTGGCATTATAATTACGCTGGCGCGAACCCACGCTCCCGCCGCCAATGCCTAATCGAGTGTAATGTAAGTTAGTGCTCAGGTTGCCGTTAACGCTATTCTCACTCTCTCCCCTGTCCCGATCGACGGAGATATAGTAGTAAGAATCCGGTGACAGTGCGCCAGAGTTCTGCACGCCGTAGCTGTTACGGTTGCCCTGTTTACGCATATAGCTACTGACGTGCTGCGAACCGCCAAACGGAATGCTCAGGTTAACGTAGATCAGGTCATCATCCTGTCTCCCGTCTTTGTTCCCCATTGCTCTCTGCCAGTTCGCAGAAACGGTGGCTCGTTCGAAGCTCCTGCCCCATGAAAGCAACAGGTAGCGGGAATCATTACCCTCACCTCTGCTTTGGTTGTAACTAAAACCGGCGCTAAATGCCCCCCCAAGCGGCGTAAACCAGGCCAAACTGGTGGAATACGTATTACTATAAGGCTGAAAATCATCGTTCAGCGCGTCAGTCAGCTCGCGATAGCCGGGGCTAAAATGCGCCGCGCTCGCTGACATACTTAAAGATTCTGCCAGCTTAAGTGAACTCTGTAGCTCAGTTTTCACTCCGCTATTTTTCTCGCCGAATTTTCCCTGGCTTGCAGCCACGCTGGTGGAGGCACTCCAGTTATCGGTAAGCAGGTATTCTGTATGGGCGCCGCCGCCAAGGTAATTTTTCGTCGCCGCACCAGAAGCCAGCAGATTCAGCCGAGGCAATATGCGCCAACCGTCAGAGAGATTAAACACCCAGGGATTTTCATAATCCCCTTTAATATCGCGTATCTGACCAAAAGAGACGGCCAGACCCTGCGGTCGGGAAAGCTTCCGCGCCGTGACGGATGCGGCTGGAACAATAAAGCGATTGCTTGAACCATCGGATTCAATAACCGTCACCTCCAGTTCCACATTAGTGCTCGCTATTGGTACATCATCGAGCGTGAACGGTCCTGCCGGAACCAGCATGCTGTAGAGAAGTCGTCCGCTCTGACGAACCTCCACGCGCGCCTGAGCATTATGCGCCATTCCTGAAACGCTGACGCCGCTTCCGCTGCCCTGCAAAGCTCGGGTAGGCATCAGTTGCACGCCAACAATCGGGGCTCCACTCAGGACATATGAGCTGACATTGATCTCCCCGACCTGCGCAGTCATCTTCAAGGCGTCAAAAACGTGCTCGGCAAAGGTATAAACACTTTCAACATTCTTATCGCCATTATCGTCGGTAAGGATATAGCGGCTACGCAACGACCAGTCGCTAATGTTTATGCCACCTTCCAGACTGGCCTGAGAATAGAGGCTGGTATCGCTGCCACCATATTCGCTGCGGGTACTGAACAGGTCATAGTTGAGCAATCCAGCTATTCCGCCGTGCTGAAAGCTTTTGATATCACCATTCATCCCATTCAGCGCCTCCGGCGGGAGATACAGTTCGATCATTTCCTGACCAGGCAAGGCTTTCACTACCGCCTGCGCGTAGTCATTGACGATGTCATGGCACTCTTCATTTTTTTTCAGGGGGACCGGCATTAATCCGGAAAACTCAATAAAATCACCATCAACGCACAGCGTACCATCCTCACCAAAACGTGCCGCGACGGTTCCTTTATCCTTACCGTTAATCTTCACCCGCACGGAATGCGGACCGGGGAGAAAGCGTGGAGCACGCGCAAAATAACGGTTGAGATTGACATTCAATCCGCGTGACTGAATCATCTCAGTATCAAACGTTATCTCTTTGGCTAGTACATCAACGGAACAGAGTGCAGCCAGCGGCAAGATTCCATACAATGACGCACAGGAGCGAGAAGTAAGACGGCGTTTTTTAAACATAGACGCTTCTTATTTTGCATTCAGGTCCGAAATAAAACTAGGCACTTCAATACCATAGCGGCTAGCCGGATAGAATTGAACTTTATTATCACCATTAATATTTTTTGAAACGGTGATATTCAAAGTTTCTCCTGGCAAGATGTAACTTTTACTAATATGCCCCTTCGTACCAGATGGTAGAAAAACTATCTCAGGAGCCAGACGAACAACATATTTATCAGGATTGATGACTTTTGCAGTATTTCCTGAGCCTGACCACTGCAGATACTTCCACGCATCCGTCACAACGGCAAGGCTCGCAGGACGAATCAGCACGGGTAAATCCTGACGAATATTGAAGCCAATTTTAATTCTTTTATTTTCACTTTTTGGCGGAATGCCTTCAAACGTCACGCGTTTAAAATGTTCGACGGCCAATGGGTTATTATTCTGCAGAATAAAACGGACTTGTTGCGTTTGCCCGGGTTCTACGCGAACGACGGGTTGCGTAGGTATCAGCTTCAAATCCTTACTTTCATCAGGCAAATCAATAACCGTTGTATACAATAATGCGGGGTGCGCATCCGTATTTTTCACGTTCATTGTGCCACTGTGAGTCGCCTCATCAATCACTAATAAACTTGTTTCCGGCACCATCCCCTCAGCAAAAACAGAGAGTGAGGCAAAATAGAAAATAGAAAAAATAATAATTTTGGCTGATGAATAATTAAAAAAGCGCAAAACAAACCCCTTGGATAATTCACGCCCCGTGTTAACCAGGACAATAAAAATGGGAGCAGCCCAAAATAGTCGCTCCCATTTTATTAATAGTCTATGATATCAAGAATTACAGATAACGCAGGCTGATAGTTAGCTCACCATCCATCGCAGTGTCATCAGTAATAGCCAGCGTGCTGGTATTTTGAATAGCCAGAGACGTTACCAGTGGGAACGTCGCGGTTTTGAATGCAACCGGTGTGCTAGAAGAACCAAAGGCCGCAACAGAAAAGTCGCGGAAAGAGCCTGCTGTGATACCATCGGCGCTCTTGGCCCACTTAACACCTGAATCATAATAATCAGTGCTAATAGCGGTCACACCTTGGCCGTCAGCGGTTACGCCATCAACTTTTACGAACATGCCATAAGAACCAATATTGACGTTACCCGCTTTGCCCACGCCGTAAGTCATGCGATCGTCATCAAGGGAGTTACCAAGAGCGCTGGCATTTTCAACGGTTAATTTAGCATTAGAGCTGCTACGCTCATCAATCAAATTCCAGGATAATTTGGTTGCAGCAGTACAGTTAATGGTCAGGTTGATATTTTTCTGCCCCAGTTGATTAACTGCTGTGGCGGATAATTCACCCAGGTTAATCGTACCATAGTCCACCACACCACCATTATCGAGAGTGGGTGTGCATGCTGCGTTTGTTAAAGTACCCTTTACTTTTAATACAGCAGTAGGATTAGCAGCAATAGCCGAAGTCGCGCTCATTGCCAGAATGGCAGCCAGAAGTGTTTTTTTCATTAGTCAATCCTTAACGTACAATATATTTATATATCTAATAAACGCATTTTAAAAGAAAAGGCGCGTCTTGAATACGAAACGAACAATACATTAAAGGGTACAATAAAATACACTTAGAAAAATTAACTTTAAATGTAGGGAAGCTTAATCAATAATTAATCAATATAATTATCCTTCTGCCATTCACGAAAACAAAAACAACAAGAATGAATCATGGCAAGAACCTGAAGATTTTGGGCCTTAACATGGATATTCATTGACTTTAATTATAAAACCACCATGCATGATAAAAATAATATTAATATATTTTATTATCTGGGCGGCAATGAAATACCATCATTCCGAACACTCATTTACAAGAGAAATAAGTTCATATCAAACTCTCGAATATTAATTATATGAATTCAATAAATTCAATAAATTCAATAAATTCAAATAAATTTCTCGCGCAATATTTTAATTTCAGATGCACCCTCATTTATTACAGATCCAGCAAGCTCTTTCACTCATCGACAACTCAGTTTAATAATTTAAGCAAAGACATACCAGGTAGCAGATACACAATGAAAAGAGGGGGGAAGGGGAATAAAATAAACCCAGAAGCCCTACACGGAGTGTAGTAGAATTATGAAGTTTATTAGCGGAGTTTGAAATCAGCGCCGCGTACCCGCATCGGAGAGTATGAAATAGAGAATTAAAGCGGGGATGCTTTGCTTTACGGTAATCACTGTGAATGGCAGAAAGTAAAACAGGCCCCGAAGGGCCTGGAAAAAATCATTTCACGACGCGTAGCGCCGGACGCCCGCCGCGAGGTGGCGGCGTATCGTCAGGATCGTCGTCATGATTATCCGGCTTATCGCCATCGATCACCGACATGACCGTTTCGCTGTCAGGCAGCTCTTCGTCATCGTTCAGGCTAGTGACATCTTCATCATAGGCCGCTTCCGGTTCGAACATGGTCCCCGCGCCATTCTCACGCGCGTAAACCGCCAGTACGGCAGCCATCGGCACAGAAACATTGCGCGGCACGCCGCCGAAGCGCGCGTTAAAACGCACTTCGTCGTTGGCCAGCTCGAGGTTACCGACAGCGCGTGGGGCAATATTGAGAACAATTTGCCCATCGCGAGCGTACTCCATCGGGACCATTACGCCCGGCAGAGTCACGTCAACGACCAGATGCGGAGTCAGCTGGTTATCCAGCAGCCACTCATAGAACGCTCGTAACAGGTACGGGCGACGCGGCGTCAGCTGTGATACATCCATCATTTAGCCCCGACCGAGACGCATTTCACGTTCGGCTTCAGTTAAAGAAGCGAGGAAAGAGTCGCGCTCAAATACGCGAGTCATATAGCCTTTAAGCTCTTTCGCACCAGCACCGACCAGCTCTACGCCGAGAACCGGCAGACGCCACAGCAGCGGCGCCAGGTAGCAGTCCACCAGGCTGAACTCATCGCTGAGGAAGTAGGGCTTCTGGGTGAAAACTGGCGCAATCGCCTGTAGTTCTTCACGCAGCTGCTTACGCGCAGTATCAGCCTGAGAAGCGGTACCGGTTTGAATGGTATTCATCAACGAATACCAGTCCTTTTCGATACGCTGCATGTACAGACGGCTTTCCCCACGCGCCACCGGGTAAACCGGCATTAGCGGCGGATGCGGGAAACGCTCATCCAGATATTCCATAATGATGCGAGATTCCCACAGAGTGAGCTCACGATCCACAAGCGTCGGTACGCTTTGATTCGGGTTGAGGTCAATCAGATCCTGAGGCGGGTTGTCCTTCTCCACGTGCTCTATCTCAAAACTAACACCTTTTTCGGCCAGCACGATGCGGACCTGATGGCTATAGATGTCAGTAGGACCAGAAAACAGCGTCATTACCGAACGTTTGTTGGCAGCGACAGCCATGAAAACCTCCAGGTATATTCAGAATTTTTGTACTGCTGCCGACCACGCATGGCCAGCCAGATGTAAAAACCCCATTTGCGTGACTTCATTTCGTTCGTCATCCAAACAAAAAATGAACAATCACCTGCATTTGGGCAGAAAATTGGATGATAGTTTACCAGATTTTGAAGACGTTGTGGTGAGGGGATTCTGGAAATGCTGAAAAAGTGGTAATAATGGGGCGTTTGTAGAGGGAAAATGGCAAATTTATCCATAAAAAAACCCGCCGAAGCGGGTTTTTTCGCAAATTGTTCTGCGTGAGCAGAAAACAATTAACGTTTGGAGAACTGAGGACGACGACGTGCTTTACGCAGGCCGACTTTCTTACGTTCAACCTGACGAGCATCACGAGTAACGAAACCAGCTTTACGCAGTTCGCCACGCAGGGACTCGTCGTACTCCATCAGAGCGCGGGTGATACCGTGACGGATCGCACCAGCCTGACCAGAGATACCACCACCTTTAACGGTGATGTACAGATCTAATTTCTCAACCATGTCGACCAGTTCCAGCGGCTGACGAACTACCATGCGGGCAGTTTCACGACCGAAGTACTGTTCCAGAGAACGCTGGTTGATAACGATTTTACCGTTGCCCGGTTTGATGAAAACGCGAGCTGCGGAACTTTTGCGGCGACCGGTGCCGTAGTATTGATTTTCAGCCATTGCCTATAATCCCGATTAGATGTCAAGAACTTGCGGTTGCTGTGCCGCGTGGTTGTGCTCGTTACCCGCGTAAACTTTCAGCTTACGGTACATAGCACGACCCAGCGGGCCTTTTGGCAGCATGCCTTTAACCGCGATTTCAATCACACGCTCAGGACGGCGGGCAATCATCTCTTCAAAGGTCGCTTCTTTGATACCACCGATGTGGCCGGTGTGGTGGTAGTACATTTTGTCTTCGCGCTTGTTGCCGGTTACAGCAACTTTTTCTGCGTTCAGAACGATGATGTAATCACCAGTATCAACGTGCGGAGTGTATTCCGCTTTATGCTTGCCGCGCAGGCGCAGAGCCAGTTCGGAAGCCAGACGGCCCAGAGTTTTACCGGTCGCGTCAACAACATACCAGTCGCGTTTTACGGTTTCTGGTTTAGCTGTAAAAGTTTTCATTAAAAGCTTACCCAAATAAATAAGTTACACGTTGGTGAACACCCAAACGTTTAGTCAGTTGAGGTTCACACGACATTGTCCAGCAAACCTACCCCTTCGAATAGCCTATGCCGGCACATAGAAAGTTTTGGGAAAAAAACCTTCTCGTAACGTGGGGTCGCAAGATTATAGAGAAGTCGGGGTCAAAGATCGACCCCTTTATGTGATTTGTACCCGGTTTTACCCCGGTAAGTGTTCTCGCTTCAGATACTCCTCGCTCTGCATCTCCTGCAGGCGCGACAAACAGCGCTGGAACTCGAATTTTAACCTCTCGCCCTGATAGATCTCATAAAGCGGTACCGCCGCGCTGACCACCAGTTTAACGTGGCGCTCATAGAACTCATCGACCAGGGCGATAAAGCGCCGCGCTTCGCTCTCCATCAGCCCGGTCATCACCGGAACGTCAAAGAGCATCACGGTATGAAACAAACGCGAGAGCGCAATATAGTCATGCTGGCTGCGCGCATCCACGCACAGCGTGGCGAACGATGCCGCCAGCGTCTGGTTCTCAACGCCCAGCGTCGGCAGCGGGCGATGGTTGATCTCCAGCGTCGGTGCCTGTTCGCGCTTCGCGCCTGCCAGCGCCAGCCACAGTTTATCCATCTGCTGCTGGGTCTCAGCGTTCAGCGGCGACAGCCACAAATGCGCCTGGGTTAGCGTGCGCAGGCGGTAATCAATACCGGCATCGACATTCATGATATCGCAATGTTGCTTAATGGCGTCGATGGCGGGCAGGAAACGGGCGCGCTGAAGGCCGTTCCGGTACAGTTCGTCAGGAGGAATATTCGACGTCGCCACCAGGGTTATGCCACGAGCGAACAGCGCTTTCATCAGACCGCCCAACAGCATCGCATCGGTGATATCAGAGACGAAAAACTCATCGAAGCAGAGCACGTCGGTTTCAGCTTTGAAACGGTCCGCAACAATTTCCAGCGGATCGCTATGCCCCTGCAGCGTCGTTAACTCTTCATGTACCCGCAGCATAAACCGATGAAAATGCAGACGTTGTTTGCGTTCTCCCGGCAGGCTTTGATAGAACAGGTCCATCAGCCAGGTTTTTCCCCTGCCGACCCCGCCCCACATATAGAGACCGCGAACCGCGACCGTTTCGGCAACGGGTTCGCGCTTGCCCAGCAGTTTGCCGAATTTGGCCCGCAGACCGCCGCCGGTTTGCGGTGCGACCGAAGGTTTATTCTGCAGTTCTTGATAAATCGTATCGAGGCGGCTGACCGCTTCTCGCTGGACGTCGTCAGGTTGATGGCTCCCCTCCTTGAGAGAGGAAAGGTAACGCGATGTTGGGGACAGGCTTTGCATGATCTAATTGTTATTCCTTGAAAACCGTAATGCCATAGCTCACGATTGACGAAAAAAAGGCCGCTCTACACTACGTGATGATACGCCAGGATTCCACTTCTGTGGAATTAGCGGTTATAGTGGCATTATCGGGCGCAGGCGGAGAGCCTCACAGCCACCCTACGGAACCACAAAACAACGGGAGATGTTCATGACCTGGGAATACGCGCTAATTGGGCTAGTTGTCGGCATCATTATCGGCGCCGTCGCGATGCGTTTTGGCAATCGCAAATTACGCCAACAGCAGGCGCTGCAGTTTGAACTGGAAAAGAATAAAGCAGAGCTGGAAGAGTACCGCGAAGAGCTGGTAAGCCACTTTGCCCGGAGCGCAGAGCTGCTGGATAACATGGCGCATGATTACCGCCAGCTGTATCAGCATATGGCGAAAAGCTCCAGCAACCTACTGCCGGACAGCATGGCGGACGCCAATCCGTTCCGTAATCGTCTGGAAGAGTCTGAAGCGGGCAACGATCAGGCCCCGGTCCAGATGCCGCGCGATTACTCTGAAGGCGCATCCGGCCTGCTGCGCGGCGGCGTAAAGCGCGATTAATCCGCCAACACCAGTAAAAATATTTTCCGGGCGCACCCTCTGCGCCCGTTTCAACCTCTCATCCCAGCTACAATTTAGCTATTGCCCACATTGTTACCGGGCCGAAAATTCAATAACATCGGACCATTCGGGACGTTTCCCATACACCTCAGGTTACGAGAGCCAGCATCTAATGAATAAACAGACTTTGCTGTTAAGTGCGTTAGCGTTAAGCGTTGGGTTGTCGTTGTCCGCCTTACCTCCGGCAGCAGCGTCTTTACCGACACAGGTTCCCGGCCAGGGCGCGTTGCCAAGCCTCGCGCCGATGCTGGAAAAAGTGTTACCGGCGGTGGTGAGCGTACAGGTTGAGGGCACCGCGTCACCCGCGCAGAATATGCCGGAAGAGCTGAAGAAGTACTTTGGCGACAATGCGCCGCAAGAGCAGGCGCAGCCGTTTGAAGGCCTGGGTTCTGGGGTCATCATTGACGCGGCAAAAGGCTACGTGCTGACCAATAATCACGTGATTAATCAGGCGCAGAAAATCAGCGTCCAGCTTAACGATGGCCGCGAGTTCGATGCCAAACTGGTCGGCAGCGACGAGCAGAGCGATATCGCCCTGCTGCAGCTGTTAAAACCCAGTAATCTGACGCAAATCGCTATCGCCGACTCCGATAAGCTGCGGGTAGGCGATTTCGCCGTCGCCGTCGGTAACCCGTTTGGTCTGGGTCAGACCGCCACTTCCGGGATTATTTCAGCCCTTGGCCGCAGCGGCCTGAACCTTGAAGGGCTGGAGAACTTTATCCAGACCGATGCCTCGATTAACCGCGGCAACTCCGGCGGCGCGCTGCTGAACCTCAACGGCGAGCTGATTGGTATCAATACTGCAATTCTGGCCCCCGGCGGCGGCAGCGTCGGCATTGGCTTCGCGATCCCCAGCAATATGGCGAAAATCCTCTCCCAGCAGCTAATTCAATTTGGTGAAATCAAACGCGGCCTGCTGGGCATCAAAGGCATGGAAATGAGCGCGGATATCGCCAAAGCGATGAATCTCGACGTCCAGCGCGGCGCCTTCGTCAGCGAAGTGCTGCCAAATTCCGGGTCGGCCAAAGCGGGCATCAAATCTGGCGACGTTATCATCAGCCTGAACGGCAAGCCGCTCAACAGCTTCGCCGAACTGCGCTCCCGCATCGCCACGACCGAGCCGGGGACCAAGGTGAAACTGGGGCTCCTGCGCGAAGGAAAGCCCGTAGAAGTTGAAGTCACTCTCGACAAGAGCACCTCTTCTTCCGCCAGCGCCGAACTTATCGCGCCAGCACTGCAGGGCGCATCGTTAAGCGACGGTCAGATGAAAGACGGGACCAAAGGCGTCGTCATTGATAATGTCGATAAAGCTAGCCCTGCCGCCCAGGCGGGGCTGCATAAAGACGACATCATTATTGGCCTCAACCGCGAGCGCGTACGGTCCATTGCCGAACTGCGAAAAGTGCTTGAAAGCAAGCCGACGGTGATTGCGCTGAACGTCATTCGCGGCAGCGAAAGCATCTATCTGCTGCTACGTTAACTCGCCTTCCGGGCATCGCGTGCAGTGCGATGTCCGGACAAGACGTGTTATGCTGCGCCTGTCCATCCATCAACGATATCTGCATCATGCCTGGAAAGCTTTTACGTTCGATACTTATTGGTTTGATTGTCGGCGGTCTGCTGCTGGCCGTTATGCCTTCGTTGCGCCAGTGGCAGCTTTCGCCAACCACGCAATACGATAGCGCGGATGAATCCCCTGCCAGCTATAATTCCGCCGTTCGCCGCGCCGCCCCGGCGGTCGTGAACGTCTATAACCGCGCCCTCAACAGCACCAGCCATAACCAGCTAACGCTCGGTTCCGGTGTGATCATGGACCAGCGCGGCTATATCCTGACCAATAAGCACGTTATCAACGATGCCGATCAGATTATCGTGGCCCTACAGGATGGTCGGGTTTTTGAAGCGCTGCTGGTCGGCTCGGATACTCTCACCGATCTCGCGGTGTTAAAAATCAACGCCAGCGGCGGCCTGCCGGTCATTCCGATTAACCCGAAACGCGTGCCACATATCGGTGACGTCGTGTTGGCGATCGGCAACCCGTACAACCTTGGGCAAACCATTACCCAGGGCATTATCAGCGCCACTGGCCGTATCGGCCTGAACCCCACCGGACGCCAGAACTTCCTGCAGACCGACGCGTCAATCAACCACGGTAACTCAGGCGGCGCGCTGGTGAACTCGCTGGGTGAGCTGATGGGTATCAACACCCTGTCATTTGATAAAAGCAACGATGGCGAAACGCCGGAAGGGATCGGCTTTGCAATCCCTTTCCAACTGGCAACCAAGATTATGGATAAGCTGATCCGCGATGGCCGCGTTATTCGCGGTTATATTGGGATCAGCGGCCGCGAAATTGCGCCGCTGCATGCGCAGGGCGGCGGCGGCATCGATCAGCTGCAGGGGATTGTGGTGAATGATGTTGCGCCGGAAGGCCCGGCGGCCCAGGCAGGGATCCGCGCCAACGACGTCATTATTTCGGTTAACGACAAACCCGCCGTTTCCGCCCTGGAAACCATGGATCAGGTCGCAGAGATTCGCCCGGGCTCGGAAATTCCGGTGGTGATTATGCGCGATGATAAAAAAATTACGCTGCATATCGCCGTCCAGGAATATCCGGCGACCAATTAACAGGCTCCCCGCCAGGGGAGCGCCTTTCAATCAGCAAACAATGGCCCGGCCGGGAATTTCGCCAGAAACCCGGTCACGGCCAGCAGCGACCGCAGCCCGGGCCACGCAAACTGGCGCTCCCGCAGCTCGTCATCCAGCGTTATCAGCGCAAACTCGCCTTTATCTCCCAGAACGCCGCCCTGCCAGAGCAACCGCTGGGCCTGCTGCCGCGCCCAGGGGGAATCACTTTTCCAGGCCAGCAGATGCAGCAGCGCCTGCTGCAGGCAGATGCCATGTGAATGATTATCCCGCTGCAGCCGCCGGTAAACCGGTAGCGGTATGCTACGCACGGTATAGAAACCGCTGCGGATTTCGCTATCAACATCCGCCATGCCAGCACAAAACTGACCGGCCAAATCGCACAGACGATTGTGCGTCAGCGCCTGCCCCAGAGCATCCAGGCGACCGGCCGCCGCACACAGCAGCGCGTATCTTTGCCGCTCATGTGACAGCGAACCAGGCAGCGTCGGCACCGTTTCAAAAGCCCGGGCCTGCGCATGCCGTACGCCAGCATCATAACACTGGACAAAGAAATCATGGCTACCCTGAGCGATTGAGGGGGGTGCCAGCAAATTCAGCGCCGGTTGCAGCTGTTCGAGCTCATTGAGCGACGCCAGCATGTCATCCACGACCACGTCCTTTGTTGATGTCGACGCCCTGCAGCCAGGACGTAATGCTATGGTTTCATTCATCAAAGTCTCCTTACAGAAAATCCCCGGGTCGCGGCTAACGCCTTACCCGGGCTACGGGTTTACAGTCATCTGCGATCCCGTAGCCCGGGCAGGCGCAACGCGCCGCCTCCGGGAAGAGCACAGAACTACATCGCCAGCACGTACTTGAGCATCACCCCGGCGGCAATCGCCGAGCCAATCACTCCCGCCACGTTCGGGCCCATCGCGTGCATCAGCAGGAAGTTCTGCGCATCCGACTCCAGCCCCACTTTGTTCGACACCCGCGCCGCCATCGGTACCGCCGACACGCCCGCCGAGCCAATCAGCGGGTTGATTTTGTGCTTACTGCACAGGTTCAGCAGCTTCGCCATCAGCACGCCCGCCGCCGTCCCCACGCAGAACGCAATCACCCCCAGCACCAGTATCCCCAGCGTCTGCGGCTGCAGGAACTTGTCCGCCACCAGCTTCGCCCCTACCGATAACCCGAGGAATATCGTCACGATATTTATCAGCCCGTTCTGCACCGTGTCGCTCAGGCGCTCCACCACCCCGCTCTCGCGCATCAGGTTGCCGAAGCAGAACATCCCCAGCAGCGGCGCCGCGTCCGGCAGCAGCAGCGCCACCAGCAGCAGCAGTACCGCCGGGAACAGAATCTTCTCCCGCTTACTCACCGTGCGCAGCTGCACCATGCGGATTTTCCGCTCCTTCTCGCTGGTCAGCGCCTTCATAATCGGCGGCTGGATTAACGGCACCAGCGCCATATACGAGTACGCCGCCACCGCGATGGCGCCCAGCAGCTCCGGCGCCAGTTTCCCGGAGAGGTAAATCGCCGTCGGCCCGTCCGCGCCGCCGATGATGCCGATGGCCGCCGCCTGCGGCAGGGTGAAGCTGATAATCCCGAAGTAGTTCAGCGTCAGCGCCCCGAGCACCGTGGCGAAGATGCCGAACTGCGCCGCCGCCCCCAGCAGCAGGGTCCTCGGGTTGGCCAGCAGCGGGCCGAAGTCGGTCATCGCCCCGACGCCCATAAATATCACCAGCGGGGCGATGCCCGAGCCGATGGCGACCTTATAAAAATCGCCAGCACCCCGGCGGAGTAGCCCATATCCACGGCGAGGTCTTCCATCTGCCCCTGCACCGACGGCAGCGCCAGGGCCAGTGCCTCCTTGATGGCATGAACGTCCGGCGTACAGTTAAGCTTCGCCGCAATCACCGCCAGCTGCCCGGCGTCGTGATGGGCCAGCAGGCTCTCCAGGGCGGTCAGCGCCAGCCCGGCCTCGGGAATATTCGACAGCAGCCCGCCGAAGCCAATCGGCAGCAGCAGCAGCGGCTCGAACTTCTTCGCGATGGCCAGCCACAGCAGCAGCAGGCTCACCAGCAGCATGACGGCCTGGCCGCCGCCGAGGTGCATCAGCCCCATGCCCTGAATCAGGGCGTTCAGACTTTCCATTTCCGTTCCTCTTCCTTACGCCAGGGCCAGCAGGGTGTCGCCCACCGCGACCGCGTCCCCGGATTTCACCGCGATACCGCGCACGGTCCCGGCCTGCGCGGCGCGGATTTCGGTTTCCATCTTCATGGCCTCCAGAATCAGCAGTACGTCGCCCTCGGCCACGCTCTGGCCCTCGGTGGCCAGCACCTTCCAGATAGTGCCCGCCAGCGGCGCGGTCACCGGCGTACCGGCGCCTGCCGGGGCGGCAGCCTGAGCCGGGGCGGAAGGCGCCGCCGGAGCGGCCGCTGTCAGCGGGCTGATATCGCCGCCGTCGCTGACCTTCACCACAAAGGCTTTCCCTTCCACTTCCACGGTGTAGACGCCGGAAGCGGCGGCTTTCACCGGAGCGGCGGCAGGTTTTGCCTCTTCCGCCTGCGGCAGCGGCTCAAAGGCCGCCGGGTTATGGCGGTTCTCAAGGAACTTCAGGCCGACCTGCGGGAACAGCGCCACGGTGAGCACGTCGTCGATGGCGTTCTCCGCAAGCGTGATGCCCTTCTCCTGCGCCTGGCGCTTCACGTCGGCTTCCAGCTCCGCCAGCTCCGGCTTCAGCAGGTCCGCCGGGCGGCAGGTGATGGCTTCGGCGCCGTCCAGCACGCGGGCCTGTAATGCCGCGTTGACCGGCACCGGGGTGTGGCCGTACTCGCCCTTCAGAATGCCGGCGGTCTCCTTCGCAATGGTTTTGTAGCGCTCCCCGGTGAGGACGTTAAGCACCGCCTGGGTGCCGACAATCTGCGAGGTGGGGGTGACCAGCGGGATAAAGCCGAGGTCCTCGCGCACGCGGGGGATTTCCGCCAGCACCTCATCCAGACGGTGGGCGGCGTTCTGCTGCTTCAGCTGGCCTTCGAGGTTGGTGAGCATGCCGCCCGGCACCTGGGCCACGAGGATACGGCTGTCGGTGCCCTTCAGCTGGCCTTCGAAGGCGTGGTATTTTCTGCGCACTTCGCGGAAGTACGCGGCGATGCTCTCCAGCTTCAGGATATCCAGCCCGGTGTCATGTTCCGTTCCGGCCAGCGTCGCCACCAGCGCCTCGGTGGCCGGGTGGCCGTAGGTGGCGCTCATGGACGAGATGGCGGTATCGACGCCGTCGACGCCGGCCTCGATGGCCTTCAGCAGGGCCATCTCCGCCATCCCGGTGGTGGCGTGACAGTGCAGGTGCAGCTTCACGTCATAACGTTTTTTGATTTCACTCACCAGCTCAAAGGCGGCCATCGGGGTGAGAATGCCCGACATGTCTTTAATCGCAATGGAATCGACGCCGGTTTCCAGCAGCTGTTCGGTCAGGTCGAGCCAGGTCTGCAGGGTGTGAGCCGGACTGGTGGTGTAGGAGAGCGTGCCCTGGGCGTGCGCGCCGTGGCTGCGCACCGCCTGCAGGGCGGCCTGCATATTGCGCGGGTCGTTCATGGCGTCGAAGACGCGGAACACGTCCATGCCGTTTTTAACGGCGCGCTCAACGAAGCGCTGCACCACGTCATCGGCGTAGTGGCGGTAGCCGAGCAGATTCTGGCCGCGGAGCAGCATCTGCAGCGGGGTCTTCGGCATGGCCTTTTTCAGTTCGCGCAGGCGGACCCAGGGGTCTTCGCCGAGGAAGCGGATGCAGGCGTCAAAGGTGGCGCCGCCCCAGCATTCGAGGGAGCCGTAGCCCACGTCGTCGAGCCGCGCGGCGACGGGGAGCATATCGTCGAGGCGCAGGCGGGTGGCAAACAGGGACTGGTGGGCGTCGCGCAGGACGACATCGGTAATGGCAACGGTCATGGATTCCTCCGTGAATTAAGGGTTAAGGCGGCGATGGTGGTGAATAGCGGCGACAATTACCGGCTTTAAGCGGGCGAAGTCGTCAGCGGGCGCGGCGGCAGGTGTGGCCTTCGGCGCGGGAGCCGGTTCCGGGAAGAAGCGGTTGACGGCGGCGGACATGCTGCGGATGGCGAAAATCAGCAGGAACAGAAACGCCAGCACAAAGCCCATGCCGAGGCACATCAGGGTGAAGCCTTCACCCAGTAACAGTGCTGCATTAGTCATAAAATAGCCTTCAGGCAGGAGGCACGATAATGATGTTATTTATATCCATCGTCTTTCAAGTTGCTTCTTTGTTGGCTACGTTCGTTCACCCCAGCCACTTACTTGAGTAAGCTCCTGGGGATTCTCTCTCTTGCCGCCTCAAAGCAACTCGAAATCCACTGGGTATATAACGAAAATAATAAGGATGGAGTTCCCTGAACCGCCCCGGCCAGAGTCCTTGTTTATTATCGCAATAAACGTATCGCCATCATTATCGTGCAATTCATATAACCCAGATTATTTGATAAAGCTTACGTTCTGGCATATTTCATCAGCGACGAGCTCTTTACGCTGGTTAAAAATAATTTTGTTCTGTTCGAACAGGTTATTTCCATGGGTATCAATAGAGACAATTAGCGGACCAAACTCTTTTACCCGACATACCCATAGCGTTTCCGGCATTCCCAGATCGCGCCACTGCGCATCTTCGATCTCTTCCACGCACACCGCAGCCACTACCGCGCAACCGGCCGGGAATACGCAGTGCAGCGCTTTATGCTCCGCGCATCCCTCCTCGGTACCTTTCCCCATGCCGCCTTTCCCAACAATTAATTTCACGCCGGTCTTTGCAATAAATTCTTTTTCGAATTTTTCCATGCGCATGCTGGTGGTCGGCCCAACGGAAACCATTTCAAACTTATCGTCCTCACCTTTAATCGGACGGACAATCGGTCCGGCGTGTAAAATAGCGCCACCGCTAACATCAACGGGTAATTCGCGCCCACCTTCAATTAAACGACGGTGCGCCACATCGCGACAGGTCACAATATGACCGTTGAGATAAATAATATCGCCCGCTTTAATATCGGCTAAATCTTCATTTTTAATCGGCGTCGTAAGGATTTTTTTAGTCATCAGAAATTCACTCCGCTGTGAGACGTAATGGTGTAGTTCAAGTCTTTATCAAAAACGATATGTCCTTTTCGGTGCGACCAGCAGCCGACGTTCACCGCCACCCCGATGGTGGAGGGATGGCGCGCGGTGTTTTCAATATTCACACCCATGACGGAGGTATTACCGGACATCCCCTGAGGCCCAAGGCCAATTTTGTTAATGCCGTCTTCCAGCATTTTTTCCAACGACGCCGCACGTTCATTCTCATTGTGCGAGCCTATAGGGCGCATCAGCGCTTTTTTCGACAGCAGCGCCGCCGTTTCAACGGAAGTCGCCACGCCCACGCCTACCAGCAGCGGTGGGCACGCGTTTAAACCGTAGCTGGTCATCACGTCGAGAACAAAGCGGGTAACACCTTCATAACCCGCGCCCGGCATCAGCACCATCGCTTTCCCCGGCAGGGAACAGCCGCCGCCCGCCATATAGGTATAAATGCTGCACCGATCGGAATTGGGAACGATCTCCCAGAATACCGTCGGCGTACCTTTACCCACGTTTTTACCGGTGTTGTATTCATCAAAAGTCTCAACGCTGTTGTGGCGCAGCGGGGAATCCACGGTCGCTTTGATCACCGCTTCACGCAGCAGCGCTTCCAGTTCACCGATCAGCGGGAAGTTAGCCCCGCACTCCACCAGAAACTGAATCACGCCGGTATCCTGGCATGAAGGGCGATCCAGCTCTTTTGCCAGACGCTGGTTCTCAATCATGGTCGTAAAGATGACGTCGGCCAGTTTACTGGTCTCTTTCTTATGCAACTCTTCCAGTTTTACGGTGACATCATCAGGCAAGACTTTGCCGGTGTACCCCACAAATTTGGCCATAATATTGGTCATATGGGATATCTGTTCACTTTTGCTCATACAGGCTCCTTAGTCAGGACAGCTTCCGTTCATTACGGATGAAAAGGGAAAAGGATTGGCAGCAGAATCAGGCTGACAATGGTGGAAACGATAATCAGTGGGATGCCGGATTTGGCGTAGTCAACAAACTTATAGCCGCCTGCCGACAGCACCATCATGTTGGCAGGCATGCCGATTGGCGTGGCGTAGGCGCAAGAACTGCCAATAACCGTCGCCATTAGCACCGCACGAGGATCGGCGCCCATGCCCGCCGCAATCGACAGGCTCACCGGTACTAACAACGCGACGGTCGCGGTGTTGGACATGAAGTTAGTCATAATGATGGACAGCGCAAAGACCACCACCAGCAGCATAAACGGCGAAGAGTTTTGACCCAGCAGGCCAATCACGTGATCCGCCACCAGTTTTCCCGCCCCGGTCATTTCCAGCGCTTTCGCCAGCGCCAGCGTGCCGCCGAAGATAAAAATAGTCTGAGAATCAATGGCTTTATAGGCCTGCTTTTCTGTAAGCACGCCGGTAACCACCAGCACCAGCGCGCCGATACAGCCCGCTACCGCAAGACTCACACCGGTCTGCTTTTCGAAAATCATGCCGAGGATCGTGGCGATCAGAACAACGAAAGAGAGGATTTGCTTCCAACGCGGAACGTGACTGTAATCGCGCTGTTCGCCGACGCTGCCAACTTCCCCACGGTTCGGGTGGTTGGGCAGGAATTTATAGCCGATGGTCAAGAAGTAAATAACGCCGCAAACCAGCATCGGTAAACCGAGTTTGGCATATTCAAAAAAGCCAAAACCGCTGCCAATATTCTGCAAAGCTGACTGCGCAATCAGGTTGCCCGGCGCGCCAATCAACGACAGGTTACCGCCGAGCGCGGCAGCGAAAACCAGCGGCATCAGCAGTCGGGAACGAGCAAAGCCTGATTTTGCCGCCACACCGATAACGACCGGGATCAGGACGGCTGCGGTACCGGTATTGGAGAGGAAACCGGACATCACGCCAACCACGACCATAATGGTAAAAATCAGCTGCTTTTCCGTTTTCGCGAAGCGAGTAATCACGCCCCCCACCTTATTCGCCATCCCGGTTTCAAATAGCGCCCCGCCGACGATAAACATGGCGACGAAGAGAATAACGTTGGTGTCGATAAAGCCGGCGAAAGCCTGCTTGAGATTGAGCACGCCGGTGAGAACCAGCGCGACGCAAACCACCATAGACGTGACCGCGAGCGGTATTTTTTCCCACACAAACATGGCGATAGCAAACACCAGCAAACATAGAGTAATGGTAATCGGTTCCATATTTATAATTATCCCATCAATGATATATGATATTGTATCCAATATTGACGAGAGGGAAACTATTCCCATACAAAGACTAAGTCAATGCGTTTTTCACGAAAGAGTCAGGATTGCGATCTTTATCAAAACCCCGCAAAAGCAGTACCTTAGCGAAATTAATTTATGGAATGAATAGATAAGACGCCTGCAACGATCGTACAGGCGATTAGGTCAGGCCGAGGGCTCGTCGACATAGCGCGTCAGCATATTTTCCATCGAACGGATGATATGCTCGCGCATTAGCTGACGGGCCAACGCTTCATTATGCTGCTCCAGGGCCAGTAAAATCCCTTTATGCTCGCGTATGGAAATGATCGCGTACTCTTCCTCGGTGACCTTATGCCCCATCGAGAGCCCGTTCCACATATTGCTGAGCAGCAGCTTCATTTTGCCGTTTCCGGCCGCGTTCCATATCTCCATATGAAAAGCCTGATTGAGGTCAGAATATTCAGCTGAGTTATTTTCCGCCAACGCTTTTTCCGCAGCGTAATGAACTTCGGCAATGCGCGAAATGTCCGTCCCAGGGCGAGAAGCTTTAGCGACCGCTTCACTCTCCAGCAGCGCGCGAATCTCGTAATGCTCGCGAATCGTTTGTTCGTTAATCCCCAGCACAACCGCCCCTTTATTGGGGCGGACTTTAATCAGCCCATCCGCAGCCAGTATCTGAAATGCTTCACGCACGGGCATACTGGATACGCCAACCATACTGGCGATCCCTTCAAGGGTTATTTCTTGCCCTTCAACTAAATCTCGCGACAGTATCGCTTTACGTAAGACTGCCGCGACCTGCTCTTTCGCTGAAAGAAGCTTAATTTTCCCTAATCGAGGCTTCTGCACTTTCCCAATCCTTCATGTGTTGACGCATTATTTCTGCCAGAGAGAGGAAATAACGCTGCGTTTCCTGCGCGATCTCGGCGCGATCGCCTTGATGGATAGCATCCATCAAAGAACTGAGTATTTGCGCCGACTCCTGATTATCCTCTTTCAGATACAGAATGACATAGCCGATATAACCATCTAAAAACTGCTGATAAATTTTTTCCAGATAGCGGTTATCAATATAAGAAATAAGCGCCTGATGAAACGCCAGCTCCCGAATCCTTTCACCAGGAAGCCCCAACTCTCGCGCTCTCGTAGCCAGCGACTCGCCTGCCGACGCGGGCACCAGTGAAAAAAGCGCCGTTGCCATCGCCGCAATGGCCTGGAAAATATGGCTGACGTGGTCAGGCTCCAGCCGAGAGACCTGCATATGGCGGTTTGGCAAGCGCACCAGAAACCCTTCCTGCTCCAGGGCCTGTAACGCTTCACGAACCGGCATACGAGAAAGCCCCAGCTGTTCCGCAATACTCTCCTGCGCGAGCTCATCCCCCGACTTCATACTGCCGGAAAGGATCTCGTAACGGATCATTTGAGTAATTTGGTCCCTGGTCTGCTTTCTTTCAATTTTTTTCACGACGTCCTCGTTTGTTGCCGCTCAAGACGCGGGGAGTTTAGCAGATTTACCAGCAGGTTGAGTCATTCAGGGGCGGGAGAAAGGCATAAAAAAGCCGGAACCCAGGCTCCGGCTTCTCTTTTAATGAAGCGTTATTTATTCACAAAGTCTTCGCCAAGGGCGATATCTTTCTTCAACGTATCCAGCATCCCCTCCAGCGCCTGCTGCTCAAACGCGCTCAGTTTACCGATAGACTGACGCTGCTCTACGCCATTTTTACCTAACAGCAACGGCTGAGAGAAGAAGCGGGCATATTGGCCATCACCTTCAACATAGGCGCATTCCACCACGCCTTTCTCTCCCTGCATGGCACGAACTAAAGAGAGACCGAATCGCGCGGCGGCCTGCCCCATTGATAGCGTTGCTGAGCCACCACCGGCTTTTGCTTCAACAACTTCAGTACCAGCATTTTGAATGCGTTTAGTCAAATCCGCCACTTCCTGATCGCTGAAGCTGACGCCCGGAATTTGTGACAATAAAGGAAGAATAGTCACACCGGAGTGGCCGCCAATAACCGGAACCTCAACGTCTGACGAAGATTTGCCTTTTAGTTCAGCGACAAAGGTATTCGAGCGGATAATATCCAGCGTCGTGACGCCAAACAGCTTGTTCTTATCGTAAACACCGGCTTTTTTCAGCACTTCTGCGGCAATCGCCACGGTGGTGTTCACCGGGTTGGTGATAACCCCGACGCAGGCCTGCGGGCAGGTTTTGGCGATTTGCTGTACCAGATTTTTCACAATACCGGCATTAACGTTGAATAAATCGGAGCGATCCATTCCGGGCTTACGCGCTACGCCCGCGGATATCAGCACCACATCAGCACCTTCCAGCGCAGGGGTGGCGTCTTCGCCGGAAAAACCTTTGATTTTTACATCGGTAGGGATATGGCTAAGATCAACCGCCACGCCCGGAGTTACCGGAGCGATGTCGTACAACGAGAGTTCTGAACCTGAAGGCAGTTGGGTCTTAAGTAGTAGGGCAAGCGCCTGGCCGATTCCACCAGCGGCGCCGAGGACTGCAACTTTCATCCTAAACTCCTTATTATGGTTAAAATAGTCTTTCGTTACTCCGTCGCCTGGACCTTAATTCACAAGATGAACAATTACAATAATTATGGCTGAAGAATGCGTGGTCGTGCGCAGCGATGCAGCAGCTTCGCATTTTCCTCCCTGAGACTGACCATCCAGCAAAGCGTAGTACCGGATCGACTATTGGTTACAATACACCCAGCGCATTGAGCAGAACAACATCATTTAATAACATTTCATTTACTTTTGTAGCAATTTGCGCGCCGTGACGAAAGCATGTTCCTTATTAGGGTTTTTTGCTAAAATATGCGCCCTTCATAACATTATTTACGCTTCTCCCCTGCGGATTATTTGCATAAAAATGCATGTTTATGCATAATGATGTTGTTTTTACCACCATAATTGGGTGACTTATGCGTAGTTCGGCAAAACAAGAAGAACTGGTTAAGGCGTTTAAAGCGCTGCTTAAAGAAGAAAAATTCAGCTCTCAAGGTGAAATCGTACAGGCTCTGCAAGAGGAAGGCTTCGATAATATCAACCAATCGAAAGTCTCACGTATGCTCACTAAGTTTGGCGCCGTACGCACGCGTAACGCCAAAATGGAAATGGTTTACTGCCTGCCCGCCGAGCTTGGCGTCCCGACGACCTCCAGCCCGCTAAAAAACCTGGTGCTGGATATCGACTATAACGATTCGGTCGTGGTTATTCATACCAGCCCAGGCGCAGCGCAGCTGATCGCCCGGCTTCTGGACTCCCTGGGCAAAGCTGAAGGTATTCTCGGCAGCATTGCCGGTGATGACACTATCTTTACCACCCCGGCCAGGGGTTTTACCGTTAAAGAGCTGCATGACGCCATTCTCGTTCTGTTTGAGCAGGAACTCTGATCCCCTCCCCTCTGGTTAACGCCAGAGGGTATCCCTTCAAAAAATTATCATTTCTTTAACATTTTGTGTGTTTTTCCGTTTCTATACATTCATTTACGTGATGAAACCCACTTAAGCGCACAAAAGATCAAATTCATATAACTTCATGATTTTATTAATCATAATCGCCTAACCTGGCAAGATTGTGACATTTCTAATTCTTATACGTTATAAAAAAGACATTTCTTTGTAATTATTTACATGAAAAACAATTAGCAAGGTATTAATATTTTCAGTGATTAGTGTATACTTGATTTTGTGATGAGGGTCACGAAACAAAGACCCCCAACAAAAAGATTCGACGAGGTGAACATCATGAAAATCAAAACCACTGTAGCAGCATTAAGCATCCTTTCCGTTCTGTCTTTCGGCGCCTTCGCCGCTGACTCTATCAACAGCGAACAGGCTCAAGGCCGTCAGGCAATCGGCACCGTTTCCGTCGGCGCGGTAAGTTCTTCCCCGATGGATATGCACGAAATGCTGAACAAGAAAGCACAAGAAGAAGGTGCTTCTTCATACCGCATTATTGAAGCACGTACCGGTGACCACTGGCACGCAACGGCTGAGCTTTATAAATAAGATTTAACGATTGTCGGTCATTAACTGAAACAGAATCTCTCCAGCGGCCCCAGGTTTATTAAGCTTCCCGCCGCTGCAAATATTAAGGTTGGAGAAAAGATTATGAAAAGCGCAATTATCATCGCATCCCTGGGTCTGGCTTCCGTTCTCTCTTTCGGCGCAAACGCTGCCATCAATCAAGTGAATGCTGAACAGGCGCAAAATCTGCAGTCCATGGGCACCGTTTCCGTTTCTCAGGTAGGCAGCGCGCCGATGGATATGCGCCAGGAACTGGCGGCTAAAGCTGAAAAAGAAGGCGCCAGCAGCTACCGAATTATTGAAGCCCGTACCGGCGATAGCTGGCACGCTACGGCTGAGCTGTACAAATAAACCCTCGTCGTCTTATCCGACGACTTGCCCCCGCTCTGTCGGGGGCTTTTTTACGACTGCCGCACATTAAAACGAAGCTCCCCTTCCAGCTCTTCTTCCGCTTCATCAAATAGCAATATTATCGCGCCAAAGCGCCGTCGCTGATTATCGCTTAAATGAATAAACTCAATCTCTAGCGGCAGGGGCAGCAGCCCTGCGGTCACCGCTTCCCACAGCGAATCCAGGTTGTTCACTTTCTCACGCGTTAAGCCAAAGGTACGTGAAAACTCACGATAAAAATCCTGCTGTTCAGCTATTTCATCAAAATCAAAGGTATAGGTAGTCATTGCCCGCATCCTGTCCACACCTGCAACTTTTCATAGCCCGGTCATCCCGGCGTGTAGTTCCACTCTGACGGTAGAATTCATACTCAGACAATTAAGTATAGCGATAAAAAAACCGACGCTTCAGGCGTCGGTTCTGGCGGCTAGCTATTGGTTAATACATGCTGGTACTTATGCAGCATCTCCACCAGCCTTCGCACCGGCTCGGTCACCTGCGGAGAGGCTTCCCAGAGCTGTAATTTTTGCTGGTAAATATCCAGCTCATTAAGCAGGCGGGCAAAATAGTAGCGGCGCTTATCATCGCTACTGGCGGAAATGACGCGATCCGCCGTACGACGCAACTGCCGGTGGAATACCGACAGGTCGTCATTTATCGGTACTGGCGCGTCGCGCAGGCGCTGATGCGCAATAATCAGGGTCAGCGCCAGACGAAAGCGGGCGATATCGCCGGGAAATTTATTCAGCAACAAAAAGAGCTGGCGATACAGGGCCGGCAAATGGTTTTCCTTTCGTCGCGCCGTATTGGTGGTCAGCGATGATACCGCCGCCGAGACAAACTGGTTGAGCAACACGCGACCGGTGCGAGCCTGAGAGTTATCGCGAACCAGTAAAATCACCATCAGCGCGAGGAAACACCCCACGATCTGGCCTAAGGCGCTATCCAGAAATTGGTTGAATTGAAACTTCATCGGATTATCCAGCACCAGAATATTAATGGTGCTGGCCAGCGCCCCCAGCGAACCCAACCGCCGCTTTTGCACCTCGATACCGATAAAAAATGCCATCACCGCCAGGCTGATACACAGCAGCAGCATACTTTGCTGAGTCGCGGGCATAATCACGAGGAAAAACAGCGCCCCCAACGGTAATGCCGCCAACGTGCCGTAGAGGAAATCGATAGCCACCATTCGCGGATTAGGCAAACGCATCGCTAAGGCAGTGACAACTGCGATCATCACCATCGCCCCGCTACCTGAAGTCCAGCCGGTCCACAGCCAGAACAGCGTACCGAGGATGCAGGAGATCGACGTACGCCAGAAGTTGACCATCGCATGATGTCGCTCGGCGGATTCCGCCTTCACCACCACTTCACCTTGCAGCACTTCCGCTTCAATACGGCTGATTTTGGTATTGCCAACCACGCCCCGCTTCAAAAGTAGATAGCGCGTCGCGGCCCCGACCCAGCTGTAGATCGTCACCGGCGTATTGTGCTCTCCCTTCCAGGTTAAAAAGCGGCGCATCCGCTTTAACTGGCGGTGCACGTCCTGCACGGTCTCAACCGGTTCAGCGAACAGCTCGCGGTAGTCATCGGTGACCATCTCAGGCCGGGTATTCTGAATCAAATAGGTTTCACAGGCCTGGGTAATTAAGGTCAAAGAGAGGGTATTGATCGCCTTCAGCCGCTGGTTCACTTTTGCCCAGCGCGAGGACTCCATAATTAAGTTTCCGCGCATCCCTTCCAGCCCGTTGGTGCGGCGAACCAGCGCGCTCCAGGCCTTATCGACTTCGTCTTTATCGGCATACGCCACGCAAAGCTGCATCAGGCGGTATTGATCGATCAGCAGGTTATCCAGCTCAAGGTCGATCTCTTTTTTAATCGACCGCGGCGAAAATAGCAGGTCGGCCACGATAGCGCTGACGATACCAACAACAATTTCACTGCACCGTTCGACGGCGAACTGCGGCGCCAGCATCGGCTCTTCGTGGATAGTGATAATAATGATAAGCGCGGTATAGCCCGCCAGGCCCCAGGCATAGGAGTTCTCAACCCGCACCAGAGAGGAGATCCAGGTACAGAACCCTGCCCACAGGCAGCAGACCAGCACCATCAGCAGCGGGGCGCGGATCATCAGGATGATAATCGCCAGCGCGGCGATACAGCCGATAAAGGTACCGACAATACGCAGCATCCCGCGATAGCGGATAGCCCCGGAGTAAGGCTCTCCGCCGGCGGCAAACGCCGGGCCGGCGGCCACGATGGCCGCGGTAAGCACCGCCCAGCGCGGTGTTTCCAGCTGAAAGTGAAAACCGACGAATAACGCCAGCACCACCGCACAGGCTAATTTAATGGCAAAGCGGAGATGCCGGGGTTCGATGGTGAAAATCCCCATGGCGATTAACCGAACTCACGCAGGCGCATCGCCAGTTTCTGGAAGAAACTTGTCCGGCTGGAATCGCGGTCGTCTTTACCAGTAATCACCACCGTCGCCGTCGTCCCGGCCGGCCAGAGATTACCTTGCTGCTGGTCAAGGTGAATACGTACCGGCACCCGCTGTGCCAGGCGTACCCATTCAAGATTAGAGTCAATAGAGGCCAGCCCTTTCGTATCGCTACTGCTGCTGGCATTGGTCACCCCAGCAGCAATGCTGTCGACGGTGCCTTTAAGGGTTTGCACGCTTCCCAGCGGGGTAATTTCGGCGCGGAAGCCAGGACGCACGCCCTCAAGCTTGGTCTCTTCCAGGTAGGCCATCACATAGAAGGTATTCTGCTTGACCAGCGCAACCGCGGTAGAACCGCGGGTGATAAACTCGCCGCTGTAGACGTTCAGGTTCGTCACCCAGCCATCAGCCGGAGCGCGAATGACCGTGCGTTCAAGATCAAGCTTCGCCAGATCGCGACTCGCGATCGCTTTTGCCAACTGATGCTCAACGGTTTGCAGAACGTTATTCGCCTGGTCAATCTCCTCCCGGGACATGGCCTGGACGCCAAGGCGGTTACGACGGCCGGCTTCAACGCGCTTCTCCTGCGCCAGAGTCTGGTAATAGGAGACATCGGCTTCAGCCTCAGCTAAGGCTTTCTGGTAACGCGGCTGATCAATGACGAACAAAACCTGGTCTTTCTTAACCAGTTGGTTATCCTTGATATTCACCTGCGAAATCAGGCCGGAAACATCGGGAGCGATGGCCACAATATCCGCACTAAAGCGCGCATCGCGCGTCCACGGCGAGGCGGTGTAATACACCCATGCGCGAAAAATCGCCAAAAATGCCAGGATAACCAGTATCACAGTGATTGCGGTACGGAGGATATTTCTTGTTAGTGTTTTCACATCTACCTCAAACGAACAAACGCGATATCAGATAAAACAGGCAGCAATAGAGCGCGGTATTAAACAGTGCCGGATGCCAGACAAAATCATAGATGCCGGTCGGAACCAGCAGGCGATGCACCAGCCAGAAGATGGCGAGCGACAACAGCAACTCAAAGAA
The DNA here is from genome assembly GCF_003812845.1 of Klebsiella sp. FDAARGOS_511. Lineage (NCBI taxonomy): Bacteria > Pseudomonadati > Pseudomonadota > Gammaproteobacteria > Enterobacterales > Enterobacteriaceae > Klebsiella > Klebsiella sp. FDAARGOS_511. The sequence goes on along the minus strand of NZ_CP033824.1, from coordinate 3,476,705 downwards.
GATCGGCGGAAACGACAAGCCGAAAATCACAATGACAGGAAACAGACTCATGATGACCTTGATAAGAAGCGTACAGGTGATATGCGCGATGCGTTTATTATTAAGCTAACTATATAGTAACGTAACAATTGCGGTCTTATCTATAATGTGTGATCTAAATCACTTTTAAGCCAGAGTGAATAATGGAACGATTAAAACGCATGTCCGTTTTTGCCAGAGTGGTGGAATTAGGTTCATTTACCGCCGCGGCCCGCCAGCTCCAGATGAGCGTTTCTTCCATCAGCCAGACGGTAGCCAAACTGGAAGATGAGCTACAGGTTAAGCTACTCAACCGCAGTACGCGCAGCCTGGGCTTAACAGAAGCGGGAAAAATATATTATCAAGGCTGTCGGCGGATGCTGTTCGAAGTCCAGGATGTCCATGAACAGCTATACGCGTTTAACAATACGCCCATCGGTACGCTGCGCATCGGCTGTTCTTCAACTATGGCACAGAATGTCCTGGCTCGCATAACCGCCGATATGCTCAAAGAGCACCCGGGGCTCTCCATAAACCTGGTCACCGGCATCCCGGCGCCGGACCTGATCGCGGACGGTCTGGACGTGGTGATTCGCGTGGGAGCGCTGCAGGACTCCAGCCTCTTTTCCCGCCGTCTGGGCTCTATGCCAATGGTGCTCTGTGCGGCGAAAAGCTATCTCCAGCACGCCGGATGTCCGGAAAAGCCGGCGGATCTCGCCAGCCACTCCTGGCTGGAATACAGCGTCCGGCCGGATAACGAATTTGAAATCATCGCTCCGGAAGGCATTTCAACCAAGCTGATCCCTCAGGGCAGATTCGTCACTAACGATCCAATGACGCTGGTGCGCTGGCTGACGGCAGGCGTCGGCGTAGCTTACGTTCCGCTGATGTGGGCGATCGAAGAGATCAACCGCGGCGAACTGGAGATCCTGCTGCCGAGCTACCAGTCCGATCCGCGACCGGTATACGCGCTGTATACCGAGAAAGATAAGCTGCCGCTGAAGGTACAGGTATGCATTAATTACCTGACCGAGTATTTCGTCGGGGTGGCAAATATTTACCAGGGTATGCACGGTCGGGGAATAGCCCGCTAGCGTCCAGAGCCTGCGAAAAAGGGTAATAACGCATTATCAGGCCCGGCATCGGAAATAATCTGCGTCACGTCGCGGAGATTGCCGATGTTCACCTCGCCGGAGCGATGAAATTTGCTTTTGTCGATTAACAATAGCGACTGTGCCGCCCGTTTCAGGAGCAGCGATTTGTAAGCGGCATTATTGGCGCTGGAATCCCAGAGAACGCCGTCGTTATCGATCCCCTCGCAGGAAAAAATGAACAGATCGATCTCCAGCGATTTGACCTGCGATAGCAGCGCAGGGTTAACGTAATAGCCATATTGACGCTGAAGCTGACCACCGGCGCTGATCAGCTGGATCCGTTCACGGCGGCCCAGCTCTACGCAAACCGGGTGGCTATTGGTAAACACCGTCAGGTTAATATTCGGTAGCTGACGCGCCAGAAACCAGCAGGTTGAGCTCGCATCCAGCGCGATCGTCATGCCTTCATCAATCCACGCCAGCGCGGTACGGGCAATATCAGATTTATGGGCATAATGGCTTTTCACGCGGCTATGAAACGGCTTCTCGCCACTGTGATTATCGCGCAGGAGAACGCGCGCCTGCCCGTGGCTACGCTGAATACTCCCCTGTTTCTGCAGCTCGCTCAAATCGCGACGAACGGTCTCGATGCTGACCTGCAGAAGCTGGGATAACGCTTCAGTGGTTAGGGTGCGGTGCTGACTGAGTAACTCGACTATCTGCTGCTGACGCGCGGCTTTCATCGCGACCCCGCGGAGGTGATGTGCGCTTTCGCCGCGAGCGAAAGCGCATTGAGAGATATCAGGCGGTGCCGCCGACGGTGAGTTTATCCACTTTGAGCGTTGGCTGACCAACGCCAACCGGTACGCTCTGGCCCTCTTTGCCGCAAACGCCGACGCCGCTGTCCAGCTTCAGATCGTTCCCCACCATCGAAATCTGCTGCATCGCTTCGATACCTGAGCCGATGAGCGTCGCCCCCTTCACCGCTTTGGTCACTTTGCCTTTTTCAATCAGGTAGGCTTCAGACGTGGAGAAGACAAATTTCCCGGAGGTGATATCCACCTGACCGCCGCCAAAGTTCGGCGCGTAGATGCCGTAATCGACCGATTCGATAATCTCCTGCGGCGTGGATTTCCCCGCCAGCATGTAGGTGTTGGTCATACGCGGCATAGGCAGGTGCGCGTAGGATTCGCGACGACCGTTGCCGGTTGGCGCCACACCCATCAGCCTGGCGTTGAGCTTGTCCTGCATATAGCCTTTGAGAATGCCGTTTTCAATCAAAACGTTATACTGGCCCGGAGTACCTTCGTCATCAATGGCGACGGAGCCACGACGGTTGGCAATGGTGCCATCATCCACCACGGTGCACAGCTCAGAGGCCACCAATTCGCCCATATGGCCGCTGAATACCGAGGTCCCGCGACGGTTAAAATCGCCTTCCAGTCCGTGACCGACGGCTTCATGAAGCAGCACGCCAGGCCAGCCCGCCCCCAGCACAACCGGCAGCATTCCGGCAGGCGCTGCGACGGCGGTCAGATTGACCAGCGCCATACGCACGGCTTCTCTCGCCCATACATCTGCGCGCACATCGCCATCCTGCGAGGCCAGGAAATAGTCATAGCCAAAGCGACCACCGCCGCCGCTAGCGCCGCGCTCGCGTTTGCCATCCTCTTCCACCAGCACGCTGACGGAAAGACGAACCAGCGGGCGCACGTCCGCCGCCAGCGTGCCGTCAGTGGCGGCAACAAGAATTAACTCATAGACGCCGGTCAGGCTGGCGGAAACTTCCTGCACCCGTTTATCGGCCGCGCGGGCGGTTTTATCTACCCGGCGCAGAATATCCAGCTTCTCTTCCCGACTCATGCTTTGCAGCGGGTCGATACTGGTATAGAGCGAGCTGTGCTCCACTCCGCCGAGGGTATGAACTTTACCATCGCCGTGGTCGCGTACAATGGTACGCGCCGCCTGCGCGCTCTGTTCCAGCGCCAGTCGGCTAATCTGGTCCGCATAGGCAAAGCCGGTTTTTTCCCCGCTCACCGCACGGACGCCGACGCCCTGGTCGATATTGTACGAACCATCTTTAATGATGCTGTCTTCAAGAACCCAGGACTCGTGATAGCTCGACTGAAAATAGAGATCGCCGTAATCCAGACGGCGCTCGGCCAGTTGGCCAAGAATGGTAAACAGATCCTGATGGTTCAGGCCGTTTGCCAACAGTAATTGTTCACTTACCAGGTTCAGACTCATCGTTTTGCTACTCGTTTGTTGCCGCCTCTCGGGCGGAAATAAAATAGGTTCTCTATTGAGAGTGCGGTAATTACGCACAATCGTCAAATCATTGCTTTTTGTCACTTCGCGCCTGGCGCAGAACTTCGTTAATTTGCGGCTGATCGATAGGACCGGTGATGCGATAGCGCAGAATAGAAACTTTATTCCACAGCGGCCCCAATACCTTGCTGGCGGCAAAGACCGCGGCGCCGATTATCGGGTTAACGGCAAAGGCTGCAGCGACGCCCACGGTCGCGGAAATTTCCGGCGCGACCACGGCCTGCATATTCAGCTGACGGCGGACAAGATCCACCGACCCTTTCATGGCAATATCCGCTTCCAGGCCATCAACTAGCGTATCGTCGGTATGGAGAACGCCGTCTTTAATCCACGCCGTACTGCGAATGGAATCGAAGTAGAAACCTTCGCTGAAGGTATCGCTAAAGTCGAAACGCAGCTTGCGCAGCAGCGCGTCAACGCTCAATAAACGCAGTAGCTGGCCGGCATGACCGGTGCTGAGATCGGTAAACTCGCCTTTCCCAAGACGGCTTTTAAGGATCCCGTTAAGCGAGGCAACGTCGGGCTGCCACGGCGGCGCACGCCAGTGGAGGTCATAATCAATATCAAACGAAGAACCTTTTACCGGCGTGGATACGCCGAAGAAGTTCACGAAATCATCGGTTTTATTACCGTGCAGTTTACCTTTTAAAGAGGTTCGTACGCTCGCCGGCGCGCTCACCCACACGCCATCGGTCGTCAGGCGGCCAAAACCGGTATCCACCAGGCCATTCGCCAGCGTCAGGGTATCTCCGCGAATAGTGAAATCGCCTTCGATGCGACCATATTTTTGCCCCCACAGCCAGCACTCGGCGCAGCGAAGCTGAAGGTCCGGCCAGCCGTGGAAATCCATTTTTGCGTCTGCCAGAGGGCCGCTGCTTTTTTCCGTCCCGCCGCTTTTCGCTGCAGTGGGGTTGTAGTAGAGATAGCGAATGGCTGCCAGCCACGGTGCGTTTTTCCGCATTGTCAGGGTGGCGTTAACTTCACGTCCCTGGGCTTCAATCTTCGTCCCTCCGGCGCCGGGTTGGGAAACAAGGCTGACGTTATTCCAGCTCTGGCCCGCCATCGTTAACACCGGCGTACGCAGCGTGACCTGCTCGGGGAAAATCATATTGCTGCTGACGTCATTGGCCGCGCCGCCCTGGAACAGCGCCAGCCACTGCGCACCATCCATCGGCGGCATATTCAGCTCCACGCCAGGCTGCCCGGGGAGTGGAGACACGGCTTTACTGTCAGTGGTTAAAATAGCGCGGTCCAGAGTCAGCTTATGACCCAGCAGCCAGCGGCTATTGATATGATTTTTCGCCCCCACGGAGCCGGCCAGAGTAAAGCTGCTTAGGCCGCCATCAACCTTAATGTTTACCGGTAGAGGCTCACCGGCCCGTTTATCGACCGGTGCAGGTAAGTGACTACTTACATTCTTCAGGTCAGCGTTAACATCCACCTTATAGCTAGCGTTACCGCGATACGGAAGCTCAATCGCGACTTTACCGTCCCAGGGCACGCTACCGCTCAGGGTGCCATCCAGGGCTTTCGGCAGTAAACCGGTACGCGCGGGCTGCCAGTTGGCGTTCATCCCGACGTCTACCAGGAATGCTTTTGCGCCTTCGGTGGTCGAGAAATCGATATTCAGCGGCTGATTAAACCAGGTCGCGCTCATCGGTTCGCTTTTCAGGTCGCCGTTTACAAAGCTGAATTTACCGTTCAGGTTCTGCAATGTGGTATCAATAGGCTTGATAAATAAACTGTTATTGTCCAGCCGGACATCACCCTTAGCGGTGGTCATCTCGCCATCCAGGGGAATATCAAGATGTAAGCGAGCGCTCACATTACCGTCCAACTGAAGCTCATCCAGCGCCGCGCCCAGCGTCTCTTTCAGCGGCGTCTCGTTAAAATAAGGACCAACCTCTTTACCCGGACCGTTAACATCGGCATCGATTAATAACTTTTCACGCGAATAGTCGGGGATCACCGCATCGAGATTGCTGGCGGTCACTTTGCCGAGCATTGCCTTATCGGCCTTCATCCATAGTCCGTCATTGATAAAGTTAAGGTCGATATTCAGGCCGGTTAGCGCAGGCCAGTCAGGCTGAAAGGCAAAGGTGGCGTTCTTTAGCGGCACAGTGACCTGGAATTGCCCCTCATTATGCTTATACGGGAAAAGGTGCGGGTTGCCGCCATAAGCCAGCGTGGCATCAGTGGCCTGGCCGCCTTTAATCGCTCCGCTGAGATAATCCACCAGCGCTTTGCCCATCAGATTTTCCGGGAAGTAGCGCCATGCCTGACCGCCGTCGTTGGTACTGATACCGGCCAGAATACCGAGCCAGGGTTCATCGCCCTGCGGCTGCAGATAGCGGAACCCGCCGCGGGCACGAACACCGGTAGCCTGTACGTCGATGTCGCGACCATCGAGCATAAAACCTTTGTCATTCTTCACCCAACTGAGGGTCGCATCGCCCTGGGCGATTTCCAGCGGCGCGCGAAAGACCGTTTCATAGGGCATTTTCGCCTGCGCCATGCGGGCATGCAGGGTACCGTTTTCCACGCTGCCGGCAATGTTGCCGGAGAAATGCTCCGCGCCGGGCAGCAGCTTCCACTGCTTCCAGGACATGTCGCTCCAGTCCGCCTGGAAACGCGTTTTTTCCGCCATCTGTAGCGGAATATCCAGCGCCAGAAGGTTGATTTTGCCGTCCGGCTGCGTCGTACGCCAGATTTCGCCCAGCGACGGTGCCAGTTTATCCGCCATCGGCTGCAGCCCGGTCAGGCCGCTAAGGTTAAGATTGCTGGCGCGAATGCGCAGCTCATCGCTGCGTTGACCATTTTTTCCCCCCACATCCTGAGCCGGGATCCACGCCATCGACAGCGCGCCGCGCGGCCAGGGTTTATCATCCATCGAAATGCGCGTATCCGGGATGTCAAAGCCCCAGCTTTGATTATCGCGATAGATGTGCGCCGTCAGATTATCAACCGAGAGATGATGCTTATCTTTATCACCCTGCCAGCTGGCACCGCCTTTTTTCAGCCATACATCCCCGCTGGCGACGTCGCCTTTGTCGATGGTCATCCAGCCTTCAAGGCTAAACCGCGCGCTCTGCAGGGCGATGTTGTCCTGCATCCAGCGACCAAGCCATGGCTTAACGTCGATATCATCGGCCTGAAGCCAGACGCGCCCCTTATTGAGCAAGCCGTCTTCATCGCGCAGGTCCATGCGCACCTGCATCACGCCATGCTGGCCGGTCAGGCTGCTAAGGCTAAGCTGCCCCTCAGCGCGATGGCGATTTTTACCGTTCAGCCAGGTAAGCTGCGGGATGGAGAGCTCTGCCCGCTGGCCCGAGATCGTCAGGAAGCTCAGATGGCTATCGCGAAGAATAAAGTGGTCGAACTGGCGGAGAAAAAGATCGCTGATACGGTCGGTTTTCAGCCCTTCACCGCCGTTATTGGTTTGAATAGGAGTATTGGTATGAATCTGCAGCTGCCAGAAGGTCAGATCGCGAAACTGCCAGCGCATATGCAGCAGGCTTTGCCAGACGTCGAGCGCCAGAGTGACGCGCTTGACGGAAAGCTCACCGCCGTCATTCAGGCCGGCCTTAACATCGCGGACATCCAACGTTGGGCCAAAAGTCTGCCAGCTGGCGACAATGTTTGAGGCATCGACCGGCACGCCGGCCATCGCGGAGACTTTTTCCAGCACCTGCGGACGCCAGCTGTTCAACTGCGGCAGAACGAGACGCAGACCGCTCACCAGCAGTGCGACGACAACAATCAATGTTGCCGCGGTGAGCAGTAATATCCCGGGCAGTCGCCTCACGCATCTCTCCTTGTCAGCCTGTTACGCGTCATCCTTTCGCCCGCCTCTTTATCCCGACATCAGCAAGCAAACGGATGATTACATCATTACGACATCAAACTGCTCTTGATTATAGAGCGGTTCAATTTGTACTTTGACCTGCTTACCGACAAAGATCTCGACTTCTGCCAGCGCGTGCGACTCTTCCCCTTTCAGCGTTTCCGCTACCGCAGGAGAAGCATAGACCAGGAACCGGTCGGAATCGTAGGCGTGGTGCACGCGCACGATTTCGCGCATGATTTCATAGCACACCGTTTCCACCGTTTTCACCGTACCGCGCCCGTGGCAGGTAGGACACTCATTACATAGCACATGCTCCACGCTTTCACGAGTGCGCTTGCGGGTCATCTCTACTAGTCCAAGCTGGGAGAAGCCATTAATGCTGGTTTTAACCCGGTCTTTGCTCAGCGCCTGCTCAAGAGAGTGCAGCACCCGGCGACGGTGATCTTCATTGTTCATATCAATGAAATCAATGATGATAATCCCACCAAGATTGCGCAGCCGTAGCTGACGAGCAATCGCCTGGGTCGCCTCAATATTGGTATTAAAGATAGTATCGTCAAGATTACGGTGACCGACGAATGCGCCGGTGTTGATATCAACGGTGGTCATCGCTTCCGTTTGATCAATGATTAGATAACCGCCTGATTTCAGCTCAACTTTACGTTCCAGCGCGCGCTGAATTTCGTTTTCCACGTCGAAAAGATCGAAAATCGGCTGGCGGCCGCTGTAATGCTCCAGCTTGCTGGTCATCTCCGGAATATATTCGGCGGTAAACTCCAGCAGCGATTCGTAGGTCAGACGGGAGTCAACGCGAATACGGTCAAGATGCGCATCGGCGAAATCACGCAGCACGCGCTGCGCCAGCGCCAGTTCACCGTACATTTGATAACGCGTCTGCTGGCGCTTTTTGCGCTCCATCACTTTTGTCCAGACGCGCTTTAAATAGGCGGCATCTGCGGCCATCTCCTGCTCATGAACGCCTTCCGCCGCGGTACGGATAATGAATCCGCCCTGTTCATCGCAGTATTCAGACACCACTTTTTTCAGGCGTTCGCGTTCCGCTTCGCTTTCAATACGCTGAGAGACGCCGACATGCGAAGCCCCGGGCATAAAGACCAGATAGCGAGAAGGAATGGTGATATCGGTGGTCAGGCGGGCACCTTTGGTGCCGAGAGGATCTTTAACCACCTGCACCATTAAATCTTGCCCCTGACGCACCAGCTCGGAGATATCGCGGACGGCGAACTGCTTTTGCTCTTCGCCCGCCACGCACTCGGTATGCGGCATAATATCAGAAGCGTGCAGAAACGCGGCCTTATCCAGGCCAATATCTACAAAAGCCGCCTGCATTCCCGGCAGCACCCGACTGACACGACCCTTGTAGATATTGCCTACTATTCCGCGTCGCGCTTCACGCTCAATATGAATTTCCTGGAGAATACCGCCATCAATGTAAGCGACGCGCGTTTCTGATGGCGTTACGTTAACTAATAATTCAGCAGTCATCTTTATCCCTTTTCTTCACGCAGTGAGTTAAAGTTACTTAGCAACTCATACGTTTCCACCAGCGGTAAGCCAACGACGGCGTGATAGCTGCCATTTATCTTCCTGACGAAACAGCCACCCAACCCCTGAATACCGTATGCACCTGCTTTATCTAACGGTTCGCCGCTGGCGACATAATCGGCGATATCCTGTACTGAGAGCACGCGGAAAGTGACCTCCGTGACCACCAGGCAATCCAGCATCTGCTGCTTATCGGCCAGCGCCACGGCGGTCATCACCTGATGAGTTTTCCCGGAAAGCATGCGCAGCATCTCGGCGGCGTGCCCGGCATCGCGCGGTTTTTCCAGCACTTCACCGTTAAGGATGACAATGGTATCCGCGCCCAAAACGGGCAGATCGCGCGGTGCCAGCACGACGCCAGCCTGCGCCTTTTCGCGCGCCAGACGGACCACATACTGCTGTGCGCTCTCCTGTGGGCGGCGCAGTTCCTCAATACCGGGAACCACGCGCTCAAAAGCGAAGCCAAGCTGAGTCAGCAGTTCCTGCCGACGCGGAGAACCTGAAGCAAGATACAGAGTCGTCATATCAACCTTATTGCACCGCAAACTGCTGGCGCACTTTACGCATCAGCAGGAAAATCCATGGCCAGAGCACACCGTTTACTACACTACTCCAGAACACTTCCGGACGGAAAGAGACGTTGATCACTAAAAACTCTGCCCAGAAAACAATGATATCCACGGAGAGGGATAACATGACTACTACCAACGCCTGTTGCCAGAGCGCCAGATTGCGGAACAGCTGATATTTCAGCGCGACCAGATAAGCCACAATACTTAATGATAGTGCGCGAACGCCAAGCGTCGAGCCGCTGATGAGATCGAGGATCGCCCCCATCACAAAGCCTGTACCGACGTTAACCCTGTGGGGTAGCGCGAGGATCCAGTACAACAGGATAAGCAATACCCAGTTTGGCCGGTAAACGCTAATGTCCGCCGGCCAGGGCATTATTTGCAGCAATAGTGCGATAAGAAACGAGAGCCAGATAACCCAGCGTCCCTGGCTACGATAACTTGCCACTATTGCCCCCCCGCTGGCTGAGACTGCTGTGGCATACCGGTTGCCGGAGCCGGCATCTGCGGCCCCATAGCATCCGGAGCAGGCAGAACCTGCGGCATCATCTGCATCAGGCGTTCATTCGCTACGCGATGAACCTCTTCCGGCGTCATCGGATTCGCGCCGTTGCGATCGGCTCCCCATAGCAGCAGCAGGTAACGCAGGCGCTGCAGACCGGCTGTCGGACGCGCCTGAATCACCGTATACGCACGCTGCGTATCCAGCTTAACGGACGAAACCACCCCCACCGGATACCCTTCAGGGAAGCGGCCACCGAGGCCCGAAGTCACCAGGACATCGCCAACGCGAATATCGGTATTGGCCGGCAGATGTTCCAGCTGCAAATCATCGGTACAGCCATTGCCTGCGGCAATCACGCGAATATCGTTACGCAGTACCTGAATCGGTAACGCATGCGTGGCATCGCAAATCAGCAGCACGCGGCTGGTCAGTTTCGCCACCGCGACCACCTGACCAACAACGCCTTTATCGCTGATCACCGGCTGGCCTTCATAAACGCCGTTAACGCTGCCTTTATCGATAACGACCTGATCGCTATAGGGGTCATTAACCGTTGAGATGACCTGAGTCACCATTTTTTGCTCGTCCTGACGCAGCGGAGAGCCCAGCAGTTCACGCAGACGCGCGTTCTCCTGCTTGTACTGGCCCAGCATCAGTAGGTCGCTGTTCTTCAACAACAGTTCCTGGCGCAGCGCGCGGTTTTCCAGTTCGAGCTGGTCGCGGGTGGCCAGCGTTTGCGAAACGCTATCCAGCAATTCCCTTGGACCATTTGAGACAAAGTAGAAAGGGCTGACGGCTGTATCCATGTACGTTCGAATTTGGCTGAACGTACCCAGGCGGCTGTCGGCGATTATCACGCCAAGCGCCACCAAAACCGCCAGAATAAGGCGAATCTGTAGCGACGGGCCACGGCTAAAAATTGGCTTCATAGGCTATGCGTATTCTCGTGTCAGTTAAGATCGGGGTAGCCGTAAGCCAGCTACCCGGATCTCAGGCTGACTACTCTTCGCTGAACAAGTCGCCGCCGTGCATATCGATCATTTCCAGTGCCTTACCGCCGCCACGAGCGACGCAGGTCAGTGGATCTTCTGCAACTACGACAGGTATTCCTGTCTCTTCCATTAACAGACGGTCAAGGTTGCGCAACAGTGCGCCACCGCCAGTCAGAACCATTCCGCGTTCGGAGATATCGGAAGCCAGTTCCGGCGGGCACTGCTCCAGCGCGACCATCACCGCGCTGACGATGCCGGTCAACGGCTCCTGCAGCGCTTCGAGGATTTCGTTAGAGTTCAGCGTAAAGCCGCGCGGCACGCCTTCAGCAAGGTTACGCCCGCGAACTTCGATTTCGCGAACTTCATCACCCGGATAAGCGGAACCGATCTCGTGTTTAATACGTTCTGCGGTCGCTTCGCCGATTAGGGAGCCATAGTTACGACGGACATAATTAATGACGGCTTCGTCAAAACGGTCGCCGCCGATACGTACGGAGGAGGAGTAAACCACACCGTTCAGCGAGATGACCGCCACTTCAGTGGTACCGCCGCCGATATCCACAACCATCGAACCCGTTGCTTCGGAGACCGGCAGACCTGCGCCGATCGCAGCCGCCATCGGCTCTTCAATCAGGAAGACTTCACGGGCGCCAGCGCCCTGTGCGGATTCGCGAATCGCGCGACGTTCAACCTGGGTCGCGCCGACCGGTACGCAGACCAGCACGCGCGGGCTCGGACGCATAAAGCTATTGCTGTGCACCTGTTTAATAAAGTGCTGGAGCATTTTTTCGGTAACGAAGAAGTCGGCGATAACGCCGTCTTTCATTGGGCGAATAGCTGCAATGTTGCCCGGTGTACGCCCAAGCATCTGCTTCGCTTCATGACCCACAGCGGCGACGCTTTTCGGCGATCCGGCACGATCCTGACGAATGGCCACAACGGAAGGCTCATTCAATACGATGCCTTGTCCTTTTACATAAATCAGGGTATTCGCGGTACCCAGGTCAATGGACAGGTCATTGGAAAACATGCCACGAAATTTTTTTAACATACTAAGGGATAATCCTGAAAGCTGGGGCGGAAAACAAAATCCGCTTACTTTACCAACCACGCGCAGCAGCGACAAGGCGCAAAAATCATCTGCTGCGGTGAAAATTAGTGCAGTTCGTTACCTTTGTTACAAATTTGACTGAGTCCGTCCGACGCAGAAATCTTCAGCAGCGCTCCGCGCTTGAATCTGCAACCTGTCAAAGGTCATTCACTGGCATTTACATTGCGACAATCCGGCAGGTAGACAAGCACACCCCCATCACTATGGCGCGCATTATTCTACGTGAAATCACGCTAAACGGCAGATCAAACAGAGTATCTTTGCGAATATTTTTTCACATTTGTGTCAAGTGGCTGTGAGGCGGCAAAAAATTCCCCCTGTCCACCGGTAACACCGCATTGAGACAGCACCTGCCACTCGCTTCGGCTGAGCACGCCGGTAGCGAAAACCTGAACCGGCATTCCTTTACAGGCCTCAACCAGGCTCTGGACCAGCAGCTGATTTTCACTGCGTTTTTCTATATTGCGCGATAACCCCGAATGCAGCTTAATCACTTCAACGTCGAGCTGCTTGATCCAGCTGGTTCCAACCAGCGTCAGACCAGCCTGAACCACGGCAATCCGAATACCTAAAGCGTTAACCAACCGCATAACCGGCTGCAGGCGGCCGATATATTGACAAACATCCGCCTCTGCAAGTTCAAAAATAATACGTCGACGGTGTGATTTTTCGCATTGCATCAAAGTATCGCGCAGCCAGCGCTGGAATCGAGGGCGGATTAAGGACTCAACCGTCACCTGCAGGGCGAGGTTTTCTTCCGGCCAGAAGCCTAAAAACGGCAGCAGTCGAGTAATTTGCAGGCGGTCATACTCTTCCGCCAGGCCAAACTGCAGCACCATCGGCATATATTCCGCCGCGATTACCTCTTCCTTACCATCATAAAGACGGCACATAAGTTCGCGATGATGTACGCGACCATCACGAGTCACCGCAGGTTTCTGGTAAAGTCGCGGCCCGCCGCGGCTGAGCATCTGCTCGATAAGCGTACGCCAGCGCACGTTGCCACGCCCTTTCTCCGGCAGAGAGTCATCATAAACAGCCCAGCTATTGCTGCCCTGCAGCACCGCATTGCGCGTAGCCGCTTCCGCATGTTCCATCACCTGAGCCGCCGTTTGCCCGCTACGGAAAGCGCAGATCCCGATATGCATCATATCGTCACGATCGAGAATGCGCGTCGGCGGCAGGGCGTCCATGGCTTTCAATAGCAAGCCGGCAATGCTGTCCGCCTCTTTTAACGTGCGATGCGGAAGCAGGACGGCAAAATCGCTGCGATGGTAGCGAGCCAGCAAAGCGCCAGGGTAGCGCATAATGAAAGTGGAAAGCATGTTGATCAGCGTAAAGTAATGCTCTTCGGTCGCCGCGCGCCCCCAGTTATCACGCAGCAGGTCGAAATCCGGCAGGCGGATCATCATAACGATACCGTATGACCCCACCTTCTCCTGATCTTCAAGCAGCGTCGACAGCTGATTATCAAAAAATAATCGGTTACTCAGACCGGTTTTTGAATCCTGTGCGACATAGGAACGAATCAGGGTATCCATGCGGCTTCGCTGATCGCTGGCGAACTGAAGTTCGGATAGCAGCATATCCAGTGCGCTACTGGTGTTTGCTGGCCACTCGTGCACCGACCCTCGCACCTGCGGTCCACGTTCGCCATTAAGAATACGCGCAGTGCGAAGCTCCAGAAGTTCCTGGCCCGCCAGCTGGCGACGGATCCAGCGCACGGAGAAAAAGATAATCAGCACCATAAAACCAATGGCGATGGAAAGCGGCGCGGTGACGTGCAGTGAACGGAAGTAATCGGCCATGGGATCCAGGTACACCAGATGGATAGCCATACCTGGGTGCTTGAGCGACGGGACCGTGATGTCGCGAAACTGATTGCTGCTGCCTAAAGGGCGATAATTATCGGTACGAGAATGGCTATAGACCGGCTTGCCATTGAGCTGAAAATCAACGCGCACCGCTTCGACCGGCGTCATCAGCTCATCCATCTGCGGTTCAATCTGGTCAAAGGACATAGAGACCAGACGTTTATCCAGCATCGTCGCCACCGCCTGAACGCGGTTAGTCATTTTTAGCTGAATGCCGTTATAAAAACTCAGCGACGCGCCAATCAGCGTGACAAAGATCGTCAGACCGGTGAGCAACGTGACAAAAGCTGAGAATTTCGTCGTTAATCGCATCCCTGTGTTAACTCCGCGTGTGAATGACTACCCGATAAACATCCGGGCTCCTGTGCTGGCGCCTAAGCTAAAGTAAGCACTAACTTTCTAAAGAGCGACGCATACTATCAAAGCTGGCGCATCTGGCAATTTATTGCGTTACGTCGGTGTAATAATGCCGTTAGCGAGTATAGTCTGCAGAAAAAATTTTCCAATCATCCAACCTATGAGGACCGGCGTATGCAGGCTTTAATCTTAGAACAGCAGGATGGCAAAACTCTCTCTTCGGTGCAAACCATTGACGCCAGCCAGCTGCCACAGGGCGATGTGACAGTGGATATCCAATGGTCCAGCCTGAACTATAAAGATGCGCTGGCTATCACCGGTAAAGGAAAAATTATCCGCAACTTTCCGATGATTCCTGGCATCGATTTTGCCGGTTTTGTCCATAGCAGCGAAGATCCTCGCTTCCACGCCGGCCAGCAGGTGCTGCTGACAGGATGGGGCGTGGGTGAAAACCACTGGGGCGGCCTGGCGGAGCGCGCTCGCGTTAAAGGCGACTGGCTGGTGGCGATGCCGCAAGGCCTGGATGGACGTAAAGCCATGGTCATTGGTACTGCGGGTTTCACCGCGATGCTGTGCGTGATGGCGCTGGAAGACGCCGGGATCCGACCTGAAGACGGCGAAGTGGTGGTCACCGGGGCCAGCGGCGGCGTCGGCAGCACCGCGGTAGCTTTGCTGCATCATCTCGGGTACACGGTGGCGGCAGTTTCCGGGCGCGAAAGCACGCATGAATACCTTAAAAACCTCGGCGCGCAGCGCATTCTTAGCCGCGATGAGTTCGCCGAAACCCGGCCGCTGGAAAAACAGCTGTGGGCAGGTGCCGTTGACACCGTTGGCGATAAAGTACTGGCAAAAGTGCTGGCGCAGATGAACTACGGCGGCTGCGTCGCCGCCTGCGGTCTGGCAGGTGGCTTTGCTCTGCCCACTACCGTGATGCCCTTTATTCTGCGTAACGTGCGCCTGCAGGGCGTTGACTCGGTAATGACCCCTCCCGCGCGCCGGGCCGAGGCCTGGCAGCGGCTGGTTCGCGATCTCCCGGAATCTTTCTACGCGCAAAGCGCAACGGAAATCGCCCTCGCGGAGGCCCCTGCGTTTGCCGATAAGATCATGAGCAATAAAATTCAGGGCCGCACGCTGGTCAAAATCGCCTAATCTGCAATTTTTCGTGACATATTCGCAATAACGCTGCGCCTCCGCCATGCTAAGAAAAACGCATGACGGAGGATGCCATGAAACCCAAAAAACTGACGGAAGCCGACGTGACGGCAGAATCCGTTTTTATGCTGCAACGTCGCCAGATCCTGAAAATGCTGGGAATTAGCGCGACCGCCCTTTCCCTCTCGCCCTCCGCGCAAGCTGACCTGCTGGACTGGTTTAAAGGCAACGACCGCCCGCCAGCGCCGGCGGGTAAAGCGCTGACGTTCGATAAACCGGCGCAATGGCAAAACAATCTCACGTTAACGCCGGAAGATAAGGTATCAGGCTACAACAATTTTTATGAGTTCGGCCTGGACAAAGCCGATCCGGCGGCAAATGCCGGAAGCCTGCGCACCGACCCCTGGACGCTAACGATCGGCGGTGAAGTGGCAAAACCCCTCACGCTCGATCATGACGACCTGACCAGCCGCTTCCCGCTGGAGGAGAGAATTTACCGCATGCGCTGCGTCGAAGCCTGGTCGATGGTGATTCCGTGGGTCGGCTTCCCGCTACATAAACTGCTGTCGCTGGTCGAACCCACCAGCAATGCACGCTATGTCGCGTTTAAAACGCTTTATGCGCCTGAGCAGATGCCGGGCCAGAAGGATCGTTTTATCGGCGGCGGGCTGGCGTATCCCTATGTCGAAGGGCTGCGGCTCGATGAAGCCATGCATCCTCTGACGCTGCTCAGCGTCGGCGTGTATGGTAAAGCGCTGCCTCCGCAAAACGGCGCGCCGGTTCGACTCACCGTTCCCTGGAAGTACGGTTTCAAAGGGATAAAGTCGATCGTCAGTATTGAACTGACCCGTGAACGTCCTCCCACCACCTGGAACCTCGCCGGGCCTGAAGAGTATGGTTTCTACGCCAACGTCAACCCGCATGTCGATCATCCCCGCTGGTCGCAGGCAACCGAGCGTTTTATCGGTGCAGGCGGCGTACTCGACGTCAAGCGCCAGCCAACGTTGCTATTCAACGGTTATGCCGAGGAAGTGGCCTCGCTATACCGGGGCCTGAACCTGCGGGAGAATTACTAGTGCGCCTGACTGTAAAACAGATAACCTGGCTGAAAGCGCTTCTCCATCTTGCCGGCTTTTTGCCTTTTGTCTGGCTGTTCTGGGCTGGGCATCAGGGGTATTTCAGCGCCGATCCGGCAAAGGATATCCAGCACTTTACCGGTAGGATGGCTCTTAAATTCCTGCTGGCTACCTTGCTTGTTTCGCCGCTGGCGCGCTACGCTAAACAGCCATTATTGATACGCACCCGGCGCTTACTCGGTTTATGGTGCTTTGCCTGGGCAACGCTGCATTTGACCAGCTATACGCTGCTCGAACTTGGGATTAACAATCTGGCGCTATTGGGTACAGAAGTGCTCACCCGACCCTATCTGACGCTGGGGTTAATCTGTTGGCTGATTCTGCTGGCGCTGGCGGCGACGTCAACGCAAGCGATGCAGCGAAAATGGGGTCGTCGCTGGCAAACATTGCATAACTTCGTCTATGTTGTCGCGATCCTCGCCCCCATCCACTACCTGTGGTCGGTGAAGATTTTATCCCCGCAACCGGTAATTTATGCGCTGTTGGCGGTCCTACTTTTAGCATGGCGATACAAGAAGTTCCGCCAGTGGTGGCGCTAATTCCGGATATGTGCAGTTTCCCGCAGTTCTTTTATCAACCGCCACTCTTTTCACGATAGCGGTTGATAATCTTCCCTGATAAGACCAGTATTTAGCTGCCAATTGCTACGAAATCGTTATAATGTGCGACTTTGGTTTTCCTGACGGGCTTTTTGAGTCCCGAAAAGGTGACAATCGCGCATCGAAGGTATATTTTGTTTTTTACCCGAGAATGGCAGAAGATAGCCGCATATTGGCCGATAAGTTTCGCTTTTTGCTTTCGAGCATCGGAGGCTTAACCTGTCGGCTTCTGAAGAAGCGCGGCGTCTTGCAACAGCAGTAATTCATATGCTTTACAGACGGTGCTAACACGCCTGTCACAATCACACTAAACAAAGAGTACGGAACCCACTCATGGATATTCGTAAGATTAAAAAACTGATCGAGCTGGTTGAAGAATCAGGCATCTCCGAACTGGAAATTTCTGAAGGCGAAGAGTCTGTACGCATCAGCCGTGCCGCGCCAAACGCAGGTTTCCCGGTGATGCAACAGGCTTATGCCGCACCGATGATGCAGCAACAGCCAGCTCTGTCTAACGCAGTCGCCTCTGCGGCAACGCCAGCAATGGAAGCCCCTGCGGCAGCGGAAATCAGTGGCCACATCGTACGTTCCCCAATGGTTGGTACTTTCTACCGCACCCCGAGCCCGGACGCGAAAGCCTTCATCGAAATCGGTCAGAAAGTTAACGCGGGCGATACCCTGTGCATCGTTGAAGCCATGAAAATGATGAACCAGATCGAAGCCGATAAATCTGGCGTGGTGAAAGCCATTCTGGTCGAAAGTGGTCAACCGGTAGAATTTGACGAGCCACTGGTCGTCATCGAATAACGAGGCGAACATGCTGGATAAAATTGTTATCGCCAACCGCGGCGAGATTGCATTGCGTATCCTGCGTGCCTGTAAAGAACTGGGCATCAAGACCGTTGCTGTGCACTCAACGGCGGATCGCGATTTAAAACACGTATTGTTAGCGGATGAGACGGTCTGTATCGGGCCGGCACCGTCCGTAAAAAGCTACCTTAATATCCCGGCGATTATCAGCGCTGCTGAAATCACCGGCGCGGTGGCAATTCACCCGGGTTACGGATTTTTGTCCGAAAACGCAAACTTCGCTGAGCAGGTTGAGCGTTCCGGCTTTATCTTTATCGGTCCGAAAGCTGACACCATCCGCCTGATGGGCGACAAAGTGTCGGCTATCACCGCGATGAAGAAAGCGGGCGTTCCGACCGTACCGGGTTCTGATGGTCCGCTGGGCGAAGATATGGACGTTAACCGCGCTCATGCAAAACGTATTGGCTACCCGGTGATTATCAAAGCCTCCGGCGGCGGCGGCGGTCGCGGTATGCGCGTCGTGCGCAGCGATGCTGAGCTGGCTCAATCCATCTCCATGACCAAAGCGGAAGCGAAAGCCGCTTTCAACAACGACATGGTGTATATGGAGAAATACCTGGAGAATCCTCGTCATATCGAGATCCAGGTACTGGCTGACGGCCAGGGTAACGCTATCTATCTGGCTGAGCGTGACTGCTCCATGCAGCGTCGTCACCAGAAAGTTGTCGAAGAGGCGCCAGCGCCGGGCATTACGCCGGAACTGCGTCGCTATATCGGCGAACGTTGCTCCAAAGCGTGCGTCGATATCGGCTATCGCGGCGCGGGTACTTTTGAGTTTCTGTTCGAAAACGGCGAGTTCTATTTCATCGAAATGAACACCCGTATTCAGGTTGAACATCCGGTAACCGAAATGATCACCGGCGTCGACCTGATTAAAGAACAGCTGCGTATCGCAGCAGGGCAGCCGCTGTCCATCAAGCAGGAAGAAGTTGTGGTTAAAGGCCATGCGGTGGAATGCCGTATCAACGCCGAAGACCCGAATACCTTCCTGCCGAGCCCGGGTAAAATTACCCGCTTCCACGCGCCGGGCGGTTTTGGCGTGCGCTGGGAGTCTCATATCTACGCTGGCTACACCGTGCCTCCGTACTATGACTCAATGATCGGTAAGCTGATCTG
Source organism: Klebsiella sp. FDAARGOS_511 (assembly GCF_003812845.1). NCBI lineage: Bacteria > Pseudomonadati > Pseudomonadota > Gammaproteobacteria > Enterobacterales > Enterobacteriaceae > Klebsiella > Klebsiella sp. FDAARGOS_511. Next base: position 3,457,568 of record NZ_CP033824.1, on the reverse strand, counting down.
CTATGGCGAAAACCGTGATGTCGCGATTGCCCGCATGAAAAATGCGCTGCAGGAGCTGATTATCGACGGCATCAAAACCAACGTTGATCTGCAGATCCGCATCATGAACGACGAGCATTTCCAGAATGGTGGCACCAATATCCACTATCTGGAGAAAAAACTCGGATTGCAGGAGAAGTAGTTCTCCCATCGCTGCAAAAGGCCGGATAATCCGGCCTTTTTTCTTTTTCTCTCCTCTCCTCTTTTCCATGCGGTACAATCCCCGCTTTCTTCATCCTCAGGGGACAAAAAATGGACAAACGCTTTGTTCAGGCCCATAAAGAGGCGCGCTGGGCGCTGTGGCTAACCCTTCTCTACCTTGCGGCCTGGCTGGCTGCCGCCTATCTGCCAGGCGTCGGTATTGGCCTAACCGGCCTGCCGCACTGGTTCGAAATGGCCTGCCTGCTGGTACCGCTGGTGTTTATTCTGCTGTGCTGGGCGATGGTAAAAGTTATCTATCGCGATATTCCTCTGGAGGATGACGATGCAGCTTGAAGTCATACTGCCGCTTATCGCCTACCTGCTGGTGGTGTTTGCTCTCTCCATCTATGCAATGCGTAAGCGCACAACGGGTTCCTTCCTGAACGAATATTTCCTCGGCAGCCGCTCGATGGGCGGCATTGTATTAGCCATGACGCTTACCGTTACCTATATCAGCGCAAGTTCGTTTATAGGCGGCCCCGGCGCAGCCTATAAATATGGCCTCGGCTGGGTGCTACTGGCGATGATCCAACTTCCGGCGATTTGGCTTTCTCTGGGGATTTTGGGTAAGAAATTCGCCATTCTGGCGCGCCGCTATAATGCAGTAACCCTTAACGATATGCTCTTTGCCCGCTACCAAAGCCGCCTACTGGTCTGGCTCGCGAGCCTGAGCCTTCTGGTGGCGTTTGTCGGGGCAATGACGGTGCAGTTCATCGGCGGAGCGCGATTGCTGGAAACCGCGGCGGGTATTCCCTACGAAACCGGTCTGCTGATTTTTGGCGTTAGTATCGCGCTCTATACCGCGTTCGGCGGTTTTCGTGCCAGCGTCCTCAACGACACGCTCCAGGGAATGGTGATGCTGGTCGGCACTATTGTCCTGCTGGTTGGCGTCGTTCATGCGGCTGGCGGGCTACATAATGCGGTAGAAACCCTGCAAACCATCGATCCTAAACTGGTTTCACCGCAGGGGGCTGATGACATTCTTTCCCCCACCTTTATGACCTCCTTCTGGGTGCTGGTCTGCTTCGGGGTGATTGGCCTCCCGCACACCGCCGTTCGCTGCATCTCCTATAAAGACAGCAAAGCGGTGCACCGGGGAATTATCATTGGCACCGTCGTGGTGGCGATCCTGATGTTTGGGATGCATCTTGCGGGTGCATTAGGCCGGGCGGTGATCCCGAATCTGACGGTGCCGGATCTGGTCATCCCGACGCTCATGGTGAAAGTATTGCCGCCCTTTGCCGCAGGGATCTTCCTCGCTGCGCCGATGGCCGCCATTATGTCGACGATCAACGCCCAACTGCTGCAAAGTTCCGCTACGATCATTAAAGATCTCTATCTGAATCTGCGCCCCGAGCAGATAACAAATGAAGCCCGGTTGAAGCGGATGTCGGCAACGATCACCTTGCTGCTGGGCGCTTTACTGCTGCTGGCAGCCTGGCGTCCCCCTGAGATGATTATCTGGCTCAACCTGCTGGCATTCGGCGGCCTGGAGGCTGTGTTCTTATGGCCGCTGGTGCTGGGCCTGTACTGGGAACGAGCGAACGCGAAAGGGGCGTTGAGCGCGATGATCGTCGGCGGCTTACTCTATGCCATACTCGCCACTTTTAATCTTCAGTACCTGGGTTTCCATCCGATAGTGCCCTCGTTGCTGTTAAGCTTATTGGCTTTCCTGGTCGGAAACCGGTTCGGTACCTCCGCACCGCAAGCCGCCGTATTGACTACTGATAAATAAAGAGTTTTGCTATGCCATGGATCCAACTGAAACTGAATACTACCGGCGCGAACGCGGAAGAGCTGAGTGATGCGCTGATGGAAGCGGGTTCCGTTTCCATTACTTTCCAGGATACTCACGATACGCCGGTATTCGAGCCTCTACCGGGTGAAACCCGTCTGTGGGGCGATACGGACGTTATCGGTCTGTTTGACGCCGAAACCGATATGGAAGAGGTGGTCGCCATTCTGCAGCAGCATCCGCTGCTGGGCGCCGATTTCGTGCATAAAATCGAACAACTGGAAGATAAAGACTGGGAGCGCGAGTGGATGGATAACTTCCACCCTATGTGCTTTGGTCAACGGCTGTGGATTTGCCCGAGTTGGCGCGATGTTCCGGATGAAAACGCCGTGAACGTGATGCTCGACCCGGGCCTGGCGTTTGGTACCGGAACGCACCCCACTACCGCGATGTGCCTGCAGTGGCTGGATGGACTCGATCTCGCGGGTAAAACGATTATCGATTTTGGCTGCGGCTCCGGCATTCTGGCCATCGCGGCATTGAAGCTGGGCGCGGCGAAAGCTATCGGTATTGATATCGATCCGCAGGCCATTCAGGCCAGCCGCGATAATGCCGAACGTAACGGGGTCTCTGAACGCCTGGAACTCTATCTGCCCAAGGATCAGCCAGAGGCGATGACAGCCGATGTGGTGGTCGCCAACATTCTGGCTGGCCCATTACGCGAGCTGGCCCCTCTTATCAGCGTGCTGCCGATTACAGGCGGTCTGCTGGGGCTTTCCGGTATCCTTGCCAGCCAGGCGGAAAGCGTTTGTGAAGCCTACGCCGAGCTCTTTGAGCTCGATCCCGTCGTGGAGAAAGAGGAGTGGTGCCGGATTACCGGTTATAAAAAGTAATCTCTCCTTGTGGCCTCATCGCAGGCCACAACTTTTCGCGTTTTCTGTACATAATCTTTCGCTCAATAAGAATAAGATGATGAGGTAACGTATTGTAGTTACCAATAAAATCATCATTCTATTCATCGGACGAATTATATGAAATTATCTTTGGGCAAGGCGGCATTGTTGGCGTTAAGCATGATGCCCGTTACGGTTTTCGCTTCCCACTGGAGCTATGAAGGCGAAGGTTCGCCGGAACACTGGGGGGCGCTCAATGAGGAGTACAAAATCTGCCAGAACGGCATGAACCAATCCCCTATCAACATCGATGCCACGTTCAAAACCCACCTTTCACCGCTGGACACACACTACATCGATGGGCCAATCACGCTTATTAATAATGGCCACACCATACAGGCGGGGCTAAAGACCACGACAGCGGATACCATTACGATTGACGGTACGCCATTTATCCTCCAGCAGTTCCATTTCCATGCCCCGAGCGAAAACACGGTCCACGGCAAGCACTATGCGATGGAGATGCATCTGGTTCATAAAAGCGCTAAAGGCGCCGTTGCCGTAGTGGCGGTGATGTTCGACCAGGGCGCGGAAAATAGCGAGCTGAACAAGCTATAGGCCACTATGCCCGAGCAGGCTGAGCAGACGGCTAAAATTGTCACGCAAATGGATCTCAACGCCCTGCTTCCCGTAGATAACACCTACTGGCGCTTTAGCGGCTCTCTGACCACTCCGCCTTGTTCAGAAGGGGTGACCTGGATTGTGCTTAAGCATCCCCTGACCCTTTCTTCAGCGCAGCTGGCAAAATTCAGCCACGCTATGCATCACGATAACAATCGTCCGGTACAGCCGCTGAACGGTCGCGTGGTCATAGAGTAAACATCAGAGATGCTTCACGATCATGTTCTGAAATGAGAGTTAACTCACATAAAGCTAAGGTAATTTGCTGATTTCTTCAGCAGATTATCTTGCCCGCGCCCGGCTCCGGGAAGAAAAAATGAGAAGTTAGACAAAATTATATGTGTAGATAAATTCATCACATATTTTTAATGCAATGATTTATAAAGCTAATTATTCATTGGCGCTAATCTTCACGGCGATTCTTTGATCCACCGCAGAGGATTGCTCAAAGTTTGGCCTTTCATCTCGTGCAAAAAATGCGTAATATACGCCGCCTTGCAGTCACAGTATGGTCATTTCTTAACTCATGCGCATCGGACACTACCAGCTCAGAAATCGACTCATCGCAGCGCCTATGGCTGGCATTACTGACAGACCATTCCGGACGTTGTGTTACGAGATGGGAGCAGGGTTGACCGTATCCGAGATGATGTCCTCCAACCCGCAGGTTTGGGAGAGCGACAAGTCCCGCTTACGGATGGTGCACGTTGATGAGCCCGGTATTCGTACCGTGCAAATCGCCGGCAGCGTACCGGAAGAGATGGCTGCAGCCGCCCGTATTAACGTGGAAAGCGGCGCCCAGATTATTGATATCAATATGGGGTGTCCGGCTAAAAAAGTGAATCGTAAGCTTGCAGGTTCAGCCCTCTTGCAGTACCCCGACCAGGTGAAGTCCATCCTGACGGCGGTCGTCAAAGCAGTGGACGTTCCCGTAACTCTCAAGATTCGCACCGGTTGGGAACCGGAACACCGTAACTGTGTAGAAATTGCCCAACTGGCTGAAGAATGTGGCATTCAGGCTCTGACTATTCACGGACGCACGCGCGCCTGCTTGTTTAACGGAGATGCTGAGTACGACAGTATTCGGGCAGTTAAGCAGAAAGTTTCCATTCCGGTTATCGCGAATGGCGACATTACTGACCCGCTTAAAGCCAGAGCTGTGCTCGACTATACGGGGGCAGATGCCCTTATGATAGGCCGTGCCGCTCAGGGAAGACCCTGGATCTTTCGGGAAATCCAGCACTATCTGGACACTGGAGAGCTGCTGCCCCCGCTGCCGTTGGCAGAGGTTAAGCGCTTGCTTTGTGCACACGTTCGGGAACTGCATGGCTTTTATGGCCAGGCAAAAGGGTACCGAATCGCACGCAAACACGTATCCTGGTATCTGCAGGAACACGCTCCAGATGACCAGTTTCGGCGCACATTCAACGCCATAGAAGATTCCAGCGAACAGCTGGAGGCGTTGGAGGCATACTTCGAAAATTTTGCGTAATAGAAATAAAGAGCTGACAGAACTATGTTCGAACAACGCGTAAATTCTGACGTACTGACCGTTTCTACCGTTAACTCTCAGGATCAGGTAACTCAAAAGCCCCTGCGTGACTCGGTTAAACAGGCACTGAAGAACTATTTTGCTCAACTGAATGGTCAGGATGTTAATGACCTGTATGAGCTGGTACTGGCTGAAGTAGAACAGCCCCTGTTGGACATGGTGATGCCATACACCCGCGGTAACCAGACCCGTGCTGCCCTGATGATGGGCATCAACCGTGGTACTCTGCGTAAAAAATTGAAAAAATACGGCATGAACTGATACTAATCAGTTAAGTGTTTGATATAAAAGGCGCTCTTCGGCATGGGGAAGCGCCTTTTTTATTTCATTGATTATAATGGCTAACTGTCGCCAGCTGTCGGGTAGCCCCACAAAGGATCGACATAATATTATCAACCAAAGCGGGCGCCTGGCGATACAGATCAAATTGCCCGGGTTCCACCAGCCAGTTTTTAATAATACCCGTAAACGCGCTGTGTAAGACAATTAATGAAATTTCAACATTAGTTTCCGCTGGTAATAAACCGTTACGAATACAGAGCTGCAAAACCCCGCGAATAATCGGGTAACTAAATCCAATTCTCTTACGAATCTCAGCTTCCGGCATCATGTCGCTGGAAAACTCGCATTTCTGATACAGAATTTGCATCAACGCACGTTGACGGGGGTTATTGGCGATATATTGTAAGCCAATAATAAATTTCTCTCGGAGCGTACTGAGCGGATCCTGGCTCTCTTTTTGGGGAAATTCATGCTGAAGCAGGTCACGTAGCGGCAGCTGCTGTTGCCACATTTCATTAAATAGCTCCGCTTTGCTCGCAAAGTGCCAGTACACCGCTCCGCGCGTGACACCAGCAGCATCAGCAATATCGGCCAAGGTGGTGCTGGTCACGCCGCGTAGGGCAAACTGCTGAATGGCAGACTCAATCAGAAGCTGCCGGGTCTTTAGCGCATCTTCTTTCGTTCTTCTAGGCATACGGTGCTCCACTCAACGCCAGATTGAGAGTGTGGGAAATAGCTGAATAGGTATAAACCTAGCATCTGACAATCAATATTGTTTAGCAAAAACACAGATAAGTTAAATCTCAAACCAAAATAAAATAAATACACACAACAAATAATTAATTCTAATTCATTCATGAATTAAATATCAATGTAAGCAAATTTTAATTTCAGATCATTATAAAAACATTAGCCCTGATATTTTGTTTTTACGTGCCTTGCTGATGGCTAAAAAATAACTATTTCTTACATCCATCGTTTTTTATTTGTAGGATAACAAACCGCATTTTAATTCATTATTTCTTGCACAGATTCGTGGCCAGGTCAGGCTCATAATCTATAAGGAACAGCAATGACACCTCATGTCAGGGTTACACTTTTATCCAGCCTTATCATCTCGGCTATCTTGCTCAGCGGTTGCGATAATTCAGGCGATGAGCAACCGCATGCGCAGACACCTCAGGTCTCCGTCTATGTAGTACACAGCGCGCCGCTGTCCGTCACCACGGAGCTACCCGGCCGCACATCAGCCTACCGCGTCGCGGAAGTCCGCCCGCAGGTGAACGGAATTATCCTGCAGCGTAACTTTGTCGAGGGTAGCGATGTCAGCGCAGGACAGTCGCTTTATCAAATCGATCCGGCGACCTATCAGGCGGCTTACAACAGTACAAAGGGTGATGAAGCGAAAGCAGAGGCGGCAGCCGCCATCGCCCATTTAACGGTAAAACGCTACGCGCCTCTTCTCGGCACAAAATATATCAGCCAGCAAGAATACGATCAGGCGGTGGCGACAGCACGCCAGGCTGATGCCGATGTTATCGCTGCAAAAGCGGCCGTTGAAAGCGCGCGTATTAATCTGGCCTACACCAAAGTGACCTCTCCCATCAGCGGCCGTATCGGCAAATCCAGCGTGACCGAAGGCGCCCTGGTGACAAACGGTCAGGCCGACGCGATGGCGACGGTACAGCAGCTCGATCCTATTTATGTGGACGTTACCGAATCCAGTAATGATTTCATGCGCCTGAAACAGGAAAGTCTGCAGCACGGCAATGACACCAAAAACGTGCAGCTGATTATGGAAAATGGTGAGCCGTATACGCTTCAGGGCACTTTGCAGTTCTCTGATGTCACCGTGGATGAGAGTACCGGCTCCATTACGCTTCGTGCCATCTTCCCTAACCCACAGCACGCTCTGCTGCCAGGTATGTTTGTTCGCGCCCGCATTGATGAGGGAGTTTCGCCGAATGCCATTCTCGTGCCCCAGCAGGGAGTCACCCGGACGCCGCGCGGCGATGCCAGCGTGATGATCGTTAATGACAAAAACCAGGTGGAAACGCGAGCCGTCACCGCTTCACAGGCGATTGGCGATAAGTGGTTAATCACGAGCGGTCTGAAAGCCGGTGAAAAGGTTATCGTCAGCGGTCTGCAGAAAGTACGTCCCGGCGTCACCGTGAAGGCCGAAGAGGATACCGCGACGTCCGTCGCGCAATAAGGTACGAACCCCTATGTCTAAGTTTTTTATTCATCGACCGGTCTTCGCCTGGGTGCTGGCGATCATCATGATGATTGCCGGTGGCCTCGCAATTATGCAGCTACCGATTGCACAATACCCGACTATCGCGCCGCCAGCGGTGGCCATCTCCGCAACCTATCCAGGTGCGGACGCACAAACCGTTCAGGATACGGTGACTCAGGTTATCGAACAGAACATGAACGGTATCGATAATCTGATGTACATGTCCTCAACCAGCGATTCTGCAGGCGGCGTGACCATCACCCTGACCTTTACGTCGGGTACGGATCCGGATATTGCGCAAGTTCAGGTGCAGAATAAACTCCAACTGGCGACGCCGCTTCTGCCTCAGGAAGTGCAGCAGCAAGGGATTAGCGTCGAGAAATCAAGCAGTAGTTTCTTGATGGTTGCTGGATTCATCTCGGATAACCCCAGTACCACTCAGGATGATATCTCTGACTATGTAGCATCGAACGTCAAAGATACCATTAGCCGCCTTAACGGCGTAGGCGATGTACAGCTCTTCGGCGCGCAGTATGCCATGCGCGTCTGGCTGGACGGTAATCTCCTGAATAAGTACAACCTCACGCCTGTCGACGTCATTAACCAGCTACAGATACAGAACGCTCAGATCGCAGCAGGCCAGCTTGGTGGTACGCCGGCTCTTAAAGGCCAGCAGCTAAATGCATCCATTATTGCTCAGACGCGGCTGAAGGATCCGGCAGAGTTTGGCAAAGTGACTTTGCGCGTGAACGCGGATGGCTCAGTGGTACATCTGAAAGATGTGGCACGTATTGAGCTGGGAGGTGAAAACTACAACGTTGTCGCAAAAATCAATGGAAAACCGGCTTCAGGCCTGGGAATTAAGCTCGCTACCGGCGCCAATGCCCTCGATACCGCCGCCGCGATTAAAGCGAAGCTTGCCGAGCTGCAGCCGTACTTCCCACAGGGGATGAAGGTCGTCTATCCCTACGACACTACGCCGTTTGTGAAAATCTCTATTCATGAGGTTGTGAAGACGCTTTTTGAAGCGATTATCCTCGTCTTCCTGGTGATGTATCTGTTCTTACAGAATATCCGGGCCACGCTGATCCCCACCATTGCGGTTCCGGTCGTCCTGCTCGGCACCTTTGCCGTCCTGGCAACGTTTGGTTACTCCATCAATACGCTAACGATGTTTGGCATGGTGCTGGCAATAGGCCTCCTGGTTGACGATGCTATCGTGGTGGTGGAAAACGTCGAACGCGTCATGGTTGAAGAGAAGCTTCCGCCAAAAGAGGCGACGGAAAAATCGATGGCGCAAATACAGGGGGCGCTGGTTGGCATTGCCATGGTGCTTTCGGCGGTGTTTGTCCCGATGGCCTTCTTTGGTGGTTCTACGGGAGCGATTTATCGGCAATTCTCTATCACCATCGTCTCCGCCATGGCGCTGTCCGTACTGGTTGCGCTGATCCTGACCCCCGCGCTTTGCGCTACATTATTGAAACCAACATCAGCCGATCATCATGAGAAAAAAGGGGTTTTTGGTTGGTTTAACGCGAAATTCGATCGTAGCGTAAACCACTACACTAACAGCGTTAGCGGGATCCTGCGCTGTACCGGACGCTATCTCATCATCTACTTGCTGATCGTTGTGGGTATGGCCGCGCTCTTTGTGCGTCTGCCCACCTCCTTCTTGCCGGATGAGGATCAAGGGGTATTTATGACCATGATCCAACTGCCTTCAGGCGCAACGCAGGAGCGCACGCAAAAAGTGCTCGATACGGTTACCGATTACTACCTGCATAAAGAGAAGGCGAACGTTGAAAGCGTCTTTACCGTTAACGGCTTTAGCTTTAGCGGTCAGGGTCAAAACTCCGGTATGGCGTTTGTCAGCCTGAAGCCATGGGAAGCACGTAGTGGTTCCGAAAATGGCGTTGAGGCCATCATCAAACGAGCAACCGCCGCCTTCAGCCAGATTAAAGATGCCATGGTCTTCCCTTTCAACCTACCGGCCATTATCGAGCTGGGTACGGCCACGGGTTTTGACTTTGAGCTTATCGATCAGGGTAACCTCGGCCATAGCGCGCTAACCCAGGCTCGTAATCAGCTCCTTGGTATGGTGAGAGAGCATCCGGATCAGCTGGTACGCGTTCGTCCAAACGGGCTTGAAGATACACCACAATTCAAGCTGGATGTCGATCAGGAGAAAGCTCAGGCTCTGGGGATTTCGCTATCCGATATCAATGAGACTATTTCCGCGGCGCTGGGGGGATATTACGTCAACGACTTTATTGACCATGGACGAGTGAAAAAAGTCTACGTTCAGGCCGATGCTAAATTCCGTATGCTGCCGAGCGATATCAATAATATGTACGTCCGCAGCGCGAATGGCGAAATGGTCCCATTCTCCGCTTTTGTGACTTCGCGCTGGGTTTATGGCTCCCCGCGCCTTGAGCGCTACAACGGTCTGCCCTCTATGGAAATGCTTGGCGAAGCGGCGCCCGGAAAAAGTACCGGTGATGCGATGATTTTAATGGAACAGTTGGCCAGCAAGCTTCCTGCTGGGATCGGCTACGACTGGACGGGAATGTCTTATCAAGAACGTTTATCCGGTAATCAGGCGCCAGCCTTATATGCCATTTCTCTTATTGTTGTCTTTTTGTGTCTCGCGGCGCTTTATGAAAGCTGGTCTATTCCCTTCTCCGTCATGCTCGTCGTTCCATTAGGGGTGGTTGGAGCACTACTGGCAGCGTCGTTACGCGGGCTAAATAATGACGTTTATTTCCAGGTGGGTTTATTAACAACTATCGGCCTGTCTGCGAAAAACGCTATTCTTATCGTTGAGTTTGCGAAAGACCTGATGGATAAAGAAGGCAAAGGAATTATTGAAGCCACACTTGAAGCATCGCGTATGCGTTTACGCCCTATCCTGATGACTTCGCTGGCCTTTATCCTGGGGGTTCTGCCTCTGGTAATTAGCCATGGAGCTGGCAGCGGCGCCCAAAACGCGGTTGGTACCGGTGTTATGGGCGGAATGCTGATGGCAACATTGCTGGCTATCTTCTTCGTCCCGGTCTTCTTCGTGGTGGTAAGACGCCGTTTTACGAAACACGCAGAGTAAATATTCTTTTCTAAAGGCACCTTTCTGGTGCCTTTTTTCGTCTGCGTATCGGTAACCTATCCTAATGATATTAAATGTATTTATTACTATTTAATAATTACCGCAGTTTCCCATACACATTATTTACCTATAGTCTTCTGACTTTCTTCACGATATTTACGTTACTCATAAATTGAGATTATTTACTCTAGCGGCGCCCTGTATTGCTGATGATAAAATAAACCGTTCCGTAGGTGTATGGGTTCTCCAATACAGCGAAGCGGATTATTTAGAGGTAACATCATGAATAAATTTATTATAGTGGCATTGCTGGCGACTCTGCTCGCTGGCTGTGCGCACGACTCTCCGTGCGTGCCGGTCTATGATTCTGAAGGTAGATTAGTCCACACTAATACCTGTATGAAAGGAACGACCCAGGATAACTGGGAAACTGCTGGCGCGATTGCCGGTGGCGCAGCCGCGATAGCTGGCCTGACGCTCGGTATTGTGGCATTGACGCGTTAATTCTTTTCTCTTCTCTACCATGGCAGGTACCGGAGTAATATCCGGTACCGCTTTCCCCGAAGGTAAGCCCCACCATGCTTAAACTACATTGCCCGCTGCTGAAGCTCGGGCAAAGCTCCCTCGAATAACATCGAGCGGATGAAACGTCATTGCCGGATATAATTTTTTCGTAGACGCAAAAACGCAAAAAGCCCATCCTGACGGATGGGCTTTTCACTTATTTGATGCCTGGCAATGCCCTACTCTCACATGGGGAGACCCCACACTACCATCGGCGCTACGGCGTTTCACTTCTGAGTTCGGCATGGGGTCAGGTGGGACCACCGCGCTATCGTTGCCAGGCAAATTCTTTTTAAATCGCCGAACTTTAACCTAAAAACTGGTGCTGATACCCAGAGTCGAACTGGGGACCTCACCCTTACCAAGGGTGCGCTCTACCAACTGAGCCATATCAGCACACTTAATTTGATGCCTGGCAGTTCCCTACTCTCACATGGGGAGACCCCACACTACCATCGGCGCTACGGCGTTTCACTTCTGAGTTCGGCATGGGGTCAGGTGGGACCACCGCGCTATCGCCGCCAGGCAAATTCTTTGTGCTCAGTACGCAATTCTTTATCGCATCTGCCGCGTTGCCCGCGCTCGCAAAGTCAGTCACATACCTCAGTATGCTCCTTCCTTTCCTTCGCTTGTCGCCTTGCTGCTGCGTAAATTATTGCGTACTCAACTCTGAATCAATGCTGAAATTGTTGTCTTCTCAATCCGCCAAAACATCTTCGGCGTTGTAAGGTTAAGCCTCACGGTTCATTAGTACCGGTTAGCTCAACGCATCGCTGCGCTTACACACCCGGCCTATCAACGTCGTCGTCTTCAACGTTCCTTCAGGACTCTCAAGGAGTCAGGGAGAACTCATCTCGGGGCAAGTTTCGTACTTAGATGCTTTCAGCACTTATCTCTTCCGCATTTAGCTACCGGGCAATGCCATTGGCATGACAACCCGAACACCAGTGATGCGTCCACTCCGGTCCTCTCGTACTAGGAGCAGCCCCCCTCAATTCTCCAGCGCCCACGGCAGATAGGGACCGAACTGTCTCACGACGTTCTAAACCCAGCTCGCGTACCACTTTAAATGGCGAACAGCCATACCCTTGGGACCTACTTCAGCCCCAGGATGTGATGAGCCGACATCGAGGTGCCAAACACCGCCGTCGATATGAACTCTTGGGCGGTATCAGCCTGTTATCCCCGGAGTACCTTTTATCCGTTGAGCGATGGCCCTTCCATTCAGAACCACCGGATCACTATGACCTGCTTTCGCACCTGCTCGCGCCGTCACGCTCGCAGTCAAGCCAGCTTATGCCATTGCACTAACCTCCTGATGTCCGACCAGGATTAGCTGACCTTCGTGCTCCTCCGTTACTCTTTAGGAGGAGACCGCCCCAGTCAAACTACCCACCAGACACTGTCCGCAACCCGGATTACGGGCCCACGTTAGAACACCAGCCATTAAAGGGTGGTATTTCAAGGATGGCTCCATGCAGACTGGCGTCCACACTTCAAAGCCTCCCACCTATCCTACACATCAAGGACCAGTGTTCAGTGTCAAGCTATAGTAAAGGTTCACGGGGTCTTTCCGTCTTGCCGCGGGTACACTGCATCTTCACAGCGAGTTCAATTTCACTGAGTCTCGGGTGGAGACAGCCTGGCCATCATTACGCCATTCGTGCAGGTCGGAACTTACCCGACAAGGAATTTCGCTACCTTAGGACCGTTATAGTTACGGCCGCCGTTTACCGGGGCTTCGATCAAGAGCTTCTCCTTACGGATAACCCCATCAATTAACCTTCCGGCACCGGGCAGGCGTCACACCGTATACGTCCACTTTCGTGTTTGCACAGTGCTGTGTTTTTAATAAACAGTTGCAGCCAGCTGGTATCTTCGACTGATTTCAGCTCCATGAGTAAATCACTTCACCTACATATCAGCGTGCCTTCTCCCGAAGTTACGGCACCATTTTGCCTAGTTCCTTCACCCGAGTTCTCTCAAGCGCCTTGGTATTCTCTACCTGACCACCTGTGTCGGTTTGGGGTACGATTTGATGTTACCTGATGCTTAGAGGCTTTTCCTGGAAGCAGGGCATTTGTCACTTCAGCACCGTAGTGCCTCGTCATCACGCCTCAGTGTTAAAGTGAACCGGATTTACCTGGAACACACACCTACACGCTTAAACCGGGACAACCGTCGCCCGGCCAACATAGCCTTCTCCGTCCCCCCTTCGCAGTAACACCAAGTACAGGAATATTAACCTGTTTCCCATCGACTACGCCTTTCGGCCTCGCCTTAGGGGTCGACTCACCCTGCCCCGATTAACGTTGGACAGGAACCCTTGGTCTTCCGGCGTGCGGGTTTTTCACCCGCATTATCGTTACTTATGTCAGCATTCGCACTTCTGATACCTCCAGCAACCCTCACAGGCCACCTTCAACGGCTTACAGAACGCTCCCCTACCCAACAACGCCTAAGCGTCGCTGCCGCAGCTTCGGTGCATGGTTTAGCCCCGTTACATCTTCCGCGCAGGCCGACTCGACCAGTGAGCTATTACGCTTTCTTTAAATGATGGCTGCTTCTAAGCCAACATCCTGGCTGTCTGGGCCTTCCCACATCGTTTCCCACTTAACCATGACTTTGGGACCTTAGCTGGCGGTCTGGGTTGTTTCCCTCTTCACGACGGACGTTAGCACCCGCCGTGTGTCTCCCGTGATAACATTCTTCGGTATTCGTAGTTTGCATCGGGTTGGTAAGTCGGGATGACCCCCTAGCCGAAACAGTGCTCTACCCCCGAAGATGAATTCACGAGGCGCTACCTAAATAGCTTTCGGGGAGAACCAGCTATCTCCCGGTTTGATTGGCCTTTCACCCCCAGCCACAAGTCATCCGCTAATTTTTCAACATTAGTCGGTTCGGTCCTCCAGTTAGTGTTACCCAACCTTCAACCTGCCCATGGCTAGATCACCGGGTTTCGGGTCTATACCCTGCAACTTAACGCCCAGTTAAGACTCGGTTTCCCTGCGGCTCCCCTATACGGTTAACCTTGCTACAGAATATAAGTCGCTGACCCATTATACAAAAGGTACGCAGTCACCCAACAAGTGGGCTCCTACTGCTTGTACGTACACGGTTTCAGGTTCTTTTTCACTCCCCTCGCCGGGGTTCTTTTCGCCTTTCCCTCACGGTACTGGTTCACTATCGGTCAGTCAGGAGTATTTAGCCTTGGAGGATGGTCCCCCCATATTCAGACAGGATACCACGTGTCCCGCCCTACTCTTCGAGTTCACAACCTGTGTGTTTTAGTGTACGGGAGTATCACCCTGTACCCTGCGACTTTCCAGACGCTTCCACTAACACACAAGCTGATTCAGACTCCGGGCTGCTCCCCGTTCGCTCGCCGCTACTGGGGGAATCTCGGTTGATTTCTTTTCCTCGGGGTACTTAGATGTTTCAGTTCCCCCGGTTCGCCTCGTTTGACTATGTATTCATCAAACGATAGTGCAACGAATTGCACTGGGTTTCCCCATTCGGACATCGCCGGCTGTAACGGTTCATATCACCTTACCGACGCTTTTCGCAGATTAGCACGTCCTTCATCGCCTCTGACTGCCAGGGCATCCACCGTGTACGCTTAGTCGCTTAACCTCACAACCCGAAGATGTTTCGTAAAACATCATCGTGTCGCGAAAATTTGAGAGACTCGAACACACATAACATGTGTGTCGTTTCAATTTTCAGCTTGATCCAGATTTTTAAAGAGCAAATATCTCAAACGTCACCCGAAGATGAGTTTTGAGATATTAAGGCAGGTGACTTTCACTCACGAACCAGCAAGTGGCGTCCCCTAGGGGATTCGAACCCCTGTTACCGCCGTGAAAGGGCGGTGTCCTGGGCCTCTAGACGAAGGGGACACTGAAGTCTCAATCGCAAGACGCCTTGCTATTTACTTTTCATCAGACAATCTGTGTGGACACTACAAAGGCAGGTTCTTTAAGGTAAGGAGGTGATCCAACCGCAGGTTCCCCTACGGTTACCTTGTTACGACTTCACCCCAGTCATGAATCACAAAGTGGTAAGCGCCCTCCCGAAGGTTAAGCTACCTACTTCTTTTGCAACCCACTCCCATGGTGTGACGGGCGGTGTGTACAAGGCCCGGGAACGTATTCACCGTGGCATTCTGATCCACGATTACTAGCGATTCCGACTTCATGGAGTCGAGTTGCAGACTCCAATCCGGACTACGACATACTTTATGAGGTCCGCTTGCTCTCGCGAGGTCGCTTCTCTTTGTATATGCCATTGTAGCACGTGTGTAGCCCTACTCGTAAGGGCCATGATGACTTGACGTCATCCCCACCTTCCTCCAGTTTATCACTGGCAGTCTCCTTTGAGTTCCCGGCCGGACCGCTGGCAACAAAGGATAAGGGTTGCGCTCGTTGCGGGACTTAACCCAACATTTCACAACACGAGCTGACGACAGCCATGCAGCACCTGTCTCAGAGTTCCCGAAGGCACCAAAGCATCTCTGCTAAGTTCTCTGGATGTCAAGAGTAGGTAAGGTTCTTCGCGTTGCATCGAATTAAACCACATGCTCCACCGCTTGTGCGGGCCCCCGTCAATTCATTTGAGTTTTAACCTTGCGGCCGTACTCCCCAGGCGGTCGACTTAACGCGTTAGCTCCGGAAGCCACTCCTCAAGGGAACAACCTCCAAGTCGACATCGTTTACAGCGTGGACTACCAGGGTATCTAATCCTGTTTGCTCCCCACGCTTTCGCACCTGAGCGTCAGTCTTTGTCCAGGGGGCCGCCTTCGCCACCGGTATTCCTCCAGATCTCTACGCATTTCACCGCTACACCTGGAATTCTACCCCCCTCTACAAGACTCCAGCCTGCCAGTTTCGAATGCAGTTCCCAGGTTGAGCCCGGGGATTTCACATCCGACTTGACAGACCGCCTGCGTGCGCTTTACGCCCAGTAATTCCGATTAACGCTTGCACCCTCCGTATTACCGCGGCTGCTGGCACGGAGTTAGCCGGTGCTTCTTCTGCGGGTAACGTCAATGAATAAGGTTATTAACCTTACTCCCTTCCTCCCCGCTGAAAGTACTTTACAACCCGAAGGCCTTCTTCATACACGCGGCATGGCTGCATCAGGCTTGCGCCCATTGTGCAATATTCCCCACTGCTGCCTCCCGTAGGAGTCTGGACCGTGTCTCAGTTCCAGTGTGGCTGGTCATCCTCTCAGACCAGCTAGGGATCGTCGCCTAGGTGAGCCGTTACCCCACCTACTAGCTAATCCCATCTGGGCACATCTGATGGCAAGAGGCCCGAAGGTCCCCCTCTTTGGTCTTGCGACGTTATGCGGTATTAGCTACCGTTTCCAGTAGTTATCCCCCTCCATCAGGCAGTTTCCCAGACATTACTCACCCGTCCGCCACTCGTCACCCGAGAGCAAGCTCTCTGTGCTACCGTTCGACTTGCATGTGTTAGGCCTGCCGCCAGCGTTCAATCTGAGCCATGATCAAACTCTTCAATTTAAGTTTGATGCTCGTAGAATTAAACTTCGTAATGAATTACGTGTTCACTCTTTGAGACTTGGTATTCATTTTTCGTCCGAGGACGTTAAGAATCCATGTCACTTTGAGTGCCCACACAGATTGTCTGATAAATTGTTAAAGAGCAGTGCAACGCGGCTTTCGCTCACCGTTGCGAGGTGGCGTATATTACGCTTTCCTCTTTCAGAGTCAACCCGTTATTGCAGGATTTTTTCTCTTCAACCGACCGGGCTGTTTGTGAAGTGATTCACATCTGCCGTGTCAGTGGGAGCGCATTATAGGGATCCCATTTTTTTGCACAAGCCTTTTTTCGATCTTTTTTTCCAAATGATGGTTTTTCAGCCGCTTCGCGGTGTTCTTGCTCAATCCGCTCACTTTTTACCACAATAAAGGGTTGCAGACGGCCAAAAAAGCAACCAAAGTCTCTGCACTCCCTTCATTTATTGAGGTAACCATGACCACCAGTTTGCGTCGTTATAAAGATTTATTCCCTAAAACGGGCCTGCGCGTGATGATCGACAGCAGCAGCGTGGTGATCGGTGATGTCAGAATGGCTGATGACGTCAGTATCTGGCCTCTGGTCGCGATTCGCGGTGATGTGAATTACGTCGAAATAGGCGCTCGCACCAATATTCAGGACGGTAGCGTCTTACATGTCACACATAAGTCTCCTTCCAAACCGCAAGGCAATCCATTAATCATTGGCGATGATGTTACCGTCGGCCATAAGGTGATGCTACACGGCTGCACTATTGGTAATCGGGTACTGGTGGGGATGGGTTCGATTTTGTTGGATGGCGTGATTGTTGAAGACGACATAATGATTGGCGCAGGTAGTCTGGTTCCTCAGAACAAACGTCTCAAGAGTGGCTATCTTTACTTTGGCAACCCGGTAAAACAGATACGCCCCCTGACGGAGGCGGAAATCGCGGGGCTCATATATTCAGCGAATAACTATGTAAAGTGGAAAGGTGATTATCTCGATCAGGAAAGCCAGATCCAACCCTGAGCATCTTCCTGCTGGTCGAGAATGAGAACCTGGGCTTCATCTTCCAGATCCCAGCGATGTTCACGAAAAGCGGCCAGCCATTGCGCAGGGTCTTCACCGCCAAAACGCTTCTTGAGACCGGTTAGCGTTAAGGCGCAGGTTAGCTGCATGCCGTTAACTAATGCCGGAAAAGCGATACATTGATGCGCTTCATCCCATACCTCTCTGTCTGGAAACTGAATAGCCTGGTTCATGCATTCAGTTCCTTCTGCAAAGCCGCAATGACTGGCGTAATTTCTGGCAGTACGCCATGCCATAACAGCACCGCATGGGCAGCCTGCGCCACCAGCATTCCCAGCCCATCAGCGCATTTGGTGGCACCATGTTGCCGGCATAGTGTTAAAAATGGCGTACAGCCTTTCTGGTAAAACATGTCATAACAACAGACACGGGGATTTATTAATGTAACAGGGATCGCGGGAACATCGCCGTCAATACCGCTGGACGTCGCATTAATAATGAGATCAAATTCCTGGCCGCCTAATGCTTCTATATCCAAAGCGTGGACGCTGCCGGTATGAGCAAAAAGCGTAGCCAGTTCATGGGCGCGAGAATAGGTACGATTAACAATAGTCACGGCGCAATCCAGCGACAAGAGAGGAAGCAATACGCCGCGTGAAGCCCCACCTGCGCCAATGAGCAACACCCGGAATCCAGGTTTAATAAAACCAAGCCGTTGCAGATCGCTCAGTAGTCCAATACCATCGGTATTGTCCCCAAGCAGGCGGCCATCCTCCAACCGTTTAAGCGTATTGACCGCACCAGCCAGCGCTGCACGTTCGGTTAACTCATCCGCTCGCGCGAAGGCCTCTTCTTTAAAAGGCACGGTGACGTTCGCTCCCTTACCGCCTTCATTAAAGAAGGTATCGAGCGTGGTAACAAAATCATCGAGCGGAGCCAGGATAAGGCCATAGGGATGCGTAATGTGCAGCTGCTGCGCAAAAAGCCGATGAATTGATGGCGACTTGCTATGGGCAATCGGGTGTCCGAAGACGGCATAAGTTTCCATGAGTTACCCCTGGCGGAAGAGTTCGCCCGTCAAGGCATCACGTATTTCAGATGGGTTTTGACGCCCTCCCGTTGCCCCATCGACTACCGGGAAATCCGCGCCAAACTGCGTATAAACCTCAGCCGTCGTGCGACAAGGTGGCAGACCAGATAAATTTGCGCTGGTAGAAACAAGCGGTTTCCCGTAAGCCTTACACAGTTCGACCACCAGCGGATGATCCGTGACTCGTACTGCCAATGAATTAAAGCGCCCGGTCAACCAACGCGGCGTTGAAGCGCAGGCCGGGAAGACAAATGTTACCGGCCCAGGCCAACACGAAAAAATAGCCGCTAGCTGCTCATCGCTCAATTGCGTATCGTCAATATACGGCTTGAGTTGCTCAAAGTTCGCAGCAATCAGAATCAGCCCCTTTTCAACGGGACGCCGCTTAAGTGCGAGCAGACTCATGACGGCTTTTTCGCTATCGGGATCGCAACCGACGCCAAAAACGGCTTCTGTTGGATAGGCAATGACATGTTCATTATTCAGAAGCGCCACAGCGCGTACGATGGCTTCTGAGGGCAGGTTATTATTCACAGATTTATTCCGCCGATATCGGCTTTCCACATTGTTTGCTGGCACAAAAGCGCTTAACGCCCTGCGCCGTTTTCTTTTCGATTAGCAACGGGTAATGACACTCAGGACACTCGCCCGCCACTGGCCTGAAGTTAATGACGAACTGGCAATCGGGGTAACGATCGCAGGAATGGAAGTTTTTTCCATAACGTGAACGGCGCTGAACCAGATGCCCTTGCCCGCATTGCGGGCAGGCTATTGCAGTTTCATCCGGCTTATCGATAAGTTCAGTATGTTCGCAATCAGGATAGCTGCTACAACCGATAAACATACCAAAACGCCCCTGGCGTAGCACCAGCACTGCGCCGCAAGACGGACACGTTTGCCCCTCCAGAACTTTAACAATATGCCCGTCCGCCTGATTTTTCAGGGGCCGGACATAGTCACAGTCAGGATAATGCGAGCAGCCGAGAAAAGGCCCGTGCTTCCCGGAGCGTATTACCAGTTCAGCCCCACACTGCGGGCAAGGTTCGTTTTTACGCACCGAAAACAGCGCTGTTTTGGTCATAACAATTCTAATGTCGCAGCAAAAAAGTTAGTGCAGCATACCTTCATTTACTTCAAAGAGTAATTCTTCCATTTGCTGGTAGGCATTTTCGCAACCGGGAATATTGAACAGCACCATCAGAATCACCCATTTGAGATCCTCCAGATCGAATTCTGCCGTATCCAGCGCCAGCACGCGCTCTATCACCATTTCCCGTGTTTCGAGGTTCAACACCTGAATTTGCTCAAGGAACAGTAAGAATCCCCGGCAACTCGCGTCAAGACGCTGACACTCCTCGTCAGTATATACTCGTAACGAGAGTGGGTCAGAAGCTAGCTGCATAGGTGCAACAAGCCCCTCCTGGTAATCAGCCAGTTTTTCGAGCCACATTAGGGCGTTATAGATATCTTCTCGTTCAAAACCGGCATCGGTCAGATCCCGAGTTAGCTTGTCCTGATCCACGCGCATTTCTGCTTCGTTATGGATGTAAGTTTCAAACAGATACATCAGTACGTCGAACATGGCTTGCCCTCCTTAATCGGACATAGCCGCCGGGTACAGCTGCGATCCAGCCTGCTAACTCCAGTTCTAGTAGCTGGGCTACGGTTACTGGCACAGATTGGCCGGCACGTTCAGCGACAACGTCAACAGGTGTTACCTCATCTCCTACGTTAGCCAGGAGCTCTGGAAATGGCAATGCTACAGAAGGCCGATCACCGCAATTATTTACGTCATTTGGCTCGGGAAGAATATTCGGTAGCTCATCTCGCCAGTATTCGACGATATCTTCAGGGGCTGTTACGGGAATCGCGCCCTGCTTGATAAGCCAATGAGGGCCTTCTGAACCCGGGCTGCCAATCGGCCCTGGCAGAGCAAAGACATCCCTTCCCTGCTCCAGCGCATAACGAACCGTCACTAATGAGCCACTTTTCAGCGCAGCTTCAATAACCAACACACCGGCGCTTAGGCCACTGATAATCCGGTTACGGCGGGGAAAATTGCCCGGAAGGGGCGGAGTGAACAGCGGAAACTCAGAAATGACGGCTCCGCCACCGTTAATTATCTGCTCCGCTAACGCCTGATGGCGACGAGGATAGATCTCTCCTAAGCCATTCCCTAAAACAGCCACCGTTTTACCTTTCCCTTCCAGCGCACCACGATGAGCAATACCATCAATGCCAAGGGCCAGACCGCTCGTGATCGTAATGTCATACCGCGCTAAAGCTTCGCTAAATAGTTTTCCCCAACGAGCGCCATACCAAGAGTGTGACCGACTCCCAATGACGGACAGCTGCCGGCTACTGAGTAGCGCAGGATCTCCACATACTAAAAGGGCGCATGGAAAGTCGACAATCGCCCGCAATTGAGGTGGGAAAAGCGGATCTTCGGCAGTCAGTAAATAGCAATTGGGTTGCTCCAGCCATTGTAGCGTGGCATCGATTTCGCATTGGTTAACGCCGAGGAAATGCTTCGATTGCGCCAGATTCAAACCACGGGCACGCAACTCTTCTCGCTCTAGCGTCGGAGATGAACATAGCTGGCGTGCAGCACTGATAGCACCTTCGCCATACAGGCTGCTCACTCTCATCAAACGTAACCAAATTTCCCTCGGCGTCATCCCTGTTCCCCTGCCACAAGCGACTTTAACAATCTTTGCGATTGGTCAGTGAGACTGTCAATTGCAGGGGGTTTTGTCTAGAATAGAGGTAATAATCTTTCCAACTCCTGAACACAACTCTGGATAACTATGTCAGTTTTGCAAGTGTTACATATTCCGGACGAGCGCCTTCGCAAAGTCGCAAAACCGGTAGAAGAAGTAAATGCAGAAATTCAGCGTATCGTCGATGATATGTTTGAGACGATGTACGCTGAAGAAGGTATCGGTCTGGCCGCAACGCAGGTAGATATTCATCAGCGCATTATCGTTATTGACGTATCAGAAAATCGTGAAGAGCAGCTGGTATTAATTAACCCTGAGCTGCTGGAAAAGAGCGGAGAAACAGGCATTGAAGAGGGTTGCCTCTCTATTCCTGAACAGCGTGCTTTAGTACCGCGTGCAGAAAAGGTGAAAATCCGCGCGCTCGATCGCGACGGTAAACCTTATGAGCTTGAAGCTGACGGTCTGCTGGCAATCTGTATTCAGCATGAGATGGATCACCTCGTCGGTAAGCTGTTCATCGACTACCTGTCGCCGCTCAAGCAACAACGCATTCGTCAGAAAGTTGAGAAACTTGATCGCCTGAATGCCCGAGCTTAAGGACGAGAATTAACGTGTCAGATTCACTACGTATTATTTTTGCGGGCACACCTGACTTTGCAGCGCGTCATCTCGACGCGCTGCTCTCCTCTGGACATAACGTTGTTGGCGTGTTCACCCAACCGGACCGTCCGGCTGGCCGCGGTAAAAAACTCATGCCCAGCCCGGTAAAGGTTCTGGCGGAAGAGAAAGGCATACCGGTATTCCAGCCAGTTTCGTTACGTCCGCAGGAAAACCAGCAACTCGTCTCTGACCTGCGCGCAGATATTATGGTCGTCGTGGCCTATGGCCTCCTTCTGCCAAAAGCCGTACTTGATATTCCACGCCTGGGCTGCATTAACGTTCACGGCTCGCTGCTTCCGCGCTGGCGCGGTGCGGCCCCGATTCAACGTTCGCTGTGGGCTGGCGATGCCGAGACGGGTGTAACCATCATGCAGATGGATGTTGGTCTCGATACGGGTGATATGCTGTATAAGCTTGCGTGCCCGATCACCGCAGAAGACACCAGCGGGACGCTGTACGACAAGCTGGCTAACCTTGGCCCTCAGGGGCTTATCGAAACCCTTAAGCAGCTTGCCACAGGTACCGCAAAACCGGTTGTACAGGATGAAGCGCTGGTTACCCATGCGCAAAAACTCAGCAAAGAAGAAGCGCATATCAACTGGTCTCTTTCCGCTGCTCAGTTAGAACGCTGCATTCGCGCCTTTAACCCGTGGCCAATGAGCTGGATAGAAATTGATGGCCAACCGGTAAAAGTCTGGCAGGCGTCGGTTATCAATATGGCTACAACCGCCGAGCCGGGAACCATTCTTGAAGCGACCAAACGGGGAATTCAGGTCGCGACCGGGGACGGGGTCCTGAATTTACTGTCGCTACAGCCGGCCGGGAAAAAAGCCATGAGTGCTCAGGATCTATTAAACTCGCGCCGGGAATGGTTTGTACCTGGCAGCCGTCTGGTCTGACGCTCCCTTCTTAATACGCCCGGTGTTACCGGGCATTTTTATTTTTGTACTTATGAAAAAACAACTCAATTTACGCAGTCTGGCAGCACAGGCCGTTGAACAGGTTCTCGAACGAGGGCAATCCTTAAGCAACGTTCTGCCCCCGCTGCAACAAAAAGTCTCGGATAAAGATAAAGCGCTGCTTCAGGAGCTATGCTTTGGCGTGCTACGTACACTTTCACAGTTAGATTGGCTGATCGGCAAGCTCATGTCCCGACCGATGACGGGTAAGCAGCGCGTTGTGCACTATCTGATTATGGTGGGCTTTTATCAACTGTTATACACACGCATCCCGCCTCATGCAGCCTTGGCGGAAACCGTTGAAGGCGCCGTTGCTATTAAGCGTCCACAGCTCAAAGGGTTGATAAATGGTGTCTTGCGCCAGTTTCAGCGTCAGCAGGAAGAGCTGTTAGCTGAATTTTCTCGTAGCGAGATCCGCTTTTTACATCCTTCCTGGTTATTGAAACGTCTGCAGAAAGCCTATCCAGCACAGTGGGAATCCATTGTAGAAGCGAACAACCAGCGCCCGCCGATGTGGTTGCGCGTAAACCGCGCCCACCATTCGCGCGACAGCTGGCTGGAATTACTGGAGGCGGCGGGAATGAAAGGCTTTACTCATCCCGCTTACCCTGACGCCGTGCGCCTGGAAACACCGGTACCGGTCCACGCATTACCCGGGTTTGAGGCAGGTTGGGTGACCGTGCAGGATGCCTCTGCTCAGGGCTGCATGACATTCCTTGATCCGCAAAACGACGAGCAAATTCTGGATCTGTGCGCTGCCCCGGGTGGTAAAACCACCTATATTCTCGAAGCGGCGCCCGAAGCACAAGTTCTGGCTGTCGACGTTGATGAGCAGCGACTCTCCCGCGTCTACGACAACCTGAAGCGTCTGGGCATGAAGGCAACCGTCAAGCAAGGCGATGGCCGTTATCCAGCCCAATGGTGTGGCGAGCAACAGTTCGATCGTATTCTGCTGGATGCCCCTTGCTCCGCCACCGGTGTTATTCGCCGTCACCCAGATATTAAATGGCTGCGCCGGGATCGCGATATCGCGGAACTGGCCCAGCTCCAGGCTGAAATTTTGGATGCCGTATGGCCGCACCTGAAATCCGGCGGCACTCTGGTTTACGCGACATGTTCAGTATTGCCAGAAGAGAACAGCCAGCAAATAAAAGCCTTCCTGCAACGTACAGCTGATGCGGTTCTCAGCGAAACCGGCGACGCTGATTTACCGGGCCAGCAAAATTTGCCTGGCGCCGAGCAAGGTGACGGCTTCTTTTACGCTAAGCTAATCAAAAAGTAATGAGATAACGAGTCGCGACTGATGAAAATTATCATATTGGGCGCAGGGCAGGTCGGCGGAACTCTGGCAGAAAACCTTGTCGGAGAGAACAACGATATTACGCTGGTAGACACGAATGGCGACCGCCTTCGCAGTCTTCAGGACAAATTTGATCTCAGAGTGGTTCAGGGCCACGGCTCGCATCCTCGCGTGCTGCGTGAGGCCGGTGCGGATGATGCCGACATGCTGGTTGCAGTGACCAGCTCAGATGAAACGAACATGGTGGCCTGTCAGGTCGCCTATTCGCTGTTTAATACGCCAAATCGTATTGCCCGCATCCGTTCCCCGGATTATGTACGCGATGCTGATAAACTTTTCCATTCAGAAGCGGTTCCTATTGACCACCTCATCGCTCCAGAGCAGCTGGTAATTGACAGTATTCACCGTCTGATCGAGTACCCAGGCGCGCTGCAGGTTGTCAATTTTGCTGAAGGCAAAGTCAGCCTTGCTGTCGTTAAAGCTTATTATGGCGGTCCTTTGGTGGGAAACGCGCTTTCAACTATGCGCGAGCATATGCCGCATATTGATACACGCGTAGCAGCTATTTTTCGCCACGATCGTCCTATCAGGCCACAAGGATCAACAATCGTAGAAGCCGGTGATGAGGTGTTTTTCATCGCAGCATCACAGCATATTCGTGCAGTGATGAGCGAACTTCAGCGTCTTGAAAAACCGTACAAGCGCATCATGTTAGTTGGCGGGGGAAACATTGGGGCCGGGCTCGCCCATAAGCTGGAGAAAGATTACAGCGTCAAGCTTATTGAACGTAATCAACAGCGCGCCGCAGAGCTCGCAGAAAAGTTGCAAAATACAATTGTCTTTTACGGTGATGCATCAGATCAAGAATTGCTGGCGGAAGAACACATCGATCAAGTCGATCTTTTTATTGCCGTCACCAACGATGATGAAGCTAACATTATGTCTGCCATGCTCGCAAAACGCATGGGCGCCAAAAAAGTAATGGTACTGATCCAGCGCCGGGCCTATGTTGATCTTGTTCAGGGGAGCGTGATCGACATTGCAATATCACCGCAGCAGGCAACAATTTCTGCTCTGCTCAGCCATGTGCGTAAAGCCGATATTGTTGGCGTTTCCTCTCTGCGCCGCGGTGTCGCGGAGGCCATTGAAGCTGTAGCGCACGGAGATGAAAGCACTTCGCGGGTCGTTGGTCGCGCTATCGATGAGATTAAACTCCCCCCCGGAACAATTATTGGCGCAGTAGTACGCGGTAATGATGTCATGATCGCGAATAATAATCTGCGTATTGAGCAAGGGGATCATGTCGTTATGTTCCTGACGGACAAAAAATTCATCTCTGATGTCGAGAGACTATTCCAGCCAAGTCCTTTCTTCCTGTAGCTCTTAGGCGTCGACAAGACGCCTTTCTTTTATCCCTTATATATCAAAGGATAATATTTTTCTGCAATTATTCCCCAGTAATGGAAAATAAGAATACATTTGTTAAACTTATCTGTGTTAGCTGGCTCAAGGAGAATAAAATGAGTTTTTTAAAAGAATTTCGCGAATTTGCGATGCGCGGGAACGTGGTTGATTTGGCAGTCGGTGTCATCATTGGTGCAGCATTTGGTAAAATCGTATCGTCGTTAGTTGCCGATATTATTATGCCGCCACTAGGTTTACTCATTGGCGGAATCGACTTTAAACAGTTTGCTGTCACGCTACGAGACGCCCAGGGAGACATCCCAGCGGTCGTAATGCATTATGGCGTATTCATCCAGAACGTCTTCGATTTTATTATCGTGGCGTTTGCCATTTTTATGGCAATCAAACTGATGAATAAATTGAATAGAAAAAAAGAAGAGATACCGGCAGCACCACCGGCCCCGACCAAAGAAGAAGTCCTGCTTAGCGAAATTCGTGACCTGTTGAAAGAACAAAACAATCGTTCTTAAGAAGCGTCAAAAGCAGAAGGCCAGTGGTAAAAAAGTTATTTACTTTCTTGCCACTGGCCTCCCGACCATTCCGTCCTGCATGTTTTTCTTTTCTTTGGTAGCTCCCTTTCCCTTTCTTGTTCTTCTCAACTCGCTGCCTGAATAATGGGTCATGAAGTAATGCCTCAATGGCGTTATCTTTAATTTGCCCTTTAGTATGCTGATAGCGGCTCATAAACTCTCCAGATTAGTAAAAGAAATCGGCCTGAGTGTAGACGCGACTGATGCAAAAATCAACGTGCTGTATTTTGGTTGCTGGCACCCTGCTCAAGCGCTTCAAGAATTGAACAATAGACGCTGCTGTGCGCTGTTCCGCAGCAAGCATCATTGAGGCGCTGCAAAGAACGACGCATGGTTTGTAGCTCTTTAATCCGGGATTCCACTTCGCTTAAACGAGCCTGCACAATACCTTTAGATTCCTGGCAGGTGTGATGTTCAGGATCGATGCGGATCGAAAGAAGTTCGCGGATCGATTCCAGCGTGAAACCGAGCTGCCTGGCATAGCGGATAAAACGCAGCCTCTGTAAGTCGTTGTCCGTATAGAGGCGAAATCCACCTTCCGTACGCACATTGTGATCCATCATCTGCTGCTTTTCGTAGTAGCGGATGGTGTCGGGAGTAACATCAGCCAATTTTGCCAGTTCACCAATACGGTACATGATTACTCCTCTTTAATTTTATGTAGCAACTTATCAGCGTAATCTCCGCGCAGGAAGTCAGTGTTCAGGCCCGCCTGTCGCAGCTTTAATTCGAGTAGCGCCAAACGACGGCTCAGCTCCGCATAGCGCGGATCGCTCTCCTGTACACCTTTTAGTAAGTCAGTGAGCATTACCGCTTCTTTACGATGTTCAAGTTCTGGAGGTAAACAACCCGCATTTTTGAGTAATCGATAACCTGCGCGTAGCTCAGCTGGCACATGCGAGTCGTCATCCAGAGACAGGGGTTCCCCGCTTCCCGGAAGATTATCTAACTCACCTTTGCGCTGCGCATCAAGAATATGACGTTCTGCCCACTGATCCAGTAACCACATCATAAGGCTCCGGCGATGAACATAAATAATGCAGATATTGTAAACAAGCAGGAATAGGGAGGATATAAAAAAACCCGCCGGAGCGGGTTTTTTTACGTTACTACAGATTACTCCGCAGCAGCTTCTGCTTTCGATTCAGAGCGATCAACCAGCTCGATGTATGCCATCGGCGCGTTGTCGCCTGCACGGAAGCCACACTTCAGAATACGAGTGTAACCACCGGCGCGGCTCGCGAAACGCGGGCCCAGCTCGTTAAACAGTTTTGCCACGATCTCGTTATCACGAGTGCGGGCGAATGCCAGACGACGATTAGCAACGCTATCAGTCTTGGCAAGAGTAATCAGCGGCTCAACTACGCGACGCAGTTCTTTCGCTTTCGGCAGGGTCGTCTTGATGATTTCATGACGAACCAGCGAACCAGCCATGTTACGGAACATAGCCTGGCGATGGCTGCTGTTGCGGTTCAGTTGACGACCACTCTTACGATGGCGCATGACCTTATCCTTCTCAGTAAAACCTTAACCTGTGATCCGGTTACTCGTCAGCAATGCTTGCCGGTGGCCAGTTTTCCAGGCGCATGCCCAGAGACAAACCACGTGAAGCCAGCACGTCTTTAATCTCGGTAAGAGATTTTTTACCCAGGTTCGGCGTTTTCAGCAACTCAACCTCGGTACGCTGTACCAGATCACCGATATAGTGGATAGCTTCTGCCTTAAGGCAGTTAGCAGAGCGGACAGTCAATTCGAGATCGTCAACAGGGCGCAGCAGGATCGGATCGAATTCTGGTTTCTCTTCTTTCACTTCCGGCTGACGTACATCACGTAAATCAACGAAAGCTTCCAGTTGTTCTGCCAGGATGGTTGCCGCACGACGAATCGCCTCTTCAGGATCGATTGTGCCGTTGGTTTCCATTTCGATGACCAGCTTGTCCAGGTCGGTACGCTGTTCTACACGCGCTGCTTCAACATTGTAGGCAATACGCTCTACCGGGCTGTAGCATGCGTCGACCAGCAGACGGCCGATTGGGCGCTCATCTTCTTCCGAATGAATTCGGGCAGAAGCCGGCACATAACCGCGACCGCGCTGAACTTTGATACGCATGCTAATAGCAGCGTTCTCATCGGTCAGGTGGCAGATCACATGTTGCGGCTTGACGATTTCGACATCACCGTCATGGGTAATGTCGGCTGCGGTCACAGGGCCAATGCCAGATTTGTTCAAAGTAAGGATAACTTCATCTTTACCCTGAACTCTCACCGCCAGCCCTTTCAGGTTGAGCAGGATTTCAAGGATATCTTCCTGAACGCCTTCTTTGGTGCTGTACTCATGAAGTACACCATCAATCTCAACCTCGGTCACCGCGCAACCCGGCATCGATGAGAGCAGAATACGGCGCAGTGCGTTACCCAGAGTATGGCCAAAGCCACGCTCTAAAGGTTCAAGGGTCACCTTGGCGTGCGTCGAACTCACTTGCTCGATATCGACCAGGCGCGGTTTTAGAAACTCTGTCACAGAACCCTGCATTGTGTCCTCTCTTTGGTACTAAGCTTTACTTGGAGTAAAGCTCGACGATCAGGTGTTCGTTAATGTCCGCAGACAGATCAGAACGTTCCGGCTGACGCTTGAACGTACCTTCCATCTTGCCAGCATCAACTTCCAGCCAGGTTGGCTTTTCACGCTGCTCAGCCAGCTCCAGAGCGGCTTTCACGCGAGATTGCTTTTTCGCTTTCTCACGAATGCTGACAACGTCATTCGCTTTAACCTGATAAGAAGCGATGTTAACAACACGACCGTTTACCATGATAGCTTTGTGGCTAACCAGCTGACGTGATTCAGCACGAGTCGCGCCGAAGCCCATACGGTATACAACGTTGTCCAGACGACCTTCCAGCAGAGTCAACAGGTTTTCACCGGTGTTGCCTTTCAGACGCGCTGCTTCTTTATAGTAGTTACGGAACTGACGCTCCAGCACACCGTACATACGGCGAACTTTTTGCTTTTCACGCAACTGCACACCATAGTCAGACAGACGCGGTTTACGCGCACCGTGCTGGCCAGGAGCTTGTTCAATTTTACACTTGGTATCGATCGCGCGAACGCCAGACTTAAGGAACAGGTCTGTGCCCTCACGACGGCTCAGCTTGAGCTTAGGACCCAAATATCTTGCCATTTTCTTTCTCCAACAATCCTAGAAACGAACGCGTTATACGCGACGTTTTTTCGGCGGACGACAACCGTTATGAGGGATCGGAGTCACATCAGTAATATTCGTGATGCGGAAACCAGCGGCGTTCAGTGCACGAATAGTAGATTCGCGACCTGGACCCGGACCTTTGACCATAACTTCCAGATTCTTGATGCCGTATTCTTTTACGGCTTCAGCGCAACGCTCTGCTGCAACCTGAGCTGCGAACGGAGTGGATTTGCGAGAACCACGGAAACCGGAACCACCGGCTGTTGCCCAACCCAGCGCGTTACCCTGACGATCGGTAATGGTAACGATGGTGTTGTTAAAAGAAGCATGGACATGAGCCACGCCATCAGAGACTTGTTTTCTTACACGCTTACGTGCACGAACTGGTGCCTTTGCCATTATTCAATCACCCCGACTATTTCTTGATCGGTTTACGCGGACCCTTACGGGTACGTGCGTTGGTCTTAGTACGCTGACCGCGAACCGGAAGACCACGACGATGGCGTAAACCACGATAGCAACCAAGGTCCATCAGACGCTTGATGCTCAGGGTGATTTCACGGCGCAGATCACCTTCAACGACAAATTTACCAACCGCTTCACGCAGGGATTCAATTTGTTCTTCAGACAGCTCACTGATCTTAACATTTTCAGCGATACCCGTGTCAGCACAGATGGCTTTAGAGCGGGTCTTGCCGATACCGAAAATGGCAGTTAATGCGATTACGGTATGTTTGTGATCAGGAATGTTAATGCCTGCTATACGGGCCACTATGCACTCCTACTATTTAATATGTACGCACCATGCTGAAAAGCCCGTTTTCAGGATACTCAAATGGAAACGTACAGACATACAAAAGATTGGCTGGCTAATCTAGCCAGCTCAACCCAACTTTGCAAGAAAAATATGCGAATAAATCAGCCTTGGCGCTGTTTATGCTTCGGCTCGGCACTGCAAATCACGCGGATGACGCCATCACGCTTAACGATTTTGCAGTTACGGCATAATTTCTTGACGGAAGCACGAACTTTCATTTTTACTCTCCGTAACTTCTCGAGCGACCTGTTAGCGGCCGTAGCCTTTCAGGTTCGCCTTCTTCAATGCAGACTCGTACTGACTCGACATCATCAGAGTTTGCACTTGAGCCATAAAGTCCATAATCACGACAACAACGATAAGCAGTGAGGTCCCACCAAAGTAGAACGGTACTTTCATTGCATCACGCATGAACTCCGGGATCAGGCAGATAAAAGTGATGTATAACGCACCGACTAAAGTCAGGCGGGTCATTACTTTATCGATATACTTCGCCGTTTGCTCTCCCGGACGAATTCCTGGTACAAATGCACCGGACTTCTTCAGGTTATCTGCTGTTTCACGCGGGTTGAAAACCAACGCCGTATAGAAGAAACAGAAGAAGATGATTGCAGACGCATAGAGTAACACATAAAGCGGTTGCCCAGGCTGCAAATACAGCGAAATTGTTGTCAGCCAGTTCCAACCAGTACCGCCCCCGAACCATGATGTAATGGTTGCCGGGAACAGAATAATACTGGAAGCGAAGATTGCCGGGATTACCCCTGCCATATTCACTTTCAGCGGTAAATGTGTGCTCTGTGCAGCATAGACACGACGACCCTGTTGACGCTTAGCGTAGTTTACCACAATGCGGCGTTGGCCACGCTCAACAAAGACAACAAAGAAAGTCACTGCAAATACTAATACTGCAACCAACAGCAACAGGAGGAAGTGCAGGTCGCCTTGACGCGCTTGCTCGATAGTATGGGCGATGGCCGGCGGGAGACCCGCAACGATACCGGCGAAGATAATGATCGAGATACCGTTTCCGATACCGCGTTCAGTAATCTGTTCACCGAGCCACATCAGGAACATCGTTCCTGAGACCAGACTAACAACAGCGGTGAAATAGAATGCAAAGCCTGGATTAATCACCAGGCCCTGCATACCAGGCATATTCGGCAGACCGGTAGCAATACCAATCGACTGGAATATCGCCAGCACCAGAGTACCGTAGCGGGTGTACTGGCTGATCTTACGACGACCAGACTCCCCTTCTTTCTTCAGCTCTGCTAACGGCTGATAAACAACCGTTAACAGCTGGACAATGATCGATGCCGAAATATACGGCATGATACCCAACGCAAAGATAGAAGCACGGCTGAGAGCACCACCAGAGAACATGTTGAACATTTCAATGATGGTGCCTCGCTGTTGCTCAAGCAGTTTGGCAAGTACAGCGGCATCAATACCAGGGATCGGAATAAAAGAGCCAATACGGAACACAATCAACGCACCGATTACAAACAACAGTCTGCGCTTCAGTTCGCCAATCCCACCTTTGGCACTTTGAAAATCTAATCCCGGTTGCTTAGCCATCTGCTACTTATTCCTCAATTTTACCGCCAGCAGCTTCGATAGCAGCACGAGCACCTTTAGTCACGCGCAGGCCACGAACAGTTACCGGACGAGATACCTCACCAGACAGGATCACTTTCGCGAATTCGATCTGGATACCGATAATGTTAGCCGCTTTCAGCGTGTTCAGGTCGATAACATCGCCTTCTACGTGAGCCAGATCAGACAGACGAACTTCTGCAGTGATCATCGCTTTACGAGAAGTGAAGCCGAATTTCGGCAGACGACGGTACAGAGGCATCTGACCACCTTCGAAACCGCGACGTACGCCACCGCCAGAACGAGAGTTCTGACCTTTGTGACCACGACCACCGGTTTTACCGAGGCCAGAACCGATACCACGACCCAGGCGTTTACCCGCCTTTTTGGAGCCTTCGGCCGGAGACAGAGTATTTAAACGCATCTCTTACTCCTCAACTTTAACCATGAAGGAAACCGCGTTGACCATACCACGAACAGCAGGAGTATCCTCGCGCTCTACGGTGTGACCAATACGACGCAGACCCAGGCCAAGCAGCGTTGCCTTGTGTTTCGGCAAACGACCGATTGCACTGCGGGTTTGAGTAATTTTAATAGTCTTTGCCATGGTTTATTTCCCCAGAATTTCTTCAACGGATTTACCACGCTTGGCAGCGACCATTTCTGGAGAATTCATATTTTCCAGGCCATCAATAGTTGCACGAACCACGTTGATCGGGTTGGTGGAACCATATGCTTTGGCCAGAACGTTATGAACTCCAGCAACTTCCAGAACGGCGCGCATTGCACCACCGGCAATGATACCGGTACCTTCGGAAGCTGGCTGCATGAATACACGAGAACCCGTGTGAACACCTTTAACCGGGTGCTGCAGGGTGCCGTGGTTCAGCGCGACATTAATCATATTGCGACGGGCTTTTTCCATCGCTTTCTGGATCGCTGCTGGAACTTCACGCGCTTTACCGTAACCAAAACCAACGCGACCGTTACCGTCACCAACTACAGTCAGAGCTGTGAAGGAGAAAATACGACCACCTTTAACGGTTTTAGATACGCGGTTAACCGCGATCAGCTTTTCCTGCAGTTCGCCAGCTTGTTTTTCGATGTGAGCCATCTTACACCTCTACCTTAGAACTGAAGGCCAGCTTCACGGGCAGCATCTGCCAGTGCCTGGACACGACCATGATATTGGAACCCGGAACGGTCAAAGGAAACATCTTTGATGCCTTTTTCCAGAGCGCGTTCAGCAACAGCTTTACCCACAGCTGCTGCCGCGTCTTTGTTACCGGTGTACTTCAGTTGTTCAGCGATAGCTTTTTCTACAGTAGAAGCAGCTACCAGAACTTCAGAACCGTTCGGTGCAATTACCTGTGCGTAAATATGACGCGGGGTACGATGTACCACCAGGCGAGTTGCACCCAGCTCCTGGAGCTTGCGGCGTGCGCGGGTCGCACGACGGATACGAGCAGATTTCTTATCCATAGTGTTACCTTACTTCTTCTTAGCCTCTTTGGTACGCACGACTTCGTCGGCGTAACGAACACCCTTGCCTTTATAAGGCTCAGGACGACGGTAGGCGCGCAGATCTGCTGCAACCTGACCGATCACCTGCTTATCAGCGCCTTTCAGCACGATTTCAGTTTGAGTCGGACATTCTGCAGTGATACCGGCCGGCAGTTTATGCTCAACAGGATGAGAGAAACCTAAAGCCAGGTTTACTACATCCCCTTTGACCGCTGCACGATAGCCTACACCAACCAGCTGAAGCTTTTTAGTGAAGCCTTCGGTAACACCAACAACCATTGAGTTCAGCAGGGCACGCGCGGTACCAGCCTGAGCCCATCCATCCACGAAACCATCACGCGGACCGAAGGTCAGAGCATTATCTGCATGTTTAACTTCAACAGCATTGTTGAGGGTACGAGTCAGCTCGCCGTTTTTACCTTTGATCGTAATAACCTGACCGTTGATTTTTACATCAACGCCGGCAGGAACAACGACCGGTGCTTTAGCAACACGAGACATTTTTTCCTCCGATTAGGCTACGTAGCAGATAATTTCGCCACCAAGACCAGCCTGGCGCGCTGCACGATCGGTCATAACACCTTTAGAGGTAGAAATAACCGCGATACCCAGACCCGCCATAACTTTCGGCAGCTCATCTTTACGTTTGTAGATGCGCAGACCTGGGCGGCTGACACGCTGAATGCTTTCTACAACAGCTTTACCCTGGAAATACTTAAGAGTCAGTTCCAGTTCCGGCTTGATGTCGCCTTCAACTTTAAAATCTTCAATAAAGCCTTCTTCCTTCAGCACGTTGGCAATTGCCACTTTCAGCTTGGAGGAAGGCATGGTGACCGCAGCTTTATTCGCGGCCTGACCGTTACGGATACGGGTCAGCATATCCGCGATCGGATCTTGCATGCTCATCTGTCTTTACTCCCGTGATTCAATTGGTGACAATTACCAGCTAGCCTTTTTCAGACCCGGGATTTCACCGCGCATTGCGGCTTCACGGACCTTGATACGGCTCAACCCGAACTTCCGCAGGAAACCATGCGGACGACCTGTTTGACGGCAGCGATTACGCTGACGAGACGGGCTGGAATCACGCGGCAGAGTCTGCAGCTTGAGAACAGCGTTCCAACGATCTTCGTCGGTTGCGTTCACATCAGAGATGATAGCTTTCAGTTCAGCGCGTTTAGCGAAGAATTTATCAGCTAAAGCCACGCGCTTTACTTCGCGTGCTTTCATTGATTGCTTAGCCATTAAGTAACCCTACCTTACTTGCGGAACGGGAAGTCAAAGGCAGCCAGCAGAGCGCGGCCTTCTTCATCAGATTTCGCAGTAGTGGTAATGGTAATATCCAAACCACGAACGCGGTCGACTTTATCGTAGTCGATTTCTGGGAAGATGATCTGCTCACGGACACCCATGCTGTAGTTGCCACGACCGTCGAAAGACTTAGCGGACAAGCCACGGAAGTCACGGATACGCGGTACAGCAATAGTGATCAGGCGCTCAAAGAACTCCCACATGCGTTCGCCACGCAGAGTTACTTTACAGCCGATCGGATAGCCCTGACGGATTTTGAAGCCTGCAACTGATTTGCGTGCTTTGGTGATCAGCGGTTTTTGACCGGAGATTGCTGTCAGATCTGCTGCTGCGTTATCCAGCAGTTTCTTGTCAGCGATCGCTTCACCAACACCCATGTTCAGGGTGATCTTCTCGACCCGAGGGACTTGCATGACAGAATTGTAGTTAAACTCAGTCATGAGTTTTTTAACTACTTCGTCTTTGTAGTAATCATGCAGTTTCGCCATCGTACTACTCCAAATTACTTGATAGTTTCGCTGTTAGACTTGAAGAAACGGACTTTTTTGCCGTCTTCGAATCTAAAGCCTACACGGTCAGCCTTGCCGGTTGCCGCATTGAAGATCGCAACGTTAGAAACCTGAATAGCAGCTTCTTTTTCAACGATGCCGCCTGGTTGGTTCAGAGCCGGAACCGGCTTCTGGTGTTTCTTAACCAGGTTGATACCTTCAACAATGAGCTTGCCGGAAGACAAGACATTCTTAACTTTACCGCGTTTACCTTTATCTTTACCGGTTAACACGATAACTTCGTCATCACGACGGATTTTCGCTGCCATGATTCGCTCCTTAGAGTACTTCTGGGGCCAGAGAGATAATTTTCATGAACTTCTCGTTACGAAGTTCACGAGTTACCGGCCCAAAAATACGCGTACCGATGGGCTGCTCGCTGTTATTGTTTAAAATAACGCATGCATTACCATCGAAGCGAATGACAGAACCGTCCGGGCGACGAACACCCTTCTTGGTGCGCACCACTACCGCCTTCAGCACATCACCTTTTTTGACCTTACCACGCGGAATTGCTTCCTTGATGGTGATCTTGATGATGTCGCCTACGCCTGCGTAGCGACGGTGCGAGCCACCCAGAACCTTGATACACATTACGCGACGTGCACCGGAGTTGTCGGCGACGTTCAGCATAGTCTGTTCTTGGATCATTTTAGTGCTCCGCTAATGTCAACTACTACTGAGACCCAAAAATAGGGTCGTTAAAAAAGCCCCATATCGAGGGCGCGGCATTATAACACCGCAAATCAGATATGGGTAGAAAAAATAAACGGCTCATCGCTGAGCCGTTTATCCGTATCGAGAATGCGTACTGTATTACAGAACCGCTTTCTCTACAACGCGAACCAGCGTCCAGGACTTAGTCTTGGACAGCGGACGGCATTCGCGGATTTCAACCACGTCGCCGATACCGCATTCGTTGTTCTCGTCATGTACGTGCAGTTTGGTCGTACGCTTGATGAATTTGCCGTATACCGGGTGTTTCACCATACGTTCGATAGCAACAACAATGGATTTCTCCATTTTGTCGCTAACCACGCGACCTTGCAGAGTACGGATTTTATCGGTCATTACGCACCCGCCTTCTGAGTCAGTAAAGTCTTAACGCGTGCAACATCACGACGCACTTGCTTCAGCAGATGAGTCTGTTGCAGCTGGCCACTTGCAGCCTGCATACGCAGGTTGAACTGCTCACGCAGCAGGTTCAGCAGCTCAGCGTTCAGCTCTTCAACGCTTTTTTCACGCAGCTCTTTTGCTTTCATTACATCACCGTCTTAGTTACAAAGGTGGTTTTGATCGGCAGTTTCGCTGCTGCCAGGCCGAATGCTTCACGGGCCAGCTCTTCCGGTACGCCGTCCATTTCATAAAGGACTTTACCCGGCTGAATCAAGGCAACCCAGTACTCCACGTTACCTTTACCTTTACCCATACGAACTTCCAGCGGCTTCTCGGTGATCGGTTTGTCCGGGAATACACGGATCCAGATCTTACCTTGACGCTTAACTGCACGGGTCATAGCACGACGTGCTGCTTCGATCTGACGTGCAGTCAGACGACCACGGCCAACAGCTTTCAGACCGAAAGTGCCGAAGCTAACATCCGTACCCTGCGCCAGACCACGGTTGCGGCCTTTGTGCACTTTACGGAATTTTGTACGCTTTGGTTGTAACATCAGCGACGCTCCTTATTTACGGCCTTTACGCTGCTGCTTTTTAGGTTGAGCAGCCGGTTCCGGTTGTTCAACAGCAGCCATACCACCCAGGATCTCACCTTTGAAGATCCATACCTTAACGCCGATTACACCGTAAGTGGTGTGCGCTTCAGAGGTGTTGTAGTCGATGTCAGCACGCAGAGTGTGCAGCGGAACGCGACCTTCACGGTACCATTCGGTACGTGCGATTTCCGCGCCGCCCAGACGGCCGCTAACTTCAACTTTGATACCTTTAGCGCCCAGACGCATTGCGTTCTGTACAGCACGCTTCATAGCACGACGGAACATAACGCGACGTTCCAGCTGAGAAGTGATGCTGTCAGCAACTAATTTAGCGTCCAGTTCAGGCTTACGAACTTCGGCAATATTGATCTGTGCAGGCACGCCAGCGAGATCCGCGACGACCTTGCGCAGTTTTTCTACGTCTTCGCCTTTCTTACCGATAACGATACCCGGGCGAGCAGTGTGAATGGTCACACGAATGCTTTTAGCCGGACGCTCGATAACGATACGAGATACAGACGCTTTCGCCAGTTCCTTAGTCAGGTACTGACGTACTTTAAAATCGCTGTCCAGGTTGTCAGCGAATTCTTTGGTGTTCGCAAACCAGGTTGAGTTCCATGGTTTTACAATACCCAGGCGAATACCATTAGGATGTACTTTCTGACCCATTGCTAGTCTCCAGAGTCTCAGCGATCGGACACAACCACAGTAATGTGGCTGGTGCGCTTCAGGATGCGATCTGCACGACCTTTAGCACGCGGCATAATGCGCTTCATGCTCGGGCCTTCGTCTACGAAAATTTTCGCAACTTTCAGATCATCAATGTCAGCGCCATCGTTGTGTTCAGCGTTAGCAATGGCAGATTCCAGTACCTTCTTGACCAGTACAGCAGCTTTCTTATTGGTGTAGGTCAGAATATCCAGGGCCTGCGACACTTTCTTACCGCGAATCAGGTCAGCAACAAGGCGAACCTTCTGAGCAGAAGAACGAGCATGGCGATGTTGAGCTAAAGTTTCCATCTCTTCCTCCTACCTTATTTCTTCTTCGCTTTTTTATCAGCAGCGTGGCCGCGATAAGTACGAGTCGGTGCGAATTCACCCAGTTTGTGACCAACCATTTCGTCGGAAACAAAAACTGGAACGTGCTGACGACCATTATGGACAGCGATGGTCAAACCGATCATGTTAGGAAAGATCGTTGAACGACGGGACCAAGTGCGCAGGGGCTTCTTGTCTCCGCTTTCCACCGCTTTCTCTACCTTCTTCAGCAAGTGCAGGTCAATAAAAGGACCTTTCTTGAGAGAACGTGGCATGGCTTATCCTCTAAAATTATTTGCTACGGCGACGTACGATGAATTTATCAGTACGCTTGTTGCTGCGGGTCTTCTTACCTTTGGTCTGAACGCCCCACGGAGTTACCGGGTGCTTACCAAAGTTACGACCTTCACCACCACCATGTGGGTGGTCGACTGGGTTCATCGCAGTACCGCGAACGGTAGGACGAACACCACGCCAGCGTGCAGCACCTGCTTTACCCAGAACGCGCAGCATATGCTCAGCATTGCCAACTTCACCCAGAGTAGCGCGGCAGTCTGCTTCGACTTTACGCATTTCACCAGAGCGCAGACGCAGGGTGACATAAGCACCATCGCGAGCAACGATCTGAACGTAAGTACCAGCGGAACGCGCCAGCTGACCGCCTTTACCTGGTTTCATTTCTACGTTATGAACGGTAGAACCAACCGGGATATTGCGCATCGGCAGGGTGTTGCCTGCTTTGATTGCAGCATCAACGCCAGATTGAATCTGGTCGCCAGCTTTCAGGCCTTTAGGGGCCAGAATGTAACGGCGCTCACCATCTTTGTACAGAACCAGCGCGATGTTCGCGGAGCGGTTCGGATCGTACTCAAGACGTTCAACAACTGCCGGGATACCATCTTTGTTGCGTTTGAAGTCAACAATACGGTAGGCCTGTTTGTGACCACCACCGATATGACGGGTGGTGATACGGCCATTGTTGTTACGACCACCGGATTTGCTGTTTTTTTCAACCAGCGGAGCAAAAGGTTTGCCCTTGTGCAGCTCTGGGTTGACCACTTTAACAACGTGGCGACGACCCGGAGATGTCGGTTTACATTTAACAACTGCCATTGTATTACTCCTCCGACTTACTCAGCGCCGCCGACGAAGTCCAGATTCTGGCCTTCCTTCAGGGTGACGTAAGCTTTTTTCCAGTCGCTACGACGACCGATACGCTGTCCGTGACGTTTAACTTTCCCTTTAACTACCAGGGTGTTAACGACTTCGACTTCGACTTCAAACAGTTTCTGCACAGCAGCTTTGATCTCTGCTTTGGTCGCGTCTTTAGCAACTTTGAGAACGATGGTATTGGTTTTTTCCATCGCAGTAGACGCTTTTTCAGAAACGTGCGGTGCGCGCAGCACCTTCAGCAGACGTTCTTCACGAATCATGCCAGCATCTCCTCAACTTGCTTAACAGCATCAGCAGTCATTACGACTTTGTCGAAGGCGATCAGGCTAACCGGGTCGATACCAGTTGCATCACGTACGTCAACCTTGTGCAGGTTGCGCGCAGCAAGGAACAGGTTCTCGTCCAGCTCACCGGTGATGATCAGCACATCTTCCAGAGCCATGTCTTTCAGTTTCTGTGCCAGCAGCTTAGTTTTAGGCGCTTCTACAGAGAAAGATTCGACAACGATCAGACGATCCTGACGTACCAGTTCGGACAGAATGCTTTTCAGCGCGCCGCGGTACATCTTTTTGTTAACTTTTTGACTGTGGTCCTGCGGACGCGCAGCGAAGGTCACGCCACCTGAACGCCAGATCGGGCTCTTGATAGAACCTGAACGCGCACGGCCGGTACCTTTCTGGCGCCACGGCTTTTTGCCTGAACCAGTTACTTCAGCACGAGTCTTCTGAGCACGAGTACCCTGACGAGCACCAGCTGCATAAGCAACTACAACCTGGTGAACCAGCGCTTCGTTGAAATCACGACCGAAGGTAGTTTCGGAAACAGTCAGCGCGCTCTGCGCGTCTTTCAATACTAATTCCATTGCTATCCCCTTACGCCTTCACAGCTGGTTTAACGATCAGGTCGCTACCGGTTGCACCCGGGACCGCGCCTTTAACCAGCAGCAGGTTGCGCTCAGCGTCAACACGTACTACGTCCAGGCTCTGAACGGTGACACGTTCGTTACCCAGCTGACCTGCCATTTTCTTGCCTTTGAACACTTTGCCCGGAGTCTGGTTCTGACCGATAGAACCCGGAACGCGGTGAGACAAGGAGTTACCGTGAGTTGCGTCCTGGGTACGGAAGTTCCAGCGCTTAACGGTACCAGCAAAACCTTTACCTTTAGAGGTACCGGTTACGTCAACTTTTTTAACGTCAGCAAACAGCTCAACGCTAATGTCCTGACCTACGGTGAACTCTTCGCCGTCAGCCAGACGGAATTCCCACAGACCACGGCCAGCTTCAACGCCAGCTTTAGCGAAGTGACCCGCTTCCGGTTTAGTTACACGGTTAGCTTTTTTAGCACCAGTGGTAACCTGAACGGCACGGTAGCCATCGTTAGCCAGATCTTTAACCTGAGTAACGCGGTTTGCTTCAACTTCGATTACGGTTACTGGGATAGATACGCCATCTTCAGTGAAGATGCGGGTCATGCCCACTTTTTTACCGACTAAACCAATCATTGTTTCAACCTCTCAATCGCTCGATGACCTGATTAACCCAGGCTGATCTGCACGTCTACACCGGCAGCCAGATCCAGACGCATCAGAGCATCAACGGTTTTTTCAGTTGGCTCAACGATGTCAACCAGACGCTTATGAGTGCGGATTTCGTACTGATCGCGCGCATCTTTGTTGACGTGCGGAGAAATCAGAACGGTAAAGCGCTCTTTGCGGGTCGGCAGCGGGATCGGACCACGGACTTGCGCACCAGTGCGCTTAGCAGTCTCGACGATTTCCGCGGTTGATTGATCGATCAGACGATGATCAAACGCTTTAAGGCGGATACGGATTCTTTGGTTCTGCATGAGACCAGAGCTCCAATTATTTTATAGACGAAATGGTTACTCCTCATACCCATTACGATTGATGGGAGAGTGTAACCGTTCTTACATAGTTCCCCAATTGGGAACATTGTTTGGTAGCGTGTTGCTGCTACCGGGGTTCATATCGAACCGGCCGTCAACTTTGACAGGCCCGCGCATTATACGCAAATTCAGATACAACGCAAGGGCTGCGTACAAAATCATCACCTGTTTCCGGGAGCACGCATCCGCGTTTACTGCAATACCATGAAAGACCAGTAAAAACTCTGGATTAGGGTATCCACTCCTGTTTATTGCCTTTTGCCAGAAACCCCGTATCAGCATCACACTCGGTCACTGAGGCCACAACGCGGGAACAATCGATGACAGTAGCGACCTTTGCATTCTTTATTATCCATGGCGGGTTATTACTCACGCTTTGTTGGCACGACCTGCGCTATGGCTTGCTACCCGATAAATTTACCTGCCCTCTGCTGTGGAGTGGATTGCTTTATTATCTCTGTCTGTCGCCGGCTAATCTGGTACATGCCGTCTGGGGTGCGATAGGCGGCTATCTGGCCTTCGGGTTGATCTATTGGCTCTACAGGGGAATACGCGGGCGAGAAGGCATTGGCTACGGCGATATAAAATTTCTCGCCGCGCTTGGGGCATGGCATGGGTGGAAAGTTTTACCGCAGCTTGTTCTCATAGCAGCTATTCTGGCCTGCGCTGCCGTAACAGCGCTGACTTTGTGCACAAGAACAAGGCAGACGCTACACTACCCGCTGCCTTTTGGCCCTTTCCTGGCCGCAGCGGGTGTGTTCTGTGGATGGCAGGCGTTTATCAGTCAGCCACTTTAATCTGCGACTGAAGATAATTCTGCAGACCAATTTTGCCTATCAGGTCCAATTCGGTTTCCAGCCAATCGATATGGCCCTCTTCATCTGCAAGGATGGTGATTAACATATCACGGCTGACGTAGTCATGGACGCTATCGGCATAGGCAATGGCCTCGCGTAGATCCTTCGCCCCTTCAAGCTCCAGCCTCAGGTCGGATTGCAGCATCTCCTCGACGTCTTCCCCGATGCGGAGTTTGCCGAGATCCTGCAGATTCGGGATCCCTTCGAGAAACAAAATGCGCTCAATATACTTATCGGCGTGCTTCATTTCATCGATAGATTCGTGGTATTCGACATCATTGAGGCGCATCAGGCCCCAGTTCTTGAACATTCTCGCATGGAGAAAGTATTGATTAATTGCGACAAGCTCATTTCCCAATAATTTATTGAGATAACTTATGATTTTGACATCACCTTTCATTATATAGTCCCTCCGCTTCCACTTATTGAAGCGTAGTTCGAGCTATAGGGATGTCAAAGTAAAGCTGAGGGGCTTCAGGCGATCTCTTGATATTCCGGCATGCGGGTTAATTCATCTTCCATAATTTCGCGCGCCGCGCGAACGCACTTACCGCATTGATTTCCAACGGGAATAAATTTTCTCAGTTGCTGAAAAGACTGAGGATTGAATTGGCGCACAGCCTGGCGAATTTTTTTATCGTTCACACCATTACACAGACAAACGTACATATATACTCCCGTTCAACTTACAAACAAAGTGTAAATGAGAATAGTTATGATTACAATAGCGTGTCTATTAAATAAACATTTAATCTATTTGCTGCTGGTCATCGTGCTGCAACTCACAAATAGCAGGCAGCAAAAAGGGCGCCTTAGCGCCCTTTTTAATTCAGAACTAATTATTAGCCCAGAACTTTAGCAACAACGCCCGCGCCAACGGTACGGCCACCTTCACGGATTGCGAAACGCAGACCGTCGTCCATCGCGATCGGGTGGATCAGGGTAACAACCATTTTGATGTTGTCGCCCGGCATTACCATCTCTACGCCTTCCGGCAGTTCGATGGTGCCAGTCACGTCAGTTGTACGGAAGTAGAACTGCGGACGGTAGCCTTTGAAGAACGGAGTATGACGGCCGCCTTCGTCTTTGGACAGAATGTACACTTCAGATTCGAACTTGGTGTGCGGCTTGATGGAACCCGGCTTAGCCAGTACCTGACCACGTTCGATTTCTTCACGTTTGATACCACGCAGCAGAACACCAACGTTCTCACCAGCACGGCCTTCGTCCAGCAGTTTGCGGAACATTTCAACGCCAGTACAGGTAGACTTCGCAGTCTCTTTGATACCAACGATTTCAACTTCTTCGCCAACTTTGATGATACCGCGCTCTACACGACCGGTAACAACGGTACCACGACCGGAGATGGAGAATACGTCTTCGATCGGCAGCAGGAACGGCTTGTCAATCGCACGCTCTGGTTCCGGGATGTAAGAATCCAGGTAGCCAGCCAGTTCGATGATTTTCGCTTCCCAGTCTGCGTCGCCTTCCAGCGCTTTCAGAGCGGAACCGCGAACGATCGGAGTGTCGTCGCCCGGGAAATCGTACTGAGACAGAAGTTCACGAACTTCCATTTCAACCAGTTCCAGCAGCTCTTCGTCATCAACCATGTCGCATTTGTTCAGGAACACGATGATGTACGGAACGCCTACCTGACGACCCAGCAGGATGTGCTCACGAGTCTGCGGCATCGGGCCGTCAGTCGCAGCAACAACCAGGATCGCGCCGTCCATCTGCGCAGCACCGGTGATCATGTTTTTAACATAGTCGGCGTGGCCCGGGCAGTCTACGTGCGCGTAGTGGCGAGTCGGGGTGTCATATTCAACGTGAGAAGTGTTGATGGTGATACCACGAGCTTTTTCTTCCGGCGCGTTATCGATCTGGTCGAATGCACGAGCAGAACCACCGTAGGTTTTAGCCAGAACGGTAGTGATTGCAGCGGTCAGAGTAGTTTTACCATGGTCAACGTGGCCGATAGTACCGACGTTGACGTGCGGTTTTGTACGTTCAAATTTTTCTTTAGACACGGCTATATTCCTTACTATAGTGCTCTCCCCTTCTGGAGAGAGCACGGGACTTTGGTTTTAACCCTGCGGCTTATTTACCACGGGCTTCGATTACGGCCTGAGCAACGTTGTTCGGCGCATCATCATACTTCAGGAACTCCATGGAGTAAGAAGCACGACCTTTGGTCAGAGAACGCAGCTGAGTTGCATATCCGAACATTTCAGACAGCGGAACTTCAGCGTGGATCACAACGCCAGTCACGTTGGATTCCTGACCGCGCAGCATACCGCGACGACGGCTAAGGTCACCGATAACGTCACCAGTGTTCTCTTCCGGAGTTTCTACTTCAACCTTCATGATCGGCTCAAGCAG
The DNA here is from genome assembly GCF_003812845.1 of Klebsiella sp. FDAARGOS_511. Classification (NCBI taxonomy): domain Bacteria; kingdom Pseudomonadati; phylum Pseudomonadota; class Gammaproteobacteria; order Enterobacterales; family Enterobacteriaceae; genus Klebsiella; species Klebsiella sp. FDAARGOS_511. Next base: position 3,412,943 of record NZ_CP033824.1, on the reverse strand, counting down.
AACTGGTTTCGCTTTCTTAAAGCCATCTTTAAAGGCAATAGAAGCGGCCAGTTTAAACGCCAGTTCAGAGGAGTCAACGTCGTGGTAAGAACCGAAGTGCAGACGCACGCCCAGATCAACTACCGGATAACCAGCCAGAGGACCTGCTTTCAGCTGCTCCTGGATGCCTTTATCAACGGCCGGGATGTATTCGCCAGGAATTACACCACCTTTGATGTCGTTGATGAACTCATAACCTTTCGGGTTAGAGCCCGGCTCCAGTGGGTACATGTCGATAACGACGTGACCGTACTGACCGCGACCACCAGACTGTTTAGCGTGTTTACCTTCGATATCGGTAACTTTCGCGCGAATCGCTTCGCGGTAAGCAACCTGAGGTTTACCGACGTTCGCTTCAACGTTGAATTCACGCTTCATACGGTCAACGATGATGTCGAGGTGCAGCTCACCCATACCGGCGATGATGGTCTGGTTAGATTCTTCGTCAGTCCATACGCGGAAAGACGGGTCTTCTTTAGCCAGACGGCCCAGAGCCAGACCCATTTTTTCCTGGTCAGCTTTGGTTTTCGGTTCAACAGCGATAGAGATTACCGGCTCAGGGAATTCCATACGCTCCAGAATGATCGGCGCATTAGGATCGCACAGAGTGTCACCCGTAGTTACGTCTTTCAGACCGATAGCAGCAGCGATATCGCCCGCGCGAACTTCTTTGATCTCTTCACGTTTGTTAGCGTGCATCTGTACGATACGACCGAAACGCTCACGTGCAGCTTTCACGGAGTTCAGGATGGTATCACCAGAGTTAACCACACCGGAGTACACGCGGAAGAAGGTCAGGTTACCCACGAACGGGTCGGTAGCGATTTTGAATGCCAGAGCAGCAAACGGCTCATCATCGCTAGCGTGACGCTCAGCCGGAGTATCTTTACCGTCGTCCAGGATACCGTTGATCGCAGGTACGTCAACCGGGGATGGCAGGTAGTCAACTACCGCATCCAGCATCGCCTGAACACCTTTGTTCTTGAACGCAGAACCACAGGTTACCAGGATGATTTCGTTGTTCAGAACGCGCTGACGCAGAGCAGTTTTAATCTCTTCTTCAGTCAGTTCTTCACCACCCAGGTATTTCTCCATCAGCTCTTCAGAAGCTTCAGCAGCGGACTCGATCAGGTTCTGGTGCCATTCTTCGGCCAGTTCCTGCATGTCTGCCGGGATATCTTCATAAGTGAAGGTTACACCTGCATCTTCTTCGTTCCAGTTGATGGCTTTCATTTTCACCAGGTCAACAACACCGGTGAACGCTTCTTCAGCGCCAATCGCCAGCTGCAGCGGAACAGGGTTCGCGCCCAGACGGGTTTTGATCTGACCAACAACTTTCAGGAAGTTCGCACCCATACGGTCCATTTTGTTAACGAACGCAATGCGCGGAACTTTATATTTGTTTGCCTGACGCCATACGGTTTCAGACTGAGGCTGAACACCACCAACTGCGCAGTAAACCATTACTGCACCATCAAGCACACGCATGGAACGTTCAACTTCGATAGTGAAGTCAACGTGCCCCGGGGTGTCGATGATGTTTACGCGATGCGGTTCATACTGCTTAGCCATACCTGACCAGAATGCAGTAGTCGCTGCGGAGGTGATAGTAATACCACGCTCCTGCTCCTGTTCCATCCAGTCCATGGTGGCAGCGCCGTCATGAACTTCACCGATTTTGTGGTTTACACCGGTGTAGAACAGAATACGTTCGGTAGTAGTAGTTTTACCGGCGTCGATGTGCGCACTGATACCGATGTTACGGTAGCGTGCGATGGGTGTTGTACGAGCCATTTGATTCCTCGTTATTTCTTTAGGCGTTCAGTTAAGTTATCCAAAACGGGCGACTTATCTGAAGCGCCCGTCTGGTGACTATGACTCCGAAGGGATTACCAACGGTAGTGTGCGAACGCCTTGTTGGCTTCTGCCATACGGTGAACGTCTTCACGTTTCTTAACTGCAGTACCTTTGTTGTCTGCAGCATCAGAGAGTTCGTTCGCCAGACGCAGAGCCATGGATTTATCACCACGTTTACGAGCAGCTTCAACGATCCAACGCATTGCCAGAGCATTACGACGAACCGGACGGACTTCAACTGGAACCTGATAAGTAGAACCACCAACGCGGCGAGACTTAACTTCTACAGTCGGGCGCACGTTGTCGAGAGCGACTTCGAAAGCTTCCAGTTCATTTTTACCAGAGCGCTGAGCCAGGGTCTCCAGCGCGCTGTATACGATTGCTTCTGCAGTAGATTTTTTACCATCTACCATCAGGATATTTACAAATTTAGCCAGCAGTTCTGATCCGAACTTAGGATCCGGCAGGATTTTACGCTGACCAATGACGCGACGACGTGGCATGGAAATACTCCGTTGTTAATTCAGGATTGTCCAAAACTCTAAGAGTTTAGTTTGACATTAATATAAAACGTTTGGCCTTACTTAACGGAGAACCATTAAGCCTTAGGACGCTTCACGCCATACTTGGAGCGAGCTTGCTTACGGTCTTTAACGCCGGAGCAGTCAAGCGCACCACGAACGGTGTGGTAACGAACACCCGGAAGGTCTTTAACACGACCGCCACGGATCAGGATCACGGAGTGCTCCTGCAGGTTGTGACCTTCACCACCGATGTAGGAGGTGACTTCGAAACCGTTAGTCAGACGCACACGGCAAACTTTACGCAGTGCGGAGTTCGGTTTCTTAGGAGTGGTGGTATATACACGAGTACATACGCCACGTTTCTGCGGGCAGGCTTCCAGCGCCGGCACGTTGCTCTTTGCAACTTTGCGCGCGCGTGGTTTGCGTACCAGCTGGTTAATTGTTGCCATTAAATAGCTCCTGGTTTTAGCTTTTGCTTCGTAAACACGTAATAAATCGCCTCATATAATATGAGGACGCAGAATTTTAGGGCGGTGCCGAAAAGGTGTCAAGAAATATACAACAATCCCGCCATTACCAGGCCAACTGACCCGCATGTTTGACGGTCAGTCTGACGAACTCAGTATAGCTAACCCTGATGACGCTGTCCGCAATTTGACCAGTCAGCCCGCGGGCTTCGATATCTTCTTGCAGAGCGTAGATGGAGATGGGGGCAGATTGCAGGATTTCAAGGAAACGCCCTTCCGCGATGGCGGCGATAACGCCGTCCGACAGCAGGAGAAGATCGTCACCCTCTTTTATCAAACGGCGCATCGTCGCTATATCGGCGTGCCAGGGGGATGTGCTTAGTGTGTGGAGCATTCAGGCCTCAGAAACGCAGTATCACGTTAAAATCATCAAGCCGGGCGCGTAGAGCCTCTGGCTCCAGCCATTCACCATCAACGACCCATGGCGTAGCAGAATTCAGACCGCGCTCCCGTGCTGAAGCAGCGCAAATCCAGCACTGTTCGATATCGTATAGCGATAAGAGTTTGAAGGTGGAGATATAGTCGCGCGCCAGCACTGCAGCAGGCCGCTGCTCTGGAAGCAGCTGAAATACGCCATCGCCCACGAAGAAAACGCCGATCTCTTCGGTCAGGGCTGAGGTTGCCAGCAAGGCGTCCAGCCCTTCTCTGCCCGACGCTGAACCATGGGGCGCAGAGGAAAAAATAAAGGCTACGCGTTTCATCAGAACTGCACCATGCGATCGCAGGTTAACGCGGCTTCCGCCAGCGCGCCCAATCCACTCAGGGTAAAGCCCAGCTGCAAATTATGCGCAGGCAAACTCAGCTGCCGGGCCTCCTGTTCATCAGTGATTCCACGGCGTAAAGCTGCGGCTACACAGATATGCAAGGAAACAGCGTGTTCGTCATGCAGCGCCTGCCAGGCCCGAACCAGATCAAACTCGTCGCTAGCGGGAGCCGTAAGCTGATTCGCGTTGTAGACGCCTTCACGATAGAAAAAGATGCTTAGCAGCTCGTGCCCTTCCTGCAAAACGGCTCGGGCAAACTGTAATGCGCTGCTGGCCTGCTGGGTACCGTAAGCGGGGCCCGTCACCGTAATGGCAAAGCGCATTATTTTTCCAGCCCCTGGAAATCTCCGCTTTTGAACTGACGAATGTAGAGATAGACCGTGTGCTTAGAGATGTTCAGCCGATCGGCCACCTGGTTAATGGCATCCTTGATATCAAAGATCCCTTTCTCATAGAGGTTCAGGACGATCTGCCGATTTTTGGCGTTGTTAGAAACGTTACGGTCAGCGTTTACCTCTTCAATCGTGAACTCAAGCGTCTGGGCAACCAGATCGTCAACCGATGAAGCAAAGTTGACCTGCGAGTTTACCTCCGTCGTTTCCGGCGGAATAAAGGTGCTCATTATTTGTGAGAACGGCACATCAAGATTCATGTTGATGCACAGCAGGCCGATAACCCGATGGTCACGGTTGCGGATGGCGATTGTGACCGATTTCATCAGCACACCGCTTTTGGCGCGGGTAAAATAGCATTTGGAAACGCTGCTATCGGCTCCAGTCATATCGTGCAGCATGCGCAGCGCAAGGTCGGTAATTGGCGAGCCGATTTGTCGGCCGGTGTGTTCACCGTTGGCGATACGAATAGCGGAACATTTTAAGTCCTGCAATGAGTGCAATACGATTTCACAGTGGGAACCGATGAGCATCGCTAACCCGTCCACTACCGCTTCATAGGATTTGAGGATATCGAAGTCGGTCTGGTCAAAAGGACGTTGATCCAGTAAATCAAGCTCACTGGTCTCGTTGGTTAAAAGCGACCTGGACATGGAAAAAAGCACTCCTTTTCAGGAGCCTGTCGTTATCGTCAGGGCAGGCTCATCATCATTATTAATCTATCTAAAGTAATACAGCGCCTGAGGTTCTTTCCAGTTTTAATTATATCTGCCCGCAATAAAAAAGCCGCCGCCTCTGGAGGCGGCGGCTTAAAACCGATTACTTCTTAGCGTCAGCGGCAGGGGCTTCAGCGGCTGCTTCAGGCTTGGCATCCGCTTTCGGGGCCGGTTTAATATCCAGCAGCTCTACATCAAATACCAGAGTAGAGTTCGCCGGGATACCCGGTACGCCGGTTTTGCCGTAAGCCAGATCCGGTGGAATGACCAGCTGGATTTTACCGCCTTTCTTGATGTTCTTCAGGCCTTCGGTCCAGCCCGGGATCACGCCGTCCAGGCGGAAGGAAAGCGGCTCGCCGCGGGTGTAGGAGTTATCAAACTCTTTACCGTCGATAAGCGTACCTTTGTAGTTAACCACAACGGTATCGCTGTCTTTCGGCGCTTCACCGGTACCGGCTTTCTCAACTTTGTACAGCAGGCCAGATTTAGAGGTTTTCACGCCTTTCTCTTTCGCGAAGGCGTCACGGTAAGCTTTGCCTTTCGCTTCATTCTCAGAGGCGTCTTTTTCCATTTTCTGCTGAGCAGCCGTTTTTACACGGGTTTCAAACGTCTGCAGAGTCTGTTCGATCTCCTGATCGGACAGTTTGCTCTTATCAGCAAAAGCATCCTGAACACCGGCGATCAGCTGATCTTTATCTAATTTGATGCCCAGTTTTTCTTGTTCTTTCAGGGAGTTTTCCATGTAACGTCCCAGCGATGCACCCAGCGCATAAGCAGATTTCTGATCGTCATTTTTGAATGCCGATTTGCTGTCCGTTGCGGGTGCCGCTTTCGCTGTCGTCTCAGCAGCGAAGCTCAGCGGTGCATTCAGGGCGACGGCCATTGTGGTCGCCAGCAGCGTTACTTTAAACAGTGATTTCATCCATTTCTCCAGGGCCGGGGCATCTCACCCCAGGGTTATCGTAAAAAACAAAAAACGTACTATAGAACGTTGCAGAACAAATCAACATACAGACGTACCTGAATATCGCCTCATTTAAGACTATTTTTGTATAAATTAGTTTCCCGTCAGACGTAACGATGCTGCACGGATGCTGAAACTTCAGTAGAATCCGCCCGCAGGATAAGACAGAAGAGGTTACTCATGCACGATAGCACTTTAGAGACTCGCCTTGCGGAGCTGGAGAGCAGGCTAGCGTTTCAGGAAATCACTATTGAAGACCTCAACAAAACCGTCACCGCCCACGAGATAGAAATGGCAAGGATGCGCGAACATATGCGCCTGATGGTGGAAAAATTGAAAGCGACTCAGCCATCACACATGGCTTCACAGGCGGAAGAAACGCCTCCTCCGCATTATTAAGACGTAAAAAAAGCGGGTCTCCCCGCTTTTTTCTATTCCGCAACGCGAGCGTAGCGGAATTAATGACAACCACAGCCGCCGTTACCGCCGCAACCGCCTTTGCCGTGTTCGTGGTCATGGCCGTGACCGCCGCAGCAACCGTCATGATCGTGGTCGTGGCCATGATCGTGGCCGTGAGCACCGTGTACATGACCATGCTCCAGCTCTTCCGCCGTTGCTTCGCGAATTGCGACAACTTCAACGTTGAACTTCAGATTCTGACCAGCCAGCATGTGGTTACCGTCAACAACAACGTGTTCGTCACCCACTTCGGTAATTTCTACCGGTACCGGACCCTGATCGGTTTCCGCCAGGAAGCGCATGCCAACCTGCAGCTCATCAACGCCCATAAATACGTCTTTAGGCACGCGCTGAACCAGGTTTTCGTCGTACTGACCGTACGCGTCATTAGCGCCGACTTCGACGTCAAATTTGTCGCCTACATCGTGGCCGTCCAGCGCGTTTTCCAGGCCGGAAATCAGGGAACCGTGACCATGCAGGTAGTCAAGCGGCGCGCTTACCGGAGACTCATCAACCAACACACCGTCTTCTGTACGTACCTGATAGGCCAGGCTGACCACCAGGTCTTTTGCTACTTTCATGATATCTCCTGAGCATGGGAAGAATAGTGGCGCAGATTGTAGCGGAATTCTGCAGCCGTGTACCCTCTAGCTTAAAAAAAGCCGATAGATAACGCTAGTCCGGATGAAAAATGCCTATCACTTGCTCTTCTTTGCGAACATGCTCGCGGACCTCTTTATCCGCCTCACGCATCTGATGCCCGCACTTAACGCACTCAACAATATCGACATTATTCTCACGCCACATCGCCAGTGAATCCTGAGCCTGGCACGCCGGACATTTCGCACCGGCAATAAAACGTTTACGCACAGCCATATCATTTACCTTTATTCAAATTCATCCCAGCCGTCTAACTGCCTGCTCTCTTTTTGCATCTCACGCTGAAAGATCTCCTCCAGCTCGCGTCTGGCTTCCCGCACGCGGGATATCTGCAGGGTATCACTATGCACCGGCATTAACTCGCGCAGCATCCGCATATCAAGACGCCGAAAGTGGAGCTGAGCGCGCTGCGCCTGATGGGGATGCATACCGAGTGAGATCAGCGCTTTTCGTCCCAGCTCCAGCGCGCTGGAGAAGGTTTCGCGAGAAAATTGCGCCACTCCCGCCTGCAACAGCTCATGGGCCTCAACGCGTCCCCGCGCTCGCGCCAGAATGTGCAGATGTGGAAAGTGTTGTTGACACATCTCCACCAGCTTCATGGTATCTTCCGGCTCGTTACAGGTGATAACGATCGACTGCGCGTCTTCAGCGCCCGCCGAGCGCAGGAGCTCCAGCTGCGTCGCATCGCCAAAATAGACTTTATAGCCATATTTACGCATCAGATTGACCGCGCTGATATCGCGCTCCAGTACCGTGATGCGCATTTTGTTCGCCATCAGCAGACGGCCAATCACCTGGCCGAAACGCCCAAACCCTACGATAATGACCTGCGGTTTGTCATCTTCAACCCACGGCGCCTCACCCTCTTCTTCGGGTTGATTCAATCGCCGCGAAAGCACTTTATCGATTAGCGTCATCAACAGCGGCGTGGTCATCATCGACAACGTCACCGTCACCAGCAGCAGGGCCATCTGATCGTTTTGAAACAGACGAAGCGAAGCGGGTAGTGAAAAAAGCACAAAGGCGAACTCCCCTCCCTGGCTCAGCACGCCGGCAAACTGCACCCGCTCTGAACTGCGCAAACCGTATACCCGCGCCAGAAGATACAGGACAAGACCTTTTACCGTCACCAGCACTGCGACGCTGACCACAACCCACAGCAAATGGGTATAAAGCACCCCAAGATTCAGCGCCATGCCAACGGAAATAAAGAACAACCCAAGGAGAAGTCCTTTAAATGGATCAATGGCGATTTCCAGCTCGTGGCGATACTCACTCTCGGCCAGCAGAACGCCGGCGATAAAGGTCCCGAGCGCCATTGACAAACCGAGCGCATCCATAAACAAAGCCGATCCGAGCACCAGCAGTAGCGTTGCAGCGGTGAAGACTTCCCGCACGCCGGATCCGGCGATAAAACGAAATACCGGCCTTAGCAGATAACGACCGCCAACCAGCATTCCGCCGAAGGCCAGTACCTTCATCCCTATGGTGAGCCAGTTAAAATGGTCGTCACCAGAACCCGCAAGCAATGGAACCAGCGCCAGAGCCGGAATCACGGCCAGATCCTGAAACAGCAATACCGAGAAACCCAGCTGTCCAGACTCGCTGCGGCTCATGCCCTTCTCACGCATCAGCTGCAGCGCCATCGCAGTGGAAGACATCGCCAGCCCAATCCCGCCGACCACCGCAGCGCGCCATGAGAAGTCGCTCAGCATAAGCAAACCGCCAAGAATGAGCGCGCTAAAGGCGACCTGAGCGGCCCCGACGCCGAAAATTGAGCTTCTCAGCCGCCACAGTTTGGACGGATTCAACTCCAGTCCGATGATAAACATCAGAAAGACGACGCCTAATTCTGAGAAGTGAAGAATTTCATCAACATCGCTGATGAACCCTAATCCCCAGGGGCCGATGGCGATACCGGCCAGCAGATACCCCAGCACGGCGCCAATACCCAGCCTCGCCGCCAGCGGTACCGCCACCACCGCGGCAAACAGAAATAACACCCCGGCCAGCAGTAAATCAGCTCCCGCCATTTGGACCTCCAGCCATTACAGGATTAGCCAGCCAATCGCGGTAGGCGCGAGCGCGGCTTTTCAGGTCTTCGGGAGATTGCCGACGCGCCCAGTAGACGATAATCGGGCTCATCCAGTGCATACGGCACATGCCGGCAGTCAATTCAAAAGGACGGAGAATGTCATTCATCGGATAACGATGGGCATCGCGCCGGTAGGCGCTCTCCGGCTCACCGGTGGTAATGACGCTACGCCAGTACTTTCCCGCCAGCTGATTCCCTCCCGCCCCGCTGGCAAAGCCGCGGCTGAGCACCCTGTCCAGCCACTCTTTCATCAGCGCCGGGCAGCTCCAGGTATAGAGCGGATGCTGGAAAACAATCACCTCATGCTGGCGCAGGAGATCCTGCTCACAGGCGATATCGATAAAAAAATCCGGATAGTGCGCGTAGAGATCGTGCACGGTCACATTCGACAACTGTAAGGCCGGTTCAAGCAAAACCCGGTTGGCCACGGAATCCTGAGATTCTGGGTGGGCATACAGCAGCAAAACTTTCGCTGTCTGAGACATCTTTCCCCTCCCGAACGTCTTCTGGCGGCCTGTGCAGCGGCTGCGTCCCGACGCAACCAGAATGACTTTGTGTATCATCTTCATTTTGGGCTACCATTGCGGCCCGGTTGAGCGATTCGCTCCACACTACATTATCATAATGACAAATTAACATAGTCAGAACATACGGCGCCTTATGATTGTTTTCTCCTCCTTACAAATTCGTCGCGGCGTACGCGTCCTGCTGGACAACGCCACCGCTACCATCAACCCAGGGCAAAAAGTCGGCCTGGTGGGTAAAAACGGCTGCGGTAAATCCACGCTGCTTTCGCTTTTGAAAAACGAGATTAGCGCCGATGGCGGCTCGATGACCTTCCCCGGCAGCTGGCAGCTGGCCTGGGTTAACCAGGAAACACCTGCGCTTGCGCAGCCGGCTATTGACTATGTTATTGATGGCGATCGCGAATTCCGCAAGCTGGAGGCGGATCTGCACGCGGCCAACGAACGCAATGACGGTCACGCCATCGCGACGGTACACGGTAAGCTGGACGCTATCGACGCCTGGACCATCCGCTCACGCGCGGCCAGCCTGCTCCACGGACTCGGTTTCAGCAACGAACAGCTTGAAAGACCAGTGAGCGACTTTTCCGGCGGCTGGCGTATGCGCCTTAACCTCGCTCAGGCGCTGATTTGCCGTTCCGATCTGCTGCTGCTTGATGAACCGACTAACCACCTCGATCTCGACGCGGTTATCTGGCTGGAGAAGTGGCTCAAAGGCTACCCGGGAACCCTGATTCTGATCTCCCACGATCGCGACTTTCTCGATCCGATCGTCGACAAAATTATCCATATCGAACAGCAAACGATGTTCGAGTACACCGGCAACTACAGCTCATTTGAAGTGCAGCGCGCGACACGTCTTTCGCAGCAACAGTCGATGTACGAAAGCCAGCAGCTGCGCGTCGCGCATTTGCAGAGCTACATCGACCGTTTTCGCGCTAAAGCCACCAAAGCTAAACAGGCGCAAAGCCGTATCAAAATGCTCGAGCGCATGGAGCTCATCGCGCCTGCCCACGTGGATAACCCGTTCCACTTTAGCTTCCGCGCGCCGGAAAGCCTGCCCAATCCGCTGCTGAAGATGGAAAAGGTTAGCGCCGGTTATGGCGAGCGCGTGATTCTAGACTCAATCAAGCTGAATCTGGTGCCCGGTTCGCGCATCGGTCTGCTGGGGCGCAACGGCGCCGGTAAATCAACGCTGATTAAACTGCTGGCCGGTGAGCTACAGCCGCTGCAGGGTGAAATTGGTCTGGCGAAAGGCATCAAGCTTGGCTACTTCGCTCAGCATCAGCTGGAATTCCTGCGCGCGGATGAATCCCCGCTGCAGCATCTTGCCCGCCTCGCGCCGCAGGAGTTAGAGCAGAAACTGCGCGACTACCTGGGCGGTTTCGGCTTCCAAAGCGATAAGGTCAACGAACAGACGCAGCGTTTCTCCGGCGGCGAGAAAGCGCGCCTGGTGCTGGCGTTAATCGTCTGGCAACGGCCAAATCTGCTGCTGCTTGATGAACCCACCAACCACCTCGATCTCGATATGCGTCAGGCGCTAACCGAAGCGTTAATCGATTTTGAAGGCGCGCTGGTGGTGGTTTCGCACGACCGCCATCTGATTCGCTCCACCACCGACGACCTTTATCTGGTGCACGATAGCAAAGTCGAACCTTTCGACGGCGATCTTGAAGACTACCAGCAGTGGCTGAGCGACACGCAAAAGCAGGAAAACCAAGCCTCAGAAGAGCCGAAGGAAAACGGCAACAGCGCCCAGGCGCGTAAAGATCAGAAACGCCGGGAAGCCGAGCTGCGTACGCAAACCCAACCGCTGCGCAAAGAGATTGCCCGCCTGGAAAAAGAGATGGAGAAGTTCAACGCGCAGCTGGCGCAGGCGGAAGAGAAGCTGGGCGATAGCGAATTGTACGATCAAAGCCGCAAAGCGGAACTCACCGCGTGTTTACAGCAGCAGGCTAGCGCGAAGTCCGGGCTGGAAGAGTGTGAGATGGCCTGGCTGGATGCCCAGGAACAGCTGGAACAGATGCTCCAGGAAGGCTAACGGCATGATGCAGTACCAAAAGGCGGGAACGCCCGCCTTTTTTAATCCCTCTCACAGCCGCTTAACGCTGTGCCGCCAGCCGGGCGCGGATCTGCGACAGCGAGGCATAGCCGTACAGCTTGCCATCCAGAAAGCGCGTTTTTAACTCGCCCTGCTGCTCCTGTTCCAGCGTTTGCCCATCGTACAGCTGCAGTTCCCCCAAGGCGTCGCGTTCCACGCGCAGCAGACCGCGCGCTGAGCGTTTGAGGCCATTATCGGTTTTCGGCTCCTTAAAGAGGGCTCTTCCCTCGCCGTTCACCTCCCCCCAGGTCGCTTTCATCGCGAAGCCGAAGGTATCGCGGGTGTTGTACTGGTAGGTAAAGGAACCCACGCCAAATACCACATTAGCGCTGGCAAAACCTTTCGCTTCCAGACGGCGCAGGATCTCATCCGCTCTGGCAAGGGTAATGGAATCGCCGTAAATCAGGCCGACATGCGGATCCAGCACCTTATACCCTTTTTCGTTAATCGTACCGCCGAAGATTTCCCACAGAACCTCTACGGAGCCTTTCTCCTCGGCGCTGCGCTCGCTGCTGGTGTCATTGTCAGCTGCGGTGCCGCACAGAATCGCCACCGGATCGCCGCTGTCCGGACGGAATACGACTCGCCCCTGACGCTGCATAATTATCGCCTTCAGCTCGCGGGTGTATTCGGTCAGCACCTGCCAGTAGTCCCAGGTATCCGAGACGATAGAGACGAAACCCTGCGGGTGGACTTCGGTAATCAGCCGGCGAAAGGTTTCAATTTCCCGCTCGCGCTCGCCCATACACATTACGCTGTGTTCCGTGGCCGGAATGCTGGCGCCGATGAGCTCATCGTCACCGCGAGTGTAATAATCACGGGCATACAGCAGCGAAGGCAGGCTATCGGTACCTTTGAAACTGGCCAGATGTCCGCAGCCCGACTGCGCAGTGTCGTGCAGCCCGGACATTCCCCGAAACGAAAAGTCGTGACATTGGAAATCAAGGTGCGTCAGATCGCTACAGGTTTTCTCCGCCCAGCGTTCGCAAATCAGGCGATAGTGGTGGGCGATGGTTGCGTTGGTTGACGCTTTCCACAGCTCCGCCGAAAGCACCGTTTCCAGATAGTTTACCAGCCAGAAGAACTCAGGTTGCGTATTGGTGATGGTCAGCACCGGTACTTTCATCGGCACCTTGGTGCCTTCATCCAGCGCTTTGATATGCAATGGTAAATAGCCAAGCCGATGCAGAGCACGAATAGGCTCCACCCCAACTGTATCGCGCCCCAGATAGCCGTCCATCACCTGCTTATACTCGTTGACGACCTCCTCTTCCGGGCGGGCGAAAAACGCCTCGTTAAACAGATCGACCAGGAACCACTGCAGAAAGCCCTGCAGGCCGAAAAATACCAGCTTGCCGTCGGCCTGCGGCGACTGGAAAAAACGATCGCTGCGCGGAGTAAAGTTTGAGTAGACCTTCGTAGTCCCCTGCGGATACTGCACGCGATGGGAAACTTTATAACCATCAATAGCCAGAATCGGATTTATTTTCATCATGTTATCCCCAATGTGCGCGGTAGATGGCGTCAATATCGATAATCTCCAGCTGCGGATGAGTCAGGGCAGGAGAAGTCAAAGAGGTGGTGGTGTAAACGGCATCGATGCCGTTATTCAATAGATGCTCTACGCCTTTGGAAAAAATACCGTGGGTGACATACAGACTCACGCTGCGGGCGCCCGCCTCGCGCAGCACCTTCGCCGAGCCGATAAAGGTGCCGCCAGCGTCGCACAGGTCGTCAACAATAAGCGCTGCTTTCCCCGCTACATTTCCGGCCAACAGGGAAAATCCGGTTAACGCGCCGCTGGCAAGGTCACGCTCTTTACCGAGGATCGCGAACTCTCCGGCACCGCAGGCTTTAGCCACAGGGTGAATCTTCTTGAGCGCGCCGGCGTCCGGCGCCACCAGCATCAGCTCCCCGGCAGCAATAGCCTGACGCAGACCGGCGCTCTGCAGAAGACAGTGCTGTTGTGCCACCGCGACCATATTATTGACTGCCGCCTCGGCGGCATCGCTGTGTGGGTCAAGCACCACGACTTTGTCAAAGCCAAGGGTATTAAGCTGCCGGGCGAAGACCTTCAGCGCAAAGCTGTCTCCCGGCACCATATGACGATCCTGACGCGCCCACGGCAGCCACGGCAGTTCCAGATGGCTAAACGCCACGTCGGTAACATGACGCACGGCCTCCACCAGCTGCGCCAGCAGCATAAAATCGTTCATGTCGCGCAGAGCAACCGCCCGGATGCGCATCAAACGGGCGGAAGGCGGTAATTGAGCGGTTACCTTCAGCCACACAGCGCCATCGGGAAAGGCGCCGCTGGCAAGCGTAAACGCCTCATCATCCAATTCCAGGGTAAATTTTTCGCTCATGATGACCTCTACTCATTAAATTGTGTCCCTAAGACACAATCAATGATGTCTCTAAGACACATATAGTGCAAGCGTTAAATGTCACTTAAGCGGAAAAATGGATTAACCAATTGAAAAATAATAATAAAAATAGATACTTGCTGCTCAGGTAGGGGCTGGTACACTTGTCAGCGTTCTTTTACGCTACGAGCGCTCTATGACCACCGATGCCGAATACCTCAGCCAATACGATGCCAGCCGCTTTCCCTCGCCGCTGGTGACCGTCGATAGCGTCCTGTTTACCCTGCATGAAGGGGCGCTGTGCGTTCTGCTGGTTGAGCGCGCTAATCCGCCGCAGCAGGGGGCCTGGGGGCTACCCGGCGGGTTTATCGACCAGGCGCACGATGATTCAACCCGCGCCACGGCGCTACGTAAGCTCACGGAAAAAACCGGGATTTCACCGCCATGGCTGGAGCAACTCGACACCTTTTCCGGGCCGGATCGCGATCCGCGCGGCTGGAGCCTGACTATCGCCTGGTTTGCGTTAATCTCGTGGGTAGATTGTCAGCCGCATATCGCCAGCGTCAGCGATGCCCGCTGGGTGCCGGTAGCGCAGCTGGATAGCTATTCGCTGGCTTTCGATCATCAAAAGATCATCGACGCCGGTCTGCATCGCTTACGCCAAAAAACGATGTACTCTTTACTGCCGGTTTACTGTCTGCCGGAGACCTTTACCCATGGTCAGCTGCTGGAAGCCACGGAAATCATCCTTGGTCAGCCGATTCAACGCAAAAGCCTGATTCGCCGCTTCGAAGCTTCCGGAATGTTTGAAGAGACCGGTGAAACAGCGGCAACCGGTGCGCGGAAAGCGCGGCTATGGCGGCGTAAACCCGGCGTCGATTTTCATCTCTTTTCACGTAACCTGCTGACCGATTAGCCGCAAGGCCACATATGGGCTAACCTGCGCACTTCATGCGCGGTATAGTATGTTATAAAGATTATTTATTGCTCTGGTGCTATGGTTGATATCACTCCTACAGAAATGACGCCCCCTGAAGACGACTCGCAGCAGTTTCATCCGATGCGCGGCGTAGGCAATCGTCATTTGCAAACCATGTTGCCGCGGCTAATCCGTCGCAAACTCCGTTTTACTCCCCACTGGCAGCGCCTTGAATTGCCGGACGGCGACTTTATCGATCTGGCCTGGAGTGAAGACCCTTCTCAGGCGCGCCATAAACCTCGTCTGGTGGTATTTCACGGCCTGGAGGGGAGCCTACACAGCCCTTACGCCCACGGACTTATCCATGCGGCAATGCAGCGCGGCTGGCTGGGCGTGGTGATGCATTTTCGCGGCTGCAGCGGCGAACCCAATAGGAATAACCGCATCTACCACTCGGGCGAAACGGAGGATGGCTCCTGGTTTCTGCGCTGGCTCCAGCGCGAGTACGGCACCGCCCCCACCGCCGCGGTGGGATATTCGCTCGGGGGCAATATGCTGGGCTGCCTGCTGGCAAAAGAGGGCGACGCTATTCCCGTTGATGCCGCGGTTATCGTCTCGGCTCCGTTTATGCTGGAGGCCTGTAGCTATCATATGGACAAAGGTTTCTCCCGCGTTTATCAGCGCTACCTGCTCAACCTGCTGAAAGCCAACGCCGCGCGTAAGCTAAAAGCCTATCCCGGCTCTCTGCCCGTCGATTTACGCCAGCTAAAAAGCATGCGCCGTATTCGCGAATTTGACGATAGCATCACGGCCAGGATCCACGGCTTTGCCGATGCGCTGGACTATTATCGCCAGTGTAGCGCCATGCCGCGCTTAAGCGATATCACTAAGCCAACGCTGATTATTCACGCGAAGGACGATCCCTTTATGGATCACCATTCGATTCCCCCGCAGGAGCAGCTGCCGGCGAATGTCGAATATCAGCTCACGGAGCACGGCGGGCACGTTGGTTTCGTCGGCGGCACGCTGCGTAAGCCAGAAATGTGGCTTGAAAAACGAATTCCGGATTGGCTAACCCGTTGGTTAGGAGCGCAAATATGATCATTCCCTGGCAAGATCTTGATCCCGAAACGCTGGATAACCTGATCGAAAGTTTTGTATTACGTGAAGGCACCGATTATGGTGAACATGAACGTTCGCTGACTGATAAAGTCGCGGATGTTAAACAGCAGTTGAAAAGCGGAGAAGCCGTGCTGGTGTGGTCAGAACTGCACGAGACGGTGAACATTATGCCCCGCAAGCAGTTTCACGGCTAAGGCGGCACACACTATCGTTTACTCTGGGAGTTGTTATGTCTGCCAAACATCCGGTGATTGCCGTCACGGGCTCCAGCGGCGCGGGAACCACGACCACCAGCCTCGCCTTTCGCAAAATCTTCGCCCAGCTTAATCTGCACGCCGCCGAAGTTGAAGGCGATAGCTTTCACCGCTATACCCGTCCGGAAATGGACATGGCGATCCGTAAAGCACGCGATCAGGGCAAACATATCAGCTACTTTGGCCCCGAGGCTAACGACTTCGGCCTGCTGGAACATACGTTCGCCGAATATGGGCAAAGCGGTAAAGGCCAGTCGCGTAAGTATTTACATACCTATGACGAGGCCGTGCCGTGGAATCAGGTTCCGGGGACCTTCACGCCCTGGCAGCCGCTGCCCGAGCCGACTGATGTCCTGTTTTATGAAGGCCTGCACGGCGGCGTGGTGACGCCGCAGCATAACGTAGCAAACCATGTCGATCTGCTGGTCGGCGTGGTGCCCATCGTCAATCTTGAGTGGATCCAGAAGCTTATCCGCGACACCAGCGAACGCGGGCACTCTCGTGAGGCGGTGATGGATTCAGTGGTCCGTTCGATGGAAGACTACATCAACTTTATCACGCCGCAGTTTTCGCGCACCCACCTCAACTTCCAGCGCGTACCAACGGTGGATACGTCCAACCCTTTTGCGGCGAAAGCCATCCCTTCGCTGGATGAAAGCTTTGTCGTTATCCATTTCCGCAATCTAAAAAATATCGATTTCCCCTGGCTTTTGGCGATGCTGCAGGGCTCGTTTATCTCGCATATGAATACGTTGGTGGTGCCGGGCGGGAAAATGGGGCTGGCGATGGAGCTGATCATGGCGCCGCTGGTTGAGCGCCTGATGGAAGGCAGGAAAATAAGCTAACGGTCAAAACCCCGGAGACGCAATTGCCGGCCGGGGCCCGTTCGGCTTACCCTTCGATTACTTCATAAGAGTGGGTAATGTTTACCGCTTTCTCAAGCATCAGCGCGACAGAACAATACTTTTCCGCCGACAGATCGACCGCGCGAGACACCGCAGCGTCCTTCAGTTCTTTACCGGTCACGATAAAATGCAGATTGATATGGGTAAACAGACGTGGCGCCTCTTCGCGGCGCTCCGAGGTCAGCTTGACTTCGCAGTTGGTGACGTTATGACGGCCCTTCTGCAATATGGAAACCACATCGATCGCGCTGCATCCGCCTGCCGCCATCAGGACCATTTCCATTGGGCTGGGCGCTTTATCCCCGGAATTTCCGTCCATCAGAATCTGGTGACCAGAAGCCGACTCACCGATGAAGGTTAACCCTTCAACCCATTTCACTCGCGCTTGCATAATTTTAACTCCAGGGCTGTAATTTTCCCGACAGATTACGCGTACATAACAATTCTCGCAACGGAAGGCGACCTGGGTCATGCTGAAGCGAGACACCAGGAGACATGCAGCGAAAGCTATGCTAAAACAATCTGGATGCTACAGTAATACATTGATGTACTGCATGTATGCAGAGGAGTTCACATTACAGGCTGCAGAAAACTTTCAGCCGGATTCCCAGGTATAGGGATTCAATACGATTGCATGCCCGGATGCCGTGTAGTGTCGGCACCCGGAGATAGCTTATAACAGAGGATAACCGCGCATGGTGCTTGGCAAACCGCAAACAGACCCTACCCTTGAATGGTTCTTGTCTCATTGCCACATTCATAAGTACCCATCAAAGAGCACGCTGATCCACCAGGGTGAGAAAGCAGAAACGTTGTACTACATCGTTAAAGGCTCCGTGGCTGTACTCATCAAGGATGAAGAAGGTAAAGAGATGATCCTCTCTTACCTCAATCAGGGCGATTTCATCGGTGAATTAGGCTTGTTTGAAGAAGGCCAGGAGCGTAGCGCTTGGGTACGTGCGAAAACCGCATGTGAAGTGGCCGAAATCTCCTACAAAAAATTCCGTCAGCTGATCCAGGTTAACCCGGACATCCTGATGCGTCTCTCTTCGCAGATGGCTCGTCGTCTGCAGGTCACGTCTGAGAAAGTGGGTAACCTCGCCTTCCTCGACGTTACCGGTCGTATCGCTCAGACGCTGCTGAACCTGGCTAAACAGCCGGATGCGATGACCCACCCGGACGGTATGCAAATTAAAATTACCCGCCAGGAAATCGGTCAGATCGTCGGATGCTCCCGCGAGACCGTTGGCCGTATCCTGAAAATGCTGGAAGATCAAAACCTGATCTCCGCGCACGGTAAAACTATCGTCGTCTACGGTACCCGTTAAGTCGGTAAAACGGCGTATTGCCTGACGATACGCCGTTTTTGTTTTCCCCTCATGTGGCGCAGGCTGATTTACCACCCGGAAGTCAACTATGCACTGCGGCAAACGCTGGTGTTGTGCCTGCCGGTTGCGATTGGGCTTCTGTTCGGTCATCTCCAGCAGGGGTTGCTGTTTTCTCTTGTTCCCGCCTGCTGCAACGTTGCCGGGCTGGATACGCCGCATAAACGTTTCTTTAAACGGCTAATTATCGGCGGCAGCCTTTTCGCCGGCAGTAGCCTGATCGTTCAGCTCCTTCTGCAGCGAGATATCCCTTTGCCGCTGATCCTCACCGGTCTGGCGCTGATCCTCGGCGTCACCGCTGAAATCAGCTCCCTGCACGCGCGGCTGCTGCCCGCCTCGCTTATCGCGGCTATTTTTACCCTCAGTCTCGCTGGCAACATGCCGATCTGGGAGCCGCTGTTAATCTACGCCCTCGGCACCTTATGGTATGGCGTGTTTAACTGGTTCTGGTTTTGGCTCTGGCGCGAACAGCCGCTGCGTGAATCATTAAGCCTGCTCTACCGGGAGCTCGCCAACTACTGCGAGGCCAAATACAGTCTGCTTACCCAGCATACGGATCCCGCCACATCGCTGCCGCCGCTGCTTAACCGCCAGCAAAAGGTGGTGGATCTGATTACCCAGTGCTATCAGCAAATGCATATGCTGGCGGCTAACCAGCGCAGCGATCATAAACGCCTGCTGCGCGCTTTCCAGGTTGGACTGGACCTTCAGGAGCATATTTCCGTCAGCCTTCATCAGCCGGAAGAGGTGCAGAAGCTGGTGGAGCGCAGCCACGCGGAAGCGGTGATTCGCTGGAACGCGCAAACCGTTGCCGCCCGCCTGCGAGAGCTGGCGGACGATCTGCTCTACCACCGTTATCCCCGGCGCTTTCAGATGGACAAACAGATCGGCGCGCTGGAAAAAATCGCCTGGCAGCATCCGGATAATCCTGTCGGCCAGTTCTGCGCCTGGCACTTCAGCCGCATTGCCAGAGTTCTGCGCACCCAGCGCCCGCTATACGCGCGTAACCTGATGGCGGATAAAACCCGCCGCCTGCCGCTGCTACCCGCGTTGAAAAACTATCTGTCGCTTAAGTCGCCAGCGTTACGTAATGCCGCGCGTATCAGCGTGATGCTGAGCGCCGCTAGCCTGATGGGCAGCGCGCTGCATCTGCCTAAGCCCTACTGGATCCTGATGACCGTGCTGTTCGTGACACAAAACGGCTACGGCGCGACGCGGGTACGTATCGTCCATCGGGCTGCCGGAACCATTGCGGGACTGGTCATTGCCGGGCTCACGCTGCACTTTCACGTTCCTGAAGGCTATACGCTGACCGCGATGCTATTTATCACGCTGTTAAGCTATCTGATTATCCGCAAGCACTACGGCTGGGCGATGGTCGGATTTACCGTGACGGCGGTGTATACCCTGCAGCTACTTACCCTGAACGGCGAGCAGTTTATCGTCGCCAGGCTAATTGATACCCTGATTGGCTGCCTGATTGCTTTCGGCGGGATGGTCTGGCTATGGCCGCAGTGGCAAAGCGGGCTGCTGCGCAAAAATGCCCACGACGCGCTGGAAGCCGATCAGGAGGCCATCAGGCTGATCCTCAGCGCCGACCATCAGGCCCCGGCGCTGGCCTATCAGAGAATGCGCGTCAATCAGGCGCATAACGCGCTGTTTAACTCGCTAAATCAGGCGATGCAGGAGCCCGGCTTTAACTCTCACTATCTGGAAGACATGAAGCTGTGGGTGACCCACAGCCAGTTTATTGTCGAGCATATTAACGCGATGACCACTCTGGCGCGCGAGCACAATATGCTGACACCGGATCTGGCGCAGCGTTATCTGGAATCCTGCGAGATTGCGCTCCAGCGCTGCCAGCAGCGGCTGGATTCCGACGGGCCGGGCAGTGCGGGGGATGTGAATATTATGGAGGCGCAGGATGCGGAGGTCCCTCGCGGCCCGCTCAGTACGATGGAGCAGCATTTGCAGCGCATCCTCGGGCATCTGAACACCATGCACACCATTTCATCGGTGGCATGGCGTCAGCGTCCGCATCATGGCATCTGGCTGCGCGCCACTAAGCGCTAAGCACCCGCTCAACCGCCTGGGCAAAGCGCGCCATGCCTTCAGCAATATCGCTATCATCAATCACCAGCGACGGTACGAAGCGCATCACGTCCGGTCCGGCATTGAGCACCATGACGCCCGCCTCTGCGGCTGCATACAAGAAATCGCGCGCCTTCCCGTGATACTGCGGCTTCAGCTCGGCGCCGATCAGCAGACCCATGCCGCGAATATCACTGAACAGATCGAACCGCGCGTCAATTTGCTGAAGGTGCTGAACAAACAGCTCACGCTTCGCAGTGACGCCGTCCAGCACTTCCGGCGTGTTAATCAGATCGAAGGCCGCCCCACCGACCGCGCAGGCTAGCGGGTTTCCGCCGTAGGTCGAACCATGGGAACCCGCGTGGAAAGCGCTGGCGATATCATGGGTGGTCAGCATCGCGCTGATAGGGAAG
The DNA here is from genome assembly GCF_003812845.1 of Klebsiella sp. FDAARGOS_511. Lineage (NCBI taxonomy): Bacteria > Pseudomonadati > Pseudomonadota > Gammaproteobacteria > Enterobacterales > Enterobacteriaceae > Klebsiella > Klebsiella sp. FDAARGOS_511. The sequence goes on along the minus strand of NZ_CP033824.1, from coordinate 3,391,866 downwards.
CCGCCACCAAGCGCCTTGGCGCTGGTCAGAATATCCGGCGTCACGCCGTAGTGCATATAGGCAAACAGCGAGCCTGTGCGCCCCATACCGCACTGCACTTCATCAAACACCAGCAATGCCTGGTGCTGGTCGCAGAGATCGCGCAATCCTTGCAGGAATTCCGGCGTCGCCGCCGTCACTCCGCCTTCACCCTGAATCGGCTCGACCACCACCGCGCAGGTATGATCGTCCATCACGGCTTTCACCGCGTGTAAATCGTTAAACGGCACGTGAACGATATCGGCCGGTTTCGGCCCAAACCCGTCGGAATATTTCGGCTGACCGCCGACGGAAACGGTGAAAAGCGAGCGACCGTGAAACGCATTATGGAAAGCGATGATTTTGGTTTTGTACGGGCTATGGCGAGTCACGGTGTAGTGGCGCGCCAGCTTGAAAGCCGTTTCGTTGGCTTCCGTTCCGGAGTTCATAAACACGACGCGATCGGCAAAAGTCGCATCCACCAGCTTTCGCCCGAGTCGCAGGGCCGGTTCGTTGGTAAAAACGTTGCTGGTATGCCACAGTTTTTCACCCTGCTCATGCAGTGCCGCCACCAGCGCCGGATGGCAATGACCGAGCGCGGTCACGGCAATACCGCCGGCGAAATCAACGTACTCTTTACCCTGCTGATCCCATACTCGGCTCCCCTTGCCCTTCACCGGAATAAATTCTGCCGGTGCATAAATCGGCAAAATGACTTCATCGAATGTAGCGCGGGTGATTGCCGGTTGTTCAGTTGCCATGTGGTGCCCATCCTTTACGTTATGCAGCAATGATTATGATAATCTAATCACAAAATATGCATAAAAAATCAACTCATGGCAACTACAAATCAACGATTGAGGAAGTTTGCCAGCAGCTGGTGTCCCTGCTCGCTGAGAATACTCTCCGGATGAAACTGCACACCCTCGAGATCGTACACGCGGTGGCGAATGCCCATGATCTCCCCCTCTTCGCTGCGGGCTGTCACCTCAAAGCATTCAGGCAGCGTTAGCGGGTCAATCAGCAGGGAGTGGTAGCGGGTTACGGTAAGCGGATTATTCAGTCCAAGGAACACCCCTTGACCGGTATGGCTGATGGGGGACGTTTTCCCGTGCATCACTTTGGCGGCTCGTACGATAGCGGCGCCGAAAACCTGGGCAATCGCCTGATGGCCGAGGCAAACGCCTAAGATCGGCGTCTTACCGGAAAAGTGGCGAATCACCGCCAGCGAAATCCCTGACTCATCGGGCGTGCAGGGGCCCGGCGAGATAACGATTTTCGCTGGCGCCAGGGCAATGATATCCGCTAACGTCAGCTCGTCATTACGCCTGACCAGAACTTCCGCGCCAAGCTCGCAGAAATACTGATACAAATTCCAGGTGAAAGAATCGTAGTTATCGATAAGCAGGATCATAGCGGCTCCGGGAACAAAGAACCGCGCTATTCTACTCAGTTTCCACGGCTTCGCTTACCACTTTGCGAAATATCGTCCGCAGTGGAGAAAGGTCGCCCATCGCTCCGCTCTGGTTGGCCTGGTTCCACGCATCGACCGCAATATCGCGCCAATCCAGCGTATAGCCCGCATGAATAGCCAGCTGCTCAAAGAAAATGCGTTGCGCCATGCCGTTACCGAGACGGAAAGGATGCAGGACATTTATTTCGCAGTAGTAATGAGCAAGACGTTCAATGAATTTATCCAGCGCGAGCCCCACCAGATAACTTTCCTCTTCAAGATCCTGAAGCAGCGCGTTTCCCTCTTTTTCGATATAGGCGAAATGGCAGAAACGGGTGTCGCCCTGATAGATATCCACTTCACGCAGTTGCCCCGCCCAGTCAAAAACATCCTGATAAAGCTGGCGATGAATAGCGCAGAGATGAGGCAATCCCCGCACCAACGGCCCGAGTTCAATGGTTGCCGCGCGTAATGCGGTCAGCTCCCACGCCGCCTGTTCAAGTCGCTGAGCCTGGCGAATACCCAGGCGGTTGCGCATCACCTTAAGACCGGGGTAGAGATAGGGGTCCCGCCCCTCGCCGAATTTATCGCTCATAGTGACTCCTTAACGCCGCAATACGCGCCAGGGCTTCTTCGGGGGTAAGGGTTATCAGCGGAATATCGACGCCTTCCAGCCGTCGGCTGGCCTGAAAATTCATGTTACGTCGAGCCTCCCAGAGACGGGATTTCTGTTTTTCGGTGAGCTTTTTCATTTAACACCTCCCTGACGCGTCCGCGGTTGCCACAAGTATAAGCGGCAAAAAACGATTTCGCAGGGAAGCGGGGAATGCGCGGGGAAGGGTTACCCGCGCAAATAGGGTTACGGCAGCACTTTAGCGGAAAGGATCACGACAGGTTTCGACGGTACATTCTGATACGGCCCAACGTTATGGGTCGGCACCTGAGAAATCTTATCCGCCACGTCCATGCCTTTGACGACTTTACCAAACACCGCATAGCCGAAATCGCGCTGGCCATGATCGAGGAAGGCGTTATCCGCAATATTGATAAAGAACTGGCTGGTGGCGCTGTCCTGATCGGCAGTACGCGCCATGGCGATAGTGCCACGCGTGTTGCGCAGGCCGTTGTCGGCTTCGTTTTTAATCGGCGGATTAGGCTGCTTCTGCTGCATCTGCTCGTTAAAGCCGCCGCCCTGCACCATAAAGCCCGGGATCACGCGGTGAAAAGTGGTGTTGTTATAAAAGCCGCTGTTCACATACTTGAGGAAGTTATCCACCGAGATCGGTGCTTTCTGGCTATTCAGCTCAAGCTCAATATTGCCCGCAGACGTGGTCAGCAACACATGGGGATCCCCTTTTGCCGCCATGGCCGGGGAGAATGCTGAAATGGCGAAAACGGCAGCCACCGCCGCGAGAGTTGATTTGAGCATGGAAATTCCTTAACGGAGCAGAATAAAAACCGAGTGCTTTGATTCTAAAGAGCCTTTGCATCCTGGGCCAGCCTTTTACCTAATTTTACTTAGCTGAAACACTTGTAACGATGCGTCTATTGATCCGCCAAATAAATAAATGTGAATTCAGTCACATTAATAATTGCAAAAACATCTAATTCTCATAATAAAAGTTTGCTTGAATCACACTAACGCATAAAATCTGTCCGCCCGGCGCAGAGTCAACGCGCTTTACATTTCTATTCACAGGCCAGTCATGACTAACAGCAACCGTATCAAGCTCACATGGATCAGCTTTTTCTCCTACGCCCTGACCGGCGCGTTGGTGATTGTCACCGGGATGGTGATGGGAAACATCGCAGATTATTTTCATCTGCCTGTTTCCAGTATGAGCAACACCTTTACCTTCCTTAATGCCGGTATCCTGATCTCTATCTTCCTGAACGCCTGGCTGATGGAAATTGTTCCGCTGAAAACCCAGCTGCGTTTTGGCTTTATCCTGATGGTTCTGGCCGTCGCGGGTTTAATGTTCAGCCACAGCCTGGCGCTGTTTTCCGCTTCGATGTTCGTGCTTGGCCTGGTCAGCGGGATTACCATGTCGATTGGTACCTTCCTGATCACCCATATGTATGAAGGTCGTCAGCGCGGGGCGCGTCTGCTGTTCACCGACTCCTTCTTCAGCATGGCGGGGATGATTTTTCCAATGCTGGCCGCTTATCTGCTGGCGCGCAGCATCGAGTGGTACTGGGTATATGCCTGCATCGGCCTGGTCTACGTCGCGATTTTCGTGCTGACTTTCGGCTGTGAATTCCCGGTATTAGGCAAAAAAGCCCTGCAGGATAGCCAGCCGGTAGTGAAAGAGAAATGGGGTATCGGCGTGCTGTTCCTCTCCATCGCCGCGCTGTGCTATATCCTCGGCCAGCTGGGCTTCATCTCCTGGGTACCGGAATACGCCAAAGGCCTGGGCATGAGTCTTGGTGATGCAGGTAAACTGGTGAGTGATTTCTGGATGTCGTACATGATCGGCATGTGGTCATTCAGCTTTATTCTGCGCTTCTTCGACCTGCAGCGTATTCTGACCGTGCTGGCAGGCGTAGCGACGGTACTGATGTATCTGTTTATCAACGGTTCGCCGGAGCATATGCCGTGGTTTATCCTGACCCTCGGCTTCTTCTCCAGCGCTATTTATACGTCGATCATCACCCTGGGCTCGCTGCAGACCAAAGTGTCATCGCCGAAGCTGGTGAACTTCATTCTCACCTGCGGCACGGTAGGCACCATGCTGACCTTCGTGGTTACTGGTCCTATTGTTGCCGCCAGCGGCCCGCTGGCGGCGCTGCATACCGCTAACGTTCTCTACGCGGTGGTATTTGTGATGTGTCTGATCCTCGGCTTTGTCTCCCGCCACCGTCAGAACAACGCGGCAGCGGAATCCCACTAAGCCTCAGGCCCCTTTGTTCCGGCAAAGGGGCTATTTCGAGTAAAGAACAACTCTTCCCCGCCCCTGTCCGTCTGTACCCAGGTCTGCGCCAGCTGCGTCGTTGCAATCACTCTCCCCTGACGAATTGACCAGCGCACCGGTACCTGACAGCGCACGGCCTCAAACCCGTTTTCCGCGGGCAGAATCACCAGATTCGCCGGGTTCCCCTTCGCAATACCATAATCGCTCAGACCAAACGTTCGCGCGCTGTTTTCCGTCACCAGCTTCAGTCCATCATTAATCTGCTGATAGCCCATCATCTGGCAAACATGCAGCCCCATATGCAGCACCTGCAGCATATTGCCTGTCCCCAGCGGATACCAGGGGTCAAATACATCGTCATGGCCAAAGCAGACGTTAATACCCGCCGCCATCAGCTCCTTCACGCGCGTGATGCCGCGGCGCTTCGGATAGTCGTCAAAGCGTCCCTGGAGGTGAATATTGACCAGTGGGTTAGCGACGAAGTTAATGCCCGACAGCTTCAGCAAACGAAAAAGACGCGACGTATACGCGCCATTGTAGGAGTGCATCGCGGTGGTATGGCTGGCGGTCACTCGCGGGCCGATGCCCTCTTTTAACGCCAGGGCCGCCACGGTTTCAACGAACCGCGACTGTTCATCATCGATTTCATCACAGTGGATATCCAGAGGCCGCTGATACTTTTTCGCCAGACGGAAAGCGATGTGCAGGGATTCCACGCCATATTCGCGCGTAAATTCAAAATGCGGAATCGCGCCCACCACGTCGGCACCCAGACGCAGCGCCTCTTCCAGCAGAGCCTCACCATTGGGATAGGATAAAATACCCTCTTGTGGGAAGGCGACAATCTGCAGCTCTACCCACGGCGCAACCTCCTGTTTGACCTCCAGCATGGCTTTGAGCGCGGTCAGCGTAGGGTCGGAAACATCAACGTGGGTACGTACAAACTGGATGCCGTTGGCGATCTGCCACTTCAGCGTCTTCCACGCGCGGGCTTTAACATCCTCATGGCTCAATAACGCCTTCCGCTCCGCCCAACGCTCAATCCCTTCAAACAGGGTTCCGGACTGATTCCAGTTCGGCTCTCCGGCGGTTTGGGTGGTATCGAGGTGTATATGCGGCTCAATAAACGGAGGAATGGCCAGCCCGCCGCGCGCGTTCAGCACTTCATAACTCTCATTGCGCGCCTCGCCCATGGGGGTGATATTCCCGAAGCGCCCCTTGTCTATCGCTATCTGCCATAACCCTTCGCGATCGGGCAGACGAACGTTCTCAATTAACCAAAGCGGCGCTGCTGTCATATCGATGACTCCCGTAATTGTTGCTGAAGTTTTACTCAACCCGCCGTGGGTCTCCGTTGCCAATTTTGTACATAAAAAAAGCAAAAAGGAAAAGCCAGCGTTTTCCAACACTTACAAAAATACTGACAAATCATAAACATACCACTTAAGTAGTAGGTAAAGGTGTAATTGATTTGCATCAATAAGTGTCGCGGCTGAATCGTTAAGGTAGGCGGTAATATAAAAGAAATCGAGGCAAAAATGAGCAAAGTCAGACTCGCTATCATTGGTAATGGTATGGTCGGCCACCGCTTTATTGAGGACCTTCTTGATAAATCCGACGCCAGCCTGTTCGATATTACCGTCTTCTGTGAAGAACCCCGTATCGCCTACGACCGCGTGCACCTCTCCTCCTACTTCTCTCACCATACCGCCGAAGAACTCTCTTTGGTACGGGAAGGTTTCTACGAGAAGCACGGCGTTAAGGTGCTGGTCGGCGAACGCGCCATCACCATCAACCGTCAGGAGAAGGTTATCCACTCCAGCGCGGGCCGTACCGTTTTCTATGACAAGCTGATTATGGCGACCGGCTCCTATCCGTGGATCCCGCCGATTAAAGGCTCGGAAACTCAGGACTGCTTTGTTTATCGCACCATTGAAGACCTTAACGCTATTGAAGCCTGCGCCCGCCGCAGCAAACGCGGCGCGGTCGTCGGCGGCGGTCTGCTAGGTCTGGAAGCCGCGGGCGCGCTGAAGAACCTCGGCGTTGAGACCCACGTGATTGAATTCGCGCCCATGCTGATGGCTGAACAGCTGGATCAGATGGGCGGCGAACAGCTGCGCCGTAAAATCGAAAGCATGGGCGTACGCGTTCACACCAGCAAAAACACCAAAGAGATCGTTCAGGAAGGTACCGAAGCGCGTAAAACCATGCGTTTTGCCGACGGCAGCGAGCTGGAAGTCGACTTTATTGTCTTCTCTACCGGTATCCGTCCACGCGATAAGCTGGCCACCCAGTGCGGTCTGGAAGTCGCTCCCCGCGGCGGTATCGTGATCAACGATGCCTGTCAGACCTCTGACCCGGATATCTACGCCATCGGTGAATGCGCCAGCTGGAACAACCGCGTTTTTGGCCTGGTCGCACCTGGCTACAAAATGGCCCAGGTGACCGTTGACCATATTCTCCAGACCGAAAACGCCTTTGAAGGCGCGGATCTCAGCGCCAAGCTGAAGCTGCTGGGCGTTGACGTCGGCGGCATTGGCGACGCTCACGGTCGTACGCCGGGCGCGCGCAGCTATGTTTATCTCGATGAAAGCAAAGAGGTCTACAAACGCCTTATCGTCAGCCCTGACAACAAGACCCTGCTCGGCGCGGTGCTGGTGGGCGATACCAGCGATTACGGCAATCTGCTGCAGCTGGTGCTGAACGCCATCGAACTGCCGGAAAACCCCGACTCGCTAATCCTGCCGGCGCACGCGGGCAGCGGTAAGCCGTCCATCGGTGTCGATAAGCTGCCGGACAGCGCGCAAATTTGTTCCTGCTTCGATGTCACTAAGGGCGCATTGATTGCCGCTATTAATAAAGGCTGCCACACGGTGGCGGCGCTGAAGGCGGAAACCAAAGCCGGTACCGGCTGCGGCGGCTGTATCCCGCTGGTGACTCAGGTGCTCAACGCCGAACTGGCGAAACAGGGTATCGAAGTCAACAATAACCTGTGCGAGCACTTTGCGTACTCCCGTCAGGAACTGTTCCACCTCATCCGGGTGGAAGGCATCAAAACCTTTGAAGAGCTGCTGGCGAAACACGGAAAAGGCTACGGCTGCGAAGTGTGTAAACCGACCGTGGGCTCGCTGCTGGCTTCCTGCTGGAACGAATATATCCTCAAGCCGCAGCATACCCCGCTGCAGGATACCAACGACAACTTCCTGGCCAACATCCAGAAAGACGGTACCTACTCCGTTATCCCGCGCTCTGCGGGCGGCGAAATCACGCCGGAAGGCCTGGTGGCCGTCGGCCGTATCGCCCGCGAATTTAATCTGTACACCAAGATCACCGGCTCTCAGCGTATCGGCCTGTTCGGCGCGCAAAAAGACGATCTGCCAGAAATCTGGCGTCAGTTGATCGAAGCGGGCTTCGAAACCGGCCATGCGTATGCCAAGGCGCTGCGGATGGCGAAAACCTGCGTCGGCAGTACCTGGTGCCGCTACGGGGTAGGCGACAGCGTCGGCTTCGGCGTCGAGCTGGAAAACCGCTACAAAGGCATTCGTACGCCGCATAAAATGAAGTTTGGCGTCTCCGGCTGTACCCGCGAGTGCGCGGAAGCCCAGGGTAAAGACGTCGGCATCATCGCCACGGAGAAAGGCTGGAACCTTTACGTCTGCGGCAACGGCGGCATGAAGCCGCGCCACGCGGATTTGCTGGCGGCGGATCTTGACCGCGAAACGCTAATGAAATACCTCGACCGCTTCATGATGTTCTATATCCGTACCGCCGACAAACTGACCCGTACCGCGCCGTGGCTGGATAACCTGGAAGGCGGCATCGATTATCTGAAGTCGGTCATCATTGATGACAAGCTGGGCCTGAACGAGCATCTGGAAGAAGAGATGGCCCGCCTGCGTGCAGCGGTAGTCTGCGAGTGGACGGAAACCGTTAACTCGCCAGCGGCCCAGGTACGCTTCAAACACTTTATCAACAGCGACAAGCGCGACCCTAACGTCCAGGTAGTGCCTGAGCGTGAACAGCATCGCCCGGCCACGCCCTACGAACGTATCCCGGTAACTCTGGTGGAGGAAAACGCATGAGCCAGTGGAAAAATATCTGCAAACTCGATGACATCCTGCCGGAAACCGGCGTCTGCGCGCTGTTAGGCGATAAACAAGTGGCGATTTTCCGCCCCTATCACGGTGACCAGGTGTTTGCGATTAGCAATATCGACCCGTTCTTCGAGTCCAGCGTCCTCTCTCGCGGCCTGATCGCCGAGCATCAGGGCGAGCTGTGGGTGGCCAGCCCGCTGAAAAAGCAGCGCTTCCGACTGCGCGATGGCCTGTGTATGGAAGATGAAAGTCATTCGGTGGCGCACTATGAAGTCCGAGTGAAAGACGGCGTCGTGCAGCTACGCGGTTAATCATTTTACGGGAGGCGCAACGCCTCCCTTTTTTTGCATTTTTTTCTTCAATTGATGGCACAACATCATTTGTACTGCATCGCGAAGGCAGCCAACCAAGAGGCAGCGCAAAGGATGAGGTGCGAAAGGAGCTCCTATGTTTACGGACACAATCAACAAGTGCGCGGCCAACGCCGGACGTATTGCGCGCCTCTCGGCCAATCATCCACTCAGCTTCTGGGTCAGCTCCATGATGGCAGGCGCCTACGTCGGCCTCGGCATCATCCTTATATTCACCCTCGGCAACCTGCTCGACCCTGCCGTTCGCCCACTGGTGATGGGCGCCACCTTTGGCATTGCGTTAACGTTGGTGATTATCGCCGGCTCTGAATTGTTCACCGGCCACACCATGTTCCTTACCCTGGGGGTGAAGGCGGGAACCATCCGTCAGGGTCAGATGTGGGCGATTCTGCCGCAAACCTGGGTCGGTAACCTTCTGGGTTCCGTATTCGTGGCGCTGCTGTATAGCTGGGGCGGCGGCGGCCTGCTGCCGGTCGATACCAGCCTCGTCCATACCGTCGCGCTGGCAAAAACCAGCCAATCCGCGATGGCGCTCTTTTTCAAAGGCGCGCTGTGTAACTGGCTGGTGTGTCTGGCGATCTGGATGGCGATTCGTACCGAGGGCGCGGCAAAATTTATTGCTATCTGGTGGTGTCTGCTGGCGTTTATCGCGTCCGGCTATGAGCACTCCGTCGCCAACATGACGCTGTTTGCCCTCTCCTGGTTTGGCCATCACAGCGATGCCTACACGCTTGCGGGAATCGGTCACAATCTGTTATGGGTAACACTCGGCAATACTTTGTCCGGTGTCGTATTTATGGGGTTGGGTTATTGGTATGCTACGCCGCAATCGGAGCGCCCCGCCCCGGAAAAAACTAACGAGACTGAGAGTCTGGCTCAGTAGGTGTAATCGGTGCAGACAGGTTGAACACAGAAAGCGCGGAACAACCGGAACGTACACGTAGTACATGAGGATGATTCGCTACGCTCACCCTTCGGGCCGCCCTAAAGGGCGTTCAAAACTCGATGAATTTTGTGTGAGCACTCCCCAGGCTCAACCTGACAAATAAAATAGCCGGATAGCCAGATTCTAAGGCTGCTGCCAATAATTAAGAGGGAATGTCGTGGACCATTTGCCTATATTTTGCCAATTACGCGATCGTGACTGCTTGTTAGTCGGCGGCGGCGATGTGGCTGAACGTAAAGCTCGCCTGTTACTGGACGCTGGCGCCAGATTGACGGTTAATGCCCTGGATTTTGTGCCGCAATTCCAGGTATGGGCCGATGCAAACATGTTGACCCTGGTTCAGGGCGAGTTTAATCCTGCTCTGCTGGATAACAGCTGGCTGGCCATTGCCGCAACCGACAACGAAGCGGTTAATCAACAGGTCAGCGAATCAGCGGAAGAAAGGCGAATATTTTGCAATGTGGTCGACGCCCCTCAGCAGGCCAGCTTTATCATGCCGTCGATTATCGACCGTTCACCGCTGATGGTTGCCGTCTCATCCGGCGGCACCTCGCCGGTGCTGGCGCGCCTGCTGCGCGAAAAGCTGGAGTCGGTTCTGCCATTACATTTGGGCCAGTTGGCCCACTACGCAGGTCAGCTGCGCTCAAGGGTGAAGAAGCAGTTTGCCACCGTCGGCGAGCGCCGACGCTTCTGGGAGAAGCTGTTTGTTAATGACAGACTGGCGCAGTCGCTGGCCAATGAGGACCGTCAGGCCGTCGCTGATGCCACGGAGCAGCTGCTGACCGAGCCGCTGGATCATCGCGGTGAAGTGGTACTGGTGGGCGCCGGCCCCGGCGATGCCGGACTGCTGACGCTCAAAGGCCTGCAGCAAATACAGCAGGCCGATGTCGTGGTTTATGACCGCCTGGTCTCCGACGATATTATGAATCTGGTGCGCCGCGATGCCGATCGGGTCTTCGTGGGTAAACGCTCGGGCTACCACTGCGTACCGCAGGAAGAGATTAACCAGATTCTGCTGCGCGAAGCCCAGGGGGGGAAACGCGTTGTACGGCTGAAAGGCGGCGATCCGTTTATCTTTGGCCGCGGCGGTGAAGAGCTGGAAACCTTGTGCCATGCCGGTATTCCGTTCTCCGTTGTACCAGGAATTACCGCGGCCTCAGGCTGTTCCGCCTACTCGGGCATTCCCCTGACCCACCGGGATTTTGCCCAGGGCGTGCGCCTGGTCACCGGCCACCTTAAGACCGGCGGCGAGCTGGACTGGGAAAACCTGGCGGTTGAAAAGCAAACCCTGGTGTTTTATATGGGCCTGAACCAGGCCCCGGCGATCCGGGAAAAGCTGATTGCCCACGGCATGGCGGCGGATATGCCCGCAGCCATCGTTGAAAACGGAACGGCGATAACGCAGAAAGTTGTCACCGGCACGTTAGAACAATTGGATATTCTGGCCCAGCAAATGGCCAGCCCGGCACTGATTATTGTCGGTCGCGTGGTCGGTCTGCGCGATAAGCTGAACTGGTTCTCAAATCACTAATCGCTCTGTAGCCCGGAGCATGATGCACCGGGCTACAAATTGCATTAATGCACTTCCTCACAGCTTTCCTGCAATATTCTCAACACCGTTTCCTCACCGCTACGATTAGGGTTAATACGAATCGCATAGCGTTCAATACTCGGATTTGCCTCACGGAAGGTTCCGGATAAGCGATAGAACAACGGCGGTATTTCATATTTTGACTCGGCGCCAACCGGATATGGCAATGCCCCAAGCCGCTGCGCATTAGCCAGTACCTGCTCCGCAATCGGCTGATGAAACTCAACCAGCAGGACCCGGGACTGCGCGTTAGCGATAATTGCCTGTTTAACCTGCGGCACCACGCCGTGATTCAACTGCAGCAGAAGCCGCTCCGTCACCCCCGCCTGCACTGCGTGCATCACTGGGGCGAACACCATCCCTCGCAGTACTTCCAGCGCCTGCACCCCCTGAATCTGGCTGCCGCCGGAATACATGCTGGCGCGGATGCGGGCAACGGCATCAGCACGTCCCACCACCGCACCCACGCCTTCCGGACCAAACAGCTTAAAGCAGGAAAATGTCGCCAGCGTCGCACCGCATTCGCAGCCGATATTCGCCACCTTCATCACCGCGTAGTTATCGTCGGTCAGTGTCGGAACATGCTGCTCATTAAGCACAGAGAGCACCTCTGCCAACCGATAGCTATCTTCAGGGCACTGACGCGTATGCTGCACCAGCGCAGCATCGGGTCGATGCTGCGCCACCGTCTCTGATAGCGCCGCCAGATCGTTAAAGTCCACGCGAATTGGCTTTAGTCCCATCTGCTCAATAATCACCGAGGTCGTCGGATAGACCGGCGCATCGTGGATTAATAGCGTGCCGCCGGGCTTCACCAATGCCGCTATCGCCGCGCGAATTGCCCCGGTCCCGGCTCCCTGCAGCAGCACGGCGGCCTCGGCCTGGAATGCATCAGCCAGCACTGCTTCGACGCGCTGCGTGACGCGGGGCTGATTCAGCCCCGACGCCAGACCAAAGTCACCACCGCGCAGGAAATCGGCCCCAGGAAAATGGCGACAGATAGCATCCACTAGCGCGAACTGCTTATGTTGGGCTTCAACCAGCGACAGACCTTCCAGCGGAAAGGTTCTCATAACCCACGCTCCTTCTTATGCCGGAATAAATAATCCGAGCCAGAACAGAATATTCAGCACAATACCGGTAATCATGACTGCCACAACCGGCGCGGCCATTTTTTGAACCGGACGTCCCAACGACTCATTGAGGAAGTAGATCGCAGCGGTGATTGAGAAACCGGTATACCCAGCCATTTTGATGGAGGCAAAAATAGAGCCAACCAGCAGCGCCATCTCCATCAGCATGTTCATCGCATTACGAATGTTATCTGACGCATTGCGCACTGAAGGATAGCGCCCCAACCACTTACCGATTGAACGCAGCAGCAGCACTTCCGCTGAAATCACCAGAGCGCCCAGCAGCGCGGCAATCCACGGATTCGGCGCCAGGTAGCCCACTGCATACACGAAGGTAAAACCGGCAACCGCATACACCCCGGTAGCCAGGGCGGTAGTGGCGATCATCGGCACGAAACCCAGACCACGCATAAACTCCGCCAGCGCCGCTTGATGAATCATCGTTTGCGACTGCTCCGGCGTCACGCCTGCCGAATACGCTTTTTCCAGAGTAAAGATGGACACCTCGCTACCGGCAAAAATTTTCATGCTGGCTACCGCCGCAATCAGCGCGCCCACAATAGCGATATACGGCAGGTTTTTGATAATCCGCGACGTGCGCTCTTCAAACACCGACATCCCGCTGGCGTCATGATCCTCGCTACCGCGATTGCGCAGATCCTGGGTAATCGCAATCCCCAACAGCATTACCATGCCAATGAAAATCTCAATCGACTCAGGATTGAGATGCGGGAAATAGCGGACGACCAGTACGCGCGTAATCAGTACAACAACCGCTGCCAGCAGGCTGCTTTTCCAACCGAACTGGTAGAAAATGGCCACCAATGGGAACAGTGCAAAAGCGGATACTACCGGCGAACTCAATTCGCCCAACGATCCCAATACATCGACCGGTAGCGCCGTCAGCAGATGGTTAACCGGCAGCAGGCAGGTAAGGATCAGAATCCCCCAGACCGCCCCCAGGCCGAAAGCCAAAAGACTATTCGCTGCCAGTACACCAAGGATATCGGTAGGCAAAAACAGCAGCCAGGCATTCAGCAGCCCGGTTTTCAACGTGAACGAAATCCCGACTGAGGCGACAAAGCCAATACTTAAACCAAATGCGATACTGCCCGCTTCCCGACGATGCATGTTACCTTCAATCAACTGCGGGAGGATCGGGCGAATACCATCATGAAAAACCGCGGCTGACCGGTGCGCCAGTAACGACGTCATCCCCGTCAGACAAGCCACCACAATGAGTTGAATATAAAGCGCCATAACAGTGCCTTTTTATTTTAAATAGTTGATCAGTAATGGGATCGCATGTTCAATATGTTCAACCGAAAGGCCAAACGCGACTCTTCCTTCCGCCACCATTTTTGCAATCTGATCCTCTTTCGCCTTAATACCCGGCTTAGCAACAGTGCAACTTTTGTTGATCCCGATAATGGCGATCGCAATGGAAAGCGCCGCGCCAGCACCGGTGTTACACGCACCAATGTAGTAATCCAACTGGCCGTTTTTCACCTTCATAGCCGCTTCCATGTCGTTGTAGATGAACACCTCGAAACACCCTGGCGCCGTATTTTCAATCGTTTTTTTAATCAGCTCGCGCTGTAAGCCAGCAACACCAATCTTTTTCATCTCTATGTCCTTACAGGAAAAATTGAGTAGGGTTAGTTCGTAACATCAGATCCACATCGGCCTGGCTGAAACCGGCCTGGTAAAGCAGAGGGACAAAGGTAGTCAACAGATAGTCGTAACCGTTGCCGCCATTAGCCTTTAAGTGAGAACGGCGGGTGATATCCATCGACAGCATGACGTGGTCCAGGCAGCCCCTTTCACGCAGGGCGAGCAGCATAGCGATGCGTTTTGCGTCGGGGTAATAATTGTTTTTACCAATTGTGTCGAACTGGACATAAGCGCCGAGATCGATCATGCGCAAAATATCATCGATATTATCTTTCAGGTCGCAATGGCCAATAACCACGCGGAAGAGATTGACGCCGTGTTGTTTCAGCAGGGCAAGCTGCTCCAGCCCCATGGTGCTAAACGAAGTATGCGTTGAGATAGGTCGTCCGGTCGCGTTATGCGCCAGCGCCGCGGCGCTAAACACTTTGGCTTCCAGATCGGTAATCACCCCTTCACTGGAACCGATTTCGGCGATAATTCCGGCTTTGAGCGGTGTGCCATCAATACCGATTTCGATCTCATCGATCATCTCCTGCGCCAGTTCCTGCACAGAACGGGTAGCAACATGCTCAGGAAAGAAAGCGTGCTGATAATAGCCGGTGCAGGCAATCACGTTGATGCCGGTATCGCGCATCAGATCCAACATAAAGGACGGGTTGCGCCCCATATAACGGTTAGTCATCTCAACAATATTGCGCACGCCGAGGTGCATTAAATCGCGCATCTCTTTACTAATCAGTTCGTATTGATCCAGGCGACAATCGATGTTGCCTTTAAAACCGGACAAATCGATATGTAAGTGCTCGTGCGCGTAGGTATAACCGGAGCTATCAATCATCATTATGTATTCCTTGCGAGCGTTATAAGCGAAAGGAAAGAGCACCCATTTTCCGGCGCATGCGCACCAAAAAAGTCGCATACGGTCGCGCCGACATCAGACAACGTGCGACGGGTCCCGAGCCGTGCAGGCGATTGCCCGGGAGACCACACCAGCAGCGGCACCTTCTCCCGCATGTGTTTACTGTGGCCTATCGTTGGATCGTTACCGTGGTCGGCCATCACCACCAGGCAATCATCCGGGCGCATATCCGCCATCAGCAGAGCCAGCTGCTCATCGACCAGCTCCAGCCTGTCGACATAGCGCTCCACATCTTCAGCATGACCCGCCAGATCGGTTTCCTGGATATTGGTGCAGATAAATGCCGTCTCCCGGCGGTTAAACTCCGCCCGGGTGATCTCCATAATCTGCTGGCTATCGACCAGATTTTCCCAGCTGATGCCATGGGGATTGCTAACGATATCAGCGACCTTGCCGACGAGAACCGTCGGAACGTCCACCGCAAAGAGCTGGGCAGGAACCTGCACCTGTTCATCAACGCCGTAGCCCATATGCACAACCTGGAATCCCTGTTTATAGGCGCCTGAGCGCGGTGCGTTGATACCGATATAGCCGCCCTCTTTCTCTTCCACCGCGTCGAAGATATTCTGTGTACTGGACAGCTGACCGCCAAAAGTGATAACGCGTCCCACGGAAGCCTGTTCACGCACCGTCCTGCCAATCGTTTTCACCTCAGCAAAAGTCTTTTCACTCAGGTTGCCGGTGATGTTGTAAACCTGCCCCAGATCGGCTTCCAGGTTATCGCCAACCGCCACCGCGCCGTCCACCAACAGCCAAAACGGGCCTTTGCCATGACGCTCTGTTTGATGTCCGGCGGCAAGCAGCGCATCTTCAACCTTATCGATAACAGCATTAAATGGCATTCGCAGCGGGGTTCGGGGTTTGGTCCCAAAAATCTCCTGATGCCCCATAAAGGTATCACCGCCCTCATGTTCAAGCTCTGCGGTTCCCCATACGGCATCTTCAGAAAGCTGCATCACACCTGGGGCAAAACCGAGGGCGTTTATCAGACCCAGCTTTTCCAGCGTTGGCAGCCGCAGCGCAGGAAAGCGTTGCAGAATATGCCCGCAGGTATTCGCACCGATATCCTGCGGCCTCACTTCGGGAACATCAGCCATCGCGCCGACGCCAAAGCTGTCTATCACCAACACCACAAATCTCGCCATTAGTCCTCCAGAACGTTGCCAAGACTGTCATAACGGGCAACGATTTCAGGGCTGCCGCTTTGAATACCGGCAATCAGCACCACATCGCTACGGGTAACGAAAATCTGCGTGCGGAAACAGAAGATTGCCGCACTGCCGACAGGAAACTCACCTTCCAGCGGCAGGTAGTAATCAATGCTGCTGTCATCTACCGCATTAAGCTGCGCCAGTTGGGCTTTTTCGCTGGCCGGAGCGAATATCAGCGCATGCTTAGCATGACCACGCCGATAATAGCCGCCGCCGTAGCAATAGCTTTGCCCGGCAAAATGATGGGAAATTTCACTCAGCCACAGCATGGCAACACGCTCCGGTTGATCTCCCTGCTGGTTGGCGGGGATGGTACCGGTCAGCGCATGCCCCGGCTCAGCGTGGGTGACGCCAAACTCCGCCAGTAGCGGCAGAGAGCTGCAGCTGGTTGCCGAAGGCGCATTCAGTTGCTGAACCGTCACGCCGAGACTTTCGAGCTTGTCTCTCGCGGCGAGCAAAGAGCGTAAATTCGGCGTTGGCAGAATTTTTTCCTGTTCGTCATCCCACAGCAGGCAAGGGAAGTGGGTGAGCCCGGTCAGTTCAATGCCCGGCAGGCTTTGAAGATGAGCCACCACGTTGTCCAGCTCAGCCAACGCGAATCCACTCTCCTGTCCCGGATAGAGGAAATCGCTCTCTCCATAGACCTTAAGCATGACCGCCTGCGCCCGACCGCTTGCTACCGCCGCCGCCGAAACTTCCTGAGCTTTCTCCAGAGAGAACAGGGTAATGACTTCGGTACCCTGCTCTACCGCGCCCGCCACCTGCGCGGAAGGTATTTGCACCAGATGACCCTGATGGGAAACGGGCAAACCGGCACGGCGCATCACCCGACTCTCTTTGTAATCCACAACAACAATGCCCTGATACCCCAGCGCCAACAGCTTTTCTGCCAGCCACGGATTTCGACCAATCTGCTTGGTCATCACGTACAGGCTAATTCCATATTGCTGCGCGGTCTTCAGCAGCAGCTTGCCATTTTCCAGCACCTGATCGACATCAATAACCCAGCTATCCGGGGCGATAAGCCCTTGCTGCCAGAAGCGGAGCGCTGTCGCAATCAGCGCCGGGTTCTGCCGTTGTAATGCTTTAATAAACATTTACTTGCCTCTGCTTTTATTCCTTTTTTAAATATTCATTTTTTTGAATATTTAAGTCGCATAGCGCCCATTCCCAATATTCTTCACACGGCCTGCTGCGCCGCTCCCCACAACCCATACCAGTTAGCGAGCAAATAACCTTTTTCATTAGCATGTAGAGTGACGTCAAATTCTTGCATCAGCGCCTGATGCAATTGATGAATCTCATCCCAATGCGCCGAACTGGTTATCTCTGCCATGAACTCCTCATCCAGCGGCTCAATAACCTCACCGCGGCGGCTGCGCATCAGCGCATTTGCCATATGAGTTATCGCGATTTCCCCTTGCTCGCTAAAGACGGGAAGATGCCACTGCTCGTCCAACTGGCGGACGACCTGCATCATTCCGCGACAAATATCCTGGTCGATAATCCCTGCCTCACACAGCAAGTTGAGCCTGTTTTCCATAATCACTGCCTTAATGTTAATAGCTTGGCTCTTGCTCTCCGCTCACCACCCGTTGTTGATGAGCTAATAGCGCCTGTTTATCAACGAATGCACGTAGCAGATGTTGAATCGGGTAATCATCTGCCCTGGCCAACACTACCGCCTCAGTCGCCTGCAAAAAACGCGGATCGTCACTTAGCGGCAGGGCTTCCAGCCCTAACATGGCCAGCTCCGCGCCAGCGGTGACGTTCCAGATAACGGCGTCAATTTCGCCTTTGACGATGCGACTTAGACTCTCGTGATAAGAGAGGTCGACGCGCTCTACGTCGCTATTGGCAAAATAAATTTCGGTCATAATTTTCTGGTCCGCCGAGCGGTTATCAAGCCCCACTCGCCGCACCGAATCGATTTCGCCTTTCCGGCAAATCAGCTGGTGCTCACCGACATAGGTGTGCGGCCCAAGGGTCATTACCATCCGCAGCCCGCTCTGCGCTAAATAACTTTCTGCCGCCAGGCGCGAAACCACCGCCATGTCGTAAACACCGTTAAGTAAGCACTCCACGCGAATGTCGGCGCCGCGCATATGCGCATAGTAAAAAGGAATACCTTCAAACTGCGCTTTCAGTCCGCTCGCCAGCCCTTCATACAATCGCGTATAGGGCAGAGGCATTGCGCAAACGACGTTGGTGATATCGATATGCGCCAATAGGGCCTTGTTATCCATCTCAACCAGGTAACTGCCGTTGCGCCCTCGGCGTTCAATACGAATGGCCCCGGAAGACTCCAGCGTTTTTAGCGCCGCCTGAGTCAGCCCAACGGAAGAGCCGCATTCACCCGCTAACTCATCAATCGTTTTTAGACGATTACCGCACTGCTCGCCCAACAAATAACGAGCCAGGGTCGTTAGTGCCATGCCCTCTTTTTTAATGAATGTCCGACGCATCTATAATCTTCACTAAATTGAATATTTATATCTTCACTAAAATGAAGATAATTAACAAGGAGCAAATAATCAAATCACGACAGTTATCACAAATTAAAAAGCCGGATGCATTGCACCCGGCTTTGGATATGACGACAACCATCAGATAGATTAAGGCTTAGCGACGAAACCAATCGCTTCGTAGACCGCCTTCAGGGTAACAGAAGCGCGAGCGCTGGCTTTCTCCGCTCCCTCTTTCATCACCTGATTCAGGAAAGCTTCATCGCCGCGGAAACGGTTATAGCGCTCCTGCAGTTCGGTCAGCATACCGGAAACGGCTTCAGCCACTTCGCCTTTCAGGTGGCCGTACATTTTGCCTTCAAAATGCTGCTCCAGATCTGGAATGCTCTGGCCGGTAACGGCAGAGAGGATATCCAGCAGGTTGGAGACGCCCGCTTTGTTCTGGATGTCGTAACGAACAACCGGCGGCTCGTCGGAGTCGGTGACCGCGCGTTTAATCTTCTTCACCACCGATTTCGGGTCTTCCAGCAGGCCGATAACGTTGTTGCGGTTATCATCTGACTTGGACATCTTTTTGGTCGGCTCCAGCAGCGACATCACGCGCGCGCCGGATTTTGGAATAAACGGCTCAGGGACTTTAAACACGTCGCCGTAAATAGCGTTGAAACGCTGGGCGACATCGCGGCTCAGCTCCAGGTGCTGTTTCTGGTCTTCGCCAACCGGGACCTGGTTAGTCTGATACAGCAGAATGTCGGCAGCCATCAGCACCGGATAGTCAAACAGACCGGCGTTAATATTTTCCGCATAGCGCGATGACTTGTCTTTAAACTGGGTCATACGGCTCAGTTCGCCGAAATAGGTGTAGCAGTTCAGCGCCCAGCCGAGCTGCGCGTGCTCCGGCACGTGGGACTGAACGAAGATGGTGCTTTTTTGCGGGTCGATACCGCACGCCAGATACAGCGCCAGCGTGTCCAGCGTGGCCTTACGCAGCTGCTGCGGGTCCTGACGAACGGTAATCGCGTGCTGATCAACGATGCAGTAAATGCAGTGGTAATCGTCCTGCATGTTTACCCACTGACGCAGCGCACCCATGTAGTTGCCAATGGTCAATTCACCTGAGGGCTGTGCGCCACTAAAAACGATGGGCTTAGTCATTTTTTATTCCTGAGTTTCACTATACGGTAGCCCGAAAGCGGGCAAGAGTTCATTAAATTGGTCAAAGATATAATCCGGCTCGCTCAGCGAAATCGGCTCGCCGTAGTTGTAGCCGTAGGTCAGGCCGATCGAGCTGCAGCCCGCGGCCTTCGCGGCCTGAATATCATTGCGCGAGTCGCCAACGAACAGCAGCTCTCCGGGTGCCAGCCCCAGTTTCTCCGCGACCAGAAGCAGCGGTTCCGGATGCGGTTTTTTGTTTTTTACATCATCGCCGCCGATAACAACGGTAAAATATTTGGCGATATCCAGCGACGCCAGAATCGGCGCGACAAAAGGCGTCGGTTTATTGGTCACCAGCGCCAGCGGCAGGCCCTTTGCGTGCAGCGCGCCCAGCGTATCGGCAACGGCTGGAAACAAAAAGCTCCCCTCTTCCGCCACTTCGCCATAGTAGCGGTCGAACAGCTTGCGCAAAATGGCCTGCTGTTCAGCCTGCGGGATATCGTCATGATCGACGGAAGGTTTACCCTGCGCAGTTCTCAGCGCCGCGCGCTCCTGACGGGCCCAGGTCAGAGCCCGCTGGATCAGAACGTCCGCGCCGTTGCCAATCCAGGTCACGACACGTTCTTCGCCCGCCATCGGCAGTTCCAGCGCATACAGCGCGTTATCAACGGCAGCGGTCAAGCCCGGCGCGCTATCGACCAGCGTCCCATCGAGATCGAACGCCACGCCGCGAATATTTTGTAACTTATCCATGGCTAACCTTTGCTAATTCGCTACGCATTTGATCGACCACTTTTTTGTAGTCAGGCTGATCGAAAATGGCCGACCCAGCAACAAACATATCCGCACCGGCGGCGGCAATCTCAGCGATATTGCTGACTTTTACGCCGCCGTCGACTTCCAGACGGATGTCGTAGCCGGATTCATCAATGCGACGACGAACTTCACGCAGTTTTTCCAGGGTGTGCGGAATAAAAGACTGACCGCCAAAGCCAGGGTTGACGGACATCAGCAGAATAACATCCAGCTTATCCATTACGTAATCAAGGTAGCTCAGGGAGGTCGCCGGGTTAAACACCAAACCGGCTTTGCAGCCGTGCTCTTTGATAAGCTGCAGCGTGCGGTCAACGTGTTCGGAAGCTTCCGGATGGAAAGTAATGATGCTGGCGCCCGCGGCGGCAAAATCAGGGACGATGCGGTCAACCGGCTTGACCATCAAATGCACGTCAATCGGCGCAGTGATACCGTAATTTCGCAGTGATTTCAGCACCATCGGGCCAATGGTCAGATTCGGCACGTAGTGGTTGTCCATCACGTCAAAGTGCACAACATCCGCACCCGCAGCCAACGCATTGGCGGTGTCCTCGCCCAGACGGGCAAAATCAGCCGACAGAATCGAAGGGGCAATCAAATACTGCTTCATCCGCATCTCCTTGAAATTTATTTGGTCTTGGGCGGACGGTACAGAGCCAGAAGCTCGTCCACCTTCTTACGTGTACCACCGTTGCTGCTGATGCTGCGTCGAACCTTCACAATATGCGTCTCAGCGGCGTTCTTGTACCACTCCTGAGTGAGCGGCGTGCGATGGTTTGAAATAAGCACAGGAATACGCTTTTTCATCAGCAATTCCGCTTTTTTAGCCAGCAGCTCCTGCTGCTCCTGGCTAAAGCTATTCGTATGATAAGCCGTAAAATTCGCCGTAGACGACAGCGGCGCATAGGGCGGATCGCAGTAAACAACGGAGCGGTTATCCGCCCGCTTCATGCACTCTTCATAAGATTCACAATGAAACTCTGCATGCTGCGCCTTCTCCGCGAAATGATA
Organism: Klebsiella sp. FDAARGOS_511; assembly: GCF_003812845.1. Classification (NCBI taxonomy): domain Bacteria; kingdom Pseudomonadati; phylum Pseudomonadota; class Gammaproteobacteria; order Enterobacterales; family Enterobacteriaceae; genus Klebsiella; species Klebsiella sp. FDAARGOS_511. The sequence goes on along the minus strand of NZ_CP033824.1, from coordinate 3,370,100 downwards.
CAGCTCAGCTTCGGGAAAATAGGGCTTTTTATAGCGACCAAACGGCACGTTAAACTCACCGCGCAGATTGTAGCGACACAGGCCATTGTAGCCATGACGGTTCAAATAAAGGAACAGTACCGCGCGACGCAACGGCTCCTGACTCTGGTTGAACTCATCACGGAACCGATAATACTGCTCTGCGACGTTGTTCTCTGGCGTAAACATCTTACGCGCCGCCGTAACATAGTCATCGGTACGCAGCTTGACGATGTTATACAGACTAATCAAATCACTATTGATATCAGCGAGGATATAACGAGAAAAGTCGGTATTCAGAAATACCGACCCGGCGCCTACAAAAGGCTCAATCAAGCAGTCGCCCTGCGGCAAATGCTTTTTAATATCGTCAAGCAGGGGGTATTTACCCCCTGCCCATTTCAGAAAAGCGCGATTCTTTTTCATGCTGCCTAACTAATTACACATTCTCCGGCTGCGGAGAAAGCTCCGACAGCATCCTGCGCTTCAGACTACTCTGCGGCATTATTTCAGGTCAGACTGAACCTGATGCAGCGGTTTTGCCCACGGGTTTTTCGCCTGTACATCTGCTGGCAGCGTAGCAACAGCACGTTTCGCTTCATCTTTCGAAGCGTAAATGCCGCTCACCAGGACATACCAGGGCTGACCATTACGCGTAGTCTCATAGACAACATATTTTTCCAGCTTCTCTTTCTTCGCCCAACTGTTGAGGTTGTTGTAGTTAGAAGAGCTGCTGAGCTGCAGCGTGTAGTGACCGGACGGCGCAGACTTCATCGAACTGACGTCACCAGAGCTTTTACCCGCAGCAGCCGTTACTGCCGGAGCGGCAGCGGCAGTTGCTGCTGGCGCGGTGGTCGCAGCAGGCGCGGTAGTCGCGGCTGGTTTGGTCTGGGCCGTTGCAGCAGGCTTAGTCGGCTGCGCTGCTGCCGGCGTCGTGGTCGCGACGTTCTCTACACGCTTAGGCTGGACCGGAGCCGATTTCGGCTGGGTCGACGCTTTCGCCGTGGCCTGCGGTTTCGGTTCGATAACCGTATGCTTACGCTCAGCCGGGCGCGGTGCTGTTGCCGTCTGACGCTCTGTCGTCGCCTGACGTGGGGCAGTGGCGCCATTGCGCACCGGCGCAACGGTAGCAGGCTCAGTTGGCAAAGTAGAATTCGCTACCGCGCTATCAATCTGACCCTGCTGCTGGGTCAGCGCATTATTCAGATCGCCCTGAACCTCAACGCGCTGCTGCCCTTGTGGTTCAGCCGTAGCCTGACCTTGAGTCGGGTTAGAGGCGATAGGCGGCAGAGAAACATCCTGCGGCTGCGCGCTGTTAGCCGCTGATGAATCCTGAGCAGCAGGCTGAGTATTATTATTGTCCTGCTCACCGGAGAGGTTGATGCTCTTCTCACCGGAAGCCGTTTGCTCGTTGGATGAGGATGGTGATTTCAGCGCGGAACCCACGCCAACAATCAGCAGCAGCAGAACGAGGATCCCCACGCCCATCATGATGTATTGACGAGAGGCTGGTTTCGCAGGCGCCTTCTTACGCTTACGAGGACGACGCTCAACCTGACGCTCTTCGTCATCGCCTTCGTCAGACTCTACCTCTTCTTCGTACTCTTCATACTGTTCTTCGTCGCGCTCACGGCGTGCTTTGCTGCCGCGCGTCGGGCGACCATCGTCAGCATCATCAAGATCGACATCATCAAAATTGATTTGCGGATCGGCATCACGCTCTGAAGACTGACGAGAACGACCAGTACGACGATCGCTGCGATCGGCTTTCATATCGTCTTCTGGTTTTAATTCATCCATTTAACACCCCACTAAAAGGCTTATGCTCACGACTATTGCACATCACCCGAAATGATAACGCCGCGCGAACGCGGCCAGACCTTCTTATTGTTGCGCCTGCTGAGTATCAGCAATCGCGCCAAGAACAACATCATGCGGTACTCCGCCGCGTATCTCGCTCTTCCCTATCGCGAGGGGTAGCACCAGCCGCATCTCGCCTGCCAGCACCTTTTTATCACGCATCATGTGGGGCAAATACGCCTCTGCTGCCATCGCCTGCGGCCCGCATACCGGCAAACCAGCACGCTGCAACAGATGAATAATTCGCTGCGTACCCTGCGGATCAAAGCGCCCCAAACGCTCGGACGCATGCGCCGCCATCACCATACCGGCCGCGACAGCTTCACCATGCAACCAGTTACCGTAGCCCATTTCAGCTTCGATAGCATGACCAAAAGTATGGCCAAGATTGAGTAAAGCACGTAACCCGGTTTCGCGCTCGTCGGCGGCGACAACTTCCGCTTTCAGCTCACAACAGCGACGGATACAGTACGCCATTGCGGTTTCATCCAGCGCCATCAATGCATCAATGTTATTTTCCAGCCAGTCGAAGAATTCGCCGTCAAGAATAACGCCGTACTTGATCACTTCAGCCAGGCCGGAAGAGAGCTCACGCTTCGGCAGCGTTTTGAGACAGTTGAGATCGACAACAACAGATACGGGCTGCCAGAAGGCGCCAATCATGTTTTTACCGAGAGGATGGTTGACGGCCGTTTTGCCGCCGACCGAAGAATCCACCTGCGACAGCAGAGTGGTCGGAACCTGAATAAAGCGCACGCCACGCTGGTAGCTGGCCGCTGCAAATCCCGTTAAATCACCAATTACCCCACCGCCGAGCGCCACTAACGTGGTGTCGCGGCCGTGTGGTTTTTGCAATAGCGCGGTAAAAACGGTATCCATCACCGCCAGGCTTTTATACTGCTCGCCGTCGGGAAGAATCACGCTATCGACTTTTACTCCCGCTTGCTCAAGTGCGGAGCGTACGGTATCCAGATAAAGCGGCGCCAGCGTCTCATTGGTGACCAGCATAACCTGGTCGCCTGATTTCAGTGGCAGGAAGGAAGCTGGATCGTTAAACAAACCAGCCGCGATGGTAATCGGGTAACTACGTTCCCCGAGGGTTACAGTAAGCCTCTCCATAACGCGACGTCCACCTCAGTTGCTTTTACTCTGACGCACTTTATTAAGCCAGAATCAGTTGCTTTCCAGCATATGAATAATCTGGTTTGCTACCACTTTCGCGCTTTGATCGTCAGTACGGATAGTGACATCAGCAATCTCTTCGTACAGCGGATTACGCTCATCCGCCAACGCTTCCAGTACTTCGCGAGGCGGCGCATCAACTTGTAGCAAAGGACGCTTTTTATCGCGCTGCGTACGGGCAAGCTGCTTTTCGATAGTTGTTTCCAGGTAGACCACCACGCCGCGGGCGGAGAGACGGTTACGCGTTTCACGGGATTTTACAGAGCCACCGCCGGTTGCCAGCACGATTCCCTGTTTTTCCGTCAACTCATTGATAATTTTTTCTTCACGGTCGCGGAAGCCGTCTTCGCCTTCTACATCAAAGACCCAACCCACATCTGCGCCAGTGCGTTTCTCAATTTCTTGATCGGAATCGTAAAATTCCATGTTGAGCTGTTGGGCTAACTGGCGCCCAATAGTGCTTTTGCCGGCACCCATAGGCCCAACCAGAAAGATATTGCGTTTCTCTGCCATTTTTTCGGTACTACTAAGACTATTCGTTAATGGTAAACCCGCTTCGCAGACACCCAGCGCAGCAGGACATGAACTGAAACCTCATATGCAATAGAGCGAGAGTCAGACTAAAAATTATCTCAATACTCCGGCTGGTTTGGCAACAGAATAAATCACCGGACAAGAAAGGGAGGATTGATGTCGTACCCGACTCTCAAATCGGTACCCCTTGTATGCTAAATCCGTCCTCACGTCAAACACCTGAAACGTGTTTAGCAAGAAAAACCCGCTTAATGCACTGCCAGAATACGTGGAGTAATGAAGACAACCAGTTCACGTCGTTCGTTATCCTTACCGTCACGGCGAAACAACTGGCCAAGCCAGGGGATATCGCCAAGAAGAGGAATACCATCACGAGACGTTTTATTTTTTTGCGCAAAGATACCGCCTAACGCCAGAGTCTCTCCGCTTTTCACCTCAACCTGCGTTTCTATTTCTTGTTTATCGATAGCCAGCGCTTCGCCATTTTCCTGTTTGAGCACCTGGCCCGGCGTATTTTCACTAATCCTGAGTTTTAAACGCACGCGATCGTGATATAGCACCGTCGGCGTCACCTCCATCCCCAGCACCGCCTCTTTAAATTCAACGGAGGTCGCGCCGCTTTCGCCGCTGGAGACCTGATAGGGTATCTCGCTGCCCTGCTTAATGCTGGCGGGCTGCATATGTGAAGCCAGCAGCCGGGGACTGGCGATGATGTCCACCTGCTGCTTCTGCTCAAGTGCGGAAAGCTCCAGCTCCAGGAGCCGCCCGCTGATGCGGCCGATGTTAAACCCGGCCCTCGTACTGGCATCCCCTACCGCCAGGTTACTGCTCAAGGTCGTCAGTTTACCGGATCCCGGTGGGCTGCTGGCGTCCGCCAGATTCCACTTAACGCCCAGTTCACGCAGGCTGGTTTCGCTCATTGAGACAATATGCGCCGCCAGCTCAACCTGACCGACGGGCACATCCATCTCCTGAACCCATGCCCTTAACGCCGGGAGGTGCCTGGCGTCATCGCGAATCAACAGGCGATTGGTTCGCTTATCGACCATCAGATACCCGCGAGCACTCAGCAGTTTTTCGCCTACTTTGGCCAGATCCTCTGCATCAGCATATCGCAGGCTCATGCTATGCCCCTGTAGAGGGAGATTCTGTAGACGCTTTGCTCTCTCCGCCTCAAGCTGTGCCTGCTGCGCCTTTTGCCAGGCCTGAGTATGCACGTACAGTACCGAGCCTTGTTGGGTCACGGTCAGACCGGCGCTATCGATAACCGATCGCAACGCCTGCTGCCACGGCACCTCCTTAAGCTGCAAAGATACCGTTCCGCTGACGTCCGGCGCCACCACGAGATTTTTTTGCTTTAGCTCCGCCAGCGTTTGCAGTACCTGGGTCACCGGCGCATCATCGACGACCAGCGATACGGGAAGATCTTTTTTTGCCGCGACCGCCACCAACGGCAGGAGCAGAAACAGCAGGCTTATCCATCGCATCATTCTTTATTCCCTTTCGCAGCCAGACCCACTGTGCGGGTTCACACCCCGCGCCGGTTGATATAGCCATTTTGTCAGATGTCAGAAGCGTGACCCGCCAGCCTGTAGGCAGCGTCTCCGCATCCCTCACGCGGCGCCATTTCCCGGCACTATCCTGCAGGATGCCAATCAACTCTCGCGGATCGCCTATCGCCCCACCGTAGCGCCATTGGCTAAGCTGTACCGTTCGGCAGCTATCGACCGGAGGCTGGAAGGGATCGCGTTCCACAGCCAGCAGCGGCAGAGGAAACAGCAGTAAACACCACCCTTTACGGCGCATCTTCCGCCTCCAGTTGCAGGGTAAGCCGTAGAGCCTGATTTCCCGGCTGAATTGAGAAAGCCGTGGCCCGCATCCCGCAGCGGGCTAGCCAGGAAAAAAGCGCCGGTACTGCTTGCCAGTCAACCGCCAGCTGCATCTCGCCACCGCGCCCTATCGGCCGCCAGTCCATAAGCGCAGCGCCCGTCACCGGGAGGTCAATGGGAGAGAAAGCCTGGGTTTGTTGCTCCTCAATATCAACGTTTTGTAGCGCAGCCCGCAGCGGCAACAGTTTGCGCCACTGCGCTTGTATGCGCAGCGTGCCGGCCCCGTTAGTGTCTGGGTGAGGGAGCCGCAGTAGCCATCCCCAGGATCCGGCAATGAGAACCAGAACGACAGGTATTGTTACCAGGCTTTTGCGCCCCGTCAGCCAGCGTTCAATCTCAACCCGCATTGTCTTCCTCTCCGGCCATGGAAAAGTGAAATAACCAGCGTCCTTCACCGTCGCGGTGCGTTTCACCCGCCCTGGGGGGGCGCAAGCCGGGCAGGCGCCCCAGCGCCTTTTCCAGCGCGGATAACCCCTTAAGATTTAACGTTAACCCGCTCAGCCACAGAGTATTCTGGCGGTATTCCAGCTGAGTTAACCAGGCGTATTCCGGCATAAGCGCCGCTATCGCCTGCAACCTTGACTGCCACGCGGCGGTTTTCTCCCGCCGAAGAACGCGCAGACGTTGTTGTTCCTGCTGCTGTAGCCGCTGGCGCATGGCTCGCTCACGCTGCTGCAAGGCGGTATAAAGCTGGTCTTCAGCGCTAATCCTCGCGGTTTCAAGCAAATGGCCGACCCGTTGGTTGAGCTGTGAAGTGAGGAACGCCGCCAGCAGCATAAGCAGCAGACCAACAATCAGCAGCCCCGCCATCTGCAGACGTTGCCGTCGACGCGTTTCGCGCCAGGGAAGGAAGTTGACAATATGGCTCATGACTGACGCGCTCCCAGCGCCAGGCCGAGGGCAACGGTAAAGCTATCGCCACATGCCGGGAGCGGCGGCTGCAGGCGGTGGATGGCGCTCCAGGCGTCAAAATTCCGTCCGTCGGGCGATGCGGAGGCGCAGAGGCGAAACGTACCGCCGTTCACCCGGGATACCAGGTTTGGAAAAGAAGGAGCGTCGCTGCACGGACAGCATCCCCAGCTGTCAGAGGTGGCCCAAAGCCAGCTCGCTTCGTCACGCCAGGCCAGCCCCTGAACGTCATCCGGTTGCCAGGGGAGAAAGGCGCTAAGCGCGCTGGCATCCGGAACAATCCCCACCACCCTCAGCTTGAGTCGACTTGCCAGGCGGCACAGAAGGTTAACGTCCAACCGCTGCGCGGCGGTAACTCGCCAGCCATCGACCGCTCCGGTTTCCGCATAATCGACGCATAGCGACGATGCGGGCATTTCCAGCTGCTGCGCCATCGCGCTGGCAATCCAGGTCGCCTGTTCGCTTTCTCTTAATGAAATCTGCGGGCGCGGGAGCTGCTTTTGCAGGGTTCGCGCCGCCGGAAAGGCGATACAGACCTGATGGTGCAAAGGCAGCTCCCGCCGCCAGCTTTGCAGCTGGCGGGCCAGCGATTCAACATCCACCACCATTCCCTGCCGCACGGTACCGGGCATGAGCGGGATGCTCCACCAGCGGCGTAGCGCCCAGCGTGAGCGCTCATGTAATAACGCGACAATAGCAATGTGGTCCTGCTGGATATGCATTCCTACGCGCCAGTTTCTAAACGCCATGCTTACGATCTCCTTATCCGCCGATATGCTTCGCTATATCAATGCTCCAGGCTTGCCTTTATACTACTGCGCGTTTGTTTATAAACTGCCCAATGAAAACTAAATGAGAAATCTCCGGTGAAGTTCGTAAAGTATCTTTTTATCCTTGCAGTATGTTGCGTACTGCTGGGAGCAGGCTCGATTTTTGGTCTCTATAAATATATAGAGCCGCAGCTCCCCGACGTCGCAACTCTGAAGGATGTGCGCCTGCAGATCCCTATGCAGGTCTATAGCGCGGATGGCGAGCTGATTGCGCAATATGGCGAGAAACGCCGTATTCCCGTCACGCTACAGCAAATGCCGCCAGAGCTGATAAAAGCGTTTATCGCCACCGAAGACAGCCGTTTTTATGAGCATCATGGCGTTGACCCGGTCGGGATTTTCCGCGCCGCCAGCGTCGCGATGTTCTCAGGCCACGCCTCGCAGGGCGCCAGTACGATTACTCAACAGCTGGCGCGCAACTTCTTCCTGAGCCCAGAAAAGACGTTGATGCGTAAGGTAAAAGAGGCCTTCCTCGCGATCCGCATCGAGCAGTTGCTCAATAAAGATGAAATCCTTGAGCTGTATCTGAACAAAATCTATCTTGGCTACCGCGCCTACGGCGTCGGCGCGGCCGCGCAGGTCTATTTCGGGAAATCCGTCGACCAGCTAACGCTGAGTGAAATGGCGGTCATTGCGGGCCTGCCTAAAGCGCCGTCGACGTTTAACCCGCTCTACTCCATGGATCGCGCAACCGCCCGCCGCAACGTTGTTCTCTCACGGATGCTGAGCGAAGGCTACATCACGCAGGCGCAGTACGATCAGGCGCGTAGCCAGACGATTGACGCCAGCTACCATACGCCGGAAATCGCCTTCTCCTCCCCGTACCTCAGCGAAATGGTGCGCCAGGAAATGGTCGTCCGCTACGGTGAGCAGGCTTATGAAGACGGTTATCGCGTCTACACCACCATTACCCGTAAAAATCAGCAGTCGGCCCAGGAGGCCGTGCGTAAAAACGTGCTGGATTACGACATGCGCCACGGCTATCGCGGCCCGGAAAAGGTGCTATGGAAAGTGGGTGAAACGCCGTGGGATAACCAGAAAATCCTCGATACGCTGAAAAAAACCCCGAATACCGGACCGCTCTCGCCGGCGGTCATCACGTCGGCAAATCCGCAGGAAGCCGTCGCGCTAATGAGCAACGGAACCTCAGTGTCGCTGAATATGGAAGGCGTCCGCTGGGCGCGTCGGTTTATCTCTGATACCCAGCAGGGTGCCACGCCGCGTAAAGTGAACGATGTGGTGCAGACCGGGCAACAGGTCTGGGTACGTCAGGTGGGTAGTAGCTGGTGGCTGTCGCAGGTGCCGGATGTCAACTCGGCGCTGGTCTCGATCAACCCGCAAAACGGAGCGATCATTGCGCTGGTCGGCGGCTTCGATTTCAACCAGAGCAAGTTCAACCGTGCGACACAGGCGCTGCGCCAGGTCGGTTCTAACATTAAGCCGTTCCTCTACACTGCTGCGATGGATAAAGGCTTAACGCTGGCGAGTATGCTCAACGATGTGCCGATTTCCCGCTGGGATGCCGGCTCCGGCTCCGACTGGCGCCCCAAAAACTCACCGCCGCAGTATGCGGGCCCTATCCGCCTGCGTCAGGGGCTGGGTCAATCAAAGAACGTGGTGATGGTTCGCGCGATGCGGGCCATGGGCGTGGACTACGCGGCTGAGTATCTCCAGCGTTTTGGCTTCCCGGCTCAGAACATCGTGCGGACCGAATCGCTGGCGCTGGGTTCAGCGTCTTTCACCCCGCTTCAGGTTGCTCGCGGTTATTCGGTGATGGCTAACGGCGGTTTCCTTGTGAGCCCCTATTTCATCAGCAAAATCGAGAACGATCAGGGCGGCGTCATTTTTGAAGAACGGCCAAAAGTTGCCTGCCCACAGTGCGATATTCCGGTGATTTACGGCGATACGCCGAAGTCTGATGTGCTGGAGAATAAAGACGTTGAGGACGTCGCCACCTCACAGGACCCGCAAAACCCCGGCGTTCCTCCACAACCGCAACTTGCGCAGGCGAACCAGTCCCTGGTGGCGCAAAGCGGCGCTCCGGAGTACGCGCCGCACGTGATCAACACGCCGCTGGCGTTCCTGATTAAAAGCGCCCTGAACACCAACATCTTCGGCGAACCGGGCTGGATGGGTACCGGCTGGCGGGCAGGCCGCGACCTGCAGCGTCACGATATCGGTGGCAAAACCGGGACCACCAACAGTTCAAAAGATGCGTGGTTCTCAGGCTATGGTCCTGGCGTCGTAACGTCGGTATGGATTGGCTTTGATGACCACCGCCGCGATCTGGGCCGCACCACCGCCTCCGGAGCAATAAAAGATCAGATATCCGGCTATGAAGGCGGCGCTAAAAGCGCCCAACCGGCCTGGGATGACTTTATGAAAAGGGTGCTGGAAGGCGTACCGGAAGAGCCGCTAACGCCGCCGCCGGGTATTATTACGGTGAACATCGACCGCAGCACCGGCCAGTTGGCCAGCGGCGGTAACAGCCGCGCCGAGTACTTTATTGACGGCACGCAGCCTACCCAACAGGCGGTTCATGAAGTCGGCACCACCATTACCGATGGCGGGGGCGAGACCCACGAACTGTTCTGACAAAAAAAGCGCCTGTGGGCGCTTTTTTTATCTGGGAGAGGCGCTACAGCCGCCCCTGCGCCTGCAGCCACTCGCGCAGCAGGAAAAGCGCGCTAACGTTACGCGCTTCGTTGAAATCTTCTTCCTCGAGCAGCGTCATCAGCTGCGACAGCGGCCAGCGCACCTGCGGCAGCGGCTCGGGCTCATCGCCGGGCAACGACTCCGGATAAAGGTCTTCCGCCACCAGGATATTCATCTTGCTGGAGAAGTAGGACGGAGCCATGCTTAGTTTTTTCAAAAACGTCAGCTTTTGCGCGCCAAACCCAACCTCTTCTTTCAGCTCGCGGTTGGCGGCTTCCAGTACGCTTTCGCCTGGATCGATCAGGCCTTTTGAAAAGCCCAGCTCATAGGACTCCGTACCAACGGCATATTCGCGAATCAGGATTATATGGTCATCGACAATCGGCACAATCATCACGGCTTCACGGGTAGAAGGCCGCATCCGTTCATACACGCGGCGCACGCCGTTGCTGAACTCAAGGTCCACGCTTTCAACATTAAAAAGGCGCGAGCGCGCGACTGTTTCAACATTGAGAATGGTGGGTTTTTGTAATGATTTGCTCATTGTCATCGGTCTATGCTGTGATTACAGCGGTCATTGTGCGATACGCAGCACGGTTTCGGCAATCCTAATCACCACTAATTTACATAGTTGCAACTTTTTCGCCTTGCGCCCGGGTATCACAAAGACTAAAAAGTCAATAGGTTGAATAGTATTTGAGAATATACTGATTCCTGGATTTTAACGCTTTTGATAAGGTTGTATGCTGCTGCATTACATAATAGATTTTCCCGCGTTGACGTAATTAAGTGCCGATTTCGACGGCTGTTTTACCTCTATTGATGAATGGCAACCGACGATACCAGTAAGAAAAGAATAACTATGATGGGATGGGCATGGGCACCTTTCTGATATTTTTGTTAGCTCTGCTGATCTGCGCATTGCTTATCGGGTGGTGGTATCGCACGCATGCAAGACGTCGTCGCCTGCCGCTGCTGCACGCCTTTAGCGATGCCGCGACGCGCAAGCTTTCCGATGAAGAGCGCAGCGCCGTAGAAAAATACCTCGAAAGCCTCAGCCGTAACCAGCAGTTGCCAGCGTCTGGCGCCAGCACCGCGCCGGTCAACCTGACGCTGAACGAACAGAGCGGTACCGTGTATAGCGTCACCCGCGCCATTACGCGCTACGGCATCACCACCGATGACCTCAACAAATGGCGCTACTTCCTTGATTCAGTGGAAATTCATCTGCCCCCCTTCTGGGAGCAACATATCAACGATGAAAACAGCGTCGAGTTAATCTCCACCGATAGCCTGCCGCTGGTGATTGCTCTGAATGGGCAAACGCTCAGCGACTATCCTCAGGAATCCCGGGGGTTTGCGCTTGAAAAAGCCGCGGTGCCTCAGGCATCCATCCGCGGGGAAGAGAGCGAGCAAATTGAGCTGCTAAACATCCGCCCGGAAACGCCAGAAGAGCATGCGCTTAGCCGCCCTGACGGCCTTCGCGAAGCCATTCTGGTGGTTGCCGCCTTCCTGCTGTTTTATTGCAGCCTGATAACCCCGAACGTTTTTTCGCCCTGGCTGCTGGGCGGCGGGTTACTCCTGCTGCTGGCAGGCGTATGGGGGATCTACGCTCCCCCGCGTAAAACATCGCTGCGGGAAATTCACTGTCTGCGCGGCATGCCGAAACGCTGGGGGTTGTTTGGCGAAAATAACCAGGAACATATCAATAATATTTCCCTCGGCATTATCGACCTTATCTACCCGCGCCACTGGCAACCATGGATTGCGCAGGACCTCGGCCAGCAAACGGATATCGACATCTACCTCAGCCGCCACGTTGTCCGCCAGGGCCGCTTCCTGTCGCTGCATGATGAGGTCAAAAACTTCCCGCTTCAGTACTGGCTCCGCAGCGCGATTATCGCCCTCGGCGCGCTGCTGATCGTCGTGATGCTGTGGGCCAGCGTACCGCTGAATATGCCCTTTAAATTCACCCTTTCATGGCTCAAGGGCGCGCAAACTATCGAAGCCACGACGGTTGCCCAGCTGGAGAAGTCAAAGATTCGCATCGGCGACACGCTGCGCCTGAAAGGCACAGGAATGTGCAACATCCACTCGCCGGGCGCCTGGACGGCAAAAGAGAACTCGCCGTTTATGCCGTTCGATTGTTCACAAATCGTCTGGAATGATGCCCCTCCCCTGCCGCTGCCGGAGTCAGATATCGTCAGTAAGGCCACCGCCCTGATGCAGACCGTCCAGCGCCAGCTCCATCCCGAATCCGATGACGATTCGCGCGTCAGCCCGGCGCTACGTTCCGCCATTCAGAAGTCAGGCATGGTGCTGCTGGATGATTTTGGCGATATCGTCACAAAAACCAACGACCTGTGCTCTGCGAAAGACGATTGCGTTCGTTTGAAGAATGCGCTGGTTAACCTCGGTAATACCCGCAACTGGGAAGCCCTGACCAAACGCGCCAGCGCGGGCAAACTGGACGGCGTCAACGTCCTGTTACGCCCGGTAAGCGCGGAATCGCTGGAGAACCTGGTCACCACCTCCACCGCGCCGTTCATCAGCCGTGAAACCTCGCGCGCGGCTCAGGCGCTGAATAGCCCGGCACCCGGCGGTTTCCTGATTGCCAGCGATGAAGGCAGTGATCTGGTAAATCAGCCGTGGCCAGGCACCGGTTTATATGATTTCCCTGCTCACCAGCAGTGGAGCGAACTGCAGCGTCTGGCAGGCATGCTAATGCACACGCCGTTCCAGGCAGAAGGCATCGTCACCAATCTTTACACCGATGCCAACGGCACGCAGCATATCAACCTGCATCGTATTCCTGACCGCTCCGGGCTGTGGCGCTACCTTGGCACAACGCTGCTGCTGCTGACCATGCTGGGCTGTTCGGCGTATCACGGTATCCAGGCTTTTCGTCGCTATCAGCGCCATCGCCAGCGTCAGGAAGAGATCCAGAAATACTACGAAAGCTGCCTGAATCCGGTTCTGCTTTCCTCACCCGACCCGCAAGAATAATTCTCTACGCGACGGGGTGTGATACCCTGTCGCGCAATTTCCCCCCTCGCTGGAGACTGACCATGCATTTTGATATCGCCTGGCAAGAGGTTGATACCGTTCTGCTGGATATGGACGGTACGCTGCTCGACCTCGCCTTCGACAACTACTTCTGGCAAAAACTGGTTCCGGAAACCTGGGGCGCCGCGCGGGGGCTCAACCTGCAGGAAGCCAGAGACGCGATGCGCCAGGAGTATCATGCGGTACAACATACGCTAAACTGGTACTGCCTGGACTACTGGAGCGAGCGTCTGGGTTTGGATATTTGTGCGATGACCAGCGAGCAGGGGCCAAGGGCCGCGCTGCGTGAAGATACCGTGCCGTTCCTTGAGGCGCTTAAAACCAGCGGCAAACGGCGGATTTTGCTGACCAATGCCCACCCGCATAATCTGGCGGTGAAGCTAAAGCATACCGGTCTGGACGCGCACCTTGATTTATTGCTTTCCACCCACACATTTGGTTATCCGAAAGAGGATCAGCGGCTGTGGCACGCAGTGGCTGAAGAAACCGGCTTCGACGCGCGCAATACGCTGTTCGTCGACGATAACGAGGCGATTCTGGACGCGGCGGCGGAGTACGGCATCCGCTATTGCCTGGGTATCACCAACCCCGACTCCGGGCTGGCGGAAAAAAGCTACGCTCGCCATCCTGGGTTGAACGACTACCGGCATCTGATCCCCTCGCTGACCCTACAGGAGAGGCCATGAAAGAAAAACCCGTCGAAGCCGTCAGGCTGGACAAATGGCTGTGGGCAGCCCGCATTTATAAAACCCGAGCGCTGGCGCGCGAGATGATTGAAGGCGGCAAAGTGCACTATAACGGGCAGCGCAGTAAGCCTGGCAAAGTGGTCGAGCTGAACGCGACCCTGATGCTCCGCCAGGGCAATGACGAACGCACCATTGTGGTAAAAGGCATTACCGAACAGCGCAGGCCCGCCAGTGAAGCCGTCGCGCTTTATGAAGAGACGGCTGAGAGCATCGAGAAACGCGAGAAAGTGGCGCTGGCGCGGAAAATGAACGCCCTAACCATGCCGCATCCCGACAGGCGACCGGATAAGAAAGAGCGCCGCGACCTGATGAGATTTAAACACGGCGATAGTGAATAACTGTGGCCCGCAAGAGAGATGATTATGACTCAACACGATCAATTACACCGCTATCTGTTTGAAAACTATGCCGTACGCGGTGAGCTGGTAACAGTTTCAGAAACTTTAGAACAGATTCTGACCAACCATAGCTACCCGCAGCCGGTGAAAACCTTGCTGGCGGAACTGCTGGTCGCTACCAGCCTGCTGACCGCCACGCTGAAGTTCGCGGGCGATATTACCGTTCAGCTGCAGGGCGATGGCCCGCTGTCGCTGGCGGTGATCAACGGCAACAACCAGCAGCAGATGCGCGGTGTCGCCCGCACCCAGGGCGAGATCCCGGAAGGGGCGGACCTGAAAACCATGGTCGGTAATGGTTATCTGGTCATTACCATCTCTCCGGAAGAGGGCGAGCGCTATCAGGGCGTGGTTGGTCTTGAAGGCGATACGCTGGCGGCCTGCCTCGAAGATTACTTCCAGCGCTCTGAACAGCTGCCAACCCGACTGATCATCCGTAGCGGTGAACACGAAGGTAAACCAATGGCCGGCGGCATGCTGCTGCAGGTTCTGCCGGCGCAGGACGCGCAGGCGGCTGATTTCGAACATCTGAGCACCCTGACCGAAACCATCAAAGCTGAAGAGCTGTTTACCCTGCCCGCGAACGATGTGCTCTGGCGCCTGTATCACGAAGAAGAAGTCACCGTTTACGAGCCGCAGGGCGTTGAGTTTAAATGCACCTGCTCTCGCGAGCGCTGCGCCGGCGCGCTGAAAACGCTGCCGGATGAGGAGATCGATAGCATCCTGGCCGACGAAGGAGAAATCGATATGCACTGCGACTATTGCGGTAATCATTACATCTTTAATGCGATGGATATTGCCGAAATTCGTAACAACGCCTCCCCGGCCGATCCGCAAATCCACTAATCCCCACTCTGTCAGGCGCGGTTTTCCTCCTCGCGCCTGACGTCAACGATTTTTCTTCGCGTGGTGAATCGATTCCCCATGAAAGAGTTACGTAATTTTCTTTCAGGTAAGCGATTACATTCACATTTCAACAGTTTTTTTAATTACTTTTTAACCATTAAGAAACATCTACCCCCACTGTAGCCCTAATTCCTGAGATAATCCCCTACGCCTCGTGACAGGAGTCACAACGTTTTTCGTAAGTCCGCCGTTTGTCGAGATACGTAAATCTATGAGCCTGGTCGCGGTCTATACCCCGTAATAAACCCTACAATTTAAAGCAGTACATATTGGCTAAGGAGCAGTGACATGCGCGTTAATAATGGTTTAACCCCGCAGGATCTCAAGGCTTATGGTATCAATGACGTCCAGGATATCGTCCATAACCCCAGTTACGATACATTGTATCAGGAAGAGCTCGCCCCCAATCTGGAAGGTTATGAACGTGGCGTATTAACAAATCTTGGTGCAATCGCCGTAGATACCGGTATTTTTACCGGCCGTTCTCCAAAAGATAAGTATATCGTTCGTGACGACACCACCCGCGATACCGTGTGGTGGGCCGATAAAGGCAAAGGTAAGAACGACAACAAGCCGCTTTCTGAGGAAACGTGGCAGCACCTGAAGGGGCTGGTGACCCGCCAGCTCTCCGGCAAGCGCCTGTTTATCGTTGACGCCTTCTGCGGCGCCAATGCCGACACCCGCCTGAGCGTCCGCTTTATTACCGAAGTCGCCTGGCAGGCGCATTTCGTGAAAAACATGTTTATTCGCCCAAGCGAGGAAGAGCTGGCAAACTTCAAGCCGGATTTCATCGTGATGAACGGCGCTAAGTGCACCAACCCGCAGTGGAAAGAACAGGGCCTGAACTCCGAAAACTTCGTCGCGTTCAACCTGACCGAGCGCATCCAGCTTATCGGCGGAACCTGGTACGGCGGCGAAATGAAAAAAGGGATGTTCTCGATCATGAACTACCTGCTGCCGCTGAAGGGCATCGCTTCCATGCACTGCTCCGCCAACGTCGGGGAAAAAGAGGATGTCGCTATCTTCTTCGGCCTTTCCGGTACCGGCAAGACCACCCTCTCTACCGATCCGAAACGCCGCCTGATTGGCGATGACGAACACGGCTGGGATGACGACGGGGTATTCAACTTCGAAGGCGGCTGCTACGCCAAGACCATTAAGCTATCCGAAGCCGCAGAGCCGGATATCTACCATGCGATTCGCCGCGATGCGCTGCTGGAGAATGTGGTCGTGCTGGCTGACGGCACCATCGATTTTAACGACGGTTCAAAGACCGAAAACACCCGCGTCTCTTATCCGATCAATCATATCGAGAACATCGTTAAGCCCATCTCCAAAGCCGGTCATGCCACCAAGGTTATCTTCCTCACCGCTGACGCCTTTGGCGTTCTGCCGCCGGTTTCTCGTCTGACCGCCGACCAGACCCAGTACCACTTCCTGTCTGGCTTCACCGCCAAGCTGGCCGGTACCGAGCGCGGCGTCACGGAGCCGACGCCAACCTTCTCCGCCTGCTTTGGCGCGGCCTTCCTGTCGCTGCACCCAACGCAGTACGCAGAAGTGCTAGTGAAACGCATGCAGGCTTCCGGCGCCCAGGCCTATCTGGTCAACACCGGCTGGAACGGTACCGGCAAACGTATCTCGATCAAAGATACTCGCGCCATTATCGATGCGATTCTTGATGGTTCACTGGACAATGCCGAAACCTTCACTCTGCCGATGTTTGAGCTGCAGATCCCGACCGAGCTGCCGGGGGTGGATACCCATATCCTCGACCCGCGCAACACCTACGGCTCGCCAGAGCAGTGGCAGGAAAAAGCGGAGCAGCTGGCGAAGCTATTCATCGAGAACTTTGAGAAATACACCGATACACCAGCAGGCGCTGCGCTAGTAGCCGCTGGGCCGAAACGCTAAAGAGAATAAAAAGCCGGGAATCGCTTCCCGGCTTTTTTTGGCTTACATCAGGCTGGCTTCTTCTTACTCGCTGCCTTGCGCCGCTTATCCAGATCCTTAATCAGCTTATTTACCTGCTCATCGGCAAACATCGCCTCAAGCGTAGTGGAAAGCTTACGACGCCAGTTTGGATACTCGGTGCTGGTCCCGGGAATATTGACCGGCTCAGCCATCACCAGCCAATCTTCCGGCTGCAGGCCCAGCAGCGCGCTGTTGCTGTCGGCGATATAGCGCTGCATTCCGCGATTCAGGGTTGGCGTCATCGCCATCAGCGACGCTTTATGTCCGGTACGCTTTGGCAGACAGCCATAGCGGTGCAGAGCATCCAGCAGCCCCTGCTTCGCCAGCTCGCGATCCTGATACAGTCCGCGTAATACCACCTCATCCGGATACAGGCCGAGTGATTTACCCAGCGTCAGGTCGCCGCTTTCCCAGTAGCCGCGCAACGTTGGCAGGTCATGCGTCGTTGCCACAGCCATTGATTGCTCCGGATACGCCTTCGGCGCACGGAAAGTCTTTTCGTGGTCATTTTCGAAATAGAGCACTTTGTAGGAGTAAACGCCGCTTTTACGCAGCTTGCCGACGATCTCAACCGGTACGGTTCCCAGATCCTCGCCGATCACCATACAGCGATGACGCTTACTCTCCAGCGCCAGAATCGACAAAAGATCGTCTACCGGATACTGCACATAGGCGCCGTGATCGGCCGTCTCGCCGTAAGGGATCCACCACAAACGCAGCACCGACATGACATGATCGATGCGTAGCGCCCCGCAGTTTTGCATATTCGCGCGCAACAGCTCGACGAAAGGCTCATAGGCGCGCGCCACCATGATATGCGGATCCATCGGCGGCAGACCCCAGTTTTGCCCCAGCGGGCCCAGGATATCTGGGGGCGCGCCGACGGAGGCTTTCAGGCAGTACAGCTCGCGATCGCACCAGGTTTCCGCCCCGCCTTCCGCAACGCCCACCGCCAGGTCGCGATACAGGCCGATCGGCATGGCGTCGTTTTGGCTGGTATGCCAGCACTCGGCAAACTGGGTATAAGCGAGCCACTGCAGCCACAGGTAAAAATTCACCTCATCGGCATGTTCGGTGCAGAACGTTTTAACCTCCGGGCTATCGGTATCCTGATAAGCCTTCGGCCACGCGGGCCAGCCCCAGCGCATCGGGTCCTGTTGCACCTGCCAGGCATGCAGCGCGTCAAACGCCGCCTGCCAGTACAGGCTGTCGCCCTCGCGGGTGACAAACTGGCGAAACTCCGCCATCGCCTCATCGTTGCGCGCAGAAAAACCTTTCCAGGCCATGCGCAGCGCGGTGAGCTTAAGGGCGGTCACGGCGGTATAGTCAACGTCATCGGTCTGGCGCGCGGCCTGTAAAGTCTGCTGCGTAGCCGGTGATTGCCACCATTTCTGCGCCTCTTTGCTATGACGGAAATCCTCTACCGCATTGACGTCAATATAGATAACGTTGAGCCAGCGGCGCGAAGAGGGGCTGTACGGACTGGCGCTCTCCGGGTTAGCCGGATAGAGCGCGTGAATCGGGTTAAGTCCGATAAACGAGCCACCCCGGCGGGCGATTTCCGGCAGCATCGCGCGTAAATCGCCGAAGTCGCCAATCCCCCAGTTCTTCTCCGAGCGCAGCGTATACAGCTGCACGCAGGTTCCCCACAGTTTCTGGCCATCCTTCAGCGCCTGCGGTTCGTAGCAGCGCGCGGGCGCGACGATCGCCCGGCAGTGCCAGCGATCGCCGTCCTGAGTCAGCGTGAGCGTATGATACCCTTCCGGTAATCTTGCCGGCAGCGGCAGCGTTTCACCGCCGCGCGCCTGGCCCTGATACTGTTTCCCTTCTTCGGTAGTGAGGATCCAGTGAAACTCCCCCTGGCCCGCTACCGGCAGAGACATCTTTTTGCCGTGGGTGAACACCTGCACCGCTGGCAGTGGGTTAACCACCGCCTTCGGGGTGATGGTGGTACGATGCATCGCATCAAGCAGCCGCTGCTTGGTGGCCGCAGCAATGGACTGCGGCTTACCGTGCGCGTTGATATAGCTTGGGCTTATTCCCGCCGCCAGGGCTGCGTTATCAAGGCGTTTAGTCTCCATAGGCCTGTCCTTAGCGTTTTGCCTGCCAGATACGTTGCTGATAATCGCGAATCGAGCGGTCGGAGCTGAACATGCCGCAGCGCGCGGTATTCAGAATCGTCGCGCGCGTCCAGGCTTCCTGGTCGCGATACAGCTCATCAACCTGCTTCTGCGCCGCCACGTAGGCTTCAAAATCTGCCAGCACCAGGTACGGGTCGCCGCCTTTCAGCAGGCTGTGCAGCATCTGGTCGAAAGCATGCTTATCGCCATCGCTGTATTTACCGCTCTCCAGCTCTTTTAGCACCGCGTCCAGCAGCTTGTCTTTCTTACGCCATTTCAGCGGATCGTAGCCTTTGGCCTTCAGCGCTTTCACTTCTTCCACGGTATGACCGAAGATAAAAATGTTTTCTTCGCCTACCTGCTCAGCGATTTCCACGTTCGCTCCATCCAGGGTTCCCACGGTCAGCGCGCCGTTCAGCGCCAGCTTCATGTTGCCGGTACCGGAGGCCTCTTTACCCGCCGTTGAGATCTGCTCGGAGACATCCGCCGCCGGGATCAGCATTTCCGCCGCCGAGACGCAGTAATCCGGCAGGAATACCACTTTCAGCTTATCGCCGACCAGCGGATCGTTGTTGATCGCGGCGGCAACCTTATTGATCGCCCAGATAATATTCTTCGCCAGATAGTAGCCCGGCGCCGCTTTCGCGCCGAACAGGAACACGCGCGGTACGCGGTCCGCCTGCGGGTTCTCGTGAATTTCTTTGTACTGCGCAAGAATATTCAGCAGGTTCAGGTGCTGGCGTTTGTACTCGTGCAGGCGCTTGATCTGGATATCGAAAATCGCCTGCGGATTAATCTCGATACCGGTACGCCGCTTCACAAACTCCGCCAGACGAACTTTGTTAGCCAGCTTAATGTCGCGATACATCTGACGGAACTTAGCGTCATCGGCATATTTTTCGAGGTTGATCAGCTGGTCGAGATCGTTGGCCCACTCTTTCTTCAGGGTTTTATCCAGCAGCGCGGCCAGAGCCGGGTTGCACTGTTTGATCCAGCGGCGCGGGGTAATACCGTTGGTGACGTTATGGAATTTATTCGGCCACAGCTGGTGATATTCCGGGAACAGATCTTTCACCACCAGGTCGGAGTGCAGCGCGGCAACGCCATTAACCGCAAAGCCGCTCACCACGCACATGTTCGCCATGCGAACCTGTTTATCGTGCACCACCGCCAGTTTCGCCCACACCTGCTTATCGCCCGGCCAGGTTTTATCCACCAGCGTTTTAAAGCGGTCATTAATCTGTTTGATGATCTGCATGTGGCGCGGCAGAAGCGCTTTCACCAGCTTCTCATCCCAGCACTCCAGCGCTTCCGGCATCAGGGTGTGGTTGGTATACGCGAAGGTTTTGCTGGTAATTGCCCAGGCGTCGTCCCAGCTCAGCTGATGCTCATCAATCAGCACGCGCAGCAGTTCCGGAATCGCAATCGTCGGGTGAGTATCGTTAAGCTGGATGACTTCATAATCCGCCAGCTCCGCCAGCTTGCGGCCCGCCAGATGATGGCGACGCAGAATATCGGCAACCGAACAGGCGCACTGGAAGTACTGCTGCATCAGACGCAGTTTTTTACCCGCCTGATGGTTATCGTTCGGGTAGAGAACTTTCGTCAGTTTTTCGGCGTCAATGCCCTGCTGTTCGGCACGCAGGAAATCGCCATCGTTGAATTTGGTCAGGTTAAACGGATGCGCGTGCTTAGCCTGCCACAGGCGCAGCGGCTGAGCCACGTTGTTACGGTAGCCCAGCACCGGCAGATCCCAGGCTTCGCCGGTAATCACGAATGCCGGTACCCACTCACCACTTTTGGTCACTTTACCGCCGAGGCCAACCTGCACGTCCAGCGCTTCGTTGTGGCGGAACCACGGGTAGCTATTACGCCCCCAGTCATCCGGCGCTTCCATCTGCTGGCCATCAGCGAAAGATTGGCGGAACAGGCCGTACTGGTAGTTCAGGCCGTAGCCGGTCGCCGATTGTCCCACGGTGGCCATAGAATCAAGGAAACATGCCGCCAGACGACCGAGGCCGCCGTTGCCCAGGCCCGGGTCGATTTCCTCTTCCAGCAAGTCGGTCAGGTTAACGTCATGCGCCTGAAGCTCATCGCTGACCTGCTGATACCAGCCGAGGTTGAGCAGGTTGTTGCCGGTCAGGCGACCAATCAAAAACTCCATGGAGATATAGTTTACGTGGCGCTGTCCTTCGGTCGCTTTCACTACCGGCTGAGCCGACAACAGCTCGGACAGCGCGCCGCTTACGGCGCGCCACCATTGACGCTGGGTCATCTCGGAAGCGGACTGTAAACCAAAATGCTGCCACTGACGCGTCAGTGCAGCCTGAAACTGAGCTTTGTTAAAAGAAGTCTGTGACATAAGTAATCCGGGTCCTTTACTAAAACGTTAGCGTTAGTGTGCCGACCTCCCGGAGTCACGTCCTCATCCCGCCAGGGATTAGCCGGGGAGGAGTAGCAGGGATGAGCGAAAAGTGTGATCGTGGCCACTATTACGTTAGCTTACCGGCAAAAATTATGCTGCAAAATTCGCCACGCCGGAATCACAAATCGGCCTGCTTACCGCGCTAAATTTTGTTACAAGCCAGGACGATAAAAGCGGGCAAAACATCGATTTGTAAATATTGCCAAATAAAAGTAAATATCTGCAGAATAAACGGACTGTAATGCAGAAATAGCTCAAAAAGATGACTTATAAGATTTCACTGATAATATTTCATTAAAAACAAACAGCTACTAATTTTGTAATAAAAGATTAGCTTATCGTGCCTAAAACTTCCGCAATCCCAATAACCGCGCGCGCTGCCGCGCATTTATATGAATTTCTCTCACTATGCAAATTTGTGACATAGAGCAAATTCAAGAGCATAAAACTCGGACATAACTTGCAATAAAATTCATTATGGCCGACCTTATTGGATATTAATTACGAAGCGCAAAAAAATTCGCAATTCCTCACTTGCACAGCGAAATGAAGAACTATGTTGATTCCGTCTAAATTAAGTCGCCCGGTCCGCCTTGAACACACTGTGGTTCGTGAGCGATTGCTGGCGAAACTTTCCGGCGCGAACAATTATCGTCTCGCGTTGGTGACCAGTCCGGCTGGATACGGTAAAACCACGCTCGTTTCTCAATGGGCGGCGGGGAAAAACGATCTCGGCTGGTTCTCGCTGGATGAAGGCGATAACCAACAGGAGCGTTTTGCCAGCTATCTTATCGCCGCCGTTCAGCAGGCGACAGGCGGCCACTGTGCGGCCAGCGAAGCGATGGTGCAAAAGCGCCAGTACGCCAGCCTGCCCTCTCTCTTCGCGCAACTGTTTATTGAGCTGGCCGACTGGCAGCGCCCGTTATTCCTGGTGATTGATGATTATCATCTGATCACCAATCCGGTTATTCATGATGCGATGCGTTTCTTCCTCCGCCATCAGCCGGAAAATATGACGCTGGTGGTGCTGTCGCGTAATCTGCCGCAGCTGGGTATCGCCAACCTGCGCGTGCGCGATCAGCTGCTGGAAATCGGCAGCCAGCAGCTCGCTTTTACCCATCAGGAAGCGAAGCAGTTTTTCGACTGTCGTCTCAGTTCGCCTATTGAGGCCGACGATAGCAAAAGGCTGTGCGACGATGTTGCCGGCTGGGCCACCGCGCTGCAGCTGATTGCCCTCTCGGCGCGCCAGAACAATACTTCCGCCCATCACTCCGCCCGTCGTCTTGCCGGTATTAACGCCAGCCATCTTTCTGACTATCTGGTCGATGAGGTGCTGGATAACGTGGACCCGCGGACGCGTAACTTCCTGCTAAAAAGCTCGCTGCTGCGCTCGATGAACGATGCGCTCATCGTCCGCGTCACCGGCGAAGAGAATGGCCAGATGCAGCTGGAAGAAATTGAGCGTCAGGGATTATTCCTGCAGCGGATGGACGACTCCGGCGAATGGTTTCGCTACCATCCGCTGTTCGGCAACTTCCTGCGCCAGCGCTGCCAGTGGGAGCTGGCGGTCGAACTGCCGGAAATTCACCGTGCGGCCGCTGAGAGCTGGATGGCGCAAGGCTTCCCGAGCGAAGCTATTCATCACGCCCTGGCCGCGGGTGACGCCAAAATGCTGCGCGATATTCTGCTCAACCACGCGTGGGGCATGTTTAACCACAGCGAGCTGAGTTTGCTGGAACAGTCCCTCGCCGCGCTGCCTTGGTCAAACCTGCTGGAAAACCCGCGTTTGATTCTTTTGCAGGCCTGGCTGATGCAGAGCCAGCACCGCTATAGTGAAGTCAATACCCTGCTGGCGCGCGCCGAGCAGGAAATGGATTCGGAAATGGACACCGCCATGCACGGCGATTTCAACGCCCTGCGTGCCCAGGTGGCGATCAACGCCGGCGATCAGGACGAAGCCGAGCGCCTGGCGATGGTGGCCCTTGATGAACTACCGCTGGCCAGCTACTACAGCCGCATCGTTGCCACATCCGTACACGGCGAAGTTCTGCACTGCAAAGGCCAGTTGAGCAAATCGCTGGCGGTCATGCAGCAGACGGAACAGATGGCCCGCCGTCATGACGTCTGGCACTACGCGTTATGGAGCATGATCCAGCAAAGCGAAATTCTCTTCGCACAGGGCTTCCTGCAGGCCGCCTGGGAAATTCAGGAAAAAGCTTTCCAGCTCATTCGTGAACAGCATCTGGAACAGCTGCCGATGCATGAGTTCCTGCTGCGTATTCGTTCCCAGCTCCTGTGGGCCTGGGCACGGCTGGATGAAGCGGAAACCTCCGCGCGCAGCGGCATGAACGTGCTCTCGTCCTATCAACCGCAGCAGCAGCTGCAGTGCCTGACGCTGATGGTGCAGTGCTCGCTGGCGCGCGGCGATCTGGATAACGCCCGCAGCCATTTGAATCGCCTGGAAAACCTGCTGGGCAACGGTCATTACCATAGCGACTGGGTATCCAATGCCGATAAAGTCCGGGTTATCTACTGGCAGATGATCGGCGACAAAGCCGCCGCGGCAAACTGGCTGCGCCAGACGCCAAAACCGGAGTTCGCCAATAACCACTTCCTGCAGAGCCAGTGGCGCAATATCGCCCGCGCGCAAATTCTGCTCGGCGATTTTGATTCCGCCGAAATGGTACTGGATGAGTTAAACGATAACGCCCGCTCGCTGCGTTTGATGAGCGATCTGAACCGCAACCTGCTGCTGCTCAACCAGCTCTACTGGCAGGCAGGGCGTAAGAGCGAGGCGCAAAAAGCGCTGCTGGAAGCGCTCACCCTCGCGAACCGCACCGGGTTTATTAATCATTTTGTCATTGAAGGCGAAGCGATGGCGCAGCAGCTGCGCCAGCTGATTCAGCTCAATACGCTACCGGAGCTGGAGCAGCACCGCGCCCAGCGTATTCTGCGCGATATCAACCAGCATCATCGCCATAAGTTCGCCCACTTTGACGAGAGCTTCGTCGAGCGGCTGCTGAACCATCCGGAAGTGCCGGAACTTATCCGTACCAGCCCGCTGACCCAGCGCGAATGGCAGGTGCTGGGGCTCATCTATTCCGGTTACAGCAACGAGCAGATCGCCGGTGAGCTGGACGTGGCCGCCACGACGATTAAAACACATATCCGTAATTTGTATCAGAAGTTGGGCGTGGCGCACCGCCAGGATGCCGTTCAGCATGCCCAGCAGCTGTTGAAAATGATGGGATACGGCGTATAAGCCGCTATCGGCTGGCCTTATACATCGCCACCCTGATAATTGCCGGCGGAAAAATTTCCCTCCGCCTGGCGTTCTCCCTCTCCATCACCGGAGATAAGCGCGTGACATATCACCCGCGGCATCACGCCATGCGGCGCGCGTTGGCCTGCCCCGGAAAAGTTAATGAATCAGCACAGCTCCAGCTGAAGATTATTGTCGGTAATCACCTTCAGCACGCCGGCCGGCGGCATAACATCGGTGTAGACCGCATCAACCATACTGATGCTGCCCATATTAACCATCGCGTTACGGCCAAACTTAGAATGGTCAACGACCAGCATCACGTGACGAGAGTTTTCAATAATCGCCCGCTTGGTGCGCACTTCATGGTAGTCGAACTCCAGCAGTGAGCCATCGGTGTCGATACCGCTGATGCCGAGAATGCCGAAATCAAGACGAAACTGGGAGATAAAATCCAGGGTGGCTTCACCGATGATACCGCCGTCCCTGCTACGCAGCTCGCCGCCGGCCAGAATAATGCGGAAATCCTCTTTCACCATCAGCGTATTGGCGACGTTGAGGTTATTGGTGACGATACGCAGATCGTTATGGTTAAGCAGCGCATGGGCTACCGCTTCCGGCGTGGTACCGATATCGATAAACAGCGTCGCACCGTCGGGGATTTCGCTCGCCACCTTGCGGGCAATGCGCTCTTTTTCCTGAGTCTGGGTCGATTTCCTGTCGTGCCATGAAGTATTCACCGAGCTGGAAGGTAGCGCGGCGCCGCCGTGATGACGGAGGATCATTTTCTGATCGGCTAAATCATTCAGATCGCGGCGAATGGTCTGCGGGCTGACGGCAAACTGCTCGACAAGCTCTTCGGTACTGACGTATCCCTGTTTTTTTACCAGCTCGATAATCGCGTCATGACGTTGTGTTTGTTTCATGAAATATCCCTGGGAATCTCTACGTTCGTTTTCGCACATTCTGCGTATCAACAAACGCCATCGCCAGCCCGGTCACCAGACCGGCCACGTGCGCGCCGTTCGCAATCGACATGCCGAAAACATCAAACCAGCCAGCAATTAACCACACTAAAGAAAAGAGTATCAAGCCGCGCTGTAAATAAACGCCACTTTGCGGATCGCGCTCGCCTCGCAGCCAGACATAGCCCATTAGCGCATAGACCACGCCGGACAGTCCGCCAAACCACGGGCCGCTAAACTGATGCTGAACAAAGCCGCTCAGCAAGGCGCTGATTACGGTAATCACCACCAGTTTGCCGCTGCCAATGCGCTTTTCTACCGCTCCGCCGAGGTAC
This sequence comes from Klebsiella sp. FDAARGOS_511, assembly GCF_003812845.1. Classification (NCBI taxonomy): domain Bacteria; kingdom Pseudomonadati; phylum Pseudomonadota; class Gammaproteobacteria; order Enterobacterales; family Enterobacteriaceae; genus Klebsiella; species Klebsiella sp. FDAARGOS_511. The sequence goes on along the minus strand of NZ_CP033824.1, from coordinate 3,344,032 downwards.
CACCACCATAGCAGGTTGAACAAAATATGCATCAGCGAGAAGTGCATGAGCGCATGGCTAAAGTAGCGCCAGACTTCAAATTTCAGCGAAGGATCGTAGGGCCAGGCCAACAGCAGCATGACCGGTTGATCGCCAATGACCGTTTGCAGGACAAAGACGACGATGCAGGCGAAGAGCACGCCCCAGGTCACCGGCCCGGCGTTATGGCGAAGCGTCGCTAAAAAGGGGAAGCGCTGGTAGTGCAGCCCGCTGTTGGTGTGCCCCGACTGCCAGCTGGCGGCAAGGTAACGCGGATCGGCGGGATTTTCCAGAAAACGGGCCAGCTCGGCCTGCACGCGTCCAGCCTGGGACTCATCGGCCAGCCAGATATCGCTCTGCGTATGCTGCTGAATAGTCAGAATAATCCCCTGCGTCGCCATATAGTCGACAAACGCCTGGGCCACGCGCGGGTTGGCAAAAGAGGTAATCATTAACATGCAGCGGATCGCTTATTCCACACAAAGGGAGATATTATAGCCACAACCGACGCTAACGCCTAAAGTGCGCCATGCGCAACTTCCGCCGGGAAATGCCGATGCCAGGCATCAAACCCGCCGTCCACGCTATAAACCTTGTCGTAACCCTGCTGTAGCAGATACTGTGCGGCGCCTTTGCTGCTGTTGCCGTGATAACACATCACCATGACCGCCGTATCAAAATCGTTGTCGCGCATAAACGCGCCCAGCGTATCGTTAGTCAGATGAAAAGCGCCCGGCGTGTGGCCCATTGCATAGCTTTGCGGGTCGCGAATATCGACCAGCACCGCCGTCTGCTGGTGCATTTTCTGGTGGGCTTCTTCTACGTTAATACATTCAAAGCGATCCATAAGCTCTCTTCTTTATATACGGATATACAGGCAGGCGGCGAACGCCCTGGATTTTAGCGTCTAGTGTACAGCCTGGCGCTAAATAAACGCCAATATGTTACACGCATCACTCTGAAATGTTTTTTTGATGTTACCAATAGCTCGATTGTTTGCTATATTGAGCGATATCGAACATTTATGAGCTTAAACGAAAGTGTAAGAGGTGGCGAGCGTGGAAACCAAAGATCTGATTGTGATAGGGGGAGGCATCAACGGTGCCGGTATCGCGGCAGACGCCGCAGGGCGTGGTTTATCCGTGCTGATGCTGGAGGCGAACGATCTGGCCTGCGCCACATCCAGCGCCAGCTCAAAGCTGATTCACGGCGGGCTGCGCTACCTTGAACACTATGAGTTCCGCCTGGTGAGCGAAGCGCTGGCCGAGCGTGAAGTGTTATTAAAAATGGCCCCGCACATCGCCTTCCCGATGCGCTTTCGTTTACCGCATCGTCCGCACCTGCGCCCGGCGTGGATGATCCGCATTGGGCTGTTTATGTACGATCATCTGGGCAAGCGCACCAGTTTACCCAGCTCAACCGGGTTGCGTTTTGGCACAGAATCGGTACTTAAACCTGAAATCGTGCGCGGTTTCGAATATTCCGACTGCTGGGTCGACGATGCGCGCATGGTGCTGGCCAACGCCCAGATGGTTGTGCGTAAAGGCGGGGAAGTGCGCACCCGTACCCGCGCCATCTCGGCAAAACGTGAAAACGGTTTGTGGATTGTTGAGGCAGAAGATATTGATAGCGGCGAGAAGTTTACCTGGCAGGCGCGCGGTCTGGTTAACGCCACTGGCCCGTGGGTTAAACAGTTCTTCGATGAAGGGATGCACCTGCGCTCACCGTACGGCATCCGTTTGATTAAGGGCAGCCATATCGTCGTGCCGCGCGTGCATGCGCAGAAGCAGGCCTACATCCTGCAAAATGAAGATAAACGTATTGTTTTTGTGATCCCGTGGATGGATGAATTCTCCATCATTGGCACCACCGACGTTGAATATAAAGGCGACCCAAAAGCCGTGGCGATCGACGGTAAAGAGATTAATTACCTGCTGAACGTCTATAACGCCCACTTTAAAAAGACGCTCACGCGGGACGATATTGTCTGGACCTACTCCGGCGTACGCCCGCTGTGCGACGATGAATCCGACTCACCGCAGGCGATCACCCGCGATTACACCCTCGATATTCACGATGAAAACGGACAGGCTCCGCTGCTGTCGGTCTTTGGCGGCAAGCTCACGACCTATCGTAAGCTTGCCGAGCATGCGCTGGAGAAACTGACGCCTTACTATAAAGGCATCGGCCCGGCATGGACCAAAACCGCGGTACTGCCCGGCGGCGATATCGGCGGCGACCGTGACGACTACGCGGCAAAGCTGCGCCGCCGCTTTTCGTTTATCAGCGAATCGATGGCCCGCCACTATGCGCGGACTTACGGCAGCAATAGCGAATGGATCCTCGGCGAAGCGACTTCGCTTGCCGATCTGGGCGAAGATTTCGGCCACGAGTTTTATGAAGCCGAGCTGCGCTATCTGGTAGAACACGAGTGGGTACGCCGTCTGGATGACGCTATCTGGCGCCGGACCAAACAAGGTATGTGGCTGAATGCCGAGCAGCAGGCGCGCATCAGCGAGTGGCTGGCGCAGCACGCGGGAAAGTCTGAACTGTCGTTAGCGTCGTAAAACTGTAAATAGCAACGGGGCCTGGTGGCCCCGTTTTGTTATGGCTAACCCGCTACAGACGTACTGGATCGATATGCCAGATATGGTCGGCATACTCCTTGATCGTGCGGTCAGAAGAGAAGTAGCCCATATTGGCGATATTGAGCATCGCTTTGTTGGCCCACTCTTCCGGGTGAAGATACAGCTCATCCACCTTATCCTGACAATCCACGTAGCTACGAAAATCCGCCAGCACCTGGTAGTGGTCGCCAAAGTTAATCAGCGAATCCAGCAGATCGCGATAGCGGCCCGGCTCCGATGGGCTGAACAGGCCGGTGCCGATCTGCGTCAGCGCCTGGTGCAGCTCTTCATCCTGCTCATAGTAATCACGCGGTTTGTAGCCGTCGGCACGCAGGGCCTCCACCTCTTCCGCCGTATTACCGAAGATAAAGAAATTATCCGCCCCTACGTGCTCCTGCATCTCAACGTTAGCGCCGTCCAGAGTACCGATGGTTAACGCGCCGTTAAGCGCGAACTTCATATTACTGGTCCCGGAGGCCTCCGTTCCCGCCAGCGAAATCTGCTCGGAGAGATCCGCCGCCGGAATGATCAGTTGCGCGAGGCTGACGCTGTAGTTAGGGATAAACACCACTTTCAGCTTATCGCCAATCTGCGGATCGTTATTCACCACCGCCGCGACGTCGTTAATTAAATGAATAATATGTTTGGCCATGTAGTAAGCCGAAGCCGCCTTTCCGGCGAAGATATTCACCCGCGGCACCCACTCGGCGTCGGGGTTGGCCTTAATGCGATTGTAGCGAGTAATCACGTGCAGCACGTTCATCAGCTGACGTTTGTACTCGTGAATACGCTTGATCTGCACATCAAACAGCGCCTTCGGATTCACTACCACATTAAGCTGCTGACCAATGTAGTTCGCCAGCCGCTGCTTGTTTTCCAGCTTAGCCTGGCGCACCGCCTGGTTGACTTTCGGATAGTCAATATGCTGCTCCAGCTCCTTCAACTGGCTCAAATCCGTGCGCCAGTTATGGCCGATATTTTCATCCAGTACTTTTGATAGCGGCGGATTCGCCAGCGCCAGCCAGCGGCGCGGCGTCACGCCGTTCGTGACGTTGGTAAAGCGCATCGGGAAGATTTTGGCAAATTCGGCAAACAGCGACTCGACCATCAGCCGGGAGTGCAGCTCCGACACGCCGTTGACCTTATGGCTCACCACCACCGCCAGCCACGCCATACGTACGCGACGACCGTTGGACTCGTCGATAATCGACGTCCGGCCCAGCATCGCCGTATCGTTGGGGTACTGCTCCTGCAGGGTCTTCAGGAAATAGTCGTTGATCTCGAAGATAATCTGCAAATGACGCGGCAGGATTTTACCCAGCATCTCGACAGGCCAGGTCTCCAGCGCTTCGCTCATCAGGGTATGGTTGGTATAGGAGAAGACCTGGCAGGTCACCTCGAACGCCTCATCCCAGCTGAACTTATGCTCGTCAATCAGCAGGCGCATCAGCTCCGGAATCGACAGCACTGGATGCGTGTCGTTGAGATGAATCGCGATTTTGTCTGCCAGGTTGGCGTAGGTTTTATGCAGCTGGTAGTGGCGGCTGAGGATGTCCTGCACCGTCGCCGATACGAGGAAGTACTCCTGCCGCAGGCGCAGCTCGCGTCCTGAATAGGTCGAGTCATCCGGATAGAGCACCCGCGACACGTTCTCGGAATGGTTTTTATCTTCCACCGCCGCGAAGTAGTCGCCCTGGTTGAATTTACCGAGGTTGATCTCGCTGCTGGCCTGGGCGCTCCACAGGCGCAGCGTGTTGGTAGCGTCGGTGTCGAAGCCAGGGATAATCTGGTCATAGGCTTCTGCAATAATCTCTTCGGTCTCCACCCAGCGGGAGTATTTACCTTCCTGCTGAATACGGCCGCCGAAGCGCACTTTGTAACGCGTATTATGGCGCTCGAACTCCCACGGGTTGCCGTACTCCAGCCAGTAATCCGGGGATTCTTTCTGCCGCCCATCGACGATATTCTGCTTAAACATCCCGTAGTCGTAGCGGATACCGTAGCCGCGGCCCGGTAACCCCAGCGCCGCAAGCGAATCGAGGAAGCAGGCCGCCAGACGACCAAGACCGCCGTTACCTAAGCCCGGGTCGTTTTCTTCATCAATTAATTCTTCAAGGTTCAGCCCCATCTCTTCCAGCGCGCTGTTCACATCTTCATAAATGCCGAGCGATAACAGCGCGTTGGACAACGTACGGCCAATCAAAAATTCCATCGACAGGTAGTAAACCTGGCGAACTTCCTGAGAAAGCTGCGCACGGTTTGAGCGCAGCCAGCGCTCAACCATGCGATCGCGAACGGCGAACAGCGTGGCGTTGAGCCATTCATGCTTGTTAGCGATAGCCGGATCTTTGCCGATGATAAACATCAGCTTATAAGCAATAGAGTGCTTTAACGCCTCAACGCTCAGGGTGGGTGATGAGTAGCTAAAAGGTACATTCATAGCTTTGGCTCCTGGTTACAGCAAGCGTTGATAAAGTTCGCGGTAAGAATTCGCGGCAACCTGCCAGCTAAAATCCATATTCATCGCCTGACGCTGGACGTAGCGCCAGAGCGATGGGCGCGACCACAGAACAAACGTGCGTCGAATCGCCCGCAGCAGCGACAAGGCGTTGCTGTCTTCAAAAACAAAGCCGGTAGCCAGACCATCGGCGAGGTTCTCCAGCGAGCAGTCGGAAACGGTATCCGCCAGGCCGCCGGTACGCCGCACCAGCGGTAGCGTGCCATACTTCAGTCCGTACAGCTGGGTTAAGCCGCACGGTTCAAAACGGCTCGGCACCAGAATCACATCGGCGCCGCCCATAATGCGGTGCGAGAAGGCTTCATGGTAACCAATCTGTACGCCGACTTTACCCGGATGTTCGGCCGCGGCGGCAAGGAATCCCTCCTGCAGCACCGGATCGCCCGCCCCCAGCAGCGCCAGCTGGCCGCCCTGTTCAAGCAGGCCCGGCAGCGCTTCAAGCACCAGGTCCAGCCCTTTCTGGCTGGTCAGACGGCTGACAACGGCAAACAGCGGCGCTTTGTCATCCACCTTCAGACCCATGGCGATTTGCAACTGGCGTTTATTCTCCGCTTTTTCTTCCAGCCTATCGCGGTCATAGCGCGCGGCCAGCAGCAGGTCGCTTTCCGGATTCCAGATATGGTCATCCACCCCGTTGAGGATCCCGGAGAGGCGGCCCTCGTGCTGACGCTGACGCAGCAGCCCTTCCATCCCATAAGCGAACTGCGGCTCGGTGATTTCACGGGCATAGGTTGGACTGACCGCCGTAATGTGGTCGGCGTAATAGAGGCCGGCCTTCAGAAAGGAGATCTGGCCGTTAAATTCCAGTCCATGAACGTTGTAAAACGACCACGGCAGTTCAATGTCGTTCATATGCCACGAGTAGAACATCCCCTGGTAGGCCAGGTTATGCACCGTAAAGACCGACTTAGCTGGGTGACCGCGCGCCGCCAGATAGGCCGGCGTCAGGCCCGCATGCCAGTCGTGGGCGTGAACAACATCAGGGCGCCAGAAAGGATCCAGGCCGCAGGCCATCTCGCTGCCTACCCATCCCAGTAGCGCAAAGCGCAGCACGTTGTCGGTGTAAGCGTGCTGATTGGTATCGTGGTAAGGGCTCCCTGGCCGATCGTAGAGATGCGGGGCATCAATCAAATAGATGCCCACGCCGTTAAAGTGCCCGAACAGCAGGGTGATGCGCCCGGCAAAGGTCTCCCGGCGCGTCACCACCTGCGCATCCGTTACGCCGCGACGGAGATCGGGAAACGCCGGCAGCAGCACGCGAGTGTCGACGCCTCCTGCGATTTGCGCTGCAGGCAGCGCGCCGATCACATCCGCCAGTCCACCGGTTTTTAACAGCGGGAACATCTCTGAACATACATGTAATACCTGCATTAGCGCTCCTGTGGGTACCCCAATTTCCGCAGCATGTCGCGGGTGACCAGCACGATACCTTCCTCCGAGCGGTAGAAACGGCGTGCATCTTCTTCCGCGTTCTCCCCAACAACCATACCTTCCGGGATCACGCAAGCGCGGTCAATAATGCAGCGACGCAGGCGGCACGAACGGCCAACCCAAACCTCTGGCAACAAAACTGCCGAATCAATGTTACAGAATGAATTCACCCGCACGCGCGGGAACAGCACCGACTGCACGACCACCGAACCAGAGATAATACAGCCCCCGGAGACAAGCGAGTTCAGGGTCATCCCGTGGCTACCCGAGCGGTCCTGAACGAATTTTGCCGGTGGCAAAGGCTCCATATGGGTGCGAATCGGCCAGTTCTGATCGTACATATCCAGCTCTGGAGTCACCGAAGCCAGATCGAGGTTGGCTTTCCAGTAAGCTTCCAGGGTCCCCACATCGCGCCAGTAGGGTTCAGACTGCGGATCGGACTGCACGCAGGAGAGTGGGAAAGGATGTGCATAAGCCATGCCAGCTTTGGTGATTTTCGGGATGATGTCTTTACCAAAATCGTGGCTGGAGCTTTCGTCGTTATCGTCGTCTTCCAGCAGCTCATAAAGGTAATCCGCATCAAAGACATAGATACCCATACTCGCCAACGATTTGCTGGCATCGCCCGGCATCGCCGGAGGGTTAGCCGGCTTTTCGACGAAATCGATAATCTTATCGCTCTCGTCCACCGCCATCACCCCGAACGCCCGTGCTTCTTCAATAGGCACCGGCATACAGGCGACGGTGCAACGCGCGCCTTTTTCGACGTGATCGATAAGCATCCGCGAGTAGTCTTGTTTGTAAATATGGTCGCCCGCGAGGATAACGACGTACTCCGCCTTGTAGCGACGAATGATGTCGAGGTTCTGCGTCACCGCGTCCGCCGTGCCGCGATACCAGTTTTCCCCCTGCATCCTTTGCTGAGCGGGCAGCAGGTCAACAAACTCGTTCATCTCTTCATTGAAGAACGACCAGCCGCGCTGGATATGCTGCACCAGAGTATGCGATTGATACTGGGTGATGACGCCGATACGGCGAATGCCTGAGTTAATACAGTTAGATAACGCAAAATCGATAATGCGGAACTTGCCGCCGAAATGGACAGCAGGTTTCGCGCGTTTATTGGTCAGATCCTTCAGACGGGTACCACGTCCCCCAGCAAGGATCAGCGCAACGGATTTGATCGGCAACTGACGCGCCAGCATCAACGGATCGTTCTTTTCTACCCCAACCATAATTAACTCCTTTTTTACTCCCCAGCTTGCCTGCCCTTCTCGCCGCGCCGCCGCTTCGAGACCAACCGGAAGCCCCGAGGTTACGACCTTTGAAATACGCACACTCCGTGCGCGGGCCCATGCCAGACAGCCATAGTGACCGGATTATCCTCTCCGGCGAAAGGTGGAATGGCGCGCCATTCCCCCGCAGGTAAAACCATCTCCGCCACCTCGGCGGTGGCGTTGAGCGCCATCAGCCAGCGATCGGACAATATGATCTGCATACGCGGCGCACCGTGCTGCCATTCATCGGCGGACAGCGGCTGCGCATGTTGGTTTAACCAGCGAACGCGGCCGTCTCCCTCCTGCCACCAGCGATTCTCGGTTAAAGCCGGAATACGCTGGCGCAGATGAATTAGCGCGGCGGTGAACGCGGTCAGCCCGCGGTTAGTATGGTTCCAGTCCAGCCAGGTAAACGCATTGTCCTGACAGTAAGCATTATTGTTGCCATGCTGGCTGTGACCGTGTTCGTCACCCGCCAGCAGCATCGGCGTTCCCTGCGCCAGCAGCAGCGTCGCAAGGAGAGCGTGAACGCTGGCACGACGCCGTTCAATCACGGCAAGACTCCCTTCTAATCCTTCTATACCATGATTGTTGCTGTAGTTATTGTTAGTCCCATCGCGATTCTCCTCCCCGTTCGCTTCATTATGTTTCTGATTGAAACAAACGCAGTCGCGCAGGGTAAAACCGTCATGGGCGGTGACCAGATTCACCGCCGCCGCAGGCGCTCGTCCATGACGCTGAAAGACGTCGCTGGAAGCGGCAAAGCGCTGAGCGAAGTCGCCCAGCGAGACGTTCTGCTGCAGCCAAAAACGACGCGCGGTATCGCGAAAATGGTCGTTCCACTCGGCGAACAGCGGCGGAAAGTTCCCCACCTGGTAGCCGCCGGGACCGATATCCCAGGGTTCCGCGATCAGCTTCACCTCCGCAAGATGCGGATCGTTACGGATGGCCTCAAACAGCGGCGCATCCTGACGAAACGCCGGCGTCCGCCCCATCACCGAAGCCAGGTCGAAACGAAAGCCGTCGACGTGACACTCATCGACCCAAAAGCGCAGGCACTGGCGGGCATACTCCACCACGCCGGGGTGGCTGAGGTTGATGGTGTTCCCGCAGCCGGTCCAGTTGTGGTAATCACCGTCTTCCCTGATCCAATAATAGCTACGGTTATCGATTCCGCGCAGCGAGAAGGTCGGCCCTTCCAGGTCTATCTCCGCGCTATGGTTGAGCACCACGTCAAGGATCACTTCAATGCCCGCTGCATGCAGCGCTTTAACCGCATCGCGAAACTCATTTAACGCCTGTTCCGTCACGCTGGCGTAGCGGGTATCGAGGGCGAAAATCGCCAGCGGGTTGTAGCCCCAGTAGTTGCTTAACCCCATCCGCTGAAGGCGCGGTTCGCTGGCGAACTGCGCCACCGGCATTAACTCTAGTGCAGTAATGCCAAGCGTGCGGAAGTAATCGATCATCACCGGGTGACCGAGCGCTTTATAGGTGCCGCGGATACTCTCCGGCAGATCGGGGTGCAGATACGTCAGCCCCTTGACGTGGGCTTCATAAATCACCGTCTGGCCCCACGGCGTGCGCGGCGGCTTATCGCCGCGCCAGTCGTAATGCAGGTCGATCACACGCGACTTCGGCGCTATCGCTGCGCTGTCGCGGTTGTCGGGAGCGAAGTCGCCGCCGTGCAGACGCTCATCGTCAGGCAGCCCGCCCTCCACGTGATGACAGCAGGGGTCGAGCAGCAGTTTGGCCGGATTGAAGCGGTGTCCCTGCGCCGGGTCCCAGGGCCCGTGGACGCGATAGCCGTAGCGTAAGCCAGGCCCGGCATCGGCGAGCCAGCCGTGCAAGATATCGCCGCTGCGCGCGGGCATGTCGACGCGCCGCTCATTGCCCTGGTCGTCAAACACGCAGAGTTCCACCCGCTCCGCATGGGCGGAAAAGAGTGCGAAATTCACGCCTTTACCGTCGTAGCTGGCCCCTAAAGGCGCGGGCTTTCCTGCAGTGAGTGCGATCATTGCGCCTCCCGCACCAGCCACACCGTCGCCAGCGGCGGCAGGGTAATGGAGAGGGAGTGTTCACGACCGTGGCTGGCGATCGCTTCGCTTTCAACGACCCCGCCGTTGCCGGTATTGCTGCCGTGGTAGTGCATGGAGTCGGTGTTCAGCTCTTCACGCCAGCGGCCGGGCTGGTTGATGCCAAATCGGTACTCATGACGCGGCACCGGAGTGAAGTTGCTGGCGACGATGATTTCATTGCCCGCCTTGTCGCGACGAACAAAGATAAACACTGAGCGCTCATGATCGTCCACCACCAGCCATTCAAAGCCATAAGGGTCGAAATCCAGCTCATGCAGCGCTTTGTGGTGACGATAGGTATGATTGAGGTCGCGGACTAGCCGCTGGACGCCGTGGTGCCAGTTGTCGCCGCCCTCCAGCAGATGCCAGTCGAGGCTCGCATCGTGGTTCCACTCACGCCCCTGAGCAAACTCATTGCCCATAAACAGCAGCTTTTTACCCGGGAAGGCAAACAGCCAGCCGTAGTAGGCGCGCAGGTTGGCGAACTTCTGCCATGCGTCGCCCGGCATGCGGTCGAGAATCGATTTTTTGCCGTGTACCACTTCATCATGAGAGAGCGGCAGGACAAAGTTTTCGGTGTAGTTGTAGAGCATGCCGAAGGTCATCTTGTCGTGATGATGTCGACGATGCACCGGGTCCAGCTTCATATAGTCGAGGGTGTCGTGCATCCAGCCGAGGTTCCATTTAAACCAGAAACCCAGCCCGCCGGTTGAGGAAGGACGAGAAACGCCGGGAAAATCAGTCGACTCTTCCGCCATCGTCACCGCGCCCGGCGTCTGTTCGCCCAGCACGCGGTTGGTATTACGCAGAAACTCAATCGCCTCCAGGTTTTCCCGACCGCCGAACTCGTTCGGTACCCACTCGCCCTGTTTGCGGCTGTAGTCGCGATAAATCATCGACGCCACCGCATCGACCCGCAGCGCGTCAATGCCAAAGCGCTCGATCCAGTACAGCGCATTACCAACCAGGTAGTTGCTGACCTCGCGGCGGCCATAGTTGTAGATCAGGGTATTCCAGTCCTGGTGATAGCCTTCGCGCGGGTCGCTGTGTTCATACAGCGAGGTGCCGTCAAACGAAGCGAGAGCAAAATCATCCGCCGGGAAATGACCGGGCACCCAGTCCAGAATAACGTTAAGCCCCGCGGCGTGCGCGGCGTTGATAAAGTAGCGGAAATCCTCCCGGGTGCCGAAGCGACGGGTGGGCGCGTACAGCCCGGTCGGCTGATAGCCCCAGCTGCCGTCAAACGGATGCTCGTTAACCGGCAACAGTTCGAGGTGGGTAAAGCCCATCCATTTGGCATACGGGACCAGCTGGTCGGCAAGCTCGCGGTAGCTTAACCAGAAGTTATTATCGGTGTGGCGGCGCCAGGAGCCGAGGTGTACTTCATAAATCGATATCGGCGCATCAAACTGATTCGCCTGTTTGCGCTCCGGCGGCTGCTCGACCTTTTCCGGCAGCCCGCAGATAAGCGAGGCGCTCTCCGGGCGCATTTGCGCTTCAAAAGCGTAAGGGTCAGATTTCACCCGCAGATTGCCATGGGCATCGATAAGCTCGAATTTATACAGCTGACCGTTCAGCGCGCCGGGAACAAATAGCTCCCAGATGCCGGACTCTTTGCGCAGGCGCATCGGATGACGGCGGCCGTCCCAGTAGTTAAACTGGCCGACAACCGATACCCGGCGGGCGTTAGGCGCCCAGACCGAGAAGCGCGTGCCGACCACCCCGTCCATGGTGTCGGCATGCGCGCCCAGCGTTTCATAAGGACGCAGATGCGTGCCTTCCGACAGTAGCCAGACATCGAGATCCTGCAACAGCGGACCAAAACGATACGGGTCATCAATCAGGTTCTGCTGCCCGTGCCAGGTGACGGCCAGCTGATAGCGAAAAGGATTTTTGCGGCGCGGCAGAACGCCGCAGAAGAAACCGCGCGAGTCGAGGCATTCTAGCTTGCCGACTTTGCGTCCGGTTTTTGGTTCAATGACCCACACATCGGTGGCATCGGGTAATAATGCACGAACTTCCAGCCCGGCGTCGGCGTAATGCATGCCAAGCACGGAAAAAGGATCCGCAAAATGGCCGGCGATAAGCGCATTAATCACGTCCTTATCAATACGATTAGACATGGTTTCATCCTGTTGTAGGTGTCGCCCTTTCCTGTATCCGGCGACTTTTTTTGACCTGAACGGCGCAGCACGTTATGCGTCCCCCTGCTCCGTCCCACCTTCAGGTAAGGAGACAGCGTGACTCCTTACTTAAAGCATAGCCAAGGCTGAGTTACCTCCGTTGGGAAAAATCTAACATTCGCGTTTACTCCTTGTATTACGCAAAAAAAAGGGGTGTTTCAACACCCCTTTTCCCATCTTGTGACGACTACGCCAGCTGTTTTAGCATGCGGCGGAGCGGCTCGGCGGCCCCCCACAGCAGCTGGTCGCCCACGGTGAAAGCCGACAGATACTCCGGCCCCATGTTCAGTTTACGCAGGCGGCCCACCGGGGTGGTCAGGGTGCCGGTGACGGCAGCCGGGGTCAGCTCACGCATAGTAATATCACGATCGTTCGGCACCACTTTGGCCCACGGGTTGTGCGCGGCCAGCAGTTCCTCAACGGTCGGAATAGAAACATCTTTTTTCAGCTTGATAGTGAACGCCTGGCTATGGCAGCGCAGCGCGCCAACGCGAACGCACAAGCCGTCTACCGGAATCGGTGAGGCGGTCGCGAGAATTTTGTTGGTCTCCGCCTGGCCTTTCCACTCTTCACGGCTCTGGCCGTTATCCAGCTGCTTGTCGATCCATGGGATCAGGCTGCCCGCCAGAGGAACGCCAAAGTTGTCCACCGCCAGTTCGCCGCTGCGGGTCAAAGAGGTGACCTTGCGTTCAATCTCAAGGATCGCGGAGGCCGGATCCGCCAGCTCAGCCGCAACGTGGCTGTGCAGTTGGCCCATCTGGGTCAGCAGCTCGCGCATATGACGCGCGCCGCCGCCGGAAGCCGCCTGATAAGTCGCCACGCTCACCCACTCGACCAGATCCTGAGCAAACAGGCCGCCGAGAGACATCAGCATCAAGCTAACGGTACAGTTGCCGCCAACAAAGGTTTTCACGCCGTTGTTCAGACCTGCGGTAATGACGTCCTGGTTCACCGGGTCAAGAATGATAATGGCGTCGTCCTTCATGCGCAGCGAAGAGGCCGCGTCAATCCAGTAGCCCTGCCAGCCGCTTTCACGCAGCTTCGGGTAAATATCGTTGGTGTAATCGCCGCCCTGACACGTGACAATAATGTCCAGCGCCTTCAGCGCTTCCAGATCAAACGCATCCTGAAGCGTGCCACCGGTACTGCCACCAAAAGATGGAGCAGGCTGCCCCAGCTGAGAGGTGGAGAAAAAAACAGGGCGAATGGCGTCAAAATCGCGCTCTTCAACCATGCGTTGCATGAGGACAGAGCCGACCATTCCGCGCCAGCCGATAAAACCAACATTTTTCATAACGTATTCCTGCGAGGTGTGTGCTGTTTGTTCCAGGCCAGTTTCCTACTGGTGAGTCCTTCACATTACAAAATGCAGCTAAAGTCGCAAGTGAAATTAATCAATGATTGCGAGGCAATCAGTAACGCAGCTAATTTTGCCTGATGGCCGCCGTCACTGGCACCCCGGAATACCCGAATAATTATCAGGGAATTTACATTGTGAAGGGAATATTTTCCGCCGCTATTTTATTGATCCGGGTTATGGATTACAGCAGAAATTCGGTTGTTTTATTCTCGCTGACCAAACTGGTTAAATCCAGGCGTGGCATGGGTTTATGAGCCATATGATGTTTGTCGTATTTCTGGTAGTGGCAGATCGGAAGAGGGGTAAAGCTAAGGGTTTTCGATATAAGTAGAGCGGGGAAATTAACCCGGCATCGCCTCGCTCCGCCGGGTGTTTCACTTTGTCGGTTAACTCAACAGCGTAAACGCAATCATACCGACTATCGCCCCGACGGTGCCGAGGATAGTTTCCATCATCGTCCAGGTCTTCAGCGTTTGCGCTTCGGTCGCGCCGGTAAACTTACCGAACAGCCAGAAGCCCGCGTCGTTAACGTGGCTGACGACGATAGAGCCGCCGGCGATGCAGATGGAGAGCGCCGCCATCTGCGCGCCGCTGTAGTGCAGCTGTTCAATAACCGGCATGACCAGACCGACGGCCGTCAGGCAGGCCACGGTCGCGGAGCCCTGAATAATACGTACCGCCGCCGCCAGCACAAAGCAAGTGATCGCAATTGGCAGGCCCATCCCGGTCAGCGCTTCGCCGAGCGCCGGCCCCACGCCGGAGTCGACCAGCACCTGTTTGAACACGCCGCCCGCACCGATCACCAGCAGAATAATGCCCGCTGGCTGAAGCGCATGACCGCAAATCTCCATCACCCGATCTTTGGCCATCCCCTGACGTACCGCCAGGCCATAGATCGCCACCAGGCAGGCAACCAGAATTGCGGTAAACGGATGGCCGATAAACTCAAACCATTCGTAGGCGGTAGAGCCTTCCGGCACAAAACGCGCAGCGATGGTTTTCAGGCCAACCAGCACCAGCGGCAGCAGAATTAAGGCCAGACTGAAGCCGAAGGACGGCATTTTGCCTTCGCCGAGGTGCGGCTCGCTGATATCGTCAGGCGTATGCAGCTCAACGTAGCGGCTGATAAAGTTACCCCACAGCGGCCCGGCAATAATCATCCCCGGGATCGCGGCGCACAGGCCAATCAGGATCATCCAGCCAAAGTCGGCGTGCATCTGTGATGCCAGCAGCATCGGCGCAGGCCCCGGCAGCAGGAACGCCGCGGCGGCGGCCACCCCGGCAAACAGCGGGATCACCAGCTTCACAAGGTTGGTACCGGTATGACGCGCCATCGAGAACGCCACGCTGATCAGCAGCACGATCGCCACTTCGAAAAACAGCGGCAGCGCGCAGATAAGGCCGGCCAGGCCTATCGCATAGTGGGCGCGACTATGGCCGAAAGATTTCAACATTTTGACGGCAATCTGGTCGACCGCGCCGGTTTCATGCAGGATCTTCCCGAACATTGCCCCTAGCGCGACGACGATAGCCAGAAAGCCCAGCGTGCCGCCCATGCCTTTTTCCATTGTCGCCGCGATCTTGTCCAACGGCATGCCGGAAAAAAGCCCTGCTCCAATAGAAACCACCATCAAAGCCACAAAGGCATGCATACGCGCCTTCATCACTAAAAACAGCAGCAGCAAAACGGAGCCGACTGCTGTTAAAACAAGCGTTAATGTACTCACTATTTACTGCCTTTGTTGATCACCTCAATGGTGCTGGCGACCACGCCTTCCAATGACTGGTCGATATCGACGATTAAAACATCGTTTTCATCCGTGCCCGGCTCTTGCAGCGTTTCAAACTGCGTAACCAACATCTGGGTTTTAAAGAAATGGCCTTTACGCGCCTTCAAACGTTGTTCGATAACTTCGAAATCGCCTTTAAGATAGATAAAAGAGAGGTTCGGGTTGCCTTTACGCAGGATGTCGCGATAGCTCTTTTTCAGCGCGGAGCAGACAATCAGCGACACTTTATTGGTACGCTGCATGGCAAACGCGGCATCGTTCAGCGCCTGCAGCCATGGGGTGCGGTCATCGTCATTTAACGGTTCGCCGGAAGCCATCTTGTTGATGTTGCTGCGCGGATGCAGAAAGTCACCGTCGAGAAACGCGGCGTGCAGTTGATGCGCCACTTCGCTGGCGACAGCGGATTTGCCGCTGCCGGAAACGCCCATCAGGACATAGATGTGGTGATCATGGTTAGTCGTGCTCAAAGCTTCCTCCCACTGGACACATACGCGCAGCCTGGCAGCGTTTAACGGCGTGGAACACTGGCGTACAGGTTAATTGTTACGGGTAACTGTTATCGGTAACATTGTCATGCCGGAGTTGTGGAGAAGCAATAACCATTCGTGCCAGATGTGAATATGTGTGATCTACTTCAAATTTGTCAGTTTAAATAGATCCGCCCGGTGACAATGTGAAACCTAAATCTAACATCTTAGGCGTCACCGCTTCACCGCGAATACGCGCCAGCAAACGCTCTGCGCCAATCCGCCCCATCCGCTCACGCGGCGTCAGCACGCTGGCCAGACGCGGCTCCATCACCTGGCCGATATCGTGGCCGTGGAAACCGGCAATCGCCATATCGTCAGGGATTTTCAGCCCCAGACGCTGGCACTCAAACGCCGCGCCGACCGCAAGGTCATCGTTGGTACAGAATATGCCGTCAAGCTGCGGATATTCACGACGCGCCTGGCGCATCAGCTCAATCCCCGAAGAATAAGAGGAAGACTGCTCAACCATCACGCTGTAGGGCGTCATCCCGGCATCAAGCATCGCCTGCTCGTACCCCTTCTGTTTGATGATAGTACGTTCATCAAGACGTGCGCCAAGATAGGCAACGTGACGGTGGCCATGATTGATAATCGCCGCGGTCATCTGCCGGGCCGCTTCAAAGTTATCAAAGCCGACGGCGATATCGAGACACGGCGACTGGCTGTCCATCAGCTCCACGACCGGGATCCCCGCGACTTCGATCATCTTCAGGGTGCGCGGCGTGTGGGTTCGTTCGGTGAGGATTAGACCGTCAATGTTCCAGGAAAGCATGGATTCCAGACGTTTTTCTTCCATTTCCGGCTTATAGCCGTAGTGCGCCAGCATCGTCTGGTAACCGAAAGAGTCGGTCACGCTTTCAATACCGCGCAGCACTTCTGAGAAAACCTGGTTGGTTAACGAGGGCAACAGCACGCCAATGGCGCGGCTGGTGGCATTAGAGAGGATGTCAGGGGCGCGATTAGGAATATAACCCAGTTCATCGAGAGCAACGGCTATCTTGCCACGCAGCGCTTCGGAAACCTGTTCCGGGTTACGTAAATAGCGACTGACCGTCATTTTGGTCACGCCGACAAGATCGGCTACATCCTGAAGTACGGGTCTTTTCTTTTTCATCGTCCTGACTGCGATCAACGGGGAAACATTTCCCCAGTTTATCACGGACAAAGCGCAACCTTCCCTAACATCCGGGAAGGTTGCGCAATTTATTTAGACCCGATCGGAGAACGATCAGACGGGCGGCAGATCGAACAGCAGAATTTCGCTATCGCTGTCGGCGTGTACGGAAATCGCCTGCTCGTCCCAAATCGCCAGGCCATCGCTGGTGGTAGCTTTCGTTCCGTTGATGGTGACTTCACCTTTCACCACCTGGATCCACACCCGACGTTCAGCGGCAATCTGGTGCACCGACTGCTCATCTTTCAACAGCGCCCAGCGGTACAGCTCCATATCCTGGTACACCTTCAGCGAACCTTCACGAGCATCCGGCGACAGTACCAGCTGTTTGCCCTGCGCGGCGTCAAAGCGGCGCTGTTCGTAGCGCGGCGTGATGCCATTTTTTTCCGGCATAATCCAGATCTGGTACAGATGCAGTTTTTCCGTGGCGCTTGGGTTGTACTCAGAGTGACGAACTCCGGTACCCGCGCTCATGATCTGGAACTCGCCCGCCGGAACCTGCTCTTTATTCCCCATGCTGTCCTGGTGCTCAACGGCCCCTTCCAGCACGTAGGTCAGGATTTCCATGTCCTTGTGCGGATGGGTACCGAAGCCCTGGCCGGCATCAATCACGTCGTCATTGATCACCCGCAGCGCCGAGAAGCCCATAAAGTTAGGGTCGTAATAGTTAGCGAAAGAGAAAGTATGCCAGGAATCCAGCCAGCCGTGGTTAGCGTGGCCGCGATCGTTAGCTTTACGTAAGTAGATCATGTTGCACCCCCGTATGTTTTCGATGGACTCAGTGTGGACCCAATCGCCAAACGATCATAGAGGGTGAAAATTGACTCCTCTGTTCAAAAAATATGAACGAGTACAGAGGAGCCATGATGGCTTATCGGGTAAGGGTAATCGTGGCAGGTGATGGCTGTTCAAAGCCGCGTTCGAGGATCTCCAGGTTTGTGAGAACTTCAGATTCCTTGACGAAATTTGGCTGACCGTTAATGAGGGTTTCATACAGCGAATCATAGACCCGCCCATAGTCGCCGGTTTCAAGCGGGATCTCTTCCCGTACGGTTTCCCCCGCCTCATTGACGTACTCCAGCAGACCAACCGTCTCATCCGCGCCGAATCCCGGCTCGCCCGGCATAACATTGGCCTTCAGGCTGGTCTCCTGCTGGTCGATACCGTATTTAATAAACGAACCTTTATGACCATGGACGATGAATTTTGGGTAGGGCAGCTTCACCAGATGGCTGGTTTTGACGATCGCCTTCAGGTTGCCGTAGAACAGCTGGGCCTCAAAGGTATCGTCCGGGTTGGCCTTATTGCGCAGGCTACGGATGTCATAAGAGACATGGTCCGGGCGACCGAACAGGGAGATAATTTGGTCCAGGGTATGGACGCCCAGGCCGTAGAATGTGCCGTCCTGAGGCAGCCCGGGTTTTCCTCCATCTACCGGACGATAGTTGTCGAAATGGTTTTCAATCTCGACGATCTCACCAAGTTTTCCGCTCTCAATCACCTTCTTCGTGGTCAGGAAGCAGGAGTCGAAGCGACGATTCTGGTACGGCGTAACCGTCAGTCCCTTGCTTTTCGCCAGGGCGAATAGCGTTTTTGCCTCCTCAAGCGTCGGGGTAAAGGGCTTTTCGACCAGTACATTTTTGCCCGCCTCCAGCGCCCGTTTCGCATAGGAAAAATGGCTGTCCGCGTGGGTGCAGACAATCACCAGTTTGACCTGCGGGTCGTTAAGCACTTCCTCGAGGTCGCTGGTGAAGTGGATGTGCGAATACTGCGGAGCCTGTTCCTCCGGCTTTGCGCTGCGGCGGTAGATATGCGCCACATGCCAGCGTTCTTTTCGGTGCAGGACATAGGGAAGATGGTAGCGGGTGGTGCTTTTGCCGAATCCAATAAATGCGCAGTGCAAAGTCATAACGCTATCCTTATTTAAGGTCTCTGCTGTTAACCATAGCGCAAGCTGGCTGCAAACTTAACCCCTTCAATGAGTGTGCCAAATTCTTAAATGTTAAATTTAGCGCTCAAATTTATTGACCCTGCTGGCTAAATTCTGGATAAGAGGACCCCTCGGGAAAAGAACGTTTTTTATCCAGCGCGCTCACCGTTTCCCAAAATACGATGACTAAAGGAGTAGCCATCTCGTTCGCATGGAAAGCAAATATATCGCCTTAAATAGCGCCCTTCTCTTTTGGCTGCTTGGCCTGATGGCCTGGTGCTTCGAATCCACGTATCTGGCCTGGCTATCGGGCTCTTTCGCCTTATCCTCCTTCGTTTTTCATTTTCAATATCAGCGGATTAACCATATGTTTAAAAAGAACAAAATCATTGAATCTACGCCGCCGGCGGTGAATACGGCGGTACTCAACGGTGAATCTCCCTCCGCCATGGCCCGAAAACCGGCCACCACGGTTATCGCCGGCGGTATCCGCTTTGACGGAAACATTATCGCCGAGGGAGACGTCGATATTTACGGCACCGTAAGCGGCAATATCGACGCGCGAGAGAGCCAAATAAAGATCATGACCGGCGGTCTGGTAGAGGGGAATATCACCTGCCGCGAGCTGATTATTGACGGCTGCGTCATCGGCCAGTGCCGCAGCGAAACGATTGAAATCGATAAGAACGGCAACGTGACCGGCACGTTGGCCTACCGCACGCTGGCCATCAAAAAGGGCGGCGTTTTTTCCGGCCAGGCAGAGCTGCTGCCGGCGGCAGAAAAGAGCAACGTCGTAGGGTTTATCGCCGATACCGCTATTGAAACCAAAGATAAGGTTGAGGCGCAGTAGCAGCCATCCGGGTGCGGCGGAAAAAAGCAAAAAAAAAAGCCAGCACCCGGCTGGCTAAAGTAATACTGGAAGCAATGTGAGCAATGTCGTGCTTTCAGGCTTTCCGCAAGGGTCTCCCTGAATGCAGAGCAATAATAATCATTCTCATTCGCACTTGTCTACTCCTTTTTGCAAAAAATAGGCGTTGATCCCTTTTTTAAAGTCAGTGATCTTTAAAGGGACACTTAACCTAAAAAGGAAAATGAAGAATGAGCGACATCGTGATACGCCATGCCGAAGCCAAAGATTACGACGCAATCCGTCAGATCCATGCTCAGCCGGAGGTATATCACAATACGCTACAGGTTCCTCATCCTTCCAGCCATATGTGGCACGAGCGACTAACCGACCGACCGGGCGTCAAACAGCTGGTCGCCAGCATAGATGACCAGGTCGTGGGACACCTCGCCATTGAGGTTATCCAGCGCCCGCGCCGGAGCCACGTCGCCGATTTCGGCATTTGCGTGGATTCACGATGGCACAATCGCGGCGTTGCCAGTGAGCTGATTCGCACCATGATCGACATGTGCGACAACTGGCTGCGCGTTGACCGTATTGAGTTGACGGTGTTTGTGGATAACGCTCCCGCGGTGGCGGTGTATCAGAAATTAGGCTTTGAAATTGAAGGGACGGGGAGAAAGTATGCCCTGCGCAACGGCGAATATGTCGATGCCTACTTTATGGCGCGGCTGAAGGGATAACGCTCAACTAACCCTCTCCCGGCAGGGAGAGGGTCGGAGTAAGGGTACACCTAATACCCTGCCGTTAAATCATCCGGGGAACGCGGATCGGATGCGCCGTACAGCGTGCCGTCCGGGCCAACCATAATACTCTGGGTGCTGCCCATCGCCTCTTTCACCGCCACTTTCTGCCCTTTACTCTCCAGCAGCTTCAGCGTATCCGGGCTGAATCCCTTCTCCACCCGCAGTTCATCCGGCAACCATTGATGATGGAAGCGCGGGGCGTTGGTGGCTTCCGCGACGTTCATTCCGAAATCGATGGTATTCACCACCATCTGCAGTACGGTAGTGATAATGCGGCTGCCGCCAGGGCTACCGGTCACCAGCCAGGTTTTGCCATCTTTCACCACAATCGTTGGCGACATCGATGACAGCGGACGCTTTTTCGGCTCGACGGCGTTGGCGTCACCGCCCACCAGCCCGTAGACGTTCGGCACGCCGGGTTTAGCCGAGAAATCATCCATCTGATTATTCAGCAGAATGCCGGAGTTCCCCGCCACGATGCCGGTGCCAAAGGTCGTATTCAGCGTATAGGTCACCGCAACGGCGTTACCGTCTTTATCCACCACCGAGAAATGGGTGGTCTGGTTGCTTTCATACGGCGCCAGCTTGCCGGGGCGGATCTGGCTCGACGGCTTCGCTTTATTGATATCAATCTGTTCAGCAATTGATTTGGCGTACGCTTTGCTGGTCAGCGCCTGCCACGGCACTTTGACGAAGTCCGGATCGCCAAGGTATTCCGAGCGGTCGGCATAGGCGTGCTTTTCGGCTTCCGCCATCACCTGCATGGCATCGGCGCTGCCGAAGCCATACTTATGTATATCGAAGTTTTCCAGAATATTCAGGATCTGCACGATATGAATGCCGCCGGATGAAGGCGGCGGCATCGAGAACACCTGATAGCCGCGATACTCGCCGCTCACCGGCGTACGTTCGACCGCTTTGTAATTCGCCAGGTCCGCTTTGGTGATAAGCCCGCCGTGATTCTTCATCTCAGCGGCAATCTGGTCGGCAATCGCGCCTTTATAGAACGCGTCCGGTCCCAGCTCGGCAATCAGTTCCAGGCTTTTACCCAGCTGTTTTTGCACCAGCTTATCGCCCTTTTTCAGGGGCTCGCCGTTTTTCCAGAAGATAGCCCGGCTGTTGGCATGGTCGGGGATCACTTCGCTACCGTAGGTTTTCAGATCGTCGGCCAGCGCATCGTTGACCGCGAAGCCCTCTTCGGCCAGCTTAATCGCCGGGCGAATCACTTTGTTGAGCGGCATCGTGCCGTATTTTTCCAGCGCAAGGGAGAAGCCGGCGACGGTGCCCGGGGTACCGGAAGCCAGATGCGAGGTCAGCGATTTCTTACTGTCCGGGTTGCCCTGATCGTCGAGAAACATATCCCGGGTAGCCTGTTCCGGCGCCATCTCGCGGAAGTCGATCGCCGTGGTATTGCCATCTTTGGTTCGCAGCATCATAAAGCCGCCGCCGCCGATATTACCGGCCTGCGGATGGGTGACCGCCAGCGCGTAGCCCACCGCCACGGCGGCATCCACCGCGTTGCCGCCCTGACGCAGAATATCCACGCCTACCTTCGTTGCCAGCGCGTCCACCGAGGCCACCATCCCCTGCTGCGCGCGGACCGGATGAAAAACATCTTCCTCTACACCATAAGACACAGGCGGAGGAGCGGGATTTGCCGCGACGCTAAAACTGCCGCCCGCCAGCAACGCAGCGATGACCACCTGACGCCAGAGCGTTGTTTTTATCATTGTCATACTCCTGAATGATGTTTTTATTTACCCATAATCCTGGATGATAAGTCTTAAAAAATCATTGTTGTGCCGGAAAGAGGGTAAACTTAAGAGATCCCATGAAAGGGAGGAGAGAACAATGAAAGCTATGTTATATCTGGCGGCGCTGCTGCCGCTGAGCGCTCTGGCGCAGCCAATCAATATCGACAATAACCCCAATCAGCCGGGGTACGTGGTGCCCAGCCAGCAGCGAATGCAAAATCAGATGCAAACCCAGCAAATGCAGCACCAAAACAATCTTAAGCAGGGTATTCAAAGCCAGTCGCGCGCGCAGCAGCAGCATCTTCAGACGCAGTTGAATAACGACCGGCTGCGGGTACAGCAGAATGACAACCTGAACCGGCAGCAGCCTCTGCCAAACACCAACGGTGGAATGCTGCAACGCCAGACGACCCCGTAAGGGCCGCCTGGCGCAGGTGCAGATTACCCCGGGAAGTTGGGACCGATGACGTCAATCGCATCGGTGCAGATGCTGTCCACGCCCCAACGCAGCAGCTCGGCGGCGCGCTGCGGTTTGTTAACGGTATACACCAGAATATGCAGACCCGCGGCCCTCAGGCTCGCCACGCGCGCTTCATCCAGCAGCTTATGGTTGAGATGAATAGAGACACAGCCGAGGCGCGCGGTTAGTTCGCGCCAGTCGTTGCGCCACTCATCCAGCAGCAGCCCTCGCGGCAGCTCGGGGGCGGCTTCCTGCGCGGCTTCCAGGGCATCGATGTCAAACGACGAGAGCAGCGGCGGGGTCATGCCCTGCCACAGCTCACGCGCCGCCAGCGCTACCGCTTTACCGGTCAGCGGACCGGTACCGGTGGTCGGTTTGATTTCGATATTCGCCTTCATACCGTGCTGACGGCAGCGGTCCGCGACCTCGCTCAGCAGCGGCAGCGGCTCGCCTTTGAACTCGCCGCTATACCAGCTGCCGGCATCCACTTTCAGCAGATCGTTCCACGCCAGTTCACCCGCCACGCCCCAGCCGTTGCTGGTGCGTTCGAGATTGTCATCGTGCAGTAAAAAAATCTGCCCGTCTTTCGATAACTTAGCGTCAAACTCAATCATCGTATGGCCGTAACGAGCGCCAGTATCGATAGCCGCCAGGGTATTTTCCGGGGCCAGTTTACCGCCGCCGCGGTGGGCGACGATATGAGGATAAGGCCAGTGACTCATGCGCGTTGTCCTGTTTCACTATCAAAAAGGTGCAGACTTTCCTGCGGCAGATGCAGCCACAGGGTACTGCCCGCCTGCGGTCGCTGCTGGTGCGGCAGCCGGACCACCAGCTTCTGCTCGCCCCAGCGCCCGTGGGCGAGGTTGTCGGCGCCTAAAATTTCCAGCGTATCCATCACCAGCGGTACGCCACCTTCCGCCTGGGAGCTTAATGCAAAATGTTCCGGACGGATACCCAGCGTCATCTTACGCCCGGCGTAGCGGCGATGCTCGCTGTTGATCGGTAAAAGCATCCCACCCGCAAGCTCGAAGCGGCTACCGTCGTCGCTGACCCGGCCTTCCAGCAGGTTCATTGCCGGACTGCCGATAAAGCTCGCGACAAAGCGACTGGCTGGCTTTTCGTACACCTCGACCGGTGTGCCAATCTGCTCGGCGACGCCTTTATTCATCACCATCACCCGCTGCGCGAGGGTCATCGCCTCCACCTGATCGTGGGTCACGTACAGCGAGGTGGTTTTCAGCCGACGATGCAGGTGCTGCAGCTCAAGACGCATCTGCACGCGCAGTTTGGCATCGAGGTTGGAGAGCGGCTCATCAAACAGAAATACCGCCGGGTCGCGCACGATAGCCCGCCCCATCGCCACGCGCTGACGCTGGCCGCCGGAGAGTTCGCGCGGACGGCGCTTCAGCAGGCCGTCCAGCTCCAGAATGCGCGCCGCTTCCTGGACGCGCTCAGCAATTAATCCTTTACCTAAACCGCGAATTTTCAGGCCCCACGCCATATTCTCTTCCACGCTCATATGCGGATAGAGGGCGTAGTTCTGAAACACCATCGCAATGCCGCGGTCTTTCGGCTCCATTTCGGTGACGCGCTTGCGGTCAATCCAGATATCGCCGCTGGTGACCCGTTCCAGGCCCGCCACCATGCGCAGCAGGGTTGATTTTCCGCAGCCCGAGGGGCCCACCATCACAATAAATTCGCCGTCCGCGACGTCCAGCGTCAGCGGTTGGATCACCTGGGTTTTGCCATCCCAGCTTTTGGTTACTGCCTGTAGCTTAAGTCCTGCCATTTTATTTCTCACTATCCACTAGACCACGCACAAACGCGCGCTGCATGGCTAAAACGATGACAACCGGAGGAATCAGCGTGAGCAGCATCGCCGCCATCACCTGATTCCACTGCGTGGTGCCCTGGCCGATGGCGATCATCCCTTTGATGCCCGCGACCGCCGTGCCGAGATTCACGTCGGTAATGATCAGCAGCGGCCACAGATACTGGTTCCAGCCGTAGATAAAGGTGATGACGAACAGCGCCGCCAGGTTGGTTTTCGACAGCGGCAGCACGATGTCGCGGAAGAAGCGCATCGGCGACGCGCCGTCGATACGTGCGGCCTCTATCAGCTCGTCCGGCAGGGTCATAAAAAACTGGCGGAACAGGAAGGTCGCGGTCGCCGAGGCCATCAGCGGCAGCGTGAGCCCGGCATAGCTGTCGAGCATTTTCAGGTTGGCGATCACTTCCACCGTCGGGAAAATACGCACCTCAACCGGCAGCATCAGCGTGATGAAAATCATCCAGAAGAACAGGTTACGCAGCGGAAAACGAAACCAGACGATGGCGAAAGCGGAGAGCATCGAGACCGTAATTTTGCCTACCGTGATGCCGAAGGCCATGATGAAGCTGTTGAGCATCATTAGCCAGAACGGCGCGCTATTGGCCCCTACGCCGTTCACCCAGATAAATTTCATGTTTTCGAGCAGATGGCCGCCGGGAATCAGCGTCATCGGCGTATCAAAGACCGCTTTACTGTCCAGCGTCGCCGCGACAAAGGCGACATACAGCGGAAACAGAATGACCGCGATCCCTAAAATCAGCATGGTGTGGCTGAAAATCGTCAGCCCGCGTCGATTCTCAATCATTGGTAGCGCACCTTTCGTTCAACGTAGCGGAACTGCACCACCGTCAGAATGATGACGAGGAACATCAGCACCACCGACTGGGCGGCGGAAGCGGAAAGGTCGAGCCCGGCAAAACCTTCGCGATAGATCTTATAAATCAGCGTTGTCGTCGCCTGAACCGGCCCGCCGCCGGTTGCGGCATCAATAACCGGGAAGGTATCGAAGAAGGCGTATACCAGGTTCACCACCAGCAGGAAGAAGCTCACCGGGGCGATCAGCGGCAGCGCCAGCCTGAAGAAGCGGCGAACCGGACCGGCGCCGTCAATCGCGGCGGCTTCTACCAGCGAGCGGGGAATAGATTGCAGCGCGGCGAAGAAGAACAGGAAGTTGTAACTAATCTGCTTCCACACCGAGGCGAAAACCACGAGGAACATCGCCTGGCCGCTGTTCTGCGCGTGGTTCCAGTCGTAGCCCATCTCGCCGAGGAGATGGGTAATTAGCCCGCGTCCCGGGTTGAACAAGAAGATCCATAGCACCGCCGCGACTGCGGGCGCAACGGCATAAGGCAGCAGCATCAGCGTCTGATAGAAGCGACTGCCGCGCACCACGTAATCCACCAGCGCGGCGAAAAACAGCGAGATCAGCAGACCGCTGACGGTAACCATCGTACTGAACTTAATGGTGGTCCAGAAGGAGTCCAGGTAGTACGGGTCCTGAAAGAGGGCTAAAAAGTTATCCAGGCCGACAAACTGGCTGGAGAGCCCAAAAGGATCGACGCTCTGCAGCGAATACCACAGCGCTTCGCCTGCGGGCCAGATAAAAAAGATGACGGTGATGACCAGCTGCGGCGCGACCAGCACATAGGGCAGCCAACGCGAGCGGAACACCGGACGGGATGATGACATAGTTAAACTCTGAGTTGGTTTCCCCTCATTCCGGCCCTCTCCCTAAACGGACAAGAGTGAAAAACGGCTCCGGGCGGTCCCCTCTCCCGGCCGGGGAGAGGGTTAGGATGAGGGGCTGGCTATAAGATTACGACTTGGTTGACTGCTCAAAACGGCGCAGCAGCTGATTACCGCGCTCAACGGCCGCGTCCAGCGCCTGCTGAGGCGTTTTCTTCCCGGTCCATACGCTTTCCAGCTCTTCATCCACGATGGTACGAATCTGCGGCATATTGCCCAGGCGCAGACCTTTGGTGAACGGCAGCGGCGGCTTGTTCAGCATCTGGCGCGTCGCGATATCCGCTCCGGGGTTCTTATCATAGAAGCCCTGCTCACGGGTCAGGTTATAGGCGGCGGTGGTAATCGGCAGATAGCCGGTTTTCTGATGCCATTCGGCGGCGTTTTCCGGCTTAGTCAGGAAATCGAGGAATTTGGCGACGCCGGTATAGGTTTCTTTGTCTTTACCCTGCATCACCCACAGGCTGGCCCCGCCGATAATGGCGTTTTGCGGCGCGCCCTTCACGTCGGCGTCGTACGGCATCATCCCTACGCCATAGTTGAACTTCGCGTACTGACGGATATCCGCCAGCGAGCCGGAGGAAGCGGTGGTAATGGCGCAGTCGCCGTTATAGAACTTCTCGGTGGATTCG
This sequence comes from Klebsiella sp. FDAARGOS_511, assembly GCF_003812845.1. Taxonomy (NCBI): domain Bacteria; kingdom Pseudomonadati; phylum Pseudomonadota; class Gammaproteobacteria; order Enterobacterales; family Enterobacteriaceae; genus Klebsiella; species Klebsiella sp. FDAARGOS_511. Next base: position 3,317,046 of record NZ_CP033824.1, on the reverse strand, counting down.
TCTTTACGCCCGAAGTAGCTGAAGTCACCTTTCTTGTTCAGCTCTTCAAGCAGGGCGATATGCTTCACCTGCTCCGGCTTGTTGAACTCCAGTACCGCATCGGTACCGTCGAAGCCGTTGTTTTTAGTCGCCACCGGCAGGCCGTGCCAGGCGCTGAAGTTTTCAATCTGGATCCAGCCCTGCCAGCCGCTGGCGTAGCCGCACTTCATCCCTGCGGCCTTCAACTTCGCGGTATACGCCGCCAGATCCTGCCAGGTTTTTGGCGGCTGCTCTGGGTCTAAACCGGCTTTTTTAAAGGCGTCTTTGTTGTAGTACAGCACCGGCGTGGAGCTGTTAAACGGCTGGGAGAGCAGATGGCCGGTTTTGGAGTCGGTGTAATAACCGGAGACGGTAGGCACGAACTGCGTTTCATCAAACTGAATGCCCGCATCGCTGAACACTTGATAGACCGGCTTTATCGCCTTAGAGGCCATCATCGTCGCGGTGCCAACCTCATACACCTGCAAAATAGCCGGCGCGTTGCCGGTACGGAAGGCGGCGATGCCGGCGCTCAGGCTCTGTTCATAGTTGCCTTTGTACACCGGAACAATTTTGTAGTCCGGGTTGGCTGCGTTGAAACGTTGCGCCAGTGAATCAACTTCTTTCCCCAACTCCCCTTCCATCGAATGCCAGAACGGGATAGTGGTTACCGCCAGGGCTTGTCCGGCAAATGCCAGGCTGAGCGCCAGTCCTAAAGCTGTATGTCGTAACGATATCATCGGTTATCTCTCTTGTTGTTCCGGATGCGCGATTTCACGCGTTTTATGTTCGCGGGGGTAACATGACATGCTCGAATGACAGAAAAATAACTATTGCATTACAAAAATATTACAATAAATTGGCAAAAACATGATGAAACGGTGAAAAAAAAGTGGCAGGGAAATGGCAAAGCGAAAAAGAGCGCCCGCGCAGACTACAGATAATCAGGGATCTGTAGTTAAATAGGGTTCGTTAAAGAGCACTCTCCGGCGAGCCGTCACAAGGAAAAATATGAAGACGCTGCATAAACCTACCGAGCGCGTTTTACTCATTCTGGAAACCTTAGCCAACGCGGACGGAATGACGCTTTCCGAGCTATCGCTCAAGACGGATATTTCAAAGGGAACCATTTTCCCGATCCTCAAATCACTGCAGTACCGGAAATATATCAGCCACGACGATCGCAACGGTATTTACACGCTGGGGATCTCATGCGCGGTGCTGGCCAGCTCAACGGTGGAAAAAGAGTTCTGGCTGAAAACGATCAATAGCGAAATGCACGCGGTGGTCAACGAATGCAATGAAGTTTGTCAGCTCGGCATTCTGGATGACGCCTGGGTGCTCTATGTTGATAAAGTCCAGGGTGACCAAACCGTGCAGCTGGTCTCCAGGGTAGGAACGCGTCTTCCGGCGATCTGCTCCGCGCTGGGCAAGGCGCTGCTACATAAGCACCGCGACGAAGAGATTCTCGAGCTCTATCCGCAGGGTTTTCCCTCCGTTACCGCCCGCAGCGTGACGAATATGGCTCAGCTTCGCCAGCAGCTGGAACGGGTCGCCGTCAACGGTTATGCCATGGACGATCGGGAAATCAACGATGACACTATTTGCTTCGCGGTGCCGCTGCTGCAGAAAGGCATCATTCTGGCGGCGATCAGCGTCTCCTTGCCCTACTTCCGCGCCAGCGATGAGAAAACACAGCAGGTCATTCGCGCGTTAAAAGAGGCAAAGGGTCGTATTGAGAGCGTGCTGAACAAGCTGCCGGATATCAAAAATTACTGATTTATTCGCCAACGGCGCCAGCGGAATTGTGATTACCCACACAATACCGATATTTAATAATTCACCGTAGCGCCGGACGATCCTGCCTATTTTCCCATCAATTCATTGATTTAATCAATTATCCGTACGTCTTTTGCGCCATTTGACTTCACATCGATGGCGTGTTTACTTATGCCCAATCGCAAATACAAACACTGTTTGTATATACGAACAAACGGAGAGGTTAAATATGCAAAGTCGTTACATCACCCCGGCAATAACGGTTTTTGATGAGCAGGGTAGGCTGGATCCTGACGGAAATTTCCGCCTGTACGATTTCATTAAAAACAGCGTATCGGGATTTGTCGTCATGGGCAGTACCGGCGAGTTTTTCTCGCTGGATATGAAAACATCCCGTCAGATAATTCAAATGGCGGCAGAGTTCCCGCGCGAGGAAATAAAGGCCTATGCGGGAACCAGCCGCATGGATATCGACGAATGCGTAGAGCTGGCAAACTACGCCGATGAGTGCGGGCTGGATGGCGTCATGATTATCAGCCCGTGGTACTTCCGCCTGACTGATGAAGGCATTTATACCTTTTATAGCCAGATCGCTCGCCGCACCGCCGCCAAAATATTCATCTATAACTTTCCGGAGCGCACCGGCTATTCCGTCTCGCCGGAGGTCTGTTTACGACTCGCCAGAGAGTTCCCAAACATTATCGGTCTTAAAGATACTATTCCGGACACCAATCATACGTCGCAGGTGATTCGCCAGGTAAAATCTGAGCTGCCGTATTTTGAAGTCTATGCCGGTTATGACAATAACTTCGCGCACAATGTTCTGGCGGGGGGCGATGGATGTATTGGCGGGTTATCCAATATTTGCCCTGAGCTATTCCGCGACTGGATGCAGGCATTTAACGATAACGATTTGCAGCAAATTTCGCGGTATCAGCAAAAAGTGGATGGGTTAATGGATATTTACGCGATTAACGATCCGTTCATTCCAACATTTAAAAAAGCATTACAGCTGCGCGGAATTATTCAGTCCGACCGCTGCACGCCACCGTTTAGCTCGCTCGCCACCTGCCAGACCGAAAGTATTCTGCGGATACTTTCCCGTGCGGGTATTGAAATTAATGCCTGACCCCTACGTGGAGGTATTATGAAAACCATCACAGCTTACGACAATCCGGCCCTCAATTCCGCGATTACCAAATCATGGAAGCGCCTGGTGCCGCTGATGTTTATTTTGTACTTCATCGCCTTTATCGACAGGGTGAACGTGGGATTCGCCAAAGAGGCGATGCAGGTGGATATTGGGCTCTCCAATTCCGCTTTTGCCCTCGGCGCGGGGATCTTTTTCGCCGCCTATGCGCTGTTTGGTATTCCCGCTAACCTGATTCTGAATAAAATCGGCGCGCAGAAATGGCTAAGCATTACCACCGCGCTGTGGGGCGTACTCTCTGCCCTCACCGGACTGGTGCAGACGGAAACCCAGTTTATTGTTCTGCGTTTTTTACTGGGGTTAGGCGAAGCCGGTTTTTATCCCGGTATTCTGCTGCTGGCCTCCATCTACTTTCCCAATAAAGTTCGCGCCTCCGTCGTCGGTATCTTCGTACTCGGCGTACCGCTGGCGCTGACCTTAGGCTCGCCCATCTCCGGCGCGCTTCTGGAAATGCACGGATTCCTCGGTAAACCCGGCTGGTTCTGGATGTTCTTTATTGAAGGCATTCCGGCGGTCATCATGGGGATCTTCGCCTGGTTCTGGCTCGACGATACGCCGGCCAAAGCGCGCTTCCTCAACGACGAAGAGAAAAAGGCGCTGATTGCCCAGCTTCAGCAGGAGCAGCGGCAGACGGAAACCAGCAGCGTCGGCACTGCCCTGAAAAGCCTGAAAGTCTGGCACCTGGCGCTGATCTACGGCACCATCCAGATCAGCGTTTACGGGCTGATGTTCTTCCTGCCTTCGCAAGTCGCCTCGCTAATGGGCTCCACGCTCGGCTTTAAGGAGTCGCTGGTCGCCGCCATTCCGTGGGCCTGCTCCGCCGTCGGCGTCTATTACATTCCGCGTCTGGCGGACAAAATGCCGGCCCGCCGGGTCCTGATTTCGGTCATCTGTATGCTGGCGGCGGCGCTGGGGCTGTTTGTTTCCGCCTGGTCCGGCCCGGTACTCGCCATTGCCGCGCTCTCGCTGTCGGCCATTGGCTTCCTCTCCGTGCAACCTATCTTCTGGACTTTCCCGGCGCAGATTGTGTCAGGCTCAGCGCTGGCCGCCAGTATCGGCTTTTGCACCACCATGGGCGCATTTTGCAGCTTCCTCGCGCCGCTGATTCGCGTTGAGGTCGATGCCTTCTTTGGCAACGATTCGGCGGGTCTGGTCGCCCTGTCGCTCATCACCGTCTGCTGCGCGCTGCTGATTGCCGCCCTCGCGGGCAGAAAAGCGACAAACGGCGTTGCGGTCTCCCACCACTAAGTCCTGACGCGCGTATAACAAAGGATAAATAACATGCAGACCATCTTAAAAATTGACCCTACCGATAACCTGATCGTTGCGCTGCAGGACTTGCGCAAAGAGCAGCAGGTGAACTGGAACGATGAAGCCTACATTCTGCGTAGCGATGTCAAAGCCAAACATAAATTCGCCACCGAGGATATTGCGCCCGGCGATATCGTGTCGCTGTACGGCGTACCGGTCGGCAAAGCGACGCGGCCTATTACCCGCGGCGAAGCCATTACCACGGAGAATATCAAACACTACGCGGCCCCGGTTTCACTTGACGATGTCGCTCCCTATGACTGGCAGCAGCCGGATGTTTCCGCCTGGCAGCAGCGGACGTTTAAGGGGATCGTTCGCGAAGATGGCCGGGTCGCCACCGCGAACTACTGGCTGGTCATTCCGCTGGTATTCTGTGAAAACCGCAACGTTCAGCGCGTCACCGATGCGCTAAACGATGCCCTCGGCTACGCAAATAATGGCCTGAAAAATTTTGCTCGCCAGGTGACCTCGGCGGGGGCCTTAAACGATACCCGGCATCTACCCTTCCCGCATCTTGACGGCATCCGCTGTATTACCGTCAACTCCGGCTGCGGCGGTGCCACTTCGGACAGCATGACCATGTGCGACGTGCTGGCCGCCTATTCCGATCATCCCAACGTTCTTGGGGTGACGGTCTTTGCCCTGGGCTGTGAAAAAGCGCGAATTGTCGATTTCAACGCCGCGCTGGCGAAGCGTAACCCGAACTTCAGCAAACCGATTATTTACTTCAGGCAGCAGGACTGGAGTAGCGAAGAAAAAATGATGCAGGATGCGTTGACCGAAACCTATAACGCGATCCGCGAAGCCCCTGTCGCCGAGCGGCAGGACGTCCCGCTCTCCCACCTCAAAATCGGCGTGAAGTGCGGCGCCTCTGACGGCTTCTCGGGGATCAGCGCAAACCCGGCGATGGGCGAAGTGTCAGATCGTCTTGTCGCCCTCGGCGGCGCGTCGGGGCTGGCGGAATTCCCGGAGCTGTGCGGCGCGGAAGGGGATATCGTTCAGCGCTGCGCGACCCGCGAGCTGAAAGAGAAGTTTCTGTCGCTGATGAAAAACTATGAGCATGTCGCGAACTTCTTCGGCACCACCATCGCCGATAACCCCAGCCCGGGAAACATTGCCGATGGGCTGATCACTGACGCCATCAAATCCGCCGGCGCGGCGAAAAAAGGCGGCAGGGCGCCGGTAAGCGCGGTATGCGACTATGCCGAACCGATGGGAGAAAGCGGCCTTTCGCTGGTCTGCACGCCGGGCAACGATGTGGACGCGGTAACGGGCCTGGTCGCGGCGGGATGCAATGTGGTGATCTTCTCAACCGGGTTAGGTACGCCGACGGGGAACCCTATCGTTCCAGTGCTTAAGGTTTCAACCAACTCCGCGCTGGCAAAAAAGATGCCGGATATTATTGATTATGACTGCGGGCCGATTATCGAAGGTACGCCGCTGGCGGATATCGCCGACGGCCTGTTTGAGAAAATCATCGCCACCGCCAGCGGAACCTGGCGCACTAAAGCGGATGCGCTCGAACAGTTTGATTTTATGTTGTGGAAGCGCTCTCTGGAGCTGTAGGGATCCAGCAAAACGCCCGGCAGACGCCGGGCGTTTTGACTTCACTAACCGCCCAGATAGGCGCTGCGTACCGCTTCGTTAGCCAGCAGCGCGTCGCCGGTATCCTCCAGCACCACGTGGCCGTTTTCCAGCACGTAGCCGCGGTCGGCCAGCTTCAGCGCCTGGTTGGCGTTCTGCTCGACGAGGAAGATGGTCATCCCCTGCTCGCGCAGCTGTTCAATGGTGTCGAAGATTTGCTGAATGATGATCGGCGCCAGACCGAGCGAAGGCTCATCCAGCAGCAGCAGGCGCGGCTGGCTCATCAGCGCGCGACCGATGGCCAGCATCTGCTGCTCGCCGCCGGACATGGTGCCCGCCCGCTGAACCCGACGCTCATGCAGGCGCGGAAACAGCTCATAGACCCACTTGATGCGGGTCTGGAACTGGTCGCGGTCGGCAAAGAAACCGCCCATCGCCAGGTTCTCTTCCACCGTCATCCGCGAGAAGACGCGACGCCCTTCCGGAACAATCGCCACCGCTTCACGCATGATTTTCGCCGTCTGCCAGTCGGTAATATCTTTACCGTCGAACACCACGCGTCCGCTGGAGGCGCGCGGGTCGCCGCACAGGGTGCCCAACAGGGTGGTTTTCCCCGCGCCGTTCGCGCCAATCAGGGTGACAATCTCTCCCTGATTGATATGCAGGCTGACGTTGTGCAGCGCCTGGATCTTGCCGTAGTGCGCGCTGACGTTGTCAAAAGATAACATCACTTTTTCCATCTTATGCCTCACCAAGGTATGCGCGGATCACATCCGGGTTGTTGCGGATCTCTTCCGGCGTACCGTTGGCCAGCGGCGTGCCCTGGTTTACCACGTAAATACGGTCGGAAATGCCCATCACCAGCTTCATATCGTGCTCAATCAGCAGGATAGTGGTGTTGTGATGGCTGCGCAGCTCGGCGATCAGTTCGTCCAGCTCTTTGGTCTCTTTCGGGTTCAGCCCCGCCGCCGGTTCATCCAGCATCAGGATTTCCGGCTGAGTCACCATACAGCGGGCAATCTCCAGACGACGCTGGTCGCCGTAGGCCAGGTTGCTGGCCTGCCGGTTGGCGTGCTCAAGCAGGCCGATACGTTCAAGCCAGGTCGCGGCGCGATCGAGCGCTTCGCTCTGGGCGCGGCGGAAGGATGGCGTCTTCAGCAGGCCGGAGAAAACACCGGTTTTCAACTGCTGATGCTGCGCCACCAGCAGGTTTTCAATCACCGTCATTTCGCGGAACAGACGCACGTGCTGGAAAGTTCGCACGACGCCCATGCGGGCGATCTGCTGCCCCGGCAACCCTTCCAGATGCTGGTCACGCAGCATAATGGTGCCGCCGGTTGGCTTGTAGAAACCAGTCAGGCAGTTGAAGACGGTGGTTTTGCCCGCGCCGTTAGGGCCGATAAGCGAAACGATTTCCCGCTCGCGCAACTCCAGCGACACGTTGTTGACCGCCAGCAGGCCGCCAAAACGCATCATCAGACCGTTTACGGATAATAATGGCTGACTCATGCCTGCTCTCCTTCTTTGGCCTGCCCATTTTTCAGCTTCAGCTGTGGACGGGTCATCGGCAGAAGCCCCTGCGGACGCCAGATCATCATCAGTACCATCAGCGCACCCAGCATCAGCATGCTGTATTCATTGAAATCACGCATCAGCTCGCGCGAGACGACCAGCAGAACCGCCGCCAGGATCACCGCGAACTGCGAACCCATACCGCCGAGAACCACAATCGCCAGCACAAAGGCCGACTCGGCGAAGGTAAAGGATTCCGGGCTGACGAAGCCCTGACGGGCGGCGAACAGGGTTCCGGCAAAACCGGCAAACGCGGCGCTGATGGTAAAGGCGGTCAGCTTGATGCGCGTCGGGCTGAGGCCCAGCGAGCGACAGGCGATCTCATCTTCGCGCAGCGCTTCCCACGCGCGGCCCAGCGGCATCCGCAGCAGGCGGTTAATCACGAACAGGCTTAACACCACCAGCAGCAAAGCGACCAGATAGAGGAAAATCACGCGATCGGAGGGGTCGTACTTCACGCCGAAGAAATTGCTGAACGTATCCCAGCCGCCTTCGCGGGCGCTGCGGCTAAATTCAAGACCGAACAGCGTCGGTTTCGGGATCTGGCTGATACCGTTCGGACCGCCGGTTATTTCGGTGTTGTTGAGCAGCAGGATGCGCACGATTTCACCGAAACCGAGCGTCACAATCGCCAGATAGTCGCCGCGCAGGCGCAGAACCGGGAAGCCAAGCAGGAAGCCCGCCGCTGCCGAAACCAGCCCCGCCAGCGGCAGGCAGGTCCAGAAGCCCAGACCGTAATAGTGGTTCAGCAGCGCGAAGGTATAGGCGCCGATGGCGTAGAAACCGCCGTAGCCCAGCACCAGCAGGCCGGAAAGCCCCACCACCACGTTGAGTCCCAGGCCGAGGATGATATAGATCATCGTCAGGGTAGCGATATCCACCGTCCCGCGCGACACCATAAACGGCCACGCCACGGCGATAACCAGCAGGGCGATCAGAAACAGCTTCTGTTTTACCGTCGAACCGTCGATAGCCGGCAGAATAAACTTCGGCCCAGAGACGTTCTTAATGGTTTTCTGGAAAACAGGACGCAGCAACTGGAAGAAGAAGACCACTGCGGTACCGATATAGATCCACTGCCAGCGGATATCGGCGGCGGTATCCACCACCAGTTTGGTGCCGTCCAGCTCCAGCTGCACGCCCATAAAGACGCCCGCGAGGATAAAGAACATCACCGCGGACAGCAGCGCCATCGCAAAATGCATCGGTTTCATACTTTTTCTACCTCCGGACGACCCAGGATACCGGTAGGCATCACCAGCAGAACCAGGATCAGCAGCGCGAAGGAGACCACGTCTTTATATTCCGTGCTGAGATAGGCAGAAGAGAGCGCTTCGGCGATACCGAGGATCAGCCCGCCGATCATCGCCCCAGGAATACTGCCGATACCGCCAAGAACCGCGGCGGTGAAGGCCTTCATCCCGGCCATAAAGCCGATGTACGGGTTGATCACGCCGTAGAACTGACCGAGCAGAACGCCGGCAACCGCCGCCATTGCCGCGCCGATAACAAACGTCAGCGCAATTACGCGGTCGGTGTTGATCCCGAGCAGGCTGGCCATTTTCAGGTCTTCAGCGCAGGCGCGGCAGGCGCGCCCCATACGGGAATAGCGGATGAACAGCGTCAGCGCCAGCATAGCGATAAACGTCACTACCCAGATAACCAGCTGCATGGTGGTAATGGTCGCGGAGAAATTGTCGCTGCTGCCCACCGTCCACTGGCCGTTAAACAGGCTTGGCAGCGCGACATCGCGCGAACCTTCCGTCAGGCTGACGTAGTTTTGCAGGAAGATAGACATCCCGATGGCGGAGATCAGCGCAATCAGGCGTTTGGAGCTGCGCACGGGCCGGTAGGCCACGCGTTCGATACTCCAGCCGTAGGCGCTGGCAATGACGATAGCGCCGACGAATCCGGCGGCAACCAGCAGCCAGCTAGTATCAATGCCCATCATCATCAGGGCGGCAATGATCATGAAGGAGACGTAGCTGCCAATCATATAGACCTCGCCGTGGGCGAAGTTGATCATGCCGATAATGCCGTAAACCATGGTATAGCCGATGGCAATCAGCGCGTAGGTGCTTCCCAGCGTGACGCCGTTAAACATCTGCTGCAGAAAATAGAGAAACTGCTCGGACATAAGGTAACCTTTTTCTACCCGCCCGCTTTGCGCGGGCGGTGGGATAACTTGTCTTATGGCTTATTTCGCGAGGGTGGATGACCCGTCCGCGTGCCACTGGAAGACACCAAACTCAAATCCCTTCAAATCGCCTTTTTCGTCCCAATTCAGCGGCCCAATCACGGTTTTCGCGCCGTGAGCTTTCAGATCTTTGATTAAATCCAGCGGCGCCTGGCTTCCGGCCCGGTCCATCGCCTGCGCCAGAGACTGCACGGCGGCGTAGGTGATCCAGACATACGGACCGCTCGGGTCTTTCTTCTCTGCTTTGAGCGCGTCAACGATAGCGCTGTTGGCCGGGTCCTGGTCATAGCGTTTCGGCATCGTGACCAGCATGCCTTCCGCCGCATCGCCCGCGATGTTGGACAGCGACGCGTTACCCACGCCTTCCGGGCCCATAAACACGGTTTTCAGGCCCACGGAGCGCGCCTGGCGCAGCATCTGGCCCATTTCCGGGTAGTAGCCGCCGTAGTAAACGAAGTCAATATTCTCTTTTTTCAGACGCGCCAGCAGCGCGGAGAAGTCTTTTTCACCGGCGGTAATGCCGTCGAAGAAGACGATATTCGCGCCGCCTTTTTTCAGGCTTTCCTGGACAGAACGCGCCAGACCTTCGCCGTACTGCTGCTTATCATGAATGATAGCAATACGCTGCGGTTTGACGTTTTCCATGATGTATTTTGCGGCGGTCGGCCCCTGCGAAGAGTCCAGACCGGCGGTACGCATGATGTATTGATAGCCGCGCTGTGTCAGCTCCGGATTGGTCGCTCCCGGGGAGATCATCAGAATGCCTTCATCTTCATAGATATCGGATGCCGGCTGAGTGGAAGAAGAGCACAGGTGGCCGATAACGTACTGAATGCCGTCATTGACGATTTTGTTCGCCACCGCAACGGCCTGTTTCGGGTCGCAGGCGTCATCGTACTCCACGGCAACCAGCTTATCGCCCTTGATGCCGCCCTGGGCGTTAATATCTTTGATCGCCTGGCGTGCGCCATTGAATTCCATATCGCCCCACTGGGCTACCGGGCCAGACATCGCGCCAACAACGGCGACCTTAATATCTTTGGCAAAAGCCGCCTGGGACATCGCCAGTGCGACTAACCCCGCGATAACCGTTTTCGCGTTCCTTTTCATGCTGCAGAACCCCGTTCGTGATGTGGTGTAAATATTTTGTATTTTTATGGTTAAAAAGCATTCTGTACTTTTATTAAACAACGCTACTTTTACCATTATCTTTAATGGTTTAGCGAGGTTTTTTGCCTGAATACAGAGTAAAATCTCTATTTTTCAGGCGATTAAGCAAAGATAATATTCTGTATTTACCGGAAGATAAACAAAAAAAGTCCAGTAAACAGCATAAAATAACGATACATAAGGCGGAATAAAACGCTACATATCAGGTTAAAATTCTGCTTATTTTTCGATCCATGATGAATTGCTCTACCCAGCACCTTCCAGGAAAACGAATCCCCTGATGAACAGGCAAAAAACGGCGCTCCGCCTGGCAGGGAATTTGGATACACTAACGACTCTGTTTTGACTGGACCCTCGCGTATGAAACTGACCATTATTCGTTTACAGCACTTCAGCGATCAGGATCGCATCGACTTAGGTAAAATCTGGCCGTCGCAGGATCTCGCGGCGCTGGCGCTGGATGAGAACCATCGTATTTATGCCGCCCGCTTTAATGAGCGCCTGCTGGCAGCGGTTCGCGTAACGCTGAACGGCGTTGAGGGCGAGCTCGGCGCGCTGTGCGTGCGTGAAGTGACCCGCCGTCGCGGCGTCGGACAATATTTAGTGGAAGAGGTGCTAAGGGATAATCCAGAGATCGGCAGCTGGCGCATCGCGGATGCCGACGTGGAAGACCGCGGCGTGATGGCGGCGTTTATGCAGGCGCTGGGCTTTAACGCGCAAACCGGCGGTTGGGTAAAAAAGCAATAAATCGGCGAAAGAAGGCCGAACATTCCCGGATTGCGGCTGAACGCCTTATCCGGGCTCCAAAAAACCAGACCGCACCAGACTGTAACCCGGGTAAGCACAGCGTGACCCGGGAAGAAACCGCACCAATGCATCAACCCCGGCGCATTCCCCGGGTTGCGGCGTAACGCCTTACCCGGGCTACCGACTAAAAAGGCAACTTACGTTGCCTTTTTGCTTTTACGTTTATCCTCGCCTATGCGAAGAGGAAAGGATCAACGGATTTAACCCAGCATTTCGCGTTGCAGAAAGGCGTCAAGACCCGAAATCCCCGGGAGCTTACATCAGTAAGTGACCGGGGTTGAGGGGCGCAGACAACGCATCTGCGGCGTGAAAGACCCTTTCATTTAACCCAGCATTTCGCGTTGCAGGAAGGCGTCAAGACCCGAAATCCCCGGGAGCTTACATCAGTAAGTGACCGGGGTTGAGGGGCGCAGACAACGCATCTGCGGCGTGAAAGACCCTTTCATTTAACCCAGCATTTCGCGTTGCAGAAAGGCGTCAAGACCCGAAATCCCCGGGAGCTTACATCAGTAAGTGACCGGGGTTGAGGGGCGCAGACAACGCATCTGCGGCGTGAAAGGCGCAGGTTAAATTATTTGGCGTCGGTCGCCGTACCATTAGCATGCCAGGTAAACACGCCGAACTCGAAGCCCTTCAGATCGCCCTTCTCGTTCCAGGTGAGCGGCCCCATCACGGTCTCAACCGTTGCCCCTTTCAGATATTTGGCGATTTCTGCCGGATCGTCAGACTGATTCAGACCTGCTTCCAGCGACTGCAGCGCGGCATAGGTGGTCCACACGAACGCGCCGCTTGGATCCTGTTTCTTCGCTTTGATCGCATCTACGATGGGTTTGTTAGCCGGAACCTGGTCGTAGTTTTTCGGCTTGGTCACCAGCATACCTTCCGCAGAAGCGCCCGCGATATTAGACAGGGACACGTTCGCTACCCCTTCCGGTCCCATAAACTGCGTTTTCAGGCCAGCGGCGCGAGACTGACGCAGGATCTGCCCCATCTCCGGGTGGTAGCCGCCGTAGTAGACGAAGTCGATGTTCTCTTTCTTCAGACGCGCCACCAGGGTTGAGAAGTCTTTCTCACCGGCGGTAATGCCGTCAAAGAACACCACGTTGGCGCCGCCCTTCTTCAGGTTGTCCTGCACCGCGCGGGCCAGACCTTCGCCGTACTGCTGCTTGTCGTGGACAATCGCGATGCGCTGCGGCTTCACTTTTTCCAGAATAAATTTGGCGGCGGTTGGCCCCTGATCGGAGTCCAGACCGGTAGTGCGCAGAATCAGGTGATAGCCGCGAGCCGTCAGCTCCGGCGCGGTTGCTGCCGGGGTGATCATTAGCACGCCTTCATCTTCATAGATATCAGACGCCGGCTGGGTGGAAGAAGAGCACAGGTGGCCGATAACGTATTTGATACCGTCGTTAATCACTTTGTTAGCGACGGCAACCGCTTGTTTCGGGTCACAGGCGTCGTCGTATTTTACCATCTGCAGCTTATTACCTTTGATGCCGCCTTTGGCGTTGATATCGGCAATGGCCTGCTCAGCGCCAGTAAATTCCTGATCGCCGTACTGCGCTACCGGACCGGACATCGCGCCAACGACGGCGACTTTGATATCTTCGGCCATTGCCGTACCGCTCATGATTAAGGCAATACATCCTGCCAGTAACGCTTTACCCTTCATATTCATCCTGAGGCTCCCCATTATTATGGTTTTTGCATTTGTTGTGATGTTGTTTGTTAGCGCATTATTCTAATTAGACACATAAGAAAAGCATATGATAGTTAGATTAGGGTCTGCTGCCTGCGCTTTTGCAGCACACTATGCTAAACATACCGTCATTCAGGAGAATTGGAAACGATAAAATTGCGGAGTATGTAACAGATAAGTGACAAATAAAAACCCGCGCCGGAATAAACCGAACGCGGTGGCATGAGCAACGCGACTACCAGCCCGCGGGCAGATAGCCAAAGGCAGAAGCGATGGCGTAGACGGCGCTGCAAAGATAGAGCAATACGATGAAGATCTGGATGAATGGGTGCGTTATCAGCGCCGGGCAGGTCCAACCGGGAGTGATATCCCCCTGCCGCCGTGAACCTTTCAGGATCAGGATCGGCATGATGGACAAAATCACCCCGCTAAATACCCCGGCAAAATAGAGCGCGTTCACGAAAGACACCATCCCGCTGTAGGCCAGAATAAAAGGCGGCACGGCGACCACGAGCAGCACCTTAAAGCGTTTGAACGGCTGCTCGTCGTTGCCCAAGCGAAACTGATCGAAGATATTGGTCAGGAAGCTTCCACCCAGTCCCCAATAGGAGGTCAGCATCGCGCAGAGCGCAAAGAGGTTTGCCGAGAAGAAGGCCCACTCGCCGAGCGCCCTTCCCCATGAAATGGTCGCCACATCAGAAATATTATCCAGCCCGCTTAATGCAATCACCGAGAGCGGGACCAGGGCCAGCAGGCAAAAGGTTAACACCATCCCCACCATAATGGCCTTCGGCAGTTTCTCCGGTTTATCGGCGAAACCGCGCGCCATTTCCGGCACGATATACTGCGCGGAGAAGCAGAACGCGACCACATTAAACACTGGCACCATATACAGCCAGTTACCTTCAAGTAAATAACTCACGCTCGCGGTTTCTTTCAGCAACGTCGCGGCAACCAAAATGGTTATCATAACGACCATGCCGATACTGATGAATTTCTCACCCCGGCCAATCGCCTTCAGGCCAAGATAAAGCACCCCGGCCGCCGGAATAAAAAACAGTGCGCTGCCCAGGGCAGGCGAGATGCCGAATAACGAATGCAGGAGTTTACCGCTGCCGGTCATATAAGCCGTCAGCGCGCCGACGCTGTTGACGCAAACGGAGAGGAACATCATCAATGCCCCGAAGCGGCCAACATAGCGCTGCGACAGGCCGCTGAGCTGTAAATGCTTGCGGGTACGCAGCGTCGACTCTGCGACATAGAGCATGGTAATAGTCGTCAGGCTACCGACAACAACGAGCCAAAACAGCAGCGGCAGAAAGCCCGCTTTGCTGGAGGCATAGGCGATGGATAGCACCCCAGCACCGATATTGGTGCCGACGATCATCGACACGCCTTCGATGAAACTGAGGGATTTTGCAGGTACAGCGGTACGTTCCCGGCTCGTCAGAACCGAAGAAAAGGTGGAGTTGTCAGACATAATATTTTCCGTTTTATTCCGGCAACATGCGCTGCCGGAAAAAAGGTGATATCAGGGTGAAATACCACTCACGCTGAGCATGAATAACCAGACTGCGGCTTCCTGTTTCTGTTGGGCTTCCCTACCGCCGCAGATGGATGTAAGACTGACTAGCCCTTCAGCACGCGGGCCAAAATATCCAGCGCCTTCGTAAACTGCGCATCCGGAATCGTTAACGGATAGAGGAAGCGAATGACGTTGCCGTAGACGCCGCAGCTTAGCAGCAGCAGTCCGTTCTCTTGGGCTTTTTGCTGGATTTGACGAGTGATCTCCGGCGACGGCTCGCCGGTTTGCGGATCGTTAAACTCCACCGCCACCATCGACCCCTGGCCGCGTACGTCCGCAATGGCCGGGCAGCTTTGACGTGCCTGATTCAGCACCTCTTTCAGATGACTGCCTAAGCGCTCAGCGCGCTGGCACAGCTGCTCTTCTTCAATCACGTCCAGCACCGCATGCGCAGCCGCGACCGCCAGTGGGTTACCGGCATAGGTACCGCCCAGGCCGCCCGGCGCAGGTGCATCCATCACCTCGGCGCGACCGACCACGCCGGAGAGCGGGAAACCGCCGGCCAGACTTTTAGCCATCGTCATCAGGTCAGGTTTCACATCATAGTGCTGCATCGCAAACAGCTTGCCGGTGCGTGCAAAGCCGGTTTGTACTTCATCGGCAATCAGCAGAATGCCGTGGGTATCGCACAGCGCGCGCAGCGCCTGCATAAACTCAGGCGGGGCGACGTTAAAGCCGCCTTCGCCCTGAATCGGCTCCAGAACAATCGCCGCCACCTGGTCGGCCGCGATATCGGCTTTAAAAATACGATCCAGGCTTTTCATCGCGTCAGCGGTGGTAATGCTATGGGCAGCATTAGGGTAGACGGCGTGATAAACCGAGCCCGGGAACGGGCCGAAACCAATCTTATAAGGCGCCACTTTGCCGGTCAGCGCCATGGTCATGAAAGTACGGCCGTGGAATCCGCCGCCGAAGGTAATCAGACCCGGACGACCAGTATAAGCGCGCGCAATTTTCACCGCGTTTTCAACCGCTTCCGCCCCGGTGGTAAAGAACGCCGTTTTTGCCTGACCGTCAATCGGCGCCAGCTCGTTAATCCGCTCGGCCAGCGTGACGTAGCTTTCGTACGGGACAATCTGATAAGCAGTATGGGTAAAGGCCTGTAGCTGCTGTTCAACGGCGGCAATGATTTTAGGGTGCCGATGGCCGGTATTCAGCACCGCAATGCCGGCGGCGAAATCAATCACCTCATTCCCTTCAATATCCCACAGCGTAGCGTTCTCTGCTTTCTCAACAAAGTAGCTGCACATTACCCCTACACCGCGCGGAGTCGCCTGCTGGCGACGCTGATTCAGTTCTGAACTTTTCACCGGGAATCTCCTGTCATGTGTGTCACGTTATCGCAACAAATCCGAAACTATGTCGTTTATTTACACAGGATTTGGCCCTATAATCGAGTACCAATTAAGATTATCTGAGGGATCCAATTGCGTTCGCTCATCGCAGACATGGTGCTGGTCAGATTGCAGAAAGAAACCGATCCGCTCCTGCACAAGCGCCTTTACAAGGCGATTCGCCACGCCATTCTGGATGGTTCTCTGCCGCCCCATAGCCGCCTACCGCCATCGCGGGATCTGGCGGGGGAGCTGAGAATGTCTCGCAACACAATTTTAACAGTTTACGAACAATTACTGGCCGAGGGGTACGTCGTATCCCGCCGCGGCAGCGGAACATTCGTCGCGAAAACGCTGCCCGATATGTTCCTTCCCGCCAGCAGCGCCAGTGAAAGCAGCCCGGCGCCCGCAGCCAGCGCGCCTATCTCCAGGCGCGGCCAGCATCTGCTGGGACAGGTCAGCGCCAGCCCGCGTCAGTGGGGGGCGTTTATCCCCGGCGTACCGGACGTCAACGCGTTTCCCCATCCGCTGTTCAGTAAAATCCAGGCGCGTATCAGCCGCCGTCCAAAACCGGAACAGCTCAGCTACAGCTGTAACGGCGGAACGGCCGAGCTACAGCACGCATTGGTGGACTATCTGAGAGTAGCGCGCGGCGTTCAGTGTCAGGCAGATCAAATTCTTATCACCGAAGGGATCCACCAGGCGATCGACCTGATTACCCGCATGCTGTGCGACCGCGGCGATCTCGCCTGGGTGGAGGAACCGTCCTACTGGGGCATTCGCCATGTGCTGGCGATGAATGAAGTGCGGGCCGAGCCCGTGGTGGTTGATGCCAGCGGCCTGTGCCCGCCCGAAAGCATAGCCGAAGCCCCGCGGCTGATCTTCGTTACGCCATCCCATCAGTATCCCCTCGGCGCGGTAATGAGCCTTGAGCGCCGACAGCGCCTGCTTACGCTAGCCCATCAGCACGACAGCTGGATTGTGGAAGATGATTACGACAGCGAGTTTCGCTTTTCCGGCCAGCCGATCCCGGCGCTACAGGGTTTAGTCCCCGAAGCGCCGGTGGTCTACGTCGGTACGTTCAGTAAAACGCTCTACCCTGGACTGCGGCTTGGCTATGTCGTGCTGCCTCGACCGTTGGCGGCTGAACTCAAAAACGCCCATGCCGAGCTCTATCGCGGCGGCCATTCGCTTATCCAGCTGGCGCTGGCGGAATTTATCAACGCCGGTCATTACTCGGCGCATATTCGCCGCATGCGCCTGCTCTACAGCCGCCGCCGCGTCTTTTTGACCGAGCTGATTCAGCGGCACTGCGGGCCGCACGCGCTGTCGGACTTCAGCGATAATGCCGGACTACATCTAATACTGAATTTGCCGGATGAGGCGGATGACGTGGCGATTGCCCGCGACGCCAACGCGCGCAATATCTTAGTGCGTCCGCTGTCACGCTATTACCTGACAACGCAACGCAAGAAAGGGCTGTTGATGGGCTTTGCTTCGCAGCCGGAAACGCAGATGGAGCCGGCGTTCAACATCCTGCTTGAGTGTCTGAAAATGCACTGCCCACAGGCGCTGGCGGAGGCAGAAAAACAAAACGCCCCAACGTAATGTGGGGCGTTATCGGGGGGCTGGCGCTCAGATTAGGCTTCGATAGCGGCGCGCAGTTTTTTCATGGCGTTCTTTTCAAGCTGGCGCACACGTTCAGCCGACACGCCGTAGCGGTCTGCCAGCTCCTGGAGCGTGGACTTGTTGTCTTCGTCCAACCAGCGGGCGCGGATGATGTCCTGGCTACGTTCGTCAAGACCCTGCATCGCGTCGGTCAGCTTGTTCGCCGCCTGCTCTTCCCAGTTATCGTCTTCGATGCCATCGGCAAAGTTAGACGTTTTATCCTGCAGATAGAGTACCGGCGCCATCGGCTGGCTATCGGACTCATCATCCGAAGACATGTCAAAGGTCATGTCCTGCGCCGCCATACGTGACTCCATCTCACGCACGTCTTTGCTCGACACGCCCAGCTCGCGGGCAACCATTTCGACTTCATCCTGATTAAACCAGCCCAGACGCTGCTTGGTTTTACGCAGGTTAAAGAACAACTTACGCTGTGCTTTCGTGGTCGCGACCTTCACGATACGCCAGTTACGCAGCACGTATTCATGAATTTCCGCTTTGATCCAGTGCACGGCGAAGGAAACCAGACGCACGCCCACTTCCGGGTTAAAACGGCGCACGGCTTTCATCAGGCCAATGTTGCCTTCCTGAATCAGATCCGCCTGCGGCAGGCCATAGCCCGAGTAGTTACGAGCAATATGAACAACAAAGCGCAGGTGAGACAGGATCAGCTTTTTCGCTGCTTCCAGATCGCCCTGGTAATGCAGCTTTTCAGCAAGCTCCCGCTCTTCATCAGCCGATAACATCGGCCAAGTGTTAGCAGCCCGGATGTACGATTCCAGGTTACCAACGGGGGCTAAGGCTAAAGTTTGCATATCTTTGGTCATTCAAATCCTCTCAATCGATATCTTCTGGCATCATTCTGTCCTCACAACGGAGCAACAAACATGCCAGCATTGATGAGCAACGAGAATATCACTCACATTAGTATCAGACAGTGATTTTATCCACAAGTTCCATGCAATGATGTGAATAGATTACGCACAAAATGTGACATGGTCATGAAGTTTAGGGAAGCGTCGACAGGGACTCTTTCCCTGCAGAGAGATATTCAGTGCAGGGAAAGATTATACCAGATTTTTACTACTCGGGAGTAAAGTGACGTAAATGTTGAACGGTTGCCAGCCAGGCGGCGACCCAGCCAATCATCGAGCAAACAATCAGCATCAGCAGGCACTCGTCAAAGCCTAAGCCGCTGAGTTCAAACTGCGTGCCGAAGACTTTCGCCACTTCGGTAACCGCCGACGACAGGCGCATGACCATAATTTCCGACAAGATCAGCGACAGAAACGCGCCGGAGAACCCCAGCAGCGCTCCGCCGTAAAGGAACGGACGCAGAATGAAGCCGTCGGTCGCGCCAATCAGTTTCTGCACGTTAATGGTATCGCGACGGGCGAAGATGCTCAGACGTACGCTGTTGCCGATCACCAGGAAGACCGCCGCCACCATCAGTACGCCGATCATCGCCGACACGCGTCCGACCAGCCCGGTGAGCGACGAGAGGCGCGCAAACCAGCTGTCATCCATACGCACTTCATCAACGCCCTGAACGTGGCTCACGCGGTCGCGCAGCGTGTTCAGCGCCTCAACGCTCTGGAAATCAATCTTCGGCACCACGATCGCTACCGCCGGCAGCGGGTTCTCTTCCAGCATATCCAGCGCGCCGCCAAAGCCAGACCAGTTGCGGAATTCGCCAAGGGCTTCATCACGCGACAGATAGTTAACCTTCTCGACGCCCTGCTCCGCCTGCAGCTGGCCGACTACCCGGGCAGCCGCATCGTCATCCAGCGTTTTTTCCAGATAAACGGTGATTTGCGGCGTGGGGTAATACTGCGACGCTGCGGTGCTGACGTTTTTGTAGACCATGTAGCACACGCTCGGCAAGGTCAACGAAATGGCGATCACCATCACCGTCAGGAACGTCGCCAGCGGCGTACTTTTCAGATCCTGTACCGCGCCGTGCCAGGCGTAGCGCACCTGCTCATTGAATACGTTGCTCTTACGGGAAGCCGGATTCGGCGCGGCTTTTGGCCGCTTCGACCCATTGCGTCCGCCGCTACCACCCGCCCCGCCCGCATTGCGGAAACGGTCGAATCGATTGCCGAATCGGCGAATGTGGTTCATTGCCTCGCGCTTATTCACCGATGTGGCCTCCATGCATATGCCCCTCGCTGAGGGACAGGACGCGGTACGGACGACTGGATATAAGCCCCAGGTCATGCGTCGCCATCAGCACCGTCACCCCAACGCGGTTAAACTCTTCAAACAGACGTAAGATCCCTTCCGACAGCGCCTCATCGAGGTTACCGGTCGGTTCATCCGCCAGCAGGACCGCGGGTTTATTGACCACCGCGCGGGCGATGCCCACGCGCTGTTGTTCACCGCCTGAAAGCTGAATCGGCAGGTTTTTCGCTTTGTCCAGCAGCCCGACTTTATCCAGCGCCGCCGAGACGCGACGACGGATATCATCGCCGCTGGCGCCGGCGATAATCAGCGGGATCGCCACATTATCGTAAACGGTACGGTCCATCAGCAGATGATGGTCCTGGAAAATCATGCCAATCTGACGGCGCAAAAACGGCACCTCGCGGCTCTTCAGGCGGCTGATATCATGGCCGCCGAAGAGGATTTTGCCGGCGCTGGGCCGTTCGATACCGCAGATAAGCTTCAGCAGGGTACTTTTCCCCGCGCCGGAATGGCCGGTCAGAAACGCCATCTCGCCCGCCTGCAGGTGGAAAGTCACCCCCTGCAGCGCTTGCCTCCCACCGAGATAGGCTTTGCTGACTTGTTCAAAGCGAATCATTTTTAATCCTCTCGGGCAAAAAGTGCCTCAATAAAGTCGCCCGCATTAAACGGACGCAGATCTTCAATACGTTCGCCAACACCGATGTAGCGAATCGGAATACCGAACTGATCGGCAACCGAGAAGATAACCCCGCCCTTGGCGGTACCATCCAGCTTAGTCAAGGTGATACCGGTCAGTCCAACCGCTTCGTGGAACAGTTTGGCCTGGCTAATCGCGTTCTGCCCGGTGCTGGCGTCAATGGTCAGCATAACTTCATGCGGCGCATCGACATCGAGTTTTTTCATGACGCGGACAATCTTCTTCAGTTCTTCCATCAGGTGCGATTTATTCTGCAGACGGCCCGCAGTATCGGCAATCAGGACGTCAATATTGCGCGCCTTCGCCGCCTGGATGGCATCGAAAATGACCGATGCCGAGTCCGCGCCGGTATGCTGGGCAATCACCGGAATATGGTTACGTTGCCCCCAAACCTGAAGCTGCTCTACCGCCGCCGCGCGGAAAGTATCGCCCGCCGCCAGCATCACCGACTTGCCCTGCTGCTCGAACTGACGCGCCAGCTTACCGATGGTGGTGGTTTTACCGACGCCGTTGACGCCGACCATCAGAATCACAAACGGCGTTTTGCCTTCAACGTTCAGCGGCTCATCCACTTTCGCCAGAATATCGCCCATCTCTTCTTTCAGCAGACCGTACAGCGCCTCGGCGTCGCGCAGCTGCTTACGGCTGGCGTCGTTGGTCAGATTAGTGATGATCTTACGCGTGGTTTCCACGCCGACGTCGGCAATCAGCAGCTGCTCTTCCAGCTCTTCAAACAGATCATCGTCGATTTTCTTACCGCGGAACAGACTGATAAATCCGGAACCGAGGTTTTGTTTAGTTTTTACCAGGCTGCGTTTGAGGCGGGCGAAGAAACCTTCTTTGGTCGGTTTTTCCTGCTCTAACGGCGTCACGACGGTTTCGTCCGGCACCACTTCCTTAGCGTTTTCTGCCGCATCGGCCGCCGCCATAGCCTGCGCTTCCAGCTCTTCATCGGTGATATCGGCCTCAGCCTCTTCTGCCGTTTCGTCTGGTTCCGGCTGGTCAACGGCGGTTTCTTCAATAACTGCTGTTTCCGGTTCGGTAATGACCGCTTCCGGCGTCTGTTCAGCGACGGCTTCAGCCGCTACCGGCTCGGCAATGACCTCTTCAATCAGCGGCTCAGCGACAATTTCGTCAACCGCAGGCTGCTCCGCAACTGCTTCAACGACCGGGGATTCGACAACCGCCTGCGGTTGTTCGCTCTCCACGACCTGCTCGGTCACCTCAACCACCTCGGCGGCAAAGGCTTCGGCGTCCGGTTTCTCCGTCGTAGGCGCGTCGACCGTTTCCGGCGCAGCGACAGGCGCTTCACTTTCCGCAGACGGTTCTGCAACCTCTTGCTGGGCTTCTACTTTTTGTTCTGTTTCGCTTTCCTGCGCCTGTTCTTTTTGGCCAAAGCCCAGCCAGGAAAAGAAGCCACGTTTTTTGTCTTTCGCCATTTGCGACTACACTCCTCGCTGTTAATTCATGGCACAGCTTCGGCCTGTTGGCAGCGGAAGCTGAAAAATGATGAAATTAGTCGGATAGTCTACCACTTAACTTAACTCGCATCACCGCCCCCGGATTAAGGTTTCGTCAACCGCTGCCGATCGTTAGAATAGCAGCCCGGAAGTTGAGACTAGAGCAAAGAGATGAAGAAACCAAACCACGCAGGCAGCGGCCAGATCCGTATTATCGGCGGGCAATGGCGGGGCCGTAAATTACCGGTGCCGGAGAGCCCGGGTCTGCGCCCGACCACCGACCGGGTACGCGAAACGCTATTTAACTGGCTGGCGCCGTCGATCGTTGACGCTAACTGCCTCGACTGCTTCGCCGGCAGCGGCGCGCTGGGCCTTGAAGCCCTCTCCCGCTACGCGGCCAACGCCACGCTGCTGGAAATGGAGCGCGGCGTCGCGCAGCAGCTGCAAAAAAACCTGGCGACCCTCAAAGCCAGCAACGCTAAGGTCGTGAACACCAATACTTTAGCGTTTCTCGCTCAGGCGGGCGCGCCGCACAATATTGTGTTTGTCGATCCCCCGTTTCGTAAGGGGCTGCTTGAAGAGACGCTGAAACTGCTGGAAAACAACGGCTGGCTTAGCGATGAAGCGCTCATCTACATCGAGAGTGAAGTCGAAAACGGCTTACCGCCGGTGCCGGAGAACTGGCACGTCTATCGTGAAAAAGTGGCCGGACAGGTCGCCTACCGTCTCTATCAACGTGAGGCCCAAGGAGAAAACCATGCTGATTAATTTTGGCCGCTTGCTGATGCTGTGCGTGTGGGCGTTTTTATTGCTGAATCTGTTTCAACCGTTCCCAAAGCCACTGAATATCTTCGTTAACGTGGCGCTAATCTTTATGATTCTGATGCACGGCCTGCAGCTGACGCTGCTCAAGGCGACGCAGACGAAAGAGATGCCGCCGCTGGGGCGTTTCGAACAGGTCCGTATTTTCATCTTCGGCGTGTTCGAACTGGTCGCCTGGCAGAAAAAACTCAAGGCGACCCTGAAGAAGAAGTAACGCCGGGAAAAGGTTCAGGGATCTGGCGCAAAGCCCATAAACCGCGAACCTTTATAGCTCAGGACGCCTTTATCGCCGACGCTTAACGCATGATACTGCGGCGCCTGCAGACGAAAAACCATTTCCATCCCGCCGCTTTCCGGCCTGAAACTGGCTTCATAACGCATCTCGCTGCCGGCAGGCGTCACCGTCTGCTGGCGCGAACGGCGATCGTTAATCACCTTCTCCCGCTTATTGCTCACCACCACCCGTTTTTGCAACAGCGGCGCGGCGTCGTTCTCCATTTTTTCGCGGCGCTGCTGCGCATAGCGATACGACGCGGCAACCGCAATGATGGCAACGGCAACCATAAAAAACAGCGGAACCTTACTCATTCACCTTGCCCCCAGGAATTATCAGGAATAAGCATACTGTGGCTTGATTATCATTGTCATCTTCCTCTGCAAACCACTACACTGAGATTCAGTACTGTAAGTACAATCACTTACTTAATGATAACAGATACAGGGACTTACTATGCTTTGGTCATTTATTGCTGTCTGTTTCTCCGCATGGCTTTACGTCGATGCGTCCTATCGTGGGCCAGCCTGGCGTCGCTGGGTATTTAAACCCGTCACGCTGATCCTGCTTCTGTTACTGGCCTGGCAAGCGCCGATGTTTAACGCCATCAGCTATCTGGTGCTGGCCGGGCTTTGCGCTTCGCTGGTCGGCGACGCCTTGACCCTACTGCCCCGGCAGCGGGTGATGTACGCCGTGGGGGCGTTCTTTCTCTCCCATCTGCTCTACACCATCTGGTTTGCCAGCCAGCTGACGCTATCGTTCTTCTGGCCGCTGCCGCTGGTGCTGCTGATCCTCGGCGCGCTGCTGCTGGCCATCATCTGGACGCGCCTGGAAGAGATGCGAATGCCGGTGTTTACCTTTATCGCGATGACGCTGGTGATGGTCTGGCTCGCTGGCGAGCTGTGGTTCGCTCGCCCGACGGACACCGCGCTTTCCGGCTTCGTTGGCGCCGCGTTCCTGCTGCTCGGCAACGCGGTCTGGCTCATCAGCCATTATCGCCGCCGCTTCCGCGCTGACAACGCGATCTCCTCGGCGTTTTACTTCGCCGGGCACTTCCTGATCGTCCGCGCACTCTATTTGTAATTAAGCGCTTGACTCTGGAGTCGACTCCAGAGTGTATCCTCTGGGTAATGAGAAAATTATCATTACCCGGAGGGTCCTATGTCGGCTCCAGAATCGCAGGATAAAAAAGTCCCACAATTCTCATCGTTAAAATTTACCCCTGCCGCACAGCCTGCGGAAAGCTGCTGCGCGGACCACGCCTGCAGCAGCGAAACCGCCGCTGAAAACGACGCGTTCAGTCACGCTCGCTTTAGCTGGCTAGTAGAAGGCATGGATTGCGCGGCCTGCGCCCGCAAGGTTGAAACCGCCGTTCGCCAGGTGCCGGGAGTAAGCCAGGTTCAGGTGCTGTTCGCCACCGAAAAGCTGCTGGTCAACGCCGAGGGCGACGTTGGTCCGCAGATCGAAAGCGCCGTGCGCGCCGCGGGCTATCAGCTGCGGGATGAAAACGCGCCCCGGACAGAGGACTCCACCTCGTGGCTGCGCGAGAATCTGCCGCTCATCACCCTGGTCGCAATGATGGCCCTCAGCTGGGGGCTGGAGCAGTTTAACCCTCCTCTGGGCGAAATCGCCTTCATCGCAACCACCCTTGTCGGCCTGTGGCCGGTCGCCCGGCAAGCAATACGCCTGATCAAAAGCGGAAGCTGGTTCGCCATCGAAACCCTGATGAGCGTCGCCGCCATCGGTGCGCTGTTTATCGGCGCCACCGCCGAAGCGGCGATGGTGCTACTGCTGTTCTTAATCGGCGAACGCCTTGAGGGTTGGGCCGCCAGCCGCGCGCGTCAAGGCGTCAGCGCGTTGATGGCGCTGAAACCCGACACGGCAATCCGCGTGCGAGACGGCGTACGCGAAACCGTAGCCCAGCGCGACCTGCGCCCCGGCGACGTGATTGAAGTGGCCGCCGGGGGCCGTCTGCCCGCCGATGGCCAGTTGCTCTCGCCCTTCGCCAGCTTCGATGAGAGCGCGCTAACCGGTGAATCCGTACCGGTGGAGCGTAACGCCGGGGAACGCGTAGCGGCCGGCGCCACCAGCGTCGATCGTCTGGTACAGCTGACGGTGCTCTCCGAACCGGGCGACAGCGCCATCGATCGCATTCTTAAGCTGATTGAAGAAGCGGAGGAGCGCCGCGCGCCGATTGAGCGCTTTATCGATCGCTTCAGCCGCATCTATACCCCGGCGATTATGGTCGTCGCGCTGCTGGTAGCCCTTGTTCCGCCGCTGCTGTTTGCTGGCGCATGGCTGCCGTGGATCTATAAAGGTTTAACGCTGCTGCTGATTGGCTGTCCGTGCGCGCTGGTGATCTCCACCCCGGCGGCGATTACCTCAGGGCTGGCGGTGGCGGCGCGTCGCGGCGCGCTGATTAAAGGCGGCGCGGCGCTGGAGCAACTGGGCCGCGTGCGCCAGGTGGCGTTTGATAAAACCGGCACCTTGACTATAGGCCAGCCGCGCGTCACCGCCGTGATGGCGACCGCGAACATTGGCGAAAACGATCTGCTGGCGCTGGCGGCCGCCGTGGAGCAAGGCTCCAGCCACCCGTTAGCCCAGGCCGTCGTACGTGAGGCGGAGCAGCGTCAGCTGGTGATTCCGCTGGCCAGCGGCCAGCGCGCGCTGGCCGGCTCCGGCATTGAGGCGCAGGTCGAAGGTCGTCAGGTGCTGATTTGCGCCGCCGGGAAAAATAACGATCCGCAGTACGATGAACGTATTCAACAGTTGGAGAGCGCCGGACAAACCGTGGTGCTGGTGATGCGCGATGAGACGCTGCTGGGGATTCTGGCGCTGCGCGATACGCTGCGCGACGATGCCCGTCAGGCGGTGGATGAACTCCATCAGTTAGGCGTTCAGGGAGTCATACTGACCGGCGACAATCCGCGCGCGGCGGCGGCCATCGCCAGCGAACTGGGGCTGGCGTTCCGCGCCGGGCTGCTGCCTGCGGATAAAGTACAGGCAGTGATCGCGCTAAACGCCGAGTCGCCGCTGGCCATGGTCGGCGACGGAATCAACGATGCGCCGGCGATGAAAGCGGCGACGATTGGCATCGCCATGGGCAGCGGCACCGACGTCGCCCTGGAGACCGCTGATGCGGCATTGACCCATAACCGCCTGACCGGGCTGGCGCAAATGATTTCGCTAGCGCGCGCCACCCACGCCAATATCCGGCAGAACATCGCTATCGCGCTGGGTCTGAAGGGGATTTTCCTCGTCACCACCCTGCTTGGACTGACCGGCCTGTGGCTGGCGGTGCTGGCGGATACCGGGGCGACGGTGCTGGTCACCGCTAACGCGCTGCGGCTGTTACGTAAGAAATAAGGGCAAGTCCCGGGACGGCGCTTGACGCGCCTGGCCCGGGCTACAGGTTAGTGCGGTCTGGTTTGTTGTAGCCCGGATCAGGCGCCAGCCGCAATCCGGGGAAACCTGAAGCGGATCAGTGGCTTTTACGGATCAAATAGCGGTACGGCAGCGCCTCGGTTTCCTGCGCCAGCAGTTCATGCTCCATAAAGCGGCAGAAACCGGGAATATCGCGGGTCGTCGCCGGATCGTCGGCCACGATTAGCAGCGTCTCGCCCACCGGCATGGTACGCACGGTCTTACGCACCATCATCACCGGTTCCGGGCAACGAAGCCCCTGCGCATCAAGCGTATGATCAGGGCTGGAGAAAAGTTCGCTCATTTTCATCTCACATTAACAAAACGGCCCTAGTTTACCCCCAGTTCGCCAGTACGCAAGCCAGGTTAACGTTTGCGCGAAAAACAACCATTGCAATACGCTCGCAACGCAGTATCATGCAGCCGTTTTTATTGGGTTCCCTCACCCCAACTCTCTGGCCCTAAATCATTCGAGTTGCAGAAAGGCGACGACGCAGCGAATTTCCAGCAGCTTACATCAGTAAGTGACTGGGATGAGCGAGGAAAGTTAACGCATCTGCAGCTTGAAGAATAACGGGCATAAAAAGGTCACAATATGAGTCCGTTTACTACCGTACAGCGTAAAAAAGCGCTGATCTGGCTATCGCTTTTCCATCTGCTGGTCATCACTTCCAGTAACTATCTGGTGCAGCTGCCGATCTCCATCTTTGGTTTTCATACCACCTGGGGCGCGTTCAGCTTTCCGTTTATTTTCCTCGCCACCGACCTGACGGTGCGGATTTTCGGCGCTCCGCTGGCGCGACGCATTATCCTCGCGGTGATGATTCCGGCGCTGCTCATCTCCTACGGGGTTTCCGCGCTGTTCTATATGGGCGAGTGGCAGGGCTTTGCCGCATTAACCAGCTTTAATCTGTTTGTCGCCCGTATCGCCGCCGCCAGCTTTATGGCCTACGCGCTGGGGCAGATCCTCGACGTCCACGTCTTCAACCGCTTGCGTCAGAACCGCCGCTGGTGGCTAGCGCCCACGGCATCCACTCTTTTCGGTAACGTCAGCGATACGCTGGCCTTCTTCTTTATCGCCTTCTGGCGCAGCCCGGATCCGTTTATGGCGGCGCACTGGGGTGAAATCGCCATCGTCGACTACTGCTTCAAGGTGCTGATTAGCATCGTATTCTTCCTGCCGATGTACGGCATGTTGTTGAATATGCTGCTGAAAAAGCTGGCAGATAAATCTGATTTATCCGCATTGCAGCCAGGTTAAGAGTACTCGTGAAACGATGTGATAAGATAAGCGAATGAGCCGTTAGTGGCCGTTTATCGAAAGGAAGATGTCAATGCGCAATTTGGTTAAATATGTCGGTATTGGCCTGCTGGTTGTGGGTCTTGCGGCCTGTGATAACAGCGATACAAAAACGCCGACTGCCGGGGCGGCTGCGGAAAGCAACGCCAGCGGGCAACCTATTAGTCTGCTGGATGGCAAACTGAGCTTCTCCCTGCCAGCCGGTATGACCGACCAGAGCGGCAAGCTGGGCACCCAGGCCAACAATATGCACGTCTATTCTGACGCTACCGGCCAGAAAGCGGTGATCGTGATTGTTGGCGACAGCACCAATGAAGATCTGGCCGTTATGAGCCAGCGTCTGGAAGAGCAGCAGCGCAGCCGCGACCCGCAGCTGCAGGTGGTGAGCAATAAATCCATTGAGATCAAAGGCCACACCCTGCAACAGCTGGACAGCATCATCTCCGCCAAGGGCCAGACCGCCTGGTCTTCCGTCCTGCTCGGTAAGGTTGATGACAAACTGCTGACGCTACAGATCACGCTGCCAGCGGATAATCAGCAGCAGGCGCAGACCGAAGCGGAAAACATTATCAACACCCTCGTCATCCAGTAACTACTGGCCTGACGCCGCGGCCTCCGGTTCAGCGACCGGGGGCCGTTTTTTTAACCGCCATCCCAGCAGCAGCGCCGCCGCGACCAGCCCCGCCGTCGCCAGATAGATCGATGAAATGCCCGCCCACGCCATCAGCAGCCCGGCAAGCGGACCGGTGATCCCCAGCGAGAGATCCATAAATACCGTATAGGTTGCCAGCGCCGCCCCCTGGTTCTGCTGCGGCACGGCCTTCACCGCCACCACGCCAAGCGCCGGGAACACCAGCGAAAAACCGGCTCCGGCAAAGAAGGTGCCGACTTTCGCCAGCAGCGGCGTCTCCGCCAGGCCTACTAACAGCAGCCCAATAATCTCGACGACAAAACAGATCATCGCCACGTTCAGCCCGCCGAGGCGGTTAATTCCGTTGGGGAACAACAGCCGGGTGCCGACAAAGGCGCAGCTAAACAGCGTCAGGGCGAAGGCGGCACCGTCCCAGCCTTTAGCATCATAAAACAGGGTGATAAAGGTGGCGATAACGCCAAACCCCGCCGAAGCCAGGGCCAGCGCCATGCCGTAGAGCCAGACGCGCCCCAGCACCGCGCGAAACGACATCGCTTTGCCCTTGCCCGCTTTCACCGCTGCCCGCGGCAACGCGCACAGCACCGCCACCAGCGCGACCGCCATAATGGTCAACGCCAGCCCGTGCAGGCCCATCAGCGAGTAACAGAGCACGCCGAGCGGCGCACCCATCGCCATCGCCCCGTAAGTGACAATGCCGTTCCAGGAGATAACCCGCCCGATATGCAGCGAACCGACTACCCCGACGCCCCACAGCGTGGAGCCGGTTCCCGCGAAGCTCTGCCCGATGCCGAGAATTATGCGCCCAAGGCACAGCAGCGCCAGGCTAACCACGGGCAAACCGCCGAAGAGCGCCGCCAGCAGATAGCCGAGTCCGCTCAAAAAGCAGCCGCACAGGCCGAAAATGACGATCTTTTTTGGCCCCAGCTGGTCGGCGTAACGCCCGGCGTGCGGGCGGCTGAGCAGCGTAGCGAAGTACTGGAGGCTAATCACCAGCCCGGCCCAAAAGGCACTAAACCCCATCACATCATGAACGTAGCCGGGCAATACCGCCAGCGGCAGGCCAATGGTCAGATAGCTGGCAAAGTTAAACATCACGACAGAGACAATCCGCAGATTGAGGCGCAATCCATTGAGCGCCGGTTCAGCGACGGTTTCGGGCATCGGGTTCCACCAGATTTTTACAACTGTGTTTCATTTCTACCACGCCACACGTTATAAATCAGCAGCCAGATTAGGATTCCTGGCAGCAAGCCAGCCGCTACACTTAGAGTCTATCCCACCAGGCGTTATTGTCGCAGGCAGTTTGAACACGGACAGCGCACAGAAACCGGAGCGTACACGGAGTACGTGAGGATTGACTCGCTACGCTCGCCCTCCGGGCCGCCCTGAAGGGCGTTCAAAATGCTTTCGTATTTTGTCGAGCACTGCCCGTGTTCAAAATGGCAAGTAAAATAGCCCTAATGGAGTGGGCTCTTTATGAAAATCATAGAAAGGAAGAGTGAATGACAACCCCTCAGCCCGATAAAACGGGCATGCATATTCTGCTCAAACTGGCGTCACTGGTGGTTATCCTCGCCGGTATTCACGCCGCGGCAGATATCATCGTGCAGTTATTACTGGCGCTGTTCTTCGCCATTGTCCTCAACCCTCTGGTCACCTGGTTTATTCGCCGCGGCGTGCGTCGCCCGGCAGCCATTACTATCGTGGTGGTGGTGATGCTGATCGTGCTCACCGCGTTAATTGGCGTACTGGCCGCGTCGGTTAACGAATTTGTCGCCATGATGCCAAAATATAATAAAGAGCTGACGGCAAAAGTCCTGCGATTGCAGGAGGCGCTGCCGTTTTTGCATATTCACATGTCCCCGGAGCGTATGCTACAACGCATAGACTCTGACAAGCTGATGACGTTCACGACCACCCTGATGACCGGGCTGTCCGGCGCTATGGCCAGCGTCATTCTGCTGGTGATGACGGTGGTATTTATGCTTTTTGAAGTCCGTCATGTGCCCTATAAGCTCCGTTTTGCCCTCAACAACCCGCAAATCCACATCGCCGGTCTTCACCGGGCGTTAAAAGGCGTTTCGCATTATCTGGCGCTGAAAACGCTGCTCAGCCTGTGGACTGGGGTGATTGTCTGGTTAGGACTGATGCTGATGGGGGTACAGTTTGCGCTGATGTGGGGCGTGCTGGCTTTTCTGCTGAACTATGTGCCTAACATTGGCTCGGTAATTTCCGCCGTCCCGCCGATGATCCAGGCGTTACTTTTTAACGGGTATTATGAGTGTCTGCTGGTCGGCGCGCTCTTTTTAGTCGTGCACATGATTATCGGCAATATTCTCGAACCCCGCATGATGGGCCACCGGCTGGGCATGTCTACGCTGGTGGTTTTCCTCTCATTGCTGGTCTGGGGATGGCTGCTTGGCCCGGTGGGAATGCTGCTGTCGGTACCGTTAACCAGCGTGTGTAAAATATGGATGGAGACCACCAGGGGCGGCAGTAAGTTAGCCATCCTGCTCGGGCCCGGTCGCCCCAAAAGCAGGCTACCGGGCTAGCCCTGCCGCTTCACCGGCCAGAAGATCGTCAGCACCCCGGCGACAATCAGCAGCACGCCCAGCAGCGATTGCCAGTGGAAAGGCTCATGCCAGCCGGGGAGCCAGATGGCGGCGGCCCATACCAGGATGTAGCTCAGGCTCAGCAGCGCGTAGGCTTTCGCCAGCGGCAGTCGATGCAGGGCGAAGTACCAGCAGACCATCGACAGCAGGTAACCCATAAGCCCAAACGCCAGGCCAAACGTGCCCGCCCGCAGATGCAGCAGATGGTTGAGGAAGGTGAATATCTCCGTCAACGGCGGGAGCTCGACCATCGCGCTGCGCAGCAGCAGCTGCGCGCCGCTCGCCAGGCCGACGCTGAATAACGCCCAGATTAAGCCCATCAGATACGGCTCCCCAGAATAACGATCCCGACGACGATGAGCCCCACGCCAATCCAGTGGCGGCGCGCGACCGGCTCGCGCCAGATCCCCCACGCCGCCAGGGTCACCCAGACAAAGTTCAGGCTTAGCATAGGGTAGGCGATACTGACCGGGATCGACTGCAGCACGCTAAGCCACAGCAGCATACTGCAGCCCAGAGCGAGCAGCGCTAAACCCAGCCAGCCGAGGATATGGCGCCCGCGCCGCCCGGATTTGGATGGGCGGGTGGCCTGTTTCTGGCACAGCTGTCCAGCGCAGCTCAGCAGGCTGGCGAAAACCAGACAGATCCACACGCTCATTGCGGCAGATACTGGATAAACACCACGCGCCCTAGCTCGTAGGAGCTATCTGGTTTCGGTAGCGCTAAATCAGCCATACTTTCTCCTTTGTCCATCAGCAGAACCAGCGAGACGGGGCCCTGCTGGCGGTGTGTCGCCAGCCAGTCAGCAAAATGCGCCTGATCGACAAACTGGCGCTGCGCGTCCGGCCAGGAGAGACCGTACTTCAGCTCGCCCTGCTTGTCGAACAGAATGATATCGCTGCGCCTGAGCTCCCACGACAGCCCGCCGGCGATACCGACGTTATTGGTCAACACGTAGCGGCTCGGGGTCAGCGATTCGCTGACGATATCCACCAGGAACTGCGGCTGCTTGCTGTCGATCACCCGATCCGGGATAGCGAAGCCCACCAGCAGCGCCAGCCCGAGCGGGCAGCAGGCGGCGAGGGTCCAGCGGCGGCCGTTATCCTTCATCGCCAGCCAGCCCATCAGCGCCCAGCAGCCAAATATCAGCGCAGCCAGCAGGCATTTATAGAGCTCAATATGGCTCCATACCGGCTTGTGCATAAAGCCCCACGGCGAAACCACCAGCACGGCGACCAGGCCAATCAGGCCAAAGGCCAGGTTGATCGCGCCGTTAATTTTCAGCGCCTTCGCCCCCGCCTTCGCGGCGTCCAGCGCGTAGCGCGCCATCAGAATCGACAGGGGAGCAAAACAGGGCAGGATATAGGTTGGCAGTTTACCCTTAGCAATGCTGAAGAACAGGAACGGCATCACCACCCATCCGAGCAAATAGAGCGCGCCGCGCGACTCATCGCGTTCGGTCCAGCCGCGCTTGAGCGCCCCCGGCAGCAGCGCCAGCCACGGCAGGCTGCCGGCAATCAGGAACGGAATGTAGTACCAGAACGGCGCTTTATGCTGGGCATCTTTTTCCGCGAAACGCTGGATATGCTCCACCCAGAAGAAGTAGCGCCAGAAGTCCGGCTCGCGTTTGGCGATGGCGAGCCCCCACGGCAGTACCACCAGCGCGCAGACGCCCACCGCCAGCCAGCCGTAAGTCAGCACTTCGCGCCAGCGCTTACGCGCAATCACCCACGGCAGTACCCCGACCACCGGCACCGCCAGCGCGAGGAAGCCTTTGGTCATCACCCCCATCCCGCAGGCCACGCCGAGTAAAACATAGCCGAGAATTTTGCCGCCGTGGCTTTGGGCCTGCGCCGCGCCCCAGAAGCAGCACATCGCCAGCGCCATCCACATGGTGATCATCGGGTCGAGCACCGCGTAGGTACCGATACCGTAGACCAGCAGCGCGGTCAGGAAGATCACCGGCGACAGGATCGCGACGCGTTTATCGCGGAAAAGACGCCATGCCAGCCAGGCGACCAGCAGCGCGGTGACGGTAATGGAAAACACCACCCCAAAGCGGACGGCAAAATTATTGTGGCCGAATAGCCACTGGCCGATGCTGTTGATCCAGTAGCCGGCAATCGGTTTTTCAAAGTAGCGCAGCCCGAGGAAATGCGGCACTACCCAGTCGCCGGTCGCCAGCATTTCGCGGCTGATCTCCGCGTAGCGGGTTTCATCAGGCTGCCAGAGCAGGCGGAAGTTGAGCGGCAGTAAATAGTAGAGGACAAAAAGGGCGACCAGAGAGGCGCCGTAGCGAATGCTTTTCATCAAACACCCGAATTGAGTAATTGTTCACGTCCAAGCCAGCCTTCCCGGCCGGCCAGTTCACCACGAACCACCTTCCCTCGCGGCAGCACGCTAAAGTCGGCGGGCAGAAGCTGGCTTAGCGGGCAAAACTGGATCTCTTCCTGTGCGGCCATGGTCAGCAGTTCATCAAACTGATCCGCAAAGGCGATGCCTTCCACTTCAGCATGGATGGTATAGACCGGCGTCCCCGCGTCGCGGTGGATGCAGTCCAGCAGATAGCGGTTGAAGCCCGCAATATCCACCGCGTTTCCCACCGCTTCATCCCAGGTCGGTAAGGTCACCGGGATCTGCACGGTCCCCGGCGCCCCGTTCCCCAGCTGCGGCAGAAAAGGCCCGGTCCCCCGGCAGTCGCTGTTATAGAGGAAATCGAAAGCCTCTTTGGCTTTGATCACCCGCTGATCGGCGCGCCAGCCAGCAACGGCGGAACAGGTTACCGGGCGACCGATAATCCGCTCCAGCTCCAGCAGCCCGCGTTCAACCTCCAGCGTCAGCCTTTCCTGCGGCCAGACGCCGCTCCACGCCTGCCAGCTATAGTGATCCCAGGCGTGCAGGCCAACTTCATGCTCCTGCGCGGCGGCGCGGATAACTTCTTCATTACCCGCGCCGATCCTGCGCCCTGGCCAGGCGGTGCCGGCCAGCAGGATATCCCAGCCGTATAGCGACGCAGCCTTTGAGCGCAGCATCTTCCACAGAAACTTCGGCTTTACCAGGCGCCAGATATGACGCCCCATGTTGTCCGGCCCGACGCTGAAAAAGAAGCTTGCCTGAATCCCGTGCTGGCTCAGCAGAGCCAGCAGTCGCGGGACCCCGTCCCGCGTACCGCGAAAGGTATCGACATCTATGCGTAAGCCGACCTGTTTCATGATTTGCCGCTGTCCGTCAGTTCAACCGTACGCAGGAAGAAGTCCAGGGTATGTTCCACGGTCTCTTCCATTTCCACCGTCGGCACCCAGTTCAGGCAGCGCTTCGCGTTGCGAATGCTCGGCTTACGATGTTCGACGTCCTGGTAGCCTTTACCGTAGTAATCGCTGCTTTCCACTTCGCGGAATCCGGCGAATGGCGGGAAGCGGTCGCGCAGCGGATGGCGTTCAAAGCAGGCCAACAGCATTTCCGCCAGTTCTTTGATACTCGCTTCGTTATCCGGGTTGCCGATGTTGATGATCTGCCCGTCGCAGCGGCCGTCCTTGTTCTCAATGATGCGGAACAACGCTTCGATACCGTCGCTGATATCGGTAAAGCAGCGCTTCTGCTTACCGCCCTCAATCAGCTTGATCGGCGAACCTTCTACCAGGTTGAGGATCAGTTGGGTGATGGCGCGAGAGCTACCGATGCGCGCGGCATTAAGGTTATCGAGGCGCGGCCCCATCCAGTTAAACGGGCGGAACAGAGTAAACTTCAGGCCGTTCTTATCGCCGTAGGCCCAGATCACGCGGTCCAGCAGCTGCTTGGAAACCGAGTAGATCCAGCGCTGTTTGTTAATCGGCCCGACCACCAGATTGGAGGTATCTTCATCAAAGTTGTTGTCGGTACACATGCCGTACACTTCCGAGGTCGACGGGAAGATGATGCGCTTATCGTATTTCACGCAGTCGCGGATAATCTTCAGGTTCTCTTCGAAATCCAGCTCAAATACGCGCAGCGGGTTGCGGGTATATTCGATTGGCGTGGCAATCGCCACCAGCGGCAGGACCACATCGCACTTCTTAATGTGGTACTCGATCCACTCGGAGTGGATGCTGATATCGCCTTCAACGAAGTGGAAGCGCGGGTTGTCGAGGAAGCGGCTGATAGCGTCGGAGCCAATGTCCAGGCCGTAAATCTCGTAGTTGTCGTCCTGCAGCAGGCGCTCGGTCAGGTGGTTGCCGATAAAGCCGTTCACCCCGAGGATCAGCACGCGGGTACGGCGCTTAATCGCCACCACCGGTTTGCTGCTCAGCACCGCGCCGGCAACCAGGCCAAGCGCCTGCGCCAGCTGGGTACCCTGCATATAAACGCCGCGCTCGGTCTGCCCGGTAACGATTTCTAACGCCCCTTCCTGACAGGCGACGACCAGCGGCGCAACGGAGAGCACCGTCCCTGCTTTGGCGGCGGCCAGATCGTGGCGCACGCGGGATTTCCAGACGATAAACTTGTTTGCGCCGGCGTAGCCGAACGCACCCGGCCACGGATCGGAGACCGCACGGACGAGGTTGTGCAGCGTCTGGGCCGAATGTTCCCAGTCGAGGCGACCGTCTTCCGGCGTACGGCGACCGACGTAAGTCGCCTGGCTTTCATCCTGGACGCGCTCTTCGGTTTTACCGTCGCGGATGGCGGGTAGCGCCTGTGCCAGCAGATCCGACGCTGCGGCGCAGAGTTTACGGTGCAGCGCCAGCGCCGCGTCATCCGCGCCGATCGCGACGCTTTTCTGCGCCACGATATTGCCGGCATCCGCGCGGTTAACCATACGGTGCAGCGTTACGCCAGTTTCGCTTTCGCCGTTCACCAGCACCCAGTTCAGCGGCGCGCGGCCGCGGTATTTCGGCAACAGTGAACCATGCAGGTTAAAAGCCCCCTGCGGCGCAATATTCAAAATGTCATCGCACAGCAGGTTGCGGTAGTAGAACGAGAACAGCACGTCCGGTTTAATCTCACGGATACGTTCGATCCACAGCGGATGATTCACATCTTCCGGCGCCCATACCGGGATGCCTTGCTCAGCGGCAATACGCGCCACGGAGCCAAAAAAATGGTTTTCGCCAGGGTTATCCGGATGGGTAAAAATAGCGGCGATGTCATAACCGGCATCCAGCAGAGACTGAATACCTGCACAACCCATATCGTGATAAGCGAAGACTACGGCTTTCATGAACGATCTTCCTCTTGAGATGCCGTTTCCGGCTGGCGAACAACACGTTGAATAAAGTAGCGGGGGCGGGCGCGGACATCGTTATAGATGCGGCCGATATACTCCCCGAGCAGGCCCATCCCGACGAACTGGGCGCCGATAAACATAAATAGCACCGCGAACAGCATGAACACCCCTTCCGCCGCCCACTGGGGACCAAACACCAGACGCAGCACAACCAGCATCAGGCCGAAGGCGAAGCCCAGCAGAGCGATGACGCTGCCGAACAGGCTCAGCAGGCGCAGCGGCGTGGTGGTCAGGCAGGTCACCAGGTCGTACATCAGGTTAATCAGGCGCATAAAGCTGTATTTGGAATCGCCGAATTCGCGCTCGGCGTGCATCACCGGGATCTCAACCGCCCGGCGGGCAAAAGTGTTCGCCAGAATCGGGATAAACGTACTGCGCTCATGGCAGTTGAGCATCGCGTCGATGATATGGCGGCGATAGGCGCGCAGCATGCAGCCATAGTCGCCCATCGCTTTACCGGTGGTGCGCTGGATCAGGCGGTTGATCATCTTCGAGGCGCTTTTACGGAAGAAGGTGTCCTGGCGGTTCTGGCGCACGGTACCGACCACGTCGTAGCCCTCGTCGGCCTTCTCGACCAGGCGCGGGATCTCTTCCGGCGGGTTTTGCAGGTCGGCATCAAGGGTAATGATCAGGTCGCCGGTAACGTGACTGAAACCCGCCATAATCGCCGAGTGCTGGCCGTAGTTGCGGTTCAACAGGACCGCCACCACGTGGCTGCCTTCGGCCTCGGCGGCTTCGGTGAGCATCCGCGCCGAGTCATCGCTGCTGCCGTCGTCGACCAGCAGAATTTCATATTGCCGTCCGAGCGTCGCGCAGGCGGTGTCGGTGCGGCGGATAAGCTCCGGCAGGCTCTCCTGTTCGTTATACACAGGAATAACGACCGAGACCTTTTTCACGGGAGGATAGCTAAACATATCAACGTCCTGACAGCTGGTGCAGTGCGGAAATGACCCGAGTGACATCGTCATCGGTCATATCCGGGAACAACGGAATGGAACAAATGCGCGCGCTGTTCCATTCCGTATGCGGTAATGAAACTTCAGGGAAACGCTCGCGGTAATACTTTTGCGTATGGGCCGCACGGAAGTGCAGGCCGGTGCCAATGCCCATGGCCTTCAGTCTTTCCATCAGCGCATCGCGGCTGATGCCGCAGGTGGCTTCATCAACGCGGATAATAAACAGGTGCCAGGCGTGCTGATGCTCCCACGACGGTGCCACCAGCGGCCTGAAGGGCGTATCCGCCAGCTCGCGCAGATAGCGTTGCGCAATCGCGGCGCGACGCTGATTGGCGTGGGCGAGCTTGTCCAGCTGCACCAGCGCCAGCGCGGCGTTGATATCCGCGAGATTGTATTTAAAGCCCGGCGAAATCACCTCCGCCTGCGGGGCGCGGCCCAGAGTCTGGCGGTCATAAGCGTCAACGCCGAGGCCGTGGAACTTCAGGCTGCGAATGCGCGCGGCCAGCTCGTCATCATCGGTCACCACCAGCCCGCCTTCGGCGCAGGTCATATTCTTGATCGCATGGAATGAGAAAATGGCGGTACCGCGCCAGCCGACGTGACGGCCTTTGTAGTACGTCCCCGCCGCGTGGGCGGCATCTTCAATCACCGGAATAGCGTGACGCTCGCCAATCGCGCGAATAGCGTCAATATCCGCCGGTGCACCAGCGTAGTGCACAGGGATAATTGCTTTGGTTCGCGGGGTGATTGCCGCTTCAACCGCTTCGGGGGTAATCATCAGGTTATCGGGATCGACATCGATCATCACCGGGGTCGCGCCGAGCAGGCAGATCATGTTCAGCGTGGAGACCCAGGTCTGAGAAGGGGTGATCACTTCATCGCCCGCACCGATACCCAGCCCCATCTGCGTGACGTGCATGCCGCCGGTCGCCGAACTGACGGCGATGGCGTGACGGTTGCCGGTTAACGTGCAGAACGCCTCTTCCAGCGCCTGATTTTTCGGTCCAGTGGTGATCCAGCCCGATTGCAAAACTTCACGCAGCGCAGCCAGCTCTGCGTCGCCCATCGACGGGCGCGAAAACGGCAAAAAATCGCTCATCATGTTCCTGTTCTGTGAATGACCCGCGAAAAACCGGGTCGATAAGAAATATCCTGCACCTGCTGACCTAAACAAAATGAAAATGAAAGCGAAATCAGCCAGAGGGCGCATTTCATTATTTTGTATTCAGATGTTATTAAATTTAGTCAGCTTTGCTTAGGATAATATTAAGAAATTAATATTAATTAGATATGCATGATGATTTCTTTAAAAATCATCGAGATAGAGTGGAATTTATCGCAGAAAAAGGCGCTATAGCGTTCCCGCCGGACGGCGAAATAGCGGGAACGCATTGCTGAAAAGTAAACGGATGCTCAACCAGATTCTCATAAACAGTCTTTAAACATGGTTCAGCAAATATAAAAAATCCAGTCGAATCACGAAACTATTTCAAAATGATTACAGGTTGGCAGGAAAGTTGTCAGGTAATTCGTTAGCCGGGCAATTAATCACTTCGTCATTATCCGCGCCGCAATCGCGCACAAAAGTGATGGTAGCAAACTCATCAATCACTTCTGTCGGATAAGCCGGACCGGCTTCACGATAAGAGACCATCAGCGGAATATGATCGTTCTGGAAGCAGACGGTTTTCTCCGGGTTATTCATTACCCAGCGCGGGAAAAAGATGGTGCCGTGAAACAGTTTATCGCCGAGGTTAACGATCAGGCTCACGTCGGTACCGGTCGGTTCGGTCCAGGAAATTTTGTAGATGCTTTCGCCGACGCGAACGATGTAAGCCTGCTGATCTTTCACCCAACGATTCGCGACGATACCGCTGTGAATACGATAATCCAAAGTGGTGCCGTTTTTAACGTAAATTTCGTAGTTCCAGCCATTATCATAGGTATAAACCAGATGTTTGCCGATAAAACCGCTCAGGTCATGTTTGTCGAATGTGCTCATAATCTGTTCTCCTCTGTTTGTTGAGAACAAGCATACTGCTTTAAAAAATGGATGAATAACGCTATGTTTGGATTAAACTCATTCACTTTTTAGATGGATTATGCACAAGACTACGCTGGAACAATGGGCGCTGCTGGAGAAAGTTGTCGAGCTGGGTAGCTTCGCAAAGGCGGCGGACGAGACCCACCGCAGCCAGTCGTCGGTGAGCTATAATCTCGCGCTATTGCAGGAACGGCTGGGCGTCACGCTGCTGACGCCATCGGGCCGTCGCGCGGTGCTGACCCCGGCAGGCGAGCTGCTGCTCGGTCAGGTTAAACCGCTGCTGCAGGCCTTCTCTTACGTCGAAACCCATGCCGCCACCCTGCGAGACGGCACCCGGACCCGGCTGGATCTGGTGGTCGACAGCATTTTCCCACGCCAGCGGCTATTCGCCATTCTGCGCCAGTTTCAGCAGCGCTACCCGCAAACCCAGGTCAGGCTGACCGAAGTGCTGGAAAACGTTGAGGAAGAGCATCCGGCCCGCAGCGAGGCGGACGTGATGGTGCTGACCCGTCGTCAGGATATTACCGGCCGCGGCGAATGGCTGATGAATATTGATTTTGTCGCCGTCGCCCATCGCGATCATCCGCTATCCGCCCTTGAAGGGCCGCTGGACGATAACGCGCTTACTCCCTGGCCGCTGGTGCGCATCGCCGACCGCAGCAACGATCCGCAGTCCGCCCGCGACGCGTGGACCTTCTCCACTATTGATGCCGCTATCGATGCGGTGCTGTATCAGGTCGGGTTCGGCTGGCTGCCGGAAGAGCGGATTCGCCCACAGCTTCAAGAGGGGGTACTGAAGGCGCTACCGTTAGGACACGGCGCGCGGCGGGCAACGCCGCTTCACCTGATCGTGAAGCGTGATTTAACGCCCATTGATGAGCAGGTCGCCACGCTGTTGGATCTGTTCAGAACGCCCTGATGGGCTTGTTTACCCGGCTCGCGCTGCGCTTAGCCGGGCTACAGGTTCTACAGGTTCCCCGCCGTCTGCGGATCTGGTAGCCCGGACAGATGCGCAGCATCGCCTCCGGGAAATGTGCCGAAGCTGATGCTTCCCGGCTTGCGCTGCGTTTAGCCAGGCTGCAGGCGGGTTCGTAAACTCATACAGCCAAAGGAACTATATCTTTTTCTTATACTTTCAGGCGCTATATTGATCCAGCTTACGCCGAAAGTATGATGAATCATTAAAATCGTCATACTTTCCTGTCGCTGAGAAAAAGCCTTGTCTATTATCCGCACCACGCTGCTGGCGCTACTCGCCTGCGTTTGTTTGCTGGCCCGCGCCGCGCCGAATGATATCACCACCGCATGGCCGGTTAACGTGGGACCGCTCAACCCGCACCTCTACACGCCCAATCAGATGTACGCCCAAAGCATGGTGTATGAACCGCTGGTGAAGTATCAGGCGGATGGCTCGGTGAAGCCCTGGCTGGCCACGAGCTGGACGCACTCGGAGGATGGCAAAGTCTGGACCTTCACCCTGCGCGATAATGTAACATTCTCCAACGGCGAAGCGTTTGACGCTCATGCCGCCGCGGAGAACTTCCGCGTGGTGCTCGATAACCGCCAGCGCCACGCCTGGCTGGAGCTGGTCAATCAGATCGTCGATGTCAACGCGCTCGACAAAAGCCATCTGCAAATCACCCTGAAAAGCGCCTATTACCCGTTCTTACAGGAGCTGTCGCTGCCGCGCCCTTTCCGCTTTATCGCTCCGTCGCAGTTCAAAGACAATGAGACCCTGCGCGGCATTAAAGCGCCGATTGGCACCGGTCCATGGGTACTGAAGGAATCAAAACTCAATCAGTATGACGTTCTGGTGCGTAACGACCGCTACTGGGGTGAAAAGCCGCAAATTCAAAAGATCACCGTCAAGGTGATCCCGGACCCGACCACCCGCGCGGTGGCGTTTGAAACCGGCGATATTGATCTGCTCTACGGCAACGAAGGGCTGCTGCCGCTCGACACCTTTGCCCGCTTCAGCCACAACCCGGCCTACCGTACCCAGCTTTCCCAGCCGATAGAGACGGTGATGCTGGCGTTGAACTCCGCCAGGGCCCCCACTAATGAGCTCCCGGTGCGCGAAGCGCTGAACTTTGCGGTGAATAAAAAAGCGTTGATTGATAACGCCCTGTACGGCACTCAGCAGGTTGCCGATACGCTGTTCGCTCCTACCGTGCCCTATGCCGATATTGGCCTGAAGCCGCGTCGGTACGATCCGCAGCAGGCGAAGGCGTTGCTGGAAAACGCGGGCTGGGTACTGCCTGCGGGAAAAGATATTCGCGAGAAAAACGGCCAACCGCTGCACGTTGAACTGTCGTTTATCGGCACCGACGCGCTGAGCAAATCGATGGCCGAAATCATTCAGGCCGATATGCGCCAGATTGGCGTGGACGTGGCGCTGGTCGGCGAGGAAGAGAGCAGTATTTATGCCCGCCAGCGCGATGGTCGCTTCGGCATGATTTTCAACCGTACCTGGGGCGCACCCTACGATCCGCACGCCTTTATGAGTTCGATGCGCGTGCCGTCGCACGCCGATTTTCAGGCGCAACAGGGATTAGCCGACAAACCGATTATTGATAAAGAAATTGGCGAGGTGCTGGAAACCACCGACAAAACGCGGCGTCAGGCGCTGTATCGCGACATTCTCACGCGTTTGCACAACGATGCGGTCTACCTACCCATCAGCTACGTCTCGATGATGGTGGTCGCCAGACCGGAGCTGGGCGCGATCCCCTATGCGCCGATCGCGTCTGAGATTCCGTTTGAACAGATTAAGCCGGTGAAACCCTGATGTTACGTTACGCGCTGCGGCGGGTTGCGCTGCTGATACCGATGATCTTCGCCGCCTCGGTGATTATCTTTTTAATGCTCCGCCTGGGCACCGGTGACCCGGCGCTGGACTATTTGCGCCTGTCAAACCTGCCGCCGACGCCGGAAATGGTGGCTTCGACCCGCGCGATGCTGGGGCTGGATCGGCCGCTTATCGTCCAGTACGGCGGCTGGCTGTGGCGGGCGCTGCAGCTGGATTTTGGCATTTCGTTCGCCACCCAGCGCCCGGTGCT
This sequence comes from Klebsiella sp. FDAARGOS_511, assembly GCF_003812845.1. Lineage (NCBI taxonomy): Bacteria > Pseudomonadati > Pseudomonadota > Gammaproteobacteria > Enterobacterales > Enterobacteriaceae > Klebsiella > Klebsiella sp. FDAARGOS_511. The sequence continues at coordinate 3,274,369 of NZ_CP033824.1, read as the reverse complement.
GGACGATATGCTGAGCTTCCTGCCCGCCACGCTGCAACTGGCGGGGGCCGCGCTGGTGCTGATCCTCCTCACCTCCGTGCCGCTCGGCATCTGGGCGGCGCGGCACCGCGACCGCCTGCCGGATTTTATTGTGCGGATCATCGCCTTTCTCGGCGTGTCGATGCCCAACTTCTGGCTGGCTTTCCTGCTGGTGATGTTCTTTTCGGTTTACCTGCAATGGCTGCCGGCGATGGGCTATGGCGGCTGGCAGCACATCATTCTGCCTGCGGTGTCGATTGCCTTTATGTCGCTGGCGATCAACGCCCGTCTGCTGCGCGCCAGCATGCTGGAAGTCGCCGGACAGCGTCACGTAACCTGGGCCAGACTGCGCGGCCTGAACGCTAAGCAAACCGAGCGTCGCCATATTCTGCGCAACGCCTCGCTGCCGATGATTACCGCCGTGGGAATGCATATCGGCGAGCTGATTGGCGGCACGATGATTATCGAAAATATCTTTGCCTGGCCCGGCGTGGGCCGCTACGCCGTCTCGGCGATTTTTAACCGCGACTACCCGGTCATTCAGTGTTTTACCCTGATGATGGTGATCGTTTTTGTGGTTTGTAACCTGATGGTTGACCTGCTGAACGCCGCGCTGGACCCACGCATTCGCCGCCATGAAGGAGCGCGCTCGTGAACTTCTTCTTCTCTTCACGCGGGTCAGTCCGCATATCCTTGCTCATCATCGCCCTGCTGGCGATCGTTGCGCTCACCAGCCAGTGGTGGCTGCCGTACGATCCGCAGGCCATCGATCTGCCTTCGCGCCTGCTGCCGCCTGGCGGACAGCACTGGCTCGGCACCGATCATCTGGGGCGCGATATCTTCTCGCGCCTGCTGGCGGCGACCCGCGTATCGCTTGGCTCGGTGATGGCCTGCCTGCTGCTGGTGCTGGCGCTGGGGCTCATCGTCGGCGGCAGCGCCGGGCTTATCGGCGGCCGCGTCGATCAGGCCACCATGCGCGTCGCGGATATGTTTATGACCTTCCCGACCTCAATCCTCTCTTTCTTTATGGTAGGAGTACTGGGAACCGGGCTGACCAACGTGATTATCGCCATCGCCCTGTCGCACTGGGCATGGTATGCGCGGATGGTGCGCAGCCTGACGATCTCCCTGCGCCAGCGCGAATTTGTGCTCGCCGCGCGGCTTTCCGGGGCGGGCCACGTACGGGTATTTGTCGACCATCTGGGCGGGGCGGTCATTCCGTCGCTGCTGGTGCTGGCGACCCTGGATATCGGGCATATGATGCTGCACGTCGCCGGGATGTCGTTCCTCGGCCTCGGCGTCACCGCGCCCACCGCCGAGTGGGGAGTGATGATTAACGACGCCCGCCAGTATATCTGGACCCAGCCGCTGCAAATGTTCTGGCCGGGACTGGCGCTGTTTATCACCGTCATGGCCTTCAACATGGTGGGCGACGCGCTCCGCGATCGCCTGGATCCTCATCTTATCGCGGAGCACGCCCACTAATGCCGCAACAAATTACATTGCAAAACATCGTCTTACAGGCCGAGTGTCCGCTGGTGCACGGCGTATCATTGACGCTCAAACGCGGGCGCGTGCTGGCGCTGGTTGGCGGCAGCGGCAGCGGAAAATCGCTAACCTGCGCGGCGGCGCTGGGCATTCTGCCTCCCGGCGTGCGGCAAACGGCGGGAACAATTCTCGCCGACGGCCAGACGGTTCCTCCCGGCGAACTGCGCGGCAGCAAAATCGCCACCATTATGCAGAACCCGCGCAGCGCCTTTAATCCGCTGCACACCATGGCGGCCCACGCGCGGGAGACCTGCCGGGCGTTGGGTAAACCCGCAGACGACGCCGCGCTTATCGCGGTGCTGGAAGCCGTTGGGCTGGAGGAGGCGCGGCGCGTCCTGAAGCTTTATCCGTTCGAGATGAGCGGCGGCATGCTGCAGCGGATGATGATTGCCATGGCGCTGCTATGCGAGGCGCCGTTTATCATTGCCGATGAACCGACCACCGATCTGGACGCGGTGGCCCAGGCGCGCATTCTCGATCTGCTGGCAGGCATTATGCAAAAGCGCGGGCCCGGGATGCTGCTGGTCACCCACGATATGGGTGTTGTGGCGCGGCTGGCGGACGATGTGGCGGTGATGGATAGCGGCAGCATCGTGGAACAGGGCGATGTGGAAAGAATATTCAGCGCTCCGCAGCACAGCATCACCCGCGGTCTGGTGGCGGCGCATCTCGCCCTCTATGGTCTGGAGCTGGCCTGATGACATTACTGAGCGTATCCGCGATTACCCATCAATATACCGATTTAAAGGTGCTAAAAGAGGTATCTTTGGCGCTGAAAAGCGGCGAAACCGTAGCCCTGCTGGGACGCAGCGGCTGCGGGAAAAGTACCCTGGCGCGCCTGCTCGTCGGCCTGGAATCGCCCACTGAGGGCAGCGTCTGCTGGCGGGGAGAACCGCTCTCCCGGCTCAATCGCGCTAAGCAAAAGGCGTTCCGGCGGGATATTCAGATGGTATTCCAGGACGCCATCAGCGCGGCGAATCCGCGTAAAACGGTACGCGAAATGTTGCGCGAACCCATGCGTCATCTGCTGTCGCTGACCAAATCGGAGCAGCTGGCCCGGGCAAGCGCAATGCTCAAAGCGGTGGATCTCGACGATAGCGTGCTGGATAAACGCCCCCCGCAGCTGAGCGGCGGACAGCTGCAGCGCGTCTGCCTTGCGCGCGCGCTGACGGTAGAACCGAAGCTGCTGATCCTTGACGAGGCGGTTTCTAACCTCGACCTGGTGCTCCAGGCGGACGTCATTGGTCTGCTCAAAAAACTCCAGCAGCAGTTTGGCACCGCCTGCCTGTTTATCACCCACGATTTACGTCTGGTGGAGCGCTTTTGCCAGCGGGTGATGGTGATGGATGAGGGGCAAATCGTTGAGATACAGGCCGTGGGCGATAAATTAACGTTTTCTTCCAGTGCCGGCCGCATGTTACAAAATGCGGTACTTCCTGCCTTTCCCGTGCGCCGCAATAAGGTTTAAAACAGATGCAACGTATCACGATTACTCTCGATGACGATTTACTCGACATGCTGGATAACCTCAGCCAGCGCCGTGGCTATCACAATCGCTCCGAAGCCATCCGCGATATTCTGCGCGGCGCGCTGGCCCAGGAAACCACTCAGGAGCAAGGTACCCAAGGCTTCGCGGTCCTCTCCTATGTTTATGAGCATGAGAAACGCGATCTCGCCAGCCGTTTAGTCTCCACCCAGCATCACCACCACGATCTCTCGGTCGCCACCCTTCACGTCCATATCAACCACGATGATTGTCTCGAAATCGCCGTGTTGAAAGGCGATATGGGCGACGTTCAGCATTTTGCCGATGACGTTATCGCCCAGCGCGGCGTGCGCCACGGCCATTTGCAGTGCCTGCCGACGGAGAAGGAATCCCCCTACTCATAAACTGTGCGCGGCGATAAACGGCTTTTTAACTCGCGAGCGGAGCTAACGCTATCATGCTGGCTCGTTGGCCCATGCGCCTCGTAGCGGTTTTTCTCAACGATTAATAAACAACATGAATTATACGTTTGGTTAATTATTTCACTTCGCTAATAATCACGTCTCATTTAACGATCTCGTTATGGCGAGGCTCCTGCATAAACATAAGTTACCGCCCTGTTGGTATCGAGAGAGACCACTCAGGGAAATACAGGCTTCCATCGAATCAAGGTGTTGCCAAGGTAACTTCTGACGGCGTTCATGCCGGACAGATACGTTGTGCAGTGCTAAAACCAGGACGTAGGGATCTGCCTGTGCTCATCCTGTCTTGTTCGCCCCTATGAGTGATTTTTTATAGGGAATTACACCATGTCTTCCATTCAACTGCGCGCCGCACACCACGCCACCTCGGCTTTCGACGGCGACGCGATCGTCCAGTACATGCGTACCGATTTCATCACCCTGCCGGAACATCTTAGCGTGCATGAAGCCCGCGAGCTGTTTGTTTCTCAGCTGGCCAGCGATGAGATCCCCGGCCAGGTTTTTGTCGTCGCCGGAAAAAAACTGCGCGGCAGCTTATCGATAAAAAAGCTGCTGCAGGAGAGCGATGCCGCACAATCCATTCGTTATTTAATGGATAGCTGCCTGTTTCGCGTCAGGCCTGACGACCCGCGTCCACAGGTGGTCGCCGAACTGGCCGAGCGCGGGCTCGATCTCGTGCCGGTGGTCGAAAAGGGCGAGCTGGTCGGCTGCCTGATGGAAAAAGAGATTGCGCATCTGCTGGAGGATGACGTGACCGAGGATGCTCAGCGCCAGGGGGCAACGCTGCCGCTGGAAAAGCCCTATCTGGAAACCAGCCCGTGGGCGCTATGGAAAAAACGTTCGGTATGGCTGCTGCTGCTCTTTGTCGCCGAAGCCTACACCAGCAGCGTGTTACAGCATTTTGAAGAGGCGCTGGAGTCAGCTATCGCGCTGGCCTTTTTCATTCCGCTGCTGATTGGTACCGGCGGTAACAGCGGGACGCAGATCACCTCCACCCTCGTGCGTTCCATGGCGCTCGGGGAAGTGCGGCTGCGCGATATGGGGCGCGTGATCCGTAAAGAGGTCTCAACCTCGCTGCTGATCGCCATTACGCTCGGTCTGGCGGGCTGCCTGCGCGCCTGGATGATGGGCATCGGCATGGAGATCACCCTGATCGTCAGCCTGACGCTGGTTTGTATTACCCTGTGGAGCGCGGTGGTATCGTCGGTGATCCCCCTGACGCTCAAACGCGTCGGTATCGACCCGGCGGTAGTTTCAGCGCCGTTTATCGCCACCCTTATCGATGGTACCGGACTGATTATCTACTTCAAAATCGCCCAGTATTTCCTTGGGCTGAACTGATTATCTTGCCCGGCGGGAAAGATTTGCCGGGCTGTTTTATTCCTGCCCGAATATCCGCAATCACATTAAGCAATCTCAGTAACTCTGGGGCAAGTCGATAAAACGCGTGCCCTTTTTCCGTTAAGATAACTTTTCTGATATTCCTGCCGCGCTTAATAAGATTGAAACCCAGCGCATTTTCAAGCGCACAAATGCTGGTTGTTATCGAAGAGGGTTCAATACTTAGCCGCTGAGATACGCAATGAATATTCCCCTCCTGAACCATAAGCATGAATATCTCCAGCTGTAGTTTATTCACTGGCAATAATTCCCCTTGAGAAAACGTCACCCTGACGTTTTAAGTTGTCCGCTGAACAATGTCAATGGATACAAACAAACCTTTACTTTGCATCAACAACAGAAAATGTGAGGCGAATAGCCGCCTCATTTAATTTTGCATTTCAACCATTTCAAAATTAAATATCCCAACCCACAGCACTATCTTAATATGTGAAGAGCATCACTCAGCCGCAAAAATAAAAATAAAAAAACTGCATATTTATCATGTAGTTGAAAATTAAATTCGCACAATATTAATTTATGGCACACCCCATGCAATTACCTCCACGTAATCAACACTGGAGATAGTTAAATGACCTACAAAATTTTACTCCCGCAGGAAATCATGGCGGAAGGAAGAGAATATCTGGAAAGCCGCGGTTATCAGCTGATTAACGGCTCAGGGATGGAAGAAGAAGATATCATTCGCGACATTGGGGATTGCGACGGTATTATCGTACGCCTTTCAAAAATGTCCGATCGCGTATTTGAGGCGGCTAAAAAGCTGAAAGTCGTTGCACGACATGGTGCTGGTTACGATACGGTCGATCTGGAGTCCGCTAAACGTCATGGCGTAGTCGTATTAAATGCGCCCATTGCTAATAGTATGTCCGTTGCCGAACTGGCCATATTTTATATGCTGCACTGCTCGCGTAATTTCAAGCTGGTACAGGAAAAGATGCTTGAAGATTATTACTGGGCAAAACTGCGCACGCCAAAAGTGGAACTGGATGGTAAAACGCTGGGCCTGATTGGCGTGGGAAATATCGGTTCACGCGTGGCAATAAAAGCGCTGCATGGCTTTAATATGAAAGTTATCGCCTACGATCCGTATAAAACTCAGCAGCAGATCCCCGAAGGCGTAGAGCTTACCGACGATTTTGACCGTATTTTCAAAGAAAGCGACTTTGTTTCTCTGCACTGCCCAACAACCGCGGAAACCACTGATTTTGTCGGTGAGAAACAGTTTTCCATGATGAAGCCCACCGCCTACTTCATTAATACCGCACGCGGAAAGCTGGTCGATGAAAAAGCGCTGTATCACGCCTTGAGCACCCACGCTATCGCCGGGGCGGGCGTGGATGTTTTAAAGAAAGAGCCGTTTGATGCCAACGATCCGATTTTCTCGCTAAGCAATATCGTGATTGCCCCGCACATTGGCGCCGCCACTATCGAAGCGACCGACAGAGCATCGCTCCATTCCGCTATTGGCATTGATGAAGTCTTATCCGGTAAGAAGCCGTCCTGGCCGGTCCCGGGTTTTTAAGGAGAAAGAACATGACTATTGGTAACCGCATTTTTTTAAAACGTCCAGCCTGCAGCGTCGATCTCCTTAAAGAATTTGAACAGCTCCCGGCGGCGAATATCGCTGACACCATGAACCGCATTGCCGTACTGGGTAACGGAATTAAACGTATTTCTTCGCCGAAAAAACCGATTATGGCGGGCTTCGCCATCACCGTAAAAGTTCGCGCGGGCGATAACCTGATGCTGCACGCCGCGCTGGATATGGCGGGTGAGAACGATGTGATTGTGGTCTCCAACGAAGGCGACCGCTCGCGAGCGTTGATGGGCGAGATCATGGTGGCCTATGCCCACTGCATGAAGAAAGTCGCCGGTATCGTGCTGGATGGACCTATCCGCGATATCGATGCGCTGTCGGTTCTCGATTTTCCGCTGTTCGCCACCGGCTCCAATCCCGCGGGCCCGTTTAAACAAGGTCCGGGAGAGGTGAACACGCCGATCGCCGTTGGCGGCGTCGCGGTTTGTCCGGGCGACCTGATCGTCGGCGATGCGGATGGCGTGATTGTAATCCCCCTCGGCGACGCAGAAGCCGTACTGAATAAAGCCAAAGAGTATGCAAAATTCGATGCCAGCAAAGTAGAGGCCGCCAAAAACGGCACCGCGAATCGCCTTTGGGTCAAAAAATCACTGGATGAGACAGGCGTTGAGTTTATCGACGACATGTATCGTTAATTTGATTAAATAATATCAGGCCGCGGTGCCCTGAAGGGCCGCGGCATTAAAGCAAAGGTAATAAAAATGCTTTATTTAAAACTCTTGCCCATTATCTTTTTCCCCGTTTTATTTTGGATAATACCGCACCCGGAAGGCGTCTCCGCACCGACCTGGCATATGGTTGGCATCTATCTGGCGATGCTGTGCGGGCTGGTTTTGCGCCCGTTTACCGATGCGGTCATTATGCTGATTATTCTCGGGTTTGCCTCTCTGGTTCTCGACCCTGCTCCCCTGTTTGCCGGTTTTGGCAGCCCTATGGTCTGGTTTATTATCAGCGCCTTTATTATTTGCAAAGCGTTTGTTATCACCGGACTGGGTAAACGTATCGCCTATCTGCTGCTAAAACGCTACGGTAAAAATACCCTCACCCTGGGATATCTGATGATGGTGACGGATACCGTACTGGCCCCGGCAACGGGTTCAAATATGTCCCGTTCGGGAGGCATCACCTATCCCATCTTCAGGAACATCGCCGAAGCGCTGGGCTCTAAGCCCGACGACGGTAGCCGGAAAATCGGCGCCTATCTGACCATCCTGATGTACGTCGTCTCAATGGGAACCTCCAGCCTGTTTCTGACGGGGATGGCGACTAACTCGATTACCGTCTCGCTGGCCAATGAGATCATGAAAGTGAATCTCGAATGGATGACCTGGTTTAAAGCTGCCGTGGTGCCTGCCGGACTGGTGCTGCTGCTCGCGCCGTGGATACTGTATAAAATCTACGCGCCGGAACTGAAAGTTATCGATAACGTCAATGAAATTGCCGAGAAGGGTCTGCGTGAGCTGGGTCCGGTAAAACGCGAAGAGAAGCTGCTGATCGTGTTCTTTGTTCTGGGCGTGCTCGGCTGGATGACGGGTTCCATCACCGGTATCGCCTTTATTCCCGTCGGCCTGGCGTTTCTCGCCTGTCTGCTGCTTTTCGGCGTGCTGAGCTGGAATGACGTGGTGAGTGAAAAATCGGCCTGGCAAACCTTCGTCTGGTATGGCGCGTTTTATGGATGTGCGGTTGCCCTATCAAAAGGCGGTTTCTACGTCTTTCTGGTGGACGTTATCAAAAACTATCTCGACCTGTCGCACCTGAATGAAATCAGCGCGATTGCCGTCCTGGTCTTTATCAGCCTTGCTGTCCGCTATTTCTTTGTCTCGAATAGCGCGTTCGTCGTCTCTTTCTATCCGGTACTCTTTACCCTGGGAATGACGACCCAGGCGCATCCTATGTACGTGGCGCTTTCTCTGGCCTTCTCCGCAGGATACGGCGCACTGCTTACGCACTACGGCAACGGCGCTGGCGTATTTACGTTCTCCAGCGGCTATGTCCCGCAAAAAACGTTCTGGATGCTGGGCACCATCATGGTGGTGGTCAACGTATTAATCTTCTTCCTGATCGGTATCCCCTACTGGAAGTTTATCGGCATTTAACAGGAGCAAAAAATGAAACTGGATATTCTGATTAAAAACGGTCTGGTCGCCGATCTCGAAGGCCATGATTATATTAATCGCAATATTGGCGTTATCGGTAATCGCATCGTGGACTTAAATGCCGTTGACGATTTGCAGGCCGAAACGGTGATTGATGCCGCGGGTTGTATCGTGCTGCCTGGTTTAATCGACTTCCATGGTCATGTTTTTCACGGCGGAACCGCCATCAGCGTCAACCCTGATATCGTATGCTTGCCCAACGGGGTCACCAGCATGGTCGATGCCGGCAGCAGCGGCTGGGTGAATTATCAGCTTTTTCGCAACAGCGTGATTCATCCTGCCATGGTGAAAATCAAAAGCTATTTGAACGTGGTCAACGTCGGGCTTTCCACCCTCGGGGGCGGGCCGACCGGTTATCTGGAAAATACCAACCCGGCAAATTACAACGAAGAGAAGATAGCCCAAACCCTAAATGGCAATAGAGACAATATTCTCGGCTTGAAACTACGCTACAGCCAGGATATCGCCAAAGGGAAACAGTACGCCAGCGACCCGCTTCTCTCTACCGTCTCCCTGGCGCGTAAACTGGATACCACGATTTGCGTTCACGTCACGGACTCGCTTCTCTGTGCCGATGAACTGATCCGTTATTTTAATGCCGATGATATTTACGCACACTGCTTCCACGGTACCGGCCACTCGATTCTTAATGAACAGGGCGAGGTCTATGCGGCGATAAAAGAGGCGCAGACCCGGGGGGTTATCTTCGACTGTTCAAACGGCGTGGCCCACTTTGATTTTCACGTTGCCAGAACCGCCATGGAGCAGGGATTCTATCCGGATATCATTAGTACCGATCTCACCCTGAGAAATAGCTTACGGACGGATAAGGTCTACAGTCTGCTCCACGTCATGTCGAAATATCTCAACATGGGAATGTCCTTCTTCGATATCGTTCGCGCGGTAACCGCTACGCCGGCGCGCTTAATGAAAATGCAGGGACAAATTGGTACCCTGGCGCCCGGTGCTTGTGCTGATATTTCCATTGTTAAGCTGCGAAAAGAGAAGATTGTTTTTGAAGATACTCAGGGCGTTAAAATTGAAGGGGACCGTTACATTGATAACTGCGCAACTCTGTGTAATGGTCAAATCGTCTATCGCCGCCTGCGCTTCTAATCGCTAATTATGAAGCCTTACGTCTACATCGGCGTAGGGCTTTTATTCTGAATCACTCATAACATGACTTCCCTCATTGCTTCTCCTCGGTCTCATCATATACTAAGGCTTGCCTACTCTGATGCCTGCGAGAATAATGCATGAATAATAATGAAATTGTTATCTTTTCAGTTTCCAGGACAATAACCCAAAGAATTATGAATGTCCTTATTGAAAGAAAGCTCGACATCCCCGTCTATGAATTTCGTTATTCAGATGTTCTCGACAAAGCCCATGAGATGATTCAATCCGGCACTAAGATAATTATTAGCCGGGGCGGTACCGCCGCACTCTTGCGTAGCAACATTACTATCCCTGTCGTTGAAATCGCCCATGATTTTCATGGCGTTTATCGCATCTTACAAGAAGCCAACAGCAAATCGCAAAAAATTGCCGCCGTTGGCTTCCCGCAATTTTGTAGCGCCTTGCGCCATTACCAAAACATGACCAATGAAGAGTTTAAAATTTGTCAGGTTTACAACCATCACGATATTGAAAATGTTATAAAGAATCTTTCGGAGAATAATTATCATACCGTAATCGGCGGCCTGACCGTTGCTGAAATGGCGCAAAAATATCACCTCAATGCAATCATGGGTGATACCGATAACATTTCCATTGAACAGGCCATCAATGAATCTCACAGTTTATTGAAATACATTAATCGAGAAAACAGCAAGCTAATCATGAGCCATTCAGCCTTGAATCAGGCGCGTGAAGGTATTATGTGCATTGATCAGCTTGGTGAAATTATAAATATCAATGCCACCGGTGTTGAATTATTTCAATGTCAAGCCGGAGATAAACTATTCAAAAAAGAAGCCTTTAAAGAGATTTATGCCAGCATTATTAATGAATTAGACATCAAAGAGCAGGCTATAGACATTAACGGCGTAACGATTCATATTTCCGTGCGCCATTTTTCTAACCCAAAAATATCTTATGCCGTTATTACGGGGTTAAGCCAGGAAAGCTCGCTTTGGCAAAATAGTATCAGCAAAAAAAGTAAGCTCCGCGGTTTTTCCACAACCTGGTCTTTCGACGACATTATTGGCCAGTCTCCGGCGATACGCGATGTCATAAAAAAAGCTAAACTGTGCGCCCGCCACGAACTTCCCATTCATATTTTAGGCGATACCGGCACAGGCAAAGAGCTTTTCGCCCAAAGTATTCATAACCATAGCGCCAGAAGCCATAGCCCTTTTATCGCGATTAACTGCGCGGCCATCCCTGAGGGTATTCTGGAAAGCGAACTCTTTGGCTATGCCGACGGCGCATTTACCAGCGCACGTAAGGGCGGAAAACCGGGGGTGTTTGAAATGGCGATGAACGGCACAGTGTTTATCGATGAAATCAGCGAAGCGCCGTTATCGGTACAGGTTAAGCTGCTGCGCGTGTTACAAGAGAAGCAATTCTCTCGTCTCGGGGGCGATACGTTGATCACCGCCGATTTTCGCCTGATCACCGCCAGCAATAAGGATCTGCGCCAGCTCGTCGCCAGCGGTGAGTTCAGGCGGGATCTGTACTATAGAATTAATATTCTTGAGTTGAGTCTACCGGCCTTACGCCAACGACCGGGCGATATCATGTTGTTGATTCAGAACCTGCTTTATCAGCAAGGTAAGCAAATCACATTCACCCCCGACGCGGTGGATTTTTTGCATCGCTATAGCTGGCCTGGCAACATTCGTGAACTTCAGGCGGTTATCTACCGGCTCATCGTCCTGCTGGACATCGATCGAGTGAGCAAAGACGTTTTGCTGCAGATCGGTCAAATTTCACCGGATGGCGACAACGAGAGCTCTCACTTCCCGGCCACGGGCGTGACATCAGATGAAACCGATTTATTAAAGAAACAAGAGAAACGGCTGATTACCCATGTCATCGAAAAAACCGACGGGGACAGAACCAAAGCGTCGGTGATGCTCGGCATCAGTCCCACGACCCTGTGGCGCAAATTAAAGCAGCACAATATCAGCGGATAAGGCGGAGCCGGGTCCGCGGATACAGAGCAAGCGGTTATTTCTGTTCCGCTAAAGCCTGCGCGCAAGCCCAGGCTGATGCCCACGCCCACTGGAAGTTATAGCCTCCCAGCCAGCCGGTGACGTCCATCACTTCGCCGATAAAGTACAAACCGGGCACCTTTCGGGCTTCCATGGTGCGCGAAGAGAGCTCATTCGTATCGACACCGCCGAGGGTCACTTCCGCCGTGCGATAGCCTTCGGTACCATTCGGCTGGACGCGCCATGCGGTCAGCGTCTCAACCAGCGCCTGCTGCTCGCGAACGTTAAGCTGTTTCAGGGTGACATCCGGAAGTTGGCCCAGCTGCTGTAAGCATTCAACCAACCGCTTCGGCAGCTGCATCGCGAGGGTGTTTTTCAGGCTCTGATTGGGATGCGCCGCACGCTGCTCGTTAAGGAAGTCATCAAGATGGCAATCCGGCAGCAGATTGATGCTGACGAATTCTCCCGGCTGCCAGTAGCTGGAAATTTGCAGTACCGCCGGTCCGGACAGCCCGCGGTGGGTAAAGAGCAGATTTTCCCGGAAGACGGTCCCATTTTCCGCCGTGATGGTCGAGGGTACCGACACCCCGGAAAGCACCTGCAGCTGTTCAAGCAGCGGCTTATGCAAGGTGAACGGCACCAGGCCCGCTCGGGTCGGCAGCACCTTCAGGCCAAACTGCTCGGCAAGCTTATAGCCAAACGGCGAGGCGCCGAGGCCCGGCATAGACAGTCCGCCAGAGGCAACCACCAGCTTTTTCGCCGCCACCGTCTCGCCGTTAAGCTGTAGCGTGTAGCCCTCATCATCCCGTTCAACGCCGATAATTTCGCTGCGCAGACGAATTTGCACGCCGCCTTTTTCGCACTCGGCCAGCAGCAGGTTAACGATTTGCTCGGCGGAATCATCGCAGAAAAGCTGGCCCAGAGTTTTCTCATGCCAGGCAATACCGTATTTGCCAACCAGATCGATAAAGTCCCACTGGGTGTAGCGCGCCAGCGCAGATTTGCAAAAATGCGGGTTTTGACTGAGATATGCCGCGGGTTCGATATACATGTTAGTAAAGTTACAACGGCCACCGCCGGACATCAGGATCTTACGCCCGGGCTTTTTGCCATTATCGAGCAACAGTACCCGGCAACCTGCCTGCCCCGCCTGCGCCGCACAAAACATTCCCGCCGCTCCGGCGCCGATTACGATGGCATCAAACCTTTCCACACAACATTCCTCATATCCCGATTGTCGGGAATTGTAAATTTTTCATTCTGGTCGCACCAGCCTGAAAAAAACAGATTTATGTACCTTATTGAAAGATATAGGAATACTCCCAACAAGGTAAAACTTAAACAGGAAGAAAATCAAAAAAAGTCTATATTTCACTTTGCCCGCGCCGCGAAAGTCACTGATAATGCGCCGCGTTCATGTCCTCAAAATGGCGTAACGTCCTATGCTACATTTATTTGCCGGTCTGGATTTACATACCGGGCTATTATTATTGCTTGCTCTGGCTTTCGTGCTTTTTTACGAAGCGATCAATGGTTTTCATGATACCGCAAACGCTGTTGCAACTGTGATTTACACACGCGCAATGCGGTCGCAGCTTGCTGTGGCGATGGCGGCTCTTTTTAACTTCTTCGGCGTTCTGCTGGGCGGTCTCAGCGTAGCCTATGCCATCGTGCATATGTTGCCGACCGACCTGCTGCTTAACATGGGTTCAGCGCATGGCCTCGCCATGGTCTTTTCCATGTTGCTGGCGGCAATCATCTGGAACCTCGGCACCTGGTACTTCGGCCTTCCGGCCTCCAGCTCGCACACTCTGATCGGCGCGATCATCGGTATTGGTTTAACCAATGCGCTGATGACCGGCACGTCGGTGGTAGATGCGCTGAACATCCCGAAAGTCATGGGTATTTTTGGCTCGCTGATCATCTCGCCAATCGTGGGTCTGGTTGTGGCGGGCGGCCTGATTTTCATTCTGCGTCGCTACTGGAGCGGAACCAAAAAACGCGCCCGTATCCACCTGACCCCAGCCGAGCGTGAAAAGAAAGACGGCAAGAAAAAGCCGCCATTCTGGACGCGTATTGCGCTGATTCTGTCCGCCATTGGCGTCGCGTTCTCCCATGGCGCGAACGATGGCCAGAAAGGCATTGGCCTGGTGATGCTGGTTCTGATCGGCGTTGCTCCGGCGGGCTTCGTGGTCAATATGAACGCTTCCGGCTACGAAATCACCCGTACCCGCGATGCGGTCAACAATGTGGAAACCTTCTTCCAGCAGCGCCCTGAGCTGTTGAAGAAAGCGACCGGCGCCGAGCAGCTCATTCCGTCTCCGGACGCAGGGGCAGCCGCTAACGGCGAGTTTCACTGCCACCCGGCAAACACCATCAACGCGCTTGACCGCGTGAAGACGATGCTGGCCGGCACCGAAAGCTACGACACGCTCTCCGTTGAGCAGCGTAGCCATTTGCGCCGTATTATGCTCTGCATCTCCGACACCACCGATAAAGTGGCTAAACTGCCGGAAGTGAATGCTGACGATAAGCGTCTGCTGAAGAAGCTGAAAACCGATATGCTGAGCACCATCGAGTATGCGCCAATCTGGATTATTATGGCGGTTGCTCTGGCGCTGGGAATCGGCACCATGATCGGCTGGCGTCGCGTGGCGACCACTATCGGCGAGAAAATCGGTAAGAAAGGGATGACCTACGCGCAGGGTATGTCAGCTCAAATGACCGCAGCCGTATCGATTGGTCTGGCGAGCTATACCGGGATGCCGGTTTCCACCACCCACGTGCTCTCCTCCTCGGTAGCGGGGACGATGCTCGTTGATGGCGGCGGTCTGCAGAAGAAAACCGTCACCAGCATCCTGATGGCCTGGGTGCTCACCCTGCCGGCAGCGATTCTGCTGTCCGGTGCGCTGTACTGGCTCTCGCTGCAGTTTATCTAAGCGGGTATCAGTCAGAAGAGAGACAAACGGGTCAGGAAACTGGCCCGTTTTTTTTGCCTGCCGTAAAACTAGTGCCAGATAGCCAGGGCAATCATGCTGACCACCACCAGGCCGCATAGCGCGCTGGTGAGGATAAACTGCCGACGAACCCGCTCGCAGCGGCGGATAAACTCATCGTCATGGTGATCGCGGTAGCGCTGAGCGTAGATGTACCACACCAGGCGCATCTGTTTGCTGGGCTGTCCGTGCGACGTAAAAAAACCGCCGCCGTCGACATATTGATAGAGCAAAGGGTCACAACCACGTAGCACAACAAGCAATGCACGCAGCGACGAGAAGTAGCGTGCCATATTCACTACACATACGATACACAGGGCCCAAAACAGCGCAATAGTGCTGATCATACCTCCTCCCCGGCGACCCGTCCTCGGAGGCTCCCTCCGGGACTACCGCTCCCCAATAGCAAACCGACTGTACAGTAAAAGAGTGCGATTCCGATCACGTTTATTTATCCGACCGGCTCATTAAATAGTGTAGGAGATCAGTTAATTTTTTTACCACAACGTTAATCATTATCAATGCATAAGTCGGATATATTTGTTTAACTATTCGCTGAACAAGGTGGATTGACGGATCGCGAGGGGCGCTATAAGGTAGAAATATCTTCTACAATTAGGTCCTTAAGGACTAGCCCCCGCGAATGTAGCACGCAGGACGCGGGCGAAGCGGCAGCGCTGGCTGTCAGGTCCAACGGTCATCGACAACTTATGGAAGGAGTAACACTATGGCTTACAAACATATTCTTATTGCAGTAGACCTGTCCCCGGAAAGCAAAGTACTGGTAGAAAAAGCCGTTTCTATGGCCCGTCCCTACAATGCAAAAGTTTCCCTGATCCACGTGGATGTGAATTACTCCGATCTCTACACCGGCCTTATTGACGTCAATCTGGGCGACATGCAGAAACGCATCTCTGAAGAGACTCATCACGCGTTAAGCGAGCTGTCGACTAACGCGGGCTACCCGATCACTGAGACCCTCAGCGGCAGCGGCGATCTCGGCCAGGTTCTGGTTGATGCGATTAAAAAATATGATATGGACCTGGTGGTTTGTGGTCACCATCAGGACTTCTGGAGCAAACTAATGTCCTCAGCGCGTCAGCTTATCAACACCGTTCACGTTGATATGCTGATTGTCCCACTGCGCGACGAAGAAGACGAATAACAGGACGTTATTTAATTCGCTGATGACCAACGCCCGCTAACGCGGGCGTTTTTGTTTCTCGCCTCACCCACTGCAGAAAAAGCACATACATCCACATAATCACCACAATGCCAGACTGATCAACCATTTCACCGGCAATTTACCCATATAATAATTTGTTAACAGCCATGAACATCATATCATTACGCAAAATAAAGCTTTTTCAGCGCGTTTTGGCATACGCGTTCATACTTTTCCGGACAGGACTTAAAGGCGAAGAAAGATGAATTCAACCGCACCGACAGGCTTGCTGCAGCAACCTCGCCCATTCTTCATGATCTTTTTTGTGGAACTATGGGAGCGATTTGGCTATTACGGCGTACAGGGCATCCTGGCTGTATTCTTTGTTAAACAGCTTGGTTTTTCTCAGGAGCAGGCGTTTATTACCTTCGGCGCGTTTGCCGCGCTGGTCTACGGCCTTATCTCCATCGGCGGCTATGTCGGCGATCATCTGCTGGGTACGAAACGTACGCTGGTTCTGGGCGCGATTGTGCTGGCAGCGGGCTACTTTATGACCGGCCTGTCGCTGCACCAACCCAATTTGATTTTCATCGCGCTGGGGACTATTGCGGTGGGAAACGGGCTATTTAAAGCCAACCCGGCGAGCCTGCTATCTAAGTGCTATCCGCCAAAAGATGCCCGTCTGGATGGCGCCTTCACGCTGTTTTATATGTCGATCAATATCGGTTCGCTGCTGTCGCTCTCGCTGGCGCCGGTGATTGCCGATAAGTTTGGCTACGCGGTGACCTACAACCTGTGCGGCGCAGGGCTGATCGTCGCCCTGCTGGTTTACTTCGCCTGTCGAGGAATGGTGAAGGATATCGGCTCTGAGCCGGACCGCAGGCCGCTAAGCCTGCGCAATCTGCTGTACGTGCTGGCCGGAACGGTGGTCATGATTTTTCTCTGCGCCTGGCTGATGCATAACGTCAAAATCGCCAACCTGGTGCTGATTATCCTCTCGGTGGTGGTGACGATTTTTTTCTTCCGCGAGGCCTTCAAGCTGGATAAGACCGGACGCAACAAAATGTTCGTCGCCTTTATCCTGATGCTGGAAGCGGTGCTGTTTTATATTCTGTACGCGCAGATGCCCACCTCACTCAACTTCTTTGCGATCAACAACGTCCATCATGAAATTCTCGGCTTCGCGATTAATCCGGTGAGTTTCCAGGCGCTAAACCCGTTCTGGGTAGTGGTTGCCAGTCCGATCCTCGCCGCTATCTATACGCGTTTGGGTAATAAGGGCAAAGATTTGACCATGCCGATGAAGTTCACCCTCGGTATGTTCCTGTGCGCGCTAGGCTTTCTGACGGCCGCCGCCGCGGGAATGTGGTTTGCCGATGCCCAGGGGCTGACCTCGCCGTGGTTTATCGTGCTGGTCTATCTGTTCCAGAGCCTGGGGGAACTGCTGATTAGCGCTCTGGGGCTGGCGATGGTCGCCGCGCTGGTACCGCAGCATCTGATGGGCTTTATTCTTGGGATGTGGTTCCTGACGCAGGCTGCCGCGTTCCTGCTGGGCGGCTACGTGGCGACCTTCACCGCCGTACCGGACAATATTACCGACCCGCTACAGACGCTGCCGATTTATACCGATGTCTTCAGCAAAATTGGCCTGGTGACCCTGGGCGTAACGGTGGTCATGGCGATCATGGTGCCGTGGCTGAACCGGATGATTAATACAAAAAGCGCGTAAAAACGCGGCCGCCGACAAGGTTTCCCGGATTGCGGCTAACGCCTTATCCGGGCTACCCCCCCCAGACCGCACGAACCCATAGCCCGGGCAAGGCGCGATGAGCGCCGCCCCCGGGGGAAGCACGCACGCTATTTCAGTCAGAAACATGCCCGGATTGTGGCTCAACCGCCGTTCCGGCGTATATATCAAACCGGTGGCCTTTGGTCACGACCGCGTTCGGCGTCGCCACGTCCGCCAGCGGCGGCGCGTAGTCCGGTCGCTTAACCACTACCCGTTTGCTCGCCAGCCGTCGCGCCGGTTCCAGCAGACCATCGGCGTCTAAATCCGGCCCCACCAGCGACTGAAATACCCGCATCTCTTTCTTCACCAGCGCGCTTTTCTGCTTATGCGGAAACATCGGGTCGAGATAGACCACCTGCGGACGCGGGGTGATATCGGTCAGCGCCGTCAGGCTGGAAGCGTGGATCAGCTGCAACCGCTCCTGCAACCACGGGCCGATCTCCGCATCGGCGTAGCCGCGCGCCAGGCCATCGTCGAGCAGCGCGGCAACCACCGGGTTACGCTCGAGCATCCGCACGCGACAGCCCACGGAGGCAAGAACAAAGGCATCCCTTCCCAGACCGGCGGTCGCATCGACCACATCCGGCAGGTAGTCGCCTTTGATGCCCACCGCTTTCGCCACCGCCTCGCCGCGGCCGCCGCCGAACCTGCGCCGATGGGCCATCGTCCCACCGACAAAATCGACGAAGATGCCGCCAAGCTTCGGCTCATCGCGCTTGCGAAGCTCCAGATGCTCGGGCGTCATCACCAGCGCCATCAGGTTGTCCTCATCCTGCTCCAGCCCCCAGCGGTCAGCCAGAACGGATAGGGCGCCGTCTCCGGCGCCCGTTTCATCAATTAAACAAATTTTCACAACAGGATTAACTCTTAATACCGTAATGCTCAAGCATCGCGTCCAGCTGCGGCTCGCGACCGCGGAAGCGTTTGAACAGGACCATTGGCTCTTCCGAACCGCCGCGGCTAAGGATGTTGTCGAGGAACGACTGGCCGGTTTCGCGATTGAAGATCCCCTCCTCTTCGAAGCGCGAGAAGGCATCCGCCGCCAGCACGTCGGCCCACAGGTAGCTGTAGTAGCCCGCCGCATAACCTCCGGCGAAGATATGGCTGAAGGCGTGCGGGAAGCGGCCCCACGACGGACCAGGAATCAACGCGACCTGCTGCTTAATTTCCGCCAGCGTTTCGAGGATTTTCGCGCCCTGCTGCGGGCTGAACTCTGCATGCAGGCGGAAGTCGAACAGGCCGAACTCCAGCTGGCGCAGAATAAACATCGCCGCCTGGTAGTTTTTCGCCGCCAGCATTTTCTCCAGCAGCTCCTGCGGCAGCGGCTCGCCGGTTTCGTAGTGGCCGGAGATAAACGCCAGCGCTTCCGGCTCCCAGCACCAGTTTTCCATAAACTGGCTCGGCAGTTCGACCGCATCCCACGGTACCCCGCTGATGCCGGAGACGCCAGCGGTATCGATACGGGTCAGCATATGGTGCAGACCGTGACCAAATTCGTGGAACAGGGTGATCACTTCATCGTGGGTGAACAGCGCCGGCTTACCGCTGACGGGACGGTTAAAGTTGCAGGTCAGATAAGCGACCGGCTTTTGCAGCGTGCCGTCAAGCTTGCGCATCTGGCCGACGCAGTCATCCATCCACGCCCCGCCGCGTTTGTGTTCGCGGGCGTAGAGATCGAGGTAGAAGCTGCCGCGCAGCTCGTTATTTTCATCATAGAGTTCGAAGAAGCGCACCTCAGGATGCCAGACGTCAACGTCAGTACGCTCTTTCGCGGTAATGCCGTAAATACGCTTAACCACTTCGAACAGGCCGTTAACGGCTTTGTTTTCCGGGAAGTACGGGCGCAGCTGTTCATCGCTGATGCTGTAAAGATGCTGCTTCTGTTTTTCACTGTAGTAAGCGATATCCCACGGCTGCAGCTCATCAACGCCGCATTCGGCTTTGGCGAAGGCGCGCAGCTGAGCCAACTCTTTCTCACCCTGCGGACGGGCGCGTTTGGCCAGGTCGGTCAGGAAGTCGAGCACCTGCTGCGGATTTTCCGCCATTTTGGTCGCCAGCGACTTATCGGCATAGCTGTCAAAGCCCAGCAGCTGCGCCAGTTCATGGCGCAGGGCAAGAATTTCCGCCATCACCGGGCCGTTATCCCATTTTCCGGCGTTCGGCCCCTGGTCGGAGGCACGGGTGGAATACGCGCGATACAGCTCTTCACGCAGCGCCTGATTGTCGCAGTAGGTCATCACCGGCAGATAGCTCGGGATATCCAGGGTCAGCAGATACCCTTCCTGCTCTTTGGCTTCAGCCTGGGCTTTCGCCGCGGCAAGCGCGCTTTCCGGCATCCCGGAGAGCTCGGACTCATCGGCGATCAGCTTGGTCCAACCCATGGTCGCGTCGAGCACGTTGTTGCTGTACTGATTGCCCAGCTCGGAGAGGCGAGCGGCGATTTCGCCGTAGCGTTTCTGCTGCTCTTTCGCCAGGCCAATACCGGAGAGTTCAAAATCACGCAGCGCGTTATCGACCGCTTTTTTCTGCGCGGTATTCAGGGTGGCGTAATGGTCGCCGTCGCGCAGGTCGCGGTACGCTTTATACAGACCTTCATGTTGCCCAACCCAGGTGCTGTACTCGGAGAGCAGCGGCAGGGTTTGTTCGTAGGCTTCGCGCAACTCCGGGCTGTTTTTAACCGAGTTCAGGTGGCTGACCGGAGAAAAAAGGCGCCCCAGCACATCGTCCACTTCCGCCAGCGGCTGGCAAAGATTTTCCCAGGTATACGGCGCCCCTTGCGCCACCGCGCGCTCTACCGCCGCCCGGCAGTCATCCAGCGCTTTAGTGACCGCGGGGACCACGTGCTCGGGTTTGATTGCAGAAAATGGCGGTAATGAAAAAGGCGTCAGTAATGGATTGGTCATATGCGCAGTCCTGTTGAATAGGGTGAATGAAGCGCGCGTCCCGCGCTGTAGCATGGGATCTAGAATGGGGGATAGTTGGGTGAATTTCAATGTCAGGCGCCGCGCGCAGGCGGGTATTACTGCGATAAGTCTGGCCGTTGTGGCCATCACGCATAAAAAAGCCGGGTTCGCATCGCGGCGACCCGGCCCGTTTTAAGGCGATAACTGGCTTACACCACCATACCCAACAGCAGGCAGCCGATCAAACCGCACACGGAGATAATGGTTTCCAGCACTGACCACGACTTAATGGTCTCGCCGATGGTCAGGTTGAAGTATTCCTTAAACAGCCAGAAGCCCGGATCGTTAACGTGGGAGAAGATAACGCTGCCGGAGCCAACGGCGATAACCATCAGTTCAGGGCTCACGCCGGTGCTGGCGATCAGCGGCGCGGCGATACCGCCCGCGGTGATAGCCGCAACGGTGGCGGAACCCAGCGCGATACGCAGAACCGCAGCAATCGACCACGCCATAAACAACGGGGACATATTGGATTCATGCATGATAGAGGCGATGTATTTATCCATCCCGCTATCGACCAGCACCTGCTTGAAGGCGCCGCCGCCGCCGATGATCAGCAGCATCATGGCGATGATTTTGATCGAGGAGGTCAGCGTATCGTTAATCTGCTCCATTGAACGACCGCGGTTGAGACCGAAGGTGAACATCGCGATCAGTACCGCGATCAGCGTCGCCATCACCGGGTCGCCGAAGAATTCAGCGATCGGCAGAAAGGCGTGGCCTTTCGGCAGAACCATCTCTGCCACGGCGCGCATCGCCATCAGGATAACCGGGACCAGCGAGGTCCAGACGCTGACGCCAAAACCCGGCATCTCTTCTTCAGTGAAGGTTTTCGGGTTATGCAGCCCTTCCGGAATCGGCTTATCGATGCCTTTCAGGAAGCGCGCATAAACCGGGCCCGCGAGGATAACCGTCGGGATCGCCAGAATCGTACCAAACAGCAGGGTCTTGCCCATGTCGGCATGGAAAATAGTGGCAATCGCCGTCGGGCCCGGGTGCGGAGGCAGGAAACCGTGCGTCACGGAGAGCGCGGCCGCCATCGGCACGCCGATATAGAGCAGCGGGATACCGGCGGATGCGGCGATGGTAAAGACCAGCGGCAGCATCAGTACGAAGCCCACTTCATAGAACAGGGCGAAGCCGACGGTAAAACCGGTCAGCACAACCGCCCATTGAATATGTTGTTTACCAAATTTGGCAATCAGCGTGGTGGCGATACGCTGCGCACCGCCGCAGTCCGCCAGCATTTTACCGAGCATCGCGCCGAAGCCCATGATCAGCGCGAGGCTGCCGAGGGTTCCCCCAACGCCGTTTTTGATGGAGACGATAACTTTATCCAGAGGCATACCCTGCATGAGCCCGACGGCAAGTGCCACCAGAACCAGAGCGATAAACCCGTTCAGCTTGAAACGGATCATCAGCAACAATAACAGGGCAACCCCGATAGCAACGATGACTAATGGCATGATTTACCTGGCCTTAATTTGTTATGGGTAACGTCATAGTTTCAACATTGACTTCATCCGTTCCGACCGGAACAAAAAATGTCTGACGCCGTAGAAGCTGGCTTTATCCTTACCCAGAGAAAGGATAGCTGGCTATTTTTTTATCTGTGGCGCCTGAAGTGAATGATACGGGTAACATATGAAGTTTGAGAATCACCTGGGCGGTGAAAATTTCAAATATGAGACTTAAGTCATACTCTTTCCCGGGTTTTTGCCGGGTCGCTTAGCGGGGAATGTTGCGCGGTAACATGGGGGAGCCGCCCGGCTGCGCAAAGGCAACCGGGCGGATAATTAGTAGTAGGAGTGCTCGCCGCGCTGGTGTTCGGTCAGATCGCGTACGCCTTTCAGTTCCGGGAACTCGTTTAGCATCTGCTTCTCGATCCCTTCTTTCAGCGTCACGTCGACCATCGAACAGCCGTTGCAGCCGCCGCCGAACTGCAGGATCGCCAGGCCATCTTCGGTGATTTCCATCAACGTGACGCGCCCGCCGTGACCGGCCAGCTGCGGGTTAATTTGCGACTGCAGCAGGTACTCGACGCGCTCCATCAGCGGGGCATCGTCGGACACTTTGCGCATCTTGGCGTTTGGCGCTTTCAGCGTCAGCTGGGAGCCCAGCTGGTCGGTAACAAAATCGATTTCAGCGTCTTCCAGATACGGCGCGCTAAGTTCATCGACATAAGCGGTGAGCTGTTCAAACTTCAGCGCGGTATCGGAATCTTCCACCGCATCCGGTGGGCAGTAGGACACGCCGCACTCGGCGTTAGGGGTGCCGGGATTGATCACAAATACGCGAATTTGTGTCCCTTCTTCCTGATTTGCCAGCAGTTTGGCAAAGTGCGCTTGTGCAGCATCGGAAATACGGATCATAGCGTTGGCCTAATAGTTGACTATTTTACTGGGTTATAATACGCCCATCAGCAGGGGTCTACAAGGTACGGCATATACACCATACCTGAACCGTCGCGGCGCCGTTTCGCAAAAGCAGGCGGGATATCTCGGCGACGGTGCTTCCGGTTGTGACGACATCATCCACAATGGCGATATGGTGACCCTGTAGCGACAATTCAAGCTGAAAGGCGTTTTTCAGATTCTGTTTACGCAATCTGGCGCTGAGCTGATGCTGGGTGCCGGTACGGCGCCGACGGGTCAGCGCGTCGCTACGCCAGGCGCTGCCCAGCCAGCGGGATAGCGGCCGACACAGCAGGTCGCTCTGATTAAACCCCCGCTTCCACTGGCGCCGCTGCCAGAGCGGCACGCTAATTATCCGGTCCGGGCGGGGAAGATCCCGACGCAGGCGAATGCGCAACAGCAGCAGACGCGCCAACGCCGGGGCCAGCTCGGGCCGCTTATTGAATTTCAGCTGGTGAATCAGGCCGCTCAGCGGCGGTCGATAGTCATTCACCGTCACCAGCCGCTGCCACGGCGGCGGTTTTTGCAGGCAGCGCCCGCAGGGCAGCGCGCTTGATTGGGCCGGCAGGCCGCACTGCGGGCACAGCGGTTCAGACGCCAGCAGCGCCGACGTGCATCGCGAGCAGATCCCCCAGTCGGCGATGGCTAGCGGCATTTGGCATAGCCAGCATAAGCTGTGTGCTGTTAGCATATTTCCCCCTCATATTGGTGGAAAGAGAACAGTAACTGATGAAAACGATCGCGTGGCAGACCACGGGCGAAGGAAATTGTCATCTTGTGCTGCTGCACGGATGGGGGCTGAATGCCAAAGTGTGGGATTGCATCACGCCGCAGCTGGCTTCGCATTTTACGCTGCACCTCGTCGATCTTCCTGGCTATGGCCGCAGCGGCGGCTTTGGCGCGATGTCGCTGGAAGAGATGGCGCAGCGGGTGCTGGAAAAAGCGCCGGATCGCGCGATCTGGCTAGGCTGGAGCCTCGGCGGGCTGGTGGCCAGCCAGGTCGCGTTATCCCATCCCGATCGCGTGCAGGCGCTGGTCACCGTCGCCTCTTCCCCCTGCTTCAGCGCTCACGACAGCTGGCCCGGCATTAAGCCCGACGTGCTGAGCGGATTTCAGCAGCAGCTGAGCGAAGATTTTCAACGCACCGTCGAACGCTTTCTGGCGTTGCAAACCATGGGTACCGAAAGTGCGCGTCAGGATGCGAGAGCGCTGAAGAGCACGGTACTGTCGCTACCGATGCCGTCGCCGGAGGTTTTAAACGGCGGGCTGGAGATCCTCAAAACCGCCGATTTACGCCAGCCGTTGACTACCCTCGACGTGCCGTTTTTGCGCCTGTACGGTCGCCTGGATGGCCTGGTGCCGCGTAAAATCATCCCGGTTCTCGATGCGCTGTGGCCAAAAAGCACGTCGATTGTCTTCGATAAAGCCGCCCATGCGCCATTCATTTCACATCCGCAGACGTTTTGCGCTCCGCTGATTGAGCTGAAGCATGAGATCGATAAATTTTTTTAGCGGGACGTGGTAAAAACGCTAGGTGCAGCAATACTTAGGTTGTTGCGGGGGTTGACTATTTCACGCCGGACCCGTGACCTAAAAAAAACAACCTAATGGAGAGTAGAGGCTATGAAACTTGTTACAGGAATTGTTGCATCTCTGGTGATTGGCTCCCTGTCCTTCGGCGCATTCGCCGCCAAGGAAATTCAAAAAGACGAAGTGGCTAAGATGAACCTGACCAAAATTGGTTCTATTACCACCTCAAGAACGACCTCTCCGATGGATGCAAAGCGCGATCTGTCGAAAAAAGCGGATGAGCTGGGTGGCACCTATTTCGTGGTGATTGCAGGCGAGAAGAACGAGAAAACGGTTCACGCTAACGCGGACGTCTACAAGTAAGCCAGAAAGCGGGTCTCAGGACCCGCTTGCAGCCCTGGGCCCGGAGGCGTCGCGGTGAGACTGTCCGCGCTCCCCCCCCAAAACCGTACAAATCTGTGATTGAATCTCCCGGGTCGCGGCGTAAACGCCTTACCCGGGCTACCAGACTCAAACCGCACAGGCGTGTAGCCCGGATAAGGCGTAAGCCGCAATCCGGGGAAATCAACCTTTACATACCCATCAGCGCAGCGACCACCACTCCCGCAGGCAGGCTTTGCCTTCCGGGCAGCTTTTACAGCTGCCGGAGAGGCAGCCATCGGCATCCTCGGTCACTTTCACCGCTTTACCCATCGCTTCCAGGCGGCTCAGCATCGCGTCGATCAACGGCTGCGGCGCTTGCAGGCGGGCGCTGAGCTGTTTTGCGTCCATCCTCCCCTGCAGAGCCAGCATATCGCGCACATCAATTAACGACGCCATCATCGCTCCTTAGTGACAATCGCCAGCCGGACTCTGGCAGCAGGACGACGGCGTTTTGCGCGTCGCCAGCAGCGAGACGTCCACCCGGCTACGTGCTCTGCGCAGCAGGCCGAAGACCACAATATTAAATAACACAACGGCCAGAATGCACACCAGGCTATAGCGCGGATGCTGGCTAAAGCTGACGGTCTGGTAGTACAGCGTAGAGAGCGAGTAAGCGATATTCAGCCCCCACAGAACCGAGAACATCATCCAGCCACGGCTCGACTCACGGGCAATCGCCCCCATGACCGAGATGCAGGGAATATAGAGCAGGACGAAAATCAGGTAGCTGTACGCCGCAGCGGCGCTACCGAATTTGCTGCCCATCACGCCCATCGCGCCGGTTGCCATTTCGCCGTCGCCTTTACTGGCTTCGATAGGGTTGGCCAGCACGCTCAGGCTAAAGGTGTCTTTCAGGCTCTGCCAGGTCTCATCTACCGCGGCCAGTAGCTCATCGCCGAGGTTAAACGCCTGCGGATTAAACGCTTCGTTCTGGATATCTTCGGCGGTGTAGAGGGTGTTCAGCGTCCCGACCACCACTTCTTTCGCCATCGCGCCGGTAAACAGGCCGACGGTCGCCTGCCAGTTATCCTCATGTACGCCAATCGGCTTAAACACCGGGGTAATCACCCGGCTGACCGACGCCAGCGCCGAGTCGTTGATGTTATCGACGATCTTACCGTTCAGCGAGAAGCTGTTCAGCGCGCTGAGGAAGATACTGACGATGACGATAACTTTACCTGCCCGCAGGACGAAGCCTTTCAGGCGCTGCCAGGTCTGGATGAGCAGGCTTTTCACGTGCGGAACGTGATACACCGGTAGCTCCATCACAAACGGCGATGCTTCGCCGCGCATAATGGTATGCTTCAGCATCAATCCGGTCGCAATCGCCATCACAATCCCCAGCACGTACAGGGAGAAGACCGCCAGCGCGCCGTTCTGGCCGAAAAAGGCGGCGGCGAAGACAGCGAAAATCGCCAGCCGCGCGCCACACGACATAAACGGCGCCATCATAATGGTCATCAGACGCTCGCGCGGCGCATCAAGCGTACGCGCGCCCATCACCGACGGGACGTTACAGCCAAAACCTACGATGAGCGGCACGAAGGATTTCCCCGGCAGACCCAGCGCCTGCATCAGGCGGTCCATGACAAACGCCGCCCGCGCCATATAGCCAGAGTCTTCAAGGAAAGAGAGGAACAGGTACATCATGCCGATCTGCGGCACCAGCGGCAGCACGGTATTGATACCGCCGCCAATCCCCTGGGCGAGAAACACCGTCAGCCAGTCCGGGAAGTGAAGAGAGTAGCCAATCCACTGTATGCCGTGAATAAAGATAGCGACGGAACCGGCATCAAAAATAGGCTGCAGCGCGCCGCCAATATTAATCGCCAGCAAGAACATCAGATACATAACGAACAGGAAGACCGGCAGGCCGAGGAAGCGGTTGAGGATCACTTTATCCATCGCTGTGGTAAAGCGGCTGGGCTCGGCAGTGAGGGTATTACTGACCGCATCGCAAATGGCGGCAATGCTTTGGTAGCGGGCATCGGCGATGTGCAGCGCAGGGTCATCCAGCTCTTCGCTCAAATTCGCCAGGGCTACGTCCAGCTTGTGGGCGGCGTCTCCGGCGAAGGCGCGACTATAAATATCGCCTTCAAGCATCTGTAAACCCAGCCAGCGGCGCTGGCGCGGCGGAATGTCCGCGGCCATTATCTCCGCCAGCTTGTCCGCCTCCCGCAGCAGCGGCCGCGGATAGTGCACCAGTTCAATATCCTGATTCTGCTGATGGCGGTCGATAGCCATTTTCAAGGCTTCGATACCGCGCCCGCGGGTAGAGACCAGCGGGATCACCGGGCACCCGAGGCGGGCGGCCAGGGCATCGACATCAATGCGGATATTCTGTTTTTCCGCGATATCGAGCATATTCAGCGCGACCACGCAGGGGATGCCGAGCTCCAGCAGCTGTAGCGTCAGATAGAGGTTACGCTCCAGATTGGAGGCATCGACCACGTTTATCAGCATGTCGGCGTCGCCGCTGAGAATATAGTGGCAGGCAATCTGCTCATCCAGCGAGGTTTGCGAGGAGATGGTGGTCAGGGAATACGTGCCAGGAAGGTCTACCAGCGTGACCTGATGATCGGTGGTGTTGAAGCCACCCTCTTTGCGCTCAACGGTCACCCCCGCCCAGTTCCCGACACGCTGGCGCGCGCCGGTGAGCTGGTTAAACAGCGTTGTTTTCCCGGAATTTGGATTACCAATTAAACCAAGGGTTAATTTTTTCATATTCATACTCTTAGTGCCGGTCAGGCATTATTGTGCAACCGCTTCCAGCTCAATTAACGCAAGATCCTTTTTACGTAATACCAGGCTAACGCGTCGGGTTTCAATATGAATAGGGTCGCCGAGCGGCGCCACACGGACCACATTAAAAGACGACCCCGGCAGCATCCCGAGGGACAGCAGCTTCTGCCGATATGCCGGACTAATATCGCGGGAGAAGCCGGTGATTTTCCACGCACTATCAGGTGTGAATTGCATAGGACCTACTTGTTTATCGCCAACTGAAAAGAGAGTTTTCCGTATGCGCCGGAAACGCGGCGCCAGGGACCGTAGCCAACGAAGAATAAAAAATATTCAATGGAAATAATGATAATGAGAATAGTTTTTATCATCAATACATATAATGCGCTCGATTCTTTTTTTAAACAGGAAATTGAGCATTTGTTGATATTGAGCAAACTCTATTTTGTCAAGGCCGTAGCGAGAATCATTATTTCTGCTTAGCAAATGTTTAATAAAGGTGTCATTGGTTAATGAAATGAAAATAATAATCTCATTATCCGCAATTCGCGCTTATTAAGAGGTTATAAGAAAATACTGATGCTTGTTTGCGCAATATGGCGAAGAGCAGAGGAGAAACGGCCCCTCAGAAAAGGGGCCGGAAAGAGACTAGCGTTTTTTACCCATTGCCGCCGCCAGCGCGTCCATCATCGCGCTGTTGCCCGCTGGCTGCGCTTCGCGACCGCGAGGTTTAGCGGCCTTCGCCGCCGGGCGGTTACCCTGAGGACGATCGCTTCCGCCGCCGCGGCGCGCGTTGCTGTCGCCAGGCTGTTCGTCCAGACGCATCGTCAGCGCGATACGCTTCCTCGGCAGGTCGACTTCCATCACTTTGACCTTCACGATATCGCCCGCTTTGACCACCGTGTGCGGATCTTCAACGAACTTATTCGACAGGGAAGAGATATGCACCAGGCCGTCCTGGTGAACGCCGATATCGACAAACGCGCCGAAGTTGGTGACGTTGGTCACCGCGCCTTCGAGGATCATCCCCGGCAGCAGGTCGTTCATCGTCTCTACGCCATCGGCGAACTGGGCGGTTTTAAACTCTGGACGCGGGTCGCGGCCCGGTTTTTCCAGCTCTTTGATGATGTCGGTCACCGTCGGCACGCCGAATTTCTCATCGGTGAAATCAACGGCTTTCAGATTACGCAGTTCGCCGCTGTTGCCCATCAAATCTTTCAGCGCCTGCTGAGTCGCCGCCAGAATGCGCTCCACCACCGGATACGCTTCCGGGTGCACGGTTGAGGCATCCAGCGGGTTGTCGCCGTGGTTGATGCGCAGGAAGCCTGCGCACTGCTCAAACGCTTTCGGCCCCAGACGACTCACCTTCAGCAGCTGCTGGCGGTTCTGGAACTGACCGTTCTCATCGCGCCAGGAGACGATATTCTGCGCCATCATGCGGGTCAGACCGGCAACGCGGGTGAGCAGCGGGACGGAAGCGGTGTTCAGGTCGACGCCGACGGCATTCACGCAGTCTTCCACCACCGCGTCCAGCTTACGCGCCAGCTGGGTCTGGCTGACATCGTGCTGA
Source organism: Klebsiella sp. FDAARGOS_511 (assembly GCF_003812845.1). Lineage (NCBI taxonomy): Bacteria > Pseudomonadati > Pseudomonadota > Gammaproteobacteria > Enterobacterales > Enterobacteriaceae > Klebsiella > Klebsiella sp. FDAARGOS_511. Next base: position 3,244,928 of record NZ_CP033824.1, on the reverse strand, counting down.
TACTGGCCGACGCCGATAGATTTCGGATCGATCTTCACCAGCTCGGCCAACGGGTCCTGCAGACGACGGGCGATAGAGACCGCGCCGCGCAGGGAAACATCGAGATCCGGGAACTCCAGCGCCGCCAGCTCGGAGGCGGAATACACGGACGCGCCCGCTTCGCTGACGATAACCTTTTGCGCGGTCACTTTCGGGAACTGCTTCTGCACGTCGAGGAAGAAACGCTCGGTTTCACGCGAAGCGGTACCGTTGCCGATAGCCACCAGCTCAACGTTGTACTTTTCACACAGCGCGGCAACCGCCACCGCCGCTTTAGCGGCCTGCCCGGTATGCGGGTAGATGGTATCGGTAGCCACCAGCTTGCCGGTACCGTCAACAACGGCGACTTTAACGCCGGTGCGCAGACCCGGATCGAGGCCCATGGTGGCGCGCAGCCCGGCCGGCGCGGCCATCAGCAGGTCGTGCAGATTGCGGGCGAAGACGTTAATTGCCTCATCTTCCGCACGTTCGCGTACGGTACCCATCAGTTCGGTTTCGAGGTGCATCAGCACCTTGATGCGCCACGTCCAGCTCACCACGCCCTTACGCCAGCTGTCCGCCGGGGCGTTGTTCAGGCGCAGGCCGAGATGGTCGATAATGATTTGCTCGCCATGGCTCTCTTTCGGCGGCTCGTCGAACTGCGGGTCGGCATTTAAAGAGAGCTGCAGCACGCCTTCGTTGCGGCCGCGGAACATCGCCAGCGCGCGGTGCGACGGCACGGTGGCGATCGGTTCGTGATGGTCGAAGTAGTCGCGGAATTTCGCCCCTTCCTCTTCCTTACCGCTGACGACGGTCGCCACCAGGTGGGCGTTTTTCCATAGATAGTCACGCACTTTTGCCAGCAGGGCGGCGTCTTCCGCAAAGCGCTCCATCAGGATATAGCGCGCGCCGTCGAGAGCGGCTTTGCTGTCCGCGACGCCTTTATCGGCGTCGATATATTTGGCGGCTTCGGTTTCCGGGTCGTGGGACGGTTCGTTCCACAGCAGCTCAGCCAGCGGCTCCAGCCCTGCCTCAATGGCGATCTGTCCGCGGGTGCGGCGCTTCGGTTTGTACGGCAGGTAGAGGTCTTCGAGTTCGGTCTTACTCAAGGTCCCGTTGATGGCTTTTTCCAGCGCCTCGGTCAGTTTGCCCTGTTCGCCGATGGACTTCAGGATTGCCTGACGGCGATCTTCAAGTTCACGCAGATAACCGAGGCGGGTTTCCAGATTACGCAGCTGCGTGTCATCCAGACCGCCGGTGACTTCTTTACGATAGCGTGCGATAAACGGCACGGTGTTCCCTTCATCAAGCAGGCGAACGGCAGCTTCTACCTGTTCAGCTCTGGCCTGAAGTTCACCCGCAATAATGCGGCAGAGCGAATCATTCATCATCGGTTTAATTCATCTTTAGGATCAAAAATCAGGGGGATAGTTATACGGACTGACACGCTAAAATGCCAGCCGCGACCAAAGCCTCTCGGAATGTTCCGGGCCTATTTGGCTTTGACGTATTCAATTTCGTTCACGTACCAGGCCGCCTCGCCCGCGGGGGTGTTCACGATAGCTAAATCGCCGACCTCTTTTTTCAGCAGCGCGCGCGCCATTGGCGAATCAATGGAGATGTAGTCGTTGCGGCCAAAGATTTCATCGTAGCCGACAATCCGGAAACGCTTCGTCTCGCCCGCATCGTTTTCAATTTCCACCCATGCGCCGAAAAAGACCTTCCCCTCCTGCTGCGGCGAATAATCGACGATTTTCAGCTGCTCAAGGCACTTGGTCAGGTAGCGCACCCGGCGGTCAATTTCACGCAGGCGCTTTTTATTGTATTGGTAATCGGCGTTTTCACTGCGGTCGCCGAGGCTCGCCGCCCAGGTCACTTTTTTGGTGACTTCCGGACGTTCTTCGCGCCACAGAGTATCCATCTCTTTCTTCAGTTTTTCATACCCTTCACGGGTGATCAGCGGCGTTTTCATCGAAGGTTCCGGCTCCTGATTACAGATCTTTGTGCAATGCTGCGCACAATTCGTCGCACGTCATCATAGCAACAGGATAAATAATGTGTCTTATGCTTAAATGTATACTTAAGCTGCTGTTAAATATGCTTTGTAACAATTTAGCCTGGAATATATACCAGATTTCGCTGGTGGGCGACCCGGGCTTTTTTGAGAATACGTACTGACAATTGCAGTGAACCTTTGGGAGTATATACAATGCAAGAGAATTATAAGATTCTGGTTGTCGATGACGACATGCGCCTGCGTGCGCTACTCGAACGTTATCTGACCGAGCAGGGCTTCCAGGTTCGTAGCGTGGCGAACGCTGAACAGATGGATCGCCTGCTGACCCGTGAATCCTTCCACCTCATGGTGCTGGATCTCATGCTGCCGGGCGAAGATGGCCTGTCCATTTGCCGCCGCCTGCGCAGCCAGAGCAACCCGATGCCGATCATTATGGTCACGGCGAAAGGGGAAGAAGTTGACCGTATCGTGGGCCTGGAAATCGGCGCCGACGACTACATCCCAAAACCGTTCAACCCGCGCGAGCTGCTGGCCCGTATCCGCGCCGTGCTGCGCCGCCAGGCTAACGAACTGCCGGGCGCGCCTTCGCAGGAAGAGGCGGTGATCGCCTTTGGTAAGTTCAAGCTGAACCTCGGCACCCGCGAGATGTTCCGCGAAGATGAGCCTATGCCGCTGACCAGCGGTGAATTCGCGGTACTGAAAGCGCTGGTGAGCCATCCGCGCGAACCCTTATCCCGCGATAAGCTGATGAACCTCGCCCGCGGCCGTGAATATTCGGCCATGGAACGTTCCATCGACGTACAGATCTCCCGCCTGCGCCGCATGGTGGAAGAAGACCCGGCGCATCCTCGCTATATCCAGACCGTTTGGGGCCTGGGATACGTTTTCGTCCCGGACGGCTCTAAGGCATGAAACGCGTGCGCTTTTCGCCGCGAAGCTCGTTTGCCCGTACCCTGTTACTGATCGTCACCCTGCTGTTCGCCAGCCTGGTGACGACCTATTTAGTGGTGCTGAATTTCGCGATCCTGCCCAGTCTCCAGCAGTTTAATAAGGTTCTGGCCTACGAAGTGCGTATGCTGATGACCGATAAACTGCAGCTGGAAGACGGCACCCAGCTGGTGGTGCCGCCGGCGTTTCGCCGCGAGATTTACCGCGAGCTGGGCATTTCGCTCTATTCCAACGAAGCGGCGGAAGACGCAGGCCTGCGCTGGGCGCAGCATTATGAATTCTTAAGTCAGCAGATGGCGCACCAGCTCGGCGGGCCGACCGAAGTGCGGGTGGAAGTGAATAAAAGCTCGCCCGTGGTGTGGCTGAAAACCTGGCTCTCCCCCAATATCTGGGTGCGCGTACCGCTGACCGAAATCCACCAGGGCGACTTCTCGCCGCTGTTCCGCTACACCCTTGCCATCATGCTGCTGGCGATCGGCGGCGCCTGGCTCTTTATTCGTATTCAGAACCGACCGCTGGTCGACCTGGAGCACGCGGCGCTGCAGGTCGGGCGAGGCATTATTCCCCCGCCGCTGCGCGAATACGGCGCATCGGAAGTGCGGTCGGTGACCCGCGCTTTTAACCATATGGCGGCTGGCGTGAAGCAGTTGGCGGACGACCGTACGCTGCTGATGGCCGGCGTCAGCCATGATTTACGCACCCCTCTCACGCGTATTCGTCTGGCGACGGAGATGATGGGCGAAGAGGACGGCTACCTCGCCGAGTCGATTAATAAAGATATCGAAGAGTGTAACGCCATTATTGAACAGTTTATCGACTACCTGCGCACCGGTCAGGAGATGCCGATGGAGCTGACGGACCTTAACGCGGTGCTGGGGGAAGTGATTGCGGCGGAGAGCGGCTACGAGCGAGAGATCGCCACCGATCTGCAGCCGGGCGAGATCCCACTGCGCGTGCATCCGCTCTCCATCAAACGCGCGCTGGCGAATATGGTGGTCAACGCCGCCCGCTATGGCAACGGCTGGATTAAAGTCAGCAGCGGCAGCGAGGGGAACCGGGCCTGGTTCCAGGTAGAAGATGACGGTCCAGGGATTAAACCGGAGCAGCGTGAGCATTTGTTCCAGCCGTTCGTGCGCGGCGATAGCGCCCGAACGATTAGCGGAACCGGACTCGGCCTGGCTATCGTTCAGCGCATTATCGATAACCATAACGGTAAGCTGGAACTTGGCTCCAGCGAACGCGGCGGATTATTAATTCGCGCCTGGCTGCCGGTACCGATGAACCGCGCTCTGCCTGCGGTAAAATCCTCAAAAGAGAGCTAGATCGACCTTAAACCAGCCCCATCCGGTACGCCCACATAAAACCGCCCGGCGGCGCTACGCTTGCCCTGGCCTACCGGAACAGCGGCTCCTGCAAACCCCGCATCGCCTTTGTAGCCGGGACAGGTACGACAGCGCTGCCTCCGGGACAAGCCCCAATCGCGTTACGTTTAATGCGCTTTATTCGCCATCTGATACGCCGCCGGCAGATTCAGCCGCTGCCAGAACTGCTGAGCGTCGTTCTCACCGGAGAGCGGATACCCTGCGGGCAGCGCCGTTTTGACCATCAGCGCCCGACGCTGCGCGGCGGACAGATTCGGTAACGCTGCCTCCAGCAGCACTTCAGCCCCCTGCGGCACCTTCAGGCTCGGTTTTTCGCCCTTCTGCTGCGGCAGATCGTAGGTCATGGTAAAGCGATAAAACGCCTTCATCGCCGGGTCGCTATACGGATCGTCTTTTGCAGGCACCTTCGCGCACTCCGCCAGCGTCGTGCCGCACTCCTTCTCCAGCGCGGCGCGCAGCTGGTCGCGCGCCTCATTAAACAGCCCGCGATACTTCGCGTCATTCAAATAGTGGGCGACGTTGCGCTGCGCCACCATCCGCGAACCCATCACGTCCAGCGGATAATGCACGCCCAGCACGATGCGCGAATAGCCATAGCGGGCGCCGCGGGTCACTAGCGCGTCGAAGCGCTCCGGGATCATCTCCGCCATCAGCAGAGCGTCGGTATAGCCAGTGTTGGTGTGCCCGCTCGGAAACGAGCCGCCGTCGGCGGTATAGGGCTCATTGTCCTTAACGACCACATCGTCCGGCACCAGATGGATGGTATTGCCCTGAATCAGGAACGGGCGCGGGTTGTTAAAGTGCTTTTTCGCCGCCCCGGTACTCACTTCAGACGCTTTGATCAGCGCCGCCGCCTTACCGAGCTCGCCTTTGTCGTAGGCGGAGAGGAACGCTTTGCCGAGACGCGGCCCCAGCGCATCGCTGAGGAAGTAGAGATAGCCGATGCCCTCGGCATCCGCCAGCGCCTGATGTCGGGAGGTCTGTACGGCATCGCGATTGATGGCGGTGACCGTCGCCAGATTTTGCTCAATTACCGCCTTCGGCAACGTAGTGAACGCCGAGAGCAGCGCAATACCCGCCTGCTGGTTGGCTTTTGCCTGGAAGTCATAACCGCTGGCCTTCAGCCATGCGGTATCCGCCTGGGTTTTATTCTGTCTGGCGTGTTCGAGCTGGTCGCGAGTCAGAGTTACCGCATCGCCCTTCAGCGCGTTGCGCAGCTGCGACAGGCTTTGGCTCTCCAGCGCATCAAACGCCGGGCTGGCGGCGGCTGGCGTCACGCCGTTGGCGATTGCCGCCGCCTGATTCAAAGGAACCTCTTTCGCCAGCGCCGGCAGCGCCAGCATTAACGCCGATGCGAGTAGCGTGATGTGCAGTTTCATTATTTTTCCTTTTATTCAAACCATTACCTTGCCTTTACGTGACGCTAGCCCTTCTCTTTGACGCTTTTATGACACGGTTATGTTTTGCAACGCTTTAAGCGGAATGGAAACAGCGCGGCGGTAATCCAGGCCGATCTGCGGTAAACTATCGGTAATCTTGTCTAAATCCCGGAATCACCGTATCCATGCTCAGTTATCGTCATAGCTTTCACGCAGGCAACCACGCCGACGTTCTTAAACACACCGTTCAGAGCCTAATCATTGAATCGCTCAAAGAGAAAGAAAAACCGTTTCTTTATCTGGACACCCACGCCGGCGCAGGCCGCTATCAGCTGAGCAGCGAACACGCCGAGCGTACCGGTGAATATCTCGAAGGCATCGCCCGCATCTGGCAGCAGGATGACCTGCCCGCCGAGCTGGAGCCGTATATCTCCGTCGTTCAGCACTTCAACCGTAGCGGCCAGCTGCGCTACTACCCCGGCTCGCCGCTGATTGCTCGCCAGCTGCTGCGCGAGCAGGACAGCCTGCAGATGACCGAACTGCATCCCAGCGATTTTCCGCTACTGCGCGCCGAGTTTCAGAAAGACGACCGCGCCCGGGTTGAAAAAACCGATGGCTATCAGCAGCTGAAGTCTAAGCTGCCGCCGGTGTCTCGCCGTGGACTAGTGCTGATCGACCCGCCTTACGAAATCAAAAGCGATTACCAGGCGGTCGTGACCGGTATTCATGAAGGCTACAAACGCTTTGCCACCGGCACCTACGCGCTGTGGTATCCGGTGGTGCTACGGGCGCAGATTAAGCGCATGATCAAAGAGTTAGAGGCCACCGGCATTCGCAAAATTCTGCAAATCGAGCTGGCGGTGCGTCCGGACAGCGACCAGCGCGGAATGACCGCCTCCGGGATGATCGTCATCAACCCGCCGTGGAAGCTGGAGCAGCAGATGAACAACGTTCTGCCGTGGCTGCATAAAAAGCTGGTGCCGACCGGTATCGGCCATACCACCGTCAGCTGGATCGTGCCTGAGTAATCGCAGTCATCGGTGGAAACTATTGATTTCAGGTATACAATCGCGCCAATCAGACATTAAGGATAAGACTCATGAGCAAGCATTATGACTATATCGCCATTGGCGGCGGCAGCGGCGGTATCGCCTCCATTAACCGTGCCGCTATGTACGGCCAGAAGTGCGCGCTGATTGAAGCCAAAGACCTGGGCGGTACCTGCGTAAACGTCGGCTGCGTGCCGAAGAAAGTGATGTGGCATGCGGCGCAGATTCGCGAAGCTATCCATCTGTATGGCCCGGATTACGGTTTTGATACCACGATCAATCATTTCGATTGGGACAAGCTGGTCGCCAGCCGTAGCGCCTATATCGATCGTATCCATACCTCGTACGATAACGTGCTGGGCAAAAATAAGGTCGACGTGATTAAAGGCTTCGCCCGTTTTGTCGATGCGAAAACCATCGAAGTCAACGGCGAGACGATAACCGCCGATCATATTCTGATCGCCACTGGCGGCCGCCCGAGCCATCCGAACATTCCCGGCGTCGAATACGGGATTGATTCCGATGGTTTCTTCGAACTGCCGGCCCTGCCGAAACGCGTTGCGGTTGTCGGCGCAGGCTATATCGCCGTTGAGCTGGCGGGCGTGATTAACGGCCTGGGCGCGGAGACCCACCTGTTCGTGCGTAAACACGCGCCGCTGCGTAGCTTCGATCCGCTGATCGTGGAAACGCTGGTTGAGGTGATGAACGCAGAAGGCCCGCAGCTGCACACCAACGCCATTCCGCAAGCGGTAGTGAAGAACGCCGACGGCAGCCTGACCCTGGAACTGGAAGATGGCCGCAGCCAGACCGTGGACTGCCTGATTTGGGCGATCGGTCGCGAACCGGCGACCGATAACTTCAACCTCGCCGCGACCGGAGTGGAAACTAACGATAAAGGCTATATCGTCGTCGATAAGTTGCAGAACACCAGCGTTCCGGGTATTTACGCCGTCGGCGATAATACCGGCGCCGTCGAGCTGACCCCGGTCGCCGTCGCCGCAGGCCGTCGTCTCTCCGAGCGTCTGTTTAACAACAAGCCGGACGAACATCTGGACTACAGCAACATCCCGACCGTGGTGTTCAGCCATCCGCCTATCGGCACCGTCGGCTTAACCGAGCCGCAGGCGCGCGAGCAGTACGGCGATGAAGCGGTGAAAGTGTATAAATCCTCTTTCACCGCCATGTATACCGCCGTGACTTCACACCGCCAGCCGTGCCGCATGAAGCTGGTCTGCGTCGGCCCGGAAGAGAAGATTGTCGGTATTCACGGTATCGGCTTCGGGATGGACGAGATGCTGCAGGGCTTCGCGGTGGCGCTGAAGATGGGCGCAACCAAGAAAGACTTCGACAATACCGTGGCGATCCACCCAACCGCCGCGGAAGAGTTTGTGACGATGCGCTAAGACGGGCACCACGCATGAAAAAGAAGCTCTCCAGAGCTTCTTTTTTTATCTCTACGCCACGCCGTTATTGCCGTGACGCTTAAACGCCGGCCGCTGATTCAGCGCCATATACCAGCGCTCCACTTCCGCCATTTCAGGATGCGCGAACGGCGTCATTTTCCAGCGATGCACCGATAGGCCAAGGACAATATCCGCCAGCGAAAACTCGCTACCGGCAACCCATGCCCCGGTTTGCTGCAGCTGCGTATTAACGATCTGCACGCAGCGGGTCCAGGCGGCGATACTCTCTTTGATAGCCGCCGAGTCCTGGAAGCGCGGGTCCTTGCGCACCAGCCCCATAAAGGCGTAGCGCCAGGCCGTGTTAAATTCCGTTGCCTGCCAGTCCATCCAGTGCTCAACCTCGGCGGCAGCCCGCAGCGCCGTAGGGAGCAGGTCTTCCCGCCCGGCTTTGCGCGCCAGGTAGCGGCAGATGCTGTTCGACTCCCACAGCACAAAGTCGTCATCCAGCAGTACGGGCACCAGGCTGTTCGGGTTAAGGGCGCGAAACCCAGGCGTCTCGATGGACTGAAACCCGCTGCCGTAATCCTCCTGCTGATACTCAAGTCCCGCTTCCTCGCAGGTCCACAGCACTTTACGCACGTTAATTGATGAGCGTTTGCCCAGTATTTTTAGCATTCTCAGCAATTCCTCAATCAAAAGAGATAGTTGTTTCACAATACTGCATCGGCGACGCATGTACACCCGGATAATGTGTATAGTGGATTGCACGATTTTTCTCCAGGACAGGTTACCCGACATGTTGACCTCTTTTAACGTTTTAACACCGGGCAATATCCGCTTTGGACGCGGCCTTGCTCGTAGCGCCGCGCCCTGGCTCGCTGGACGCTCCGCGCAGATACTGCTGGTTCACGGCGCCAGCCTGCAGCGCGCAGAGTTTTTGTTAAGCGAACTCCACGCTCACCAGTTGCACGTCACCACGCTGTCTATCGCCCATGAACCCGACCTGCAGGATATTGAACGGGGCGTTCGTCTGGCGCGGGAAAAAGGCGTCGGCGCAGTGGTCAGCCTCGGCGGCGGCGCGGTTATTGATGCGGGCAAAGCGATTGCGGCGCTGGTTCCCGCTCAGGGGCCCGCTATCGAATATCTGGAAGTGGTGGGCACCGGGCGGCTGTTGGAAACCAATCCGCTGCCGTTCGTCGCCATTCCCACCACGGCCGGTACCGGGGCGGAAGTCACAAAGAACGCGGTGATCAACGTCCCCGAGCAGCAGCGCAAGGTCAGCCTGCGCGATGACCGCATGCTGCCGGACCTGTCGATTGTCGACCCGTCGCTCACCGACAATACCCCGCGCGCGGTGACTCTCGCCTCCGGTCTCGACGCCATCACCCAGGTGATTGAGCCGTGGCTGTGCACCCGGGCGAATCCTTTTACCGACGCTCTCTGCCGGGAGGCGATCCCACGCGGCATCAAAGCGCTCAGAACGCTGATGCTAAAAGAGTGCCAGGATAGCCGCGATGAGATGGCATGGGTCAGCCTGTGCGGCGGACTGGCGTTAGCCAATGCCGGCCTCGGCGTGATTCACGGTCTGGCAGGCCCCTTAGGCGGTCTGAGCAACGCCGCCCACGGCGCGCTTTGCGGCAGCCTGCTCCCCTTCGGCCTGGCGCTCAATGAAACCCAGGTTAATGACGAAAAAATCCGCCAGCGTTTTGCCGACGTACGCCAGTGGCTGGCGGCGGGGCTGGACGTTGACCCGAACGACGCCTGGGAGAGCCTGCGCGAATGGAGCCAGCGCGCCGGGCTGGGTAACCTGCGCGAGCTCGGCGTCCCCCGCGAAGCGCTGGAACCCGCGGCTCTCGCCGCCAGCAGCTCGTCATCAATGAAGGCTAACCCGGTCGTGCTAACCAGCGAGCAGCTGCTGGAGATGCTGGAAGCCGCGTGGGAGTAATAGCTTTATTGCTAAAGCGTCCGGAAATTTAGATTTTGTTGCAAAACGAAATCTCCGAATTTTTCGGCACAATACGAAGCGGTTAAAACGGTTTTAATGCGCCAGATCAAATAGTTAAAGCACAAACCCCGGGCTGAAGGTTTAGAAAAAAGCGTGATATACCTCACACTTCTCTTTTCGTTTCCCGCTGCGAATGTCTAAGCTTAATAGACAGGTCGGGCGCGCCCGGCATCCTCTACTGACGCAATCCGGAGGTCCGTACCACTATGTTCAGCCAGAAATTACGCAACGTTGATGACGATGAGCTCAGGATCGAAAACGATCCGTGCTACGAAGCCGATCCGTATGAGTTAAAGCTGGATGAAATGTTCGACGCCGAACCCGAACCGGAGATCATCGAAGGGCTGCCCGCCTCGGATGCCCTGACCCCTGCCGATCGCTATCTGGAACTGTTCGCTCACGTCCAGAAGTCACGCATTTTCGCCGATAGCAAAACCTTCCCCGACTGTGCGCCGAAGCAGGACCCGCTGGATATTTTGATTCACTACCGTCGCGTAAGGCGCACTCCCGGATTCGATCTCCGCCAGTTCGTTGAAGATCACTTCTGGCTGCCGGATAGCCGCGCCGAGGATTACGTCTCCGATCCTAATCGAACGTTAAAAGAGCATATTGATAACCTGTGGCCCGTGCTGACCCGCGAGCCGCAGGATCATATTCCCTGGTCGTCGCTGCTGGCGTTGCCGCAGTCTTATATTGTTCCCGGCGGCCGTTTTAGCGAAACCTACTACTGGGATTCCTACTTCACCATGCTGGGGCTGGCGGAAAGCGGCCGTGGAGATCTGCTGAAGTGTATGGCCGATAACTTCGCGTGGATGATTGAAATTTATGGTCATATTCCCAACGGCAACCGCACTTATTATCTCAGCCGCTCGCAGCCCCCGGTGTTTGCCCTGATGGTTGAACTGTTTGAAGAAGATGGCGTCCGCGGCGCTAAACGGTACCTTGACCATCTGCAGATGGAGTACAGTTTCTGGATGGACGGCGCGGAATCGCTGATCCCCAATCAGGCCTACCGCCATGTGGTGCGTATGCCGGACGGCTCGCTGCTGAACCGCTATTGGGACGATCGCGATACGCCGCGCGATGAGTCATGGCGGGAAGATGTCGAAACGGCAAAACACTCCGGCCGCCCGCCAAACGAGGTCTATCGCGACCTGCGCGCCGGGGCGGAGTCCGGCTGGGATTACTCCAGCCGTTGGCTGCGGGATATCACCCGGCTGGCGAGCATCCGCACCACCCAGTTTATCCCCATCGATTTGAACGCCTTTCTGTTCAAGCTGGAGAACACCATCGCCAACCTCTCCGGCCTCAAGGGCGACCGGGAAACAGAGGCCGCGTTTCGCCAGAAGGCCAGCGACCGCCGGGCGGCGGTAACCCGCTATCTGTGGGATGACGAAAGCGGCTGTTTTCGCGATTACGACTGGCGCCGCGAGCAGCTGGCGCTGTTTTCCGCCGCCAGCATCGTCGCGCTCTACGTCGGCATGGCGACCCATGAACAGGCCGACAGGCTCGCCGACGCGGTACGCGCTCGCCTGCTCACTCCGGGCGGTATTATGGCGACCGAATATGAAAGCGGCGAACAGTGGGATAAACCCAACGGCTGGGCGCCGCTGCAGTGGATGGCGGTACAGGGTTTTAAAATGTACGGCCAGGATCCGCTCGGCGATGAAATAGCGCAGAGCTGGCTGCAAACGGTGAATCATTACTATAAACAGCACTACAAGCTGATTGAAAAGTACCATATCGCCAGCGCCACACCCCACGAAGGCGGAGGGGGTGAATATCCCCTCCAGGACGGGTTCGGCTGGACTAACGGCGTGGTGCGCCGGCTTATCGGCCTGTACGGCGAGCCTTTGTAAAAGCTCGCTATTCGAGGAGTCGATGTCCTGCTATGTTCATGACATCGACTTTCGCCGGAACCCCTGCCATGCCTGAACTGATGACCCCACGCCTGCGCTGCTCGCCGCTGCAGCTTGACGACTGGCCCTTTTTTCTCAGCTTACAGCAAGACCCCGAGGTCATGCTCTACGTCGCGGATCCTCGCCCGGTAGCGGAAATTCGCGACGCTTTTGATTCGCGGCTTCCCGCGTGGTCGCCGGGGGCGCCCCACTGGCTGTGCCTGGTGGTGCGCGACCGCTATACCCACGCCCCCCTTGGCCTCACCGGTTATCATCACCATGCCCCCGACAGCGCTGAAGCGGGTTTTCTGTTCGCTCCCCATGCACAGGGCCAGGGTTACGGCTATGAGTCTCTGCGCGCGCTATGCGATTACGCCTTCTCCACGGGCGGCATCCGGCGGCTTACGGCAACCGTCACCGCGGGCAACCTTGCGTCAAAAAATCTGCTCCAAAAAGTGGGTTTTCATCAGGAAGGCGAGCTGCGCGAATGCTACTGGCTCAACGGTCGCTGGCATAATGATTGGCTTTTTGGCCTGCTGCACCGCGATTACAACTAGCCTGGGCCATCTGGCGAATAGGGCGCGACGGACTTTTCCTCTACACTGCAGGCCGACAACAGAGGAAGGCAATAAATGTTCCCGACGATACCGCCGCTAAGCCTGCAGGGCCTCGAGTTTATTAAGCGCGCCCAGGGATTATCGCTCGTCCCCTATCGGGACGAAAACGGCCTGCGCGTGATTGGCTACGGCCACGTTCTCAACGATTTCGAGACGTTCAGCCACTTCACGCGCGAGGTCGCGGAGACCTTACTTACCGTGGATCTACTGCAATGCCAGCGCGAGCTTAAGCGCAGCCTTCGGGTTACGCTTAATCAAGCGCAATATGATGCGCTGGTCTCTTTAGCCTTTAGCTGCGGGCCAGCGTCTCCGGCGCTTAATCTCGTTTTGACGCATCTTAACCAGCAGCGGTTCGCTGAGGCGCTTAAAGCATGGGAAAATATTCGCAGCGGACGCGAACAGCGTCGCGAAGAGTGCGCACGATTCAAAGCCAGAACCGATTAAGTTTCGCTAATGCTATTAAAAATCATCGCCGCCTGGGTACGATTCTTCACGTCAAGCCGGCGATAGAGCGACTCAAGGTGGGCCTTTACCGTGCCGGCGCTAATATTTAACGTACGGCTAATCTCTTTATTTGAATCACCGGCGGCCAGCAGCTGTAAAATCTCACGCTGGCGCTGGCTTAAATGAACCCATTTATTATCCCGTGCATCCGCCGTCATTAGCCAATCGCCCGGTAAACAGAGCAGCCCCTGCAGTACGCTGTTGATCGCCTGAGCGAAAGTTTGCAAACCTTCCTCGCGTTGCACGATGGCCCGCACATTGTAAGACAGCGCGCGCTGTAGCCAGTTCTTATTATTGTCAGAAACAATTAACAGTACCTGAGATTGCGGGAAGCGAAGCTGTTTTTCCTGCAACAACCAACAGCAAAACTCACTGTGCATATCACCATCCAGAATGAGCAGCGCGTCAGGGTGCGTCGTCAGCGTCTGCCAGAGCTGTTCAGGCTGACAGGTGCCAAAAAGATCAATTTCAGGAATGTATTGCTGAAGGCCAATTTTCATTCCATGAATAAATATCGACTGCCTGTCAAACATAATTACCTGCATGGATTTCTCTCCATCAAAGAAATGCCCGATTTAATCAGGGGGAAGGGGAATATCAGCAAGTAAAATAAGCGCTCGCTGTTTGGCCTGGGGCATTTTACCGATAGAGAGGATTAACTGAATATCATAACAATGAATAGTTACAGGCCTTGTTGATACCATTACTTATTCACAATAATTATTACATTTAAATTAAGGAAATCCTTAATTACCAGGCAAGAAAAGAATAAAACATAATATTAATTACTCTATTTTAAACGAACCCGGAAACGCAGGCGATGGCAAAGTGAGGAAAGTATGTTACGGAGTAAGAAAACGCATGAAATGCGCGTTGCCCCGCCATCATTGATGGAGGGGCGTTCAATCACAAAAACATCCCGCCTGAAACTTCTACGCGCTGGGCGTTCATCCAGCGCAGGTCATCGCTCAGTAGCGCGGCGATGGCATCGCCAATATCATCCGGAAGCCCTACTCTTCCCAGCGCCGTTTGCGCGGCAATATGCTGATTAACCTGGGCGTTATCCCTCACCACGCCGCCGCCAAAATCGGTTTCAATCGCGCCAGGCGCAATGATATTGACCGAAATTCCGCGTTCCCCCAGCTCTTTCGCCTGATAGCGCGTCAGCACCTCCATCGCCCCTTTCATTGAGGCATAGGCCGCGTAGCCCGGGAGAGCAAAACGCGCCAGCCCGCTGGAAACATTGAGGATCCGCCCGCCGTCCTGCAATAACGGCAGCAGGCGTTGGGTGAGGAAGAAAGGCCCTTTAAACTGGATGTTCATTAATTCATCAAACTGCGCTTCGCTGGTTTCAGCAAAAGGAATATTCAGACCAATTCCGGCATTGTTCAATAAATAGTCGAAGGTATCCCGTTTCCAGCGCTCCCGCAGTACCTCCGCCACCTGCTGAGCAAAAGCATCGAAACTGCCGACATCACCGACGTTTAACGGTAATGCCGCGGCTTTCACGCCTGTTCGTTCAATTTCAGCCACCACGTCCAGCGCATCCTGCCGGTTACTGCGCCAGGTCAGAATAATATCAGTTCCCTTCGCCGCCAGTTTCAATGCGGCGTTTTTTCCCAATCCACGGCTGCCGCCGGTGACTAAAGCGATACGTTGTGCCATCAGAAAACCCCTTCTCGGTTGCGTTTGCATAGTTGAAGAGCTTATTAGCTGCTATAACAACAATAAATATGGCAAATTACGTTTTACTGTTTCTTATTGAACAACAATAGGCCGCCGGGATGGATAAAATTCACGCAATGCAGCTGTTTATTAGGGTAGCGGAGCTGGAAAGTTTTTCCCGCGCCGCCGACACTCTTGGCCTGCCGAAAGGAAGCGTATCGCGCCAGATTCAGGCGCTGGAGAGCCACCTTGGCGCTCGCCTGCTGCACCGCACGACCCGCCGGGTGCAGCTAACCCAGGACGGCATGGTTTACTATGAACGCGCCAGAGACCTGCTGAGCAATCTTGAGGAGCTCGACGGTATGTTTCAGCTCGACCCCTCCAGCATCAGCGGACGTCTGCGGATCGACATGCCTGTCGCAGTCGCGAAAAAGCTGGTCATTCCGCAGCTGCCGGCGTTTTTGCAGCAGTATCCGGGCATCGAACTGGAGCTCAGCAGCAGCGATCGGTTAGTCGATGTGGTCCGCGAGGGCTTTGACTGCGTGGTACGCGTCGGTACGCTGAAAGATTCCGGGCTGATCGCGCGGCCGCTGGGTAAGCTCACGCAAATTAACTGCGCCAGCCCGCAGTATCTGACGCGCTTTGGCTATCCGCAGTCGCTGGACGATCTCGCGGATCATGCGCTGATCCACTACGCCAGCAATCTGGGCGTTCGTCCTCTCGGATTTGAAGTGGTCAGCGATGGCGCGGTTCGCTGGGTTAAAGCGGGCGGCGTGCTTACGGTCAATAGTACCGAGACCTATCAGGCGTCATGTCTGGCAGGACTGGGGATTATTCAGGTTCCACGGGTAGGTGTTCGCGAAATGCTGCGCAGCGGAGAACTGATCGAAATTCTTCCCCACTACCGCGCCGAACCGCTGCCGGTGTCGCTCATTTACCCGCACCGGCGTAATCTCTCGCGGCGGGTACATCTGTTTATGGAGTGGCTCGGCGGGCTGATGAAAAACTACGTTGATTAGTCCGCATGATGAAAAATCCGTATTTGAGAGCGTGCCGATATTTTCTGCCGGATGCCGAATGAGGCCTGACTCAGAATGAAAAACCAGCTATAACATCACGTTATCAACTTCCTGTAGCTCCGCACAATGGCAGAAGAGCGCGCTTCAACCGCCCTCTGATTCATACAACGGGTGGCTCCAGTACGCCTTATCCGCGATTTTACGTATATAATTTTTGAAGAATATCGCTGTAAAAAAGGAAGAAATAATTTATGACGCCGGAAAACGACGCTCAACGCCCAACCGAGGATCCGGGCCAGCAGCCGGAAAAAAACAAAAGCGCGATGGCTGCGATAAACGACTCTACCGTGGCGAAAAAAGCCAACCAGGCGCTGAAAAGCGTCACCGGAACGGCGGAAAAAGTTCAGCGTAACCATATGGTCGCCCATATTATCCGCGCCGCAGAGCGCTTCAACGACAGGCTGGGTAATCAGTTTGGCGCGGCGATCACCTACTTCTCGTTTTTATCGATGATCCCGATTCTGATGGTCTCTTTTGCGGCCGCCGGTTTTGTGCTGGCCTCGCATCCCACGTTGCTACAGGACATTTTCGATAAAATCCTGCTGAACGTTAGCGATCCGACACTCGCCGCAACGCTGAAAAATACCATCAACACCGCCGTACAGCAGCGCACCGCCGTCGGGATCGTGGGTCTTCTGGTGGCGCTCTACTCCGGCATTAACTGGATGGGCAACCTGCGTGAGGCCATTCGCGCCCAGTCGCGCGATGTCTGGGAGCGCACGCCGCAGGATCAGGAGAAAATCTGGGTAAAGTATTTCCGCGACTTTATCTCGCTGATCGGCCTGCTGGTGGCGCTGGTTATTACCTTGTCGATCACCTCTATCGCCGGCTCGGCGCAGCAGATGATTATCTCGGCGCTTTATCTTGATTACATTGAGTGGCTGAAACCGGCGTGGCGGCTTATTGGCCTGGCGATTTCCATCTTCGCCAACTATCTGCTGTTTTTCTGGATTTTCTGGCGGCTCCCGCGCCACCGTCCTCGCCGTAAGGCGCTGATTCGCGGCACCCTGATTGCGGCCGTCGGCTTTGAGATAATCAAAATCATCATGACCTGGACGCTACCTGCGCTGGTGAAATCTCCCTCTGGGGCGGCATTCGGGTCGGTGTTGGGGATAATGGCCTTCTTCTATTTTTTCGCCCGCCTGACGCTGTTCTGCGCCGCATGGATTGCGACCGCCGAATATAAAGACGACCGCCGGATGCCGGGCAAAGCCCACGACTAAACCATCACTGGGCTGAATAAAAGACGCAAAATTCAGCCCAACCTGGCATTTCAGCATATAAATCCAACATGTAACTTTTATTTAACCAAAACCTGGTTTTATCGACCATTATTTGAATTTTGTGAAGCATTTCATAGAAGTTATTTTTCTGGCACAGAAATTATTCACTTTTTGCTTCTTTTTTCGCCTCTCTCGCCCCTTGTTACAGATTGAAATGTCCCAAAGGCTGTGGCTATATGGCCTTTCGTTCGCAAAAAATAAGAAAGATCTATGCAAGCCACAGCCACAACACTCGACAACGCGCAGGACACCGTACCGGTTAACTCACGCAATAAAGTCGTCGTCGCCTCACTCATTGGTACCGCCATCGAGTTCTTCGACTTCTACATCTATGCCACCGCGGCGGTTATCGTATTCCCGCACATTTTCTTCCCGCAGGGCGATCCCGCCGCCGCGACGCTACAATCGCTGGCCACCTTCGCTATCGCCTTTATCGCCCGCCCTATCGGTTCAGCGGTCTTTGGCCACTTCGGCGACCGCGTAGGCCGTAAAGCGACCCTCGTCGCCTCGCTGCTGACGATGGGGATCTCCACCGTGGTTATCGGCCTGCTGCCCGGCTATGAAACCATTGGCATTATGGCGCCGGTGCTGCTGGCGCTGGCGCGCTTTGGCCAGGGGCTCGGCCTTGGCGGCGAATGGGGCGGCGCGGCGCTGCTGGCGACGGAAAACGCTCCGCCGCGCAAACGCGCGCTGTACGGCTCTTTCCCACAGCTGGGCGCGCCGATTGGCTTCTTCTTCGCTAACGGCACCTTCCTGCTGCTCTCCTGGCTGCTGACCGACCAGCAGTTTATGGAGTGGGGCTGGCGTATGCCGTTTATCTTCTCCGCCGTGCTGGTGATTATCGGCCTGTACGTCCGCGTTTCGCTGCACGAGTCGCCGGTATTCGCTAAGGTTGCCGCCGCGAAGAAACAGGTCAAAATCCCGCTGGGCACGCTGCTGACCAAACACGTCCGCGTGACGGTGCTCGGCACGTTTATCATGCTGGCGACCTACACGCTGTTTTACATCATGACCGTTTACTCCATGACCTTCAGTACCGCCGCCGCGCCGATTGGCCTCGGTTTGCCGCGTAACGAAGTGCTGTGGATGCTGATGATGGCGGTTATCGGTTTTGGCGTGATGGTGCCGGTTGCGGGCCTGCTGGCGGATGCATTTGGTCGTCGTAAGAGCATGGTTGTGATCACGACCCTGATCATTCTCTTCGCGCTGTTTGCCTTTAAACCGCTGCTTGGTTCCGGTAACCCGCTGCTGGTCTTTGCCTTCCTGCTGATTGGCCTGAGCCTGATGGGGCTGACGTTTGGCCCAATGGGCGCGCTGCTGCCGGAGCTGTTCCCGACGGAAGTTCGCTATACCGGCGCATCGTTCTCCTACAACGTCTCGTCGATCCTCGGGGCGTCCGTCGCGCCGTATATCGCCGCCTGGCTGCAGGGTAACTACGGTCTGCCTGCGGTCGGACTCTATCTGGCCGCCATGGCGGCGCTGACGATGATCGCGCTGCTGCTGACTCACGAAACGCGTCACCAGTCGCTGTAATTCTCCACTCGCTCCCCTGACCATCCGGCCAGGGGAGTCACCTTGCCGACTATTTTTTCATCTGCGACAGTATGGTCCGGCACTGATTCGCCTCGCCTTCGGCGGGTGAGATCAGCGCCAGCAGCGCGGCGGCTGGCGTCACCAGCGTCGCCAGCGCCGCCGCCACAGCGCCGCGCGCAATCAGCGGACCCGCCTTCACGCCCGCGTTCGGCGACTTAAAGCTACCGCGCACGTAAAGCGGTGAGCGCAGAGTGATAATGCGGAATCCCTTGCTTTCCGGATCGATGGTCAGGTCGAGCTGCTCCGACGCAAAGCTGGCGGTACCGGTGACGTTGATCAGCGCGTTTTCGGTATCAAAAGCAAATACCTGCGGCCGGGCGACACCGTTGACCACGTCGATATTGGCCGCCGCGCAGTTTACCCGCACCTCATCGTCGCCAAAGATCTGCCCGATGATATAGTTGCCGACGTTCAGACCGAGGATTTCCATCAGGTTGCGGCTGATTAGCCCGTCGTTCATCAGCAGCTTCAGGTTACCGTTACTGTTGCCCAGCAGCGCGGCGACGGAGTTGCCGGTACCGCGAAGCTGCACATCGCCGTTCATTTCGCCGAGGGTTTTCTGCATCATCTCCACGTTTGGCATCAGCGCTTTCAGCTTCAGGCGGCGCGCCTGCAGGTTCGCCGTCCCCTGCAACGGTTTTTTATCCCCCGCCAGATGAATGCTGCCGGCAATGGTGCCGTTGGCCAACCCCAGACGCAGCGGCTGCAGGCGCAGGTCACCCCGTTCGAGGATCACGTGGGTGGAGAGGTCGCTGATAGGGAGCGTGCCGCCGTGCTCAATGCGCCGTCCTTTAAAGCGCACATCGGCATCCATCACCTGCCACTTATCGGTTTCAAAGCGGTCATACGGCAACACTTTTCCGGCCGGCTGCGGAGAGGACTCGCCTTTACGCTGTTCGGTTTTGCTTCCTTTGCCGCCGGAGTCGACGCCAATCAGCGGTCCCAGATCCGCCAGCCTTAGCTGCCTGGACTCCAGGTCACCCTCCAGCTTAGGTCGGGGTTTACCGGTGGTGTAGGTCAGGGAGCCGTGGATATCGCTCTCGCCGATACGGCCATTAAAGTCCTGATAGGCGAAGCGTGAACCGGCCTTATCCTTGAAGGTGGCCCGTAGATGCCCGTCGGTCGAAAAGGCCGGCGTATCCGGCAGCAGTACGCCGGTCAGGTCGTAGAGATCGCCCAGCGAATCACCGGAAAACTTCAACCGTAGATCGACTCCACCGAGGTTAAGCGGGTCGCTGACCGTGCCGGTAAAAGCGACCCGGGTATTGCCGGAGCGAAAATCCCCCTGCAGCGGGAACGGCGTGCCTTCGCTGCGCAGCGCCAGCATGCCGCCGATTTTGCCGTTACCGGCAAACGGCTGCCCGTTGTAGCTGCCTTTCGCCTGCAGGCCGAAGACGTAATCGCCCACTTTCTGCGACTGCCCTTTCCCCTTTTCACCAGTCACCTCGCTAAACGCCAGCGGCTTACCGAGCGGGTCAACCACAATCGTCACGTCTGCACGCGACACCTTGTCGTCGATAGCAATCTTGCCGCGGTCAAACAGAATATTGTCGAGACGGAAAGACCAGCTGGAAGGCGGCGCATCTTTCTCCGACGCCCCCGCCGAGGCCAGGTCAAAGGTCCAGTTGTTGGTCTTCTCCGACAGTCGAATCAGTCGCGCGTCGGGCTGTTCAAGCTTTATCCACGGCAGATAGACCGTTTTGCTAAGCAGCGCCAGCGGGGCGAGCGTCGCCTCAACGCGCGGCAGATGGACCATCGTGACCTGTGGGATATCAGGCGGATTGCCGAGGACGATATCTTCGGCGTGAACGTGCGGCCAGGGGATCCAGCTTCGCCAGCCGCTTTCACCGGGCTGGCGTTCCCAGACGACGCCCAGATCGCCGCGAATAGCAAACGGGCGGTTCAGCTCGGCCGATACTTTCTGATTAATCGTCGGCTTCAGGCGGTTCCAGTCAAAGGTCGCCAGCACGATAAAAAACAAAACGATCAGTATGACTATCGTTCCAGAAATAATAGCAACGGTTTTTCGGGTTCTGCTCATCCCTTCTGCACTCCTTTTGCGTATCGCCAGTCCTGAATATAGTTGAGAAACGCCAGTTGCTCCGTCGAATGAGGTTTTCGTCACATAATCCGCGCCAGGTCAAAAAAATAATGGAACGTTGTTTTAATATCATTGACCATAAAAGCGGCCCAGCGCACACTAGGGTTAATATTGATTTAATTTCAGGTCATCACTATGTCTAAGAAAATTGCCGTCATCGGCGAATGCATGATTGAGCTGTCAGAGAAAGGCGCGGCGGTAAATCGCGGCTTTGGCGGCGATACCTTAAACACTTCCGTCTACATTGCGCGTCAGACTGACGCCAGTGCGCTGGGCGTGCACTACGTTACCGCCCTGGGAACGGATACCTTTAGCCAGCAAATGCTTGACTCCTGGCAGAGCGAGAATGTCCAGACTGACCTGATTCAGCGCATGGCCGACCGGCTACCGGGCCTCTACTACATCGAAACCGACGATACCGGCGAGCGCACCTTTTATTACTGGCGTAATGAAGCCGCGGCGAAGTTCTGGCTGGAGAGCGAACAGTCCGCGGCCATCTGTGAAGAGCTGGCGACCTTTGATTATCTGTATCTCAGCGGCATTAGCCTGGCGATCCTTAGCCCAACCAGCCGCGAGAAGCTGCTGACCCTGCTGCGCGAGTGCCGGGCGAACGGTGGCAAAGTTATCTTTGATAACAACTATCGCCCGCGCCTGTGGAGCAGCAAAGAGGAGACGCAGCAGGTTTATCAGCAGATGCTGAGCTGCACCGATATCGCCTTCCTGACCCTCGATGACGAAGACGCGCTGTGGGGCGAGAAGCCGGTTGCGGAAGTGATTGCCCGCACCCACGCCGCCGGCGTGGAAGAAGTGGTGGTTAAGCGCGGCGCAGACTCCTGCCTGGTGGCGATTGCCGGACAGCCGCAGCGGGAAGTCCCGGCCGTTAAGCTGCCGAAAGAGAAAGTGGTTGATACCACCGCGGCGGGCGATTCGTTCAGCGCTGGCTACCTGGCCGTGCGCCTGACCGGGGGCGATGCTGAATCGGCGGCCAAACGCGGGCATCTGACCGCCAGCACGGTGATCCAGTATCGCGGCGCGATTATCCCGCGCGAGGCGATGCCGCAGGAGCTATAGCAGAAGCATCGGCGCTGCTGCTTCCCGGCTTGCGCTGCGCTTAGCCGGGCTACGAGTTTACCGCCGTCTGCGGGCCGGTGGCCCGGACAAGGTGCGCCAGCGCCGTCTCCGGGAAAATCACCGGGCCAACCCAGCAATACTTAAAACAGATTAGCCATAAACCTCACCGGATAGCCACGCTATCCGGTTTTGCTTTACTGCCCTGGCGGGATATCCGTCGCTTCGTTACGCCCTTGCACAACGTCTCCGTTACTGCTGGGCGCCGCTGCGGCCGCCGGCGCTGGCGCCATCAGCTTTTCCCACGTCGCCTGCAGATCCTTCATGTTGTATTCCGGCTCGCCCTGCGGCTGCTGCAACACCAGCGCCATATCCTGCGACAGTTGCTGACGCAGGTACTGATTCAGCATGTCGACCGTCAGCGAATTGAGAAACTCCTGGCGCAGCTTCTGATACTGCTCGGGCGCGATATCCACTACCTGATTTTGCAACGAACGCATCCGCTGGCTAATCAGGATCCAGGTATCGGTGCGCGCATAGGTGGCGAATAGCTTCTGTAGCTCGAGGTTTTTCTGCGCGATCAGAGCATCAAACTCCTCCTGCGGCAGGCCGTTATCGCGTACTTTCGCCAGCTCGCGCGCTACGGTGGTTAAGTTGGCGTTCAGGCGCTCGCCCGGCGATTCGATATTGATCGCGCACTGGGCGCGCTGGTAGAGGACGCGGCAGTCAAAGCCAAGGCCGATATCCTTAATATTACTTTTGCTCAGATTCTGCTGTACGTGCCAGAACAGCGCTTCCCGGGCCAGATCGTCACGCCAGTAGCGCTGTAGAGCGACCGAGTCGCGGATCGGCTGCCACGGCGCATCCCACATCAGCGACAGCTTATCCTGGCGCACCGCATCGGTCATGATGCTGACCGGTGTCGTCGGCAGCGGCGATAGTGTAGGAACCGCCACCGGCGTTTCGCGCTTGCCCTTCAGGCCGCCGAACGTTTTGTTGATTTGCTCCGCAACGCTGCGGCTGTCAACGTTGCCGACCACAATCAGGGTCATGGCATCCGGCGTGTACCACTTCTGGTAATATTCTTTTAGCTGAGCAATATCAACCGGTTGCTTCAGGGGTGCCGCCGGATCGTGCCCCAGCATGGTGGACCCTTTCAGCCGATAGCGCCACCAGCCTTCTTTGGTATCAGCAGGCCAGGTCGCCACCATATCTTCGCCCTGCAGCGCGTGGTTGACCGCTTCCGGGGTGATCGACATTTTACCGCCGGCGCTGGCCAGCCAGCTCAGGGCCTCTTTCAGCAGATCGTTACGGTTATTCGGTAAGCTCAGGTTAAACAAACTGTAGTCATAAGAGACGATGGCGGGCGGCTGAGGACGCTTCGGATCAATACTCTGCTGCCATAGCGAACGGGCCTGCATGGTCGGGAGGCCGCCGTTTTGCGTCAGCGCGAGACGCGGGATAAAGTGGCTAAAGCCGCTCTGCTGAGTGCTTTCGCTCAGCGAGCCAATATTCACGGACAGGCGAACTTCGATACGATCGCTGGGACGCTGCGGGGTGGCCAGAACCTGCCACTGAAACCCGTTCGCCAGTGTCCCCTGTTGCCAGGCCGGGTCCGGCTGGAGCGCTTCTGCCTGCACATAACCGACCGTCGCCATCATCAGCAAACCACCGGTTAAGAGTCGAATTTTTGTGCCCTGCATGTGAACCCCTGATGAACAATCCTGGTTACAACAGCGGCCCACGGGAGGGCCGCCGAAAAAATATGGTGAGTTAAGTACGTCGGTTAGACCACACGGAGATGAAAATGTCGCATGTTGACGTGAAATAATCATAAGGGCCACCGCCGCGTCAGCGACAGTGACCCCTAATTATGCGCAGGAGCCCGTACTCCAGCAAGGGACTACGGGCCTAACAGATGGATTTATGAGGATAATTCGTGCGATTTGTTTACCGGCGTACGGTTATTCAGCACATCATCGAGCTGCTGTGAGTCCAGCTCTTTAACCCATTTCGCGACCACAATAGTCGCGACGCCGTTACCCACCAGGTTGGTCAGCGCGCGCGCCTCAGACATAAAACGGTCGATACCAAGGATCAGCGCCAGACCGGCGACCGGCAAGTGGCCGACGGCGGAAATCGTCGCCGCCAGGACGATAAAGCCGCTGCCCGTCACCCCCGCCGCGCCCTTCGAGGAGAGCAGCAGCACCACCAGCAGGGTTATCTGATGGAAAATATCCATATGGCTGTTCGTCGCCTGGGCGATAAACACCGCCGCCATCGTCAGGTAGATTGAGGTTCCATCGAGGTTAAAGGAGTACCCCGTCGGGATCACCAGCCCCACCACCGACTTACGGCAGCCCAGCTTTTCCATCTTATCGAGCATACGCGGCAGCGCCGACTCGGATGAAGAGGTGCCCAGCACGATCAGCAGCTCTTCGCGGATATAGCGGATAAATTTAAAGATGCTGAAGCCGGTGGCTTTGGCGATTGACCCCAGCACCACCACCACAAACAGGATACAGGTGATGTAGAAGCAGACGATCAGCTGGCCAAGCTGCACCAGCGTACCGACGCCGTATTTGCCGATGGTAAAGGCCATGGCCCCGAAAGCGCCAATCGGCGCCAGGCGCATAATCATATTGATGATGCCGAAGATCACCTGCGAGAAGCTTTCGATAACATTAAAAATCAGCTGGCCTTTGCTGCCGAGGCGGTGCAGCGCGAAACCAAACAGCACCGCAAACATCAGTACTTGCAAAATGTTGCCGCTGGCGAAAGCGCCAATCACGCTGCCGGGGATAATATCGAGCAAAAATGCCACGATCCCCTGGTCCTTCGCCTGTTCGGCGTAAACCGCCACGGCCTTCGCGTCGAGGGTCGCCGGGTCAACGTTCATTCCCGCGCCGGGTTGCACCACGTTAACGATAATCAGGCCGATGATCAGCGCAATGGTACTCACGATTTCAAAATAGAGCAGCGCCACCGCGCCGGTGCGGCCGACGGCCTTCATGCTCTCCATCCCGGCAATCCCCGTCACGACGGTACAGAAGATAACCGGGGCAATAATCATTTTAATCAGCTTAACGAAGGCATCGCCGAGGGGTTTCATCTGCGCACCCAATTCCGGGTAAAAATGGCCCAGCAGAATACCGATCGCTATGGCCGAGAGAACCTGGACATAAAGGCTTTTAAAGAAAGAGATTTTCATAGGGTGTCCTTTGGATATAACCACAGACCGTGAGGGGGTATTGCGTCCGTGGCTTAAAAATAACACCCATGAAACATTTCAGAAATAACGAGTGATGAAATTGAAATGTAATTGTTAATTTATTTGAGCTGACTCGCGTAAGCTAACAATGCGTTTACAAACTTGCATCCTCTACGGCGGCGGGTAAAAAGCGGGCGATAAAAGCTTCAGGCGGCATGGCGCAGCCAAAAAGATACCCTTGCACCGTCTCGACCCCCGCCACCTGCAGCCAGCGGTACTGGGTATCGGTTTCGACGCCTTCCGCGACAATGCGCAGATTCAGTCCGCGCGCCAGCTGGATAATCGCAGGCACCATACTGATGTCATTCGGCAGCATATCGATAAAGACTTTATCGATTTTCAGGATATCCACCGGCAGCGATTTAATATGCTGCAGCTGGCGCAGTCCCGCGTAGCCCATACCAAAGTCATCCAGCGCAATCCGCACTCCCGCTTCACGCAGCGGACGCAGCAGGGAAATAATCGCCTGCGGGTCGTCTATCCGCCGGCTTTCGGTGACCTCCAGAACCAACGTACCCGGCGCGATGCGATAGCGTGCGAGCAGGGCCAGCATCTCCTCGCCGCGATCGTGATGCAGCAGCTGTAGCAACGACACGTTGACCGACAGCGGCAGCATGATGCCCTGGTTTTGCCAGGCGGCAAGCTGACGGCAAGCCTCCTCCATCACCCAGTAGCCAACCGGGATCATCAGTCCGCAGGCTTCAATACGCTCAATCAGATCGCCCGGCAGCGACCAGCTCCCGTCCGCCTGCCGTTGACGCAGCAGCACTTCCGCTCCGCACACATTACCGCTGCTGGCGTCCACCTGCGGCTGTAGCCAGATAGCAAATTGCTGGTTATCAAGCGCCGTCAGAATATCATGCTCTTCCATCAGGCGGCGCTGCGCTTTTTCCATCTGGTGCGGATCGAAGAATTCAATCTGGTTTTTCCCTTTACGACGCGCGGTCACGGCGGCGGAAAACGCCCGACGGTAGAGTTGTTCGCCGTTAATGTCGCCGTTAAACATCGCAATACCGATACTGGCGCAGGGGCGCAGCTGGATCCCGTGCAGCGGCAAACGTTCATTTAAGACAGTAAGTACTTGCTTACTTAACGTCACCGCCTGCCAGGGTTCGCTGATACCGTGGGCCAGAATCGCGAAGTCGTAGCCGCTCACCTGGGTCAGCACCATCTGCGCCGGGATAATCGCCCGCAGCTTTTCAACAAGGGTTAGCAGCAGCATTTCACGCTGCGTCTCTTTCAGTACGCCAGCGGTATCCTGTAGCGTTTCGCAGGCGACAATCAGCAGCGCCGAGGCCTGCGGGCGGGCGACGGTTTGCTCCAGCATGGCCATCAGAAAGGCTTTGTTCGGCAGCTCGGATACCGGGAAACGGGTCGACTGCAAAGAGAGCTCGTCGTGCATGCGCAGCAGCGTCTGCTGGTTGCGGTTGTAGCTACGCACCAGCATGCCGATTTCATCATCATGATGTAAACGCGGCAGCGTGAGCTGATGGCCCAAACGCTCATGCTGCGGGACATCGTTCAGCTCACGGGCGATTTTACGCAGCGGGCGGACGATCAGGCGGTTGATACACCAGGTAATCGCCACCGTCAGAATCAGCACCAGGAGTAAGTAAGCAGTCACTAACGTTGCGAGCGCGCTCATGACGAATTTATACATGCGGTAGGAATCGGCCTGCAGCACCAGATAGGCCAGCGGTTGCGGGTTGGCCGGGCGCTCCAGGGAGTAAATTGGCAGAGAAATCTGTACCGGCAGTTCGAACATGCGGGTGATCGTTACCGGCACCGGGCGTTCGGGAATAAAGCGCATCCGTAGCGCCTGGAACTGGTTGGGCAGCACGACATCCGCCCGGCTGACGATGCCTGCGGGCTGAATACGGCTCAGAATGGCTTCCGCCTCAGGGATATCGGCTTTCAGGATAGCCGCTGACAGCGGTTCGCGAACGGAACGCGCGATGCTTTCTAACTGCGTGGCCGTGGTAAAGCGACTCTGCTGGACGAAGTGAAACAGCAGAATAGAACAGAAGACCAGTACAAACGCCATGGACACGCTCGCGACCATCGCCATCTGTTTAATTGTAAGTGAACGGCTGACGCGCAACGGGGGTTCTCCACTGAAACTGAACGTATATCGGGTATAGATCCCTCTCACCGATCGTTATCAGGCTGATTATATACTTAAATTGTTCGCTCACGCCCGCCAGGCGCGAAGCAATGCCATCAGGAGGCTTTCCCGCAGGCTACACGGGCCGGTAAAGCATAGCGCGACCCGAGGACAATTCCCGGGCGGCGGCTGACGCCTTACCCGGGCTACAAAACCCGCCGGAGCTGTAGCCCCGGTAAGCACAGCGCGACCGGGGGACATTCCCGGGTGGCGGCTGACGCCTTAACCGTCCGGGTGATAAGTTCACCACCGCCATCGGGCCGGTGGCCCGGACAGGCGCCCCTGGCGCCGCCTCCGGGATGCAGCGCGCAGTGCAGCTTCAGCGCCACCGGAAAGGGAATCTGCGTGCCTGGCTGAAGGCAACGAGTATACGCGAAGAGCGCCGTGGAGTGGCGCCCTGTCGCATAATTCAGTCTAATCTGCTACCAGTCAGCGTAAGGGACCAACGGCTGCGGCGGCATATCCATATCGCCTTGCCAGCCGGAAGCTGAATAGCGGACGTACAGCAGCGCGTGGCTCGGGGTGTAATCTTTCGCCTGCTGAATATCCACCGCCGCCCCGACAAACCAGTTGCTGGTCACCCGTCGCTCAATCAGCGCCCGCGCGGTATAACCGACGCCGGAACTGCTGCTGCCCTCTTCCGTAAGCTGGCTGGCATCATGGCGATACTGCGAGGGAATCAAATTGAGCAGCGGATAGCGCGCCTCGGTTTTGGTGCGCGAATGGGACCATGACACCGAGCCTCCCAGCTCCCATGACCAGTTCTCCGTCCGCTGACGCCAGGTGACCGGCACCGAGAAGGAGACATATTCCTGCGGACTGTAGTAACCGCCCTGACCCAGCGTATAGCCGCTGAGATCCTTATCGTAGTGCCAGAGCATATTGTTCAGGCCGACGGTGACCCGGCGGTTATCTTCGTTAATCACTTTATAGTAGTAGCCGGTCATCCAGCGCACGCGCCAGTTGTCGGCGACGTTTTTCCCGGTCAACTGGTCGATGCCCAGCGAAGACCAGACGCCGTTGGCCTCGCCTTTATCGTAGCTCAGACTCACACCGCCGCCGTCGGCGCGCACTCCGCCCCAGGTCTTGCCGGTATGGCCGTCGTTAGGGTTATCTTTCTGCCCGCCAAAGGCCAGCAGCGAGCTGGAGATGGGGCGTCGGTGGAGGTTAACGGTGTAGCCCAGCGGGCCAACGTCGCTGCTGTAGCTCAGGCCGCCCACCACATCAACGACGTTAAAGCCCATCGGCGTAGTGCCGATATCGCCGCTCCAGGTATCATTCTTCCAGCCCACCGCGACGCTGGCGCCGCTGTCGCTCTGGTGTTTGCTGCCGCCGGTACAGGCGATTTCACCGCAGGTACCCCAGCTCGGCGAATAGCTGCCGTCGCTCTTCGTCGAAAAACTCCCAGCGTCCATATTCACCAGATCGGTACGGAAGAACATGCGCCCGTCGGCCAGCGGCGCGTCCACGTGCAGCATTGTGGTATGCGCTTTCAGGTCGGAATAGCCGCCGGTACCGCTGGAGCCCCAGTAATCATGTTCGAGGGTGACGTTAAGATCCTGCTGACGATAAAGATCGGCGGCGTCGCTGCGGATCCCGCGCTTCAGCCAGTCATCGCTGCTGTCGTTACGCGTCAGCCGCGTAAAGGTGTCGTTATCCTGTGGGCGCTCGCGGGCGACGCCGGAGGCCACCATTGCATCTTTATAGCCTTCCAGCGCCTGCTGCGGCTCGCCGTTCTGCGCCTGGAAACGCGCGGCGTCGCGCAGCACCAGCGCGCTTTCCATTGACGGCGGCTGCGCTTTCGCCTGTGGCACGATGCGGGCGAAGGTTTGCTGCGCCTGAGCGCGATCGCCCAACCCGGCCTGCGCCAGGGCGATACGCCGCTGCATATTGATAGAATCGATGTCTTCGCCCTTGAGCTGCGCCACCTGGGCGCGGGCGGCATTTTTATCGCCATCGGCAAGATACACTTCCGCCAGGCCCAGACGCGCATCGCCGTTGTCCGGCTGCTGCCCCAGCAC
This sequence comes from Klebsiella sp. FDAARGOS_511, assembly GCF_003812845.1. NCBI lineage: Bacteria > Pseudomonadati > Pseudomonadota > Gammaproteobacteria > Enterobacterales > Enterobacteriaceae > Klebsiella > Klebsiella sp. FDAARGOS_511. The sequence continues at coordinate 3,215,463 of NZ_CP033824.1, read as the reverse complement.
CCGCTGATATTCAGCAATCGCCGTCAGGCTGTCGCCGCGCTGCTGCGCCCAGTCCGCTAGCGTCAGCGCGTAGCGCACCGACGTCGGCTGCTGTTGAATCAGCGCGATCGCCCGGTCTTCCTGGCCGCTATCGCGCAACTGGTTTGCCTGCCGCAAGATCCTGTCGCTTTGCAGACGCGCCTCCAGCTCGCGGATATTATCCGTCCACTGCCCTCGAGGCAGGGCGTTAATCTGCGCCAGCGCCATCTCATCCTGGTTATTTCCGGATAAATAGAGGCCGTAGGCGTAAACCCGGTCGGCATCGCCAGGCTGGCGGTTGACCATCGCGCGCATGATCGCATCGGCTTCGCTGCGGCTGCCCGCGCTGACCAGATCCCGCGACAGACGGTAGGCGATCCACACGCTATCCGGATCCAGCGCCAGCCGTCTGCGCTGCACTTCCGCCGCCTGCGCCCAGTTGCCCTGGCTCTCCAGCGCTTCGGCCTGTTTCTCCAGCCGATCGTTCGTCAGGCTGCGTTCAATATCATCAATGCTGCGCCGCTGGCCCGGCGACAGGCTGGCGATATACGCGCTGGCTTTTTCCGGCGATTCGGCGCGATACAGATTCGCCAGACCGCGCACCGCCAGGCTGTTGCCGCGATCCATTCGCAGCGCGCGCTGGTAGTAGCGCTCCGCCGCCGCGTTTTCTTTACGCGCCGCCGCCACGTCGCCCAGCCCCAGCACCGCATAGCTGTCGGTATTGTCTATACGCTGCGCCTGGGCGTAATTATTTTGCGCCTGCGCCAGCTGGCCGCTTTTGAGGGCGCTATCGCCCTGCTTAATCAGCAGCCAGTAGCGGTTAGTCTTGAGCAGGCTGTCCCACTTATCGCGGCTCGGGCTATCCGGGTCCATTTTGATGGCTTTACTCAGTTGGGCCACCGCCCGCGCCCGATCGCCGCGCTGGGAGTACGCCTGCCCCAATGCGCCAACCGCGTCGCTGTCTTTGGCATCCGCCCGTACGGCCTGCTGCAAATCGGCCACGGCCACCGAACCTTTCCCGGCCTTCACCGCCGCCAGCCCCTCCGCGCGGTCGCGGAACGTCGGGTCTTTTAGCTGCGTCTGCTGCTGATCGAGCAGGACGCGGGCATTGGCCGAGGTGGAACCGGTGGGAAACTGCATGAGAAAGCGCTGCAGCGCCTGCACGCTGGCCCGGCTGACCGGCATGCTTTTCACTTCGTTAAACCAGATGTCCGCCGCGATACCGCGGCCCGCCGCCGAGCGGGACATCTGCTCCAGATAAGCAAATCCCTCTTCGGGCTTATTATCGCCAAACATCTGTTTCGCCAGCGCCGTTTGCAGCGAGACGTTGCCCGGCAAGCGGGCGTTAAGTTTTTTCAGCTGATTGATGCCTTCGTTATGACGGGCGGGAAGCCGCGCCACCAGCGTCCAGTACTCAATCGCCGCGTCATCATCATCAGGAACGCCGTTAAACAGCTTCTCGTAAGCGGCGATGGCTTCATCAACCTTCCCTGCCACGCCCAGCAGACGAGCCTGCTGCAGCTCCTGGCGACCATCGCCGGTGCTGCTTTTCATCTCATCGCGCGAGGCTTTCAGCTCAGGCGATTCCGGCGCCAGCTTCGCCAGACGTTCCAGCTGCTGCTTCGCGCCGGCGGTATCGCCCTGGCGGAGAAGATAGCGCATCCGCGCGGCAACAACGTCCGGATTATTCGGGTCGATCAATTCCAGGCGATAGAGCGACTGGCGCACCAAATCCTCACGTTTGCTGGCCTCACCGAGGCGGACCTGCTCCAGTAGATGCTCCTGAACAGGGGTAGTCGCGGCATGCGCCAGCGGCATCAGCGCGACGCCCAGGGAGAGAGTGAATAAGCTTAGTGAGAACTTGTGCATTCCTGGTTCCAGTCAGGCCGTAATTCACCGCCAGCGGTGAAACGAAAACGGTGTTGATCCCATCCCTGGCCGAAAAGGGTCAGGACCGCGCTGTAGTATGCATCCGCCCCGGGATAGTCATCGGCGACGCGCTGGCGCTGAATGGCGCGGGCATCTTCCTTCTGCAAGAACGGCAGTAACGCCGCAGAGAAGCCGACCGGGCCATTACCGGTGGTTTTACCGGTCGCGATGTTGGTTTTTTCTGGCGGCACGCCCTGTGCAACCGTCTGGGCCGCCATCGGTTTAAAGCGCGCCAGCAGGGGGGCTTTTTGCTTATCGCCGTCATCGAGCATACCGGTCCACAGATAGACGCGGATGGCGTCATAGCTGCCGATAATCGGTTTATCCGCTTTTAGCTGCCAGCCTTTCCCTTTCTGGTAGCGCACCCAGTCAGGCGAGAAGCCTTTTGGCGCGGTCTCCAGCAGCAGGCGCAGATTGTTGTCGCGTATTTTCGGCCAGGGTGCGCCAAAAGCGGCAAAATAGGTTGCCAGCTGCGGCGGTAGGTAGCTGGGATTGAAACGCCAGCCGCCGTCATCAACAAAGCCGACTTTTCCCGGCAGTACCAACGGCCCCAGTCCCGGCACCGTGGCGACCTCTTCTTCGGCAATACGCGCCAGCAGCGCTTTGCCGACTTCCGTATAGTGAGGCGTTTGCCACAGACGTCCGGCTTCCAGCAGCGCCCAGGCTATCCACAGGTCGGAGTCCGAGGCGGAGTTGCTGTCCAGCACCGTCCACTGGTCATCGCTCTTTTTCCCCCACAGCCAGCCCGGCAGGTGCGCGCGCAGATCGCCCTCAGCAAGATTGTTTTGCGTCCACTCAAACAGCTTGCGGAAGCCGTCGCGATCGTTAGCCGCCAGAGCAAAGAACAGCCCGTAGCTTTGTCCTTCTGAGGTGGTGATTTTTCGCGCATCGCTGGGATCGATAACCCGACCTTCGGCGCTGACGTACTCTTTTTTAAACTGCTCCCAGGCCGGCCACTGGCAGGCGGCGCTCACCTGCGCCGCCGCCAGCATCAATACTGATAACACCACACTACGTACCGCGTTCATCATCAATTACTCATCATCAAGATCGAGGCGGCGACGGCTGATGATACGCAGCATGCGCCACAGTACCCATGCCAGCAGAACGATGCTGACCGCCGCCAGAATCGCCAGCAGCACCGGATGGCTGGAGAGCGCAAACCAGATGCGTTCGAACCACGGCAGGTGGCCGATATAGTAAATATCGCCCACCCTCAGGCTGTTAACACCCGACTCACGAATGACCGCAACGGAACCAAACATCGCCGCGCGTTTACCGCTGTCGTTAAGCGCCTGGGTCAGCAGTTCGTTGCCGCGCGGGCTGTCGGCCAGCAGCGCCACGACGCTGCGTTGATCGTTGTACGGCGACTGGAAGCCAATAATCGCCGCCATCGGCCCGGTCGACGTGACGTCGGTGCGGGTATTCGGCGTTCTGGCCTCGGTATCGGGATAGATGCTGGCCAGATCGTAGTGGCGCATCGGCATTTTCACCCAGCTTTTGGTCGCTTCAACCAGCAGGTTGATTTTCGTGTCGTCCTTCAGCGCCTGCGGAATGGAGCCAATCAGCAGCAGGTCGGCGTCTTTATCTTTAATCTGGCTACCGTCGTCAGTCATGCGCAGGTTAATGGCCGCCATGCCGGTTTGCGCGCCGATGCCGCCGGCGGTTTCCAGCAGCGTGGCAACCTGGCCCTCGGTCGGCGACCTGGGCACCACGACCAGGGTATCGGCGAGATCGGCCATCCGGCTGTACGGGAAGCCCGCGTTAGCAAAGACGCGCAGATCCGGCATCGCCATAAAGTGATAGTACTTCGAGAAGTCGATGGTCGAGTCATCGCCTATCACCACGTGGTTCTGCACCGGCTGGAAGGTAATACAGTTATCGATAGAACCACCCGGCATCGGGTTCATATACTGGAAGTCGAAGCGCAGCTGATTCATGGCGCCGAGGCGCAATGCCGGGATCGTCACTTCCGTTTTGCCGTCCAGCAGCCCCTGCAGCACCGGCAGGCGCAGTATCAGCTTATTCACATCCTGCGAGCTGTTGAGGCTGAAGGACTGTAAGAACTGATCGTTAAGGCTGATATCCATGCGCGAGCTGTCCTTGATCGGCGGCATGGTATAGCGATAGTTCAGGTTCATATCGATGCCGTTGGCGCGCAGCAGGTAGAGATCCGGCGGCAGGTTCAGCGCCACGTTGATGGAATCCGGCACCAGACCGCTGGATTGCAGCTGCTGTTCGTAGGTTTTCAGCTCGGCAAAGGTCACCGCCCGATCGGTACGCACCCAGTTTGGCGCATCGTACGGTTTACGCGCCTGCAGCTGTTTGACATCGTCAACCGTCACGCTGCTGCCGCGGAACAGAATATTGCCCTGGGCTATCCCCTTCGCCGCCTGCAGCAGGTCTTTGTCATCCCGTCCGAAGACCACCAGCAGCTTGATGTACGGGTTATCCGGGTGGTCGATCATTTCAATCGTCGGCGCCTTAACCGGCGGATGCTCGCGCAGGAAGTCAGGGCGCTTATCGTTGGTCGCAAAAACAATGGCGTTACGGTCAGGCAGTTGGTTGAACTGGACCGGGAACTGCTGGCCGCGCCAGCCCGCCTTGCTACCAAACCAGGAGGCGATAATGGCCGCCGCCTGCTGCTGCAGGACATCCGGTGCGGAGGCGAAGACCATCGGCAGCGTCAGCTGGCGGTTATCGCGCGAATCGTAGAACGGCACCGGGAAATGCGAAAGATCGTTGCGCACGTTCAGCGACTGGTAGGTTAAATCCAGATAGCTTTCGCGACCGACGTCCAGCCATAAGGTGCTGCTGGCTGGGTTTTCACACACATCGCGATAGTGGCCAACGAACTCAAGACGCACGCGGTTAAAGTCGGTGATATAGAGCGGATCGACAGGGATCTGCGCGCTGACTTTTTTGCCCAACTGCTCTTTGGTGACCGGCAGCACGCCCATCAGCTCATCGTTAAGATACACCTTCAGCTGCGACTGCACCGGCAGCAGTGACGGAGAGGGCGTGTAGTCGAGATTCAGCAGCGCTTTCGCTACCACTTCATCGCTGCGCATGCCGAACTCTACCGAACCCTCAGGGCGCGCGCCGCGCAGCACCATGCTGCCCGGAGGCGGGGCGATTTTAGCGAAGGTCAGCTTCACGTCGCGGGTCGGGGCGTTATCCAGCACCACCACCGGCGCCGCCGGGTCGGCAAGCGTCGCCGTGGGCTGGCTGTCCGCCACCGTACCGGCGATACCGGGTACCGTCGTCGTCTGCGTGGCCTGCGGCGCCGGTTCCGCATACGAAGCGAAGGGAGACCAGCCGCCAATGCCCACCGCTACTGCACAAATCAAAGAGAGTTTTCTGTTCATCGCATTATCATCATTGTTGAGCCATCGCCGGTTCTGCCGAGAGTGTCGCCGCTGCGCGTTCCGGACGGCGCGGAATAAACGAGACAAACCAGGCCACCAGCATGGTGAGCGAGCGGAAAATAACCTTCACCGACGGCGGCGAGAACTCCGCCAGGTGACGATATCCACGGAACCCCAGCTTCAGGATATCCAGCAGGCTTTCCATCGGCTTATCTTCCGGGAAGCTATCCTGCCAAAGCGCCCACGTATCTGCGCGGGCAAACGTACACTGTACAAAATCGATATGTTGTTGATTGCTTAACGGCAGCAGCTGTAGCCCAACCTCGCTGCCGTTGACCCGCGCAACCCGCACCGGGAAGGCGTACTCCTGCTGCCCGCGCTTCAGCAGCAGCCTGACGTGCTGACTTTCCAGCACCTGCGCCTCGCCGTGAATCTTGACGCCGAGGCCGCCGTCGGAGTAATCATGGACGGTACAGGAGAACAGGTGCCCGTCATCGCGGGCAATCGCCGCTGGCATCGACATCTCCACGCGGTGCGATCGCCGCACCTGCTTGCTCTCAACCGAGACCGCCACCGCGCCGCCGAGAATAATCAGGTTATAGAACACCCAGATAATGCTCACCCAGACGGTCAGAATTTCGTTTTCCGGGCCGTACATAAAGCGCCAGATCCCCACCCCGACGCCGACCAGGTTCAGCAGCACGAGGTAGATATAGGGACGAGAGATCACCCAGTCGACGTACTCGTCCTCCACCAGGCCGCCTTTCGCCGTCACGTTGAATTTGCCCTTATGCGGGTTAATCAACGCGACAAAGGTCGGCGGCGCGATATACCACGCCAGCACCGTTTCATAAATTTCACTCCAGAAAGAGTGGCGGTATTTGCCCTGAATCTTCGAGTTGGTCAGGCTGGCGTGAATCATATGCGGCAGCACGAACAGGGCGATCATCAGCGCTGGCGCATAGATGATATAGGCGTGCAGCAGCAGAAACGCCAGCGGCGCGGTCAGGAAGATCAGCCGCGGAATACCGGACAGAAAGTGCAGCATCGCGTTGACGTAGCAGACGCGCTGCGCCAGCTTCAGCCCTTTGCCAAACAACGGGTTATCAAGGCGGAAAATTTGTACCATCCCGCGGGCCCAGCGGATGCGCTGGCCAATATGCGCCGACAGGCTCTCCGTCGCCAGACCAGCCGCCTGCGGAATACGCATGTAGGCTGAAGTGTGCCCGCGACGGTGCAGGCGCAAGGAGGTGTGGGCGTCTTCCGTCACCGTTTCCACGGCAATGCCGCCGATTTCATCCAGCGGGCCGCGGCGGATCACCGCGCAGGAGCCGCAGAAGAAGGTCGCATCCCACATGTCGTTCCCGTCCTGCACCAGGCCATAAAACAGCGTGCCTTCGTTCGGCGTTTTGCGGAATCGTCCCAGGTTGCGCTCAAACGGGTCCGGGGAAAAGAAGTGGTGCGGCGTCTGCATCATCGCCAGCTCTTTCTCTTTCAGGAACCAGCCCATGGTCATCTGCAGGAACGAACGGGTCGGCACGTGGTCGCAGTCGAAAATCGACACGAACTCGCCCTTGGCGTACTTCAGGGCGTTGTTGATATTGCCGGCTTTCGCGTGTTCGTGGGTGGTGCGCGCGATGTAGTGCACCCCGACGTCTTTGGCGAACTGACGGAACTCTTCGCGCCCGCCGTCGTCGAGGATCCAGATATTGATCTTGTCTTTCGGCCAGTCGATTCCCTGAGAAGCGTAAATGGTGTTTTTCACCACGTTAAGGTCTTCGTTATAGGTCGGCACAAAAATATCGACCGTCGGCCACTGCGCCATATCCTCCGGCAGCGGAACCGGTTGACGGTTCAGCGGCCAGACGACCTGGAAATACCCCAGCACCAGCACCACCCAGGCATAAGTTTCAGCAAACAGCAGAATTATCCCGCACACGAGGCTCACGGGATCATCCCAGTTGAGCGTCGAGGTGTAGCGCCACCAGATGTAGCGGCAGGAGACGGTTAGCGACAGCACGATCAGCATCAGGGCCGAAAAGCGTCCCGGAATACGGCGCACCAGCAGCGCTACGCCCCACAGCAGCAGCAGGAAAATAAACTGCGATAGCGGATTAAACGGCTGGGTAATGCAGAGCAGCGCGAGGATCAGCGAGAAAAAGGTTATCGTGCCCAGAATAAGCCGCCGTATTTTCGGATTCAGGTGCCCCAGCTCTTTATGCTTATCCAGATGGCCGGTACGGGCGTTGACCTTTTCCGGCAGCTTTTCCAGCCACTGGGCGTAGCGCCCGTGGACGCCTTCCAGCGCCGCCAGGGAACGCCAGTTGATCTTTTTATCCGGCTCCGGCGCCCGCGTCGCCAGCAGCCACACGGCTTGCAGCAGGTAGCGAATCGGGTCCAGCGGGCGCGGCCGATGCGGATTAATATGTGGGAAAAACTCGCCGTGACGTTCGCGGATAGCCTGCCAGCGCGGCGTTTCCAACGGCATAAACGCCCATGCCAGAGACGCCCACAGGCAGCCCAGCGCGGCCGACAACCACGAGGCGCCGTGCTGGCGGTAATCAAGATAGCGCTCGCTCAGCCGTTTCCCGACCGGCGGCGCCAGCAGCAGCGCGCTCAGGCGAATCATTCCGCCCCCTTGCCGGCGTAGTGCAGCAGGCACCAGTTGGCAAGCGTCAGTATCTCTTCCGCCGCCAGCGAGTCCTGGCGGTATTCGCCGAGGGGCTGCTTCGCCGCCAGACACTCCGCCATCGCCTCATCACGATGAATCGTTACCGGCAGAATGCGCCGCTGGCTCTCCAGCCACAGCTGATACAAATCCTCCTGCAGCTGGCTGCCGACGCGCAGATCGTTAATCAAAATATCGCTATTGACCGGCAGCGCCTGCTGATGCAGGCGAATATGGCTATTGCCGTCCGGATGCACGACGACCAGCGTGCGGTCGCAGACGTCAATGAGAGAGCGGGTCAGCGGCGAGTAACCGTCCGGCAGGTCAATCAGCAGCCAGCGGTGATCGCCCTGCTGATGGAGCTTCTGCACGATCCCGGCCATCGGCGCCAGCGTCGGCTGAAGCTGGTCGATATTCTCGCGCTCGCCCGGCGTCAACTGACCAAAAGGCAACAGATCGATATGCGAAGTGTAGCGCAGCCCGGCGTCGCGCCAGTCGGTGCCGTCGATCGTGGCGCGCGCCCAGCCCGCTTTATGGCTGAAATCGACGTTGAAAAAGAAGCGCAGCATGTTGTCCGGGCTGGCGTCCACCACCAGTACGGTTTCACCAAGTAACTGCAGCGCCCAGGCCAGCGCAGCGGTTATCGACGTGGTGCCAGTACCGCCGCGCACGCCCTGTAATCCCAGAATCGCCATTGATGGCTTCCTTACTTTTTCTCTGCTAATTCAGCCAGTAATGGCCAACGTTTTAGCGCCGCGGTTAACTGCTCGCGTCGGGAAATATCGTGGTAGTTAATATCAGGCAGGGAAAATGCCCGGCTTAACGCCAGGAAATCATTTTGAAACGTGTAGCCCAAAGTCGCATCGGTGGGTACAGCAGGCTCTTTTGCTGGCATTTCTCTGTCCGTTGGAAAATACAATAAATTAAACCGAGAGGCGTAAGTTCATCCTTAAAATATGTTTACATGCTAAAACTGATGTCCTTTAATTTCAATGTTAGGTTTACTCTGACGCTTTCGCTAGTAAACTAATCAAGTGTAAATCAAGTCTCACGAGGGACGCCGTGGATATCGTATATTCTTTGGGTATTTCATCATTATGGGACGAAGTACGCCATATGCCCGTTGGTGGAGTATGGTGGCTGAATGTCGACCGCCATGCCGACGCAGTAAGCCTGCTCAACCATACGCTGGCAGCCCAGGATAAAAAGAGTCAGGTTGCGGCGATAGTCATGGGCGAGAACCCCAATAAAATCATTGCACCAGGAAAAGGTCGCGGCCCAGAAAAGATCGCGTTGTTTAGCATGCCGAACCGCTTTGAGGGTCTGGCAGAAATGCACCGTGATTTAGTTTGCTCCCTCGAACCTGGCAATTATTTGTTTATTCTGCTATGCGCTGAAAATGCCTGGCAAAATATAAAAAGTGAAGATCTATGCAATTGGGTTGAAAATTCATATCGATGGACTAATTACCATCGTTGCTCATTATTAGTACTTAATTCCGGGCACGATATCGATAAGCAACTCTCCCCTTTATTACGCGAGTACCGCTCGCTTTCCGGCCTGGCAAGTATTCGTTACCAGGGGGATAATCACCTGTTCGATATCGCCTGGTGGGGAAGTGAAAAAGGCATCAGCGCCCGGCAGCAGCTCATTGTTCTCCAGGATGAGAACGGCTGGCAGCTGGCGCAGGATGAAGAAACGGTGGTGCAGCCGCGCAGCGATGAGAAAGTCATTCTCAGCAATCTGCGCGTACTGGAGGGGGCTCCCGCGCTTTCCGAATACTGGACGCTGTTCGATACCAACGACGCCGTTTTCAACGCCGGGAGGATGGCGCAGGCGGCGACGCTGATCTTCTCCATTACCCAGAATGAGCAGATTGAACAGCTGGGACGCTATATCCATACCCTGCGCCGACAGCGCGGCAGTGCGTTAAAAATTATCGTCCGTGAGCAAACGCCAAGCCTGCGCGCCACCGATGAACGCCTGCTGCTGAGTAGCGGCGCCAATATGGTTATTCCCAGCGGCGCGCCGTTATCACGCTGCCTTACGCTTATAGAAAGCGTTCAGAAACAGCAGTTTACTCGCCATATTCCGGAAGATTTTAATACTCTGTTGACCTGGAGCCAGCCGCTAAAACTGCGCGGCTACCAGAAATGGGAGGACTTCTGCGAAGCGGTGCATAATATTATGGCCAACACCATGCTGCCCGCCGATGGCAAAGGCGTGATGGTGGCGCTGCGCCCGGCGCCCGGCCTGCGCGTAGAGCAGGCGCTGACGCTGTGCAAGCCCAACCGCATGGGCGACATTATGACCATCGGCAACAATCGCCTGGTGCTGTTTCTGTCATTTTGCCGGGTGAACGACCTGGATACCGCGTTAAACCATATTTTCCCTTTACCAACCGGCGATATTTTTTCTAACCGTATGATTTGGTTTGAAGATAAGCAAATAACGGCAGAGATCATCCAGATGCGCGGGATTCTGCCGGAGAACTGGAACACGCCGCTGCCCATTTCGCTTGGCAAAAATGAAACCATCAACGCGACCCATGACGGGCGAAGCTGGCGGCGCAACCCCGAGGCGCACCGTCTGTCCCTTGATGGGGAGCCAACCTTATGATGTCTATCGCCGATATTATTCAGCTGGTCGTCCTGTGCGCCCTGCTGTTCTTCCCGCTGGGATACCTGACGCGCCACTACCAGCGGCGTATTCGCACCACGTTAAGACTGATGTTCTTTAAACCCCGTTATGTCAAACCGGCTGGCGTGCTGCGCCGGGAAGCGGCATCCAGGCAAGGCAAACCAACGAAATGACCAAACCCAAAACACCCACCGCGTCGCTTCCGCTCTGGCGGTACTGGCGAGGCTTATCTGGCTGGAACTTCTACTTTCTGGTGAAGTTCGCTTTGCTATGGGCGGGATACCTCAATTTTCATCCCATGTTAAACCTGGTGTTTCTGGCCTTCCTGCTGGTGCCGATTCCGCAGTATAAGCTGCACCGCATCCGCCACTGGATAGCGATCCCGCTGGGCTTTATGCTGTTCTGGCACGACACCTGGCTGCCCGGCCCGGAAAGCATTGCCAGCCAGGGCTCGCAAATTGCCGGCTTCAGCGCCGACTATATCTGGGATTTGGTGACCCGCTTTATTAACTGGAATATGGTCGGCGCTTTCTTCGTGCTGCTGGTTCTGTGGCTGTTTATCAGCCAGTGGCTGCGGGTGACGGTTTTCGTCTCTGCAATCATGGTCTGGCTGGTCGTCAGCCCGCTGCTGCCCTCTTTCACCCTTTGGCCGGCAGGTCAGCCAACGGCAGTGGCGGCGAACACCACCGCGAATACGACCGGCGGTACGGCCATCGCGACCAATACCGCGCCGGCGAATAATGATATTCCGCCGCAAACCGAGCCGCCGACTTCAGCCAATCTGACCAACTGGCTGAACGCCTTTTATGCTTCTGAGCAGAAACGTAAAACCACTTTCCCGGACGCGCTTCCGGCCGATGCCCAGCCGTTTGATGTCCTGATTATCAATATCTGCTCGCTCTCATGGTCAGACATTGAAGCAGCCGGGCTGACGGACCATCCGCTGTGGAAGCATTTCGACCTGCTGTTCAAAAACTTTAACTCGGCGACCTCCTACAGCGGCCCGGCGGCGGCGCGTCTGCTGCGCGCCAGCTGCGGCCAGCTCTCGCACGCCAACCTCTACCAGCCGTCAGGTAGCGAATGCTATCTGTTTGAAAACCTCGCGAAGCTGGGCTTTACTCAGCAGTTGATGCTCGGTCACAACGGTATCTTCGGCGATTTCCTGAAAGAACTGCGCTCGCTGGGCGGTATCCAGAGCCCGCTGATGGATCAATCCGGCCTGCCGGTGATTCTGCAGGGCTTTGACGGCTCCCCGGTCTATGACGACCAGGCAACGCTGAACCGCTGGCTGCAGACGCTGGATAAGCTGAATACGCCGCGCACGGCGACCTTCTACAACACGCTGCCGCTGCATGACGGTAACCACTATCCGGGCCAGAGCAAAACCGCGGACTATAAAGCCCGTGCGCAGAAGTTCTTCGATGAGCTGGACAGTTTCTTCACTGAACTGGAGAAATCGGGGCGTAAGGTGCTGGTCATCGTCGTACCGGAACACGGTGCAGCATTGAAAGGCGACAAAATGCAGGTTTCCGGCCTGCGCGATATTCCCAGTCCGTCCATTACTAACGTTCCTGCGGCGGTGAAATTCTTCGGCATTAAAGCGCAACATTCCGATGCGCCGATAATCATCAACCAGCCAAGCAGCTACCTGGCGATTTCTGAGCTGGTGGTTCGCGCCCTCGACGGCAAGATGTTTGACGAAAACGACATCAACTGGCAGCAGTATATAGCCAACCTGCCGCAGAGCGCGGCGGTGTCGGAAAACTCCAACGCTATCGTCATTCAGTACCAGGGGAAACCGTATGTTCAGCTGAACGGCGGCAGTTGGGTCCCTTATCCGCAGTAAACGAAAAGGCCGCAGGATGTTACCCCTGCGGCCCCGTTCGGGCGCATGCTGCCACTAAGGCAGGCAGATACCCACCGGCTGGCTACTTGCGGTTATCCATCCAGCTCACGATGATGCTGACCAGAATGCCAGCAATCACCGGAGCCGCCAGATCGTCCCACAGCACCAGGCCTAACTGAGCGAGCGTCATACAGCCGCCTTGTTGCAATGGCAACCGTTCGCGGCTATCCTCAAATTGTTCAGGTTTGAGAGTAGCCCCCGATACGTTGCCAGGTTGATACCAAACAACGTGCGGGGGTTTTCTCTTTCCAGCAACCAATTCATCTCTGCCGCCGGGGTTCAAGCCCCCGCAACATTGCGCCTCACCGGGTAATCCCGGCTTGCCGATGATTCTACGGCGCCCTTCCGATTTCAGCACTCGGTCCTGGCGCGTTATTCGAGGCGCCTTCCATAGTTTACGCCTGGTCTTTATTTGCCAGCCATACCAGCAGCTTCAGGCTGGCGGAGTAGTAGTCGTCCTGGGCACTAATCTGCGGCTCGGCCTGCGCTTCGCCAAGGGTTAAATCGCGTACCGCCAGCAGCCCGCCGGTCATAAACCACGGCGCCACTTCATTGGTGTTGACATTGATCCACGCCGGCGTTTGCAGACGCGGATAGCGCTGGAACCAGTTTTTCCATGGCGTCAACAGGCTGCTTTTCGGGTCACTCCAGTAAACATACAGCGGAATACGGATCGCATCGAAGCTCATCCGCGTCGGCCACTCTTTTGCCGGCTCCATCCTGCCGTCCGCTCTTAAGGCGACCCAGTCGCTGGGAAGCTGAGATGTCCCCCACGCCATTTTCCCCAGCAGCGCCTGACCATCGCTCTGCAGCTTTCGCCAGGCGGTTAAATGCGTCCGCGCGGCGAAAGCCTGCCATGCCGGAAAGATAAAGTAGGAGGGATTAAGGTTCAGATGATCGTTGAGATAGAATCCCTTCGCGCCCGGAAGCATGACCTGACGGCCGGCGAAGGTGACCACCGTGGACTTCAGTAGCGAAGCGGTTATCGCATCCGACGCACTGCCGTAGGATTTTTCATGCCACTGCTGCTGCGCGCGCAGCAGCGCCCAGGCAATCAGGGTATCGCCATCGGTGGCATCGTTTTTATCCGCCACCGGATTAGGCGCCACCGGATTGTAGCGCCAGTAAAACAGCCCATTTTCTTTGTTACGCAGCGTTTTATCGGTCCACTGCCATAGCTTGTCAAAGGCGGGGCGATCGTTATTGCCCACCGCTAACAGCATGGCAAAACCTTGCCCTTCGGTATGAGAGACGTTGCCATTGCCGGTATCAATAATGCGCCCGTCCGGCATCATAAAACGCGATTTATAGCTTTCCCACGCCGTATCGGCCCACGCGTGGGGAAGCATCATCACCGTCGTCACCACGACTGTCGCTAAAGCACGCAAGGACATAAATTCACCCTTCAGGGATGGAAGTAAAGAAACTGAACGTCAGAGACCGAAAACAGCCGCTCGCGCTGTAAAACCACATGCGCCGCGCCGCCCTGTCCCTGTAGCCAGCGGGAATAAAGCCCCTCGAGTATGGCACAAAACGCATTACACCAGCGTACGCGGCGCGCTTCATCGCGGCTCACCGGCAGCGCCTGATGGCGTAACCGCAGGCCATCATCGCTCACCTCAACGCTCACCAGCCCCCACTGAAAGCGGCTGAGCTGCGCATTGATATGGGCTTCCAGCTCACCGATCGTCTCCGACTCCGGCAGCGGATGCTCATCGGCCAACGCCTCGCCCATTTGTCGCAGAAAGGGCTGACTCTCCAGTTCACCCGCGTTGTTGACCATGCCATCAACCATAATCAGCAGCAGATCGAACCACCCGGCAGGCGTTTGCTGCTGCTGAAACCAGGTCGTCACCAGCGCATTATTATTGTCCGTCATGATCAGCGATCTCCCAGCATGTAGCGGATATAGAGGCCGGCGGTGCTCTCGTTATAATCGCCGAAAGTGTCATAGCCCACCTGGCCGCCGAGCGTCATCTGTTTATTCACTTTGTAATCCGCGCCGGCGCGCAGCGTATAGCCGATGCCGCTCTTCGACGTGGCTGAATAGTACGCCTCTTTGGCAAAACCGTTGCTCACAGCGGTCTCGAGCGTCTGCTGCCACTCGGCGTTGGTCGGGAAATAGGCGCTCTTATCCTGGCTGTACGATTGATACCCCACCGAACCGCCAAGCTTCATCGTCCAGTTATCATATTTCTCCGTCAGGCTGACCGGCAGCGACACGCTGACGTAGTTCTGCGGGCTGAAGTAGCCCCCTTGCCCGTAGGTGAAGTAGCTGAGGTTTTTCGAGTAATCCATGTAGCTCATACTCAACCCGGTTTGTAACTGACGATATTCATCGTGATAAGGCCGCAGGTAAACCCCAGCGTTGGCGTTAATGCTGGTGTTGCTGGCGACGTTTTGACCAAGGTAGCTATAGCCCCCGCCGCCGACGTAAAAACCAGCATCGCCATCGTCATAGCTTAGCTGCAGGGTGCCGCCATTTTTGGTCACCTGACCCCAGGTCTTGCCGGAGTAGGAATCCTTCAGCCCCACCCAGGAGAGCAGGCTGTCGGTCAGCGAACGACGCTCGCCGGTAAAAATCAGCGACAGGTAGTTGGTCAGCTTTGGCGACCACTTCACACCGCCCACCACGGTATTCAGATCCTGACCCAGCGGCGTGCTGCCGATATCGACGCGATATTCGTCGCCGCTCAGCGCCAGCGCCAGCTCCACGCCGTTCGCCTTCTGTGAATCCGTCGAACCGCTGGCCTGATCAACGTTAGGTTTCAGATTTGAAGAAGCCAGATAGCTGGCAACTTGCCCGGAGTCATAGGTGCCGAGCTTTGCCAGATTCTCCATGCCGCTGCTGGTGGTGGCATTAAAATCTGAAGCATTCAGCGTGCCGAGGCCGCTCAATGTCTCCGCCCCCGGATTGTTGGCAAAGTACGTCGTGCGCTCGGTAGCGGTCATCGCCGCAATCGCCGCCTGCTCGCTGGTGGCCGTGGAGATCATATTGGAGACCGCGTTTGATAGCGGATTCGCGCCATAGCGCCGCCAGGCGTCGCCGGTTGCCGTCCCTGCGTTCAACGTAATTGGCGTCACGGTAAAGTCGAAACGCGAATCACCGAACGGCGAGGAGGACCAGGTCAGGGGGGTTTTTATTTCGGTCAGCTTGCTGGTGCCGGATTCGCCATCACGACCGCGAACCTCCATGCCCCCCTGCAGCCAGGTGCCGGTTTTTTCCTGCAACGTCTCCATCATGGTGTCCACCTGGCGCAGCATTCGGGTCTGCGCGGTTTCGACCGGCAGATCGGTGCGCTGGATCCCCGGCAGCGTGCTACCATCGCCCGTCGATACCTGAGAAACCTGCCACGGCATATATTGCCCGTAGGTGGAGGCGGTACGCGTCGCCGCCGGCGTACGCGAGACGCCGACAAACGGATTATCCGCCGCCAGCACGCCGCCCACGGTCGGCGTTTGCGTACCATTGCTGCTCTGTAACCCCAGCAGCCTTCCGCGAGCGCTGCGCAGATAGGTCATCGCCTGCTGATGATGCCCCTGCGATTCGGCAACGCGCGCCAGCAGCAGCAAACGGTCCGGCGAATTATCCGGGCGCAGCCCGCCTGCCAGCTGCGCCGCCCGGTCGTTATCGCCTGCCGACAACGCGACATCAATAGCCCCGCTGCGCGCGTCCTGGGTCGGCGTATCGCGGGTCATCAGGTAGTCATAGACGACCCCGGCCTCTTTATTCATTTTGCCGCTCTGATAGAGACGCGCCATGGCGAACATCAGGTCGGTATTTTGCGGGTCGCTTTGCATCGCGCCCATCAGCTTGTCATATGCCGCCGCGTAGTTGCCCTGCTCGCGCAGATGGTCCGCTTCGTTAATCACATAGCCGTTGCGGATACTGGCTAGCTGCGTCGGCGTACTGCTCGCCTGCAGCTGCGGGTTGGTGAGCAGCCTCTGCGCTTCGTTCGTCAGGCCTGCCTGGTTAAGTACCGTCACCTGGTCTGCGTAATCCCCGGCATTACCCGAGATACCGCCGTTAATATTGTTGCGTACCAGCGATACCGCGGTGGTCACATCGCCGCTCTGGGCCAGCAGACGCGCCAGTTTACCGACATCAGCCGGGGCTTTTGGCGGCGTCGCGGCCATCGCCCTTAGCGTATTGGAAGCCGCGACGGTATTCCCCTGCGCCAGATAGCCCTGCGCCGTCGCCAACTGCAGGTTGTAGTTCACCCGCTGGTGTAAATCGCGCATCTGGCTGGTCTGGCTGGCGGGAGGAATTCTCGCCAGCAGGGTTTGCGCCTGCTGCCAGCCGCCGTTCTCGCTGGCGAAAAGGGCCGCGGCGTACAGCGAGCTGCTGCTGGCGCCGGGACGATACGCGGCGCCCATGATCGCGTTCGCCTCGCCGTCGTTACCGGACTTTTGCAGCAGTCGGGCCAGATCGAGGCGCATCCACGCATCGTCCGGATAGCGAGAAACGCCCTGGCGCAGCGTGGCGATAGCCCCGGTCACGTTACCACCGCTGGCCTGCTCCTGCGCCTGCCGACGCAGGGAGTCTCCCGGCGTCCCGGTGACCACGCGCGGCTGCAGTTTTTGCTGCAGGCTTTCCGGCAGCGTTCGCAGCATCGCCTGGGCTTCCGCAGTTTTATTCTGTTCACGCAAGACGTAATAGAGATTCTCCCGGGCGGGGCCATTTTGCGGCTGGTCGTTGAGCAGCGCCCGCAGCGTTTGTTCGGCCTGAGGCAGATCTTTGTTGTGGCGCAGAACGTCGGCGCGGAACAGCTTCGCCGCCGAGCCCTGGGCTCCGCTCTGCTGCGCCAGCGGCGCGGAGAGCGCCAGCGCCTGGCTAATGTTGCCTTGCTTGTAGGCCTGCTGCGCCTGCGCGAGCTGGCCGTAAAACAGCGCATCCGCCGCCTGCTGGCGCCGGGTTTCAGAACTCTCGCCGCCGAGATCCGCCGCCCGGCTCAAATATTGAGAAGCCGCCTGAAAATCGCCGCTGCGCTGGGCGATATAGCCCATCCCGGCAAGCGCGTCAGCGTCCTGCGGATTGGTTTGCAGGACCTGTTCAAACTGCTGCTTCGCCGCGGCGGTATTGCCGCTGTTCAGGTCAGAGTAGCCCTGACCGCGCGCCTGGCCGCTACGCCGTTCACGGAAGTAGTTTTGCACTTCGCTATCCTGCGGGTGGCGCTGCATCCAGGTATCGTAAAACGGTTCATCCCCCGGCTGTGGTCCCATCCACAGCAGCGCCTGGCGCAGTCCGGCATCGGCCTCTTTGCTGCCGCTGGCCATCGGCTCCAGCATAGCGATCCCTTCCCGCCGTGTCTCTTCGCGCCAGGTCAGCGCCTTACCCAGGGCTACGCGCGGCCCGTTCTCTTGCGGATGCTGAGCGACGTATTGACGCAGTTCGCTCACCGCCTGCGGATAGAGCGACTTGTCGCTGGCCATCGTCAGGTAGTATTCCGCCGCCAGACCGGAAGGCGGAACGTTGCCGTTAAACATACTCCGCCAGGTCGCCAGCGCGGCGGGCACGTTGCCGCTGCGCGCCTGCTGTCTCGCCAGGTTTAGCTGCCCCTGCGGGACCTGGGCCATTTTTTTGGCGCTATCCAGATCCTGCAAGCCGGGACTGTTGGGCGCCGCTTTCTCCAGTCGCGCCCGCCACTGGGCCGCGGCCTGCAGGTTGCCTCCCTGCTGCGCCCACAGCGCCATCAGGTACAGCGCCTGAGCGTTGTTGGCATCCACCGACAACACTTTTTGCAGCGATTCCATTGCCAGCTCATCGTGGGATTTTTCATGCCAGTAGTTGGCCTGCGCAAACAGCGCCTGTAGCGCCGCATCGTTACCCGCCGCCTGCGCCTCGCCAAAGGCGCCCAGCGTCAGCGCGCCGGACAGGCACAGCGTGGAAAATTGACGGGCCGCCTTATTATTCATTCTGCTGACTCTTTTCATTGGCTATCTCCCGACTCCAGGCGCTTACGAGCATGACGTTTAAACATGGCGGTCAGCGCCAGACCCAGAATCGATGTGGCGATTAACCCCAGCACAGCCAGCAGGCCGGAGTGCTGGTTGGCATACCACACCGCCATCATGTACCACGGCATCTGGCCGCTGGGGAACGGCGTACTGACCTGGAAGCTACGCACGCCGTTATCGCTGGTAATCACCGCCGTATCGCCGCGAATACCGGCATTGATACGCGGTGAATTAAGGTCGTCTTCGAGTTTCGCCAGCTGATCGTCGCTGCTGGCCATCGCCACCACCACTACTCGCTGCGGGTTCCACGGCGAGCGATAGCTAATAAACCCACGCCAGGCGCTGCTGGAAGAGAAATAGCGATCGGCATCCACGCCGTCGGAGGCCCAGTCGCCGCTCAGCCTGCGCTGAATTTTCGCCCATAGCGCCGGTTCACGCACGCTCAGCAGGTTTTCGACTGGGTTATAGGGAGAGTCGGCCAACAGGCGCTGGTTGAACGCTTTTTGGTCAAGCGCGCTCACCGCCAGCACATCGCGATCGCGTAGAAAAGGCGAATTGGCGACGTCGTCAGGAACGCCCAGCATCACGCGGTTATTGGCCAGCGCTTTGCCGGTCGAGTTCCCCGAGCGGGCGGCCAGATTCAGCATCATCGCGACCTGGGTTTCCGAAGGTCGCTCCGGCAGCAGCAGCGTGGTTTGCGAGTAATCCGCTAGCCGGGAGAATGGGAACGACGCGCCGACAAAGTAGGAGAGATTCGGCAACAGCGAGAAGTGCCGGGTGCCGCTCAAATCGATCCACGAGTCGTCGGTAATGCGGCTCTTGATCGTGCTGTTCAGCAGCACTGAACAGGGAGCGCTATCCTTCGGCACCAGATTAAAATAGAGCGAGAGCTGGTTATCGCCGTAAATCAGATACGGCGCCAGCGGGATCGTAAAACGCTCCTGACGCGCGTCGCCGCCCAGGTGACGCCAGAGCTTCTCCAGCGGCCCCTGTTTGTTCATCGGCAGGTTGTTGAGAAAGGTGTTGTTGAGCGTCACGCTCAACAACGACTTGTCCTCGTTAATCCAGCTCTCCGACGGGAAACGGTAGCCAATCTGCAACGGAATGGTTTCGCCATCCCACAGGTAGAGATCCGGCGCGGCGCGGAAGGCGACGCGCAGCGGTTCATGCCACACGCCGCTGACGGTCATACTTTGATCCTGGCGGATCAGCTCGCTGATTTTTACCGGCCGATCGGTGGCGATCCAGCGCGGGGCGTCATACGGCTTGCCGACGGGAATCGCCTGCGGATCAACCTCCATACTGGCCGTCTGCAGGGCGAAATCGCCGCGGGTCAGACGCCAGGCGGCCATCCGCAGCGCGGCGTCATTCTGCCCGACAATCAGCAGCAGCTTATAGGCCGGGTTGCCGGGATTATCAACGATCCGCAGCAGCGGCTTGTCGGTTTGCGGTAGCGTCAGGCCGCCCACCCGATCGCCGGGGTGGCCGATAATAATGCCGTGCTTCTCAGGCAGGCGATCGCGCAGCGCGTCAAAGGCGATACCGCGATAGTCGGCCTGAATACCCAGCCACGACGACACCAGCGCCGCAGCGCTGAAGATATCCGCCGTCGATTTCTCCGGATAAGCGATAGCGATATCCGCCGGCGTCATCTGCATGCTGTCGAAAAACGGCCGCGGAAAGTGGCTTAAATCGTTGCTGATATTGAGCTGCTGGCTCTCCCAGCTAAAGTGCGAGGCGGGTAAAATGGTCACCCGCGAGGTGTCGTGAATATCGAGCCGGCACTGCATCGCGTCGCCGTCGTTAATCTTAAAGCTCAGGTTGTTGCTGGAGACCATCAGCGCCGCCGGGATATCCAGCTGATAGTGCGAAATATCCTCGCCGTCCGCGCCCAGCGGCAAGGTGCCGAGCGGCTGGCCATTGAGCATTAACTGCAGCGTGGCGTTGCGGGCCGCCATCTCCGGCGAGACCTTAACGTCCAGCATCAGCTGAGCGTGGGTCACCACCTGATCGGAGGGCAACGTAAAGCTGGCGCCGCCCTGGTTTTGCCCGCCGCTAAGGATGATGCCGTCCGGCATACCCATCTGCGTCAGGTTCAGGTTACCGCCGACAATCGGCGTTAGTGGTACCGTATCAGGAATGCCGGGGGCGATCGGCGGCGGCATCGCGGGTAGCGAAGCCGGCTGAACGGCGTTTGCCGGCTCGGGCTCCGTCGCGGCGGGCGAATTCGCCTCGGCCGCCGATGCGCCGTTGGCTTCCGTCCCGGATAGCGGAAAGTTAAGCTGCGACAATGCGTCAGCGGGCGTTTCCTCGCTATGCAGCGTCGGCGCAGAGAGCATCCCGGCCAGCAGCGCAAGCGTCGTTAAGCGTTTCATAAGCTACCATCCTCCTGCGCCGGATTGGCCGCAGGCGGCTGGCGGCGCTGGCTGCGGCGCGTTTTCCACGTTAGCCAGAACAGTTCAAACACGCAGCGCAAAATGGTGGCAAAAGAGCGGAACGGGTTATCCTGCGGGCGCGGCGGGTTAATCCACGCATCGGCGCGGGCCAATACCACGCGCACCAGTTCGCGGCGGCGGGAAAGCTGAATATTTTCATCAAATTGCAGGCGGATAAAGCGCTCATCGGCGGTGATCTGGCGTACCGGAATCGAGATCGCCCCGGACTGGAGGATCAGCTCAATCTCTTCAATTTCATCCTGCAGGTGACGGTTATCCGGCGCGCTAACGCGACAGCCGCCCATTGACAGGTCCGCGGTGTGGCTGCGGGAGACAATGCCGCTGGCGTAGTGGATAAGCACCGGGATATCGACGTCAATACGAATCGTTTTTCGCACCTGGCGGGTTTCGCGCGCCACGGCGATGGCCGCCAGCAGGAAGATCAGGCTGTAAATTCCCCAGCCGACGTTCAGCGCGATAACGTTCGGGTCTGAGCCAAAGTAGTCGTGACCGATGGCGCGGACGATACCGACCACCACGCCCAGGCCCAGCAGACAGGCGACGACCAGGTGCGGTCTGACGACGGTAAAGTCGAAGTAGCCTACGTCCAGCAGGCCGCCTTTATCGGTCACGTTGAATTTCCCGCGTTTGGGGAAAATCATGGTCACCAGCGTCGGCAGCACCAGGTGGAACGCCAGCACGATATCGTAGATTTCGCCCCAGAAGCTGTAACGATAGCGACCGTTCATGCGCGAACCGACGTAGATCGCGAGGAACAGATGCGGCAGCGCGTAAGAGACGATCAGGCTGGCCGAGGAGTAGATGATATTCAGGTTGAACAGCAGGTAGGCCAGCGGCGCAGTGACAAAGACCACGCGCGGCAGGGCGAACTGATAATAGAGCATGGCGCTGAGGTAGCACAGGCGCTGCTGAAAGGTCAGCCCGCGGCCCAGCAGCGGGTTATCCAGACGGAATATTTGCGTCATCCCTCGCGCCCAGCGGGTACGCTGAATGACGTGCACCACCAGACGTTCGGTGGCTAAGCCGGCCGCCAGTGGGATATCGAGGAATGCCGACTTCCAGCCCAGACGCTGGAACTTCAGCGCGGTATGGGCATCTTCGGTCACGGTCTCTACCGCAAAGCCGCCGATCTGCTCCAGCGCGGCACGGCGAATGACGGCGCAGGAGCCGCAGAAAAAGGTCGCGTTCCAGTTATCGTTCCCCTGCTGAATCGGGCCATAAAACAACATCCCTTCGTTAGGAATATTGCGGCCAACGGAGAGGTTGCGCTCAAAGGGATCCGGCGAGTAGAAGTAGTGCGGCGTCTGTACCAGCGCCAGCATCGGGTCGTTGAGGAATCCGCCTACCGTCGCCTGCAGGAAAACGCGGGTTGCCACATGGTCGCAGTCAAACACGCAGATAAGCTCGCCGTGGGTCAGCGTCATCGCGTGGTTGAGGTTGCCCGCCTTGGCGTGTTTGTTGTCGTTACGGGTGATATACCCCACCCCAACGTCGGCGGCGAAGACCGCAAATTCATTGCGCTTCCCGTCATCCAGTAAATAGATTTTTAATTTATCTTTAGGATAATCAATACACTGTGCGGCCAGTACGGTATCACGCACCACTTCAAGCGGTTCGTTATAGCTGGGAATATAGATATCGACCGTCGGCCACTTGCTCATATCATCCGGCAGCGGGACGATTTCACGCTTTAGCGGCCAGACCGTTTGCAGGTAGTTAAGCAGTAGCATCACCCAGATATAGACTTCCGCCAGAAACAGCCCCATCCCCAGAATCGCTTCGATGGTGGAGTTAAAATGCAGGGTCTGCGTCAGACGGAAATACATATAACGGGTCGACATCAGCAGCGATGTCACCACCATGATGACGGAAACGCTGCGATTTTTACTGAATCCCATCAGGAAAAGAATACCGATGCTCAGCAGGCCAAAAATATACTGCTTTTGGCTGTCCATCGGCGTGATCACCACCAGCACGGCAATCGGCGAAAGCACCAGTACCAGCAACCAGAAAAGCGTCTTTTTCATTCAGCAGCCCTGCAATTAAATTAAAGCCCTGACCTGCGAGGCTGGCTATGCACCTTGCCGTCACCAATATTAATACCCAACAGCGCAGAAATTTTTTTGGCAATAATTTCAATATCAAAGGCGGCTGCGGAGGATGAATTAAAGTCAAGGATCGACTTCTGGGAAGCATTCGCTTCCACCACGCTTTCATCACGATGAATGATGCCCAGCAAACGATCGCCCAGCTTTTCTTCCATCAACGCCGTGACATCGCGACTGACCTGGCGACGGCTATCGCTCTGGTTAATCACAAAATAGTGTCCGTGTTTCTGGTTGAGTTCGCCCCCGGTCAGCCGCTGATTGTCGACGTGCGACAGCACCGACATTGAAGCGGTATCCGCCAGCAGCGGTACCAGATGCAGGTCGGCAAGCGAAGTGAGCGCCTTCAGCGCGGGCGAAGGGCCGGGCGGCAGGTCGGCGATGGTAATCAGCCCGGGATAGTTGAGTAATGCCGCCAGGCCGCGGGTCAGGAAATGCTCGTCGTGGGTCAAACGCTCATCAAAAGCCTGTCGCTGGGCTTCACTCACGTCGCCGTAGGGCAAGACGAAAATATTGCTGCCGGCGCTTAATACGCACTGGCTCCAGTCATGGAGCTCCAGCGCTTTCGCGACATAGCCGCGCTCATCGCTAAGCGGGACGCCAAAATGCAGGCGCAGGGCGTTCTGCACATCAAAATCGAGGGCCAGAACTTTGCTGCCTGCGCGGGCCAGCGCCCAGGCCAGATTTGCCGCCAGGGTCGTCTTTCCTACGCCGCCTTTCGGTGAACACACGCAGATCAACGGCATGTCGCGATCCTCTCCAGGAGTGATTTCAGTGACTGATCTTTATCTTTTGCTACCGGCTCTGCGGTTTTTGTCGCAAAGAGATGGGCAAACCCTTCCGCCGTCGGCTCTATCGCCGGGCGATGTCTGACAGCCGGAGCTGTCACGTGGTCAGATAGCGGTGCAGCAGGTTGCGACACGGCTGCCCGGGGAGCTTGCCCGGTCGCGGCCTCGCTTGCCTGCACTACCGGTTCAACGGCCACCGGAGCAACAGGACTCACCGCGGGAACAGGCTGCGGCGCGGATGATGCGACAGGGTCTGGAATCATTACCGACGGCACAACCGACGATGCCGCCGGCGCGGTCTGAACGGCTGTCCGCTCCACCTGATGAAACATATTGGCAGGTACCAGCTGCGGCACGGGTAAAGATACCGATCCGCCCATAGCCAAAGAGGATGCTTCCTCCGCGGGAATAAGCTGATTGAGAATAACCCAATCGCCTTTTTCACCGGCGCCGGTTTCTGATGAGAGGTCCTTGAATTTTAGACTGTGTGTCCGCGTCTTTTCCTTGAAGCGCTGCAAATCATCATAATGGTTCATAGATAACCTCATGATTTAAATACATCATATTTAATCTGTTTTAATTGTCATTCTACGCCGCTAAAGCATAGTTTAATTTGTTGTTTTTTGGGCATTTATCCGGCGTCATGCCCGTCACAATATGCTAACTTTAGTCGCGATTTGATTATTATGAATAAGTCAGGCTGGTGTAATACCATAGTGGTAGTGCGGCTACACTAACAGCTCTTTTTCAAAATGATAGCCCCATTTTTTAGGCGGCGGCGCCGTCTTTCCCCCCGCAGCCTGCCAGGCTATTCGCAGAGAGTAGTTTTTTATACTGCCTTAATTTTAAAAAACGGCGTAATACACGCCAACCGACGGCTAAAGAGAATACATTTTAATATTTTTTAAGGCGTTTAGAAATCACCTCCCGCGCTTAATTAAAATAATAAATAATGTTCTGCCGCAAAATAAATAGCTCAGGATGTTATCCAAAAACCAGGAATATAAAGCGTTGAGCGAACAACAAAGAACAACATCAGAAATCATTGCTGCCCCCCTTTTAGACCACCTGAAAGCTTGAATAGCGTAAAATAAAATATATTCAGAGAGTTAGCTTAGTTGATAGACATAGTGATTTCAGATCCTCTATATTCGATAAATGTTCGTTTTATGTTCCCGATTGTGAAGGGGTTTTTCAGTCTATACACAAAATCATTCGAGATGCACCGAGGCGGCAAGGGAAGAAATCCCCAGGAGCATAGATAACTATGTGACTGGGGTTTCTGAGTGCAGCCAACAAAGAGGCAGCTTGAAGGATGACGGGTATATCGCTAGGAAGAGGGTATGTTGATAAGCGTCCAGGCATTGAACGTCATCGTCACCATCGCGCGCTGTGGCAACTTTAGTGCTGCCGCCGAAGAGCTGCACAAGGTGCCCACGGCTCTCAGCTACACGGTACATAAGCTGGAAAACGAGCTGGGCGCCAAACTGTTTGAACGCCAGGGCAAACAGCTGATCCTGACGGAAGCGGGCCGTTATTTTATCAAAAAAGGGCAGTTGATCCTGAGCGAACTGGGAGAGTTGCAGCACACCACTCGTCGCATTGCCAGCGGTACAGAGACGAGCTTAAGCCTCTCGCTCAATAACATTATCAGCCTGCAACCTATTTACGCGCTGTTGAAACAAAGTGAACACCACTTCCCGCAAACGGAAATTCAGTTGAGTATTGATGTGCATGATGGCGTCTGGGACGCGCTGCTGGAAAAGCGTGCGGATATCGCTATCGGCGCGCCTAACCAGGTGGTACGCCACGGTGAAGTCCTTTGTGCAGAAATGCCCGCCGTTGAGTGGCTGTTCGCCATTGCGCCCGACCATCCGCTGGCGGCGGTTCACCGCCCGCTACAGGCAGAAGATCTGCGCCGCTACCCGGCAATCTGTATCCAGGATACTTCCGTGCAGCTCGAGCCACAGGTTGCCTGGCAACTGCGCGGCCAAAAAGCGCTGCTCGCTCCCGATTACCACAGCAAAATTACGATGCATCTCCACGGTCTGGGCATTGGCTTTCTTCCCCGCCATTTTTGCCAGCGCTACATTGACGACGGCAGACTCGTTAGCGTGCCGGTGGACGTCAGTAAACCGCCGACGCCGCTTTTTCTGGCCTGGCAAAACGAACCTCCCCGCCCTTGTTGCCACTGGTGGCTGACGCAGTTGCAGCGGGCGGATGTCATCGAAGGGTTTTTAACCGAACTCAGTTGACCGGGTTTGCTGATATACCCTAAATAATTCGAGTTGCAGGAAGGCAGTGACGCAGGGAATCCCCTGGAGCTTGACTTCCGTAAGTGACAGGGGTGAGCGACAAATCTGTCCGGAACAGATTGCAGGGCGAGGCTCATGGATGAGCCGAGTAACAAAACTAACGCACATGCAACTTGAAGTATGACGGGTATAAAACGCTGACCGCCGCCGCCATCCCGGCCAGCATATCCAGACCAGACGTATGACCATACCCGGCAACCGCAGGAAAATTAACCGCAGGAGTCGCCATCAGCGCTAACAAATGCTGGCTATAGCGCCCCTGACACGCATGTCCCAGCATTTCCCGACTGATATCCGTGGTAGCTAACAACAGCGGGGGAATAGCCCGGCGCAGCAAGGAGAGCCGGGGATGTTGCCAGTTCTCCATGACCAGCAATACGCCCACCAGGAAATCATCGCCTGAGGGCGTTAGCCCCTCCCCGCGCCCAATTAGAAAACGCAGCAGGGGAACGACATCACCTTCACCATTCGTCAGCCAGCGGGTAAAGCGTTGATAGACATCAGCCAGCGCGGGCTCTTGCTGCAAGGCCAGCCGAATACCATTGCAGGGTTGCCCTGCGAGGAAAACAGATAATGCGCTGGCGAAACGCCGTAAATTCGCGGCGTTTCCGGCAGAAATAAGCTGCGTGGAGACAGGAGTCGAACCGAGCATCGACACATCGCCCCCGCGGGGCAAACAGGCCACGCTCGTCCCGGCGATAAAACGGAGTCGCAAATCGTCGACGTCGACAATGATACCGTTGGGGGCCAGCGGCATTTCGCGGGTTTGCACAACCCAGAGTTCGCCATTCGGCATGAGCAGATTACAGGCGCGGGTGAAGACCGAGTGCACGCGCCCCGCTTGGCCAGAAGTCAGCCTGGCGCAATGTTTTAGTGCATTCAAAGCCATACGTTAACCTTATTTCCCGAGGGGGTTCACACTTTTGCACATCCATTTTCACCCCCTTGACCGACCGGCTGATATCCCCTGTTCGCCGTAATCCCCACGGCATCAGGACCCCAGCCATTTTGCCTTGCCGATATGGATTTATCCCTCATATTTTTTGAGGGATAAGCAGAAAACCTTTCTGCGCAGCCATCGCGTTCTGTCCATACACTGCTAGTGTAGTCATAGCTAACAAGGGATCGTTTATGCGTACTATTCAAGCTCAACCTTTTGATTTCACGTTTGATCCTGCCAGCATTGCGCTGGTCATCATCGATATGCAACGCGACTTTGTCGAACCCGCCGGTTTTGGCGAGGTGCTGGGTAATGACGTCTCGCATCTGCGCCGGACTATCGCGCCATGCCGTCAACTGCTGGAACAAGCCCGAGCCTCAGGGTTATTTATTATTCACACCCGCGAAGGCCATCGCGCGGATATGGCGGACTGTCCTCCAGCGAAAAAAACACGCGGCGGGAAAACATTTATCGGCGAATCCGGCCCGATGGGGCGTATTTTAATTCGTGGCGAACAAGGGCACGATATCATCCCGGAGCTCGCGCCACTCCCCGGTGAACCGATTATCGATAAACCCGGCAAGGGAGCATTTTACGCCACCGACCTGGGGCTGATTCTGCAAACTCGCGGCATTAAATCACTGATTATCTGCGGCGTGACCACGGAAGTGTGCGTGCAAACCACGGCCAGAGAAGCCAACGACAGAGGCTACGAGCTGGTCATCCCGGAAGACTGCTGCGCCTCCTACTTTCCAGAATTCCACCGCGCCGCGCTCGACATGATGAAAGCCCAGGGCGCCATCGTCGGCTGGGTCAGCGATTCAGCCAGCATTATCGGCGCGCTGCAAAACTAATTTTTCGACAACTGGTAATAACCCCATTCCGCCACATCTGTGGCGGTGGCCTCTTATTGCCCGAGGACAGGAAATGACTCTGCATTACCACTGCTTCCCTAACCTGTATAAAGATTCCGTTTCTCTGATGCAGGTTTCCGCAAAACTCAATGCTTTAGAGGGCGTTGAGCAAGCTTCTGTCGCCATGGCGACGGCGGCCAATATCGAACGCATGCGCGATGCGGGAATGCCCATTACGCTTGAAGCCCGACCTAACGATCTGCTTATTGCCCTGCTGGCCGATGACGAAACGGCAAAACAGGCGCTGACGCTGGCGGGTGAGTTACTGAGCCCTCCAGCCGCAACGGAAAACACCGAAGGTACAACCCGACGCCCGGCCACCAGCATCGCCGCAGGTGTGGGAGCGTCCTCGCAGGCTAATCTGGCGCTGATTTCGGTTCCCGGCAGCTACGCCGCCGCCGAAGCGCTTAAAGCCCTGAGCGCCGGGCTGCACGTGATGCTCTTTAGCGATAACGTCCAGGAAGAACAGGAAGCGGCCATTAAGCAGTATGCCCGCGAGCATAACCTGCTGGTGATGGGGCCGGACTGCGGTACCGCCATCATCAACGGAATGCCGCTGGGATTCGCCAACGTAGTCCGCCGCGGAGCGATTGGTCTGGTTGCCGCTTCCGGTACCGGCTTACAGGAAGTGAGCTGCCGCATTCACCACCTCGGTGAAGGTGTTTCGCAAGCTATCGGCACCGGCGGTCGCGATCTGCACGAAGAGATTGGTGGTCTGAGCATGCTGCAAGGGATCGCCATGCTGGCGGACGATCCCGAAACGCAGCTCATTGCGCTGATCTCCAAACCACCGTCACCCGCCATCATGGAAAAAGTGCTGGAATCCGCCCGTCAGTGTGGCAAACCGGTTGTAGCCCATTTCCTCGGGACAAGCGAGGCGACGCTGCTGACGTATGGCATCATCCCAGCCCACAGTCTGCAGCATGCCGCGGATATCGCGGTCGCCACGCTGCGGGGAGAAACGGCCGCCGCCAGCCATTCCTTACCTGAAGCCTTACGGCAGCAAGCGGTGCAATCGATTCGCGAGATGACCGCGGAGCAAACCGACATTCGCGGCGTTTTCGCGGGCGGGACTTTCTGCTACGAAACCCAGCTCGCGCTCCAGGCGGCAGGACTGTCCTGTGAATCCAATGCCCCGGTAACGGGCGCACGGGCGCTGCAGGATAAACATCATGGTCACGGCCACAGTCTGGTGGATATGGGCGATGATGAGTTCACCCAGGGACGCCCGCATCCGATGATTGACCCGGAACTGCGTAACGCGCGCTTGCTGTCGGAAGCGCTGGACCCGCGCACCGCCGTCCTGCTATTCGACATCGTGCTGGGCTATGGCGCCAGCGCCGAGCCGTGCAGCGCCCTGCTGCCCATTATCGAAGAAATTCAGCGCATTGAAGCCGCTGAACAGCGCCATATTGTCTTGCTTGCTCATGTCTGCGGCACGGATACCGATCCCCAGGACAGAGCGCAGCAGATCACGCTGCTGCAAAGCGCTGGCGTCCTGGTGGCTGACAGCAATATCGAGGCCGCTCGCCTGGCGGCATTTATCGCGCAACAACGGAAATAAACTATGACGACCTTATTTCAACAACCGCTTTCGGTTATCAATCTCGGACTGGAAAGTTTTGCTGATAATCTGCGCGAAGCCGGTGGCGAAGTGCTTCATCTGCAATGGCAACCCGTGGCGCAGGGTGATGAACAGGCGGGCTGGACGCTGGCGACCCTGCTGGCCGACGAGCGTATAAAAGCCGCTAACGAACAGGCGCTACAGCGCTATCTTGATGCCCAACCGGTACTGGTCGATGTCGCCAAAGCCAGCGAGGCAATCTCCGGCCTGAACGGCGTACGCAAAATTCTTCATGCCGGGCCACCGATCGCCTGGAGCGATATGTGCGGCCCGATGCAGGGCGCGATTGCTGGCGCGATTGTTTTTGAAGGCTGGGCCAGCAGCACGGAAGAAGCAATGCAAATGGCGGCGACGGGGCTGGTCGATCTCGAACCGTGCCATCATCACCACGCCACCGGGCCGATGGCAGGGATTATCAGTCCTTCCATGCCGGTGTGGATTGTAGAAAACCGCACTCACGGCAATCGCGCGTTTTGTAACTTCAACGAGGGACTCGGTAAAGTTCTGCGTTTCGGGGCCAATAACGAGGATGTGCTGAGCCGCCTGACCTGGATGGGGAACGTGCTGGCTCCTGCATTGAAGCAGGCGCTGGCGCTCAGCGGCGAAATAGAGCTCAAACCGCTGATTGCCCAGGCGCTGCATATGGGTGATGAGTGCCATAACCGCAACGCGGCAGCGAGCGGGCTGTTCTTTAAACGCCTGGCGCCGCATCTGGCGCGTATTCAACACGGCCCGGAAGCGCTGGAGTTTATCGCCGCCAACGACCATTTCTTCCTTAATCTTTCGATGGCTGCCTGTAAATCAATGCTGGATGCCGCCTGTGATGTGCCGCACAGCTCGCTGGTTACGGTAATGGCGCGCAACGGTGTCAACTTCGGCATTCGCCTCTCTGGTACCGGTGAACGCTGGTTCCAGGCCCCGGCTAATCCCGTCGATGGCCTGTTCTTCCCTGGCTACGGTATCGACGATGCGGCGGCCGATTTAGGCGACTCGGCAATTACCGAAACCGCCGGGATCGGCGGATTTGCCATGGCAGCCTCCCCGGCCATCGTTAAATTCGTCGGCGGCACGCCAGCCGATGCCGTCCGTCATAGCCTGACGATGCAGGAAATCACGCTCGCCACCCATCCGGCGTTCACGCTGCCCGCGCTGAACTTTGCCGGTAGCGGCTGCGGTATCGATGCCCGCTACGTGGTTGATCGCAATATTCTCCCGGTCATCAACACCGGGATTGCGCATAAACGCGCGGGCGTAGGGCAGATCGGTGCCGGGATCACCACTGCGCCGCTGGCCTGCTTTACCGCCGCGCTTCGCGCGCTGGCAGAAGGAGCTGACCATGAAAAAAACTAAAGTCGCCGTCGTCGCCGTCGGCGGTAATGCATTGATCCGCAACCCCGGAGAAAATGCGCTGGAACAGCAGTACGAAGCGGTAAAAGCCACTGCTGAAAATGTGGTTGATCTGATTGCCGCAGGCTGGCGCGTGGTGGTGACGCACGGTAATGGTCCGCAGGTGGGTTTTATCCTGCGCCGTAGCGAAATCGCCAAAGACGCCGTTCCTGCGGTGCCGCTGGAGTACGCGGTCGGCGATACCCAGGGCGCAATTGGTTTTATGTTCCAGAACGCGCTGAATAACGCATTGACCTTACGCGGTCTTGATAGCGTCAGCGCCGTCGCGCTGGTGACGCAAACGTTAATAGACCCAAACGATACCGCCTTCAGCCATCCTGATAAGCCTATCGGCGACTATATGACTCTGGAAACGGCGGAGACGCTGGCGGCGGCTCAGGGCTGGGATATCGCAGAAGATTCGGGCCGCGGCTGGCGACGCGTCGTGGCATCACCGGCACCAAAAGAAGTCATCGAAACGCCGGTTATTCGCACCCTGCTTGAGCAAAATGTCTTAGTCATTGCCTGCGGAGGCGGCGGTATTCCAGTCTGGCGCGATACGTCTGGCAAGCTTATTGCCGCCCAGGCGGTCATTGATAAAGACCGCGCATCGGCGCTGCTGGCCTGCGAATTGCAGGCGGACATGCTGCTGATTCCGACCGGCGTAGAGCAAGTCGCCATCAACTTTGGCACACCGGAGCAGCGCTGGCTCGATACTTTAACGTTAGCTGAAGCGCAGGCCATGCTGCAAAGCGGTCAGTTCGGAGCCGGCAGCATGGCGCCAAAAGTCGAAGCCATGCTCACCTTCCTGCGATGTAATCCTGCGGGGGTTGGGCTGATTACCAATCCGGAAACCATCGTTCGCGCCATTGACGGTAACGGTGGAACCCGGTTTACCGGTTAAGTTTACGCCGCCATGCGCACGGCGAATGGCGGCCCTATATTCAGGTATAAATAAGGATAAATACGATGTCAGATAGCAAAATCCTGCTTGCGGTTAACGGCACGCTAATGCGCGGCCTGAAGCTAAACCCCAACATGCTTGCCGTTAATGCCGAATTCGTTCGTGAGGATAAAACGGCCTCCTGCTACCGCTGTTGGAGCATCAACGACGATCACCCCGGAATGATTCGTTCACCGGATAACGGCGCAAAAATCGCGCTGGAAATCTGGGCGGTTCCTCCTGCCGGACTGGGGAATATTCTGCAAAAAGAACCTGCCGGACTCTGTATCGGCAAAGTGTTACTGGACGACGGTAGTGAAGTGTTGGGCGTTCTGGCGGAATCCTGGCTGGTTGAAGGCCAGCCGGAGATCACTGACCTCGGCGGTTGGCGGGCATACACCGGCCACCACATGACTGAATAACTTCAGGAGAAGGATTATGGGGCAAGGAAAACTCACATTTCGTCCACCGCTATGGGTGACGGGCGATCTCAACGCTTTTTTCGGACTGTTTACCAACGTATTACTGAACGTGCTGGTCCTGTCAGGACTCGCGCTGTACGTCGCGCAAATTCCGGCGACCACCGTTTATGGCCGCATCCTACCAGCGTTAGGTATCGCGCTGCCGCTGGGTAATCTGTTTTACGCCTGGCTTGCCTGGCGGATGGCAAAACGCGAGGGTCGCGACACGGTGACCGCCCTGCCATACGGGCCAAGCGTACCGCACATGTTCATCGTGGTGTTCGTTGTCATGCTGCCAACGCTGCTTATCCATAAAGACTGGATGCTGGCGTGGAAGCTCGGGCTTATCTGGGCAATGATTGTCGGCCTTATTGTGCTGGCAGGCGTGCTGGTTGGCCCGGCGATTCGTAAATATACGCCGCGCGCCGCAATGCTGGGGACGCTGGCGGGGATTGCGATTGCGTTTATCGCCATGCGCCCGGCGTATCAGATGTTTGATACCGCCTGGATTGGCATTGTCTGCTTCGCCATTATCCTGCTCAACTGGGTCGGTAACGTGCGGCTGCCGTTCGGTCTGCCGGGCGGGCTGGCGGTGGTTCTGGTGGGTTGCCTGCTGGGCTGGGGCGCGACCTGGCTTGGCTTTAGCGACATTATGAATCCGGCGGAAGTCAAAGAGGCCGCGGGGCGTTTCTCGCTCTATTTACCCACGCTTTCTACTGATGTCTTTAACGTCCCGATGAGCCTGGTCTGGCCACTGCTGGTGACGGCGATCCCGTTAGGGATTTTCAACTTTACCGAAATCCTCAATAACGTCGAATCCGCCGCAGTAGGAGGCGACAGCTACAACCTGCGCGCGGTACTGGCGGCTGACGGGCTGGGCGCGATTGTCGGCGCATTGTTGGGTTCGCCGTTTCCACCTGCGGTTTATATCGGCCATCCGGGCTGGAAAGCGATGGGCGGGCGCATTGGTTATTCGCTGGCAACCGGTGTTTGTATGGCCATCGTCTGCTTCCTGGGCCTCACCGCGCTGCTGCTCTCCATCATCCCACTGGTGGCAATCGTACCTATTCTGCTGTTTATCGGTCTGGTCATTGGCGCTCAGGCGTTCCAGGTGTCGCCGAAACGCCACGCTCCGGCGATCGTGTTGGCGCTGGTACCGAATATCGCCGAATGGGCGAAGAGCCAGGTCGATGGTGCGCTGGCGGCGGCCGGCGCGAATACCGTCAACCTCCCGGCTGACGTCGTTAATACGATGGCCAACAACGGTGTGCTGTATCACGGTATGGCAACCACCGGGGGCGGTGCGGTGTTGGCGGGGTTAATGATGGGGGCGATTGCCGCGTTCATTATCGACCGGCGCTTTAACTGGGCGGCGCTTTATGCCGCAGCAGCCACCGTCCTGTCGTTCTTCGGCTTTATTCACGGCCATCAGATGGCGTTTAACGCTTCACCGACGGTGACGTTTGGCTATGGCGTTGCCACGCTGTTCCTGACCTTTATGGCCTGGCGACAGGTTAAGGAAGAAGGAAAAGTCGACTGGTCGCCAATTGATAATGGCGATGAGGTGGTACATTAAGTCATAAACCGCCGCTGCCGGGATTTTCCCCGGCTTGCGGCGTAACACCTTAGCCGGGCTACGGGAACGCAGGCGTCTGTGAACCCGTAGCCCCGGTAAGCGTTAGCGCCACCGGGGAAGACAATACCTGATTATCAGCTCAGCGGTTTCTCGCCGTTTTGATCCTGGTCGACGGCAAAGCAGGCCACCAGCTGGCCGCCGTAATCCTTCAGCTGCGGCTGAAGCTGAGTGCATGGGCCAAAGCGGCGACGGCAGCGGGCGTTAAACGCGCAGCCCGGCGGCGGATTCAGCGGGCTCGGCAGCTCGCCGGTCAGCTTGATGCGCTCGCGGCGGTCATCCGGGTTCAGGCGCGGCGTTGCCGACAGCAGTGCCTGAGTGTAAGGATGCTGCGGGTTGTTGAAGATTTGCTCCTTCGACCCTTTTTCCACGCAGCGGCCTAAGTACATCACCATCACTTCATCTGCGATGTGCTCCACGACCGACAGATCGTGGGAGATAAAGACGTAAGAAAGCCCCAGATCCTGCTGCAGATCCATCATCAGGTTCAGCACCTGCGCGCGCACCGAAACGTCCAGCGCGGAGACCGGTTCGTCAGCGATTACAACGTCCGGGTCAAGCATCAGACCACGGGCGATGGCGATACGCTGACGCTGGCCGCCGGAGAACATATGCGGATAGCGGTCGTAGTGTTCCGTTTTCAGGCCCACTTTGGCCATCATCGCCAGCGCTTTCTCCCGGCGCTGCTCCTTACTTAAGCTGGTGTTGATCTGCAGCGGCTCTTCCAGAATTTGCCCCACCTTTTTGCGCGGGTTCAGCGAACCGTAGGGGTTCTGGAACACAATCTGGATTTTCTGCCGGCGCAGCTTTTGCGCCTGCGGATCGTGCTTAAGCAGATCCTGCCCCTGATAATAGAGCTCGCCGCCAGTGGGGATTTCAATCATCGTCAGCAGACGGCCGAGCGTCGATTTACCACAGCCGGATTCCCCCACCACCGCCAGCGTTTTACCGCGTTCAAGAGTAAACGAGACGCCGTCCAGCGCTTTGACCTGGCGTTCCGGCGCAAATAGCCCCTTCTTCACCGGATAGTATTTCTTCAGATCGGTGGCCAGCAACAGAGGCTGTTGCGTGGTGGCCTCATGCGTACTCATAGCCCTGGCCTCCCGGCATCATCAAGTGGGTAATGACATTTTGACTGACGACCGCCGTTAAGCAGGTTCAGTTCAGGTTCTTCACTGCGGCATTTGTCTGTTGCATACGGGCAGCGCGGGTTGAGCAGGCAGCCGCTCGGACGGTCGTATTTGCCCGGCACCACGCCCGGCAGCGAGGCGAGGCGCGCTTTATCCTGAGCGAACTCCGGCAGCGCGCGCAGCAGCGCCTGCGTATAGGGGTGGCGAGGCGCGCGGAAGATATCCTTCGCATCGCCGGTTTCCACTACCTGGCCGGCGTACATGACGATGATTTTGTGCGCCGCTTCGGCCACCAGCGCCAGATCGTGAGTGATCAGGATCAGCGCCATATTCTCTTTCTGCTGCAGCTCCAGCAGCAGCTCGATGATCTGCGCCTGAATGGTCACATCCAGCGCCGTCGTCGGTTCATCGGCAATCAGCAGCTTTGGCCGACAGGCAATCGCCATCGCGATCATCACACGCTGGCTCATGCCGCCGGAGAGCTGGTGCGGATAGACATCGAGACGCGAAGCCGGGTCGGGGATCCCCACCAGCGTCAGCAAGTCAATCGCCCGTTGAATACGCGTTTTCTTATTACCGCCCTGGTGGACCTTGATGGCTTCCATAATCTGGTAGCCGACGGTATAGCACGGATTCAGACTGGTCATCGGGTCCTGGAAGATCATCGCCACTTCCGCGCCCACCAGCTGGCGGCGCTCTTTTTCGGAAATGCGCTTCAGGTCGCGACCGTTAAACTCCAACTTTTCAGCCATCACCCGGCCGGGGTAGTCAATCAGCCCCATAATCGCCAGCGAACTGACCGATTTGCCCGAGCCGGACTCGCCGACAATACCGACCACTTCGCCCTGGTTTACGCTGTAGCTTACGCGGTCTACGGCGCGGAACGGCGTCCCTTCGTCGCCGAAGTGCACCGAGAGTTTATCTACATTTAATAACGCCATCTCGAACCTCTTACTGCTTCAGTTTGGGATCGAGCGCGTCACGCAGACCGTCACCCATCAGGTTAAATGCCAGCACCGTCAGCAGGATAGCGACACCCGGAAAGGTGACGACCCACCAGGCGCTCTGCGCGAACTGCAACACGTCGGAGAGCATCGTGCCCCACTCCGGTGTCGGCGGCTGCGCACCCATGCCAAGGAAGCCAAGAGCGGCCATATCGAGAATGGCGTTAGAGAAGCCCAGCGACGCCTGAACAATCAGCGGCGCAAGGCAGTTGGGAAGAATGTTGATGAACATCTGACGCATAGCCCCTGCGCCCGCCACCCGAGAAGCGGTCACGTAGTCGCGGTTGACTTCCACCAGCACCGCGGCGCGGGTCAGACGCACGTAGTGCGGCAGGGCGACAAAGGTTAGCGCCAGTGAGGCGTTGACGATGGATGGGCCAAAGATGGCCACCAGCACCAGCGCCAGCAGCAGGCTTGGCAGGGCCAGCATAATATCGACAACGCGCATAATGACCGAGTCAACCACGCCGCCAAAATAGCCAGCAATCAGGCCGAGCACCACGCCGAGGATCAGCGACAGCACCACCACCAGACAACCAACCAGCAGCGACAGGCGCGCGCCGTACATCAGGCGCGACAGGATATCGCGGCCGACGTCATCGGTGCCGAGCAGGTGGGTCACGCTGCCGCCTTCCTGCCAGAACGGCGGAGCCAGCAGCGCGTCGCGGAACTGGTCCGCCGGGTTATAGGGCGCGATGAAGTTGGCGAAGACGGCGATGATAATCATCACCGCGACGTAGGCCAGCCCCACAACGGCGCCTTTGTTGCGTTTAAAATAGTGCCAGAACTCCTGCAAAGGGGTCATTGGCACCGGTGCGGCGACAACTTTATTTTCAGTAACTTGTGACATGATGGCCCCTTACTTCTTATGCCGGATACGCGGGTTCACCACGCCGTACAACAGGTCGACCAGCAGGTTGACGAGAATAATCATCGTCGCCACCAGCAGCACCCCGCCCTGCACCACCGGATAGTCGCGGCGCTGCAGCGCATCAATCAGCCAGCGGCCAAGACCCGGCCAGGAGAAGATGGTTTCGGTCAGGATGGCCCCCGCCAGCAGCGTACCGACCTGCAGGCCGATAACCGTGACCACCGGCAGCATCGCGTTACGTAAAGCATGAACGACGATCACCCGCATCCGCGTCAGGCCTTTCGCGCGCGCGGTACGGATATAATCCTCGCCCAGCACTTCCAGCATCGACGAACGAGTCATACGCACGATCACCGCCAGGGGAATCGTCCCCAGCACCACGGCGGGCAGGATCATATGCATCACCGCATCAATAAAGTCGCCCGGCTCGCCCCAAATCGCGGTATCGATCAGCATAAATCCGGTCAGCGGCAGGGTATCGTCAAGGAAGACGGTATCGCTGATACGCCCGGAAACCGGCGTCAGGTTAAGCTGTACCGACACCAGCATGATCAGCATCATCCCCCACCAGAAGATAGGCATGGAATAGCCGGTCAGCGCGAGGCCCACGGAGGTGTGGTCGAAGATAGAGCCGCGTTTGACCGCCGCCAGCACACCCACCGGGATCCCGACGATGATGGCAAAAATCATCGCGCAGACGCCCAGCTCCATGGTGGCCTTAAAGCGCGGTACGAACTCTTCCCAGACGGGAATACGGCTTTTCAGCGAGATGCCCAAATCACCGTGCATCACGCCCCAAATATAGTTGACGTACTGCTGCCACATTGGCTTATCGAGGCCCATTTCGGCCAGCAGCTGCGCGTGACGTTCAGGGGAAATACCACGTTCGCCCGCCATAATCATCACCGGGTCGCCGGGGATCATATGAACGAAGGCAAAAGTGAGAAGGGTAATACCGATAAATGTTGGGATGACAAGTCCCAAACGTCGGAGAATGAACTGCAACATAACCCGGATTCTCTCTGGAGACGACCCGCCTGGTGACAGGACGTCTGTATTGCTCACAAATGTCAATTCCCTCCCCCCAAGGCGGGGAGAGGGGAAACACGCTGTTATTATTCGATAGAGACGTTATCGAAGTGGTGTTTACCTAATGGATCGACCACGTAGCCTTTGACTTCTTTACGCACCGGCTCATAGACGGTGGAGTGAGCGACGATCAGCGCCGGAGCCTGATCGTGCATCACGACCTGAGC
Source organism: Klebsiella sp. FDAARGOS_511 (assembly GCF_003812845.1). NCBI lineage: Bacteria > Pseudomonadati > Pseudomonadota > Gammaproteobacteria > Enterobacterales > Enterobacteriaceae > Klebsiella > Klebsiella sp. FDAARGOS_511. The sequence goes on along the minus strand of NZ_CP033824.1, from coordinate 3,177,150 downwards.
CTGTTTGTACAGCTCAATGCGTTTGTTGTGGTCATCGGTGGCGCGAGCCGGCTGAATCAGATCTTCAAACGGTTTGTAGCACCAGCGGGAGTAGTTAGAACCGTCTTTTGCCGCCGCGCAGCTGAACAGGGTGGCGAAGAAGTTATCCGGATCCCCGTTGTCGCCGGTCCACCCCATCATGACGGTCTGGTGTTCGCCCGCTTTCGCGCGCTTGAGGTATTCACCCCACTCGTAGGTCACGATCTTGGCCTGGACGCCGACTTTCGCCCAGTCAGCCTGAATCATCTCAGCCATACGGCGCGCGTTCGGGTTATACGGACGCTGTACCGGCATCGCCCACAGGTCGATGGTGAAGCCTTTTTCCAGGCCTGCTTCTTTCAGCAGCGCTTTCGCTTTCTCTGGATCGTAGGTGTAGTCTTTAACGTCCTCGTTATAGCCCCACATGGTCGGCGGGATCAGGTTCTTCGCGGCCTGGCCTGCGCCCTGGTAAACGGCTTTGATAATCGCTTCTTTGTTAACCGCGTAGGTCAGCGCCTGGCGAACTTTGACATCATCCAGCGGCTTCTTCTCGGTGTTGAAAGAGAGGTAGCCGACGTTCAGGCCCGGCTGCTCCAGCAGAGTGATGTTCTTGTCTTGTTTCATGCGCGCGATGTCTGCCGGGTTCGGGTACGGCATAATCTGGCATTCGTTTTTCTGCAGCTTAGCGTAGCGCACGGAAGCATCAGGGGTGATGGAGAAGACCAGGCGATCGATTTTCGGCTTGGTGCCCCAATAGCCCGGGAAGGCTTTATAGAGAATACGGGAGTCTTTCTGATACTGCAGCAGCTGGAACGGGCCGGTACCGATTGGGTTGAGGTCCACTTTTTCCGGCGTACCGGCTTTCAGCATATTGTCGGCATACTCTTTTGACAGAATAGAGGCGAAGTCCATAGCGAGATCGGCAAGGAACGGCGATTCTGGACGGGTCAGCACGAACTGGACGGTATTATCGTCCACTTTCTTCACTTCGCTAATCAGGTCAGGTAACCCCATGCCTTCAAAGTATTCATAGCTGCCGCCAGACACTTTATGGTATGGGTTGTTGGTATTTTTTTGTCTGTCGAATGAGAAGACAACGTCATCGGCGTTCAGCGTGCGGGTCGGTTTAAAATCTTTGTTATCCTGCCACTTCACGTCTTTACGCAGATGGAAAGTATAGGTTTTCCCGTCTTCGCTAACTTCCCATTTTTCAGCCAGGCCCGGAATGACTTCCGTGGTGCCGGTTTTGAATTCTACCAGGCGGTTATAAATCGGCACTGAGCTGGCGTCATAGGTGGTACCAGAAGTGAAGAGCTGCGGGTTAAAGCCTTCCGGCGAACCTTCTGAACAATAAACCAGGGTCTTCGCTTGTACGCTTGCTGCGACGGTCATGGCAACCAGGCTCAGACCAAGCTTCAGCATCCCTGATTTTTTCAAGGAAATACTCATTATTCTGCTCCAAATGTGATGTTGTTTGCATATATCCGCCAGACCTTTATTTATTTTTATTCGTCATATTTCGAACTACGGATGCGTTGGCTGCGCTCGATAGCCCCAGTCACATAGTCATCTATGCTCCTGGGGATTCTCAAGCTTGCCGCCTTCCCGCAGCTCGAACTATTTAGAATATACCCGGTCCGGTCGGTGGTGCCCGAAAGCGTTGAGAGAGATGGGGATTCCTTTCACAAAAACGACTGAGTTGCAGTACGGATTCTCCATGAAATGCCCCTCATGCCCTACAATCTGTCAACAGAATGGGGAAACGTCAATACAGCCAACCAGGTTTTACATCCGGGGTGAGAATCGGCAGGCAAAGATTAAAAAAAGTGCAAAGCGCTATTTCCAGCAGAGAAATTTATGCTAGCGGCCAGTATACAGAATAAACGCCTTAATATTTTCCGGTAGCCAGTGATAAGCAATTATGGCAAATGGTAAAAATTTCTTGCGATGTGACCAATATGTGAGCGATAAATAGCGTGAACGTTAAAACGCACAGCGGAAAATGCTGAAGTTATCCATAAGCTTCGCGAAAAAAGATCGGAGTATATATAAAAAAATACAATGGAAGATGTCACAAAACAGGGAATTGGCGCCAGGAAATGAGGGTGGAGGCGTTTTTTTACACTCTTAGCAAGCAGCGTATTTTCCCGGAGGCGATGCTGCGCATCTGTCCGGGCTACCGGCCCGCAGACAACGGTGAACCCGTAGCCCCCCCGGTAAGGCGTCAGCCGCCACCGGGGAGCCGAGCGCAGAGTCGCTGAAATTCCCGGAGGCGGTGCTGGGCGCCTTTACCGGCGACAGACGCAAAAAAGCCTGCTCGTTGAGCAGGCTTTTTGAATTTGGTCGGTGATAGAGGATAACTCGCCACTCCGTGGCTCGCCCTGCGGGCCGTTGCTGACGCAACGTTCTCTCGCTCCGCTCGAGTCGAACCTCTACCCCCGGAGGTTCTCATCCTCATAAAGCGCAGATGCAAAAAAGCCTGCTCGTTGAGCAGGCTTTTTGAATTTGGTCGGTGATAGAGGATTCGAACCTCCGACCCCTTCGTCCCGAACGAAGTGCGCTACCAGGCTGCGCCAATCACCGAATGCGGGCGCATCTTACTGCTGCGATACACACCCGTCAATGCCTTATTATGAAAAAGTCGCTCAAGCGGCGAGAAACTCGCCACTCTGCTACTCCTTCTTCGCCGCAGCGTCAGGAACGTGGCACCAGTTGTTATATTGGTTAATCCCGCCGTCCGGCGAGGTATAGCCAAGACAGCCCATAATGGTGTCATAGAGCTCTACGTGACGACGCGGTACCTTCATTGCCGCCTGCTGCTTCAGGCGCGCAAAGGAGGCTGCGTGGTCAGGCGACTCCAGATACTTATCGGACATCCACACCAGCATCGGCACGCGGAACTGCTCCGGCGGCGCCATCTTGCGCGGCGTCCCGTGCAGGTGTTCGCGCTCGTTGATGGACTCGCCGTGGTCGGCTGCATAGAAAACAATCGCCTTCTTATCCCGCAGTTGATCCAGCACGCTAACGATAAAGTGATCGACGTAAGTCACGCTGTTATCGTATGAGTTAATCAGCTCAGCCTTCGAGCATTTATTATCGACGCCAACGCACTCCGGCTTCCATTGGGCAAAGCTGCGCGGATAGCGCTGGGTATAGTTAAAGTGCGATCCTTTGGTATGCAGAATAATCAGGTGCTTACCATTGGGATTCTTCGCCAGCCCGCGCTTCATTTCATCTACCAGCAGCATGTCGTCAACGCTCTTGCCGCGGTTACTCGGCTCAGCGCCAATCTGCTCGCGATAGGCGATATTGTTCGCCATTGTGTTGCTGTAGAACCACATCTCGCTCTGCATGGCGTACAGATTGCCGGTAAAGCCGAGCTGGTGGAGGACGGCAAAGACGTTCTGTTCTTTCAGCGTCCGCTGCGGGTTATCATCCGCCCCGCCCTGACGAACGAACATACAGCGCAGCGACAGCTTAGTCGCGGTATCGCAGGAGTATCCGCGGAAAGCGACCAGGTTTTTCTCCTGCGCCAGCTTAGGCGTGGTATTGCGGTTATAGCCCAGGATGCCCATATGGTCCCAGCGGGTGGTTTCGCCGATGATAAACACCACATAAGTGTCATCCAGCCCTTGCGGCGCAACGTAGGTAAATTTTTTCGCTGGATTGATCAGAGATTTATTATCGGAAGACTCATCCACCTGCGCCCATGCGTAAAGACCCAGCGCTGAAAGCCAGTTAGACGGCAGGTAGGAATTAGCCACCACCCCGCCATAGCTTGGCAGATCGACTTCGGAACTGCGCTCGAAGTTCTTCTGGCGAACCTCCAGCAGACGAATTGGCCCCCAAACCATCAGGCCAGCCAGCAGCACGATGGTAATATTCTTCATCCGCTGGCCGGGCGTACGAATTTGACGCAGCAGCGTGAAGCGGCAGCGGTTGCTCCAGATAAGCACCAGCGGCAGCGCGCTCATCAGCACCAGCCAGAGAATCAGGTGCCAGCCGATAACTTCTCTGGACAAGTCGATGTCAGTAGTCATCACCGAGGCAATAATCCCGTAGCCGATCACCACGTTCAGGAAGGTCATGTAATAGCTGGCGGCGGCGGAGAATAGTACAACGATGGTCGCAAGGATGCGCCAGACCCGGCGGCCAAACAGCGACAAAATACGCAGCAGAAAGAAGGTGACCAGAAAGGTCCCAATCAGCTCAACTGCACCGGAGAGTCCTTTCCAGATGGTAAACTCCTGAGCGTACCCTTCGAAGCGGCGGAAGAATACGGCAGCGTTCATAAACCAGCCGATGTACAGCGCCAGCCAGATACTGAGCTTCAGCTGCGTCATCGTTTTAATGTATTTCATGCAAAAAACCTGGAAAACGAAGAGATAAAACCGCCCGACTTAAGCGATATAAGTAAGCAGGTTAATAAAGTGCGTTTAGCTTGGTTATAAGAAACCTCTACAAAGCGCGATAAGTAGACCACAGCGGAAGGAAAAAGTATCAGGAGGGAATGTGATCCAACCAAACATTTACAAAACATTTGGTTGGATTGGCACTATTAGCTTAGGTAATTAACCATCGGGGCCGTAATAACGCCCGGTTTCAGGCATGAGCCTGGTGGTAAATTTCACTTTTCGGCTGGCGAATCGTTGTCGAAAGCGCCAGGGAAAGAATCAGCAGCGCAAAAATGACGCAGAAGGTCACGTAGAAACCGCCGAACAGGGAAGCAATCAGCGAACCGCAGATGCTGCCGATACCGAAACCGAGATAAATCACACCGTAGTTTTTCGCCAGGTTATTGAGGCCAAAGAACTCGCTGACCAGCGACGGGAAGACGGTAATCGTGCCGCCGAAGTTAAAGGCCACGCAGGCGATGGCGGCGAAGAAAGTCGTGGCGTTCAGCGGAGCGAACAGCAGCGCCGCCATACCGATAAGCGAAACGACCTGTCCGATGGTAATCACCCGGATGCGCGACATTTTATCCGACAGAATGCCCAGAACCAGACGGCCGCTCAGGTTAGCGATGGAAATCACCGTCACCGCGTTGGCTGCCGTCGCCACATCGAGATGCACCATTCCCTGGGCAATATCTTTCGCTACGCCAATCACGTACAGGCCGCTCATGCAGGCGGTCAGGAACATCACCGCCAGCATCCAGTACTGAGGTTTACGCATCGATTCGGCGAGGGTGAAGTCGTTTTCGACCACGCCATTGTTCGCGGAGACGGTGTGGTTCGGCGCGTCTGTCATCAGCGTCGCGCCGAAAACGATCATCACCAGCACGATAGCGCCCCAGATGATAAAGGTTTTTTCCAGACCGACCGTCGCCAGCAGATGGGAATCAATAAACTTGAAACCCAGGCTGCCAAGCCCGTAAGAACCGATAGAGAAAGCAGAAATCAACCCCTTACGTTCCGGGAACCATTTGACGCAGTTCGACAGCGTCAGCAGATAGCCGGCGCCGTCGGCAAGCCCGACCAGAAGGCCCGCGCTCAGCCACAGCATCATCAGGCTGTTTGAATGCGCGGTCAGGAAGAATCCGAGGCCCAGCAAGACGCCGGACGCCATGGTGACGCGTTTGACGCCGAAACGTTCCTGTAATTTGCCCGCCACGGATGAGGAGAGCGCCAGGCCAAGGCTTAACAGGCCGAATGAGAACGCCACCTGGCTGACCGGTTCGTCCAGCTTGGTGGAAAGCGAACTATTGAACAAACTCCATGTATAAACCGATCCCAGCGCAAATTGCGTAATGATAGTGCCAAGCAGCGTAAGCCAGCGGGTGTATTGACGGTTTGCAGCGTTCATAGCAGTTGTCCTGGATAATTAACTGCCGCCACCATAACGAAGTCCCCTTTAAGCCTGGGGAAAAAAGGCATGAACTGCCGTCACCGCGGAATGAAATGCACTAAAGGCGGAATGAATGACAGTGAAAAACATTCACGCCTTAAATATTCATTGAAAAGTTAGTACCTGCTACCGCCAGAAGATGCATCATTACTGTAATTATGAAGTAAATTAAACGTATCAAATATGCTACATAATTAGCCTAAATAATTCGAATTGCAGCCAACGCATCTCCAGCTTGAAGCATGACGAATAAATTAAAAATTGGCGCTCACGCCCATTAAATAGAGATAGTTTGCCCCGTTGGGCAAGTTGTCCGCCTGCGACAACGCCGCCCAGGCGGCAAGATGAGAGTTGAGCGACATATCGGCGCCAAAGGTCACGTCCCGCCAGGCACCGTCCTGCGTGCGATTCTGTCCGCCGGCATCAGCCGTGAATCCCTGGTTATAGCTCACCTGGGCCCACGGATGTACGCCCCATAGCTTCTGATAATCTACCCGCCAGCCCAGCGTATTCACGTAGCCGGTTCCGGCCGTATTGCGGGTCAGCGGCGGCGACGTCAGATCGGAATGTAAACTGGCGACCGGGCCGGACGTCATACCCTCGGTCAGAGAGAAATTCCAGCCGACGCTCATACCGCGTGCGCTATCCACTGGAGAGACCCCCTGATTAAACGCCAGCCCGGAAGGATCGTCGGACGCATTTATCCGCTCCGCGAGAATATCTTCATAGCGCGGTTGGTGATCGCTGTCCCATGTATAGCGTTCCGCAGTATTACTTTTTGTATCGATAGCGATATATTCCTGTTGCCAGGCATTCGCACCGGCAACACACGACGCCCAGACGGATACGTACGCCGGGACCAGGAATACCCGGAGGCCATTGCATTTCTTTATTATCATTAATGCGACTCCAAAAAGAGCCGAAACGGCAAGGTTGCTGTGTTTTTTTATGGGGTATCCTATCCCTGTTTTGGGGATAATAACCCTGTATTAACTATTATCTTTATCTTACAGCCGTCAAGTTGCCCGGCTGATTTTTATGACAAAAGGGAGAGACAGATGCAACGTTGCGGATGGGTCAGTCAGGATCCTTTATACATTGAGTACCACGATAACGAGTGGGGCGTTGCTGAAAAAAATCCCCGCAAGCTGTTTGAGATGATTTGTCTCGAGGGCCAGCAGGCCGGGCTATCGTGGATCACCGTACTGAAAAAGCGTGAAAACTACCGCAGCGCCTTTCATCAGTTTGACCCGGTTCGCGTCGCGGCGATGGGCGAAGAAGATGTTGAACGTCTGGTGCTCGATGCCGGTATTATTCGCCATCGCGGGAAAATTCAGGCCATCATCGGCAACGCCCGGGCCTTTCTGGCGATGGAGGAAAATGGCGAGCCTTTCGCAGATTTCGTCTGGTCATTCGTCGATAATCATCCCCAGGTGACTACCGCCGCCGCGCTGGCGGAGATCCCGACAACCACTCCGGCTTCTGATGCGCTGTCAAAAGCGCTGAAAAAACGGGGCTTTAAGTTTGTCGGCTCAACGATCTGCTACTCCTTTATGCAGGCCTGCGGTCTGGTCAATGACCACGTTACCGGCTGTTTCTGTCGCTCAGGAGGCCAGGATGATTCGCAATTGGGACGCTAACGAAACCGGCCCGCTGCTTGAGCTATGGCTGGAGAGTACGATCCACGCCCACCCATTTATCGCCGAAAGCTACTGGCATGACAGTCTGGCGATAGTGCGCGACGTTTACCTGCCCTCCGCCCAAACCTGGGTATGGGAGCAGGAAGGCGTGCTGAAGGGTTTTATCAGCGTGATGGAGTCACGCTTCATCGGCGCGCTGTTCGTCGCACCGGATGCAGCCAGACAGGGTATCGGCAGCGCGCTGATTGGCGAAGTCAAAAAACACTACGGTTGGCTAACCCTTGAGGTATACCAGAAAAACGTTCAGGCGGTGAATTTCTACCATGCGCAAGGCTTCCGTATTGAAGACTGCGCATGGCAGGATGAAACCCAGCATCCGACCTGGATTATGCATTGGTCGGCGGATCAAATGCCGTCAGCGTAAGCTCGGGCCCGATATATTTTTCCAGCCACGCCAGCGCCGTATTTCCGGCGCAGCCGTTGCCCAGCCGCGATGTCGGAATATCTTTGGTCAGCACGTTCACCGCACCGTTTTTGCAGATCCCCGCCTGAGGGTCGAGATCGGGCCATGCTCCTTCATGCAAGCAGATAACCCCAGGACGAATACCGTCAGTCACTACCGCGCCGGCCAGCACCTGGCCGCGTGAATTCCATACCCGCACCAGATCGCCATCGGCGATATTACGCGCCTGCGCATCGCGCGGATGAATGGTTAATGGTTCACGGCCCGCCACCGCGTAGCGTTCGCGTAGCGACGTATGGTTGAGCTGGCTGTGGAGGCGGTGCGCCGGATGCGCTGACAGCACCTGAAGCTGACCTTCCTGCGCATTGCCATGCCACTCGTCCGGTTCCAGCCACATCGGATGCGGCGGGCAATCCGGATAGGCATACCCGGCGATGGTCGGTGAGTGAATCTCAATTTTACCGCTAGCGGTTTTCAGCGGGTTCGCCTGCGGATCGGCCCTGAAGGCGGCAAAACGGGCGAAGCGCGCGTTTTCGGGGCTCTCCGGCATTTCAATCAGCTGATTATCCTGCCAGAACTGGGCGAACGGCGGCAGCGTAACCTGATGCTGCGCCCCGCGCTGGGCGGCAATCTGGTAAAACGTCTCCAGCCACTGCAGATCGTTTTTACCCTCGGTGAAGCGCTCCCGCCCGCCCGCTTCCCAGCGCTCGCTGAGGTCGGCGAAGACCTCGAAATCATCGCGCGCTTCATCGCGCGGCGCGACCACCCGCTTCATCGGCACCAGATGCTGGTTGCTGTAATCCCCGGTCATGGTCATATCATTGCGTTCAAACGAGGTTGTCGCGGGCAGGACGATATCGGCATGGCGCGCCGCCGCGGTCCAGAAGCATTCTGAAATCACGATAAGCTCCGGTTTTTGCCAGGCGCGGATCAGCCGGTTGGTGTCCTGATGGTGGGTAAAGTTGGCGCCGCCCGCCCACCAGATAAAGCGAATATCCGGGAAGCTACGATCCATCCCGTTATGTTGATAAGCGGCGCCGGGGTTCTCCAGCGCTTCAACGATGCGCGCGACCGGAATTTTCGCTACCGCGTCGGTACCGCCCGCCACGCTACCCTGCATTGAGGCCAGCACTGCCGCACGCCGCGTAGGGTTGCCGCCGTTAGCAAAGTGATAGGAAAGGCCAAAACCCCCGCCTTCAGTGCCGATCTGGCCGAGCATGGCCGCAAGGGTCACCAGCATCCAGTGTTTTTGTTCGCCAAACTGCTGGCGCTGCATGCCCCAGCCGGACATCAGCATGGTAGTGTTTTCGTGGAAAAGTTTTGCCAGTTCGCGAATTTTATCCGCGCTAACGCCGCAGATCGCCGCCGCCCATTCCGCCGTTTTTGCCGTTCCGTCGCTCTCGCCGGCCAGATAGCGGGCGAAAACGTCATAGCCGCTGGTGCAACGGGCCAAAAATTGGTCATCCTGCCAGCCGTTTTCCACCAGCGTATGGGCGATACCAAGCATCAGGGCGACGTCGGTGCCCATATGCGGGGCGATCCACTCCGCCGCATCTCCAAAGAATTCCGCCGTTTCCGATCGCATCGGATCGATGCAGATCACCCGCTTCCCGCTCTGGCGCAGACGGTCGAACCACGGGATACCCTGTTCGTCGGAAGCGTTCCAGGCGATTTTTAACGTATTTAAGGGGTTAGCGCTCCACAGCACCACCACATCGCTATGTTCCAGCACCATTGGCCAGCTGGTCTGCTGCTGATAAACCTCATTGTTGCCAACCACGTACGGCATGATCGCCTGAGCCGCGCCGGTGGAATAATCGCCCAGATGCCCGGTATAGCCGCCCGCCAGGCTCATATAGCGCTGGAGCAGCGTCGCCGCTTTGTGCAGCACGCCGTTTGAGCGCCAGCCGTAGGAACCCGCAAAAATCGACGCCGGGCCGTAGCTTTCGCGAATTCGGCGATGCTGGGCGTGAATCAGATCCAGCGCCCGATCCCAGCTTACCCGCACAAACTCATCCTGCCCACGCACGCCCTGCGGGCTTTCAGGCGAGGCGAGAAATCCCTTACGTACCATCGGGTACCGTACGCGGGTTTTGCTATGCACCTGATCGCGTACGGCGCTTTGCAGCGAGTTGGCGAAAGGGGTATCAAGCGCCCCTCGCGATGAGATGACGTTCTCGCCATCGGTTTCGACCAGCATTGGCCCCCAGTGGGCTGCGGTGAGGATAGTTTTGGTGGCGGATGAGGTTGGCAATGCGGGCTCCTGGTCAGCGATAGCAGGTGTGGTGACGGCACGTTATTCAGCCGTTCAATGTTATTTACAAATTGAGATGCTCTCTGCGGAATTTTCTCCGGTTTCGCGCGTCATAATCAACCGTCACGGTCGCTGTGGCAAAGAATAAAAAGGATTAAGGAAATAAGATGAAAAAACGCGTACTCATGATTGCGGCTGTCGTTAGCGGCGCACTGGCTATTTCTGGCTGTACCACCAACCCCTACACCGGGGAGCGCGAAGCGGGTAAATCCGGGATCGGCGCGGGCATTGGGTCGTTAGTCGGCGCAGGCGTAGGGGTGCTCTCTTCCTCCAAACATGACCGCGGCAAAGGCGCGCTGATCGGCGCGGCGGCCGGCGCGGCGCTGGGCGGCGGCATTGGTTACTATATGGACGTGCAGGAAGCGAAGCTGCGCGAGAAAATGCAGGGAACCGGCGTAAGCGTGACGCGAAATGGCGACAATATCGTGCTGAACATGCCAAACAATGTGACCTTCGACAGCAGCAGCGCCAATCTGAAACCGGCGGGCGCCAATACCCTGACCGGGGTAGCGATGGTGCTAAAAGAGTATGAGAAAACCGCCGTTAACGTGGTTGGCTACACCGACAGCACCGGCAGCCAGGATCTGAATATGCGCCTCTCTCAGCAGCGCGCGGAGAGCGTCGCCAGCGCGCTTATCACCCAGGGCGTAGCGGCTAACCGCATCCGCACTACCGGCATGGGCCCGGCGAACCCGATCGCCAGCAACAGCACCGCGGAAGGCAAAGCGCAGAACCGCCGCGTTGAAATTACCCTCAGCCCGCTGCAGTAATGCCCTCTTTGCCCGGCGACTCGCCGGGCAAAATGCTTGATATAGCGAATTTTCGCGCTAAGGTGTGTGCAGATTTCAGCAAAGGAAGCCACCATGGCGAAAGCGGCGCGAGCAACCATTAGCGATGTGGCGAAAGCCGCACAGACCGGCAAAACCAGCATTTCACGCTATCTGAACGGCGAAAAGCATCTGCTTTCCGAGGATTTGCTGGGGCGGATTGAAAAAGCCATTGCCGAGCTCGACTATCGTCCCAGCCTGATGGCCCGCGGCCTGAAGCATGGCCGCACCCGGCTGATCGGCCTGATCATCGCCGATATCACCAATCCCTACTCCGTCAACGTGCTCAGCGGCATTGAAGCCGCCTGTCGCGAAAAGGGTTTCACCCTGCTGGTATGTAATACCAATAACGAGCTGGACCAGGAGCTGCACTACCTCGACCTGCTGCGCAGTTACCAGGTGGAAGGGATCGTGGTCAACGCCGTCGGGATGCGCGAGGACGGCCTGAACCGCCTGCAGCAGTCGGCGCTGCCGATGGTGCTTATCGACCGCAAGATTCCAGAATTCGCCTGCGATGTCGTCGGCCTCGATAATACCCAGGCCGCCACTACCGCCACCGAACACCTGGTGGAAAAAGGCTTCGAAGCCCTGCTGTTCCTCAGCGAACCCCTTGGCTCGGTCAATACCCGCCGCGAGCGCCTGAGCGCCTTTCGTCACACCCTGCAGCGCCACAGCGGTATCGTCGCGGAAAACGCCGAAGTACCGTTGAACGATGGCGCGATGCTGGATAACGTCCTGCGCCATTTCCACTCCCACCATCGCGGCATGCGCAAGGCGGTGATTTCCGCCAACGGCGCGCTGACGCTGCAGGTGGCACGCTCGCTTAAACGCGTTGGCCTGATTTGGGGCAGCGATATCGGCCTGCTGGGCTTCGATGAGCTGGAGTGGGCCGAACTGGCGGGCGTGGGGATCACCACGCTCAAACAGCCGACCTGGCAGATTGGCTTCGCCGCCGTCGAGCAGGTGGTGCGTCGGATTGAAGGCAGCAACGACCCGGTCTGCGAACGGGTGTTTTCCGGCGAGCTGATCGTCAGAGGCTCCACCTCCCGCTAACGATCCTTCGTGATGGCGATCATAAATTAGACATCCTGGCCTTTGCTTTGGAACCGATACCATCTAGCGTAATAAACAACGCATCAGATTATCGTCGGGAGTATTGGGATGGCCAGAAAGATTATTGTCGTTACCGCCGCGTACGGGAATGACCATGTTAAAGCGCTTGGCGGGCAGTCCGCCGTACTGCCGTTTATCGCCGGTTCCGGCGCGGACGGCGTAGAGATCCGCCGGGAACTTTTCAGCGCAGATGAGCTGAACCGCCTGGCGGAGCTGGCCGCCGATATTGAGCGCCGCGGCCTGCTGGTGTGCTATTCCGCGCCGGAAGCCCTGTTTGCCGCAGACGGAGCGCTTAACCCCCATCTTTCTGACCTTTTACAGGAAGCGCAAACCCTTAACGCGCTGTGGCTTAAGCTCTCGCTGGGCCATTTTACCCACCACCATGGCCTGGAAACCCTGCGCGATATTTTGCGCGAGAGCGGCATGGCGCTGGTGGTGGAAAACGATCAAACCGACTGCGGCCAGCTGGCGCCGATGCAGCGCTTCAAAGCCGCCTGCCGGGTTAACCAGCTGCCGATCACTCTCACCTTTGATATGGGCAACTGGCTATGGGTCGGCGACTCGCCGGAAGAGGCCGCGCGCCACCTGGCCCCGGCCGTCAGCTATATTCATGTTAAGGCGGCTGAGCCGCACCATTCGCACTTTCGCGCCGTACCGCCGGATGAAGCCTCCGGACGCTGGCTGGCGCTGCTCGATAACCTGCCCGCCGATGCCCCGCGCGGGATTGAATTTCCGCTGACTGGCCATGACCTGACGGCCGTGACCCGCCGCTACGTCAACCTGCTACGCGAGGATTAAGTTATGCAAAAAGCATTAGATGTCATCACGATAGGCGAAGCCATGGCGATGTTTGTCGCCACAGAGACCGGCGAGCTGGCTGAAGTAGAACATTTTATGAAGCGCGTGGCGGGCGCGGAACTGAACGTCGCGACCGGGCTGGCTCGCCTCGGCCTGAGCGTCGGCTGGGTAAGCCGCATCGGCAAGGACAGCTTTGGCCGCTTCGTCCTCAACACGCTGGCGAAAGAGGGAATCGACGCCCGCCGCGTGAGTACCGATGGCCGCTACGCTACCGGCTTTCAGCTGAAATCTAAAGTCGAAAATGGAACCGATCCCATTGTGGAATATTTCCGCAAAGGCTCCGCCGCCAGCCATCTGTCGCCGGACGATTTTAATGAATCGTATTTCGCCAGCGCCCGTCACCTGCACTTAAGCGGCGTGGCCGCCGCGCTGTCGGAAAGCTCATACGCCCTGCTGGAGCGCGCGGCGCACACGATGAAAGCGCAGGGAAAAACGATTTCGTTCGACCCCAACCTGCGGCCAACGCTGTGGAAAAGCGAAGGCGAAATGATCGAGAAGCTTAACCAGCTGGCGTTTCAGGCCGACTGGGTTCTACCGGGTTTAAAAGAGGGCATGATTCTGACCGGTCTACAAACGCCGGAAGCCATCGCCGACTTTTATCTCGGCCAGGGCGTTCGCGCGGTCATCATTAAAACCGGTTCCGACGGCGCCTGGTATAAAACGGCCGACGGCGAACAGGGGGCCGTGGCGGCGATAAAAGTAGATAACGTCGTCGATACCGTTGGTGCCGGCGATGGCTTTGCCGTCGGGGTGATTAGCGCCCTGTTGGAAGGAAAACCGCTGCGGCAGGCGGTGAAACGCGGAAACAAAATCGGCTCACTGGCCATTCAGGTTCAGGGCGATAGCGAAGGCTTACCCACGCGTGAGGCGCTGGGCGAGTAAGCAGATTCAGCACAACGTCAGGCCGTTCTGTACCCTACATGCAGCGCGGCGTAACGGATCTTTTCTATGATGAGCGTCACCTCACTCACAGAGGCATACCTATGAATAGTTCGACGAATGCAACAAAACGCTGGTGGTACATCATGCCTATCGTGTTTATCACGTATAGCCTGGCCTACCTCGACCGCGCTAACTTCAGCTTCGCTTCGGCGGCCGGTATTACTGAAGATCTGGGGATCACCAAAGGTATCTCCTCCCTGCTGGGGGCGCTGTTCTTCCTTGGCTACTTCTTCTTTCAGATCCCCGGCGCGATTTACGCCGAACGCCGCAGCGTACGCAAACTCATTTTTATCTGCCTGATCCTGTGGGGTGCCTGCGCCTCGCTGACCGGGATGGTGCACAATATTCCCGCGCTGGCGGCGATTCGCTTTATTCTCGGCGTCGTCGAGGCCGCGGTCATGCCGGCGATGCTGATTTACATCAGCAACTGGTTTACCAAATCTGAACGCTCGCGCGCCAATACCTTCCTGATCCTCGGCAACCCGGTGACGGTGCTGTGGATGTCGGTGGTGTCCGGTTACCTGATTCAGGCATTCGGCTGGCGGGAAATGTTTATTATCGAAGGCGTTCCGGCGGTAATTTGGGCCTTCTGCTGGTGGGTGCTGGTAAAAGACAAACCTTCGCAGGTCAACTGGCTGGCGGAAAGCGAAAAAGCCGCGTTGCAGGAGCAGCTGGAGCGTGAACAGCAGGGAATCAAACCGGTGCGCAACTACGGCGAAGCCTTCCGCTCGCGCAACGTTGTCCTGCTGTGCATGCAGTATTTCGCCTGGAGCATCGGGGTTTACGGTTTCGTGCTGTGGCTGCCGTCAATTATCCGCAGCGGCGGCGAGAATATGGGCATGGTCGAGGTCGGTTGGCTCTCATCCGTCCCCTATCTGGCGGCAACCATCGCGATGATCGTGGTGTCATGGGCCTCCGATAAAATGCAGAACCGCAAGCTGTTCGTCTGGCCGCTGCTGCTGATTGCCGCCTTCGCCTTTATTGGTTCCTGGGCCGTTGGCGCCAACCATTTCTGGGTCTCTTATACCCTGCTGGTGATTGCCGGCGCGGCGATGTACGCCCCCTACGGGCCGTTCTTCGCCATCATTCCCGAGATGCTGCCGCGTAACGTCGCCGGGGGCGCCATGGCCCTGATTAACAGCATGGGCGCGCTGGGTTCGTTCTTTGGCTCATGGTTTGTCGGCTACCTGAACGGCACCACCGGCAGCCCCGCAGCCTCGTACATTTTCATGGGAGTGGCGCTTTTCGTCTCGGTATGGCTTACTTTGATTGTTAAGCCTGCTAATAATCAAAAACTTCCGCTCGGCGCACGTCACGCCTGAAACCTTAACGCAACGGAGAACCGCATGAAGCCGTCAGTCATTCTCTACAAAACGCTTCCCGACGACCTGCAACAGCGTCTGGAACAACACTTTACCGTCACGCAGGTGAAAAACCTGCGTCCGGAGACCGTTTCACAGCACGCCGCCGCGTTTGCTGAGGCGGTAGGTCTGCTGGGTTCCAGCGAAAAAGTCGATACCGCGTTACTGGAGAAAATGCCCAAGCTTCGTGCAACTTCGACCATTTCCGTCGGCTACGATAACTTCGACGTCGATGCGCTGAACGCGCGTAAAGTACTGCTGATGCACACCCCGACGGTACTGACCGAGACCGTCGCCGATACCGTGATGGCGCTGGTATTGAGCACCGCGCGTCGGGTGGTGGAAGTGGCTAACCGCGTGAAGGCCGGCGAGTGGACCAAAAGCATCGGCCCGGACTGGTTTGGCAACGACGTGCACCATAAAACCCTCGGTATCGTCGGTATGGGGCGTATCGGGATGGCGCTCGCCCAGCGCGCCCACGCGGGCTTCGGCATGCCCATTCTCTACAACGCCCGCCGCCAGCACCCGCAGGCGGAGGAGCGCTTTAACGCCCGCTACTGCGATCTCGATACCCTGCTGGAGGAAGCGGATTTTGTCTGTCTGATCCTGCCCCTGACCGAAGAGACTCATCACCTGTTCGGCAAAGCGCAGTTTGCCAAAATGAAGTCCTCCGCCATCTTTATTAACGCCGGGCGCGGACCGGTAGTGGATGAGAAGGCGCTGATTGCCGCGCTGCAGGAAGGTGAAATTTATGCTGCCGGGCTGGACGTTTTTGAACAAGAGCCGCTGGCGAAAGACTCCCCGCTGCTGAGCATGCCGAATGTCGTCGCGTTGCCGCATATTGGCTCAGCCACGCATGAAACCCGCTATAACATGGCGGCCTGCGCGGTGGATAATCTGATTGATGCCCTGAACGGCAATGTTGAGAAGAACTGCGTGAATCCGCAGGTGAAGTGAGAAGTGAAAAAAGAAAACCCGGGCTAAGGTGAAGCCTTGCCCGGGTTGTCAGAGCCATTAACGGGTCGCGTTAACTGCCGCTGTCCACGCCTGATTAAAAGCTTGATGCTGAGCGGCCAGCGGTCCAATCAGCGTATTATACTGACTGGCCTGCTGCGAAGTCGGGAACTGAATACCGTTCGCCACGAAGCTGACCTGAGTCTCCTGCTGGGCGATAAAATCACCCACCTGCACCAGCTGCTGGGTAAATACCTGCGCTGCCGGAATTAACGGCTGTAGCGCATTCGCCGGGGCCGTCACGACTTTATTATAGACCTGGTCGAAGACCGGCTTGAGATCGTCACCCTGTTTCAGCGCGCCGTGGGCGGCATCCGCCTGTATTTTTGCGTTCTCCAGCTGCTGGCTCAGTACGCCCAAAGCGCCATTTGCCTGACGCAGCGGCTCGCGCTGGGTAACATAATCCTGCGGTACGCGGATCGCGTTCACGCTATCAACTACCGGACGCAAACCCGCATCCATCGCCTGGCTTACCTGCTGTGAATAGCCGTAAATCACCGCGTAATCGGAAACGAAAGGCCCGAACTGTTTTTTCTGATCGGCGGTCAGCGTCGGCAGACGTTCGCCGCTACGCATTGCCGTATTTTGCAGGAAGTCGATGAACGCTTTGCGCTGATCGCCTTCTTTATCAAAACACCCACTCAGGCTAACCACCATTAACAGGGCCGCAATAGCCGCAAACCAGCGAGAGCAGGACTTTCCTGTCGCCATTTTTTTACTCCTTTCAGCCAAAAAAAGCGCAAACAGACACACACGTGCCAGACGCTGACAAGGATAGTCCAGGTCGGCCTTGCAGGATACCTTTTCCTGACAATCTTCCGCCTTTAAAACCGGGTTTTCGACGTTTTAGCGCGCGGCGGCGGCCTCTGTTAAGTTCATCACAATTACCACCATCGTTCAGCGCGCAGCGAGTTTATCTAATAATATGATTTTACTACGATTACTTTAACCTCACTCCCGAGTTGCCCGTAAAGCGGACGATAATCGCACGCTTCCCTTTTCTCCCGCATTGCCTGAACCACCGTTCGATGATTTTATTAAATGAGCGATTAACGGCGTATTGTTCGATAATCGCACAAACAACATCAACGATCGCGAGGGAGATAACAATAATCTATACCCAAAATAATTCGAGTTGCGGGACAAAACGTTAAACCGTTTTGAACAGCGCTTGCGCTGGCCCCGTAAGGGGCGAGGCCTTAGGCCGAGTGACGCGGCAAGTGAGGGAGTCCCCAGGAGCTTACTGGTGTAAGTGACTAGGGTGAACGAGCGAAGCCAACGCACAGGCAACTTGAAGTATGACGGGTATATCTCTGTCCCCCCCTCTGCCTGCCAGGAATGCCGCATGAAGAACACAACCATCGATATTCAGGCTTTTATCAATGAACATCCCTTCACGAAATACCAGTGGATGATTCTGGCCTTATGTTTTATCACCGTCGCGATGGACGGATTCGATACCGCGATAATCGGCTTTATCGCCTCTGACCTGGTGCAGGAATGGGGCGTCGAAAAATCGGCGTTAGGCCCGGTGATGAGCGCCGCCTTAGTCGGGCTTGCCGTCGGCGCGCTGACCGCCGGACCGCTCGCCGACCGCGTTGGGCGGAAAAAAGTTCTGATTATGTCCATCGTGGTTTTCGGCGGCTTCAGTCTGCTGACCGCCTTTGCTACCAGCCTTAACCAACTGACGCTACTGCGTTTTCTCACCGGCCTTGGGCTGGGCGCCGCCATGCCGAACGCCGCGACGCTGATGAGCGAATACGCCCCCGAGCGGCGTAGGGCGCTGATGGTCAACCTGATGTTCGTCGGCTTTCCGATGGGCTCCTCGCTGGGCGGCTTCCTCTCCGCCTGGATGATCCCCCACTACGGCTGGCAAAGCGTGCTGGTGCTTGGCGGAGTGATGCCGCTGCTGCTGGCGGTAGTGCTGCTCTTTCTTCTGCCGGAATCCGCGCGCTATATGGTGGTCAAACGCCAACCTGCCCAGCGTATCGCCGCGATCCTGCGCCGCATCGCGCCGGTTCCCGAGCAGGCTGAGTTTGAGCTACGCGAAGCGGGCCAGATACAAGAGAAATCATCCATCGGCGTGATTTTCTCTCCGCGCTACGCCGTCGGCACCATCATGCTCTGCCTGACCTACTTTATGGGCCTGCTGATCTTCTATTTGCTGACCAGCTGGCTGCCGCTGCTCATCCGCGAAACCGGCGCGACGATGAGTCAGGCCTCTATTATCACCGCGCTGTTCCCGCTGGGCGGCGGTATTGGCGTGCTTATCCTCGGCGCGCTGATGGATAAGCTCAACCCAAACAAAGTGGTTGCCGTGGGCTGGCTGTTGACCGGCGTGTTCGTTTGTCTGGTTGGTTTCTCGACCCATAACCTGCTGCTGATGGGGATAATGGTCTTTATCGCCGGCAGCATTATGAACGGCGCGCAATCATCAATGCCTGCGCTGGCCGCCGGTTTCTATCCCACACAGGGACGTGCGACCGGCGTGGCCTGGATGTTAGGGATTGGCCGCTTTGGCGGTATCCTCGGCGCCTTTAGCGGCGCGTTCCTGATGCAGGCCCAGCTCTCTTTCGAAACGATTTTCTCCTTGCTGGCTATTCCGGCCTTCCTGTCGGCCATTGCGCTGCTGGTCAAATATAAGCTGGGCCAACGGCAACCCGCGGCTTCGCAAGGCGATGTGAAGAAGCTGCAAAAGGCGTAATACACCGGCCAGCGGGCGCGCGCTGGCCTTTTCCGATTTTCTTCTTATCTGTTTACAATAATTTTCTTAACGGCTCTCTTTGTTACTTTTCAGCACGTTATACCGCTGGAAACGGACGTAAAGAACCTCAAGTGATAAATAATTACCACGGTAATCATTCCTGACTTTTTTTTCCGACTATTCTTAAGAGGCTCTACATAATTCACCCTCCGCCGTATGAAAGAGAGGAGTTCTCAATGGAATATAAAGATCCTGCATTTGAACTGCTGAGCAACCTTGAACAAATTATTTTTAAAGATCAGGCACAGGCGGCCTCGCTGACGCGTAAGCCCGCCGCAAGCATTGAATTTGACCAGCTACGCAAAGGCACCGGGCTGAAAATAGATGATTTTGCCAGCGCCATGGGCGTCAGTGTAGCAATGGTACAAGAGTGGGAATCGAGACGCGTGAAGCCCTCTCCCACGGAGCTTAAGCTGATGCGCCTGATACAGGCGAATCCGCAGCTTTCAAGACAGCTTATTGACTCATAATTTTAGCGTTTTTTGGTTTCGGCTAGCGGTCCTGATAAAGGACCGTTTTCATGCCAATGAAAAAAAAGTTTGCTATCACAACGTGAACATGCGTTAATGCTCGCAGGTTTGATGTAAAGACCACAGAGCATTCGAATAGAGCAGTCCTTCAAAGGTTATCCGTTGATACCCCGGTAGTGAACTTTCCCTTTATCGCTTCAAATCTGTAGTCCAGACCGTAACGCCGAAAGGCTCATTTATTTTTTTTAAAGGTAATTCACTATGTCCGGTAAAATGACTGGTATCGTAAAATGGTTCAACGCTGACAAAGGTTTTGGTTTCATCACTCCTGACGATGGTTCTAAAGACGTGTTCGTACACTTCTCTGCTATCCAGAACGAAGGCTACAAATCTCTGGACGAAGGTCAGAAAGTTTCCTTCACCATCGAAAGCGGCGCTAAAGGCCCGGCAGCTGGCAACGTAACCAGCCTGTAAGCTTAAAAAGCTCAAAATTCTTAAGTCCCTGCCAAACGGCGGGGATTTTTTTATTTGTGCGATAAGAAACCGCCATCCCGGGGATGGCGGTTTTGCATTTATCGCCGCTCAAAGCGCCAGCCATCTTCCCGCCATTCCAGGCAGTGGGTCAGCTTCAGCGCCTGTAAAAAGGCGTCATCATGCGATACCACCAGCATCGCGCCGGGAAACTGCGCCAGCGCTTTTTCAATCGCCTGGGTGGACGCCAGGTCGAGATGATTGGTGGGCTCATCCAGCAACAGTAGCTGCGTGGCTTCCCTCCGCCAGAGCACGCAGGCCAGCGCCGCCTTCAGGCGTTCTCCTCCGCTAAGGGCCGATAGCGGCAAATGGACTTTGTCCGCCCCCAGCTGTAGCTGCGCCAGCTGGCTGCGCAGCACGCCCTCTTCCAAAGGCGTATCGCCGAGATTCAGATGCGTCATTGCGGATAATGACAGATCCAGCTGGGTCAGATGCTGGTCCAGATACGCCGCGTTTACCGATAAGCGGCAGCGTCCTGAAAGCGGCGACTCCAGGCCCAGCAGCGTTTTAAGCAACGTCGTCTTACCGCAGCCGTTGGGGCCCCGCAGCGCCACACGCATCGGCCCATCCATGCGCCAGTTCAGCGGCGCCATAGGCGCATACGCCAGCCGCAACGCTTCCAGCTCCAGCACCTGTTTTCCCGCAGCGACCTGGCTACCGGGCAGAGTAAACATCACCGGGCTGTCCTCCTCGACCCGCTCCCGCGCCTGAACCACCGCATCGTTAAGCGCGCTACGTTGTTCACGATGCTGGCGCTTAAGGGTTCCGGGGCGCTCTTTCGCCGCGCCTTTGTAAGCAACCCGCTCGAATGAAGCGATATTTAGCGTATCAATAGTACGCAACGTCTGCGCAGAGCGCCGCAGGCAGGCATCATGCTCTTTGTGCATCCTTGCGCGAGTACGCCGCCGTTCGATGACGGCATGCTCCAGCGCGGCGCGAGCCGCCTGCTGCTCCAGCTCACGCTGCTGCTGATAATCCGCATAGTTACCGCCGTAGCTGCGCAAAGCTGCGGACGTCAGCTCGAGGATGCGCGGCGTTTGGGCCAGCAGCTCGCGGTCATGGCTGGCGATAAGCGCGCCGCCGCGCCATTGCTCAAGCTGCTGATAGAACCACGCCCGGCCTTGTCTGTCGAGATGGTTGGTGGGCTCATCAAGCAGGAGAAAATCCGCGCCGGACAAGAATGCTGCGCAGAGCTGCGCCTTCACTCTTTGCCCGCCGCTCAACGAAGAGGCGAGCCGTCCGGGAGAAAATTCCCCTAAGCCAGCGGCCAGGAAGCCTGCATTCAAACGATCCGGAAGATCCCAAAAGCCATCAAGACGTTCGAGATCGTCAACTCGCCCTTCGCCTCGCTCAAGACGCGCCAGAGCAGAAAAAACGAATTCGAAGCTTAGCCACTCCGCCAGCGTCGTATCAGGAGTCATCGCATGCTGCTGAGCAACGTAGCTTACCGAAACCATACGTTCGATATGGCCGCTCGACGGTGAGTCCAGGCCCGCCAGTAAACGCAACAGTCGGGTTTTACCGACGCCATTGCGCCCGACAAGCCCGCAGAGGGAGCCTTCCAGCGATAAATTCAGCGGACCAAAAAGCGTATCTCCCGTCGCAAATTGACAGGTGACCTGATGCAAAAGAAAAGAGGGGGATTGGGCACAATGAGCCATAAGCACTCCTGAATGAAATCAATACTTCCCCTGCTCGCAAATAGCGCTAAGCAAGGAGCGAAATTCATCAGTCGTGTTTGTTCATTTGGCGCGTGCTCTCCGGTGAGACGAGGGATTCGTCGGAGCATAGGATAGCCATACTGCGGTATACTTTTCAAGCCTGTTTTTTCAACAGACGATGGTTGCGAAAAAAAAGCCTCCTGTATCAGGAGGCAAAATAATTAATTAATGAAAAAAACAGGGTGCATTGAAAATGCCTAACGCCGTAAGTCTGGCGGGAATCTCTCCCCGCCAGATGCTCTTACCGTTTAATTTCACAGGCTAAGAATGTCACCAGCTTGATATTCCCCTGTCTGACCTGTAATTCACACAGTGAATCACGAACCATCCAGGTGAATAATAAAATAGTGAAGCAAATCACTATTAAGCCAAACAACAGATGCTTTTGCGGCATTCCTCGCCTCCGATGTTGATTTCCAACAGGTAAGAGGCTACTCTTATGGTGTTGATGCATAGGGGAGCCTCACTTTGATTTATCATCAGGTGGGGCTTTTCTCTATTTGTCTCCTGCTGAACGCCTGAGAAAAACAGTCTCAAACACCCACAACTATTCTACCGCAAATATCTGAACAGACTGCGCTGGCATATTCCTAAAATATTTTTCTTGAATCTATATATTGAACAAAAATATTGATCAGAGAATTATTAATGGTTCGCTTATTTATAGTATACGCATAAAAAAACCTGCACTGAGGCAGGTTTTTTTATTATTAGCGATACGCTTACTGCAACAGGGAAATATCCGCTACCTGCAGGAACAGATCGCGCAGTTTGGACAACAGCGTCAAACGGTTCACGCGCACGTTCTGGTCTTCGGCGTTGACCATCACGTTCTCGAAGAATTCATCAACCGGCTCGCGCAGGGACGCCAGCTCGATCAGCGCATCCTGGTAACGCCCTTCGGCGAAGTACGGCTGCAGCTTATCGCGCAGCACGACTAAATTGCCTGCCAGTTTGATTTCAGCCGCTTCTTTCAACACGGAGGCGTGAACGATATCGTTCAGCGTAACGTCCGATTTCGCCAGAATATTGGAAACGCGCTTGTTCGCCGCCGCCAGCGCGGAGGACTCTTCGAGGGTACGGAAGTGCGAAACCGCCTTCATGCGCGCATCGAAGTCTGCCGGACGGGTCGGACGACGCGCCAGTACCGCCTGAATGGTATCGACGGTGTAGCCTTCGTCCTGATACCAGGCGCGGAAGCGTCCCAGCATGAAGTCGATAACATCATCGACCACGTTGCCGTTCGTCAGCTTATCGCCGTACAGGCGCACCGCTTCTTCGGTGAGGGTCTGCAGATCCAGATTGAGGTTCTTCTCAACAATGATACGCAGCACGCCCAGCGCAGCGCGGCGCAGCGCGAACGGATCTTTGTCGCCTTTAGGGTGCTGACCAATCCCGAAGATACCCGCGAGAGTATCCATCTTGTCGGCAATCGCCAGCGCGCAAGCAACCGGATTTGACGGCAGGGCGTCACCGGCAAAGCGCGGCTGATATTGCTCATTCAGGGCAACCGCCACATCTTCCGCTTCGCCATCATGGCGCGCGTAGTGCATCCCCATCACGCCCTGAGTATCGGTAAATTCGAAGACCATGTTGGTCATCAGATCGCACTTGGACAGCAGGCCCGCGCGGGTCGCGTGGTTAACGTCTGCGCCAATCTGCCCGGCAATCCAGCCGGCCAGCGCCTGAATGCGATCGGTCTTGTCGCGCAGCGTACCCAGTTGCTGCTGGAACAGTACGGTTTGCAGACGCGGCAGATTGTCTTCCAGACGCTTTTTGCGGTCGGTATTGAAGAAGAACTCCGCATCCGCAAGACGCGGACGAACTACTTTCTCGTTACCGGAAATAATCTGGGTCGGATCTTTCGATTCGATGTTGGCCACGAAGATAAAGTTTGGCAGCAGCTTGCCCGCGTTGTCGTAAACCGGGAAGTACTTCTGGTCGCCCTTCATGGTATAAACCAGCGCTTCGGCAGGCACTGCAAGGAATTTCTCTTCGAACTTCGCGGTCAATACCACCGGCCATTCCACCAGGGAAGTGACTTCTTCCAGCAGGCTTTCGCTCAAATCGGCGTTACCGCCAATTTTGCGCGCCGCTTCTTCGGCATCGGCTTTGATTTTGGCTTTACGCTCAGCGTAATCCGCAATCACTTTACCGCGCTCACGCAGGATTTCTGGGTATTGATCGGCAGAATCGATGGTGAACTCCGCCTCGCCCATAAAGCGATGGCCGCGAATAATCCGGTCGGACTGTACGCCCAGAATCGTTGCCGGGATCACTTTGTCGCCCAGCAGCAGGGTCACGGTGTGAACCGGACGCACGAAGTGCACGTCAGACGCGCCCCAGCGCATCAGTTTCGGGATCGGCAGCTTCGCCAGCGAGGTAGCGATCATGTTCGGCAGCAGCGCTTCGGTGCTCTCGCCTTTCACGTGGGCACGATACAGCAGCCATTCGCCTTTATCGGTCGCCAGACGTTCAGCCTGATCGACGGTAATACCGCAGCCGCGCGCCCAGCCTTCAGCCGCTTTGCTCGGTTTACCTTCGGCGTCAAACGCCTGGGCAATCGCCGGACCGCGTTTTTCGACTTCACGGTCTGCTTGCGCAGCCGCCAGATTCGCCACTTTCAGCGCCAGACGGCGCGGCGCGGCGAACCATTCAACTTTACCGTGCGCGAGGCCGGCGTTATCCAGCTCCGCGGTCACGTTCGCAGCAAAGGATTCAGCCAGGCTGCGCAGGGCTTTTGGTGGCAGCTCTTCAGTGCCGATTTCCACCAGGAAAGTTTTCTCAGACATGGCCGCCTCTTATTTATTCTTGTTGCACATCGGGAAGCCAAGGGCTTCACGGGAAGCATAGTAAGCTTCAGCCACTGCTTTGGTCAGGGTGCGAATGCGCAGAATATAGCGCTGACGCTCGGTGACGGAGATGGCTTTACGCGCGTCCAGCAGGTTAAAGCTATGGGCGGCTTTCAGAATGCGTTCGTAAGCAGGCAGCGGTAGCGGGTTTTCCAGCGCCAGCAGCTGCTGGGCTTCTTTCTCATACTGCTCGAAGCAGGAGAACAGGAAATCCACGTCGGCGTATTCGAAGTTATAGGTGGATTGCTCCACTTCGTTCTGATGGAATACGTCGCCGTAGGTAGTTTTACCCAGCGGGCCATCGCTCCAGACCAGATCGTAAACGCTGTCAACACCCTGGATATACATCGCCAGGCGCTCCAGACCGTAGGTGATCTCGCCGGTTACCGGCTTGCACTCCAGGCCGCCAACCTGCTGGAAGTAGGTGAACTGCGTCACTTCCATACCATTCAGCCACACTTCCCAACCCAGACCCCAGGCACCCAGCGTCGGGTTTTCCCAGTTGTCTTCAACGAAGCGAATGTCGTGGATGGTCGGATCCATACCCAGCTCTTTCAGAGACCCAAGGTACAGCTCCTGAATATTATCCGGAGAAGGTTTTATCACCACCTGGAACTGATAGTAGTGCTGTAAACGGTTCGGGTTTTCACCGTAGCGACCATCGGTCGGACGGCGGGAAGGCTGCACGTAGGCGGTTGCCATCGGCTCTGGGCCCAATGCGCGTAAGCAGGTCATTGGGTGAGAAGTGCCTGCGCCGACTTCCATGTCCAGTGGTTGAACAATGGTGCAGCCCTGGCGAGCCCAGTAATCCTGTAAGGTCAGGATCAGGCCCTGGAAGGTCCTGGTATCAAACTTTTGCATATGATTTCGTGCTGGATACGTGTGGATTTAAAGGAAGGAGCCAGTATACCCGCTGGCTGCGAGATATACAGTATGAAACGGGATTGTTTAGGGAAAATTGCGGAAATAAGCGCCATCGCGGGCGCATCTAGCGCATGGAAAGATGCAAAAACTGCCCGTCCGGGTCAAAAGAACAGATAAAGCGTTCATTCCGCGCAGTCTTGCCCGAAAGCTCGTAGCTCCCCCGGAACTGTTCGAAATGGCTGACGTCAATCTGACGCACGCCTGTACTGTAACGTACGGCGGCATTATCCTTGCACAGCTGCGCCATATTGAGTGTTGCCTGCGGCGTTATCCGCGCTTTTTGCGCCTTCTGCGCTGGCTGAGGCGGCGTTGCGCTACAGCCCGCAAGCATGCACAGCAGCAGTCCAGAAAACGCATATTTCATCACCATTTTTTCTCGACCGCCTTGTTAGTAAATTGTTATCGTGCAGGTTACGTTAAATAACCGGCTCATTGTGCGAATTGGACCACACCTCGACAAGTCTATGATGAAAAACTCGGATTATTCCACTGCGATACAAGCGGATAAGGGCAGTCAGACCCTGTCTGAGAAGGAGAAACAGAGGTACTGATGCAGGAAAAAATACACTGGATTACCCATTTGCGCGGTATTGCCTGCCTGATGGTCGTCATGATTCATAGCACCACCTGGTATATCACGCACCCGCACACCGTCAGTCTGCTGACGTGGGATGTAGCCAATATCCTCAACTCCGCGTCTCGCGTCAGCGTGCCGCTATTTTTCATGATTTCAGGCTATCTGTTTTTCGGCGAGCGCAGCGCCCAGCCCCGGCACTTTTTGCGCATCGCGCTGTGCATCCTCTTTTATAGCGCGCTGTCGCTGCTCTATATCACCCTGTTTACCCACATCAACGTTGAGCTATCGCTGAAGAATTTGCTGCAAAAACCGGTGTTCTACCATCTGTGGTTTTTCTTCGCAATCGTCGTCATTTACCTGCTTTCACCGCTGGTTCAGGTCAAACCGGTTAGCGGCAAGATGCTGCTGGCGCTGATGGCGATCATCGGGCTTTTGGCGAATCCTAATATGGTGGCGGTGAAAGCGGGAGGAGTCGAGTGGCTGCCGATCAATCTCTATATCAACGGGGATACGTTCTACTATGTGATGTATGGCGTGTTAGGCCGGGCAATCGGTATGATGAATAGCGATAAAAAATGGCTGACTGCGCTCAGCGCTGGCCTTTTCATCGCGGGAGTATGGGTCATATCACGCGGTACGCTGCACGAACTGCGCTGGCGCGGCGACTTTGGCGATACCTGGTATTTATATTGCGGTCCCGCGGTTTTTGTTTGCGCGATAGCGCTTCTGACGCTGGTAAAAAATACGCTGAATACGCGTGAGTTGCCTCTTATTGCGCTGATTGCACGCCATTCATTAGGGATTTACGGTTTTCATGCGTTGATTATCCACGCGCTCCGCGCCAGCGGACTGGCGCTGTCCCGCTGGCCGTTATTAGATATTGTCT
Organism: Klebsiella sp. FDAARGOS_511; assembly: GCF_003812845.1. Classification (NCBI taxonomy): domain Bacteria; kingdom Pseudomonadati; phylum Pseudomonadota; class Gammaproteobacteria; order Enterobacterales; family Enterobacteriaceae; genus Klebsiella; species Klebsiella sp. FDAARGOS_511. The sequence continues at coordinate 3,150,028 of NZ_CP033824.1, read as the reverse complement.
GGATATTCAGCGCTGCGCTGCTGGGAAGTTTATTGCTCTCAATGCTGGTTCAGCGGTTTGATGTCCGCCGCTTTGTCAGTTAAGGCCGTTCTGAGGAATCTTTCTGCGCAGCCTGTGCGTCCAGCGCTTTCTGGGGCATCGCGGAAACGCCGTATAAGCACACAAACCAGGCCGCCACGTAGATGATCTTCTCGTTCCATCCGGCGGGTACGAACCAGGCGCCGACCATCAGTAAACCGACCGACAGCAGGAGCACAAGGCGGCACAGCGAAGCAAAGCCATCGTCTGGCCCCTTCTCCTGCATCGTACGTTGATGCGCTAAAATCGCGAACATGCCCATCACCAGAACGCCGAGAAAATAGCCCTTGCCGCTAAATAACGGACAGGTGCGCCAGATCCCCAGCAGATAAACCAGTGCCCCAAGGGACATCAATAGCTTAGGAATAATATTATTTTTCATGAGGCCTCCCTGGCATAAGACAGGCCCCATTGTGTACTGCCAGAACGTGATTATCCGCACTTTTCGCATCTGAAACGACAAATTCGGAATATATCAATACACTCGATAACTAGATGATTTTAAAAATATTCATTAGATGAATTCGCCCCGTGAAAGGGGCGAATGTTTCAGGACATCAGCGGTAAAAGCTGCTGATAAATCTGGCGGAAAGTTTCCCTACGAGGTGCGTAACGCGCAAAGCGTTCGGCATCCGGAAGATGAGCCTGTTCCAGCGGGAGCTGCGGGAGCAGATCGGAAAACGCGACATTTCGATGCAGCGCCAGCTGCGCCAGCCGCGCCGCGCCAAGCGCCGGTCCGACATCGCCGCCGGTGCGGAAATCAAGCTGCTGGCCGCTTATATCCGCCAGCATTTGCCGCCAGTAGGCGCTGCGCGCGCCGCCGCCAATCAGCGTGACGCTCTCCGGTTTGACGCCGCAGGCGTGAACCACATCCATGCCGTCCGCCAGAGCATAACCGACTCCCTCCAGCACCGCCCGCGCCAGCTCCGCCGGACCGTGTTGATGAGTCAGGCCGAAAAAGACGCCTTTCGCCTGCGGATTGTTGTGCGGCGTGCGTTCACCCGAGAGATAAGGCAAGAACCAGACCGGATCGGCATCGTCGTTCGCCGCTTCCGCTGCCGCAATCAGCGCCGGAACCGTGCCCAGGCCAGTTAATGTCGCCGCCCAATCAAGGCAGGAAGCCGCGCTCAGCATGACCGACATCAGATGCCAGCGCCCGGGCAACGCGTGGCAGAAGCTGTGAACGGCGCTTTCCGGTTTGCTAAGAAAGCCGTCGCTGACGGCAAAGTAGACGCCCGAGGTCCCCAGCGACAGCATCGCCTGGCCCGCATCCGCCATACCTACGCCAACCGCTCCCGCCGCGTTGTCGCCGCCGCCGGCCACCACCAATACTTCCGGCATATTCCACGCTTGCGCGACGGCCGGGCGCAGCGAGCCCGTCACTTCGCATCCTTCGAAAAGCGCTGGCATGTTATCGCGGCTCAACCCACAGGCGGCGAGCATTTCATCGCTCCAGTCGCGGCGCGCCACGTCCATCCACATCGTTCCGGCGGCATCGGACATATCGCTGGCAAACTCACCGGTCATACGCAAACGTAAATAATCTTTTGGCAGCAGAACCTTATCGACTTGCCTAAAAATCTCAGGCTCGTGACGTTGCACCCACAACAGCTTCGGCGCGGTAAATCCCGGCATCATCAGATTACCGGTGATCTGTCGCGAACGGCTGACTTCCTCCTCCAGCAGCGCACACTCCTCGCCGCAGCGGCCATCATTCCACAAGATCGCCGGGCGCAGGACGCGCTGTTGCTTATCGAGCAGCGTCGCGCCGTGCATCTGACCCGCAATGCCCAACGCTTTAACCGCGCGCAAAGAGTGCTGCGCGCCCAGCGCTTTCATCGCGCGGTCCGTCGCCAGCCACCAGTGCTCAGGATCTTGTTCAGACCATAAAGGGTGCGGACGCGACACGTTGAGCTTTTCGGTGTGCGAAGCCACGACCTCGCCCTGCTCGTTGAGCAGAATGGCCTTAACGCCCGAGGTGCCCAGATCAATCCCGATATACATACAGCCTCTCCTTACTAACGGGAATAAAGCATCGGTTAAACCAATGCCCGGACCCGCCGGGCATTTTCGCCATCATCAGCGATCAAAAAGGTAGCGGTTAACCACGTTTTCAAGCAGTTCCTGATGGCCGCTCTGGTGCTGCGGCGCCAGGTTATGCTGAGTGGCATACTGGGCGATGTCCGCCAGGTTCATCTGGCCTTTGAGGATCTGCTGACCCAGCTCGCCGTTCCAGCCGGCATAGCGTTTGGCAACGCGTTTATCCAGCTCGCCGCCTTCAATCATACGGGCAGCGACTTTCAGCGCCAGCGCCATGGTGTCCATCGCGCCGATGTGGCCGTAGAACAGGTCGTATTTGTCGGTGCTCTGACGACGCACTTTAGCATCAAAGTTCAGGCCGCCGGTGGTAAAGCCGCCCGCTTTAAGGATTTCGTACATCACCAGCGCGTTCTCTTCAACGCTGTTCGGGAACTGGTCAGTATCCCAGCCCAGCTGCGGGTCGCCGCGGTTAGCGTCAACGGAACCAAACAGGCCGAGGGCGATGGCGGTAGCAATTTCGTGGTGGAACGTGTGGCCGGCCAGCGTCGCGTGGTTCGCTTCGATATTCAGCTTGATCTCTTTTTCCAGGCCGAACTGTTTCAGGAAGCCGTAGACGGTAGACGCGTCGTAATCGTACTGATGCTTGGTGGGCTCCTGCGGTTTCGGTTCAATCAGCAGCGTACCCTGGAAGCCGATTTTATGTTTATGCTCCACGACCAGCTGCATGAAGCGGCCAATCTGCTCGCGTTCCTGACGCAGGTCGGTGTTCAGCAGGGTTTCATAGCCTTCGCGACCGCCCCACAGGACGTAGTTTTCACCACCCAGTTTGTGGGTCGCATCCATCGCGGTCACCACCTGGGTCGCCGCCCAACTGAACACTTCCGGATCCGGATTGGTTGCCGCACCGGCGCCGTAACGCGGGTTCGTAAAGCAGTTTGCCGTGCCCCACAGCAGCTTGACGCCGCTTTGCTGCTGTTTTTCCGCAAGCACATCAACCATTTGTGCGAAGTTATTGGCATACTCTTTCAGCGATGCCCCTTCAGGAGAAACGTCGACGTCGTGGAAGCAGTAGTACGGTACGTTCAGTTTATGGAAAAACTCAAAAGCGACATCGGCTTTACGTTTCGCCATTTCCATTGCTTCACCCGGCTGCTGCCACGGGCGGTTAAAGGAGCCCACGCCGAACATATCGGCACCGTTCCAGCAGAAGGTGTGCCAGTAGCAGGCCGCAAAGCGTAAATGGTCTTCCATCCGTTTGCCCAGCACCAGCTCATCCGGGTTGTAATGACGGAAAGCCAGTGGGTTAGCGGATTTCGGGCCTTCATAACGAACGCGATCGAGCTGATCAAAATAGGTCTGCATAATGAACTCCATATTCAGGGATGCGGCGAGTAATAAGTCATAAGCCAATATAGAATTCTCTTTTTAGTTTCCTCAATTACGTTATTTCACACCGTGATTGAGAGAATCCACAAACGTGCGCCAGGTCGCAAAAATAATACGTCAGCGGCCCCATTCCGCCGCTTCCGCCACGAAAGATCAATGAAATACGGTGAGAACTAATTATTAAAGTACGATCGCGGTCATAAATTAACAAATAAACAAAATTTCATAACGGCAAAATAAGCATAGATAATTGCCAGCGTTCCTTTCCGCGTTAAAAATCTGCTACGTATCAGGCCGTTTGTTTTTATCGTTCGTCTTATCCTGCACTTTACAAAAAAGGTGTTATTATTATGAAGATAAAGAACCTTTGCCTAACGCTCTGCGCTTCACTCCTCCTCACCAGCCTGTCGGGCATTGCTAAAGAAGTTAAAATTGGCATGGCGATTGACGACTTGCGTCTTGAACGCTGGCAAAAAGATCGCGATATTTTTGTCAACAAAGCAGAATCATTAGGTGCAAAAGTATTCGTCCAGTCAGCCAATGGCAACGAAGAAACGCAAATGTCGCAAATCGAAAATATGATCAACCGTGGCGTCGACGTTCTGGTGATTATTCCCTATAACGGCCAGGTGCTGAGCAATGTCATAAAAGAGGCGAAACAGGAGGGAATTAAAGTTCTCGCCTACGATCGTCTTATCAATAACGCCGACATTGATTTTTATATTTCATTTAATAATGAAAAAGTGGGTGAAATGCAGGCGCAAAGTCTGGTCGATAAAGTGCCTCAGGGTAACTATTTCTTGATGGGCGGCTCGCCGGTGGACAATAACGCCAAGCTTTTCCGTGCCGGACAAATGAAAGTCCTCAAGCCTTATGTTGATGAAGGGAAAATTAAAATCGTCGGCGATCAATGGGTCGACGGATGGTTACCGGAAAATGCGTTGAAAATTATGGAAAACGCCCTGACCGCCAACAACAATAAAATTGATGCGGTCGTCGCCTCCAACGACGCCACCGCTGGAGGCGCCATCCAGGCATTAAGCGCCCAGGGACTCGCAGGCAAAGTCGCCATATCAGGACAGGATGCCGACCTCGCCGGCGTGAAGCGCATTATCGCCGGCACCCAAACGATGACCGTCTATAAACCTATCACCACCCTTGCCACCACCGCGGCTGAAATCGCCGTCGAACTAGGCAACGACAAGCAGCCGCAGGCCGATTCCACGCTCAACAATGGGCTGAAAGATGTCCCGTCACGGCTGCTGACCCCCATTGAGGTCAATAAAGACAACATTGATCAGACGGTGATCAAAGACGGTTTCCACAAAAAAAGCGAGCTGTAATCTCTGACGCCCTCTCCCGGGGGCGTTGCCCCATTCAGCCGGATATCGCTTATGTGGAGTCTCTATGTCCTGGTTACTCGAAATGAAAAACATTACTAAAACCTTCGGTACGGTGAAGGCGATTGATAATGTCAGTCTGCGGCTTAACGCCGGAGAAGTGGTCTCGCTGTGCGGCGAAAACGGCTCCGGTAAGTCCACGCTCATGAAGGTCCTTTGCGGAATATATCCGCACGGTAGCTATGAGGGAGAGATTATTTTTTCCGGGGAAACGTTGCGGCCGGGCCATATACGCGATACCGAGCGCAAAGGGATTGCCATCATTCATCAGGAGCTGGCGCTGGTAAAACATCTGACCGTTCTGGAGAATATTTTTCTCGGCGCGGAAATCTCCCGCCACGGTCTGCTGGATTATGAAACCATGACTTTGCGCTGCGAGAAGCTGCTGGCCCAGGTCAATTTAGCCATATCACCCGACACCCGCGTCGGCGATTTAGGCCTTGGTCAGCAGCAGTTGGTTGAAATAGCAAAAGCGCTGAACAAGCAGGTGCGGTTGTTAATTCTCGACGAACCCACCGCCTCATTAACGGAACAAGAGACGGCAATTCTGCTGAATATTATTCGCGATCTGCAAAATCACGGTATTGCCTGCATTTACATTTCCCACAAGCTCAATGAAGTCAAAGCCATCTCCGACACCATCTGCGTGATCCGCGATGGGCAGCATATTGGCACCCGCAACGCTGACGGCATGAGCGAAGATGACATTATCACCATGATGGTCGGCCGCGAGCTTACCGCCCTCTACCCGAGCGAAGCCCACAGCTGCGGCGAGGAAATCCTGCGGGTGGAGAACCTGACGGCCTGGCACCCGGTGAATCGCCACATTAAGCGCGTCAATGACGTCTCCTTCTCGCTACGGCGCGGCGAAATTCTGGGGATCGCCGGGTTGGTCGGCGCGGGCCGAACCGAAGCGGTGCAGTGCCTGTTCGGTGTCTGGCCGGGCCGCTGGCAAGGAAAAATCTTTATTGATGGCAAGCAGGTGACGATTCACAGCTGCCAGCAGGCTATTGCCCAGGGCATCGCCATGGTGCCGGAAGACAGGAAGAAAGACGGCATCGTGCCAGTTATGGCAGTGGGTAAAAACATCACCCTCGCCGCGTTAAACCAGTTTACCGGTCCGCTGAGCAGTCTTGACGATGCCGGAGAGCAGCACTGTATTCAGCAATCCATCCAGCGTTTGAAGATCAAAACCTCATCGCCGGAGCTGGCGATCGGTCGTCTGAGCGGCGGCAATCAGCAAAAGGCGATCCTCGCCCGCTGCCTGCTACTGAACCCGCGCATTCTGATACTCGATGAGCCTACCCGCGGCATCGACATCGGCGCCAAGTATGAAATCTACAAGCTGATTAATCAGCTGGTGCAGCAGGGGATCGCCGTCATTGTCATTTCATCCGAGCTGCCCGAAGTGCTTGGCCTAAGCGACCGGGTGCTGGTGATGCATGAGGGTAAGCTGAAGGCTAATTTGATCAACCAGGGTCTGACCCAGGAACAGGTAATGGAAGCCGCACTGAGGAGCGAACGCCATGTCGAAGAACACGTCGTCTGAAATGAAACTCACCCCGCCTACTGCCGGCGCGCTGTCAGGGCTGAAGGGGATGAACCTCCAGGTATTCGTGATGATCGCCGCCATCGTGGCCATTATGCTGTTTTTCACCTGGACTACCGAAGGCGCTTATCTGAGCGCGCGTAATATCTCCAACCTGCTGCGCCAGACCGCTATCACCGGCATTCTCGCGGTCGGCATGGTGTTTGTGATTATTTCCGCCGAGATCGACCTCTCCGTGGGCTCAATGATGGGCCTGCTCGGCGGCGCGGCGGCAATCTTTGACGTCTGGCTCGGTTGGCCGCTACCGCTGACAATTGTGGTTACCCTGGTCCTGGGTCTGCTGCTGGGGGCCTGGAACGGTTGGTGGGTTGCCTATCGTAAGGTCCCCTCGTTTATCGTGACGCTCGCCGGGATGCTGGCATTTCGCGGTATTCTGATAGGCATCACCAACGGCACCACCGTCTCTCCCACCAGCCCGGCGATGTCGCAAATCGGCCAGAGCTATCTACCTGATGGTATTGGCTTTGGCATCGGCGTGCTGGGTATGGCGGCATTTATTATCTGGCAGTGGCGCGGCCGTATGCGACGCCAGGCTCTGGGCCTCTCCACGCCCGCCTCCGCCTCAACCGTTGGCCGTCAGACGATCACCGCCGTTATCGTGCTGGGCGCCATCTGGTTGTTAAACGACTATCGCGGCGTCCCGACGCCGGTACTGATCCTCGCCGCGCTGCTGCTGGCGGGCATGTTTATGGCCACCCGTACCGCGTTTGGGCGCCGCATCTACGCCATCGGCGGCAACCTGGAGGCCGCGCGTTTATCCGGTATCAGCGTGGAGCGCACCAAGCTGGCGGTGTTCGCCATTAACGGCCTGATGGTGGCGATCGCCGGGTTGATTCTCAGCTCGCGCCTGGGCGCCGGTTCCCCTTCCGCCGGCAACATCGCCGAACTGGACGCCATCGCCGCCTGCGTGATCGGCGGTACCAGCCTGGCCGGCGGCATTGGCAGCGTCGCGGGCGCAGTCATGGGCGCTTTCATCATGTCCGCGCTGGATAACGGCATGAGCATGATGGACGTCGCCACCTTCTGGCAGTACATCGTCAAAGGGGTCATTTTATTGCTCGCGGTGTGGATGGATTCAGCCACTAAACGTCGGAACTGAGGACAGTGAAAAAAAATGCCCGAATTATTTGCGCTACAGCCAAACTTAGGCACAAGTAACTTGAAATAATCCGGGCATTGGCCGGTATTGTATGGCCTGCAAGAGAGACCAGGAACAACACTATGTTTGAAAAGCGTCACCGTATTACGCTGTTATTCAACGCCAACAAGGCCTATGACCGTCAGGTCGTTGAGGGCGTTGGCGAGTATCTTCAGGCATCGCAATTGGAATGGGATATCTTCATTGAGGAAGATTTTCGGGCGCGGATTGAAAACATCAAGGAGTGGTTAGGCGACGGCGTCATTGCTGATTATGACGATCCGGAAATTGAAAATCTGCTGATCGACGTCAATGTGCCGATTGTCGGCGTTGGCGGCTCCTTTCACCGGCCGGAATGCTATCCGCCGGTTCACTATATCGCCACCGACAACGCCGCGCTGGTCGAGAGCGCCTTTCTACACCTCAAAGAAAAAGGCATCAACCGCTTCGCCTTTTACGGCCTGCCCGCTTCCAGCTGTAAGGGCTGGGCCGCCGAGCGCGAACACGCGTTTTGCCAGCTGGTCGCCAGAGAGAAATATCGCGGCGTGGTCTATCAGGGTCTAGAGACGGCGCCCGAAAACTGGCAGCATGCGCAAAACCGCCTCGCCGACTGGCTGCAAACCCTGCCGCCGCAAACCGGCATCATCGCCGTTACCGACGCCCGCGCCCGCCACGTATTACAGGCCTGCGAGCGCCTGCATATTCCGGTACCGGAAAAGCTGTGCGTTATCGGCATAGATAACGAAGAGCTGACCCGCTACCTGTCGCGCGTGGCCCTCTCCTCCGTTGCGCAGGGCACCCGTCAGATGGGCTACCAGGCGGCAAAGCTGCTGCATCGCCTGCTGGAGAATGAAGAGCTGCCGCTTCAGCGTCAGCTTATCCCACCGATGCGCGTGGTAGAACGCCGCTCCACCGACTACCGTTCGCTCACCGACCCCTCGGTTATCCAGGCGATGCACTATATTCGTAACCACGCCTGTAAAGGGATAAAAGTGGAGCAGGTGCTGGACGCCGTGGGTATTTCCCGCTCGAACCTGGAAAAGCGCTTCAAAGAGGAAGTCGGCGAGACCATTCATACGGTGATCCACAGCGAAAAACTGGAAAAAGCGCGCAGCCTGCTGGTATCGACCACCCTTTCGATTAACGAAATCTCACAGATGTGCGGCTATCCCTCGCTGCAGTATTTCTACTCGGTGTTTAAGAAAGAGTACGACGTGACGCCGAAGGAGTACCGCGACCGGCACAGCGAAGTGATGATGTAGCGCGCAAAGAAAAATGCCCGGGCTTACGCGCCGGGCATTAATAATGTCATGGATAATCCATTACATATGCGCGGCTATCAACCGCTGGTTATCCTGATACATCGCGAAGAGATAGTTGTTATAGCTCGACCCTTTGGTCGAATAGCCCTTCAGCTTATGAATCATCGTGCTGGCGGTCACTTCCTGATCGGCTTTACGCAGCTGCGCACGCGATTTACGGAATGACGAGTAGGCCGGATGCGTATTCAGATTTCGGACATAGGCCTGAACGGACTCTTCCACCGAATCAAATTGGGAGTAGCCCTTCACCGCGCCGCGGCAGTTTCCACCGCCACACTTCATACCAAACAGATTGTTGTTCACCCGCGCCAGCTTTGACGTTCCCCAGCCGCTTTCCGCCGCTGCCATGGTGGCAACCATGCTATTCGGGATAATGTCGACGCGCTCAAGCAACGAGTTCCATGGAATATGGCGAGTATTGCCGGACCACTTCACTTTATAGCGAGAGGCGATCTCTTTCAGTCGAGTACGCTCACTTGGCGACCAGCGCGCATCGTACTGCTTTGAAACAAGCCAGTTACGATCGGCGGTAATCACCTGATTCTGTTTCGTAATATAAGGCATTACCGTCCGGAGAAACGCTTTTTTCCTTGGTGTCCCGGAAGGGTATTTTCGCAAATCAGGAAGTGAACTGCTCTTTACACTATTGCGAGAATACTCTTGTTTACTGCTTACCTTGTTTACTTTAACGGTACTTTGCTTCTTAACGATTGGGGCTTTATGACTCGTTGTTGCTGTGTGTGTTGTTGCCAGCACACTACCTGAAAATATGCAGGTAAGTAACATGAGTATCGCGGCCCCATATCGTCGAATGGGAGTCGATATCATTAGGTCTCCTGGTCGGATGCAATCATTCCAACGCCTTGTTTTTCACAAAAAATCGATAGTTGAATCGCGAATAGTATCAAAAATACCCAGATGACGCACCCACAGAAATAGTCCAATTCCGAAAAGCTGTCATCTGAAATCGGTTTCCGCATCCTGACAACAGTACAAAAATGCGACTACCTTCTCATTTTTTGCTCATTTTTTGAACGCGATCACTCACCCTTTTCCATCCTCCCTGGAAAAGCGCCGCTGGGATGAGTTCATGGGACTGCCGGACGCGCAAACTGAACAAAAAACCGCACACAGGACTCCGGAATGAAACTCGCTGCGCTTGCGTCGCTGCTGTTGCCTGGGATGGCCTTCGCCGCCTGGACTACCGCAGATTTCCCCGCCTTTACCGAAGAAGGCACCGGCAGATTTATCAGTCAAAACGAGGTAGCAAAGGGTACGCGCCCTCTGCGGATTACGTTTGACCAACAGTGCTGGCAGCCTGCCGGCGCGATCAAGCTCAACCAGATGCTCTCTATGGAGCCTTGCCGCGATCCGGCGCCGCAGTGGCGCGTATTCCGCGATGGCCGCTATACACTGGAAGTCGATACCCGTTCAGGTACGCCAACCCTGATGGTCTCTCTGGAGGAGAAGCAGACCGCCGCCGCCGCGCCGCAGATGAAACAGTGTCCGAAATGGGATGGCAAGCCGCTCACCATTGACGTCAGCAAATCCTTCGCCGAAGGCAGTCAAGTTCGCGATTTCTACAGCGGCAATATCGCGACCGTCAGCGGCGGTAAAATTACCCTCCAGCCGGCATTCAACAGCAATGGTCTGCTGCTGCTTGAACGCGCGGAAACGGAAGCCGCCGCGCCGTTCAACTGGCATAACGCCACCGTCTATTTCGTCCTGACCGATCGCTTTGTCAACGGCAACCCGGCCAACGACAATAGCTATGGCCGCCACAAAGACGGCATGCAGGAAATTGGCACCTTCCACGGCGGCGACCTGCAGGGCCTGACCAGCAAACTGGATTACCTCCAGCAGCTAGGCGTCAACGCCCTTTGGATCAGCTCGCCGCTGGAACAAATCCACGGCTGGGTCGGCGGCGGTACGAAAGGCGATTTCCCGCACTACGCCTATCACGGCTATTACATCCAGGACTGGACGAAGCTGGATGCTAATATGGGGACGGAAGACGATCTGCGTCGCCTCGTCGATGAAGCCCACAAGCGCGGGATCCGCATTCTGTTCGACGTGGTGATGAACCATACCGGCTACGCGACCCTGGCCGATATGCAGGAGTTTCAGTTCGGCTCGCTGTACATCCAGGGAGATGAACTGAAAAAGACCTTCGGAGAGCGCTGGACCGACTGGAAGCCCCGCGCGGGCCAAAGCTGGCACAGCTTTAACGATTACATCAACTTCAGCGACAAAGCCGGATGGGAGAAATGGTGGGGTAAAAAATGGATCCGCACCGATATCGGCGACTACGACAACCCCGGCTTTGACGACCTGACCATGTCGCTGGCCTTCCTGCCGGATCTGAAAACCGAATCCACGGAGCCATCCGGCCTGCCGAACTTCTATCGCCATAAGCCGGATACCGCGGCCAAAGCGATCCCCGGCTATACGCCGCGCGATTATCTGACCCACTGGCTGAGCCAATGGGTGCGCGATTACGGTATCGACGGCTTCCGCGTCGATACCGCCAAGCACGTCGAGCAGGCCGCCTGGCTGCAATTAAAAACTCAGGCCACTGAAGCGCTGGCGGAATGGAAAAAAGCCAATCCGGACAAAGCGCTGGATAACGCGCCGTTCTGGATGACCGGCGAAGCCTGGGGCCACGGCGTGATGCAGAGCGACTACTATCGCCACGGCTTTGACGCCATGCTGAACTTTGATTACCAGGATCAGGCGGCGAAAGCGACAAGCTGCCTGGCGAACATAGACCTCACCTGGCAACATATGGCGGAGAAGCTTCAGGATTTCAATGTATTAAGCTACCTCTCCTCACACGATACCAGCCTGTTCCGCGAAGGCGGCAGCACGGCGGCGGAACTGCTGCTGCTCGCGCCTGGCGCAGTGCAGATCTTCTACGGCGATGAATCCTCACGACCGTTCGGTCCGACCGGCTCCGATCCGCTTCAGGGGACGCGTTCAGATATGAACTGGCAGGACGTCAACGGCAAAGCCGCGCGCAGCGTGACCCACTGGGAGAAACTGGGCCAGTTCCGCGCCCGTCACCCGGCGATTGGCATGGGTAAACAAACCACGCTATCGATGGCGAAAGGCTACGGCTTTATTCGCGAGAACGGCGATGACAAAGTGATGGTGGTATGGGCAGGTCAGCAGTAGCTTTCTGACCCATGGCTCCCCTGACGTTCGGGGGAGCCTTTTCAGGATAAACATCCAAAAATATTTTCTCTCACAGCATAAAAACAAAATATCTTCCTGATACCTCGATTTGCACCCTGTCTGCACTGGCGTTATGGTTACCCACTTTCCTGGAATACCGACAGACTAATCGCGATGACATTTTCACTTTTTGGCGACAAATTTACCCGTCATTCGGGCATCACCCGCTTGATGGAAGACCTCAATGACGGCCTGCGTACGCCGGGCGCCATCATGCTGGGCGGCGGCAATCCCGCACAGATTCCGGAAATGAATGATTACTTCCATAGCCTGCTGGCCGACATGCTGAACAGCGGCAAAGCCCTTGATGCGCTTTGTAATTATGACGGTCCGCAGGGTAAAAGCGAGCTGCTGGCCCTGCTGGCGCAGATGCTGCGTGATGAACTGGGTTGGGAGATCGAACCACAGAATATTGCACTGACAAACGGCAGTCAGAGCGCGTTTTTCTACTTGTTTAACCTCTTCGCAGGCCGTCGTGCGGATGGAACCACCCGTAAAGTGCTGTTTCCGTTAACGCCCGAGTACATCGGCTACGCCGATTCCGGCCTCGAAGAAGATCTGTTTGTCGCCACTCGCCCGAATATTGAGCTGCTGCCGGAAGGCCAGTTTAAATACCACGTGGATTTCGAACATTTGCAGGTCACGGACGAGACGGGAATGATCTGCGTTTCCCGCCCCACCAACCCAACGGGTAACGTGATCACCGACGATGAGCTGATCAAGCTGGATGCGCTGGCCAACCAGCACGGCATCCCGTTGGTGATTGATAACGCCTACGGCGTTCCGTTCCCGGGGATTATTTTCAGCGACGCCAGGCCGCTGTGGAATCCGAATATCGTGCTGTGCATGAGCCTCTCCAAGCTGGGCCTGCCGGGTAGCCGCTGCGGGATTATCATCGCAAACGAAAAAATCATCACCGCCATCAGCAATATGAACGGCATTATCAGCCTCGCCCCCGGTGGAATGGGGCCGGCTATGATGTGCGAGATGATTAAGCGCAACGATCTTCTGCGCCTGTCAGAAACGGTGATTAAGCCTTTCTATTACCAGCGCGTGCTGGAGACTATCGCCATTATTCGCCGCTATTTACCGGAAGATCGCTGCCTGATTCATAAGCCGGAAGGGGCGATTTTCCTCTGGCTGTGGTTTAAGGATCTGCCGATTTCTACCGAGTTGCTGTACCAGCGCCTGAAAAAGCGCGGCGTCCTGATGGTGCCGGGCGACTACTTCTTCCCGGGCCTGGATAAGCCGTGGCCGCACACGCATCAGTGCATGCGCATGAACTACGTGCCGGACCCGGCGAAGATTGAAGCGGGCGTGAAGATTCTCGCCGAAGAGGTTGAACGCGCATGGGGTGAACAGGGCGCGTAAACGGGCGCCAGAATCCTGAATAATCCAGATATATTCCCGGCTCGCGCTGCGCTCAGCCGGGCTACAGGCTTCCAGCGATCTGCGGACAGGTAGCCCGGACAAGGCGCGCAAGCGCCGCCTCCGGGAACACACCGTAAGAAGGCGTCATCGCTACATCGCCAGCGCCATCCGCTGGCGACGTTCAGCGGCTATTCTCTCCAGCTCCATCGGCTCCATGCAGCGCAGCGCCTGGGTCGGGCACGCAGCCACGCAGGCCGGGCCTTCTTCGCGATGGCTGCATAAATCGCACTTCAGCGCCTGTACGCCCTCCTCCACCCGCATCACGGTCATCGCGCCATAGGGACACGCCACCATACAGCTTTTGCATCCGATACAGCGGCGCTGATCCACGTGCCAGACCGCGTTTTCGCGGCGGATTGCGCCCTCGGGGCAGACGTTGGCGCAGGGCGCATCTTCGCACTGGCGGCACAGCGTCGCCGTCGAGAGTTCATCATTTTTCACCACGCGGATCCGCGGCGCAAAGCGCGCGGCGGAGACGCCAGAACAGTCCTGGTCCTGCTGATGGGACACCACGCAGGCGACTTCACAGGTACGGCAGCCGATGCACTTTTGCGCATCCGCGAGAATAAACCGGTTCATCCTTGCTCCATTGGGGATAAAAACGCAGAGTGCCAGAAAAAACCGCTTCCGCGCCTTGATCCTGAATGGAGTCAGCGGCGTTTTCTCTCAGATGCCCGGGATAATCTGGTCATCTGCCTTACCCTTCCCGCACGGAAAAGCCCAGTTCGCGGGAAATCGCCTCTGCCGTATCGCGCAGCGGCTTGAGTAAATTTTTCTCTCCCACCTGCTTGAGGCGCGATGTTGATAGAGAGATAGAAATGGCATAAGGCACGCGCCCATGGATATCGAAAACGGGAACAGCCAGGCACGATACGCCCAGCTCGTTCTCTTCCCTGTCCATCGCCATGTTTCGCTCGCGGATCTGCGCCAGCTCTAGATTCATGGCGGGTAACGTGGTGATGGTATTACGGGTGAGCTGCTGGATGATGTCCTGGTGCGTGTCCCAATAAGTCTCAACATAATCAGGGTGACCAAACGCCATGTAGATCTTCCCCATCGCCGAACAGTACAGCGGCATATGCTGACCAATATAAGCGCGCGTACGCAGCATGCCGGTGGTCGGCTCCAGCTTATAAATCAGGATGGCGTGGTCATCTTCACGGCTGGAGAAGTTCACCGTCTCGCCGGTGGCAAGATTGAGCGCCTCAAGATGCGGCGCCGCGACGTGGATAATATTCAGCGACGACAAAGCCTTTTGGCCAACGGCGATAAATTTTGTCGTCAGACGATAGCTCCCCGCCGCCGGGGCAGGCGTCACGTACCCGCAGGACTGCAGCCCCTGTAATAAGCGATGAACGGTACTTTTGTTCAATCCCGCCAATTCCGACAGGTGCGCCAACGGGCAGCCGTTCGGATAGTTACTCAAAATTTCTATCAACGTCAGGCCACGAAACAGGCTCTGACTTCCTGCTGGTTTCTCTTTTTCATCGTTCAGGTTCATCAGAAATACCCCTCCTTTTCCTGGCACTCAGATGGTAGCTCAAAGTGTGTTGTAGTTCACGATCTCAACATAAAAAGCATAACATTTTGATTTTAATGATTTTTAAAAAAGTTACATATCGTTGCCTTGTTAATTTTTGATCTATATATTTGGAATCAGGTTTCGCATTGTGAAATTTAGAGATAAAAAAACATACCATCATTTTTAAGAATCGACCAGGGGAGCTGGGATGAAAGTAACTTTCGCAGAGTTAAAAGAGGCCTTCTATCGTGTGCTACGGTCACGAAATATCACGGAAGAAACGGCGGACGAGTGCGCTGAAATGTTCGCCAGAACAACCGAGTCCGGGGTCTATTCCCATGGTGTTAACCGTTTTCCGCGTTTCATCCAACAGTTAGATAACGGCGACATTATCCCTGAAGCTAAACCGCAGCGGGTGACCAGCCTCGGCGCCATCGAACAATGGGATGCCCAACGCTCCATCGGCAACCTGACGGCGAAAAAGATGATGGATCGGGCCATTGAGCTGGCCTCCGGGCACGGTATCGGTTTGATCGCACTACGTAATGCCAATCACTGGATGCGCGGCGGCAGCTACGGCTGGCAGGCGGCGGAAAAAGGCTATATCGGCATTTGCTGGACCAACTCCATCGCCGTGATGCCACCCTGGGGCGCTAAAGAGTGCCGCATCGGTACCAACCCGCTGATCGTCGCCATTCCGTCGACGCCGATCACCATGGTGGATATGTCGATGTCGATGTTCTCCTACGGTATGCTGGAAGTTAACCGCCTTGCCGGCCGCGAACTGCCCGTGGATGGTGGATTCGACGATGAGGGTCATCTGACCAAAGAGCCTGGCGTAATCGAAAAAAATCGCCGCATTTTGCCAATGGGCTACTGGAAAGGCTCCGGTCTGTCCATCGTGCTGGATATGATAGCCACTCTGCTTTCTAACGGTTCCTCCGTTGCTGAAGTCACCCAGGAAAACAGCGATGAATATGGCGTTTCGCAGATCTTCATCGCCATTGAAGTGGATAAGCTGATCGACGGCGCAACCCGTGATGCCAAACTGCAGCGGATTATGGATTTCGTCACCACCGCTGAACGGGCAGATGAAAACGTGGCCATTCGTCTGCCTGGTCATGAATTTACGAAACTGCTGGATGAAAATCGTCGTAACGGCATCACCATTGACGATAGCGTCTGGGCTAAAATTCAAGCGTTGTAGGGAGTTAAAATATGATCTTTGGTCATATCGCGCAGCCGAATCCATGTCATCTGCCAGACGCGATTGAGAAAGCGCTTCATTTTTTACGCACCACAGACTTTCGCACGCACGAACCCGGCGTCGTGGAGATTGATGGTAAAAATATTTACGCGCAGATCATCGATTTAACCACCCGCGATGCCGCTGACAATCGTCCCGAGGTGCATCGCCGCTATCTGGATATTCAATTTTTGGCGTCGGGTGAAGAGAAAATCGGTATTGCTATTGATACCGGCAATAATGAAATAAACGAAGCCTTATTAGAACAGCGTGATATTATTTTTTACCACGATAGTGAGCATGAGTCGTTCATTGAAATGATACCGGGAAGTTACGCGATTTTTTTCCCGCAGGATGTTCATCGGCCAGGTTGTAATAAAAATATCGCTACGCCAATCAGGAAAATAGTCGTTAAAGTTGCAATAGCGGCTTTATAGAAAATTATTTTCAGGAGCACACTATGAATTCGAATAATACCGGTTACATTATCGGTGCGTACCCCTGTGCCCCCTCATTTCACCAAAAGAGTGAAGAGGAAGAGACGGAATTCTGGCGACAGCTCTCCGATACCCCAAACATTCGTGGGCTGGAGCAGCCTTGCCTTGAACATCTGCATCCACTCGGCGACGAGTGGTTATTGCGCCATACGCCGGGAAATTGGCAAATCGTTGTCACCGCCATTATGGAGACCATGCGCCGCCGCGGTGAAAACGGCGGCTTTGGGCTGGCGTCCAGCGACGAAGAGCAGCGCAAAGCCTGCGTGGAGTACTATCGCCACCTGCAGCAGAAGATCGCTAAAATCAATGGCAATACCGCCGGAAAGGTCATTGCCCTTGAGCTTCACGCCGCCCCGCTGGCGGGCAATGCCAACGTGGCTCAGGCGACCGACGCCTTTGCCCGTTCATTAAAAGAAATTACCCGCTGGGACTGGTCCTGCGAGCTGGTGCTCGAACACTGCGACGCAATGAATGGCCCCGCACCGCGCAAAGGATTCTTACCGTTAGAAAACGTGCTGGAAACCATTGCTGACTATGACATCAGCGTCTGCATTAACTGGGCGCGTTCCGCCATTGAAGGGCAGAATAGTCGTTTGCCACTAACCCACGTGCATCAGGCCAAACGGGCAGGAAAGCTCGGTGCGCTGATGTTCTCCGGCACGACGCAGAGCGGAGAGTACGGCGCGTGGCAAGATCTCCATGCTCCATTCTCCCCTTTCTGCTCGCAAAGCCTGATGACCGAGAAACATGCCAGGGAGCTCATTACCGCCGCCGATCCCGATCCGCTGCGGTTTACCGGGATTAAATTGCTGGAAATCAATGCCAGCGCCGATATTAATCACCGCATTAGTATATTACGTGACGGTATTAATACTCTGGCGAAAGCCACCCAGCGGTTGACCTGACTCAAGTATTAAAATCTTAATTTACGACGAACAATTCGTTTTTGTACCGGACCTAATATACACCAGGCATAAGAAGTTAAGTTCCAATATTCAGCGCAAAAAATATAAGTTCCACAACCTGATGGAGTCGTTATGAAGCGGGTACTTGAGGGCATACTTGCGGTATTAATTGCCGTACTTTCCTGCATTGTATTTATTAATGTGGTTTTACGTTATGGTTTTGAGAGCAGTATTTTATCAGTGGATGAATTATCTCGTTATCTCTTTGTATGGCTGACATTTATCGGTGCCATCGTTGCATTTATGGATAACGCTCACGTTCAGGTCACCTTTGTAGTGGAAAAACTCTCACCAGCGAATCAACGCCGTCTCTCGCTACTGACACATTCGCTGATTTTATTGTTATGCATCGCACTAGGCTGGGGCAGTTTGCAAAAAGCGATGCAGGACTGGAGCGATCACTCGCCAATCCTCGGTTTACCTATTGGCCTGATGTATATCGCTTGTCTGCCCACAAGCGTTGCCATCGCATTAATCGAACTGCGTCGGCTGTATCGCTTAATAACGCGTAACGATTCCTTTCAACAACCACAGCAAGGAGCCTAATCATGGCCGTGGTGATATTTCTCTGCTGCCTGCTCGGCGGGATCGCGATTGGTTTACCCATCGCCTGGTCGTTACTACTTTGCGGCGCTGCTCTGATGACATACCTGGATATGTTTGACGTGCAGATTATGGCGCAGACTCTGGTTAACGGGGCAGACAGTTTCTCCCTGCTGGCGATTCCTTTTTTTGTTCTGGCCGGGGAAATCATGAACGCGGGCGGCCTGTCAAAGCGAATCGTCGATCTGCCAATGAAGCTGGTCGGCCATAAACCCGGCGGCCTGGGCTACGTAGGCGTTATTGCAGCCATGATCATGGCCAGTCTTTCTGGCTCTGCGGTGGCGGATACCGCCGCGGTTGCCGCGCTGCTCGTGCCGATGATGCGTTCGGCAAACTATCCGATCAACCGCTCCGTTGGGTTAATCGCTTCCGGCGGGATCATTGCACCCATTATTCCACCCTCAATTCCTTTTATTATCTTTGGCGTTTCCAGCGGTCTGTCTATCAGCAAGCTGTTCATGGCTGGCATCGCACCGGGAATCATGATGGGCGCGGCGCTTATGCTCACATGGTGGTGGCAAGCCGGGCGATTAAATCTTCCCTCCCAGCCCAAAGCAACAACGCGTGAAATCTGGCAATCATTAGTTTCAGGCATCTGGGCGCTGTTTTTACCGGTGATTATCATCGGCGGCTTCCGTTCCGGGCTCTTCACGCCAACAGAAGCTGGGGCAGTTGCCGCGTTTTACGCCCTCTTTGTCGCCGTCGTTATCTATCGGGAATTAACGTTTTCCAGTCTTTACCACGTGCTGGTCAATGCTGCCAAAACAACCTCTGTCGTCATGTTTCTGGTCGCCGCGGCACAAGTATCCGCCTGGCTGATTACTATCGCGGAATTGCCAATGATGGTGTCAGATTTGCTGCAGCCGCTGGTCGACTCTCCGCGACTCTTATTTATCGTCATTATGATTTCAATTATGGTCGTGGGTATGGTGATGGATTTAACGCCAACGGTGTTAATTCTTACCCCCGTATTATTACCGCTGGTTAAAGAAGCAGGCATTGACCCTATTTATTTCGGAGTCATGTTCATCATTAACTGCTCTATAGGGTTAATCACACCGCCGGTCGGTAACGTTCTTAACGTGATATCCGGCGTAGCAAAATTAAAGTTTGATGACGCGGTGAGAGGCGTATTCCCGTACGTTGCCGTCCTGATGTCGCTGCTGGTTCTGTTTATTTTTATTCCCGAGCTAATTACCACACCGCTTAAATGGATTAATTAAAGGATAATATTATGAAATTACATGTTATTGCTCGTTCATTATTCATAGCTGGTCTGACAGTTTTCAGCATGTCGTCTCTGGCGGCGCAGTCTTTACGTTTTGGTTATGAAACACCGCAAACTGACTCCCAACATATTGCTGCGAAAAAATTTAACGAATTATTAAAAGAAAAAACCAATGGCGAATTGGCCTTAAAACTTTTTCCTGACAGCACATTAGGTAACGCACAGGCGATGATCAGCGGGGTGCGTGGCGGAACCATTGATATGGAAATGTCCGGTTCAAACAATTTCACCGGCCTGGCCCCGGTATTCAACTTACTTGATGTTCCATTCCTGTTTCGCGATACCCCACATGCGCATAAAACGCTCGACGGTAAAGTCGGCGATGAACTGAAAAAATCACTCGAGTCAAAAGGGCTAAAAGTTCTCGCGTACTGGGAAAATGGCTGGCGTGACGTTACTAACTCCCGTACGCCGGTAAAAACCCCTGCCGATCTAAAAGGGTTAAAAATTCGTACCAATAACAGCCCAATGAATATCGCGGCTTTTAAAATCTTTGGTGCGAACCCGATTCCGATGCCGTTCTCCGAAGTCTATACCGGGCTGGAAACCCGCACGATTGATGCCCAGGAACATCCTATTAATGTCGTCTGGTCGGCCAAATTCTATGAAGTACAAAAGTACCTTTCTCTGACTCACCACGCTTATTCTCCTTTGCTGTTGGTGATCAATAAAACCAAATTCGATTCTTTAAGCCCGCAGTTTCAGGAAGCGCTGCTAAGTTCCGCCAAAGAAGCCGGCGACTATCAGCGCAAACTGGTCGCCGAAGATCAGCAAAAAATCATCGACGGCATGAAGCAAGCCGGAGTGGAAGTTCTGACCGATATCGATCGTAAAACCTTTAGCGATGTGCTCGGTAACCAGGTACGCGATATGTTCCTGAAAGACAGCCCTCAGGGCGCAGATCTCCTGAAAGCCGTTGATGAGGTGCAATAAGTTATGAGCGATTACTGGCTGGGGTTAGACTGCGGCGGAAGCTGGCTGAAAGCCGGATTGTATGACCGTGAAGGCCGGGAGGCAGGCGTAGAGCGCCTGCCGCTGCGCACGCTCAGTCCACAGCCGGGTAGAGCAGAGCGCGACATGTATGCGTTATGGCAACAGTGTGCTGCGGTTATCGCCACATTGCTCTCACGTACCGGCATCGACAATACCCGCATCCGCGGTGTAGGCATCTCAGCTCAAGGCAAGGGGCTGTTTTTACTAGATAAAAATGACAAACCGCTGGGAGCGGCAATCCTCTCATCCGATAGGCGCGCGATGGGCATCATCCATCAATGGCAGCAGGATGGTATTCCGGAACAACTCTACCCCATTACCCGACAAACGTTATGGACCGGCCATCCGGTCTCCCTTTTACGCTGGATGAAAGACAATGAACCTCAGCGCTATGCGCAGATAGGCTGCGTCATGATGACGCATGACTATCTGCGCTGGTGCTTAACCGGCGTGAAAGGCTGTGAGGAGAGCAACATCTCCGAGTCAAACCTTTACAACATGGCCGCGGGCCAGTACGACCCGCGCCTGACCGAGTGGCTGGGCATCGGTGAAATCGATAACGCGCTGCCACCCGTTGTAGGGTCAGCCGAAATTTGCGGGGAGATCACCGCTCAGGCAGCCGCTTTAACCGGTCTGGCGGCGGGTACTCCCGTCGTTGGCGGCCTGTTTGACGTGGTCTCCACCGCCCTTTGCGCCGGGATTGAGGATGAATCGGCCCTCAATGCGGTAATGGGAACCTGGGCCGTCACCAGCGGGATCGCCAACGGTTTGCGCGAGCACGAAGCCCATCCTTATGTCTATGGCCGCTACGTCAATGACGGCCAGTATATCGTTCACGAAGCCAGCCCGACCTCGTCCGGCAACCTCGAATGGTTTACCGCCCAGTGGGGCGATCTCTCGTTTGCTGAGATCAATCAGGCCGTAGCCAGCCTGCCGAAAGCCGGTAGCGAGCTGTTTTTTCTGCCGTTTCTCTACGGCAGCAACGCCGGGCTGGAGATGACCTGCGGCTTTTACGGCATGCAGGCGCTGCATACCCGCGCCCACCTGCTGCAGGCGGTTTATGAAGGCGTGGTATTCAGCCATATGACCCATCTCAACCGTATGCGCGAACGCTTTACAAGCGTTCAGGCCCTGCGCGTCACCGGCGGCCCGGCGCACTCCGACGTCTGGATGCAAATGCTGGCGGACGTCACCGGCTTACGCGTTGAACTGCCGCAGGTGGAAGAGACCGGCTGCTATGGCGCGGCCCTCGCCGCTCGCGTCGGCACTGGCGTATACCGCAGCTTTAGCGAAGCCCGGCACGCCCGGCAGCACCCGGTGCGCACGCTGCTGCCCGATATGACCGCCCACGCGCGCTATCAGCGCAAATACCGCCACTACCTGCATTTGATTGAAGCACTACAGGGCTATCACGCCCGTATTAAGGAGCACGCATTATGAGCCGACCATTACTGCAGCTGGCGCTCGACCACACCAGCCTTCAGGCTGCGCAGCGCGATGTCGCCCTGCTACAGGATCACGTTGATATTGTGGAGGCGGGAACCATCCTCTGCTTAACCGAAGGGCTTAGCGCGGTTAAAGCCCTGCGCGCCCAGTGTCCGCAGAAGATCATCGTCGCCGACTGGAAAGTCGCCGACGCCGGTGAAACCCTGGCGCAGCAGGCCTTTCGCGCTGGCGCCAACTGGATGACCATCATCTGCGCCGCGCCGCTCGCCACGGTCGAGAAAGGCCACGCCGTGGCCCAGGCCTGCGGCGGTGAGATTCAGATGGAGCTGTTCGGCAACTGGACGCTGGATGACGCCCGCGCCTGGTACCGTACCGGCGTCCATCAGGCGATTTACCATCGCGGACGCGATGCCCAGGCCAGCGGGCAGCAGTGGGGGGAGGCGGATCTGGCGCGCATGCAGGCGCTCTCCGACATCGGCCTTGAGCTATCGATCACCGGCGGCATTACCCCGGCGGATCTGCCGCTGTTCAAAGATATCAACGTCAAAGCCTTTATTGCCGGGCGTGCGCTGGCAGGCGCCGCCCATCCGGCGCGGGTTGCCGCCGAATTCCACGCGCAAATCGACGCTATCTGGGGAGAACAGCATGCGTAGCCACCCGTTAGGTATTTATGAAAAAGCGCTGGCGAAGGATCTCAGCTGGCCTGAGCGGCTGGTGCTGGCCAAAAGCTGCGGTTTTGATTTTGTCGAAATGTCGGTGGACGAGACCGACGAACGCCTTTCGCGCCTGGAGTGGACCCCGGGCCAGCGGGCATCGCTGGTGAGCGCAATGCTGGAAACCGGCGTCGCCATCCCCTCAATGTGCCTGTCCGCCCATCGCCGTTTCCCCTTTGGCAGCCGCGATGAAGCGGTACGCGATCGGGCGCGGGAGATCATGACCAAAGCCATCCGCCTGGCGCGCGATCTGGGGATCCGCACCATCCAGTTGGCGGGTTACGACGTTTATTACGAAGAGCACGATGAAGGCACCCGGCAGCGTTTTGCCGAAGGGCTGGCCTGGGCGGTAGAACAGGCCGCTGCCGCGCAGGTAATGCTGGCGGTGGAGATCATGGACACCGCCTTTATGAACTCCATCAGCAAATGGAAAAAGTGGGACGAGATGCTTTCGTCAC
This sequence comes from Klebsiella sp. FDAARGOS_511, assembly GCF_003812845.1. Lineage (NCBI taxonomy): Bacteria > Pseudomonadati > Pseudomonadota > Gammaproteobacteria > Enterobacterales > Enterobacteriaceae > Klebsiella > Klebsiella sp. FDAARGOS_511. The sequence goes on along the minus strand of NZ_CP033824.1, from coordinate 3,126,659 downwards.
CGTGGTTTACCGTCTACCCGGACGTCGGCAACCTCAGCGCCTGGGGAAACGACGTCACCGCCGAGCTGAAGCTGGGCATCGATCGTATCGCCGCCATCCACCTGAAAGATACGCTGCCCGTGACCGACGATAGCCCCGGACAGTTCCGCGACGTGCCGTTCGGCGAAGGATGCGTCGATTTTGTCGGCATTTTTAAGACGCTGCGCGAGCTGAACTACCGCGGTTCATTTTTGATTGAGATGTGGACGGAGAAAGCCAGCGAGCCGGTGCTGGAGATTATCCAGGCCCGGCGCTGGATTGAATCACGGATGCAGGAAGGGGGATTCACATGTTAGAACAACTGAAAGCCGAGGTACTGGCGGCAAACCTGGCGCTCCCGGCGCACGGACTGGTCACCTTTACCTGGGGCAACGTCAGCGCGGTCGATGAAACGCGCAAGCTGATGGTCATTAAGCCCTCCGGCGTCGAGTATGAGGTGATGACCGCCGACGATATGGTGGTCATAGAGATCGCCAGCGGTAGAGTCGTTGAAGGCGCTAAAAAACCCTCTTCGGATACGCCAACGCATCTGGCGCTTTATCGCCGCTATCCGCAGATAGGCGGGATCGTGCATACCCACTCCCGCCACGCGACGATCTGGTCGCAGGCCGGGCTCGATCTCCCCGCCTGGGGTACCACCCACGCCGACTACTTCTATGGCGCGATCCCCTGTACCAGACGGATGACCGTTGAGGAGATTAACGGCGAGTATGAGTATCAGACCGGCGAGGTGATTATCAAAACCTTTGAACAGCGCGGCCTGGATCCGACGCAAATCCCGGCGGTATTGGTCCATTCGCACGGCCCGTTTGCCTGGGGTAAAGATGCGGCCGACGCCGTACATAACGCCGTGGTGCTGGAGGAGTGTGCCTATATGGGGCTCTTCTCGCGCCAGCTGTCGCCACAGCTGCCGGATATGCAGTCTGAACTGCTCGATAAACACTATCTGCGTAAACACGGCGCAAACGCCTATTACGGACAAAACTAACACCTCGGGACTCCCCGGATCGCGGCTAACGCCTTATCAGGGCTACCGGCGGTCTGCGGTCCCGTAGCCCGGGCAGGCGCTTTGCGCCGCCCCCGGGGAAAGCGTGCAGGATGTTGCAGAATTCTCCCGGAGGCGATGCTGCGCATCTGTCCGAGCTGCCCGTCCCCGTCGGGAAAAGCCCATCAACCCTACGCCGAATTAATATGTTCCTTGCAGTAACGACGCTTCCACGCCGCCGGCGTCAGGCTGGTGTGCTTGCGGAAAATCTTGCGAAAATAGCCAACATCGTTAAACCCGCATTTCATCGCCACCTCGGTAAGCGACAGGGAATCGCTGATAAGCAGCTTTTCCGCCGCCCTTACCCGCTGACGGTGCAGCGCTTCGGTTAACGTCAGCCGGAAAACATGGCGATAAACGCGCCCCAGATAATCCACATTGCAGTGCAGCTCCTGCGCCAGTGTGGATGCGGAAAGGGGCAAATGAAACCGGGTACGAATGATTTGCTGCGCTCGCCACGCCAGCGCGTTACCGGGACTGTCGGCAGGCTGTTCGCCTGCTGCCGCCGAAATTTGCTGCAAAATCAGCAACAGAATCAGCTCCAGCGCCACGCTACGATGAATATTTTCCTGCTCGCGTAAGAATTGGCGGAACAACGAAATAATATACTGCGGGTCATTAACACGCATGTGTTGTGGAATAGAAAGCAGCGTATCACCCTCACCCGACATCACTTCAAAATGCAGCCAGTAGAATTTTAAATCTGCCGGAAACTGTCCGATCCCCACATGTAATCGCTGCGGCCAGAGCAGCAAACTGTCCCCGGCATTGACGCTAAAAATCTCGTTGTTTTCGCGAATCGTTAATGTCCCTTTTTCCACAAAGATTATTTCCCAGGAGTGAAGCCGGCGCGCCGGATGGCTGCCGACGCCGCGGGAAATAAACAATCCGCCGTTCTGCACTTTAATCGGAAGTGACATGGATAATTCAAGCATAGATATTCAATATTCCGCTTTTAATATCATTAACAACCCCTATTCCCTTTGATTATTCACGATAAAATAGCCGTCTGCTGGATCGAAATCACATTTTTACCATCAGGTCGGAATCGTCCTCTTTTTATACTTTTCCCTTCCCTTGCTGCCCCCAACATTTGGTGCAGAATAAATAACGTAATTTGCAAATAACACAATTAAAGCCCGCACTTCAGTGGGATATTATTCGCACATCCTCTCCGGGAGTTATTTATGACTTCGGCTCCGATTACCACAACTGATTTGGCACAGCGTGCCCAGGACGACAAATTATCCCTTCGGGAAAAAATAGGCTACGGACTCGGCGACGCGGGCGGGACGGTGATTACCTGCCTGATCATGAACTTTTTAACTTTTTTCTATACCGATGTCTTCGGCCTGACGCCCGCGCTGGTCGGGACCCTATTCCTGGCCCTGCGCGTTTTCGACGCTGTTTCCGACCCGATCATGGGCGTGCTGGCCGACCGTACCCAGAGCCGCTGGAGACGCTTTCGTCCCTGGCAGCTGTGGATTGCCGTGCCAATCGGCGTTATCGGCGTCCTGACGTTTACCGTGCCCGACGCCAGCATGGGGGTAAAAATCGCCTGGGCGTTCGGCACCTATCTGCTGCTGTCGGTGAGCTACACCGCGATTAACGTCCCCTACTGCGCGCTGATCAACACCATGACCACGCGCCATAGCGAGGTTATCTCATGTCAGGCATGGCGTTTTGTGCTGTGCGGCGTGGCGGGATTCTTAGTCTCCGTTGGGCTGCCGTGGCTGGTGAAAGCGCTCGGCAAGGGCGATACCGCGCAGGGCTATCAGTACGGCGTCGGCGTACTCTGCGCCATCGCGGTGGCGATGTTCCTGTGCTGCTTCTTCTGGGTTCGCGAACGCGTCTCGCTGGATGTCATGGGGAAATTTACCCTGCGCGAGCACATCGCCGGGCTGCGTAAAAACGACCAGCTGCTGCTGATGCTGGTAATGTCGTTCCTGCTGATCAACGTTTTTAATATCCGCGGCGGCGGCTATATGTACTTCATCACCTACGTGCTGGGCGGCTCCACCGGCTACACCTCGCTGTTCTTCACCATGGTAACCTTCGCCTCGATTGCGGGCTCCGTGATCATCAACCTGCTCTCGCGCCGCTTCGATACCGTCAAACTCTACTACTACACCAACCTGGTGCTAGCCGCGCTGGCCGTGGCGATGTGGTTTTTGCCAACCGGGCAAGCGTACCAGACCCTGTGGCTGGTCGTCATTCTCGGTAACGGCATTATTCTCGGCTTTACCCTGCCGCTGCACTTTTCGCTGATGGCCTTCTCCGACGACTACGGCGAATGGAAAACCGGGGTGCGCTCTTCCGGGATGAACTTCGCTTTTAACCTGTTCTTTATCAAGCTGGCATGGGCTTCCAGCGCCGGCATTATCAGCGTCGTGTTTATCTACGTGGCTTATCAGCCGGGCGTGGAAAACCAAACGGCCTCATCCCTGGCGGGCATCTCCTCAATGGAGACCCTGCTGCCCGCCCTGTTCCATCTGCTGCTGGCCTTCACTATTCGCGCCTGCAAGCTTAACAATCCTATGATGGCGCGCATTGCCACTGACCTGCGCACGCGTCACGTTCAGTCTTAAGGAGTCCGTCATGCCCGTTATGGAAGTCGATCTGCACAAACTGAAAATCAACGACCCGTTCCTCGGCCAGTACCAGCAACTGGTACGCGATGTCGTCATCCCCTACCAGTGGGATGCGCTTAATGACCGCATCGAAGAGGCGGACCCGAGTCATGCGATAGAGAACTTCCGCATCGCCGCCGGTCGACAGGAGGGCGAATTCTACGGCATGGTCTTTCAGGACAGCGACGTGGCGAAATGGCTGGAGGCGGTGGCCTGGTCGCTGTGCCAGAAGCCGGACGCCGGGCTGGAAAAAACTGCCGACGAGGTGATTGAACTGGTCGCGGCCGCCCAGTGTGAAGATGGCTATCTGAATACATATTTCACGGTCAAAGCGCCAGAGGAGCGCTGGACAAACCTCGCCGAATGCCATGAACTATACTGCGCCGGGCACATGATTGAAGCGGGCGTCGCCTTCTTCCAGGCCACCGGAAAACGTCGTCTGTTGGATGTCGTCTGCCGCCTTGCTGACCACATCGATAGCGTGTTTGGCCCCGGAGATAATCAGCTGCACGGCTATCCTGGCCATCCGGAAATCGAGCTGGCGTTAATGCGCCTGTACGACGTCACTCAGGAGCCGCGCTATATCGCGCTGGTGAAGTACTTCGTTGAGGCGCGCGGAACGCAGCCGCATTTTTACGATATCGAATATGAGAAGCGCGGCAAAACTTCTTACTGGAACACCTACGGTCCGGCGTGGATGGTGATGGATAAGCCCTACAGCCAGGCGCATCAATCGATTTCCGAACAGCCGGTCGCCATCGGCCACGCGGTCCGTTTCGTCTATCTGATGACCGGTGTTGCCCATCTCGCCCGTTTAAGTCAGGACGAGGGCAAGCGCCAGGATTGTCTGCGTCTGTGGAAAAATATGGCCCAGCGTCAGCTGTATATCACCGGCGGCATCGGTTCGCAGAGCAGCGGGGAGGCCTTCAGCAGCGACTATGACCTGCCAAACGACACGGTCTATGCCGAAAGCTGTGCTTCCATTGGCCTGATGATGTTTGCCCGCCGGATGCTGGAGATGGAAGCCGACAGCCAGTACGCCGACGTGATGGAGCGCGCGCTGTATAACACCGTGCTGGGTGGAATGGCGCTCGACGGCAAGCACTTCTTCTACGTCAACCCGCTGGAAGTGAATCCAAAATCCTTAAAATTCAACCATATTTACGATCACGTTAAGCCCGTCCGCCAGCGCTGGTTCGGATGCGCCTGCTGCCCGCCGAATATCGCCCGCGTGCTCACCTCGCTGGGGCACTATATCTACACGCCGCACGACGACGCCCTGTACATCAACCTGTATGTCGGCAACAGCGTGGAGATCCCGGTCGGCAATGAGGCACTGCGCCTGCGCATCAGCGGCAACTATCCATGGCAGGAACAGGTGAAGATAGTCGTCGATTCATCTTCACCTGTGCATCATACCCTGGCCCTGCGCCTGCCGGACTGGTGCGATAAGCCGCAGGTGACGCTCAACGGCGTGCCGGTTACGCAGGACGTACGCAAAGGGTATCTGCACATCAGCCATCTCTGGCAGGAGGGCGACACGCTACTGTTAACCCTGCCGATGCCGGTGCGCCGCATTTACGGTAACCCGCTGGTGCGCCACCAGGCCGGTTTGGTCGCCGTCCAGCGCGGTCCGCTGGTTTACTGCCTGGAGCAGGCGGATAACGGCGAGCAATTGCATAACCTGCAGCTGCCGTGCGACGCCCGGTTTAGCACTGTAGAGGGCAAAGGGATTTTTGCCCGCAAGATACTTCTCCAGGCGCCTGGCTATAAGCAAACGGCGGAAGATGCCGAAAACCAGGCTCTGTGGAACTATGACCGTGCGCAGTCCACCCGTCAGCCGCAAGTATTAACCTTTATTCCGTGGTTTAGCTGGGCCAACCGCGGCGAAGGCGAGATGCGTATCTGGGTGAACGAGACGGAAGCGTAAGTGTGAACATTCCCCGGTGGCGCTGTGCTTACCGGGGCTACAAGGTTTGTGCGTTATCGTAGCCCGGGTAAGGCGTTCACGCCGCGACCCGGGACAACCTGCTTATTCTAAAGGAACAATGCCTTATCGCGCAGAATATGGTCATTACCGCGACGACGGGTAAAGCCGATACGGTCGAAATACTCGAGGATCTGAATCGCCAGCTTACGCCCGACGTTCAGGGTATCGCGAAAATCCGCCGCGCAGGTTGAGCCTCTTTCCAGATCCAGCTCGCGGATCATTTTGGCAAACGCCACAATCCGATCGTTGCGATAGTAGCGATCTTTAACGATCGCGGTAATCATCCCCTGCTGCGCCGCCTGGCGTAATACCGCCCGCATTAACGACTCTTCTACGTTGGCTTCACGCGCCAGATCGCGAACCCACCATGGCTCATCGGCAAACAACCCGGCAACCCGCTGCCAGATGGCCTGCTGCTCGTCGGTAAAGCCCGCTTTATGCTCCGGCAGATGCAGCCAGCCGTGGTGGCTATGAACAATACCGCTTTCACGCATCTGCTCAATCAGCAGCAGCACCAGCGCTTCATCTTCCATCGGCAGCGCAATACGCCGCAAGCGTTCGCGGCCCGGCCCGGGCTCATCGCGATGCTGGTCGTGGTAACGCGCCAGGGCGTCGAGCAGTTTCCGTTGCCAGCGCGCGGCGAGCGGGGCGCTCAGCAGACTATTGCCCGCCTGCAGGTAATCAGGACGGTTAATCAGCGCCTTCAGCCCTTCGTCGCTGAGCTGACGCGCCCAGGCGAAATCATCGAGGCGCACCGCATCGCGCTGAAGGTGAATATCCAGCGCCTGGACGTCATCGCTCTGCGCGGCGGCCAGCGCGTGCAGCCACTGTAAATACTCCGGCTTACGCTTGCCCCGGCGCGGCGGATTGAGGGTCACCACTCGCGCGCCGGCCAGCGTCAGGCGCGCGGAAATATCGCGCAACACCAGACGGTCGTTATCCGCCAGCCGCAGCGGCGTATCGAGAACCAGCTCCGCCAGCGCGCCTTCGAGCAGCGACACGCGGCCGGTAATATGGCTGGCGGCATGGTGGATATGCAGCGGCTGCCACTGGCTAAGCGGCGTGTGGCACTGGAGTTCGACAATGACCCGTTCAGAGGCTTCCGGCGGCCGTAGCGACAGCAGCCAGTCACCGCGGTTGAGATCCTCTTTTTGCGCATCGCCGACAATATTCAGGGCGATGCGCTGACCGGCCCACGCTTTTGCCACCGGCTGATTCTGCGCGTGCAGGCCGCGCACGCGCATCGGTTTATCGACGCCGGTCAGCCACAGCGTATCGCCAACGTTTATCTCGCCGGATAACGCCGTCCCGGTGACCACCAGCCCCGCACCTTTGACGGTAAACGCCCGGTCGATCGCCAGGCGAAAACGCTGATGCTGCGGGTGAGCGCGCGCGGAAAGCTGCAGGAGATGATCGCGCAGCCCGGCGATACCCAGACCTTCCGTCGCCGCGACGGCGAACAGGGTCGCGCCGGTAAAGCCGAACTCCGCCAGCACCGCCTCGACCTCCGCCTTCACTTCCTCAACCCGCGCCGTTTCTACGCGGTCCGCTTTGGTCAGCGCCACGGTTAACGTCGGCTGCCCGGTAAGCTGGAGGATCGCCAGATGCTCGCGCGTCTGCGCCATCACCCCATCATCGCAGGCCACCACCAGCAGCGCGTGATCGATACCGCCAACGCCGGCCAGCATATTGGACAGAAACTTTTCGTGACCGGGGACGTCGATAAAACCCAGCACCCGCCCGTCGGGCTGCGGCCAGTAGGCGTAGCCGAGGTCGATAGTCATCCCGCGCGCTTTCTCTTCCGGCAGGCGATCGGCGTTGATGCCGGTAATCGCCTGCAGCAGCGTGGTTTTGCCGTGGTCAACGTGGCCGGCAGTGGCAATAATCATCTCAATAACATCTCCATAAACCGGGTTTCATCCTCAAGACAGCGCAGATCCAGCCACAGGCGGCCATCGTAGATCCTGCCAATAACCGGCACGGGCAACAGACGCCAGCGCGCCGCCAGGGCTTCCAGCCGGCTGCCGCGGCCATCGCGCGGGGTCAAGGTCAACGCCGCGCTGGGCAAGCGGTCCACCGGCAGCGAGCCGCTGCCAATCTGCGACAGGCATGGCTCAACTTGCAGGTCAAAATCAGCATAATGCGCAGCCAGCGCGGCCTGAATGCGCTCGCCCTGCAGGCGGATCTCGTCCGCCTGGCGAGTCAGCAGACGCAGGGTCGGCAGTTCAGCGGCCAGCTTTTCCGGATGCAGATAGAGGCGCAGCGTCGCCTCGAGCGCCGCGAGGGTCATTTTATCCGCCCGCAGGGCGCGCTTGAGCGGGTGGTTCTGCAAACGGTCGATCAGCGCTTTTTTACCGACGATAATTCCCGCCTGCGGACCGCCCAGCAGTTTATCGCCGGAGAAGCTCACCAGGCTGACGCCGGCGGCAATCATCTCCTGCGGCATCGGCTCTTTCGGCAGGCCGTACTGGCTTAAATCAACCAGCGAGCCGCTGCCGAGATCGGCGACCACCGGGATATTCAGCTCGCGGCCAATCTCCGCCAGCGTCGCCTCATCGACCGCTTTAGTAAAGCCCTCGATGCTGTAGTTGCTGGTGTGCACCTTCATCAGCAGGCCGGTATTGTCATTCACCGCCTGACGATAATCTTTCGCGTGGGTGCGGTTCGTGGTTCCGACCTCATGCAGGACACAGCCCGCCTGGCGCATCACGTCGGGAATACGGAACGCGCCGCCGATCTCCACCAGCTCGCCGCGCGACACCACCACCTCACTGCCGCTGGCGGTTGCCGCCAGCATCAGCAGCACCGCTGCCGCATTGTTGTTGACGATACAGGCGTCTTCCGCGCCGGTGATCTGGCAAAGCAGGTCGGACAGCGCGCGATCGCGGTGGCCGCGTCCGGCATCGTCAAGATCGTATTCCAGCGTCACCGGCGCGCGCATCGCCTGGGTCACCGCCTCCACCGCCGCTTCCGCCTGAATCGCCCGCCCAAGGTTGGTGTGCAGCACGGTACCGGTCAGGTTGAACACCGGGCGCAGCGCACTTTGCTGTCTCTGCGTCAAACGACGCGAGGTCTCCATTAGCCACGCTTCGCACCAGTCCGGCAGCGCCTGGTTCAGGCGGATGTATTCCCGCGCCTCGTCCAGCATCTGACGCAGCAGCGCCACCGTCTGGGCATGACCGTATTGCATCAACAGCGGTGAAAATGCGGGGTCGCGGAGTAAACGGTCGATGGCCGGAAGCCGGGTATAAAGCGCACGAATTTCGCTAGTCATGAATGAACCTATTTTCCCCCCTCCCAACGGGAGAGGGAGTCAACAAATGAGCAGCAATTGTAATGCCTCCGCGCAAAAACTGTTACCTGTCTGGGTCAACTCACCGGCGGTTCAGTGCGCGCAAAGCTGGCGCGTTGAAAGAGGGAATCCACCAGCCGAACCAGCTTCGGTCGAGTAGCGCACCAGCCCGGCGCGACGCGACGGAAATTGAGATAAGCAATGGCGCAGGCGGTCGAAATGGTTGCCAGATTGACCTCATCAGGACGTAATGTCCCGTCACCTGCATACCCTTCCAGCGCATCAAGCCCGCGAGCAATTTTTTCGCGCTGGCGCAGCAGTTCGCTTTCCGACTGCTGGGCCGCCGGGCGCGTTTTCTCCCGTACCAGCGTTTGCGCAGCCTCCATCACGCCATCAGCCAGCGCTTCAATTTGACGCAATTTCAGCGCGGCCTTCGGCGCCACAGGCAACATATCCGGCGCGATGCCGAGCAGCTCCAGATATTGCGCAATAATGGGCGAGTCGTACCAGCATTCACCGTCGTCGGTGACCAGAGCGGGTACTTTTCCCAGCGGATTATACTGCGCCACGCCGTTGGTCTCGTGGTAAGGGAATTCGTTGACGAACTCGAAGGGGATCGCTTTTTCCAGCAATATGACGGAAATTTTGCGCACAAAGGGACTGGTGTAGCTGCCGATCAGTTTCATTGCCTGCTCCTTTCGCCAACAAAGTAGTAAGTATGGCGCAGACGCAGGCAAATAGCAGAGAGAGAAATCACCTCATTCCGGACCGACCCCGCTAATGGTCCAGATAGAGATAGTGCATCCAGCTGGTCATCCGCAGCAGCACCTTGCGCATCACCGAAACGTGGGTGAAATGATCGGAGTAGACCGCCACCTGGGCGTAAATGCCGTCAGGCAGGGCGTCTACGGCGGCATCAGGCTCCAGCTCAATGGTCGCCAGCACGCCGTCGGTGCCCGGCGTCACCGTCAGCGCCTGCAGCGTGCCCTGCGCCTGGTATGTTCCCCCCGGCACGACTGGCAGGATGCTAACCAGCTTGCCGCGAAAGACCTGTCCCGGCAGCGCGTTGAACACCGCTTCAGCATCGTCGCCCTTCTCCAGCCTGAGCAGCGAATTTTGCCGGAACTGCGCCACAATCAGCCGTTTTTGCTGGGGGATAAAGACCATCACCGGACGCAGCGGCAGCGAGGCGGCATAGGTCCCAGGACGAATTAACACCTGGGTGATATAACCATCGCTGGGCGCGCGCACGGTCGTCTGATCGAGGTTATATTTCGCCTCCGCCAGCTGCGCGCGCAGGCTCACCACCTGCGACTGCTCACCGTTTATCATGCTGTCGAGCTGGCTCTGGATCTGTGCCTGCTCCGCGACAGACCCTTTCACCATTGCATCCTGCGCCAGATAGTTTTGCCGGGCATTATCGATATCGCTTTCAGAAAACGGATTGACCCGCGCCTGGCTTCCTTTCAGGTAGCGCTGATAATCCTTGTACAGACGGTCGCGCTCCGCCGAAACGCGCGTGGTATTGGCCTGAGCCTCAGAAAGCTGGGCTTTAAGGGTATTAATGCTGTGCAGCGCAGTAACAAGGTCGGCCTGCAGCCTGTCCACCCGGGCCTGATAACGCGCCGGATCGATGGTAAACAGCACCTCGCCCTTTTTAACCCGTTGATTTGCTTTATCCGTGACGCTGCTGACCACCCCGGTGACTTGCGGCGTAATAGGAATAGAAATAACCGCTTTTTGCGCGGTAAAGGTATACGGGTGGTTATAGTTCATTAATAAAATAAGCGCGCTAACAATAAATACGCCGCCCAGCGCCGCGGTGGGAACCGTCCATTTATTTACCGGGATCTTAAATATTTTAAATATCGACCAGGCAATTGCCACATAGGTCAAAATAATTAGCAGATCCATGAGTTATTTCTCCACCGAAGGAGGTTGAGCTGACGGTCTAAGACCGTTTATTTGCTGCTCGAGCGCGATAACCCGCTGGCGCAGTTCGCTGATTTCGTCCCCCTCTTCCACCGCCTCAGACGGCGTCTCGTCCCGCCGATGCTGCATACCCCAGCCGCGTTCTGGCCGGTAAAGCGTGGCCCATATCCATAAAAACGGCCAGATGACGTGCAGCGTAAAAAGGCTCACCCAGCCCGCGACGTGAATCGCATCGGCATGCGGATGATTACGTTTCTTCGCGATCAGGTAAGGAATATCATGAAGAATGATGATTCCATAAAAAATCACCAGAAATACAAAGATCAGAACACCGAGCGCAAAATAATTGAGAAACATAATTTCCTCGGATTTACGCTAATTATTTTCAGGATGTGTGCCGGGCCGGATGAAAAATGGGCCGACAAAATGAGCATAATTCACCCGTATCATTTTCGCCATTGATGACTAAAATGTTCTTTAAGCGATCGCGTTGCTGAGTGACGTATCAGCAAGCGGAACGCGGCATAACCTGCGCGAGATCACACCAGGCTAAATCCTGGTGAAAATATTTTGTGATAAACATCACAGATAAATAACAAAGTGCCAAAGTAAATTTGTGATTTTCATCACATAAAAATGCATTATCCCCCCTTAAAACCCGGTCTGTTGTTTTTTTACACATCCATTTTGTGATGCAGATCACTACAAAAGACCGTCATCGCCCTATATTCATGTGATCCAAATCACATAAAAATCCATCGACTGGACAGCTTAACGATTCAGTGCCAGATTTCGCACTATCACTCAGGGCCCGGCTACCTCTGCCGCCTTATTAACAACAAGCCTCGGGCTTTCAGCCTGCCGATAGCAAAAACAGAAGAAGGGGTGTTTTATGTCATCCGATATCAAGATCAAAGTGCAAAGCTTTGGTCGTTTCCTCAGCAATATGGTGATGCCAAATATCGGCGCGTTTATCGCGTGGGGTATTATCACCGCTCTATTCATTCCGACAGGATGGTTACCGAACGAAACGCTGGCGAAGCTGGTTGGTCCGATGATCACCTATCTGCTGCCGCTGCTGATCGGTTATACCGGCGGTAAGCTGGTTGGCGGCGAGCGCGGCGGCGTGGTCGGCGCGATTACCACCATGGGCGTTATCGTCGGCGCGGATATGCCAATGTTCCTCGGCTCCATGATCGCCGGCCCGCTGGGCGGCTGGGCAATTAAAAAATTCGACGTCTGGGTAGACGGTAAGATCAAATCCGGTTTTGAGATGCTGGTGAATAACTTCTCCGCAGGCATCATCGGTATGATCCTCGCCATTCTGGCGTTTCTCGGCATTGGCCCGGCGGTTGAAGTCCTGTCGAAAATTCTGGCCGCAGGCGTTAACTTCATGGTGGCGCACGAGATGCTGCCGCTGGCGTCTATCTTTGTTGAACCGGCGAAAATCCTGTTCCTCAACAACGCCATTAACCACGGTATTTTCTCGCCGCTGGGTATTCAGCAATCCCACGAGCTGGGCAAATCGATCTTCTTCCTGATCGAAGCTAACCCAGGTCCGGGGATGGGCGTCCTGCTGGCGTATATGTTCTTCGGCCGCGGCAGCGCCAAACAGTCTGCGGGCGGTGCGGCTATCATCCACTTCCTCGGCGGTATCCACGAGATTTACTTCCCGTACGTGCTGATGAACCCGCGCCTGATTCTGGCCGTTATCCTCGGCGGGATGACCGGCGTGTTCACGCTGACCATCTTTAACGGCGGTCTGGTCTCTCCGGCTTCCCCGGGCTCCATCCTGGCCGTGCTGGCGATGACGCCGAAAGGCGCCTACTTCGCTAATATCGCCGCGATTGTCGCCGCGATGGCCGTTTCCTTCGTGGTCGCAGCGGTTCTGCTGAAAACCAGCAAAGTGAAAGAAGAAGATGATATCGAAGCCGCGACCCGTCGCATGCACGATATGAAAGCCGAATCCAAAGGCGCCGCTACTCCGCTGGCCGCTGGCGATGTCGCGAACGACCTGAGCCACGTACGTAAAATCATCGTCGCCTGCGACGCCGGTATGGGCTCCAGCGCCATGGGCGCAGGCGTGCTGCGTAAGAAAGTGCAGGATGCCGGGCTGAGCAATATCTCCGTGACTAACTGTGCGATTAACAACCTGCCGCCGGATGTGGACCTGGTCATCACCCACCGCGATCTGACCGAGCGGGCGATGCGTCAGGTGCCGCAGGCGCAGCATATTTCGCTGACTAACTTCCTCGACAGCGGCCTGTACACCAGCCTGACTGAACGTCTGGTTGCGGCGCAGCGCCATACTGACAACGAAGAGAAAGTCCGCGATAGCCTGAAAGACAGCTTCGAGGCGGCTGACACCAACCTGTTCAAACTCGGCGCGGAGAACATCTTCCTCGGTCGTAAAGCGGCGACCAAAGAAGAAGCGATTCTGTTTGCCGGCGAGCAGCTGGTGAAAGGCGGCTACGTTGAGCCGGAATACGTCCAGGCGATGCTGGACCGTGAAAAGCTGACCTCCACCTATCTGGGTGAGTCTATCGCGGTACCGCACGGCACGATTGAAGCGAAAGATCGCGTCCTGAAAACCGGCATCGTCTTCTGCCAGTATCCCGAAGGCGTGCGCTTCGGCGAAGAAGAGGACGAGGTGGCTCGCCTGGTTATCGGTATCGCGGCTCGTAATAACGAGCATATTCAGGTCATTACCAGCCTGACGAACGCGCTGGACGATGAATCTGTGATTGAGCGTCTGACGAAAACCACCAGCGTTGAAGAAGTTCTGACGCTGTTGAAAGGGTAATTTGTCTCCCGGCGGTGCGCCGGGAAACGCCCCCCTCTCTCCTTAGTCATGGGGAGAGGGTTTGGGTGAGGGAAAAGCCTCACCCCAGCCCTCTCAGGTAAAAACATTAATTTAAGGTTAATACTATGAAAGCATTACATTTTGGCGCAGGTAATATCGGTCGTGGCTTTATCGGCAAACTGCTGGCGGACGCGGGGATACAGCTGACGTTTGCGGATGTAAATCAGGTCGTTCTTGATGCCCTGAATGCCCGTCATAGCTATCAGGTTCACGTAGTCGGCGAGAACGAGCAGGTTGATACCGTTTCCGGCGTTGATGCCGTCAGCAGCATCGGCGATGAAGTCGTGGAGCTGATCGCCCACGTGGATCTGCTGACCACCGCCGTCGGCCCGGTCGTGCTCGAGCGCATCGCACCGGCGATTGCCAAAGGCCTGGCTAAACGCAAGGCCCAGGGCGTTACGGCCCCACTGAATATCATCGCCTGCGAGAATATGGTTCGCGGCACCAGCCAGCTTAAGGGCCACGTTTTTAACGCCCTGGCCGAAGAGGATAAAGCCTGGGTTGAAGCCAACGTCGGCTTCGTTGATTCCGCCGTTGACCGCATCGTTCCGCCGTCCGCTTCCGCCACTCACGATCCGCTGGAAGTCACCGTGGAAACCTTCAGCGAGTGGATTGTCGACAAGACCCAGTTCAAAGGCGAACTGCCGAACATCCCAGGTATGGAATTAACCGATAACCTGATGGCATTTGTCGAACGTAAGCTATTCACCTTAAACACCGGACATGCTATAACCGCCTACCTCGGAAAACTGGCGGGCCACCAGACGATTCGCGACGCGATTCTTGATGAGAATATTCGCGCTGTGGTCAAAGGGGCAATGGAAGAGAGCGGCGCGGTGCTGATCAAACGCTATGCCTTTGATGCGCAAAAGCACGCTGCATACATCCAGAAAATTATTGGTCGTTTTGAGAACCCGTATCTGAAAGATGACGTTGAGCGCGTTGGCCGCCAGCCGCTGCGCAAACTGAGCGCGGGGGATCGCTTAATTAAGCCGCTGCTCGGCACGCTGGAATATGGCCTGCCGCATCGGAATCTGGTGAAAGGGATCGCCGCGGCGATGCATTTCCGCAGCGAAGAGGACCCGCAGGCGCAGGAACTGGCGGCGCTGATTGCCGAGAAAGGTCCGCAGGCTGCGCTGGCGCAGATTTCGGGTCTGGACGCGGCAAGCGAAGTGGTGGCGGAGGCCGTTAACGACTACAGCGCCACCAAGCGAAGAGGACCCGCAGGCGCAGGAACTGGCGGCGCTGATTGCCGAGAAAGGTCCGCAGGCTGCGCTGGCGCAGATTTCGGGTCTGGACGCGGCAAGCGAAGTGGTGGCGGAGGCCGTTAACGACTACAGCGCCACCAAATGAGGCAAGACCTGGCGCGGTCCGAACCGCGCCCATTACTCATGTCAGATATGCAGGCAATAATGGAAGAAACACAGGCATTTGAAAACCGTGTGCTTGAACGTCTGAATGCTGGCAAAACCGTAAGAAGCTTCCTGATCGCCACCGTTGAACTGTTGACGGAAGCGGTCAATATTCTGGTGCTTCAGGTATTCCGTAAAGACGACTACGCGGTGAAATACGCAGTGGAGCCGTTGCTGGACGGCGACGGGCCGCTTGGCGACCTTTCTGTACGCCTGAAGCTGATTTACGGCCTTGGGGTGATTAGCCGCGCCGAATATGAAGACGCTGAACTGCTGATGGCCCTGCGCGAAGAACTGAACCACGACGGTAATGAGTACAGCTTTACCGACGATGAGATCCTTGGACCGTTTGGCGAACTGCACTGCGTAGCCGCTCTGCCGCCAACGCCGCTATTTGATGAGAGCGATGCGGACCTGCTGGCAATGCAAAAGCTGCGCTACCAGCAGGTCGTACGTTCGACAATGATGCTATCTCTGACCGAGCTGATTTCTAAAATCAGCTTAAAAAAAGCCTTTCAAAAATCAACGCTCTGATTCTGGCTCTTGCTGGTCGCACGTCGGCCGATAAAGCTGACGATAATACTCAAGACGCCGCAGAAATAGCGCTTCTTTATCAGCCGGAATATCCGGCGGTATATGCTGCAAACGCGGAGATTTTTTCAGATATTCCATAAAAGCCTGGCTTGAAGCCATAAAATCTACGGCCTTATCAATAATGCGCGGTACGCCGTCGCCGATTTTCGCCATCACGCTCTCCTCTGCTCGGGAATGATCTTATTAAGGATTAGCCAAAAACAGGC
The DNA here is from genome assembly GCF_003812845.1 of Klebsiella sp. FDAARGOS_511. Taxonomy (NCBI): domain Bacteria; kingdom Pseudomonadati; phylum Pseudomonadota; class Gammaproteobacteria; order Enterobacterales; family Enterobacteriaceae; genus Klebsiella; species Klebsiella sp. FDAARGOS_511. Next base: position 3,110,656 of record NZ_CP033824.1, on the reverse strand, counting down.
TTTCAGATGAGGAAAACGTGCTGAATGACCGACAGGCTTCACAGAAATGAATATTCGCCAACTCTGGCTAAAAATGATTTTTATGTTCAATAGGTTATTGAATGCCGTTACGGCTGTTATGACCAAAAAACGGCGACGTTTTGATAAATTACTACCCACAACCCAAGCGACAGCACATACTATAGTCTGATAATGCCCCTTTCTTAATAGATTAAGCCATCATGAAAGAAGTCGAAAAAAACGAAATTAAACGTCTGAGCGATCGTCTTGACGCCATCCGCCACCAGCAGGCCGATCTGTCCCTGGTTGAAGCCGCAGAAAAATACGCCGAGCTGGAAAAAGAAAAAACCACCATTGAGGCAGAAATCATCCGCCTGCGTGAGATTCAAGGCCAGAAGCTGAGCAAAGAAGCGCAAAAGCTGATGGACATGCCGCATCGCCGCGCCATCACCAAAAAAGAGCAGGCCGATATGGGCAAACTCAAGAAAAGCGTGCGCGGTCTGGTTGTTGTTCACCCGATGACCGCGCTGGGTCGCGAAATGGGCCTCAAAGAGATGACCGGCTTCGCCAAAACCGCGTTCTAATCCTGTCGTCCCCGGTGGCGGCTAACGCCTTACCGGGGCTATGGGTTCACCGCCGTCTACGAGATGGTAGCCCGGACAGATGCGCAGCATCGCCTCCGGGATCTATTCTGTTTCTAACGCTATTCATCGCCCCAACTGGCCCTACCAATTATTTCTTAAATCGCCCAATGGTTCACATATCCATCATTTTTCGTCACAGACATATTGCTCATCAATAACATTTGATTAACCATTCGTTGTCGTTAATCCTACAATCGCAATTTGGCTGGGCCAATTTTACAAATGATGTGACCTGCTAAGAGCGCAAGACTCAGCACGGCATCATAACGGCCCGATGGAGACCTGCATGAACCTCTGGCAACAAAATTACGATCCGGCCGGCAACATCTGGCTATCGAGTCTTATCGCATCGCTACCGATTCTGTTTTTCTTTTTTGCCCTGATAAAGCTCAAGCTGAAAGGGTACGTTGCCGCGACCTGGACCGTGCTCATTGCGCTCTCTGTCGCTCTGCTGTTCTACAAAATGCCGGTTGACCACGCGCTGGCCTCCGTCATCTACGGCTTCTTCTACGGCCTGTGGCCAATCGCGTGGATTATTATCGCTGCGGTCTTCGTCTATAAAATCTCGGTGAAAACCGGGCAGTTCGACATTATCCGCTCATCGATTTTGTCAATCACCCCGGATCAGCGTCTGCAAATGCTGATTGTCGGTTTCTCCTTCGGCGCGTTCCTCGAAGGGGCCGCCGGTTTTGGCGCGCCGGTCGCCATCACCGCAGCGCTGCTGGTGGGGCTCGGCTTTAACCCGCTGTATGCGGCAGGCCTCTGTCTGATCGTCAACACCGCGCCGGTCGCGTTTGGCGCGATGGGCATTCCGATTCTGGTCGCCGGACAGGTGACGGGCCTCGACAGTTTCGAAATCGGCCAGATGGTTGGCCGCCAGCTGCCGTTCCTGACCATCATCGTGCTGTTCTGGATCATGGCGATTATGGACGGCTGGCGCGGCATTAAAGAGACCTGGCCCGCAGTCATGGTCGCCGGCGGCTCCTTCGCGATTGCTCAGTACCTCAGCTCTAACTTCCTCGGCCCGGAGCTGCCGGACATTATCTCTTCACTGGTATCGCTGGTCTGCCTGACGCTGTTCCTCAAACGCTGGCAGCCGGTTCGCATCTTCCGCTTCGGCGATATGGGCGCATCGCAGGTCGATATGAACCTGGCGCGCACCCGCTACACGCCGGGACAGGTGATTCGCGCGTGGTCGCCGTTCCTGTTTCTGACCGCAACCGTGACCCTGTGGAGCGTGCCGCCGTTCAAAGCGCTGTTCGCCCCGGGCGGTGCGATGTACGATTTTGTGATTAATATTTCCGTGCCGTTTCTCGACAAAATGGTGGCCCGCATGCCGCCGGTGGTCAACGAAGCCACGCCTTACGCCGCGGTCTATAAGTTTGACTGGCTCTCCGCCACCGGCACCGCCATCCTGTTCGCCGCGCTGCTTTCCATCGTCTGGCTGCGCATGAAGCCGAAGGACGCGATCTCGACCTTTGGCAGCACGCTGAAAGAGCTGGCGCTGCCGATTTACTCCATCGGCATGGTACTGGCGTTCGCCTTTATTTCTAACTATTCCGGTCTATCCTCAACGCTGGCCCTTGCGCTGGCGCATACCGGCCATGCGTTTACCTTCTTCTCGCCGTTCCTCGGCTGGCTGGGGGTATTCCTGACTGGTTCGGATACCTCGTCGAACGCGCTGTTTGCCGCGCTACAAGCGACGGCGGCCCAGCAGATTGGCGTCTCCGATATCCTGCTGGTCGCCGCCAACACCACCGGCGGCGTGACCGGGAAAATGATCTCCCCACAGTCCATCGCCATCGCCTGTGCGGCGGTCGGTCTGGTTGGGAAGGAGTCGGACCTGTTCCGCTTTACCGTGAAACATAGTCTGATTTTCACCTGCATGGTCGGCGTGATCACCACCCTGCAGGCCTACGTCTTAACCTGGATGATCCCGTGATAGTGATGCCAAAACGCCTTGCCGACGATGTAGCCCGTCGCGTGCGGGCGCTGATTGAAGAACAAAAGCTGGAGGCGGGCATGCGATTGCCCGCCGAACGTCAGCTGGCGGCGCAGCTGGGCGTATCGCGCAATTCCCTGCGCGAAGCGCTGGCGATGTTAGTCAACGAAGGGGTGCTGCTCAGTCGTCGCGGCGGGGGCACCTTCGTGCGCTGGCAGCATGAAGCGTGGTCGGAGCAAAACATCGTCCAGCCGCTGAAGACGCTGCTCTCCGACGACCCCGATTACAGCTTTGATATTCTCGAAGCCCGTCACGCCATCGAAGCCAGTACCGCCTGGCATGCGGCAATGCGGGCAACCGATGCCGAAAAAGAGAAAATCCGCCTCTGCTTTGAAGCCACCCAAAGCGAAGATCCGGACCTGGCCTCGCAGGCCGACGTCCGCTTCCACCTGGCGATTGCCGAAGCCTCGCACAACGTGGTGCTGCTGCAAACCATGCGCGGTTTTTTCGACCTCTTACAGTCCTCAGTCAAGGAGAGCCGCCAGCGGATGTATCTCGTCCCGCCGGTATTCGCTCGCTTGACCGAACAGCACCAGGCGGTCATGGAGGCGATTATCGCCGGTGACCCGGAAGGTGCCAGAAAGGCGATGATGGCCCATTTGGGCTTTGTTCACGCCACGATCAAACGCTTTGATGAAGACCAGGCCCGCCAGGCGCGAATTACCCGCCTGCCCGGTGACCATAACGAAAATTCCAGGGAGAACTTGTGATGATTATTTCCGCCGCCAGCGACTACCGCGCCGCCGCACAGCGTATCCTGCCACCGTTCCTGTTCCACTATATCGACGGCGGCGCTTACGCCGAGCACACCCTGCGCCGCAACGTTGAGGACCTGTCCGACGTCGCGCTCCGCCAGCGTATTCTGCGCAATATGTCGGACCTGAGCCTGGAAACCACCTTATTCAACGAGAAGCTGGCGATGCCGACAGCCCTGGCGCCGGTTGGACTGTGCGGGATGTACGCCCGCCGCGGTGAAGTGCAGGCCGCCGGCGCGGCGGATGAAAAAGGTATTCCGTTTACCCTCTCTACCGTTTCCGTCTGCCCGATTGAAGAGGTCGCCCCGACCATTAAGCGCCCAATGTGGTTCCAGCTATACGTCCTGCGCGACCGCGGTTTTATGCGCAATGCGCTGGAGCGGGCGAAGGCGGCGGGCTGTTCAACGCTGGTCTTTACCGTCGATATGCCAACCCCCGGCGCGCGCTATCGCGACGCTCACTCCGGGATGAGCGGCCCGAACGCGGCAATGCGCCGCTACTGGCAGGCGGTGACTCATCCTCAGTGGGCATGGGACGTCGGATTAAACGGTCGGCCGCACGATTTGGGCAATATCTCCGCCTACCTCGGCAAGCCGACCGGTCTGGAGGACTATATCGGCTGGCTGGCGAATAACTTCGATCCTTCGATTTCCTGGAAAGACCTTGAGTGGATCCGCGACTTTTGGGACGGTCCGATGGTGATCAAGGGGATCCTCGATCCGGAAGACGCCCGCGACGCGGTGCGCTTCGGCGCTGACGGCATCGTGGTTTCCAACCACGGCGGCCGCCAACTTGACGGCGTGCTCTCTTCCGCCCGCGCCCTTCCCGCGATTGCCGATGCGGTTAAAGGCGACATTACCATCCTCGCCGATAGCGGCATCCGCAACGGTCTCGATGTCGTACGCATGATCGCCCTTGGCGCCGACAGCGTGCTGCTGGGCCGCGCATACCTCTATGCGCTCGCCACCCACGGCAAGCAGGGTGTCGCCAATCTGCTGAACCTGATCGAGAAAGAGATGAAGGTGGCGATGACGCTGACCGGCGCGAAAACTATCGGCGAAATCAGCCGTGAATCTTTAGTGCAAAACGCCGATGCGCTGCGGACCTTTGATACGATCGCAGCAGGAAACCCGGCAGTGACCCCTCTCCCCCAGGGAGAGGGAAACGTCCGGCAGGCGGGTTAACGCCATCGGGCTCACAGGCCGGCGCCGGTTTTCTCCCGCACCCTTTCCGCGAGAGGGTCGGGGTGAGGGTTAACCAAATATCTGCTATTCTGCCCCCCGCAATTAAGGGGGCAGTATGCTGAACATCGTCTTATTCGAACCAGAAATCCCGCCAAATACCGGGAATATCATCCGCCTGTGCGCTAACACCGGCTTCAATCTGCATATTATCGAACCCATGGGTTTTGCCTGGGATGATAAGCGTCTTCGCCGCGCCGGGCTGGATTACCATGAGTTCGCCGCCGTCCAGCGCCATCGTGATTACGCCGCTTTTATTGAAAGCGCAAAGCCGCAGCGTCTGTTCGCCCTGACCACCAAAGGGACCCCGGCGCATAGCGCGGTGAGCTATCAGGATGGCGATTTTCTGCTGTTTGGCCCGGAAACCCGCGGCCTGCCGGCCAGCATTCTCGATGCCCTGCCGCCAGAGCAAAAAATTCGTATTCCGATGATGCCGGACAGCCGCAGCATGAACCTGTCAAATGCGGTGTCGGTGGTGGTGTATGAAGCCTGGCGCCAGCTGGGCTATCCCGGAGCGGTGCTGCGCAGCTAGCCTGAGCGATTCCCGGATTGCGGCGCGTAGGACCTGTCCGGGCTACCGGACAGCGCTCTGTTTTGTAGCCCGGATAGATGCGCAGCATCGTCTCCGGGAAATCAATCAGATACCGTCGCCGTACTCGAAGGTATGGTGTATGCCGTTAAAGTGCTGATCCATATCCATCGCCGGCTTATCGCTCTCCGGCTTGCCCACGATGCGGGCGGGAACGCCTGCGGCGGTGGTATGCGGCGGCACCGGCTGTAGCACCACCGAACCCGCGCCGATTTTTGCCCCGCGTCCGACTTCGATATTGCCGAGGATCTTCGCCCCGGCGCCAATCATCACGCCTTCGCGAATTTTCGGATGACGATCGCCGCTGGTTTTACCGGTACCGCCAAGGGTCACGGATTGTAGAATCGACACATCGTCTTCAATCACCGCCGTTTCACCGACGACGATACCCGTCGCGTGGTCAAGCATGATGCCACGGCCAATCTTCGCCGCCGGGTGGATGTCCACCTGGAACGATACGGAAACCTGATTTTGCAGGAAGATCGCCAGCGCCCGACGCCCCTGATTCCACAACCAGTGGCCGATACGATAGGCCTGCAGCGCGTGGAACCCTTTCAGATAGAGCAGCGGCGTCGAGTATTTGTCCACCGCCGGGTCGCGGGTACGAACCGCCTGAATATCGCAGGCGGCGGAGGCGATCATTTCCGGGTCGGCGGCGTAGGCCTCTTCCACCACTTCACGAATCGCGATGGCGGGCATGATCGGAGAAGCCAGTTTATTCGCCAGCATATAGCTCAGGGCGCTGCCGAGATTTTCGTGCTTGAGTAGCGTGGCGTGGTAAAAACTGGCGAGCATCGGCTCACAGTCAGCTAAAGCCCGAGCTTCGGCTTTAATATTATTCCAGACGATATCCAGTTCTTCACACGGCATTGCTGACTCCAGACGATATAATAATGACCGGCCAGTTCTTTGCTGGCCGGGTCACTCAGGTGATCCAGGTTCCATCGCAGTTAGTTGCTACGCTCGTCCTTGCGTGCACGACCTAATAAGGTCAATGCTGCCTCGCGCGCAATTTTTCCGCAATACAATACCTGATAAATTTCCTCGGTTATTGGCATTTCGACGCCTAAACGCTGCGCCAGAACGCGAACCTCTTTGGTATTGCGATAGCCTTCAACCACCTGGCCAATCTTCTCCTGCGCGCTTTGCACGTCCATGCCCTGACCGAGCATCATGCCGAAGCGGCGGTTACGCGACTGGTTATCGGTGCAGGTGAGCACCAGATCGCCTAAGCCCGCCATCCCCATAAAGGTCTCCGGATCGGCGCCAAGCGCCTCCCCGAGGCGGGACATCTCAACCAGCCCGCGGGTAATCAGCGCGGTACGCGCGTTGGCGCCAAAGCCGATGCCGTCAGACATGCCGGCGCCGATAGCGATGACGTTTTTCACCGCGCCGCCGAGCTGCACGCCGATAAAGTCCGGGTTGATATAGACGCGGAAGCTCTTGCCGCAGTGCAGCAGGCTTTGCAAATCATCAGCGAACTGCGGGTCCGTAGACGCCAGCGAGATCGCGGTCGGCATGCCTGCCGCCAGCTCTTTGGCGAAGGTCGGGCCGGAAATCACCGCCAGCGGAATAGCGTCGCCCAGCGCTTCACGGGCCACGTCCTGCAGCAGGCGTCCGGTTTCGGCTTCCAGACCTTTTGTTGCCCATACCAGACGCGCGTCAGGGCGCATCAGCGGCTTGATCTGGCGCAGAACCTGCCCAAAGACGTGACTGGGCACCACCACGAGAATATCGCGGCTGGCGGCAAGCGCCGTTGCCAGGTCGCTCTCAAGGTGCAGCGTATCCGGGAATGGAACATCGGGAAGGAACGCAGCGTTGCAGCGATCGTTCTGCAGCGTCGCGATATGTTTCGGGTCATGGCCCCAGAGGACAACCTCGTGGCCATTTCTTGCCAGGGTGATGGCAAGAGCGGTGCCGTAAGAGCCGGCACCGATCACAGTCATTGCAGCGTTAAGCGCGTTCATCAGGCATCCTGATGTTGTTCAGCACCTTCGCCAGCCTGCTGCTGCAGATAGTTCATAAACAGCGCATCGAAGTTCACTGGCGCAAGGTTCAGTTGCGGGAAGGTACCGCGAGAAACCAGGCTGGTGATGCACTCGCGCGCGTACGGGAACAGAATGTTCGGGCAGTATGCGCCGAGGCAGTGCGCCATCTGGGTACCGTCGATGCCTTCGATGGAGAAAATACCGCCCTGCTGTACTTCACACAGGAACGCGGTTTCTTCGCCCAGAGAGGCGGTTACGGTTACGCGCAGCACCACTTCATACACGCCTTCAGCCAGCTGGCTGGAAGCCGTATCCAGATCAAGTTTAACTTCCGGCTGCCAATCTTTCTGAAAAACTTGCGGCGCGTTCGGCGCTTCAAAAGAGATATCTTTGGTGTAGATGCGCTGAATCTGGAAAGTCATTTCGGTGCTGTTTTGTTCTGACATAGTAAAACCCTTTCGTGTTGTCCTTAAGTACGCCCGTCCAATGGGGATGAGCGCAAAAATTAGCGCAGGAGGGGATCGAGTCCACCACGTGAATCAAGCGCATACAAGTCGTCACAGCCGCCAATGTGCTGCGCATCAATAAAAATCTGCGGAACCGTCGTCCGACCGCTGCGCTGAATCATCTCTTCACGCTTCGCAGCATCGCCATCGATAGGCAACTCGTTGAACGTCACGCCCTTGCTGTTCAGCAGCGCTTTTGCACGTACGCAGAACGGGCAGGTCGCTTTGGTATAGATATCAATATTGGCCATGACTTCACTCCTGTTTTTACCCCCGAGAGTTTCACGCCGCAGGCGCTATTTTCCCGCTGGCGAATAGCCGCCGCAGGGAAAACCGCGCTGCGCCATAAAGACGCGGGTAAATTATTTACCGCGTACCAGAGGAAGGTTCTCGCCGCTCCAGCCAGCGATGCCCTCTTTCAGTACGAAGACCTTTTCAAAGCCGGCTTTGTTCAGCGCGCTGGCGGGTTCTTGCGCCTGCATACCTGAGCCGTCTACTACTATAATGGGTTGTGCTTTGTGCTTTTCCAACTCGCCGACGTTATTTGCTTTGATATCGCTCGGCAGCAGGTTAATAGAACCCGCAATGTGGCCTTTACGGAAATCGTCACGCTGACGCAGGTCGACAACCACGGCATCTTCTTTGTTGATCAGGCGCGTCGCTTCACCACGGGTGATGACTTTAACTTTCGACATCAATCCTTTAAAGGTGGTGAACAGCACCGCCACCAGCAGCGCGACCCACGCGATGCTCAGGACGGGGTGACGGCTGATGAATTGCATAATTTCTTGCATGGGGGGTTACAACTCCCGACTAAGTGATAAAAAAACCAGGGAAGGAGTATACCTGTGCATTGCGGCAAATACAGCCAGTGAGCGCGATGTAATGTATTTTCTGCGGCCCGTCACGAAAAAAAACCGCTCTCGCCGCAACGATGCGCTCTGGCCGCCCTCTTTCTTTGATCTTTTACGGTGATTTGATCGATTCAGCTGTAGTAAAATTACGCAAATTTTCTGTCTTTGAGCATGAGGTTGTCGCAATGTCGGTTTCTAAAAAACCTATGGTACTGGTGATTCTGGATGGCTATGGCTACCGTGAAGACCAGCAGGATAACGCTATTTATAGCGCTAAAACCCCTGTTATGGACGCACTGTGGGCAAAACGTCCGCACACTCTGATCGATGCTTCAGGCCTGGAAGTCGGTCTGCCGGATCGTCAAATGGGCAACTCTGAAGTAGGCCACGTTAATCTCGGCGCGGGCCGCATCGTGTACCAGGATCTGACCCGCCTGGACGTTGAAATCAAAGAACGCACCTTCTTCGCCAACCCGGTACTGACCGGCGCGGTCGATAAAGCCGTCGCCGCGGGCAAAGCCGTGCATATCATGGGCCTGATGTCGCCGGGCGGCGTCCACAGCCACGAAGACCACATCATGGCGATGGTGGAACTGGCAGCCGAGCGCGGCGCGGATAAAATCTATCTGCACGCCTTCCTCGACGGCCGCGATACCCCGCCGCGCAGCGCTGAAAAGACGCTGGCGAAATTCGAAGACAAATTTGCCGCGCTGGGCAAAGGCCGCGTCGCCTCGATCATTGGCCGCTACTACGCCATGGACCGCGACAACCGTTGGGATCGCGTTGAGCAGGCTTACGATCTGATGACCCTGGCAAAAGGCGAGTTCCAGGCCGATACCGCCGTTGCAGGCCTGCAGGCCGCTTATGCGCGCGATGAGAACGATGAGTTCGTGAAAGCGACCGTTATCCGCGCCGCAGGCCAGGCCGACGCGGCGATGGAAGACGGCGATGCGCTGATTTTCATGAATTTCCGCGCCGACCGCGCCCGCGAAATTACTCGCGCCTTCGTTAACGCCGATTTCGACGGCTTCGCCCGTAAGAAAGTGGTGAACCTCGATTTCGTCATGCTGACCGAATACGCCGCGGACATTAAAGTCGCCTGTGCTTATCCGCCGGCGTCCCTGACCAATACCTTCGGCGAATGGATGGCGAAGAACGACAAAACCCAGCTGCGCATCTCCGAAACCGAAAAATACGCTCACGTAACTTTCTTCTTCAACGGCGGCGTTGAAGAGCCGTTCAAAGGCGAAGAGCGCATTCTGATCAACTCGCCGAAGGTCGCGACCTACGATCTGCAGCCGGAAATGAGCTCCGCCGAGCTGACCGAAAAACTGGTTGCCGCCATCAAGGGCGGTCAGTTCGACACCATCATCTGTAACTACCCGAACGGCGATATGGTTGGCCATACCGGAGTGATGGAAGCCGCCGTTAAAGCGGTGGAAGCGCTGGATCACTGCATCGACCAGGTTAGCAAAGCCGTTGAATCCGTTGGCGGACAGCTGCTGATCACCGCAGACCACGGCAACGCCGAGCAGATGCGCGACCCGGCCACCGGTCAGGCGCATACCGCGCACACCAACCTGCCGGTTCCGCTGATTTACGTTGGCGATAAAAACGTCAAAGCGGTTAACGGCGGCAAACTTTCCGACATCGCGCCGACCATGCTGACGCTGATGGGAATGGAAATCCCGCAAGAGATGACTGGCAAGCCGCTGTTCATCGTGGAATAATCCTTCCCCATGAGGGGAAAGGCGACTTATTCAACTACATGGATCGCAACGGCAGTTCGATCCGTCCTTTACGCCAGCGCGCTTAGCGCTGGCGTATTGCTGTGCGCCGCATCTGCTCACGCCGACGACAGCGACCAGCTTAAATCCATTCAGGCCGATATCGCCGCTAAACAGCGGGCGATTAAGCAGCAGCAGCAGCAGCGCGCTTCCCTGGTCGCTCAGCTTAAAGCGCAGGAGGAGGCTATCTCCGCCGCCGCGCGCAAGCTGCGCGAAACTCAGGAAACGCTGAACCAGCTAAATAAGCAGATCGACGAAATGAACGCCGCGCTGGCTAAGCTGGAGCGTCAGCGCGCCTCGCAGGAGCGTAATCTTTCCGCGCAACTCGACGCCGCGTTTCGTCAGGGGCCACATACCGGTATCCAGATGATCCTCAGCGGCGAAGAGGGGCAGCGTAATCAACGCCTGCAGGCTTACTTTGGCTATCTGAACCAGGCGCGCCAGGAAACCATCGCCCAGTTGAAGAAAACCCGCGAAGACATGGCGGTGCAAAAATCGATGCTGGAAGAGAAACAGAGCCAGCAGCAAACCTTGGTGTACGAACAGCGCGCCCAGCAGAGCAAGCTGGAGCAGGCGCGCAACGAGCGTAAAAAGACCCTCGCCAGCCTGGAATCCTCCATTCAGCAAGGCCAGCAGCAGCTCAGCGAGATGCGGGCTAACGAATCACGCCTGCGCGGCCGTATCGCCCAGGCGGCGGCGGCGGCCAAAGCGCGGGCGGATCGCGAAGCCCGCGAAGCGCAGGATGTGCGCGATCGCCAGCAGGAAGCCTCGCGTAAAGGCACCACCTACAAACCTACCGAAAGCGAACGCTCGCTGATGTCCCGCACCGGCGGGCTTGGCTCACCGCGCGGCCAGGCATTCTGGCCGGTTCGCGGCTCAATTCTCCATCGCTATGGCGAACAGCTGCAAGGTGAACTACGTTGGAAGGGGATGGTTATCGCTGCGTCTGAAGGCACCGAGGTCAAAGCCGTTGCCGATGGTCGGGTTATTCTCGCCGACTGGCTGCAGGGCTATGGCCTGGTGGTGGTCGTTGAACACGGCAAAGGCGACATGAGTCTTTACGGCTATAACCAAAGCGCGCTGGTCAGCGTCGGCACTCAGGTCCGGGCGGGCCAGCCGATCGCTCTCGTAGGCAGCAGCGGCGGTCAGGGCCGTCCGTCGCTCTATTTCGAAATTCGCCGCCAGGGTCAGGCGGTCAATCCACAGCCGTGGTTGGGAAGATAAGTTTTGCTTCAATTTCGCAGAATCGCACTCGCGGTAACCGGTACGCTGGTTATCGCGTCGCCGGTATTTGCCGGCAAACTCTCCATTGTTATCGACGACTTTGGCTATCGTCCACAAACGGAAAACCAGGTGCTGGCGCTGCCAGCGACGATCTCCGTTGCCGTACTCCCTAATGCGCCCCACGCCCGCGAAATGGCGACCAAAGCGCATAATCTCGGCCACGAGGTGCTCATCCACCTGCCGATGGCGCCGCTCAGCAAACAGCCGCTGGAAAAAGATACTCTCCGTCCGGATATGAACAGCAGCGAGATAGAGCGCATTATCCGCGAAGCCTACGGCAAGGTCCCTTACGCCGTGGGGCTGAATAACCATATGGGCAGCGCGATGACGTCGAACCTCTTCGGCATGCAGAAGGTGATGCAGGCGCTCGAGCGCTACAATCTCTACTTTCTCGATAGCGTCACCATCGGCAATACCCAAGCCATGCGCGCGGCGCAGGGCACCGGCGTAAAGGTGATTAAGCGTAAGGTTTTCCTCGACGATACCCAAAACGAAGCGGATATCCGCTATCAGTTCAACCGCGCTATCGCTTTGGCGCGGCGCAACGGTTCCGCCATTGCTATCGGCCACCCGCATCCCACCACGGTGCGCGTGCTGCAGCAGATGGTGTATAACCTGCCGCCGGATATCACTCTGGTTCGCCCGAGCAGCCTGCTCAACGAACCGCAGGTGGATACCTCTACGCCGAACACCGCGCCGCGGGTTCAGCCGCCGCGCAATCCGTTCCGCGGCGTGAAGCAGTGCAAATCTAAACGTCCGCCGGAGCCGGTCAACGCCAGCCGCTTCTTTACCATTCTGAGCGAAAGCATCGCGCAGAGTACGCTGTTGCAGTATTACCAGCTGAAGTGGCAGGGCTGGGATCAGCCCACCAACTAAATCGTCCGGGAATCCGTGTGCTTATCCGCCGCGGATTCCGGCTTGTCCTGATGGGCGTACCAGGCTTTAAAGTATTTAAGAAAGCTGTAAAAGGTCGCGTAAAGCCCGGTGACCACGCCGACCTTGCCCTTTCGCCACGCTCCGCTAAACAGATACCACTTAAAGAAAGCGCCAATCGCGCTGATCGCTCCGCGCCCAAGAGACGGCCTGATCTTCTGATATTTAACCAGCCGCGTGGTGTAGCTATTGAGCTTATTAAACACTTCATGCAGGGAGTAGAAAGTGTCGTGGCGCACGCATCCCGGTAGCCTGGCCGAGTGCGAAAAACCGACGACCTGATCGTCTACCGGACGCTCGTTGAACCGGGCGGCAGAACGGTTATACAAGCGAACCGGGAAATCCGGCGAGGATACCGGGTAAATAGTTCGCACCTCTTCACCCAGCACGAACCAGTAGCGCGGCAGACGCCAGGCGCAGGTTGGATCGGGCTCATCCCCCGCCTTCAGCGCCAGAATAGCTGCCACCACCTCGTCATCAAGAATCTCATCGCTATCCATACACAGCACCCAGTCGTGGCTGGCGAGGGAGGTCGCGTAGTTCATCTGCGAGCCGTGAGTGGTATAAGCATGATAGTGAACGGTGAGACCGAACTGTTGGCAAATCTGCAGCGTGGCGTCCGTACTGCCTGAATCGATGACGATAAATTCATCAGCTACCTTAAGCAAAGGTGGTAAAACCTCCCGTAATAAGCGGGATGAATTACAGGTCAATAAGCATACAGAAAGTTTAAGCATAATCTTTGTAGGGTTAAACCATGGTTAAACTGACTGTATAAACGAATAGGCGAGAAAGCGATTTAGAAAAAGTGCGGAGTGGATTAAGTATCACAAAAATGTAGGACAACTCTCAAAAAAGCGCCCGCAGGCGCTTTTTTAAAATGCAGACCGGGGGAAATTAATCCCAGCTGAGAATGACTTTGCCAGACTGGCCGGAACGCATCGCGTCAAAGCCCTGCTGGAAATCATCAATACCAAAGCGGTGAGTGATGATCGGCGACAGATCGAGACCGGACTGGATGAGCGCGGCCATCTTGTACCAGGTTTCGAACATTTCGCGACCATAAATCCCTTTGATAAACAGCCCCTTGAAAATCACCTTGGTCCAGTCGATAGACATATCCGACGGCGGGATCCCCAGCATGGCGATGCGCCCGCCGTGGTTCATGGTATCGAGCATGGTGCGGAACGCCGGCGGCGCGCCGGACATCTCCAGACCCACGTCGAAACCTTCGGTCATGCCCAGTTCGGCCATCACATCGTTAAGGTTCTCTTTAGAAACGTTCACCGCCCGGGTGACGCCAATTTTGCGCGCCAGCTCCAGACGATATTCGTTAACGTCGGTAATCACCACGTTACGCGCGCCAACGTGTTTCGCCACCGCGGCGGCCATCACGCCGATCGGGCCGGCGCCGGAAACCAGCACATCTTCACCGACGAGGTCGAATGAAAGCGCGGTATGCACGGCGTTGCCAAATGGGTCGAAAATCGACGCCAGATCGTCAGAGATATTGTCGGGGATTTTAAAGGCGTTAAACGCCGGGATCACCAGATATTCGGCAAAACAGCCCGGACGGTTGACGCCGACGCCCGTGGTATTGCGGCACAGATGCGTACGCCCGGCGCGGCAGTTACGGCAGTGGCCGCAGGTGATATGCCCTTCGCCGGAAACGCGGTCGCCAAGCTTAAAGCCGCGAACTTCCTGACCGATACCCACCACTTCGCCGACATATTCATGGCCCACCACCATCGGCACCGGAATGGTCTTTTGCGACCACTCGTCCCAGTTGTAGATGTGCACGTCGGTACCGCAAATCGCGGTCTTGCGAATTTTAATCAGCAAATCGTTATGGCCGACTTCCGGTTCCGGCACGTCGGTCATCCAGATGCCTTCTTCCGCCTTCAGTTTGGATAACGCTTTCATCTCACACCCTCAGGCAATGACGCCCAGTTGTTTACCGATGCGGGTAAAGGCTTCCACCGCACGTTCAATTTGTTCAGGGGTATGTGCCGCAGACATCTGGGTACGGATACGCGCCTGGCCTTTTGGTACCACCGGGTAGAAGAATCCGGTGACGTAAATCCCTTCTTTTTGCAGCTCGAGCGCGAACTGCTGCGCCACGGTGGCTTCACCGAGCATCACCGGGATAATGGCGTGATCGGCGCCCGCAAGGGTAAACCCTGCCGCGGTCATTTTTTCACGGAACAGGCGCGCGTTAGCCCACAGGCGATCGCGCAGCTCGCTGCCCGCTTCCACCATCTCCAGCACTTTGATGGAAGCGGCGACAATCGCCGGCGCCAGCGAGTTGGAGAACAGATACGGACGCGAGCGCTGGCGCAGCCACTCGACAACTTCTTTACGCGCGGCGGTATAGCCGCCGGACGCGCCGCCCAGCGCCTTACCCAGCGTACCGGTGATAATATCGACGCGGCCCATCACGTCGCAGTACTCATGGGAACCGCGGCCGTTTTCACCCACAAAACCCACGGCGTGAGAATCATCCACCATCACCAGCGCGTCGTATTTGTCCGCCAGATCGCAAACGCCCTTCAGGTTGGCGATCACCCCGTCCATTGAGAACACGCCGTCGGTGGCAATCAGCACATGGCGCGCGCCGGCGTCACGCGCCTCTTTCAGACGGGCTTCCAGCTCCACCATATCGTTGTTGGCGTAGCGGAAGCGCTTCGCTTTACACAGGCGCACGCCGTCGATGATCGACGCGTGGTTCAGGGCATCGGAGATAATCGCATCTTCTGCGCCGAGCAGGGTTTCAAACAGGCCGCCGTTAGCATCAAAACAGGAGGAGTAGAGAATCGCATCTTCCATACCGAGAAAATCGGCCAGCTTCTTCTCAAGCGCTTTATGGCTGTCCTGGGTCCCGCAGATAAAACGCACGGAGGCCATACCGAAGCCGTGGCTATCCATGCCGCTTTTCGCGGCGGCAATCAGTTCCGGGTGGTTCGCGAGGCCGAGATAGTTATTGGCGCAGAAGTTAATCACCAGGCTGCCGCCGACGGTGATATCCGCCTGCTGCGCCGAAGTAATAATCCGTTCTTCTTTAAACAACCCTTCCGCGCGCGCGGTATCCAGGTCATTGGTTAACTGTTTGTAGAAATCACCACGCATTGCAACTCTCCAGATTCGGCAAAATTTGGCACATATTACCTAAAGCTATACGCTGATACGAGATGATGCATTACTGCATGAATTATTTGCAGCATAAATCACGAGTCCCTCTCTACCTTATCGGCGAATGGCTGAAGCCTTTTCGATGTAGTGATATGATAAGAGTATTCATGTCCGGATTGTCTCTGGACTACCCACTTCAAAGGTTACAGTTATGATCATCGTTACCGGCGGCGCAGGCTTTATCGGCAGCAATATCGTTAAAGCACTGAATGACCAGGGCATTACCGACATTCTGGTCGTAGATAATCTGAAAGACGGCACCAAATTCATCAATCTGGTGGATTTGAACATTGCCGACTACATGGATAAAGAAGACTTTCTGATCCAGATTATGGCGGGCGAAGAGTTCGGCGATATCGACGCTATTTTCCATGAAGGCGCCTGCTCTTCCACCACGGAGTGGGATGGCAAGTACATGATGGATAACAACTATCAGTACTCAAAAGAGGTGCTTCACTACTGTCTGGAGCGTGAAATCCCGTTCCTGTACGCCTCTTCCGCGGCGACCTACGGCGGCCGCACCAGCGACTTTATCGAATCCCGCGAATACGAGCAGCCGCTCAACGTTTACGGCTACTCCAAGTTTCTGTTTGATGAATATGTCCGTCAGATCCTGCCGGAAGCGAACTCGCAGATCGTCGGCTTCCGCTATTTCAACGTCTACGGGCCGCGCGAAGGCCATAAAGGCAGCATGGCCAGCGTCGCTTTCCATCTGAATACTCAGCTGAATAATGGCGAAAGTCCGAAATTGTTTGAAGGCAGCGACGGCTTCAAGCGCGACTTCGTCTACGTCGGCGACGTCGCGGCGGTGAACCTGTGGTTCTGGGAAAACGGCGTATCCGGCATTTTCAACCTTGGCACCGGCCGCGCGGAGTCTTTCCAGGCTGTCGCAGACGCAACGCTGGCTTACCACCAGAAAGGCAGCATCGAGTACATTCCGTTCCCGGATAAGCTGAAAGGCCGCTATCAGGCGTTTACCCAGGCGGATCTGACAAACCTGCGCGCAGCGGGCTACGATAAACCGTTTAAGACCGTTGCCGAAGGCGTAACGGAATATATGGCCTGGCTGAACCGCGACGCGTAAGAAGCAAGCATGAAAATACTGGTGATTGGCCCGTCTTGGGTGGGCGACATGATGATGTCGCAAAGTCTTTATCGTACGCTCAGGGCGCGCTATCCCCAGGCGATCATCGACGTGATGGCGCCCGCATGGTGCCGTCCGCTGCTATCGCGCATGCCGGAAGTCAACGAAGCAATCCCGATGCCGCTCGGCCACGGCGCGCTGGAAATCGGGGAACGGCGTAAGCTTGGGCACAGCCTGCGCGAACGTCGCTACGATCGCGCTTATGTGCTGCCCAACTCGTTTAAATCGGCCCTCGTGCCGTTCTTTGCGGGAATACCGCATCGCACCGGCTGGCTCGGCGAGATGCGCTACGGCCTGCTGAACGATGCCCGCAAGCTGGATAAAGACGCCTGGCCGCTGATGGTCGAACGCTACGTCGGTCTGGCCTACGACAAAGGCGTGATGCGCTGCGCGAAAGATCTGCCGCAGCCGCTGCTCTGGCCGCAGCTGCAGGTACATGAAGGCGAAAAATCGCAGGCCTGTAGCGCGTTTAACCTCTCAGCCGAGCGCCCGCTCATCGGCTTCTGCCCCGGCGCAGAGTTCGGCCCGGCAAAACGCTGGCCGCACTATCACTACGCCGAACTGGCGAAACAGCTGATCGACGAAGGCTTTCAGATCGTGCTGTTTGGCTCCGCGAAAGATCACGAAGCGGGCAATGAAATCCTCGCCGCCCTCAATACCGAACAGCAGGCATGGTGCCGCAATCTGGCCGGGGAGACTCAACTTGAGCAGGCAGTCATTCTGATCGCCGCCTGTAAAGCGGTGGTCAGCAACGATTCCGGCCTGATGCACGTCGCCGCCGCGCTCGACCGTCCGCTGGTGGCGCTCTACGGGCCCAGCAGCCCGGACTTCACTCCACCTCTGTCGCACAAAGCGCGCGTGATCCGCCTGATCAGTGGCTACCACAAAGTACGTAAAGGCGACGCCGCCGAAGGCTATCATCAGAGTTTGATCGACATTACGCCACAGCGCGTGCTGGAAGAATTAAACGACCTGTTGCTGGAAAAAACGGAACAAGAGGAAGACTAACGGATGCGGGTACTGATCGTAAAAACCTCGTCCATGGGCGACGTGCTGCACACGCTGCCCGCGCTGAGCGACGCCGCGCTGGCCTTTCCCGGCATTCGTTTCGACTGGGTGGTTGAGGAAGGCTTCGCGCAGATCCCCTCCTGGCATGAGACCGTCGACCGGGTCATCCCGGTAGCGATTCGCCGCTGGCGCAAGGCGTGGTTTTCCGCGCCGATCAAAGCCGAGCGTAAGGCTTTCCGCGACGCCGTACGGGCGGAAAAATATGACGCGATCATCGATGCTCAGGGGCTGGTGAAGAGCGCCGCGCTGGTCACCCGGCTGGCCCGCGGCGTGAAGCACGGTATGGACTGGCAAACCGCCCGCGAGCCGCTGGCCAGCCTGTTTTACAACCGTCGCCACCATATTGCTAAACAGCAGCACGCCGTTGAGCGCACCCGCGAGCTGTTCGCAAAAAGCCTCGGCTACGCGAAGCCGGAAACCCAGGGCGACTACGCGATCGCCCGCCATTTTTTGCGTCAGACTGACCCGTCCGCTGCGCCGTATCTGGTGTTCCTCCACGCCACGACGCGCGATGATAAGCACTGGCCGGAAGAGAACTGGCGGGCGCTTATCGCCCTGCTGACCGACAGCGGCGTACGCATCAAACTGCCGTGGGGCGCCCCCCATGAAGAGGCGCGGGCCAGGCGCCTGGCGGAGGGGCACGATTTTGTCGACGTCCTGCCGCGCATGAGCCTGGAGCAGGTAGCAGAGGTTCTGGCAGGCGCGCGCGGGGTGGTTTCCGTCGACACGGGGCTGAGCCATCTTACCGCCGCGCTCGATAAACCGAACTTCACGCTGTACGGCCCGACCGATCCGGGGCTGATTGGCGGCTACGGTAAAAATCAGTACGTGGTGCGCCCGGAAAGCGGCAGCAGCACGGGGGATATACCCGCCTCCCGGATTCGGCAACTGTTGAAATCTCAGGAACTGGCTTAATGGGTTCATTATTTAAGCAGATCTATCGCTACACGCATCGACGCGCCTATCGCCATAACGAAAATCTCTGGCCGTTTACCCATATCACGCGCGCGGCGAGCGGTGAAATCCGCACCCTGAAATACAAAGGAAAAACGGTGCCGCTGGTTAATCTCAGCGAACTGAAGGATAGCGCCCAGGGCGAGGTGCTGCTGACCGCCACCGGCCCCTCTACGCGCCGTATTGATTTCACGCGGCTGCCGAAAAGCGTTCCGGTGATGGGGGTGAATGGCGCCTGGCATCTCTCTGATAAAATTAAATTTTCGTTCTATACCATTGTCGATATGGTCTTTTACGATAAAAAGCCGGACGTGATTCGTTCAGTGATTAGCCAACCCGATCTCGTGCTCTTCACCACCATGCACGGTATCGCCAAAATCCTCGACCGCCACGGCGCAGAGCTTCGCTGTCGTTTGGCATTAATTGAAGACGCCTGTTATAAAATTTATCAGCCCAAAGTCGCCAAAAGCGCGATGCCGCAGGTCTGGAAAGGCGTTGCGGCTTTACGCTTTCACCCGCAGCGGCAGGATATTTGCTTTAGCACCGATATCCGCCAGGGCATTTTCGATGCCGGAACCGTGGTCTACTGGGCCCTGCAAATTCTGATGTGGCTGGGATTTAAAACCATTCTGATAAGCGGTCTGGATATGAGTAACTTCAACCAGCCGCGATTCTACGAAACGGAACAGGATAAACTCCCCTCCTGGCTGGCAAATAAGGTGGATGACCTGGTCATGCCGTCCTTTTCGCACGCTGCCAACGTGCTGCAACAAAACCATATTCGGGTCGTTAACTTCTCTTTAGAAAGCGCGGTTCCGGAAACGATTTTCGCAAAGGTTTCTTTTGATGAGTACTTTAAAAATAAGTAGTTACGCCAGACAGGGCTACACCGTTTTCTTCACTTTGTTTCTGTTTTTTAGCGCTGTTTTTTGCGTATCAACCCGGACAAACAACCTTCTTCATTTATCTATTTTGCTGTTTTTGCTTTCACTGCTTAACCAGGTTAACCGTCAGGCAATAGCGGAAAGCATCCGCCAGCGGTGGCCGGTTTATAGCCTGCTGGTGATATTCTGCGTTTACTATGCCCTGAGCAACATTTGGGGGCAGACGCCTCAGCATATCGACTCGCCGCTGACGCACGGCGCCTATTTAATTTTTTATCTCCTGCTGCTAACTACCCTGCTGGGCGACACCCGAACCCGACATCTGGCGCTGCTGAGCGTCGTTGCCGGGATCACGGTGCTCTCCATCTGGACGATGGCGATCGATTTCACCCTGGTCCTCAAAGAGCGCCTGGTGTCACCGGGCAATCCCGGGCCGACCAACGTTATCGACCTCGCAGGCTATTGCGGTATCGGTATCCTTATTTGCGCGATGCTGCTGAAGGAGAAAGGCAGCCACCTGCTGTATGTGCCGATGGCCATCATGCTGGTGATGCTGTTTCTGACCCAAAGCCGCGGCCCGATTATCGCCCTGCTGGTGGCGTTTGTTTGCACCCTGCACCTGCACGTCTTTACCCGCCGCAATCTTTTGATTGTCGCCGCGTTAGCATTGGTTCTGGGCGCGCTTTTCCTCTTTACGCCAACGGGAGACCTGCTGCTGGCGCGCTTTGAAGAGCTGGGCACACAAAGCGGATTGCGCTTGAGTATCTGGCGCCATACGGTCCAGGAAGTGGCCAGCCAGCCGTGGCTGGGTCGTGGCTTTGACTACGAGCTCAACTTTACCAACTACAGCGGCGAGCATATCACCACCACCCACAGCGTCTATCTTGGCGCACTGCTGAAAGGCGGCATCATCGGCCTGGCGCTGCTGCTGGCGGTGATTGCCGGAGGGTTATGGCAGGCATGGCGTAAACAGCAGGATGGCCGCTACGGGCTGGCGATTTTTATCTATGCGCTGATTTTTATGGCTTCGCAGGGCATGTTTATCATCAGCAACCCTCGCGAAAGCTGGCCGCTGTTTTGGCTACCGCTGGGCATTGCGCTCAGCGGCGGCCTGAAGGCGAAACGCTAAGACAAGGGCCCGCAGCGGGCCCTTTTTTACGCCTGCTGGCGGGCGGCGATCAGGGCATCCGCCTGGGCTTTGATCACCGGCCAGACCGCGTCAATGGTCATGTCGGCGACGTTAGTCTCTTCGCAGACAATTTGTCTGGCCTTGTCATAACCCGGCGCCCAGATGGTATAGCCCGGCAATCCGGTATCTTTGAGTTTACGTTTGTTGTAAACCGCCACCATGGGCTTGTCGAACGCGCGAGCAATATGCACGATGGCGGTATCCGCCGTAATCACCAGATCGCAGTGGCGAACAATCTCAACTGCTGAATTAATATTGCTATCAGGCAGATGCAGCGCCGTTTCCAGATTAAGCTGACGAATTTTCTCGCTATGCCCGACCATCACGACGCTGATTTTATAAGGGAGCGTATATAAGCGCTCAATCAGGGCAGAAACCTGATGACGGCAAAAGTCTTTATCCGTTGAGGCGGTAAACGGGTTTATGGCAATACAGAGCTGACTCCCCTTGTGCTGAGCCATCAGTGTTTTGACTTTTTCCCGCTCAAAAGCATCGCCGGGCAGATGATAGTGGTAATGAGGGTGTTCTATGCCAAATAGCCTGGCGACGGCTTTATAGCGGGCGGAAATATGGCTGCTGCTATCCAGAAAAGGGATGGAGTGATCGTAAAGTTTATATTCTTGTTTATTAAAACCGATAACACAGCCAGGCTGCAAATCAGCCAGCAGTTTAAAACGCTCGTAGGTTTTCACATCATCAAAATCAACAACCGCGTCAAATCCTGCCGCACGCAGTGCGTTTAACGGCATCCGCGGCTGATATAAATAGACCTGCTCAAGAAAATCCGCGCCGGCAAGCATCTGCTTACAGACCGGCCCGGTCAGCACAGAAACCTTATAGCCCCGATCGGCTAAAAGCTTTGCGCAGCCGGTCGTTACGACCATATCCCCAACTTTGTCATCCAGGCGCAATAATAAAACATGCTGAATCTTCGCGGAATTAAAGGGCTGGCGTGCGCTTTTATTTCTGTAACGATAGTTAATTAAATTAAACTTAATTTCGCGGAAGAAGGCATTTTTCTTCCGCGTAAACTGCTTCACGATACGCATACGGTACCTGGTTGTGATCTTTTATCGCTGTGTGAGTTTCTGTTGGTAATACTCCGCCAACGTCATTCCCTTCACCTGCGGCGCCAGCCAGCTGAAAAAAGCGTCCAGATCGGCATATAAGCGCTCGATATCCTGCTCGTTTTTAAACGTTGGGCTGCCGCCGGGCATGTACTCTGAAGAGTGGAGCATATATTCGACGTAGTCATTACCCTGAGTCAACGTTTGTTCGACCACTTTTTTCATCGTCTCAACGTTACCGCCCATCGGACGCAGCCAGTGTACCGACGGCGAGCGTACTTTGCCGCGCAGGCGATCGTAGCCCTGCTTCAGGCTATTCATCCAGGCGGAATGCTTGTACTGAATGCTCATAGGCACTTCCAGCAGCGATGATTGCCCTTCACGACGGATATCATTCTCGTCAAGAAAATAGGCGTGCTGCGGGAAATGACGATAATCGGTGCCGCCGTCGCCCTGCGGCGCGCCTTTCGCCGTCTTCCAGTTCACTCTCGGGGTAACCGAGCAATCCACCAGATAGCCATACTCCACCAGCAGACGCGCGTAGCGCTCATCAAACGCCCACCGCCCGGCGCGATGGCTGACCATTTTGGTTTGGAAGGTGTCCTCCAGCAAACGGGTCATATAGTCGACTTTTGCCCGCATCGCCGCATCGCTGTACTCGATCAAATACGGTTTATGTCGCCAGTCGTCATCGGTGAGCGGATCGGTCGGCGGGCTGTTCCACGCGTGGAGATGCATACCAATTTCCGCGGTACCCCGGGCGATCGTATCTTTGGCAAATTCGATATAAACCGGGTCGATAGCCATTTCATAGTTGGTCAACCAGACCGGTTTAAAACCATACTTTTCGCAAAGCTGCTGAAAACGCGGTAGATAGCGCGCATTCTCGGTGGTGATGCTGTCATGTTTTTGCCAGAGGTTATCACCCTCTGTATCAATCGTGATGAGAAATGCGGGTTTGTGCACGAAAACGTCCTCAGGCCATACGTATCGGGTCATGGTAGAGCAAGACAAGGCTTCTCTCAATCTATCTGATCCCCTAGAATCGGAGCCCTGACCCTGAATGAAGAACAGAGAATGACGCCTGAAACCCGCACTTCCGGCCGCGTGAACCCGGCGCGAATCCTGGTTATTAAGCTTCGCCATCATGGCGATATGTTATTGATAACGCCGCTTATTCATGCGCTTAAGCAGCAATATCCCGCCGCCTGCGTGGATGTGCTGCTTTATGAAGAAACGCGGGATATGCTCGCAGCGAATACGGATATCCGCCACATTTACGGCATTGACCGGCGCTGGAAAAAACAGGGCGCTGGCCATCAGCTGAAGATGGAGTGGCGGCTGATTCGCACGCTCCGCCAGCAGCGCTACGATATGGTGCTCAATCTTGCCGATCAGTGGCCCAGCGCGATCATCACCAAACTGACCGGGGCGGCCATCCGTATCGGCTTTGACTTTCCGAAGCGTCGCCACCCGGCCTGGCGTTTTTGCCATACCGCCCTCGCCTCAACCGAGCGGCATAACCAGCTGCATACCGTGCAGCAGAATCTGTCGATTCTGGCGCCGCTTGGACTGGATATTGCTGACGCGCCGGCGAAGATGGGCTACAGCGAGCAGGACTGGCGCGCCAGCCGCGCGCTGCTGCCGGAAGGATTTCAGGATAACTATATCGTCATTCAGCCGACCTCCCGCTGGTTCTTTAAGTGCTGGCGCGAAGCGCGAATGAGCGCCCTGATAAACGCGCTTTCTGAAGCAGGCTACCCGGTCGTGCTGACCTCCGGCCCTGACGCCAGAGAGAAGCAGATGATCGACACCATTATGGCGGGCTGCCCCGATGCTCGCCTGCACTCCCTCGCCGGGCTGCTCACCCTGCGCCAGCTGGCGTCCGTCATCGACCATGCCCGCCTGTTCATCGGCGTCGACTCGGTGCCGATGCATATGGCCGCCGCGCTCGGTACGCCGCTGGTGGCGCTATTCGGCCCCTCCAAGCTCACCTTCTGGCGTCCATGGCAGGCGCAGGGCGAGGTGATTTGGGCGGGTGATTTCGGATCGATTCCCGATCCTGACGACATTGATACCAACACCAACGAACGCTTTCTCGATTTAATCCCCACCGACGCGGTCATCGCGGCGGCGAAAAAGGTACTGGCATGAGTAAATTCAGGCTGGCTCTGGTACGCCAGAAGTATCGCCCGGACGGCGGTGCGGAGCGCTTTGTCTCCCGCGCGCTGGAAGCCCTCGACGACAGCGATCTTGAACTGAACGTCATCACCCGCGAGTGGCAGGGGCCGGTGAAGCCCGAGTGGAACATCCACATCTGCAATCCGCGCAAGTGGGGGCGGATCAGCCGCGAGCGTGGGTTTGCCGACGCCGCCCGCCAGCTCTGGCAGCGCGAAGCCTTCGATCTGGTGCAAAGCCATGAGCGTATACCCGGCTGCGACCTGTACCGCGCCGGAGACGGCGTACACCGCCGCTGGCTGCAGCAGCGTTCGCGCATTTTGCCCGGCTGGAAAAGCCGCCTGCTGTTTGCCGACCGCTACCATCGCTATGTGATGCAGGCCGAGCGCGACATGTACCAGGACTCGCACCTGCGCGGCGTTATCTGCAACGCGGAGATGATTAAACGCGAGATTATTGAAGACTTCGGCCTGCCGGCGGAAAAAATTCACGTCATCTATAACGCTATTGATAACCAGCGTTTTCTGCCGCCGACGGAAGAAGCCTTTACCGCGCTGCGCGCCAAATGGAATCTGCCGATCCAGGCAACCTGCCTGATTTACGTCGGCTCCGGCTTTGAGCGCAAGGGGCTGGATGCGGCGATCCGCGCCATCGCGCCGACCAACCGCTATCTTCTGGTGGTGGGCAAAGATAAAGAGCAGAGTCGCTATCAGCAGCTGGCGAAAACGCTGAACTGCGAGGAACGGGTGCGCTTTTTCGGCATGCAGTCGGAAACCCTGCCATTCTATCAGATGGCCGACGCCCTGCTGCTGCCGACGCTTTACGATCCGTTCCCCAACGTCATTCTCGAAGCGATGGCCTGCGGCCTGCCGGTGATTACGACTACCGGCTGCGGCGGCGCGGAGTTTATCGTTCAGGGCAGCAACGGCTACGTTTGCGATGCGCTGGATATCCCGGCCCTGCAGGAGTCGGTTAACGCCCTGCCTGCTCGGGCTTTGGGTTCTGCAGAAGGCCAGCGCGCCCGCGAGCGGATCATGACCTGCACCAGCGAACGGCTCTCGGCACAGCTGCTCTCCCTCTATCAGGATTTGGTGAAATAACGATGCGCATACTGTTTGTTATCGACGGCCTGCCCGGCGGCGGCGCGGAAAAAGTCGTGCTGACGCTGGCAGCGCATTTTATCAGCCAGGGTGAACAGGTATCGCTTTTTTCCCTACGCGATGTCTGCGAGTATCCGCTACCGGCGGGGCTGGATTATCAGGTCATCGCCGACCGCTGCCGCAAACCCTGGCGCAAACTCACCGAGCTATCCCGGCGCGCGCGCCAGCTTGATGCGGCAATCGAGAAAGCAGAACAGCAGGGCCGTTTCGATCTGGTGCTCTCCAATCTACATAAAACCGACCGCATCGTCTCCCGCAGCCGCCTGCTGAACGGGCGCAACGTCTGGTTCTGCCTGCACGGCGTGTTCTCCACGTCCTATCTCGGACACCGCAGCGGTTTTAACCGCTGGATGAAAAAGCAGAAGATCGGGCGCGTTTATCAGGGACGCAATGTCGTTACCGTCTCCGATGCGGTCGGTCAAGACCTGGTCGAGCAGTTCGCCATTCGCCCCGCCCAGCTGAAAACGATTTATAACCCGTTTGATATCGCCGCCCTGCGCGCCGCGGCCGAAGAGCCCAGCCAGCGCCCCGACGGCGACTATATTATCCACGTCGGCCGCTTTCACCCCGGCAAACGCCACGACCGCCTGATTGAGGCCTATGCGCAAAGCGGTATCGACGCGCCGCTGGTGCTGCTGGGGCAGGGCAAACCGGAACAAGAGCAGCGCCTGCGCCAGCTGGCGCAGCAGCTACAGGTTGCCGATCGCGTCCTGTTTAAAGGCTTCCAGAAAAACCCGCTGCCGTGGATCAAAGGCGCGCGGATGCTGGTCCTCAGCTCCGATAGCGAAGGCTTTGGCAACGTGGTGGTTGAGGCGCTGCTGCTGGATACGCCGGTCGCCAGCACCCGCTGCCCGGGCGGCGTGACCGAGATCCTCACCGGCGAGCTGTCGCGCGGCCTGGCGGATCTCAACAGCCCGGCGCTGGCTCAGACGATGCAAAGCATTTACCATAGCCCGCCGGCCATCGACGCAGCGGCGCTGGAGAAGTTCAGCGTGGCATCGATTTGTCAGCAGTATCGTCAGCTGCGCAGCGCCTGACGCCGTTATTCAACCAGGATCGAATGAGTTATGAGTCAAACGCCTTTACTAAGCATCGTAGCCGCCGTCTATAACGGCGAAAAATTCCTTGCGCAATTCTTTGAGTGCCTTGAGCAACAGCAGCTGGAAAGCTATGAACTGATCCTGGTGAACGACGGGTCGACGGACGGCAGCCTTGCGGTTATCGACCAGTGGAAAGAGCGCCTGCAAAACGTGCTCGTGCTGGAGCAGGAAAACCAGGGCGTGTCGGTGGCGCGCAATACCGGCCTCGCCGCGGCGACCGGTAAGTACCTGACCTTCCCGGATATCGACGATAAGCTTTACCCGGGCATGTACCGTACGCTTCTGGAGATGGCGGAAAAGGGCAATCTTGACGTCGCCACCTGCAACGGCCGCTACGTCTACGAGACGAAAAAAGATATCCATCCTATTTTTCCGCTGGACCGGCTGCAGTCGACGGGCGTTTTGCCCGGCCACGTCTGGTTAAAGCAGGCGCTGGATTCTCGTAAGTTCCTGCATGTCACCTGGCTCAATATCTACCGCCGCGAGTTTATCGCCAGCCACCACTTCCATTTTGAGCCTGGCCTGCGCCATCAGGATATTCCCTGGACCACCGAAGTGCTGCTGGCGGCAGAACGCGTGCAGTACACCAGCGAACAGTTCTACGACTACTATATTCACTCGGAATCGGTATCGCATAAGCCGGACAACGACGACACGCTGATGCGTTCAGCGCGCCACTACATGAAGATTCTGGAGATGCTGGACGCCATCAACCAGCGCTATCCGGACAAGGTTCGCGATATTTCCGCCTGCC
The DNA here is from genome assembly GCF_003812845.1 of Klebsiella sp. FDAARGOS_511. NCBI lineage: Bacteria > Pseudomonadati > Pseudomonadota > Gammaproteobacteria > Enterobacterales > Enterobacteriaceae > Klebsiella > Klebsiella sp. FDAARGOS_511. The sequence continues at coordinate 3,083,386 of NZ_CP033824.1, read as the reverse complement.
GCTGGCAGATCGCCAAAGAGGGGCTGGGAATTATTCATACCTTCGATAGCATGAAAGATGAGTCAAAAAAGCATATTATCATTAAAGAGTTTTTCGACCGCGGCATCTGGCGCCTGATCTGGAAAAACGCCCGTACGTTCCGTCTACGCTGGCGTCTTGGACGCCGCTATCTGCGCATCAAGCGCTATCGCGACGCGGCTTAATACTGAATCCCTTAGTTTCCGCCAAAGAGATAGCTTTACGCGGGTTAAATGCTTAGAATTTGCCCGCAAAAACATAAATACGGATAAATCGCTTGGAATTGCTTTATACCGCCCTACTTTACCTCATTCAGCCGCTGGTGTGGCTGCGACTGCTGTTACGCAGCCGTAAGGCCCCTGCCTATCGTAAACGCTGGAAGGAACGTTATGGCTTCTGCCAGAACAAGGTAGAACCGGGTGGCATCCTGCTGCATTCCGTTTCCGTTGGCGAAACCCTGGCGGCGATTCCGCTGGTGCGCGCGCTACGCCACCGTTACCCCTATCTGCCAATCACCGTCACCACCATGACGCCAACCGGCTCTGAACGCGCCATGTCCGCTTTCGGCAAAGACGTGCATCACGTCTATCTGCCTTACGATCTGCCCGGCGCGATGAACCGCTTCTTCAACACCGTTCAGCCGAAGCTGGTTATCGTCATGGAAACCGAACTCTGGCCGAACATGGTCGCCACGCTGCACAAGCGTAAAATCCCGCTGGTGATCGCCAACGCCCGCCTCTCCGAACGGTCGGCGAAAGGCTATGCCAAACTGGGGAAATTTATGCGTCGGCTGCTAAGCCGCATTACCCTTATCGCCGCGCAGAACGAAGAAGACGCTAGCCGCTTTATCGCCCTTGGCCTGAAACGCAATCAACTGGCGGTCACCGGCAGCCTGAAGTTTGATATTTCGGTCACGCCGGAGCTGGCGGCTCGCGCCATCACCCTACGCCGCCAGTGGGCGCCCCACCGCCAGGTGTGGATTGCCACCAGCACCCACGACGGCGAAGAACAAATTATTCTTCAGGCGCATAAAAAGCTGCTCGAGCGTTTCCCCAACCTGCTGCTGATCCTTGTCCCTCGCCATCCGGAGCGCTTCAGCGACGCCCGCGAGATGGTGCAGAAAGCGGGAATGAGCTACACCCTGCGCAGCACCGGCGAAATCCCGTCGAACAGTACCCAGGTGGTGATTGGCGATACCATGGGCGAGCTGATGCTGCTGTACGGTATTGCCGACCTCGCGTTTGTCGGCGGCAGCCTGGTAGAACGCGGCGGCCATAACCCGCTGGAGCCCGCCGCCCATGCGATACCGGTACTGATGGGTCCGTACACGTTCAACTTCAAAGATATCTGCGCCAAGCTGCAGCAGGACGATGGACTGATTACCGTCACCGACGCCGACTCGCTGGTAACGCAGGTGTCTAACCTGCTAACCGATGAAGATTACCGTCTGTGGTACGGCCGTCACGCGGTGGAAGTTCTGCACCAAAACCAGGGCGCGCTCTCCCGTCTGCTACAGTTACTACAACCCTACCTGCCGCAGCGGAGCCACTGATGTCGCCTCGCCTCTCGGTCGTGATGATCGCCAAAAACGCGGCAGATCTGCTGCCTGATTGTCTGGCCTCGGTAAGCTGGGCCGATGAGATAGTGCTGCTGGATTCCGGCAGCAACGACAACACCGTCGAACTCGCCCGCAGCCAGGGCGTTCAGGTACATATCAACCGCGACTGGCAGGGCTACGGCATTCAGCGCCAGCGCGCCCAGGCCTACGCCACCGGCGACTACGTGCTGATGATCGATACCGACGAGCGCGTGACCCCGGAGCTTGAGCAGTCCATCCGCAGCGTGCTGGCCGCGCCGCAAACCGGCGCGATATACAGCATCGCCCGGCGCAACTATTTCCTTGGCCGCTTTATGCGCCACAGCGGATGGTACCCCGACCGCGTGATGCGCCTGTACGAACGCGACCGTTACCGCTATAACGATAATCTGGTCCACGAATCTCTCGACGCCCAGGGCGCGCAGGTTATCGAACTCGCGGGCGACCTGCTGCATCTGACCTGCCGCGATTTTTCCGGCTTTCAGCAAAAGCAGCTGGCCTACGCCGCCGCCTGGGCGCAGGAGCGCCATCAAAGAGGGAAGAAGACCTCGCTGGCCGCTATCTTCGGCCATACGCTGGGCGCTTTTGTTAAAACGCTGCTGCTGCGCGGGGGCTTTCTGGATGGGAAACAAGGTTGGCTGCTGGCGGTGGTCAACGCGCAATATACGTTTAATAAATACACCGAGCTGTGGGCCCTGAGCCGCGGCTACTCGGAGAAAGTGTCATTATGAGCACAAAAGCGATCTATCCGGGAACCTTCGACCCTATCACCAACGGCCATATCGATATCGTCACCCGCGCGGCCAGCATGTTCGATAAAGTGCTGCTGGCTATCGCCGCCAGCCCGAGCAAAAAGCCGATGTTCACTCTCGACGAGCGCATCGCGCTGGCCACCCAGGCAACGGCGCATCTGGTCAACGTTGAGGTTATTGGCTTCAGCGATTTAATGGCCAACTTCGCCCGCGCGCAGCAGGCGAATATTTTAATTCGCGGCCTGCGGGCGGTGGCGGATTTTGAATATGAGATGCAGCTAGCGCATATGAACCGTCATTTGATGCCGACGCTGGAGAGCGTGTTTCTGATGCCGTGCAAAGAGTGGTCGTTTATCTCCTCTTCGCTGGTAAAAGAAGTGGCGCGCCACCAGGGCGATGTCTCTCACTTTCTGCCGGCAAACGTTCACCAGGCGCTACTGAAGAAGCTGTAGTAAAGTTTTTTACCCATGCACTCCCCCGCTCGCGCTGCGCTTAGCGGGCTATCTCCGTTGCCGCCCTGTAGCCCGGCTAAGCGCAGCGCGAGCCGGGTTCACGGTAACCCCCGCACTTTACTTCTGACACTGGCGGCAATAAAACGTCGCCCGCTGGGCGTGCTTACTGCCGATAACCGGCGTCCCGCAAATGCGGCACGGCTCGCCCTTGCGGCCATACACCTGCAGCTCTTGGGCAAAGTAGCCCGGTTTACCGTCGCTTTGCAGGAAATCTTTCAGCGTCGTCCCGCCCTGTTCGATGGAGCGCAGCAGGACCAGCTTAATCACTTTCACCAGTTGCTCGCACTCCTCTCGCGATAGAGAAGAAGCCAGCCTGTCGGGATGAATGCCCGCCGAAAAGAGCGATTCGCTGGCGTAGATATTGCCCACCCCGACCACCAGCTTATTATCCATTAGCCAGGGCTTAATCGCGGTTTTCTTCTTCGCGCACTTCGCCTGCAGATAATCGGCGTTGAACTCATCGCTCAGCGGCTCCGGCCCCAGATGCGCCAGCACCGGATGGCCTTGCAGCTCTTTAGTCCACAGCCAGGCGCCAAAGCGGCGCGGATCGGTATAGCGCAGGACCTTGCCGTTACTCATCACCAGGTCTACGTGATCGTGTTTTTCTGCGGGCAGCTCTTCGCTGAGGATACGCAGGCTGCCGGACATGCCGAGGTGGACGATAATCCAGCCGTCGGGCAGCTCCAGCAGCAGATATTTAGCACGGCGGCGTACGCTGAGCACCGGAACGTCGCTCAGACGATAGATCTCTTCAGAAACGGGCCAGCGCAGACGCCCGTTGCGCACAACGGCGTGCAGGATGGTGGCTCCCACCAGGTGCGGCTCAATGCCGCGGCGACTGGTTTCTACTTCAGGTAATTCAGGCATATTTTTCTCATGTTTAAACAGCAGGCGCCCCTATTTTACCTCTTTCAGGAGGTAACGAAGCGTTTAGTGCTGAAAATTCACTCGGATAGTTATTCTCCTGCCGTCAGGCTGCGGCTTGAATTTCCAGCGCCAAAACATATCGATCGCCCGTGCATCATACTCTTCCACTTCGCTGCTTTTGCTCACCAGCACCAACGTCGGAGCGCCATTTTTATCAATATCAACACTCAGCTCAGCGCGTTTGTCTCCTTGCGCCTGCGGCGTCTTCCATTCAACGTTGAAGAAAGACGCGTTTAACACCTCATTCCGATCGATATCAACCGCCATACTCACCGGAAAGTCACCGGCAACAATAGTTTCATGACGGTCCAGCATTTTGCTCGCCGGTAAGACGTCTCCGGCCTTTGCGGTATCTTCACCTTTCGCTCTTTCCCCGAGGATATCGACATAATCCGCGTACACTTTTGCTGAAAGAATCGCATTACGTTCACCCATGCCAACCCGCATCAGCAGCTTAGTTTTGATATCGGCTAATTTCTGCTCGGTATCCGCGACGAGGGGCTGTAGCAACAGGGAATAGATCATCGCACCAATGTACAGCTCGGGGTCATGCTCGGCCCACAGACTACCCCAGGCCATCCATACCTGCGGGTCTTCCGGAGCCAGCGCCAGCAGCTGTGCCCACGTTGCCCGATTCTCTTCAAAAGAAGCAAAGCTCTTTCGCAGCGCCAGATCCTTCAATAGCGGCGCGTAGTACGGATGCGTATCAACCAGGGCCTCCATCGCCTCGGTCATTTCAGTGAAGGCTTCCATTCGGCTTTTGGTACTTTTATCCCGCTTTTTGAAGTAGACGAGCTGCAAATTTCGCGCCTCTTCCGCGCTGAGCTTCTTCTGCGGAAAGAGCGCTTTCATCCGGGTGAATTGCGCGGTCATCTCTTGCGCGGCAGTTTCCATCCCGGCTTTATTATGCCGGGCCGCCAGCCGGGCGATACGCATCGCCCGTGTTTCCATCTCCCGATAGTGTTCCTCAGGAGGCAGACGATCGCTGATAAACGTCACTGGTATCAGCAAACGCCTTCCCTGCGGGTTAGCGTGAAAACGCCACTGCTGCGCGTAGTGCAGCGCAGCCTTATCAAACTCTGGAACGCCGCTACTGCATTCAACCACCACGTTTAACAGATCGCCGCTAACGTGAGTATCCACCGAGAGCACCGTCGTCGCCGACTTGATAAATTTATATATCGCCGGATAGAGCATCGGAGACAACGTCTCTTTGGCGATTCCATATCTTTCGGCCTCAATACTCACGTGTCCGGGAAAGCGCTCGTTAACCGGGCTGACGCTATGCACAGGGCCTTGTTTAAACAGGATCGGTTTCGATAAAGGCAGTACCTTACCAGCCTCACCCTTTTCCGAGGCATAGCTGTCCAGTGGCAAATCGCAGGAATGGCTCTGCATTCTGGCCCGCAGAATTTGCAGGATTTGCCGATCTTCTGCCGGCATTTGCGCGATATACTCCTCTAACCGCTGCTGTAGCGCAGGCTGGCGCGGGCTATCCTTCAGGCCCTCCGCCATCAATAATCCGCTGGTGATGCTTTGCGTAAGCGGCTGAAACTGCGAATTTCGCACCCGCTCATCATCCCGGGACTGAATCAGCGCTAATGCCCAACCCAGCCAGGCGTCAGGGTTTTCCGGCACAATAGCGATTGCCCGACGAAACGCGCTTTCAGCCAGCGATTTATTGGCATCCGTGGCCAGCGTCAGGACGGCCGCAGCCAGCGTCAGATCGCCACGGTCCGGCATCCAGGACAAATAATCATCCATCTTCGGAAGGGCTTTTGCCTCTTGCTCAGGATAGCCCAATGCCTGTTGCCAGAACGCATCGGCAGCGGCGGCATCTTCTTCACTCCAGCCAAGCGGCAGCTCCGCCAGCGGTCTTTTCTGCGCGAGAAATTGCTCAATAATCTGATGCTGATTAAACGGCTCTCCGCCCAGGGTTATCTGAATAAAACGGGCATGGCGATCAAAGAGAAATCCCTGCCAGGCGGGTGATTCCAGCTGATTCATACTGTGCCAGCGCCGCTGGTTCTGCTCGCCGATGGGGACATTGAATAACGTGATCCCCACGACAAAAACAACCTGCGCCACGGCGGCTGCCAGATAACCTTTATTACGCCGGGTAACCGCCACCCACATCAGGGCGGAAAAATAGAGCATTCCCCCCAGCCACAGGCCATAGAGATATAAACGCTGGGGGTCGTTGAGCACCGCAGGTAAAAGCGAAAGCTTATCCACTAACATAAAGGGTGCAGACCAGAGAAAGAGCACCATATTCGGCGCGACAAAAAGCGCAATCAAAGACAAGATAACCAGCAGGTATTTTAACTTCGGCGTAATCATCTATGGCTTACTCCGAAAAATCGCCAGCAACCCCATCACGGTTATCCAGACAAAAATCAGGATTAACGCCGCGTTATCGTACCAGGCATGCCAGGGACCGCTCAGTTGGGTAAAATTGCGCGCTAATATGGCCATCACCAGCGTACTAATAAGAGCCAGGGCGCCATGCCATACAAACGAAGGGACTTTGCCGCGAATATTGCGCCACAGCAGCGTTAACGGCCCCGGCACGGCTGGCTGCCGAGGAACCGCTGCGGCTGACGCCGCATGAGGCTGCCGTTTTACAGGCGCAGGACGCGGGCGAATGGTTTGCGTCCTTTTATGCAGCTTCGCCTGTTTTACCCCCTCGGTAAGCTGTTTTTCACGCGCACACACCAGGCACGGCATTCCGGCGAAATGCTGATGCTTCTGACTACAGAGAATAATTTTTTGCGTGCTGCGTAGCGCATAAGGACGCAGCACCTGCGCCCATTCATCGGCGGAAGGACGTCGGGAGGCTGAATCGCTAAAAGCGCGATCGAACAGCTTACGAAGCTCGAGCGGCAAGAGATGGTGAGTGCTGGCCGGTACCGGGGCGATACTGTTTGCGGCATCAATGCCATAGGCGTAGCAGCCCACGGCAATACGCCCTGATAAATCATCAGGCACCTTCGCCGTTTGTGAACGGCCGCTATAGGGATGGATACCGTGGTTAAGCAGTTGGAAAATAATGACTGCCAGAGAAAAGCGATCCTGAGCCTCTTCCTGTTCTCCGGGTACTTGCCCGATGCGCTGAAACTCCGGCGCCAGGTAATCCGCCGTAAACTGCCCGGCCGGGAAACGTTCACCGACGCCCTGGATGCTAAAGCCATCGCAGTCCAGCAGCGCGATATAGAGGCTGTCACGATAAAACCGCAGGTTGATCGGCTTCATGTCGATCACCCGGTGCTGCCGAGCGTGCAGCGCGGATACCAGGGTTGCGAGGTTACAGGCCAGGCTCACTTTTGCGCCGATGCCTTCCGGCAGATTCTGCGCCTTCGCCTGCCGCGCCTGTAAAATGTACTCCAGCTCAATGGTGCGCTGGGTATCCAGAACAGGCATAACAAAACCAACGACGCGCCTGCGCTCATCGAAAAGCAAATAATCAGGCCATGCCAGCTGAACAATCGCCTCATCTTCTGTCGGCGCAGGGATTTCCGGGCGCTGCGCCAGCATAGCGCCGAGCTTACGCTGGTAATAACCGGTATCGGTATGGGGATGGTAAATTTTGGCAACGCGGTCCGGGTCATCCGCCAGGAAATAGACGCTACCCGCACCGCCGCTCTTGATGAGTTTCCCCAGACGTACCGCGCGGCGCTGCTCGGTATAGCAGGTCGCAACCTTTTTATGCTTCATGACGCAGAGCTACCAGAAGCGTCTTGTCATCACCGGTTATCGCCCAGGAGCGCGGATCGTCAAGCGTGGCGCATATCGCTTCGCTCCCTTTAGCCTCGGAGACCTGCTGTAAATAGCGCAAAACAGGATCCATAAAAGGAGAGAACAGCGCATCGCCGCGCCGGTTTAGCGCGAACGGCTGCACGCCGTCAGACATCATCACCAGCTGCGTGGCGCGACCAGCAAACTGGCTGATACGTAAATGGTCTCGCCAGTCGTGACTGGTAAGAAACCAGGTCTGGTTAGCATATTCTCCGTTCTCAGGTAAAGAGAAGTGCTCATCAGCATCAATATGCAACGCTGCAACACCGTCGCCGATATGTAGCATCACAGAGGCACTCTCCCCGAGCCACGCGGCCACAACAGTACAGGCAAAATCGCCTGCGGAGCGTTCCCGTTCTTGCGCCTGGCTCAGAATGGTCTTGCGCACGCTCTCCACCAGAGTAGACAGCTGATTTTCATCGGGTACGGCGGTAAATTTTACCAGCCCCTCAACCAGCTCCCGGCTGACCAAAGCCGCCCCCTGTTCGCCATACGTGGCGGAGCCTGCGCCGTCACAAACGACGGCCACCAGGCGATCGCCCAAATTGCGATAGCAAAAAGCATCCTGACAGGGAAGGTTATTTTGTCGGTGGCTGCTGCCAATGACCGACGAAGCGTAAACGCGCCAGCTCATGGCATCAGACCGAAATTTCTGACCAGCTATCCGTCGGCGGCAGCTGTGCTTTACCGCCCGGCGTCGACTGCGAAACGACCTGCATACTGGCGCTCAGCCAGAGGAACAGCTCGCGGAACTGCAATCCTTTTAGCTGCTTCACGCCGTTAATGCCGCTACGGCTGAAGTGGCCCATTGATTCAGTGGCTTCTTTTCCTACGCTAATCGGGAATACGGCGACTTTGTTTGCCGCCTGCGCTTCGCGACACTCCTGCGCCGCGGCTTGCCAGTTGTCCGTAGGCTCGCCGTCCGACATCAAAAACAGCCATGGCCGGGTATAGGGTACACCAGCTGCTTTCAGACGCTGTTTTTCTGCCTCGATTTCGCTCAGCGCCAGGCTAACGGCCTGCCCGGTTGGCGTCAGTCCATTGGCTTCAAGTACGGGAGCCGTGAAGTCCATCGCATCACACCAGTCGCCATACAGTTCACATTCATCATAACCGCCGTATTTAATCACCAGCAGGCGGACGCGTTTAGCCGCGATGACATCCTGCTTCAGCTCTTCTTCCAGGAGCTTAAGCCCCTGATTGAGCTGAGCCATAGGTTGGCCGTCCATACTACCGGAACAATCGAGAACCAAAATTAAAGGCGTGCGCTGTTCACTATTATCAATAAATGAAACATCCGGAATTAAAGATGCCATAACAATCCCTGTCGGTGGTTTTCTGTACCGGCAGAATAAACACCTCATGCACTCAAGACAAGAAAAACCATTTCATTCATATAGTTAATGATTGAAAAGGAAAACATGGACGACTGATTAATACTGAAGGAGGGCTATAAAATGGAAACAAAAAACCCCGCCGAGGCGGGGTTTTTCTTTACAAGGAATCTAAAATTATTTGATTTTAGCTTCTTTGTATAAAACGTGCTGACGGACAACTGGATCGAACTTTTTCAGTTCCAGTTTTTCCGGCTTAGTACGTTTGTTCTTCGTGGTGGTATAGAAGTGACCAGTACCAGCAGAAGAAACCAGCTTGATTTTCTCACGAATACCTTTAGCCATGACTTATTTCCTCTAAGTACTTAGTACTTTTCGCCACGGGCACGCAGTTCGGACAGAACTGTATCGATGCCTTTCTTATCAATAACACGCATACCTTTAGCAGATACGCGCAGGGTGACAAAACGCTTCTCGCTCTCAACCCAGAAACGGTGAGAGTGCAGGTTCGGCAGGAAACGGCGTTTAGTCGCGTTCAGTGCGTGGGAACGGTTGTTACCGGTCACCGGACGCTTGCCAGTAACTTGGCAGACTCGGGACATGTCTATTCTCCAAAAATCAAATTAGCTCGAGCTTCGTATGGGGTATTGGCGCCTCGTCAGGCTTTACAGCCCGGTCATCGCATAGTTCTATTGAACTCTCGATTGCCAGGCCCAAATGCCAAACCCGAGATTCTCAAAGGTGGCGTAGTATACGCTGACTCGGCGATGTGCTCAAGTCCCGAACAGACAAAGATCCCGATGGATCGCGCGATCGGGGCTAAATCCAGCCGCGTTCAGCAAAAGATACGTACGCTCCGCGGCCGATTACAAGGTGATCAAGCACACGTATATCCATGAATCGACAACATTTTATCACTCTTTCGGTAATCAACCTGTCGGCCTTGCTCGGCTCAGGACTACCGGATGGATGATTATGTGCCAGGATCACCGCGGCGGCGTTCACTTTGATGGCTTCGCGTACGATTTCTCGCGGATGCACCTCAACGTGGCTAAGAGTACCAGAAAAAAGTCGGCTATGTTTCAATACCCGGTTCTGATTGTCTAAAAAGATCACCATGAAGATCTCGCGCTCTTCGTCGGCTAACTGACTTTGCAGAAATTCCCGCGTCATCGATGGGGTAACCAGCGAGGGTTCTTCGGTCATTCGCAGACTAAAATAGCGTCGCGCCAGTTCAGCAATCCCTTTTAGCTGCGCATATTTCGCCAGGCCAATGCCTTCGACCTCGGCAAACTGCGACTCCTCCGCCGATAACAGGCCGTACAGCGAGCCAAAACGCTGCAGCAACTCGCGCGAAAACGTCATCACATCCTGCGTGCGGGTACCGGTACGTAAAAATAGCGCCAACAGCTCAATATCCGACAAAACTTCGATACCGTAGCGCTGCATCTTTTCCCTCGGCATCAGGGATTCTTGTATTTCCATCGCGACCTCTCCTTCCCACTCCGCGCTATCCTGGCACAGCCTTTTTGCGCCGCCGATACGCAAGTTTTGTCCCTGCGTGGTGCCTCGCAAAGTGAATCTCTACCAGGCACACGATGCCGTGAGGATTGTGATAAGATGCGCGAATTCTGGTGTACCGCAACAGGAAAAAATCATGATGAGTCTGGCTGGTAAAAAGATCGTTCTTGGCGTGAGCGGCGGCATTGCCGCCTATAAAACGCCGGAACTGGTGCGCCGCCTGCGTGACCGCGGCGCGGATGTCCGCGTCGCCATGACGGAAGCCGCAAAAGCCTTTATTACGCCGTTAAGTTTACAGGCGGTATCCGGTTATCCGGTATCCGACAGCCTGCTCGACCCGGCCGCCGAAGCGGCAATGGGCCATATTGAGCTGGGGAAATGGGCTGACCTGGTCATTCTTGCCCCCGCCACCGCCGACTTAATCGCCCGCATCGCGGCAGGCATGGCCAACGATCTCGTCTCGACGATCTGTCTCGCTACGCCGTCGCCGGTCGCCGTCTTGCCCGCCATGAACCAGCAGATGTATCGCGCCGCCGCCACCCAGCATAATCTTGGCGTCATCGCCGCACGCGGCCTGCTGGTCTGGGGCCCGGACAGCGGCAGCCAGGCCTGCGGCGATATTGGCCCAGGGCGGATGCTCGACCCGCTGACCATTGTGGATATGGCCGCGCAGCATTTCTCTCCTGTCAAAGATTTGCAACATCTGAACATCATGATTACCGCGGGCCCCACCCGGGAGCCGCTGGATCCGGTGCGTTATATCACCAACCACAGTTCTGGTAAGATGGGCTTCGCGATTGCCGCCGCCGCCGCGCGCCGCGGGGCGAACGTCACGCTGGTGAGCGGCCCGGTTTCGCTGCCTACGCCGCCGTTTGTACACAGAATTGATGTCACCACCGCGCTGGAAATGGAAGCCGCGGTGCAAAACAGCGCGTCTCAACAGCAGATTTTTATTGGCTGTGCGGCAGTCGCCGACTACCGCGCGGTCGCCATCGCCGAAGAAAAATTTAAAAAACAAGGTGATGAATTAACCCTGAAAATGGTGAAAAATCCGGATATCGTCGCAGGGGTCGCTGCGCTTAAGGCCAACCGCCCTTACGTCGTTGGGTTTGCCGCCGAAACAAATAATGTGGAAGAATACGCACGGCAAAAGCGAGCCCGCAAAAATCTTGATCTGATTTGCGCAAATGATGTTTCACAGCCAAATCAAGGATTTAACAGCGACAGCAATGCATTACACCTTTTCTGGCAGGAGGGAGATAAGCGCTTACCACTTGAGCGCAAGGAACTCCTGGGCCAATTATTACTCGACGAGATCGTTACCCGTTATGATGAAAAAAATCGACGTTAAGATTCTGGACCCGCGCGTTGGTCAGCAATTTCCGCTGCCGACCTATGCCACCTCCGGCTCCGCCGGACTTGACCTGCGAGCCTGTCTCGATGACGCCGTAGAGCTGGCTCCCGGCGCAACCACCCTCGTGCCAACCGGACTGGCGATTCATATTGCCGATCCTTCTCTGGCCGCGGTCATTCTCCCACGCTCCGGGCTGGGCCATAAGCACGGTGTCGTACTGGGTAACCTGGTCGGTCTGATTGATTCTGACTATCAGGGCCAGCTGATGGTTTCCGTCTGGAACCGCAGCCAGCAGAGCTTCATCATCGAACCCGGCGAGCGCATCGCGCAAATGGTGTTTGTGCCTGTTGTGCAGGCGGAATTTAACCTGGTGGAAGATTTTGACGCCACCGATCGCGGCGAAGGCGGCTTCGGCCACTCAGGGCGTCAATAAGCCCGGCGTTAGACAAAAACCTTTCGGGGCGTCGCCGGCAAAAAGGCAGCCTGAAGGATGAAGTGGAACCAGCATCGCAAAGCGCACTAATGCAATAACATCACCGCAGGCCACAGCTTGCGGTCGCTTTGTGGGTGCCTGCCTGACAAGTGCTTTTTTTCAGGGGTATTTTAAAACATGGCAGAAAAACAAACTGCGAAAAGGAATCGTCGCGAAGAAATACTTCAATCTCTGGCGCTAATGCTTGAATCCAGCGATGGAAGTCAGCGCATTACCACAGCGAAACTGGCGGCGTCCGTTGGCGTATCCGAAGCGGCTCTGTATCGGCATTTCCCGAGCAAGACCCGCATGTTTGATAGCCTGATTGAATTTATTGAAGACAGCCTGATTACGCGCATCAATTTGATTTTAAAAGATGAAAAAGACACTTCAGCGCGCCTGCGGCTGATTGTTCTGTTGATTCTTGGGTTTGGCGAGCGTAATCCTGGGCTGACACGAATTCTGACCGGCCATGCGCTGATGTTTGAACAGGACCGGCTTCAGGGCCGTATCAATCAGCTGTTCGAGCGTATTGAAGTTCAGCTGCGTCAGGTGATGCGGGAAAAGAAAATGCGCGAAGGCGAAGGCTTTACCGTCGATGAGGCCCTGCTGGCCAGCCAGCTATTGGCCTTCTGCGAAGGGATGCTGTCGCGCTTTGTGCGCAGCGAATTTAAATATCGCCCGACGGACGATTTTGACGCCCGCTGGCCGCTGGTCGCCGCCCAGCTGAAGTAATTATCGCCTGTCTCTATGCAGCCAGAAAGGCTGCATCTCTTCCCACAGGAACGTGATCCGCGTTGATATCCTGCAGCTCTCAGCGTAGCGGCTTGAATCAGCCCGGCGCCTGCCGGGCTGCGGTTTATACGCCGTACGCTTCGCGATAGGCGCGAACGGACGCCAGGTGTTCAGCCATTTCCGGCTTCTCTTCCAGATAGCTAATCAGGTCTTTCAGCGTCACGATGGAAATCACTTTACAGCCGTAGTCGCGCTCAACTTCCTGAATCGCGGAGATTTCGCCGCGTCCGCGTTCCTGACGATCCAGAGAGATCAGTACGCCGGCCAGCTCAGCACCGTTGGCCTGAATAATTTCCATCGATTCCCGAATCGCGGTGCCTGCGGTAATCACATCATCCACCAGCATCACGCGGCCCTGCAGCGCGCTCCCCACCAGGTTTCCACCCTCGCCGTGAGTCTTCGCCTCTTTGCGGTTAAAGCAGTAAGGCAGATCGCGGTCATGGTGTTCCGCCAGCGCGACCGCCGTGGTCGTGGCAATCGGAATGCCTTTATAGGCCGGGCCAAACAGCAGGTCAAAATCAATCCCGGAATCCACCAGCGCTTCGGCATAAAAACGGCCTAACAGAGCCAGATCGCGCCCGGTATTAAACAGGCCGGCGTTGAAGAAATAGGGGCTCTTGCGCCCGGATTTCAGCGTAAATTCGCCAAACTTAAGTACCTGCTTGTTAAGCGCAAACTCAATAAACTGGCGCTGATACGGTTTCATGGATTCGCTCCTCATCTTACTTTTCTACGGACAAAAAAAAGGCGACTTCTCAGTCGCCTTAAAAACTAGTTTTGCAACGCCGCTTTCTGCGTCGTGACAATGGATTCGATACCCCCCCGGGCCAATGCCAGCAGGGTGAGGAGTTCTTCATGGGTGAACGGCTCGCCTTCCGCCGTACCCTGCACCTCAATGATGCGGCCATCTTCGGTCATCACCACGTTCATATCGGTTTCCGCCGCGGAATCTTCAACGTATTCCAGATCGCAAATCGCTTCGCCATTCACGATACCCACGGAGACCGCCGCCACCATTCCCTTCATCGGGTTGGTTTTCAGCTTACCGGCCGCGACCAGCTTATTCAGCGCATCGGCCAGCGCCACGCAGGCTCCGGTGATAGACGCGGTACGGGTGCCGCCGTCTGCCTGCAGCACGTCGCAGTCCAGCGTGATGGTGAACTCACCCAGCGCTTTCAGGTCAACTGCAGCGCGCAGCGCACGCGCGATCAGGCGCTGGATTTCCATGGTGCGTCCGCCCTGCTTACCTTTTGCGGCTTCACGCGCGTTACGCGTGTGGGTAGAACGCGGCAGCATGCCGTATTCAGCGGTGATCCACCCCTGGCCCTGGCCTTTCAGAAAGCGCGGCACGCCTTCATCAATAGAAGCGGTGCACAATACTTTCGTGTCACCAAATTCGACCAGCACGGAGCCTTCTGCGTGTTTTGTGTAGTTACGGGTCAGGGTTACTGGGCGCACTTGATTAGCGCTACGGCCTGCTGGACGCATGGTGTTCTCCGGCTTGAAACGAATGTGGCTGCGCATTATACGGATAATGCGCGCTTATTCCTATCCTGATAAGGCCTCGAAAGCTATAATCCACCCCACTCTCCTTTAAAAACAGGAACGTCTATGATCCGCAGTATGACCGCCTACGCCCGGCGTGAAATCAAGGGTGAATGGGGTAGCGCCGCGTGGGAACTGCGCTCGGTAAACCAACGATATCTGGAAACCTACTTCCGCCTGCCGGAGCAGTTCCGTAGCCTGGAGCCCGTGGTGCGTGAACGTATTCGTTCCCGTCTGACCCGCGGTAAAGTCGAATGTACCCTGCGTTTTGAGCAGGACCCGAGCGCGCAGGGCGAGCTGATCCTCAACGAGAAACTGGCAAAGCAGCTGGTTAACGCCGCCAACTGGGTCAAAATGCAGAGCGACGAAGGCGAAATCAATCCAGTCGATATTCTGCGCTGGCCGGGCGTAATGTCAGCTCATGAGCAGGATCTGGACGCCATTGCCGCCGAAATCCTGGGCGCGTTAAACGGCGCGCTGGATGACTTTATCGTCGCCCGCGAAACCGAAGGCCAGGCGCTGAAAGCGCTGATCGAACAGCGTCTCGACGGCGTGACGGCCGAAGTGGCTAAAGTGCGCGCCCATATGCCGGAAATTTTACAGTGGCAACGCGAGCGTCTGGTTGCCAAGCTGGAAGATGCGGAAGTGCAGCTGGAAAACAACCGCCTCGAGCAGGAGCTGGTGCTGATGGCGCAGCGTATAGACGTCGCCGAAGAGCTGGATCGTCTGGAAGCACACGTGAAAGAAACGTGGAATATCCTGAAGAAGAAAGAAGCAGTCGGTCGCCGTCTCGACTTTATGATGCAAGAGTTCAACCGCGAGTCGAACACCCTGGCGTCTAAATCAATCAATGCCGAAGTGACGAACTCCGCCATTGAGCTGAAAGTGCTGATCGAACAAATGCGCGAGCAGATCCAAAACGTGGAATAACCTTTCATCCACTCCGAGACACTCCACGCAAAAACCATCAAGCCCCATCAATCGGGGCTTTTTTACTCCTATGCGCTCCTATATACTCCGAGACAAGCCAGCAAAAAACGGGTACTTAAGTGGGTACTTACAGGGTGATTCACGTTCCAGTTTAAGTACCCACCCCTATTCAATGTTCAGGCGGGCATATGGCAAAACTAACTGATATTCAGATACGAGCATGGATAAAGGCCGGGGATCACTTTGATGGTCGCGCCGATGGGGGCGGGCTATATCTTTGCTTTCCCAGCAGCTACAGCGCCCCGTTCTGGCGATTCCGTTACCGGATAGCGGGTAAGCGTCGGGCTATGCTTATCGGCTCATATTCCGACCTGTCATTGAGCAAGGCACGTGCAACCGTTAAAGAACTGGCCGCCCGTGTCGCGCTGGGTTATGACGTGGCGGGCGAAAAGCAGGCCCGGAAAGCGGAAGCACTGGAAAGGATTGAGGAAGAAAAAAACGCGCTGCGTGTGTCTGATTTGGCCGCCGAATATTTTGAACGCCAGATATTAGACCGCTGGAAACACCCGGACATTCTGCGCCGCCGCATTGAAAAAGATATCAATCCCAACATTGGCGGCCTGAAAGTCGAAGACGTGCGCCCACGCCATATTGACGACATGTTACAAAAGATTGTCGCCCGTGGAGCGCCCACCGTGGCTAACGATGTGCTGCGCTGGACGCGTCGCATATTTGATTACGCCATTAAACGCCATGCTTTAGAAGTCAACCCTGCCGGAGCTTTTGAGATTGCAGATGCCGGAGGGCAGGAAAAAAGCCGTGAACGCTGGTTAACCCGTGATGAACTTATCCGGTTCTTTCAGGCTATGCGCATGGCTAAGGGATTCAGCCGGGAAAATGAACTAACTATGAAGCTTTTGCTTGCTCTGTGCTGCCGGAAAATGGAACTGTGCGGCGCACCGTGGGCCGAGTTCGATTTAGACGGGGCAATATGGCACCTTCCCGCCGAACGGGTTAAGAATGGCGATGCGATTGATATACCGCTACCCCCACCAGCGGTTGAATGGCTGCGCGAGTTACACCGCATCTCAGGCGGTAGCCGCTGGGTATTACCTGCCCGCAAGATGCAACACCGGATGATTCCCCATATTCAGGAAAGCACTCTGCCCGTGGCGCTTGCAAAGGTACGTCACGAAATGCCGGACACCCCCAACTTTACAATTCACGACTTCCGCCGAACTGGCCGCACTCATTTAGCCGCTCTGGGGGTTGACCCCGTGGTAGCCGAACGCTGCCTTAATCACCGTATTAAGGGAGTGGAGGGGATTTACAACCGCCACCAGTATTTTGATGAACGTCGCCACGCGCTGGAGTTGTGGGCCGGGTTGCTGGTGGCTCTGGAGCAAGGCGGAGAATACAACGTAACCCCTATAAAGCGAGCCTGACACAAGAGCAACGAAACCAACCGGGGATAGCGCGACGGCGTGAAAAGCGGGAAGCCTTACCGCCTGCCCCGGCCCTTTTAAGGCAGCGTTAAAGGTGACGTTAATTATGTATGAAACGACTTACCCGATAGACACCGCCGCAGAAATGCTGGGGTGCCAGCAAAAGAAAATCATGACGGAATGGGCTAAAGGCACAATTCAAATCGTTCTGGATTTCGGGCCAAAGGACAAAGTAAAGCCCACCAGCTATGAAGATGTTGACGCCCGTTATAACCGCCTTACGCCTTGGAATATTGCTGATATTTCCGCACCTGCAAAAGATGATTTTTTCCCCATAGACCTGCTTAAGCCAAAGAAAGAAGAGCGTTTTTTTTCCCTTCTCGATATGGACAAAGGCAAGGAACTGGTTACGGTATTTCCGAGCCTCTATCACGAATATTCGCAATCCGGGTTTTACTTTGACCACAAACATAGCCGGGCAGTGCCAGACGGCGCAGGGGTAATGCTGGTTTATGATGTTCTGCTGTATGGCCTGTGGGTGGTGCCTTACAGAGAGTTTTCCCGCGTCCATGTGCAGGACACTTTCACATTGCAGGCATTCTCCCCAAACGCGGCATTCGCGGCGGTGGCGGCCACTTTCACGCCGGGTATCGGCTCACGCCGCATCAATGCCCCTGAGAAAAAGAATTTACGCATCACCGAATCCGATATGGACGTAATGCGCAAAATGCTAGCCAGGCGGCCCGGACACCAGCAGGCGCAGACACTGCCGGAAGAACAGCCGGAGCAATCCAAATCACACGGCGGTATTGAAAGGTTTGCGCTGGAGCGTGAAAAAATTCTGGCCGCTGCCCTGTATGTGGCACACCATTTCCCCAAAGAGGCGGGCAAGACCTTTAAATCACACGCCGGTTGCATTGATAAGCACTCATACCTTTTCTGGAAGGATGAACCAGCGCCAGACCCTGAGCGAGTGGCTAAAATTCTTTCTGATGCCACCAGAACACCGGATGAGTGGAAAATTTTGGGCGGAAATGCAAAATCAAAAAAGTGATAAATTGAGCGAAGATTGAGCATTTAAACGCACATTTTAAAACAGATGCCCGCACAATCTGAAAATCACATCCAATCCAAAATTGGCAACTAAATTTAGTTGCCTTTTATTTTTCCTATTTACTGCATAGGCTCCTGATAACTCCTAATCACTGTCAGAGGCTTTAAACATGGACACCCTACCGGAATCCGGCTACATGCGCCCCGCGCAGGTTATGCGCCATTTCCAGATTAGCGAATCCACCCTGTGGAACTGGGTTAAGAACGGGAAATTCCCCAAACCAGACAGGCTATCTGATGGTGTAACCCGCTTTGACGTTGCCGAGCTACGCGAGTGGGTTAAATCCCGAAAAACCACCAGCCACTAATCCGCCAGCAGGATCCAGCCATGAGAACAACACAAAGGCCCGATACCGGGCCGGGGCGCTCTTGCGCCCAAATCTGGCCGTCAGGTATTGCAGCCAACACAAAAGCCCGCTACAGTTATCCCGCTGGTGTCAATCCACCAGCCGGGCGTAGGAACCCGGAATTGAAAAAGGCGACACCAGACGCCGCGAGCGTCTTTTTTATTGTCGCAATATCAGCACACCTGTATTCAGCGGCTTGTAGTCGCCCTGTATCAATGGTGGCGCTGGTGGGGCAGCTTTCGGGCTGGCCGGTTTCCTTTTTCGCCGGTATTCCTACCCCTGCCAGCGTCACCACCCTTTGTGAGCGTAGGAACTCTGGTGGTGACTCCTTAAATATGAAAAAGGAGGCCGCCGTTATGGTTGCTACCCCTACCCCGTCACACCCTGAATTTACGTTTCACTTTCTGGCCGTGCGCCGTTCTGACCTGAACGATAAACCGCACCGCGAATCCGTCACCGCACCCGATGAACTGACCGCCCGCCGGCTGCTGGCCGGGAGCTTTGTGCTGTGCTTTGCCGGGCGCGTCCCTGCTCAGGGGGTGCGCCATGCGTAACGCCGGATATACCCGAATCCCTGACCTGCTAATTCAGACGATGAAAACCGCCGACGCCGCGCAGGCTGAACGCCTTTTTGAGGATGCCGGCCTTTGCGCCGACAGAATGACCGCGCTTTTAGTCTGCATGGGTGAGGCAATGGAAGAATCACGCGATACCACCGATACACCACCGGATAAATTGCGTGATATCGGAGCCTCACTGGCGCTCACCGTCGAGATTATCCGGGGCATGTATGACGTGGTGGACGTTTACCGCCAGCGCCAGATAGCCGGGGAACTCCCGGTATTCAGAGGGGGCCGCCATGTCTGACATAGCGACAATCAACGCCATTCGCAGCGTGGCCGCTGCCGCCACGCAAAGCGCTGAAATTCTCGTGCCGGAATGGCTGCCGGAAGGTAAACGACAGGGTGGTGAATGGACGTGCCGCAATCCCACCCGCGCAGACCGTCACGCCGGGAGCTTTTCGGTTTCTCTGGTGGATGGCCGCTGGCACGATTTCGCCACGGGTGACGGCGGCGGCGACCTTGTGGCGCTGGGCGCGTACCTGTGGAACGTGCGCCAGACTGACGCTGCCCGCATCGTGGCCGACAGGCTGGGCCTGTGCCTGCCCGCGCTGGGTAAGCCCGATGTTATGAACGCCGGGCAGCGTAAGGCGCAGCGGGAGCGGCTGGCGGCGGCGGAGCAGGAAGCCGCCCGCCTGAGACAGGCCGAACACCAGCAGCGCCAGCGCCGCCAGAAACTGACCGCCTGCCGGGCCTTTGAGTTACTGAGCAATGCGGAGGCGGCCTGCCCTCATCACCCGTATCTGGTCGCCAAACGGCTGCAACCCCACGGGCTGTATCAGTCCGGCAATGATTTGCTGGTGCCGCTGCATAACGTGCGCGGCGAACTGGTGAACGTGCAGACCATCGGCCCGGACGGGCGCAAGCTGTTTTTGCGTGACGGGCAGGTGCAGGGCGCTTTCCATGTGATGGGGGATTTTGACCAGATGAACCCGGACGCCCCGCCGCATGACGTGTACGTATGTGAGGGATGGGCCACCGGGGCCGCCCTGCTGCAATTCTGGGATATTCAGGCCGTAGTGTGCGCCATGAACGCCGGAAACCTTAAACATGTGGCGCTGGCGCTGCGTGAGCGCTACGGCTCAGGTATTCAGATGGTGATTGCCGGGGATGATGACCGGGCGTCACAAGGCAATCCCGGAGACCGGGCCGCCAATGAGGCGGCGTATCTGGCCGGGTGTATGGTGGTATCCCCGGAGTGGCCGCCCGGTGCGCCCGTCGAGCTATCCGACTTTAACGACCTGATGATATGGACGATAGAACATGAGCCAGAAGCCTGACGGCCAGCCAGCAAAAACCACAGGCGCGGGGCCGCGCAAAAAGCCCCGCCCCAAATACCCGAAAGTCAGCCCGGCACGTCCGGGCTATGCCACCCATGCGCAGTATGTGCAGGTGGATGGCGGCCAGATACTGAAACCGGGCCTTTACTGGCACGGAGTGCGTGATGCCACCAATACCGATACGTTTATTTGCTCCCCACTGGAAGTCATCGCCATGACCAGCGACGACAAAGGGGAAAACTACGGCCGGTTGCTGCGCTTTCTCACCCCGAAAGGCGAGTGGCGCGAATGGGCGGCCCCTATGGAAATGTTATCCGGCGACGGCGGCGAACTCCGCGCCGAACTGCTGCGCATGGGCGTAACTATCCCCCACAAGCAACGACAGGCGTTAACGGATTACATCATGGAATCCGCCCCGAAACGTCATGCGCTGGCCGCCACCGCCACGGGCTGGCATTCCTCCACGCTGTTTGTGATGCCATCCGGCATTATTGGCATCGGTGATGTGGTGTTTCAGTCCACGGAAGCCGGTTCACAGGAATACACCACCGCAGGCACGGCGGAGGGCTGGCGCGATGGCGTGGCCGCCCTGTGCCGTGATAACCCTGTACCGATGATGGCAGTATGCGCGGCGCTGGCCGGGCCGTTGCTGTGGCTGCTGGACGTGGACAGCGGCGGATTCCATTTCATGGGCGACAGTTCCAGTGGTAAAAGCGTGGCCGCACTGGTGGCCTGTAGTGTATGGGGTGAGCCTCGCAGCTTTAAACGCAACTGGAACGCCACCAGCACCGGATTAGAAGGGCTGGCAACCATGCGCAACGATACCGCGCTGATTCTGGACGAAATCGGCGAAGCCCCGGCGAGAGATATCGGCGGGCTGATTTACCAGTTAGGCAACGGCACGGGCCGCCAGCGCGGCAAGGTGTCCGGTATGGCTCGCCCGGTCAACGTGTGGCGTACCATGCTGATTTCCACCGGGGAAATGACCGTGGGTAAGCACATGGAAAGCAGCGGCCAGCGCATCAAAGCCGGGCAGGAAATGCGCCTGTTAGATATTCCGGCGCAACGACTCTATGGGGCGTTTGATTTTCTCCACGGCATGGCGCTGGCGCATAACCCGGACAATGAAGCGGAGCGCCGGGGCGCTGGCCGGAAGTTTGCCGAAACTCTGCGCGGCAACGCCTCCACACATTACGGCCACGCCGGGCCGGAGTTTGTGCGCTGGCTCATTTCCCGCAGCCAGACCAGCAGCACCAGCAATAACAGCGACGGCCAGACGCTGGGGGATGTTTTCGCCGGGCTGCGTGAGCAATTTCCGGTCAGTACCGGGCAGGAAGCCCGCGCCGCTGCGCGTTTTACCCTGTGTGCGCTGGCGGGAGAAATGGCAATCACGGCGGGGATTCTGCCGTGGAAACAGGGGGCAGCGCTGGCCGCCGTGCGGGCCATCTTTGAATCGTGGGCGGCGTATCGTGGCCGGGGCCAGTCGGAGGATGTGAAGATACTCCGCGCCGTGGCTTCATTTATCGCGCACCATGAGGCCCGTTTTGAGGGGATGGCGGCTAATGAATATGGCAGCATACCCAACCGCGCCGGATGGTGGCGGGCGAATGAGGCCGGGGAAAAGGTACTGTATTTCGCCCCGGACACGCTGGGGGAGGCTGCGCCGGGTTATGACCGCTCGCGTGTTGTTGCCTGTCTGGACGCAGTGGGTGCCATCGTGGAGCGCGACGCCGGGCGCTACACAAAGCGTATCCGGGCCGGGTCAATCCGCCCCCACGTATACGCCATTGGCGCGAATGCAATTTTAAGCAGTATTGATGCATAAAACAGAAAGTGAGGCACTTTCGAAACATGAAAAACCGCTGGGGACAGTGGGGACACCGGGGACAGAAAAATAAAATAATCAATTAATCATTAAGTTATATTTTTTACAGATGTGTTTTTAGCCGTTTTTAAGTGGGGACACAGTGGGGACAGGTGGGGACAGCATTGATTGCATTTTAGCCAGCCTGTCCCCACTGTCCCCGCAGTCAGAAACGAGTGGGGACGCCTCAAACCCGCGCCATATCTGGTTGTCCCCACTGTCCCCGCTGTCCCCATGCATTTTCACGGTAGCCAGAACGGCGGAAATAACCCGCTGAAAACAACACAATCTCTTATACAGCAAGGCTTACAGGCTGATTATACCGTGTTAAGCAGTGAAAGCGCCGGAACAACAAAAAACAGCCACAGGTCAGACGCCGCAAGGCTTGCAGGCTGGTTTATCCGCGTTTGCAAAAGTACGCATTTTAGCCAGAAAACGCGCTTTTCTGGTGGCAAAATCACGCAAGACCAGACACGGCAAGGCTTACAGCCGTATTTGTTGCGCTGGACAGGCGTTTTATGAAGGGCATTCCAGCCGCACAATGCGCCCGCAGGCCGCACCAGCAAAGGGATTACAGGAAATCACCGGGCAGAAACCCACAATTAACGGGTAAAAACGGCATTAAACATCCCGTTACGACACAATGCAGGAATTACTTTATGCAACGTCCATTCATCCTTCCGCCCGCGCTTTGTCACTTCATTCAGTCGCTGGAGCCTCCCGCACCACAACGGCAACCACGGGCCGATGAATGGCCGGAGTCTGAAAGCCCCGCCCAATCTCACCCCCTGCCACCGATGTACCCGCCACCCCGCGCATGGCAGATGGCCCGCGATGCGTTTATCAGTCACCTGATGGCCTGCCCGGTCTGTGTTGCTCACGGCGTTAAGGTGCCTCGCTACTGCGCGGAGGGGGACAGACTCCACCAGCAGTATGAAAGCACCCCCTACGATACCCCCCCGGACTGACTGAGCCAGCGGCCCGCAGGCGCAGTAAACGAACACCGGGCGGGCCGATGCCTTACCAAAAGCACCGGGAGTTTACAGCACGATTTAAACGGCTTTTAAAAGGCGAGTTATTCCGGGATTATCCGGGAAAGTACGGGATTTAGCGGAATGACCGCGATTCTGGGGTGGCAGTAGTCATTTTATTTTAGGGTAAATTCATTTAATGAATTGATATACATAACAAAAAAGACAAACGCCCCGCCAGAAAAATGAGATTTTCTGTTAAATAATGCTCATTTCCTGCATAAGAATGAGCGGAAAACGGTATGAAAATGAGTAAAGAATGATTGTGCGCTGCCATTTTAAGCACGGTTTAAAGTGCTGCCGCATTCGCGCCGAAAAAACGAGCGCTGATAAAACACGGGTACTTAAGGGTGTACTTACAGAAAAAGCAGAGTAATCGAATCCCTCTAATGACAAGGGATTAAGGCAAATACTCAACATTCAGATCCAACATCGAGTAACGGTTCCCCGCCCGCCACATCACGCTCAGACAAAAGGCCATGGTAAATCATGGCCTTTTATTTTCGCTGCGTTTCAGAAGACGTAGTTTTTGTCCAATATCCGGCAGGTTAAAAATGCCCCTGCGGCGCACAGCAGCGTAGGTGCCAGATAGCTGTGATCCATGTGGGTGAACTCCATCACCAGCGCGACCGCTGTGAGCGGCATCTGCATGGATGCGGCGAGAAACGCCGCCGCGCCGACGAGAGCAAAACTGCCGTAATCTCCGCCGGGAAGCAGCTGTTGCCAGAGCATACACAGCAGCAGGCTGGTCAGGCCGCCGACCGCAAGCCCCGGCGTCAGCAGGCCGCCTTCCGCGCCGCCGCGCAGCACCGCCAGAATCACCACCATTTTTAGCGCCAGCAGCATCGCCGCCCCGGGGAAACCCAGTTCATCGTTGAGAGCCAGCTGCATAGGTCCTTTACCGTTTCCCGGAAGCTGGGGGAAATAGAGGCTGAGGACGGCGAGCAGAGAAAACGCCAGTAGACAGAAAACCGGCATCTGCCAGTTGCTTCGGACCCGCGAGCGCGCCGTGCTGGTCGCTTTGCGGAAGAGCCAGGCCCCGGCGCCAAGAATGGGGCCGGCGATAATTGCCCACCAGAGAAATGAATGCGGCAGGATGTCGGAAGCAAAATGGTATTGCGATTCCTCGCCTAACCCGAGCGTTGCCGTCCACGCGGCAATCGCCGAGGTAATCATCGCCGCCAGCGTTTTTTCCCAGCTAAACGACAGCAGCATGACCTCAAGGCTGAATAACGCACCGGCCAGCGGGACGTTATACACCGCCGCCAGGCCCGCACCGGCGCCGCAGGCAACCAGCGTTCGGGTTTCATCCGCCGTCAGCCCCAGCTTACGCGCCACCATCCCCGCTCCCAGAGCGCCCATTTCCCGGGGAGCCACTTCGCGACCAAGCGGAGAACCCAGCGCCACGGTGACAATCTGCAACAGGGCATGAATCGTTGTGGTACCCGCAGGCATTGGCACGGAAGGATTCGCCACCGCTGACGCTATTGAGACTCGCTTCTGCCCATAGCGCCCAAGGAGCCACCAGCCAAATCCTGCGATGGCTCCCCCCGCCACAATGGCCGAGATGCGACGAGGCCAGGATGAATCCGTGACGCCCTCTAAAAATGACTCCGCGCTCACGATCTGCCCGGGGCTGTAGCCAAAGGCCAGGTGCTGAATCGCGTGTAAAATCAGCGCCAGAACCATGCCTGATAGACCGGCAAGCAGCCCCGTCAGCACAACGGCAATCAGGCGGGTGAGATAGTTTTTATTGCCAGCTGCTACAGTCATTTTCTCAGGCCTTGAAGGAGGAAAATAAAAGGATAAAGGTTGAGAGTTAAACAACAGGTATTCATCGCGTTTTCAATACCGATACGCATCGACGGCTTTCACATTACTTTTTATAATCAATAAAAATGAATAAATGACAAATAAACCGTTAAATTCAGCCAATTTAAACCTATCGTGCATTAGTTTAATCAGGTTAAACGCATTCACTTTAGAAAATCTCAATCGTGATCCTGAGCACAAATCGTTAACCTTCCGCCATCACCGTGGGGGATTTATGCTGCTTCATATTCTTTATCTGATTGGGATTACGGCGGAAGCCATGACCGGCGCGCTGGCTGCCGGACGCCGCCGTATGGATACGTTTGGCGTCATTATTATTGCCACCGCGACGGCTCTCGGAGGCGGTTCAGTGCGCGATATTTTGCTTGGCCACTACCCGCTGGGCTGGGTGCAGCACCCTGAATACGTGATTATTGTCGCCGTCGCCGCGGTCCTGACCACGATTGCCGCGCCGGTGATGCCGCATCTGCGCCGTCTGTTTCTGGTGCTTGATGCGCTCGGCCTGATCGTGTTTTCTATCATTGGCGCCCAGATCGCGCTGGATATGGGCCAGGGCCCGGTCATCGCCTCCATTGCCGCCGTGATCACCGGCGTCTTTGGCGGCGTGCTGCGCGATATGTTCTGCAAGCGCATCCCGCTGGTGTTCCAGAAAGAGCTGTACGCCGGGGTATCATTCGCCGCCGCGGTGCTTTATATCGCGCTCCAGCATTACGTCAGCAATCACGATGTGGTGGTTATCTCCACCCTGCTGTTCGGCTTTACCGCCCGCATGCTGGCGCTGCGCTGGAAGCTGGGCCTGCCGGTGTTTAATTACAACCATAGCGCACATTAGTGCTTTCAGAATCCCGGAACGTGTTGCCCGCTTAGCCACTTCGCTAGCGCGGCGACATCCGGATGATGCAAGAACGTCACCAGCTGCCGCGCCCGTTCTTCCCCGATGCCCGGCAGGCGTCGCCACTGCTCTTCGTTGCGATCCTGCATCTGTCGCCAGTCATCCTCCTTCAGCCCGGCAAATGCCGTCTTCGGTATGGGCACGCCGATTGCCTGTATCCAGCGCAGGAAAGGCCGTTCGCGCGCAAGATTGAACTGATGCCACAGCCGCTGCCCGCGCAGCGCAGAGATGCCCGGGATGGATTGCAGCCGCTCCGGCGTAAACGCCAGCCATGAGAAGAGATGCTCCATGCCGCGCGCATCATGCAGGGACCGCCACAGCGTTTCCCCCGCGCCGTCAATATCGAGAACCGATCGGGATGAGAGCCAGACCAGCCGCGAGAGAAACTGCTCCGCGCACTCTGGGGTGGCGAAATAGCAGGTTAAGGCATTGAAACGCGCCGCCGGTGGCTGGGGTTTATTACGCTGAGCCGTGCGCCAGACGACCGAATCGATGCGCGGTATCCCCTGCCCGGCAAGGCTGATTTGCAGCTGATCGCCAATACCGATGTCCAGATTGTGCCAGCGGGATACCGAGCCGATGTTCACCCGCTGCACGCGCTTATCGTCCAGCAGCTGCGGCTCCAGGAGCGCCACCACGGCTATTTTACCGCTACGACCGGTGCTGAAGCTGATACCGCGAACCTCCATAACCCGCGAGGCAGGCGGATATTTCCAGGCGATAACCCAATCGCCCTGACCCGGCGCCCAGAAACGCCCGGGGGACTCTTTCGCCCGCCGCACCACAACGCCATCGGTGGCAAAAGGCAGCGGTGAAGTTAACCAACGCTGGCGCCACCGTTCAACCTGCTGCGCATCCGCGACAGGATGCGAAAAAAGCGCGCTGTAAAGAAAGCCGCCCTGCCGCAGCAGCGCCAGCCGCTGTTCCATATCCTCTGGACCATCTGGCCACGCCCAGATAAAGATGCCCAGCCTATCAAGCTCCGCTTGCGCCTCCTGTCGCATCATCATGCCGGCTACTTTTGCCCGCGCGTTCATGCCGCCCATTCGCTTTTGCACATGCCCCTCGCGGAGCAGGAACAGCTCGCCTTGCAACACGCTATTCGCGAGTAAGCCATCAGAAGTTTTAGGAACGGAGGGGATCTGCAAGACCCTGGCCGTCCAGTCTTCTCCGGTCAAGCCGTTACCCCGGCTTATCGCCTGCGTCAAACGCCCTTGCCGATATACGAGCGTGACCGCGACGCCATCGACTTTCGGCTGTACCCACAGGCTGGACTGGCCGCGCATCCAGCGCGCCACGTCGGCTTGATTCGCCAGTTTACGCACGCCGGTGTGCGCTACCGGATGTCTGATATCTCCCCTTAGCGACGGAAGCACAAAGCGAGCGGGGGTCTCGCTGGCGAAGCAGCGCTGCCAGTATGCCAGCCGCGCCGCAAGCTGGTCATAGACTTCATCGCTTACCGTACTGCTCCCCTGCTGCCAGTAGGCGTTATTCCATTCAGTTATCCGCTGACCAAGACGTTCGATTTCCTGTTCAGCCCTGGCCTGCGGCCACGCGGGGCAGGCTGCCTGCCCGTATCCCACCAGCATCCACAGCACCAGCGCCCAGACTCCTTTTTGCATCGCGATGCCCTCCTGTTTTCTCACCGGGGATTGTGCCGCAGGCTTATTTTCATCGGCGAGAGGGGATTTTTAACGCTGCGAGCATGCTTCCGGCTTTTCTGCGTTGTTTCTGCAACGCACGGAGAAATCAGGAAAACAGCAAGCAAAATGAAAGAAAGAACGCAAAAAGTGTGACAGGGACTGCGTCACGCTGCGCCGCCGTGTATAATAGGCTCGTATGTAAGCTCTATTTCGACCATCACATACAAAAGACACTCATGGCTCAAGGCACGCTTTATATTGTTTCCGCCCCTAGCGGCGCGGGTAAATCCAGCCTGATTCAGGCTTTATTAAAAACCCAACCGTTGTACGACTCTCAGGTTTCTGTTTCGCATACCACACGCGCTCCGCGTCCGGGTGAAGTGCACGGTGAACACTATTTCTTTGTGAATCACGACGAATTCAGAACGATGATTGGCAGAGACGCTTTTCTTGAACATGCAGAAGTCTTTGGCAACTATTACGGCACCTCGCGCGAAGCTATCGAGCAGGTACTGGCGACCGGCGTCGACGTCTTCCTTGATATCGACTGGCAGGGCGCGCAGCAAATCCGCAACAGAATGCCCGGCGCGCGCAGTATTTTTATTCTGCCGCCGTCAAAAGATGAGCTTGATCGTCGCCTGCGCGGCCGCGGTCAGGATAGCGAAGAGGTTATCGCGAAACGTATGGCGCAGGCAGTTGCAGAAATGAGCCATTACGCGGAATATGATTACCTGATTGTGAATGATGATTTTGATACCGCGCTGAGCGATCTGAAAATTATTATTCGCGCCGAACGTCTGCGCATGAGCCGCCAAAAGCAGCGACATGGCGCTTTAATCACCAAACTGTTGGCAGACTGAACCCACATTCAGTATTATGCCCAGTCATTTCTTCACCTGTGGAGCATTTTAAGTATGGCACGCGTAACTGTTCAGGACGCTGTAGAGAAAATTGGTAACCGTTTTGACCTGGTGCTGGTCGCCGCGCGTCGCGCTCGTCAGATGCAGGTAGGCGGAAAGGATCCGCTGGTACCGGAAGAAAACGATAAAACTACCGTTATCGCACTGCGCGAAATCGAAGAGGGTTTGATCAACAATAAGATCCTCGACGTTCGTGAGCGCCAGGAACAGCAAGAGCAGGAAGCCGCTGAATTACAAGCCGTTACCGCTATTGCTGAAGGTCGTCGTTAATCACACTGCGGGTCGCCCTTGTATCTGTTTGAAAGCCTGAATCAGCTGATTCAAAACTACCTGCCCGAAGAGCAAATTAAACGTCTTCGGCAGGCTTATCTCGTTGCACGTGACGCTCACGAGGGCCAGACACGTTCAAGCGGTGAACCCTATATCACGCACCCGGTAGCGGTAGCCTGTATCCTGGCCGAGATGAAACTCGACCACGAAACGCTGATGGCCGCTCTGCTGCACGACGTGATAGAAGATACCCCCGCCACCTACCAGGACATGGAACAGCTTTTTGGTAAAAGCGTTGCTGAACTGGTAGAGGGGGTGTCAAAACTTGATAAGCTTAAGTTTCGCGACAAAAAAGAGGCCCAGGCCGAAAACTTTCGCAAAATGATTATGGCGATGGTGCAGGATATCCGCGTCATCCTTATCAAGCTTGCTGACCGCACCCATAACATGCGTACGCTGGGCTCATTGCGCCCGGATAAGCGTCGCCGCATCGCCCGCGAAACGCTGGAAATCTACAGCCCTCTGGCGCACCGTTTAGGTATTCATCACATCAAAACCGAGCTCGAAGAGCTGGGCTTTGAGGCGCTGTATCCTAACCGCTACCGCGTCATTAAAGAGGTGGTCAAAGCGGCGCGCGGTAACCGTAAAGAGATGATTCAAAAGATCCTCTCCGAAATCGAAGGGCGCCTGCAGGAAGCGGGAATTCCCTGTCGCGTAAGCGGCCGTGAAAAGCATTTGTACTCCATCTACTGCAAGATGGTGCTCAAAGAGCAGCGTTTTCACTCGATTATGGATATCTACGCCTTCCGCGTGATTGTCCATGATTCTGACACCTGCTATCGCGTGCTAGGCCAGATGCACAGCCTTTACAAGCCGCGTCCGGGTCGCGTCAAAGACTACATTGCCATTCCAAAGGCGAACGGCTATCAATCTTTGCACACCTCGATGATCGGCCCGCACGGCGTCCCGGTTGAGGTACAAATTCGTACCGAAGACATGGACCAGATGGCGGAAATGGGGGTTGCGGCGCACTGGGCTTATAAAGAGCACGGCGGCGAGAGCAGCACCACAGCGCAAATCCGCGCCCAGCGCTGGATGCAGAGCCTGCTGGAGCTTCAGCAGAGCGCCGGTAGTTCATTTGAATTCATTGAGAGCGTGAAATCCGATCTGTTCCCGGATGAGATTTACGTTTTCACCCCGGAAGGGCGCATTGTCGAACTGCCCGCTGGCGCGACGCCGGTGGACTTCGCCTACGCGGTGCATACCGATATCGGCCATGCCTGCGTCGGCGCGCGCGTCGACCGCCAGCCCTATCCGCTATCGCAGTCGCTCTCCAGCGGCCAAACGGTGGAAATCATCACCGCGCCGGGCGCACGCCCGAACGCCGCGTGGCTGAACTTTGTCGTCAGCTCGAAAGCGCGCGCCAAAATTCGCCAGCTGCTGAAAAACCTCAAGCGCGACGATTCCGTTAGCCTCGGACGCCGCCTGCTCAACCACGCCCTCGGCGGTAGCCGCAAGCTGGCGGAGATTCCGCCAGAGAATATTCAGCGTGAAATTGAGCGCATGAAGCTGACCACGCTTGACGATCTGCTGGCCGAAATCGGCCTCGGCAACGCCATGAGCGTCGTGGTGGCCAAAAACCTACAGCAGGGTGAAACTACCGCCGTGCCTGTACAGCCGGCGCCTGTCGGCCATAACCATCTGCCGATTAAAGGCGCGGATGGCGTGCTGATCACCTTTGCCAAATGCTGCCGTCCGATCCCCGGCGACCCGATTATTGCGCACGTTAGTCCGGGCAAAGGCCTGGTCATCCACCATGAGTCCTGTCGTAACATTCGCGGCTATCAGAAAGAGCCGGAGAAATTTATGGCGGTCGAGTGGGACAAAGAGACGGCGCAGGAATTTATCACCGAAATCAAGGTGGACATGTTCAACCATCAGGGTGCCCTGGCGAATCTTACCGCCGCGATCAACACCGCCTCTTCCAATATCCAAAGCCTGAATACGGAAGAGAAAGATGGCCGCGTTTACAGCGCCTTTATTCGCCTCACCGCGCGCGACCGCGTGCATCTGGCGAATATTATGCGCAAAATTCGCGTCATGCCGGATGTGATAAAAGTCACCCGTAACCGAAACTAGCTCTGACACAAAATCATTCGAATTGCATCAAGGCGGCAAGCGAATGACAAATCTGCCGGGAGCGGATTTGAACGCTGCTTACAGCAGCCCCGCAAGGGGCGAGGCCCAGGGATGGGCCGAGTAATCCGCGGCGATTAAAGAGTCATTCGAAGGATGAAGTGTAATGAATTTACAGCGTTATGCGCGTATCTGCGAGATGCTCGCCAGGCGTCAGCCTGACCTGACGGTCTGCATGGAGCAGGTCCACAAACCTCATAACGTCTCTGCGGTCATTCGTACGGCTGACGCCGTTGGCGTGCATGAAGTGCACGCCATCTGGCCGGGCAGCCGTATGCGTACCATGGCCTCTGCGGCGGCCGGCAGCAATAGCTGGGTGCAGGTTAAAACCCACCGTACTATTGGCGAGGCCGTCACGCATTTAAAAGGCCAGGGAATGCAGATCCTGGCGACCCATCTCTCTGATAAAGCCGTTGATTTCCGTGAAATCGACTATACCCGCCCTACCTGTATCCTGATGGGGCAGGAGAAAACCGGCATTACGCAGGAAGCGTTAGACCTGGCGGACCAGGACATCATCATTCCAATGATTGGCATGGTGCAGTCGCTGAACGTTTCCGTCGCCTCAGCGCTTATCCTCTATGAAGCCCAGCGCCAGCGGCAGAACGCCGGCATGTACCAGCGCGAGAACAGCATGCTGCCGGAAGAAGACCAGCAGCGACTGCTGTTTGAGGGCGGCTATCCGGTGCTGGCGAGGGTCGCAAAACGCAAAGGTCTCCCCTACCCCCACATCAACGAGCAGGGTGAAGTCGAAGCCGATGCCGCGTGGTGGGCCACCATGCAGGCGGCGAAGTAATCATGCAGGGCCGTCTGCTGGATGCGGTGCCGCTCAACTCCCTGACGGGCGTTGGCGCGGCCCAGAGTAGTAAACTGGCAAAGATTGGCCTGCATACGGTACAGGATCTGCTCCTGCACCTGCCGCTACGCTACGAAGACCGCACCCATCTGTATCAAATCGGCGAACTGCTGCCCGGCGTTTACGCCACCGTTGAAGGCGAAGTTCTCAACTGCAATATCACTTTCGGCGGCCGCCGGATGATGACCTGCCAGATAAGCGACGGTTCCGGCATCCTCACCATGCGCTTTTTTAACTTCAGCGCGGCGATGAAAAACAGCCTGGCAACCGGGCGCCGCGTACTGGCCTACGGCGAAGCGAAGCGCGGTAAGCACGGAGCGGAGATGATCCACCCGGAATATCGGGTTCAGGGCGACATGAGTACGCCTGATTTACAGGAAACGCTGACCCCGGTTTATCCCACCACCGAAGGCATCAAGCAGGCTACGCTGCGCAAGCTCACTGACCAGGCGCTTGAGCTGCTTGAAACCTGCGCTATCGCCGAGCTGCTGCCGCCGGAGTTGGCCCAGGGGATGATGAGCCTGCCGGACGCCTTACGCACCCTGCATCGCCCGCCGCCCACGTTACAGCTTGGCGAGCTGGAAAGCGGTAAACATCCAGCCCAGCGGCGCTTAATTCTGGAAGAGCTGCTGGCGCATAACCTCAGCATGCTGGCGCTGCGGGCAGGCGCCCAGCGCTATCACGCCCTCGCGCTTAGCGCTAACGACACGTTAAAAGACAAGCTGCTGGCCTCCCTCCCCTTTACGCCGACCGGCGCGCAAGCGCGCGTGACGGCTGAAATCGAGCGCGATATGGCGCTGGACGTGCCGATGATGCGTCTGGTGCAGGGTGACGTGGGTTCCGGTAAAACCCTGGTTGCCGCGCTTGCCGCCCTGCGCGCCATCGCCCACGGCAAACAGGTGGCGCTGATGGCACCGACCGAGCTGCTGGCTGAACAGCACGCCAATAATTTCCGCAGCTGGTTCGAACCGCTGGGCGTTGAGGTTGGCTGGCTGGCGGGCAAACAAAAAGGCAAAGCGCGCCTGGCGCAGCAGGAGGCTATCGCCAGCGGACAGGTGCAGATGATTGTCGGGACCCACGCCATCTTTCAGGAGCAGGTCCAGTTTAACGGCCTCGCGTTGGTGATTATCGACGAACAGCACCGTTTTGGCGTCCATCAGCGGCTGGCGCTGTGGGAAAAAGGCCAACAGCAGGGTTTTCACCCGCACCAGCTGATTATGACCGCCACGCCGATTCCACGAACCCTGGCGATGACCGCTTATGCCGATCTCGACACCTCGGTCATCGATGAACTGCCGCCGGGCCGTACGCCGGTCACTACGGTGGCTATTCCGGATACCCGCCGCAGCGATATTATTGACCGCGTGCGCAACGCCTGCACCCACGAAGGTCGTCAGGCCTACTGGGTCTGTACGCTGATTGAAGAGTCGGATCTGCTGGAAGCCCAGGCGGCGGAAGCCACCTGGGAAGAGCTGAAGCTCGCGCTGCCGGAGCTGAATATCGGCCTGGTGCACGGGCGCATGAAGTCCGCCGAGAAGCAGGCGGTGATGAGCGCATTCAAGCAGGGCGAGCTGCATCTGCTGGTCGCCACCACGGTGATTGAAGTCGGTGTGGACGTGCCCAACTCCAGTCTGATGATCATCGAAAACCCGGAGCGTCTGGGCCTGGCTCAACTGCACCAGCTCAGAGGCCGCGTCGGGCGCGGCGCGGTAGCTTCCCACTGCGTGCTACTCTACAAATCGCCGCTTTCAAAAACCGCCCAGAAGCGCCTGCAGGTTCTGCGCGATAGCAACGACGGTTTCGTCATCGCCCAAAAAGACCTGGAAATTCGCGGTCCCGGCGAGCTGCTTGGCACCCGTCAGACCGGCAATGCTGAATTTAAAGTTGCGGACTTATTGCGCGATCAGGCCATGATCCCGGAAGTTCAGCGCATCGCCCGCCATATTCACGAACGCTATCCCCAGCAGGCCCAGGCCCTGATTGAGCGCTGGATGCCGGAAACCGAACGCTATTCCAACGCGTAGCGCGAACGTCATCTCGCCACGCTGCGCATAATTTTTATTCAGATGAGTGGATTATGAAACGAGAACTGGCCATCGAATTTTCGCGCGTCACCGAAGCCGCCGCGCTGGCAGGCTACAAGTGGTTAGGCCGTGGTGATAAAAACACCGCCGACGGCGCCGCCGTCAACGCCATGCGTATTATGCTCAACCTGATCAACATCGACGGCACCATCGTGATTGGCGAAGGCGAAATCGACGAAGCGCCGATGCTGTACATCGGCGAGCGCGTCGGTACCGGCCACGGCGATGCGGTAGATATCGCTGTCGATCCCATCGAAGGCACCCGCATGACGGCGATGGGCCAGGCGAACGCGCTGGCGGTCATGGCGGTAGGCGATAAGGGCTGCTTCCTGAACGCGCCGGATATGTACATGGAAAAGCTGATCGTCGGCCCAGGGGCGAAAGGCACCATCGATATGAACCTGCCGCTGGCGGAGAACCTGCATAATATCGCCCGCGCGCTGAATAAGCCGCTGAGCGAATTAACGGTCACCATCTTAGCCAAGCCGCGCCATGATAAGGTCATTGTTGAGCTGCAAAAGTTGGGCGTGCGCGTGTTTGCTATCCCCGACGGCGACGTTGCCGCCTCTATTCTGACCTGTATGCCGGACAGCGAAGTTGACGTTATGTACGGTATCGGCGGCGCGCCGGAGGGCGTCGTTTCCGCAGCGGTGATCCGCGCGCTGGACGGCGATATGAACGGCCGTCTGCTGGCGCGTCACCACGTGAAGGGCGACAGCGAAGAGAACCGCCGCATCGGCGAAAACGAGCTGGAACGCTGCAAAGCAATGGGCATTGAAGCAGGCAAAGTGCTGCGCCTGGACGATATGGCGCGCAGCGACAACGTCGTTTTCTCAGCGACCGGCATCACCAAAGGCGATCTGCTGGACGGTATCACCCGTAAAGGCAATATGGCCACCACCGAAACTCTGCTGATCCGCGGCAAATCCCGCACAATTCGCCGTATTCAGTCGATTCATTATCTCGATCGCAAAGATCCGGATATCCAGCTGCACATCCTGTAAAACATTTGATCAATAGAGCTTTCCAGCCTTTTCGGGCTGGAAATCTGCTCTCGTCGCGGTGAAGATACGCTAACAGGATTGAGAGGAGAGACGCTATGGCCAACTGGGTTACAGGTAAAGTGGTAAAAGTACAAAACTGGACTGATGCACTGTTTAGCCTCACCGTTCACGCACCGGTTGCGCCGTTTACCGCAGGTCAGTTTGCCAAGCTAGGCCTGGACATTGACGGTGAACGCGTGCAGCGCGCCTATTCCTACGTCAACGCCCCCGGTAATCCCGATCTTGAGTTCTACCTGGTGACGGTTCCGGAGGGCAAGCTCAGCCCGCGGCTGGCGGCACTGAAGCCGGGCGACGAAGTGCAGATTGTCAGCGAAGCCGCTGGTTTCTTTGTCCTGGAAGAGGTACCCGATTGCGACACGCTATGGATGCTCGCCACCGGCACAGCCATTGGCCCGTACCTGTCGATTCTCGAAGAAGGGAAAGACCTGGATCGTTTTAAAAACCTGGTACTGGTGCACGCCGCGCGTTATGCCGCCGATCTCAGCTATCTGCCGCAGATGCAGGCGCTGGAAGCGCGCTATGCGGGCAAGCTGCGCATCCAGTCAGTCGTCAGCCGGGAAACCGCACCGGGCATGCTCACGGGGCGCATCCCGTTCCTGATTGAGACCGGCGCGCTGGAAGAGGCCGTCGGCCTGCCGATGAACGCCGAGAGCAGCCACGTTATGCTGTGCGGTAACCCGCAGATGGTGCGCGACACCCAGCAGCTACTGAAAGAGACCCGGCAGATGAGCAAGCACCTGCGTCGCCGACCGGGTCATATGACAGCCGAACACTATTGGTAATCAGGATTCCGCTTTCCAGCGTACGTCCAGCGTCTCTTTACCAAACTTATTCGCGCCCTGGGTGCCGACAAACGCGCCCAGGTCGATCAGCATCATGACGATAATCAGCGTCGGTATAAACCGCCCGACGCCCCACTGCCAGACCCCAGGCAGCATTGACCAGTTGCCCGCCAGCAGCATCCACGCCAGAATCATTAGCAGCGCCCAGAGACCGGATTTACCCCGATCGTGCAGGCGTTTAATGGTCACCGCCGCCGTCGGCCACAGCAAGCACACCAGAATAAAAGCCGCCGTCTGTAAATTAAGAAGATTACTGCCAGCCAGCGTGAACAGCGCGCTCATGGTCATTATCCAGATAGCGATCCAGATCCAGAAGTCGCGACGTCCAATCCGCCCTTTAATTGAGAATAGCCACTGCTGTAGGGTCATATTTTATTCCTTATCATCATCACTGACGTAGTTTACCCTGAAGGCGTGACTTTTTGACAAGCGTGACGGTTCTCGTTTTAATCGTCAGCAGATAAAAAAAGGGAAGATGGGCATGAAGAAGTGGGCAACCTTATGTTTGATTGGGCTGGCGGCGTTATCCGTTGGCCAAAAGGCGTTGTCCGCCGAGTCAGACGCCGGTGCTACGGCACCCTATCTTCTCTCCGGCGCGCCGGTCTTTGATATTTCCATCAGCGAGTTTCGGGAAAAATTCAATCGCGATAACCCGAAGCTAACGCTCAATGAATTTCGCGCCGTCGCCGCCAGCAAAGACCAGGCGAACCTGACCCGCGCCGCCACCAAGATCAATGAGAACCTCTACGCGTCGACCGCGCTTGAACGTGGAACCCTCAAAATTAAATCGATGCAAATAACCTGGCTACCGATTCAGGGGCCGCAGCAGAAAGCGGCGAAAGCCAGGGCTCAGGAGTATATGAGCGCCGTGATGCGCGCTTTTGTGCCCACCCTGAGCCAGACGCAAAGCCAGCAAAAATTGCAAAAATTGCTGACCGCCGGAAAAGGTAAACGTTACTTCAGCGAAACCGAAGGCGCGGTACGCTATGTGGTGGCGGACAACGGCGAAAAGGGGCTGACCTTCGCTGTTGAACCGATTAAGCTGGCGCTATCTGAAACGCTGGAAAACAACAATAAATGACAAAAAGCAAAGCCTTTCCAGTGATGAATCTCTATACTGTTTCACAGACCATGCTGCCCTCGGGGGCGGCTATATTCCTTAATTCGCTTTGAAGCGTGGAGAATAAAAATGCGACATCCTTTAGTGATGGGTAACTGGAAACTGAACGGCAGCCGCCACATGGTAAACGAACTGGTCGCGAACCTGCGTACCGAACTGGCTGGCGTGACCGGCTGTGCAGTTGCAATTGCTCCGCCTGAAATGTACATCGACCTGGCGAAACAAGCCGCTGCCGGCAGCCACATTCACCTGGGCGCGCAGAACGTTGACCTGAACCTGTCCGGCGCATTCACCGGCGAAACCTCTGCTGAAATGCTGAAAGACATCGGCGCTCAGTACATCATCATCGGCCACTCCGAGCGTCGTACCTACCATAAAGAGTCCGACGAGCTCATCGCTAAAAAATTCGCGGTACTGAAAGAGCAGGGTCTGATCCCGGTTCTGTGCATCGGTGAAACCGAAGCGGAAAACGAAGCGGGCAAAACGGAAGAAGTGTGCGCCCGTCAAATCGACGCCGTTCTGAAAACTCAGGGCGCGGCGGCCTTCGAAGGCGTGGTTATCGCTTACGAACCCGTATGGGCGATCGGTACCGGCAAATCCGCTACCCCGGCTCAGGCTCAGGCAGTACACAAATTTATTCGCGACCACATCGCGAAAGCCGATGCGAAAGTGGCTGAACAAGTGATCATCCAGTACGGCGGTTCCGTTAACGCGGGCAACGCAGCAGAGCTGTTTACCCAGCCGGACATCGACGGCGCGCTGGTTGGCGGCGCATCCCTGAAAGCTGACGCTTTCGCGGTGATCGTTAAAGCAGCAGAAGCCGCGAAAAAAGCGTAATTCGCTTTAAAGGCTATCCCGGTCGCGCTTCGCAACCGGGGCTACTGACCAGAAATCTGCAATATTTGTAGCCCGGCTCAGCGCAGCGCAAGCCGGGTTTTTTACACCGCTACAGTTTCCCCAGCGCCTGATACCACAGATAGTCCAGCGGCAGCAGAATCAAATAGCTCACCGCCGCTAGCGCGATACACAGCAGCATTCCCGCCCGCGCAGGCACTTTCCCTAGCCCCATCGCCACGACAATCGGTGACGCCTGATACGGCAGCAGCGGCGTGGAGTACCCCAGCACCTGAATCATAATCACGCTCAGCAGCGGGAAGCCGGTGGCATCGGAGAAGCTCTGCGCGAAGGTGGTATACAGCGCCGGTACGCCGTTAGCGGTCATGATAAAGTTCAGCGCGCTGGTAATGCCGGTCAATGCGAGAAAGCTGGTAAACGGGCTCTCTTTATCCAGCGGCATAATCTGCAGCAGGGCATTCCCCACCACGCCGCCGATACCGGTTTGCGTCACGGTGATAGCCAGTCCCAAAATTCCGGCGACGTAAATACAGGTGCGGATATTCACGCCGCTGGAAAACTCCTCGCCGCTGATAAAACCGACCCGCGGCAGCAGCGTTATCACCGCCGCCGCCAGCCCTGTCCAGGCCGGCCCCACGCCGTGCCAGCTCTCCGTCACCCAGAGCGTCAGCACCACCACCAGCAGCCACGCCAGGCGCTTCTCATCGCGGCTCATCGGCGGCAGCGGCGTCATGTCGCGCGGCGGGTGCGGTTTTCCGGGAAACAGCCAGCATATCAAGGCGATCAGCACAGCCCCTTTGAGCCAGCCGAGTACCGGCGTATGCAGCAGTAAATAGGGCAGGTAATTCAGGTGGATGCCGTATGACCCCTCCGCCGCGCCGCTCATCACCAGATTCGGGACGTTGGCAGGCAGAATGGTGGCAGACAGCTGGAAGGTCCCGAACCCTACCGCCAGCGCCAGGCCAAACCACGGGCGCGTCCCCTCTTCAATACCGGCACGCCTGGCCATTGCCGCCACAATCGGCATCAGCAGCGCGATACGTCCCATATTGGACGGCATCACAAACGCCAGCGCATAGCTGAGCAGCACCACGCTGCCGACCATCAGCGGCCAGAAGTCGGTTAGCCGCGACGAGAGCGACCGGGCCGCCCTGTCCGCCAGCCCGGTTTTGCGTATAGCGATCCCCAGCACAAAGCCGCTGAACACCAGCCAGAACGCCGATGAGGCAAAGCCGCCGAAAATCACCTCCGGCGGCGCGATTTTGGCGATCATCGCCGCGGCAAAAAACAGCAGCGCGGTCATAAACTCCGGCAGTAGCGAGGTCGCCCAGAGGAGAATAGTGATGCCGACGATGATAGAGGGAAGGAACAGAGGGTGGGAAAACCAGAGCGACATACCTGTCTCCTGTCGTTTTTTTCAGCAAGAATACGACGGACAATAAGACAGGTAAACGCCAGATATGGTGGGGTTATTACGGGATGGATACAGGCAGTTTAGTGATAATGGATCTCACCAAAGTATTCAGACAGCACGTAATAACGGCAATATTCAAAAGGACTATCGTGTCCGGCCTGAAACGTCTGTCTGGCGACGGATAGCAGCGGTTTATTCTCAGCAATCTGCAGTTTTTCACATAACTCGGGGGAAGGTAAAATCGCCTCAACTTTTTCAATCGCCGAGTCGCTTGTAACGTTTAATAACGAATAAAGCGACGTATGTTCCAGCGACCGCGGGGTCAATTCCAGGCCGGGAAAGAAGCTAAGATCGAGATATATTTTTTCATGGTTGAACGGGCGGTTATTCAGGCAACGAATACGCGAGATATAAAGATAATGATGATGGGCAGGAAGGCTCAAGCCATCTGCCTGAGCATCGCGCGCGCGGCGCGGAGCGATTTCCAGAATACGGTTCTCTATCTCGACGCTGGCATCCTGAAGATCGCTGGTAATTCCGCGAAACGTATGGCCATAGCTCACGCCTTCCGGCACGGAACATACTACCGAGCCGCTTCCGCGCTGGGACGAAATAATGCCGGCATTGATTAATTCGCTCCAGGCCTGCTTAACCACAATCAACGAGACGTTGTAGGCTCTGGCGACCTCTTTTTGCGTCGGCAGCTGGCTGCCTACAGGCAAAGACCCGTTTTGGATCTGCTGACAGATGATAAAAAATAGTTGCTTATAAAGCGGAGTAAAGCTCGTTTTATCAACCTGCAAACTGCGCACCTCACGTCTTCGCCAGCAGGGGACGTTTCACCGTCCCCGGCAGGGTGAATTCGCTACCCTGCGATTTGCCTGGCCAGTTCTACCAAATCGAAATGATTCATACGATCCACGGTCGTTAAATAATCGGCGGGGAAAGCATCCGCACCATGAAATGCGCCGGAGATCGCCCCAACCATGGTGGCGACAGTATCAGTATCATTGCCGATATTAACGCCGGAGATAATAGCATCTACGGCAGAATTCGGACAACACGCGAACAGACCGAAGGCCGCAGGTACTGCTTCACTTACGTGCAGCCCGGAACCAATAATATCGGCGATTTCCACTACCGCGGTTTCCCAATGGCGATGACGTTTACCGATCTCCACCGCCAGCTCAATGCGCCGGGCAACGGAAGGGCCTGCAACCATCATCGCTCCTTGCTCCTGCGCCAGCAGATAGCCCTTTTGAGCGCCGTAAACACCGGCGGCAATAATGCTGTCTGCATTGGTCTGCGATCTTAACGCCTCGCTGGTTGCCGCGGCCATCGCCGCCGCGCCGGACATCGCCAGCACATTGTTGTGCGTAAAGCGGCAAATCTGCAGCGCACATTCAATTGCCGCGTCGATATTGCCGGGGTGCAGCACCGCCGCTGGCCAAATCTTCATCGCCGCGCCGTTCGTGGCTTCCGCGTTTCCTTTATTAATAATCTGTACCGACTGTTTTTCACCTTCCAGCTCGCCCTGCAAAGAGGCGCGGTTGTCATTGAAGATCGCTTTCATCGCCGCGCGCGTCGTCGGACCGGTAAAGTTGGCGTAGTAAGGATAATCCAGCCACTGCTGGAACGCCTCGCGCATCGCTTCGTCGCTGACCTGGCGCTGATGGCGCAGCAGCGCGTCCATAATGTACTTAGCCTGAATAAAATCATCGGTGCACATGCCCGCTTCATTGCAGCGGCCAAACGTATCCGCCGGCGGTTTTTGAAAGGTTGTCACCCAGCCGCCAAAATAGTCCTTAATTTGCTGCTGAGTCCGAACTTCCGTTGCCGCTCCCATCGCGTCCGCGGCGGCGGCGCCAACCAGGCATCCCAGTATTTTGTTTTGATCAACGTGCATGATGACTCCTTATTTCATGGTCATAGCTTGTGCCAGCGAATGGCTGGCCAGAAAAGTGTTTAGCTGGTCGGGAAACGGCAGGGCCGTCATCGCACCTTTTGCCGTCACCGCCATCGCACCACAGGCGTTGGCATTACCGATAGCCTCCGCCAGCAGGGCATGAGACCAGCCGTTTGCGCGGGAAAGCGTGAACAGCAGGCCGCCAACAAAGGCATCGCCTGCTCCGGTGGTATCGACGACGTCAACGCGCGGAGCAGGAAAAAGGAACTCCCCCTCGGCGGTAATGAGCAGCGCGCCATCGGCCCCCAGCGAAATAATGGTGGTCTCACAGCCCAGATCGCGCAGGTAATAACGCGCATCCTGCCAGCGGCTGGCGCCGCTCAGCTGACAAAGCTCATCTGCTGAGACTTTGCAGATAGAGGCAAGCGCGGCAGATCGGGCGATCAGATCAGGGATCTCCGTAGCATCGCGCCACATCTTGCTGCGTAAGTTGACGTCAAAAAGAACGTAGCCGCCGGCCTCACGCATACGTCTCGCCCCCTCAAGGCACGCCTCGCGGGCGGGGCTGTCGGTGAGGCCTATCGAACTAAAGTAAAACCATTCGTGTTTCCTGAACGGCGGCAGATCCTGCGGCGAAACGTAGGTGTCGGCTCCTGGATGCACCAGATAGGTAAAGCTGCGCTCGCCGTCAGCCGTCAGATTGACGATCAGCACCGCGCTGGTCAGGCTCGCGTCCAGCCTAAGAAATGAGACATCTACGCCATTGTCCTGGAATACCTGGCGCAGAAAACGCCCGGCATCATCGTCGCCAAGACAGCCGATAAAACCGCATTCTCCGCCCAGCCTGGCCACGCACACTCCCACGTTGGCCGATGCTCCACCGGGACATTTCAGGTAGCTATTTTGTTTTTCCGGCACCAGGTCAACGGAGGCGTCACCGATAACCCAAACTTTATTGATGGTGTCCATTTGCGCCTCCTTATGCCTTTTTCTGCGCGAGGGCGAGCTGAATATCACGGTAATATTCGTTATTAATCAGATATTTTTTCATAAGCAGCCCCACCGCAAGGTGGAACAGGGCAGGAATGAGCGTCATCATCAGCGCAATGCCGGTGAGAGAACGTGCGCTCTGTTCAACATCGGCCTGATAGCCAAAGTGGCTCAGCAGAAATCCAAGAATGCCTCCCGCAATGCCCATACCAAACTTCTGGAAGAAGAGGATGCCGCCAAACGCGAGTCCGGAAACGCGCAGCCCGGTTTTCTTTTCTCCGTAATCTACCGCTTCAGCGATAGAGGACCAGAACACCGGCATTTGCATATCGCAGAAGAAATTAATAAGAAAATAGAACGCAAACGCCAGGACAAGGTTTTCGCGCCCGACGGAGAAATACATCAGCGCGCTCAGGATAAAAGTAATAATCTGGGTGTAGCGGAACATCTTAATTTTATCCCAGAACTTGGTTATCCATGTGGTGGCGATCATCGCCAAAATAGAAGCGATGACGCCGGTGGTCAGGAAGGGTGAAATCAGGCTATCGCCACCGTTCAGATAATACTTAGCATAATAAGCCGCGACGGAACCACGAATAACATAGCCGC
Source organism: Klebsiella sp. FDAARGOS_511 (assembly GCF_003812845.1). Classification (NCBI taxonomy): domain Bacteria; kingdom Pseudomonadati; phylum Pseudomonadota; class Gammaproteobacteria; order Enterobacterales; family Enterobacteriaceae; genus Klebsiella; species Klebsiella sp. FDAARGOS_511. The sequence continues at coordinate 3,040,640 of NZ_CP033824.1, read as the reverse complement.
ACATCAGCAGTAAAATAACAACGCCGAGAATAATCCACTGATCGTTACGTAACAGATACTTAAACTGCTTCCCCACCGAGAGCGAGGTAATTTCCGGCTCGCTGCGTTCACGCGTAGTGAGAAAACAGAAGATAAACAGCACGGCGCCCATCGCGCCCATCAGCCCCGTTGAAAACTGATAGCCCAGCGCCTTGTTGCCCTGCCCCAGCCAGACGGCGAGCATCGGCACAACGATAGTTACCAGAAAAGCGGCAATCTTAGTCATCACAAAGCGATAGCCGTTTGCGCTTAAGCGTTCGACAGGGTCGCTGGTGATTACGCCAATCATCGAAATATAAGGAATGGTTATGGCGGTATAGACCAGAGTCATCAGAATATAGGTGCCGTAGGCCCATGCCAGCTTGGCCATATAGGCCATATCAGGCGTGATAAACATCAAATAAACGGCAAAGCCAAAAGGGATTGCAAACCACAACAGCCACGGGCGATAACGTCCCCAGCGCGTATTCAGCTTATCGGTAAGAACCCCCATGGCGGGATCGATAATCGCATCGATCATCCGTACAACCACGAACAGTACGCCAACATCAGCGGCGCTCAGGCCATAGATATCGGTATAGAAATAGGCGAGCAGCAGCTGCATGGCGATAATCACAACGTTTATCGCCATGTCTCCTGCGCCGAAGCCGATCTTTTCCACAATAGAAAGTTTCATGTTGATATTCCTTTACGCTTAACAGCGCAAATAGGGTGAGCAATTAATGATGTCACTACATGAAATAAAAACGTTTTTATATATAAGCCGCCGCCAGAAATTTATGGAGGCGATGAAGAAAGTGTAACCATACTCAAAAAGATATAAAGGTATACCCTTATATCTTTTGATCGGTTTCACATATTTTTATGCACCTGATCCTACCCCGGCGTTAAACCGGGATAAGAATCAAGGAGATAATGAATGGCGGGAACGTAAAGAAAATTAACGGGATTCCAGAATGGCGCAGCTATGGTCCTGAATCTCTTCCGCCGATGCGCGATTCAGCGTCAACAGGTTACGCTCGGTCGCCAGCAGCACCAGCGAACCATCGCTCTGCTTCGCCATCGCCAGCGCAAAACGGCCCATATGTTCACGTGCTTCCGGTACCTCTTCGGCCAGCATCAGGAACGGGCTGCGCTGCGCCAGCTCCGTTTCGGTGACCCGGCGCGCCAGATATTCGTGGCCCAGTAGTCCACCGGGCAGCGGCAACCAGCGACTGCTGATAGCGGGCGCTTCCTTGTCCAGCTGAGTACGGACATCGGGACGCAGGCAGGAGATATGGATATGGAAATGATTTTGCGTGCGTCCGCTGCGCGAGTTGATGGTCAAGGAGACCGCGTCATCCGATACAGCGGAACCACGATGCTGGCTCATGATTTCGCGCCCCTGCCAGGCCTGCCAGAAGAAGTTCGGCGTCAGGGGATTGAGCAGCAGCGGGCTTTCGGTGCCGTTAATACGGTAGGTCGGCATCAGCAGATACTGCAGCGGGCCATTGCGGTCTTTAAACAGCACATAGCCGCCCTTCAGGTTCACTTCCGCACAGGGTGCGGGATCCTGATTCTGCTGTTGGTTGGGGACGCACTGCTGCAGAACAATTTTGCGCAACGCGTCAGGGTTGCCGGAATGGAGCCAGTAGTAGCCGCCGGCCATCGCCGCCACAACCGCCACCAGCAGCGCTAATAAAAGGTATCGTACTCTTCGCATTCTATTTTCCTGTCTCAGCCAGAAACGGAAGAGTAACGCAGTTTGATGACTAAATGAAAACGGGAGGTGGTGCATTGAGTTTTGCCCGAGGCGGCGCTTAACGCGCCTGACCGGGCTACTCTGCCCCGGGTCGCGGCTTACCCTGGCTACAAGAGTTGTAGCCCCGCTACGCGCAGCGCGAGCGGGGATAAGGAGAGGCTATTTAACGCTGGTTAATCTGGTCGAAGGTGCCGCCGTTGGAGAAGTGCTCTTTCTGCGCTTTCGTCCAGCCGCCAAACACATCATCAATGGTGAACAGCTTCAGTTTCGGGAACTCATTCGCGTATTTTTTCGCAATTTCAGGATCGCGCGGGCGATAGAAGTTCTTCGCCGCAATCTCCTGGCCTTCCGGCGAGTAGAGATACTTCAGATACGCTTCCGCCACCTGGCGAGTGCCTTTCTTGTCGACCACTTTATCCACCACGGAAACCGTCGGCTCGGCGAGAATCGATTCGCTCGGGGTCACGATCTCAAATTTGTCTTTACCCAGTTCGTTGGTCGCCAGCAGGGCTTCGTTTTCCCAGGCAATCAGCACATCGCCGATCCCGCGCTCTACGAAGGTGTTAGTCGCGCCCCGGGCGCCGGAATCCAGCACTTCGACGTTCTTAAACAGCGCTTTTACGAACTCTTGCGCCTTCGCCTGGTCGCCATTGTTCTGGTGCAGGGCGTAGCCCCATGCCGCCAGATAGTTCCAGCGCGCGCCGCCGGAGCTTTTCGGGTTCGGGGTAATCACCGACACGCCCGGTTTAATCAGGTCGTTCCAGTCGTGAATCTGCTTCGGGTTGCCTTTGCGTACGAGGAACACGATGGTGGAGGTATACGGCGCAGAGTTATCCGGCAGACGTTTCAGCCAGTTTTTGTCGATTCGGCCGCGTTCGGCAATCGCATCGACGTCATAGGCCAGCGCAAGGGTCACCACGTCGGCTTCAATGCCGTTGATCACCGAGGTCGCCTGTTTGCCGGAGCCGCCGTGGGATTGACGAATCACCACGTTGTCGCCGGTTTCTTGCTTCCAGTGGGCGCTAAAGGCTTTATTGTACTGTTCGTACAGCTCGCGCGTCGGATCGTAAGAAACGTTTAATAGTTGAATGTCTTTTGCCAGAACGCTGGCGGATGCCAGCAACAGAGTTAACCCTATGCCCCACTTATTCATCGCACCGCTCTCTTTATGTCGTGTTGTGATGGATTAAGCGTGCCAGAAAGCGGACTGATGATTAAAGAATAAAAAAAGATTGGCTATAACTTGCGAGTATATAGAACGGGGGAGAGTTTGCCCCCTCCCAAACGGGAGGGAGCGGGAAGCATCAGACTTCTTCCATGCGGCCCAGCAGCGCCTGCAGACGATCCTGCCAGCCCTGCTGCTGTTCTTTCAGCTGACCGTTTTCACGCTCAAGCTCTTCACGGCTGTGCTGTGCGCTCTGTACTTCCTGCGCCAGCGTGTTGTTCTTCTCTTTCAGCTCTTCGATTTCCATCTGTAACAGAGTGATGGTATCAATCGCCTGCTGAACTTTAGATTCTAATTTCTCAAACACTTCTAATGACATCGTCATACCTCTCCTGAACTTGCAAGGCGTTGATAGAAACCGTCCGTTTCGTATACGCGTTGACGCCTTAACGAAAATTAGCGCACTACAGTGGTGATGTAGTCGATTGTATGAAGCCCCGCCTCCCCTGTCCAGCGACAACCCGCGCAGATTGCGGTTTGCAACACTTTTCAGCCTTTACCTGGTCCGTTCGCCGCTTTTACCCGGTACTTTTTCGTAATTGTTAATCAAGACGTAAAAAAATGAGCGGTGAAACGCTCCCGCAAACGGCCGAATACGCGTTTATGGCGCGAAAACGCTCATTTTCTTGACGTGGTACACACATTTGAATTTCGATATTTCTCGTTTTTGTTCGTTAACGATAAATTAACACTATGCCTACATGGCAGCATGGTCGCCTGCGACCTTCACACTTACAATAATCATCACTACGCTTCAGGATTCGATTATGAGCCAAACATCAACACTAAAAGGCCAGTGCATCGCAGAGTTCCTCGGTACCGGGTTGTTGATCTTTTTCGGCGTTGGGTGCGTCGCTGCGCTTAAGGTCGCGGGAGCCAGCTTCGGTCAATGGGAAATCAGCATCATCTGGGGTCTGGGCGTCGCCATGGCGATTTACCTGACCGCAGGGGTTTCCGGTGCGCATCTTAACCCAGCGGTCACCATCGCGCTGTGGCTATTCGCCTGCTTTGACGGTCGTAAAGTTGTTCCTTTTATCATTGCGCAATTCGCTGGCGCCTTTTGCGCTGCGGCTTTAGTTTACGGGCTTTATTACAATCTTTTCTTCGATTTCGAACATACCCACAATATGGTGCGCGGTAGCGTCGAAAGTCTCGAGCTGGCTGGCATTTTCTCTACTTACCCGAACCCGCATATCAATTTTGTGCAGGCCTTCGCGGTAGAAATGGTGATTACCGCTATCCTGATGGGCGTCATTCTGGCGCTGACCGACGATGGCAACGGCGTGCCGCGTGGCCCGCTGGCGCCGCTGCTGATTGGTCTGCTGATCGCCGTCATTGGCGCATCCATGGGCCCGCTGACCGGCTTCGCCATGAACCCGGCGCGTGATATCGGACCGAAAGCCTTCGCCTGGCTGGCAGGCTGGGGCAACGTCGCCTTCACCGGCGGCAAAGATATTCCTTATTTCCTGGTGCCGCTGTGTGCGCCAATCGTCGGTGCTGCGCTGGGCGCATTCTGCTACCGCAAGCTGATTGGCCGCCACCTGCCTTGCGACACCTGCGTTGTTGAAGAGAAAGAAGCCGCATCTCCCTCTACGACGCAACACAAAGCTTCGCTGTAATCTGACTACGGGACTCATACTATGACCGACAAAAAATATATCGTAGCGCTCGACCAGGGCACCACCAGCTCCCGCGCCGTGGTAATGGATCACGATGCCAATATCGTCAGCGTCTCTCAGCGAGAATTCGAACAAATTTATCCGCGCCCAGGCTGGGTTGAACACGACCCGATGGAGATCTGGGCATCGCAAAGCTCTACGCTGGTCGAAGTGCTGGCAAAAGCCGATATCAGCTCCGATGAAATCGCGGCGATCGGTATCACCAACCAGCGTGAAACCGCCATCGTCTGGGAGCGTGAAACCGGCAAGCCGATTTATAACGCTATCGTCTGGCAGTGCCGCCGTACCGCCGAGATCTGCGAGCAGCTCAAGCGCGACGGCATGGAAGAGTACATCCGCAAGGCCACCGGCCTGGTGGTTGACCCGTACTTCTCCGGCACCAAAGTGAAGTGGATCCTCGACCACGTCGAAGGCGCGCGCGAACGCGCTAAACGCGGCGAGCTGCTGTTCGGCACCGTAGACACCTGGCTTATCTGGAAAATGACCCAGGGACGCGTTCACGTGACCGACTACACCAACGCCTCGCGTACCATGCTGTTTAATATCCACGAGCTGGACTGGGACGACAAAATGCTCGATGCGCTGGATATCCCGCGCGCCATGCTGCCGGAAGTGCGCAAGTCGTCCGAAGTGTACGGCCAGACCAACATCGGCGGTAAAGGCGGGACGCGTATTCCGATCGCCGGTATCGCCGGCGACCAGCAGGCTGCGCTGTTCGGCCAGCTGTGCGTTAAAGAGGGGATGGCGAAAAACACCTACGGTACCGGCTGCTTTATGCTGATGAATACCGGCGAGAAAGCGGTGACATCAACGCACGGCCTGTTGACGACTATCGCCTGCGGCCCGCGCGGTGAGGTGAACTATGCGCTGGAAGGCGCGGTGTTTATGGCGGGCGCTTCCATCCAGTGGCTGCGCGATGAGATGAAGCTGATTAGCGACGCGTTCGATTCCGAATATTTCGCCACCAAAGTGAAGGATACCAACGGCGTGTACGTCGTTCCGGCCTTTACCGGCCTCGGCGCACCGTATTGGGATCCCTATGCCCGCGGCGCAATTTTTGGCCTGACCCGCGGCGTGAACTCCAACCATATTATTCGCGCCACGCTAGAGTCGATCGCCTATCAGACCCGCGACGTACTGGAAGCGATGCAGGCTGACTCCGGGATCCGTCTGCACGCCCTGCGCGTTGACGGCGGCGCGGTCGCCAACAACTTCCTGATGCAGTTCCAGTCGGATATTCTCGGCACCCGCGTGGAGCGCCCGGAAGTCCGTGAAGTCACCGCTTTGGGCGCAGCTTATCTGGCCGGTCTGGCGGTCGGTTTCTGGCAGAATCTGGATGAGCTGCAGGAGAAAGCCGTTATCGAGCGCGAGTTCCGTCCAGGAATTGAAACCACCGAGCGTAACTATCGCTACAGCGGCTGGAAGAAAGCGGTAAAACGCGCGCTGGCGTGGGAAGAGCACGACGAAGCGTAAGATTGTTGAGGTATTCCCGGCTGACGGCGTAAACGCCTTAGCCGGGCTACAACCCGCAGACCGCCCCCCCGTAGTCCGGCTAAGCGCGGCGCGAGCCGGGGAGAAACCGCGCCGATGTATAAAACCCGGGGTATCCCGGGGTTGCGGCGTAAACGCCTTACCCGGGCTACTGCCCGCAGACCGCACAACCCCGTAGCGCAGCGCCGCCGGGTTTTAATCAGCCAAATACCGGCAGCAGCAGATAGAGCTTAATCACTAGCGCGTTAACGATATCAATAAAGAACGCACCCACCATCGGCACCACCAGAAACGCCATGTGCGACGGGCCGAAACGGTCGGTAATCGCCTGCATATTGGCAATCGCCGTCGGCGTCGCGCCGAGGCCGAAACCACAGTGGCCGGCGGCCAGCACCGCGGCATCGTAGTTTTTGCCCATCATCCGGTAGGTCACAAACACTGCATACAGCGCCATGGCCACTGCCTGAACCGCCAGAATAATAATCATCGGCAGCGCCAGCGACGCCAGCTCCCACAGCTTCAGGCTCATCAGCGCCATCGCCAGGAACAGCGACAGGCTGACGTTACCCAGCACCGACACCGCGCGGTCGAACACGCGGTACAGCCCCAGCGCCGACAGGCTGTTGCTCAGGATCACGCCGATAAACAATACGCAAACGAAGGTGGGCAGTTCAAATATGGTTCCCGCCAGCAGTTGCGCAACGATCTTCCCTACCGTCAAACAGATGGCGATCAGCGCGATGCTCTCAATCAGCACCAACGAGGTGATCATGCGCCCCATATCCGGCTTTTCAAACGCGGTCGGCGCGAGCTGATCGTCCGGCGTACCGTCCGGGGAGGAAGAGTGTTTAACCAGATAGCGCGCCACCGGTCCGCCGATCAGGCCGCCAAGGACAAGACCGAAGGTTGCGCAAGCCATCGCCACTTCGGTGGCGTTGGCAAAACCATAGCGCTCAACAAACAACTTACTCCACGCCGCGCCGGTGCCGTGGCCGCCGGAAAGGGTAATCGAACCGGCCAGCAGCCCCATCAGCGGGTCGAGGCCCAGCAGCTTCGCCATGCCGATTCCGAGCGCGTTTTGCAGCAGCAGCAGTCCCACCACCACAATCAGGAACGTCCCCACCACTTTGCCGCCGGAGCGCAGGCTGGCGAGGTTGGCGTTGAGGCCGATAGTCGCAAAGAAAGCCAGCATCAGCGGATCTTTCAGGCTCATATCGAAATCGATTTCGATATCCATGCTTTTCTTTAATACCAGCAGCGCCAGCGCGACCAGCAGGCCGCCCGCAACGGGTTCAGGAATGGTGTATTTCTTGAGGAAAGGGACGATTTGAACGAGTTTTCTACCCAGTAGCAACACGAGTGTTGCGGCAACGAGCGTCGATAAGGTATCGAGATGAAACATAAAAAGAGCTCCTTATAGGCGCATGATCCATTCACACGCGACGGTATTCCCGGTGTCGATTGCTTCTCATCATGAGTAATCGGGAAGGGATTTTAAGCAGAAGTACGGAAAAAAGGACAGGAAAAGATATTTTGTAGGGATAATGATGCGATCAAGCATACAAAATGTTAATAAATATTTGACACTTATTCCATGCTTAAATATTTGCCGCTAAAGAGTGGCAAACGTTTGCTTTTGGTCTACAGTCCGATAAAATCCCCGCTTTGCCACCTTTGGGATTGTTGTGATGTCCGTTAACACCGCAGAGTCAGAAAATGCGCAACCGGTTGCGCACATGCAAACCAGCGAATTAATCTACCGCCTCGAAGACCGCCCGCCGCTACCGCAAACCTTGTTCGCCGCTTTCCAGCACCTGCTGGCGATGTTTGTCGCGGTTATCACTCCGGCGCTGTTAATTTGCCAGGCGCTGGGCCTTCCGGCTCAGGATACGCAACACATCATCAGCATGTCCCTTTTCGCCTCCGGCGTGGCCTCCATCATTCAAATTAAAGCCTGGGGCCCGGTGGGATCTGGTCTGCTCTCGATTCAGGGCACCAGCTTTAACTTCGTCGCACCGCTGATTATGGGCGGCACCGCGCTGAAAACCGGCGGCGCCGATGTTCCGACCATGATGGCCGCGCTGTTCGGCACCCTGATGTTGGCCAGCTGCACGGAGATGGTTCTCTCCCGCGTCCTGCATCTCGCCCGCCGCATTATTACCCCGCTGGTCTCCGGCGTGGTGGTGATGATTATCGGCCTGTCGCTGATCCAGGTTGGCCTGACCTCCATCGGCGGCGGCTATGCGGCCATGGCCGATCACACCTTCGGCGCGCCGAAAAACCTGCTGCTGGCAGGGATCGTGCTGGCGCTGATTATTATCCTTAACCGCCAGCGTAACCCGTACCTGCGCATCGCTTCGCTGGTAATCGCGATGGCGGCCGGCTATCTGGCGGCATGGTTGCTCGATATGCTGCCGGCCAATACCACGCCGACGGAAAGCAGCCTGATTATGGTGCCTACGCCGCTTTACTACGGGCTGGGCATCGACTGGAACCTGCTGCTGCCGCTGATGCTAGTGTTTATGATTACCTCGCTGGAAACCATCGGCGATATTACCGCCACCTCTGACGTCTCCGAGCAGCCGGTTTCCGGCCCGGTATATATGAAGCGTCTGAAGGGCGGCGTGCTGGCTAACGGCCTGAACTCCTTTGTTTCGGCGGTATTCAATACCTTCCCGAACTCCTGCTTTGGTCAGAACAACGGCGTGATCCAGCTGACCGGCGTCGCCAGCCGCTATGTCGGTTTCGTGGTCGCGCTGATGCTGATCGTGCTCGGCCTGTTCCCGGCGGTGAGCGGCTTTGTGCAGCATATTCCTGAGCCGGTGCTCGGCGGCGCGACGCTGGTCATGTTCGGCACCATTGCCGCTTCCGGCGTGCGCATCGTCTCCCGCGAGCCGCTGAACCGCCGGGCGATCCTGATTATCGCCCTGTCGCTGGCCGTCGGCCTTGGCGTCTCCCAGCAGCCGCTGATCCTGCAGTTCGCCCCTGACTGGCTGAAGAACCTGCTCTCCTCGGGTATCGCTGCCGGCGGTATCACGGCGATTGTTCTGAATCTGATTTTCCCGCCAGAGAAAAACTGATCCTCTGTGACGCTCCGGCCGCGCAATGCTGGTCGGGGCGTCTGCATCATCAACCTCACATCATCTCATTACACAATTCCTGTCTTGAGGATTGCGCATAATTCGGGCATAACAGCCTTATGTGCCTCGCTCAGGATCGAAGACCATGAAATTTCTCAGAAAGCTGATTCTCTGGCTGCTGATTGCCCTGCTGGTGGTGATTATTGCCGCTTACTTCCTGTTGCAAACCCAGTGGGGTGGGCGCCAGGCCAGCGCCTGGCTAAGCGACGGCACCGGTTGGAAGGTCTCTTTCAACAAGATGAACCATAATTTCTCCTCGCCGATGCACCTGCAGCTGCAAAACGTCACCCTCGGCCGCGACGGCAAACCCGCCACGCTGGTGGCGCAAACGGTGGATATTGGTTTTAGCAGCCGCCAGTTTAGCGACCCGCTGCATGCCGACGAAATCGTCCTCAGCGACGGCACGCTAAACTTTTCCCCTTCCTCTGCGGCGCTGCCATTCGCCGCCGACCGTCTGCAGCTGCGCAATATGGCGTTCAACAGCCCGGAGAGCGACTGGGATCTGAGCGCGCAGCGCGTCACCGGCGGCGTCAGCCCGTGGGCGCCGGAAGCGGGCAACGTGCTAGGTAAGAAAACGCAGATTCAGATCAGCGCCGGGTCGATGACGCTCAACGGTATTGAAGCCAGCAACGTGCTGATTCAGGGGAATATTGATAACGGCGAAGTGTCCCTCTCGACCATTGGAGCGGACGTCGCCCGCGGTACGCTCACCGGCACGGCGAAACGCAGCGCCGACGGCGGCTGGCAGGTCGATAATTTGCGCCTCAGCGAAATCCGCCTGCAAAGCGATAAATCCCTCGCCGACTTTTTCGCGCCGCTGACTACCCTGCCTTCGCTAGAGATTGGCCGCCTTGATGTCACCGACGCCAGCCTGCAGGGGCCTGACTGGGCGATCGCCGGTCTCGACCTTAATCTGCGCAACCTCACCCTGAGCCACGGCGACTGGCAAAGCCAGGAGGGTACGCTGTCGATGAACGCCAACGAGTTCATTTACGGCTCGCTGCATTTCCTCGACCCGATCCTTAACGCCGGGTTCTCACCGCAGGGCATCGCGCTGCGCCAGTTCACCTCACGCTGGGAGGGCGGCATGGTGCGCACGTCCGGTAACTGGCTGCGTGCCGGTCACGCCCTGGTGCTGGATGACGCGGCGTTTGCCGGGCTGGAATACACCCTGCCGGACAACTGGAAGCAGCTGTGGATGGCTCCGCTGCCCGACTGGCTGCAAAGCCTGACGCTGAGAAAGTTCAGCGCCAGCCGCAACCTGATTATCGATATTGAACCGGCGTTCCCGTGGCAAATCACCGCGCTCGACGGCTACGGCGGCGAGCTGCAGCTGGTGAAAAACCGCAGCTGGGGCGTGTGGAGCGGTAGCGCGACGCTGAACGCCGCCGCCGCGACGTTTAACCGGATTGACGTCCGCCGCCCGTCGCTGAAGCTGAGCGCCAACGCCTCAACGGTGAACGTTAACGAGCTCAGCGCCTTTACCGAACGAGGGATCCTGCAAGCCACCGCAGCGGTGTCGCAGCTCCCGCAGCGCCTGGTCAACCTGAGTCTCAACGGTCGCGGCGTGCCGCTGAATATTTTGCAGGCGTGGGGCTGGCCCGCGCTGCCGGTTTCCGGCGATGGTAACCTTCAGCTGACGGCGACCGGCAGCATGCTGGCGGATGCGCCGCTGAAGCCGACCGTCAACGGGCAGCTTAGCGCGATAAATATGGAAAAACAGCAGGTGGCGCAGGTGATGCGCAACGGGGAGATCATCAACGCCCCGACCCCTTCAGCGCCGGCGACAACGACTCCCTGACTTTCCCTCACCCTCTCCCCTCTCCCCACGGGAGAGGGGCCTGTTCCATTCGCGAAACCTGTTGCCATTAAGCGGCTGTTTGTACCTATTTCCCGCAACCTGTTCCTTTCAAATAGCGGACTTGCTATAACAAAAATACTGGAAGTTAAAAAAATAATTAAAGTCCCTGAACTTACAAAAATAAAGGAACGACCATGTCTGTAATACGTCAGCGTATTCTGGAGAATATGCAAAAATTCTCCAGAGCAATGATCGGTGCAGTATTGTTCTTGCCGGTCATTGGCTTAATTTTGGCACTCAGTTCAGTCTTAACTAACCCAACATTAATTTCGGAGACCAGTTTTTTACACCAGCTCGGACAGCTCCTCGGCGATACCTTCTGGCCATTATTTGGCAATCTGGGATTACTCTTTTGCGTCGGTATCAGCTATGGCCTGGCAAAAGATAAAAAAACCGAAGTGGCGCTGGTTTCGGTAATGTGTTTTATCATGTTTCTTGGCGCTAACCACTCGTGGCTGGAACATACCCACGGACTCGCGGAAAAAATTAACGGCGAATATTACGGTACCGGGCAGACTCAGCTGCTGGGGTTTGTGGTAGTCGATATGGGGGTCTTCCTCGGGATTATTCTCGGCTGCACCATCGCCTGGGTGCATAACAAAGTCTCGACGATTGAACTGCCCGGCGCGCTCTCCATGTACGGCGGAGCCAAGCTGACGCTGGTGGCGATGACGCCGATCGTCATTCTCTACGCTATCGCCTTTACCTGGATCTGGCCGTTTATGACCCACGGCATCGCGGCGCTGACCGGCTTTATGAAAAACGCCGGCGTGGCCGGGGTCTTCGTCTATGGCTTCTTTGAAAAATTCCTCATCCCCACCGGCCTGCACCACTTCGTCTGGTCGCCGTTCCAGCTCACCCAAATCGGCGGGACGCTGAGCGTCGACGGCCAGGTCGTCTCCGGCACCCAGGCGATTTTCCTCGCCTATATGCGCCACCCGGATTTAACCCCAGTGATGAACGAGGCGCTGCGTTTCTCGCAGCAGGGAATGACCACCATCTTCGGCCTGGCCGGCGCCTCACTGGCGTTCTACCACACGGCGAAACCGGAGAAAAAAATGATGGCCAAAGCGATTCTGCTGCCGGCCATTATCACCTCCATGCTCACCGGCATCACCGAGCCGATTGAGTTTACCTTCCTGTTCGTTTCGCCGCTGCTGTGGGTGATCCACGCCACCTTAACCGCGGCCTCGCAGGCGATTTGCGACATCTTCACCGTGCGTCCCTGGGGCGCTTCCGGGCTGATTGAGTTCCTGATTTACAACCTGCCGCTGCCGGTCTCCCTGACGCGCTGGCCCGGCTACGTGCTTATCGGGCTCGGTCAGTTCGCCGTCTACTACGTTATCTTCCGCACCCTTGTCATTAAGTTGAATCTCAAAACACCGGGTCGTGAAGACGATGAAAACGTGAAGTTATATAGCAAGGCGGATTATCGTAAAAAAATGGGCGAACCGCAGTCGGTGACTAACGAAATTATCAATGGCTTGGGCGGTAAAGAAAACATTATTTCCGTCGATAACTGTTTCACCCGCCTGCGCGTCGCTATTCATAATATGGATCTGGTTGACGATACGATATTAAAAAGCACCGGCGCAAATGGCGTAGTACGAAATCGAAATGAAGTTCAGGTTATTTACGGCGTCAAAGTCGGACAGGTTCGTTCCCGGGTTGATAGCTGGCTAGCAGAAAATTAATTAGGAGTGATTTATGAAATTAACCGTATTAGGCGGGGGCGGCGTTCGCTCTGCGTTTCTGGCAAAATCTCTGGCATATAACGCGCACCGCATTGGGTTAACGGAAGTGGTATTTCTCGACAGCTCCGCTGAGAACCTGGCGATATTCGGCGAGATTGCCCGCTATGTGTTTAATGCTATTCGCCCGGATATTCACTTCAGCGTAACCAGCGACCCGGTGCCCGCGCTGAAAAATAGCCACTATGTGATCACCACCCTGCGGGTCGGCGGCGATGAGAGCCGGATCCGCGACGAGCGTATCGCCCTGGAGCACAATACGCTGGGCCAGGAGACCACCGGGGCGGGCGGATTCGCCATGGCGATGCGCTCCATTCCGGCGATTCTCAACTACTGCCGCCTGATTGAAGAGCATGCCGCCGAAGATGCCATTTTGTTTAACTTCACCAACCCGTCGGGCCTGGTCACCGAGGCGATTATCAAATCCGGCTTTAAGCGTCGGGTGTATGGCATCTGCGACGCGCCGTCGGAGCTGATTCGCGAGCTGCCCGAGATCCTCGGCTGCGACGAGCGCGATCTCGGCGTCGAGTGCTACGGGCTGAACCACTTCTCCTGGTTTACCCACTTCACCGTGCGCGGCGAGGATGTCACCGAGCGTCTGATCGCCAGCCCGGACCTGTATCGCAAGACGGCAATGCAGTACTTTTCACCGGAGCTGGTACAGCTGTGCGATAAGCAGCTGCTGAATGAATATCTTTATTACTACTATTATCGCGAAGTGGCCTTAAAAGCGATTCAGAACGCGCCGGAAACCCGCGGCGAGCAGATTGCCCGTATCAATCACGATATGCGCGAAGAGCTGCGAACTGTGGATGTGAAAGCCAACCCGGAAGCGGCGTTTACCCTCTGGATGAAGCACTATCTGCGCCGGGAAAATAGCTATATGCAGAACGAGTCGCAGCAGGAAAAATTCCATACCCGCGAGCCGTTGACCTTAAAGCAGTTTATCGAGGAGCCGGATACCGGCGGTTACGCTGGCGTGGCGCTGGATATTCTGGAAGCGGTCAACAGCACCACCACCAAGCGTATCGTGGTGTCGATGTCGAACAACGGCACGCTGGACTTCCTGCGCCCGGATGATGTGATTGAGATCAGCTGCGACCTGAGTAAAGACGGCCTGAAGCCGGTGACGCCGAAGCATGTGCCAACGGCGCAGAAAAACATGATCGCCAGCGTGAAGGAGTATGAGCGGCTGGCGGTGGCGGCGATTCTGCAGCGCGATAAATCGCTGGCGATACGGGCTCTGATGGCGCATCCGCTGGTCGGCTCGTATTCGCTGGCGAAAACGTTGGTTGAAGCCTATCTCGACGATAAGCAGTTCGCCGACTGGCGATAAACGCCCGGAGAAATCCCCCGGATAGCGGCTAACGCCTTATCCGGGCTACAGGTTCATCGCCAACTGCGGGCCGGTAGCCCGGACAGGCGCCTCAGGCGCCGCCTCCGGGAAGGCCCGCCTGCATAAACCACATCTTCAGTAGCCGCTCAAAGCCGAGTATGCAGTAGCCGAAGAATGGATTGCTCCAGTAAATATCGTCATCAAACTTCTGCGGGTCATGAATGATAAACGCCGTATCCGCCGCCTGCGCCAGCGGGCTTTGATAATCGCCGGTAAAGCAGACCAGGTTAATCTCCTTGCCTTCCAGCGCTTTCACCCAGTTCAGCGCCGAACTGCTGCGTCCGGATTTGGAAATAATCCAGATCGAATCAAATTTGGCGGCGTTCTTCTGCTCGAGGATTTCGTAATCCGGCCACAGCGCCAGGCTGGCATTCACCCCGGTTACCAAAAATTTATTGTAAATATACTGGGCGATCAGCTGCGAAAAGCCGCTGCCGTGAATCAAAATGCGGTGATGTTGCAGGCTTTCCAGCAGCGGAGCTATCCGCTCCGCCGGCTGAATGCTCATATAATCGATGTCGTTGGTCACATCGAGTTTGGGCATAGTGATATTGAATTTAATAAAATAGACCAGCTCCAGCCAGCCGCTGAATTTCAGCTTCTTCGCCAGGCGTACCAGCGAAGAGGGATTACTATAACAGTGCTCCGCCACGGCGCGGATCCCCTCACGAACGCATTGCTCAGGATCGTTCTGAATAAAACGCAGCACGGTCATTTCCGTTTTGCTTAGCTTAACGTCACGAAAGATGTTTTCTAAATCCATACCGGGCTCCTCTCAGCGCTAAACTACGCTATCACCCGGCGGCGCTGGCGTCTGTGGCATTAATCACCAGAATGAAATGAACATTACTTTTTTAGATAAAATGGAATAAAAAAACCCTCCGGTAAAGAGGGTGATGGATTCAGCAACGTCTATCTCTTTTCAGCGCTCGTACTCACTGCACAATAACCATTTTTTCGGTTCATCTTCCTGAATCATCGGGAAACGGCCGCTATCTTCCAGAAAACGGTTATCGCGCTTATCATCATTCACCATCGAAATTTCCCAGCCCATCACCAGCGCGTTTTCAGCCCAAAAACGGTGGTACAGCGTAGGCGGCAAGCAAACACCTTGCCCGGGGTTAAGAACCAGGGTTTCTGTCGGTTTCAGCGTGCGCTGGCGGCCATCAACCGCGACGCTCACGCTGCGCTGCATATCCAGCCGTTCATCCTCTGTCGCCCATGCCAGCTGCAGACAGAGCCGGCCGCCGCCGCGGTTCAGAATATCTTCCATTTTGTGATAATGAAAATGCCAGGGGGTTTGCTGATCTTGCTGAATCTGCAACATTTTCTCGGCGTAGGGTTTGGGATAGCGCGAATCGCCCAGCGCGCCATTACGCAGGGTCAACAGCGTCAGTCCGGTTTCCTGAAAACGGCCGCTGCCAAAATCGGTAATATCCCAGCCAAGCTGTAGATCCCGAACTTCTCGCCACTCTTCAATCCGCTTTTTCGCCCAGATATCGGCGGTAAAGCAGGCAAACTCGGGTAAACAAATGCGAAAGGACTCGGCGATAGCGTGCGCTTTATCAATCGCGTAGTTAATCTGTGAACGTTTCATTTTCGACTCCGCTTCGGACGGCCAGCCAGGCTGCGCCGCGCATACCGCTACTGTCGCCATGTCGGGCAGGCACGATGGGGGTGATGAAATGGTCGGTAAACACCAGCGGGGCAACATCCGCCGCCAGGTCGTTCACCAGCAGCGCCACGTTAGACAGACCGCCGCCGAGAACAATCACGCCGGGATCGATAAGATTCACCACCGTCGCCAGCGTCCGCGCCAGCTGCTGGCGAAAGCGCAGCACCTGCTCGCAGGCGGCATGCTCGCCCTCCAGCGCCCGGGCGATAATAGCCTGACTGCTGAGCGCCTCCCGGGTCAGCAAACGATAGCGCGCGCTCAGCCCGGTGCCGGAAATAAAGGACTCGACGCAATTATATTTTCCGCAATAACAGCGCGCGGGCGGCCCATCGTTGACCTCCTGATATCCCGGCAGCGTGATATGCCCGCACTCCGCCGCAATCCCTGACGCGCCGGAGAAAATCTGGCGATTAAGCGCAATACCGCCCCCGCATCCGGTCCCCAGCGTCATGCCAAATACCAGCGAATAATCGGCACCTGCGCCATCGCAGGCTTCTGATAAAGCGAAACAGTTGCCATCGTTCGCCAGCACAACCGGCTGGCCCAGGCGCTGCTCAAGCTCATCCTGTAAGCGGCAGCCGTTGATGACCTGAATATTGGCATTGCGGATCTTGCCGGTCTGCGGGGAGATACTTCCCGGCAGGGCGATACCGATAGCCAAAGGCTGAGCCAGCTCATCACCAATCGCGGTGATTAACGCCACCAGCGTTGCAATAAACTGCTGCCGGGTCTGTTTTCGCGTTTCAACGCGAAAACGCCTCCATTCATGGCCTTGTTCATCCATCACCACGGCGGCGATTTTGCTCCCGCCGATATCCAGCCCCAAATACTTCATACCGGCCTCCTTATTGATAGCGAGGCAGGTTTCCCCGCCCCGCCGGGGGATTAGTACAGGCTGGCCTTGCCGGTGGAGCCAAAGAGCTTCATTTTGTGGCGAATCACCTTCCGCGCGGCGTCAATCGGTTCCGGATAAATGACATTCGGATCCCACCATGTCTCTTTTGTCAGAATTTCGCGCACTTTCTGGAAATAGGCATATTTCATATCGCTGGAAATATTGATTTTGCCAACGCCAAGCGTAACGGATTCCGCAATTTCCGCATCCGGATTAGCCGAGCCGCCGTGCAGCACCAGCGGAATCGACAGACGCCCGGCGATATCGCGCAGAATGTGCATCTGCAGCTCCGGCTGCATCCCCTTCGGATAGATACCGTGTGCGGTGCCAATCGCTACCGCCAGCGTATCTACGCCGGTACGGGCGACGAAATCTTCCGCCTGTGCCGGGTCGGTATAGGTGACTTCTGACACGCCGCCTTCCACGGAAGTCCCGGTCTGGCCGATGGTTCCCAGCTCACCTTCCACCGACACGCCCACCGCGTGCGCCAGCTGCACCACTTCGTGGGTCAGGGCGACGTTTTCTTCATAAGGCAGTAACGAACCATCGATCATGACCGAGGTGAAGCCACACTGAATGGCGCGCAGAACATGTTCCACCGATGCACCATGATCCAGATGCAGGGTGAAAGGCACGCGGCTGCGCTGGGTGATATCCCGCACGTAGCTAAAAAACGCGTCGCCAACAAAATCGTGCTCGCTGGGGTGAATGGAAATAATCGCCGGCGTATTTGTCGCTTCCGCCTCTTCCACCACGGCGCGAATAAAACAGCTATCCGCCACGTTAAATGCGCCGATAGCAAAACCATGTTCACGGGTGGGTTTAAGTAATTCGTGCATTGAAACTAACATCGTTATTCTCCAGTTTCAGGGTGTGGTAAGCCCTGCCAGGGCATACGGGCGCTGGCATGGAAGGCCTTACTGAGATTTAATCAGGCTTTGTTGATTGAGCCGGATGCGTGTAAATAGGGAACGATGGCGTCAGCGCTGGCCTGCTCCATCACCGATAGCGCATCGGCCAGCTCAATGGTGCTGTCGTGGCACAGGGTGTGCAGCAGCGCCGCTTTCCCCGCTTCAAATACCGCCGCCCCAACGTTGATTTTTGCGACCCCGAATTCCGGGCAACGTTGCAGCTGCTCGAACGGCGTACCGCTCCCGCCGTGCAGCGCCAGTGGCACGGATGACGCGCGCTGTATCTGCGCCAGGCGGTCGAAATCGAGCATTGGTTTTACACCGGGAGCGTACATACCGTGGGCGGTTCCCACGGAGACCGCCAGCAGGTCAATCCCGGTCTGTTCGATAAAGGGAGGGACGTCCTCCGGCTGAGTCATTAAATCGGCATTGCTGGCCTGGTCGTAGCGCGGCGCATCCGCCAGGTGCCCCAGTTCGCCCTCCACGCACAGCCCGACGCTGGCGGCCAGTTCAACGACCTCTCGGGTCTGGCGGATGTTCTCCGCCAGCGCGAACGCCGAAGCATCGATCATTAACCCGCTAAATCCGGTGCGGAAAGCCTGACGTATTTTTATCGGGTCTTTGCCGTGATCGAGACTTAACGTCACGGGTACGCTCGCCTCCTCCGCCAGTACCCTGACTACCGCCGCCGCCGTGGTCGCCGGAAAGTGCGACAGATGCCCCTGATACAGGTTGAGAATAATCGGCGCGCGATGTTTTTCCGCCACGCGCACCGCCGCGCGTGCGCTTTCCAGGTTCATGCAGTTAATCGCCAGCAGGGCATACCGTTCACGCCAGGCTTTGATCACCATACTTTTCATATCGGCAAACATAGGGCCTCCGTTTATTCGAGGGTAAAGGTGATTTCGTCGTCTTTGACCTTTTGGTCGTTCAGCTCATCAAACTCTTCATCACGCTCGGTTACCGGCTTTTTCCACAGCGAGAGCATCACACCGCAAATCACGGTGCCAATCGCCAGAGAGAGGCAGAACAGCAGGGGATGCGTAAAGAGCGGCACCACGAACATCCCACCGTGCGGCACCGGACTCTCCACGCCCCAGGTCATGATCAGGCCACCAGCCACCGCTGACGCCACCACGCAGGATCCCACGACGCGCAGCAGATCGCGGGCGGCGATGGGGATCACCCCTTCGGTGATCATGCAGATCCCCATCGGGAACGCGGCCTTCAGAGCTTCGCGTTCGGCACGGGTATATTTATGCCGGGTCAGCAGGAACGAGAGGGTGATGCCGAACGGCGGAATGATCGAACCCACAAACTTCACCGCTTCCGGGCCATAAACGCCGCTGACCAGCAGACCATCGGCAAACAGCGACATGGTTTTATTCACCGGGCCGCCAAAGTCGAAGGTCGCCATGGCGCCAAGGATGGCGCCCAGCAGGAAACGCGAGCCGCCCTGCATCGACTCCAGCAGGTGAATCAGCGCTTCTTGCAGCCAGGCAATGGGCTTGCCGATCAGGGTCATCATCAGCAAACCGCTAATGATGGTACTTAATACCGGCAGCACCATAATCGGCATCAGCCCCTGCATCGACTTCGGCAGCCGAATATAGTGCTTCAGCGCCAGTACCGTGTAGCCCACGAGGAAGCCGCCCAGCATGCCGCCAATAAAACCGGTATGAATTTGCCCGCAGACAAAGCCCACGATCAAACCCGGAGCAAATCCAGGACGATCGGCAATGGAGTAAGCGATAGCGGCGCAGATCAAGGGCACAATCAGCCCCATTCCCCAGCCGCCGATTTGGTTTAACATCCACGGAATGGTGCCGGTTTTCTCGCCTACGTTCGTCCCGCCAAGGACTTGTCCCAGCGCGATACAGATCCCGGCGGCGACGATCAGCGGTATCATCCATGAAATACCGGTTAATAGATGCTTCTTAATTTCCTGTGAGACGGGAGTTTTATTCTCACTCATGGTAGATCCCTCCAGATTAAGGATCAGGCATTCGCTAAGGATTTTTCGACCTTTTCGATAAACTGAATCGGCGACTTAATCACGACTTCCGTTTTTACTCTGACAATCCGTTTATTTTTAAAACGCTCTTCGCCTTTGATTTTCACATCAATGGCAAGAATAACGACATCCGCAGCGTCAATATCTTCCGCCGCCAGTTCATTTTCAGTTCCAATGGTTCCCTGAGTTTCGACTTTGACATTATGGCCCAGCGCTCTCGCGCCTTTAATCAGCTTCTCACGTGCAATATAAGTATGAGCAATACCTGCGGTACAGGCAGCAACACAGACAATATTCATCTCGGACTCCGCTAGTTATTGTTAGTAAATGTCCGGCTCGGCATATTGGTTAAACAGATCAATAATCCTCTGCGGACTGGTTTCTTTGAGCAGTTGTTCAATAATGTCATCATCCGCCAGCGCTCCAGCGACCTGGGACAACAGGCGAATATGGGTGGTATTTTGATCTTCCAGACGAACGGCAAATAAAATAATGCAGCGTACCTGGCTGCCGTCCAGCGTTTCCCAGGCGATATCCTGCCGGGTGCGGCCAATGGCAAGGGTAGTATTAACAACGGCGGAAGACTTTCCATGCGGGATCGCAATATGATTTTCAAACCCCGTTGAGCCTTCCGACTCACGCTGCCAGACATCCTGAATAAAGGTTTCACGACAGCTTATCGCCCCATCTTTTTGTAATAAGTCGGTTAACTCCTCGATGGCTTCCGCTTTATTCGTAGCGTGCATATCTAACAAAACGCGTTTGGTGTTTAAAATCCTGGTTATGTCCATATTCTTTACCTCATGGATATAAAACTTCATTATCTACAGCAGATATTGCCGCACGATGTAATTTGTCGGTAACGATTTTTTCCGTAACCCGTCGGATATCGGCATCATTAAAAAAAGCGCTAACATAGACTACCGGCAAAGCTATTTCTGGCAGATTAATCGTCGAAATAACCAGTTCAATCTTGTCCTGCGGTTGAAGGGTATGCAGACTGCTTGCCGAAACTACGCCGACGATGGTCCAGTCTGGAAACGCTCTCAACACTCTACTTTTCAACAGGTGAGATGTGCCGATTCCGGTAGAACAAACCAGCAGAACGCGCTTGCTGGCGACCTGTCTTTCCATCGCCGCCTGGAAATGAACGGTGAGATAGCCAATCTCGTCGTCGGAAACCGCATGCTCGCCCCAGCAGCTAAAAACCTGATTGACCGCCCGTTGGGTGAGCGGCCACACGTCCGTCAGCTCGCCCTTGATATCCTCCAGCAGAGGGTTACGAATATAAATCCGAAAATTTAGGCGATTAATGAGCGGCTTAATATGAATGAGCAGACCATCGTATAACGCGCGATCGGCGGTTAAATCGAGATCAATCATGGTGGAAAAAGCGCTAATCAGGCGATCGGTAATTTGTCGGGCCTCATCGCTAGAATGCATATAGCGCGCCATACTGACGTCATCACGCTCTTCCACCACAACGCCAGATGAGATGATGTACTGATAAATAAACCAGACTTCATCTTCCGGCAGCGAATGATCAATACGGTGTTCAATTTTTCGTAGCATATTCTGGGCAACGCTAAATATCGTCTCATCAAAAATCTGCTGCCCCTGTTCACGCCGCGGTAAGGCATTCCCACGGGTAATGCGATACATCATAATCAGGATATGGGTAAAAATATTCACATAATACGGTTCGCCTAATGACCAGCACAGCTTGCGCTCCATTTCCTGTAATAATGACTGAACAAATAAAACGTCATCCTCACCAAAATAATGCACCAGCGCTTTATAGCTTCCTGAGTCCAGTCGGGAATGGATAATACAACCGGGCTCATTATGATTAATCACCCCATTAATTAATGACGCCATCGCCTGGCGGACGCTGTTTTCGCTGCCTTCAATATGCGTCCCGCTCTGGCTACGAATCAGCGCTAAGCCGAGCGGAGCAATCCATGATTCAATAATTTTCAGGTCATTAACGATAGAAGCGCTACTGATAAAATAACGCTCAGAGAGCTTATTTATTGATGTCTCCCGCGGCGTCTCACTTAACAGCTGCGAAGCAATTTTCACGCGCCGGGAGTTATTCATCATGACATCGCTGTCCTCCCCCTCGTTACCGAGTAATTGGTCTAATTGCAGCAGGTCCGCGACATTATCAGCGATCAGCATCACGCCGGTACCTGAGCGTTTATCGATAGTCATTTTCCACTCAGATAACCACTGTTCTAAAAAGCGTAAATCACGCTGAACCGTTTTTTCTGAAACATTTAAATATTCAGCAATTTTCATCAGCGTAACGTATTCTCTGCGGGGCAGGAGAAATTTCAATAATCTGTTCTGTCGTGAGGTAATCATTTGCATTATTTACCCTTTTTGCATACCAGATTAATGCCTGGAGGCCAGCGCGATACCACGCGAGCGCTACATAAATCATTGAGGATAAATATAAGTAGCTGAGGCGTAAACAACAATACTAAATTTTGTCCAGACATCCGGACAGAAATAAAACGAAGAAAGGGATTAGGGAATAATTATAATTCAGATCACATTTCAGGAAGAAATATACGTGATAGCGATCTCAATTCATCATAAGAATATATCCGGACCGCCTTTAGCAATACAGCATTCCCGGAGCCGGTACTTGATGCGCCTTGTCCGGGCTACCGGCGTGCAGACGATGGGGAGCCTGTAAACCCGCTAAGCGCTGCGCGAGCCGGGGAAAAGCGGAGGTTACATTGCGCGTTGTTTCCCCGGAGGCGGCGCTTGACGCGCCTTGTCCGGGCTACTGGCCCGCAGACGATGGGGAGCCTGTAGCCCGGCTAAGCGTAGCGCGAGCCGGGGAAAAGCGGAGGTTACATTGCGCGTTGTTTCCCCGGAGGCGGCGCTTGACGCGCCTTGTCCGGGCTACTGGCCCGCAGACGATGGGGGGCCTGTAGCCCGGCTAAGCGTAGCGCGAGCCGGGGAAAAGCGGAGGCTGCATTGCGCCTCTAACCCGGGAGGCGGCGCCTGATGCGCCTGTCCGGCTACAAAGCGCTTACAGCGTAATCGTCAACGCATTGTCCTGCGCGGTCACCACCACGCCCAGCTCGCTACCCGCCTGCGCGCCGCCCTGCACGCCGGCAACGTGCTGGATATTGCGCAGGCATAGCATCCAGCCGCCGGCCTCGCCGTCACCGCTGACGGTGATGACATTGCCCTGGCGTTTTGCCGTCAGGGTAAAGACCACCGACCCGTCCGCGGCTGGCACCTGGCAGACGGCTTCGCGACCATCGTCGAGGCTAAACAGTTGGAAGGCGGTACCTTCGTTCCACGCGTAGTCTGGCTTCTGGTCATTGTTACCCAATGCCAGCAGAGTGTTATCACGCACGTACACCGGCAGGCTCAGCACATCGTGATTCTGCTTATGCCAGCGGCTACCTTGTGCTTCATCATTACGCCACAGATGGGTCCAGCGGCCTTCCGGCAGATAGAACTGCACGTCGCCCGCTTCGCTAAACACCGGCGCCACCAGCACGGAATCCCCCAGCATGTACTGCCGATCCAGATAGTCGCAGGCCGGGTCGTGCGGGAACTCCAGCACCATCGAACGCAGCATCGGCGTACCGAACTCATTGGCCAGCGCCGCCTGCCGGTACAGATACGGCATCATGCGGCATTTCAGCTGCGTGAAGTGGCGCACCACGTCGCAGGACTCGTCATCGTAGGCCCACGGCACGCGATAGGATTTGCTGCCGTGCAGCCGGCTGTGGCTCGACAGCAGGCCGAAGGCGCACCAGCGCTTGTAGACGTGGGCGGGCGCGGTGTTTTCGAAGCCGCCGATATCGTGGCTCCAGAACCCAAAGCCGGACATGCCGATCGACAGGCCGCCGCGCAGGCTTTCCGCCATCGATTCATAGTTGGCGTAGCAGTCGCCGCCCCAGTGCACCGGGAACTGCTGTGCGCCCACCGAGGCGGAACGCGCGAACAGCACCGCTTCTTTCTCGCCGACGGTCTCTTTCAGCACGTTCCACACCAGCTCGTTATAGATGAAGGCGTAGTGGTTGTGCATTTTTTGCGGATCGGAACCATCAAACCACTGCACGTCGGTCGGGATACGCTCGCCGAAGTCGGTCTTGAAGCAGTCAACGCCCATCGCCACCAGGCCTTTCAGCTTGTCGGCATACCACTGGCAAGCTTGCGGATTAGTGAAATCATAAATCGCCAGGCCCGGCTGCCATTTATCCCACTGCCACAGCGAACCGTCCGGGCGTTTCAGCAGATAGCCTTTCTCCTGCAGCTCTTTAAACACCGGCGAACGCTGGCCGATATAGGGGTTAATCCACACGCAGACCTTCAGCCCTTTCTCTTTCAGGCGCTTAATCATGCCTTCCGGGTCCGGGAAGGTCACCGGATCCCATTCAAAATCGCACCACTGGAAAGCCTTCATCCAGAAGCAGTCAAAGTGGAACACGTGCAGCGGCAGGTTGCGCTCCGCCATGCCGTCGATAAAGCGGTTAACCGTCGCTTCATCGTAGTTGGTCGTGAACGAGGTGGTCAGCCACAGGCCAAAAGACCAGGCCGGCGGCAGCGCCGGACGCCCGGTAAACCGGGTATAGCGGTTCAGCACCTCTTTCGGGGTCGGGCCATCGATCACGAAGTACTCCAGGTATTCACCTTCGACGCTGAACTGCACCTTAGAGACTTTCTCGGAGCCGATTTCGAAAGAGACGCGCTCCGGATGATTAACCAGCACGCCGTAGCCGCGGTTAGTCAGATAGAACGGGATATTTTTGTACGACTGTTCGGTGCTGGTGCCGCCGTCTTCGTTCCAGGTGTCGACCGTCTGACCGTTGCGCACCAGCGCGGTAAAGCGCTCGCCGAGGCCGTAAACGGTGTCGCCGACGCCGAGATCCAGGCGCTCGAACATATAGTTGCGGTTGGTTTTCGTATCCTGCACGTAGCCGTCGTTTTTCAGCTGGCTACCGGTAATCCGCACGCCGTCGCGCAGGAAATCCAACGACCAGAAGTCGCCTTTCGTGACGCGTGCGGTCAAATTGCCGCTCTTCAGCTCGGCAAATTCAGCGCCGTTGTGAATCTCCACCTTCACATCTTTTACAACGTTCAGCGGATAATGCGGGCCGTTGTTCAGCGCGCCCTGAAAATGCTCCATGCGTACGCCGATCACCCCTTCCTGCGGAGAGAAGAAGCGCACGGTAAAGAGCGGAACGTCCAGCTGGGCGGCGCGCTCGCGCACTTCGCGCGACGCGACATAGACCACCATGTCGTTACCCTGTTGCTCAACCTCGTATACTTGTACGGGTTGGATCAGATTGAGTCCGGGTTGGACAAGCCAGTTTCCATCACTGATTTTCATCAATATCTTCCTTTTAGTTTTGCCATTCTTTGCCGATCGGCGCTGAAGTGAAGTCGTGTTCGTTGCGCCGTGCCCCCTGAGCCAGCTCCGTCATCATCTTTTTCAGGAACGGCGTTTTCAGGGTGTAGTAGCGTTTAGCAATGACCGCGCTCAGCAGATAGCAGACCGCCGGAGCGAGGGTAAATAATGAGATAATGATGGTGATAGTGGCGCTGTTCTGGGTTTTGGCCGCAGCATCGTAACCGCCGCCTGCCAGCACCCAGCCAATCAGCGCGCCGCCCAGCGCCAGGCCCAGCTTGAGCACGAACAGGGTGCCCGCAAAGCTGATGCCGGTCAGGCGTTTGCCGTTACACCATTCGCCGTAGTCGACGGTGTCGGACATCATCACCCACTGAATCGGCGTCACCAGCTGGTGCAGCACGCCAATCACGAAGATAAAGGCGAACATGGTGATTTCGGCGTCCATCGGCACGAAGAACATTGCCACGCTCAGCGCCGCAAGCAGAGCATTGGTCCACCAGAAGACGCTGACTTTGCATTTCCAGTCGGTGAGCGGCTTCGCCAGCGCCGAGCCAATCAGGTTGCCGACGCAGTAGGTGGTGAGAAAGGCGGTGAACAGACCCGCAGATCCCATGATCCAGGTGGTGTAGTACATCATCGCGCCGCCGCGAACGCAGACCGCGAGGATGTTGAGGATGGTCAGCAGACCAACGACACGCCACTGATCGTTGCGCCAGATATCGCGCAGGTCTTCCCGCATTGAGGTTGAGCTCGGCGGCGCTTCGACGCGCTCTTTGGTGGTGAAGAAGCAAAACGCCAGCATCAGGAACGCGATCGCCGAGAGCACCGCGATGCCGCCCTGGAAACCAAAGGCTTTGTCTTCGCCACCGATAAAGTTCACCAGCGGCATCATCAGCACGGTGGAGAGCATGCCGCCCGCCGTCGCCAGCACAAAGCGCCAGGACTGCAGGGAGATGCGCTGCGTTGGGTTGTCGGTGATAACCCCGCCCAGCGCGCAGTACGGGATGTTAACGACGGTGTAGAGCAGGGTCAGCAGCGTGTAGGTGACCGCGGCGTAAATCAGCTTGCCGTTATGACTCAGGTCCGGCGAGCTATAGGCCAGTACGCAGACGAGGCCGAACGGAATCGCGCCGAACAGGATCCACGGGCGGAATTTCCCCCAGCGGCTGCGGGTACGGTCGGCCAGCAGTCCCATGCAGGGGTCGGATATCGCATCCAGCGCGCGGGCCAGCAGGAACATGGTGCCGACATAGCCGGCAGGAATACCAAAAATATCGGTATAGAAAAACATCATATACAACATGACGTTATCAAAAATGATGTGGCTTGCGGCATCGCCCATGCCGTAGCCAATCTTCTCTTTGACGGACAAAATATGATCTTTCATCGCACACTCTTCTCTCAGCGCTGCCGCGGGTTGGTACCGGTTACATGCTTTGTAAACCATCCGCGCAGTAAGATGAATTGCGATATCTCATATTCAAATTACGTTTCTTGTTTTATGTGATCCCGGTAGCCTGAAAGAGTGTTTAAAAGTGTAAGCCACGGATTTTGCAAGGAATTGTTTAAGAAGGTTCTGTAAAGTCCAGTTTTAACAGTAAAAAAGTGCGTTTGGGTATGTGGTTAATGCAGGAAAGTAGCTATAATGCGCCCCGCCTCCATGTAGCAATCGAGGCGCGGAAGATCGTCATCTCCGGTGAGGTGGCTGGACTTCAAATCCAGTTGGGGCCGCCAGCGGTCCCGGGCAGGTTCAACTCCTGTGATCTTCCGCCAGTTCAATCATTTTTATCCATGTGAACTTATCCAGAAAATCAGCCTTTCGGTTCAATACCTTTCGCTTTTAGCGCGCTTCTCGCCAGTTCTTTAAACCAGCTCGTAAAATTCCCCCCTTCTTCCGCTGCCACGGTATCCAGCTATTCCTTCAACGAGTTGATTTTGTTTTCTATGCAGATTTTGCATCCCTGACATCAGGCCGTATTACTGCAACTTCATCAATCCTCCCAAAGTGTAGGCAGAGCATTAAGTAACGTCTAAATTGCGCTATAAATTAAGTGACTGATATATTTCATTTTTTATGTGTTTTCCGCGCCTTTCTGCCGGACGGCGCCTTGCCCGGCCTACGCGATCCGGGATTATCTTTGGGCCTGTGTAATTCCCACAGGGCTGCGCTGCATGGCGTTTAGTTATACAGCCCCAGCTTCTGTGATAGTTCACTCAGCTCACGCATCGCCTCCAGGCTTTTTTGTTTCCGCTGTTCCGCAGCCACCTTCTCCCGCACCCGCTCCGCCACCCTCTCCGGCTCCTCAGACGAAACCACCCGGCAATCGTCTAACGTACAATACTCCCTAAAGCGCTGGCGGAACTTCATCTCTTCTTTTTCTCTGACCAGACCAAAGCCGCGCATCAGCTGGCGCGCGACCACGATGCGCGTTGCGATATCAATATCCTCTGACGGCAGTAGCAGTATGGAATACCCGACCTGCCGCACAAGCAGTCGGTTGCTGGCAACGATCTCCGGGCAGACATCGGTGGCAAGAAATCCCGAGGAGAGCACCACCACTCGTTTTTCATGCGGATTCTCCGCCAGCAGGCGAGAGCATAGCGCGGCGTTCTCACGCACATAGCGCTCGTATCCATCGCGCTGAATATATTGGCGAATATTTAAAATCTGCTCGCAAAATTCGCTATCGAGATCGATAAGCCGGTAGCTCATCGCCTGCGCCAGCAGCGCTCCAACCGTGCTTTTCCCCACCCCGCCAGGGCCAATCAGAAACAGCGTATTCATCTTTGATTTCCCGCATCCTTGTAAAAATGTCATTTCATCAGAATATGGCAAAGAACACTGTGCTGGATAACCACCTCGCTGTTTATCTGTTCCGGTGGCCGCACGCAGCACGGCGTGATGCTCGATTTTTATCGCGTCCGCTGATTTTCACTTTTTCAATATAACTGTTATCGCCGTCGGGCCATTTTTCCCCCGCCTGCCGCGGTCTATCCTCAGTACAGTCAAACGATGAACCTTATTCAAAACCGGAGAGTGTATGAAAGCGATCGCCATTACTCGCGCAGCGACCGAAGGCAGCAATATTCCTTTTTTAACCGACATTGAGCTGCCGCAGCCGGTTGCCGAGGGGCATGACCTGCTGGTTGAAGTGAAGGCCATTTCCGTCAACCCGGTGGATACCAAAGTCCGCGCCGGGTTTAACGCCGATACCCCGCGCGTGCTGGGCTGGGACGCGGTCGGCGTGGTGAAAGCCGTCGGCAGCGCGGTGACGCTGTTCGCCGCGGGAGATGAAGTATGGTACGCCGGCGCGCTGGGCCGTCCGGGCAGCAACAGCGAATTTCAGTTAGTGGATGAGCGCATCGTCGCCCGCAAGCCCCGTTCGCTGGACAACGCCTCCGCCGCCGCGCTACCGCTCACCGCCATAACCGCCTGGGAGCTGCTGTTCCACCGCCTTGGCGTAGAGGAAGGCGGCAACGCGGGCGACACGCTGCTGATCGTCGGCGCGGCGGGCGGCGTCGGTTCAATACTGACCCAGCTCGCCAGCAAGCTGACCGGCATGACGGTCATTGGCACCGCCTCGCGTCCGGAAAGCCAGAAATGGGTACGAGAAGCGGGGGCACATCATGTTATCGATCACAGCAAACCGCTCGCCGACGAGCTGGCGCGGATTGGCGTTAAAGCAGTGACCCATGTCGCCAGCCTGACCAATACCGACCAGCACTATCCGCAGCTGATCGCCGCTCTCGCACCGCAGGGCAAACTGGCGCTTATTGACGACCCGGAAACCCTCGATGTGGTGCCGCTGAAGGCGAAAAGCATCTCCCTGCACTGGGAATTTATGTTTACCCGCTCGATGTTCGCAACGCCGGATATGATCGCCCAGCATCAGCTGCTGACCCGCGTGGCGGCGTTGATAGACGACAACACCATTAAGACCACCCTCGGCGAGCACTACGGCGCCATCACCGCCGCCAACCTGCAAAAAGCGCACGCGCAGCTGGAAACCGGGCGTTCGGTGGGCAAAATCGTGCTGGAGGGCTTTTAAGATGAGCCACGAAGCGATCTCGATTATCGCGGTGCTGAAGGCAAAGCCGGGGCAGAAAGATGCGCTGCGGCAAGCCCTGCAGGCGCTGCTGCTGCCGACGCGTCAGGAGCCAGGCAACCTCGATTACGCCCTGTTTCAGCTGCGCGATGCGCCGGATACGTTCTATATGCGCGAATCCTGGCGTAGTCAGGAAGCGCTGGAAGCGCATGTCGCCCTGCCGCACTTCCAGAATTTTATCGCGCAGATGAATGACCTGCTTGCCGAACCGCTGCGGCTGGATTACCTGACGCCCGTCGCGCCCTGATATTTTCTGTACTCCGTTTACGGGGGTGAGCCCATCTTTGACCCTTTGAGCTCTCCCCCTCCCAACCCGCCTCAACCAGGCCAGGCTTGATCCTGCCGCTCAAAAAAACGCTCTCCCCCCTCCGTTTTATTCAACGCCGTTATGTAGAAGAGGTTTTGCTATGCAGATCAACGCTATTGGAACGAACTCGGCCAGCCAGCCGCTGGGGTCAATGGCCATCACCCGCCGCGAACCGGGGCCGGACGATGTGCAGATCGCCATTGATTATTGCGGCGTCTGCCACTCGGATGTACATCAGGCCCGCGCCGAATGGGCCGGAACGCTCTATCCCTGCGTACCGGGCCATGAAATCGTCGGCCGGGTGACCGCCGTGGGCAGTCGGGTCTCCGGTCACGCCGTGGGCGATCTGGTGGGCGTCGGCTGTATGGTCGACAGCTGTAAAGAGTGCGAGGAGTGCCGGGATGGGCTGGAAAACTATTGCGACCATATGGTGCTCACCTATAACGGCCCGACGCAGGACGCGCCCGGCCACACTTTAGGCGGTTACTCCCAGCAGATCGTCGTTCATCAGCGCTACGTGCTGCGCGTCCGCCATCCCAAAGAGCAGTTGGCCGCCGTCGCGCCGCTGCTGTGCGCGGGCATCACGACGTACTCGCCGCTGCGCCACTGGAACGTCGGGCCGGGTAAGAAAGTCGGCATCGTTGGCATCGGCGGACTGGGGCATATGGGCATCAAGTTGGCCCACGCCATGGGCGCCCACGTGGTGGCCTTCACCACCTCGGAATCCAAGCGTGACGCGGCGCGCGAGCTGGGCGCGGACGAAGTGGTGGTCTCTCGCAACGAAAACGAAATGGCCGCCCACCTGAAAAGCTTCGACTTTATTCTCAACACCGTGGCGGCGCCGCATAACCTCGATGCCTTCACCACCCTGCTCAAGCGCGACGGCACCATGACGCTGGTGGGCGCCCCCGCCACGCCGCATCCCTCGCCGGAAGTGTTTAATCTAATCTTCCGCCGCCGGTCAATTGCCGGGTCGATGATCGGCGGCATTCCGGAAACCCAGGAGATGCTCGATTTCTGCGCCGAGCACGGCATCGTCGCCGATATAGAGCTGATTCGCGGCGACCAGATTAACGAGGCCTGGGAGCGGATGATTAAAGGCGACGTGAAATACCGCTTCGTCGTCGACAGCGCCACGCTCGGCGATTAAGCCCCGCGGCGAAAGGTGCGCCGCCACTCCGCCGGGCTGACGCCAAAGCGCGCTTTAAACTGCTGGCGCCAGGTTACGGCGGAGCGATAGCCCACTTCCTCCGCCACCTGTCCGACCGGTAAATCCCCCGCCTCCAGCAGGATCTGGCTGCGCCGCAGGCGCTCGGCGGCCAGCCAGTCGGCGATACCCATCCCGGTCGCTTTGGCGAAATGGCGGGTCAGGGTCCGGCGGCTCATCGCTGCAACCTGCGCCAGGGAGTCAAGATTATGCGGTTCGCGGATGTGCTGCTGGAGATACTCAAGCAGGCCGTTAATCCGCGCGTCGCGGGTGTTTTTCGGTACCGGCTGGGCGATAAACTGCGCCTGGCCGCCCTCACGGTGCGGTGGGACGATCATTCGCCGGGCGATCTGATTGGCGACAAGGCTGCCAAAACGCTGGCGAATGAGATACAGGCAGCAGTCGAGCGCCGCCGCGGTACCCGCCGAGGTGATTACCCCTTCATCGTCAACGTACAGCGCGTTGATATCCAGCCGCACCTGCGGAAACAGGCGCTGAAAATCCTGTTCGAACTCCCAGTGGGTCGCCGCGCGCCTGTTGTCCAGCAGCCCGGCGTAGCCGAGTACAAACGCCCCGAGGCACAGGCCGACGATCTGCGCGCCGTTATTGCGCGCGCGAACCAGACCGTCCAGCAGCGACTGCGGAGGACGCTGATTTACCGCCCCCCAGTAAGGCACCACCACGATATCCGCCTGCTCCAGAAGAGAAAAATCGCCGCTGGCGTTCAGCGCGAAGCCGTCGCGGGCGCTCAGCAGCCCGGGCCGTTCGGCGCAAATATGCAGGTTAAAGCGTTTGGTTTCCGAGACCGTATCGCCAAACAGCATACAGGGCACCGAGTAGTGGAACGGGCTAAACCCGTCCACCGCTACAATCGCCACTTCCGTGAGTTTCATCGCCCGCTCCGCTTTTAAAAGACCATACTTTCCCCATCCTGCGGGATGCTGACCGCCTCGGCAATCTGATTGTCAGCCACGTACTGGCGTAGCTCATCGCGGCTGAGCAGACAGTGGTTCACCGCCTCCAGATGGCTGGCGACAATTTTGGCTTCCGGTAGGGTGAAGTGCGCCTTCAGCACATCCTCTTTGCCCATGATGATCGGCCCAAAACCGATGACGTGCGCATACCCGGCATTCAACACCACTACGTCAGGGCGCAGCCTGAGCATGTCGGCTTCCACTTCATCGCGCCAGATGGTGTCCCCCACCAGCCACAGGGTTTTCTCCTGCGGATGGCGCAGCACCACGCCGCAGGCTTCGCCCAGGCGCTCGGCCATTGCCGGCACCGCATAGGTGCGATCGCTGCCGTGCTGGCCCGAGGTGGTTTTCACCAGCGCAACGTCAGCAAACGCGCTGCCCTCAGAGAGCAGACGAATATCGCGAAAGCCCTGGCCGCCCAGCAGCTGAGCGTCGGCGTCATGCTGGACGTAAACCGGCAGGGTTTTGGGGATCGCGGCGATCGCCGCCTCGTCCCAGTGATCATCATGGGTGTGGGTGACGATAACGGCATCCACGTCAACGATCGCTTCAATGGAAAAAGGTAATTCCACTAGTGGGTTACGCAACTCGCTGCGCGCGGTACCGGCGAAACCCGCCCAGGCGCCCCTGGCTGAAAGCATCGGGTCAATCAGAAACTTTTTACCCGCATATTCAATAAGCTGGGTAGCATTACGCACATGGGTGATTTTCATGATGTTCATTCCTCTTCGCGGTTATCTGGCGAACATCGTACGTCCCACAAGCCTGGCGCAATATGGGCGTTTGGGCAATGAACGATGAAATCGGGCCAATCTGCGACGGTTGCCATTGGCTCCCGGCTATGATGTGCTGAACGCTCAACGTTGAGGAACAGTAGCTACGATGAAAAAGAAACTCACTTCCGCCGATATGCACGATGTTGAAGTTCTGGCAGACACCCCATGGTTCAGCATGCGCAAGGTCGGAATTGATATGGCGCCCGGCGATCGGCGGGATTTTTACTCCATTCACTATCCTCGCCCGGCGGTGGGGATTGTGGCGATGCAGGATGACAAAGTGCTGCTGATTCGCCACTACCGTTACCTGATCGATCGGGTGGTGTGGGCCGTTCCTTCAGGCGGCGTTGATGAAGAGGAAGACCCGCGCGAGGCGGCCCTGCGCGAGCTGCGGGAAGAGACCGGCTGGCAGGCGCAGCGCGCCGACGAAATCATCCGCTATAACCCATCCTATGGCAGCAGCGACCAGCTGTTTATCACCTGGCTTGCCAGTGATTTAACCTGGGTGGGGATGGATGAAGATCAGGATGAGGTGATGGAAACGGGCTGGTTTACCCTCGAAGAGATTGGCCAGCTGATCGCCCGCGGCGAGATGCCGGACGGGCTATCGCTGGTGCCGCTGCTGCATCTGATGGCGCAACGGCGCACCGGTTTAGCGTAACGGTTTCAGCATCCGCCAGCGAAACCACAGCTGGGCGACGAGGATCAGCACACCGCCGATAATCTTCTGCAACGGCAGCTGTTCGCCGTACCACAGCGCGGCGGCAATCACCGTCAGCAGCGGTTCCAGCACCATTATAATCGCCGCGCTGGCGACCGCCGCGTACTTCTGCCCCTTCATTTGCAGGCCGAAGCGCAGGCTGGTGGCGATAACGATGCTGGCGAGCAGCCAGCCGAAGGTCGGCAGGGTAAACGGCTGAGTCCAGCTTTCAACGGCGGCGGAGATCCCCAGCCCGACAATCCCGGTGATGCCTAGCTGCACGGTAGTCAGCGGGATCAGCGGCACCTCGCGGGCGCTTTTGCTGGTGTAGCAAAACCAGATCGACTGCACCAGCGCGGTCAGCAGAAACCAGCCCTGGCTGGGGTGAAACGCAATCGGCATATGCAGGCTGAGCAATCCGAGGCCGACAATGGCAATCGGCAGGCACTCCCAGTAGGCCCGCGCCGGCCGCGCCTTCATCATCACCCATGCGGTAAGCGGCACGAACAGCATCGACAGGCTCATGATAAACGCCCCTTCGCCCAGCGACGGGGTCGTCGATACCGAATAGATCCACAGGCACAGGTTTAGCGCAAACCACAGGCCGCTGATAATCATGCGCGGCCACTGCTGCCTCTCGACGCGCAGGCCGCGGCAGAAAGGTAGCAGCAGCAGCGCGGCGAAGAAAAAACGCAGGCCGAGGAAAGCGAAAACCGGCATGCCGGCAATCGCTTCCCGGGAAAAAATCCATCCGCAGGCGGCGATAACCGTCGCGGCTATGAGCAGCAAATCAGCCTGGCGTTGCCGGGTCATCGCCACGTCTCCTTGTGTCAGTCATTACCAGCCGGGCACCGCGCCGCCGTTGAAGATGGTCTCCGCCGCCTTCGCCACTTCCGGCGACTGGTAGGAGTGGATAAACGCTTTGACGTTTTCCGCGTCTTTGTTGTCTTCACGGGTCACGATGATGTTCACATAGGGCGAGTTTTTATCTTCAATAAAGATACCGTCGCGCACCGGTGAAAGGCCGGTCTGCTGCAGGTAGGTGGTGCTGATGATCGCCACGTCAACTTTCGGGTCGTCGATGACGCGCGGCAGCTGCGCCCCTTCCAGCTCCATAATTTTCAGGTTATGCGGGTTATCGGTGATATCGACCGCCGTCGGCAGCAGGCCAGTGCCCGCTTTAAGGGTAATCAGCTTTTCCTGCTGCAGCAGAAGCAGCGCGCGGCCCAGGTTGGTCGGGTCGTTCGGAATAGCGATGGTCGCGCCGTCTTTCAGCTCGGCGACGGATTTTATTTTGCGCGAGTAGCCCGCCATCGGGAAGACGAAGGTGTTGCCCACCGCCACCAGACGATAGTTGTGGGCTTTATTATCCTGTTCGAGGAACGGGCGGTGCTGAAAGACGTTGGCGTCCAGATCGCCAGCGTTGGTGGACTCATTCGGCAGCAGCGAGCCGCTAAAGCCCACCAGCTCCACGTCGAGACCATATTTCTCTTTGGCCACTTTCTTCGCCACTTCCGCCACATCCTGTTCCGCGCCGTTAATGACGCCGACTTTAATGTGCTTCGCATCGCTGCCCTTCTGGTCGCAGCCCGCCAGCAGCAGGCCCGCCAGCACCACGGCGGCGGCTGTCCGTAAACGCAATTTCATTGTTATAACCCCATCAGTCCATAGAAAATCGTTATTATTTTTCGTCTGAAACTATAACGACTTTATGGCGAGGTTTTAAACGCAAAAACCGCAACCGGAAATAAAATCATCTTCCCCCTTTCTCCCGGGGGGCGGCTCGCTGCGCAGAACGGGGACGCGCCTTACAGCCCCAGCTCACTCAATCCCGGGTAATCGTCCGGGCGGCGGCCCTGGGGCCAGTGAAACAGACGCTCGCTCTCGGTGATGGGCAGATCGTTAATGCAGGCGTAGCGCGTATGCATCAGTCCGTGCCGATCAAACTCCCAGTTCTCGTTGCCGTAAGAGCGAAACCAGTTGCCGCTGTCATCTTGCCACTCATAGGCAAAGCGTACCGCAATACGGTTATCGCTCCATGCCCACAGCTCCTTAATCAGCCGGTACTCCTGCTCTCTACGCCATTTGCGCTGCAGGAAGTCGATAATCTGCGTTCTGCCGTGAACAAATTCGCTGCGGTTACGCCATTCGCTATCGACGGTATAGGCCAGGGCGACCTTAGCGGCATCGCGGCTGTTCCAGCCATCTTCTGCGGCACGGACTTTTTGCGCGGCGCTCTCGCGGGTGAACGGCGGCAGAGGCGGACGTTGTTCGGTCATCATGAATCTCCTGTATGAATACCCTTCATACTTCAAGTTGCTTATGTGTTGGCTATGGATTACTCGGCCCATCCATGGGCCTCGCCCTCACGGGCCGTCGCAAGCGACGTTCAAATCTGCTCCCGGCAGATTTGTCGTTCCCCCCAGTCACATAGTTATCTATGCTCCTGGGGATTAATAAAAGGCTCCTGCCTCTCACCGGAGGCCAGCCTTCGGCTGGTCAAATTCGTTCCCGACGAATTTGTCACTCCCTTGCCGCCTTTAAGCAACTCGAATTATTTGGGGTATATAAGCTGCTGCAGGCGCTGATTTTCCCGCTCCAGTTCGTCAATACGCTGTTGCAGCGTCTGGCTATACTCCGCCACCTGCTGAGCGGTGTAGCGGGGAGTAATATGCTGGGGGCAGTTCCAGTCAAAAGCCTGCAAATGAAAACGGTAAATACGCTCAATCCGGGCCCGATAGTTCTCCGGCGCGACCCGCGCCAGCAGCTGCGGGTCGGCATCCGCCGCCGTCACCTCTACGGTGGCGTAGATTTTCAGCCTCGCACGGCGCGGGTAATCCATCAAAAACAGACAGGCCCGATCGCTGCCGCGCAGGTTGCCGGTGGTGATGTACTGGCGATTACCGGAAAAATCCGCCATCGCCAGGGTGGTTTCATCCAGCAGATGCAGAAAACCCACCGGACCGCCGCGATGCTGAATATAGGGCCAGCCGGTTTGCGAAAGAGTGGCCAGATAGAAGCTGTCGCGGGTGGCAATCATCGCCTCCTCGCTGGCGCCGAAGCGCTCACCCCGGCGCTGGCGATGCGGCGACTGCCACAGCTCATCGCTGCCCATTTCATGCTGGACAGCCATCACGTCCGGCGTCATGGCGATATCAAGAAATTCTGCTGGCATAGTTCCTCCCGATGCGTTGCGGCGTAACTCATCATGGACTGTGCTGGCAGAAAAGATAATAGTGGGAATATGACAATCATCTTTCCGTAAAACGGGATAATTATGGACCGACTCAGCGCGATGGCGCTGCTGGTGAAAATTACCGAGCTCGGCAGCATGTCGGCGGCGGCGCGGGCGTTGAATATGCCGCTGACCACCGTTAGCCGCCAGGTTGGCGAACTGGAAAATACCCTCGGCGTGCGCCTGATGATCCGCACCACCCGCAAGCTGACGCTGACCGATGCCGGCGTCGATTATGTCGCCGCCGCGCGGCGCATTCTCGAAGAGGTGGAGAACGCCGAGCGCCAGGCGGCGGGCGAATATCAGGAGCCAAAAGGCGAGCTGGTTCTCTCGGCGCCGACCATGTTTGGCCGTCAGCATGTTTTACCGGTGGTGACGGATTTTCTCGCCCGTTACCCGCAGATTCGCGTCCGTTTACTGCTTAGCGACCGCAACGCCGATCTGGTGGGCGATCATATTGATTTAGCGGTACGGATCGGCACCCTGCCGGACAGCGGGCTGGTGGCCACCCGGCTGGGCGAGATGCGCATCGTCACCTGTGCGCACCCGGCTTTGCTGGAAAAACACGGCATACCTGAACGCCCGCGCGAACTGGCCGCGCTACCGATCATTCGTATTGAATCGCCAATGCCTTATCGCGGCTGGCGCTTTAACGCCGCAGAGGCGGAGGACCGGCTGGTGGCGCTGCAGCCGGTGCTGTCGCTGACCACGCCGGAGAGCGCCGCCGACGCCGCCCGTCTGGGGGCAGGCGTGGCGCGCCTGCTGCACTACCAGGCGATTGACGGTCTGGCCTGCGGCGAACTGACGCTTTTCCTGCAGGCGATGGAACCGGAACCTGCGCCGGTGCACCTGCTGTACACCTCCCGGGATCTGGCTCCGCTTAAGCTGCGTAAATTCATCGATTTCGCCGCGCCGGCTCTGCGTCAGGCGCTGTTGCGTATCGCCGCCGCCGTCTAGCGCACGCTGGTTTTCAGCGGCGCTTCTTTCAGTAGCCAGGAGAGGGCAAACGCCACCGCCATAATGCAGGCCGCCATCAGAAACGCCGCATGGATAGCGGATCCGAAGGCGTCCAGATAATCGAGGCGGATCTCCGCCGGGAGATTCTGTACCGCCGCCGGGTTCAGCGCCCTCGGCAACTGTGCCCCCTCAGGTAGCAGGCGCTGAAGATTGCTTTGCAGCACGTGGGTAAATACCGCCCCGAACAGCGCCACGCCGATGGAGCCGCCAATCGATCGAAACAGCGTGACCCCGGAGGTCGCCACCCCGTACATCTGCGCGGGCATCGCGTTCTGCACTGCCAGCACCAGCACCTGCATCACCAGTCCCAAACCCGCTCCTAGTACCCCGGTAAACAGATAGAGCTGCCACATCGCGGAGTGGATGGTAATGCGCGTCAGCAGCACCATGCCGACCACCCCCAGCAGGGTGCCGATAATCGGAAACACCCGATACTTACCGGTACGGCTGATAATGCGCCCGCTGATGATTGACGTCAGCAGCAGGCCGCCCATCAGCGGAATCAGCTGCAGGCCCGCCTCGGTCGGCGTCGCTTCTTTAACCACCTGTAAATAGAGCGGCAGAAAGGTCACCGAGCCGAACAGCGCCATGCCGATAACAAAGCCAATCAGGCTGCATAGCAAAAAGCTGCGGTTGCGGAACAAGGAGAGCGGAATAATCGGCTCGCTGGCCAGCCGCTCTTCATGAATAAAGCCGATAATCCCGACCAGGCCGAACGCCAGG
Organism: Klebsiella sp. FDAARGOS_511; assembly: GCF_003812845.1. NCBI lineage: Bacteria > Pseudomonadati > Pseudomonadota > Gammaproteobacteria > Enterobacterales > Enterobacteriaceae > Klebsiella > Klebsiella sp. FDAARGOS_511. The sequence continues at coordinate 3,002,391 of NZ_CP033824.1, read as the reverse complement.
ATGCACCACAGCTGCGGGTCGCTCCACGCGCGGACGCTGCCGCCCTCGGAGGTAAACAGGATGATGCACAGCAGCGCCATGCTGAGGTAAATCGCCCCCAGCCAGTCGATCTGATGCTGGCTGCGTTTGTTGCTGCTGTGAAAGACCGCGCCGATCACCAGCAGCGCAAACAGCCCAAGCGGCAGGTTGATGTAAAAAATCCAGCGCCAGGAGGCGTGCTGCACCAGGAAGCCGCCGATTAACGGCCCAATTACCGTCGCCAGGCCAAAGACGCCGCCGAACAGGCCCTGATAGCGGCCGCGATGCGCCGGCGGGATAACGTCAGCCACCGCCGCCATGCTGATCACCATCAGGCCGCCGCCGCCGAGCCCCTGCAGAGCGCGCATCAGCACCAGTTGAGTCATATTTTGCGCCAGCCCGCAGAGGGCGGAACCGGCAAGAAACAGCACAATCGCTACCTGCAAGACGATTTTGCGCCCGAAGAGATCGCCGAATTTGCCGTACAGCGGCACCGCGATGGTCGAACTCAGGATGTAGGCGGTGACCACCCAGGAGAGCTTATCCAGTCCGCCGAGCTCGCCGACGATGGTCGGCAGCGCGGTGGAGACAATAGTCTGATCCAGCGCCGAGAGCAGCATCACCAGCAGCAGGGCGCTGAAGAGCAGGCGGATTGAGGGGACCGCCGGTTGGCTGGCGATTTCAGTTGTCATAGCATGACTCGCTTGAAATTAATTAAATGCATAATTAATATTTAGGGAAATGATGAATCTGGTCAAGGGATCGCCACACGATGTCAGCACAAAAAGACAATGAAGCCCCGCGTCGGCCCGGTCGCCCTCGCGGGCAGAAATCCGGCCCCGCCAACCGCGAACAGCTGATGGATATTGCCCTGGCGCTGTTTGCCCGCCACGGGATCGCCCGCATTTCGCTGAACGCCATTGCCAAAGAGGCGGGGGTAACGCCCGCGATGCTGCACTACTACTTCAGCTCGCGCGAAGCGCTGGTGGAAAAGCTGGTCGAAGAGCGCTTTATGCCGCTACGCAGCGAGATCGGACAAATTTTTGTCGCGCACGGCGACGATCCGGTCACCGCTTTTACGCTGCTGATCGAATCCCTGGCGATGATGGCGGAGAAAAACGCGTGGTTCGCGCCGCTGTGGATGCAGGAGATCATCGGCGAGATGCCGGTGCTGCGCCAGCATATGCACGCGCGTTTTGGCGATGAGAAGTACCACAAGATGCTGGAGACGGTGCGCCGCTGGCAGCGGGAGGGCAAGCTTAATCCGGCGCTCTCCCCGGAGCTGCTGTTTACCACCCTGATAAGCCTGGTGCTGGTACCTTTTTCCCGCACCCACACCGATCCGCGGTTGCAATCGGTGGACAGGCAAATGATTGTCAGCCACGCCCTGGCGCTGATAAGCCGCGGGATCGGCGGCTGATTCCCCCCCCCGGCTCGCGCTGCGCTTAGCCGGGCTACAGGTTCACAGCCGTCTGCAATCCGGGGAATACAATCCGGTTCACAGCCGCCATCCGGGAGATACAACCCGCTTCACAGCCGCCTGCGTTCAGATTGCCCGGACAGGCGCATAGCGCCGCCTCCGGGAGGATCTCCTGGGCCTGCTTTACAATACTTTCGATAAATAATGGCGCTGCATACCCGCGTGCGGGAAGTCCGGCAGCGACATCTGCAGCTGATAGCCCAGCTTCTGATAAAACGGCAGCGCCTGGAAGCTGAACGTATCCACCAGCATATGGCTGCAGCCGCGCTCCCGCGCCTGGTTTTCCGCTTCATACATCAGCTCGCTGCCAAGGCCGCTGCCGCGCGACGTTTCGCTGACCCACAGATATTCAATACACAGCCAGCTGCCCTTGCGTTTGGCAATCAATCCCCCGCGCATCTCGCCAGCAGCATCGCGTGAATAAACGCCCAGCTCGCCGAACTGGGCCGGGTCCAGAAAGCGCAGATTGAATTCCCGCAGCCCCGTCAGCAGCTCTTCCTGATCGGCGGGATTAATCTTCTCTGTTATTATTAATGTCATTGATTATCTCCATCTTTTATTTTTCATAGACCACTCACCATCCTACTTTCACAAAATATCCTTTTTTTCTCCATTATTTCCTGACTAAATTCCCTGCACTAAATTTTGTGTAAAAAATCTTCCCATCATTCGGTTCAGACGTATAATGGGAAAAATGAGAACGATCATTCTCAAAAACACAAACCATGGAGAATCCCATGAAAATGCCCTGTAGCTGGCGTCACTCCTCGGTTCAGAGCCTGTAACCGCCGTCTGATACCGTATTCGCCGCACGGGAAACTGTCGGAAAAACCGTTTAATTAATATCGGTATTCGCAGGGTCATTTACTGCAAACAGGAATATTTACTTCCCATTTGGTTATTTGTGCTTGCCCGGAGATGCATCATCGCCCGGCCCATCACCCCGCCAGTAAATTTGCGGGGCGGACGTCGTTCATCCTGAGAAAATATAATGAAATATACTTTAGCCCCCATCGCAGCAGCATTATTTCTCCTTAGCGGGTGCGATAATGCGCAAAACGCTTCCCCGCAGCCGATGACGCAGGAAGTCGGCGTCGTGACCCTGCAAAGCCAGCCTGTCCCGGTGGTGAGCAGCCTGACCGGACGCACCACCGCCTCGCTTAGCGCCGAAGTGCGCCCGCAGGTGGGCGGTATCGTGCAAAAACGCCTGTTTACCGAGGGTGACATGGTCAAAGCCGGGCAGGCGCTATACCAAATCGATCCGTCAAGCTATCGCGCGACGTTTAACGAAGCCGCCGCCTCGCTGAAACAGGCCCAGGCGCTGGTCATCGCCGACTGCCAAAAAGCCCAGCGCTACGCGGTGCTGGTCAAAGATAACGGCGTCTCCCGTCAGGACGCCGATGACGCGATAGCGACCTGTAATCAGGATAAGGCCAGCGTCGAGTCGAAAAAAGCGGCGCTGGAAAGCGCGCGCATCAACCTGAACTGGACCACCGTGACCGCACCGATTGCCGGGCGCATCGGCATCTCTTCCGTCACCCCGGGCGCGCTGGTGTCCGCCGATCAGGATACCGCGCTGGCGACGATCCGCGGACTGGATACGATGTACGTCGATCTCACCCGATCCAGCGTCGATCTGCTGCGCCTGCGTAAGCAAAGCCTGGCAAGCAACAGCGATACCCTTAACGTCACCCTGACTCTTGAAGATGGCAGCACCTATAGCGAAAAAGGTCGCCTGGCACTGACCGAAGTGGCGGTAGATGAATCGACCGGTTCGGTCACGCTGCGCGCGGTCTTTCCCAATCCGCAGCACGTGCTGCTGCCGGGGATGTTCGTTCGCGCCCGCATAGACGAAGGCATCATGAACGGTGCGATTCTCGCCCCGCAGCAGGGCATCACCCGCGATGCCAAAGGCGATGCCACCGCGCTGGTGGTTGACGCTAATAACAAGGTTGAACAGCGCAGCGTGGAAACCGGCGAAACCTACGGCGACAAATGGCTTATCGTCAACGGCCTGAAGAGCGGCGACCGGCTGATTGTCGAAGGGACCAGCAAAGTCGCGCCCGGCCAGCAGGTAAAAGCCGCCGAAGTCAAAAATGACGGAGGCAATGCCTGATGTTTTCCCGTTTCTTCGTGCGCCGCCCGGTCTTCGCCTGGGTTATCGCCATTCTGATTATGCTCGCCGGGATTCTGGCTATCCGCACCCTGCCGGTCGCCCAGTATCCTGACGTCGCCCCGCCGGCGATAAAAATCTCCGCTACCTACACCGGGGCTTCTGCGGAAACCCTGGAAAACAGCGTCACCCAGGTTATCGAGCAGCAGCTCACCGGACTGGACAACCTGCTCTACTTTACGTCCACCAGCAGTTCCGACGGCTCGGTCAGCATTACCGTCACCTTTGAGCAGGGTACCGATCCGGATACCGCCCAGGTTCAGGTGCAGAACAAAGTGCAGCAGGCGGAGTCGCGCCTGCCGAGCGAAGTTCAGCAGTCCGGCGTGACGGTGGAGAAATCGCAGAGCAGCTTCCTGCTGATCCTCGCGGTGTATGACAAAAACAACAAAGCCACCAGCTCCGATATCTCCGACTGGCTGGTCAGCAATATGCAGGACCCGATGGCGCGTATTGAAGGCGTCGGCAGCCTGCAGGTGTTCGGCGCGGAGTACGCCATGCGCATCTGGATGGACCCGACCAAACTGGCCTCCTATTCGCTGATGCCATCCGATGTGCAATCGGCGATAGAGGCGCAGAACGTGCAGGTGTCCGCCGGTAAAATCGGCGCCCTGCCCGCCGCCAACGCGCAGCAGCTGACCGCCACCGTCCGTGCCCAGTCGCGACTGCAAACCGTCGCCCAGTTCAAAGAGATTATCGTCAAGAGCAAGAGCGACGGGTCGGTGGTGCGCCTGAGCGACGTCGCCCGCGTGGAGATGGGCAGCGAAGATTACACCGCCTCCGCCAATCTCAACGGCCACCCGGCTGCGGGGATCGCGGTGATGATGGCGCCGGGCGCTAACGCCCTGAATACCGCGACGCTGGTGAAAAACAAGATTGCCGAGTTCCAGCGCCAGATGCCGCAGGGCTACGATATCGCCTACCCTAAAGACAGCACCGAATTCATCAAAATCTCGGTTGAGGATGTGATTCAGACGCTGTTCGAAGCGATTATCCTCGTGGTCTGCGTGATGTATCTGTTCCTGCAAAACTTCCGCGCCACGCTGATCCCGGCGGTGGCGGTGCCGGTCGTGCTGCTGGGCACCTTCGGCGTGCTGGCGCTGTTCGGCTACTCCATTAACACCCTGACGCTGTTTGCGATGGTGCTGGCAATAGGCTTGCTGGTGGATGACGCCATCGTGGTGGTGGAAAACGTCGAGCGTATCATGCGCGACGAAGGGCTGCCCGCCCGGGAAGCCACCGAAAAATCGATGGGCGAAATCTCCGGCGCGCTGATCGCCATTGCTCTGGTGCTCTCGGCAGTGTTCCTGCCGATGGCCTTCTTCGGCGGCTCAACCGGGGTGATTTATCGCCAGTTCTCGGTGACCATTATCTCGGCGATGATGCTCTCCGTGGTGGTCGCCTTAACCTTAACCCCGGCGCTGTGCGGCGCGCTGCTGAGCCATTCTAAACCGCATACCAAAGGCTTCTTCGGCGCCTTTAACCGCCTGTGGGGACGCACCGAGCAGGGCTATCAGCATCGTGTTGTCGGCGGCCTGCGCCGCTCGGCAATGATGATGGGCGCTTTTGTCCTGATTTGCGGCGGCATGGCGCTGGCAATGTGGAAACTACCCGGCAGCTTCCTGCCGACGGAAGATCAAGGTGAAATCATGGTCCAGTACACGCTGCCCGCCGGGGCGACGGCGGTACGTACCGCCGAGGTTCGCCGCCAGGTCACCGACTGGTTCCTGACGAAAGAGAAAGCCAATACCGACGTGATCTTTACCGTCGACGGCTTTAGCTTTAGCGGCAGCGGACAAAACGCCGGGATGGCCTTCGTGTCGCTGAAAAACTGGTCCGAACGTAAAGGCGAAGAAAATACCGCTCAGGCCATCGCCCTGCGCGCCACCAAAGAGCTCAGCAGCATTCGCGACGCCACCCTGTTCGCCATGACTCCGCCGTCGGTAGATGGCCTGGGGCAGAGTAACGGTTTCACCTTCGAACTGATGGCCAGCGGCGGTACCGATCGCGATAGCCTGATGAAAATGCGCAGCCAGCTGCTGGCGGCGGCGAATCAAAGTACCGAGCTGCAGTCAGTTCGCGCCAACGATCTGCCGCAAATGCCGCAGCTGCAGGTGGATATCGATAACAACAAAGCCGTGTCGCTCGGGCTGTCGCTAAGCGATGTTACCGATACCCTCTCCAGCGCCTGGGGAGGAACCTACGTTAACGATTTTATCGATCGCGGTCGCGTGAAGAAGGTCTATATCCAGGGCGAAAGTGACGCCCGCGCCGTGCCGTCTGACCTCGGTAAATGGTTCGTGCGCGGCAGTGACGACAGCATGACGCCGTTCTCCGCCTTCGCCACCACCCGCTGGCAATACGGCCCGGAAAGCCTGGTGCGCTACAACGGTTCCGCCGCCTTCGAAATCCAGGGCGAAAACGCCAGCGGCTTCAGCTCCGGCGCGGCAATGGACAAGATGGAGGCCTTAGCCAATAACCTGCCCGCCGGCACCACCTGGGCGTGGAGCGGCATGTCGCTGCAGGAAAAACTCGCCAGCGGCCAGGCGATGAGCCTCTACGCTATCTCGATTCTGGTGGTCTTCCTGTGCCTCGCGGCGCTGTATGAGAGCTGGTCGGTGCCGTTCTCGGTGATCATGGTGATCCCGCTTGGGCTGCTCGGCGCGGCGCTGGCGGCGTGGATGCGCGGTCTGAGCAATGACGTTTACTTCCAGGTGGCGCTATTAACCACCATAGGCCTGTCGTCAAAGAACGCCATCCTGATCGTTGAATTCGCCGAATCGGCGGTGGAAGAGGGCTATTCCCTCTCGCGCGCCGCCATGCGCGCCGCGCAGACCCGTTTACGCCCTATTGTGATGACCTCGCTGGCGTTTATCGCCGGGGTACTGCCGCTGGCGATCGCCACCGGAGCCGGGGCCAACAGCCGCGTGGCGATCGGTACCGGGATTATCGGCGGCACCCTGACCGCAACGCTGCTGGCGGTGTTCTTCGTGCCGCTGTTCTTTGTGCTGGTGAAACGTTTCTTCACCCGCCATCGTTCTTCCCAGGAGTAAGTTATGTTTCGTTTTACCTTAATTTTTGTTGCGCTCCTGACGGCGGGCTGCGTCTCTCTCGACCCGCACTATGAACGTCCAGCCGCGCCGGTCCCGGCGACCCTGCCGGGCAGCCACGGCGAGGCAACTGCGGTAGTCAGCGACTGGCAGCAGGTGGTGAATGACGCCCGCCTCAAAAAAGTGGTGAACATCGCGTTGACCAGCAACCGCGACGTGCAGAAAGCGCTGGCCGATATCGAAGCCGCGCGCGCCCAGTTTGGCGAAACCCGCGCCTCGCTGTTTCCGACCCTCGACGCCGAGCTGAGCCATACCCGCAGTAAAACGGTAGCCAGCGGCCTGTCGTCGGCAGCGGAAGCCGACGGCGCGGTCTCCAGCTTCGAACTGGATCTGTTTGGCAAGAATCAAAGCCTGACGCGCGCCGCGCGGGAAACCTGGCTTGCCAGCGAATTCACCGCCCAGAATACACGTCTGACGATGATCGCCGATCTGACCACCGCATGGATAACTCTCGCCGCGGACAACAGCAATCTGGCGCTGGCGCAGGACACCATGGCCAGCGCGGAGAACTCGCGCCGCATCGTCACCCGCCAGATGGAAGTCGGCACCGCCTCGGCAGGCGACCTGAGCGATGCCGAAAGCGTGTACCAGCAGGCGCGCGCCAGCGTCGCCAGCTACCGCACGCTGGTGGCGCAGGACAAAAATGCGCTCAACCTGCTAGCCGGAGAAACCGTGCCGGATAGCTTGCTGCCCGGCACGCTGGAAAGCCTTGGCGATCGCAGCATCACCCTGGTGCCGGCGGGCGTCTCTTCATCGGTACTGCTGCGCCGCCCGGATATCCAGGAAGCGGAGCATAATCTGAAGAGCGCTAACGCCGATATCGGCGCTGCGCGGGCCAATTTCTTCCCGTCCATCTCGCTGACCGCCAGCGCCGGGGTCGGCAGCGACTCGCTCTCGTCGCTGTTCAGCCACGGTATGCAGGTATGGTCATTCGCGCCGTCCATCAGCCTGCCGCTGTTTACCGGCGGTAGCAACCTGGCGCAGCTACGCTACGCTGAAGCGGAGAAAAAGGGGCTGATCGCCACCTATGAGAAAACGATTCAGAGCGCTTTCAAAGATGTCGCCGACGCGCTGGCGCGGCGGGAAACCCTCAGCGAACAGCTGGACGCGCAGAATAAATACGTCGCGGCGGAACAGAAATCGCTGAATATCGCGCTGAAGAGCTATCAGGCCGGGGTCGGAGATTATCTGTCGGTGCTGACCGCCCAGCGAACGCTGTGGTCGGCGCAGGCCACCCTGATATCCCTCCAGCAAACGGACCTGGAAAACCGCATCACCCTCTGGCAGTCGCTGGGAGGCGGCGCCAGCTAACGCCTTTACCGGGCGACAGCGCCCGGTTTGATGACAAGGAGCTCGCTTGTATGTCCCGAATTTCCCTTTCCTGGGTCGTGGTTCTCGGTTTGCTCAGCGCCATTGGGCCGCTGTGTACCGATTTCTATCTTCCCGCGCTGCCGGAAATTACCCAGCAGCTTAGCGCTACCGGCACGCAGACCCAGCTCTCGCTGACCGCGGCGCTGATCGGCCTCGGCCTTGGGCAGCTGTTTTTCGGTCCGCTGAGCGACCGCATTGGTCGTAAAAAGCCGCTGGCGCTCTCTCTGCTGCTGTTTATCTTCTCCTCGGCGATGTGCGCGATAACCTACGACATTCACCTGCTGATCGCCTGGCGATTTCTGCAGGGCTTCGCCGGCGCGGGCGGCTCGGTGCTATCGCGATCCATCGCCCGAGACCGCTATCAGGGCACCCTGCTGACCCAGTTTTTCGCCCTGCTGATGACCGTAAACGGCATCGCGCCGGTGCTTTCACCGGTACTTGGCGGTTGGATCATTACCGCCTTCGACTGGCGTATCCTGTTCTGGGCGATGGCGGCGATCGGCGTAGTGTTACTGCTGCTCAGCCTGACGGTGCTGCACGAAACGCTGCCGGGAAAAAGCGCCGCATCGGTTGCGCAGCGGCAGGATGAAACTCCGGTGCTGAAAAATCGCCGCTTTATGCGCTACTGCCTGATTCAGGCGTTTATGATGGCCGGGCTGTTCTCCTATATCGGCTCGTCTTCGTTCGTTATCCAGAGCGAATATGCCATGAGCGCGATGCAGTTCAGCCTGCTGTTCGGCCTTAACGGTATCGGGCTGATTATCGCGGCGCTGATCTTTTCCCGCCTGGCGCGCCGCTTCAGCGCCGAATCTCTGCTGCGCGGCGGTCAATTGCTGGCGGTGGCGTTTGCCGCCATCACCCTGCTCTTCGCCTGGCTACCGCAGCCGACGCTGGCGCTGGTCGGCCTGTTTTTTACCGTTTCCATGATGAGCGGCATCAGTACCATTGCCGGCTCGGAAGCGATGAATGCTATTAACGCCAGCCAGTCCGGCACCGCTTCCGCCCTGATGGGCACGCTGATGTTTGTGTTCGGCGGGATTGCCGCGCCGCTGGCCGGACTCGGCGGCGAAACGATGCTCAAAATGAGCCTGGCGATGACCCTTTGCTATCTGGCCGCGCTGCTGATTGGCCTGAAAAAACCGCGTTCTGTCGCATAATCTCCTCCGGTGGTAATAAAATATTCCAATTTTATTACCACCATATTTCCCGCCAATGCTGAAATCTCCTATTATCCATTCAACACCAATCGTGATAGCCTTCACATGAAAGGAATAATTAATTCCTTATACTGCCCGCCACTGTGAATGAAGAGGTTCTTATGAGTATCGACCTGAGTAAACTGCTGACCGAGCGCCGCAACGCCAATAGCGCCAACATTGACACCCTTTCCACCGAAGAGATGCTGACGGTGATTAACCAGGAAGACCAGCAGGTGGCTCACGCCATCACCCCTTATCTGGCGCAAATTGCCCAGGTGGTGGATAAGGTCGCGGCGGCACTGCAGGCGGGCGGTCGACTGATTTATATCGGCGCGGGGACCTCTGGTCGTCTGGGGATCCTTGACGCCAGCGAGTGTCCGCCGACCTTTGGCACTCGCCCCGAACAGGTAGTGGGCATCATCGCGGGCGGCCATAAAGCGATTCTGAGCGCCGTAGAGAACGTTGAAGATAACAAAGCGCAAGGGGCAATGGATCTGCAGAATATTAATTTTAGCAGCCGCGATGTGCTGGTGGGGCTCGCGGCCAGCGGACGCACGCCGTTCGTCATCGGCGCCATGGAGTATGCCCACAGCCAGAACGCTTTCGTCGCCATCGTCAGCTGCAACCCGCACGGGGAAATGGCCCAGCTGGCGGACGTCGCCATTACGCCGGTGGTCGGCCCGGAAGTCGTTACCGGCTCAACGCGGCTGAAGGCAGGCACAGCGCAGAAGCTGGTGCTGAATATGATCTCCACCGGGGCGATGATCCGCATCGGTAAGGTCTACAGTAACCTGATGGTGGATGTTGAAGCGACCAACGCCAAGCTTATCGAGCGCCAGGTGTCCATCGTCATGGAAGCGACCGAATGCGATCGCGCAACCGCCCAGAGCGCGCTGGAGGCCTGCGGTCGCCACTGCAAAACGGCGATTGTGATGGTGCTGGCTGATTTAAGCGCCGCCGAGGCCCAGGCGCTGCTGGCAAAAAATAACGGCTACATTCGCAAGGCGCTGAGCCACTCCTGACCGCTGACCAACAGGTAATCTGCAATGGCAAAAATAAATAAAGAGATGATAGCGCGGATCCTTCGACACGTTGGCGGCGCCGGTAACGTCGCGCAGGCGGGCAACTGTATGACCCGGCTACGCCTGACTTTGCGCGATGAATCACGGGCCGATAGCGCCGCCATCCGTCAGATTGAGGGCGTAATGGGGGTTATCGTCAGCGATGAGCAGTTCCAGGTCGTGCTCGGCCCCGGCAAGGCGCAAACCGCGGCTGAAATGATGAATGCGTTACTGGAAGATGCCCCGCCGGATGCGCCATCGCTGGCCGATGTCGCCGCCGAGAAGAAGCAGGCGCTGAAGAACAAGCAAACCAGCGGCATCCAAAAATTCCTCGCTAAATTCGCCACCATCTTCACCCCGCTGATCCCCGGTTTTATCGCCGTCGGCCTGCTGTTAGGGTTCGCCACCCTGGCGGAGCAGATATTTGTCCTCGAAAACGCGCATCCGAACGCGACGATGGTGGCGCTGATCGGCTACATGAAAGTGTTCAGCAAGGGGATGTTTACCTTCCTGAGCATCCTGATCGGCTATAACGCCCAGAAAGCCTTCGGCGGCTCCGGGGTCAACGGGGCCATCATCGCTGCGCTGTTTGTCCTCGGCTATAACCCGGAGGCTACCAGCGGCTTCTATTCCGGAATTTCGACCTTCTTCGGCCACGGTATCGACCCGCGCGGCAATATTATCGGCGTGCTTATCGCCGCGATTATCGGCGCATGGGTGGAACGACAGGTACGCCGCATCATGCCTGCCAACCTCGATATGATCCTCACCTCGGCGGTGACGCTGCTGATCATGGGCGCGATCACCTTTACCGTCATAATGCCTATCGGCGGCTGGCTGTTTACCGGAATGTCATGGCTATTCCTGCACCTTAACGGTAACCCGTTCGGCTCTGCGGTGCTGGCCGGCCTGTTCCTGCTGGCGGTGATGTTCGGCGTCCATCAGGGCTTCGTGCCGGTCTATTTTGCGCTGGTGGATGCGCAGGGGTTTAACTCGCTGTTTCCGATTCTGGCGATGGCCGGGGCCGGACAGGTCGGCGCGGCGTTGGCGCTGTTCTGGCGGGCGAAGCACGGCTCTCTGCTGCGTACGCAGATTAAAGGGGCGATTATCCCCGGCTTCCTCGGCATCGGCGAACCGCTGATTTATGGCGTCACGCTGCCGCGCATGAAGCCGTTTATCACCGCCTGCCTCGGCGGCGCCTGCGGCGGTTTCTTTCTCGGGCTTATCGCCTGGCTGGGGCTACCGGTCGGCCTGAATACGGTATTTGGCCCTTCCGGGCTGGTGGCACTGCCGCTGATGACCTCCAACAGCGGGATCTACGCCGGAATGGCGGTGTATGCCGCAGGGCTGGCGGTCTCTTATCTGTGCGGCTTCGCTCTGACCTGGCTGTTCGGCAGTAAAAACGTTGATTTGAGCTAAGAGGCGCGTCTGGCGCACGGCGGTAAACGTGAGTTTATTCGCCACATGGCGGGAGGCAATGACGCCCCATGCTGAATATTTTTTGCACGTGGCGCCGCGTTTCTGTCTGCCCGGTCAGGCGCCAGCCGCCGCCGGGCAACGTCGGCCAGGGTACACATCTGATAAAGGATCCAGCGACCATTTCCTGCCCCGCTTCCCACACGTGCTCATGCTATGATACTGCTTTCGCACTATTTTCACCTGAGGGAAAGATGGGCTCCAGCAAAAAAGGGATGCTGAACGTACTGATCGCCGCCGTGCTGTGGGGCAGTTCCGGCGTCTGCGCGCAATATATTATGCAGCAAAGCCAGATGTCATCGCCGTTTCTGACCATGACGCGCCTGTTGTTCGCCGGCCTGATCCTTCTGATGCTCTCGTTCTTCCACGGCGATAAGATCTTCCGCGTCCTGCAAAACCGTAAAGACGCCGTCAGTCTGCTGATCTTTTCGCTGTTCGGCGCGCTCACCGTGCAGTACACCTTTCTGATGACTATCGAGCAATCCAACGCCGCCACCGCGACGGTGCTGCAGTTTCTGTCGCCGACGATTATCGTCGCCTGGTTTGCCATCGCCCGCAAAACGCGCCCCAGCCCGCTGGTGCTGGCGGCCATCGGCACCTCGCTGGCGGGCACTTTTCTGCTGGTGACCCACGGCAACCCAACGACGCTGTCGATTTCCCCCACGGCGCTGTTCTGGGGGATTGCTTCAGCGTTTGCCGCTGCTTTTTATACGACTTACCCTTCGACGCTGATTGCCCGCTACGGTACGCTGCCGATTGTCGGCTGGAGCATGCTGCTCGGCGGCGCGATGCTGCTGCCGTTCTACGCCGGACAGGGCAACCATTTTGTGGTGACCGGCGGCCTGCTGCTGGCCTTTTTCTACCTGGTGGTCATCGGCACCTCGCTGACCTTTAGCCTCTACCTGAACGGCGCGCAGAAGATTGGCGGCGCGAAGGCGGGGATCCTCAGCTGCGCGGAGCCGTTGAGCAGCGCTCTGCTCTCTCTGCTGCTGCTCGGCATCACCTTTACCCTCCCGGACTGGCTGGGCACGCTGCTGATTCTCTCGTCGGTGGTGCTGATCGCCATGGATTCGCGGCGGCGGGTTAAAACGGCCTGAGGATTATCGGGCAGGAGATGCTGCGACCTGCGTTTGCAGCATCTTCAGGTCGTCATCCGACAGCTCACAAACCACCTGCACCAGCTCGCGCTCAAATCCCTGTTCCAGACATGAACGAGCAATACGCAATGCCTCTTCTCGTTTACCTTCCTGAAATCCTTCATAAAACTCCAGGTATAATTCCAACAGATATCCCAGTAAATACTCAGGTTGTAACTCCTGTGGTATCTCTTCCAGCGGTAGTCTCTCTACAATCGTCATTAATTTTCCCCCATTTTGAGGGATGCATCCTGGAATGCATTCAGATCATCATCCGAGAGCCCAATAGTCATCCGTACCAGCTCGCGCTCAAACCCCTGCTCCAGAAGTGAACGGGCAATACGCAACGCTTCTTCTTGTCTACCCTCTTGTTTACCTTCTAACTTGCCCTCCAACTTGCCTTCTTGTCTCCCTTCCTGCCGTAGCCTTTCCGCAATCGTCATGAATACCTCCTTATGTTGAGGAACGCGCCGCTCGACCTCGTGAAGAAATTCACCAAAATGAGGCGCATCGCCACACTGCAGCATGTAATTAAACAGCGCTTTCAACTGGCTGTCATTAGCGCAACCTTTAACCAACAGCTCTGCTAATTGCTCCACCAGGCCAAGTAAATCGCGCTGGCGAATGTGCTTTTGAATCAGCTCCAGCAGCGCCACACGCCGGTTCTGCATGATCTCGTCATCCGGCACCACCGTAATATCCACCAGCGGGAAAGCGGCGGCATAGATCCGCCGCGCGGCCTCCGTATCGGCAAACTCATCCAGCCAGCACAGCGAGAAAGGATAGGGGCTTTTCGCGCCGTGATAGAACAGCATCGGCACCACCAGCGGCAGCGTTTTGTGCCCGGCGTCCAGATGACGCTGCATCGCCGCCAGCGCGTAGCGCATCAGCCTGAATGCCATATGCGCTTCCGGCGTGCTCTGATGTTCAATTACCACGTAGATATAGCCGTCACCGTCGCGGGTTTTCAGCGACCACAGTACGTCGGAGTAGCTTGCGCGCAAATCGGCCTCAATAAAGCTGCCGGACTCCAGCTTAAGCGTTTGCAGGTCGCACAGCTGGCGCAGCGAAGCGGGAAGATGAATCTCGATAAAATCCCTTGCGCACTCGGGATGCGATAAAAACTGTTTAAAAACCGCATCGTGCGGCGTCGAGGTCGTTCCTTTTTTCGTCATGGTCCGCCATCCCTGAAACGCGATGGCTGGAATATATCCATCATCGCGACGCCGGGCATCTGCGCATCAACGGCTTTGCTTGCCGCTACGGAAGATAAATTTCAGCGACTGAAACAGATACATTCCTGCGGAAAGCGACACGCAAAAATGTTGATTCAGGAATGCGTCTATAGTTAGAGGAACGCTTTAATAAAAATAAGGATATCCGTGATGACGAGAATGAAAATTGCGCTTTTGCTGGCCGTCTGTCTGGTGCTCCCCAGCGTGGCGACAGCCGCACCGCTCTCCGGGCTGAAGTTTGAACAGCAAAAGCAGCAGATAGTGAAGGATGTGAGGAAAAACTGCCCTGCCAGCAGCGCGCTGGACGATACGCAGTTTGCTAACCGCGTACTGGAATCAGCGGAAAATAAGACTGCCGTACAAAGCGCGACGCGGGCGCTGGATAAAAACAACAGCGCCGCTTACCAGAAGGCCATTAGCGGCATTACTTGCCCCATGCCCTAGCGCCGGTTGCGGGGGAGCGCCATCAACGGTTCGGAATGATCAAATCCCCGCGCAGCGGGCTGCTGCCGAGCATTTGCGTCTTCTCGGTCAGCCAGTTAACGATCTGGCTGGCCATCGCGTCCATTGAATATTCTATCGCCGGAATAGTCGGAATACCGGGCAGCTGTAACGAGCCCGCAAGGCTGAACACCATGACTTTTTCCGGCACCGCACGATTAAACGCCTGGAGCTGCGGCACCACCAGTTGCGCCTGCTGCTCGTTGGCCACCAATAATGCATTAAAATTCAGGGTAGTTGCGTTGTTTACCAGCTCCTGCACCGCCACGGATGGCGAATGACTGTCGAGAAAAACCAGGTTGCGATTGAACGGCAGAAAATTCTTTTCCAGCGCATGCTTATAGCCCAGCAGAACCTGGTCAGCAAAGCCGCTGGCCTGGGGATGGATTAGCGCAATCTGGCGCCGCCCCTGGCTTATCAGATAGTTGCAGGCCGTTTCCGCCGCGAAGGCGTGGTCAAACTGAATGCTATTCGTTCCGTCGCTTTCCAGGCAGTCAATCAGTACCACGTCGGGCCGGTCGATATTGAGCGGAAACCGCGCGCCGATGATTAACACATTATCGCAAAGGCCGCAGGTCAACTCTTCCAGCGAATGCAGCACTCTGTCGCGGCTGTTGGCAAAACGCAGCAGCAGATGCTTCTGGTGCTGGCTGAGCTGTTTTTCCAGCGCGTAGAGATAGCTGGTGGTTTGATTTATGTTGTCCTGGGCGCAAATGACGCCGATGCAGCCAGTGGTCTGACTCAGCAAAGATTGCGCTATCATATTCGGCCGGTAGTTAAGCTCTTCCGCCGCCTGCAGTACCGCCTGTCGGCTGGCTTCCTTTACGCCGCGCGAACCGCTCAACACCCGAGAGACTGTGGCTTTAGACACCCCAGCTAACCGCGATACATCGTTGATTGTAGACATTATTTTCCCCTGACAGGGCCAATCCGATCCCTGTAAATCCTTAAACCTGAATCGCTTCAATAATCACCAGCGGCAGTATATCCGTTTCCCTTTTTATTTGGAAACCGATTTTCCGTTTCATGGAAAATCGTAGCAAAAACCAGGAAAATTTGTGAGCAAAATCTAATTAACAGCCCCTTTGACTGACAGATCTTGATGGTTATCACAGTTCTGTTTTTTATAAATGGAAACCGGTTTCCGTCTGATATCAAATCATCCACGCAATAACTTTTTACATTTTGAGGACGAATGTCGATGTACAAGATTATGCTGTGCTGCTCTGCCGGAATGTCCACCAGCCTGCTGGTCAGAAAGATGGTTGATGCCGCGAAGGAACGTAATATGCCGGTGCAGATTGACGCCTACGGAGTTTCCGAATTTGACATACAGTTTCCGCAATACCAGGTGGTGCTTCTTGGGCCACAGGTGAAATACATGCTGAAAAACTTATCTGAGAAAGCCGCTCCCCTGAATATTCCGGTCCAGGCGATTAACACCATGGATTACGGAATGCAGCGGGGAGATAACGTCCTGGATTATGCCCTGTCGCTGATTGCAGCGCATTAAGAGGTGTGCAAATGAGTTCTCTGTATCAGTCCATGATTGCCGTGATCGAGCAATCAATTACCCCGCTGGCAGGACGCCTTGGGCAGCAGAAATACGTTATCGCGATTCGCGATGGCTTCACTGCCGCATTGCCGTTTATGATCATCGGCTCATTCATGCTGGTATTTATCTTTCCACCTTTCTCCCCAGATACCACGAATGGTTTCGCCCGCGGCTGGCTGGATTTCTCCCAGCAATACCGTGAACAGCTGATGCTGCCGTTTAACCTCAGCATGGGCGTAATGACGTTTTTTATTTCGGTGGGAATCGGCGCCAGCCTCGGACGTCAGTTCCAGCTCGACCCGGTAATGTCCGGTCTGCTGGCGTTCATGGCCTTCTTACTGGTTGCCGCGCCGTACGCCGATGGCAAAATCTCCACCCAGTACCTCTCCGGTCAGGGCATTTTTACCGCTTTGATCACCGCCATCTACTCCACCCGCGTTTACGCCTGGTTAAAGCAGAACAATATTACGATTCGCCTGCCAAAAGAGGTGCCGACCGGCGTGGCCCGCTCGTTTGAAATTCTTATCCCGGTACTGGTGGTGATCGCGACCCTGCATCCGCTGAATCTGTTTATCGAAGCGCAGACCGATATGATTCTACCGCAGGCGATTATGCACCTGCTGGAGCCCCTGGTTTCCGCCTCTGACTCCCTGCCGGCGATTCTGCTTTCCGTCCTGATGTGCCAGATTTTCTGGTTCGCCGGAATCCACGGTTCGCTGATCGTGACCGGTATTATGAACCCCTTCTGGATGGCCAACCTGTCGGCAAACCAGGCCGCGCTGGCGGCCGGTGCGGCCCTGCCGCATGTCTATCTGCAAGGTTTCTGGGATCACTATCTGCTCATAGGCGGCGTCGGTTCCACGCTTCCGCTGGCGTTCCTGCTGCTGCGTAGCCGCGTAACCCATCTGCGTACCATCGGTAAAATGGGCATTGTGCCAAGCTTCTTTAATATCAACGAACCGATCCTGTTCGGCGCGCCGATTATCATGAACCCGATGATGTTTATCCCGTTCGTCTTTGTCCCGATGATCAACGCCGTTCTGGCTTATGGCGCGACGCGTCTCGGCTGGCTCAGCCAGGTGGTTTCGCTGACGCCGTGGACGACGCCGGCGCCTATCGGCGCATCATGGGCTGCAAACTGGACGCTAAGCCCACTGGTCATGTGCCTGATTTGTATGGTGATGTCGGCGCTAATCTATCTGCCATTCCTGCGCGCCTATGAACGCTCGTTAATGAAAACTGAAGTTGAAAAAGCAAAAGCCGCGGTTCCGGTTGCCGAAACGGTCAGCCAATAATGAATCAATATATTTAATATTATATTTTAGATGACGGCATAAATAATGCGGAAAAGGGATTTTGCTGCATTATATTAAATAATAAAGTTAATGACCTCAGGACCTATCATGATTGAATTAGAAGATGCGGTAATGGAAATTATCGTTAATGCGGGACAGTCACGCTCATTGTGTTTTGAAGCACTCCATTGCGCCCGCAACGGTAATATAGATGAAGCGCGCTTGCTTCTGAATGAAGCCGATGGCTACGCCCGCCGGGCGCATCAGATGCAGACCCAGCTTATCGAACAGGATGCCGGCGAAGCGCGCCAGCCGATGACGTTAATTATGGTCCATGCTCAGGATCACTTAATGAATTCGCTGCTCGCCCGTGAATTTTCGGAAGAGTTAATTCATTTATATCAGCGTTAATTTATATAAATATTTAACAACAGTACCCGAACTAAATATACCAGCTTATCCTGGCGGGATAGCTATTATCTGAATATATGAATTATTAAAAGCGAGATAATGATGAAAACTGTAAAAATGCTGCCATTAACCATGGCGGTCGTCGCCGCGCTGTGCCCAATTTCCGTATTCGCGCAAGAATTTACTCAAGAACAGATCGACGCCATTGTGGCGAAAGCCGTCGATAAAGCTCTGGCCGAGCGCCAGGCAAAAATCGACGCCGCCGCCGATAAAAAAGTGGATGTCATTACTAACCCGCAGACCACCGCGGCCACGCCGGATATGGCGATCCCCTTCGGCCTCAAGTTCAGCGGCTACGCCCGCTACGGCGCGCAGTTCCAGACCGGCGATCAGAAGTTTGTCGGCGTGGATGGCTCCTATAACGGCGCCTCGGCGATCGGTCGTTTAGGCAACGAAGGTAACGGCGGCGAATTCCAGATAACCAAAGCCTTCAAGAGCAATAAAGGCGCGATCTGGGATATCAACGTCATGTTTGATCACTGGAGCGATGAAGTTAACCTGAAAAAAGCCTACGTCGGCGTCACCAACGTGCTGGAATCTAACCCCAACGCTTATATCTGGGCCGGCCGCGACTTCCATCAGCGTCCGCAGCAGGGGATCAACGACTACTTCTGGATGAACCACGATGGCCAGGGCGCTGGGGTGAAAAACTTTGATATCGGCGGCGTGCAGTTTGACGTGGCGGGGGTGTCGCAGGTGGAGTCCTGTAGCCCGGAAGTGATGGCCGATGAGGCCAACCCGTCGCGCATCACCTGTACCGGCGGCTCCGGTACCGGCGATAACGGCCACTACGCCCTGACCACCAAAACCCACAACATCAAGGCCGGGCCGATCGACGTTGAGGTATACGCCAACTACGGTTTTGATTCGAAAGCGGTGGACAGCGACGAGCGTCTCGACGCCTGGCAGGGCGGGCTGGTGCTGAGCCACACCAACGACAGCGGCGTCAATAAAGTGATCCTGCGCTACTCCGATAACTCGGATAACAGCGTCTACAACAAAACCGATGACCTGACCGCTATCTACGCCAGCTTTGAAGGGCTGCATAAATTTACCCAGCAGACGCAGATCGAATATCTGCTGGCCTTCCACGACTATGATAACGGCAAGGACAACACCGATAACCGCAAAAACTACGGCGCCATCGTCCGTCCGATGTACTTCTGGAACGACGTGCACTCCACCTGGCTGGAAGCGGGCTACCAGCGCGTCGATTACGACCAGGGCGGTGATAACCACGGCTGGAAGCTGACGCTGTCGCAGAATATCGCCATCGGTATGGGGCCGGAGTTCCGTCCGATGCTGCGCTTCTACGTGACCGGCGGCCAGGTGGATAACAAGCGCACTGCGAAGGTCAACGGCACCAAAGACGAACAGCTGGATTCGCTGAACGTCGGCGGCATGTTTGAAGCGTGGTTCTAAGAGAGTGAAATCGTCCGGGGTCACGGTGTAAGAGCCTGACCCGGGTGCGCATTCCCGGAGGCGGCGCTGCGCGCCTGTCCGGGCGACCTAACCGCAGGCTGCGGTGAACCCGTAGCCCCATTACACCCGCACTTTCGTCGCCACCAGCAGGCCGGTAATCAGCATCAACGTACCGGAGAGGACCAGCGGCGAGAGCAAACCGAGGTGATCCAGCGCCACGCCGCCAACCGCTGCGCCGCAGGTGTTAGCCAACTGGATCACCGCCACCTGAATCGACCCGGCTTTTTCCGCCTGATCGGACAGGGAGCGGGTGATCCACGTTGACCAGCCTACCGGTATCAACGCG
Source organism: Klebsiella sp. FDAARGOS_511 (assembly GCF_003812845.1). Taxonomy (NCBI): domain Bacteria; kingdom Pseudomonadati; phylum Pseudomonadota; class Gammaproteobacteria; order Enterobacterales; family Enterobacteriaceae; genus Klebsiella; species Klebsiella sp. FDAARGOS_511. The sequence goes on along the minus strand of NZ_CP033824.1, from coordinate 2,982,545 downwards.
AAGGCAAAGCCCCAGATTACCGCCACCGTCGACGCCACGATTTTACTCTCTCCCCACAGCACCAGCACCGCGGCGCTGATAGCCAGCACTACTGGAGCAATCGCCAGCGCCGCTTTCACCGAGCGCTTGAGCAGCATTGAGGAGAGCGAGGTGCCGACAAAGCTGGCGATGCCGAAGCTGAGCAGTACCAGCGTCAAACCGTCGACGTCAAAGCCCGCCAGCGTCATATACACCGGGCGGATATAGGTAAAGAAAGCAAACTGGCCAGCGAAGGCCATAAAGATGGCGCACATCCCGGCCATCACGCCGGGCCGCTTCAGCAGGCCGAACATGTTTTGCTGCGCCGAGGTCGACTCGCCCGGCAGAGACGGCAGCGCCTTCAGCACCCAAATCGTACAGATCACGCCCATGACCGCCGCGCCGTTAAAGACGTTACGCCAGCCGATAATACCGCCAAGGAAGCTGCCCAGCGGCGCGGCGATCACCAGCGCTATCGATACCGCGCCGAAAATAACCGATAGCGCTTTGGGCACCACGCGCATCGGCACCAGCCGCATGGTGAGCGACGCCGACATCGCCCAAAAGCCGCCCAGCGCCAGACCAAGGCACGCGCGGCCCAGCAGCAATAACGAAAAGCTGTTGGCAAACGAGACCAACAGGCAGGAAAGGGTCAGCAGAACCGAAAACAGGATCACCACGTAGCGGCGATCGGTACTGCGGATAATTGAGGTGATAAACAGGCTGGCAAACATCGCCACGAACGCCGTAGTGGTAACCGACTGCCCGGCAACGCCTTCGGAGATGCCCAAATCCTGCGCCATCGGCGTGAGCAGGCTTACCGGCAGGAACTCAACGGTAATCAGGCAGGCAACGCAGAAGGCCACCGCAAAAACAGCCGACCAGTTGGGTCGCGCTGACTGATTAGCCTGGGGCGAAGTGGCATTCGAAGGGGTCATAAGTTACCTGCATGGTTGAACGACGGGGAAGCCGCGCAGTGTAACATTTTAAATGTGACGAATTTAACGTTTTGACAACTTTTCAGGCCTTGCAAAGCTCCTGCGTAGCTGCTCGCATAACCGGAAAATCACGTTCTCAGGTATTTCAGAACAGTAAGAGGAAGAAATAACATAGCACTTGGTGCTATATTTATGGTTACAGGATGTCAGCCAATGCGTGTTTTTAAAACGAAATGGTTTACCAGGGAAGCCCGGGCCCATGCGATTGATGATGGCGAACTCTGCAAAGCGATTGAAGCCACTCTCCTGGGAAAAGCAGATAACCTTGGTGGCGGCGTTTACAAAAAACGCCTCAATAAAAATCGCGATCGCGCAATTATTCTGGCAAAGGGCGCTGCGCATTGGTTTTACACATTTTTATACGCCAAACAGGATATCGCCAATATCGATAACCGAGAACTCGCGGCGTTCCGTGAGTTAGCCAGGCATTATCCCCTTCTCAGCGAGGAGAAAATGGCGGCATTGGTTAAGAGAAAAGAATTGGTGGAGATTTGTCATGACTGCAAAAACTAAATTCAAAAGCCCCGCCTTTGAAGCTATCCATAGCGCTGCAGCAGGTTTATACAGTGTTGATGCGATCGCGCAGGAGACAATGCGCAGCTTTGATGAAACATGCATCAGCCGCGTAAGCGATTTCCAACCTGGTGAAATTAAGGCTCTACGTGACCAACTCAACGTCAGTCAGCCGGTTTTTGCCCGCTATCTGAACACCAGCGTTTCCACGGTCCAAAAATGGGAAAGCGGGGCAAAACGCCCCGGTGGGCTGGCACTGAAATTACTCACCATCGTGCAAAAACATGGGTTAGAGGTACTGGCATGATGGCTTTGTTGCGATGACTTTTGCACCGGTGGCCTCGTCGGCGTGACGTTTAACGAAGCCAACAGTGCACCGGGAAGTGATATCAGTGCAGCCAGTGGACGCCATCCTCCGGCAAAAACAGCGCGTTATAGCGCTCCTGCAAAGCGTGCAGGTCGCTCACTTCCGGCTCCAGCTCGCGAAGAAAACCTTGTGCCAGGCGGATTTGCGCTTCGGTAATCGGCGCCGCGAGGCGGGACTTTTTCATCAGCCGATACCAGTAGTGCAGGTTCTGCTCGCTGCCGTCGACGATAGCGACCTGCCAGACCAGCAGCACCTGCGCGGCATTTTGCAAATGCGCTTCATTCGGCCGCTCCAGGTAGCGCAGATACTCGTTGCCGGCGGTTTTTCCCAGCTGATCGATCATCGATTCCAGCGGTAGCGGCGTAATGCCTAACCGTTCGCTCAGACGGCGAATCGCACGGCGTGAATCAGAGGTAAGCACCCGAAATCCCACAACAAATACCACTATCAGCGTGGCCAGTCCTAACCAGATCATGCATCCTCTCATTCAATCGCAGCCCCACTATCATAATGGGAAATTGCCCGCTGTCGACTGCCGGAAGTACCATAATGTGACTTATCGCGGCCCCGTATCGCTATCATCAAACCGCCCGGCAAGAGGCATAAAAAAGCCCGGCGCAGAGGCCGGGCAACGTAACTCACACCCAATGACTCAGGCAGTCTGCAAAGTTTGTGTCTTTTTCTGGCGGCGGATTTTACGTTCCTCAAAGACCGCGACGATGGCCATCAGGCAGATGCAGCCAATTGCCGCCGCATCCAGCGCCGCAAAGGTGCCCGCCCAGCCGGTGAGGCCGAAAATTGGCGTACCGTCGGCAATCATCCCGAGTCCCAGCTTGGCAAAGCTGTCGCCGATCAGATAGGCGAAGGTGCCCTTGATCCCGTCGGCAGCGCCAATCGCTTTTTTCGGCACGAAGCCTACCGCGGCGACGCCGATCAGCAGCTGCGGGCCAAACACCAGGAAACCCAGCGCAAACAGCGATGCGAGATAAACGTATTGATTGCTGGCATGCTGATAAACCCCTAGCGTGGCGATAATCAGCGCCAGCGCAACGCAGGCCACCAGCGCGCGGCGTCCGTTTGCCAGATCCGACAGCCATCCCCACAGCAGCGTGCCAACCAGCGCGCCCACTTCAAACAGGGTAAAGCCCTGAATCGCCACCTCTTTGGAGAGCTTCAGCTCCTGGAAAGCGTAAACGGTGGACCACTGATCGATGCCGATGCGTACCACGTACAGGAAGATGTTGGAGAAGCACAGCAGCCAGATAACTTTGTTCTTCAGCACGTATTCGACGAAGATCTGCCATTTGGTCATGGCATTCTCTTCCGTCTCTTTATCCTCTTCGCTGATCTCTTCGCCAAACAGCTCTTCGGCGTTACCGAGACCGTAGGATTCCGGGGAGTCGCTGCCGAAGCGCAGGCCGATAAAACCGACGATTAACGCAATAATCGACGGGAAGATAAACATCCCGATCACGTGGCCGTCAAACAGGTAGTTGGCGCCAAACAGCGCCACGCCCGCCGCGCCGGCGCCGCCGAGGTTGTGAGAGATATTCCAGAAGCCGAGGAAGGTGCCGCGCTTACGGCGAGGCGTCCACTTGGTAATGGTCGAATAGCTGCACGAGCCGCCGGTGCTCTGGAAGAAGCCGCTCAGAGCGTAGAAGGCGATCATCAGGAACAGGCTGGTCGACCCCGCGCCCATGCTGGCGCTGAAGCCGAGCATACAGATGGCCGAGAGAATCAGCATAAACGGCAGAAACTGCTTGGTGTTCTTACCGTCTGCGTAGTAGGAGACCAGCGTTTTCCCCACGCCGTAGGTGATAGAAAAGCCGAGGCCGATCATCCCCAGCTGCGTCATGCTCAACCCGTAGGTGGAGATCATGTCGTTCTGCGCGATATTAAAGTTTTTGCGGATCAGATACATGGTCAGATAGCCGATGAAAACCACCAGATACGACTGCATGAACGGTTTGAACCACATTTTGCGCCGCGCTTCGAGCGGCAGGTCCAGGGTTGGCTTGCGCACCTGGTTTAAGAAGGCCAGCATGATTGGGTGACTCCTGAGCTGATTTAGTACCTGCGAATGGCAGGCATTGTAAAAATCAGCCGGGAGACTCGCCTGAGACAGCGTCCAGGCGAAACCGGGAAAATTTCTTAGTTTTACGCCATTCGGCGAAGAAAGGTGAAGTCGGTCACGCTTCTCGCGGCGCCTGGGCGTTTAAAAACGGCAGCAGCAGCAGGGCGGAAATACCGGCGGCAATGGCAATAACCACGAAAAATCCGCTCCAGTGCCAGATCTCCATCACCTGCGCCAGCGGCCAGCCGGAGAGCGATGCGCCAAGATAGGCAAACAGGCCAACAAAGCCGGTTGCCGCCCCCGCCGCCTCTTTGTGCGAGCACTCCGCCGCCGCCATGCCGATCAGCATCTGCGGGCCAAAAACGAAAAAGCCGGCGGTAAAGAAGCAGGCCGCCTGCATCACGTAGCTGGCGAACGGCATCAGCCACAGCCCGCCAACCGACAACAAAATCCCGGCGGCGAAAATCAGGTTCATCGGCCCGCGGTTGCCGTTGAAGAGCTTATCCGAGCCCCAGCCCGCCACCAGCGCGCCGATAAAACCGCCCACTTCGAACATGGTGACCGCCGAATTCGCCGTGACCAGATCGACGCCGAGCGTTTCCGACATGTACAGGTTGCCCCAATCGTTAATTGCCGCGCGCACCACGTATACCAACACGTAGCACAGCGAGAGCAGCCAGATATAGGGATTCAGCAGCACGTATTTGGTGAGGATCTCTTTGCGAGTCAGGCCAGCGCCCTCCTGCTGCTGAGCAATCTCCAGCTCATCGTGCCGCCAGTCGCCCACTGCGGGCAGGCCGACCGCCTGCGGCCGGTCGCGCAGCCGCCAGCAGAGAAACAGCCCAGCGAGGATCGCCAGCATCCCGGCAATCATCATCCCCGTTCGCCAGCCGTAGTGCAGCGCCGCCGCGCCAACCACCATCGGAATCAGCGCCCCGCCGACGTTATGCGCCGTGTTCCATAGCGCCCACCAGCCGCCGCGCTCGGTACGAGAATACCAGGCCGTCAGCAGGCGGGCGCATACCGGCGAGCCCCATCCCTGGAAGAAGGCGTTCAGCGCCCACAGCAGCGCGAAGGCCCACAGGGAAGTGGAAAAGCCAAACAGAATATTCACCACGCCGGTAGCGACCAGGCCGATGCCCATAAAATAGCGGGCGTTAGAGCGATCGCTGACGATACCGGAGAAAAATTTCGATAGCCCATAGGTGATGTAGAACAGCGTCGCCAGCAGACCGATATCGCTGCGGGTCAAAACGTTGCTGGCGAGAATTTCCGGCACCGCGGCGTTAAAGCTTTTACGGGTGAAGTAAAACAGCGCATAGCCCAGCCAGATGGTCAGCAGAATATGCCGACGCCAGTAGCGGTAGCGCTCGTCCAGCGCCTGTTTGTCGGTAATCGGCGGAGCATCGGGCGGGGATTTTAAAAAGGCAAACATTATCGTTCCTCAGGCGTAACGCAGCGGCAGGCTGACGCAAACGCGAGTGCCGTGGGTGCAGGAGATGGTCAGGGTGCCGCCCAGGGCGGTGACGCGCTCGCGCATGCCGGTGAGGCCAAAGCCCTGCTGACCGGAGCCCGGCGGCAGGCCGCAGCCGTCGTCCTCGATCACCAGCATCAGCCGCTGCTCCTGCTGCCAGCCTTGCAGCGTGACGGCGCTGGCGCTGGCGTGTTTGACGATATTATTCAGCCCCTCCTGGCAGACGCGGAACAGGGTGACGCGCTGGTTTTCGCTCAGCAGCGACTCATCGATACGCCACGCCAGATGGCTGACCATACCGCGATCCTCCAGCTCCATTTCGCGCATCAGCGAACGTACCGCCTGTTCAAGCGTCAGGTCGTCCAGCTGGCGTGGACGCAAGCGCCCCAGCAGACGGCGCACGGAATCGTAGACGCCGAGCGAGAGCTGCTCAATCAGCTGACCGCTCTGCCTGACGCTGGCGCTGTTGGGCGCCAGCCGCTGAACGATCCCCGCCTGGGTACGAATTGCGGTGATGGTCTGCCCGATATCATCGTGCAGCTCGCGGGCCACCTCGCGGCGCACGCTCTCCTCGGTTTCCAGCAGGCGCTCCGCCAGCCGCTGGTTACGCACCAGCTCCTTTTGCAGCGACTGATTCAGCTCGCGCAGCCGCTGTATTCCGGCGCCCAGCAGCAGGCCGGTCAAGCTTTGCGCCAGCAGCGAAAGCAGTAAATCCACCGGATGATCGTGCCAGGTCTGGCTGGCAATCAGCGCGATGGCGTTCATCAGGGTCGCGATCAGCGCCCCCTGCCAGCCGTAATGCCAGGCCAGAGCGATAATCGGCAGCGCCAGGCAGAAGGGCGTAAATCGTGAGAGCTCGGCGGGCAGCCCCAGTTGGAGCCAGAGGCTGACGCTGAACAGCAGCAGGTACCAGATAAGATGCCGCCCGCGCCAGTTCACCGGCTGCGAGACCAGCGATGGCCCCAGCGGCCGCCAGACGGTGCTGGTAAGGTAGTGCCAGATAACCAGACAGGTGGGCGCCAGCGTCAGGCCGCCGGTCAGAGTCAGCAGCAGCGCATTCAGCCCCTCTTTACCTTCCGCCAGCCAGGGTAGCGATTGCAGCAGCGCGGCGGCAATCAGCGCTGCGCCCTGGCGCAACAACGTCAGCCAGTCACGCTGATGACGATAGCGCGATATCAGCGCCACCGGCAGCAGAGTCAACAGGCTTCCAGTCATCAATATTATCGGGTGCGCCAGCGCCACTTCCTGCGCCAGCCAGAGGATCAGCAGCCACTCCGCGCCCAGCAGAACCGGCCAGTAGCCGCGCGGGCATTGCAGCATCAGGCCAAGCCGCAGGCCAAAGGGGAAAAGCAACACCGCAAGGTCGGGGCGCTCCACCAGGTGCAGGCTGATGCTCCACAGGCAAAACCACGCGGCGGAAAAGATAAAGCAACAGCCGACGACCGAGAGCAGCCGCGAGAAAAAGGCTTTCATTGCCAGCTATCGAACATGCGGCGCGCCAGCTCGACGTCGTTGCTGACGCCCAGCTTTTCGAGCAGGTTGGCGCGATGAACGTGGACGGTTTTCGGCGACAAGCCCAGCTCGGCGGCAATCTCTTTTACCGCCATCCCCTGCGCCAGCTTTTCCGCCACCTCGCGTTCGCGCCTGGTCAGCGGGTCCCGTCGTCCGGCCGCCAGCTTCATGGCGATATCCGGCGTCAGATAACAGCCGCCAGCCGCCACGGTGCGCACGGCGGCGATCAGCTCATCCGGACTGCAGCGCTTAGAGAGAAAACCGCGCGCCCCGGCGTTCAGCGCCTGCTCCACCAGCGCCGGGCTGTCATGCACCGACAGCATGACGATCGCCATCCCTTTCGGCAGCTGGTTTAATAATTCAAGCCCGGAGATATCCGGCATCGAGATATCGCAGATGCAGACCTGCACGCCGCGACCGGGCAGCCCCGCCAGCGCCTCGCGCCCGGAACCGAATTCGGCGACGACCTGAAAATCGGCTTCCAGCCCCAGCAGTTGGGCAAAGCCGGATCGGACGATAAGGTGATCGTCAATAAGGGCGATTGTGGTCATGGCGATTCCTGGCGGGTTAAAAAACGCGCTTACCTTAACGATAAGCGCGCAGTGGTTCAAGCCTCGAGCGATTATTCGAACAACACCGCGATTTTGCTGAACAGGGTAGTAAGCAGTTACGCAATGGGCTGGACAGTCGGTAAGCCCTTTGACTGCAGACGAACAATTTAAAATTTTTGTCTTATTTGAGTAATCGCAGTGTAACGCTATAAATTATTCATGCCGAGAATGATTTATATATTATGACAGGCAGAATGCCATGCGGCCATTATGTACAGAGAGTAACCAGCGTGATATTGTCTCTTTGATATCAGCAAGGAAAAATATATGCAGCAACGGCCTCACTTAGCAAAGCAAACGATCGATGAGCACCAGCTCAATAAGCTAAATAAAACAACACAGAGCAAAACGGATAAGCTGTCGCATAGCGGTAAATTGGCTTATATCAATGATAACTACTGTGAGATTACGCGTAACTACACTTCATTTTATGGGATGAACATCCTGGGCGTGGTGCTTTTCTTACCTGTTGCTATTTTATGCTTTGGTGCTGTTTTATTTTTTTTCTATGATGCGATATTTAATTATGCGCGATATGTTGAAACCTGGCAGTCCAGAGCAGACGATCAACTTTTAATGCATTTCGCAGTTGTTATTATATTTTTTATGACTTTTGTTTTCGCAGCCGTCGTAAATTACTTTATCTTCGCCCCTCGTCACTATCCCGTTCGTTTTAATCGGAAAACAGGCAAGGTTTATGTTTACGATCACGTTATGTATAGTATTACTTATAAATTAACTTATACTTTCTGGTGGTATTACCCTTTTTATAAGAGAACAAGACCTGAATGCAAAGAGTATGACTGGAGTCAGATACAAGCCATCAGTATATATTCACGCAATAAGCACTCATCATACTCCACCATTCGCTGTATCGTTTATGACTCCAGTATTAGCACCACTATGATCGATGCCTTTAACCTGATATCGACCGACGCAGGTACGGACGCGCTATTAATGCCTAACTACAAGCTGTGGCTATGGATCTGTAACTATATGAGTTTCAACGATCGGTTATTAGACACATCCGTTAATACGCAAGTTGGCATTTATGGCCGCGAAGTAAAGTGGCCTGATGATATAGATAAAAAATCGAAAGCGTTCTCTTTAGATGAGTACAGAAGAATCTGCTCTGAATAAATCCAGAGCAGATTTTCTTCCCGGCAGGAATATGTCCAGCGGAAAAATTAGTTACTCAAAAAAGACCGCAATTTTGCTGAACATGGACGGGTCTGACTGGTTGCGTACCACCTTCTCAACGTCTTCCAGCTTTTCGATCTGGCTAATCATCTGCCCGAGGCGCTGATCGTCGTTGACCAGCAGCCAGATGCGGCTCTGGTTGCTGTCCTGAATCGGCAGACAAAGAATGCCTTCCACGTTGAAAGCGCGGCGGGCAAAAAGGCCGCAAACGTGGGTCATCACGCCAGGGTGGTTGCGCACGGTGAGCTGTAGAATAACGTTTTCATGAGTCGCTTGTTGCATGGCTTATTCCCCCACCATTTCAGTATTGGCCGCACCCGGCGGTACCATTGGATACACTTTTTCTTCGGCATCGATACGCACGTGGATCAGCGCCGGGCCTGGGCGGTCGATAATCGCCTGCAGCGCCGCCTGCGGGTCGGCTTCGTTATTTAAATCACAGGTTTGCAGACCAAAACCAGCGGCGATCTGCATAAAGTTGACCATGCCAGGATAGGTGGCGGCAAACACGCCCTGCTTATAGAACATGCTTTGCTGTTGATGCACCAGCCCCAGCGCTTCGTTATTCATCAAGATGATTTTCACATCCAGCTGATTTTCCGCCGCCGTCGCCATCTCCTGAATATTCATCATCAGGCTGCCGTCGCCGGAGAAGCAGATAACCTTGCGCTGCGGGTTCGCCAGCGCCGCGCCCACCGCGGCAGGTAAGCCAAAACCCATCGTACCCAACCCGCCGGAGGTCAGCCACTGGCGCGGACGGTTCAGCGGATAAGCCTGAGCGGTCCACATCTGATGCTGGCCAACGTCGGTAGTGATGATCGCTTCATCATCCACGCAGGCGGCCACGGCGTTAATCAGGCCGTAATGGGAGAGCGGGTCTTTCTCCTGCGGAATGGTGCTGGGGAACTCGCGCTGCAAATCTGCCACCAGCTGCAGCCATGCGCTGCGCGGCTGCGCCTCGACCTGCGGGATCAGCTGCTCCAGCACTTCGCCAACGTCGCCCTGAATCGCCACGTGCGGCTGCTTGATTTTACCCAGCTCTGAGCGGTCGATATCAACGTGGATAATTTTCGCGTTCGGGCAGAACTGCTCGGTTTTACCAATCGCCCGGTCATCAAAACGAGCACCTAAAACAATCAGTAAATCAGCCTCTTGAAGAATAAAGTTGGTACTGCGCGCACCGTGCATCCCCAGCATGCCCAGCGACAGCGGGTGCGCTTTCGGCAGCATCCCCAACGCCATTAAGGTCAGGGTAGTCGGCAGATTAGCTTTCTCCGCCAGCTGGCGAATCTGCTCAGGAGCGTTGATGACCCCACCACCCAAATAGAGTACCGGACGCTGCGCCGCGTTAATCATTGCCGCCGCTTCGCGCACGCTGGCGCTATCGAATTCCGGGGCTGCCATGCGGGCGCCGGGTTCCGGCAGGGCGTCGAGCTCAATGGTCGCCGCCTGAACATCCTTAGGAATATCTATCCACACCGGCCCTGGTCGCCCGGACTGCGCGATGCGAAACGCGTCGCTTATCACCTGCGGCAGCTCCGCAATGTTGCGGACCAGATAGTTATGTTTGGTGATGGGGATAGAGATACCGTAGGTGTCGACTTCCTGGAAAGCGTCGGTGCCGATCATTGAGGCCGGAACCTGGCCGGTAATGCACACCAGCGGAATCGAATCCAGACGGGCGTCGGCGATAGCGGTGATCAAGTTAGTGGCTCCCGGGCCGCTACAGGCCATACACACGGCGGGTTTGCCTTCGGTACGCGCCATGCCCTGGGCGATGAATCCCGCCCCCTGCTCGTGACGCGCCAGAATATGGCGGATCTGCGTGCTTTGGCTTAACGCATCGTAAATGGGAAGGATGGAGCCGCCCGGAATGCCGCTGACCGTGGTGATCCCCTGACGCTCCAGTAAATGAACGACTAACTGCGCGCCAGTGAAGCGCATTTTTTCTGATGTTGTGCCCGAACTTGCCATGCTCCAGTCCTTTTATTCTGAGCCGACTTACCGAGGGGCATGAAACGAAAAACCCCGCTCGGTTTGCGCCGGCGGGGTTTGGAATTCGTGTTGTTCCGGACCCTACGGCGCGTTGCCGACGACGACCACCACAGACACGACGACCACCGCGGCAGGCGCGGTTAGTAGTAGGGTCGAAGTCAGCGTGGTAGCGTTCATTAGGGACCTGTTGTCTCAAAAAAGGGAATGAATTTATACAAACACAGCTTTTGTCATTTCACAATGGATTTATTTTCAACCAGGGAAAACTGCGCGGAAGATCACATTAATTTGCGGAGGAGAGATGAAAAACAAAAACCCCGCCGCGGCGAGGTTTTTTGCTCGGTGTTTTTACGGTTGGTAGCCGCAAGCACACTGTATTACGTCAACGAAAAAAGTATACGCGATCGGCGAAGAAGGCGCAATTTTCACGACGGTTTTTGCTGATGTAGAGTATGGATCGCGTAGGCAAATTTGTCCAAAAAATACTGTTCATGCATACAGTATTCATTCTATACTGAGGGGGTACGCAGGGTGAATCTGGGGCCGCACTTTTACTACCGGCGCAAAAAAAAGTCCTGGCTGAAACGGGTGGTGCCGTCAGCGCCTTAACCCCAGAAGAGCACACTGTGTTACGTCAACAAATACCCCGAATTATTGAGTCCGCCACCGGCAGGTGGCGTCTGAATATGACGGGTATACCCTGGCTGGCAACAGGCGGCGGAAAGGTACGCCAGCCGGTTGTGCTCCTGAACCAGAGGAGACGCGTATGGGCGGAGTGGATATCGTTGTTCTCATCCTGAAACTCATGGTTGCCGTGTTGCAACTACTTGATGCAGTCCTGAAACAGTTCCGCTGATTCAGGTTCAAGTCGCACCTGGGAGGGGCGGGAAACCGCCCCTCTACAGGCTAACCTGACGGAGAAAATTATGGCACCCTTGTTGATTGCCGCCATCACCCCGGACGAACCCGGTTTTTCGGCGTTGCGCGCCGAAAGCCTGGCGCAAAATCTGAATATGCTTGGCCGCCTGGCTGAGAACTGGCAGAGTGGGAAAAACCGCTTTGACGCACCGGGAGAAAAGCTGCTGGGGGCCTTTGCGCATGGGCAGCTGGTCGGCGTTTGCGGACTGAATATCGACCCTTTTAGCCAGCAGGTGCGGGCTGGGCGCATCCGCCATTTATACATCGGTGAAAGCCACCGTCGACAGGGGATCGGGCATCAGCTGCTGGTCTCGGTTATCACCCACTCCGGCGCCAGCTTTGATTTTCTCAATACCCATGCGCCGCCAACTGCCTGGTCGTTTTATGAAAATCTGGGGTTTCGCCCGGTGCATGATGAACCGCGGGTCACCCATCGCCTGTTTTGTTCGCTCTAGCCGCAGCTGGCTGACGACAAGCGCGCATGTTACAGTCCAGTGACGATTTTTTCCTCAGCGCCAGGCCGTAATGACCATTACCGTATTCTCTATTTTGCTGTTTGCCGCCCTGCTTCACGCCAGCTGGAACGCTATCGTAAAAGCCAGCGGTGATAAACTGTACGCGGCGGTCGGCGTTAGCGGCTCAGCGTCGCTCATCGCGCTGGTTATGCTCCCCTTTTCCCCCCAGCCGACGCTGGCCAGCGTGCCGTTTCTTGCCGTCTCCTGCGCGCTGCAGGTGGTGTATACGGTGCTGGTGGCAAAAACCTATCAGGTCTCGGATATGAGCCAGACCTATCCGCTGATGCGCGGGACCGCGCCGCTACTGGTGGCGATAATCAGCGTCATCTTCCTTGGCGACCATCTCTCCCCGCTGGCATGGCTGGGCATCGGCGTCATCTGCCTGGCGATTCTGGCGATGGCTTTTAACGGCCGCGCCAGTTCAAGCCAGGGTATCGTACTGGCGCTAATCAACGCCTGCTTCATTGCCGGCTACACGCTGGTTGACGGGACCGGGGTACGGCTTTCAGAAACCGCGCTGGGCTATACCCTGTGGACCTTTTTTATGAACGGCTTCTGCCTGCTGGGCTGGGCGATGATTGCCCGACGCCCGCAGGCCAGTCGCTATCTGCGCCAGCACTGGAAGAAAGGCATGGTGGGTGGCGTCGGCACCATGGGCTCCTATGGTCTGGCGCTGTGGGCAATGACTCAGGCGCCGCTGGCTGTGGTTGCCGCCCTGCGCGAAACTTCGATTCTTTTCGGCGCGGTTATCGCGTTTATCCTGTTGAAAGAGAAAATGGTTCCATTGCGTATCGTTGCCGCCTGCGGTATCGCCGCTGGGGCGATTTTGCTGCGGCTGTCTTAATCTATACCCTAAATAATTCGAGTTGCAGGACAAAACGGTTAACCGTTTTGAACAGCGCTTGCGCTGGCCCCGTAAGGGGCGAGGCCTTAGGCCGAGTAATCCGCAGCCAACGCATCTGCAACTTGAAGTATGACGGGTATATACATGGCAACATTAGTTGCCGATTGTTGTTTACAAAACCTGCCTGAAAATCCTCCCACAATCACCGTCACGTGGTTGTCCTGTCATTATTATGTGGTAGATTCCTCCATAGTTTTGCGGATGTGCCAGTCACATATTCTCTATACTCAACTTTATACAAATTATTCATCGACATGAAACGCCATAAGAACTTCAATTTGTTGTTGATGCTGGTACTGCTGGTGGCCGTAGGCCAGATGGCGCAGACCATTTATATTCCGGCGATTGCCGATATGGCGGTATCGCTAAACGTTCGCGAAGGCGCGGTGCAGAGCGTGATGGCCGCTTATCTACTGACCTACGGCGTCTCACAGCTTTTCTACGGCCCGCTCTCCGATCGCGTTGGCCGCCGCCCGGTGATCCTCGTTGGGATGTCTATTTTTATGCTGGCGACGCTGGTTGCCATCACCACCCATAGCCTGCCGGTGCTGATTGCCGCCAGTGCGATGCAGGGAATGGGCACCGGCGTCGGCGGCGTCATGGCGCGCACCCTGCCGCGCGATTTGTATGAAGGCGCGCAACTCAGGCATGCCAATAGTCTGCTGAATATGGGGATTCTGGTCAGCCCGCTGCTAGCTCCGCTGATTGGCGGTATTCTCGATACTCTATGGAACTGGCGGGCCTGCTTCGTGTTCCTGCTGGTGCTTTGCGCCGGCGTCACCTTCAGCATGGCGCGCTGGATGCCGGAAACCCGGCCCACCGGCGCGCCGCGTACCCGGCTCATTACCAACTATAAAACGCTGTTCAGTACCGGCGCGTTCAACTGCTATCTGTTGATGCTGATCGGCGGCCTGGCGGGCATTGCCGTATTCGAAGCCTGTTCCGGCGTGCTGATGGGCGCGGTGCTGGGTTTGAGCAGCATGTCGGTCAGCATTCTGTTTATTCTGCCGATCCCGGCGGCGTTCTTCGGCGCCTGGTTTGCCGGACGGCCGGACAAACGCTTTCCGACGCTGATGTGGCAATCGGTGATTTGCTGCCTGCTGGCGGGCGTGCTGATGTGGATCCCTGGCCTGCTGGGCGTGATGACCGTCTGGACCCTACTGGCTCCTGCCGCGCTGTTCTTTTTTGGCGCCGGGATGCTGTTCCCGCTGGCGACCAGCGGCGCGATGGAGCCCTTCCCGTTCCTCGCCGGCACCGCCGGGGCACTGGTGGGTGGGCTGCAGAATATCGGTTCCGGCGTGCTGGCGTGGCTGTCGGCGATGATGCCGCAAACAGGCCAGGGTAGTCTTGGCCTGCTGATGATGCTGATGGGGTTACTGATTCTGCTGTGCTGGCTGCCGCTGGCGTCGCGCTTTCATCAACACCAGCAGCCGGTTTAAGGCTTCATTGCGGGTTCCCCGGGTCGCGACGCGGCGCGTCTTACCCGGGCTACAAAATGACGGACGCCGATGAACCCGTAGCCCGGCTAAGCGCAGCGCAAGCCGGGATGAAACTAAGCCGGTCATCATAATTGTGCCTGACTCTGCAGCCAGTTGATAAAGGCATCGATTTTCGGCCATTGACGACCCGGCAGGGTCGTTACGTAATAGTGCTGATGGCACTTCAGGGTCATCTCGCCGAACGGCGCGATCAGCTCGCCGCTCTCCAGGCGCTTTTGCACCAGCCGCTTACGCCCCATCGCCACGCCGACGTGGTTCATCGCCGCAATGACCGCCAAATCCGAACGATCGAAGCCAATTCCTGACGATTGCGGCAAATTGATGCTAAATTTTTGCGCCCAACTGAACCACTCGTCGGTACCGGAATCGTTGCTCCAGGCCTGACGATCGTGCAGCAGCGTGCAGTGACGAAGGTTGCCGGGATTCTGCCGCAGATGATGCTGGCGCGCGTATTCCGCCGTGCAAACCGGCACGATAGCCTCATCCATCAAAAAATGATGGCTAAGCTGTGAGGAAGGCGCGTCATCAAAGTAGATCGCCAGGTCGATGCCCGCACGCTGCATGTTGACGTTATCGTTGCCGGTCAGCACGGTAAGCGAGATCGACGGATAGCGGCGGGTAAAATCGCCGAGCGCGGGCACCAGCCAGCACTGGGCGATGGACGGGCGCGAATAGACCGTTAACGTTCCCGACAGCTCCTGGTTTTTAATATCCAGAATCTCCTGGTTCAGGCTGTCCAGCGAGGACTTCAGCGCCCAGAACACCCGTTTGCCCTCATGCGTCAGCTCCACCTTGCGGTGCGAGCGCACAAACAGCTGGATCCCCAGCTCTTCTTCAAGCTGATTGATACGGTGGCTCACCGCGCTAGGCGTCAGCGATAGTTCCTCCGCCGCCAGGGCGAACGACTCATGGCGGGCGGCGACTTCAAAAGTATACAGCTTCGAAAGCTGCCAGCCGTTGAGTAGCCTGTTACCCAGATCTTTTAGCGTCTCCATCACCTACTCCTTTAATTTTCCCCGCCGAGTGTAAGAAAATTATCGCCCTGCTAACCGCTTAAAGATGAAAAAAAGTGATTCATAGCACAATAAACAGGCAATATTAGAGCGAAATCACCTTTTTGATTCAATCTGATTCACCTGAAGAGCCGTTTATATCGTTTGTCAGCGCGTGCCGTTTTTCTGTTCAATACCCATAGATTATTCACAGGCGAGGTGGGGTATGGAATCTCAGATCTGGGTTGTGAGCACGCTGCTGATTAGCATCGTGTTGATTGTGTTAACTATCGTCAAACTAAAGTTTCACCCGTTTCTGGCGCTACTGCTGGCCAGCTTTTTCGTCGGCGCCATGATGGGAATGAGCCCGCTGGATATGGTTAACGCCATAGAGAGCGGGATTGGCGGTACGCTGGGCTTCCTGGCGGCGGTGATTGGGCTGGGGACGATTCTCGGCAAAATGATGGAGGTTTCCGGCGCAGCGGAACGTATTGGCCTGACGCTCCAGCGCTGCCGCTGGCTGTCCGCCGACGTTATTATGGTGCTGGTGGGCCTGATTTGCGGGATCACCCTATTCGTTGAAGTGGGCGTGGTGCTGCTGATCCCGCTGGCGTTTTCCATTGCCAAGAAGACCAACACGTCGCTGCTCAAGCTGGCCATTCCGCTGTGTACGGCGCTGATGGCGGTGCACTGCGTGGTGCCGCCGCATCCGGCGGCGCTGTTTGTCGCGAACAAGCTGGGCGCGGATATCGGGACGGTGATCGTATACGGTCTGCTGGTGGGCCTGCTGGCTTCGCTGGTCGGCGGCCCGCTGTTCCTACGGCTGCTCGGCAACCGCCTGCCGTTTAAAGCGGTTCCGGCTGAATTTGCCAATCTCGAAGTGCGCAAAGAAGAGACCCTGCCGTCGCTTGGCGCAACCCTGTTTACGGTGCTGCTGCCGATCGGCCTGATGCTGGTCAAAACCATCGCCGAACTGAATATGACCAAAGGCGGCACGCTGTATATGCTGCTGGAGTTTATCGGCAACCCGATCACCGCCATGTTTATCGCCGTTTTCGTGGCCTACTACGTGCTGGGTATCCGCCAGGATATGGGGATGAGTACCCTGCTGACGCATACGGAAAACTGCTTCGGTTCAATTGCCAACATTCTGCTGATTATCGGCGCTGGCGGGGCCTTCAACGCCATCCTGAAAACCAGCGGCCTGGCCGATACGCTGGCGGTGATTCTGTCGAACCTCGATATGCACCCGATTCTGCTGGCCTGGCTGGTGGCGCTGATTCTGCACGCCGCGGTCGGTTCCGCCACCGTCGCCATGATGGGCGCAACCGCCATCGTCGCGCCGATGCTGCCGCTCTATCCCGGCGTGAGCCCGGAAATCATCGCTATCGCCATCGGCTCCGGCGCGATTGGCTGCACTATCGTAACGGATTCCCTGTTCTGGCTGGTTAAACAGTACTGCGGCGCAAGCCTCAACGAGACGTTCAAATACTATACCACCGCGACCTTTATCGCTTCGCTGCTTGCACTGGCCGGTACATTCCTGCTTTCTTTCATCATCTGAGCGCAAAGAGACGTAATATGAAAAACGCTGACATGACCACTTTACTCGCGCAGTTTCCTCTCCTGGAGGAGCTGATAGCCCTGAAAGAAACCACCTGGTTTAACCCGTCAACGACGTCGCTGGCGGAAGGGTTACCCTATGTTGGCCTGACGACAGAAGACGTTCAGGACGCCCATGCCCGGCTCGATCGCTTTGCGCCTTATCTGGCGGAGGCCTTTCCGGAAACCGCCGCCACCGGCGGCATCATCGAGTCTGAGCTGGTGGTTATTCCGGCAATGAAGGCCCGGTTGGAAAAAACTTTTAGCCAGCCAATTAGCGGCGATCTGCTGCTGAAAAAAGACAGCCATCTGCCGATTTCGGGTTCGATAAAAGCTCGCGGCGGCATTTATGAGGTGCTTACCCACGCGGAGAAACTGGCGATAGGCGCGGGATTGTTAAACACTGCCGACGACTACCGTAAGCTGCTGACGCCCGAGTTCAGGGGGTTCTTTAGCCAGTACAGCATCGCCGTCGGCTCCACCGGCAATCTGGGGATGTCGATTGGCATAATGAGCGCGCGCATCGGCTTCAAAGTAACGGTCCATATGTCCGCCGACGCCCGGGCGTGGAAAAAAGCCAAACTGCGCAGCCATGGCGTAACGGTGGTGGAGTACGAAGAGGATTACGGCGTGGCGGTTGAGCAGGGGCGCAAAGCCGCCGAATCTGACCCAAACTGCTTCTTTATCGATGATGAGAACTCGCGCACCCTGTTCCTCGGTTATTCCGTGGCCGGCGAGCGGCTAAAGGCGCAGTTTGCCCGGGAAGGGCGCGTGGTAGACGCCGCTCATCCGCTGTTTGTTTATCTGCCGTGCGGCGTGGGCGGCGGCCCCGGCGGGGTGGCGTTTGGCCTGAAGCTGGCGTTTGGCGACCACGTCCACTGCCTCTTCGCCGAGCCGACCCACTCCCCTTGCATGCTGCTGGGGGTCTATACCGGCCTGCATGACCAGATTTCAGTTCAGGATCTGGGGATCGATAATCTGACCGCCGCCGACGGTCTGGCGGTAGGCCGCGCTTCCGGTTTCGTGGGTCGGGCAATGGAGCGCCTGCTGGATGGGTTCTACTCTCTCGATGACCAGACTATGTACGATATGCTGGGTTGGTTAGCCGAAGAAGAAGGTATTCGCCTCGAGCCATCCGCCCTGGCCGGTATGGCCGGGCCGCAGCGGGTCTGCGCCAGCGAGGCATATCAGCTGATGCACGGCTTCACCGCGGAGCAGATGCAGAATGCGACCCATCTGGTGTGGGCGACCGGCGGCGGCATGGTGCCGGAAGAGGAGATGGCGCAGTATCTGGCAAAAGGGCGGTAAACTTTAAGACAGGTAAACGCAATGGCGACGAAGATCCTCTTGTCGCCATTTTTTTAGCGCAGCAGATGCATGAGCTCAACTGGCGAGCGGTGCTGGTTGAGTAAATCGCGCAGGACGCGCATATAGGGGGCGCTCCAGCTATAAAACTGCCGGTATCCCTCGCATAGCGCATTGGAGCCATCCTCCAGTCGCAGCTGCGGGCAGCCGCCACCGCATAATCTTAGCCAGGCGCAGCCGGCGCAGGCCGGCCCAGGCGGATTATTCTCATAACATACTGCCTCACCGCGCCAGGCGCGCAGCGTTGCCTCAAACAGCGGCACGACGATGCGATTAGCGTCTTCTTTGATCCAAATAGCGAACACCGCGCAGAGAAAATCCCCCCACAGGCGGGCGTCGGAAGGTTGCAAATGGGGAATGAACTTGATAGCCACTGCCCCCTGAGCGCTCAGTTGATGATAGACATGCTCGGGGCGTTCACACTCCTGACGATGGATAATCACTTCCCATACCGGGATATCGCTCGCCAGAGACTGGCAGTTACCGCAGTGCCGATCGTCACTGTAATCGGCCTGACATCCTGTCATATCAGATCCTTAATAAACAAAATCACCTGTCGTATATGGGTTACAGCAAACAACAATGACAGGGAAAGTACTGCGAATGCGATCAAAAATTTGTCACGAACCGCCTGCCGCTGGACAAAATCACTGTGCTCAACATCCATCACATTGCGGCTGCGGGTATAGCGCCAGAGGATGACGGCGACAAACGGCAATATGCACAGCGAAATCCAGAACGGAAGCCCTGCCTGATGCCAGTGGTGCTTAATCGCCAGCGCCAGCAGCGCGCCATAGCCTAAAAGAGTGCGAAACCAGGCCAGCGACGTGCGCTCCGGTTGCAGGCCCGGGTCGTTCTCGCGGCGCGCCCGGCGATTATCCGGCATAGAGCACCAGCGCCATGACCACCACGATAACGATAGTCAGCAGAATACTGATCAGCAGCAGGGTGCGGGTATAGGGAAGATCCTGTTTAAGCCGCATCGCCTTTTCGTTGCTCAGCCAGCGTATATAACCGTAAATCGCCAGGCCGCCGGCAAACAGGCACAGCAGCAGAGCAAGAATTTCGCGGATCAGCGGCGTCGCGAAATCCGGCGCCAGCTGGTCCAGGCCGACGCCGCCAGCTAAAAAGCCAAGCGAAGTGCGGATCCACGCCAGAAAGGTACGTTCATTCGCCAGCGAGAAGCGGTAATCCGGCGCTTCGCCAAGGCGGGATATTTTCATCATAACTCCTTGATGGGTTGCCGATTGCGTAAAATACCGGCGATTCTACCTGAGAGCCAATGCGGAAGGCATCAATAATCGCCCCGTTGCAGAAAAAGTTCAGGCCTGATAACCATTTAACGTCAGGTTATCAGGCTGATGATTGGCGGCTATATCGTTCAGAGTGATGGCCCAGTGCGTCCGCCTTTCTACCGGGCAATGCCTGCCGAGCGCCCTTTGCCAACGCTGTGAACTCGTCAAAATTTCTGTTTTTTCTCCTCTACCTTCACGCCCCGCGTCGGCAGACCGGTGTCATAGTCGCGCACGACCGGCGAGTAGCCATCCTGCGGACGCGGGCGGAAAGCGCCCATCCAGCGCGGCTGGGCATCCGGCCGCCACGGACGCAGGCTCCATTGATAGGTGCGGAACGGGTCGCGGATTTTATCCATATAGTCCAGCAGCGCATCGTGCATCCGGTAGCGAACGTCGGCGAATTCATGGACATCGATCAGATTATGTAGCTCATCCTGGTCATTTTTCCGATCATACAGTTCATCACTGGTAAACAGATTGAGTACCAGTTTGTACTCATCCGTCACCCAGCATCGCACCGGAATAAAACCGCCAAAGCTGTCGTGTTCGATTTCATAGCGATTGAACTCGACCATCACGCCACGCGGCGTTTCAGCATCGAGAATATTTTCTCCCGGCAGGATATCCGGCTTATCGATGCCCGCCAGCGCCATCATCGTCGGCAGCAGGTCGATATGGCTGACCGGTGTGTCGACCTGCGCGGGTTTGCCCTGCGGCGGGCGCATAATCAACGGGATACGGGTAATGTCGTCATACATCGCCGCGCCTTTGCTGATGAGCTTATGCGCGCCCATCATCTCACCGTGATCGGAGGTGTATATCACCCAGGTATTATCCCGCTGTTCCGGGGTTAAGGCATCGATCACCCGACCAATCTGGTCATCAACAAAGTCGTTGCAGGCAAAGTAGAGCGGATGATGATAGCGCCCATCCTCGCCTACCGGTGAGGGCATCGCCTGCGACCATAGCCGATGGTGTTCCGGTTTATTGCTCAACGAATCATGAGCCTTCGGCCCGAGGTCGTAATAAAAGTCCTGATACTTCTCCAGATACTCCACCGGGCAGGTAAACGGATGGTGCGGCTCGTCATAGGACACCACCATCAGGAACGGCTCGTCGGCGCGCGCGGGTTGATGCAGGAAGTCTACCGCCCGATTGCTGATGCGGTGCGCCCAGGTAAAGGTTTCGTCGATACCGTGTCGCTGTAAATCTTCAACCGAGTTCAGGCCATTGCGCCACAGGCTGATCTCCTCCTTGGTCAGTTCCGCGAGGTAATTTGCGCCGTCGAACCAGTAGTCAGCGTCCCACTCCGGCGGGCACTCGCCGGTACCAAAGTAGTCGTGACCATCCAGATGCCACTTGCCGATATAGCAGGTGCGGTAACCTGCATCCTTAAAGTAGCGCCCCATGGTAGAGATGTTTTTTCCCGGCGCGATGTTATTGGTCCACGGGCCGGACTGGTTGGCGTAGATTCCGGTAAACAGTCCGGCACGCGCCGGAGTGCATACCGGCGAGCAGGTATAGGCGGAATTAAAGCGGATACCTTCGGCGGCCAGACGATCAATATTATGGGTATTCAGCGGTTTACCGCTGTAGCAGCCCACCATATTGGTCGCCTGGGTATCGGTCATAATAAACAGGAAATTGGGACGACTCATGATTTTTCCTTAACGTCGATAGCATAGGAAGCTGGAGCGGAGCGGCGTTCCCGCCAGCTGCTGTAAATCAGATAGATAACGACCGCTGCGGTAATGGCGTAGCTCACCGCCGCCAGCCAGCGAGTGCCGTAGCCGCCAAATTCGGCGAGGCCCGCGTAAACGCCGATCATCGCGAACAAGATCCCCACCGAAGCAATTTTCACGTGCCGGTACGGCTGCATATCAACGGCAAACGCATCATGGAATTTAAACGGCGTCGCCCGCGGCTTAATGACGCCGATAACCAGCATGACTACCACGTTGATGCAGAACGTGCAGGCAAGCACGTAGAGGAAATGGAAATCGAACTTCACCAGGTAGTTAATCGTGATGTAGCTAACAATCCCCAGCCCCATCGCCACTTTGGCGGCGATCGCCGGGATACGCGGAAAGAAGAAGCCCATAATGATGATGGTTACCAGCGGCACGTTATAAATACCGTTGAGCTGCTTCATCCAGCTATACAGTCCCTGCGGCGCATTGGCGATCCACGGCGCGACAATCACCGATATCACCGCAATAAAAAGGCCAAATTTCCGCCCAATGCGCACCAGCTGTTCCGGCTGTGCGTTTTGATTAATGATGCGCCGGTAAATCCCCATGCTGAACAGGGTACTGGCGCTGTTTAAAAAACCGTTAAAGGTGCTAATAACCGCGCCAAACAGTACCGCGCCGAAGAACCCAACTAACGGGAGCGGCATCACCTTATTGACCAGCGTCGGATAGGCCATATCCGCGCTCGGCAGATCCTGGTAGAGGTGAAAGGCAATTAAACCGGGAAGAACCAGAATCAACGGATCGAGCATCTTGAGAACCGCCGTCAGCAGCGCCCCTTTCTGCCCCTCCGCCAGGCTTTTTGACGCCAGGGTTCGCTGAACTATCCCCTGATTAGTACACCAGTAGAAGGTGTTCACCAGAATCAGGCCGGTAAACGCCGCGCCAATCGGTAAGGGGTCAGTGCTGCCGCCAATGGAGTTCAGCTTCTCCGCATGTACCGTCGTCAGCTGCTCTATGCCCTGTAAAAAGCTCCCCTTCCCCATCGCCATCAGGCCAAAAATCGGTACCATCAGACCGCCAATCACCAGGCCAATTCCGTTAATGGAATCAGCGATTGCCATTGCGCGCATACCGCCGATCACCGCGTATAAAATCCCGGCCAGACCGAGCAAAATGACCAGTAACCAGATGGCGGCGCCCTGGGTCAGCCCCAGCGACTCACCGATATGAAACAGGCTATTTAGCGCCAGCGCGCCGGAGTAAAGCACGATGGGTAAAAAGCAGATACCGGTGGCGATAAGAAAGCAGAAGTCGATAATAATGCGGGTCGTTTTATCGTACCGCTCTTCCAGAAAGTCCGGGATGGTGGCGATACCGCGCTGCAAATAACGGGGAAGAAAGATCAGCGCCAGGAAGATTAGCGTCACCGCCGATGTCACTTCCCAGCCCATGACCGACATGCCGCTTTTGTAAGCCTGGCCCGATAATCCTACCAGCTGTTCGGTCGATAAGTTGGTTAACATCAGCGAGGCGGCGATGACTGGCGCTTTCAGCGAACGGCCTGCAAGAAAATAGCCCTGCTGCGAACCGGTATCCGCTTTTCTTACCTTGAACCAGGTAATGATAGCCACCAGCAATGTAAAACCGACAAAGCTCAAAATTTGTATAGTATTCATCTTTAAGCCCTTATTTGTCATTATATCCCGGCGCTATTAGGTACAAAGGTATAGCGTTTTATCCAGGTAAGGCGATGATTTATATAAAACGAGATGTAATGTATCCCTGCAAGGCTATTTCTTGCTAAATTCACCTCATCAGGTTGCAGGCATCATTGGCCGATGGGAAATTAAAATGAATGGAAAAATACAAATTTCGCATGTAAAAAACGAAACTACGTATAACATTCCGTTAGTTCTGGAAGAAAATGTGATCTCAAGCGGGATTTCCCTGCTCTCGCTGTGGCATACCCTGGCCGATGAAAGCTACCGGGTTAGCTGGCCGCGCGATAAAAAGAAACCGCTTATCGCCAACTCGTGGGTGGCGATATATACACTCCAGGGGTGCGGGAAAATATATCTTAAAGACCATACTGAAATAACGTTAAACGGTAACTGCGTCATATTTCTAAAACCCATAGAGATCAAATCCTATCACTGCGCCGGATTGGTCTGGGAACAATACTGGATGGAATTTATTCCTACTACGCTGATGCCTATTCCGGTATTACAAATCGGCACTATTTATCACGCCGATATTTTTAATAAGGAACTCAATGAAGTGGCCTTACTGATTGCTGACCGCGATCCGCTAAAGAATAACCTGGCCGTCGCCTACCTCACGAAAATCATTTATCAATGGATTTGCCTGATTGCCGAAAATGGCAACAAAGATCGTCAACTGCAAAAGCTGGAGAATCTTATTGCCGCTCTACACGCTAATCCGCAAAAACGCTGGAGCGTAGCCGATATGGCTGATGCTATGCAGTGCAGCGAACCGTGGCTGCGGCGCCTCTTTTTGCGTTATACCGGCAAAACGCCAAAGGAGTATTACCTTAACGCCCAGCTTGAGCTGGCGCAGTCGCTATTAAAGCAGGAGGGGAATACGGTGGGTAAGGTGGCGGAAATGCTGAACTTCTTTGACTCCTTTCATTTTAGCAAGGCGTTTAAACGCCGGTTCGGCTACGCGCCCTCAGCGGTGTTAAAAATGAATGACCGGCACCCCATGGATGCCGGTCAGCAGGATTAATGCAGTTCCGGCCAGTACTCTTTGTTGGCCGCGATCAGGTCATCAAGAATCGCTTTGGCGACCGATGCGCTCGGTACGGTTTTCGACAGTGCGATGGCCTGCCACAGCTTATGGTACGAGCGCTGTTCCCAGGCATCCACCACCAGTTTTTCCACCGCGACCTGCTGGCTCATCATCCCTTTCTGGAAGTGCGGAATATCGCCAACCGTCAGCGGCTCCGGTCCGTTGTGGCCCACCAGGCACGGAATTTCCACCATCGCATCGGCGTCAAAGTTATGAATCGCGCCGTTGTTCGGCACAATCAGCAGCATCCGTTCCTGGGTATTAAAGGCAATCGCCGCCGCCAGATCGACGATGTAGGAAGCGTGTTCGTCAATTTCCAGATCGCCGGCGGAGGATTTACCCGCCTCAATAATTGCCCGACAGGCGCTAAAGACGTTTTTCTCACGATGATCCATCACCTCATTGGCGCGGGTGCGTTCCGGGTTGGAGTGCGCCACCACATAGTCCGGGAACAGATAATACTTGAGATAGGTATTCGGCATCGTATCCGGATCCAACGCCTGCACGTCTTTCGCCTTGGCGAAAGTGTCGTTCCAGCTGGCTTCGGTATGCGGATCGTTTGATGGCGGCACATAGCCGAATTTCGCGACATGTTCGCGCAGTTTCGGCATCAGATCGTTGCCCTGCAAATCTTCAATCGAGGTCCACCAGCCGAAGTGGTTCAGCCCGTAGTAGCGCACGCGCATCTGTTTACGGTCCTTAAGGCCGACGATTTGCGCCATCCGACCTTCAATACCGATCGGCATATCACAGATGTTGAGAATTTTAGCGTTCGGACGCAGGCGGCGGGTCGCTTCCGCCACAATGGCCGCCGGGTTGGAGTAGTTCAGCATCCAGGCGTTTGGTGAATATTTTTCCATATAGTCCACCAGTTCCAGGACGCCGCCGATGGAGCGCATACCGTAGGCGATCCCGCCTGGGCCGCAGGTTTCCTGGCCCAGAACGCCGTGGCGCAGCGGAATTTTTTCATCTTTTTCACGCATCGGGTATTTGCCCACGCGGATATGCGCCATCACGAAATCGACGTCGGTAAACGCCGCCTGCGGGTCGGTGGTGTAGCTGAACTCGATCTCCGGGGCCTGCTCTTTGAGAATGACTTTGCACGCCTCGGCGATGGTCTCCTGACGCGCGCCGTCGTTGTCGTAAAATTTCAGCGACCGCAGCGGGAAGCGATCCTGGTTCGCTAACAGCATCAGCACGATGCCCGGGGTGAAGGTACTACCGCCGCCTGCGATAACAACTGAGAATTTTTTCATGATACTGCCTCCGTCATGGTGGTTTGTTCGGTCTGTAGAGAATCTTTTATCAGGGTTTCCAGCTGGTCGCGGACCTGAGGAACGTGCAGGCCGACGATGACCTGAATTGCGTTGCCGCGGCGGACTACGCCGTGGGCGCCCAGCGCTTTAAAGACGTCGTCGCTTTGGGTCTTCGCCATATCGACCAGCGCAATGCGCAGCCGGGTGGCGCAGTTATTGATGCTTTCGATATTGCCCGCTCCGCCCAGCGCCTGCAGGAAGCCGGCGGCCTGGCCCAGTTTGGTGTCCGCTGCTCCGGCGGCGCTGGTTTTACCGCGTGCGGCCTGGTAATCCGCTTTGCTGTAGAGCTTAATTTCACTCTCTTCACGGCCCGGCGTTTTGAGGTTCAGGCGCAGAATCAACGTGCGGAAAATGACGAAGTAGAGTGCGGTGAAGCACACGCCAACGCCAATCTGGATAAACATCATCGACGCGTGGTTGTGGAACATCGGGATCCAGTTTTGCGGCAGGAACTGGTCGAGCAGGCCGCCGCCAAAGTTGCCTACCACGCCGCAGATATACATCACCGTCGCCATAGTGGCTGCCAGCACCGCATGGACGGCAAACAGCAGCGGCGAGATAAACAGGAAGGTGAACTCTAACGGCTCGGTTATTCCCACCAGTACGGCGGTTAAGGTGGCAGGAATCAGCAGACCGGCGACTTTCACGCGGTTTTCCGGTGCTGCGGTGTAGTAGAGCGCCAGCGCGATACCCACGGAACCAAAGACCTTCGAGTTACCGTGCAGCGCGAATCCGCCTTCCGGGAACAGGGTTTTCAGCGCCTCGGTACTCTGGCTGAACTCATGTAAATGCTGCGCCCAGTAAACCTGAATACCGCTTTCCACTACCGCCGGGCCGAAAATAAACGGTCCGTAGACGAAGTGATGTAAACCGGTCGGGATCAGGATACGTTCAAGGAAGATATAGACCCAGACGCCCAGTGCTCCGGCGGAGCGTAAAAAGGCCTGCAGCGATTCAATGCCCATCTGCACCTTTGGCCAGCCAAGCAGGGTCAGCCAGGCGCAGGGGATCATTGCCAGGAAGGCAACAATGACCACAAACGAGGAGCCCTGGAAGATCCCCAGAAACACCGGCAGCGGTTTATCGAAATAGCGGTTATGCAGGGCGGTCACCAGCCCGGAAATGACGATCGCGCCGATAATGCTGGTATCAAGCGTTTTAATCCCGGCCATCATCGTCAGGCCGCTGCCTGCCGTTGGCTCAACGGAAAAGTCGACGCCGAAGAAGTGGCCCCAGGTCATCCCCATGGCGTTGATAAAGTAGTTCCAGGTAAGGAAGCTAACCAGCACCGCCAGGCAGGCCCGGCCCTGGGCCTGTTTCGCCAGGCCGATCGGTAGACCGACGGCGAAAATCAGCGGCATATTACGAAAGACGGTCCAGCCGCCCTCTTCAATAATGTGAACGATCTGAGCAAATAAACTGTCGGGTGCTGTGAGCGCTTCGCCGACGAACATCGGGTTGCGCAACATAATGGCGATACCCACCACGATCCCGGCGAAAGGAAAGAGTAAAACCGGGGTAAACATGGCGCCGCCAAAGCGTTGTATTTGACTGAGCATTTGAAAATCCTCATGTAACAACTCATAGGGTGAGTGGCCTTATTCATACCCGCCATGCTTCACCTGCCGCGGTGAATTATTCAGGGTAACTATTTGTACTGGCCTGAGATGAGAATAGAAATTTGCCCCTCCAACAACATGCGGCGCCGTTGCGATTCGTGATCGCTTTCATGGTTTTAATTGCGTCAATGTTGTCTACTTTTTAAGTAAAAATTAGACATGATGAATTGCGCTGTTTAAGTCGCTATAACGAATACTCTTTATCCCCATGTATTAAATGCATTTTTATAGTGAATAATTCATGCACTATCGTTTTCAACTGAATGAATAGAGGTCTACTGGTGATCTACAAATCTATCGCTGACAGACTACGTCTGCGGCTGAACTCCTCCGATTTCGAGGTCGGCAGCCCGCTTCCCGGCGAAAAAAAGCTGGCGGAAGAGTTTGGCGTCGCGCGCATGACCATCCGCAAGGCGATAGATCTGCTGGTCGCCTGGGGGCTGGTGGTGCGTCGACACGGCTCCGGCACCTACGTCGCCCGTAAAGACCTGCATCATGAAACCAGCAATCTGACCGGTCTGGCCGAGGTGCTGCGCAAGCAGGGTAAAGAGGTGGTCAGCCGGGTATTGGTTTTTGAGGTGATGCCCGCCCCCCCGGCTATCGCCAGCCTGCTGCGGATACAAATTGATGAACGGATCTACTTCTCGCGCCGGGTGCGCTATGTCGATGGCAAGCCGCTAATGCTGGAAGACAGCTATATGCCGGTGAAGCTGTTTCGCAATCTATCGCTGGTGCATCTGGAAGGGTCGAAGTTCGATTACATCGAGAAGGAGTGTGGAATAACCATTAGCGGTAACTATGAAACGCTGTCGCCGGTGCTGGCGGACAGGCAGCTGGCGCAGTCGATGAACGTGCCGGAACAGACGCCGCTGCTGCGTATAACCTCTCTTTCCTACAGCGACAGCGGCGAGTTTCTTAACTACTCGGTGATGTTCCGTAACGCCAGCGAGTATCAGGTGGACTACCACCTGCGGCGTGTCCAGGCGGAGAATCCGTTAACCTATCCCCCAGAACAGCACCGCCAGTAGCTGCGGCGTAATAATACGTAAGAACATGACCAGCGGATAAACGGTCGCGTAAGAGAGCGCCGCCGCGCCGCTGGTGGCATGCAGGTTGTTGGCAAAGGCCAGCGCGGGCGGATCGGTCATTGAACCGGCCAGCATGCCGCATAGGGTCAGGTAGTTCATCTTCGCCAGCATCCGCGCCAGAATACCGACAGCCAGCAGTGGGATAGCGGTGATAAAGATGCCGTAGACAATCCAGCTCATGCCGTCACCTTCAATCAGCGTCGCCACAAAGTCGCCGCCGGATTTCAGCCCAACCACCGCCAGGAACAGCACAATACCCAGCTCGCGCAGCGCGAGGTTGGCGCTGGGCGGCATAAACCAGTACAGCTTACCGATGCTGCCGATACGCCCGAGGATCAGCGCCATTATCAGCGGCCCTCCGGCCAGACCCAGCTTCAACGCCGCCGGGAACCCCGGAATAAACAGCGGAATAGAGCCCAGCAGCACGCCTAAGCCAATGCCGATGAATACCGGCAACATCTGCACCTGCTGCAGTTTTTGCTGGGCGTTGCCAAGCTCAGCGGCCACCGCGTCAATCGCCTCCGGACGGCCGACCAGGTTGAGAATATCACCGAACTGCAGGCTAGCATGGCTGCTGGCCACCAGTTCAACCCCGGCGCGATTGAGGCGCGAAATCACCACGTCGTAGCGCTGTTTAAAGTGCAGATCGCGAATTCTTTTACCTAACACTTTTTCGTTAGTGACCACCACGCGCTCGACTTTCAGATCGGTGCCGCGCGTGGAGAGCGAAGTGGAAACCTCCTTGCCAATCACCAGCTGGGCATTGTGTAAATCCTCCGGTCGCCCGACCAAGTGCAGCAGGTCCCCAAGCTGAATCAGGGTATTCGGCGCGGGCACCATTAGCATCTCCTCACGCTTGAGGCGCGAGCAGATCAGCTTGTCGCTGTTAAGCATCGGCACATCCTGAATCGCCATATTGTTCAGGTTCGGGTTTTCGACCCGCACGTTGATGGTCTGGAGATGCGCATGGCCGTTGCCGCTGATCTCGTCAAACTGCTGGGCTTCTTTCTCGACGTTGATGCGGAAAAACAGTCGCACCAGCCACATGGTCAGCAAAATGCCGCAGATGCCAAACGGATAGGCCATGGCGTAGCTCATCCCCATCTGATCGACGGTATCAAGCGGTACGCCAAGGTCGCGCAGGATCTGCTGCCCGGCGCCCAGCGCAGGCGTGTTGGTTACCGCGCCGGAGAAGATACCGAGCACCACGGGAAGAGGGATATCGAAC
Source organism: Klebsiella sp. FDAARGOS_511 (assembly GCF_003812845.1). Lineage (NCBI taxonomy): Bacteria > Pseudomonadati > Pseudomonadota > Gammaproteobacteria > Enterobacterales > Enterobacteriaceae > Klebsiella > Klebsiella sp. FDAARGOS_511. Next base: position 2,952,940 of record NZ_CP033824.1, on the reverse strand, counting down.
AGTTTATGCAGGACCGCGGTGACCAGGCCGCCGAGAATGACGATCAGAATGGCGAAGAGGTTCAGCCGCAGGCCGGAGACGCGCAGCGAGGCGAAGAAGCCCGGCCCAACCTGGATACCGATGGTATACACAAAGAGAATCAGGCCGAATTCCTGAATAAAGTGCAGCATTGGGCTACTGAGCGTAATGCCCGCCTGGTCCACAAAGTGGCCGACGATGATGCCGCCAAACAGCACGCCTCCGATACCGAAGCCGACACCGCGCACTTTTACATTGCCGATCCACAATCCGACGACCGCCACCAGCGCCAATACGCTAACGGTCAATGCTATATCACTCATCGTCTCTTCCCTGTGTATAACATTACTCACAATGAGGATTATGACCGGTACTCACCAGGCTGTATGCCGCCTGGCGCACAATAATCACGGGATCAGGTTTATGACTCAGGGGAACATTTCTTTTTCGCGGCGATTTTTAGCTGCTGAATACTTTTCTCCGGGGAAGGAAGCGCTTCCGGCATCGTGCCGCCAAGTTCTTTGATAGTCTGGCGTACTTTTTGTACCTACTTCATAATGGGTTTGATTGGCCAACTGCTTCGTATCAACCTCATCCCGGCGTAGTTTTTCTTCCGTTTGAGTAGCGCGAAACAGGTTGTCTGCAAGTTCAGTAGACTCCATATGGTCGAGAATTTTTTGGCTTTTCTTCAGCTTCTTACGCTCGTGAATCGCTTTTTGATCCAGTCCGCCATAGAGGCCTTTATAGCCATGGTTCTGGAAGATGGCAAAATCCAGCGTTGTCTCCACGCCTGCCTGTTGGGCCGTTTCAACCAGATGTTTATTATGTTCAGTAAGCTCATTGCGCAGAAACAGTCGCTTTTCATCCTCTCGTAGTGATTTAAACGTTTGATCGTCTTCCAGCTCCTGGCGACGAGTTTGCAAAGCAAAGTAGGTTTGCCCTGCGGCAATCACCGGTTTCGATGGATCGCCATTTTGCACAACCAGATAGCAGGCATAGCGGGAGAGCTTAATATCCTTAAGTTCTCTTTGCGCTCCCGAACCTGTCTTGACCATAGCGAGGATCTCTTCGAAATGGTCGCTAATAGCATGACCACTATTCGCACAGGCTTCAGTTGCCTTAATTATCACGGGATTAAAGTGTCGATATTCCGAGTATTCAAGCAGTTTTGCTAACGCCCGGGCAGACCAGTACTCTCTTCCCGCCTCATCCCTATTTTTAATCGCTTCAAACGGCTACTGTTCGTTCATTACATATCCTTTGTTTCAGTGAGCCTATAAAACCTGATTATTTTTTAAACTGAAACATCTATTGCAGCAAGGGGATTTAATGCGCTCTCGCGCACAAAAAAGCCCCGAAAATCGGGGCTTTATGGGTGGTTAGCTTAATTAGCTATCTAACGCGGGGCGCTCGCTGATGGCGATGCGCTGCGGTGCGATCTGTTCCGGCTCGTTACGGGTCAGATCGATATGCAGCAGGCCGTTGGTAAAGGTAGCCCCGGAGACTTCCATATTTTCGGCAAGCGTAAAGCTCAGGCTAAAGGCCTGGTTAACCAGCCCCTGATGCAGCCATTTGGTCTCTTTTTCCGGCTGCTGCGGCGCGCCTTTTACCGTCAGGCGCGTGCCTTCAAGCTGGATATCCAAATCTTCCTGACGGAAACCGGCCAGCGCAAGGGTAATGCGATAGTGGTTGTCGTCGCTTTTTTCGATGTTATAAGGCGGGAAGGTCTGGCTTTCACCGGCGGTTTGCAGCGCGTTGGCCAGTTTGTCAAAACCGATCCATTGACGCAGCAGCGGGGATAAATCGTAGTTACGCATTGTGTTTCTCCTTCTAAGAAGCGAGTGGATAGCTGCAAATCCTGCGGATTCGCATTTGCCCCCTGACGGCAGGCAGATTTTTACATTAATACCGGGCCGCGTTGGCGGCCCGAGGAAATTAGTTGATCTCGATACGGCGCGGTTTATTCGCTTCGGGAATCACTCGCTCGAGGTCGATATACAGCAGGCCGTTTACCAGGTTGGCGCCGCGAATATGGATATTTTCCGCCAGCTGGAATTTACGCTCAAAATTGCGTTCAGCGATGCCCTGATAAAGATAAGTACGCTCTTTCTGTTCGGCGGCATGGGCGCCTTTCACGATAAGCAGATTATCCTGAGCGGTAATTTCCAGTTCGCTCTCGGCAAAACCGGCCACGGCAATCGCGATGCGGTAGTTGTTCTCGTCTACTAACTCAACGTTGTACGGAGGGTAGCCGCCATTACTCTGGCTTTGATTATTTTCTAACAGATTGAAAAGGCGGTCGAAACCAATAGCAGAACGATACAGCGGGGAGAGATCGAAATTACGCATAATACATAGCTCCTGAAATCAGCGAGAATTATCTGACCTTCCATCATGGACAGGTCGTTATTAAGCGGAATACCCATTCGGCGTATTCTCTGAGTGACACATTCCTAAAATGGGTATATCCATGCCCTTTTCAAGGTGAAGAGGGCAATTTTTTTTGCAGTTTGCGGTCTATTGCTTAGACTGGAGTGACAGCACAAAAGGCAAAGTGCGACGCCTGCCACAGTGCGGCGCAATCGCACTATGCATCCATGGAATGGCCCGATATAACCGATATGTACGCCATTCTTCAGACCGCGCCATTACCGGCGGCGCTCTGAATTTTTTGTACATTGAAGGTTCTATCAACGCCCGTAACGATGACGGAAAAATGATGAAAAACGGTCTGTTAAAGCTGGTCCTGTTTAGCGGGATGATAAGTGTAGGCGGTTGCTCCAGCGTGATGTCACATACCGGCGGTAAGGAAGGAACCTATCCGGGAACGCGCGCCAGCGCGCAAATGCTGGGAGATAGCGATGCCAACTGGGGAACGAAATCCCTTGTGGCGCTGGATATGCCCCTTACGGCGGTAATGGACACGCTGCTGCTGCCGTGGGATATGTTCCGCACCGACAGCTCGGTCAAATCGCGCGTCGAAAAGAGTGAGAAAGAGACGCTGGCGACCAACTCCGTGATCCCGCCAGCGCGGATGACTAATCAGTAATTTAGCGCCCCGTTGCGGTTACCCATAGCTGGCGGTAACCGTCTACCTCTTCCATCCAGGCAAGCTGTTTGCCGTCTGGCGAAAAGACGATCGCTTCGGCCGATGGCGGATTGGTATGTCCGTCGGTCAAAAAGAGGATTTCCCCGCTCAGCGCATCACAAAGCGCGATTCGGTTTTCCAGCACAAAGCCCAACCATTTCCCCGACGGATGCCAGTTAAACGCCGACTGGATATCGGAGCGGTTGTGGGTCAACTGCCGCAGCCCGTCACCCTGAGGCGAGATAAGCCACATTTGCACCACGCCGGCCTCATCGCGCATCAGAAAAGCAATCTCCGTTGCCTGCGGATTGGCGCGTACCCAATGACGGGGCGTAGTCACCAGCCCCGGATAACGACGTTCATGGGTAAACGTTAAGCGACGCTGAACCACGCCGGCAGGAGGCGCCGGCATCGTGGTTTGCGTTCCTGCCAGCGGCGCATCGCCAGACTGCTTCCAGCCCTGCTCGCTCTGCGGCAACGCGACAATAAACAGCTCCGGCACTTTGTCGCCGTTTATCGCTCGCGTATCGCCAATAAACGCCAGCGCCCGGTCGCCGACCCAGCCTTCTTCATAGGCACGATTAATCTCGTCGCTGCCCGGCACGGGGGATGACGTTGTGTGGCTGACCAGCACGCACCAGTGGCTACCGCCGTATTGCCGCGGATGATCCCCACGCGGTACTACCGGGCCATAGGGAACCGCCACGCCAACGTTGCGCAAATCCAGCGCCGGATCGCGTTCATGCAACACGTGGTCGTTATAGGTAAAGCTGACGAGCTCGCCGTTCGGGCTAAAAACATGCACATGGCTGCCGCCGCGCAGCGCGCCGGGGGTATAGGGCGGAGTGATATCCATCGCATCAAGGTTGCGCGTTTCCCCCTGATACGTCACCACGCCGCGACGATGGTGGAAATCGTAATGCCAGCGCTCGTCAGGGTTTTCCGGGCCGTGGATGAAGACATATTTATCTTCCGATGGATGAACGGTCACCACGCCAACGTACGCACCTTGTCCGGTTCGGTAGAGGATCTCAACTTCTCCCGTATCGACATTTACCCGCTCAATCGTTTCGCCAGTAAAGGAGGCGCCTGAGGGACGAACGTCAAAAACCAGCCACCGGCTGTCCGCCGTCCAGGTGCGGGTGTTGGTAAGCTGATGATGACGGAGAGCAAAGGTGACTTGTTTCATAAAGATACCCTGATGCGAGACTTTCGCATCAGGGTATAGTATCGGAAAGGATTAGCCTACTCGTTTAACATCCCCCACCAGCAGGATGTAAGAGAGTGCGCCAACCAACGCAATAACGGAAATATAAACCAGCGCAGGCGCAAAACCATAGTCCTGAGCCAGATAGCCCACTACCAGCGGAACGGTGATACCGCCCAGCCCGCCGACGAAATTAAACATCCCCCCCGTCAGCCCAATAAGCCTCATTGGCGCAAGCGAAGAGACCAGCGACCAGGTAATCGAAGCGAAGCCGTTACCGAAAAACGCTAACGCCATCAGGACCATAATCCACACCGGATCGTTGGTATAGTTTGCGCCCATGATGCAGGTCGAGATCAGCAGGCCGCAGATAATCGGGGTTTTACGCGCGGCGCCTAACGAGAAGCCTTTTCTTACCAGCCTGTCCGCCAGCCAGCCGGAGAGCAGCACGCCAACAAAGGCGGCAAGGAACGGAACCGTGGTCATAAAGCCCGCTTTCAGCGCCGTAATCCCCTTTTCCTGTGTCAGATAGTTGGGGAACCAGGTCAGGAAGAACCACAGTGTCGAGGTCACGGCAAACTGTCCCAGGTAAACACCTATCAGTTTGCGATGGAATACCAGCTTCCAGTCGGCTTTGGTCAGCGGCTGGCGCGCCTCTTTTTTAACGGGCGCATCGCCGTCCACCAGGCCACCGCCGTCGCGAATATAATCCAGTTCGGCTTTGCTGATGCTTTTCGTCAGGCGCGGCGGTTGATAGACCTTTATCCAAATAAGTGACCATACAATCCCGATAGCGCCGGTAACGATAAATACCCAGTGCCAGCTCAGCATTTCCTGAATCCAGATTAACAGTGGGGTCAGAAATGCCAGCCCGACAAACTGTCCTGAGGTGTAAAAACCGACGGCTGATGCGCGCTCGTGTTCCGGAAACCAGCTGGTCACCATGCGATTATTGGTTGGAAACGCCGGCGCTTCAAATATCCCGGTAATTGCGCGCAGGCCAATCAACGACATAAGCCCGGTGGCAAATCCCTGAAGCAGCGTCGCCACCGACCAGCCAAAAATAGCGATAAAGTAGGTTAGCCTTGAGCCCACGCGGTCAAGGAACCAGCCGCCGGGAATCTGGCAAAGCGTATACAGCCACGCGAAAGCGGAAAATACATATCCCATTTCCGCTTTGGTTATACCAAACTCTTCCTGAATATGCGCCGATGCCACGGCAAGGTTAGCGCGGTCAACATAACAAATCACCACGGTAATAAAGATCATTATCAGCGTCAAATAGCGACGACGCCCGGGTTTTGCAGCTGTAACTGAAATATCCATCGCAATCTGTCTCCAGATTTTGGGCATAGCGAGGCCGCTCACCATGCCCGGTAATTTACAGAGGGTTTATTTAAATTTTTTATTAATAACTTAACCGTAATGCGCTAAATAATTTGTGCTGGGGAAAGGTGGCAAATTTTCGCATTCCCAGGAGCATACATTAGTATGTGACTGGGATAAGAAAATGCAGCCAACGCATCAGCAGCGCAAAGTATGACGCGCATTTACCATTCGGCGACGCTACCATCCTCATGCCGCCACAACGGATTACGCCAGTCCGGCGCGTTCTGACTTAATTCCACGACCCGCGCTTCATCTATTTCTACGCCAAGCCCGGGCTTCATTAATGGTTTAAAGAAACCGCCTTCCATATTGAAGTCCTCTTTATTTTTCACAAAGTCGAGTAATTCCGCGCCCTTGTTATAGTGAATACCCATACTCTGCTCCTGGAAGACGGCGTTATATGAGACAAAGTCGACGTGCAGGCAGGCGGCAAGCGCAACAGGTCCCAGCGGGCAGTGCGGCGCCAGCGCCACGTCGTAGGCTTCGGCCATTCCGGCGATTTTATAGCACTCGGTAATACCACCGGCGTGCGACAGATCGGGTTGGAGAATGGCCAGCCCACCCGCTTCCAGCACGCGTTTAAACTCGAAGCGCGAGAACATGCGTTCGCCCGCCGCGATAGGAATCGAGGTTTGCGCCGCCAGCCGCGAATAATATTCCGCCTGTTCGGCAAGAACCGGCTCTTCAATAAACAGCGGGCGATATTGCTCCAGCTCTTTAATCAGCACCTTCGCCATTGGCGCGCTAACGCGACCGTGGAAATCGAGGCCGAACTCAATTTCATTGCCGAACGCTTCGCGAATTTGCGCGACGGTATTCACCGCGGCATCCACCGCGCGCGAGTTATCGATAAGCCCCAGCTCTTCGCAGCCGTTTAATTTAAAGGTATCAAAACCAATTCCGCGCAGCTTTTTGATACCGTCAATCACCTCCGCCGGACGATCTCCGCCAACCCAGCTGTAGGCTTTGATTTTGTCGCGCACCAGGCCGCCCATCAACTGCCAGACCGGCGCGTTCATCACTTTGCCTTTAATATCCCACAGCGCCTGATCGATACCGGCGATGGCGCTCATTAAAATCGGACCGCCGCGGTAAAAGCCCGCGCGGTACATCACCTGCCACAGGTCGTTAATCCGCGCCGGATCCTGGCCTATCAGATAATCGCCGAGCTCATGCACCGCCGCCTCTACGGTGCGCGCGCGCCCTTCAATCACGGGCTCGCCCCAGCCAACCACGCCTTCGTCGGTCTCAATTTTTAAAAACATCCAGCGCGGGGGTAAACGATACGTGGTGAGTTTGGTTATTTTCATTGCACTGCCTCTCGATACGCTTTAACAAATGCTGTCGCCTGCCGTTGGGTACGCTCTATGGATTGGCCTGCGCGATAAAGATCGCTGCCCAACCCGGCGCCGGTACAGCCTGCTTTTATCCACTGCGCCAGATTTTCCGGCGTCACGCCGCCCACCGCAAAAACGGGCACCTCCGGCGGCAAAACGGCTTTTAACGCTTTGATGTAGTCAGGGCCAAAAGCCGAAGAAGGGAAGACTTTCAACGCCTGAGACCCGGCGTCCAGCGCGGCGAACGCTTCTGTCGCCGTCGCGCATCCCGGACAGACCGTCATGCCGTAGCTCACCGCACGGCGAATGACCTCGGGCTGAATATTGGGCGTGACGATAAGCCTGCAGCCCATTTGGGCAAGCTGATCCACCCGTTCTGTATTAAGCACAGTGCCTGCGCCAATCAGGGCTTTATCGCCATAAGCCTCAACAACGGCGGGAATACTCTTTTCCCACTGCGGTGAGTTGAGCGGAATTTCTACGGCGTCAAATCCGGCGTCAATCACCGCCCCCACATGCGCCAGCGCCTCTTCCGGCTTGATCCCGCGCAGGATAGCGATAAGCGGTAAGTTAGTTTGCCACTGCATGGATGATGCTCCTTATTCCTGTCTGAAATGCGTTGTCACCCGACACCACGGTGGTCTGACGGCCAATGGCGCTCAGGGCCTGCTGATAGCGGTTCGCTAGCGCCTCGCCGCCGACAATGGCGACCTGCGAGTCGTGAAAGCGTTGGCTCAGGGTGGCGACTTCCGCGCCAATCAGCAGCCCCGACAGAAACTCGCTGACCTGCTCGCGCGGCAGCGACCCCAGCACGTGCGAAGCGCGCACCTCAAAAAGCCGCGGCAGAATGTCTGGCGAATGAAGGCCGCGCTCAAGCCCGGCGTTAAACGCGCCGGGGGCGGAGACCTGCTCCGGTAACCCGGCGCCGACCAGCGAGTGGCGCAGCAGAAGATGATGCAGTTCGCCGGTCATCACCGTGCGAAAGTCGTTAATTTGTTGGCGGTCGGCCTGCACCCATTTGCAGTGGGTGCCGGGCATCACGTAGACGGAAGAAGGGGTAATCATCCGCGCGCCGAGGAGCTGAGTCTCTTCGCCGCGCATCACATTCTGGTTATCGTCTCGAGAGACGCAGAGCCCGGGAATAATCCAGACTTTGTCGCCAACGGGCGTCAATTGTTGGCCAATGGCGGAGAAATCAACGGGAACGGGCAAATAGGCCGCCACCTTCCAGCCGACGTTACTGCCGACCATTCCCGCCATCACTACCGGGGTAGCGCTGTCGCGCCAGCCCGTGGTTATTTCGCTAAACACCGCTGCGGGGGAATGTCCGTTCAGGCGCGTGACGCCAGCTTCCGATTGCCTGCTCTCCAGGCACTGGTCGTCCTGATAAAGCCAGGCGCGCAGGTTGGTCGATCCCCAGTCAATTGCGATGTAGCGAGATGTCATGTGATTTCCTTCAGCCTTCGTGTCGAGCTGGCGATCATGGTGAGCGCCGCCTGCTCCGCCGCTTCGCTGTCCTGATGCCGGATGGCGTCAAACAGCGCCTTATGTTCCTGGAGCGTTTTCGGCATGTTGGCCTCATCGCCCATCCACGTTCTTTCAAATACCGCCCGCTGCAGCGAGCTGATCGCTACGTTGAGCTGTTGCAGTACCGGGTTATGCACCGACTGCAGCACCGCCTCGTGATAGCGAATATCCGCCTCGTTAAACGCCTCTCTGTCCTGATTGTTGGCGATCATGTCATTGAGCGCTTCTTCTATTTGCGCCAGATCGCTCGACGTCGCGCGCTCTGCCGCCCAGCGGGCAATCGCGGGTTCAACCAGGTTACGTACCTCGCTCATCGCGCTAATCAGCCGCGGGTCGTAATCACTCTCCAGCACCCACTGTAAAACGTCGGTGTCGAGATAATTCCACTGGTTACGCGGCGCAACGAACGCGCCGCGATAGCGCTTCATTTCAATCAGCCGCTTAGCCATCAACGAACGGAACACTTCGCGAATGATATTGCGCGAGGTGGCGAACTCCTCACACAGGTCGGCTTCCGCGGGCAGCGCAGAGCCGGGAACGTATTTGCCGCTGACAATCTGCTTGCCCAACGTGATGACAATGCGATCGGTTTTATTGAGAGTCATGGAGAGTCCTTATGCTCTGGATGTCTCCCTCTACTTTACCGCGACAGGCGGATTTAACCGCAACTTTGTAGTACTAACGTGATACCACTCGTCATCTCTATGGACACAATGTAGTACAATACAAACATGTTGTACTACAATTTAGATCACAAAAACGACAATTCGGTTTGGGGATCTTGCGGCGGGGTAAACTTAGAGCATAAAAAAACCCGCGATAAACGCGGGTTTTTCAGAAAGAGACCTTTAGTTTAAGACATATTTTTCAATAGCATACGCTACACCGTCTTCCAGGTTAGATTTTGTGATAAAGTTTGCCGCTTCTTTGACTGCCGGAATCGCATTGTCCATTGCTACGCCGACACCGGCGTATTCAATCATCGCGATGTCGTTTTCCTGATCGCCAATCGCCATCACCTCTTCCGCTTTGATACCCAACGCATCGGCCAGCGATTTCACGCCAGTGCCTTTGGTGACGCGTTTATCAAGAATTTCAAGGAAGTACGGCGCGCTTTTCAGCACGGTGTATTTCTCTTTCACTTCAGCCGGAATGCGGGCGATAGCCTGATCCAGAATCGCCGGCTCATCGATCATCATCACTTTCAGCAGCTGAATATTCGGATCCATATTTTCTGCTTCACAGAAGACCAACGGGATCGTCGCCACGTAGGATTCATGTACCGTGTAATAGCTCACATCGCGGTTCGCGGTATACAGGGTATTGCGGTCGAGCGCGTGGAAGTGGGAGCCGACATCGCGGGCCAGCTGTTCCAGATAGCGGTAGTCGTCGTAGCCCAGCGCGGTTTGTGCAACGGTACTGCCGTCGCTCGCCTTCTGCACTAAAGCACCGTTATAGGTGATGCAGTAATCTCCAGGCTGCTCCATATGCAGTTCTTTCAGATAACTGTGCACGCCAGCGTAAGGACGGCCGGTGGTCAGCACCACGTTAACGCCGCGTTCACGGGCTGCGGCAATCGCGGTTTTCACCGCAGGAGAGATAGTATGGTCAGGCAGCAGGAGCGTGCCGTCCATATCGATTGCAATCAGTTTAATAGCCATGAAATCCCCGGGTAAGATGAGTCCTTACTCATGCTAACGCGATTAAGCCCACAAAAATAGAGCTACATTGCGCAGCAGAATCCCCCCTTTTAGGCAAGATCCGGGGAACGGAGTCTTACTCGCGGGTGAGCACAATTTTGCCAAACGCCCCGCGATCGAGGTGTTCCAGCGCCTGTTCAAGCTGGTTAAAGCGGTAACGGTGCTCAATCACAGGCTTCAACCCGGTCACGTCAACGGCGCGAACGAAATCTTCCAGCGCACGACGGTGCCCGACGCCAATCCCCTGAATCACCGGGGATTTCAGCAACAATTCGCCCGCGGGCAGCGAGATTTCAGTGCCCGCCAGCACGCCGATGACCGAAATACGCCCATGAACCGCCACGGCGCGCAGGGAATGCCTCAGGTTCTCCCCGCCAACGGTTTCAATGATGTGGTCGATGCCGCGATCGCTCGTCAGTTCGTATATTCCTTCAGCCCAGTCACCTTTAAGCCGGTTGATGCCATAATCGGCGCCGAGTTGCTTAGCCCGCACCAGTTTTTCATCGCTTCCCGACGTGACAAAAACCTCCGCCCCCTGCGCTTTGGCAATTTGCAAAGCGAATATCGCCACACCGCCCGTGCCCTGCACCAGTACCGATTGCCCGGCGCGCAAATGACCGCGCTCCACCAGCGCGAACCATGCGGTAAGCCCGGCGCAGGGTAACGTGCTGGCCTCTGCGTCATCCAGGGATTCCGGAGCGGCCACCAACCCGTTTTCATTCACAATCACGTACTCAGCCAGCATCCCCTGAAAGTAACCGCCGGTCGTTTTATAGGGCAAAGTGCGGGCGTCCGCTGTTGGCCTACCGTCGATCCACTCCGGGAAAAAGGTCGAGATGACGCGAGCGCCGGGTTTAAAACGCGTGACGCCCTCTCCCGTGCTTTCCACCACGCCCGCCATATCGGATGCCGGCGTAAACGGGAAGGAAAGCGCGATCGGCATGGAGCCTTCGATAACCATTTTATCGCGGTAGTTGAGCGCAACGGCATTCACCCGTACGCGGACTTCTCCCGGGCCGGGCTGCGGCACGGGCGCCTGGGTGAGTTTGAGATTCTCGCGCCCTAGGGCGTTCATCGACCAGCGTTGCATTGTCTCTGTCATCTTTTTTCTCCTGGAATCAAATAAGCTTCAGTATCGACAGTCTACCGTTGACTCAGAGTCGCCAGTGGCGATAACTTTTCCCACTATTGACGCCAAAAAAGAAACAATTTATGTCCAATACGCTGAAGGATATCCCCGTTTTTGTGGCCGCCGTTGAGGCGGGCAGTTTTGCGCAGGCCGCAATCCGTTTGCATTTGTCGCGTTCGGCGGTGGGAAAGAGCATCGCTCGCCTTGAGGAGCGACTGGGGGTACGTCTGTTTCAACGTACGACCCGCAGCCAAAGCCTGACCGACAGCGGCGCCCTTTTTTATGAACACTGCCTGCGCGCGCTGGAGGAAATTCGGGGCGCAGAATCGCTACTGGAAACGGGGAAACAGCAGGTCAGTGGCCGCCTGCGCGTTGCCATGCCGGTGCTGTTTGGCCGCCAGTGCGTCGCCCCGCTGCTGATCGCGCTGGCGCAGGAACATCCAGACCTTGAGCTGGAGATGTCATTCAGCGACCGCGTTGTGGATCTCGTCGAGGAAGGGTTTGATATGGCGGTACGTAACGGCACGCTTCAGGACAGCAGCGTTCTGGTCGCCAGAAGGCTGGGAGAACACCGCATGGTACTGTGCGCCGCGCCGGATTATCTGCAGAAGAAGGGGACGCCGCAAAGCGTTGATGATTTACCCCATCATGCGGCCATTAACTATCTGCAGGCAGGCAGAGTGCTATCCTGGCAGCTGATGGACAGCGAAGGTGCCTCGCATACCTTTACTCCCCGTTCATCGCTCAATATGGATGATTTGCAGGCGATCTGCGACGCTGCGCTGGCCGGACACGGTATTGCATGGCTGCCCTGCTGGATGGTCAGTAAAGAAATTCATGAGGGAAAACTCGTCCCGCTGTTAAAGCAGGCACCGGATGTGCGCTTCGACGTTCACGCGGTCTGGCAACAGACGCCTCATCTGCCGCTGAGAGTGAGAATTGCCGTCGATACGCTCGCTAGCCGTTTACCGTCCGTGATGTCGCTGGATAGGCCTGCGCCCATAAAAAAGCCGCGCTAAATGCGCGGCCTGAGTATGGCGGTATACGACGATTAAATATCGATGTTTGCCGCTTTGAGGGCGTTCTCTTCGATAAAGGCGCGACGTGGTTCAACGGCGTCCCCCATCAGGGTCGTGAACAGCTGGTCAGCGGCAATCGCGTCCTTAACGGTCACGCGCAGCATGCGGCGGCTGTCCGGATCCATGGTGGTTTCCCACAGCTGATCCGGGTTCATCTCACCAAGACCTTTATAGCGCTGGATAGAAAGGCCGCGACGGGACTCTTTCACCAGCCAGTCCAGCGCCTGTTCGAAGCTGGCCACCGGCTGACGACGCTCGCCGCGCTCGATAAAGGCATCGTCTTCAATCAGACCGCGCAGCGTTTCGCCCAGCGCGCAGATACGGTGGTATTCCGGCCCGGTGACAAACTCGTGATCCAGCGGGTAGTCGGTATCCACGCCGTGGGTACGGACGCGAACGATCGGCTCAAACTGCTGCAGCTCGGCGTTCTCGCGGACATCAAATTTCCACTGGCTGCCGTGCTGCTCTTTCTCGTTCAGCTCGCTCACCAGGGCGTTGATCCAGCGCGTTACGGTCTGCTCGTTCGCCAGGTCGGCCTCTGCCAGCGTCGGCTGATAGATAAGCTCTTTCAGCAGGGCTTTAGGATAACGACGTTCCATACGCGTAATCATTTTCTGCGTGGCGTTATACTCGGCAACCAGTCTCTCCAGCGGCTCGCCGGCTAAGGCCGGCGCGTTGGCGTTGGTATGCAAAGTGGCGCCATCCAGCGCGATGGAGATTTGGTACTGATCCATCGCTTCGTCGTCTTTAATGTACTGTTCCTGCTTGCCTTTCTTCACTTTGTACAGCGGCGGCTGGGCAATGTAGACGTGTCCGCGCTCAACGATTTCCGGCATCTGACGATAGAAGAAGGTCAACAGCAGCGTACGAATGTGCGAGCCGTCGACGTCCGCATCGGTCATGATGATGATGCTGTGGTAGCGCAGTTTGTCCGGGTTGTACTCATCACGGCCAATGCCGCAGCCCAACGCGGTAATCAGCGTCGCCACTTCCTGAGACGCGAGCATTTTGTCAAAGCGCGCTTTCTCAACGTTAAGGATTTTACCTTTCAGCGGCAGAATCGCCTGGTTCTTACGGTTACGCCCCTGTTTCGCAGAGCCGCCCGCAGAGTCCCCTTCCACTAAGTACAATTCAGAGTGCGCGGGGTCGCGTTCCTGACAGTCCGCCAGCTTGCCCGGCAGGCCCGCCAGGTCCAGCGCGCCTTTACGGCGGGTCATTTCACGCGCCCGACGTGCGGCTTCGCGCGCGCGCGCCGCGTCGATGATTTTACCGACTACGATTTTGGCGTCAGACGGATTTTCCAGCAGGTATTCGTTCAGCAGTTCGTTCATCTGCTGTTCGACCGCCGATTTCACCTCAGAGGAGACCAGCTTGTCTTTGGTCTGCGAGGAGAACTTCGGATCCGGCACCTTCACGGAGACCACAGCGATCAGGCCTTCACGGGCATCGTCGCCGGTGGCGCTGACTTTCGCTTTTTTGCTGTAGCCTTCTTTATCCATGTAGGCGTTCAGGGTACGGGTCATCGCCGCACGGAAGCCAGCAAGGTGAGTACCGCCGTCGCGCTGCGGAATGTTGTTGGTAAAACAGTAGATGTTTTCCTGGAAACCATCGTTCCACTGCAGCGCAACTTCAACGCCGATGCCGTCTTTTTCGGTGGAGAAATAGAAGATATTCGGGTGGATCGGCGTTTTGTTTTTATTCAGATATTCTACGAACGCTTTAATACCGCCTTCGTAGTGGAAATGATCCTCTTTACCGTCGCGCTTATCGCGCAGGCGAATCGACACACCGGAGTTCAGGAACGACAGCTCGCGCAGGCGTTTTGCCAGAATCTCGTATTCGAATTCGACCACGTTGGTGAAGGTTTCGTAGCTCGGCCAGAAACGCACCATGGTGCCGGTTTTTTCGGTTTCGCCGGTAACCGCGAGCGGCGCCTGCGGCACGCCATGCGCGTAAATCTGACGGTGAATTTTGTTATCGCGCTGAATGACCAGCTCCAGTTTCTGCGACAGGGCGTTAACCACGGAAACGCCTACGCCGTGCAGACCACCGGAAACTTTATAGGAGTTATCATCGAATTTACCGCCCGCGTGCAGAACGGTCATGATCACTTCCGCCGCCGACACGCCCTCTTCGGGGTGAATACCAGTCGGAATACCGCGACCGTCATCCTGGACGGAGACGGAGTTATCGCTGTGGATAGTAACAACGATGTCTTTACAGTAACCTGCGAGCGCTTCGTCGATAGCGTTATCCACAACCTCGAATACCATGTGGTGCAGACCGGTGCCGTCATCCGTGTCGCCGATATACATACCCGGGCGCTTACGCACCGCATCCAGCCCTTTCAGGACTTTGATACTGGAGGAGTCATAAGAATTCGACATCAACGTTTCTCGCTCATTTTATCTTAGGTTAATCCGCTATTTTACCCTTTTCCACGGTAAACATCTTCGAATTTTCGTCCGACATGTCCATAACGTGTTCAGCGCTAATGGCGCTGACGAAAACCTGCGACTGCGTGGCTTTTAAGCGGCTGGCAAGTAGCCCGCGCCGCGCGTCGTCAAGTTCCGAGGCAAAATCATCTATCAGGTACAGGCAGCGCCGCCCGCTTTCGCGGGTCAGAAACTCGCCTTGCGCCAGTCGTAGGGCGCACATCAGCAGCTTAAGCTGCCCGCGTGACAATGTATCCTCTACCGGCGCGCCATCGGCACGAATGCGGAAATCCGCTTTGTGCGGGCCGTGGGCGGTATAGGTTAGCATGCGATCGCGTTCGAAATTTCGCTCCAGCACCTCGGCATAATCCGTTTCTTTCTCCCAGCCGCGCTGGAAAGAAAAAGTGAGAGCGAACTCCGGCAAAAACTGCCGACAGGTATCCGCCATGTCTTCGACGATAGCGGCGCTATATTCGGCCCGCCAGCGGCTGATTTGCTCCGCCAGCGGGATCAGCTCCAGATCCCATGGCCGCAGCTGGGCATAGCGGCTTACCTGACGCAGCGCGGCGTTGCGCTGCTTCACCAGACGCTTCAGGTTGCTCCAGGCGGTAAAGAATCCGGCTTCGTTGTGAAAGCATCCCCAGTCAAGGAACGCTCTTCTGTATTTGGGGCCGCCGTTGAGTAAAGTAAACCCCTCGGGGGTAATCAGCTGCATCGGCATCAGATGAGCCAGCTCAGCCACTTTATGCCCATCGGTACCGTCGATACGCACCTTGCTGTCGCCCTGTTTATCTTTCGTCAGGCCGATAGATACTTCTCGCTCTTCTCCCTGCAGGCGACCGTGCAGAACAAAGGACTCCTGTTCGTGACGAATCACGCGGCCAATCTGCAAACTGCGAAACGCCCGCCCGTGGCCGAGCGTGTAGATAGCTTCAAGTACGCTGGTTTTGCCGCTGCCGTTGGCGCCAACCAGGAAATTAAAGCCGGGAGAGAGGGCGAGATCCGCATTTTCAATATTGCGGAAATCTTTAATCAGGAGTCGGGATAGCGACATATCAGCTCGTCATCATTCAAGGGGCGTGGGTGTCGCAGCCAGTTCGTCTACCGCCAGCGCGCAGAAAGCGGAGCGTACACGAAGTACGTGAGCATTTCGAGCACTGCCGGAAGGCGAAATGGCAAGTAAACCAGCCCCTTTGCAGATTCTACAATCGCATAGGCATGACGACGTAGGCTGCGGATTGGGAGGCCGCATCCTCAATCTGCACGCTCGAAACGGAATCCGTCAGCAGAATGCGCACGTTCTCACACTTTAGCGCGTTCAGGACGTCCAGCACATAGCTGACGTTAAAGCCGATTTCCATCTCGGTCCCGGCATAGGTGACATCGAGAATTTCTTCCGCTTCTTCCTGTTCCGGGTTATTGGCGGTGATTTTCAGCTGATTTTCACTGACGTACAGTCGCACGCCGCGGAATTTTTCGTTAGAAAGAATCGCCGCGCGAGCAAAGGCCTGCTTGAGAATATCGCAGCCGGCATCCAGGTGCTTATCCGGGTTTTTCGGCAATACGCGGCGATAGTCAGGGAAACGTCCATCCACCAGCTTAGAAGTGAAGATAAAGTCGCCAACGTGAGCGCGGATATTGTTGCTGCCGATCTGCACGCGCAGCGGGGTATCGCCGCCGTCGAGCATACGCATCAGCTCAATCACGCCTTTACGCGGCACGATCACCGAATGATTGGGCAGCGACTCTTCCAGCGGCATCGAGCAAACCGCCAGGCGGTGACCGTCGGTCGCCACGGTGCGCAGTTCGCTACCCTCGGTTTCAAACAGCATACCGTTTAAGTAATAGCGAACGTCCTGGTGCGCCATTGAAAACTGCGTCGCTTCGATCAGACGCTTCATGGTCGCCTGCGGCAGGGTGAATTCGACTTCACTCTGCCAGTCATCGAGGTTCGGGAAATCCGCCGCAGGCAGCGTCGACAGCGAAAAGCGGCTGCGTCCGGAACGCACCAGCATGCGCTCGCCTTCCAGCTGGACCGCGATCTCCGCGCCTTCAGGCAGGCCGCGGCAGATATCAAAAAATTTACGCGCCGGAACGGTTGTTGCTCCCGCTTCGTGCGGCTGAATCAGCGCAACGCGCGCGACCATTTCCATTTCCAGATCGGTACCGGTCAGCGACAGCGCGCCATCGGTAACCTGTAGGAGCAGGTTGCCAAGAATCGGTAGCGTCGGACGACCACCTAAAGGACCGCTAACCTGTTGCAGCGGTTTTAATAAATGTTCACGTTCTACGGTAAATTTCATAGCGTCACGAGGATAATGTTCTGATTAAATTGGAAAAATCTTCTTTGATATCGTGGCTTTCTTCACGCAGTTGCTCAATCTTGCGGCAAGCGTGCAGGACGGTGGTATGGTCGCGGCCGCCAAACGCGTCGCCGATTTCCGGCAGACTGTGGTTGGTCAGCTCTTTTGCCAGCGCCATCGCCATCTGCCGAGGGCGCGCCACCGAACGGGAGCGGCGTTTAGACAGCAGGTCCGCTACCTTAATTTTGTAATACTCCGCCACCGTCTTTTGAATATTGTCGATGGTGACCAGTTTTTCCTGTAAAGCCAGCAGATCGCGCAGCGCTTCGCGCACGAAATCGATGGTGATCGCCCGGCCGGTAAAGTTGGCGTTGGCAATAACGCGGTTCAGTGCCCCTTCGAGTTCACGTACGTTAGAGCGCAGGCGCTTAGCAATAAAGAACGCGACTTCGCCCGGCAGGCGAATGTCGTTTTCATCGGCTTTTTTCATCAGGATCGCCACGCGGGTTTCTAGCTCTGGCGGCTCGATCGCGACCGTCAGCCCCCAGCCGAAGCGTGATTTCAGACGATCCTCAACCCCGTTGATCTCCTTCGGATAGCGATCCGACGTCAGGATGATCTGCTGATTGCCTTCCAGCAGGGCGTTAAAGGTGTGGAAAAACTCTTCCTGCGAGCGCTCTTTATTAGCGAAAAACTGAATGTCATCGATCAACAGGGCGTCAACGGAGCGGTAATAGCGCTTAAATTCTTCAATAGCGTTGTTTTGCAGGGCTTTTACCATGTCCTGTACAAAACGCTCTGAGTGCATGTAAACCACTTTCGCATTGGGTTTACGCGCCACAATTCCGTTACCCACCGCATGTAAAAGGTGGGTTTTACCCAAACCGGTACCGCCATAAAGGAACAGTGGGTTGTACGCGCCGCCGGGGTTATCCGCAACCTGACGCGCCGCCGCGCGAGCCAGCTGGTTGGATTTACCTTCGACGAAGTTATCAAACGTGTGTTTTACATTGACGTTAGAGCGGTAGGTCGGTTCTGCCGGCGCCGGAACGTTATCCCAACCCGGACGCACGATCGTCGGCGCGACGCGCGCCGTCTGGATCGGCTGCGCGGGCGCTGCGGCCGCAACGCTAACCGTACCTCTCTGCATCTGAACGGCTGGCTTAGCGCCTACCTCAAACCGCAGCTGTGGGGCATCCGCACCGCAAAAATCATTGAGGAGTCCATTGATATTATTGAGGTATTTATCCCTTACCCAATCGAGCACAAAACGGTTTGGCGCATACAGTGCCAGCGTGTTATCGCTCAATTCCGCCTGCAAAGGGCGTATCCACATGCTGAATTCTGTGGCTGGTAACTCATCCTGCAATCGGGCAAGACACTGCTGCCAAAGCGAAAGTGACACGGCGGACTCCACTCGAACAAAAATCGATATATAAAAAGAGAAACTGAAACAATCGTGATTGTTGGCACACGTCGACAAGACCCTGCATAGCCGAAAAGCCCCTGCACTAAAGGGGTGACGTGCGAACCGCTATCTGCGGTTATTACCCGATGCGGATCTCTGGATCCCGATCGGGACCGGGGATCATAGCCTAAACTGAGAAAGAGATCTTGTGTTTCTCAACAGATTCTTCCCGATTTATCCACAGGAAGGATCGAAGCTGGGTAAGTGTAATCGATCCTGGCTGGAGTGGAGCACGATTTCAGCCGCATATTGGAAAAATTAATGAACTATCCTGGTTTTGGGCTTAATCGATCTAACAAAGATCCTTTGCGATCCTTGCGCTTTATCCACCAGGTCGTATAATCCACCACCCGGCGCGTAATGCCCGTTTTCCGTAACGTGCCATCGCCTGTTTTTTGTGCGGCAAGGTGCGAGAAATAAGGAAAGAGAATTGACTCCGGAGTGTACAATTATTACAATCCGGCCTCTTTAATCACCCACGCTGAGGCGTAGGCCGTTCGAAATTCGTTCGGATTTACGCGAAAGTCAGTGAAATTATTCAAGTTTAGGTAGAAATCGCCATGAAACGCACTTTTCAACCGTCTGTACTGAAGCGCAACCGTTCTCACGGCTTCCGTGCTCGTATGGCTACTAAAAATGGTCGTCAGGTTCTGGCACGTCGTCGTGCTAAAAGCCGCGCTCGTCTGACCGTTTCCAAGTAATAAAGCTAACCCTGAGTGGTTAAGCTCGCATTTCCCAGGGAGTTACGCTTGTTAACTCCCAGTCATTTCACTTTCGTCTTCCAGCAGCCATTACGGGCTGGCACGCCGCAAATCACCATCCTCGGCCGCCAAAATTCGCTGGGGCATCCCCGCATCGGTCTTACCGTCGCCAAGAAAAACGTTAAGCGAGCGCATGAACGCAATCGGATTAAACGTCTGACGCGTGAAAGCTTCCGTTTACGTCAACATGAACTCCCGCCAATGGATTTCGTGGTGGTGGCGAAGAAAGGGGTTGCCGACCTCGATAACCGTGCTCTCTCGGAAGCGTTGGAAAAATTATGGCGCCGCCACTGTCGCCTGGCTCGCGGGTCCTGATAGGCCTGATTCGGGTCTATCAGCGCCTGATTAGTCCGCTACTCGGGCCGCACTGCCGTTTCACGCCGACCTGTTCTCAATACGGAATTGAGGCATTGCGCAGGTTTGGATTGATAAAAGGCAGTTGGTTGACGGTGAAACGCGTATTAAAATGCCACCCTTTACACCCTGGTGGTGACGATCCCGTCCCGCCTGGACCATTTGATACCAGAGAACACTAACGATGGATTCGCAACGCAATCTTCTTATCATCGCTTTGTTGTTCGTGTCTTTCATGATCTGGCAAGCCTGGGAGCAGGATAACAATCCTCAACCTCAGCAGCAGACCACGCAGACAACGACCACAGCAACGGGTAGCGCCGCCGACCAGGGCGTACCGGCCAGTGGCCAGGGGAAACTGATTACGGTAAAAACCGATGTGCTTGACCTGACCATCAACACCAGCGGTGGTGATGTTGAGCAAGCGCTGCTTCTGGATTATCCGAAAGAGCTGAAGTCGACTGAGCCGTTCCAGTTACTGGAAACCACGCCGCAGTTTACCTATCAGGCGCAGAGCGGCCTGACCGGTCGTGATGGCCCGGACAACCCGGCTAACGGACCGCGTCCGTTGTATAACGTCGATAAAGATGCGTTTGTGCTGGCTGATGGCCAGAACGAAATCGTCATTCCTCTGACGTACACCGATAAAGCAGGCAACGTATTCACCAAAACCTTCACCCTTAAGCGCGGTGAATATGCGGTAAACGTCGGCTATAGCGTGCAGAACGCCAGCGAAAAACCGCTGGAAGTGTCGACGTTTGGTCAACTGAAGCAAACGGCCAACCTGCCGACGCATCGCGATACGCAGACCGGCGGTCTGACAACGATGCACACCTTCCGCGGCGCGGCGTACTCAACGTCTGAAACGAAGTACGAAAAATATAAATTCGATACTATCATCGATAACGAAAACCTGAACGTTAGCACCAAAAACGGTTGGGTTGCCATGCTGCAGCAGTACTTCACAACCGCATGGGTTCCGCAGAACAACGGTACTAACAACTTCTACACCGCGAATCTCGGCAACGGTATTGTGGCGATCGGCTACAAATCGCAGCCGGTTCTGGTGCAGCCGGGTCAAACCGATAAGCTGGAAAGCACCCTGTGGGTCGGCCCGGCCATTCAGGACAAAATGGCCGCCGTTGCGCCACACCTTGACCTGACCGTCGACTACGGCTGGCTGTGGTTTATCTCTCAGCCGCTGTTCAAACTGCTGAAATGGATCCATAGCTTCCTGGGCAACTGGGGCTTCTCCATCATCGTCATCACCTTTATCGTTCGTGGCATCATGTACCCGCTGACTAAAGCGCAGTACACCTCCATGGCGAAGATGCGTATGCTGCAGCCGAAGATTCAGGCGATGCGCGAGCGTCTGGGCGACGACAAGCAGCGTCAAAGCCAGGAAATGATGGCCCTGTATAAAGCTGAGAAGGTTAACCCGCTGGGTGGCTGCTTCCCGCTGATAATCCAGATGCCAATCTTCCTTGCGCTGTACTACATGCTGAGCGCCTCGGTTGAACTGCGTCATGCGCCGTTTATCCTGTGGATCCACGACCTGTCTGCGCAAGACCCGTACTACATCCTGCCGATCATCATGGGCGCGACGATGTTCTTCATCCAGAAGATGTCTCCGACCACCGTGACCGACCCGATGCAGCAGAAGATCATGACCTTTATGCCGGTCATCTTCACGGTGTTCTTCCTGTGGTTCCCGTCCGGTCTGGTGGTTTACTATATCGTCAGCAACCTGGTCACCATTATTCAGCAGCAGCTGATTTACCGTGGTCTGGAGAAGCGTGGCCTTCATAGCCGCGAGAAGAAAAAATCCTGATACTCTTCATTCTTCAAGCCGCAGATGCGTTGGCTTCATTAGTTCGCCCCAGTCACTTACTACAGTAAGCTCCTGGGGCCTCACTAACTTGCCGCCTTTCTGCAACTTGAATTATTTCGAGTATCTACGGTAACGTTAATGCCAGAGAAGGCGGTCAATAGACCGCCTTTTTTACATCTACATAGAGAGTCACCATGAGCCATAACGACACTATCGTCGCCCAGGCAACCCCACCGGGACGCGGTGGTGTGGGCATTCTGCGCATCTCTGGCCTGAAGGCGCGCGACGTTGCGCAGGCGGTGCTGGGCAAGCTGCCGAAACCGCGCTATGCCGACTACCTGCCGTTTAAAGACAGCGACGGCAGTGCGCTGGATCAGGGGATTGCGCTGTGGTTCCCCGGCCCTAACTCCTTTACCGGTGAAGACGTGCTGGAGCTTCAGGGCCACGGCGGACCGGTTATCCTCGACCTGCTTCTGAAACGCATTCTGACGCTGCCGGGCGTGCGCATCGCCAGGCCCGGCGAGTTCTCCGAGCGCGCGTTTTTAAACGACAAGCTCGACCTGGCACAGGCAGAAGCCATTGCCGATCTGATCGACGCCAGCTCCGAGCAGGCGGCACGTTCTGCGCTGAATTCGCTGCAGGGCGCATTCTCTACCCGCGTAAACCATCTTGTGGAAGCGCTGACGCACCTGCGCATCTACGTGGAGGCGGCCATTGATTTCCCGGACGAAGAGATCGACTTCCTCTCCGATGGCAAAATTGAAGCCCAGCTAAACGACGTTATCGCCGATCTTGATGCCGTTCGCGCCGAAGCGCGCCAGGGCAGCCTGCTGCGCGAAGGGATGAAGGTCGTCATTGCCGGGCGGCCGAACGCCGGGAAATCAAGCCTGCTGAATGCGCTGGCGGGCCGGGAAGCGGCTATCGTCACCGATATTGCCGGTACCACCCGCGACGTGCTGCGCGAACATATCCATATCGATGGTATGCCGCTGCACATCATCGATACCGCCGGCCTGCGCGATGCGAACGATGAGGTCGAGCGCATCGGTATCGAGCGCGCCTGGCAGGAGATTGAACAGGCCGACCGCGTGCTATTTATGGTCGATGGCACCACCACTGACGCGACCGATCCGGCGGATATCTGGCCAGATTTTATCGCCCGTCTGCCGAAAAACCTGCCGATTACCGTCGTGCGCAACAAAGCGGATATAACCGGCGAAACGCTGGGGCTGAGCGAAGTAAATGATCACTCACTTGTACGCCTTTCGGCGCGTACCGGCGAGGGCGTAGACGTACTGCGTAATCATCTCAAGCAGAGCATGGGCTTTGAAACCAATATGGAAGGCGGTTTTCTGGCGCGCCGCCGCCATCTACAGGCGCTGTCCGACGCCGCAGAGCATCTGCAGCAGGGTAAAGCGCAGCTGCTGGGCGCGTGGGCTGGCGAGCTGCTGGCGGAAGAGCTGCGCCTGGCTCAGCAGAACTTGAGCGAAATCACCGGCGAGTTTACCTCCGATGACCTGCTGGGTCGTATTTTCTCAAGTTTCTGTATTGGTAAATAAGCTCAGTATGTGAGCATTGACTAACCCGCATTAACGTCCTGTTAAAGCGGGTTTTTTATTATTTTTATTTATCATCTTCACCGTAGATTGGTTTATCTATTACCCTTATCGGCATCGCTGTTTTTAACGTGCCGGATGCAACCATGACCATCGATTACACCTTTATTGATACCGTCCCTTCTGCAGAAGATTTTTGTCGCCTGCGCGTCATATCAGGTATGTCGCCGCGCCCGCTGGAAGGCGCCCGTGCTGGCCTGCCGCGTAGCTGCTACGGCGTGCATATTCTCTATGAGGGCGTGACCGTTGGTATGGGGCGTATCGTCGGCGACGGCGCGCTGAACTTTGAAATTGTCGACGTCGCCGTGGACCCGGCCCATCAGGGAAAAGGTCTCGGTCGCCAGATCGTGCAAAAAATAGTTACCTGGCTTGATAACAACGCGTTTAAAGGGGCATACGTCTCGCTGGTGGCCGATGTTCCCGAACTGTACGCGAAATTCGGCTTTTCCAGCGTCAGGCCGGAAAGTGAAGGTATGGCGAAGATCTGGAAATAGCCCCGAGTACTAACGCCCTGTTTAGATGTAACCAGAATCGCCGTAACGGCGGAGGGGCATCCGGGGCTGCGGTATCTCCCGGATGCCGGTGATGCTATCAGAATTAAATAAAGTCGGCAGCGCGAAAAGCGTCCAGCGCGACGCGCTTTTGCTCGCTGGTCATCGGGCGCAGCGGGCGGCGCGGATCGCCGACGTCAATGTCGTGCAGCTGCATGGCCAGCTTCCCGGCCGCCACGCCGCCGTACTGAACCAGGATGCGAATAATCGCGATGACTTTATCCATACAGGCGGCAACGTCCTGATGATCCCCCTGGTTGAAGCTCTCGATCAGGCGATGATAGAGCGGCGCCGCGTAGTTATAGGTACTGCCCACCGCGCCGATGGCGCCGCAGGCCAGGCCTGCGGGTAAAAACTCATCCACGCCGAACGGAATATCGAACTGGCGATTGTTGACGCGCAGGCAGCGCTGGAACTCATACATATCCGCGGAGTTAAACTTCATACCGGACAGGTTCGGAATTTTATCCGCCGCGGCGATCAGAAACTGCTCCATATCGAGGCTCAGACCCGACATGCCGGAATGGTAGTAATAGAAGCCTTTTGACGGCGCCGCGGCGGCGATAATGCGGCAATATTCCACCAGATCGTCGACGGTAGACGGTTTAAAGAAGCACGGACCGATGACCGAGGTGGCAAAAATATCCAGGGTTTCAGCATGACGGCTCAGCTCCAGCGCATCGGCGATGCTGAGCGCCCCCGTGTGCAGCGTGATGCTGAGCTGTCCCTGGCTTGCCGCGACCCAGCGCTCGGCGATTTTTTTACGCTCGTCAACAGAACAGTGGATACCTTCTCCGGTTGTCCCACAGACGTAAGCGCCTTTAACGCCCTGGCGAATCAGGTGCTCGGCAATCCGATCGATAACGGGGTAGTTGACTTCGCCGTTGGCATCAAAAGGCGTGTGGGGAGCGGCAATAAGACCGGTTAGCTTTGTCATGTAAACCTCTAGTGGTGTTTTTCTTCTTAAATGAATTTACTTTGAAGTATTACTCCACTTTAAAAGGTAACCATGCCGGTTGCAACTGGATACCGGCAGGGAGAAAAACGGGAGTAGAAGATTGTGACGAATCGCACAAAAATCGCTCTATTTGAGCGTGGACAGGGCATCCATCGTGCGCAGTTTATTGGCTCGGGCGGCTTCAGGATCTTTCTGCACTAGCAGCGTGTAAATGAGATCCAGTACGAAAAGCTGCGCCGTTTTGGTGCCAATGGAGTCGCCCTGAAGGCGTCCCTGGCGGTTGCCGTTAATCAGCGTAATATCCGCGACTTTACTCAATGGCGACCCGAGGTTATGCGTTAAGGCGACGGTGATGGCTCCGGCCTGCTTTGCCAGACTAAGGGCGTGGGTGGTTTCCGGCGAATGCCCGGAGTGGCTGATACCGATAGCGACATCACCAGCCTTGAGCAGCGCGGCCTGCATATACATAAAGTGATTATTCGTTAAGGCATCGACGCGCATCCCGATTCGCATCAGCTTGTGCTTCATCTCTTCGGCGGTCAGCCCGGAGGCGCCAACGCCGAAGATAAAGGTGCTATTGCAGCTATGCAGCGCCTCAACGACCCGTTCAACCTGCTCCATATCCAGCAGATTGAGCGTTTCCGAGAGCACGGTCGAGATAGCGCCCTGGAGCTTGAGACCAATGGTGTGCGCATCGTCGGCTTTCTGAATCTCAGCCTCCAGAAGCGTGCTGTTGTCATCGGTATCGGTCATGGCCAGCTCAATAGCCAGCTCCATTTTGAAATTCTGAAAGCCTTTATAGCCCAGCTGTCGACAGAAACGGATCACCGACGCTTCGCCCGCGTTCACTTCCTCTGAGAGGTCGGCGATAGAAAGCTGCGTCACCTTGTGGGGGGAAGTCATCACAAACTGCGCAATGCTTTTCCCGACGCGGGTCATACTGCTTTGCATCGCTCCCAGGGTATCAAGTATTTTCCCGGCTTTGACCGGCGAAGTCGGAGTCGTCATCTCTTCCCTACTGTTTACGCGATTATCAGGCGCTAATGATGGAGTACAGCGCATCACCAGGCAATATGGATTTTTAAAAACGCCGTGCCGCCGCGTCTATATCCTGAGCGGCGAAAACATTTTACGTCTCATGGCGTGAGTCAGATCGCCTTTTTTCGTTTCTCCTATTCTGTGTCCATGATCTTGTTCACACATTTAATAAAATGCTCTTGTGGTGTTTAACTTCTAAAAAATACATTAAATGGAGTTTAACTTCATTTGGCTATGCGACACCCTGCTGTTTTAGGCCCGATAGCAAAAAAAAACGCTGCTCATCACAGGAGAGCATATGAGTGAAATAATAAGTACCAAACCATGGTATAAGCATCTCAATAAGTCCCAGTGGCGGGCTTTCTCTGCAGCCTGGCTGGGCTATTTACTGGATGGTTTTGATTTCGTTTTAATCGCTCTGGTGCTCACCGAAGTACAAAGCGAATTTCAGCTCACCACGGTCCAGGCGGCGAGTATTATCTCCGCGGCATTTATCTCCCGTTGGTTCGGCGGCCTGCTGCTGGGGGCAATGGGCGACCGCTATGGCCGCCGCCTGGCGATGGTCAGCAGTATTATTCTTTTCTCCGTCGGTACGCTGGCCTGCGGCTTTGCGCCGGGATACACCTCGATGTTTATCGCCCGAATGGTGATCGGAATGGGGATGGCCGGCGAGTACGGCTCCAGCGCCACCTATGTTATTGAAAGCTGGCCAAAACATCTGCGTAACAAAGCCAGCGGTTTCCTGATTTCAGGCTTTTCCGTCGGCGCCGTTGTGGCGGCGCAGGTTTACAGCCTGGTGGTGCCCCTCTGGGGCTGGCGCGCCTTATTCTTCCTCGGCATTTTGCCGATTATTTTCGCGCTGTGGCTGCGTAAAAATATTCCGGAAACGGAAGACTGGAAAGAGCGGCAGACGAAGAAAGCGCCGGTGCGGACGATGGTGGATATCCTCTATCGCGGTAAATATCGCGCCATGAATATAGCAACGACGCTGATCGCAACGGCAGCGCTGTGGTTCTGCTTCGCAGGTAACCAGCACAACCCGCTGGTGGTGATTGCCCTGGCGCTCGTTTGCACCGTTATTTTCATCAGCTTCATGGTACAGAGCAGCGGAAAACGCTGGCCGACCGGCGTGATGCTGATGGTTGTCGTTCTGTTCGCCTTCCTCTATTCGTGGCCTATCCAGGCGCTGCTGCCAACCTATCTGAAAACCGAGTTGGCATACGATCCGGCGACGGTTGCGAAGGTACTTTTCTTCAGTGGATTCGGTGCGGCCGTCGGTTGCATCGTCGGCGGATTCCTTGGCGACTGGTTGGGCACGCGTAAAGCCTACGTTTACAGCCTGCTGGCCTCGCAGGTACTGATTATCCCTGTCTTCGCCATCGGCGGCGCCAGCCTCTGGGGTCTGGGCCTCCTGCTCTTCTTCCAGCAGATGCTGGGACAGGGGATCGCGGGAATACTGCCGAAACTGATCGGTGGTTACTTTGACACCGATCAGCGCGCTGCCGGTCTGGGCTTCACCTACAACGTCGGCGCTCTGGGCGGTGCGGCGGCGCCGGTCCTCGGCGCGCTGGTCGCACAGCATATGCATCTGGGTACGGCGCTGGGATCGCTCTCTTTTGGATTGACGTTTGTGGTGATCCTGCTGATTGGCCTGGATATGCCGTCTCGCGTACAGCGCTGGATTCGCCCGGAGGCGCTGCGAACCCATGACGCTATTGATGGCAAACCGTTTAGCGGGGCAAAGGTTCGTCACGACAAAGCGGACGCTCCGCTTTGCAGTAAACATTAAATTCATGCGCCCGGCGCTGTCGGGCGCAAACGGAAGTAAGGGATAGCGCTATGTCTTTATTTGATACTTTGGATGTGAAGGTTAAAGAATTGGGCGGACTCATTGTCTCGTGCCAGCCGGTGCCGGGCAGCCCGTTAGATAAGCCTGAAATAGTCGCGGCGATGGCGCTGGCGGCGGTCAAGACGGGAGCAGTCGCGGTACGTATTGAAGGCATTAATAACCTGAAGGCCACGCGCGAACTTATTTCAGTACCCATTATCGGCATCATCAAGCGCGACCTGCCGGACTCGCCGGTGCGCATCACGCCGTTCCTTGAGGATGTGGACGCGCTGGCGCAGGCGGGTGCGGATATTATCGCCTTTGACGGCACGGATCGCCCGCGTCCGGCCAGCGTGAAGGCGACTATCGAGCGTATTCATCAGCAGGGCTGCGTCGCGATGGCAGACTGCTCGAACCTTGAAGACGGTACTCGCTGCCACGCTCTGGGCGCAGAAATTATCGGCACTACGCTGTCCGGGTATACCACGGATGCGGTACCTACCGAACCGGATTTCCCGCTAGTGCAGGCGCTGAGCGCCAAAGGATACCGGGTCATTGCCGAAGGGCGGTTCAACTCCCCGGCCCTGGCAGCGCAGGCCATAATGCAAGGCGCATGGGCGGTGACCGTCGGTTCCGCGATTACGCGTATTGAACACATCTGCCAGTGGTACCGCGATGCGCTGGCTGAGGTTGCGCTATGACGACGCTGGCGATAGACATCGGCGGCACCAAGCTGGCCGCCGCGCTAATTGATACGCAGCATCGTCTGTTGGAGAAACGAGCGCTGCCGACGCCCGCCAGCAAAACGCCGGCGGCACTGACGGAGGCGTTGAGCGCGCTGGTCGCGCCTTTCGCGGGGGAGGCCCGGCGGATAGCGGTCGCCTCGACGGGAATCATTCGTCACGGCGTACTGACGGCGTTAAACCCGGATAACCTTGGCGGGCTGGCGCAGTTTCCTCTGCGGGAGACGCTGGCGCAGCTGACGGGGCGACCGTGCCTGGTCGTGAACGATGCGCAGGCGGCGGCCTGGGCCGAATATCACGCCCTGTCTGTCGATGCCGACGAGATGGTATTCATCACCATCTCAACGGGCGTGGGCGGCGGTATCATCTGCAACGGTCGGCTCCTGTCCGGGAACGAGGGGCTAGCCGGGCATATCGGGCACACGCTGGCCGATCCGCACGGTCCGCGCTGCGGCTGCGGTCGCACCGGCTGCGTAGAGGCTATTGCCTCCGGCAGAGGGATCGCCGCGCTGGCGACGGACGATCTGCAGGGGATGACGGCCAAATCCATTTTTACTCTTGCGCAGAGCGGCCATCCGCAGGCAACGTCGTTAGTCCACCGTTCGGCGCAAACCATCGCCCGGCTGATTGCCGACATGAAGGCCAGCGTTAACTGCCAGTGTGCCGTACTGGGCGGCAGCATCGGGCTGGCGCCCGGCTATCTCCCGCTAGTTGAGACCTATCTGGCGCAGGAACCTGCGGTCTATCAGACGAAGATTGTAGCCGCACACTATCAGCATGATGCCGGTCTGATTGGCGCGGCGTTGTTAGCGGAGGACAAAGCATTATGATTATCGGCGATATCCACCATCCGGAACGCGCGGGACTGTTACCCGTTCTGCTTCAGGCCGTGAGGCTGGCCGTAAAAGTTCAGCCGCAGCAGTGTGAGCCGGGTCGTTATGAGTTGCAGGGCGATGATATTTATATGAACGTCATGCGCTTCGCCACGCAGTCGGCGGAAAGTAAAAAAGCGGAGCTGCACGAAAAATTTATTGATATTCAGATCCTGCTGCAAGGCGAGGAGACAATCCACTGCGGCGTAGCCGACAGCGCCCGTGAGTGCGACGTCTGGCATAAAGAAGAGGACTACCAGCTGTGCGCAGCTATCGCCGACCAGCAGCAGGTGACCCTGAAGCCTGGCATGTTCGCCATTTTTTTTCCTGGCGAACCGCATAAGCCGGGCGTGCAGGGCGCAGCGAGCATGGAGATAAAAAAAGCAGTAATTAAAGTTAACCGCGCGCTGCTTGTCTGAGTCGCTTCCTTCGCCCGCCAGGTATGCCTCCTGGCGGGATGGCCTCCCGACGCCAAAGCGGCGCTTGCTTCGTCGCTTTTCCTCCCAGGAAATCATTGTTGTCCAAATGGCAACTCGTACTACCGCACGAACCCCTCTATGCTGTACGGCAATCTTATGCGAGGGTTCTATGGCACGCTTTCTTATCTGCAGTTTTGCGCTGGTTCTGCTTTATCCATCCGGTATTGATATGTATCTGGTCGGCCTGCCGCGCATTGCGCAGGATCTGGGGGCTAGTGAAGCGCAGCTGCACATCGCCTTCTCGGTTTATCTGGCGGGGATGGCCGCAGCCATGCTGTTTGCTGGCCGTATCGCCGACAAGTCAGGCCGTAAGCCAGTGGCGATTTTCGGCGCCGTTGTTTTCATACTCGCCTCCCTTATCTGCTCGCAGGCGCAGGTCAGCGCCCACTTCCTGGCGGGGCGTTTTATTCAGGGGATTGGCGCCGGCAGCTGCTACGTCGTTGCCTTTGCGGTGCTGCGCGATACCCTCGACGATCGCCGCCGGGCGAAGGTGCTTTCCCTCCTTAACGGCATCACCTGCATTATTCCGGTGCTGGCGCCGGTACTCGGCCACCTGATTATGCTGAAATACCCCTGGCAGAGCCTGTTCTATACCATGACCGGCATGGGCGTTCTGGTGGGACTGCTGTCGATATTTATCTTGCGGGAAACGCGTCCAACATCCGTTCCGCAGGCGGCGCAGCAAAATGTGGCCCTCGAATCGCTGCTTAACCGCTTTTTCCTCAGCCGAATGATCATGACTACCCTCAGCGTGACGGCTATTCTGACCTACGTTAACGTCTCCCCGGTGCTCATGATGGAAGTGATGGGCTTCGATCGCGGGACTTATTCCATGGCGATGGCACTCATGGCGCTAGTGAGCATGGTGGTATCGTTCTCGACGCCGTTTGCTCTGTCGCTCTTTAAACCCCGCACCCTGATGCTGACCTCGCAGGCGCTCTTTTTTATCGCGGGCGTGCTGCTGAGCCTTGCCACCAGCCAGACGATAACGATGCTGGGGCTGGGACTGATTTGCGCCGGGTTCTCCGCCGGCTTTGGCGTGGCGATGAGCCAGGCCCTGGGGCCATTTACTCTACGCGCTGGCATGGCGAGTTCAGTTTTGGGGATTGCTCAGGTTTGCGGCTCTTCACTGTGGATTTGGCTGGCGGCTATCATCGGGCTCAGCGCGATGAATATGCTGATCGGGATACTTATTGCCTGTAGCATAGTGAGTATTGTTCTGATTATGGTCGCCTCTCCGGCGCGGGCCGCGCAACGCTATGAAGAAACCCCTGTCGAGTCTCGATCTTAATTTACTGCTGTGCCTGCAGCTCTTAACTCAGGAGCTCAGCGTTACCCGCACGGCGAAGCGGATGAACGTTTCGCCATCGGCGGTGAGCAAGTCGCTGGCCAAACTCCGAGCCTGGTTTGACGATCCGCTGTTTGTCAAAACGCCTCTGGGGCTGTCGCCCACGCCGCTGATGAGCAGTATGGAGCAGGATCTGGCGG
The DNA here is from genome assembly GCF_003812845.1 of Klebsiella sp. FDAARGOS_511. Taxonomy (NCBI): domain Bacteria; kingdom Pseudomonadati; phylum Pseudomonadota; class Gammaproteobacteria; order Enterobacterales; family Enterobacteriaceae; genus Klebsiella; species Klebsiella sp. FDAARGOS_511. Next base: position 2,921,741 of record NZ_CP033824.1, on the reverse strand, counting down.
ACTGGATGCAGATGGGTAATCAGATCCTCGACAAGCCCCATCACACTATGCCAAGCGGGCTAAAGTTTGAGCTGGCGGCGGAGTCGCCCCTGCTGATGATCCTGTTGAATACGCTTTCACAGCGGATCTACCAGCGCTATCCGCAGGCGCTGATCCGCCTGCGCAACTGGGATTACGATTCGCTGGATGCCATTATTCGCGGCGAAGTCGACATCGGTTTTTGCGGCCGGGAAACCCATCCTCGCTCCCGTGAACAGCTCAGCCTGCTGCCCTGGTATATCGATTTTGAAATCCTGTTCACCGATCTACCGCAGGTATGGCTGCGCGCCGACCATCCCGCGCTGAACGATGAATGGAATCTGGACGCTTTCCTGCGCTACCCGCATATCAATATCTGTTGGGAACAAAGCGATACCTGGGCGCTGGATGATGTTCTGCACGACCTGGGGCATAAACGCACCGTGGCGTTAACCGTTCCGGGCTTTGAACAGTCGCTGTTTATGGCAGCCCAGCCTCATCATACGATGCTGGCCACCGCCCCGCGTTATTGCCAGCGCTACAATCAGCAGCATCATCTGCCGCTGGTCTCACTGCCGCTGCCGCTGGAACCGTCGCAGCTGGAGAAAATACGCGTCCCCTTTACCCTCCTGTGGCATAAGCGCAACAGCTACAACCCGAAGATCGTCTGGCTACGAGAAACGCTGAGACAGCTTTACACTGAACCGCTATAGCGCTGGTTTAGCCCGCCTTGCGCAATAAATTGTAAAATTCATGCGATTTCTCTTTTCAACGGATGATTTCCGCATTAAAACCTGACAATTCTGAGCGATAATATAATTCGCAATTTCTATCATTGACCATTAATCACGGAGCGACGAATGGCAACGCATTTTGCAAGAGGGATACTCAACACCCGGGAACCGCTATCAACACGCCTGTCAGCGGCCTGCCATCAATCCGCCAGGCGCCTGCCTGAGTACCGACAAAGCCGCTATCGCGCTTCCCGGTCACTCCTCGCAGAACTCCTCTTTATGTTGTACGGCATCAGCGAACTACCTGAAATCATTGATGAAGAAAATGGAAAACCCGCATTTCGCGACGAACATCTCCCGCGTTTCTCCATCTCCTATGCCGGAAATATCGTTGGCGTCGCGTTAACCACCGAAGGCGATTGCGGCCTGGGTATGGAATTACCGCACGCCACCCGCGGTTTACACTCCCCGCACGACGCCGACCGCTACGTTTTCAACAGTAATGAGCGTGTATGGATTAGCAATCAGCACGATCCTGACGAAGCTCGCGCTCAGCCTGACGCGCTGCGCAAAAGCGTCATGAAACTGACCGGCGAAACCGCCGTTAACCTACAGCTTCTTCCGGGCTCCGGGCGGTTAAGGACAAGTGGGACGCAGGCAATCGAAGCCGTCTGCGATGCCGAAACGGTGCTGGTCTGGTCCATCGCCGCCAGCCCGGATATCGGTCAGCTGAAAGTCTGGGAATATAATGGTAAAGAGGGCTGGCGCAGCCTGCCCGACGCGCAGGCTCGCGCCAAAGAACCGTCCGCCCGGCTTATGCGCTTTACCCATTTACCGTTAGAAAAAGCCATCTCCCTCAACTGACCGGTTTTCCCGGCCATCATGATGCAAAGGAGCAATTATGTCTGATACGTTGAAAATTGTTACGTTACTCGGAAGTCTGCGCAAAGGCTCTTTTAATGCCATGGTCGCGCGTACCCTCCCCGGCATCGCGCCCGCAGGTATGGCGGTTTCCGCATTACCGTCCATTGGCGATATTCCACTCTATGATGCCGATGTCCAGCAGGAAGAGGGATTCCCACAAAGCGTTCAGGATATCGCGCAGCAAATTCGCGAGGCCGACGGTGTGGTCATCGTGACGCCAGAATATAACTATTCGGTTCCCGGCGGCCTGAAAAACGCCATCGACTGGCTATCTCGTCTGCCGGAACAGCCGCTGGCCGGTAAGCCGGTACTGATTCAAACCAGTTCGATGGGGGCTATTGGCGGTGCGCGCTGTCAGTATCACCTGCGTCAGATTCTGGTATTCCTCGATGCAATGGTGATGAATAAGCCCGAATTTATGGGCGGCATGATTCAGAACAAAGTGGATCCGCAGGAGGGGAAAGTCGTCGATCAGAGTACGCTCGATCATCTGAGCGGACAGCTGAGCGCTTTTGCCGAGTATATTCAGCGGGTTAAGGCCTGACAGACGCCGTCACGCTCGCCAGAAAGGGCGAGTGTGACGGCGCAGGTATTAATGCGCGTCGATAAACACAATCTTCAGTACAAACAGCAGCGAAACCACAATCACGCACGGACTGAGGTCACGCAGGCGGCCGGTACCAATCTTCATAACGCAGTAAGAGATAAAGCCTAAGGCAATACCTTCCGTAATGGAGAAGCTGAACGGCATCATCACGGCGGTAATAAACGCAGGCACTGATTCGGTTAAATCATCCCACTTCACCCGCGCAAGACTGGAGGTCATCAGGACGCCAACGTAAATCAGCGCACCGGCTGCGGCATAGGCCGGGACCATACCCGCCAGCGGCGACAGGAAAATCACCAGCAGGAACAAGAGCCCAACGACCACGGCGGTTAAGCCGGTACGGCCGCCCACGGAAACGCCCGAGGACGATTCAATATAGGCGGTTACGGAAGAGGTGCCGATAAAGGAGCCCGCAACGGACGATACGCTATCGACAAACAGCGCCTGCTTCATACGCGGGAACTTGCCCTGCGCATCGGCCAGACCGGCCTTATCGGTCACGCCGATCAGCGTGCCGGAGGAGTCGAACAGGTTAACCAGCATAAACGAGAAGATCACGCCCGCCAGGCCGAGATTCAGCGAGCCCGCCAGGTCAACATGACCAATCACCGTAGTCACGCTCGGCGGCATGGAAACGATGCCTGTGTAGTGAACGTCACCCAGCATCCAGCCCAGCAGCGTGGTAACCACGATAGAAACCAACACCGCCGCGTGGATGTTGCGGGAAGCCAGAATTGCAATAATAAAGAAGCCAAGAATACCCAGCAGCACGCTGTGGGACGTCAGGTTGCCGATACTCACCAGGGTTTCCGGGTTGGCGACGATAACGCCCGCATTTTTCAGGCCCATCATACCGATAAACAGGCCGATACCGCTGGTGATGCCAATACGCAGGCTAACCGGGATATTGGCAATCATCCAGTAGCGCACGCGGAAAATCGTCAGCAGCAGCAGGCCAACGGCGCCCCAGAAAATCGCGCCCATCCCGACCTGCCAGGGCAAGCCCATCGCCTGTACCACGACAAAAGCAAAGAAGGCGTTCAGGCCCATTGCCGGCGCCAGCGCCACCGGGAGGTTAGCGAACAGCCCCATCATAATGCTGCCGAATGCGGCAATCAGACAGGTTGTGACAAAAACGGCGCTGGTATCCATACCCGCCACGCCGAGAATCTGTGGGTTAACAAAAACGATGTACACCATTGTCAGAAAAGTGGTGAAACCTGCAATCGCTTCGGTGCGTGCCGTGGTGCCGTGTTCACGTAATTTGAACACGCGCTCCAGCAGACCCTGGCCAGATGACTGGCTGGTTTGTTGTTGACTCATTATCGGTTTCCGAACAAAGGAGGGAAAATTCGTCGCTATCCTATACCAAAATGCGACAATAAGGGCGGTTGTGAGATACTTTTTTTCATCGATTTTGCTTATACGGCAACGATTGCGTCTCACCAATCAGCATGACGAAAACGTTAACTTATTAAAATGGAAACGACATGACCCAACCAGAAGCAGTATTTTTCGACTGTGACGGCACGCTGGTCGACAGCGAGGTGATCTGCTCCCGCGCCTACGTTCACATGTTCAGGGAATTCGGCATTACGCTGGATTTAGAAGAGATTTTTAAGCGCTTCAAAGGCGTAAAGCTGTACGAGATTATCGATACTATTAACGCGGAGTACAGCGTTAATCTGGATAAGGCGACCCTTGAGCCGGTTTACCGCGATGAAGTCGCACGCCTTTTTGATACTGAACTGGAAGTCATTTCTGGCGCCCAGGCGCTGCTGGACGCGGTCAACGTGCCGATGTGCGTGGTCTCCAACGGCCCGGTCAGCAAAATGCAGCACTCTCTCGGTAAAACAGGCATGCTGCGCCATTTCCCCGAGCGTCTGTATAGCGGCTACGATATCCAGCGCTGGAAGCCCGATCCGGCGCTAATGCTGCATGCCGCAAAAGCGATGAACGTTAACGTCGAGAACTGCATTCTGGTCGACGACTCCAGCGCAGGCGCGCAGTCGGGGATCGCGGCAGGCATGGAGGTGTTCTACTTCTGCGCCGATCCGCACAACAAGCCCATCGACCATCCGAAAGTGACGACGTTTACCCGTCTGGAAGCGCTGCCGGAACTGTGGAAAGCGCGCGGCTGGCATATTACTCGATAAAAGCCGCAGCGTAGCGCAACCCGGGAGCGTCCCGCCTGCGCTACGCTGAAAGTGGATTACGGTTGACTCAATTCCGCAGCCGCCGCTTTATCAGCCACTATCACCAGGGATGGATGCAGTTTCAGCACTGATGCCGGAACCCGCTCGCTGACTTCGCCTTCAATCACCTGTTTTAGCGCCTGCGCTTTTGCCGCTCCGCTGACGATCAGCAGCAAATTTTTCGCCGCCATGACGCTTTTCGGCCCCATCGTGACGTAGCTATCCGGCACCGCGGAGAAGTCGCCGCCCATTTCGCCGTGCGCGACGAGATCCACCAAACCCCCGATGATAGGAACTTCCACCGTCGCATCGTGGAACCGCGTGGTATTCGGCAAGTTACCGCAAAAATGGCCGTCAGCGCCGAGGCCCATCACCATCAGATCGAGGCCCCCTTCTTCGTGTAACCGCTGGTCGTGATGGATAAAGTTTGCATGGCTGAGCTTGTGAATGTTCTCTTCAGGGATCTGAGCGGGAGTGAAAAACAGGTTGCGCAGATTGGAAATTGTCACGCCTTCGCGATCCTGTCCGCGGAACGGGATCTCGTCAAAATTGTAATAATGGACTTGAGAATAGAACGATTTGCCTTTAATCGCTGCCGTCAGATGTTCATACATTTTCTTCGGCGTACTGCCTGCCGTTACCGCCAGATTCATCCTCCGCGGCGCAGTGATGTAGCCTAAGACATGATGGCTGGCGACCAGGCTCATCTCGGCATAATCTTCCGTCACGATTAACTTCATGTTATTTCCCTGAATATAATGAAGATAAGGAGCCAGCGAACTGACTCCTTCATGTTATTTGAACAACTTCTGTACGAATTCGGCATAGGCGGGACGCCAGACGTCCATTTCATGATTCAGGCCCGGGAACTCGTGGTAGTCAAACTTGATGTTCTGCTTCTCCAGCTCCGCTTTCAGTCCGGCGATATCTTTTCCGGTGACCGCGTCTTTCTCGCCTACGACGACGGTGAAGTTACGCAGCTGCTTATTGATCGCCTGCGGGTTGTTTAGCTGCGCCTCGACGCCGGCATCCGGTACCGTGGTGGTCGTTACGCCGCTGAACGTCGCCAGCCAGCCGAAGCTCTCCAGATGGTTCATTCCGGAGACCAGCGCCTGATAACCGCCCTGCGACAGCCCGGCAAGCGCCCGACCATCCGCGTCTTTACGCACATTAAAGCGGGCATCAATCAGCGGAATAATATCGTTCATCAGCTCTTTATCCGCCGCTTTCGCATTCAGCGGATAGAAGGTTTTACGCCGTTCCTGCGGCGGGAAGTTTTCCGCAACCGCTTCAGGGATATCGGTTTCGGTATCCGGCACCACCACCAGCATTGGCTTGATTTTACCTTCCGCCAATAGGTTATCCATGATTTGCGGGATACGTCCCTGATCGATGGCCGACAGGCCGCTGTCGCCAAAACCGTGATAGAAATAGAGCACCGGCAGCGGCTCGTCGGTACCGGTATAGCCCGGCGGCGTCCACACGTAGACACGGCGTTCAGAATTCAGCGCCTTTGAGTGGTAGGTCAAGGTGCGTAGTTCACCATGAGCCACCGCGCGATCGTCAAGAATGCTGCCGGGGACCAGAATCAGGCTGGTATTCACCTGTCGCTGGGGCTTCTGATAGCGGCTACCGGTATCGACTGAACGGAATCCGTCGACATCAAAATAGTATTCGTAGAGGTTGGGCGCCAGAGCTTCGCTTTTCCATGTCCAGATCCCCTGTTCATCTTTGGCCATATCGTGGGAGACGAAGGTGTCCGGCGTTGCCCCCGTCACCACGGATACCCGTTTTGCATCCGGGGCAAACAGGCGGAAGGTAATACTCTTATCGCCGTTAACCTGCGTAATATACTGGCTGACCGGGATCGCCGCGCTCGGCGTGGCCGGAAACGGCGCAGCATGAGCGGTAAACGCTGCGCCCGCCAGGGCCAGAGCGAAGTAAATAGCATGTCGTTTCATCGTTATTCCTCTTTAGAGTTTTGTCCTGGCCATTGCCAGCCTTACCACCAGATTTCAGCCTGGGCGCCAACGGCAAACTGATCGTTCTTGCCATCTTCAAAAATGCTGCTGGTGTTGCTGTTAGCGGCCTTATCTAGGTCGATATCCTTCGCTTTAATATAAGTAGCATAGAAACGAATTTCCGGGCGTGAGGTCAGCATACTGGTATTCACTTTAAAGGTATGGAACAAGGTGGTTTTGTAGCCGGATTCGTTATATTTCTTGCCGGTGATATCTTTGTTCTGCTGTTTGAAATAGCCCAGTTCGACGCCGGTTTGGTTATATTTATCCCAGATCCAGGCGGGACGAACGACGGCGCGAATAGATTCGAAATCGGAGTGTGCGCCGGTCTCGTAGCTGTAGACATCATTACCAAAGGAGTAAACGATGGCGTTAGCCATAATGATGTCATCACTCAGATAGGTTTCTCCCTGGGAAGTCAAACGAACGGCTGTGCCGTTAGTATGATCGCCATAGTATCTGCCGTTGAATGTGGTATACGGACTGGATCCCGCGTACCGCGAGAAGCTGCTGGCGATGGAATTATTCGCCAGCAGGAATGAAAATTCGTTAAACCCGCCGTTATCGAATTTCTGCGTTAACGACGTTCCCGCCATCCAGGTATCTTTCCATTCATAATACCCATTATTACCTTCATTATATTTCTCGGATGAACTCTGATTTGCCGCGACATACCGGCCGCTGACCATCAATGACGCTTTATCCCAAAGCGGGATCTCTTTATAACGAACATCAATAGTATTGGTGTTAATTTGCTGGCTTTTGGTCAACGTACGGTTGTAGTCATCAACGTCCTCGCGCACCAGCGCAATATCAAACTTACCCGCGCCCACCTTCCAGTTTTCAAGACCAACGCCAGCTGCAGCATCGGTTCTTTGCGTTTTCCAGTCCAGCATCTGGATTTCAATTTTCGGCGCGCCGTGCTTGCCGACCCAGAAATCCGCCTCCGGCGCGAACGGCAGGAAACCTTTGGTATTGACGTACATATCAGAGAACTGCATATAGTTCTCGCCGCCAGCATTATCTCCGAACCAGCCGCTGGAATATTGCTGCCCGACGTTACCGTCTAACATCACGATCGCATCAACACGCCTATTGCCTTCCTGATAGACCCGCTGCTTAAGCTGTAAATCAAACCAGCCAGAGTATTCGTTACCAAAGCGGCCAAGCGAACCAATCGCCCACGATTTTGGCGATCCATGAGAGGCGGTTCCCCAACCGGAACGGTAATAGCCGTTATAGCTGAAGCCAATTTCATCCTTCACAAACTTGCTGAAATCCTTCATCGTTATGGAGCTATAGATAGACTCGCCATTAGCCGCAGGTTGTTCATTTTTCACCAGCACTGCCGCCGGTTTTTGGGCGGCGCGGGCCGGCGCTGGCGGGCTAACAACTTGCTGGGCCGCGCTCGTTTTATTTTCGCCCGGCTGCGTATTGGCGACCCATATTTGATTTCTGGCTTTCTCTTCATCTTTATATTTTTTGAGTTCGGACTGCGTATCCTTAAGCGCCTTTTCCAGAAGTTCAAGGCGCTGCTCAACCGTCAACGATGCCGCCATAGCATGGGTAGAATAAGCGAGCGGCGCCATAATAATAATGGCAGATGTAATCAGATTTCTTCTAAACATAAATTCCCTTTATATAAAATGAGTGCAGCTGAACATCGTGAAAAATAACGACCAGCGCGAGGCATGGTTACCCTCAGACATCCTTGCAGCGTATAAAAAAACCTGAAGAAAACTCTCTGCATAAAACAGAGGCGATTTTCTTCAGGTTTTGCCCGCACGGCGGTAACAACCCCATTCATCTACTGCGAGTGGATTATTTGGCAAAAAAAAACCTGACATCACCAGATTAAAGGTGATGTCAGGTTTTGCCTGCTTACGCAGTAACAATCCGCCGTTTCCATTCGAGCCTTGTAACGACAAGTCACTCGATTGATAAACCGTATTGTTACGCTATAAAAATAAAACCACAATTGGTGAAATTGTTATTTGTGACGACAATCGCACCGTTATTGTTAATGAAAAAAAACTGAAATATATATCATAACTAATTCTGATATGTCCTTTTATCAGAATTAGTCTCTGTGATTTATTACTCTTTGGGGTCTTTCCCCGCCAGCAGTTTATCCAGCTCGTCACCGCCAACATGACGAAAATCCTGACCTTTGACGAAGTAGAAAATATATTCGCAGATATTCTGGCAACGGTCGCCGATACGCTCAATCGAGCGGGCGCAGAACAGCGCGGTCAATACGCTTGGAATAGTGCGCGAATCTTCCATCATATAGGTCATCAGTTGACGCACGATGCCTTCATATTCCTGGTCAACTTTCTTATCTTCGCGATAGATACGCACGGCTTCATCAAGGTCCATACGCGCAAAGGCATCCAGCACATCGTGCAGCATCTGCACGGTATGGCGCCCCAGCGATTCCAGGCTGACCAGCAGCGGCTGATGCTGCTGGGAGAATTTTTCCAGCGCGGTGCGGCAAATTTTATCCGCTACGTCGCCAATACGTTCCAGCTCGGCGATGGTTTTGATAATCGCCATCACCAGGCGCAGGTCGCTGGCGGTTGGCTGGCGCTTGGCGATGATGCGTACGCAGGCTTCATCGATCGCCACTTCCATCATATTGACCTGCTTATCGCCGTCGATAACGCGCTTCGCCAGCTCGCTGTCCTGGTTATGCATAGCGGTGATCGCATCAGAAAGCTGCTGTTCCACCAGCCCACCCATGGTCATGACCTGGGTGCGGATGTACTCCAGTTCAGCGTTGAACTGGCCGGAAATATGTTTGTTAAGGTTTAGGTTATCCATAGTATCTCCTGATTGCCCAATAGGTTAGAGCCTGAAAGCAGAAGGGCAATCAACCGTAGCGGCCAGTAATATAATCTTCAGTTTGCTTCTTAGCGGGCTTGGTAAACAGATCGTCCGTGTTGCTGAATTCAATCAGCTCGCCAAGATACATAAATGCCGTATGGTCGGAACAACGCGCGGCCTGCTGCATGTTGTGGGTCACGATAACGACGGTGTAATCCTGTTTCAGTTCGGTAATCAGCTCTTCAATACGCCCGGTAGAGATCGGGTCCAGCGCCGAGCAGGGCTCATCCAGCAGTAAGACTTCCGGACGAATAGCGATACCGCGCGCGATGCACAGACGCTGCTGCTGACCACCGGAGAGAGAATATCCGCTCTGATGCAGTTTATCTTTGGTTTCATTCCACAATGCGGCTTTGGTCAAAGCCCACTGCACTCGCTCGTCCATATCCGCGCGGGAGAGTTTCTCAAACAGGCGTACGCCAAAGGCGATGTTGTCATAAATCGACATCGGGAACGGCGTCGGCTTCTGGAACACCATCCCCACTTTGGCGCGCAGCAGGGCGATATCCTGGGTGTTGGTGAGAATATTATCGCCATCCAGCAGAATTTCACCTTCCGCACGCTGCTCCGGGTACAGCTCAAACATTTTGTTGAACGTACGCAGCAGCGTGGATTTACCGCAGCCTGACGGACCGATAAATGCCGTAACCTGGTTTTTGGTGATATCCAGGTTGATGTTTTTCAGGGCATGGAATTTTCCGTAGTAGAAGTTCAGATTACGTACTGAAAGTTTACCCGGGGTCGTATTCACCATACTCATCTCGTTCTCTTCCTCATTCGGCGCCGCGTTTCGCCGCGCCGCAAAAATTAACCGTGTTTATTCTTCGCGAAAATAACGCGCGCCAGAATGTTCAGCAGCAATACGCACAGGGTGATAATCAAGACCCCGGCCCATGCCAGTTGCTGCCACTCCGCAAACGGACTCATGGCAAATTTGAAAATCGTCACCGGCAAGTTAGCGATCGGCTGCATCATATCGGTGCTCCAGAACTGATTGGAGAGCGCGGTAAACAGCAGCGGCGCCGTTTCCCCGGCGATACGGGCGATAGCCAGCAGGATACCGGTCATAATGCCCGATACCGATGCCTTCAGGGTGATCGCAGAAATCATTCGCCACTTTGGCGTACCGAGCGCATAGGCCGCCTCGCGCAGGCTGTCCGGAACCAGCTTCAGCATGTTTTCAGTGGTACGAATAACGATAGGTACCTGCAGCAGCGCCAGCGCAATCACGCCCGCCCAGCCGGAAAAGTGCTGCATTTGCGCAACGACGATGGTGTACACAAACAGACCGACGACAATCGACGGCGCGGAAAGCAGGATGTCGTTAATAAAACGAATGACTTCAGCCAACCAGGATTTACGGCCATATTCCGCCAGATAAATCCCCGCCAGAATGCCCAGTGGGGTACCGATAACCGTCGACCACAGAATCAACAATCCGCTACCTGCCAGGGCGTTCGCCAGACCGCCGCCCGCCGTATTTGGCGGCGGGGTCATTTCGGTAAACAGCGCCAGGCTCATGCCGTCGATGCCGCGGGTAACGGTGGACATCAGGATCCAGATTAACCAGAACAGACCAAACGCCATGGTCGCCATCGATAGCGTCAGGGCGAGGCGGTTTTTCATGCGGCGTTTCGCCTGCATTTTTCGGCGAGACTCCGCCAGCTCCGCGGTGGTTTGTAGTTCAATCGTCGCCATTAGCGTGCCCCCTCGTTCTTAGCCAGGCGCATGATCATAAACTTTGATGCGGCCAGAACAATAAAGGTGATAACGAACAGAATCAGACCCAGCTCCATCAAGGCTGCAACGTGCAGTCCGGTTTCCGCTTCGGCAAACTCGTTGGCCAGCGCGGAGGTGATGCTGTTACCTGGCATATACAGCGAAGCGCTATCAAGCTGGTAGGTGTTGCCGATAATAAAGGTCACCGCCATGGTTTCCCCAAGCGCGCGCCCCAGTCCGAGCATCACTCCGCCAATCACGCCGTTTTTGGTAAAGGGCAGAACGATACGCCAGATAACTTCCCACGTTGTACATCCGATACCGTATGCCGACTCTTTCATCATCACCGGCGTCTGTTCAAAGACGTCACGCATAACGGCCGCGATATAAGGAATGATCATGATGGCCAGAATCACGCCCGCCGCCAGGATACCGATACCAAATGCCGGGCCCGCAAAGAGCGCGCCAACGAACGGAATGGTCGACAATACATTGCCAACCGGTTCCTGAAAGTAAGTCGCAAACAGCGGGGCGAAAATAAACAGGCCCCACATGCCGTAAACGATACTGGGGATTGCGGCCAGTAGTTCAATAGCGATACCCAGCGGGCGCTTGAGCCAGGCGGGTGAAAGTTCGGTCAGGAACAGCGCAATACCGAAGCTCACCGGTACGGCGATCAGCAGCGCGATAAATGAGGTGACCAGCGTTCCGTAAATAGGCACCAGTGCACCGAAAATCTGGTTCGGCGCATCCCACTCTTTGGTCCACAGGAAGGCAAAGCCGAATTTCTCAATGCTTGGCCAGGACGAGATGATAAGGGAGACGATGATGCCGCCAAGCATCAATAGCACAATCAGCGCCGCCAGTTTTACCAGCACGCTGAAAATTATGTCACCCTTTTTCCCCGGAGGGTTAAATGCCGGCTTGGTTGCAGCCATACGTTACTCTTCAGTTTCGGGCCAGAAAAAATCGTAGTTTACTGATCTTTCTGGCAAAGGTAATGCCATACCCTAAATAATTCGAGCTACAGGCAAGCGCTGCCAACGCGCCTGTAACTCGAAGTATGACGGGTATTAGTACAGCGCTTTACCGCTGCTATCCTTGACGTTGGTCTTCCATGCCGCGCGAACCTGCTCAACCACGCTTTCCGGCAGGGTTGCATAATCCAGCGCGTTAGCCTCTTTACCGCCGTTTTTATACGCCCAGTCGAAGAACTTCAGCACTTCAGCGGTCTGCTCTGGCTTATTGGAAGCCTTGTGAACCAGAATGAAGGTAGTCGAGGTAATCGGCCATGCGTTGTCGCCTTTCTGGTTAGTCAGATCCTGTGCAAAGGATTTGCTCCAGTCGATTTCTTTTGCCGCGTTAGCAAAGTTATCTTCAGTCGGGCTCACCGGCTTGCCATCGGCAGACAGCAGTTTGGTGTAAGCGAGGTTGTTCTGTTTTGCGTAGGCATATTCTACGTAGCCGATAGAGCCCGGCAGACGCTGAACAAACGCGGCGATGCCGTCGTTGCCCTTACCGCCCAGACCGGTCGGCCAGTTAACGGTTGAACCCGCGCCGATTTTAGATTTCCACTCTTCGTTCACCTTCGCCAGATAGCTGGTGAAAACGAAGGAAGTACCGGAACCATCGGCACGACGAACCACTGCGATATTCTGAGAAGGCAGCTTCATGCCCGGGTTGAGCTTAGCAATCGCTGCGTCATCCCATTTTTTGATCTTGCCAAGGTAGATGTCACCCAGCGTTTTACCGTCAAGCACCAGCTCACCGGATTTCACGCCAGGCAGGTTAATCGCCAGCACCACGCCGCCGATAACGGTCGGGAACTGGAACAAACCTTCCTGAGCCAGTTTATCGTCAGCCAGAGGGGCATCAGAAGCGCCAAAGTCTACGGTGTTGGCCGTAATTTGTTTTACGCCGCCAGAGGAGCCGATACCCTGGTAATTGACTTTATTACCCGTTTCTTTGTTATAGGTATCTGCCCACTTGGCATACACCGGCGCGGGAAAAGTTGCGCCTGCGCCAGTCAGGCTTGCTGCTGCAAAAACAGAGAAAGCGCTCATCGATAAGGTCGCGGCGACAACTGTTGCGACGGTGGTACGCATAACGTTCATAATGTCTCCTGCTGGATTCGTAAACCATTGTTTCGAAGCTATGGTGAGCAAAATAGGACAAACAGGTGACAGTAAAATGTACGAATTATTACAGTTTTATGACAGTCGAAAAAGCGGGATTTTACGCTTAATAAAAACAATACAAATCATATTGTTAATAAAGATAATGAAGAAAATATTGCCGAAAAATTTTATTTTTATGACGACAAAAAAGCGTCTCAAAAATGACAGACTGTCATAAAGCGGGTAGGATCTCTCCGTTCGCCGCAAATAAAAAGGGCTGCCGGATGGCAGCCCTGTCACGATGTAAAAACCGTTATTCCACGGTAACTGATTTCGCCAGGTTACGCGGCTGGTCAACGTCAGTCCCTTTGATCAGCGCGACGTGATACGCCAACAGCTGCAGCGGTACAGTGTAGAAGATTGGCGCGATAACCTCTTCAACGTGCGGCATCTCGATGATGTGCATATTGTCGCTGCTGGTGAAACCCGCATCGCCGTCAGCAAAGACGTACAGCTGGCCGCCGCGAGCGCGAACTTCTTCAATGTTGGATTTCAGTTTTTCCAGCAGTTCGTTGTTCGGCGCCACCACCACCACCGGCATCTCAGCATCAATCAGCGCCAGCGGGCCATGCTTGAGCTCACCGGCAGCATAGGCTTCTGCGTGAATATAGGAGATCTCTTTCAGCTTCAGCGCCCCTTCGAGGGCGATGGGATACTGATCGCCGCGTCCAAGGAACAGCGCATGGTGTTTGTCAGAGAAATTCTCAGCCAGCGCTTCAATACGCTTATCCTGCGAAAGCACCTGCTCAATGCGGCTCGGTAACGCCTGCAGGCCATGCACGATCTCGTGTTCGATAGCGGCGTCCTGGCCTTTAAGGCGCGCCAGTTTCGCCACCAGCATCAGCAAAACGGTCAGCTGCGTAGTGAAGGCTTTGGTCGAGGCGACGCCGATTTCCGTCCCGGCGTTGGTCATCATCGCCAGATCGGATTCACGCACCAGAGAAGAACCGGGCACATTACAAATCGCCAGCGAGCCCAGATAGCCCAGCTCTTTCGACAGGCGCAGACCGGCCAGCGTATCTGCCGTTTCGCCTGACTGAGAGAGGGTGATCATCAGACTGTTGCGACGCACGGCCGATTTGCGGTAGCGGAACTCGGAGGCGATTTCGACATCGCACGGTACCCCTGCCAGCGACTCAAACCAGTAGCGGGAAACCATACCTGAGTTGTAGGAGGTGCCGCAGGCGATGATCTGAATATGCTCGACCTGCGACAGCAGCTCGTTAGCCTGCGGGCCCAGTTCGCTTAAATCAACCTCACCATGGCTAATGCGCCCGGAAAGGGTATTTTTGATGGCGTTCGGCTGCTCGTAGATCTCTTTTTGCATGTAGTGGCGATAGATACCTTTATCGCCTGCATCGTACTGCAGATTGGATTCGATGTCCGGGCGCTGCACTTCGGCGCCGGATTTATCAAAGATAGTCACCGAACGGCGGGTAACCTCAGCAATATCGCCCTCTTCGAGGAAGATAAAGCGGCGGGTAACCGGCAGTAGCGCCAGCTGATCGGAGGCAATGAAGTTTTCCCCCATCCCCAGGCCAATGACCAGCGGGCTGCCTGAACGAGCGGCCAGTAGCGTACCCGGATCGCGGGTATCCATGATCACGGTGCCGTAAGCGCCACGCAGCTGCGGGATGGTTCGCAGAACGGCTTCACGCAGGGTGCCACCTTGTTCCAGCTCCCAGTGAACCAGATGCGCAATCACTTCTGTGTCAGTCTCGGAGACAAAAACGTAGCCTCGCGACTGCAACAGCTCGCGCAGCGGCTCATGGTTTTCGATAATTCCGTTATGCACCACCACAATATGGTCAGAAACATGCGGATGCGCGTTGCCTTCAGACGGTTCGCCGTGCGTCGCCCAGCGGGTATGGGCAATTCCAGTCCCACCGTGCAACGGATGTTCTTCCAGCGCCTGGGCCAGCATCTGGACTTTCCCAAGGCGACGAACGCGGTTCATATGACCTTCGTTATCGACGACTGCCAGACCGGCGGAGTCATAACCGCGGTATTCCAGACGACGTAAACCTTCGAGAAGGATTTCAGCAATATCACGCTGCGCGACTGCGCCAACAATTCCACACATAGTTTTTAATTCCGATTTTGGCTGTATGCCATACGTTGTCGGTCAACCTGTTTACCCGTTTTTCCGGGCGCCCCGAGCCTTGTAGAGAGTGGGGTTATTTTTATGGTACTGCCGTGGGGGGAGGATTATGTTATCCCCTCACCCCGCTCTTTCCCCCAAAAGGGCGAAAGAGAAATAGCCTTACTTCTTCTTCACCGGGCGCTGCCATCCCTGTTTATGAACCTGCGGCACGCGGCTTAACACTAATTCATTATCGGCAACATCACGCGTTACCGTTGTTCCTGCGGCAATGGTGACGCCTTTGCCGACGGTCACCGGCGCGACCAGCTGGCTGTCAGAGCCAACAAACACGTCATCGCCGATCACCGTTTTATGTTTATTTGCACCATCATAGTTACAAGTGATGGTGCCCGCGCCGATATTAACGTTATCGCCAATCTCAGCGTCGCCGAGGTAAGAAAGATGCCCGGCTTTTGTGCCTTTACCCAGGCGCGCCTTTTTAATTTCGACAAAGTTGCCGACGTGCGCGCCTTCGAGAAGCTCAGCGCCTGGGCGCAGCCGCGCGAACGGCCCAATGGTACAGGCGGCTTCCAGATGAGCATCCTCCACCACGGTATAGGGGCTGATCTCGCAATCATCGCCAATGGTACTGTTCTTGATCACGCAGCCAGCGCCGATCTTGACCCGATCCCCCAACACCACGTCACCTTCGAGGATAACGTTAGTATCAATTTCGACATCGCGCCCGTATTTCAGCACGCCGCGTAGATCAAAACGCGCCGGATCGCGCAGCATAACGCCCGCGAGCAGCAGTTTTTCAGCCTGTTCCGACTGCCAGACGCGTTCAAGACGGGAGAGCTGCAGGCGGTTATTCACGCCTTCCACTTCGCTTAACCGTTGCGGATGTACAGCGGCAATTTCACGGCCTTCTTGATAGGCCATGGCGATAATGTCGGTGATGTAGTATTCGCCCTGAACGTTGTTGTTGGTGAGCTTAGCCAACCAGCGTTTAAGATCCGCCCCGTTGGCGACCAGAATCCCGGTGTTAATTTCCTGAATCCGGCGCTGCTCTTCACTGGCGTCTTTATGCTCAACAATTCCCGTCACCGCGCCGTTATCGCGCGTAATGCGGCCATAGCCGGTCGGATCGTCCAGCTTCACCGTCAACAGGCCGATACCGCCCTGCGGTTTTGCGTCCCGCAAGCGCTGTAATGTTTCGACCGAAATAAGCGGCACGTCGCCGTACAGCATCAGGATATCTTCATCGTCGCTGAAGAACGGTGCCGCCTGCTGCATGGCGTGGCCGGTACCAAGCTGTTCGGCCTGTAGGACCCAGTTAAGATTGTCTTCGCGCAGCGTCTGGCGAAGCAGGTCGCCGCCGTGCCCGTACACCAGATGTACGGCGGATGCCCCTAATTCTTTAGCTGCATCAATAACATGCTGCACCATCGGCTTTCCGGCCAGCGAATGCAACACCTTAGGAAGATCGGAATACATGCGGGTACCTTTGCCTGCGGCAAGAATAACCACGCTCATCGGACTGTTTGACATACGCATCCTGACTGCTGTTAGAACGAAAAGTAAAAGCCTTTCACGTTGAAATATCTACATATTTTTCATCATGAAACGAGACGAATATAAAACGCACAAGCGTAACGCTATAGACCATTTTAGGTGGGTATTTTTAGCCAGCGCAAACCCGTTTAGCGCAAAAAAAGCATTTTAGGGGGGAGGGATACCGGCTATCCCTCTGCTTTTGCTGTTTTTTTGATGGATAAATAAAGAAAACCCATAAAATAAAACGCAGTTTTAATATTCATTAATTGTGACGCAATAAATAGAAACACCATTTCATTTTCCTGATAATGCCGCTTAATAATTACCCAGGAGAAAAAAATGAAAAACAAAATACCTTTGGCATTAACCCTTTGCAGTACGATGATCGCGCTACCGCTGCAGGCCAACGGAGGCCATCAGTGGCGGGCAATCGCCTTTGGGCAATCCACCGACAGCAATTTTTCCTCGAATGTTCTGCCTGAAAAGATTGGCGTCAATGATGTCACTATCGCCGGTAAAAAACTGACGCCGCAGGATTCCGCCGATCTCAGCCAGCCCATTACCATCGAGAGCCGGGGAGGTAAAATTGCCAACGCCCACGACGGACTGACCTTCTTTTATACCCAACTCCCAACCAGTCAGAATTTTATCCTGCAGGCTACGGTGACCGTCAATCAGTTTGGCCCGGAAAATGGCGCGCGTCCTGCGGCGCAGGAAGGCGCTGGACTGCTGGTCCGCGACGTCATTGGCAACCCACGCCAAGAGCCCCTCAAGGTCGGCTACGAAGAGTTCCCGGCGGCGTCCAATATGGTGATGAACGCCATTATGACCCAGGATAAAAAAGATCACTCGCATATTAAGCTGCAGGCTATCAGCCGGGAAGGGATAACCCAGCCGTGGGGAAATGCGGGCGCAGTAATCAAGCGTCAAAGTTACAAAGAGAAAATCGATATTCAGCAAACCCCGACGTTTCAGCTTAAGCTGGAACGCACTAACGACGGATTTATTACCTCATGGGCGGCAACGGGCAGTAATGAGTGGGTAAGCCAGCGTGTTCCTCACGCCGATCTGGTTACCCAGCAGGATAAAGAACATTACTACGTCGGTTTCTTCGCCTCACGTAATGCCAAAATAACCGTCAGCAATGCTTCCCTGACGACTTCCGCGGCAAATACGGTTCCCTCCGCCCCGTATGTTGCCAAAAGCTGGCCGCCGGTCATGCAAATTGCCTCGGGAACAAAAAGCCAGGACAAAACGTACATACTACAGGCGCGTACCAATAGCGACGGGCGCATCACCGTTCGCCAGGATGAAGTGGTGATCGGGCAGGAGAAAGCCGTGAAAGCCGGTGAAATGTTTACCCAACCTGCCGTTCTGAAAGATAAAAGCACATTCGAAGTTATTTTTACGCCGGCCACCAGCGCAAACTCGCTGACTCAGACGCTGACGGTGGAACAGAGTGCCAATATCACAGGCAATACGCTCTATGTTTCACCTGAGGGGCAACCGCAGGCCAAAGGCACGGCAGAGTCGCCGCTGGATTTAGCCACCGCCGTCGAACTCGTTCCCCCTGGCGGGCAAATTATATTAGCCGCCGGTAATTATCCGCAAACTACCATTCCGGTTAGCGCCAGCGGCCTGAAAGACAAAATTAAAACCCTGAAAGCTGGTGGAAAAGCCGTGATTCACGGGCTACTGCTGGATGCCGGCTACTGGCATATCAATGGAATAGAGATTACGGACAAGAGTCTGCGCATACAGGGTAGCCATAACCTGATTGAGAACGTCACCGCGTATCGTAACGATGATACCGGTATTCAAATTTCCTCTCCGGCGGATGTCGGACGCCCGCTGTGGGCCAGCTATAACCGGGTGGTGAATTCTGAATCCTTTAATAACGAAGATCCGGGTAAAATTAACGCCGATGGCTTTGCGGTGAAAATGCGCGTAGGGGAGGGTAACCGGCTGGAGGGCTGTTACTCACACGATAACATCGACGACGGCTTCGACCTGTTCAATAAGATTGAGGACGGCGCTAACGGCGTTGTGGTGATCGAGAACTCAATTGCCCGCAATAATATCAGCAACGGCTTTAAGCTCGGTGGGGAAGGGCAGCCGGTCGCCCACGAGGTCCGTAACAGCATCGCCATCGGCAATCATCTGGACGGTTTTACCGACAACTTCAACCCGGGCAAGCTGGTAGTGATCAATAACGTTGCGGTGGATAACCAGCGCTTTAACTATCTATTCCGCCCAAGCCCATATGGCGCACCGGAAACGCAGGGTACCTTTAGCGATAACCTTTCCCTGCGCAGCCAGCCGGGGAAATATGACGATGCCGTTGTCGGGAACATTGATGATAGTAACTACTTTATCCACGGTGGCAGAAGCATCAACGCCCAGGGAAAGAGTATTCACAGCGCCGACTATCAGACTCTGACACTGCCGGATCCGCTGATGCGTGAGGCCGACGGCAGCTTTAACACCGGTAACTTCCTTAGTCGCAACTAGGGACACGCTAAAAACATAAAGGTCGCCCTCGGGCGACCTTTTTACTTTCTTTCCTGCTTCACACCGCATGTGTTGTCGTTTTAGTTAGCGGTACAGCGCATAAGCAGTCTGGAGAGCGGACGTCTTAGTGATTGAACGTACCGAAGGTTACGTTCATAGCACTGAAGAAAGCGACGATTTTATTAAGCAGTTTCATGATCTCTTCCTGGATAGCGATTACGTTTTTGATGAATTCTTTTTTGTGATTTACATCACAAAAACAAGTCTACGCTTCATCTTTTAAACGATCAATAAAAATGAGACATTCATCACAAAATTTTTAAACCCTCTTTTTAGTTTTGTTTTTTCTGAAACGAAACCATAAAAAAAGCCAGCCTGGAAACCAGACTGGCTTTTAACGTTCAAGCCGGTGTTACATCGCTTTTTTGGTCAACTCGATAACGCGCAGTTTAGCGATCGCTTTGGCCAGTTCCGCGGACGCCTGAGCGTAATCCACGTCACCATGAGAGCTCTTAATGTGCTCTTCAGCCTTACGTTTCGCTTCCAGGGCTCGCGCTTCGTCGAGATCCTGGCCACGAATTGCCGTATCAGCCAGAACGGTCGTGCTACCCGGCTGCACTTCAAGAATGCCGCCTGACAGGTAAATAAATTCTTCGTGACCGTGCTGCTTAACGATGCGAATCATACCAGGCTTAATGGCGGTGAGCAGCGGCGCGTGCCCCGGGTAAATACCCAGTTCACCTTCACTACCCGTTACCTGGATTTTCTCGACCAGACCAGAGAACATTTGTTTCTCTGCGCTGACGACGTCCAGGTGGTAAGTCATTGCCATATCACCCTCCGATTAAGGCGTTAAAGTTTTTTGGCTTTTTCCACGGCTTCGTCGATAGAACCGACCATGTAGAACGCCTGCTCCGGCAGGTGATCGTATTCGCCTTCCATGATGCCTTTAAAGCCACGGATGGTGTCTTTCAGGGAGACGTATTTGCCCGGAGAACCGGTAAATACTTCTGCCACGAAGAACGGCTGGGACAGGAAGCGCTGAATCTTACGCGCGCGAGCTACCACCAGTTTATCTTCTTCAGACAGTTCATCCATACCCAGGATGGCGATGATGTCTTTCAGTTCCTGATAACGCTGCAGGATGGACTGAACGCCACGAGCGGTGTCGTAGTGCTCCTGACCAACAACCAGCGGATCCAGCTGACGGCTGGTGGAATCCAGCGGATCAACTGCCGGGTAGATACCCAGAGAGGCGATCTGACGGCTCAGTACCACGGTTGCGTCAAGGTGCGCAAAGGTGGTGGCTGGAGACGGGTCAGTCAAGTCATCCGCAGGTACGTATACCGCCTGTACGGAAGTGATTGAACCGGTTTTGGTAGAGGTGATACGTTCCTGCAGAACGCCCATCTCTTCCGCCAGGGTCGGCTGGTAACCTACCGCTGAAGGCATACGGCCCAGCAGTGCGGATACTTCAGTACCGGCCAGGGTGTAACGGTAGATGTTATCGACGAACAGCAGAACGTCACGACCTTCGTCACGGAACTTCTCAGCCATGGTCAGGCCGGTCAGCGCAACGCGCAGACGGTTTCCCGGCGGCTCGTTCATCTGGCCATACACCAGGGATACTTTATCGATAACGTTGGAGTCGGTCATTTCGTGGTAGAAGTCGTTACCCTCACGAGTACGCTCACCTACGCCCGCAAACACGGAGTAACCGGAGTGCTCGATCGCGATGTTACGGATCAGCTCCATCATGTTTACGGTTTTACCTACGCCCGCACCACCGAACAGACCAACTTTACCGCCCTTCGCAAACGGACACATCAGGTCGATAACTTTAATGCCGGTTTCCAGCAGTTCCTGAGAGTTTGACAACTCTTCGTAGGAAGGCGCTGCGCGGTGGATAGCCCAACGCTCTTCTTCGCCGATGTCGCCTTTCATGTCTACCGGTTGGCCCAGTACGTTCATGATACGACCCAGCGTTGCTTTACCTACCGGGACTTCGATCGGATGCTCGAGGTCTTTTACTTCCAGACCGCGACGCAGACCGTCGGAAGAACCCATGGCGATGGTACGAACAATACCGCCGCCGAGCTGCTGCTGAACTTCCAGCACCAGCTTCTCACTACCATTTTGCACCTCAAGAGCCTCGTACACGCGCGGTACGGCATCCTGAGGGAATTCGACGTCGACCACGGCGCCGATTACCTGGACAATTTTTCCAGTAGCCATCTTGAATCCTCTACGAATTAACCTGGTTATACCGCGGATGCTCCACCGACGATCTCGGTGAGTTCCTGAGTAATGCTGGCCTGACGAGCTTTGTTGTATACCAACTGCAGCTCTTTAATCAGGCTGCCGCCATTGTCGGTCGCGGCTTTCATCGCCACCATACGTGCGGCCTGCTCGCTGGCCAGGTTTTCTACCACACCCTGATAAACCTGAGATTCCACATAACGGCGCAGCAGGGTATCCAGCAGCGCTTTCGGATCGGGTTCATACAGGTAATCCCAGGATTTACGCTTCAACTCACCATCTTCTGAAGCCGGTAACGGCAACAGCTGAGTGATGGTTGGAACCTGAGACATGGTGTTAATAAATTTGTTGCTGACAATATACAGCTTGTCCAGACGGCCTTCATCGTAGGCCTGCAACATCACTTTTACCGGACCGATCAGTTCGGACAGGGATGGGTTATCACCCATACCCGTCACCTGGGCGACAACGTTGCCGCTAACGGAATTAAAGAACGACACGCCCTTAGAGCCGATCATTGCGAGTTCGCACTGAATGCCTTTATCGGACCATGCTTTCATTTCCGCCAGCAGCTTTTTGAACAGGTTAATGTTCAAGCCACCGCACAGACCACGGTCGGTAGACACCACCAGGTAGCCCACGCGTTTAACGTCGCGTTCTTCCAGGTAAGGGTGCTTATATTCCAGATTACCGTTCGCAAGGTGACCGATCACTTTGCGCATGGTATCTGCATAAGGACGGCTGGCCGCCATGCGCTCCTGCGATTTACGCATTTTGGAAGCGGCGACCATTTCCATCGCTTTAGTGATCTTTTGCGTGTTCTGGACGCTTGCGATCTTACTACGTATCTCTTTTGCGCCGGCCATGAGCTTCTCCTCAATGCCTTGCGGCCTGCCCTAAAGCAAGCCGCCAGACTTTACCAGGATTGGGTTGCTTTGAAGGAATCGAGGATGCCTTTCAGCTTGCCTTCGATTTCGTCGTTATAGCCACCGGACTGGTTGATCTCTTGCATCAACGGAGCGTGATCACGGTCGACGTAAGCCAGCAGAGCGGCTTCAAAGCTACCGATTTTCGACAGCTCGACATCCGCCAGATAACCACGTTCTGCCGCGAACAGAACCAGAGACTGCTGCGCAACGGACATCGGCGCATACTGTTTCTGTTTCAGCAGTTCGGTCACTTTCTGACCGTGGTCCAGCTGCTTACGGGTTGCATCATCAAGGTCAGAGGCAAACTGGGAGAACGCCGCCAGTTCACGATACTGCGCCAGAGCGGTACGAATACCACCGGACAGTTTCTTCATGATCTTGGTCTGAGCTGCACCACCAACACGGGATACGGAGATACCCGGGTTAACCGCAGGACGAATACCGGAGTTGAACAGGTTGGTTTCCAGGAAGATCTGACCATCGGTAATGGAAATTACGTTGGTCGGAACGAACGCAGAAACGTCACCCGCCTGGGTTTCGATAATCGGCAGCGCGGTCAGTGAACCGGTTTTACCTTTCACTTCACCTTTGGTGAAAGCTTCAACGTATTCGACGTTAACACGTGCAGCACGCTCCAGCAGACGAGAGTGGAGGTAGAATACGTCGCCCGGGAATGCTTCACGTCCAGGCGGACGGCGGAGCAGCAGGGAGATCTGACGATAAGCAACGGCCTGTTTAGACAGGTCATCATAAATGATCAACGCATCTTCACCGCGGTCGCGGAAGTATTCGCCCATTGCGCAACCAGCGTATGGCGCCAGGTATTGCAGTGCGGCAGATTCAGATGCGGTTGCAACCACAACGATGGTGTTAGCCAGCGCGCCGTGTTCTTCCAGTTTACGTACCACGTTAGAAATGGTGGACGCTTTCTGGCCGATGGCTACGTAGACACACTTGATGCCGGAATCACGCTGGTTGATGATGGCGTCGATAGCCAGCGCGGTTTTACCGGTCTGACGGTCGCCGATAATCAGTTCACGCTGTCCACGACCGATTGGGATCATGGCATCAACGGATTTATAACCGGTCTGCACCGGCTGATCGACGGACTGACGTTCGATTACGCCCGGCGCGATAGCTTCAACAGCGGAGAAGCCGTCGTGCTCCAGCGGACCTTTACCATCAATCGGTGCACCCAGGGTGTTAACCACACGTCCCAGCAGGCCGCGGCCAACCGGAACTTCAAGGATACGGCCAGTACATTTAACCTTCATACCTTCGGCGAGGTCAGCGTACGGACCCATCACAACTGCCCCTACGGAGTCGCGCTCCAGGTTCAGTGCGATAGCGTAACGGTTACCCGGCAGAGCGATCATCTCACCCTGCATACAATCGGCCAGGCCGTGAATGCGGATAACACCGTCACTTACAGAAACGATAGTACCTTCGTTATGAGCCTCGCTCACAACATTGAACTGAGCAATGCGCTGCTTGATCAGTTCGCTGATTTCGGTGGAATTCAGTTGCATGCTCCAGTCCCCTTAAGACTGCAAGACGTCTGCAAGGCGTTCAAGACGGCCGCGTACGCTACCATCAATGACCATATCACCCGAACGGATGATTACGCCTGCCATTACAGACTTATCGATTTTGCAATTCAGCTTAACTTTGCGTGACAGACGTTTTTCCATCGCGGCGGTAATTTTCGCAAGCTGTTCGTCACTCATTTGAGCGGCAGAAATAACTTCTACCTCTGCGGTTGCCTCACTGGCAGCGCGCAGGTGAATGAACTGCTCGAGAACATCAGGGAGCGCATTCAGACGACCATTCTCAGCCATTACCCGAATCAGGTTTTGACCATTCTCGTCCAGTTGCTCACCACAAACCGCGATAAACACATCAGAGAGCGTTTCCGGCGCCAGTGCGCCAGAGAGTAGCTCTGCCATTTCTTCGTTTTTAGTCACTTCAGCAACAAACGCCAGCATATCCTGCCAGCGTTCAACGCTGTTGTGTTCGACGGCAAAGTCAAAAGCTGCTTTGGCGTAGGGGCGAGCTACCGTTACAAATTCAGACATCAGCCCCTCCCTCCTTACAGTTCAGCGACAAGTTTATCCACGATGTCGCTGTTAGCAGCTTCATCCACGGAACGTTCGATGATCTTCTCGGCGCCAGCAACAGCCAGGATAGCAACCTGCTTACGCAGCTCCTCACGAGCACGTTTACGTTCGGCATCGATTTCAGCCTGCGCCTGTGCGACGATTTTGGTGCGTTCCTGTTCTGCTTCCGCTTTTGCTTCATCCAGGATCTGAGAGCGACGCTTGTTCGCCTGCTCGATGATTACCTGGGCTTCCGCTTTCGCTTTTTTCAGCTGGTCGGTCGCGTTGGCCTGTGCAAGGTCCAAATCTTTCTTAGCGCGTTCTGCAGAAGCTAAACCGTCAGAAATTTCTTTCTGGCGCTTTTCGATGGCAGCCATTAACGGCGGCCATACATACTTCATGCAGAACCATACGAAGATAACAAACGCGATGGCCTGGCCGAGGATTGTTGCGTTCATGTTCACAGCACAATACCTCTTAAAAAATAACTCTGTGGCTTAGGTTTCTTTCGAACAACTTACTACGCGACGGCGAACATCACGTACAGACCCAGACCTACAGCGATCATCGGGATAGCATCCACCAGACCCATAACGATAAAGAACTGAGTACGCAGCAGAGGAATCAGATCCGGTTGACGCGCTGCGCCTTCCAGGAATTTACCCCCGAGGATGCCGATACCGATCGCAGCACCGATTGCCGCCAGACCCATCATCACAGCGGCAGCCATGTACAGCAGATCCATATTCAGGTTTTCCATGACAGTCTCCAGTTTGTTTCAGTTAAAACGTAGTATGTTGGTAAAAATCAATGCTCTTCAGATGCCATCGACAGATAGACGATCGTCAGAACCATGAAGATGAAGGCTTGCAGCGTAATAATCAGGATGTGGAAAATGGCCCATGGCACATTCAGAATCCACTGTGACCACCACGGCAACAGGCCAGCAATCAGAATGAAAATCAGCTCACCGGCATACATGTTGCCGAACAGTCGCAGACCCAGTGATACAGGTTTTGACAGCAGGCTTACCCCTTCAAGGATTAAGTTGACAGGAATGAACGCCCAGTGATTGAACGGCTGCAGGGTCAGTTCTTTAACGAACCCGCCCACGCCTTTCATTTTGATGCTGTAGAAAAGAATCAGGATAAATACGCCAAGCGCCATCGACAGGGTGATGTTAACGTCAGCTGACGGCACCACGCGCAGAGCAGGCAGACCGAGAACGTGTTCGCCGATCCAAGGGATAAAGTCGATAGGCAGCAGATCCATCAGGTTCATCAGGAATACCCAGACGAACACGGTGAGGGCCAGCGGAGCAATGACCTTGCTCTTGCCATGATACATATCTTTGACGCTGCCATGGACGAAGCCGATGATCATCTCAATGAAGGTCTGGAATTTACCAGGTACGCCGGTTGTCGCCTTTTTAGCCACGCTGCGGAACATAAACAGGAATAACAGACCGAGCACCACTGAGAAAAACATGGAGTCAATGTTGAGCGTCCAGAAGGTGGCCGGGGGGTTGTGCGGATCCACCAGCGAGAATGTACGCAGGTCCAGCTGAAGGTTGTTCAGATGGTGGCCTATGTAATCCTGCGGCGTCATATTTTCTGAAGCCATGATGCCTTTTACCCTTTGTTGTTAATTACAGCTGGCGCCAGAACTTGTACCACCAGCACCAAAACCCACGTCACTATCAGCGGCAAAAATACCACTTTCAAAACCGCCAGCGCCACCGCCAGAAAGGCGAAGGTCAGCAACACCTTGAAGGCTTCACCGATGGCGAAGGACCAGGCCACTCGGCCTTTAGCTGGTGTATGCGCCTGATGACGCCAGGCAAAAATCATAAATATCATATTTGGCAAAAGAACCGCCAAACCTCCACTCACCGCGGAGATGCCCCAGAAAGGGTCTTTGAGGCTGAACAGCAGTCCACTTGCTATTACTGCCAGTAACTGAATAAACAGAAGCTTACGAGCAACGTTTCGACTCAAGAGCGACACTGACATCACGTTTTTACTCCTGCTCCCTTCGAGGTATGTCGCGTGTCGTATAAAACGTCCTTTAAGACGAAGAGTCAAGCATCAAAAAGCGGACAAATTATACGGTGACGCCTCGTGATTTCAAACAATAAGTAGCAAAATAGTGAATAAATGTTTAATTATTTTCCGACAGACAACTTTTCATGCATTTCACCAATCTGTGAGCAGTCATGCAAAACTGCAAATACCGCGTAAAATCGGCAATTAAAGCGTGCATCAGATCACATAATAAACATTTTTCGCGAAATCGAATTAATTCTGTACATAAAACCCAATTTTTTATCCGTTTGATATTCAACATAAAAACCAGGTATTCTTTCTAAAACAATCCCATATACAATAAAAACCTTTTATTGACATTCATAATAAATATTTAACATCAGTATGAACGGCAAGCAGCGAGATTTTTAGCGTACTGATATTTTCAATGTTGACTATTCTTTTGGTAAAGCAATCGGGAAAAGTTAACGGAAAGAAAAACCATGGTAACTTCATGGTTAAAGACCGTCCGATAATACCCTGCCGTGACTTCTATTTTTGTAACATGCACGGCCCGTCTTTTTTTCACATTTTTTGATAAAAATTAAATCATTTTTGGCTGAATCACCACAAGGTGACGCTCCCCTTCCAGCTGAGGCACATGCAGTTCGACAACATCTTTAATGACGAACCCTTCCGGTAAATTTGCCATTTCATCTTCCTGCGCTAACCCTTTGAGCGCATAGAAGTGACCGTTCTCGGCGGGTAAATGATGGCACCAGCTCACCATGTCATTCAGCGACGCAAATGCGCGGCTAATGACGCCGTCAAACGGCGGCTCTGCCGGGAACTCTTCCACACGGCTTTGTACCGGGGTGACGTTATCCAGTTTTAGCTCATGCTGGACCTGGCGGAGGAAACGAACTCGCTTGCCAAGGCTGTCTAACAGGGTGAAGTGGGATTCAGGACGCACGATAGCCAGCGGGATCCCCGGCAGGCCAGGGCCCGTACCGACATCGATAAAACGCGTTCCTTTAAGGAATGGCGCAACAACAATGCTATCGAGGATGTGGCGTACCAGCATCTCGGCAGGATCGCGAACCGAGGTCAGGTTATACGCCTTATTCCACTTATCCAGCATGCCAACGTAGCCGACAAGCTGGTTTTTCTGGTGATCGGTAAGTGAAATACCTGCTTCATCAAGCAGACGAGAAAGTTTGTTGAGCACGATCGGTACCTGTTTAAAACAATGAGCCCGGAGGCGATTCGCTAACCGGGCTGAGAAATTAACCTGGCGGACGTCAGATGCGTTATCCGCCAATGTATTGTTCAGTGGAAAATCAGGCGCTACGGCGCAGCATTCCCTGCTTCTTCAACCACACCAGCAAAATCGAGATTGCCGCAGGCGTAATGCCGGAAATACGCGATGCCTGTCCTATCGAAGACGGCTTATGGTCGTTCAACTTGGCAATGACCTCGTTCGACAACCCATTCACCTGGCGATAATCAAGCGTAGCGGGCAGCAACGTGTTCTCGTTGCGCTGTTGTTTCTCGATTTCATCCTGCTGGCGCGCGATGTAGCCTTCGTATTTTACCTGAATTTCAACCTGTTCAGCCGCTTGCTTATCCTCAAGACCCGGCGAGAACGGCGTCATCTGCACCAGCTGTTCGTAGGTCATTTCCGGACGACGGAGCAAATCTTCACCGTTAGCTTCACGGGATAAAGGCGCAGTCAGCTGAGCATTCACTTCCGCAGCGCTTTCCGCCAGCGGATTAACCCAGCTGGCTTTGAGGCGCTGGCGTTCACGTTCAATACTTTCAAGCTTCTGGTTGAAGCGCGCCCAGCGTTCGTCATCCACCAGACCCAGTTCACGGCCTTGTTCGGTCAGGCGCAAATCGGCGTTGTCTTCACGCAGCATCAGGCGGTATTCCGCGCGTGAAGTAAACATGCGGTACGGTTCTTTGGTGCCAAGAGTACAGAGATCGTCCACCAGGACGCCAAGGTATGCCTGAGAGCGGCCGGGCGCCCATCCCTCTTTCTCGGAGGAGAAACGGGCGGCGTTCAGGCCGGCAAGCAGGCCCTGAGCGGCAGCTTCTTCATAACCGGTCGTGCCATTAATCTGGCCGGCAAAGAACAGGCCATGGATAAATTTACTTTCCAGCGTCGGTTTCAGGTCACGCGGGTCAAAGAAATCGTACTCAATAGCGTAGCCAGGACGAACGATTTTTGCATTTTCCATCCCCTGCATTGAGCGGACGATTTGCATCTGGACATCGAACGGCAGGCTGGTGGAGATACCGTTTGGATAAACCTCGTTGGACGTCAGTCCTTCCGGCTCGAGGAAGATCTGGTGCTGGTTGCGATCGGCAAAGCGCATGACCTTGTCTTCGATCGAAGGACAGTAGCGGGGGCCGATCCCTTCGATTACGCCGGCATACATCGGGCTACGATCGAGGTTATTACGGATCACGTCATGAGTTTTCTCGTTGGTATGCGTGACGAAG
This sequence comes from Klebsiella sp. FDAARGOS_511, assembly GCF_003812845.1. Classification (NCBI taxonomy): domain Bacteria; kingdom Pseudomonadati; phylum Pseudomonadota; class Gammaproteobacteria; order Enterobacterales; family Enterobacteriaceae; genus Klebsiella; species Klebsiella sp. FDAARGOS_511. The sequence continues at coordinate 2,892,496 of NZ_CP033824.1, read as the reverse complement.
CACGGCACCTGACGCGGATGTTGAGAAGCATCCCCCATAAACGAGAAGACCGGCATCGGATTATCGCCGTGCTGCTGTGCCAGAACGCTAAAATCAATCGTCCTTGCGTCGATACGCGGCGGGGTACCGGTTTTCAGGCGGCTGACGCGCAGCGGCAGTTCACGCAAACGGCGGGACAGCGGGATCGAAGGAGGATCCCCTGCACGGCCGCCGCTGTAGTTATCGAGGCCAATATGGATCTTACCGTCGAGAAAGGTTCCGACGGTCAGTACTACCGCTTTGGCGCGGAATTTAAGCCCCATCTGGGTGACGGCACCGACAACACGATCATTCTCAACAATCAGATCTTCCACCGCCTGCTGGAAGATCATTAAGTTGGGCTGGTTTTCTAGCGCGGTCCGTACGGCCTGGCGGTACAGCACTCGGTCTGCCTGAGCGCGAGTCGCCCGTACGGCAGGGCCTTTGCTGGCGTTTAGTATCCTAAACTGGATGCCTGCGTGGTCAATGGCCTTCGCCATCAGGCCGCCAAGCGCATCCACTTCTTTTACCAGGTGTCCTTTCCCAATGCCGCCAATCGCCGGATTGCAGCTCATCTGCCCCAGCGTGTCGATATTGTGTGTCAAAAGCAGAGTCTGTTGACCCATTCGCGCTGCGGCCATCGCGGCCTCAGTGCCTGCATGACCCCCGCCAATGATGATGACGTCAAAAGGATCCTGATAAAACATGGTGGTATGCCTCGCATAAAGCGGTTTGAAAATAGATTGAAGCCCGGGCCGTGGATTCTACTCAACTTTAGCCTTCCGAGAAAGCGCCGGGATCCTGAGTATTAAAAAGAAGATCTTTTATTTAGAGATCTGTTTTATTGTGATCTCTTATTAGGATCGGCTTGTCTTGTGGATAAGTCAGATCCGCGGTTTAGGATCAACCGTTTAAGAAGGATCGCTTTCTGTGAATGATCGGTGATCCTGGTCCGTATAAGCTGGGATCAAAATGAAGGGTTATACACAGCACAAAAATCAGACAACGGTTATACTTTGGATAACTACCGGTTGATCCAAGCTTTTAAGCATAGTTATCCACAGAAGAAAGTATGATCTTTACAATTCTCAGAGCAAGTTTTTCCAGGATCCCACCCAAATCTCGGCCGGATCTTCCGGAATTTCATGTTCGAGGACGTTAATTTTGAGCGTTTCACCGATCTGTTTTGCCCCGCAGGCTTTGAGCGCAGCCTCGAGCTTATCAATCGCTCCGCAGAAGGTATCGTATTCGCGGCTACCAATGCCGATTGCGCCAAAATGGACTGCAGAAAGATCGACCTGCTTCTCCTGAAGCGCTTCATAGAAAGGCAGAAGATTATCGGGAATGTCCCCGGCGCCATGCGTCGAAGAGATAACCAGCCAGATCCCCTGCGGCTGCAGATCTTCGATCAGCGGTCCGTGCAGGATAGTCGTGCTGTGACCAGCCTCTTCCAGCTTTTCCGCCAGATGTTCTGATACATATTCTGCGCTACCCAGCGTACTGCCGCTGATTAGAGTTATCTCTGCCATGATCGCCCGCTCCACTATTCAGAGTGGCGTATTGTACGCTGTGAGCGAGCTGGGATCTACCTGTGGAAAAATGTGGGATTAAAAAGCCCGATCATGGGCGGATGGTGCGCATAATCGGGTTTTGCAGGACGATCAGCGTTTCAGTGGACTGAATTTCATCAATTGTTTGGATCTTGTTGATAAGTACATGCTGGAGAGCGTCAATCGATCGGCACATCACTTTTATAAAGATGCTGTAGTGCCCGGTGGTGTAATACGCCTCGGTAACCTCATCCAGGCTGTTTAGCCTGGCCAGCGCCGAGGGGTAGTCTTTCGCGCTCTTCAGAATAATGCCGATAAAGCATCCCACATCGTAACCCAGCTGCTTGGGGCTCACGTCTATACGCGCGCCGGTAATAATTCCGGCCTGCTTCATTTTCTCTACGCGAACGTGGATGGTCCCCGGGCTGACGCCAAACTGTTTTGCCAGCTCAGCATAGGCGGTACGCGCGTTGGCCATGAGAGCCTCAAGGATGCCGCGGTCCAGATTGTCGATCTGATAATTTTCCATAGGTTTTTCTTATGAAGTTTGACGAATATTTCTATTTTAGCCTCAAATTTTAATGAATCAAAATCGATGTAGGCTTTTTGTTGTTGGATTATTGAATTGCAGCGCTGTTTTGTTGCTTAATCAATGGCAACAGGACGCAGGAGTTATAAAAAATGAAAACCGCATACATCGCAAAACAACGCCAGATTAGTTTCGTTAAGTCACACTTTTCCCGCCAGCTTGAAGAGAAGCTCGGCCTGATAGAAGTCCAGGCGCCGATCTTAAGCCGCGTGGGCGATGGGACGCAGGATAACCTCTCTGGTTGCGAAAAAGCGGTTCAGGTCAAAGTGAAAACACTGCCTGACGCCCAGTTCGAAGTGGTTCACTCGCTGGCGAAGTGGAAGCGTCAAACCCTGGGACAACACGACTTCAGCGCGGGCGAAGGGCTGTACACGCACATGAAGGCCCTTCGCCCCGATGAAGACCGGTTAACCGCCATCCATTCCGTCTACGTTGACCAGTGGGACTGGGAGCGCGTAATGGGGGATGAAGAACGCCATTGCGGCACGCTGAAAGCAACCGTTGAAGCGATCTATGCTGGGATCAAAGCCACCGAGGATGCAGTCAGTAAAGAGTTTGGCCTCACGCCGTTCTTGCCGGAGAAGATCCACTTTGTTCACAGCCAGGAGCTTTTAAGCCGTTATCCGGATCTCGATGCCAAGGGCCGCGAGAGGGCAATCGCAAAAGAGCTGGGCGCGGTATTTCTGATCGGTATCGGCGGTAAGCTTTCTGATGGCCAGCGCCACGACGTTCGCGCGCCTGATTACGATGACTGGAGTACGCTTGCCGCTGAAGGCTATGCGGGCCTGAACGGCGACATTCTGGTATGGAACCCGGTTCTGGAAGATGCATTCGAACTCTCTTCAATGGGGATCCGCGTGGATGCCGAAGCGCTGAAGCGTCAGCTGGCGATAACCGGTGATGAAGATCGCCTGAAGCTGGAATGGCACCAGGCGCTGCTACGCGGGGAGATGCCGCAGACTATCGGCGGCGGCATTGGCCAGTCACGCCTGACGATGCTGCTTCTGCAGTTGGATCACATCGGCCAGGTGCAGTGCGGCGTGTGGCCAACGCAGGTTCGTCAAAGCGTTGCTGCTCTTCTTTAATCAGTGATTAACGCCGCCAGCGTCGCAGCAGGCGGCTACGCAACCCGGTATCAAAGCGCCAGATATGATCGAAAACGCGCATAATGCCGGGCTTACCGTGTACCGACATCGCCACCGCATGAAAACGATGTTGATGTTTATGCTGTAGCTCTCCCACCTTATTGATCACCTCATCCGGCAGGCGCTGGGCGATAAAATCGGAAATCACCACCGCATCAGCATCGACCCACTGCGGATTCTGCATACGCTCAATCACCGCCCGGAAGCAGCTGGCCAGATCGGTGCCGCCGCGAAAGCGCTGACTTAAGAAACGAATCGCCTGCTCCAGCCCCTGCGGGCCGGTGAGTTCGTAGTGCACCACTTCGCTGGAAAACAGCATAATGAAGCAGCGGCGGTTATCCGCCAGAGCGACCCGCATCAACGCCAGACAAAACGCCTTGGCGCACTGTTCATTGAAACCCCCCATTGAGCCGGAAGTATCGACGCAGACAATAAACGGCCCGCGCGGCTGTTCGTCAACGTCCTGGCGCGTGACCGGCCGTTCGGTGATCTTTTCCTTCCACGCATCGCCGTGTAGCCGATAGGTCAGCAGCTGCTTTTCAACCAGCTTGCGGTAGAACTCAAACTCCAGCTCGGTAATGCCGAGGGTGGCCAGCTCTGGCGGCAGCAGACGCAGAATATCGTCGCTCTGCTGAAGCCCGTCGACCTGCTCCGGCACGGTGGCCGGTTCGCGCACCAGGCTGCGAAAGGTCTCCATCGGCGCATCTTTTTTCGGCACCGCTTTCGCTTCACGCGAGCGTCCCAGCTGTTCGGCTAGCTGCATGAGCTCAGGTTGTTGAGTTAAAAAATCCCCGTAGCGAACGATCAGCTGATAATCGCCGCGCTTCAGCTCTCCGGCACTCATGTCCCACAGATGCCCAGCCGCATTGTCATTTTCCACCAGTACCGGCTCCAGCTGGCCGCTAAGGGTCATGCGCTCCTGAACTTCGCTCAGCAGCTGATCGCGCTCTTCATCCAGTAGCTGCTGATTAAGAGAGGTAGCCTGCACCACCAGGCTCAGGCGCCAGCGCTGGAGGAATAATGTGTGCAGCGCTGGCGTAAAGGTACTGTTGTCATCCACCAGCTGCTGCGCCTGACTGGCGAACGGGGAGTGGAGCTTATGTAGCTGGCTCAGAATTTGCGGAAGCTGGACGATAAACTGCGAGGTGGAAAGCCGTTGTGACTGCTGATAGCACTGAACTTCCGCATCCAGCTCGGGCGGGACGTTGGTCTCTTTTAGCCGCGATCTCACCGCTTCCCGCCAGCGAGGGATGTCGGCGGCGATAATATTTTTGAGCCGCGGGAATTTTTCAAAGAATACCGCGAGCTGAGGCGCCGCCAGCAGCGCCAGCAGCATCTCATCGATCATGCCCTCTTCGCCGACTGCCAGCATGACATTCAGCATGTCCAGGGTCATGACTGGCGGGCCTGTTTAATCTGCGCGCCGACGTCCTGAAGACTGGCTTCAATACGCCCCAGCCACTCGCCGGGGATAAACAGACATTTTTGCTGTTCGCTAAAGCGGTTATGTTGCTGATGCCATTCGTCGTCCAGCGCCTCCAGCTGTTGCCGGATTTCGGCCGGCATATTTTCCCGTGATTCGCTACCGGGCAGGGAGAGCCGCGATCCCTGTAAGCTGACGTCGCGCACGACAAGGTGCTGGCTGGTATCGACATCCATATTCAGCTGCTGGGCAAAACCAATACCGTTGAGCTTGCCGCGGATCTCACCGCCTTTCTCCAGCCAATGAGCGAGCTCTTCACGAACGAACGTAATATGAATGACTTCCAGATCGTGCAGTTTGAGCGGCTGCTGGAGAAGCAGCGTTAGCGTGGGGTCCTGCACTTCAGCAGGCAGTTCATAATGAGGTTTCCGGCTGAACATCCCGCCGAGACGGGTGACTTTTAGCGCGGTCTTATCGCTTTGCTGCTGTTGAAGCTGAATGCGCCGCTGGACTATCGACCCCAGTCGAGTGAGCATCGCCTGCTGCTGCCAGGCGTGGCTGGTCATTAAGGTCTCCAGTTGCGCGGACATCAGGTTCATTGTCTCAACGTTGTGCCACAGGCAATCCTTCAGCAGGATCAGGTCTATTGGCGCAATGGTGTCGCGACCGCTGAAAAAGGCGCTGGCCTGCAGCAGACGAATCGCTTTTTTCCAGCGACGATCTGAGACGTAGGGCGCGTTCGGCAGCGTATCTAGCTGCTGGCGCAGCTGGAATATGAGTTCAAACACGCTGTCCGGTAGCTTCACGTTGCCGATATCCTGCTGCCATTGCAGGAACTCCTCGTCGCTGACCTGCAAATTCGCCGGGACTGGATTACTGTTCTCGTCCTGCTGGCTTACCAGCATTGAGCGGAAGTTAGTTTTATCCTGTACCTTGTCCAGCCATAACCGGATAAGCATACGGTCGTATAAGGCTTCCAGGCTGTTGTCCGCCTCAGGGAGTTCGTTTGACGCCGCCACCAGCAGGCGCATGGGGATTTTCTCTTCGGTCGCCCCGTTACGGAAATGGCGTTCGTTTATCGCCGTCAATAGCGTATTGAGAATCGCCGGGCCCGCTTTCCAGATCTCATCGAGAAAAACAATTTCGGCTTCCGGAAGATAGCCGGCGGTCAAACGCTCATAGCGCCCTTCATCTTTCAGCGCCTGAATGGAGAGTGGTCCAAAGACCTCTTCCGGCGTGGAGAAACGGGTCATCAGGTATTCAAATGCGCGAGCCTGCTGAAAGGCGAACTTGAGGCGACGGGCAATCAGGCTTTTGGCGATCCCCGGCGGGCCCAGCAGAAAAACGCTCTCGCCGCTGAGGGCGGCAAGCAGGCAAAGGCGTATTGCGTGGCTGCGTTCGAAGAGTCCTTTTTCCAGCGCGGCGCTGAGCCGGGAAATTCTTTCTGCCAGTAAATGTGATTGAGCCATAATAGAGTTGCGTGCTTTTTAGAATGTCGTTGTTAGGTCGAGTATAGATGTTTGATTAGGGGTGGTAATAGCCTGAAGAATCGATTTATTTTCTTTGAGTCAGGTTAAGATGATGTCAGTTAGGGGTACGATTCAGCAAATAATCGTGCATACTGTGCGCTTTTTGTGGGCCAAGGGACTAGGCACACATTTGTTTTATAAACGAAAAGACTAGTCTATGAGCACTGATAATAAGCAATCGCTGCCGGCAATAACGCTGGCGGCAATCGGCGTGGTATACGGCGATATCGGCACCAGCCCACTGTATACACTTCGTGAATGTCTGTCAGGCCAGTTTGGCTTTGGCGTTGAGCGTGATGCTGTTTTTGGCTTCCTGTCGCTCATTTTCTGGCTATTAATTTTTACCGTATCGCTCAAGTACATCACCTTCGTGATGCGGGCAGATAACGCCGGTGAAGGTGGCATCCTGACGTTAATGTCGCTGGCGGGGCGAAACACCTCCGCACGTGCGACATCCGTACTGGTGATCCTTGGGCTTATCGGCGGCAGCTTCTTTTATGGCGAGGTGGTGATTACGCCTGCCATCTCGGTGATGTCGGCGATAGAGGGGCTGGAAATTATCGCTCCCGACCTGGATACCTGGGTTGTGCCCATTTCCATTATTGTTCTGACGCTATTATTCGCCATTCAAAAGCACGGTACCAGCATGGTGGGCAAGCTGTTCGCGCCAATTATGCTGATCTGGTTCTTGCTACTGGCGGTGCTGGGGGCACGCAGTATCTTCGCTAACCCGGAGGTGCTGCAGGCGCTGAACCCGTATTGGGCGGTTCATTTCTTCCTTGAATATAAAACCGTTTCGTTTGTGGCGCTGGGGGCGGTGGTGCTGTCAATCACCGGCGTGGAAGCGCTGTATGCCGATATGGGGCATTTCGGTAAATTACCTATTCGTCTGGCCTGGTTTTCGGTGGTATTGCCTTCGCTGGTGCTGAACTACTTTGGCCAGGGGGCGCTGCTGCTCAAACACCCGGAAGCAATTAAAAACCCGTTCTTTCTGCTGGCCCCGGAGTGGGCGCTGATTCCGATGCTGATTATTGCCGCCCTGGCGACGGTTATCGCTTCCCAGGCGGTTATCTCCGGCGTCTTCTCCCTGACTCGTCAGGCGGTGCGTCTGGGATACCTGTCGCCAATGCGTATTATTCATACCTCGGAAATGGAGTCCGGGCAGATTTACATCCCGTTCATCAACTGGCTGCTGTATATCTCGGTGGTTATCGTGATTGTTAACTTTGAGCACTCTTCGAATCTGGCGGCGGCATACGGTATTGCGGTGACGGGAACGATGGTGCTGACCACCATTCTGTTCACGACCGTGGCGCGTCAAAACTGGCACTGGAATAAGTTCGTAGTGGCCCTGCTGCTGGTTGCCTTTATGTGCATTGATATCCCGCTCTTCTCTGCGAACCTCGATAAAATCGTCTCCGGCGGCTGGCTGCCTCTGACCCTCGGTCTGGTGATGTTTACCATCATGACGACCTGGAAGAGCGAGCGTTTCCGCCTTCTGCGTCGGATGCATGAGCACGGTAACTCTCTGGAGGCGATGATCTCTTCTCTTGAAAAATCGCCGCCGGTTCGTGTGCCGGGTACCGCTGTTTATATGTCTCGGGCGCTGAACGTGATTCCTTTCGCGCTGTTGCACAACCTGAAGCATAACAAGGTGCTGCACGAGCGGGTGATTTTGCTCACGCTGCGTACCGAAGACGCGCCGTACGTACATAACGTTCGTCGCGTGCAGATTGAACAGATATCGCCATCGTTCTGGCGCGTCGTTGCCAGCTACGGCTGGCGCGAAACGCCGAACGTCGAAGAGGTTTTCCACCGCTGCGGGCTGGAAGGTCTGAGCTGCCGGATGATGGAGACCTCCTTCTTTATGTCGCATGAGTCGTTGATCATCGGCAAGCGGCCATGGTATCTGCGCCTGCGCGGCAAGCTGTATCTGCTGCTGCAGCGCAACGCCCTGCGAGCGCCGGACCAGTTCGAAATCCCGCCTAACCGGGTTATTGAGCTCGGCACTCAGGTTGAGATCTGATTCGCTAAGGCCCTTCTTGACGAAGGGCTTTTTTGTTTTATCTACTCACTTCGGACTTTCTCGCTTCTGCGTTGCGAAACGTTTCGATGACGATCACAATTCTCACATCTGGTGATGGTTTTCTGTTCTCTTATTGCTAATACTAATACCAGCGAAACGTTTCGCTAGTGGAGCAAAAGAGAAAATGAAAAAAGGTACCGTCCTCAATGCTGATATTTCGTCAGTTATCTCCCGTCTGGGTCATACCGATACGCTGGTGGTTTGCGACGCTGGTTTACCGGTTCCCCGCAGCAGCGCGCGTATTGATATGGCGTTAACCCACGGGGTGCCCTCCTTTATGCAGGTTCTGGAGGTGGTGACGAGCGAAATGCAGGTTGAAGCGGCTATCCTCGCGGAAGACATTAAAACTCTTAATCCGCAGCTCCACGCGACGTTGCTCAATCACCTTGAGCAGCTGCAGCAGCACCAGGGAAACACTATTGAAATTCGTTACACCAGTCATGAGCAGTTTAAAAAAGAAACCGCAGACAGTCAGGCGGTGATTCGCAGCGGGGAGTGTTCCCCGTATGCGAACGTTATTCTCTGTGCCGGCGTGACGTTCTGAGGTCGCCGATATGGAAGCGTTATTGCAATTAAAAGGGATCGATAAAGCGTTCCCTGGCGTCAAGGCGCTCTCCGGCGCCTCGCTAAATGTCTATCCGGGCCGCGTGATGGCGCTGGTCGGCGAGAACGGTGCCGGCAAGTCCACCATGATGAAGGTGCTGACCGGTATTTACTCCCGCGATGCCGGTTCGCTGCTGTGGCTGGGGAAAGAAACCACCTTCAACGGACCCAAATCTTCTCAGGAAGCCGGAATCGGCATCATCCACCAGGAGCTCAACCTGATCCCGCAACTGACGATCGCCGAGAACATTTTCCTTGGTCGTGAGTTTGTGAATCGCTTTGGCAAAATTGACTGGAAGATGATGTACGCCGAAGCCGATAAGCTGCTGGCAAAGCTGAATCTACGTTTTAACAGCCAGAAGCTGGTGGGCGATTTGTCGATCGGCGATCAGCAGATGGTCGAGATCGCTAAAGTACTGAGCTTTGAGTCGAAGGTCATCATTATGGATGAACCCACCGACGCGCTAACCGATACTGAGACCGAATCCCTGTTTCGCGTGATCCGCGAACTGAAATCGCAGGGGCGCGGTATTGTCTATATCTCTCACCGTATGAAAGAGATCTTCGAGATTTGCGATGACGTCACGGTATTTCGCGATGGGCAGTTTATCGCCGAGCGCGAAGTGGCCAGCCTGGATGAAGATCTGCTTATTGAGATGATGGTCGGCCGCAAGCTGGAGGATCAGTATCCGCGTCTGGACAAAGCCCCGGGTGAGGTTCGCCTTAAGGTCGACAACCTGTGCGGCTCAGGCGTGGAGAATATCTCCTTTATTCTGCGCCAGGGTGAAATTCTCGGCGTCGCCGGGCTGATGGGCGCCGGTCGCACCGAACTGATGAAGGTGCTGTACGGTGCGCTGCCGCGCAGCAGCGGCTCGGTGACTCTTGATGGGCGCGAAGTTGTCGCTCGTTCTCCGCAGGATGGCCTGGCCAACGGCATTGTTTACATCTCTGAAGACCGCAAGCGCGATGGTTTAGTGCTCGGCATGTCGGTTAAAGAGAATATGTCGCTAACCGCGCTGCGTTACTTCAGCCGCGGCGGCGGTAGCCTAAAGCATAAAGATGAACAGCAGGCGGTAGGTGATTTTATCCGCCTGTTTAATGTGAAAACGCCGTCGATGGAGCAGGCTATTGGGCTGCTTTCGGGCGGTAACCAGCAGAAGGTGGCGATCGCCCGCGGGTTAATGACTCGTCCGAAAGTGTTGATCCTTGATGAACCGACCCGCGGCGTCGACGTTGGTGCGAAGAAAGAGATCTACCAGCTGATTAACCAGTTTAAAGCCGAAGGCCTGAGCATCATTCTGGTCTCTTCGGAGATGCCGGAAGTGCTGGGCATGAGCGATCGCATCATGGTGATGCATGAAGGGCATCTCGGCGGTGAATTCACACGCGAGCAGGCCACCCAGGAAGTATTGATGGCTGCCGCTGTGGGCAAGCTTAACCGTGTGAATCAGGAGTAAAAAAGATGAATAACCCGGCTGTTTCTGGTCGTCGCTACTTCACAAAAGCGTGGCTGATGGAGCAAAAATCGCTGATAGCCCTGCTGGTGCTGATTGCGATTGTTTCGACCATGAGCCCCAACTTTTTTACCGTGAATAACTTGTTCAATATCCTGCAACAAACTTCAGTTAACGCCATTATGGCGGTAGGGATGACGCTGGTTATCCTGACGTCGGGCATCGACCTGTCCGTCGGTTCCCTGCTGGCGCTGACCGGCGCGGTCGCTGCGTCGATTGTCGGAATTGAGGTTAACGCGCTGGTGGCCGTAGCCGCTGCGCTGGCGTTAGGGGCGGCAATTGGCGCCGTTACCGGCGTGATTGTGGCGAAAGGGCGCGTCCAGGCATTTATCGCTACGCTGGTGATGATGCTGCTGCTGCGCGGCGTGACGATGGTGTATACCAACGGTAGCCCGGTGAATACCGGTTTTACCGATAATGCCGATCTGTTTGGCTGGTTCGGGATTGGTCGTCCGCTGGGGATCCCAACGCCGGTGTGGATTATGGCGTTTGTCTTCCTGGCCGCCTGGTACATGCTGCACCATACCCGTCTGGGCCGTTATATCTACGCCCTCGGCGGTAACGAGGCGGCAACGCGTCTTTCCGGCATCAGCGTGAATAAAGTTAAGATCATCGTCTATTCTTTGTGCGGCATGCTGGCCTCGCTGGCCGGTATTATTGAGGTCGCGCGTCTCTCCTCCGCGCAGCCGACGGCGGGCACCGGATATGAACTGGATGCAATTGCGGCGGTGGTGCTGGGTGGTACCAGCCTCGCGGGCGGTAAAGGGCGTATTGTCGGCACGTTGATTGGTGCGTTGATCCTTGGCTTTCTGAACAACGGACTGAATTTATTAGGTGTTTCATCCTATTACCAGATGATCGTGAAAGCGGTGGTTATTTTGCTGGCGGTACTGGTAGATAACAAGAAGCAGTAACTGAGAACTCTACAGGACATCTTAACTATGAATATGAAAAAACTGGCGACCCTGGTCTCTGCTGTAGCGCTAAGTGCGACCGTAAGTGCAAACGCGATGGCAAAAGACACTATCGCTCTGGTTATCTCAACCCTTAACAACCCGTTCTTTGTCTCTCTGAAAGAGGGTGCGCAAAAAGAAGCGGATAAACTTGGCTATAACCTGGTGGTTCTGGATTCACAGAACAACCCGGCAAAAGAGCTGGCTAACGTTCAGGATTTAACCGTCCGTGGCACCAAACTGCTGCTGATCAACCCAACGGATTCCGATGCGGTTGGTAATGCCGTGAAGCTGGCTAACCAGGCGAAAATTCCGGTTATCACCCTTGATCGTCAGGCATCAAAAGGTGACGTAGTTAGTCATATCGCGTCTGATAACGTGCTGGGCGGAAAAATGGCCGGTGACTTTATCGCCAAAAAAGTCGGCGAAAGCGCGAAGATCATTGAACTACAGGGCATTGCGGGGACATCCGCGGCGCGCGAGCGTGGCGAAGGTTTTCAGCAGGCCGTGGCTGCACATAAGTTTAACGTGTTGGCCAGCCAACCGGCAGATTTTGACCGCACTAAGGGCCTGAACGTCATGCAGAACCTGCTGACCGCACATCCGGATGTACAGGCGGTATTTGCCCAGAATGATGAAATGGCGCTGGGCGCGCTGCGTGCGCTGCAAACGGCGGGCAAATCTGATGTGATGGTTGTTGGATTTGACGGCACTCCGGATGGCGAAAAAGCGGTAAATAGTGGCAAACTGGCAGCGACCATCGCCCAGTTACCGGAGCAGATCGGCGTGAAAGGCGTTGAGACAGCCGATAAAGTGCTGAAGGGCGAAAAAGTGGAGACCAGCTATCCGGTTGAGTTGAAACTGGTCATTAAGCAATAATGTGCGATTCGGATCGGCGACGGTCCGAGGGACAACATAATAAAGAAAAGCAGGGCATGCGCCACCGGATTCCGGTGGCGCGCTTTCCGGGAATATTGATTATGAAAACCGCAGGCAAACTTGTCGTCCTTGGCAGTATCAACGCCGATCACATCCTTAATCTCGAGGCCTTCCCTACGCCCGGTGAAACTGTCACCGGTCATCATTATCAGGTCGCTTTCGGCGGTAAGGGGGCAAACCAGGCGGTTGCCGCCGGACGCAGCGGGGCAAATATCTCCTTTATCGCCTGTACCGGCGATGACGATATTGGCGAACGCGTTCGTCGTCAGCTGGACAGCGATAATATCGACGTCGCGCCGGTCAGGGCCGTTTCCGGAGAATCAACTGGCGTGGCGCTGATTTTTGTCAACGCTGAAGGTGAAAACACCATCGGTATTCACGCCGGTGCTAATGCCGCGCTCTGCGTTGCGCAGGTTGATGCGGAAAAAGAGCGTATTGCCAGCGCGCAGGCGCTGCTGATGCAGCTGGAATCACCGCTGGAAAGCGTACTGGCGGCGGCGAAAATTGCTCACCAAAATCAAACCTCGGTCATACTCAATCCTGCTCCGGCGCGTGAATTGCCGGATGAACTGTTAACGCTGGTGGATATCATTACCCCTAACGAGACCGAAGCGGAAAAGCTCACCGGCGTGCGCGTGGAAAACGACGAGGATGCGGCAAAAGCCGCTAAAGTGCTCCATGATAAAGGTATTGGTACGGTGATCATTACGCTTGGCAGCCGTGGTGTATGGGCCAGCAGCGAAGGTAACGGTCGTCGGGTTCCGGGATTTAAAGTGCAGGCGGTTGACACCATTGCCGCTGGCGATACCTTTAATGGCGCGCTGGTCACCGCGCTGCTTGAAGGTCGCGAACTGGCGGAGGCAATTCGTTTTGCCCATGCAGCTGCGGCTATCGCCGTCACCCGAAAAGGGGCTCAGCCCTCCGTGCCCTGGCGAAAAGAAATAGACGAATTTTTACGTCAACAGGGGTAACGCTTGGCCACCATGAAGGATGTAGCCCGCATCGCGGGCGTTTCCACTTCGACGGTTTCTCATGTCATTAACAAAGACCGTTTCGTTAGCGAAGCGATTACCGCTAAAGTCGACGCTGCGATTAAAAGCCTGAACTACGCGCCGTCCGCGCTGGCGCGTAGTCTCAAATTAAATCAAACCCGCACTATAGGTATGCTCATTACCGCCAGTACCAATCCGTTTTATTCGGAGCTGGTACGCGGCGTGGAGCGCAGCTGCTTCGAGCGGGGTTATAGCCTGGTGCTGTGTAATACCGAAGGCGATGAGCAGCGCATGAACCGTAATCTGGAGACGCTGATGCAAAAGCGCGTCGATGGTTTACTGTTGCTGTGCACTGAAACGCATCAACCTTCGCCGGAGATCATGCAGCGTTACCCTTCTGTTCCGACGGTGATGATGGACTGGGCGCCGTTCGACGGCGATAGCGATCTGATTCAGGATAACTCTCTGCTGGGTGGCGATATGGCGACGAAGTATCTGATCGACCAGGGCTACACGCGAATTGCCTGTATTGCGGGTCCGTTGGATAAAACGCCTGCCCGGCTGCGCCTGGAGGGGTATCAGTCAGCGATGGCTCGGGCCGGACTCACGATACCTGAAGGCTATGTGATTAGCAGCGATTTTGAGTTTGGCGGCGGATTTAGCGCCATGCAGAAGCTGCTGACCCTATCAACGCTGCCGCAGGCGGTGTTTATCGGTAACGATGCGATGGCGGTGGGCGCCTACCAGGCCCTTTATCAGGGCGGTCTGCGCATCCCTCAGGATATGGCGCTGGTGGGTTATGACGATATTGAACTGGCGCGCTATATGACGCCGCCGTTAACCACAATTCATCAACCGAAAGATGAACTGGGCGAGCTGGCCATCGATGTGCTGATTCACCGCATGGCCGATCCTGGGCAAAAACAGCAACGCGTACAGTTAACCCCCGAGCTAGTGGTTCGCGGTTCAGCTTAATGCTTGTGCCGCTCCTTAATCAGGTTGCGGCCATCTTTTGCTCTTAATAAGGTAAATACCAGCGCCGATACCACGGTGATTGCCCCCATGGTAATAAAGGTGTAGTGGAACTGCTCAATGGTATTTGCGCTATCGAATCCTTCATAAAACCGCAGCACCGCCGCGCTAACGGCGACCCCAAGACTAATAGAAAGCTGCTGAGTAACAGCCAGCATGCTGTTGCCGCTGCTGGCATTGTCATCCGTTAAATCGGCGAGCGTGATGGTGTTCATTGAGGTGAACTGAGTGGACATCGCCATTCCCAAAACGAATAGCGGCAGCAGCAGCATCCAGATTGACATATCCGGAGTTTGCAGCGAAAACTGAGCGATCATCAGGCCGATAAATATCGTGACCCCGACCAGCGTTTTACGATAACCAAACCAGCGAAGTATCTGGGTGACGGTTGATTTCGCAATAATCGAACCAATAGCCGTAGGCGCTATCATGCATCCGGCGATAATCGCCGGATAACCGAAGCCAACCTGTAACATCAGCGGCATCAGGAACGGAACGCAACCGGTACCCAGGCGCGTGGCCAGGTTCCCCGCGATCCCGACAGAGAAGGTATGCGTCTTAAATAAAGAAAGTGAAATGAGCGGCGTGGGATGACGGCGAGCGTGGCGAATATAGGCCCACAGTAAAATGATGCTCAGAGCGATAACGGCCAAAGCCATCCATGTGGCGACAATTTTCTCGCCAAACAGCTCGATTCCGCTGGAGAACAGCACCAGGCTCAGGCCAAACAGTATAAAACCGAGCGTGTCGAAGCGGCGACGGGGCGTGGTGAAATCCGGCATATATTTGCGGGCATACACGATCCCGATAATGCCGATGGGAATATTAATCAGGAAAATCCAATGCCAGCTAGCCCAGGTGACCAAAACGCCGCCGAGTACGGGGCCAAGAATGGGGCCAACCAGCCCAGGCATCGTGACGAAGTTGAGTACCTGCAGCAGTTCGCTGCGCGGATAGGCACGCAGTAACGCCAGCCTCGCTACTGGCATCATCATTGCCCCGCCGATTCCCTGAATGACGCGGAAAATAACCAGTTCCATCAGCGAGTTTGACAGGGCGCAGGCAAGAGAACCGAGTGTGAACAGGCTGACGGCGATGATAAATACTTTCCGCGTGCCGAAACGGTCGGCCAGCCAACCACTGACCGGAATAAGCATAGCCACCGTCAGCGTATAGCTGATGATGGCCGATTGCATCGCTAGCGGTGAACGGTTGAGACTATGGGCGATAGCGGGAAGGGCTGTATTCAGAATGGTGGCGTCGAGCGCCTGCATAAAAAAAGCCATCGCTGCGATCCATGGCAGCCCGGCCATACTGCGGCCTTTCTTTTTGGTCATTCGTTACCCTTGCGATTTGTCGGAATGATTGGGGGCACTCAGCAACGCCTGGCAGGCGTTAAGCGCTCGCGAGCCGTCGCTATCCAGAATGGCATCAACGATTGCCTGATGCAGATCCAGTTTCACCACTTCATTTTGAGTAATTGATGTGAAGTAGGTGTGATAGACCGAATGAAATAAAGAGGCGAAAGAGATCAGGAAAGGGTTGCCGCTCATTTCATATATATGTTCATGCCAGGCCATATCGACTTCAATCCAGCGCTCGCGCTGAAAGTTCCTCTTTAGCTCAATCATCTCCTCCATCAAGGCGTTAAGCTGGGCTTTTTGCTCCGGCGTGCCTGACGTTGACGCCAGAAAACAGGCTTGAGGTTCCAGGCTACCGCGCATAACGAGGAAATGGCTGACAACATCAGAGAAGTTATCTTCTGTTAACCACCAGGCCAGGAGTTCTTTATCGAGAAAGTTCCAGCTGCTGCGCGGCATCACCCGCGTACCGATGCGTGGCCGTGGTAAAAGCATACCTTTTGCCGTTAGCGTCTTAACCGCTTCACGCACGGCCGTGCGGCTCACGCCGAATTGTTCGCCCAGCTCCATCTCGCCAGGAAGGATACTTTCTGGCTGATATTCACCGGTCAAAATTTTTTGAGCCAGCTTCTCCGCTAATACCCAAGATATATTCTTTTGTGCCGCCAACTGCTGTGCGCTTAAAGACATACAATGCCGTTCCTTTCTCTTTTTTACCTTACCAGTATGCCATCTGACGGCTTGCTTCGTTGGTTAAAACGGCAAAACGCCGGTTTTTTGCTACATCACGCGCCGTAATGATGAAAAAAGAGGCGGTTGAAAAGTTTTTTGCATTTAGCCCTTGTCACTTCAGAATTACTCCCTATAATGCGCCTCCACTGACACGGAACAACGGCACGTAAGCCGCCGGGTCAACGGGATTCAGCGATGAATGCCGGCAGAGAAAAGCGAAATTAAACGCTTGACTCTGAAAGAGGAAAGCGTAATATACGCCACCTCGCAACGGTGAGCGAAAGCCGCGTTGCACTGCTCTTTAACAATTTATCAGACAATCTGTGTGGGCACTCAAAGTGACATGGATTCTTAACGTCCTCGGACGAAAAATGAATACCAAGTCTCAAAGAGTGAACACGTAATTCATTACGAAGTTTAATTCACGAGCATCAAACTTAAATTGAAGAGTTTGATCATGGCTCAGATTGAACGCTGGCGGCAGGCCTAACACATGCAAGTCGAACGGTAGCACAGAGAGCTTGCTCTCGGGTGACGAGTGGCGGACGGGTGAGTAATGTCTGGGAAACTGCCTGATGGAGGGGGATAACTACTGGAAACGGTAGCTAATACCGCATAACGTCGCAAGACCAAAGAGGGGGACCTTCGGGCCTCTTGCCATCAGATGTGCCCAGATGGGATTAGCTAGTAGGTGGGGTAACGGCTCACCTAGGCGACGATCCCTAGCTGGTCTGAGAGGATGACCAGCCACACTGGAACTGAGACACGGTCCAGACTCCTACGGGAGGCAGCAGTGGGGAATATTGCACAATGGGCGCAAGCCTGATGCAGCCATGCCGCGTGTATGAAGAAGGCCTTCGGGTTGTAAAGTACTTTCAGCGGGGAGGAAGGCGATAAGGTTAATAACCTTGTCGATTGACGTTACCCGCAGAAGAAGCACCGGCTAACTCCGTGCCAGCAGCCGCGGTAATACGGAGGGTGCAAGCGTTAATCGGAATTACTGGGCGTAAAGCGCACGCAGGCGGTCTGTCAAGTCGGATGTGAAATCCCCGGGCTCAACCTGGGAACTGCATTCGAAACTGGCAGGCTGGAGTCTTGTAGAGGGGGTAGAATTCCAGGTGTAGCGGTGAAATGCGTAGAGATCTGGAGGAATACCGGTGGCGAAGGCGGCCCCCTGGACAAAGACTGACGCTCAGGTGCGAAAGCGTGGGGAGCAAACAGGATTAGATACCCTGGTAGTCCACGCTGTAAACGATGTCGACTTGGAGGTTGTTCCCTTGAGGAGTGGCTTCCGGAGCTAACGCGTTAAGTCGACCGCCTGGGGAGTACGGCCGCAAGGTTAAAACTCAAATGAATTGACGGGGGCCCGCACAAGCGGTGGAGCATGTGGTTTAATTCGATGCAACGCGAAGAACCTTACCTACTCTTGACATCCAGAGAACTTAGCAGAGATGCTTTGGTGCCTTCGGGAACTCTGAGACAGGTGCTGCATGGCTGTCGTCAGCTCGTGTTGTGAAATGTTGGGTTAAGTCCCGCAACGAGCGCAACCCTTATCCTTTGTTGCCAGCGGTCCGGCCGGGAACTCAAAGGAGACTGCCAGTGATAAACTGGAGGAAGGTGGGGATGACGTCAAGTCATCATGGCCCTTACGAGTAGGGCTACACACGTGCTACAATGGCATATACAAAGAGAAGCGACCTCGCGAGAGCAAGCGGACCTCATAAAGTATGTCGTAGTCCGGATTGGAGTCTGCAACTCGACTCCATGAAGTCGGAATCGCTAGTAATCGTGGATCAGAATGCCACGGTGAATACGTTCCCGGGCCTTGTACACACCGCCCGTCACACCATGGGAGTGGGTTGCAAAAGAAGTAGGTAGCTTAACCTTCGGGAGGGCGCTTACCACTTTGTGATTCATGACTGGGGTGAAGTCGTAACAAGGTAACCGTAGGGGAACCTGCGGTTGGATCACCTCCTTACCTTAAAGAACCTGCCTTTGTAGTGCTCACACAGATTGTCTGATGAATGATAAATTTCAAAATGTACTGTGAAGTGCATTGTGAAATTTTGCTCTTTAAAAATCTGGATCAAGCTGAAAATTGAAACGACACACATGTTATGTGTGTTCGAGTCTCTCAAATTTTCGCGACACGATGATGTTTTACGAAACATCTTCGGGTTGTGAGGTTAAGCGACTAAGCGTACACGGTGGATGCCCTGGCAGTCAGAGGCGATGAAGGACGTGCTAATCTGCGAAAAGCGTCGGTAAGGTGATATGAACCGTTACAGCCGGCGATGTCCGAATGGGGAAACCCAGTGCAATTCGTTGCACTATCGTTTGATGAATACATAGTCAAACGAGGCGAACCGGGGGAACTGAAACATCTAAGTACCCCGAGGAAAAGAAATCAACCGAGATTCCCCCAGTAGCGGCGAGCGAACGGGGAGCAGCCCGGAGTCTGAATCAGCTTGTGTGTTAGTGGAAGCGTCTGGAAAGTCGCAGGGTACAGGGTGATACTCCCGTACACTAAAACACACAGGCTGTGAACTCGAAGAGTAGGGCGGGACACGTGGTATCCTGTCTGAATATGGGGGGACCATCCTCCAAGGCTAAATACTCCTGACTGACCGATAGTGAACCAGTACCGTGAGGGAAAGGCGAAAAGAACCCCGGCGAGGGGAGTGAAAAAGAACCTGAAACCGTGTACGTACAAGCAGTAGGAGCCCACTTGTTGGGTGACTGCGTACCTTTTGTATAATGGGTCAGCGACTTATATTCTGTAGCAAGGTTAACCGTATAGGGGAGCCGCAGGGAAACCGAGTCTTAACTGGGCGTTAAGTTGCAGGGTATAGACCCGAAACCCGGTGATCTAGCCATGGGCAGGTTGAAGGTTGGGTAACACTAACTGGAGGACCGAACCGACTAATGTTGAAAAATTAGCGGATGACTTGTGGCTGGGGGTGAAAGGCCAATCAAACCGGGAGATAGCTGGTTCTCCCCGAAAGCTATTTAGGTAGCGCCTCGTGAACTCATCTTCGGGGGTAGAGCACTGTTTCGGCTAGGGGGTCATCCCGACTTACCAACCCGATGCAAACTACGAATACCGAAGAATGTTATCACGGGAGACACACGGCGGGTGCTAACGTCCGTCGTGAAGAGGGAAACAACCCAGACCGCCAGCTAAGGTCCCAAAGTCATGGTTAAGTGGGAAACGATGTGGGAAGGCCCAGACAGCCAGGATGTTGGCTTAGAAGCAGCCATCATTTAAAGAAAGCGTAATAGCTCACTGGTCGAGTCGGCCTGCGCGGAAGATGTAACGGGGCTAAACCATGCACCGAAGCTGCGGCAGCGACGCTTAGGCGTTGTTGGGTAGGGGAGCGTTCTGTAAGCCGTTGAAGGTGGCCTGTGAGGGTTGCTGGAGGTATCAGAAGTGCGAATGCTGACATAAGTAACGATAATGCGGGTGAAAAACCCGCACGCCGGAAGACCAAGGGTTCCTGTCCAACGTTAATCGGGGCAGGGTGAGTCGACCCCTAAGGCGAGGCCGAAAGGCGTAGTCGATGGGAAACAGGTTAATATTCCTGTACTTGGTGTTACTGCGAAGGGGGGACGGAGAAGGCTATGTTGGCCGGGCGACGGTTGTCCCGGTTTAAGCGTGTAGGTGTGTGTTCCAGGTAAATCCGGTTCACTTTAACACTGAGGCGTGATGACGAGGCACTACGGTGCTGAAGTGACAAATGCCCTGCTTCCAGGAAAAGCCTCTAAGCATCAGGTAACATCAAATCGTACCCCAAACCGACACAGGTGGTCAGGTAGAGAATACCAAGGCGCTTGAGAGAACTCGGGTGAAGGAACTAGGCAAAATGGTGCCGTAACTTCGGGAGAAGGCACGCTGATATGTAGGTGAAGTGATTTACTCATGGAGCTGAAATCAGTCGAAGATACCAGCTGGCTGCAA
Organism: Klebsiella sp. FDAARGOS_511; assembly: GCF_003812845.1. Taxonomy (NCBI): domain Bacteria; kingdom Pseudomonadati; phylum Pseudomonadota; class Gammaproteobacteria; order Enterobacterales; family Enterobacteriaceae; genus Klebsiella; species Klebsiella sp. FDAARGOS_511. Next base: position 2,872,072 of record NZ_CP033824.1, on the reverse strand, counting down.
CTGTTTATTAAAAACACAGCACTGTGCAAACACGAAAGTGGACGTATACGGTGTGACGCCTGCCCGGTGCCGGAAGGTTAATTGATGGGGTTATCCGTAAGGAGAAGCTCTTGATCGAAGCCCCGGTAAACGGCGGCCGTAACTATAACGGTCCTAAGGTAGCGAAATTCCTTGTCGGGTAAGTTCCGACCTGCACGAATGGCGTAATGATGGCCAGGCTGTCTCCACCCGAGACTCAGTGAAATTGAACTCGCTGTGAAGATGCAGTGTACCCGCGGCAAGACGGAAAGACCCCGTGAACCTTTACTATAGCTTGACACTGAACACTGGTCCTTGATGTGTAGGATAGGTGGGAGGCTTTGAAGTGTGGACGCCAGTCTGCATGGAGCCATCCTTGAAATACCACCCTTTAATGGCTGGTGTTCTAACGTGGGCCCGTAATCCGGGTTGCGGACAGTGTCTGGTGGGTAGTTTGACTGGGGCGGTCTCCTCCTAAAGAGTAACGGAGGAGCACGAAGGTCAGCTAATCCTGGTCGGACATCAGGAGGTTAGTGCAATGGCATAAGCTGGCTTGACTGCGAGCGTGACGGCGCGAGCAGGTGCGAAAGCAGGTCATAGTGATCCGGTGGTTCTGAATGGAAGGGCCATCGCTCAACGGATAAAAGGTACTCCGGGGATAACAGGCTGATACCGCCCAAGAGTTCATATCGACGGCGGTGTTTGGCACCTCGATGTCGGCTCATCACATCCTGGGGCTGAAGTAGGTCCCAAGGGTATGGCTGTTCGCCATTTAAAGTGGTACGCGAGCTGGGTTTAGAACGTCGTGAGACAGTTCGGTCCCTATCTGCCGTGGGCGCTGGAGAATTGAGGGGGGCTGCTCCTAGTACGAGAGGACCGGAGTGGACGCATCACTGGTGTTCGGGTTGTCATGCCAATGGCATTGCCCGGTAGCTAAATGCGGAAGAGATAAGTGCTGAAAGCATCTAAGTACGAAACTTGCCCCGAGATGAGTTCTCCCTGACTCCTTGAGAGTCCTGAAGGAACGTTGAAGACGACGACGTTGATAGGCCGGGTGTGTAAGCGCAGCGATGCGTTGAGCTAACCGGTACTAATGAACCGTGAGGCTTAACCTTACAACGCCGAAGATGTTTTGGCGGATTTGAGAAGACAACAATTTCAGCATTGATTACAGATTTTCGGGAACGAAAGATTTTACGCTGAGGCAAGGCGGCAAATGAAGTAAAGGAAGGAGCATACTGAGGTATGTGACTGACTTTACGAATGCAGCCAACGCAGCATCGGTGTAAAAGATTCGTTTCTGACAACAGAATTTGCCTGGCGGCGATAGCGCGGTGGTCCCACCTGACCCCATGCCGAACTCAGAAGTGAAACGCCGTAGCGCCGATGGTAGTGTGGGGTCTCCCCATGTGAGAGTAGGGAACTGCCAGGCATCAAACAGGTGAAGAGCCCATCCTGACGGATGGGCTTTTTGCGTTTTTATGGCCTGAGAAATCAGTGATGATTTAGCAAGATGACGCGTAGCGACATCTCTGCAATCTCAATTAAGGTTGCGATTAAGCCCTTTTTGACCATTGCATAATAAAAGCGGCTATCTGCGGAATATTATTTAAATCTAAAAAGGGAAGCGACGTCTCGACAGGCGTATCGCTAGCTACGGCAATCACGTCATCATCAAATACTAATTCTTCTTTGCAATGTCCGCTGTTTTTCCGAAATAGCAGAATTTTTGGCACAGCTTCATGTTTAAAACCTTCAACCAGTACGAGATCTAACGTTGATGTGTCCATTCGGCTAACCAGCCATGCCAGATCCAGCGGAGGCTCTTCGGGTGTTTCCGTCATTAATGCCCAACGCTGCGAGCTGGCGACAATCGTCTGAGCCGCTCCTGCTTTACGTAGCTCATAGCTATCTTTACCGGGTTTATCCACGTCCATATCATGATGGGTATGTTTAATGAGCCCAGGACGTATGCCTTCCGCGCGTAGCGCTGGAATCAGCGCTTTCAATAAGGTTGTTTTACCCGTGCCGCTCCAGGCGGCGATGGCTAAAAGAGGGATCATGATGACACCTGCATACTTTGTAAATCGCTGAGAGTGTTGACGTTAATAAAGGCTGATTTTACATCGCTAAAATCGACGCTATGCCCCCCCATTTTGCGCATAAACACCATAACCCGCCGCTCGCCTACCGCCAGATAGCTTTCCAGCTCGCTAATCACCTCTCGATTCACCAGAGCAATCGCCGGATGGTCGCGTTCACCGTCGTGTACCCAAACGACCGGGGATGACTTTTTTTGCAGTATTAAGCGCTCAGCCAGAAATGATGGAATAAAAGGCGTATCGCACGGACAAAACAGAAACCACTCACCCTCAACCTGATGCATAACGGAAAGCATGCCAGCTAACGGCCCGGGAAAGTCGTTCAGAGAGTCGGTAATAATCGGGTAGCCGCTGCTTCGCCAGCAATCAAGATTGCGGTTAGCGCTAATCACCAGCTTTGTGACCTGGGGTTGCAGCGTATCGGCGACATGACGCCACAGCGCTTTCCCCTTCAGCAACTGCAATCCTTTATCAACACCTCCCATACGCGTACCTCTCCCACCTGCCAGTACAACGCCGGTTATTACCTTACCCTGCATATTAATATCGCCTCTTTCATTGTGGGATTGTCCCTGCTAACGTACACCTATCAAGAGTAAGGAGCATTGCTATGAAATGTAAACGCCTGAATGAAGTCATTGAACTCCTCCAGCCGGCCTGGCAGAAAGAACCCGAGCTGAATTTGATTCAATTTTTGCAAAAACTGGCGAAAGAGGCTGGTTATGCCGGTGAACTGAGCGATCTTTCCGACGATATTCTGATTTATCACCTGAAGATGCGCGACTCGGCAAAAGAGGCCGTTATCCCCGGTATCCAGAAAGATTATGAAGAAGATTTTAAAACTGCGCTGCTACGCGCTCGCGGAGTGATTAAAGAGTAAAAGGTTGTAAGCGCTGCCGCGGAATCGGCAATGAGATGATATCCTGTATCATTCGTACGATTATCGGATGTCAGGATGCACGATAAGGCTTTCACTTTTCAGACGCTTCACCCGGATACCATCATTGATGGTTTATTTGATCTGGGAATGCGGGTGGACTCAGGTCTTACCCCGCTTAATAGCTATGAGAACCGAGTTTACCAGTTTCAGGACGAAGACCGTCGCCGCTATGTGGTGAAGTTCTATCGTCCTGAGCGCTGGTCCGCCGAACAAATCCTCGAAGAACACCAGTTTTCCCTCCAGCTCGTTCAGGACGAAGTCCCTGTAGCGGCGCCATTGTCATTTAACGGAAGTACCCTTCATCAGCATCAGGGGTTCTTTTTCGCCGTGTTCCCAAGCCTGGGGGGACGTCAGTTTGAGGCGGATAACCTCGATCAGATGGAATGGGTTGGGCGCTACCTTGGTCGTCTGCATCAAACGGGACACAAACAGCGTTTTGTCGCGCGCCCGGAGATTGGCACCAATGAGTACCTTCTTGAGCCCCGGCAGGTCTTTGAGCTCTCCCCGCTGATAACAGCAGGGCTGAAAGAGGCTTTTCTTAACGCCACCGATAAGCTGATAGATGCGGTAATGGCGCAATGGCACGGACGCGCCAATATCTTACGTTTACACGGTGATTGCCATGCAGGAAACATCCTCTGGCGCGATGGCCCTTTGTTTGTTGATTTAGATGATTCACGTAATGGACCTGCTATCCAGGATCTGTGGATGCTGTTGAACGGTGATAAGGCCGAGCAACGGATGCAGCTTGAGATGATCATTGAAGCGTATGAAGAGTTTAGCTCTTTTAATACGGATGAAATTGCCCTCATCGAACCTTTACGTGCAATGCGCTTAGTTTATTATCTGGCGTGGTTGTTAAGGCGCTGGGAAGATCCTGCTTTTCCTAAGAACTTCCCGTGGTTAACAGGGGAAGATTACTGGCGTGGGCAGACAACAACTTTTCTTGAGCAGGTAAAGGTTCTACAGGAACCGCCTCTTCAGTTAACGCCAATGTATTAATGTGATATATCCAGGAGAGAGTTAATCATGAAAAAAATTTGGCTGGCGCTGGCTGGTATGATTCTGGCTTTTAGTGCATCCGCTGCCCAGATCACCGACGGTAAGCAGTATATTACCCTCGATAAGCCCGTTGCTGGTGAGCCTCAGGTGCTCGAGTTTTTCTCGTTCTACTGCCCGCACTGCTATCAGTTTGAAGAAGTGCTTCATGTGTCAGATAACGTGAAGAAAAAGCTGCCTGAAGGCGTCAAAATGACGAAATACCACGTAGAGTTCCTGGGCCCGTTGGGCAAGGATCTGACTCAGGCGTGGGCCGTCGCGATGGCGCTGGGTGTGGAAGACAAGATCACTGTCCCGATGTTTGAAGCGGTACAGAAAACACAGACCGTTCAGACCGTAGCCGATATTCGTAAGGTCTTCGTTGACGCTGGCGTTAAAGGTGAAGATTACGATGCAGCCTGGAACAGTTTTGTAGTGAAATCCCTGGTGGCTCAGCAAGAGAAAGCCGCCGCTGATTTCCAGCTGCAGGGCGTACCCGCTATGTACGTTAACGGCAAATATCAGCTTAACCCGCAGGGTATGGATACCAGCAATATGGACGCATTTGTTGCCCAGTATGCCGATACCGTTAAGCAGTTAGTTGAGAAGAAATAAAAAATAAACGCCGGTTACTGACCGGCGTTACGCTTTTCAGCGCCCAGCATCATTTTCCTTTCTGCTGCATTATTTCCGTTAACTGACGATCTTTATCTTCCCAAAGCGTATTTAGCCAGCGCTGAAACCGCCGCTTAAAGTTTTTATCATTCACATAATCGCCGTGCAGCTCTTCTGTCACGGGTTCAAGGCGGATGCGTACTACAATCCGCGTTAATCGGCCGCTCAGCATGTCGTAAAACGGTCGGTGATGATTCTCTGGATAACACAGTGTAACGTTCAGCAGCTTATCAAACTGCGAGCCCAGGACGCTTAATGCCATGGCAGTACCGGCAGCTTTTGGTGCTAATAAATTATTATAAGGCGAGCGGGTCTGCAGCCGCTTCTCTTCAGTAAAACGTGAGCCTTCGACAAAGTTAACGATAGTGGTGGGATGCGAGCGGAATTTCTCGCAGGAGCGACGGGTGGTTTCCACATCTTTGCCGCGGCGTTCTGGATGGCGGATTAAATAACCCCGGGAATAACGGCGCATAAAAGGCATATCCAACGCCCAGCAGGCCAGGCCAATAAACGGCACCCAGGCGAGTTGTTGCTTCAGGAAATATTTATTCATCGGGATATGTTTGCGGAACAGTACGCAAAGCACCACGATATCGGCCCAGCTATGGTGGTTGCTGATAAGCAGATACCAGTTTTTCTTGTTCAAGCCTTCCAGGCCCTCAACATCCCACTTAAGCCAGGGATTAAGGCGCAGCAGCAGGGCCAACCCTTCACACCAGCAGTACATCATGAAATTGCAGAAAATGGATATCGAGCGCCAGACCGCAGTAACAGGCACAAGCAGTTTAATCAGCCCCGCGATGATTATTGGCACGGAACATATAATGGTGACTACGATAGTCAGGGCGATACTCAGCGGGAGCGTTATCGCAGCGAGTAATCTCGACATAGTTAATTTATTCAGAAAGTTAGGCTGACAAAGAACGCGTTTAAACAGCGCAAGCGGCTGATTTTACCAGAAAATAGAGCAAATGACGGGTTTTACCTGGATAGAAAAATTTCCGGATCTTATATCCACATGGAACATTGAGTCATCATGATGTTATTAACGCAAGTCATTAATTCATAATGTCATGATAAATATAGAATAATTTATCAATAGATTATTTTATTAATGATGGTTTAGTCATCGTTATAAAACTATTCACAAAGTTATCCACAGGTTGACACATCATACGATCGACGGGATCGCGGAATCTTTTCGACGAAATGCGGGAAAAATTCAGGATTTAATGCCCGTCTGTGGCATCCTTTACCGATAATCTGATAAACAGGCACGGAAATTATGGTTCAGATCCCAGAAAACCCTCTCATCCTCGTTGACGGCTCCTCTTACCTTTATCGGGCATATCACGCGTTCCCTCCGCTGACGAATAGCGCTGGCGAGCCGACAGGCGCAATGTATGGCGTACTGAATATGCTGCGAAGCCTGATCCTGCAGTATCAACCGACCCATGCCGTCGTCGTGTTTGATGCCAAGGGGAAGACTTTCCGTGATGAACTGTTTGAGCACTATAAATCTCATCGCCCGCCGATGCCGGACGATCTTCGGGCGCAGATCGAGCCGCTGCATGCCATGGTCAAGGCGATGGGCCTGCCGCTGATGGCCGTCCCTGGCGTAGAAGCTGACGATGTCATCGGTACCCTGGCGCGTGAAGCTGAAAAGGTCGGGCGTCCGGTACTGATTAGCACCGGCGATAAAGACATGGCTCAGCTGGTTACGCCGGGTATTACGCTGATTAACACCATGACCAACACCATCCTTGGCCCGGATGAAGTGGTGACCAAATATGGCGTGCCGCCGGAGCTGATCATCGATTTTCTGGCCCTGATGGGGGACTCATCGGACAACATCCCTGGCGTACCAGGCGTGGGTGAGAAGACGGCGCAGGCGTTGTTACAGGGGCTGGGCGGCCTTGATACGCTATATGCGGAACCTGAAAAAATCGCCGGACTGACCTTCCGCGGTGCAAAAACAATGGCAGCGAAGCTGGAGCAGAATAAAGAGGTGGCCTATCTCTCTTATCAGCTGGCGACAATCAAAACCGACGTCGAGCTGGATCTGGGCTGCGAAGATCTGCTGGTTGCACAGCCCATCGCTGATGAACTGCTGACGCTATTTAAAAAGTATGAGTTCAAACGCTGGATCACCGATGTCGAGTCCGGCAAGTGGATGCAGGCAAAAGGCGCGAAGCCTGCGGCGAACCCGGTAGCAGCGGTGGCAGCAGTGGCTGATGCCGAAGAGGAAACCGCCACGGCGCTCTCTTCTGAAAACTATGTCACGATTCTTGATGAAGAAACGCTGCTGACCTGGATTGAAAACCTGAAGAAAGCGCCGCTTTTTGCCTTTGATACCGAAACTGACAGCCTGGATAACGTTTCAGCCAATATGGTCGGTTTATCCTTCGCTATTGAGCCTGGCGTTGCGGCCTATGTACCGGTTGCCCATGATTATCTGGATGCACCGGATCAGATCCCGCGTGACCGTGTCCTTGAGCTACTGAAACCGCTACTGGAAGATGACAAGATTCTGAAGGTTGGGCAAAACCTCAAATATGACCGCGGTATCCTGGCTAACTACGACATTGAATTGCGCGGTATTGCCTTTGATACCATGCTGGAATCTTACATTCTTGACAGCGTGGCGGGCCGCCATGATATGGATAGCCTCTCCGATCGCTGGCTGAAGCACAAAACCATTACTTTTGAAGAGATTGCGGGTAAAGGTAAAAACCAGCTTACATTCAACCAAATCGCGCTGGAAGAAGCGGGCCGCTACGCGGCGGAAGATGCCGACGTCACGCTACAGCTGCACCTGAAAATGTGGCCTAAACTTCAGCAAAATGAAGGCCCGCTGAACGTCTTTAAAAATATTGAGATGCCGCTGGTGCCGGTACTATCCCGCATTGAGCGCAATGGCGTGAAGATCGATCCGGCCGTACTGCATGCGCATTCTCAGGAGATAGCCAAGCGCCTGGTTGAGCTGGAGAAAAAAGCGTACGACATCGCGGGTGAAGAGTTTAACCTTTCTTCTCCGAAGCAGCTGCAAACGATCTTGTTTGAAAAACAAGGTATTAAGCCGCTGAAGAAAACCCCGGGCGGCGCGCCCTCGACCTCGGAAGAGGTGCTGGAAGAGCTGGCGTTGGACTATCCGCTGCCGAAAGTCATCCTCGAATATCGTGGTCTGGCCAAACTCAAGTCCACCTATACCGATAAGCTGCCGCTGATGATCAGCCCGAAAACGGGCCGGGTTCACACCTCTTATCACCAGGCGGTTACGGCAACGGGACGTTTGTCGTCTACCGATCCGAACCTGCAGAATATTCCGGTGCGCAATGATGAAGGGCGCCGTATCCGCCAGGCGTTTATTGCACCGGAAGATTATCTCATCGTTTCTGCCGACTACTCGCAAATTGAACTGCGCATCATGGCGCATCTGTCTCGCGACAAGGGCCTGTTGACCGCGTTTGCGGAGGGGAAGGATATCCACCGCGCGACGGCGGCCGAGGTTTTCGGTTTGCCGCTGGAGAGCGTCAGCAGCGAGCAGCGCCGCAGCGCGAAGGCAATCAACTTCGGCCTTATTTATGGCATGAGCGCGTTCGGACTTGCGCGCCAGCTCAATATTCCACGCAAAGAAGCGCAAAAGTATATGGATCTCTACTTTGAGCGCTATCCGGGCGTGCTGGAGTATATGGAGCGCACCCGCGCCCAGGCAAAAGAGCAGGGGTATGTTGAAACGCTCGATGGTCGTCGCCTCTATTTGCCGGACATCAAATCCAGCAACGGAGCGCGTCGTGCCGGTGCCGAGCGTGCGGCGATCAACGCGCCGATGCAGGGAACCGCCGCCGATATTATTAAGCGTGCGATGATCGCCGTCGACAGCTGGCTGCTAAGTGAAAAACCACGCGTGCGGATGATCATGCAGGTGCACGATGAATTGGTCTTTGAAGTGCATAAAGACGATCTTGAGGCGGTTGCGAAAAAGATCCATGAACTGATGGAAAGCAGTACGACGCTGGCGGTTCCGCTACTGGTGGAAGTTGGAAGCGGAGAAAACTGGGATCAAGCGCACTAAGTATTCGGCAGGTATGGTCATTTCTTGTAAGTGAGTAACATAACTTATCGTATTTTGTGATGATCATTTGAATTTGCTATGTAAAGAGTGAAAAAAAACTACAAAAAATGCTTTATCCGTAATCGAAAGAAGAGTAGAGTTAAAGACGTAGGGTACAGAGGTAAGATGTTCTATCTTTCAGACCTTTTACTTCACGTAATCGGATTTGGCTGAATATTTTAGCCGCCCCGGTCATTTATGACCGGGGCGTTTTTTATTGCGCGAAAGAAAATTTTTGCGTATCGATGCTGATGAGGCGGGCTACCCGGACAGGGCGTCAAGCGCCGCTACCCGGGGTAATTAGCGAGACTATTCGCCGTCTTCAGGTTCTTCCTGTGGTGGGATATCGTTATACCAGCTATCCAGTTTCTGCCGTAGTTTATCCACGCCTTGCTTCTTCAGGGAAGAAAATCCTTCCACCTGCACATCTCCGTTAAAAGCGGTTACCGCTTCACGGACCATAGCGATCTGCGCTTTCCGCGCGCCGCTGGCCAGCTTATCGGCTTTGGTCAGCAGCACCAGAACCGGAATATCGCTTTCAACCGCCCATTGGATCATCTGCTGATCGAGATCTTTAAGCGGATGACGGATATCCATCAGCACAACCAGGCCTTTCAGGCAAAGGCGTTTCTCGAGATATTCACCCAGTGCGCGCTGCCACTTGATTTTCATCTCTTCGGGAACCTGGGCATAACCATAGCCCGGCAGGTCGACCAGGCGTTTGCCCTCAGCGACTTCAAACAAGTTAATCAGCTGCGTACGGCCGGGCGTCTTCGAAGTACGCGCCAGGCTTTTCTGGTTAGTCAGCGTGTTCAGAGCGCTGGATTTCCCGGCGTTAGAGCGGCCAGCAAAGGCCACTTCAATACCGGTATCGGCAGGAAGATGGCGGATATCTGGCGCGCTAGTGACAAAATGCGTCAGTTGATAATTCCAGTTGGTCAAGACGGTCGTCTCCGTTAAATCAGGCTTTGACGGGGATTATACCTGAACAGCAGAAAAAGGCTGTTTTTACCGCACCTCATCGCTGTAAGCTAAAACCACAGTCTTTGTAAGACATTGGCTATTGATTATATGAGAAATACATGAGGAAAAACTGAGTAAACATAATACAAATTCTGATAAATCATCGTGTTGGGCTGAAAGAAAATTCTGAAACTCGTTTTTTTTCCGTACAGTCGGTTGTAGGTTTTTCTCAAAACAGTAAAGTAGCGGTCAAGGGCGAGGATGCTGACAGGATTATGACTCAGGATGAGGAGTCAGGAAGCGCCAGGAGGCGAGGACTACGGATTGTCAGGATGACAAACGTCTGGAGACGTTTTAAAAGGAAATGGATGTAACAGGGACCGTTGGTCGCTAAAGGAAAGACAGGGTGTGTCGTTAGCGAACATGGAAAGTAGAAGCCCATTAAGGGTTGTTAGTGCGGAAAAAGGCGACAGAGTAATCTGTCGCCTTTTTTCTTTGCTTGCTTTCTGCTAGATTCCGCCTCAATTCTATACTGAAGAAAACGGCCTGAAGATTACACAACATGAAAAAACCGACATCCGTACCTCGCGGCAAAAAAAATCGCAAAACCCGTGAAGAATTGAACCAGGAAGCCCGCGAGCGTAAGCATCAGAAGAAGCATCGTGGCCACGCGGCAGGAAGTCGTGCGACCGGTGGCGATACCGCTTCGACAGGTAAAAAACAAGGCCAGCAGCAAGATCCCCGAATTGGCAGTAAAAAACCAATCCCGCTGGGCGTAACTGAAAATGCTCCGGCGATTAAGCAGCATAAACCAAAGAGCGAGAAACCTATGCTTTCACCGCAGGCTGAGCTGGATTTGCTGGAGAACGATGAGCGCCTGGACGCGCTGCTGGAACGTCTGGAAGAGGGCGGCACCCTGAATGCCGAAGAGCAGGCCTGGGTTGACGCCAAGCTGGATCGTATTGATGAGCTGATGCAGCAGCTGGGCCTCTCATACGATGATGACGAAGATGAAGAAGAGGAAGAGCGCAAAGAAGATATGATGCGTCTGCTGAAGGGTGGAAACTAACGTTTGCACCCCATCGGATTCCCGGTCCTGCTTATAACCCTTCTGGTTATATGTTATCTGCTGTGGTTATTCGTTAAACTACGACGGTTGTCGCGGCGTCAAAAATGGCTGCGCAACCGGCTCATTACCCGAGGTGCGGTTGGGCCGGGGCGGCGTACCCGCCGACGGTACCATCGGAAGGAGTGAGCATGTCTGTGCAGTTAATCGACTGGGATCTGGCCCTGATCCAGAAATATAACTATTCCGGGCCGCGTTATACTTCGTATCCCACCGCGCTGGAGTTTTCTCCAGAATTCGGCGCCGCTGAATTTGATGCGGCGGTTGCCCGCTATCCGCAGCGTCCCCTGTCGCTGTACGTGCATATCCCGTTTTGCCATAAGCTCTGCTATTTCTGCGGCTGCAATAAAATCGTCACCCGCCAACAGCATAAGGCCGACCAGTATCTGGATGTGCTTGAGCAGGAGATTATTCATCGCGCGCCGCTTTTTGCTGGCCGCAAAGTTAATCAGCTGCACTGGGGCGGCGGTACGCCAACATATTTAAACAAGGCGCAAATTAGTCGTCTGATGGGTCTGCTGCGTACCCATTTCAATTTTAACGCGGATGCAGAGATCTCCATTGAGGTTGATCCGCGCGAAATCGAACTCGATGTGCTGGATCATTTACGCGGCGAAGGCTTTAATCGCCTGAGTATGGGCGTGCAGGACTTCAACAAAGAAGTACAGCGCCTGGTGAATCGCGAGCAGGATGAGGCCTTTATCTTCGCGCTACTCAACCATGCGCGCGACATTGGCTTTACCTCGACTAATATCGACCTGATTTACGGCCTGCCGAAGCAGACGCCGCAGAGCTTCGCTTATACGCTACAGAAAGTGGCGGAGCTTAATCCCGATCGTCTGAGCGTGTTCAATTACGCGCATCTGCCCACGCTCTTCGCCGCGCAGCGCAAAATCAAAGATGCCGATTTGCCCTCAGCGGAGCAGAAGCTGGACATTCTTCAGGAAACCATCAATTCACTGACGGCCGCGGGATATCAGTTTATCGGCATGGACCACTTTGCCCGTCCGGATGATGAACTGGCGATAGCCCAACGTGAAGGTATCCTGCATCGGAACTTCCAGGGATATACCACCCAGGGAGACACCGACCTGCTGGGGATGGGCGTGTCGGCGATCAGCATGATTGGCGATTGCTACGCGCAGAACCAGAAAGAGTTGAAGCAGTATTATCAGCAGGTTGATGAAACCGGAACGGCGCTGTGGCGCGGTATCGCGTTGACTCGCGATGACTGTATCCGCCGTGACGTGATTAAGGCGCTGATTTGTAACTTCCGTCTCGACTTCGCTGCGGTAGAAGCGCAGTGGGATCTTACCTTCGATAGCTACTTTGCCGACGATATGAAATTGCTGGCGCCGCTGGCCAAAGACGGGCTGGTGGATGTGGATGGGAAAGGCATTCAGGTAACGCCGAAAGGCCGGCTGCTGATTCGCAATATCTGCATGTGTTTTGATGCGTATCTGCGCCAGAAAGCGCGGATGCAGCAGTTTTCCCGCGTCATATAAGCAATATCCCCTCTCCTGGCAGGAGAGGGGATATTATCAGCTAAACAGGCCAACCATTGCCGCGCACAGAACGGCAGCGACCGCCGTCTGCGGCGTATGACCCGCTGCAACACCGCTCGATATAATATTAATGAGTGATTCAAGCATGATTTCTCCCCCGTCTTTCCGGGCAAGATCATACTCAACGCATGGCAACAGTAAAGTACAAAATAGCAGCAGTTTGCGCTGGGTGACTATTTTTTACTCGCCAGTGCGCAGCTACTCCATCCCCAACTCTTTTAGCTTACGCGTCAGGGTATTACGACCCCATCCCAGCAGCCGGGCCGCCTCTTGTTTATGCCCCTGAGTGTGGCGTAAGGCGGTGGTCAGCAGCGTGCGCTCCATCTCAGGTTGCGCTTCCGATAGCAGGTTTTGATGACCGGAACGCAAAGCGCGATCGGCCCACTGTCCCAGCAGCGTGGCCCAGCTATCCGGCAGCATTTGCGTTGGGTTATCCGGTATCGCGGTTTCAAAAAGCTCGCTGGGAAGATCCTGCGTCAGAACCTCCTGACCTGCGGCCATTACCGTCAGCCATCGACAGGTATTTTCCAGCTGACGTACGTTACCCGGCCATGCCAGTCGGGTTAACGCCATCTCCGTCTCCGGATGCAGCTGTTTGGCCTCTACGCCCAGCTCACGGGCGGCGATTTGCAGGAAATGTCGCGCCAGACGGGGGATATCTTCCCGACGTTCGCGCAGCGGCGGCAGATGGACGCGAATCACGTTAAGGCGGTGGAATAAATCCTCGCGGAATTTTCCTTCCTGGACGCGCAGCTCAAGGTTCTGGTGGGTTGCGGCAATGATGCGCACATCCACTTTCACCGGCGCATAGCCGCCGACGCGATAAAACTGGCCATCAGCGAGGACGCGCAGCAGGCGAGTCTGTACGTCCAGCGGCATATCGCCGATCTCGTCGAGGAACAGCGTGCCGCCGTCTGCCTGCTCAAAACGTCCCTGACGCACAGTATTAGCGCCGGTAAAGGCCCCTTTCTCGTGGCCAAATAGTTCTGATTCGATTAAATCTTTAGGTATTGCCGCCATATTTAGCGCGATAAACGGCGCCTTGGCGCGCGGACTGTGCCGATGGAGAGCATGGGCAACCAGCTCTTTACCGGTACCGGATTCCCCGTTGATCAGTACGCTGATTGATGAACGCGACAGGCGGCCGATAATGCGAAAAACGTCCTGCATGGCCGGCGCTTCGCCGATGATATCGGCCGTCGGGCTGTTAATCGGCGCATTACGCGGCTGCTGCTGTTCCTGGTAATGGCTAATCGCACGGTCGACCAGCGCCACCGCTTCATCGATATCAAACGGCTTCGGCAGATAATCAAAGGCGCCCTGCTGATAGGCGCTGACCGCCGCGTCAAGATCCGAATGCGCCGTCATTATGATGACCGGGAGCATCGGATGACGCTGTTTAATTTGCTTTAGCAGCGCCAGCCCATCCATCCCCGGCATGCGGATATCCGACAGCAGCACATCCGGGGTTTTGGTCGTGAGGGCATCAAGCACCTCATTGCCGCTTTCAAACGTTGTACAACTCAAGCCTGCCCCGGTGAGCGCGCGTTCAAGCACCCAACGGATGGAGCTATCGTCGTCAACGATCCATGCTATCCCTCGTTGCATAAACACCTCTACTTCCGAATAGGCAGGTACACCGAGAATTCGGTATGCCCTGGCCAACTGGTAAATTCAATTTTGCCGGAGTGCTGATCGATAAGGCTGCGGGCGATAGACAGACCGAGTCCGGTACCGCCTTCGCGTCCGCTCACCATGGGATAAAACAGCGTATCCTGTAAGTGAGATGGGATTCCCGGGCCGTTATCTTCAACGTCGATACGCGCTGCGAGGCGGTAGCGCACGCCGTGCAGGGTTAACTGGAAGGCCGTCCGGGTGCGCAGAGTGATCTCTCCGCCCTCCGGTCCCAGCGCCTGCAGCGCGTTGCGTACGATGTTCAGCAGCACTTGTTCAATTTGGTCTGGGTCGTGCGGGAGTTCTGGCAGGCTGGGGTCATAGTCGCGCACCAGCTTAACGTTATCCGGTAGTTCCATCGACACCAGCTTCACCACCCGCTCAGCGACCTTGTGGATGCTTTCTGTTACATGCATTCCGGGATGCTGTGGTCCCAGTAGACGGTCGACCAGATTTCTTAACCGGTCGGCCTGTTCAATAATGACTTTGGTATATTCCATTAGCGCAGGGTCGGGCAGCGCTTTGCTCAGCAGCTGCGCCGCGCCGCGCAGGCCGCCCAGCGGATTTTTAATCTCGTGGGCCAGACCACGCACTAAGTCACGCGCGGCAATCTGTTGTGCGTGCTGTAGCTGCTCCTGGCTCAGGCGACGCTGATTATCCATCGGCGCCATTTCCAGCAGGATATAGCCTTCCGGTAGGCGTTGCGCCGTTAGGGAAAGGATATGCGAGCGGCCATCAATAACCAGCGTCACTTCGTTATCGGTAAAACCCTGACCTGCGGCGAGGCTCTCTTGCATGAGGCCGATATTCAGCGAGAAATAGCTCAACAGCTCCGGCAGCGGCGTGCCGAATAATTTACGCGAGCTTTGCGCCAACAGCTGCTGCGCCGCCGGGTTCGCGTAATGTACCGCCAGGTCGTCATCGACCAGTAAGATACTGTTGATTAAAGAGTTAAGGATCTGCCCAGCATCGGGCAGTGTGCCTGTTGCCATTCGACAGTCTCCTGAAAAAGAGTGCACCATTTTAGTGCAGTATAGCTTTTTATGAATAAAAAGCTCATGGGATCAGCGCGTTGGTGGAGAAAAAAGCCCATCCTGAGATGGGCTGAAAGTTTCCACGGCAACAAAACATCCTTGGTACCCCACGCCACAACACGGAATACCGCGGATTTACAGCAAAATTAGACGCTGTAGTACAGCTCAAACTCAACCGGGTGCGGAGTCATGCGTACGCGGTCGTTTTCTTCAATACGCAGGGCGATGTAAGCATCGATAGCGTCGTTGGTGAATACGCCGCCGGCGGTCAGGAATTCACGGTCCGCGTCCAGCGCGTTCAGTGCTTCTTCCAGAGAGCCTGCAACCTGTGGGATCTCTTTCGCTTCTTCCGGCGGCAGATCGTACAGGTTTTTATCCATGGCTTCGCCCGGATGGATTTTGTTCTTGATACCGTCAAGGCCAGCCATCAGCAGCGCCGCGAAGCACAGGTACGGGTTAGCAGCCGGGTCCGGGAAGCGAACTTCGATACGGCGCGCTTTCGGAGAGGTGACAACCGGAATACGGATAGACGCGGAACGGTTACGGGCAGAGTAAGCCAGCATAACCGGCGCTTCGTAACCCGGGACCAGACGCTTGTAGGAGTTGGTGGTCGGGTTAGCCAGGGCGTTAATCGCTTTAGCGTGTTTGATTACGCCGCCGATATAGTACAGCGCTTGTTCAGACAGGCCTGCGTATTTGTCGCCGGAGAACAGGTTTACGCCGTTCTTGGACAGGGACATGTGGCAGTGCATACCGGAACCGTTATCGCCAAACATCGGTTTTGGCATAAAGGTCGCGGTTTTGCCGAAACGGTGTGCAACGTTGTGCACAACGTATTTGTAAATCTGAATTTCGTCCGCTTTTTTGGTCATGGTGTTAAAGCGGGTCGCGATTTCGTTCTGGCCCGCAGTCGCCACTTCGTGGTGGTGAGCTTCAACAACCAGGCCCATCTCTTCCATGATCATACACATGGTGGAGCGGATATCCTGTGAGGAGTCTACTGGCGGAACCGGGAAGTAACCGCCTTTCACGCCCGGACGGTGGCCCTTGTTGCCGCCTTCGTATTTGGTGGAAGAGTTCCATGCGCCTTCGATATCGTCGATAGCAACGTGGGAACCGGAGATGGAGGCACCAAAACGGATGTCGTCGAACAGGAAGAATTCTGGTTCTGGCCCGAACAGCACGGTGTCAGCCAGACCGGTAGAGCGCAGATACTCTTCAGCGCGCTTAGCAATGGAACGCGGGTCGCGATCATAGCCCTGCAGGGTGCCTGGTTCCAGGATGTCGCAGCGGATGATCAGCGTCGGTTCTTCATAGAACGGGTCGATCAGCGCGGTGGTTGCATCCGGCATCAGAACCATGTCGGATTCGTTAATACCTTTCCAGCCGCCAATCGAGGAGCCATCAAACATTTTGCCTTCTTCGAAGAATTCGGCATTTACCTGATGAGAAGGAATAGTAACGTGCTGTTCTTTACCTTTGGTATCGGTGAAGCGCAGATCGACAAACTTCACTTCATGCTCGTTCAGCATCGTCAAAACGTGTTCAGCGGACATACTTAAACTCTCCCGGATTGGTCATTGTCGTCGTGGAAACGAAAACTTTTTAACTACGTAAAGTGGCGTTGTTGCCTTAAAAAATATAAAGCGAAATCTGTGCCAACTTTTAAATTGCCCCCAAAAGGCGTTATCATGCACATCATCGTGCAAAAGGGCTGCACCAAAATGAATGCATTGCACCAATATAGTGCATTTGTGTGAACATTGGGCACTTATTTGGTGCAATTGACCTTGAATAACCCTTTTAACGCTCCGTGAAAGCGATCACAAAGAATCTCTGCAATACTTGTTTGCGGAGGATGTTTGTGATCCTGTTTTGTACTGCGATTAATCCGTGTACAATAACGCGCTATTTCTAATGCCTGAGGCAAAGTTGTGATCGAAAATTTGCGTAATATCGCCATCATCGCGCACGTTGACCATGGTAAAACTACCCTGGTTGATAAGCTGCTACAGCAATCCGGTACGTTCGACGCGCGTGCCGAAACTCAAGAGCGAGTGATGGACTCCAACGATTTGGAGAAAGAGCGCGGGATTACCATCCTGGCTAAAAACACCGCTATCAAATGGAATGACTACCGTATCAACATCGTTGATACCCCGGGGCACGCCGACTTCGGTGGTGAAGTTGAACGTGTCATGTCCATGGTTGATTCCGTTCTGTTGGTCGTTGATGCAATGGATGGTCCGATGCCGCAGACGCGCTTCGTGACCAAAAAAGCCTTTGCTCATGGCCTGAAGCCAATTGTTGTTATCAACAAAGTTGACCGTCCGGGCGCGCGCCCTGACTGGGTTGTCGATCAGGTATTCGACCTGTTCGTTAACCTCGACGCTACCGACGAACAGCTGGACTTCCCTATCGTTTACGCTTCTGCGCTGAATGGTATTGCGGGTCTGGATCACGAAGATATGGCTGAAGACATGACTCCGCTGTATCAGACCATCGTCGATCGCGTACCGGCGCCGAACGTTGACCTGGATGGCCCGCTGCAGATGCAAATCTCCCAGCTGGACTACAACAACTACGTTGGCGTCATCGGCATCGGCCGCATCAAGCGCGGTAAAGTGAAGCCGAACCAGCAGGTCACTATCATTGATAGCGAAGGCAAAACTCGTAACGGTAAAGTCGGTAAAGTTCTGACCCATCTGGGCCTTGAGCGTATCGAGAGCGACGTTGCAGAAGCGGGCGATATCATCGCGATCACCGGCCTGGGCGAACTGAACATCTCTGACACCATCTGTGATACGCAGAATGTTGAAGCGCTGCCGGCGCTGTCTGTTGATGAGCCGACCGTCTCTATGTTCTTCTGCGTTAACACCTCGCCGTTCTGCGGTAAAGAAGGTAAGTACGTTACCTCTCGTCAGATCCTTGACCGCCTGAACAAAGAGCTGGTGCATAACGTGGCGCTGCGCGTTGAAGAAACGCCGGATGCAGACGCATTCCGCGTTTCTGGCCGTGGCGAACTGCACCTGTCCGTTCTTATCGAGAACATGCGTCGTGAAGGTTTCGAAATGGCGGTTTCCCGTCCGAAAGTTATCTTCCGCGAAATCGATGGCCGTAAGCAAGAGCCGTTCGAAAACGTCACGCTGGACGTTGAAGAACAGCACCAGGGTTCTGTGATGCAGGCGCTGGGTGAGCGTAAAGGCGATCTGAAAAACATGAATCCAGATGGCAAAGGCCGCGTACGTCTCGACTACGTGATCCCGAGCCGTGGTCTGATCGGCTTCCGTTCAGAATTCATGACCATGACCTCCGGTACCGGTCTGCTGTACTCCACCTTCAGCCACTACGACGACGTTCGTGCGGGTGATGTGGGTCAGCGTCAGAATGGTGTTCTGATCTCCAACGGCCAGGGTAAAGCGGTTGCGTTCGCACTGTTCAGCCTGCAGGATCGCGGTAAGCTGTTCCTGGGCCACGGCGCAGAAGTTTACGAAGGCCAGATTATCGGTATTCACAGTCGTTCTAACGACCTGACGGTAAACTGCCTGACCGGTAAGAAACTGACCAACATGCGTGCGTCCGGTACTGACGAAGCAACGGTTCTGGTGCCGCCGGTTAAGATGACCCTGGAGCAGGCTCTTGAGTTCATCGATGACGACGAACTGGTAGAAGTCACCCCGACCTCTGTCCGTATCCGTAAACGTCACCTGACCGAGAACGACCGTAAACGCGCGATGCGCGGTGCGAAAGAAGATTAATTAACGCTTCTTTCTGCTATCTGAACCCTGCCTCAATGGCAGGGTTTCTTTTTTGTACAAAGCCCTGCCGCCCATAGTCAAACTCCCCCTTTCCCGCTACAGTTAATTTTCCACGGTGCAAAAGGAGAGGACCATGCTCTATATCTTTGATTTAGGTAATGTGATTGTCGATATTGACTTCAACCGGGTGCTCGGGACGTGGAGCGATTTAACGCGAATTCCCCTTGCGACGCTGCAGCAGCATTTCACCATGGGCGAAGCGTTCCACCAGCATGAGCGCGGTGAAATCAGCGACGAAGATTTTGCGGCGGCGATGTGCCATGAAATGAACATGTCGCTAAGCTACGAGCAGTTCTCCCACGGCTGGCAGGCGGTTTTCGTTGCCCTGCGCCCGGAGGTTATCGCGATTATGCAAAAATTACGCGAGCAGGGGCATCGCGTTGTGGTTCTGTCCAACACGAACCGTTTGCATACGACTTTCTGGCCGGATGAGTACCCTGAGATACGCGCCGTTGCTGATCATATCTATCTTTCTCAAGAGATGGGGATGCGTAAACCGGAAGCGCGGATCTATCAGAGCGTCCTCGACGCTGAAGGTTTCGCCGCTGACGATACGGTCTTCTTCGATGATAACGCGGACAATATCGCCGGGGCTAACCAGCTGGGCATAACCAGCATTCTGGTGACCGGGAAGGAAACCATCCCCAACTATTTTGCTAAACAGCTATGCTAAAAACCGTTCATCAAAAAACCACGCGCCATCTGCGACCGCTGGTGGCCTGGCTCAAGCTGCTATGGCGGCGTATTGATGAAGATAATATGACGACACTGGCGGGGAATCTTGCCTATGTGTCGTTACTCTCCCTTGTGCCGCTTATTGCCGTCGTTTTCGCGCTGTTCGCGGCATTTCCGATGTTTTCTGATGTCAGTATCCAGATTCGCCACTTTATTTTCGCCAATTTCATTCCGGCAACCGGGGATGTCATTCAGGGCTACATTGAGCAGTTTGTCGCTAACTCCAGCCGAATGACCGCCGTGGGCGCTTTCGGTTTGATTGTGACATCGCTGCTGTTGATGTACTCCATTGATAGCGCGTTGAACACCATCTGGCGCAGTACCCGAACCCGGCCCAAAACCTACTCCTTTGCCGTTTACTGGATGATCCTCACCCTGGGGCCGCTGCTGGCGGGCGCCAGCCTTGCGATCAGCTCCTATCTTCTGTCGTTACGCTGGGCCAGCGACCTGAATAGCGTAATTGACGATGTGCTGCGTATTTTTCCGCTCATTTTATCCTGGGTGGCATTCTGGCTGCTTTACAGCATTGTGCCGACGGCCGAGGTGCGTAACCGCGATGCGATAATCGGCTCCCTGGTCGCTGCGCTGCTCTTTGAAGCGGGTAAGAAAGCTTTTGCTTTATATATCACCGCGTTCCCGTCATATCAGCTGATATATGGCGTGCTCGCCGTGGTGCCTATTTTGTTTGTCTGGGTGTACTGGACGTGGTGTATCGTCTTGCTTGGCGCTGAAATTACTGTCACTCTCGGTGAATACCGCAAACTGAAAAAAGAAGAAACAGAACAATCATGATTGCATTAATTCAACGCGTATCCCGAGCTAGCGTTACCGTGGAGGGTGAAGTGACGGGCGAAATCGGCCCCGGGCTTCTGGTGCTGTTAGGTGTCGAGAGAGACGATGATGAGCAAAAGGCGAACCGCCTGTGCGAGCGCGTGCTGGGATACCGTATTTTTAGCGATGCTGAAGGCAAAATGAATCTTAACGTGCAGCAGGCTGGCGGCAGCGTGCTGGTGGTTTCACAGTTTACGCTGGCAGCGGATACCGAGCGCGGGATGCGCCCTGGATTTTCTAAAGGGGCCGCGCCGGATAAAGCGGAAGCGCTGTACCAGTATTTCGTTGAGCGCTGCCGCCAGCAGCAAATGAATACGCAGACCGGGAGATTTGCTGCCGATATGCAGGTTTCTCTGGTGAATGATGGTCCCGTGACCTTTTGGTTGCAGGTATGAGCCAGCTTCCGGGCAGGCTGCGGGTAACAAAAGAGAGTACAGCTATGTATCACCTTCGTGTACCGCAAACAGAAGAAGAGTTAGAGAGCTACTACCAGTTCCGCTGGGAGATGCTGCGTAAGCCGCTGCATCAGCCGAAAGGGTCCGAGCGCGATGCGTGGGATGCGATGGCGCATCATCAAATGGTGGTCGATGAAGAGGGCAATCTGGTTGCCGTCGGGCGGCTATATGTGAATGCGGAAAACGAAGCTTCTATTCGTTTTATGGCCGTGCATCCGTCAGTACAGGATAAAGGGCTGGGAACCCTGATGGCGATGACGCTGGAGTCCGTCGCCCGTCAGGAAGGCGTTAAGCGCGTGACCTGTAGCGCCCGCGAAGATGCGGTGGAGTTCTTCGCTAAGCTCGGTTTTGTGAATCAGGGCGAAATCACCACGCCGACGACCACGCCGATCCGTCATTTTCTGATGATTAAGCCGATAGCCTCGCTGGACGATATTTTACATCGCGGCGACTGGTGCGCTCAGCTGCAGCAGGCCTGGTATCAGCACATCCCTCTCAGCGAGAAAATGGGCGTGCGCATCCAGCAGTATACCGGGCAAAAATTCATAACCACCATGCCGGAAGCCGGTAACCAGAACCCACACCATACGCTGTTTGCCGGCAGTCTGTTTTCTCAGGCAACGTTAACCGGCTGGGGGCTTATCTGGCTGATGCTGCGCGAGCGGCATCTTGGCGGCACGATTATCCTTGCCGATGCGCATATCCGCTACAGCCAGCCCATTAGCGGACGCCCCAGCGCCGTTGCCGATCTCGGTTCGTTAAGCGGCGATCTTGACCGGCTGGCGCGAGGCCGCAAAGCGCGCGTTCAACTGCAGGTTGAACTGTTTGGTGACGATCGGCTCGGCGCGGTTTTTGAGGGTATCTATATTGTTCTTCCTGCGAAGCCGTTTGGCCCGTATGAAGAGGGCGGTAACGAAGAGGAGTAGTCTCCGTTTATACCGGTCTATTGCTCTGGTGACTTCACCCGCCAGGCGATATCC
Source organism: Klebsiella sp. FDAARGOS_511 (assembly GCF_003812845.1). Lineage (NCBI taxonomy): Bacteria > Pseudomonadati > Pseudomonadota > Gammaproteobacteria > Enterobacterales > Enterobacteriaceae > Klebsiella > Klebsiella sp. FDAARGOS_511. The sequence continues at coordinate 2,850,004 of NZ_CP033824.1, read as the reverse complement.
CTCATCGCGCTTCCGGCCGCCGGGCTGATGCCGCCCAGCTGAAAGAAGCCGTGGATCACCCCGAGATAACGCTGACAGGTACAGTCAACGCCCTGCTCAAGCAGGCGCTGGTAAAGCGTTTCGCCTTCATCACGCAAAGGGTCGTATTCCGCCGTCAGAATATGCACTGGCGGTAAGCCGTGAAAGTCTTTACGCCACAGCGGGCTGGCTTCCGGGTGATGGAGCTCCGTCGCTGAAAGGTACATTTCATAGCCACTGAGCAGCGTATCTTCGGTGATGATGTAATCTTTACCGTTATCGATATAGCTCTTCATGCTGGCGGTGGCGTCCAGCATCGGGTAAATCAAAACCAGCTGCGCGGGCTGCCAGACCTGCGCGGTTTTGAGCCGCAGTGCGGTCACTAATGCCAGATGTCCCCCGGCGCTGTCGCCAGCCAGCGTAATACGGGAAGCGTCGATGCCCAGCTGCCCGGCGTGGCGGTGAATAATCAGCGCGCCTCTCTCCGCATCGTCATGAGCGGCAGGGAAAGTATGCTCCGGCGCCAGCCGGTATTGCATGGCGATAACGCGGCAGCCGCTGTGATATGCCAGCTGGCGGAGCTGATGGTCATGCGTGGCGAAACCGCCGCTGATAAAGCAGCCACCGTGGAAATAGATAACGGCAGGTAGTGCGCCAGAAGCGTTAAGGGGAGAGACAACGCGAAATATCATGCCCTCAAGCTCGATCTCTTCTACCTGAACGCGCTTTTCCTGTTCCCCAGCCAGTACTGTGCTGGCGATATAGCCGCGTCTCCGGTCATCAATATTCTGTTCGCGTGATGAGGGGCGGCCCGCATCGATAAATTCCCGCACCAGCTCTGCGATACCCTTTTCAAGCGCCATTTTTTATTCCCTTAACCTGTTTGGATATACAGGGTTATAGCCTGATTGTGAGCAAAAGAAAACCGGGGATTTTCGTTGAGAAGTGATTCTGGAAAGCGGCTCGCAAACTCAAAAAGTTTGCCGGCATACCGGGAGCGATTACGCCTTGTCAATGGTAAGCCGGGCGACAGGCGCCACCCGGCATGATACCTGTCGTTATTCCCCTTCGCCAGGGAACAGGAACGGGTTGATGGAGCTGCGGGCGAAGCCCTCTTGTTCCATTCGTGCGTCCAGTACCAGCGAGGCGAGGTCGTCGGCGACGGCTTCCACTTTAGGGTCTTTTTCCTGATAGAGAATCTTCAGGTAGGTACCGCAGTCGCCGCAGGTTTCGGCCTTAATCGCCGACTGCTCGTTATCTAATGACCAGTAGTGCAGATCGCGCGTCTGTTCGCAGTTGCTGCACTTCACGCGCACCACGTGCCACTCGGTTTCGCACAGGTTGCAGTGCAGATAACGCAGCCCCTGTGTGGTACCAATTTGCACTATGCTGGAGACCGGCATCGAGCCGCAAACCGGGCAGAACTGACGCTGTTCACCATATTCAGCGCGGGCTTTTCCGGGGATCAAGCTGGCCATCTGCGCCCAATAGAGCGAGAGCGCGGCCCAGATAAACGGCGCTTTATCGCTGCTGACAGAGGCAAAATCGGACGCAAATAGCGCGCTTGCCATCAGTTCCAGCTCCTGTTCGGAGGCTTTTTCCAGATTCTCAATGACCGCCAGCGCCGGGCCGCTCATCTCCGGCTTCAGTTCGGCAATCAGCGAATGCAGCAGCTTGTGCCAGTGCTTATCGCGCGGCAAAACGTGGATATCCAGCGGCGGTTTACCCTGGTCGTTCGCTTCTTTGATGCGCGCGGTGAGATCCATCTGCAGCGGATGGTCGTACAGCACCACTTCCTGCGCGTGGGCGATAAGCGCGGCAAAGCGCAGGTAATCGCCCAGCGGGTTATTTTCAGCCAGTTCGCGCAGGCGTTCGGCGCGACGGTTATATAAATTTTTGAGCCGGGGAAACAACAACGGCGGGATCATATCCGTCGCGCGTTTCTCGCTCTTTTCCAGCTCATCTTGCGGGATGATACGAATGCTCATTCAGTCACTTCCTGGTTTCAGCAGATTCGGCGATGGTCGCGTCCGCTCTGCGATTTGGCGGGCATCACGCGCCCGCTCTGGTGATGTCATTAATGATAACCGCAATTGGTATACGGGATATACCCACGACATCGCAATGTGTGCGTTACGATACCTGATATCGATAACCCCGACTATGCACCGTTGGGGTTAGCCACCCTGCGCCATGGCTTGAGCGAACCGGGAAACGTGCCGCTCCGGCCTGCGGCGCACTATGGTTAACGTTGTCAAAACAGCACGTTATCCGCAAAAAAATGGCGTCGATATACGACGCCATTTCAGAGACGAACAACGCGCTCGGGTCTACGACTGGCGCTTATCCTGCTTTTCGCGGACTTCACGATACCAGCGCGGGTGATGTTTCTTCGCCCAGGTCTTCGTCACCCAGCCTTCTACCATTGCGGTTATCGTGCCCTTCACCCACAGCGCAGCGTAAATATGCACCATGATCACCACAATCAGCGCCACCGCAGAGAAGGAGTGCAGCATCAGCGCGAAGCGGATAACCGGGATGGAGAAGGCCGGCGCAAAGTACGGACGCCAGATGATCACGCCGCTCACCAGCAGCAGCACCAGGAAGATAATCGCCGCCCAGAACACGCATTTCTGGCCGAAGTTATAGCGCCCGGTGTCGCCCACTTCCTCGTTGACGACAATCTTGCGAATATTTTTCGCCCAGAAAATATCGTCCCGGTTGATCAGGTTGTGGTGCCAGTAGCGGAAGAACATGATGATGAACGAAGCAAACATAATCACGCCCACGAACGGGTGCAGAATACGCGCCAGCTGCGGGGTGCCCATGATGTGCATCAGCCAGTTGAAGGACGGGAAGAAAAAGCCCAGTCCGCTCACTGCCGCCAGCACGAAGCAGAAGGCGGTGACCCAGTGGTTGATTCGCTCCGGCGCGGTGTAGCGCACGATGGTGTCACGTCTTTTCATTTGCGCACCTCGTCTTTCTCTTCATCCAGATTGTCCTCTTCCTCTTCCGCGCGGTTCGGACCGACGCCGACGTAGTGGAAGATGCTGGCGGCGAAGGTGGCCGCAAAGCCGACCGCCGCGAGAGGCTTCCAGATCCCTTTCCAGAACTTAACCGTGGCGCTGATTTCCGGGTTCTCCGGCAGGCCGTGGTACAGGTTCGGCTTGTCGGCGTGGTGCAGCACGTACATCACGTGCGTGCCGCCAACGCCGGCCGGATCGTACAGCCCCGCATTGTCGTAGCCGCGGGTTTTCAGCTCGGCGACGCGCTCGCCCGCCAGCGTTTTCATCTCCTCTTTGGAGCCAAAGTGGATAGCGCCGGTCGGGCAGGTTTTCACGCACGCCGGCTCCTGGCCAACGTTAACGCGGTCGACGCACAGCGTGCATTTGTAGACGCGGTTGTCTTCCGGATTCAGGCGCGGCACGTTGAACGGGCAGCCGGCGATGCAGTAACCACAGCCGATGCACTGCTCGGACTGGAAGTCGACGATGCCGTTGGCGTACTGAATGATCGCCCCTTCCGCCGGGCAGGCCTTCAGGCAGCCCGGGTCGGCGCAGTGCATACAGCCATCCTTGCGGATGAGCCACTCCAGTTTGTCGTTCTGCTCCACTTCCGAGAAGCGCATCACGGTCCAGGATTTGGCGGTCAGGTCGGCGGGGTTATCGTACACCCCGACGTTGTGACCGACTTCATCCCGGATGTCGTTCCACTCGGAACAGGCCACCTGGCAGGCTTTACAGCCGATACAGGTGGTGACGTCGATAAGCTTCGCCACCTCTTCCTGGTGGTCCCGCGCGCGGGGCGCGGGGGTGAAGCCGTTAGTCGCGGAACGACGGATAATGTCTTGCGATTGATAAGCCATAATTCGTCTCCGTTACGCCTTTTCCACGTTCACGAGGAAAGCCTTGAACTCCGGCGTCTGCGTGTTCGCATCACCGACAAACGGCGTCAGGGTATTGGCGATAAACCCTTTCTTCGCCACGCCTTCGTAGCCCCAGTGAATCGGAATACCGATAGTATCGATATCCTTACCGTCCGCTTTCAGCGTGCGAATACGCTTGGTCACCACCGCCTTGGCTTTGATATAGCCGCGGTTAGAGGAGACCTTCACGGTATCGCCATGAGCGATGCCCAGCTTGTTCGCCAGCTTCTCTCCGATCTCCACGAATTGTTCCGGCTGCGCGATGGCGTTAAGCAGCGCGTGCTTGGTCCAGTAGTGGAAGTGCTCGGTCAGGCGGTAAGTGGTGCCGACGTAAGGGAATTTATCCGCTTTGCCCATCTGCTCAAGGTCGCCTTTAAAGACGCGCGCGGCCGGGTTCGAGACCACGTTCGGGTGCAGCGGGTTAGTGCCCAGCGGCGTTTCAAACGGCTCGTAGTGTTCCGGGAACGGCCCTTCCGCCATCTTATCGATAGCGAACAGACGCCCCATCCCTTCCGGCTGCATGATGAACGGTCCGACATCGCTGTCCGGCGCTGCGGCGCTGTAGTCTGGAATGTCCACGCCGCCCCACTTCGCGCCGTCCCATTTCAGGAGCTGGCGCTTCGGATCCCACGGTTTACCCTGCGGGTCCGCGGAGGCGCGGTTATACAGAATGCGGCGGTTGAGCGGCCACGCCCATGCCCAGCCCAGCGTATTGCCGAGGCCAGACGGATCGGCGTTATCGCGACGCGCCATCTGGTTGCCGTCAGGCGTCCAGCTACCGGCGAAGATCCAGCAGCCGCTGGAGGTGGTGCCGTCATCGCGCAGCTGCGCAAATGAGCTGAGCTGCTGGCCCTTCTTGACAATCACCGCCCCGGTTGCCGGGTCGATAATGTCTGCCAGCGCCTTGCCGTTGCTCTCCATCGCCACTTCTTCCGACGCTGGTTCATGCGGCGTGGCGTAGTTCCACGTCATGTTCAGCACCGGTTCCGGCGCCGGTCCGCCCTGTTCGGCGTACATCTTGCGCAGCCGTAAGAAGATACCGGCGAGGATCTCACCGTCGGTGGTCGCAATCCCCGGGGCGTCCGCGCCTTTCCAGTGCCACTGCAGCCAGCGGCCGGAGTTGACGATAGAACCGTTCTCTTCGGCGAAGCAGGTGGACGGCAGGCGGAACACTTCGGTCTGGATTTTTGTCGGATCGACGTCGTTCGACTCCCCGTGGTTTTGCCAGAAGGTGGATGTTTCGGTGTTGAGCGGGTCGATGGTCACCAGGAACTTCAGCTTCGACAGCGACGCGACAACCTTGTTTTTGTTCGGGAACGAGGCTACCGGGTTAAAGCCCTGGCAGATATAGCCGTTCACTTTGCCCTGGTTCATCATCTCGAAGTATTGCAGGACGTCGTAGCCCTTATCCCACTTCGGCAGCCAGTCAAAGCCCCAGCTGTTTTCCGCCGTGGCTTTATCGCCAAAGAAGGCCTTCATCATGGAGACGAAGAATTTCGGGTAATTACCCCAGTAGTTCACCTGGTCCTTCAACAGCGGTTTCGGCGTGTTGGCGGCGAGGTAGGTTTGCAGGTCAGTCTGTTTCTCGCTCGGCAGCGTCATATAGCCAGGCAGGCTCTGCGACAGCAGCCCCAGGTCGGTGAGACCCTGAATATTGGAGTGGCCGCGCAGGGCGTTTACGCCACCGCCCGCCATGCCCATATTGCCGAGCAGCAGCTGGATCATCGCCATGGTGCGAATGTTCTGCGCGCCGATGGAGTGCTGCGTCCAGCCCAGCGCGTACAGGAATGACGCGGTTTTATCGTGCGCGCTGGTTTCCGCGATGTACTCGCAGACTTTGAGGAAGTCAGCTTTTGGCGTTCCGCAGATGTTTTCGACAACTTCCGGCGTATAGCGGGAAACGTGCTGCTTCAGCAGGTTCCATACGCAGCGCGGATGCTGCAGCGTGGTATCGCGTTTGGCAAAGCCGTTTTCATCCAGCTCATAGTTCCAGGACGTTTTATCGTACTTGCGGGCTTCGGCGTCGTAGCCGCTGAACAAACCGTCTTCAAAGCTGTAATCTTCACGCACGATCAGGCTGGCGTTGGTATAGGCTTCGGTATATTCACGGTTGATTTTTTCATTGTTCAGCAGGTACAGGATGACGCCTGACAGGAAGGTAATGTCAGTACCGGAACGAATTGGGGTATAGAAATCAGCCACCGCCGCGGTACGCGTAAAGCGCGGATCGATCACAATCAGCTTCGCGCCGTTGTGAATCTTGGCTTCCATCGCCCAGCGGAATCCAACCGGGTGTGCTTCAGCGGCGTTGCCGCCCATCACCACCACGAGATTGGCGTTTTTGATGTCGACCCAGTGGTTGGTCATCGCACCGCGACCAAATGTTGGAGCAAGACTTGCTACCGTTGGTCCGTGTCAGACGCGCGCCTGGTTGTCGACCGCGAGCATACCGAGCGCGCGGGTAAATTTCTGGGTTAAATAACCGGTTTCGTTACTGGAGGCGGAGGCGCACAGCATACCGGTGGTCAGCCAGCGGTTGACGGTGGTGCCTTCGCTATTCTGCGCGACAAAGTTGGCGTCTCGGTCCTCTTTCATCAGCTTAGCGATGCGGTCGAACGCTTCATCCCAGCTGATTTGCTGCCATTTATCGGAGCCTGGCGCACGGTATTCTGGAAATTTCAGGCGACTTTCGGAGTGGATAAAGTCCACCAGTCCGGCCCCTTTAGGGCAGAGCGCGCCACGGTTGACCGGATGGTCCGGGTCACCTTCGATATGGAAGATAGACGCTTTGGCATTTTTTGCGCCGTCGCCGAGGCTGTACATTAACAGCCCACAGCCAACGGAACAGTAAGTGCAGGTGTTACGGGTTTCGCGGGTGCGCAGCAGCTTGTACTGCCGTGTTTCCGCGAGCGCTAAACCGGGCGCAAAGCCCAGCGCCGCCGCCGTGGTTCCTGCCATACCGCCAGCGCAGATCTTAAAGAACTGCCTTCTGCTGACCTGCATGGTTTGCTCCTTGTTTCGACATTGTCACGTATAGTTATTTGCTTTGCGGTAAGAGCCGCAAAGGTTCAGAATTAGGGGTAATTTCCCTCGTTCCCGAAGGGATATAAACAGAATACCACATTGTGTGTATGCCTGTTCCAATACGGTTAAGACAAAGTGAACAAGAAGCCTCTTGAACAAATCGAAAATGTGATTGATATCACAGGTTATCGCCAGGTATCGCTCTGGAAGCGCCAAAATTTGCAACATCCTCAGCCAGACGAGTTAGCTGAAGAGGTACCCGTTGCGCTGGTCTATAACGGCATCTCGCACGTGGTGATGATGGCGACGCCGAAAGACCTGGCGCAGTTCGCCGTCGGCTTTTCCTTATCCGAAGGGATTATCGAAAACCGGGGCGAGATTTATGGTATGGACGTCATTCAGGCCTGTAACGGCCTGGAAGTGCAAATCGAGCTTTCCAGCCGCCGCTTTATGGGGCTGAAAGAGCGCCGTCGCGCGCTAGCCGGGCGCACCGGCTGTGGCGTATGCGGCGTTGAGCAGCTCAACGATATCGGCAAGCCCGTACAGCCGCTACCCTTTACCCAAGCGTTCGATCTGGCGAATCTCGATCGCGCGTTGGCGCACCTGCATGATTTTCAGCCGATAGGCCGCCTTACCGGCTGTACTCATGCCGCGGCCTGGGTTAGTCCTTCCGGCGAGCTCGCGGGCGGCCATGAAGATGTTGGTCGCCACGTGGCGCTGGACAAACTGCTGGGACACCGCGCGGAGTCAGAAGGCGCCTGGCAGAACGGCGCGGCACTGGTCTCCAGCCGCGCCAGCTATGAGATGGTGCAGAAGGCAGCTATGTGCGGGGTGGAAATCCTCTTTGCGGTCTCTGCCGCGACCACGCTGGCGGTTGACGTTGCCGAGCGCTGTAACCTGACGCTGGGGGGATTCTGCAAGCCGGGCAGGGCGACCGTTTACACGCATCCGCAGCGGTTAATCGCGGGTTAAATTTAAGTCAATTTTTTTGAATGATGACAGCAAATCCTTCCGCTTTATGTTTGGCGATGTGCGAGCTACTATTTATCACATCAAGGCACGGCGCCTTATTCAAACAACTAACGTAAAGGGTTTATATCATGAAAAGCATCAAAACTTTTGTCGCAGTTATCGCTCTGGCCGCTTCTTTTGGTTCCTTCGCTGCGGAAACCGTGACCGCAACCGCCGCAACGATGGACGGTGCGGAAGCGAAAATCGCCGCTCAGGCCCAGGCCGCAGGCGCATCGTCTTACAAAATTACCGAAGCGTTTACCGGTAACCGCGTGCACATGACTGCGGAACTGAATAAATAAGCGTAAAGCTACTGTCGAAAGAGCGCCCAAGGGGCGCTTTTTTTGTATCTAAGATTTATTCCCCGGGGGCTTAACGCTGGCACCTTTGCTATGAGGGGCGGCAATATCAGAATCAAAACAGGTTGAATGCAGTTTTGCGCCTGGGCCCATACAAGAAGGCAGGTAATAGATGAGAATGTCGTGAACCTTCCTAACGCAAAAAAATGCGCTATTTATCACATTTCCGCCTTTTCATTATCGCTGGGCTTAAAGGTGAAAAGGGGCAGCCCGCCGGCGAAATTATCTCCTCAAGTAACCTGATGATCTAAAAGAAAATAAAAAGAGAACTGTTAAGACGATCTCATTTTATAAAAGAGATTTTGATCACAAAAGTCAGGCTAATAAAACCACTGTCAATATTAGGCTGGCAGAGATTTATCAGCATATTGTGATCTCCCTTGCAAATAATGCCCTTGAACTCAGGGAAAAATGTGGGCAAGCAAAACAGCGGAGATGGGCAATGAAAATTGGCATTGTTATTAGCGGCGGCGATGTTTCAGGAATTAATAATTTTATATTCCAGATCGCCAGACTGGCGAATGCCGATATCACTATTTTTAATGGTGGAATTCCCGGGCTGTTGGATAAAAACCATCAGGAGGTGGCCTGGCGGGATCTGGTCGATTTCTCCATTGCCTCAATTCCGATCATTACCTCCGGGCGCACCAGCCGTCGATTGCTGCGTAGTGAATATGAAACAATAGCCAAAAAAATTAAATCACTGCGCATTGATGTGCTGATTATGGCTGGCGGCGACGGTAGCCTGCAGTTTCTCAATACGCTGAGTGAATTTGATATCAATTGCTTTGGCGTCGGGATGACTATCGATAATGATGTATACGGCAGTGATTATACGATTGGTTTCTCCACCGCCTGCGAGCAGATTATTAAAGAGGTTTCCCGCTTAAGAAATACCGGAAGAGCATTACCGGGCCGCGTCTTTATGGTTGAAATTCTGGGCGGGTATTGTGGAGAGCTAACGTTGCAATCCGCGATAAAAAGTAACGCCGATGTCGCCCTGATCCCGGAATCGCAGCTGCCGTTGGAAACGCTGGCCGAGCGGGTGAAGCATAAGCTGACACAGCAGAACAGCGTGGTGATCCTGTGCTCTGAAGGCTACACCAGGGAATACTCTCCCGGATTTCAGGGAGCCATTGATACCATGATTAAGCAGCTCGAACCGCAAATTGGCGTGCGTATTCGTAAAACTATCGTTGGCTACGGTTTGCGCAATGGCGATCCGACCTGCGAAGAGATTTACCAGGGCACGATTATGGCCAGTGAAGTGGTTCGTTGCATTCAGTCAGGGATGAAAAATAAAGCCATTATAATTAATTCAAGTAACAAACCTATTCCGATTGATTTAATTAGTATGAAAAAACGTCTGGTCGATACTGAAGGACATCATTATAAACTTGCCAAACAACTCAATATAATTTGAGGAGACCCTACATGCTGAAAATTCTATGCGTATGTGGCTGCGGCCTCGGTTCAAGCTTTGCCATTGAAATGACGGCGAAGGCGGTTTTAAAGAAGCTGGAGATTCCAGCACAGATTGAACATACCACTATTTCTGAAGCCGGGGCGTTTAAATCAGATATGATTCTGACGCAAAAAACCTTTGCCGATATATTAACGGCGGATGCCAGTGAGGAGGAAATTAAACGCGTAGTGGTACTGCATAAGCTGACGGATAAAGACGAAATTGAGGCAAAGATCGTCGCATTCTTAAAAGAACGTAATCTGAAGGTAGCGGACTATGAATAGCTTTGTAGAGTTTATTGTCAAAGATTTACTCGGCCAGTCATCGATATTAATTGCATTTATTGCGATGTTGGGCCTAATTTTGCAAAAAAAATCAGCGGGTAAAACGGCGGAAGGAACGTTTAAAACGCTGCTCGGTTTCTTAATTATGATGGCCGGGATCAACATTATTGTCGCCACGCTAACGTTCCTTAACGATATTTTCACGCAGGGATTTGGCATGAAAGGCTACATTACCGATGTCGCCGCTATTGCCGGATTAGCCAACCGTGAATTAGGTTCCGAAGTTGCGTTGACCCTGATGGTGATTTTTGCCGTCAATATCATTATCGCCCGCCTGACGCCGCTTAAATATATTTTTCTGACCGGCCAGGCGCTGCTGTGGATGGCGACTATCGGCGCGGTGATTGGCTATAAAGCCGGGCTGACCGGGCTTCCGCTGATTTTAACTGGCGGTATTTTCGGCGGCGTGATGGCGGTACTGATGCCTGCCCTGGCGCAACCGGTGGTCAGGCGCATCACCGGTTCCGATGACGTGGCGCTGGGGCACTTCTGCACTATCGGCTATCTGGTGCAGGCGGCGGTTGCTAAAGTGGTGGGTAAAGGATCCCGCTCAACGGAAGATCTTGAATTACCAGATAACTTTAAGTTTCTTCAGGATACCTATCTCGCGATGGCGGTAGTGATGGTGCCGATGTACCTCATTCCCGCGGTTGCGGCGGGTCCGGAATATATCGCGCAGTTCTCCAACGGCATTAACTACCTGATGTACGCCTTTATGCAGTCCATTCAGTTTGTGGCGGGGGTATTCGTTCTCTACAGCGGCGTGCGTCTGTTGCTCAACGAGCTGGTGCCGGCATTTCGCGGGATTGCGATGCGCATTGTCCCGGACGCTAAGCCTGCGCTGGATTGCCCAGTGCTGTTCCCCTATGCGCCTAACGCGGTGATCGTCGGCTTCCTGGCGACCACCGTCGGTTCCATCATCGGCATGCTGGTGTTTCCCATGTTTGGCCTGGCGATGATCCTGCCCGGCCTGTTAACCAACTTCTTTGCCGGGGGGACGGCGGGCGTCTTCGGCAACGCGCTGGGCGGCCGCCGCGGGGCGATGATTGGCGGCGTGATCCACGGCCTGTTTATCACCTTCCTGCCCGCCATTTTGGTACCGATGCTGGAAAGCTACGGTTTTACCGGCGTCACCTTCAGCGATTCGGACGTCATTAGTTCCGGTCTGGTATTAGGCCACGCCTTCCAGAATAACTGGCTATTTGTCGCCCTGTTCATTGTTTTTGTTGCCGCACTGGCATGGTTCGTAAACGGTAAATCAGCTAAGCCGAAAGGGGAAAATGTTCATGAGTCTGTATAACTTCAACGCTATTCTGAAAATTGCGCAGGAAAGAGATTTTAAAGCCATTGGCTCATTTAATTTGCACTGTATTGAAATGCTGCCCGCCTTTTTTAAAGCGGCGCAACAAAGCGATAGCCCATTAATGATTCAAATCTCTACCGGGACTGCGGAATATCTCGGCTATCGTTTACTGGTGGATGCGGTTCGTTCATTAGCGGAAAGTGAAGACGTGCCGACCTGCCTGCACCTGGATCACTGCTCTGATATTAGCGCCATTGAAACGGCCATGGATGCCGGATTTACATCAGTGATGTACGACGGCTCCCATCTGGATCTGGAGGAGAATATCGGCAACACCCGCATCGTGGTGGAGATGGCGCGCCCGCGGAATATCACGGTAGAAGGCGAGCTGGGGGCGATCGGCGGATCGGAAGACGGCAAAGCCGTGGCCGCGGAGGATATCTGCTTCACCACGGTGGAGGACGCCAAACGCTTTGTGGAGGAGACCCGGGTGGATATGCTGGCGGTCTCCGTGGGCACGGTGCACGGCCTGTATACCGGCAAGGCGCAAATCCAGCATCAGCGGCTAAAAGAGATTAGCGCCGCGACCGGCGTGCCGTTAGTGCTGCACGGCGGTACCGGCGTCAGCGATGAAGATATGCGCCAGGCCGTCACTGAAGGCATTAACAAAGTGAATGTCGGCACTGAAATGAACGTCCAGTGGGTCGATCGCTGTAAAACCACCTTTGAAAAAGGCAAAGTGAACGACAGCGTACGCAAATTTTTAATTCCGGCGAATAACGCGGTCACCAATGTATTAATGGAAAAAATCGCTCTGTTTAAATAAAAGCTTATTTTAAACCTTATTTTGTTGCCCTGCTGTCCGTCAGGGAGGAGCTCGCTATGTTTGAATCTTTGAAAACGTTGTGGAAAAAAGAGAATCAACCCCCGCAGGATTATGACGAACAGTCCCGTCAGCTGGCGGGGGAAATAGCCAGACTGGAAGCGGAACTACAGGGCAACCCGGCTAATGGTGAAATACAGAAAGCCTTAATGCTGATGTATAACCGGGCGTTGTCGGTCTATGCCAAAAGTCATACGCATCGCGAGGAAATCGATGCGCTTTTTATACGCATTGATGAGTTACGTAACATTATTCGCCGTAATATATAGGAAGTGATAATGACGATAAAAGAACTGCTTATTGAGGCCGATGCGATTCAGGTCGGCGTCACCGAGTCCGACTGGCAGAAAGTGATCCATCTGGCGGCCAGCCCGCTGGTCGCGAAAGGGTATATCTCGGCGGATTACGGTCAGGCGGTAATCGATAATACCCTGAACCATGGCGCCTATTACGTTTTCGATGAAGGCGTCGCCATCCCCCACGCCAGGCCGGAATGCGGCGTCAGGCGCAACTGTTTTAGCCTGGTCGTGTTAGATAAGCCGATTCATTTTGCCAATAGCGAGAAGGCGGATATTGTCATTATGTTCGGCGCGCGGGACAGCAATGCCCATATTGAGGAGGGCATTCGGGCGATTATCGCCCTGCTCGATAATAACGAGACCATGGCGAAGCTGCGCGCCGCCAGCAGCAGAGAGGAGGTCGTCGCGTTGTTATGAACAGACATCTCACACCCGGCTGCAAAACGGTGATTTTAATTAACGGCATTCCCGCCTCGGGCAAAAGCACCGTCACCAGGCAGCTATCGGCAACCTTCAATCTGCCGCAGCTGACTATCGACGGTATTAAAGAGCCGTTTATGGCGTGCTTTAGCGAAATCGACAGATCTTTCAACCGGCAGCTGGGCTGCGCCGCTTATGAAGTCATCTGGTCGATCGTCGGCCACGCTCCGGCAGGCTGTATCTGGTTAATTGACGCCTGGTTTGGTTTTCAGCCGCGCGAAACGTTGCAGCGGCAGCTGCAGCTAGCAGGCGTTGAAAAGGTTCTGGAGATCTGGAACCGCATCTCGCCCGAGCTTGCGGTGTCGCGTTATGCCAGCCGGTTGCAGGATCGCAGGCCGGGGCACCCGGGCGAAGAGTATCTCCCTGAGCTGGCCCAGCTGGCGCAGCGGGCGGAACCCATGCGGCTGGGGCCGGTGTTTACCGTCGATCAGCAAAAACCGCTGGATATGGCGCCTGTTATCCGTTGGCTCGAAGTACAAATGCAGTAGGTCCTTAACTGCAGCTGCCCGGCGGCGCTTCGTTTTCGCGGCCTACAGGAATTGCGTAGTTATTTGATATTTCGGGTTTCGTAGGCCGGGTCAGGCGATACCCGCCATCCGCAGCAGCGCCGTCGCCACGGCGGCGGCGATAATCACCACGATCAGCGGCATCTTGCGCCAGGCGAGGAACACGGCCAGGCCAACGCCCAGTACCCGCGCCATCCCGGCAAAATGTTCGCCCTCGTAAAAGGTGGTCGCCAGCGCTACGGAAAAGAGCAGCACCGTTGCCGCATCGGAGAGCAGGGCCTGGGAGCGCTCGGAAAACGCCAGCCGGCTGCCGAGCTTCGCTCCGCCTAAACGCATTAAGTAGGTGCCCAGCGACAGAATCGTAATACCGGCGATAAATAGCGTCATATTGCCCATTATTTTTTCCTCGTCAGCAGGCCAAATAGCGACAGCAAAACCGGCAGGCCAACCGGTGCGAAAGGCACGGCGGCCAGCGACAGGGCCGCTCCGCTGCAGGCGCGGATCAGCGTGGTGCGGTTTTTAAAGGCTGGCACAACCAGCGCCAGCAGAATCGCCGGGAATACCGCATCGAGGCCAATGGTTTCCGGGGCCGGGAGCAGTTTGCCGACCCCCGCGCCCAGGAGCGCCCCCAACGGCCAGATCAGCGCCACGCCCAGACCGCACAGCCAGTAGGCGGCCCGCCGCTGCTCGGGGGTTTTCTGCGACAGACCAAACACTACGCTTTCATCGTTCATAATATGGCAGCCGAGGAAGCTGGCGGCGCGCTGGCCGACCAGATCGCGAACCGTCACGCCGAAGGGAATATGCCGTGCGTTAACCAGCAGCCCGGCCGCCGCCGCAGCCAGCGGGTTGCCGCCGCTGGCGACAATGCCGATAAACATAAACTCTGAAGCCCCCGCCAGGACGCAAACCGAAAGCACAAAGGGGACCCAAATCGGGAAACCATAGGCGACGGCCAGCGAGCCGTAGGACATCCCGACGATACCTACCGCGAGGCAGACTAAAACAATTGCTCTGAGGGTGTCGCCTTTAAGACTGGCGAAGTGCTGTTTCATACTCTTTAGCCATATCGAACGATTTTCCATTATAATGAACGCAACCGAATCGCATTTCAAGACGAACGAAACGTTCGTTATAAAAAACACGGAGGGCTGGATGACTCAGCCAATTAGCCTGATTGCCAAAAGCCTGGTACGTGAACGCGCGCGCACTGGCCTTTCCCTTGCTGAAGTTGCGCGGCGGGCGGGAATTGCCAAATCAACGTTATCGCAGTTGGAGTCCGGCAACGGCAACCCGAGCCTGGAAACCCTCTGGGCGCTGTGCGTGGCCCTTGATATTCCCTTTGCCCGGCTGCTGGAGCCGCAGGCCAACACCACGCAGGTGATCCGCCGCGGTGAGGGGACGAAGGTGGTCGCCGAGCAGGCAAACTATCAGGCGATTTTGCTGGCCGCCTGCCCGCCGGGCGCTCGGCGCGATATCTATCTTCTGCTGACCCAGCCGGGCGCAGACCGCATTTCCCATCCCCATCCGCCGGGTTCGGTGGAGCATATTATTGTCACCCAGGGGCGCGCGCGGGTCGGCCTGACGGAAGCGCCGGAAGAACTGAGGGAAGGCGATTACATCTGCTATCCCGCCGATCGGCAGCACGTTTTCCAGGCGCTGGAGCCGGACACCCAGGCGCTGCTGATTGCCGAGCAAAACTAAATTTAATAACATTCTGCGCATTTATTCGTAATACGCAGAATGTTATACCGTTATATATATTAATGACTCATATATTATTTTACTCCTTATAGAGCCGGGAATATCGCTTTTCCGTTTATTCTTTTTCTTCATTTTTGTTTGCTTCTGTTTCGTCTGGAAACATGGGATTGATGTCACTCTTCCACCCTTAAGTGGTTTGTATACTGCAACGGTGATATTGGGGTTAATTATGTTTCTTGAAGAACGTAGGATGTCTATTTTACGATATTTAGATGAACATGAGCGTGGTTGTGTTAATTATTTTTCTGCTTATTTAATGTTACAAAAGAAACGATTCGCAGTGATTTAAATACTCTTGCAGCGATGGGTTTGGTGCAGCGCTGTTATGGCGGAGCAATTATTTCGCGCCGTAGTTTGCAGGCGGAACTTATTTCTGAAACCGGCGATAGTTTCGAGGTGCTGCTGCAACCTCTTAATCACCGTAAATCACCAGGCGATGAGCGACAAAAAGGAAAAGTTATGCAGGGAAAGGTAGGTGTATTTGGCTCGTTCAACGTTGACATTGTGGCTAAGGTTGAACGCTTCCCGCGAGGCGGTGAGTCGCTAATGGCGCTGGGTAGCAGTCTGGGGCCGGAGGGAAGAGCAGGTCGCTTCTCTCGGTGCTATCCAGAACTTTGGCGGTTTTCTGGGAGCAGCGCTGGCGCCGGTGATCACCGGGATTATCCTTGATGCTACCGGTCAGTTCACCAATGTCTTTATTCTCGGCGGCTGCCTGCTGTTTCTTGGCGCCTGTCTCTATGGCTTCTTTGTGCGTAAGCCGCTGACGCAGTAGTTTTTTACTCAGAACAAAGCGCCGAACGACGCTTTGTCGCTGTTGCTGGACGCCATGCCCGTATTGCGGGACACTAACCGCATTCTTCCGCGAAGACAGGCATACATATGTCGCTGAAAGCCATTGCTAAAGAACTTGGGATCTCGGTAACAACCGTCAGCCGCGCGTTAAACGGCTATGACGACGTGTCGCAGGAGACGCGCGCCCGCGTGGAAGCGGAAGCCCAGCGCCGCGGATATCGACCCAACACTTTCGCGCGTCGCCTGAAGATGGGCAAAATCGACGCCGTCGGCCTCGTTTTCCCCGTGCGCCCCGCGCCGCTGAATAACAACGTCTTTCTTGAAATGGTGGGCGAAATCAGCCACGAACTGGCGCGCTACGAGATTGATTTATTGCTGATTGCCGATGATGAACAGGCCGATAAGCACGGCTATATGCGTATGGTGCAGAGCCGTCGCGTCGATGCGCTTATCGTCGCGCATACGCTGGATGACGACCCGCGTCTGATTCAACTCCTCTCCGCCGGCTTTCCTTTTCTGGCGCTGGGCCGCAGCCGCCTGCCGCAGCCCTACGCCTGGTTTGATTTCGATAACCAGGCGGGAACGTATCGCGCCACCCGCCACCTGATTAGCCAGGGGCACCGGCGCATCGCGCTGCTGAGCGAAAATAACAATCAGGCGTTTATTACCCAGCGCCGCAACGGTTATCTACAGGCGCTGCGCGAGGCGGGCCTTACTGAAACCTGGCTGCGCAGCGTGCCGCCCACCCGCCGCGGCGGGTTTCAGGCAACCATGGAACTGCTGCGCTTGCCCGAACCGCCAACGGCGATTGTCACCGATTGCAACACTCACGGCGACGGCGCAGCGATGGCCCTGTCGCAGCTTGGACGTCTTACCGGTTCCGATCGCGTCTCACTGGTGGTTTACGATGGCCTACCGCAGGACAGCATCATCGAGACCCCGGTGGGCGCGGTGGTTCAGTCCACTCGTCAGGGCGTTGGCCGCCAGATAGCCAGCATGGTCCGCCGCTTAATCGCCGGCGACGATCTGGCCTCGCTCCAGGTACTTTGGCAGCCTGAATTCATCCCCGGCGAAACCGCCTGATTTCCCGCACCTCAGATTAATTTCCTGAACTCGATCACGGATCCGAAACGTTTTGGTTGGCACCCGAAACGTTTCGGATCAACAGTAAGACATTCCTTGTTGTGGAGATGTCTAATGTCTGATTCGATTTTACACCTGCAAAGCGCAGCGGCCGACGTGGTGATCAAAACCCATCCGTTCGCCGAAATTATCTACTGGGGACCGCATTTAAGCCACTTTTCGCCTCAGGATGCCGCCAGTATCGCCCGTCCGGTGGCCAACGGCCGCCTCGACGTGGATTCACCGGTGACCTTGATGGCTGAATTGGGGCACGGTCTATTTGGCGCGCCGGGCATTGAGGGTCACCGCCAGGGGCTTGATGCCTCGCCTATTTTCACCACCACCGAGGTGGTGCAGGACGGGCGGAAGGTTACTCTTTTCAGCGAAGACGCGCAGGCTGGCCTGCGGTTATGCAGTGAAATCCAGCTTGATAGCAGCGGCGTGCTGAGCGTGCGCCATGGCTTAACCAACCTGCGCCCGCAGCCGTGGCAGGTGGAACGTCTGGCAGTCACGCTGCCGGTCGCCGAACGCGCCCGCGAAGTGATGGCTTTTCATGGCCGCTGGATCCGCGAATTCCAGCCTCATCGTTTGATCCTTGAACACGACAGCTTCGTGCTGGAAAACCGCCGCGGACGCACCTCTCACGAACATTTCCCGGCGCTGATTACCGGCAGCCGCGCCTTTAGCGAGATGCAGGGCGAAGTGTGGGGCGTGCATCTGGGCTGGAGCGGTAACCACCGCCTGCGGGCGGAAGTGAAAACCGACGGACGGCGCTACCTGCAGGCGGAAGCGCTCTATCTGGCGGGCGAAATGGCGCTGGCGGAAGGGGAAACGCTGTGGACGCCGAACCTCTACGCCAGCTATTCAGCACAAGGGCTGAACGGCATGAGCCAGCAGTTCCACCGCTATTTGCGCGAACAGATTATTCGCTTCCCGGACAACAAACCGCGCCCGGTGCATCTCAACACCTGGGAAGGGATCTATTTCGACCACGACCCGCAGTACATCATGCGCATGGCGGATGAGGCGGCGGGGCTGGGCGTGGAGCGCTTTATTATTGATGATGGCTGGTTTAAAGGGCGCAATGACGACTGGGCGGCGCTCGGCGACTGGTATCTTGATGAGGAAAAATATCCTGACGGTTTGACCCCGGTTATCGACCATGTGAAGTCGCTGGGGATGGAGTTCGGCATCTGGGTTGAGCCAGAGATGATCAATCCGAACTCCGATTTATACCGCGCACATCCTGACTGGTTGCTGGCGCTGCCGGGCTATACGCCGATCCCCGGACGTCATCAGTTTGTCCTGAACCTGAATATCCCGGAAGCCTTTGATTATCTGCTGGAACGAATGAGCTGGCTGCTGGGCGAGCACGCCGTGGACTATGTGAAGTGGGATATGAACCGTGAACTGGTGCAGCCTGCCCATAATGGTAAAGCCGCCGCCGATGCGCAAACTCGCCAGTTCTATCGCCTGCTGGATACGCTGGTGGCCCGCTTCCCGCATATTGAATTTGAATCCTGCTCCTCCGGCGGCGGGCGTATCGATTATGAAGTGCTGAAGCGCAGCCATCGCTTCTGGGCTTCCGACAATAATGATGCCCTCGAGCGCAACACCATCCAGCGCGGTATGAGCTACTTCTTCCCGCCGGAAGTGATGGGCGCGCACAT
The DNA here is from genome assembly GCF_003812845.1 of Klebsiella sp. FDAARGOS_511. Classification (NCBI taxonomy): domain Bacteria; kingdom Pseudomonadati; phylum Pseudomonadota; class Gammaproteobacteria; order Enterobacterales; family Enterobacteriaceae; genus Klebsiella; species Klebsiella sp. FDAARGOS_511. The sequence goes on along the minus strand of NZ_CP033824.1, from coordinate 2,831,039 downwards.
CGGCAACCGCCACTGCCACGCCACCTTCCGCCAGCACAGTATTGCGTTTCGCGGCCTGACGGCGCTGTTTGGCCATATGGGGCTTGAGCTGGATCCGGTGACCGCCGATGAGCAGGAGCGCGCGGGCTACCGTAAATACGCGGCGCTGCATAAGCAGTGGCGCGATGTCATTCATCATGGCGTGCAGTGGCGTATCGATATGCCGGACGCCACAACCCTCGCGCACGGTGTGGTGAGTGAAGATCGGAGCCGGGCAATCTTCCTCGTCAGTCAACTGGCGATGCCGGACTACACCCTGATGGCGCCGCTGCGCGTGGCGGGACTGGAAGCGGGAGCCCGCTACCGGGTGACGCTGCTCGACCATCCTGATATCCAGATTACGGGAGAGGGCGGCCATACGATGCGTAAGCTGCCGGAATGGATGACGACGCCGCAGACCGTCAGCGGCGAGTGGTTACAACTGGCGGGGCTGGCGCTGCCAATCCTCGACCCGGAAAGCGCCATTTTGATTGGCCTGCAACGCGTGTGATGGTAACGGGCCGCGCGTCGGCCCTTTTTGAGGAGTACACAATGAACCCGACCGCCTGTACCCATAAAAACAACCCCAATTTCTGGATTTTCGGGCTGTTCTTCTTTCTCTACTTTTTCATTATGGCCACCTGCTTTCCGTTTTTGCCAATCTGGCTATCGGACGTCATCGGCCTGAATAAAACCGAGACCGGTATTGTTTTCTCCAGCCTGTCGCTGTTCGCTATCTGCTTTCAGCCGATACTGGGCGTGATCTCCGATAAGCTGGGGCTGAAAAAGCATCTTATGTGGATCGTGACGGTGCTGCTGGTGCTGATCGCCCCCTTTTTCCTCTATGTCTTTGCGCCGCTGCTGAAAAGCAATATCTGGCTCGGGGCGCTGAGCGGCGGGGCCTATATCGGTTTTGTTTTCTCCGCCGGCGCCGGGGCGATGGAAGCCTATATTGAGCGCGTGAGCCGCAACAGCGGGTTTGAATACGGCAAGGCGCGGACTTTTGGCTGCCTCGGCTGGGCGCTGTGCGCCACCACGGCGGGGATGCTGTTCAGCGTTAATCCCGAGTGGGTGTTCTGGATGGGGTCGGCCGCCGCGCTAGTGCTGGTCGTACTGGTGTCTATCGCGAAACCGCAGGCCAGCCAGACCGCGCAGGTGATGGATTCGCTGGGCGCTAACCGTTCGTCGGTCGATTTAAAAACCGCCGTGCGCATGTTCCGTCAGCGCAAAATGTGGATGTTCATTCTCTACGTTATCGGCGTCGCCTGCGTATATGACGTCTTTGACCAGCAGTTTGCCACCTTCTTCAAATCTTTCTTCGCCACGCCGGAATCGGGCACCCGCGCCTTTGGTTTTGCGACCACTGCCGGGGAAATATGCAACGCGATTATTATGTTCAGTTCGCCGTGGATTATTAACCGCATCGGGGCGAAGAATACGCTGCTGATTGCCGGGATGGTGATGGCGGCGAGGATGATCGGTTCATCGTTCGCCACGACGGCCGCTGAAGTGGTGGCGCTGAAAATGCTCCATGCGCTGGAGGTCCCGTTCTTGCTGGTAGGCGCGTTTAAATATATTACCGGCGTGTTTGACGTTCGCCTGTCGGCGACGATTTACCTGGTCGGCTTCCAGTTTTCCAAACAGGTGGCGGCGATTTTTCTCTCCGCTTTTGCCGGAAATATGTATGACCGTATCGGCTTCCAGGATACTTATATGATCCTTGGCGGCATTGCCCTGACCGTCACCTTGATATCCGCCTTTACCTTATCGGGCAAAGCCGCGTCGGAAAAGATGCGCGATAACGCGATGACGGTTTAGAAAACAGGTCGATAATGCACTGGGATGTGCTGGCGAGATGAGGAAAATTTGCACTATGGATATGAAAGCAAGAATGAACAGCGGCGAACTCTATCTTGATTCAGGATATGGTTTACCGGAACAGCGGCTGATGGGCAAGGCGCGAGCTTATGAATACAACCACTCGCACCCCTTTAATCAGGAATTAAGAAACGACATTATTCAGCGGATGTTCGCCGCCGTGGGCGAGCAGTGCTGGATAGAACCGCCGATTCACGTAGCCTACGGCACCCACACCACCATTGGCGATAATTTTTACGCGAACTTTAACCTGACGCTGGTTGATGATGCCGACATTATCATCGGCAATAACGTGATGTTTGCGCCCAATGTGACCATTTCCACCGCGGGCCATCCGGTTCATCCGGATCTGCGCCACACCCAGCAGCAGTTCTCTCAGCCGGTTATCATCGAGGATGGCGTATGGCTTGGTACCGGGGTAATTATCAACCCTGGCGTCACAATTGGTAAAAACTCGGTCATTGGAGCCGGCAGCGTGGTGAACCGTTCCATACCGGCGAACGTGGTGGCCGTTGGGGTCCCCTGTCGGGTATTAAGAGAAATTACCGATGAAGATAAAAATAAATATCAGCTGTTCGCGGGATGAATATCCAAAATAAAACAGAAAATGTGCGTGATATAAAAAGATACGGGTGAGTTTATGACTCACCTGGCCCTCTTTTACCTCCGAATAATAAAAATGAATAAAACAGTATTATCGATAGCCATAGGTTTATGTTTAATAACTGGTTCAGCGGTAGCGAAAAATAATCACCTGATGCTGGAACAACGTATGGAGCTGCTTGAAGCGCGGCTTGCCGCCGCTGAACGCCGGGCGGCGTTGGCCGAAGGTCAGGTGCGGAATTTACAGGCGAAGCAGAATGCCGCTATGCAGACGGCGCAAACCAGCATCGCTGGTTAAAAGCGTGGCTCCGGTTGCTGAGAGTAAAAAGAATATTTCAGTCCCTGAGCTGAAATTATCCGGCTATGGCGATCTGAAAATCTACGGTGACGTGGAATTCAATATGGATGCGGAAAGCAAACGTGGCCTGCTGGCCATGACCAATGCCGACGTCGGCAGCGATCCCACCTACGATAAGTGGGATTTAAACGGCCGTATTCTGCTCGGTTTTGACGGTATCCATAAAACGGACAACAGCTATTTAGCCGGGTTCTCTGTCCAGCCGCTAGCGGACATAACCGGTTCGATGAACCTCGACAACGCGGTTTTCTTCTTTAGTCAGGAGAACGACTGGCAGGTGAAAGTAGGGTGTTTTGAGGCGTAAGATATGTTCCCACTGAATCAGGATACCTTCGTCGAGCACTCCGGCAATACCGCCAACGACCTATATAGCGACGGTCATGGCTAAATCTATACGACCGCGCCGGCGATGGCCTGACTATGACCTGGAACGGCCTGAAGAGCGACCCGGATAACGGGGTCGTGATGAATCTGAACACCGCTTATATGGATGCCAGCAACGAGAAGCTGAGCCAGGGTGATGATGACAATCGCTACGGCGCGCGGGTGCGTTTTAAGTATTTCTTCTAATAATTGTAGTTATACGCAGAGTGTATTCTCTTTAATTGAACATTATTTAAATGAATGATGGCCGCTATAAATAATTAAGCCAGTATTTCTCATGCTTCATCCTGAGTGAAGGAGCAATCTGACATTCTGTTGTTTACACGAAAAAAGGATGAGGGACCTTCATGCGTTATGTATCTTTTAGTGAAACCCCACACGATCGCCAGCAATATTTTTTTGACATAATATATTATCCTTTTTCGCTGATTTATGCTTTTGTATAGGCCCGTCTTTAAGCCATGGAAAGAATAATAAAAATGCGAAGGCTAAACGTGATTCCATGTAACAAAGCAACATGTGAACTGGCTTACATTTTCGATCGCGATCACAATTTATAGTGAGCACCAATGTTAGGGGGCGTACTCAATCATCATGGCATCGATCAAAGACGTAGCGAAAAGAGCGGGGGTCTCGACGGCGACCGTATCACGAGTCCTTAACAATCATCCCAGCGTGGTGCCGGAAACCCGGCAGGCGGTACGCGATGCGATGGATTATCTCTGCTACGTCCCCAGTAAGAGTTCGTTTCAGCTTAGCGGTAAATGTTCAGGGCTAATTGGCGTGGTGTTGCCTAACCTGGTAAATCCTCACTTCTGTGAACTATTAGCGACAGTGGAGGAAGAGGCCCGGTATATTGGAAAATCGGTGATCGTTAAAACGCATCAGAATCAGCCGCAGCAGGATAAACATATTATTCATACGCTGGTGGGGATGGGCATTGACAGTTTGTTATGGGTACCGACGGAAGCGGAGGCCGACCTTTCCGAATGGTTAGCCATTACCCGAATCCCGGTCGCCGTTGTTACCCAGGTGTCCCGGTTCTTTAATTCCGTTTCGATTAATCAGGATCGCGGGGCGGAAAGTATTGCGGAACATTTTATCCACACGGGTCATCTTTCATTTGGCTTTGTTGCCCAGGAAGGTGTTGATAATCGCAAGGTATCATCGTATAGCAAAAAAATAGCGAGCCACGGCTTAACCCTCGCCAAAGATAATTTGTTCTGGATAGCCAAAGGTGAAGGCGAGAGAGTTTCCGGGCATATTCAAATTCTTGATGTCATTATCGAGAAGCTCAGCGAGCCTGAGCGTACCTGTTCATGCCTGTTGGTGTATAACGATATTGCCGCTAACTATATTATCGATGGACTTAAAGAAAAAGGTATCTCCGTTCCAGAAGATATTGCTATTGCCAGTTTTGATAATACCCTGCTGGCGCAAACAAAAAAAATCACCAGCGTGGCGCAGCCGGTCAATGAGATTGCCCACCTCGCGTTCCAGATGGTGAAGCATCAACAGCAGCCAGACAGTATTGAAATGCATGAAATCGTCTCCCGGTTAATTATCCGCGAGAGCAGCGTAAAGATTAATATTACCTCCCTGTAAAGGATAGGTATTTAGTAATGGCGCAACGTTTGCGCCATGGGCTCCTTTTAACCAAAAATAGGTGTATTTATGTCTGCTACCGCAATGGAAAAGCCAGGCGCTTATGAAAAGCTCGGGCTCAGGGAGAAGATAGGCTACGGCATGGGTGACGCCGGGTCGGGAATGATATGGAGCGTCCTGGCGCTATATCTGACGTGGTTTTATACCGATGTTTATGGCCTGAATGCCGGGGTGGTTGGCACATTATTCCTGGTTATCCGTATCTTTGACGCTTTTAGCGATCCGCTAATGGGGGCAATCTGCGACCGCACCATCTCGCGCTGGGGTAAATTCCGTCCATGGTTATTATGGATGGCGCTTCCGTTTGGCCTGGGCGCGGTACTGATGTTTACCACCCCCGATCTCAGCATGAACGGCAAGATTATCTATGCCTGGGTCACCTATCTTGTCATGTCGCTGATTTACACCGCGATTAATATTCCCTATTGCTCGGTCGGCGGCGTGATTACCCTCAATCAGAAAGAGCGTATGGGCTGTCTGTCCTGGCGTTTTTTCCTTAATGGCCTGGCGACATTAATTATTTCCTCCTCTATTCTGCCGTTAACGGACTGGCTGGGTAACGGCGATCGCGCCTCCGGTTTCCAACTGACCATGATCATTATGGGCGGCGCGGCAACGCTGATGTTCCTGTTCTGCTTTTCCAGCATTAAAGAGCGGGTGGTGTCGGTGAAGCAAAACGAGTCGTTGAAGAAAGACCTGCGCGATATTATCAAAAACGATCAGTGGCTCCTGATGATCGCTATTACCTTCCTGAACGTTTTCCCGGCATTTATCCGCGGTGGCGTCACTATCTATTATGCTACTTACGTCATGAAAGAGTCGGTTGGATTTATTACCTTCTTTATGGCGCTGGGCGTGGCCTGTAATATGCTGGGCAGCGTGCTTGCCAAACCGCTTACCGATCGCTTTGATAAGCTGGCGCTGTTCCGCGTTATTAATATTATTCTCGGCATTCTCTCATTTGCGCTGTGGTTTGTTGATCCGCAATCCCTGACCCCGCTGATGACGCTGTTCATCATTATTAACGTTCTGCATTTAATACAGTCTGGCCCTATTCTGTGGGCGATGATGTCCGACGTCGACGATTACGGCGACTGGAAATTTGGTAAACGCCTGACCGGCATCTCCTTCGCGGGAAACCTGTTTATGCTCAAAATGGGTCTGGCGGTCGCCGGCGCGATCGTCGCCTGGATTCTGGCGTTTACCGGCTATGTCGCGAATGAGCCGCAGCAAAATTCGCAGACCATTCAAGGTATTATCATGATGTTTTCACTGCTGCCGATGGTGAGTTATTTCATCAGCGCGTATCTGGTGCGCTATTTTAAGCTGAATAACGCTTTCCTTGAAAGAATTAAAACGGATCTGGCAAAGCGCGAGCTGGAAAAAGGCCACGGTTAATGACCTGGAGCGCAGAGTATCGGTTTTATTCAACAATGAAATAACTACGATTTAAATATTGCTTATTAATTTCTATTTAATATCAAAGGAGGTTTTTATGGTGCCTGAAAATTATTATGATGTCACGCGGTGGCCGGTGGGTAATCCCTATCAGGATATTGGCGAAGTGATTAATAGTATTATCGCCGATATTAAATCCCGGCAAACCGAAACCGATATCAACGACGGCGGAAAACCGGGCGCCGCTATCTTTATCCCGCCCGGCGATTATCATCTGACGACGCAGGTCTTGATTGATATAAGCTATTTAAAAATAATGGGCGCCGGGCATGGTTTTGTCTCCTCAAGCATTCGCTTTAATACCCCAGCGGATGAATGGCCGAACCTGCACGATCTGTGGCCGGGCGGGAGCCGTATCCTGGTCGATCTTTGTCCGCAGGACGGCGATGAAGAGCACGCCGGCGCCGCGTTTTATGTAAAGCGCAGCGGGGCGCCGCGTATCAGTTCGGTGGCGTTCGAAAACTTCTGTATTGATGGTCTGCACTTTGTGGATGATGGGCTGGGAAACAACGATCCGGAAAATACCTACACCAACGGTAAAACCGGAATTTATATCGCCAGCGCGCAGGACGCCTTTCGGATCACCGGGATGGGGTTCATCTACCTCGAGCATGGCCTCACCGCGTACAACAGCGATGCGATGGCGATCCATAATAACTTTATTGCCGAATGTGGTAACTGTATTGAACTCCGCGGCGCCGGGCAGGCGTCAAAAATAACCGATAACTTGATTGGCGCAGGTTATAAAGGCTATTCCATTTACGCGCAAAACTTCGGCGGGTTATTAATTTCTACCAACAATATTTTCCCGCGCGGCGCCAGCAGCGTCCACTTATCCGGCGTTGTACGCTCCTGCGTCACCAGCAACCGATTCCATTCGTTTTATCCTGGCATGCTGATAATGGAGAACAACTGCGCGGAGAATCTGATCTCGGCAAACCACTTCTTGCGCGATCGTGAGCCCTGGCCGCCGATGCAGGCTTATGACAATGGGCGAGATGATACCTATGGTCTGCTGTATATTGACGGGAGTAATAACTCGATTATTGCCAATCATATTTCCGAAACCGTCGATGTCCAGTATCTCAAGCCGCAGGGAATAAAGCCGATCGTCATCCGTCTTGTTGCCGGCAAGGGGAACTACCTTGCCAATAACCATATCGTGGCGACGACTGAGGCGTCGGCGTCGCAGGCGCAAACTTTGGAAGAGGATGCCTGCTTTGCGGCGCAGGTCAGCGCCTTGCTCACCACGGACAGATTAAAAGCCCTCAATGCGGTCGCCGTGCTGGTAGAAAAGCGCTCTGCGCAAAACACGATCCTGGATAGCGGAAGTGACAATCAGGTGCTGATGGACAGGGCGGTAAACGCCTTCAGGGCCACGCCTGTTCCCGGAACGATGTAACGCTCTTCAACCTCAAGCGGTGGCCCCGCTAAACGCAGCGGGGCCGTCAGGGATTTAATCGAGATAAAACACCTCTTTGAGCTCCGCGCTTACCGGAATGTTGTCCGGGTTGGCGGGCATCACGTCGCGCATATGCCGCCACCAGCGCTGGCACACCTCCGTGTTGGCGACGGCATCCCAGCGCGCTTCGGACTCAATCTCCACCGTGGCGAACAGCAGATGGCGCGCTTTATCGAGATATATCGCGTAATGTTGCGCGCCGTGGGCTTTCAGCACCGCTTCCAGCTCCGGCCAAATGGGGTTATGGCGGCGCTGATACTCTTCATGCGCGTCCGGGTTGACCTGCATAACGAAAGCTTTGCGGATCATAAGGCCTCCAGATAGAGTTCGCGAACTTCATCGCGGCTGGCGGCGCGCGGGTTGCACGGCGCGCACGGGTCGGCCAGCGCTTTGTCCAGCCAGCCTTCGATATCGGCTTTGCTAACGCCAAGCTGGCTGAAGCCTTGCGGAATGCCGACGCGTTTGCTCAGCGCGCGGATGGCGTTGATTGCCTCCATGCTGGCCGCCTCATCGCTCATGCCGCGGGTATCGACGTCCATCGCCTGCGCCACGCGGGCGAAACGGGAGACGGCGTTCGGGCGGTTAAAGTTTTCGATGATCGGCAGCAGGATGGCGTTGCACACGCCGTGCGGCAGGTTGTGGGTGGCGCCCGGCTGATGGGCCAGCGCGTGCACCAGGCCCAGACCGGCGCTGTTAAACGCCATGCCCGCCAGATACTGGCCAAACGCCATCTGCTCGCGGGCTTCAAGGTTATGTCCGTCGTCCACGGCTTTCGGCAGCCACAGGTTGATCAGGCGAATCGCCTCCAGGGCGTTGGCGTCGGTCAGCGGATGCGCGCCAACGGACACGAAGGCTTCAATGGCGTGGGTCAGCGCGTCCATGCCGGTGGCGGCGGTAATGGATGGCGGGATATCCAGCATCACGCTGGCGTCATCGACGGCAATATCCGGGATGATATTGGGGTCGATAATCACCTCTTTCACCTTGCGCTCGGCGTCGATGATCACCGCGTTGCTGGTCATCTCCGCCGCTGTTCCGGCTGTGGTGTTGATCGCCACCAGCGGCACGCCGGCGTTTATCACCTTGCCGACGCCGGAGTAGGCGGTGGACGGTCCCGGATTGGCGGTGAGGATTTTGACCGCTTTGGCGGTATCAATTGGGCTGCCGCCGCCGAAGGCGATAATAAAGTCGCAGTTTGCTTCCTGATACGCCGCGTAGCCTTGTTGCACCAGCGCTTCCGTTGGGTTAGGGAACACCTCGTCAAACAGATGGTAAGACATCTGCTGGGCGTCCAGGGCGGTGAACAGGCTATCGAGCAGGCCCATTTTAACCAGATGACCGTCGGTGACGATCAGCGCTTTACCCCACTGTTTGCCCGCCACCAGCTTGACCATATCGCCGATTGCGCCCGCGCCGTGGAGGCTGATTTTGGGCAGTGCCAACATAAAACTCATGATAATTCTCCTTAATGTTGATTTTGGGTAATCCGTTTCCCTTCACCCGCCCCCGGGTCGCGGCTGGCGCCTTACCCGGGCTACACGTACCGGTCAGATCAGTGTGAAGGGGAAATTAAATTCGTCTTCGCTGCATCATCCGCCGGGTAATAATCGGCAGCGAGATCACCACGATCAGCATCGCGCCAATGATGATCGACATCACGATCCCCGGCACGTTGAGCAGGCTCAGGCCAAACGTCACCAGCCCCATCAGGAAAGCGGCGATAATCACCCCCACCATGCTGCCGGAGCCGCCGAGAATATTGATGCCTCCGAGCACCGCCATCGTGACGACCGCCAGCTCCCAGCCCATCGCCAGCGTCGGACGGGTGCTGCCGAGCCTCGAGGTCAGCAGGACCGCCGCCAGCCCGGCCATCAGCCCGACCAGCGCGAACAGCACCAGATTGTGACGCTTGACGTTGATGCCAGAGAACCAGGCCCCGGTTGGGTTATTGCCGATGGCGTAGGTCCGGCGGCCAAAGTTGGTTTTATGCAGCAGGAAGGTAAAGGCGGCGGCGAGGAGGATAAACAGCGCGAACTCAAAAGAGAGCGCCCCCCACACGTAGCCCTGGCCGAACCAGGCGAAGCTCTCCGGGTAGTGATTGAGCGCCTTGTCGCCGAGCAGAATGTAGGTTATCCCGCGATACAGGCTCATGGTACCGATGGTGATGACGATCGACGATAGGTTAAAGCGCGTCACCAGGATACCGTTGAACAGGCCGCACAGCAGCCCCACGCCCAGCCCGACGGCCACCAGCAGCGGCGTATCCATACCCGCCGCCGCGCAGAAGCCCATCGCCGTTGAGCTCAGCGCCATCGTCGACGCCACCGAAAGGTCGATCTCTCTGGCGATAATTAGCATCGCCATCGGCAACACGATGATCGCTTTTTCGGTGAAGTTAAACGTGGCGTCCGACAGGTTCCAGATATTAAGGAAGTAGGGCGACGCCAGGGCGTTAACCACGAATACCGCCAGGGTTACCGCCAGCAGAAACCCTTCCCAGCACAGCAGACGGCGCAGCGGCGACGGCGCGGCCGGGGCGCTTTTCATCTCTTCAGACATCATTATTTTGCTCATGATTTCACCGCCTGTTTCTGCCGCGCCAGCGCCGCGTTGCGCAGGATTAATCGCCCGCTACCTTTATTACCGCGTTCGTTAAGCAGCACCGCAATGACGATCACCGCGCCGGAAATGGCCATTTGCCAGAACGGCGAAATGCCAATCACCGGCAGCGCGTTATTAATCACCCCAAGGAACAGCGCGCCGCACAGACAGCCGAGCACGCGACCGGTTCCGCCCATGGTGCTGATGCCGCCGATGACGCAGGCGGCGACTACCTGCAGTTCAAAACCGTTGGCGACATCGACATAGGCGACGGCGAAGCGCGAGATCCACAGATAGCCGCAGAACCCGGCCAGCGCGCCGGAGAGGCAGAAGCTGACAAACTGCATTTTCCCGGCGTTAATCCCGGTGTAGTACGCCGCCGTCGCGTTGCCGCCCGCAGTGTACAAAGCCCGACCGGTGCGGCTGTAGCGCAGGAAATAGCCCACCAGCAGCAGTGCGGCGATGGCGCACCAGCTCAGCAGCGGCAGCCCCAGCAGCGAGGCGCGCGGCAGGCCGAGAAAATCGGCGCTCATCTGGTGCGAGTTCACCCAGCCGCCGTCGGAGAGCAGGAAGATGATCCCGCGATAAATACTCATGGTGCCCAGCGTGACCACGATGGCCGGGATGCCGAGCCGCCAGACCAGCAGGCCGTTAATTATCCCCATCAGCAGGCCCAGCAGGGTCGCCAGCGCCAGCAGCGCCGCCACCGGAATACCCGGATAGTGGGCGTTGAGCAGGGCGACGATCATCCCGGTCAGCGCCAGGTTGGCGGCCATCGACAGATCGATGCCTTTGGTCAGCAGTACCATCATCTGGCCGAGGGCGAGGATGATGAGGATGGCGGTGTCGTTAAACATCTCCACCAGATTGCCCGGCGAGACGAACGACGGCGCCCGGCTGCCGATCGCGCCGATCATCAAAATGACGACCACCGCCAGCAGCGCTTCACGGTGTTTAAGCAGTTGTCGGCCCATTACGCTGCCTCCTGACCAATGCCGCTGGCGGCGCTAACGATGGTTTCCGCCGTCGCTTCACCGGCGCGGTACTCGGCGACCATCAGCCCTTCATGCATCACGATAATCCGGTCGGCCATACCCATCACTTCCGGCAGCTCCGAAGAGACCATAATCACCGCCAGCCCCTGGCTGACCAGCTCGGACATAAACTGGTGCACCGCCGCTTTGGAGCCGATATCGATGCCTTTGGTCGGTTCGTCGAGGATAATCACCTCGGGATGGGTCGCCAGCCATTTGCCGATCACCACTTTTTGCTGATTGCCGCCGGAAAGGGTTTCCACCGCCTGCCGCCAGCTAAAGGCCTTAACCTGCAGGCGCGAAGCGTACTCGTCCGCCAGCCGCCATTCGCGGGCGTCGTTAAGCACGCCGCCGGGGTTCAGTTTGCTGAGCTGCGGCAGGCTGATGTTCTGGGCGATCGGCAGGGCGATAATCGCTCCCTGCTTCTGCCGCTCTTCCGGCACGCAGACGATACCGGCGCCGATCGCGTCGGCCGGCTGGCGAAAGCGCATCGGTTTCCCCTTCAGCACAATATCGCCGGAAGAGGGATGTGAGACTCCGGAGAGCGCCTGCATCAGCTCGGTGCGCCCGGCGCCCACCAGGCCGTAAAAGCCAAGAATCTCCCCTTTGCGCAGGCTGAAGCTGATATGGGCGAACTCGGTGGGGTGGCAAAGGTCTTTCACCTCCAGCACCGTTTCTCCCGGAATACAGTCGACTTTCGGGTAGGTTTGGGTAATCGCGCGGCCCACCATCATCGCCACCATCCGCTCTTCGGTGATATCGTTAATCGCGCCGGAGCTGACGTACACGCCGTCGCGCAGAATGGTGTAGTAGTCCGCCAGCTCGAAAATCTCATCGAACTTATGCGAGATAAACAGAATCGCTTTACCGTCCTGCTTCAGGCGCTCAACGATTTGATAAAACTCCAGAATTTCATGCTGCGAGAGCGCCGCCGTCGGCTCATCGAGGATCACCACCTGGGCTTCAAAGGAGAGCGCCCGGGCGATGGCTACCATATGGCGTTGGGCGATGCTGAGGGTTTTCAGCGTCGCGCGCGGGTCAATCTGTACCTCGAGGCGGGTGAGAATTTCGCTGGCTTTGCGGTGCATGGCGGGCCAGTCGAGCTTCTTCAGCAGGCCGCGATGCAGATACTGGCCGACGAAGATATTTTCGGTCACCGAGAGTTCGTCGAACAACACGGTTTCCTGATGAATCGCGGTGATCCCGACCTTGTGCGCCGACTCCGGGTTCGGCAGTTGGATAGGGATCGCTTTATAGAGAATCTCGCCCTCTTCGGGCTGATAAATGCCGGTCATCACTTTGACCAGCGTAGATTTCCCCGCGCCGTTTTCGCCGATTAAAGCGGTCACTTTGCCGGGCCAGAGATCGAGCTGCACGTTTTCAAGGGCGCGGACACCGGGAAAAACCTTGGTGATGCCCTTCAGCGACAGCAGTGGGGTGGATGCTGACATGATAGTTCTCCGTCAAATTACCCTTTACCCTCCCCCAAAGAGCGAGAGAGTGGTTTGTTCCTTCTCCCTTGAGGAGAGAGGGTCGGGTAAGGGGGATTAGAAGATTTTTGAGAACTTATCGATGTTGCTCGCATCGTAGACGAACGGTTCGGCCATCGCGCCGCTACCGTCGGCGTCCAGCTTCACTTTGCCCAGTTTGCCCATATTGGCTTCGGTTTTGGTCGCCGTGCCTTTGACTAAATCGTCGGCCAGATACGTGGCGGCGTAGCCGAGGTCAATCGGATTCCAGATGGCGAAGCTTTTGCTGGCGCCGGATTTAATCGCCCCAGCCATTTCCGACGGTAGCCCCAGCCCGGTAACGTAGACCTTGCCGATTTTGCCCTGATCTTTTACCGCCTGCGCGGCGGCCACGATCCCCACCGACGAAGGCGAAACAATCACTTTCAGGTCAGGGTATGACTTCAGCAGGCCCACCGCTTCGCGGTAGCTTTTATCCGACAGATCGTCCCCGTAGGCGACGGTCACCAGATTGACGGACGGGTACTGCGGCAGCACCTTTTTCATCTCCTCAATCCAGATGTTCTGGTTGGTGGAGGTTGGGGTGGCGCTTAAAATCGCCACATCGCCTTTTTCCACGTTCAGCGCCTTCAGCGCATCGGCGGCGAGCTTAACGTTGGTTTCGCCAATCAGCGCGTTATTGGACGGATTAAGATGGATCTGGCGGCCCGCCGGCGCGACGCCGGAGTCCCAGGAGACCACCTTAATACCGCGCTGCATCGCTTTTTTCAGCACCGGCACCACGGCGTCGGGATCGTTAGCGGAAATGGCGATCGCATCCACCCCCTGGGCGATCAAACCATTCAGCACTTCGATCTGCGCTTCGGCGGTGGTGGTGGTCGGGCCGGTATAGATCACTTTGACATCGCCTAACTCTTTGGCCGCTTCCTGCGCGCCGACGTTCGCTGCTTCGAAGAATCCATTTCCCAATGATTTCGCCACGAGGGCGATTTTGACTTCGGCTAAAGCGGAACCGGACAACGCCAGGATGGCAACGGTGAGGATCAAGCTTGTGTTTGTTTTCATTGCTTTTACTCCACATAATCGAGTTAGTTTGTAGGGTTTGCAGGTGTTTTTTTCGCCCCGTCTCAGTGAGCGGGGCGCGATGTTGTTATTGATAAAGGTCTAATGCGGACTGCAGGGGTTGAACGTTGAAGCGTTTGCCAAGGGCTATCAGCTCTTCGCGGGTGATAGTTTGTTTCATCCCGCCCATTGAATAGACTTTCACCAGCACCTCAGCGGATTTCTCGGCGGTATCGATCAGGCCGAAGGTTTCGTCCAGATTGGGGCCGCTGCCGAAAACGCCGTGGAACGGCCACAGCACCAGCGAATGTTTCTGCATCGCCTCGGCGGTGGCCTGGCCGATTTCGTCGGTACCCGGCACCATCCACGGCAGGATGCCGACGCCGTCCGGGAAGACCACCAGACATTCGGTACTTCCTTCCCACAGCTTGCGGGTGAACAGATCGCTGGTGTTCTCCAGCACGTAGGTCAGGGCGATCAGGTTGGTGGCGTGACAGTGCATGATCACCCGGTCTTTGCCGTTGGTCAGCCGGATGCGCTCGCTGTGCGACAGGAAGTGCGCCGGCAGCTCGGAAGTGGGCACCGCGTCGTTGGTCAGGCCCCAAAGAATATGGTATCCCGCGCCGTCGCTGTCGACTTTCACCACCCCGAGGTTAGCCGCCGGGTCGAGCTGGACGTTACGGAAGAATTTACCGGAACCGGTGACGATAAACGGCTGGTTAGCCAGCGTCGGCATCGGCTGGCTCAGGGCGATATAGCGCGGTTTGGCGTGAAAATCCGCCGCGTAGGGTTCAATATCCGCTTCGTCCAGGCGCAGCGTCAGGTTGCCGCCGTTGCGCTCGTCCCAGCCTTTCAGCCAGGCGTCGGAAGTGGCTTTAATCATGCCCTGGACGAACCAGGCGTCGATAATGGTCTGCATAGTCTTGTCTTTCCTGTTGATTCGGCGCGGGGTTGGCCCCTCGCCCTGAATATGTGCGAGCCCCGGATTGCGCCGTAAACGGCTTATCCGGGCTACCAGTTCGTAGCCCGGCCGCGACCCGGGGAACGTCCAGGCATTACCCGCGCTGGCTCAGAACCGCATTTTCATAAGCGCGTACGTTATCCAGCCACTGGCTGCCCGCCGGCGTATCGTGACGCTGACAGTACATCTCCCAGATGGCCTGCCACGGCAGGCACTTCTGCTCTTCCAGCAGCGCCAGACGGGCGGTGTAGTCGCCGTCGACTTCCAGCTGACGCAGCTGGGCGGTCGGTTCCAGCAGGGCGCGCAGCAGCGCTTTCTTCATATTGCGCGTGCCAATCACCCACGCCGCGATGCGGTTAATCGAAGCGTCGAAGAAATCGAGGCCGATATGCACGCGGTCGAACAGATCGTGACGGATGATTTCGCTGGCGATGGCCTGGGTTTCGTCATCCAGCAGTACCACGTGGTCGCTGTCCCAGCGTACCGGGCGGCTAACGTGCAGCAGCAGGCGCGGGATATAGAGCATCGCGGCGGAGATCTTGTCGGAGATGACTTCCGTCGGATGGAAGTGGCCTGCATCCAGGCACAGGGCGGTCTGGCGGCTGGTGGCGTAACCCATGTAGAACTCGTTGGAGCCGACGGTGTAGCTTTCCGCGCCGATACCGAACAGCTTGCTCTCCACGGCGTCAATGTGGTGCGCCGGGTCGAGCTTTTCGCTAATCACTTCATCGAGCGCGTTCAGCAGACGCTGGCGCGGCGCGAAGCGGTCGACGGTAATATCCTTCATGCCGTCCGGGATCCAGATATTCATCACTGACGGCGTGCCCAGCTGCTCGCCGAAGTAAGCGGAAATACGGCGGCTGGCCTTGCAGTGATCGATCCAGAACTGACGGATTTCATCGTTGGCGTGCGACAGCGTAAAGCCGTCGGCGCTCAGCGGATGCGAGAAGCAGGAGGGGTTAAAATCCAGCCCCAGCTTGTTGGCTTTCGCCCACGTCACCCAGTTTTTAAAGTGCTCCGGCTTAATTTCATTGCGCGATACCGGCGTATCGGATTCCAGATAGAGCGCGTGCAGGTTCAGGCGTTTTGGCCCGGGGATCAGGCTCATCGCCTGCTCAAGGTCGGCGCGCAGCTCGCTGGCGTTACGCGCTTTACCCGGGTAGTTGCCGGTGGCCTGAATACCGCCGGTCAGGCTTCCTTCCGGGTTTTCGAAACCGACGACGTCATCGCCCTGCCAGCAGTGCATGGACACGGGCAGGCGATCCAGCTGGCGCAAGGCCTCCTCGACGTCCACGCCGACGCTGGCGTAGCGCTGTTTGGCAATTTCCCAGGCTTGTTCAAGTTGAGTGGTCATGCGCAAAGCTCCTTGTTCTGTTGTGGCTGAAACTGCGCGACGAAGCGGGCAATTTCATTTTCAGGATTAGGGGTAAAGGTAGTGAGGGCGTAGTTTTGTCGTACCACCTGACGGAATTCATCGACGTTGTTCAACTCATCCAGGGTCATCAGCTGGATACCGATATTGCCAAGCGTGGAGGCCTCAACCGGGCCGGCAACCACGGTGATGCCGCAGGCGTCGGCGCACAGCTGGTTAAGCAGTTCGTTCTGGCAGCCGCCGCCGACGATATGCAGCTGGCTGAACGGCTGACCGCTCAGCGCCGCCAGCTCGTTGAGCACCCGGGCGTAGAGCAGCGCCAGGCTGTCGAAAATGCAGCGCGCCAGTTCGGCGTCGGTATCAGGAACCGGCTGCCCGGATTCGCGGCAGGCGGCCTGGATTTCCGCGCTCATGTGGTCCGGGTTGATAAAGCGGTCATCGTTGCAGTCGATGACGAAGCGGCAGGCCGGAAGCGCAGCGGTACGCGCGATCAGCGCTGGCAGGTCGCCGACGTTTTGCTCCTTGAGCACCCGCTGCAGCAGCCACAGGCCCATAATATTTTTCAGCACCCGATAGCGGCCTTCGGCGCCACCTTCGTTGGTGATATTGGCTCTTAGCGCCGCATCGCTGGTGCAGGGGGTTTTGCTTTCAAAGCCCATCAGCGACCAGGTGCCGGAAGAGAGGTAGGCGGCGTTTTTGCTGGCCAGCGGCGAGGCGATAACCGCGCTGGCGGTATCGTGGCTGGCGACGGCGACCACCGGGATGTGATTGCCCTGCGGGCAAATCCAGTGGCCGATGACGTTGCCGGGATGGGTCGGCGTACCGAACCATTCGCGCGGCGCGCCGCTCCAGTTCAGCAGGTCTTCATCCCAGCTATCGCTGTTGATGTTGACCAACTGCGTGGTGGTGGCGTTGGTGTATTCCCAGTTCATGTTGCCGGTCAGGCGGAAGCTAAAGTAGTCCGGGATCAGCAGCGCGTGCGCGGCCTGGCTGACCAGCTCCGGCTGCTGTTCAACCAGCGCGCGCAGCTGATAAAGGGTGTTAAACGGCAGAAACTGAATGCCGCTGCGGCGGTAGATTTCCGCGCGGCCCAGTTGGGCTTCGGCGTGGCGCATCAGGCCCTGGGTGCGAGAGTCGCGATAGGAAACCGGCAGGCCGACACGCTGGCCCTGTTTATCCAGCAGGACATAATCCACGCCCCAGGTATCAATGCCGATGCTGTCGATCAGGATGCCCTGTTCGCAGACCTTCTCCAGACCGCGGCGAATTTCCTCTTCCAGGCTATCGAGATCCCAGCAGTCGAAGCCATCGACCTTCTGCAGACTATTGGTAAAGCGGTGAATTTCGCGCAGGGCCAGGGTTTGCTGGGCGGGTTGATAGCTGGCTAGCATCACCCGCCCGCTGGAGGCGCCTAAATCAACGGCGACACAATGACGAAGACTCATGGGAAGATCCTTGTGAAAATCATTGCATGCAGTCTAAAAAAGTCGCGTCAGGCTCACCTTCTTGTTACTGACAGGGAAAATTGGCCGCTGGCAAGAAAGCAAAGGTGACCGTGAGAGAGGTCACAGTTTCGTTTTCTCCGCGGTGGCGTGCGGGATGTGATGTTGTCCGCAGTTCCCGATCTTTCCCGTCATTTCTTGAAAAAGCGGCAGGCTTTACGAATTTTACGGTCAAAAATTGAAGGCCGGATCGCCGCCCCTTAATTACTATTTGCTCCACTGATTGATAACATTTCTCATTTCGAGGAGCTGCTATGACCATGTTGCACAGTGTGGATTTCTTTAAGTCCGGCGTTTCAGCTGTCGCCATTGAGCCGCGGCTCCCACAATCCGCTTTTCCTGAACATCACCATGATTTTCATGAGATTGTTATTGTGGAACACGGTACGGGAATTCACGTTTTCAACGGCCAGCCCTACACCATCAGCGGCGGTTCGGTCTGCTTTATTCGCGATCACGACCGCCATCTCTACGAACATACCGATAATCTGTGCCTGACCAATGTGCTCTATCGCGCGCCGGACGCGTTTCGCTTTTTGTCCGGCCTGAACGCGCTGCTGCCGCAGGAGCAAGAGGGAAATTACCTTTCGCACTGGCGGGTTAATCAGAGCGCTTTGCAGCAGGTGCGCCAGATTGTGGATCAGATGGAGGAGGTCGGCGCGGATGCGGATATGCACGCTATCGCCAGCCGCGAGATTTTATTTATGCAACTGCTGGTGCACCTGCGTAAAAGCAGCCTGGCCGAAGGGGCGTCGGACAACGAGGCGCGGCTGAACCATTTAATGGCCTGGCTGGAAGACCATTTTGCCGAAGATATCTGCTGGGAAGAGGTCGCGGCGCGGTTTTCACTCTCCCTGCGAACCCTGCATCGCCAGTTAAAACAGCAAACCGGACTGACGCCGCAGCGCTATCTGAATCGGGTGCGGTTGATGAAGGCGCGCCATCTGCTGCGCCATAGCGATGATAGTGTGACCGATATCGCCTATCGCTGTGGATTCGGCGACAGTAACCACTTTTCGACGCTTTTTCGCCGGGAGTTTGCCTGGTCTCCGCGTGATATTCGCCAGGGACGCGACGCCATTCTTCAGTAACGCGAGAGCAGTCAACGTTTTAGCAGGCATAAACGCGAATAATGACTCGTTTTTTCGCGTCCGGAGTTGATGTCGTGGCAGGTCAGCTGATTCTTCGCAAAGATGAATTTTTCGCCTCCCCCGCTCAGGCGGTGGCGGTAGCGGATCGCTATCCGCAAAACGTCTTCGCCGAGCATACCCACGAGTTCTGCGAACTGGTGCTGGTGTGGCGGGGGAACGGCCTGCACGTCCTTAACGATCGCCCGTGGCGGATTACCCGCGGCGATCTGTTCTATATCCGCGCGGAAGACAAACACTCCTACGCCTCGGTGAACGATCTCGTCCTGCAAAACGTCATTTACTGCCCGGACCGGCTGCGGCTTAACTTTGACTGGGCGGCGCACATTCCCGGTCTGTTCGGCACTCCGTGGGTTCCGCACTGGCGGATTGGCAGCAGCGGCATGGCCCAGGTCAGGCAGGTGATTACCCAGCTGGAGCATGAAAGCAGCCGCAGCGATGCGCAGGCCAATAATATGGCCGAACTGCTGTTTGCGCAGCTGGCGCTTATTCTTCAGCGCTATCGCTACGCCACCGATAATCTGGCGGCAACCCAAAGCGAAGCGCTGCTCGATAAGCTGCTCACCGAGCTGGCGGGCAGCCTCAATCGTCCCTTCTTTCTTGACCGTTTTTGCGAGCGCGAAGGGTGCAGCGAACGCGCGCTGCGTCAGCAGTTTCGCCAGCAGACGGGGATGACCATCAACCACTACCTGCGCCAGCTGCGCATCTGTCACGCGCAGTATCTGCTGCAGCATACCGAACGGCTGATTGGCGAAGTGGCGATGCAGTGCGGGTTTGAAGACAGCAACTACTTTTCGGTGGTGTTTAACCGCGAGATAGGCATGACGCCGGGGCAGTGGCGGCAGCGCAGTCGCACCGCCGCCTGACGACGCTAGTTCGCCATTCCCAGACCAACGATATTGGCGGCGATAATAATCACCACGCAGCCGAGGCTGAGGACGCCCACCGGACGACGACCGGCGTTGTTCCACTCTTTCAGTATCAGACCCACCAGGCCGCCGCACAGCACATAGAAGCTCATATGCAGCATCCAGCTCATGTAGTCGTACTGCGCCGGAATGCTGGCGTGGCCCCAGGCATAGAAGAAGAACTGGAGATACCACATCAGGCCGCCTAACGCCGAAAGCAGGATATTGCTGACGATGAGCGGTTTTGCCAGCGAGAAGTCGGCTTTTATCGACAGGTTTTTCACTTTTGCCAGACGAATAAAGCAGAAGCCGAGGTTAACCAGCGCGCCGCCGCCCATGATCACCACATAGCTTGGCAGCGCGGTATAGAGCGGGTCAACGCCGAGCGCGGCGGCCGCTTCATGCATCGGCTTGGCGGCGTTCATGGCGAACGACATACCGGCCGAGAAGATGCCGCACATCACCGCCAGGACCAGCCCCTTTTTCAGGTTGAAGTCTTCGGCTTTGATGCCCATTTTGCGCTCTTTCAACTGGCCGGCGCGGGTGACGATCCCCACGCCAATCACCGCGACCAGCACGCCGAGCAGCGTCATCTGGCCGCCTTTGGTGTTAATGAGAACAGCAAACTGACCGTTAAGAATCGGCGTCATTAAGGTGCCAACAATCAGCGTGATACCAATGGCGATGCCGATCCCCATCGACATGCCGAGGTAGCGCATCGTCAGGCCGTAGTTGATATTACCGATACCCCACATGGCGCCGAACAGGAAAACGGGCAGCAGCGTGGAGGCGTTAAAAGAGCCGTAATAGGCCCAGAAATCGGGCAGCAGCATGGCGCTGATGGCCCAGGGGAGGATCAGCCAGGAGACAATACCGCCGATAGACCACATGGTTTCCCAGGACCAATGTTTAACTTTCTTGAACGGGGCATAGAAACAGGCTGCACTGGCCGCACCTATCAAATGCCAAAAAATACCCATCGTAATCGCGTGATTCATTGATTTTATCCTCATCTATTTTTTATCGGATAAATCTTCTTCCGACCCGGTGAGTGTAAAAATCGGTCAGTTTTTCCGCCTTTAAGCTGTTGCCACCGGAAGCCTGAACCTGGCAACCAAAAACTTAATTAGTTGTTCTGTATCACAAAACGACATCAATCCCCCCCTGTTATAACCTTATTAAAAATACGGCATTGATAAGCGTTTTCAATATCATTTAATTAACTATAATGAACCAACTGCTTACGCGGCATTAACACTTTCCGCCGCTCGACAATAATGGAGATGATTATGAGTTACACACTGCCTGCCCTGCCGTACGCTTATGACGCCCTGGAACCGCATTTTGACAAGCAGACGATGGAAATCCATCACACTAAACACCACCAGACCTACGTGAACAACGCCAACGCGGCGCTGGAAAGCCTGCCTGAATTCGCGAGCCTGTCCGCAGAAGAGCTGATTACCAAACTGGATCAGCTGCCGGCAGACAAAAAAACCGTTCTGCGTAACAACGCCGGCGGCCACGCTAACCACAGCCTGTTCTGGAAAGGCCTGAAAACCGGTACCACCTTGCAGGGCGACCTGAAAGCGGCTATCGAGCGCGATTTCGGTTCCGTTGACAACTTCAAAGCGGAATTTGAAAAAGCGGCTGCGACCCGTTTTGGCTCCGGCTGGGCGTGGCTGGTGCTGAAAGGCGACAAGCTGGCGGTGGTTTCTACCGCTAACCAGGACTCCCCGCTGATGGGTGAAGCTATCTCCGGCGCTTCCGGCTTTCCGATTATCGGCCTGGACGTGTGGGAACACGCTTACTACCTGAAATTCCAGAACCGTCGCCCGGACTACATCAAAGCGTTCTGGGACGTCGTGAACTGGGACGAAGCCGCAGCGCGTTTTGCCGCCAAAAAATAAGGTTGCATTGTGCTGAGCGAGAAGCGAGTCTGATGACTCGCTTTTTTTATATCCGCAGCAAAGGAGCAGCGATGCACTATCCGGTGAATGTCTTTGTGGGCAAGGTAAGGGATTACGACGGCAGCCGTCCAAGCGCCATCGGGAAAGTCCAGGTCGATGGTGAACTGACCCTCGGCGATTTGGGGCTGGAGGGCGATGAGCAGGCCGAGAAGAAAATTCACGGCGGACCGGACCGCGCGCTGTGCCACTATCCCCGAGAACACTATGCCCATTGGGCGCTTGAACTTCCGCAGCAGGCGGATCTTTTCTGCGCCCCGGCGTTTGGCGAGAATCTCTCGACCGAAGGGCTGACGGAAAAAAATGTCTACATCGGCGATATCTTTCGCTGGGGAGAGGCGCTGATCCAGGTGACGCAGCCGCGCTCTCCCTGCTTCAAGCTCAACTATCATTTTGCCGTCAGCGATATGGCCCAGCTTATGCAGAACAGCGGTAAAACCGGCTGGTTGTATCGGGTGGTGGCGGGTGGGCAAGTCTCCAGCGATGCGCCGCTGGCGCTGGTATCCCGGCTCAGCGACGTCAGCGTTCACGAAGCGGGCGCCATCGCCTGGCAGATGCCGTTCGATGATGACCAGTACCGACGTTTACTTTCCGCGGCGGGGCTGTCGGTAAGCTGGAGCAGAACGATGCAGAAGCGGCGTTTAAGCGGGCAGATCGAGAATAATTCGCGGAGATTGTGGGGAAAATAGCGCTTCCGTGCGCGTTCCCGGATGGCGGCGCTTTGCGCTTTATCCGGGCTCCCCGTTTCGAACCCGGCCTGGCGAAGCGCAGGCCGGGGGCATCAGGTGCGCTTATACAGCGGCAGCCAGAGGGTTAAACGCAGGCCGCCCAGCGGGCTGTCGTCGGCTTTTACCCAACCGCGGTGCTGTTGAATCGCCGCTTCGACAATCGCCAGACCCAGGCCGGTACCGCCAGACTCGCGGTCGCGCGCCTCATCGGTACGGTAGAACGGACGGAAAATCTGCTCGCGATCCTCCGGACTCACGCCCGGCCCGTCATCATCGACGTTAACCGTAATTCCGTCTTTATCCACCGAGAAGCTCACTGAAATTTTGGTATGCGAATAGCGCAGCGCGTTACGTACGATATTTTCCAGCGCGCTCTCCAGCGCATTGGGGTTACCGTACAGCGGCCAGGGCCCCGGCGGATACTCGACGGTGAACGATTTCCCCATCTGTTCGGCTTCAAAGGCGGCGTTATCCAGCACCTCGCCCCACAGCTGGTTGGCTTTCACCGTTTCGCTGACCAGCGCGGTTTTCGCCTGATTGCGCGACATCACCAGCAGGTCGTTGATCATGCTATCCAGCCGGTGCGCTTCCATCTCAATGCGCTCCAGCTCTTTGCTTTCCCCGCTGCGGCGGCGCAGCAATGCGGTGCCTAACTGCAGGCGGGTCAGCGGCGTGCGCAGTTCGTGCGAGATATCGGACAGCAGACGATGCTGGCTGGACATCATGCGCTCCAGCGCGGTCACCATCTGGTTAAAACTGGTCCCGGCGGCTAAAAACTCCTGCGGACCGGCTTCCAGCTCCGGATGCTGACGCAGGTTGCCCTGGGCGACTTCATCGGCGGCATTTTTCAGCTTACGTGCGGGTTTCGCCAGGCTCCACGCCAGCCACAGCAGCAGCGGGGCGCTGACTAACATGGTGACGATCAGCAGCAGTAACGGCCGATCGAACAGCAGATTGATGAAGTCTGATTGTGATGTATTGGCAGGGCGAATCAGATAGAGCTGGTAGTTATCTTCTCCATCCCTGACGGAAAAAGGCCCGACCATTTCCAGACGACCATAGCGCTTTTTCTGCGGATGGTCGGCGTTATCCGCCTGGCCGATAAAGTTGCGGATAATCTGCATTTCGTTGCGCTCGGCGCCGATAACGCGACCTTCGCTGGTAACCAGCAGCAAACGCTGGCCCGGCGGAGCCCACTTATCGATGGCGCGAAACAGACGACGCCACCACATCAGGTCGTTTGGCGGATCGTTCGCCAGTTCGGCCTCGACGTGCTGTTCAATCATGATGCCCTGACGTTGCTCGCTCTCCAGCAGCTCGGTCATCTGGCGCGAGTCCAGCTTGGGCAGCATCAGAACCAGCATCAACACCAGCGCCAGCGTGAGCCAGAAAATAGCGAAGATGCGTGCGGTTAAACTTCCAATCATGAAGCCGATACCATCAGATAGCCGCGTCCGCGCAGGGTTTTAAACCACGGATGGCCGTCTTTGCGCTCCGGCAGCTTGCGCCGCAGGTTGGAGATGTGCATGTCGATCGCGCGATCGAATGGCGTCAGGCGTTTACCCAGCACTTCCTGGCTAAGATGCTCACGCGATACCACCTGGCCAAGATGCTGCGCCAGAAGATAGAGCAGGGTGAACTCGGTGCCGGTCAGTTCCAGGGTCAGACCATCGAAGCTGGCTTCCTGGCGACCGGGGTTAAGGCTTAGCGCATCCACTTCCAGCGTCGGTGACCCGGCTTCGGTTGTCTGCTGCTGCTCGCTCCAGTGCGACCGGCGCAGAATCGCGCGTATACGCGCCACCAGCTCACGATCGTTGAACGGCTTAGGCAAATAATCGTCCGCGCCCAGCTCGAGGCCGAGAACGCGATCCAGCTCGCTCCCGCGGGCCGTTAGCATGATAACCGGGGTCTGGTGTGTCTGACGCAACTCTTTGAGCGTGTCGATACCGTTTTTCTTCGGCATCATCACATCAAGCAAAAGTAAATCGATGCTGTCGTCCAGAAGGGCCAGCGCCTGTTCCCCATCATGGGCGACGAGCACATTAAAACCTTCCATATCGAGCAGCTCTTTTAACAGGGAGGTGAGCTCCCGGTCATCATCTACTAACAGGATTTTATTCATTGTTTAAATACCTCCGAGGCAGAAATTACGTCATCAAGGCTCGCTAATCCATGACTTTACGTTGTTTTACACCCCCTGACGCATGTTTGCAGCCTGCATCGTAAACTCTCTCTCGTTGAATCGCGACACAAACGTTTTGGGAGTATGTGATGCGCAATGTTATCGCTGCCGTCATGGCCTCAACGCTGGCGCTAAGTGCATATAGCCAAGCCGCTGAAGTCGTCACCAGCGTTAACTGGCTTCCCGGAGACGAAGGGGTCCAGCGCAGCAGCCAGAGCCATATGTTTGACGGCATAAGTTTAACTGAACACCAACGGCAACAGTTACGAGATCTTATGCAGCGGGCACGCCACGACAGGCCACCCGTTAATGTTAGCGAAATGGAGACAATGCATCGCCTTGTCACCGCAGAAAATTTTGATGAAAACGCTGTACGCGCTCAGGCAGATAAGATGGCGCAGGAACAGGTTGCCCGCCAGGTTGAAATGGCAAAAGTTCGCAACCAGATGTATCACCTGCTAACGCCAGAGCAGCAAGCGGTTTTAAACGCTAAGCACCAGCAACGAATGGATCAGTTGCGTGAGGTTGCACGGATGCATAAAGGCTCAGCGATGATGCTTTCGAGTAGTAGCAATACCCTGCAACCCCAGTAACAACCCTGTTTTCCTTGCCATAGACACCATCCCTGTCTTCCCCCACATGATGTGGGGGTTTTTTTTGCCCGTTATTCAGCGCCCTCCTGTCTCCCCGTCCCGGTAAAAGATCGGGTTATACTAAGCGCATCGCGAAGTAAGGAGCGTTTATGAATCAATCTTATGGGCAGCTGGTGAGCCGCGCGGCGATTGCGGCGACGGTGATGGCCTCTGCGTTACTTTTGATCAAGATTTTTGCATGGTGGTATACCGGGTCTGTGAGTATTCTGGCGGCGCTGGTTGATTCACTGGTGGATATCGCCGCCTCGTTGACCAACCTGCTGGTGGTGCGTTATTCGCTGCAGCCTGCCGATGAAGAACATACCTTTGGCCATGGTAAAGCGGAATCGCTGGCCGCGCTGGCGCAAAGTATGTTTATCTCCGGCTCGGCGCTGTTTCTGTTCTTGACCGGTATTGATCATCTCGTTCGTCCTGAGCCGATGAATGCGGCGGGCGTTGGGATGGTGGTGACGCTGATTGCGCTGGTCAGCACGCTGCTGCTGGTCACGTTCCAGCGCTGGGTCGTAAGAAAAACACAAAGTCAGGCGGTACGGGCGGATATGCTTCATTATCAGTCTGATGTTATGATGAACGGCGCAATTCTGGTGGCGCTGGCCCTCTCCTGGTACGGCTGGCACCGTGCTGATGCGCTGTTTGCATTAGGTATAGGCGTCTATATTTTATATAGCGCGCTGCGCATGGCTTATGACGCCGTTCAGTCGTTGTTAGACCGCGCGCTTCCTGATGAGGAACGCCAGGAAATTATCAATATCGTGACCGCGTGGCCAGGCGTCAGCGGGGCGCACGATCTACGAACGCGGCAGTCAGGGCCGACTCGCTTTATTCAGATTCATTTGGAAATGGAAGATAACCTCCCGCTGGTTCAGGCACACGTAATTGCCGACCAGGTGGAGCAGGCGTTGTTGCTCCGTTTTCCCGGGTCCGATGTCATTATCCACCAGGACCCCTGCTCTGTGGTGCCGTTAGGGCGGCAGGGTGTTTTATGATCTTTAGGTTATAGTCTGTAAACTCGATGTAAAAGTGTGGGGCGGATCGGCATTTTTTGTATAAATTACCGCCATTTGGTCTGACCTGAATCAATTCAGCCAGAAGCGTTTGATATACTATTGCAATTATCGTTGTGCACTCCTGGTGAGGGGCGCTTCAGGCAACAGGATTATTTTTTGCTTCCTAAGTTCAGAGGTAGTCATGATTAAGAAAATCGGTGTGTTGACAAGTGGCGGTGATGCCCCGGGCATGAACGCAGCAATTCGTGGCGTTGTGCGTGCGGCATTAACGGAAGGTCTGGAAGTTTTTGGAATCTATGACGGTTACCTCGGCCTGTATGAAGATCGTATGGTTCAGCTCGACCGCTACAGCGTTTCCGACATGATCAACCGCGGCGGCACCTTCCTGGGGTCGGCGCGTTTTCCAGAATTCCGCGAAGAACATATTCGCGCAGTCGCCATTGAAAATATGAGAAAGCGCGGCCTGGATGCGCTGGTGGTTATCGGTGGTGACGGTTCCTATATGGGTGCCGTGCGTCTGACTGAGATGGGCTTCCCCTGCATCGGCCTGCCGGGCACTATCGACAACGATATCAAAGGCACTGACTATACCATTGGCTTCTTCACCGCATTGAGCACCGTGGTAGAGGCAATTGACCGCCTGCGTGACACCTCTTCCTCCCACCAGCGTATTTCCGTTGTGGAAGTGATGGGCCGTTACTGCGGCGACCTGACCCTGGCGGCAGCTATCTCCGGCGGCTGTGAGTTCATCATGGTGCCTGAGGTTGAATACACTCGCGACGACCTGGTATCAGAAATTAAGGCGGGCATCGCCAAAGGCAAAAAGCACGCGATTGTGGCGATCACCGAGCATATGTGCGACGTCGACGAGCTGGCTCACTACATCGAGAAAGAGACCGGCCGTGAAACTCGCGCAACCGTACTGGGCCACATTCAGCGCGGCGGCTCTCCGGTTCCTTATGACCGTATTCTGGCATCCCGCATGGGCGCGTACGCGATTGACCTGCTGCTGCAGGGCTTCGGCGGCCGCTGCGTCGGTATTCAGAACGAGAAGCTGGTGCACCACGACATTATCGACGCTATTGAGAACATGAAGCGTCCGTTCAAAAGCGACTGGCTGGATTGCGCTAAGAAGCTGTACTAAGCTTCCAACGGAAACAAAAAGGCCTTCTCAGAGAGAAGGCCTTTTTTATGGGCGGGAAGCTACTCGATATCCAGGGCATCCTCGGAAAGGATAATACCGGTATTATCGGCGTAGAGATGGTCGCCGGAAAAGAAGGTGACGCCGCCGAAGTTGACGCGCACGTCGCTTTCGCCGATCCCTTCACCTGCGGCTCCGACGGGGATGGCGGCCAGCGCCTGGATACCGATATCCAGCTCTTCCAGATCGTCAACCTGACGCACCGCGCCATAGACGACCAGCCCTTCCCACTCGTTTTGTACGGCCAGACGCGCCAGGTCAGCGTCAATCAATGCGCGTCGAACGGAACCACCACCGTCAACCAACAGGACATGACCACGGCCGTTCTGTTCGAGCATATCGTAGAGCAACCCGTTATCCTCGAAACATTTTACCGTGATGATTTGTCCACCAAACGACGAGCGCCCCCCAAAGTTGGAGAACAGAGGTTCCACGACGTTGACATCCTCCTGGTAGATGTCACAAAGCTCGGAAGTATCGTATTTCATAGGCTTAACGTTCAGTTGCTGCGAGAATTTTCAGTATATCTCGTGAATCACGCTGTTGGCAAAATCATCAATTGTTAATTGATATTTGTCAGTTAAGCCGCAAGCCTGCTGCAAATAATTCCGATAACAAACAGCAGGTTGGTCAGCAGTGCCCCTTTAACGGTTCTTTCGAGCATTGGACGCATGGCGACGGGGTCACGCTCCCGCATCACATAACGCGCCTGCTTAACCAGCAGCGGCGTCGCCAGCAGGAACAGCCAGCCCCACGGATTATGCAGCGAGATCAGGTTAAACAGCGCCAGGCACAGCAGCGCGCCAAACAGCAGGCAAGCGTGATAGCGGCGAGCGTTAACCGGCCCCAGGCGCACGGCGAGGGTGTTTTTACCGTTTTCACGATCGCTGTCGATATCGCGCAGATTGTTAATATTCAGCACCGCCGTCGCCAGCAGACCGCAGGCGGTGGCGGGTAAGAAAATGGCCGCTTCAACGCTGTGCGCCTGCAGATACCAGCTCCCGACGACGCTAAGCCAGCCGAAGAACACCAGCACGGAGATATCGCCAAGGCCGATGTAGCCGTAAGGGCGAGTGCCGACGGTATAGGTAATGGCGGCAACGATCGCGAGACCGCCGAGGACCATAAAACCGATAAAATCGGCCATGGTTTGCCAGGCCAGGAATAGCAACGTCAGGCCGGAGAGACAAATCAGCGCCACGGTGAGAATCAACGCGCGTTTCATCTGCGCCTGGGTGATGGCGCCTTTCTGCATACCGCGCAGCGGGCCGATACGGTCAGGTTTATCGCTGCCTTTTATCGCGTCGCCATAATCGTTGGCCAGATTGGAGAGGATTTGTAATAAACCGGCGGTAATGATGGCCAGCAGCGCAACCCAGGGATCGAAACTGCCCTGATGCCAGGCAAGCGCGGAGCCAACAATAATGGCAGCAAAGGCCAGAGGTAACGTTTTGGGGCGCAGGCTTTCCAGCCAGGCCTGGGTGCGAGTGATTGCGTGTTCGGTCATAAGTCCCGGCCAATAAAAATGGGGCCCTACCCTTCATACTTCAGGCTGCAGATACGTAGGCTACGCTCATTCACCCCAGTCATGTACTTATGCACACTCCTGGGGATGAATTCCCTTGCCGCGTGATTTGGCCTTCGGGGCCAGCGTAAGGTCTGTTCAAACGGTTAACCGTTTTGTCCTGCAACTCGAATGAGTAGGGTATCTATAGCCCCATCTAGTGTGATGAAAATATATTGAACCGGATTATAAGATAAAACGGCTCAGATCTTCATCTGCCACCAGAACATCCAGATGCTTACCGACATATTCCGCATCGATGGTGACGGTTTGGCCATTCATTTCGCTGGCATCGTAGGAGATGTCTTCGATCAGACGCTCCAGTACGGTATGCAGACGACGTGCACCGATGTTCTCGGTAGTTTCGTTGACCTGCCATGCGGCCTGAGCGATACGCTTGATGCCATCTTCCGTGAATTCGATATTGACGCCCTCGGTCGCCATCAGCGCTTTATACTGCACGGTGATAGACGCGTTCGGCTCGGTCAAAATACGCTCGAAGTCGTGGGTGGTCAGCGCTTTCAGCTCAACGCGAATCGGCAGACGACCCTGCAGTTCCGGGATTAAGTCAGACGGGCTGGCGACCTGGAACGCGCCGGAGGCGATAAACAGAATGTGATCGGTTTTCACCATACCGTGCTTAGTGGAGACGGTGCAGCCTTCAACCAGCGGCAGCAGGTCGCGCTGTACGCCTTCACGAGATACGTCAGGGCCGGAAGAGTTGCCGCCGCGCTTACAGATTTTGTCGATTTCGTCGATAAACACGATACCGTGCTGCTCAACGGCGTCGATGGCATCCTGCTTCAGCTCTTCCGGGTTGACCAGCTTCGCCGCTTCTTCTTCAATCAGCAGCTTCATCGCGTCTTTAATTTTCAGCTTACGCGGTTTTTGCTTCTGGCCGCCCAGGTTCTGGAACATGGACTGCAGCTGGCTGGTCATCTCTTCCATGCCCGGAGGGGACATGATTTCAACGCCCATCGGCGCAGCCGCGAGATCGATTTCAATCTCTTTATCATCAAGCTGACCTTCGCGCAGTTTTTTACGGAAAGACTGGCGCGCGGCGGAAGGTTCCTGAGGCTGTTCGGCCTGGCCCCAGTTGTTTTTCGCCGGCGGGATCAGCACGTCGAGGATGCGTTCTTCCGCCAGCTCTTCCGCACGATAGCGGTTTTTGTCGATGGACTGCATGCGCACCATTTTGATCGCCGCATCGGTCAGATCGCGGATGATGGAGTCCACTTCCTTACCAACATAGCCGACTTCGGTGAATTTAGTCGCTTCAACCTTGATAAATGGCGCATTGGCAAGCTTTGCCAGACGACGGGCGATTTCCGTTTTACCGACGCCGGTCGGGCCGATCATCAGAATGTTTTTGGGCGTGACTTCGTGACGCAGCTCTTCGTTGAGCTGCATACGACGCCAGCGGTTACGCAGAGCGATGGCGACGGAGCGCTTGGCTGCGTCCTGGCCGATAATGTGTTTGTCCAGTTCGCTGACAATTTCGCGTGGGGTCATTTCAGACATGGGAGATCCTTACGCTTTGGAGGTCAATTCTTCGATGGTATGGAAGTGGTTGGTATAAATGCAGATATCACCTGCAATACTCAACGCTTTCTCTGCGATATCGCGTGCGCCCATATCGGTATTTTCCAGCAGGGCGCGAGCCGCGGCCTGGGCGTAGGGACCGCCGGAGCCGATAGCAATCAAATCGTTTTCTGGCTGCACCACGTCACCGTTACCGGTGATGATGAGCGAGGCGTTTTCGTCAGCCACCGCCAGCAGCGCTTCGAGCTTGCGCAGCATCCGGTCGGTACGCCAGTCTTTCGCCAGCTCAACGGCGGCTTTCACCAGGTGGCCCTGATGCATTTCCAGCTTACGTTCAAACAGTTCGAACAGCGTGAAGGCGTCAGCGGTGCCGCCCGCAAAGCCGGCAATCACTTTGTCGTTATACAGGCGGCGCACTTTTTTCACGTTGCCTTTCATTACGGTGTTGCCCAGCGTGGCCTGGCCATCACCGGCAATAACGACATGGCCGTTACGGCGAACACTTACAATTGTAGTCACGAGCAGACCCCTTGGTTGCAAAAGCGGAATAGGGGCCCCGCGGTTTACGCGGGGCAGAATGCAATTATAGATGGGGGGGATTTTGAGGGTTTCAACCCCTGGCGGCGAGACGAATGCAGTTTGCGTGTCCGGCCATTTTCAGCCGTTCAATCATATTGCTGGCGTTTTCTTTGCCTTTCAGCGGGCCAATCACCACGCGATTCCAGCCGTTATTGGTGGTGATGTGCGAGGCGAAGCCTTCAAACGCCAGCTGCGCGCGCACGGTTTCCGCCTGCTCAGCGCCTTTAAAGGACCCGCACTGGATCATCCAGCTGCGATCGTCTTTTTTCTCCGTCGCGGCGGTTTTCGGCGCTTCTTCTACACGGGTTACCGGCGCGGCGGCCTGGGCTTTAGGCTGCGCGGTACTGGTATGCGCTGGCGTTTGCAGCAGGTCCTGATACGGCTGCTGATTCGACGCCGTCTGCCTCGGCTGCTGTTGTACCGGCTTCGGCTGCTCGACAACCCGCGGCTGGGTTCGCGGTTGCTGTACCTGCGTCTGCTGTTGGGCCTGCGCGAGCTGCTGTTGCTGTACCTGCTGCTGAGCTAAACGCTGACGCTGCAAGGTTTGCTGACGCTGTGCCGGAGTTTGTTCATTCCACGGCACTTCGGTCAGCTGCGTGGGCTGCTGACGCATATCGGCCTGCATCTGCGCCAGTAGCTGGCGCTGCTCATCCGTCAACTGCTCCGGCTTCATGACTTCTCCGCCCGCGGTGGGTTCCGTAGGCGCGCGTACCCCGGGCTGACGACTTTCCAGCTCTTTAATATAGCGCCAACGCTCTTCCGGCTTCGGCGGCAGGCCGTTGCCCGCGGCCTGGCGGTTCTGCAGAGCTTCAGCTTCTTCTTTCTTATGGTGAGTGATGAAGTACAGTCCACCGATAAAGGCCACCAGCACTGCCGCAGCGATGGCCACCATAGTCGGTGAAACCGCCGAAAGGCCGCCTTGTTTGTTCCTTGAGCTTCGCGTATTGCTCTTTTTGCGCCGCGAAGAAGCCGGTTGGCTGCGGCGTACATAATCTCGTTGTGCCACTATCGTTTCGCTGTCTTATTCGTTTTTCAGCCCGCCATGTTACTTAAGCGGCGGGGCTTTGACCAGAAGAGCAGGCCCGAAAGCCTGGTGGTTATGTTCGGATTTTGCGCGTACTGCCGCGAACGATAAGCTCGCAGTCAAGTAATCGTGATCCGCTGCTGACGTTATGACCGTGCAGTTGATCCAGCAAAAGCAGCATCGCTTCGCGGCCAATATCAAAACGTGGTTGCGCGACGGTCGTCAATGGCGGATCGCAAAATTCAGACAAAGAGATGTTATCAAAACCAATAATAGACAGATCTTCAGGAACTTTCAGGCCGCGACGTTTCGCCAGCGATAGCGCCCCCAGCGCCATAATATCGCTATGGCAGAAAATAGCCGTTGGCGGTACCGGCAGCGCCAGCAGCTGTTCCAGCGCGCTGGCGCCGGCTTCATAGGTAAAGTTGCCGCGGGCGATATAGTGCGGATCGACGGTTATCCCGCTGCGACGGAGCGCCTGGACATAGCCCTGCAGGCGGTAATGGCACAGCGGCATCTCTTCCGGGCCGGCGATACAGCCGATGCGGCGGTGCCCCAGCTCGTGCAGATAGTTCACAGCGTTAAACGCGGCGGTGAGGTTATCGATATGCACCGTCGGCAACTCCAGCTCGGGAGCGAATTCATTGGCCATCACCATTGGCGGCAGATTGCGCTGCTCTTCCACGCCCGCATCGAAGGGTAAACGGGAGCCCAGCAGCAGCATGCCATCGATCTGCTTGGTAATGATCAGGTCGATAAAGGTCTTTTCCTGACGGTTCTGGTGGGCGCAATCGCCGATCAACACCAGGTACTCTTGCTCCGCGGCGGTGACTTCAATACCGCGAATGATCTCGCTGAAGAAGGGGTCGCAGATATCCGGCACAATCACCAGGATGGTGCGCGACTCGTTGCGCTTCATATTGCGCCCGAGCGATTGCGGTAAATAGCCGACTTCAAGCGCGGCCTGCTCGACCCGGTTACGGGTGCTCTGCGAAACCTTATCGGGGTTCATTAACGCTCGGGATACGGTTGCCGTGGAAACGTTTGCCTTTTGGGCAACGTCTTTCATAGTGGCGGCAACGACCTGTTTTTTGGGCTTCACCTGATTTCTCCTCGCTGACTGGCGCAGACACATCCCTGGCGTTCTGACATCAGCAACATTTTTAACAGATAGTACATCCAGAGAGTTACAGAATTTTCATGAAAAACGTGATGACGGTTGAATTTTTCGATCCGCCTCGCAAGAGAAGCCTTAACCTTCAATAGGATCGACGTCCAGTACCCATTTCACTTTTCGCGCTTCGGGTAGCGTGTTAATCAACGCCAGCGTTCCGCTGACGATATGCTGCAGCTGAACGCGCGACGGATGCTGAAGGAGAATTTGCCAGCGCCAGCGGCCGCCGCGCTTTGGCGCCAGCGCCGGAACCGGCCCGAGCACCCACAGTTTCTTATCGGCCAGCGGGCTGGCCTGCAGCAGATTGCGCAGCTGCTGTAAAAAAAGCGGCGCCTGCTGATTGTTATGATCTTCGGCGCGAATCAGCACGTGGCTGGTCCACGGCGGCAGCTGCATGCTTTGCCGTTCCGCCAGCGCCTGCTCGGCAAACGCGTCGTATCCTTTATAAAGCAGCGTTTGCAGCAGCGTGTGCTCCGGGTGGTGGGTCTGCAGGATCACCTCGCCCTGTTTGCCCGCCCGGCCTGCGCGGCCTGAAACCTGCGTGTAGAGCTGAGCGAAGCGCTCCGCCGAGCGGAAATCGGCGGAAAACAGCGCGCCGTCAACGTCCAGCAGGGAAACCAGGGTGACATCCGGGAAGTGGTGCCCCTTCGCCAGCATTTGGGTGCCGATAAGAATGCGCGCGCCGCCGCGGTTGACGTCGGCAAGATATTGCTCAAGCGCGCCTTTGCGGCTGGTGGTATCCCGGTCGATACGGGAAATCGGGATATCGGGAAACAGCGGCCCCAGGGCCTGTTCAAGTTGTTCAGTTCCCAGACCGACCGGTACCAGATGCGTCGAACCGCAGGAGGGGCACTGGCGCGGAATCGGGCGCTGGCTGTCGCAGTGGTGGCAGCGCAGATGATGCTGGGCCTGGTGCAGCGTGTAGTAGCTGTCGCAGCGCGGACACTCCGCTATCCAGCCGCAGTCGTGACACAGCAGCGCCGGCGCGAAGCCACGGCGGTTCAAAAACAGAATCACCTGGTTATCGGCCTGCAGATGCTGGCGCATGCGGCCTATCAGCGCCGGAGACAGTCCGGCCTGCAGCTGCTGGCCCTTTAAATCCAGAACGTGCTGCTGAGCCGGGCGCGCATTGCCCGCTCGTTTGGTGAGCTTCAGCTGGCGATACTTGCCCTGGCGAACGTTATAAAGCGTCTCCAGCGCCGGAGTCGCCGAGCCGAGAATAATCGGGATTTGCTCGCTGTGGGCGCGCCAGACCGCCAGATCGCGGGCGTGATAGCGCCAGCCCTCCTGCTGTTTGTAAGAGCTGTCGTGCTCTTCATCGATGACGATCACCCCGAGGTCTTTAAAAGGAGTGAATAGCGACGAGCGAGTACCGATCACAATCGCTGCTTCGCCGTTTTTAGCTTTTAGCCACGCGGAGAGGCGTTCGCTGTCGTTCAGCCCGGAGTGCAGCACTTCCACCGGGGCGTTAAAACGGTGGCGGAAACGGGCGATAGTCTGCGGCGTCAGGCCGATTTCTGGCACCATCACCAGCGCCTGGCGACCCTGCGCCAGCACGTTTTCAAGGACGCTCAGATACACTTCCGTTTTGCCCGAGCCGGTGATCCCGGCCAGCAGCCAGGCGGAAAAGCTGTCCGAGGCGCTGTGGATCGCGCCCACGGCGGTGGCCTGTTCGGTATTAAGACGCAGGCGTTCGCCGGGTACCGAGAAGCCTGCGCGCCAGTCGGTGATAGCCGGCGCTTCGCTGGCCAGCTCCGCCAGGCCTTTACCCCTCAGTGCCTGCAGGGCGGCGTCGTTAAATTCCAGTTCGGCAACCTGATGGCGCCAGATCTTCCCCTGACGCAGCGCCGCCAGCGCCTGCTGTTGTTTCGGTGAGCGCTTAAGGCTGTTGATATCAACCGTTTGCCCCTGTTCGGTGGCAAACCAGTACCACATTGGCGTCGCGCTGGCGGGCTTACCCTGGCGCAGCACGATCGGTAGCGCGTGAAACAGCACATCGCCGATGGGATGATGGTAGTAGTCCGCCGCCCACAGCAGCAGCCGCCAGACCGAAGCGGAGAAGACCGGATCGGCGTCGAGGACTTCAGCCACCGGCTTGAGTTCGTTGAGCGGCAGTTCGCTGCGCTCACAGACCGCCGTTACGATACCTATCCGCTCCTGTTTGCCGAACGGGACGCGCACGCGACAGCCCGCTTTGACCGGCATGCCGTCAGGCAGCAAATAGTCAAAAGTGCGGGGCAGCGGAACGGGCAGGGCAACGTGAGCGACGGGCATTTAATCTTCCTGACTTGAAATCTGGCGGGTTAGTATACACATTGTGATAAGGGCTCGCGGATCAGTTTGCATATGCTGGTCAAATTCTGTATGATTCGCCGCCTTTGATGCGCTTTATGCGGTATCAAAATCTATTACCCGGCAATTTCGCTTTGCGCAATCGCACCGGGAAATTATTAACATCGCGTGGTGTCTGGCGTTAGGGCTGGAAGAGCGACGCGGCCTTAACTGAGGTTCTCCCATGAAAAAAGATATTCATCCGAAATACGAAGAAGTTACTGCTTCCTGCTCTTGCGGTAACGTCATGAAAATCCGTTCTACCGTAGGTCACGACCTGAACCTCGACGTGTGCGGTAAATGCCACCCGTTCTACACCGGCAAACAGCGTGATGTTGCTACCGGTGGCCGTGTTGACCGCTTCAACAAGCGCTTCAGCGTACCGGGTACCAGCAAGTAATTTGCTGAAGAAGCCGCCTCAGGGCGGCTTTTTTGTCTCTCGCGCGCAACCGCGCAAAAAAAGCAGAAGATTCCTTCTGCTTTTTTTTTATGGTTTTAGTATTCCCACGTATCCGGGTCGATTCCCAGCTCGCGCATAATCTCTTTCGCCGCTTCCGGGATTTCATCGCTGCGCTCTTTACGCAGGTCTTCATCGTTAGGCAACGGTTGACCGGTAAAGGCATGCAGGAACGCTTCGCACAGCAGTTCGCTGTTGGTCGCGTGACGCAGGTTATTCACCTGACGACGCGTGCGTTCATCGGTGAGGATTTTTAACACCTTCAGAGGAATGGAAACCGTAATTTTTTTTACTTGCTCACTCTTCTTACCGTGCTCAGCGTATGGGCTGATATATTCGCCGCTCCATTCAGCCATGAGTTACCTTTAATCCTCTATTCATTAGTTAAGGGCCTGAACGCGAGTTCTGGCCATAATTGCGCGTAGTTTACCGTAGAGGGGCGCATCTGACACCAAACAAGCCGCTACGGATGTGCGCTAATGCATATAATTTTAACGGCTATTTCCAGTTTGCTCAATCTATACGCAAAGAAGTTTAGATGTCCAGATGTATTGACGTCTATTATAACAATGATTACTCTGGTGCCTGACTTTTCACCGACTCAGCCCAGGAACTCCCCAACATGACGCGTAAACAGGCCACCATCGCAGTGCGTAGCGGTTTAAATGACGACGAGCAGTACGGTTGCGTTGTCCCGCCCATTCATCTCTCCAGCACCTATAACTTCACCGGATTTAACGAACCTCGCGCCCACGACTACTCTCGTCGCGGTAACCCGACCCGTGATGTGGTGCAGCGTGCGCTGGCGGAGCTGGAGGGCGGCGCGGGGGCGGTTCTGACCAATACCGGCATGTCGGCTATTTTGCTGGTCACCACCGTATTCCTGAAACCGGGCGATCTGCTGGTGGCACCGCACGACTGCTACGGTGGCAGCTACCGCCTGTTTGATAGCCTGGCGAAGCGCGGCTGCTATCGCGTGCTGTTTGTCGATCAGAACGACGAGCAGGCGCTGAGCGCCGCGCTGGCGGAAAAACCGAAGCTGGTTCTGGTCGAAAGCCCAAGTAATCCATTGCTGAGAGTTGTGGATATTGCGAAAATCTGCGGTCTGGCGCGTGAGGCCGGAGCGGTCAGCGTGGTGGATAACACCTTCCTGAGCCCGGCTTTGCAGAATCCGCTGGCGCTGGGCGCCGATCTGGTGTTGCATTCATGCACCAAATATCTGAACGGCCACTCTGACGTGGTGGCCGGGGTGGTTATCGCCAAAGATCCGGCGACCGTCACCGAACTGGCATGGTGGGCGAATAATATCGGCGTCACCGGCGGAGCGTTTGATAGCTATCTGCTGCTGCGCGGCTTACGTACGCTTTCTCCGCGTATGGAAGTGGCGCAGCGCAACGCGCTGGCGATTGTCGACTATCTGAAAACCCAGCCGCTGGTGAAAAAACTGTACCATCCGTCCCTGCCGGAAAACCAGGGGCATGAGATTGCGGCGCGTCAGCAAAAAGGTTTTGGGGCGATGTTAAGCTTCGAACTGGATGGCGATGAGCAGACGCTGCGTCGTTTCCTGAGCGGGCTATCGCTGTTTACGCTGGCGGAATCGCTGGGCGGCGTGGAAAGTCTGATTTCCCACGCAGCGACGATGACCCATGCGGGCATGGCGCCTGAAGCGCGTGCGGCCGCCGGGATCTCAGAAACGCTTCTGCGGATTTCGACCGGTATTGAAGATGGTGAAGATTTAATTGCCGACCTGGAAAATGGCTTCCGGGCAGCAAACGAGGAATAAACATGAGTGTGATTGCGCAGGCAGGGGCGAAGGGTCGTCAGCTGCACAAATTTGGTGGGAGTAGTTTAGCGGATGCGAAATGTTACCTGCGCGTCGCGGGTATCATGACGGAGTATTCGCAGGCGGGCGATATGATGGTCGTCTCTGCCGCCGGCAGTACCACCAACCAGTTGATCAGCTGGCTGAAGCTCAGCCAGACCGATCGCCTCTCTGCGCATCAGGTGCAACAATCGCTCCGTCGTTATCAGATGGATCTCATTTCCGGATTGCTGTCGCCAGACGCTGCCGACACGCTGATCGCCACGTTTATTCAGGATCTTGAGCGTCTTGCCGGGCTGCTGGATGGCGGCGTTACTGACGCGGTATATGCCGAAGTCGTTGGTCATGGCGAAGTCTGGTCGGCCCGCCTTATGGCGGCGGTGCTGAACCATCTGGGCGTAGAGGCCGCCTGGCTGGATGCGCGTAGCTTCTTACGCGCCGAGCGCTCCCCGCAGCCGCAGGTGGATGAAGGCCTCTCCTATCCGCTTTTGCAGCAGCTGATGGCTCAGCACCCGAACAAACGTCTGGTGGTGACCGGCTTTATCTCGCGTAACAACGCCGGAGAAACCGTTCTGCTGGGGCGTAATGGTTCCGATTATTCCGCCACCCAAATCGGCGCGCTGGCCGGGGCGTCTCGCGTCACTATCTGGAGCGACGTGGCCGGGGTCTACAGCGCGGATCCGCGGAAAGTGAAAGATGCATGCCTGCTACCGCTGCTGCGCCTTGATGAAGCCAGCGAGCTGGCCCGCCTGGCGGCGCCGGTGCTACATGCCCGTACGCTGCAGCCGGTCTCCGGCAGCGATATCGATTTACAATTACGCTGTAGCTACACCCCGGATCAGGGCTCTACGCGCATCGAACGCGTGCTGGCTTCCGGCACCGGGGCGCGTATCGTCACCAGCCACGATGATGTCTGCCTGATTGAGTTTCAGGTGCCTGGTGGTCAGGATTTCAAACTGGCGCATAAAGAGCTGGACGCCATTTTAAAACGCGCCCAGCTGCGGCCGCTGGCGGTTGGCGTACACGCCGACCGTAAGCTGCTGCAGTTCTGCTACACCTCTGAAGTGGCCGACAGCGCGCTGAAGCTGCTGGACGAAGCGGGGCTGCCGGGCGAGCTGCGTCTGCGTCAGAAGCTGGCGCTGGTGGCGATGGTCGGCGCCGGCGTGACCCGTAATCCGCTGCACTGCCACCGTTTCTGGCAGCAGCTGAAAGGCCAGCCGGTAGAGTTTACCTGGCAATCAGAAGAGGGCATCAGCCTGGTCGCGGTACTGCGCGCCGGGCCGACGGAAAGCCTTATTCAGGGCCTGCATCAGTCGTTGTTCCGCGCGGAAAAGCGTATTGGGCTGGTACTGTTTGGTAAAGGCAATATCGGTTCACGCTGGCTGGAGTTGTTCGCCCGTGAGCAAACGACACTTTCCGCCCGTACCGGTTTTGAATTTATTCTTGCCGGCGTCGTGGATAGCCGCCGCAGCCTGCTCAATTATGAAGGCCTCGACGCCAGTCGTGCGCTGGCTTTCTTTAATGATGAAGCGATTGAACAGGATGAAGAGTCGTTGTTCCTGTGGATGCGTGCGCATCCGTATGATGATTTAGTTGTGCTTGATGTGACCGCCAGCGAGCAGTTGGCCGATCAGTATCTTGATTTCGCCAGCCATGGCTTCCACGTTATTAGCGCGAATAAGCTGGCTGGTGCCAGCAGCAGCAGCAAATATCGCCAGATCCACGATGCGTTCGAGAAAACCGGGCGACATTGGCTGTACAACGCTACCGTCGGAGCCGGTTTACCGGTCAACCACACGGTACGTGACTTGATTGATAGCGGCGATACCATTCTCGCGCTAAGCGGTATTTTCTCCGGCACCCTCTCCTGGCTGTTCCTGCAGTTTGACGGTACCGTGCCGTTTACTGACCTCGTCGATCAGGCATGGCAGCAGGGGCTGACGGAGCCGGACCCGCGTGTCGATCTCTCCGGGAAAGACGTGATGCGTAAGCTGGTGATCCTAGCCCGTGAGGCGGGTTACGATATCGAGCCGGATCAGGTGCGCGTAGAGTCGCTGGTGCCCGCTCATTGCGAAGAGGGTTCTGTTGATCACTTCTTCGAGAACGGTGAAGAGCTGAACGAACAGATGCTGCAGCGCCTGGAGGCGGCGCGTGAAATGGGTCTGGTATTGCGCTACGTGGCGCGTTTTGATGCCAATGGTAAAGCCCGCGTCGGCGTTGAAGCGGTGCGCGAAGAGCATCCGCTGGCGGCGCTACTGCCGTGCGACAACGTCTTCGCCATTGAGAGCCGCTGGTATCGCGATAACCCGCTGGTCATCCGTGGTCCGGGCGCCGGTCGTGATGTGACCGCCGGGGCGATTCAGTCGGATATCAACCGCCTGGCGCAGCTGCTGTAGTCATAAATAAAAGACCAGGCAACGCCTGGTCTTTTCGCCTTAGTGCGCAGCGAAAACTTCTTTGGCGGCAAACAGGCCATTCAGGGCCGCCGGGAATCCGGCATAGACCGCCATCTGCATGATAACTTCGGTAATCTCTTCCTGTGTCAGGCCGACATTTAACCCGGCGGCGATATGCACTTTTAGCTGCGGTGCGGCATTGCCGAGGGACGTGAGCGCGGCGATGGTGGCAACTTCACGGCTGCGCAAATCGAGCCCTGGTCTGGCGTAAATATCGCCGAAGGGGAACTCAATCAGATAGCGGGCAAAATCGGGGGCGATATCCTTCAGGCTGTTGACGACGGCATCGCCGCCTTTGCCGTCCACGCGCTGTAGCATTTCTTGTCCGGTGGTATAACGTTCGCTGCTCATAGCCTATTCCTCAGTGTGATTATGCGTTACGAGGAAGGTTAGGGAGGTTTACCGGACTTGAGTAATACCCTTTTCGTGATACCTTTTCAGTATGACAAATTCACGCTTACAGAATCTGGATGTCCGCCTGCTGCGCTATTTCGCAGTGGTTGCGGAGGAAAGTAACATCAGCCGAGCGGCTCAGCGGCTCTTTATTTCGCAGCCGCCGCTGAGCCGTCATATTCGTCATCTGGAATCTCAACTGGGGGTGGCGCTATTTTTGCGCCACACCAAAGGCTTGATTCTGACCGATGAGGGAAAACGGGTGCTGGACATCGTTCGGCCGCTGTTGTGTCTTCAGGAGCGCACCCTGTCGGCGCTGAGCCAGCTCTCGGCGCCTGCGCAGCAGCTTCTGCGGATCGGGCTGACGACGGCCTTTGAACAGGGCGTTTTCGCCGCCGCGGAATCCGCTCTGGGGGAACAGACCGGCGCTTTACATATCACTCGTCAGTCATCACCGGCGTTGGCCCGGCTGGTGCGAAAGGGCAAGCTGGATGCGGCGCTGGTGGCGCTGCCGCTGAATACCGAGGGGCTTCACCTGCATCCTTTGTCTTACCAGGAGCCGCTCATCGTAGCGTTACCCGCATCCTGGCCGGAGGCCGTTAGGGCGGACCTGACGTTAAGCGCGCTCAATCACCGGCCGTTGTTCTGGTTTCCACGCGAGCGTAATCCTGATTTTTTTGACTATACGCGGCGTATTTTTGATCGGGCAGGCTATTCGCCCGCTTACGTTGAGGAGCCCGCCGAGCATGATGTTCTGCTGGCGCGCATTGCGCGCGGAGAAGGCATGATCCTTCTGCCAGCCTCTTTTTCCGCGATTCAGCGGCAAGGAGTGGTCTTTTGTCCTCTTCGGGACGCCAGCCAGCAGCTTCCTCTTAGGCTTGGTGTGGTCACGATGTCCGCAAATGAGGGGGTACGGGAAAGGGTGATAGCAGTCCTTGAAAAATCATTACCTTAGCGAATGCGCCATGAATTAATTTCATCTTGTCTGAATATTCCTCACTGTTTACGCTGATTTTTCTATTGACGCCGGTGCTCTTTTCCGTCATTTTTACATCTGGACGTCTAAACGTATAGAAGTTCGCAACACAACAAACAATAAAATGCGATTGATGAGGTAAGGTATGAGCTTTTTTCACGCCAATCAGCGGGAAGCCCTGAATCAGAGCCTGGCGGAAGTGCAGGGCCAGATTAATGTTTCTTTTGAATTCTTTCCGCCGCGCACCAGTGAAATGGAGCAAACCCTCTGGAAATCCATCGATCGCCTGAGTAGCCTGAAGCCGAAGTTTGTCTCCGTGACTTACGGTGCTAACTCCGGTGAACGTGACCGCACCCATAGCATCATCAAAGGTATAAAAGAGCGTACCGGTCTTGAAGCCGCGCCGCATCTGACCTGTATTGACGCCAGCCGTGATGAGCTGCGCGCCATTGCCCAGGATTACTGGAATAGCGGGATTCGCCATATCGTTGCGCTGCGTGGCGACCTGCCGCCGGGCAGCGGTAAGCCGGATATGTATGCGGCAGACCTGGTCACGCTGCTGAAAGAGGTCGGAGACTTTGATATTTCCGTCGCGGCTTATCCGGAAGTCCATCCTGAAGCTAAAAGCGCGCAGGCTGACCTGCTTAACCTGAAGCGTAAAGTTGATGCCGGGGCAAATCGCGCGATTACCCAGTTCTTCTTCGACGTTGAAAGTTACCTGCGTTTTCGCGATCGTTGCGTCTCGGCCGGTATCGATGTCGAAATCATTCCGGGTATTCTGCCGGTCTCTAACTTTAAGCAGGCGAAAAAGTTTGCCGATATGACCAACGTGCGTATCCCGACGTGGATGGCGAAAATGTTTGAGGGCCTGGATAATGACGCCGAAACTCGTCAGCTGGTGGGTGCGAACATTGCGATGGATATGGTGAAGATTTTAAGCCGTGAAGGGGTGAAAGATTTCCACTTTTACACGCTTAACCGCGCGGAAATGAGTTACGCAATTTGCCACACTCTGGGCGTGCGACCGGCTTAACTCCCATTCCGTTTTCCTCTTCTTATCCTTCCCTTTTTTACGCGGCGACGAAAAAATTCATTCGGCGCCGCTTCTTTTGGTTTATCACCACGTCGGCAAAGCGAGTATTTTAGGCGAACGCATGCGGCGAATACAGTATGCCGCTATTGGACTGACGGCATTCGGTTTATTGCTGGTGCTGCAGCCATGGCAGCTCGACTTCTCCTTGATGAAAGCGCTCTGCTGGCGATTCTTTCCGGCATCAACTGGGGAGCCAGCGCCATCGTTGTGAAGCGAAGGTATGCTCGCTATCCAGGCGTTGATTTACTCGCTCTGACGACCTGGGAAATGGTGTACGGCGCGTTGGTGATGAGTGCGGTGGCGTGGCTGGTTCCGCAGTATCAGCCTGGGTTTTCTGGGCATTGGTATTTTGGTCATTGTGAGGCGCTGACTGCTATCAGCATGAAAAAACGTGTGGCGCGGGTGCAGAGCGCATGAGGCGGTCTGCACCCCATTGAGATTCTCGTCCAGTGGCATACGTTGCCAGCCCTCTTCGGCCGCCAGCGCGACGGCCGTTTTCCTTCAATGCTTTCTCTTATCCCTTAATCTCATAAAGCAGGGTTTGTCCGGCGATAACCTGGCCTTTAGCCTTAATTTCCAGGCAGCCAAAGTCCTCAACGTTGCTACACACCACTGGACTTATCATCGATCGCACGTTTGCGTTGAGAAAATCAAGGTCCATCTCAAGCACTGGCTGCCCCGCAGCCACTTCGCTACCTTCTTCAATCAACCGCTTAAATCCCTGGCCGTCAAGCGCGACGGTATCCAGCCCCATGTGGACTACGATCTCAGCCCCTTTTTCCGTTTCGAGGCAAAACGCGTGATTGGTATTGAAGA
This sequence comes from Klebsiella sp. FDAARGOS_511, assembly GCF_003812845.1. NCBI lineage: Bacteria > Pseudomonadati > Pseudomonadota > Gammaproteobacteria > Enterobacterales > Enterobacteriaceae > Klebsiella > Klebsiella sp. FDAARGOS_511. Next base: position 2,787,191 of record NZ_CP033824.1, on the reverse strand, counting down.
TTTTGACGATTGTCCCCGCGGCGGGAGAGAGGACGATATTGCTGGTGGGCTTGATGGCGATGCCGTCACCGACAGCTTTGCTGGCAAAAGCTTCGTCCGGCACTTGTTGCAGTTCCACCACCTCACCGCTTACCGGAGAGAGTAGTTCGGCGATAACAATGGCGCCAGCCGTAGTGCGGGGTTTGTTAACAACAGGCGTGGTGGCAACTGGTAGAGCTTCAGCAGCATCAACATGACCAGCGGTTTTCATCTCATTGGCAATTTTCTCTGCAATAAATCCGACGATAATCTGCACATTTGTATTGTTCAGGCGGATCACGCCACTGGCACCCAGGCGTCTTGCCAGCGCTTCGTTGACCAGTGTAGCGTCTTTAACTCCCAGGCGCAGGCGGGTAATGCAGGCATCAATAGAGGTCAGATTATCGGAGCCGCCAATCGTCGCAATGTACTGGCGGGCCAGCGCGGTTACACTTTGCTCTTTATTGTCGCTAACATTTATATCTTCACCATCAGCAGCGCTTCCGGCAACGGCGAGTTCACGACCTGGGGTCATCAGATTAAATTTAGTGATGGTGAAACGGAAGACCAGATAGTAGATAGCGAAGAACACCACCCCCATTGGGATCAGCAAGTACCACTGCGTCGCCAGCGGGTTACGCGAGGCCAGCACCATGTCAACCAAACCGGCGCTGAAGCCAAAACCGGCAATCCAGTGCATGCTGGCAGCAATGAAGACCGAGAGGCCAGTCAGGGCCGCGTGAATGACGTACAGCACGGGCGCTACAAACATAAAGGAGAATTCCAGTGGCTCGGTGATCCCGGTAAAGAAGGCGGCAAAGGCGCCGGCCATCATAATACCCATGACTTTGGCTCTGTTTTCCGGGCGTGCGCATTGATAAATCGCCAGTGCAGCTCCCGGCAGGCCAAACATCATGATCGGGAAGAAACCAGCCTGGTAGCGGCCGGTAATGCCGAGTACCGCTTTGCCTGAAGCAAGCGACTGTGCGCCGCCGAGGAAATTGGGGATATCGTTAATACCGGCTACATCAAACCAGAACACCGAGTTGAGAGCGTGATGCAGACCAACGGGTATCAAAAGGCGGTTGAAGAAGGCGTAGACTCCAGCTCCCAGTGAACCTAGCTTCTGGATATGTTCGCCAAAGCTCACCAGGCCGCTGAACACCACTGGCCAGATAAACATCAGTATGAAGGCAACGATAATCATGGCGAAAGAGGTGATGATCGGTACCAGACGGCGGCCGCTGAAAAAGGAGAGCGCTTTTGGTAACTCGACGCTGCTGAAACGATTGTAAAGCTCGGCGGCGATAATTCCCACCATGATACCGATAAACTGGTTTTTAATTTTGCTAAAGGCGGCAGGTACCTGATCTGCCGGTATTTTTTGGATCATTGCAACGGCGGCTGGCGAGCAAAGTGTGGTTAATACCAGGAAACCCACAAATCCTGCCAGCGCGGCCGCGCCGTCTTTATCTTTTGACATGCCGTATGCGACTCCTACGGCAAAAAGTACGCCCATATTATCGATAATGGCGGCACCGGACTGAATACATAACGCTGCAAGAGCATTAGAACTTCCCCAACCATTGGGATCAATCCAATATCCGATACCCATTAAAATTGCTGCTGCGGGCAATGTGGCGACTGGCACCATTAGCGCACGCCCCACCTTCTGGAGATAACCCAATATATTCATTATCGTTCTCTTAGAAAATAAAATCCTGAAGCCAGCGTGACCGTGAGGGCATTTATACTGGCTGACCCTGCGATGGGTATTGCGGTGTTATAACCGCTTTGTTTTTGTGGTTTTATTTTTAAGGGAATAAGAGAAAGGTTAATGTTATCTCTGTCGCATTTTATTAAATACTTTACAAGGTAATATTTTTAATAATTTAAAGGCGTAAGAAAATAGCAGCCATTTTTCAATGTCCGCTTATTTGTTTTATGCTCGGTAATTAAAAAGGTTAATTTACTGAATAGGCGATGACTCCTTTGCAGTATGTTGTATTAACCTGATAGTCATCTTCTAATATAACGATGTCAGCATCGAATCCGCGCTGTAATTTACCTTTCCGGTTCTCTAACCCTAACAATCTGGCGGGGTTGATGGTGCAGGATTTTAATGCTGAGGCAAAGGGTACTGTCGCACCCTCAACCATATTATAGAGCCCGCGATTCAGCTGTAGAGTACTGCCCACCAGTACACCATTTTCACGTCGGGTTGCACCATCCGGACCTAAAATCATTGGTTCACCACCAAACATATAGCGGCCAGGAGGGCAACCTTTTGATTTCATTGAATCGCTAATCATAATGACGTCATCATCATTCTTAATGCGATAGAGATTAGCGGCAGAAACCAGGCTCACAAAAATGCCGTCGGCGATCAATTCGCCGTAAAGACCGTCGAGTCGGAGCGCGGCGCCCAAAAGGCCCGGTTCACGGTTGACATATTTCGCCATCCCGTTGAAAACATGGGTGACATTTTTTGCGCCATTAGCGACCGCTTCCAAAGCCTGTTCGAAGGAGGCATCCGAATGACCCAGATTGACCACGATACCTTGCTGAGTGCAATAGCGTGTTAACGCCAATTCGGCATCTTCTTCTGGCGCAAGGCTGATGGCGATGATTCGCCCATGAGCTGCACGTTCAAAGGCTTGAAACGCGCTGACGCTGGCCGGCCGAATCTGTTTTTCCGGCTGTGCGCCGCGGTAAAGCTGGCTAAGAAATGGCCCTTCCAGATGGATGCCGAGAATTTCCGCACCCTGGTAACCTTCATCCATAACGCGCGAGATATTTTCCAGCGCAGCAAACAGAGTGGTATCTTCATCGGTCACGGTCGTGGGACAAAACGCGGTGACGCCTTCTTCCGGCAGACGATACGTCCAGCGTCGAAGCCCCTCAGGATCGTCTTCGTTAGTATCATAGTCCCAGGCGCCGTGGGCATGAGTGTCAATCAACCCTGGTATTATGCGCCGTGAGCCATAGTCCTGGTCAACATTTGGGCTGAGCCCCAGCGTGATATCGCTGATAACACCATTTTCCAGGGTCAGCTGCGCCGGATAGAAACCACCCGCTAGCCAAACACGTTCACTCTGGATTTTCATATATCCACCTTATGCGTTGATGAGCGATGCTGCCTCGCGGTCGCAAATAATGGTTACGTCTGGATGCATCAGTAAGAACGAGGCGGGGAATAATGGGTCGACACGAGTGCACTCATGAAGCTGTTTAATGACCGCCGCTTTTGATTTACCGTTAGCAATCAGGACAATTTCTTTACTTCTTAGAATAGTTCCCATACCGAGCGTTATCGCCCGTAGCGGCACATCTTCTTTACGTGAGAAGAATCGAGCGTTGGCCTCTATGGTTTCTTCATTAAGATCAATAATATGGCAGACAGGGCTATGAGTGGGATGAGGTTCGTTAAAACCAATATGCCCATCGTGACCAATGCCAAGGATAGTGATATCAAAATCACCTTGCGCCTGAATTTCACGCTCATAGCGTGCGCATTCTGCGTTTAAATCTTCAGCCAGAACGTTGGGTGCAAAGGTATTTTCACAAGGGATATTAGCGTGCTGATAAAAATAGTGCTCTAAAAACCAGTAATAGCTTTGCGGATCGTCCTTCTTTAGCGGGATATATTCATCAATGTTAAATGATCTGGCGTGTGCGAAATTAGCCTCTGCGCTTTTAGCCATTCGACTCATTTCTGCAAGAAGGCCCACAGGAGTTCCTCCGGTAGGTAATGCCATCACCAAATTCGGTTTTTTCGCTAGCGCAATCGCTACCCGACTAGCCGCCAGCTCACTCATTTCTTTGTAGGTTTCAGTAATGATAAAATTTAACATGTTTATCCTTTAGCCGCCTATGGTTGCTTTCAGACCAATTTCTTCGGCGTAATGTTTTATTTGCTCTGTCATTTCTCGCTGGCAGCCAGGAATATTATTCAGAAGATAGGGCATGCCAAGTTTTTGATACTTTCCAACACCGTAGATGTGATATTCCAGAATATCGACCTGCTGAACCGCAGCGCCCAGCTTGCGGATAAAATCCAGGCGTTGACGGATATCTTCCGGATCGTCATTACGTGTGGGGACAATGACCATGCGCGCAAGCATGGGGGTACCCATCGCCGCGATCGCTTTGGCATTTTCAAGGATCAACCGATTATCTACGCCGGTACAGGCGAGATGCGTCTCGGCATCAAAGGCCTTAAAATCGTAAGAGACCAGATCGACCGCTTCGATCAGCGGGCGCAGTTTCTCCCAGCGAATATGCCCGGCAGTATCAAGGCAAACGTGCACATCCGCCTCTTTTAACAGTAGAGCCGTCTCCCTGACGAACTCAGCCTGCAGTGCAGGCTCGCCGCCGGAAAAAGTAACGCCACCGTGGCTGGAGTCGTAAAATGATTTATCGCGCAGCAGCAGATTGGCCAACTCGTGGGAGGACATCTCCTTACCCACTTTTTCGTAACCGTCATAGGGGCACATATCGACCATATCCAGCAGGTTGGTACAGTTTTTTCGATCGATATTCACGCCGTTACCCGGTGTCGCCATGGTAATGGTGTTATTGACTGCGGCCTTAGCGCAGGTGCCACACTGGCGGCAGCGTTCCTTAAACCAGAAAACGTTGAAACCTGGTCTGATAGTCTCCGGATTCGCACACCACTGGCAGCGTAAATTACATTGCTGCATAAATACGGTACTACGTATTCCTGGACCGTCTTTGGTCGAGTAACGCTGAATGCGTGAAATCAGGCCAGTTCTCATATTACCTCCATATATACCCTAAATAATTCGGGTGGCAGGATAAGGACGCTATAAGCGTCCTTAACAACGTAACTGCAACTCGAAGTATGTCGGGATATCTACCAGGCCAGTTCTGTGCGGGCAATAATCGCGTCCTGCGCTTCCGGCATCAGCGTCGAGAACAGAGCGCAGTAACCCGCAACGCGGACCATCAGATTCGGATAATCTTCCGGGCGCTCTTTAGCCGCGCGTAAAAGATTCGAATCGATGATGTTGAACTGGTTATGGAAGATATTTTTCTCGCGACTGGCTTCCATGAAATGAGTGAATTTCTCCAGATTATCGTCGCCTTCCAGCGCGCTCGGTGTAAATTTCATGTTCAGCAGCTGGCCACCGGCGATTTTCTGGTTAGGCAGTTTCGCGACGGAGTTGATCACCGCAGTCGGGCCTTCTTTGTCCGCGCCAAGGCATGGTGATGCGCCTTCGTTCAGCGGTAGAGTGGCCAGGCGGCCATCCGGAGTTGCGCCAACGTCAAAACCGTTTGGTACATATGAAGTGATATTGGAGGTGGACATGGTGTACCCACAGCCCTTCGGTCCCTTACCGTAACGGTCGGTTTTGTATTTCGGCAGCAGCTTCAGGTAGGACTCGAATACGTCGGCGACGATGTGATCAACGTAGTCGATATCGTTACCGAACTTCGGCGCGTTACGGCACAGTTTACGCACGCGGGCGCCTTCGATGCCTTCAAAGTTGCAGTCCATCGCATCGCGAAGCTGCTTCAGTGTCAACACCTTGTCATCAAAGACCAGCTTTTTCACCGCTGCCAGACTGTCGCCAACCACTGATGGACCGATATTGGATGAGCTAACGAAGTCATATTCAGCGCCGCCATTTTTCAGGGTTTTGCCGCGCTCCAGCGAGCAGTTGATGGTGGCAGAAGCAAAGGCGTCGGCATCGTGATATTTCAGCGCACGGTCGCAGACCAGGTCACAATCAACAGCCAGATCGGAGTAGAATTCCAGCAGCTGATTCCACGCGGCCCAGACTTCATCATAAGATTCATAATTAATCTCACGACCTTCCTTACCGTTGACTTTGACCAGCTGTACGCCAGTTGCCGGGTCGCAGCCGTTGTTCATCACCAGTTCAAGAATTTTGCCGAAGTTTACGTAGGTCATCCCGGTGGCTCGATGGCCCCAGCGCCCCGGAATCGCGGTTTCGACACAACCCATTGAGGCATATTCACGCGCGACTTCTTCCGTCAGGCCGAGAGTCATCATCGCCGGGATAACCACTTCGTCGCAGAAGATGGACGGCATGCCGAATCCTTTACGGATCAGTTTTGCTGAATCCTGCATCAGCGAGTGCGGGGTATCTTTAGAGAAACGTACGCTCAGGTTTGGCTCTGGCAGGCCGGTCAATGCCATGGCTTCCAGCGATAAATAAGAGAGGTCGTTGGTACCGTCGGTGCCGTCCGGCTTCATACCGCCAACCATCAGGTTGGAGTAAAGCGGGTAGCCGCCGCTGTACTGCGTGTGGCCCCACGGGCGCACTTTATTCAGACTGTTGGTCATGATGAAGAAGTGGGTCAGGATCTCCAGCGCTTTTTCTTTGCTGATTTTTCCGGAGTTGATATCCGCCTCGTAGAACGGCCAGATGTACTGGTCAAAACGGCCGAAAGAGAAGGAATGACCGTTACTTTCGATCATCATTAGCAGGTGAGTCAGGTAGACGGTTTCTACCGCTTCGTAGAAGCTTTGTGCTTTGCCTTCCATCAGGTGAGCGAACATTTCGCTCATCGTCAGTAGTTCGTTACGGCGTTTAGCATCGGCGGTTTTTTCCGCCTCTTCTTTTGCCAACAGAGAGAAGCGTTTGCAGTAATGCAGCGCCGCATCCATGGTGATGATGACCGCCTGGTAGAAATCCGTCTGTTCTTCAGTCAGGTCCTGGTCTTCCGCCAGATGTTGTTTTGCGATATCACGCATCCCACCGTAGCCGACTTCCAGTACAAAGTCATGGTTCGGAATGATATGGCCATCGCCAGACATACTGATACCGCCGCGGTGTAGTACCCCCTGTTTTTCTGCCAGGCGGTTTATTTGCGGTAGGTTAGTCAACACTTCATCCTGGTGTGTTTTCCCCTGCCAATAATCCTGCAGCACACGCAAGCGTGCTTTGGTTTCTTCAGCAACCTGAAAGCTGTCGCCTGAACGTTTATCGAACTCGTCCAGCTCGTCAATGACCCAGTTAAACGAGTATTCCGGGAACACCGGGGCGGCAAAATTGGCGCTTGCCTGATTACCGACGATCAGCATGTCCGGTTCGATATAGATAGTCATCTTTTCCAGAATATCGGCCATCGCTAACGCCCGGCGAATCACAATGGATTTACCCTCAGAACGTTTGAAGGATTCGGTGATGATCTCCGCGCGTTCCGGGCAAATGGTCGCCACGCGGTGGAACATCTGATCTTGTTTTTTGGCGATACGATTGAAATCACAATCGTTGTTGGTGGGTTTGAAGCTCAGTAATCCGTTCATAAAGACCTCAATTCTGGAGTGGGTATCCCTATTCCACGCCTGAGGTGTTCTTTTGTCAATAAAAAAATGATCTATTTTGTTTCTTTTGGCTTTAATGAATCCAAATGAAACATTATAAGGGTGCAAAAAAACACAGACGCCTGTTGTCAGACGTCTGTGCGATCAGGAGTGAGTATCTGCCAGCAATAGCTGTACGTTTTGCGTTTTAATCAGAGAGAGGGTGTCGTTGGGGAGGTCGGTCTGGCTGATAACGAGGTCGAGGTCAGCCAGACGAGCGTGGCCAGCAAGAAATGTTTGGCCAAACTTGCTTCTGTCTGCCAGTAGTATTTTTTGCCTTCCAGCACGCATCAGCGCTTGCTTGACGTGGGCATCGGTCATTTTGGGTACCGTCAGTTCTCCCAGTTCGTTAATACCCTGAGTACTGAGGAAGACCTTATCGGCATGGATATTACGAAAGAAATCAGCGGTGCTGAAGGAGATCATCCCTTGGGTATCGTCCTCGTACTCACCTGGTGCCACGATTAATTTAATATTTTTTCTCCCTTTCAATAGATTAACTACTGGAACGGAATTCGTTATCACCATGATTTTTTTATCAAAAATAAACTGTGCCAGGGCCAGTGGCGTGGTACCGCAATCGATAATAATCGTATCGCCATCCTCAACCAGTTCGGCGGCTTTCTGGCCAATCAGATGCTTGTCATCGACCATCTGTATTGATTTGAGCTGGAAACTGGGCTCGACGCTGGCACCGCTTGTCAAATAGGCCCCGCCGTAGGTTGTTTTTACAATACCTTGTTTTTCAAAGAAAGACAGGTCGCGACGGATGGTCATTTTGGTGACGCCGAACTTTTCGGCGAGTTCATTGACGACGACTTTTTTGTTCTGTTGCAGAATGGCATAAATGCTCATTCTTCGATCTGATGATTGCATGTCTACGATACATCCGGAGGAAAATCGCACTATAAAACACATCATTCAGGCTGACAATGGGGGATGAAAAGAACATGAAAGAACACACCCGCCGAAGCAGGTGTGTGCAGAGGTTATTCCCACTCTTGCAGGAAGCGTTGACCGTATTGGTCGGCGACCAGAAGCGCCGCATAGACCTGATCCGGCGTCGCGCCGCCGGGCATATTGTGGATGGTCTCACCTTCCGCGCAGGCGGCTTCCGCGACGGTACGCATTTTGCCCGGGATATCGGTTTTAATATCCAGCTGCGCCAGGGTGATAGGCAGCCCGACGCTATGGCACAGCGCCGCTACGGTTTCGATCTCTTCCACCGGCGCGTTTTCCAGTACCAGCTGCGTAAGCGTACCGAAAGCCACTTTTTCACCATGATAGTAGTGGTGAGCGTCCGGAATAGCGGTCAGACCGTTGTGAATAGCGTGCGCAGCCGCCAGGCCGCCGCTTTCAAACCCGACGCCGCTCAGGTAGGTATTAGCTTCAATCACCCGTTCCAGCGCAGGCGTCACAACGTGCTGCTCTGCCGCCAGCATGGCTTTTTCACCCTCTTCAATCAGCGTGTTGTAGCACAGTTCAGCCAGCGCCAGCGCCGCCTGGGTGCATTTACCGCCAGCCATGGTGGTCGCGCCGCTGCGGGAGCAGGCACGCGCTTCAAACCAGGTCGCCAGCGCGTCGCCGATACCGGCTGCCAGCAGGCGTGCCGGGGCCCCAGCTACGATTTGCGAGTCAACAATAACCATGTTCGGGTTGCGCGGCAGCATCAGATAGCTATCAAACTCGCCATCATCGGAATAAATGACCGAGAGCGCACTGCACGGCGCATCGGTGGAAGCAATCGTCGGCGCAATAACCACCGGAAGATTCATAAAATGTGCTAATGCTTTTGCGGTATCCAGCGTCTTGCCGCCGCCGATACCGAGCACGGCTGTGCATTGGACAGAATCGGCGATACCACGTAAGCGATTGATTTCATTGTGTGAGCATTCACCGCCAAACGGAGCGATTTCACCGACCAGCCCAGCATCCGCCAGGCTTTTACGCAGTTTTTCTTCGGCAAAACCGAGTACGAATTTATCGCCAACGATGAGCCAGCGTTCAGCCAGCGGTTTGAGGTAGCCGCCAAGGCGAGTCATTGCGTCTGCGCCCTGAATATACTTACCGGGTGATTGAATAATGCGATCCATTTCTATTCCTCCTGGATGACCGTGATGCCACCCCCCTGGGCGGCTCGCCGATCGGGTTACAGGTTCAGAGTTCCAAAGGCGTTATTCCAGTCCTGCTCAAACTTCTCAATGGCTGACTCTACCGCAGGGGTACCGAGCATTTGTTGCGCTACATCTAACGGAAGGGTGATAGCTTCGCAACCGGCTAACAGGCAATCCAGCGCCTGGCGTGGAGTTTTGAAGCTGGCGGCCAGCACTTTGCTTTCCGGCGCATGCAGTTCCAGCAGGGACTGCAGCTCCTGGACCATGCGGATGCCGTCACCGCCCTGGGCATCGACGCGGTTTACGTAAGGGGCAACATATTTTGCCCCGGCCAGCGCGGCCAGCAGGCCCTGAGAGGCGCTGTAGACCGCCGTGCCAAGTGTAGGGATGCCTTCTTTTTTCAACAATTTGATAGCGGCAAGGCCTTCGGCAGTGACCGGGATTTTTACCACGATACCGGGGACGGCGTTGCTCAGGCGTTTGGCTTCTTCCACCATGCCCTGCGCGTCGCGGCTCATGGTCTGGGCGAACAAAATACCTTCCGGGCCGACGGCTTTTTGCAGGCGCGGCAGAACATCCCAAACCGGCGTTTTACCGGCAGCGATAATGCTCGGGTTGGTGGTCACGCCGGCCAGCGGGTAGATACGCGCCAGGCGTTCAACTTCTGCTACGTTTGCGGTGTCCAGATAGAGTTCCATGATTCTTTCCTCAGTACATAATTCGGTAGTGTCGTTGAGGTAAGAATACGGCTTTCACTCGAAGGGTCGCCAGATGACAAATTTGCCAAAAACTGGATAAATGTACGCATTATGAGTAAGGATGATTTAGATCACGTTTATCCCGTAATACGGATTAAAGTGGAAGTAAAAGTGCGCACAAAAGTCAGGTTTAACACACAAAAATCTAGTTTTTTGCTGAGGCCGTTTTTTCCGTCAGCTGGCTATGATATTGACGGCGATACTCTGACGGCGAGCGTTCGGTGTTTTTGCGGAACAGGCGGCAGAAGTAGTTGCTGTCGGCGAAACCGCACGCGTGGGCGATATCTTTTACTTTCATATCGTGACCTTTTAACAGCATTCGGGCCTGCTCCAGGCGGATGTGATTCAGATACTCGTTAAAGCCCATTGGCCCGCATTTCTGGAACAGATGGGATAGATAGTTTGGCGAGAGATAAAACGCCTGCGCCACCGACTCCCGGGTTAATGGGTCGGCAAAGTGGGCGTCAATATGCTTACGAATCGCTTCAAAAAGCGCCTGGCTGCGCGATGAGGTTTGTACCTGGCTGCCCAGCAGATCGGCACAGTGGCTGAGCAGGCTGGTGACGATAAAGCGGGCCGTGTACTGCTCCCGCGGCTGCATCTGCATTTCATTCAATGCCTGCAGCAGAAAAGAGCCGACCCGGGGACCGCGGCGTGGAACCTGCTGTTTATCCAGCACGTTAAGCGCGCTGCCGTCCCAGTGGCGCAGGACGAATTCCAGCTGCTGTTTACCAAATAAAATAGTGAGCAGAGTGGAGGGCGTCATCCATTGCGGGTCATTCCATCCGCCAGCGGGAATATACAGCACATCGTGCGGCATGAGCTGGGTGCGTTCGGCATTAATCGCTGGATCGTGAAGCTGGCCTGCAAGCATGATTTCGAGGCGCGGAAAATCGACGCATAGCGCATTCTCAGAAGCCGGTCTGGTCTCTGTGGAAAAGCGGATTTTGCCGATTACCGCTGGGCCTTTAATAAAAGAATCAATGGCCTGATTAATATCGCTATTCATTCTCTCTCCGCGTAATGCGATCTCTTTTCATCATACCTAACAAACTGACAGAGGGAAAAGCCGCGCGGTTTTTCTGCGAAGAGTATTGTAAGATTTAATTGATATGTTATATCGTAACATATTATTGCAAACCTAAACTCAGGAGAGAGTGATGACCAAAAAGATTTCCGCGCTGGCGTTTGGCATTGGCATGGTAATGGCGAGCAGCCAGGCTTTTGCCCACGGTCACCCTGGCCATGGCCCGGCGCTGACCGAAGCGGAACAAAAGGCGAGCGAAGGTATTTTTGCCGACCAGGACGTAAAGGACAGGGCGCTGAGCGACTGGGAGGGGATCTGGCAGTCGGTTAACCCCTATCTGCTGAACGGGGATTTAGATCCGGTTCTGGAGCAGAAGGCCAAAAAGGCCGGTAAAAGCGTGGCGGAATATCGGGAATATTATAAGAAGGGCTACGCTACCGATGTCGACCAAATTGGTATCGAGGATAACGTCATGGAGTTTCACGTCGGGAAAACCGTCAACGCCTGTAAGTACAGCTATTCCGGTTACAAAATTCTGACCTACGCATCCGGTAAAAAAGGCGTGCGCTACCTGTTCGAATGCCAGCAGGCGGATTCAAAAGCGCCGAAGTTTGTTCAGTTTAGCGATCATACTATCGCGCCGCGCAAGTCCCAGCATTTCCACATCTTCATGGGCGATGAGTCCCAGGACGCGCTGCTGAAAGAGATGGATAACTGGCCAACCTACTATCCTTATGCGCTGCACAAAGAGCAGATTGTCGACGAAATGCTGCACCACTAATAAAAAATAGCTCCGGTAAACGTGATGCTTACCGGAGCTACGGTTTTTAACCCGGCTCGCGCTACGCTTAGCCGGGCTACAGGTTCCGCAAGGCGAACTAGCCGGTGTTACGCATGCCTGCCGCAACGCCGGCGATAGTGACCATCAGCGCTTGTTCAACGCGCGGATCCGGTTTTTCACCTTTCTCTTCCGCCAGGCGTGAACGATGGAGCAGCTCGGCCTGGAGCACGTTTAACGGGTCGGTATAGATATTACGCAGCTGGATGGACTCCGCGATCCACGGCAGGTCGGCCATCAGGTGGGAGTCGTTGGCGATTGCCAGCACCACGTTGATATCGGCGGACAGCAGTTGGCGCAGCTCTTCACCGAGCTTCCATAGTTCCGGTTTCACCAGACGCTGATCGTAATATTCCGCCAGCCACAGGTCGGCTTTTGAGTAGACCATCTCCAGCATGCCGAGGCGGGTAGAGAAGAACGGCCAGTCGCGGCACATGCTTTCCAGCTCGCTCTGCTTGCCGCCTTCAACGACTTTTTGCAGCGCGGCGCCGGCGCCCAGCCAGGCTGGCAGCATCAGGCGGTTTTGCGTCCACGCGAAGATCCACGGAATGGCGCGCAGCGACTCGACGCCGCCGGTCGGGCGACGTTTTGCCGGACGCGAGCCCAGCGGCAGTTTACCCAGCTCCTGCTCCGGCGTTGCGGAACGGAAGTAAGGAACAAAATCTTTATTTTCACGCACGTAGCCGCGGTACATCTCGCAGGAGACATCTGATAGCTCGGCCATGATGTCGCGCCATTGCGCTTTGGGCTCCGGCGGCGGCAGCAGGTTGGCTTCCAGAATCGCGCTGGTATAGAGCGATAGGCTGCTGATGGTGACTTCCGGCAGGCCGTATTTAAAGCGGATCATCTCGCCCTGTTCGGTGACGCGCAGGCCGCCTTTCAGGCTTCCCGGAGGCTGAGAGAGCAGGGCCGCGTGCGCCGGCGCGCCGCCGCGACCGATAGAACCACCGCGACCGTGGAACAGGGTCAGCTCAATACCGGCTTTTTCACAGGTCTTAATTAAGGCGTCCTGCGCCTGGTACTGCGCCCAGGAGGCGGCCATCACGCCCGCATCTTTCGCCGAGTCGGAATAGCCAATCATGACCATCTGTTTGCCCTGGATAAAGCCGCGATACCAGTCGATATTCAGCAGTTGGGTCATGACGTCGTCGGCGTTATTCAGGTCGTCCAGGGTTTCGAACAGCGGGGCGACCGGCAGCGCGAAGCCGATGCCAGCCTCTTTCAGCAGCAGATGTACTGCCAGGACGTCTGACGGCGTTTTGGCCATTGAAATCACGTAGGCCGCAATCGAGCCGCGCGGCGCCTCGGAGATGACTTTGCACGTCTCAAGCACTTCGCGAGTTTCTTCGCTTGGCTCCCACTGGCGCGGCAGCAGAGGGCGTTTAGAGTTCAGTTCGCGGATCAGGAAGGCCTGCTTATCGGCTTCTGACCAGCTTTCATAGTCGCCGATGCCGAGATAGCGGGTCATTTCGCCCAGCGCTTCGGTGTGGCGGGTGCTTTCCTGACGGATATCGATACGCACCAGCGGTACGCCAAAGGCTTTTACGCGGCGCAGGGTGTCGAGCAGCTCGCCATTGGCGATAATGCCCATGCCGCAGGCTTGCAGCGATTGGTAACAGGCGTAAAGCGGTTCCCACAACTGCTCGTTTTGCGTGATAAGACCCGCTGGTTTCGGCAGTTTCTGCCCTTTCAGGCGCGCTTCCAGCCAGGCCTGCGTCTCCATCAGCTGCGTGCGCAGCTTTTTCATCAGGTAACGATAGGGTTCCTGCGCGCCTTCCGCGCCTGCCAGATCGCGCAGCTCATCGGTGCACTCGACCATTGATAGCTCGGAAATCAGCACCTGGACGTCTTTCAGGAACAGATCGGTTGCTTTCCAGCGGCTGAGTAGCAGGACGTGGCGGGTAATGTCGGCAGTCACGTTCGGGTTGCCGTCGCGGTCGCCGCCCATCCAGGAAGTAAAGCGAACCGGAACAAAGTCGACCGGCAGCCGATAGTTCAGGTTGTCTTCCAGCTGTTCATTCAGCTCGCGCAGGTAGTTCGGTACGCCTTCCCACAGGCTATTTTCAACAACTGCGAAGCCCCATTTCGCTTCATCCACCGGGGTCGGGCGATGTTTGCGGATTTCATCGGTGTGCCACGACTGGGCAATCAGCTGGCGCAGACGGCGCATGACCTGATGACGTTCATAGTCCGCAATGTCGTTGTTATCGAGCTGCTTCAGGCAGCTGTTGATTTCACCCATCTTATGGATCAGCGTACGACGCGTGATTTCGGTCGGGTGCGCGGTCAGCACCAGTTCCAGCGACAGGGATTCAACGGCTTGCTTAATAATGGTTTCGTTGAGGTTGGGTTGCTCTTTAAGCTTTCTCAGGGTGCGGGCAATCACTTCCGGATTACTGGCCGCTTCGCCTTTTGGCGAAATGCTGTGGTATTGCTCAGCGGTATTCGCCAGGTTCAGAAACTGGCTAAAGGCGCGCGCCACCGGCAGTAGCTCGTCGTTGGACAAGTTTTGCAACGTGGTGAGCAGTTCCTGGCGGTTGGCTTCATTGCCAGCGCGAGAAGATTTGGACAACTTACGGATAGTTTCGACACGATCAAGAATGTTTTCTCCTAGCGCATCCTTGATGGTGTCGCCCAGCACCTTACCGAGCATACTGACATTACTACGCAAAGCGGAATATTGTTCGTTCATGTTACCCCAGACACCCCATCTCATTTTATTTTGTTATATCCGGCGCTCGATAATTTGAGCAGTGGATAAGCAACCGTCTTTTATAAAGCCACGTAAAAACCCCCACGTCAATTGTTGCGAAATCGCTTCAGCAAACGAATAAATGGCGGCAATTTGCGAAATTTAACTCGGAGGTCGCTTGATAAGTGTTGCTTATGAAAATGTGATAATTGTCACCCTCTCGCGCGGATGAAATCGCCCGAGAGAATGCGTATTTAATGCCAGCAAAAATGGTGGACCACCTGAGTGATGAGCTCGCGGGTCGGCTTAATAAAGCGCGTTTCCAGGTACTCATCCGGCTGATGGGCCTGGTTGATAGAGCCCGGGCCTAACACCAGCGTCGGGCAGAGAGTCTGAATAAACGGCGCTTCGGTACAGTAGTTCACCACGTCGGTTTGCGCGCCGAGGAGTTTTTCTACGACCTCAACCAGCTTATGGTCCGGCGGACATTCGTAACCGGGGATCGGCGGATGCAGTTCAGAAACGGTCAGGCGGCCAGGCCAGCGCTCGCTCACCGGCGCCAGCGCCTCGTTCAGCAGCCCGTTGAGATCGTTGAGCGTCATTCCGGGTAGCGGACGAATATCCATGTGCAGTTCGCAGCAGGCGCAAATGCGGTTGGAGGCATCGCCGCCGTGGATGGCGCCGAGGTTGAGCGTCGGCCAGGGAACGGTAAAGGCGGCATAGTGATAACGCTCTTTTAAGTCGTCGCGCAGCTGCATAATGCGGCCAATGGCGTCGTGCATCAGTTCAATCGCGTTGACGCCGCGTGCCGGGTCGCTGGAGTGGCCCGACTGCCCCTGAATGCGAACCGCGTTGGACATGTGGCCTTTGTGCGCGCGTATCGGCTGCAGCGACGTGGGCTCACCGATAATGGCGCAGTCCGGTCGCAGTTGGGTCGTCTCGGCGAAGTAGCGGGCGCCGGCCATGCTGGTCTCTTCATCGGCCGTCGCCAGAATATAGAGCGGCTTTTTGAGCTGAGTGACGTCAACGTCGCGCAGGGCGTCGAGAATAAAAGCGAAGAAGCCTTTCATATCCGCGGTGCCGAGACCGTACAGCTTATTGTCGTGCTCGGTCAGGGTAAAAGGGTCGCGGGTCCAGCGGCCATCATCAAACGGGACGGTATCGGTGTGCCCGGCAAGCAGCAGGCCGCCAGCGCCGTGGCCGCTGCTGGCCAGCAGGTTGAATTTATTGCGCGTGTCCGGTACCGGCTGAACTTCAACATTAAAGCCTATATCACGGAACCAGCCAGCCAGTAAATTGATTAAAGACTCATTGCTCTGATCCAGCGCCTCTTCGGTTGCGCTGATGGAAGGTGTGGCGATCAGCGCGCGGTAAATCTCGATAAAGGGCGGTAATTTGTTTTTCATTGTTGACACACCTCGGGTCGTGATAGTATCAATATTCATGCATTATTTGTGAATAAAAATACATTATCGTTGAGCGTAAGAAAACCCATCGAATATAAGGATGATGCTCTTACGGCTCAACAGGGTGGGGAAGGCAACGGTCTTCCAGGGCAAATATACGTAAGCAAGAAGGTGAAGAGCCCCAATGTTGAACACGCTGATTGTGGGCGCCAGCGGTTATGCCGGCGCAGAGCTAGTGGCCTATGTAAATCGCCATCCTCATATGACCATAACCGCATTGACGGTCTCCGCGCAAAGCAATGATGCGGGAAAATTAGTTTCCGATTTGCATCCGCAGCTGAAAGGCATTGTCGATCTGCCGCTGCAGCCGATGTCCGATATCAGCGAGTTTAGCGCCGGAGTGGATGTGGTTTTCCTCGCCACCGCGCACGAGGTGAGCCATGACCTGGCGCCGCAGTTCCTCGCCGCAGGCTGCGTCGTGTTCGATCTCTCCGGGGCGTTCCGCGTGAATGACGGCGCCTTCTATGAAAAATATTACGGTTTCACTCATCAGTACCCTGAACTGTTGGAGCAGGCGGTTTACGGCCTGGCCGAGTGGAGCGTCGAAAAGCTAAAAGAAGCCAATCTGATCGCCGTACCGGGCTGCTACCCGACGGCGGCTCAGCTATCGTTAAAACCGCTGATCGAGGCGGGGCTGCTGGATCTTAACCAGTGGCCGGTGATCAACGCGACCAGCGGGGTAAGCGGCGCCGGGCGTAAAGCCTCTATCGGCAATAGCTTCTGCGAAGTCAGCCTGCAACCCTACGGCGTTTTCAACCACCGTCATCACCCGGAAATTTCAACCCACCTGGGCGCGGACGTGATTTTTACTCCGCATCTGGGCAATTTTAAGCGCGGAATTCTGGAGACCATCACCTGCCGTCTAAAACCCGGCGTGAGCAAAGAGCAGGTGGCGGCGGTGTTCCAGCAGGCCTATGCGGAAAAACCGCTGGTACGTTTATACGATAAAGGTGTCCCTGCATTGAAAAATGTCGTGGGTCTGCCATTCTGTGATATCGGTTTTGCGGTCCAGGATGAACATATCATCGTGGTGGCGGCGGAAGATAACCTGCTGAAAGGCGCGGCCGCGCAGGCCGTGCAGTGCGCAAATATTCGTTTCGGCTTCGCTGAGACGCAGTCTCTTATTTAAGGTGTGATGATGAATCCTTTAATTATCAAACTTGGCGGCGTCCTGCTGGACAGCGAAGAAGCGCTTGAGCGCTTGTTTACGGCACTGGTGAACTACCGCGAATCCCATCAGCGCCCGCTGATTATTGTGCACGGCGGCGGCTGCGTGGTGGATGAACTCATGAAGCAGCTCAACCTGCCGGTGAACAAGAAAAACGGTCTGCGGGTCACGCCGGCGGATCAGATCGACATTATTACCGGCGCGCTGGCGGGAACCGCCAACAAAACGCTGCTGGCGTGGGCGAAGAAGCATGGACTGGCTGCCGTTGGGCTATTCCTCGGTGACGGCGATAGCGTCAAAGTGACGCAGCTTGATGAAGAGCTTGGTCATGTCGGATACGCTCAGCCGGGTTCTCCGGCGCTGATTAACTCGCTGCTGGCGGGCGGTTATATGCCGGTCGTTAGCTCTATCGGCGTCACCGATGAAGGCGAGTTGATGAACGTCAACGCCGACCAGGCGGCGACCGCGCTGGCGGCAACGCTCGGCGCAGACCTGATTCTGCTGTCTGATGTAAGCGGCATTCTAGATGGCAAAGGGCAGCGCATTGCGGAAATGACCGCCGAGAAGGCTGAACAGCTGATCGAGCAGGGCATTATCACCGACGGCATGATCGTCAAAGTGAATGCGGCCCTGGACGCGGCGCGGACATTAGGCCGCCCGGTCGATATCGCCTCCTGGCGTCACGCGGAGCAGCTCCCTGCGTTGTTTAACGGCACGCCGATCGGCACGCGTATTCTCGCATAATCAATTTATCATTTTGTCGGCCCGGTAAGCGTAGCGCCGCCGGGCAATAAAATTCAAAGATATTAAGGAAGCATGTTATGGCACTTTGGGGTGGGCGTTTTACTCAGGCAGCGGATCAGCGGTTCAAACAGTTCAACGACTCTTTGCGCTTTGACTATCGCCTGGCGGAGCAGGATATCGTTGGCTCTGTTGCCTGGTCCAAAGCGCTGGTGACGGTTGGCGTTTTGACCGCTGATGAACAACAGCAGCTGGAAGAGGCGCTGAACATTCTGCTGGAAGACGTGCGGGCTAACCCGCAGCAGATCCTCGAAAGCGATGCGGAAGATATTCATAGCTGGGTGGAAGGTAAGCTGATCGACAAGGTCGGCCAACTGGGCAAAAAGCTGCACACCGGGCGTAGCCGTAATGACCAGGTGGCGACAGACCTGAAGCTGTGGTGCAAAGATACCGTTGTGGAACTGCTGTCGGCGAATCGTCAGCTACAAAGCGCGCTGGTCGAGACGGCGGAGAATAACCAGGACGCCGTCATGCCGGGCTATACCCACCTGCAGCGCGCGCAGCCGGTGACGTTTGCCCACTGGTGTCTGGCCTATGTTGAAATGCTGGCACGAGATGAAAGCCGTCTGCAGGATGCGCTTAAACGTCTGGACGTCAGCCCGCTGGGCTGCGGAGCGCTGGCGGGTACTGCCTATGAAATCGATCGTGAACAGCTGGCCGGCTGGCTGGGCTTCGCATCGGCGACCCGCAATAGCCTGGACAGCGTGTCCGATCGCGATCACGTACTGGAACTGCTGTCCGATGCCTCAATCGGTATGGTCCACCTGTCGCGTTTTGCCGAAGATCTGATCTTCTTCAATACCGGCGAAGCGAGTTTTGTTGAGCTTTCTGACCGCGTGACTTCTGGCTCATCCCTGATGCCGCAGAAGAAAAACCCGGATGCGCTGGAGCTGATCCGTGGAAAATGCGGCCGCGTGCAGGGCGCGCTGACCGGCATGATGATGACCCTCAAGGGGCTGCCGCTGGCCTACAACAAAGATATGCAGGAAGATAAAGAAGGGCTGTTTGACGCGCTTGATACCTGGCTCGACTGCATGCATATGGCGGCACTGGTGCTTGACGGTATTCAGGTAAAACGCCCGCGCTGTGAAGAAGCGGCGCAGCAGGGTTATGCGAATGCCACCGAACTGGCGGATTATCTGGTTGCTAAAGGTGTGCCGTTCCGTGAAGCGCACCATATTGTCGGTGAAGCGGTAGTGGAAGCCATTGCCCAGGGCAAGCCGCTGGAGGATCTGCCTCTGGCCGATTTGCAGAAATTTAGCTCCGTGATTGCGGATGACGTCTATCCGATTCTGGCGCTGCAGTCGTGTCTGGATAAGCGTGCGGCTAAAGGCGGCGTTTCTCCTCAGCAGGTGGCTCAGGCGATTGCCGACGCTAAACAGCGCCTGGTGTGATTCGCCTGCGGGGCTGCTTTTAAGGCGGTAAATAAACGAAGCTCGGGTAACCCCGGGCTTTTTTTATACAAAAAAAAGCGGACACAAGGTCCGCAAAAGTTCACGTTGGCTTTAGTTATCCGGGTAGAAAACTGTGAGGAAGCGCGATGATTTTCTGCAGTTTTCCTCATTTATGGGTTTATTATTGAACAGAAACCTTGATAGGGATAATCGTTCGTTGCTATTCTATCTATCGCCATGGACTATCGTGGCGATGGAGGATGAATAATGAATATTCGCGATCTTGAATATCTGGTAGCGCTAGCCGAACACCGCCACTTCCGCCGCGCGGCGGATTCTTGTCACGTCAGCCAACCTACGCTTAGCGGACAAATCCGTAAGCTGGAGGATGAGCTCGGTGTGATGTTGCTGGAACGCACCAGCCGTAAGGTTCTGTTCACCCAGGCAGGGCTGCTGCTGGTGGATCAGGCGCGTACCGTGCTACGCGAAGTCAAAGTGCTGAAGGAAATGGCAAGCCAGCAGGGAGAGACCATGTCCGGGCCGCTGCATATTGGACTGATCCCGACGATTGGCCCTTATCTGCTGCCGTTGATTATCCCGATGCTGCATCAGACCTTTCCCAAGCTGGAAATGTATCTGCATGAAGCACAAACCCATCAGCTTTTAGCGCAGCTTGATAGCGGTAAGCTCGACTGCGCGATTCTGGCGCTGGTCAAAGAGAGCGAAGCGTTTATTGAGGTGCCGCTGTTTGATGAGCCCATGATGCTGGCTATCTACGAAGATCACCCGTGGGCTAACCGCGAGTGCGTGCCGATGTCGGACCTGGCCGGTGAAAAGCTGCTGATGCTGGAAGACGGCCACTGCCTGCGCGATCAGGCGATGGGCTTTTGCTTTGAAGCGGGCGCCGACGAGGATACGCATTTCCGGGCGACCAGCCTCGAAACGTTGCGTAACATGGTGGCTGCCGGTAGCGGCATCACGCTGCTGCCAGCCTTAGCCGTGCCGCAGGAGAGAAAGCGCGATGGCGTGGTCTATGTGCCCTGTATCAAGCCGGAACCGAGACGTACCGTGGGGCTGGTTTATCGCCCGGGTTCGCCGCTGCGTAGCCGCTATGAACATCTGGCAGAGGCCATCCGCGGGAAGATGGATGGCCATTTCGACACCGCGTTAAAACAGGCGGTTTAAGCCATTTAACGCGGCTACCCGATAGGCTTCCGCCATCGTCGGGTAGTTAAAGGTGGTGTTAACGAAGTACTCAATGGTGTTACCACCGCCTTTCTGCTCCATTATCGCCTGGCCGATGTGAATAATTTCGGCCGCGCGCTCGCCAAAGCAATGAATCCCAAGGATCTCTTTCGTTTCGCGATGAAACAGGATCTTCAGCGTACCGACGCTCATGCCGACAATCTGCGCACGCGCCAGATGCTTGAACTGCGCGCGCCCTACCTCGTAAGGCACTTTCATGGCCGTCAATTGCTGCTCGGTTTTGCCAACGGAGCTGATTTCCGGAATGGTGTAAATACCGGTAGGGATATCTTCAATCAGATGCGCCGAGGCTTCGCCTTTCACCAGCGCCTGGGCAGCGATGCGCCCCTGGTCGTAGGCGGCCGAGGCCAGGCTCGGGTAGCCAATCACATCGCCGACGGCATAAATATGCGGCAGGGCGGTTTGATACATGCTGTTGACCTTCAACTGACCGCGGCTATCGGTTTGCAGGCCGATATTTTCCAGCGCCAGAGAGTCGGTATTCCCGGTGCGGCCGTTAGCGTACAGCAGGCAGTCCGCTTTTAGCTTTTTGCCGGATTTCAGGTGCATGATGACGCCGTCATCCACGCCCTCAATCTTTTCGTACTCTTCATTGTGGCGAATGACCACGCCGCTATTCCAGAAGTGATAGGAGAGGGAGTCGGACATCTCCTGATCGAGAAACGCCAGCAGGCGATCGCGGGTGTTGATCAGATCCACCTTCACTTCCATTCCGCGGAAGATCGACGCATATTCGCAGCCGATCACCCCGGCCCCATAAATGATCACATGGCGCGGTTCGTGGTGCAGGCTAAGGATCGAGTCGCTGTCATAAATGCGCGGGTGATGGAAGTCAACGTCTGCCGGATGGTACGGGCGTGAACCGCAGGCAATCACGAACTTTTCCGCCGTCACCGTTTCCACGGTACCGTCGTGGCATTCCAGCGCGATAGTGTGGTCATCAACAAAATGGGCATTACCCTGCAGGATTTCACAGTGGTTACGCTCATAGAAACCCTGACGCATATGGGTTTGCTGGTTAATGACGCTGTCGGCATGGTTCAGGATGTCGGCGAAGGAAGAACGAAGAAGACGGGAATGGTCGCTGTAGAGGGGATTTTGGTTAAACTCGATAATACGGCTGACGGCATGGCGGAGGGCTTTTGACGGGATGGTACCCCAGTGGGTACAACCGCCGCCAACGTTATGGTAGCGCTCAATGACGGCAACGCGTGCTCCCTGTTTCACCAGCCCCATGGCGGCACCTTCTCCGCCAGGACCGGAACCAATCACAATTGCATCATAATCCCAAGAGTGTGACATGGCATTACTCACCTGTTTTATACATAAAATAAACACGATGATAACATTTGCCGCGCTTTAACCCAATTATCGTTGTGCTTTTTTGCGGCATAAAAGCAGAAACAGCTCGTAAACAATCATTCACAATCCAGTGTAAACCGATTGGTTCTGATCTCTGGTATAGTGCCGGAAGGGCTTATGGAAGGATTCAGACAACGTGATGGGCGTAAGAGCGCAACAAAAAGAAAAAACCCGGCGTTCGCTGGTGGAAGCGGCATTTAGCCAGCTAAGTGCTGAACGCAGTTTTGCCAGCTTAAGCCTGCGCGAAGTTGCGCGGGAAGCGGGGATCGCCCCGACGTCCTTCTATCGCCATTTTCGTGATGTCGATGAGCTTGGTCTGACCATGGTGGATGAAAGCGGGCTTATGCTGCGCCAGCTGATGCGTCAGGCGCGCCAGCGTATCGCGAAAGGCGGCAGCGTCATTCGCACTTCTGTTTCCACCTTTATGGAATTTATTGGCAACAATCCGAACGCCTTCCGCCTGCTGCTGCGGGAACGCTCCGGTACGTCTGCGGCGTTTCGCGCCGCCGTGGCGCGTGAAATTCAGCATTTTATCGCGGAACTTGCCGACTATTTAGAAATCGAAAACCATATGCCGCGCGCCTTTACCGAAGCGCAGGCTGAAGCTATGGTCACCATCGTATTTAGCGCTGGCGCTGAGGCTCTCGATGTAGGCCCGGAGCAGCGTCGACAGCTGGAAGAACGCCTGGTGCTGCAGCTCAGAATGATCTCGAAAGGCGCGTATTACTGGTATCGCCGTGAACAAGAAAAAATATCAAATCATTCCGAATAACGTGAAGGACGAGCAATGAAACACTCAGTACAAGATAGAGGTACGCTGCTGCTGGCGCTGATCGCAGGTTTATCCATTAATGGTACCTTCGCCGCGCTGTTCAGCTCCATTGTCCCTTTTTCCATCTTCCCCATCTTGTCGTTGGTGCTGACGGTATACTGCCTGCATCAGCGCTATCAGAATCGTAGTATGCCCGTGGGTTTGCCGGGGCTTGCCGCTGCTTGCTTTATTCTCGGCGTGTTGGTTTACAGCACCGTTGTGCGCGCGGAGTATCCGGACATCGGCTCTAACTTCTTCCCGGCAGTTCTGTCAGTGATTATGGTGTTCTGGATTGGCTACAAATTGCGCAACCGCAAGAACGCGGTCGCGGAATAATCTCTCACCCGGCAGCAGCGCTGTTGCCGGGTTTTCTCGCGCAGCTTTACTTCTTCGTTAGCAGTACGCCGCATTCCATATGATGGGTATACGGGAACTGGTCGAATAGCGCCAGGCGCGTGACCGCGTGGGTCTCACTGAGCGTTTCCAGGTTCTGGCATAGGGTCTCCGGATTGCAGGAGATATACAGAATACGCGGATACGCCTGCACCATTTTCTCCGTTTCGCTATCCAGCCCACTGCGCGGCGGATCAACGAAAATCGTCTCACACTGATAGCTCTTCAGATCAATGCCCTGCAGGCGGTTAAACTCCCGCACGCCGTTCATCGCCTGGGTAAACTCTTCCGCCGACATGCGGATAATCTGCACATTATCAATGTGGTTCGCTGCAATATTATATTGCGCCGCCGCGACGGACGGTTTAGCTATTTCCGTTGCCAGCACGCGTTCGAAATTACGCGCCAACGCCAGCGAAAAGTTACCGTTACCGCAATACAGCTCAAGCAGGTCGCCAGTTGCGCCTTTGGTGGCATCGATAGCCCACTCCAGCATCTGGACGTTCATTACCGCGTTTGGCTGGGTGAAGCTATTCTCAACCTGACGATAGATCATTTCACGCCCGCCAACTGGCAGACGTTCATCGATATAGTCTTGATCCAGCTCGATTTTAGTTTTCGTAGCGCGGCCAATCAGATGCACATTCAGATTTTGCGCTCGCAGCGCATCGCGGAAGCGCTCTGCCTGCTGACGCCATTCATCGTCGAGCTTCTTATGATACAGCAGCGATATCACGGCCTGATTGCTCAGGGTGGTCAGATAATCCACCTGAAACAGTTTATGGCGCAGTACCGGGTTATCGCGTACGCCTTCAATCACCGCGGTCATCAGCTGATTAATCAGCTCGCTGGCGGCCGGGAAGGTATCGACGCGAATGCGGGATTTGGTCTGCTGATCAAACATAATGTGGTACAGGTCATCGCCATCGTGCCACAGGCGGAACTCTGCGCGCATGCGATAGTGGCTGACCGGCGAACGAAACACTTCCGGAACCGGGGCGCTGAAAGGCGCCATCATTTTCTGCAAACGGACGACTTTTTCTGCCAGCTGCGCTTCATATTGTTCGGTAGGAAGGTGTTCGGGGGTCATGATGCATCCTGAATAAAATAAGTACGCGGGGGATTGTAGGGAAAGCGCCGGGGATGTCCAGCCCTGATGATATAAGGAAATATAACGGTAGAAGTCTGGACATCTATATGTTTCTGATTATAGCATCGTGCTACCGGTCCTATGAGTTAATAGGGAATCCAGTGTAAATCTGGAGCTGACGCGCAGCGGTAAGGAAAAGTGGGATGAGCGCATTATGCAGACACTGCGGTTATTTAGCGGGAAGTCCTCATCCATCAAACACTCCAAGCCCGAAGACCTGCCGGAATACGTCGCATTTGGTTTCTATCATCGCGTGCTACTGATAGAGCCGGCGGCATCCTTTATTTATTACGGATGCTTTAAAATGATTAAAAAAGCTTCGCTGATGACGGCGCTCTCCGTCACGGCATTTTCCGGCTGGGCGCAGGACAGCAATTCAGATACGTTAGTGGTCACAGCAAACCGTTTTCAACAGCCGGTCAATACGGTCCTTGCGCCGACCGATGTGGTTACCCGGGAAGATATCGAGCGCTGGCAGGCGAAAGATTTGAACGATGTGATGCGCCGATTGCCTGGCGTGGATGTCGCGCAAAATGGTGGCATGGGGCAATCCTCCTCTCTGTTTATCCGTGGTACTGAAGCCAAACAGGTGCTGGTGCTGGTTGACGGCGTTCCCATGGCCCGACCGGGAATTACAAATAACCCTGATTTGAATCAGATCCCTTTATCGCTGGTACAGCGCGTCGAATATATCCGCGGCCCGCGTTCGGCGATTTATGGATCCGGGGCTATGGGCGGGGTGATTAACGTCATTACGCACTCTGATAAAGAACAATCCAAAATTACCGCTGGGGTAGGTTCTAAAGGTTACCAACAATATGACGGTACCCTGCGCCATCGCTTTGGCGATACGGTGGCGACGGTTGCGGGCTCCTATGAGGGTAATAAAGGCTTCAACGTTCAGCCTGGTTCAACCTGGGAGCACGACGGCGATCGCGACGGTTTTCGTAATAAAACATTTTGGGGCAGCCTCGAGCATACATTTAACGAGAATTTTGACGGTTTCTTCCGCGGACACAGCTATACCAATAACTCTGATTACGATCTTGGAAGCCCGCCGTATAGCCCGGCCTACAGCGCCGATGAAAACCAGCTCTACAACCAAAGCTGGGATGCGGGGCTGAACTTTAATTCCGGTATCTACTCCTCTCAGCTTATCGCCAGCTACCAGAAGGTAAAGGACTACAACTACAGCAGTATCTATGGCCGTTACAACGATGGTACGACGCTCGACAGGATGACGCAGCGTAACCTGCAGTGGGGTAATAACGTTATTGTGGGTCATGGTTCTGTCAGCGCAGGGGTGGACTGGCAGCAGCAGCGATTAACGTCATCAGACACGACGATGTCGGATACCTATAAACGTGACAATACGGGACTGTATCTGACGGGCCAGCAGCAGTTTGGCGATGTGACCCTCGAAGCTTCCGGGCGTGAAGACCACGATGAGCAGTTTGGCTGGCATGGTACTTGGCAGACGACCGCAGGCTGGGAGTTTGTTGAAAACTATCGCTTGACCCTCGGCTACGGTACCGGCTTCCTTGCACCTTCTTTAGGACAACAGTTTGGTTCGACCCGATTTGGTATCAATGCGAATCCCAACCTGAAGCCTGAAGAGTCGAAGCAGTGGGAAGCGGGGCTGGAAGGGCTCACAGGTCCCGTGGACTGGCGCTTGTCCGCATACCATTACAAGATTACTAACCTGATTACCTATTTCTCCGATCCTGTCACCTATGAAGGGGAGTACGACAATATTAATGCCGCGACGATTAAAGGCGTGGAGTGGACGGGAAGTGTCGATACCGGTATTTTCAGCCATCGCGTAACGTTGCAGTATGTCGATCCGCGTAACGATGATAACGGTGAAGTGCTGGCCCGACGTTCTAAACGACAGGCAAAGTATCAGCTAGACTGGTCCGTGTTTGATGTCGATATGGATGTGTCCTGGCAGTATTATGGGAAGCGCTACGATAACAACACCTCCCAGTACAACAATACGCAAAGGATTTTGCCGAGCTACAGCACGGTAGACGTTTCTGCATCGTATCCGATCACCGATCGCCTGACAGTTCGTGGTAAAATAGCTAACCTGTTCGATAAAGATTACGAGACAGCTTATGGCTACCAAACTGCAGGACGAGAATACTACTTGTCTGGCAGCTACACCTTCTGATCCACGTCCCACCGTGCTGGTGTTTGATTCCGGCGTCGGTGGGCTGTCGGTTTACAACGAGATTCGGCAGCTTCTGCCGGATCTGCATTACATCTACGCTTTCGATAACGTGGCATTCCCTTACGGGGAGAAGAGCGAAGAATTTATCGTTGAACGCGTTCTGGAGATCGTTACCGCGGTACAGCAGCGCTATCCGTTGGCATTGGCCGTCATTGCCTGTAACACCGCAAGTACCGTTTCCCTCCCCGCATTACGCGATAAATTCGCCTTTCCGGTTGTCGGCGTCGTTCCGGCGATAAAACCCGCGGCTCGCTTAACGGCGAATGGCGTTGTTGGTCTTCTGGCGACGCGCGGAACGGTAAAACGTCCTTATACGCGCGAACTGATCTCTCGCTTTGCGAATGAATGCAAAATTGAAATGCTGGGGTCGGCAGAGCTGGTGGAGCTGGCGGAGGCTAAGCTCCACGGTGAACCGGTCCCGCTGGATGAACTGCGACGTATCCTGCGTCCCTGGCTGAGAATGCAGGAACCGCCTGATACGGTTGTGCTGGGGTGTACGCATTTCCCTCTAATACAAGAAGAGCTGCAGCAGGTTCTGCCGGAAGGGACGAGAATGATCGACTCCGGGGCGGCAATTGCGCGTCGCACAGCCTGGCTATTAGAGCACGAAGCGCCTGACGCAAAATCGAGTGATGTCAATATTGCGTACTGTATGGCGTTGACGCCTGAAACTGAGCAGCTTTTGAGCGTTTTGCGGCGCTATGGCTTCGAATCGCTGGAAAAATTACCGCTTTCATAGCGTTTTGCACAAAAAAGAGACGGTTGAAAGATTTTTTGAAAACAGGGCTTGTCAACGTCTCAGAACTCCCTATAATGCGCCTCCACTGACACGGAACAACGGCACGCAAGCCGCCGGGTCAGCGGGATTCAGCGATGAATGCCGGCAGAGAAAAGCAAAATTAAACGCTTGACTCTGAATGAGGAAAACGTATTATACGGGACCTCGCAACGGTGAGCGAAAGCCGCGTTGCACTGCTCTTTAACAATTTATCAGACAATCTGTGTGGGCACTCAAAGTGACATGGATTCTTAACGTCCTCGGACGAAAAATGAATACCAAGTCTCAAAGAGTGAACACGTAATTCATTACGAAGTTTAATTCTACGAGCATCAAACTTAAATTGAAGAGTTTGATCATGGCTCAGATTGAACGCTGGCGGCAGGCCTAACACATGCAAGTCGAACGGTAGCACAGAGAGCTTGCTCTCGGGTGACGAGTGGCGGACGGGTGAGTAATGTCTGGGAAACTGCCTGATGGAGGGGGATAACTACTGGAAACGGTAGCTAATACCGCATAACGTCGCAAGACCAAAGAGGGGGACCTTCGGGCCTCTTGCCATCAGATGTGCCCAGATGGGATTAGCTAGTAGGTGGGGTAACGGCTCACCTAGGCGACGATCCCTAGCTGGTCTGAGAGGATGACCAGCCACACTGGAACTGAGACACGGTCCAGACTCCTACGGGAGGCAGCAGTGGGGAATATTGCACAATGGGCGCAAGCCTGATGCAGCCATGCCGCGTGTATGAAGAAGGCCTTCGGGTTGTAAAGTACTTTCAGCGGGGAGGAAGGGAGTAAGGTTAATAACCTTATTCATTGACGTTACCCGCAGAAGAAGCACCGGCTAACTCCGTGCCAGCAGCCGCGGTAATACGGAGGGTGCAAGCGTTAATCGGAATTACTGGGCGTAAAGCGCACGCAGGCGGTCTGTCAAGTCGGATGTGAAATCCCCGGGCTCAACCTGGGAACTGCATTCGAAACTGGCAGGCTGGAGTCTTGTAGAGGGGGGTAGAATTCCAGGTGTAGCGGTGAAATGCGTAGAGATCTGGAGGAATACCGGTGGCGAAGGCGGCCCCCTGGACAAAGACTGACGCTCAGGTGCGAAAGCGTGGGGAGCAAACAGGATTAGATACCCTGGTAGTCCACGCTGTAAACGATGTCGACTTGGAGGTTGTTCCCTTGAGGAGTGGCTTCCGGAGCTAACGCGTTAAGTCGACCGCCTGGGGAGTACGGCCGCAAGGTTAAAACTCAAATGAATTGACGGGGGCCCGCACAAGCGGTGGAGCATGTGGTTTAATTCGATGCAACGCGAAGAACCTTACCTACTCTTGACATCCAGAGAACTTAGCAGAGATGCTTTGGTGCCTTCGGGAACTCTGAGACAGGTGCTGCATGGCTGTCGTCAGCTCGTGTTGTGAAATGTTGGGTTAAGTCCCGCAACGAGCGCAACCCTTATCCTTTGTTGCCAGCGATTCGGTCGGGAACTCAAAGGAGACTGCCAGTGATAAACTGGAGGAAGGTGGGGATGACGTCAAGTCATCATGGCCCTTACGAGTAGGGCTACACACGTGCTACAATGGCATATACAAAGAGAAGCGACCTCGCGAGAGCAAGCGGACCTCATAAAGTATGTCGTAGTCCGGATTGGAGTCTGCAACTCGACTCCATGAAGTCGGAATCGCTAGTAATCGTGGATCAGAATGCCACGGTGAATACGTTCCCGGGCCTTGTACACACCGCCCGTCACACCATGGGAGTGGGTTGCAAAAGAAGTAGGTAGCTTAACCTTCGGGAGGGCGCTTACCACTTTGTGATTCATGACTGGGGTGAAGTCGTAACAAGGTAACCGTAGGGGAACCTGCGGTTGGATCACCTCCTTACCTTAAAGAACCTGCCTTTGTAGTGCTCACACAGATTGTCTGATGAAAAATAAGCAGTAAGAAAATCTCTGCAGGCTTGTAGCTCAGGTGGTTAGAGCGCACCCCTGATAAGGGTGAGGTCGGTGGTTCAAGTCCACTCAGGCCTACCAAATTTCTGCTGATGCTGCGTTGCGGCGACACTCACATACTTTAAGTATGCTTCGTGTCACCCCGCTTTGCCTCAACAGAAATTAAGGTTGATGAGATTTAACTACGATGGGGCTATAGCTCAGCTGGGAGAGCGCCTGCTTTGCACGCAGGAGGTCTGCGGTTCGATCCCGCATAGCTCCACCATCTTTACTGCATACCACAAGAAAACTTCAGAGTGTACCTGAAAAGGTTCACTGCGAAGTTTTGCTCTTTAAAATCTGGATCAAGCTGAAAATTGAAACGACACACATGTTATGTGTGTTCGAGTCTCTCAAATTTTCGCGACACGATGATGTTTTACGAAACATCTTCGGGTTGTGAGGTTAAGCGACTAAGCGTACACGGTGGATGCCCTGGCAGTCAGAGGCGATGAAGGACGTGCTAATCTGCGAAAAGCGTCGGTAAGGTGATATGAACCGTTACAGCCGGCGATGTCCGAATGGGGAAACCCAGTGCAATTCGTTGCACTATCGTTTGATGAATACATAGTCAAACGAGGCGAACCGGGGGAACTGAAACATCTAAGTACCCCGAGGAAAAGAAATCAACCGAGATTCCCCCAGTAGCGGCGAGCGAACGGGGAGCAGCCCGGAGTCTGAATCAGCTTGTGTGTTAGTGGAAGCGTCTGGAAAGTCGCAGGGTACAGGGTGATACTCCCGTACACTAAAACACACAGGCTGTGAACTCGAAGAGTAGGGCGGGACACGTGGTATCCTGTCTGAATATGGGGGACCATCCTCCAAGGCTAAATACTCCTGACTGACCGATAGTGAACCAGTACCGTGAGGGAAAGGCGAAAAGAACCCCGGCGAGGGGAGTGAAAAAGAACCTGAAACCGTGTACGTACAAGCAGTAGGAGCCCACTTGTTGGGTGACTGCGTACCTTTTGTATAATGGGTCAGCGACTTATATTCTGTAGCAAGGTTAACCGTATAGGGGAGCCGCAGGGAAACCGAGTCTTAACTGGGCGTTAAGTTGCAGGGTATAGACCCGAAACCCGGTGATCTAGCCATGGGCAGGTTGAAGGTTGGGTAACACTAACTGGAGGACCGAACCGACTAATGTTGAAAAATTAGCGGATGACTTGTGGCTGGGGGTGAAAGGCCAATCAAACCGGGAGATAGCTGGTTCTCCCCGAAAGCTATTTAGGTAGCGCCTCGTGAACTCATCTTCGGGGGTAGAGCACTGTTTCGGCTAGGGGGTCATCCCGACTTACCAACCCGATGCAAACTACGAATACCGAAGAATGTTATCACGGGAGACACACGGCGGGTGCTAACGTCCGTCGTGAAGAGGGAAACAACCCAGACCGCCAGCTAAGGTCCCAAAGTCATGGTTAAGTGGGAAACGATGTGGGAAGGCCCAGACAGCCAGGATGTTGGCTTAGAAGCAGCCATCATTTAAAGAAAGCGTAATAGCTCACTGGTCGAGTCGGCCTGCGCGGAAGATGTAACGGGGCTAAACCATGCACCGAAGCTGCGGCAGCGACACTATGTGTTGTTGGGTAGGGGAGCGTTCTGTAAGCCGTTGAAGGTGGCCTGTGAGGGTTGCTGGAGGTATCAGAAGTGCGAATGCTGACATAAGTAACGATAATGCGGGTGAAAAACCCGCACGCCGGAAGACCAAGGGTTCCTGTCCAACGTTAATCGGGGCAGGGTGAGTCGACCCCTAAGGCGAGGCCGAAAGGCGTAGTCGATGGGAAACAGGTTAATATTCCTGTACTTGGTGTTACTGCGAAGGGGGGACGGAGAAGGCTATGTTGGCCGGGCGACGGTTGTCCCGGTTTAAGCGTGTAGGTGTGTGTTCCAGGTAAATCCGGTTCACTTTAACACTGAGGCGTGATGACGAGGCACTACGGTGCTGAAGTGACAAATGCCCTGCTTCCAGGAAAAGCCTCTAAGCATCAGGTAACATCAAATCGTACCCCAAACCGACACAGGTGGTCAGGTAGAGAATACCAAGGCGCTTGAGAGAACTCGGGTGAAGGAACTAGGCAAAATGGTGCCGTAACTTCGGGAGAAGGCACGCTGATATGTAGGTGAAGTGATTTACTCATGGAGCTGAAATCAGTCGAAGATACCAGCTGGCTGCAACTGTTTATTAAAAACACAGCACTGTGCAAACACGAAAGTGGACGTATACGGTGTGACGCCTGCCCGGTGCCGGAAGGTTAATTGATGGGGTTATCCGTAAGGAGAAGCTCTTGATCGAAGCCCCGGTAAACGGCGGCCGTAACTATAACGGTCCTAAGGTAGCGAAATTCCTTGTCGGGTAAGTTCCGACCTGCACGAATGGCGTAATGATGGCCAGGCTGTCTCCACCCGAGACTCAGTGAAATTGAACTCGCTGTGAAGATGCAGTGTACCCGCGGCAAGACGGAAAGACCCCGTGAACCTTTACTATAGCTTGACACTGAACACTGGTCCTTGATGTGTAGGATAGGTGGGAGGCTTTGAAGCGTGGACGCCAGTCTGCGTGGAGCCATCCTTGAAATACCACCCTTTAATGGCTGGTGTTCTAACGTGGGCCCGTAATCCGGGTTGCGGACAGTGTCTGGTGGGTAGTTTGACTGGGGCGGTCTCCTCCTAAAGAGTAACGGAGGAGCACGAAGGTCAGCTAATCCTGGTCGGACATCAGGAGGTTAGTGCAATGGCATAAGCTGGCTTGACTGCGAGCGTGACGGCGCGAGCAGGTGCGAAAGCAGGTCATAGTGATCCGGTGGTTCTGAATGGAAGGGCCATCGCTCAACGGATAAAAGGTACTCCGGGGATAACAGGCTGATACCGCCCAAGAGTTCATATCGACGGCGGTGTTTGGCACCTCGATGTCGGCTCATCACATCCTGGGGCTGAAGTAGGTCCCAAGGGTATGGCTGTTCGCCATTTAAAGTGGTACGCGAGCTGGGTTTAGAACGTCGTGAGACAGTTCGGTCCCTATCTGCCGTGGGCGCTGGAGAATTGAGGGGGGCTGCTCCTAGTACGAGAGGACCGGAGTGGACGCATCACTGGTGTTCGGGTTGTCATGCCAATGGCATTGCCCGGTAGCTAAATGCGGAAGAGATAAGTGCTGAAAGCATCTAAGTACGAAACTTGCCCCGAGATGAGTTCTCCCTGACTCCTTGAGAGTCCTGAAGGAACGTTGAAGACGACGACGTTGATAGGCCGGGTGTGTAAGCGCAGCGATGCGTTGAGCTAACCGGTACTAATGAACCGTGAGGCTTAACCTTACAACGCCGAAGATGTTTTGGCGGATTTGAGAAGACAACAATTTCAGCATTGATTACAGATTTTCGGGAACGAAAGATTTTACGCTGAGGCAAGGCGGCAAATGAAGTAAAGGAAGGAGCATACTGAGGTATGTGACTGACTTTACGAATGCAGCCAACGCAGCATCGGTGTAAAAGATTCGTTTCTGACAACAGAATTTGCCTGGCGGCGATAGCGCGGTGGTCCCACCTGACCCCATGCCGAACTCAGAAGTGAAACGCCGTAGCGCCGATGGTAGTGTGGGGTCTCCCCATGTGAGAGTAGGGAACTGCCAGGCATCAAATTAAGTAGTAAGCCGGTGCATTAATCCGGTGGTTACAGAAGTATTCGGTGGAGCGGTAGTTCAGTCGGTTAGAATACCTGCCTGTCACGCAGGGGGTCGCGGGTTCGAGTCCCGTCCGTTCCGCCACTTATTAAAAAATTAAGCCTGCTGATTAAGCAGGCTTAATGATAAGAAACTTTAGGGGCGTAGCTCAGTTGGTAGAGCACCGGTCTCCAAAACCGGGTGTCGCGAGTTCGAGTCTCTCCGCCCCTGCCATATATAATCCTTTGCTCAGGCAAAGGATTTTTTTTGCTTTAAATTTCCCGCCGATCGTCCTCCATCCCTGGAGGAGTGCGTCTATTCCAATATATTGTGCTTCAGGATCTCCCGAATCTGCGCTTGTTTATCGCTGTTTTGTAGCCAAATTGCATAGAGAGGCCTTGAGAGCGTCGCACTGTCGGTCACCGTGTGCAGATTATTTTTCCCCTGAGCCCAGAGTACGGGCAACCATGTACATCCTTTAAGGGCGCTGAGTTGTTGGTAAGCTAATTCGGCAGAACTGGTGGTCAGCAGAGGAATATCATCATTTCCGATCAATCCAGCTTCGTTTTGTTGGAAATCGGGCCCCCACTCCAGGCGTAAATAATTCAATTCATTTGTGTATTTAGCCGGAGAGGCACAATAAAGCGCCAGGGTAAAATTACCCAATAACTGGCTGCTTAGTTCATCCATCTTCGGCGATTCTGTCGTGATCAAGAGATCAAGTTGACGTTCGTGCAGCTGTTTGACCAGCGATTGGCGCTGCGCAATCCGCGCCTCAAACTGGAGGTTATAGGGCTCCGTATAGAGCTTGCCCAACCATCCGTTAAGCAGACATTCCCACAGAGAAGCGCTGGCACCGATCGAAAATTCATTATGTCGGGAAGCATTCGCGACCTCCTTGCGCGCAGCTTGCCAGGTATTCATCAGCGTTTCGGCGTAGGGCAGCAGTTTCTCTCCGGCTGAGGTCAGACGGATATTATTACGATGGCGGGTAAAAAGATTTACCCCCAGCTGGTTCTCCAGTTGACGAATACGAAAGCTAACTGCTGACTGCGTCAGATAAAGCGCCTCTGCGGCTCGGCCAAAGTGGCGAGTTCTGCTCACCTCAAGGAAAGTCTTGAGCAATTCCGTATCCACACTCTTCTCCGCAAAATTATTTGTCGTGATGATTTAAATGTTTTGTTTGACGCTCTGTCAAGCGTAACTAATACTCCGCGCCATAATTAGCTCGGCCAAAGAATCAGGAGCGTGTAGGATGGCGGAAAGCTTTACGACAACTAATCGTTTTTTCGACAATAAAAATTATCCGCGCGGGTTTTCCCGTCATGGAGATTTCACCATCAAAGAGGCGCAACTGCTGGAACGTCATGGTTATGCCTTTAATGAACTCGAACTAGGTAAACGCGAGCCTGTCACCGACGATGAAAAACAGTTTGTTTCGGTATGTCGCGGTGAACGTGAGCCCGCGACGGAAGCAGAACGCGTCTGGATTAAGTACATGGCGCGGATTAAGCGTCCGAAGCGTTTCCATACTTTGTCCGGCGGCAAGCCGCAGGTGGAAGGTACGGAAGATTACACAGAAAGCGATGATTAAGAAAAAGGGCGTAAGCCCTTTTTTTACGCCATCATTTTTTGTAGATGGCCCAACATTCTGTCTATTGCCCGATAGCCAAGAGCCTCCTGCAGATGATGACGTTCGATGCGTTCGACGGCTTCAATATCGGCAATAGTCCGGGAAACTTTAAGCAGGCGCTGCCAGGCACGGATTGAAAGTCCAAGCTGCGTTAGCGTCTGCTCCAGCCAGATAGCGTCATCTTGATGAAGCTGGCAGCAGATTTTCATCTCATCATTTCCCAGATGCGCATTAAGTTTTTTCTGCCGCGATAGCTGCCTTTCGCGTGCGGCCAGAACACGTTGGCGTACGCAGGCGCTACTTTCCTCTTCGTTTGTTCCCTGGCTGAGCACCCCCGGCGGGGGAAGTGGGATCTCCAGGGAGAGATCGAACCGGTCAAGAAACGGGCCGGATAAACGACCAAGGTAGCGTAGCGTCTGTTCCGGTGAAGCGCGATTATGCTGGCCCTGATAGTGCCCTGTCGGGCTGGGATTCATCGCTGCAATAAGCTGGAAACGGGCTGGATAATCGATTTTGGCGCGGGTGCGCGAGATATGGATAACCCCTGACTCAATGGGTTCGCGTAACGCATCCAGAACCCTGCGTTCGAATTCAGGCAACTCATCCAGGAACAGGACGCCGTTATGGGCAAGGGAAATCTCTCCCGGTGCCGGAATTGAGCCTCCGCCGACCATGGCCGCGAGGGAGGCGCTATGATGCGGGGCGCGAAAGGGCCTGCGGCGCCAATTTTTCATGGCATGCCTGGAATCGACCAGGCTAAGTATTGCTGCGCTTTCTAGCGCTTCCTGGTTACTCAGCGGCGGCATTAGTCCCGGTAATCGACTGGCGAGCATCGTTTTTCCTGTGCCGGGCGGGCCTATCATCAGCAGGTTGTGACCACCTGCTGCAATGATTTCCAGCGCTCGTTTCCCCTGCCGCTGGCCAATAACATCACGCAAATCAACCGATGTTTCATCCGAATATTCCCCTTCGGGAAGGGGGTTAGCCAGGGTATGTTGACCTTCGAGAAAAGCGCAGACTTCCTGGAGATCGGTGGCGATAAGACAGTCACTGCCGCCGATTAACCCAACCTCTGGAGAATTCTCATTAGAGATAACAATCTTCCGCCCCGCTTTTATGGCCTCCATGGCGCTGGATATAGCACCAGGAACGCCACGCAGAGTGCCTGTAAGCGCCAGCTCGCCGACAAACTCATATTGATTTATCCTGGGAGCTTTAAGCTGCTCAGAGGCCACCAGAAGCGCGAGAGCGATAGGTAAATCATATCTTCCACCTTCTTTTGGCAGATCGGCCGGGGCCAGATTAATAGTGATTTTTTTCGCCGGATAAGCGTAGCCGCTGTTGATAATCGCACTACGTACCCGGTCACGCGCTTCTCTAACCGTTGTTTCAGGCAGCCCTACCATTGTCAGGCCTGGGAGCCCGTTGCTGATATGAACTTCAACGGTGATAAGCGGGGCGCCGATCCCGAGAGCGGCGCGGGTGTAAACAATGGCGAGTGACATAAAACCTCCTGAGAACCGGGATTATGTCGGGGATTTGTTTTTGAGTAATTCGGCAATATTAAATTCTGCATGCTTGCTCCCTGCCAATTTCCCGGCAATTTCCGCTTTGCACTGGTGTTGGATACTGCCTCGTAAAATGCTGTCATCAGGCAACAAGATGAGAAAGTGCTGTGGAGTAAGCCACAAATTGAAATATTTTCATTTCATGTTTTTTCCATTAAAAACAATTGTTTTTTCGTAAATGGTTAGCAAGGTAAGAAATGACGTCATAAAAAAATCTTGTGTTTAACGCGAAGTCTGTGGTACCTCTTTAGGTATTCCTTCGAACATGAAGCAAGAAAGAACATAAAATGACAGCCCTTCTACGAGTGATTAGCCTGGTCGTGATTAGCGTGGTGGTGATTATTATCCCACCGTGCGGGGCTGCACTTGGACGAGGAAAGGCTTAAAAAACAAGCCTTAACGAACTAAGACCCCCGCACCGAAAGGTCCGGGGGTTTTTTTATAACTTAAAAACAGAAAAGAGGAGCAGACGATGGCTGGTAGCATAAAATTCTGTTTCTCTCGATCTACGATGGGGAAGTAACTATGAATGGGGCGCGGTGGGTAGTACATGCTTTGCGAGCACAGGGAGTCGATACCGTTTTTGGCTATCCGGGTGGAGCAATTATGCCGGTTTACGATGCATTGTATGACGGCGGCGTGGAACACTTACTTTGCCGGCATGAACAGGGCGCGGCTATGGCGGCTATCGGCTATGCCAGGGCTACCGGCAAAACCGGCGTGTGTATTGCCACTTCGGGGCCTGGCGCAACCAACCTGATCACCGGCCTCGCCGACGCACTGCTTGATTCCGTTCCCGTTGTTGCTATCACTGGCCAGGTTGCTGCCCCGTTCATTGGCACCGACGCATTCCAGGAAGTTGATGTCCTCGGTTTATCGCTGGCATGCACCAAGCACAGTTTCCTGGTGCAGTCGCTGGAAGAACTGCCGCGCATCATTGCCGAAGCTTTCCACGTAGCAAACTCTGGGCGTCCCGGTCCCGTGTTGGTCGATATCCCAAAAGACATCCAGCTGGCTCAAGGCGATCTCGATCCGCATTTTTCCATGGTAGCCGACGACGTTGATTTTCCATATGCGGATATCGAATACGCTTTGCAGATGCTGTTTCAGTCGCAGAAGCCGATGTTATACGTAGGCGGCGGCGTGGGGATGGCGCAGGCGGTACCGGCGCTGCGCGAATTTCTTGCCGTCACGCAAATGCCAGCGACCGCCACCCTGAAAGGGTTGGGGGTTGTTGCGGCGGATTATCCTTATTATCTGGGGATGCTGGGGATGCACGGCACCAAGGCGGCCAACCTGGCGGTACAGGAATGTGACCTGCTGATCGCGGTAGGCGCTCGCTTTGACGATCGCGTCACCGGTAAGCTGAATACGTTTGCCCCGCACGCCCAAGTTATCCATATGGATATCGATCCGGCTGAACTGAACAAGCTCCGTCAGGCGCATATCGGCCTGACCGGCGATTTGAACGTAATGCTGCCCGCACTGCAGCAGCCGCTGTCTATTGACGCCTGGCGCCAACGTAATGCGCAGCTGCGCGCCGAGCATGCCTGGCGCTATGACCATCCGGGAGACGCTATCTATGCCCCGCTGCTGCTGAAGCAGCTTTCCGATCGCAAACCCGCAGACTGCGTCGTGACAACCGATGTGGGCCAGCATCAGATGTGGTCAGCGCAGCATATGATCTATACGCGCCCGGAGAATTTCATCACTTCCAGTGGATTAGGCACTATGGGTTTCGGCTTGCCCGCAGCGGTAGGCGCGCAGGTGGCCCGCCCCGATGATACGGTTATCTGTATCTCCGGTGACGGTTCCTTCATGATGAACGTGCAGGAGCTGGGCACCGTAAAACGCAAGCAGCTGCCGCTGAAGATAGTCTTACTGGACAACCAGCGTTTAGGAATGGTTCGACAATGGCAGCAGCTGTTTTTTCAGGAACGTTATAGCGAAACCACTCTTACCGATAACCCCGATTTTCTTACTCTGGCCAGCGCCTTCGGCATCCCTGGTCAACACATCACCCGTAAAGACCAGGTTGAAGCGGCACTCGACACCATGCTTTCGAGCCAGGGGCCTTACCTGCTTCATGTCTCAATCGATGAACTTGAGAACGTCTGGCCGTTGGTGCCGCCCGGTGCCAGTAATGCAGAAATGCTGGAGAAATTATCATGATGCAACATCAGGTCGCCTTGCAGGCTCGCTTTAACCCTGAAACGTTAGAACGCGTGCTGCGCGTCGTGCGCCATCGCGGGTTCCAGATTTGCGCGATGAATATGGAAACCGCCGCCGATGCCCGGAATATTAATATTGAACTGACCGTTGCCAGCCAGCGGCCCGTCGAATTACTGTTTAGTCAATTAAGCAAACTGGTGGACGTCGCCTGCGTCGAGATCCAGCAACCAACATCACAACAAATTCGCGCCTGAGCGCAAAGGAAGAATAATGACGACGAAAAAAGCTGACTACATTTGGTTCAATGGTGAGATGGTTCCGTGGGGCGAGGCGAAGGTTCACGTAATGTCCCATGCGCTGCACTACGGGACTTCCGTATTTGAAGGTATTCGTTGCTACGATTCTCACAAGGGACCGGTGGTGTTTCGTCACCGTGAACATATGCAGCGTCTGCATGACTCAGCCAAAATCTATCGTTTCCCGGTTTCTCAGAGCGTTGATGAACTGATGGAAGCCTGCCGCGAAGTTATTCGTAAAAACAGCCTGACCAGCGCCTATATCCGTCCGTTAGTCTTTGTCGGCGATGT
The DNA here is from genome assembly GCF_003812845.1 of Klebsiella sp. FDAARGOS_511. Lineage (NCBI taxonomy): Bacteria > Pseudomonadati > Pseudomonadota > Gammaproteobacteria > Enterobacterales > Enterobacteriaceae > Klebsiella > Klebsiella sp. FDAARGOS_511. The sequence goes on along the minus strand of NZ_CP033824.1, from coordinate 2,747,966 downwards.
GGGCATGGGCGTCAACCCGCCTCCGGGCTATAACACTGACGTGATCATCGCGGCGTTCCCGTGGGGCGCCTACCTGGGTGCCGAAGCGCTGGATCAGGGGATCGATGCGATGGTTTCTTCCTGGAATCGCGCGGCGCCAAACACGATCCCAACCGCAGCTAAAGCGGGCGGTAACTACCTCTCTTCTCTGCTGGTCGGCAGCGAAGCGCGTCGCCATGGCTATCAGGAAGGTATCGCGCTGGACGTGAACGGCTATATCTCTGAAGGCGCCGGTGAAAATCTGTTTGAAGTCAAAGATGGCGTGTTGTTTACTCCGCCGTTCACCTCTTCCGCGCTGCCGGGCATCACCCGCGACGCTATCATCAAGCTGGCGAAAGACCTGGGTCTGGAAGTCCGCGAGCAGGTATTGTCCCGCGAGTCCCTGTACCTGGCCGACGAAGTCTTTATGTCCGGTACTGCCGCGGAGATCACGCCGGTACGCAGCGTTGATGGTATTCAGGTGGGCGAAGGCCGCTGCGGCCCGATCACCAAGCGCATTCAGCAAGCATTCTTTGGCCTCTTCACCGGTGAAACCGAGGATAAATGGGGCTGGTTGGATCAGGTTAATCAATAAGCATAAAAAAATGGGGCGACACGCAACGCCCCATTTCACCGAAACTGGGAGTAACTAAAGCATGCCTAAGTACCGTTCCGCCACAACCACTCACGGCCGTAATATGGCGGGTGCCCGCGCGCTGTGGCGCGCCACTGGAATGACCGACGATGATTTCGGTAAGCCGATTATCGCCGTGGTGAACTCTTTCACCCAGTTCGTGCCGGGTCACGTTCACCTGCGCGATCTCGGTAAGCTGGTTGCTGAGCAAATCGAAGCCGCTGGCGGCGTCGCCAAAGAATTCAACACTATTGCGGTGGATGATGGGATCGCGATGGGCCACGGGGGTATGCTTTATTCACTGCCATCCCGCGAACTGATCGCCGACTCGGTAGAGTACATGGTTAACGCCCACTGTGCTGATGCGATGGTCTGTATCTCTAACTGCGACAAAATCACCCCGGGGATGTTAATGGCGTCTCTGCGCCTGAATATTCCGGTCATTTTTGTTTCCGGCGGCCCGATGGAAGCCGGGAAAACCAAACTGTCCGATCAAATCATTAAACTCGACCTCGTTGACGCGATGATTCAGGGCGCTGACCCGAAAGTCTCCGACGATCAGAGTAATCAGGTTGAACGTTCAGCCTGCCCGACCTGCGGCTCTTGTTCAGGGATGTTCACCGCGAACTCGATGAACTGCCTGACCGAAGCGCTGGGCCTGTCGCAGCCGGGTAACGGCTCGCTGCTGGCGACTCACGCCGATCGTAAACAGCTGTTCCTCAATGCGGGCTCACGTATCGTTGAGCTGACTAAACGCTATTACGAGCAGGACGATGCCTCTGCGCTGCCGCGTAATATCGCCAATAAGGCGGCGTTTGAAAACGCCATGACGCTGGATATCGCCATGGGCGGTTCCACCAATACCGTACTGCATCTGCTGGCGGCGGCGCAGGAAGCGGAAATCGACTTCACCATGAGCGATATCGATAAACTTTCCCGCAAAGTGCCGCAGCTGTGTAAGGTCGCGCCAAGTACGCAGAAATATCATATGGAAGACGTGCATCGCGCGGGCGGCGTGTTGGGTATTTTAGGTGAACTGGATCGTGCCGGGCTGCTGAACCGCGATGTGAAAAACGTGCTTGGTTTGTCCCTGCCGCAGACGCTGGAGCAGTATGATATCACCGTCACGCAGGATGAAGCGGTTAAGAAGATGTTCCGCGCTGGTCCGGCGGGTATCCGCACAACGCAGGCTTTCTCTCAGAATTGCCGTTGGGACACCCTGGATGACGATCGCGCAGAAGGCTGTATCCGCTCGCTGGAACATGCTTACAGCAAGGATGGCGGTCTGGCGGTTCTGTACGGCAACTTTGCCGAGAACGGCTGCATCGTGAAAACCGCCGGCGTTGACGACAGCATCCTCAAATTTACCGGCCCGGCGAAGGTATACGAAAGCCAGGACGCGGCTGTGGATGCGATCCTCGGCGGCAAGGTGGTCGCCGGTGACGTAGTCGTCATCCGCTATGAAGGGCCGAAAGGTGGGCCGGGGATGCAGGAGATGCTCTACCCGACGACCTTCCTGAAATCAATGGGCCTGGGTAAAGCCTGTGCGCTGATTACCGATGGACGCTTCTCCGGCGGTACCTCGGGTCTCTCTATTGGCCACGTTTCTCCGGAAGCAGCCAGCGGTGGCAATATCGCGATCATTGAAGATGGCGACATGATTGCTATCGATATCCCGAACCGCGGTATTCAGCTGCAGCTGAGCGATGCCGAGATTGCGGCGCGACGCGAAGCTCAGGAAGCCCGCGGTGATAAAGCATGGACGCCGAAAGATCGCGAGCGTCAGGTTTCCTTTGCCCTTCGCGCCTATGCCAGTCTGGCAACCAGCGCCGATAAAGGCGCGGTGCGCGATAAATCGAAACTTGGGGGTTAATGATGGCCGAGTCGCAACCCCTGTCCGCCGCCCCTGAGGGGGCGGAATACCTCAGAGCGATACTGCGCGCGCCGGTATACGAAGCCGCGCAGATCACGCCGCTGCAAAAAATGGAAAAGCTCTCGTCGCGCCTCGATAACGTTGTGCTGGTGAAGCGTGAAGACCGTCAGCCGGTGCACAGCTTTAAGCTGCGCGGGGCGTACGCGATGATGGCGGGTCTGACGGAAGAACAAAAATCGCATGGCGTGATTACCGCTTCGGCGGGTAATCATGCGCAGGGCGTGGCTTTCTCGGCATCTCGCCTGGGCGTGAAGGCGCTCATCGTCATGCCAACCGCCACCGCGGATATCAAAGTTGATGCGGTGCGCGGCTTCGGCGGTGAAGTGCTGCTGCACGGCGCGAATTTCGATGAAGCCAAAGCCAAAGCCATCGATCTGGCGCAGCAGCAGGGGTTCACCTGGGTTCCGCCTTTCGACCATCCGATGGTGATTGCCGGGCAGGGGACGCTGGCGCTGGAGCTGCTGCAGCAGGATGCCCATATCGATCGCGTGTTTGTCCCGGTCGGCGGCGGCGGTCTCGCGGCGGGCGTGGCGGTGCTGATCAAACAGCTGATGCCGCAGATCAAAGTCATTGCGGTTGAGGCCGAGGATTCTGCCTGTCTGAAAGCCGCGCTGGATGCGGGTCATCCGGTTGATTTACCCCGCGTTGGGCTCTTTGCCGAAGGCGTAGCGGTTAAACGTATCGGCGATGAGACTTTCCGTCTGTGTCAGGAGTATCTCGACGACATCGTTACTGTCGATAGCGATGCCATCTGCGCGGCGATGAAAGACCTGTTTGAAGATGTGCGTGCGGTAGCAGAACCTTCCGGGGCGCTGGCGCTGGCGGGGATGAAAAAATATATCACTCAGCATAATATTCGCGGCGAACGCCTGGCGCACGTGCTTTCCGGCGCGAACGTCAACTTCCACGGCCTGCGCTACGTTTCCGAACGCTGCGAGCTTGGGGAACAGCGCGAAGCGCTGCTGGCGGTCACCATTCCGGAAGAGAAGGGCAGCTTCCTCAAGTTCTGCCAGCTGCTGGGCGGCCGTTCGGTGACGGAGTTCAACTACCGCTTCGCGGATGCGAAAAATGCCTGCATTTTTGTCGGCGTGCGCCTGAGCCGGGGACTGGAAGAGCGGAAAGAGATCCTCAACCTGCTGCACGAGGGGGGCTACAGCGTAGTGGATCTCTCCGACGATGAAATGGCCAAGCTGCACGTGCGCTATATGGTCGGCGGGCGTCCGTCGCAGCCGCTGCAGGAGCGTTTGTTCAGCTTCGAGTTTCCGGAATCGCCCGGCGCGCTGCTGAAGTTCCTGCATACCCTGGGCACCCACTGGAACATCTCTCTGTTCCATTATCGCAGCCACGGTACCGATTATGGCCGCGTGCTGGCGGCATTCGAACTGGGCGATCATGAGCCTGATTTCGAAACCCGCTTGCATGAGCTGGGCTACGATTGCCACGACGAGAGCAATAATCCAGCGTTCAGGTTCTTCCTCGCAGGTTAAGCTGCGCAGCGCTTATCTGGCCTACGATCGGGTTGTAGGCCGGTTCAGGCATCCGGCACTAGTGACCAGGCAGCAAATTCCAGAATGCATTAATCAGCGGCTCATGCAGCCGCTTTTTTGGCGCGCAGACGCCCAGTTCAAAAGGGGTTTTCTCGTCGCTACGCTCCAGAATCATGACGCGATTGCGAACGGGCTCCGGGCTATTTTCCAACACCACTTCCGGCAGCAGCGCGACGCCGCAGCCCAGCGCCACCATAGAAACCATGGCTTCATGTCCGCCCACCGTAGCGTAAATCGACGGATTACTGATTTTATGGCGGCGAAACCATAGCTCAATGCGGCGGCGCACGGGCCCCTGATCGGCCATAATGAAGGGTACCGTTGCCCAGTCGGGTTTCTCCACCGAGACCTGATTGCGAACCGGACAAGGCAGCGCCGGGGCGATCAGCACTACCGCCAAATTCTCCAGCATGGAAAACACCACTGCGCCAGGCAGCGTCTCGGGTTTCCCGGCAATCGCCAGATCGGCCTCACCCGTGACTACTTTCTCCATCGCATCGGCGGCATCGCCGGTGGTGAGTTTTATTTCCACCGAGGGATGTTCGGCGCGGAAACGATCGAGAATCGGCGGAAGATGACTGTAGGCGGCGGTCACCGAACAGAAGATATGCAGTTCGCCCGACAGCGACGGACCTTGCTGATCGATCGCGTGGCGCAGCTGCTGGTACTGCAACAGCGTTTGCTGGGCAAAGGTGCGGAGTTCTTCTCCTGCTTCGGTAAGCGTTACCGTGCGGTTATCGCGGACAAACAGCGGCTGCCCAAGGTCTTCTTCCAGGCGCTGAATCTGCCGGGAAAGCGTGGAGGGGCTGACGTGCATCGCCCGCGCGCTGCGGCCAAAATGGCGGCTTTCCGCCAGATGCAGGAAGGTTTTTAGATCGCGTAAATCCACCGGCGGCACTCCACGATTTTACATTGCAGAAATTGCAACGTGACGTTGTGAATATATCAATTTCCGCAATAAATTTCCTGTCATATAGTAAGTTCATTCTCTCTTGCACAGACACGGCAAGCGAACCGAACAATAAGACGCACAACATCACGAGGTATCACCATGGCTAACTACTTTAATACACTGAACCTGCGCCAGCAGCTGGCGCAGCTGGGCAAATGTCGCTTTATGGGTCGCGACGAATTCGCCGATGGCGCAAGCTACCTTCAGGGTAAAAAAGTGGTCATCGTCGGCTGTGGCGCTCAGGGCCTGAACCAGGGTCTGAACATGCGTGACTCCGGTCTGGATATTTCCTACGCCCTGCGTAAAGAAGCGATTGCCGAAAAGCGCGCGTCATGGCGTAAAGCGACCGAAAACGGCTTCAAAGTAGGGACCTACGAAGAGCTGATCCCGCAGGCCGATCTGGTGGTTAACCTGACTCCGGACAAACAGCACTCTGACGTTGTACGTTCCGTTCAGCCGTTGATGAAAGATGGCGCGGCGCTGGGCTACTCACATGGTTTCAACATCGTGGAAGTTGGCGAGCAGATCCGTAAAGATATCACTGTCGTGATGGTGGCGCCGAAGTGCCCGGGTACCGAAGTGCGTGAAGAGTACAAGCGCGGCTTCGGCGTACCGACCTTGATCGCGGTTCACCCGGAAAACGATCCGAAAGGCGAAGGCATGGCGATTGCTAAAGCTTGGGCTGCGGCGACCGGCGGTCACCGTGCGGGCGTTCTGGAATCTTCCTTCGTTGCCGAAGTGAAATCCGATCTGATGGGCGAGCAGACCATCCTCTGCGGTATGCTGCAGGCCGGTTCTCTGCTGTGCTTCGATAAGCTGGTGGAAGAGGGTACCGACCCGGCATACGCCGAAAAACTGATTCAGTTCGGCTGGGAAACCATCACCGAAGCGCTGAAACAGGGTGGTATCACCCTGATGATGGATCGCCTGTCTAACCCGGCTAAGCTGCGTGCTTATGCGCTGTCCGAACAGCTGAAAACGATCATGGCGCCGTTGTTCCAGAAACATATGGATGACATCATCTCCGGTGAATTCTCCTCAGGCATGATGGCTGACTGGGCCAACGACGATAAGAAACTGCTGACCTGGCGTGAAGAAACCGGTAAGACCGCGTTCGAGACCGCACCGCAGTTTGAAGGTAAAATCGGCGAGCAGGAGTACTTCGATAAAGGCGTTCTGATGATCGCAATGGTGAAAGCGGGCGTTGAGCTGGCGTTTGAAACCATGGTGGATTCCGGCATCATCGAAGAGTCTGCTTACTACGAATCACTGCACGAGTTGCCGCTGATTGCCAACACCATCGCTCGTAAGCGTCTGTACGAAATGAACGTGGTTATCTCCGATACCGCTGAATACGGTAACTACCTGTTCTCTTACGCCTGCGTACCGCTGCTGAAAGAGTTCATGACCACCCTGCAGACCGGCGACCTGGGTAAAGCGATTGCCGAAGGCGCGGTAGACAACGCTCAGCTGCGCGACGTGAACGAAGCCATTCGCAGCCACGCTATCGAGCAGGTTGGTAAGAAACTGCGCGGTTACATGACCGATATGAAGCGTATTGCGGTAGCGGGCTAATTCCCCGTCGTCTTTCAACTTGCAGATGCGTTGGCTGCGTTGGTACACCCCAGTCACATAGTTATCTATGCTCCTGGGGTTGTACTCACTTGCCGCCTTCCTGCAAGCTGAAATCCTTAGGGGAAAGCTGTGAGATAAAAAACCGGTGCAATAAGACACCGGTTTTTTTATTTGCGGTACAGCACTTTGATGATGTGATAACCGAATTGGGTGTGCAGCGGGCCGGTGGGCTCCAGCTCCGGGCAGGAGAAGACAACTTTATCAAACGCCGGCACCATCTGGCCCTGGCGGAATTCACCTAAGTCGCCGCCGCGTTTGCCTGACGGGCAGATCGAGTGCTTCTTCGCCAGTTTACCGAAATCGGCGCCGTTTTTAATTTGCTCCAGAAGATCCAGTGCCAGCTGCTCTTCTTTAACCAGGATATGCAGTGCTGCTGCCGTTTTTGCCATGATCGTACCTTGATTGAATAGGGGATGAATCAGGGCGCAATAGTAGCATGGGCTAGCGGCGATACAGCACCTTAATGATGTGGTAGCCAAACTTGGTTTTGACCGGCCCGTAAGGTTTGAGCAGCGGGCAGCTAAAGACTGCCTTATCGAACGGCCCGACCATGACTCCTTGATTAAACTCCCCGAGATCGCCGCCGTTGCGCCCGGAGGGGCACTTTGAATAGCGTTTTGCCAGATGATCGAAGCTCACGCCACGTTCCAGTTTGGCGAGGATCTCTTGCGCCAGCTTCTCTTCTTTAACCAGGATGTGCAGGGCTGCTGCGCTCTTTGCCATTATTTTGTTCTCACGTCTCAAAGATATCCCGTTACTTTACCACCCGCTTTGGTCGCGGACATATACTCTTCGCCATCGCGGGACAGATGTCTCGCCTGATAGATGGAAGCGGGAGATGAGCAACACTTTTATCCGGCGTATTCCCCCCTGCCAGGGACAGCCGTCCTGTCCTTAACGTCGTGGAGCGAGATAACATGGACACAATGAAAAAACCTGAATTTTCAGTCGGCTGGCTTTCCGGGCTGAGCGAGATTGTGAGCGATCCGCTGCTCTATGAATTACTGAAATATTGTCCTCTGGAGATCATGCGGCGCTGGCGTTTCGAAGAGATCCCGCGCGGTGATTTTATCTGCCGACAGGGTGAAGTGTGTCAGCGGTTTTCGCTGATTATCGCCGGTGAGGTGGACGTTTTCTATGAGGCTGAGGACGGGCGCCGCTACCGTCAGGCCCGCTACCGTAAAGGCGACATGCTGGGCGAGCTCGAGATCTTTGAATCGCGTCATTACATCTGCTCGGTGGTGGCGGTGGGTCATGTGCAGCTTCTGAGCCTGTCGCAGGAACATTTCTGCCGCTGGCTGGCGTTAGATAACCATTTTAACCAGCGGATGCTGCGCTTCTTTAGCCAGCAGTATTACCAGCTGTCGAAGAAGGCCAGCAGCGACAATCTTTACTCGCTGCATCAGCGGGTGTGTCAGGCGTTATGGCTGCGTTATCAACAGGATGGTGCCGATGAAATCTTGCTGGATAAGCAGAATCTCAGCCAGGAATTCGCGGCGACGACCCGCAGTATTAACCGTATTTTGCATGACCTGAAAGCGCTACAGATTATTGATACCGATGGTGAACGCATTGTGTTGTTAGCTCCTGAAAAACTGAAGCAGGAGGCTGATATCGGATAACCGCAAGAGTAAGGAGGCGGGAGAATGTCGCTGCAACCCCATATCCAGTTAAGCAAAGAGATGACCGGCGCGCGGTACGCGCTGCTGCCGGGCGACCCGCAGCGGGTCGACCGCATCGCCAATTTTCTTGATAATCCACAGCCACTCGGTCAGAACCGGGAGTTTCGCGCCGCGCGCGGCTGGTATCAGGGCGTCGAGATTTTAGTGCTCTCTACCGGCATCGGCGGGCCATCTACGGCGATTGCCATTGAAGAGCTGCGCCAGATCGGCGTAACCACTCTGATTCGTATCGGCAGCTGCGGGGCACTGCAGGATAATCTTGCGCTCGGCGATGTGATTATCGCTCACGCCGCGGTGATGGATGACGGTACCAGCCGAACCTATGCGCCAGCGGGCTATCCGGCCTGCGCCGACCCGCAGCTGACCTGGGAACTGGTGGCGCAGGCGCGGCAGATGAACATCCCGGTCGCGTGCGGTCTGGTGCGCAGCCATGACAGTTTCTATACCGATCGTGAGGCGGAACTGGATGCGCAGTGGTCGGCGCGCGGCATTCTGGGGGCGGATATGGAGAGTGCCGCCCTGATGACTATCGGCGCGCTGCGCGGGTTACGTACGGCTTCATTACTCAATGTGGTTGTTGCCCATAACGGTTGTCTGGATAGCAGCATCAATGATTATGTCCAGCAGGAAACGCTGTGCCAGCAGGGCGAAGAACGGCAAATTACCCTGGCGCTACGCGCCATTTATTCCGCTAGCCAGCAAGGAGGTTTGTGATGGACTTTTTTAGCATCAACAATGTGATGGTCAACATTCCCCTCGGCGAAGGCGGCTATGCGCTATCGTGGATTGAAGCTATCGGTACCGTGTTCGGCCTGTTGTGTATCTGGTGCGCCAGCCGGGAAAAAATCATCAATTATCTGTTTGGCCTGATCAACGTCACGCTGTTTGCGGCCATTTTTTTCCAGATCCAGCTCTATGCCAGCCTGCTGCTGCAGGTGTTTTTCTTCGCTGCCAATATTTACGGCTGGTACGCGTGGAGCCGGCAAAACGAGGCGCAGGAGGCCGCGCTCAAGGTACGTTGGCTTTCCCGTCAGCAAACGCTGGCGCTGGGCGGCATCTGCGCGGTGGCGATTGTGCTGATGACGCTATTTATTGACCCGGTGTTCGCGACGCTCACCCGTATCATGATTGCCCTACTGCAAACGTTCGGTATGCAGGTCGCGATGCCCGACCTCCAGCCCGACGCCTTCCCGTTCTGGGATTCCACCATGCTGGTGTTGTCGATTGCGGCCATGGTGCTGATGACGCGTAAGTTCGTCGAAAACTGGCTGCTGTGGGTGGTTATCGACGTGATTAGCGTGGTTATCTATGCGGTACAGGGCGTTTACGCCATGTCGCTTGAATATGTCCTGCTGACGGCGATCGCGGTGATGGGCTCGTACAGCTGGATCAAGAGCGCGCAGCGCAACGGCTATACGCCGCTTGCTGCCGCCGCATCCTGATTGACCTATTGCCAGGCTGCCTGAATGGGCAGCCTGTTGCTCTCACCGCCCCTCTTTCTGCTACAATCCCCACCCCGTTCGAAGATTGAGCAAAAGACTCCCATGCGTTTAAATCCTGGCCAACAACAAGCCGTCGAATTCGTTACCGGACCGTGCCTGGTGCTGGCGGGTGCCGGTTCCGGTAAGACCCGCGTTATTACCAATAAAATAGCCCACCTGATCCGCGGCTGCGGCTATCAGGCGCGCCATATCGCGGCGGTCACCTTTACCAATAAGGCGGCGCGCGAAATGAAAGAGCGCGTCGGGCAAACGCTGGGGCGTAAAGAAGCGCGCGGCCTGATGATTTCCACCTTCCACACGCTGGGGCTGGATATCATCAAACGCGAATACGCTGCGTTAGGGATGAAATCCAACTTCTCGCTGTTCGACGATACCGACCAGGTGGCGCTGTTAAAAGAGCTCACCGAAGGGCTGATCGAAGAAGACAAAGTGGTACTTCAGCAGCTGATCTCCACGATCTCCAACTGGAAAAACGATCTGAAAACCCCTGTCCAGGCCGCCGCTGGCGCGAAAGGGGAGCGGGATCGGATCTTTGCTCACTGCTACGGGCTGTACGACGCGCATATGAAAGCCTGTAACGTACTCGACTTCGATGATCTGATCCTGCTGCCGACCCTGCTGCTGCAGCGTAACGAAGAGGTGCGGGAGCGCTGGCAGAACAAGATTCGCTATCTGCTGGTGGATGAATACCAGGATACCAACACCAGCCAGTACGAGCTGGTGAAACTGCTGGTGGGGCAGCGGGCGCGCTTTACCGTGGTCGGCGATGACGATCAGTCGATCTACTCCTGGCGCGGCGCGCGGCCGCAGAACCTGGTGCTGCTAAGCCAGGATTTCCCGGCGCTGCAGGTGATCAAGCTGGAGCAAAACTACCGCTCTTCCGGGCGTATTCTGAAGGCGGCCAACATCCTGATTGCCAATAACCCGCACGTCTTCGAAAAGCGCCTGTTTTCCGAGCTGGGCTATGGCGTAGAGCTGAAGGTGCTCTCCGCCAACAATGAAGATCATGAGGCGGAACGCGTTGCCGGTGAACTCATCGCTCATCACTTTATTAATAAAACTGCCTATAAGGATTACGCGATCCTGTATCGCGGCAACCATCAGTCACGGGTTTTCGAAAAGATGCTGATGCAAAACCGCATTCCGTACAAAATTTCTGGCGGCACGTCGTTCTTTTCCCGCCCGGAAATTAAAGATCTGCTGGCCTATCTGCGCGTGCTGACTAACCCTGATGACGACAGCGCCTTTCTGCGCATCGTCAATACGCCGAAGCGTGAAATCGGTTCGGCGACGTTGCAAAAGCTGGGCGAATGGGCGATGGGGCGCAATAAAAGCATGTTTACCGCCAGCTTCGATATGGGTCTGACCCAGACGCTGAACGGACGCGGCTACGAGTCTCTGACCCGCTTCACCCACTGGCTGCGGGAGATCCAGCAGCTTTCAGAGCGCGAGCCGATTGCCGCCGTCCGCGATCTGATCCGCGGCGTGGATTATGAATCATGGCTCTATGAGACTTCGCCCAGCCCGAAAGCCGCCGAAATGCGGATGAAAAACGTCAATACGCTCTTCACGTGGATGACCGAAATGCTGGAGGGCAGCGATATCGATGAACCGATGACGCTCACCCAGGTCGTGACCCGTTTCACGCTACGAGACATGATGGAGCGCGGCGAGTCGGATGAGGAGACGGATCAGGTTCAGCTGATGACGCTTCATGCTTCAAAGGGACTGGAGTTCCCCTACGTCTATCTGGTTGGCATGGAGGAAGGGCTGTTGCCGCACCAGAGTAGTATTGATGAAGACAACGTCGATGAAGAACGCCGTCTTGCCTACGTGGGTATCACCCGCGCGCAGAAAGAGCTCACTTTTACCCTGTGCAAAGAGCGCCGGCAGTACGGCGAGCTGGTGCGACCGGAGCCGAGCCGTTTCCTGCTGGAGCTGCCGCAGGATGATCTGATTTGGGAGCAGGAGCGCAAAGTTATTTCGCCGGAAGAACGCATGCATAAAGGCCAGGCGAATGTCGCCAACATCCGGGCGATGCTGGCGAAAGCGCGTAAATAGCGGCTAGCGGCCGTTTTGCTGCTGAAGCTGGAACTGACGTAGCTCTTCGCGACCCGGAGCACCGTCTGAACCCGGCCGGGTGACGACAATAGCCGCTACTTCATTGCCCAGCAGCGCGGCCTGGCGTAGATCCATCCCGCAGGCCAGCCCGGCGATCGTACCGGCGCAGTGGCTGTCTCCTGCGGCAATCGTGTCATAGACCTTCACGCGGCAGGCAGGAATGTGCTGCGGTTCCGCGTCGGGTTCAACCACCCACGCGCCATCTTTATCAAACCGACAGATCGCCCGTAAATGCCAGTCGCTGGCGAGCCGCGAAGCGGCGTGAAGGGTCGCGCTATCCGTATCGTATAAACGTGCGCACAGCAAGCTCAGTTCATCGCGATTCAGGGTGAGCACGGGACCTTTGCCCAACAACGCCTGGATAAAGTGAATATCCAGTTCACCCAGACGCGGACCAAAATCGACAAACAGCGTTTTATCTTCCGTAAGGTCCAGAATCCACTTGCGCAGGGCTTCGCTGGCCAGCTCGTAGCCAGAGACATAAATTATGGCGTCCTTCGGCTGCGGAATTTGTGCGAGTAGCTCGTTGTTCCAGTGCTGCTCGCAGCCCTCAACGGTGATAAACGTCCGCTCTTTGTTAGCCTCGACGAGGGCCAGACACCAGCCGTTATCGTGAGTGGGGTGGCGCAAGAGGACGGGTAGGTTTTCCTGCGCCATTTTCTGTGCAACGGCCTGCCCCCACTCGCCATTTCCCACCGGTATCGCGTTTATCACAGGGAGTTCAAGGCGTGAGAGCGCGCGGGCGACATTGAACGCGCAGCCGCCAATCTGCCGTCCGCCGTCGCGGGCGGAAACATCGCTACCGCTATGCGGTAGTGCATCGAGATGGAGGATCATGTCGCTAAAAGCGGCGCCGATAACCACGATCGGCCGCCGCGGCGACAGCAAGTCAGCTGTTATTGTCACGGCTGGCCTCCTTTCTTGCGCCGAACGCCAGATACAGCGCCAGGCTCAGAATAAAAGAGACAAACAGACCCAGGCTGGAGTCCGCGAAAATGCCGACGGCGAAAGGACCGTCGATAAACCCGGTTTTGGATACCATCAATCCCGCCAGCGCGCCGACAATCCAGCAGCCCAGCGCGGTGCGGTTTGCTCCGCTTTCCCTGAATAAATCAGCTTCAGCATATCCGGCTCGGCGGCGAATCCGATAAAAATCGACCATAAAAATGGCGGCCCAGGCGGCCAGAAATACGCCGCAGAAAATCAGAAACGCGATGAAGGGCCCAAGAAAATCTTTCGAGACAAATAGCACATAGAGCGCGATCCCCAGCACCAGTACGGCATCGAGGGCCACGGCGGAACGCTGCTGGAGCTTAATCCCCATGCTTAACAGATTAAGACTGGCGGAATAGAGGCTCAATACGGCGATGGTCACGACCCCGGCGGTCGCCGCGGCCAGATAGGGGATTGCCATCCAGGAAGGCAGCAGTTTGCCAATCGCTGAAATGGGGTTCTCGCTGGACGCCAGATCGGGGATCTGGGCGGTAAGCAGTATCCCGGTGAGCATCAGCAGCAATAGGGGGAGCGCGGCGCCGCTGACAACGGCGAGAAAAATAGGCTTTTCACCGGCGTCGGGACGCTGATCCCGGCTATAGTCGGCGCCGGCGATAGCCCAGCTGATGCCGGTACCGGCGGCAATAATTGATACCGCCGGCAGAAAACCGGTGAGCCAGCTGCCTGAAGGCAGCGCGAGGATGGCCTGCCAGTCTGCGGTGAAGAGTAAATAGATCACTACCAGCAGCGTCATGGCGCCAAAGATCCGGGTGATCCATTTTTGCATCATCAACACGGCATTTTGTCCGAGCACGCTGACCAGTACGGTCAGCCCGCCAAACAAGAAAAGCGACAGCGCGGTGGTGGTGAGACTCTCTTCAAAACCCATGGCGGCAAACAGCGCGACGAGGGTGAGCGTGCCGGTAATGATATTGACCGCCTCCCAGCCCATCAGATTCACCCAACAGAAGCTGGTGGGGGCGATATTACCGCGTTTGCCAAAAATGACCCGGGAGAGAGTGAGCGTCGTGGTGCGGCCGATTTTGCCGGCGATGCTGGTGACGCCGACCAGCGCAAAAGAGGCGACGCCCGCCACGGCGGCAAGAATCGCCTGCCAGAATGAGAGGCCAAACGACACAATCACCGCGCCGTAAACGACCCCAAGAATGCCAATATTCGCGGCGCACCAGACGAAAAACAGCTGGATCGGTTGTTGGGTCTGGTGGACCGGGGGAACGAGACCGATCCCTAATTCCGCCATTCCGGGATCTGCCGTCTGGATATTTCCATCGTATGAAGCTTTGCTGTCCATAGTGATGCCCTCTGTGAATTATGCGAAGCGGTATTCTGCAAGCCGCCGTGCGTAAGGCGCGAAGTCGATGCTGTTGGCCTGCTTAATCTGTTGTACAGGTTCTTCAGGAAAAGCCTCTATGCCATGAAGCGCGCCGCAAATGGCGGTTGCCATCGCGCCAATAGTGTCGGTGTCGCCGCCTAAATTGGCTGCCAGCATAGCGCATTTCATGGGCTGCGTTTTTGCCAGCTCGACCAGCGCAATCGCTGCGGGGACGGACTCGATAATATCCATACCGGCGCCGATATCCTCATAAATACGTTCAATACCTGTCAGGTGGTCATTCTCCCCGGCAATCGTTTCCAGCGCCAGGTGGATACGGTTCCCAAGAAGTGGACTAAAAGTGGACTCGTAATGGCGCTGGGTTTCATTTGCCAGCGACGACAACTCGGTTTTGATTAACGGCCACCCGGCTCCTTCAATGGCGCGGCTGATAGCCCAGGCAACGACCACCGCGCCGGCGATGGCGATGTCTGATTTATGCGTCGGCAGGCAGGATAGCCGCACTTGCTCAATGAAAAAGGCCCTGTCCCCGGTTGGTAGTCGACAACCCATCGGCGCCACGCGCATTGCCGCGCCGTTGGTCACGCCGTTGGCCGCGATCTCATCCAGCGGTTGCCCCTGTTCGAGCGCGATCAGAGAAGCTTTTGAGGTTGGGCCGAGAATATTTTTCTCGAATGCCTTGCAGCGTCGGGCCCACAGCAGAATGTGTCTGGCGATAGTCAGTGGATCGGTCACGCCGTTGTGTTCATCGAGCGCATCCATCAGCGCGATACACTGATGGGTGTCATCCGTGAACTCGGCGGCGCGAAATTCGCAGGCCGCAATATTCTCTTTCGGCCCGGGAAGAAAGCGTTCAATCCAGCCAAAATGGTTAATGATTCGACGTTTAGGCCACAGTTCAGAGGGCATGCCCATCGCATCACCGATGGCTTGCCCATAAAGACAGCCAAGGATGCGGCTTTCGGCAATATAGGTAGGGCGAATATCAGACATCGTCGACTCCCTGGAAGAAATGAATAAAAGTTAATCTAAAAATAGATCCAGATTAAGTCCAGTTAAAGTCCTTTATAGTTATGCTGTGATCGCAGGCGCATTCTGAGAGAAAAAAGCGACGTAAAAATGAATGGGGCGACGTTATGATGGGGCTATTGATTCCAGTATGGATCCACTATGATAAATCCACTGTCACTGAATTCCGCAAGGCCATGAAATTATGTCGCAACCATTGCTTGAGTATATAAAAGGGCGTCTGAATGCAGAGGCTCCCGCGCCGCTTTATATTCAGCTTAAACAAGCTATTGAAGCTGCGATGACCGAGCGTTTATTGACGCACGGCAGCATTCTGCCCTCCGAGCGCAAAATGTCTCAGACCCTGGAATTGTCGCGCGTGACGGTGGTTAAGGCCCTTGATGCGCTGCTGGAAGCTGGGCTGGTGATTAAGCGCCATGGAAAAGGTACCGAGGTGAATCTGCCGGTAAGCTATAACCTTGCCAGCGGCGGATTTTCTGCCCAGCTACAAAATTCAGGAACGGTGTCCAATCGATGGCTGGTGCGGGAAAAGCTGGCGGCGGATGATTTTCTGGCTCGTCAGCTGGAGATCGCCGTCGGCGATCGAGTGGCGAAAATCAAACGCGTACGTCTGGTCGATGCCCTTCCGGTGTCTATCGAAACCATGTTTATTCCCGAGCGTTTTTTACCCCGCCCGGATTTACTCGAAGGGTCGCTGTACGCGCACTGGGCGGAAAATGCTATTTACCCCGATCTTCAGGATTACTCGCTGACGGTGCATATTCCTTCGGCGGAAGAGCTGAATTTGCTCGACCTGCCGCAGGGTGTGCCATTGATGAAAATTACGCTGAAAAGTCGTAATGCCCAGGGCGAGGTGCTTGAGTACGGTACCGCTTTCTGCCTGAGCAATTACTTTAATTTTGATTTCAGAGTGAAGCTGCAATAAGCGCAGTCGGCCAGTTATCGTTCATTACCGTTTGGCATGGTCGGTGTATGAAACCCGCAATCGCTTTATGTAAGAGCGGATAATATCCGACGACTTACTGCTCGTTAAGCCGAAGCGGCCAGTGAACGTAGCTCTGCCACTGGCACTCCTGTTCGACCATTTCCCGACCCAGCGGATGATTCTCCAGCCAGCCCTGCGGCAGCGTTAGCGTCAAACTTTCATCAACGGCAGCCAGCGTAATCATCGGCAGCAGATCGTCGCGTCGGCGGCTGGCAAACAGAATAGCCAGACGCAGCAGACGACACATATGCTCCGCGACTCTCGGCGGAACCGCGTTTTGTTGATGAAGGGAAGAAAGGTCGACGGTGCTGGTTTGGTTTAACAGCAGGGTCGCCAGCAGCTTCTTCTGCGCGGGGGTAAATCCTGGCAGGTCGAGATTGCGCACCAGCCAGGCGGCATGCAGAGGCGCCTGCTTGTATTCCACGCTCAGACCGATTTCATGCAGCTGGCAGGCGCTTTGCAGCAAATCGAAGCATAGCGGCTCAATTTCCCAGCTGTTTTCCACCTGATGAACGAAATGGGCGGCCAGTTGGGCAACGCGCTGTGCCTGTTCGGTATCAACCAGAAACCGGCGCTGAATATTGCGTAAGGTACGACTGCGAATATCCTGATCGATCGACAGGTGCAGCATGCCGTATACCAAACCTTCACGCAGTGCGCCGCCGGCGAGCGTCATACACTGAATATTCAGCTCGCTGAAGATGGCCATAAGAATCGCCAGCCCGCTAGGAAAGACGAGCGCCCGTTCAAGGGTCAGACCTTCGATCTCCAGCTCCTCCAGCCGACCGCACTGAATCGCGCGCTGTTTGAGCTGCTGTAGCTTGGCTAAGGTGATGCGTTCATCCATCCCCTGCGCCATCATGATTTCCTGTAACGCCTGGACCGTACCGGAAGCCCCGACGCACACTTTCCAGCCGTGATAGCGCAGAACATCGGCGACGGGACGCAAAACTTCACGCGCGGCGGTTTCGGCCTGGTCAAAGTTTTCTTTGGTCAGGCTGCGATCGGCGAAGTATCGTTCCAGCCAGGTCACGCAGCCCATCGACAGGCTAAAAAGCGAGGTGGTTTGCGCGCCGGTACCGGTAACCAGTTCGGTGCTGGCGCCTCCAATATCCACGACCAGACGCTGATCCGCGCCGCCAGTGGTATGCGCGACACCCTGATAAATCAGGCGTGCTTCCTCTTCGCCGCTGATAACCTGCACCGCGCAGCCGAGGATTTCCCGCGCTTTTTCCAGAAACTCACCGGCGTTAACCGCCAGGCGCAGCGTCGCTGTGGCGACCACGCGGATTTGCGTCGGGGGGATATCCTGCAAACGCTCGGCGAACAGGCGCAAGCATTGCCAGCCGCGCTCCATGGCTTCGGCAGAGAGCGTGTTGTCGCCGTTGAGGCCAGCGGCCAGACGGACTTTGCGTTTGATACGGCTGAGGGTCTGGATGCTCCCGGCGACCTCGCGTACAACCAACATATGAAAGCTATTGGAGCCAAGATCGATAGCTGCATAGAGCGAGGTGGAACTCATACACTTCATCCTTCAAGCTGCCTCTGCGTTGGCTGCATGCTTTTTCCCGGAGCGCGGCTCCTCGGGATTCGTTCTCTTGCCGCCTTGATGCAACTTGCATGATTTTGTGTATGACATATTGCTTTAACCTGAACGACGACGATTACGTGGTGGGCCGTTACGACGCGGGCCGTTGCCAGGACGCGGGCGCGTGAGGCGCAGCGGTCTGGGCAGTTCGGTCATGAGTGCGTCAGAATTGTATTTGCTGACTGGAATTGAATGGCCAATATAGGTTTCAATCGCCGGCAGGTTCAGCGCGTACTCTTCACAGGCCAGGCTGATGGAGTGACCGCTGGCGCCAGCGCGGCCGGTACGGCCAATACGGTGAACGTAGTCTTCGCAATCGTCCGGCAGGTCGTAGTTAAAGACGTGCGTAACGGCCGGAATATGCAGACCGCGGGCGGCAACGTCGGTTGCGACCAGAATGTCGATATCGCCGCGGGTAAATTCATCGAGAATGCGCAGGCGTTTTTTCTGCGCGACGTCGCCGGTCAACAGACCAACGCGATGGCCGTCCGCCGCCAGGTGACCCCAGATATCTTCACAACGATGCTTGGTGTTGGCGAAAATAATCGCGCGATCCGGCCACTCTTCTTCAAGCAAGGTCTGCAGGAGGCGCATTTTTTCTTCGTTGGAAGGATAGAACAGCTCTTCTTTAATACGGTGGCCCGTTTTCTGCTCAGGCTCAACTTCGACGTACTCGGCGTTGTTCATTTGTTCGAACGCCAGTTCACGGACGCGATAAGAAAGGGTGGCAGAGAACAGCATGTTCAGGCGCTGATTCGCCGGCGGCATACGGCGGAACAACCAACGGATATCTTTAATAAAGCCGAGATCGTACATGCGATCGGCTTCGTCAAGTACGACAACCTGAATGGCGCCGAGGTTAATATGGTTCTGTTTGGCGTAGTCGATAAGGCGACCGGTGGTGCCGATCAAAATATCCACGCCGCTTTCCAGCACTTTCAGCTGCTTATCGTAGCCGTCGCCGCCGTAAGCAAGGCCCAGTTTCAGACCGGTAGCCTGCGCCAGCGGTTCGGCGTCAGCATGAATCTGTACCGCCAGTTCACGCGTCGGCGCCATGATCAGCGCGCGCGGCTGGTTGACCTGGCGGTCAGCGATCGCCGGGTGAGTGAGAAGATAATGAAACGTTGACGTCAGAAACGCCATCGTTTTACCGGTACCGGTTTGCGCCTGCCCGGCGACATCGCGACCTTCCAGCGTAAGCGGGAGGGCGAGTGCCTGGATGGGTGTGCAATTATGAAACCCTTTTTTTTCAAGGGCTTCAATCACTGCCGGGTGCAGGGCGAAGTCGGAAAACTTCTGTTCTGTTAAATGTGTTTTGCTCATAGTGTGGTAGAATATCAGCTAACTATTGCATTAAGAAAGCGTATCCGGTGAAATAACGTCAACCTTTCGTTGGCTATGTATGAAATTATTCAAGGTGCGTCTGCGGCAACTGAACGAATCTTCGAAAGCTTAGACTACTAAGCGAGGCGAGGGTGACAAATCTGCGATAAGCCGGTTTGAACGCGGGTTGCTTTATCTTTTGTGGGGCAAAGTTCATGATGGACATTGTGACGCAGATCGATAAAAGGGGCATTCTGAAGAACAGCGTGCATAACGTAGCATCGACACGTCGTTGATGGCCGCGACACCAACACACCAGGCTTATTCCTGTGGAGTTAAATATGAGCGATAAAATTATTCACCTGACTGACGACAGTTTTGACACGGACGTACTCAAGGCTGACGGGCTAACCCTCGTCGATTTCTGGGCAGAGTGGTGTGGTCCGTGCAAAATGATCGCCCCGATTCTGGATGAGATCGCTGAAGAGTATCAGGGCAAACTGACCATTGCGAAACTGAACATCGATCAGAACCCGGGTACCGCGCCGAAATACGGCATTCGCGGCATTCCGACCCTGCTGCTGTTCAAAAATGGCGAAGTTGCAGCGACCAAAGTTGGCGCGCTGTCTAAAGGCCAGTTAAAAGAGTTCCTCGACGCCAACCTGGCGTAAGCGGCTTGCTCTGCCGGCGTCCAGCGTCCAATTTTTTGCGGATCTCTGGACGCCCGGCGAGAGTCGTGCTAAGTTAATCTCAGACTTCGTTTTAAACATACCTTTGTTTGAATCTTGTTTTACCCAAAGCGTCCCGCAAAAATGCGCGTGAGGCTTATAATCCGGGCTTATCACTCATTCCGTTTAGTCGTTTCAGTTCTGCGTTCTTTCCTGTGACCAGGCAACGTACAGACACGAGATGAAGGCCGTTAACAGGCATGGATGTTCCTGCCATACCATTCACAACATTAAGTTCGAGAATCACCCCGAGTTTAAGAACCCACACCATTATGAATCTTACCGAATTAAAGAATACGCCGGTTTCTGAGCTGATTACTCTCGGCGAAAATATGGGGCTGGAAAACCTGGCCCGTATGCGTAAGCAGGATATTATTTTTGCCATCCTCAAGCAGCATTCGAAGAGTGGCGAGGATATCTTTGGCGATGGCGTACTGGAGATACTGCAGGATGGATTTGGTTTCCTCCGTTCAGCAGACAGCTCCTACCTCGCCGGTCCCGACGACATCTACGTATCCCCCAGCCAAATCCGCCGCTTCAACCTCCGCACTGGTGACACCATTTCCGGTAAGATTCGTCCTCCTAAAGAGGGTGAGCGTTACTTTGCGTTGTTGAAAGTTAACGAAGTTAACTACGATAAGCCGGAAAACGCGCGTAACAAGATTCTGTTCGAGAACTTAACCCCGCTGCACGCAAATTCACGTCTGCGTATGGAACGTGGTAACGGCTCGACGGAAGACTTAACCGCCCGCGTACTGGATCTGGCATCGCCGATCGGTCGCGGCCAGCGTGGTCTGATTGTCGCGCCGCCGAAGGCCGGTAAAACCATGCTGCTGCAGAACATCGCGCAGAGCATTGCTTACAACCATCCTGATTGCGTACTGATGGTACTGCTGATCGACGAACGTCCGGAAGAAGTGACCGAGATGCAGCGTCTGGTTAAAGGTGAAGTTGTCGCTTCGACCTTTGACGAGCCGGCATCCCGCCACGTTCAGGTTGCCGAGATGGTTATCGAGAAGGCGAAGCGTCTGGTTGAGCATAAGAAAGACGTTATCATCCTGCTCGACTCCATTACCCGTCTGGCGCGTGCCTACAACACCGTGGTCCCGGCCTCCGGTAAAGTGTTGACCGGTGGTGTGGACGCCAACGCCCTGCATCGTCCGAAGCGTTTCTTCGGCGCCGCGCGTAACGTGGAAGAGGGCGGTAGCCTGACCATCATCGCTACGGCGCTGATCGATACCGGTTCTAAAATGGACGAAGTTATCTACGAAGAGTTTAAAGGCACCGGTAACATGGAGCTTCATCTCTCTCGTAAGATCGCAGAAAAACGCGTCTTCCCGGCTATCGACTACAACCGTTCCGGTACCCGTAAAGAAGAGCTGCTCACCACTCAGGAAGAGCTGCAGAAGATGTGGATCCTGCGTAAAATCATTCACCCGATGGGTGAAATCGACGCGATGGAATTCCTCATCAATAAACTGGCGATGACCAAAACTAACGATGACTTCTTCGATATGATGAAGCGCTCGTAAGTTAAAAATGCCAGAAAACGCCACGCTATTGCGTGGCGTTTTGTTTTCCGGGTTTGTATGATCCAGCAAGGGAAAACAAAATGGGTGTTAACGTATGATGTGTGCAGGATGATGGCAGGCAGAGACAGCTTTAACAGTCTAAAATTTCTACAATAAATTTGTAATGTTCTGCTTTGCCCCTTCTGGAGTTGAGGCATCATCGTTATACTTCCCGGATTAACTATGCTGAGAGCACATGCGTTGTGAATTTACTCACTGCTATTACTGAATTAATCAGTATTTTCTTATTCACTACCCTGTTTATATTTATCGCTCGCAAGGCGGCAAAAAGAGTTGGGCTGGTGGATAAACCTAACTATCGCAAACGGCATCAGGGTTTGATTCCGTTAGTTGGTGGTATTTCAGTTTTCGCAGGTATTTGTTTTACGTTTGCCATCGCCGACTATTACATTCCCCACGCAAGGTTATACCTGGGGTGTGCCGGGGTGCTTGTGCTGGTCGGCGCGCTGGACGACCGCTTTGATATCAGCGTAAAAATTCGCGCGGTTATTCAGGCCGCTATCGCCGTCATTATGATGATGGTGGGAAATCTTCATCTTAGTAGCCTCGGTTTTATATTCGGCTCATGGGAGCTGGTGCTCGGCCCCTTTGGCTTCTTCCTCACGCTGTTCGCCGTTTGGGCGGCGATCAATGCTTTCAATATGGTAGATGGTATTGATGGGCTGCTTGGCGGCCTGTCCTCCGTCTCTTTCGCGGCAACGGGCATCATCCTGTGGTTTGATGGCCAGTACAGCCTGGCGATGTGGTGTTTTGCGATGATTGCCGCCATTTTGCCCTATATTTTACTTAACCTCGGTGCGCTTGGCCGTCGCTATAAGGTCTTTATGGGTGATGCCGGCAGCACCATGATTGGCTTCACTATCATCTGGATCCTGCTGGAGACCACGCAGGGAAAGACGCATCCTATTAGCCCGGTCACGGCGCTGTGGATTATTGCTATCCCATTGATGGATATGGTGGCGATTATGTACCGTCGCTTGCGTAAAGGGATGAGTCCATTCTCCCCGGACCGTCAGCATATTCATCACTTAATCATGCGCGCAGGGTTTACTTCCCGCCAGGCGTTTGTCCTGATCACTCTGGCCGCCGCGCTGCTGGCTCTGGTTGGCGTGGTGGCGGAATACACCCGCATTGTGCCGGAATGGGTGATGTTAATACTCTTTTTGGTAGCCTTCTTTCTTTATGGCTACTGCATTAAACGCGCCTGGAAAGTGGCGCGCATGGTTAAACGTATTAGACGCAGAATTCGGCGACACAGCGGCAATAATCCAAATTAACCAAATCAATCTGGGGACGTGATGACTCAACCATTACCGGGAGCACAAACAGTGAACGTTGAGAATGAGCTGGATATTCGCGGGCTGTTTCGCGCCTTATGGGCAGGAAAAAGCTGGATAGCAGGTATCGCAGTGCTCTTTGCACTGGTTGTTCTGGTTTATACCTTTTTTGCTCGCCAGGAGTGGAGCGCGACGGCGATTACCGATCGGCCAACGGTAAACATGCTGGGGGGATACTATTCGCAACAGCAGTTTTTACGCAATCTCGATATCAAGGCCAATCTCGTCTCGGTCGATCAGCCTTCGGTAATGGATGAAGCTTATAAAGAGTTCATCATGCAGCAGGCGTCATGGGATACCCGCCGCGACTTCTGGCTGCAAACGGACTACTACAAGCAGCGCCAGTCGGGTAACGCTCGCGCCGATGCCGCTCTGCTGGATGACCTGATTAACGATATCCAGTTTATGCCCGGCGATGCGCTAAAAAGCATCAACGATAGCGTGAAGCTGACGGCAGAAACCGCGCCGGATGCCAATAATCTGCTGCGCCAGTATGTGGCTTTCGCCAGCCAGCGTGCGGCAGGGCATCTGAATGACGAGCTTAAAGGCGCCTGGGCCGCGCGTACCATCCAGATGAAAGCGCAGGTGAAGCGTCAGGAAGAGGTGGCGCGAGAGATTTTCAATCGTCGCATGCATAGCGTGGAACAGGCGCTGAAAGTCGCCCAGCAGCACAATATCTCCCGCAGCGAAACCGATATTCCACCAGACCAGTTGCCGGATTCAGAGCTGTTTTTACTGGGACGGCCGATGCTGCAGGCCCGACTGGAAAACCTGCAGGCGGTGGGGCCGGAGTACGATCTTGATTATGACCAAAGCCGCGCCATGCTAACGACATTAAACGTTGGGCCGACCCTGGATCCGCGTTTTCAGACTTACAGGTATTTGCGAACGCCTGAAGAACCGGTAAAACGCGATAGCCCGCGCCGCGTGTTTCTGATGGTGATGTGGGGGATTGTGGGCGCGCTCATCGGCGCAGGCGTTGCGTTATCGCGTCGCCGTGTCCAGTGAATGCGGCCCGTGGTGAAGGACATTCAGCCTTTATCACCTAATCGAAGAGAATCGATGTGAAAGTACTAACGGTATTTGGCACGAGACCAGAAGCTATCAAAATGGCGCCTCTGGTTCATGCGCTGGCAAAGGATCCTCATTTTGAGGCGAAAGTTTGCGTGACCGCGCAGCATCGGGAGATGCTCGATCAGGTGTTGAAACTTTTTTCTATTGTTCCGGAATACGACCTTAACATTATGCAGCCGGGCCAGGGGTTGACGGAGATTACCTGCCGTATCCTTGAGGGCTTAAAGCCGGTGCTGGAGTCGTTTAAGCCGGACGTGGTGCTGGTGCATGGCGATACCACCACGACGATGGCGGCAAGCCTGGCCGCTTTTTATCAGCGCATTCCGGTAGGGCACGTGGAAGCCGGGCTGCGTACGGGCGATCTGAGCTCGCCGTGGCCGGAAGAGGGGAATCGTACGTTGACCGGGCATCTGGCAACGTACCACTTTGCGCCGACGGAAACCTCGCGGCAGAACCTGCTGCGGGAAAACATCGCCGACAATCGGATCGCGGTAACCGGCAATACGGTTATTGACGCGCTGTTCTGGGTGCGCGACCGGGTGTTGAGCGATGAAGTCCTGCGCAACGAGCTGACTCAGCGCTATCCCTTCCTCGCCAACGGCAAAAAGATGATTCTGGTCACCGGGCACCGTCGGGAAAGCTTTGGCCGTGGTTTTGAGCAAATCTGCCATGCGCTGGCGGAGATCGCCGCTAACAACCCGGACGTACAAATCGTCTATCCGGTTCATCTGAACCCGAACGTCAGCGAGCCGGTTAAGCGTATTCTCGGCCACGTTGAGAACGTCATGCTTATTGAGCCGCAGGATTATCTACCGTTCGTCTGGCTGATGAATCGCGCATGGTTGATCCTGACTGATTCCGGCGGTATCCAGGAAGAAGCGCCATCGCTCGGTAAGCCGGTGCTGGTGATGCGTGACATGACCGAGCGTCCGGAAGCGGTTAGCGCGGGCACCGTGTGCCTGGTGGGCACCGATAGCCAACGCATCGTCAATGAAGTCACGCGCTTGCTGCAAGATGAGTCCGCGTATCAGGCCATGAGCCGGGCGCATAACCCGTACGGCGATGGACAAGCGTGTCATCGTATTTTGTCTGCACTTAAAAATAATCAGGTAACGCTATGAATTTTTCTACCATTTCAGTGATTGGCCTTGGATATATTGGCCTGCCAACCGCTGCCGCGTTCGCCTCCCGGCAAAAGCGGGTGGTCGGCGTTGATATTAATCAACACGCCGTGGAGACCATTAACCGTGGAGAAATTCATATCGTGGAGCCGGATCTGGCGAGCGTCGTCAAAACGGCGGTCGAACAGGGCTACCTGAGCGCCACTACCGCGCCGGTAGAAGCCGACGCCTATCTTATTGCGGTGCCGACGCCGTTTAAAGATCTGCACGAACCGGATATGGTTTTCGTCGAATCGGCGGCTAAATCTATCGCGCCGACGCTGAAGAAAGGCTCGCTGGTTATCCTTGAGTCCACATCGCCGGTGGGGGCAACCGAGCAGATGGCTGGCTGGCTGGCGGAAATGCGCCCCGATCTGAGTTTCCCACAGCAGGCTGGCGAAGCGGCTGACGTCAATATTGCCTACTGTCCGGAGCGCGTTTTGCCGGGGCAAGTGATGGTTGAGCTGATTAAAAACGATCGCGTGATTGGCGGCATGTCGCCGGTGTGCTCGGCCCGCGCTAGCGAGCTGTATAAAATCTTCCTTGAAGGCGAATGCGTGGTGACCAACTCGCGCACTGCCGAGATGTGTAAGCTGACTGAAAACAGCTTCCGTGACGTTAATATCGCTTTTGCCAATGAACTTTCGCTAATTTGCGCCGATCAGGGGATTAACGTCTGGGAGCTGATTCGCCTGGCGAATCGTCATCCGCGCGTCAATATTCTTCAGCCGGGCCCGGGCGTTGGCGGCCACTGTATCGCGGTCGACCCGTGGTTTATCGTGGCGCAGAACCCGCAGCAAGCTCGACTTATCCGGACCGCGCGTGAAGTCAACGACCACAAACCAGAATGGGTAATCGACCAGGTGAAAGCGCGAGTCGCCGACTGTCTCGCGGTGAGCAACAAACGCGCCAGCGAGCTAAAAATCGCCTGTTTTGGCCTCGCGTTTAAGCCGAATATTGATGACCTGCGCGAAAGCCCGGCAATGGCTATTGCCGCGCAAATCGCCCGCTGGCACGGCGGCGAAACCCTGGTCGTTGAGCCAAATATTCATCAGCTGCCGAAAAAGCTCGACGGACTGTGCGCTCTGGCGACGCTTGACGAAGCGCTGGCGAGCGCCGATGTGCTGGTGATGCTGGTCGATCATAAAGAATTTAAAGCGATGAGTGGTGACAGCGTGAGCCAGCAGTTTATCGTCGATACCAAAGGGGTGTGGCGGTGAGAAAGCGTCTGGTCAAAGACGAAGGTGCCCGGAGTTTCGCGCGCTTTCATCACGATCAAAACTTAACAGACCTGTTTTATGCCCGTCCGCGCCAGTATTGAACCCCTTGAATGGGAAAACCGCTTCTTCGGCGTCAATAGCGCCATCGTACGTTTTGGCGACGATGCGCCGCCGCTGACGGCGCAAGCGCTGGCCGGATGGTCGCGGGTGCAGGCGAAAGTCGCGGCGGATGATATTGCGCGTCTGGACGCGCTGCAGGCATTGGGCTTCCGGCTGGTGGAGGGCGAGGTAGATCTCGCGCTTTCGCCTGCGGCTTCAGATGATAGCGGTGCCGAGCTGGCGACCGAGGTGGATATTCCCCGGCTGCGAGAACTGGCGGCGTTGGCCTTTGCGCAGAGCCGTTTTCGCGCGCCCTGGTACGCAGCCGATGCCAGCGCCCGCTTCTATGCCCAGTGGATTGAAAATGCGGTGCGTGGGACTTTCGATCATCAGTGTCTGGTGTTTCGCGCCCCTGATGGTGATATTCGTGCGTTTGTCTCCCTGCGCCAGCTCAGCGAGCGCGAGGCGAGAATTGGCCTGCTGGCCGGACGCGGCGCAGGAGCGGAATTAATGCAAGCAGCCCAGCGCTGGGCCGCGCTGCGTGGGCTGACGACACTGCGGGTGGCGACCCAGATGGGTAACACCGCCGCGCTTAAACGTTACATTCTTAGCGGTGCGAATATCGAAAGCACCGCGTACTGGTTATACAGGTGACATGATGATTCCATTTAACGCGCCGCCGGTGGTGGGAACCGAACTTGATTATATGCAGTCCGCGATGGGCAGTGGCAAGCTGTGCGGCGATGGCGGTTTTACCCGCCGCTGCCAGCAGTGGATGGAGCAGCGTTTCGGCACCGTGAAAGCGCTGCTGACGCCGTCCTGCACCGCTTCGCTGGAGATGGCGGCGCTGCTGCTGGATATCCAGCCGGGCGATGAAGTGATTATGCCGAGCTACACCTTCGTCTCCACCGCCAACGCCTTTGTGCTGCGCGGCGCGAAAATCGTCTTCGTTGATATTCGTCGCGATACCATGAATATCGATGAGACGCTGATTGAAGCGGCCATTACCGAGAAAACCCGCGCGATTGTGCCGGTTCACTACGCCGGCGTGGCCTGCGAGATGGACACTATTATGGCTATCGCCGGCAAGCATAATCTGTTTGTGGTGGAGGATGCCGCGCAGGGCGTGATGTCGACTTATAAAGGCCGGGCGCTCGGTACTATCGGCCATATTGGCTGCTTCAGCTTTCATGAAACCAAAAACTATACCGCGGGTGGTGAAGGTGGCGCGACGCTGATTAACGATCGCAAGCTGGTCGAGCGCGCGGAGATTATTCGTGAAAAAGGCACCAACCGCAGCCAGTTTTTTCGTGGTCTGGTGGATAAATATACCTGGCGCGATATCGGCTCCAGCTATCTGATGTCCGATTTACAGGCCGCCTATCTGTGGGCGCAGCTGGAAGCGGCGGAGCGGATTAACCAGCAGCGCCTGGCGCTGTGGCAGAACTACTATGATGCCCTGCTGCCGCTGGCGCGGGCTGGACGTATCGATCTGCCGATCGTTCCTGCCGACTGCGGGCAAAATGCGCACATGTTCTATATCAAGCTGCGCGATATTGACGATCGCAGCAAGCTGATCGCCTGGCTGAAAGAGGCGGAAATTCTGGCGGTGTTCCACTATATCCCGCTGCACAGCTGCCCGGCCGGGGAAACCTTCGGCGAGTTCCACGGGACGGATCGCTACACCACTCAGGAGAGCGAACGCCTGCTGCGTCTGCCTTTATTCTACAACCTGTCGAACGTCAACCAGCGCACGGTAATTAACTCGCTGCTGAGCTATTTCTCCTGATATGTCGCTGGCAAAAGCGTCTCTGTGGACCGCGGCGTCCACGCTGGTCAAAATCGGCGCCGGTCTGCTGGTGGTTAAGCTGCTGGCCGTGTCGTTCGGCCCGGCAGGGGTGGGGCAGGCGGGTAACTTCCGCCAACTGGTGACCGTACTTGGCGTACTGGCGGGGGCCGGGATATTTAACGGCGTCACTAAGCTGGTAGCCCAGCATCATGACGATCGCCGGCAGTTGTACAACGTCGTTGGCACCTCTTCGGCGATGGTACTGGGTTTCTCTACACTGTTGGCGCTGATCTTCCTGCTGGCGGCCGCGCCAATCAGCCAGGGGCTGTTCGGCCATCAGCATTACCAGAACCTGGTGCGGCTGGTGGCCCTGGTACAGATGGGGATCGCCTGGGCGAATTTCTTGTTAGCGCTGATGAAAGGTTTTCGCGATGCGGCGGGTAATGCGCTGTCGCTTATCGCCGGGAGCCTGATTGGCGTGGCGGCGTACTATGCCTGCTACCGTTTCGGCGGCTATCAGGGCGCATTGTTGGGGCTGGCGCTGGTGCCCGCGCTGGTGGTGGTGCCGGCGGCCTTCGTACTGTGGCGACGCGGCAATATTCCGCTGAGCGCGCTGCGCCCGCGCTGGGACAACGGCCTGGCGGGGCAGCTATCGAAATTTACCCTGATGGCGCTGATTACCTCGGTGACGCTGCCGGTTGCCTATGTGATGATGCGTAACCTGCTGGCGGCCCACTATGGCTGGGACGCGGTGGGGATCTGGCAAGGGGTGAGCAGCATCTCCGACGCCTATCTACAGTTTATTACCGCGTCATTTAGCGTTTATCTGTTACCGACATTGTCCCGGCTAACGGCGAAAGCGGATATCACCCGCGAGATTAGCAAATCGTTAAAATTTGTTCTCCCGGCGGTGGCGGCAGCAAGCTTAACAGTGTGGCTGCTGCGTGATTTCGCTATCTGGCTACTTTTTTCCGACCGTTTTACGGCGATGCGCGATCTGTTTGCCTGGCAGCTGGTGGGCGATGTGTTAAAGGTCGGGGCTTATGTTTATGGCTATCTGGTGATCGCCAAAGCCTCGCTACGTTTTTATATTCTGACGGAAATCAGCCAGTTCACGCTGTTGACCGCATTCTCGCACTGGCTTATCCCGGCGCATGGCGCAATCGGCGCGGCGCAGGCGTATATGGCTACCTATATTGTTTATTTCGCTCTCTGTAGCGGCGTGTTTTTACTTTGGCGTAAACGGGCATGACAGCACTGATACATGTACTGGGATCGGATATCCCGCACCACAACCAGACCGTGCTGCGGTTCTTTAATGATGAGCTGGCCGTCGATGACGAGCAGGCGCGTATATTTATGGTCGTCGGTGAGGAGACAGGGATCCGCGCAGCCTATCCCGCGCTCTCCATCAGCTGTTATCCGGGGAAAAAGTCGCTGGCGCAGGCGGTTATCGCGCTGGCAAAAGCGAACCGGCAGCAGCGCTTTTTCTTTCACGGCCAGTTCAATACCGGCCTGTGGCTGGCGCTGCTCAGCGGCGGGATCCGCCCGGCGCAGTTTAACTGGCATATCTGGGGGGCGGACCTGTATGAGAACTCCGCCAGCCTGAAGTTTCGTCTGTTCTATCCCCTGCGGCGCATGGCGCAGGGCCGGGTAGGGCGCGTGTTTGCTACCCGCGGCGATCTGAGCTGGTTCGCCGCCCGCCATTCGGGCGTGCCGGGTGAGCTGCTCTACTTCCCGACCCGTATGGATCCGGCGCTGAATTCGCTCGCCGATAGCGCCCCGCGCGGTGACACGCTGACTATTCTGGTGGGGAATTCCGGCGATCGTAGCAATGAGCACATCGCCGCGCTGCGTGCGATTCATCAGCAGTTCGGCGATACGGTCAATGTCGTCGTGCCGATGGGCTATCCGGCCAACAATAGTGACTATATCGATGAAGTTCGCGCGGCCGGCGCGGCGCTGTTCAGCCCGCAGCATCTTCAGGTACTGGGCGATAAGCTGGCGTTTGATGACTATCTGGCCCTGCTGCGTCGTTGCGATCTTGGCTACTTCCTGTTTGCCCGTCAGCAGGGTATCGGCACGCTGTGCCTGCTGATTCAGGCGGGCATCCCTTGCGTGCTGAATCGGGATAATCCCTTCTGGCAGGATATGTCGGAGCAGCATATTCCGGTACTCTTTACCCGCGATGCGCTGGACGTGAGCGTTGTGCGTGAAGCACAGCGCCAGCTGGCCGGTGTGGATAAAAATCAGATCGCCTTCTTCCGTCCGAATTATCTGACGGGCTGGCGACGCGCGTTGCGGATTGCCGCGGGGGGGATGCATGACATTAATGCAATTTAGCGGGCTGCTGCTGGTCTGGCTGCTGTCGACGCTCTTTATCGCCACCGCCACGTACTTTGAATTTCGTCGCGTACGCTTCAACTTCAACGTCTTTTTCTCGCTGTTGTTTCTGCTGACCTTTTTCTTTGGCTTCCCGCTGACCAGTATTCTGGTGTTCCGCTTTGACGTCGCGGTCGCCCCGCCGGAAATTCTGCTGCAAACTCTGTTGGTTTCCGTCTGTTTTTATGCGGTTTACTACGGCACCTACAAAACGCGGCTACGCTCGGCGGCGCACGGCCATCCGCATCGTCCGCTGTTTACGATGAATCGCGTGGAGACCCATCTGACCTGGGGCATTTTACTCGGGCTGGCGCTGCTTTGCGTCGGCATCTTCTTTGCGCATAACGGATTCCTGTTATTCAAACTCAACTCCTATAGCCAGATATTCTCCAGCGAAGTCTCCGGCGTGGCGCTAAAGCGTTTCTTCTACTTTTTCATCCCGGCAATGCTGGTGGTCTATTTTCTGCGTCAGGATTATAAAGCGTGGATATTCTTCCTCGTTAGCACCGTCGCCTTTGGTCTGCTGACCTACGCCATCGTTGGCGGCACCCGGGCGAACATTATCATCGCTTTTGCCATTTTCCTGTTTATCGGCATCATTCGCGGCTGGATCAGCCTGTGGATGCTGGCGGCGGCGGGCGTGCTGGGTATCGTCGGTATGTTCTGGCTGGCCCTCAAGCGCTATGGCATGAACGTCAGCGGCGATGAGGCGTTTTATACTTTCCTCTATCTGACCCGCGATACTTTCTCGCCGTGGGAAAACCTGGCCCTGCTGCTGCAAAACTACGACAAGATCGAGTTCCAGGGGCTGGCGCCCATCATCCGGGATTTTTACGTCTTTATCCCCAGCTGGTTGTGGCACGGTCGTCCGACAATGGTGCTCAATACCGCGAACTATTTCACCTGGGACGTGCTGAATAACCATTCTGGCCTGGCGATTTCGCCGACCCTGATTGGCTCGCTGGTGGTGATGGGCGGCGTCTGGTTCGTCCCGCTGGGCGCGGTGGCGGTTGGGCTGATCATTAAATGGTTTGACTGGCTGTACGAGCTTGGCAACCGGGAGACGAACCGCTATAAAGCGGCGATCCTGCACAGTTTCTGTTTTGGCGCTATCTTCAACATGATCGTGCTGGCGCGTGAAGGGCTGGATTCATTCGGTTCCCGCGTGGTTTTTTTCCTCGTCATCTTTGGGATCTGCCTGCTGGCGGCAAAACTGCTGTACTGGTTCCTGGATAGCGTGGGGCTGATTCATAAGCGGGCTAAACCGCTGACGCAACCTCAAGTCTGATAAGGGTGTACATGACTGAGACCACATCCGCGCCGTTGTATCTGCTGAGAGGGCTACAACTCATTGGTTGGCGCGATATGCAACACGCTCTGGATTATCTGTACGCCGACGGCGAGATCCGTACGGGGACGCTGGTGGCGATTAATGCAGAGAAGATGCTGGCGGTAGAAGACAGCCCCGAGGTTCGGGCGCTGATTGAAGCCGCAGAATTCAAATATGCTGACGGCATCAGCGTAGTACGCTCACTACGTAAAAAATACCCTCAGTCGCAGGTGTCGCGCGTCGCCGGCGCTGATTTATGGGAAGCTCTAATGGCGCGCGCAGGCGCTCAGGGAACGCCGGTATTTCTGATCGGCGGTAAGCCCGAGGTGCTGGCGCAAACGGAGCAGCAGCTTCGCCAGCGCTGGAACGTGAATATCGTTGGAAGCCAGAATGGCTATTTTGCCGCTGACCAGCGTCAGGCACTCTTTGAGCGTATCCGCGATAGTGGGGCGAAGATCGTCACGGTGGCGATGGGTTCGCCGCGTCAGGAGATCCTGATGCGCGACTGTCGGGACGTTTATCCGCAGGCGCTGTATATGGGCGTGGGCGGCACCTACGATGTCTTTACCGGCCACGTGCAGCGGGCGCCGAAGTTCTGGCAGGACCTGGGTCTGGAGTGGTTCTATCGCCTGGTTTCGCAGCCGAGCCGAATAAAAAGGCAGGCGCGCCTGCTGCGTTATTTACGCTGGTATTACACCGATAAGCTGTGACATTCCACTGCAAGCGGGCGGGTTTACCTGGGTATTCTGTGTAATGTATTCACTCGTCTGATACTTTATTTGCCATTTCCCTCAAATTCATTAACCATTCGCATGCTTAAAACGCGACGGTCAGTTGACCGTCGCGCAGGCAGGGCTATTCCATTTTATTCATTCATAAAAATAACCGGTATAGACACATCCTGGTTGGGATGCGCTTAAACCCGGAGCAGGGCAAACACAAGAGGTTATATGACTGAGAAAAAAGCGGAACTTCAGCGGGGACTGGAGGCGCGACACATTGAGCTAATCGCTCTTGGCGGCACGATTGGCGTGGGGTTATTTATGGGCGCGGCAAGTACGCTTAAGTGGGCCGGACCTTCGGTTCTGCTGGCGTATATTATCGCCGGGCTCTTTGTCTTCTTTATCATGCGTTCGATGGGCGAAATGTTGTTCCTCGAACCGGTAACCGGCTCGTTCGCCGTTTATGCCCACCGCTATATGAGCCCGTTTTTCGGCTATCTCACCGCATGGTCTTACTGGTTTATGTGGATGGCGGTCGGGATATCGGAAATTACGGCTATCGGGGTCTATGTCCAGTTCTGGTTCCCGGATATGGTCCAGTGGATACCGGCGCTGATTGCGGTCGGGCTGGTGGCGCTGGCGAACCTGGCGGCGGTACGGCTCTACGGTGAAATTGAATTCTGGTTCGCTATGATTAAGGTCACCACCATTATTGTGATGATTGTGGTGGGGCTGGGCGTTATTTTCTTTGGTTTTGGCAACGGCGGGCACGCTATTGGCTTTGGCAATCTGACCGAGCACGGTGGCTTCTTCGCCGGCGGCTGGAAGGGCTTCCTGACGGCGCTGTGTATCGTGGTCGCTTCCTACCAGGGCGTCGAGCTTATCGGCATTACCGCCGGTGAAGCGAAGAATCCGCAGGTCACGCTGCGCAGCGCGGTAGGAAAAGTGCTGTGGCGAATCCTGATTTTCTACGTGGGGGCGATTTTCGTTATCGTCACTATTTTCCCGTGGGATCAGATTGGCTCCAACGGCAGTCCGTTCGTACTGACCTTTGCCAAAATCGGCATCACCGCGGCGGCAGGTATTATTAACTTTGTGGTGCTCACGGCGGCGCTTTCCGGCTGTAATAGCGGAATGTACAGCTGCGGACGCATGCTCTACGCGCTGGCAAGGAATCGTCAGCTGCCCGCGGCCATCGCCAAAGTCTCGCGCAACGGCGTACCCTCGGCGGGCGTGGCGCTGTCGATCCTGATTCTGCTGGTCGGTTCGTGCCTGAACTACATTATCCCTAATCCACAGCGGGTTTTCGTCTACGTCTACAGCGCCAGCGTGCTGCCGGGGATGGTACCGTGGTTTGTGATTCTGATTAGCCAGCTGCGTTTTCGTCTTGTGCATAAAGAAGCCATGGCCAGCCATCCGTTTCGCTCGCTGCTGTTCCCGTGGGCAAACTATTTGACTATGGCGTTCCTGGTTTGCGTACTGATAGGGATGGGATTTAACGACGATACGCGTATGTCGCTCTTTGTCGGAATGATTTTCCTTGCCGCCGTGACGCTTATTTATAAGGTATTTGGCCTTGGTCGACGCGGGAATGTTGATAATGTGGCGCAATAAGCAACAAAACGCACAAAGCATGAGCAAACGATAATTTTCTTTAAAAAGGCACTAGACAGCGGGGTAGGAAGTCCGTATTATCCGACCCCGCAACGGCGCTAAGCGCCCGTAGCTCAGCTGGATAGAGCGCTGCCCTCCGGAGGCAGAGGTCTCAGGTTCGAATCCTGTCGGGCGCACCATTTACCCGGTGCTGGAGCTGCGGTGGTTTCAATACCGCGTAAAAGATTTGCAGTGGTGGCTATAGCTCAGTTGGTAGAGCCCTGGATTGTGATTCCAGTTGTCGTGGGTTCGAATCCCATTAGCCACCCCATTATTTAGAAAGTTGTGATATTGCGAAGGTGGCGGAATTGGTAGACGCGCTAGCTTCAGGTGTTAGTGTTCTTACGGACGTGGGGGTTCAAGTCCCCCCCCTCGCACCACGACTTTATAAAGAATTGAACTAAAAATTCAAAAAAGCAGTACATCGGCGAGTAGCGCAGCTTGGTAGCGCAACTGGTTTGGGACCAGTGGGTCGGAGGTTCGAATCCTCTCTCGCCGACCAATTTTGAACCCCGCTTCGGCGGGGTTTTTTGTTTTTTGATTTTGCAAAAAAAATCTTATCTTCCTGATATCGAAAACAATATTCCGCTAATCACATTACAATTTATTCTCCAGAATAGTCCCAATTCCCTGTTCGGGTAGATGCATTTTCTACAGATCCTGTGCGATAATAACCGGGTAGATGCTCATTCCATCTCTTATGTTCGCCTTAGCGCCTCATAAACTCAGGAATGATGCAGAGCCGTTTTACGGTGCTTATCGTCCACTGACAGATGTCGCATTTTATATGCTAAATCATTCATGATGTGTCGAGACGGCCAGCACGGGAATCCCCAGGCGCTTACAAAGGTAAGTGATTTAGGGAGAGTGTGCAGCCAACGAAGAGACAGCGTGAAGGATGAAGCATATAGCCTCATCAAACACCATGGACACTACGTTGAGTGAAGCACCCAATTTGTTGTCAAACAGACCTGTTTTAACGCCTGCCCTGGTTTCAGAGCAGGCGTTTTTTTCTTTTCAGGGCTCGGAAAGCGTTCAGGCGGGAAGGGAAGATATTCTCGCCCCCGGCGGAGGCGAGAATCGCATTATTGCTGCGGGTTGTTTTGCAGGGTTAACAGCAGGCCGTCGCGACGCATCGTCGCCGCTTCTTCCGGCTGATGCAGGCGGTCGAGGGTATCGGCCAGCCACGCGTAATCAAACGCATCCGGGCGCTGCTTGAGCGCAGCGCGGAACGCAATGCTGGCTTCCTGCCACTCGCCGTGGCGCATGAGCGATTGTCCCAGCGTACTCCACAGCAGCGGGCGGTCGCCGACCGTTTTAATCTGCTGACGTAGCACTTTTTCCAGCTGTTCCGGATTATTGGTTTTCAGCCGCGGGATCGGCATGACCAGACGGTCGTCGTAGTGCTTTTTCAGACCATCAATAATAATCTGCTGTGCGGTATCATGGTCGTCGCTTTCGATAAGGCGATTCGCCATTGCCACCTGTAGCGCCACCTGGCTGCGGGTTTTACGGTTCTGGTTTTTCCACCATTCGCGCAAACCTTCGCTGCCGCCGTCGGCCAGGGTTTTATCCATCAGACCAATCCACGCCAGCTGTTCCAGTTCGGCGCGGTGCTCTTCATCGCTGACGTTAGCTTTCGCCATTGACGGAATGATATCCAGCAGCGAATTCCAGGCTCCGGTACGAATGTAGGCCTGCTCGGCTAGGCGCAGAACCTCCGGATGACGCGGCGTGATCTCCAGCAGCTTGTCGATACCGTGGCGGGCGGCGTGGTTTTCATTACGCGCCAACTGCAGGCGTACGCGGGTAATTTCGACAGGAATCAGGTCATCGCCGGCGAGCTCAGTTGCGCGCTCCAGATGCTGGTTGGCGCGGGCTTCATCCCCTCGCTGCTGCGCGGCTTCCGCCGCCAGCAGGTAATTCACAACCGGCTGCTCAGCGTGATCGGCATTTTTCGCCATCAGCTTCTCAACCTGCTGATAGTCGCCTTCCGCCAGCTTCAGCAGCGCCTGCTCAGTTTGCTTACGGGCGCGACGACGTTTACGGCCCACGAACCAGCCGCGGGTATGGGCGCCGGTGCGGAAAATGCGCCGCAGCAGCCACTCAATGGCAAACAGCACCACCATGGTGAGGATCATGATGATCGCTAGCCCGGTGACGCTGGTTTCAATGTTGTAGTTATCGGTCTGGATCAGGACGTAGCCCTGATGACCGGCGATCATCGGGCCAACAACGATTCCGGCAAGCAGCAGCGCGAAGAGTAAGAGAATTTTCAACATGCGTTACTCTCCTTGTGGCGCAGGCGTTGGCGCGTGGGCAGCAGGTGCCGGCGCGGGAGCCGGAACGCTGGTCTGGGTTTCAGCCGGCTGCGCCATCAGATTACGTACCCGCGTTTGCATCAGTTTCTCAAGCAGCGACTGGCTCTGCAGGCTCTCTGGTACGTTCATGGTGATGCTTTGCTGGCTGAGCTTATCCACATCCTCAAGGAAGGCTTTAGTGGTGGCGTCTTCAGTATCGTAGTAGGCGCGAACCCAGGTTGAG
This sequence comes from Klebsiella sp. FDAARGOS_511, assembly GCF_003812845.1. Taxonomy (NCBI): domain Bacteria; kingdom Pseudomonadati; phylum Pseudomonadota; class Gammaproteobacteria; order Enterobacterales; family Enterobacteriaceae; genus Klebsiella; species Klebsiella sp. FDAARGOS_511. The sequence goes on along the minus strand of NZ_CP033824.1, from coordinate 2,711,040 downwards.
ACGTTATCCAGCGCCTGTTTGTAGGTCTCTTCTTGATGGCGCGGAACGGCCTGCGCCGCGACCAGCAGACGCGAGCGAATGTTTTCGCGCAGGTAGACGTCCTGGTTTGGCGCCAGCAGCGGTACGGCGGTCTCATCGCGGCGGCGAACGGTAATAAAGCTGTCCATAAAGTTCTGCCAGCTTTTTTGCAGGTTTACCCGCCACTCGCTAATGGAGCTGGATAGCTCATCGCTATCGGAATCCATCGGGGTGTCATCGTCGTTATTGTCCGCCAGGCGTAAATTATCGATCTGGTTGGCGAGCTGGTTAACCTTCAGAATGATGCCGTCATAGTCCACCTGACTTACGGCGGAGAGCGAGGCGATATCGTCGGTGATGGCGCGACGGGCGCTAATCAGGCTTGGATCGTTCATGTCGGCGAGGCTGGCGTCGGCGCTTTTCAGCAGCGCGGCGGCGGTCGTCACATCCTGATCGCCCCACAGCTTACGTCCGGCCAGTTTCACGAGGAAATCAGCCTGCGCGAGCAGCCAGGTTTTTGCGTCGCTGCCGGAAATGACCGCGACCTTCTCCTGCACTTCTTCCAGCTTCTTCGCCAGAGCATCCTGCTGACGCTGTGCTTGCGTCAGCTGCTCGGTCTGCTGCTTAATGATGCTTTCAAGCTCGCTTTTTTGATTTTCCTGCGCTTTTTGCAGCGCGGCGATCTGGCTGGATAGCCCGGCGCTGGCTTCGCTCTGGCGGGTCGCCTGGGTCTTCGTCAGGCCATAAAGACCTATGCCAGCGGCGAGGGCGATAGCGATAGCTATGGCGCTCAGAGCGAGGCTGGTTTTACTGCCGCCGTTTTTCTTTTCTACGTTATTTTCTGGCTGTGGCGTTGTGTCCACGGCCTCCCTGGTCTCTTCAACCACGGCGGATTGATTCTGTTGTTCCGTCATTATGGCTTCCAATGTTGAGAGTTATTGTAATGCGCGTAGCAGCGCATCGTTGTCGGCGCTATCGGCAACCTGGATATCCTGCCAGCCCAATTCCCTGGCCTGTTCGGCCAGACGTTCACTGACAACTAAAATGCGACAGCTCAGGAGCCAACGTTCGCGATACCACTGTGGTATTAGCGCCCAGAGCTGCTGCAGCATCTCGCCGCTGGTAATGACCAGCGTTGAAACCCCGCGGGACTGCCAGCGCATTGCTTCTTCTGCGCCATCATAGTGCCTCGCACTACGTTGATAACATTCACAAAACGTGACATCGGCACCGCGTTCGCGAAGCGTGTCGCCGAGTAATTCTCGCCCGCCGTTGCCGCGCAGGATGAGCGCTTTTTTCCCCGCAATGTTTTGTAATTCAGGTAATTGTAGCAAGACTTCGCTGATTTCCCGATCTAACGGGTAGCGAACTTGTCGATTGCTGACTTTATGCAGGGCCAGCGCGGTGGTGCGGCCAATGGCAAAATAGTCGGGCGCCGTGGGCCAGCGCAGCCCCTGCTGCTGGAGGCGAGCGTGGGCAAACTCAACGGCATGCTGTGATAGCGCGAAGAGTAAATCGCCCGCCGCCAGGCTTGCCAACTGGGCGCTCAGCTCAGGGAGCTGTCGACCCGGGGTAAACTCGATGAGCGGAAAGCTCCAGGCCACGCGTCCCAGCGCGCGCAGGCGGCTGACTAACTCTTCGCCTTGCGGCAGCGGACGGGTAACCAGAATGCTCATCGTGGCGCTTCTCCTGCGTAAACGACGGCGAGAATGTCGCGCGCGCCGTTATCCAGAAGTTCTTCGGCAAGGGAGACACCCAGCGTTTCGGCATCTTCCGGACGACCGCGCCGCTCGCCGCGTACCGTGTGCGAGCCATCCGGTGCGCCAACCAGCGCGCGCAGCCATAGCTCACCGTCGATCAGTTCGGCATAGCTACCGATAGGCACCTGGCAACCGCCTTCAAGCCGGGTGTTCATCGCCCGTTCAGCGCGTACGCGTATGGCCGTTTCCGTATGGTTCAGTGGGGCCAGCAGCGCTTTGGTCCATTCGTCGTCAAGGCGACACTCAATGCCGACCGCGCCCTGGCCGACGGCGGGCAGAGATTGCTCCGGCGTCAGCGGTTGACGAATACGTGCCTCAAGGTTCAGGCGCTTAAGCCCCGCGGCGGCAAGAATGATCGCGTCGTACTCGCCGCTATCGAGCTTGCTTAAACGAGTGCCAACGTTGCCGCGCAGGGAGCGGATGGTGAGATCCGGCCGCGCTGCGGCCAGCTGACACTGGCGACGTAAACTTGATGTGCCAACGACGCTGCCGTGCGGCAGTTCATCAATGGAAGCGTAGTGGTTCGAGACAAACGCATCGCGCGGATCTTCTCGTTCACAAATGGTCACCAGCCCTAGTCCAGCGGGAAATTCCACCGGCACGTCTTTCATGGAATGGACGGCAATATCGGCGCGGCCTTCCAGCATGGCCAGCTCTAACTCTTTCACAAAGAGACCCTTGCCGCCCACTTTTGCAAGGGGCGTATCAAGGATCACGTCGCCGCGGGTGACCATCGGCACCAGTTCAACAGAAAGCCCCGGATGACAGTCTTCCAGACGCTCTTTCACATAATGTGCCTGCCATAGCGCAAGCGGGCTTTGCCGTGTGGCAATTCTCAAAACTTTGTCTAACATGCTTGTTACCGTCATAGTCGACCACTAACCATCCTAACATTGTTGTCTTAGGGATGTTAGTTTTGTGGGGGTAAGGGTCGCGGCCATCATTTTAGCCTTTCATGCGTTTGCGGGTTGCCGCAAACGTAGTGAAGAATTTACACGTAGTAAAGGGTGCTACACTTGTATGTAGCGCATCTTTCTTTACGGTCAATCCGCAAGGTGTTAGATTGATCACGTTTTAAACCATTTGTCAGTCAGCAGCTCATCACAACCACACCGACGACGAATGGTGACGGTTTTTGTTGAAATACTGAAACTCTCCGTACTATTGTACGTCGGGTTTTTGAACATCAGGCGATATGTCTTGTACCTCTATATTGAGACACTGAAACAGAGACTGGATGCCATCAACCAATTGCGCGTGGATCGCGCCCTTGCTGCCATGGGACCCGCTTTCCAGCAGGTTTACAGTCTACTGCCGACATTACTACATTATCATCACCCGCTGATGCCGGGTTACCTTGACGGTAACGTTCCCCGTGGCATTTGCCTCTACACGCCTGATGAAACCCAACGCCACTACCTTGACGAGCTTGAACTCAATCGTGGAATGCTGACCCAGGAACCGCCGAAAGGCGAGCTGCCCATCACTGGCCTTTACTCCATGGGCAGTACTTCTTCCGTTGGGCAAAGCTGTTCTTCCGACCTTGATATCTGGGTTTGCCATCAGTCGTGGCTGGATAGCGAAGAGCGCCAGCTGCTGCAGCGAAAATGCAGCCTGCTGGAAAGCTGGGCTGCGTCGTTGGGCGTTGAAGTGAGCTTCTTCCTGATCGACGAAAACCGCTTCCGCCACAACGAAAGCGGCAGCCTGGGCGGTGAAGACTGCGGTTCGACCCAGCATATCCTGCTACTGGATGAGTTTTACCGCACCGCGGTGCGCCTTGCCGGGAAGCGTATTCTGTGGAATATGGTGCCGTGCGAGGAAGAAGAGCATTACGATGATTACGTGATGAGCCTCTACGCGCAGGGCGTGCTGACGCCGAACGAATGGCTGGATCTCGGCGGTCTGAGCTCCCTCTCGGCGGAAGAGTACTTCGGCGCCAGCCTGTGGCAGCTGTATAAAAGCATCGACTCGCCCTATAAAGCGGTGCTGAAGACGCTGCTGCTGGAAGCGTACTCCTGGGAGTACCCCAACAACCGTCTGCTGGCGAAAGATATCAAGCAGCGCTTGCATGACGGTGAAATCGTATCGTTTGGCCTCGACCCTTACTGCATGATGCTGGAGCGCGTCACGCTCTATCTGCAGGCTATCGAGGATGAAACGCGCCTCGATCTGGTGCGTCGATGTTTCTATTTAAAAGTGTGCGAGAAGCTGAGCCGCGAGCGTGCCTGCGTCGGCTGGCGCCGTGAAGTCGTCAGCCACCTGGTTAAAGAGTGGGGCTGGGATGAAAAGCGTCTGATGATGCTCGATAACCGGGCCAACTGGAAGATTGACGAAGTCCGTAAAGCGCATAACGAGCTGCTTGATGCGATGATGCAGAGCTATCGCAACCTGATTCGCTTTGCGCGTCGCAACAACCTGAGCGTTTCCGCCAGTCCGCAGGATATTGGCGTGCTGACGCGTAAGCTGTACGCCGCCTTTGAAGCGCTGCCGGGGAAAGTGACCCTGGTTAACCCGCAAATTTCGCCGGATCTGTCTGAGCCGAATCTGACCTTTATCCATGTGCCGCCCGGCCGTGCCAACCGTACCGGCTGGTATGTCTATAACCGCGCGCCGGATATGGAGTCGATCATCAGCCACCAGCCGCTGGAATATAACCGTTATCTTAATAAGCTGGTGGCCTGGGCCTGGTTTAACGGCCTGCTGACGTCACGCACTCGCCTGTTTATTAAGGGCAACGGCATTGTCGATCTGGCTAAACTGCAGGAGATGGTGGCCGATGTGGCGCACCACTTCCCGTTGCGCCTGCCGTCCCCGACGCCGAAAGCGCTGTATAGCCCGTGCGAAATTCGCCACCTGGCGATTATCGTCAATCTCGAATATGATCCGACGGCGGCCTTCCGCAATCAGGTGGTGCATTTTGACTTCCGTAAGCTCGATGTTTTTAGCTTCGGCGAAGAGCAAAAATGCCTGATTGGCAGCATCGATCTGCTGTACCGCAACTCGTGGAACGAGGTGCGAACGCTGCATTTTAACGGCGAGCAGGCGATGATCGAAGCGCTGAAAACCATTCTCGGCAAGATGCATCAGGACGCCGCGCCGCCGGATAGCGTGGAGGTCTTCTGCTATAGCCAGCATTTGCGCGGCCTGATCCGCACTCGCGTGCAGCAGCTGGTTTCTGAATGCGTTGAGCTACGCCTCTCCAGCACCCGTCAGGATACCGGCCGCTTTAAAGCGCTGCGCGTATCCGGGCAGACCTGGGGGTTGTTTTTCGAGCGCCTTAACGTCTCGGTACAGAAGCTGGAAAACGCCATCGAATTCTACGGCGCGATTTCGCATAACAAACTGCACGGCCTGTCGGTGCAGGTGGAGACCAACCACGTCAGGCTGCCGCAGGTGGTGGATGGTTTTGCCAGCGAAGGGATCATTCAGTTCTTCTTTGAAGATGCGGATAACGATAACGGATTTAACATCTATATTCTTGATGAGAGCAACCGCGCCGAGGTGTATCACCACTGTGAGGGCAGCAAAGAGGAGCTGGTGCGCGACGTCAGCCGCTTCTACTCTTCATCGCATGACCGCTTTACCTACGGCTCCAGCTTTATCAACTTTAACCTGCCGCAGTTTTATCAAATCGTCGACGTCGACGGTCGCGAACAGGTGATCCCGTTCCGCAGCCAGGTGATTGCCGCCGCCACCGCTTCAGCCGGTCAGGATGCCGCAACGTCGCCAATGCTGCAGCACTACTCCTGAGAAAGGGTAGCGTGCGGCATAGGGTTATGTAGCCCGGATAAGGCGCCAGCCGCAATCCGGGGAACTCGAATCACGCGCGCTTAGCGAAAACTCACCGCTTCACCGGCCTGCGCGGTCGCCGCCTGTTCCAGCAGATCCCAGAACGTTTCGCCGCTGCGGTCGCATACCCACTCGTCGCCTTTCAAGTCGAAATGGTAGCCGCCTTGTTTTGTCGCCAGCCATACCTGGTGCAGCGGCTCCTGGCGGTTGATAATAATTTTGCTGCCGTTTTCAAAGCTGATAGTCAGCACGCCGCCGTTGATTTCACAGTCGATATCGCTGTCGCCATCCCAGTCGTCGAGACGCTCTTCGATGGTCATCCACAGGGTATCGGCCAGGCGATGGAATTCACTGTCGTTCATGGTTCTTTCCCGCTTTTTTGATCGTGGCGGCAGTATAGCGCAATCTACGATGACTTCGGCAGATGGCGAAGGCGGATAAGCAGTAGAGACGTCACGATGGCCATCGCCAGCAGCCCATAGCGCGCGCTTTCCATCCGGCTCTGTTGATAATGCTGCAGAATGCTATAAATATCATCGGTCGCCAGGCTTTGTGTCTGGATAAGCTGATGAAAAGTTCGATCGCTCGTCCACGGGATAAACGTGAGATGGCCGATGGCCTGTCGGGCGGCCAGGCTGATTGCCACATCGTGCTGTACCTGATATTTCATCATGAAGGTCAATACCGTTAGCATGACGGTACTGATTAACGCCATTCCTAATGCTTGCCCGATATCGCGCGAGGCGGCCTGAACGCCGCCGGACTGTTCGGCGTGCCGATTCCCTGCGCCCGTGGTGACCAGTATCGGGGCATTGGTCGCGATGGTGCCCATCCCCGCGCCGATTAAACAGAGCCCTGACGCCATCAGTACAGGGGTAAATCCCGTCACGTGCAGCGCCGCGGCGGCAACCAGAGCGCCGGCGATTCCCTCAGCCAGTCCCATCTGGCACTGGCGGCGAGGGTTTCGCTGCTGAATGAGCAGCGGTAAACCCAGAGAACAGGCGGCGAGACAGATCGCAAAAGGGAGTATCAGCAGCCCTGTTTCCATCGCCGATACGCTTTTAACAATCTGCACAAAACTCACCACGGTAAAAATAGCCGAACTGTAGGCAAAAAATATCCAACCCGTGAGATAGAGCCCGTGGCGCACCAGGCGGGTTTTCAGGAAAACCGCGGGCAGCAGAGCGTGGCCGGTGGCGGCTTCAAAATGACGTTCCCAGCGCAGCATCATCACCAGCACAATCAGGCCGCACAGGATGACGAAAGGGGCGGGGCTCAGGCCGAGAATGCTCACTGCGGCGTCGAAAGGCATAATCAGTCCCCAGACCGGGATGCGCAGAATGCCGAAAATGGTCAGAAACAGCCCCAGGGTGCCTAACAGGAAACCCGGGGTATCGAAGGGGATAGCGGCGCGTTTGTTTTCTGATACCGGGATGATGACAGAACAGATGAGAATAAGCAGCGCCAGCAGGCCCAGCGAGGCAAACGCGATGCGCCAGCCGACGTGGTCCAGTAAATATCCGCATAGAATGGGCCCGCAGGCGAATGAAATGCCGCTGGAGGCGCCAAGCGCGCCAAAAGCGGCAACCCGTCGTCGCTGCTGATACAGGGCAGAGATCAGGCCAAAAACGGCGGGGATCATCAGGCTACCGCCTATCCCGGCGGTCAGACGCGCGCCCCAGGTGAAGAGCGTGATCGATGGCGAAAAAAAGGCGCAGATTTCGGCGAGGATAAAAATCAGGCATCCGATGCGAAACAGCATCCGCCAACCCCAGATACACCCCAGCATTCCGCCCGCCACCATAAACGTGCCCGCAATCAACGGATACAAGGTATTCGCCGTACTGACCTGTCCAAGCGTCGCGTGCAGGTCGTTCATTAGCGCCTGCGTGGCGATACTCAACGTCACGTTATCGGCGGAGGCCAGAAACTGTGCACAGCACAAGACAATCAAAGGTAACCAGTTTGTCGGTGTAGGGTTGGTGGTCACAGATTGTTCCTTTTTGATAGAAACGACAAAACGCGCCCTTCCTCGCGGGAGGGGCGCGTTATTGTTAGTTATCTTTTGATCTTAACTCAGATTTTCGACTTCTTAGCACGCGGCTCTTCTCCTGCTGCGTCGTCAGACCCTTTGGCGCGGACGGGGAGATTGCGCGTCCCGAATAAAAACAGCAGCGTCATGACCGCGGTGGCGACCATGCCCGCTCGCGTAGCTTTCAGGCGGGCGGTTTTATAGACCTGGTTGAGTTCCGTCACATCCTTTTGATTCACGCCTTGATCCAGCATTAGCTTTGAGAAGCCGGTATCGCTGAGATAAGGAATGACGGAGATATTCGCCACTTTTTGCTGTGTATCCTGGCTCAGCGAAGCGTCGTGGCTCGCCATATCCTGCACTGTCATGGTGATCGCCGTCAGCATCACCATACCGCAAACCGCCACGCCGATTGCCTGGCCGACGTTACGCGAAGTCGCCTGCACGCCGCCCGACTGCTGTGCATCGCGCGCCGGCAGGGCGCTGGTAACAATATAGCTGGAATAGGCGGAAACGATGCCCATACTGACGCCAATCAGACACATCCCTACCGGCACGATCATGCTGAAATCAGACGGGCCGAAGCCGAAGATGCACAACACGGAGCCCAGCGTGCCGATGAGCAGCGCGCTCTGGCACATCCGTTTCGGATTCGCGTTTTTCCAGACGATCGGCAGCCCCAGCGAAAAGACCACGACGCCCAGCGCAAACGGCAGAATGAGCAGGCCGGTTTCAATACCGTTCAGTCCGGCAACTACCTGCACGAAGCTCACGGTCACGAAAATACCGGAACCGTAGGCGAGGAAGATAAACGCCGTCAGATAGAGACCGTTACGCACCTGCGGCGTTGCGAGGAACGACAGCGGGATCAGCGCGCTGCCGGTGGTGGCTTCGCGATGGCGCTCCCACTTCAGCATAATCGCCAGCACGATCAGACCAAACAGGACGAGGAACGGCGCCGGGCTAAGGCCCATAACGGTGAACGGCGCGTTAAACGGCGTAAACAGACCCCAGCTTGATACTTTCAGGAAGCCGAGGATCACGCTGAACAGGCCGATGACGGTCAGGACGACGCCGGGCAGATCGAACACCACTTTGCGTTCAGGTTTTGCCGGCGTAGGGACCAGGAAGGAGCCGCTGAAGATGACGATGCACAGGCCGGCGATAGCGGCAAACGCGGCGCGCCAGCCGAGGTGGTCAACCAGCAGGCCGCAAATCAACGGGCCGGCGGCGAAGGAGACGCCGCTAGCTGCGCCGATAGCGCCAAAGGCGATCGCCTGCTGGCGGCCTTTGTAGTTACTGGCGATAAGCCCCAGCACCGACGGGATCATAAAGCTTCCGCCAATACCGGAAAGCAGACGGGCGCCGTAGGTGAAGACCAGCATGTTCGGTGAGAAATAAGCGGTCAGTTCGGCGAGAAACAGCAGCGCGCAGCCGATGCGGAAGGTTTTCTTCCAGCCCACGATAAGCCCGGCCATTCCGGCGGCGACCATCAGAGACCCCGCGGCCAGCGAGTACATCGCGTTGGCGATGCTGATGAGATCCATTGAGGCGTGCAGGTCGCTGACCAACGCGCCGGTAGCGATGCTCAGCGTGGCATTATCGCCGGATGTCGAGAGCTGGGCGAGGCACAGTACCAGAAGCGGCAACCATTTCATCGCCGTATCGGCGGCCGCGTTGCGCGACATGCCGGGAGAGTTAATTACTGAATTTGTCGTCATGATAGTGTTCTGTGGTTAATTTCAGGCAATCTACACATCATCCTTCAAGCTGCCTCTGTGTTGGCTGCCTGCGTTTACCCCAGTCACTTACTGTCGTAAGCGCCAGGGGACTCTCTAAGTGCCGCCTTGATGCAACGTGAATGATTTTGTGTAATAGCTATCCGCCCGACGACGACGCCGGGTGGATAATGTTCGCAACAGGATTACTGGATTTGCTGTTTCTTACCGCCCAGCACGGTGCCCCAGACCTTCACATCTTTGAGCTGAATCGGCTCGATGGCCTGCGGATCCTCTTCCAGCACGGTGAAGTCGGCGTATTTACCGCATTCGATGCTGCCGATCAGATGATCCATTTTCATGGTCCACGCTGCGCCGAGTGTCATCGCGTGCAGTGCTTGATCGACGGAGATTTTCTCCGCTTCGCCCAGCACGCGCCCGGATGCCGTCAGACGGTTAACCGCGCACCAGCCGGTGAACAGCGGGTTGATGGGGGTGATACCGCAATCGCTGTGGAAGGCGAAAGGAATACCGTGACGCACTGCGCTGCCGCAGGCATCCATACGCATCGCGCGCTCCGGGCCCATGGTTTTGCTGTAGTGCTGATCGCCCCAGTAATAGACGTGATTGCTGAAAAAGTTCACGCACATCCCCATTTCTTTGATGCGTTTGAACTGGTCTTCACGCAGCATTTGCGCGTGCTGCATTACCGCGCGGTGGTTAACTGCCGGAATACGATTCAGGGTTTTCTCGACGGCTTTAATGAACGCTTCCGAAGCCTCGTCGCCGTTACAGTGGCAGTGAACCTGGTAGCCGCGGGACATAATGTCGTAGACCTGCTGCTCCACCTCTTCCGGTGTAGCGTTCCACGCGCCGTTGTGACCATCGAGATAATAGAAGGGCTCCAGCATTCTTCCTGAACCGCCCTGGATAGAACCATCGAGGAAGATTTTCATCGGGCCGAAGTGCATTTTTTCGTGCCCGTGACGCATCACGTCCGGCGCGAAATCCAGCGCTTCCTGAAAGGGTTTCTTCACGAACGGAGGACCGTAGGCTACCAGCAGGCGAATCGGGAAATCCTCTTCACGGGTCATGCGGATGTAGTTGGTCATCAGCTCGGGGTTGCTGAAATCGGTCAGGCCCATATCGGCAGCGCTGGTGCAGCCTGCGCGAAACGCTTCCTGGCCAAAATTGGCGATGGCGATTTCGGTGGTGAGCTCATCCCAGAAACCATATTTATTCAGGATTGGCCCCATGGCGGCGAATTCCACCAGCTCACCGTGCAGCGTACCGTCCTGATTTTTCACCACCCCTTCAATCTGGCAGTCGTCAAATATTCCGCAGTCGTGCAGCGCAGCGGTATTGGCGCCCATCAGGTGAATGCTCATATGGATAACGGCGACCGGACGGGTGGTTGAGACACGGTCCAGATGTTCGCGTCCCAGCTTTTCGCTGCCGAAATAAATAGGATCGACGCCCCATGCGATCAGCGGCGCGTGTGGATCGGTCATCTCACGTTCAACCGCCTGCAGCGCGCTGACGACGTCGTCGAATGAGCGGCAGCCTTGCCAGATTTTACCGGTATGGTCCGGGCGATCGTAGTAACCCACATAGGGGAACTGCCACATGCCGCCGCCGGTGACGTGGGAGTGGGCTTCAATCAGGCCGGGCATTAACACTTTGTCGGCAAAGGTCTCGTCCAGCTGGTATTCGCCGAAGCCAGTGAGTTCTTCAAGCGTGCCGGTACCTAAAATACGGTCGCCGCGCACCGCGACATGGGTGGTTTCCGGGCGGTTCGGACACATCGTAATGATTTTTTTTGCGGCAAAAATCGTGATTTCTGATGCTGACATAGTAGGCTCAATCATTCAGGGTTCAGAGAGCGATGAAAGGCATCGCTTTCATCATGAGTATTAATGCGCCTATGCTAATTGTCATATTGGATGTATAACAGGACCAAAAACCAACGATATTAAGGTGCCAATTTGTCGGTTGCTCTGCCTTTTGATTTAACGGGAATAAAGCTGGATGCTGGCAGAAAGCGTAGCGAGCAGCTTTATCGCGCCCTGAGAGAGAAGATGATGAATACGCCCGGTCTTCACGGGGCAAAGCTACCCGCGACCCGTGAGCTGGCGAGGCTGCTGGGGGTGTCTCGCAATACGGTAGTTTCGGTCTACGAGCGCTTATATGCCGACGATTTGATTGAAACCCGCCAGGGCGACGGCACCTATATACGTTACCGCGGGCAGGAGGTTGAAGAAGGCCCTGAAGTGCCTGAATTTCCTGCCTTACGCGTAGACTCGCGCCTGCCGCTGACGGCGCGGTTTAATCGCCATTTTGTTCACGACGGCCCGCCGAAGGCTTTTCGCATCGGCATGCCCGCGATTGACCATTTCCCGTTTGATACCTGGTCGCGTTTGCAAAACCGCTTCTGGCGGCGGCGACCCATCGCGCAAATGGGCTACGGCGTACCGGCGGGAGATCTACAGCTGCGCGAGCTTATCGCCAGCTATCTGCACACCTCGCGCGGCCTGAAGTGCGACCCGGCCCAGGTGATTATTACCCTTGGCGCACAGCAGGCGATTATGCTGTGTTCCGCGCTGCTGCTGCGCGCCGGGCAGGACGTCATTATGGAAAACCCCTGCCACTGGGCAGCGGCGGGCGTATTCTCCTGCCTTGGTTTGAATATTAAAGCGATTAACGTTGATGATGAGGGGCTTCAGGCGGCGCAGTTGACGGATTATCCCGACGCCAGGATGGTCTACGTAAGCCCGTCATGCCAGTACCCGACGGGCGCGACGCTGTCGCTATCGCGGCGGATGGCGCTGCTGGAGTGGGCCAGAAAGCATCAGGCGTGGATTATGGAGGATGATTACGACGGCGAGTATCGCTATAACGGTACGCCGCTGATGCCGCTCGCCGCGCTGGATAACCGCCATCGGGTGATTTATATCGGTTCGTTTTCCAAAGTGATGTATCCCGCGCTACGCCTGGGCTACATGGTGGTTCCGCAACCGCTGGTGGAACCGCTGAACCTGCTGCGCACGCTATCCACCCGCCAGCCGCCAATGAACGACCAGCAGGTGATGGCGAGCTTTATTTCGGAAGGCCATTTCCAGCCCCATATCCGCCGAATGCGCAGAATCAGTAAAAGCCGCCGCGACCTGCTGCTGGCCGAGTGGAATCAGCATCTGAGCCATATTGGCGTGATGCCGGAAGTCGCCTCGGGACTACATGCGGCGATTACGCTGGAGGATGCTGAAACCGAAAACCGTCTCGTTAGCCAGGCCCTGGCGGCAGGTGTTGAAATTACCCCGCTGAGCGCGCTGTGGATCCCCGGTACGCCTGAAAGCCGCCATCATTACGGCGTGGTGCTGGGATTTGCCGGCGTAATGGAAGCGGATATTGTGCAGTCGATACAGGTGTTAAAGAAATGCTGGAAGCGAGCTCCGCTAAAATGAATCACCAGAGCATATCCATCAACGCTTTTGCGCGGTAACTCTGGTGGAACGGCGCTTTTCTGATTTCATAAAGCTGTCCTAAACGCTTGCTTTTACGCCTTCTCCTGCGATGATAGAAAGCAGAAAGAATGAATTACGGGCAACTATCCATGAAAAACGTTTTCCCAGCGCTTGCCGTTTTATTAGCGGTCCTCAGCCTGACCGGCTGTGGTCTGAAAGGGCCGCTTTATTTCCCGCCAGCGGATAAAACGGCGCCTCCGCCGACTAAACCGGTTGATAGCGGTATCCAGAGCTCTACGCCGGATCGTAACGATCGCGGCGATAGCGGTGGTCCGACCCAGGTGAATTACTGACAGTTCCGCGCTGCTGGAGTAGATGATGCAGTTCTCTAAGATGCATGGCCTTGGCAATGACTTTATGGTCGTTGACGCGGTAACTCAGAATGTTTTTTTCTCCCCGGAACTGATTCGCCGTCTGGCGGATCGGCATCTTGGTGTGGGCTTCGATCAGCTGCTGGTGGTTGAGCCGCCCTACGATCCAGAGCTCGATTTCCACTATCGCATCTTCAATGCAGACGGTAGCGAAGTGGCGCAATGCGGCAATGGCGCGCGCTGTTTCGCCCGCTTTGTGCGCCTGAAAGGCCTGACCAATAAACGTGACATCCGCGTGAGTACGTCAAATGGCCGTATGGTATTAAGCGTGACGGAAGACGATTTGGTGCGCGTGAATATGGGCGAGCCGAACTTCGAACCGTCGCAGGTGCCGTTTCGCGCGAACAAAGCGGAAAAGACCTATATCATGCGCGCCGCCGAACAGACAGTATTGTGCGGCGTGGTATCGATGGGTAATCCGCACTGCGTTATTCAGGTCGATGATGTGGAAACCGCGACGGTGGAAACGCTCGGTCCGGTGATGGAAAACCACGAGCGCTTCCCGGAGCGAGCGAACATCGGCTTTATGCAGGTGGTCAGCCGCTCCCATATTCGTCTGCGCGTGTATGAACGCGGCGCGGGTGAAACGCAGGCCTGCGGCAGCGGCGCCTGTGCGGCGGCGGCAGTAGGTATCCAGCAGGGTTTACTGGGCGAGGAGGTCCGCGTGGAATTACCCGGCGGGCGTCTTGATATCGCCTGGAAAGGTCCGGGCCAACCGCTGTATATGACTGGCCCGGCGGCACATGTCTATGACGGATTTATTCATTTATGAAACAAGTCGGGGAAGAACAGCAGGAACTCGCCAGCGAGCTGAACGATCGCGCAGTGGTGGACTATCTGTTGCAACATCCTGAATTCTTTATTCGTAATGCGGCGCTGGTGGAGCACATGTCGGTTCCGCATCCGGTACGTGGTTCGGTCTCGCTGGTGGAATGGCATATGGCGCGGGCGCGGAATCATATCAACGTGCTGGAAGAGAATATGTCGCTGCTGATGGCCCAGGCGACGGCGAACGAAAGCCTGTTTCAGCGCCTGTTTGATCTCCAAACGCGGCTGGCGGCGGCCGATAGCCTTGATGAAATGCTCAACCGCTTTCATCGCTGGGCGCGCGAGCTGGGGCTGGCGGGCGCGACGGTGCGCCTGTTTCCCGACAGCTGGCGGCTCGGCGCGCCCTCTAAATTCACCCATCTGGCGATAAGCCGTCAGGCGTTTGAGCCCATTCGCATCCAGCGGCTTGGCCAGCAGCGCCACTATCTTGGCCCATTGAACGGTCCGGAACTGCTGGTGGTGCTGCCGGAAGCAAAAGCCGTGGGTTCGGTGGCGATGTCGCTGCTGGGGGGAGATGAAGCGCCCGGCGTGATGCTGTTCAGCAGTCGCGACCCTCAGCACTATCAACAAGGCCAGGGAACGCAGCTTTTGCAGGAAATTGCGTCGATGCTCCCGGGATTGCTGGAGCGCTGGATCGAGCGCGCATGACCGCCTCACCGCTGTTGCCTTCCGTAGAGCGCTTTTTACGCTATCTCGGCGTCGAGCGTCAGTTGAGTCCAATAACGCTGCTGAACTACCGCCGTCAGCTGGAGACGCTTATCGCGCTGGCGGAAAACGCCGGGCTGAAAAGCTGGCAGCAATGCGATGCCGCCCAGGTCCGTAACCTGGCGGTACGCAGCCGTCGTCAGGGACTGGGTCCAGCCAGCCTGGCTTTACGCCTCTCCGCCTTACGCAGCTTCTTTGACTGGCTGGTGAGCCAGGGCGAACTGGCGGCCAATCCGGCAAAGGGGATTTCGGCGCCGAAAACACCGCGCCATTTACCGAAAAATATCGACGTCGACGACGTTAACCGGCTGCTGGATATTGATCTTAACGATCCGCTGGCGGTACGCGACAGGGCGATGCTGGAAGTGATGTACGGCGCGGGGCTGCGTCTCTCGGAGCTGGTGAATCTCGACATTAAGCACCTCGATCTGGAATCCGGCGAGGTGTGGGTGATGGGCAAAGGCAGCAAAGAGCGCCGCCTGCCGATTGGCCGCAACGCGGTGGTGTGGATTGAGCACTGGCTCGACCTGCGCGGCCTGTTCGGCGCTGATGAAGACGCCCTGTTCTTATCGAAACTGGGCAAGCGAATTTCCGCGCGTAACGTGCAAAAGCGCTTTGCCGAATGGGGCATTAAGCAGGGCCTCAACAGCCACGTGCATCCGCATAAGCTGCGCCACTCCTTCGCGACCCATATGCTGGAGTCGAGCGGCGATCTGCGCGGGGTGCAGGAGCTGCTGGGTCATGCGAATCTGTCCACCACTCAAATTTATACCCATCTTGATTTTCAACACATTGCGTCGGTGTACGATGCGGCGCATCCGCGCGCCAAACGGGGGAAATAATGCGTTTTTACCGACCTCTTGGCCAGATTTCAGCACTGACATTTGACCTGGACGATACCCTTTATGACAACCGCCCGGTGATTGACCGAACGCTGCATGAGTCGCTGAGTTTTGTGCGCAGCTACCATCCGTCGCTGAGTCAATTTGACGCCAGCGAACTCAACCGGCTGCGCCAGACGCTGCTGGCCTCAGAGCCGGAAATTTACCACGATGTCACCGAGTGGCGCCGCCGCGCGCTGGAGCTGGGGATGATCAACGCCGGGCTTTCTGCGGCGCTGGCGAAAACGGGGGCGGATGAAGCGATGGCCAACTTCGCCCACTGGCGCAGCCTGATCGACGTCCCGCAAGAGACGCACGATACGCTGGCGAAGCTGGCGGAAAAATGGCCGCTGGTGGCCATTACCAACGGCAATGCCCGGCCGGAACTTTTTGGCCTGAGCGACTACTTCCGTTTCGTGCTGCGCGCCGGTCCGGACGGGCGTTCTAAACCTTTTGCCGATATGTATCATCTGGCGGCAGAGCGGTTGGCGCTGCCGCTGGCGCAGATTCTGCACGTTGGTGACGATCTGACGACCGACGTGGCGGGCTCCATTCGCTGCGGCATGCAGGCCTGTTGGATCAAACCGCAGGGCGCAGACCTGATGCGCACCGCCGACAGCCGTCTGCTGCCGCACATCGAAATTTCACGGTTGGCATCTCTGACCTCGCTGATATAATCGTCAGTAGTTCTGTATAAATTAACAGTAGCCCGGTGAACTGAACGTTGCCGGGCGTCTCATTTCCGGCGGTGCCAATGGACGTTTCTTACCTGCTCGACAGCCTTAATGACAAACAGCGTGAAGCCGTTGCGGCATCACGTACGAATATGCTGGTTCTGGCAGGAGCGGGCAGCGGTAAGACGCGCGTGCTGGTACACCGCATCGCCTGGCTGCTGAGCGTTGAGAACTGTTCCCCTTACTCCATTATGGCGGTGACCTTTACCAACAAAGCGGCGGCGGAGATGCGCCATCGTATTGGCCAACTGATGGGCACCACCCAGGGCGGTATGTGGGTCGGTACTTTCCACGGCCTGGCGCACCGGCTGCTACGCGCCCATCACCTTGACGCCAACCTGCCGCAGGACTTCCAGATCCTCGACAGCGAAGACCAGCTGCGTCTGCTTAAGCGTTTGATTAAGGCAATGAACCTCGATGAGAAGCAGTGGCCGCCGCGTCAGGCGATGTGGTACATCAACGGCCAGAAAGACGAAGGCCTGCGCCCGCACCATATTCAGAGCTACGGTAACCCGGTGGAGCAGACCTGGCAGAAGGTGTATCAGGCCTATCAGGAAGCCTGCGATCGCGCGGGACTGGTGGATTTCGCCGAGCTGCTGCTGCGCGCGCACGAACTGTGGCTGAATAAGCCGCATATCCTGCAGCACTACCGCGAGCGCTTTACCAATATCCTGGTCGACGAATTCCAGGATACCAACAACATTCAGTACGCGTGGATCCGCCTGCTGGCGGGGGAGACCGGCAAGGTGATGATCGTCGGCGATGACGATCAGTCGATCTACGGCTGGCGCGGCGCGCAGGTAGAGAACATCCAGCGCTTCCTCAACGATTTCCCCGGCGCGGAAACTATTCGCCTCGAGCAGAACTATCGTTCGACCAGCAATATCCTCAGCGCGGCCAACGCCCTGATTGAGAACAACAGCGGGCGGCTGGGTAAAAAATTGTGGACCGACGGCGCCGACGGCGAGCCGATTTCGCTTTACTGCGCGTTTAACGATCTTGATGAGGCGCGTTTTGTCGTCAACCGTATCAAAACCTGGCAAGAAAACGGCGGGGCGCTGGAGCAGTGCGCGATTCTGTATCGCAGCAACGCCCAGTCGCGCGTGCTGGAAGAGGCGCTGCTGCAGGCCAGCATGCCGTATCGTATTTATGGCGGCATGCGCTTCTTCGAACGCCAGGAGATTAAAGATGCGCTCTCCTATCTGCGTTTGATCGCCAACCGTAATGACGACGCGGCGTTTGAGCGCGTGGTGAATACCCCGACGCGCGGCATTGGCGATCGCACGCTGGACGTAGTGCGTCAGACCTCGCGCGACCGTCAGCTGACGCTGTGGCAGGCCTGTCGCGAACTGTTAAAAGATAAAGTCCTCGCCGGACGCGCCGCCAGCGCCCTG
Organism: Klebsiella sp. FDAARGOS_511; assembly: GCF_003812845.1. Lineage (NCBI taxonomy): Bacteria > Pseudomonadati > Pseudomonadota > Gammaproteobacteria > Enterobacterales > Enterobacteriaceae > Klebsiella > Klebsiella sp. FDAARGOS_511. The sequence continues at coordinate 2,693,289 of NZ_CP033824.1, read as the reverse complement.
CAGCGTTTTATGGAGCTTATTGACGCGCTGGCGCAGGAAACCGCCGATATGCCGCTGCACGTGCAGACCGACCGGGTGATTAAAGACTCCGGCCTGCGCATGATGTACGAGCAGGAGAAAGGCGAGAAAGGCCAGACGCGTATTGAAAACTTAGAGGAGCTGGTGACGGCAACGCGCCAGTTCAGCTACAACGAAGAAGATGAAGATCTCATGCCGCTGCAGGCGTTCCTCTCGCACGCGGCGCTGGAGGCTGGAGAAGGACAGGCGGATACCTGGCAGGACGCGGTACAGCTGATGACCCTGCACTCGGCGAAAGGGCTGGAGTTCCCTCAGGTCTTTATCGTTGGGGTGGAAGAGGGGATGTTCCCGAGCCAGATGGCGCTGGATGAGGGCGGCCGCCTGGAAGAAGAACGCCGGCTGGCCTACGTCGGTGTCACCCGCGCGATGCAGAAGCTCACGTTGACCTACGCGGAAACTCGCCGCCTGTATGGCAAAGAGGTGTATCACCGTCCGTCGCGCTTTATCGGCGAGCTGCCGGAGTCGTGCGTAGAAGAGGTACGGCTGCGGGCGACGGTGAGCCGTCCGGTCAGCCATCAGCGGATGGGGACGCCGATGGCGGAAAACGACACCGGCTATAAGCTTGGCCAGCGCGTGCGCCATGCCAAGTTTGGTGAAGGGACGATCGTTAACCTCGAAGGTAGCGGTGAACACAGCCGCCTACAGGTTGCGTTTCAGGGGCAGGGGATCAAATGGCTTGTCGCGGCCTACGCCCGGTTGGAAACAGTGTAACAGTAAGAAAAATATAATAATTTTGTAATATTCTGCTACCTTTATACGTTAAGGAGCTTGATTTGCTCTTTAGCGTTCCGTTGCGTGTTGACGCCGTTTTTGCGCTGGCGTAACATGCGCGCACGATTACGCTAAGAGGACATTCGCCTTGGACACACCCAGTAGATGCTGGCTCAATTTCCTGCCCATCAGGAACAACTCCTAAGGCTATCCTCTTATGCTGATAGCCTTAGCGGTTGTCGGCGACTCGTTCTATTCCCGTCGCTCTGAGTCAGGCTTAATGGTCTGAAACCCAAATTGTTTCTGTGTGCCCACCGAACTGTCCGATAATTTTTTGCATTGGGAGTCCCGGTCATGCTGAGCGCATTTCAACTGGAAAACAATCGTTTAACGCGTCTTGAAGCCGACGAGATCAAGCACCTCGCCAGTTCGGTGTGGGTCGATTTGGTCGAGCCTGACGACGATGAACGAAGCCGCGTGCAAACGGAATTGGGCCAGAACCTGGCGACGCGCCCGGAGCTGGAGGACATCGAAGCGTCAGCGCGTTTCTTTGAGGATGAAGACGGCCTGCATATCCACTCATTTTCCTTTTTTGAAGATGCTGAGGATCACGCCGGTAACTCTACCGTGGCGTTCACTATCCGCGAAGGGCGTCTGTTCACCCTGCGCGAACGGGAGCTGCCCGCTTTCCGCCTGTATCGCATGCGCGCCCGCAGCCAGTCTATGGTGGACGGCAACGCCTACGAGCTGCTGCTGGACCTGTTCGAAACCAAAATTGAGCAGCTGGCGGATGAAATCGAAAACATCTACAGCGACCTGGAAAAGCTCAGTCGGGTGATCATGGAAGGCCGTCAGGGCGACGACTATGACGAGGCGCTCTCGACGCTGGCGGAGCAGGAAGATATCGGCTGGAAAGTTCGCCTGTGTCTGATGGATACCCAGCGCGCGCTGAACTTCCTCGTGCGTAAAGCCCGTCTGCCGGCAGGCCAGCTTGAGCAGGCGCGTGAGATCCTGCGCGATATCGAATCTCTGCTGCCGCACAACGAATCGCTGTTCCAGAAGGTTAACTTCCTGATGCAGGCGGCGATGGGCTTTATCAACATCGAGCAGAACCGCATCATCAAAATCTTCTCGGTGGTCTCCGTGGTGTTCCTGCCGCCGACGCTGGTGGCATCCAGCTATGGGATGAACTTTGAGTTTATGCCCGAGCTGCACTGGAGCTTTGGCTATCCCGGGGCGATTGTCTTTATGATGCTCGCCGGTCTGGCGCCCTATCTGTACTTTAAACGCAAAAACTGGCTGTAAAAAAAGGAGCTTCGGCTCCTTTTTTGCGTATCAGTTTGGCTCTATGCCCTACGCGTCCGGCGTATTGTGTAAACCGCATCCATCACGAAAATCGCCAGCGCCACCCAGATAAAGGCGAAGGTCACCATTTTATCCGCACCCGGCACTTCGCCGTAGAAGGTTACCGCCAGCAGGAACATCAGCGTCGGGCCGATATACTGGAAGAAGCCCAGCGTAGAAAGGCGCAGGCGGGTTGCCGCGCCGGTAAAGCACAGCAGCGGGATGGTGGTCACCACGCCCGCCGCCATCAGCAGCAGGTTCAGCGACCACGGGTTCTGCCCCATATGGCTGGTCGGGCTATCGGCAATACCAAACAGGTAAATCGCGGCGACTGGCAGCAGCCATAGCGTTTCAAACAGCATCCCGGTTTGCGCATCCACGGCGATCTTTTTACGCAGCAGGCCGTAAAAAGCGAAGCTGAAGGCCAGACCCAGCGCGATAATCGGCAGCGAGCCGAAGGTCCAGAGCTGTACCAGCACGCCGCAGGCGGCCAGCAGCACCGCTAGCCACTGCATCCGACGGAAACGCTCACCGAGGAAGATCATCCCCAGCAGAATGTTCACCAGCGGGTTGATAAAGTAGCCCAGGCTGGCTTCCAGCATATGATGGTTATTCACCGCCCAGATAAACAGCAGCCAGTTACCGCCCACCAGCACCGCAGAGAGCGCCAGCAGCAACACTTTTTTTGGCGTCTTCAGCAGCCTTTTGACCTGCGGCCACTGGCGGCTGACGCTAATCAGCGCCACCATGAAGAAGAAGGACCAGATCACGCGGTGAGTCAGGATTTCATCGGCGGGAACATAGTAGATAAGCTTGAAGTACGCTGGCGCGATACCCCAGATAAAATAGGCGGCCAGGGCCAGCAGAATCCCCACCCGCGTTTGTTTAGCATCCATCGGTACAAATCCATTGCCAAAGAGAGTGATGTTACTCGATTTAGGCCGATCAACCCACCATATACGTCGCTGTGGCGCTGGCGATATACACCTGCTCTTCGTTATGCAGCTCGACGCGGGCGACCGCCACTTTGTTACCGGCGCGCAGCAGGCTACTGGTGGCGGTAAAGCGTTCCCCGCGGCCTGGACGCAGGTAGTCGACGCGCAGATCGATGGTACCCATCCGCGACAGGCGCTGGCGCAGCTCCTCTTCATTGATGGTGTCGTGCCGGGTGAGCGTACTGCCGACGCATACCAGTCCCGCAGCGACGTCCAGCGCGGAGGCGATCACGCCGCCATGTAAAATACTTTGCGCCCAGTTGCCGACCATCATCGGCTGGTTGTTGAAACTCAGCTGGGCAAATTCCTTTTCATAGCGCTCCAGCTCCAGTCCTAAGGCACGATTAAACGGCATATGGTAGACGAAGATCTCTCCCACCAGCTTCAGGGCGGCGGCGGCGGTCAGTTCAGACATAACAACATTTCCAAAGGTTAATGAAATGTTGATTTTATGCTTCTAAAATATTGATTTCTACTTTAAGAACGGATAACAGGTCAGATGCCGCATAAATAGGTAGAATGCTGCCTGGGTTAAACAGAAATAATAAGTATCCATCCAGGAGAACAGCAATGCGTATCTCTTTGGCCTGCCTGCTGGCGCTTATTGCGCTTCCGGCCGGCGTTCTGGCGCAGGACGCGCCGGTGAATAAACAGGTCCACGACACCCCTGCCGTTCGCGGGAGTATTATCGCCAACCTGTTACAGGATCATGATAATCCGTTCCTGCTCTATCCCTATGAGAGCAACTATTTGCTCTATACGTGGACCAGCGATCTTAACAAAGAAGCGATTCGTAGCTACGACTGGGCCGAGAACGCGCGTAAAGATGAAGTGAAATTCCAGCTCAGCCTGGCGTTTCCGCTGTGGCGGGGGATACTCGGCGAAAACTCGCTGCTGGGCGCTTCGTATACGCAAAAATCCTGGTGGCAGCTCTCCAACAGCAAAGAGTCCGCGCCGTTTCGCGAAACCAACTATGAGCCGCAGCTGTTCCTCGGTTTCGCGACCGATTACTCGTTCGCTGGCTGGACGCTGCGCGACGTTGAGATGGGTTATAACCACGACTCTAACGGCCGTTCCGATCCCACCTCCCGCAGTTGGAACCGCCTCTATACCCGGCTGATGGCGCAAAACGGCAACTGGCTGGTCGAGGTGAAGCCCTGGTACGTGATTGGCAGCACCGACGATAATCCGGATATCACCAAATATATGGGTTATTACCGCCTGAAAGTGGGCTATCAACTGGGCGACGCCATTCTCAGCGCCCAGGGGCAATATAACTGGAATACCGGCTACGGCGGTGCCGAGCTCGGGGTGAGCTATCCGATCACCAAACACGTGCGCGTCTATACTCAGGTCTATAGCGGTTATGGCGAGTCACTCATCGATTATAACTTCAATCAGACCCGCGTCGGCGTCGGGCTGATGCTCAACGATCTGTTTTAATCGTTGCACTCTGGCTCTCAGGCGCTGAAAATAGCGCCTGTTTTCTTTTCAGGCATATGGGGTCAACGTGGCGCAGGCGGAAGTATTGAATCAGGAATCGCTGGCTAAGCAGGTTTTACAAGAGACCTTCGGCTACCAGCAATTTCGCCCGGGCCAGGAAACCATCATTGATACGGCGTTGGCCGGGCGCGATTGCCTGGTGGTGATGCCAACCGGCGGCGGCAAGTCGCTGTGTTATCAGGTTCCGGCGCTGGTACTGGGCGGTCTCACCGTCGTGGTATCGCCGCTTATTTCCTTGATGAAGGACCAGGTCGATCAACTGCTGGCTAACGGCGTGGCGGCGGCGTGCCTGAACTCAACGCAGAGCCGGGAGCAGCAGCAGGACGTGATGGCCGGCTGCCGCAGCGGGCAGATTCGCCTGCTGTATATCGCCCCGGAGCGCCTGATGCTGGACAACTTCCTTGAGCATCTTACGCACTGGAATCTGTCGATGGTGGCGGTAGACGAGGCGCACTGTATATCCCAGTGGGGACACGATTTCCGTCCGGAATATGCCGCGTTAGGGCAGCTGCGCCAGCGGATACCGCACATCCCGTTTATGGCGCTGACCGCCACGGCCGATGACACTACGCGTCGCGACATTGTCCGCCTTCTGGACCTGAACGATCCGCTCATTCAGGTCAGCAGCTTCGACCGTCCCAACATCCGCTATATGCTGATAGAGAAGTTTAAGCCGCTGGATCAGCTGATGCGCTACGTGCAGGACCAGCGCGGTAAGTCGGGCATTATCTACTGCAATAGCCGGTCAAAAGTGGAAGATACCGCCGCTCGCCTGCAAAGCCGCGGCATCAGCGCCGCGGCCTACCACGCCGGGCTGGAAAACCATATCCGCGCCGACGTGCAGGAGAAATTCCAGCGCGACGACCTGCAAATCGTAGTGGCAACGGTGGCCTTCGGTATGGGTATCAACAAACCGAACGTCCGCTTTGTGGTGCATTTCGATATTCCCCGCAATATTGAGTCTTATTACCAGGAGACCGGGCGCGCCGGGCGCGATGGGCTGCCTGCCGAAGCGATGCTGTTTTACGATCCGGCGGATATGGCGTGGCTCAGACGCTGCCTTGAAGAGAAGCCTGCCGGGCCGCTGCAGGACATTGAACGCCATAAGCTCAACGCGATGGGGGCCTTTGCCGAAGCGCAAACCTGCCGCCGTCTGGTGCTGCTCAACTACTTTGGTGAGGGGCGCCAGGAGCCCTGCGGCAACTGCGATATCTGCCTCGACCCGCCGAAACAGTACGACGGCTTAATGGATGCGCGTAAGGCGCTGTCGACGATTTACCGCGTCAACCAACGTTTTGGTATGGGCTATGTCGTGGAAGTGCTGCGCGGCGCTAATAACCAGCGTATTCGCGATATGGGGCACGATAAGCTGCCGGTCTACGGTATCGGGCGCGAACAGAGCCATGAGCATTGGGTCAGCGTTATCCGTCAACTTATTCATTTGGGGCTGGTGACGCAGAATATTGCCCAGCACTCTGCGCTACAGCTTACCGAGGCCGCGCGTCCGGTCCTGCGCGGCGACGTAACGCTACAGCTTGCCGTACCGCGTATTGTGGCGCTGAAGCCGAAAGCGATGCAGAAATCCTTCGGCGGTAATTACGATCGTAAGTTGTTCGCTAAGCTGCGCAAATTGCGTAAAGCGATTGCCGACGAAGAGAATATCCCGCCCTACGTGGTGTTTAACGATGCGACGCTAATTGAAATGGCCGAGCAAACGCCGCTGACGGCCGGTGAGATGCTCAGCGTCAACGGTGTCGGTACGCGTAAGCTTGAGCGCTTTGGTAAAGAGTTTATGGCCCTGATCCGGGCGCACGTGGATGGCGATGATGAGTAGTCAGCCAGACGAAAAAGTGCAAATATAGTTTTCGTCCTGACTATTTTCCTGCGAGTTAATCATGTTGACGCTTTTCTTCACCGTGGCGCTGGTGCATATCATTGCGCTGATGAGTCCTGGCCCGGACTTTTTCTTTGTCTCACAAACCGCTGTTAGCCGCTCCCGCAAAGAGGCGATGATGGGCGTGCTGGGGATCACCTGCGGGGTGATGGTATGGGCGGGCGTAGCCCTGCTCGGCCTGAACCTGATTATCGAGAAGATGGCCTGGCTGCATACCATTATTATGGTCGGCGGCGGACTGTATCTGTGCTGGATGGGCTTCCAGATGCTGCGCGGCGCGCTGAAAAAAAGCGAAGCGGCAGCGGCGGTTGAGCCTCAGGTCGAACTGGCGCGCAGCGGCCGGAGCTTCCTGAAAGGGCTGCTGACTAATCTGGCTAACCCAAAAGCGATTATCTATTTTGGCTCCGTGTTCTCGCTGTTTGTCGGTGACAGCGTCAGTTCCGGCGCGCGCTGGGGGATTTTCCTGCTGATCGTACTGGAGACGCTGGCCTGGTTTATGGTGGTTGCCAGCCTGTTCGCCCTTCCGGGCATGCGCCGCGGCTACCAGCGGATGGCGAAGTGGATCGACGGCATCGCCGGTACGCTATTCGCTGGCTTCGGTATTCATCTGATTATTTCGCGTTAACCCTTCAGCGTCCCGCCCAGGAGATTATGGGCGGGCCGGGTATTAATGACGGAGCTGCTGCAAATCGTCGGACGTGAGGCCGGTCATTTCCATAACCGCAATAGTATCAATGCCCGGCTCGAGCATGGCCTTTGCGACGTTAAGAAGCGCAGCACGTTCGCCCTCTTTTATGCCTTCCTTAATTGCCCTTCTGCATACCTTCCTCAAGCCACTTTTCTGCCAGAGTCATCAGTACGGTAATTTGCTGTTTATCTATACATCAGGCGTGGCGGGCGGAAGCCAGCAGGGCGCCGACCAGCATAAACAGGGAGCCAAAGACCTTGTTTAGCGCTTTCATCTGCTTCGGTCCCTTAATCCACGCGGCAATACGCTGCGCCAGCGTGGCGTAGCCAATCATCACGATAATATCGACCACGATCGTGGTGATGCCGAGCACGAGGTACTGCATCACCTGGGGCTCATTCGGCACGATAAACTGCGGGAACAGCGCGGCGAGGAACACGATGCTTTTCGGGTTGGTCAGATTTACGAAGACCGCGCGTTTAAAGAGTTTGCCGCGGGTCTGCGCTTTCGCCAGGGTGTTAAGATCGATAGAGCCGGCAGCTCGCCATTGCTGAATGCCGAGCCAGATAAGATAAGCGGCGCCCGCCCATTTAAGAATTTCAAAGGCCAACAGCGAACGGGAAAACAGCGTGCCCAGGCCAATACCCACCAGCACAATATGGATGCCGAGCCCGGTCTGTAGACCGGCAATAGAGGCCGCCGCGCCGCGATAGCCATGGTTGATTGAGGTGGTCATGGTATTTATCGCCCCGGAGCCGGGTGACAGGCTGAGAATAATCGATGTCAGCAGATAGGCAAACCACCACTCGAACGTCATGAGAAACTCCCTGATTGTCTGTTTTTATGCCACAATACGCTATTGTGTAAGCATTGTGTGATGCACGACAAAAAAACGATTTTCAGCGGTTATCAGGGGTGTAAGCCCGATGTTTTTGCAGCAAAAGGACTGGGAAACACGAGAAAACGCGTTTGCGGCCTTTACCATGGGGCCACTGACCGATTTCTGGCGTCAGCGGGAAGAGGCTGAATTTACGGGCGTGGATAACGTTCCGGTGCGCTTTGTTCGTTTCTGCGCCAACAGTCATGATCGGGTCGTGGTTATCTGCCCGGGTCGCATTGAAAGCTACGTTAAGTACGCCGAAGTGGCTTACGATCTTTTCCGCAGCGGCTTTGACGTGATGATTATCGATCATCGCGGCCAGGGGCGCTCCGGGCGAATGCTTTCAGACACCCACCGCGGGCACGTCGTTAATTTCAGCGATTACGTCGACGATCTCGCCGCGTTCTGGCAGCAGCAAGTGGCGCCCGGACGCTGGCGAAAGCGGTTTATACTCGCCCACTCCATGGGCGGTGCCATTGCGACGCTATTTTTGCAGCGCTACCAACAGCATTGCGATGCGATGGCGCTCTGCGCGCCGATGTTCGGTATCGTTATGCGCCTGCCTGACTGGATGGTGCGCCATATTCTCGATTGGGCTGAGGGCCATCAGCGCATTCGTGAAGAGTATGCCCTCGGTACCGGCCGCTGGCGCGCGCTGCCCTTTGCGGTCAACGTACTGACGCACAGCCGCCAACGCTATCGCCGCAACCTGCGTTTTTACGCCGATGAGCCGCAGCTACGGGTCGGCGGGCCTACGTTCCACTGGGTGCGCGAGGGGATTCTTGCCGGCGAAGAGGTGCTGGCCGGTGCGGAGAAAGACGTCACGCCAACATTATTGCTCCAGGCGGAAGAAGAGCGGGTGGTCGATAATCGTATGCACGATCGCTACTGTGAACTTCGCGCCGCTGGCGGTCACCCCTGTGAAGGGGATAAGCCGTTTGTCATAGAAGGGGCATACCATGAGATCCTTTTTGAAAAGGACGCCATGCGCTCGGTCGCGCTAAACGCTATCGTCGATTTTTTTGGTCGACACACTTAATCCGGCGAAACGCTCGTCGCCCTGCTTAGAGGTTAAAATTTTTATGTACCAGGTTGTTGCGTCTGATTTAGATGGCACGCTGCTTTCTCCCGATCACTGCCTAACCCCCTACGCCAAAGAGACGCTGAAGCTGCTTACCGCACGCGGTATCAACTTCGTGTTCGCGACCGGCCGCCACTACATCGATGTTGGGCAAATTCGCGATAATCTCGGCATTAAATCCTATATGATCACCTCGAACGGCGCTCGCGTGCACGATAGCGAAGGAAAGCAGATCTTCGCCCACAACCTTGACCGCGATATCGCCGCCGACCTGTTCGAAATGATGCGTAACGATCGGGCGATTGTGACCAACGTCTATCGTGAAGATGAGTGGTATATGAATCGCCATCGTCCGGAAGAGATGCGCTTCTTCAAAGAAGCGGTGTTTAACTACAAGCTGTACGAGCCGGGCGAGCTGGACCCGGAAGGCATCAGCAAAGTCTTTTTCACCTGCGATAAGCATGAGCATTTGCTGCCGCTGGAGCAGGCGATCAACGCCCGCTGGGGCGATCGCGTGAACGTGAGCTTCTCTACCGTCACCTGCCTTGAAGTGATGGCGGGCGGCGTGTCGAAAGGGCATGCGCTGGAGGCGGTGGCGAAAATGCTTGGCTATAGCCTGAAAGAGTGTATCGCCTTCGGCGACGGTATGAACGATGCGGAGATGCTGTCAATGGCGGGCAAGGGCTGCATTATGGCCAACGCGCACCAGCGGCTGAAAGATCTGCACCCTGAGCTGGAAGTGATTGGCAGCAATGTTGATGATGCCGTTCCCCACTACCTGCGTAAACTCTATCTTGACTAAAAAAGATTGACGATTGTTTTTTTAATGAGCAGTTGTCAACCTGTCACTTCGCTACAATGGGTGTTCTTTACTCTACGAGACATTCATTGTGGCGCTACTGATTATCACCACCATTCTGTGGGCCTTTTCCTTTAGCCTCTATGGCGAATACCTGGCAGGCCACGTTGACAGCTATTTTGCGGTGCTGGCGCGCGTTGGCCTGGCGGCACTGGTGTTTTTGCCCTTCCTGCGCACCCGCGGGCAGAGCCTGACCACTATCGGCCTGTATATGCTGGTAGGAGCGATGCAGCTCGGCATTATGTATATGCTGAGTTTCCAGGCCTATCTGTACCTGACGGTATCTGAGCTTCTGCTGTTTACCGTCCTGACGCCGCTCTACATCACGCTGATTTACGATGTGATGAGCCGCCGTCGCCTGCGCTGGGGCTACGCCTGCAGCGCGCTGCTGGCGGTTATCGGCGCGGGCATCATCCGTTATGACCAGGTGACCAATCATTTCTGGACCGGTCTGATCCTGGTGCAGCTCTCCAACATCAGCTTCGCGATTGGCATGGTGGGCTACAAGCGGCTGATGGAAACGCGTCCGATGCCGCAGCATAATGCCTTCGCCTGGTTCTACATCGGGGCGTTTCTGGTGGCGGTGGTTGCCTGGACGATGCTGGGTAACGCGCAGAAAATGCCGGAAACCTCGCTACAGTGGAGCATTCTGGTGTTTCTTGGCGTGGCGGCATCGGGAATTGGCTACTTTATGTGGAACTACGGCGCCACCCAGGTCGATGCCGGTACGCTCGGCATCATGAACAATATGCACGTGCCCGCCGGGTTGCTGGTGAACCTGGCCATCTGGCAGACGCAGCCACGCTGGCCGAGCTTTATTATTGGCGCTCTGGTGATCCTGGCCTCGCTATGGGTTCATCGACGCTGGGTCGCTCCGCACTCCGCACAAACGGCAAATGGTCGCAAGCGTGATTCCGCGCTGAGCGAATAAACGCTTCGGTGACCGGCTGACGTTGCTCGCCGTCGCGCACCGCGGCGTACAGTCGGCTCCACAGTCCTTCGCCCAGGGTTTTGGTGACCACCAGACCCTGGCGCTCAAAGCTTTCCACTACCCAGTGCGGCAGGGCGGCGATCCCCATCCGCGCCGCCACCATCTGAATTAACAGCAGCGTATTGTCGACGCTTTTCAACTGCGGGCTGATTCCTGCTGGCTGTAAAAAGTGACGCCAGATATCCAGGCGCGCGCGCTGCACCGGGTAAATCAGCAGCATTTCGGTCGCTAAATCCTCAGGCGCAATGCGCATCTTTGCCGCCAGCGGATGGTCCGGCGCCATCACCAGGCGCACTTCGAAATCAAACATCGGTGAATAGTGCAGGCCGCTGCGCGGCAGGATATCTGAGGTCATCACCAGATCCAGCTCGCCCTGCTGCAGGCCCGGCTGCGGATCGAAGATCACCCCGGACTGGAAATCCACTTCCACATGCGGCCAACGGGCGCGAAAACTCTCCAGCGCCGGGGTCAGCCACTGGATACAGCTATGGCATTCGATAGCGATACGCAGCCGGGTTTGCTGCGGCTCATTGCAATCCTGCAGGGCGCGGCTGATTTGCGGCAGTACCTGATTTGCCAGCTGCAGCAGGATCTCTCCCTGCGGCGTAAAGCGTAGCGGCTGGCTTTTACGCACAAACAGACGGAAGCCGAGGCGCTGTTCCAGATCGCTGAACTGGTGGGACAATGCGGATTGGGTCTGGTGCAGGGCCGCCGCCGCCCCTGCCAGAGAACCGCTATTCCGCAACGCCTGGAGCGTTTTCAGGTGTTTAATTTCGATCATGAAAGTCCTTCACTTCGGCATGAATAATTTGCGCTTGAGGAATATACAGTAACTGCCAATTATGGATGTGTAAACATCTGGACGTCTAAATCCTTTATCTTTCGAATTTATGGTGCGTTGGCTGCACTTCCTCACCCCAGTCACTTACTTCAGTAAGCTCCTGGGGATGAGCAAGTTTGCCGCCTTCCCTAAATCCGAAATCTTTCGGATTGCAATTATGAGGCTCAAAAAATGACAATTATTAACCACACCCTCGGTTTCCCTCGCGTTGGCCTGCGTCGCGAGCTGAAGAAAGCGCAAGAAAGCTACTGGGCGGGCAATACCGGCCGCGAAGAACTGCTGGCTGTCGGCCGCGAGCTGCGCGCTCGTCACTGGGCTCAACAGAAGCAGGCCGGCGTTGACCTGCTGCCGGTAGGCGATTTCGCCTGGTACGACCATGTTCTGACCACCAGCCTGCTGCTTGGTAACGTGCCGGCTCGTCATCAGAACAAAGACGGCTCCGTTGATATCGATACCTTGTTCCGCATTGGCCGTGGCCGCGCGCCGACCGGCGAACCGGCGGCGGCGGCGGAAATGACCAAATGGTTTAATACCAACTACCACTACATGGTGCCGGAATTCGTAAAGGGCCAGCGGTTCAAACTGACCTGGACCCAGCTGCTGGATGAAGTGGATGAAGCACTGGCGCTGGGTCACAAGGCGAAACCCGTCCTGCTCGGGCCGGTTACTTACCTGTGGCTCGGTAAGGTTAAAGGCGAGCCGTTCGACCGCCTGAGCCTGCTGAACGATATTCTGCCGGTTTACCAGCAGGTGTTGGCTGAACTGGCAAAACGCGGCATTGAATGGGTGCAGATTGATGAGCCGGCGCTGGTACTGGAACTGCCGCAGGCGTGGCTGGATGCCTTCAAACCGGCTTACGAGGCGCTTAGCGGCGAGGTTAAGCTGCTGCTGACCACCTACTTTGAAGGCATTACCGATAACTTCGATACCATCGCCGCGCTGCCGGTACAGGGTCTGCACGTGGACCTGGTGCACGGCCAGGATGATGTCGCCGAACTGCATAAACGCCTGCCTGCCGACTGGCTGCTCTCCGCCGGACTGATCAATGGCCGCAACGTCTGGCGCGCCGATCTGAGCGAGAAATACGCGAAAATTAAAGCTATCGTCGGTCAACGCGAACTGTGGGTCGCCTCTTCCTGCTCCCTGCTACACTGCCCAATTGATTTGAGCGTGGAAACGCGGCTCGATGCTGAAGTGAAGAGCTGGTTTGCCTTCGCCCTGCAAAAATGTGAGGAGCTGGCGCTGCTGCGAGATGCGCTGAACAGTGGCGATACCACCGCGATTGCTGAATGGAGCGCGCCGATTCAGGCCCGTCGCCACTCAACCCGCGTGCATAACGCGGCGGTGGAGAAGCGTCTGGCGACCATCACCGCTCAGGACAGCCAGCGCCAAAGCGCCTATCAAGTTCGCGCCGCAGCGCAGCGCGCCCGCTTTAAGCTACCTGCCTGGCCGACCACCACGATCGGTTCTTTCCCGCAGACCACCGAGATCCGCGGCCTGCGTCTGGACTTTAAAAAGGGCAACCTGGATGCGAACAACTACCGCACCGGCATCGCCGAACACATCCGTCAGGCGATTATGGAGCAGGAGCGCCTGGGTCTGGACGTGCTGGTACACGGTGAAGCCGAGCGTAACGACATGGTGGAATACTTCGGCGAACACCTGGATGGGTTTATCTTCACTCAGAACGGCTGGGTACAAAGCTATGGTTCCCGCTGCGTCAAACCGCCGGTGGTGATCGGCGATGTCAGCCGTCCGGAGGCGATTACCGTTGAGTGGGCTAAATACGCTCAGTCGCTGACCGATAAACCGGTAAAAGGCATGCTGACCGGCCCGGTGACCATTCTTTGCTGGTCCTTCCCGCGTGAGGACGTCACCCGTGAAACGATTGCGAAGCAGATTGCCCTTGCGCTGCGCGACGAAGTGGCGGACCTGGAAGCCGCTGGTATCGGTATCATCCAGATCGACGAACCGGCGCTACGCGAAGGTCTGCCTCTGAAGCGTAGCGACTGGGATACGTATCTGGCGTGGGGCGTGGAAGCTTTCCGCATCAACGCGGCGGTAGCGCAAGACGACACGCAAATCCACACCCACATGTGTTACTGCGAGTTCAACAACATCATGGATTCTATCGCCGCGCTGGATGCGGACGTCATTACCATCGAAACTTCGCGCTCCGATATGGAGCTGCTGGAGTCGTTCGAAGCGTTCGACTATCCGAATGAAATCGGGCCGGGCGTGTACGACATTCACTCTCCGAATGTGCCGAGCGTGGAGTGGATCGAAGCGCTGCTGAAGAAAGCCGCGCAGCGTATCCCGGCCGAGCGCCTGTGGGTAAATCCGGACTGCGGCCTGAAAACCCGCAGCTGGCCGGAAACCCTGAGCGCGCTGACCAACATGGTCAAGGCCGCGCAGAACCTGCGCCAGGCATAGTGTAGCCACGCTTTCCGGCTCCCGGATGGCAGCATAATAACCACAGCGCTATTCAGTGCTCTTCCCCCGGTGGCGGCTGACGCCTTACCGGGTCTACGGGGTTACCGCCGTCTGTGGGCAGGTAGCCCGAATAAATGCAGCGCAACCCGGGAAATGTGCTCATCCTGACCACTATCTGCTCAAGGAGGCTTCGGCCTCTTTTTTCGTTTCTGCTGCCGGCAAAACGATCGTTAATTCGCCTTTATGACGCTCCTCACAAATATAATAACATTATATTGTTATAACAATTGCACACAAAAATAATAAAGGAACCTCTGTATGGACTACAACAAGGTGGGACACGCGATTGTGAAACACTGCGGCGGCCTGGCGAATTTGCTGCACGTGACGAACTGTATGACTCGCGTACGGATGACCATAAGCGATCCATCGCGGGTCGATATCGCCGCGCTCAAAAGCATCGAAGGCGTACTCGGCGTGGTGGAGGACGATACCCTGCAGGCGATCGTCGGGCCGGGCAAATCGACCAAGGTCGCAAACGTGATTAACGATTTGCTTAAGGGGCAGCCTGCGGATGCTACCCCGTTAAGCGATGTTGAGCAAAAAGCAAAGCTGGCGCGGGAAAAGGCGAAAAAGCAGACCCGTAGCAAAATTATCCTTAAACATATCGCCAATATTTTTGTACCGATCCTACCGTCGTTGATCGCCGCCGGTATTCTGATGGGGATTAACAACTTGCTGGTGAACTCCGCCGCCTCCTGGGCGCTGGCGCATCAGGTGGCGGCGCTGGGGGATCTGTCGCCAACCCAGGTGGTGCTCGATCAACGGCACCTGCTCGGCATCAGCCAGTTCCTTGATATCGTCTCTAAAGCGCTGTTCGGCTTCCTCGCCATCTATACCGGCGTGACGGCGGCGAAAGAGTTTGACGGCAACGCGGTGATGGGCGGCCTGCTGGGGGCGATCACCATCGTGCCGCAGATTACTGCGCTGGGGCTGATTCCGGGGCAGGGCGGGCTGATCGGCGTCATTCTTTGCGCCTGGCTGATGTGCCTGTTGGAAAAGCAGGTTCGGCGCTTTGTCCCGGATATTGTTGATGTGGTGGTCACGCCGACCATCGTACTGGTGGTGATGGCAGCGGCGCTGCTGCTGGTGATTATGCCGGTGGCGGGCGTTATTTCTAACGGTATCCTCCACGGGCTAAACGGCCTGCTCTCTACCGGCGGCATTGCGGCGGGCTTTGCGCTCTCGGCGCTGTTCCCGTTCCTGATCTCGCTCGGCCTGCACCATGGCTTGTTCCCTATTCACCTGGAGATGATCAACGCGACCGGGCACGCTCCGTTGTTCGCCATTCAGATTATGTCCAACGCCGGAATGGTTGGCGCGGCGACGGCGGTTCTGCTGCTGACGCGCGATCCGATGATGAAGAAAATCGCCAAAGGGGCGATCCCGACCTCCATCCTGGCGGTGGGAGAGCCGACGATTTTCGGCGTCAATATCCCGGCCGGTTTCGCCTTTATTACCGGTTCTATCGGCGCCGGCTTTGGCGGAATGATGGTGGTGCTGCTGGGGGTTTCGACCAACGGCGTGGGCGCCGCCGGGCTCTCCGCGCTGCCGCTCATCGCCGACGGTAAATATTTACAGTACATCCTCTCATGGTTAACCGGCTGCGCCGCAGCCTTCGTGCTGACCTATATCGTCGGCAAAGTACGCGGTTACGATAAAGAAACGGCGTGAAGGAAGAGTGAAGGAGTAAAGCATGAAAGCGATTATGTTGATGTTTGATTCGCTGAATAAGCGCCTGCTGTCGGCCTACGGCAGCGACAGGGCGATCACGCCGAATTTTCAGCGGCTGAAGGAGCGTACGGTTCGTTTTGATAACGCCTATGTCGGCAGCATGCCCTGCATGCCCGCGCGCCGGGAGCTGCATACCGGACGCTATAACTTTTTACATCGCGGCTGGTCACCGATCGAGCCGTTCGATGATTCGGTTCCGGAGCTGCTCAAGAAGAACGGCATTCACACCCATCTGGTGACGGACCATAAACACTACTGGCGCGACGGCGGGGCGACCTATCACTCTCGCTACAGTACCTACGAGTTTGTGCGCGGTCAGGAGGGCGATGCCTGGAAAGGCGTGGTAAATAAGCCGAAATACCGCTACGAATCCGGCGAGCCGGAGGAGATCAAACAGCGGCGCATCGCCAGCCGGGTTCAGCATCAGATCAACGCGCAGTTTATGCAGAACGAAGAGGATCATCATCTGGCGCGGACGATTGGCAAAGGGCTGGCGTTTATCGACGCCAACCACGCCAGCGACAGCTGGTTTCTGCAGCTGGAGTGTTTCGATCCGCATGAGCCGTTTTTTGTGCCGGAAAAATACCTGAAGATGTACGGCATTGACGATCCCGCGCAGTTCGACGGCTGGCCGCCGTACTACTTCGTCACCGAAAGCGCCGAACGCAAGAGCGTGATCCAACGGTACTACATGGCGCTGCTGACGATGGTGGATGCGTACGTCGGGAAGGTGCTGGACTATATGGATCGTTACGATCTGTGGCGCGACACGCTGCTGATCGTCAACACCGACCACGGTTTTCTGCTCGGCGAGCATGAGTGGTGGGGGAAAAATATCATGCCGTTGTATAACGAAGTGGCGAATGTTCCCTTATTTATCTGGCATCCGCAGTACGGCGGCGCGGGCGAGTCTCGTCAGGCGCTGGCGCAGACCATCGATCTTCCCGCGACGCTGTTGGACTGTTTTGGCCTGAATAAACCGGCGGATATGCAGGGCGTCTCGCTGTTGCCCGCGTTGCGCGACGATACGCCGGTACGCGACTATGCCCTGTTTGGTTATCACGGCTGCCATATCAATATTACTGATGGTCGCTATGTTTATATGCGTTCGCCCGTTGAGCGCGGCGTTGATGGCCTGTACGAATACACCCTGATGCCAACGCGGATCAACCGCCGCTTTACACCGCAGGAGCTACGCGCAACGACGCTGCATCCGCCGTTTCGCTTTACCAAGGGCTGCCCGGTAATGAAAGTTCCCGCCGAGTCGGTAATGACCCGCGGCGCCGATCGCTTTGGTCATCGCTTGTATGATTTACAGAGCGATCCGACGCAGCAAACCCAGTGTCGGGATCAACAAGCGGCGCGGCGACTGCGGGAGCAGATGATTTTCATGATGCAGGAAAACGATGCGCCCGGCGAACTGTACGCGCGCTACGGGCTGGACGATGCGCAAGGCCCGCTGCTCGGGCGGGATCCGCATCTGCTGCCGGAGCTGTCCGCTTTTGCGCCGCAGGTGCGCTACGGGCTGTATGCGTTGCTGCAGCATCTGGAGGGGGGCGGACAGAACGCTCTGGCTGAAAAGCTGCGGGCCGCCTGTCAGCCGAACTGGGATCGGCAAAATTTGTGGGCGTTCGTGCAGAACGAGGTTCCGGAGGAGCAGCATCAGAGCGTGTACTATAAGATGGCGTTAGAAATGCGACTTGATTAAGGGGTACCCCCGGCCACGGCCGGGGAACAGGAGTGCGAAGTTAATGAAAGAAGAACTGGACTATTCTCGCGGGGCGAAGCCTTTGTACGCCCAGCTATACGACATCCTGCTGGAAAAGCTGAGGTCCGGAACCTACAAGAAGAATGATGTCCTGCCTACCGAAGCCGAATTTGAAGAGCTGTTCGGCGTTAGCCGCATCACGGCCCGGCGCGCGCTGGCCGAGCTTGCCGCAAAAGGGCTGGTCAAACGCCAGGCCGGTATTGGCACCATGGTCATCAGCACCTCCGAGAAACAGGGTGTAAAAACCCGCATTCGACTGATTGACGGCCAGCAGCAGCACTCTATTTCGCGACATAATCTGACACTTGAGCTGCTCTTACCGCCGCCGGAAGTGGCGCAGGCGTTCGTGCTCCCGGCGGAGCAGAAAATTCAGCGTCTCACCCGTACGATCTATCGACAAAACGAACTTCCCGCGCAGGTAAACTATATCTGGCTGACGCCGCGTCTGGGCGAACTGACGTTAGACGCATTTAAAGAAGGATTGTACAGCGCGCTGGAACAGCGCGGCGAGAATATCGATAGCTATAAAGACACCATTACCGCCGAGCTGCCGACGACCCAGGACTGCGATATTTTGCAGGTTGCCGCAGGCGAGCCGCTGCTGGTGAAGACTCGCCAGGGATTTAACGATCGCGGCGAGCTGGTGGAATATACCATCGCCCGCCATATCGCCAGCTGCTATCAGTACATTGTAGAGAACAGTTAATGGCAGAATTTACCGGGCCATCAAAGCAGGGGAAATTAGCATGATTCATGGCTGCCACGTGATGGCAAAGCCGAGCGGCTCGGTGTGTAATATCGATTGCACCTACTGCTTTTATCTGGAAAAAGAAGCGCTTTATCCGGAACGGAATAAAAACTGGCGCATGTCCGATGAGACGCTGGAAAACTATATTCGCCAGCATATTGCCGCCCAGTCCGGCGATGCGGTGACCTTTGCCTGGCAGGGCGGCGAGCCGACGATGATGGGGCTGCCGTTCTTTCGCCGGGTCGTTGAGCTGTGTGACAAGTACGCCAACGGTAAGAAGATAGAACATGCGCTGCAAACTAACGGCGTACTGGTGAACGATGAGTGGGCGCGTTTTTTTGCCGAGCAGGGTTTTCTGGTGGGCTTGTCGATAGACGGTCCGGCGCATCTACATAACCAGTACCGCGTCAACCGCGCGGGAAAGGGAACCCACGAGAAGGTCGTTGCGGCGATGGCGCTATTGAAGTCCCATAACGTTGAGTTCAACACCCTGACCGTGGTCGGCAAGCATAACGTTGATCACGCCCGCGAAGTGTACGATTTCCTGCTGGCGGCCGGTTCGCGCTATATGCAGTTAATCCCGCTGGTCGAACGGATGAGCAGCGACGCCTCGGCTCCGCTACAGCTGGTACTGCCGGGGGAGAGCGCGGCGCGGCTGGCGCCCTGGACGGTACCCTCCTGGCAGTTCGGCGAGTTTCTTAACCAAATTTTCGATATCTGGGTGCGTCGCGACGTCGATCGCGTCTATGTGCAGATGTTTGACGTCGCCCTGGCGGCGTGGACCGGCCAGCCGCCGGTGCTGTGCGTACATTCGGCCACCTGCGGCCACGCTTTTGCGCTGGAATCGAATGGCGATCTGTATAACTGCGATCACTATGTTTACCCGGAGCACAGGCTGGGCAATATTCATCAGCAGAGCATCCGGGAGCTGAACAATAGCGCGCAGGCCATCGCCTTTGGTCAGGCGAAGCAAGAGACGCTAACGGCAGATTGCCGCCGCTGCGAGTTTCGTTTTGTTTGCCACGGCGGCTGCCCGAAGCATCGTTTCGCCGTTTCCCCGAGCGGCCGTCCCGGCCACAGCTATCTGTGCGCGGGCTATCAGCACTTTTTCAAACACGTGACGCCATATATGAACGTCTGGCGGCAGCTCCTGGACAACGGTTATCCGCTTCCGGCGATAATGCAGTGGCTGGCGCAAGAGGCGCAGCAGGCGCCGATGATGGCTTCCCGCAACGACCCTTGCCCCTGCGGCAGCGGGCGTAAATATAAAAAATGCTGCGGCGCGCAGCATTGAGAATGCTGAACCAGCAAGGTAGCGCCCAATGGCTGGAGGTTGTTCAGGGCGGATCTCTTTGACTACCGTTTAACGTTTTCTGAAACGAGGCTGTTGCGACTGTCCGGAGGTGAAAAGTGAGTGAACACCACGATCGAAAAGACTTTTTGCGTTTTGCCATAAACCTGGGTAACCCGGTTCTTACGACACTGTTGCCGGGAGGTGCCCCGGGGGGGATAACCGTTGAGCTGGCAAAGAGGCTGGCGGCAGAGAGCCAGCGCGAAGCGCGGTTTGTGACCTGGCCGACGGCCGGGCAGGTCGTGGATGCTGCGCTGCAGGATCAATGGGATATCGCCTTTCTGGCTATCGACCCGGCGCGGGAAGATAAGCTTCGCTTCACGCCGCCCTACGTCACCATCGAAAGCTCGGCGATGGTTAAAAAAGAGAGTGAAATAGGGTCGGTTCAGGAGATGGACCGAGAAGGTGTGGTGATAAACGTGGGCAAAGGTGCAGCCTACGAGCTGTATCTGATTCGCACGCTAAAACACGCGACGATGCGCCAGTACGCCACTTCTCAGGAGGCTATTCAGGCGTTCATCCACGGCGAAGGCGATATGGCGGCCGGTATTCGCCAGCCTCTGGAGCAAGCCGCGCAGGAAAACCCGGCGTTGCGCGTTCTGCCCGACAGCTTTAGCCAGATACGCCAGGCGATATGCGTACCGCGCAATGCGCCGCAGCATTATGAATTTATTTGCCGCTGCCTTTCTTCATGGATAGCGGACGGTACTATTGCCGGGATGGTGAAGCGCCATATCGGCAATAGCTGAACTTTAACCGCGCTTACTGCCATGCTGGGCAAACCAGGCCAGCATCCGTTGCCAGCCGTCCTTCGCCGACTCTTCATGATAGCTGGCGCGATAGTCGGCATTAAAGGCGTGGTCAGCGTGCGGGTAAACCACGATCTCCGCCGTGGCGTTGGCCGCCCGCAGCGCCTGGCGCATGGTTTCCACCGTATCCTGCGGAATGCTGTCATCTTTCGCGCCATAGAGCCCTAAAACCGGCGCGTTGAGATCGACGGCAATATCGACCGGATGCTTCGGCGAATTCAACGTTTTCTCTCCGACCAGTTTGCCGTACCAGGCGACGGCGGCTTTTAGCTGCGGGTTATGCGCAGCGTACAGCCAGGTAATGCGCCCGCCCCAGCAGAAGCCGGTAATCAGCAGGCGATGGGCATCGCCGCCGTGGCGGGAGGCCCAACTGGCCACGTGATCGAGGTCGGCCAGCACTTGAGAGTCCGGCACTTTTTTTACCAGCCCCTGGAACAGAGAAGGGATGTCGCTGTAATCATTAGGGTCGCCCTGGCGGAAGTACAGCTCTGGTGCGATAGCCAGATACCCCTCCTTCGCCAGACGGCGGCAAATATCGCGGATATGTTCATGCACGCCGAAAATTTCCTGAACCACAATAACGACCGGCAGCGGGCCGTCGACGTTCCCCGGGCGGGCGTGGAATGCCGGCATGTTATCCCCCTGCGAAGGGATTGATGTCTCTCCGCAGACGATGTTCTCATCTGATGTGTGAACGGCAGTTGAGGCGTGCGGCGTGGCTGCAGGTGCAAAGCCGGTTTGCTTAATTGTCGTCATGGTATTCTCCGTACCCTTAATTTATTAGCGCAGCAATAACTATAGCTGCTCTGGACAGGACGTTAACCAAACACAGTGCCCGAAACAGGCTATCTTTTGTTCAGGCTTCCGCGATTTCGCTTGTTAATGTGATGTATATCACTATTTTATGGAAAGTTATTGCAATGAATTTCATTCATGGTGATTGTTGTCACAAAATTGAACCGACAGCTTCTGTAAAGTACCGTTTTGCTTCTGCTGATAATTCGACCCACAGAGGAGTTTTTTATGTCCAAGTCTGATGTTTTTCATCTCGGCCTCACCAAAAACGATTTACAAGGGGCTACGCTGGCTATCGTCCCTGGCGATCCAGAGCGTGTGGAAAAGATCGCCGCGCTGATGGATAAGCCGGTTAAGCTGGCATCTCACCGTGAATTCACCACCTGGCGCGCGGAGCTGGACGGTAAAGCAGTGATTGTTTGCTCCACCGGTATCGGCGGCCCATCGACCTCTATCGCCGTGGAAGAACTGGCCCAGCTCGGCATCCGTACCTTCCTGCGCATTGGCACCACCGGCGCCATCCAGCCGCACATCAACGTAGGCGATGTTCTGGTGACTACCGCTTCTGTGCGCCTGGACGGTGCAAGTCTGCACTTTGCGCCCATGGAGTTCCCGGCGGTGGCTGATTTTGAATGCACTACCGCGCTGGTTGAAGCGGCGAAATCTATCGGCGCGACCACCCATATCGGCGTGACTGCCTCCTCCGACACCTTCTATCCGGGACAGGAACGTTACGACACCTTCTCCGGCCGCGTTGTGAGCCGCTTTAAAGGCTCGATGGAAGAGTGGCAGTCGATGGGCGTGATGAACTATGAAATGGAATCCGCCACGCTGCTGACGATGTGCGCCAGCCAGGGCCTGCGCGCCGGGATGGTTGCCGGGGTTATCGTCAACCGTACCCAGCAGGAAATTCCGAACGCGGAAACCATGAAGCAAACCGAAAGCCATGCGGTGAAAATTGTCGTGGAAGCGGCGCGTCGCCTGCTGTAGTTCTTCTCCTTTCCGAAAAGGGCCGGACTCTCCGGCTCTTCTTTTTTGCGTAGCGCCTCGCAGGAAAACCCTTTCCAACTGGACGTTTGTACAGCACAATTCTATTTTGTGCCGTAAGTGGTTGCCGCAGGGGGCGTTGTGGATATTTCGATTATTATGAGTGCCGTTGCGGCGCTAGCCGTGGGCCTGATTGTTGGCTGGCTGGCGACGAAAGCGCACGCCGATCAAATTCGCGCCGATCTTATTGAAGAGCGGCGCGAGCTGGATATTGAACTGAGCGCGGCCCGCCAGCAGCTGGTGCAGGAGTCCCACTGGCGAGAAGAGTGCGAGCTGCTCAATAACGAGCTGCGCAGCCTGCGCGATATCAACGCCTCGCTGGAGGCCGATCTCCGTGAAGTGACAACCCGCCTTGAATCCACTCAACTGCATGCCGAAGATAAAATCCGCCAGATGGTCAACAGCGAGCAGCGGCTTAGCGAGCAGTTTGAGAATCTGGCGAACCGCATCTTTGAGCACAGCAATCGACGGGTGGATGAGCAGAATCGCCAGAGCCTGCACGGCCTGCTGACGCCGCTTCGCGAGCAGCTGGATGGTTTTCGCCGTCAGGTGCAGGATAGCTTTGGCCAGGAAGCGCGGGAGCGCCACACCCTGGCTCATGAAATCCGTAATCTCCAGCAGCTTAATGCGCAAATGGCCCAGGAGGCGCTGAACCTGACTCGCGCGCTTAAGGGCGATAACAAAACCCAGGGCAACTGGGGCGAGGTGGTATTGACCCGCGTGCTGGAAGCGTCCGGGCTGCGGGAGGGTCATGAATATCAGACCCAGGTGAGCATCGAAACGGACAACCGCTCGCGGATGCAGCCCGATGTGATTGTCCGTTTGCCGCAGGGGAAAGACGTGGTTATCGATGCCAAGATGACCCTGGTGGCCTACGAACGCTATTTCAATGCCGAAGATGATTACACACGTGAAGCGGCGCTGCAGGAGCATATCGCTTCCGTACGCAACCATATGCGCCTGCTGGGGCGTAAAGACTACCAGCAACTGCCGGGATTGCGCTCGCTCGACTACGTTCTGATGTTTATCCCGGTGGAGCCAGCCTTCCTGCTGGCGATCGATCGCCAGCCGGAACTCATTAGCGAAGCGCTGAAAAACAACATTATGCTGGTGAGCCCGACCACGCTGCTGGTGGCGCTGCGGACTATCGCCAATCTCTGGCGCTATGAGCATCAGAGCCGTAACGCGCAGAAAATTGCCGAAAGAGCGGGGCGGCTGTACGACAAAATGCGCCTATTTGTTGACGATATGTCCGCTATCGGCCAGAGCCTGGATAAAGCCCAGGATAACTACCGCCAGGCGATGAAAAAGCTCGCTTCCGGGCGAGGCAACCTGCTGGTGCAGGCGGAATCATTTCGCGAGCTGGGCGTGGAGGTTAAACGTGGGATTAATCCTGACTTAGTCGAACAGGCAATCACACAGGATGAGGAATACTTCCTTACAGATGACGGTAACGTTCAGGAAGATAACAATTTTTCTTCCGATACGGCCGCTGCCGCCGCATATGATAACCGCCCTCAGCCGCGTTGAAGCGTATGGGAAGTGCGCTAAACCTGTTACACTCAACGAACATTTTCTTGATAAGTAAGCAGGCATTGAGATGGTTGAGGATTCACAAGAAACGACGCATTTTGGCTTTCAGACTGTCGCCAAAGAGCAGAAAGCTGACATGGTGGCGCATGTATTTCATTCTGTGGCCGCAAAATATGACGTCATGAACGACCTGATGTCGTTCGGTATTCATCGTTTGTGGAAGCGTTTCACCATCGACTGCAGCGGCGTCCGCCGCGGGCAAACCGTATTGGATCTGGCGGGTGGTACCGGCGATCTGACGGCGAAATTCTCTCGTCTGGTGGGAGAAACCGGCCGCGTGATGCTAGCGGATATCAACGACTCAATGCTGAAAATGGGCCGTGAGAAGCTGCGCAACATCGGCATCGTCGGCAACGTGGAATACGTCCAGGCAAACGCTGAAGCGCTGCCTTTTGCGGACAATACCTTTGATTGTATTACGATTTCCTTCGGCCTGCGAAATGTGACCGATAAAGAAAAAGCGCTGCGCTCCATGTATCGCGTGCTAAAACCGGGCGGTCGTCTGCTGGTGCTGGAATTCTCGAAACCGATTATTGAGCCGCTCAGCAAAGCCTACGACGCTTATTCCTTCCATATTCTGCCGCGCGTGGGTGAGCTGGTTGCTAAAGATGCCGAAAGCTATCGTTATCTTGCTGAATCTATTCGAATGCACCCCGATCAGGAGACGCTGAAAGGCATGATGCAGGACGCAGGGTTTGAAAGCGTCGACTACTACAACCTCACGGCAGGTATCGTTGCGCTACACCGCGGTTATAAGTTCTGACAGGAGGGACGATATGCCTTTCAAACCACTGGTTACCGCCGGTCTTGAGACGGTCCTCAATGCTTTCCTCTGGCGCGATCGGGCGCTGAAACCCGCCCGCCAGCGTCTGCTGGGGAAAGTGCTGCGCGTCGAGCTGCAAGAGCTTTCCGCACCTGTGGTGCTGGTTTTTAGCGAGCGTCAGGTAGACGTGCTGGGCGCATGGGAAGGCGAGGCTGACTGCACCGTGCGTACCCGCCTGAGCGTGCTTCCGCAGCTGCGCAATCGTCAGCAGCTTACCGCGCTGATTCGTAGCGGCGATCTCGAAGTAGAGGGCGATCTGCAGGTGGTGCAAAATACCGTCACGCTCTGCGATCTGGCGGAGTTCGATCCGGCTGAACTGCTCGCCCCGTATACCGGTGATGTTGTTGCGGAAGGCTTCAGTAAAGTATTACGCGGCGGCGCTCGTTTTCTTCTGCATGGCGCTCAGCGCCAGCAGCGCTATGTCGCGGAAGTGATTACCGAAGAGTGGCGTCTGGCGCCTGGGCCGCTGGAGCTGGCCTGGTTTGCAGAGGAAACCGCTGCGGTGGAACGAACCCTGGCCGCGCTGGAAAAACGGCTGGAAACGCTGGAGGGCAAATGACGCCAGGAGAAATACGGCGCCTGTATTTTATCGTCCACACCTTTTTGAGCTACGGGCTGGATGAGCTCATTCCCAAAATGCGTATCACGCTGCCGCTGCGAATCTGGAGGCGGATGCTCTTCTGGATGCCCAATCGCCACAAAGATCGTCCTCTTGGCGAGCGACTGCGTCTCGCATTACAGGAACTGGGGCCAGTGTGGATCAAGTTTGGCCAGATGCTCTCGACCCGTCGCGACCTGTTTCCGCCGCACATTGCCGATCAGTTGGCCATGCTGCAGGATCGCGTCGCGCCTTTTGACGGTCTGCAGGCCAAAAAGCAGATTGAGCAAGCCATGGGCGGCCTGCCGGTAGAAGCCTGGTTTGATGATTTCTCGATTGAACCGCTCGCTTCCGCTTCTATTGCCCAGGTGCATACCGCGCGTCTGAAAGAGAACGGCAAAGAGGTGGTCATTAAGGTGATCCGCCCGGATATCGTTCCGGTTATTAAAGCGGATATGAAGCTCATCTACCGTCTTGCCCGCTGGGTGCCGCGTCTGTTACCGGACGGCCGTCGCCTTCGCCCGCAGGAAGTGGTTCGCGAATACGAAAAAACGCTGTTGGATGAGCTCAACCTGCTGCGTGAATCGGCGAACGCTATCCAGCTTCGCCGCAACTTCGACGAGAGCCCAATGCTTTATGTCCCGGAAGTTTATTCGGACTACTGCAGCGAAGGCATGATGGTGATGGAGCGGATTTACGGGATCCCGGTGTCCGACGTCGCCGCGTTGGAAGCGCAGGGGACTAACATGAAGCTGCTGGCCGAGCGTGGCGTGCAGGTCTTCTTTACCCAGGTTTTCCGCGACAGCTTCTTCCATGCTGACATGCATCCGGGCAATATTTTTGTCAGCCGTAATCATCCGGAAGATCCGCAGTATATTGGTATTGACTGCGGTATCGTCGGTTCGCTGAACAAAGAAGATAAGCGCTATCTGGCGGAGAACTTCATTGCCTTCTTTAATCGGGATTACCGCAAAGTTGCGGAGCTGCACGTTGATTCCGGCTGGGTTCCCGCGGATACCAACGTTGAAGAGTTCGAGTTTGCTATTCGTACCGTCTGCGAGCCTATTTTTGAAAAACCGCTGGCGGAAATCTCGTTTGGCCACGTGTTGTTGAACCTGTTTAATACGGCGCGACGTTTCAATATGGAAGTGCAGCCGCAGCTGGTTCTGCTGCAGAAGACATTACTTTACGTAGAAGGTGTAGGTCGCCAGCTCTATCCTCAGTTAGACTTGTGGAAAACGGCGAAACCGTTCCTTGAGTCGTGGATCAAAGATCAGGTGGGCATTCCAGCTCTGGTGCGGGCGTTTAAAGAAAAAGCGCCGTTCTGGATCGAAAGAATGCCGGAAATACCGGAACTGGTGTACCAGAGCCTGCAGCAAAGCAAGCAGCTGCAGAATAGCGTCGATACCATCGTGCGCGACATCCAGGTGCGGCACGTGCGCCAGGGTCAATCCCGCTATCTGTTTGGTATAGGCGCGGTTTTATTACTGAGTGGTACGCTGCTATTCATTCATCGTCCCGAGTGGGGCATGATGCCCGGCTGGCTGATGGCCGCTGGCGTCGTAACCTGGCTTATCGGCTGGCGAAAGACGAACTGACGGCGGCCGCCTTTATCACTGCGCATAATGTGTATAATGCGTCCTAATAATTCATCATCTGTCATAGGGGAATGTGTATGGGTGGTATCAGTATTTGGCAGTTACTCATTGTTGTCGTCATCGTGGTTCTGCTTTTTGGGACAAAAAAGCTGAGCTCGCTCGGTTCAGATCTAGGGGCGTCGATCAAAGGCTTTAAAAAGGCCATGAGCGACGAAGATAAACCGGAAAAATCCGCACCCGATGCCGATTTTGCGGCGAAAACCCTTGCTGATAAACCGGATGATGTAAAGAAAGACGAGACTAAACGCCACGACAAAGAGCAGGTGTAATTCGTGTTCGATATCGGTTTTAGTGAGCTGCTGCTGGTATTCGTGATTGGCCTCATCGTTTTGGGGCCGCAGCGACTGCCGGTAGCGGTAAAGACGGTGGTTAGCTGGATCCGCACGCTGCGGTCGCTTGCGGCTACCGTACAAAATGAAATAACGCAGGAATTAAAACTGCAGGAGTTTCAGGAAAGCCTTAAAAAGGTGGAAAAGGCCAGCCTGGACAACCTGACGCCCGAGCTAAAAGCTTCAATGGATGAGCTGCGTGAAGCGGCTGAATCTATGAAGCGATCCTACTCCGCCCACGATCCTGAAAAAGCCAGCGACGAAGCCAACACCATTCACAACCCAGTCGTTAAAGGGAGTGAAGAGCAGCGCAAGGACGTGACGCCGGCGACGGCTGAACACCAGGTCAGTGCGCCGGAGCATGCGCCTGACCCCGTGGCTGAAGAGCTTCCCGCTTCGCAGAGTGAAATCCCGGCAGTGAAAGTAAAAACTGCCGTGGCGGCTTCCGATTCCTCCTCCCCTGTACCGAGTGATAAACAGTAAAAATGGGCGTAGACGATACTCAACCGCTAATTACGCATCTGATCGAGCTGCGCAAGCGCTTGATCAACAGCATTCTTGCGATTCTGGTCATTTTCCTGGCGTTAGTCTATTTCGCCAACGATATCTATCAGCTGGTTTCCGCGCCGCTTATTCGGCAGATGCCGGTTGGCGCGACCATGATCGCGACGGATGTGGCCTCGCCTTTCTTCACGCCGATCAAGCTGACCTTTATGGTATCGATAATTTTATCGGTACCGGTCATTCTGTATCAGGTCTGGGCCTTTGTGGCGCCAGCGCTGTATAAGCATGAGCGTCGGTTGGTTATGCCGCTGCTGGTCTCCAGTACGCTGCTGTTCTATATCGGTATGGCTTTCGCCTACTTCGTCGTTTTCCCGCTGGCGTTTGGTTTTCTGACCCACGCGGCGCCTGAAGGCGTACAGGTCTCTACCGATATTCGCAGCTATCTCGACTTTGTGATGGCGCTGTTTATCGCGTTTGGCGTCTCGTTCGAGGTTCCGGTGGCCATCGTGCTGCTGTGCTGGATGGGCGTCACCACGCCGGAAGACCTGCGTAAGAAACGTCCCTATGTCCTGGTTGGCGCATTCGTTGTGGGGATGCTGCTGACTCCGCCGGACGTGTTTTCGCAAACTCTGCTGGCGATTCCGATGTACTGTCTGTTTGAGGTTGGGGTCTTCTTCGCGCGGTTCTACACCGGTAAACGCCTTACGCGTGACGAGGATGCCGCTGCCGAAGAGGCGCAGGGTAAAGAAGAATAACGCTCAACCGCCCGCCAGGGCGGTTGCCATATGGGAGCGATGATGTTTGATATCGGCGTAAACCTGACCAGTTCGCAGTTTTCCCGCGATCGCGATGAGGTGGTTTCCCGGGCTCGGGAGGCGGGTGTCACCGGGATGCTGTTGACGGGAACCAACCTACATGAAAGCGCGCAGGCGCAACAGATGGCGCGCCGTTATTCGGGATGCTGGTCAACGGCCGGCGTTCATCCCCACGATAGTCGCTGCTGGACGGAATCGGTAGCGGCTGCGGTCTATGCGCTGGCTCGCGAGCCGGAAGTCGTTGCGGTTGGCGAATGCGGCCTCGACTTCAACCGCAACTTTTCGGCGCCTCAGGAGCAAGAAGCGGCGTTTAGCGCCCAGCTGGCGCTGGCAGCGGAGCTGTCGATGCCGGTATTTCTGCACTGTCGCGATGCGCACGAGCGCTTTCTGGCCCTGCTGGTTCCCTGGCTTGATAAGCTCCCGGGGGCCGTTGTGCATTGCTTTACGGGTAGCCGTGAAGAGATGCGCGAATGCCTTGAGCACGGTTTATTTATTGGTATCACCGGCTGGGTATGCGATGAGCGTCGGGGGCTGGATCTGCGATCCTTGCTGGCCGATATTCCGGCAGATCGCCTGCTGGTTGAGTCTGATGCGCCCTATTTGTTGCCCCGCGATATGCGGCCAAAACCCTCTTCCCGCCGTAATGAGCCCGCCTACCTGCCGCATATTCTGACCAGCATCGCGGGATGGCGTGGGGAAGAGGCGCAGTGGCTGGAAGAGATTACCGATGCTAACGTCAGAAGACTCTTTGGCGTGCGCTTTTAGACGCCGTCAGATTTTATAAAAATCAGTGTTTTTAACGCTCTGTAGCACCTGCTTGTTAAGTAAATTCAGCAGCAGCATTGAACGGGCTTCACCGTCCGGTTCGGTAAAAATAGCCTGCAGACCCTCAAAGGCGCCATCGGTAATCAGCACGCTATCGCCTTCGTGCGGCGTTTCCGGATCGGTGATCCCTTCCGGTTTGTAGATGGAAAGCTGATGAATGACGGCAGACGGCACGATGGCGGGCAGCGCGCCGAAACGCACAAAGCTGTTCACACCGCGCGTTGCGCTGATGGTGGTGGTATGAATCACTTCCGGATCGAACTCGATAAACAGATAATTTGGGAACAGTGGCTCGCTGACCGTCGTGCGTTTACCGCGGACGATTTTTTCCAGCTCGATCGTTGGCATCAGGCAATTCACGGCCTGCCGCTCAAGGTGTTCCTGGGCGCGTTCAAGTTGCCCACGTTTGCAATAAAGTAAATACCAGGCTTGCATAATGACTCTTTCCAATGCTACTAGCAGCAAGCATAACAAAAGCCCGGTACGATCGCGAAATCATTGCGGGTGAAAACTAAATTTCAGCGGTCTTTCACGCTAATTTAACAAAAATACAGCATAGCTCCGGCGAACGCCGTATAATCAGCCGCCTGTATAGAGGTCAATAACAACTCCATGAAATACCACGATCTACGCGAATTTCTGACATTACTGGAGCAGCAGGGGGAATTGAAACGAATCTCCCTGCCGGTCGATCCTCACCTGGAAATCACCGAAATTGCCGACCGCACGTTGCGCGCCGGCGGTCCGGCCCTGCTATTCGAAAATCCTACAGGCTACGCCATGCCGGTGCTGTGTAATCTTTTCGGCACGCCGCGGCGAGTCGCGCTGGGGATGGGGCAGGAGGATGTCAGTTCGCTGCGGGAAGTGGGTAAGCTTCTGGCATTTCTGAAAGAGCCGGAGCCACCAAAAGGCTTCCGCGACCTGTTTGATAAGCTGCCGCAGTTCAAGCAGGTGCTGAATATGCCGACTAAGCGGCTGCGCGGGGCCCCGTGCCAGCAAAAAATCCTCCAGGGCGATGAGGTGGATTTGACCCGCATCCCGATCATGACCTGCTGGCCGGAAGATGCCGCGCCGCTGATCACCTGGGGGCTGACGGTGACCCGCGGTCCGCATAAAGAGCGGCAAAATTTGGGCATTTATCGCCAGCAGCTGATTGGTAAGAACAAGCTGATTATGCGCTGGCTATCGCATCGCGGCGGCGCGCTGGACTTCCAGGAGTGGTGCGCAGCGCGTCCTGGCGAGCGTTTCCCGGTATCCGTCGCGCTGGGTGCCGATCCGGCGACCATTCTCGGGGCGGTGACCCCGGTTCCGGATACCCTCTCCGAGTATGCGTTTGCCGGGCTGCTGCGCGGAACGAAAACCGAAGTCGTGAAGTGCATCTCTAACGAACTGGAAGTGCCCGCCAGCGCGGAGATCGTGCTGGAAGGATATATTGAGGCCGGAGAGATGGCGCCGGAAGGCCCGTATGGCGATCATACGGGCTACTACAATGAAGTGGATAACTTCCCGGTCTTTACCGTTACCCATATTACTCAGCGTGAAGACGCCATCTACCATTCGACCTACACCGGGCGTCCGCCGGACGAACCCGCGGTGCTGGGCGTTGCGCTGAATGAAGTGTTCGTCCCCATCCTGCAAAAGCAGTTTCCTGAAATCGTGGATTTCTATTTACCGCCTGAAGGCTGTTCTTATCGCCTGGCGGTGGTCACGATGAAGAAGCAGTACGCCGGTCACGCGAAACGCGTCATGATGGGCGTCTGGTCATTCCTCCGTCAGTTCATGTATACCAAGTTTGTTATCGTCTGCGATGACGATGTCAACGCGCGCGACTGGAATGATGTGATTTGGGCGATTACTACCCGTATGGACCCGGCGCGTGATACGGTACTGGTAGAAAATACGCCAATTGATTATCTGGATTTTGCCTCACCGGTTTCCGGTTTGGGTTCAAAAATGGGGCTGGATGCCACAAACAAATGGCCTGGAGAGACCCAGCGCGAGTGGGGTCGTCCTATCAAGAAAGATCCTGAAGTGACGGCGCGCGTCGACGCCATCTGGGACGAACTGGCTATCTTCAAATAACAGTAAGCGGGGCTACGCCGCTGTTTTGCACAATAGACCCGACAGAGGGGACGCATGACAACCTTAAGCTGTAAAGTGACCTCGGTGGAGGCGATTACCGATACTGTGTATCGCGTTCGATTAGTGCCGGAAGCGGCGTTTGCCTTCCGGGCTGGTCAGTATCTGATGGTCGTGATGGACGAACGCGATAAGCGCCCATTCTCCATGGCTTCTACGCCGTCGGAACAGGAGTTTATCGAGCTGCATATCGGTGCATCTGAACTTAACCTGTATGCGATGGCGGTGATGGATCGTATTCTGAAAGAGCGTGAAATTGAGGTCGATATGCCGCATGGCGAAGCCTGGCTGCGCGATGATGAAGAACGCCCGCTGATTTTGATCGCCGGGGGGACGGGCTTCTCTTACGTGCGTTCGATTCTGCTTACCGCGCTGGCGCGCAATCCGAACCGCGATATCGCCATCTACTGGGGCGGACGCGAAGCGAAGCATCTCTACGATCTGGCCGAGCTGGAAGCGTTAAGCCTGCGGCATCCGGGCCTGCGCGTTGAACCCGTTGTTGAGCAGCCTGAAGCCGAGTGGCGTGGCCGCACCGGAACCGTGCTTACAGCGGTCCTGCAGGATTACGGTACGCTGGGCGAGCATGATATCTATATCGCTGGCCGTTTCGAGATGGCAAAAATTGCCCGTGACCTGTTCTGCAACGAGCGCGGCGCGCGTGAAGATCGCCTGTTTGGCGATGCCTTTGCGTTTATCTGATAGCTGCTCTGAAAGCATCCGGGCTTTTAGCCTGGGTGCTATTTTTACCGGTCATCGCTGAAGTAAACGTATAGCGGCCGATCGTTTTCCAGCAAACAGAGCATTTTCCCTACCGGGTTCCCTTCTTTTTTCAGCGTGGCGGTTAGCTGCGTCGCGATATGCTGGCTGCCTACCTTCTCATCATAACGTTCGGTATTAATGTCGGTGATGACCAGATGCTTTAGCCGATCGCTGCCAGGATCCTGCGCCATTTTACTGATTCCCCAGGAGAGACATGCCTGAGCGCTATCCTGTTCGCTGGCGAGCGCTGCGGCAGAGAACGTCGATAGCAGAAAAATGATTGGGAGTGTTTTCATCACTCTTCATTATCCTTAATAATCATTAGGTACATGGCGATAATAACCGATCGGTAGAAATAAAAAACCCGCCCCTGACAGGCGGGAAGAACGGCAACTAAACTCTTTAGGGATTAACTCTTCGATTAAACTCGCTCGAATACCGTCGCGATACCCTGACCTAAGCCAATACACATCGTCGCCAGGCCGAACTGCGCGTCTTTACGCTCCATCTGGTTGATCAAGGTGGTGCTAATGCGTGCGCCGGAACAGCCGAGCGGATGGCCCAGGGCGATCGCGCCGCCGTTGAGGTTGATCTTCTCGTCTATCTGTTCCATTAGCCCCAGATCTTTAATGCACGGAAGGATCTGGGCGGCAAAAGCTTCGTTCATCTCGAACACATCGATATCGCTGGTGCTGAGCCCGGCCTTTTTCAGCGCCAGTTTTGACGCGGGAACCGGGCCATAGCCCATGATGGACGGGTCGCAGCCGACGACAGCCATCGAGCGCACGCGAGCGCGAGGCCTCAGGCCCAGTTCGCGGGCGCGGCTTTCGCTCATTAATAACATCGCTGCGGCGCCATCGGAGAGAGCGGAAGAGGTTCCGGCCGTCACGGTGCCGGTGACCGGATCGAACGCGGGTCTCAGCGCGGCCAGTGCTTCTACCGTTGTCTCCGGGCGAATAACTTCATCGTAGCGGTAAGACTTCAGTACGCCGTCGGCGTCGTGACCGCCGGTCGGGATAATCTCCGTCTTGAATGCGCCGGACTGCGTCGCGGCCCAGGCGCGAGCGTGGGACCGGGCGGCGAACTGGTCCTGCATTTCCCGGCTGATGCCGTGCAAGCGCGCCAGCATTTCTGCCGTCAGACCCATCATTCCGGCGGCTTTGGCGACGTTACGGCTCAGCCCGGGATGGAAATCCACGCCGTGGCTCATCGGGACGTGGCCCATATGCTCTACGCCGCCAATCAGGCAGACGCTGGCATCGCCGGTCATGATCATACGCGCTGCGTCGTGAAGTGCCTGCATAGAAGAACCACACAGCCGATTGACCGTGGTGGCGGGTACTGAATGTGGGATCTCCGCCAGCAGTGCCGCGTTGCGGGCAATGTTGAAGCCCTGTTCCAGGGTCTGCTGGACGCAGCCCCAGTAAATATCGTCGATCGCGCTTGCCTCAAGAGACGGATTACGCGAAAGCAGGCTACGCATCAAGTGCGCGGAGAGATCTTCCGCACGTACGTGGCGAAAGGCGCCGCCCTTCGAACGGCCCATCGGGGTACGAACTGCATCGACAATGACAACCTGTTCCATTGTGACTCCTTAAGCCGTTTTCAGGTCGCCTGGCGCACGGGCAGGCTCAACCGGGGGATAGTACGGTTCGTTATGACGCGCTTTGCTGCGCAATCCTTCCGGCACGTCGTATAGCGGGCCGAGGTGCTGGTACTGCTGCGCCATATCGAGATATTTTGCGCTACCGAGCGTATCGAGCCAGCGGAACGCGCCGCCGTGGAACGGAGGGAAGCCCAGGCCATAAACCAGCGCCATATCGGCTTCCGCCGGGCTGGCAATAATGCCCTCTTCGAGACAGCGCACCACTTCGTTGACCATAGGGATCATCATACGGGCGATAATCTCTTCATCGCTGAAATCGCGCTTCGGCTGGCTGACTTCCGCCAGCAGGCTATCGACGGCAGCATCCTCTTCCTTCTTCGGCTTACCTTTGCTGTCTTCTTTGTAGCGCCAGAAGCCAAGGCCGTTTTTCTGGCCGAAACGGTTAGCGTCGAATAGAGCATCGATCGCATCGCGATACTCTTTCTGCATTCGCTGCGGGAAGCCCGCCGCCATGACCGCCTGCGCGTGATGCGCGGTATCAATGCCCACGACGTCCAGCAGATAGGCGGGCCCCATCGGCCAGCCAAACTGTTTTTCCATTACTTTGTCGACCTTGCGGAAGTCCGCGCCATCGCGCAGTAGCTGGCTGAAACCGGCGAAGTAGGGGAACAGTACGCGGTTGACGAAGAAGCCGGGGCAGTCGTTGACCACAATTGGCGTTTTGCCCATTTTGCTGGCCCAGGCGACGACTTTGGCAATGGTCTTATCCGAGGTTTTATCGCCGCGGATCACTTCAACCAGCGGCATGCGATGCACCGGGTTAAAGAAGTGCATGCCGCAGAAGTTTTCCGGGCGCTGCAGAACGCTGGCCAGCTCGCTGATAGGAATGGTCGAGGTGTTCGAGGCTAGCACGGTATCCGGGCGTACCTTCTCTTCGGTTTCCGCCAGCACCGCTTTTTTCACTTTTGGGTTCTCAACGACGGCTTCGACCACAACGTCAACGCGTTCAAAGCCGGCGTAATCCAGGGTTGGCTGTATAGTGGAAATAACGCCGGCCATCCTGAGCCCATCGATTTTGCCGCGCTCAAGCTGTTTATTGAGCAGCTTGGCCGCTTCGGTCATGCCAAGCGTCAGCGATTTGTCGTTGATATCCTTCATGACCACCGGCACGCCTTTCCAGGCCGACTGGTATGCAATACCGCCGCCCATAATTCCCGCGCCCAGCACGGCCGCGTGTTTTGGCGTGTCGATATCTTTAGTCAGCTTCTTCGCTTTCGCTTTGACGTACTGATCGTTGAGGAAGATACCGACCAGTGCACGCGCCTCGTTGGTATGCGCCAGCGGGACGAAACTTTTGTTTTCCAGATTCAGCGCTTCTTCGCGGCCAAAGCGGGCGGCGGCTTCAATGGTTTTAACGGCGGTAATCGGGGCCGGGTAGTGTTTCCCGGCGGTTTGCGCCACCATGCCTTTGGCGATGGTAAAACTCATTGCAGCTTCAATTTTACTCAGGTGAAGAGGCTCCAGCTTCGGCTGGCGCTTCGCTTTCCAGTCCAGGTCGCCGTTAATGGCCTGACGCAGAATGGCTATCGCGCCCTCAATCAGTTTTTCATGTTTAACCACGCCGTCGACGAGGCCGATTTTTAAGGCCTGTTCGGCACCAACGTCTTTACCCGCGGCAATGATTTCCAGCGCGCTGCCCGCGCCAAGCATACGCGGCATCCGCACCGAGCCGCCAAAGCCCGGCATGATGCCCAGCTTCGTTTCCGGCAGGCCAATACGCAGGTCCGGCGTCGCCAGACGGTAATCGGTCGCCAGGACGCATTCGCAGCCGCCGCCCAGCGCATAGCCGTTGACGGCGGAAATGGTCGGAACCGGCAAATCTTCCAGGCGGTTAAATACGCTATTAGCGAAATGTAGCCACTGACTGAGCTGTTCTTCGGGAACCAGGAACAGAGAAAGAAATTCGGTGATATCCGCGCCGACGATAAAAGCGGCTTTCTCGGAGCGTAGCAGCAGCCCTTTAAGATCTTTTTGTTTTTCCAGTACGTCCAGCGCTTCACCGAGGCTGGCTACGGTTGCGGTATCGAGCTTGTTGACCGAGCCGGGGGCATCGAATACCAGTTCGGCAATGCCGTCTTCCCGCCAGTCGAGGTACAGGGTGTCGCCTTTGTAGAGCATGTCAGTCTCCTGAATCCAGCAATATGATCTGGTCGTACCAGATGAGACGGAGTGTGGATTTTATGTTAAGAAATTGCAAATAAGACTTTAAATAAATGCTGGTCGGATCACACCCGGTAGAGATCACCTCGTTTGAGGTCATTGTGCTAAGATGCGAAGCATCACGATCTCATAAAATCAAAGGATAAAAGATGGAATCCCTTGCCGGTCTCTATAAAAATCATATTGTTACCCTACAAGAACGCACCCGTGACGTACTGGCCCGCTTTAAGCTGGATGCCCTGCTGATTCACTCCGGTGAACTGTTCAACGTCTTCCTTGACGATCATCCGTATCCGTTCAAGGTCAATCCCCAGTTCAAAGCCTGGGTGCCGGTTACCCAGGTCCCTAACTGCTGGCTGCTGGTGGACGGCGTCAACAAACCGAAACTGTGGTTCTACCTGCCGGTCGACTACTGGCATAACGTGGAACCGCTACCGACTTCGTTCTGGACCGAAGAGGTGGATGTGATTGCCCTGCCGAAAGCGGACGGTATCGGCAGCCAGCTGCCTGCCGCGCGCGGCAATATCGCTTATATCGGGCCGGTACCGGAACGCGCACTGGGGTTAGAACTCGCGGCGGATAAAATCAACCCGAAAGGGGTGATTGATTATCTGCACTACTACCGCTCTTATAAAACTGACTATGAGCTGGCCTGCATGCGCGAAGCGCAGAAGTCGGCGGTTAACGGTCATCAGGCCGCTCATGAAGCGTTCCTCTCCGGGATGAGCGAGTTTGATATCAATCAGGCCTATCTGACCGCGACCGGCCATCGCGACACCGATGTACCGTACAGCAACATTGTGGCGCTGAACGAACATGCCTCCGTGCTGCATTACACGAAGCTGGATCATCGCGCACCGGCGGAATTGCGCAGCTTCCTGCTGGATGCGGGTGCGGAATATAACGGCTATGCGGCGGACCTGACGCGTACCTGGGCGGCGCATGGTGATAGTGACTATGCTCAACTGATTAAAGATGTTAATGACGAACAGCTGGCGCTGATTAGCACCATGAAGGCGGGCGTGAGCTATGTGGATTATCATGTCCAGTTCCATCAGCGTATTGCCAAACTGCTGCGTAAACATCAGATCGTCAAAGAGATGAGTGAAGAAGCTATGGTGGAAAACGACCTGACCGGACCGTTTATGCCGCACGGTATTGGCCATCCTCTGGGTCTGCAGGTTCATGATGTCGCCGGCTTTATGCAGGATGATACCGGTACCCATCTGGCCGCGCCGGCAAAATATCCTTACCTGCGCTGCACGCGCGTGCTGCAGCCGCGCATGGTATTGACGATTGAACCGGGCATCTACTTTATCGAATCGCTGCTGGCGCCGTGGCGCGAGGGACAGTTCAGCAAACACTTCAACTGGCAGAAAATTGAAGCGCTGAAACCGTTTGGCGGTATTCGTATCGAAGACAACGTCGTGATCCACGAAAACAGTATTGAAAACATGACGCGCGATCTGAAACTGGCGTAATGGAAAGCTGGTTGATACCGGCCGCGCCGGTCACTTTTGTGGAAGAGATCAAAAGGAGCCGCTTTATCACGCTATTGGCGCATACCGACGGCGTAGCGGCGGCAAAAGCGTTTGTCGAGTCAGTCAGGGCTGAACATCCGGATGCCCGTCACCACTGCGTGGCGTGGGTCGCCGGGCCGCCAAATGACT
Organism: Klebsiella sp. FDAARGOS_511; assembly: GCF_003812845.1. Taxonomy (NCBI): domain Bacteria; kingdom Pseudomonadati; phylum Pseudomonadota; class Gammaproteobacteria; order Enterobacterales; family Enterobacteriaceae; genus Klebsiella; species Klebsiella sp. FDAARGOS_511. The sequence continues at coordinate 2,655,140 of NZ_CP033824.1, read as the reverse complement.
CGCAGCAGCTGGGATTTTCCGATGATGGCGAACCGGCGGGGACGGCGGGTAAGCCGATGCTGGCGCAGCTTATGGGCAGCGGCGTCGGCGAGATAACCGCTGTCGTCGTGCGCTACTACGGTGGTATTCTGCTCGGCACCGGCGGTCTGGTCAAAGCGTACGGCGGCGGCGTGCATCAGGCGCTTGCGCAGCTCGCAACACAGCGCAAGACGCCGTTGACCGCATATACTTTGCAGTGTGAATACGGGCAGTTGGCCGGGATTGAAACGCTGTTGGCTCAATTCTCAGGGAAAATTGTCGAAAGCGAATATCAAGCGTCTGTTCAGCTGCGCGTGGCGCTTCCTCAGGCTGAAGTGGCGCTATTTTCAGCAAAACTGGCTGATTTTAGTCGCGGTTCGTTGCAATTACTGAAGATTGACGAATAATCCCCACCTGATTTTTTTGCATATCAAAGGAAGCGCCAGAGATGCATTTTCGCGCGATAACCCGAATCGTTGGACTGCTGGTCATTTTGTTTTCGGGGACAATGATCCTCCCGGGATTAATAGCTCTGATATATCGCGATGGTGCGGGGCGAGCGTTTACCCAGACCTTTTTTGTCGCTCTGGCGATCGGCTCGCTGCTGTGGTGGCCTAACCGTCGTGAGAAGGGCGAACTGAAATCCCGCGAAGGATTTCTTATCGTCGTGCTGTTCTGGACGGTACTCGGAAGCGTCGGCTCGCTGCCCTTTATCTTCTCTGAACAGCCCAACCTGAGCATTACGGATGCCTTCTTTGAATCTTTCTCAGGTTTGACAACGACCGGGGCAACCACGCTGGTTGGGCTAGATTCGTTACCCCACGCCATTCTTTTCTATCGTCAGATGCTGCAATGGTTTGGTGGGATGGGGATCATCGTGCTGGCGGTAGCGATACTGCCGATACTGGGCGTCGGGGGGATGCAGCTGTATCGGGCGGAAATGCCCGGGCCGCTGAAAGATAACAAGATGCGGCCGCGCATTGCTGAGACGGCGAAAACGCTATGGCTTATCTATGTCTTACTGACGGTGGCCTGCGCGCTGGCGCTGTGGTTTGCCGGTATGCCGGCGTTCGACGCCATTGGGCATAGCTTCTCGACGATTGCGATTGGCGGGTTCTCTACCCATGACGCTAGCGTGGGCTACTTTAATAGCCCAACGATTAACTCCATTATTGCGATTTTCTTGCTGATATCTGGCTGTAACTACGGCCTGCACTTTTCATTACTTAGCGGGCGCAGCCTGAAAGTGTACTGGCGCGATCCCGAATTCCGCATGTTTATCGGCGTGCAGCTCACGCTGGTGGTGGTATGTACTCTGGTGCTGTGGCTGCATGACGTCTACAGTTCTGCACTCATGACGGTGAACCAGGCGTTCTTCCAGGTTGTTTCGATGGCGACAACGGCAGGATTCACTACCGACAGTATCGCGCGCTGGCCGCTATTCTTGCCGGTCCTTCTACTCTGCTCGGCTTTTATCGGCGGCTGCGCCGGGTCGACGGGCGGTGGTTTGAAGGTTATCCGTATTCTTCTACTTTTCAAGCAGGGTAACCGTGAGCTTAAACGGCTGGTACACCCTAACGCGGTATACAGTATTAAACTGGGGAACCGTGCGTTGCCGGAACGTATCCTTGAAGCCGTTTGGGGATTTTTCTCCGCCTATGCGCTGGTGTTTATCATCAGTATGCTGGCGATTATCGCCACCGGCGTGGATGATTTCTCAGCCTTTGCTTCGGTCGTCGCGACGCTGAATAACCTTGGCCCGGGGCTGGGCGTGGTGGCGGATAACTTTGCGACGATGAACCCTGTCGCAAAATGGATCTTGATTGCTAATATGCTGTTTGGTCGTCTGGAAGTGTTCACCTTGCTGGTGCTATTTACTCCGACTTTCTGGCGCGAATAACAGGAGTGCCTGTGAAAACTTTGATTCTATTTTCTACCCGCGACGGACAGACGCGTGAAATCGCCTCCTATCTGGCATCTGAATTAAAAGAGCAGGGGATTGATGCGGATACGATTGACCTCAACCGTACCAATGAGGTGGAGTGGCCTTTATACGATCGTGTCGTGATTGGCGCATCAATCCGCTATGGTCACTTTCATCCCGCGCTGGAGCGGTTTGTCAAAACGCATCTTCAGTCGCTGCAGGCGCTGCCGGGAGCATTTTTCTCGGTTAACCTCGTCGCGCGTAAGCCAGAAAAACGAACGCCGCAGACCAACAGCTACACGCGAAAGTTTCTGCTCAACTCGCCCTGGCAGCCTCAGCAGTGCGCGGTATTTGCCGGAGCGCTTCGTTATCCACGCTATCGTTGGTACGATCGGTTTATGATTCGCCTAATTATGAAGATGACCGGCGGCGAAACGGATGTCAGTAAAGAAGTGGTGTATACCGACTGGCAGCAGGTGGGCAGGTTTGCGCGGGAAATTGCGCAAATGACCAGCAAATAGCGCGTTAAATCACCCTGGTGATGGAAAGTTGAGCGAACGAAATTTTTTTTGAAATTTCCCCTTGTCACTTCGGAATAACTCCCTATAATGCGCTCCCACTGACACGGAACAACGGCACGCAAGCCGCCGGGTCAGCGGGATTCAGCGATGAATGCCGGCAGAGAAAAGCAAAATTAAACGCTTGACTCTGAATGAGGAAAACGTATTATACGGGACCTCGCAACGGTGAGCGAAAGCCGCGTTGCACTGCTCTTTAACAATTTATCAGACAATCTGTGTGGGCACTCAAAGTGACATGGATTCTTAACGTCCTCGGACGAAAAATGAATACCAAGTCTCAAAGAGTGAACACGTAATTCATTACGAAGTTTAATTCACGAGCATCAAACTTAAATTGAAGAGTTTGATCATGGCTCAGATTGAACGCTGGCGGCAGGCCTAACACATGCAAGTCGAACGGTAGCACAGAGAGCTTGCTCTCGGGTGACGAGTGGCGGACGGGTGAGTAATGTCTGGGAAACTGCCTGATGGAGGGGGATAACTACTGGAAACGGTAGCTAATACCGCATAACGTCGCAAGACCAAAGAGGGGACCTTCGGGCCTCTTGCCATCAGATGTGCCCAGATGGGATTAGCTAGTAGGTGGGGTAACGGCTCACCTAGGCGACGATCCCTAGCTGGTCTGAGAGGATGACCAGCCACACTGGAACTGAGACACGGTCCAGACTCCTACGGGAGGCAGCAGTGGGGAATATTGCACAATGGGCGCAAGCCTGATGCAGCCATGCCGCGTGTATGAAGAAGGCCTTCGGGTTGTAAAGTACTTTCAGCGGGGAGGAAGGGAGTAAGGTTAATAACCTTATTCATTGACGTTACCCGCAGAAGAAGCACCGGCTAACTCCGTGCCAGCAGCCGCGGTAATACGGAGGGTGCAAGCGTTAATCGGAATTACTGGGCGTAAAGCGCACGCAGGCGGTCTGTCAAGTCGGATGTGAAATCCCCGGGCTCAACCTGGGAACTGCATTCGAAACTGGCAGGCTGGAGTCTTGTAGAGGGGGTAGAATTCCAGGTGTAGCGGTGAAATGCGTAGAGATCTGGAGGAATACCGGTGGCGAAGGCGGCCCCCTGGACAAAGACTGACGCTCAGGTGCGAAAGCGTGGGGAGCAAACAGGATTAGATACCCTGGTAGTCCACGCTGTAAACGATGTCGACTTGGAGGTTGTTCCCTTGAGGAGTGGCTTCCGGAGCTAACGCGTTAAGTCGACCGCCTGGGGAGTACGGCCGCAAGGTTAAAACTCAAATGAATTGACGGGGGCCCGCACAAGCGGTGGAGCATGTGGTTTAATTCGATGCAACGCGAAGAACCTTACCTACTCTTGACATCCAGAGAACTTAGCAGAGATGCTTTGGTGCCTTCGGGAACTCTGAGACAGGTGCTGCATGGCTGTCGTCAGCTCGTGTTGTGAAATGTTGGGTTAAGTCCCGCAACGAGCGCAACCCTTATCCTTTGTTGCCAGCGATTCGGTCGGGAACTCAAAGGAGACTGCCAGTGATAAACTGGAGGAAGGTGGGGATGACGTCAAGTCATCATGGCCCTTACGAGTAGGGCTACACACGTGCTACAATGGCATATACAAAGAGAAGCGACCTCGCGAGAGCAAGCGGACCTCATAAAGTATGTCGTAGTCCGGATTGGAGTCTGCAACTCGACTCCATGAAGTCGGAATCGCTAGTAATCGTGGATCAGAATGCCACGGTGAATACGTTCCCGGGCCTTGTACACACCGCCCGTCACACCATGGGAGTGGGTTGCAAAAGAAGTAGGTAGCTTAACCTTCGGGAGGGCGCTTACCACTTTGTGATTCATGACTGGGGTGAAGTCGTAACAAGGTAACCGTAGGGGAACCTGCGGTTGGATCACCTCCTTACCTTAAAGAACCTGCCTTTGTAGTGCTCACACAGATTGTCTGATGAAAATAAGCAGTAAGAAAATCTCTGCAGGCTTGTAGCTCAGGTGGTTAGAGCGCACCCCTGATAAGGGTGAGGTCGGTGGTTCAAGTCCACTCAGGCCTACCAAATTTCTGCTGATGCTGCGTTGCGGCGACACTCACATACTTTAAGTATGCTTCGTGTCACCCCGCTTTGCCTCAACAGAAATTAAGGTTGATGAGATTTAACTACGATGGGGCTATAGCTCAGCTGGGAGAGCGCCTGCTTTGCACGCAGGAGGTCTGCGGTTCGATCCCGCATAGCTCCACCATCTTTACTGCATACCACAAGAAAACTTCAGAGTGTACCTGAAAAGGTTCACTGCGAAGTTTTGCTCTTTAAAAATCTGGATCAAGCTGAAAATTGAAACGACACACATGTTATGTGTGTTCGAGTCTCTCAAATTTTCGCGACACGATGATGTTTTACGAAACATCTTCGGGTTGTGAGGTTAAGCGACTAAGCGTACACGGTGGATGCCCTGGCAGTCAGAGGCGATGAAGGACGTGCTAATCTGCGAAAAGCGTCGGTAAGGTGATATGAACCGTTACAGCCGGCGATGTCCGAATGGGGAAACCCAGTGCAATTCGTTGCACTATCGTTTGATGAATACATAGTCAAACGAGGCGAACCGGGGGAACTGAAACATCTAAGTACCCCGAGGAAAAGAAATCAACCGAGATTCCCCAGTAGCGGCGAGCGAACGGGGAGCAGCCCGGAGTCTGAATCAGCTTGTGTGTTAGTGGAAGCGTCTGGAAAGTCGCAGGGTACAGGGTGATACTCCCGTACACTAAAACACACAGGCTGTGAACTCGAAGAGTAGGGCGGGACACGTGGTATCCTGTCTGAATATGGGGGACCATCCTCCAAGGCTAAATACTCCTGACTGACCGATAGTGAACCAGTACCGTGAGGGAAAGGCGAAAAGAACCCCGGCGAGGGGAGTGAAAAAGAACCTGAAACCGTGTACGTACAAGCAGTAGGAGCCCACTTGTTGGGTGACTGCGTACCTTTTGTATAATGGGTCAGCGACTTATATTCTGTAGCAAGGTTAACCGTATAGGGGAGCCGCAGGGAAACCGAGTCTTAACTGGGCGTTAAGTTGCAGGGTATAGACCCGAAACCCGGTGATCTAGCCATGGGCAGGTTGAAGGTTGGGTAACACTAACTGGAGGACCGAACCGACTAATGTTGAAAAATTAGCGGATGACTTGTGGCTGGGGGTGAAAGGCCAATCAAACCGGGAGATAGCTGGTTCTCCCCGAAAGCTATTTAGGTAGCGCCTCGTGAACTCATCTTCGGGGGTAGAGCACTGTTTCGGCTAGGGGGTCATCCCGACTTACCAACCCGATGCAAACTACGAATACCGAAGAATGTTATCACGGGAGACACACGGCGGGTGCTAACGTCCGTCGTGAAGAGGGAAACAACCCAGACCGCCAGCTAAGGTCCCAAAGTCATGGTTAAGTGGGAAACGATGTGGGAAGGCCCAGACAGCCAGGATGTTGGCTTAGAAGCAGCCATCATTTAAAGAAAGCGTAATAGCTCACTGGTCGAGTCGGCCTGCGCGGAAGATGTAACGGGGCTAAACCATGCACCGAAGCTGCGGCAGCGACACTATGTGTTGTTGGGTAGGGGAGCGTTCTGTAAGCCGTTGAAGGTGGCCTGTGAGGGTTGCTGGAGGTATCAGAAGTGCGAATGCTGACATAAGTAACGATAATGCGGGTGAAAAACCCGCACGCCGGAAGACCAAGGGTTCCTGTCCAACGTTAATCGGGGCAGGGTGAGTCGACCCCTAAGGCGAGGCCGAAAGGCGTAGTCGATGGGAAACAGGTTAATATTCCTGTACTTGGTGTTACTGCGAAGGGGGACGGAGAAGGCTATGTTGGCCGGGCGACGGTTGTCCCGGTTTAAGCGTGTAGGTGTGTGTTCCAGGTAAATCCGGTTCACTTTAACACTGAGGCGTGATGACGAGGCACTACGGTGCTGAAGTGACAAATGCCCTGCTTCCAGGAAAAGCCTCTAAGCATCAGGTAACATCAAATCGTACCCCAAACCGACACAGGTGGTCAGGTAGAGAATACCAAGGCGCTTGAGAGAACTCGGGTGAAGGAACTAGGCAAAATGGTGCCGTAACTTCGGGAGAAGGCACGCTGATATGTAGGTGAAGTGATTTACTCATGGAGCTGAAATCAGTCGAAGATACCAGCTGGCTGCAACTGTTTATTAAAAACACAGCACTGTGCAAACACGAAAGTGGACGTATACGGTGTGACGCCTGCCCGGTGCCGGAAGGTTAATTGATGGGGTTATCCGTAAGGAGAAGCTCTTGATCGAAGCCCCGGTAAACGGCGGCCGTAACTATAACGGTCCTAAGGTAGCGAAATTCCTTGTCGGGTAAGTTCCGACCTGCACGAATGGCGTAATGATGGCCAGGCTGTCTCCACCCGAGACTCAGTGAAATTGAACTCGCTGTGAAGATGCAGTGTACCCGCGGCAAGACGGAAAGACCCCGTGAACCTTTACTATAGCTTGACACTGAACACTGGTCCTTGATGTGTAGGATAGGTGGGAGGCTTTGAAGCGTGGACGCCAGTCTGCGTGGAGCCATCCTTGAAATACCACCCTTTAATGGCTGGTGTTCTAACGTGGGCCCGTAATCCGGGTTGCGGACAGTGTCTGGTGGGTAGTTTGACTGGGGCGGTCTCCTCCTAAAGAGTAACGGAGGAGCACGAAGGTCAGCTAATCCTGGTCGGACATCAGGAGGTTAGTGCAATGGCATAAGCTGGCTTGACTGCGAGCGTGACGGCGCGAGCAGGTGCGAAAGCAGGTCATAGTGATCCGGTGGTTCTGAATGGAAGGGCCATCGCTCAACGGATAAAAGGTACTCCGGGGATAACAGGCTGATACCGCCCAAGAGTTCATATCGACGGCGGTGTTTGGCACCTCGATGTCGGCTCATCACATCCTGGGGCTGAAGTAGGTCCCAAGGGTATGGCTGTTCGCCATTTAAAGTGGTACGCGAGCTGGGTTTAGAACGTCGTGAGACAGTTCGGTCCCTATCTGCCGTGGGCGCTGGAGAATTGAGGGGGCTGCTCCTAGTACGAGAGGACCGGAGTGGACGCATCACTGGTGTTCGGGTTGTCATGCCAATGGCATTGCCCGGTAGCTAAATGCGGAAGAGATAAGTGCTGAAAGCATCTAAGTACGAAACTTGCCCCGAGATGAGTTCTCCCTGACTCCTTGAGAGTCCTGAAGGAACGTTGAAGACGACGACGTTGATAGGCCGGGTGTGTAAGCGCAGCGATGCGTTGAGCTAACCGGTACTAATGAACCGTGAGGCTTAACCTTACAACGCCGAAGATGTTTTGGCGGATTTGAGAAGACAACAATTTCAGCATTGATTACAGATTTTCGGGAACGAAAGATTTTACGCTGAGGCAAGGCGGCAAATGAAGTAAAGGAAGGAGCATACTGAGGTATGTGACTGACTTTACGAATGCAGCCAACGCAGCATCGGTGTAAAAGATTCGTTTCTGACAACAGAATTTGCCTGGCGGCGATAGCGCGGTGGTCCCACCTGACCCCATGCCGAACTCAGAAGTGAAACGCCGTAGCGCCGATGGTAGTGTGGGGTCTCCCCATGTGAGAGTAGGGAACTGCCAGGCATCAAACAGGTGAAGAGCCCATCCTGACGGATGGGCTTTTTGCGTTTTTGTGGCCTGAGAACTACCAGACTTTGGTAACGTCATGGTACCAGGTCTCCCCTGACAATCAGGCAAGCCTTCCCTCGCTATATACGGTAAACTAATGCAGATTTTGCATCTGGAAGCCATTATGAGCCACTCACTTAAGCCCTGGAATACCTTCGGTATTGACCGTTCTGCTAAAACGATTGTTCGCGCCGAAACTGAAAAACAGCTACTGGATGCCTGGCAAAATGCCGCTGCACAGCGTCAGCCAACCCTGATTCTTGGTGAAGGAAGCAATGTTCTGTTCCTGAAGGATTATGCCGGTACGGTGATTATTAATCGTATTATGGGTATCGAAGTGAGTGAAACACCAGACGCGTGGCATTTACATGTTGGTGCAGGAGAGAACTGGCATCAGCTAGTGCAGTTTGCGTTGAATAACGGTATGCCTGGCCTGGAAAATCTTGCCCTGATTCCTGGCTGCGCCGGCTCCTCGCCGATTCAAAATATTGGAGCTTACGGCGTTGAATTACAAAAGGTTTGCCAGTACGTCGATTGCGTTGAGTTAGCAACCGGCGAGAAACAGCGCCTTTCCGCTGCGGAATGCCGTTTTGGCTACCGGGACAGTATTTTTAAGCATGAATATCAGGATTGCTACGCGATTGTGGCCGTTGGTTTGATGTTACCAAAAGAGTGGCAACCCGTTTTGACCTACGGCGATTTAACCCGGCTTGATCCGCAAACCGTTACCCCCAGGCAGGTGTTTGATGCCGTATGTCATATGCGCATGACCAAACTTCCCGATCCCAAAGTGAATGGAAATGCGGGGAGCTTCTTTAAGAATCCGGTCGTTAGCGCAGACAAGGCTCAAGCATTGTTGGCTGCCTATCCGCACATTCCCCACTATCCTCAGCCTGAGGGCTGTATGAAGCTGGCCGCCGGCTGGCTTATCGATCAATGTCAGCTTAAAGGCAAAGTAATTGGCGGCGCAGCGGTACATAGCCAACAGGCATTGGTATTAATCAATCATAATCAGGCAACCAGTGAAGATGTGGTTGGACTGGCTCACTATGTACGCCAACAGGTTGGTGAGAAGTTTGATATTTGGCTACAGCCGGAGGTGCGCTTTATTGGCGAAACGGGTGAAGTCAATGCCGAGGAGACCATTGCATGAAAGACTACACGGTTCCTTTGACACTGATATCGATACTGGCTGATGCTGAATTTCACTCAGGTGAACAGCTTGGCGAGCGCTTAGGGATGAGTCGGGCAGCAATCAACAAGCATATTCAAACGTTACGCGATTGGGGAGTCGACGTATTTACCGTCCCGGGTAAAGGCTACAGTCTCCCTGAGCCTATTCAACTTCTGGATGAAGAGCAGATCGCCAGGCAGATCGAGCATGGCCGGGTAACCGTGCTACCGGTGATTGATTCTACGAACCAGTATCTTCTGGACCGGCTCAGCGAACTGCAATCTGGTGATGCCTGCGTAGCTGAGTATCAGCAGGCTGGCCGCGGCCGCCGCGGGCGCAAGTGGTTCTCGCCGTTTGGGTCTAACCTTTATCTTTCAATGTACTGGCGGCTGGAGCAGGGGCCTGCTGCGGCGATAGGTTTGAGTCTGGTCATCGGGATTGTGATTGCCGAGGTGCTGCAGAGTCTGGGGGCGGATAAAGTACGGGTTAAATGGCCGAACGACCTCTATTTGCAGGATCGCAAATTATCCGGGATCCTGGTTGAACTGACGGGGAAAACCGGCGATGCGGCACAGATAGTCAGCGGCGCGGGGATTAATCTCATGATGCGCCGCGTGGAGTCTGATGTTGTCAATCAGGGCTGGATCAGCCTGCAGGAGGCAGGGATCTCTATCGATCGTAATCAGTTAGCCGCTTGTCTGATTAAAGAGCTGCGGGCAGGTTTTAAACTTTTTGAGAATGAAGGTCTGGCGCCCTATCTGGGCCGCTGGGAAAAGCTCGATAATTTTATTAACCGTCCTGTTAAACTTATTATTGGCGATAAAGAGATCTTTGGGATTTCTCGAGGTATTGATGCTCAAGGCGCATTATTACTGGAACAAGAAGGGGTGATAAAACCCTGGATTGGCGGTGAGATCTCATTGAGAGGCGCTGAATGAAAAAGGGGAGCCAGCGCTCCCCTTTTTATTTCCTTAACCGCACCTGATTGACTGAGTGGTTTGCGCTTTTTGTCATGATAAGACTGGCTCGCTCACGTGTTGGTAAGATATTTTCTTTTAAATTCAAAAGATTAATTTCATTCCAAAGCGATGTGGCAATATTAATAGCTTCGTCTTTAGACAGCTGAGCATAGTTATGGAAATAAGAGTCCGGGTCGGTAAAAGCCCCTTCGCGAAATTTCAGAAAACGATTGATATACCAGGTTTTGAGCAACTCTTCTGGTGCATCCACATAAATTGAAAAATCAACGAAGTCGGAAACAAATACATGATGTGGATCGTGAGGGTAATCCATTCCACTCTGCAAAACATTTAATCCTTCAAGAATTAATATATCAGGCTGAGTGACCGTTTTATCCCCATCCGGAATCACATCATAAATGAGATGTGAATAGACCGGTGCCGTAGCATCAGGTACGCCGGATTTCAGATCGGAGACGAATTTAACCAGGCGATGCATATCGTATGACTGTGGGAAGCCCTTCTTCTTCATCAGTCCACGTTCTTTCAATACTGCGTTAGGGTGGAGAAAACCATCTGTCGTAATCAATTCTACATGTCGATGCTCAGGCCAGCGGCTAAGTAAAGCCTGTAGTACGCGTGCGGTGGTGCTCTTCCCGACCGCCACGCTACCCGCAATGCTAATGATATAAGGAATACGTTGGCCATTGGTGCCAAGGAATTGTTCCAGTACAGCCTGGCGGCGCAAATTAGAACTGATATAGAAATTGAGTAAACGCGACAGCGGCAAATAAATCTCTGCAACTTCTTCCAGGGAAAGATCTTCGTTGATGCCTTTTAACCGCGTGATTTCTTCTTCTGTTAGCGTCATCGGAACGGAATCACGCAGTGCAGCCCATTGGTCACGGTTAAATTGTAGATACGGTGTCATTAACGTTTGCTCTTTTAGGCTCATAAGCATGCTCTTGCAACCGCCGAATTACATGAAGGCGGGGTGCTTCACACTAGTTAATCAGGACAATGGGCAGGAGGGTAACACCAGATTGCGCGGAATAATAAGAAAAAAACTCATTGAATGATGCTTTCTAAAGGTAGCATCACAGAGATGAATGGTTTGGTAAGGGGGTATAAAGTCCTCGATAGAGGCCAGCGAGTTTTCGCGACATCTTAAGGGAGAGGTTGCGAGGTATCGATATTACTTGCGCGGTTTGGATATGCCTTTTGCCTTCCTCGTAACCGTATCTGTGAAGAAAGTTGGCGTATTTTTGTTCTGCTCTGTTTGAAATTACACCGTTTTTTCTCGTTTGAGCACAAAATGTGAGCAATAGAACATTTTCTGCAATTTTTTAGTTGCATGAACTCGCAGGTCTCCCTAGAATGCGCGCTACTTGATGCCGACTTAGCTCAGTAGGTAGAGCAACTGACTTGTAATCAGTAGGTCACCAGTTCGATTCCGGTAGTCGGCACCATCAAGTGCCTGGTGGGGTTCCCGAGCGGCCAAAGGGAGCAGACTGTAAATCTGCCGTCATCGACTTCGAAGGTTCGAATCCTTCCCCCACCACCATCTTTCGGCAACGCTTTGCGGAGCCAGAGTTGATTGGTTAAACTGGTCAGCTCAAACAGAAAAAGAGACGCTTCTCTTTTTTTTGTTATAGAAAGAACTGGGTAGCCGAGTTTCAGGATGCGGGCATCGTATAATGGCTATTACCTCAGCCTTCCAAGCTGATGATGCGGGTTCGATTCCCGCTGCCCGCTCCAAACGTGCTGATATGGCTCAGTTGGTAGAGCGCACCCTTGGTAAGGGTGAGGTCCCCAGTTCGACTCTGGGTATCAGCACCACTTCTTTATCTCTCCTCCCCTGTTTCTCTCTGGTTTATTGCATTCAACAAGTCGGGCATGTTGCCCGGTTGATGTGGTGATATCACCGATTTATCCGTGTCTTAGAGGGACAATCGATGTCTAAAGAAAAGTTTGAACGTACAAAACCGCACGTTAACGTCGGTACTATCGGCCACGTTGACCATGGTAAAACAACGCTGACCGCTGCAATCACTACCGTTCTGGCTAAAACCTACGGTGGTTCTGCTCGCGCATTCGATCAGATCGATAACGCGCCGGAAGAAAAAGCTCGTGGTATCACCATCAACACTTCTCACGTTGAATATGACACCCCGACTCGCCACTACGCGCACGTAGACTGCCCGGGCCACGCCGACTATGTTAAAAACATGATCACCGGTGCTGCACAGATGGACGGCGCGATCCTGGTTGTTGCTGCGACTGACGGCCCGATGCCGCAGACTCGTGAGCACATCCTGCTGGGTCGTCAGGTAGGCGTTCCGTACATCATCGTGTTCCTGAACAAATGCGACATGGTTGATGACGAAGAGCTGCTGGAACTGGTTGAAATGGAAGTTCGTGAACTTCTGTCTCAGTACGATTTCCCGGGCGACGACACTCCGATCGTTCGCGGTTCCGCTCTGAAAGCGCTGGAAGGCGACGCAGACTGGGAAGCGAAAATCATCGAACTGGCTGGCTATCTGGATTCTTACATCCCGGAACCAGAGCGTGCGATTGACAAGCCGTTCCTGCTGCCGATCGAAGACGTATTCTCCATCTCCGGTCGTGGTACCGTTGTTACCGGTCGTGTAGAGCGCGGTATCATCAAAGTTGGCGAAGAAGTTGAAATCGTTGGTATCAAAGAGACTGCGAAGTCTACCTGTACTGGCGTTGAAATGTTCCGCAAACTGCTGGACGAAGGCCGTGCTGGTGAGAACGTTGGTGTTCTGCTGCGTGGTATCAAACGTGAAGAAATCGAACGTGGTCAGGTACTGGCTAAGCCCGGTTCCATCAAGCCGCACACCAAGTTCGAATCTGAAGTGTACATTCTGTCCAAAGACGAAGGCGGCCGTCATACTCCGTTCTTCAAAGGCTACCGTCCGCAGTTCTACTTCCGTACAACTGACGTGACTGGCACCATCGAACTGCCGGAAGGCGTAGAGATGGTAATGCCGGGCGACAACATCAAAATGGTTGTTACCCTGATCCACCCGATCGCGATGGACGACGGTCTGCGTTTCGCAATCCGTGAAGGTGGCCGTACCGTTGGCGCAGGCGTGGTTGCTAAAGTTCTCGGCTAATTGCTGATAACATTTGACGCAATGCGCAATAAAAGGGCATCATTTGATGCCCTTTTTGCACGCTTTCACACCAGAACCTGGCTCATCAGTGATTTTTTGGGTCATAATCATTGCTGAGACAGGCTCTGAAGAGGGCGTTAAGTCCGAAACGCAGCAGAGCATTTCGGTTTGGTCGCCTCGCATTTCATGCGGGGTGAAGTTATTTGTCTGAATTCTTGTGACAGGTTGGTTTATGAGTGCGAATACCGAAGCTCAAGGGAGCGGGCGCGGCCTCGAAGCGATGAAGTGGACAATCGTAGTCGTGCTGCTGGTTGTGGCCATCGTCGGCAACTTCCTTTATCGTGACATTATGCTGGCAGTGCGTGCGCTGGCTGTAGTGATTCTGATCGCTGCAGCGGGCGGTGTCGCGCTGTTAACGACAAAAGGTAAGGCGACAGTCGCCTTCGCTCGTGAAGCGAGAACCGAAGTCCGCAAGGTGATCTGGCCGACTCGGCAGGAAACGTTGCATACCACGCTGATTGTTGCCGCAGTGACTGCCGTAATGTCACTGATCCTGTGGGGACTGGATGGTATTCTGGTTCGCCTGGTATCCTTTATCACTGGCCTGAGGTTCTGAGATGTCTGAAGCACCTAAAAAGCGTTGGTACGTCGTTCAGGCGTTTTCCGGTTTTGAAGGCCGCGTAGCGACTTCGCTACGTGAGCACATCAAATTACATAACATGGAAGAGCTGTTTGGCGAAGTCATGGTGCCGACCGAAGAAGTGGTCGAAATCCGTGGCGGCCAGCGTCGTAAAAGCGAACGCAAATTCTTCCCGGGCTACGTGCTGGTCCAGATGGTGATGAATGACGCGAGCTGGCACCTGGTGCGCAGCGTACCGCGTGTAATGGGTTTCATCGGCGGTACGTCTGACCGTCCGGCACCGATCAGCGACAAAGAAGTCGACGCGATCATGAACCGCCTGCAGCAGGTTGGCGATAAGCCGCGGCCGAAGACGCTGTTTGAGCCGGGTGAAATGGTTCGCGTTAGCGACGGTCCGTTTGCCGACTTTAACGGCGTTGTTGAAGAAGTGGACTACGAGAAGTCTCGTCTGAAAGTGTCCGTTTCTATCTTCGGTCGTGCGACGCCGGTTGAGCTGGACTTTGCTCAGGTAGAAAAAGCCTAACAGCCGATCAAAAAAGCAACGATTTAATCGTTGCATGAGGCGCGAAATTGGCATACAATTTCGCGCCTTTTGTTTTTATGGGTCTGATTCCCATAAAGCGATATTTATCACGGGGAGCCTTTTCAGGCGCTACACCCAAACGAGGAAATTTACATGGCTAAGAAAGTACAAGCCTATGTCAAGCTGCAGGTTGCAGCTGGTATGGCAAACCCGAGTCCGCCGGTTGGTCCAGCACTGGGTCAGCAGGGTGTGAACATCATGGAATTCTGCAAAGCGTTCAACGCAAAAACTGAATCCCTGGAAAAAGGTCTGCCAATCCCGGTTGTTATCACCGTTTACGCTGACCGTTCTTTCACCTTCGTTACCAAAACTCCGCCGGCAGCAGTTCTGCTGAAAAAAGCGGCTGGTATCAAGTCTGGTTCCGGTAAACCGAACAAAGACAAAGTAGGTAAAATTTCCCGCGCTCAGCTGCAGGAAATCGCGCAGACCAAAGCTGCCGACATGACTGGTTCCGACATTGAAGCGATGACTCGCTCCATTGAAGGTACTGCACGTTCCATGGGCCTGGTAGTGGAGGACTAAGAAATGGCTAAACTGACCAAGCGCATGTCCGTGATTCGTGACAAAGTTGATGCGACCAAGCAGTACGACATCAACGAAGCCATCTCTCTGCTGAAAGAACTAGCTACTGCTAAGTTCGTTGAAAGCGTTGATGTTGCCGTTAACCTCGGCATCGACGCTCGTAAATCTGACCAGAACGTCCGTGGCGCGACCGTACTGCCGCACGGTACTGGCCGTTCAGTTCGCGTAGCCGTATTTGCCCAGGGCCCGAACGCTGAAGCAGCTAAAGCTGCTGGCGCAGAGCTGGTAGGTATGGAAGATCTGGCTGACCAGATCAAAAAAGGCGAAATGAACTTTGACGTTGTTATTGCTTCCCCGGATGCAATGCGCGTTGTTGGCCAGCTGGGCCAGGTTCTGGGTCCGCGCGGCCTGATGCCAAACCCGAAAGTTGGTACTGTAACGCCGAACGTTGCTGAAGCGGTTAAGAACGCTAAAGCAGGTCAGGTTCGTTACCGTAACGACAAAAACGGCATCATTCACACCACCATCGGTAAAGTGGATTTTGACGCTGATAAACTGAAAGAAAACCTGGAAGCTCTGCTGGTTGCGCTGAAAAAAGCGAAACCGACTCAGGCTAAAGGTGTGTACATCAAGAAAATCAGCATCTCCACCACCATGGGTGCTGGCGTTGCCGTTGATCAGGCTGGTCTGAGCGCTTCTGCGAACTAAGATTAGCTTTACGTGGGCGGTGAATTTGTCTACAATCTTACCCCCACGTATTCTGCTTATAGCAGACGTATAGCCGACATATTCAGGCTGTGGCAAGGCGACAACTGAGTGAATCGCCTGGAGCATAGTTAACTATGTGACCGGTGTGAACGAAGGCAGTCAACGCCGCCACAGATTGAATAGCGACGGATAGACAAGATTTGTTCGTTGGAGCCTGGCCTATCCAGGCCTCCGTCGAAGACCGCAGGTGTCTCGTAAGAGACTTAATGCCCTGCGTAGACGGTGACAGAACGCTAAGATTATTTTTGGATACTCTGGCTTGTTTCTGCTCACCGTATTAAGACGCTCTTCTCTTTGAGTCGAGTGAAGTGAGTTCCGGAGCATGAGCTCTGGCAAACATCCAGGAGCAAAGCTAATGGCTTTAAATCTTCAAGACAAACAAGCGATTGTTGCTGAAGTCAGCGAAGTAGCCAAAGGCGCGCTGTCTGCAGTAGTTGCGGATTCCCGTGGCGTGACTGTAGACAAAATGACTGAACTGCGTAAAGCAGGTCGTGAAGCTGGCGTATACATGCGTGTTGTTCGTAACACCCTGCTGCGCCGCGTCGTTGAAGGTACTCCTTTCGAGTGCCTGAAAGACACGTTTGTTGGTCCGACCCTGATTGCATACTCTATGGAACACCCGGGCGCTGCCGCTCGTCTGTTTAAAGAGTTCGCGAAAGCGAATGCAAAATTTGAGGTCAAAGCCGCAGCCTTTGAAGGTGAGCTGATCCCGGCGTCGCAAATCGACCGCCTGGCAACTCTGCCGACCTACGAAGAAGCAATTGCACGCCTGATGGCAACCATGAAAGAAGCTTCGGCTGGCAAACTGGTTCGCACTCTGGCTGCTGTACGCGATGCGAAAGAAGCTGCTTAATCGCAGTTGTCTTTGTAAAGCATTCGCTTACGTATAAACTTATTCTGATATTCAGGAACAATTTAAATGTCTATCACTAAAGATCAAATCATTGAAGCAGTATCCGCTATGTCCGTAATGGACGTTGTTGAGCTGATCTCTGCAATGGAAGAAAAATTCGGTGTTTCCGCTGCTGCTGCTGTAGCTGTAGCTGCTGGCCCGGTTGAAGCTGCTGAAGAAAAAACTGAATTCGACGTAATTCTGAAAGGTATCGGCGCTAACAAAGTTGCCGTTATCAAAGCAGTACGTGGCGCAACTGGTCTGGGTCTGAAAGAAGCTAAAGACCTTGTAGAATCTGCTCCGGCCGCTCTGAAAGAAGGCGTGAGCAAAGATGACGCTGAAGCACTGAAAAAATCTCTGGAAGAAGCTGGCGCTGAAGTTGAAGTTAAATAAGCCAACCTTTCCGGTTGCAGCCTGAGAAATCAGGCTGATGGCTGGTGACTTTTTAGTCACCAGCCTTTTTGCGCTGTAAGGCGCCAGTAGAATTTCACACTGTTTGACTGCTGGTTGTCCTGACAATGCTTGTTTCTATAGACGACTTAATATACTGCGACAGGTTAGGGCTCCTGAGCTGTGTAAATCGCAATGAAATGGTTTAAGCGTGATAGAAACAGGTATTGCGGAAAGTGTTCCATTTTCCGGTCAACAAAATAGTGTTGCATAAAAAACTGCCTTATGTGGGCAGATGGGTCGACTTGTCAGCGAGCTGAGGAACCCTATGGTTTACTCCTATACCGAGAAAAAACGTATTCGTAAGGATTTTGGTAAACGTCCGCAGGTTCTGGACATACCTTATCTCCTTTCTATCCAGCTTGACTCGTTTCAGAAGTTCATCGAGCAAGATCCTGAAGGGCAGTATGGTCTGGAAGCAGCTTTCCGTTCCGTATTCCCGATTAAAAGCTACAGCGGTAACTCCGAGCTGCAGTACGTCAGCTACCGTCTGGGCGAACCGGTTTTTGACGTTAAAGAATGTCAGATCCGTGGCGTGACCTACTCGGCACCGCTGCGCGTCAAACTGCGTCTGGTGATCTACGAGCGCGAAGCGCCGGAAGGCACCGTTAAAGACATTAAAGAACAAGAAGTCTACATGGGCGAAATTCCGCTCATGACCGACAACGGTACCTTCGTTATTAACGGTACCGAGCGCGTTATCGTTTCTCAGCTGCACCGTAGCCCGGGCGTCTTCTTTGACAGTGACAAAGGTAAGACCCACTCTTCCGGTAAGGTCCTGTATAACGCACGTATCATTCCTTACCGCGGCTCCTGGCTGGACTTCGAGTTCGACCCGAAAGACAACCTGTTTGTCCGTATTGACCGTCGTCGTAAGCTGCCGGCTACCATCATCCTGCGCGCGCTGAATTACACCACTGAGCAGATCCTTGACCTGTTCTTCGAGAAAGTGGTTTTTGAAATTCGCGATAATAAGCTGCAGATGGAGCTGGTTCCGGAGCGTCTGCGCGGCGAAACCGCCTCCTTCGACATCGAAGCTAACGGTAAAGTGTACGTTGAGAAAGGGCGTCGCATCACCGCACGTCACATTCGCCAGCTGGAAAAAGACGATATCAAACATATCGAAGTTCCGGTTGAGTACATTGCGGGCAAAGTTGCCTCTAAAGACTATATCGACGAATCTACTGGCGAGCTGATCTGCCCGGCGAACATGGAGCTGAGCCTGGATCTGCTGGCCAAACTGAGCCAGTCTGGCCATAAGCGTATCGAAACGCTGTTCACCAACGATCTGGATCACGGTCCGTACATGTCCGAGACTGTACGTGTCGACCCGACCAACGATCGTCTGAGCGCGCTGGTAGAAATCTACCGCATGATGCGTCCTGGTGAGCCGCCGACTCGCGAAGCGGCTGAAAGCCTGTTCGAGAACCTGTTCTTCTCTGAAGACCGCTACGATCTGTCCGCGGTAGGTCGTATGAAGTTCAACCGTTCTCTGCTGCGCGACGAAATCGAAGGTTCCGGTATCCTGAGCAAAGAAGACATCATCGAAGTGATGAAGAAGCTCATCGATATCCGTAACGGTAAAGGCGAAGTCGATGATATCGACCATCTCGGAAACCGTCGTATTCGTTCCGTGGGTGAAATGGCGGAAAACCAGTTCCGCGTTGGCCTGGTACGTGTAGAGCGTGCGGTGAAAGAGCGTCTGTCTCTGGGCGATCTGGATACCCTGATGCCTCAGGATATGATCAACGCCAAGCCGATTTCTGCGGCAGTGAAAGAGTTCTTTGGTTCCAGCCAGCTGTCTCAGTTTATGGACCAGAACAACCCGCTGTCTGAGATTACGCACAAACGCCGTATCTCCGCACTCGGCCCAGGCGGTCTGACCCGTGAACGCGCAGGCTTTGAAGTTCGAGACGTACACCCGACTCACTATGGTCGCGTATGTCCAATCGAAACCCCTGAAGGTCCGAACATCGGTCTGATCAACTCCCTGTCCGTGTACGCACAGACTAACGAATATGGCTTCCTTGAGACGCCGTATCGTAAAGTGACTGACGGTGTTGTAACCGACGAAATTCATTACCTGTCTGCTATCGAAGAAGGCAACTACGTTATCGCTCAGGCGAACTCCAACCTCGATGACGAAGGCCACTTTGTAGAAGATCTGGTTACCTGCCGTAGTAAAGGCGAATCCAGCTTGTTCAGCCGCGATCAGGTTGACTACATGGACGTTTCCACCCAGCAGGTGGTTTCTGTCGGTGCGTCCCTGATCCCGTTCCTGGAACACGATGACGCCAACCGTGCATTGATGGGTGCGAACATGCAACGTCAGGCCGTTCCAACTCTGCGCGCTGATAAGCCGCTGGTTGGTACCGGTATGGAACGTGCTGTTGCCGTTGACTCCGGTGTAACTGCGGTTGCTAAGCGTGGCGGTACCGTTCAGTACGTGGATGCATCCCGTATCGTTATCAAAGTTAACGAAGACGAGATGTACCCGGGCGAAGCAGGTATCGACATCTATAACCTGACCAAGTACACCCGTTCTAACCAGAACACCTGCATCAACCAGATGCCGTGCGTGTCTCTGGGTGAGCCAATTGAGCGCGGCGACGTGCTGGCTGACGGCCCGTCCACCGACCTCGGTGAGCTGGCACTCGGTCAGAACATGCGCGTAGCGTTCATGCCGTGGAACGGTTACAACTTCGAAGACTCCATCCTCGTTTCCGAGCGTGTTGTCCAGGAAGACCGTTTTACCACCATCCACATTCAGGAACTGGCGTGCGTGTCTCGTGACACCAAGCTGGGGCCGGAAGAGATCACTGCCGACATCCCGAACGTGGGTGAAGCTGCGCTCTCCAAACTGGATGAATCCGGTATCGTTTATATCGGCGCGGAAGTAACCGGCGGCGATATTCTGGTTGGTAAGGTGACGCCGAAGGGTGAAACCCAGCTGACGCCGGAAGAGAAACTGCTGCGTGCGATCTTCGGTGAGAAAGCGTCTGACGTTAAAGACTCTTCCCTGCGCGTGCCTAACGGTGTCTCCGGTACCATTATCGACGTTCAGGTCTTTACCCGTGACGGCGTAGAAAAAGACAAGCGTGCGCTGGAAATCGAAGAGATGCAGCTCAAACAGGCTAAAAAAGACCTGTCTGAAGAACTGCAGATCCTCGAAGCTGGCCTGTTTGGTCGTATCTACGCGGTGCTGGTTTCCGGCGGTATCGAAGCTGAGAAGCTCGACAAGCTGCCGCGCGATCGCTGGCTGGAACTGGGCCTGACCGACGAAGAGAAACAGAATCAGCTGGAACAGCTGGCTGAGCAGTACGACGAACTGAAACACGAGTTCGAGAAAAAACTCGAAGCGAAACGCCGCAAAATCACTCAGGGCGACGATCTGGCACCGGGCGTGCTGAAGATTGTTAAAGTGTATCTGGCCGTTAAACGTCAGATTCAGCCTGGTGACAAAATGGCAGGTCGTCACGGTAACAAGGGTGTTATCTCTAAGATCAACCCGATCGAAGATATGCCTTACGATGAAAACGGCACGCCGGTAGACATCGTACTGAACCCGCTGGGCGTACCGTCTCGTATGAACATCGGTCAGATCCTGGAAACTCACCTGGGTATGGCTGCGAAAGGCATTGGCGAGAAAATCAACGCCATGCTGAAACAGCAGCAGGAAGTCGCCAAACTGCGCGAGTTCATCCAGCGTGCCTACGATCTGGGTACCGACGTTCGTCAGAAGGTAGATCTGAATACCTTCACTGACGAAGAAGTTATGCGTCTCGCTGAAAACCTGAAAAAAGGTATGCCGATCGCAACGCCGGTCTTCGACGGTGCGAAAGAGTCTGAAATCAAGGAACTGTTACAGCTTGGTGGCCTGCCGACTTCCGGCCAGATCACCCTGTTTGACGGTCGTACCGGTGAGCAATTCGAGCGCCAGGTTACCGTTGGCTACATGTACATGCTGAAACTGAACCACCTGGTTGATGACAAAATGCATGCGCGTTCTACCGGTTCTTACAGCCTGGTTACTCAGCAGCCGCTGGGTGGTAAGGCGCAGTTCGGTGGTCAGCGCTTCGGGGAGATGGAAGTGTGGGCGCTGGAAGCATATGGCGCAGCATACACCCTGCAGGAAATGCTCACCGTTAAGTCTGATGACGTGAACGGCCGTACTAAGATGTATAAAAACATCGTAGACGGCAACCATCAGATGGAACCGGGCATGCCGGAATCCTTCAACGTTCTGTTGAAAGAGATTCGCTCGCTGGGCATCAACATCGAACTGGAAGACGAGTAACTCTCGCTCAAACAGGTCACTGGTGCCGGGGTAAGACCCGGCGCCAGATTGTGCTAACTCCGACGGGAGCAAATCCGTGAAAGACTTATTAAAGTTTCTGAAAGCGCAAACTAAAACCGAAGAGTTTGATGCGATCAAAATTGCTCTGGCATCGCCAGACATGATCCGTTCATGGTCTTTTGGTGAAGTTAAAAAGCCGGAAACCATTAACTACCGTACGTTCAAACCTGAACGTGACGGCCTTTTCTGTGCGCGTATTTTCGGGCCAGTAAAAGATTACGAGTGCCTGTGCGGTAAGTACAAGCGCCTGAAACACCGCGGTGTGATCTGTGAGAAGTGCGGCGTTGAAGTGACCCAGACTAAAGTGCGCCGTGAGCGTATGGGCCACATCGAGCTGGCGTCTCCGACCGCCCACATTTGGTTCCTGAAGTCTCTGCCGTCCCGTATCGGCCTGCTGCTCGATATGCCGCTGCGCGATATCGAACGCGTGCTGTACTTCGAATCCTATGTGGTTATCGAAGGCGGTATGACCAACCTGGAACGCCAGCAGATCCTGACTGAAGAGCAGTATCTGGATGCGCTGGAAGAGTTCGGTGACGAATTCGACGCGAAGATGGGTGCGGAAGCAATTCAGGCCCTGCTGAAGAGCATGGATCTGGAGCAAGAGTGTGAAACTCTGCGCGAAGAGCTGAACGAAACCAACTCCGAAACCAAGCGTAAGAAGCTGACCAAGCGTATCAAGCTGCTGGAAGCGTTCGTCCAGTCTGGCAACAAGCCGGAGTGGATGATCCTGACAGTTCTGCCGGTACTGCCGCCAGATCTGCGTCCGCTGGTTCCGCTGGATGGCGGTCGTTTTGCGACTTCTGACCTGAACGATCTGTATCGTCGCGTCATTAACCGTAACAACCGTCTGAAACGTCTGCTGGATCTGGCCGCGCCGGACATCATCGTACGCAACGAAAAACGTATGCTGCAGGAAGCGGTTGACGCCCTGCTGGATAACGGTCGTCGCGGTCGTGCGATCACCGGTTCTAACAAACGTCCTCTGAAATCTTTGGCCGATATGATCAAAGGTAAGCAGGGTCGTTTCCGTCAGAACCTGCTCGGTAAGCGCGTTGACTACTCCGGTCGTTCTGTAATCACCGTAGGTCCATACCTGCGTCTGCATCAGTGCGGTCTGCCGAAGAAAATGGCGCTGGAGCTGTTCAAACCGTTTATTTACGGCAAGCTGGAACTGCGTGGCCTCGCCACCACCATCAAAGCCGCTAAGAAAATGGTTGAGCGCGAAGAAGCTGTCGTTTGGGATATCCTGGACGAAGTCATCCGCGAACACCCGGTACTGCTGAACCGTGCACCAACCCTGCACCGTCTGGGTATCCAGGCATTTGAACCGGTGCTGATCGAAGGTAAAGCTATCCAGCTGCACCCGCTGGTTTGTGCGGCATACAACGCCGACTTCGATGGTGACCAGATGGCTGTTCACGTACCGCTGACGCTGGAAGCCCAGCTCGAAGCGCGTGCGCTGATGATGTCTACTAACAACATCCTGTCTCCGGCGAACGGCGAGCCTATCATCGTTCCGTCTCAGGACGTTGTTCTGGGTCTGTACTACATGACCCGTGACTGTGTTAACGCCAAAGGCGAAGGCATGGTGCTGACTGGCCCGAAAGAAGCTGAGCGTATTTACCGCGCTGGCCTGGCCTCTCTGCATGCGCGCGTTAAAGTGCGTATTACCGAATACGAAAAAGATGAAAACGGCGAATTCGTTGCGAAAACCAGCCTGAAAGATACGACCGTTGGTCGTGCCATTCTGTGGATGATCGTACCGAAAGGTCTGCCTTTCTCCATCGTCAACCAGGCGCTGGGTAAGAAAGCCATCTCCAAGATGCTGAACACCTGCTACCGTATTCTGGGCCTGAAACCGACCGTTATTTTTGCGGACCAGACGATGTACACCGGCTTTGCTTATGCAGCGCGCTCAGGTGCATCCGTTGGTATCGATGACATGGTCATCCCGGAGAAAAAATACGAGATCATCAGCGAAGCAGAAGCGGAAGTTGCTGAGATTCAGGAGCAGTTCCAGTCTGGTCTGGTGACCGCTGGCGAACGCTACAACAAAGTTATCGATATCTGGGCCGCGGCGAACGATCGTGTATCCAAAGCGATGATGGACAACCTGCAAACTGAAACCGTTATTAACCGTAACGGCGAAGAAGAGCAGCAGGTCTCCTTCAACAGCATTTACATGATGGCCGACTCCGGTGCGCGTGGTTCTGCTGCTCAGATTCGTCAGCTTGCCGGTATGCGTGGTCTGATGGCGAAGCCGGATGGCTCCATCATCGAAACGCCAATCACCGCGAACTTCCGTGAAGGTCTGAACGTACTCCAGTACTTCATCTCCACGCACGGTGCGCGTAAAGGTCTGGCGGATACCGCACTGAAAACGGCGAACTCCGGTTACCTGACTCGTCGTCTGGTTGACGTCGCGCAGGACCTGGTGGTGACTGAAGATGACTGCGGCACTCTGGAAGGCATCACCATGACCCCGGTTATCGAGGGTGGCGATGTTAAAGAGCCGCTGCGCGATCGTGTTCTGGGTCGTGTGACCGCTGAAGACGTTCTGAAGCCGGGTACGGCGGACATTCTGGTTCCACGCAATACGCTGCTGCACGAGCACTGGTGCGATCTGCTGGAAGAGAACTCCGTTGACTCCGTCAAGGTACGTTCCGTTGTATCCTGCGACACCGACTTTGGTGTATGTGCACACTGCTACGGTCGTGACCTGGCGCGTGGCCACATCATCAACAAAGGTGAGGCTATCGGCGTTATCGCGGCACAGTCCATCGGTGAGCCGGGTACACAGCTGACGATGCGTACGTTCCACATCGGTGGTGCGGCATCTCGTGCGGCTGCTGAATCCAGCATTCAGGTGAAAAACAAAGGTAGCATCCGTCTGAGCAATGCGAAGTCGGTTGTGAACTCCAGCGGCAAACTGGTTATTACTTCCCGTAATACCGAGCTGAAGCTGATCGACGAATTCGGTCGTACCAAAGAGAGCTATAAAGTGCCTTACGGCTCCGTTATGGCGAAAGGTGATGGCGAGCAGGTTGCCGGCGGTGAAACCGTAGCAAACTGGGATCCGCACACCATGCCGGTTATCACGGAAGTGAGTGGTTTCGTCCGCTTCACTGACATGATTGACGGCCAGACCATTACTCGTCAAACCGACGAGCTGACCGGTCTGTCTTCTCTGGTGGTTCTGGACTCTGCCGAGCGTACCACTGGCGGTAAAGACCTGCGTCCGGCGTTGAAAATCGTTGATGCTCAGGGCAATGACGTTCTGATCCCTGGCACCGATATGCCTGCGCAGTACTTCCTGCCGGGTAAAGCGATTGTTCAGCTGGAAGATGGCGTACAGATCAGCTCTGGTGACACCCTGGCGCGTGTACCGCAGGAATCCGGCGGTACCAAGGACATCACCGGTGGTCTGCCGCGCGTTGCCGACCTGTTCGAAGCACGTCGTCCGAAAGAGCCGGCAATCCTGGCTGAAATCAGCGGCATCATTTCCTTCGGTAAAGAAACCAAAGGGAAACGTCGTCTGGTTATCACCCCGGTAGACGGTAGCGATCCGTACGAAGAGATGATACCTAAGTGGCGTCAGCTCAACGTGTTCGAAGGTGAACGTGTAGAACGTGGTGACGTGGTTTCCGACGGTCCGGAAGCGCCGCACGACATTCTGCGTCTGCGTGGTGTGCATGCTGTGACGCGTTACATTGTTAACGAAGTCCAGGACGTATACCGTCTGCAGGGCGTTAAGATTAACGATAAGCACATCGAAGTTATCGTTCGTCAGATGCTGCGTAAAGCGACCATCGAAAGCGCCGGTAGCTCCGACTTCCTGGAAGGCGAACAGGTTGAATACTCTCGCGTTAAGATTGCAAACCGCGATCTGGAAGCGAACGGCAAAGTGGGGGCAACATTCGCCCGCGATCTGCTGGGTATCACCAAAGCGTCTCTGGCAACCGAATCGTTCATCTCTGCCGCATCGTTCCAGGAGACCACGCGTGTCCTGACCGAAGCAGCCGTTGCGGGTAAACGCGACGAACTGCGCGGCCTGAAAGAGAACGTTATCGTGGGTCGTCTGATCCCGGCCGGTACCGGTTATGCGTACCACCAGGATCGTATGCGCCGTCGCGCAGCGGGCGAACTGCCTGCAGCGCCGCAGGTAAGCGTGGAAGAAGCGTCTGCCAACCTGGCAGAACTGCTGAACGCCGGTCTGGGCGGTTCTGACAACGATTAATCGTTGATTCGCTAAGCGCTCAAAAAGCCAGTCAGGTAACCTGACTGGCTTTTTTATTGCCTGTCAGTTTATTATCGTTATTTCTGTCATCTACTTTTTGATCACATTTTATTGATATATTTGCTGCAATTAATTAGCAAATGTAAGCATCTGCCGTAATTATTTATTTTCTTTTCTGATTTTCATCATTCATTAATGGGTGAAAATTCTACACGTATCAAAAAATAAGCACCGCAAACGCTATATAGTCAAAAAACTAAAATAATCATGTGATTACTTTCCCTGTTCTTTTCGGTTTACCGCAGCCGAGGGGATTGTTACGCCCGTCAAAAAGGCGATGGAGGAGGTGAACAAATAAAAACAAAGCGGAGAGTATTGTCGTTATTTAATGGATAGCTTCTGGGGGATGTATGGAATTTGCTATACAACTTATCATTATCTTAATTTGTCTGTTCTATGGCGCGAAAAAGGGCGGCATTGCGCTCGGCCTTTTAGGCGGAATTGGGTTAGTCATCCTGGTCTTTGTTTTTCACCTGAAGCCTGGAAAACCGCCCGTCGATGTCATGCTGGTGATTATCGCCGTCGTGGCCGCATCGGCGACGCTGCAGGCTTCCGGTGGGTTAGACGTGATGCTGCAGATTGCCGAGAAGCTCCTGCGGCGAAACCCGAAATATGTCTCGATCGTCGCGCCATTCGTCACCTGTACGCTGACGATTCTTTGCGGCACGGGGCACGTGGTATATACCATCCTGCCGATTATTTATGATGTCGCCATCAAAAATAACATCCGTCCGGAGCGACCTATGGCCGCCAGCTCGATCGGCGCGCAGATGGGGATTATCGCCAGCCCGGTTTCCGTGGCAGTCGTCTCGCTGGTGGCGATGCTTGGCAATTTTACCTTTAACGGTAAGCACCTTGAGTTTCTCGATCTGCTGGCAATAACCATTCCGTCTACGCTGCTGGGGATTTTGGCCATTGGTATCTTTAGTTGGTTTCGCGGCAAAGATCTCGATAAAGACCCGGAGTTCCAGGCCTTTATCGCGGTGCCGGAAAACCGCCACTACGTTTATGGCGACACGGCCACTTTGCTGGATAAGAAGCTTCCGACAAGTAACTGGATCGCGATGTGGATTTTTCTGGCCTCCATCGCGGTTGTCGCCCTGCTCGGCGCCTTCTCCGAACTGCGTCCGGCATTCGACGGTAAGCCGCTGTCGATGGTACTGGTAATCCAGATGTTTATGCTGCTCTCCGGGGCGCTCATCATCATTATTACGAAAACCAATCCGGCTTCGATCTCCAAAAATGAGGTGTTTCGTTCCGGGATGATCGCTATCGTTGCCGTATACGGCATCGCGTGGATGGCGGAAACGATGTTCGGCGCGCACATGACCGAGATTAAAGGCGTGCTCGGTGAGATGGTGAAGGAGTACCCGTGGGCCTACGCTATCGTTTTGCTGCTGGTATCGAAGTTTGTTAACTCCCAGGCGGCTGCGCTGGCGGCGATCGTCCCGGTGGCGTTGGCGATTGGCGTCGACCCGGCCTACATCGTCGCTTCCGCGCCCGCCTGCTACGGTTATTATATTCTGCCGACCTACCCAAGCGATTTGGCGGCGATTCAATTCGATCGCTCAGGTACCACGCATATCGGCCGCTTTGTGATTAACCATAGTTTTATTCTCCCCGGACTTATTGGCGTCAGCGTTTCTTGCGTCTTTGGCTGGGTGTTTGCGGCAATGTACGGATTTCTTTAAGAGGATTCAGGCGCCGATAGCGGCGCCTGTTGACGTTATTGTGCGAGCGGAATTCGGCGATAGAGTTCAATCATGTCGGTTGCCAGATCCTGAATGACCATCGCGTTCATCAGGTGATCCTGGGAGTGCACGGTGATCAGGTTAACCGGAAGCTTACCGCTGCCTTCGTCCATGCCGATAAGCTGGGTCTGGATTTTATGCGCATGCTTGACGAATTCGTGGGATTCCGCCATCGCCTGTTCGGCGGCGGCAAAATCGCCTTTACGCGCCAGCTGCAGAGCGGTTAAAGCCGAGCTGCGCGCTGAACCGGCGTTAACCAGAAGCTCCATGATGATCGTTTCTAAATCTTCCATTTCTTACTCCATCAACTTCAGGGCTTTATCAAGCACGGCATCGCCTTTCATCATACCGTAATCCATCATATCGATAACGGCGACTTTTTTCCCAAAAGGG
Source organism: Klebsiella sp. FDAARGOS_511 (assembly GCF_003812845.1). Classification (NCBI taxonomy): domain Bacteria; kingdom Pseudomonadati; phylum Pseudomonadota; class Gammaproteobacteria; order Enterobacterales; family Enterobacteriaceae; genus Klebsiella; species Klebsiella sp. FDAARGOS_511. Next base: position 2,627,045 of record NZ_CP033824.1, on the reverse strand, counting down.
TCGGCCATAGCCTGTAGCTTGGCTTGCTCATATTTCACCTGAGGACCGAGCAGGATAATATCGGCAGCCGCAAGATTATCTTTAAATTCGGCAACCGGTACGGCTTTGATCGAGACTTCCACGCCTTTTTGTTGCGCAGCGGCCTGCATTCGTTGAACCAGCATGCTGGTGGACATACCTGCGGCACAGCATAAAACGATATTCTTCATAGTTGATGGCCCTTATGTTCCTTGATATACCATCTTTATCGCGGGCTGGCGGGTGGGACAACCGCTTTACGGTGATTGTGTGTAAGTCATCACAAAATAATGAAACCGGTTTCGGATTTAGGGTTGAAAACGATAAAAGCCCGCTCCGCCGGGCCTATAGTAGCGTGCTCTCTTAGGTGCGGACGATACGATTCTTGCCCTGCTGCTTGGCTTTATAAAGCGCTTCATCAACGCGCACGACAAGCTGCTCCAGGGGCTCCATATTCCATTCGCCCAGGCCCGCGCTAAAGGTGACCGTCAATCCTTCTTCACGCCAGGAGCGCTGCGCGACGCTGGCTCGCCAGCTTTCCAGCAACATCAGAGCGTTATCGATATGTCCGCCGGAAAATATCACCGCAAACTCTTCGCCGCCGTAGCGGTAAAGTGAAATTTGCAGGGGCTGAAGGATTTGCAGTCCTTCCCGGGCGACGTTGCGCAGCACGATATCGCCGTTGAGGTGGCCCCAGGTGTCGTTTATCGTTTTGAAGTTATCAATATCAACCAGCGCAAGAGAGAAGGGATGATGATCGTTCATCAGCGCGGCGATATCGCTGTCGAAGGCGCGTCGGTTCTTGCAGCCGGTTAGCGCGTCGATGGTCGCCTGGCGAACGTAGGTTAACTCGCGCTGCTTATTGCTCTCGATGGCTTTGCTGAGCATCGCTTCCAACCGCGGGGCACGCTTAACATCCCCGGTTTTAATCGCATTGATGATGTTCATCAACACCGTACGTGAAGCATGGCGTAAATACAGGCCAAACAGCACAATGACGATCGCGGCCAGGGCAAAGCTCCAGGCGACGATATCGGTTTCATGGCGCGTTAAGTTGACCAGCGTCGCGTTATCGACCCGATAAATAACAAACCAGTCGGGGTTGGTAAAGGAGTAATAATAGTACCAGGTGTCCGTATCGGTATCGTAAAGCTGGCCTTCGCCGCTGGTCATTCTGTCCATCAAGGCTTCACTGACGTAAGGTTTAAACAAAGCGCCAGGATCGGGATGGAGAACGACTTTACCATCGCGTTGCACCACAAAAAACTCCCCCTGGACCGGAGCAACCATTTGCCGTAACGCATAGCCCATTGAAGTGAGATCGAGATGAAAAGCGAGGCTGCCCTTCAGTCGCCCTTCCGGGGAAATAATGGGTTTATAGAGGGTAATGGTCGGATGATGTGTGAAGTAGTCGTTGTACGGGCTGGTATACAGACTAAAGGTACTGGCTTCCGCTTGCTTAATAAACCACGGCCTTGTTTTGGCATCGAAGGACTGGCTGTCTTCGGTTTTCAGAACCTCGGGCGCGCGCAGATAGTGCCCATTGGTATCCGCCAGCGAGATGGACGAAACGGTCTGCATCATATTTTGCAACTGCATGAGCTGCATCAACCCTTTTTCAGGATTGACGTTAACCGCCTCATTCAGCGCATCATTGCGGGCAAAGAAAGTGGCGGCACGGGTGAGGATAAAGTCGTTGCCCTGCAGCAGCGTCTCCGTGTAGTTGGTCGCCATATTGTGGGTAAAATTGCGGTTAATATGATGATAATCTTCGAGAAAATCTTTCCTCTGCGTCATTGTGGCAAACACCGCGATGAGCAAGAAGCTGATTAAAATACCCGCAAACCCGATGACGATCGGCGTGGTGAAAGAGAGCTTTCTATTATGACGAGCCATGAGTCGTAAATCGTTCCAGAAGCGTTAAACCGTGGGTGAAGACGCAGGTTTAGCCAGCATGCCTGCTGAGCGAATCAGATAAAACACTGGTAATTATAACTCTGACGTTGTGATATGGACTGATTAATATTCGATATTAATGGAATTACCCTTGCGGCGCAGAGATGGAGCAGGGCGAAATGAGGAAAAGCTATTATTCGCCCTGGACAGCATCCGTTGCTGACGAGGGCAGAATAGAGAAACGGAAATATAACCACAATCTTCCGTTTCTCTTATTACGATCGTGCACGAAGAACATTTAAGAAATGACATTCTTCATCATGACGAGTGGGAAGCGCGTCCCAGCCAGCTATCCCAATCCTTCCATACCGGCTGCAGCCCGCTGCCCACCAGCGCGCGGGCGACCTCTTCCGGGCGACGGTCATCATGAGGCGCAAACTGCTCCAGCTCAGGATGGTTATCGGCATACCCGCCTGGCTGGGTTTTCGAAAATGCGCTGACGTTGTTGATGGCCAGCGGGATCACCCGATCGCGGAACCAGGGAGATTCGCGGGTGGAGAGCGAGAGCTCCACTTCCGGGGCCAGCAGGCGGAAAGCGCAGATGGTCTGCACCAGCTGTCGTTCATCCATTAACGAGGCGGGCTCGATTCCCCCGGCGCAAGGACGCAGCCGCGGAAAGGAGATGGAGTAGCGGCTTCGCCAGTAGTGTTGCTGGAGCCACAGCAGATGTTCCGCCACCATAAAGCAATCCACCCGCCAGCTGTCGGAGAGGCCAATTAATGCGCCAAGGCCAATTTTATCAATCCCCGCCTGTCCGAGCCTGTCCGGCGTATCCAGCCGCCAGAAGAAGTCCTGCTTTTTCCCTTTCAGATGATGTTTCGCATACATACTTTCATGATAGGTCTCCTGATAGACCATTACCCCGTCCAGGCCGAGGGTTTTCAGCTCGGCGTACTCTTTCATCGCCAGCGGCTGGACCTCCATCTGCAGCGAGGCGAACTGGCGGCGAATCGTGGGCAGATGTTGACGAAAATAGTCCATACCGACTTTGCCCTGATGTTCGCCGGTGACCAGCAGCAGATGCTCAAAGCCCATTGCGCGGATCGCCGTGCATTCGCGGGCAATTTCCGCCTCATCCAGGGTCTTGCGCTTGATGCGGTTACTCATGGAGAAACCGCAGTAGGTACAGTCGTTGGCGCAGAGATTCGAGAGATACAGCGGGACATAAAAGCTGACGGTATTGCCAAAACGCTGGCGAGTCAGGCGCTGGGCGCGCTGGGCCAGAGGCTCCAGATAATTCGCGGCGGCGGGCGAGAGCAGGGCCATCATATCATCGCGGCTAAGTTGTTTGGCCGCCAGGGCGCGTTCAACGTCGGCAGGCGTTTTCCCGTTGATACGCAGGCGAATGTCGTCCCAGTCCAGCTGCCGCCAACGGTCAGTGAAGGTGTTCATACCCGCGCCTCCAGAAAGCCGGTCAGCGGGCTGGTGGCCTGCGCCTGCGCGCTGCGCGCGCCCGGACCAGCCTGCCGCGCCAGCAATCCGGCATCAATCGCTAAGCGGAAGGCGCGGGCCATGGTTACCGGATCGTCGGCCACGGCGATAGCGGTATTCACCAGTACCGCGTCAGCGCCCATTTCCAGCGCCTGCGCCGCGTGGCTCGGTACACCTATACCCGCATCAACGACCACCGGGACCGTGGCCTGTTCGATAATAATTTCCAGCATCGCTTTGGTTTCCAGTCCCTGATTAGAGCCGATTGGTGCGCCGAGCGGCATCACCGCCGCGCAGCCCGCCTCTTCCAGACGTTTGCACAGCACCGGATCGGCTCCGCAGTAGGGCAGCACCACGAAACCTTCCCGTACCAGAATTTCTGCCGCTTTCAGCGTTTCAATCGGGTCGGGGAGCAGCCAGCGGGCGTCCGGGTGAATTTCCAGTTTCAGCCAGTGGGTACCCAGCGCTTCACGCGCCAGACGGGCGGCAAAGACGGCTTCTTCCGCCGTTTTGGCGCCGGAGGTGTTGGGCAGCAGGCAAACGCCAGCCGCCAACAGCGGCGCGAGGATCGCGTCATTATGCTGACGAAGATCGACGCGCTTCATCGCCAGCGTCACCAGCTGGCTGCCGGAGGCGCGAATGGCCTCCACCATGACGTCGGGGGCGGCGAATTTACCGGTGCCGGTGAAAAGATGGGACTCAAACGTTTTATCCGCAATACGTAACATATCAGCCTCCAGCGATAACCTGAAAAAGCAGGATTTGGTCGCCTTCCTGCAAAAGATGATCTTCCCACCGTTCACGCGGCAGGATGCATTGATTGAGCGCCAGCGCGACGCCCGGCTGCTGCTGACCCAACTGAGTGAGCAGAGCGGCGACGGAGGTCGCTTCGGCGCACTGCAGCGGTTCATCGTTAAACCACACCTTCATGCTGCCCTCCACAGACCGGACAACCCTGAGCCCGCTGGAGCGCGAGAGTGCGCCAGCTACTGGTGCGGGCATCAAACAGGCGCAGCGCGTTACGCGGCGTGGCCATGCCGGCGAGCAGCTTAATGGCCTCCAGCGCCTGTAACGTGCCCATCATGCCGACCACCGGGCCGATGATGCCCGCCGTACGGCAGTTGCGCTCAGGCTCGTTAGCGTCCGGCCACAGGCAGCGATAGCAGCCCTGGTCCCACGGCGGCGTCAGTACCATCAGCTGGCCCCCCAGCCCGACGGCGCTGGCGGTAATCAGCGGGGTTTGAAGCGCGATGCAGGCGGCATTGATCGCCTGTCGGGTTGCCATGTTATCGGTGCAATCCAGTACCACATCGGCCTTCGCCACTTCATCCTGTAGGGCCTCTCCGCCTAAACGCTGCTTAAGCGCAATCAGCGCAATCTGCGGATTTAGCTGAGCCAGCCGGGCCCTGGCGGCAGCGGCTTTGGACCGCGAGATATCCTCGCTGGTGAACAAAATTTGTCGCTGCAGGTTACTCACATGCACGTCGTCGTCGTCGACCAGCACCAGCGTGCCGACGCCGGCCCCGGCCAGGTAGAGCGCGGCGGGAGAGCCCAGCCCGCCAAGACCCACGATCAACACCCGGCTGGCCAACAGTTTTTGCTGGCCTTCAATGGCGATATCCTCCAGCAGCAGCTGGCGGCTATAGCGCATAAAATCGCTGTCATTCATCACCGGCTCCCGCTATCTCGAGCAGCCGAGCCGTTGCCTGTCGCCAGTCGGCCGCCTGAGTAATGGCGCTGACCACCGCAACGCTGCCGACGCCGGTCGCCAGTACCCCCGCGGCACGCTCAAGGCTGATGCCACCAATCGCCACGGTCGGATAATCGTCCAGACGCTGAATGTGCTGCGCGAGCTGCTCCAGTCCCTGCGGGGCGGAGGGCATCTGCTTGGTTTGCGTTGGAAAAACGTGCCCGAGGGCGATGTAAGAGGGACGAGCCGCCAGCGCGATATCAATTTCCATATCGTCGTGCGTGGAAACTCCCAGACGCAGCCCGGCGTTGCGGATGGCGCGGAGATCGGTGGTTTCCAGATCTTCCTGGCCTAAATGCACCCCGTAGGCCTGATGTTTGATGGCCAGACGCCAGTAATCATTAATAAACAGGCGCGCATCATACTTGCGCCCCAGCGCGATCGCGGCAACCACATCGTCTTCGACTTCGCTATCGTGTTTATCCTTGATACGCAGCTGGACAGTGCGAACGCCCGCATCCAGCAAGCGTTCGATCCACGCAACGCTATCAACGACCGGATAAAGCCCCAGGCGGAAAGGGACGGATGGAAAATCGGGTTGATACATCAGGCTTCCTCCTTACGTAGATAGATTTCACCGCCGCGGGCGCGAAAGTTATCCGACATATCGGCCATCCCCACTTCGATGGTTTGCGCGGCGGCATAGTCGCGAACTTCCTGGCTTATCTTCATTGAACAGAATTTAGGGCCGCACATGGAGCAGAAGTGGGCCACTTTGCCGGACTCCTGCGGCAGGGTTTCGTCGTGGTAAGCGCGAGCGGTGAACGGGTCGAGCGCCAGGTTGAACTGATCTTCCCAGCGGAACTCAAAGCGCGCTTTCGACATGGCGTTATCGCGGATCTGCGCGCCGGGATGGCCTTTGGCGAGGTCGGCGGCGTGGGCGGCAATTTTGTAGGTAATCAGGCCCTGCTTAACGTCTTCTTTATTCGGCAGGCCGAGGTGCTCTTTTGGCGTCACGTAGCAGAGCATCGCGCAGCCGAACCAGCCGATCATGGCGGCGCCAATACCCGAAGTGAAGTGGTCGTAGCCCGGCGCGATATCGGTGGTGAGCGGCCCTAAGGTGTAGAAAGGCGCTTCGTGGCAGTGCTCCAGCTCTTCGGTCATATTGCGCTGAATCATCTGCATCGGCACATGACCCGGGCCTTCGATCATCACCTGTACGTCATACTCCCAGGCGATTTGGGTCAGTTCGCCCAGGGTGTGCAGCTCGGCGAACTGCGCTTCATCGTTGGCATCCTGAATCGAACCGGGACGCAGGCCATCACCCAATGACAGCGAGACGTCATAGGCGGCGCAGATTTCGCAGATTTCGCGGAAATGCTGATAGAGAAAGTTCTCTTGATGATGGGATAAGCACCATTTCGCCATGATTGAGCCACCGCGGGAGACGATGCCGGTCAGGCGCCTGGCAGTCATCGGCACGTAGCGCAGCAGTACGCCCGCGTGGATGGTAAAGTAGTCCACCCCTTGTTCAGCCTGCTCGAGCAGCGTATCGCGAAAGGCTTCCCAGGTAAGATCTTCGGCGATCCCGTTGACCTTCTCCAGCGCCTGGTAGATCGGCACCGTACCGATCGGTACCGGGCTATTACGCAAGATCCATTCGCGGGTCTCGTGAATATAGCGGCCGGTGGAAAGGTCCATCACCGTATCCGCTCCCCAGCGCGTCGACCACACCAGCTTCTCGACCTCTTCTTCAATCGATGAGGTAACCGCTGAGTTGCCGATATTGGCGTTAACCTTCACGAGGAAGTTGCGGCCAATAATCATCGGCTCGGATTCTGGATGATTTATATTGGCCGGGATAATCGCGCGCCCGGCGGCGACTTCAGCGCGCACAAACTCCGGGGTGATATTCTCCGGCAGCCGCGCGCCAAACCCAACGCCCGGATGCTGCCGGCGCAACACTTCGCTACGAATACGCTCGCGGCCCATATTTTCGCGAATGGCGATGAACTCCATCTCCGGGGTGACAATCCCCTGCCGGGCGTAGTGCAGCTGAGTCACGCATTTCCCGACCATGGCGCGCCTGGGTGTGAGCAGGCCGGTAAAACGCAGCTCGTTGAGTCCATCATCCGCCAGCCGTTTTCTGGTATACGCCGAGCTGCGGTCGTTGAGTTCATCGCAATCGTGACGCGCATCAATCCACGGCTGACGCAGTTTTTTCAGACCCTGCTCAACGTTAATCGCGATGTTCGGATCGCCGTAGGGGCCAGAGGTGTCATAGACCGGAATCGCTTCATTCGCTTCATATTGCGGATTATCTTTGCTGCCGCCGATAAGGGTCGGGCTAAGCTGAATTTCGCGCATCGGGACGCGAATATCTTCCCGCGAACCGTGGATATAGATGCGCTGTGAATTGGGAAATGCGGTACCTTCCAGCGTGTCGATAAAGCGCTGGGCGTGTTCGCGTTGCTCTCGACGCGTGAGTTTTGTTGTAGACATAGCTCATTCCAGTTAAACAGGATATGGCTTGCCAGACGACGGATGGAGTAACAGATGCGATCGGCCCTGAAGAGGCTGACGCTAAACGCAGTTTACTCTTGTTCCCTTCGCAGGTATTAGCCTGATCAGGTTCCGCGGATCCCGAATAAACGGTCTCAGCCTTTTCCGGTGTGGAAAATGGGCACTCCGACAAGATGACATCCCCTCTCAGCGAGGGGGAATGTATGTAAACTACGCGTTAATGGTTCACAACTCAAGCGGTCGGCGCGATATTGTCGCTGACGTTATCTTTTTGACTGTGGGCGACGGCGAGGGCGATCAGGCTATCTTCCAGCGCAAAGCGCGCTTCCAGCGCTTCGCCGATATCCGACAGCGCCTGCTGGAACTCAAGGTAGTTATCGTGATCGATGGCATTTTCGAGGCAGGAGTCGTAATAATCCATGATCTGCTGGGTATTGGCCTGGAGCTGTGGATAAATCTTCGTGGCGGCTAAAAGTGGCGTATCGCCTTCCAATTCGCCGATAAAGCGTTCATAAATATTAAAATGGCCGGAGGAGAGGTAGTCCACCAGGCTTTGACAAAAATCATCCAGCGCTTTCTCATTAAGTCGCATAAATGATTCTTTGCCAGGCTTCAGGCCAACCAGGTTGTAGTAAGCCACAAGCAAATGCTTACGTACTTGTAGCCAGCGATCGACCAGTTTATTGCTGCCTCCAACACGTTCCGTCAGGTTTTCCAGCTGGTTTAACATGGTTGACTCCGCAAGGATTTAAGAGAAATACGTTGCTCACCAAAATGTAAATTTAATGTTAAAAGTGCCAGTAAAATAAAGGTAGTGCAATAGATATGGATCGTATTATTGAAAAATTAGATCGCGGCTGGTGGATCGTCAGCCACGAACAGAAATTATGGTTGCCCGGCGGAGAATTGCCCTACGGCGAAGCGGTAAATTTTAATCTTGCGGGGCAGCCCGCGCTGCGAATCGGAGAATGGCAGGGCGATCCGGTGTGGCTGGTGCGCCAGGATCGCCGGCATGAGATGGGATCGCTACGCCAGGTGCTCGATCAGGATGCCGGCCTTTTTCAACTTGCGGGGCGCGGGATTCAGCTGGCGGAGTTTTATCGATCGCACAAATTCTGCGGCTACTGCGGGCATCCGATGCATCCCAGCAAAACCGAATGGGCGATGCTTTGCAGCCACTGCCGCGAACGTTATTACCCGCAAATCGCCCCCTGCATCATCGTCGCCATCCGCCGGGATGACGCTATTTTGCTGGCGCAGCATACTCGCCATCGCAACGGCGTGCACACGGTACTGGCCGGTTTTGTCGAAGTGGGTGAGACCCTGGAGCAGACCGTTGCCCGCGAGGTGATGGAAGAGAGCGGCATTAAGGTGAAAAACCTGCGCTACGTGACCTCTCAGCCCTGGCCGTTCCCGCAATCGCTGATGACCGCGTTTATGGCCGAGTACGATAGCGGCGAGATTGTCATCGACAAGAAAGAGCTGCTGGAGGCGGGGTGGTATCGCTATGACAATTTACCGCTTTTGCCGCCGCCGGGCACCGTGGCGCGCCGCCTGATTGAAGATACCGTGGCGATGTGTCGGGCAGAGTATGAGTGACATGTTACATACACTTTATCCTTCAAATTGCCTCTTTGTTGGCTGCTTTCACTTACCCCAGTCACTTACTTGAGTAAGCTTCTGGGGTTCATTCAATTGCCGCCTCGATCCACATTGAATGATTTTGTGTATAAACTTGGCGCATCAACGCTAAAGGAATGTAAAAATGACCGAACTGAAGAACGATCGTTACCTGCGCGCGCTGCTACGCCAGCCGGTTGATGTCACCCCGGTGTGGATGATGCGTCAGGCGGGCCGCTATTTACCGGAATATAAAGCCACCCGCGCCGAGGCGGGCGATTTTATGTCGCTGTGTAAAAACGCCGAGCTGGCCTGTGAAGTGACGCTGCAGCCGCTGCGCCGCTATAAGCTGGACGCGGCTATCCTCTTCTCGGACATTCTCACTATTCCGGATGCAATGGGGCTGGGGCTCTATTTCGAAGCCGGGGAAGGGCCGCGTTTTACCTCACCTGTCACCTGTAAAGCAGATGTTGATAAATTACCGGTTCCCGACCCGGAAGATGAACTTGGCTACGTGATGAACGCCGTGCGCACGATTCGTCGTGAGCTGAAGGGGGAAGTGCCGCTGATTGGCTTTTCCGGCAGCCCGTGGACGCTGGCGACCTATATGGTTGAAGGCGGCAGCAGCAAAGCGTTTACGGTGATCAAAAAGATGATGTACGCCGAGCCGCAGGCCCTGCATGCACTGCTCGATAAGCTGGCGAAAAGCGTCACGCTGTACCTGAATGCGCAAATCAAAGCGGGCGCGCAGTCGGTGATGATTTTTGATACCTGGGGCGGCGCGCTGACTGGCCGGGATTACCAGCAGTTCTCGCTCTATTACATGCATAAAATCGTTGATGGTCTACTGCGTGAAAACGATGGCCGCCGCGTGCCGGTGACGCTGTTTACCAAAGGCGGCGGGCAGTGGCTAGAAGCGATGGCGGAAACCGGCTGCGATGCGCTGGGGCTCGACTGGACTACCGATATCGCCGATGCGCGGCGTCGCGTCGGCCATAAAGTCGCCCTGCAGGGCAATATGGATCCCTCGATGCTGTATGCCCCTCCGGCGCGCATCGAAGAAGAGGTGGCGACCATTCTCGCCGGGTTTGGCCAGGGCGAAGGCCATGTCTTTAACCTTGGGCACGGAATTCATCAGGACGTCGACCCGGAACATGCGGGCGTATTTGTGGAGGCTGTGCATCGGTTGTCGGCGCCATACCACCGCTAAGGAGTGATTATGGATTTATCATCGCTACGCACCCAGCAGATCAGCCTGGCGGCATCGGTTGAACGAGGCGATCGGCTGGACCAGGATCTGCCGACGCTGATCGGCGGAGCGGATGTTGGATTTGAGCAAGAGGGAGAGGTGACCCGGGCGGCGATGGTGCTGCTGAGCTATCCCTCCCTGGAGCTGGTGGAGTATCAGGTCGCGCGCGTCGCGACCACGATGCCTTATATCCCCGGCTTCCTCTCCTTTCGCGAAACCCCCGCGCTGCTGGCGGCCTGGGAGCAGCTTTCGCAGAAGCCAAATCTCTTATTCGTCGATGGTCACGGTATTTCCCACCCGCGCCGCCTCGGCGTCGCCAGCCACTTTGGTCTGCTGGTGGATGTGCCGACTATCGGCGTGGCGAAAAAAAGGCTGTGCGGTAAGTTCGAGGCGCTGGGCGATGAACCCGGCGCGCTGGCGCCACTGCTGGATAAAGGCGACCAGCTGGCGTGGGTTTTGCGCAGTAAAACGCGCTGTAATCCCCTATTTGTGAGTACCGGGCACCGCGTGGGCCTGGATAGCGCGCTGATGTGGGTCGAACGCTGCCTGAAAGGCTATCGCCTGCCTGAGCCGACGCGCTGGGCTGATGCGGTGGCGTCCCGACGCCCGGCGTTTGTGCGTTGGCAAGCAAATCGCGGCTGATTCAGGTACACTGCGGCTAATTTCTGACTTCGAGATTTCATCATGTTACAAAATCCGATTCATCTGCGTCTGGAGAAGCTGGAAAGCTGGCAGCACGTGACCTTTATGGCCTGCCTGTGCGAGCGGATGTACCCCAACTACGCCATGTTTTGCCAGCAAACTGAGTTCGCTGATGGCCAGCTCTATCGCCGTATCCTCGATCTGATCTGGGAAACGCTGACGGTAAAAGATGCCAAGGTGAATTTCGACAGCCAGCTGGAAAAACTGGAGGAGGCGATTCCTGCCGCAGATGATTACGACCTGTACGGCGTTTATCCGGCGATCGATGCCTGCGTCGCACTGAGTGAACTGATTCATTCGCGGCTGAGCGGCGAAACGCTCGAACATGCCATTGAAGTCAGCAAGAGTTCGATTACCACCGTCGCGATGCTGGAAATGACCCAGGCTGGTCGCGAAATGACCGACGAAGAGCTCAAAGAAAACCCGGCCGTTGAACAAGAATGGGATATTCAGTGGGAGATTTTCCGTCTTCTGGCCGACTGCGAAGAACGCGATATTGAACTGATCAAAGGGCTACGGGCAGACCTTCGCGAGGCCGGCGAGAGCAATATTGGTATAAATTTTCAGCAATGAGACCAGAAAACGTGATTTACCGCCTGAATTGTAGCGTCTGAAGGCTTCCATTCCGCCCCCCGTCTGGTCTACATTTGGGGGGCGAAAAAACGTGGCTATCGGTGCGTGTATGCAGGAGAGTGCTTTTCAGGCATTTCCGTCGCACTCGATGCTTAGCAAGCGATAAACACATTGTAAGGATAACTTATGAACAAGACTCAACTGATTGATGTAATTGCGGACAAAGCTGACCTGTCCAAAGCACAGGCGAAAGCTGCCCTGGAATCTACCCTGGCTGCAATTACCGAGTCTCTGAAAGAAGGTGATGCTGTTCAACTGGTTGGTTTCGGTACCTTCAAAGTGAACCACCGCGCTGAGCGTACTGGCCGCAACCCGCAGACCGGTAATGAAATCAAAATCGCCGCAGCAAACGTACCGGCATTTGTTTCAGGTAAAGCTCTGAAAGACGCAGTTAAGTAAGACCGCGTGGCAGTGTACAGTTTTATCGAAGGGGCTTGTCGGCCCCTTTTGTCTACCTGGCGCCGCACGTTGGCGCTGGTAGGCGTATTGCTGCTCACTGCCTGCAGCCATGATTCCTCTCTCCCGCCGTTTACCGCCAGCGGATATGCGGATAACCAGGGGGCGATGCGTATCTGGCGCAAAGATTCCGACAGCGAGGTCCGTCTCCTTGCGGCCTTCAGTCCATGGCGTCATGGTAATACCTCGACCAGCGAGTACCGCTGGCAGGATGGCCAGCTCGCGCTGATTGAAATCAACGTCTACGGCAAACCCCCGGAACATATTCGCGCTCGTTTTGATGCGCAAGGCGAACTCAGCTTTATGCAGCGTGAAATCGATGGGCAGAAGCAGCAGCTTTCCAGCGATCAGGTCGCCTTATACCGCTATCGCGCTGAGCAAATACGCCAGACCAGCGATGCTTTGCGTCAGGGACGCGTTATGCTGCGCCAGGGGCGCTGGCACGCCAACAGGACGGTGACGACCTGTGAAGGTCAGACCGTGAAACCTGACCTCGATACGCTGGCGCTGGCGCATATTGAGCGTCGCCAGAATCACTCATCCGTTGAGGTGAGCGTAGCGTGGCTGGAAGCGCCGGAAGGCTCTCAGCTGCTGCTGGTGGCAAACGAAGACTTTTGTACCTGGCAGCCGACCGAAAAAAGTTTCTGAACTCAGCTCGCTATCTCCATTCGCTCCACCGCGGTATTCTTCAAGCCGAAAGCCGCCCAGTCGTAGATAATCCCCCGCCTGCGCCTCGCGCGCTGCAATTCTTTCAGACCCTGGTTTTCCCCTTGAGCGTCTCATTCAGTTTTAACGCGTCTGGATCGTGAACGCGTATGTTGGATTGCGCATGGTGGCTTAGTGCTTACGGTTTGTCACTTCAAACGACATGAGGGCGCCGCAGTGAAGCCCATTGTTATGTTCTTTTACGACAGGGTGCTCCTCCAAAAAGATGAGAAATGAAATTTTGCGTCTTCGTTTGCAATGGTTTAACTATGTGAAACTATATGTCTATCCGCAACGGTGCGATGAATAGATATTAATGAAATGTGAATTGAAATAGATGAGTCACGATTTTCCTCAAGCAAGTTTCGTCATTATTTTTTTATAAAAATTTTTTATTACATGATCTTGCCATCTCAGTTTTTCATAAGAAAAATCCTGCTACTGTGGAGGACGGGATCTGGTATCTGGAGCGAATATAGTTTTTGCTATTCTATTTTCTTAAGATTTCATAAGAAAAATCCCACACAGCGCGTTGTGCTTTATCTGATAATCATCGTTCAAGGCTGTTGTCAGCGTATTGCTCAATGAAAAAACCACGGCTACAATGCGCCGTATCCGCTAATGAAAACCTGAATGTTCAATCTTCCAGGGTATTGTTTCGGGTACATAAAGAGGATGTTTAATAATAACTTCTTAATAATGGGCATAGACTGGAAATATGCCAGTGAACGCTATGTTCAACCTAGTATTCATTTTAAATAAGGATATCACAGATGAAAAAGATGACCATGACTGAAGCTAGCGTAATTGTTGGCGGTACTTGCACTACCTGCGTTAACACCTTCGAACTGACCCTGGTCGGTGATGAAACTGTATGTAACGCAGTAAACACCTGCACTGACAAGAACGGTGTTGTGACTAAGTCTTATACCCCAGCAGCCATGTCAAACTGCGGTAATGCAGGCTGAGAAACAGCTGTTTCTCATTAAAACAGAGTAAATAGGATTCGTATTTATTCTGCCAGGGCGTTGTATTTTTATACAACGCTCACCTGACTCTGTTAAATATTATTTTCAGGATGAAAAGCCCCCGTGAAAAAAAGAATTCTTCCCCTTTTTGCTTATACCGTTTTTGTTGCGGTAGTTTCAGCGTTGATTACCACCGCTTGGTTCCATGCCTTTGTATTCAATCAAAAAGGTGATGTTGAGCAGCAGGCGCTGGTATCGCTGGCGGCGGAAAAAGTCGCAAACAGTCCGCTGGTCGGCGGGGAAGATATTATTGAAATTTTTTCATACGGTTGCCATTACTGTGAAGTGAACGAAGAGAACGTGGATATGCTGGAAAAGCGTATGCCAGCGGGCAAGAAGCTGGCGCGTCTTCACTTCAACCTGGATGGCCAGGGCGGACTGGCGCGCTACGCAACGGTGTTTGCTACCCTGCAGGTTATGGGCATTGAAGAGGCGCACCGCAAAAGCGCTTACGACGCGGTCATAAAGCGTAAAATTGATTTAAGTGATGCAGCCCAACGCGACGCGTGGCTGGCAGAGAATAAGATTAGCGTTGCGCAATACAATAGAGTCAGCCAGTCCGTGAAAGTCAAAGAACTGATGGATTATATGACCCAGGTGACCCGTTATTATAACATTAATGCAACGCCGGCCTTTATTGTGGCCAAAAAGTGGGTGGCATTCCAGGACAGTGATTTTCCGGTATTCTCTGATAAATTAATCTCACTATTAGAAACCGAACAAGCGCCGGAGAAATAATGAAATTCTTTGCCCTGTGGAGTGCGTTGTTTTGGAAAAACCTCATTGTGAAATATCAATGGGTTTTGTATAAACTCCAGCTTATCGCCTACCGGGCGCATTGTTTACTGTTCCGGCGCCTGAATTATCGCGTTGTTTTTGCCTTCTCGCATGTCAGCCGCTGTTTAGGGCTGACACGACGCGATCTGAAGCTACGGGCAGCCGTTGCCCAATCAAACCGTCGCTGTCTGCTCAACGATAAGCAGAAATTTGACTACATCTGGCTGACCCAGCGCCGGCAGCTACTGGTTCAGGCGGTCACCTACGGACAAAATCGCCGAATAATGCAGGAGCTCGCTGCGTGTTCCGCGCAGCTTAATGCCGTTGTTGAACCGTTACAACGTGCGCGCCAGCCGGTCATTCTCGCGCCGCTGCATATGGTTTCAGACGTACTAAGTACGATGGTTGGCGCGGCGGTATTTCCAGGGAAAGCGACGGTCATTACCTCCCGCAGCGCTAATGCTCACTCTGAAGCCGAGCGTCAGCTCGGTGGCGTGAATCTCACGTATTGCTCAATTCATGAGGATAATAAAAATATTGCCGGCAATCTGATGATGTCGGTGATGGAGGCGGCTGAAAATAAAAGGAATATTATTCTGTTTCCCGATATTACACCTGACTTCACGCAGTTTGCCAGCAAGGACAAAACCGAGAAACTGCATTGTCAGTTATTCGGTCGCCAGGCCAATCTGCACAGCGGCATTATCCGCATGGCGAGAATGATGTCAGCGAAGGTGGTTTTTTATCATCTTTATTATGAGCAGGGGCTGAAAGTTATTATTCATGAGCCCGTTCCGGCAAAAAAACTTAAGCAGGAAATGCCACTCATTATTGAACAAAGTATTCGTGAGCATTCTACCGACTGGATGTTGTGGCATTCTCACTCGCTGTTTTTCATCAATGATTAAGGATGTGAACAGAGTACAGCCCGGCAATATTAGTGAAGAGAACAGGACGTTCCAGGGGATCTATTATGGACAATATTATTCCGCAAATGGTTTATCAGGCAGAAACGAACGAGTGCGCGCTGGCATGTCTCTCCATGCTGGCAGAAACTCAGGGGCTTAATGCGCCGCTTGAAGAGCTCCGCGAGCGCTTCCCGGCATCCGCCCATGGTACCGCGCTTTCAACCATGTGCGACATCCTTGCTGAGCTGGCGATCCCGGCCTATCCGGTGGCTTTCGATCTGGATGAGATTGCCGAACTCCCTTTACCGGCTATTTTGCACTATGGCGCGAGTCACTATGTGCTGCTGGCATATCGCCAGGGCAGCTACGTGTGCGTGATGAACCCGGCGATTGGTGAGCAGCTTTTGCCTGTTGCTGCCCTTAAATCGGAAATTAGCGGTTATGCGCTGGTGCTCGACCGGGAAGCGGAAAACGCCGCTCAACCTGTGGAGCAGCATAAACGCACGCGACGTTTTCGCGCGCTGGCGTGCATGAGCCTGAAGCAGACCGCGGCGATTCCCGGAATCTATCGGTTGATGGTGCTGGCGTTTCTGGTTTCTCTGACCCTGTTCATCATGCCGGTGATGCTCAGCTCGGCTATCAATAACGTTTTCTCTTCCGGCGGCCAGACTGAATTTCCGTATTTCTACTATCTACTGGCCTTCATGGTCTCGACCCTGCTGGCGTTCCTTGTGCGCAGCGTAACCGAGCGGTTTATCAAACGTTTTGTGGTGATGCAAAGCCTCAGCGGTTTTACCCGCCTTTTGACACATTCGCTCTCTTACTTTGAAAAGCGCAGTCCGGGCGAAATCTACAGCCGCTTCTCCAACTGGCAGCTGGCGGCGGCGCAAAAAATTGAGCTGGATAACGGTCTACGCGTGGACTGGGTGGTTGGCGTCATCGCGCTGGGCGTGATGTGTTTCATCAGCCCGATGCTGGCGGCCATCTCCGCCGTTGGCGTAACGCTCATGGGGCTGGTGAGCGTCTGGGCGATTTTCCGCGACCGCTATTTCACTCAGCAAATTCAGGCGAAGAGCGCCGAGCAAAGCGATTTTCTGCTGGAAACCATTCAGGGCTTTGCCACGCTGAAAGCTGCCGGACTGCATGGCCAGCGCCAGGCGGCGTTCGCCCGATACGCGTTATCCCTATTTGACTGTCGTCAGAAGCAGAGAGTCTATGAACAGGTGAAGAGCAGCCTGTATCAACTGATTGGTAGCCTTGAGATGGTTTTTTTCATGCTGCTGGCACTGCCGCTGCTGAAGGACAACCGCATCTCGCTGGGTGAGTTTTTTGCCTACAGCTTCGTGCGGCAGATTTTTACGGCCTACATTACGCAGATTTTCTTCTCTGTACTGCGTAAGAACCAGCTACACGTGATCGATACCCGTGCTGCCGATCTGTTCCCGCAGGTCAAAGAAGAGAGACATGATGGGCTACTGCCGCCTGCGAGGTTCACTCAGCGGCTCCACTATCGTGAGCTTCAGTATGCTTACGATCCCGGCAAACCGGTGCTCGATCGGACGTCATTGATGCTGAAACAGGGGGAGACGCTGGCGATTGTCGGTGAGTCGGGCGCGGGGAAAAGTACCTTGCTGAAAGTTATCACCGGGCTTATCGAACCTCAGGCGGGAGATATTCTTGCCGACGGACTGCCTGTCAGCAGCCGCCAGGCGCAGAAGCTGTTCTTCCTGCAAAGCCAGGAAGATATCCTGTTCAATACCAGCGTGCTGCAAAACATCACGCTGTTCGATCGCGAATATGATGAGAAAAAGCAACTGCGTATCGATAAATCATTGCGCGGGCTGAATCTGACAGAAGTGATTGATAGCTTGCCGGGAAAACAAAACGCGCTGATTCGCGAAAGCCACCCCGCGCTCTCGCTTGGGCAACGCCAGCGTCTGATGCTGGCGCGTGCAATGTACAGCGATTGTCCTGTGATGGTGCTGGATGAGCCGACCGCCAATTTGGACGAACAGACCGCGCAGCAGGTGATGCGCGCGCTGATTGACCACTGTCGTGAATACGGAAAAACGCTGATTACCGTGACCCACAGCGAGACAACGCTGGGGCTGTTTGACCGCCTCTGTTCGATGAAAAATGGCCGCATACAAGCGCTGCCGAGCGCTGATAGTTACGCGCTCACCCCTGAAGGAGAGCCGGCATGAGTTTCGCAAGCAGTCGATGGCCCGCCATGATGGCCGGACACCGCAAGTCACTTTATGGGCTGGCGGCCCTGTTGGCGATCCTGCTGATTGGCGGCGTGCTGGGCGCGTCCAGCCAGCTTTCTGGGCGTGCTGAGCCGGTGGCGGCTTATGTTGTCGATCGCGGCGATATCGAAAAAACCGTGCTGGCCACCGGGATCCTCAAACCGTCAGTGCAGGTGAATGTCGGGGCGCAGGTCAACGGTCAGTTAAAGAAATTGTACGTGCGTGCCGGCGATCGGGTTACCCAGGGCCAGCTGCTAGCCGAAATCGATCCAACGCTGCAGCAGAGCGAATTGCGTAAGTCTGAAGCGGCGCTGGAGAGCGCGGTAGCGCAGAAACAGGCGTCACAGTTCACGCTCACTCAGTACCAGCTCGAGCTGAAACGCCAGCTGCGGATGGATCGTGACGGGTCAGGAACGAAAAGCAATCTCGAGGAAGCGCAGGCCAGGGTCGATACCCAGAAGGCGCAGGTGAGAGTCAATATGGCGCAAATTGTGCAGGCGCAGATGGCGCTGGAAACGGCGAAAGCCAATCTTGGCTATACGCGGATCATCGCGCCGGTGGACGGGCAGGTATTGGGCATCGTCACCAAAGAGGGACAAACCGTGGTCTCTTCACAGACAGCGCCGACCATTCTGGTTCTGGCGAATGTCGATACCATGACGGTGCAAACCCGTATTTCAGAAACGGATATTTTGAAAGTCCGTCCCGGCCAGCCGCTGTGGTTTTACGTCGTCGCCGAACCCAAACGCCGCTATCAGAGCGTGATGGGGGGGCTGCAGGACGCGCCGAACGATGCCCTACAGGATGATAGCGCTCGTCCGCAGGGGCAACAGGCCTCTGCCGTTTATTATAACGGTGTGTTCAGCGTGCCGAACCCCGATCATCGGTTGAGAACCGCGATGACGGCGCAGGTATTTATCATCACCGAGCAGGCTAAAAATGTACTACGCCTGCCGGTGATGGCGCTGGGGCAACCGCAGGGAGCCAATAGCTATCATGTACAGGTGCTAAAAGGCGATAAGGTTGAACAGCGTCTGATTCAGGTAGGTATCAACGACCGTCAGTTTGTTGAAGTAAAAGAGGGGCTGAAAGCAGGCGATCGCGTGGTGATGGCGCAAAATGATGCAGGGGTGGCAAATGGCTGACTCTCCGATCATCGAACTTTCGCACATCTCCCGTCATTTTGGCGCAGGTAACGCCAGCGTTACCGTACTGAAGGATGTTTCTCTGCGCGTCCATGCCGGAGAAATGGTGGCGATTATCGGTGCGTCGGGTTCCGGTAAGTCCACATTGATGAACATTCTAGGGTGTCTGGATAAACCATCGGAAGGTGAAATGCGCATTATGGATGTGCCTGCGCAGGCGGCCAGCAGCGAACAGCTGGCGCAGCTGCGTAGCCAGTATCTGGGCTTTATCTTTCAGCGTTATCATCTGATGCCGTATCTGACGGCTCTCGAAAACGTCACCATCCCGGCGCTCTACACCGACATGCCGGTCGCTGAACGCCAGACGCGAGCAAAATATCTGCTGACTCGGTTAGGTCTTGGTGACCGCATAAACTACCGTCCCGCGCAGTTGTCCGGTGGCCAGCAGCAACGGGTGAGTATCGCACGCGCCCTGATGAACGGTGCGCCGGTGATCCTGGCGGATGAGCCCACCGGGGCGCTCGACAGCACCAGCGGTCAGGAGCTGATGGCCATTTTACATGGCCTGCACCAGGCCGGGCATACGCTTATTATCGTGACCCACGACCGCAGCATCGCTGAACAGTGCCAGCGTATTGTCGAAATCCGCGACGGCAGAATTATTGCGGACCGGGCCAATCCGGTTATATCGCAGGTGGTTTCGCAGGGATTACCGGCTATTGCGGCCACAGGGCGAACGTCCGTCTGGCAGAGCATCAAAGAGGCGGTACGCATGGCGTGGCGCTCTCTGCTCGGGCATCGGATCCGCGCCTTCCTTTCCATGCTGGGGATTATCATCGGCATCTCCTCCGTGGTCTCTTCTATGGCGGTGGGAGAGGGCGCGCGGCAAAATATTCTCAGCCAGATAAGCCAGCTGGGCACCAGCACCATCGAAATTCAGCCAGGTCTTGGCTGGGACAGACCGCGCCCGGATTTTGAACGGTCCCTGACCCTGGACGATGTGGAATTACTCAGCAAACAGCCGTATATCGATAGCATTTCGCCAGTGGTCAGTAAAACCGTGATGACGATCCGCGGGGGTAAGCAGCTTCTTGCATCGCTGTCGGGCGTCAGTAACGGCTTCTTCCGAGTGCAGGGGCTGAATTTTATCGCTGGAAACCGTTTTACGTCGCGCGATTTGGACGAGCGTGAGCCGGTGGTCATCATCGATCCGAACGTACAGAGCTCCCTGTTTCCCGGCGGTCAGGATCCGTTGGGCGAAATTATTCAGCTTTCCGGCGTGCCCTACCGGGTGATCGGCGTGGCCGCGAAAAAAGGACCGAAGTATATCGGCGAGCAGCCCGGCGCGTGGATCCCCTACACCTCGCTGCGAGAGCGTATGTCAGGTGATTCGCCGCTACAGTCCATCACTCTGCGCATCGTCGACGGCTATTCGATAGAAGTTGCGCAGCGAAATGTGGAGCAACTGCTGGATTCCATGCACGGTAAGCGCGATTTCTTCACCATGACCAACGATCAGCTGACGAAGACTATCCGCAAAACCTCGCAGTCGATGACGCTGCTGATTACGGCAATTGCTGGGATTTCCCTGCTGGTAGGCGGGGTGGGCGTGATGAATATCATGCTGGTGTCGGTGACGGAGAGGACGCATGAAATTGGTATTCGCCTTTCGGTCGGCGCCCGCCCCGCGGATATCATGCGTCAGTTCCTGATTGAAGCCATGGTGATTTGTACTCTCGGCGGTCTGATCGGCGTTATCGGTTCCGGCGGGGCCGGGCTGATTTTCTCGCTGATGACTCAGGAATTCACCATGGTGTTCACCTGGCCACCGGTCCTTCTGGCCTGCGGATTTTCCGCGCTGATTGGCCTTGGATTTGGCTTTTTCCCGGCGCGCAATGCTGCCCGTCTGCATCCGACGGAGGCGCTGGCCCGCGAATGAAAAAACTGCACCTACTTTCAACGATCGCTGTGGCGCTGGTATTGACCGGCTGCGGCCAGGCGCTGAAAAGCGACTATCAAAGGCCCATGCTGTCGATACCCGATACCTGGCGGGTGGAGGATACCGGCGAGGGCGTAGCGCAATTTTCCCCACACTGGTGGGATAATTTTGGCGACCCGCAGCTGTCACGGCTGATCGTTGCAACGCTGCAAAGCAATAACGATCTCGCTCTGGCGGGAATAAGACTTCGACAGGCGCGCCTGGCGGCGGGGTTATCGGACCTGAATCTGACGCCTGACTTTGCCGTTGGCGCAACGGCCAGCAACAGCAAGAATCTGCGCCACAGCACAACGTCAACGGAAGGCTATAGCCAATCGCTTTCGGCTTCTTATGAACTTGACCTGTGGGGTAAATTAGCGCGCACTCGAGAGCAGTCCGACTGGCTGGCGCAGGCGTCGGAGCAAGATTTACGAGCGACCGCGCTGACGCTGATTGGTACCACCTCTCAGCTTTACTGGCAGATAGCCAGCCTGAACCAGCGGATAGGCAATTTGCAGCAAAGCCTCAATATTGCTGAGGAAACGCTGGCGATGGTGACTTCCCGCTGGAAAGCAGGAGACCTGGGGCAACTGGATTATCTCCAGGCGCAGCAAACGGTGCTGAGCCGTGAAACGACCCTCCGCGACTTACGTCAGCAGCGTGATGAGAACCGTAACGCGCTGGCGATTTTACTCAGTCGCGCGCCGGGGCAATTTCCTGCGGAACGGGGCTCTCTGGATATTCAGCAGAGCGTACCGGTGGCGCAGCGTTTGCCGTTAGATGTGATTGCC
The DNA here is from genome assembly GCF_003812845.1 of Klebsiella sp. FDAARGOS_511. Lineage (NCBI taxonomy): Bacteria > Pseudomonadati > Pseudomonadota > Gammaproteobacteria > Enterobacterales > Enterobacteriaceae > Klebsiella > Klebsiella sp. FDAARGOS_511. Next base: position 2,605,189 of record NZ_CP033824.1, on the reverse strand, counting down.
AGGCGACCGGACGTGCAGTCGGCAGAAATGAACTTACGCGCTGCGCTGGCGGGTTCTGACGTTGCCCGATTGAGTTTTTATCCGTCACTGACGCTGAATGCGTCACTGAACGCGGGCGCAGCGGTGTTTCAGCAGTGGTTCAGTAATCCCGCCCGAACGCTCGGATCTGCGCTCGATCTGCCTTTTATCCAGTGGAACAAAGTGCGCTTGACCATTGAAAAGTCCGATCTGGATGTACAAACCGCGGCGATACAGTTCCGAAGCGCCGCTTACAGCGCGCTGCAGGATATTGATAACGCCATGGCGCAGCGCCTCACGTACCAGCAGGAAAAACGGCTGCAGCTGAAAGATCTGGCATTGAGCCAGCAACGTTTGACGCTGGTGGAGAGCCAGTATCGCCACGGATCCGTGGCGTATCAAACGCTGCTTGATGCGCAGAATTCGCTGTTGAACAGTGAAAATACATTGGTGCAGAGCCAATACCAATACCTGTATTCCACGATGAAACTCTGGCTGGCGCTGGGGGGCGGGGAAAACAGTTCGATGAATCACTAAGGATAGGTCATAGACATGGACGTTTTACAGACGATGAGCACACCGCGCCGTGTCGTGGTTACCGGTTATGGCGCGGTAACACCGCTCGGGATGAATTCCGCTGAAAGCTGGGCTGCTATCATGGCGTACAAACTCGGCTACCGTTACTGCGATAAATCGGCTGCCGGGATTAAGTCCCGCTTTTATGGTTTGATCGATGAGGAACCTTCGCTCAAAGGCGTGCCCGCCGCGATTCGCCGTCGCCTGCCTCGCTACGCGCGGCTGACGCTCGCCGCAGCGCGGGAAGCGATGCAGATGGCGTTTGGCGATGACGCGCCGGAACAGCATTACGATCTGCGTGACTGCGGCGTCATTATGGGGACTGGCTGGGCGGGTCAGGACGAAACTCAACTCTATTACGATGATTATCAGCGCACTGGCGTGGGTTCTCCTTTCGGCTGTTTTTTCTCGATGCCTAACGTATCTACCGCGGCGGTCAGCCTGCTGTGGGGATTACGTGGTTATCAGAATACGCCAGTCGCAGCCTGTGCGACCGGAACGATCGCGATTGGTGATGCATTTGAGCTGATCCGCAATGGCCGCGCCAACATGATGCTGGCGGGGGCGGGAGAGTCTCTGCGTTCTGACTGCGCGGTGTGGAATATCGACGTACTGGGAGCGCTGGCCAGCGAACAGGAAGATATCACCCGCGTCTGCTGTCCGTTTAGCCTGCATCGCAATGGCTTCGTGCTGAGTGAAGGCGCGGCGGTAGTGTGCCTGGAAGAGCGGGAATCCGCGATTGCGCGCGGGGCGAATATTCTCGGCGAGATCCTCGGCTACGGCAACTTCTCTGACGCCTATGATTTTACCGCGCCGGCCGAGGATAAAATTGCGCGGGTGCAAACTATCCGCCATGCGCTTGAACAGGCGGGGATCTCCGCCTGCGATCTGGACTATATCAATACGCACGGTACCTCTACTCCACTTAACGACCTCAATGAAACCGAAGCGATAAAAATGGCGCTGGGCGAGGCGGCATATGCCATACCGTGCTCGAGCACCAAATCCTACAGCGGGCATCTGATCGCCGCCGCCGGCAGTTTTGAATCGATTATCTGCCTTCAGGCAATAGCGCATCAGATAGCGCCTGCCACTTGTCATCTTGATTCGTCCGATCCCGCGTGCGATCTGGATTATGTCCCCAATACGCATCGCCCGGCAGCCCTGAGCACAACGCTTAATCTGAGCTTCGGTTTTGGCGGCGCGAATGCAGCGTTGGTTATCGGACGGGGGAAATGATGACCCTGTGCTATAGCCTGCGTGATGCAGAACGCTGGGCGGCATTTTCCGGCGACGATAACCCGATTCACTTTGACGTTGCCGAAGCGAAGCGTTTTGGTCTGGAAGGATTATGCGTACACGGTATGCGCGCGATGCTGGATGTAAAGTCGGCGATCGGCGCTTCTCTGGAAAAAGATGCTCTGGCATCAGGTGGCCTGGTGTTCAGCTGCCGCCTGCGCGAACCGGTAGCGTGTGGAATACCCTATCAGCTGTCGGTCCGCGAAACGCGTCGTCATGAGCAGATGCAACTCAGCGGGAGTTTGTTAAACGTTCAGACGCAACGTACCGGCATCAGCAGTAAGCTGGTTAGTTCTAAAGCGCTAGAGTTATCGCCCGTCGTGCAGTCGTATACGCTTGGCGAGGATGCATTAACGGCGTTGTACGATCGATTCCTCGCCGTGAAAAGCCCGGCGGCACCGCTGTGGAGCTTTCTGGATGCGGCGTTGTTCCGTGAACTGGTCAATGCGCCAGAAACGCTTGCAACCGTACATAGCCTTATTCCTCAGCCTGAGGTTGCCAGCCTGCGCGACGTATTTCGTCTGGTGCAGGTCGTGCAAACTCACCATGAGGTGCATTTTTCGCCTCAGCTGCTGAGTCAATGGGAGGAAAGCCAGCGCATTACATCGCTTTATTATTCCATCCAGCCGACGCTGGTGATGGGAGACAAGCATGCCGGGCTGATTTTAGTGGCTGGCATTCAGGCGTGGCGCCTCAATGAACCGCTGATTTCCGTTACGGTGACGTTGAAAACCGGGCCGCTGGCGGCGTAGGCGACAATTTTTGTTAACGAAATACATCCATTTTAGAGTCTGAATTAAAGGAATAAAACATGACGCAATTTGATGAAGTTTACCGCAAAGTTGGCGAGATGCTGTGTGATGCGAAGGATCTGGAGATGGACGAGCTGGAACCAGATATGCCGCTACATAAGCTGAAGCTCGACAGCCTGGACTACGTGGAATTGATGGTACTGGCAAAGAAAGAGTTTGCTGTCTCCGTTGGCGCCGATCTGTTTATTGATCATCCGAACATGACGCTTCGTGATTTATGCCAATACCTCAGCGAAAAAAGCCATTAAACCATGCAGAGTAAATGGATATTAGTGACCGGTGGAAGCCGGGGTATCGGACGCGCTACGGTGCTTCGTCTGGCGAAAGAGTGGAACGTGGTGTTTACCTGGTGCCAGAATGAGGCCGCGGCACAGGAGGTGGAACGGGCCGGCGAGGGGCTTCCGGGCAAAGTCGAGAGTTTTCAGTGCGACGGAAGCGATGAACCGGCGGTGAAACGTGTTGCTACCGAGCTGCTGGCACGCTACGGCGCTCCTCACGCCGTGGTTCACAATGCGGGTATCACGCTTGATGCGCTGCACATTCACCAACGACCGGAGAACTGGCGACAGGTGATGGATACCAACGTTAACGCCATCTTCTACTGGAATCAGATCCTGATAGAGCCAATGATGATGCAGGGGAGCGGTTCCGTGGTGTTGATGTCGTCAGTCACTGGAGTGAAGGGCAACAGCGGGCAGAGCGCTTATGGCGCGAGTAAAGCGGCGATGATTGGTCTGGCGCGGACTCTGTCAATAGAGCTAGGACGCTTTGGCGTGCGGGTTAATTGCCTGCTGCCCGGCTATATCGATACAGATATTATGGCCAATATACCGAAAGAGAAGCGGACGGCGCTGCGTCGAAGCATTCCTATGAAGCGCTTCGGAAAAGCAGAAGAGGTGTCAGGCGCAGTGGCATGGCTGGTTAGCGATGATAGTACCTATATGACGGGACAAACGCTCGTCCTGGACGGCGGCCTTTCCGCCTGACCTGTCTCACACTACTCGGTTCGACTCAAACGGGACGCATTGCGTCCCGTTTTTTTTTGCCTGAACGACAAATCTCCCTCGTTGCTGGCGAATAACTTCGCATATCTGAAAAATACGACCCGCTGCAGCGCAAAAATGCCGGAACAGACTAAGAATTTTCCTTACGCTAAAATCTATCTCATGTTGGTAGAAATCCCCCCGGCATACTGTAAACAGGCGGGAGCAACGGCCAATTATATTGTTACTGTATGCATTGCGTGATGTCTGCAGAGAGCCAAAATGCTATTCCGACAGGTTTGTCAACCTATGTGAATTTAAATAGCCAGCGCGTGTTTTTTTATGAAGCCTTTTGTGAACCTGAGTTGAACAACCTTGAGGAAAATCTTTCAATATCGTCTACCGGCTGAATGATCGCTCAGGAAAGATATTAATCTAAATGTTATGTTATAACTGTAATTTAAAAGGGGTGAATTAAATGGCAGGTAAAGATAAAAAGGCTCTGCGATAATATATTCATGGTTATTAAAAAAGAACGCCAGGAAGGATTTAAGCAAGATTAAAAAATGCTTAAGCTATTTTTATAGGGGTAGGTTTAATAAAACGTAAAAAACCACCCCCATGTGAAGATGGCTGGTTGCTTAAGAAAGTCACCCAGAGTGTTTGATTTTGAAGCGTTTTAACTGCATGTGTCGGGTTGATGAGAACGCTAACTGATAATTGGCTGACACCTACATCCCTCGGTTGAATAATTTTTTATCAATCTTTTTACACTTTATCATTATGGGCGGAAATGGTTAATGCCCGGGCTAAATAAAATAAATCCGTATCGGGCCTGATACCGGTTGGTGGTTTCGTTGCAGCAAGGTGGGCAGTCTCCTGGAACGATGTTTTTATCTGGCAAAAAATATAGCCTGGCAGCAAACTTGCCGACTAAATCTTATCCCCTAAATTAATGCATGGCTGAAGCATTGCATTGACTAGCCGAGGTGCGGAAGCACTGTTAATTCAAGATTAATTGTGTGCCTTCGCAATATTCATGATGCGGTTTATATACAAGAAGCATTAACTAACTATTCAGCTGGGTTTAGTAGAGCGCATGTAACAGGGTATTTCAAAGGGGGCGTTGAACTGATGCACCTGTTTTGGGTTTTTGGGATTAAATATAGCCTTAATCTCGGAATAAAAATCTGCATCATCATGACAACGCAACATAATATTCGAATGTATTTTTTATTGATTAGATTCTTCTATTTAAATAAGGTGCGTGAATATAAGAAAAAACCGAGTGAGTTAAACGGAGGTTAAACGGAGGATATAATCGTAACTGATTGAAATAAATAACATAAAAATAATTTGGTGCAGGGTGTCAAAATCAATATTGACTTCAAATTACCAGCTAATTACATTGAGCCCTAATTTAGTTCAAATGAATCGTTTGTCTTTCGGGTAAACCGTACGGCGTTTTATTAATTGGGGTCGGAGACTTCATGGACTAAATAAAAGGGAAATGACATGGTTTTGTCAAAACTGATTCGATCTCCGGTTCTATCCAGGTAAATCGATTTACATTGTTAATAGGGATACATTTAATGAAAAAGAATCTTCTTGCTGTTGCTCTGATGGCTACTTCTGTATTTGCTTCTTCTGCTTTCGCTTCTGACGGCGCAGTTAACTTCACTGGTAGCATCACTGACGCAGCATGTACTGTTGACACTGCGTCGCAAAACCAGGACGTATTCCTGGGCAACATCGCTCGTACAGCGTTCCCGGTAGCGGGTTCTCTGGCTGCAGCTAAGAAATTCACTCTGGTCCTGAAAAACTGCCCGGATACCGTGACCGGCGCAACCGTACGTTTTGATGGCGCCCAGGTTTCTGGCGACAACTCTGTTCTGGCACTGACTGCGGGTAGCACCACTGCTAAAGGTGTGGGCGTTCAGATTTCTGACGATCAGAACAAAGTTGTTCCGCTGTACGAAGACTCTTCAGTTTACCCTCTGGTTAGCACCGCCGATAATAAGCTGAGCTTCAGCGCGCGTTACATCTCTTTGACCGATGCCGTCACCGTGGGTGATGCAAATGCAGTAACCCAGTTCACCGTTGTTTATCAGTAAGTTCGAATGAATTAAATCAGACCAGGGGGCAATCCATGCCTCTGGTCTTTTTTGAATATCCAGACAGGCAGGGACAGCATGAAAACATGGCGCGCCGGAGTGGCGGCAACATTATTAATGGCCCTTAGTGCGACTTCGCAGGCTGGGGTTGTGGTCGGCGGTACACGCCTGATCTATGACGGCGGGAAGAAAGAGGCATCCATTAACCTCAGCAATCCCGATAAAAATATTTATCTCATCCAGTCATGGGTAGATAGTGAAGGCAAGGGTAAAAACGCACAGGCTGAAAAAGCCCCGTTTATCGTTACGCCGCCATTATTCCGACTGGATAGCAATCAGCAAAACATATTGCGCATAGTGCGCGCAGGCGGCAATCTGCCAGAAGACAAAGAATCTTTGTTTTGGCTGAATATCAAATCCATCCCCTCTGCCGAGAAGAAAGAAAACACCCTGCAAATTGCGGTGAAAACACGTATCAAGCTCATTTTCCGTCCTTCTGGGGTTAAGAGTACGCTTGAAGAGGCGGCGAAAACGCTGGCCTGGAAGCGGGCGGGTAGCCAGATTCAGGTGACCAACCCATCCTCGCACTACATCACTTTTTTCAACGTCAACATCAATGGCACCGCGATGAAAAACGTCACGATGGTTGCACCGCGATCGGAAGCCCGTTTCGATTTGCCTACCAACGTCGCAGGCGGCTCGCTGAGTTGGCAGTTTATCAACGATTATGGCGGCGCCAGTAACGCTCTGACTGCCAGCCTCTAAGCGCCTCTTCTGTGCTCTGTTTTGTTGCTTAAACAGGGAAGTAAAAAACGTTAGTCATCCAAACTACGTTTATACATGGAAAAATTAAATGGACACTATAACGAAGAGTCATACTTCGGGGCGGTTTTCACGCTCCCGCCTTGCCTTGCTAGTGACATGTCAGATAGCCATGTTAATGGGCGGGGCTGAACTGGCTAATGCGGCGGGCTACTTCAACCCGGCGTTACTTGAAATAGATAATCCTGATCAGGGAAGCGCGGATTTATCCGTTTTCGAAGAGGGTGAGCTACAGCCGCCGGGAACCTATCGCGTCGATATTTATCTCAACGGTTCAGAGGTCGATACCCGGGACGTGAAATTTTTCCTGGCGACGGACGCCTCCGGTAAGCAAAGCCTCCAGCCCTGCCTGAGCGGTGAGCAGCTCCGCGATATGGGGGTAAAAATCGGCATGTATCCCGGCATAGCAGCCGCAGATGAATGTGCCAATTTCACCGGTGCCATAGACCAGTCCTCTGCCAGCTTCCGCTTTGACCAGCAGCGTTTGAACCTGAGCATCCCGCAGGCCGCGCTGAACTCACTGGCGCGCGGTTATGTTTCTCCGGATAAATGGGACGCGGGTATACCTGCGCTACTGATGAACTACAGCTTTAGCGGGGCGAACACTGAAGCACGGAATAACGACAGCAAAGGTTCTGATACGTACTACCTGAACCTGCGTTCAGGGGCAAACCTGGGGGCATGGCGTTTACGTAACTACTCTACCTGGAACCGTGATAGCCGCGGCAATGAGCACTGGGATTCCATCAATACCTATTTGCAGCGTGACATTCACGTACTGAGAAGCCAGCTGACGCTGGGTGACAGTAACTCGCCAGCGGATATTTTTGATTCCGTACCGTTTCGTGGGGCACAGCTCTCTTCCGACGATGACATGCTGCCGGACAGCCTCAAAGGCTATTCACCAGTGGTGCGTGGTATTGCGCGGAGTAATGCGCAGGTCACCATCCGCCAGAACGGATACGTCATCTATCAAAGTTATGTACCGGCCGGATCGTTTGCCATTTCTGACCTCTACCCGACGGCGGGCAGTGGCGACCTGAACGTGACCATTAAAGAAGCCGATGGTAGCGAGCAAACGATGGTCGTGCCTTTTGCCTCCGTTCCGGTTCTTCAGCGCGAAGGACGTCTGAAATACAGCATCACTAGCGGCCAGTACCGTTCATATAACAACGATGTTGAAAAAACGCTGTTCACTCAGGGAACCGCGATTTTTGGTTTGCCACGTGGCGCAACGATCTATGGCGGGGTACAGGCAGCGAGCAAATATCAGTCGTTGGCCATCGGCCTTGGTCAGAACCTTGGCGCTATCGGTGCGCTATCTGCCGACATCACCCAGGCGTGGTCCAGGCAGGAACATCAGGATAAAGACAACGGCCAATCGTACAGGCTGCGCTACGGCAAAAGCTTTGTGCAAACCGGTACTAACTTCAGCCTGGCCAGCTACCGCTATTCCACTTCAGGCTTTTATACATTGCAGGAGGCGCTGGAAAGCTATGCCGGAGAAAACGGATATTATAACGATCATAAGAAAAGCCGTGCGGAACTGACGCTGAGCCAGAACTTGTGGCAAAAGGCAGGTTCGCTGTCGGTAAGCGTGGTGAAAGAAGAGTACTGGAATAACAACCGTTCTACCGAATCGGCCAGCGTGGGCTACAACAACACCTGGAACGGAATCTCTTATGGTCTCAACTATACCTATAGCCGCAATGGCGTCGACAGCCATCAAAATCGGACCTATTACACCGATCGGATTGTCGCTGTGAATGTCAGCGTCCCATTAAGCAAATGGTTGCCGGGAAGCTACGCCACCTACAACCTTAATAGCAGTAAAAACGGTAATACCTCACAAAGCGTTGGCCTTAGTGGTACCGCGCTGCCTGACGACAACCTGAATTACAGTATCAGCCAGGGTTTCGCTTCTCAGGGTGAAGAGGCGAACGGCTACGCCAGCGCCGACTACAAAGGCGGTTACGGTGAGGTGAATGTCGGTTATGGCTATGACCATAGCCAGAGCCGCGTGGATTACGGCCTGCAGGGCGGTATCCTGGTGCATGAAAACGGGGTCACGCTTTCCCAGCCGCTGAGTGAAACCATGGCGCTGGTAAAAGCGCCAGGCGCGGGTGATGTGAGCATTGCCAACAACACCGGTGTGAAAACTGACTGGCGCGGCTATGCGGTAGTGCCTTACGTCACGGCATACCGACGCAACCAGATCGCACTCGACACATCAACCTTACCGGACAACGTGGATATGACGCTGACCAGTACCTCGGTGATCCCAACTCGTGGAGCCGTGGTACGCGCGGACTTTGATCCGAACGTCGGCCAGCGTGTACTGATGACGCTGACTCGCGCCAACGGCGAGCCGGTACCTTTCGGCGCCACCGCGGGTAGCGATGGCAAAAATAGCGGCGCCAGCATCGTTGGCGACGGTGGCCAGGTTTACCTGTCGGGCATGGCCGATTCTGGAACGCTCACGCTGAAATGGGGATCCTCAGCGGATCAGACCTGTCAGGTGAATTACCGTCTGCCTGAACAAACGGCGACATCGGGTATTCAACTTATGAATGGAGACTGCCGGTAAGGCGGAATATGGAAATGACCGAGCGCACGAATAAAATTTTCACCGACGTGATACCGCGCCGAAACCTATTATGCTGTTTCGCTAGTGTAAAAAACGCGGCGTTGCTTTGTCTGGCTCTGGCGGGGGGGATGCTGAGTACTGCCGCCAGCGCGGCAGAGTGTTATGCGACTGCCGGGCAGAAGTCCTATAACTTCGATATGAATTATTTGTTAGCCGATCCGTCGCAAAACTCGGCAGGAAGGGTGATCAACAATGCCTATCAGTGGAACCTCAGCGGCAACTATAACGTGACCTGTTCTTGCTCAGGCAGCTATACCGGGGCTTATATTACCGCAAAAGTGCCGGATACCGGCCAGGTATACAGCGATGGCAACCTCAACTATTACGCGATTAACGAGTACCTGGCCGTAGCCAGCGAGGTCTTTATTGGCGGCAACTATCAGGCTTTAAAGGCAACGCCGTTCACCAGCGTCAGCAACCAGAACATTTCGGTAAGCTGCGACAAATACCCTTACGGAACCGGTGCGCGTGGAACGATTTCCCTGTACTTCCGCCGGCCGTTTGTGGGGGTTCAGAGCATCCCTCTGACCAAAGTCGTCGATGTGTATATCGCATCCGATGCAACGACTCAGGCCAGCACGCCGGTTTCAACCGTCTGGATGAGCGGAACGGTCACCGTCCCGCAATCCTGCATGATTAATGGCGGCGGCGTTATTACCGTGCCTTTAGGCAGCATCATGTCTGGCGATATTGCCACTAAAGGCGAAATGGCTAAAAACTTCACGCCAAAAAACGTCAACTTTGACGTGGCCTGTACCAATATCTCCGAAGGCGTGAAGGTGAGTCTCTCCTTCCAGGGAACCCCGGATGCGAACGACCCGACCGCGTTCTCGACGACCAACAATGACGTGGGCGTCAGAATCCAGAACCCATCAGGAAACACAATCGTTCCGCAGGGTGGAGAATTACCGCTGACGATGGACTACAGCTCCCAGGTGGGGACATCGTCGATTAGCCTATTTCCAATTAACACGACAGGTAAAGAGCCTGAGACAGGTGACTTCACCGCAACGGCCACTATTCGTGCTGAAATACAATAATTCCGGGGGAAACCGGTAAGGGAAAATGATGAAGGGATCAATATCTTTATTGAGCAAACAAGCTCCGGCATTACTGCTATGTTTGGCCGCCGCTGTACTCTCGCAGTCAGCGAGCGCTGCTGACACACAGCTGAATATCACTGGTAATATTAAAGCTTCTCCGTGTAAAGTTAATGTGCCGACCGGAGGGGTTAATGTGGATCTGGGGCAGAATATTATGGCTGCGACATTATCGGGTGCCGGCTCAGCCACAGAGTGGAAGCCTATCGCTATTGAAATAATAAGTTGCCCGGCGACGACTTCATCGGCCACTATGATCCTGAACGGCACGCCGGATGCCACGGAGAGTGCCATGTACTCGAATGCTGGAACGGCAACTGGGGTACAAATTGAGCTGCAAAATACGGCGGGAGCCGCGTTGGGTAATGCCTCAACGATGATTCAGGATATTAATGCCGCGACCCAGAGTACGACCTTTAATATGCAGGCGCGAGCATACAGCTCGAAGGGTAAAGCGACGCCAGGTACTATCGTCGGCGCGGTGCAATTAACCTTCGTATACCAGTAATGACAAATAAGCGCGGACTCAGGAAGAGTCCGTGCTTTAATCAGAATATCCCTTTCGTTTGGGAGCGTGACTAATAATACAAGGAAAGTATTATGAATAATATTAATAGCTCAAACTCATCGTGTGCCTCTCTTGCAGGATCGCCTGGTCGAGGCGTGCTGATAATGGATGCATGCCCCATTACCGCGCTGGGTATCAAACGCGTGTTGATCCAGGCCTGCGGGATCATCGAGCCTATAAACGATGTAAGAAATCTTGCCAGTATTTCGCCGATCGTTGCCAGCGCACCACCCGCGCTGATTGTCATGGATATCTGTGGCGAAAAAGAGCTAATGCTTGATGGGCTGCGCTTGCTGGCCCACCTGTATGAATCACATCCAGCGATAAAAATTATAATCTGTACCGATTTTCGCGATCCCCGCGTGCTTGAGCTGTTGGCCTTGTCGAATGCCCGCGGCATCCTATTAAAACACGAGCCGGTTCTGGCGCTGGCACAATGTGTTTCCGAAGTCATGTCAGGCGGACGACAGTGGTTGAGCCCGAAAACAAAACAGCTGCTTTCTAAGACAACTCGGACAAATAGCCCGCTGACCGCTCGGGAACTGGATGTACTCGTGCATCTGTTTTCAGGGCAAAATGTTTCTCGTGTCGCGCAGACGTTACATCGTAATATCCGTACGGTAAGTACGCATAAGCGCAATGCGATGGTAAAGCTGGGTTTTCACAACGACAGTGAACTCTTTTCTCAGGGGACCTGGATGGCAAAAGTTGGCCCCGTTGCCTGTCTTTAAGAGCTAACCATGAATTGTGTTGTACACAACGAAGGGCCGGGGACATCTCGGCCAGCAAGCAAGGAGCAGCTGCGTGATGAATTTATCGTCTCCATCGTCTCGAACGATCGCTTTGATGGATAGCCATCCCCTGACGCTTTCCGGGCTTTCGACACTTATTAAATCCGTTGACGCAACATGCGATATTCGGATCACCGAGTCGAGCCTGGGCAAAATCTCAGAAGCGCTGATGTACCAGTCCGTCGATATTCTTGTTACCGATTTGCAAAGCGCAGAAGAAAACCCGCACGAAGGGCTGGATATTTTACTGCGCCTGGGAGCTCAGTTCCCTGAGCTGAATGTGGTGGTGTATACGTTTTGCCATGACAGCAACGAGCTGCGGAAGTTACTCAATCAGCATAACTTCAGCGTGATAGCGCGCGGGGAGTCGATGACGGACACTGAGGACTTCTTTAAAAGGGCGTTTGTGCAAAAGCGTATACTCAGTCCGAAAATTTGCAGCAACCTCGCGCGGATTAATCACAACCATGAGAGCGTCACCTCCAGATTGACGCGCAGTGAAATTGATGTGCTGAAGCATCTGTTTAACGGTATGGATTTACAGCAAATTGCGGGTATGAAGCAGTTAAGTATCAAAACGATCAGCGCGCATAAATGTAATGCGATGCGCAAACTCGGGGTGCAATCGGATTCTGAATTGTTTGTTTTACTGAAAAATACATTCGATTAGCAGCTGATGCGGCGGCGTGAGGCATCTGAATCCAATGCATAGACAGGAACAGAAGCGCATGCGCTATGCGCTGATGAGCGCCACGGTGAGTGTGGTGGTCACAAAGTGGCCCCCTCACCGGCCCGCGGCGAAGGGGAACCGAGGGCTCTGTTACGCGTCTTGCTCGCGCGCGATTGCGCGATAACCAATATCCTGGCGGCTGAAGCTGCCGTTCCAGCGAATATCCGCCATTAGCGCATAGGCACGCTTCTGCGCTTGTGCGACGGTATTGCCCAGCGCAGTCGCACACAGCACGCGACCGCCGTTGGTCAGCACCCGATCGTCATCAGAGAGCTTCGTACCGGCGTGGAACACTTTACCGTCCTCAGTCTCTTCCAGCGGCAGGCCGTGGATCTCATCACCGGTAGTGTAGTTGCCCGGATAGCCGCCGGCAGCAATCACCACGCCCAGAGAAGCGCGTTCGTCCCACTCGGAGGTTTTCTTGTCCAACTGGCCTTCACACGCAGCCAGGCAGAGATCGACCAGATCGGATTTCATGCGCAGCATGATCGGCTGGGTTTCCGGATCGCCAAAACGGCAGTTGAACTCGATAACCTTTGGATTGCCCTGTTTGTCGATCATCAGGCCCGCGTAAAGGAAACCGGTATAGGTATTCCCTTCCGCGGCCATACCTTTTACGGTTGGCCAGATAATGCGTTCCATAGTGCGCTGGTGAACTTCATCGGTTACTACCGGTGCCGGTGAATAAGCGCCCATGCCGCCAGTGTTCGGGCCGGTATCGCCATTGCCCACGCGTTTGTGATCCTGGCTGGTCGCCATCGGCAGGACGTGCTCGCCGTCGACCATCACGATAAAGCTCGCCTCTTCGCCGTCGAGAAATTCTTCGATGACGATGCGGTGTCCGGCGTCGCCAAAGGCGTTACCTGCCAGCATGTCGTGAACGGCGGCTTCCGCTTCTTCCAGCGTCATGGCGACAATTACGCCTTTGCCGGCGGCCAGGCCGTCGGCCTTGATAACGATCGGCGCGCCTTTCTCACGCAGATAGGCCAGCGCGGGCTCGATGTCGGTGAAGTTCTGATACTCCGCCGTCGGGATTTGATGACGGGCGAGGAAATCTTTAGTGAAGGCTTTGGAACCTTCCAGCTGCGCGGCGCCTTCGGTTGGACCGAAGATTTTCAGGCCAGCGGCGCGGAATGCATCTACCACGCCAATCACCAGCGGCGCTTCCGGACCAACGATGGTCAGATCAATCTTCTCGTTCTGGGCAAAGCTCAGCAGGGCCGGAATATCGGTGACGCCGATAGCTACGTTCTGCAGCGTCGGTTCCAGGGCGGTACCCGCGTTACCCGGGGCGACAAAAACGGTATCAACCAGCGGTGACTGTGCGGCCTTCCAGGCCAGCGCGTGTTCGCGCCCGCCGTTGCCAATAACTAATACTTTCATCGTCTGCTCCGTAAATTAATGGCGGAAGTGGCGCATATCGGTGAAGATCATCGCGATGCCGTGCTCATCGGCGGCGGCAATCACCTCTTCGTCGCGAATAGAACCGCCAGGCTGAATGACGCAGCTCACGCCAACGGCAGCAGCGGCGTCAATACCGTCGCGGAACGGGAAGAAGGCGTCGGAGGCCATAGCCGAACCTTTCACTTCCAGACCTTCATCACCGGCTTTAATCCCGGCGATTTTGGCCGAGTAAACGCGGCTCATCTGGCCTGCGCCTATCCCGATGGTCATGTTCTCTTTGGCGTAGACGATGGCGTTGGATTTCACGAATTTCGCCACTTTCCAGCAGAACAGGGCGTCACGCAACTCCTGTTCGGTTGGCTGACGTTTGGAAACCACTCGCAGTTCGCCTTCCGTCACCATGCCCAGGTCGCGGTCCTGAACCAGCAGGCCGCCGTTAACGCGTTTGAAGTCCAGACCCGGCACGCGCTGCGTCCACTGACCGCAGGTCAGGACGCGGACGTTCTGTTTAGCCGCCGTGATTTTCAGCGCTTCTTCTGTCGCGGACGGTGCGATGATCACTTCAACAAACTGGCGGGAGATGATCGCTTGCGCGGTTTCAGCATCCAGTTCGCGGTTAAAGGCGATAATGCCGCCAAAGGCCGAGGTCGGGTCGGTTTTATACGCGCGGTCGTAGGCGTCAAGAAGGGAGGTGCTTACCGCCACACCGCACGGGTTGGCGTGCTTCACGATAACGCAGGCCGGCTCGCTAAACTCTTTCACGCACTCCAGCGCCGCGTCGGTATCGGCGATGTTGTTATAAGAGAGGGCTTTGCCCTGAACCTGCTGCGCGGTCGCCACGGAAGCTTCTTTGATTTCTTCTTCTATATAGAAGGCAGCCTGCTGGTGGCTATTTTCACCGTAACGCATATCCTGCTTCTTAATGAAGTTCAGGTTCAGCGTACGCGGAAAGCGGCCGGCGGCTTCTTTGCTCTCGCCGTGATAAGCCGGGACCATGCTGCCAAAGTAGTTGGCAATCATGCTGTCGTAGGCTGCGGTATGTTCAAATGCTTTAATGGCGAGGTCGAAGCGGGTGTCGAGGGTTAAGGAACCTTCGTTGGCTTCCATCTCTTTAATAATGGCATCGTAGTCGCTGCTCTTTACCACAATGGCGACGTCTTTATGGTTCTTCGCCGCTGAGCGAACCATGGTTGGACCGCCGATATCAATGTTCTCAACCGCGTCTTCCAGCGAGCACCCCTCGCGGGCCACGGTTTGAGCAAACGGATACAGGTTAACAACCACCATATCGATAGGGGCGATACCGTGCTGTTGCATAATGCCATCATCCTGGCCGCGACGGCCGAGAATGCCGCCGTGAACTTTCGGATGCAGGGTCTTCACGCGTCCGTCCATCATTTCCGGGAAACCGGTGTAGTCAGAGACTTCGGTCACCGGCAGACCTTTCTCAGCCAGCAGGCGTGCGGTACCACCCGTAGAGAGTAGCTCGACACCACGAGCGGAAAGCGCCTGCGCGAATTCGACGATACCGGCCTTGTCAGAAACACTGAGCAGTGCGCGGCGGACTGGACGACGTTGTTGCATAGTATTAAATCCCCAGGATTTGAATA
Source organism: Klebsiella sp. FDAARGOS_511 (assembly GCF_003812845.1). Lineage (NCBI taxonomy): Bacteria > Pseudomonadati > Pseudomonadota > Gammaproteobacteria > Enterobacterales > Enterobacteriaceae > Klebsiella > Klebsiella sp. FDAARGOS_511. Next base: position 2,589,715 of record NZ_CP033824.1, on the reverse strand, counting down.
TTACAGAGAGCGTTAGGTGAGTTTTTGTCTAAAAACTCACCTAACGCACCCAACCGGGCATCCTTGTTATAGCGCGGCATTGTAACGAAAACGTTTGCGCAACGCTCGCGAATTTTTATCTTTCTCTTTTTAGCCCCGGATGCCGCCTGGATAGACCTTATATAGAGAAGAGAGATGGCCTTTATAAGGGGGCATCTTTCATCATCTGTGGATAATTCTGTGTGTAACAGGGTATAAAGCGGGGTTTTGCTGGGGAATGCAGCAGTCAGTCATTTTTCTGCAATTTATCTATTGCGGATGCTCGGGAACTCCCTATAATGCGCCTCCATCGACACGGCAGATGTGAATCACTTCACAAACAGCCCGGTCGGTTGAAGAGAAAAAATCCTGAAATAACGGGTTGACTCTGAAAGAGGAAAGCGTAATATACGCCACCTCGCAACGGTGAGCGAAAGCCGCGTTGCACTGCTCTTTAACAATTTATCAGACAATCTGTGTGGGCACTCAAAGTGACATGGATTCTTAACGTCGCAAGACGAAAAATGAATACCAAGTCTCTGAGTGAACACGTAATTCATTACGAAGTTTAATTCACGAGCATCAAACTTAAATTGAAGAGTTTGATCATGGCTCAGATTGAACGCTGGCGGCAGGCCTAACACATGCAAGTCGAACGGTAGCACAGAGAGCTTGCTCTCGGGTGACGAGTGGCGGACGGGTGAGTAATGTCTGGGAAACTGCCTGATGGAGGGGGATAACTACTGGAAACGGTAGCTAATACCGCATAACGTCGCAAGACCAAAGAGGGGGACCTTCGGGCCTCTTGCCATCAGATGTGCCCAGATGGGATTAGCTAGTAGGTGGGGTAACGGCTCACCTAGGCGACGATCCCTAGCTGGTCTGAGAGGATGACCAGCCACACTGGAACTGAGACACGGTCCAGACTCCTACGGGAGGCAGCAGTGGGGAATATTGCACAATGGGCGCAAGCCTGATGCAGCCATGCCGCGTGTATGAAGAAGGCCTTCGGGTTGTAAAGTACTTTCAGCGGGGAGGAAGGCGATAAGGTTAATAACCTTGTCGATTGACGTTACCCGCAGAAGAAGCACCGGCTAACTCCGTGCCAGCAGCCGCGGTAATACGGAGGGTGCAAGCGTTAATCGGAATTACTGGGCGTAAAGCGCACGCAGGCGGTCTGTCAAGTCGGATGTGAAATCCCCGGGCTCAACCTGGGAACTGCATTCGAAACTGGCAGGCTGGAGTCTTGTAGAGGGGGGTAGAATTCCAGGTGTAGCGGTGAAATGCGTAGAGATCTGGAGGAATACCGGTGGCGAAGGCGGCCCCCTGGACAAAGACTGACGCTCAGGTGCGAAAGCGTGGGGAGCAAACAGGATTAGATACCCTGGTAGTCCACGCTGTAAACGATGTCGACTTGGAGGTTGTTCCCTTGAGGAGTGGCTTCCGGAGCTAACGCGTTAAGTCGACCGCCTGGGGAGTACGGCCGCAAGGTTAAAACTCAAATGAATTGACGGGGGCCCGCACAAGCGGTGGAGCATGTGGTTTAATTCGATGCAACGCGAAGAACCTTACCTACTCTTGACATCCAGAGAACTTAGCAGAGATGCTTTGGTGCCTTCGGGAACTCTGAGACAGGTGCTGCATGGCTGTCGTCAGCTCGTGTTGTGAAATGTTGGGTTAAGTCCCGCAACGAGCGCAACCCTTATCCTTTGTTGCCAGCGATTCGGTCGGGAACTCAAAGGAGACTGCCAGTGATAAACTGGAGGAAGGTGGGGATGACGTCAAGTCATCATGGCCCTTACGAGTAGGGCTACACACGTGCTACAATGGCATATACAAAGAGAAGCGACCTCGCGAGAGCAAGCGGACCTCATAAAGTATGTCGTAGTCCGGATTGGAGTCTGCAACTCGACTCCATGAAGTCGGAATCGCTAGTAATCGTGGATCAGAATGCCACGGTGAATACGTTCCCGGGCCTTGTACACACCGCCCGTCACACCATGGGAGTGGGTTGCAAAAGAAGTAGGTAGCTTAACCTTCGGGAGGGCGCTTACCACTTTGTGATTCATGACTGGGGTGAAGTCGTAACAAGGTAACCGTAGGGGAACCTGCGGTTGGATCACCTCCTTACCTTAAAGAACCTGCCTTTGTAGTGCTCACACAGATTGTCTGATAGATGTAAAGAAGCAAGACGGCTGCGAAGTCGTGACACCTCGTGTCCCCTTCGTCTAGCGGTTAGGACTCCGCCCTTTCACGGCGGCAACAGGGGTTCGAATCCCCTAGGGGACGCCACTTGCTGGCTGTGAGTGAAAGGCACAACCAACCGATATCTCAAAACTCATCTTCGGGTGACGTTTGAGATATTTGCTCTTTAAAAATCTGGATCAAGCTGAAAATTGAAACGACACACATGTTATGTGTGTTCGAGTCTCTCAAATTTTCGCGACACGACGATGTTTTACGAAACATCTTCGGGTTGTGAGGTTAAGCGACTAAGCGTACACGGTGGATGCCCTGGCAGTCAGAGGCGATGAAGGACGTGCTAATCTGCGAAAAGCGTCGGTAAGGTGATATGAACCGTTACAGCCGGCGATGTCCGAATGGGGAAACCCAGTGCAATTCGTTGCACTATCGTTTGATGAATACATAGTCAAACGAGGCGAACCGGGGGAACTGAAACATCTAAGTACCCCGAGGAAAAGAAATCAACCGAGATTCCCCCAGTAGCGGCGAGCGAACGGGGAGCAGCCCGGAGTCTGAATCAGCTTGTGTGTTAGTGGAAGCGTCTGGAAAGTCGCAGGGTACAGGGTGATACTCCCGTACACTAAAACACACAGGCTGTGAACTCGAAGAGTAGGGCGGGACACGTGGTATCCTGTCTGAATATGGGGGGACCATCCTCCAAGGCTAAATACTCCTGACTGACCGATAGTGAACCAGTACCGTGAGGGAAAGGCGAAAAGAACCCCGGCGAGGGGAGTGAAAAAGAACCTGAAACCGTGTACGTACAAGCAGTAGGAGCCCACTTGTTGGGTGACTGCGTACCTTTTGTATAATGGGTCAGCGACTTATATTCTGTAGCAAGGTTAACCGTATAGGGGAGCCGCAGGGAAACCGAGTCTTAACTGGGCGTTAAGTTGCAGGGTATAGACCCGAAACCCGGTGATCTAGCCATGGGCAGGTTGAAGGTTGGGTAACACTAACTGGAGGACCGAACCGACTAATGTTGAAAAATTAGCGGATGACTTGTGGCTGGGGGTGAAAGGCCAATCAAACCGGGAGATAGCTGGTTCTCCCCGAAAGCTATTTAGGTAGCGCCTCGTGAACTCATCTTCGGGGGTAGAGCACTGTTTCGGCTAGGGGGTCATCCCGACTTACCAACCCGATGCAAACTACGAATACCGAAGAATGTTATCACGGGAGACACACGGCGGGTGCTAACGTCCGTCGTGAAGAGGGAAACAACCCAGACCGCCAGCTAAGGTCCCAAAGTCATGGTTAAGTGGGAAACGATGTGGGAAGGCCCAGACAGCCAGGATGTTGGCTTAGAAGCAGCCATCATTTAAAGAAAGCGTAATAGCTCACTGGTCGAGTCGGCCTGCGCGGAAGATGTAACGGGGCTAAACCATGCACCGAAGCTGCGGCAGCGACACTATGTGTTGTTGGGTAGGGGAGCGTTCTGTAAGCCGTTGAAGGTGGCCTGTGAGGGTTGCTGGAGGTATCAGAAGTGCGAATGCTGACATAAGTAACGATAATGCGGGTGAAAAACCCGCACGCCGGAAGACCAAGGGTTCCTGTCCAACGTTAATCGGGGCAGGGTGAGTCGACCCCTAAGGCGAGGCCGAAAGGCGTAGTCGATGGGAAACAGGTTAATATTCCTGTACTTGGTGTTACTGCGAAGGGGGGACGGAGAAGGCTATGTTGGCCGGGCGACGGTTGTCCCGGTTTAAGCGTGTAGGTGTGTGTTCCAGGTAAATCCGGTTCACTTTAACACTGAGGCGTGATGACGAGGCACTACGGTGCTGAAGTGACAAATGCCCTGCTTCCAGGAAAAGCCTCTAAGCATCAGGTAACATCAAATCGTACCCCAAACCGACACAGGTGGTCAGGTAGAGAATACCAAGGCGCTTGAGAGAACTCGGGTGAAGGAACTAGGCAAAATGGTGCCGTAACTTCGGGAGAAGGCACGCTGATATGTAGGTGAAGTGATTTACTCATGGAGCTGAAATCAGTCGAAGATACCAGCTGGCTGCAACTGTTTATTAAAAACACAGCACTGTGCAAACACGAAAGTGGACGTATACGGTGTGACGCCTGCCCGGTGCCGGAAGGTTAATTGATGGGGTTATCCGTAAGGAGAAGCTCTTGATCGAAGCCCCGGTAAACGGCGGCCGTAACTATAACGGTCCTAAGGTAGCGAAATTCCTTGTCGGGTAAGTTCCGACCTGCACGAATGGCGTAATGATGGCCAGGCTGTCTCCACCCGAGACTCAGTGAAATTGAACTCGCTGTGAAGATGCAGTGTACCCGCGGCAAGACGGAAAGACCCCGTGAACCTTTACTATAGCTTGACACTGAACACTGGTCCTTGATGTGTAGGATAGGTGGGAGGCTTTGAAGCGTGGACGCCAGTCTGCGTGGAGCCATCCTTGAAATACCACCCTTTAATGGCTGGTGTTCTAACGTGGGCCCGTAATCCGGGTTGCGGACAGTGTCTGGTGGGTAGTTTGACTGGGGCGGTCTCCTCCTAAAGAGTAACGGAGGAGCACGAAGGTCAGCTAATCCTGGTCGGACATCAGGAGGTTAGTGCAATGGCATAAGCTGGCTTGACTGCGAGCGTGACGGCGCGAGCAGGTGCGAAAGCAGGTCATAGTGATCCGGTGGTTCTGAATGGAAGGGCCATCGCTCAACGGATAAAAGGTACTCCGGGGATAACAGGCTGATACCGCCCAAGAGTTCATATCGACGGCGGTGTTTGGCACCTCGATGTCGGCTCATCACATCCTGGGGCTGAAGTAGGTCCCAAGGGTATGGCTGTTCGCCATTTAAAGTGGTACGCGAGCTGGGTTTAGAACGTCGTGAGACAGTTCGGTCCCTATCTGCCGTGGGCGCTGGAGAATTGAGGGGGGCTGCTCCTAGTACGAGAGGACCGGAGTGGACGCATCACTGGTGTTCGGGTTGTCATGCCAATGGCATTGCCCGGTAGCTAAATGCGGAAGAGATAAGTGCTGAAAGCATCTAAGTACGAAACTTGCCCCGAGATGAGTTCTCCCTGACTCCTTGAGAGTCCTGAAGGAACGTTGAAGACGACGACGTTGATAGGCCGGGTGTGTAAGCGCAGCGATGCGTTGAGCTAACCGGTACTAATGAACCGTGAGGCTTAACCTTACAACGCCGAAGATGTTTTGGCGGATTTGAGAAGACAACAATTTCAGCATTGATTACAGATTTTCGGGAACGAAAGATTTTACGCTGAGGCAAGGCGGCAAATGAAGTAAAGGAAGGAGCATACTGAGGTATGTGACTGACTTTACGAATGCAGCCAACGCAGCATCGGTGTAAAAGATTCGTTTCTGACAACAGAATTTGCCTGGCGGCGATAGCGCGGTGGTCCCACCTGACCCCATGCCGAACTCAGAAGTGAAACGCCGTAGCGCCGATGGTAGTGTGGGGTCTCCCCATGTGAGAGTAGGGAACTGCCAGGCATCAAACAGGTGAAGAGCCCATCCTGACGGATGGGCTTTTTGCGTTTTTATGGCCTGAGAACTACCGGATAGAAGTTTATTCTTATCCGGCTCCGTATCTTATTCGTGTACCAGATTCAATAACGGGTAAGGTTTACCGAGATCGTCCGTCTCTGAACGCCCCGTCACCTTAAAGCCCATCTTCTGATAAAATCCGACCGCTTGCTCATTCTGCTCATTAACGTTGGTCGTCAACTTTGGCGCCAGCGTTAGCGCGTGTTCAATCAGTAACTTACCGACGCCGCAGCCGCGGACCATAGGATCAACGAATAGCGCATCCATATGTTCACCCGTAAGAAGCATAAAGGCGATAGGCTCATCTTTCTCCGTTACCGCCACCCACAGCGGCGCTTCGGGTAGAAATGAACTCACCAGCGTTTCGAGTTCCACTCTATACTCTTTTGACAGGAAATCGTGAGTGGCATCAACCGAGCGACGCCAGATCGCAACCAGTTTTTCCCCTTCATCATGCCGTGAACGGCGGATACTAATAACCATAATTGCTCCTTTTATTTGTTCTTATATTCTAACGTAAAAATCTCCGTGAAATTTTCTCACCCTGCACCTGCAGGCTCGACATTCACCTTATTCCTGGGTATCTTCAGCTGTCTGGATGTCTAAACGTTTATACGTATGCTATGAGGTAATAAAGTTATGCCAATTCGGGTGCAGGACGAGCTACCGGCCGTCAATTTCTTGCGTAATGAAAACGTCTTTGTGATGACGACTACTCGCGCGACGACTCAGGAAATCCGCCCGCTGAAGGTGCTCATCCTTAATCTGATGCCGAAGAAAATCGAGACTGAGAATCAGTTTCTGCGACTACTTTCCAACTCTCCCCTACAGCTTGATATCCAGCTGCTGCGCATCGATGCCCGCGAATCGCGTAATACCCCGGCGGAACACCTGAACAACTTTTACTGCAACTTTGAAGATATTTGCGATCAGAACTTTGATGGCCTGATTGTGACCGGCGCGCCTTTAGGGCTGGTTGAGTTTAATGACGTTGCCTATTGGCCGCAGATCAAGCAGGTACTGGAGTGGGCAAAAGATCATGTCACCTCCACGCTGTTTGTCTGTTGGGCGGTACAGGCTGCCCTTAATATTCTCTACGGTATTCCTAAACAGACCCGCTCTGAAAAGATTTCCGGCGTATATGAACACCATATCCTGCAACCTCATGCCTTATTAACCCGCGGCTTTGACGATAGCTTTTTGGCCCCGCACTCGCGCTATGCCGATTTCCCGGCGGCGCTGATTCGCGACTATACCGATCTTGAGATTCTGGCGGAGACGGAAGAAGGGGACGCCTACCTGTTCGCCAGCAAAGATAAGCGCATCGCCTTCGTGACCGGTCACCCGGAATATGACGCCAATACTCTGGCCAGCGAATTTTTCCGCGATGTAGAAGCGGGCCTCGATCCACAGGTTCCGCACAATTATTTCCCGCAAAACGATCCGCAGAACAAACCGCGTGCCACCTGGCGAAGTCATGGCAATCTGCTGTTTATCAACTGGCTGAATTATTACGTCTACCAGATTACACCATACGATCTACGCCATATGAATCCGACTCTGGATTAATGTCCTACACAACGCGATCCTAAAGCGTTTCAGCATTTTGCCTCTGGCACCTTCGGGTGCCTTTTTTATTTCCGAAACGCGGCTCATATTGTAATTAAACTTTATTTATATTGTTATCAATAGGTTAATTAAGAATTAAATTAAAAATGGAAATTGTTTTTGATTTTGAAAAATAAATGCGTAGTCTTAATTGTGCTGAACGAAAACTACACAACGATCTTACGTTCGCGCCAACTGGATCAACCAAGAGGAGCAGCACATGACGCAGCAGGCGACAATTACTGACGAACTGGCTTTTAGCCAGCCATATGGCGACCAGGAGAAGCAAATCTTAACGCCTGAGGCAGTGGAGTTTCTGACCGAGCTGGTGAGCCGCTTTACGCCAGAACGCAACAAACTCCTGGCGGCGCGTATCCAGCAGCAGCAGGCAATTGACGACGGAAAGCTTCCTGACTTTATTTCGGAAACTGCTTCCATTCGTAATAGTGAATGGAAGATCCGCGGTATTCCGGAGGATTTGCAGGATCGGCGGGTGGAAATCACCGGACCGGTTGAGCGCAAGATGGTGATCAATGCGCTCAATGCGAATGTGAAAGTCTTTATGGCGGATTTCGAAGACTCGCTGGCGCCCGAATGGAACAAAGTCATTGATGGGCAAATTAACCTGCGTGATGCGGTTAACGGCACCATCAGCTACACCAATGAAGCCGGCAAGATTTATCAGCTCAAGCCGAACCCGGCGCTACTGATCTGCCGCGTTCGCGGTCTGCACCTGCCGGAAAAACATGTGACCTGGCGCGGTGAAGCCATTCCCGGCAGCCTGTTCGACTTCGCACTCTATTTCTTCCACAACTACAAAGCGTTACTGGAAAAAGGTAGCGGGCCCTATTTCTATCTGCCGAAGACTCAGGCCTGGCAGGAAGCGGCGTGGTGGAGTGAAGTCTTTAGCTTTACGGAAGACCGTTTTGAGCTGCCGCGCGGCACCGTTAAAGCCACGTTGCTGATTGAAACGCTGCCCGCCGTATTCCAGATGGACGAAATTCTGCACGCCCTGCGCGACCATATTGTTGGCCTGAACTGCGGGCGCTGGGACTACATCTTCAGCTATATCAAAACGCTGAAGAACCACCCTGACCGCGTTTTGCCGGATCGTCAGGTGGTGACGATGGACAAACCTTTCCTCAGCGCCTACTCGCGATTGCTGATTAGGACCTGCCACAAGCGCGGCGCGTTTGCGATGGGCGGCATGGCGGCCTTTATTCCGAGCAAAGATGCCGAGCGAAACAACCAGGTGCTGAACAAGGTAAAAGCAGACAAATCGCTGGAGGCAAATAACGGCCATGATGGTACCTGGATCGCGCATCCCGGGCTGGCTGATACCGCGATGGCCGTTTTTAACGGCGTACTGGGCGAGAACAAAAATCAGCTGTCCGTTACCCGCGAAGACGACGCGCCGATTACTGCTGAACAACTGCTGGCCCCCTGTGAAGGCGAACGGACCGAAGAGGGCATGCGCGCCAATATTCGCGTGGCGGTGCAGTACATCGAAGCGTGGATCTCCGGCAACGGCTGCGTACCGATCTATGGCCTGATGGAAGATGCGGCAACGGCCGAAATCTCCCGTACCTCGATTTGGCAGTGGATCCATCATGAGAAAACCCTCAGTAACGGCACACCTGTTACCAAAGCGCTGTTCCGCCAGTGGCTGGCCGAAGAGATGCGGGTGATTCAGGACGAACTGGGCGAGCACCGCTACAGCAGCGGGCGTTTTGATGAAGCCGCTCGTCTGATGGAACAGATCACCACCTCCGACGAGCTGATCGATTTCTTAACCCTGCCGGGCTATCGCCTTCTGGCCTAATTCACCACACAACAATATGGAGCATCTGCACATGAAGACTCGTACCCAACAAATCGAAGAATTAAACAAAGAGTGGACGAAACCGCGCTGGGAAGGGATTACCCGCCCATACAGCGCCGAGGACGTGGTGAAGCTACGCGGCTCGGTCAACCCGGAGTGTACGCTGGCGCAACTGGGCGCGGCAAAGATGTGGCGACTCCTGCACGGCGAAGCGAAAAAAGGCTACGTCAACAGCCTGGGCGCGCTGACCGGCGGGCAGGCGCTGCAGCAGGCGAAAGCGGGCATTGAAGCGATTTATCTTTCCGGCTGGCAGGTCGCGGCGGATGCCAACCTGGCCTCCAGCATGTATCCGGATCAATCGCTCTATCCGGCAAACTCGGTACCGGCGGTTGTCGATCGGATCAACAACACCTTCCGCCGTGCAGATCAGATCCAGTGGTCTGCGGGCATTGAGCCGAACGATCCGCGTTATACCGATTATTTCCTGCCGATCGTCGCCGACGCGGAAGCGGGATTTGGCGGCGTGCTTAATGCGTTTGAGCTGATGAAATCGATGATTGAGGCCGGTGCAGCGGCCGTACACTTCGAAGACCAGCTGGCATCGGTGAAGAAGTGCGGCCATATGGGCGGCAAAGTGCTGGTCCCCACGCAAGAGGCGATTCAGAAACTGGTTGCCGCGCGCCTGGCGGCGGATGTGATGGGCGTGCCAACCCTGGTGATTGCCCGTACTGACGCCGATGCGGCGGATTTAATTACCTCAGACTGCGATCCTTACGATCGTCAGTTCATCACCGGAGACCGTACCAGCGAAGGTTTCTTCCGCACCCATGCCGGTATCGAACAGGCGATCAGCCGCGGGCTGGCCTACGCGCCCTATGCCGACCTGGTGTGGTGTGAAACTTCCACCCCGGACCTTGAGCTGGCGAAGCGCTTTGCCGATGCGATTCACGCGAAATATCCGGGTAAACTGCTGGCCTACAACTGCTCGCCGTCGTTTAACTGGCAGAAAAAGCTGGATGATAAAACCATCGCCAGCTTCCAGCAGCAGCTGTCGGATATGGGTTACAAGTATCAGTTCATCACCCTGGCGGGTATCCACAGTATGTGGTTCAACATGTTTGATCTGGCGCACGCTTACGCCCAGGGCGAGGGCATGAAGCATTATGTTGAGAAAGTCCAGCAGCCGGAGTTCGCGGCGGCTAAAGATGGCTACACCTTTGTCTCTCATCAGCAGGAAGTGGGCACCGGCTACTTCGATAAGGTGACCACCATTATCCAGGGCGGAGCCTCGTCAGTCACGGCGTTAACCGGCTCTACAGAAGAAGATCAGTTCTGATAATTTCCCCCTCTCCCTCTCTCCGGGGGAGAGGGATGGGTGAGGGGGAAGCGATGACGCGTGGCCTGGAACTATTGATTGCTCAAACTATTTTGCAGGGTTTTGACGCCCAGTATGGTCGTTTTCTTGAAGTGACTTCCGGCGCCCAGCAGCGCTTTGAACAGGCTGACTGGCATACCGTCCAGCAGGCGATGAAGCAGCGTATTCACCTTTACGATCACCATGTCGGCCTGGTCGTCGAACAGCTGCGCTGCATTACTGATGGGAAAAATACCGATACCGATTTTTTGCTGCGGGTGAAAGAGCACTATACCCGCCTGCTGCCGGATTACCCTCGCTTCGAAATTGCGGAGAGCTTTTTTAATTCCGTCTATTGCCGGTTGTTTGACCACCGCTCGCTGACTCCCGAGCGGCTTTTTATTTTCAGCTCGCAGCCGGAGCGGCGCTTACGTTCCATCCCGCGGCCGCTGGCTAAAGATTTCTTCCCTAACCGGGGCTGGGACACGTTATTACGCAAAGTGTTATCCGATCTTCCTCTCCGCCTGCCGTGGCAAAACAGCGCGCGCGATATCGGATATATCACCGCTTGCCTGCAGGAAGCGCTTGGCAGCGAGCTACTTTCCCGCTCACATCTGCAGGTGGCGAACGAACTGTTTTATCGCAATAAGGCGGCCTGGCTGGTGGGTAAACTCGTCACGCCAATAGCGACGCTGCCTTTTCTTCTCCCTATCCATCGTTCTGATGAAGGTGAACTGTTTGTCGATGCCTGTCTGACAACGCACGCCGAAGCCAGCATCGTTTTTGGCTTCGCCCGCTCCTATTTTATGGTTTACGCGCCGCTGCCCGGCGCGCTGGTTGAGTGGCTGCGTGAGATTCTCCCGGGTAAAACCACCGCCGAACTGTATATGGCAATTGGCTGCCAGAAGCATGCGAAAACCGAGAGCTATCGGGAATACCTGCACTACATTTCCCAAAGTGATGAGCAATTTATTGAAGCGCCGGGGATTCGCGGCATGGTGATGCTGGTGTTTACTTTGCCGGGGTTTGACCGGGTATTTAAGATCATCAAGGACCGCTTCGCGCCGCAGAAAGAGATGACAGCCGCCCACGTGCGCGCCTGCTATCAGCTGGTCAAAGAGCACGACCGCGTGGGACGGATGGCCGATACCCAGGAGTTTGAGAACTTCGTGCTGGAGAAACGGCAAATTGCGCCCGAATTGATGACCCTGCTGCAAACCGAGGCCGGAGCGAAAATTACCGATCTCGGCGATCGAATCGCCATCAGCCATCTTTATATCGAGCGGCGGATGGTGCCGCTCAATATCTGGCTGGAGCAGGTCGACGGTCAGGCGCTGCGCGATGCGGTGGAGGAGTACGGGAACGCCATTCGACAGCTGGCCGCCGCCAATATTTTCCCCGGCGATATGCTATTTAAAAACTTTGGCGTCACGCGTCACGGCCGGGTGGTGTTCTACGATTATGATGAAATTTGCTATATGACGGAAGTGAACTTCCGTGAGATCCCGCCGGCGCGCTACCCGGAAGATGAACTCGCCAGCGAGCCCTGGTATAGCGTCTCGCCGGGCGATGTTTTCCCGGAAGAGTTTCGCCACTGGCTGTGCGCCGATCCGCGCATCGGGCCGCTATTTGAAGAGATGCATTCGGACCTGCTGCGCGCCGACTACTGGCGGGAGCTGCAAACGCGCATCCGCAACGGCCACGTGGAGGATGTCTACGCCTATCGCCGCCGTCAGCGCTTTTGCGTGCGTTACGGCAATCTGCAGCAGGCGGGGTAACAGGCGGCCTGGCTCAGGCCGCTTCGATAACGGCAAATTCTTCGTATACCAGCTCCATATCCGGAGCCCAGGTGCCCTCTCGTTCAAAGAAGGCCTGATGCGCCGATTGCCAGTAGGCGAGGCTCAAATCGCCTTCGCCTTCCAGCGCGGCGAGCTCCGGGCTCATTTCGTTAAAACGGATGAGCCTGAGCGTCAGGGTGCGTATCACGCAGACGGCTTTCCCTTTGCCGTCCAGTACAATGTGATATGCCCCTGGCGTCACGGGTGGCTGCTCCTGCTGATAGCTGACAAGCGAGCCGCAGGTACCGCGCTTTTTCCCCGCGACGACCAGTGCCGCCAGCTCGTCGGCCAGCGCCGCGGAGTCGCCGAAAGACCAGCAAAAAGCTGAAGGGTATTTATCCTGCCAGTAGGATTTCAGATCGCTCATTTAGCGCACTCCGCCGTAGGCCAGCGTGACTTCTTTCGCCGCCTTGATCACCATCGCGCCGAACTCGGTCACGCGGTCATCGGTAATGCGGGAAATGGGTCCGGAGATTGAGATAGCGGCGAACGGCTCACGATGTTCATCATAAATGCACGACGCCACGCAGCGCAGGCCAAGCGCGTGTTCCTCGTCATCAAACGAGTAGCCACGCTTACGCGTCTGGGCCAGATCTTCTTTCAGATGCACCGGCGACACCAGAGTGGCGTGGGTATAGGCGTGCAGACCTTTTCGGTGCAGCAGGCCGGTAACCTGCTCTTCGCTTAGCTGCGACAGAAAAGCCTTTCCGGCGCCGGAAGCGTGCATCGGCAGCTTACCGCCAATCGGCGCCGACATACGCATCAGTTGGGTACACTGCACCTGATCGATAATAATCGCCTGGTGGTCGCCCTGGTCAAGCACCGCGAGGTTAACCGTTTCGCCGGAGTCTTCCATCAGCTGACGCAAAATCGGATGGACGATCGCCAACAGGTTACGGCTTTGCAGGAAGCTGCTGCCGACGACGAAAGCATGCGCGCCTACCGACCAGTGTCCCAGCTCACCGACCTGACGAACAAAACCCAACTGCTGCATGGTCGTCAGCAGGCGGTGCGTCGTGGAGTTAGGCAAACCGGCCTGCTGGGCCAGTTCGGTCAGCGCCACGCTACCGTGGGATTCAGCAATCCATTCGAGCAGTTTCAGTCCGCGAGTCAGGGACTGAACTTGTCCGCCAGCCGGAGCGGCGGCGGGAGAGGCAGGTTTTCTGCCGCGTTTTGCGGGAGCGGGGGTCGCCATCGCGGACTCCTTTTTTCTGTATCGTGGAAATGATTTTCGTTTTATTTGGCGATAATGCAATCACTACCCGACTGATCGGATGAGTGAAGCTGAACATGTCTCATCTTGCCCGCTGTTCTCTTTTCCACCCCTTCGGTTTGTGCCAGTATGGTCTGTTGAGTTTTTCGGTCTGGTTGAGCGTTGTCGGGAGCGAGTGTGAGCAGCAAAGTTGAGCAACTGCATCAGCAGTTAAAAGCACGTATTTTGGTTCTGGATGGGGGCATGGGCACCATGATCCAGAGCTATCGTCTGAGTGAGCAGGACTTTCGCGGCGCACGCTTTGCCGACTGGCCGTGCGACCTGAAGGGCAACAACGACCTGCTGGTTCTCAGCAAGCCGGAAGTGATAACCGCTATCCACGATGCCTATTTCGAGGCCGGGGCGGATATCATTGAAACCAACACCTTTAATTCGACGACCATCGCGATGGCGGATTACCAGATGGAATCCCTGTCGGCGGAGATCAACTTTACGGCGGCGAAACTGGCCCGCGCCAGCGCCGATGCCTGGACCGCCCGCACGCCGGAAAAACCGCGCTACGTCGCAGGGGTCCTCGGCCCGACTAACCGCACCGCGTCTATTTCTCCCGACGTCAACGACCCGGCCTACCGCAACATCACCTTTGACGGGCTAGTGGAAGCCTATCGTGAATCCACCAAAGCGCTGGTTGAAGGCGGGGCGGATCTGATTCTGATTGAGACGGTGTTCGATACCCTCAACGCTAAAGCGGCGATCTTTGCGGTTAAAGAGGAGTTCGAAGCGCTGGGGGTCGATCTGCCGATTATGATCTCCGGCACCATCACCGACGCCTCCGGGCGCACGCTGTCCGGCCAGACCACCGAAGCTTTCTATAACTCGCTGCGCCACGCCGATGCGCTGACGTTCGGCCTCAACTGCGCACTCGGGCCGGATGAGCTGCGCCAGTACGTGCAGGAGCTGTCGCGTATCGCCGAATGCTACGTTACCGCCCACCCGAATGCCGGTTTGCCAAACGCCTTTGGCGAATACGACCTCGACGCCGACACGATGGCGGCGCAAATTCGCGAATGGGCTGAAGCCGGATTCCTGAATATTGTCGGCGGCTGCTGCGGCACCACGCCGGAACATATCGCCGCCATGAGCCGCGCGGTGGCCGGCCTGCCGCCGCGCCAGCTGCCGGAAATCCCCGTCGCCTGCCGTCTTTCCGGCCTTGAGCCGCTGAATATCGGCGATGACAGCCTGTTTGTGAACGTCGGCGAACGCACCAACGTCACCGGCTCAGCGAAATTCAAGCGCCTGATTAAAGAAGAGAAATATAACGAAGCGCTGGATGTGGCTCGCCAGCAAGTCGAAAGCGGCGCGCAGATTATCGATATCAATATGGATGAGGGAATGCTCGACGCCGAAGCGGCGATGACGCGCTTCCTCAACCTGATCGCCGGTGAGCCGGATATCGCCCGCGTGCCGATTATGATTGACTCCTCCAAATGGGAAGTTATCGAAAAAGGCCTGAAGTGTATTCAGGGTAAAGGTATCGTTAACTCCATCTCGATGAAAGAGGGCGTTGAGCCGTTTATCCAGCATGCGAAAAAGGTGCGCCGCTACGGGGCCGCCGTCGTGGTGATGGCCTTTGATGAAGTGGGCCAGGCCGATACCCGCGAGCGGAAAATTGAAATTTGCCGCCGGGCGTACAACATTCTCACCGAAGAGGTGGGCTTCCCGCCGGAAGATATCATCTTTGACCCGAATATTTTCGCCGTGGCGACCGGGATTGAAGAGCACAACAACTACGCCCAGGACTTTATCGGCGCCTGCGAAGATATCAAACGCGAACTGCCGCACGCGCTCATTTCCGGCGGCGTGTCTAACGTGTCGTTCTCCTTTCGTGGCAACGACCCGGTGCGCGAGGCGATTCACGCGGTATTCCTCTACTACGCCATCCGCAACGGCATGGATATGGGCATCGTCAACGCTGGCCAGCTGGCGATTTACGACGACCTTCCCGCCGAGCTGCGCGACGCGGTTGAAGATGTGATTCTGAACCGCCGCGATGACGGCACCGAACGCCTGCTCGATTTGGCGGAAAAATATCGCGGCAGCAAAACCGACGATACCGCCAATGCTCAGCAGGCGGAGTGGCGCAGCTGGGACGTCAAAAAACGCCTCGAATACTCGCTGGTTAAAGGCATTACCGAATTTATCGAGCTCGATACCGAAGAAGCCCGCCAGCAGGCCGCGCGGCCGATTGAGGTTATCGAAGGGCCGCTGATGGACGGCATGAACGTGGTCGGCGACCTGTTCGGTGAAGGGAAAATGTTCCTGCCGCAGGTGGTGAAATCCGCCCGCGTCATGAAGCAGGCGGTGGCCTATCTCGAACCCTATATCGAAGCCAGCAAAGAGAAAGGTTCCAGCAACGGCAAGATGGTCATCGCCACCGTGAAAGGCGACGTGCACGACATCGGCAAGAATATTGTCGGCGTGGTGCTGCAGTGTAATAACTACGAAATTGTCGACCTTGGCGTGATGGTGCCTGCGGATAAAATCCTGAAAACCGCCCGCGAGGTTAACGCCGACCTGATTGGCCTCTCCGGGCTGATAACGCCGTCGCTGGATGAGATGGTCAACGTGGCGAAGGAGATGGAGCGTCAGGGCTTTACTATTCCGCTGCTGATCGGCGGCGCCACCACCTCGAAAGCGCATACGGCGGTGAAAATCGAGCAGAACTACAGCGGCCCGACGGTTTACGTGCAGAACGCCTCGCGCACCGTCGGCGTGGTCGCTGCGCTGCTGTCCGCGACCCAGCGTGATGATTTTGTCGCCC
This sequence comes from Klebsiella sp. FDAARGOS_511, assembly GCF_003812845.1. Classification (NCBI taxonomy): domain Bacteria; kingdom Pseudomonadati; phylum Pseudomonadota; class Gammaproteobacteria; order Enterobacterales; family Enterobacteriaceae; genus Klebsiella; species Klebsiella sp. FDAARGOS_511. The sequence goes on along the minus strand of NZ_CP033824.1, from coordinate 2,573,282 downwards.
GTACCCGCAAAGAGTACGAAACGGTACGTATTCAGCACGGACGTAAAAAGCCGCGTACCCCGCCGGTCACGCTGGAAGCCGCGCGCGATAACGATCTGGCCTTTGACTGGGAAAGCTATACGCCGCCAGTGGCCCATCGTCTGGGCGTACAGGAAGTGGAAGCCAGTATCGAAACCCTGCGTAACTATATCGACTGGACGCCGTTCTTTATGACCTGGTCGCTGGCCGGGAAATATCCGCGCATTCTGGAAGATGAAGTGGTCGGCGAAGAGGCGCAGCGCCTGTTCAAAGACGCCAATGAGCTGCTGGATAAGCTCAGCGCCGGGAAGACACTGAACCCGCGCGGCGTGGTGGGGTTGTTCCCGGCTAACCGCGTCGGCGACGACGTCGAAATCTATCGCGATGAAACCCGCACGCACGTGCTGACCGTGGGGCATCATTTGCGCCAGCAGACCGAGAAAGTCGGTTTTGCCAACTACTGCCTGGCGGACTTTGTCGCGCCGAAACTGTCAGGAAAAGCGGATTATATCGGCGCCTTTGCGGTGACGGGCGGCCTTGAGGAAGACGCGCTGGCCGACGCCTACGAAGCGCAGCACGATGATTACAACAAGATTATGGTGAAGGCGATTGCCGACCGTCTGGCGGAAGCCTTTGCCGAATATCTGCATGAGCGGGTGCGCAAGGTCTATTGGGGCTATGCGGCGAACGAGAACCTCAGTAACGAAGAGCTGATCCGCGAGAACTATCAGGGAATTCGCCCGGCGCCGGGCTATCCGGCCTGCCCGGAGCACACCGAAAAGGCGACGATCTGGGAGCTGCTGGAGGTGGAAAAGCACACCGGCATGAAGCTGACGGAGTCCTTTGCCATGTGGCCCGGCGCGTCGGTTTCCGGCTGGTACTTCAGCCATCCTGACAGCAAGTACTTCGCGGTGGCGCAAATTCAGCGCGACCAGGTGGAAGACTATGCGTTGCGTAAGGGAATGAGCGTGGCGGAAGTGGAGCGCTGGCTGGCGCCGAACCTCGGTTACGATGCCGACTGATCCACCAAACCGTTATCTTTTCTTACAACTAACAGGGCGCTCAATGAGCGCCCTGTCTCTTTATTGTGCGTAAACCCTTATACTGAAGGGAACTTGCGATCGTTGCCGTCGGATAAGCAAAGCGCTATCCGGCCTGTAACGGTTGATGAGTTTCTGGAACAAATAAATATAAGGAGAAGCTGATTCCGTGTTAACTCTGCTACACCTGTTGTCCGCCGTCGCTCTACTGGTGTGGGGCACCCATATCGTCCGTACCGGCGTGATGCGTGTCTACGGCGCTCGCCTGCGCAGCGTGCTCAGCAGCAGCGTGGAGAAAAAACCGCTCGCCTTCTGCGCGGGGATCGGCGTTACCGCGCTGGTCCAGAGCAGCAATGCCACCACTATGCTGGTGACTTCTTTTGTCGCCCAGGATCTGGTGGCGCTGGCCCCCGCGCTGGTGATGGTGCTGGGCGCTGACGTCGGTACCGCGCTGATGGCGAGGGTGCTGACCTTCGACCTGTCGTGGCTTTCGCCGCTGCTGATTTTTATCGGCGTGATTTTCTTCCTCGGGCGCAAGCAAACGCGCGCGGGCCAGCTCGGGCGCGTGGGGATTGGTCTGGGCTTGATTCTGCTGGCGCTGGAGCTGATCGTGCAGGCGGTGCATCCCATCACCCAGGCCAACGGCGTACAGGTGATTTTCGCCTCTTTGACCGGCGATATTATGCTGGATGCGCTGATCGGCGCGGTGTTCGCCATTATCAGCTATTCAAGTCTGGCGGCGGTGCTGCTGACCGCGACGTTAACCGCCACCGGCGTGATTTCGTTTCCGGTGGCGCTGTGCCTGGTGATCGGCGCTAACCTCGGCTCCGGGCTGTTGGCCATGCTAAATAACAGCGGCGCCAATGCCGCCGCGCGCCGCGTTGCGCTCGGCAGCCTGCTGTTTAAGCTGGTGGGCAGCCTGATTATCCTGCCGTTTGTACATCTGTTGGCAAACGTCATGGATGAACTCCCGCTGCAAAAATCCGAGCTGGTCATCTATTTCCACGTCTTCTACAACCTGATCCGCTGTATCGCCATGGTGCCGTTTGCCGGGCCGATGGCGAACCTCTGTAAGCGTCTGATTCGCGATGAGCCCGAGCTGGATGCGCGTCTGAAGCCGAAGCATCTGGATACTTCGGCGCTGGATACGCCCGCGCTGGCGCTGGCCAATGCCGCCCGCGAAACGCTGCGTATTGGCGATGCCATGGAGCAGATGCTGGAAAGCCTGCGTAAAGTAATGCACGGTGAGCCGCGTGAAGAGAAAGAGCTGCGGCGGATGGCGGATGATATCAACGTGCTTTACACCGCCATTAAGCTCTATCTGGCGCGGATGCCGAAAGAGGAGCTGGCGGATGAGGAGTCCCGCCGCTGGGCGGAAATTATCGAAATGGCGCTCAACCTCGAGCAGGCTTCGGATATCGTCGAAAGAATGGGCAGCGAAATCGCCGATAAATCGCTGGCCGCGCGCCGCGCGTTCTCTATGGAGGGGCTGAAAGAGCTGGACGCACTCTACGACCAGCTGCTCAGCAATCTGCAGCTGGCGATGTCGGTCTTCTTCTCCGGCGACGTGCCGAGCGCCCGCCGCCTGCGCCGCAGCAAACATCGTTTTCGCATTATGAACCGTCGTTACTCGCACGCGCACGTTGACCGCCTGCATCAGCAAAACGTGCAGAGCATTGAAACCAGTACGCTGCACCTGGCGCTGCTTGGCGATATGAAGCGTCTTAACTCGTTGTTCTGCTCGGTAGCCTATAGCGTGATGGAGCAGCCGGATGAGGACGATGAGCGCGATGATTATTAAGCGCTGATGAGCCGCCTGACATCCCTGGCTCGCGCTGTGCTTAACCGGGCTACAGGATTACCGCCGTCTGCGGCCGGTAGCTCGGCTGAGGCGTTTACGCCGCAACCCGGAGACTGCGCTGGCCCACCGCCGTCTGCGGAACGGTAGCCCGGAAAGGCGCAACGCGCCTCCTCCGGGACAAGAGCAAGCAGGGGTCAGAAACGATGGCCGGCGTTCAGGGTCACTGCTTCTTCTCCGGCTCTGAACACCAGCGTCGGATTCGGGCCGCCGAGAGTGGCGTGGCCCTGCGTCACCTGAATCCAGTTGCCTTCCGGCAGGCCGATAATCGTCAGCTCTGGCGCAACCACCAGCAGCTCGCGGATCCGCTGTTCGCGGGTCTCGCCTTTATGGCCTTCCGGCAGTGCGTTGGTGAAGTGCGGGTTAATTTGCAGCGGGAACAACCCCAGCGCAGTAAAACCGTTAGGGTCGACAATCGGCATATCGTTAGTGGTGCGAATCGTCGGACAGGCCAGGTTAGCGCCCGCGCTCCAGCCGATATACAGCGCCCCGCGCTTCACCACATCTACTATCGGCGCCAGCAGGCCGCGTTCGCGGCACTCTTTCAGCAACTGAAAGGTGTTGCCGCCGCCGACGATAACTATCTCCGCATTCGCAATCGCCGACACCGGATCCGCGACGCTGTGAATACCGGTAACCGTGACGCCCATTGGACTGAAGACGGCGGCGGTTTTCGCGGTGTAATCGTCCCAGGTTTGCGTTACCCCGGCGAAAGGAATAAATACCGCAGAACGGCGGCCGTTTAGCTGCCCGGCAATGGTCGGCAGCGCATGTTCCAGCCAGGCTTTGCCCGGTAGCGTTGAGTTACTTAATAGCAGCAGTTCCATCATTTCTCCATTTGGCCAGATGATTATTCGGGCAGGGATGTTATCACAGGATATCTTACCGCTTGCTGACGTGGCTCACGCTGAGACGCGCTGAACATAGCGGAACGGCGATTTCTGGCGCTGGGATTCTCTGAATTAAACTGGAAAGCGCCTCGCAGACTGACTCTACCGGGCGTGACAGGTTAGCGGGAACCGCTTAGTTTTACGTTGATGATTCACAGGCAAAGGAATAGAAAATGCTCGTTTATTACGCTAATCTGAGGCATGTCATGCGCATTATCATGGGGGCTATCATGCGCACTACGTCGAACGTTAAAAAATCAGTCAATGTCTCGCTTTCGCCTGAAATCCTGGAAGAGGCGCGTAAACTTAAAATCAACATTTCGGCGGTTTTAACGGAAGCTTTGCTTGAAAAACTTCGTGAGCACAAACGTGAAGAGTGGTTACGAGACAATAAGAAATCGATCGATACGATTAACCAATGGGTAGAAGAAAACGGTTCGTTTAGTGATTTTCAAAGGCCGTTCTGATGGAACAATATTGCGCTTATGAGAATACGGGAAGCGGTAAAAAGGTTTTCCCTTATTTAATCAACCTGCAGCATCCGGTCGCGAATGTCCTGAAGCATATCCTGGTTGCCCCTGTGATAGAACAAAACCAACTACCCGATACCCAGCCCCCGACCAAAATTTGTCCCGTGATTACGATTGCCGGTCAAACTTATATTGTGATGACGCATATGATGGCGGGTTTGCCGCAAAAAGAACTGGGCAAGCGCGTCGCTGATTTGACGGCGGACAGGGCTGCGCTGCGCGATGCAATCGACTTCCTGATCAACGGTTATTAGGGCGCCCTCCCTGGCGCTCTCCGTTTTGCCCTTATCCTCTGGCAAAGGCCGCGGCTTCAGCGACCAGCGCCGCGTCCGGGCGCACGCCGGTGTAGAGCGCAAATTGCTCCACCGCCTGCAGGGCAATCACCTCCGCGCCGCTGATAACGTGCTTGTCCAGCCTCTGCGCCAGCTTGATGAGCGGGGTTTCCGGCGGTAGCGCGACCACGTCAAATATCACGGCGGCCCGTTCCACCATTGTCTGGCTAAAGGCCAGGGTTTCGCTTTCCGTACCGCCCGCCATGCCGAGCGGCGTGACGTTAACCAGAATATCCGCTGCGATTCCCTCTGGCTTGGGCTGCCACTGGAAACCGTACTGCTTCGCCAGCGCCAGGCCGCGCTCGCGATGGCGGGCGGCGATAATCACATCGCGGAAACCGGCATCGCGGAAGGCGGCGATGACCGCTTTGCCCATTCCGCCGCTGCCCTGGATCATCACTTTGGCAGAGGCGTCGAGCCGATGGCTGTCAATCAGGCTTTTTACCGCGATATAGTCGGTATTCAGCCCGGTCAGCCTGCCGTCGTCGTTGACGATGGTATTGACCGAATCAATCACCTTTGCCGAAGGGTCAAGAGCGTCGAGAAACGGTATGCAGCTCTCTTTAAACGGCATCGAGACCGCGCAGCCGCGAACGCCTAATGCGCGCACGCCGTTTACCGCCGCGGCAATATCCTGGGTCGTAAACGCTTTATAGATATAGTTCAGCCCCAGCTTTTCATACAGATAGTTGTGAAAGCGGGTGCCGAAGTTGCCCGGACGACCGGCCAACGACATGCACAGCTGCGTATCACGATTAATCATGAACAATATCCTCCGCGTGGGCCAGCAGATACACCTCCGCCTCTTTTGACCAGATACCGTGATGGCGCTCCATAATCGCCGCCAGCTGCGGATCGCTGATTTCTCCCAGCGGCGTCAGCGGGATATTTTTCCCGGTATAGACCAGCTTTTTACCGCCTCCCACCGCCGGTAAATCCAGGGTCGTCTCGCCCGCCGCGTTCAGCCCCAGAATATGGGTCACCACCTTCGCGGTCTGGACTTTTTTCGCCTGCATCAGCGCTACGGCGGCGCGCATATCGTCGGTATTGCCGCCGGAGGTGCCGACGTAGTGGGTAAATGCGTAATGCACATCGTAAAAATTGATCGGCGCGCTGAACTGCTTATCCTGCGGACCGGCGAAGAAGTTCAGGCAGCCGTCTGCGGCCAGCAGCGAGGATGCCAGAGTGATGAGCTGTTCGTTAGGGACGAAGACGAAGATATCGTCAAAACCGTGGCCGCCGGAGAGCGCCATCAGCGTTTCGCGGCTGGCGTCACGCCCATCAAGATAGTGGATCAGCGTTTGCGGCTCGGAGGGATAGTGCTGGCGCGCATAGCTGAGCTTTGGCTTATTGGTGTCGGTGACCACCAGCAGCGCCGGATTGATCGGGCCATGCAGCGCGTAGTCGATAGCCAGTAGCCCCATCGGGCCGGTGCCGCCGAGGATCAGCGTGCGCCCCTGCGGACGAATGCCCATCACATGGTTATAGCTGCCTTCCTGCAAATGGTAGTTGGCATTGAAGGCGCCAATCACGCAGGAGAGCGGCTCCACCAGCGAACCTTCAAACCAGGTATCGCCTTCCCAGGAAAGCAAACAATCCTGTTCCATCACCTCGTTGGGGATCACCACGTGGGTGGCTTCGCCACCGATCCACGGGAAGGAATAGCCGGGGCAGTCCGGGCGATCCGGCAACTGCAGGTTGGCCTGAATAACATAGCGTTGACCAGCGTGAAACTTGTGCTGCCACTTTTTACCGACGGCGATAATTTCCCCGCAAAACTCATGGCCGATGATAATCGGGTTGGTCGCCACATCGTCCGGCACCTTTTTGTGGTCCTCACCCTGATTCGCCTCTTTCCATGAGGAGAGGCACAGGCTGTCGGTGACCACCCGGGCGAGGATTTCATCATCCTGCATCGCCGGTAGTTCGAAGGTTTCCAGGCGCAGGTCGCGTTTGCCGTACAGGCGCAGGGCTGTTGTTTGCATATTTACCACCTCATCCCCTTCATCTTTCGCATTACGGCTGTGTTGGCTTTCTTCACGCCCTGGTCACGCAGTGAATCTACGCTCCCAGGGATACGTTCGGTTGCCGCTTTGCCGTACTGCGCAATCTGTTGGGGCTAACTTGTTGAAGTAGCCCCGGCATCGCCGGGGCGGAATAATCAGGACAGGAAGCCCAGCGCGTTACCGATAATCCCCAAACCGAAGAGGGCGAAAATCAGCCATACTGGGTTCACTTTCTTATTAAGCAGATGCACCATCAGCAGCGTCAGGCCCAAAGCCAGCAGCCCGGGGCAGAGCTGATCGAGGATGTTCTGTACGGTCATGGTGACGGTCGAGCCATCGGCGCCCGGCGTTTGCGAGACCACCAGCGGTACGTTGATAGTGGTCCACTTGGTGACCAACACGCCCATCACAAACAGGCCAAGAATGGAGGCGCCTTCGGTCAGCTTTTGCAGCAGGTTGCCGCCCATATCGCTGACGATATTGACCCCTTTACGGAAGCCAAGCTGCAGCCCGTACCACTTCATCGCCAGACGTACTGCGTTGAAAATGAAGAAGAATAGCAGGGGGCCAAGAATATTCCCGGAGAGCGCCAGCGAGGCGCCGAGGGCGGCGGTAATTGGCCGCAGCGTGCCCCATACCAGCGGGTCGCCCACGCCGGCCAGCGGCCCCATCAGACCCACTTTGATCCCGTTGATGGCGCCATCGTCAATAGCGGCGCCGTTAGCCCGCGCTTCCTCCATCGCGGCGGTCACGCCAATCACCGGCCCGCACACCGCCGGGGTGGTGTTAAAGAACACCAGATGGCGCTTCAGCGCGGCGACCTGATCCTCCTTCAGCGGGTAGAGGCGCTTGATGGCCGGGATCATGTCGTAGCAGAAGCCAAGCCCGTGAATACGTTCGAAGTTGAATGACGCCTGCTGCAGGTTGGAGCGCAGAAACATGCTCACCAGGTCGCCTTGGGTAATTTTTCTCTGTTCCATGTTGGGCTCCTTCAGTCGTCAAGCTGGTCAAGGGCAGTGGAAGAGGTGGCGGCTGCCTGCGCTTCAGGTTTACGCCACTGCGGATTAAGCTGGATATAAATCAGCGCGATGATGACCCCCACGCCGCCGAAGGCCAGCAGGCTAAAGTCGAGATATCCCCCTGCGAGGAAGCCGAGGAAGAAGAAGGGCATCAGATACTTCACGCCCATCATGCGCAGCACCATGGCGTAGCCGACCACCACGATAAAACCGCCGGCGATTTGCAGACCGCGGGTGACGAATTCCGGGATGGCGTTGAGCATATTGCTGACCATATCCGCGCTGACGAACAGCGAAACCACCAGCGCGGGGATAGCAACGCGCAGCGCCTGTACACCCAACGCCGATACGTGCAGCAGATCGATTGTCCCGAAGCGCGCTTCTTCTGCTGCCTTATCCGCCGCGTGCTGGAACACCACGGTAATGGTGCGGGCGAACACGGTGAGCACCTGACCCGCCGCGGCGACCGGCAGCGCAATCGCTATTCCGGTAGCGATGCTTTGCTGGCCCACGATAACCAGGATGGCGGAGATAATGCTGGCTAACGCCGAATCCGGAGACTGCGCCGCGCCGACGTTCATCCAGCCGAGCGCGATCAGCTCCAGCGTCCCGCCGAGCATAATCCCGGTTTTTAAATCACCGAGAATTAAGCCAATCACGGTACAGGCGATTAATGGGCGGTGAGTCTGGAATTCATCCAGCACGCTGCCCATCCCGGCAATACAGGAAAAAATAAATATGGCGATGATTTGTAGGGTACTTATTTCCATAATTTGTCACCTTGAGGGTATAGAAATCCCTGCCTTTTACGGCATTTACACGATGTTCTTCAGGCTGCCTCTTTGTTGACTGCATTCTCTCGCCCCAGTCACATAGTTAGCTATGCTGCTGGTGACTCGCTCATTTGCCGCCGAGATGCATCCAGAATGACAGTGTGTAATAAAAGGCGCGTTTTATTATTCTGTAACGGACTGCTCTGCTATTTTTTCGAGAATATTAACCGACGGATCCGAGGCTACGACGCGTAAATCAAGCTTAACGCCCAGCTTATCTAACTGCTGAAAGGCATTAATATCCGCTGCGTCTAATGAGACCGCTTTGGTTAACTGTTTTTTACCCGGTCGCCAGGCCATGCCGCCAATATTCAGGGTGGCTATTTTGACGCCCTGCTGCACCATGGTTAATACGTCCTGCGGATTAGTGAATAAATAAAAAACCGTTTCGTCCTGATATTGCGGGTTGTGATAAACGGCGACGGCTTTCTCGATATTCACCACATTGACCTTCATGCCCGGCGGCGCGGCCTGGCGAAGCAGCGTGCGGCGAACGTCGTCGTTATACACGTCGTCATTACAGATAATGATACGCTGGGCGTTGGCCACTTTTGACCAAACGGTGGTGACCTGGCCGTGAATCAGGCGGTCATCAATGCGTGCGAGCGTAATGTTCATCAGAAATCCTCCTCAACGGTTTCCGGCTGTCGCCAGGTGACGCAGCACTGGCTGGCGATAGCCTCAAGATGTTGGCACAGTGCTTCTGCATTCATCGTTTGCTGGTTATCGACCAGCTCCAGAGCCAGCGGTAGCGACAGGCCGCTGATGACCCGAAGCTGCGGGTTGCGCATCGCCAGGCCGGCGGCGGCGTTCCACGGGCTGCCGCACTGTAGATCGACGGCGATGAGCCACTCCTCCTCTTTGTGAGTACTTACCAACTTTTCAAGCTTATCGGCGATATCGCCCGCGTTTTCCCCCGGTACAAACGCCACGGCGCTGACGTGGACATCGCCGTAAACCATGCGCACCGAGTCGAGCATGGCGCAGGCCAGCTGACCGTGAGCGCAGAAGATGACGTTAACCATGTTTCCCCCTTAGCCGCGCGTTTTGCCGCCCGCAATGTTAGTGGTTACTCCGGTAATGTAGCTGGCGCGCTCTGAGAGCAGATAGCAAACAAAATCAGCAACTTCACTGAGACGGCCGGAGCGACCAACAGGGATCGCATTTTTGCTATAGCCTTCGCGCAGCTGTTCTACAGTGATATTGCGGGTCCAGGCCAGCGCCTCTTCATATTCCGGGGTACGCAGCCCGGTTTTTTCCAGAATACCCGGCGCGACGCCTACAACGCGAATACCGTGTTTGCCCAGCTCTTTCGACCAGGAGCGGGTAAAGCTGTTCAGCGCGGCCTTGGTCGCGGCGTAGCAGCTCTGGCCTTCAGAGCCTTCGAGACCGCTTTCCGACGAGACGTTAACAATCACGCCGCTGCGCTGTTTCACCATCTGGCGCGCCACCGCCTGCGACATCAGGAAAACGCCTTTCTGGTTGATATTGACCATTTTTTCGAATGCCGCTTCATTTAATTCATAGCGACCGGACGGCGCTTTCTCATCCACTAATAAACGCGGGAAATTGACGCCGGCGTTATTGACTAAACCATCAATGCGGCCAAAGCGCTGAATAATACTCTCGACGGTTTTATTCACTTCGCTGGCGCTGGAAATATCGGTTGGCCAGAAATTATAATTATCGCGATTCTGATGTTTGTCGCCGCCGTGAATATCGCTCATCTGCACGTTGGCGCCCTGGGCTAATAACTCATCGACAATCGCCAGGCCGATTCCTGATGCGCCGCCGGTCACGATAATTATTTTGTCTTTTAAATTTAACCATGTATTCATTATCGACTCCTGTTTCTTTAGATAAAGGGATCCCCCGCAGCAGCGCTGCGTGAAATCATATTCTTGACATTTACTTCAGTAATGACTCAGCGGTTTCTCGATTCGTCACCAGACAATTAATGTAATGACCGTTTAAGGCGCCAAGAATCCCGGCGTATTTCTCCTCGCCCATGGCGATACCCACCGAGTAGCGTGCCTGCTTGAGTTTCGCCATCTCGATAGAGAGCGTTTTTTCGCTCATGGCGGTTTCGACCAGCGCGCCATCAATGTTGTAAAAACGCGAACAGATATCGCCGGCGACCTGGCGAGCGTTGAGATCGTCGCTCTCTTCACTGCCGTAAAATGCATGCCAGTTGGCGCCGTCGCGGATCGCCGGAGAACCAATGCCCACCAGCGCGACGTCCAGGTTATCCCAGTAGGAGGCAATCGTTTTAAAATGCCGGGACTGCATAATACCGTTGCGAATTAATGTGTTATCCAGCAGTGCCGGGAAATCGGCGAGATGCGATTCCGCTTTCAGCTTCGCCGCGGCGCCGTAGGTCAGCGTATTCACGTGGTAGCGGCTCTCCAGCTTGCCGGAGGGGCCGCCGATAATCGGCACGCAGATAACCTGACGGGACTGGCTGGCCTGTGGCAGATTCTCCACCAGCGCGCGCACCGCCCGACCCCAGGAGAAGCCGACGATATCGCCCGGCTCTAGCAGCCTGTCGACCAATTGCGCGCCATGCAGGCCGATTAGATTGAGCTGATCCTCCTCCAGCAGTGAGTTGCAGGCCGCCACTACCGCCTCTTTGAGACCGAATTTTTGTTTTAGCTGCTGCTCAAGCCACAGATTTTCGTTGTAGTCGTAGTTGATGGCGATAGTGACGATGCCCTGCTCGCGGCCGCGCTTCAGCAGACGGCTGATAGTGGTGCGGTATATCCCCAGCTCGCGGGCAATCTGCGCCTGGGTCATATCCTGCTCATAGTAGAGCTGGGCGATTTTCACGATCAGACGAATATCGTCGCTGTTTTCCATCGTCACTGTCGGCTCCTGCACATTTGTGCAAATGGGAGAGTTGCTGTCATGATCTGATATAACCCCATCAGCGACCCGCTTCAAAGAAATTTTCCTCTATTTCATGAAGATGTTCCGACCATTTCTGTTGCACATTTGCGTTGCTTACCGGTGGTTTATGGCACCTTTGTGCTGGACGTGATAAGAGCCTGATTCTGCTTTGTTTCGCCGGGCAAAGTTGCCGGGCTTTCATGGGCACACTTTTGTGTTGAAAGGCGGAGCAGATCACACTTAGTGTCAGGCGACGCGCGCGCGATTCTTTTTTATCGCCCGTAAGGTAGGGTATATTTCGCTTTTACAGGAGATTTTATGCTGCCCGACTCATCAACCCGACTTAATAAATACATCAGCGAAAGCGGAATTTGCTCGCGTCGTGAAGCCGATCGCTTTATCGAACAAGGCAACGTTTTTATCAACGGCAAGCGCGCCACCATCGGCGACCAGGTTAAAGCTGGCGACGTGGTAAAGGTCAATGGCCGGTTGATTGAGCCGCGCGAAGCGGACGATCTGGTCCTGATTGCGCTGAATAAACCGGTTGGCATCGTCAGCACCACCGAAGACGGCGAGCGCGATAACATCGTGGATTTCGTTAACCACAGTAAACGCGTTTTCCCCATCGGTCGCCTGGATAAAGACTCCCAGGGGCTGATCTTTCTGACCAACCATGGCGATCTGGTGAATAAAATCCTGCGCGCCGGTAACGATCACGAAAAAGAGTATATGGTCACCGTTGATAAGCCGGTGACCGATGAGTTTATCCGCGGCATGGGGGCGGGCGTACCGATTCTCGGCACGGTGACGAAGAAGTGCAAAGTGAAAAAAGAAGCGCCGTTTGTGTTCCGCATTACCCTGGTGCAGGGGCTGAATCGCCAGATCCGCCGGATGTGCGAACACTTTGGCTATGAAGTGACGAAGCTTGAGCGGACGCGGATCATGAACGTCAGCCTGACGGGGATCCCGCTGGGAGAGTGGCGCGATCTGACCGACGATGAGCTGATCGATCTTTTCAAACTGATTGAAAACTCGTCTTCAGAAGCGAAACCGAAGGCAAAAGCGAAGCCGAAAACGGCCGGCATCAAGCGCCCGGTGGTGGCGATTGAAAAAACCAGCGACAAGTCCTCCCGCCCGGCGTCGAACGGCAAACGCTTTACCGCGCCGGGGCGCAAGAAGAAAGGGCGTTAACGTCTGCCGCGCGTCGGGGTATTTGCCGACCAGGAAAACGAGGCCTCTGCATCCGGTTTATACGCCTGCTTTTTCTTCAGCTGGCGAGCTTTTTTTGCCTCGGTTTCCCGCTGAAGCATCAGCTTATCGATGTACTCTTTTTTCACGCTATTGGCTTCCGCGTTAGTCAGCGGACGGCCATGGGCGATGCGCGCGCGGTCGAGCAGGGTTTTCAGTTCGCGCTGTTCGCGCTCGGTCATCTCTTTTTGCGTGATGCGGGGGAGTGCCATAGTGGTGCCCTCAATTAGCCTGTAGTTTCAGTGTACGGTATTGGGGCTGACGTCTCACGGTAAATTGTTGTGCCTCGCAGAAAATCCCGGAGGCGGCGCTGCGCGCCTGTCCGGCGACAAAACCCGCAAGCTGCACGGACCGTTGCCCGGCTAAGCGCAGCGCAAGCCGGGAAAATTACGGGTTATTCGCGCTCTTTTACCGTTTTACGCGATTTATCAACAATAGGCTTCCCTGACCAGTAACCGGCCAGCAGCGAGCCGGACAGGTTGTGCCAGACCGAGAACAGCGCGCCGGGCAGCGCGGCCAGCGGGCCAAAGTAGATTTTCCCCAGCGCGGCGGCAAGGCCAGAGTTCTGCATTCCCACCTCGATCGCCAGCGTGCGGCAGGTGGATTCGTCAAAGCCAAACAGCCGTCCGCCCCAGTAGCCGCCGAGCAGGCCGATGGTGTTATGCAGGATGACGGCGATAATCACCACAAAGCCTACGGAAGCGATATGCGATGCGGAACCGGCCACCACGGCGCAGATAATCGCCAGAATGCAGACCATCGAAAAGGCCGGCAGAAACGGCTCCACCGCCTTCACCACTTTCGGCAGCAGATGGTGCACTACCAGCCCCAGCGCAATCGGGATCACCACGATTTGCAGAATGCTGAGCAGCATCCCCATCACGTCCACCTGAATATGCGCATCCACGTACAGACGCGTCAGCAGCGGGGTGGCGACCACCCCAACCAGCGTGGAAACCGATGAGATGGTGACTGAGAGCGCGACGTCGCCTTTTGCCAGAAAGATCATCACGTTGGATGCCGTACCGCTGGCGACGCTGCCGACCAGCACCATCCCGGCGGAGAGCTCGGGCGGCATGTGAAAAATCAGCGCCAGCAGCCAGGCGGCGAGCGGCATCACCAGGTAGTGGAGAAAAATGCCGGCGGCGACCGGCGCGGGGCGGGAAAGCACGCGCTTAAAATCGTCGACTTTCAGATGCACGCCCATGCCGAACATAATCAGCATCAGCAGCGTCGGGACCCACGGGCCAACGGGGGTAAAAGTGGATGGCGTGTAATAGGCGATAACCGAGAGCAGCAGCGCCCATAATGGGAACAGCCGCGTAAGCGTGGCGAGCATGTTGTTTTCCTTGCACGTAAGTTGTGTTTGCTTGTTATAGACCGGCCGGGATCGAGCCCGGCCATCGCTATTGTTTATCGTGCTAAGACATATTATTCAAACAAATTATGCTCATGTTCCGCTGCGGATAAGCTCCCAGCTGAGTCCGAAGCGCGCTAAATATTTGCGCAAGCGGTCGGCATCGTTAGGGTTGGCCTTTTTTTGCCGGGAGACGGCGAACAGCTCGCGTCCGGCTTCGGAGAGCGAAGCGCTGCGTTGGCAGACCTCCAGCACCGTTTCCAGCTGGCGGCGATCGAACAGATCGATTTCCAGCGCAATATCAGGAGAAGATGTCGTGAGCTGCCAGCTCTCTTTCAGCAGCATTATCTCCTCTTCCGCAACGGCTAGCGTAATGCGCCCCTGCTCGGCCAGGGTCGCCATGCGCGCCACGGACGAGCTGAGCTCGCGAAAATTGCCGCGCCATTGCGCCTGCGGCGAACAGGCAAAGGCCAGATAGCGTTCGCGGGCGTCTTTATCGAAGCGGATCTGCGTCTGCCGCTCGTTGGCCAGTCGCCGTAATTCATACTCCACGTTCGGCGCAATATCTTCCCGCCGCTGCGCCAGGCCGGGGAGGGCAAAGCGCCACATATTGATGCGCGCATAAAGATCTTCGCGAAAGCGCCCCTCCGCCACCCACTGCTGCATATCGCGATGCGTGCCGGCGATCAGCTGGAAGTCGCTGTGCACCTCTTTATCCGAGCCAAACGGGAAAAAGGTTTTTTCTTCGATGGCCTTCAGCAGCATGGCCTGCTCATCCAGCCCCAGCTCGGCTATTTCATCGAGAAACAGTACGCCGCCGTCGGCTTCGCGTAATAGCCCGGCGCGAGGCGTCACCGCGCCGGTAAACGCGCCTTTGACATGACCAAACAGCGTGGACATGGCGTTATCGCCGCGCAGCGTGGCGCAGTTCACCGCCATGAATTTTCCCGCCACCCGATGCCGTGACTGACGAAGCTGAAAAATACGTTTGGCGAGGACGGATTTACCGGCGCCCGTTGGGCCGGTAAGCAGGATCGGATCGGTCGATCGGATCGCCACGCGCTCAATACGATCGATAAGTGCGTTGAACGTCGCGTTCAGCGTCTCGATACCTGCCTTCAGGAAGGAGACGGACTGCTGCTGCTCGCGCTGAAAGCGGCTGGTGAGCGCAGCATAGCGGCTTAAGTCCAGATCGATCACCGAGTAAATACCGGCGGCGACGGCTTCATCCGTTGCGCCTTTCGGCGCAGGGCTGGTCTGCAGCAGGCTGGCGGGAAGGTAGCGCGCTTCGGTCAGCAGGAACCAGCAGATCTGCGCCACGTGGGTCCCGGTGGTGATATGCACCAGATACTCTTCGTTTTCGGTATCAAAGCGATAGCGGTTGGCGAAGTCGAGAAACGCCGCGTAGACCTCTTCAAAATCCCAGGGATCGTTGATTTCAACCGTATGCGGATGGACTTCGGTATGCGGCGAAAGCTGTGCGATATCGTCAATCAGCTTTTGCGCCATATTTTCATCACGCGGCTGGTGGAGAAGCTCCAGCCTGTCGACAGGAAAATCGGCCTGCTGGCATAGCCCCACGGTGGGCCGCCATTTTTTAAAACGGTTCGCTCGCTTGCCGCGTTTATCCAGTACCGTTCCGAGGACGCCAATCACCACTCGCCGCTTTTTCATGTTTATCCCAAAAGATAATTATTGATATTTAAAGATAAAAAAACCTGCTGGCGGGAGCAAGCGCTACGGTGTGCTTTGAAAATAAAAACCTTATTAATCAATTTTTTAAAAAACAACTTTCGCCATTGTTGTTTTTGGCACGCATCTGGCAATAGTCCTTTCGTCACGACGCTGAAGACGCAGGGGGTTAAACCCCGCCGGCACGCCAGGAACGGTACAGACCGTTTTTCGGGCGCGTTCCGTCAGCCGATGACCACCAATGGGTTCGATTCCCGATTTCATCTCCAATGAAAACTGGTTGTTAATCATAAAAATACACCGGGGTTGTGCGCAGTCGGCACTCCCCAAAGCAGGCCGCCGGTAAAGGCGCCGTGCCGCAGGTAAAAGGGAGTTCCCCTGCGGCTTCGCCCCTGCACCCGCGCCTGATTAATTGTTAAGGAATAAAAAATGACGAAAAAAATTACGGTACGTAAAGGTCAGCTTGGCCTTTTATCCCGCCAGGGCGACTACTATCAGGTTCTGGAAGCGGGCGAGCACCGCCTGCCGTGGTTCAACGTTCCTGACGTGCTGATCGTAAACCGGGACGGCAGCGAGGTGCCGGAAGCGCTGGCGGAGTATTTACGGCGCTTTCAGCCTGAATGGGTTGAACGCTACTGCCTGGCGGTGGATTTGACGGATATCGAAACCGGGGCGCTGTATGCCAACGGTGTGCTGCAGGAAATTTTACCGCCTTCGACGCGCCGGCTGTACTGGTCCGCCGGTGACGAGATGCGGCTGCTACGTATCGATACCCGGCAGGTTGCGGTTCCGGCTGACATCATGAATGCGGTGTTGCAGCCGCGACGTCACGGGGCGGTAAAAGGCCGCGAAGCGATCCTCACCGTATCGGTGCCGGCGTGGCACGTCGGGGTGCTGAAAATCGACGGCGAGACACAATCTCTGCTGCAGCCTGGCCTGAGCGCGTACTGGAAGGTCAATCACCTGGTGGAAGCGGAAGTGGTCGATACCCGCCTGCAGGTGCTGGAGGTTGGCGGCCAGGAGATTCTGACCAAAGATAAAGTGAACCTGCGTTTAAATCTGGCGGCGAACTGGCGCTACAGCGATGTGCTGCAGGCTTTTGGACAGCTGACGAAGCCGCTGGACCATCTGTATCGCGAGCTGCAGTTTGCGCTGCGTGAAGCCGTCGGAACACGAACGCTGGATGCGCTGCTGGAAGATAAGAAAATCATTGATGAGGTGGTGAGCGCGCAGGTCACCGAGCGCATGGCGGCATTTGGTATCGACGTCGCGTCGCTGGGCGTGAAGGATATTGTGCTGCCCGGCGACATGAAAGCCATTTTGTCGCAGCTGGTGGAGGCGGAGAAATCGGCGCAGGCGAACGTGATCCGCCGGCGTGAAGAGACCGCGGCGACGCGCTCGTTGCTCAACACCGCGAAGGTGATGGAAAACAATCCGGTGGCGTTGCGTTTAAAAGAGCTGGAAACGCTGGAAAGAGTGGCGGAGCGTATCGATAAAATCTCGGTCTTTGGCGGTCTGGACCAGGTGCTGCATGGCCTGGTGAATCTAAAAGGATAATGAAAATGACGTATCACGGTGTGAACGCCGCCATGCGCCATAAGGTGCAGCGGCAGTTAAACGACGTGGAGCGGCGCTACGGCGTCAGGGTGCTCTACGCCTGCGAGTCCGGCAGCCGGGGCTGGGGCTTTGCTTCGCCGGACAGCGATTATGATGTGCGGTTTCTCTACGTTCATTCGCTGGAGTGGTATCTGCGGGTGGACGCGCAGCGCGATGTTATCGAGCTGCCCATCGACGATGAGCTGGACGTCTGCGGCTGGGAGTGGCGCAAAGCGCTGGGTCTGTTGAAAGGGGCGAACCCGACGCTGATCGAATGGCTGGATTCACCGGTGGTGTATCGGCAGGATGATGCGACGGTTCAGGCGCTTAAAAAACTCATCCCGCATTGGTTTTCTCCGGTTCGCGCCCGCTGGCATTACTACTCGATGGCCAGGAAAAATTTTCGCGGCTATCTGCAAGGCGAACAGGTGCGGCTGAAAAAGTACTTTTACGTATTGCGCCCGCTGCTGGCCGTCCGCTGGGTTGAGGCGGGAAAAGGCGTGCCGCCGATGCGCTTTGATGAACTGCTGGCGGGAAGCGAGCTGGAAATGGGTCTACGTGCGGAAATAGACGAGCTGCTGGAGCGTAAACAGCGTGCGGGAGAGGCGGAAAACGGCCCGCGTCGACCGCTGCTGCATGCGTTTATTCAGTCCGAGCTGCTCAGGGGTGCAATCCCGCCAGCGCTGCCGGAGAGCCGGAGCGGTGATGTCAGGGAGTTGGACAGATTGCTGATCACCACGGTGATGGGAAACTAAAAATGGCCCGGCAGAAATGGCGGGCCATTTTATTCGCTATTACTCGAACAGATTATGATGCAGCTTCTGCACCACTTTTTCGGCATCCGCTCCCGGTACCAGGAAGCACAGGTTATGGCTGGATGCGCCGTAGCAAATCATACGAATATTAAACGGGTCCAGTACGCCAAACACCTCTTTACCGACGCCGCACGCCTTCGACAGCTCATTACCAATGATGGCGACCAGCGCCAGATCCTGCTCGACCTCAACGCGGCACAGAGAGGAAAGTTCGGTCAGCAACCCCTGGGTGAGCAGGGTATCGCCAGCCGACGTCGAACCGGTGGTATCCATGGTCAGCGCCACGCTCACTTCCGAAGTGGTGATCAGATCGACGGAGATACTGTGACGCGCCAGAATACTGAATACCTCGGCCAGAAAACCGCGTGAATGCAGCATATTCAGGCTGTGCAGGGTTAGCAGCGTCTGCTTGCGGCGCAGCGCCAGCGCGCGGAACAGCGGCGGGTTTTCGGTGTTTTTGCACACCAGCGTGCCGCCGGCTTTCGGCTCTTTGCTGGAGCCGACGAATACCGGAATATCGCTGCGCACGGCGGGGAGCAGGGTGGCCGGATGCAGGACCTTCGCGCCAAAGGTCGCCATTTCCGCCGCTTCTTCAAAAGCGATAACGTCAATGCGTTTGGCCGCCGGGGCGACGCGCGGGTCGGTGGTATAGATACCCGGAACATCGGTCCAGATATCGACGCGGGTGGCGTTTAGCGCTTCGCCGAGCAGCGCGGCGGTATAGTCGCTGCCGCCGCGGCCCAGGGTGGTGGTACGGCCTTTGGCTTCGCTGCCGATAAAGCCCTGGGTGATCACCAGCCCTTCCGCAAGGCGCGGGGTCAGCTGCTGCTGGGTTAATTCAGATAAGGCGGCGATATCCGGTTCCGCACGGCCAAAGCGGTCGTTGGTGCGCATAATTTTGCGTACATCGAACCACTGGGCGGCGATACCGCGCTCGCGCAGGATCTCGACAAACAGCAGGGTAGACATCAGTTCGCCGTGGCTGACCAGCTCGTCGGTTAACGCGGTTGAGCTGGCCAGGGAGGCGGCTTCCGCCAGGGTGGTGATATTTTCCAGCAGGCGCTCAATTTCATCGCGAATAACGTTGGGATAGCGCAGACGCTCCAGAATATTGAACTGGATTTGACGCATGGCATCGAGCTTCGCGAAACGTTCGCCGGGTTCCAGCCCTTCCGCTAATGCGACCAGCAGGTTGGTCACGCCCGCTGAGGCGGAAAGCACCACCACGCGGGTATTGGCATCCAGCAGCGCGACGTCTACGCTGCGGTTCATGGCATCAAAATCGGCAACGCTGGTGCCGCCGAATTTGGCTACAACTAAATCTGTCATAACAACCTCGTGTCAGGGGGCCTGACTTATTAAAACGATTCCAGAAAACCAATCCTGGCGGGGCTGGACGCAGCCGGATTGCAATAAAATGTCTTAATAAGCCAGGCCAAATTATTCAGCCATGGCACAAGGGAAGAGCGAAAAACAGGGTGGGCGCAGAGCGATAAACAAACTACGATGTCACCCAGAAGTGCTCCACCTTGTAGACCCGCTTGCCGATGCTGTGCATCAGATGGCGAGTATGAAACGCCCGACTGCGAACGTTTCTGGTGACAACCCAGGGGATTCAGCCCCTGTGGCCGGTGATGAGCGTAACCAGACGCTTATTCACCTCGGCGTTGCTCCCCCTCACGTATTTTCCCCGGACTGGCTCCTCCAATACGGTTACCTGGGCAACGCACCTCTTCTGGCAATTACCGACGTCTTTCACTTTGCCTGGGGGACGCGGGACATTATACCCCCCTACAATACCCTTTCGCTGTAGCGTGAAATGCGCGATCCATACATATCTACGTATACGTAGGTACTGCCGTTATATAAAGGCTTCAGGCGAAGTATGTCAACGTCAGGGTTATGCGGATTTTTCATGCGCGGGTCGCTGACAGAAAAAAGCCTTATGATGTCTATACTATCAGGGGCATTTTGCGCCAAATCGGCCCAATTTCTGACGCGTATCATCGGCATAACATAAAAATCATCACAATTTTTCGTCACCGGCGCTACAATCGACCGCAGTCACAATTCTCAAATCAGAAGAGTATTGCTAATGAAAAACATCAACCCAACGCAGACCTCTGCCTGGCAGGCATTACAGAAACACTTTGATGAAATGAAAGACGTTACCATCGCGGATCTGTTCGCGAAGGATAGCGATCGTTTCTCTAAATTCTCCGCCACGTTCGACGATCTGATGCTGGTGGATTTTTCCAAAAACCGCATCACCGAAGAGACGCTGGCAAAACTGCAGGACCTGGCCAAAGAGACCTTCCTGGCAGACGCCATTAAATCCATGTTCTCCGGCGAGAAGATTAACCGTACGGAAGATCGCGCGGTGCTGCACGTTGCGCTGCGTAACCGCAGCAATACTCCGATTCTGGTTGATGGCAAAGACGTGATGCCGGAAGTGAACGCCGTGCTTGAGAAGATGAAAACCTTCTCCGAAGCCATTATCTCCGGCAGCTGGAAAGGCTACACCGGTAAAGCGATTACCGACGTCGTCAACATCGGTATCGGCGGCTCCGACCTCGGCCCGTTCATGGTGACCGAAGCGCTGCGCCCGTATAAAAATCACCTGAATATGCACTTTGTTTCCAACGTCGATGGGACCCACATCGCCGAAGTGCTGAAAACGGTGAACCCGGAAACCACGCTGTTCCTGGTGGCGTCGAAAACCTTTACCACTCAGGAAACGATGACCAACGCCCACAGCGCGCGCGACTGGTTCCTGGCGACCGCCGGCGATGAGAAACACGTAGCGAAACACTTCGCCGCGCTCTCCACCAATGGTAAAGCGGTGGGCGAGTTCGGTATTGATACCGCTAATATGTTTGAGTTCTGGGACTGGGTTGGCGGCCGTTACTCTCTGTGGTCAGCCATCGGCCTGTCCATCATCCTGTCCGTGGGCTTCGACAATTTTGTTGAACTGCTCTCCGGCGCGCATGCGATGGACAAACACTTCTCCACGACCGCGCCTGAGAAAAACCTGCCGGTGCTGCTGGCGCTGATTGGTATCTGGTACAACAACTTCTTCGGCGCTGAAACCGAAGCGATTCTGCCGTACGACCAGTATATGCACCGCTTTGCCGCCTACTTCCAGCAGGGCAACATGGAATCCAACGGTAAATACGTTGACCGTAACGGCAACGCCGTGGATTACCAGACTGGCCCAATCATCTGGGGCGAGCCGGGCACTAACGGTCAGCACGCGTTCTACCAGCTGATTCACCAGGGGACCAAAATGGTGCCTTGCGACTTTATCGCCCCGGCGGTTACCCACAACCCGCTGTCCGACCACCATCCGAAGCTGCTGTCTAACTTCTTTGCGCAGACCGAAGCGCTGGCGTTTGGTAAATCCCGCGAAGTGGTCGAGCAGGAATATCGCGATCAGGGTAAAGATCCGGCGACCCTGGAACACGTTGTGCCGTTCAAAGTGTTTGAAGGCAACCGCCCAACCAACTCCATCCTGCTGCGTGAAATTACGCCGTTCAGCCTGGGCGCGCTGATTGCCCTGTATGAGCACAAAATCTTCACCCAGGGCGTGATTATGAACATCTTCACCTTCGATCAGTGGGGCGTTGAGCTGGGCAAACAGCTGGCTAACCGCATCCTGCCGGAGCTGAAAGATGGTTCCGAAGTGAGCAGCCACGACAGCTCCACTAACGGTCTGATTAACCGCTATAAATCCTGGCGCGCATAATCGCTAAAACGTTCGCAATGCCGGCCCATGTGGTCGGCATTTTTGTTATAGCCGGCGCAGCAGCTTTGCCGGGTTCCCGGCCCACACGCCTTTCTCAGTAATGGATTTTGTCACCACGCTGCCCGCGCCGATCACGACCCCATCGCAGATGCTGACCGCCAGAATGGTTGCGCCGCTGCCGATAGACACATCGTTGCCAATCACAATTCTTCCCCAGCTCTCGCGGTCGGCGTTGGGTTTGCCTTCGCGGAACATATCGTTGGCGAACATCACGCCGTGGCCGATAAAGCAGCGCTCGCCGATGGTCACGTACTCGCAGATAAAGGTGTGGGACTGAATTTTGCTGTCGTTGCCGATGCGGGTATGACCCTGAATCTCCACAAATGGCCCGACGAAGACGTTATCGCCAAGCGTGCAGTCGTAGAGGTTGGTGGGTTGGTAAATCACCACGTTTTCGCCGCTGGCGACGTTGCGAATGGCGGTTTCACGAAGGGTATGCATGCTGCCTCTCAGATTGGTTTAGCCAGAATATGGAGTGTGCTTTGCTGGGTTGCAGAATGAAATGCCACATCCTTCACGTGCTGCATCCCCTGGCGTTCATAAAAACGGCGGGCGCGGGTATTCGCGGCGAGCACTTCCAGCCATAGCCAGCTTTCACCCGTCTCTTTCGCTCGCGTCTCGACGGCGCGGAAAATCTGCTCGCCGTAACGATGCCCGGTGGCGTCAGGCAGTAGATAGAGCTTATGTAGCAGCGCGCCGGATGGACCCCCGGGATCAATATTCTGACCACAGGCGTATTTAGCAAAGCCGACAGGGCGCGCGGCTTCCGCAATCAACCAGCAGCACTGCGGATCGGCCAGGCTGGGCGCCAACGCGGCCATGGAATACTCTTGCTGCAGGTAGTGCTCCATTTCCTCGGCGTTGTGCCAGAGATGGGTAAAGTGGTGGCGGTAACTGACGTTGGCCATTTCGTTGAGTAAAGCCGCATCTTCCGGACGTCCAATACGAATCTTTAGCATTCTGCGTTCCTCGCAAAGAAGTGGCGATATTTTGCCCGTAAACTTCGCTGCGGGTAAACCTCAAAAGTGGGGGGTAAGACGTTGCCGGAGGAGGACCTCCGGCAGGGGGATTAGGCGACGGCGATGGCTTCGATCTCAATGCCCGCATCTTTAGGCAGTCTGGCGACTTCAACGCAAGAGCGGGCTGGAAAGTCCGCGTTGTGTTCGGCGAAGAACGCTTCATAAACCGCGTTGATGGTGGCGAAGTCATTCAGATCCTTGACGAAGACCATCGTCTTAACGATGTTTTTCACCTGCAAACCCGCCGCTTCAACGATAGCCTTAACGTTATCCAGCGACTGTCGCGTCTGCTGAGCGATGTCGTCAGGCATGGTGCCGTCTTGCGGATTGACCGGGAGCTGCCCCGAGGTCATCGTCATGGTACCCAGGTTTACCCCCTGAACATACGGACCAATGGCGGCAGGCGCAGCGGCAGTGGTAATTATCATTCTGTTGATTCCTTCTGATAGGTGGTTACATGAAATAGTTGAGCAAAACGAGTGAACCGACGCCGCTGACGACGACCCATACCAGGCCCAGGCGGAAGCTGGCGAGCGTGCAGATAATCGCGGCGATCACCTTCGGGTTTTTCAAATCGAACTCCATGCTGGAATTTACGCTCAGGATCTGAATCGTGATGATGGCCGGCAGCACGGTCACCGGCACAAAACGCAGCGTTTTGCTGACCCGGCTCGACATCTGAACCTTCCCGGCGAGGCCAATGAACGAGAAGCGAATAAGAAAGGTCACGGCGGCCATGCCCAGCGTCAGGGCGATAAAAAAGCTATTACTCATTTTCCAGCGCTCCTTCGAGAGAGAGTTTGTCAGCGGCCTGCGCCTGTTTACGCTCTTCGGCGAGATCGACGCTCAGGCCCGCCATTACGCCCAGTACGGACGCGACGACGATACCTAACGAGTAGGGCAGTACGACCAAAAGTACCCCGGATACGGCAGCAACAACGGCGGCGACGGTACAGGCCTGGCTTTTGATTTGCGGGACCACGATGGCGATAAATGCGGCGACCATCGCGAAGTCCAGACCATATTTTTCAATGTGCGGAAAAGACGCGCCAACCAGAGCGCCAAGGAAATCGGCCAGTACCCAGGCGAACCAAAACGTCAGCATTGCTGAAAAATAGAAAAGATATTTATCTTTTTTATTCTCCTCCATCTCTTTCACCGTCGTGGCGTACACTTCATCGGTCAGGGCATATGCCATAAAGCATTTTTTAAAGAAGGAGGCTTCGCGTACCGTACTGGAAATAGAGGCGCTATAAAGCACATGGCGAAGATTAATTATCATCGTGGTGAATATAATCACCCCAAGGCTCGCTCCGGTTTTTAGCATATTTAACGCCAGCATTTGTGCCGAACCGGCGATGACAATCGTCGACCATGCCGTACTTTGCCAGATACTCATCCCGGCGCTAACGCTTAGCGCGCCGACAATAAATGAAAACGGAAAGTCGCCGATGCACAAGGGAAGTATGGCGCTCATACCCCGTAGAATAACTTTTTTGTTCATAAGCAATACCTGTTGTATTCAGGAGATTAATTATTTGTGTAAGGTACATTAAAACGCGAATTAATGATTACTTTGCTACCATAATATTGATGATTTCTTTATCGGTATAGGCCATGGGCTTAATCACCAGACGGCAGAGATTATTAATGGTCTGCTCTACATCAGCGCAAACAATGCCGTCATTAGAGCCTGCGCAGCTATTTTTCATCGCCATCAGTACGGCCTTAAAGGCGCTGGAAACCACGGACGATACTTTCATTGCGCAGCTATTAGAGGCGCCATCGCAAATCATGCCGGTAATATCGCTGATCATATTAATAATAGCGGTATTAATTGTTTGCAGGTCACGGGTAAATAACCACGCCATACCTGCCGCGGCGCCCATCGCTGCCGTGGACGCTGCGCATAGCGCGGACAGACGCGTATAGCGGGAGTGGATCGATATGGCGGTCAGGTGGGAGAGCGCCAGCGCCCGCGCGAGGGTCTCTTCATCGGCGTTAAGATGCTCCGCGACCGTCACTACCGGCATGGTGGCGGCGATACCCTGGTTACCGGAACCAAAGTTTGACATCGCGACGACGGGGGCTCCGCCCATTCGCGCGTCGGATGCGGCGACGGTATTGATGATGACTTTACTCAGCAGGTCGTTGCTGAGCAGGCCATTTTTTACCGCATCAGAGAAGGTGCCGTTGATGTTCAAACCGTATTTTTTGCTTTTACCTTCCTCCGCCAGCGCCGAATTGAGCCGGGCGGCTTCGAGAATAAATGCGATGTCGGCGAATTCGACCTCGCTAATAAAATCAAAGGCCTCGGCAAGCGAAAAGGTTGCTAATGTTTCCTGCTGCGTTACCGTACTCTGTTTGTCCGCCAGCACCTGCGCTTCGCCATTAATATACAGCTCAACGATATTGGTATGCGTGCCCTTGACCACCACGCGACAGTTTTTTTCGCCGCCCGTTAGCGTCAGATCCAGATGAATAAAATCAGGGGTGTCTTGCACGCTAATATTGACCTGACCATCGGCGATTAATTTTTGGGCTAGTTCAACATGCCGTTCGCTAATCCCCTCCAGTGTTTTTAATCCCTTATCAGCGTCGCCGCCAAATGCGCCAATTGCGGCCGCAAGCGCCACGCCGTTGACGGATGTTCCGGGAATAGTTACGCCCATTGCATTCTTATACAGATTTGCGGAAATAAAACCGCTAATACTTTGACAAGCAGTATCCAAATGTTTCGCGGCGTAAGCCGCGGTAAAAGAAATAGCGACAGGCTCTGTACAGCCTAATGCCGGGGCAACTTCTTTTTTCAGCCAGTTTATAAATAGAGATGCGTGTTCAGTAGTCATATTTTATATCTATCCGCTAACGAGGGCTTATTAATCTGCGAATATGCTATGTCAATTCTTAAGAAAAAACTTACTCTAATACCCCCGTTATTTATGCCTGAAAGAGAAAAATATTCGCTTATTAAAATATTGTAAAATTGTGATCTTATTATGGTTAATTAGCTGATTTGATAGGTATTTATATTCTGTTTTTTGAACATAAAAAGGGATTTAGTTAACTGCCTCACAGCCTCGCCGAAAGTAAAAATTTCTTTTTTTACGTATTTCGTCGGATAGTCGAGAGCTATGTAGTAACAAGAAGGGACTCATAAATGTAGATCTGGATCACATTTTTGCGTTATACAGGTCACAGGAAATCATGATGATGAGGTGTACCTATGCCGCCGGTTTATCGTCCGTTGGTGAGTTTTATTGCAACCGCCATGCAAACCGTTTTGAATCTCGGGCTATTGTGTCTGGGAGTCATACTGATCGTTTTTCTCGGGAAAGAGACGTTGCATCTGGCGCACGTCCTGTTCACCCCTGAACCTGTCAGTAAGTACAAGCTTGTGGAAGGGCTGGTGGTCTACTTCCTCTATTTCGAATTTATCGCGCTGATAGTGAAGTACTTTGAGTCGGGATTTCACTTCCCGCTGCGCTACTTTGTCTATATCGGCATCACCGCCATCGTCCGCCTGATCATTATCGATCATGAGTCGCCTATGGCGGTACTGATTTACTCCGCGGCGATCCTGATTTTGGTGATTACGCTCTGGCTGTGTAACTCCAACCGCCTGAAACGCGAATAAAAAAAAGCGGCCTCCAGGGCCGCTGACCAACAGTCACAAATTAAATTTATGTAGGGTCCAGTTGAGGATTGCAGTGGCATTTGCCTTACTTTTTCAGCTGAGGGCGGCGGCGGCAATACCCGGTTGGGGACGTGTATTGCCGCTAAACCGCCGGCCCTCATCTGAAATTTGGGGCGGGTGTTACAAAAAAATTAACCTTTCACTCCGCCAGCCGTCAGGCCGTTGACCAACCAGCGCTGGGCCAGCAGGAACACTACGGTAATCGGGATGGCGGAGAGCACCGCCGCGGCGGCAAAGTCGCCCCACAGATAGTTCTGCGGGTTGAGATACTGCTGCATTCCGACCGCCAGGGTATAGCTGTTCACATCGCGCAGCAGCAGGGAGGCCACCGGTACTTCGGTAATCGCAGCGATGAACGACAGAATAAACACCACCGCCAGAATCGGCACTGACAGCGGGAGCAGCACCAGGCGGAAAGCCTGCCATGGGGTGGCGCCGTCCAGCGCCGCCGCTTCTTCCAGCGAGCCGTCGATGGTTTCGAAGTAACCTTTAATCGTCCAGACGTGCAGCGCGATACCGCCCATATAGGCAAAGATGACGCCGCCGTGGGTATTCAGGCCGACGAACGGCACGTACTGGCCAAGACGGTCAAACAGGGCATACAGCGCGACCAGCGACAGCACTGCGGGGAACATCTGGAAAATCAGCATCCCTTTCAGCAGCGTTGCTTTACCTGGGAAGCGCATGCGGGCAAAAGCGTAAGCGCAGGTGGTAGAGAGCGCGACGATGCCAATAGCGGTAATGCCGGCCACCTTGATGGAGTTCCACAGCCACAGCAGCACCGGGAAGGGAGGCGGCGTGACGCGGCCGTCAGCGTGTTCGACACTGAAACCTAACGCCAGCCGCCAGTGCTCCCAGGAGATACTTTCAGGGATCAGGCTACCGGTGGCGAAGTTACCTTCGCGCAGAGAGATAGCGATAACCATCAGCAGCGGGAACATAATCGCCGCGATAAAAATCAGCAGCAGGAGATGCGTCGTGAACAGGCGCAGCTTCTGAGATTTGGGTTGAACCATAGCCATAATCGTTATCTCCCTTAATCAAACTTCATACGTGTGGCTTTCAGGTTAACAATCGCCAGCGCGCCTACCAGCAGGAAGATCAGCGTGGCGATAGCCGCCGCGAGGCCGAAGTCCTGACCGCCGCCGCCTTCAAAGGCGATACGGTAGGTATAGCTCACCAGCAGGTCGGTGTAGCCCGCCGGCGTGGTGGTGCCGAGCCGGTCCGGCCCGCCGTTGGTCAACAGCTGAATCAGCACGAAGTTGTTAAAGTTAAAGGCGAAGCTGGCGATCATCAGCGGCGTCAGCGGCTTGATCAGCAGCGGCAGCGTAATTTTGAAGAAGTTCTGGAACGGCGTAGCGCCATCCATTGCCGAGGCTTCATATAAATCGTCAGGAATCGCTTTCAGCAGGCCCATGCACAGGATCATCATGTACGGATAGCCCAGCCAGGTGTTGACGATGATAATCATGGTACGCGCGGTGGTTGGGTCGCTAAACCAGGCCGGCTTGATGCCGAACAGCGCGCTGAGCATCATGTTGATCTCACCAAAGCTCTGGTTGAACAAGCCTTTGAAAATCAGAATCGAGATAAATGACGGTACGGCATATGGCAGAATCAGCAGTACGCGGTAAATCGCTTTGCCCTTTAGGGCTTCCCACTGGACGAGACAGGCGAGCACCATGCCGACCGCAACGGTGAGAATCACGGTCAGAACGGAGAACACCACCGTCCAGACGAAAATCGCGAAGAACGGTTTCTGGATCCCTTCATCCTGGAACACGCGGGTGAAGTTATCCCAGCCGATGGTTACGGTGTAGCCCGGGCTGAGCTTTTCGCTGCCCCAGCTGCCGTCGGCGTTGATCGCCTGATAGAAACCGACCTCGGCGTTCGGACGATATTTCACGCCGCTCTGGTTGTTGGTCAGCGTACCGTCATTGGCCAGCGCGTACAGCGGTTGAGTACCGGAGAACTGACGCAGGGAGCTCATGATGACTTTGCTTTCATCCGGCAGCACGGCGGTCAGCTGGTTCAGGGCGGTACGGTTTTGCGTAATCACGCGCAGCGTGGCGCGCTCGCCTTCCGGCAGGGCGTCAGCCTCTTTTAAGGCCAGCTTCTGCTCGCCGCCGAATTTAAAGGCGTCGGAAAGATAGTTTTTGCCGCTTTCGCCGTCGGTCAGCGCCAGCTTCCATTCATCTCCCGCCGGATAGAGCGCGAAGTTGTAGGATTTACCCGCCTGGAAGGAGCGGTCCATCAGCACCTGTTGGGCGCGTTCGAAGGTCAGTTGGTTAGTGCTGCTGTAGTTGGTGAAAGCGATTGCGATCGTGCAGATCAGCGGGAACAGGACGAACAGCCCCATCCCGGCGAGACCCGGATACACATAGCGCCAGGCGTAGGCTTTGCGATTGGAAAAAATATACAGGCCAACCGAGCTCAAAATCAGCGTCATGATGGCAAACAGGTACTCCCCCTG
Organism: Klebsiella sp. FDAARGOS_511; assembly: GCF_003812845.1. Taxonomy (NCBI): domain Bacteria; kingdom Pseudomonadati; phylum Pseudomonadota; class Gammaproteobacteria; order Enterobacterales; family Enterobacteriaceae; genus Klebsiella; species Klebsiella sp. FDAARGOS_511. Next base: position 2,544,168 of record NZ_CP033824.1, on the reverse strand, counting down.
GGCGTACATCAAAACAACAAGGTAACCCACCAGCAGGCACAGCAAGCCGATCACAGACCATGTGAGCTGCGGGCTTTGCCACCAGTGTTTCTTTTTCACGACATCCATGGGGATCATCCTCTTTACACTTTATCCTTCGCGCTACCTCTTTGTTGGCTGCGGATGCGTACCCCAGTTACTTACTGATGTAAGCGCCTGGGGATTTGCATCCTTGCCGCCTCGATGTAGCGCGAATGATTTCGTGTAACAACGTATTCAACAAACCTTATTCCCTAAGAAATAAGGGAAACCGTATTACTTGGTGATACGAGCCTGTGCGTCTTTCAGCGCCTCTTCAACGGTCTGGCGACCGCTAGCGGCGTTGATCACTGCGGTACGAACGGCATACCAGAAGGCGGACATCTGCGGAATATTCGGCATGATTTCACCATTCTTGGCGTTAGCCATGGTGGCGGCGATACGCGGATCTTTTTCCAGTTTTTCCTGGAAGGATTTCAGCGCGACCGCGCCCAGCGGTTTGTCCTTGTTCACTTCATCCAGGCCCTGATCGGTCATCAGGTAGTTTTCGAGGAACTCTTTCGCCAGTTCTTTGTTCGGGCTGGCGGCGTTAATACCGGCGCTCAGTACGCCAACGAACGGTTTAGACGGGTTGCCTTTGAAGGTCGGCAGCAGGGTAACGCCGTAGTTAACCTTGCTCTTATCGATGTTAGACCACGCCCACGGACCGTTGATGGTCATCGCGGTTTCGCCTTTGTTGAATGCCGCTTCCGCGATGGAGTAGTCGGTGTCGGCGTTCATATGCTTGTTCTTAATAAGGTCGACCAGGAAGGTCAGGCCTGCTTTCGCGCCAGCGCTATCCACGCCTACGTCTTTCACGTCGTACTTGCCGTTTTCAAACTTGAACGCATAACCGCCGTCGGCGGCAATCAGCGGCCAGGTGAAGTACGGTTCTTGCAGGTTGAACATCAGCGCGCTCTTACCTTTCGCCTTCAGTTCTTTATCCAGCGCCGGGATCTCTTCCCAGGTTTTCGGCGGATTTGGCACCAGGTCTTTGTTATAGATCAGCGACAGCGCTTCGACGGCAACCGGGTAGGCAATCAGCTTGCCGTTATAGCGAACCGCGTCCCAGGTGAACGGATAGAGTTTGTCCTGGAAAGCTTTGTCCGGGGTGATTTCCGCCAACAGGCCGGACTGGGCGTAGCCGCCAAAACGGTCGTGGGCCCAGAAAATGATGTCAGGGCCGTCGCCGGTCGCAGCAACCTGCGGGAATTTCTCCTCCAGCTTATCCGGATGTTCTACGGATACTTTAATGCCGGTGTCTTTTTCAAACTTTTTACCCACTTCAGCGAGGCCGTTGTAGCCTTTGTCGCCGTTAATCCAGATAACCAGCTTACCTTCTTCGATTTTTGCGAGGGTAGAGGCGGAAAACATCATCGTGGTCAATGCAGACAGCGCGAGGATGCGAGCGCCAGTTTTGATTTTCATATACCCGTCCTATTTGGTGATGTGCTCGTGGATACACTTGAGTGGCTTAACGGTGATGAGTTTCCTTTTTTAACAACCTCTTTCCATCCTCCCCATGTCTACGCCCCATCCCCCGATTGTGTGATCTCCATAGCAGAAATGCCGGTTATGAGTCCTGGAGCACATAAAAAGGAGGCCAATTTTGCAGGCTGCATCACGAAATGGGTATCGGCCCGCCCCCCCCAGCGGCGAGACGTCATCTCTCATCCTCCCGTCTCCTCCCCCATGAAAAAGCCGGGGGGTGGAGGATTTACCAGACTAATGAATGCCGCATAGTCAGCCCATCTTGAATGTGTCGTTAAGTGACAGGTTGTAACGAAGGGAGAAGGGCATGGCGAGCGTACAGCTGCGAAATGTAACGAAAGCCTGGGGTGACGTGGTGGTATCAAAAGATATCAATCTCGAGATCCAGGATGGGGAGTTCGTCGTGTTTGTTGGGCCATCAGGCTGCGGCAAATCCACCCTGCTGCGTATGATTGCCGGGCTGGAAACGGTGACCAGCGGCGATCTGCTGATTGGCGATACCCGAATGAATGATGTTCCGCCCGCCGAGCGCGGTATCGGGATGGTGTTTCAGTCTTATGCACTTTACCCCCATCTTTCCGTCGCGGAAAACATGTCTTTTGGCCTGAAGCTGGCCGGCGCCAAAAAAGAGCTGATTAACCAACGCGTGACTCAGGTGGCGGAAGTGCTGCAGCTGGCTCACCTGCTGGAGCGTAAACCGAAAGCGCTTTCCGGCGGTCAGCGCCAGCGCGTGGCGATTGGTCGTACCCTGGTGGCTGAACCGCGCGTTTTCCTGCTGGATGAACCGCTCTCTAACCTCGATGCCGCGCTGCGCGTACAGATGCGTATTGAGATTTCCCGTCTGCATAAGCGTCTTGGCCGCACAATGATTTACGTGACCCACGACCAGGTCGAAGCGATGACCCTCGCCGACAAGATTGTGGTGCTGGACGCCGGTCGCGTCGCGCAGGTCGGCAAGCCTCTCGAACTCTATCACTACCCGGCGGATCGCTTCGTCGCGGGCTTTATCGGCTCGCCGAAGATGAACTTCCTGCCGGTCAAAGTCACCGCTACCGCCATTGAGCAGGTGCAGGTGGAGCTACCGAACCGTCAGCAGGTCTGGCTGCCGGTGGACAGCGCCCGCGTTCAGGTCGGCGCCAATATGTCTTTAGGTATTCGCCCGGAACATCTGCTGCCCAGCGATATCGCCGACGTCACCCTTGAAGGTGAAGTTCAGGTGGTCGAACAGCTCGGCCACGAAACGCAAATTCATATCCAGATCCCATCCATCCGTCAAAACCTGGTTTACCGCCAGAACGACGTGGTGCTGGTAGAAGAGGGAGCCACATTCGCCATCGGTTTGCCGCCGGAGCGCTGCCATTTATTCCGTGAGGATGGCACCGCTTGTCGTCGGCTGCATAAAGAGCCGGGCGTGTAGGGCTTCTAACTAAAAAAAAAACACAAAACCATTCGCGCTGCATCGAGGCGGCAAGGGAATGAATCCCTGGGAGCGTACAAAAGTACGTGACCAGGGTGAGTGAGCGCAGCCAACAAAGAGGCAGCCCGAAGGGTGAAGTGTTCAAAGAAAAGCAATGATCTCAGGAGATAGAATGATGATTACTCTGCGCAAACTTCCACTGGCGGTCGCCGTTGCGGCAGGCGTTATGTCTGCTCAGGCGCTGGCCGTTGATTTCCACGGTTATGCCCGTTCTGGTATCGGCTGGACCGGCAGCGGCGGTGAGCAACAGTGCTTCCAGGCAACCGGCGCTCAAAGTAAATACCGTCTGGGTAACGAATGTGAAACCTATGCGGAACTGAAGCTGGGCCAGGAAGTATGGAAAGAAGGTGATAAGAGCTTCTACTTCGATACCAACGTCGCCTACTCTGTGTCACAGCAGAACGACTGGGAATCCACCAGTCCGGCATTCCGTGAAGCTAACGTGCAGGGTAAAAACCTGATCGAATGGTTGCCAGGTTCCACCATCTGGGCCGGTAAGCGCTTCTACCAGCGTCATGACGTTCATATGATCGACTTCTACTACTGGGATATTTCTGGTCCTGGTGCGGGTATTGAAAACATCGATCTGGGCTTCGGTAAACTCTCTCTGGCAGCAACGCGTTCTTCTGAATCCGGCGGCTCCGGCACCTTCGCCGATCGCGACGAGTTCGGTAATCGCGTCTATGACAATATCGTGCCGAACGATGTATTCGACGTGCGTTTGGCCGGTCTGGAAACTAACCCGGGCGGTACGCTGGAACTGGGCGTTGACTACGGCCACACTAACATCCCTGATGATTATTCTCTGCAGCCGGGCGCTTCCAAAGACGGCTGGATGCTTACCGCTGAGCATACTCAGAGCATGCTGAAAGGCTTTAACAAATTTGTTCTGCAGTATGCAACTGACTCTATGACTTCCAGCGGTAAAGGCGTTCCGCAAGGTGGCAGCATTAATAACGATGGATCTATGTGGCGCGTGTTGGACCACGGTGCGATCTCTCTGGGCGATAGCTGGGATCTGATGTACGTCGGTATGTACCAGGATATCGACCGCGACAACAACAATGGTACCCAGTGGTGGACCGTCGGCGTTCGTCCAATGTACAAGTGGACGCCTATCATGAGCACCCTGATGGAAATCGGCTACGACAACGTCAAATCTCAACGCACCAGCGATCGTAACAGCCAGTATAAAGTGACTCTGGCACAGCAGTGGCAGGCTGGTGACAGCATCTGGTCCCGTCCGGCAATCCGCGTATTCGCAACGTACGCTAAATGGGATGAGAAATGGGGCTATAACGATAGCGGCGTAGCGTACAACGACACCAGCGCTAAAACCTTTAGCCGTGGCGATAGCGACGAGTGGACCTTCGGTGCCCAGATGGAAATCTGGTGGTAATTGAGCCTGACCGTTCGTAACTAAAAGAGGGGCGCAAGCCCCTCTATCTTAGGCCCAGCGCGCTATTGCCTGGCTACCGCTCGGCCATCGGAATTGAGGTGATAACAATGAAAATGAAGAAAAGTCTCGTTGCCCTCTGCCTGTCCGTCGGCCTGATGGCCTGCGTACCCGCAGTCAGTTTTGCTGATGTTAATTTCGTGCCGCAGAACACCTCTGCCGCGCCGTCGATTCCGGCCTCCGCGTTGCAGCAGTTGACCTGGACTCCGGTCGATCAATCCAAAACGCAGACGACAAAGCTCGCCGTGGCCGGACAGACGCTCAGTGTCCCCGGTATCAGCGGCCCGGTCGCCGCATACAGCGTTCCGGCGAATATTGGCGAGCTCAATATTACGTTAACCAGCGAAGTGGAAAAACAAACTGCGGTATATGCGCCGAACGTGCTGATTCTTGACCAAAATATGACGCCATCCGCGTTTTTCCCCAGCAGCTACTTCACTTATCTTGAACCGGGAGTGATGAGTTCAGATCGTCTGGAAGGCGTAATGCGCCTGACTCCGGCGCTGGGACAGCAGAAAATTTATGTGCTGGTTTTTACCACGCCGCAGGATTTGCAGCAGACCACTAAATTAATCGATCCGGCGAAGGCTTACGCCAAAGGTACCGGCAATGCGGTGCCGGATATTCCGGATCCCATCGCGAAACACGTTACAGACGGCACCATTAGCCTGAAGGTGAAAACCTCTACCGGCTCCAGCGTGCTGGTTGGCCCGTTGTTTGGTTCGTCAGGTCCGGGGCCCGTTACCGTCGGTAATACCGCTGCTCCTGCCTATAGCGCGCCGGTTGTCGCGCCGGCCCCGGCTCCGGCGGCGAAAAGCGAACCGATGCTTGATGACACCGAAACCTATTTCAACAACGGCATTAAGCAGGCGGTTGCGAAAGGCGATATCGATAAAGCCCTGAAATTGATGAACGAAGCTGAACGTCTTGGCTCGAAATCTGCTCGTTCCACCTTTATCAGCAGTGTAAAAGGCAAGGGGTGACCGTCTCCCCGCAATGCTGATGTTTAGGCACAGCCTTTAGGTGCGTCCGTCAGGGCGCACTTTTTTTTAGCGCGCCGCAGCCTCTGTTGCACGGCTGTTGCGCGGATGATCGTATATTGACGTTTGCCCGCCCCCGATGCCCCATTCTGCGATACAATACCTTCACGTTATGTACCGGAGATTCAGGCATGCCACATCCTGCGCTTACGCAACTGCGTGCGCTGCATTATTTTGCCGCTATGCCCCCGCTGGATGCGCATCTGCGCGACTGGTTATTGCTGGAAGACTCAATGACCAAACGCTTTGAGCAGCAGGGGAAGAAAGTCAGCGTCATCATGGTTAACGAAGGTTTTGTTGGACGCGACGCGCTGGCCGGTGAGGCGCCCCTGTTACCGAGCGAACCCCGCTACTGGCTGCGGGAAATCATTCTTTGCGCCAACGGTGAACCCTGGCTGGCCGGGCGCACGATAGTGCCCGAATCAACGCTGAGCGGCCCCGAACTGGCGCTGCAACAGCTGGGGCAAACGCCGTTGGGCCGCTATCTCTTCACGTCATCGACGCTAACCCGCGATTTTATTGAAATTGGTCGTCATGCAGAGCTGTGGGGACGTCGTTCCCGTCTCCGGTTGAGCGGCAAACCGCTGCTGCTGACGGAACTGTTTTTGCCTGCATCGCCGTTGTATTAAGAGGAAAATGAAATGGAGTGGAGTCTGACGCAGAACAAGCTGCTGGCGTTTCACCGCCTGATGCGTACTGACAAACCGATTGGCGCGCTGCTGCTGCTGTGGCCGACGCTGTGGGCGCTGTGGGTGGCGACGCCGGGGATACCGCCGCTATGGATCCTCGCCGTTTTCGTCGCCGGCGTCTGGCTGATGCGCGCCGCAGGCTGCGTGGTCAACGATTATGCCGATCGCAAGTTTGACGGCCACGTCAAACGGACGGCCCACCGCCCGTTGCCGAGCGGCGACGTGAGCGAAAAGGAGGCGCGGACGCTGTTTGTCGTGCTGGTGCTGCTTTCGTTCCTGCTGGTGTTGACCCTGAACACCATGACCATTTTGCTGTCGGTAGCGGCGCTGGCGCTGGCATGGGTATATCCGTTTATGAAGCGCTATACCCACCTGCCGCAGGTAGTACTGGGCGCGGCGTTCGGCTGGTCGATCCCGATGGCCTTTTCGGCGGTCAGCGAATCGCTGCCGCTGAGCTGCTGGCTGATGTTCCTCGCCAATATCCTGTGGGCGGTGGCCTACGATACCCAGTATGCGATGGTCGATCGTGATGATGACGTCAAAATCGGTATTAAATCGACGGCGATTCTCTTTGGCGACAACGATCGCTTAATCATCGGCATTTTACAGGTGGCGGTGCTGGCCCTGATGGCGGCGGTAGGCTGGCTGAGCGGGCTGGGCTGGGAGTATTACTGGTCGTTGTTTATCGCCGCGGCGCTGTTCGCCTGGCAGCAGAAGCTAATATTTAAACGCGAACGCGATGCCTGCTTTAAGGCGTTTATGAACAATAACTACGTTGGGCTGGTGCTGTTTCTTGGTCTGGCGATGGGATATATGCAGTAGTTCTTCCCGGCTTGCGGCATAAACGCCTTAGCCGGGCTACAAAACCGCATGGGCCGGTAGCCCGGCGCAAGCCGGGACATCTCTTTAAACGTTACGCTTCATCCTGGGTAACGCTTTCAATCGTTAACCGCACATCCGAAGTAATCAGATCCGCCAGCATGCGGTAGATCTTCAACGTCTCTTCCGGCTCGGCGTCCCCGGTATCGCTGATATAGCCTTCGTCGCGCAGGGTCAGCACCAGCGTGCTGAACACCGCCTTATCGAAGAACTCCGGCGCGTTGATGCCGTGCAGAACGGACAGGCGCTGCGCCACGGTGCGGCTCTCTTTCTCCAGCGAACTGCGGTTGATTGACGGGTTAGCGCTCAGCAGCCAGAAGGTAATGGCGTAGCGCTGCAGCGTTTCGCGCGCGCCTGCGGCCAGCAGCTGCAGAGAACGGGCGTGAGACGGATTAACGCTCACCTCATCGTTGTTCAGGGCGATCAGACCCTGACGCTGCATCTCGGCGATCAGCGCATCGACGACGCCCGCCAGCTCCGCTTTTTCCCAACGCAGGAATAGCTCGGCCTTGAGGAACGGATAGAACATCTCAACGTGACGCAGAATTTCGGCGCGGGTAATGCGACGATGCTGAGTGACGATGGCGGCTAACAGCGACGGCATCACCAGCATATGGGCGATGTTGTTGCGGTAATAAGTCATCAGGACGGCCTGCTCGCGCGGCAGAATGATGATATCGCCAATGGTGTCTTTCTCGACTTCGAACTTGTTCATCTGCAGCGCGTGGTCGATAAGCTCGCTGGCTGAGGCCGCAGGCGTGGTCGCATCCGCTGAATATGGCACGTTGCGCAGCAGGGCGAGATAGCACTCCAGCTGCTCGGTGAGCTGCTCGCGGGTCAGTGAGCGTTGACGCGATGCCAGCAGCGCGGTACAGCACAGGTTCATGGCGTTAGCCGCGCCGGCATTGTTGATGCGTACCATCAGATCCGAGGCGATGTTATTCACCGTCGGCGTCAGCCAGGAAGGACGGACCGCTTCGATAGGGTCGATAGACTCGCGCCAGTCCGGCACATGCTGGTTCAGATAGGTCATCAGCGGCAGCGGTTCGCCGAAGTTAACGTAGCCCTGGCCGAGATTGCGCAGCTTGCTCAAGCCGCGCAGCATCTGCGGCAGACTCTCTTTCTCTTTTGTCGCGCCGCGCAGCTCTTTGGCGTAGGTGCCGACCTCCATCACGTGCTCGTAGCCGATGTAAATCGGCACCAGGGTGATAGGGCGATTACCGCCGCGCAGCATTGCCTGGATGGTCATCGACAGGGTGCCGGTTTTCGGATCCAGCAGACGACCAGTACGTGAACGCCCGCCCTCCACGAAGTACTCCACCGAATAGCCGCGGCTGAACAGCTCGCCAAGATATTCGCGAAATACGGTTGAGTAGAGCTTATTGCCCTTGAACGTGCGACGAATAAAGAACGCGCCGCCGCGACGGAAGATCGGCCCGGCGGGCCAGAAGTTCAGGTTGATGCCGGCAGCGATATGCGGCGGCACCAGGCCCTGATGATAAATGACGTAAGAGAGCAGCAGATAGTCCATATGGCTGCGGTGGCATGGGACGTAGACTATCTCGTGGCCTTCGTGCGCCAGCTGACGGACACGCTCGGCGTTATGGACGTTGATGCCCTGATACAACCGGTTCCAGGTAAAGCCCAGCACGCGGTCTGTCAGGCGAATCATCTCGTAGGAGAAGTTTGCCGCGATCTCTTCCATCAGAGCGATAGCGTTTTGCTGCGCCTTTTCATGAGAAATCTTCTTGCTGCGCGCTTCGTCTTCTACCGCACGGGCAATGGCTTTCGACGCCAGCAGTTTATTAAACAGATCCTGGCGCGCGGGGAGGCGCGGGCCGACCGCCGCCAGACGCTGACGGGCGAAGTGCATGCGCGCCACGCGGGCCAGCTTCTGGGCGATGGTTTTATCGGTACCGTGTTCGTCCGCCATCTTACGCAGCGAGACCGAAGGCGAGAAACGGACGAAGCTATCGCGGCCCAGCCACAGAACGGCGAAGAATTTTTGAATGCCGTTGAGCATACGCAGCGGCGGGTTAACCTCGCCTTTTTCACGCCCCGGCGCGCGACCGAACATCACCGAAACCGGCACCATCTGCACGTCAAGATCGGGATGATTGCGGTGCAAATCCAGATAGTCGTGAAAGAGCTTGATAGACTCTTCTTTCGGCGTGTAATAGGTGAACACGCGCGGCCCGCCGTGGATAAATACGTAGCGCGGAAGCAGGGCGCCGTCGATCTCGAGCGGCTCCAGCGGGTCCGGTAACTCATGTTCCAGACATTGCGCGCGCAGCGTCAGCAGGTCCGCCTTCGAATTGTAGGGCAGGACGTACATAATAGGACGCGAGGTATCCAGGCCTAATTCCTGCGCAGGTTGCGCCGGAATCGACTTGCTTTTTACCAGCGCCCTTAATGGTAAATTCAGTAATTTATAGTAAATTCGTTGCCAGCCAGACATAGACGATGTGAAGCCTCTGGTTAATCATGCAAATGCGCCGCAAGAATAACAGAAAGTGCGCAAAATTTCCGTTGTAACGCGGCAAACGCGTACACTCATTGACGTCATTTACATAAAAAGGTTTGTTTGATGGCCAATAATACCACTGGGTTAACCCGAATTATTAAAGCTGCCGGGTATTCCTGGAAAGGATTCCGTGCGGCGTGGGTCAATGAGGCCGCATTTCGTCAGGAAGGCATCGCGGCCGTCATTGCCGTGGCGATCGCCTGCTGGTTGGACGTCGATGCTATCACGCGGGTGCTGCTCATTAGCTCGGTCCTGCTAGTGATGATAGTTGAAATTATCAATAGCGCGATTGAGGCGGTGGTTGACCGTATCGGTCCCGAACATCATGAGCTTTCGGGGCGAGCGAAAGATATGGGATCGGCGGCAGTTCTGCTGGCGATTATCATCGCGCTGATCGCATGGGGAACGCTGCTGTGGGCGAACTACCGCTAAGTCTTGTCGTAGCTGCTCGCAAAACGGAAAGAAACTCCTGATTTTTGTGTGAAATGTGGTTCCAAAATCACCGTTAGCTGTATATACTCACAGCATAACTGTATATACACCCAGGGGGCGGAATGAAAGCGTTAACGACCAGGCAGCAAGAGGTGTTTGATCTCATTCGGGATCATATCAGCCAGACGGGCATGCCGCCGACGCGTGCGGAGATTGCTCAGCGCTTGGGGTTTCGCTCCCCAAACGCGGCGGAAGAGCACCTGAAAGCGCTGGCGCGTAAAGGCGCAATCGAGATCGTTTCCGGCGCCTCCCGCGGAATTCGTCTGCTGACGGAAGAAGAAACCGGTCTGCCGCTTATCGGCCGCGTCGCGGCAGGTGAGCCGCTGCTGGCCCAGCAGCATATCGAAGGTCACTATCAGGTCGATCCGGCTATGTTTAAGCCGAATGCTGATTTTCTGCTGCGCGTTAGCGGTATGTCGATGAAAGACATCGGTATTCTTGATGGCGACCTGCTGGCCGTCCATAAAACGCAGGATGTGCGCAATGGTCAGGTAGTTGTGGCGCGCATCGACGAAGAAGTGACCGTGAAGCGTCTGAAAAAACAGGGTAACGTCGTGGAACTGCTGCCGGAAAACAGCGAATTCTCGCCGATTGTGGTCGACCTTCGCGAACAAAGTTTTACTATTGAAGGCCTGGCCGTCGGCGTTATCCGCAACGGCAACTGGCAATAATCTCTTCATCTCGCGGCATCATCATCTGAAGCATGATGCTGCGTCGTTTTTCCTCATTTAGGCGCTTTCTCCATGCTTTTTAACGCCGCCGACAAAGCCCTGTGGCGCTTAGCGCTGCCCATGATCTTCTCCAATATCACCGTTCCGCTGCTGGGGCTGGTGGATACCGCCGTTATTGGCCATCTCGACAGCCCGGTTTATCTGGGCGGCGTGGCGGTTGGCGCAACGGCGACCAGCTTCCTCTTTATGCTGCTCCTTTTCCTGCGCATGAGTACCACCGGGCTAACGGCACAGGCGTTTGGTGCCAGGGATCCGCAGCGGCTGGCGCGCGCGCTGGTGCAGCCGCTGGGCCTGGCGCTGGCCGCCGGGCTGGCGATTGTGCTTTTCAGGATCCCGTTGATAAACCTGGCGCTGCACATTGTGGGCGGCAGCGAAGCCGTGCTTGAACAGGCCAGGCGTTTCCTTGAGATCCGCTGGCTAAGCGCACCGGCCTCGCTGGCGAACCTGGTCCTGCTGGGCTGGCTGCTGGGCGTGCAGTACGCCAGAGCGCCGGTGATCCTGCTGGTGGTCGGCAACGTCCTCAACATTGTGCTCGATTTATGGCTGGTGATGGGCCTGCATATGAACGTGCAGGGGGCTGCACTGGCGACGGTCACCGCAGAATACGTCACTTTCTTTATTGGTCTGCTGATGGCGAGACGCGTGCTGGCGCTGCGCGGCGTTTCCCTGTCGATGCTGAAAAATGCCTGGCGCGGCGATATACGCCGCCTGCTGGCGCTGAATCGCGACATCATGCTGCGCTCGCTGCTGCTACAGCTCTGCTTCGGGGCGGTGACGGTATTTGGCGCCCGCCTCGGCGCCGATGTCGTCGCGGTCAATGCGGTCCTCATGACGATGCTGACCTTTACCGCCTATGCGCTGGACGGTTTTGCCTATGCCGTTGAGGCGCACTCCGGGCAGGCCTACGGCGCGCGCGACGACAGCCAGCTGCTTGCGGTCTGGCATGCGGCCTGCCGCCAGTCGGGGATGGTGGCGCTGGGGTTTGCGCTGATTTACGGCCTTGCCGGTGAACAGATTATCGCGTTGCTGACCTCGCTGCCTTCGCTGCAGCAGTTGGCCGACCGCTATCTGGTCTGGCAGATGATCCTGCCGGTCATCGGCGTCTGGTGTTACCTGCTGGACGGCATGTTTATCGGCGCGACGCGCGGCGCGGAGATGCGCAACAGCATGGCGGTCGCAGCAGCAGGGTTTGCCCTGACGCTGTTTACCGTACCGGTGCTCGGTAACCACGGGCTGTGGCTGGCGCTGACGATATTTCTCGCCCTGCGCGGCGCTTCCCTGGCGGTTATCTGGCGGCGCCACTGGCAGCGCGGAACCTGGTTTTCGTAATGCCTTTGGCTCATCTGATGGTTAAAGATTCCGAATAATAAATCTTACTCAGAATACTCATCTATAGTTAAGTCATGTCCGGCACACAGCGGGCTGTTCATTCACCGAACGATCACCGAACGATGAGGAATGCATGATGAATAAAGACGAAATCGGCGGTAACTGGAAACAGTTCAAAGGTAAAGCGAAAGAAAAATGGGGCAAGCTGACCGACGATGACATGACCGTCATTGAAGGCAAACGCGACCAGCTGGTGGGCAGAATTCAGGAACGTTACGGTTACGCAAAAGACCAGGCAGAGAAAGAAGTGACCGACTGGGAAACTAAAAACGACTATCGCTGGTAGCGAAAACGCCGTGTTTTAACCCCTTACTATTGTCTGCCCTAACGATTTATACCCTAAATAATGCGAGTTGCAGGACAAGGCACTCGTGCTTTGAACAGCGCTTGCGCTGTCCCCGAAGGGCGAAGCTCATGGATGAGCCGAGTACCAAAGCCAACGCACATGCAACTTGAAGTATGACGGGTATACACCCTTGATTCCCGCTGCGGCTACCGCCTCAGCGGGCTTTCTTTTTGATCTGAATGGTATGGTCGTGGTGGCAATGGCCCGGCGTACTGCAGGACTCAACCTCGACGCAGGCGGCGCACAGGCCGTGAGCCTCAATGACGTTGTGGCGCAGGGCGAATCCCATTCTTGCCGCCAGCGTATGCATAATATCTTCGACGCCTTCCGCACACTCTTCTTTGACGCCACCGCAGCGGTCGCAGATAAACATCGCCGAGCTGTGGGTAGGCTGATCGAAAAGGTGACACAGTACGTAGCTATTGGTGGATTCCACCTTATGTACGAACCCTTGCTCCAGTAAAAACTCCAGCGCCCGGTATACCGTTGGCGGTTTCGCCTGAGGTTCTTTATCACGAAGGAGATCGAGCAGATCGTAGGCGCTGATTGCCCCTTGCTGTAGGCTCATCAAACGCAATACTTCGAGGCGCTGCGGGGTCAGGCGCACGCCACGCTGCGCGCACAGCTTTTCAGCATGCGCTAACATTTGTTGCGAAGTGGTCTTATCCATGAGCGTCCTCTGGTTGCGTGAATCTGAAACTGTTACTTTATCACGATACCGGTAAAACGCCGAGACCCGGCGGGATATAGCCGTCACACTTCATGTGACATGTGCGTTGGTCGCCCCGGTCATGCGCTCTCGGGGCGCGCTATCTTGCCGCCTTATGCTATACCTGAAGCATCTCATTTTCGGGAGAAAACGATGAAACGACCTGATTGCATACGACACTGGCGTGAACTGGAAGGTGCGGATGATTCCACCTATCCCGACAGTACTGAGCTTTTCTCCATCGGCGCGCCGCTGGCGCGCGGCCTGCGACTGAATCGTCTGGGGATCCACCATGAACGTCTGCCGCCCGGGCGTCGTACCTCCTACCCGCATGCGGAAAGCGATGAAGAAGAGTTCATCTACGTGCTGGACGGCTATCCTGAGGTGTGGATTAACGGCTACCTCTGGAAGTTGGAGCCGGGGGATAGCGTCGGTTTTCCTGCTGGAACCGGCATTTGCCATACCTTCCTCAATAACACCGAGCAGGAGGTGCGGCTGTTAGTCGTTGGCGAGGCAAACAAGAAATTCAATCGCATCTACTACCCGCTGAACCCAGGCTATGCCGCCACGCGTCAGGATCGCTGGGTTGACCATCCGCCGCAGTTTTTTGGCCCTCACGACGGGAAGCCGCGGAAAATATAGCGTTTATTGCGGGATAAAAAAGGTGAGCGCTGACGCTATGCGTCAGTGGTTTATCTTTATGCTATAGTAGCGCCCCTTTTTACCCGGATGCTTATTTATTCGCCATGATGTCAGAATCAACGCCTACTGCTTTCGCCGCTCACCGTTTTTCCATCGCGCCGATGCTCGACTGGACCGATAGACACTGCCGTTATTTTCTGCGTCAGCTGTCGCGCCATACGCTGCTGTATACCGAAATGGTGACCACCGGTGCGATTATTCACGGCAAGGGCGATTATCTGGCCTACAGCGAAGAAGAACATCCGGTCGCCCTGCAGCTCGGCGGCAGCGATCCGGCTGCGCTGGCGCACTGCGCGAAGCTGGCGCAGGCGCGCGGCTACGATGAAATTAACCTCAACGTCGGCTGCCCGTCAGATCGCGTGCAGAACGGTATGTTTGGCGCTTGCCTGATGGGGAATGCGCAGCTGGTTGCCGACTGCATTAAAGCGATGCGCGACGTCGTGTCGATCCCGGTCACGGTAAAAACCCGTATCGGCATTGATGACCAGGACAGCTACGCGTTTCTGTGTGATTTTATCGAAACGGTATCCGGGAAAGGCGAATGCGAGATGTTTATCATCCACGCGCGCAAAGCCTGGCTTTCAGGTCTGAGTCCAAAGGAAAACCGCGAGATCCCGCCGCTGGATTATCCGCGCGTCTACCAGCTTAAACGTGATTTCCCGCATCTGACCATGGCGATTAACGGCGGCATTAAGTCGCTGGAAGAGGCAAAGCTGCATCTTGCGCATATGGACGGCGTGATGGTCGGCCGCGAGGCTTATCAGAATCCGGGCATTCTGGCCTCGGTGGATCGGGAGATTTTCGGCGTGGAAGGCGTCGATGCCGATCCGGTCTCCGTGGTCCGGGCGATGTATCCCTACATCGAGCGCGAGCTTAGCAACGGGACTTATCTCGGACATGTGACGCGTCATATGCTGGGGCTGTTTCAGGGGATACCTGGCGCGCGCCAGTGGCGTCGCTATCTGAGCGAAAATGCGCATAAAGCCGGGGCGGATATCAACGTGTTGGAACAGGCGCTGAAGCTGGTTGCCGATAAGCGTTAGTTTTTCGCTAAAACTTGGTCAAATTCACCACGCCCTGCACGTTTCGTGTTGGGCGTTTTTGTTTTTATTCAATAGCTTATATTTGGCACGATTTTTGTAACATCCGGCAAGGTAGATAAATTTCTTTAGGGGAAAGACGATGCTGGAACTCTTATTTGTTATTGGCTTTTTTGTCATGCTGTTGGTCACCGGCGTGTCGCTGCTGGGCATAATTGCCGCGATTGTGGTCGCGACCGCACTGATGTTTGTCGGCGGTCTGTTTGCATTAATGATTAAACTGCTGCCGTGGCTGCTGCTGGCCGTTATCGTGGTTTGGCTGATTCGGGCGATAAAATCGCCAGCCGCGAACCGCTATCGCGGTAATAACCGCTGGCGTTACTAAGGTATTGAGCGGTATGTCACAACCTGAAGATTTTTGCATAAAACAGCGTAGGCTTTGCTTATTAAATCTGTCACTATTAGCGGGTTAACGAATTCATCGCGCTGTACCCTACATACAGCCGAACAAAAAAAAGTAAGGGCTTCCCATGTGGAAGCCCTAAACTTTTCTTCTTTTCCCGTCATACTTCAGGCTACAGGGGCGTTGGTTGCTTGCATTCACCCCAATCACTTACTGTTGTAAGCTCCTGGGGATTCATTCACTTACCATCTTCCTGTAGCCCGAATTATTTAGGGAAAAGCCATAACTATGGCAAGAGCAAACTTGAACCCTGCGTCGCCCGGCTTTCCAGCACCTCATGCGCGCGCCTGGCGTCGGTTAACGCATATTTTTGACTCTCCGCGACATCCACTTTTATCACGCCGCTGGCGATCAGCGAGAACAGCTCGTTGCTGGCTTCCGTCAGCTCGTCACGCGTGGTGATATAGCCCTGCAGAGAAGGGCGGGTGACGTACAGCGAACCCTTTTGATTGAGGATCCCGAGGTTGACGCCGGTCACCGGGCCGGAAGAATTGCCAAAGCTCACCATCAGCCCCCGACGCTGCAGGCAGTCAAGTGAGGCTTCCCAGGTATCTTTACCGACTGAATCATACACCACGTGGACTTTCTTACCGTCGGTGATCTCTTTCAGGCGCTCGACGATATTCTCTTCGCGATAGTTAATGATCTGCCAGGCGCCGGCCTGTTTAGCGCGTTCAGCTTTTTGCGCGCTGCCGACGGTACCGATTAGCTTCGCGCCCAGCGCTTTGGCCCACTGGCAGGCGATGAGCCCGACGCCGCCGGCCGCTGCATGAAACAGGAACGGCTCGCCCGCTTTGATCTCGTAGGTTTTCCGCAGCAGGTAATAGACCGTGAGCCCTTTCAGGAATGAGGCCGCCGCCTGCTCGAAAGAGATCGCGTCCGGCAAAATAGCGGCCTTATCGGCGGGGACATTGTGGACAGTGCTATAGGCTCCTAGCGCCGATTGTGCGTAGACCACCCGATCGCCGGCTTTAATATGCTTCACGCCGCTGCCAACTTTGCTCACCACGCCAGCGGCTTCGGTGCCCAGACCGCTCGGCAATGATGGTGGTGGGTAGAGGCCGCTGCGGATATAGGTATCAATGTAGTTGATGCCGATGGCCTTATTCTCTACCTGAATTTCGTGCTCTGCGGGATCTTTCGGCGTGAACTCTACCGCTTGCAGAACTTCAGGCCCTCCGTGCTGGTGAAATTCAATTCGTGTTGCCATGCTTCCTCCAGAAATGTGGTAATCTTTCGACCCATTCACTATCTCGGTAACTCCATTCACTATGGCAGGAAATAAACCCTTCAACAAACCACAGACTGAACCCCGCGAGCGTGATTATCAGCTTGATGGGTTGAAGGTCCCGCCGCACTCGATTGAAGCGGAACAGTCGGTGTTGGGCGGTTTAATGCTGGATAACGAACGTTGGGACGATGTTGCCGAGCGCGTTGTTTCGGAAGATTTTTATACCCGTCCGCATCGCCATATTTTCACCGAAATGGCGCGTCTGCAGGAGTCGGGAAGCCCGATTGACCTGATTACGCTCGCGGAATCGCTGGAGCGTCAGGGTCAGTTGGACAGCGTCGGCGGCTTCGCCTATCTGGCCGAATTATCGAAAAATACGCCAAGCGCGGCGAATATTAGCGCCTATGCCGATATCGTTCGCGAACGCGCGGTCGTACGCGAAATGATCTCTGTGGCGAATGAAATCGCCGAAGCCGGCTTTGACCCCCAGGGCCGCACCAGCGAAGATCTGCTCGACCTCGCCGAATCCCGAGTCTTTAAAATCGCCGAAAGCCGCGCGAATAAAGACGAAGGGCCGAAGAATATCGCCGACGTGCTCGACGCCACCGTGGCGCGTATTGAGCAGCTGTTCCAGCAGCCGCATGACGGCGTCACCGGGGTAAATACCGGCTATGACGATCTCAACAAAAAGACCGCCGGTCTTCAGCCGTCGGACCTGATTATCGTTGCCGCGCGTCCGTCTATGGGTAAAACGACCTTTGCGATGAACCTCGTGGAAAACGCGGCGATGCTGCAGGATAAACCGGTACTCATCTTCAGTCTCGAGATGCCCTCGGAGCAGATTATGATGCGTTCTCTGGCCTCACTGTCGCGCGTTGACCAGACCCGCATTCGAACCGGCCAACTGGATGACGAAGACTGGGCGCGCATTTCCGGCACCATGGGGATCCTGCTGGAAAAGCGCAATATTTATATTGATGACTCCTCCGGCCTGACGCCGACGGAAGTGCGCTCCCGCGCGCGGCGTATTGCCCGCGAGCACGGGGGGATCGGACTTATCATGATCGACTACCTGCAGCTGATGCGCGTGCCGTCGCTCTCCGATAACCGTACGCTGGAAATCGCCGAAATTTCGCGCTCGCTCAAGGCGCTGGCGAAGGAGCTACAGGTGCCGGTGGTGGCGCTGTCGCAGCTTAACCGCTCGCTGGAACAGCGTGCGGACAAGCGCCCGGTGAACTCCGACCTGCGTGAATCCGGATCCATTGAGCAGGACGCCGACTTAATCATGTTTATCTACCGTGACGAGGTTTATCACGAGAACAGTGATTTAAAAGGCATCGCCGAAATTATTATTGGTAAACAGCGTAACGGCCCTATCGGGACGGTGCGCCTGACGTTTAACGGCCAGTGGTCGCGTTTTGATAATTATGCTGGGCCACAATACGACGACGAATAAATCTCCGTCATCCTTCATGCCGCAGATGCGTTGACTACGCTGTTCACCCCGGTCACTTAGTTTACTAAGCTTCCGGGGATTCTCAGGCTTGTCGCCTTCCTGCAACACGAAGGATTTAGGAGATTCTTTTATTAAGGAATTCAAATGCAAGCGGCAACTGTAGTCATTAACCGCCGCGCTCTGCGACACAACCTGCAACGTCTGCGTGAACTGGCGCCCGCCAGCAAACTGGTTGCGGTGGTGAAAGCGAACGCCTACGGACACGGTCTTCTTGAGACCGCGCGAACGCTCCCTGACGCCGATGCTTTTGGCGTCGCCCGTCTTGAAGAAGCTCTGCGCCTGCGCGCGGGCGGTATCGGCCAGCCGATTCTGCTGCTGGAGGGGTTCTTTGAGGCTGCCGACCTGGCGGTGATTTCCGCCCAGCGCCTGCACACGGCGGTACACAGCCCGGAACAGCTGGCGGCGCTGGAGGAAGCGGATTTACCCGAGCCGGTCACCGTATGGATGAAGCTGGATACCGGAATGCATCGATTAGGCGTTCTGCCTGAGCAGGCCGAAGCGTTTTATCAGCGTCTTAGCCAGTGTAAAAACGTCCGCCAGCCGGTCAACGTGGTCAGCCATTTTGCCCGTGCGGATGAGCCTGAGTGCGGGGCGACCGAACGTCAGCTGGACATCTTTACCACCTTCACGGAAGGGAAACCGGGACTGCGCTCTATCGCCGCATCCGGCGGTATATTGCTGTGGCCCCAGTCGCATTTCGACTGGGCGCGTCCGGGGATCATTCTCTACGGCGTGTCGCCGCTCGACGGTAGCTCTACCGGCGCGGACTTTGGCTGCCAGCCGGTGATGTCTCTGACCTCGAGCCTGATTGCGGTCCGCGAGCATAAAGCCGGGGAGCCGGTGGGCTACGGCGGAACCTGGATCAGCGAGCGTGATACGCGTTTAGGGGTGGTGGCGATGGGCTACGGTGACGGCTATCCGCGCGCTGCGCCGTCCGGGACCCCGGTGCTGGTCAACGGCCGCGAAGTGCCGATTGTGGGTCGCGTGGCGATGGATATGATTTGCGTCGATCTCGGGCCCGAAGCGCAGGATAAATCGGGCGACCCGGTGGTGCTGTGGGGCGAAGGCCTGCCCGTCGAGCGTATTGCCGAAATCACAAAAGTAAGTGCTTACGAACTTATTACCCGCCTGACTTCACGGGTATCAATGAAGTACGTGGATTGATTTCAGCCCGCGCTCTTTCCCCCGGTGGCGGCTGACGGCTTACCGGGGGGCTACGTATTTGCTACCGGCTGCGGGTCGGTAGCCAGGATAAGGCGTTTTAAGCCGCCATCCGGGATGGCTGGCAAACCCAGCCATCCGCCAACATCCTCTCGACCTTCTTTCACATCCGGTTTATTGTGTTATGACGAGCCCATGTAAACCTGGAGAAACATCCCGTGTTTCAGAAAGTTGACGCCTACGCTGGCGACCCCATTCTCTCCCTGATGGAGCGTTTCAAAGACGATCCGCGTAGTGACAAAGTAAATCTCAGCATCGGTCTTTATTACAACGAAGACGGCATTATTCCGCAGCTGCAGTCGGTTGCCGCAGCTGAGGCGCGCCTCAATGCCCAGCCGCATGGCGCCTCAGTCTATTTACCGATGGAAGGGCTGAACACCTATCGTCACGCTATCGCGCCGCTGCTGTTCGGTGCCGATCATCAGGTGCTGGCGCAAAATCGCGTGGCCTCCATTCAAACGCTGGGCGGTTCCGGCGCCCTGAAGGTGGGCGCTGATTTTCTGAAACGCTACTTCCCGGAGTCGCGTGTTTGGGTGAGCGACCCGACATGGGAAAACCACATCGCAATATTTGAAGGGGCAGGATTCGAAGTAAGTACTTACCCTTGGTTTGATGAGAAGACCAATGGCGTACGTTTCGCGGCGTTCCTGGAAAAACTCAATTCGCTAGCGGAGCGAGATATTGTGCTGCTGCATCCGTGCTGCCATAACCCAACGGGAGCCGATCTCAGCAACGCCCAGTGGGATCGGGTGGTTGAGGTACTGAAAGCGCGTAATTTGATTCCTTTCCTCGATATCGCCTATCAGGGCTTTGGCGCAGGAATGGAAGAGGATGCTTACGCAATCCGCGCCATTGCGAACGCCGGCATGCCAATGCTGGTCAGCAACTCGTTCTCAAAAATCTTCTCCCTGTACGGTGAGCGCGTTGGCGGGCTGTCAATCGTCTGTGAGGACGCTGAAACCGCGATTCGCGTGCTGGGGCAATTAAAAGCGACCGTACGTCGCAACTACTCCAGCCCACCGAACTTTGGCGCGCAGGTGGTTGCGGCGGTACTGAGCGACAGCGAGCTGAAAGCCTCATGGTTGGCGGAAGTGGAAGGGATGCGTACCCGTATTCTGGCCATGCGTCAGGAGCTGGTTAATGTGCTTAAAGATACGGTGCCGGGCGGTAATTTTGACTATCTTCTGAAGCAGCGCGGAATGTTTAGCTATACCGGGTTCAGCCCGGCCCAGGTCGACCGCCTGCGCGATGAGTTTGGCGTCTACCTGATTGCCAGCGGACGCATGTGCGTCGCGGGACTGAATTCACGCAACGTTCAGCGCGTGGCCCAGGCCTTTGCCGCGGTAATATAAATCCTTACAGACCGCTTTTGCCCTCGCCAACATTTTGGTGAGGGTCATTCCCTTCCTGAAGTGTGATCATTCTCTTTTTATATGACATCTGAGCAGAAAAACCTTCCTATCCGCCTCAGCGGGGGGTAAGGTCTGGGTGCATTAATAAGCGTACACATTATTGAAAACTATAACGATTCGATTATTTAGGGAAAAATATGCGCAAGATCACCCTGGCCTTTGGGGCCATCTGCTTACTGTTCACGCTAAATAGCTCCGTCGTTGCTCGCGCCTCCACGCCGCAGCCGCTGTGGACGGGCACCAATATGGCGAAACTCGCCGAACAGGCGCCGATCCATTGGGTTTCCGTGGCTCAGATTGAAAATAGCCTGCTGGGACGCCAGCCGATGGCCGTCGGCTTTGATATTGATGATACTGTCCTGTTCTCCAGTCCGGGCTTCTGGCGCGGGCAGAAAACCTATTCCCCCGGCAGCGATGATTACCTGAAAAATCCGGAGTTCTGGGAAAAAATGAACAACGGCTGGGATGAATTCAGCATGCCGAAAGAGGTGGCGCGCCAGCTGATTGCGATGCACGTGAAGCGTGGCGATAGCATCTATTTTGTCACCGGACGCAGCCAGACCAAAACCGAAACGGTATCAAAAACTCTGCAGGACGATTTTCTTATCCCGGCAGCGAACATGAACCCAGTTATTTTTGCCGGCGATAAGCCTGGTCAGAACACCAAAACGCAGTGGCTGCAGGAGAAGGGCATTAAAGTCTTCTACGGCGATTCAGATAACGATATTTCTGCCGCCCGTGAGGTTGGCGCCCGCGGTATCCGCATCCTGCGGGCATCCAACTCTTCCTATAAGCCGCTGCCAATGGCAGGCGCTCAGGGGGAAGAGGTGATTGTGAATTCAGAATATTAAGCTGACGACGGCTTAATTATGAATTGCTAAAACGGCAGCCAGCGCGCTGCCGTTTTTTTGTGCAAAATAGCGTACCAAAGGTTTTACCTTTTCGCTTATTGCTGCACACTTAGGAAGGTTCATTAGTAGAAGGAGTCGCCTATGTGGCATCAGCAAACCCTGACGTTAGGCCCAAAATCACGGGGCTTCCATCTGGTCACTGATGAAATTCTCGGTCAAATCCGCGAACTATCGCGGGTGAAAACGGGCCTGCTGCATATACTGCTCCAGCATACATCTGCTTCCCTGACGCTTAATGAAAACTGCGATCCGACCGTCCGTTACGATATGGAGCAGCATTTTCTTACTGCCGTACCGGATAACGCGCCGTATGAACACGATTATGAAGGTCCTGATGATATGCCCTCGCACATTAAGTCGTCGATGCTGGGCGTATCGCTGATGCTGCCCGTCCGGGATGGGCGCGTCAGGCTAGGGACCTGGCAGGGGATCTGGCTCGGGGAGCATCGTATTCATGGCGGATCGCGCCATATCATCGCGACGCTGATGGGGGAATAAAAATGACAATTTCGGATTTATTGCAGTACTGCATGGCCAAGCCGGGCGCGGAACAAAGCGTACATAGCGACTGGAAAGCGACGCAAATCAAAGCGGCTGACGTACTGTTTGCGATGATAAAAGAGGTAGAGGACAACCGGCCTGCGGTATCGTTAAAAACCAGCCCCGAGCTTGCAGAGCTGCTGAGGCAGCAGCATCGCGATGTGCGACCCAGCAAACATCTTAATAAAGCCCACTGGAGCACGGTGTTTCTTGACGGCTCCCTGCCTGATTCACAAATTTACTATCTGGTGGATGCGTCATATCAGCAGGCGCTTGATTCTCTTACTGAAAACAAGCGTAAGCTGTTGTCATAAAGCGATATTCAACCCAGCAGCGCCAGTAGCGTCATATCAAGCAGACGAAGCAGCGTGGACTGAAGATGCCTCTGCATGGCGATATGCGCGTTGTTGGCGCGAATGCGGGCAATATCGCGCTGCCCTTGCAGAAGCAGAACCAGGTCGTCATGGGTTAACCAGCCGCGCGCTTTCTCCTGTAATGCCTGGAGCATAAGCGTCCCGGCGTCGCGAATGTCGCTGTCGTCATCATGAACGATCGCTTGCATAAGCTGTAACCACTCTGCCGCATTCACGCCGGAGTCGGTTAACTGGGTACTTAACTCTTCTATGGTGGACATGCTCACCTTCCTGAACGCCGCTGTTCGCCGCTGATGGCCTGCTGGTAAAGATTTTCCGTTTGTTGCGTCAGAATCCCGGCCTCGAAGGGCGTTAGCGCAGTATCCTGGCTGGCTACGTGCCGGTACAGCCGCTGATAATTTTTCTCCAGCACGAGCAGATTATTCTGCCGTAGCGCATCGCTATCGCTTAACGCCAGGCTAAATTGCTGACGAATCTGGCGATCCTCTTGCCTGAGTAATTGTCGGTTGACCGGCGCGGCGGCCGCATCGCTGATGAACTGCAGATGAAGCTGTTCCAGCATCAGCAGTTGCTGATGAGCCGTGCTGCTGTAGCCGTCTACCCAGCTGCAGGCGGCTATCAAAAACAACGCTGCGGCGAGGGCCAGGCGATAAACTCCGGGCTGTAAATACATGATCCATCCTGCAATTTATGGCTGTGGTGCTATCTGATGACAGATGCCGTCCGGCTGCAAATCACAAAATATCAGTGGGAAAAAATGAGAGGAAATGGTGCCTCTTCCCGGGACGGAAAGAGGCAGATGAGATTACTTCAACATGGGCTTGAGGAAGCGAGCCGTATAGGAGGCCTCGCACTCGGCGACCGTTTCCGGCGTACCGGAAACGAGGATCTCTCCGCCGCCGCTTCCGCCTTCCGGCCCAAGGTCAACGATCCAGTCAGCCGTCTTGATGACGTCCAGGTTGTGCTCAATCACCACAATGGTATTGCCCTGGTCGCGGAGCTGATGCAGAACTTCCAGCAACTGTTGAATATCGGCAAAGTGCAGGCCGGTAGTCGGTTCATCAAGGATATACAGCGTTTGCCCGGTACCGCGTTTGGACAGCTCGCGCGCCAGCTTGACGCGCTGGGCCTCGCCGCCGGAGAGGGTGGTCGCTGACTGACCCAGACGAATATAGGTCAGGCCGACGTCCATCAGCGTTTGCAGCTTACGCGCCAGCGCCGGTACCGCATCGAAGAACTCACGCGCTTCTTCGATGGTCATATCCAGCACTTCATGAATCGTTTTGCCTTTGTACTTAATCTCCAGCGTTTCGCGGTTATAGCGCTTGCCTTTGCACTGGTCGCACGGCACGTAGATATCCGGCAGGAAGTGCATCTCGACTTTGATCACGCCGTCGCCCTGACACGCTTCACAGCGACCGCCGCGCACGTTAAAACTGAAGCGGCCCGGCGTGTAACCGCGCGAACGTGATTCAGGTACGCCGGCAAACAGTTCACGGACTGGCGTAAAGACGCCGGTGTAGGTGGCCGGGTTAGAACGCGGCGTACGGCCGATGGGGCTCTGGTCGATATCAATGACTTTGTCGAAATGTTCCAGCCCCTGCACGTCGCGGTACGGCGCCGGCTCGGCGATGGTGGCGCCGTTGAGCTGACGCTGGGCAATCGGAAACAGCGTGTCGTTGATCAGCGTGGATTTACCCGACCCGGAAACGCCGGTAATGCAGGTGAAGAGGCCCACCGGCAGCGTCAGCGTCACGTCTTTCAGGTTGTTTCCGCGCGCGCCGGACAACTTCAGCACTTTCTCCGGATTGGCGGGCACGCGCTGTTTCGGTACTTCGATTTTACGCTTGCCGCTCATGAACTGGCCGGTCAGCGATTCCGGTACCGCCATAATATCTTCCAGCTTGCCTTCAGCCACGACCTGACCACCGTGTACCCCGGCGCCCGGGCCGATATCGATAACGTGGTCGGCGGCGCGAATAGCGTCTTCATCGTGCTCAACGACGATCACGGTATTGCCGAGATTTCGCAGATGGATCAGGGTGCCCAGTAGGCGTTCGTTATCGCGCTGATGCAGGCCGATAGAGGGCTCATCCAGTACGTACATCACGCCCACCAGGCCCGCGCCGATCTGGCTGGCGAGGCGGATACGCTGCGCTTCGCCGCCTGAGAGGGTTTCCGCCGAACGGGAGAGCGTCAGGTAGTTCAGACCGACGTTAACGAGGAACTTCAGGCGATCGCCAATCTCTTTCAGGACTTTTTCAGCGATTTGCGCACGCTGGCCGGAGAGCTTCAGGTTGTTGAAGAAGTCCATCGCGTGGCCGATGCTCATGTCCGAGATGGTCGGCAGCGGGGTATTTTCCACGAAAACGTGCCGCGCTTCACGCTTCAGGCGGGTCCCTTCACAGCTGGTGCAGGGACGGTTGCTGATGAATTTCGCTAACTCTTCACGTACCGCGCTGGATTCCGTCTCTTTATAACGGCGCTCCATATTATGCAGCACACCTTCGAACGGATGGCGGCGCACCGAGGTGTCGCCGCGATCGTTCATATATTTGAATTCAATATTCTCTTTGCCTGAGCCATACAGGACCACTTTTTGTACGCTGCTATTCAGCGTGCCCCAGGGGGCTTCAACATCGAATTCATAGTGTTCCGCCAGCGACTTCAGCATCTGGAAGTAGTAAAAATTGCGCCGATCCCAGCCGCGAATCGCCCCGCCCGCCAGTGACAGCTCTGGGTTCTGAATGACGCGTTCCGGATCGAAATACTGCTGTACGCCGAGACCATCGCAGGTCGGGCAAGCACCAGCCGGGTTGTTGAAGGAGAACAGGCGCGGTTCCAGTTCGCGCATGCTGTAGCCGCAAATCGGGCAGGCGAAGTTGGCGGAAAACAACAGCTCTTCGGCTTTCGGATCGTCCATATTGGCGACGATAGCGGTGCCGCCCGACAGCTCCAGCGCGGTTTCAAAAGACTCGGCCAGGCGCGTGCTGAGATCGTCGCGTACCTTAAAGCGGTCAATCACCACTTCAATAGTGTGTTTCTTCTGCAGTTCCAGCTTTGGCGGATCGGAGAGATCGCAGACCTCGCCGTCGATTCTCGCGCGGATGTAGCCCTGCCCGGCGAGATTTTCCAGGGTTTTGTTATGCTCGCCTTTGCGCTCTTTAATGATCGGCGCCAGCAGCATCAGGCGCTGTCCTTCTGGCTGGGAGAGCACGTTATCGACCATCTGGCTCACGGTTTGCGCCGCCAGCGGGACGTCGTGATCCGGGCAGCGCGGCTCGCCGACGCGCGCGTACAGCAGACGCAGGTAGTCGTGAATTTCGGTAATGGTGCCTACCGTTGAACGGGGGTTGTGGGACGTTGATTTCTGTTCAATGGAAATCGCCGGCGACAGCCCTTCAATATGGTCGACGTCGGGCTTCTCCATCAGCGACAGGAACTGCCGCGCGTAGGCGGAGAGCGACTCAACGTAGCGACGCTGCCCTTCGGCATACAACGTGTCGAAAGCCAGTGAGGATTTGCCTGAACCCGAAAGCCCGGTGACGACAATGAGTTTGTCGCGCGGGATGACGAGGTTGATATTTTTGAGATTATGGGTGCGGGCGCCCCGAACTTCGATCTTATCCATTCACCTTTCCCGGTAGATACGCGGATTGCCTGGTTTGTTAGAAGGACAAACGGCAGAAACGGCTAATTATGACACAATTTAACCTGTTTGAATATACAGTATTGGAATGCATTTTCCGGTGGGGTGTGTAAAAATGTCGCACCGCGAGAGTTATCTGGAACCTACTTCCCAGCTATCAACATAGCACCTGGAAATGGTACACTCGCGCGTTTACACTATTAAGAAACGCATTCAGGAGACACAAACATGGCCAGCAGAGGCGTAAACAAGGTGATTCTCGTCGGTAATCTGGGCCAGGACCCGGAAGTACGCTACATGCCGAGTGGTGGCGCAGTTGCCAACATTACGCTGGCTACTTCCGAATCCTGGCGTGATAAAGCGACCGGTGAGATGAAAGAGCAGACCGAATGGCACCGCGTTGTGCTGTTCGGCAAACTGGCGGAAGTGGCCGGCGAGTATCTGCGTAAAGGTTCTCAGGTCTACATTGAAGGCCAGCTGCGTACGCGTAAATGGACTGATCAATCTGGTCAGGAAAAATACACCACTGAAGTTGTGGTTAACGTTGGCGGCACGATGCAAATGCTCGGCGGTCGTCAGCAGGGCGCGGGCGCCCCGGCAGGCGGCGGTCAGCAGCAGGGCGGTTGGGGTCAGCCTCAGCAGCCGCAGGGCGGAAACCAGTTCAGCGGCGGTGCGCAGTCTCGTCCGCAGCAGCAGGCTCCGGCAGCCCCTTCCAATGAGCCGCCGATGGACTTTGACGACGATATCCCGTTCTAATCGCGATTAGACGTTGTGAAGTCAGTTCCGAAAAAGCCCCTGACCGGGGCTTTTTCTATTTTAAAACGCAGGTTATCAGCGCTATTTCACTGCGAAGCGGGCGTGGCCGCAGCGGCTGGTACGGCTGGCGTCGCTGTCGCGGGCGGCAAGGCCGGATTTTTGGCGGCAGCTGTCGCCAGCTGCTTGCGCGCCATTTCATCCACAATCAGCCGGTAAGCGATGTAATATTTATAGATATTGCTGACATAGCTTACGGTCTCGGAACCGATCTTCTCGGCGGCCAGATATTCGACGTTGCCAAACCAGATGTTTGGGTCAAAACCGCGCTTTTTGGTATCCGCCCGCAGTCGGGCGATGCGCGCGGGGCCCGCATTATAAGAAGCGAATGAGAACAGCGCCTTATCAAGCTGGGTCATCGGTTCATCGCCATAGTAGCGGTCTATCATCCAGCGCATATATTTCACCCCAGCATGAATATTGGGATCGAGCTGCTTAATATCGCCGACGTTCAGCTCCCTGCCGGTGCCCGGCATCACCTGCATAACGCCAATTGCGCCGACGTGGCTACGAACCGACTGATTTAGCCGCGACTCCTGATAGCCCTGCGCCGCCATCAGCAGCCAGTCAACGTCGTAGCGATCGCCATATTTGCGGAAGATCTCCACCATGGTCAGAAATTTACGCCGCTCTTTTTGCGCTGCCGCGTTTTTAACGTATCGGGCATCCTTCAGGTAGCGCAGCAGAATCGTATTACCCAACTTGCTGCCCTGACGATTCTTGTTGATGAATTCATTAAGCAAGGCCAGCAGCTGCGGGCTGTTGTTGCGTACCGCCCAGCCGATATTGCCTTCGTTGCGCAGAATGATGTTTTGATGAACCTGAATTCTGGGGAAGACCTGCTTCCAGAACAGGGCCTTGTGGCGGTCGACGACGGTCAAGGGAATCAGGCCCGCGCTGAGCATCTCTATCAAATCTTCATCCTCCAGCGCTTCAGGCGCCGGTGTGATGGTGATAGGGGGCAAAGATTGCTGCGCAAAGCGCGCGTTGAGCGCGACCAGGCTCTCGTAATAGCTCGATGAGGTACGCACAAAGACCGTTTTACCGGAAAGCTGCTGCAGATTGTCCACTTTGGGGGAACCCGGGCCGGAAAGGAGCAGCTCCTGAACGTGAGAGTATATCGGCGCGGTAAAGGTCATCTCCTGCTGGCGAGCGGGGGTAATCGTCAGGTTGGCGGCGATAATATCCCCCTTACCAGCGTTAAGCGCGCTGATGAGCTGGTCGCGGGCAACCGGCACAAAGATGATACGGACCTTAAGATGACGATGTTTGAGCTTTTTCTCCTTCGCCAGGCTTTGGTTAAGGCTACGCTCAAACTCCATAAAAATATCGTGCGTGGCGCCGCGCTGAGTGCCTTTGTTAATAAAGAAAAAGGTTTTGCTGAAGGTGGTTAATACGCGAATAGTTCGCCGGTCGAGCATGCCGGGTAAATCTCCCTTCCATGGTTGTAGCATATCGTCAACGTTGACCTCCAGAGCCTCGCGTTCTTCTGGCTCTGACAGTTTGTTCTCAGTGGCGGCGTAAACGGAGGTGAAGCATAGCAGGGCGGCAAGGCATGCGAGCCCACCGACAAGGTATCGATAGAACGATGAAGTGTTCATGGTGCGGTGCTCCGCAGGGGGATTTTCTTATTTTAGTCAATTCCACGCCGTTAGCATGCCCGGCGATCGAGAATGTCGGTCGGTTAATCAGCTATTTTATTAATTAACAGGCTCAGTATTTATAGTGGAGTAATAAAGAAATAGATGTCAGTAATTATGGAAATAATATGATCAGATTGTGTTTTTTTTGGTGTGGATATATTTTAATTATTTAAAGTGCTAATAAGAAATAAGCGCAAATAATTATTTCATTTTTTTGTTTTTATTGGATTATTTAAATTTATTGGTGTGATGCATAGTTATCTACTTGATAATACATCTCATTTCTAATAACGTTGTGTGGCACAATACTCCTATTACTGCTGTTGGGCAAATGCTATCAAAGAATAGCACGGTGCGTTTATTTCTTCATTTTTGCCAAAGTAAAAAATCTATTTTGGCCGATCATTATTTATTGCTGTTCCGCTATTTAAGCTGGAGGGCCCGGCTACGCCAAAAGCAGAGATACTGCGCTTGCATGAAAGTCATTGCCGTTGTTTATCTGGCTGATGAAGAAGACGCGCCCCGACAGCTAAAAAGAAAAACAGGGCATATTCCATGAAACACGATTCATACTACTCGCTGGCCGTGCTGATCCCGATGGTCATCTGGGGAGGGACGCTGCCGGTTCAGGCCGCTGATGGCAGCACGCCAGACGATATGAAGAAATCTGAAACGGCTGCGGGAAATGATGATGAAACGATGGTGGTTACCGCGGCGGCGCCACCTATAGCGCCAATGACTATTTTGCCAGCGTTGGCTGGAGCTATAACAACCTCGATCGCGGCTTCTTCCCGCGCGCGGGGAATAAAAGCAGCCTGACCGCCAAGGTTACCGTGCCCGGTTCGGATAACAGCTATTACAAAGTCACTTTCGATACCACCCAATATATGCCGCTGACCGAGAGCAAAAGCTGGGTGTGGATGGAGCACCTGCGAGCGGGCTATGCCGATGGGCTAAACGGCAAATCGGTACCGTTTTATGATAATTTTTATGCCGGCGGATCGTCGTCGGTTCGCGGTTTTTCGTCGAATACGATTGGCCCAAAAGCGGCTTATTATCGTTGTAATGGCTCTGAAAGCAGCTACAGCGCCTGTCAGCTGGACTCATCATCCGATGCGGTTGGCGGTAACGCGATGGCGGTGCTGAACAGCGAGTTTATTGTGCCGACGCCGTTTGTGAATGACAAATACGCCGACAGCCTGCGGACGTCGCTATTCCTCGATGCCGGTACGGTATGGAGCACCTCCTGGCAAAATACCGGCCAGACGCTGGCGGCCGGGATCCCTGACTATGGCGATCCGTCGCATATCCGGATGTCTGTCGGGATTGCGGTGCAGTGGATGTCGCCGCCAGGCCCGCTGGTATTCTCTGGGCCGAGCCGTTTAAAAAATACGATGGGGATAAAGCCGAGCAGTTTCAGTTTAATATCGGCAAAACCTGGTAATCCCCCAGGTGATTATTTTTCGAGTCGTTCAGTCTCTTTCTGCTTAATGCAAAAATAACACTACAGGCTATCGATTCTGATGGCCTGTAATTTATTGTCAGTATGTTTTAATTTATGTATAGGCCTGCGCGCATTTTTTTGGCTATTATGGCTAATCATTCATTATTAGATCGCCATATTCATGGTAAGCCTTATTGAGTATCAGTAATGTTGAGAATTGTCTAATATCAAATTATTCGGCGACAACCTTGCGGGTAGCAATGATGGATGCTATCAATATATAGAGTCATTTATCAGCAATGCCTGCAAGGATAAAAAATGAAATGGACTATTCATAATACGCTTGTGTGCCCGTATTCCGGCGTGGCTTTCTCTTCGATTTCCAGCCTGCGTTTTTTAAAATTTATTCTTTGGTATGAAGCTGACATTTTGTTGCTGCCGGGAGAGTCGATGAAGCTCTATTCGTCTGGCGTGTTAATTAACGAGCAGTATCACGCGATAAGGGTTTATAACGTTACGCGATACGACGAGACGCAATGGGATAAATTACGTGAGCGGCCCTCCTGTCCCTACCAGTCTACCGCCACGGCGGCGGCGTCCTGTGCTTACCAGGCGCACTGCGCGATAAAGCGCTGCCCGAACGATTTTTCTCGCGGAGCGCCAGAGCAGGCTTCCGGACGGCGCGACGTCGGTCAGCGGATGCGCTAAAACCTGGCGGCTATGTTGCCATGGCTGCGGTTTATGCCGGTGATATATTTATGCTGTCGCAGAGGGGGAAATTGCTGCGCACCTGTCCAGGCCAGGGAGTGACTGCCCGGTCAGGTGCACCGGCGCCCGGCCAGGGCGGGCGGACATCAGGTCATCATCATCGGCCATTCCGGCGGGGTCTGACTCATGACTTCAATCATCACGTCCTTGATATTACCCCAGATTTTCGCCACGTCCAGCAGCGTGATACCTAACAGACCGGTGGCGAACCAGCAGGCCGCAGCCAGGCCCATACAGCTACAAATCACCGCTAAACCGGCATAATCGCTTTTACGTAGCTGAATGTTTAACGAGCTGGCCAGAAACATCAGCACTGCGCTCACGAGCGGCCAGCGCAAAAGTACGACACTGGTAGTAATGGAAGCCATCAACCTATCCTCAACGAAATTTGGCAGCCTTTGACAACCGGGTGAGACTGACGATGGTACGGTCTTCTGGTCATCTTCAGGCAAACAAGAATGTAATGAAACAACGTTTTTTTTTCATTAACTAATGTGAACTATATCACACTTGTTCTTTTATTGACCAGCCTAAAAAAGGTCTTTTATTGCGCCTTATAACCATTCTAATGATGTGGTTAATGGCGAGGGGGAGGATTGTTCTTTCAGCGTGAAGGCCGATTATAAGTGATTCCCGGCGACTTTTCTTTTTTATATAGGTTTATGTTCTACGGATTTTATTACTTATTCCGGCTAATTATACGGATAAACCGAATAACATAGTGGAGCTAATCTCATTCTGTTGAGAATGTTTCTCCAGACTTCTATAAGCCAGTATTATTCATAATTCATCGTCATGAGGTTTTTACGTCAAAGCATGTGTTGCTGAGATGCCCTAATTCATATCACAGTAAGCAGAGTCGTCGGGGCAGCTCACCTTGATTAAGGCGTATCGCATGGATAAGAAGCGGAAATGAATCATAGCGCGCCACGTAAGGCGTTGAGAATATTTGGCATCGTGTTAGTCATTCTGCTACCGGTGCTGCTGGCGTTGTGGTTTGCGCAGATACGCGCCAAAGCGGAAACCGGCGATCAGCTGCGGTTGTTTTCTCGGCTGGCGTTGCAAAAAACGGAGTTAGTGATTCATGAGGCCGACGAAGCGCGGGATAAAGCCCGTTTGTATCAGGGAGAGATATGTTCACCGCAACATCAGCAATATCTGCTCGGGATTGTTCGCGGTCTGCTCTATATCGACGATTTAATCTACGCCAACGGCACCCATTTTTTCTGCTCCACCTCGGTACGCCGCCCGACGGGGTGGCGGATTCCGGCTGCAACCTATACCAAAAAGCCGGATATCGCGATTTACTACTACCGCGAAACGCCTTTCTACCCAGACTACGCGATGAACTATATGCAGCGCGGTAACTATGTGGTGGTGGTGAATCCGCTTTCATATAGCGCGTTGATAACCAGCGACCGCAACCTCGCCTGGGGCGTTTTCGACACTAAAACCCGGCAGTTTTTTTCCGTCAGCAAGAATGCCGATCCCGCTGAGCTGCATCGTCTGATTCGTGCTGAAGAGGCTTTATTTCATCAGGATGGTCGCGTTTATACCATCGCTCATTCCAGCGTTCGCCCGATAGCCGTTATTATGTCGACCTCGCGCGTCAGCTATTTTCAGAATTTTTATAACCAGGTCACGTTGACGTTACCGCTGGGGCTGATTTGCAGCGTATTGCTTTTACTGGTGTGGTCGCGCACCCGGCAGCAGTACCACTCTCCGCGCAAGATGCTGCAGCGGGCGTTGAGTCGGCGCCAGCTGTGCCTGCACTATCAGCCGGTTATCGATATTAAAAATAACCGCTGCGTCGGCACCGAAGCATTATTGCGCTGGCCGGGCTTTGATGGCCCGATGATGAGCCCGGCGGAGTTTATTCCACTGGCGGAAAACGAAGGGATGATCGCGCAGGTCACCGATTATGTGATAGAAGAGGTTTTTGCCGATCTTGGCGAGTTTCTGGCACGGCAGCCGCATCTGTACGTAGCGATTAACCTTTCCGCTTCCGATTTCCATTCCGCTCGCCTGATTGAGAACATCAACGAGAAGCTCCGCCGCTACGCGGTCAAGGCGGAACAAATTAAAATTGAAGTGACCGAACGCGGGTTTATCGACGTGGCGAAAACGACGCCGGTGATTCAGGCGTTCCGCGAGGCGGGATATGAAATCGCCATTGATGATTTCGGTACCGGGTACTCCAACCTGAACAACCTCCATGCGCTCAACGTCGATGTCCTCAAGATTGATAAATCTTTTGTCGACATGCTGACGAGCAACAGCACCAGCCACATGATTGCTGAGCATATTATCCAGATGGCGAACAGCCTGCGCTTAAAAATCGTGGCTGAAGGCGTCGAAACGGCAGGGCAGGTCGCATGGCTCCAAAAGCGCGGCGTGCAATACTGCCAGGGATGGCACTTTGCGAAAGCGATGCCACCGCAGGAGTTCATGCAGTGGCTGGCGAATGACCGCATCAGCCTCTGCCCTTATCAGCAGCCTTATCAGGCCGAAATTTGATGGCGATAGGCGGTAGGCGTACGGTCAAATTCGCGGCGGAACACCCGCGAGAAAGTCTGCTGCGACACGTAGCCGAGATCCATCGCGATATCAAAAATAGGACGCTGGGTGGTTCTTAGCGCTTCCGCGGCGAGCAGCAGGCGGCGCTGGCGAATGTAATCTCCCAGCGTTTGATGCATCACGGCGCGGAACATCCGCTGCAGATACCATTTCGAGTATCCCGATTTTCTGGCGACTATATCAATGTTAAGTGGTTGATCGATATGTTCATCAATCCATTCAATAAGCGTTTGGATAATATCCTGATGGGACATAAAGCGGCCTCTCTCAATTCTCGATTCGTCGTTTTGTCTGCGGGCGAGTATAATTCCTCAAGTTAACTTGAGGTAAAGCGCTTTATGGAAAAGAAATCACCCCGCATCAAAATGCTGCTGACGCCCGGCGAAGTGGCAAAACGAACCGGCGTGGCCGTCTCCGCGCTGCACTTTTATGAAAGCAAAGGGCTGATCCACAGCCAGCGCAACGCGGGTAATCAGCGGCGCTACCGGCGCGACGTCCTGCGCGCGGTGGCGATCATTAAGATTGCGCAACGTATTGGTATTCCGCTGGCAACCATCGGCGACGCGTTCGGCGTGCTGCCGGAAGGGCATAACCTCAGCGCCAAAGAGTGGAAGATGCTGTCGTCCCAGTGGCGGGAAGAGCTAGACCGACGCATCCATACCCTGACCGCGCTGCGCGATCAGCTCGATGGTTGCATTGGCTGCGGCTGTCTGTCGCGCCGCGATTGCCCGTTACGTAACCCCGGCGATAAGCTGGGTGAAGAGGGGACCGGCGCGCGATTGCTGGAAGATGACTAAAAAAACTAAAGCGCCACAACAGGGCGCTTTAGTTGTTTTCCGGTCTTGGTCTTTCGCACTATCCCGCTGGTACGCAGGAGGGTTTCCCCCGACGTCGGCTCACCTCAGTATTGCGCAATCTTTGATGGAGGTTCCGGTTTGCGCCGACACTTTAAGTGTGGCTCTTTTCTCTGAATTTGCCTCTTCCGTTTGCCGAAAAATTCCCGTCATTCGCCGCCTGTTCCTATAGTTAATTTGAACAAACAGCGGGAGAGGCTCATGTTAACGGTACATCATCTCAATCAGTCACGATCGCAGCGCGTATTATGGGCGCTGGAAGAGCTGCAGCTGCCTTATCAGGTTGTCTCTTATCAGCGGGGAAAGAATATGCTCGCCCCGGCGGAATTAAAAAGCGTTCATCCGCTGGGCAAATCACCAGTTGTAGAGGATAACGGCCATATTTTGGCGGAATCCGGCGCCATTCTGGAGTATTTACAGGAAACCTATGATAGTGCCCGGCGCTTAAAGCCTGAGTCGGTGGAAGATAAGCTGCAATATCGTTTCTGGCTGCACTACGCCGAGGGTTCGCTAATGCCCCTGCTGCTGATGAAGCTGGTATTTGCCAGCCTGGGTAAACCCCCAGTGCCGTTTGGCATGCGCACGCTGGGCAATGCGTTGGGCAAAGGGGTGCAAAAGGCGTGGCTTAACCGCCAGGTGGAAACCCATGCCCGTTTTATTGAGGCGCATCTTTCCCGCCAGCGCTGGTTTGCCGGCGCGGATTTAAGTATGGCCGATATTCAGATGAGCTTTCCGGCGATGGCGCTGCTGGCGCGCGGCGGCGTGGATGATTTACCGCATCTGACGCAGTGGGTTCAGCGCGTAGAGCAGCGTCCGGCCTGGCAGAAGGCGATTGCGCGCGGGGGACCATTTACCTTACCCGGCGAGTAAACTATTACTAAAGCCGATGACCGGCGAAAATTGCTATCAGCGCAATACAAAAATGTTACCGGATTGCGCATGGACGATAACGTTTGCGCATCGGCTGGTTATTTCCTGAACGTCATAAGCGAAATTTAGCGAAATACGACAAACTTCAGTTGAAAAGGCCCGTCTAAAGGCTGGATAATCGTTTGCCTTTTTATTTTGCTCATCATTTCCTCTGCTGACAGGGGGGAGCAAAGTCATTCTTCACACCGTATTGGATGCGCGGAGTTAAACGTTTGCTTTTCACAGCCCCTGGCGCTGCGATGTAGCACAAGGAGATCGCGTTTAACTGGCAGTGGATGGTCCACCACGCATCCAGACGAACGATAAAAATTCTCAGGGGAAGTTTTCTATGTCTACGCCTTCTGCGCGTAACGGCGGTTCATTAGACGCCTGGTTTAAAATTTCTGCTCGCGGCAGCACCGTGCGTCAGGAAATCGTTGCCGGTCTTACCACCTTTCTGGCGATGGTCTATTCCGTCATCGTGGTGCCAGGTATGCTCGGTAAAGCGGGTTTCCCGCCGGCAGCGGTATTTGTCTCCACCTGCCTGGTTGCCGGCGTCGGCTCTCTGGTGATGGGCCTGTGGGCGAACCTGCCGCTGGCGATTGGCTGCGCCATCTCGCTGACGGCGTTTACCGCCTTCAGCCTGGTGCTGGGTCAGCAGATCAGCATTCCGGTCGCGCTGGGCGCGGTCTTTCTGATGGGCGTGTTGTTTACGGTGATTTCCGCAACCGGTATTCGTAGCTGGATCCTGCGTAACCTGCCGCAGGGCGTGGCGCACGGCACCGGGATTGGTATCGGCCTGTTCCTGCTGCTGATTGCCGCCAATGGCGTAGGCCTGGTGATCAAAAACCCGCTGGATGGTCTGCCGGTGGCGCTGGGGCATTTTGACAGCTTCCCGGTGATTATGTCGCTGGTCGGGCTGGCGGTGATTATCGGCCTTGAAAAACTGAAAGTGCCGGGCGGTATCCTGCTGACGATTATCGGCGTCTCGATTATCGGCCTGATTTTCGATCCTAACGTCCACTTCTCCGGGATTTTCGCCATGCCGTCGCTGAGCGACGATAAAGGCAACTCGCTGATCGGTAGTCTGGATATCGTGGGGGCGCTGAATCCGGTCGTGTTGCCAAGCGTGCTTGCGCTGGTGATGACCGCGGTGTTTGACGCCACCGGTACCATTCGCGCGGTGGCCGGTCAGGCGAACCTGCTGGATAAAGACGGGCAGATTATTAACGGCGGCAAAGCGCTGACCACCGACTCCCTGAGCAGCGTTTTCTCCGGCCTGGTGGGCGCGGCGCCGGCGGCGGTGTATATCGAATCGGCTGCCGGTACGGCGGCGGGTGGTAAAACCGGCCTGACGGCAGTGACCGTCGGCGTGCTGTTCCTGCTGATCCTGTTCCTCTCGCCGCTCTCCTATCTGGTTCCGGCATATGCCACCGCTCCGGCGCTGATGTACGTCGGCCTGCTGATGCTGAGCAACGTGGCGAAAATCGATTTCAACGACTTCGTCGACGCGATGGCGGGCCTGATTACCGCGGTCTTTATCGTGCTGACCTGCAACATCGTGACCGGTATCATGATCGGCTTTGCGACGCTGGTGATTGGACGTCTGGTGTCTGGTGAATGGCGTAAGCTTAACCTGGGTACGGTGATCATCGCCGCGGCGCTGGTTATCTTCTATGCCGGCGGTTGGGCGATTTAACTTTTTCTGCTAACAACGGGCGGCTTTGGCCGCCCGCTTAATTTTTAAGCTACATCCTGTTTCCTTTTGCGTTAATCTGAGTAGCGTATTATGCCGAGACATGACGCCTCAGATGTAAAAAAAGAAACGCAGCAAACAGGGAACACATGGAAATATTTTTTACCATACTCATCATGACCCTCGTGGTCTCTCTCTCCGGGGTGGTTACACGCGTACTGCCCTTTCAGGTTCCACTCCCCTTAATCCAAATCGGCATCGGCGCGCTGTTGGCCTGGCCTACTTTCGGACTGCACGTTGAATTCGACCCTGAACTCTTTCTGGTTCTGTTCATTCCGCCGCTGCTTTTTGCCGACGGCTGGAAGACGCCGACCCGCGAATTCATTGAGCATGGGCGAGAAATTTTTGGTCTGGCGCTAGCGCTGGTGGTGGTGACGGTGGTTGGTATTGGCTACCTCATCTACTGGATCGTTCCGGGTATTCCACTGATTCCGGCTTTTGCTCTGGCGGCGGTCCTGTCGCCAACGGATGCCGTGGCGCTATCCGGGATTGTTGGCGAAGGGCGCATCCCGAAAAAAATTATGGGGATTTTGCAGGGCGAGGCGCTGATGAACGATGCCTCCGGCCTGGTCTCCCTGAAGTTTGCCGTTGCGGTGGCGATGGGCACCATGGTCTTTACCGTAGGCGGCGCGACGGTGGAGTTTTTCAAGGTGGCGGTCGGCGGTATTCTCGCGGGCTTCGTGGTCAGCTGGCTGTACGGGCGCTCGATGCGCTTCCTCAGCCGCTGGGGCGGCGATGAACCGGCAACGCAAATTGTGCTGCTGTTCCTGCTGCCATTCGCTTCTTACCTGATCGCCGAGCATATCGGCTTTTCCGGGATCCTGGCGGCGGTCGCGGCGGGGATGACTATCACGCGTTCCGGGGTGATGCGCAGCGCGCCACTGGCGATGCGCCTGCGCGCCAACAGCACCTGGGCGATGCTGGAGTTTGTGTTTAACGGCATGGTCTTCCTGCTGTTGGGCCTGCAGCTACCGGATATTCTCTCCACTTCTCTGGTGGCCGCGGAAGCGGATCCCAACGTCGAAACCTGGATGCTGTTTACCGATATCATCCTGATTTATGCCGCCCTGATGCTGGTGCGTTTTGGCTGGCTGTGGACGATGCGCAAACTCAGCCAGCGTTTCCTGAAAAAGAAACCGATGGAGTTTGGCTCCTGGACCACGCGCGAGCTGCTGATCTCCTCCGTCGCTGGTGTCCGCGGGGCGATTACCCTTGCCGGCGTACTGTCGATTCCTCTACTGCTGCCGGACGGCAACGTCTTCCCGGCGCGCTATGAGCTGGTGTTCCTGGCCGCAGGGGTAATTCTGTTCTCGCTGTTCGTCGGCGTGATTGTGCTGCCGATTCTGCTGCGGCATATCGAGTCGAGCGATCATGTCCAGCAGCGCAAAGAGGAGCGTCTGGCGCGGGCGGCAACCGCGGATGTGGCGATTGTCGCGATTCAGAAAATGGAGGAGCGCCTGGCTGCGGATACCAAAGAGAATATCGATAATCAGCTGCTGACCGAGGTCAGTTCGCGGGTCATCGGTAACCTGCGTCGTCGCGTCGATGGGCGCAACGATGTTGAGACCTCAATGCTGGAAGAGAGCCTCGAACGGCGGTTCCGTCTGGCGGCGCTGCGCTCAGAACGCGGTGAGCTGTACCACCTGCGCGCCACCCGGCAGATTAGTAACGAGACGCTGCAGAAGCTGCTGCATGACCTCGACCTGCTGGAAGCGCTGCTTATCGAAGACCAGTAACGCGGTTGTTCCCCGGGTCAGGCGTTTACGCCGCGACCCGGGGACTTACTTCAGCCAGAACGCCTTACTGCACGCCAGCCACGCGCGCGCGCTGTGCGACATATACACCCCTTCCCGCCAAATCATCCCCAGCTCCCAGCGCAGGTCGCTCTGCAAGGGGATCCAGCAAAAGCTCTGTGGGTCGAGACGCTGGCAAATCGGTTCCGGCAAAATCGCGACGCCAATTCCTGCCTGCACCATGGCGGCCAGAAAATCCCACTGTCCGCTGCGTACGGCGATGCGCGGCTTAACCTCATGCTGAGCAAAAAGCCGCATCAGCTGCTGGCTGAGGGCGAAATCCTCGTTGTAAATTACCAGCGGATACGCTGCGAGCGCCCGCGGCGATAATGACGCGATGCTCTCCCACTGCGCCGTTCTCGGCGTCAGTACGCAGAGCGGATGGCTGAACAGAGATAGCGTCGTCAGGCCGCTGGCCTCATCAACGGGAAGCGCCGTCATGGCCAGATCCAGTTCGCCGTTGCTAACCGCCTGCTGCACGGTCAACCCGCCAAACTCGGCGATTTTCAGCTCAATGCCCGCATAGCGCTGGCGGAAGCGGCTAATCGGCTCGGCCATCAGCATGCCGACCATCGGCGGGATCCCGAGGCGCAGTACGCCTTTGTGCAGATGATTAATATCGCTCAGCTCCGACTCCAGTTGATGAAATTCGCCAAGAATGGCCTGCCCGCGCTCGAAAACCACGCGTCCGGTATCGGTCAGCAGCAGCTTGCGCCCGTCGCGGATCAGCAGCGTACAGTTCAGCTCATCTTCCAGATTTTTAAGCATTTTGCTGATGGTGGGCTGCGTGACGAACAGTTTCTCCGCCGCGCGGGTAAAGCTTTGCTGGCGAACCACTTCGACAAAATAACGCAGCGTTCGGATATCCATGATTATTCCCTGAGACTATACCTGCGATGATTTTAATTCATTTCTGCCGGGCCGGGCGGCTCTCTATACTGCACGCCTGTCTTCTTTTTCAGGAATACCGCTCATGGCCTTCGCGCCAGCACGCGTGACGCCCTTCGTCATGCAACGTCTTCAGGTACCGGTTCAGGTACTGATTTACGCCGGACTGTTCGTCTGCTCTGAATATTTAGTCAACTGGCTGCACCTGCCGCTTCCGGCGAATCTGGTCGGCATGCTGCTGCTGCTGGCGCTGATTGTTTGCCGCATTATCCCCCTAAACTGGGTACGGGCCGGCGCCCGCTGGCTGCTGGCAGAGATGCTGCTATTTTTCGTGCCGGCGGTGGTGGCGGTCGTCAACTACGCGCAGCTGCTAATGGTCGATGGCTGGCGCATCTTTCTGGTCATTGGCCTGAGTACCACCATGGTACTGGGCGCAACGGCGTGGGTGGTTGATAAAGTGTATCACTATGAAGTCAGCAGGATGAAACATGAGTGATTTTCAGCTAAGCGTTCTGTGCCTTCTGGTCACGCTGGGACTCTATTTTGCCAACAAGCGGCTTTACCGTCGCTTCCATAAACTTCCGCTGATGCCGCTGGTATTTACTCCGATTCTGTTGGTCATGATTCTGGTGGTTGGCCATATCTCCTATCAACGCTACATGGGGGAGACCCACTGGCTACTGTGGCTGCTGGGTCCGGCGACGATCGCTTTTGCCGTGCCGGTGTATGACAACCTGGCGATCATTAAGCGCCACTGGATGTCGCTGACTGCCGGCGTCACTACCGCGTCGGTTGTCGCAGTGACCAGCTCGGTGTGGCTGGCGCGATTACTGACTTTACCTGATGAGATCCAGCGCAGCCTGGCGGTACGCTCGGTGACCACGCCCTTTGCGCTGGCGGCAGCCAAACCGCTGGGCGGTCAGCCAGACTTAGTCGCCCTGTTTGTGGTGGTGACCGGGGTATTCGGTATGGCGGTAGGTGATGTACTGTTTCTGCGCCTTTCTATTCGCGAAGGAATGGCAAAGGGGGCCGGGTTTGGCGCCGCATCGCACGGCGCCGGTACCGCACGATCCTACGAGCTTGGCCCGCAGGAGGGCGTG
This sequence comes from Klebsiella sp. FDAARGOS_511, assembly GCF_003812845.1. Taxonomy (NCBI): domain Bacteria; kingdom Pseudomonadati; phylum Pseudomonadota; class Gammaproteobacteria; order Enterobacterales; family Enterobacteriaceae; genus Klebsiella; species Klebsiella sp. FDAARGOS_511. The sequence goes on along the minus strand of NZ_CP033824.1, from coordinate 2,503,284 downwards.
GTCGCCAGCCTGGTAATGATGCTATCCGGGGTGGTGATGGTGCTGGCCGCGCCGCTGGTGCGTTGGGTGATGTTCTAAATATTGCTTTTTACACAATGCGTTTTTTTATTAGTGCGGAAGTATATATCTAACTCCTCTTAATATTCATATAATTAGTCATTTTATATATATGAGTAGGCGTTAATTATCAGAATTGAAAGGGCAATGCGACGAATTTATTAGAGAATGTCCTTATTTATTTGTGCTTAATTGTAAGTAATTATTTCTGATTTTAGTGTTTTTAATTTTTAATATCAATATAAATATGTGAAGTAATAGATAGTGTGAATATGTTTTGTTTTTAATGCTATGATTTCATTTAAATATTTTTCATGTGTATGCTTTAATGTTTTATATAATGTGACTTCTTAATTAAGATAATTCATAAACTGTGGTTGAGAATAATCTCGATTTTAGTTACCTTAGTTACGTGAGCTTTTATTATTGAATGGATTCATGTGGAATTAAAGCTCTTGTATTTATGATCTGATATTATTAAATACAGGCAACTCACTCCCCATGCTGCAAGTCAGCTTAAATCTTAAGTTGATATTTAATTTCAATCTCTAATAAATGCCATAAAACAATTGATGGATTGATTGTTAATCTTAATATACAGGGGAATACCAATGAAATTAAAAGCCAAAACACTTGCCAAAATATTAACCTTATCTGCTGGCTGCTCTCTGGTGACCATGGCTCAAGCAGCGAATACAATTACTTTTACCGGTACGGTCTCAGATACCACTTGTACAGCCAATATCAACAATGGCGCCAACTCCATTGAAATGGGCACTGTTTCGGTAGCAGATTTAAAAGATAATACCTATAGCGCGGCCAAGAACTTCTCTTTCACTTTGAGCAATTGCCCTACCGGTGAAGAGGGGGCTCTGACAAAAGCCAGAATTACTTTTGGTGGTGAAGCAGATACATTTAATAGCGATTATTTTAAAAACCAGGCTCCAGTGTCTCCAGCCGCTAATGTCGCAATAGCTATTTTTGATAATGCCGGGGTCGTACAGAAGAACAATACTGAAGGTTCAGATGTCGATATTTCTTCTGGCGAGGCTACCATTCCGTTTATCGTTAAAATGGCTAAGTCGGGTGCCGCTGATCCAACAAAAGGGCCGGTGCAGACAACAGTAACTTATAATGTCACCTATTATTAATTAAGCATTATATAAATAGATATAGGGAAAGCCTTGAGCTTTCCCTCACTGGACTCTACCATGAATAAATTAGCTTATTTGATGTGTTTTTTTTCCTGCATATCCGTCGCGCAGGCCAGTGTGGTGGTTGGCGGGACGCGAGTGATATTCGACGGTACGCAAAAGGCGGCGACGGTATCTGTGCAAAATAAGGATAACGTTACAAATATTGTCCAGTCGTGGATCGCTGTTGTGGATGAAGCATCACCGGCAAAAGATTCCTTTATTACAACCCCTCCGCTATTTCGCCTGAAGGCGGGAGAAAAAGGGTTTGTGCGCATTCTTCGCTCAGGTAAACCGCTGCCCGAGGAGCGAGAGTCAATGTTTTGGCTAAATATTAAAGGAATTCCCGCTATGGATAGCGCCCCGGACAAAAATATGGTGCAGTTTGCCATTAACTCGCGGATTAAACTTATTTTTCGCCCGGCGGCATTAAAAAATGCCATTCCGGAAAATTTTGCCGAAAAGCTGCAGTGGTCTACTGAAGGTCGAGAAATTAAAGTAAAAAACGCCTCGCCGCTATATATGAATTTTTCAGAAATAACAGTTAATGGTAAGTCAGTCCCTGAAGCATGGTTTGTAGCTCCGTTCTCAACAATAAAAATACCGCTTGCAAATACATCTTCACCAGGGAAAAAGAAAATCACATGGAGCGTGATCAATGATTATGGAATGCCGGGACCAAAATACACCGCCATCATTCAATAACGTTGGACAGAATTTTACATTCCTGTTGAAGAGTGGCTATGTTGCCATTATTTCCTGCTTTGCCACAGTTCCGCTATCTACTCTCGCCGGTGAGTATTTCAATCCTCACCTGCTGGAGGTCAATGAAACCGGTACAACGTCGGTCGACTTAAGCTATATCTCCCAGGAAACCGTACCTCCAGGCGAATATAATCTTGATGTTTATATTAACAACGAATTTGTCACTTCCGAATCGGTCAGTTTCAAGCAACAGGATGAAAATCATGACGATTCTTCACCTTGTATCAGCGTCGCGCATCTGAAAGAGTGGTCAATTAAAACGGAAAATTACCCCGAGCTCGCGGTCGCGGGCTCCAGCTGCGCCAGGCTATCCGCGATCCCCGGATGGGGAACCACGGTATTACTTTCGCAACAGCGCGTTGATTTTAACGTGCCTCAGGTCGCGGTGATGCATCACCCGCGGGGATATGTTCCTGAAAACCGATGGCAGCAGGGCATTACCGCGGGGCTGCTTAACTATAATCTCTCCGGGCAAAAAACCGACCCGCGGCACGGCGGGGAAGCGACGTCGAGCCAGTTTGTTAGCCTGCAGCCAGGCTTAAACATCGGGCCGTGGCGCTTACGTAATTACAGCACTCTTAACCATGATGATAACGGCAACCAGTGGGACTCGGTCTACAGCTATATTGCGCGAGACATCCACGCCCTGAAAGGCCAGCTGATCGTAGGTCAAACCTATACTTCATCAAGCGTGTTCGACAGCATTAGCTTCACCGGGCTACAGCTGAATTCAGATAAAGAGATGCTGCCGGACAGTATGAATGGCTTTGCGCCGGTCATTAAAGGCATCGCCCGCTCGACCGCCGATGTGACGGTTTATCAGAATGGATACAGCATCTATAAAACCACGGTCTCTCCCGGCGCGTTTGAGATAAACGATCTTTATCCAACCGGCAGCGCGGGCGATCTGTATGTGACGGTGAAAGAGTCCGATGGCAGTGAACAGAGCTTTGTGGTGCCTTTTGCTTCGCTGGCGATTTTGCAGCGCGAGGGCCAGGTAGATTACGCTCTTAGCGGCGGTAAAACCCGCTCGGGGAGCTCCGGTGGAAAGGAATACAACTTCCTGCAATATAACCTTGCCTGGGGGGCATCGAGCAACGTCACGCTATATGGCGGTTTTCAGCAGCTTGAAGACAAATACAGTAATGTTTTGCTGGGCGCCGGACTTAACCTCGGCACTATCGGCGCGCTCTCTCTGGATGCATCTCAGTCCTGGGCGGATATCAAAGACAATTCCGCAGCGGATCGAACCTCATCCAGCGAAGGGCAATCTTATCGCGTGCGCTTTAGTAAAGATATTCCGCAGACGGGTACCAACTTCTCCGTTGCCGGATATCGTTATTCGACCCATGGCTATTATTCTCTGCAGAATTTCATTGATAGGGCGAATGCTCATAGCGGGTGCTGTTCATCAACGGGGCGGACTAAAGATCGTTTTGATGCTTCGGCTTCCCAGATTTTCTCCGGGTTCGGTTCTCTCTCCCTCTCGCTGGTCAGTGAATCTTATTGGGATAATTCACGTATGGAGTCGCTGGGGGTGAGCTATAGCAATACTCTGGGCCGCGTTTCCTATTTCATTAACTACTCCTATAGCCGAAATGTGCAGAGCGCAAGCCAGAACAGCGATAGCTCTCCGACCAGTGATAATATGATTTCGCTTACGGTGAGCATGCCTTTTGGCGCGGATATATCGGCTAACTACAACCTGAACAGCAGCCGGACGGGCGACACGACCCATAATCTGGGGCTGAGCGGTTCTGCTTTTGCGGACCGTTCCCTGAGCTGGAACGTGCAGGAAGGCTACAACGCCAGCGACAAAGGCACCTCGGGAAATGTCAATCTGAACTATCAGGGTTCACGAGGCGAAGTCGCCGCCGGATACGGATATGACAGCTATAGCTCGCACTACAACTACTCGTTGCGCGGTGGGATGGTTGCCCATTCCGGCGGGGTAACCCTTTCTCGCTATCTGGGTGAGAGCGTGGCGCTGGTCGAAGCGCCTGGCGTTAGCGATGTGGCAGTGCGCGGGCAGACGAATATTACGACCGATGCTTTCGGATACGCCGTTGTGCCTTTTGTACGACCTTACCATGAAAACAATCTCTCTCTTGATGAGCAGCAGGTCTCTGGTGCGGAAATTGATAATATTGTCAAAACAGTAGTACCGACGCGTAATGCGGTTGTTAAAGTCAAATACGATACCTGGATCGGCTATAAGGCCATGATCACCATAAGCTACAAAAACAAAGCGGTGCCTTTTGGCGCTGTGGTGACGCTAGATGATGAAAATCTGAATGATAAAGAGCGCCGTAGTTCAATTGTGGGCGATGCCGGGCAAGCCTATTTGACCGGGTTACCCAAAAAAGGCCGGCTATTTGTGAAATGGGGTGATACGAAAAATAGCCAGTGTTATCTCAATTATGATTTGTCCTCTAATCAGTCAGTGGATGATATCGTTTTTTATGCAGCGGATTGCCAATGATGAATAACAGGATAATGGCTTTAATTCATAAACCCAGGATGGAAATGATGGAAGGAAATAATTGCCGGTCATTAATGAAATCGCGCTTGTTATTCATTATTAGCATTGGGTTTGTATCTATTTTCGCAAGACCTGCCGGGGCCTATGATGCGAATAGTACTGTTAATTTCAATGTCACCGGTAAGATTGAAGAGCCCGTATGCGAGGTGTCGATAAAGCCCTCCAGTACTATCGATCTGGGAACGGTGTCCTATCAAAGTCTGAGCGGAAAACCAGGTGCGAGTAGCGCTGCGAAGATCGTTGCCATTGCCTTTGATAATTGCTCTCTCGGTACGGCTTCCGTAACGCTAACGTTTAGCGGTACCTCATTTAGCAGTACCTATACCGATATTTATGAGAGTGAGAACATTTATGGCGCTAAGGACGTCGGGCTTCAGCTGTTAAGCGCGGGGGATCAAAAGGTCCTGGGGCCAAATGACAGCTATACCTATGCTTTCATTGAGGGTTCTGAGCATGTTTTTAATATGAACGCCAGAATGTATACGCCGAATGGACGAGCTACGAGGGGAAGTGTCGCTTATACGGTCACTTTTAATGTGGCCTATAGGTGAACTATTCACGCGAGGGAGAGGAATGAAGACGTTTATTTTATTATTGCTGACCTGTTTGTTACCGGCTTACAGCTGGGCATGTCAATCTGGCGCAAATTTGGGTGATATCGCGTTGACCAATTTACCCCCGCAGATACTGGTTAATGCCGGAAGCTATTCGGCGGGCACCATTCTGTATGATTCCGGGCAGCTCACTCATCCAGATACATCTGTTACAGATTGTCGCGGGTGGTTATATGCACAGTTTGTATGGAATTCGGAGAATGCGGGCACGTTAGTTGGCGATAATATCTACTCAACTTCAGTACAGGGCGTCGGTATCAGAGTTAAAGTCTGGTTAAACATCACGGGTGAATATGCTGGTGATAAAGATGATTTTAATGCTGACTACAATGTTCACTATATCGGTGATGCGGACCTGTATCTGGGAAAACCAAACGGCTATGGCGATGACAAGGCGAGCACACATTATGCGCCAACGTACCAGGTGCAGCTTGTCGCTACGGGAGGGACTATCGCCAGTAATAGCACGCTGACGCTAGCCGATCCGATTTCCAGGGTTTCGATTCTCGACCTTGACGGAACGATGGTTCTTTCGCAGCTGCACGTGACGGGTTCGACAAAAATTCAGCTAACCCCGATGGGGTGCACGGTAGGTTCGACCGCCCTCAATTTCCCCATGGGCTCAATCAGCACAAACGTCTTTAATCTCTCGAACAAGGCTGGTTTTGCTGAGCAAACGCTTATCTTGTCCTGTGAACCCGGTACAAGAGTAACGATGCGTATTAACGCGACTGAAACAGATGGCGATAGCCCGGACAATAGCGTGATAGCGCTCACCCCTGGTAACAACGTGGCGACCGGCGTTGGCGTCCAATTGAATATTGACGGCGCTCCGTTATCCCTGAATACCAACTACCGGGTCTATCCTTACAACAGAACAACGGTAACTAATCCCGGCGCGGATGCCAGCTATCTGATATTCACCGATCCCGATAACCCCGGCGGGGCGGCGGCATCCAATGCGTTGACGTTTACGACGAACTATTACAAAACCGGATCGAAAGTAACCCCAGGAAATGCAAATGCAAGTGGCACGATAACCTTTATTTATCAATAAAATATACCCCGGTCGTCAGGCCGGGGTACGAATGATAATTAATGCGCCTGACCCTTCTCAATACCGATACCGGTCTGCGAACGGATAAACTGGGCGCGGAACCGCTCGCGCTCGCGCAATCCTTCTTCTGAGCTATCGGTGGCGGAGAAGAACCAGATACCGACAAAGGCAATGGCGATAGAGAACAGCGCCGGATATTCATATGGGAATACCGCCTTTTCGTGGCCGAGGATCTGTACCCAGATAGTCGGGCCGAGGATCATCAGAATCACCGCGGTCAGCAGACCCAGCCAGCCGCCAATCATCGCCCCGCGGGTGGTCAGCTTCGACCAGTACATCGACAGCAGGATAATCGGGAAGTTACAGCTGGCGGCGATGGAGAATGCGAGACCGACCATAAAGGCGATGTTCTGATTCTCGAACAGGATGCCAAGTAGAATCGCCACTACGCCAAGGATCAGCACGGTAATCTTCGACACCTTCAGTTCCTGACGTTCGGTCGCGCCTTTACGGAACACGTTCGCGTACAGGTCGTGAGAGACCGCCGAAGCGCCCGCCAGCGTCAAACCGGCCACCACCGCCAGAATGGTAGCGAAGGCGACGGCCGAGATAAAGCCGAGGAACAGATTGCCGCCGACCGCGTCCGCCAGATGCACCGCTGCCATGTTGTTGCCGCCGATAAGCTGCCCGGCCGCATCTTTGAACGCCGGATTCGCCCCCACCAGCATGATGGCGCCGAAACCGATGATAAAGGTCAGAATATAGAAGTAGCCCATAAAGCCGGTGGCGTAAAACACGCTCTTACGCGCTTCTTTGGCGTCGCTCACGGTGAAGAAACGCATCAGAATATGCGGCAGGCCCGCAGTACCGAACATCAGCCCGAGACCGAGCGATAGCGCTGATATCGGGTCTTTCACCAGCCCGCCTGGGCTCATAATCGCCGCGCCTTTCGGGTGGACCGCCATCGCTTCGGTGAACAGATTATTGAAGCTGAAGCCGACGTGCTTCATCACCATAAAGGCCATAAAGCTGGCGCCGAACAGCAGCAGGACCGCTTTGATAATCTGCACCCAGGTAGTGGCGAGCATGCCGCCGAAGAGGACGTAAAGCACCATCAGCACGCCGACCAGGACGACCGCAATGTGGTAGTTGAGGCCAAACAGCAGTTGGATAAGCGTACCTGCGCCGACCATCTGGGCGATCAGATAGAGCGCCACTACCACTAGCGAACCGCAGGCGGAGAGGGTGCGAATCGGCCCCTGTTTAAGACGATAGGACGCCACGTCGGCAAACGTATAGCGCCCGAGGTTACGCAGGCGTTCGGCGATCAGGAATAAAATAATCGGCCAGCCGACGAGGAAGCCGAGCGAGTAGATCAACCCATCGTAGCCGGAGGTGTAAACCAGCGCGGAAATGCCGAGGAACGAGGCCGCAGACATAAAGTCGCCGGCAATCGCCAGCCCGTTCTGGAAACCGGTGATATTGCCGCCCGCGGTGTAGTAATCGCTGCGCGAACGTACGCGTTTTGACGCCCACCAGGTGATATAGAGCGTCAGGGCGACGAATATCAGGAACATGATAATCGCCTGCCAGTTAGTCGGCTGGCGCTGTACCGCGCCGGTAATAGCATCCGCGGCATTGGCGGTAAAAGGGAGCGTGGCGGCGAGCGCCGTCAGGACTTTCTTCATGATGCTTTAACCTCGCTGAGAATGCTCTTCGTCAGCCGATCAAATTCACCATTTGCCCGCCAGACGTATATTCCGGTTAATACGAAAGAGATAACGATCACGCCGATACCAATCGGAATACCCCGGGTGACGCTGGTGCCCGCATGCAGCGGCGTGCCCAGCCAGCCGGGGGCGAAGGCGATAAGCAGAATAAAGCCCACATAAATCACCAGCATAATCAGTGACAGGATGGCGGCAAACCTTTGCCGGGCTGCAACAAGTTCCTTAAAATGCGCACTATTTTCTATCCGCTGACAAATCTGATCGTTCATCGTAGCGTCTCCAGAGGTTCCCTTTTGTCATTCACGCGCCGGTCGTCGGCAACACTCATCCGCCCGGCAGTTAACTGTCGGGAATCCGCCTGTTTACCGCTTTCCTGCTACCTGAAATCCTTCGGGAGTATGTATTTATATCCTCTCCCCCGAAGAGGAGAGGGTGTAGGGGATCGGTTGGTTTACGATGGCATCGTGATGGCCTGCTTCTCTTCGAGCAGTTTCTCCACCACGCCCGGATCGGCAAGCGTTGAGGTATCGCCGAGGTTACTGGTATCGCCCGCGGCAATTTTGCGCAGAATACGGCGCATGATTTTGCCCGAACGGGTTTTCGGCAAGGAATCGGTCCAGTGCAGCACGTCCGGCGTCGCCAGCGGACCAATCTCTTTACGAACCCAGTTGCGTACCTCGGCGTAGAGCTCCGGCGTTGGTTCCTCGCCATGGTTGAGGGTCACGTAGGCGTAGATGGCCTGGCCCTTAATATTATGCGGAATGCCGACCACCGCCGCTTCGGCGATTTTCGGATGCGACACCAGCGCCGATTCAATTTCAGCGGTCCCCAGACGGTGGCCGGAAACGTTCAGCACGTCATCGACGCGGCCGGTGATCCAGTAGTAGCCATCTTCGTCACGGCGCGCACCGTCGCCGCTGAAGTACATATTTTTAAAGGTGGAGAAGTAGGTCTGTTCGAAGCGTTCGTGGTCGCCAAACAGCGTGCGCGCCTGGCCCGGCCAGGAGTCGGCGATCGCCAGGTTGCCCCCGGTCGCGCCTTCCAGCGGTGTGCCTTCGTTATCGACCAGTACCGGCTGGACACCGAAGAAGGGACGCGTGGCGGAGCCGGCCTTCAGCTCGATGGCGCCGGGCAGCGGGGTGATCATAAAGCCGCCAGTTTCGGTCTGCCACCAGGTGTCCATCACAGGGCACTTCTCGTTGCCGATTTTCTTCCAGTACCACTCCCAGGCTTCCGGGTTAATCGGCTCGCCGACGGAACCGAGTATGCGCAGTGAAGAGCGGTCGGTGCCTTCGATGGCCTTATCGCCTTCCGCCATCAGCGCGCGGATCGCCGTAGGAGCGGTATAGAGAATGTTGACCTTATGCTTATCCACCACCTGGCACATGCGCGCCGGGGTCGGCCAGTTCGGTACGCCTTCGAACATCAGCGTCGTTGCGCCGCAGGCCAGCGGGCCGTACAGCAGGTAGCTGTGGCCGGTGACCCAGCCGACGTCGGCGGTGCACCAGTAGATGTCGCCCGGATGGTAGTCGAACACGTATTTAAAGGTCGAAGCCGCATAGACCAGGTAGCCGCCGGTGGTGTGCAGCACGCCTTTTGGCTTACCGGTGGAACCGGAGGTATAAAGGATGAACAGCGGATCTTCGGCGTTCATCTCTTCAGGCTGGTGTTCCACGCTGGCTTTCTCAATCAGATCGCTCCACCACTGGTCGCGCCCCTCCTGCCAGTCGATTTTGCCGCCGGTACGCTTGAGCACCACCACGTTTTCGATACTTTTGACGTTCGGATTCTTCAACGCGTCATCGACGTTCTTCTTAAGGGGGATCGCGCGACCGGCGCGCAATCCTTCATCAGCGGTGATCACCAGACGGGAGTTTGAATCGATGATTCGTCCGGCGACCGCTTCCGGCGAGAAGCCACCGAAAATCACCGAATGGATAGCGCCGATGCGGGCACAGGCCAGCATGGCCACCGCCGCTTCCGGCACCATCGGCATATAGATAGCGACCACATCGCCCTTTTTGATGCCGAGATCGAGCAGGACGTTGGCGAAGCGGCAGACATCGCGGTGTAGCTCGCGATAAGTGATGTTTTTGCTCTGGCTGGCGTCATCGCCCTCCCAGATGATGGCCGTCTGGTCGCCGCGCTCCGCCAGATGGCGATCGAGGCAGTTAGCGGCGAGGTTCAGCGTGCCGTCTTCGTACCATTTAATCGAAATATTGCCTGGCGCGAATGAGGTATTTTTCACGCGCGTGTAGGGTTTCATCCAGTCAAGGATTTTGCCCTGTTCGCCCCAGAAGGCATCAGGGTCGGTGACGGACTGTTGATACTGCGCCTGGTACTGTTCCGGGTTAATCAGGCAACGTTCCGCAATAGTAGCGGGAATAGGGTGTTTATGTATTTGGCTCATGGCTTTTTTTCTCCTGTAGGTTGTTAAATATATGTCAAATAAACGTTAATAGTAGGGGCTTTGGTGGCTTTGTTTGCTATTTGGGGGGCAGATCACGCAATAAATAAATTGAATGAAAAGCAATCAAATGAAACTTTTATGTGAAATAATTTCAGAAATGGATTAATAGAAGTTGAATATATTAAATATTTTTTATAACAAATACTTATGCAATATAAGGTGGGAATATTAGCGGGTTTATGCATAAAATCAGAGTAAACCGCTGTTCTTAAAGACTTGCGCAGCATGCCGTGCAAATGATACTGACATTGCGCGTTAAATAACCCTATAAAGCAACGCAACACAATTCATACCCCTTTCAGTGGGCGCCATTACCTCCTGGAATGGTGCCTTTCATCGAGGAAGTCTGTAGTGAAGAAAAAAACAAAAGTCAGCCTGGCCTGGCAAATTTTGCTGGCGCTGGTGCTGGGCATACTTCTGGGCAGTTACCTGCATTACCACGCCGAAAGCCGTGATTGGCTGATCTCGAATCTGCTGACCCCGGCGGGCGATATCTTTATCCATCTGATTAAAATGATCGTCGTACCGATCGTTATTTCGACCCTGGTGGTCGGTATTGCGGGCGTGGGCGACGCGAAGCAGTTGGGCCGTATCGGCGCGAAAACCATTATCTATTTTGAAGTGATCACCACGGTGGCTATCGTGCTGGGGATCACCCTGGCGAACGTCTTCCAGCCGGGGAGCGGGATCGATATGTCGCAGCTGGCGGCGGTGGATATTTCGAAGTATCAAAACACCACGGCGGAAGTGCAGAGCCACGCGCATGGCCTGATGGGCACCATCCTCTCGCTGGTGCCGACCAATATCGTGGCCTCGATGGCGAAAGGCGACATGCTGCCGATTATCTTCTTCTCGGTGCTGTTTGGTCTCGGCCTCTCCTCGCTGCCCGCTACCCACCGCGAACCGCTGGTTACGGTGTTCCGCTCTATCTCTGAAACCATGTTCAAAGTGACGCATATGGTGATGCGTTATGCTCCGGTTGGCGTGTTCGCGCTGATCTCGGTGACCGTGGCGACCTTCGGCTTCGCCTCGCTGTGGCCGCTGGCGAAGCTGGTGATTCTGGTTTACTTCGCGATCCTGTTCTTCGCGCTGGTGGTATTAGGCATCGTGGCGCGGGTTTGCGGGCTGAGCATCTGGACTCTGATTCGCATTCTGAAGGATGAGCTGATTCTGGCTTACTCTACCGCCAGCTCCGAGAGCGTGCTGCCGCGTATTATTGAGAAGATGGAAGCCTATGGCGCGCCGGCGTCGATCACCAGCTTCGTGGTGCCTACCGGCTACTCGTTTAACCTCGATGGCTCAACGCTGTATCAGAGCATTGCGGCGATCTTTATTGCCCAGTTGTACGGTATCGACCTCTCCATCTGGCAGGAAATTACCCTCGTGCTGACGCTGATGGTGACGTCGAAAGGGATTGCCGGCGTGCCGGGCGTCTCCTTCGTGGTGCTGCTGGCGACGCTGGGCAGCGTGGGTATTCCGCTGGAAGGTCTGGCCTTTATCGCCGGCGTTGACCGTATCCTCGATATGGCGCGTACCGCGCTGAACGTAGTGGGTAACGCGCTGGCGGTGCTGGTTATCGCCAAATGGGAACACAAATTTGACCGCAAAAAAGCGCTGGCGTACGAGCGTGAAGTGCTGGGTAAATTTGATAAAACGGCGCAATAAAACAGAAAGCCCGGTGACATCGCTCCGGGCTTTTTCTTATCTTTTACTGATCCTGTCGAACTCTTCACAGCCGGTATCAAACCCCTCCTGACAGCTCACGTTGAGCCAGTGCAGCGCTTTTTGCTTGTTTGGTTCGATAAAGCCTTTTTCTCCCTGCTGGAAAAGCATCCCGGCCCAGTACTCGGCGTAGCCGGTGCGGGAGAGGGCGGAGCTCTCTTTGAAATACTGCGTCGCTTTTACGTCATCCTCCGGCGGATGAACGCCGCTGGCGTAGATGAGCCCCAGCAGCATCTGGGCGTCGACGGCGGAGTCGCTCTCCGGATCCTGTGCGGCATGCTGTAACAGGGAGATGGCGTGCGAATAGTTCGGCGTACCGGCCTGCTGATTCACCAGCACCCGGGCGAGGACAATTTCTCCCGCCCTGCTGCCGGTTTTCACCGATTTTTCAGCCAGCGCTTTCGCCTGGAGATAGTCGGCCTGCTGCGGATTGCGGATTTTGAGCTGGGCCAGCAGCGCCAGGGCATCGCCGTCGCCGTTGTCCGCGGCTTTTTGCGCCCAGTATTCGGCCTGCGGAAAATCGCCGAAGCTAACGTAGGTATCCGCCAGGTAATACTGAGCGCGCGGGTCGCCCGCTTCGGCCTGCGCTTTGTACTGGCTGCCGGGTTCCATGGCACCTGCGGCGACGCTTGCTATCACCAGCAGTAAAGAGAGGTATTTCATTTTTTATTATCGGTAGAGGACATAGTGAGCAGTATAAAGGCAGGTGAAGGAGAAGAAAACGACGGGAACGAGTGGGGGAGACTCATGCTTTACCCGAATAATCGAGCGATCTGTTTCCTGGGTTGCGGCGTAAACGCCTTACCCGGGCTACGGATTGTGTAGCCCGGGCAGGTGTGAAGCACCGCCTCCGGGGAGGCGACCTGATTAGCCCATTGCGCTTTCGCGCAGGCGGGTTTTCAGCTTGTTGTACTCGTCAATCACGTACTGCTCGGCGGCCCGTTGGTCGGCAATCGGCTCAACGTTGACGGCGCAGTACTTGTACTCCGGCGTTTTGGTTATCGGGCTCAGATTCTCGGAAACCAGCTCGTTACAGGCGCCAATCCACCATTGGTAGGTCATATAGACCGCCCCTTTGTTCGGACGGTCGCTAACCTGCGCGCGGGTGATGATGCGGCCTTTACGCGAATTCACCCACACCAGCGCCTCATCCTCAATGCCCAGACGTTCGGCATCGGCGGTATTGATCTGCGCATAGCCCGGTTCATCTGCTAACGCGGCCAGCGCCGCACAGTTGCCGGTCATCGAACGGCACGAGTAGTGGCCGACTTCACGCACCGTCGACAGCACCATCGGATACTCGTCGGTGAGCTTGTCAATCGGCGCGACCCAGTCGCAGGTGAAGAACTGCGCCAGACCGTTCGGGGTATCGAACTTCTCTTTAAACAGATAAGAGGTCCCCTGGTCAGCGTCGGACTCATCGCGGCACGGCCACATGACGTAGCCCAGCTCGCCCATTTTCTCGTAGGTGGCGCCATAGAAATCCGGGCACAGATGACGCAACTCGTCCCAGATTTCCTGGGTGTTGTTGTAGTGCATCTTATAACCCATCCGGGTGGCGATTTCGCTGATGATCTGCCAGTCGGTTTTCAGGTCCCACTTCGGCTCTACCGCTTTAAAGAAGCGCTGGAAGCCGCGGTCCGCTGCGGTATAAACGCCTTCGTGCTCGCCCCATGAAGTGGAAGGCAGGATAACGTCGGCCGCTGAGGCGGTTTTGGTCATGAAAATATCCTGGACGATAACCAGTTCCAGATCGTCGAAAGCCTTACGCACGGCGGACAGCTCGGCATCGGTCTGCAGCGGATCTTCCCCCATGATGTACGCCGCCCGTACTTCGCCATGCGCCGCGCGGTGCGGCAGCTCGCTGATGCGGTAGCCGGTGTGCGCCGGCAGGCTGTCGACGCCCCAGGCTTTGGCGAACTTCTCGCGGTTTTCCGGGAACTTAACGTACTGATAGCCCGGATAGGTATCCGGCAGCGCGCCCATATCACAGGCGCCCTGAACGTTGTTCTGGCCGCGCACCGGGTTGACGCCGACGCTCGGCTTGCCGAGGTTGCCGGTGAGGATCGCCAGGCTGGTCAACGAACGTACGGTCTCCACGCCCTGGTAGAACTGGGTCACGCCCATGCCCCACAGGATAGCGGCGGATTTCGCGCTGGCGTACATCCGGGCGCAGGCGCGGATTTCCTGGGCGCTGACGCCGGTAATCGCTTCCACCGACTCCGGCGTATAGCCTTCGACGATTTTGCGATACTCTTCGAAGCCCTCGGAACGGCTGGCGACGAAGGATTTATCGTAAAGATCCTCTTCGATAATGACATGCCCGATGGCGTTGAGCAGCGCGATGTTCGAGCCGTTTTTCAGCGCAATGTGCATATCGGCGATGCGCGCGGTTTCGATTTTACGCGGATCGCAGACGATGATTTTCGCCCCATTGCGTTTGGCGTTAATCACGTGATTCGCCACAATAGGGTGTGAATCTGCCGGGTTATACCCGAAGATAAACACGAGATCGGTGTTGTCGATCTCGGTGATGGCATTACTCATAGCGCCGTTACCGACCGATTGGTGCAGACCTGCAACCGATGGGCCGTGTCAGACGCGAGCGCAGCAGTCGACGTTATTGGTACCAATAACGGCGCGCGCGAATTTTTGCATCACATAGTTGGTTTCGTTACCCGTCCCGCGGGACGAACCGGTAGTCTGAATCGCGTCCGGGCCATACTTCTCTTTAATGGCGCTAAGGCGAGTGGCGACGTAATCGAGCGCCTCATCCCAGGAGACGGATTCCAGCTTGCCGCCGCGCTGGCGACGGATCATCGGGGTTTTCAGGCGCGGGGTAAGGATCTGGGTATCGTTAATGAAGTCCCAGCCATAATAGCCTTTCAGACACAGGGTTCCCTGGTTGGTTTTCCCCTGTGCCGCCTCCGCCCGAACGATTTTGCCGTTATCGACCACCAGGTTGATTTTGCAACCTGATGCGCAATACGGGCAAACCGTGACGACTTTTTTCATCGGTCTTGCTCCAGTTAATCAATTGGCGCATACGCGCTATCGCGCCGTCACTATGCATCTTCTATGCCATGTTTTCATTGTGGGTATTGACTGATGATACGTTGTTTTTTTGGGCGAAATGCTGACGAAAAACAGCCTATCGTCAGTTTTGACGTGTCGACGCGAGAGGATGTGACGCGGGTCGGGCAGCCGGGACAGGCGCGCAGCACCGCCCCCGGAGAAGATCGCGGGGCAGCGCGCTTACAGGTATTGCTGGGCTAGTTTAAATACCGGCTTCTCGCCAGCGCCGCCGCGCCCTGGGCGCCGTTAAACGCTGAAGAGGAGGCGGCGATAAAGCGAACGGCCTGATACGGCAGCGGACGGCGAACGTAGGTTTTGACCATCGCGATTAAGGCGTCGCGCGGGAAGGCGGGCATATCCATCACCCCGCCGCCGAGGATCACCGCATCGGGATCGAACAGGTTGATGCTGGTGGCGATGGCGCGAGCGGCGTGGTTTAGCAACGTCTGGACAAACGGCTCCCGCGCAGCGTGGACGAACAGCTCGCCCAGTTCGTACGCTCGAGGTTGCTGTTCATACCAGCGCTTGAGCGCAATGCCGGAGCAAACGGTTTCCAGACAGGCGGGGTTGCCGCAGGCGCAGGTGAGGGCGTCATTGCCCTGCGGAATATGCCCCAGCTCGCCCGCCACGCCGTGCGCGCCGGTCCACGGCCCGCCGTTGAGCCAGACCGCGAAGCCCATGCCGGTGCCGAGATAGGCCGCTAGTACCTCCTGCTCCTGCAGGCCATTCTCCTGCACATCAAAAGAGAGCTGCAGATTGACATCGCGGGAAAACTCCACCGGGCAGCATAGCGCCGCTTCCAGCCGGTCGGCCAGATTATAGAGGTCGTCGGCGGCGAGAGGCAGATTAGGCGTGGAGATAATCGTCCGCTTGTCTTTTGCCACCAGCGCCGGGAACCCCATCACCAGCCCGCAGCAATGGGCGTCGTGCAGGGTCAGCTGCTGCTGCAACAGGTTTTTAATGCCATTGACCAGGCCGTCGGCGCTAATTACATCAGCGGTGCGCCGCTTTTCGCAGTGCAGCGCTTCGCCCTGCGCGGTTTGCAGGCAAAGGCGGATATGGGTCGCGCCCATATCCACACCCGCGACGACGTTACGCTGTTTTTGCATGAGGCAGTACCTCGTGTTTCGCCGCCAGGATCTGCTCTGCCATGATCTGCCACGCGTCTTCAATCTTATCAGCATGGTTAAAGAGGCCTGAGGTGCCGACGATAAACACGTCCGCGCCCGCCGCCATCAGCTTTTGATAGGTGGCTTTATTGCAGGAACCGTCGATTTCGATCTCGTAGCTCAGCCCCTCGCGCTCGCGCCAGGCTTTCAGTTCGGCGATTTTTTCCAGCATCTCCGGGATAAACGGCTGCCCGGCGAAGCCCGGATCGACGGTCATCACCGTGATTTTGTCGGCTTTATGGATGTAGTACTTCATGGCTTCGACCGGGGTTTCCGGGTTGAGGATCAGCCCGACCTTCATGCCGTGGCGGCGGATCTCTTCGATCAGGCGGAAGGCCTGGCCGTTAATCGTTTCCGGATGCAGAGTGATAAAATCCGCCCCTGCCTGCGCCAGTTGGCTAATGTAGTCCTGCGGACGGGTGACCATCAGGTGGCAGTCCAGCGGCTTGCTGGCCAGCTTTTTCACCTGGCCGACGAAAAACGGCGACAGGGTCAGGTTCGGTACAAAATGACCGTCCATAATGTCGATGTGGAAATAGTCTGCGTGCTGGTCGATAAACTCGATCTGTTCTTTGAATTTCAGCAGATCCATACACATTAAAGAGGGAGCAATTTTCATTATAAATTCCTTACTTACTGATAAGACGGTCGAGGGCGACAGCCGCGATGATTAACCCGCCCATTACCACCAGCTGGTAGTAGGTTTGTACTTGCAGAATGTTCAGTCCGTTATTGATGGTGCCGATAATCAGGCCGCCGATGACCACCGAGAAGATGCGTCCTTTACCGCCGAAGAAGCTGGTGCCGCCGATGATGGCGCTGGCGATGGCGTAGGTTTCAAAGCCCATCCCCGCCAGCGGTTCCGCCGCGCCGAGACGCGCGGTGGAGACCACGCCCGCCAGCCCGGCGCAAACGCCGGAAATAATGAACACCAGCAGCATGTGGAATTTGACGTCGATACCGGAGTAGAAAGCGGAGTTCTTGTTGCCGCCCAGCGCGTAGATGTTGCGGCCCACGCGCATGCGGGTGGTCAGGAACCAGAGGATCACCGCCACAATCAGCGAGAAAATCACCGGAACCGGTATACCCAGCGGCGTGGCGGCGAAGAAGTTAACGAAATCAAACGAGAAGCCGTATACCGAGTTGGCATCGGAAATCACCAGGGTGATACCGCGAAAGATAGCGTTGGTGCCGAGGGTAATAATGAACGGGTGCAGGCCGGTCCAGTTGACCAGACAGCCGTTGATGGCGCCCAGCGCGCCGCCGACCAGCACGCCGCCAATCAGCGCCGCGAGGAACGGATCGACGCCCGCCAGCATTAACTTAGCGGTGACCATCCCGGAGAGCGCGAGGATCGCCCCGACCGACAGATCGATCCCGGCGACGAGGATCGCGAAGAATTCGCCCATGCCGATCAGGACGGTGACCGAACTTTGGACGAAGATCTGTGTAATGTTGTTGGTCGTCAGGAAGTACTCTGACGATAGGGTGCCGAAGATGGCGACAATAATGGCGAGGATAAAAAAGGTGCCGTATTTATCCCAGAACAGCGCGAAGTTAAACGGTTTTTTCTCGTCCATATCGCCTTTCACTCTTGTGGTAGTGCCCATGCCATAATCTCCTCTTCGCTCAAGTCGTCGCGATTGGTCAGGATTTGCGTCAGTCGCCCTTCGCAGAACACGGCAATGCGGTCGCAGACGGCGATAATTTCAGGTAGTTCGGATGACACCATCAGGATGACTTTTCCGTCATCGGCCAGCTGGCGCATCACTTTATAAATTTCGGCTTTCGCACCGACGTCGATACCGCGCGTCGGCTCGTCAAAAATGATCACTTCGGGGCTGCAGCACAGCCATTTGGAAATCAGCACCTTCTGCTGGTTGCCGCCGGAAAGCTCGGTGATGTTCTGATCGACCGAATGGCACTTCAGCGCCAGCAGTTTGCGCTGCTCTTCCGCCGTTTTGCGTTCGTCGCCTTCGCGGAACAGCCCCATAGCCCCTTTGTAGCCGCCACGCTTCAGGCTCTGGCTGACCGCCATGTTCTGAGCGATGGAAAAATTGGGGAAAAAGCCGTTTTCCCGGCGGCTTTCGGTGATGTAGCCCATCCCTTTTTTTAAGGCGTCCAGCGGCGAGCGGGGGGAGATCGCTTTGCCGTTGAGATAAATTTCACCGCCGCTACGCTTATCAACCCCAAACAGGCAGTCCATGAGCTCCGTGCGCCCGGAGCCGACCAGCCCGGCGAAGCCGAGAATTTCGCCGCGATTCACGCTGAACGAGATATCGCGTACCTTTTTCTTGTCATGGCTGGTGACGTTTTTCACTTCGAATACCGTCTCGCGGACGATATTGCCGGTGCTCTCTTTCATGGCGTTAAAGCGGTTTTGCAGCTCGCGGCCGACCATCAGGCGTACGATGTCGTCGTTATTCACTTCGCTGACCATTCCGCTGCAGACGCTGCTGCCGTCTTTCATCACCGTATAGCGGTCGCAGATGCGGCGTATTTCCGCTAGCTTGTGCGAGATATAGACAATGGCGGTGCCCTCTTTACGCAGCTGGTTCATGATCAGGAACAGATAGTCCACCTCTTTATTGGTCAGTGAGGAGGTCGGTTCATCCATGATCAGCACTTTGGCGTCGAGCATCAGCGTTTTGGCGATTTCCAGCATCTGCTTGTGGCTGATGGAGAGATTGGCCACCTTTTCGTCTAAGTCGATCTTCAGCCCGACGCGCAGCAGCATCATCGCCGCCCGCACGCGCATTTCTTTCCAGTCGATCACGTTGACGCCGCAGACTTTTTTCGTCAGATGGCGGCCAATATATAAATTCTCCAGCACCGTTAATTCATCAATGACGCTGAGCTCCTGATAAATAATGCCGATGCCGAGCTGGGCCGCTAATTTATGGTCCAGCTTGTCGTAGTTCACGTTATTAATGGTAATGGTGCCTTTGGTCGGTTCATGGATTCCCGACAATACTTTCATCAGCGTTGATTTACCGGCACCATTTTCCCCTAATAACGCATGTATTTCGTGCGGGTAAATAGTTAAATCAACCGATTTTAATGCGTGAACCGGGCCAAAGGATTTGCCGATCCCCGCCATTGAAATATATGGCGTGAGCATAGAAAATTTCCTTCATTACCTCTGCATGAATGCCCCTCTCCCAAAGGAAGAGGGGGGGCAGACCTATTTCGTCACCAGAATGGAATCCACCAGCGTAAACTGAGGGGCTTTATCCAGCGGGATCACCTTGCCGCTCTTCTCGGCATCGACCATCAGCTTCAGGCCCGTCGCGCCAATATCTGCCGGGTTCTGCGCGATAGTGGCGGTCATCTGTCCGGCTTCGACCATTTTGCGCGCTTCCGGAATACCGTCGGTACCGACCACCAGCACCTTGCCGGTTTTGCCGGCGTTGGCGACGGCCTGGGCGACGCCCATCGCCATGGTGTCGTTGGCGCAGTAAATCGCTTTAACGTTCGGGTTACGCTGCAGCACGTTCGTGGCGACGTCCAGCGCTTTAATACGGTCCCAGTCGGCGGGCTGGCTGGCCACTAGCTTGATCTGGCTCGCTTTTTTGAAGGCCTCGGTGGCGCCATTGCGGCGAGCTTCACCGGAGGCGTTACCGGCTTTACCTTCGATAATCGCCACTTCGCCGCCTTCCGCACCCAGCTTGTCGATAATAAACTCCGCGCCTTTTGCCCCGACCGCCACGTTATCGGTGGTGACAAAACCTTCAACGTTGCCGCCGGCTTTCTTCAGGTTATCCATATCGATTTTTTCATCGAGGTTGACCAGATAGATGCCTTTTTTCCAGGCTTTGGCCACCGGCATCACCAGGTTTACCGAGGAGAGCGGCGCAAAGGCGATACCTTTGTAGTTTTTGTTGCTCAGGTCTTCAAACAGCTGCAGCTGCGACTGAAAATCCCCTTCAGAAGGAGAAGCAAAAATATCGACGCTCACGCCCAGCGTTTTGGCTTCGTCTTCAATCCCTTTTTTCATATCCACCCAAAACGGATTGGATAAAGTTTTTAAAACCACAGCATAATCGGCGGCGGCAAAGGCGCTGGTGGATAACATTACGCCCATGAGCGTGCCGCTGAAAAGTTTCAGATATTTATTCATGGCAGTATTCTCAGTGTAGGATACAGTTATATTGATCCCACCAACGTGGGATCGGTTTTTTTATTTAAGCGCGCCGGGTGAAAAGAAATTAACAATCGCGCCGGTTTTTCGCATATTTAAATTCGCTTGTTCAATATTCAGCTGGGCAACGGAAACAAAAAATGCATCTAATAATGTGAGTTGTAATATACGCGCTGAGGCGTTACGGCCTAATAAAGGCGTCTCTGGTGCTGGCGAACAAATAATAAAATCAGCTAATTTGGCAATCGGTGAATGATAGCTATGGGTGATACAAATAATTTTTGCGCCATTCTTTTTCGCCAGCTCCACCGCTGATTTGATATCGCTGGTGCGCCCGGAGTGCGAGACCACCAGTACCACATCGCCTTCCTTCAGTAGCGAGGCGGACATCATCATGATATGTGCGTCCGGGTAGGCCTGGCAGCGCACGCCGATGCGTAAAAACTTATGCTGCACGTCCGCGCAGATGGCGTTTGAACCGCCCGCGCCGTACAGGTCGCGCTGGTTGGCCTGGGCGAAAAAGCGCGCCGCGCGATGAATTTCGTCGACGTTCACGATCGACTGGCCTTCCATAATGGTGCGCAGGGTGATGTTGAACACCTTATTCACCACATCCTGCGGCGCTTCATCAAAAGAGAGCTCAGTCGGCAGGACCTGCTCAGACTGCGAAAAATAGGCTTCCAGCGCGCTGCGCAGATTACGAAAACCGCTAAAACCGAGCAGTTTAGAGACCTTAACGATCATGGCCTCTGACACCGACAGCGCCTCTGCGACGTCCTTAATGGCCGGCGCATCGCTCAGATTGCCGGGGGTAAGCAACCATTCGACGATGCGGCTTTCATTTTCGGTCATCCCTTCCTGCTTCATGCGAAGCCAGGGGGCAAGGCCGATACCGTTGGGGAGCGAACTGGATTCTGACTGATTCATCGCTTTCTCATTGTCCATAAAATGAAGACGTCACTATATCACCACAGGCAAAACAGAAAAGATACTATCAACTTCACAAATTTTATATTTTTATAAAGTATTATCTATTGTGAAGTTTAAGGGAGGTTGGTTTTTCGTTGAATTATTTATTATTTGTTAATTATCAATCAATTATGTTGTTTTCCCTGTTGGTTTTAATGGGTGGTAATTTGAGGGGAAAGAACGATGACGCTTGATTTGTGAAATTACAGCGTGTAGAACAGGCCCTGGCTGCGGTGTTTTTGACGCTTATTTGGCCGATAAATGCCGTTTAAATCACAACATAAAGCATTTTCGTAAAGTGACTAACAGGCGAGGCTAGGTATGAAAAGGATTGCAATTGGCTGCGATCATGTTGGGTTTATCCTAAAAGACGATATTGTGTTGCATCTGCGTCAGCGCGGAATGGAGGTGGTGGATAAAGGCGCATGGTCAACGGAACGCACCGATTATCCGCGCTATGCCAGCGCCGTCGCGCAGGCGGTTGCCGCCGGCGAAGTTGACGGCGGGATTCTGATCTGCGGCACCGGCGTCGGCATCTCCATTGCCGCCAATAAGTACCCCGGGATTCGCGCGGTGGTTTGCAGCGAGCCCTACTCGGCTCAGCTATCACGCCAGCATAATGACACCAACGTTCTGGCCTTTGGCGCCAGGGTGATCGGCCTTGAACTGGCGAAAATGATCGTTGATGCCTGGCTGAGCGCCGAATTCGAGGGCGGACGCCATCAGGGGCGGGTGGACGCCATCGGCGCGATTGAACAGCAGCGGATTTGAGATTCCTCCGCTACTCGCCGCGATAGCCCTTGATTAACGTAGAGCCAGCCCCCTGATGAGACTGGCTTTATGAAACGTTACTCTACTACTTTGCTTTTCTGCGCTCTTTCCTTCGCCAGCCAGCTGGCGCACGCTGATATTATTGACGATGCGATCGGCAATATTCAGCAGGCCATTAATGACGCTTATCAACCCAACGGCAACCGTTCCGATGATGAGGATTATGATGATGGGCGCTATCAGGGCAGCCGTCAGCAAAACGCCGATCGCCAGCGGCAGTATGACGATCAACGGCGACAGCTGGAAGATCGTCGCCGCGAACTTGATGAGCGTCAGCGCCAGCTGGACCGGGACCGCCGTCAGTTGGAAAGCGACCAGCGCAGGCTGGATGATGATTATTGATGCGGCGCGACCCGCGGCGGAAGTCGGGGAATTATCAGCCCCATAATCATGCCGGACAGCAGCGCCGAGAGAAGTAACAGCGGGATTAAATAGAAAAACATCGGCATAAAGGCGCCGATTGTGCCGCAGCAGATGGCCGTTATCACAACGGCCGCGATTCCCCCTGTTAATAAACGCCAAAACCAGTGGCGATAAACGTTACCAGACAGAACGGCCATAAAAATACCGGTTAACAATGCGGGCAGAAAGCCGACAATCCAGGTAAGAAATACGATCTCCGGAAGATGCCTGAAGATGCTGAAAAACGAGCTTCCCTTAGGGAAAAAAAGAAGTATCGGCAGCGGTATAAATGGCCCAAAGCCGGCAAACCAGCCGGCATGATGTAGAACTCGTCGTGTTGTGGTCACAGGATTCCCTTCAGATAGTTAAGTCCGCAGGGAAGATAGTGAGGTTAAGTGAAGAGACGATGAAGTTTGGTTAATCCAGCACAATCTCCATGCCGTCAAATCCCGCTTCAAATCCCGCAGGCAGAGAATTTTCCATCATCCATGCATCGAACTGGTGGCTGATATGGGTAAGTATCACCCGCGGGCAGCCGATGACCTCGTTAATAGCTCGCACGGTGTTGAGATCGCAGTGATTGCGTGGGGTCTGCGGGCGCGGCTCGTGGCTGCAGTCGATGATGATAAGCTGCGGTCGGTTGTTAAGCAGGAACTTGAGGGTTTTTTCCGGCAGGGCGGCGGTGTCGGACAGCCAGGCGACCCGGCTATGGGCCGATTCCAGCAGGTAGCCGAAAGTGAGCTTTGAGTGATTCAGCGGCAGCGGCGTAACGCGCAATCCCTGAAGTTCAAACATCACGAATGGCTCAACGGTATGGCTGAAATCAAGCAGGCCCGGATGCCTGAACAGGTCATCGCAGCCCTGTTCATCGGGCGGGCCGTAAACCGCAATCGCTTCGCCTACGCCCCAGCGCAGGGGGAACAGGCCCTGCACGTGATCCATATGATAATGGGTGAGCAGAAACTGCTGAAAGCTGCCGGCGGGCCACCGCTCCAGCAGATCCGGCAGCCCGGCATCGAGCAGCGTCACCGCGTTGTTGAACTTCACCGCCGCGCTACAGGGGCGACGGCGATGCGCGTCGTCGGCGCGGGCGCGGCGGCAGGCGCGGCAGGCGCAGCCGAAAACCGGCACCAGCTGCGCGCCGCCGGTGCCGGTCAAGCGGATCGTCAGGCTCATATTTTTTCCTCGTCTCAGGCAATTTGCTGCTCGTGTCGGTTGCCGTGAACGCGAATCAGCGAGACCAGCGCATCCACCGACTGGCTCAGGCGGCCATCGTTATTCAGGGTCAAACATGCGCTCGGCGTATAGCGCGCCGCGCGCTCCAGCCGCTGGGCGATTTCCGTCTCGTTCTCCCTTCCGCGCTGCTCCAGGCGCTGTCGCAGCACCTCCGGCGAGACCTGCAAACAGATGGGCAGTAGGGCGTCGGCATAGCGCGTCTGCGCCTGCGCCAGGTGGGCGCGGGAGCCGTTAGCGACCACGTTAAACCCGGCGTGCAGCCACAGGTCAATCTCGATACCGATGCCATAGTAATTATTGTTAGCGTGCCAGCTAAGGGCAAACAGATGCTGCTCGGCGCGGGTAAAAAACTCATGCTCGCTGAGGGCGATATGGTTTTCACAGCCCGCGTTGTGCGGGCGGGTAATGTAGCGGTGCGCCACCAGCAGCTGGGGATGTTCTCGCTGGCGCAGCGCCGCCAGCAGGCTGTCTTTGCCGGAGCCGGACGGACCGACCAGCCAAATCAGTTTCCCTGTCATCAGAAGACCCTCTTGCCTTGCCGCCAGACGTGGTCAATATGGATATGCTCGCCGTGACGGCGCGCCAGCACCAGGTCCGCCCGCTTACCTTCGGCAATCTCCCCGCGGTCGTGCAGCCCCAGCGCCTGGGCCGGGTTTTTGCTCACCAGACGAATGGCCTGCGCGAGGGTAAAGGCGTTGCCCTCGTCGTCGGCGATGCGAAAAGCGGCATCCAGCAGGCTGGCGGGATAATAGTCGGAGGAGAGAATGTCCAGCAGGCCGCTGGCCGCCAGATGGTGGGCGGCGACGTTCCCCGAGTGCGAACCGCCGCGTACGATATTCGGCGCGCCCATCAGAACGTTCATCCCGTGCTGGCGCGACGCCTGAGCTGCGGCGATCGTGGTGGGAAATTCGGCGATGACGCTGCCAAGCTGGCGCGATTCGAGCACATGTTCGCAGGTGGCGTCATCGTGGCTGGCCAGCGCGATATTTCGCTCGCGACAGATGGCGGCGATGCGCTGCCGGTTAGGCTGAGACCAGGCCGCCGCCAGCGCCATCTGTTCCTCTTCGAATTTGTCCATCTCTTCGTTGGTCAGGTGATATTTGCCCTGATAATAGTCGCGGTATTTGCTGCGGTCGGCATACTGGCGCTGGCCAGGGGAGTGATCCATCAGGGAGACCATGCTCACCGGCTCGCGGCCAACCAGCTTCTCAAACAGCGGCAGGGTGGTGTGATGCGGCAGTTCGCAGCGAAGATGCAGCCGATGCTCAGCGCGGTTGAGGCCGCGCTTCTGCGTCTCTTCCACGGCGTTGATCATTTTTTCGAGATTTTCCAGGCGATCGCCGCCGTCGCGCACATCGCCAATAGCCACGGCATCCAGCACGGTGGTGATGCCGCTGGCGACCATCAGCGCGTCGTGGCTGCTCATCGCCGAGTGGGCGGGCCAGTTCACTTTCGGTCGCGGGGTGAAAAACTTGTCCAGGTTGTCGGTATGCAGCTCGATAAGCCCCGGCAGAAGCCAGCCGCCCTCTCCATCGATGGCCTCCGCCAGTCGGCTCTGGCTTTCGGCAAAGGCCGAAATTCTGCCGTCCTGGACTTCCAGCGAACCGTTAACCACCTCGTCTTCGAGGACCAGCTTTACGTTATTAATAATCATGCTGAAATCCCCATCGGGTGCAGACGGTCGGCGACCTGGTTGCGTGTGGCCTCGTCGTGGAAAATACCGACGATCGCCGCGCCGCGGGCTTTAGCTTCGAGAATCAACGCCACCACCGCGGCGCTGTTATTAGCGTCCAGCGAGGCGGTGGGTTCGTCGAGAAGCAAAATCGGGTAGTCGACCGCGAAGCCGCGGGCGATGTTAACCCGCTGCTGTTCACCGCCGGAAAAGGTTGAGGGGGCGAGGTGCCACAGGCGTTCGGGGACGTTCAGGCGCGTCAGCAGGCGGGCGGCTTTCGCGGCACTCTCTTCGCGCGGGGCGCCCAGTTCGAGCAGCGGTTGCATCACCACGTCGAGGGCGGAGATACGCGGGATCACCCGTAGAAACTGACTAACCCAGCCGATAGTGGTTTTGCGCACTTCCAGCACTTTGCGCGGCGTTGCGGTAACCAGGTCGACCCATTCGTCGCCGTGGCGAATATGAATGTGGCCGCTATCGGGGAGATAGTTGGCGTACAGCGAGCGCAGCAGGGTCGATTTGCCGCTGCCGGAGTGGCCGTGCAGCACCACGCATTCGCCGGCATTCACGGTCAGCGAGGCGTCGGCGAGGACCGGCAGACGCGCGCCGTGCTGCTGGTGCAGAACAAAGGTTTTATGAATATTTTCAACGCGGATGGCGTTCATTTTTAGCCTCATCGTGCCTGAATTTCCCCGGATCGCGGCGTAAACGCCTTATCCGGGCTACCTGATGCATTAATTCACGAAGCGCCACCAGGGAGTGGACATACGCTCAGTTCTGCAATACCGACGACACCAGCAGCTGGGTGTAGGGGTGATGGGGATCGTCGAGCACCCGGTCGGTTAAGCCGCTTTCCACTACCTGACCCTGCTTCATCACCAGCAGACGGTTAGCCAGCAGGCGGGCAACGCCGAGGTCGTGGGTCACAATCACCACCGCCAGGTTCAGCTCCACCACCAGGCCGCGCAGCAGATCGAGCAGGCGCGCCTGCACCGACACGTCCAGCCCGCCGGTGGGTTCATCCATAAACACCAGCTTCGGCTGGGTCACCAGATTGCGGGCGATTTGTAGACGCTGCTGCATACCGCCGGAAAAGGTGGTGGGCAGGTCGTCAATGCGCGAAGGCGGGATCTCCACCTCCTGCAACCACCTTTCGGCGGTCGCGCGAATATTGCCGTAGTGGCGGGCCCCGGTGGCCATCAGGCGCTCGCCGATATTCCCCCCAGCCGACACCTGACGGCGCAGGCCGTCCATCGGATGCTGATGTACCACGCCCCATTCGGTGCGCAGCAGGCGGCGGCGATCCGCTTCGCTCATCGCGTACAGCGAACGGTTCTGATAGCGCACGTCGCCCTGTTGCGGCGTCAGGCGGGCGGAAAGCGCCTGTAGCAGGGTGGTTTTCCCGGAGCCGGACTCGCCGACGATACCCAGCACTTCTCCCGGCCACAGCTCAAACGACACGTCGCTGAAGCCTTTGCCTGGCGCGTAGAGGTGGGTCAGATTATTGACCGCCAGTAACGGATGACTCATTTTTCCTGCTCCTCGCTCTGCTGGCGGCAATAATCGGTATCTGAACAAACAAACATCCTTTTGCCGCTGTCGTCGAGCACCACTTCATCAAGATAGCTATGGCGAGATCCGCAGATGGCGCAGGGTTCATCCCATTCCTGAACGGTAAACGGATGATCGTCGAAATCGAGGCTCTCAACCGGGGTATACGGCGGTACCGCGTAGATGCGTTTTTCGCGTCCGGCGCCGAACAGCTGAAGTGCGGGCATCATATGCATCTTCGGGTTATCGAATTTCGGAATCGGCGACGGGTCCATCACGTAGCGGCCGTTGACCTTCACCGGATAGGCGTAGGTGGTGGCGATATGGCCGAAGCGGGCGATATCTTCGTACAGCTTCACCTGCATCACGCCGTACTCCTCCAGCGCGTGCATGGTGCGGGTTTCGGTTTCTCGCGGTTCAATAAAGCGCAGCGGCTCTGGGATCGGCACCTGGAAGATCAGGATCTGATCTTCGGTCAGCGGCGTTTCCGGGATCCGGTGGCGGGTCTGGATCAGTGTCGCGTCTTCGGTGCGTTCGGTGGTCGCGACGCCGGTGACGCGTTGGAAAAACTGGCGAATCGACACCGCGTTGGTGGTGTCGTCGGCGCCCTGGTCAATCACCTTCAGCACGTCATTTTCGCCGATGACGCTGGCGGTAAGCTGGATACCGCCGGTGCCCCAGCCGTAAGGCATCGGCATCTCGCGACCGCCGAAGGGCACCTGGTAGCCAGGGATGGCCACCGCTTTCAGGATGGCGCGGCGGATCATGCGTTTGGTTTGCTCGTCAAGATAAGCAAAGTTGTAGCCGGTCAATGCGTTAGCCACGTTGATTCTCCCGTTGCAGGCGTTTAAGCAGCGCCAGTTCGGCCTGGAAATCGACATAGTGGGGAAGTTTAAGGTGTGAAACGAAACCGGCCGCCTCGACGTTATCGGCATGGGCCAGCACAAACTCTTCGTCCTGAGCGGGGCCCGCTAGCTCTTCGCCGTACTCCGGCGCCTGGAGCGCACGGTCCACCAGCGCCATCGCCATCGCTTTACGCTCGCTCATGCCGAACGTCAGGCCGTAGCCGCGGGTAAAGTGCGGCGGTTCATCCTCAGGGGCGACAAAGCCGTTAACCATTTCGCATTCGGTCATCAGCAGTTCACCGATATTGACGGTGAATCCCAGCTCTTCGGGAGCGATCTCCACCGCGACGTAGCCGCTGCGAATTTCACCGGCAAACGGGTGGTTGCGCCCGTAGCCGCGCTGGGTGGAGTAGGCCAGCGCCAGCAGGTAACCCTCGTCGCCGCGCGCCAGCTGCTGCAGGCGCGAAGAGCGCGAGCAGGGATAGACCGGCGGATGGCGGGTGATATCGTCGGGCTGCGCGTCGGTATCTCGTTCGGCTTTCGCCAGTTCTTGCTGAACCAGCAGATTAAAAACGTGCGGCGCGGCTTCCTGCGGCGCGCTATCGGTCGCCAGCGGCGGGGTTTCGCCGTTGGCCAGCAGGGTAAAATCGAGCAGGCGGTGGCTGTAATCGTAGGTTGGGCCGAGCAGCTGGCCGCCGGGAATATCTTTATAGACCGCCGAAATACGGCGCTCAAGGCGCATACCGGCGGTGTCGACGGGCTCGCTGACCGCCAGCCTTTGCAGCGTGGTACGGTAAGCGCGCAGCAGAAAAATCGCTTCAACGCTATCACCGCTGGCCTGCTTAAGCGCCAGCGCCGCCAGTTCCCGGTCGGCGATACCGCCTTCGGTCATTACCCGGTCCACCGCCAGATTAAGCTGCTGGCTAATCTGGTCAACGCTGATTTCAGGAAGCCGTCCATCGCCTCGGCGTTTCTGTTCCTGTAGGGCGTGAGCGGCGACGATCGCCTTCTCGCCGCCTTTGACGGCTACGTACATTAGCAGACCTCGACATGGGTAGTGCGCGGGATAGCCAGCAGGCGTTCACCGCAGGTGAGGATCAGATCGATGCCCAGCGGGAACGGATGCGGGCGCTCGGTCAATTCTTCAATAATGCATTCCGGCAGCTGCGGGGCGATCATCCGCTCTTCGGCGATCCCCGCGCCGGTCAGCCGCAGCATCCGGCCGCCGCTCAGGCTAGCAAGCTGGACCACCAGCGTGACGCCGGTTTCAGGGGCGACGACGGTTCCGGCGGAAAGCACGTTCAACTGCTCGGCGCTGATGGTGTCACTGGCGACGGCGAAGATCGCCTGCTGCGGCTGCTCAACCAGCGGCGCGCCGGTATGAAAGCGCAGATTCTGGCCGACGAGATCGTTATGCAGCCCCGGAGCCAGCCAGACCGGCGTCTCGTGATCCACCAGCGTCAGCAACAGGCTGGTAGAGGCGACGTTCAGCGGCTGCCAGCCGTGCTGAAGCTGTTGCAGGGAGACAATCACTCCCGGCTCGCTCATCGCCTTCAGCAGGCGGCGGAAACTGTGCTGGGCATCTTGCACAGCCAGGGTAAAGGCGGGTTGTAGTGTCATGCGTTATCTCCGCGAACCAGAGTAAAGAAGTCGACCCGGCTGGCGTTGACTTCGGCGCGTCGGGCTTCAATGCGCGCGCTACGTTGTTCTTCCAGCGGGGTTATCAGGGTTTCCATCAGGGTGTGAAAATGGTGTGGCGACTGCATCAGGGCATCGATAGCCGCGCAGCGTTCAGCGTGCGGGCGGTCGCGGCCCAAAATCCAGCTATAGCCGAGCGTTCCGTCGGCCAGGCGAATGGCGGCGCGGGTTAAGGTGGCGTCTCCGGCAAAGAATCGGTCGCCGATGCCGCCCATACGCGCCTGCAGCTGAACCAGTCCGGTTTCCGGGGCGCGAATCAGCTCATACTGCGGCGCGAGCTGCAGGGTCTGCATCCGTGCCGCCAGTTCTTGTGGTTCACTGTGGGCCAGCACGGACATCCAGCGCTGGCGGGTAGCGGTATCAAAGTGCATTCAGTGCTCCATGGTGAATTCAATCATGTCGGCGAGGGTCAGGCTGACGGAGTACTCCGTCGCGTTCTGCTCGTCCTGGCGATGATTCAGGGTGCGCACGCACAGCAGCGGCGCCATGTTGGGAATGCCGAGAATGTTGCTCTCTTTGGCCTGCGCGCGGCGGGCGCTGATTTTGGTGCGTACGCGGGTCAGTTCGATATCAAGCCGGTCGCGCAGCAGGTCATGGAGAGAGCCGTGGGTAAAGGTTTGCAGAACCGGCCACAGTCGCAGGTCGGTAAAGTAGTGGTCTATCAGGCACAGCGCGACGCCGTTAACGCGGCGCAGGGTGCGCAGGTGGATGACGTTATCGCCTTCATTAATGGCAAACGCCTCAGCAACGTGGCTACTGGCCGGGCGTAACACCGACAGCAACTTCTCGCTGGTCGGATGGCTACCCTGTTCGAGAAGATTCTGGCTAAAGCGGGCCTGAGCATTGAGTGGATAATCTATCGGACGCATCAGAACCAGCACGCCGACGCCCTGGCGGCGCTGGACCCAGCCGCGTTCGACGAGCTGATCGATGGCCCGGCGCAGGGTATGGCGGTTAACTTCAAAGCGGGTTGCCAGCTGCTGCTCGGCGGGAAGATAGTCGCCGCAGCGGTAGTGATGGCGAAGCTCTTGCTCAAGTTTGGCGGCAATTTCCTGATATCGTGTCGGGTAACTGGTCGGATGTCTGGATAAGTACATGTCAATCGAACCTCACTATAGACATGAAGGAGTTTCCCTCTGAGCGTGGGCCGATCCTGACGGTTTTTTGTTACATTTCGGTTAACTCATGATGACCGGGGGATGAAGAGTTAATGCCGATGGGATGACAGGGAGAGGGGGAATGAACGCACGGATGCCCTCACCCTGGCTCTCTACCGGAGGGTGAGGGGAGGAAGGTAAGCGTTAAGGCTCTTGAGGCTCTTTCACCACGTTGACCATCCACGGGACGCCAAAGCGGTCGATGACTTTACCGAAGCCGTGCGCCCAGAACGTTTCCTGCCAGGCCATCTCTATCTGGCCGCCGTCGGCGAGGCCGTCAAACCAGCGTTTACCCTCGATCACGTCTTTTGGGTCGAGCACGATGGTAAATCCGGCGTAGCGCTCCATTTTGCTGGAGGGGCTGTCGCTGAGCATCAGGATGCTGTACGCGATGCGCAGGCTGGCGTGTGCGATACCGTCAGCAGCCAGATGTTGGCCAGAAGGGCAGCCATCTTCGGCGTCCTGGGTATTCTGCGGCATTTCACCCCAGGTGATTTTGTGGATCAGCTCAGCGCCCAGCGCCTGCTGGTAGAAGGCGATGGCGGCAGCGCAGTTGCCGCTAAAAGCGATATAGGGACTTAAGGGCATAACCATTACCTCAGGTAACGAATATTCCATTAAGCGTAGAAGGGGATTGCAGAATTAAGCCAGGCGGCAGCGACGGATGCCAGGCTCGGGTAAGGCGAGTGCGAATGAGGGAAGGCTGATCAGGGCGCGGAAAAATCTTTTCCCCCCGACGATGGGCGCCGGGGGAATAAAATCAGTTCTTTTTAACAAATTCGGATTTTAGCTTCATCGGTCCAAAACCATCAATTTTACAGTCAATATTATGATCGCCTTCTACCAGGCGGATATTTTTAACTTTAGTACCAATTTTTAGCATCGAAGAGCTGCCTTTAACCTTCAGATCTTTTACCACGGTGACGCTATCGCCGTCGGCCAGTAAATTGCCGTTGGCGTCTTTGACAATCAGCGCGTCGTTATCGTCCGCAGGCTCGGCATTGTTCCATTCGTGGGCGCATTCCGGGCAAACAAACATGCCGTTGTCTTCATAAGTGTATTCAGAATGGCATTTTGGGCAGTGTGGCAGTTGCATGACGTTCCTCGCGATTACTGGGTAAAACAGGACGTTGGTCCTTTAAATGGCGGCTGATAGCCGAAAGTGATGCTGATTATAGCGCAATCCCGCACTTTTGTCGGGCCTTTTTTATGCGGCTTCGCAGCGGAGTAAGAGAATTTATATTGTGAGGATTGGCGGGATTAATTCCTTAAAAACCGCCAGTTATTTCCGGAAATATATCGCTAAGTTCCAATATTCATTGAACTTATTGGTTTGGGACGACTCTGTTTAAGGGTAGGTAAATTTTTGTGAAGTTGATCCCAAATTTAAACGCTGTTAGGGTAAAAAAGCGAGAACGCAAATTCACTACACTTATTAGCGGCACCGCTTATTTGATTATGGCCAGAGCAGGCGTCAACAGGTTCGGTTGTACGGACTGTCAGCAGACAGTGCAGGCAAACCTGCTACGCTTGAAATGTGGAGCACAGCAATTCGCCGCTCCCAACGCATGACGCGAATGACTTTGTCATTCGGCGGAGATTCGTGCGCTCAAGGCGAGAGCAAAAGAGGATAATTATGCTTAAAAGGAAAAAAGTAAAACCCATCACGCTTCGGGATGTGACCATCATTGATGACAGCAAACTGAAGAAAGCGATTACCGCAGCATCGCTGGGTAACGCGATGGAATGGTTCGATTTTGGGGTTTATGGTTTTGTTGCGTATGCCCTGGGTAAAGTCTTTTTCCCCGATGCTAACCCCAGCGTGCAGATGATCGCCGCCCTCGGTACCTTCTCGGTTCCCTTCTTAATTCGTCCATTAGGCGGCCTGTTCTTCGGGATGCTGGGCGATAAATACGGTCGACAAAAGATTCTGGCGATAACCATTGTCATCATGTCGATAAGTACATTCTGTATCGGTCTTATTCCGTCGTATGCCACGATTGGTATCTGGGCGCCAATACTGCTGCTGCTGTGTAAAATGGCGCAGGGCTTCTCGGTGGGCGGAGAATATACCGGCGCATCGATCTTTGTTGCGGAATACTCCCCTGACCGGAAACGCGGCTTTATGGGTAGCTGGCTGGACTTCGGTTCGATAGCCGGTTTTGTGATGGGCGCGGGCGTGGTGGTACTGATTTCCAGCGTGGTGGGTGAAGAGAACTTCCTCGACTGGGGCTGGCGTATTCCGTTCTTCCTGGCGCTGCCGTTAGGGATTATTGGTCTTTATCTGCGCCATGCGCTGGAAGAGACGCCAGCGTTCCAGCAGCACGTTGATAAAATGGAGCAGGGCGATCGTGAAGGCCTGCAGGAAGGACCGAAAGTCTCGTTTAAAGAGATTGCGACCAAACACTGGCGTAGCCTGCTGACCTGTATCGGTCTGGTGATTTCCACCAACGTGACCTACTACATGTTGCTGACCTATATGCCGAGCTACCTATCGCATAACCTGCACTATTCAGAAGACCACGGGGTGCTGATCATCATCGCCATCATGGTCGGGATGCTGTTCGTTCAGCCGGTTATCGGTATGCTCAGCGACCGTTTTGGCCGTCGCCCGTTTATTCTGATTGGTAGCGTGGCGCTGTTCGCGCTGTCGATTCCGGCCTTTATCATGATTAACAGTAACGTTCTCGGCCTGATTTTCGCCGGTCTGCTGGTGTTGGCGGTAGTGCTGAACTGCTTTATCGGGGTGATGGCCTCGTCGCTGCCGGCGATGTTCCCGACCCACATCCGCTTTAGCGCCCTGGCCAGTGCCTTTAACATCTCGGTGCTGATTGCCGGTCTGACGCCGACGCTGGCGGCGTGGCTGGTGGAAAGCACGCAGAACCTGATGATGCCGGCTTACTATCTGATGGTGGTGGCATTGATTGGTCTGATTACCGGCCTGTCGATGAAAGAGACCGCTAACCGTCCGCTGAAAGGGGCGACGCCAGCGGCTTCGGATATTCAGGAAGCGAAAGAAATTCTCGGCGAGCACTACGATAACATCGAACATAAAATCGAAGATATCGATCAGGAAATCGCCGACCTGCAGGAAAAACGTTCTCGTCTGGTGCAGCAGCATCCGCGCATCAACGACTAAATCGTTTTGCTGGTAACGCATGCCGCCGCGGGCTTCCCCCGGCGGCATTTTTTATGTCCTGACTGACTACAGACGTGATGTCGTTCGCGAAATGCGTATGCCCGGTAAGGTATTAGCCGCCACCGGGCGTTGCGGCGGCGAGGGCTTAGCTATGCGTCAGAAAGCGCGCCAGCCGCTGCTGCAGGATTTGATTTTCACGGCTCAGGCGCGCGTTCTCGTCCAGCAGCGTTAAGGCGACAGCGATACCCGGCCAGTCTAGCTCCAGCTCTTTGCGCAGGCGTACGGCGCGGTGCACTATGGTCACTGCGCTATCGTCAAACAGCCAGCTTTCCCGCTGCGGCTGGCGGGGCTCAATCATGCCAAGGCCGACAATCTCGTCAAGCTCCTCTTCGGAAAGGCCGGTGTGGAGACAAAACTCGGTAATCGTGAACGTCACTGTTATCTTAGCCATCAGGCTTTCCCCCATGTCTTACGCGGCTCGAAGCTGGATTGCGCATCCGCCAGTTGTTGCCAGAGCGCGCGGCTCTTCTCATCTGGTTTTGGCGGCATGACGATTTTAATCACCGCATACAGGTCGCCGGTGGTGGTTTTGCTGGTCAGCCCTTTGCCCTTCACACGCAGCCGCTGACCGGCCTGGCTGCCCGGCGGAATGGTCAACAGGATGCTCTCTTTCAGCGTCGGGATGGTAACTTTAGCGCCCAATGCGGCTTCCCATGGTGCCAGCGGCAGGACGATTTCAAGGTTATGGCCGACGACATCAAACAGCGGATGCGGTGCGATATGGATCACCAGCCACAGATCGCCGTTGGGGCCGCCATTTTCACCGGGAGTGCCCTGGCCTTTCAGACGGATGCGCTGGCCGTCGACGACGCCCGCGGGAATTTTCACGTTCAGGGTTTTCGGCGTTTCGCTTTCGACCATGCCGAAGACGTTATAAACCGGCAGCTTATAGCTGATAGTGCGCGTCTGCTCCGCCAGGGTCTCTTCAAGGAATACCGCGACTTCTATCTCCAGGTCATGACCGCGGACGCCGTGCTGGCGGCGGCTATGGTGCGCCTGCTGGCCAAACATAGTGGAGAAGATGTCGTCGAAGTCCTGCTGGCTATAGCTCTGCTCGTGAGAATGCTGCTGCCGGCCAAACTGCGGATCGTTGCGGTGCTGCCAGAGCTGGTCGTATTCGGCGCGGCGCTGGTCATCTTTAAGCACTTCCCAGGCTTCGGCGAGATCTTTGAATTTGGCTTCGGCATCGTTTTCTTTGCTGACATCGGGGTGATATTTACGTGCCAGACGGCGATAGGCGGTCTTAATGGTTTTCAGATCGTCCGTTGGCTGAACCCCTAAAATGGCATAATAATCCTTTAATTCCATGGCGTTATCTCATTTATGCGCAATATTACGGTTACAGATCCCTGGATCAGGTGTCTCTATTAAGCGTAGGGCAAATGAAGACGGATTGGGCGGAAAAGTGGCGCAAACTTGACGCCGTCGGGATTGACGGCGGCCAATTGTGAACGCCAGCTATTCGCTGGAGCGCCTGCGGTTTCTGCGTAGCCCTTCGAGTAGCACCAGCGCTGCGCCAATGGTTCCGCCCATCAGTGGGAGAGCGGCGGGTGCGTTGGGGAACAGATGAATGATGGTCACATCGGTCACCATCATTGAACCGGCTATCCAGCCGATGAGCGCACCGCCCAGCATCACCACGGACGGGAAGCGGTTAAGGATTGCCAGCACCAGTTTGCTGCCGAGGACGATAATCGGAATGCTGATTAATACGCCCAGCGCGACCAGCAGCAGATGGCCTTTCCCGGCGGCGGCAACCGCCAGTACGTTATCCAGCGACATAATGACGTCGGCAACGGTAATGGTGACTGCGGTACGCCACAGGCTGCTGGAACTACTGACGTCGCTCTCTTCTTCCTGATTGGTCACCAGCTTGATGCCAATCCACAGTAGCATCAGCGCGCCGACCACTTTAAGCCACGGCAATGAGAGTAAATAGATCGCGATGGCTAAAAGCAGCACGCGTGCCGCTATTGCGCCGACGGTACCGATGATAATCGCTTTGGTACGCTGCTGAGGTGGTAGTTTACGGCAGGCCATCGCAATCACCACCGCGTTGTCGCCGCCCAATAACAGATCGATAGCAATAATTTGCAGCAGAATAACCGCCACGTCCCACTGACTAAAAAACTCATTCATACCCAACTCATCGAACCACAAAAGAAAACCTACAGAAAAACGCAGGGGCGAAGCGTACTCTCGTTCGGGCACCCTGACCACCTTCCAGAGAGACCGCGCGCAGCGAGTTATTGAAAAATATCGTTACCAATCATTGCATGGTCCGGCAATGATTCGCAGGCAAAGGATGATATTTTGTTCGCAGAAATACATCTGCCGTTCACCTATCGCAAGGACTAACTACATGCCCGGCCATAAGAATTTACTCACATTTGCCTTTATTAGCGCTACCCTGTTTCCGCTTATGGCGACCGCTGCTGATGCGCCGACTTTTACGCCTGAACAAGAGGCCCGTATTGGCAAAATCGCCGCGGATTACTTAGTCGCGCACCCGGAAGTGCTGCTGCAGGCTAGCCAGAAGCTACAGCAAATTCAACAACAGCAGCAGGCCAGCGCCGCGACCCAGGCGGTACTGAAGAATGCGGCTGCGCTGACCCAGGATAAAAATACGCCAACCTACGGTCCGAAAGAGGGCAAAGTTACGGTCATTGAATTCTTCGATTATCAGTGTGTTTACTGCAGTCGTCTGGCGCCGGTAATGGAACAGGTGATTAAAGAGAACCCGCAGACCCGCTTTGCATTTAAAGAGTGGCCGATTTTTGGCAGCCGCTGGGAAACCTCGCTTGAGGCGGCGAAAACCGGCCTGCAGATTTATCAGCAGAAGGGCGCAGAGGCTTATCTCACCTACCATAACGGGATCTATTCCACCGGGCATAACGAAGGCAAGCTGACGTCTGCCGACATCCAGCAGCAGGCGAAGAAAGTGAATTTCGATGCCGGGAAAGCGGCGGACGTTGAGCCGGCACTGGAAAGCACCAATCAGCTGGCGCAGGAAATTGGTCTGAGTGGGACGCCGGGAGTTATCGTGATGCCGACTACCGGCGCCACGGAAGCGACGATCACCGTGTTCCCGGGGCTAGCGGATAAAGCCTCGCTGGATGCGGCGATCAAGAAAGCGGGCGGCTGATAATCCACGCGTCCGCCGGATGGCGGGCGCGATTTAGCGATGACAGCAGCGTTGCAGCATCGACATAATAACCTGAAAGAGCTCATCTTTAGCCTGCTGCTCGGTGATGACGCCGTTCACGACCGCGGCCGATAATCCGTCGGCGGAGCCGAGCATGGCGAGAATGGCCGCCTCGCTGAGATTCTCGCTCTCACAAAGCGGAGAAAAATAGTCCCGGCATTTTCCGGTAAAGGTGGCGATGCACTCTTGTTTGATCTTCTCCAGCTCAGGCGTCCCGGCCAGCGCGGCCATGACGCTCGGCATCTCGCGCCCCTGAAGCAGCACGCACTCGATATAGGCGTTGGCGATCGCCGCGGCCAGTTTATCCGCGTCCGGTTCGGTATTGCGCAGAATTTCATCCATTCGCGCCGTCTGGCGCTGGTCGTATTCCGTATACAGCGTCGCGAAAAGTCCCGAACGGCTGTCAAAATGATCGTATACCACCGGTTTAGTGACCCCCGCCTGCGTCGCCAGGTAACCCAGCGTCAGGGCATCGGTCCCTTCTTGGCGAATAATCTGCCAGGCAACATCAATCAGCTGTTTGTGCCGCTCTTCTCGCGTTAAACGCTGCCGTACGAGTGGTTCAGACATAGAAGCATTCTCCCGTTGACATGCTTATATACCAAAGGTAACTTACTATTGGTAGGTTACTGTTAGTATATAAGACTACGTCCAATATCGTTGTATAGCAACTGGAGTATCCTTCATGCATGCATTAATCGTGGTTTCTCATCCTCTTAATACTTCTCTGACTCACAGCGTTGCGACAGCGATTGCGCAGGGGGTTGCCGAATCCGGTTCACATCACAGCGCTGAAATTGCCGATTTAACCCAGGAAGGCTTTAGCCCGGTTTTTGCCGAACCGGATATTGCCGCCTTTCTGCAAACCGGCGCTACGCCGTCCGATACGACCGCTGAACAGGCCAGAATCGATAACGCCGATGCGCTGGTGCTGGTGTTTCCCATTTACTGGTGGTCGATGCCGGGGCTGCTGAAAGGCTGGATTGACCGCGTGTTTTCAAACGGCTGGGCGTATGAGGAGACCGCCGACGGCAACGTCGTGAAGAAGCTGGGGCGCCTGCGGGTACATCTGGTGGCATTAGGCGCAGCGAGTCGACAAACGTATGACAAGCACGGGTTTACCGATGCTTTTAATGCGCAAATTGTCCACGGCATTTTTGATTACTGCGGGGCTACGGTAGCCAGTTCGCAGATGCTGCTGTTGCCGGACCTGAAAACGGCGGAGGCGCATCTGGAGGCGGGGCGCCAGCTGGGAAGAAAGATGTTTGCCTGAGGTTCGTTTCGCTCCCGAGCCGGGGTTTCCGCCGGGCGTCTTTATCCGAGCCCGGCCTGAAAAAATATATTATCAATGGCTTATGTTCGCCATGTCGGGACAGAATGGGTGCTAATCCTGCGAGGGCACCTAATGCTGATATGCCGTGTATTCATCGAGTTATGTGGCCCTGATCAGACTGGATCTGCCGACATTTTGGTGTTAGCGAGAGATGCCTTATTGTATAATCCTTCCATTCCCCCTCTGGAAAACAATGATAAATAATTTACAGCGTTTCGAAAGTCTCGGTGATAATTGTGAGTTTGCTTTCTTTCTAAGAGAGTCAGGTTATGATGAAGGCAGCTTATTTCGTTGGACTTTAATAAAAAACTATCATGCACTTCTAAAGTTAATCGAATCTGATTTTGCTGATTTGTATGTTTATGAAAATCTGACGCCCTTCTGGCAGGATATGGTACTTGATCAACGGCATGATATTTGTTTTCATACTGAAATGTATAGCGATAATAAAGATGATGGCTGGGTCTGGCGTTATAGCGAAGAGGAAAATGATCTTATTTATACGAGGGAAATGGATAAGATTAATTACTTGATAAATAAATTTAAGAACAGCCTTGCTGATGAGAATAAAATTTTTGTCGTAAAAAGCAATGGCAATAACCTTGATGATGTTGTACTGGCTTTTGCAAACGAGTTCAAGAAGCACGGCAACAGTAAAATACTCTATGTTAAAAGCGATGCGGGAAATTCAACGCCAGGTGAAATAACGAAATTAACGGATAATCTCTTTGTTGGGGCCATTGATAGATTCGCCGACTATAGTCGTGCAAATGAATACTCACGTGAAGGCTGGCAGGCAATAATTGATAATGCTGTAAAGGTTATGTGACTTTTTAGCAGCGTATTAATATACGCTGCATTTTTTAGCTGGTAGTGATAAAGCACGTTTTTGGGTAATGATTCAACAGTGAGTAATTATAAACGGCTTCATTTTTATAGTACGAGTTAGGGTAGAAGTTGACTTCTTTCCCGAGCAGAGAAGCTAAAATTGCTACATGCAGTCTGTCGGTATTAACGACTTTATACTCTTCAAGAAAGTTAATCATGCATCGGGTAGAATTTCGTGCCAGAAATTCATTGTCCCAATAGTCGCCATTCCATGTGAGCGAAATATCATGATTGTTTTCTTTATAATCTCCTGTCAGCGATTCTGAATCTGTTCTGAAACAATTTGCCTGTTGTTTATAGGCAGGTTTAAGGGACAGATATTTGCTAAGATCGAGATAAAACGCCATGTCATCAGCAATGAATACGTTTTTGTTTGCCTCGTAGTTAAGAGATCTAATATAATCGAAAGTGGTATTTTCACGGCAAAATACCACTAATTTATCGATGTTGTTGGTGAATAAATCGCTGTACCCTCTGATTGTCGAAGGCATAATGATTGCTTTATGAAATTTATGAATATTATTTTGGATGAAATCACGGCCTTCAGCATATAACCCTTCGATGAGGTTTCCTCCGCCGCCAAAAATTAAAATATCGGTATCGGGGCTGTAGTGCTCATCGGCCCTATAAGGAACATAAGTAAGCGCATTTCGTTCGAAAAAATCGTACGTTGCCGATGCAATCACGCCATCACCCGCGTTACCGGGGTTTGCCTTATAGACAAATCGATGAGATGGATGATAGGATTTTAGAAATAAATCAAATTTTAACTCTGCACTGGTCATTTTTTATCCTGTTTAACAGAAGCTATTGATTGCTATCTTAATATTACTTCAACTCACTCATTATTATAGAAAAGTCTAGTTTACTAAGGAAAGATCACAATGAAAAAAGTTCTTATAATGACGCCGGACATAGAGGGGCCTGTCCGTAACGGCGGCATTGGTACTGCTTTCACTGCCCTTGCCACTACTTTGGCAAAAAAGGGGTATGATGTCGATGTATTGTATACATGTGGTGACTATTCGGAGTCATCTGCATCAACTTTTAGCGATTGGTCACGTATTTATAGCACCTTTGGTATTAATCTGCTGAGTACCGGGCTGGTTAAAGAAATTAATATCGACGCCCCCTATTTTAGAAGAAAAAGTTACTCAATTTTGCTCTGGCTGAAAGAAAATAATGTCTATGACACGATTATTTCTTGTGAATGGCAGGCAGATCTTTATTACGCTTTATTAAGTAAAAAGAATGGCACTGATTTTGAACATACCAAATTCATTGTCAATACCCATAGCTCAACGTTATGGGCTGATGAAGGTAACTACCAGCTCCCATATGATCAGAATCACCTTGAACTCTATTATATGGAAAAAATGGTTGTTGAGATGGCTGATGAAGTCGTTAGTCCTTCTCAGTATTTAATTGACTGGATGTTGAGTAAACACTGGAATGTTCCTGAAGAACGCCACGTTATTTTAAATTGCGAGCCATTTCAAGGGTTTGAAAAGAGAAGTGACGTTGTCGTTAAAACCAATGAAAAAACCGCCTCAGGCGTTGAGCTTGTATTTTTCGGCCGCCTTGAAACCCGTAAAGGGCTCGATATCTTCCTGCGCGCATTAAGAAAACTCTCTGACGAAGATAAAGAAACGATCTCTGGTGTAACTTTCCTCGGGAAAAACGTCACGCTGGGTAAAATTGATTCATTTACCTATATCATGAATCAGACCAAAAATCTGGGTCTGGCAGTCAATATCATCAGCGATTATGACCGTACCAATGCGAACGAATATATAAAAAGAAAAAATGTATTAGTCATCATCCCATCGCTCGTTGAAAACTCTCCGTATACCGTTTATGAATGCTTGATTAATAACGTTAACTTCCTCGCCTCAAACGTCGGAGGGATTCCAGAGCTTATTCCGCAGGAGCATCATGCCGAAGTTTTGTTTACCCCAACGCCGGTTGATTTATACGGTAAAATTCACTATCGCTTAAAAAATATAAACATCAAACCCGGACTGGTTGACTCACAAGAAAATATCCAGGCAGCGTGGTTTGCCGCGATTGAAAGAAAAGATAACTGTGTCTTCAAGAAAATTGATGAATCCAATCGCCCGTTAGTGAGCGTATGTATTACTCATTTCGATCGTCACCATCTGCTCCAGCAGGCGCTGGCCTCAATAAAAACGCAAACGTACCAAAATATTGAAGTTATTTTAGTTGATGATGGAAGCACAAAAGAAGAATCTCATCGTTATTTGAATCTAATCGAGAACGACTTTAACGCCCGAGGTTGGAAAATCATCCGCAGTTCTAATAACTACCTCGGTGCAGCACGAAATTTGGCTGCGCGACATGCTTCCGGTGAATATCTGATGTTTATGGATGATGATAATGTCGCTAAACCTTTTGAGGTTGAGACATTTGTCACGGCAGCTTTAAACTCCGGTGCCGATGTGTTAACCACTCCAAGCGATCTCATTTTTGGTGAGGAGTTCCCTTCGCCATTCCGTAAAATGACGCACTGCTGGCTTCCGTTAGGACCTGATTTAAATATTGCCAGCTTTAGTAACTGCTTTGGCGATGCTAATGCCCTGATCAGGAAAGAAGCTTTCGACCACATCGGTGGCTTTACTGAAGATTACGGTTTAGGTCATGAAGATTGGGAGTTTTTTGCAAAAATATCTTTAAATGGTTATAAACTGCAAATCGTTCCTGAGCCGCTATTTTGGTACAGAGTAGCAAACTCCGGAATGTTGTTAAGCGGAAATAAGAGCAAAAACAACTATCGCAGTTTCCGTCCATTTATGGATGAGAATGTGAAATATAACTATGCGATGGGGTTGATTCCTGCTTACCTCGAAAAAATTCATGAGCTGGAGAATGAAGTGAGCCGACTGCGCAGCATCAATGGCGGCCACTCAGTCAGTAATGAACTACAGCTTTTAAATAATAAGATTGATGGTCTGATTTCTCAGCAAAGGGACGGCTGGGCCCACGATCGCTTTAATGCTCTTTATGAAGCGATTCATGTTCAGGGGGCAAACAGAGGCAGAAGTCTGGTTCGTCGGGTAGGCAGGAAAGTTAAATCCCTGTTGAAATAGCAGCGTCCGCGGAGCTCGAAAGAGCTCCGCAAAAAATAGTTTTAATGAAGTTTAATTGTCCGACGTACTCAACTCCCCCCGAATACCAACGTCTGCTTATTCCGCGATTAGGCTGCTTTTAGGCGGGTTCTCTGAATAGTGGTGCCCGGACTCGGACTAACGCCGCAGGCGTTGAACAGCGCGCTTGTCGCGCTGGCCCCGAAGGGGTGAGCCGCTGTGCGGCGAATAATCGAACGTAGTTCGATGGAGAGTCCGGTCGTAGAAAAGCAAAAACCCAGCCATAGGCTGGGTTCTTTAAATAGTGGTGCCCGGACTCGGACTAACGCCGCAGGCGTTGAACAGCGCGCTTGTCGCGCTGGCCCCGAAGGG
Source organism: Klebsiella sp. FDAARGOS_511 (assembly GCF_003812845.1). NCBI lineage: Bacteria > Pseudomonadati > Pseudomonadota > Gammaproteobacteria > Enterobacterales > Enterobacteriaceae > Klebsiella > Klebsiella sp. FDAARGOS_511. The sequence goes on along the minus strand of NZ_CP033824.1, from coordinate 2,460,287 downwards.
GTGAGCCGCCGAGCGGCGAATAATCGAACGCAGTTCGATGGAGAGGCCGGTCGCAGAAAAGTAAAAACCCAGCCATAGGCTGGGTTCTTTAAATAGTGGTGCCCGGACTCGGACTAACGCCGCAGGCGTTGAACAGCGCGCTTGTCGCGCTGGCCCCGAAGGGGTGAGCCGCTGTGCGGCGAATAATCGAACGTAGTTCGATGGAGAGTCCGGTCGTAGAAAAGCAAAAACCCAGCCATAGGCTGGGTTCTTTAAATAGTGGTGCCCGGACTCGGAATCGAACCAAGGACACGGGGATTTTCAATCCCCTGCTCTACCGACTGAGCTATCCGGGCAACGGGGCGCATTAAACCGTAATCCGTACGCCCCGTCAATCAAATTTCTCGTTTTATCTATCGGTTGCTTAACTTTGCGGCAATTCTGCGCCCAAAGGCGCTTTTTTGCTGAAAATTACATCATACCGTTGTCGCCTTCGCGGATTTTCCAGCCGCTGGTCACCGAGATAGCGCGGCGCAATCCGGAGATCGTGTAGTCGCCAACGATATCTTCATCATCACGCGGCGAGCTGAGCGTGATTTCCGCGTCGACGCCGTGGCGATAGGCGCCGTGGTGGCTAAAGATGGTGCCGATAAAACATTTATCGTTCAGCCAAACCGGGATATACGCCACGGTTTCATAGATATAGTTCGACGGTACGCCGCTGTAGTAGTTTTCCGCGTCATCGGACGACGTGCCCGGAGGAATAGGGCAAATCGGCGCGTCATTGTCGCTCTGCGGCTTATCCTTGAGCAGGCTGCTCTGCATCACTTCCAGTGACTTCAGCAGGTCTGATTTTTCCCGCTCATTCAGCGCGGGCGTCAGGGGCTGGTCTTTTTCCGGCGAGCGAATGTCGTTAAGGGTGTAGCGGTAGCGGATCGTCACTGCCGGCGTACTGCCTGAGGGACCAAACGGGCGCAAGAGATAGAGATTATCTTCGCCAAACTGGCCGTTGTACCAGAGCGCATAAACCTGGCCATTAATGCGTACCCAATGGCTCCACTGGTTGGCGCCGCGGCCGTTGAGAGAGTAGAGCGCGCCGGGAACGCCTGCGTCAAAATCATCGCCGTTGCCGCTATCATCGCTGTTGACCGCAGCAAAAGCATCGTCGCTGCGTTTTAATATTCCGGTATAGCTAAAGAGTCCGGTACCGCCGACGTAGCTGTCGATGATTAAATCACGCTTACCGTCTCCGTCGAGGTCGACCAGGGTAAAGCTGACTTTGCCGTTTTCGGAGTCGGCGCTGATATCGGACTGGAGAAACGTCTGCCACTCATCATCGCTGATATCGGCGGAAGGTTTCGTCGTCGAGACCAGAGAGTCGTCCGCGTAGGTTAGCGTAAAATGGCTGACGTTGCCGCTGAGAGGAAACTGCTCGGCGATCTTATTCAGATCCAGTTCAGGATTGACCTTCTGCTCTTTTAACACCGCGTTGTATAACGCTTTCAGCGCGTTGTTATCGGCATCTTTCTGCTGCTTTGGGATAACCTGGCTCACAAAGGTGGGCAGCATCCACGCGCCGCCGGGAGCGATTTCCCGGCAGTCACCGGTGGTGTACTTTAGGCTCTGGACAAACGTTTTGCCGTCCCAGACGCGCTCTTCGCCGCTGATGCAGTCGGCGATACCGCGGCCTTTATTGAAAAAGGTGAGTACGCCATCGGCATAGCTGGAGGCGTCAGTAGTGACCAACTGAGGCGGGGTCATGAACCCTTTGTCCACAACCCACATTGCATAGCCGTCGTTATAGGCCGCGCGCCAGCACAGGGCCTGAATCAGCGTGTGGTTTTTGTCCAGCGGGATTGCGGTGAGCTGGCGCTCAGACGCCGGGATATCCGCGTTTTGCCAGTCGTCACAATGACTGTTCAGGAGCGGGACAAGCTGGGGAAGGAGTTTCTGCCGCTGCTTTGCCGGCAGCGGCGCGGTAGCGGCATCGTGAACCACCGGCGCGGCGATGATTTCCGGCGCGGGCGCTGCCGATAAAATATTGTCATCACCGGCGTCGCCCTGGCGTAACAGCGCATCGGCAGTGCCCAGGCGCCGCTGGAACTCATCCATCTTCAAAAATACGGCGCTGCTGCCTGCGTCGGAAAGCGTCTTACGCTCGCCGTTAAGCGCCAGCTCAATTTTTCCGTTGTGCTCAAGGGCCTGAATCAGGGCCGCCGTCTGGGTATCATCGAAGCGAAAGTGGCTCTCGTCGGCGACGTCAAGTGGACCGTGATCCCGATCGTCAATAAACAGGTTTACCGCGGCGTCGGGAGGAATATCGCGTTCGGTTTGCGCGAAGGTCGCGACAGCGATGACGTGCTGCGCCGCGCCCGCATTGCGGGTCAGCAGAACGCTGACTTCGCCCATGGTGGCGCCATAGCCGGCGGCCCTACAGGTACCGGTGTTGTCGCAGGCGAGCTCCCAGTCTTTATGCGCGAAAGAAAAGCCTTGCGGAGAGGCTGCCAGGAGCGGCGTCGAACACAGCCCCATGGTGGCAAGCCAAAGAAGAGAGCGCATATCAAACCCTGTCAGCATATCGATGAAGGGGAATTATATGCGCGATGAATCAGTTAAGATATCGGAATCAGGTCAGGGCGCCGCCCATACGGCACTGGGCAAAACGTAAAATGTCTTCAGCCAGGCGACGCGCGGTATCGACGTCCGTCTGACTGCGTTTGATCAGCAGCCGGCTCAGGCAGCCTTCGATGATCAGCTCCATCTGCTTCGCGACCATTGCCGGATCGTCAACTTCCAGCTGGCTAAGCAGTTCGTGGGTATAGGCCAGTGAAGCCTGCTTTTGCTGTTCGGCCAGCTGATGGATTGGATGCTGAGGGTCCGGATAAAAAGTACAGGCGGCAATAAACAGGCAGCCGGGATAACGATGGTTGCTTACGCAGGTGGTCAGTGCGGCGTAGCGGGCCAGCAGCTTCTGCTCTGCGCTTAGCGACTCGTCCAGTAAAAGCTGGCGGCGCCAGGCATCGACCTGATGGCTGAGATAGCGAAGCGCGTCGTACAGCAGCGCTTCCTGGTCAGGCCAGAAACGTTTGAGGTCATTGAGCGGGTAAGCCACGCGCTCGGCGACCATTTCCAGCGTGGTGTTAGCGATACCCTCGATTTCGAGGATTTGGATGGCTTCACCCAGGACATCTTCACGTTGCACGGTCTTTTCCTCCATTTTTCCTCCTACAGTGTCGCTCACGGTTGTCGATCGCGCAAATGGGCGCTGAATGCCGCGGCATCCATAAATCCGGTGACTCGCTGCGCGGGCAGCTCCTCGCCCTGTTCATTGAAGAACAGAATGGTGGGCAAGCCGAGCACCTGGAGATGCTTCAGCAGCGCCGCGTCCCGCGCGCTATTTTTGGTGACATCAACCTGCAGCAGAACGGTCTCTTTCAGGGCCTGTTGAACCTCAGGTGAGGTGAAGGTGTATTTCTCGAACTCCTTGCAGGCCACGCACCAGTCGGCGTACAGGTCGAGCATCACCGGTTTACCTTTCGCCTGCGCCAGCGCCTGATTGAGCTCATCGACGCTATGGATACGGGTAAACTGGAGATGGGCCTGCCGTTGGGCGAGCGGCGCATCGAAAGCCCAGTCCTGCAGCGGACGGGCGCTGACCAACGCAGCGCCGAACATTGCTATTTGCACGATACGCAGCCAGGGGCGCGTGCCGCCCAGCGAGGTAATAAACGCCCAGCTAAAAAAGGCGACGCCCAGCAGCGACCACAGCCGCAGGCCCCACGGTTCGCCCACGATACGCTCCAGTAAAAAGACCGGCAGCGCGAGGATCACAAAGCCAAAGGCGGTTTTGACGTGGGCCATCCATGGGCCGCTTTTCGGCAGCAGACGGTTACCGAATACGGTCACCAGGATCAGCGGCAGCCCCATACCGAGCGCATAGAGATACAGGGTACCGCCGCCCAGCCACAGATTACCGCTCTGGGCGATATAGAGCAGAATGGCGCTCAGCGGCGCGGTGGTGCAGGGCGAGCAGATTAATCCGGCGATCGCCCCCATGGCGAATACGCCGCCGGGTGAACCGCCCTGACGTTTGTTGCTCATCAGCGTCAGACGCGTTTGCAGCGACGAAGGCAGCTGGAGCGTAAACAGACCAAACATCGACAGCGCCAGCAGGATAAACACCACCGACAGGCCGATCAGCACATAAGGGTGCTGCAGCGCCGCCTGGAACTGCAAGCCCGCAGCGGCAACAACCAGCCCCAGCGCGGTGTAGGTTAAGGCCATACCCTGAACGTAGATAAAGGCCAGCAGCAGCGCGCGGGCGGTGGAGAGACGTTGCTGGCCGCCCAGCACGATACCGGAAATGAGTGGATACATCGGCAGAACGCAGGGGGTAAACGCGATGCCGATACCAATTAATAGCGCCCACAGCGCGCTAAAAGGGAGATCTGAGCCTTTGTTATCCTGGACTAAGGGAGGAAGAGCAGATGGCGACTCTACCGGCAGCGCCGGGCGCGTTTCCAGCGGCAGAGGCGGGTTGAGCTTTGGTTGTTCGGCCGTAGCGCCGCTGTCGGAGCGCGCCAGCGCATTGCCGAGCGGCACGATTTTGGTTTCCGGCGGATAGCAGAAACCGGCATCCGCGCATCCCTGATAAGTCACGGTAAGAGTCGCGCCGGCGGCGGCGTGAGTCAGCGTGACCGGCACGGTCAGGCGCTGGCGGTAAATTTCGCTTTTACCGTAAAACTCATCCTCATGCCACTCGCCTGCAGGCAGCGAGGGGGCGGTAAACGCCGCATCGGCGGACGTCAGCTTTATCTGTTTACGGTAAAGATAGTAACCATCTTTGATTTGCCAGGTCAGATTAAGATCGTGTTGATTCTGCTGAAAATCGAAGGCAAAAGCCTGGTCAGCAGGAACAAAGTTCGAACGGCCAGGGGCGTCGAACAGGCCGGCAATGGCCGAAGTGCTGCAAAGCAGCAGGATCAGCGTAATGATGCGTTGAGCCATGAGAGGTAATCGTTGTCTCCGTGAATAACGGGCAGAACCAGAAGTTCAGGGGTTTGATACGGGTGATGAGACTTCAGGCAGTCCAGTAGCGCCTGCTGATGGGCAAGGTCGGTTTTCAGCAGCATTTGCACTTCATACTCCTGCTCCAGTTTTCCTTCCCAATAGTAGAGCGATGTCGCTCCCGGGAGGAGAGTGGCGCAGGCGGCGAGTTTTTCCGCCAGCGCTTTGGCCGCCAGGTCCTGGGCGGTCGCTTCATCCGGCGCGGTACAGAGTACAACAACAGCATCAGGCGTAGTCATCGTGAACCTCGTATCAGCGAAAAGAGGCACCATAGCACGCAAGGTGGGGAGGATTAACGAAACGGGCCAGGATCTGGCCCGAATTTGAAGAGATTTACAGCATGATACCGCCGAAAATAAACCCGAGGATCACGCATAGCGTAATGGCGATGACGCCGGGGATCAGGAAGGCATGGTTAAAGACATATTTGCCGATGCGGGTTGAGCCGGTGTCATCCATTTCGACCGCCGCCAGCAGCGTTGGGTAGGTCGGCAGAACGAAAAGGGCGGAGACGGCGGCAAATGAAGCGATGGCGGTCAGCGGGCTCACGCCCAGCATCAGCGCTGCGGGCATCAGCGCCTTAGTGGTCGCGGCCTGGGAATATAGCAGGGTCGCAGCGAAGAACAGCACCACCGCCAGCAGCCACGGGTAGTTGTGCAGCAGGTCGCCCGCCACGGTCTGGATATCGCTGATATGGGCTTTGACGAACGTATCCCCCAGCCAGGCGACGCCGAGAACGCAGACGCAGGCGCTCATGCCGGATTTAAAGGTGCTGGCGTTGAGAACTTCACCGGTGTCGATTTTACAGGTAATGCTTATTAGCGTTGCGATAGTCAGCATAAATACGACGATCGCTTCGTTACGCGGCAGGACCGGGTTCTGGATCAGGCCTACGGTATCGCTAATGGCGGTGGCGTAGAACATCACCGCGACGATACCAATCAGAAACAGTAATACCGAGCGTCTGGCGTGCGGCTTCAGTTCAAAAACCTGGCTGCCGCGCAGTTTGACTTCCCCTTTTGCCAGTCGCTCCTGATAAATCGGATCGTCTTTCAGCTCGCAACCGAGGAAGTTACAGACGATGGCGGTAAGCATGACGGCAATCAGGGTTACCGGAATACAGATCGCCAGCAGGGTCAGGTAGCTGACGCCCAGCGGCTCAAGAATGCCGGCAAAAAAGACCACCGCTGCCGAAATCGGCGAGGCGGTAATCGCAATCTGCGAAGCGACCACCGCGATGGAGAGAGGACGCGAGGGGCGGATGCCCTGTTCTTTTGCCACTTCGGTGATCACCGGTAGGGTCGAGAATGCGGTATGCCCGGTTCCGGCAAGTACGGTCATAAACCAGGTGACCAGCGGAGCGAGAAAGGTGATGTATTTGGGGTGACGCCGGAGCATACGTTCGGCGAGGCTGACCAGATAGTCCATCCCTCCGGCGACCTGCATGGCGGCGATAGCGGCGATAACCGCCATAATGATTTCAATAACGTCGAAGGGGATCGCGCCGGGTTTAATTTGAAAAGCGAGAGTCAGGACGAGGACACCCAGGCCACCGGCGAAACCGATGCCGATGCCCCCCAGTCTGGCTCCCAGATAAATAGCCAGCAGGACAATAACGAGTTCTGCACCAAACATATTTTCCTTCCTTGTTTTATTAACAAGTTGATATTGGGTTGTTGTGATTTAGTAAATCAATAAGAACAAAAAAGGCATGTCATCGCTGACATGCCTGTGGTAAGTCTACTCTGAAGATCTATTGTTCGCTTTCATCGGTATAACGCTTCGCTTTATAGGCCGGGTGCATCAGGTTCTGCGCAGAGAAGATGTCATCCAGCTCCGCTGCGGTCAGTAGCCCGCGTTCAAGCACCACGTCCCTGACGCTCTTGCCCGTTTCGGCGCAAATCTTGCCGACGATATCGCCATTGTGGTGGCCGATATACGGGTTGAGGTAGGTGACAATACCAATCGAGTTATAGACGTAGCTTTCACATACCGCTTTGTTGGCGGTGATGCCGCTGACGCATTTTTCCAGCAGGTTGTAGCAGGCGTTGGTCAGAATATGGATAGATTCAAACATCGCCTGGCCAATCACCGGTTCCATCACGTTCAGCTGCAGTTGGCCTGCCTCGGAAGCCATGGTGACGGTGGTGTCGTTGCCGATCACTTTGAAGCATACCTGGTTGACGACTTCCGGGACTACCGGGTTTACCTTAGCTGGCATGATGGAGGATCCCGCCTGTAGTTCAGGCAGATTGATTTCGTTCAGGCCAGCGCGCGGGCCGGAAGAGAGCAGGCGCAGGTCGTTACAGATTTTGGACAGTTTTACCGCCAGACGCTTCAGGGAACTGTGGACCATTACGTAGGCGCCGCAGTCGGAGGTCGCTTCGATCAGATCTTCCGCGGGTACGACCGGCAGGTTGCTGACTTCCGCCAGTTTTTGTACCGCTAACTGCTGATAACCATCCGGGGTGTTCAAGCGGGTGCCGATAGCGGTCGCGCCAAGGTTCACTTCCAGCAGCAGTTCCGCAGTGCGCAGAATGCATTTGGTCTCTTCGTTAAGCAGAACATTAAACGCGTGGAACTCCTGGCCGAGGGTCATCGGCACCGCATCCTGTAGCTGAGTCCGGCCCATTTTCAGAATGTCCTGGAACTCAACCGCCTTCTGCTGGAAGCCTTCGCCCAGCTGGTTAATCGCATCGATCAACTTGAGGATGGACGCGTAGACCGCGATGCGGAAACCGGTCGGGTACGCATCGTTGGTGGACTGGCATTTGTTAACGTGGTCGTTAGGGTTGAGGTACTGATATTCGCCTTTCTGGTGGCCCATCAGCTCAAGGCCGATGTTGGCCAGTACTTCGTTGGTGTTCATGTTAACGGAAGTGCCCGCGCCACCCTGGAACACATCGACCGGGAACTGGTCCATGCATTTGCCATTATTCAGGACCTCATCGCAGGCGGCGATAATGGCATTGGCAACGCTTTTTGGGATAGTTTGCAGCTCTTTGTTAGCCTGCGCAGCGGCCTTCTTCACCATTACCATTCCGCGGACAAATTCAGGGATATCGCTGATTTTGTTGTTGCTGATGTAGAAGTTTTCAATCGCTCTCAGAGTATGGACGCCGTAGTAAGCGTCAGCTGGAACTTCCCTGGTGCCCAACAGATCTTCTTCGATACGAATGTTGTTTAACATGTGAACCTTCTCTTTCAAGCTGCCTATGAATTCACCAAATACGCAGAATTTATCGGATCTAGCGCATTTTCTGGCCGCAGATTATTTCCTTAATCGGCCCGGTGCCCACGATCATATGCTGATGATAGCGAATATCAGCCGCCCTGATCACTTATTATGTAGTGAATCTTATAAGAATTATTAATCTGTGAAATGAGTCACCGGTTTTCTAATCTTGAAAAAAATAAGCTTTTTTTACGATTGAAAAGTGACGTTTTGGCCCAACATCTTTCTGATGCGAATAGCACATCAATGACTACGGGCGCCGATGCGGGCGTCTGTTTATGAAGGAGACGCCGGTGCGTTGGATTCCATTAATTGCCGTTTTTTTATACGTTTACATTGAAATCTCGATCTTTATCCAGGTCGCCCATGTGCTTGGCGTCTTGCTGACGCTGATTCTGGTGATCTTCAGCTCGGTGGTGGGGATATCGCTGGTAAAAAACCAGGGCTTTAAAAACCTTGTGCTGATGCAGCAGAAGATGGCGGCGGGGGAGAGCCCGGCCGCTGAGATGATCAAAAGCGTGTCGCTGATTATCGCCGGTCTGCTGTTACTGCTGCCGGGGTTCTTTACCGATTTCCTGGGACTGCTGCTGCTGCTACCTCCGGTACAGAAGCATCTGACCTTAAAACTGATGCCGCATCTGCGTTTTAGCCGGATGCCGGGCGGCGGGTTTAGTGCCGGAACGGGCGGCGGCGATACCTTTGAAGGCGAATACCAGCGTAAAGACGACGAACGCGACCGTCTCGATCATAAAGACGATCGCCGCGACTAACCTGCATTGTCCAGGCCGGTTACTCCGGCCCGGAACCCCTCTACGCCAGCCTGCGCTTCGGTAAAAACAACCACAGTACCGCCAGCATGATAAACGCGTAAAGGCTCTTCCAGCCCACCATCGCCAGCAGCAGCAGGCACAGCAGGCTGCCAAACGCCGCTAACAGGCGATAACGTCCCTCAAGCAAACGGCAGCCCGCCAGCATGCACAGCAGATAGATCATAATAAAAATGCCGTTGGCGTAGACGATCAGCGCATCAAGATTGATATTGAGTGCATAAATGCCTAACGCGCTAATGACGCAGCAGCCGAGCACCGCATTCAGCGCGTTGCGCGGAATCTGTCGCGGCGACAGCCGGGCCAGATAGCTCTCGGGCTTGTACTGCGCCTGCGACCAGACCAGGCGAGCAAAACTCTGAATATAGATATTGAGGCTGGCGAAGCAGGCGAGATAGCCGATAACGCAGGCAATCCACAGCGCCTGCACGCCAAACAGGCGCACCACGATATTGGGCAGCGACGCGGCGGCGGCCATCTCTTCGCCAAAGGCGTGAAAATGCAGAACCAGTACCGTACAGGCCCAATAGACTGAACCCGCCAGTAATAAGCCGATCATCAGCGCGCGGGGGAAATCGCGTTCCGGCTGCTTAAATTCAGAGGCCAGGTGCGCGAAGGCCTCAAGACCGACAAAACACCAGAACATCACCGAAAGGGCAGAAAAAAGCTGCGAACTGTCGATATCAGAAGGCGCCGGGAAGGGGATCTGCGCTGGGTTTATCCCCCCGCGCCACCAAATGGCGACAATCAGGGCGACAATCAGCACGGCAACCAGCGTTTGTAGATTGGCGCTGGAGCTGGCCCCGCGGGAACCGACCCACCAGATAATCGCCAACGTTCCCAGCTCGGCCAGCAGCAGCTGGCTATCGTGCCAGCCAAAGAGCGCCTGACCAAAGCCGGTGGCGATATGCAGGGCGGCGGGTAACCCGACCGGGATCACCGATAAAAAGAGCCAGCCGGTGACGCGCGCCAGGCGCGGGCCAAAAGCCATATGCACAAAATGCGCTACGCCGCCTGCACTGGGAAAGTGGCGGCCCAGCGTGGCGAAGACGATAGCGATGGGAAACACCAGTAAAATCAGCGCCGGCCAGGCCCAGAGGCTGTTATCGCCGGCGACTAATGCCGCCAGTGCCGGAACGGCGAAAACGCCGGTTCCCAGTAATGATGTGGAAAGTAGCCCCACTCCTTGAGCAAGCCCCAACTCCTGTTTTAAACCACTCATGATTCAACCTTGCGCCCGGCAAAAAAGGGATGGTATCACAATCGCTTTTGCTTATGACGTCAGGTGAGGACAGCAAATTAGTGTGCGTCTGAGCACGTGGACAAATTTTTTTTTGCTTTTCCCCTTGAAGCGGGAAAACCCCATCCCCATCTCTCAGGGCACTAGCCGGAAAACCGTGTGCGGACCGGCGTCATCCATAACTGATAATGACTTTCTCAAAGGAGAGCTATCAAAATGAGTATTCGTCCGTTACATGATCGTGTGATCGTCAAACGTAAAGAAGTTGAAACGAAGTCTGCTGGCGGCATCGTTCTGACCGGTTCTGCGGCAGCAAAATCAACTCGTGGCGAAATCATCGCTGTCGGTAAGGGCCGCATCCTGGAAAACGGAACCGTGCAGCCTCTGGACGTTAAAGTTGGTGACATCGTCATTTTCAACGATGGCTACGGCGTAAAATCCGAGAAGATCGACAATGAAGAAGTGTTGATCATGTCCGAGAGCGACATTCTGGCAATTGTTGAAGCGTAATCCGCGAACGACACTGAACATACGAATTTAAGGGAAAGATAAAATGGCAGCTAAAGACGTAAAATTCGGTAACGACGCTCGTGTGAAAATGCTGCGCGGCGTAAACGTACTGGCAGACGCAGTTAAAGTCACCCTGGGCCCGAAAGGCCGTAACGTGGTTCTGGACAAATCCTTCGGGGCGCCGACCATCACTAAAGACGGCGTGTCCGTAGCGCGTGAAATCGAGCTGGAAGACAAGTTCGAAAATATGGGCGCGCAGATGGTAAAAGAAGTTGCCTCTAAAGCGAACGACGCTGCAGGCGACGGTACCACTACCGCAACCGTACTGGCTCAGGCTATCATCGCTGAAGGCCTGAAAGCCGTTGCTGCGGGTATGAATCCGATGGATCTGAAACGTGGTATCGACAAAGCTGTCGTAGCCGCTGTTGAAGAACTGAAAACGCTGTCCGTACCGTGCTCTGATTCTAAAGCCATTGCTCAGGTTGGTACTATCTCCGCTAACTCCGACGAAACCGTAGGTAAATTGATCGCTGAAGCGATGGATAAAGTTGGTAAAGAAGGCGTGATCACCGTAGAAGACGGTACCGGTCTGGAAGACGAACTGGACGTGGTTGAAGGTATGCAGTTTGACCGCGGCTACCTGTCTCCGTACTTCATCAACAAGCCGGAAACCGGTGCTGTTGAGCTGGAAAGCCCGTTTATCCTGCTGGCTGACAAAAAAATCTCCAACATCCGCGAAATGCTGCCGGTTCTGGAAGCCGTAGCGAAAGCTGGCAAACCGCTGGTTATCATCGCTGAAGACGTAGAAGGCGAAGCGCTGGCGACCCTGGTGGTGAACACCATGCGCGGCATCGTTAAAGTGGCTGCGGTTAAAGCTCCGGGCTTCGGCGACCGTCGTAAAGCTATGCTGCAGGATATCGCAACCCTGACCGGCGGTACCGTTATCTCTGAAGAGATCGGTATGGAGCTGGAAAAAGCGACTCTGGAAGACCTGGGTCAGGCGAAACGCGTTGTTATCAACAAAGACACCACCACCATCATTGATGGCGTGGGTGAAGAAGCTGCGATTCAGGGCCGCGTTGCTCAGATCCGTAAGCAGATTGAAGAAGCAACTTCTGACTATGACCGTGAAAAACTGCAGGAGCGCGTAGCTAAACTGGCTGGCGGCGTCGCGGTAATCAAAGTTGGCGCAGCGACAGAAGTTGAAATGAAAGAGAAAAAAGCACGCGTTGACGATGCCCTGCACGCAACTCGTGCCGCGGTTGAAGAAGGCGTAGTTGCCGGTGGTGGCGTAGCGCTGGTTCGCGTTGCCGCTAAACTGGCTGGCCTGACTGCTCAGAACGAAGATCAGAACGTCGGTATCAAAGTTGCGCTGCGCGCAATGGAGGCTCCGCTGCGTCAGATCGTATCCAACGCTGGTGAAGAGCCATCTGTTGTTGCTAACAACGTAAAAGCCGGTGAAGGTAACTACGGTTACAACGCAGCAACTGAAGAATACGGCAACATGATCGACTTCGGTATCCTGGACCCAACTAAAGTGACTCGTTCTGCTCTGCAGTACGCAGCATCCGTTGCTGGTCTGATGATTACCACCGAGTGCATGGTCACCGACCTGCCGAAAAGCGATGCGCCTGATTTAGGTGCTGCTGGCGGTATGGGTGGCATGGGTGGTATGGGCGGCATGATGTAATCGTGCGCTATACCCCTTAAATAAAGAACCCTCGGGCAGAAATGCTCGGGGGTTTTTCTTTTTGTCGTCTTTTTAGTATAAGGTTGTACATCCGGGCCAGTGCGTCCAGCTCATTGATCGTGGGGAATAACATGCAGGTAAAATATTTAGCAGGGATTGTCGGCGCAGCATTGTTGTTAGCAGGTTGCAGCTCCAGCAACGAATTGACCTCTGGCGGCCAGAACGTACGCTTTGTTGAAGATAAGCCGGGTTCTGAATGCCAGCTGTTAGGGACCGCGACCGGAACGCAGAGCAACTGGCTGTCCGGGCAGAATGGTGATGAAGGCGGCTCTATGCGCGGCGCGGCAAATGCTCTGCGTAACCATGCGGCAGAAATGGGCGGCAACGTGATTTACGGCGTCAGCAGCCCGACGCAGAATCTGCTGTCGAGCTTTGTGCCGACCGATAGCCAAATGAACGGCCAGGTTTATAAGTGCCCGAACTGAGTTAACAGGTGCCTCTCTTGCATAAATTGAGGCACCCGCTTGATCTCTTTTATTGCTTGCTGATTTGCGCCTGAGTTTGCTGGTAGAACGCATGCAAAGGACGTAGGCACTCCTCCAGCGTCATCATTTTTCCTGGCTGAGAAGGAATTATTTGGCTAAAAATCTGGCTGGGCTGGCGCTGGGTATGCACTTCTTTCAGCTTTGGGCTTCTCTCAATTAAGCGCATTACAACGATATTTTCCTGCTCTGATGGATGAGCGGCGTTGGTTTTAATCACTGCGCCGGAGATGATTTTTCGGCCTTCCTCCGTGTCACAACAGTACAACACGCCGAGATAATGGGAAAACAGATTGAGCTTCCATTCATCCTGAAGATACTGCTGATAATCAACGCTGCTGGTATTCTTTAAATCCACCGCGTATAGCATCAGGCCTTCCAGCGAGGAAGTTAAATAATTAATTAGATCGCTATCACCAGTGTGTTTAAGCGACTGCTGAATGCCCACCAGCAGCGCTTCAACTTGCATATCATCAATGCGCAACGTAGCAATTTGTTCATTTTGCAGCACCAGTATGAGCGTTGACCAGGTGTGGCCGGGTTTTAACGTTATCGACATGATACGCTTTTCCGGATTGGGCTGCTGTACTTCCGGAATATCGATCGTCGGTGTATTTTCTATAAGGCGTTCATTAAAGGCCACCAGTTCATTCTTATAACTTTCGCCTTCAGCATTTAAGCGCTGCAGGACGATGGCCATTCTGTGCTGCAGAACTAACAGGAGATCCGCAAGAATCGGCGCCTGAAGATAATAAGACTGACAGAGTTGATTACTCTGTTTGACTTTGAGCATCAAAGCCAAAAATTTGTCCTCATATTTAATAGATGCAGTATTAAAACCAATAAATGTTCCTTGCATACGGATCTCCTTTTCCTGGTGGTTACGCTGGTGCCTGCATATGGAGCTGTGACATATCAATGATGCGATCGGCTGAGGCAATGGTGGATGGTCGATGGGCAACAATGATTCGGGTAATGCTTAAACCAGAGATAGACTGGTTAATGGCCGATTCATTTTTCAGGTCGAGATGGCTGGTGGCTTCATCCATAAACAGAATGCTGGGTTTGCGGTAGAGCGCACGGGCGATTAAGATTCGCTGTTTTTGCCCGCCAGAGATGCCTAAACCAAGCTCACCGACAATGGTTTCGTAACCCATAGGCATTTTCATAATTTCGTCATGAATATTACACCTGCGCGCACATTCGATTATGAAATCCATATCGGCGTTATCTTCAAAACCGCTGATATTATCGATAAGTGAGCCAGAGAAAAGACGGTCCTCCTGAAGAACGCAGGCCGTTCCATGGCGGAAGTTGTTAAGGCCAATTTTTTGAATATCGAGATTATCCGCTATCACGTCGCCGCTGGTGGGGGCTAACAGGCCGCACATGACTTTCAGTAGGGTGGTTTTACCGACCCCGGAAGGGCCCACCAGAGCTATTGACTCACCTGGTTCAACGGTAATATTTAAATTAGAAAAAATAGGCTGTGAGAACGGATCGTACTGATAGCTGAGATTTTTCACTTCCAGCTTAACGCCCGTATTTTCAGCAAAAACGCGTCGCGAAGGCAGCTCTTTTTCTGGCTCGCTGAAGACGATCTCTGAAAGACGCTCATTATGTAACGACAGCATGCGCAGTTGCATGACCAGGTCGATCAAGCTTGATGCTCGCTGCGAGAATTGCCCGCGATAGGCGTTAAAAGCCATAAACATACCGAGGGTCATATTGTTATCAATAACCATAATAGCACCCAGCCAGAGTACGGCGACTTGATCGATAGAGGTAATAAAAGTATTAATACCGCCAAACATCATATCGAAACGAGTCTGTTTGATGCCGGCATTACAGGCATCGATATTGATATTTAACCAGTGCTGCGAACGACGCTCTTTTAAGTTGAGCGCTTTAATGGTTGAAATGCCATACAGCGACTCCATGAAGTGCGAGCTGGAGCGCGCGCCCTTGATAACCTGCTCTTCGGCAACGCGACGATAGAAGCTGTAGGTGGCAAAACGCATGATGGCGTAGCATAACGTAAAGCCTACCACGACCCAGACCAGCCAGCCGCCGTACAGGGTTAACATAACCAGCAGGCCAATCGTCATGATTGAGTCGATAATGCCGGTAACAATGCTATTGGTAAACGTTGAACGGATAGTATCCAGCGATGAGAAGCGAGACTGAATATCGCCTAAATGGCGCTTCTCAAAAAAGGATAATGGTAGGCTCGTCAGATGATCGAACAGCGTTGTCTTCCACTGAATGTTGGTTAAGGTGTTTAACGTTAATGAGGTCCATGCTCTCAGCATACTGATAAAGGTGCGAAAGAGCGTAAAAAACACCAGGCCAATACATATGACAGAAAGCAGGCTCTGGTCGTGGGCCATGATGACATGGTCGGTTACCAGCTGCGTACCGATAGGTAATAACAAACCGATGGCTTCAACGACAACCGAAAAGGCAAAGATCTTCAGCAGGACGGATTTGAGGCCAACAATGTTGCGCATCAGATCCAGCAGGCGCAGGCGAGACTTTGCCTGCTCCTGCTGGAAGTTTTGATCTGGCCATAGCTCCAGGGCAACGCCGGTAAAGTTATTCGACATCTCCTGGATACCAATAACTCTTTTTCCCAGCGCCGGGTCATGAACGATAAAGCTACTTTTACGTGCTTTAGTCAGTACAACGTAGTGGTTCATACCCCAGTGGATAATGCAGGGGAGCTTTAGCTGCTTTATTTCATCGAGGTCGAGAGAAAGTGCCCGGCTTTTTAGCCCGGCATGTTCCGCCGTTTTACTTAATGACATCAGCGTGACGCCCTGAGAGGGGCTGCCGTAGCGATGGCGGAAGTTAAACAGATCGATATTGAGACCGTAAAAGCCGCATACCATTGCCAGGCAGGCGATGCCGCATTCGGCAGCCTCTGACTGTAAAATAACCGGCGTTTTATGGCGGAATGAAAAATTAAGCTTATCGGTAATGGTTTTAAATAGTTCTTTATTCATCGATCGGGCCACTCACGCTTTGCGTCATCTTATAGAAAGGAGTAAACATCCACATGTAAAGCGGGCGTTCTTCAAGGAAAACTACCGCCTGAGCCTTCAGGCCGTTAGAGAGCGTGAGCGTTTTTCCATTGTAGCTAAATGTTTTATCTTTGATTTTTATAATAGCTTTATACAGTGCGAGCTCCTGCTGATTAGTGCCGTTATTGACGTTGGTATATTCGGCCATCTCCTGGCGAGATGCGGGAACTGAAGATATGCTTAGCACCTTTCCAGGGAATTGACCAAATTTATCCGCCGGAAATGCATCATAACGAATATTTATCGTATCTCCTGGCTTCACGTAGGGGATCGTATTATTGGGCAACCAAAGGATAAGGTAATATTCAATGTCACCTGTCGGTTTAATCTGGGCAAGGCTGCTACCGTTTTCGACCATCTGACCTTTAGTAACGGCCAGTGACTCTATTTTTCCGTCGGTAGTGGCTTTAATAATGATATTGCCATTGGCGTTTGATTCTACCAGCTGATTTTTATAATCATTAATTTGATTATGCTGGCTGGATATCTGGTTGTCAAAATCCGCTGCTTTAGTAACTTTGTCACTATTCGTTTGCGTGAGCTGAGATTCCAGCTGCATTTTTTGAGTGACCAGAGATTGATAAGCACTTTGCTGCTGGAAATATAATGAATGCTGGTAGTTATACTGATCTTTGGTAATCATGCCGTCTTTCAGGTATTTGTCATAGCTGGCCAGGTTGGTATGCATTTTCTTCAAACCAGCCTGAGTATTTGCCAACATGCGATTCGTTTCTGCCAGGGAGTCACGGGTAGTTTTTATTTGTTTATCCAGGGCGCTTAGCGTTTCAGACTTATTATGTGAAAGTTTGCTGATGATATCCTGGGCATTAGCGATTTTCTCATTGATGACTTCAATCTGTGCAGTGCTGACATTGCCATTCACTGTATTGCGTGAAATATCCAGTTCATAGAGTGATTGACCTTTTTTAACTATATCACCCACTTTTACATGCTGGTTAACAACAAAACCCTGCTGGGGAGCGAAAACGTTAACGGAGTGGGGAAGGGTAATAACTTCACCACGTACATCAATACGCTGGGTAAAGGTGCAATATATAAGCGAAAGTACCAGGGCAATAAGGAAAATGAATGCCAGTAAGGTTATAAGCCATGCAGGAATTCCTGCCAACAATAGAGCTTTCCCTTTCCAGTGCGTTTTTTTGTACTCAATCGCTTCCTTGCGATAGATATTTTTTAGCATATTTTACCAATTTTACTCTGCTTCTAGTAAAAAAGGTCTGGATATCCAGACCTTTAATTCAATGAATATAAAGAATATTATCTATTCATGATACTATAATATATTCGATTGTTGAATTTTAAGCCCAAGGAGCAAGGGTGCCGTTATAGAGACCATTCATAGCTGCTTGAGCTTCCTTGCTGGCAAATTCCCAGCCACCCATAGCGCCGTAAACTGCACCACCAATAGCACCAACAGCCAGACCCCAAACCATTCCAACAGCTTGCCCGATAGCACCAATACCAAGTAGACCACCGCCGTCACCACCCTGTGATCCCCCAATAGTCGAACCTATCATCGCATGTGCTGCACCAGAAATTATGGCAGAGGCTACTGCTTCAGCACCGTTACTTACTACACTTGTGATAGCTGAGCTGATAGAAGAGAAGTCCCAAGAATATCCACCGGAGATAGTTTCCATTTCGAATACAGTCAATTGTTTCATTACATATTCCCTTTTATACTAATATTATTCTACGATAACAATATGTTAATAATAAGTAGGTTAACATATTTTGTTACATTTAGTCTACGAAAGGTCACTAATGCGTTATGTGACATTTCGACGATGATTTTAGTATGCGCTTTTTATTTTTCAATGCCATTTGTCATGATTAAATGATGAATTTTTAGTTGTTCATGTATCAATTTTTATGGATTTATATAATTACTCTCTTAACTATCATTGAAACTCCGAAATAAGTTATATTTCATATGGTCAATATGCCGCCAGCCTGGCTTAGGCTTGACGGTATGACATTTATCTTCATGTAGGTTAAGGTTATTCTTCCTGAAGGACAATCTCTAGGTCTGTTTTGATCTCCCCAGTAGTTCCTGTTGAAACATTTTGGGCGATTTTATAGTAATCAGCCGTTAACGTTATATCTTGACTCTTCGAGCTGGTGAAGGGATAGGCTTCCAGATTGTTAAATTTTATCGCAGAGCTTCCTTTTTTTAAAATTATGCCTACATTTTGAGCACCATCTGATAATGAATTTAGTAATAATCCATCGGTGCTAGTTGATGCTATAGATATAGGGCTAAACCAGTAAATATATTTCTTGTTAACTTCGGAGTCTGGGCAGCTAATATCAAGTGTGATGCTTTTTGCTTTTCCAACGGCACTTCCAACTGACACTGAGTTCAGCTCTGAAATATCAATGTTTGATAGTCTTACTATATTTCCGTTTCGGGGGGAAATTTCACATGTGGTTTCTTTGAATTTTATGTTAGTTAAGTCAATAATGATTCTGAATAATTCAGTTGCATTTGACGAACCAGTACTAGTCTGATTTGGCGGGCCAGCCATAAAGTAAACAGAGGTTTTTCTTCCCGTCGTTTTAGTTATGGGGCCTGTTTTAACTAACCAAACCATGACTTGGCCAGATGAGTTAGAGAAATAATGAGTATTGGCTGCTTCTGGCTGATCTATATTTGCTGGTGAAAAATAGTTTGCAGATGGTAACGTAATATCGGAGATCTGAAAGCCAATACCAGGGATACCTGTCTCATATACGACTTTGCCACCAATTTTTGAAATGCTAGATGGACTAACTGTAGGAACGGTTCTAACAACAAAAACGTCACTAGCGCTACATGACGAAAATGTTTTGGGATCAACACCTCCGCGCCTTGCTGACGCTAATATGCTTCCATTAGGTAATGTTGAATCAGCGATTACAGAGCCACTGAAGTTAACGCTAATTGCACCGCCACCAGTTTTACCATACGTGCAGGTAGCTACTGCATGCGAGCTTATGCAGAGTAAGCTAATAATAAAAAAAAGACTTTTCATAGTATTACTATCCCTGTTAACGGCAAACCGCAGTGGCCTGCGCAATGCCTTCGGTTGTCGCAGCTAAGCTATAAGTTGCCTT
The DNA here is from genome assembly GCF_003812845.1 of Klebsiella sp. FDAARGOS_511. Taxonomy (NCBI): domain Bacteria; kingdom Pseudomonadati; phylum Pseudomonadota; class Gammaproteobacteria; order Enterobacterales; family Enterobacteriaceae; genus Klebsiella; species Klebsiella sp. FDAARGOS_511. Next base: position 2,440,997 of record NZ_CP033824.1, on the reverse strand, counting down.
ACACTGCTGGCCGCTTTTAGTTCCCCACCGGGCATAAATTTCACCGTTATCTTTCAGCCCGGACATATAAACCATGCCACCGTCGGATACGATGCTGGCCTGAGCATTTTTATCCGTGGTTAAGGTTACCGTCGCACCATAAGGAACATAGTCACCCGACGTTCTTTTCAATATCAGGAAAGCGCGACGGCCAATATTGCCTTCAAAGTTTGCCCGTACAATTGCGGCACGAGTGGGCACCACTTTCTGCGTGGTATTCGGTAATTCCATATTGTCACTCAGGGTGGTGTTATCTAAAGTCACACTGGTTCGATGGTATGGTGTAACGTATGGGATAATTGCGTAACCACGATAATCTGTTGTAATACTGACATCATTTTCCAGTCGAACATTATCTAACCCCGGGGCTTTAACTAACACCGCTGTTTCAGACATTTCCTGACCCAGAGTAATCCCGTCAGCGTGGAGCAGGACTCCACCGCTCATACCATAGTTAATGAGCTGGCTATGTTTGCTATAGCTGTAACCACCGTTAATGGAACCCATTGAACCACGATAGTTGCTATATACCCCACCGCTGGCATCTTCCCGATTGCTATAACCCTGCTGTACGTTCCAGTCCAGATTATGATTTTCCAGCGCTACACCGCTGAGAGAAACGTACTGGTCGGTAGATCCTGGGCTGCTATTAGTGACGTTATAGGTTGCGTAGGTATTGGATATCCAGTCACCTAATGGCACTGTGATGTTAAATGAAACGACGTGGTCGTCTTCGACGGTACGATTCGAGCCGCTATCGCCCCAGGAATAGCGACTGTAGCTATAGCCTGCATAATAGTTAAAGCGACGGAACCCACCATTATAGCCAATATTGAATGAGTTGTTACGGCGATTGCTATCCCAGTAGTCTTCAAATATACCGGAGACGGACAGACTTCCGAGCCCTGAACCCAGACTTTGATTTACGGTGATATTGGTTCTGTTTCGTAAAGAACGAGAAGTATAACTACCGTAGCGATTATTATAAGTGTTCATTACATCAGTAAGCGTATTGAACCCAGAGGTGGAGTAGCGGTAGCCTGCGACGGTGATATTCGTGCCGGTTTCAAGAATATTTTTACCATAGCGGATACGCCAGGACTGACCCGTCGTTTTATCCATATCTTTCTTTTTCGACCAGGCTTCGGTGACGTCGGCTGAAACTGCACCGATATCACCCAGATTTTGCCCGACACCTAAAGCCAGCGCCTGATAACTCGATGCAGCCTGCAGGCCGGTGTAAAAAGTCGTATTGCTTAATACGCCGTAGCTGATGGTCGCTTGGGTAAATGGTTTTTCGTCAACATCGCCATCATAGGGACGATATTTACCGCTGGTGATTTCGTATTCCACCTGGCCTTCTCTGAGCATCAGCGGCAGAGAGGCGTAAGGAACAACGAAGTTTTGTCGGGAGCCATCGGCTTCTTCGACAGTGACATAGAGATCACCGTTACCGCCGGTTGAGTAGAGGTCGGTAATTTCAAAGGCACCAGGTGCAACAAAGGCTTGATAGATCTGGTAGCCGTTCTGTTTGATAACTACGCGGGCGTTAGTTCTGGCAATACCACGCACGATAGGGGCGAAGCCGCGCAGGCTTTCTGGAATCATATCAGTATCAGTAGCAAGCTGAATACCGGTAAACGGCACGCTATCAAAAATACTTGATAGTGAACTGCTTTCTCCCATTACCAGCGTGCTTTTTAGGGGGATAATACTCCGTTGAGCATAAAGATATACTGAATCCCAATCGCTCTGGATACCAGCCGATTTATTCCATGTGCTGAGATTACGTAGACGCCATGGTCCAATGTTTAGGCCAGATTGTAAGTTGAGGTTGTAGTATTCATTATTCGCCTCATAATCCTTCCCTGAGCTGAATTGGTAATTGGTCAGCAGTGCGTTAATTCCATCATCAAATTCTTCAGGCGGGACAAACCCTTGAGCAATAGTTGATAATGCAGCCTGTGGTATGGATATCAGCAGTTGCTGAGTATTGAAGTTAAAATCTGTCGTGAAGTTAGGTATCCCACTGACATCAGCGCACCCGTTAGTATCTTCTTTTAAGTGAGGGAACGCTTCTGAGCGTAAACCATAGCTGGTTAATTTAGCGATACTCAGGCAGGGAACTAGTTTCAGAGCACCAGTAGTCGGATCTTTTTTTTCGACAAATTGAATATCAGTTGTTTCCTGCAGGTTGTTGTTTAAAACTACATCAATACGATACTCACCCGGTGCCTGAGCATCTTTCGTTGCGTACAGCGATAAGTCCGGTATTGAGGAAGGGTCGCTTTGCCCCACTGATTTAATAAAATCAGGATCAAAAAAATCACGCGCCAGGGCATTGTTACAAAAACCGAGGGCTAACGCAGGAACAAGAACGAAAAATGGGTGGGACACACCAGAAAGAACACCATCCCTTTTTTTTATTAAAATAGACATACTTTTCACCCTGGTCGTTCAAAAAAGAACTAAAAAATTAAATTGATGACGAGTAGGCAGAACCCATGCCTCCGTTGTCAGTTGCGACTTTCCATACTATTTCTGAGCCATTTACACCCGCTGGTAATGTAAATTCTTTGGTTGCGAATGCATCGATATTGTTAATGGAACCACTCACTTCTGTGTTATTAATTTTGATTGACTTAAAATAGATAAAAAATGGTGTCGTGTTTTTTAGCGTGATTTTATTACCACTTCTCCGCCATTCTAATTTCTTTGCTTCTTGGTTAATCGAAAGATCGTGTAAGGATTTTGGGCGATAGATAAGACGCATTCTATGACGCACAGCCAGTTGGATTTTGTTTTTATCCGTGTCTGCGTCACTGGTCGGTGGGATTGACATTACGTTGAAATAATAAACAGTTTCCCTATCTTTAGGCGCGTTAGTTATGTTCGCATTAGGAAATATACGCACAGTATTTTTCTGTTTTGCTTCCAGACGAAAAAGAGGAGGGGTTACCATAAAAAAAGACATTTGGCTGCCTTCGCGAGGCTCAACCCATGACTTTATTAAATACGGAATATTATCTTTGTTTTCCAGGTTAGCGTTAATTTCACGCGCCCCCTCTTTATAAAGATGCCGTGTGGAGTCCACAACTACACCGCTATAGGCGGCAAAACTTACTGAAAACGCAAAAACTGCCACTATCTTTAATAATGACTTCAACATAATTCATTCCCTGAATAAAAATAGGGCTTGCCTGAGGCAGGCCCTATTGAGTATTAGTAGGTGATGGTAAAGGTAGCTACACCTTTAACTGCGCCATCGGTAACGCCGGCAGCGGTTTTAACATATGCTGCTTTGTAGCGCAGGTAAGATGGGGTACCCGCAGTATAAGCGACAACTTTAGGTGTTGTGCCTGTGAAGCTCACGCGAGAACCATCGGTGTTAACAACAGTTACTGCTGCGTTGGTTGCTGGGTTTACAGCGGTGTTAGTCAGCACGTTATCCTGGCCGCTGATATAGTCGCCGGTTACGGTCACGTTGAGGTTACCAGTGTAATCGGTTGCGCCTTTCTGGCAATCTTCAATTTTGTATTCAATATCTTTTGCAAGAGACATATACGGCGAGTTTACGGCCTGGCCTTCCAGGGTAGAGGCTTTAACATCATCCAGAGTTAAAGAACCTCCCTGGATCTGCGCTGAAGGAGTAACGTTACAGGACTCACCGGTATCAGTGACGTTGCCCAGAATTGTTAGTTGAGAACTGTTCCCTGCCGCGAAAGCCTGAGCGCTCAGAACTGCGGAAGCAGCGACCATTACAGCTACGATTGTTTTTTTCATTTATTTAATCCATTTATAGATACTAAAGTCCTGAATAGATACTCGGCCCGGTTGTTAATTAATGATATTAGTAATAACTAACACCCCGTATCTATGCCTGAGCTCTATCGTTTTCTTACTCCTGCTGCCGCTATTGCGTATAGCTAGTATACATAAAGCGTACTGTACCGGAGCGGGAACAAATCTAAGTGTAGGGTAGACAAAATGCATGTGAATTCTGCTTGAATTTAAACCTCGTTTATTGAAGGTTGCAAATTCACAAAGAGATTTCGTGGATAATAATGAGCGTGTCTGGAACGTATAGTTGTAAATCAGTCTTCCCTTTGGTTCAAATATCATGATAATATTATCTTTGCTCTGGGAAGAGCGGGAGCTTATCCGTAAAATTATCTAATCTGGCAGGCTTAAAGGGATGTACCGTGTTTGCTAAAGGTGAATTTGAATTTAATTCATCTTTATTTCATATGGAATGGTGAAGGGGGATTGGAATTATGATATTCAATGAATATATCATTAATAATGAAGTTATATTTAATGTAAATATGAATGAGTTGCAGCCCGTTGGGGAAAATGGGGATAGCGTGACCCTGAATGCGCCAACTGCACGCTGCCTTCAACTTTTACTGGAAAGCAATGGGAAGATTATATCCAGAGAAGAGTTTCTGGATATAGTATGGAAAACCAGAGGTGTTGTCGTTTCCCAGAATACTTTCTATCAAAATATTTCCTTGCTAAGAAAATCGTTAGTAAAAGCAGGGTTGTCGCAGGATATTATTGTTACTGTAAGGCAGAGGGGGTTTGTTCTTGCGGCTGGTTCACATATAGCCTCATTCTTCCGAACGGAGGAGAAACAGCCTGAAAATCTACAGATCACCGCGAGCACATCCTCGCCCCCGGTTGAGAAAAATGTGATTCATAATTTAGCCATTCAGGATGACGCCTCAAAAAGTTTCAGTGGCAATAAAGCAACAGAATTCAAATTACCTGGGTGGATCTTACCCCTGTTATTGGCGATGACCGCAGCAAACATTCTTTCTCTTTTTTTGTAACTAATAATGAATGAAGTTACAGCTTACTTTTATATTTGCTTTTACTTTCTTCTGGAGAATACTCGTTTTACGAAAATTATAAGTCGTTAGTATTTATACACAGTGAGTAATGGCAAGTAGGTAGTCTGCCAGGCAGTGCCCGGCAGACGGATTGGTTATCGCTGCTTTAATCCTAAGTCCAGGGGAGTCTTACTTGGTTCTCCGCCGATTTCCCGTGCAAGTTTTGGTACTAAATAGCCGGATATCAGGGTGAGCAGTTCGCGCATGATGGTTCTGGCCTCTTCGTCACTGACCATAAAATGAGCCGCCCCCTGCACTTTGTCCAGAACGTGGAGATAGTAGGGCATGACGCCAGCGTCGAAGAGCGCATTGCTCAAATCGGCGAGCGTATGCGCGTTATCGTTTACACCGCGCAGCAGCACGCTTTGGTTCAATAAGGTTACGCCAGCCATACGCAGCTTTTTCATGGACGAACGAAATGCCGCATCAATCTCGTTAGCGTGGTTAACATGGTTTACCAGCAGTACCTGTAGCGATGATGCAGAAATACGGGCAACCAGCGTATCGGTAATACGCGCAGGAATCACAACGGGCAACCGGCTGTGGATACGTAGGCGTTTGATGTGCGGAATAGCTTCCAGCTGCGTCAAGAGCCAGTCGAGCTCATGATCCTTCGCCATGAGCGGATCGCCACCGGAAAAGATGATCTCATCGAGTCGGGGATGCGCCGCAATATACTCGAGGGCCATCTGCCAGTTACGTTTATTGCCCTGATTTTCAGCATAGGGGAAGTGACGACGGAAACAATAACGACAATTTACCGCACAGCCGCCTTTAACCAGCAGCAACGCGCGGTTGCTGTATTTATGCAGCAGGCCCGGCACAACGCTATGCTGTTCTTCCAACGGATCGGTAGAGAATCCTGAAACATTAGTAAACTCTTCCTGAGAGGTAAGTACCTGACGAAGAAGAGGATCATTAGGGTTGCCTGGTTCCATACGGGCAATAAACGCTCGTGGAACACGCAATGCGAACAGGCGCTTAGCATCGCGCCCTGCCAATAGATTCGCATCAGCGTCTACATTTAAAAGATGCAGCAGTTCATCAGGACTGGTCACAACATCGGCAAGTTGCGTTAACCAATCTTCTCTGGATGGGGTATTTAGGGTTACAATATGCGCCATTTTGTGGCTTAGCTACCAATTAACAAAATTTCAGAGGGCCTTATGGCGACTTACTATAGCAACGATTTTCGTGCCGGTCTTAAAATCATGATGGACGGCGAACCTTATGCAGTTGAAGCCAGTGAATTCGTTAAACCCGGCAAAGGCCAGGCTTTTGCACGCGTTAAGCTGCGCCGCCTGCTGACCGGTACTCGCGTTGAGAAAACTTTTAAGTCTACTGATTCTGCTGAAGGCGCGGACGTTGTCGATATGAACCTGACTTACCTGTATAACGACGGTGAGTTCTGGCACTTTATGAATAACTCTACTTTCGAACAGCTGGCTGCTGACGCTAAAGCCGTTGGCGATAACGCGAAATGGCTGCTGGATCAGGCTGAATGCATCGTGACCCTGTGGAACGGTCAGCCAATTTCCGTCACCCCACCAAACTTTGTTGAGCTGGAAATCGTTGAAACCGATCCTGGCCTGAAGGGCGATACTGCTGGTACTGGCGGCAAACCTGCAACGCTATCCACTGGCGCAGTAGTTAAAGTTCCTCTGTTCGTACAGATTGGCGAAGTCATCAAAGTGGATACCCGCTCTGGCGAATACGTATCCCGCGTGAAGTAATCTGGGCGATGAGATGGTTGGCGCAGCCGCAATGCTGCGCCCTCTATAATGTCGAAACTGCAGGCAAGGAAGATGAACGCTACGCTGAAACTTTTGTTACTGTTAGTTCTGGGCGGGTCGCTGCTTACCGGGTGCAACACGGCTCGTGGCGTTGGCGAGGATATCCAGAGCCTGGGTCATGCTATTTCTCACGCTGTCAGTTAATCTTATTTCATCAGGGAATTCTTATTCACACTCCCCACGCTCAATCCTATTCGCTCGCGTAATTTCTTTTTCTCTTAAAAATCGCCGCGTTTCCCTCATCCTGGAGCAGTTTGTCTATGCTTATAGAGCACGATAACTAAAACTGGTTAATAAGGATGACATTATGGTAAAAAAAGCGATTGCAGCGTTCTTTACGGTTTTGGCTCTTTCCTCTGTACTGACTGCATGTAACACCACGCGCGGTGTTGGTCAGGATATTTCAGAAGGCGGCAGCGCGATTTCGGGCGCCGCGACCAAAGCTCAGCAATAGACCATGGCGGTACGGCCGCTGGTCGTACCGTTCTTCCTCACCTTACCCACGTCGTGTATAATTCCTGCGGAATATCATCTACCTTACGGGACGACCTGTAAGCGTTTCACATCTGGGGACGGCCCCATTAAAGGAGCCATATGTCCTGGTTAGTTCTGTTTATCGCTGGTCTGCTGGAAGTTGTCTGGGCAGTCGGTCTGAAATATACCCACGGTTTTAGCCGTCTGGTGCCAAGCGTGTTAACGATTGCCGCTATGGTCATCAGCATGGCGCTGTTGTCATGGGCGATGAAAACGTTGCCCGTAGGGACGGCTTACGCCGTTTGGACCGGAATAGGCGCGGTCGGCGCAGCCGTGACGGGTATTATCCTGCTGGGTGAATCCGCCAGCCCGATGCGCATTGCCAGCCTGGCGTGTATTGTGATTGGCATCATTGGCCTGAAAATGAGCGCGCATTAATACTGCTGATTGACCCATAGCAGTTTGCTCACGTCGAATCCTTGCCGGGTAGCGATATCCAGCATCTGCTGCTTCACTTCCGGCGGGATTTTCGGCGTGCGCGCCAGTAGCCAGAGATAGTCGCGATCGGGTCCACAAACCAGCGCGTAGCGATAATCCTTATCCAGCGCCATCACGTTATAGCTGCCATAGAAGGGGCCGAAAAACGAGACTTTCAGCGCGGCTCGCGTGGGCTCTCCGGTAAAGTAGGCGACGCCATCGGTTTTTTGCCACATACCCCGGTCTGGGTTGTAGCCTTTATTTACCACGTTCAGTCCGCCATCATCGCGCAGGCTATACGTTGCGGTGACCTTTTCTAAGCCGCTTTCAAAACGGTGATCGAAGCGGGCAATCTCATACCAGGTGCCAAGATAGCGTTGAGCGTCGAAGGGGCTAACCACGGTTACGCCAGGAGGCGGCACCGGAGTACTACAGGCTACAAGCAGAAATGAAGCGGCAACAACCGCAAGAACGGGTAGCAGACGCATAATTTTTTCCTTGCCAGTTTTAAGCTAAGTGTAGAGCCAGGCAGGAAAAATGTGGCAGAATTTTCTTGAGAAGCGAGCCCGGTAACAGAATGCTACCGGGCTTATTGCGGCTGAGGTAAAAGCCGCGTACGGCTATTCGTTTAGATGAACAATATGCCGACCAGTGTGACGATGGTCAGAATCGCCGCAAGGCCGTAGAAGACCCATTTACCGTTGGGTACGTGAATTTTTAAATCGTGCATTGCATGGTGAATACGGTGAAGCCCGCACCATAGCGGCAGAACAATCATCAGGAAAATGAATGCACGGCCAATAAAGCTATGGGCAAAAGCCAGCACGCGTTCATAGCTGAAGGCGTCGGCAGGCGCGAGGCCAAGCGGCAGCATAATACCTACCAGCAGCACAATGACGGGGGCGATAATCGCTCCCCACATGCCGCCAGCGCCAAACAGCCCCCAGAATACCGGCTCATCAGAACGTTTTGGGTTGGGATTAATCATTCCAGCCTCCTTACCAGAACAGTGCGACAAACAGGATCACCACGGTGACGACCGCAGTGACGACCCAAAGCCCTTTAATAATTGGCTCAGGTCCCATTTTCTCGCCTTTAAGGATAATATTGGCGGCTTTCGGCGCCAGCTCAAACCAGGTTTTGGTATGCAGTAGCGCGGCTGCAAGCGTGATCAGGTTTAGGATCACGACAATCGGGTTTTGCAGGAAACCGACATAGCCCGCCCAGCTCTCCGCGCCATGCTTCAGTGCGAACAGCCCGTAAATCAGCACGATGCTGAACCAGACCGTGGGTACCGCCGTTCCTTCACGCAGCATATAGAAGCGATAAAACGGCAGCTTTTTCCACCAGGTGGACGGCATCGGCCGCACGTAGGGTTTGCGTTTAGTCGTCATACAGCACTCCTTAGCGTGGTTTCAGGGTGGCGATAAGAAAGTCTTTCGAGCTTTCTACCTTGCCCTGCTGGATCGCGGCCGCCGGGTCGACGTGTTTCGGGCAGACTTCGGAGCAGTAGCCCACGAAAGTACATGTCCAGACGCCATTCTGGCCGTTAAGCTGCGCCATACGTTCCTTTTTACCGCGATCGCGGCTGTCTTCGTTGTAGCGATGGGCGAGGGTGATCGCCGCCGGACCGATAAACTCCGGATTAAGACCAAACTGCGGACAGGCCGCATAGCACAGGCCGCAGTTGATGCAGCCAGAGAACTGGTGGTACTTGGCCATTTGCGCCGGCGTCTGCGTGTTAGGCCCCTGATCGGGCGTGCGTGGGTTGCCAATGATGTACGGCTTAATGGCTTCCAGGCTTTCAATAAAGTGAGTCATATCGACCACCAGATCGCGCTCAATCGGGAAGTTAGCCAGCGCCTCGACTTTAATGCCTTTGGTGTATTCACGCAGGAAGGTTTTACAGGCCAGCTTTGGCACCTTGTTCACCATCATGCCGCAGGAACCGCAAATCGCCATACGGCAGGACCAGCGGTAGCTGAGGTCCGGCGCGAGGTTGTCTTTGATATAGCCCAGAGCATCAAGCAGAGAGGTTTGCTCATCGTAGGGAACTTCATAGAAAGCGCTGTGCGGTGCAATGTCCACTTCCGGGTTGTAGCGCACCACTTCGACTTTCATATTTTTCATCTCAGCCATTCGTCGTCTCCTTCTTCTCGGCTGCTTCCGCTTCCGCACCGTACACGCGTTTTGCCGGCGGCAGAGTGGTGATTTTCACATCACTGTACTCCAGGCTGGTATTACCGTCGGCATCGCGGAAGGCGAGGGTATGCTTGAGGAAGTTGACGTCGTCACGCTCGGTGCAGCCTTCGTCCAGACGCTGATGCGCGCCGCGGGACTCTTTACGCGCGAGGGCGGAGTGCGCCATACATTCGGCGACGTTCAGGCCATGACCCAGTTCGATGGTGTACAGCAGGTCGGTGTTGAACACGCTCGAGGTGTCGGTGATACGCACGCGCTTGAAGCGCTCCTGCAGCTCGGCCAGCTTATCAACCGTTTTCTGCATAAGCTCCGGCGTACGGTAGATGCCGCAGCCTTCTTCCATTGACAGCCCCATTTCGTCACGAATCTTCGCCCAGTTCTCGTTACCTTCTTGATTAACGAGTTCTTTCAGGCGGTTCTCGATATCGACGACCTGGGCGTCCAGCGCAGCGCTATTGGCTTCGCCCGCTTCGGTTGCGCGCTGCATGGCCTGCTCACCGGCCAGACGACCAAACACCACCAGCTCCGCCAGGGAGTTGGAGCCAAGGCGGTTGGCGCCATGCAGGCCGACAGAAGAACATTCGCCCACGGCAAACAGCCCTTTGATGCGGGTTTCACACTGCTGGTCGGTTTCGATCCCGCCCATGGTATAGTGCGCGGTCGGACGTACCGGAATAGGATCTTTCACCGGATCGACGCCAACGTAGGCCTTCGAGAGTTCGCAGATAAACGGCAGACGTTCAAGCAGCTTTTTCTCGCCCAAATGGCGCAGATCGAGATAGACCACATCGCCTCGCGGGGTAGGGATCGTGTTGCCTTTACGCCATTCGTGCCAGAAAGCCTGGGAGACTTTATCGCGCGGACCCAGCTCCATATATTTATTTTTCGGTTCGCCCAACGGGGTTTCCGGACCCATGCCGTAATCCTGCAGATAGCGGTAGCCGTTCTTGTTGACCAGAATACCGCCTTCGCCGCGGCAGCCTTCCGTCATCAGAATGCCGGAACCCGGCAGACCGGTGGGGTGATATTGCACGAACTCCATATCGCGCAGCGGTACGCCGTGGCTGAGCGCCATACCCATACCGTCACCGGTGACGATACCGCCGTTGGTATTGTAGCGATACACGCGTCCTGCGCCGCCGGTCGCCAGAATGACCGCGTTGGCGCGGATCTGCACCAGCGTACCTTCCATCATATTCATCGCGACCAGACCGCGAGCCTGGCCATCATCCACCAGAATATCCAGAACAAAATGTTCATCGAAGCGCTGGATTTGCGGGAATTGAAGCGAGGTCTGAAAAAGGGTGTGCAGCATATGAAAGCCGGTTTTATCGGCAGCGAACCAGGTTCGTTCGATCTTCATACCGCCGAATCGCCGGACGTTGACGCTGCCGTCCGGGCGGCGACTCCACGGGCATCCCCAATGTTCGAGCTGGGTCATTTCCGTCGGGCAGTGATGAACGAAGTAGTCAACGACGTCCTGTTCGCACAGCCAGTCGCCTCCTGCAACGGTGTCGTGGAAATGGTACTCGAAGCTATCATGATCCTGCGCGACGGCAGCGGAACCCCCTTCAGCAGCAACGGTATGGCTGCGCATAGGATAGACTTTTGAAATTAGAGCGATTTTAGCATTTGGATTAGCTTGCGCGGCGGCTATTGCGGCGCGAAGACCTGCTCCGCCTGCGCCTATTACGGCAAGATCGGCTTGAAAAGTTTGCACGACATTCCTCCAGTTTTTGTTTATTTCGCCGCCGGGCTGGCGAAAACGTATCACTGCTCCTTTATAGGTAAGGAGTATAGCCGTAGGGTCATAAGGGAAAATTGACGTGTTCGATTTTTTTATCGTTCTGTGCGGTTGTTTATCTGCTTGCTTTATGTTTTTGGGTTATCAACAAATTAAGTGTATGTAACGCGTTTACGTATTCGCACAAAATTTGTTTCATCTGCCAGTTACGAGTAGACTTCGTGCCCTTGTTTCAAATCGGAGAAAGTACCATGAGCGAAACGGCAACCTGGCAGCCGAGCGCATCCATTCCAAATCTGTTAAAACGTGCAGCGGTGATGGCGGAAATTCGCCGTTTCTTTACCGACCGCGGCGTGCTGGAGGTGGAGACGCCCTGCATGAGTCAGGCGACGGTGACGGATATTCATATGGTCCCGTTTGAGACGCGTTTCGTTGGTCCTGGCCACTCTCAGGGGCTGAACCTGTACCTGATGACCAGCCCGGAGTATCACATGAAACGCCTGCTGGCGGCCGGCTGCGGCCCGGTGTTTCAGCTATGCCGTAGCTTCCGCAATGAAGAGATGGGGCGTCACCATAATCCGGAATTCACCATGCTGGAGTGGTATCGTCCATGCTACGACATGTACCGCCTGATTAATGAAGTCGACGATCTGCTCCAGCAGGTGCTCGACTGCCAGCCGGCCGAAAGCCTCTCTTACCAGCAAGCCTTTCAGCGTCATCTGGAAATCGACCCGCTGTCGGCGGATAAAACCCAGCTGCGCGAAGCGGCGGCGAAGCTGGATCTGAGCAATATCGCCGATACGGAAGAGGACCGGGATACGCTGCTTCAGCTACTCTTCGCCATGGGCGTCGAGCCGCACATCGGTAAAGATCGGCCAACGTTTATTTATCACTTCCCGGCAAGCCAGGCGTCGCTGGCGCAAATTAGCACCGAAGATCACCGCGTGGCGGAGCGCTTCGAGGTCTATTACAAAGGCATTGAGCTGGCGAACGGTTTTCATGAGCTGACCGACGCGCGCGAACAGCAGCAGCGTTTTGAGCAGGATAACCGCAAGCGTGCTGCTCGCGGCCTGCCGCAGCAGCCAATCGATCGTCATCTGCTGGCCGCTCTGGAAGCCGGGCTGCCGGATTGTTCCGGCGTAGCGCTGGGCGTTGACCGCGTTGTGATGCTGGCCCTGGGGGCTGAAAGCATCGGTGAGGTCATTTCGTTTACCGTCGACCGTGCCTGATCTTCCTTTCCGCTTTCCTGCCGGATATTGACGGAGATGACCGCCGATGTATGGCGGTATGGTTGATTGTCCGGTCGTGCGACCGTTCTGGCCTTGCCTGCGTTCAGGCAAGGCCGTTCTTACAGACTGCCGGGGGCGCGGCTGGTTTTCCCTGCCGAAGTCAGCGCTCTGCTGCTTTTTCTGCCATCAATGCTCTCCAGACGCATCTGGAACGGCGGGAACGGCATATCGATCCCGTGCTCGCGGAATCCGGCCAGAATCAGCTGATGCATCTCGTGGCGCAGCGGCATACGGTGACCCATTTCGGCGGCGTAGATACGCAGCTCGAAAATCTGGATCCCCTGCTGCAGGTCAACGAGGAACGCTTCCGGCGCCGGGGTATCGATAACTAACGAACAGCGGTGCGCGGCATTTAACAGGATCTGCGCAACCTCTTCGGTATTGGCATCCACCGGCGCAGGCACCGTCAACACTACGCGGGTCACGGAATCCGACAACGACCAGTTGATGAACTGTTCGGTGATGAACGCCTTGTTCGGCACGATAATCTCTTTACGGTCCCAGTCGCTGATGGTCGTGGCGCGGGTATTAATACGCGTCACGCTGCCGGTGAGATCGCGAATAGTGACCGTATCGCCAATCCGTATTGGTTTCTCAAACAGAATAATCAGGCCGGAGATAAAGTTGGCGAAGATCTCCTGCAGACCAAAACCGAGACCGACGCCGAGGGCGGCAATGAGCCACTGCAGCTTGGCCCACTCGATGCCAATCATCGAGAAGCCGACCAGACCGCCAATCAGCATCAGCAGATATTTAGTGATGGTGGTGATGGCGTAGCCGGTGCCCGGCGTCAGTTCCAGATGCTGGAGGATCGCCAGTTCCAGCAGCGCGGGCAGGTTGCGCACCAGTTGGGTGGTAATAATCAACACCAGGATGGCAATCAGCACCGCGCCGAGGGTAATCGGCTCCAGGCTCTCAACGCCCTGCACCGTAGAGGTGACGTCCCACAGCGAGATATTCTCCAGGAAGCCAAACGCGGAGTGGATTTCTGACCACAGCACGATAACCGACACTAGCGCAATCAGCATCAGCAGGGAGCGCACCAGACGTAACGACTGGGTACTGATGGCATCCAGATCGACCTCGCTGACCTCGGCTTCCATTGAACCTTCCGGGCTGCTGGTATGCTGAGCCTCTTCTTCACCACGCGCGCGCTGGGCGAGGATCTCCGCCCGTCGATGCTTGGCGCGATCGAACGCCAGGCGGCGGCGCTGGATCAACATCCAGCGGCGAATGATGTGATAGACCACCAGCAGCAGGAACCAGATGGCGACCGAGGTTTCGAGCCTGGCGAGCAGCGCCTGCGCCGTGGCGAGATAGCCGATCGCCGCCGCCAGCATCGCCACCAGCGGCGCGCCGAGCAGCATATTCCACAGCAGCCGGTTCAGCATATTGTCGCCGCTGCCTTCTTTGTCGAGATACAGCGGGATGCCGGCGCGTTTCAGGCTCAGGGTCACCATCGCCAGCGCGCCGCAAATCAGCATAAAGCAGAGGCGGCCCAGCGAGGCGGAGAATTCGCGATCGTTGAGGTTATCGAAGGTAATCAGCGCCATAATCAGCGGCACGATCAGCCCGATGCTCATCAGGTAGTAGCGCATCGCTTTGCTGACGCGGCTACGCGGCCAGCCGAAGTGGGCGATGAACAGGCCGTTTGGGCGGGCGAATGTAGCGCAAATCATCACCACCCACAGCAGCGGCACCGTAGCGGTAACGCTATCGCCAATGGCGACCGCCAGCGGGAAAGGCCAGGCGGCCTGCAGGCCATAGCCCAGCGTCATCCACAGTACCGGCAGCGGCGAGGCCACCAGTATTGACCAGAACACCGTGCGCAGCGTGAGCCAGAAGTGATCCTGCGTCACCTTACCGACGCGCGCGCTGGAGCGCTCAAGGAAGCTGGTGAAATGGCGTCGTGAGCTAATACTGAACCCCACCAGAATGAGCGCGACGAAGAGCGGCAGCAGGGTCTCTTTGCTGGTCAGCATCATCATGCTGGCTTTGCCGAGCTGGCTCATGGTATCGAGCGAGATCAGACGGCGTAGGTCCTGAACGATCTCCAGCGGCCATGAGAAGCCGATTGGGCTGACGTCGGAGGTCCAGAACAGATAGCGGTGGGTCGCTTCGTTGATCTCTTTAAGCGCATCTTCAAGCTGGCCGTTGGCGACTTTCAGCTTGGTCAGTTCGAGCATAAGCGTATCGCCGCCGCGTAGCAGGGAGTTGAGCAACTCAGTCTGCGTACGCATCTGAGCCTGCAGAATACGGTTCTGCTCGCTGGTGAGCGGCTCCCCATCCGCCTGACGAATTTGTCTTAGCTGAGGCTGCTTGCCGAGCTGATCTTCATAGCGCAGGCGCTGCACGCGCAGCTGAGCCATTTCGGTATCCAACTGCTGCGGTCGCGGGATTTCCGGCAGCCGCGCAACCTGCGCGCGCAGGGCTTCGCCAAGCAGATTGGAAGAACCCAGCCACTGAGACTGCTCGCGCAGGGTGTTTAGCGCCTGACGCACCTGGAGAGTTTGATTGGTCGCCTGGCGCTGCTGCGAGGCGATCAGATCCATGCGCTGCGCCTGCTGGTTGAGCGCCTGCGACAGCTCGCGGTTAACTTTAAACTGCGCCACGATATCCGGCGGCAGGTTTTCGCTGTTTTCCGCCAGTAGTTCGGTGCTTTCCAGCGCTTTCTCCGCCTCGCGCTGCCGTTGGTTGTTTAGCTGATTACGCAGCGCTTGTAGCCAGGCGTCGAGCTGTTCGCTCTCTTTCTGCGCCAGCTCGGAGCGCAACCGCGAAAGTTCCTGGCGGTTATTGGCGGAGAGCTGGGCCAGATCCAGCTCATCGACCAGCGCTTTCAGCCGCGCGGACTCCGCCTGCAGGCCAAGATTCTGCGCCTGCGCCAGCGGCGTATTGCTGTTTTGTGCGCCAACCCGGCGCTCAACCTCGTTCAGTTGGCGGCGGGCATCGCTCTGCTGCTGCGGCAGCTGGTTAAGCGAATCGGCGATATCGCGGGCGCGATCCTGCTCCTGCTGAGCTTTACGGCTGGCTTCCAGCAGCTGGCTGCTGACCTGGAGAATCTCCTGGTTCAGCGCATCGGAGGAGAGAGTAGTGGAGACCTGGCGCGGCTCATCGCTCAGATTATTGAGCTGCGCGCGCAGGTTTTGCGACAGTTTGGGGAAGTTATCGATAACGTCCTGGTACTGACGGACGCGCTCAAGGGAAGCATTACGCTCCTCAAGGGCGTTGAGGGCAGATTGCAGGACTTCGACGGTCTCAGGCTGGGCGGGCTTCGCCGCCTTCGCCTGTTCCAGTTCCTGAGCTATCTGTTTAGCATCCGGGGCTGTCGCTGCGTACGCCCCAAAACTGAGGCACCAGGCCAGCAGGAAAGTGTATATCAGGCGCACGGCGTGACCTTTTCTTTCAGGAATTAACCTTTGTCTTGTTTATCGTCAACCAGCGGACTGGCGGCGTGTTCCGCGCGGACTTCTTCTTCTGCCAGCGGCGCGGGCTCGGCCGGCGCTACGGCTTCAGGCGCGGTTGCCAGCGGCTGGCCTATTTTAGTGACCGACAGGCTGTGTAACTGCTCAATCAGCGTCACCTTGCCTGGCGAAAATAGGTTGATCACCGTGGAGCCCAGTTTAAAGCGGCCCATTTCCTGGCCTTTCAGCAGGGCGACAGAGCCTTCGCTATCACCAGCAGGCCAGGTCCAGCGCTTAATGATGCCTTCGCGCGGCGGCGTGACGGTACCGGACCACACGGTTTCGATGCTGCCGACGATGGTGGCACCGACGAGGATTTGCACCATAGGACCAAACTCAGTATCGAACAGGCAGATGACGCGCTCGTTGCGAGCAAAAAGATTCGGCACGTTTTGTGCGGTCAGGTGGTTTACGGAGAACAGATCCCCCGGCACGTAGATCATTTCGCGCAGAATACCGTTGCATGGCATATGCACGCGGTGGTAATCGCGCGGCGAAAGATAGGTGGTGACGAAGCTGCCGTTACGGAACAGGTCCGCCATCTGGTAGTTACCGGCCAGCAGCGCTTCCAGGCTGTAGTTATGGCCCTTAGCCTGCAAAATTTTGTCGTCTTCAATGGCGCCCAGTTGGCTGATGACGCCGTCGGCGGGCATCACCAGCACGCTCGGGTCGGTATTTAACGGACGCACGTCGTCGCGCAGCGGACGAACGAAGAAGTCGTTAAAGGTACGGTAGCTGGCGGTATCAGGCTTTTGCGCCTCTTTCATATCGACCTTGTAATATTTCACGAACAGATCGATGACCAGTTTTGTCAGCCAGCCTGCTCGTTTGCGTGCACCCCAGCCTGCGAGGCGGGTGAGCCACAGTTTAGGCAGAATGTATTGCAGTGAAAGTTTAAGATCGTTTAACAAGGTAGCCTCCAGGCCATTATTTGTCGTTCCTGGCCCCGCGGAGCAGCGGAGCCTGAAAAAGGGGGACGATTCTAACGATGCTCAGCTTAAATGTCAGTCATCGGTTGATGAAAAGCTTTTACGCGTTTTTACCTGTACCTGCGCCATGCTTTCCAGAATGCGATGGTAGTTTTCAAACCGGCTTTCGGCGATTTCACCCTTCTCAACCGCTTCGCGAATGGCGCAGCCCGGGTCATTGTCGTGCTTGCAGTCGCGGTATTTGCACCGGCCTAAATAATCATGGAATTCGACAAAGCCGTGGGTGATTTGTTCCGCGTCGAGATGCCACAAACCAAACTCGCGTACGCCCGGCGAATCAATCACATCGCCGCCGTGCGGGAAGTGGTACAGGCGCGCGGCCGTGGTGGTGTGCTGCCCCAGTCCTGAGACGTCCGAAACGTCATTGGTGAGGATTTGGTCATCATGCAGGCCCAGCAGCGCGTTCAGCAGGCTGGATTTGCCTACCCCTGACTGCCCGGCAAAGATACTGATACGATCGGTGAGCGCCTCTTCAAGCGGCTTCAGGCCATCCTGCGTGCGGCTGGAGACCATCAGTACGCGGTAACCAATATGGCGATAAATGTCCATTTGCTCGTTGACGAAGGCCATGCTCTCCTGATCCAGCAGATCGATCTTGTTGAGTACGATCAACGGCTCGACGTTTAGCGCTTCGCAGGCCACGAGATAGCGGTCGATAATATTCGGAGAAAGCTCAGGCAAAATCGCGGAAACAATGACAATCTGATTGATATTGGCGGCGATGGGTTTGACGCCGTCATAGAAATCCGGACGCGTCAGTACGGAAGTTCGTTCATGGACGGCCTCGACGATGCCCTTAACGTTGACGCCGTCAGCTTCGCTTTTGCCTGGCCGCCAGACCACGCGATCGCCGGTGACCAGCGAACGGATAGTGCGGCGTATGTTGCAACGGTGGACGCTACCGTCGGCGGATTCGACATCGGCATGCATGCCAAAGCGGCTAATGACTGTCCCTTCAGATTTTTCACCGAACAGGTTGTCGTCAAAATCGGCCTTCTCCGAAGTCGTTTTCAGGCGGCGCTGGTGGTTGGCCTTCACGCGGCGCTGTTGGCCTTTGGAGAGTTTATTTTTACTCAATCGAACTGGCTCCTGGTCGCCCTGTACGGGCAAAACCTCTATGATACACGCTATTTTAGATGAATATAGTGACGTAAGAAGGGTGGAAAATAACATGAGTACAGATGAAAACAACCTGATTTGGATCGATCTTGAAATGACGGGGCTGGATCCGGAGCGCGATCGCATCATCGAAATCGCCACCCTGGTGACCGACGCGAATCTGAACATTCTGGCGGAAGGGCCGACGATTGCGGTACACCAGTCAGACGCGCAGCTGGCGCTGATGGACGAGTGGAACGTGCGTACCCATACCGGCAGCGGGCTGGTGGAACGGGTGAAGGCGAGTACCCAGGGCGATCGTGAAGCCGAACTGGCGACTATCGAATTCCTCAAAAAGTGGGTACCGGCAGGTAAGTCGCCAATCTGCGGCAATAGCATCGGCCAGGATCGTCGCTTCCTGTTTAAATATATGCCGGAGCTGGAAGCATATTTCCATTACCGTTACCTGGACGTCAGTACGCTGAAAGAGCTGGCTCGTCGCTGGAAGCCGGAAATTCTCGACGGCTTTAAGAAACAAGGTACGCACCAGGCGATGGACGATATTCGCGAATCGGTCGCGGAACTGGCCTACTATCGCGAACACTTTATTAAGCTTTAACGCCCGTGCCGGGGCCAACACGCCCCAGCCATACCCCCAACTATTTAAACCACTTCTGTTCCATGGCCTGGAACTCCGGCGAGGCTTTTACGACATCCAGAGCGGCATTGATGTTATTCAGCAGCTCAGGATCGTCTTTACGTACCGCAATGGCGTACTGCTTACCGTAGTAGCCGGGATCCGTGGCGCGTTCGTCCATCATGGCGTAGTCGGGGTTATCCTGGAGCCATTTCGTTAACGTCTCCTGATTGCCCATCACGCCGCTAATCACGCCTTCTTTCAGCGCGCTCAGGGCGCTTTCGTCGCTGTCGTAAGGCACCGCATGCACGGCTTTTTGTTTGTCCCGCAGATAGCGCTGATGAAGGGTGCCTTTTACGACGCCGATTTTTTTATCCTTCAGATCGGCAAAGGTGTGGGCGGCGTCTTTCGCTGTGACAACTACGCCGGACAGCGCCTGACGATAGGGATGGCTGAACGCAACCTGCTTTTCTCGCATCGGAATCACTTCGATACCGGCAATCACGGCGTCGAATTTCTTAAAGCGCAGCGCCGGGATGAGGGTATCGAACCCCTGGGGAGTGAATTTGCATTCGACCTGCATCTGTCTGCACAGCGCGTTGGCCAGGTCGATATCAAAACCCGTGGGCAGATTTTTACCATTGACGGTTTCATACGGCGGATTGGCCGTCGTTGTCCCAAAATGTAGCGTTGTTGCCGATGCTGTTCCTGTGGCAAGCGTGGCCAGCAGCAGGACGGTAAGCGCTTTTTTCATTTTATTTCCCTGGTTGTCATCGTTGTTGACCGTCAGCGGGCGATATCCGCCTATAAACTTGAGCGATTTTGCGCCTTTAGCGGGCCCGGAAAAAGTGATTTTGCCGCATTTGCTGGTTATTTAGACAATTCAGGCCGGTGTGTGGTGATAAAGTGGTCATTTAAACCAAAAACGAAAAAAATTGCGCTCAGGGGGGTTGCAGGTAAATCGAATTCTCGTATAATGCGCCTCCCGTGACGAAGCAGAAATGCAAATCACGACGCCATAGAAATATGGCCAGAAGTATGCGGGAATAGCTCAGTTGGTAGAGCACGACCTTGCCAAGGTCGGGGTCGCGAGTTCGAGTCTCGTTTCCCGCTCCAAAATTTGAAAGTACCATCCTAATCACAGGATTTCGAGTTGCGATAAAGCAGCTAACGCAGAAGCGACTTGAAAGACAAAGATTAAGCGGGAATAGCTCAGTTGGTAGAGCACGACCTTGCCAAGGTCGGGGTCGCGAGTTCGAGTCTCGTTTCCCGCTCCAAAATTTGAAAGTTACCACACCCAAGCGGGAATAGCTCAGTTGGTAGAGCACGACCTTGCCAAGGTCGGGGTCGCGAGTTCGAGTCTCGTTTCCCGCTCCAAATTTCTTCTCATATTCAGTTTATCCACAGCGCAACTACGCGTCATGGATACTTTTCGCGATGTCCTGAAAATACTGTGAACAGAGTTATCCACAGGTTAGTCTTTCGTCTTTTCTCAGGAAAACACTTCACTATGTAAATAGTATTCTTATATGTACCTGAAACGTAAGGGTTAAATTTCATTTCAAAGTGTTAATCCGATCACTTGACGAACGTCTGCCCGTTGAAACGCAATGTGTTTTTATTTTTATTCACACCCTGTGAATGAATCAGGCGTCGCGCGGTAGCCCTTTTTCAACCACCCTGACCAGCCGTAGCTTCTTGGGCAATTGCACCTCAACCACATTGGCATTTCGTTTTGCCATTTGCTGCGTCATCGCCCACTCGATGTGTTCATCGAGAAGTGGGTGCTCACCCCGGCGGCTCTCCAGCGCCTTGAGGTTGGCTTCATCCCAGGGCGCATTGCCCAGCGCGACGGCAATATTACGTAGCCAGCGCAGATGGCCAATACGGCGAATAGCCGATCCCTCCGTCACTTTTAGAAAATATGACTCGCTCCAGGTGAAAAGCTCCAGTAGCTCTGGGGCATGCAACGCTTTGCGCGGGCTGAAATCGTCTTCATCAGTCAGCTGCGCGAAGCGGTTCCACGGGCAAATCAGCTGGCAATCATCGCAGCCGTAGATGCGGTTACCGATCAGCGGGCGGAACTCTTCCGGGATGGCGCCTTCCAGTTCAATCGTCAGATAGGAGATACAGCGTCGGGCATCGACGGTATAGGGCTCGACGATGGCGCCGGTTGGGCAGATAGTCATGCAGGCCACGCAGCGCCCGCACTGTTCCTCGACGGGTTGGTCGATGGGGAGAGGGAGGTCGATAAGTAGCTCGCCGAGGAAAAAGAACGAGCCGGCATCGCGGCTGAGGATGAGTGAGTGCTTACCTGTCCATCCCAGCCCTGCTTTTTCGGCTAAAGGGCGTTCAAGAATCGGCGCGGAATCGACAAAAGGTCTAAAATTGAGCGAAGCACACTGCGCCTGAATCATCTCACCTAATTTTTTCAGGCGATGACGTAACAGCTTATGATAGTCCCGTCCGAGGGCGTAACGGCTAACGTAACCCCGCGCGGGATCTTTCAGGGTGCGGGCGAAAGCGGCATTAGCAGGCAGATAGTTCATCCTCACGCTAATCACGCGTAAGGTACCTGGCTGGAGTTCATGAGGGCGCGCGCGCATCATGCCATGGCGCGCCATCCACTCCATTTCGCCGTGGTATTGTTTATCCAGCCACGCCTGCAGTTTAGGTTCGCTGGCGCTGAGATCGGTATCGGTAATACCGACCTGCTGGAACCCCAGCTCTGTGCCCCACTGTTTGATTTGCTGCGCTAAATGATTGAGATCGAGGGGCTGTGACATGATGGACCATACGATGACGAAAAACACCGACAGTATACCACATATCATCTGGCCGGCGGAGGCGCTACGGCGGGCGGAAAAAGAGGCGGCGGATGCCCTTGGGCTGACGTTATATGAGCTGATGCGCCGTGCGGGCGAAGCGGCTTTTGAACTTGCCTGCGAACAGTATCCAGGAAGCCAGCACTGGCTGATTCTTTGCGGCCACGGTAATAACGGCGGAGACGGCTACGTGGTGGCGCGCCTGGCGCAGGCGCGCGGGATTCAGGTCACGCTGCTGGCGCTGGAGAGCGAGAAGCCGCTGCCGGAAGAGGCCAGCCTGGCGCGTGAAGAGTGGCTCAATGCCGGCGGGACGATTCACGCCGCGAACATCGTCTGGCCTGAAGATATCACATTGATTATTGACGGTCTGCTCGGTACCGGGCTACAGAGCGCGCCCCGGGAAAACGTCGCTGAGCTTATCGCGCATGCTAACGCTTATCCGGTGCCGGTTGTCGCGCTCGATATCCCCTCAGGTCTGAACGCGCAGACAGGTACGACGCCAGGCGCGGTTATCCATGCCGCTCATACCATCACGTTTATTGCGCTTAAGCCGGGGCTGCTGACCGGCAAAGCTCGCGATGTCGTGGGCCGCCTGCATCATCACGCTTTAGGGCTTGACCGCTGGCTGGCAGGCCAGACGACGGCAATCAGTCGATTCGATGCCTCGCAGCTTTCCGACTGGCTGCCGCCACGACGCCCAACCTCGCACAAAGGCGACCACGGTAAGCTGGTGATTATTGGCGGCGAACCGGGTACGGCGGGAGCCATTCGGATGAGCGGGGAAGCGGCGCTGCGTGCGGGCGCAGGGCTGGTGCGCGTCCTGACTCATAAGGATAATATCGCCCCCGTTCTGACCGCCAGGCCGGAGCTGATGGTCCATGAACTGACATCCCGCGCGCTTGAGGAAAGCCTGCAATGGGCGGATGTCGTCGCGATTGGGCCGGGTCTTGGTCAGAGCGAGTGGGGTAAGAATGCGCTGCGCCAGGCGGAGAATTTTCGCAAACCGATGGTCTGGGATGCGGATGCGCTGAACCTGCTGGCAATCAATCCCGATAAACGTCACAATCGCGTGCTGACGCCGCATCCCGGCGAAGCCGCCCGTCTGCTGAACGTGAGTGTGGCAGAAATTGAAAGCGATCGCTTACATTCTGCACAACGTCTGGTAAAACGTTATGGTGGCGTTGTGGTGCTAAAAGGTGCAGGAACGATCGTGGCGAGCGAAACGGGCGAAATGGCTATTATCGACGCCGGTAACGCTGGGATGGCCAGCGGCGGGATGGGTGATGTGCTGACCGGTATTATCGCCGCGTTGTTAGGCCAGCGCCTGACGCCGTATGATGCTGCCTGCGCCGGATGCGTTGCTCATGGCGAAGCTGCCGATCGGCTGGCGGCGAGACATGGCACCCGCGGAATGCTGGCGACCGATCTTTTTTCCACGCTCAGGCGTGTTGTTAACCCGGATGTGATTGACGTAGACCATGATTAACCGAGTGATTCCTTTACCCGATGAGCAGGCGACTTTAAGCCTTGGCAACCGCGTCGCGCAGGCATGCACTGGCGCGACGGTCATCTATTTGTATGGCGATTTAGGGGCGGGTAAGACCACCTTTAGCCGCGGTTTCCTTCAGGCTCTCGGTCACCGTGGCAACGTTAAAAGCCCAACCTACACCCTCGTAGAGCCTTACAGTCTCGATAATTTGATGGTCTATCACTTCGATCTGTATCGCCTGGCGGATCCTGAGGAACTCGAGTTTATGGGGATCCGCGATTATTTTACTGACGATGCTATCTGCCTGGTGGAATGGCCGCAGCAGGGCACGGGAGTACTGCCGGACCCGGATGTTGAAATTCACCTTGAGTATCAGGCACAAGGGCGTGAGGCGCGCGTAACCGCGGTCTCCTCATTGGGTAAGTCTTTATTGGCGCGTTTGGCTAATTAGCCTGAAGGACGACGGGATGATGTATCGCATAACCAGTTGGCTGGCTGCCGCACTGATGCTGTTTAGCATTCAGGCTACTGCGGCAAGTTTATCCGATATCCAGGTCTCAAATGGAGATCGGCAGGCCCGTATTACCATTAGTTTTATCGGCGAGCCTGAATATTCGTTTAGCCCCCAGGGCAAACGCATCGTGGCACTGGATATCAAACAGACCGGCGTACTCCAGGGGCTACCGCTGCAGTTTAGCGGCAATAATCTGGTAAAAAGCATTCGTTCCGGGACGCCGCAGGATACGCAGTCGCTGCGCTTGTTGGTGGATTTAACTGCCGATGGCAAAACCCGCGCGGTGAAACAGCAGAACGGCTCTAACTACACCGTGGTGTTTACGATTAACGCCGACGAGCCGCCTCCGCCACCGCCGCAGCCGGTGGTGGTTAGACAGGCGGAAAGGCCCGTGGCGCAGCCCGTGCGTCCGAGCGAACCCGCACGTAACCCGTTTAAAGCCGATAACGACCGGCTTACTGCGGTGACCAGCACGAGTAGCGTAACGCGTCCCGCTGCGCGTCCCGTGTCCTCCGATGATAAAGTGATTATCGCCATTGATGCCGGTCACGGCGGCCAGGATCCGGGCGCTATTGGCCCGAATGGCACGAAAGAGAAGAATGTGACTATTGCCATTGCGCGTAAGCTCCGCGCGCTATTGAATGCCGACCCTCAGTTCAGGCCGGTGCTGACGCGCGACGGCGATTACTTTATTTCAGTCATGGGGAGATCTGACGTCGCGCGTAAGCAAAACGCCAATTTCCTTGTCTCAATTCACGCCGACGCCGCGCCGAATCGCGATGCCACCGGAGCCTCGGTTTGGGTGCTTTCCAACCGCCGCGCGAACAGCGAGATGGCCGGCTGGCTCGAACAGCATGAGAAGCAGTCCGAGCTGCTGGGCGGCGCGGGCGATGTACTGGCCAACAGCCAGTCTGACCCTTACCTGAGCCAGGCGGTGCTGGATTTACAGTTCGGCCATTCCCAGCGCGTCGGGTATGATGTGGCGACCAATGTGCTGAGCCAACTGCAGCGGATCGGCGATTTACATAAGCGCCGCCCCGAGCATGCCAGCCTGGGTGTACTGCGCTCGCCGGATATCCCGTCGATCCTTGTCGAAACAGGTTTTATTAGTAATACAGGCGAGGAGCGGCTGTTGGGCAGCGATGCCTATCAGCAACAGGTCGCAGAGGCGATTTATAACGGTCTGCGTAACTACTTTATGCAGCATCCTCTGCAATCCGCGCCGCGCGGAGCAGCCGCGCAGACCGCCAGCGCAGGTTCGTCTGATGGGACGTTGTTAAATTAAGGAGACGGCCATGCCGATTCAGGTTCTACCGCCGCAGCTCGCCAACCAGATTGCCGCAGGTGAAGTGGTGGAACGACCGGCTTCGGTGGTCAAAGAGCTGGTGGAAAATAGCCTCGATGCCGGGGCGACGCGCATCGACATTGATATTGAGCGCGGCGGGGCGAAGTTAATCCGCATTCGCGATAACGGCTGCGGCATTAAAAAAGACGAGCTGGCGCTAGCGCTGGCCCGTCACGCCACCAGTAAAATTGCTTCGCTGGACGACCTTGAGGCGATCATTAGCCTCGGCTTTCGCGGCGAAGCTCTGGCCAGTATTAGCTCAGTGGCTCGCCTGACCTTGACCTCGCGTACCGAGGATCAGCAGGAGGCCTGGCAGGCCTATGCCGAAGGGCGCGATCAGGCGGTCACCGTGAAGCCAGCGGCGCACCCGGTGGGGACAACGCTGGAAGTGCTGGACCTGTTTTATAACACCCCCGCCCGGCGCAAGTTTATGCGCACCGAGAAAACCGAATTTGGCCATATTGACGAAATCGTCCGGCGCATCGCGCTGGCGCGTTTCGACGTCACTATCAACCTCAGCCACAATGGTAAAGTCGTGCGTCAGTACCGGGCGGTATCGCAGGACGGCCAGCGTGAGCGGCGTCTGGGCGCGATCTGCGGTATACCCTTTCTCGAACATGCCCTGGCGATTGAGTGGCAGCATGGCGATCTTACCCTCAGCGGCTGGGTGGCCGATCCTCTGCATACCAATCCGACGCTGGCGGAGATTCAATATTGCTACGTTAATGGGCGGATGATGCGCGATCGCCTGATTAATCACGCGATCCGTCAGGCTTGTGAAGATAAACTGGGGGCCGATCAGCAGCCTGCTTTTGTGCTGTACCTGAAGATAGATCCGCATCAGGTGGATGTGAACGTTCACCCGGCCAAACATGAAGTGCGTTTTCATCAGTCGCGCCTGGTGCACGATTTTATCTATCAGGGCGTGCTGAGCGTCCTGCAGCAGCAGCTGGATGTACCGTTGGCGGAAGAGGGCGATGAGTCCGCACCGCGGCAGGTGCCGGAAAACCGCATTGCGGCAGGCGGCAATCATTTTGCCCAGCCGGCGGTCGCGCGTGAAAACGCGGCTCCCCGGTATCGTGATGAGCCCGCCGCGCCGCGCTTTAACGCCAGCGGTTCGTCGGGGCCATCTTCAACTGGTGGAGCCGGCTGGCCGCATGCGCAGCCAGGCTATCAAAAACAGCAGGGTGCGCTCTACCGCCAACTGCTGGATACTCCTGTCGCGGAGCGCAAACCCAAATCTCCCACACCGACGGCGGAAGGCCTGTCAGGTCATAGCCAAAGCTTTGGCCGCGTGCTGACGATTATCGATAGCGACTGCGCGCTGCTGGAGCGCGACGGTAAGTTAGCGCTGCTGGCCCTGCCGGTCGCTGAGCGCTGGCTGCGCCAGGCACAGCTGACGCCGGGCGCAGAGGCGGTTTGCGCCCAACCGTTGCTTATCCCGCTGCGGATAAAAGTGTCCGAAGAGGAAAAAGACGCGCTCAAGCAGGCGCAGTCTGCGCTGGCAGAGGTCGGGATTGAACTCCAGTCCGATGCGCACCACGTGACGATCCGCGCAGTGCCTTTACCCTTAAGACAACAAAATTTACAAATCTTGATTCCTGAACTGATAGGCTACCTGGCGCAGCAAAAAACCGTCGACGTCGGCAATATTGCCCAGTGGATGGCGCGTAACCTGGCGAGCGAGCATGCGCAGTGGAATATGGCGCAGGCGATTGCCGTCCTGGCGGATATTGAGCGCTTATGTCCGCAGCTGGTTAAAGCGCCGCCGGGTGGTCTGTTACAACCTGTTGATTTACATTCGGCGATGAATGCCCTGAAAGATGAGTGATGTAACCGAGGCAAGCCTGCCTAAGGCAATATTTTTAATGGGCCCGACGGCCTCTGGTAAAACCGCATTGGCGATCGCCTTACGTAAAGTTTTGCCAGTAGAGTTGATTAGCGTTGATTCAGCCCTCATTTATCGAGGAATGGACATCGGCACGGCCAAGCCGGATGCCGCGGAGCTAAGCGCTGCGCCGCATCGGCTGCTGGATATTCTTGATCCGGCTGAGGCTTATTCCGCAGCGGATTTTCGTCGTGCTGCGCTGGCTGAGATGGCTGATATTGTTGCCGCGGGGCGTATTCCGCTACTGGTTGGCGGAACGATGTTGTATTTCAAGGCGTTGTTGGAAGGGTTGTCGCCTCTACCCTCGGCTGACCCTGAGGTCAGGGCCAGGATCGAGCAACAGGCCGCAGAGCAAGGATGGAACGCGTTGCACCAGCAGCTACAGGAAATTGATCCGGTTGCCGCCGCGCGTATTCATCCAAATGATCCGCAAAGACTTTCCCGAGCACTGGAAGTTTTTTTCATTTCGGGTAAAACTTTAACGGAGCTGACGCAAACGTCAGGTGATGCTCTGCCGTATAAG
Source organism: Klebsiella sp. FDAARGOS_511 (assembly GCF_003812845.1). Taxonomy (NCBI): domain Bacteria; kingdom Pseudomonadati; phylum Pseudomonadota; class Gammaproteobacteria; order Enterobacterales; family Enterobacteriaceae; genus Klebsiella; species Klebsiella sp. FDAARGOS_511. The sequence goes on along the minus strand of NZ_CP033824.1, from coordinate 2,413,318 downwards.
GTGCACCAGTTCGCCATCGCCCCGGCGAGCCGTGAACTGCTCCATCAGCGCATAGAACAGCGTTTTCATCAGATGTTGGCTTCAGGTTTTGAAGCAGAAGTGCGGGCGCTTTTTGCCCGGGGAGATTTGCATACGGATATGCCTTCCATTCGTTGTGTCGGATATCGCCAGATGTGGTCGTACCTAAATGGCGAGATCCCGTATGATGAAATGGTTTATCGAGGTGTTTGCGCCACGAGACAGTTGGCTAAACGTCAGGTTACCTGGCTGCGCGGTTGGGAAGGTATTCACTGGTTAGACAGTGAACAACCTGAACAAGCGTTCAACAAAGTATTACAGGTTGTTGGTGCTAGCCTGGACTGAACGTGTACAATTGAACAGGTATCGTGCGTAATTTTTTTAAGAATCGTAAGGTTCTGAGTACAAAACAAGCATACATATAAGGAAAAGAGAGAATGGCTAAGGGGCAATCTTTACAAGATCCGTTCCTGAACGCTTTGCGTCGGGAACGTGTTCCGGTTTCTATTTATTTGGTGAATGGTATTAAGCTGCAAGGGCAAATTGAGTCTTTCGATCAGTTCGTGATCCTGTTGAAAAACACGGTCAGCCAGATGGTCTATAAGCACGCAATTTCTACTGTTGTCCCGTCTCGCCCGGTGTCACACCACAGCAACAATGCTGGTGGCGGTACAAACAACTATCACCACGGTGGTGGTGCGCAGGGTTCTTCTGCGCCGCAGCAAGACAGCGAAGACGCCGAATAAGGCAGATGCTGTTTTTCCACGTCGGGGAGCCAGGTTTTCTGCGTTCCCCGCTGGTATTTTATAAGGGGTTTACGCTTGTTTGACCGTTATGATGCCGGTGAGCAGGCGGTACTGGTACACATCTATTTTTCGCAAGACAAAGATATGGAAGATCTCCAGGAGTTTGAAACTCTGGCCTCTTCCGCCGGTGTCGAAGCAATGCAGGTGATTACCGGTAGCCGTAAAGCACCGCACCCGAAGTATTTTGTTGGTGAAGGTAAAGCTGTCGAAATTGCGGAAGCCGTAAAAGCGACCGGAGCATCGGTCGTGCTCTTCGATCATGCCCTGAGTCCGGCACAGGAACGAAACCTGGAGCGCTTATGCGAATGTCGGGTTATCGATCGTACCGGCCTGATTTTAGATATTTTTGCCCAGCGAGCGCGTACCCACGAAGGGAAACTACAGGTCGAGCTGGCGCAGCTGCGCCACATGGCGACTCGCCTCGTTCGCGGCTGGACCCACCTTGAAAGACAGAAAGGCGGGATTGGTTTGCGCGGCCCGGGTGAAACCCAGCTCGAAACTGACCGCCGTTTGCTGCGTAACCGCATTATGCAGATCCTGGCGCGGCTGGAAAAAGTTGAAAAACAGCGCGAGCAGGGACGGCGGTCACGCGCTAAAGCCGATATTCCAACCGTGTCGCTGGTCGGTTATACCAACGCCGGTAAATCCACGTTGTTCAACCAGATAACTGAAGCCGAGGTCTATGCTGCGAACCAGCTGTTCGCTACTCTGGATCCAACGCTGCGCCGCATTGACGTCCCTGATGTTGGCGAAACCGTACTGGCGGATACCGTAGGTTTTATCCGCCACCTGCCGCACGACCTGGTGGCCGCGTTTAAAGCGACGCTCCAGGAGACGCGCCAGGCGACGCTGCTGCTGCATATCATTGATGCGGCCGATGTGCGCGTGCAGGAAAACATTGACGCGGTAAATACGGTGCTCGCGGAAATCGAGGCCGATGAGATCCCGACGCTGCTGGTTATGAATAAAATCGACATGCTGGATGATTTTGAGCCGCGTATCGATCGGGATGAAGAAAATAAACCGATTCGGGTCTGGCTTTCCGCCCAGACCGGGGTTGGTGTACCGCTGCTTTTTCAGGCTTTGACGGAACGGCTTTCTGGTGAAGTGGCGCAGCACACGCTGCGCCTGCCGCCGCAGGAAGGCCGGTTGAGAAGCCGGTTCTATCAGCTTCAGGCGATAGAGAAAGAGTGGATGGAGGATGACGGTAGCGTTGGTCTGCAGGTGCGCATGCCGATCGTTGACTGGCGTCGCCTCTGTAAACAAGAGCCAGCGCTGGTTGAATACGTGATTTGACCTTGCAGCTTGCCTGAAGATATTAACCCCTGTGGGGATATCAAAAACAAATATGGAGCATATACATGGCGTGGAATCAGCCCGGTAATAACGGACAGGACCGCGACCCGTGGGGAAGCAGCAATAACCAAGGCGGCAACTCTGGGGGAAATGGCAATAAAGGCGGTCGCGATCAGGGACCTCCCGATCTGGATGATATCTTCCGTAAGCTAAGCAAAAAACTTGGCGGCCTGGGTGGCGGAAAAGGTGGACTGGGCGGCGGTAGCGGCTCTCAGGGACCTCGTGGGCCAATGGGCGGGCGTATCGTCGGCATCGTTGCCGCCGCTGCGGTTATTATCTGGGCAGCCAGCGGTTTTTATACCATTAAAGAAGCTGAACGTGGCGTCGTCACTCGCTTTGGTAAATTTAGCCATCTGGTTGAGCCTGGCCTTAACTGGAAACCGACCTTCATTGATAGCGTTCAGGCGGTTAACGTTGAGTCGGTCCGTGAACTGGCGGCTTCCGGCGTCATGCTGACGTCTGACGAAAACGTCGTGCGCGTTGAGATGAACGTGCAGTACCGCGTGACCGATCCGGAACGCTATCTGTTCAGCGTCACCAGCGCGGACGATAGCCTGCGTCAGGCTACCGACAGCGCCCTGCGCGGCGTGATCGGTAAATACACCATGGACCGTATCCTGACTGAAGGACGTACCGTCATTCGTAGCGATACTCAGCGTGAGCTGGAAGAGACCATTCGTCCGTACAACATGGGGATTACCCTGCTGGACGTCAACTTCCAGACGGCTCGTCCGCCGGAAGAAGTAAAAGCCGCGTTTGATGATGCGATTGCCGCACGTGAAAACGAACAGCAGTACATTCGTGAAGCGGAAGCTTACACCAACGAAGTTCAGCCGCGGGCTAACGGTCAGGCGCAGCGTATTCTGGAAGAAGCTCGCGCATACAAGACCCAGACCGTTCTTGAAGCTCAGGGTGAAGTGGCTCGCTTTGCGAAAATCCTGCCTGAGTATAAAGCGGCTCCGGAAATTACCCGCGAGCGTCTGTATATCGAAACCATGGAAAAAGTGCTGAGCCATACGCGCAAAGTGCTGGTTAACGATAAGGGGAGCAACCTGATGGTTCTGCCTCTGGATCAGATGCTTAAAGGCGCCGGCGCGCCGGCGGCAAAGAGCGATAGCAGTGGCGCAAGCGATCTGCTGCGTCTGCCGCCTGCATCCAGCTCAAACAGCGCCAGCAACGCTTCTACCTCTACGGGAGGCACCATTATGGACCAACGCCGCGCCAACGCGCAGCGTAACGACTACCAGCGTCAGGGGGAATAACGATGCGTAAATCTGTTATCGCGATAATTGTCATCGTGCTGGTGGTGCTCTACATGTCCATCTTTGTTGTTAAAGAGGGCGAGCGCGGGATCACGCTGCGTTTTGGTAAAGTTCTGCGCGACGATGAAAACAAACCTCTGGTGTACGCGCCAGGACTGCACTTCAAGATTCCGTTTATTGAGTCTGTGAAGATGCTCGATGCGCGTATCCAGACGATGGACAATCAGGCTGACCGCTTCGTCACCAAAGAGAAGAAAGACCTGATCGTTGACTCCTACATCAAGTGGCGCATCAGCGACTTTAGCCGTTACTACCTGGCAACCGGCGGCGGTGATATCTCCCAGGCCGAGGTGCTGCTGAAACGTAAATTCTCTGACCGTCTGCGTTCTGAAATTGGCCGTCTCGATGTGAAAGACATCGTGACCGACTCCCGCGGTCGTCTGACCCTGGAAGTGCGCGATGCCCTGAACTCAGGCTCTGCGGGCACGGAAGATGAAGTCAGCACGCCGGCTGCCGATGACGCGATTGCCAAAGCGGCAGAGCGTATTGAAGCAGAAACCAACGGTAAGGTTCAGGTGATCAACCCGAACAGTATGGCGGCGCTGGGTATTGAAGTCGTCGACGTGCGAATCAAACAGATCAACCTGCCGGCTGAAGTGTCTGAAGCGATCTACAACCGTATGCGCGCCGAGCGTGAAGCGGTTGCCCGTCGCCATCGTTCGCAAGGGCAGGAAGAAGCTGAAAAACTGCGCGCGACCGCGGATTATGAAGTGACCAAAACGCTGGCGGAAGCCGAGCGTCAGGGACGTATCCTGCGCGGTGAAGGCGACGCTGAGTCGGCGAAATTGTTTGCTGACGCATTCAGTCAGGATCCGGGCTTCTATGCCTTTATCCGTAGCCTGCGTGCGTACGAGAACAGCTTCCAGAGCAATCAGGATGTGATGGTTCTCAGCCCGGACAGCGATTTCTTCCGCTATATGAAATCACCTACGGCGGCGGCTCGCTAATAAGCGTTCGTAGATGGAATAAGTGAAAAGGCGCCTTGTAAGGCGCCTTTTTTACAACTGAGCTAAATTAGTTGCCAAGCAATTTATTTATCAGCCCACCGAATAACGGTACGCTTGCTAGCGTGCTTTCAATCACACCGCCGATTGTTGAACCTATCGTACTACCGATAGTTTCTCCAAGCCCTGGCGCGATGGTCGACAGATTGATTGTGCCAAGGATAGGTAAGTCAACGCTCAGAGTACTGCCGAGTGACCATACTGCAGAGCCTGTCTTACCACCCAGTGAAGCCAGCCCATCTTGCAGCCAGCCCGCGCCGCTTACAGCGTTGATTTCAGTTGCGGTTAATTCTCTCATAATAATCCTCCTGATTATCTTATGCTCGTATCGAATCTTGATACGCTATGCATACTTGCAATTTAAAAAACAACCTTCAATACAATGGGTTATGAATTTTGTTTCATAAAATTAGTTCATAATGATGATGAAATAACTGACAATGTGAAATGAGGATAAACACAGCATTGACTAGCATCGGGTGCTGTATCGGGCGGCGTATAAATAAGGGTAAATAATGAACTCAACAATCTGGCTGGCGCTGGCGCTGGTTTTAGTACTCGAAGGACTCGGGCCGCTGCTTTACCCGCGAGCCTGGCGTCGAATGGTCGCCACGATGAGTCAATTACCGGATAATTTATTACGCCGGTTTGGCGGTGGTCTTGTGGTTGCTGGCATCGTCATCTACTACATGTTGAGGAAAACGATTGGCTGAGCGTAAAGTAGACTAATTTCCCGTCTTTCGAGTGCAAAAAGTGCTGTAACTCTGAAAAAGCGATGGTAGAATCCATTTTTAAGCAAACGGTGATTTTGAAAAATGGGTAACAACGTCGTCGTACTGGGCACCCAATGGGGTGACGAAGGTAAAGGGAAGATCGTCGATCTCCTGACTGAACGGGCTAAATATGTTGTGCGCTACCAGGGTGGTCACAACGCCGGCCATACTCTCGTAATCAACGGTGAAAAAACCGTCCTCCATCTCATTCCATCAGGTATTCTTCGCGAGAATGTCACCAGCATCATCGGTAACGGTGTTGTACTGTCTCCGGCTGCGCTGATGAAAGAGATGAAAGGTCTGGAAGACCGTGGTATCCCTGTTCGCGAGCGTCTGCTGCTTTCTGAAGCTTGCCCGCTTATCCTCGAATATCACGTCGCGCTGGATGTCGCCCGTGAAAAAGCGCGTGGCGCGAAAGCTATCGGTACGACCGGTCGCGGTATCGGCCCGGCTTACGAAGATAAAGTGGCTCGCCGCGGTCTGCGCGTTGGCGATCTGTTTGATAAAGCCACCTTCTCTGAGAAACTGAAAGAAGTGATGGAATATCACAACTTCCAGTTGGTGAATTTCTATAAAGCCGAAGCGGTTGATTACCAGAAAGTTCTGGATGACGTGATGGCGATTGCCGACATCCTGACCGCGATGGTTGTTGACGTTTCCGATCTGCTCGACCAGGCGCGTAAGCGTGGCGATTTCGTCATGTTTGAAGGCGCGCAGGGTACGCTGCTGGATATCGACCACGGCACCTACCCGTACGTGACCTCCTCCAACACCACCGCTGGTGGCGTTGCGACCGGCTCCGGTCTGGGTCCGCGTTATGTAGACTACGTGCTGGGTATCATTAAAGCCTACTCCACTCGCGTAGGCGCAGGTCCGTTCCCGACTGAGCTGTTTGATGAAACCGGCGAGTTCCTGTGCAAGCAGGGTAACGAGTTTGGCGCCACCACCGGCCGTCGTCGTCGTACCGGTTGGCTGGATGCCGTGGCGGTACGCCGCGCGGTGCAGATTAACTCCCTGTCGGGTTTCTGCCTGACTAAGCTGGACGTCCTGGACGGCCTGAAAGAAGTTAAAATCTGCGTTGCCTACCGTATGCCGGATGGCCGCGAAGTGACAACCACTCCGCTGGCTGCTGACAACTGGGAAGGCATCGAGCCGATTTATGAAACCATGCCGGGCTGGTCTGAAACCACCTTTGGTGTGAAAGAGCGCAGCGGCCTGCCGCAGGCAGCGCTGAACTACATCGCACGCATTGAAGAGCTGACCGGTGTACCGGTTGATATTATCTCTACCGGTCCTGACCGTACCGAGACGATGATTTTGCGCGATCCGTTCGACGCGTAATTATCTCCAGGGGCGCCGTTAAGGCGCCTCTTGTTTTTGCTGTTCGCCCGCCCCATTTAAATAAATTAGCGGCCTGAGCGCTGGCTGGTTTATCATCAATAGTAATTACGTCTACCGACGCACTCTGTTTTTCTTTTCCCTGAGGTTGATTGTGCAGTTAACGAGTTTCACTGATTACGGATTACGCGCGCTGATTTATATGGCGTCGCTACCGGATGGAAGAATGACCAGCATCTCCGAAGTGACGGAGGTTTACGGCGTTTCCCGTAATCATATGGTTAAAATAATCAATCAGCTAAGTCGCGTGGGGTACGTGACCGCGGTACGGGGAAAAAATGGGGGCATTCGTCTGGGGAAACCGGCAAATATGATTCGCGTGGGGGATGTTGTTCGCGATCTTGAGCCGCTCTCGTTGGTCAACTGCAGCAGCGAATTTTGCCATATTACGCCCGCCTGTCGTCTTAAACAGGCGCTTGCTGAAGCCGCGCAAAGTTTTCTCAAGGAACTGGATAACTACACGCTGGCCGATTTGGTTGAAAAGAATCAACCGCTTTATAAATTATTACTGGTGGAGTGACGTAAACTTCACTGGAGATGACAACGGAGGAACCGACATGTCACAAGATCCTTTCCTGGACCGCGAATCTGAAAAATACGCTAATCCAATCCCGAGCCGGGAATTTATCCTCGATCATTTAGCAAAACGCGAAAAACCGGCTAGCCGAGATGAGCTGGCAATAGAGCTGAATATTGAAGGCGAAGAACAACAAGAAGCATTGCGCCGCAGATTGCGTGCAATGGAACGCGATGGTCAACTGGTCTTTACACGTCGTCAGTGCTATGCGCTGCCGGAACGTCTTGATCTGCTGAAAGGGACCGTTATCGGTCATCGTGATGGTTATGGCTTCCTGCGCGTTGAAGGCCGTAAAGATGACCTGTATCTGTCGTCCGAGCAGATGAAAACCTGCATTCACGGCGATCAGGTGCTGGCGCAGCCGCTGGGCGCCGACCGTAAAGGCCGTCGGGAAGCGCGTATTGTCCGCGTACTGGTGCCCAAAACGGGTCAGATTGTGGGCCGCTACTTTACCGATGCGGGCGTTGGCTTCGTGGTGCCGGATGACAGCCGCTTGAGCTTCGATATCCTGATCCCCCCGGAACAGATCATGGGCGCGCGGATGGGATTTGTCGTGGTGGTTGAGCTGACCCAGCGTCCAACCCGCCGCACCAAAGCGGTCGGCAAGATCGTTGAGGTACTTGGCGACAATATGGGTACCGGTATGGCGGTCGATATGGCCCTGCGCACCCATGAAATTCCCTACGTCTGGCCGCCAGCGGTCGAAAAACAGGTTGCCGGCCTGAAAGAACAGGTACCTGAAGAGGCGAAAAAAGGGCGCGTTGATTTACGCAGCCTGCCGCTGGTCACCATTGATGGCGAAGACGCCCGTGACTTTGATGATGCCGTGTACTGCGAGAAGAAACGCGGCGGTGGCTGGCGTCTGTGGGTGGCGATCGCCGATGTGAGCTACTACGTGCGCCCGGGTACGCCGCTGGATGGCGAGGCGCGTAGCCGCGGCACGTCGGTCTACTTCCCGTCTCAGGTGGTTCCGATGCTGCCTGAAGTGCTCTCTAACGGCCTGTGTTCACTGAATCCTCAGGTCGACAGGCTCTGTATGGTTTGTGAAATGACGATTTCGGCCAAGGGGCGTCTGACCGGCTTCAAATTCTACGAAGCGGTGATGAGCTCCCATGCCCGTCTGACCTATACCAAAGTCTGGCATATGCTGCAGGGCGACCAGGATCTGCGCGAGCAGTACGCGCCGCTGGTTAAGCATATTGAAGAGCTGCATAACCTCTACAAAGTGCTGGACGGCGCGCGTGAAGAGCGCGGCGGTATCTCATTTGAGAGTGAAGAAGCTAAATTCATCTTTAATGCTGAACGCCGCATTGAACGTATTGAGCAGACTCAGCGTAACGACGCGCACAAGCTGATTGAAGAGTGCATGATCCTGGCGAACATCTCCGCTGCGCGCTTCGTTGAGAAGGCCGAGGAACCGGCGCTGTTCCGTATCCATGACAAACCGAGTACGGAAGCGATTACCGCATTCCGTTCGGTGCTCGCGGAGCTAGGGCTTGAACTGCCTGGCGGCAACAAGCCGGAGCCGCGCGACTATGCGGAATTACTGACCTCTATCGCCGATCGTCCGGATGCAGAGATGCTGCAAACCATGCTGCTGCGGTCGATGAAACAGGCAATATACGACCCGGAAAACCGTGGCCACTTTGGTCTGGCGCTGCAATCCTATGCCCACTTCACCTCGCCGATTCGCCGCTATCCTGACCTTTCGCTGCATCGCGCGATCAAGTATTTACTGGCGAAAGAGCAGGGACATAAAGGCAATAGCACCGAGACCGGCGGCTGGCACTACAGCATGGACGAGATGCTGCAGCTGGGAGCGCACTGTTCGATGACCGAGCGTCGTGCTGATGAAGCGACGCGCGATGTTTCGGACTGGCTGAAGTGTGACTTCATGTTGGATCAGGTGGGTAACGTCTTTAAGGGCGTGATTGCCAGCGTGACCGGCTTTGGTTTCTTCGTCCGTCTGGATGAGCTGTTTATTGATGGCCTGGTGCACGTCTCTTCTCTCGATAACGACTACTACCGCTTCGATCAGGTCGGGCAGCGTCTGATTGGTGAATCCGGCGGCCAGACCTATCGACTGGGCGATCGCGTGGAAGTGCGCGTTGAAGCGGTCAACATGGACGAGCGTAAAATTGACTTCTCGCTTATCTCCAGCGAGCGCGCGCCGCGCAACGTCGGTAAGACCGAGCGAGAAAAAGCGAAGAAAGGTGGCGCAGGTAAATCTTCCGGACGTCGCCGTCAGGCGGGCAAGCAGGTAAACTTCGAGCCGGATAGCGCATTCCGCAAACAGAAAGGTCAGCCTCAGGCAAAGTCCGCTCAGCCAAAAGGCGAGAAGAAAGCGAAGAAGCCGTCGGAGAAAACCCAGAAGATCGCCGCAGCGACCAAGGCCAAGCGCGCGGCGAAAAAGAAAATAGCTGAGTAATGATATCCCTTTACCCCGGCGACTCCCGGAATCGTAATGGGACCGGGGTGAAGGGACTGAAAACAGAACCTAAACGAGTAGATAAATGAGTGAAATGATTTACGGCATCCACGCGGTGCAGGCGCTGCTGGAGCGTGCTCCTGAGCGTTTCCAGGAAGTCTTTATTCTGAAAGGCCGCGAGGATAAGCGCCTTATGCCGCTGATCCATGCTCTGGAAGCGCAGGGTGTGGTGATTCAGGTCGCCAGCCGCCAGTTTCTGGATGAGAAAAGCGAAGGCGCCGTTCATCAGGGAATTATTGCCCGCGTGAAGCCCGGACGTCAGTATCAGGAGAACGATCTGCCGGATCTGATCGCCTCTCTCGATCAGCCGTTCTTTTTGATCCTTGACGGCGTGACCGATCCGCACAACCTCGGCGCCTGTTTACGTAGCGCTGACGCCGCTGGCGTGCATGCGGTGATTGTCCCCAAAGACCGTTCTGCGCAGCTGAATGCCACGGCGAAAAAAGTGGCCTGCGGTGCGGCGGAAAACGTCCCGCTGATCCGCGTCACCAACCTGGCGCGTACCATGCGTTTGCTGCAGGAAGAGAACGTCTGGATCGTCGGTACTGCCGGTGAGGCCGATCATACGCTGTTCCAGAGCAAAATGACCGGATCGCTGGCGCTGGTCATGGGAGCGGAAGGTGAAGGCATGCGCCGCCTGACCCGGGAGCACTGCGACGAGTTAATCAGCATCCCGATGGCCGGTAGTGTGTCGTCGCTGAACGTATCGGTCGCCACCGGTATTTGCCTGTTTGAAGCGGTACGCCAGCGCAGCTAATCTCTTCTTTCTGAATAAGCCATTCTCCGGAATGGCTTATCTTCATCAGTCCTGTTCATCCTCTCGCTCTATCCGACGGGCAATGTCGAGACCTTTTTCAACATAGTCCAGGACCTGGCTCAAGGGTAATTCCTCTCCCGGTTCATCTCCCGTTTGCTTAATGAATTTAAGCTGCGCGCCTCGATGCTTTAATACTTTGACGAGATTCAGAAAATTTCCAATGGGGTTCTGCTCTTCCAGAATGTCATCGCAGATTTTGTTTTCATCAAATGAGGTGACGTAACCGTAAGCGTTCAGGTTCTGCTTGATAGCGCTCATCGCGAGATGAGGAAGATGGCGGTGGATAAGCGGAATATAGCTCGGCGCATTTTCTCGAGCTTCAATAATTAAATGAATCATGAAATTCCCTTTCTGATTGTGAGAGAACTTTATAACAGAGTTCTCTGACGGAAAGTGCGCCGTTGTCCATACTTATGAATAGAGCCATTGAAGGAGGGTGGATTGGCCCCTATATTTCCAGACACTTTTTATCGCTTTACCCATTACTGGTTCGCCGCCGCAGATATTCCCGTGGCGAACGATATCCCAGTGCACTGTGCGGATGCCATTCGTTGTAATGTTCGAAGGCCTCCGCAAGGTTCTTTGCCGCTGTTAACCCGTCAGGTTTTGGCATGATGCTGATGTAGTCGCGCTTCATCGTTTTCACGAAGCTCTCCGCCATTCCGTTGCTTTCTGGACTACGTACCGCCGTATGTTTTGGCTCCAGTCCTACCATTCTGGCGAACTGACGCGTCTGATGAGAACGGTAGGCTGAACCGTTGTCTGTCAGCCACTCAACGGGGGATGTCGGCAGCCTGTTACCGAAGCGACGCTCTACTGCACCCAGCATGACGTCCTGCACGGTTTCACTGTCATATCCACCGGTACTTGCCGCCCAGTGAAGTGCCTCGCGATCGCAACAGTCCAGTGCGAACGTGACCCGCAGTTTTTCACCGTTATCACAGCTGAACTCGAAGCCGTCGGAGCACCACCGCTGGTTACTTTCTCCAACGGCCACTTTCCCTCTATGCGCCCGCTTCGAGGGCGGTATTGCCGGTTTACGCTCAAGCAGCAGCGCATTCTGACGCATGATGCGGTATACGCGTTTGGCATTGATCACCGCCATGTCGTCAGTTTCTGATTGTCTGCGCAGCAGTGCCCATACACGACGATAACCATAGGTGGGCAGATCGTCGATAACGGTATGGATACGAGCCAGCGCTTCAGTATCATCAGGCTTGCGCTTGCACCGACGATCCTGCCAGCCCTTCGACCGACGGGCCATGGCATGCAGTTGCGCACGTGAGACCCGGAGGCAACGACTGACAAGGCTTATTCGCCATCCTCCGGCAACAAGGGCACGTGCGCTATCCACTTTTTTTGTCGGCCATATTCAACGGCTTCTTTCAGCAGCTCGTTTTCCATGGTTTTTTTGCCCAGCAGGCGCTGTAACTCTTTAATTTGCTTCATTGCAGATGCCAGCTCCGACGCGGGTACAACCTGTTCACCCGCGGCAACCGCAGTGAGACTGCCTTCCTGATATTGCTTACGCCACAGGAACAGCTGACTGGCAGCAACGCCATGCTGACGGGCGACCAGCGACACGGTCATTCCGGGCTCAAAGCTCTGCTGAACAATGGCGATTTTTTCCTGAACGCTGCGCCGTCTGCGCTTCTCTGGACCTAGAACATCAATCATTCGGACTCCAACGACTAGTCTAAAACTAGTATTAAGACTATCACTAATTTAAGTGATACCAACTGTCTGGAGATTCATGGGGCCAGTCTAGAGGGAAACATAATGCACTGGCAAACTCATACCGTATTTAACCAACCCTCGCCGCTGTGCAACAGCAACTTATTCTTGTCCGATACCGCCCTGCGTGAAGCCGTCGTCCGCGAAGGCGCGGGCTGGGATGGCGATCTGCTGGCGAGCATTGGTCAACAGCTGGGGACGGCCGAATCTCTGGAGCTGGGGCGCCTGGCCAACAGCAACCCGCCGGAACTGCTGCGCTATGACGCCACGGGATCGCGGCTTGACGATGTGCGTTTCCATCCCGCCTGGCATCTCCTGATGCAGGGACTATGCGCTAACCGGGTACATAACCTCGCCTGGCAGGAGGATGCTCGCGGAGGTTCTTTCGTTGCCCGCGCTGCCCGCTTTATGCTGCATGCGCAGGTAGAAGCGGGAACCCTGTGTCCCACCACCATGACCTTTGCCGCTATTCCATTGCTGCAGAGTTCCTTACCCAGGCCCTTTAGCGACTGGTTATCACCGCTATTAAGCGATCGCTACGATCCGCATTTGGTACCGGGAAATCAGAAACGCGGGCTGCTTATCGGCATGGGGATGACGGAAAAGCAGGGGGGATCTGATGTCCTGAGCAATACGACCCGTGCGGAGAAGACAGCCGAAGGCTTTTATCATCTGATTGGGCATAAATGGTTTTTCTCCGTACCGCAGAGCGATGCTCATCTGGTGCTGGCTCAGGCGCCGGCGGGCCTCTCCTGCTTTTTTGTTCCGCGCCTGTTGCCGGATGGCCAGCGTAACGGCGTACATCTGGAAAGGCTGAAAGATAAATTGGGCAACCGCGCGAATGCCAGCAGCGAAGCCGAGTTTTTCAATGCCTGCGGCTGGCTGGTCGGGGAAGAGGGTGATGGCGTCCGGCAAATTCTCAAAATGGGCGGTCTGACCCGTTTTGACTGTGCGCTGGGTAGCCATGCGCTGATGCGCCGGGCCTATTCGGTAGCGTTATACCATGCTCTGCAGCGTCAGGCATTTGGTAAAAATCTGGTCGATCAGCCGATGATGCGTCAGGTTCTGGGGCAGATGGCGCTGCGGCTGGAAGGGCAAACCGTCTTTCTGTTCCGCCTGGCGAGGGCCTGGGACAGGCGCAATGATGTGCAGGAAGCGCTATGGGCAAGGTTGTTCACGCCCGCGGCGAAATTTGCTATCTGCAAATCCGGTATCGCCTTCGTCGCCGAGGCGATGGAGGTGCTGGGCGGCTCCGGCTACTGTGAAGAAAGTGAACTGCCGCGTTTGTATCGTGAAATGCCGGTAAACAGTATCTGGGAAGGTTCAGGGAATATTATGTGCCTGGACGTGATGCGTGTTCTGATGAAGCAGCCGGCGGCGCTTGAGCTTCTGGCGGCGGAGTGCGCGGAAGTGAAAGGGCAAAATCGTCATTTCGATCGGGCGTGGCGGCAGCTGCAGCAGTGGCTACGGCGCCCTCACGAAGAACAGGGACGGGAGATTACCCGGCTGGTTTATCTGCTTGGCGTTGGCGCTCAGGTATTACGCTTCGCTTCACCGCCGTTGGCAGAGGCCTGGTGTCGTATGATGCTCGACACGCGCGGCGGCATGCGGCTGGATGAGCAGACGCTGGATGATTTGCTGTTACGGGCAACGGGACGCGGACGCCTGGCGCCTCAGGCATAGAGAATGGCCTGTACCCGCCAGTTATCCGGCTGCTGCTCCTCGTACATCTGGACAATGCGATACCAGGACGCGCCCTGTTCGTCGGCCTGCACGGCGATGGCGTGCTCAACATCCTGCTGGCTGCCGGAGATGTTGTTAACGCAAATCAGGCCAATTTCGTTCAGGCCCGTTACGCAGTCAGCGCTGGCAAACTCCGCTGACTGCGCGGAAGTATTGGCCGTGACGGTGGTCAACATCAGGCTGGGTAGGGTAAAAGTTCGTTTCATCGTCAGCTCCATTTCACATAGTCCTGAGGGCAGTCCGTTGCTAACGTTCTGCCAGGTTACAGCTGGCTGAACGTTATTATGCACAGGAGAACGTGAATGGATGCAAAACAGTGTAAAGCTGGCTTAAAGGTTGACCGCTATTTACGGTACAAAATTGCCTGCGAATACCACTGGCCCGGAACCATGGTGTCATCAATCATTATGATGACGTAGTAATCAGCTTTAGCCGCCTCTGCTTTGAGCTTCAGCGCAGCCTCTACATCCATCGGCGAGCCGTACATTAATACGCTCACCGTCCCCATCTTCTGCAGACCCGCCGTCTGGTTACGCTGGATCTCTTGTGGATGGTCGGTTGCTGGCGGCGGCGCCTTTGGCGTCCCTTGTAGGGCGCTACAGCCGGTTAAAGCGATTGCCATTAACCACGGTGCAAACCTACGCATAACCATATCTCGTTTCCTGTTAGTCATAGTGTAGTGGTAGCCTGAATGTCATTTCCGGGGAATGTTCCCAAATTGTTATCCCGTACGCGATTTTCGAATGAAAATATCGTGAAAGCGTAATCTGGTTCTCAAGATTATGAATCATGTGCGAGCGAGTGACTTGAGTAATAACATAACATCACTTGAGAGAAAGGAGACGGTAAATGATTGCACTAGAAATGCGTAACCTTGCGGGTGGGGAGATTCTCCATGCGTACCCGCAGGGCGCCGCGGATACGGCGCTGCCTTGCATTGTCTTTTACCATGGTTTTACCTCTTCTAAGCTGGTCTACAGCTATTTTGCCGTTGCGCTTGCAGAGGCGGGCTTTCGGGTGATTATGCCCGATGCAGCGGAACACGGCGCGCGCTACCGGGGAGACGAACAGGGGCGGATGCAGCGCTTCTGGCCGATTCTGATGAACAATTTTATTGAATTTCCGGCGCTACAGGAGGCGATTCGGGAGCGGGGATGGCTTGCTGACGACAGGCTGGCGGTGGCCGGCGCATCGATGGGCGGAATGACGGCCTTAGGGATTATGACCCACCACCCGGAGCTGAAAAGCGTCGCCTGCCTGATGGGGTCAGGCTATTTCAGTTCGCTCTCGCAGACGCTTTTTCCTTCTCCTTCGTGGGAGGCAGGGCAGCTGGCTGAGTGGGACGTCAGCCAGCAGCTGGCGACCCTCGCCAGCCGACCGCTGCTGCTCTGGCACGGCGATGAGGATGATGTGGTGCCGCCGGGGGAGACCTTCCGCCTGCAGCAGGCGCTGCAGCAAAACGCACTGGCCGACAACTTAACCTGCATTTGGCAGAAAGGCGTCCGTCACCGCATTACGCCGGAAGCGTTAGCCGCGACGGTGGCATTTTTTCAACGTCACCTTTAAACGCGAATCACCTGAACGCCCTGATCTTCAAGCTGCTTGAGGATCGCCTCATCGGCCTGTTTACCGGTAATAACCAGGTCGATTTGCCCGGCCTGGCTAAAGAGCATTCCGGCGCGTTCGCCTACTTTGCTGCTGTCGACCAGAACCGCGAGTTTGCCGACAACGTTAAGCATTTTTTGCTCCGCCATCGCTGTCAGCATATCGGTTTTGTACAACCCTTCGGCGGTCAACCCTTTGCCGCTGGTAAACATCCAGTGCCCGGCGTACAGGCTGTTTTCGCTGCCCTGCGGGCTCAGCGTGATGGAGTGGCTGCGGTTATACTGCCCGCCCATAATAATGACGCTGTCGTGTTCCTGATCGATCAGGTAGTTGGCTAGCGGCAAATAGTTGGTGATGATCTGCACCGGTTTACCGCACAGTTCTTGCCCAAGCAGGAATGCGGTAGAGCCGCAATTTATGACGATGCTTTCGCCCGGGTTCACCAGCTGCGAAGCCGCGCGTGCAATCCGCACCTTCTCATCGTGGTTTTGCGCCTGGTGAATATTCATTGGTGACCAGCGCGGGCGCTGCTCGCTGATGGCTTCCGCGCCGTTGCGGACCTTTTTCAGCTTGCCGCTTTCATCGAGTTTGTTGATATCGCGTCGTGCCGTCGCCGGAGAAATTCCCAGCCGGGAAATCACCTGCTCCACGGTGACAAATCCCGTTTGTGCCAGCAAATCCAGTAAAATTTGATGTCTTTGCGCTTCCGTCATGAGCAAATCCGATTAAAAGTGATAAGCAAAGATGATATTTGAAATCAGGTGAAAATACTAATGCTGACGGGGATAATTTCCGGCGGGCGGTCCCGCCGGAGAAGCCTTACAGGAAAGACTTAAAGGGCAGGTCCGGTTCCATGGTGAAGCAATCGTCGAATCCGCGCGGATAGTGGTATTCAAAGCTGTCTTTATCCAGCGGCCAGGTGAATTTCCCACCCACCTGCCAGATAAAAGGCTTAAAGCCATACTTCAGGCGGTCTTTTTTCATCTCCCACAGAACGCGGATTTCCTGCGGATCGGCCTGGAAGTTTGACCAGATATCGTGATGAAACGGGATCACCACTTTGGCATTCAGAGACTCGGCCATGCGCAGGATATCGGCGCTGGTCATTTTGTCGGTGATACCGCGCGGGTTCTCGCCATAGGAACCGAGAGCCACGTCTATCTGGTGTTCGTTACCGTGCTTCGCGTAGTAGTTGGAGTAGTGAGAATCGCCGCTATGGTAAAGGTTGCCGCCCGGCGTTTTGAACAGGTAGTTCACCGCGCGCTGATCCATTCCGTCCGGCAGTACGCCTGCCGCTTTCTGATCCGCGGGCAAGGTAATCAGAGCCGTACGGTCAAAAGCGTCGAGCGCGTGAATTTCGACGTCTTTTATTTTGACCACATCGCCCGGCTTCATCACGATGCAGCGCTCTTTCGGTACGCCCCAGCCAATCCACAGATCGACGCAGGTTTGCGGACCGATAAACGGCACGTCATCGGCGCAGTTTTGCATAACCGCGGCGGCCACGTTCACATCAATGTGATCGTTATGATCGTGGGTGGACAGTACGGCGTCGATCTGGCGAATAGCGAACGGATCGAGAACAAACGGGGTGGTGCGCAGGTTGGGCTGGAGCTTCTTCACGCCGGCCATACGTTGCATCTGGTGGCCGGTTTTCATCAGCGGATTCCCGTGGCTTTGCTTGCCGGTACCGCACCAGAAATCGACGCAGATATTGGCCCCGCCTTCGGATTTCAGCCAGATGCCCGTACAACCCAACCACCACATCGCAAAGGTGCCCGGCGCAACCTGCTCTTGTTCAATTTCTTCATTCAGCCAGCTACCCCATTCCGGAAAAGTGTTCAGGATCCATGATTCGCGGGTGATGGTTTGCACTTTACTCATTTGTTTTTCCCTCACATATTATCAAAAGTAATCACGATGTGATTTGTTTTGACGAATACTGGCATCGTTTGTTCAGGATTGCAATCCTGAATTTTGCCCTTCATGAGAGTAGTTGTGGGAGTTAAAAAGAGATGAATGTATACTTTATGATATGTGGTTTATCTTATTTTATTGATTTTAATATATTATTTTTCAATTTCTGAAAATGAGAATTAATACCATGATGGATTGTATGATTATTTGCGGCGTGCGTCACATTTAATCAAATATAATCTTGTTGTGATTATTTTTGATTATTAGAGTGATCGCAACAACCAACCTGGGCGTAGCGTGCGTTCAGAGCGTCCACTTTCTGGAGTGTGTTATGGAGATTCTCTACCACATCTTTACCGTGTTCTTTAACCAGGTTATGACCAACGCCCCGCTGCTGCTGGGTATTGTGACCTGCCTGGGCTATATCCTGCTGCGCAAAAGCGCCAGCGTTATCGTTAAAGGGACAATTAAAACCATTATCGGTTTTATGCTGCTGCAGGCCGGCTCCGGCATTCTGACCAGCACGTTTAAACCGGTGGTGGCGAAAATGTCTGAAGTTTACGGCATCAACGGCGCTATCTCTGATACCTATGCCTCCATGATGGCGACCATTGAGAGGATGGGCGATGCTTACAGCTGGGTGGGCTATGCCGTGCTGTTAGCCCTGGCGCTGAATATTTGTTATGTCCTGCTGCGGCGTATTACCGGTATTCGTACCATCATGCTTACCGGGCACATCATGTTCCAGCAGGCGGGGCTGATTGCCGTCTCTTTTTATATCTTCGGCTACACGATGTGGACGACGATTATCTGCACGGCGGTGCTGGTGTCACTCTATTGGGGCATTACCTCAAATATGATGTATAAGCCGACGCAGGAAGTGACCGACGGCTGCGGCTTCTCCATCGGACACCAGCAGCAGTTCGCTTCATGGATTGCTTACAAGATCGCCCCGTATCTGGGTAAAAAAGAGGAGAGCGTTGAGGATCTCAAGCTGCCTGGCTGGCTGAACATCTTTCACGACAACATTGTCTCCACGGCTATCGTGATGACCATTTTCTTCGGCGCGATTTTGCTCTCCTTCGGCATCGACACCGTACAGGCGATGGCGGGTAAAACCCACTGGACAATCTATATCCTGCAAACCGGCTTCTCGTTCGCCGTCGCTATTTTCATTATCACCCAGGGCGTGCGCATGTTCGTCGCCGAACTTTCGGAAGCGTTCAACGGTATCTCCCAGCGCCTGATTCCCGGCGCCGTGCTGGCGATTGACTGCGCCGCGATTTATAGCTTTGCGCCAAACGCCGTCGTCTGGGGCTTTATGTGGGGCACCATCGGCCAACTGATCGCCGTCGGTATTCTGGTCGGCTTCGGCTCTTCCATTCTGATTATTCCGGGTTTTATCCCGATGTTCTTCTCTAACGCCACCATCGGCGTGTTTGCTAACCATTTTGGCGGCTGGCGCGCGGCGCTCAAGATTTGTCTGGTGATGGGGATGATCGAAATCTTTGGCTGCGTCTGGGCGGTGAAGCTGACCGGCATGAGCGCCTGGATGGGCATGGCGGACTGGTCAATTCTGGCGCCGCCGATGATGCAGGGCTTCGCCTCCATCGGTATCGCGTTTATAGCCGTCATCATCATTATCGCACTGGCTTATATGTTCTTCGCAGGGCGCACGCTGCGTGCTGAAGAGGACGCGGAAAAACAACTGGCAGATGCTTCTGCTCAATAAGGAGTTTTGACTATGACCGTACGTATTCTGGCTGTATGTGGCAACGGGCAAGGAAGTTCCATGATCATGAAGATGAAGGTGGACCAGTTTTTGACCCAGTCAAATATCGATCACACGGTAAACAGCTGCGCGGTGGGTGAATACAAAAGTGAACTAAACGGTGCGGATATCATCATCGCCTCCACCCATATCGCCGGTGAGATTAGCGTCTCCGGCAACAAGTATGTGGTTGGGGTGCGCAACATGCTATCGCCTGCGGATTTCGGCCCAAAACTGCTGGAAGTGATCAAAGCGCACTTTCCGCAGGATGTGAAGTAAGGAGGCTAAATGAAATTACGTGACTCGCTGGTGGATAACAACTCCATCCTTTTACAAGCCGACGCCAGCACCTGGCAGGAAGCCGTCAAGCTGAGCGTTGATTTACTGGTAAAGGCGGATGTCGTTGAGCCGCGCTACTACCAGGCCATTCTGGATGGCGTAGCCCAGCATGGCCCCTATTTTGTGATTGCTCCCGGTCTGGCGATGCCGCATGGCCGCCCAGAAGAGGGGGTTAAGAAAACCGGCTTTGCGCTGGTCACGCTGAAAACGCCGCTGGTTTTTAATCACGAGGATAACGACCCGGTCGATATTCTGATCACCATGGCGGCCGTGGATGCCAATACCCATCAGGAAGTCGGCATCATGCAAATCGTTAATCTGTTTGAAGATGAAGCCAACTTTGACCGTTTACGCGCCTGCCGCACCGCGCAGGAAGTGCTGGAATTAATTGATAACGCCACGGCGGCGGCCGTTTAAAAGGAACACTACAATGTCATTACCTATGTTGCAGGTTGCGCTTGATAACCAATCCATGTCTTCCGCGTATGAAACGACGCGCCTGATAGCCGATGAAGTGGACATTATTGAAGTCGGCACCATTCTTTGTGTGGCTGAAGGCGTACGCGCCGTTCGCGACCTGAAGGCGCTCTATCCCAATAAAATCGTGCTGGCGGACGCCAAAATCGCCGATGCCGGTAAAATTCTCTCCCGCATGTGCTTTGAAGCCAACGCCGATTGGGTCACCGTGATCTGCTGCGCGGACATCAACACCACCAAAGGCGCGCTGGATGTCGCGAAAGAGTTCAACGGCGATGTTCAGATCGAACTGACCGGCTACTGGACCTGGGAGCAGGCGCAGGAGTGGCGCGAAGCGGGTATTCAGCAGGTGGTCTATCACCGTAGCCGCGATGCCCAGGCGGCCGGCGTGGCGTGGGGCGAGGCGGATATCAGCGCGATCAAACGCTTGTCTGAAATGGGCTTTAAAGTCACCGTCACCGGCGGCCTGGCGCTGGAAGATTTACCGCTGTTTAAAGGTATTCCCATTCACGTCTTTATCGCCGGTCGCAGCATTCGCGACGCTGCCTCTCCGGTAGAGGCCGCCCGGCAGTTTAAACGTTCTATCGCCCAGCTGTGGGGCTAAGGAGCGGTCATGCTGTCAAAACAAATTCCGCTCGGTATCTATGAAAAAGCGCTCCCCGCGGGGGAGTGCTGGCAAGAACGCCTGCGGCTGGCGAAAGAACTCGGCTTTGATTTCGTCGAAATGTCGGTAGATGAAACGGACGCCCGTCTGGCGCGACTAGACTGGAGCCGGGAGCAGCGCCTTGCGCTGGTCAACGCGATTGCCGAAACCGGGGTGCGGGTACCCTCTATGTGCCTGAGCGCCCATCGCCGCTTTCCGCTCGGTAGTGAAGACGACGCGGTTCGTGCGCAGGGCCTGGAGATTATGCGCAAAGCGATTCGGCTGGCGCAGGATGTGGGGATTCGCGTTATCCAACTGGCGGGTTACGACGTGTACTACCAGGAAGCCAATAACGAGACGCGCCGTCGTTTCCGCGACGGGCTAAAAGAGAGCGTCGAAATGGCGAGCCGCGCGCAGGTGACGCTGGCGATGGAAATCATGGACTACCCGCTGATGAACTCGATCAGCAAGGCGCTGGGCTATGCCCACTACCTGAATAATCCGTGGTTCCAGCTCTATCCGGATATCGGCAACCTGTCCGCCTGGGATAACGACGTGCAGATGGAGCTTCAGGCCGGAATGGGTCATATCGTGGCGGTGCACGTCAAAGATACGAAGCCCGGCGTGTTTAAAAACGTGCCGTTCGGTGAAGGCGTCGTCGATTTTGAACGTTGTTTCGAAACGCTCAAGCAGACGGGCTACTGCGGCCCGTATCTGATTGAAATGTGGAGCGAAACGACCGACGATCCGGCCGCTGAAGTTGCGAAAGCACGCGATTGGGTGAGGGCGCGGATGGCCCGCGCCGGTCTGGTGGAGGCGGCATAATGCACACGTTAAAACAGCAGGTCTTTGACGCCAATATGGATTTGCCGCGTTACGGACTGGTCACTTTTACCTGGGGTAACGTCAGCGCCATTGACCGCGAACGCGGGCTGGTAGCGATTAAGCCCAGCGGCGTCGCCTACGAGATCATGAAAGCGGATGATATGGTGGTAGTCGATCTCGAGGGTAAGGTGGTGGAAGGGCGCTATCGCCCTTCTTCCGATACCGCCACGCACCTGGCGCTATATCGTCGCTATCCGAGCCTCGGCGGCGTGGTGCATACCCACTCGACGCACGCGACGGCCTGGGCGCAGGCGGGCCTGGCTATTCCCGCGCTGGGGACGACCCACGCGGACTACTTCTTTGGCGATATTCCCTGCACCCGGGCGTTAAGCGCGCAGGAAGTGGCGGAGGCTTATGAGCTGAACACCGGCCACGTGATTATCGAAACGCTAGGAGACGTTGAGCCGCTGCATACGCCGGGCATCGTGGTTTATCAGCACGGGCCTTTTGCCTGGGGCAAAGATGCGCACGATGCGGTGCATAACGCGGTGGTGATGGAAGAGGTGGCGCGGATGGCGTGGATTGCTCGCGGGATCAATCCGCAGCTGAAGCCCATCGATAGCTGGCTGATGGACAAGCACTTTATGCGCAAGCATGGGCCAAATGCCTATTACGGGCAAAAGTGAAACACGTGCTCCGGAGCATTCATCTTTATGATGAATCAACCGGTCTGCTCCGGAGCCATTTTAGTTTTGCTGATAAGCCGATGGCATACAGCGCATACCAATAAGCGTCAGCACGCAGATTACCGCTCCGGCGTAAAACGTCGAGGCAGCACCGAATACCTCCCACAGCCCCCCCGCACCTGCGCTGGCCAGCAGCAGCGCAACGCCGCTCACCAGGTTGAACATCCCGAACGCCGTTCCGCGCAGCTCCGGCGGGGCGGTTTGCGCCACCATCGCCGCCAGTAGACCCTGCGTCATGCCCATATGAATACCCCACAGCGCGACGCCGGCCAGAAGCGTGCTCCAGTGGCTGCTCAGCGCCAGCACGATATCGGCGGCGATCAGCACCAGCAGACCCCACTGCAGCATTTTGCTGTGGCTCATGCTGTCCGATAGTTTACCGAACGGATAAGCCGTCAGGCTGTACACCAGATTCATCGCGACCATCACCAGCGGAATCGCGAACAGCGGGATCGCCATCTGCTGGGCACGCAGTACCAGAAACGCTTCGCTGAAGCGGGCGAGAGTAAATATCGAGCCGATAACCACAACCCACCAGTAGGTGGCTGAAAGCTTTTTTAGGTTCTCGCTGCGCAGGGGATTGGTTCGTTTCCGGGTGACCGGCGTTTTTGGCTCTTTTAGCCCAAAGCCTAATAAAGCGATGGAGAACGCGGCAGGAATGACCGCGATCCAGAAAATAGACTGGAAGTCGTTATCCCAGAGAAACATCAGCGCGACGGCAAGCAGCGGCCCCAGAAAAGCGCCGATAGTGTCCAGCGCCTGGCGCAGCCCGTAGGCGGCGCCGCGGATTTCCGGCGGGGTGACGTCGGCGACCAGCGCATCCCTCGGCGCGCCGCGTATTCCTTTGCCCACGCGGTCGATCATTCGCGCGCTAAACACCACGCCTGAGGTGGGCGCGATGGCGAAAAGAGGCTTGCTCAGCGCACCCAGGCCATAGCCGAGCAGCGCAAGGCCTTTGCGTTTGCCGACATAATCGCTGAAGACGCCAGAGAAAACCTTCAGCATCAGCGCGGTAGCTTCGGCAACGCCTTCGATAATGCCGATAATAATGACGCTGGCCCCCAACGTAGTGGCCATAAATAAAGGGAGCAGGCTGTGGATCATTTCCGAGGAAACATCCATCAGCAGGCTAACACCGCCAAGAACCCAAACTCCTTTTGGGATACGGCTTAGCGTGGCAAAACGCGGAACCATGAAGCACTCCGGAAAATCATGCGGTTAAAAAGTGATTAAATCAGGTTACGCTGGCGCTGATAAGTCACGAGAAAAAATAATTCTCAATTGCATTAAGGCGCTATTGTGCGGATATGCCCGCCGGGCAATGCCATCGTTGGCTTCCCCCTGCAACGGGAAGAAGCCAACGATCCGGGAAAACTAGCGGTAAATGGCGGCACTGGCGTGAATCGGACCGTCGCTTCCCGGTTCATGGATGAGGATCGGCTGGAAATACTTCGCTCCCTGAGCATCGCTCTGCTGACTAAGCGCCTGGTCGGCTTCCTGCTCGGTGGCGATGTTGTGGTTAATATAGATAACGCCGAGGCTCTGCACATCGTCCATGTTGCGGGCCTGGCGGGCATCGATTTTAATAGCAGCCAGCGCGTTGGCGCTCAATAAAAGCACTGCCATTACGGTTATGAGGATGTATTTCATCATCTACGCTCCTTATGACAATCCTGACGTTAACCCGCTTCCCTGGGGTATGGATTGCTTCTGATCTAAGTGTAATCGCTGCCTCGCTGGCGTATCGCGACCATTTCTGATGCAGTTGTTCAAAAAATTGTCGCTTCCGCCGTTGATTAATTTTAAATCACTGGCTTAAGGCCACTTCGCGCTTAGTGCGAATTATTTGCACAATTCACTTGTCTTAAACCCCGCTCGCCCGTATTATGACGCGTCAATTTTTCAGCCGCCCTTTAACACGTTCCTTGCCTCCATGGGCCGCGGCTGACCCAGACAGGAGGCTGAATAATCCGTAAGGAGCAATTCGATGCGTCATTACGAAATCGTTTTTATGGTCCATCCTGACCAGAGCGAACAGGTTCCGGGCATGATCGAACGTTACACTGGTGCAATCACTGCAGCAGAAGGTACGATCCACCGTCTGGAAGACTGGGGCCGCCGTCAGCTGGCTTATCCGATCAACAAACTGCACAAAGCTCACTACGTTCTGCTGAACGTTGAAGCGCCGCAGGAAGCGATCGATGAGCTGGAAACTAACTTCCGCTTCAACGACGCCGTTATCCGCAGCATGGTAATGCGTACTAAGCACGCTGTTACCGAAGCATCTCCGATGGTTAAAGCGAAAGACGAGCGCCGCGAGCGTCGCGAAGATTTCGCCAACGAAACCGCAGATGATTCTGAAGCTGGGGATTCTGAAGAGTAATCCT
Source organism: Klebsiella sp. FDAARGOS_511 (assembly GCF_003812845.1). Taxonomy (NCBI): domain Bacteria; kingdom Pseudomonadati; phylum Pseudomonadota; class Gammaproteobacteria; order Enterobacterales; family Enterobacteriaceae; genus Klebsiella; species Klebsiella sp. FDAARGOS_511. The sequence continues at coordinate 2,388,572 of NZ_CP033824.1, read as the reverse complement.
GATGACCAACCGTCTGGAGCTGTCCGGCATAGTATGCAGGACTCCACTTCGTAAGGTCAGCCCGTCAGGAATTCCACACTGCCAGTTCGTGCTTGAGCATCGTTCAGTGCAGGAGGAAGCCGGTTTTCACCGGCAGGCATGGTGCCAAATGCCCGTGATAATCAGCGGACACGAGAACCAGGCCATTACTCACAGTATAACGGTCGGTAGCGCAGTAATCGTTCGAGGGTTCATCTCTTGCCACAAGGCAAAGAACGGCTTGAGCAAAATGGTTCTGCATGCCGAGCAGATTGAATTGATAGATTCTGGAGACTAGCCATATGGCACGTTATTTCCGTCGTCGCAAGTTCTGCCGTTTCACCGCGGAAGGCGTTCAAGAGATCGACTATAAAGATATCGCTACGCTGAAAAACTACATCACCGAAAGCGGTAAGATTGTCCCGAGCCGTATCACCGGTACCCGTGCAAAATATCAGCGTCAGCTGGCACGCGCAATCAAACGCGCTCGCTACCTGTCCCTGCTGCCGTACACTGATCGTCATCAGTAATCGGTCACGGTCCATTAATACGACTTTGAGAGGATAAGGTAATGCAAGTTATTCTGCTTGATAAAGTAGCAAACCTGGGTAGCCTGGGTGATCAGGTTAACGTTAAAGCGGGCTATGCTCGTAACTTCCTGGTACCACAGGGTAAAGCTGTTCCTGCTACCAAGAAAAACGTTGAATTCTTCGAAGCACGCCGTGCTGAACTGGAAGCCAAACTGGCAGAAGTTCTGAGCGCTGCTAACGCACGTGCTGAAGCAATCAACGCACTGGGCACCGTTACCATCGCGTCTAAATCTGGCGACGAAGGTAAACTGTTCGGTTCCATCGGTACTCGCGACATCGCTGACGCTGTAACTGCAGCTGGCGTTGCCGTTGCTAAGAGCGAAGTTCGTCTGCCGAACGGCGTTCTGCGCACCACCGGTGAGCACGAAGTGGACTTCCAGGTTCACAGCGAAGTTTTCGCTAAACTGGTTGTTAACGTTGTAGCTGAGTAATTAATTACTCAACTCACGTCGAGACGCCGGCCTTGTGCCGGCGTTTTGCTTTTCTGTATTTGTCGAATCTTTTCCTGGTATGGTGGCTATTCTTAGCAACTTTCTGGATAATAAAATAAAACACTATTTTATTTCTGGTGAAGTGAATGGACGCACCCTCGATTTTTTCCCGCAAGAAAGTGGCTTATGCCTGCGCAACCCTCTGCTGTCTGCTGTGGGGAAGCTCCTACCCGGCGATTAAAAGCGGCTATGAACTGTTTCAGATTGCCACTGATGATGTGCCGTCTAAAATCGTCTTTGCTGGCTATCGCTTCCTGTTTGCCGGCGCGCTGCTGCTGCTCTTCGCGCTGGCGCAGCGTAAGCCAATCGCTCGCTTAAATCCCCGTCAGTGCGGCCAGCTGGCGATACTGGGCATCACGCAAACGTCTATCCAGTACGTTTTCTTCTACGTTGGCCTCGCGTTTACCACCGGCGTGAAGGGATCGATTATGAACGCCACAGGTACCTTCTTCAGCGTTCTGCTGGCGCACTTTATCTATCAGAATGACAGGCTGAGCTACAACAAAGCCATCGGCTGTATTGTCGGCTTTGCCGGCGTGATGCTGGTGAACGTTAATCATTCATTGAGCGATTTTAGCTTTATCTGGCAGGGCGACGGCTTTGTAGTGCTGGCGGCGTTTATCCTGTCGGCGGCGACGCTGTACGGTAAGCGCATTTCGCAGACGGTTGACCCGACGGTGATGACCGGCTGGCAGCTGGCGTTTGGCGGCCTGGTACTGGTCGGCGGCGGCTATCTGACCGGCGGCACCCTTGAGGTTCACAGCGCAGCTGCTGCGCTGGTTCTGGCTTATTTGACGCTGCTCTCTTCCATTGCTTTTGCTCTATGGAGCGTGCTGCTCAAGCATAACCGGGTGAGTACGATCGCGCCGTTCAACTTTGTGGTTCCGGTAGCCGGCACCGTGCTGTCGGCCATCTTCCTCGGCGAGAATATTCTCGAGCTGAAATATGCGGTTGCGCTGGCGCTGGTGTGCGCCGGGATCTGGTGGGTGAATAAGCCCGGCAAAGCTTCACCGCAGGCCGGGTCAATTACCCGGCCGTGAGACCTTATCGGACGCGAATAAAGCTACCGTTCGACTGGCGGGTAAATAGCACCTGCTGCCCGCCGCCGGTATCGATAGTCAGCCCGGTGACTACGCCATTGGCGTTCTGACGGATCTGTACCGTCTGCCCGGTTTGCAGTGAGCTTAGCGGTTTTCCTGCGCCTTCCACCTGGGCCATGGCGTAAACGTCGGTCGGCGGCAGGTTGTGGTCGCGGAACAGCTGTGCGAGGGTTTTGCCGGATTCAATGCGGTAGGTCCGCCACTGCTGCTCAATGCCGGGAGTCGACTGCGGCTCCTGATAAGGCTGGGAAGCGGTCTGCTGCTGCGGCTGGTCCGGCTGCTCATCCTGAATCGGCTCCGGCGCGACCGGCGCCACCTGATCGGCATCGTTTACGGGCGGCGTATTGGTGATGGGCGGCAGCGGGACAGCCTGATTGCCGGAAGAGGGCTGTGACTGGGATTGCAGGTTGATGTTCGCCTCGCGGCTGGCCTGAACCTCGCTGCTGTTATCCTCGGAAGGGAGCAGAACGCCGATAATCACCAGTAGCGCTCCGGCAATGATGCCCCGGCGGTGCATCGGCGGTAGCGGATCCATGAGGCGAAAATGATCCGGGGCGTGCCAGATCTTCGCCAGGGTAGATGTCAGTTCAAAGCGCCCGGGCATGGCTTTCCTCCTGCTCCGCATATTTTTATCCTGTAAATAAAGTATATACCCTAAATAATTTAAGTCGCAGGACAAGGTTTGCCTTGAACAGCGCTTGCGCTGGCCCCGTAGGGGCGGGGCCGCAGGCCGAGTAACGCGGCAAGCCAGTAAGTTCCCAGGAGCATAGATAACTATGTGACTGGGGCGCGCTGGCGAAGCCAACGCTCCTGCAACTTAAAGTATGACGGGTATAAATGGCTAACTTCCTGAAGGACGAGACAAAGCAATGTTTCGTGAGGTTAACCTTATCTCTCTATTGTTTCTGTTTCCCTTAGATTTGTCATCATCCAGGCGACAAAGTTTTACCCGTCGTGCTATGGCTGATATGCTTTCCACCTCTTTTCTCTGCTCATCGTCTTTTGCATTTTGGAAGCCAGAGAGCATGAGAGCTCCCACGAAAAAAGGAACAAAGATGGCAACCCCAACTTTTGACACGATCGAAGCACAGGCAAGTTACGGTATCGGCTTGCAGGTTGGACAACAGCTGAGCGAATCTGGCCTGCAGGGGCTGCTGCCGGAAGCGTTGGTCGCCGGTATTGCTGACGCGCTGGAAGGTAAACAGCCGCAGGTGCCGGTGGAAGCCGTTCACCGCGCGCTGCGTGAAATCCACGAACGCGCTGACGCCGTGCGTCGCGAGCGTTTCCAGGAAATGGCCGCGGATGGCGAGAAATACCTGGAAGAGAACCGCGAGCGCGAAGGCGTGAACAGCACCGAATCTGGTCTGCAGTTCCGCGTTCTGACCCAGGGCGAAGGCCCGATCCCGGCGCGTACTGACCGCGTTCGCGTCCACTACACCGGCAAACTGATCGACGGTACCGTCTTCGATAGCTCCGTCGCACGCGGCGAACCGGCTGAATTCCCGGTGACAGGCGTAATCGGCGGCTGGATTGAAGCGCTGACCCTGATGCCAGTGGGTTCCAAATGGGAACTGACCATTCCGCACAGCCTGGCCTACGGCGAGCGCGGCGCGGGCGCATCCATTCCTCCGTTCAGTACCCTGATTTTTGAAGTTGAACTGCTGGATATTATCTAAACAGCAGGTGCTTCCTCTCCCGTACGGGGGAGGAGGCCGCTTTAAATAGTGTAAAACCCTTAAGTTGAGCGTTTTTCGGAGCTTTATATTGCATATCTGCTTAATGGGTGTATTTTTGTGAGCTGTTTCGCGTAACCTGAGTGATATAACACTCACTTTAAACATAAAATTAACATTATATCTAAATCATAGTATTCATCCCTCCGATTCTTACCTAATATCGATAAACCCTCGTTCCAGGGTTAAGACGAATGAAGGGCCAGCAGAGCCCGAACAACACAGACAGGTACAACAGGAAAAAATCACATGGTAGATCAGGTAAAAGTCGCTGCCGACGAACAGGCTCCGACTGAACAATCGCTGCGGCGAAATCTCACTAACCGGCATATTCAGCTTATTGCTATCGGTGGTGCGATCGGCACCGGGCTGTTTATGGGCTCAGGCAAAACCATCAGCCTTGCCGGGCCGTCAATTATTTTTGTTTATATGATCATCGGCTTTATGCTGTTTTTCGTCATGCGCGCCATGGGCGAACTGCTGCTGTCGAATCTCGAATACAAGTCGTTCAGCGATTTTGCCGCCGACCTGCTGGGCCCTTGGGCAGGCTATTTTACCGGCTGGACCTACTGGTTCTGCTGGGTAGTAACCGGGATGGCGGACGTGGTGGCGATCACCGCCTACGCGCAGTTCTGGTTCCCGGGACTCTCCGACTGGGTCGCCTCGCTGGCGGTCATCCTGCTGCTGCTGGGCCTTAACCTCGCCACCGTGAAGATGTTCGGCGAGATGGAGTTCTGGTTTGCGATGATCAAAATCGTCGCTATCGTGGCGCTGATCGTCGTCGGCCTGGTGATGGTGATGATGCACTTCCAGTCACCGACCGGGGTAGAAGCTTCTTTCGCCCATCTGTGGAATGACGGCGGCTGGTTCCCGAAAGGCATCAGCGGATTCTTTGCCGGCTTCCAGATAGCGGTCTTCGCCTTTGTGGGCATCGAACTGGTGGGAACCACGGCGGCGGAAACGAAAGATCCTGAGAAATCCCTGCCGCGGGCGATTAACTCAATTCCAATCCGTATCATTATGTTCTACGTCTTTGCGCTGATCGTGATTATGTCAGTGACGCCGTGGAGCTCCGTCGTGCCGTCAAAGAGCCCGTTCGTTGAACTGTTTGTGCTGGTCGGGCTGCCGGCGGCGGCAAGCCTGATCAACTTCGTGGTGCTGACCTCGGCGGCCTCTTCCGCTAACAGCGGCGTGTTCTCCACCAGCCGTATGCTGTTCGGTCTGGCGCAGGACGGACAGGCGCCGAAAATGTTCGCCAAGCTGTCGAAGCGCGCGGTACCGGCGAAAGGCCTGACCTTCTCCTGTATGTGTCTGCTGGGCGGCGTGGTGATGCTGATGGTCAATCCAAGCGTGATCGCGGCGTTTACCATGATTACCACGGTGTCGGCGATCCTGTTTATGTTCGTCTGGACGATTATCCTGTGCTCGTATCTGGCCTATCGCAGAAAGCGTCCGCAGCTGCATGAGCAGTCCAAATATAAGATGCCGCTGGGCAAACTGATGTGCTGGGTGTGCATGGCATTCTTCGTCTTTGTCCTGGTCCTGCTGACGCTGGAAGCCGATACCCGCGAAGCGCTGATGGTGACCCCGCTGTGGTTTGTGCTGCTCGGCGCGGGCTGGCTGTTTGCCGGCAAGAAGCGCCTGGCGAAATAAAAAATCTTCGGCAGCGGTTTTTAACGTTGCTTGCAACGGTCCGTCATAAAAAAGGCCACCCGGGGTGGCCAATAAGACTGACAATGTCGAGGGCGCCTGCGGGCGCCTTTTTATTTACTTTCCGGCGAGGGCGCGCGGGAACAGGACGTTATTTTCAAGGCTGATGTACTCCATCAGGTCATCAATCAGCTCGTTGATGCCGTTGTACATCGCTTTCCAGGTAGTGCAGGCTTCCGCCGGCGGCGTCACGTTCTGCGTGATGTGCTTAATCACCTCTAGCAGCTCGCCCGCGTCATCATGTTCGCTTTCCATGACGCTGATAGGACCGCCGGCCTGCGTTCCCATGCCCTGTTTGATCATCGGGAACAGAATCTGCTCCTCTTTCATCATATGGCTGGAAAGCTCCTGGTGCAGCATGGTCAGGTACTTGGTTAAACCTTTCGGAACGTTGGGCTTGTCGGCGTGAACGCGCTCGACTTTAGTGGCCTGTAAAATCAGCTCCGGCAGCTGCTCGCGATGCCGGTCGTGATAGCGAACGATAATGTGATCGATGATGTCCGCATAGGGCGCAGCCCGCCAGTCGCGCTCTACCGGCTCTTCCGCCAGTTTGGCCAGCTCGGCTTCAATCACCGCGACGTCCAGCTCTTTGCGCGACGCCGCGCGCTCCAGCGTCTGTTTGCCGCCGCAGCAGTAGTCCATATCGTATTGACGGAACAGCGCGGAGGCGCGCGGAATCGTCAGCGCCAGCTCGCCTAAAGGTTGGTCACGGAAAGCCATAGCAGTTACCTCGTCATCAAGAATATAAGTTGTATTTTAAATGCATCTTATATTCCTGGGAATACCCCTTTAGGATACCAGGCTATTTTTTCTCGCTGACCAGCTCCTGCAGCGCGGGCTTTTCCGGGCGGGCACGCACGGCGGACACCACGCCGAGCACCAGCAGCAGGATACCGCTGAAGGTGAGAAACGGGGGCAGGCTCTGGCGCAGAATAAAGGTATACAGCAGTCCGGCAAGGGTTTCGAAGACGATCAGCGGCCCGAGGATCACCGTTGGCAGGCGCTGGCTGGCAACGTTCCAGCACCACGCGCCGACCCATGAGCAGAAAATGGCGATCGCCAGCATCAGGGTGACAAATACCGCCGGGCGCGGGCCGAAGGGGAGCGGAAAGTCCGCGTGCTGGCCGTGCAGCCACCCGCAGGCGATAAGGTATCCGGCCAGGGATACCGGCAGGGTCACCAGCGCCTGCGCGGTGGCCCACATCATCGGTGGCTTATCCGGATTTTCCCGCAGCCAGCGGGCGTTGCGCAGCGCGTACCAGGCCCAGCACACCACCGAGATCAGTGCCAGCGCGATACCGGAACCGTAGCGCCACGGGCTGAAATCAGGTAAGCCCTGATGCAGCTCGGCGATATTGACGCACGCCAGGCCGAGGGCAATACAGACCAGCGCCGGGAACAGGCGTCGCCACGGCAGCTTGCCGTCGCGCTGGCTATAGAGCAGGTTAGCGAAAACCGGCAGCACGACCGGCAGGGTGCCGATAATCATGGTCGATACCGGCGCGCCGGTACGCTGAATGGCGCTGGCCAGGCAGACGTAATAGATTAAGTTGCCCATCATGGTCAGCCCCAGCGCTGTCCACCAGTCTTTCCCGGTGAGCTGGCGCAGCCGCGCGCGGCCCAGCCAGGCCAGCGGCAGAGCGATCAGCCCCAGCGCCAGATAGCGCCCCATCGACTGTAAAACAGCCGGGTATTCCGGCACCAGTAAAGGACCCACGAATATCAATCCCCACATCAGCCCTGCCAGCAGGGCGTACAGCACACCACTAATCATCACGCCTTCCATTACTCTTTTCGTTGGCGACAGTGTAGGCGAGGCAAAAGCGGGAATATTGTATGAGGTTGCGCATTAGCGCGGGAGAACCTGCTTTTGATAACGCACCGGCGTAATGCCGTAGCGGCGAGTGAAGGCGCGCGTCAGGTGCGACTGGTCGGTCAGCCCGGCGGCGAGAGCAACGTCGGCGGCGGGCATGCCGTGGGTGAGAAACGCTTTGGCGCGCCACAGGCGAATCGCCATCAGCATCTGGTGCGGCGTGACGTGAAAGTGCGCTTTGAACTGGCGTTGAAAATGGTATGGGCTGAGCGCCGCCACCTGCGCCAGCTCATCGAGGGTGACCGTACGCATATAATTGTCGTGCAGATAGTCGCGTACCCGCTCGAAGCGGTGGCGGGCCTCGGGCAGCGCAGCGGCGTGATGGGCAAACGGACGGAAGGTATCGATGAGATCCAGCAGCAGGCCCTGCTGCGCCAGCGGATCGTCGGTATGCCACAGGCCATAGATAAGATTGCCGATTTGCCGGGAGCGCAGCGGATCCTGGCGAACCACCTCGCTGAACCACCAGTGGCGTTCGCCGGTCACCTCTTCCAGCGTATCCGGGTCGAGATAAATCATTCGATAGCGCCAGCCGTCGGCGGTCTCTGCCTCGCCGGTGTGCAGCTCATCGGGGTTCATGGTGACGATCGAGTTAACCGAAGCCACGTGCTGGCTGCCGCGATAGCGAAAACGCTCGGCGCCGAGCTCGATCGCGCCGATACCAAAGGCTTCATGGGTGTGCGGTTCAAAGGCGTAGCGGGAGATATGGGCATGGTACAGCTCAACGCCGGGCAGCTGCGCCAGATGGCGAAAGCGCGCGCTGTCTCTTTCATCACTGAACTGTTCTGGTACGCCTTGCATGCGATAACTCCCGACGGACATCCTTTTATTATTGAGGATGGTCCGCCGGGATGCTACAAAAATTAACCGCTATGTAACAGTTACAGAATGCCTTTGACGCTCTCTGCCAGCGTCGTGGTTGGGCGACCGATTAGCTTACTCAGGGTGCAGCTATCGTCGAACAGACCGCCTTTGGACGCGCCGGTATCAGAATCCGCCAGCATATCCGCCAGACCGGCAGGTAGCCCGACGCTCTTCAGCGCGGCGGCGAAGTCGGCTTCGCTGAGGTTTTGATACACCACGTTTTTACCGCTTTGTTTGCTCAGCTCAGCGGCCAGTTCGCTCAGCGTCCACGCCTCATCGCCCGCCAGTTCATACACTTTTCCGGCGTGGCCCTCTTCGGCGATAACGCGAGCGGCGGCGGCGGCGTAGTCTGCGCGGGTCGCGGAGGCGATTTTGCCGTTACCGGCCGCGCCGATAAACACGCCGTGCTCAATCGACGGCGGCGCGCTGGCGAGATAGTTTTCGGTGTACCAGCCGTTGCGCAGCAGAGCATACGCAATGCCGGAGTCGGCGAGCATTTTCTCGGTGGCGATATGCTCATCGGCCAGCCCCAGCGGGGAGGTATCGGCGTGCAGCAGGCTGGTGTAGGCGATAAATTTTACGCCGGCGGCTTTCGCCGCGTTAATTACGTTACGGTGCTGGACGGCACGCTGGCCGACTTCGCTGGACGAGATCAGCAGCAGTTTGTCTACGCCCTGCAGGGCGGCGGTCAACGCGGCTTCATCGCTGTAGTCGGCCTGACGAACCACCACGCCCTGTTGACTCAGCGATTCGGCCTTCGCCGGGTTGCGCACGATAGCCACAACCTGGCCTGCGGGGACGGTAGTTAACAGATTTTCCAGGACGTGCTGGCCAAGCTGGCCGGTGGCGCCGGTAATGGCGATCATAAGTCTTCTCCTTCGTGTTCATTGGCAGTTGTGGTAAGCTAACACCTTAACTAACTTTTAGTAAGTACGTACAAAAAGGTAAGTGTGAATATGGCGAATCTGACGCTAAGCGAGCAGCTACGGAACGGCAACCTGTTTGCCGAACAGTGCCCCTCGCGGGAAGTGCTCAAGCACGTGACCAGCCGCTGGGGCGTACTGATTTTGGTGTCCCTGCGCGATGGCACCCATCGGTTTAGCGATCTGCGGCGTAAGATCGGCGGCGTCAGCGAAAAGATGCTGGCCCAGTCGTTGCAGGCGCTGGAGCAGGATGGCTTTCTTAACCGCGTGTCGTACCCGGTGGTACCGCCGCACGTTGAATATAGTCTGACTCCGCTCGGTGAGCAGGTAAGCGAGAAGGTGGCGGCGCTGGCGGACTGGATTGAGCTGAACCTGCCCGCGGTTCTGGCGAACCACGAACAGGTAGCCTGAGGGTGATGCCTGGGTAGCCCCGGTAGGCGTAGCGCAACCGGGGAACGGGCAATTACTGACTCAAATCCAGCTGATAAATGGCAAAACCGATATCGTCGGTTGCGACCTGGCGCATCGGGTATTGCGCTTTCTCTTTGATAAACGCCGCGGCCTTATCGCCCGGTGAGGTTTCAAAGCGAATATCCAGCGGTACGCTGCTATGGATCGGCGCCAGTCGCCAGTTGTTATCCGCCGCCGGATGGATCTCGCCGTTTTTCTTCGACTCCGCGCCAATCCACGCCGCCAGCACCGAGCGGTTTTCATCCGGCGAGGCGAACGCGATATGATCCTCGCCGGTGCCCTGGAATTTACCGCCGTAAGCGCGGTAGTTATTGGTCGCGACGAGGAAAGTGGCGTTCTGATCGATTGGCTTGCCGTTAAAGGTCAGGTTTTTAATTCGCTCGGCCTGCGGATTAACGGGCTGACATTCGCCGTCATAGCGCGCCGGCTGGGTGATATCGATCTGGTAGTTCACGCCGTCAATCACGTCGAAGTTGTAGGTGCGGAAGCTGTCCCAGTTAATCAGCGACTGCGGCTTGCTGCTGGCGGGGTCAATCTGATTGAACTGCCCGGCGGAACACTCCAGCCACTCTTTCACCTCTTTACCACTCACTTTCATCACCACCAGGGTGTTGGGATACAGGTAGAGATCGGCGGCGTTGCGGAAGGTGAGCTGACCTTTTTCCACTTCCACAAAGCTGGCCGGATCGTTTTTCCGTCCGCCGACTTTAAACGGCGCGGCGGCGGAGAGTACCGGCAGCTTCGCCAAATCCGGGTCGCCCTGAATATAGTGCTCCACATAGGCTTTCTGGGCCATGTTGACCACCTGTACGGTCGGGTCATCCTGCACCAGCGCCAGGTAGCTGTACATATTGTCCGAGGATTTACCGATCGGTTTGCCGACAAACTCGCGGGTGGCGTCATGGTCGGCTTTTAATACCGCCACCATATTGCTGTCTTCTGCCGCCAGCGATTTCTTCGCCGCCGCATCGTAGATCGGGCGCGCTTCGGCTTTCGCTGCGCTGACCTGCCATTTGCCGCTGTCGTTGTTCAGAACCAGATCGACCACCCCAAGATGATCGCCCCACATGCCCGGCATCACCGCCGGTACGCCGTTCAGCGTACCTTTCGCGATATCTGCGCCTTTAATACCGGCAAAATCTTTGCTCGGGAAGACGGCATGCGCGTGGCCGAACATAATGGCATCGACGCCGGGCACCTGGCTTAAATAGTAAACGGAGTTCTCCGCCATCGCCTGATACGGGTCGGCGGAGAGGCCGGAGTGGGCAATGACCACCACCACATCCGCGCCTTTTTCACGCATTTCCGGGACAAACTTGCGCGCGGTTGCGGTAATGTCGTTGACGGTGACTTTGCCGCTGAGATTGGCTTTATCCCAGGTCATAATCTGCGGCGGTACGAAGCCGATATAGCCAATGCGCAGCGTCTGCGTTTTGCCGTCGCTATCCTGTACCTGGGTATCCTGAATCAGATAAGGCGTAAACATCGGTTTGCCGGTTTTAGCATCGATGATATTGGCGTTTACGTAGGGGAATTTCGCGCCGGCCAGCGCTTTGTGCAGGAAGTCGAGTCCGTAGTTAAACTCGTGGTTACCGAGGTTGCCCACCGTATAGTCCAGGGTATTCATTGCCTTATAGACCGGGTGAACATCGCCCTCTTTCAGCCCCTTCGCCGCCATATAGTCGCCCAGCGGGCTGCCCTGAATGACGTCGCCGTTATCGACCAGCACGCTGTTTTTGGCTTCCTGGCGTGATTTCTCAATCAGGGTTGCGGTGCGCACCAGGCCAAATTTTTCCGTGGCGCTGTCTTTGTAATAGTCAAAGTCCATCATATTACTGTGCAGATCGGTGGTTTCCATGATCCGCAAATCGACCGTCGCCGCATTTACGCTGGCGGCGATCAGCGTGGCCAGCAGCGTTGCGCTAAACTTAATCATCAGTGGCGTCCTTTTTTATGAGCAATAGCACAGAAGAAAATGTATTTACATTCTGTTGCTTACAGAAATGTGAATCATGCCAGAAAAGGGATCAATGAAACCGGCATCGTTATCACAGATAGCGGAACTCACAATGATGCGATATAAATAAAACAACGAGTTAACGCCACTGTAACCAGACGAGGTGGAGAATGTTAGAACAAGTATGTCAGCTTGCACGGAACGCGGGCGATGCCATCATGGAAGTTTACGATGGAAAACAGCCGATGGACGTTGCCAGCAAGAAGGACGATTCTCCGGTCACGGCCGCGGATATTGCGGCGCACAAGGTGATTATCAGCGGCCTGCTGGCGCTGACGCCCGATATTCCGGTTCTGTCGGAAGAGGACCCGCCGGCCTGGGAGGTGCGCCAGCACTGGCAGCGCTACTGGCTGGTGGACCCGCTGGACGGCACCAAAGAGTTTATCAAGCGCAACGGCGAGTTCACGGTCAATATCGCCTTGATTGAGAACGGGAAGCCGATCCTTGGCGTAGTCTACGCGCCGGTGATGAAGGTGATGTACAGCGCGGAAAAGGGCAAAGCATGGAAAGAGGAGTGCGGCGTTCGCAAGCAGATTCAAGTCCGCGATGCGCGTCCGCCGCTGGTGGTGATTAGCCGATCCCACGGCAATGACCCGGAGCTGCAGGAGTATCTGGAGCAGCTTGGCGAACACCAGACCACCTCAATCGGTTCATCGCTGAAGTTCTGTCTGGTCGCCGAAGGGCAGGCCCAGCTTTATCCGCGCTTCGGGCCGACCTCCACCTGGGATACCGCGGCCGGTCATGCGGTGGCCAGCGCCGCCGGGGCGCACGTTCGCGACTGGCAGGGGCGTACCCTTGATTACACGCCGCGTGAATCGTTCCTCAACCCCGGCTTCCGGGTCTCTATTTATTGAGCAGCTTGTGCAGCAGGGCCACCACCTGCTGCACCTCTTCCTGACTAAGCGCGCCGTCTTTAGCCCACTGTACGCGGCCGTCTTTATCCAGAACCACGATGGCTGAACTCTCCTCATTAAGCTGCCACGCTTTGCGGACCACACCGTTGCTGTCGACGATAAACTGCGACCAGGGGTAAAGCTGCTTGTTGCTCTCAATACTGCTGCGGACAAACATGCCTGAACCCGGGATAGCGTCATCGGTATTGACGATAGTGGTGGTTTGATAGCGATCGTGCGGCAGCTTCGCACTTTTAATCGCTTCAATCAGGGTCGCGTTTTTTTCTTTTGCCGACGAGCGCCCGGCAATGTGTTGCACGACGCGCACTTTCCCCACCAGCTGCGCGCTATTCCAGCTTTTATAGCTAAACTTATCGTTGTTCAGTACCAGCTCCCCCCGATCCGCGACGCCGACCGGCGCAACGCGCTGACCATCGACAAAGTTATGCGCCGACGCCATCAGCGGGAACAGGAGACATGAAACGGCCAGTAATCTATGTAGGGTCATGGTGTTTCCTTTTATTATTTGTGCAGGTGATCCGACCACTTGGTCTGCTTTAATCATAAATGCGATTTATGGGCATTACTCGCAATGATGGTGCCAGTTTGCGTGTTAACGCACAAATTCGTCCAAAATCGGCGACTTATACTACCTTCATCGGATGCCTGAAACGAAAACTCTGAATTATTGTCATCATAAGGTAAATAAACTTATACATACTGGGTATCACTCAGATTCTGGACTATAGTTTCAGGGCACTAAAATTTGCGCTTCCGGTACGTGGGCTAACTGTGGCACCACAGGAGCGTAACCCTGGCAGGAGACAACAATGAAAATTTTCCAACGCTACAATCCGCTACAAGTAGCGAAGTACGTGAAGATCCTGTTCCGTGGACGTTTGTATATCAAGGACGTTGGCGCTTTTGAGTTTGATAAGGGCAAAATCCTTATCCCGAAGGTGAAGGACAAGCTGCATTTGTCGGTGATGTCCGAAGTCAATCGTCAGGTTATCCGTCTGCAAACAGAGATGGCATAATCTGAAAAGTGGTATGGCTACACGGTAAAAAGGCGGCTCCCAACGGGAGCCGTTGATGTTTCTGGACCTATCCCTTCATTTGCGCATAGCGTTTGCGGTACTCGCCCGGCGGAATGCCGTTATGCTTGCGGAAAATGCGCGTGAAATAGACCGGGTCTCCATAACCTACCGACAGGGCGATTTTGTTAAGCGGCAGCGACGTGGTTTGGATCAGCCACTTTGCGCGGTTAATGCGCTGCGCCTCGCGCCAGGCGTAAACCGTTTGCCCCAGTTCATTTTTGAACAGATGCGCCAGCCGGGAGGGGGAGATAAAAACCATCGCCGCCAGGTTCTCAATCTTAATCTCCTGGGCAATATGTTCGTTAAGATAGTCGCATACGGCGTTAATCCGCGGATCGTGGGCGTGGCGGTTGCTGATCGGCTGTCGCTGAAAGCAGCTCAGGATCAGGCGCTCCAGCGCGTTCATCGCCAGCGCCTCCGACAGCGGGGCGGAAGCGGAGTGATGGCGGATGACCTCATAGAACAGATCGCGCAGGCTTTGCAACTGCTCAGGATCGTTGACCGTGGTTTTACCAATGCCGTGGGTCGTTTGATCCCATTTTAGCCAGTCTATCCAGTAGGGCCGGGGGATAAAGTAGATCCATAGGTGATCCCAGTAGTCGCTGTGTTCGTCCCGTCCATAATGGTGGGGAACGCCGGGCGGGAAGAGCAGCAGATCGTTTTCACGAAACAGAAGAGAGCCGTCGCCCGCTTTCGCGCGCGCCTGGCCGCGCAGGGTCAGATTGATGATGTAACCTTTCATTCCCTGCGGGCGGTTAATGTAGTAGTCCAGCTTTGAGCCGCGGGTGATGGGAGTAAAGCCGGCGACGACCCAGGCGTTGAAGGTAAAGGTCTTCATCAATGGCGAGAAGTTCAGTAGCTCATTGATATCCAGTTGCATCGTTTCCCCCGCCCGAGCGGCGCCGCTCGCTTAACTTTCGATGATACTAAATTCCCATTCCCTGAGACGCAACGGCTGGCCGCAGTGAACTTTTTCCCCGCTCAGCAGCGCGTTGCCCGATGTCTCGCTGATAAACGCCAGCGGATCGCCGGAGTAGTTAAACAGGAAGTGGATGCTATTACCGTCGCGGTTGCGCATCTTTTTGACCACCAGAGGATAGCGGTAGGCCGAGGTGCGTGAACGCAGCTCCAGACCCACTGTCAGCCGGTCGAACAGTTGGCTAATCAGCGTTTTTTGCGGCAGGAAGCCAACGTAAATCGCCCGGCCCTGGCCGTAATCCGCCTCGGTGGCGGCGGCATAGTCGCCCCATGCCGGATGCTGATAGCGCAGTAGCGTACGGGTACCGGCGTCCGGCGTCAGCAGCTCCATCCACAGCTCGACCTGGTTATCTTTGCTGCAATCAATGTCCGAGCTGCACGCGCTTACCGTCGTCTCTTCCGGCAGGGTGAACTGGCTGTAGCTCACGCCGCAGCTTTCGCACAAAACTCCCGGCTGCGCGCCGCTGCGCACCTTTACGTTTTCATCGCTAAAGCCCGATTTAAAGCCGATCAGCGCTCTGCCGCCCTGTTCAATATAGCGGTTAATGCGCGTAAGCAGGCCATCATCCGCGGCGTAGAGACCGGGTACGATCAGCACGCGATAGCGCGAGGTTTCCTCGTTAACGTCGTGGATAATATCGAGGCTGATATTGTGGTCGTACAGCGCATCGTGGAAGCGGCGGAAAATATCGTTATAAATATTGCCCTGCGCGTCACCGGGGCGGAACTGGTTAAGGGCGTCCATCGCCTCATTGCTGATCAGCAGCGCGACGTCGTTTTCTGCCTTCAGCTCCGCCAGCTGCGGCGACAGGCGGGCGAAGTCAGCCCCGATAGTGGTGGCCTCCTGCCAGGTCGCGTTGCGTGAAAAGTCATGGCTTAACAGCCCTTTCCAGTAAGTTTCGAACGCGTTATGAATCGAATGCCAATGCCAGTAAGAGACCATCGCCGCCCCCGAGGCCACGTGGCTAAAGGCCTGCAGGCGCAGCTGGCCCGGATAAGGAGTCCATTGGGCAAAGCCCTGCGCCTGGGTTTCCAGCACGAAGTAATTCTTACCCTGCTTGAGCGAGCGCGTAATGGCGCCGCCAAACGCGATTTCCCGCCCGGTCAGGTGCTTCTGGCCCGGGTGATAGATATCGACACCGGCAATATCCAGCGCCTGCGCCGCCGCAAAATGGTCGACTCGCGGCTGCACGCCGTAGGAGTAGCCGCGCCATTCAAAATCGAAGTTGTGGGTGACGAACTGATGCGGCTGGGCATATTCGCGCACGATCTCCGCCTGCCAGGCGAGATACTCCGTCACCTGCTGGCGCTGGTAGCGAGAGAACGCGCAGGCGAGGCTGGCGTTAATGGTATTCTCGACCGGCGGAAAATCCTGCCAGCTATCAATACGGTTGCTCCAGTAGTCCAGACCAAAATCGTTATTCAACCGGTCGAGATCGGGGTATTTTTCCCGCAGGCTGCGCACAAAACCCTCTTGCATATAGCGGCCGATATTATCGTAATGCTTGGTTTCGTTATCCAGCTGCCAGCCAATAATCGCCGGATGGTGCTGCACGTGCGTCATTAGCGTACGGATAATCTTTTCGGCATAGCGGCGAAAGGTCGGGTTGACGATATCCATAATCTGGCGCGGGCCATATTTTTGCTGGCCATCGACCGTGGTGACCAGTATGTCCGGATGTTTAGCCGCCAGCCAGGCCGGGACGGCGTAGGTCGGCGTACCGATAATCACCGCGATCCCCGCCTCATGCATGGCATTCAGCACCCGGTCGATATGATAGAAGTTATATTCACCCTCCCGGGGCTCGAGCGTACTCCAGGTCGATTCGGCAATGCGCACCACGTTAATGCCCGTTTCCTGCATTAAGGCGATATCTTTTGCCAGCCGCTCTTCCGGCATATATTCATCGTAATAGGCCACGCCATAAAATAAATCAGACATACAGGTTACCTCCTTAAATTAATGCGCGGGCGCCGGCTGCGGGGCAAAAGCGCGCGCTTTATCCAGCGTAATAAATGAAATCAGCGTAAAGCACAGGGCGATACCGCCGAGCACGATATAGCTGCTGGTAAAGCCCATGCTCTGGTACATATGACCGATGCCAGTAGAAAGGAAAATAGAGCTAAAGCTTTTCGAAAACTGGAAGCCGATTAAATAAACCGTGGCTGATAGCAGCGGGTTGAAGTTGGCGGTGATATATTTCAGCGCGGCAACGAGTAATACCGAACTTTCAAAACCGTGCAGCAGTTTAATCAGGCTAATGGACACCGGGCCAATAGCCCAGGCCGAGCCGATAATGCGCAGACTCATAATCATTCCGCAGTACAGCAGAGCATTTTTTGGGCCGATTTTATTCACGAACCATGGGGCGAAGAACATCACCACCGCATCAAGGAAAATCTGACCTGTGGTTAAATAGCCGAACACTTCCGCGCCGCGCGCTTTGCTCTCAAAGAAGTGGCTGTAATAGATGGCGAACTGCTGGTCGTAGGTTTCATATACCGCGCCGACACCGATCGTGTAGATCGCGAAGAACCAGAATTTCTTCATTTTCAGCAGCGAGGTGGCGTCGCTCAGGGTGACCGGAGAGGCTTTACGACTCTGCATCGCGCCTTGTTTATGCGCGCTGATCTGCATTTTCCAGACAATGACCAGCAGGCATAAGCCTGCGCAACTGGCCAGCCAGAAAATCATGTTCTGGTCGATCCCGTAGAGCTTGCCTGCCGCGAAGGTGCCGATAGCCGCGCCAATGCCGCCAAACATTCTTGCGCGACCAAACTCAAAGCCGGAAGCGCGGCTGACTTTATCAATGTAAGCTTCGCAAATACCGCAGCCTGCGCCGTAGGCCATGCCAATATAAATGCCGCCGGCCAGCGCCCCGAGAAAAACGTTAACTTTTAATAATGGCGCAAAGACGTAGATCCAGTAGGGGGCAAAAAGGGTAATAATGATGGCCAGCATCCACATCAGGTTTTTACGATAAACCAGCCTGTCGGATATAAAACCGAATAGCGGCTGAACGCAAACGGCAATAACCGCAGTAAAGGAATAAACCAGACCGACATCGGTGTAATTAATACCGATGGTTTCCGTTAACCACAATGATAAATAAGGATAGCAGCATCCCCAGCCAATAAAGAAGAACAGGAAGAACAGACAGCTTATATAGTAGTTTTTATTTGATTCTATCATGGTAACCCTCGCTTCCTTTATTCAGGAATATGATCGTGTAGTCGCGAGCAAAGTTACCTTTTTGTGCAGAGGGGAGTCATGAACGTTTCGCTATGGAGCAGTAAAAATCTGCTATCGCCCGAGGGGCGTGAGCCGCCTCACATTCGGGCAATAAAAAAGGCGGATTTTCATCCGCCTTGTCGGTTCGTCAAACGCTTTACGCCGACTCTTTATCGCTATTCGCCGCGTCCGGCAGCTTGGGCACCAGCACCGTCGGCTTATTGTCGATACGGGTCACCAGCAGCTGATCGATACGGTAGTTATCGATATCCACCACTTCGAACTTATAGCCGGAGAATTTCACCGCGTCGGTCCGCTTGGGAATTTTACGCAGCATAAACATCATAAAGCCGCCAATGGTCTCGTAATTGCCGGACTGCGGGAAATCATCGATATCCAGCACCCGCATCACGTCGTCAATCGGCGTCCCGCCGTCGATGAGCCAGGAGTTTTCATCGCGCGCGACGATCTGCTCTTCCAGACCCTGGCCGACGAGGTCGCCCATCAGGGTGGTCATCACGTCGTTCAGGGTGATAATCCCAACCACCAGCGCATACTCGTTCATGATCACGGCGAAGTCTTCACCGGCGGTTTTAAAGCTTTCCAGCGCTTCAGAGAGCGTCAGGGTGTCCGGGACAATCAGGGTATTACGGATCTGCACGCCGCCGGTCAGTACCAGGCTCTGGTTCGCCAGCACGCGGTTCAGCAGGTCTTTAGAGTCAACGTAGCCGATGATGTGGTCGATATCTTCGTTACACACCAGGAATTTGGAGTGTGGATGCTCCGCGACCTTATTCTTCAGGCTCTGCTCATCTTCATGAAGATCGAACCAGATGACGTTTTCACGCGAGGTCATAGATGAAGGCACGGTGCGCGATTCCAGCTCGAACACGTTTTCAATCAGCTCATGCTCCTGCTTACGCAGCACCCCGGCCAGCGCGCCGGCTTCCACCACGGCGTAGATATCATCAGAGGTAATGTCGTCTTTACGCACCATCGGAATTTTGAACAGGCGGAAGATGTTGTTGGCCATGCCGTTAAACAACCACACCAGCGGGCGGAAGATAAACAAGCAGAAGCGCATCGGGTTGATGATGCGTAAAGCGACGGCTTCAGGCGCGATCATACCGATGCGTTTCGGAGTCAGGTCAGCAAACAGAATGAACAGGCTGGTGACCAGGGTAAAGGAAATAATAAAGCTCAGCTGCTCGGAGAGCTCCGGCGACAGATAACGGTTTAGCAGGCCGTAGAAAGCCGGTGAAAACGCAGCGTCGCCGACGATACCGCCGAGAATCGCCACCGCGTTTAGGCCGATTTGCACCACGGTAAAGAACATACCGGGGTTTTCCTGCATCTTCAGCACGCGTTGAGCGTTGATGTTGCCATCATCGGCCAGCAGCTTGAGTTTGATTTTACGTGATGCGGCCAGCGAGATTTCCGATATCGAAAAGAACGCACTGACGGCTATCAGACAGAGTATTACTAAAATACTGTTTAACATATCTTATCTGACCGTTGAGATCAGATCCTCGGAAGGGAAGTGGATAACGCTAAGTGGAATTCACAAAAAGCCGGTCCGAAGGCCCTGGACCGGCGATAGCACGGCGTAGTATAGCGTAAGGTACTGTAAAGCCGCCAGAGCGTAAATTATTCAATCCGGCGGCCTGCGGGAACCACGCGGCGGCATCAGGCCTGCGGCGGCAAACAAACGCCGATTCCGCCGATACCGCAGTATCCGTACGGGTTTTTATGCAGATACTGCTGATGATCGTCTTCCGCATAGTAGAACGGTTTCGCCGTCGCGATCTCGGTAGTGATAGTGCGTGAGTCGTTAGCTTCCTTCATTGCCGCCTGGAAACGCGCCAGGCTGGCCTGTGCCGCCTCGCTCTGCTCCGGCGTCAGCGGATAAATCGCGGAACGATACTGGGTACCGCGATCGTTACCCTGCTGCATACCCTGCGCCGGGTCGTGGTTTTCCCAGAACACCTGGAGCAGCTGCTCATAGCTGATAACCTGTGGATCGTAGACCACGCGCACCGCTTCGGCGTGACCGGTCTCGCCGCTGCACACTTCGCGGTAGGTCGGGTTTGGCGTATAGCCGCCGGTGTAGCCGGCGGCGGTACTGTAGACGCCGGGCAGCTGCCAGAACAGGCGTTCGACGCCCCAGAAGCAGCCCATGGCGAACAGGGCGATTTCCATTCCTGCGGGAACGTTGGTCATCGAGTGACCATTGACGGCGTGGAGCGTAGCCACCGGCATCGGCGTGTTGCGTCCCGGCAGCGCGTCCGCTTGGGCGACAAGATGCGTTTTATCAAATAGACTCACGGTGGGCCTCTCAAAACAGAAAATGTGGTTAAGGTTGTAACCAAGCGCGTCTTTTAACACAATAAACGCGCTTAATACGTCTAGATTTAAACATAAGAATTATTTGGGATAACGTCTATTTTTCAACCCTTGATTGTTAGGGTTTTGTTAAGCCGTGGAGCGGCGCTTTCGTTTCCTTCGGGGGGAAACAAGGATATTCAGGAGAAAACGTGCTACAAATCCGCCAGTTATGTATCACCAGCCTTTTGCTGGTCAGCGGGGTCGCCAGCGCAGCGAGCGTGCGTTTGCAGGTTGAGGGGCTATCCGGGGAACTGGAAAAAAACGTCCGCGCCCAACTATCTACGATCCAGAGCGATGAAGTCACGCCGGACCGGCGCTTTCGCGCGCGCGTTGATGATGCTATCCGCGAAGGCCTGAAAGCGCTCGGCTACTACGAACCGACGATCGATTTTGATTTACGTCCGCCGCCGGCGAGGGGCCGCCAGGTCCTGATCGCCAAAGTTACGCCCGGCGAACCGGTGCGTATTGGCGGCACTGAAGTGATTTTACGCGGCGGCGCCCGAACCGATCGCGACTATCTGGATTTGTTGAAAACGCGCCCGGCGATCGGCACCGTGCTAAACCACGGCGACTATGATGGCTTCAAAAGCTCCCTGACCCGCGTTGCGCTACGTAAAGGCTATTTTGATAGCGAGTTTAATAAAAGCCAGCTCGGCGTCTCTCTCGACCGACATCAGGCCTTCTGGGATATCGACTACAACAGCGGCGAGCGCTACCGCTTTGGCCCGGTCACTTTTGAAGGCTCGCAAATTCGCGACGAATATCTGCAAAACCTGGTGCCGTTTAAGCAGGGCGACTACTACACTTCGCAGGATCTCGCTGAACTGAACCGCCGCCTGGCGGCAACCGGCTGGTTTAGCTCCGTCGTGGTGGCGCCGCAGTTTGAAAAATCCCGCCAGACCAAAGTTCTGCCTTTGCAGGGCGTCGTCTCTCCGCGTAAAGAGAATACCGTTGAAACCGGGGTCGGCTACTCAACCGACGTCGGGCCGCGCGTCAAAGGCACCTGGAGAAAGCCGTGGATGAACTCCTACGGCCACAGCCTGACCTCTAGCCTCAGCCTTTCCGCCCCGGAACAGCAGCTTGATTTCAGCTATAAGGTGCCGCTGTTAAAAAGCCCGCTGGAGCAGTACTACCTGATGCAGGGCGGCTTTAAGCGTACCGACCTTAACGATACCAAAGCTGACTCTACGACTCTCGGGGTATCACGTTTTTGGGAGATGTCGAGCGGCTGGCAGCGCGCGCTGAACCTGCGCTGGAGCCTCGACCACTTTACCCAGGCCAACGTCACTAACACCACCATGCTGATCTACCCCGGCGTGTCGGTGAACCGCACACGTTCGCGCGGCGGCCTGATGCCGACCTGGGGTGATTCGCAGCGCTATTCTGTGGACTACTCCAATACCATGTGGGGCTCGGACATCAACTTTATCGTGATGCAGGCGCAGGACGTCTGGATCCGCACCCTGTATGACCGCCACCGCTTCGTAGTACGCGGCAATCTCGGCTGGATTGAGGCCGATAACTTCAGCAAGGTCCCGCCGGATCTGCGTTTCTTCGCCGGTGGCGACCGCAGCATTCGCGGGTATAAATACAAATCTATCTCGCCAAAAGATGACGACGGCAAGCTGATGGGGGCCTCGAAGCTGGCTACCGGTTCGCTGGAGTATCAGTACAACGTGAGCGGCAAATGGTGGGGCGCGGTGTTCGTCGATAGCGGCGAAGCGGTGAGCGATATCCGCGAGAGCGACTTTAAAACCGGCGCCGGCCTCGGCGTACGCTGGCAGTCTCCGGTCGGACCAATCAAGCTGGATATCGCCAGACCGATCGGCGACAAAGAAGAGCACGGTTTACAGTTTTATATCGGTCTGGGGCCTGAATTATGAGTTTATGGAAGAAGATAAGCCTCGGCGTACTGATTTTTCTTGTGCTGCTGCTGGGGACGGTAGGATTCCTGGTGGGGACCACCACCGGCCTGCATCTGGTGATCAAAGCTGCCGACCGCTGGGTTCCGGGGCTGGAGATTGGCAAAGCGACCGGCGGCTGGCGCGATTTGACGCTGGAGAACGTGCGCTTTGAGCAGCCGGGCGTGGCGGTCACCGCTGGTCAGTTCCACCTCGGCGTCAAGCTGCGCTGCCTGTGGGACAGCAGCCTGTGCGTCAACGATCTTTCTCTGCGCGATATCTATGTGGCGATCGATACCAGCAAGATGCCGCCGGCGGCGCCGGTTGAAGAAGAAGATAGCGGCCCGCTGAATCTCTCCACACCTTATCCCATCACGCTGAGCCGGGTGGCGCTGCATAACGTCAACGTAAAAATTGACGATACCGCCGTCTCGCTGCGCGACTTTACCAGCGGTCTGAACTGGCAGGAGAAAAACCTGACCCTGACGCCGACCTCCCTGCAGGGGTTGCTCATCGCGCTGCCGAAGGTGGCGAAGGTGGCCCAGGAGCAGGTGGTCGAGCCGAAAATTGACAATCCGCAGCCGGAAGAAAAGCCGCTCGGCGAGACGATGAAAGATCTGTTCTCGAAGCCGGTGCTGCCGGAGATGACCGACGTCCATCTGCCGTTGAATCTCAATATTCAGGCGTTCCGCGGCGAGCAGCTGCGTCTCACCGGCGACACCGATATCACCATCTATAATCTGCTGCTTAAAGTCAGCAGTATTGATGGGCAGATGAAGCTGGACGCGCTGGATGTGGACTCCGACCAGGGCAAAGTCACGGCTTCCGGCAACGCCCAGCTGCAGGATAACTGGCCGGTCGATATTACCCTCAACAGTACGCTGAATATTGATCCCCTCAAGGGCGAGAAAGTGCAGCTGAAAGTGGGCGGTGAAGTGCGTAAAAAGCTTACGCTCGGCGTGGATTTAAACGGTCCCGTGGCGATGACCCTGCGTGCCGAAGCGCAGCTGGCGGAGGCGGGGCTACCGTTGGATATGGAGATTAAAAGTAAGCAGCTCTACTGGCCGTTCACCGGCGAGAAAGCGTATCAGGCTGACGATCTCCTGCTGAAATTTAACGGCAAAATGACCGACTACACCCTGGCCTTCAGCACCGCGGTCAAAGGGCAGTCGCTGCCGCCGGCGAAGATTAACCTCGGCGCCAAGGGCAACGAGCAGCAGGTCAATCTTGATAAACTGACCGTCGCCGCCCTCGAAGGGAAAACCGAACTGAAGGCGCTGCTCGACTGGCAGCAGGCGATCAGCTGGCGCGGCGAATTGACGCTTGACGGTATCAATACCGCTAAAGAGGTCCCGGACTGGCCGTCGAAGCTCAACGGCCTGATTAAGACTCAGGGCAGCCTGTACGGTGGCAGCTGGCAGATGTCGGTGCCGGAGCTGAAAATCACCGGTAACGTGAAGCAAAATAAAGTTGATGTGAGCGGTTCGCTGCAGGGCAACAGCTATATGCAGTGGAAAATCCCCGGTCTGCATCTGGCGTTAGGCCCCAACAGCGCTGATGTGAAAGGCGAGCTGGGGGTCAAAGACCTTAACCTTGACGCCACCATTGATGCGCCGCATCTCGACAACGCCCTGCCGGGCCTGGGCGGCACAGCGAAGGGGCTGGTGAAGGTTCGCGGCACCGTCGACGCGCCGCAGCTGCTGGCGGATATTACCGCCCGGGCGCTGCGCTGGCAGGAGCTGTCGGTGGCCCAGGTGAACGTGAAGGGCGATGTGAAATCCACCGACCAGATTGGCGGTAATCTTGACGTACGCGTGGACCGCATTAGCCAGCCGGGCGTCAATATCAGTCTGGTGCAGCTCAATGCCAAGGGCAACGAGAAGCAGCACGACCTGCAACTGCGGGTGCAGGGCGATCCGGTCTCCGGGCAGCTGTCGCTGGCGGGGAGCTTTGACCGCAAAGCGGAGCGCTGGAAAGGCTCGCTGAGCAATACCCGTTTCCAGACCCCGGTGGGGCCGGTTGCGCTGACGCGCGATATCGCGCTGGATTATCGTAACCTCGAACAGAAAATCAGCATCGGGCCGCACTGCTGGGCTAACCCGAACGCCGAGCTGTGCGTACCGCAGACCATCGACGCCGGGGCAAGCGGGCGCGCGGTGGTGAACCTCAACCGTTTCGATCTCGCGATGCTGAAGCCCTTTATGCCGGAAGCGACCCAGGCCAGCGGCGTGTTTAGCGGTAATGCCGATGTGAGCTGGGACACCACCAAAGAGGGGCTGCCGCAGGGTAAGGTCACCCTGAGCGGGCGTAACGTGAAGGTGACGCAGACGGTCAACGACGCGCCGTTGCCGGTGGCTTTCGATACTCTCAACCTCACCGCCGATCTGCATAATAATCGCGCCCAGTTGGGCTGGCTAATTCGTCTGACCAACAATGGCCAGTTGGACGGGCAGGTGCAGGTCACCGATCCGCAGGGCCGACGTAATCTGGGCGGTAACGTCAATATCAACAACTTCTCGCTGGCGATGATTAACCCAATCTTCTCGCGCGGCGAAAAGGCGGAAGGGAGACTGAATGCACGCCTGACGCTTGGTGGCAACCTTCAGAGTCCGCAGCTGTTCGGTCAAATGCAGCTGAATGGCGTTGATATTGACGGTAACTTTATGCCGTTCGATATGCAGCCGAGCCAGCTGGCGATGAATTTCACCGGTACCCGCTCGACCCTACAGGGAACGGTGAATACCAGCCAGGGCCACATCGCGCTCAGCGGCAACGCCGACTGGACGCAGATTGATAACTGGCGCGCGCAGATTGCGGCGAAGGGCAGCCGGGTGCGGATAACCGTGCCGCCGATGGTGCGCCTGGATGTCTCGCCGGACGTGGTGTTTACCGCCACGCCAAGCCTGTTTAACCTGGATGGCAGCGTTGATGTGCCCTGGGCGCGTATCGTGGTCAACGAAGTGCCGGAAAGCGCCGTTGGGGTCTCATCTGACGAAGTGATGCTGGATAAAAATCTGCAGCCGATTAAGCAGCAGAGCGCCGGTATCCCTATCAACAGCAACCTGACTATTCACGTAGGCAACAACGTTCGTCTGGATGCCTTCGGTCTGAAAGCGCGTTTGACCGGTGATTTGAAAGTCGCTCAGGACAAACAGGGGCTGGGGCTCAACGGGCAGATCAACATCCCGGAGGGGCGCTTCCATGCCTACGGGCAGGATCTGATCGTGCGTAAAGGCGAGCTGCTGTTCTCCGGTCCTCCGGATCAGCCGCTGCTGAATATCGAAGCCATTCGTAATCCGGACGCCACCGAGGACGACGTTATCGCCGGCGTTCGCGTCACCGGCTCGGCCGATCAGCCGAAAGCGGAGATTTTCTCCGATCCGGCGATGTCGCAGCAGGAAGCGCTCTCTTACCTGCTCCGCGGGCAGGGTTTAGGCAGCGGACAGAGCGATAGTGCGGCAATGACCTCCATGCTTATTGGTATGGGGGTTGCACAAAGTGGTCAGGTTGTGGGTAAAATCGGCGAGACGTTTGGCGTAAGCAATCTGGCGCTGGATACCGAGGGAGTGGGCGACTCCTCCCAGGTGGTGGTCAGCGGCTATGTGCTGCCCGGTCTGCAGGTAAAATATGGGGTAGGGATCTTTGATTCCCTGGCGACATTGACGTTACGTTATCGCCTGATGCCTAAGCTATATATGGAAGCCGTGTCTGGTGTAGACCAGGCTCTCGATTTGCTCTATCAGTTTGAGTTTTAGCAATGCGAATATTTGTTTACGGCAGTTTACGACGCAAACAAGGCAACAGCCACTGGATGACCAACGCTCAGTGGCTGGGCGATCATAGTGTCAATGATTATCAACTGTACAGCCTGGGCCACTATCCAGGCGCGGTGCCCGGCGATGGCACGGTACATGGTGAAGTCTATCGTATTGACGCATCGACGCTGGCTGAATTGGATGCGCTGCGTACCAAAGGCGGCGAGTATGCTCGTCACCTGATCCAGACGCCTTACGGTAGCGCCTGGATGTATGTCTATCAGCGCCCCGTTGAGGGCTTCACGCTGATAGAAAGCGGCAACTGGTTGGATAAAGACCAGTATTAATAACGATAACGCCACCCTCAGGTGGCGTTGTTTTTTGTGAAGTTGGGTGTTGTCGCCCGGCTAAGGCGCATTAGTCGCTAACCGGGAAATGGCTCAATATGCCAAATAAAAACACCGCCCGGAGGCGGTGTTTTCGCTAACCTGAGTGCGGAAGAATTACTTCTTCGCGCGCTCGAAGGAAGCTACGATTTCAGCTTTCGCCGTTTCAGCGTTGTCCCAGCCGTCAACCTTAACCCATTTGCCCGCTTCGAGGTCTTTATAGTGCTCGAAGAAGTGGGTGATCTGCGCTTTCAACAGTTCCGGCAGGTCGCTCACATCTTTGATGTGATCGTACTCTTTGCTCAGTTTGGTGTGCGGTACCGCAACCAGCTTCGCATCTTCACCGGATTCGTCGGTCATTTTCAGTACGCCAACCGGACGGCAGCGGATAACTGAACCTGGCTCCAGCGGATACGGGGTCGGGACCAGTACGTCAACCGGGTCGCCGTCCAGGGAGAGAGTGTGGTTGATGTAGCCGTAGTTGCACGGATAGAACATTGCCGTGGACATGAAACGGTCAACGAACAGTGCACCGCTCTCTTTGTCGACTTCGTATTTGATAGGATCTGCGTTCGCCGGGATCTCGATCACGACGTAGATGTCTTCCGGCAGATCTTTGCCCGCAGGTACGTTGAGTAAGCTCATGTCTGTTTCCTTTAAAATGTATGGCAAACAAGTGCCCGGTATTATAGCCAACTCGCATCGAATGTCTTCGCTTCTTTTTCTCCAGAACGGGTGGGGGGAGTCTGAAATTTTCCCCGTCATACAGCCTGAAAATCCATAAACATAGCCGCATACTGAATAAAATTATGTAACCGTTTTCATTGCATATGCTTGATATCTCAAAGTGTGAAAAATTTCGTCATAAACGGTGAAGCTCGCACGGCTCGCGAAGCCTCATCGGCTCTCCGCTGATGAGATGGGTGCTGATTAACATCTAATTAACTTTTTTGAAGTGTGATGTAACGCATTCAGTTACATCTCCGATTGTCTATAGTTTGTCCGCAGGTGAGGCTTTAACCAACAATAACCCTACGAGGATCCTCTTATGTGGAAGCGCTTACTTCTTGTCACAGCAGTTTCCGCAGCTATGTCGTCTATGGTCATGGCTGCCCCTCTTACCGTAGGTTTTTCGCAGGTCGGTTCTGAATCCGGCTGGCGTGCGGCCGAAACCAACGTCGCGAAGGAAGAGGCCGCGAAGCGCGGCATTACGCTGAAGATTGCCGACGCCCAACAAAAACAGGAAAACCAGATTAAAGCCGTACGCTCCTTCATCGCTCAGGGCGTCGATGCCATCTTCATCGCTCCGGTAGTGGCGACCGGCTGGGAGCCGGTACTGAAGGAAGCGAAAGAAGCCAAAATCCCGGTATTCCTGCTCGACCGCTCTATTGATGTCAAAGACAAAGATCTCTATATGACCACCGTCACCGCGAACAACGTGCTGGAAGGCCAACTGATCGGTGAGTGGCTGGTGAAAACCGTCGACGGCAAGCCGTGTAACGTTGTTGAACTGCAGGGCACCGTAGGGGCCAGCGTGGCGATTGACCGCAAGAAAGGCTTTGCTGAAGCCATTTCTAAAGCCTCCAATATCAAGATTATCCGCTCCCAGTCCGGCGACTTTACCCGCAGTAAGGGTAAAGAAGTGATGGAGAGCTTTATCAAAGCGGAGAACAACGGCAAGAACATCTGCATGGTTTACGCCCATAACGACGACATGGTGATTGGCGCGATTCAGGCGATTAAAGAGGCCGGGCTGAAGCCGGGCAAAGATATCCTCACCGGCTCTATCGACGGCGTGCCGGATATCTATAAAGCGATGATGGCCGGCGAGGCTAACGCCAGCGTCGAGCTGACGCCGAATATGGCCGGCCCGGCGTTCGATGCGCTGGAGAAATACAAAAAAGACGGCACCCTGCCTGAAAAAGTCACCATCACCAAATCGACCCTCTACCTGCCGGATACGGCGAAAGAAGAGTTAGAGAAGAAGAAAAATATGGGCTATTGAGTAGCGAAAAACACGCACGCTCCCGGTGACGCTATGCGCACCGGGCGACAGGTTCATCGCCGTCTGCGGATTGAGTAGCCCGGACAGGCGCGCGGCGCCGCCTCCGGGATTTTCCCGGTCGCTAAGGCGCGGCTGAACACCCTCTCCCGGTCGGGGAGCGGGTTAAGGTGAGGGGAGAGCATGAACGGCGAACAACATCAGGAAATCCTTCGAACTGAAGGGCTAAGCAAATTTTTCCCCGGCGTGAAGGCGCTGGATAACGTTAATTTCAGCCTGCGCCGGGGCGAAATCATGGCTCTGTTAGGCGAAAACGGCGCGGGTAAGTCCACCCTGATTAAAGCGCTTACCGGCGTCTACCACGCTGATCGCGGGGCAATATGGCTGGAAGGCCGGGAGATCTCGCCAAAAAACACCGCCCACGCCCAGCAGCTGGGGATCGGCACCGTCTATCAGGAAGTAAACCTGCTGCCTAACATGTCGGTGGCGGATAATCTGTTTATTGGCCGCGAGCCCCGGCGCTTTGGCCTCCTGCAGCGCAAAGAGATGGAAAAACGCGCCACCGCGCTGATGGCGTCCTACGGTTTTTCTCTCGATGTCCGTGAACCGCTGAACCGCTTTTCGGTCGCCATGCAGCAGATTGTCGCGATCTGCCGGGCAATTGACCTGTCAGCAAAAGTGTTAATTCTTGATGAACCGACCGCCAGCCTGGATACCCAGGAGGTGGAAATGCTCTTCACCCTGATGCGCCAGCTGCGCGATAGCGGCGTCAGCCTGATTTTCGTCACCCACTTCCTCGACCAGGTTTACGCCGTCAGCGACCGCATCACCGTTCTGCGTAACGGCGGTTTTGTCGGCTGCCGGGAAACCCGCGAGCTACCGCAAATTGAACTGGTGAAAATGATGCTGGGCCGCGAGCTGGAGCATAACGCCCTGCAGCGTGCGGGCCGCACCCTGCTGAGTGATAAACCGGTGGCCGCCTTCGAAGATTTTGGCAAAAAAGGCACCATCGCACCGTTTAGTCTGCAGGTCCGTCCCGGTGAGATCGTCGGCCTGGCGGGTCTGCTAGGCTCCGGACGAACGGAAACCGCGGAAGTCATTTTCGGCATTAAACCCGCCGACAGCGGCAAAGCGTGGATCAAAGGCAAGCCGCAAACCCTGCGCTCGCCGCATCAGGCATCGTGCCTCGGGATTGGCTTCTGTCCGGAAGATCGTAAAACCGACGGCATTATCGCCGCCGCCTCGGTGCGGGAAAATATCGTTCTCGCGCTACAGGCGCAGCGCGGCTGGCTGCGGCCGATTAGTCGCCGCGAACAAAATGAGATTGCCGAACGTTTTATTCGTCAGCTCGGTATTCGTACCCCCAGCGCTGAACAGCCGATCGAATTTCTCTCCGGCGGTAATCAGCAGAAGGTGCTGCTCTCCCGCTGGCTGCTGACGAAGCCGCAGTTCCTGATCCTCGATGAACCGACTCGCGGTATTGACGTTGGCGCCCACGCCGAAATCATTCGCCTGATAGAAACTCTGTGTGCCGATGGCCTGGCGCTGCTGGTCATCTCTTCTGAGCTGGAAGAGCTGGTGGGTTACGCCGATCGGGTGATTATCATGCGCGATCGCCAGCAGGTGGCGGAGCTGTCGCTGAGCGAGCTCTCCGTACCGGCGATCATGAACGCTATTGCGGCATAAGGAGTAACCGATGATGCCTCAATCTGTTCCGAAAAGCGGCCAGCCGAAACGGCGCTTTAACTGGCCAAAAGGGATGCCGCAAATTATTGCGCTGCTGCTGGTGCTGGTCGTTGACAGCCTGGTCGCGCCGCATTTTTATCAGGTCGTGCTCCAGGACGGGCGGCTGTTCGGCAGCCCGATAGACATTTTAAACCGCGCCGCCCCGGTGGCGCTGCTGGCGATTGGCATGACGCTGGTTATCGCCACCGGCGGGATTGACCTCTCCGTCGGGGCGGTGATGGCGATTGCCGGCGCAACGGCAGCGTCGATGACCGTGGCAGGGCACAGCCTGCCGATTGTGCTGCTGGCTTCGCTGGCGGCCGGCGCGCTGGCCGGTCTGTGGAACGGGATCCTGGTGGCGGTGCTGAAGATCCAGCCGTTCGTCGCCACGCTGATCCTGATGGTCGCCGGGCGCGGAGTGGCGCAGCTGATCACCTCCGGGCAGATCGTGACCTTTGACTCACCGCATCTGGCGTGGCTGGGCAGCGGTTCGCTGCTGCTGTTCCCGACGCCGGTGATTATCGCCATCGTCACGCTGGCGCTGTTCTGGCTGTTTACCCGCAAAACCGCGCTGGGAATGTTTATCGAAGCGGTGGGGATTAACATTCGCGCGGCGAAAAACGCCGGCGTAAATACCCGCGTCGTCGTGATGTTAGCCTATGTACTTAGCGGCGTTTGCGCGGCAATCGCCGGGATTATCGTTGCGGCGGATATTCGCGGCGCGGATGCCAATAACGCCGGGCTGTGGCTGGAGCTGGACGCCATCCTGGCGGTGGTTATCGGCGGCGGCTCGCTGATGGGCGGGCGCTTTAACCTGCTGCTCTCGGTCGTCGGGGCGCTGATTATCCAGGGTATGAATACCGGGATCCTGCTGTCAGGCTTCCCGCCGGAGCTTAATCAGGTAGTTAAAGCGGTGGTGGTGCTGTGCGTACTGATCGTCCAGTCGCCGCGCTTTATCAGCATACTGAAGGGGATGCGCGGCCATGATAAAACGTAATTTACCGTTAATGATCACCCTCGCGGTATTTGTGCTGGGGTACCTTTACTGCCTGACCCAGTTTCCCGGCTTTGCCTCGACGCGGGTGATCTGTAATATCCTGACCGACAATGCTTTTCTCGGGATTATCGCCGTCGGTATGACCTTCGTGATCCTCTCCGGCGGGATCGATCTGTCGGTCGGGTCGGTGATCGCCTTTACCGGGGTCTTTCTCGCTAAAGCGATTGGTTTCTGGGGGATCTCGCCACTGGTGGCGTTTCCGCTGGTACTGGTGATGGGCTGCGCCTTTGGCGCGTTTATGGGCCTGCTTATTGATGCGCTGAAGATCCCGGCGTTTATCATCACCCTCGCCGGGATGTTTTTCCTGCGCGGCGTCAGCTACCTGGTTTCGGAAGAGTCGATTCCCATTAATCACCCGGTATATGACGCGCTGTCAGGACTGGCATGGACCATCCCCGGCGGCGGGCGTCTGAGCGCGATGGGGCTGCTGATGCTGCTGGTGGTGATCGGCGGAATTTTTATGGCCCACCGCACCCGCTTCGGCAATCAGGTTTATGCCATCGGCGGCAACGCGACGTCGGCGAACCTGATGGGGATCTCCACGCGGAGCACGACGATCCGCATCTATATGCTCTCCACCGGACTGGCGACGCTGGCGGGGATCGTCTTCTCTATTTATACCCAGGCGGGCTATGCGCTGGCGGGCGTCGGCGTCGAGCTGGACGCGATTGCTTCAGTGGTTATCGGCGGCACGCTGTTAAGCGGTGGGGTAGGGACGGTGCTCGGCACGCTGTTTGGCGTAGGGATTCAGGGGCTGATTCAAACCTATATCAACTTCGACGGTACCCTCAGTTCATGGTGGACCAAGATCGCCATCGGTATCCTGCTGTTTATCTTTATTGCGCTGCAGCGCGGCCTGACGGTGCTGTGGGAGAATCGGCAGAGCTCGCCGGTGACAAGGGTGGGACACTGATTGGAGAATTTCCCCTCCCGTACGGCGGGAGGGGAAGAGGCGCTTTATGCGTCCGGGAACTCTTTAATAAAGTTCTCGACGTCTTCAACCATATGGTTATTGCCGACGAAGAAAGAACGGCGCTGGTGCAGGCTTTCCGGAATGATATCCAGAATACGCTCTTTACCATCGCTGGCCTTACCGCCCGCCTGTTCCGCGAGGAACGCCATCGGGTTGCATTCGTACAGCAGGCGCAGTTTACCGTCCGGGTGGCTGGCGGTGCTCGGGTAGAGATAGATGCCGCCTTTTAGCAGGTTGCGGTGGAAATCCGCCACCAGGGAGCCGATGTAGCGCGAGGTGTACGGGCGCTGGGTCTCTCTATCTTCTTCCTGGCAATGCTTGATGTACTTCTTCACACCCATCGGGAACTTGATGTAGTTACCTTCGTTAATCGAGTAGGTGTTGCCCTTTTCCGGGAAGCGCATGCGCTCCTGGCACAAGCAGAAGACGCCAAGGGACGGGTCGTAGGTAAAGGCGTGGACGCCGCAGCCGGTGGTATAAACCAGCATCGTCGAGGAGCCGTAAACCACATAGCCCGCGGCGACCTGTCGGTTGCCCGGTTGCAGGAAATCTTCTTCAGTAACGGGGGTTCCCACCGGCGTGACGCGGCGATAGATAGAGAAAATCGTTCCAACGGAGACGTTAACGTCGATGTTAGAAGATCCATCCAGCGGGTCCATCAGCACCACGTATTTGGCGTGTTCACATCCTTCAAAGACGACAATTTCATCTTCTTCTTCAGAGGCGATCCCGGCAACAATATCGCGTGCTCGCAGTGCGGCTTTCAACTTTTCATTGGCAAACAGGTCGAGTTTTTGCTGAACCTCGCCCTGAACGTTTTCAGCACCGCTGGCACCCAGGATATCGACCAGACCGGCCTTGTTGATATCGCGGTGGATGATCTTGGCGCCTAACTTTATCGCCGACAACAAAGCAGTAAGCTCGCCGGTTGCGTGAGAGAACTCGTGCTGCTTTTCGACAATAAATTCACCTAACGTTTTCATAACCCGTTCCCTGCATGTTTATGTGAAGTAAAACGAACATAACAATCTTAACAAAGAATAAAAAAAGTTCGCACAGGTGAATCGCGCCAGCAAAATACGGATTCGCCTTAAATGCATTTCTTTCACCCCCAACATCCCGGTAAACTGTGCTTCAGATAAGAGAAGGAAGTGACGAATGCGCATTCATATTTTAGGAATCTGTGGCACGTTTATGGGGGGGCTGGCGATGCTGGCGCGTTCCCTCGGTCATGAGGTAACGGGGTCGGATGCGAACGTCTATCCGCCAATGAGTACCCTGTTGGAAAACCAGGGAATTGAGTTAATTCAAGGATATGATGCCAGTCAGTTGGATCCGCAGCCGGATCTGGTGATTATCGGTAACGCGATGACGCGTGGTAACCCGTGCGTGGAAGCGGTGCTGGAAAATAATATCCCTTACATGTCCGGTCCGCAGTGGCTGCACGACTTCGTTCTGCGCGATCGCTGGGTGCTGGCGGTTGCCGGTACGCACGGGAAAACCACCACCGCCGGCATGGCGACCTGGATCCTCGAAGCCTGCGGCTACAAGCCGGGCTTTGTTATCGGCGGCGTTCCGGGCAACTTCGATGTTTCCGCGCGCCTCGGCGATAGCCCGTTCTTCGTGATTGAAGCCGATGAATACGACTGCGCTTTCTTCGATAAGCGCTCTAAGTTCGTTCACTACTGCCCGCGCACGTTGATTCTCAATAACCTTGAGTTTGACCACGCGGACATCTTTGACGATCTGAAAGCGATCCAGAAACAGTTCCATCATCTGGTGCGCATTGTGCCGGGCAAAGGCAAGATTATCCTGCCGGAGAACGACATCAATCTGAAACAGACGATGGCGATGGGCTGCTGGAGCGAACAGGAGCTGGTCGGCGAACAGGGCCACTGGCAGGCGAAAAAGCTCACCACAGATGCTTCCTCATGGGAAGTGTGGCTGGACGGCGAGAAAGTCGGTGAGGTGAAGTGGGCGCTGGTTGGCGAACATAATATGCATAATGGTCTGATGGCCATTGCCGCCGCCCGTCATGTCGGCGTGCAGCCTGCCGATGCGGCTAACGCGCTGGGCAGCTTTATCAACGCCCGCCGGCGTCTGGAGCTGCGCGGCGAAGCCAACGGCGTGACCGTGTACGACGATTTTGCCCACCACCCGACGGCGATTCTGGCGACCCTGCAGGCACTACGCGGCAAGGTTGGCGGTACCGCGCGTATTCTTGCCGTGCTTGAACCTCGTTCCAACACCATGAAAATGGGTATCTGCAAAGACGACCTGGCGCCGTCCCTTGGCCGAGCGGACGAAGTCTTCCTGCTGCAGCCGCAGCATATTCCGTGGCAGGTTGCTGAAGTGGCTGACGCTTGCGTACAGCCCGCGCACTGGAGCGCCGATGTCGATGCGCTGGTGGATATGATTGTTAAAACCGCGCATCCGGGCGACCACATTCTGGTGATGAGCAACGGCGGGTTTGGCGGCATTCATCAGAAGCTGCTCGATAAGCTGGCGAAAAAAGCCGAGGCGGTCGAGTAAGCTATTCTCCTCGTTTATCCGCCCTCCGCGCGAGGGCGGATGGTTTTTGTGACCAGGACGGTTCATGTTGATTTCACAAAGAGTGACCTCTACCGATTCCGCGCATTTTCCCGCGCTTGACGCGCTGTACGGCAGGGCCTTCCCGTGGCATGAACAGCGTGAAGCCGGGGCTAAACAGCAGGCGCTTGATAATCCGCATTATGAACTCGAAGCCTGGTTCGATGATGGCCTGTTTATTGGCCTGAGCGGCGGCTGGCGGTTTATCGACTATGTCTACATTGAGCATCTGGCCGTTGACGACAGGTTACGATCGCGGGGCTACGGCAAGCAGTTGTTAGCTGAAATACTTCAGCGGGCGCCGCTGACCATCCTGGAAATCGATCCGCTGACCAGCGAGATTGCCCATAAGCGCCTGCGCTTTTATGAAACCATGGGGTTTTGCGCGAATCCCTGGACGCATCGTCACCCGAGCTATCATCAGGGGATCGCCGATCATGAATTGATCGTGTTGAGCTACCCGCAGCCGATTAATGAAGTGCAGTACCAGCGTTTTGCACAGGATTTGCGTTTGGTGGTCATGGATCGGGCTGGTGCGGCCAAGGTTTTGTAACCCGTATAAGGCGCGCCAAGCGCCGCCTGCAGGAAAGTATATCCATCCTGGACTCTGAACCATTCCCCGGTGGCGGCTGACGCCTTACCGGGGCTACAGGTTTACTGCCGTCTGCGGTCCGGTAGTCCGGACAGGTGCGCAGCGCCGCCTCCTGGAAACAGCGCTACTCCTTCGCGATAGGTGTTTCGTTTTCCGTTACTTTGGTATCGCCCTGAATAGCCGCGATTTTCTTCTCCACGTCGGCAACCTGCTCGCTGCTGTGCAGCAGCGTATAGGTCAGATCAAACTGGGTGCTTGCCCCAGGCTGAAGTTGCTTAACGCGTTTTTGCTCGCGCTCGATGGTCACCGGATAGGCGTAGCTGGTGCCCGGCTCAATACCGGTTACGTAGCCCTGTTTCTCGGTATCGGTGTTTTTCCACAGCGTCAGTACCGGCAACTGGCGGGTATCAAACTGAATCGATGCCCCTTTATCGCCGGCTTTGTTGACCACGGCGGCCAGGGTTTGATGATTTTCATCCGCCAGCGGCTGCATATTAAACACCATTTCATCGAAACCTTTGGTTGGACCGGCGTAGGTTTGCCAGGTTTTTAGGCCGGCCTTGGCGTAGTCATTGAACGGGCTGATGCTTGAGATCGGCGCCAGGAAGCGGGCCCCCTCTTCGAGGATCGGCTGGCCAAAGTTGCTGTGATAGATAATTTGATAGTCATGCGGATAGTCGGCATGGTTGGTTAAGACATCGTGCAGGCTGAAGCTGTTGCTGCCGGGTACATAGCGCAACTCGGTCATGGTCTGCAGATCCGCTTTCTTAAACGTGCTCTCCTTCACCAGTCCGCGAACGCGAATTTCATACGGCGCGGCGTCAGCGACTTCCACTTCCACCTGTGAAGCCGGCGTGTTGCCAACTTTGCCGTGCAGGGTATAAATCTGACCGTCTGCGGTTACCGGATGGCCGGTCCATTCATAGCCGCAGCGCACCATCATCTCATTGAAGCCTTCCAGCCACCCCAGCCCGTTGCGGCTTTCAAGGTTTATGAACGCCGGGTTGACGACCTCTTTAACCGGCGAGTCCCAGCCCATCCGCGAACCAAACCCTTCGATTTTTAGCAGGTTCATGCCGCGGGTGGGGCTCAGGGTAATTGTCAGGCCGTCTTTGCTGTGGATGACGAGGATTTTGCTGCCTTCTTGTTTACCGCCGTGAAGGACTTTTTGCTCAATGCTGAAATTATGATCTTTAATCTTCAGCTGGTCGCTTGTTATCTGCCAGTTTCCTTTATCCATGCCGCTTTCAGCACTTGTCAGCACCCACGTTTTTGCTACTACTGGCCCAGAAACAAGCATAGCGATTGCGGTTAAAGCTAATGTTTTTTTCATTTTTCATTCCTTTTGCTGAATCGATTGTGTTGCTGATGGAGGGAATTTAGTTGCAAGTGGATTATTAAAATGTGAAGTGTCTCACCTGGTGAGAAAATGGCCATTTTTATATTTTTAAATGAGATTTAAATCGCGTTTTTTAGGTAATTATAAAAATAGTTGCTAAAAATTTGTGATTTAAAACGAAGAAAGCTTTAACGATTCAGCTATTACTGGCCATGGCTATGATGACGTCTGTAGAACCGATAAGGCCGCCGGGTTTTAGTTATCCATGCGGCCCTGGTTGACGCTGCTTTAGCGTTTAAAAAAAACAGTGGGGAGGCGATTAAGCGCCGTAGAATGCCTGGGTATAGAGCCCTTTGACATCCTGAACAGACGGATAGTTAGGGTTAGTTAAGGTGCATGGATCGTCGACGGCATGGCGGCTCATTCTGTCGAGAACATTCACAAAGGTCACTTCATTGATTTCAACTTCATCGCACTGGCTTAGGGTTTTCGGCACGCCCAGACGTTGATTCAGCGCGTTGATCGCTTCACTTAGGTTATTGATGTCTAAAGCCGCTTCCAGCTGACGATATTTTTTGGTGAACTTCGCGTTATATCGAATGATATAAGGCAACATAATCGCGTTCGCCAGCCCGTGGGTAATACCAAACTCGCCGCCAATTTTATGCGCCATCGCGTGGACTAATCCCAGCGAAGCATTCGTGAAGGCGATTCCCGCCAGCGCAGAGGCGTTATGCATATGCATGCGGGCGTTTATATCATCAGGTGAGCGCCAGGCGGTTTCCAGATACTTAAACACCAGCCGAATCGCTTCTACCGCATAGGGATCGGTAAAGGAGTTGGCCGCGGTGGACACATAGGCTTCAATCGCATGGGTCAGAACGTCCATACCGGTGTGAACGGTTACGTGCGGCGGCATTTTTGCCGGAATTGTCGGGTCGAGAATAGCGATATCCGGCACCAGATCGGCGGCAACAATCGGGTGCTTGATATGATTTGCCGTATCGGTGATCACCGAGAACGCGGTGATCTCAGAGGCGCTGCCGCTGGTGGAAGGAATCGCCACAAACCGGGCTTTATTGCGCAGCGCTGGCATGGAGCCGACTGGGAGAATATCTTCAAACTTCAGTTGCGGATGCTCGTAAAAACACCACATGACTTTGGCGGCATCAAGCGCAGAGCCGCCGCCAATCGCCACTATCCAGTCTGGTTCAAAGGCCAGCATCGCTTTTGCGCCGCGCCAGACGGTTTTAATGGATGGGTTGGGTTCCACATTATCGATAATAATGCATTCCATCCCCGCTTTATTAAGTTCGCTGACGGCTTTATCCAGAAAGCCAAAACGCTTCATTGAACTTCCGCCGGTGACTAATGCGGCTTTTTTACCGCTTAGCGTGGAAAGATGTTCTAAGGCGTTTTCGCCATAAATAATACTACGAGGAATTGAGAAGGCCTGGGTCATAGGAAACTCCATTTAATATTAAGGATTTTTTTAGTGTGCATTCGTCATTTACGATTCAGCGACACGTGCAGAGTAAAAAAATCGAATTAATGCTCCAGATATTGCCGGAGCAATATCTGGAGGGAGCTGTTTCTTTTAAATCCGCCATATTTCCAGGGGGAGGCGATGGCGGCAACTCGAATTAATTGGAGAAATAAGCTGCGATTAAATCGTACCGTCCCAGGAGTCGACTTTTTCGCGTTTCGCTTCCTCTTCATCAAACCAGCGCGAGGTCACGCATTTTGATTCGGTGTAGAAACGTACGCCGTCTTTGCCCAGGCAGTGCAGATCACCGAAGAAGGACTGCTTATGGCCAGAGAACGGGAATACGCCGACCGGTACCGGGATACCGACGTTGATACCGACCATACCGCCGTGCGTGCGTTTCTGGAATTCACGGGCGTAATAGCCGCTTTGGGTGAAAATAACCGAGCCGTTGGCAAACGGGTTATTGTTCATTAATTGCAGACCTTCTTCGAAGGTTTTCACCCGCTTAAAGCACAGCACCGGCCCGAAAATTTCCTGTGTTCCGACGCTCATCTCTTCGGTTACGCGATCCAGTATGGTCGGCCCGACGTAAAAGCCGTTTTCCTGGCCCGGAACCTTAATATCGCGACCATCGAGCACCAGCTTCGCCCCCTCCTCAATGCCTTTATTAATCCAGTCGACCACCGACCGTTTATGGTCTTTAGAAATCACCGGACCCATATCGGTATCGCGCAGATAGCCGGGGCCGATTTTCAGCTGTTTGGCTTTTTCGACGACGGCGGCAATCAGCTTATCGGCGATCTCTTCCTGCACCACGACGACCGGCAACGCCATACAGCGTTCGCCCGCGCAGCCAAACGCGGCGTTGATAATCCCCGCTGCGGTGCGGTTAATCGGCGCATCGGCCAGCACCAGGGCATGGTTTTTCGCTTCGCACAGCGCCTGGACGCGTTTGCCATGAGCGGCGGCTTTGGAGTAAACGTGCAGGCCCACGGAGGTAGAGCCGACGAAGGAGACGCCGTTGACGTCCGGATGGGTTAGCAAGATATCGGCTTCGTTACGTGAGCAGGTCACCACGTTGATAACCCCATCCGGCACGCCTGCTTCCTGGTAGAGCTTGGTGATTTCCATACAGGTCATCGGCGTCATACTGGCCGCTTTTATCACCATGGTATTACCGGAAGCGACGCATAATGGCGCCATCCATCCCATCGGGATCATCGCCGGGAAGTTAAACGGCACAATACCGGCGAACACGCCAATTGGCTCACGGTAAAGGTTGGTGTCGATCCCGGCAGAGGCGTCCATCAGGTTTTCACCGGCCATGAGAGTGGGAATCGAGCAGGCAAGCTCGGTGCCTTCTTTCGCTTTTAAGACATCGCCCTGGGCGTCGCCCCAGGCTTTACCGTTTTCTTTTGCCACCAGCTCGGTTAAGCGGTCCTGATGCTGGATTAATAATTCGCGAACGCGGAACATAATTTGCGAGCGTTTAATGGCTGGCGTATCTGACCATGCCGGAAAGGCTTTGCGCGCCGCGGCAACGGCATCCAGCACTTCTTGCTCGGTGCAGCAGGGGGCCTGAGCCATCACTTCCCCGGTACTTGGGTTATAGACGTCCATATAGCGTTCGGTCTGCGATACGCGCCATTGACCATCAACGAAATATTTCAGTCTTGGTACAGTAGTCATATTTTTCTCCATGATGATAGCTGTCGACTCTCTAAAAATCTGGCTCTGACCGGCGGCAAACGGCTTAGCGCCGGGTCAGCCACTCTCGTGAATAGTGAATTCCCGATGATTACCGGCGATTCACCTGCGGTGGCGCGGAAGATTTGGTCGACTTTCTCCTGAAGAAAGCCTGCAGACGCCCGGTTTTAATTAACAGAACTGACTGGCCAAAATACACGCTCGCACCGTTTCGTTTCTCGTGACTTAATGAAATTAATTTTTCATTATAATAATGTATGAAATAACGAGACCGTTTTGAGAGATGGATCAAAGATAAACAAACTGCTGATAAAGTCAGCGTTTTAAAGGCGGGGTTCTGTTTTTTAATTTAATAAAATCAATATATTAGTATTATTCTGGCAGCATTGCCGAAAAGGTGGGGAGTCCAGGCAGGCTAGAATGGAACGGTTTTTTTGTGAAATAAAAGTTAAATTTAAACGCAGAATGGCATTAAAATGAAAAATTAAAACCGATTTTAAGCCACGGTAACGACGACTGGCTATCGATCAAGTGATCTGTAAGAGGAGGTGGGTCGCCCGGATCGGGCTAGGGCCGTATCCGGGGGAGTCGTTCAGAATTAGCCTTCGCTTTCGGCCAGTTCACGCAGGTACTGGAAGATAAGACGCGCGGACTTCGGCGGCTTGTTGCCTTCTTTCTCTTTTTTGGCGTTGCGGATCAGCGAACGCAGCTGCTGACGATCGGCGTCAGGCCACAGGTTCAGCACTTCAGCAACGGCCTCATCACCATTATCAATCAGACGATCGCGGATCTGCTCAAGCTTATGGAACAGCGCAACCTGCTGGTTGTGGCGGTTCTTGAGCTTGTCCAGCGCCTGACGAATCGGCTCGACGTCGCGGCTGCGCAGCATTTTACCAATCAGCTGCATTTGGCGGCGGCGGCCTTCTTTCTTGATACGCTGGGCGAGTTCAATCGCGTCGCGCAGGTCGGTATCCAGCGGGATTTTATCAAGCGCGTTTTTACCCAGCTCGACCATTTCCGCGCCAAGACGCTTCAG
Organism: Klebsiella sp. FDAARGOS_511; assembly: GCF_003812845.1. Lineage (NCBI taxonomy): Bacteria > Pseudomonadati > Pseudomonadota > Gammaproteobacteria > Enterobacterales > Enterobacteriaceae > Klebsiella > Klebsiella sp. FDAARGOS_511. The sequence continues at coordinate 2,347,646 of NZ_CP033824.1, read as the reverse complement.
TTCTTCGGCGTCGCGCTTAATTTCACTTTTACTGACCCAGATAATTTCATCGTCTTCATCTTCGACGTCATCACCAGGGACGTCGTCGAGCCAGTCTTCGGGCTGCTTTGTCATCTCAGGCTCCTTAAAAAAGAGACTAATGTTACCAGTTAAGGCGCGCACTGAAAAACGGTTCTCTGTTAGACTTCAGTTAACTCCTTCTTACATTATGGCATTAGCGATGAAAGTCATCTCTCAAGTTGCACAACAGCGTAAGACGCTGGAAGAGGCCGTGACCACGGCGCTGGAACTGGCGGCAGGCAAATCCGACGGCGCGGAAGTCTCCGTCAGCAAAACTACCGGTATCGGCGTTAGCACCCGCTACGGCGAAGTGGAGAACGTAGAATTCAATAGCGATGGTGCCCTGGGCATCACCGTTTATCACCAAAACCGTAAAGGCAGCGCGTCTTCGACCGATCTTAGCCCGCAGGCTATCGCCCGCACGGTGCAGGCGGCGCTGGATATTGCCCGCTACACCTCGCCGGACCCGTGCGCGGGCGTGGCGGATAAAGAGCTGCTGGCCTTTGAGGCCCCGGATCTTGATCTGTTCCATCCTGCGGAAGTGTCGCCGGACGAAGCCATTGAGCTGGCCTCCCGCGCTGAGCAGGCGGCTCTGAAAGCCGATAAGCGCATCAGCAATACTGAAGGCGGCAGCTTTAACAGCCACTACGGCATTAAAGTATTCGGCAACAGCCACGGTATGCTGCAGAGCTACTGTTCGACCCGCCATTCGCTATCGAGCTGCGTGATTGCCGAAGAGAATGGTGATATGGAGCGAGATTACGCTTATACCATCGGGCGGGCGATAGACGATCTGCAATCGCCGGAGTGGGTTGGCGAGGAGTGTGCCCGCCGTACCCTGTCGCGCCTGGCTCCGCGTAAGCTATCGACGATGAAAGCGCCGGTGATTTTCGCCAACGAAGTCGCTACCGGCCTGTTCGGGCATCTGGTCGGAGCGATCGCCGGCGGGTCGGTTTACCGTAAATCTACCTTCCTGCTTGATGCGCTGGGTAGCCAGATCCTGCCGGAGTGGCTGACCATTGAAGAGCATCCGCACCTGCTGAAAGGGCTGGCTTCAACCCCGTTCGATAGCGAAGGCGTCCGTACGGAACGCCGCGATATCATTAAAGATGGCGTGCTGACCCAATGGCTACTGACCAACTACTCGGCGCGCAAGCTGGGGCTGAAGAGCACCGGCCACGCGGGCGGCATTCACAATTGGCGGATCAACGGCCGCGGCCTCAGTTTTGCAAAGTTGCTTAAAGAGATGGGAACCGGTCTTGTCGTAACGGAACTGATGGGGCAGGGTGTAAGCGGCGTCACCGGCGACTACTCACGCGGCGCATCCGGCTTTTGGGTAGAGAATGGCGAAATTCAGTATCCAGTCAGTGAGATAACCATTGCAGGAAATCTGAAAGATATGTGGCGTAATATCGTGACCATCGGCGACGATATCGAAACGCGCAGCAACATTCAGTGCGGTTCCGTGCTGCTGCCGGAGATGAAAATCGCCGGGCAATAAACCTGTGTGCTAAATAATAAAAAAGGAAGTGAGCAATGCGTAAAAAACTGTTAGCGATGCTGGCCGTATCGGCTTTTGCGCTTGGTTCGGCATCGGCCTTCGCCGATCTGGGCGAAGACATGGATACCCTTGCCGAGAACCTGCAAGTGGTGCAGAAAACCTCCGACGCCGGCGAGCTGAAAGCGGCGCTGAATAAGATGCGTACGGCGGCGGTGGATGCCCAGAAAGAGACGCCGCCGAAGCTGGAAGGTAAAGCGGCGGACAGTGCCGAAATGAAAGACTATCGTCACGGTTTTGATGTGCTGATCGGCCAGATCGACGGCGCGCTGAAGCTGGCCGACGAAGGTAAAGTTAAAGAGGCCCAGGCCGCTGCGGAAGAGTTCAAAACCACCCGCAACGCCTATCACAAGAAGTATCGTTAATCGTTTTTAGATGTTAGGTATTTCTGCCGGGCGGCGGCTGACGCCTCGCCCGGCATGGAAAAATGAAAAATACTCCCAAACCCCAAACCCCAAACCCCAAACCCCAAACCGTTCCGCAGGCCTTTGCAGGTAGGTAAGCTGACATAAAAACCACCTTCATCACATTTTTCTCTTTTCTACTCAGCGGGTTTCGCTTCAGAATCGCTGGCGTTTTTGTGATGTTCATCACGTGAATTTGACTAAGTGAACACATTCCTTATGGTTATGTGAAATGAATCACGCCTGCCGCCGTTCTTTCCACTTCGAAGTGGAAAACAACTCGCTACAAACTCATCCTTCCCGGCATTAGTGTTATCCCCAGAGACATCAACGGGGTAATTCAAGTGAATAACGGAGCGGTAACACACGTCCCAGAGGAGCAGGCCACGCTAACCGAACAGCTGGCCAACAAGATGCTGCAGCAGGTTTTCGCGCTATTGAGCCGCCGCAACATCGTCCCCAACGACGTGCAGGAGCAAATGCTGACCTCCCACGTTCGGGCGATGGCCCATCGCTCAATCAGCGGCGAGCCGCTGCCGGAAGTGGATGCCAGCCTGTTCGAAGAGATCTCGGAAGATTCAATGATGCTGGCCCGCGAAGTGGTCGCACAGTTCGGCAATCTGCCAGATGAAGAAGCCTGGCTGCTGTCTGTCCACTTCGAAGTCGCGAAAGATAACCTGTAAGGAGCACTCAAATGGAACAAATCACTGTTGTTATTGGCGATCGCCTGGGTAAAGGACAAAAAGTTGCCGCAGGTGCGGAAAAAGCCGGCGCTCGCGCCGTTGTCGTCCCGGGCGTCGCCGCGGATATGAAGCTGGGCGACATGATGAAAGCCGAAAACGCCACCTTCGGTATCTCTTTCTGCGGCAGCGGCGGCGCAGGGGCGATCACCGCGCAGAATAAGCACGGCTACAAAGCAAAATATGGTATGCGTTCCGTTGATGAAGGCGTCACCGCGATCAACGAAGGCTACAACGTTCTGGGCTTCGGCTTTATGGATAAAGAAGAGCTGGGCGAACGCCTGGTTGAGGCCTGGAAGAAGAAGTACGGCGCGTGAGTATGAAAGAGCAATTCACCACCACGGTGAGCGTTGCCGGCAAAGGCGAGAGCAAAGCGCGCGCTTTCGCTGATGCGCTGAACCATGTTCAGGCGGCGGTGATGAAAACGTCGCCGCACATTCTACTGCGTATTGAACCACAGGATGTGGAGGTTGTTCATGCGCGTGAAGCGGTACGAAAAGAGGCGTTTTTATTCTTCTTTCTGCGCCGCGAGCGACGGAGCTACAGCGTGGAGCTGAAGGTCACCGTCAACGTGACCGCCATTAATCTCGATAAAGTGGATTTCGTCACGCAAACCTGATTTTCACCAAAGGGTCAGACTATGTTCCTGATAATTTTAATAAAATCGCTCATCATCGGCGGCCTGGTTGGCGTCGGCGTTGGCGCCGGAGCGGCACGCATGTTTCATGCGCCCACCACGCAGGGGATGGGGGCGTTTCGTACGTTGGGCGAGCTGAATTCATGTGAAGGCGATCCGGCTTCCCACTTCTCTTTTGGCCTGGGCTTCTTCTTCAACGCCTGGGCCTCTTCCGTCGCGGCAGGCTCCTTCACTCAGGACGTTGACCACCGCATCATCCCCAACTGGGGGGCGGCGGCCCTGATGATCAAAAACCGCAACGTTGGCGAGACGCTGCACGATCCGAAAAAGATGGCCATCGCCTGCGGCATTATCGGCATGATCGTGGTCGCTTTCCTCAACCTGACCGCTTCTTCAGTACCGGAAGCGCTGCAGGTGACGGCGGTCAAAGTCCTGGTTCCGGCGGCGAACCTGCTGGTGAACACGGTGATGCCGGTTATCTTCTGGCTGGCGGCGATTGATGCCGGTAAAAAATCGGGCTTCTGGGCGACGATTTTCGGCGGCGCGGCGCAGCTGATTATGGGAAACGCCGTACCGGGCCTGGTGCTGGGTATCCTGATTGGTAAAGGCGTAGAAGAGAGCGGCTGGCACCGCGTCACTAAAGTGATGATGGTGGCCATTGTCGCGCTGTTCGTCCTGAGCGGCTTCTTCCGCGGTTTCGATATGAAGATGATTGAATCCTTCCATCTGACCGTGCCGAACTGGCTGGAACTGATCCACAACTCGCTCAGCGGTAAATAACAGGAGCCTCTCATGGAACAAAATAAAGGTTTTTGGTATGCCGACTGGTCGTTCCCGATCTTTGTTGGCCTGCTCTCCTCCGGCGTCTTTGCCGGGACGCATATGTACTACCTCTACGGTATCGGCGCGTTTAACGAAGTCGCTTTCGTGGCGATGCTGAAAGCGGGAATCGATACCGGGGCCTACGGCGCGGTAGCGGCGTTCGGCGCCAGCTTCCTGTTCGCGCGTATTATCGAAGGCTCGCTGGTGGGGATTCTGGATATCGGCGGGGCGATTCAGACCGGCGTCGGCCTGGGCGTTCCGGCGCTGCTGCTCGGCGCGGGCTTTGTTTTCCCGGTCGCCAACTTTGCCGCCTCTCTGGCCACCGGTCTGGTGCTTGGCCTCGCCATTGGCTACATCATCATCCTGGCGCGTAAATTCACCATCAACCAGAGCGACTCCACCTACGGCGCGGACGTCATGATGGGGGCCGGTAACGCCTCCGGCCGCTTCCTCGGGCCGTTGATTATTCTCAGTGCCATGGCCGCTTCTATTCCTATCGGCATCGGCTCCCTGGCGGGCGCGCTGCTGTTCTACATCTGGCAGAAGCCGATCACCGGCGGCGCGATCCTTGGCGCGATGCTGCTTGGGTCAATCTTCCCGGTGGCGATTAGTTAAGTTCTGCGGGCGCATCGGCGCCCGCGTTAACAGGAGAGAGATATGTTTGATTTACTCCTGCGCCGTGCGCGCCTCGTCGACGATACCCTGACCGATATCGCCATCCGGGACGGTAAAATCGCGGCGCTTGGCGAGATTAGCGCCCCTGCGCGCAAAACTATTGCGCTGGACGGCAGCTGTTATGTCAGCGCGGGCTGGATTGACTCCCATGTTCACTGCTATCCGAACTCGCCGATTTACCATGATGAGCCGGACAGCGTGGGGATTGCTACCGGCGTGACCACCGTGATTGACGCGGGCAGCACCGGTGCGGACGACGTGGATGATTTCTACCAGTTGACCCGCCAAGCCGCGACTGAGGTTTATGCCCTGCTTAATATCTCCCGCGTCGGGCTGATTGCCCAGAATGAACTGGCCAATATGGCGAATATCGACGCGGATGTGGTGAAGCAGGCGGTCAACCGCTATCCGAACTTTATCGTTGGCCTGAAGGCGCGCATGAGCAGCAGCGTGGTGGGCGAAAACGGCATTACGCCGCTGGCGCGCGCGAAGGCGATGCAGCAGGAAAACGGCGGCTTGCCGCTGATGGTGCATATTGGCAACAATCCGCCCGACCTGGATGAAATCGCCGACCTGCTGACCTCCGGTGACATCATTACCCACTGCTACAACGGTAAACCCAATCGTATTCTGACGCCGTCCGGCGAACTGAAAAGCTCGATTTCCCGCGCGCTACAGCGCGGCGTGCGCCTTGATATCGGCCACGGTACCGCCAGCTTCAGCTTTGAAGTGGCGCGGCGGGCGATTGCTATGGGCATTCTGCCGCACACCATCAGCTCCGATATCTACTGCCGCAACCGTATCGACGGCCCGGTGCGCTCGCTGGCGCTGGTGATGTCGAAATTCCTCGCCATCGGGATGTCGCTGCCGCAGGTCATCGACTGCGTGACCGCTCACGCCGCAGACGGCCTGCGTCTTTCTCATAAAGGGCGGTTGGAGGTGGGCTACGACGCCGATCTTACGTTGTTTACCCTCGCGCAGACGCCGACGGTGCTGGTGGATGCGGAAAAAGAGAGCCTTCAGACCGACACGATTCTGCAGCCGCTTGCCGCCGTTCGCGCGGGCAAGGGCTATATGACCGAACAAGGGAGCGCGGAAAATGCCTTCGATTTTTGAGAAATATGATTTAAAACAGGTTATTAATACCTCCGGCCGTATGACCATTCTCGGCGTCTCCACGCCGCGGCCGGAAGTGGTGGAGGCCGCGATGGCGGGCATGAACCAGTATTTCGAGATGAAAGATCTGGTCAACAAAACCGGCGCGTATATTGCGAAGCTGCTGGACGTGGAAGGAGCGACCGTCGTCTCCTGCGCCTCGGCGGGCATTGCCCAGTCGGTGGCGGCGGTGCTAGTAAAAGACAGCGACTGGCTACTGGAAAACCTGCACGTGGCGCCGATCGAAAACAACGAAATCGTGCTGCCTAAGGGTCATAACGTCAACTTTGGCGCGCCGGTGGGCACCATGGTGGCGCTGGGCGGCGGCAGGCTGGTGGAAGCGGGTTACGCCAACGAATGTTCCGCCGGGCAGCTGGCGGCGGCGATTACCCCACGCACCGCGGCCATTCTGTATATCAAATCCCATCACTGCGTGCAGAAAAGCATGCTCAACGTGGCGCAAGCGGCCGAGGTGGCGCAGCGCCATAATCTGCCGCTGATTGTCGACGCGGCGGCGGAGGAAGATCTCCAGGCCTACTATCGTGCCGGCGCCGATCTGGTGATTTATAGCGGCGCGAAGGCGATCGAAGGGCCGACCAGCGGGCTGGTGATTGGCAAAACCCAATACGTTGAGTGGGTCAAACGCCAGTCGAACGGCATTGGTCGGGCGATGAAGGTGGGCAAAGAGGGGATTCTCGGGCTGACCTGCGCCATCGAACATTACCTGACGGCGAGCAAAGAGAGCGGTGAGCAGATGGTGGCCAAGATGACGCCGTTTATTCAGCAGCTTAATACGCTTAATGGCGTGACGGCGCGCGTGGTCTGGGACAGCGCCGGCCGCGATATCGCGCGGGCAGAGATTAAGTTTGATGAAGCGGTGACCGGCGTCAATACCGGCGATCTGGTCAATGCGCTGAAGCAGGGCGAATACGCCATCTACTTCCGTGGCTATAAAGCTAATGAAGGCATTATTGAAGCCGATGTCCGCAGCGTGAACGCGCAGCAGCTGGAGATTGTCTCCCGTCGCATCGCAGAAGTTTTGAACAAGGAGAAAAACGCATGAAACTGACCCCTAATTTTTATCGTGACCGCGTCTGCCTGAACGTGCTGGCGGGGAGCAAAGATAACGCCAGCGAGATTTATGAGGCGGCGGAAGGTCATGTACTGGTGGGCGTGCTCTCCAAAAATTACCCGGACGTCGCCAGCGCGGTGGCCGATATGCGGGAATACGCGCTGCGGATCGATAACGCGCTCTCCGTGGGACTGGGTGCCGGTGACCCGAACCAGTCGGCGATGGTCAGCGAAATTTCGCGCCAGGTGCAGCCGCAGCACGTTAATCAGGTATTTACCGGCGTGGCGACCAGCCGCGCGCTGCTGGGGCAGGACGAAACCGTGGTCAACGGTCTGGTGTCGCCAACCGGTACGCCGGGCATGGTGAAGATCTCCACCGGTCCGCTTAGCAGCGGCGCGCCGGACGGCATCGTACCGCTGGAAACCGCGATTGCGCTGTTGAAAGATATGGGCGGCAGTTCGATTAAATATTTCCCGATGGGTGGGCTGAAGCATCGCGACGAGTTTATCGCGGTGGCCGAGGCCTGCGCCCGTTATGATTTCTGGCTGGAGCCGACCGGCGGGATCGATCTGGAAAATTATGGCGAGATCCTGCAGATCGCGCTGGATGCCGGCGTGAGTAAAATTATCCCGCATATCTACAGTTCGATTATTGATAAAGCCAGCGGTAACACCCGCCCGGCGGATGTGCGTCAGCTGCTTTCGATCACCAAACAGTTAGTCAAATAGCGCCGTTGCCCTCACCCCGGCCCTCTACCAAAGGGAGAGGGAGATAACCAGACGGTGCCTTTTGCGCCGATCGGGCGGGAGAATACCGAACTGTTCCCTCGCCCCTCTGGGGAAAGGGTGAGGGGAACCCTCAGCGAACCATCAAGGAGCCACCATGCCAACCGCTCGTCATCTGCTTGTTGCTTCACTCTCTCTACTCGCCGCCAGCGCCGCTGCGCAAACCCAATACGCCTGGGTCGGCACCTACAACCCCAATGGTGAAGGACTGTACCGCTTTACCATCGATAGCCAGACCGGAGCGCTGCGAGATAAAGCGCTGGTTGCTAAGCTGCCTCATCTTGCCCAGCTCACCGTCTCGGCGGACGGCAAAACCCTGTACGCCGCCAGCGAAGTGGACAAGGGTGTGGTTCAGGCATGGCGCATCGGCAGCAACGGCGAACTGAGCGAGCTCAATCAGGTCGCTTCCGGCGGCGCCGGTCCGGTTTATCTCTCCCTGACCCCCGATGGCCGCCATCTGCTGGTGGCAAACTATGTCAGCGGCAGTATCGCGGTGCTCCCGGTGAACGAAGAGGGTAACCTGGGTGAAGCGGTGGATATACATCAGGATCAAGGCCCTGCTGGCGCGGAACGCCCGGCGGCGGCCGTCGAAGGCAGTTTTGCCATTAGCGATCATAACGGCCCGCACGCCCATATGATTGCCGCCGATCCCAGCGGTAAGTTCGTTTATTCCACCGATCTGGGGCTGGACCGGATCTATCAGTACCGGCTGGATAACGCCAGCGGCAAGCTGACGCCGAACGATCCGCCATTTATTGACGCCTCATCTCCCGGCGCCGGGCCGCGCCACTTTGTTTTTACGCCGCAGGGCGACGGACTATGGCTGATTAACGAAGAGGCATCGACGCTTACCTTCTATCATCTTGATAAGCAAACCGGCCTTCTGCGCGCGGGGAAAACGGTCTCGACGCTGCCTAAAGAATATAAGGGCACCAGCTTTGCCGCCGGCCTGGTCCTGAGCCGCGACGGCAAGCAGCTGTACGTCGCCAACCGGCTGCATAACAGCATCGCCCACTTTACGGTGCTGGCCGACGGCAGCCTGAGCCACCAGGAAGATATCTGGACCCGCGGCGACTACCCGCGCACGCTGACCCTGGACAGTCAGGGGCAGTGGCTGTACGTCATGAACCAGCGTAGCGACAACATTACCCGTTTCCGCGTCGCGCCGAAGGATGGCAGGTTGACGTTCTCCCCGGACTACACTCCGGTCGGCGCCCCGTCGCAGATGGTGATATCCGCTCAACCCTGAGCCGTAAGAAAAAGGAACTGACATGCGATTTCCCAATCAACGTTTAGCGCAGCTGTTTACTCTGTTGCAAAACGAAACGCTGCCGCAGGAGGAGCTGGCGCAGCGGCTGTCGGTTTCTACTCGCACGGTGCGCGCGGACATCACCGCGCTGAACGCGCTGCTGCTGCACTACGGCGCGCAGTTCACCCTTACTCGCGGCAGCGGTTATCAACTGGTGATTCACGATCCGTCGCGCTATCAGACGCTGGAAGAGAGCGCGCCGAAAGCGCAGCACATCCCGCGAACCGCGGCGGATCGCAGCCACTTTTTGCTGGTGCGCTTTTTAACCTCCGCGTTTTCTATCAAGCTGGAGGATCTGGCCGATGCGTGGTTCGTCAGCCGCGCCACCTTACAGGGCGACATGGTCGACGTACGCGAACGTTTTCAGCGTTATCAACTCACCCTCGAGACGCGTCCGCGCCACGGTATGAAGCTGTTCGGCAGCGAGGTCTCCATTCGCGCCTGCCTGACCGATCTGCTGTGGGAGCTGAGCCAGCAAGGGCCGCTGAACCCGCTTATCGGCGAAGAGGCGTTTGACGCCAGCGTACCGGCGCTGCTGGCAGGCGTGCTGCAGGAGACGTTGACCCGTCATCACGTGCGCCTGACTGACGCGGGAGAACGCTTTGTCTGCCTGTACGGTGCGGTTGCCGTGCGCCGCGTGAGTGAAGGGTATCCGCTGGCCGACTTTAGCGCCGAGGATGTGGCGCAGAACGTGCGCGACGCCGCCCGCGAGCTGGCGAATACCCTGCAACAGCTGGCGGGTAAACCGCTTGCTGCGGCGGAAGAGGAGTGGCTGTGCGTCCATCTTGCCGCCCGCCAGGTGCAGGACGTCGATCCGGGCACCATCAGCGCCGACGACGACGAAGCGCTGGTGAACTACATCCTGCGCTATATCAATCAGCAATATAACTACAATCTGCTGGACGACGCCCAGCTGCATGCGGATTTACTGACCCATATTAAGACCATGATCACCCGCGTGCGCTACCAGATAATGATCCCTAATCCACTGCTCGATAACATCAAGCAGCACTATCCGATGGCGTGGGACATGACCCTGGCGGCGGTATCCAGCTGGGGAAAATATACCCCCTACGCCATCAGCGAAAATGAGATTGGCTTTCTGGTGCTGCATATCGGCGTCGGGCTGGAGCGCCATTACAATATCGGCTACCAGCGTCAGCCGCAGGTGTTGCTGGTGTGCGATACCAGCAACGCGATGGTGCGGATGATTGAAGCTATTCTTCAGCGAAAGTATCCGCAGCTGGAAATTGCCGCCACCCTCTCGCAGCGCGAATATGAACAGCGGCAAGAGATCGCGGAAGATTTTGTCATCTCCACCGTGCGCATCAGCGAGAAAGATAAGCCGGTGGTGACCATTGCGCCGTTTCCTACCGACTATCAGCTCGACCAAATCGGCAAGCTTGTGCTGGTGGACCGCACGCGTCCCTGGATGCTGAATAAGTATTTTGATGAGACTCACTTTCAGGTAATTGATGCCCCGATGGATCGGCAGACGCTGTTTGCCACGCTGTGCCAGCAGCTGCAGCGGGAGGGGTTTGTCGGCGCGGAGTTCCATGATTCGGTGGTGGAGCGTGAGGCTATCGTCAGCACCATGCTCGGCGACGGCATCGCGCTGCCCCACGCCCTCGGCCTGCTGGCGAAAAAGACCGTGGTTTATACCGTGATTGCGCCGCACGGCATCGCCTGGGGCGATGAAACCGCGCATATCATCTTCCTGCTTGCCATCAGCAAAAGCGAGTATGAAGAAGCGATGGCGATCTACGATATTTTCGTTACCTTCCTGCGCGAACGCGCTATGGCCCGCCTCGCCGTCACCCGCAGCTTTGATGAGTTTAAAGCGGTGGCGATGGAGTGCGTCAGCCGGTTTTGAGAGGCGCTGTCAGAGTTCGAGCCGTGCGCGCTTCGGAATACCGTCTGGTATATCAGGTTCGGGATGAGGGGGTGATGGTTTATGCGATTGCTGTGGGAAACGAGACAAATTAGCCGTCTACCGGAAAGTCAATAAACGGCTGTAGCGGGAGGCTATCTCAGGTGATGCACCACCTGGTTGCTGCTGCCGCGCCAGATTAGCGCCGGGTCTTTGAGATCCTGCACAAATTTGCCATCAACCAGCACGTTGATGAGATCCACCACCTGCATCTGCGCATCGTTAAGTTCGGAAAGCGTGTAGCCGGTCCATACCCAGATGTCTTTACCGGGGCACTCGGCGCGAACGCGCTGCACCAGCTTAAGGATCTCCGGGACGTTCTGCGGATGCAGCGGGTCGCCGCCGGAGAGGGTGATCCCCTGGCGCTTAACGCGCGTGTCGTTGAGGTCGGCAATGATGCGGTCGGCCATCTCGGGGGTAAACGGCATGCCGGAATTTAGCCGCCAGGTGCTTTTGTTGTAGCAGCCGGGGCATTCGTGAACGCAGCCGGAGACAAACAGGGTGCAGCGGGTGCCCGGACCGTTAACAATATCTACCGGGTAGTACTGATGGTAATTCATTTTTTCGCTTCTCAATTAACGCCATAGCCGCGTTGGCTGCGCTCGCTCACCCCAGTCACGTACTTAATGTACGCTCCCGGGGATTCCCTCGTTTGCCGCCTTGCTCTGACGCTAATTGCTTTGCGAAAACGGAGGGGCTTTGCATTTGTAAAGGGAACGGCTCCCGGCGTCGCTGCGCTCGGCCGGGCTACGAAAAGCCGCATACGCGGTTGTAGCCCGGATAAGGCGCTTTGCGCCGCGATCCGGGAATGGCCAAACGGCGACTGGTCGGTACCCTCTCCCCGTTGGGGAGAAGGTTAGGGGCTAAATCGCGCGGAATTAACCGATCTGCCCGTTACCCAGATGCTTCACGCGGCGCTTCACTTCTTCCTGCTTGCCGGCGTTGAACGGACGCGCGTCCGGGCTCCCGAGATAGCCGCACACGCGGCGGGTTACCGATACGCGAGAAGCATCGTGGTTGCCGCATTTCGGACAGGTGAAGCCTTTGCTGGTGCACTCGAACTCGCCGGTAAAGCCGCACTCATAGCACTCATCGATGGGCGTATTGGTTCCGTAATAGGGTACGTGCTGATAGCTGTAATCCCAGACGTCTTCCAGCGCTCTCAGGTTGTGCTGAATATTCGGGTACTCGCCGTAGCAAATAAAGCCCCCGTTAGCCAGCGGCGGATAAGGCGCTTCAAAATCGATTTTGTCGTAAGGGTTCACCTTCTTCTCCACGTCAAGGTGGAAGCTGTTGGTGTAATACCCTTTATCGGTCACGCCTTCAATGACGCCGAACTCAGCGGTATCGAGACGGCAGAAGCGGTCGCAGAGGTTTTCGCTCGGCGTGCTGTACAGGCTAAATCCATAGCCCGTCTCGTCTTTCCACTGATCTACCGCTTCGCGCAGGCGCTGAACGATGGCGACGCCTTTCTCACGCAGCGCTGCGCTATCGTACATATGCTTGTTGCCGAACAGCGCGTTGATGGTTTCATGGATGCCGATATAGCCCAGCGAAATTGACGCGCGGCCGTTTTTGAAAATCTCTGAAACGTCGTCGTCCGCTTTCAGACGCACGCCGCAGGCCCCTTCCATATACAGAATCGGCGCCACGCGAGCCTTCACCCCTTCCAGGCGGGCGATGCGGGTCATTAGCGCTTTACGCGCCAGCTGCAGGCGTTCGTCGAGCAGTTTCCAGAACTCTGTTTCGTCGCCCTTCGCTTCCAGCGCGATGCGCGGCAGGTTGAGGCTGATAACGCCGAGGTTATTGCGGCCATCGTGCACCTGTTCGCCGTCCTCGTTTTCCCACACGCCGAGAAAGCTGCGGCAGCCCATCGGCGTTTTGAACGAGCCGGTCACCTTCACTACCTGATCGTAGTTGAGGATGTCCGGGTACATACGCTTGCTCGCGCACTCCAGCGCCAGCTGTTTAATGTCGTAGTTCGCATCGCCGAACTTGTGGTTCAGGCCGTCGCGAATGGCGAAGACCAGCTTCGGGAACACCGCCGTTTTGCGATTTTTACCGAGGCCCGCGATGCGGTTGCGCAGAATGGACTGCTGAATCAGGCGCGATTCCCAACTGGTGCCAAGGCCAAAACCGAAGGTCACGAACGGCGTCTGACCGTTGGCGGTATGCAGGGTGTTCACTTCATATTCCAGCGACTGGAAGGCGTCGTAGCACTCTTTCTCGGTGCGGGAACGGGCGTAGCCTTCGGCATCGGGGATGTGCCACTCTTCGGCAATTTTACGGTGCTTATTGAAGCTTTCGGTAACAAACGGCGCCAGTACTTCATCGATGCGGTTGATGGTCGTACCGCCATAAATATGGCTGGCGACCTGAGCGATAATCTGCGCCGTCACCGCGGTAGCGGTAGAGATTGACTTCGGCGGCTCAATCTCGGCGTTGCCCATTTTAAATCCCTGGGTCAGCATGCCTTTAAGATCGATCAGCATACAGTTGAACATCGGGAAGAACGGAGAGTAGTCGAGATCGTGATAGTGGATCACGCCGCGCTCGTGGGCCATCACCACGTCATGCGGCAGCAGGTGCTGGCGCGCGTAGTGCTTGGCGACGATACCTGCCAGCAGATCGCGCTGGGTAGGGATGACTTTGCTGTCTTTGTTGGCGTTCTCGTTGAGTAACGCCGAGTTGGTCTGCTCAACCAGGCCGCGAATTTCCTGGTTCAGACGACCGCGCTTTTCACGTTGGCTATCGCGGTCGTGGCGATATTCAATGTAGGCGCGCGCCAGCTGCTTGTACGGACCGGACATCAGTTGGTTCTCAACCGCGGTCTGGATCTCGCTGATATCCACCTGGGCGCGGCCCTGCATTTGCTGGCTAACGACTTCTGCGACGGTGGCGCAATAGTCTGCGTCATCGACTCCCGCTGCTTTAGCTGCACGTAGAATTGCTTCATTTATGCGCTCTGACTTGAACGGCACTTTACAGCCATCGCGTTTCATCACATGCGGTGTCATGATCACTCCATAATTTTTACAGAACAGGTTATCCACAGAGGCGGAAGGTCAATCGAAGCCACGAGGCGCTATAGCTGCCGCCGTTTCCCTCCGATCCCGGCCCTTTTTATCCACATCCCATCACCGCCTGAGTACGATGGGCGTGGTGACATAATAGACTATTAATACAATATGTGGGGCCGGGACGCATTTTAAGTTCTATATGTAGTGCTTTGCATCAAAGATGTTTGCAATTTTATTGATGCAGAACAAAGTAAAAAGAGGAGAGCAGGAATGATGGGCACTTGCGCTTAATGTAAATTTATCCGCTTATAAAATAAGCAGAAATGGGGCCTGAACGCAGTAAATTCAGGCCTGAAAGGGATAACGTCAGGCGAGCAGCGCGTCGTTAAGCAGGTCGACCAGCAGCAGCAGGGCGTAACGCGCGGCCTGCGCATTCTCAGGCAGAGGCAACAGCGCGGAGGCCATATTGCTCAACGCGTGGTTGGCCGGAGTGAGAGCGAAAATCGTCGCTTCCTGTACCCGGGCCAGCAGGGTAGCGCCCTGCAAAATCGCGTCGGCCTCGCCGGTTGCCAGCACCAGCAGGAGATGATCGTCGCTGAGGGTACTGGCTACCATCCGCATCAGGGCGCTGTCCTGGCAGAGATTAATCACGATACCGATGGAGAGCAGCTGGTGCTGAAGCAGCGTCGCCAGCGCGATATCCTGCGCGCCGAGGGCGAAACAGTGCACGGCGCGGGCATTTTGTAGGCGCGTGCGTAGCTTTTGCAGCGTCGATTCGGGCGTGCTGACCAGCTGCTGCTCCAGATTTGCGCTAATCAGGCTTAACTTGTCGCGCCACGCGGCCGGCAGCGCGGCGCTCTCCTCGTTTAGCCAACTGGTGCGACGTTCGCAGGCCTGCGCCAGCTGCTTGCGCAAATCACGAATATCCTCGCAGCCGACGGAGCGGGCAAAGCGGGTAATTGTGGCTGCGCTCACGCCAGCGCGCACCGCCAGTTCATCAATCGAAGCGCTGGCGGTAAAGCTTAAATTCTGCAGAATAAATGCCGCGACTCTTGATTCCTGAGCGCTAAAGCGCGTCATGCCTTCCTGTAACTGCCCTACGATATCCATGCTTAGCCTCTTTCTCCGCCACCGCCTGATTGAAAATATTTTTCAAATAATGATGGCTTTTTATACCACTTAATCACCCGCAATGCCTGAGATTATGACCGGTTTCGCTTTTATGCCGGGGTAAAGAGGCGAAAAATAACGCCTCGATCACGTACGTGAAAAAAATTTTCATATAGCCTTCACCGATACCCGCACCTCGCCCTATAGTCGATGGTGCTTATTTAGCACTCGCTCAAGCAAAACCCAATGGGAGGAATTATGCCACGTATCGTCCTGTGCTGCGCCGCCGGAATGTCCACCAGCATGCTGGTTAACAAAATGAAAACCGAGGCGCAGCAGCGCGCGCTGGCGCTGGAAATTTATGCCGTGCCCGTCGCCGAGTTTGAACGCGAGTTGCCGAATGCCGACGTGATTTTACTGGGGCCGCAGGTGAAGTACGAAGCGGCCCGATTGACTGAGCTTGCTGCCCCGCACGGGAAAGCCGTTGCGGTAATCGATATGGCAGATTACGGCATGATGCGCGGGGCCGCCGTCCTTGATAAAGCGCTCGCTCTGCTGAACCACTAACGCTTTCCCATCAACGCGTTCATTTCGCAAAGCCGCTGCGGCCTTGCGCGGGGATCTGTACGCCAAAAATGAGGCCACTATGCAAACATTGAAAATTGCCGTCATCGGCGGCGGCAGCAGCTATACGCCGGAACTTATCGAAGGCATTATCCTTCGCCATCAGCAGATTCCGGTCACGGAACTGGCGCTGGTCGATGTCGAAGCCGGGCGCGAGAAAGTGGTGATTATCGCCGGGCTGGCCCAGCGTATGCTAAAGCGCCATGGTCTCGAACAGGTTAAGGTTAGCGTGCATTTCAGCCTGGATGAGGCCATTCGCGGCGCTAAATTCGTCCTGACCCAGCTGCGGGTTGGGCAGCTGGCGGCGCGGGCGGCGGATGAGCGTTTGGGGCTGAAATATAACCTCCTGGGCCAGGAAACCACCGGCATCGGCGGCTTTGCTAAGGCGCTGCGCACCATTCCGGTGATCTTGCAGGTCGCGCGCAAAGTTGAGGCGCTGGCACCCGACGCCTTCATCCTCAACTTTACCAATCCAGCGGGGATCGTGACGGAGGCGGTGAGCCGCTACAGCAGCGCTAAAATCATCGGCCTGTGCAACGTGCCCATCAACATGCAGCATATGATCGCCGGCATGCTGGAGGCAAAGGCAGAGGAGGTCAGGCTGAGCTTCGCCGGGTTAAATCATATGGTCTGGGTACACAAGGTGATGCAGGGGCGGGAGGATGTCACCGGTAAGGTTCTCGACATGCTGTGCGACGGTCAATCACTGTCGATGAACAATATTAAATCGTTGCCGTGGCCGGCGGAGTTTCTGCGGGCCCTGAAGGCGATTCCCTGTCCCTATCACCGCTATTTCTGGCTGACGCCAGCCATGCTGGCGGAAGAGATTGAGGCGGCGAAAACCAAAGGCACCCGCGCGGAACAGGTGATGAAGGTGGAACAGGAGCTGTTTGATATTTATGCCCGGCCTGAGCTGGATGAAAAGCCCGAACAGCTGAGCTTTCGCGGTGGGGCCTACTACTCCGAAGTGGCGGTGGAGCTGATTAACGCCATTTACAACAATCTTGGCAAAGAGATGGTCGTCAACACCCGCAACAACGGCGCGATCCACGGCTTCGATGATGATGCGGTGGTGGAAATTAACAGCATTATTGACGCGCAGGGCGCACGACCGCTGGCCTTTGGCGCGCTGTCGCCGATCATGAACGGACTGACGCAACAGGTGAAAGCCTTCGAGCGCTTGACGATTGAGGCCGCGGTTCACGGCTGCCGGGATAGCGCGCTGCTGGCGCTGGTAAGTAACCCGCTGGTTGGGAATGTGACCGATGCCCGGGCGCTGCTTGATGAGGTGTTAACCATCAACCGCCCCTGGTTAACGCAGTTTAACTAAACTTTTCCGCCTTCGGGGATATCACTATGTCTCGTACTTCATTTATTGAACGCTATGTCATGCCCGCCGCGCTGAAAATCGGCGGTCAGAAGCATGTCCTGTCGGTACGCGACGGCATTATTCTCAATATGCCGTTTATGCTGATTGGTTCGTTTTTCCTGATATTCGCCTACCTGCCGATTCCAGGCTACGGTGAGATGATGGCCAGCGTATTTGGCGATGCCTGGCGCGACAAAATGCTGTACCCGGTCAAAGCGACCTATGACATCATGGCGCTGCTTTCGGCCTTCGGCATTGCCTACCGGCTGGCGGAAAAATATCGGACCCTGGACCCGCTCAGCGCCGGGGCGATGTCGCTGGTGGCGTTTGTGATGACGATCCCGCAGGTGACGCTTTTTACACCGGCAGATGGCTCGGCGGCGCAAATCGTCAAAGGCGTGCTGCCGGTAGGGATGATTGGCAGCCAGGGACTGTTTGTGGCGATTGTGATTTCGCTGCTTTCCACGGAGATCTACCGCCTGGTGGCCAGCCGTAATCTGGTGATCCGCATGCCAGATGGCGTACCGCCCGCGGTGGCGAAATCTTTTCTCGCCCTGATCCCCGGCTTCTGCGTGCTGGCCGTGGTGCTGGCGCTGCGCCTGATCGTCGAAGCCTCGCCGTTCGGTGATATCAATAGCATGATCACCACGCTGATTGGTATTCCAATGTCGCACGTCGGCGGTTCGCTGCCGGGGATGATTATCTCAGTGATCCTGATTGGCATCCTGTGGACCCTGGGGCTGCACGGCGACACCATTGTGCTGGTGTTTATTCGCCCGGTCTGGCTGTCGAATATGTCGGAGAACCTGGAAGCGTTTCAGAATGGGCTGCCGATCCCGCATATCATCACCCAGCAGTTTTATGACCTGTGGATTGCGCCCGGCGGTACCGGGGCGCTGCTGGGGCTGGTGATTTTTATGCTGCTGCGCAGCCGTAGCCAGCAGATGAAACAGCTAGGGAAAATTGCCGCGCCGGGGGCGCTGTTCAATATCAGCGAGCCGATGGTATTCGGCATTCCGCTGGTGATGAACCCGTACTTCTTCCTGCCGTTTATTTTGACGCCAGTCCTGTTGGTGATTGTCTCGTATACCGCGATGGCCACCGGGCTGGTGATGAAGCCGGCGGGGATTGCGCTGCCGTTTACCACGCCTATTTTTATGAGTGGCTATCTGGCGACCGGAGGGCACGTTTCCGGTGCGGTGCTGCAGGTGGTGAACCTGGCGATCTCGCTGGTGATCTACTATCCGTTCTTCCGGGCATGGGATCGCCTGAAGGCAAAAGAAGAGCAGGCGTCAGCGCAGCCGGAAGCCAGCGCGACGCTGTCTGCGGCCGATCGTATTTAAAGCATATTCCCGGAGGCGGCGCTTGACGCGCCTGTCCGGGCTACTGGCTCGCAGACGATGGTGAACCTGTAGCCCGGGTAAGCGCAGCGCGACCCGGGACTCTCAGCGCAAGCCGGGGAGGGGTTACTCCTGCAGCCACCATACCGCTTCAAACGGACGTAGGGTCATATCGGCAGGACGGTTTGCCGCTTCCGCGTAGTTGCTCATCAGCATCCCCCATTCGCCGCTCATCGCTTCCGGCTGCCAGCGCTGGAACTCGCGGCTCAGGTTCGCCACGACCACCAGCGTTTGCCCTTGCCACTGACGGCGATAGCACCACAGGGACGGATGTTCCGGCAGCAGGTCCTGATAGTCGCCCCAGGTCAGCACTGGCGCGCTCTTGCGCAACGCAATCAGCTGCTGATAGGTATAAAACACCGATTCCGGGTCCGCCAGCGCCGCTTCGGCGTTGATCTCGCGATAGTTATCGCACAGCGCAATCCACGGCTCGCCTGCGCTAAAACCGCCGTTATCGGCGCTGTTCCACTGCATTGGCGTACGGCTGTTATCGCGCGATTTACTGGCCAGAATCGCCAGAAGTTCATCCGGATCCTGGCCCTGCGCCGCGCGTTCGATGAACATGTTGTGGCTCTCAACGTCGCGATAATCGGTAATGCGCGTAAAGTGCGGATTCGTCATGCCGATCTCTTCGCCCTGATAGATATAGGGCGTGCCCTGCATACCGTGGAGCACCATCGCCAGCATTTTCGCCGCCGGGACGCGGTATTCACCCTCGTCCCCGAAGCGGGAGACGATGCGCGGCTGGTCGTGGTTACACCAGAACAGCGCGTTCCACGCGCGATTGTGCATCCCCTGCTGCCAGTGCCTGAACAGCGCTTTCAAGGCCACAAAATCCGGGCGCGCCAGCGTCCACTTCTCGCCGCCGGGATAGTCCACCTTCAGATGGTGGAAGTTAAAGGTCATCGATAGCTCACCGCCGTCGAGCGCCGCGTACTTCTGGCAATGCTCAAGCGTGGTGGAGGACATTTCGCCGACCGTCATCAGGTTGCGCGGGGTGAAGACATCGCGGCTCATCTCCTGCAAAAATTCGTGCGCTCGCGGACCGTCGGTATAGAAGCGGCGGCCGTCGCCATCCGTATCGGACGGAAAGGTCTGGTCTTTGGAGATCAAATTGACCACATCGAGGCGCAGGCCGTCGACGCCGCGATCGGCCCAGAACTCGCACACTTTTTTCAGCTCCGCGCGTACCGCCGGGTTTTCCCAGTTCAGGTCCGCCTGCTCAATGGCGAACAGATGCAGATAGTACTGCTCGCTTTCGGCGTGCCACTGCCAGGCGTTACCGCCAAATTTTGAGCGCCAGTTGTTGGGCGGCGTGGTGGGTTCGCCGTCGCGCCAGATATAGAACTGGCGATACGGACTCTCTTTATTGAGCGCTTCGCGGAACCACGCGTGTTCGGTCGAAGTGTGGTTCAGCACCATATCCAGCACGATGCGGATCCCGCGATCGTGCGCCTGAGTGACCAGTTCGTCGAAATCGTCCAGCGTGCCGTAGGTTGGGTCGATAGCGGTATAGTTGGCGACGTCGTAACCATTATCCACCTGTGGCGAGACGTAGAACGGCGTCAGCCATATGGCGTCCACGCCGAGCTTTTGCAGATAGTCGAGGCGGGAGGTGACGCCGCGCAGATCGCCGGTTCCGGTACCGGTGGTGTCCTGGAAACTCTTCGGATAGATTTGATAAATAACGCCGTTTTGCCACCAGAGGGGAAGGGTATTCATATCACGTTCCTGCTACAGCAAGGGAGCGCCTGGGCGCCCCGAAAATAAGAAGTCAGACAATCTGTAAGGTGCCCTGGCGGAATTTGCGCTGGTAAACGACCGTCGTCAGGACAATCGGTACCACTACGGCGATGGCCATCGCCAGCGCGTAAACCTGCCAGTAGGTTGGCTGGATAGAGAGGATGCCCGGCAGGCCGCCGACGCCGATACCGTTGGCCATCACGCCGTTCAGGCCGCACAGCAGCCCGGCAAGACCGGAACCGACCATCGCGCACAGCATCGGGAAGCGGTACTTCAGGTTGATACCGTACATGGCCGGTTCCGTGACGCCGAGGTAGGCGGAAATGGCGGCCGGAACGGAGATTTCACGTTCGTTCTGTTTACGGCTGGCGATGATGATTCCCACGACCGCCGACGCCTGGGCAATGTTGGACAGCGCAATCAGCGGCCATACCGGCGTCCCGCCCATGCTCTGTATCATCTGCATATCGATGGCGAGCGTGGTCTGATGAACCCCGGTAATCACCAGCGGCGCGTACAGGAAGCCGAACAGCGCGGCGCCAATCGGCGCGAAGCTGCCGGTTAGCAGATGACGCACGGCCCAGGCCACGCCGTCGCCAATCATGCGGCCAAACGGGCCGATAAAAGCGTGCGCGAGGAAGACTGCCAGAATCAGCGAACAGACTGGTACGATCACCAGATAGAGATAGTCAGGCACGATGCGTTTCAGCCGCGTTTCGATAAAGCCAAGCGCCAGTCCCGCCAGCAGGGCCGGGATAACCTGCGCCTGGTAGCCGACCTTCTCAATGGTGAACAGACCAAAGTTCCAGACTTCCGGCACCTGCTGGCCCAGCAGGTAGGCGTTCATCAGCTGCGGAGAGACCAGCGTGACGCCCAGCACGATGCCGAGGATCGGCGTGCCGCCCATTTTCTTGACCGCGGACCAGCAGATACCCACCGGCAGGTAGAAGAAGATCGCCTCGCCAATCAGCCACAGGAAGTCATAAATAGTTTTCAGCGACGGGTGCATTTGCGCCAGCGTCTGGCCGTTGCTCATCGGCAGATCGCCGATCACGTTGCGGAAGCCTAAGATCAGGCCGCCGCTGATCAGCGCAGGCAGCAGCGGGAAGAAGATCTCCGCGAAGTGTGAAATGAGCTGTTCATGCCATTTCATATTCTGCCGCGCGGCTTTTTTGGCCTGCTCTTTGTCGGCGCTGGCCTGGCCGGTAGTCGCCAGAAGCGCTTTATAGTAGTCGCCAACCTCGGTGCCGATCACCACCTGGAACTGTCCGGCGTTGGTAAAGCAGCCCTTCACCATGCGTAGCTGTTCAATGTCTTTCGGTTTGGCGATGGCCGGATTATTCAGCACAAAGCGCAAACGGGTAATACAGTGGCTGACGGTGGCGATATTGTCGCGCCCGCCCACCAGTTCGATAAGTTTATCGATGTCCTGCTGATTCACTTTACTCATGATGAGGCCTCATGACCGAGGGGAGAGGTTGCATTTAACTTGAGACGGATCCTACTCGCTCCGCTTAAATTGCAAAATGGGAACGTTCCCGAAACGCAGTGAAGATCACATAAATCGTTCCTGCGGGGTTAATTCAGTACGGCGGGAATCACGATTTGACGGGGCTCACGGTTGCCGGCGATCTGCTCGATCAGCTGCTGTGCCGCCTGGCGTCCGGATTCGGCATAGCCGGGATCGACCGTCAGGATCTCCGGGTGGAGAAACTTCATCAGCGGCGTGCTGCCAACGCTGGCAAGCTGGAGACGATCGATTCCCTGCTGCTGGAGATACTTGCTGGCCCCCAGCGCGAGAGTATCGGTTGCGCAGACCAGCGCGCTGGTCTCTGCCGACAGCACCTCAGCGACGCTTTCGTAGCCCTGTTTCATGCCCAGACCCGGCAGCGCGGCGAGGGGAGTGAGGCGTTTTTTCTGACAGAAATCGAGGTAGGCCTGGTGGCGGCGCTGCCCGGTGGTCACGTCGCTATGCGGCACGCCGAGGAAGCTGATATGGCGATGTCCACGCTCGTAAAGGCGCTGCATCAGCATCCTGATCGACCCTTCATCGTCATAGCAGACGGAGGCGATTCCGGGCGCGTCGCGGGCCAGCAGCACCAGCGTCTCCCGCCACGGGGTGAGCATCTCTTCATGAATGCCGGTAAAACCAAACAGCACCACGCCATCGATATTGCGCCGGGCGAGCATGCCGAGATGCTCCTCGACCAGCGCCGGAGAGAATTGGCTCTCCATCATAATCGGATCGTAGCCCTGCTCGTAAAAAGCCGGAAGCATGGTTTGCACGGCAAGATTTTCTGAGAGTGAATCCAGGCGGGTGACGATAATCGCCACGACTTTGTCGCTTTGACCACGCATCGCCCTGGCGGAGCGCGAAGGCGAAAATCCATGCTGTTGCATCACCGCTTCGACCCGTTCGCGGGTGCGTTCGCTAACGCCGCTTTCGTTATTAAGCACGCGGGATACCGTCGATTTCCCGACGCCGCTTAAGCGCGCGATATCTTTGATGGTCAGCCGGTTTTGCATGCAGGGTTCTCGTTGTGGTCCGATTAAAGTGAGCCTAATGCTACTCAAGGAAACCACAATGAGCAAAGTCTGGTTTACGTCTGGTTTAGCTACCCGGGGGTATCATCGCCATAATAGCCACAAATAGAGTATCGGTGACGATATAATTCGCGCCGTTTGTATTCATTTACCGGAGATTTTATGGACCCCGAACCCACTCCCGATCCTCGATGGAGCCATCTTTTTTTCCGGTAATCCCGCTTAGCGTTGCTTTACCGGAAGCGTAAAGCAGCGACGTCCTTGATGTCCCTGCCATAAAAATAATATGCCTGACAGGTAAGGTTTACTCGCGCCTGTCGGTTGCGCTGCGTTCGCTCGCGCGAGCGCGGAGGGACTGTTTATGTTGAAAAATTTTACCCGCCAGCTGTTTGCCCAGCTTGGCCGCCATTTACCGCATCGTTTAGTGCAACGCGATCCGCTACCCGATGCTCGCAATTTGGCGAGCGCGCCGATCCCGGATTCTCTCGGCAAGCAGTGCCTGAACGTGGCGGCAATGGATGAGAATGAAATCTGGCGCGCTTTCGCCAGTCATCCAGAAGGGCTAAACGAAGGCGAAGTGGCGCAGAAAATCGCGCAGTATGGCGAAAACCAGATCCCGGCGCAGAAGCCGTCGCCGTGGTGGGTGCATCTGTGGAGCTGCTACCGCAATCCTTTCAATCTGCTGCTGACCGTTCTGGGTATCGTCTCCTACTCGACGGAGGATCTGTTTGCCGCGGCGGTTATCGCCCTGATGGTGGGGATCTCCACGCTGCTGAACTTTATCCAGGAAGCCCGCTCGACCAAAGCCGCGGACGCACTGAAGGCGATGGTCAGCAACACCGCGACGGTCCTGCGGGTGGTGAATGAGCAGGGTGAAAGCCGCTGGTGCGAGCTGCCCATCGACCAGCTGGTGCCGGGAGATATCGTCAAGCTATCGGCGGGAGACATGATTCCGGCAGATCTGCGCGTCATTCAGGCGCGCGACCTGTTTGTCGCCCAGGCCTCGCTGACCGGGGAATCGCTGCCGGTCGAAAAGGTGACCCGCACCCGCGACCCGCTACAGACGAACCCGCTGGAGTGCGACACCCTGTGCTTTATGGGTACCAACGTAGTGAGCGGATCGGCGCAGGCCATCGTTTTCGCCACCGGCGGCGGCACCTGGTTTGGCCAGCTGGCCGGTCGCGTCAGCGAACAGGAAAGCGAGCCGAACGCCTTTCAGAAAGGCATCAGCCGGGTCAGCATGCTGTTGATCCGCTTTATGCTGGTGATGACGCCGATCGTGCTGCTGATTAACGGCTACACCAAAGGCGACTGGTGGGAGGCGGCGCTGTTCGCGCTCTCCGTCGCGGTGGGTCTGACCCCGGAAATGCTGCCGATGATCGTCACCTCGACCCTGGCGCGCGGGGCGGTGAAGCTGTCGAAACAGAAAGTGATCGTCAAGCACCTCGACGCGATACAGAACTTTGGCGCGATGGACATTCTGTGCACCGATAAAACCGGTACCCTGACGCAGGATAAAATCGTGCTGGAGAATCACACCGATGTCTCCGGCAAAGTGAGCGAACGGGTGCTGCATACCGCCTGGCTGAATAGCCACTATCAGACCGGGCTGAAGAATCTGCTCGATACCGCGGTGCTGGAGGGCGTAGAGCTGGAGTCAGCGCGCGGGCTGGCGGAACGCTGGCAAAAAGTGGATGAGATCCCGTTCGATTTTGAGCGTCGCCGTATGTCGGTGGTGGTGCAGGAGCAGGACAACGTTCACCAGCTGATCTGCAAAGGCGCTTTGCAGGAGATCCTCAACGTCTCGACCCAAGTGCGCTATAACGGCGACATCGTACCGCTGGACGAGACCATGCTACGGCGCATCCGTCGCGTCACCGACACCCTCAACCGCCAGGGATTGCGCGTGGTGGCGGTGGCGACGAAGTACCTGCCCGCACGCGAAGGCGACTACCAGCGCGCGGATGAGTCAGATCTGATCCTCGAAGGTTATATCGCCTTCCTTGACCCGCCGAAAGAGACTACCGCCCCGGCGCTCAAGGCGCTGAAGGCCAGCGGCATTACGGTCAAAATCCTCACTGGCGACAGTGAGCTGGTGGCGGCCAAAGTCTGCCACGAAGTGGGGCTGGATGCGGGGGACGTGGTTATCGGCAGCCAGGTTGAAGCGCTGAACGATGATGAGTTGGCCGAACTGGCAAAACGTACCACCCTGTTTGCTCGCCTGGCGCCGCTGCACAAAGAGCGTATCGTGACCCTACTGAAACGCGAAGGACACGTGGTGGGTTTTATGGGCGACGGCATTAACGACGCCCCGGCGCTGCGCGCGGCGGATATCGGTATTTCCGTCGACGGCGCGGTGGATATCGCCCGCGAGGCGGCGGATATCATCCTGCTGGAGAAGAGCCTGATGGTGCTGGAGGAGGGGGTTATTGAAGGCCGCCGGACCTTCGCCAATATGCTCAAGTACATCAAAATGACCGCCAGCTCCAATTTCGGTAACGTTTTTAGCGTGCTGGTGGCCAGCGCCTTCCTGCCGTTCCTGCCGATGCTGCCGCTGCATCTGCTGATCCAGAACCTGCTGTACGACGTATCCCAGGTCGCGATCCCGTTTGATAACGTGGACGATGAGCAGATTCGTAAACCGCAGCGCTGGAACCCGGCGGATCTCGGCCGCTTTATGGTCTTCTTTGGGCCGATCAGTTCCATATTCGATATTCTGACGTTCTGCCTGATGTGGTGGGTATTCCACGCCAACACGCCAGAACATCAGACCCTGTTCCAGTCCGGCTGGTTCGTGGTTGGCCTGCTGTCGCAGACGCTGATTGTGCATATGATCCGTACGCGGCGGATCCCGTTTATCCAGAGCCGCGCGGCCTGGCCGCTGATCGTGATGACGCTGCTGGTGATGGTGGTGGGAATTGCGCTGCCGTTCTCGCCGCTGGCGGGCTACCTGCAGCTTCAGGCGCTGCCGCTCAGCTACTTCCCGTGGCTGATTGCGATCCTTGCGGGCTATATGACGCTGACGCAGATGGTCAAAGGCTTCTACAGCCGTCGCTACGGCTGGCAGTGAGCGAGGCGCTTTACGTGCAGAAACAACAAAGGCAGCCACGGGCTGCCTTTGTTCATACTGTCTACGATTAGCGACGAATGGCGATCGCTTCAATCTCAATTTTCACGTCTTTCGGCAGACGCGCCACTTCTACGCAGGAGCGCGCCGGGAAGGTGGCGTTGTGCTCGGTGAAGAAGGCTTCATAGGCGGCGTTAACGGTGGCGAAATCGTTCAGATCTTTCACGAAAACGGTGGTTTTAATGATATCGCCAACTTTCAGGCCCGCGGCTTCTACGATAGCTTTCACGTTATCCAGCGACTGACGTGCCTGAGCGGCGACATCTTCCGGCACGCTGCCGGTTTTCGGGTCTACCGGGATCTGCCCGGAAGTGATGATCATATTACCCAGATCAACACCCTGAACGTACGGGCCGATGGCTGCGGGTGCATTTTCCGTCGCGATAGTTTTAGACATGAGTTCTCCTGAAATATTTAAAGGTAATCTGACTGGCGTTGGCCATTATAAAGAGTGCTGACTGCTTTATCATTATACAGGCCGCATTTTGCGAAGCAGAGCAGCGGATAACGCAGGGCGCTATCCGCTTAAGGCATGAATCTGCAGAACGAAATTAGCGGGTGACTTCAGTCCATGCCGCCGTCCAGGCCGATCCGACGCCCGGTTCGTACTGGTTGGCGTGTTGGCTCCACTGCACGCAGTAGCCGCTGTAGGGGAGTGGGCGACATTGGTACACTTTGCCGTCTTTAGGCTGTAAAACCCGGGTGCCTGCCGTATAGCTTTTCAGCTGCTCCGGAAAGGTGTAGTCATACTTGCCCGCAGGCGCTGGCGTCGGTTGCGCACTCTCTTCCAGCATCAGGTTAATGACCCCCTGGCCGATGATGGCGCCTTGCTCATTGCTGGCATTGTAGCGCAGCATATGATGGCCAGCCTGAACGTGACTTAGAGGAATAGTTAACGTCAGGGTGCGATTATCTACCGTTTGCTGAATGCTCCCTTTCTCCGTGCCCGCATGATTGCTGACGGCGGCGGTAAGGTGCATTTTACCGTTGGCCGTGGCGTTAAAGGTCACCGTCGCTTTCCCGTTTTCGATTTTGGTTGCGCTGACGTTGGTAATGCTCAGAGATTCTTTCGCGCTATCGTCTGACTGCGATTCGGCATAGGTCAGCGTGACGCTTTGTACCGCGCTGTCTTGCGGCACATAGACCTGGTTAACGCCATGGATCGGGTTAATATTGCCATCGCCCTCCTTTACCCCGGCGCGCAGCTTGCCTTCGTGCGCGGTATTAATGGCTTCCGCCAGATCGTAAGACCATTGGCTGTTTTGCCCCTGCGCATCGCTGGCGATCGTTAATTCCGTTTGTAACGAATAAACTTCGCCGCTCGCGTTAAAGAAATGGGCAACGACTTTATCACCAGCATGGAGATCCTTCCCAGTAAGCTGGCCTGACAGCTGCGTTGTCCAGAGTGATTCGTCTGCGCTGTCATCGCCGGTGCTGCCAAAATCGACATCAATGGCCTGATAGAAACTATTTGCCGTATCGGCAATTTCCCACACGGCATAAATAACCTGATAGCCGGTACGCTCGGGGACATTACAGGAATGGGTGACCTGTATTGCCGGCGCTACGCCGTTACCGGCGATTTGACAAAAGGGCTTGCTTTCAAAATCGCTGCGTGTCAGCGGCTTATTTTGAACCCAGTTTTGTTTGGTAATGTAATAACGCCAGTTAGCGGTTCTGTGGGGCGCAGAATGGTGCCAGACAAAATTATTTTTACCGCTCTTTATCCTGGTTTTCGACCAGCGGGTCGGGCTCTGGCTATCCAGCTGCGAGAAGTTGGTTTTACCCGCGCTGGCCAGTTGCCCGTCAGGCGGCATCGGGCCTTCAGGAAAACCGCTTGCTTGCTCAACGCTTTGCGGTTCCCACTGCACCGGACCGCAGTCCGTGTTTTTCCCTGTATTACATTGGTAGGCCCGACTTGGCGGAGATTCTACATAGCCATGAGCCAATGCTGAGGAGGTAAATAATAATGTTGCCGTATAGAGCGATATTTTCTTCAGTTTCATAATTCATCCAGTGATTAATTAATAAATAATGGAAAGCGTTCTGGAGTGTATGAAGAGAAAAAAACGAGAGCAATACGGGTGATATTTAATGAGCAATATCAATAATCATTATATATAACCGTCAGGCACCTGGATAATAAATGATGGTATAGTGAGAGATATTGATTATCTTGCAAACGGTCTGTGAGTTGACTTTGCGCGGATTATTTAACGCATCGTTTTATTAGCAGACCCATTTCTGGGTCTGCTGCTGAAGCATTTAGTTTGCCAGAACGACATGATGTGAAAATTCTTTTTCACAATATTTGCACTTCAGCGCGATATCGTTTTCACGTTTCTTCACCGCAAAGCTGGAGGACACCGGCTCGGCGTGGCTGATACAGTTGCTGTTGGGGCAAACCAGTACGTTGTTAATGCGGTCCGGTAGATGCGGGCGGGATTTACCGACCACTTCATAATCATCAATGCGGTTCACCGTAGCCTGCGGCGCGTACAGGGAGAGCTGGTTGACCTGCTCGTCGGTCAGGAAGGTGTTTTCGATTTTGATTAAATCTTTGCGGCCCATTTCGCCTGACGGCAGGTTCAGGCCGATGGTGATGCGCTGATCCGTTTCGGTCAGTTTGAACAGGGTCAGCAGCTTAAAGCCGACCTGCGCCGGGATATGGTCGATAACGGTGCCACGTTTGATGGCTTCTACCTGTAATTTATTGTCGTGTGTCATCTCTTTTTCCCCTTACAGTGCCAGATCGCTATTCAGTACCAGTGCCAGTAAGGCCTGGCGCGCGAAGATGCCGTTGCCTGCCTGCTGGAAGTACCAGGCGTGCGGCGTTTTATCGACATCGGTGGTGATTTCATCAATGCGCGGCAGCGGATGCAGCACCTTCATATTGGCGCGGGCGCCTTCCAGATCGGCGGCGCGCAGGACAAACTGCGCCTTCACGTTGGCATATTCCGATGGGTCGAGGCGCTCTTTCTGTACCCGGGTCATATACAGAATGTCCACCTCTTCCATCACCTCTTCAATGGCGCTATGCAGGCTCCAGGCAATGCCTTTTTCGTCGAGCATGTCGAGGATGTACTGCGGCATGGCCAGCGCGTCCGGCGCGATAAAGTAGAAGCGGTTGCCGTTAAATTTCGCCAGCGCCTGGGTCAGGGAGTGAACGGTGCGGCCGTATTTCAGGTCGCCGACCATCGCCACGTTAAGATTTTCCAGACGGCCCTGGGTCTCCTGAATGGTGAACAGATCCAGCAGGGTCTGCGTCGGATGCTGGTTCGCGCCGTCGCCGGCGTTGAGTATCGGAATACCGCCGGAGAATTCGGTCGCCAGACGCGCCGCGCCTTCCTGCGGGTGGCGCATGACGATGGCATCGACATAGGTGCTGATGACCGAGATGGTATCGGCCAGGGTTTCGCCTTTCTTGCCCAGCGAGGTGTTGCTGCTGTCCGAGAAACCGACCACGCTGGCGCCCAGGCGATGCATCGAGGTTTCAAACGACAGGCGGGTGCGAGTCGACGCTTCAAAAAAGCAGCTGGCAATCACTTTATGCTTCAGCAGCTCAGGCTGTGGATGGGCTTTGAGCTTTGCTGCGGTTGCCAGTACCAGTTCAAGGTCTTCGCGGCTGAGATCGTTTATAGAAATGATATGTTTTTGATACAGCGGATTAGCCATGTTTATCTCCTGACGCCTGGGCAAAAAAAAAGCCCCTTAAATAAGGGGCTTTACGAATACGGATGCAACGGAAAGAAAAAACGGCAGGCCAGCGCCTGTTTTCAGACGCGGTAAGACGCGATGTCGTACACACTGAACCATAATTCCTCCCGGCAAAACGGGTGGCATTATACGCAGCTCATATTTCGGATCAAGCGATTAATCCACAAAAGGTAAACGTTTGCCTGGAGAAGAGTGCGGTAACGCAAAAAACCCTGAAAAAGAGGTGGTATGGCAGTGCGAAGGGGGGTATAAAACGGAAAATGAAAAGCTGTTTTATAATTAGGGGTTATTATGATCGTTGGGAACATTCACCATCTGCAGAGCTGGCTGCCGGCGTCTCTACGCGAGGCTATCGAACACGTTAAGGCCCACGTCACCGACGCGACGCCGCTGGGTAAACATGATATTGACGGCAACAACCTGTTTTATCTCATTTCCGAAGATACCACCGAGCCGATGGCCGACCGCCGCGCCGAGTATCACGCCCGCTACCTCGACATCCAGATTGTACTCAAAGGCCAGGAGAGCATGACCTTTAGCGTTCTTCCCGCCGGTGCGCCGGATACCGATTGGCTGGCTGATAAAGACATCGCTTTCCTGGCGGAGGGGGCGCAGGAAAAAACCGTTATCCTCAGCGAAGGCGATTTTGTAGTGTTCTATCCCGGCGAAGTACATAAGCCGCTGTGCGCCGTCGGCACGCCAGCGAAGGTGCGCAAAGCGGTTGTGAAGATGCTGATGGTTTAGTTGACGAGCGTATTTTTACCGAAGGCTAGCAATTGTCATATTGTGACAATTGCTAGCCTTTGTTTTTTCTAGCTATTCGCGATTTTTTACTTCTTATTCCCTCTCATTTGATGCTTCAGCCAAACGCTCATACCGCGCGCATTGTGCAAATTTTGATGGCGATCTCATTAATACGTTATATAACGTATTAATGTTGTTTCCGTTAATTTGAACAATCAATAATGAGATGTGGAGTTTTTACTATATGAATACTAAAGAAATAATTAATGCCGTTGCGAAAGAGATAGAAGATAAAGGCGGAATCCGCCAGGTGTTCCTTGTGGCCTGCGGCGGGTCATTAGTGGATATGTATCCGGCTAAATACTTTCTTGATAGCGAGGCGACAACGCTTCATGTCGGCATGTATACCGCCAATGAGTTTGTCTACGCGACGCCAAAAACGTTGGGGGAGAATTCGCTGGTTATCGTCTGTTCGCACGGGGGCAACACGCCAGAATCCGTCGCTGCGGCTAAGCTTGCACAGCACCATCAAGCGCATACTATTACGCTGACTCACAACGCTCAGGCACAGCTGATCGAATACGCCAGCCACAACATTCTCTATGCCTGGGGTAACGATACCAATGTGGTCGATAATCCGATGGCGATTATCCTCAATCTGTGCGTTGATACGCTGCAGCAGGTTGAAGGTTTCGATAATTACGCTGATTTCCAACAGGGAATGGCCCAAATTAATGGCGTCATTGCTCATGGCCGTCAGCAGGTTGCGGATCGCTGCCAGCGTTTTGCCCAAAAATATCAGGATGAAAAACTCTTCTATATCCTCTCCAGCGGAGCTTCTTACGGCCATGCTTATGGTTTTGCTATCTGCTCACTAATGGAAATGCAATGGCTACATGCCGCACCTATTCACTCCGGTGAGTACTTCCACGGGCCTTTCGAAGTTACGGATAAAGAGACGCCGTTTATTTTATTAATGAACGAAGGCCGTACGCGAGCGATGGATGAGCGAGCTTTGGTCTTCCTCACCAAGTATGCAGAGAAAGTGGAAGTCGTTGATGCTAAAGAACTGGGCATCGGGGTTCTCCCTCCGTCAGTCGTGGAGTTTTTCAACCCCGTGCTGTTTTACAGCATCATGTGTGAATATCGTTCTGCGCTTGCCGACATTCGTCAGCATCCATTGGATACCCGCCGCTATATGGGGCTGGTGGAATACTAAGGGGAATTATGATGAATGTGATTGGAATTGGCGATAACGTCGTCGATAAATACGCCCATACTCAGACCATGTATCCCGGTGGAAATGCGTTGAACTTTGCCGCTTATGCGGCCATGTTGGGACACAATGCGGCCTATCTGGGGATTTTTGGTAATGATGCCGCTGCGGAGCACGTTATGCAGGTGCTGGATAAAGTTGGCGTCAAGTGGCCCCACTGTCTGCAGGTGGCCGGGGAGAACGGCTGTGCGCAGCTGAAAATCGAAGAGGGAGAACGGATATTTCTTGGTTCGAACGCCGGGGGTATTCGTAAGACAACTTCGATGGATTTTATTTTTCAGCATGAGCAATACCTGCGTGAGTTTGATCTGATCCATAGCGGTTGTTATAGCTACATGGAGACGCAATTACCTCAGTTACGCAAGCTCAACATTCCTGTCTCTTTCGATTTTTCAGATGACTTTGTACTGGAGCAGGCGCTGCCGTTGTGCCGTTACGTCGACTTCGCATTCTTCTCATGCGCTGACTACAGCCTGGCGCAAACGCGTGAAATTGTGCAACAGGCGCAGGCCAGCGGGAGTCGCATTGTCTGCGCGACGCGTGGGGATGAAGGCGCGATTTTATTTGACGGGCAGGATTGGTATCAGCAGGCGCCCGATTACGTCACTCCAGTCGATACAATGGGCGCAGGTGATGCTTTTATTACCGCTTTCGTTTGCCATTTTCTGGCCCAACCTACGGGTAACAAGCGCGAAGCGATTACCCATAGCCTGCAAAAAGCAGCAGCTTTCTCGGCACAAATTTGCCTGAAAGAAGGGGCGTTTGGCTACGGGACTCACTACTAACCTATAACGCCTTCTCTCATTTTTCCATACTGATTTCCGTCCGCTTGCCGGGCGGAAACGGGGATTCGTGCGCTTTTTCCGTGAGGAAAGAATTATGCATAGTGAAGCTGCTGATTTGATTTTACGTTCTGATGCTATTTTTACTGCTGCCAGAAATGAGCTATTTAGCGGATATGTCGTCATTAAAAATGGCGCTATCGCGGCGATGATAGCAAATGGGGAAGATATTCAACCCTGGAGAGGTGAAAGTACTCGCTTTATCGAACTTGGCGATCGCCTGATTTGTCCGGGATTTTGCGATAATCACACGTTTTTTACCGGCTATATGAGCATGCGGCGTGGCGTCGATCTCCATGGCGCCCGCGACAGTAATCATGCCCTTGAACTACTACAGGCTGCAGTGAATCTTCTCCCTGAGGGGAAAAGCCTCTATGGCTGGGGCTGGTCTGTTGCCCGTTGGGGAGCGGTGCCTGATGCCAGCTTATTGGATGACGCTTTCCCGCAGAGGCCGGTTGTTGCTATTAACGATGACAAAAGCTATTGCTGGATGAACCGTGCCGCCGTGGAGCTTTATGGCTTTACCGCTGAAGAGTGCAGCGCGGAGGCGAGAATCGCATTATTGAATGAGATGCTGGCTGATACCGCACAGTTAAAAAAAGAAATGCGGGCATTTATGACCCGACTTGCCGGGCAGGGAATCACGGCGATAAAAGACGTTTGTTTCAACGATGCGCCGCGGTTGATGAATGCCTGGGATGAACTGGAAAAAGAGGATGCGCTGTCGCTGAGGGTGAGCATTGTTTCTCAGCCCGTATCTGCGCCTGTCGATCTTGCTTTCGGTGAACAGGCCCGACGCCGCTTTCATTCGCCATGGCTGCGGTTTCATGGTTTTAAATTTATGGTCGATGGCGTTATTGCCGATCATACCGGCGATATGATTTACCCCTATGCCGATCGTCCCGGCACGAACAATGAAAGGCCCGTTGATTATGATGCCCTGCGCCAGCAGGTTTTGCTGGCTGATGCTCGTGGATTCAACTGCTGTATGAATGCGGAGGGCGATGCCGCAATTCGCCGCTGTATAGATATTTTTGCCGAATGCCGTCAGCGTCACCCGCAGAGTGTGGTTAGACATTCTCTGAGCGATCTGGAATGCCCGCATCCAAACGATATTCCCAGAATGGCTGAGCTCGGCCTCTTTGCCGAAGTTTATGCACAAATTCTGCTCCTTAACCCCTGCGAAGCGGAAGCCTATATGCGCGAACGCTATGGAGAAGAGCGCGAAGCGCAATTCTACGATTATGCCGCACTATTCGGGGCTGGTGTGACGGTCACTATTGGTACCGATCTGCCCCTGTTTATTCCTTCTGTTCCTGACGCGATGTATGCCGCCTGCTGTCGTCAGTTCCCTGATGGTTCACCCGTGAATGGCTGGTACCGCGAACGCGGAATGACACGACAGCAGCTCTTAACGGCCTGGACGCTGAATAGTGCTCGACATCACGGCATGGAAGATATGACCGGTAGCCTTGAGCCGGGAAAACGTGCGGATATCGCGGTTTTTGACCGTAATTTGTTGAGCTGCCCGAATGATGAGTTACGGACCTCCACCGTTGTACTGACCCTGGTGGATGGCCGTATTACCCATGACCTTCTGTGACTCTAAAAATGCCGAATGACGGCGAACATTATATAAACATCTTACCGAGGCGGATTATGCGTATTGCAAAAATAAAGTGGGCGATGCCACACTGCTACGCTCTGATTTTCTTCATTATTATATTAGTAGCGCTGCTGACATGGTGTATTCCCAGCGGCAGTTTTGATTATCACTCAGTGACTTTACCCGGCGGTGAAACGAAAACATTAGTGATCCCAGGGTCTTATCATCTGCTGGAAAAAGTCAGCAGCGAGGGCGATTTACGTCAGGGTATTGCCGCCGTACTGGCCGCGCCGATGGAGGGAATTATCAAGGCCGCCGACGTAGTGGCGTTTGTACTCATTGTTGGTGGTGCTTTTGGCGTTATTTTACGTACTGGCGCTATTGAGCGGGGGCTGGTGGCGCTGGCTGAACGTCTGGCTGGTAAAGGGATTCTGGTTATCCCTATCGCAATGACTTTGTTTAGCCTGGGGGGCGCAACTTTTGGTATGAGCGAGGAGGTGATCCCTCTTTATGCGATCTTTATATCCCTCATGTTCGCGCTGGGTTATGACTCAATGACCGCGATCCTGATTCTTTTTCTGGGAACCCAGATTGGCTATGTTGGCGCAATGACCAATCCGTTCTCTGTACTCATTGCCCAGGGCGTAGCGGGTATTCAGGGAAATCCGCAGCTTTGGCTGCGTGCCATCGCATGGCTGGTCTTCACATTACTGGCGATTACTTACACCATGTGGTACGCACATCGTGTTAAACGCACTCCACAAAAGTCGCCGGTATATGAGAATGATTGCCGCAACCGTGAGCAGTTTTTGTCGATACAGGATACGTCGGTCCATTTTTCCATCGCCGATCGAGTGATTATCATCGCTTTTGTGCTGGCGCTGGCCATCATTTCATGGGGGTTAATCACGCGTGGCTGGTACATGGTTGAGATCGGCTCTGTGTTCCTGGCTCTGGGGCTGTTTTCTGGGATCGTCGGGCGCATGGGTATTAGCGGGATGGCCGACAGCTTTGTCGAAGGGTGTAAAGAGTTTGTTTACGCCGCCGTAGTGATAGGACTCGCGCGCGGTATTTTGGTGGTGGCAGAGAACGGACGAATTATCGACACGCTGCTCTTTGGCTTGTCGGAAATGCTGGAAGGGTTGCCGCAGTACGCATTCACCACTTTGATGCTATTAGGGCATAACGTCATCACCTTTTTTGTCCCTTCCTCTTCGGGCGAGGCTGCGCTCACGATGCCCGTGCTGGCGCCATTAGGCGATTTAGTGGGTATCAATAAAGAGGCGATGGTAATGGCTTATCAATTTGGCAATGGCCTGACGAACCTGGTTTCTCCTACCGGTGGTGTATTGCTGGCCGGGCTGTCTATTGCGCGTATTGGATTTGGTCAGTGGTTAAAGGCGATTGCGCCGCTGTTTCCGGTGCTGTGGATAGTCAGCGCCGTGTTTGCTGCGATTTCGGCCTGGGTCTAAGGGATATGCGCGCCGTCGTAGTTTGATGGGCGCGCTTCGATTATAATCCTGCTTCGCATTAATGGCCGTGCTGGTACCTCTTTTATGTCGAATTTCGGACTGCAACAGAATACTTCCGTACCGTTATACAGGCAGCTTAAAGATAAAATCCTCAGCGATATCTCGTCCGGGAAACTCGCTGAAGGAGAGAAAATCCCCACCGAGATTGAGCTCAGCGAACTTTACAATATCAGCCGCATTACGGTGCGCAACGCAGTGAAAGAGCTGGTAGCCGAAGGCTATTTGGTGAAAAAGCAGGGGAAGGGGACTTTTGTCTGTCTGCCTAAAATTGAGCGTAAAGTTGTGCACCTGCTTAGCTTTACTGCCGCATGCGATGCTAACCATCTACCAACCCACAGCGTAGTGACTCGTCGTGAGATTCTGCCGGACTATCGTAATGCGCGTCAGCTTCTTGAGCTTGAGAGGGATGATTCCGTGCTTTATATCCAACGCCTCAGGATCGCTGGCGATGCGCCGTTAATGTTAGAGAATAATTACTACTCTCTGAAACGATTAGGATTTTTACAGCAGGAAGATCTCAGCGGGTCGCTTTATCAGCTATTGAGTGATAAATACGCGATCGTGCCTACCTATGCGGGTGAAACGACGGTAGAGATGGTGCGCGCGCATTCTGACAACGCACCGCTGCTGCAGCAACCGCCCGGCGAACCGTTATTCCTGATGAAAACGCTGATTCTGGATAGCCAGCATCAGCCTATTCACTATGGAGAACAGTATATTGTCGCCGAGCGTTACACGTTTAGTTTTTGATTTCAGTGGGAAAGCGTCGCCACCATCACCGCTTTGATAGTATGCATGCGGTTTTCCGCCTGGTCGAAAACGACGCTCGCCGCGGATTCAAATACCTCGTCGGTGACTTCCATACCGCCGTGCAGGCCGTACTCCGCCGCCATCTGTTTGCCGAGCGTGGTCTGGTCGTCGTGGAACGCGGGCAGGCAGTGGAGGAATTTCACCTGCGGATTGCCGGTCAGCGCCATCATCTCGCTATTCACTTGATACCCGCGCAGCAGCGCGATACGCTCCGCCCACTTCTCTTTAGCTTCGCCCATTGATACCCAGACGTCGGTATAGATAAAGTCCGCGTCCTTCACGCCCGCGGCGATATCTTCGGTCAGCGTAATATTGCCGCCGTTTTTCTGCGCCAGCGCCCGGCACTGCTCGACCAGCTTCTCTTCCGGCC
This sequence comes from Klebsiella sp. FDAARGOS_511, assembly GCF_003812845.1. Classification (NCBI taxonomy): domain Bacteria; kingdom Pseudomonadati; phylum Pseudomonadota; class Gammaproteobacteria; order Enterobacterales; family Enterobacteriaceae; genus Klebsiella; species Klebsiella sp. FDAARGOS_511. Next base: position 2,310,665 of record NZ_CP033824.1, on the reverse strand, counting down.
AGCAGGCCGTTGGCGCGACCAGGCGCAGATCCAGGCCGGTCAGCGCGGCGGCTTCGAGCATGGAGTTGCCCATATTATTCCGCGCGTCGCCGGCGTAGACCAGGGTCATCTGGTTAAAGGCTTTGCCCGGCAGGTGCTCCTGCATGGTCAGAAGGTCCGCTAGCAGCTGGGTAGGGTGGAATTCATTGGTCAGGCCGTTCCATACCGGAACGGCGGCATATTCGGCAAGGGTTTCCACCACTTCCTGGCCATGACCGCGATATTGAATACCGTCGTACATGCGTCCCAGCACGCGGGCGGTGTCTTTAATCGACTCTTTGTGGCCAATCTGGCTGCCGCTTGGTCCGAGATAGGTGACGCGAGCGCCCTGGTCAAATGCGGCAACTTCGAAAGAGCATCGGGTACGAGTAGAGTCTTTTTCGAAGATGAGCGCGATGTTTTTGCCGGTGAGATGCTGAATTTCGATATTGTTTTTCTTATCAGCTTTGAGCCTGGCCGCCAGTTCAAGCAGGGCGGTAATTTCTGCAGGAGTAAAATCAAGCAACTTTAAAAAATGCTTCTGATATAACGCGGACATGGTTCCCTCACATGGCTTAGACCATTTGTTGAATTAAAATTCACTTTATATGTATGAATATTCATTTGCAACCCCGTGTCATAAATCTTTCTCTTAGAAGGTGGAGGCAATCACGGCGGTATGTGACAATAGAAGCATCTGCGACACATTATGAGGAACGAGCCATGGCCAACCCGGAATTACTGGAAGAACAGCGTGAAGAAACGCGTCTGATTATTGAAGAGTTGCTCGAAGACGGCAGCGATCCGGACGCGCTGTACACCATTGAGCACCATCTCTCCGCCGATGATTTCGAAACGCTGGAGAAAGTGGCGGTAGAAGCTTTCAAGCTGGGCTATGAAGTGACTGAGCCAGAAGAGCTGGAAGTGGAAGAGGGCGATACCGTGATTTGCTGCGATATCCTCAGCGAATCCGCGCTGAATGCCGAGCTGATCGATGCCCAGGTTGAGCAGCTGATGACGCTGGCGGAAAAATACGACGTTGAATACGACGGCTGGGGCACCTACTACGAAGATCCTAACGGGGAAGACGAAGAAGGTGACGACGACGAAGATCTCGTTGATGAAGACGACGACGGCGTTCGCCACTAGGTAGCAGAGGTATACGGCGGTGCGTTATGCCGCCGTATAGCAAGGAATTTCAATGGATTACCCGCAAATACTCGCCCCGATTTTAAGCTTTCTGCATTGCCCAACTCCTCAGGCGTGGATTGATGAAGCCCGTAAACCGGAAAATCTTCCACTGCTATTGACCGACCATATGGTGTGCGAGCTGAAAGCGGCGCAAAACGCCATGCTGCTGGTGCGTCGATACGTTGCGGATAAAGAAGGCGCCGATGAGCTGCTGGCCTGCCTGAAGCCCTACGAGGACTTCACCTACCGCTGGGGCCCGGAGCCGGATTTCGTCGCGCTACATAAGCAGATAAACAAAAGCGCCATGCCGCAGACCGACGATCCCTGGGGACGTCAGCTGCTCGACAGCATGATTTTGCTGATCAAAGAGGAGCTGCATCACTTCTGGCAGGTGAGGGAAATCATGCTTTCCCGCGAAATCCCGTACGTCAAAATCACCGCCAGCAACTATGCCCGCGGGCTGCGCCGGGAAGTGCGTTCTCACGAACCGGTGATGCTGATCGATAAACTGATTTGCGGCGCCTACATTGAAGCCCGTTCCTGCGAGCGTTTTGCCGCGCTGGCGCCATGGCTGGATGACGATCTGCAGAAGTTTTATCTGTCGCTGCTGCGTTCCGAAGCGCGCCACTATCAGGACTATCTGGACTTAGCGCAGAGGATTTCCGCGGAAAATATCAGCGAACGCGTGCGCCAGCTTGGCGAGGCGGAAGCGGCGTTAATTAACGCGCCTGAAGCGGAGTTTCGTTTTCACAGCGGCGTGCCGGTCTGAGTGCCAGGCCGCCGCTTCGTCGCAGCGGCCTGACGATCTATTACAGATTGGCGTTTTTGTCTTTCTCTGCTGTCGCGGCGGCTTTTGGCGCGCCGAGGGTCGCTTTAAACCAGTTCACTACCCGTTCAATAACCGGCTTCTGATACCAGCTGTCATCGCCGTGCTCCGCACCCGCCAGCAACACGTAATCAGCCGGGTTGCCCTCCTTCTTCAGCGCGCGATAGAGCTGTTGACTTTGTACCGGTGAAACCAGGGTATCGGCGCTGCCGTGCATAATTAAAAACGGCGGCTTTTTACCGCTGATATGGCCCATCGGGCTGGCCGCCAGGGCTTTTTGCGGATCGCTGTCAATGGTCGCTCCCGGCCAGTCGCGAAAAGCGCTACCGTGTACCAGCAGCGCTTCAGTGACCGCCGGCGACTGGTGTACCTTTTGAATCGCCTGCGGAAAACCTTCGCCGATATTCAACAGGTTTGAAATACCGTACAGCGTGGCGGCGGCCTGCACGTCCGAGGATTGCGCCAGGTTATCGCCACGATCGAACGTTTTGTCGCCGTTGGTGAGCGCCAGCATCTGCGCCATATAGCCGCCTGCGGAATCCCCCAGCACGCCAATACGTGACGGGTCTATACCGTATTCCGCGGCATGTTCGCGGAGATAGCGAACGGCGGCTTTACCATCGATAACCGGGGCCGGGAAGGTGTCGGGAACCGTACGGTATTCCGCCGCCGCGACGACGAATCCCGCCGTCGCCAGCGCCATACGCATCTCGATAAACTTATTCCAGGCCGCGCTGGTGAAACCGCCGCCGGGGAAATAGATGATTGCCGGTTTCAGATCGCCGTTACGCGGTACCAGTAAAGACATATGCAGCTGACGAACGGCGACGGTGCTTTTTACCTGGCTATAAACGATATCGTTGAGCGCATCGATACGGCCCCGGTTTTTTTCCACGCGAATGACCTGAGCGCCTTCGGTATTGCCAGCAAGTTCGCTGGCGTTAACGCAGGAAGCCATGCCGGCAAGCATCAGGCCGCCGGTGAGCAGGAGGGGGAGTTTTTTCATGATGTTCTATCCTGAGCAAAGCCTGCCGCAGTAGCAGGCGAAAAGATCCAATGCTCGAAGAGTGTATTAGCGAAAACGTGCGGTGAATAACGCTCTTTTTGCATGAAAACCATGCATTTTTTCGATTAATTAACGTCGTCGTTTTGCGGGCGCTACAGCACTTTCAGCATCGTGACCTCGCAGTCAACGTGGCCGGTGCAGCCCAGCGGCCCGTCGATATGCTCGAAGCCGAGATGCTCATATAAACCGACCGCTTCTTTAAGGAAGGCGGTGGTTTCGAGATAGCAGCGTTTGAAACCCTGTTCACGGGCGTAATCCATGGCCATCAGCGCCAGTTTTTTCGCCAGTCCCCGACCGCGCGCGGAGGTCATAAAATACATTTTTTGTAGTTCGCAGATATCGGGCTCGCTGCAGGAGAGCGGCGCCACGCCGCCGCCGCCGACCACTTCACCATTCTGCTCAACGACCCAATAGGCGGAACCCGGTTGGCTATAAAGCTCATAGAGCTGATCCAGATTCGGATCGGCGACCGTATAGCCTTTATCGGCGGTCAGGCCATATTCGGCGGAAACCTGGCGGATAACGTTGGCTATCGCCTGATTATCATTAGCCGTGATGCGGCGCAGGGTTAGCGGTAGGGTTGCGCTCGTATTCATGTGAAGACTCGTTACAAAATGATGACGGATGATGTTGTTAATAACACTGCGGGAGGGGAGAGTGCAAGCGAGGATCTTTCACAGAAAACGCCCCTTACCCGGATGGGATAAGGGGCGAGTGAATTACAGCGCGGCGATAACCGCCTGCTGCTCAATCAGCTTCGCTTTCGCTTCCGCGTAACCTTCCAGCTTCTCACGCTCTTTGGCGATCACCGCTTCCGGCGCGCGTGCCACAAAGCCTTCGTTGGAGAGTTTGCTCTCGATGCGGCCAATCTCACCTTCGATTTTTGTCACCTCTTTCGCGAGGCGCGCCAGTTCATCTTCTTTATTGATGAGGCCGGCCATCGGGATCAGCAGCTCGGCGCCGTCGATAATTTTGGTCACGGAAACCGGACCTTTATCATCGGCGGGCAGCACGGTGATGCTTTCCAGACGCGCCAGGTTCAGCAGGAAGCTACGGTTGTCGTTCACGCGACGCATCGCGGCTTCGCTGCAACCGCGCAGCAGCAGCTCCAGCGGCTTACCTGGGGCGATGTTCATTTCCGCACGGATGTTACGCACGGCGACGATCGCCTGCTTCAGCCATTCGGTATCGGCCAGCGCCGCTTCGTCAACCTGAGACGCATCGTACTGCGGGAACGGCTGCAGCATGATGGTATCGGCAGTAATACCGCAAATCACCTTCACGCGCTGCCAGATGGTCTCGGTGATGAACGGGATAATCGGGTGCGCCAGGCGCAGCAGACCTTCCAGAACGGTCACCAGCGTGTGGCGGGTGCCGCGCAGCTCAGACTCGGAACCGCCGGTCATCACCGGCTTGGTCAGCTCCAGATACCAGTCGCAGAACTGGTTCCAGGTGAACTCATACAGAATGCCCGCGGCGATATCGAAGCGGAAGCCGTCCAGCGCCTCGCGGTAGGCTTTGACGGTCTGGTTGAATTCCGCCAGGATCCAGCGGTCCGCCAGCGACAGGGTCATTTCACCGCCGTTAAAGCCGCAATCCTGATCTTCGGTGTTCATCAGCACAAAGCGGCTGGCGTTCCACAGCTTGTTGCAGAAGTTACGATAACCTTCCAGACGCTTCATATCCCAGTTGATATCGCGGCCGGTCGAGGCCAACGCCGCCAGGGTAAAGCGCAGGGCGTCGGTACCGTGCGGCTCAATGCCGTTCGGGAACTGTTTCTCGGTGCGTTTGGCGATTTTTTCCGCCAACTGCGGCTGCATCATGTTACCGGTGCGTTTTTCCAGCAGCTCCGGCAGGGAAATGCCGTCGACCATATCCAGCGGGTCGATAACGTTGCCCTTCGATTTGGACATCTTCTGGCCTTCGTCATCGCGGATCAGGCCGGTCATATAGACGGTTTTAAACGGCACCTGCGGCTTGCCGTTTTCATCTTTGATGAAGTGCATGGTCATCATGATCATGCGCGCAATCCAGAAGAAGATGATGTCGAAGCCGGAAACCATCACGCTGGTCGGATGGAACTGGCGCAGGGCATCGGTGTTTTCCGGCCAGCCGAGGGTGGAGAAGGTCCACAGCGCGGAGGAGAACCAGGTATCGAGAACGTCTTCGTCCTGGCGCAGCGCCACGCCGGCGCCCAGGTTATTTTCCTGACGCACTTCGTCTTCGGTGCGGCCAACGTAGACGTTGCCGTCGTTGTCGTACCATGCCGGGATGCGGTGACCCCACCACAGCTGGCGGGAGATACACCAGTCCTGAATGTCGCGCATCCAGGAGAAGTACATGTTTTCGTACTGCTTCGGCACGAACTGGATGTCGCCGTTCTCAACCGCTTCAACAGCGGGTTTAGCCAGCACGTCGGCGCGGACGTACCACTGGTCGGTCAGCATCGGTTCGATCACCACGCCGCCGCGGTCGCCGTACGGAACGGTCAGGTCGTGCGGTTTAATCTCTTCCAGCAGGCCCAGCGCGTCGATAGCGGCAACTACCGCTTTACGCGCGGCAAAGCGCTCCAGCTTCTGGAACTCCGCCGGGATAGCGTTTGAGTAAACGTCAGACTCGTTGCCTTTGGTGTCATAAACTTCCGCGGTTTCGCGGATGTCGCCGTCAAAGGTCAGGATATTGATCATCGGCAGGGCATGACGCTTGCCCACTTCATAGTCGTTAAAATCGTGCGCCGGGGTGATCTTCACGCAGCCGGTGCCTTTTTCCATATCGGCGTGTTCGTCGCCTACAATCGGAATGCGGCGGTCAACCAGCGGCAGGATCACGAATTTGCCGATAAGGTCTTTATAGCGCGGATCTTCCGGGTTAACGGCCACGCCGGTATCGCCCAGCACGGTCTCCGGACGGGTGGTGGCGACGACCAGGTAATCTTTACCGTCAGCGGTTTTCGCGCCGTCGGCCAGAGGATAGCGGATATGCCACATCGAGCCTTTAGACTCGCGGTTTTCCACTTCCAGATCGGAGATAGCGGTGCGCAGTTTCGGGTCCCAGTTGACCAGGCGCTTGCCGCGGTAGATCAGATCTTCTTTGTACAGGCGGACAAAGACTTCTTTGACGGCGTTGGACAGGCCTTCGTCCATGGTGAAGCGCTCGCGCTCCCAGTCCACGGAGTTGCCCAGGCGGCGCATCTGGCGGGTAATGGTGCCGCCGGACTCCGCTTTCCACTGCCAGATTTTATCGATAAAGGCGTCGCGACCGTAGTCGTGGCGGGTTTTACCTTCTTCGGCGGCAATCTTACGCTCAACCACCATCTGGGTAGCGATACCCGCGTGGTCGGTACCGGCCTGCCACAGAGTGTTTTTACCCTGCATGCGCTGGTAGCGAATCATGGTATCCATGATGGTTTGCTGGAAGGCATGACCCATATGCAAACTGCCGGTGACGTTCGGCGGCGGGATCATGATGCAGAAGGACTCTTTGCTTTCATCGCCGTTAGGCTTGAAATAGCCCTGCTTTTCCCAGTGCTCGTAAAGCGGCTGTTCGATATCTTGGGGGTTGTATGTCTTTTCCATTATTTCCAGGTTGCCGTGTTCAGGTTGAAACCAGCCATGCGGTACGCTTTATAGCGTTCGCGCGCCAGTTGTTTCAAAGAATCTTCATAAGGGACGAAGTCTATCACTTCTGTGAAAGCGGTGGCAAAATCTGCAAAATTTAGCCGCAGGCTAATCAGAATATCCCGCGGGCTGCTGTTGCGTTTTTGCGGCCAGGCGATCTCCACCGGCGCGCCGCCGCGCGGACCTTCTCCCGCCAGATTATGCGGAACAAAACTTTCCGCTGGCCGTGCCCACAGCGCCTCGTCCAGACGAATGGCCTGTTGCTCATCTTCGCAGGCGATGAGCACTCGCTTGCCGCTGCGCCAACGTTCTGCGGCAATGTCACACACCAGTTGTTCAACGGCGCTCAGACCGTCTTGTTGCGTGTCGTTGTCCAGAAGGTAGAACGTTGCGTTTTTCATATATGGGGCTTCTTGTGATGACTTTAAATGCTTAAGCCGGGCGGACCCGGCCTACGGTGTACTGTCGTTAGTAGGCCGGGTCCACCCGGCACGTTGCATCACTCTTCGCCGGTAAACCCAGCGCGGTTGAGCAGGAACTGCGACAGCATCGCCACCGGACGACCGGTCGCGCCTTTGGCTTTACCGGAACGCCACGCGGTACCGGCGATATCCAGGTGCGCCCAGTTGTACTTACGGGTAAAGCGCGCCAGGAAGCAGCCCGCGGTAATCGCTCCGCCGGGACGGCCGCCGATGTTCGCCATATCGGCGAAGTTAGATTCCAGCTGTTCCTGGAACTCGTCGGCAAGCGGCAGACGCCATGCGCGATCGCCTGCCAGTTCGGAGGCGCCGATCAGCTCGTGGGCCAGCGGATTGTGGTTCGACATCAGGCCGGTGATGTGATGGCCCAGCGCTATCACGCAGGCGCCGGTCAGCGTCGCCACGTCGATTACCGTCTCCGGCTCGAAGCGCTCGACGTAGGTCAGCACATCGCACAGCACCAGGCGCCCTTCGGCATCGGTGTTCAGCACTTCAACCGTTTGCCCGGACATCGTGGTCAACACGTCGCCTGGGCGGTAGGCGCGACCACCCGGCATGTTTTCACATCCAGCAAGCACGCCGACAACGTTCAGTGGCAGCTGAAGTTCTGCCACCATGCGCATCACGCCGTACACTGCCGCCGCGCCGCACATATCGTATTTCATCTCGTCCATGCCTTCGGCAGGCTTGATGGAGATGCCGCCGGAGTCAAAGGTCAGGCCTTTACCGACCAGCACGATAGGACGCGCATCCTCCGCCGGGTTGCCTTTGTATTCGATAACCGACATCAGCGATTCGTTCTGCGAACCGTTGCCGACCGCCAGATAAGAGTTCATTCCCAGCTCTTTCATCTGCTGTTCGCCGATAACGCGGGTAATGACGTTCTTGCTGTAGGTATCGGCCAGCTGGCGCGCCTGAGAGGCCAGATAGGCGGCATTACAGATGTTTGGCGGCATATTGCCGAGATCTTTCGCCGCTTTGATGCCGGCAGCAATCGCCAGACCGTGCTGAATGGCGCGTTCGCCGCTGGTCAGCTCGCGACGGGTCGGGACGTTGAAAACCATTTTACGCAGCGGGCGGCGCGGCTCGCTTTTGTTGGTTTTCAACTGGTCAAAGCTGTACAGCGTTTCTTTAGCGGTCTCGACCGCCTGACGCACTTTCCAGTAGTTATTGCGGCCTTTGACGTGCAGCTCGGTCAGGAAGCAGACGGCCTCCATTGAACCGGTATCATTCAGCGTATTGATAGTTTTCTGAATGACCTGCTTGTACTGACGTTCATCCAGCTCGCGCTCTTTACCACAGCCAATAAGCAGAATGCGCTCCGACAGAATATTCGGCACATGGTGCAGCAATAAAGTCTGGCCAGGTTTGCCTTCCAGCTCGCCGCGACGCAGCAGGGCGCTGATATAACCGTCGCTAATTTTATCAAGCTGTTCGGCGATGGGGGAGAGGCGCCGTGGTTCAAAGACGCCGACCACGATACAGGCGCTCCGCTGCTTCTCCGGGCTACCGCTTTTTACACTGAACTCCATGCACTATGCTCCTGAATCTTAAAGACAACAGTGGTGGCTACAGATATACTCGTCGTCTTTCAAGTTGCAGATGCGTTGGCTGCGCCTGCTCACCCCTGTCACTTACCTGATGTAAGCTCCGGGGCTTCACAGTCTTGCCGCCTGCCTGCAACTCGAAATCCATAGAGTATAGAAATTGAAAGCTTTCGTAACTCATGTCCGCTGTTGTGGTGACTTCGTGTTAATCTTAACGTTATTACGGCCTTGGTTCGTCAGAAAAGATCCTGATACGCAGAACCAGCGAGTCATTTAATCTTAGCGATGTTTTCGACGACCAAAGAGAATAAATGACGTTTAAGCCATGAAACAAGCAATTTTCCTGCAATAAAACGGGTTTTTACGGGCGTATTTATAGTGATAATCATAAGATATCTGGTTCGTGAGACGCTGAAAAGCCAGTTGGCGATCCTATTCATCCTGCTGCTCATTTTCTTTTGTCAGAAACTGGTCAGGATCCTCGGCGCCGCTGTTGATGGCGATATCCCGACAAATCTGGTGCTCTCGCTGCTAGGGCTGGGCGTACCTGAAATGGCGCAGCTTATTCTGCCCCTGAGTTTATTCCTCGGGCTGCTGATGACGCTGGGTAAACTGTATACCGAAAGCGAAATCACGGTGATGCACGCCTGCGGCCTGAGCAAGGCAGTGCTGGTGAAAGCCGCCATGATCCTGGCGCTCTTTACGGGCATCGTCGCGGCGGTCAACGTGATGTGGGCCGGGCCCTGGTCTTCTCGTCACCAGGATGAAGTGCTGGCGGAAGCGAAAGCGAACCCCGGCATGGCGGCGCTGGCTCAGGGCCAGTTCCAGCAGGCCAGCGATGGCAGCGCGGTGCTGTTTATTGAGAACGTCAACGGCAACCGCTTCAGCGATGTTTTCCTTGCTCAGCTGCGGCCGCGAGGCAACGCACGCCCGTCGGTGGTTGTCGCGGATACCGGCGAGCTCTCGCTGCGTAAAGACGGCTCGCAGGTGGTGACCATGAATCAGGGCACCCGCTTTGAAGGCACCGCGATGCTGCGCGACTTCCGCATTACTGACTTCAAAAACTATCAGGCGATAGTCGGCCATCAGGCGGTGGCATCCGATCCGAACGATACCGAGCAGATGGATATGCGTACCCTGTGGCGTACCGATACCGATCGCGCCCGGGCGGAGCTGCACTGGCGCTTCACGCTGGTCGCTACGGTATTCATCATGGCGCTGATGGTGGTGCCGCTTAGCGTGGTAAACCCGCGCCAGGGCCGCGTGCTGTCGATGCTGCCGGCGATGCTGCTCTATCTGGTGTTCTTCCTGCTGCAAACGTCGATTAAATCGAGCGGCGGTAAAGGCAAAATGGATCCGATGATCTGGATGTGGGCGGTAAACCTGCTCTATTTCGCGTTGGCCGTGCTGTTGAACCTGTGGGATACGGTGCCGATGCGCCGCTTCCGTGCCCGTTTTAACAAAGGAGCGGCGTGATGCAGGCGTTTGGGGTACTTGACCGTTATATCGGTAAGACGATTTTCAATACCATCATGATGACCCTGTTCATGCTGGTTTCCCTCTCGGGCATTATCAAGTTTGTCGACCAGCTGAAAAAGGCCGGGCAGGGCAACTATGATGCGCTGGGGGCAGGAATCTACACGATTCTCAGCGTGCCGAAAGATATCCAAATCTTCTTCCCGATGGCGGCGCTGCTCGGCGCGCTGCTGGGGCTGGGGATGCTGGCGCAGCGCAGCGAACTGGTGGTGATGCAGGCTTCCGGCTTTACCCGTCTGCAGGTGGCGCTGTCGGTGATGAAAACCGCGATTCCGCTGGTGCTGCTGACCATGGCGATGGGCGAGTGGGTTGCCCCGCAGGGCGAGCAGATGGCGCGTAACTATCGTGCTCAGCAGATGTACGGCGGATCGCTGCTTTCAACGCAGCAGGGGCTATGGGCGAAAGACGGCCATAACTTTGTGTATATCGAGCGGGTAAAAGGCAGCGATGAGCTGGGCGGAGTGAGCATCTACGCCTTTAACGACCAGCGCCGCCTGCAGTCCGTTCGCTATGCCGCTTCGGCAAAGTTTGACACCGAGAATAAGCTCTGGCGGCTGTCGCAGGTGGATGAATCCAACCTGACTGACCCGAAACAGGTCACCGGAACGCAGACGGTCAGCGGGACCTGGAAGACCAACCTGACGCCGGACAAGCTCGGCGTGGTGGCGCTGGACCCCGACGCGCTGTCTATCAGCGGCCTGCACAACTATGTTACCTATCTGAAGTCCAGCGGTCAGGATCCGGGCCGCTATCAGCTCAATATGTGGAGCAAAATCTTCCAGCCGCTGTCGGTGGCGGTGATGATGCTGATGGCGCTGTCGTTTATCTTTGGCCCGCTACGTAGCGTGCCGATGGGCGTCAGAGTGGTGACCGGGATCAGCTTCGGCTTCATCTTCTACGTGCTGGACCAGATTTTCGGCCCGCTCACCCTGGTGTACGGCATCCCGCCGATTATCGGCGCGCTGTTGCCGAGCGCCAGCTTCTTCTTGCTGAGCCTCTGGCTGATGATGCGTAAATCCTGACGTCACGCGCCCCCTTCCTGAATTCAGAAAGGGGGCGTTTTTTTAGCGTTTCCGCCCGCCAAGCAAGCTTCCCAGCATTCCCCTGACTATCTGATTGGTGACCTGACGCACCGCGCTCCTGGCTGCCGTTTGTACGATACCGTCGCGTTTGCCGCCGCGCGGACCGGTGGTGCCGAACAGAATGTCTTTTAATCCGCCCAGCAGGCCGTCGTCATCGCCGTTTTGCTGGCCTTTTGCGGGCGGTGACTGCTGCTGCTCCGTTGTGCTCTGAACGCCCTGTTGCAGCATTTCAAAGGCCGATTCACGGTCGATCTCTTCTTCATATTTTCCGTACAGCGGCGAGTGGTTAAGTAGCCCGTTGCGTTCGTCATCGGTGACCGGCCCCATACGCGAGCAGGGGGCGATAACCATCGCGCGTTCCACTATCGAAGGGCTGCCTTTCTCATCAAGAAAGGAGATCAGCGCTTCGCCGGTGCCCAGCTCCTGAATCGCCTGTTCGGTACTGAACGCCGGATTCGCGCGCATGGTCTGCGCGGCAGTTTTTACCGCTTTTTGGTCTTTCGGCGTGAAGGCGCGCAGGGCGTGCTGCACGCGATTACCCAGTTGGCCGAGAACCGCATCGGGAATGTCCGACGGGTTTTGTGAAACAAAATAGACCCCGACGGCTTTAGAACGAATCAGACGAATGACCTGCTCGATTTTATCCAGCAGCACCTGCGGCGCATCGTTAAACAGCAGATGCGCTTCATCAAAGAAAAAGACCAGCTTTGGCTTCTCCAGGTCGCCGGCTTCCGGCAGCCGTTCGTAAAGCTCGGAGAGCATCCATAGCAGGCTGGCGGCGTACAGCTTCGGCATCTGGTAGAGCTTCTCGGCGCTCAGGATATTAATCACCCCTTTACCCTCAGCGTCGACGCGCATCCAGTCCTGAATATCGAGCATAGGTTCGCCAAAAAAGTGCTCCGCGCCCTGCTGCTCAAGGGTGAGTAACCCGCGCTGAATCGCCCCTACGGAGGCGCTGCTGATATTGCCGTACTGGTTCTGAAACGCTTTGGCGTTGTCGCCAATGTATTGGGTAATGGCGCGCAGGTCTTTAAAGTCGAGCAGCAGCAGCCCGCGATCGTCGGCGATACGGAAAATGATATTCAGCACCCCTGACTGAACCTCATTGAGGTTGAGCAGGCGAGCCAGCAGCAGGGGCCCGAGATCGGAAACCGTGGCGCGCACCGGGTGGCCTTTTTCGCCGAAAATATCCCATAGCACCACCGGATTGGCGTGCGGCTGCCAATCCGTTGCGCCAATTTTCTCCAGCCGCGCCTGCAGCTTTTCCGAACTTTGGCCCGACTCGGCGATACCGGTGAGGTCGCCTTTCACATCGGCCATAAATACCGGAACGCCGATCTCCGAGAACGACTCCGCCAGCTTTTGCAGGGTGACGGTTTTACCGGTCCCCGTGGCGCCGGTAATTAAGCCGTGGCGGTTGGCCATAGCGGGCAGTAAATGCAGCTGTTTATCCAGCGTGCGGGCAATTAGCAGAGGTGCGCTCATGATCGATTTCTCCATTTATCCTGCTGCGAGTATAGGCAACTTGATGACAAAAGCAGGGAAATCACGCGCGCCTTCGCTTATTCGCTTCAGGCGCAGTGGCGCTGAATTAACGCGATGCTCTGCTCAATTTCGCGGCGGATATCGTCTTCGCTCCAGTTTGCCAGCTCCGGCGCGAAGGGCTCGAACGCATACACGCCCTGATAGCCGCGCGCCTCCAGGTTTTTGGCCTGCTCGCAGCTGTGCAGCTGGTCTTTTGCGCTCAGCATGATGCGCTCATTGTCGGTAAGGGCTTCGCGTGGGCGGGTATCCTCTACGCCGGAAAGATGGACCAGACCGATTTCGCCGATATCCACCTGGTTAAACTCCTGCTCCGCCTGCGGATAAAGATGATGATGGAAGGTATCGATCAGCAGCTTAAACGGCACCCGCGCGTCGTGGATCAGCGTTTGCGCCTGCGCCGAGGAGCGCAGCGAGCTCTGCGGGAAACCGAGCGGTTCCACCAGTCCCTGAATGCCGTAGAAGGCGAATAACGGCGCCAGGTCACGCAGGGCGTTAAGGGTTTCGCTCGCCGGAACCTCGGTACCATCGTTCAGCGGGCACAGCACCAGCGATTTGGCGCCAACGGCTTTGGCTTCTTTTAACAATGACTCCGTCAGGCTACGAACCTCTGCGGTGCGGCAGTTGAAAGGGTAGACCGCGTTGATCGTGAGGATCTCAATATGGTAGCGGTCAGCCAGCTCGCGAACCTGCTGGTGGCTCAGGTCGTCGGTTACTTTTCCGCTGGGGAGGTCGTTACGTAGCTCGACTTTGTTCAGCCCGAGGCTGTTCACCAGCCGGAAAAAGGCCTCAATGCTGAATGACGGGGCGATCTTGCGGTTGATGCAGAAACGTTGCGATGCAATAGCCATTTTGACTCTCCAGAAACGTAGGGATCGAATTCGTTCGAATGCCTCATAGTCAAAACATTTATTCCAAAATTAGCAATGTATGAAATGGCGATTTTTTGAGCCGACTCGCAAAATATTTTTCTGTTGTGCTTTCATTGCTGCCGGTTCCAGAAGGCGCTACGTCTAATCTCTTTTTGTCGGGCTTTAGCGCGCAAGGCGGCGTTTCCTTACAATAAATTGCGACCATCGTCACCAAAATTGAATTTCATTAGCTATCAATATTGAAATATTAATTTCATTTTACTACGGTTATAGCACAGCAGATCCAGCAATGGGCCGTACTGCGTTGGCCCCCGATACCCCATACAGATGAGGCGAGAGCATGACTATCACAGGAAACTTTATTGGCGGGAAAACCGTTACCAGCGGCAGCAACAACACAATGCCGGTATTCGACCCCGCGACGGGCAAAGTGGTCCGCGAAGTCACGTTATCGACCGCGCAGGAAGTCTCTGACGCCATTCAGGTGGCGCGTGATGCTTTTGAGAGCTGGTCGCGCACCACGCCGCTGCGCCGCGCGCGCGTGATGTTCAATTTTAAAATGTTACTGGAACAGCACGCTGAAGAGCTGGCGGGGATTATCGTCAGCGAGCACGGTAAAGTGTTTTCCGACGCGATGGGGAGCTGACGCGCGGCATGGAAGTCGTCGAGTTTGCCTGCGGCATTCCGCATCTGATCAAAGGGGAGTTCTCATCGGATGTCGGTACCGGCGTTGACAGCTATTCTCTGATGCAGCCGCTGGGCGTGGTGGCGGGCATTACACCGTTCAACTTCCCGGCGATGGTACCGATGTGGATGTTCCCGCTAGCGCTGGCCTGCGGCAACAGCTTTGTCCTGAAGCCACCAGCGCTGGCGCCGACCGCCGCGGTGCGTCTGGCGGAATTGCTGAAAGAAGCGGGGCTGCCGGATGGCGTCTTTAACGTGGTGCACTGCAGCAATGAAGACGCTGAGCAGCTCTACCGGGACCCGCGTATCGCGGCGGTAAGCTTTGTGGGTTCGTCCGGCGTGGCGGAGCATATTTATAAAACCGCCAGCGCTTATGGCAAGCGAGTACAGGCGTTTGGCGCGGCGAAAAACCACGCGATTGTGATGCCGGATGCCGATCTGGATGCCACCGTGAACGCCATTATGGGCGGCGCGTTCGGCTCGGCGGGCGAGCGCTGCATGGCGCTGCCGGTAGTGGTCGCCGTCGGCGATGAAACGGCGGATAAACTGATTGCGCGCCTGAAGCCACTGGTGGAATCCCTGAAGGTTGGGCCGGGCTGTATGCGCGGAAAAGAAGAGAACGAAATGGGGCCGGTCGTTTCCGATACCCATCAGAAAAAAGTGCTGGGATATATTGATAAAGGGATCTGCGAGGGGGCGACGCTGGTGGTTGACGGCCGTAAGCCGCAGGTTCCCGGGTTTGAAGAGGGGTACTACGTCGGCGGAACGCTGTTCGACAACGTTACGCCGGAGATGACTATCTGGCGCGAAGAGATTTTTGGCCCGGTGCTGGGTATTGTCCGCGTGGCGGATTACCACAGCGCGCTGGAGCTGGTGAACAGCCATGAGTTCGGCAACGGTAGCGCCGTCTTTACCAGCAACGGCCACACCGCGCGTGAATTTGTACATGATGTCCAGGCCGGAATGGTTGGGGTCAACGTACCGGTACCCGTTCCCATGGCCTTCCATAGCTTTGGCGGCTGGAAACGCTCCGTATTCGGCGCCCTGAACGTGCATGGCCCGGATGGTGTGCGCTTCTATACGCGTATGAAAACCGCCACCGTCCGCTGGCCGCAGGGTCAGCAAACCGTATCTGAATTCAGTATGCCGACGTTAGGCTAATCGGCGAAGGAGAGCGCCATGTCTTTACTGGCTAAAGCAAAAAAAGAAGGGCAGATTCAGCACATCACCCCGCAGAGCGCGGGGTGGAAGTACATTGGTTTTGACGTCTGGATGTTAAAGAAAGGGCAAACCGTCACCCTGGAAAGCGGCGATCGCGAACTGTGCCTGGTGCTGGTCGCCGGGCTGGCTTCGGTAAAAACCACTCGGGCGGATTTCCCCAACCTTGGCCAGCGTATGTCGCCATTTGAGCGTACGCCGCCCTGGTCAGTCTACGTGCCGCCGCAGGATAAAGTCGAAGTGACGGCGGATTCAGACCTCGAGCTGGCCATATGCAGCGCGCCGGGTAAAGGAACCTTCCCTGCACGGGTCATCTCCCCGCAGGACGTTGGCGTAGAGCATCGCGGTAAGGGGCGCAACCAGCGCCTGGTGCACAATATTCTTCCGGACAACGTGCAGGCGGACTGCCTGCTGGTGGTGGAGGTTTACACCGAGGAAGGGGCGACCAGCTCATGGCCGTCGCATAAGCACGATACGGCGCTGCCGGGCCAGGAAACCCAGCTGGAAGAGACCTACTATCACCGTTTCGATCCGCCGCAGGGTTTTGCCTTCCAGCGCGTCTACACAGATGACCGCAGCCTCGATGCCTGCATGGCTCCCTACAACCACGATGTGGTCATGGTGCCGCGCGGCTACCATCCGGTGGCGGCGATTGCCGGATATGATAGTTACTATCTGAACGTGATGGCCGGCCCGGATCGCAAATGGATGTTTACCTGGGAAGAGGATCACGCGTGGATCAATAGCCCTGATTATCCTCGCCACGATTAACGTCGGTTGAGGATAAAAAGGCCGGTTAGCGTTGCTAGCCGGCCTTTTTGATCCTGTAACCCGAATAAGATCGTCGTCGCAATCCTACCACATCCCCGGCTCGCGCTGCGCTGAGCCGGGCTACGGGTTTACCGTCGTCTGCGGACAAGTAGCCCGGATAAGACGTTTACGTCGCAATCCGGGAATAATGAAAAGCTTAAGCCAGCTGCACCCCCGGCTCGCGCTGCGCTGAGCCGGGCTACGGGTTTACCGTCGTCTGCGGACAAGTAGCCCGGATAAGACGTTTACGTCGCAATCCGGGAATAATGAAAAGCTTAAGCCAACTGCACCCCCGGCTCGCGCTGCGCTCAGCCGGGCTACGGGTTTACCGTCGTCTGCGGACAAGTAGCCCGGATAAGACGTTTACGTCGCCATCCGGGAGGCATGAAAAACTTAAGCCAGCTGCTTCGTCTCTGCATCCTTGCTGCTGTTCAGCGCCAGCGAGACCGCCAGAGTCTGGGCCAGGCACAGCGAGGCCACCTGTGAACGGAAACCATCAACCTGCGCCTCGCGCACCACGAAGCAGACGTCGCTGAAGGCCGCGAGCGGGCTGACCTGGCTGTCGGTAATCGCTATCTGCCGTGCTTTACGCTGCGCGCCGAGCTCCACCAGTTCAACCACTTCCCGCGCATACGGAGAGAAGCTCACCGCCACCACGACATCTTTCGGCCCGACCAGGCTGAGCTGCTCGGTAAACATGCCGCCCAGACCGTCAATCAGGAACGCTTTACGGTCCAGATGGCGCAGGGCGTAGGTCAGATAGGAGGCGACGCTAAAGGAACGGCGCAGGCCAATAACGTAGATATTCTCCGCTTCCGCCAGCAGCGCGACCGCGCGCTGCAGATCGTCGCCAGAGGTCTGCATCGCCAGCTGCTGCAGCGCCTGGGTATTGACCATGGTGAACATATTCAGGATTTCGGTCGGCGTTTCCGGCGGGGTTGCGTCATCCGTCGTGGTCTGGCGGAACAGACGCGCGCGCTCGGTATAGTTAGCCGTCTCTTCCATCAGGTGCTGCTTGAACATCTGCTTCATTTCGTTGAAGCCGCTAAAACCAAAGGCGTTAGCGAAGCGGATCAGCGTGGAAGGGGGGACGTCAGCTTGTTGCGCGATAGAGGCCACGGTGTCGAAAGCCACGCTATTGCTGTTATCGAGAATATAGCGGGCTACCTGTTTCAGGCGTTTGCTTAACGTGTCGTAGCGACGCCTGATTTCATCCTGCAAGATGGTAAGTTGGGTCGGATTATTGGCCATAGATTGCGCTCTGAGAAAATGAAAGGAATATAATTTCCAGTGTATCAAATGAAGCGAATTTTTCATTTACTACGATGAAATACGCGATTCATTTCACGAAGATCCAGAAAAAAGCCCGCATCTTCTGAAGAGGATGCGGGCCTGGGCTGAATCAGCCGCGGGCTTCTCGCCAGTAGCCGATGAGCGTGAGGTAGTTGCGTTTCACTTCGTTAATCAGCGCCTCGTCGCTGAGCTCTCCCTGCATCCAGCGCCGTGAAGGTTGGCCAAAAATGGTGCGCCCGACGGCAAAACCTTTGATCATCGGATGCTTCGCCGCTTCAGCAAAACCGGCGCGCAGTCGGTCCGAAGGTGCGTCGAGGCCGAGGATTAAGATCCCGCGGCACCAGCTATCTTCGCGCGCGATCAGTTTGCCGATCCTTTCCCATTCCGCGCTCGACAGCGGCGGCAGCTTCCACCAGTCCGGCTGGATGCCCAGCTGATAGAAATGCTCCAGCATATCGTGGTAGTGGCGTTCATCTTTATCCGGGCCGTTTTCCGGCAGGATGATTTCCAGCAGCAGTTCATGCCCGGACTTGTTGCACGCCTGCCAGACCTCCAGCAGCAGCGCATCCTGTTCGGCGCGCAGCTCGGCGGGATCGGCCGGATGATAGAAGACCAGGCATTTCACCACGTGTTCCAGCGGCCAGTCGATCAGTTGGGAACCGATGTTGCCATGTTCCAGGCGCAGCGGGCGTGAGCTCGGCATTTCAATCGGCCGACCAATCCACCAACCCTTGCCGGTGATGGCATTGAGCGAACGCTGGCCGTAGGTGCCATCGGCGAGGATGCCGCTGCGACCGTCAAGACCGGCTTCATCTGCAGCGGCTTCCGCGGCAGCCAGCAGCAGCAGCTTCAGCTGCGGAATACAGGATTCATCACGCCCGGTTTCCAGCGCCAGGTCTGCCAGCTGCTTACGGTGGTCAAAGGCGAAAATGCACAGCTCCGGCCACGCCTGGCGGCGGCTGGTGACGCGATGGAGATGGTTGAGGCGAGCGTCGATATCCGGACGCGGCACCGATTCTGCCCGCGACAGATAGTCGTCAAGCTCGGCTTTGGTCGGCATCGCGGGCGCGCAGCCGTGGCGTGAAACCACCAGCGCGCCGCAGGCGTTAGCGTAGCGACAGGCCTGCTCCCAGCCTTCATCGTTAAGCCAGCCGCGCAACAGGCCGGACATAAAGGCATCGCCCGCGCCCAGGACGTTAAGCACGTCTACACGTACGCCCTGCTGCAGCGGCACGCTATCCCAGCTGTCGGGAATGGCGCCTTCCAGCACCACGCAGCCCATCGGACCGCGCTTGCAAACCAGCGTCGCTTTTGTGGCGTTACGCACGTTTTTCAGCGCGGTCAGGGTATCGGTGCTGCCGCCGGCAATATGAAACTCCTCTTCAGTCCCCACCACCAAATCGAACAGATGCAGGACCTCCTGCAGCTGGCTGGTTACCTGGCCGGATTCAATGAAACGCGTTTCACCGTCGCCTAAAGACGTTAACCCCCAAAGCACCGGACGATAGTCGATATCCAGCGCGGTACGCAGGCCGTGGCGGCGGGCGTACTCCAGCGCCTTCAGCACCGCTTCGCGCGTGTTGGCGTGCGAAAGGTGGGTGCCGGTTACCGCCAGTGCCCGGGAAGAGGCGATGTACTCTTCCTTAATATCTTCTGGCGAAAGGGCCATATCGGCGCAGTTATCGCGGTAAAAAATCAGCGGAAACGTCTCCTGATCTTTAATCCCCAGCATCACTAACGCTGTCAGGCGCTGCTTATCGGTGATCAGATATTCGGTATCGACGCCGGCGCGGCTCAGAGTTTCGCGTAGAAAACGGCCATTATGCTCATCGCCCACGCGAGCGAGCATTGCCGATTTTAATCCCTGAATGGCGGTGCCGAAGGCGACGTTGCCGGAAGATCCACCCAGGTATTTAGAAAAACTGGCGACATCTTCCAGCCTCGCGCCAATCTGCTGGGCATAGAGATCGACTGCCACCCGGCCAATACAGATGACGTCGAGTCGCTTTACTGCTGCATTCATAGCTAGGGTTTCCTTTTGCATTTCTGCTGTACGGAAGAGTCGGAATGCCGACAGCGTCTCCGAAAACAGCCTGAGGGTTATTGGTTACCCTTAGTTTGAGAAATAAATATTTCATTTGCAAACTAGATCGAAATTAAAAAACCAAAAATGTGAGGGATATACCACTATGCCGCGCTGAGCCTCATTCTGCCTCGGATCCTGGGCTGCGGCTGAAAGTTGAACTGGAGCCCGTTTGGATGTGGTCTTTACCTATGATTTTTAAGGGGATATTAAGAGGTGGGCCGCGTAATTTGCGCGTTATCCCGTATACAGGATGCGAATGAAACGGGTGAAATGCATAGAGAGTTTGATCCCTCTCGCAAAATGAAATATTTCTTCTGTATTTCTATTTAATGAAAAAAATGTTTGCCTATAATCCAGAAGTATTCCAGTGGCGTTAACGGTTTCCCTGACTCATCGCTTGTATCGCTGCGCAGGGCAAAACGCTAACCCACACGCAAATACTGACAATAAGGATTGGGCAACATGGGCAAACTGAGACTGACAATGGCGCAGGCGCTGGTGAAGTTCCTGGATAACCAGTACCTGGAAGTCGATGGCGAAGAGCATAAGTTCGTCAAAGGCATCTTTGCTATCTTTGGCCACGGCAACGTGCTGGGAATGGGCCAGGCCCTTGAACAAGATAGCGGTGAAATGCGGGTCTATCAGGGGCGTAACGAGCAAGGGATGGCGCATGTCGCCACCGGTTTTGCCAGACAGTCTTTGCGTCGTCAGATTATTGCCTGTACTTCCTCCATTGGCCCCGGCGCAGCGAATATGATTACCGCCGCCGCGACCGCGACCGCCAACCGCATCCCGCTGCTGCTGCTGCCGGGCGATGTGTTTGCGACCCGCCAGCCTGATCCGGTGCTGCAGCAAATCGAACAGAGCCACGATCTCAGCATTACCACTAACGACGCGTTTCGCGCGGTGAGTAAATATTGGGATCGCATCACCCGTCCGGAACAGCTGATGAGCGCCTGCATCAACGCCATGCGCGTGTTGACTGACCCGGCGGAAACCGGTGCGGTCACGCTCTGTCTGCCGCAGGATGTCCAGGGTGAAGCCTGGGATTATCCGGAATCCTTCTTTACCCGCCGGGTACACCGCCTTGATCGCCGTCCGGCCAGCGCCGCGCAGCTGGCGGATGCCGTGGCGGCGATTAAAGCCAGCCGTAAGCCGCTGATCGTTTGCGGCGGCGGGGTGAAATACTCCGGCGCAGGCGAGGCGTTGACCCGTTTTGCCGAGCGCTACGGCGTGCCGTTTGCCGAAACCCAGGCGGGTAAAGGCAGCGTTGTCTCTTCGCATCCTTATAACGTAGGCGGCGTCGGCGAAACCGGCTGCCTGGCGGCGAACCTGCTGGCGAAAGAGGCGGACTTAGTCATCGGTCTTGGCACGCGTTTCAGCGATTTCACCACCTCATCAAAATGGATTTTCCAGCACCCGGGCGTGCGCTTCCTCAATATCAACGTCAGCAACTTCGACGCCTGGAAGCTGGATGGCATCCCGATGCTGGCGGATGCTCGCGAAGCCCTCACCGCTCTGGACGGCGCCCTGTCCGGCGAATCCTGGCAGGCTGGCTGGGGAGAGCAGATTGAAAGCGTACAGAGCCGCCAGCTGAAAGAGACCCAGCGCGTTTACCAGGCGGTGTGGCAGGAAACCGCTTTCGTCCCGGAAATAGACGACCACCTGGATCGGGAATCGGTGTATCGCGAATTTCGCCAGATAACCGACTCCACCCTGACGCAAAGCAGCGTTCTCGGCGTACTCAACGAAACGCTGCCGGCGGATGCGGTAATTGTGGCGGCGGCGGGTAGCCTGCCGGGAGACCTGCAGCGCGTCTGGCGCAACCGGGCCACCAACACCTATCACGTGGAATACGGCTACTCCTGCATGGGGTATGAAGTCAGCGCCGCGCTGGGCGTGAAGTTAGCCCAACCGCAAAGCGAGGTCTATTCGCTGGTCGGCGACGGCTCGTTCATGATGCTGCACTCCGAGCTGGTCACCTCCCTGCAGGAGCGCGCGAAGATCAACATCGTGCTGCTCGACAACATGGCCAACGGTTGCATTAACAACCTGCAGATGGAGCACGGTATGGACAGCTTCGGCACCGAGTTCCGCTTCCGCTGCGCCGAATCGGGCCAGCTGCAGGGCGGCCTGGTGCCGGTAGATTTCGCCACCGTCGCTGCCGGCTACGGCTGCAAAACCTGGCGCGTCACGACGCTAGAAGAACTGCGCCACGCGCTGGACGCCGCGCGCCGCGAAACCGTCAGTACCCTAATAGACATTAAAGTGCTGCCGAAAACCATGGTGCACAAATACGGCAGCTGGTGGAACGTCGGCGTCGCGCAGTCTGCGCTCTCCGAGCGGATCCGCAAGGTGGCGCAAATGATCAATGAAAAACGCGCTCAGGCGCGGGATTACTAAACAGAACATAAACCCTGAACCCTACAAATCTCGGGAGAAAACCAACTATGTCACTCAAATTAGGTGTCATCGGTGCCGGCGCTATCGGTAAAGAGCATATCCGTCGTTGCACTCAGGTACTGCAGGGAGCCACGGTCGTTGCGGTTTCGGACATCAACGAAGAGAACGCCCGCGCCGCGGTAGCGCTGCCGGGCGTGCATGCCGAAGTTTATGCCGACGGTCATGACGTGATTAAAGCCAGCGATGTCGATGCCATTCTGGTCACCTCATGGGACCCCACCCACGAAGAGTACACCCTGGCCGCTATCGCCGCCGGGAAGCCGGTGTTCTGCGAGAAGCCGCTGGCGATGAGCGCGGAAGGCTGCCGCCGCATCGTTGATGCGGAAATGAAAGCTGGTCGCCGCCTGGTGCAGGTTGGATTTATGCGCCCTTACGACGAAGGCTATCTGGCGCTGAAAAAAGTGATCGATGACGGCGACATCGGCGCGCCGCTGATGCTGCGCTGCGCGCACCGCAACCAGTCGGTGGGCGAGGATTACATCACCAACATGGCGATCACTAACACCCTGATTCACGAACTGGATGTGCTGCGCTGGCTGCTGAATGACGACTATGTTTCCGTGCAGGTGCGCTTCCCGCGCTCCACGTCCCACACCCACGCGCGCCTGAAAGACCCGCAGATCGTGTCGTTTGAAACCAAAAAAGGCACACTGATCGACGTGGAAGTCTTCGTGAACTGCCAGTACGGCTACGACATCCAGTGTGAAGTGGTAGGGGAAACCGGGATTGCCCGCCTGCCTGAGCCGTCGGCCGTGCAGATGCGCAAAGCCGCTAATCTGTCGACCGCTATCCTGACCGACTGGAAGGATCGCTTTATCAAAGCGTATGACGTTGAGCTGCAGGCCTTTATCAATGATGTTCAGGCCGGCCAGCTGCACGGCCCATCGGCGTGGGATGGCTATGCGGCGTCCGTTGCTGCCGACGCCTGTATCAAAGCCCAGGAAACCAGCGAGCCGGTTGAGGTGACGCTGCCGGAATGCCCGGCATTCTACAAACGCTAATCCCGCTTTGCTGACGGAACTTCTTTGCACAGGTAACGACGATGAAAATTGCTTTTGACGTTGATGTCATTAAAGACCTCGGGGTAACCCGAATGGTCCATCAGGTGGCGGAGTGGGGCTACAAGTACATTGAGCAATCGCCGCACCCGCAGATCAACCCGTTCTACAAGCACCCGCGGGCCAGCCGGGAAATTATGGCTGAGTACAAGCAGGCGCTGCGCGATACCGGCGTGGAGCTCTCTTCGTTTATCTGCGTCTACCGCTGGTCCGGTCCGGATGAGCTGCGCCGTCAGGCGGCAGTGAAAAACTGGAAACGGCTGATCGAAATCGCGGTTGAAATGGGTGTTCAGGTGATCAACACCGAGTTCTCCGGCGATCCTAACCAGCCGGAGATTTGCGATGAGATGTTCTATCGCTCCATGGAAGAGCTGCTGCCGATTTTTGAGCGGGAAGGCATCCGCGTTGAAATTCAGGCACATCCGTGGGACTTCTGCGAAGAGAACAACGAAACCGTCGATATTGTGAAGTCGTTTCGCAGCGATAACGTTAAGTACGTTTACAGCGTCCCGCACACCTTCTTCTATGACAAAGGCGTGGGTGATGTTGAGAAGATGCTGCGCTACGCGGGAAGCGATCTCTCCCATGTGCTGATCGCGGATACCCGCAACCATACAAAACATTGCCGCTATATCGTTAACCCGCCGGGCGTAGATGCCGTCGTTCACCAGCACGTGGGCGTCGGGGAAGGGGATGTTGATTTCGACGCGCTGTTCCGCACTCTGCGCGATATGAAATTTGCCGAGCAGACCTTCAAGGTCGGCGGTGAGCCTATTGTGGCCACCTCGCTGTTCGGTTACCCGGAAAAAATAAAATACCAGGCAGTGGAAACCCGTGAACTCATCGAACGTGAATTGCTGCGCCGGTAAGGCGCAGCGGCAGGAGCCCCTACTATGAACAAAGATAACGTAAAACTGGCTATCGCCCCGATTGGCTGGACTAACGACGATATGCCGGAGCTGGGCAGCGAAAATACTTTCCAGCAAATCGTCAGCGAAATGGCGCTGGCGGGCTTTACCGGCAGCGAAGTCGGCAGCAAATATCCACGCGATCCGGCGGTTCTCAAGCCGATGCTGGATATCCGCGGCATTCATATTTGCAACGCCTGGTTCAGCACCTTTTTTGCTAACGGCCAGCGGGAAAAGACCATTGATGAATTCGTTAACCACATGAATTTCCTGCATGCTATGGGCGCAAAAGTGATCGGCTGTTCCGAGCAGAGCGGCAGCATCCAGGGGCTGGAAAAGCCCATCCTGGAGAATGAGAAACCGTGCTTTAGCGAAGAAGAGTGGCAGCGGGTGGCGGAAGGCTACAACACCCTCGGTCGCCTGGCGGCGGAAAAGGGCATGCAGGTCTGTCTGCACCACCATATGGGTACCGGTATCCAGACGACGGCAGAGATCGACAAGTTTATGTCGCTGGTGGATGACAAAGTCTTCCTGCTCTACGACACCGGGCACGCCTGGTATTCCGAAGGCGGCGAAGAGCCGATGCTGGCGATTCTGAAAAAATATCTGCCGCGTATTAATCACGTGCACCTGAAAGACGTGCGTCCGCCGGTGATCGAGCAGGTGCGTCGCGAAGGGCTCTCCTTCCTTGACGGCGTGAAGAAGGGGACCTTCACCGTGCCGGGAGACGGCGTCATTGATTTCCGTCCGGTGTTTAAACTGCTGGACGAACATGGCTATAAAGGCTGGATGGTGGTTGAGGCCGAGCAGGATCCGGCGCTGGCCAACCCATTCGAATACGCCGTAAAAGCGCGCAAATATATCCGCGAGACGGCAGGAATCTAATCGTTGTTTTATTTTCAGGCCATACGTCGTATGGCCTGCTTTTTTTCCTCTGTCGTGACATTGCCTGGTGGCGAATAAGCGACGCTGTACGCGTTTCCCTCTCCTTTTGGGAGAGGTGCAGGGAGAGGGAAAAGTTTTACTTCACTTCCGCCAGCGCGGTCTTATCGACGTAGGGCTTCATCAGCGCATCGGCTTCCTTCTGCGCCGCCTGCACCGCGGCTTCCGGGGTAACGTTAGCATCGTTGACCACCGCGGCCAGCTGGTTTTCCATCGCTTTACGCACGGCAACGGTCTCCCAGGTGGAGTACCACGGATGTGCATACTTCAGCTGTTCGAGGGCGATAGCCGCACGCGGATCCTGCTGCAGATACGCCTTCATTTCCGGCGTATCGTAGGCGGCCTTACGCGGGGAGAAGTAGCCGGTAAAGCGGCTCCAGGCGCCGTTGACCTGCGGGCTCACCAGATATGTCAGGAACTGGTACGCCGCTTTTTTCTGCGCGTCGTTGATGCCCTTGAAGCTTACCAGGCTGGCGCCGCCGATCGGTACCGCGCGCTGCTCTTTGGCCGGCAGCATCGCCACGCCCAGCTCAAAATCTTTGCTGTTCTCGCGCATAAAGCCCAGCGCGCCGGTGCTCAGCATCGCCATTCCAACTTTGCCGGAGAAGAAGCTGGCGCCAATCTGTTTCGAATTCAGCACGCCGGAAGGCATGACTTTGTCTTTATAGACCAGGTTCTGCCAGAAGCGCAGGGCGCCGATGGTGGTTGGCGTGTAGTAATAGACTTCGCCGGGATAGTCCTCGTTAAAGTATTTCCCGCCGTTGGCGCGCACCAGCGCCGAGAAGATCCAGCCGCCGTAATCATCGTTGGTCGACGGCAGCATGATCCCCCACTGGCCTTTGCTTTCGTCGGTCAGCTTTCTGGCGTCCGCCAGCAGCTCGGCCCAGGTTTGCGGCGGCTGTTTGATCCCGGCCCGATCGAACATCGTTTTGTTGTAGTAGAGGATCGGCGTCGAGTTATGGAACGGGATCGCATAGGTGGTGCCCATCACCTGGGCGTTTTTATGCATTGCGGGCCAGAACGCCTTCACCAGAAAATCCCCCGCTTTTTGATCGCCATACTGGAACAGTTCGTCCATCGGCAGGATCTCATCTTTCAGCGCCAGATCGGTGGTGAAGTTGGCGGACATAATCACCAGCGCGGGCGGCTTCCCGGCTTTCTGCGCTGATTCGGCTTTGATCTTGGTGGTGTCGTAGTTGCCGGTAAAGATCCCGCGCACTTCGACATCCTGCTGCGACTCGTTGAATTGCTTAATGACGCGGGTCATCTCCATGGTCAGCTTGCCGTCCACCGGCGCCGGAAACATGAAGTCGATCTTCTCTTTCGCCAGCGCCGCGCCGCTCAGGGCAAGGCTGAGCCCAACCGCGAGAGCGGTGAGAGGTTTAAACATGGTCTGTCTCCATCAGTAAATTATGCTGTTTCTCAGCATGAAAAAGATGCACATCGGCAGGTGAAAAGCCGAGGATCAGCGAATCGCCTTTCTCCGGCACCGCGCCGCGATGGCGACGGCTAAAGCGTAAGGTGCCGATGGGGGTGCTGACGTGGAGTAGATAATCGGCTCCCATCAGTTCTCGTTGCAGGACGGTGCCCGGCAGGCGTAGATGGCCTTGCTCCACGCGGTCGGTAATATGTTCCGGGCGAATGCCCAGCCAGACACGGGTCTGGCTGCGGTGGCGCGGCGGTAGCGGATGGCGTTGTTCGCCAAGCTGAACGTTGCCGTCAACGCAGGGGAGCGATAGCAGATTCATCGCTGGCGAACCGATAAAACCTGCCACGAACAGATTGGCCGGGTTGGCGTACAGATACTCCGGTCGCCCGACCTGCTGTACGTGGCCGCCGTTCATCACCACGATGCGGTCGGCCATCGACATCGCTTCCGTCTGGTCATGGGTGACGTAGACGGTGCTGGTTCTGAGCTGCTGGTGGAGGTCCATAATGCTGTCGCGCACTTCGCTACGCAGGCGGGCGTCGAGGTTGGAGAGCGGCTCATCCATCAGGAACAGGCGCGGATTGCGCACAATCGCCCGCGCCATCGCCACCCGCTGCCGCTGGCCGCCGGAGAGCTTCGCCGGTTTGCGATCGAGCAGGGTATCCAGCTGCAGCATCTGCGCGACTTTATCCACCCGCGGCTGCCAGCTGGTCTTCTCCTCTTTGCGCACCTTCATGCCGAAGGTGATGTTGTCGCGCACCGACAGGTGCGGAAACAGCGCATAGTTCTGGAAGATCATCGCGAAGTTGCGCTCTCTGGGCGACATTTCGGTGATGTTCTCATCGTGCAGCCAGATCTCCCCCTCGCTGACCGGCTCCAGCCCGGCGAGCAGGCGCAGCAGGGTGCTTTTACCGCAGCCGGATGGGCCCACCAGCACCACGAATTCCCCTTCGCGAATATCCAGCGACAGGGCGCTGAGGGCCGGTTTACCGTCAAACTGTTTACTGATGTTTTGCAGACTAAGCATGGCGTTTAGCAATCTTCCGTTGGGCAGCTGATATTTTCGTCGTACATCCACGGTCCGGCGTAGTGGGTCAGAGGATGCTGATAGCTCACCCACTGCTCGTCGACCTGGCGATGCATCAGGCACGACGCCGGAGAGAGGTCGTAATACGGACGGGTATCTTCATGAAAATAGGGCACCTGGTGGACGGTTCCCGGGATGGTGGAGATGATGGCCTGACGATACTGGGTCATGGTCAGGCTGTGGTTATGGCCGCAGAAAATGCGCGTCAGCGACGGGAAACGCTCAACCAGCGCCAGCAGACGATGGCCGTTTTCGCAGGCGATAGGGTCCATCTGCGCGTTGCCCAGCGGCAGCGGCGGATGATGCATAAACACCGTCGCCGGTTTATCGCCGCCATCAAACAGCTGAGTCTCCAGCCACTTGATGGTTTCCTCGGTCAGCCAGCCTTTCGACGTACCCGCCCGGCTGGAGTCGATAAACAGCAGGCGAGTGGCAAAATCGTCTACCGCGTAGTGCATGTTTTGCGCGTCGCGGCCGAGCTGCGGGCACAGAGGATGCAGGTACTCCAGAAACAGCGCTTTATCGTCGTGGTTGCCGGGAATGAGATACAGCGGATAGTTCAGGCTGCCGAGGATCTGGCGGGCGACCTCATACTCTTCCGGGCGGCCGCAGTTGACGATATCGCCGCTCACCACCACCGCGTCCGGACGCTCCTGCAGGGCATTCAGCTGGGAGACGACGTCGGCATTGGCGGCGTTGACGTCAATAAAGCCGTACAGCTTCTGGCCGCGGCTGCGAAAATGGGTATCGGAAATTTGCGCTAACAGCATGAAGAGCTCCTTATTTTATCCCGGAGAAGCCGAAGCTTCGCAGGAACTGTTTCTGGAAGAGAATGAACGCCAGCATCAGCGGCAGGCAGACCATCAGCGTGCCGGCGCCAATGATGCCCCACTGACCGCCGGATTCTGCGCCCATGGCGAACGAGACCAGCCCCACGGTCAGCACCTGTTTGTCCGGGTCGTTCAGCATCATCAGCGGCCACAGATACTCGTTCCAGTGGTAGGTAATGCTGACGGTGGCGAAGGCCAGCACCGACGGCCAGGACATCGGCAGCAGCACGCGGAACAGCACCTGCCACCAGCGACAACCCTCCATCAGCGCCGCCTCTTCCAGCTCTTTGGGGATGGCCAGAAACGCCTGACGCATCAGGAACACGCCGAACGCCGAGGTGAAGTAGGGCATCATCACCCCGGTGAGGGTGTTGAGCAGGCCGAAGGTTTTCAGGGTCAGCATGTTCGGCACCATCATCACCACCGGCATGATCATCAGCTGGACGAGGAACATCAGAAACAGCGTCTTTTTGCCGCGGAACTCGTGGCAGGCGAAGACGTAGCCGGCGGTGGTGATGGTCAACAGCTGCACGAAGAAGGTGCCGAAGGTGAAGATAAGGGTGTTGGCGTAGAGGCTCAGCCAGTCGGCGCTGGCCCAGGCATCGCGGAAGTTATCCAGCGTCAGCGGCATGCGGGGCAGCAGCGAGGCCATATCCTCGCCGAAGGTCGTGGCGCTAAACGAGGTCGCCAGCATCCATAAAAACGGGCTCATCCACAGCAGCGCCAGGCAGCACATTAATACCGTGAGCGTAAAGGGCTGCGAGCGGCGCAGGCGCAGCCAGAGCGGGCGCGATGCGCTGTGCGATCGCAGCGCCAGCGGCGAGATTTCAGCGCTCATAGTGCGCTCCTTTCTCCAGCAGTTTGAGGTTAATCAGCGAGAAGGCAAACAGCCCGGCCAGCGTCAGGAAGGTGGCGGCGGAAGCTTTACCTAAATCATGAGTGTCCCAGGCGAGGTTCTGGATGTAGTAGAGCAGCACGGTCGTGGCGTTATCCGGCCCGCCGCGGGTCATCACCGCCACGTGGTCGATCTGGGTGATAGAGTAGATCAGCGCCGTGGTTATCACGAAGCTCAGGGTCGGGCGCAGCAGCGGCAGCGTGACCTTAAAGAACACCTGCGTGCGGGTGGCGCCTTCCATGATCGCCGCTTCGCGCGTGGAGGCCGGAATGCTTTGCAACCCGGCGAGGAAAAACAGCATGTAGTAACCGGCGAACTTCCACACGCCAATCAGCGCCAGCGCCAGCAGCGCGCTATTGCTGCGCCCCAGCCAGTTGTTGTTCATCGGGCCGAACAGCTTCGCCAGATAGTGGTCGAGCAGGCCCAGGCCGGGCATAAAGATAAACAGCCACAGCGCGGCGGCGCTGACCATCGGGATAATCATCGGGAAGAAGAAGGCGGTGCGCAGCCAGCGGTTGACGCGGTGATTCTCGGTCAGGGCGACCGCCAGCAGCAGGGCGAGGGTCACGCCCGGTACCACCGTCAGCAGGATATAAAGCAGGTTATTCACCAGCGACTGCCAGAAGACGCTGTCGGCGAACAGACGACTAAAGTTCTCCAGCCCGACATACTGGCCGCCGTCGCTGACCATGCGGGTATCGAACAGGCTGTCATAGACCGATCGCCCGAGCGGGAACCAGGTAAACAGTAATAAAAACAGCAGGGAAGGCGACAGTATCAGCCAGGGGAGCCAGGTTTTTCTCATGGTGGCGGACGTCTCATTCAGGCGTTTGTAGAAGCCCGGATTGTGAGAAGGATTGACTGCAAACGTATGGCGGGGAGATGACGGTTTAATGACCAGGGAAACAAGCGCCGGGCAGACGGGCCGCCCGGCATCACCCCGGTCAGTGGCGTTCAGGCCGCGCGGCTGCGGCCTGAAGCATGACGAGGAACGATCAGAAGTCGGCTTTCAGCACCACGCGGTAGCGGGCCTTGCCCTCGCGAACGTGCTTCAGCGCCTCGTTGATCTGCGACATCGGGAACAGCTCGGTGGTCGGCGCGACTTTGCTGCGTCCGGCGAATTTCATCAGCTTGCGCAGCTCGGATGGGTTGCCGGTGGCCGAACCTGAGATGCTGCGGTCGCCGCCAATCAGGGTAAAAGCGGGGACCGGGAACGGCTTCATCACCGCCCCGACGGTGTGGAAGTTGCCGCCGTACGCCAGCGCTTCAAAGTACGGCTGCCAGTCGAGGTCGACGGCGACGGTGTTGATAATCAGGTCGAACTGGCCGGCCAGCGCCTTTAAGGCTTCGGGATCGCGGCTGTTCACCACGCGATCGGCGCCCATTGTCAGCACTTCCTGCTCTTTCGCCGGATTGGAGCTAAAGGCGGTGACTTCCGCGCCCATCGCGTGCAGCAGCTTGATGGCGATATGGCCGAGGCCGCCAATGCCGATGACGCCGACGCGGCTGTTCGCCGTGACGTGATGCATCAGCAGCGGTTTGAAGACGGTAATGCCGCCGCAGAGCATCGGCCCGGCGGATTCGAGATCGACGTTTTCCGGCAGCGGGATCACCCATTGCCAGTCGGCGCGTAGCTTATCGGCGAAGCCGCCGCGGTTGATGATGGTGGGCACCGAGCCTTCCAGACAGTTCACGTGGTTGCCGCTAATACAGGCGTCGCAGTGGCCGCAGCTGCGCGCCGTCCAGCCAATGCCGACCTTCTGGCCAACCTTCAGCCCTTTATCCTGCGCCGCGCTGCCCAGCGCCGCCACCCGGCCAATCACCTCGTGACCGGCCACCAGCGGATAGCTCGACATGCCCCATTCGT
The DNA here is from genome assembly GCF_003812845.1 of Klebsiella sp. FDAARGOS_511. Lineage (NCBI taxonomy): Bacteria > Pseudomonadati > Pseudomonadota > Gammaproteobacteria > Enterobacterales > Enterobacteriaceae > Klebsiella > Klebsiella sp. FDAARGOS_511. The sequence continues at coordinate 2,279,319 of NZ_CP033824.1, read as the reverse complement.
TGTCGATCATCGACAGGTCGGAGTGGCAGATCCCGCAGTACTCCACCTGCACTTCGACATCTTCCGGCTTAAGGTCGCCGGCATCGTACTCCCACAGCGACAGATCGGCGCCCGCTTCTTTGGCGGCGTAACTTTTAATAGTGCTCATGACAGTTTCCTTGGGTTTGGCGTAGTTAAGAAGGAAGTGTAGAGCATGGGGCGAGGGGACGCCTGGCAGAAGGAGGGGAGAAGCTTGCGCAAGCCGGCTTCTCTGCGAGAGAGAAGCCATCGCGATAGTTCAGCTTTTGATCAACAGCGCGTTGAGCCAGATTTCGCTCCGCTCCGGGCGCTTATCCACCGTCTGCCACATGTTGGCAAGACGGATATCCGCCAGCGGTTCGACCAGCGCCGTCAGCCCTGCTTCGTCGAGATCGGTAAACCGCCGCCCCTCTTTTTCTCGCTCGCCTGAACCGTATTTAAATGAGACGTACCAGACGCCGCCAGGTTTGAGGGCCATAGCCAGTTTGTGCATCACTCCCGGCAGCTCCGCGGCGGGAACGTGCAGCAGCGAAGCGCAGCACCAGATGCCGTCATACCGCGCGCTTTCGCTGATGTTTTGAAAGGTCGCCTGACGCACGGCCAGCCCGCTGTGTTGCGCAGCCCGCTCGACCATGGCCGGTGAGGCGTCAAACGCCTCGACCCGGTAGCCCATATCGGCAAAGGCTTTTGCATCGCGTCCGGAGCCGCATCCCGCATCGAGAATCAGCCCGTTCGGTTCAATTGCCCCGATAAAAGGCGCGTACAGAGAGGTCATATCGACAGCGACGGTTGAAGCCACAAAGCTGTCAGCGTTCTGCTGGTAGTAGTTGATTGTCATCAGAATATATCCGTTCCGGCGGCTTGAGGTTCCCATTCATGAAGGAGCGTAATGCGCGCAGTGTTCCAGATTTTGGCGAGGAAGTCATCGCGGCGGGCGGTCGTGTTGCCGGTCTGACGGATTAAGGTTTCACGCAAGGGAAGGTGGCTGGTAATAAAATATTCGTTTCTGTCGCGCAGGCGGCGCAGCAATTTTGCCGACGGTACCCGCATAAACTTGCCTTTCTCCCCGCGGTTGCAGCTCTTGCAGGCGAGAACCAGGTTCCAGACACCGTTGATATTCGCCACCTCGCCGCGCGCCGCCCATGGGATAAAGTGGTCAACGTCGGCCAGGTTCTCATCCCCGCTTTCGAGACTGATCGGCGCATAGCAGTAAAAGCAGCGGCCTTTTTGGTAGCCGTTCAGGCTGTCGCGACAGCTGGAGATGGCAACTCGTCGGGTATTCAGGGTGCTGAAGAGCTGCTGTTCGGCGGCATCATATTCCACGGCGATCAGGCTGCTGGCGATGTTCATCGCCCACGCCTGTTCCACCAGACGCCAGCGGGCGTCCGTTTCGTGGATCAGGTTCTGGTACTGCTGGCGCTCCGTCAGAGAATAAAAGTCGTCGGTCAGACGGATGCCTTGATGCGTTTTACGCTCGTCGATAAAAAAGCGCCTGGCGATTTCGCCCTGATTCACGTTATGAAATTTATCCAGCACCACGCTAAAGCCGAGCTTAACCGTTGCCGCGATGAGCTGATCCTGGGTTATCTCCTGGCGATTGAAGCGGCTACAGGCGCTGAGAAACTGGCTTTTTGGCGACGTGATCTGTTTGGGGGCCTGCTCAAGATGGCGACACAGATGCTGGCTGAACGGCACCGCCAGCTCCTCGAGGCGTATCAGATCGCTACCGTCGCGGCGGATATCGTACAGCGCATGCGCCAGCGCAAACTTATAGGAGGCGACGTTTTTGCCAAAAAGAATAATGCCGCGCCAGTAGTTCTCCAGCGTCGGTTCGATCTGATAGAAGCGCATTGCGGAAATCCTGTTTTGGGAAAGTACCGGCGTTATTACGCGTACTAATAACAGGATCTGATAACAAATTGCCGAAAATGTAAACCGAATTGAGCCGTTTGCAGGATTTTGCGAGCAGGCTCGGAGAAAGAGGAAACCGCGAGTGGGAAAGGTGAGAACGAGGGGGATTACCTGCGGAACGTATTGAATGTTGCCCGAAATGCGGCTTGCGCTGTTTTTTTCAACACTTAGCGCGGCGATCGCACTCTGCCGCTTGCGCAGCAGCCATTGACAGGTATAATCCAGAACGTTTTCCGTATCCTTTCCGTGCCGGAGTGGCGAAATCGGTAGACGCAGTTGATTCAAAATCAACCGTAGAAATACGTGCCGGTTCGAGTCCGGCCTTCGGCACCATACAAAGCTTTTTTCAAGTCTACTAACGTCTACTTTAGTCCATAAAAACAGTAAGTTAAGCAGCTCTCTAACTTGGCTTAGTCTGTTCACGTCTACTCAATTCCTTGAACATATACCAACTGATGATGGTATAACTGATGGTATTCCCGGTTCGATTGATTTTGGTACCAACACAGGAGGTATCAACTGATGGCTCTCACCGATATCAAAGTTAGGACTACCAAGCCCTCCGACAAACCCTTCAAACTCACAGATGGGCAGGGTATGCACCTGCTGATCAATCCTAACGGCTCGAAGTACTGGCGATTACAGTACCGTTTCGATGGCAAACAGAAAGTTTTAGCATTGGGTGTTTATCCAATGGTCTCTCTTAGTGAAGCCCGCAGGAAGCGAGATGAAGCCAAAAAGTTGGTATCTGATGGTATCGACCCTTCTGAGAAGAAAAAAGCCGACAAAATCGAGCAGAGCGAAGCTCTTACTTTTGAATCTGTTGCCAGGGACTGGCATAAGGCTTGTAAAAGAAAATGGTCAGATTCCCACAGCGAGAGAGTTCTAAAAAGCATGGAAGATGGTCTCTTTACTGCAATCGGTAAAAGAAAAATATCCGAGCTTAATACCAGAGATCTTCTTGCACCTATCAAGGCTGTTGAAGCTTCCGGACGATTGGAAGTTGCTTCCCGCCTACAGCAAAGAACAACAGCAGTAATGCGATATGCCGTCCAAAATGGGCTGATAGATTACAATCCTGCTCAGGAGATGGCAGGAGCTATTGCCGTAGCCAAACGAACCCACAGGCCAGCTTTGCCATTCGAACGATTCTCAGAACTCTTAGAACGAATTGATAACTTCAAAGGTAGGAAACTCACGAAGTTAGCCGTAAAGCTGACATTGCTCATTTTCATTCGTTCCAGTGAACTCAGATTCGCAAGATGGTCGGAGATCGACTTTGAAAATGCGATGTGGACTATCCCTGGAGAACGCGAGCCATTGCCAGGGGTCAAACATTCTCACCGTGGTTCGAAAATGCGAACTCCACATCTTGTTCCTTTGAGTTGTCAGGCATTGGCTGTGCTGACGGAAATCAAAGAGATCAGTGGTGACCAGGAACTCGTGTTTATTGGCGATCATAATTTCCGCAAACCTATGAGCGAGAATACAGTTAATAAAGCGTTGCGAGCTATGGGCTACGACACTACTGTTGAAGTCTGTGGACATGGATTCAGGGCTATGGCATGTAGTGCCTTGATTGAATCCGGCTTGTGGTCGAAAGATGCTGTTGAACGGCAAATGAGCCATCAGGAGCGGAACTCAGTTCGCGCTGCTTATATACATAAAGCAGAGCACCTTGATGAACGAAAGTTAATGCTTCAATGGTGGGCCGATTACCTTGACCTTCTTAGAACACGACAAGTTTCACCATTTGATTTTAAAATAATTTAACTATGAATAAGTAGTTAAGTAATCGTTCTCCCTTATCAACCTTGTTAAGGGAGAATTAATTCAAATAAGCAGTGTTAACTCATTCAAGCTTTGAATACAGTGGAGGGATTAATGAAAGTAGTAAGCCCTTATGAAGAATTAAAAATCTGGTTTAGTCTCGAAAACTATGAGCAGTTAAAATCACTTACAATCAAAGAACTGCATACTGAGCTTGCCTTTAGAGAAGCGATTTTCGACAGTGTAAATTTTGGATGGGAAGATGATAATCAAAATTTAAGGTCTATCCTTGAAGGTAATCCTATTTTAAGCAGACAAGATAATAATCATGGTCATTTTGGCAAGGGCCAAAGACATGTTGCGCAGGTTAGCTTTGGTGATATAAAAAAATTAGAGAACAAGTTAATAATGTTTAGCATGGATTTTTTTGAAGAAAATGGCGATTTCAAAAAAGAGTTGAAAAAGAAACCAATAACAAAAACAATGAGAGACTTTTTTCTTAACCAAAATAGCAGCAAGATGTATGTTTCATTTAATTTAGGAATGTCCAGCGATGAAGAAATTATAACGGCCTTACAAACGATGCTACCCATTCTCAGGAAGGAATATGAAATTGAGCCAGTAAAAACTGAAAAAATTGGACTGGCAAAAATAAGAAAACTTGTCGATTACAATATTATCCCAATGATTGATTTATTGATTTGGGCAAAATTTAAAAAAGTAAAAATCTCAAATATGGTCTTGTCTCGTGTCTTGTATCCAGACTTTACAAGTGAGATCAGAGGAGAAGATCACATTAAAGATACAGACAGGCCTGTTGCAGAGAAGTCATTGAATGGAGAAACAACCCGTAGTCTCGAATACTTTATTAGCAAAAACAGCCATCTCCTCAACATACCGATTTCTGAACTCGGCTCTTTCTAGTTGTAAATCATAATGTTAATTGTCAAGGGGAGGGCGTAAATATTTTTCTTCCCCGGAATTTCCTTTCATTCTTCCCTCATCTAAGATTTCAGTTATCAGCACTCTCTTCATAGACAGAAACTTATGTGGTTAATATATCCATAACGGAAGCGGAGGAGACAGCCAAATGAATACAACAAATCAAAGCTTAATTCGTTTACCAGAAGTCTTGAAACGAACTGGTTTCGGCAAGGCCTGGATTTATCGTCTGATCAGTGAAGGTCGTTTTCCCGCACCTGTAAAGATTGGCACACGCGCGGTGGCTTTTGTCGAGAGTGAGATTGATGAATGGATTAAGGCAGTCATTAGTAACTCAAGATCTCATGCAGCGTAACAAGAGGAAAATAAAATGAATATAAGTGATTTTGAGGCGTATGAAGGTTATTGGGACATTATTGATGATGATCTTTTCGAAGACATCTTTTATATGGAATGTATTGAGAAGTTAGAGCCAACAGAAAAGGTTCTTAAGGCAATCGAATTGCTGAGCTACTTCTTTGCGGAAGATATGCGTGAAGTACTGGGTGAAATACGTGAGATGAATATGCTTGCCCAGGCAGATATCTTTGATTTGTGGTTTGAAATAATAAAGTCACGAGATTACCTTGAGTCTCTGGCAAAAACAATTATTTATTACAGTATCGGTATGCCTGTGTGAGTTTAGTAGGGTAAAGTTTAGGAAAGGAGTCTTAAACTTTACGTTATGAATCAGATAGTGGTGAGCATTTAAATTAGTGCTATGTTGATAATTTTGTGTTGTATATTAAATACGTGTATTAGGTTAAATTAAAGAAAACTGAAAAATTCAGGATTTAAACGATACTGGTATTTAAACTCAGTACAAATAATAACATTTGTATCAATCAGTTTATCGATGGCCTGATAAAATCGGGCTGGTGTGATATGTATCTCTTTTGCTGTGCGATGGATGTTGCACGGTGAAAACTCAGGTAAACAGTGCTTTTATCTGGTGTGTATGAAGCGATTAATGTGAGAAGCCAAAACACATTGTGAACAGTATTGTTCAGATTGCGTTGTTCATCTGATAATTTATTCTGGTGAAGGTAAGCAGGGAGTCTTTGCTTTATAAAGATATCCTTTATTTTGTTAAATTTTTCGCTGGTGTCAGGAGTAAAATCACCAGCGCTGTTATGTCTTTTAAAATGGAATGCCGTCAGTTGGATATCTGTTTCTGGATTTTTTTACAGGCTTTGTTTTTCGCCCTGCGCGATAAAAGTTGAATGAAGTGGCAAAGTCTTCAGTCTCAAGTCTGGATTTACTGAACTTATCCATCAGTTCTTCATTGAAACGATGAGGAATGCCTTTTACGCATAAATTAGAATTCAGGTAAACCTGACCGTCTTCAGCGTTACGGATCAGTATTTTCCTTTCAAATAATTCTCTGAATGCACGTGAAACATTCGATTTATTCAGTCCTAATTCTCTGGCAGTACGTGACTGTGAAAAGTCAGGGATAATATTCCCGTAATCAATGATTGAAAATAGGTAAATAACAATTTTGAATGCCGTTGGTGTTAGATCCATTCTGGCGAGTCTGGCCGTGTTATCTTTAAAGACCATCGAGAAATCGTCACGAAAGGATGTCTTTTTACAGGCACTTGCTTTAACTTTTATTTCTTCCAGATCTTCGGGCATAACATCTAATGCTTCTGCAATAATTGCTTTTTGTTCTTTAGTTAACATAACACTTGTGTTTGACATAATGGCTCCTTTTTTATTATTGTGATAACAGATATGGCATATTAAATTTGTTTGTCAATATTATTAGTAATAAAAATTTAAAAAATATTATATTTATTTCTCTGTGATTTTTTTTAGTGGAATATTAAGGGTTGTCAGAGTTATTACGAAGGGTGCTAAATTTCACCATCACCTGTTATGTCATTAATAATTTTTGGTTCTGAAAGATACAACCAATATTCTATCTTAACTTGTTGATGTAATTGATTAATTTTCTTTTTGAATTTGCAAGATAAAAGAGTGATAAAGAAACAAGAAACCGAAATTTAGCTTTAGATTGACACAAAATTCCATTGTACACAGTTTGATAAACACTGCTATTGCTGATTTTCCTTCGTAATATTATTCCTTAAGTGAAGCCTGCGCACCTGTGTGTTGCGCCACTGGGCTTCAGAACATTGCTATAGTGTTTAACTGTCAGTAGAAATACGCTTCGCGCAGAGATTCAGGCTGCTGAGTTTAGCGAAAGAATGGACCCGACTACATGATTTACCCGTTAACTTAATACGGCTCACGCCGGAACCCCTTCGGAAAAATCCTTTTTGCTTCAGCGAGTGAGTGCTGAGGGCACTCAGCGGCGCTGCAAGGGGGATTAAACATTGGGTTTTCATCTGACGGGTAAAAATAATTAACATATATCTGTCGTCGGGGGCGTGAGCCAGTGCGTAGCACTCTCTCAAAAAATTCCTGAGGGGGTTTTATCTGATATCTGGAAACTACCCGGTTTTTGAAAAAAGAAAGCGGTAATGCAATCGATCGGACTCAACATTGCAACAGCGAAAGCTGTTTCCAGTATTAACAGAATAAATAGTTGTCATTTTAAAATAAAATATTTTCGATTTTGTATTGATTTAAAATTTAAAGCTGATAGTACTTAATTATAAAAACAAAAAAGGAGAGGGTTATGAGCAATATTTGTGTTTCATCTCAGGAAGAAAGGTTTATATTTGTTGTTGATAAATATATAACACACCATCGCGACAGTGTTAATAACAATAATTTTTACAGAAAACTTTATGTGCTTTTCGCTGGATACCATCTGAAGTATTTTTATTCACGGGCACAATATCGCAATTCGTGTTATCACGTTGATAATATCATGCAGATGTTTATGGGTGTCGTTTCTACCCTGAAGGCCCCTCTGCTCAGGCAACTCGCAAACAGTGACACATTACTGCATTGCCTGAATTCGCTCGTGAATTATATTTCAGGCAATCTGGATGAAGCAGAGCACATTTATGCTGATTTACTGGCACAGTATGAAAAGAAACGCATTGCACGTTCTCTGGCTTATACACCACCAGGATCCGTGGTCAGGAAAAGGCTGTGAGGCAGCGGATACGTACTGGACAATGCAGGGGATGGCAGAGTGACATAAAAGCAGTCGTTTCCCGCAAGACATTACCGGGCATTAAAAAGGCAGGAGCCACCGGTTTGGTGTCCTGCCTGGCGGGATTGTTTTACTGTGGTCTTACTTGTCAACGACCTGCCAGCCATCATCCGTTTTGACCAGCGTGACAGCCGCTGTGCGTTTTTCGTTATCGACAACAGCTGTTACATTGCATTTATAGCTTTTATCCGATACTTTCACGCAGTCATGCTTTTTGACAGATTTTAATTCCCGCAGTGCGTCTTTCGGGACATCTTTACCTGCTATGGATTTAACGATGGCATTCGTCTGCTCCACGACCTTATTCATCGCAGTGTAAATATCCTGCTCAGACGGTTCACCGGTACAGCCACTCAGCAAAAAAATGGACGCAATGAGTGTGGTAAATGCATATGTTTTCATAAAATAATCCCAGACTGTAGAGTACGTTATTGAATAAGACCGGTTTTCATCTTGCTGTTGTTTTCAGAGAACGTCCACTTGCTGACCGTTTCGCCTTTAAATTCGATTTCCAGCGTTTTGGCCTGCGTCTGTGAACCGCCTGTCAGCAACCCGACCACTGGAATGAATGTGGTGGCATCAAACTGATTGTTATCCATGGAATAAGTCCATTCTTCATTGCCACTATCAAGTGTAGTTCTGGTTTCGGGCTCACCTAATGCGGTAATGATTTCTGATTTCGTCGTTTTATTTTTGATAATTTTCGACTGCAGACTTTGTGATGTTTCTTTTTTTAGATGCTGGTTGCCTGATATTGAACAGCCAGAAATAAGGAAAGCAGAAATAAAAAACACAGAAATCATGAATCTGTTCATAAGTTCTCCCATATTAATTTTTTATGTTTGCGGTGGTGTGAAATTAATATCACCGTATAAAAACAACTCTGTCTGCATATTTCTTTTTAATTATGCAGATCAGAATAATGACGCTGGCAAAAAATGTAATGACTGAGACAGGAGTGCTGCCGGTTAATGAAAATACTAACCAGGCGAGACCGAATGCCACGAATTGAAACAGAAATGCCACACTGAGCGGACTTTCACCATAGGCCACTTTTGCATGGCAACCTTTGCAAATCCGCACGCCGTGCGGGCTTTGTGTAAAGCAGAAGGGGCAGCTAATCGTTTTATTATCCATCATGACTCCGTGGCCTGATTTAAGGTGATGTATTTTTGAACATTTTCGATGAATGCTCCGCTTTAGTAAAATTGCTTGTACCGATCGATGGATCTTGGTTGATAGGTTATAACTATCATAACAAGATTATCGATCTATATAAACGATCAATATTTTATTGACTATCACTAAAGTATGGACTAGTTAACTTATGGTGCAGGATGTGGGTTATTATTAACTAATTGTTCTTTAATGGGATTTGTTGTCATGGAATGACAGGGTGTCAGAAGATGCAGGTGCAGGATTTGGTGGAACGGATGTGCAGTGGCATGTAACAGAGACATACCCCTGCGCCTGAGAAGTGCCACAATATGGCCAAGCAATGCAAGCCACGAATACAGCCGACGCTGGCGGGGTATCTGACGAGCTGTATTGTGCAGTTTGCTCCTGAGTTGAATGACACTCACTGTTTCCTGTTGTCGTTCCAGACGAATTTTTTCTTCAAGCCGAAGGATTTTCTCCAGAATCGTTTCCCGGTTTGCAGCCTGTTCTTCAGACTCGCATGATGGTACTGGTACTGGTACTGGTACTGGTATTGGTACAGTCTGCTGTTGCTCTTTTTTCAGTAAAGCCAGGTGCTCTGGTGTAAAATCAATCTGTGTTTGCAGAGAAGACCAGCCATATTTTTTCCCAAGCTGAGACCCTTTAAAGGCAATGCCCTGGTACTGAAATGAAAATCCATTCATTTTTCCTGTCGACGCGATATTGGGTTTACAGGTCACACCTTTCCGTTCCAGCATGTCGATAAAAGTCAGTAAATCGGGACGATGCGTTAAGACATTATCAATCCGGGTCTGCAACTGAGACTTAGGGCTGGGAGCTGCTGTTCGTTCTGCCATCATCAGCTCATTGCGTGAGGGTTTTCTTTTAGCCTGAGGGCGACTGCTGGTTGCAGGTGTTGTTTCAGTGAGTCCGTGTATTCGCTCCAGTTCGCTGATAATGCGGGTGCTGATGAGATTTTCATTTTTCCCCAGGTACAGCTTTCCACCGACCATGTTAATGCGACTTGCAATGATATGGATATGCTGCCCGTCGGTATCGTCGTGAAGGATATAACAGCGAAGGTGCGTTTCAGTGAACCCCATCCGGGTCATATAATCGTCGGCAAATACCGCCCACTGTCTGGCTGACAGTGTTTCTCCCTTTGGCAGGCGAAGTGAATTATGCCAGACAGGTTTAGTGACATCGGGACGCAATTGTTTAGAACTTTCAAACTCACTGATAAGCTCAGCCACCGAACTTCCGGTTATATTACCACCGATGACATAAGGCATAACGTTGTGGTGTGGGCCGGATTTGAGGCTGTATAGCACCACGCCTGCAAACTGTTTACCCCTTTTTATTTTCTGCATGCCTTTCATCGGCCTGGCTCCAGAAAGGTTGTAGGAATTAGGTGATCGCGAAGAGTTTTGATTTGTCTGCGCAGGGCAAAGAGCTCTGTACGGGTCAGTTCGCTGTCAGGGCTTTTGCTGTCGAGATGACTCAGCAGGTGGTTTAAATCCTGTGAAAGGCTGCCAAGTTTAATCCATGCTTCACGATTGATTTCAGGCAGAACCGGCGGGAGTTTATTCAGGGAAGCCATCCTGAGCCATTCTCCCTTTTTATACTGGCCTCTCTTACTGTCGAGAATAATTAACTCTTCTTCATTTAATCTGACACTGATGCAGTGATGTCGTATTTCATTCTCAGGAAGTTTGTTAGTATGGAATTTACCACGCTTTGATAATCTGGTTATATCATCTTCATTACTCATGTCACTGTTCATAGCTATCCTTTTAGTGAATGCTTATTACTATAGATAACCGATGAGGTGAATAAGTCAAGCTATGACGGGGCAAATAATTTAATTGGCTGGATTAAAAAAGGTATACCATTTGATAAATAGTATACCTACGAGGACATATCAGATTAATGGTCATTAAATGAAACCTTTCAGACTAAGAAAAGGGTTGTTTACTCCGAAGTTTTAGAGTCTTTTTCGCACAGGTGCATGGGGGATCTCTGGCTTCATTTCGTTTAACAGGTCTTTTTTCTCTCTTCCTGCGATATAAGATAAAATTTTATCGGAGTCGGAACGCTGTCTGAGTATATCGTCGTCCATTCTGATACCATTTCGAATAAACCATTTTACTCTCTCGATCCCCGTATAGCTGCCAATGTGTTTATTGTCCATATTGTAAAATTGAACATGGCCGATATCGGTGTAGGTTTTTAATTCGATAAAAAAAGCTTTCATTTCTCTCACGTAAAGTGAAAATGTACAGTGTTCAGCTACCGTGAAATGAATACCTTTTTCATGCAGCAACGCCATTAGGGGTAAGCACTTAATCGTTAAGTGTTTAAAAAGTGTAGGAGGAGTATCAATTTTATCAAGGTGACGAGCAAGAGCCATTACGATAAAATCATATTTGTAACTTTTATGGTCAGGCAAATCCAGAACCGTGTTGCCATTGTTATCCCTATGATTAAGATCACAACCTTTATTCACCAAATAATCAAAGCAGAGATTATCCAAGTTATTATAAAGAAGGGTCTGACCATTATTATCTTTATGGTGAATATCAACACCCGCATTAATGAGGGTTTCTGTGCTTGCTCTGTCATACCTATGGTGGGAAAGACAATTCTCCCCCTTGTCATTTGTATGGTGAATGTTAATGCCTGAATCAATTAAGAGGCTGAGTATTTCTGGGGAAGAATTGATAAATAGCGCATTATTTCCGTAATGATCTGTATGGTCTAAATCAATTCCTGCTTCAATCATGGCCTGAATCGCACTGGTGTGACAGTTCTTGAACAGTGCATTTTCACCCCAATGTATGAGAGAGTTAATATCAATGCCTGCGGCAATGCAATCCTGGACATCTTTTTTAGTCTGGCAGTAAAATAAATTGTATTCGTCATGGTTATTCATTGTGTCGTCCCCTCTTTTAGGCTGCAATTTTGTTGTAAGTGTTGTTGTTTGTTCTATACTCTTTTATTTCTACGATATCGTCATAGATCCGTGAGAATGAAAACCATGAGATCTCCTTAACCTCTCTCTTCTTGTTTTGATAAATAATATTGCACCCGCGAAACTGGAATGCCTTGTTGAAGGTGTCACGGTTTGCTTTTTTGAGAAAATTTACAAATGATTTAATTGTCTCTTTCTTGCTTACGTTGTAAGAGAGAAATGTATGAATTGAAAAGAGGGTTAAGATATTCCTCTCGGTAATCATATGTCTGGAGAAGTAACAAAAGTAAAAATCCTGCTCTTCACTTACTGGTTTTCCGAATACAGAAAATTGTGGGTTATATAATCTATAGAGATCTGCATTTTTTTTGGTTTTGGCAAGGTAGTTTGTCAGTGTTGGGTAATTGTATTTTTTCATTTTTATTCTCCTTTATTGTTTTGGTGAAATGAATATATATTATTAAATAAATATAAATCAAATTTATTTTTAATATTAAAAAATACGCAAGCGTTTTCTTTAATATATAACTGATTTAAGTGGGTGTTTTTTATGATGAATATACAAATTTAGCATAAAATGCTATTTTTATGTTATTTGAATTATATGTTTTTAAGGTAAAGGAAGGTTTAAATGGTTTTAATTAGCGAAATGAGAGGTAATTAAATAGCACTATCATAGTGCTCAGGCTTTATGTGAAGAAGTATACTAAATTAGTTACATTAGTTCCCCTTGACTACCTTACTGAGGTTAAAATCTGGGGGTAGGCATATTTATAATCTTTTCTTTGTAACTGCTGTGTTGTTAACTGGTTGAAGCGTCGTTCGTAAAACTTTTTGCTCTCTCTGTAATTTGTCCTGGAGGATTTCTTCATAAGAGTAGCGTTCTTTTAGTGATTAATAATAATGATAAAAATAGAAGCCACAGTGATAGTATATATATAAGATATGGCCTGCTATCCATTAGCTTCTCCTGTATAACTTAAAATAGTTTGTATGTTAAAAATTTAGAGGAATCATTTTCCTAATTCTCCAGCTAAAAGTTCAGCCTGCTTCAAAACAGTCTCTGTGGCGAGCAATGACATATCAGGCGGATAACCATATTTTTTGAGCAGCCGTTTTACAACCACACGAATTTTCGCTCTTGCCGCCTCTTTCACTGTCCAGTCCAGACTGACATTGTTGCGGATAGCTTCCGTCAGTACGACCGCCAATTCACGCAGCTTTTCCTTTTTCATTAACTCGCGTGCACTGTCGTTATCTGCAACCGCAGAATAGAAGGCATATTCGTAGGGGCTGAGGTTTAACTGGCTGGCAAGGCTGTCAGATTCCTGTATGGTTTTAGCAAGCTTGATCAGTTCATCGATCACTTCCGCAGCGGTCAGTACCTTGTTCTGGTAACCATTGATTGCAGAGGTCAGCATATCGATCAGTTTTTTACCCTGCGTAATACTCTGGTTCGAGCGAACCTTGATCTCATCAGAAAGCAGTTTTTTAAGCGTTTCCAGCGCAATATTTCTGTGCTGATAATCCTTCATTTCCTGAAGAAATTCATCAGATAGCACAGAGATATCCGGCTTCTGTATTCCCGCTGCGTCAAAGATATCGACGACTTTATCCGTGACCAGTGCCTGATCGATAGTCTGTTTTACCCGCACTTCGAGACTGTCATTATGTTCTTCTTCTGAGCCGTCCGGGTTTTCAGTAAATTTATTAAGGCGAGCCTTAACCGCCTGGAAGAATGCGACTTCGGGTGCCGCTTCCATTGCTTTATCATGTGGCGTTGCCAGTGCAAAAGCTTGGGACATGGCAGCAACAGCGGCAAGGAAGCGCATTTTCCCTTTGCCGTTATCCAAACCTAAAATGTGGTTTTCTGATTCAAGGATAATCGTCAGGCGCTGTGAAGTTGTTGCAGTAAAGTAGGCTTTGTAATCATAGCCATGCATCATACCTTCCAGGATTTCCAGTTTTTCCTGCATGAGGGTAACGGCTTCTTCCTGAACCTCAGCAGGATCACCACGTCCTCCGGCATCAGAGTAGAACGACAAGGCTTCTTTTAAATCAGAAGCAATGCCCAGATAGTCAACAACCAGACCGCCGATTTTATCCTTGTATACCCGGTTAACGCGGGCAATGGCCTGCATCAGGTTATGGCCCTTCATCGGTTTGTCTATATAGAGGGTATGCATACTTGGTGCATCAAAGCCGGTAAGCCACATATCACGCACTATCACCAGTTTAAGCTTGTCGTCGTCATCCTTCATACGGTTAGCCAGAACCTGACGTTCTTTTTTGGTGGTGTGGTGCTTGGCAATTTCTGGCCCGTCAGCAGCAGAAGAGGTCATGACGACTTTTATTATACCGTCATTTAAATCATCGCTGTGCCATTCAGGTTTTAAGGCTATGATTTCTTTATATAGTTCAGCAGCAATACGGCGGGACATGGTAACAATCATGCCCTTACCATGATCGGCATTGGATTTTAAGCGCTGCTCAAAGTGCAGAACCATATCCGCCGCAATCGCTTTAATACGTTTTGAACTGCCAATCAAACCTTCGATTCTGGCCCATTTAGAACGTTCTTTCTGCGTGAGCGTCAGTTCGTCCTCGTTAAACTCATCATCAAAGTCTTCAATAAGCTGACGACCTTCATCACTGATGGCAATTTTGGCAAGACGGCTTTCATAAAAGATACGAACTGTTGCACCATCTTCAACGGCCTGCGAGATATCGTAGATATCAACATAGTTACCAAAAACAGCAGGCGTGTTGACGTCCGTTTTTTCTATGGGGGTTCCGGTAAAGCCGAGATAGGTCGCATTAGGTAAGGCATCACGCATATATTTGGCAAAGCCATAAACAGTGCGCTTACCTGTAACGTTGCCTTCACTGTCTTTCACGTCAACTTCTTTGGCGCTGAAACCGTATTGTGAACGGTGGGCTTCATCAGCGATAACGACAATATTGGTTCTGTCTGACAACAACTCATAGATATTGCTGCCATCATCAGGCTGGAATTTTTGAATAGTGGTAAACACCACACCACCAGAGGCTACGCGCAAATATTCTTTGAGTTCTTCCCGGTTGTCGGCCTGTTTTGGTGTCTGACGAAGTAGCTGGGTCGCGGAAGAGAACGTACCGAATAGCTGATCATCTAAGTCGTTACGGTCAGTAATCACAACAACTGTCGGATTATCCAGCGCCAGCACAATTTTCCCGGTGTAAAACACCATCGAAAGCGATTTACCGGAACCCTGAGTATGCCAGACTACGCCCGCTTTGCGATCTCCGGTTTTTTGCGCATTAACAAGATCTTTACTGTTACGTCCCTGCTGGCGCAGTGCCACTTCGGCAGAGGGGGAGTCCGCATTCACCGCTGAGGCACGAATAGTGGAAAGAACTGCTGCATTGACCGCGTAGTACTGGTGATAAGCCGCCATTTTTTTAACAGTACGGATACTGATAATCCCTTTGCTGTCTTCATGTTTGCTGGCCTCAAACACGATAAAGTGGCGGATCATATCCAGCAGCGTTACAGGATTAAGCAACCCCTGTAATAAAACTTCAAGCTGTGGTTGGGTACTGGTGGCTTGCGTTTTACCGTTAGCAGTTTTCCACGTCATATAACGACTGAAATCGGCAGAAACCGTCCCCGCTTTGGCTTCCAGCCCGTCAGATATCACATTAAAAGCATTGTAGTTAAACAGACCGGGGATTTGGTTCTGATAGGTTTTAATCTGATTATAGGCACCTGTTACCGTAGCATTTTCGTCAGCGGCATTTTTAAGTTCGATAACGACTAATGGCAGGCCATTGATGAATAAAATAAGATCAGGTCGGCGGGTATGATTGCCTTCTTTGATGGTGAGCTGATTAATGACCAGAAATTCATTATTAGTGGGATCGTTAAAGTCGATCAGGCAGGCCAGCTCTCCTTGTGTATTACCATCCTTACTGACTTCGATATTGATCCCTTCGGTCAACAGGCGATGAAAGGCCAGATTGTTTGCCATTAGATCAGGTGTGCTGATCTGCATCATCTGTTTCAGGGCTTCCTCACACTTCTGTTCACTAAGGTGCGGATTCAGGCGTTGTAGAGCAATACGCACCTTATCTTCAAGGATAACCTGCTGATAGCTACGTAACGGATTAATGCCACTGGATTCAATATCCGGGCCGTAAACATACTCATAGCCCAGCCCTTGCAGGTGCTCAATCGCCATTACTTCAATATCGGATTCGGTCATCTTTACCATGAGTACTGTCCTTATTGCTGCTTAACCAGAGGGCGGGCTGCATACCCGCTTAATTATTTTAAGCTACTGACGCGATTGCTTCTTCTGCATCCTGAACCCTTACTTCACCACTCATCAGTTTGGGAAGAAGAGTGTCTCGAAGGTTTTCAATTATATTAATTTGTTTTGAATTTAATTTTAACTTATCAAATAAACTTGAAATGGATTGATGAAATATTTTCAACTCATTTTCTGAAGGGGAAAGAAATGTTATGTTAGAAAAATCCCCAGTGTTCAAGTTTAATGTTGCAGTACCGCCACTTGCCAGGTTATTTAATTCATCACCCATGCTTTTCATTAAAAGATACAAAAAATATTTATAATATTCCTTGTTAGGAATAATGGAGTTAATTTGTTGGTTTGTTTGCATGCTTACATCAGTTATACAGACTAAACCAACAGTAGCGATACAGCTAACACATATACTTCCTGGTGGAATTGTTTTTTTTGATTGGCTATGCTCCCCTGCAAATGAAAGATTATCAGTTGATTTGAATACAAAAACCTTGCCATGCATGTCAGGGATTTTTAGAAAAGGAACATCATTACCAAAATACAAAGAATTCTTTTTTGAAGGCGTTTTACCACAAATTATTCTTCCAAAAGAGGACAGTTTTTTTTCCGTCCAGTGTATATGCGCGTCCTCAATAAACCACTGTCTAAACAGGGTGTTAGCCATAGATTCCAGCGTTTTATTCTGGCGATGAAGCAGGTCTATTTTGTCATCAAGAGAGGACAGCACAGAGGCGATGGCCTTTTGTTCTTGGATAGAAGGCAATGATACAGTGTAACTGAAAATTGCATCTTTATCCCCTCTGGGCATTTTCGCCCCTTTGGATGTTAGAACAGTATACTCAATAAAAGACGGATCACACATGAGATAGTACAAAAATTTACTATCACAATTATCCTTAGCTCGAAAGACTAATACATCAGCGGAGGCAGTGCCATTAAATCTCGAAAACCAAACTTTCTTAAAATAAGTTCGGATGTTTGAAAACAAAATATCTTGAGGAATAAATGTATTTACGGTGTTTGATGTGGGTAGTTTTTCAGCATGCTCAACACCACCAAAATTAGGTAGCATATTTTCGGTTGAGATATAATTTTCAATAGATGCGTTTTTAATGTTTGTTTTAACAGTAATTAAATCGCAAATATCTTTAATACTGACCTCATGCAACCAATTCATAACACCACCTTCGCCAGATTATCAGCGATAGCCTGATTCAGACGTGCTTCTTCTTCGAGTTGTGCCTCAAACTCAGCTTTAAGAGCCGTGAACCGTTCTTTAAAGTCAAAATCGTCTTCTTCATCAGCGAGACCAACATAACGGCCAGGAGTCAGCACATAATCGAGTTTAGCCACTTCATCAATGTCTACGGACGCACAAAAACCAGCCACGTCTTCATAGTCGCCACCTTTGTTACGCCAGTTATGGTAAGTATCTGCAATGGTCTTGATATCGTCGTCTGAAAAAACTTTGCTACGGCGGTTGATCAAATGACCAAGATTACGGGCATCAATAAACAGAATTTCTTTACTGCGATCACGATACTGGTTGCTGTTTTCACGATCTCGGCGCATAAACCATAAGGCCGCTGGGATCTGGGTATTCAGGAACAGTTTTGCGGGTAAGTTAACGATACAATCAATCACATTGGCATCTTTAACCAGTGCTGCACGAATTTCACCTTCACCCGAACTTTTAGAGGTTAAAGCCCCTTTTGCCAGTACAACGCCAGCCTGACCTTTTGGCGACAGGTGATACAGGAAGTGTTGCATCCAGGCAAAGTTAGCATTGCCGGCAGGAGGGATACCATATTGCCAACGGGCATCACCACGAAGCTGCTCACCGGACCAGTCGGAAACGTTAAACGGTGGGTTAGCAATGATAAAATCAGATTTTAAATCTTTATGAGCGTCATTAAGGAATGAACCTTCACTGTTCCACCGGACGTGTTCTGAGTTAATACCACGAATAGCCAGGTTCATTTTTGCCAGACGCCAGGTTGTCTGGTTTGATTCCTGACCGTAAATCGAAATATCGTCAATATTGCCCTGATGAGCTTCAACAAATTTTTCAGACTGAACGAACATACCACCAGAACCACAGCAGGGATCAAAGACGCGTCCCTTATAGGGTTCCAGCATGTTTACCAGCAGGCTTACAATGGATTTTGGTGTATAGAACTGACCGCCTTGTTTGCCTTCTGCCAGTGCAAATTCACCAAGGAAGTATTCGAATACGTGGCCTAAAACGTCAGCAGAACGCGCTTTGGCATCGCCTAGTGCAATGTTGCCAATCAGATCAATCAGTTCGCCCAGCACTGTGGCGTCGAGGTTTTGTCGGGCATAGACTTTCGGCAACACACCTTTTAGCTGTGGGTTACCCGCTTCGATAAGTTCCATCGCATCATCTACCAGCTTACCGATTTCGGGTAGCTTGGCCTTAGATATTAGATAGTTCCAGCGTGCAAGCTCAGGGACAAAGAAAATGTTGTAAGCGGTGTACTCGTCTTTATCTTCCGGGTCAGCACCTGCGAACTCGCCTTCACCAGCCTTCAGCAACTCATAATGAGATTCAAAAGAATCAGAAATATACTTAAGGAAAATGAGGCCCAGCACGACATGCTTGTACTCGGCTGCATCAATGTTCTTACGTAGCTTGTCAGCCGCTTTCCACAGGATGACCTCTAACGGGTCTGTTTTGATTTCTTTAGGTTTTCTGGCCATTAGCGTAACCTTGTGAAGGGGGAAGATGGCCCTATTTTGCCTTAAAGTTCCGCTTGTTACGAGCTTATACAGCGATTAATTATTATCTGGTTTTAGTGTGTTTGTTTAGCTCAGCAAGTGCAATGACTCATGGAGTAAGTGCTTTGTAGCGGGATTGTAGATGTCAGGTCATTGCCGTCAATGGAGCCACTGTCATTGGCATAATTGCTGCATAGCCGATACCACGCGCACATTCGCCAGTTCACTGGGGTTCATCGTGTGTACTACACCAGTACGCATCCGGAAAGTAACGGCATGGCAGAATCGTTTGTAAAGACGTTCAAGCGGAATTACGTGTAAGTAAATGATCTGCCGGATGCAGTCTCAGTGATGGAAAAATGGCAGAATGGATAGAGAATTATAATAATCTGCATCCACGCAAGGGGTTGAACATGAAATCGCCACGCGAATATCTTGATGCCATATTAGCAGTTAATTAGCCGTGTCCGTTTTAGCAAGGGCAACTCCAGTATTCAAAAAATGCTTTCTTAGTGCATATGCATGGGGTGAATAGATGTACAGGCTATGACAAACCATATCTATAATTTTTAATGTTTAAAATTCTCCGTTACAGTAAGACATTCCTTATACATTAAATTCCATCTAAGGTTGAATTTTTAATTTAATAAGGTCGCAATCTAAAATGATGTGTGTGGGGTTATTTGTAAGATAATTTTTCTATTTTTGATAGTGGTAGTTAAGGAGGGGGGATATCTATTCAAAAATATAGATATTCAAGGTTGGTAGCGGTTTGGTTTCTTTTCTAACCGAAGGGCAGAAAAGCAAGGGGAACTTGAAGAAGCAAGCGCAGCGGCTTCGCTGAGTTAGCCCTTGCTTCAGTTATAATAAAGAAAAAGAATAATGCAGCGGTTGCTTTTACAAAAATACAGACAGCTTCGCTTGCATTGTTTTTAAAAGCTTCTCCTGTAGCGCAGGCGAAGCGCTGAAATGACTGTTTCGATTGTGTGCATCACGAGCAAAAAAACATTTATATATGATCTCTGAATCAGGGTGTCAAACCAAAGGAGGCTATCCCAAATAAGATTATATCTCAATTAAGATTTTGTATTTCATACCTATAAGAATGAAAAGATTTATAATTTTTTATTGTCATGATACTTGACATTTGAAATATATCCGCTAAATAATGTTTAGCAATAATGAAAATAAAAGGAGTGCCATAATGGGTAAATATGAAAAAGCATTCAATGAGGTTAATGTACTTATTAGCGAGATACTTGCTAAATTAAATATTACACTGGAGGAAACTGATTTATTTCCTACAGAGGATATATTTAGAATGGTTGTAAGAGAAATAGAAGTTGATGACTTGAAGTTAATATCCTCTATTTTTACGAATGATGAATATCATGAGGGTAAAGAGGATATGACACCCGCAGTGAACAAATTTATGCATTGGTGGGGAGATAATCTTGATTGTGATAATATAGATATACCTGCTTTAATTGCGAAAAAAGAAGAAAGCATACTGTCTTCAATCATGCCAATTTGTTCAGATAGGGATAAAGAAAACAAAAAAAGAATTTAATTTTTTTGCGTTAGGGCATCTGTTCTGAGTCAGCCATAAAATTATATATATTGATTTAATAAAGCCAGAATAAAGGCGGAGTTATTTTTTTTTCGATTTTTTTTGGGGGGGGGGTGTAACTCAAATTGGGTATTGCTTCAGTATTGAGGTGCTGTACCAGAGCTGTTAATTTTCCGTTAAAAATAACCATTGATTTTTATAACTCTTGATTCATATCTTTAATAAGCTTCAATTAAATTACTGGAAGTGTTTGATAAATCTTTTAATATAATCTCTTTGTAGAAGTCTACGCATAGACCCTATCTTTTTCAATCGGTTGTGCCATATCTCACAACTTCTGCTCTTAAATCTATCTATACTTAACAAAGCAGAAAGATTGCATTCCAGTAGCTGAAGAGATTTCTTTGCAGAGCACTGCTGGTTTGGTAACCTAAGGTGAAGATTTTTTCATAGCTTTCCTACACTGATAAACGACTTTTATGTGGGTTTTGCTGAGGATTTTGACAGTAACCAAACAAGATCCTGAACGATGGACTATGTGATTCACCATGATGAGAAGTAACGATCTTAACTCTTTTCAATTGACTGCTTTAAGTAGACTTTTTTCCGCTTCCGTCTTCAGCGAGATAGCGAAAAAAGGGCAGTCTCCTATGTTTGCTCGCTCTCTCCGAGAGACCGAGCTTTTCGACCATGCAGATACACTTGGGATTACCGTTGGTGAAGCCTTCAATGAGGCATTTGCCCTACTCAGACAAACAGGCTTGCGGAATGAGTATGTTTATCGTTCTGCACTCACACACAATCTTTTGCTTGGGAAACATTCATTAAGAACTGCCTGTATGCTTAATGAATTCAGAATCGGCTCTTGCAAAGCTGATCTCATCATTCTGAACGGAACTGGAACGGTTTACGAAATAAAATCCGAAAGGGATTCCTTAAGCCGTCTAAATAACCAAATAACAAACTACCGCAAAGCATTTGGGAAAATCTATGTGATAGCAGGTTCAGAACATATAGATGATGTGCTGAACACAACTGAATCTACCATTGGGGTATTGAGTTTAACCCGATGGAATCGAATTTCTACTGTAAGAGAAGCTGAAGAAGTCTTAGACTTTTTATGCCCTGTAACAATCTTTGAGTCATTAAGAATTAATGAAGCGAAAATTATAGCTTCCGAGTTAGGTATAAAAATCCCCGACTTGCCGAATACCCAAATGCATGGTTTCTTAAAAGAAGAATTTAGTGGTCTACCACCTGTTTCTGTATATAATTTAATGTTAAAAACTTTAAAGGAAAGCAGAAGTTTACTTTCTTTAAGAGAGTTGATTCTTAACTTACCAAAGTCTTTACAACCAGCGGCACTTTCTATTCAGCTTCGCTCTAAGGATCATGAGCGATTAATTAATACTATGCAGCTTCCTCTTAATGAGGCATTGTTATGGGAGTAACAAACTATGTATTATCCTTATTTTCGTGGGAAACAATTTGAACTGTTAGCTATTAGAGACACTGCTAATGTAATGGCTGAGGCAGGTTTTACTCCGATTATAGAGCCTGTGAGAGAGGCTCTCAATGGTCTTGAGCGAACACTGAAAACAATAAAAGAAAATGATGGTAAGGCTATTGTCATCATTAATCCGGCATGTGGTGATCATTCTTCTGATGGACAAAGTATAGCTCAATTATTAAAAAATGAATTTAGTAGTTATAAAAATATTTCTGTAGGAGTACTTCTTGATAAGAGTATGACTATTACTAAGGTTGATAATCTCCTTCATTCAGACCTCGTTCATGAAGTCACCTTTATCCATGCTGGGTTTGATGAGCCAAAAGCTTTACATGAAAGATTTGGGGATGGATACAAACATGTATTTATTTCAAACTATTGTTCTAAAGCTTATCGAAAACATTTTTCGGGTTCAGAAAGAATTTTAATTAAAGATGGCTTTGAAAAAAGACGAAATGCTGACCATCCCGATTCTGAGTTCTTTTCAGATCTTCATCTTAACTATGAAGAAGAGGGTATGAATGGTTTTGGTGATTTCTTAATTGTTGGTGATGAGTTTAGTGAGTCCGGTGGCCCTGCGTATGCTGTTGCTATTCATCTAACTTACATTAATACGAAGCATGAAGATGAAATGTACATCTATCATTTTGTTTCGACAACACGTGATACACCGACAGACCCGGCAGGTAAGTTCGCACAGTCCCTTGATAAATTAATGGCTGCTTTAAATTCAGGCAAATCCATGTTGCTTGAAACGTCGGCTATCAAAGAATTTAGACGATTACATAATCCGAGCCATTTCCCTGGGTTAGGCACAGTTAAAAAATTGTCTATGATTCATCATATAGAAACCATAGCCAATTTCATGGATGGTAAATAATATGATCAAGTACTGCTGTGCGAGCTGTTTTGGGGATAATGGTTTAAAGAAACATATCATACCTTCACTTTCTCCAGATTTTGGCGATTGTTCGTATTGTGGTACCAAAGGTATTGAGATTATTGAGCCTCATGCTTTATTTGAACACTTTAGTTCATTGATAAACATCTACGAAAATCATCCGGATGGTAAGAGTCTAGTTGCACATTTGAAAGAGGATTGGAAGCTATTCTCACATCCTCTTTTAGATGAGGCACATGCCAAAGAGTTATTAGGTGATATACTTGATGATGGGAATATTGTTAGAAAAACCTTCGTACTTTCTGATGATTATAAGAGTGAATCTCTCGCATTATGGGATCATCTTTGTGAGGAACTCATGTATGAAAATAGATATTTTCTCAATAAATCACTTGATACAGATAGGCTTGGCGAGTTATTAAGTTTCCTTGCTTTGGATGATGTTTCTAAAACTTGGTATCGAGCCCGTATTTATGCAGATGATGCTGCTTTTACGATAGACCAAATGGGGGCTCCCCCCAAGAGATTAGTTAGTCATGGGAGAGCAAATCCTACAGGTATACCGTATTTATATCTTGGATCTAAACCAGATACAGCTTTGTCTGAAATTCGACCTCATACAGGTGACAGAGCTTGTGTCGCAGAGTTTACTCTAAGAGATAACATGACTCTAATAGACCTTAGAAACCCTCGTGAAACCGTTTCACCGTTTTTATTAACTGATCCAGGTGAAATGGGTAAAATGCTTGCAGATATACCTTTTCTTGAACGACTTGGTTATGAACTAACAAGACCTGTATTACCTAAAAGTGCAGCCCTTGATTATATTCCAAGTCAATATATATGCGAATTTATTAAGAAAACTGGCTTTCATGGAGTACTTTATAGTAGTTCTGTAAGTGAAGGAATCAATCTTGCTCTTTTTGAACCGTTAAATGCGACTGGAGGAAATGTAAGTATTTATGATATAGATAAAGTCGAAGTTAGTGTAAGTAAACAAGATTAATATACTCTTTGTTCGATTATCACCAATCGGGACTGATGGTATCAATGATGGTATCATGCCCAGCATGATAAGTTTTACTCTCTTAAGATCATAAGGATAGTTTCGATGTTCGAGTCCGGCCTTCGCACCAAATCCCCCAATCAGTCCCCTAAAATACTTTTTTGTATCTGCATTTCATCGTTTGAAAACCTCCTGTTGAGGCGTCTGTTCTTCTGGCTCCGATGCGGCTAGCACAGCATGCTCCCCACTTTCCACCCGCGCTTCATCCTCACACCACCTTTCAAACAGCCTGGCGAATCTGGCGCTTTGCTAGGTTTCTCCAACCTGGCTCAAGATAAAGCCAGTGACCACAATAGCGGAAATAAAGTAAAACAGTGAAAATGCGATAGCTGAATTTACGCCCCCGCTGGCCAGTAACGATTGTATTGTTGTCCACCAGGCGCAGGCAAAAATGACGATTGAAAATAGCCAGAAAACCCCGCTAACGATGTGAAAATTTTTTATTTTTTTAGCATCTACAGAAAAATGATTTTCTTCACAACGATATAAGGATGGGTTTTTAAGGAAACTCATCAATCGTACATCATATGAGCCGATATTTTTATCAGCGATAAACGCGATCAGCTGATGGGCGTGCCAGACAGGAAGCGTTATCCCGATCTGCTCATACAAAAATTTCATTTGTACCGTCTGATGCGTCCTCGAGAGTTTAGTGTCGGGTATCTCAGCGATTTTATTCAGCACCTCTATTTTTGTTTCAATAGGTACCTTTTCGAAGCGGATTTTTCGCTTTGCTGGCGGGCTGGACATCATTTTTCCCGCCCAGTCGATGATCTTTTTAGCCACATATAAAACCGCGGGTAGCAAAACTAGCTTTGCAATATCTATTTCGTTTACAGGATTCATTTATTTAATTCCTTATATTGTAGTTTGTTCTGTTTATTTCTTTTTTATAATTTGATTTATAGAAAAGTAACCAAAAAAACATAAAGAAATTGTAGTCAGGCAATAACACAGAAGGAAGATTATAGATGTTTTTATGATCTTTTCTGGCGTAGAGTTGATGGCAGTATATAATGCTGAGCAAGTCACACCTATCAGTAACGTTGTAATATAGCTAAATATTTTAGCTAAGCATTTTTTAAATTTACAGTTTGAAGGCTTGATAAATATAATGGTTGGTGATGACGCAAACGTTACTCTAACTATAAACAGTATAAAGAAAACATAGAGTAAACTAACTATCCAATCAGGAGGGTAGTTTAAATTCACATCTAAAGATATAGCAGAGTATACTACAACTCCAAGCAAAGACATGATTATTGTATCCAAGGTTTTCTTTATTTCTTTATAATAATTATTATTTTTCATGTTGATAGGGACAATATATGATTTTAACATGCTTATTCCTTAGCCAGTGTAGTTAAAGGTAAATTTACAATACTGAACTTATCTTATGTAGCCCTCATTATTATGAGGGCTTCGATATGGCTAATTCCTGGGCTGGCTCCTGGTCTGACTTAATGCCAACCGCCCAATACGGCCCCTGCCCGGAGGCCGTTATACTTAAAGACTGAAGCCAATCTCCACCGATGCCGCACTGCGTTCCCCCTCGCCATGGTAAACCGCTTCGATGTTGTTACCATCGGGATCGAGTACAAAGGCCGCGTAGTACCCCGGGTGATAAGTTCGCTCACCGGGTGCGCCGTTATCACTGCCGCCGTGTGCCAGCGCTGCCTGGTAAAAAGCATCCACCGTCTCACGATCCCTGGCCTGGAAAGCCAGATGATGGCGACCTGTCGGCTTACCTGCGGAACCGGGGCTATTAATGGATGAAACAACAAGCTCATCAGCCCAAAAATAATCGTCGTAGGTATTCACAACAGGGATCTCAAGGACCGCCAGCACGGCTGTATAAAACGCTTTGCTGGCCTCGAAATCATTTACCACAAGCTGGATATGGTCGATAAGCCTGCCGCGATGTAAAAGGTAAGTCTCCATGATGGTTTCCTCATTCAGTCGTATTAACAGGTATTTATCCGTTATCTAAAAGGAACGTTGTACGGATTTGATGGATAAGTACAGGCCCGGGATGACGATGCATCTCAATCGAAAGGTCATGACATTCCAATCCTGACCCCTCAACCCCGTCCCCCAATCACCCCGATAAACTCTCTGACCTGCTTCTGCTTCCTGGCCGACAGCTTCTCCACCCTGCGCATCGCGGCTTCCAGCTCCGGTTCCGGCTCAACCGCCGTCAGCACAATACAGCCATCCATCACCCGCACCTCCACCCGGGTGCCGGTCGAAAACCCTGCCGCCGCCAGCCACTCGCCCTTCATGATCAGCGCCGGAACAAGACGACGATCTGGCAAACGTCTCACATAACTCACCGTCAACTGACGCTTATTTTTAGGCGACACTTCTGGATCAAACGAATCTACAATACAATCAGCATTAGTCATGGTTGCTATTCCTGGTAAATAGTAA
Source organism: Klebsiella sp. FDAARGOS_511 (assembly GCF_003812845.1). NCBI lineage: Bacteria > Pseudomonadati > Pseudomonadota > Gammaproteobacteria > Enterobacterales > Enterobacteriaceae > Klebsiella > Klebsiella sp. FDAARGOS_511. The sequence continues at coordinate 2,252,854 of NZ_CP033824.1, read as the reverse complement.
TTGTGATCAGCGGTGCGGGTGTGTTGGCGCACATTCGCACCGCGCTAAATAACACCTGTAAACCTAACCAGTAATAAAAATAAAGTCCAGACTTTAATCGGACATAATAAACGCCTTTAACTGCGAATTAAGAATTAACAGAATGCGTGATGCCATTAATTAGCGCCTGTGCAAAATGTTTTTCCTGATATTGCTGAAATAACCGCAAAGCAGATTCAAAAAATAAAAGCGAGATAATACGCGTAACAGGATGCCCATACCTAATTACGGGCACCCCATCTCTTTTGCCAGCATCCCCTTCCGGAACTTCAGGCGGCGGGCGATACCTGCCGGCAGGGCGGACCAGAACGAGAGCGCCGGATGAGTCCGCCGCTCAATCTCCTCCACCGTCACTTGATAATCACAAAAACTGGCGCTTTTGGGCGTCGCCTGATCCAGCAAAAACGCCGCGTATTCGCCTTTATCCGGACTGGAGCCGATAAAAATAATCTTCCAGTAGCCGCTGGGAAGCTCCACCTCGGGCGCGGCGGGCAGGGTGGCGATATGCCGTTCGAACAGCGGCCCGGTAACGGACCACACCGCCGCCACGTCGCGGCGCTCGGCGAGGGCGCGCTCCTTATCCTCCAGCCGCGCCCACGCCCCCTGATTCAGGGCGGAGGCCTGCGGGGTGATATTGGAAAGATAGTTTAACGCCTGCCAGTCTGCGCTGGCGCCCAGCCCGGCGAGCGGCGCCTGATGCCCGCGATCGACCGCCAATGCTGCGCTGGCCCCTTTGTATGCCGCGGGGGCAAGGGTATCCGCAGCGGGTAAATCCGGATCGCGCTTCCAGCTGCGCGAACGCCCGCTGGCCAGGCTGGCTTTGGTGATTTTATACGCCACCCAATTAGCGAATTTGCGGTGGCTGTTGTTATTGAGCGTATAGGCTTCGCGAACCAGCGTCTGCGCGCTTCCGCCGGTCGGGCAGCCCACTTCACAATGATCCACGCCGGATGATGCGGCAGCGCACGCGACGGCAAAAAATAGCGACGGCAGTACGCTGAATACTCGGGATAGCTTCATATTATTGATGACGTCAAAGAAAAGATGAACCGATGCATAAAAGAACCCCCTGAATAACCAGAGCGGAATTCAGCTATGAATCGCAAAGATGAAGTGAGAGCGTAGAAAGAGTTAGCCGGTCGCAGCCGCGCGGAATATCACAAGATGATTTAACATCACGGCGGATGTTATTTTGTGATCCCGGAAATGATGTTGAATGAGGTAATCAGACTCTCAGCCCGCTATTTTCAGCCGGGCTGAACGGGCGGGAATATGCCTGACGACGCGTAAAGCCGTACTGCATCCATGTCGTTGTCTGAAAAAATATCGCGGCAGGGGAAAACGCTTCTCTCTGAGCGGGGGATTACTCAGACTATACGGATGACCGATTAAGGAGAGAAAGTATGAAAAAGGAACTCTGGAGAGGCGTGCTGGCACTGGCCGTACTTAGCCTCCCCGCGCTGGCGAAAACAGGCGTTTCATTCAGCCACAAAGACTGGGAAGTGGTGTGCGATAATACGCTGACCTGCCGGGCGGCGGGATACAGCGCTGAAGAAGGAAGCGGAGGTTCGGTGCTGCTGACCCGCCAGGCCGGAGCGGGTACCGCCCTCTCGGGAGAGCTGATGCTGGCGGAGGTGACCGACAGCGATGTTCTGCCGGGCAAACTGACGCTGTGGATCAACGGCCAGCCGGCAGGCGATGTGAAGCCCGCAAAAGAGAGCTGGCCGCTGTCGGAGAAACAGGCCCGGGCGATCGTTAACGCCATCAAAGGCAGCGGGAAGGTCGAATTTACAGGCGGGGAGGCGCCGTTTGAGCTTTCCGGCGAAGGTGCTTACGCGGTACTGCTGAAAATGGACGATGTTCAGGGGCGAATCGGCACGCCGGGCGCGTTGACCAAAAAAGGCGACAGGCCGGAAAGCAGCGTCCGGGCGGCGATTCCTGCTCCGGTCATTCACCGGGTCATGCCTGAGAAGGCGCAGGAGAGAGCGTTAACCGCGCCTGAGCTGGCGGTGCTCAAGCCGAAGCTTCTGGCCACGCTAAATAACGATGATTGGTGCGATCGCCTCCAGCCTGAGGAGGGGGAGGAGCCTGAAACCATCAGCCTGACGCCGCTGGATAACGCGCATTCCCTGATTTCGGCCTTGTGCTGGCGGGCGGCCTATAACGAGGGATATGGCTATTGGGTTGTGGATAGCAAACTTGAGAGTAATCCAACGCTTATTACGGTTTCCGGTTCTGAGTATGGTGACGGCGAGATTTTTATGAGCCAGAAAGGGCGAGGGCTCGGCGATTGCTGGGGTACGGCGAGCTGGCTCTGGGATGGCACAACGTTCCGCAAAAACCGTGAAGCGACCACCGGGATGTGCCGCTATCTTCGCCTCGGCGGGACATGGGATCTCCCCACCTGGGTGACCGAGGTTAAACCGGCAAAGTGAAATCACGCGGCCAGAATCTCTCCCGGCACACACGCCGACAGAGAGGACAGAGAGGATCTTAACGATCGTCCGCGTAGCGGGATCGCGATCGACAGCGCCAGTGGCGTCAGAAAACTGACGCCTTGTTCAAAATAACAGCGCGGCTAATGTATTGCTAACTCGAATTAGTTTATGATTAAGCCGTTCTGTTCGTTATGGAAAATGAGTTTATGGCCAAAACCGTTGAGCAAGTCGCCAGGGCGCTGGAAATCTCGATTACCACCGTGCGCCTGGTGCTGGGTGGCAAAGCTGAGCAGTATCGCATCAGCGCCAAAACGCAGCAGCGTATTAATGATTACATCGCCGAGAATGGGCTGGTCGTTAACCATATCGCCCGCAGCCTGAAGCTCAATAAAACCGAGACCTTAGGGCTGGTGATCCCGCGTTTATCCAACCTGTTTTTCTCCACCCTGGCGGAAAAGCTCGAAGCCTGCTGCCGTCAGGCGGGGTATCAGCTAATGATTGCCTGCACCTATAGTGACAGCGAGCATGAAAACAGTCTGGTTGAAGGACTGCTGGCGCGCAACGTTGACGGGCTCTTCGTGGTGCCCTCTACCCGGGAAACGCAGCTGCATCACCAGAAGGTAGCGCGCAAGCGGCCGCTGGTGCTGCTCGACCGCGATTTTGGCGAGAGCGACGTGTCGCTGGTGGTGAGCGATAACTACAACGGCAGCAAAAAGCTGGTGCAGGCGATGACCCAGGCGGTGGACGTCTCGCCGATTTTTTTTATCGCCGGGGATACCCAGCAGCCGTCTATTCAGCGTCGTCTGCAGGGCTACCTGAGCGAACTGCCCGCGGGGAAGGAGTGGATATTGTCCGCCAGCCATAACCGTCAGGAAGAGGGCAAACAGCTGATGCTCGATTTCCTCCGTCAGCACCGCGAGCCGCCGAAGGCGTTTATCGCCTCCTCTCTGCCTATTCTGGAAGGGACGCTGAGCGCGCTGCGGGAAACCTACGGCTTTATTCCGTGGGATATTCCCATCGGCACCTTCGATGAACATCAAATGCTGGGATTTCTGCCGAACGCGGTATGGTCGATGCGCCAGGATGAGGACGCCTGGGCGCAGCACGCGTTTCATCTGATGCAGCAGAAGCTGCAGGGGGAAAATGCCGATGTGAAGATCACTGTGCCGATGACCCTGATTCATCGTCCGCTGTCGGTGGAGAAGCAGCGGAGCCAGTAAATGACACGGCTTGTGTGAACACGTCAATCCCCGGCTGCGCTATGCTGGCCGGGGCTACAAATACCGCATCCTGCGCGCGCTGGTAGCCCGGATAAGGCGCGGGCGCCGCAATCCGGGAACCCTTAACGATCCCTCATCAAGTCAATCGCTGAACAAACCGCGCCGCCAGCCCGGCGTCCAGCTCCGGCGGCAGGCCGCTGATCCCGACGCCGCCAATGGCCAGCCCGTCGACGATCACCGGCTCGCCGCCCGGCATCGCCAGCAGCTGCGGGTCGTTAAATACCGCCAGCTGCAGGGCGCCGGCGCTGACCTCTTGCGCCAGCGTTGCCGTCGGACGGCGAAAGCGCAGGGCGCTCCAGGCCTTGCGCTGCGCCAGCTGGCGCGGTAGCGGCGGGCAGCGAGCGTGCGCGCCAAAGGCGATGAGCTCGCCCTCCGGCCCGACAACCGCCACCGCCAGCCCCCGGGTTCGCGCATTGCTTTCCGTCTCCTGTAAAAACCGCGCGACCTGCTGGCACACGACGCTATCGTTCAGACGGACCTGGGGACAAAACACGTCATTGTCCGGCATCGGCGATATACCTCCGTAAGCGCAGATAGAGGTCATCCAGCTCGCCTTTCTGCGCCGCCGTCAGCGCCACAAACGGCTCGCGGGTGGGGCCGGTCTCGACGGTCTCTTTCGCGGCAAGATACTTCGCCGACTGGAACACGCCGCGCGCGACCAGCTGCTCCACCACCTCGTTGATCTGCTGCTGCAGGCGCTGCGCCCGGGCAATGTCGCCCTGCTGAAAAGCGCTGCGCAGGGCGAGAAACAGCTCCGGCTGCAGGTTAACCGTGGTGCCAACCGTGGCCGTCGCGCCCGCCGCGAGGCTGGAAAGGAAGATCTCATCGAAACCGTTAAAAAAGACTTTCTCCGGGTAGCGGGCGATCATCCGTTCCAGCGAATAGAGGTTATGCGAAGTATGCTTCACCCCCAGAACCTGCTCATCGCCGAGCAGCGCGTCGGCGTTCTGGGCATCCAGCTCGACGCCGGTAAACTGCGGAATATTATACAAAATCACCGGAATCGAAATGGCGTCCAGCACCCGACGGTAGTAAGCGATAATCTCCTCGCGGCTATATTTGTAGTAGTAGGGCGGCACCAGCGACACCGCGCTGGCGCCGTCCTGCTCGGCGTGCTTCGCCAGCTCGACGGCATCCCGGGTGCGCGGCGTCCCGACGTGGGCGATCACCGGCACGCGACCGCCCGCCGACTGCACCAGCGTTGCCAGTACCTGCCGGCGCTCATCGAAACGCAGCAACGGCCCCTCCCCGGAGGAGCCGCAGCAGTAAAAGCCCTCAACCCCGCGCGCCAGCTGGGCCCGGGCGAGCGCGTCCAGCGCCGCGTAGTTCACCGACTCATCGGCATGCATCGGCGTCACCACGGCGGAGATAATGCCGCGAAAAACCTGCCATTTATCGCTTACCATGCGGTCCAGCCTCCATCCACCACCACGTTGGAACCGGTCATATAGACCGAGGCGTCGGAGAGCAAAAACACCACCGCGCCGTTGTACTCGTGGGCTTTCGCCATCCGCCCGATGGGGATACGGTTGGTGTAGTTTTTCTGAAAGCGCGGGTCCTGATCGCTGCGCTCGACGCCGGAGAGGGTCAGGGTATTGACGCGAATGCCGTCGCGCCCCCAGTAGGTGGCGCAGTAGCGGGTAAAGTTATACAGCCCGGACTTTGCCGCCGAATAGGCCACCGGTTTGACGAACGGAATGCCGGTGTCCTCTTTTTTATAGCTGTAGATATCCTGCACCGGAGAAACCACGCCGTAGATCGAACCGACGTTGATGATCGAGCCGCCTTTGCCGGCCTGCTTCATGCGCTTGCCGACCTGTTGGGTCATCAGGAAGGTGCCAACCAGGTTCACTTCCACCACCTCGCGGAACACCTCTTCCGGAAACTCTTCAAACGGCCCGGAGACTTCCGGCGGCGCGCTGGGCTGGGTGTCGACGCCCGCGTTGTTGACCAGGCCATCCGGCACGCCCCACTTCGCTTCAATGCTATCCAGCACCCGGTTAATGCTGGCTTTATCGGTAATATTCACTTCCGCGCACAGCAGGCGATCGGAGTCCTTAATCGCCCCCAGCACGCGGTCGACGCGGGCGGCATCGACGCGGGTGGCCAGCGCCGCCACCTTCGCGCCGCGGTCGTGTAACGTCTTCACGTACTGCGCCCCCAGCTGTCCCAGGCCGCCGGTCACAATGATGACCTTGTCTTTAACCGAGAATAACGAGTCTTCCATTGTCCTTTCCCCTCACTGCGTGGTTAGATTTTGTGGGTTGCGAGGTAATCACGATCGAGAATAATGCCGTGGCCCGGCCGTTCGCTCGGTACGTAGTAGCCGTCCACCTCTTCGCCCGCTTCGGCGATGATGCGCAGATCTTTCCAGCGCCCGCCGTCGGTCATCTCGGCGTATGAGATATTCGGCACCGTAGCCAGCAGGCTGGCGCTGAGCTCCATGACAAAATGCGGCGTCATCGGCAGGTTGTGCGCGCGGGCGACGGCGGCGATATCCAGATAGCCGGTGATCCCGCCGACGCGGCCGAGATCCGCCTGGATATAATCCGCGCTGCCGCTCTCGATGTACTGCGTAAACTGGTTTAAGTTATAGACGTTTTCTCCCAGCGCGATAGGCGTGGCGCTGCGTTCGCGCAGCCGCAGGTGGCCGGCGATATCGTCGGAGGGCAGCGGCTCCTCAATCCACAGCAGGTTAAGCGGCTCGAACAGCTTGAATGCGCGCAGCGCCTGCGGGAAGTTCCAGCCCTGGTTGGCGTCCACCGCCAGCGGGAAGCCCGGCACCGCCTCCTGAATCTTACGCAGCCGCTCTACGTCCTCTTCCAGCGTCGGTTTGCCCACTTTCACTTTCGCCGCCAGGTAGCCGGTGCTTTTCCAGCGTTTGACCTGGTCAATCACTTCCTCAATGGACAGATGCAGGTTGATGCCGCTGCCGTACAGCGGAACGCGATCGCGCACGCGGCCAAGAATGTCGATAATCGGCGCATTGAGGGTTTTACCTAACAGATCCCAGTAGGCAATATCCAGCGCCGCCAGGGCATGGGTGGTGACGCCCGCGCCGCCGACGTCGTGTACGTGTTTATACGAGCGATGCCACAGGCCGCGTGGGGAGAGCGGCTGGCCAATAACGTCCGGGATAATCTCGGCAATCAGCGCGGAGATGGTTTTCCCGCACCAGCCGGAAGTGTGGCTAAAGCCGGTGCCGACGTGGCCGTTAGAACCGTAGACGTCAACAATCGCCACTTCGATATCGGTGACGTGGTGAATCTGATCCCCCCACGGGCCTTCCGGCAGCGGAACGCGGGCGGTCATCAGTTCGATATTTTCAATTACGGGCATTTTTGTGCTGTTCATCTGATTCCTTCCTTTATGGGTTCAGCGGGGGCCGCCCCTGCGGCCCGGGCGGTTAATGTTTGGAGGCCGGGGATTCATGCCCCTCCAGGGCGATTGCCGGGCTGGCGTCATGTTCTCGATCGTTCTCGTCGCCCACCGCATGGCCGAAGACTTCCGGTAGCAGGAAGATAGAGGCAAGGAAGGCGCAGAACGGCGCGATCGCGATAATCATTGAGGCGACCGGTACGCCGACCGCTTCAAACAGGGCCGGGAAGACCAGGGTGGTGACGAAGGCGGTGACCTTGACGATGGTGTAGCCGATGCCGGAGGCCACGCCGCGATAGCGCGGTTTTGCCACCAGCGAGATCACCGTCATGCCGCTTTCGGAATCCCAGTAGTGGCCCCACAGCATCAGCGCCGCGCCGAAAATGATAAAACCAAAGCTGCTGCTGTAGACGCCCCACGCCGAAATTGAGATGCCGATGGTGACCAGCAGGAAGCCGTATTTGCTCAGCCCCTTATGCCCGAGCTTCGGCAACAGCAGCGGGCCGACAAACGCCGAGAGCGCGGCGATACAGTTCACCGCCAGCAGGGCGAGGTTATTCTGGATCTGTCCGGAAATCCCGATGGTCACGAGGATCAGCGGCAGGAAGAAGGAGAAGGCGTAGTTTTCAAACGACTGTACGGCGCAGGAGAACCAGCCGAACAGGGTGGTGCGGCGGGTAAACGGACGGCGGAACAGATCGTGCAGCGTCTCTTTGAGCGTCGGGTCGGCGATGGTGACATTTTCGTTGGGCAGAATGTCGTCCAGCAGACGGCCATCCTGTTCGCCGTAATAGTCACGGGAGGCTTGTTTCGCTTCGATAAAGCGGCCGCGTTCGACGAACCACGCCGGCGTCTCCGGCAGCTCCCGACGCATAAACAGCAGCAGGCAGGCCGGGATCGCCGGGACCGCCAGCACGATGCGCCAGATCATATCCGGGTGAACATCAAGCGCCACCAGCGTGGTGACCAGCAGAATGGCGGCGATAATCCCCAGCGCGAACATAAACTGCCAGCGGTTAGCCATCACTTCGCGCTTGCCCTTCGGCATCACCTCCATGATGTAGGTAAAGCCGTTAGCCACGTCCGCGCCCACCGGGATCCCGGCGAGGCAGCGAATAATCGCCAGCCAGTACATATTGGGCGCCAGGCCCTGAAGAACGGCGAAGATCGCGAACAGGATCATCGACCAGAGGAAAATTTTACGCCGTCCGAGCTTATCGGTCAGCCAGCCGCCGAGCAGCGCGCCGACCACCGCGCCAAGCTGGGTGCCAGCGGCGGTAAAACCAAGCAGCCAGCTGCTGGGCTCATAAATATCTTTCAGGGCGAATAAAATAAACGCCATGGAATAAATATCCCATGACTCAATTAATAATGCGGTGATCATCAGCCATCCCGCTTTGGTGCAGCCGGGGGCCTCCTGCTGGTCGAGCCGTTTCTTTGCCTTCTGGATAATAAATTCAATATGTTGCTGCTGATACATATAATCCTCTCATATCCGGGCAGGCGGAGGGCCCGCCCGGACAGATGCGCGTTAATCCGCTCTTTATGGGTGATAAAGAGACGAATGAAGCGGATGTTTGCCAGGATCGCTAACAACGTAAAAATTACATAAGCGAATCAGTTGTTATTTCATTAATAAATGCGCATCGCCTGCGATAAAGACTTTCATATTTTGCGTCAGCGCCTGAGCAATAAAGGCGTTCAGCACTTCGGATAATACCTCCTCTTCTACATAAGCCAGACTGAGATGGTTGCTCTGGTGGCCCGCCATCAAATCGTCGCGCGAAACCCCGTCGAGAACGGCGTTGAGTAATGGCCACTCGTAGTTGGTCGCCCGGCGGCGGCGTTCGAATTCGTCATGCGGCAGTTCGACGGCGGTGCCGGTGCCGATATGCAGGATCACCTGAGTGCCTTCGTAGTGCGCGCGCGCCCAGATAAAGCGTCCGGCTTTGCCCTGACCGGCGATGGTCGAGCCGCCATAGGGGAAGAACATCGCCGGCTGGCGATAGCCGGTGGCCCCGGCGATCCCGCCCTTCAGATGGGCGAACGGCACCGCGCCGGAGATCTCCAGATCCCAGTAGAACGTGCCGTTGTATTCGCTACCCCAGCGGATATCGTGAAGGGTGGTTTCGCTCGCCATCCCCAGCGCGCCGAGCAGCTTCGCCAGCATCACCTGCGGGATGGCGCTACCCATGTCTACTTCGTTGATGCAGGGGATCGGCGCGTCCGGACAGACGATCTCGCCGTTCTCATCCGGGATCGGGAAACGCTCCGCGTTGCCGATGGCGCCTTCGGCAAAATCCGAGGCGGCGCAGCTGTCTTTGAGCCCCTGCTGATACTGCACGCCCACCGCCGTCAGGCCGAAGCGCTTCACGAAGCGCACCATGGCGATCATCATCGCGCACTGTTCCAGCACCTGCTCCCGGGTCAGATCCTTCGCCCCGTCGGTGCCGAACAGGAAGCGCATGCCGCGGGTCTCATACCAGTCGAGACAGGCTTCGCGCAGGGCGGTCGGCACCTTGTTCATCTCAACCAGCAGCGCCGATTGCGACAGCGACTCCACCGGCATCCCCACGTCGATCATCGCTTTTTGCGGGAACACGCCGTTGATCATCCCCATACAGAAGGTATCGAACAGGCCGACAATGGCCTTGTGTTTGAGGATCGACTGCCCAACCTTCACGCCAACCTGTCCGGCTTCGCTGGCCAGCAGCGGCGCGCTGGGCGCGACCGGATGCAGATAGCCGAGCTTATGGCTGAGATGGCCGTCGCGCAGCCAGGTGTCTAAGCCGCGAATAAACGCCTCGTCGGCGAAGGTTTCCGACCACAGCCGCGAGTAGTTGCGCTCCAGGCTGGTGAGGCAGCCTGCCATACAGAGCATGCCGACGAGGCCCGGCCAGGTACCGTCAAAATTGGCGAGCAGCAAAATAGGGCCGCGATGATGTACCAGCGAAGGCGCAAGGTGATGGGAGTATTGCCAGGCGGTCAGCAGGACAATAATCGGCGCATCCGGATCGATCCCGGCGAACAGCTCGCTACCCTCTTTCTGGCTACTGATAAACCCGTGGCCGCGCTGCTCGTTGACCGGATGGGCGCGGCGCAGGCGATAGCCTAATGTTTCCAGCGCCGTTTCCAGACGCTGTTCAAACAGCTTCTGCGTGGGCCAGCAGGTGACGTTAGCCGGTTCGCGGAGATCCGCATTGGTCACCATCAACACTTCGCCTGGCTGCGGGGTAATAAGTTCGGCTTCCGCGGGTAACGTTAAATTCAACATGTGAATTTCTCCTGTAGGGGATAGGTCGCTTAGTTATCGTTGAGCGTGCTGCGCCGGGGTAAGCGCGGCATCAATCGTTTTATTTTTGGCTAATTTCTTTGGCTAACTCGAATTAGCAAATTAGGTCAAAAAAAAGACAGGAACAAACTCTTTACCGGGGATTTGTGATGGCTATCAATGCGTAATTATTAAATTATTGATATTTAAATATTAATTTTTAAACGGCAGGTCTGGTGTTCAGCAACGCTTGCTAAAGCGACATAAAGGCGTGCAGAAAAGCGGGCGGAAAGCGCTGCGAGGACGGTAAATCAGCGTTTAATATTTAATTAATTGAATTTAATAAATTATTTACGCCATATTTTGAGCGATTTGCCTCGCGGCGCTGGTGACGGTGTCAAAATATAACCGATCCTGGTCACACTCTTTTAGCATTTACGTTGTGAATCTCCGTATCTTGTTATAATTAGCTAATTCGAGTTAGCTTGCTGGCGATTTTCCCTCGCCACCGCTGTTAACCAGGCGCTGCCCGACTTAACAATAATGATTCAGGACAGAGGATTTAATGATGACTATGCTTACCTCGCCCGCCATGACCCCTGCAAAAGACGAACAAACATCGCAACAAACCCATGAAAGAAGAAAGCTGATCACCGTGCTGGGCTCCGGTCTTTCTGGCACAACGATTGAGTTCTATGACTTTTTTATCTACGGCACCGCCGCCGCGCTGGTGTTTCCATCGCTGTTTTTTCCTAACCTCTCGCCGCTGATGGCGCTGCTGGTATCCTTCCTGACGCTGTCGATTACCTTCGTCAGCCGACCCATCGGGGCCATCGTATTTGGTCACTATGGCGATAAGATCGGCCGCAAGAAATCGCTGGTTCTGTCGCTGATGATTATGGGTATTTCGACGTTTTTCATAGGCTTAATCCCCAGCTACGACACCATAGGTAACGCCGCGCCGTTGATACTTATCTTTTTGCGCCTCTGCCAGGGCTTTGCCATCGGCGGCGAATGGGGCGGGGCGACGACGCTGATCACCGAGTATGCGCCGCGCCATCGCCGGGGCTTTTTCGGCACCTTTGTTCAGTTGGGCAACGTGCTTGGCCTGTTTATCGCCACCGGCGTTTTTGCGCTGGTGGTGATGCTGCCGGAGGATGACCTGATGTCCTGGGGCTGGCGCGTGCCTTTCCTGTTAAGTATCGCGCTGCTGTTCGTCGGGATGTTTATCCGCTCAAGGATCGAAGAGACGCCGGTGTTCCAGGAGAATCAGAAACAGCAGCAGAACGCGCCGAAAGCGGCGGAGCAGAAGTTTCCCATTCTCACCGTACTCAAGCATCACCGTAAGGCGGTGTTCCTGGCGATGGGCATGCGCATGGGGGAGATTGTTCTGGGCTGGCTGACGGTGGCGTTCTTTATGTCCTATGTGACAAGGGAACTCAACTTTACCCGCGAAACGGCGCTGAACGGGCTGCTGCTGGCCAGCTTTGTCGGCATTTTTACCTTTCCGTTCTTCGGCTGGCTTTCCGATAAAATTGGCCGCCGACCGGTCTATCTGGCCGGAGCCGCCATCACGCTGATCTTTGCTTTCCCGCTGTTCTGGATGATCGACTCCGGCTCGGTGAAGATGTTTATGTTCGCCACCACCTTCTGCTATTCCGTGGGGCTGGGCATGATGTTCAGCGTTCAGCCGGCCTTCTTTTCGGAGCTTTTTGACACCAGCGTGCGCTATACCGGCGTGTCGCTCGGCTTCCAGCTGGCGAATATCGTCGGCGGCTTAACGCCGATGATCGGTACCTTGCTGCTGGTGTGGTCCGGCGGCGCATCGTGGCCCATCTCGCTGTTTCTCGCCTGCATGGCGCTGATTACCATCCTGTGCGTCTGCGTGACGCGGGAAAGCTATAACGATGAGCTTAATGAGGTGAAGAAGTAGCCGGGAAGGGTTGCCCCGCCATGACCGGCGGGGCGGGCGAATCAGAACAGGTTAAATTTATATTCGATAATCACTTCCGAAGAGAGCGAGTTGGCCCGGCTGTAATGGCCGTCGGTGAGCACCGGCGTTTTACCATTCATCTTATAGGACCAGCCCGGCCCGAACATCGCCCAGACGGTGAGATTTTTCAGCCTTGGGTGCGTCGGCACCCAGCGGCTGAAGGCGTTAATTTCCCCCGTACGGACGTGGTTGCCGCGGTAGTTAAACTGGGCGATGTTGCCGGCCAGACCGATCGCCAGTTCCGGCGTCAGGTTATAGTCCGACATATTAGAGAGAACCAGTTCACCGTCGCGCATATAGTCGTTGCCGGCATAGGCCATTGAGATAAAGGTCCCGCGCGAGTTTTTACTCATATGGCGCGGGTAGAAGCCCACTTCATTGGCCTTGTTCGCATCGGTATAGCCCAGACCCCACTTGGTGCTCCAGTTGTCCGCCTGCCACTTCACATCCATGGCGATGTGCCAGGCGTCGTCGTCAAAGTCACGCTTATTCGCCGGCATCGCTTTATACTCGTCCAGCGCGTGAGTGGCGTAGACCTGAGTACCGATGTTCAGCGCTTTTATCGGCTTAATATTGGTAAACAGAACATGGCGGCGCAGATAGTTGTCGCTTTCACCATAGCCGTACTGCATGTTCAGGTGCTCGCTTTGCCACAGAATATCGCCGCTGGCGATATGGTTAATGTACTGTCCGCTGTTGGTCTGGAAGCGTTTCTTATCCGGCGAGTTACGATCCATCGCACTTTCGATGTACGCGCCGCGCAGCGTGAAGGGACCGTAGTTCACCGCGCCGGTCCAGCCCAAATAGGTGGTCGGGGAGAGGCGGGTCGAGTTGGAGATGACGCCAAAGTTTTTCATCGTCTGCCAGCCCCAGCGGGCGTTCAGATGAGTGTCCGCCAGGCGATACTGCAGCTTGACGTTGCGTTGACCAAATTTGGAAAAGCCTTCAGCGTTGCTCTTTTTATTCCCGCTGCCGTTGTTATAAAGCACGCCGCGGGAGTTAAAATAATCGCTGGCGCCGAGCTTAACCGCTCCGTAGTAAGTGGCATCAAAGCCAATAATATCGGCAAAATAGCCGGACTGATAATCGACGGCCACGCCCTGACCCCAGGCATTATGGACTTTCTTTGGCTCGGTCTCTTCTTCCTTAAGATATTTCCAGTAGTTTTTAAACGACAAATTCATATGGGACTGGCTAAATAATGGATCGTCGAGCACGGTATCGATATTATCGCGCTCCTTCAGGCTGTTAGTGGTCGAAGCTGACCAGGCGCTGGCGGGAATAGCCAGCAGCATAATGGCGACTGTTGTAGTATTGATTTTCATAATAAACCCCAGAGTAGGGACGCAGCGATCCAGGCGAGGTGTTTTCGCCTGAAGTCTGCCGTAATAAATAATTAAGCGTGGGTATTATTTTTTATCGAGAGCCTGTTTTCCGGCTTCAACATATTTCATGGTGCCAATTTCTGGAACGGTATATTTGCCGTCTTTATAAACAATTTTCACCACCGCGGCATTGGCAAGCGGCTTGTTTTTCGCGTTATCGTCGGTTAAATCGGAGATCATGATCTGCATTGCGGTACCGGATGAAATCGCCAGCACGTTTTTATCGCCCCGGGCCTGCGCGTTTTCAACGATAGTGTGCAGCGCTGCCTGGGTGCGGGTTTTTACCTGCTGATAGTTTTCCGCCATGCCCTTGGGATCGGCCGCTGCCAGCGCGTTCTGGTTGGTATCAACGGCCAGGGTGCCCGCTTTCATTTGGCTGAACAGCGCAGCGCCGTCTTTAAGCCCCAGCTGTCTGGCGCCGGCGTCGGCCATATCTTTGTTATAGCCGCCTTCAAAACCGCCGAAGAAGGCTTCTCGCAGGCCGCTTAACTCGGTAAGTTTGTAATTACTTACTCCGGCTTGCTTAAGGATCACCTGCATGGTTTCACGCTGACGTCCGGCATCGCTGGAATAGAAGCTATCAAACGGAATACCTTTAAGCCCCTCGCCGAGATAACGAGCGACGCGAATGCCGTCTTCGGTAAGCGGTGAGTCCGCCCAACCCTGCACCCGGTCAAACGTATTCAGCAGCGTTTTACCGTGACGGGCGAAATAGATATTCACGCCGTCATCGTTTTTAACTTCCGCCGCAGAGCAGGTTGCCGCACCTGCCGCCATCATTAATGCTATTAGCCACTTCTTCATATAACGCTCCACCTGAATGGTCTTTTTATAAGCAAAAAAAAACCTACGTCAGATATTCGACGCGAAGCATAAATAAGGTTATGTTCGCTCGAACGTCTATGACGTAGGTTTCGCCTGTTCTAAACAGTAACAATCCAACATGGGCGACGTTAGCACTAATTATGAAAAAAGACACCCTCTATTTATTATTAATGTCAATAAATGTGATCGTCTTCATGGAGGTAATTTTGCTGATTGAGTTGTATCTTAAGTTTAATTTTCAGATTAATTGGCGGTTTTCGGCTTGAATAATTTTAGAGGATTGATCTCCATCACAGAATAATGATGTCTGGGCTGGACTCTTTTACGCTCTGGCGTTATTTTCGCAACACTCTGGGATTGTTACTGACCACAGGCAAAACCTAAGACTCCCGTCCGCCAATGAGGCGTGCGGCAGGAGTCTTAGGTTTTTTTTTGCGCCTAAGAAATACCTCTGCTACCCAACAAGGAGTGATGATGAGAACGAAAATCCTGACTGCCGCCATTCTGGCGTTATCTGCCGCTGGCGTACAGGCTGCTGAAAAACCGCTGAAAATACTGCTGGTTAACGATGATGGCTGCCAGTCGGTGGGGACCACTTCGCTACAGGAAAAACTGGCGGCCAAAGGGTATGACGTCTGGATGGTGGCACCGGCAACGAATCAGAGCGGTATCGGATCGGCAATTACTTTTAAGACGGGTAAAGTTTTTGATGTCAAAAAAGCCGCTGACAAACGCTATTGCTTCCCCGGAACCCCCGCCGATGCGCTGGATTTTGGCCTGTGGGGCGTCCTGAAAGACGCGCCGCCGGATCTGGTTATTTCGGGTGTTAACGATGGCCCCAATACCGGTATGGCGCAGGTTAACTCCGGCACCGTGAGCGCCGCGGCCCGCGCCGTACGCTACGGTTTCCCGGCGATTGCCGCCAGCATTGGCTACCGATTCACGGAAGAAGAGATGAAGAACAAATGGCCGAGCACGCATAAGTACTGGCCTGATTCGGTGGATTATGTCGTCTCGCTGGTGGATAAACTTAACGCCGCGCATAAACCGGGAAGCCCGATTATGCCGAAGGGGGTCGGGTTGAGCATTAACTATCCGCCGCTAGCGTCGGCTGAAATTAAGGGCGTTCATTATATTGAGAATGAACAATTTCCTGTGCCGCAGATTGGTTATGAACTTCTGGCGGACGGGACCGCCAAACAGACGATGAATCCGCAGGCGATGAAACCGGCGGAAGGGGATAATGACTCGGGCTGGCTCAACAAAGGATATATTACTTACACCCTGTTTGATGGTTCATGGAACGCGCCGCAGTACCAGCCGCAGTTTGAGGCGCTGCTCGGTAAATGATGCTGTAGCGATAGTAAAGAAGAAGGCGCGGGCTCCGCGCCTTCTTTATATGAACCGATGATGAAGTGCTATTCGTCGAAGAACCAGTAGCCCTGGTTAATCAAACGGGTCAGATCGGCGATAAACGCCGGATTGCGCAGCGCTGCCTCGCCTAGCTCCTCTTTACCCAGCAGGGTATAGCGGCACAGCGCATCCAGAGCCGCGGGGTCGGTTGGCTCCAGCTGTTCGCTATTCACAAAGAAGCTGTCGCCGATGTGCAGTACGCGCAGGCCGCTCAGGCGGGTCAGCATTTCACCGCCCATCAGCGCGTCGACAATCTCCTCTTCTTCAAAAGGCGGTTCAGCGGGCGCAATATCCAGCTCGTGGCGCGGCGTGGTGGCAAAGCGCCCAAACCAGCGGCGGAAATCTTCTGGCTGGCTAATCATCTCGATCATCATGCCGCGCAGGCGTTCCAGTTCATACTCTTCTACCCGTCCCGGGTGTTCGCGACAGGTTAAATCCGGATCGCTGTAGTGCTCGCCGCCGAGATCGTTTTCCAGCGCGTAATCGGCAAAGCTGCTGATCAAATCGCGGCCGTTTGGCCCGCGGAAGCCGACGGAGTAATTCAGCGCCGTTTCGTGAGTGATCCCGTCATGCGGGAATCCCGGTGGAATATAGAGGATGTCGCCAGGTTCCAGATCCTCATCAATAATGGGCGGGAACGGGTCGACGTGCAGCAGCGCGGGATGCGGGCAGAACTGACGCATCGGTAGCTTATCGCCCACGCGCCAGCGGCGGCTGCCCATGCCCTGAATAATAAAGACGTCGTACTGGTCGATATGCGGGCCCACGCCGCCGCCCGGTACGGAAAAGGAGATCATCAGATCGTCCAAACGCCAGTCCGGCAGCACGCGGAAGGGGCGCACCAGTTCAGTTGCGGGCATATGCCAGTGGTTTACCGCCTGAGCCAGTAGCGACCAGCCGGTTTCGCCCAGGCCATCAAAATGTTCAAACGGCCCGTTGCTGGCCTGCCATTGACCGTTCTTGAGGCTCACCAGTCGACTATCGACTTCCGGTTCCATGGCCAGCCCGGCCAGCTCATCCGGCGTAATCGGATCGACGAAATTCGCGAAAGCCTTCTTTAATACGACTGGCTGCTTTTGCCAGTACTTTTCTAAAAACTCGGGCCAGTTAATGTTGAGTTGATAAGCCATAGGTTTATACCAATAAGAAGAAACGGGCCTGATTATAGAAATAGGCACCCTCAAGCCGCTTTGTCATGGGTCAAGGCTGGTGCTTAATTCATCATCTGAAGTCACGACGCGGTAAAAGAGGGGGAAACGTAAAGCGGATAACGTTGATTTTCGCAAAATGTCGCTTTTGCCTGAATTCGCTGCAGCCCGCGTGGCGTCTGGCTTTTCCCCATTTTTTCTGGCGTGGATGGGGCGTGGGAAGTTTAAATTATGAGCGTTTGATAAGTTTTTTGTATTTTAAGGGTTGCTATATCCCGGCAGCTCCCTATAATGCGCTCCCACTGACACGGCAGATGTGAATCACTTCACACAAACAGCCGGTTGGTTGAAGAGAAAAAATCCTGAAAAACAGGGTTGACTCTGAAAGAGGAAAGCGTAATATACGCCACCTCGCAACGGTGAGCGAAAGCCGCGTTGCACTGCTCTTTAACAATTTATCAGACAATCTGTGTGGGCACTCAAAGTGACATGGATTCTTAACGTCCTCGGACGAAAAATGAATACCAAGTCTCTGAGTGAACACGTAATTCATTACGAAGTTTAATTCACGAGCATCAAACTTAAATTGAAGAGTTTGATCATGGCTCAGATTGAACGCTGGCGGCAGGCCTAACACATGCAAGTCGAACGGTAGCACAGAGAGCTTGCTCTCGGGTGACGAGTGGCGGACGGGTGAGTAATGTCTGGGAAACTGCCTGATGGAGGGGGATAACTACTGGAAACGGTAGCTAATACCGCATAACGTCGCAAGACCAAAGAGGGGGACCTTCGGGCCTCTTGCCATCAGATGTGCCCAGATGGGATTAGCTAGTAGGTGGGGTAACGGCTCACCTAGGCGACGATCCCTAGCTGGTCTGAGAGGATGACCAGCCACACTGGAACTGAGACACGGTCCAGACTCCTACGGGAGGCAGCAGTGGGGAATATTGCACAATGGGCGCAAGCCTGATGCAGCCATGCCGCGTGTATGAAGAAGGCCTTCGGGTTGTAAAGTACTTTCAGCGGGGAGGAAGGGAGTAAGGTTAATAACCTTATTCATTGACGTTACCCGCAGAAGAAGCACCGGCTAACTCCGTGCCAGCAGCCGCGGTAATACGGAGGGTGCAAGCGTTAATCGGAATTACTGGGCGTAAAGCGCACGCAGGCGGTCTGTCAAGTCGGATGTGAAATCCCCGGGCTCAACCTGGGAACTGCATTCGAAACTGGCAGGCTGGAGTCTTGTAGAGGGGGGTAGAATTCCAGGTGTAGCGGTGAAATGCGTAGAGATCTGGAGGAATACCGGTGGCGAAGGCGGCCCCCTGGACAAAGACTGACGCTCAGGTGCGAAAGCGTGGGGAGCAAACAGGATTAGATACCCTGGTAGTCCACGCTGTAAACGATGTCGACTTGGAGGTTGTTCCCTTGAGGAGTGGCTTCCGGAGCTAACGCGTTAAGTCGACCGCCTGGGGAGTACGGCCGCAAGGTTAAAACTCAAATGAATTGACGGGGGCCCGCACAAGCGGTGGAGCATGTGGTTTAATTCGATGCAACGCGAAGAACCTTACCTACTCTTGACATCCAGAGAACTTAGCAGAGATGCTTTGGTGCCTTCGGGAACTCTGAGACAGGTGCTGCATGGCTGTCGTCAGCTCGTGTTGTGAAATGTTGGGTTAAGTCCCGCAACGAGCGCAACCCTTATCCTTTGTTGCCAGCGATTCGGTCGGGAACTCAAAGGAGACTGCCAGTGATAAACTGGAGGAAGGTGGGGATGACGTCAAGTCATCATGGCCCTTACGAGTAGGGCTACACACGTGCTACAATGGCATATACAAAGAGAAGCGACCTCGCGAGAGCAAGCGGACCTCATAAAGTATGTCGTAGTCCGGATTGGAGTCTGCAACTCGACTCCATGAAGTCGGAATCGCTAGTAATCGTGGATCAGAATGCCACGGTGAATACGTTCCCGGGCCTTGTACACACCGCCCGTCACACCATGGGAGTGGGTTGCAAAAGAAGTAGGTAGCTTAACCTTCGGGAGGGCGCTTACCACTTTGTGATTCATGACTGGGGTGAAGTCGTAACAAGGTAACCGTAGGGGAACCTGCGGTTGGATCACCTCCTTACCTTAAAGAACCTGCCTTTGTAGTGCTCACACAGATTGTCTGATAGATGTAAAGAAGCAAGACGGCTGCGAAGTCGTGACACCTCGTGTCCCCTTCGTCTAGCGGTTAGGACTCCGCCCTTTCACGGCGGCAACAGGGGTTCGAATCCCCTAGGGGACGCCACTTGCTGGCTGTGAGTGAAAGGCACAACCAACCGATATCTCAAAACTCATCTTCGGGTGACGTTTGAGATATTTGCTCTTTAAAAATCTGGATCAAGCTGAAAATTGAAACGACACACATGTTATGTGTGTTCGAGTCTCTCAAATTTTCGCGACACGACGATGTTTTACGAAACATCTTCGGGTTGTGAGGTTAAGCGACTAAGCGTACACGGTGGATGCCCTGGCAGTCAGAGGCGATGAAGGACGTGCTAATCTGCGAAAAGCGTCGGTAAGGTGATATGAACCGTTACAGCCGGCGATGTCCGAATGGGGAAACCCAGTGCAATTCGTTGCACTATCGTTTGATGAATACATAGTCAAACGAGGCGAACCGGGGGAACTGAAACATCTAAGTACCCCGAGGAAAAGAAATCAACCGAGATTCCCCCAGTAGCGGCGAGCGAACGGGGAGCAGCCCGGAGTCTGAATCAGCTTGTGTGTTAGTGGAAGCGTCTGGAAAGTCGCAGGGTACAGGGTGATACTCCCGTACACTAAAACGCACAGGCTGTGAACTCGAAGAGTAGGGCGGGACACGTGGTATCCTGTCTGAATATGGGGGACCATCCTCCAAGGCTAAATACTCCTGACTGACCGATAGTGAACCAGTACCGTGAGGGAAAGGCGAAAAGAACCCCGGCGAGGGGAGTGAAAAAGAACCTGAAACCGTGTACGTACAAGCAGTAGGAGCCCACTTGTTGGGTGACTGCGTACCTTTTGTATAATGGGTCAGCGACTTATATTCTGTAGCAAGGTTAACCGTATAGGGGAGCCGCAGGGAAACCGAGTCTTAACTGGGCGTTAAGTTGCAGGGTATAGACCCGAAACCCGGTGATCTAGCCATGGGCAGGTTGAAGGTTGGGTAACACTAACTGGAGGACCGAACCGACTAATGTTGAAAAATTAGCGGATGACTTGTGGCTGGGGGTGAAAGGCCAATCAAACCGGGAGATAGCTGGTTCTCCCCGAAAGCTATTTAGGTAGCGCCTCGTGAACTCATCTTCGGGGTAGAGCACTGTTTCGGCTAGGGGGTCATCCCGACTTACCAACCCGATGCAAACTACGAATACCGAAGAATGTTATCACGGGAGACACACGGCGGGTGCTAACGTCCGTCGTGAAGAGGGAAACAACCCAGACCGCCAGCTAAGGTCCCAAAGTCATGGTTAAGTGGGAAACGATGTGGGAAGGCCCAGACAGCCAGGATGTTGGCTTAGAAGCAGCCATCATTTAAAGAAAGCGTAATAGCTCACTGGTCGAGTCGGCCTGCGCGGAAGATGTAACGGGGCTAAACCATGCACCGAAGCTGCGGCAGCGACGCTTATGCGTTGTTGGGTAGGGGAGCGTTCTGTAAGCCGTTGAAGGTGGCCTGTGAGGGTTGCTGGAGGTATCAGAAGTGCGAATGCTGACATAAGTAACGATAATGCGGGTGAAAAACCCGCACGCCGGAAGACCAAGGGTTCCTGTCCAACGTTAATCGGGGCAGGGTGAGTCGACCCCTAAGGCGAGGCCGAAAGGCGTAGTCGATGGGAAACAGGTTAATATTCCTGTACTTGGTGTTACTGCGAAGGGGGGACGGAGAAGGCTATGTTGGCCGGGCGACGGTTGTCCCGGTTTAAGCATGTAGGCGGAGATTCCAGGTAAATCCGGAACCTTACTAACGCTGAGGTGTGATGACGAGGCACTACGGTGCTGAAGTGACAAATGCCCTGCTTCCAGGAAAAGCCTCTAAGCATCAGGTAACATCAAATCGTACCCCAAACCGACACAGGTGGTCAGGTAGAGAATACCAAGGCGCTTGAGAGAACTCGGGTGAAGGAACTAGGCAAAATGGTGCCGTAACTTCGGGAGAAGGCACGCTGATATGTAGGTGAAGTGATTTACTCATGGAGCTGAAATCAGTCGAAGATACCAGCTGGCTGCAACTGTTTATTAAAAACACAGCACTGTGCAAACACGAAAGTGGACGTATACGGTGTGACGCCTGCCCGGTGCCGGAAGGTTAATTGATGGGGTTATCCGTAAGGAGAAGCTCTTGATCGAAGCCCCGGTAAACGGCGGCCGTAACTATAACGGTCCTAAGGTAGCGAAATTCCTTGTCGGGTAAGTTCCGACCTGCACGAATGGCGTAATGATGGCCAGGCTGTCTCCACCCGAGACTCAGTGAAATTGAACTCGCTGTGAAGATGCAGTGTACCCGCGGCAAGACGGAAAGACCCCGTGAACCTTTACTATAGCTTGACACTGAACACTGGTCCTTGATGTGTAGGATAGGTGGGAGGCTTTGAAGTGTGGACGCCAGTCTGCATGGAGCCATCCTTGAAATACCACCCTTTAATGGCTGGTGTTCTAACGTGGGCCCGTAATCCGGGTTGCGGACAGTGTCTGGTGGGTAGTTTGACTGGGGCGGTCTCCTCCTAAAGAGTAACGGAGGAGCACGAAGGTCAGCTAATCCTGGTCGGACATCAGGAGGTTAGTGCAATGGCATAAGCTGGCTTGACTGCGAGCGTGACGGCGCGAGCAGGTGCGAAAGCAGGTCATAGTGATCCGGTGGTTCTGAATGGAAGGGCCATCGCTCAACGGATAAAAGGTACTCCGGGATAACAGGCTGATACCGCCCAAGAGTTCATATCGACGGCGGTGTTTGGCACCTCGATGTCGGCTCATCACATCCTGGGGCTGAAGTAGGTCCCAAGGGTATGGCTGTTCGCCATTTAAAGTGGTACGCGAGCTGGGTTTAGAACGTCGTGAGACAGTTCGGTCCCTATCTGCCGTGGGCGCTGGAGAATTGAGGGGGGCTGCTCCTAGTACGAGAGGACCGGAGTGGACGCATCACTGGTGTTCGGGTTGTCATGCCAATGGCATTGCCCGGTAGCTAAATGCGGAAGAGATAAGTGCTGAAAGCATCTAAGTACGAAACTTGCCCCGAGATGAGTTCTCCCTGACTCCTTGAGAGTCCTGAAGGAACGTTGAAGACGACGACGTTGATAGGCCGGGTGTGTAAGCGCAGCGATGCGTTGAGCTAACCGGTACTAATGAACCGTGAGGCTTAACCTTACAACGCCGAAGATGTTTTGGCGGATTTGAGAGACAACAATTTCAGCATTGATTACAGATTTTCGGGAACGAAAGATTTTACGCTGAGGCAAGGCGGCAAATGAAGTAAAGGAAGGAGCATACTGAGGTATGTGACTGACTTTACGAATGCAGCCAACGCAGCATCGGTGTAAAAGATTCGTTTCTGACAACAGAATTTGCCTGGCGGCGATAGCGCGGTGGTCCCACCTGACCCCATGCCGAACTCAGAAGTGAAACGCCGTAGCGCCGATGGTAGTGTGGGGTCTCCCCATGTGAGAGTAGGGAACTGCCAGGCATCAAACACGTGAAGAGCCCATCCTGACGGATGGGCTTTTTGCGTTTTTGTGGCCTGAGAACTAACGCCAGAGTTGTATCACGTTACCGACAGCATTCATGTTTTCCAGCCTGAAGCCTGTCATACGCCCTCCCTCCGGTTAAAGCGTCGCTAACGCATGAAAGTGACGCAGCGGGCTGTTCCTTTAGTTTACCTTATAGGATGAGTTCGGCCGTTTCAGCAGCTGATACAGCAATACCTAACATTACTGAACGTGTCAGCCGAACGGCTATTGTGATGAGGTATCCGCCGTATTAAAACAATATTGATTTATATCGCAATGAAATTGAAGTGGTTTTCCTGTCTGATCTGGACTTGGAACAAGAACGCTGAATATTGAGGCGAGTCGTTAGAGGAAATGATTATCAGCTGCGGTGAAGGAGAAAATAGTGCCCTTTTAAGCCTGTTTTTTTATTGAGAAATAACCTGCAAAGGATTTATTTTCTCAATAAAATAACCTTATGAAGGAGGTGTTTCTTAGGATGTATGTTTTATATGAAAATAAAAATATATATAAACTCGTCTCTTAATATTTAATGTGAATTATATTAAGAATATTTCCGGTTTAATTCTTAAGTTACTCTAATGTAATCAGGTTAACAAATAGATACGGAACCCCCTTATCATGCCGGGAAGCAGGCATAACAGCTGGACTTTTTCTGCGAAATGACTTAGTGTCCTTAACACTTTGTTAACTCGATCTGGTTTAAGTTAATTCAAATTTGCTAAAAACATAGGGTGCATTGCCTGTATGGAAGCTAACCCGGTAACGTCTTTTGACGAATAGTGCATGTTACCGGCTGGCAATATGAGAATATAAATGAAATTTCTGATTAACTGGCCTCCTCTGCGCCAACCAATAAATTATATCCGGGAGCGTTTTACCTTTCTGGTCTTGCTCTGCTGGCCGGCGATCATCTGGCTGGTATGTCGGGCGCTTGTCTGGTTAACAGATGGGCTGATGGTTCTGCTCGGAAAGCCTACCGAACACTCCTTTACCGTCTATCTTCAGCCACTTATGACGCTAAGCGCGCTACTGAGAATTTCCGTCAGCTGGGTGCTGCTGCTGTTTATCCTGTTCAGCATGGCGATGGGGTTCACCTGGGCTCTGCGGCGCTTTATGAATCGAAATAAATAACGCCGATGCTGCGACCACAGGGAGCGGCACCGGCATTGACTCAGGCCATCTCACCGATCGTTTTACGAAAACGCAGTAGCGCGACAGTAAAAAACACCCCACCGATAGCTAGCAGCGTCAGAAACTGCGGCCAGACGATCGAGAAATCCGCGCCGCGATAAAGAATGGCCTGCGCCAGACTGACAAAGTGGGTTGTCGGCATGGTGAGCATAATATCCTGTACAGCCTGCGGCATACTTTCCCGTGGCGTCGAGCCGCCGGAAAGCATCTGCAGCGGCAACAGCACCAGAATCATCAGCAGCCCCAGCTGCGGCATGGAACGCGCCACCGTACCCATAAAAATGCCGATCGAGGTGGTGGCAAACAGGCTCAGGGCCACCCCAAGCATAAAGAGCGATATCGAGCCCTCTATCGGTACTTGCAATACACCCTGAACCATCAAGATCAGGGAGAGTCCGGAAACCACCAGCACCACCAGCCCCATTGACCATATCTTCGCCATCATGATCTCAAACGGCGTGACCGGCATAACCAGCAGGTGCTCTATGGTGCCATGTTCCCGCTCACGTATCAGCGCCGAACCGGTCAGCACGATCGCCAGCATGGTGATATTATTGATAATTGCCATGACGGCGCCAAAACGCTCCTGTTCCAGGTTCGGGTTAAAACGCATTCTGACGGCCAGCTCAACCGGCAGCGTGCCGTTGTCCCGGTAGCGGGCGACAAAGCTGTTCACCTCGCCGGTGACGATATTCTGGATATAGCTATTGCCGGTAAACGCCTGGCTCATTCGCGTCGCGTCGACGTTAACCTGCAGCTCGGGCTGGCGTCCGGCCAGAACGTCGTGCTGGAAACCCGGCGGAATATTGATGGCGAAAGTATAGCGTCCCGCATCCAGCCCGGCATCCATCTCATCAGCGGTGATCAGCGCCGGCGGCAAAAACCAGGGCCGGTAAAACCCATTGATAATGCGCGATGAGAGCTGCGACTTATCCATGTCGGCAATAGCGATGGGCGCCAGATGCAGCGAACCCGGCATGACGGTCGCGGAGGAGTACACCGAGACGGTAAAAGCAAAGACAATTAACGTCAGCATCGCTTTATCGCCCAGCAGGCTGCGTAGCTCTTTCATCCCCAAATTATAAATATTGCGTAATCCGCGCATTATCCCTCCTGTTTTTTCAACAGCCACACGCTCAGGCCCAGCACCAGCGGAACTGCGATAAGCAGCGGAATAAAGGATCCCCACAAATCCGTCAGATTCAGCGCTTTGGAGAACGTTCCGCGCGCGATGGTCAGAAAGTGGCTGGTTGGATAAATCTGGCCAATCCAGCGGCCGGGCCCTTCCAGCGAGGCAACGGGATCGATCATTCCCGAGAACTGCGTCGCCGGGATAAGCGTAATGATCGCGGTGCCGAAAATCGCCGCAATCTGGCTTTTCATAAAGGTGGAGATCAGCAGGCCAAGCCCGGTGGCGATAGTGACGTAGAGCAGCGCGGCGAGGGTGAGCGTCAGAAAACTCCCTTTGTGCGGTACGCCAAAAACAAAGACCGACAGCGCGCAGAGCAGGAAGAAGTTGAACATCCCCAGCACGATATACGGCACCTGTTTACCCAGCAGAAATTCGCTGCGGGTGGTTGGCGTCACGTACAAATTGATAATTGAGCCGAGCTCTTTCTCGCGGACCACGCTAAGCGCGCTGAGCATCGCCGGGATCATCATCAACAGCAGCGGAATTACCGCCGGGACGATTGCCGGCAGGCTCTTCACATCCGGGTTATAGCGGTAGCGGGTCTCGATGGAAATCAGCGATGTATCGCGATTGGGGCTGGCCTGGCGACCGGCCATCTCCTGTAGCCAGGCCAGATGCATGGCCTGCACGTAGCCGCGCACCGTTTCCGCGCGGTTCGGCATCGCGCCGTCCACCCATACGCCAATTTGCACCGGCGTTCCCCGGGCGATATCACGGCCAAAATTAGGCGGAATTTCGATAGCCACCGCCAGCTCGCCGTTACGCATTCTTCTGTCCAGTTCGCTATAGCTTTGCAGCGGCGGTTGTTCGATGAAGTAGCGCGAACCGGCGATATTTTGCGACCAGGCCTGGCTGCTGACGGTCTGGTCGCGGTCGAGCACCGCAAACCGCAGATCTTCGACGTCCATACTGATCCCGTAGCCCATGATAAACATCAGGATCACGGTGCCGAGCAGGGCCAGGGTCGATCGCACCGGATCGCGGCGAAGCTCAAGCGCTTCGCGGCGACTGTAGCTAAACAGGCGCTGCAGGCTAAACCCCTGGCGCGGCGCCACGCTTTCGGCTTTGTGTTCTATCGCGGGAACCGGTGCAGCCTGCGCATCAGGCGGCTGGGCGGTATCCGCTGCTTCCTGTAGCCAGGCAATGAACGCCTCTTCAAGGCTGGCCGATCCGCGCTGTTCGACCAGCGCCTGCGGCGTATTGCTGGCCAGCACTTTTCCGGCATGCATCAGCGAAATGCGATCGCAACGCTCCGCTTCATTCATAAAATGGGTGGAGATAAAAATCGTCACCCGGTCCTGACGCGCAAGATCGACCATTAGCTGCCAGAACATATCCCGGGCCACCGGATCGACGCCGGAGGTGGGTTCATCAAGGATTAACATTTCCGGGCGGTGGATCACCGCGACCGCCAGCGAGAGCCGCTGGCGGATACCTAGCGGCAGCGAAGCGGGCAGGGTGTCCTCAACCTCTTCCAGCATAAAGCGCTGGCTCATTTCGGCGATCCGTCCGGGGATCTCCGCATCCGGTATATGGAACAGGCGGGCATGCAGTTCGAGGTTTTGCCGCACGGTCAGTTCGCTATAGAGGGAAAAGGCCTGCGACATATAGCCGACGCGGCGGCGGGTTTCGATGTCCCTGGGGTCGACCGGTTGGCCAAACAGCCACGCCTCGCCTTCGCTGGCCGGTAGCAACCCGGTCAGCATTTTCATGGTCGTTGATTTGCCGCAGCCGTTAGAGCCGAGGAAACCGAAAATCTCGCCGCGGGCGATACGAAAGTTCACGTGGTCAACGGCGATAAAATTACCGAAGCGCATGGTGAGCCCGCGCGCTTCAATCGCAATTTCGCTTTCATCGGCCTGGCGCGGCGGGATGATCACCTCTTTATGCGCCAGGCGCTGAGCTTCGGGTAGCAGGGCGATAAATGCCTGCTCCAGCGTCTGACTCGCCGTGTGCGCTTTAAGCTCATCGGCGCTGCCGGTCGCCAGAACTTCCCCCGCGTTCATGGCTACCAGCCAGTCAAAGCGCTCCGCCTCCTCCATGTAAGCGGTGGCGACCAGGACGCTCATCTCCGGCTGACGCTGGCGGATGTTGTCGATCAGATCCCAAAACTGCGCTCGCGAGAGGGGATCGACGCCGGTGGTGGGTTCATCGAGTATCAGCAGCTGCGGGTCGTGAATAAGCGCGCAGCACAGGCCGAGCTTTTGTTTCATCCCCCCGGAGAGTTTTCCTGCCGGACGATCGCGAAACGGCGCCAGGCCGGTACTCTGGAGCAGCTCATTGATGCGGATGTCGCGTTCGGCTTTATCATGGCCGAACAGACGGGCGAAGAAATCGACGTTTTCATAGACCGACAGAGTGTGGTAGAGGTTCTTCCCCAGCCCCTGGGGCATCCAGGCGATTTTCGGGCAGACATCCTGGCGATGGCGCACATCGCTCATATCGCCGCCGAGCACCATGACGTTACCGCGCTCAATCACGCGCGCGCCGGAAATCAGCGAGAGCAGGCTGGACTTGCCCACGCCATCGGGCCCGATCAGCCCTACCATACGGCGGGCGGGAATGCTCAGCGTAATGTCCTTCAGCGCGACGGTTGCGCCAAAGCGCTGGCTAACGTTTTCCAGGCGGGCGACGGTTTTCATTGCGGTAGCCTCACCGTCAGCGCTTCAGGCCACGCCAGCTGGTTATCCAGACGAACCCAGGCCATCCCGGGCAGGCCGGTCTTCACATACTCCAGATGCTCCGCCAGCAGCGCTGGCGGAATGCGGGCTTTCACGCGGAACATCAGTTTCAGCCTTTCGTCGCTGGTTTCCACCGTTTTAGGCGTAAACTGCGCCACACTGGCGACAAAACTGATATTGGCGGGGATCACCAGATTCGGCGCGGCATCAAGGATAATTCGCGCTTCGCTGCCCAGCGCCAGCAGACCTGCCTGCTCGGTAGGCAGGAAGAAGGTCATATAGACATCGGATAAGTCGACCATATTCAGCACCCGGCCGCCCGCCGCCAGCACCTCTCCCGGTTCGGCGACGCGGTACTGAATGCGGCCATCGCGCGGGGCTTTCAGCTCGCTATCGTCGATATCGGCGATAATCCGCCGTTCGGTCGCCTGGGCGGCCTCGACCCGGGTTTGCGCCTGAATGATGCTGGTTCGCGCCGCCTCAATTGCGGCCCTGGCGGCAGAGACCTGCGCTTTGGCGGATTCCAGCGCCGCTCTGGCGCTTTCTGCCGCCGCCTGGTCGTCATCCAGCTGCTGCGCGGAGACCGCGCCGCGCTGCGAGAGCGTGCTGGAGCGGACGTGTCGTTTAGCCGAGGAGTTCAGCTCCGCCTGCCGCTGCTTCACTACCGCTTCCGTAGCGCGCATTTCGCTTTGGCGCTGGTCGAGCAGGGCTTTCGCGGCGGCAATCGCGCTCTCTGCTTCCTTGATTTGCGCAGCGGCTTCCAGCCGTTGTTCGTTGAGCACGCGGGTATCCATGCGGGCCAGAACGTCACCCTGGTGAACAAACTGCCCCTCCTTGACCAGTATCGTCTCGATACGCCCGGCGGTTTTGGTGGCGATATCGACTTCCGTAGCTTCAATTCTGCCGTTACTGCTGGCAAAGCCCGCCGGAATTCCCGGCGGGCGCAGCATCCACCATGCCGCTGCGGCAATCACCACCAGTAAACCAATAACGTATCCAACCCAACGTCGTTTGATTTTGTCCATATGCGACTCGCTTTGTTCCATAGGCTGAGTGGTGCGCGCTTCTCCTCCGCGTGGCGAAGTATCGTCTCTTCAGGAAAGGGAGGAATGGGGGGCAAGGCCAACCGGCGCGTGAATCCTGCTGCGCGGCGAACCGGTCGGAAAGAGGTGCGATTAATGTGGTCATCATCAGCAATCCTCGCCTTAAATGAAACACGCATATTTATTGCTACCGTCAATGCAATACTAACACCCGCACTAATTATGTCCATATGGAAAACATGGACTTGTCGCAGGGTTAACATAAAAACAGCCGCGAACCGATATGCCAATATTACCCATAATACTATTTGGGTTTAATGCTTCGGGCACTCGCTCGTACAATCTCATAGCGCTTCATTAAATCATCATACTTATAAGCTATCGCACAACGCTAATAACCTGAGGATATTATTGGTAGGGAACTGGCGCATTTTTAATCTGGTTGCTCCAGGAGAACTGTTGTATGATCTCCGGCCCTGAAAATACACTCACGCCAGGCGAGCGCTTTATTCAATGAAAGATGAAAGCCAAAAATATATCTCAATTATTTTTAAGGAATGGTTGCCGCTGTACGACAGCCTGACGCCGGAGGTGAAGGCGGTACTTAAAAATATCGCCGGGCAGCAGGCGGAGGCGTTAGCGACCCGTTTCTATGACTTTATTTTTCAGGACCCGGATATCGCCAGGCATCTTACCTATGATTTAGTCCAGGAGCGGCTCAGTAGCTCGCTGGCCGGGTGGGTGAAAGATATCCTGATGTGTGAGAAAGAGAATTTGCAGGCGCTGGCGGAGCGGCAGTACCTGATCGGCAGCATCCATTCGCGTATCGGTATCCCGGCAGAGGCCGTGCTTCGCGGCGCGCGCCAGCTAAAAGCCGGGCTGATTGAAAATATCCGCGATAGTCACCTCGATCGCGAAACCAGCGTCGCCGCCATCTACTACGCCATCATGGCCATTAACATGGCGGTAGAGATGATGTGTCATGCCTATACTTTGTCGCACTATCGGGCGACAAAAAATGAAGAAGCCTACCGCCTGTATAGCCTGATGGATAACGTTCCGCTGGAATATGGCAAGCAGCAGGCCTCGCTCTCCGGTTGGGAAAATACCGCTATTTTTAATATCGTTAGCGATAATAAGACAGATATTAACGGCGCGTTATTATCTGATTCGGAATTTGGTCTGTGGTTCCGCCATAAATGCGTGCGTTATTTTAACAAAAATCCGCAAATGGAGGAGATCGCCGATTTAATTAGCAAGGTGGATGCGCTGTTATCCGCCTGGAAATCCTCCTCTGACGGTTCTGAGTATAAAAATACGCAGGCTCTGCTGCAGGGGATTCATATCCATTGCCAGCAGATCGGCAGCCAGCTGGGGGTACTCTTTAGCAGCCTGTCGCAGATGCAAAGCGGTAAGGATTCGCTGACCAGCCTGCTGAACCGTCGCTATCTGCCGGTTGTCCTCAAGCATGAAGTGACGCTGGCGATGGAGTATGAGCTGCCGATGACGGTGGCGATTATCGATATCGACCACTTTAAAGAGATCAATGATAGCTGGGGTCATATGGTCGGTGATCGGGCCATCAAGCATGTTGCGGAGTTGCTCAGCGATAACATTCGTTCCAGTGATTATATCTTCCGCTACGGCGGCGAGGAGTTTCTGCTGGTGCTGGTGGAGACCGGCGCGGCGGAAGCTTTTACTATCCTTGAACGGCTGCGTAAAAAAATCAGCCAACTGGCGTTTAGCGTTGGCGCTGACAATGAGATTTCGATTACCGCCAGCATCGGCTACGCCGTCCACACCGGTCATCCGGATTACAATCTGCTGCTGCGCGATGCCGACAGCGCGCTGTACGTCGCCAAGCGCGATGGGCGCAACTGCGTGAAAATGCATGAAAGCGACGGAAATTAAGCTGACGGCCCATCCCGGAGGCGGCGCGCTGCGCCTGTCCGGGCTACCGGATCGCAGACGGCTGTGAACATGTAGCCCGGGCAAGGCGCGCCAAGCGCCGCCCCCGGGAGAGATGTGGCAGCGGATTTCAATGCGGCGAGATCTCCGCGCCTCAAAACAGCACCGGCAGCCCCAGGCCACGCTTCACTTCATGCAGCGTCCGTTGTGTCAGTTCGTGCGCTCGCTCGCTTCCCCGGCGCAGCAGCGTCAGCAGCATGCCTTTATCCTGAATATAGGTCGCCCGGCGTTCGCGTATTGGCGCCAGCAGCTCCTGTAAGCAGGTCTCCAGCGCGTTTTTACACTGCCTGTCTCCCAGTCCTCCGCGCCGATAGTGGGCTTTCATATCGGCAACGAAAGCCTTATCAGCATGAAAGGCGTCGAGATAAGTGAAGACCACGTTGCCTTCTACCTGACCCGGGTCGGCGACCCGCAGGTGATTCGGGTCGGTATACATGGCGCTGACCGCACGATGGATCTCCTCTTCACTGGCCGAAAGGGTGAGGGTGTTCCCCAGCGATTTCGACATTTTGGCATTGCCATCGATGCCCGGCAGGCGGCTGACGTCGCTGAGCAGCGCTTTGCAGTGCTGTAAGATCGGCGTCGTGGTCAGGCTATTCATTTTGTGCACGATCTCATTGGTCTGTTCAATCATCGGTAGCTGATCGTCGCCGACCGGCACCAGTTCGGCCTTAAAGGCGGTGATATCGGCGGCCTGGCTAATGGGATAGGCTAAAAATCCCACCGGCAGCGAGCGGGAAAACCCCTTCTGGGCGATTTCATTTTTTACCGTCGGATTACGTTCAACCCGGGCGACGGTGACAATATTCATATACAGCGCGCTGAGTTCGGCCAGCGCCGGCAGGGCGGATTGCAGGCAAATGGTGGTCTTCTGCGGATCGATGCCGACGGCGAGATAATCAGCCATCACCTCAAGGATATTGCTGCTGATTTTTTGCGGGTTGCTGCCGTTGTCGGTCAGACCCTGGAGATCCGCGACGAGGATAAACTGCTGGTGGTCGTGCTGGAGCAGCACGCGCTGGCGCAGGGAACCGACGTAGTGGCCGAGGTGCAGCTGGCCGGTAGGACGGTCGCCGGTCAGGATCGTTTGGCTGGTGTTCATGAGTGACTCCTTAGGATGCTATCAGGCCGAAGGGCGACACTCAGAAACAACAAAGCCGCCTTCCGGCGGCTTTGAATAGAGGAAACGTCAAATCTTGCCGCCTGTTATGCAGGCAGCCACCAACGGCGGAGGTGAGAGATGACAACGTTTCTGTTCATCTTTTTATCCTGCCACGAAAAGCCGCGGCAGTAAAAGCCCTTTTTCATTCAGCGATAAACCGGCAGCAGGTTAAAGCTGGATAAAATATGAATTATTGCGTTGGCGCCGCCGAAGCACAAAATCAGGATAATCATGGCATTGCCGCCCCAGACCCGATAGTTCGGGCTGCCGAAACGCCTGCGCGAGGCGCGCGCCAGCAGGGCGGGGACGATAGCGGCCCAGACGGTGGCGGCGAGACCGGCGAAACCAATGGCGTAGATAAAACCGTTAGGCCACAGCAGCCCGCCGGCGATCGGCGGCAGAAAGGTCACCAGCGCGGTTTTAAACCGCCCCAGCCGGCTATCGTCAAACTTAAACAGATCCGCCAGATAATCAAACAGGCCGAGCGTGACGCCCAGGAACGAGCTGGCGACGGCGAAGTTGGAAAAGACCGTCAGCAGTAAGTCCAGGGTCGAACTGTTCAGCAGGCCGCTTAAGGTCTGTACCAGCACGTCGATATTGCCGCCTTTTTCGGCGATAGCAATAAACGCCGGGCGCGGGATATTACCCATGGTGCCGACCAGCCAGATGATATACAGCACCAGCGCCATCAGCGTGCCGAGCAGCAGGCAGCGGCGAATGATAAGCGGATCTTTACCGTAATACTTCATCAGGCTGGGGACGTTACCGTGATAGCCAAATGAGGCGAGACAGAACGGTAGCGTCATCAGCACGTAGGGCAAATATGACGCGTTGGCTTCTGAGCGGTTAAACAGAATCGCGGGCTCCACGTGCCACATCAGGCCGCCGAAGGTCATAAAGAAGGTGAGGATTTTGGCGCCCAGCACAATAGTCGTCATCCGGCTTACCGCTTTCGTACTCAGCCAGACGATAAAGGCGACCACCAGCGCGAACGCCAGTCCGCCCAGGCGTGCGGGAACCGCGAGGTTCATCTGCGCAAAAGTATGCTGAATAACAGAACCGCTGGCGGAAATATAGGCGTAGGTCAGGATATATAAAACAAAGGCGACGGTCAGGCCGTTAATAATATTCCAGCCGTTTCCGAGTAAATCCTTGGTAATCGTGTCGAAGCTGGCGCCAATATGATAATTGAGATTGGCTTCGAGGATCATTAACCCGGAGTGCAGCATGCAAAACCAGGTAAAAATGAGCGCCAACAGCGACCAGAAAAACCAGGCACCGGACATCACCACCGGTAAAGAAAACATGCCGGCGCCAATAATCGTGCCGCCGATAATCATCGCTCCGCCAATCAGCGATGGCGTATTTGTTGAGACCGCTTTTGAGACTGATAGTGTAGCCATAAGGTGCATTCCTCACGTGGCTATAATTATTATACCCGTCATACTTCAAGTTGCAGATGTGTTGGCTGCGTTCACTCACCCCAGTCACTTACCTCAGTAAGCTCCTGGGGATTAATGAGAGGCTCCTGCCTCTCACCGGAGGCCAGCCTTCGGCTGGTCAAATTCGTTCCCGACGAATTTGTCCCTCTCTTGCCGCCTTTCTGCAACTCGAATTATTTAGGGTACAGATAACGGCTGCGGGCAAACGGCTACCCGGCGCAACCCGAATGATTGAGCTTAAAGAGATGGATTTAAATTAATGGCGCTCCCGTTGCGAGAGCGCCAGGACGTTATTTATTTCACCGGTTTCAGTCTGGCGACAAAGTGGCGCAGTACCGGCGGCTCATAGGTAAAGGTCAGACCCTTAATCGTGGCGGCGCGGGCCTTAACGGCGATCAGCGCATCAGCGATATAGTCCATATGATCGTTGGTATAAACCCGGCGCGGAATGGTCAGGCGCAGCAGCTCCATCGGCGACGCCTTCTGTTTGCCGGTTTGCGGGTCGCGGCCCAGCAACAGGGAGCCGATTTCCACGCTGCGGATGCCCGCTTCCAGATACAGCTCGTTGTTTAGCGCGTGCGCCGGGAACTGCTCCGGTGGGATATGCGGCAGCAGCAGCTTAGCATCGACGAACACCGCATGGCCGCCGGTCGGATACTGAATCGGAATGCCGCCTTCGCGCAGGCGTTCGCCGAGGTATTCCACCTGATTGATGCGATAAGCGAGGTAATCCTCGTTGGTCCCTTCTTCCAGGCCGATAGCCAACGCCTCCATATCGCGCCCCGCCAGGCCGCCGTAGGTGACAAAGCCCTCCATCGGCACGCAGCGGATGCGCACTTCGTTGAAGAGATCTTCGTCATCGCGGAAGCAGCAGAGTCCGCCGATATTCACCATCGGGTCTTTCTTGGCGGACATGGTCAGCATATCGCCGTACTGGTACATCTCAAGAATAATCTCTTTCACCGATTTATCGGCGTAGCCCTCTTCGCGCTGTTTAATAAACCAGGCGTTTTCGCAGAAGCGGGCGGAGTCGATCACCACCGGAATATTATTCTGGCGGGCAATCTGATACACCTCGCGCATATTTGCCAGCGATACCGGTTGGCCGCCGGAGCTGTTACAGGTGACGGTGGTAATAATCGCCGCCACGTTTTCCGCGCCGTGTTCGGCGATGGTCGCTTTGAGCAAATCAATATCAAAGTTGCCTTTCCAGTCGTACCACGAGGTAGTGTCGAAGGCTTTCGGCGTCACCACGTTAATGGCTTTCGCGCCGTTGAGCTCCACGTGCGCGGCGGTGGTATCGAAGTGGAAGTTGGAAATAAACACCGGATGCGCCGACTTGCGGCGAGCAATCAGGCTCGGGAACAGAATCTGCTCCGCGCCGCGCCCCTGATGGGTGGGAATGGTATATGGATAGCCGATAATCTCTTTGACCTTTTCGCACAGATGCTGATAGTTACGCGACCCGGCGTAGGCTTCGTCGCCCATCATCAGCCCGGCCCACTGATGGTCGCTCATCGCGCCGGTGCCGGAGTCGGTCAGCAGGTCGATATACACGTCCTGGCTGTTGAGCAAAAACGGGTTATAGCCCGCCTCTTCCAGCGCTTTGACGCGATCGTCAAAGGTAGTCATACGAATGTTTTCGACCATTTTAATGCGGAACGGCTCAGGAATACGTTTCATTTATTTTCTCCATGGGGATGCTGTGCCGCGTTTGGCTATTTGGCGACAAATAACAGACGCAACAAATAGCGACTAAACGCAGTGCTGAATTAATTTTTTAGGGAATGAACAGCAGCGGAGAATTAACGAGGGAAGTCGTTGGAGATGCGGTGATCTAAATTATACCAGTCGTCCAGGCCGCCCTGGGCAATGAGGCGATAAATCGATTTTTGCGTCATGACATCGTCCTCTGTGAGTGAAGGGATGCCATAAAAATAAGGTAAAATGAGAAAATAACCACGATTAAAATCACAAAAAATTATTTATCGATAAGCGGAGTATAAAAATTTGACGCTCGTCGTCTTTTTAGCGTTATTGATTAGCAGGCGATGGTTTTTTGTTTTTTTATTACGCCAATAATGGCTTATTGAGTGAGGTTATTAGCGCCTTCACCGCAATCAATGAAGGCGCAGGCGGGACTTACATGCTGGAGAAGACGTTCATAATGATGCCGCCGGAGATGATCAGCACCATGGCGAGAATGGCCGGGATATCCGGTTTTTGCTTATAAAGGATCATTGAGCAAATCGTGACGCCGACGATGCCAAAACCGCACCACAGCGAGTAGGCGACGCCGACCGGAATAGTGCTCATCGCGCGGGTGAGGGCGAAGTAGCACAGGCCGTAGGCGCAGACCACCAGCACCGACGGCGCCAGCTTGCTGAAGCCGTTGGTCTTTTTGATCATCGATGTGCCGGTGATTTCGGAGCCGATAGACAGCGCCAGCCATAAAAATCCGAGGTTAAACATAGGTAATTCCTTTTTTTGTTAGTTGGCGACTTTTTTGTCCAGAGATGCAGCGACTGGTTGCGCGGGCGCTTCCTCGCTCTCTTCGCTACCCATTTTGGAAAACAGGTTCATGATCACGATCCCGCTGGCGATAACCGCCATACCGATAATGGCGGCGGTGTCCGGGTGCTGGCCGTAAAACGCCATTCCCAGGGTCGACACCACGAGGATGCCGGTACCGGACCAGGTGGCGTAGGCCAGACCGACGGGAATATCCTTCACCGCGCGGGACAGCGAGTAGTAGCAGGTGCAGTACAGCAGCACCAGTAGCCCGAGCAGCAGCATTTTGGTCATCCCTTCACTGCCGCCGAACATTTTGAGGGTGGAGGTGGCTGAGGTTTCGGAAACGATAACCAGCAGCATCCATAGCCAACACTTTGTTTTTGAAGACATAAGTTAAACTCCGGGTTTACTATTTAAGGTAAGGTTCTTTTTTTCTGTTTTTTAAAAAATCGATAGCGGCATCGGTCAACTGCGCTTCAGGAGCACAGGCCAGCGCCGGATTATTCACCACGTCTGTGACAGTGAGATAACGCCGCGGGCTGCTCGCCGACGGCGCCGCCGCTTCGCGACCCGACGTCAGCTTCTCCAGCAATTCGTTCATGGTGCACAGCGCGATGCCGCATTCGGCCAGGCGGGCCAGCGTGGCCTGCATATGCCCGGCGTAAGCGGTATCAGGCTGCGCTCCACGCAGCTGATTAAGCTCGCTGGCGGGATCGCAGTGATAGCGCAGCGCCAGTACCGGCAGGCCGCTCAGCAGGGCATCGTGCACGCGGCGGGCAACGGGACTGTGCAGGGAACCCTTCAGCAGATCCGCCGCCAGCGGGTAGTCGAGAAACGGCAGCAACAGCGCCTTATACGAGGCAGAAGGCAGCTCCTGTTGCCAGTCGGCCGCCGCCAGCGTTTTACCAATAGCCCGCCACTGCTCGCCGTCGCCAATCCCGCTATCCAGCGCCAGGTGCAGGCTCTCGCCGCAGCTGGCCAGCCGCTGACGAATAGCGTGCCGGTAGCCCGCCGCGGCGGTCACCATCACCAGTACCGGCGGCCGCAGACGCTGGATAATGCGTTCAACCAGGTCTTCCATCTGTTGGTCGGTCATGGCGAGCCTCCTTTAGCCGATGAGCGTGACCTGCGCGCCGTTTTTCAAGCCGGCGGCGTTGGCCTCTTCGGTATCAATATGAAACTCCAGCGCAAAGTCTTCGCGCACCCGCACCACCACTTCATCGAAGGTCAACTGGCGTTCGCCGTCGCTGCGGACGCTAACCTTCTGGCCGTTGGCGACGTTCAGCTGGCGGGCGTCCTGCGGCGACATATGGATATGCCGCCAGGCGCAGATCACCTGAGATCGCAGCTCAACGTGGCCTGCCGGGCCGATCAGCAGCGCGCTGCCCGCGTTCTCCAACTGGCCGGATTCGCGAACCGGCGCTTTGATGCCGAGGGTAAAGCAGTCGGCGCGGGAGATTTCCAGCTGCGATACCGGGCGGGTTGGGCCGAGGACGCGCACCTGGGTGAGCGAGCCCTTCGGACCGACCACGGTGACGCACTCCTGGGCCGCGAACTGCCCCGGCTGGCGCAGCGGCTTAAACGGCGTCAGGACGTAGCCCTTGCCAAACAGCGCTTCGACGTCCTGCTGCGCCAGATGGACGTGGCGGTTAGAGATGCCGACCGGGATAGCCGGAGCCGCGTGGCTCAGGCGGGCGGCGATTTTTTCATGGAGCAGGGTGTCGATCATGCCTTCTTCCCTTTCCTCATCGCCGCGTTTTTATCTTCCGTCGGCGCAGGCGCAGCGGCGGGTTCAGTGGGTTCCCTTGTTTCCACAGCTGCGGGCGCGACGGCTTCAGCCTCAAGCGGCGCGGCAGCTTCCGCGCGCGGCGGACGGCCTTTTAGAGTGCTGAGAGCGTCGACGACGCTGCGCTCCGGACGGGCGATCGTCAGGGATTTCACCTGCGGGTCGATGAGCGCGGCGACGGCCACGCCGCGTTCGATAGCGGTGTGAATCGCGCTGATCTCCCCTTCAAAGCAGACGCTCACTAGCCCCGAACCGACTTTGCGGTAGCCAATGCAGGACACGCCTGCGCTTTTACAGGCGGCATCCACGGCCTGAACGGCGGCAACTAACCCTCGCGTTTCAATTACGCCTAAACTTTTCATTGTCGGCTCCTGTTAATGGCGGACTAAGCGAATATCAAAATCAAACTGCGTGAAGAACGTTTCCAGCCGGTCTAACTCCTCGGCGGAATACGTTGGGTCCTGGGTAATGGGATAGGGCATATCGAGGCGCTCATATTTTTTGCGCCCGAGCTGGTGGTACGGCAGCATATCGATGCGGCGGATATTTCCGCGCTTCGCCAGCTTTTGTACATAATCAATGGCCCCGGTAATGGCATCGAACGAGTCGTTATAGCCGCGAACCAGCGGCATGCGGATAATGACGTTAGCGCCGGAATCCACCAGCCACTCCAGGTTGCGGCGAATGCCTTCGTTACCGATGCCAAATAACGCTTTATGGTGCTCGCTGTTAATTTGCTTAATATCGAATAAGAAGGTGTCGGTCACCGGCGCCAGCTTTTGATAATTGGCCAGCGGCGTGGTGCCCTGCGTTTCCACGGCGGTATTGAGCATCATCTTTTTGCATTCGCTAAATAGCGCGACGGCAAAGTCGGTCTGCAGGCTCATTTCCCCGCCGCCGATGGTGACGCCGCCGCCGGAGGAGATATAAAAGTCGTAGTCCTGCATGATGATCTCCATCAGCTCGCTGACGGTGACATCTTTACCCATAATATCCAGCGCGTTCTGGGTGCAGATCTCTTCGCACTTGCGGCAGCCGATACAGTCTTTGTTGCGGTTGACGAAATGCTTCATTTCGCCGTTTTCTTCCGCCCGATAATGAATTCCCGCCGGGCAGACGTTGACGCAGTCGCCGCAGTTAATGCATTTATCCTGTGAGAACATCACCTGAAACTGGCTATTCAGCCCTTCCGGGTTAGCGCACCACGGGCAGCGAATATTGCAGCCTTTGAAAAAAACCAGCGTGCGGATCCCATCGCCGTCATAGATCGAATATTTCTGAATATTGAATATTCGCCCGGTTAATTCTTGTTTTGCGCTCACACATACCTCCAGAAAAACGATCGGGACATCCGTGTCCAAAAACGTCCGTGTCTTTATCAGAACTTCTCGATGACCGTACGGCTGATGATCTCGTCCTGAACTTCTTTACACAGCTCAACGAAGTAGGCGCTGTAGCCCGCGACGCGGACGATCAGGTCGCGATATTTTTCCGGCTCCTGCTGGGCTTTTTTCAGCACGTCGTTATCGACATAGCTGAACTGCATTTGGCCGTTGCCGAGAATCGACGCGGTGCGCAGCAGGGTAATCAGGCCGTGACGACCTTCCGGGGTATCCAGCAGCCCTTTGAGGAACTTGAAGTTGTGCACCATGCCGATGTTCATGGTTTCAACGTTCATCTTGCTCACCGACTTGATGATCGCCGTCGGGCCCTGCTTATCCGCGCCCTGAGTCGGGCTGATGCCGTCGGAGAGCGGCATCCACGCCAGGCGACCGTTCGGCGTGGCGTTGGTCAGCTCGCCGATCGGCGTGTTGTTGGAGATGGACAGGGTGCCGTGGCTCAGGGTGGAGTAGAGCATCTTGTACTTACGGCACTCGCGCTCGGTCCACTCGGTGATATCCAGCGCATACCGATCGACGTAGTTATCATCGTTGCCGTATTTCGGCGCGTTGAGGCAGTCGCGGCGCAGGCCTTCAAAGCCTTCGAAGTTCGCCAGCAGCGCATCGCGTACCTGCTCGAGGGTGTATTTCTTATCTTCAAACACCAGCTTACGAATCGCCGCCATGGAGTCGACGTAGGTCGCCAGACCGGAGAAGATCAGCCCCGGGCCGTGGTTGATCATCGCGCCGCCGGCGGCAACGTCTTTGCCTTTTTCCATGCAGCCTTCCACCAGCAGCGACATCAGCGGCTTCGGCGCCACGTCGCGGTGCACGCGCTGGCTGATGACGGTACCGATCGCCGACAGGCGCACGATATGGGCGATCTGCTGTTTCACCGCCGCGTCGAATTCTTCGAAAGTGCGCAGGTCGCGCAGGTCGCCGGTATCCAGCCCCTGATAGCTGTCGAACAGCACCATGCGGCCGCGGTTTAAAACGAACTCAATGGCGATGGGCCACTGGGTGTAGCCGGTGGAGGTCCACTGATAGATGCGGCCGGATTTCTGCGGTTCGA
Organism: Klebsiella sp. FDAARGOS_511; assembly: GCF_003812845.1. Lineage (NCBI taxonomy): Bacteria > Pseudomonadati > Pseudomonadota > Gammaproteobacteria > Enterobacterales > Enterobacteriaceae > Klebsiella > Klebsiella sp. FDAARGOS_511. Next base: position 2,212,512 of record NZ_CP033824.1, on the reverse strand, counting down.
CGCAGCCCATCAGGCAGTAATCGCGGGCATCTTCGAAATCGAAGCCTTTACGCAGCATCATCTTGATATGGGAGTCGTCGAAGTGGCAGGCCGGGAAGCCCATCCCCGCTTTGACGACGTCGACGATTTTTTCCATATACTTCTGCGGCGACTGGTTGTGAATACGGCAGGCCAGCGACGGCTGGTAAACCTTCACGAAGCGCACGGCGTCCATGATCAGGTAGGTCAGGTCGTTACAGGCATCGCCGCCGGAGCGCTTCTGACCGCCGACGGTCAGGTTGATAAACGGCTGATAGCCAGCGAAATATTTCGCTCCCAGCTCGCTGGACATCCACATCAGCTCGGCGCATTTGATGATAAACGCCTGTAGCAGCTCCAGCGCGGTGTCGTGCGTCAGGCGGCCTTCGCGGATATCGGCTTCAAACATCGGGTAGCAGTACTGGTCTACGCGGCCCAGCGATAGCCCGGTCTGGTTCTCTTCGATTTCAAACAGCGACTCCACGGTCCAGATGCTTTGCAGCGCTTCCTGCAGGGTTTTCGGCGGATTCGCCGGCACGTTCTGGTTCACCTCGGCGATGGTCAGCAGCTCGGCGCGGCGCTGGGCGTTCTGCTCAATCGCTGCCAGTTCGCGGGCGCGGGCGGCGATGCGGTGCGCGTAGTTAATCACCCCTTCGCAGGTTTCAATCGCTGCTTTGTAGTAGTAGATGCGGTCGATATCTTCCGGGTTTTCCATGCTCAGGCTGGCAAGGTGCGCCTCGGCGTCGGCTTTAATGCCGTTCATCCCTTTGGTAAATAGCAGTACGTCGTAGCCCGGGCAGGTGTCGCCGCCGCCGTTGATCTGGTGGTAGGAGAGGTCGCTGACGAAGGTTTCGCCGCTGAACGCCCATACGCCGGCTTCGCGGTACTGGGCTTCGCAGATTTCGTCCAGCGAGCGGCCTTCCCAGAACGGCACGATCTCTTCGCGAATGGTTTTCTTATCTTCTTCGCTGATCTCAAACGGATCCTGCGGACGGGTGCTCATGGTATCGAGTTCGTCGCGCACCCAGCGCCAGGCGATATCCGGTGAGAAGGCGCCCGCGCGCGGCTTGCCGCATGGATGACCGACGATCAGCTCATCGTCCTGAATCAGAATCGGCGCGGTTTCGCAGGCGTGGCGGAAGGCTTTGGCGCGCAGCAGAATCGTCGGCATGCCGGGGTTGGCTTTGACCACTTCGGTAAAGGCCAGCGCGCGGTAGATAGAGACGCTCGGGCGCACGGTCAGGTAGTGGTTACGCAGGCGCTGCATGCGCGGGGTCAGCCCTTCTGCTGCCTGCGTTTCGCCGGCGGCGGCAAACGGGGCGGCGGAAACGTGCTGGACGCCCTTGAACAGACGCACCGGCAGATGCAGGGCGCTCAGGTTGTGCTGCGCGCTGAGGAACATGTCGGAGAGTTCGTTGATGCGCGCGTTCTCAAGGCTTGCGCCGTGCAGCAGGGCGTCGAACATCGGATAACCGTCGATCGCGCAGGCGGCGCGCACTTCGCACAGTTCCGCCAGCTTGAACCACAGGGATTCGACGATTTCATATGCCTGCTGCGGGGAGAGCGCGCCGCTGTTGATATCGTGCTGGTAGTACGGCAGCAGGGCTTTGTCGGCGCCTTCCGGGTTGACGGCGTAGCTGCCGTTATCGAGCTGGAGCGCCAGCTGGAACAGATAAAAGGCCTGGCACGCCTCTTTGAAGCTGCGCGCCGGATGTGCCGGAACGTGGTGCAGAATGGCGGCGCTGTCCAGCAATTCCGCCCGGCGGTAAGCATTGGTTTCCGCGGCGGCCAGCTGTTCGGCGCTGTTGGCCAGGTTTTGCGCCAGCGCCATCAGGGCATCGCAGGCGTAGATGGCCGCGCGGCAGCCGTTGACTTCGTCCATGCCGCTGCGGCTGACGGCGCTGCCCAGCGCGCGGGTTTTCTCTTCCAACTGATGTTTTATCGCCAGTACGCCTTTTTCGATCACCAGCTTGTAATCCGGGGAGTCGAGGTCGCTATTCAGGTTGAGGAACTGGAACGCGGACGGGCGACGGACGGCGCTCTCGTCGTGGAAAATCGCCCCGTGCGGTTTGCGGGTCTGGTTGCCGACGATCAGTTCGTCAGCGCTGATGCACAGCGGCAGCTGGCGCATCAGTTCATAGAAACGGCGCGCCGGTTTGACGGCGGCGGGAACCCCGGCGATATCGCCATCAAGGGCGTTCAGCGTGGTGGCGTGTTCGGTGCACAGGGTGCTTTTTTGTGAGATTAAACGTTCTGCCAACACTTTGACGCGCGGCGTTAAGCTGTAGTGTGCCATGGGTAAGGTTCTCCAAATCTTGTTATCAGTGGCCCTGAACGGCGTTGCCGGTCCATGCCCGGCGATAGAGTTCGGTTAGTGCGTGAGCGTCCGGCGCGCGTGGGTTCGTCGGGGTACAGCTGTCGCGTAGCGCCTGGCCGACCATCTCCGCCAGCCGCTGTTCAAACGCGTCTACAAGGACGCCGGTATCGCGGATGCCGGCCGGCATGCTCATTTCGTCTTTTAGCGCCTGAATGGCGACCAACAGACTGGCGACGCCCTGGCGGGTAGTGGCCGCAGGCAGATCCAGCAGATGGGCTAATCGGGCGTATTTGCGGGCGGCATCGGTATCGCACTGCCCGTGATAATCGGCGTTCCAGGCCACCACATCCGCCATCAGCAGGGCGTTGGCGCGACCGTGGGGGACGCGAAACACGCCGCCGAGCGCGTGGGCAAGGCTGTGGGTGATGCCCAGCGACGCGTTGGTGAACGCCATGCCCGCCATACAGGAGGCGTTGTGCATCTTTTCCCGCGCCAGCAGGTCGCCACCGTTGCGCCAGCAGGTCGGCAGAAAGCGAAATACCTGCTGCACTACTTTCTCCGCCAGCGCATCGGAAAAGTCGCTGGCGGCGAGGGAGACATAGGCTTCCAGCGCGTGACACAGCACGTCCATCCCGGTATCGGCGGTGATCGCCGGCGGCACCGAGGCCACCAGCGCCGGGTCAAGAATGGCGATATCCGGCAGCAGCGACGGGTCCACCAGCACCAGCTTCTCGGCGTGGGCTTTTACCACCGAAAAGGCGGTGACCTCAGAGCCGGTGCCGCTGGTGGTGGGGATCGCCACAAAGCAGGGCGGCTCGCGGTGAGCGTCCGGACGGGTTTGCGCCAGGGCGAAAATAACCGCTTTGGCTGCATCAATCACCGAACCGCCGCCCAGCGCGATAACCAGATCCGGATAGCTGTTATCCATCCGCTTCATACCGCGCACTACGGTGGCGATATCCGGGTCGGCCACCACGTCGTCCCAGACCTGGAAAGCGATGCCGCGCGCATTGAGGATCTGCGTGACGCGATCGGCGAGGCCAAACTTAACCATCGCCTGGTCAGTGACCAGCAGTACGTTGCGGGCGGGCAGCTCGTTCAGGATGGCAAGCGCATCCTGACCAAAGCGAATCCGGGGTTTCAGCAAAAATTCACTCATTGGGTTATTGACTCCTTAAGCGTCCCGAAACACGTTCTCGACAATGGCGACCACCGACATGGCCTTGTACCGCTCTTTGTTGAGCGCCAGATACTCTTCGGCCAGCACGATGTCGTGCATACCGGCGCCGACGCTATCAACGGCAACCCAGGTCTGGTCTTTCATCGGCTGCTGGTCATCATCTAATTTGACGATCAGCAGCAGGTTGCTGCCCCGTAGCTCATCGCACTTCTGCGTGGCGACGACATGTCCGACTACCTTTGCGAGAATCATTGTTTTATCGCCTTATATCAATGTGTTACTTACCAAGGCGTTCCAGCACCTGGCGGATGACGCGTTCCACGTTTTGCTCATTAATCTCGCTGTCCGCGCCGACGGCGGCGGCAGTCGCAAAGCGATCGTCGGCGCTGGCCGGATGGGCTGCGGTGGCGGCAGCCGGGGCGTTAAAACGTTCATCGTCAAAGATGCTGCGGTTTGGGCTGGCTGCCGGGCTGACGATGGTCGGCTGCGGTTCCGGGCGGCTGCCCGGCGCGCGCAGCTCATCGATGGAGCGAACGCCGTAGCCCACTTTGCGGATGTTGAGCAGGTTCATCGGCCCGACGTTGTCCGAGCTGGATCCGCCGCCGACCGCGCCGCAGCCGAGGGTCAGGGCCGGGGTGATGTTGGTGGTCGCGCCGATGCCGCCCAGCGCCGCCGGGGTGTTAATCAGAATGCGGTTAACCGGTTTTTCGAGGCAGAACTGGCGGATGACATCCTGGTTGCGGGTGTGGATCACCAGCGTGTGGCCGAGGCCTTCGTTGGTCAGCAGCTCCACGACGCGGTGGCAGGCGGCTTTCCAGTCCTCTTCAACGTACAGGCCGAGTACCGGGCACAGTTTTTCCCGCGAGTAGGGGTTGGAATGCGATACCGTGGTCTGCGCGGCAATCAGCACCCGGGTGCTGGCAGGGACGCAGAAGCCGGCCATCTGGCTCAGATAGAGCGCGGTTTTACCCACCACTTTGGGGTTGATGGTGCCGTTGGGGCGCAGCAGCAGGGCTGCCATTTTCGCCGCTTCGCTTTCGTTCATGAAGTACGCGCCCTGGGCTTCCAGTTCGCGGTGGACTTCGTCGTAGATACAGCGTTCGACGATAATCGACTGCTCGGAGGCGCAGATCACGCCGTTATCGAAGGTTTTACTGGTGATGATATCTTTCACCGCGTGGGGGATATCGGCGCTGCGTTCGATAAACGCCGGGCCGTTACCCGGACCGCCGCTGATGGTCGGCGTGCCGGACGCGTAGGCGGCGCGCACCATGCCTTCGCCGCCGGTCGCCAGGATCAGCGACACGTCTTTGCTGTGCATCAGTTCTGAGGTGGCTTCGAGGGTCAGTTGGCTAATGGCGTCGACGCTACCGGCAGGCGCCCCTGCCGCTTCCGCCGCGCGCTTCACGATTTCAATCGCTTTCCAGCTGCACTGGCGGGCGCCGGGATGCGGGGAGAAGATAATCGCGTTGCCGGCCTTCAGCGCAATCAGCGTTTTGTAGATGACGGTGGAGGTCGGGTTGGTCGACGGCACCAGCGCACAAATCACCCCCAGCGGCACGCCCACGTCCATCACTTTTTGTAGCGGATCGTCATGAATGATGCCGACGGTCTTCATATCTTTGATGGCGTCGTAGACGCGCAGCGAGGCGAAGCGGTTCTTCAGCACTTTGTCCTGCCAGTTGCCAAAACCGGTTTCTTCCGCGGCCATTTTCGCCAGCGCTTCGGCATGATGCGCCGCTTCCTGGGCCACGTTCTTCACGATGGCGTCGATTTGCTGCTGCGAAAAGGTGGCCAGAATCGCCTGCGCCTTTTTGGCATTGCGCACCAGCTCCCGGGCGTTCTGCCGGGACTGCAAATCGTTATCCAGTTCAATCATGAGTCTATCCTTCATCAGACTAAAAGAGTGGAGACGGGGCGCGCCCTGTCAGGTCATGCTTTGTGCTGTGCCGCGATTTTTTCGATGTCGTTATGCGGACGCGCGATGACGCGAGAGGTGACGACTTCGCCGATGCGTTTTGCCGCTTCCACGCCGGAATCCACCGCGGCATTCACCGCGCCGACGTCGCCTTTCACCATCGCGGTAACGAGGCCGGAGCCGACGTTTTCATAGCCAATCAGCTCCACGTTGGCGGCTTTACACATCGCATCCGCGGCTTCGATACAGGCCACCAGACCTTTGGTTTCGATCAGACCAAGCGCTTCTTTCATCAGGTTTTTCTCCGGTTAATCCATGATTTTGTAATGCGAGACGATTTTGTTGATGTCGTTATGCGGGCGGGCGATAACCAGCGAAGTCACCACTTCACCGATGCGCTGCGCGGATTCGACGCCGGAATCCACCGCCGCTTTCACCGCGCCGACGTCGCCTTTCACCATCGCGGTGACGAGGCCGGAACCGACGTTTTCATAGCCAATCAGTTCAACGTTGGCGGCTTTACACATCGCATCTGCCGCTTCGATACAAGCCACCAGACCTTTGGTTTCAATCAGACCTAATGCATCACCCATTTGCGTTCTCCTGGCCATCAGGCCTTGTGTTTAATGACGATTTTGTTGATGTCGTTATGCGGACGAGCGATAACCAGCGAGGTCACCACTTCACCGATGCGCTGCGCGGACTCGACGCCGGAATCGACCGCCGCTTTCACCGCGCCGACGTCGCCCTTCACCATGACGGTCACCAGCCCCGAGCCGATGTTTTCATAGCTAATCAGCTCGACGTTGGCGGCTTTACACATCGCATCCGCTGCTTCAATGCAGGCCACCAGACCTTTGGTTTCGATAAGCCCTAATGCATCACCCATGGTTTCTCCTTCAGAACAGGTTTTGTGATTCGGGAAAACCGTCCGCGTAACGACGTCAGGACGCGGAAGCGGCGTTCGGGGTTCACTATAGGGAATGGCGAATTAAGTGAAATTTAAATCTGCTCAAGGTGAATTTTTAGTTTTTTGCTCTATGAATTAGATTTTATAAGCGGGCGATTTATGCGTTTGTGCTGCGGTGGTGGGGCGAATTGAGTGACGATTGCGGCGTTTTTTTCACCATTTAGCCGGAGGCGAACTGATGTTAACAAGTTGCTAATTTATTGCAGATCAGGGGTAATTTGACGATGTATGAAGTGTGGAGAGGATCGTGTTTTATTCGGCAGGCTAAATACAAAACGTGCGGTTTTACTAAAGCGAAAGCGATGAAGGAAAAGCGGGTGTGAGCTTAATCAAGCTTGCTGCCGGACTTCAGCGTGCAGACGTAGAGCGGTGAGTTGATAGAGCTGAGAAGAATGGCTTTCTCATTGAGCTTCTGCGCGTTCAGGAACAGGCCGTCGTGGCTATCGGACATCTCACGCATAAAGTAGTCGAAGATCACGTCCGGCGACTCATCGATGGACGAGGCGCTGGATTCCCACTTGCTGATGCGATAGTGGCGCTCGGTGGTGGAGATGCGTTTGCTGGTGTAGCTAAACTTGACGTAGCGCTGGAGATAGAGCCAACCGGCGGCGGAATCGGTATAGCCTTCGACGACCATCGACCCTTTTCCGTTGGCGGCAAAGTTGAAATGGATATTGCCGTTGACGTTCTCTTTCTCCATGTTCTCAAAGCGCATAATCGCTTTGGTCGAGCAGCTCATCACCCCGCCGTTTTCGACCGGCAGCAGCTTCCAGGCGCAGAACCCGGCGGCGGCAATAAATACCAGGCTGGAGAGGGCGAAAAAGGGGCGCGGGGCGAGTCTCATTGCGGCTTCCATGAATAGTAAAAATAGTTATCGCAGTAGCTGAACGGGTTATCTTCATGCATCGCGCAGTGGGCGAGGAATACCCGGCCCAGGCCGTTGGTTTCCAGCCGGTCGCCATAGAAGAAGACGAAGCGTTCGCCGGGCTTGCACTCCAGCTTCAGGCGCTGGCGCACCGCATCAAAATTCTTACCATAGGCGGTTCCGGCAACGGAGCGCAGCATCTCATCGCTGGCCAGCAGCTCGCACTGGCTGTGGCGCATTTGCGTCAGGGTGATGGGGTGCGAGGTGTTGCCGCCGAGAAAACTGCATACCACCAGCAGCAGGGCGATGGTGAGCAGGCAGCCGCCGGCGAGATACCAGCAGGTGCCGCGCGCGTGGCGGCTGGGAACGGCCTTCTGCGCTTCCGGGGCGGCGGTTTCGTCTTGCTCAACTTCCGCCGTTAACAGCGGTTCCAGCTCCGGGCTGGCGTCGAGCCTCTCAATGGTGAGATCCGGATTGAGCTGCAGCAGTCCGCGCGACACGGTGACGATAATGTTGTCGATATCGTAGTGGCGAAAGGTTTTGCGCAGCATGCTCAGGTACTGATTGAGATTGCTGTTGGATGAGGTTAACCCGTTGTCATCCCAGACTTTTTTAAGCACCTCATCGCGGCTGACCACCTCGGTGTGGCGCAGGAAGAACCACAGCAGCGCGTTGGCGGTGATCGACAGCTGGCTGTCCGCCTCATCGCTTCCTGGTAACGTTAGCGTGCCGTCCATTGCATCATAAATCAGACGGCCATGGATGTTATAGCGCATCGTGGCCTCAACATGCTTCACGCAGGAAGCGTCATCTTCGTCAGATCGCTGACCAGCGACTGCCGGTGCCCGGGGCTCATGGTGCGCCCCTCGGTTAATTCCGATAGCCAGATGCCGTCCGCCGCATAGCGCACCAGCGTGCCGGTATGGCTATTGTCCAGTTCATCGCCTTGCGCCAGATGGTTGAGCATCCAGTCGCGCCAGCATTTTCGCAGCACCGGTTCATCCGGCATGGCCAGCGACAGCACCATCAGCTGGCGGCTCTCCTGGGTATCCGTGAGTTCCGGCGCCGACAGATAGCGCAGATAGGCGCGGGTAAAGCGGCCATAAGAGATGTTATCCGCGGCCATAAGCTCTGAAATCGCCTCTTCCATAATCGCCAGCAGGCGGGCAAAGAGAGCGAAAATCAGCGCCTGCTTATTGGGGAAATGGTGCAGTAAGCCGCCTTTGCTGACGCCCGCTTCGCGCGCGACGGCGTTCAGCGACAGAGAGGCGATGCCGTCCCGGCCGGCGATGGTGGCCGCGGACTCCAGCAGCTGCTTATACAGGCGGACGGGATCTTTTTTACGATGTTGGGCTTCCATATTCATGGCCCGAATCATACCGACCAGACGGTATGATTATTCTTGATCGCTATCAATATGCGAAGGGGCGTAGCGGGGCGCGATGCCGTTATTGCGTGGAGGCTCACAGTTCACCTTATGAATTGTGGTGATATTCGCCGGGCCGCGAATATCACCCACCGAGATTCACATCGGCTTCACGTGGATAGCGAGGCCGTTTTCGCCCGGCGCCAGCTCCGGGCGCAGGTTCAGAGAGGGGATCAGATAGTCGCCGTAGTTCTGACGACGGAAGGGAATGGGCGGCGTTTCAGAGAGGGTATCCAGTCGCCGGGCCAGCGCATCGCGCAGCGCGGCGAAGCGCTGTGCATCGAGTTTGTCGGTGCGGTAGAACACCACCGGCGGCAGCACATCAAAGCCGGGATAGAACAGCATCCCGTGCTGAATGGGGAACAGGATGTCGTCGATAGACCCGTTAATTCCGCGCGGCGCGTAGTGCTCCGCCCATCCGCCGGCGGTAACGACCAGCATCGCCCGTTTCCCCGCGAACGTGCCTTCGCCGTAGCGATCGCCCCAGTGGGTTTCGCTGTGCTCGCCGACGCCGTAGGCAAACCCGTAAGCGTAGACCCGGTCAATCCAGCCCTTCATGATGGCGGGCAGCGAAAACCACCACAGCGGGAACTGAAAAATCACCGTATCGGCCCACAGCAGCTTCTCCTGTTCGCCCATGATATCCGCGCTTTGCGTGCCGTTAGCGAAGGCGTACTGCGAATCCCGCGTTGCCCGCCAGCTTTCACCGACCGGCGGGGCGCTGCTGTCATCGGCATCAAATCCCGCCTTCCAGCGCATGGCGTAGAGATCGGACACCTGCACGTCATGACCGGCGTTTTGCAGATGCTGCACGGCAAAATCTTTCAGCGCGCCGTTAAGCGAACGCGGTTCGGGATGGGCGTAAACCAGTAATATTTTCATTGAAATCACCTCTGAGCAATGGAGAGCTGCAGAGTAGAGTCGACGACGCTATAGTAGAAATGAATTGCTTCAATGACAGGTATAGTAATGATTAATCTCCAGGGGCTGGATCTCAATTTGCTGCGCACGCTGAACGTCCTGCTCAGCGAAAATAACGTCACCCGCGCGGCGCAGCGCCTCAACCTGTCGCAGCCGTCGGTCAGCGTGCAGTTGGCAAGACTACGGGAGATTTTCGCCGACCCGCTGCTGCTACCGGGGCCGCGCGGAATGCAGCCCACCGCCCGCGCTGATGAACTGCGCGGGCCGCTGCGCGATGCACTGCTGGCGCTGGAGCTGGCGGTAGCGCCGGTTCAGCCTTTCGACCCGGCCACGGCGGCGCAGACCTGGCGGGTGGCGGCGACGGACTATATGGCGTCGGCGATTTTGCTGCCGGTACTCAATACCCTGCGCATCGCCTCTCCAGCCAGCCGCCTGGCGCTGTTTGAGCTACAGCCCGCGCGGCTGGTTCAGCAGGCGGATCGTGATGAGGTCGATCTGTTTTTTCACACGCGCGACGGCGCGCCGCCCGGGCTGCATCAGCGTTTGCTGTTCCGCGAACGCTACGTGCTGGCGGGTAGAGCGGGGCACCCGGCGTTGCGGTCGGCGTTAAGCCTGGCGCAGTTCTGCGAGCTGGAGCAGGTGATTGTCTCGCCGGACGGCGGAGGATTCAGCGCCGCGACCGATAGCGCGCTGACGAATCTCGGGCTGGCGCGGCGGGTTGTCCTTTCTGTGCCACATTTCCTCTTTATGCTGGAGACGCTGCGTAATAGCGAGCTGGTGGCGGTGCTGCCGGAGCGGCTGGTGCGCGGAGCTGAGGGGCTGACGGTGGTTGAACCGCCGCTGGCGGTCGCCGGGTTTGAGATGCTGATGCTGTGGCACGAGCGCTGGCACCGCGATCCGGCGCATCGGTGGCTGCGCCAGCAAATCGTAACGTCATTAGAGGAAAAGCCATGTTAAGCGGATTAAACCATCTGACCCTGGCGGTCAGCCAGCTGGCGCCGAGCGTGGCGTTTTATCAGCAGCTTCCGGGGATGACGCTGCGCGCCCGCTGGGATAACGGCGCATATTTTTCCTGCGGCGACCTCTGGCTGTGCCTGTCGCTGGACTCGCAGCGGCGCGTCATTTCGCCGGAGGAGAGCGATTACACCCACTACGCGTTCAGCATTGCAGAAGAGGATTTCGCGCTTTTTGCCGGGCGCCTGAATGCGGCTGGCGTTCCGGTTTGGAAAACCAACAAAAGCGAAGGCGCATCGCACTATTTTCTCGACCCGGACGGCCACAAGCTGGAGCTGCACGTCGGCAGCCTCGCCCAGCGCCTGGCGGCGTGCCGGGCGAAGCCCTATAAAGGTATGGTGTTTTTTGGCGAGGACGAACCGACGGCCGGGAACCCGTAGCCCGGCTAAGCGTAGCGCGAGCCGGGGAAAAGTGGAGGCTGTATTGCGCGTTGTTTCCCCGGAGGCGGCGCTTGACGCGCCTTGTCCGGGCTACCGGCCCGTGCAATCGGGTAGCCCGGCTAAGCGCAGCGCGAGCCGGGGAAAAGTGGAGGCTGTATTGCGCGTTGTTTCCCCGGAGGCGGCGCTTGACGCGCCTTGTCCGGGCTACCGGCCCGTGCGCTTGGGTAGCCCGGCTAAGCGTAGCGCGAGCCGGGGAGATAAATCGCGCTAGCCTTCCAGCTTCAGTTCCACATTGCGCTTGAGCACCAGGCGCATCAGCAGGTAATAGACCACGCCAACCGCCAGCCAGCTTAGCCCCAGCACCTTGGCCTGCGCGTCCATTTCATAAATAACAAAGCCGATAATGCACAGGCCCACCACCGGGAACAGCAGGTGTACCACCAGATTGCGCGATTTCTGGCGAATGATGTAATGGTTTATCACGGCGATATGCAGCACCAGGAAGCCCATCAGCGCGCCGAAGTTCACCAGACGGCTGAGGTTATCGATATCGCCATAGAACCACAGGCCGGAAGCCAGCGAAATCAGCGCCACAAACAGGGTGCTAACGTAAGGCGTTTTCAGCCGCGGGTGCACTTTCGCCAGCAGCTGCGGCAGCTGCTTGTCGCGCGCCATCGCAAACAGAATACGCGACACGGCGGCCTGCGCCACCAGGGCGTTAGCAATCCCCCAGGAGATCACCGTCGACCACATGGTGACATACTTCAGCCAGCCGCCGCCCGCCAGATTCGCGGTATCGTAGAAGGCGGTATCGAGGCTGCTGAACGTCATGCCCTGCGCCAGATCGGCGGCAATCCACGTTTGCAGGATAAACAGCGAACCGACCAGCATCAGCGCGCCCAGCGACGCCTTACCCACGGTATCTACGCCGCCTTTCGTTTCCTCTGACAGCGTGGAGATCCCGTCGAAGCCGAGGAACGAGAGCACGGCGATGGAGACTGCGCCCATCACCAGCGGCAGGCTGAACTTATCGGCGTTATAGAGCGGGTCGAGGGTCAGATGGCCCGCCCCGGCGCCGGAGTAGAGCGCAATCAGCCCCAGCACGACGAACACGGATAGCACCACGATCTCCGCGATCAGAATCGTATTATTGGCGCGCGCGGTAAAGGTAATGCCGCGCAGGTTAATCAGGCTGTTAATCGCGATAAAGCCGACAATCCACAGCCAGCCCGGCACGCCCGGCAGCATGGGCGCCAGCGCCGCCGCGCTGACGATATAGAGCAGGGACGGCACCAGAATATAATCCAGCAGGATCAGCCAGCCGGCAAAAAAGCCGACAATCGGATGAATACCGCGCTGGGCATAGGCATATACCGAGCCGGAAACTGGAAACGCGCGCGACATCGACCAGTAGCTCATGGCGGTAAAGAACATCGCCACCATACCGATAAGATAGGCCAGCGCCACCATGCCCTGCGCGCCGTCCCAGACGTAGCCAAAGACGCCAAACGGTGCGATGGGCACCATAAAAATCATGCCGTAGACCAGCAGATCGCGGAACGTCAGCGCCCGGTGCAGCTCCTGCTTATAGCCAAATTGTTCAACGCTCATGCCTGCTCCCCTTCAATTCGCAGGGAGAGCTGTTCAGCCACTGATTTCGGTAAGGCATAGCGGCAGGTTTTCAGCGGGTCGACTACCTGACAGATTTGCAGGTCGCCGGCAATGCTCAGGATGCTGATGGCGTCCGCCAGCGTCAGGGAGGTATTGTCGGCGATAAAATGCGCCATATTGCGGGTAGCCATGGCGGCGGCATCATCGAGGGTCAGCGCCGAGGCGAGGGTAAACAGGGTCTCGCTGTTTTCGAGCATCGGCAGCGGCAGCTTGCGGTTTTTGACCACCGTCAGTTCGACCAGCACTTCGCCGGGAATTTCCAGACCGCAAACCGAGACTTCGCCATCGCCCATCGCGGCGTGTAAATCCCCCAGCCCGAACAGCGCGCCGGGAACGTTGACCGGCAGCCACAGGGTGCTGCCGGCGGTAATCATTTTGCAGTCCATATTGCCGCCGTGGCTATCCGGCGTGCCGCAGGAGATGGCTTCCCCGGCAGGCGCGACGCCGATCACGCCGACCATCGGGTTGAGCGGGACGCGCACGTTGCCGGGCAGTATGGCATGGTCGTTTTCAATCGGGACGATAGTGACCTTCGGAGCATCTAGCTCGTCGCCAATCACCCCCAGCTGCGGTGCGGTGACCATCACCGCCTGATTGCTGCTCAGGGTAATGCGTTTGATGGTCACCTTGAGCGCATCGCCCGGCTCGGCGCCCTCGACGTACACCGGCCCGGTCGCCGGGTTAATACGCTGCCAGTCCAGTTCGTTGAACACGGCATCGGCGGAGGTGATTTGGTCGGAGAAGCAGTCGCAGGTTTCGAACAGCACTTCACTGCCGCTGCTGACGGTAGCGACAGGAGCGTTATCCCGCGACATGGCGTAAACCACCCGATCTTTGGTTATTTTCATGACATTCATCCCGGTTATATTGTTGTGATTTTTATATTTAGAGTTTCCCGTATAGGGAATGAGTGAATGTATCGGGATTATTATGGGAAGGCAATCAGGTCAGTTTTTTCAAAAATAAATGGTATATATTTGCTGGTGAATCATGCGGTTAGCTATATTGGTGGGGTTTTCTTATATGCTGGTTATTTAGCAAAAAACTTTTTGTTATTTTGGCTTTAGTGGTCATTCGCTAATTGTTTACTGCCCTGGGGTTATTATCCAGCATATTACGCTGCTGCGTGCGGCAGTAGGATTATTTATATATGCGGTGATATGAGCGCATTATAAGGTCTTAGGTGTAGGGAGAAGAGAAATCCCGGAGGCGGCGCTTGACGCGCCTTGTCCGGGCTACCGGCCAGCAGACGACGGGGAACCGGTAGCCCCGGTCAGCGCAGCGCCGCCGGGGAATTTAGTTTAGGCCAGCTTACGTTTCTGCCCGGCGATCGCGCCGATTAACGCCTGCACCTGCTTCTGCTTGCGCGCCGACAGCTTATGCAGCTGGCGCAGAGACTCTACCAGTTCCGGCTCCGGCTGCTTTGCCGTCAATACGATGCAACCTTCCATTACTTTGATATCAATTTTGGTGCCGGTGGCAAAACCGGCAGCTTCCAGCCACTGGCCCTTCATGATAATTGCCGGGATACGCTGGCGATCTTCAAAGCGGCTCGCGTAACTGACGGTGCCTTTACGGTTATTTTCCGGGGAGACTTCTGGATCGGTGAATTCTGCAATAGAATGCGGGGTAGTCATGGTCTCTATTCCTTGTTAATAGGGATTGTGATGAGCAAGGCGCTCGTGTTGCAGCACGGGTGCCTTGCGATAAATACCTGGATATATCATCAGGGAATAGAAAGAAAGTCCAGCTGAAAATGAATGAAAATAACGGCGGGGATAAAGGGAATGATTATTTTTGGTGATGGGAATAAAGCGGCTATTTAGCCGCTTTATTGGTTTCTGGGGGCGGGTTAATTTATGGCGGCGTCGGTGAGGGCGTCGGCCAGGTGGAGTTGGGTTTGTTGGGCGGATTGAGTTTGTAATTTCAAATTATCGCATATATGAAATAGCTCAGTTATTATTTTATGAATTCTAAATTGTTCTTGTAGTGGTGGACATGCAAAAGCATAAAGCATCACACTGTTAGCAGATAGATTAGGCTGTGCTGAACCATTATCAAAACGAAAAATTTGCGAGCGTCCAAATGGACTGATTAAATAATTGTATATATATTCTCCCATTTCTCTAATAAATGGTCGAATGATCATTAGAGAAGATGCGATGGCACCAGCTTCATATGGTTTTACGAATGCTGTTTTACCGAATGTAGCTCCGCGCAAACAATAAACTAAATCTCCGATTTGAATTTTACCACTTCTTAACTCATTAAATTTTTTCTCAGTAATGAAATTCATATCTGTTATTGATAGAGTTCCATCTTTCTCTATGTGACCCGTATTTATCCAAGGGATTCCGTGAACAACGTATTCATTTTTATTAGGATAGTTACTTCCCCGATCTCCGTTAATAAACTCAGAGATTAAACCAAATTTACACCACTCCCACCCCTCAGGCAGTTCAAACGGTTTTTCCTCATCACTAATCGATGGCAACGGTTTTTGCTTTTTAATTTTCCCGTCTTTTACCAGTTGCGCTTTTTCCTGCGCAATACGTTTGAGCAGTTCAGAGGCCGGTTCGTCGTTGGGATCCTGCGGCACCAGTTTGCCCATCACCGCCAGTTGCAGAATGGTCTGTTTTAAGGCGTCAATGCTGGCTTCGGTGGTAAACAGCGTGTCGAAATGCTCGCTGATACGCGCCCAGTTTTCGGCCAGTTCATCGGCGTTCTGGCTGTCGGTTAGCGTGGCTAGCAGAGTTTCAACCAACTGTTGATGGGCGTCCAGACTGGTCAGTGAGTGCTGTTCCAGTTGGTCGCAGAGGGACATGAGTTTATCAACACGTGAAACAATTCGCAGTTGCTCCTGGATAGGAGCTAATTCGATGACGGCATGCTGAGCTTTTTCTGTACCAAGCCTTGGCAAGTTCATTCCATGTGTAGAGCTATTTGCGTAAGTAATGAAATTTGGTGCTTTCAGCAATAAACGTAAGAATTCTGGGGAAATATTACCATAGCTTGTTATTGGGATAATTTCAGTAGTACATACACCCGGTTCATTAGCAACGATCACTTTATCCAGGTACGGACGTAATTTTCCATAAAGTACATCACCTTGTGAAAATCGATTCTTAGAGCTTTTAAATGGTCTTTCTGCAAAAGTTACCTTATTGAGAAGCTTTGATGTGACTTTCTCTATATCCTCTAATTCAAGGATCCATGTTTCAGGTGTTACGTCTTCAGCTTCTGCTTTATCACAAAAACCATAGTTTGAAATAAATCCTAACCTCGTCCACTCCCACCCCTCCGGCAGCTCAAACGGTTTCTCCTCCTCGCTAATCTCCGGCAGCGGCTTGGGCTTCTTAATTTTCCCCTGCTTCACCAGCTCGGCTTTTTCCGCCGCAATACGCTCCAGCAGCACCGACGCCGGTTCATCGTTAGGAGCCTGCGGCACCAGCTTGCCGCGCACCGCCAGCTCCAGAATCAGCTCGCGCAGCTTCTTAATCCCGTACAGGTCGATCTTACCCGAGCTGCCGCGCCCCGCCGTGGAGCGGGTTTGCAGCGCCGTGGTCCAGGTGTCGATATGGTCGACAATCAGTTTTTCCACTGCCATCAGTTGGCCTCCTTACCGGAGAGCGCCGCGCCGAGGATATCGCGCAGCTGGTGGCGCAGGATCTGGATTTCTTCCTGTTGTTTGGCGTACTGCGCCAGCAGTTCGTCCGGATCGTGGCTGACGGTTTCCGCCTGGTGCGGGTTTTTGATATCGAGGTTAAAGTTGCGGGCAATCACCTCGTCGATGCTGACCTTCCACGCCTGTTCGTTTTCGACGCGGCTGGCGAAGCCGTCGGCCTCGTTGCCCCACCAGTCGATCTCGGCCTGGAACTCGTCAAACTTCATCGGCTTGGTTTTGCTGTAGTTCTTCACGCCCGCCGGGTACGGGTGCTCGTAGAACCAGATCGCTTGGGTCGGCTGGCCTTTGGTAAAGAACAGCAGGTTGGTTTTGATCCCGGTGTATGGGTTAAACACGCCGTTCGGCAGACGCACGATGGTGTGCAGGTTGCACTCCTCGGTGAGCAGCTTTTTGATTTTGGTTTTCACACCTTCGCCAAACAGCGTGCCGTCCGGCAGCACCACCGCCGCGCGGCCGTTTTTCGCCAGCACTTCAACGATCAGTTGCAGGAACAGATCCGCCGTTTCGCGGGTCTGCATCTCTGCCGGGAAGTTCTTCTCAATGCCGTCTTCTTCGGTGCCGCCGAACGGCGGGTTGGTGACGATCACATCAAGCTGTTCATCCCACGACGACAGCGGCTTGTTGAGGGTGTTGTCGTGACGAATTTGCACCGGCACTTCGATACCGTGCAGCAGCATATTGGTGGTCGCCAGCAGGTGAGGAAGCTGTTTTTTCTCCACGCCGTGGATCTGCTTTTGCAGCGTCTGGTGATCGGCCACGCTCTTCACGTAGTTGTTTTTGACGTGATCGAATGCGCAGGCGAGGAAGCCGCCGGTGCCGCAGGCCGGATCCATAATTGACTCGCCGAGCTTCGGATCGACGCGATCGACCATAAAGCGGGTCACCGCTCGCGGGGTGTAGAACTCACCAGCATTGCCCGCCGATTGCAGATCTTTGAGGATCTGTTCGTAAATGTCGCCGAACAGGTGGCGCTCGCTGGCGCTGGTAAAGTCGATTTCGTTGAGCTTGTTGATCACCTGACGCAGCAGGGTGCCGTTTTTCATGTAGTTATAGGCATCGCTGAACGCCTGCCTGACCACAAAGCCGCGCGGGTTCTTGTCGATAGGCGCGGTGAGGTTTTTCAGCGTCGGGAACAGGTCGTCATTGACGAATTCCAGCAGGGAATCACCGGTAATGCCCTCGGCGTTCGCCGCCCAGGTGCGCCACAGGTAGCGCTGCGGGATCGGGTACTGATAGTTATCCTGCTCCAGTTCCAGCGCCTCTTCCTGGGCGTCGAAGATTTTCAGAAACAGCAGCCAGGAGAGCTGGCCGAGGCGCTGCGCATCGCCGTCCACGCCGGCGTCTTTGCGCATAATGTCCTGTAATGATTTGATAACCGAGCTGATTGACATGATGTGTTCCATGTTTCATTAACAATAAGGCCTTCTGCTACGCGGTGGCAGCAGAAGGCGCAAAAGGGGAGTGGTTACGCGGAGCGGGGCGGTAGGTGGTAGATTTCGCTCTCCAGCTCGCTGATGGCCTGATTATACCCGTTACGGTCGCCGAATCCGCTTTTAATGATCTCCGGCAGCGTACCCATGCTGTCGAACGGCTTGAGCTTCAGCACCTGAATACTCTCTATTTCCTGCACGCCCGCGTCGGCGTATTTATCCAGCAGCGTGTTCAGCACCGCCTGCGCGGCGTCGGAGTATTTGGTGAAGTAGTTGCGCTTGCGCACGTTCTCCGCCCGCTCTTTGCGGGTTAACGGCGGCTGACCATACACCACGTGGCACAGCATGTCGAACGGGTCGAGCTCTTTACCGACCTCTTCCGCCAGCACTTCCCAGATAATCCCCTGCTGCTCCAGCTCCTTGATGATGGCCTCTTTGCGCTCGGCGCCCTGCCATTTGCGGGTGAAATCATCCAGCGAGGCGTACTCTTTGAGCAGCGTTTTGCGGGTGTAATCTTTGAAGGATTCGGTGACCAGCTTGCCGTCGGCGTCGTAATACTGCACGCGCTGGGCAATTACGCCGACGGCCACGCCGTTGACGTGAAACTTGCGCACTTTGTTCTCGTCCTCTTCCGGCAGCGGGCCGACATCGCCGGAATCGGTGACGGTATACGGGGCGGGATCTTCATCGACACCGGTGATGTCGTCTTCGGTCTCTTCTTCGTGTTTGTCGAACTGCTCTTCAAAATCAGACTCCGGGTCGGCGATATCTTGCGGCGTGGTGTCCATCACTTTTTCCGGGATGCCGTCGAAGCGTTCATCGGCGAACAGTTCGGTGGCCTTTTTGAAGTCGAGGATGGTGAACCATAGCTTGCCGTAGCGTTCATCGATGCGGGTGCCGCGGCCGATGATCTGCTTGAATTTGGTCATCGACTGAATGTTTTGGTCCAGCACCACCAGTTTGCAGGTTTTGGCGTCCACGCCGGTGGTCATCAGCTCGGAGGTGGTGGCGATAACCGGATACTCTTTTTTGGGGTTAATAAAGTTATCCAGCTGGGCTTTGCCAATGTCGTCATCGCCGGTGATTTTCATCACGTACTTGTCGTTCTTTTTGACCTGTTCCGGGTTGAGATTGACCAGCGCACGGCGCATCCGCTCCGCGTGATCGATGTCGTTACAGAAGATGATGGTTTTATCCATCGGGTTGGTGCGTTTGAGGTAATCGGTAATGGTTTTCGCTACCAGTTCGGTGCGTTCATCGATCACCATCGTGCGATCAAAATCTTTTTGGTTGTAGATGCGGTCGTCGATCAGCTCGCCGTTTTTATCCGTCTGACCTTTGGTCGGGCGCCAGCCCTGGAGATCGACGTCGATGTCGACGCGCACCACTTTATAGGGAGCAAGGAAGCCGTCTTCGATACCTTCTTTCAGCGAGTAGATATACACCGGGTCGCCGAAGTAATCGGTGCTGGAGACTTCATGGGTCTCTTTCGGCGTGGCGGTTAAGCCAACCTGCGTGGCGGCGCTGAAATAGTCGAGGATTTCGCGCCACGCGCTGTCTTCCGAAGCGCTGCCGCGATGACATTCGTCGATGACAATCAGGTCAAAGAAATCCGGCGCTACCTGTTTAAAGGCTTTTTGATCTTCTTCCGGGCCGGTGATGGCCTGGTACAGCGCGAGGTGGATTTCAAAGGCCGGGTCGATGGTGCGCCCGGTGACCTTGGTCATCGCCGTGCCAAACGGCAGGAAGTCGTTGTTTTTGGTCTGATCGACCAGGATATTGCGATCGGCGAGGAACAGGATCCGCTTCTTACTTTTCGCTTTCCATAAGCGCCAGATGATCTGGAAGGCGGTATAGGTTTTGCCGGTGCCGGTTGCCATCACCAGCAGAACGCGGTTCTGCCCGGCGGAAACGGCTTCAATCGTTTTATTGATGGCCTGTAGCTGGTAGTAGCGCGGCGCTTTGCCGCTGCCGTCGTCGTAGTAGTCCTGAGTAATCACCGGAAGCTGGGCTTCGGTGTAACCTTTCCAGACGCAGAGCTTGTGCCAAAGTTCGGCTGGGGATGGAAATTCGTCAAGGGTAATACTTTTTTCGAGCAACTCGCCTTCGGCTGCCGTGGCATCGCGGAAAATAAAACCGTCGCCATTGGTGGCGAAGACGAACGGAACGTCCAGCAGTCGCGCGTACTCGATGCCCTGCTGCATCCCCTTGCCGATTTCATGTTTGTTGGCTTTGGCTTCAATGACCGCCAGCGGAATACCCGGCTTGTGATACAGCACGATATCGGCGGATTTCACCGTTCTGCGCGCTGCAACCTTACCGCGCACGATGACCTTACCATCCCGGAGTTTGACCTCCTGTCGGATTTGCGTTGTGTCGCTCCAGCCAGCATCAAGGATGGCGGGCATAACGCGTTTGGTGATGATGTCTGCTTCCGTCAGGGTACTCAGGTTCAGGTCAGCCATTGGGGATTCTCATCAAATAGCGATGCGCAAATTCTACACACAAAATCAGATGAAATCATTACACTCTATGTGCATTATTTGTCTTAAGTTTCTGTTTTAGATGAATTCGTGGATCCTGTACTCAACATATAAGGTTTTAATATGGAAATTATTAAGATTTGGAAATCCTTTCTTAAACATTTCAAACAGAAAAAATTAGACTCTGCGGTGGTTATCTACGGAGCGATCGCCATCTATTTAATTCCCTATAAATTTCCGTTGAAAAGTTACCTGGTTGCGTTTCTTTTTATATCTATTTTAATCTTCGCATGCACTCAAGAATTTCGGCTTAGAGAATATATTAACTTCTTTGTACGTACATGCAACGACCATTTACTGACTCGATTTGCTGGTATTCTATCGCTAACTGCATGGTCAATTTTTTTGCTTTTATTGTTGTCTGCTAATGTGTTTGTAAATACTATAACGTATTGGTTAGCGATTTTCTTTTCGCTCCTCATCCTCATTAGCAGTATTTTAACGGTTTTAGATATTGCCAGAAATAATACAGCAAAAACTCTTAAAATAATCGGTCTGGCGGTTACCGTATTTTCAGGTGTGTTTACATTTACCAGTAGCTATTCAGCCAGTATTTTCTGGCAAATTAGTAATCTGGAGCTATCGTCCTCTCCATGGTTAGAATATTGCTGGAAAGCCACAGCATTTCTTATGTTCTTCTTGTGGTTATCACAGCCAATTTGTTATGGATTGTTTATCATTTACGGTGATAAAGCGAAAGGGTATCGAATATTTACATTAACCGGCGCCTTTATTATGTCAGTTTTTTTGTTTCTGCTTGTTCCTAAACTGTTTGGTGATGCTGCTTATTATGTGTTAAACAGAACCATCAATTTTGAATGGCGTGATGAAGCAAAATGCGGCGATCTAAAAGTGAAGAATAAAAATGAAAAATACTTTGGCTTTAATACTGATAAATATACCGTTTTTTATACAGATAAAAATGATAAATGGGGTTTCTATGAGCTTACTTGCCAAAAAGGCAGTAACAGGAAAGATTTTTATGCAGTCGAGTATTTACCTGAATATAATATTCCCGCGTGGTTAAAATAATAGAAACGTTTTCCCCGGAGGCGGCGCTTGACGCGCCTTGTCCGGGCTACCGGCCCGCAGACGATGGGGAACCGGTAGTCCCGGTCAACGCAGACTCACTCCGGCGCCTCACTCCATCGCCACTTTCACCGCTTCCCCCAGCTGCACCATCACCTCTTTATGCTTCTCGATCGGCGGCAGGGCACAGTTGATCCTTAAGCAGTTGCGATATTTCCCGGATGCTGAAAACAGCGATCCCGGCGCGACCTGGATTTTCAGCCGGCACAGCTGCTTCGCGACGCAGACCATATCCACCTGCTCCGGCAGCTCGACCCACAGCATAAAGCCGCCTTTCGGGCGGGTAACGCAGATTCCGCAGGGGAAAAACTCCCGCAGCCAGCAGGTGTAGATCTCCATATTACGCTGGTAGATCTGCCGCATCCGCCGCACGTGGCGGTGATAGTGGCCTTCGCGAATAAAGTTACAGGCCGCCAGTTGGGTGGAGGGGACGTTGGTGCCGCTGGCGGCATATTTCATCTGCAGCAGACGATCGTAATAACGGCCGGGGGCAATCCAGCCGATGCGCAGGCCGGGAGCGATGGTTTTGGTAAACGAACTGCAGAGCATCACCCGGCCGTCGATATCCCAGGAATGGATGGTGCGCGGGCGCGGGTATTCGGTCGCCAGTTCGCCGTAGATATCATCCTCAAAGATAACGATATCGTGGCGCTGGGCGAGGCACAGCGCCGCCCGCTTGCGGGCATCCGGCATGATAAATCCCAGCGGATTATTGCAGTTGGGGACCAGGATCACCCCTTTGATCGGCCATTGATCGAGCGCCAGCTCTAACGCCTCGATGCTGATCCCGGTTTCCGGATCGGTGGGGATCTCGATGGTTTTTAACCCTAATCCGCGCAGCATCTGCATGGTGCCGTAGTAGCAAGGGGATTCGACGGCGACGATATCGCCGGGCTGGCATACCGACAGCAGCGCCAGCGACAGCGCGCTGTGGCAGCCGCTGGTAAGTACCAGATCGTTGGCGGTGACCACCGATCCGCCGTCGAGCATCAGGCGGGCGATCTGTTCGCGCAGCTCGCGACGCCCGGCCAGCTCGTCGTAGTTCAGTACTTCGCTAAGGTTGTGCTGAATTGCCCGGCTCAGCTCGCGCCAGATAGGCTTCAGGCTCGGCTGAGTGACGTCCGGCGAGCCGCCGCCGAAGGGGATAATCGATTTGTCGTGGCGGGCGTCGAGCATGGTCAGCACCTGATCCCACTGGGTGATCTCGACGGGGCGCTGGACCGGACGCGACATCGGCGGTACCGGCGGCTGGGCTTTACGCGGGGCCACGAAATAGCCGGATCGCGGCTGCGGCACGATCAGCTGCTGCTGTTCCAGCATCTGGTAGGCCTGCTGAACGGTGCTGATGCTGACACCGTGTTCCTGGCTCAGGCTGCGTACCGACGGCAGCTTTTCGCCGGGTCGATACAGCCCCTGTTCGATGCGTTCTGCCAGCATGCTGGCCAGATGTTGATAGCGGGTCATGCTGTATCCTTGATCGTCGCCATACAGATCAATAAACCAGTACAGATTGGCGGTAAAAATGAGGTCTGCTGTACGTTTTAGCGAATCTGTATGTTAAAGAAAAGTATTTTGTGAATCTGTATTGTTTAGCCCCGGATCCGTGAAGATAAAGCCTCTGGCAAGGTGAGGAGGTAGAGGATGGAATTTCACGAGAATCGGGCAAGACAGCCGTTTATCGGCTTCGTATTTCTGGCGCGGATAATCAAAAAATGGTGGCTTCGTGAACAAACACGCAGGACATTGCAGCGTATGAGCGACGAACAGCTAAAAGATGTCGGGCTGCGTCGGGATCAGATCAATTAAAAAGTGCGATTTTTTCCCTGGCATTTCCCCGGAGGCGGCGCTTGAAGCGCCTGTCCGGGGGGCTACCAAACCGCGCAGTTCTGTAGCCCCGGTAAGCGCAAGCGCGACCGGGGATAATACATTCATAAAATTTATCAATTCATGCTTATCCACTCTTCGTTTCTTGATACTTATCGTGATAAGTATTATTTTCCTTAGCGTTAAGTGAGGAAAAAAGATGACCGAAGACGACCTGTTTGCCCGCCGCCCGATGGGGATGCGTATGGCGATGGTGGTGCGCCAGTGGCGCGCGATTATTGATTCTGCCATTACCGACACCGGCCTGACCCAGTCAAGCTGGACGGTGCTGATGCAGCTGCATCAGCTGGGGAATAACGTCTCGGTCAGCGAGCTGGCGGAGGTGCAGGGCATTGAACTGCCGCCGCTGATGCGCACCCTCACGCAGCTGGAAAAGCAGGGCTATCTGCTGCGTTCTACATCGCCTTATGACAAACGCATACGCCTGCTGACGCTGACGGCGGAAGGCCGCGCTATTCTGGAGAAGCTGAACCGCGTGATTGAGACCTATCAACAGCGCGTCACCGAAACCCTCCCTGAAGCGCAGCTCGCCGCCTTTAGCGCCACGTTAAATCAAATCGCCTGCAATCTGCGGACTATCCGCGAAGAAGATAACAAGATCTAAAACACTATGATGACCCCTGAACAGAAATTTGCCCGCTGGGTAAGGGTGAGTATTGCCGCCTTCCTGGCCATATTCGCCTGGTTTATCGTTGCCGATATCTGGATCCCGCTCACGCCGGACTCCACCGTGATGCGCGTGGTCACGCCGGTCTCGTCGCGCGTCTCCGGCTATGTCTCCCATGTCTATGTGCACAACAACAGCCAGGTGAAGAAGGGCGACCTGCTCTATGAACTGGATCCGACGCCGTTTATCAATAAAGTGGAAGCGGCGCAGATCGCCCTTGAACAGGCGAAACTCAGCAACCAGCAGCTGGACGCGCAGATCGCCTCTGCCCGAGCCAACCTGCGCACCGCCCAGTACACCGCGCGCAACGATAAGGTGACCTTCGATCGTTACCAGCGCCTGAGCACCATGCAGAACGTCTCTCAGTCGGATCTGGATAAAGTGCGTACCACCTGGCAGACCAGCGAGCAGTCGGTCAGCGCGCTCAACGCCAGTATCCAGAATCTGCTGATCCAGCGCGGCGAGCGTGACGATGAGCGCAACGTCACGCTGCAGAAGTACCGCAACGCGCTGGAAGAAGCGCAGCTTAACCTCGGCTGGACGAAGGTCCGCGCGGAGACTGACGGCATGGTGAGCAACCTGCAGCTTAACCCCGGTCTGTACGCCACCGCCGCCACGCCGCTGCTGGCGCTGGTGAGCAATCAGACCGATATCGTCGCCGATTTCCGTGAAAAGAGCCTGCGCCACACCGGCGTCAATACCGATGCCGCGGTGGTGTTTGATGCGCTGCCGGGGAAAGTCTTCCCGGCGCACGTCACCAGCAGCGATGCCGGTATTCTGGCCGGCCAGGAAGAGGTCAATGGCCAGCTGTCGCAGCCGGAGCAGTCTACCCGCTGGGTGCGCGACGCGCAGCGCATGCGTATTCACGTTGCCCTGGACGAGCCGCTGGATAAGCCGCTGCCCACCGGCGCCCGCGCGACGGTACAGCTTTATAACAGCGATGGCCCGTTTGCCCGCACCTTTGCCGGCGCGCAGATCCATCTGGTGAGTCTGCTGCACTATGTCTATTAATACCCTGGCGCGGGTTTTCACCCCGCACGGCAACATCGTCTATACGGCCAACGATTTTCGCCAGACGCTGCGTATCGCCGTGGCCGGCACTATCGCACTGAGCATTTCGACCTTCTACGACGTACAGTACGGCGTCTTTTTCGTGGTTTATCCGCTGATGCTGCTGTCTCTGGTGCCGGTATTTAACCGCCACGTGGCGCGGCAGTTTGTGTTCAGCGCGGCGGTAAACTGCGTCGAAATGGTGCTGATCGTCGGCTATCTGTCGCAGTGGCCGGTGATCATGACGCTGGTGGTGTTTGGTCTGTACGTGATGCGCTTTCGCTTTATGAGCCAGGGGCCGCTGTTTTTGCTGGGATCGATGGGCGTGGTGTGTCAAAGCACGATGCTCAACTTTATGAGCTATCCCACCAGTAACTGGCACACCCTGATGTTCTCCAATATGGAGGCCTGCGTGATGGCGGTAGCGCTGAGCGCATTGCTCAACTACTTCATCCCGGACGTTGAACCGCGCAAGCCGCCGCCGCGCATTGAAAAAGACGCCGCCCGTATTCGCCACGAATCGCTGCTCTCCGGCAGCGTGGCGACAATGATCTTTGTGATCTTTCAGGTCTGCGATCTGAGCGACTCGCTGTCGGCGCTGATGGCGGGGATTTTAATTCTGTTCCCGATGCACTATCGCGGCGCGGTGATCAGCTCGATCTGGCGTGTGGTGGGGGTAGTGCTGGCCTGCCTTTATATTCTGGTGGTGCAGCTGATTATCTACGACTTCAGCAACCATATGTTGCTGATGATGCCGCTGATTGGTCTCGGCCTGGCGTTTAGCGCCCGTCTGCACGTGATGGAGAAAGTGGGGGCTGGCGTTGGCTTCGCCAGCATCACCACCATCGGCATCATGTTCGGTCAGAACCTGCATCCGGACCAGGACCTGGTGTTCAGCGATCTGTACCGCATCACTTCCGTCACCGTGGCGCTGATCGTCACGCTGACCATGGTCTTCCTTATGCATCGGCTGCTGAACTGTTTTGCGCCAACGCGGTTTGTGGTGACCGAATAAGCTCAGGCCGCCAGCGCCCGCTGCGCGTCGCGAAAAGCGTTGTGCAGCAGCCGCCACATATGATGCGCCGCCGGGGAAAAGCGGCGGTCGGAGTTGCGTAGCAGGTGGCACTGGGCGCTGCTGGCGATAGGATGGTCGATGGGGACTGCGGTCAGAATACCGTGGGCGATCGCTTCCCGGGCGGCGTATGCGGTCATAAAAGAGATCCCCAATCCCGCCTGGCTCAGGCTCATGGCGGTGGAAAAGAGGTTGCAGCGATAGGCCGGATGAAACTGCCGTCCAGCGGTTTTGAACATGGCGTTCATATGACGCTGCAGGCCAAAGCTGTCGGTGAGCGCGATCAGGCGATATTGCGTAAGCTCATCGATGGTGACGGCGGGCAGGGCAGCGATGGGGTGCTGTGGCGAGACCACGGCGCAGATAGGGCCCCACTGGAAGCTGTGGCGTTTAAGCTCCGGGTTGCCGATGGGGCCAAAGGCGACCGCCATATCCGCTTCGCCGCTGGCGATATCGTTGAGCATCTCCTGCATGCTGCCGACAATAATATCCACGAATACGTTAGGCCAGGACTGCGCAAAGGTGCTCATCACCGATTCAATAAAGGTGGTGACCAGCCCGCCGCCAATCCTCACTGAAATTGTCCCGCCGCGCATATGGCGTAAATCCTTCAGGTGACTTTCCAGCTTTTCCCGGCGCTGGCGGCTTTCGAAGTAGTCCTCCGCCAGCAGGCGCCCTGCTTCGGTGAGCACCACGTTTCGCCCCTGCCGTTCCAGCAGCGGCAGCTCCAGCGCCCGTTCCAGCTGTGCTATCTGGCGGCTGATGACTGACGGGTTGATGCCCAGCATATCGGCGGCCCGGCGAATGCCTCCCTGAATCCCGACTTCATACAGATAGCTCATTGGCCTCTCATGCAACATCGTTTCTCGCTCCTTTGTTGACCTGTAGTCAACAATAACACCCTTTCACAGGTATTTATCATCCCGGCAAGTTATAGATAATCGTAATTCGGACAAAAACTGACAGGGAGGAAAATTCTCATCGCTTATTTCCGGCGTGCTATTAAGGTGGCAATGCTCGGGAAGGTGAAGAATAAGAAATGGTGATGATGCTGAGTAAGGGAATATGGAAAAGCCTATCAGTGAAAATAATAAATTCGAATAACAATAAATTGACATAATTTCAAATTGCAAACAATCGCACTAACATTTCATTATGTGAGAGGACAGGGTATGAGTGAAAATAAAACGTTGGAATGTTCCTCCGACGAAACGGCAAATGAGTGGAAAGTCGGGCCCGGCGCCTGGATTTCACTGATCATCGTATTGTTAGTTTTCTCCGGATTATTGTTTAAGGTTGAAGGCATGGCCTGGCTGGGGGCGTTTGACTTTACCACCCTCGGCGGCGCGTTCGGCACCATGAAAACGCCGGAAACCAACACCTTTATCGGTAGCGGCGGCATCAGCGCCAAGGCCGGCTTCCTGTTTGCCCTGTCGCTGGTGCCGACGGTGATGCTGGCGCTGGGGCTGCTGGAGATATTTACCCACTACGGGGCGATCCGCGCGGCGCATAAGCTGCTGACCCCGCTGCTTCGCCCGCTGCTCGGGATCCCGGGTTATACCGGCCTGGCGCTGATTACCGATTTACAGAGTACCGATGCCGGCGCGGCGCTGACCAAAGAGCTGTATGACAGCGACAAAATAAATCGTAAGGATCTGGTTATTATGGGCGCCTGGCAATATTCCGGCGCCGGTCTGATTAATAACTACTTCTCGATTGGCTCAGCGCTGTTCGCTTCGTTAACCATTCCTATCATTATTCCGCTGCTTTTAATGTTTGTGCTGAAATTTGTCGGCGCGGCAATCACGCGTCTGGTTCTGAATACCGCTTATAGAAGGGATTTTGAAAATGAATAATTCGGCAAAAGTCGGCAGTAACCCGTTCGATATTTTCGTTATCGGCGCGCGCAAAGGATTTAATATCGCCATCAACAATCTGATGCCGAATGTATTAATGGCCTACGTGATTGCTGAAATGCTCAATTTGCTCGGCGTGATGCAGATCATCGGCCACGTCTGCGCGCCGCTGATGGGCCTGTTTGGCCTGCCGGGCGAAGCCATTACCGTATTGCTGACCTCCTGGCTTTCCGCCTCTGCGGGAACCGGCGTGGCGGTGAGCCTGTTGAGCAAAGGCACCCTCAACGTGGCGGATATCACGATTCTGATCCCGGCGATTTTCCTCATGGGTTCGCAGCTTCAGTACATGGGGCGCCTGCTCGGCGTGGCGGATGTCCCGAAAAAATATTGGCCGCTGCTGATGGCGGTGAGCATTATCAATGCCGTCATCGCCATGCTGGTCATGCGCGTGATTGCATAATAGAAGGCAAGGAGTAAGACGTGTCGCGAACTTTAGATCATTTCAATTATCTGCACCAAATCCCTGAACTGGGCTTTGAGGAGCACAAAACGTCGGCATACATCGGCGATGCATTAGAAGCCGCGGGGTTTCAGGTTCAGCGCAACGTCGGCGGCACCACCGGCATTGTTGCCCTGCTGGATAGCGGTAAGCCGGGGCCGGTCGTGGCGCTGCGGGCGGATATGGATGCGCTGGGCCATATCATTGATGGCCGCTTAGAGGCTCGCCATACCTGTGGTCATGACGGTCACTCTTCGGTGGTGTTGACCGCCGCGGAAGAGATCCTCGCCGAAGGGCTGGTAAAGCGCGGGAAGCTGAAAATACTCTTTCAGCCCGCTGAAGAGCTGGGCACCGGGGCGATCGCGCTGACGGAAGCGGGCGTGCTGGACGACGTAGAGATGCTGTTCGGCTTCCACCTCAGGCCGCTGGAGGAGTGTCCGAAGGGCAAGGCGGTCCCGGCGATGTACTACTCCGCCTCGGCGACGGTGATGGTCGATTTCCACGGCAAAGCCGCGCATGCCGCCCGGCCTCATCTGGGCGTTAACGCGCTGGATGCCGCGTCGCACGCGGTGCAGGCGGTAAACGGGATTCATCTGGCGCCTTCGCTGACCTGGAGCGCTAAAGCGACGCGCTTTCTGTGCGATGCGGGAGTGACCAACTCGGTGCCGGCAAAAGCGCACGTGTGCTGGGATCTGCGCAGCGCGGAAAATGACGGTATGGCGACGTTGAAAGAGCGGGTAGTGCGGGCGATAGAAAGCAGCGCGGCGGCTTACGGCGCCACCGTCGATATCCAGATCGTCAAGGAGATGCCCGCCGCGATTATCGACGAACAGGCTACGGCTATCGTCAGCCAGGCGATTCGCGAAACGTTTGGCGAAGCCGGCTTAACGGCGGCGAAGAGTACGCCGGGCAGTGAGGACTTTTTCCACTACCTGCGCCTGCGTCCACAGGTGAAGGGCGGATTCTGGGGTCTGGGCTGCGACCTGCTGCCGGGGCTGCATCATCCGGAGATGCGCTTCGACCGCGCCGCGCTGGCGGATGGCGTGCGGGTGTTTAAATCCTGCATTCGCCAGTTGCTGGGCTGAGGGAACAAACCCGGATATTGTGCTCGCTGTACGCCGCCGGGCGATGATTCGCGCCTGGGTTACGCCTGCGGCGGAAACTGAGCCAGCAGCTGATAATCATCCCCGGCGACGCGAAACAGGGCTGCCGTTTGGCCGGGGAGAATCCACTTCTGTTCTTCGCCCGGCGCACAGCTCAGATAAATGCACAGCCCGCAGCCGCCGCGCAGCTGGCGCGGAATGTCCTTCACCCGGAAGGACGCCCCCGCCGCCTGCAGGGCTTTGCGCATCCGCACTACCCCCACCGTTGAGTGAAATAAAAACAGATATTCCGTCACCGGCGGCTCCTCTGACGTAAGCCGATCAGCGCTGCGCCGATCGCCCCGGCAAACTGCGCGTCGGGATGCGTCTGCACCGCCATACCCACGTGCCCCTGCAGCCTCCGCGCGAAGGCGGCGCAGTGGCTGACGCCGCCGGTAAACAGCAGCGGCCCCTGTGCCGAAAGACGACCGATAAAATTGGCGCTGCGTCGGGCCATGGCGTTGATCACCCCGGCGAGGATCGCCTCCGGCGGCACCCCGGCCGAACGCAGGCTGATGACCTCGGATTCGGCGAATACCGTACACATGCTGGTAATCGCATGGGGCTCAACGCCTTCGGTGATGCTGTCGAGCTGTTCGACGCTGGCCCCCAGCGTACGCGAGATCACTTCCAGAAAGCGCCCGGTGCCCGCCGCGCATTTATCATTCATCAGAAAATCGGTGAGATTACCCGCCTCGTCCAGTTGGATAACCTTACTGTCCTGGCCGCCGATGTCGATGACCGTCCGGGTCTGCGGGGCCAGCAGCCGCGCGCCGAGCCCATGGCACGAGATCTCGGTGACCTGCTTATCGGCGAAATCCACCAGCTGGCGTCCGTAGCCGGTTAAGGTTAAAAAGGGGCGTTCGCTCAGGCCAGCGCGGAGCGTTTCCCACGCCTCAACGATGGCGTCGGCGGGGCGAAACGGCGTCGGGCAGAGAAAGCGGCGCTGAATCACGCCGTCTTCAAGCAGGATGCCTTTGGTGGCGGTGGATCCGGAATCAATCCCTACGGTAACGGTCACGTGCGCTCCTAAAGCATCTCAATAAAGGCCGCCACGCGGGTGCTGAGCTGGCCGATATCCGCCGTCGAATAGTCGGTCTCAATGGCGATATAGGGAATGTCGTGCTGCTGGCGCACGTGGCGTTTTATCGCCAGCGACTCCACCGCGTAGGTATGGCAGGCCTGCAGAATGACGTCTACCACGCCGTCCGCCTGATATTCATCCACCATCTGGCTAAGCAGGGAGAGTCGCTGGTCGTTCGGCGAGATGCAGGAGCAGCCGATGGCGAGATATTTATCGGTCAGGGCGTCGTAAACGTCGCCCGTCTCCTCCACGCAGCGCTCGGTGGCTTTCGCGCCGGTGCAGTTTTCAAAACCGACCACCCAGCCGCCGTTGTCCTCAATGGCCTTCACCACTTTTTCCGCCGCGCCGCCGATCGGGCAGCCGGTGATCAGAATACGCGGCCGCGCCGCCAGCCGTTTGCCCTCTTGCCACTGCAGGCGTACCCGATCCGCCATGTCGTTGAGCTCATCGATCAGCGCCGCTTTATCGAAGCGGAAGGTCGCGCCGTAGACCACTTTTAAAATATCGCTGCCGCTGAGCGCGGGCGGGTTGAGCTGCCCGACGCGATAAAAGTTCGCCAGCGCCCGCCGTTCGCGGTTCTTGAGGATAATCGCCTCGCGCAGGGCGGCTTCGGTGATCGGCGTACCAAAGCGATCTTCCACTGCCTTCTGCAGGCGCAAAATTTCCGCTTTCCATAACGCTCGCGAGGCATCATCGCTGGCGCTGTTCGGCAACTGCATCACGTGTACGGCTTTGAATTCGGCCATGTATTCGTACATTTTCTTTTTGCCGTCGCAGGTGGTTTCGCCCACCACGAGGTCGGAAAAGTAGAAGTAGGGGCATTTGTCGGTCTTGCCAAAACCGTAGCTGCTTTTTATCAGCGGACAGAGGTTGCGCGGCAGATCCTTTTCCGCCTCTTCAATCGTCTCGTCGGAGGTGGAGCATAGCGACACCACCACTGCGCCGGCGGCCAGCGGAATTTCCTGCGGCATAAAGGTGCAGTAGGTGCCAACCAGCGGTATGTTTTGCTCTTTAAGCTCCATGACCGTGAGGAAACCCTGCTGGCGGGCTGCGGAGAAGTGGTCAAAGATGGCGGGTAGATCGGTGATAAGCGACATGGTTTTCCTTCCCCGTACACGGGAGATGATGAAAGAGGTCGCATTATACCCCTGTTTATTGCATGGATTTATTGATCTCCCGCTAATAGACTTTTTTCAGATCCATCTCTTCCTGAATCCGATCGCTCCACGCAAGGTGGGTGGCGATGGCCGCATCAATCCCGGCGTTATAAAACATTGGACCCAGCTCTTTCGCAATAAAGTCGACAAAGAATTCCGCGTCAAATTGCTCCAGCTCCAGCTCAAAATTCTCTTCGCAGTATTTACACAGCTTCTCGCGCAGCAGATCGCGTTGCGGCGGGCTGAGATCGATATCGCTCATGGCGTTCCTTAATCAATA
Source organism: Klebsiella sp. FDAARGOS_511 (assembly GCF_003812845.1). Taxonomy (NCBI): domain Bacteria; kingdom Pseudomonadati; phylum Pseudomonadota; class Gammaproteobacteria; order Enterobacterales; family Enterobacteriaceae; genus Klebsiella; species Klebsiella sp. FDAARGOS_511. Next base: position 2,180,394 of record NZ_CP033824.1, on the reverse strand, counting down.
TTGTTACGGTGAATCAGGGCCGCTGATTATATCCGATAGCGACGCTCCCGTGGGGTTATAGCGTGATGTTTTTGGTCGCAGTGAAGGAGAATGAATAAATAGTTCAGGAGATAATTGTGACAGAGGTCACGGTATTCCCTGTGTAATGGAGACTATAAGAGATATTCTCATAACTTTATGAATTTAAATGAGATATTATGATTTTTATGATGTGAATAACATTTAGTTGCGCTCGCCTTTTTTCAGCATGTCGGTATCTGGATGAATAATCTATGAACCTGATTTCAGGTTATCTGGCTTACGGGATTTTTCTATAAGTACATTCTGACGGCGATTCATTTATCAGGGGTGAAGGATGAAACGCGTAAAACTGGATATGAATGTTTTTGACGCTGCTCTGATGCGCCTGGATTGGGTATTTGATACTTTCGAGCAGGTCTGTTTATCTTTTTCGGGTGGCAAAGACTCAACGGTATTATTTCATCTGGCGGCGGCCGTTGCGCGTAAAAAAGGGAAAAAGTTTGCGGTATTGTTCGTGGACTGGGAAGCACAGTATTTATTAACTATCCAGCACGTGCAAAATATGAAAGAGCGCTATCAGGACGTGGTGAGCCGCTTCTACTGGGTGGCGCTGCCGATGACCACGGTGAGCGGCGTATCGCAGCATGAGCCGGAATGGGTCGCCTGGCGGGCCGGTGTTGAATGGGTAAGGCAACCGCCGGATGACGCCATCACCGATATCGATTTTTTCCCTTTTTATCAGCCGGAAATGACGTTTGAAGCCTTTGTTCCGGCCTTTTCGCACTGGCTGGCTGCCGGGAGAAGCCTCGCTTCGCTGATCGGTATCCGCACCGACGAGTCGCTACATCGCTACATGGCGCTCACTTCGCCGACCAAACTGCGCTTTGAGGACGATAAGCCATGGACCACCGCCTCGCCGGAAGGGTTCAGCTACACCTGCTATCCCCTCTATGACTGGCGGACCCGCGACATCTGGATCTTTAATCACAAGTCGCGGCTCCCCTACAACCCGCTCTATGACCTGATGCACCGCGCCGGCGTACCGCTGAAAAATATGCGCGTCTGCGAGCCCTTCGGCCCCGAGCAGCGGCGCGGGCTGTGGCTTTATCACATTCTTGAGCCGGAGACCTGGGAGCGGATGTGCCGTCGGGTCTGCGGCGCGCACAGCGGCGCGATTTACGCCAACGCCAGCGGCGACTATTTTGCGCTGAAGACCAAAATCCGCAAACCGGCGCATTTTAGCTGGCGTGAGTATGCGCTCTTTCTGCTCGACAGCATGCCGGAAAAAACCGCCGAGCATTACCGCAATAAAATCGCTATTTATCTGCACTGGTACCAGACCCGCGGTTTCCCTGACGATATCCCCGATGAGCAGGAAAAAGATCTTGGCTATCGCGATATTCCCTCATGGCGTCGCATCTGCAAGACGCTGCTGAAAAACGATTTCTGGTGCCGGATGCTGTCGTTCAGCCCGACGCAGCCTAAGCACTATGAGCGTTACTGTCGGCTGGTGAGTAACAAACGTAAAGAGTGGAGGACGCTTTGATGTCACCGGATGTGGCTAAGACAGTGATTGAGTATCTCGAGTCGTTTGACGATATTGACCTGAAAATCAAAGCGATTAACGAGCTGAAGAGCCTGATCCACCAGCACAGTCCCTTCTGCCGCGAGCCGGTGGACTGCGTGCTGTGGGTCGAAGCCAACACGGTTGAGGCGAATGACTACAACCCGAACGTGATGGCGACGGTGGAAAAAAAGCTGCTGGAGCGCTCTATCGAACTGGATGGTTTTACCCAACCGGTAGTGGTAGCCCGCCAGCAGCGACGCCACCTGGTTGTCGACGGCTTTCATCGCCATCTGATTGGTAAGAGTCGCCCGGAGCTGAGCCGCCGCCTGCATGGGTATCTTCCGGTGACGCTCATCAATGCCGAGCGGGAGGGGCAGAAAGAGCGTATCGCCGCCACCATTCGCCATAATCGCGCCAGAGGCAAACATCAGATCGCGGCGATGTCCGACATCGTCCGCGATTTACATCGCCAGGGGTGGGACGACCGGCGCATCGGCGAAGAGCTCGGTATGGATGCGGATGAGGTGCTGCGCCTGAAACAGATCAGCGGCCTGACGGAGCTGTTCGCCGACGAAAGCTTTAGTGAAGCCTGGACCGTGGAGTAGCCAATGCGCGCTACTCCTGCGCCAGCGTGGCTTCCGGCTGCTGGCGTATCCGGCTTAATAAACCCGCCAGACAGCACGCGGCCGCGATCCCCGCCGCCACCCCCAGCAGATGAAAAGGCAGCCTGCCGCCGTTAAACCACAGCCAGCGCGCCGCTTCGATAGAGAGCGCGCTGACGCTGAGGATCACGATGTTCAGCGACGCGGAAACCGTGCCTTTTGGCAGATCGTTTGAAAACAGAGTAAAGCGGAACAGCGTCGGGAAGATCAGCCCGATGCCGAAAGCATAGAAGCAGGTGCCGAGCACCGACCACAGCCAGACGTGCGGCCACAGCAGGTTGCCGAGGATCAGGATCGCCAGCCCGGTCATCTGGATGGGCACCGCGCGCCAGATAAAGCGCGGGCGGGTGGGATCTTTTACCCAGCGCGCCACCGACAGGTTGGCAATAATCACCGCGCTGAAGACCGGTACCTGGGTCCAGGCGAACTCGGCGGTAGTCAGCCCGCCGTCGTCAATCAGGATAACCGGCGAGACCGCAACCCAGCTCATCAGTGGAATATAGCTGAGCGAGAGCGTGGCGGCGCCGAACAGAAAAACGCGGTTGCGGAAAACATCGCGGAAATCGCGCAGCACGCCGCTGGCGCTGAAGGGGACGTCGCCGCGCCGGACGGTCTCCGGCATATTCAGCAGCAGCCCCAGCCAGGCGATAAACCCCATAACGGCAATAATCCCGAACAGCGCTTTCCAGTGCACGAAGTGCATCAGCGCCGCGCCGGAGAGCGGGCCAATTATTGGCGCGATCAGCACGATCGAGGTAATAATCGCCATCAGCTTAATGGCTTTTGTCTGGCCGAACGCCTCCTGCACGGTGACGTAGCCGACCGTGGCGATAAAACAGATGCTGGTGCCCTGAACAAAGCGCGCGGCGAGGAACTGCTCCATTGAGGTGGTGAACAGGGTCGCGAAGCAGGCCAGGGTAAAGATCAGCGCGCCGGTGAGCAGCACCGGGCGGCGGCCGATACGATCGGAGAGCGGCCCGAGCAGCCACTGTAGCGCCATGCCGCCGGCCATATACAGGCTAACGGAGGCGGGCGCCAGCGCCACGTCGGCGTCAAAGTCGCGGACCACGTGGATAATACCCGGCTGGATAAGATCGGTGGTCAGATAGGCGGCAAAGTCATAGAGGATCAGCGCTGCCGGGAAGAACAGGGTGGCGGAATGGCGGGCAAAAAAGCGGGTCATCCATTGCAACATCGGTGGGCTCCTTGTTGAGTCTCTACGCCATAAATAGCCGTTTATGCGCGCACTATTTCAGCACTTCACACTGCAATAAATTTAGGGTCAACCTAAATATCCATGTTCTTTTAGTGGCCAATATATATTGGCGTAAGGAATACTTTAAAAACAAACAGTTGAATTAAATATGTAAATGCAGCAGCGCCGGGATTTGTGAAAACAGCCACAGCAGCAGACCGATAGTGCCGCCAACCAGCGTGCCGTTGATGCGGATAAACTGCAGGTCCTTACCAATGTTCAGCTCGATTTGTCGGGACATATCGCGGGAGTCCCAGCTTTTGACCGTATCGCTGATATGGCGCGTCAGGAAGGTGGCAAACTCCGGGGCCACCCGGTGCGCCGCCTGCTCAAGGTGTTCGTTCAGCGATTCTCGCAGCGCCTCATCGTGGAGCAGCGTTTCGCCAAACCACTGCCCGGCTTCGGCAATGCGCTGCTTAATACGTGAATCGTCGCTATTAACATCGTTTTTAACCCAGCCGCGCAGATCGGCCCATACCTCGCCCAGATAGCGGTTAAAGGTCTCATCGTTTTTCAGATAGGCTTTAATATTGTCCGCTTTTTCCGCCATCAGCGGATCGGACTTCAGGTTGTCGATCAGCTTCAGCGCCGCGCGATCGAAGGCCTGGCGGATCTGATGGGCGCGATCCTGACTCACTTCGTCGAGCAGCGTGTTAACCGCATCGGTAACCATTTCAGCGCTGTGCTCGCCAAGCCATTCGGTAGGCAGCAGTCTGGCTTTAAGCGGATGCTCGGTCTCCAGCCAGTGTACGATTCCGCGGGCAATAAACGCCCGCGAGCTGTCGCGCTGGAGCAGGGCGATCAGCTGGCTAATCAGCGAATCGAGCAGCTTCTGGTGGCGGTTATCGCGCGTCAGCCCCTCCAGCATCATGGCGCTGGTTTGGGTTAAATCGACCTTATCAATCGCTTTATGCACCGCCCGACGCAGCAGGCGCTGAATGCGCGCGTCATCGGTGAGCTCGAGAAACCCGCTCATCACTTGCAGCAGATGCTGGCCGACCCGCCGCGCGTTTTCCGGCTGGCTGAACCAGTTACCGAGCATCAGCGCCGGTTCATAGCGGCGGATCAGCGCCACCAGCGACGGCGTATCAAGAAATTTTTCCTGCACGAAATAGCCGAGATTATCGGCAATCCGATCCTTATTACGCGGAATAATCGCCGTATGTCGCGAAACGAACGGCAGCGGAATACGGCGAAACAGCGCGACTACCGCAAACCAGTCCGCCAGCGCGCCGACCATTGCCGCTTCGGAAATAGCCTTTAGCGCACCGACCCATGGCGTTGGCGGCAGCACGAGGGTAGTGATAAAAATGGCGGCTGCAATCAGCAGCAGCGAGAGCGCCAGCAGCTTGGCGCGTTTCAGTTCAGCGAGTTTTTCCATAAGCTTAAGCATATAGCCTGACGGCGAACTCGTGCAAAAACTGCCACACAATCCAACAACCAAAAGCCATCAATACGCCGCCGGCCGTGCGCTCGACTCGCCAGACGACGGCGGAAAGGCGGCGCTGCACCGACGGTAGCGCAATCAGCGTGACCAGCAACAGATCCCATATCAACACCACGCTGGTCATCCAGGCCCCGCTGACGGCCTGCTGCACCAGCGTGACGTTCGGTCCCAGCAGGGAGGTCATCAGCGCGAGGTAGAACAGCGCGTTTTTCGGATTGAGCAGCGAAGAACCCAGCCCGAGAAAAAGCTGCTTCACCAGCGGCGGGCGCGAAGCCGAGGCGCCGTGCAGCGCCAGCGTGGCCGGGCGGCTTCTGAGCAGCAGGCTGCCAATCCACAGCAAATACGCCGCGCCCAGCAGCTCAATCGCCGTAAACAGCAGCGGCGCCTGGCGCAGGATCCCCCAGCCGATAATCGCCAGAAGAATATACAGGCCGTTTCCGGCGGCGATGCCGAGACACAGGCCAACGCTGCCGCGCAGGCGATAGCGGATGGCGTAGCCCACCAGCAGAAAAAAATCGGGTCCGGGGCTCAGCAGGGCGACAAAATGGGAGAGCGCCAGCGCGGGGAAGGCGGAGGGAAAGAGCGTAGCGAGTATGTCCATAGCAACCTCAGTAATAACCTGAGGTCACCCTACGCCAGCGCGAACGCTAATTATTGTCTGTTATTGATCGAGATTGCGCATACTGGCGCGGCGTGGCGGCGGTATAGCTGACAAAGGTTTTATGAAAGTGGCTCTGGTCGGCAAACCCGGCCTGGTAGCCCACATCGGCGATATTATCCCCGGCGCGCAGACGCGTTTTGGCGAATTCAATCCGCGCGATATTGATAAAGCTGGCGGGCGTCAGGCCGGTATCCTGCTTGAAGGCGCGGATCAGCGTCTCTTTACGCAGCGAAAACTCATCGGCGAGGCTATCCAGCGTCGGCGGCGCCTGCAGATTGGTTGCCAGACGACTGAACAAACGCGCGCTGGTTTGGCTTAGCGCTGCAGGCGCGAGCGGGCGCAGCGGCAGGCCGCGCAGCAATCGGGCGACGCTTTCGGGTAACGTGGCGGTGTTCTGCTGGCTCATCAATTCCACGATTTGCAAATACCGGGCAAAGAGTTCGGCATCGCGTATTACCGGCTGGGAGGCTATTAACCGCTCTTGATGCATATCGTTGGCCAGCTGTCGCCGGCACCAGCTTAGCTCGAGATAGAGCATATGGTAGCTGCGCGGCTGGCCGTCGCGCGGATTGCAGCTGTGGGGGGCCTGGGCGGGGATAGTAATCAGATCGCCCGGCCGCAGCAGATACTCCTGCCCGTTGCAGATACAGCGCGTTTCCCCCTCGATAATCGCCCCCACGGAGAGCTGCGGATGGCGGTGACGTTTATAGGCCTGGCGGCTGTTCCAGGTACTGCGCAGCTCCAGCCAGGGCAGCTGTTCGTCGCGCCAGAAGGTTTGCTGAATATCGCGCGTATGGCTCACGATGGGCTCCTTAGCTGAGAGGGATAGCTGTTTATACCATGCCGTTTCCGCTGGTGGATATTATCGCTGTGCCTGATGACGAAATTGTCCAACATCGAAGACTCGCCTGACTGGAGATGATGCAAAATATATTTATCAGCGCGATTGGCTGGGTTTTATGGAACCTCTGACGGCCATTTTGCTTAGCGGATACGCTAATGACAGGCAGCTAACACGCTGTTTAATTACCTGATTCACTCGGGCAAAGCGCTTCGGTTGGGGAAATTTATCCGCGAAGTGGGGCGCAGGCAGGGGAAGCGGGAAGGTCGACTTGAGGGCGTTTAGGAGGGGCAGCGGGCCGAAGCGCTGCGTATTGCTCAAACGATGCTCGCCGAAGGTATGGCCCTGGAAACGGTGCTGAGAATTACCGGTTTGTCTGAGGCGGACATTCGGGCCGTTATTCACTAACTCATTGATATTAAGTTTTTATTTCTGAGCGATATATGCCGATAGGGCGATCTGTTTCATTTCTGGAAAATTCTGTATCTCTCTGAGTTTGGCCGCATCCTCAGCTATCTCGACTACCCTTAATATCCTGTGCGGTATTTATGACTGCGTTAACAGCGATAACAAGGAGACATACGATATGGCTTATCAGACGGTGAATCCTGCCAATAACCAGCTTATTAAAGAGTTTCCGGCACACAGTGACGCGGACGTAGAAGCGGCTCTGCAGAAGGCGGATGCGCTTTATCATTCGCCGTGGGCGAAAGGGGATATTGACCAGCGTCTGCCGGTACTGCATAAACTGGCGGACTTGATCGACAGCCGGGTTGAAGAGTTGGCTAAAATCGCCAGCCAGGAGATGGGCAAACTGATTGAGCAAAGCCGCGGTGAAGTGAAGCTGTGCGCGCAAATTGCTCGTTACTATGCCGACAACGCCAAACAGTTTTTGGCGCCGGTGAAGTATCCGTCAGATTTGGGCGAAGCCTGGGTTGAACACCATCCTATCGGCGTGTTGATGGCTGTAGAACCGTGGAACTTCCCTTATTACCAGCTTATGCGCGTACTGGCGCCGAACCTGGCGGCGGGGAACCCGGTTATCGCTAAACATGCCAGCATCGTCCCGCACTGTGCGGAAACCTTCGCCCACCTGGTACGTGAAGCCGGCGCGCCGGAAGGGGCGTGGACTAACCTGTTTATTTCTCAGGATCAGGTGGCGAAGATTATCGCCGACGATCGCGTACAGGGTGCGGCCCTGACCGGGTCGGAAAAAGCCGGTGGCGTGGTGGCGGCGCAGGCGGCTAAACACATCAAGAAAGCGACGCTTGAACTGGGCGGAAACGATGTCTTTGTGGTCCTGGACGATGCCGATCTGGCGAAGGCGGTGAAGATCGGCGTGCAGGCGCGGCTCAACAACGCAGGCCAGGTGTGCACCGCGGCGAAGCGCTTTATCCTGCATGAAAAAATTGCCGACTCGTTCCTGAACCAGTTTACCGAGGCCTTCCGTCAGGTGAAAATCGGCGATCCGCTGGATGAGAGCACGACGCTGGGGCCGCTCTCCTCAAAAGATGCGCTGGAGACACTGACCAGGCAGGTGAGTGACGCGGTGAAAAACGGTGCGAAGCTGCACCTGGGCGGTAAACCCGTGCAGCGTGAGGGCAGCTTTTTCGAGCCCACCATACTCACCGGTATTACCCGCGATAACCCGGCCTACTTCGAAGAGTTCTTCGGCCCGGTTGCGCAAATCTACGTGGTGAAAGATGACGATGAGGTGGTGAAGCTGGCTAACGATTCGCACTATGGCCTTGGCGGAGCCGTATTCAGCCAGGATATCGAAAGAGCGAAACGCATGGCCTCGCGGATTGAAACCGGGATGGTCTATATCAACTGGCTAACCGATACCGCGCCGGAGCTGCCGTTTGGCGGCGTTAAGCGTTCCGGGTTTGGCCGCGAGCTTTCCGATCTCGGGATTAAAGAGTTTGTGAATCAGAAGCTGGTGGTCGTGCATAAATAACGGCGTGAAAGACAAAAACCTGCCATCCGGCAGGTTTTTTTGTATTCACTGAACTTCAATCTTATCCCAGCCGCTCTTAAACATGCAGCTGTCGACGAGCGTATCTCTGCGCCCCTCATTGGCATCCTCAACCGTATAGCTGGTGGAAATATCCTTTTTCTTGTTCTTTTTGTCCGTTTTTTCCGAGCTTGAACCGGTAACGACGTTATCCGGGGGGAGATCGATCAGCGCCTGCGCTTCGCATTCCGTGAGCTTTTTATTCATCTCCGTATCGCTGACGCCCGGCTTCACCCATTTGTACTGGACGCAGCCTGACAGCAGCATGGTGAAGCTCAAAACGCAAAGCGCGGCGAAGCGGCTGTTCATCAGAAGGTAACCCCACCGCCGACATAGGCGCCGTCAATCAGCGTGTGGCCCGGGCGGCCATCTTTGCCGTCGACGCTGACATGACGATAGCCCACTTTCAGCGTCACCGGGGTGATGGGCGTCCAGCTTACGCCGCCGTTGGCTTCAACGTAGTTTTTGACGCTGTTGTTCAGGCCCTCCGGTGCGGCGTAGCCCTCACCATAGAGATGAATGCTGTCGGTCAGGGCCACATTGACGCCGCCGCCAATGGGAAAGGCTACGCCGTTATCGCCTTTTTTTGGGCCGAGGTAGATGGCTTTCGCGCCGGCGTTGAACATCACCGGGCCGAGTTCCAGGTTATAACCCGCGCCGACGCCGCCTGTCTGGGTACCGTCATCGGTATTTTTGAGCCAGTTGCTTTCCACATACAGGCCAGAGGAGGATTTCCCCATTTCCAGATTCAGGTTGGTGAAGTTCTTGCCCTGCTCAACGGTGCCGCCCATCGCGAGCGCGGATCCCGAGACGGCAGTCAACGCCGAGAGAAGAAGGATATTCATCTTTTTCATGTTTTATGCCTCATCATTACATTACGCGGAGGGCACCTTAACAATCGATTTTTATGACTGCAAATCAGCTAGCGATGACTGTTTTATGCTAATTTTGTTATTAGATATATTTATTTGTGTTGTTTGTTAGTTGTTTTTACTGCGGAGTCAATGGCTAATCTTTAGCCGTTGAGCGTGAGTTGAATCTTTTGGCTAAATATTCGCTGAACGGGCGAGAAAAATCGGTTGTTGACGCAATAATTGCCTTTCTAATTATTTCCAAAAACATTTCTGTTGTTACATATAAGAACAGAATTTTACATTTCATTCGCGCACTCCCCCTCCCGAAGAGGGGGATAAGCTGCGTGGCTACTTGCGAAGGCTCGCAAATGCGGTGCGAATCTCATCTTCCGGAAGCTGTATTCCAATAAATACCAGAGTGCTGTGCGGCCGCTCATCGCCCCACGGCCGATCCCAGTCGGCGCTGTATAGCCGTTGAACGCCCTGGAACAGCAGGCGGTTGGGCTCGCCATCGATCCACAGCATCCCTTTATAGCGCATCAGCTGTTCTGCAAAGGTGAGCAGCAGGTTTTCCATCACCCGCGATACCTCACTGATATCCACCGGATAATCAAGCTCCACTACGATAGACGACACGTCGTTCTGCTTATCGGCCATAAAGTGGAAGCGCGGTTTGCTGCTGACCACGTTCTCTTCCAGCATAAAGCCGCTGGTGTTAAACAGCAGGTTCAGGTCGATATCGCCGTGGGTGACGTTGTAAATCGGCGCGCGGGCGTTAATTCGTATCAGCCGTTCGCGGAGCTTGTCGCTGTCGCCCGCCACGTCAGTTTTGCTGAGCAGGATGCGATCGGCATAGCCCACCTGCGACTGGGCGATGGTGAACTGATTCATCTGCTGGTCGGCATGAACCGCGTCAACCAGCGCAATCACCCCATCCAGCAGGTAGCGTTCACACAGCACATCGTGAGAGAAAAAGGTCTGGATGATCGGGCCGGGGTCGGCCATGCCGGTGCATTCGATCACCAGCCGGTCAAACGCGATGTCTCCGCGATCGAGGCTGTCGAGCAGATCGAGCAGGGCGTCTTCCAGCTCGTTGGAGCGGGTACAGCAGATACAGCCGTTGGTCAGAGTTTTAATCTGCGTGGCGCGATCGCCGATAAGCTGGTTATCGATGGCGACTTCGCCAAATTCGTTTTCAATAACGGCAATTTTAAAGCCGTGCCGTTCGTTCAGGATATGGCGCAGCAGGGTGGTTTTACCGGCGCCAAGAAAACCGGTTAACAGGGTAACTGCAATCGGTGCCATGTTTGCCTCCATTAGCAGCAGCGTACGCCGCCTTTTCCGTCGCCGCCGTAGCGGGCCTGCTGGCGTTCGCGAAAGAATTCGTCGTAGGTCATGTACGGCTGGTCCGGATGGTTAGTCTGCATATGCTCGACGTAATTATCGTAATCCGGAATGCCGATCAGCATTTTCGCTGCCTGACCGAGGTATTTTTTTGCCTGACCTAAGTTACCAAACATTGTGAGTCCCAGAGAACGAATAAAGCCGGATGGCGGCTAGCGCCTTATCCGGCCTACAAACATTCGTTTGTGTAGACCGGATAAGCGTAGCGCTATCCGGCATTAAGGTTTAGTGATGGGAAGAGGTCTTCACGCCGCCTTCCGGTACCGGCACGTACGGGGTCTCCTTGTCGGTACGCACTTTATTGTTGCGCACGTTGAGCCAGGTTTTGATGCCGTAGAAAATGATGCTGTAAACCACCACCAGGAACAGAATGCTCAGACCCGCGTTGGTGTAGTTGTTCACCACGATATGGTTCATGTTGGCAATCTGCTGCGCGGTCAGTTCGCCGCCGGAAGCGATCTTCTCTTTGTACTGCTGCGCCATGAAGAAGAAGCCTTCCATCTGCGGGTTGGTGCTGAACAGTTTCAGACCTAGCGCCCAGGTGGTGCACAGTAGCAGCCAAGCGGCCGGGATCACGGTGACCCAGATATATTTGGTGCGCTGCATTTTGACCAGCACCACGGTGCCGAGCACCAGCGCCACGGCGGCCAGCATCTGGTTAGAGATGCCGAACAGCGGCCACAGGCTCTTCACGCCGCCCAGCGGGTCGACCACACCCTGATACAGCAGGTAGCCCCACAGGCCGACGCAGCCCGCGGTACCGATAACACCGGCCACCAGCGAGTCGGTTTTCTTGAGGAACGGCACGAAGTTGCCCAGCAGATCCTGCAGCATAAAGCGGCCTGCACGGGTACCGGCATCCAGCGCGGTGAGGATAAACAGCGCTTCAAACAGAATACCGAAGTGGTACCAGAAGCCCATATCCGCCATCGGGATGATTTTGTGGAATACGTGAGCGATACCCACGGCCAGCGTCGGCGCGCCGCCCGCGCGGTTCAGTACCGACGGTTCGCCGATATCTTTCGCGGTTTGCAGGATTTGCTCAGGAGAGATCACAAAGCCCCAGGAGCTAACGGTCGCCGCCGCGTGCGCGGTGACATCCCTCAACTGCGCGGCAATCAGCGCGGCGTTTTCACCGCCCATTTCGTGCAGATTCGGCATGGTAATGCCGAGGCCAGCCGGTGGGGTGTTCATGGCAAAGTAGAGGCCCGGTTCGATAATCGATGCCGCAACCAGCGCCATGATAGCGACGAAAGATTCCATCAGCATCGCGCCGTAGCCGATAAAACGGGCATCGGTTTCGTTGGCCAGTAGCTTCGGCGTCGTACCAGAGGCGATCAGGGCGTGGAAGCCAGAGACCGCGCCGCAGGCGATGGTGATAAACAGGAACGGGAACAGGGCGCCTTTCCACAGCGGGCCGGTACCATCAATGTACTGGGTCACTGCCGGCATTTTCAGGTCCGGGTTGAGGATAACGATCCCCAGCGCCAGGCCGACGATCACGCCGATTTTCAGGAAGGTGGCCAGATAATCGCGCGGCGCCAGAATCAGCCATACCGGCAGCAGCGCGGAGATGAACGCGTAGCCAATCAGGGTAAAGGTAATGGTGGTGTCTTTAAAGGTCAGCGCCGGGCCCCAGTACGGGTCGTGGGCAATGATGCCGCCGAACCAGATGGATGCCACCAGCAGCACGATACCGATAACTGAAACTTCACCCACGCGGCCAGGGCGCAGGAAGCGCATATAGATACCCATAAACAGGGCAATCGGCACGGTCGAGCAGACGGTGAATACGCCCCACGGGCTTTCCGCCAGCGCTTTCACCACGATTAACGCCAGCACTGCGAGGATGATGATCATTATCAGGAAGCAGCCGAACAGCGCGATGGAACCCGGCACCGGACCCATCTCCTGCTTGATCATTTCTCCCAGCGAGGCGCCGTTACGCCGCGAGGAGATAAACAGCACCATAAAGTCCTGCACCGCCCCGGCCAGCACGACGCCCGCCAGCAGCCACAGGGTACCCGGCAGGTAGCCCATCTGCGCGGCGAGCACCGGCCCTACCAGCGGACCGGCGCCAGCGATAGCGGCAAAGTGGTGGCCGAACAGCACGTAGCGGTTGGTCGGGACGTAGTTCAGGCCATCGTTGTTAATGACCGCTGGCGTAGAGCGCGTAGGGTCGAGCTTCATCACCTTTTGCGCGATGTACAGGCTGTAATAACGGTAGGCGACGAGGTAGACGGAAACCGACGCCACCACGATCCACAGCGCACTGACGTGCTCACCGCGGCGCAGAGCGACGACTGAGAGGCAAAATGCCCCGATGATTCCGAGAATCACCCAAGGTATGTGCTTGAGTAGTTTTTTGGTATCCATAGTAAAACCTGGCGTTAATTAGATTAATAATTGGCCGAAGCCGTCTGGTTTTGTGTTTGGGTTGGTGGAGGTATTGATTAGCTATGCTGGCTCCGATCTTGCCAGAACGCCGTGTGCGTAAAGTTGGGTAAATCGGTGAGTGGTTATATGCGGGGTTAAGCGGTCGCTAGCCGGGGTAAGCGGTTGGCTATGAAGTGAGCAGGAGGAAAATATGTGATTGAGATCACAGGGGTTTGTGGTGTGGCACGAGTCATACCAGCGGCAGATTATATCAATTCAAACTCATTATTCTCATTTCGTAATGAATTCACATTTCACCTTTATTACTGAAATATATTCACCGATCCAATAAAAATATCCCGCAATTGATGAATTCGCCGTTGAATTATTATTGCGGTGATTGCCTTATTAATATGAGTTGATATTTATGTGCGTTCGCATGTATTTAATTGCCATCATTGAATGCTTGTCATCGACATGGATAGCCCTGGCTTAAAAAATAATGAATAAATGGAGTTTAATTCATAAGGTTTTTATTATCTCTGCGCTGCCAGTGTGGGGGTACGCCGCGCCTGCGGATACCGTACGTGAGCAGCAGTTCATCAACCAGCAGCAGCGCCAGCATGCCCTGGAAAGTCAGATCGCGCCGCCGTCACCGGATATTCATTTATCCGCGGAAGGAATAAATGTCGATGATGGGCTATTTCCCGTAGAACAACCTTGCTTTGCTATTTCTCAGGTTATTTTGCAGGGCGCCGAAGCCTTACCGCATTGGCTTCCGCTCCAGCGCCAGAAAAATAAAGTGATTGGGCGTTGTCTGGGAGGAAAGGGAATAAATCTACTGATGGCCCAATTGCAAAATATATTAATCGACCGCGGTTATATCACCAGCCGGATCCTTGCTCCGCAGCAGGACTTAAAAAGCGGTGTTTTACGCCTGGTAGTGATGCCGGGATATATCCGTGAAGCCAGGCTTACGGCGCAGAGCGATGATTATCTGTGGCTGGCGAGCGCATTTCCGGCGACTGATGGGAAACTGTTGGATTTGCGCGATATTGAACAGGGGCTGGAAAATCTGCAGCGCCTGCCGACGGTACAGGCCAGCATGGAAATTGTTCCGGGCGAGATGCCGGGGCAAAGCGATATTGTCATTAACCGCCAACAGGAGCGCTTCTGGCGCGTCGACGCCTCGCTCGATGATTCCGGCTCTAATGCCACCGGCCGTTATCAGGGGAACCTGACGCTGTCACTGGATAACCCGCTAGCCTTAAGCGATCTTTTTTACCTTTCCGGTTCACATAACCTCGATGGCAACGGCGGTAAATCCTCGAAGAACCTGACCGGCCACTATTCGGTCCCGCTGGGCTACTGGCAGTTCCTGTTAACCGCCAGCCAGTACGATTACGTGCAAACCGTGGCGGGGGCTAACGGCGATTACCAGTACAGCGGTAAAAGCAAGAACGTTGATTTCCAGCTTAGCCGCGTACTGCACCGTAGCGGTAGTCAGAAGACCACTCTTAGCGCCGATGTGTTAGCCCGCGAGCAGCAGAACTTTATTAACGACACTGAGATTGCCGTCCAGCGGCGGCAAACGGCGGCCTGGAAGCTTGGTCTGCAGCATCGCCATTACCTTGGCAACGCCACTCTCGATGGCGGAGTGAGCTACCAGCGCGGTACCCGCTGGTTCGGCGCTCAACCCGCGCCGGAAGAGCAGTGGGGGGAAGCAACCGCCCTCAGCAAGATCCTGCAATTTAATGCTCAGCTCAATTTGCCTTTTGCCTTGGGCGGGCAACGTTTTCGCTTTACCAGTCGCTATCAGCGGCAGATGAGCAGCACGGCGCTGACTTCGCCGGATATGTTTTCCATCGGCAACCGCTGGACGGTTCGCGGCTTTGACGGCGAGCGCACCCTGACCGCCAGCCACGGCTGGTACGTACGTAACGATATCGCCTGGTCGACCCCGTTACCGGGGCAGGAGTTTTATCTGGGAACAGATTACGGCGAAGTCGGCGGCGCAGGCAGTGAAACGCTGGTGGGCAAACACCTCGCCGGAGGCGTGGCAGGGCTGCGCGGCCAGTACCTACGCGCCAGCTACGACCTGTTCGCCGGTATCCCTTTAGACAAACCCGATGGTTTTAAAACCGAACCGGCAACTTTTGGTTTCAGCGTCAGCTGGAGCTACTGACTTTTACTCACGCGCCGTCCGGCGGCGCGTGCTGCGCACAGGGATGATTTTCCGCGCCGCGGTGGACAACGGATGACGAGTAACGGCAATGAATAAACGCTTTTATCGAATCGTGTTTAATAAGGCTCGCGGGATGCTGATGGTAGTGGCGGAAACGACCCGCTCTCATCGGGCGGGCGTGTCGCCGCAATCCGGCGCCGACGCGCGAACCGGGTCGACGCTGACGTCCACCCTGGCGCCGCTGGCCTTTGGCTTTCTACTCGCGTTTTCCTGTCTCACCCCGGCTCAGGCAGCGATTGTCGCCGATAACCCTGCGCCTGGCGGCCAGCAACCGCAGATCGCCAATAGCGCCAATGGCACGCCGCAGGTCAATATTCAGACACCGAGCGGCGCAGGCGTTTCGCGCAACGTCTACAGCCAGTTTGACGTCGATGGGCGCGGCGTGGTGCTGAATAACAGCCACGCCAGCACTTCAACCCAACTGGCCGGGATGGTCGCCGGTAACCCGAATCTGGCGAAAGGGGAAGCCAGAGTGATCCTCAACGAGGTGAATACCCGTGATCCGAGCCGGCTGAATGGCTATATCGAGGTTGCCGGGCAGAAAGCGCAGGTGGTGATCGCTAACCCTGGCGGAATTAGCTGCGACGGCTGCGGGTTTATCAATGCCAGCCGCGCGACGCTGACGACAGGTCAGGTGCAGTACAGCAACGGGCAGATTAGCGGTTACGATGTCAATCGCGGCGAAATTATCGTACAGGGCGGCGGGCTTGATGCGAGCTCGGTAGACAGCACCGACCTGCTCGCCCGCGCGGTGAAAATCAACGCCGGGGTTTGGGCGCAGGAGCTAAAGGTCACAGCAGGGCGTAATCAGATCGATGCGGCGCACAGTCGGACGACGGCAAAATCAACCGACGGCAGTGCGGCGCCAGCGGTGGCGATAGACGTCAGCGCGCTGGGCGGGATGTACGCCCATAAAATTCGTCTTGTCGGTACCGAGCGCGGCGTAGGCGTTCACAATGCCGGCAATATCGGCGCGGCGACGGGGGACGTAGCAATCAGCGCTGATGGCGCGCTCAGCAACAGCGGCATGATTCAGTCCGCGCAGAATCTGCAACTGTCCGTTAAGGGCGATCTTCACAACCAGGGCCAGCTGTACGCCGGAAAAGATAGCCTGGTGACGGCCAGCGCGACGCTAACCAATGACGGCATTATCGCCGCGCAAGGTGATACGCGGATTGCCGCCAACGCTTTGCGTAGCGTGCAAAACAGCACGCTCGCCGCCGGATTAAATAGCGATGGTTCTTCCGCCAGCAGCGGCGCGCTGACGCTGAATAGCCAGACTTCGCTGGCGCTGAATGGCCGCAATATGGCGGCAGGGACGCTGACGGCGCAGGGCAGGGCGGTGGATCTTGATAACAGTCGAACCTCGGGGGCGCGGATCGTGGTCAGCGCCGCGTCCGGCGATATCACAACCCGAGATGCGGTGGTGGCGGCCAGCGAAAAACTCCAGTTGGCCGCCAGCGGCAAACTCAAAAACCACAGTGGCCTGTTGACGGCCAGCCAGCTTGAGCTGAAAGCAATGGCGCTGGATAACCAGCAGGGCGTAATCCAGCACACGGGCGGGGACGATCTACGCCTTGATTTTCGCGCGGGATTGGATAACCACGGCGGAGAGATCGCCAGCAACAGCCATGCATTGACGCTCAGCACCAGCCAGTTGCTCAATCAAAACGGAACGCTGTTGCATACCGGCAGCGGCGGCATGTCTATTACCAGCGATGGCGTGCTGGACAACGGCCAAGGCACTATTGCCGCTAACGGCAATATCGTTTTGTACTCCGATAACATTAATAATCGCAGCGGTAAAATCAGTACGACGCAAGGCAATGCCCAGCTCACTACGCGTCATGAGCTGGAAAATTCACAAGGGAATATCGTTGCTGGCGGTAGCCTTACTCTACAAGTAGCAAGCCTTCGGAACCAGCAGGGGCAATTGATTGCGGCGCAGGGCGACCTGGCCATGAGTGCTGAAGGGGGGCTGGATAACCGCGAAGGCGTTCTTGCCGCAAATGGCAATATCAAGCTTGACGCCGACAATCTGACCAACCATGGCGGAAAAATCAGCGCGGCGCAGGGCGACGTTCAGCTCACTGCGCGCCATGGGGTGGATAACTCGCAGGGGAATATCATCGCCAGCGGCGACATCCGGCTACAGGCTGAAAATCTTAACAATCGTCACGGGCAGGTTGGCTCGGCGCAGCGGGGCAGCGTCAACCTGAAGACGAGCGGTTTACTGGATAATCAGCAGGGCACAATTACCGCCGTTGATGTCCTGCGTATTCACAGCGCCGCTGTTGATAACCGTCAGGGAGAACTGCAGTCCGGCGGTAACCTGAACATCACCATCCACAATCGGGGGCTGGATAACCGGCAGGGGCAGATCGTCTCCGCCGCCGCTCTGGATATAGCAGGCGTCAACCTGGCGCTGGCTAATACGGGCGGGACGCTACTGGCCGCGAGCAAACTTATTCTCGATGCAGATTCCCTCAGCGGCGATGGCGAGGTGCTCTCTCAAGGCGATATGTCACTAACGTTGCGTCAGGCGTTTCATCACGCCGGGATGATCATCGCCAACGGCAACCTGCAGTGGAATCTCTCCGGATTGGCGCTGATTAATCAGGGGGTTATCAGCGTTGGCCAGGCGCTCAATCTCTATGTGGCGAAGCTGGATAACCGTCAGGAAGGTGAAATCAGCGCTGGCGAGAACCATTCGACGGTTAATGGCGAGTTAGTCAATCGGGGGCTGATTGACGGTGGTTTAACCCATATTGTCGCCACGACGTTAACCAATATCGGTAGCGGGCGCCTGTACGGCGACGCCGTCGCGCTGCAGGCGGCAACGCTGACTAACGCCGCGGAGAACGGTGTGGCGGCGACGATTGCTGCACGAGCATCGCTGGCAATGGGCGTCGGCACGCTCAATAACCAGGATCACGCGCTGATCTTCAGCGACGGTACGCTCTCCATTGGCGGCCTACTTGCCGAAGACGGTTCGCTCAGCGGCCGGGCGGGAGTCTTTAATAACCACAGCGCAACGCTTGAGTCCGCCGGTGATATGGCGCTCGATATCCAACAAATCAATAACTACAACGACCATCTGGTGACGAAAGATGTGATGGTCGAGCAGTCATGGCGCCATGAAGCGGCGCTGAAAGGATCGGTACAGCGCTTCGACTGGTCGCTGGTCGATACCAGCTATAAAAACAAATACGGCGTTCACGACGCCATCATGCCGGACGGTAGCCGCGGCGATGAGTTCTATGAATATCAGTACCAGCGTACCGTTGTGGAAACGCAGGTGGTGGAAAGCGATCCCAGCAAAATCCTCTCCGGCGGCCGGCTCATCATCAACAGCGATAAGCTGAATAACTACGACAGCCAGATTATCGCCGGAGGAGCGCTTGGTGGCGTGATTGGCGAACTAAACAATGTCGCCACGACCGGTAAACGGGTGACCACCGACGTCGGCACCCAGACTCGTTGGTATGAAAAAAAGACCAGCCGCCCGTTTGGCGGCACCAAAACCAGCCAGGGGAAAAAAAGCAGCGAATATGAACCGACGCCAACGGTTCAGACTATCGATCTGCAAACCATGAAGTGGCAGGGCAATACCCCAATTGATGGCCATAGCGGTGTGATTACCCCGCGCGATCGCGCCGATGAAACAGGTGAACTACCCGCCGGACGATTGGTGGAAGTGACGCCGGTTAACGCTGACGGAACGGTTATTCGCGTCGTCACGCCGGATACCCGTCTTCCTGTCAGCAGCCTGTATCAGATCGATCCGCAGGCTACTGCGGGCTATCTGGTGGAAACCGATCCGCGTTTTACCAACGGTAAAGCGTGGCTCGCCAGCGACTACATGCAAAATCAGCTGGGCGTTGATCAGGCGATGAAGCGGCTTGGCGACGGCTATTACGAACAGCGGCTGGTGCGTGAGCAGATCGTTAAACTGAGCGGCGGGCGCTACCTGCAGGGCTACAGTAACGATGAAGAGCAGTACCGGGCGCTGATGGACGCGGGCGTCGCCTTCGCCAAACAGTACAACCTGACGGTCGGGGTAGCGCTGACGCCAGCGCAGATGGCGCTGCTGACCAGCGATATGGTCTGGCTGGTCGCCAGAGAGGTCACGCTAACGGATGGCTCTGTGCAACAGGTGCTGGTGCCGCAGGTTTATGCGCGGCTTAAAGCGGGCGATCTTGATGGCAGCGGCGCGTTGCTCGGCGGTGAAAACGTGGCGTTCAGTGTGAGCCGTGATGTGACCAACAGCGGGCACATCCACAGCCGCGGCGTGACGCAGCTAACCGCGGAAAACATTCATAACAGCGGCTATATCGGCGGCAACCAGCTTACGCTAAACGCGCGTACTGATATCAACAATATTGGCGGAACGCTGCAGGGCGGCGATAGCCTGAACGCGCAAGCCGGGCGTGATATCAACAGCGCCAGCACCCTCGGCGGCGGCCCAGGTAATGTCAGCCTCGATCGGCCTGCGGGGATTTATGTCCAGAATGAAAACGGCCAGCTGGGGCTGCAGGCGCTACATAACATTAATCTGACGGCAAGCATGGTGAGTAACAGCGCGGCGGGCAGCCAGACGCAGATTATCGCCGGCAACGATCTCAACCTGCAGACGCTCGCTACCACCCATAGCGAAAGCGGAAATTGGGGGAAAGGCAACGATCGTTCTTTGACCCAGCGTAGCGATATCGGCACGCAAATTAACGGCGGCGCGGTGGCGCTGTCCGCCGGCCACGATATGAATGCCCGCGCCGCCAGCGTGACGGCAACCAGCAGCCTGACGGTTGCCGCCGGCAATGACATAAACCTCAGCAGCGGCGAGTCCTCATGGCATCTGATGGAAAACAGCCATCAAAGCAGCAGCGGCCTGCTGGCTCGCCGCTCGCTCACCACTCACGATGAAGTGTGGGCGCAGAACGCCATCGGCAGCAATTTTAGCGGTGACAGTATTGTGATGCAGGCCGGGCGCGACCTGCTGGTATCCGGCAGCGGTGTTGCCGGTACCCAGGAGGTCAACCTTGTGGCGGGGCGTAACCTGACCATCGCCACCGCCGAGGAGAGTCGCCAGGAAAACCATCTACGTAAAGAGAAACATAGCGGCTTTTCCGGCACCGGCGGTGTTGGCTTCAGCGTCGGCAGTTCGTCGCTGAAAGCCACCGACGCGACGACAACGCTGAGTAGCGCCGCCAGTACCGTCGGAAGCTCACAGGGCAACCTTAGCCTGAGCGCCGGTAATGTGTTGACGGTTCAGGGATCTGACCTGGTGGCCGGCAACAATATGGCGTTGACCGGTAAAACCGTGAATATTCTGGCAGCGGAACACCAGAGCACCCAGACCCATACCGTGGAGCAGAAAACCAGCGGCCTGACGCTGGCGTTATCCGGGATGGTGGGCAGCGCCATTAATACCGCGGTTTCCAGCGCCAACCAGGCCAGCACCGAGAGCAATGGTCGTCTCGCCGCGCTGAGCGGGCTGCAGTCGGCATTATCGGGCGTACAGGCGTATCAGGCATCGCAGATGCAGACTGCGGATTCCAGTCCGGAGAGCATGATAGGGGTCAACCTTTCCTGGGGTAGCCAGTCATCGAAATCCACTCAGCGACAAACGCAGAACACCAGCCGCGGCAGTAGCCTGATGGCCGGCACCAATCTCAGCATTATCGCCACTGAGACGGATATCAACGTTGAGGGCAGCCAGCTGCAGGCCGGCGGCAGTGCGTTACTCAATGCCGCGCGCGATGTGAATTTATTCTCTGCGGAGAACGCCAGCACCCTGAGCGGTAAAAACGAGAGCCATGGGAGTTCGTTTGGCGTCGGTATTAACTTCGGTCAGGGCGCGAACGGGCTGACGGTCAGCGCCAGCGCCAACGCCGCGAAGGGCCACGAGAGGGGCAACAGCCTGACGCATAACGAAACGACCCTCAGCGCCGGTGAGCGGATGACTATCGTCAGCGGTCGCGATACGACGCTGACCGGGGTGCAGGTGAGCGGCCATCAGGTGACAATGGACGTCGGGCGTAACCTGACGCTGGACAGCGAGCAGGACAGCGATAACTACGATTCGAAGCAGCGTAGCGGCAGCGTGGGGGCGAGCGGCAGCATGGGCGGCGGTTCGGGTTCTCTCAACCTGAGCCAGAGCAAAATGCACAGCACCTGGGCGTCGGTGGAGGCGCAGACGGGGATTTTTGCCGGCGAGGGTGGTTTTGATGTGAAGGTGGGCGGGCATACGCAGCTGAATGGCAGCGTGCTGGCGAGCACGGCGGCGGCGGAGCTGAACCGGCTGGATACCGGGACGCTGGGTTTCCGGGATATTAAAAACTCTGCCGAGTACAGCGTGGAGCAGCAGAGCGCGGGGGCGGGCACGAGCGGTAGCGTGGCGGGGCAGTTCCTCGGGAATGCGTCCAGTGGTCTGCTGATGGGGGCGAACGGCAGCGGCAGCGATAGTTCGCTGACGCGGGCGGCGGTGAGCGAGGGCAGTATCGTTATCCGCGACGGCGCGAATCAGCAGCAGGACGTGACGGAGTTAAGCCGGGATGCGGCGCATGCGAACCAGACGCTGAGTCCGATATTTGATAAGGAGAAAGAGCAGAACCGGCTGGCGGTAGCGCAGAAGATAGGTGAAATCGGGCGCCAGGTGAGTGATGTGCTGGTGACGCAGGGCAAGCTGAACGCGCAGGCGGCGCAGGGCGACCCGGCTGCGCGGGCAGCGGCGCGGGAGAAGCTGGTAGCGGGAGGGAATGCCAGCCCGAGCGAGGAGCAAATCAGCGCGCAGGTGAGCCGGACGGCGACGGCGGACTACGATACGGGCGGAAAGTACCAGAAGGTGGCGCAGGCGGTAACGGCGGCGATGCAGGGTCTGGCGGGGGGCAACCTGGCGCAGGCGGCGAGCGGTGCAGTGAGTCCGTATGTGGCGGAAATCATTCACAGCCAGACGACGGACAGCGCGACGGGTAAGGTGAATGTGGAAGCCAATGCGATGGCGCACGCGGTGTGGGGAGCGATAGCGGCGGCATCGGGAAATAACAGCGCGCTGGCGGGGGCGGCAGGCGCGGTGAGCGGCGAGCTGCTGGGCCGCTGGATAGCGGCGGAATATTATCCGGATGTTAAGACAGAAGAGCTGTCGGATGAGCAGAAGTCGACGATAAGCGCGCTGAGTACGCTGGCGGCGGGACTGATGGGGGGGCTGAGCGGAGGCAGCAGCGGGGATGCGGTGGCGGGGGCGCAGGCCGGGAAGAACGCGGTTGAGAATAATTTACTCGGCGGTAGTGAAGATGCTCAGGCTGCATGGATACGCCAGCACGGCGTCGATATGGCGAGCTGTTCAGACAATCCGAGTGGGGCTGCATGTCAGAAAGCAATGAATGAACGAGATGCCATAGGGTTGGCGCTGGCTACAGGTAGTGTTGCCCTGTTACCGGGCGGAGCTCAGGCTATGTGGGGTCTTGGAGCCGGTGCGAATGCAGGCATCAGTTATCTGGCGGATGGTACGATAGATCCGGCAAATGCGGCTATTGCTGGATGGGTAAACGTTATCAGCATGGGAAATGGTCTGGTGGGTACTGTTGGATGGAATGCGGCAGGTGGCGCGCTGGGGAACTGGATTGACAATAAAGATCCACTGTCTGGTGCACTTATCAATGGTGTCGGTTCGGGCATTGGCTATGGTATTGGTAAAGGGCTCTCATGGGGCGTTAATGCTGGAGCAAACTGGTGGAAAGGTGGTTGGGATCCGAAGTTTAATGCTGATCTGAGACAGTTTACTGAAGTGAAAGGAGATTATGGCCTTTCAAAAGAAATGAAACCAAGTAAGGTACCCAGTTCTTTTGGTGACTTAGGCGGTTCTATTTTCTCTGAAATAACAGGTAAAGGAATCGAGAAAATTTCATCTCCAGGTAGTAATGGAGATGAAAAATGATCAATATCCTTTTCGCTTTATTTTCAATTTTGGCAGGGATACTTTTAGCTGAAATTGCATATATTTTTTTACTTATCGTTGAATACGTAATGCTTGGCAATTTTAACTTTGAACTGGCATCAGCATGGCACTATCTGAAAGTAGGGGCCGGTGGAGGGGGGATAATGGGAATAGGACTTGCTCTGCTTCGCCATTTTGAAGTTAAAGGATTTTAATAGTTGTTGTGGAGAATAATGCGCTGAGTGTGAATCAGCTTGATGGTTTTGCGCAAAGAGCCAGAAACTGCGAGGGCAGCCAGCTGCGAGAACGTTGTCAGGGATATGATCAACCTCAACATAGAGCAGCAGCAAGAAATAGCAACTCTGTGTTCAATCAACCCTCAGCAATGTCAACAGAAGTATGGTTATTTGGTTGAGCAGTGGGAAGTGTTTGATGCCACAATCAGGCGCATGGCTGCTGATGGTACGCTGCCGAATGATTTCAGGTATGCGATGGCACCAGTTTATACGCTGAGTCAGGAAGCCGGTGGCATCAAGGCGAGCGAGGGCTGGAAAAAACGCTTTGAGGCGATGGGAATCAGGGAGGAATTCGCAACGGCGATGGCGGCAACTCTCCCATTAGCTATGAGTGGAACGAAAGGAGCTAAAGCATCAACAACACAAGTAGTTACTAAGAATGTTAATCCTGGCTCATTAATAAGCCGACAGAATAGTAATGAAATGTCAGGTTCTCAGGTAAAACGCATTGCAAAGGATATGAAAGCAAATGGCTATAAAGTTGATAAGCCCGTTGATGTCGCTATTGTAAACGGCAAAATGATCATTATCGATGGTCATCATAGAGCCGAGGTCGCAAGAAAGGCAGGTATGAAAGATATCCCGTCAGAGTTCACCCTGTTACAAAAGAGCAAGGTGATCAATTACTGCGTGAAGCCGCTGAAGCAAGGGTGAGGTACTGAAATGAATAGTGTTTTTGATAAAGATGAAGTTATTAGATTTTTTCTACTTCAGAGTGAGCTGGTTAAAGCCTTATTTAAAACCTATCCAATGGCAAAAGACATTGAGTGGTTATTAGATTTTCCCAAAAATGGACATGTTCATATTAATGGGGATGTATGGAGTTTTTCCAAACATGGAAAGGGGATCAGGTTCTTTATAGAAGGTTCACATACTGGCAAAGTGGTTGATGTACATAATAATATAAGTTGTCCTGAATTGGTTGATACATGGCGATTACTACAGTACTTTTCGCTTGATGATGAAAACCAGCTTGAGGCGCTTTTGAATGAGATGGTTATCTCAGGTGAATTAGAGAAAATATCGGATAAATTATACCGGTTAAAAGAAATCCCGGCCTGAATGGCCGGGGGCCTTGTTGTAAACCGTTATACTCCCGAAAAATGCCCCTTGCCACGCTTAATCACCGGCAGATCGCCGGTGTCGTTAAGCGCGCCGGGGAAGGTCTTAAGCCACTGCTTCATCTTTGGCCCGTTAACGGAGACCACGTTCAGCCCCTCGGCGCAGCCGTACAACTCGCGGGTGTTCTGGCTGTGATGATGATGCAGTCCGGTGTCACCCGGATCCGGATCGGCATCCTGTCAGTCAATCCAGGCAGTAGAACTCGTAGCAGATGGTGGGATGTGGAATGTCCGAATCAGCCCCTGAGCCCGCTATGTGACAATGGACGTCGGGCGTAACCTGACGCTGAGCAGCGAGCAGGACAGCGATAACTACGATTCGAAGCAGCGTAGCGGCAGCGTGGGGGCGAGCGGCAGCATGGGCGGCGGTTCGGGTTCTCTTAACCTGAGCCAGAGCAAAATGCACAGCACCTGGGCGTCGGTGGAGGCGCAGACGGGGATTTTTGCCGGCGAGGGCGGTTTTGATGTGAAGGTGGGCGGGCATACGCAGCTGAATGGCAGCGTGCTGGCGAGCACGGCGGCGGCGGAGCTGAACCGGCTGGATACCGGGACGCTGGGTTTCCGGGATATTAAAAACTCTGCCGAGTACAGCGTGGAGCAGCAGAGCGCGGGGGCGAGCACGAGCGGTAGCGTGGCGGGGCAGTTCCTCGGGAATGCGTCCAGTGGTCTGCTGATGGGGGCGAACGGCAGCGGCAGCGACAGTTCGCTGACGCGGGCGGCGGTGAGCGAGGGCAGTATTGTAATTCGCGACGGCACGAGTCAGCAGCAGGACGTGACGGAGTTAAGCCGGGATGCGGCGCATGCGAACCAGACGCTGAGTCCGATATTTGATAAGGAGAAAGAGCAGAACCGGCTGGCGGTAGCGCAGAAGATAGGTGAAATCGGGCGCCAGGTGAGTGATGTGCTGGTGACGCAGGGCAAGCTGAACGCGCAGGCGGCGCAGGGCGACCCGGCTGCGCGGGCAGCGGCGCGGGAGAAGCTGGTAGCGGGAGGGAATGCCAGCCCGAGCGAGGAGCAAATCAGTGCGCAGGTGAGCCGGACGGCGACGGCGGACTACGATACGGGCGGAAAGTACCAGAAGGTGGCGCAGGCGGTAACGGCGGCGATGCAGGGTCTGGCGGGGGGCAACCTGGCGCAGGCGGCGAGCGGTGCAGTGAGTCCGTATGTGGCGGAAATCATTCACAGCCAGACGACGGACAGCGCGACGGGTAAGGTGAATGTGGAAGCCAATGCGATGGCGCACGCGGTGTGGGGAGCGATAGCGGCGGCATCGGGAAATAACAGCGCGCTGGCGGGGGCGGCAGGCGCGGTGAGCGGCGAGCTGCTGGGCCGCTGGATAGCGGCGGAATATTATCCGGATGTTAAGACAGAAGAGCTGTCGGATGAGCAGAAGTCGACGATAAGCGCGCTGAGTACGCTGGCGGCGGGACTGATGGGGGGGCTGAGCGGAGGCAGCAGCGGGGATGCGGTGGCGGGGGCGCAGGCCGGGAAGAATGCGGTTGAGAATAACTCTCTGGCGCATGTGCTGGCAGCTATAGAGGCCAACAAGCCGAGAACAGTTGAGTCATGGACAAAAGAGCAGCAGGAGCAAATCAGGGAAGCGTGCAGTGGTGGAACGCCGGTGTCATGCGAAACGGCAGTAGCCGCAATAGGTAGTGCAATGGCATGGCCATTATTACCGGGAGCAGCAGCAACAACCAGCTTGATAGGTGCTGGAGCTAATGCTGGAGTGGGCTTGCTGATTAACGGTGAAGTAAATCCAAATGACGTTATTCTGGGATACTGGACCGGTGCATTCACAGCAGGAACCGGGCTGTGGGGAACGATGGCGGTTAATGCTGGTAGTGGTGCCGCATCAAGTTATCTCAAAGGTGATGATCCTCTGAAAGGTGGATTGATCAGCGGGGCTGCTTCCGGGCTGGGTTATGGTGCAGGTAAACTGGTTGAATTGCCATTTGATAAAGTCCTTAATCCAATGAAACCATGGAAAGACTGGATCTGGACAGATGTTGGAATGGGGATATCCAAACCGCTGCCGATTAATCCAGTGCCAGGTATGGCAGGTAATGCCTCGGGTAGCGCGGCGACAGAAATCCTCAATGATCAAGCAGGTAAAGCAGATGCGAAATTCAAAAAAGGAAACCAAAAATGAATACAAAATCTTTTTTTTTCATTTTTTTCTATCTGTTTTTTGCTTGCAATGTAGCAATGATCGTATTGTTTTTACTTTTATATGTTCTCATTAGAGGTTATCTCTTATTGATGTACCACATCCCATTTGAGCTGGCTTGGAGTGATTTAGGGAAGTATACCAAAGCTGCATGTTTCACAGGGTCATTAATAGCTACTGGTTGTTGGTGGATTTATTATCAGCATTCAAAAAAAGGTAGATACAAGTGACGTGACAGGCACTCTTAGCTTTCAGCTGTAATGATATTGTTGTGGAGAATAATGCTTTCGGAGCGAGTGCTGGAACAAACCTCGGGTTCTGGTTCAGCCAGACGCCAGACTGCGATACAGACTGTAAAGGAAAACTTGCAGAAGATGTGGCAAAAGGGAATGCAGTAGTATCAGCCCATCTGCCAGGTACTGTTGGGTTAGGTATATTGCCAAAGGGGGCTCTGATAACAGCTGCCATCGGTGGCGGAGCCAATACTGCAATACAATATGCCACGACTCGTGAAGTGAATTACACAGATGCGTTGATAGCGACTTGGGTTGGAGCAGCAACCTCAAAAACTGGTTGGTTAGGAACTGTGGGATGGAATATGGCAGGTGGAGCGACATCAAGTTATATTAAAGGAGATGACCCCATAGTTGGGGCTATAACAAGTAGTGTTGGCTCGGGATTAGGATATGGGGTTGGTAAGTATATCTTGAAGCCCTCTGTAAATTCAGCGGGAAAGTGGATAACAGGAGGCTGGGATCCCAAGTTTGATCACAACTGGCTCAAATACGCTGAAATCAAAGGTCAACTTGGTTTATCTAAGGAAATGTTACCAAGTAGAATACCAACCTCTACTAGTAATATGGGTTCATCTATTACATCAGAGATGACAGGAACTGAAATGAAAAAAATTATTCAAGATAAATACTCTAATGGCGGGAAATGATGAAGTCATTGTTTTTTGCTTTCTTTATCATAGCTGTTTCTATGTTTTCCGGAGTTATAATAGCTGAAGTATCATATTTTTTTACTGTTTATTAAATATTTGGCTTATGGATACATTGAGACAGAATGTTCTGAAATATTAAAGGGTTTGAAAATTGGTGGGATTGGAGGTGGGGTATTGGGTTGTGGGATCATTTTATCTAAACTTATTAAAGTAAAGGGGTTTTAGTCAATTATAACTTGACCCAGGTTCTTATGAAATACAGACGGTAGTGTTTTCAGTCGTCGGTTTTACCCAAATGCTTACATTCGCTCTTAGTTATCAGTGAACCGCCGATACGGGTGGAAATTACCAGAAGGTGGCGCAGGCGGTAACGTCGGCGATGCAGGGTCTGGCGGGCGGCAACCTGGCGCAAGCGGCGAGCGGGGCAGTGAGTCCGTATGTGGCGGAAATCATTCACAGCCAGACGACGGACAGCGCGACGGGTAAGGTGAATGTGGAAGCCAATGCGATGGCGCACGCGGTGTGGGGAGCGATAGCGGCGGCATCGGGAAATAATAGCGCGCTGGCGGGGGCCGCGGGCGCAGTGAGCGGCGAACTGCTGGGGCGCTGGATAGCGGCGGAATATTATCCGGATGTTAAGACAGAAGAGCTGTCGGATGAGCAGAAGTCGACGATAAGCGCGCTGAGCACGCTGGCGGCGGGACTGATGGGGGGGCTTAGCGGAGGCAGCAGCGGGGATACAGTGGCGGGGGCGCAGGCCGGGAAGAACGCGGTTGAGAATAACTATCTGAGCGTGTCTGATAAGACTGAGCTTGAGATAGCGAAACAGACACTTAAAAACAGTAAAGATCCGGCAGAGCGCGAGAAAGCGCAGCAGAAATATGACGCGCTGCGTGAGAAGGATATCGCCAGTGATAAGGAAGTTGTTGATGCCTGCGGTAATGGTAATGCGGGAAGTTCAGCGTGTGCAGGTGCAAGGCTGAAAGTCATTGCGTCAAAAGAGGGGTATGAAGATGGCCCTTATAACTCGAAATATAGCCAACAGTATGCTGATGCGTATGGGCAGATAGTCAATCTCCTTGATATCACCAGCGTTGATGCACAGAATCAGCAGCAGGTGAAAGACGCCATGATTAACTATTTCATGGTCACCAAAGGAGTTGATCATCAGACCGCTGAAAGCTACACCGAAACGAAGCAGGGTCTGGAGATCATTGCGGCTTCGGTAACACCAATTTTGGGTTCTGCTGCAGCAAAACAATTAAGTAAAATCGTTGATGCTAGTCTTAAGGTCGTGGCGAAAGGTAATGTTGATGGAGCTAAGTTCATTGATACTAATCAGGGGGCAAGGCCTTCCAACTTAGCAGATGTGAATAAGCCAACACTCATTGATGGACGAATCCAGGCTAAAATAGATAAGCAAAACAAGCCTCTTCCTAACGGTAATATGGCTACAGCTCATGCTGAAGTAGGGGTGATACAGCAAGCTTTTGAAAAAGAAATGTCTCAAGGTCGTGAGATGACAATGAGTGTATCTAAAGAGCCTGTATGTGGTTATTGCCGCGGTGATATAGCAGCTATGGCTGATAAAGCGGGGCTAAAATCTTTAACAATTTATGAAGAAGCTACAGGATCAGTCCTCTACTGGCAGCCTGGCATGAAATCTCTCAAGGTTAGGGATTAAAATGAATTTTAAAATGAGTTGGACACTGGACGAAACAGGTGGCAATAAGCAGATCCCAAATTGGGATATGGTATTAAATCAGTTTAAACAAATTCAGGGGAAAAAAGGAACCCTTACTCTTGATATACTGAACAATGGCGATGATAGCGCTGAAATGCTTCAGGTCAGAGCGGAGAATGGTTATTACTTGATAACATTAGGTGAAATTGTCGAGGATGAATACCAAGTAAGAACGTACTGGGATTCGTCTAAACCTGATACAGGAGTGTTGATTCTTGGAGATTACTGGCCGGAATCTCAGCTTACTGAAGACTGTGAATTTGTTGTAAAGATCTTAAAAGAGTTTTTTGATACTGGCAACGTATCAAAAGAACTTCTTAATTGAAATATAAATCCAAGACTTCAGCATCCTTAAGTGGTGCTTTAGTTCGCTTATATGATGGTGGCGCGATAGGCCTTGTGTCACGGTCGGGCGGTAGCGTCTGCGGGGCCATAAACGCTTAACAGCGCAAAAAGTTGCCGTCCCGGAAATACAGCAGGCAAAAACGGTTGTAACTCACGGAAATAACAGGGGGATGTCGGGGGTACCGGAGCTGGCGCATTTTCTGAAATCAACCGAGGGCAACCCGGCGGTCAACACCATTGCGCACGCGATACTGGGCGGCGCGGTTGCGGCGCTGCAGGGGAACAGTGCGGCAGCGAGTGCGGCCGGAGCGGCGACGGGTGAGCTTGCGGCGCGTGCCATTATGGCGGCGATGTACCCGGGTAAAGCGGTCAGTGACCTGAGCGAGGAGCAGAAGCAGACGGTCAGTACGCTGGCAACGATATCGGCGGGGATGGCCGGAGGGATAGCGGGAGACAGTACGGCTTCAGCAGCTGCGGGGGCGCAGGGCGGGAAGAATGCGGAGGAATCAAATGCACTTAGCCCGAATGACTTCGGTAAAGGTCTTGCTGATTCGGCCCAGTCGGCAACATCCTGGGTTAAATATGCTCAGGACAATAATCTTTCACCGGGAAAGGAACCAGTTATAAAATGACAGATAAAGAGTTTAAAGGAACTTGGAATGGAAACGCCGTCCTCAACCAGTAATTCATTATATATAAATGATATTTTATATTCTGAAGAGGATAGGAAAATCATTTTGTATTTTAACTGTATTGATAATAAAGAAATTTTCTCAGCAGAAGTGAAAAAAGTTGGGGAGATAAAGGTGGTCAGTTCTGACGAGTTGCACTTGTTCTTAATGAAGTTTATGCCTCATGAATCTTCAATTTTTAATAAGTTGCATAAAATAATATGGGATTACATTGAAGGCAGGGAAGTAACCTTCCCGATCCAGTTAGTTCCCTGAATAGCAGTAAGATCCCGGCCTTTGTGCCGGGATCGTGCTATCAGCCGTCAGCCTCACCCAAAATGCCCGTTCCCGCGCCTGTACACCGGCAGATCGCCGGTGTCATTCAGCGCCCCCGGAAACCCTTCCAGCCACAGCTTCATCTTCTGCCGGTTGACGGGAACCACGCTCAGCCCCTCGGCGCAGCCGTACAACTCGCGGGTGTTCTGGCTGTGATGATGATGCAGTTCGGTGTCACCCGGATCCGGATCGGCATCCTGTCAGTCAATTCAGGCAGTAGAACTTGTAGCAGATGGTGGAATGCGGAATGTCCGAATCAGGACTTGAGCCCGCTATGTGGCAAGGAGAAAGAGCAGAACCGGCTGGCGGTGGCGCAGAAGACAGGTGAAATCGGGCGCCAGATGAGTGATGTGCTGGTGACGCAGGGTAAGCTGAACGCGCACGCGGTGCAGCTCTGACACAGTTTGCACAGCAGGAACGCTAACGCGAATCTGTGTTGCCCCTCCCCGTTATCCGGGGAGAGGCAGGCGAAGCCATTACACCGCGACTTCCATTTCCATCATCACCGGGTGGAAACGGCGTTTAAAGTAAACCAGGCCGTGCCCTTGCGGGCTCAGGGTAATATTGCGGATCTCCGCCAGATACACCAGGTGGGTACCAATGGTTTGCACCTGGCTAATCTCGCCTTCGAGACTCGCCAGTGAGCCTTTTAGCACCGGCTGGCCGAGCTCGCCTTTTTGCCAGCAGCTGAGGCCGAAACGGTCGTCCATCGTCATCCCGGTCATGCCGGCGAAGTGGCGCGCCATCTCCTCTTGCTCGTGGTTTAGCACGTTGATGCACAACTTGCCGTTGCCCTGAAATACCGGGTTCATCGCGCTGTTGGCGTTGATACAAACCATCACCGACGGCGGCGTATCGGTCACCGAACAGACCGCGGTGGCGGTGATTCCGCAGCGGCCCGCCTCGCCTTCGGTGGTGATGACGTTAACGGCGGCCGACAGGCTGGCCATGGCATCGCGAAAACGCAGACGTTGTTCATCTAATTGCATTGTGACCTCCCGCTGCCGTTATTTCAGCAGCTTATCCAGCATGTTGATATCGGTATTGTTGTGCAGATGCGGCACCGTCCAGCCGTTCTGGTCGTACTCGGACAGGCAGCGATCCACCATCGCCATCATTTTGTCCATGTTGCCGGAGCTCTGCGCCTGACGCAGGCACTGCAGGCGAATTTCATCCTGGCTACCTGAGTAGTTGATTTCGTACAGTTCGTGGCGACCACCAAACTCGCTGCCGATCGCATCCCACATCAGTTTGAGGATCTTGATACGCTCGACGTGATCCATGCCGTTCGATCCGCGCACGTATTTCGCCAGATATTCGTTGATCTGCGGGTTGTTGAGATCGCGGGCGCTGGACGGCAGATAGATCAGGCCGCTGGTGACGTTGCGTTCAATAATGTTTTTGATTTTGGCGTAGGCCATCGGCGCCATCACGCGATAGGTTTGCAGCGCGGCGTGATCCGGCAGATACGCACCGTTAACCCACGGCGTCGCTTCGGCGCACATCGAGTCGCTCAACGCCCAGAACATATTGCGCCAGGCTACCACTTCGCCGAGATCCGCCTGTACGCCGCGGAACTCCAGGGTGCCGGTGCACTCCAGCGAGCGCTTCAGCAGGGCGGTGATGAAATCGAGCTTCACGGCCAGACGTACGCAGGCCTGGAGCGGATACATGCGGGCGAAACCGCCTTCCATCGTCCAGCGACGGCAGCGATCGAAATCGCGATAAATCAGCACGTTTTCCCATGGGATCAGTACATTATCCATCACCAGGATCGCATCGTTTTCGTCGAAGCGGCTGGAGAGCGGATAGTCGTACGGCGATCCGGTTGCTCCGGCGACCAGTTCATAGGAGGCGCGGGAGATAAGCTTAACGCCTTCGGCATCCATCGGCGCGACGAACATCAGCGCGAAGTCCGGGTTCTCGCCCATCACCTGTGCCGAGCCGAAGCCGATCATGTTGTAGTGGGTCAGCGCCGAGTTGGTGGCGACCACTTTCGCGCCGCTGACGATGATCCCGGCGTCGGTCTCTTTTTCCAGCTTGATATAAACATCTTTCACTTCGTCCGCCGGCTTATGGCGATCGATCGGCGGGTTGACGATGGCGTGGTTAAAGTACAGGCCGGTTTCCTGGATGCGGGTGTACCAGTTACGGGCGTTCTGTTCAAACTGGCCGTAAAACGCCGGGTTGGCGCCGAGCGCGCAGCCGAAGGCGGCTTTGTAGTCGGGGGTGCGGCCCATCCAGCCGTAGCTCAGGCGCGACCATTCAGCGATGGCGTCGCGCTGCTGGCGCAGATCGTCGGCGCTTTTCGCGACGCGGAAGAACTTGTGGGTATAGCCGCCGCTGCCGGTATCGGTGCCCCAGCACAGGGTATCCTGCAGCTCGGGTTTATGCAGCGCATCGTACATCTGGGCGACGGAGGCAGCGGCGTTGCGGAACGCCGGGTGGGTGGTCACGTCTTTAACGCGTTCACCGTAGATATAGATTTCGCGGCCGTCCTGCAGGCTCTTCAGGTACTCTTCACTGGTTAACGGGCGTTTAGCGTCTGCACGGAAATTTTCAGGTTTCATAGGTGACCTCTTCAGTATTAATCGGAATGTGATGTTAAATTTATGTTTTGTTTTTGTTGTTCAATTGAAGCGGTTAACGCGCCTTTCGTGAAGAGACTTTTAGGTCAACGGTCGGTACTTTTCAGGCGGGGTTGGGTTATGTGATCGGGGTTGGTTTTTCTATTTTCCTGCCTGGCTCCCCGGTGAACCGACAACAAGCCGGGGCGGGTTTTGAATTTGTACCCCGGACAGATGCGCGGCCTCGTCTCCGGGAAATTCAGCGACTCTGCGCTCTGCTCCCGGGGGTGGCGCCTGGCGCGCCTTGCCCGGGCTACCGCCTTTCAGACGGCTGCCGACTCGCCGTGCCGTCCAGGGAACGATCCTAAGACACCGGTACTTTTTGCATTCTGAACGCGCTCGGCGAACAGCCCGTCAGGCGGTTAAAAAAGCGGGCGAAATAGGCCGGATCTTTAAAGCCCAGCTGCCAGGCTATTTCACCGATCGTACTGTCGGAGAAGAGCAGTAATCGCCTGGCCTCGCGCAACTGCCTGTCGAAAATCAGCCGCTTGGGCGGTCGGTTAGCGAAGCGGCGGCAAATATCGGTTAACCGGGATTCGGTCAGATGCAGCTCGCAGGCGTAATCTGGTACCGTCCAGTGCTGGTGGTAGTGGCTATCGATCAACTGGTTAAAACGCTGGAACAGCTTGAGCTCGCCGCGTATCCCGCTGGCCGCATGATCGTCAAGCTTCGCGTTGCGCAGTAGCAGGGTGAATACCGCCTGCGCCAGCAGCGTCAGGGTGTGTTCCCGCCCCGGCAGCTGCGAGGTCGATTCCCGTTCAATCAGCCGCCAGTAGTGCGCCAGCGCAGCCAGCTCATCGGGCTTATCGGCCAGCGACAGGCAGATGCCCGGCAGGCCGAAGGCCTCCCGCGTGCCGGGATAGAGCACCTCCAGCAGCGGCCAGACCAGATCCTCGCGCACCGTCAGCACGTGACCATCGCTATCGGACTCGGTGATAAAAGCGTGCGGCACCGAGGGCGGCGTCAGGACAAACAGCGGCGCCTGCACCGAGTAGCGATGATCGTCGAGCTGTAGCTCAATCTGCCCGGTATCGAGAAAGTGCATCTGAAAATACTGGTCGTGGCGGTGCGCCTGCATATCACGGCCAAAGAACTCCGCCATCCGGGCAAAGGATTGATAATGCACCTCTTCCGTCCCCAGACTCTCATCGTACTCTTTATTCATATCGATATTGGTAACAGGGCTCTGGCACATAGCGGCTCCCTACGGCGTCGCGCGCGGACGCGATCCTTTCATCGGAATCGCCCAGATAATTACCGCGCCGATGACCAGCAGGGCGGCGACGAACCACAGACCGCTGCTGAAGCTGCCGGTAACATCCTTCAGCCAGCCAATCATAAAGGGGCTGAGCGCCGATCCGATATTGCCGGTCGCGTTGATCACCGCGATGCCGATCGCTCTGGCGCGCAGGCTGATCGACTGATCCGGCGTGGTCCAGAAAATGGCCATCGCGCTAAACGATCCGGTGGAGGCCATCACGATCCCGAGCAGCTGGATCAGGTTGTGATCGGTGGCCGACGCCAGCAGCCAGCCCGCCGCGGCGAACAGGAACGGCAGGGCGGTGTGGTGCTTACGCTCCTGGTGTTTATCGGAGTGGCGGCTCCAGTAGATCATCCCGAGAATGGTACAAATCTGCGGGATCGCCGCCAGCAGGCCGATGGTGATATTGCTGCTGCTTTCGTTAAAGCTTTTGAGGATCTGCGGCGTCCAGATGCTGATCGCGCTGAGCGTATTGGTCAGGCAGAAGTAGGCCAGGGTGTACATCAGCACGATCGGCGTGAACACTTCCCGCCACAGGCTGCGCTGCTGCATGGCGTGATGGCTGATCGCCCCTTCCGGCTGGACCAGCGTCAGGCGGTCGTTGTCCATCATCTCCTGCAGGCATTTTTTATCTTCTGCGGTCAGCCATTTGGCCTTCGACGGCGAATCGTCCAGCCAGAACCAGACCATAATTCCGAGCAGCACCGACGGGAAGCCTTCCAGCAGGAACAGCCACTGCCAGCCGTGCAGGTTCAACAGGCCGTCCATCGACAAGATATAGCCTGAAACAATCGACCCCAGCGCGGTGGTCACCGGCATCGCGATCATAAACAGCGCGTTGGCGCGGGCGCGGAAAAAGGCCGGGAACCAGTAGGTCAGATATAGCAGAATACCGGGCAGGAAACCGGCCTCGGTGATCCCCACCAGCATGCGCAGGATATAGAGGCTATTCGGCCCGGTCGCAAACATGGTGGCGGTGGAGGCGATGCCCCACAGCACCATGATGGTGGCGATCCAGCGTCGTGCGCCGACGATGCTGAGCATCACGTTGCTGGGAATGCCGAAAATCACGTAGGTCGCGTAAAAAAGGGTAGTGGCAAGGCCGAACATGGTGGCATTAAGGCCCAGATCCTGCCCCATGGTCAGCCCGGCAAAGCCGATATTGATGCGATCTAAAAACGAAAAGATAAACAGCACGAACAAAAACACGATCAGGCGGCGAAAGAGCTTGTTGATAACCGACTGCTGCTGCGCCGTCAGCTGTTTGTGCTGATTAGCCGGATCGAACTTTTCCGGGATGGCAGATGATGTATCGCTCATTATCATTTTCCTCTAATGGGAATTTTGTAGGGTACTGCGGGTTGCCGGGTGGCGCTGCGCCACCTGGCGTTAATAGACGCCTGACGAACCCTCGGCGGTTTTTTCCGCGCCAAATCGGGCCGCCAGCGCTTCCGCCCCGCGGGCCAGCAGGGTGGTATCGACGCCGACGGCGACGAACAGCGCGCCGAGCTGCAGGTAGCGCTTCGCCAGCGGTTCGCTGGCCATCAGGATCCCCGGCGCTTTGCCCGCCGCGCGAATTTGCGCGATGGCGCGCTCAATGGCGGCCTGCACTTCCGGATGCTGCGGGTTGCCGCTGAAGCCCATATCGGCGCTCAGATCCGCCGGGCCGATAAACACGCCGTCCACGCCCTCGACATCGAGGATCTGCGGCAGATTGTTGAGCGCTTCGCGAGTTTCGATCTGCACCAGCACGCACATCGCGTCGTTGGCCTGATGGAGATAATCCGGGACGCGGTTCCAGCGCGAGGCGCGGGCCAGCGCGCTGCCGACGCCGCGAATACCCGCGGGCGGATAGCGGGTGGCTTTCACCGCCAGCCGCGCTTCGTCGGCGTTCTGCACCACGGGTACCAGCAGGGTTTGCGCGCCGATATCCAGCAGCTGTTTAATCTGCACCGGGTCGTTCCACGAGGGGCGTACCACCGGCTGGCTGGGGTAAGGAGCGATCGCCTGCAGCTGGGTCAGTATCGTCTGCACGCTGTTTGGCGCATGCTCGCCGTCGATCAGCAGCCAGTCGAATCCGGCCCCGGCCAGCAGCTCGGCGCTGTAGCTGCTGGTCAGCCCCAGCCACAGGCCAATCTGCGGACGACCCGCTTTTAAGGCGTCTTTAAAGGCGTTATTCATCATGTTTCTCCTAGACAAACCGGCAGCTGATCGCGCCCATGTTGCCGTAGTCGACGTGGAAGGTGTCGCCCTTGCGCGCCGGTACCGGGCGCGTAAAGGAGCCGCCGAGAATAATCTGCCCGGCCTCCAGCTGGACGTCGTACGGCGCCAGCTTGTTCGCCAGCCAGGCTACGCCGTTGGCCGGGTGATTCAGTACCCCCGCGGCGACGCCGGTCTCTTCAATCACGCCGTTGCGATAGAGCAGGGCGGCGATCCAGCGTAGATCCAGCTCGTCAGGTTTAATCGGGCGACCGCCGAGGATCACTCCGGCGTTGGCGGCGTTATCGGAGATGGTGTCGAAGACTTTACGCGGACGCTGGGTTTCCGGGTCGATGTTGTGGCAGCGGGCGTCAATCAGCTCCAGCGCCGGGATCACGTAGTCGGTGGCGTTATAGACGTCGAACAGGGTGCAGTTGGGGCCGCGTAACGGTTTGGCCAGCACGAAGGCCAACTCCACTTCGATACGCGGGACGATAAAGCGGTCGGTGGGGATGTCGCCGCCGTCGTGGAAAAACATATCGTCCAGCAGCGCGCCGTAGTCCGGTTCGCTTATCTGCGAGCTGGCCTGCATCGCTTTTGAGGTCAGGCCGATTTTATGCCCTTTCAGCACGCGGCCTTCGGCGATTTTCATATTTACCCATTCGCGCTGTACGGCGTAGGCGTCTTCGATGGTGATCGTCGGGTGATCCAGCGAGATGGCGCGGATCTGTTCGCGCTGTTTTTCCGCCTGGTTTAGCCGCTGGGCGATCAGGGTATGGGTATGTTTATCGAGCATAGTCGCTTCCTGTTACGTCATTCGGTGCTGCTGCGCCGGGGGGCGACGCTGGCGCGTCTTACCCGGCCTGTGGTTTGTGGCAGTGCTTGTTTTCTCCCTCTCCCTAAAGAGGAGAGGGGACTGGCCGGGCGCACGCTATGTAAACAAGGCGTGCACGTTGTTCTGCTTGTAGTTCAGCGTCGGGTGCAGTTCATCGAGCTCAAACGACAGCGCCAGGTAGCGGCTCTTCATCAGCGCGGCGAAATGGGCTTTGATCAGCGTGAACAGCATATCGCCCACGTCCTGGCGGCTCTCCAGGCTGCGCCCGGCGCCAATCTTTAGCGTCATATGCACAAAGGCGTAATCGTGCTGGCCGTCGGCCATCTGCCAGGTATCCAGCCAGATGGCGCGGCTGCGAATGCCGCCGATGGGAAAGATGCCGGTCGCCGCCAGCGCGTCGTTCACTTTGCTGAACAGACCTGATAAATCAGCCTGCTCGCGGATGTTGTCGGTACATTCAGCGATAAAATGCGGCATTCTGCGCTCTCCTTAAGCCGTTTCCGGCAGCGGGAAGACGGCGTTGACCTGACCGGTGCCGGAGCTGGCGAACAGCTCGGTGATAAATTCCACTTTGCCGTCGTATTTATCCCAGCCCAGCAGGCCCAGCAGCATCACCGTGTCGTGCATATTGCCTTCGCCGTAGCAGTAGTCGGCGTACTCCGGCAGCATGGTGCAGAACTCTTTGAATTTGCCTTCGCGCCACAGCTTCACGACCCGTTCGTCCATCTGGTGATCGAACTCGCGGGTATAGCTGTTCATCCCCTCTTCGGCGCGCTGGTCGTCGATAAAACGGTGCGACAGCGAGCCGCTGGCAAAGACCGCCACGGTGCCGTCATATTTCTCGATAGCCTTAAGAATGGCTTCGCCCAGCCTGCGGCTGTCGGCAAAATCATGAACGGTACAGAACGCCGAGATAGAGACCACTTTGAAATGCTTATCGCTGTTCATATAGCGCATGGGCACCAGGGTGCCGTACTCCAGCTTCAGGCTCGGAATGTTGTGCGCTTTAGCGCGGACGCCGAGCTTGACCGCTTCGTCGGCGATCAGGTGGCCGAGCGCCGGATTACCGTCGTAGTCGTAGGTCATGTCGCGAATAAAATGCGGCAACTCGTTGCTGGTATAGACGCCCTGGAAATGGTCAGCGCAGTTGATGTGGTAGGCGCTGTTGACCAGCCAGTGGGTATCAAAGACGATGATGGTATCCACGCCCAGTTCGCGGCACCGCTTGCCGATTTCTTTATGCCCATCGATGGCTCCCTGGCGGCAGCCGTGGTTTTTACCCGGCAGCTCAGAAAGATACATCGACGGCACGTGAGTGATTTTTGCTGCTAACGCTAACTTTCCCATATCAGACTCCCCATTTTGGGATCGGATGGTCGCCCATCGAGATGCAGACGTTTTTCATTTCAGCGAACACTTCAAAGCTATATTCGCCGCCTTCGCGGCCGGTGCCGGAGGCCTTCACGCCGCCGAAAGGCTGACGCAGGTCGCGGACGTTCTGGGTGTTGACGAACACCATTCCGGCTTCGATGCCGCGCGCCAGACGCAGCACCTTGCTGACGTCCTGGGTCCAGATATAAGAGGCGAGGCCATACTCCACATCGTTGGCCAGGCGCAGACCTTCCGCCTCGTCTTTAAACGGCAACAGGCAGGCTACCGGGCCAAAAATCTCTTCCTGCGCTACGCGCATGCGGTTATCGACGTCCGCCAGCACCGTTGGCCGCAGGAAGTTGCCGTTTCTCAGATGGGCGGGCAGATCGGTCGGTTTATCCGCGCCGCCGGCTAGCAGGGTCGCCCCTTCTTCAATGCCGAGGCGGATATAGCCGGAGACTTTCTCCCAGTGCTGCTGGCTAATCAGCGCGCCCACCTGGGTGTTCGGGTCGGTCGGGTCGCCGACGCGCAGGCGGTTCGCCCGCTCGGCGAAGCGTTTAACGAACTCGGGGTAGATGCTCTGCTGAATGAAAATACGCGAACCGGCTGTGCAGCGTTCGCCGTTGATTGAGAAAATGGTGAACAGCGCGGCGTCCAGGGCGCGCTCAATATCGGCGTCTTCGAAAATCAGCACCGGCGATTTGCCGCCCAGCTCCATGGAGTACTTTTTCAGGCCGGCGTTTTTCATGATGTTGCGGCCGGTGGCGGTACCGCCGGTAAACGATACCGCGCGTACGTCATGGTGGCGGACTAGCGCATCGCCAGCGGTGGCGCCATAGCCCTGCACCACGTTGAGCACGCCAGCCGGGATCCCGGCTTCCAGCGCCAGCTCGCCCAGGCGGTCGGCGGTTAACGGCGACAGCTCGGACATCTTCAGCACCGCGGTATTGCCTAGCGCGAGGCATGGCGCCACCTTCCAGGTGGCGGTCATAAACGGCACGTTCCACGGCGACACCAGCGCGCAAACGCCGACCGGCTGCACGAGGGTGTAGTTGAGCATCTTGTCGTCAACCGGGTAGGTCTTGCCGTTCATCTGCTGGCAAACCTCGGCGAAGAATTCGAAGTTGTGCGAGGCGCGCGGGATCAGCACGTTTTTGGTCTGGTGGATCGGCAGGCCGGTATCGGCGGTCTCCATGGCGGCGATCTCCGGGACGTTCTGGTCGATCAGATCCCCCAGCCGACGCATCAGGCGCGCGCGCTCTTTCATCGGCAGATTGGCCCATTTCGGAAATGCCTCTTTCGCCGCGGCCACCGCCTGATTCACCTCGTCGGCGCCGCCGGAGGCGACTTCCGCCAGCACTTCGCCGGTCGCCGGGTTGGTGGTATGGAAATACTCCGCGGCGGCGACGTTTTTGCCGTTGATCCAATGGTTAATTTTTTTCATGACAGCTTCTCCTCATATTCCTGCTGGCTGATGATGCGGTTGACCAGGCGGCCGACGCCCTCCACTTCGACGATCACTTCATCGCCCGGCACTACGTCCGATAGCCCTTTAGGCGTGCCGGTGGCGATCATGTCGCCCGGCTGCAGGGTCATAAATTCGCTGAGGTAAGCGATCAGGAACGGAATGCTGAAGATCAGATCGGCGGTGGTGCCCTGTTGGCGCAGTTCGCCGTTGACCCAGGTGCACAGCGCCAGGTTATGCGGATCCGGGATCGCCTCTTTACTGACGATCCACGGGCCGATCGGCGTCAGGGTGTCGCGGCTTTTGACCCGCAGGTTGGGGCGATAGTAGTTTTCCAGGTAGTCGCGGATGGCGTAGTCGTTGCAGACGGTGTAGCCAGCTACGTACGCCATGGCGTCGGCTTCGGCGACCTTACGCGCGGTTTTGCCGATCACCACCACCAGTTCCGCCTCGTAATGCATGTACTCGACGTTATCCGGGCGCACCGAATCCTGGCGGTGGCCGATAAAGGTGTTGGGCGCTTTGATAAATACCAGCGGCTCCGTTGGCGGCGTAAACGCCAGCTCGCTGGCGTGATCGGCGTAGTTCAGGCCCAGTGCGAACAGGGTGCCGTCGGCGGGCGGCAGCCAGCGAAACTCGCCTTCCTGAAGCAGACTGCCGTTAGCGAGCTTGACCTGACCACGTTCATTAACCTGGACATCGTGCCGCTGTCCCTGCCACTCAATACGTGCCTGTTTCATGCCAGCTCTCCTTCAGCAACCACCGGGTTTTCCAGCGCCGGGAAACCCTCGGCGAGAAGGCGTACGCGATCGCCGGGGCGCAGCGTAACGCGGGTGTGGGGCGTACCGATCAGAATCGCATCGCCGGGATTGAGGGTGGCGAATTCGCTCAGGGCGCTCAGCAACTCGGCGGCGGAGCGCTGAAGATCGGCGGTATTCCAGCTGTCCGCTTCGCGACCGTTGATTTCGGTGATGATGGTCAGGTTATCGACGTTGCTGAGCGGCGCGAGGGCGCCCAGCGGGCAGAAGCCGTCGCGGCATTTGGCTTTGATGGCCGGACGATAGAAGCTCTCTTCCGGCAGGCTGACGTCGTTGGCCAGCGCGTATCCGGCAATATAATTGGCGGCTTCTTCCGCGGCGACTTTACGCGCGGTTTTCCCGACGATCAGGGCGACGGTAGCGCCGCTCTGCACGGTTTCACCGTCCGGATAGGGGATACTCTCGCCGTCGCCGATCACGGTGTTGCGCGGTTTGATAAACCAGACCGCAGTCTTCGGCGGGGTTTTATAGGGAGCCTGTTGGAACGCTTCGCGCCAGGCGTCGAGCTGGCTGCGGTGGT
Organism: Klebsiella sp. FDAARGOS_511; assembly: GCF_003812845.1. Lineage (NCBI taxonomy): Bacteria > Pseudomonadati > Pseudomonadota > Gammaproteobacteria > Enterobacterales > Enterobacteriaceae > Klebsiella > Klebsiella sp. FDAARGOS_511. Next base: position 2,138,386 of record NZ_CP033824.1, on the reverse strand, counting down.
TAAGCGCCACGGCGAAGATGGTGCCTTTCATTGACCACTCCTCTGCTACAGATTTGGGAATAACAAATTTCATTAATATGTTAATGATCATCTTTTATGCTTTGCGGGAAGGTTTGGCAAACAGAAGTGAATGTTTTGTGATCGGATTAACAATATATTTACAGGTTTTTAATTTATACGTTTTAAATCAATTGGTAATGAAATTTAGTTGTACCATCTGGTACTTTTCACTGGCAGAAACCGGTTGCCTTCTGCGGCAATTAAGGCTAATTATTAACTTATTAACAGATGAGAGATTTCATTCAGAGGTATGTGATGCATGATTCGTTAACTATCGCGCTGCTGCAGGCGCGGGAAGCGGCGATGGCCCACTTTCGGCCCATCGTTAAACGCCACAATCTGACCGAGCAGCAGTGGCGTATCGTGCGGATCCTCGCCGAAAATCCGTCGATGGATTTTCACGACCTGGCCTTTCGCGCCTGTATTTTACGCCCGAGCCTGACCGGCATCCTGACCCGTATGGAACGCGACGGCCTGGTGCTGCGCTTAAAGCCGGTTAACGATCAGCGCAAGCTCTACGTTTCGCTGACCCCGGCGGGCCTGAAGCTGTATGAAAGCGCCCAGGCCCAGGTCGAAGAAGCCTATCGCCAGATAGAAGCCGAGTTTACCGTCGAAAAAATGCGCCAGCTTACCGCGCTGCTGGAGGAGTTTATCGCCCTGGGGAATGGAGCGCAGGGAGAGGAAGAGGCGTAATGCGTTGTCCGCGCGAAAAACATCCCGGAGGCGGTGCTGGCGCACCTGTCCGGGCTACGGGTTCACAGTCTGGTAGCCCGGACAGGCGCAGCGCGCCGCCTCCGGGAGAAAGCGTCCTTCAGAACAAGGTATCGAGCTCTTCCAGCACGTTATACTGCTCATCCACCAGCAGCAGGGTTTTCCATTTATCAAACGTCAGGCACGGGTGCGAGGTGCCGAACACCAGAATATCGCCGACCTGCACGTCGCTGCCCGGTTCAAGGCGCAGCATACAGTGCTGATCCATGATCCCGACGCTTTCGATCCCCTGCGCGGACAGCTGCTCACCGTGGCGATACCTGGCGATCGGCTGCGGCAGCCCGGCGTCGAAGGCGCAGTCGCGTTTACCGAAGTTGACCACCGCGCGATCCGCTTCCGGCACCGACTGGACCATCGCCATCAGCTCCAGCGCCGAGGTTAAATCGCCGCCCAGATCGCAGGCGATCGGATCGCGCGCCACCAGCGCTTTCTGTGCGGCATCGTAGATCCCCCGATCGTGGGTGATATAGCAGCCGGGGCGGATAACGATTCGACACTGCGCCGGTTTCTTCGCCGCCAGCCAGATATTGCACACCACGTCATACCAGACGGTGCCCGCGCCGGTAAGGACAAACTCGCCCTCCACCAGCGGCGCCATCCGACAGGCCAAATCGGCGGCCTGGCGCAGCAGAGCCTCCACCTGCGGCTGCGGATCGTCGCCGTGCAGCACCCCTTCATACAGCTCTAGCCCGCGCAGCTTCAGCCCCGGAAGGTCCGCGACGGCCTGCGCCAGGGCCAGCGCATCCTCCACGCTGCGGCAGCCGCAGCGCCCGCCGGCCACGCCCAGCTCAATCAGCACGTCCAGTGTTTGTTGCCGTTCGCTGAAAAAGGCCGACAGCGCGTGGGCGTTGGCGAGGCTATCGATGCAGCAGATAAAATCCGCTGCCCGGTAATGCGCCTTCAGCCGCGAAACCGCCTGCATATTCGCCCTACCGACCAACTGATTAACCATTAACACGCGCTCAACGCCGCTGGCCATCGCCGCGCCGGCCTGCCAGGCGCTGCCTACGCCGATCCCCCATGCCCCCGCCCGCTGCTGCGCCTGAAAAATCCACGGCGTCATCGTCGTTTTGCCGTGCGGCGCCAGCGAGACGCCGCGCGCGTCGGCATAGCGTTGCATCCAGGCGATGTTATTTTCCAGCGCCGTTTTTTTCAGCAACGCGGCGGGCAGGCAAATATCTTCCGCCAGCAGATTTGCCGGTTCGGACATCACGGCGGCTTTGTGCGGAATAAGCGTATCGGAATGGTATTTCATAACACTATCCTTTTAGGGTTCATGATCGGATTAAGTTAAGTATCAATACTAATTCATTGAAAAATAATAATTTTATTGTTTGTTTTTATCGTTAATGAATAAAAGTATCATAATTTGATCTGGTTTTTGCGTAGTTTTCCACTGTTTTTCCGCCTTGTAAATGGTTAACTTGTCGACAGAGTTGAGAGGGAGTAATTGCGATGAAAGTTAATTGGCTTTTCAAAAACGTCACGGTCATTGACGGCAGCGGCGGACCGCAGTTTCGCGGCGACGTGGCGGTGAAGGGCGATCGGATTGTGGATATGGCCCCGGCGCTAAACCTGCCGGCGGAGCAGGTGATTGACGGGCAGGGGCGCGTGCTGGCGCCCGGATTTATCGATGTGCATACCCATGACGATATTAACGTCATCCGTATGCCGGCGTATTTGCCGAAGCTGAGCCAGGGGGTGACAACGGTGATTGTCGGCAACTGCGGGATCAGCGCGGCGACGGCGACCCTGCGCGACGGTGTGCCTGACCCGATGAATCTGCTGGGCGAGCAGGAGCACTTTATTTATCCCACCGTGGACGCTTACGCCCACGCGGTGGAGGCGGCGAAGCCTTCATTAAACGTTGGCACGCTGATTGGCCATACCGCGCTGCGTAATAACCATATGGACGATCTATTTCGTCCTGCGACGGAAACCGAGATTGCCGGAATGCGGGTGCAGCTGCGCGACGCGCTGCGCCAGGGCGCGCTTGGCCTGAGCAGCGGGCTGGCCTACGCCAGCGCGTTTCAATCCACTACCGAAGAGGTGATGGCGCTGGCCGAGGAGCTGGCGGCAGAGGGGGGAATTTATACCACCCACCTGCGTTCGGAGTTCGAACCGATTCTCGAGGCGCTCGACGAGGCGTTCCGCATTGGCCGCCACGGTAACGTACCGGTGGTGGTATCGCACCATAAGTGCGCCGGCGCGAAAAACTGGGGTCGCACGAAGGAGACGCTGGCTTTCTTCGATGAGATGCGCCAGCGCCAGGAGATCGCCTGCGACTGCTACCCGTACTCTGCCAGCTCATCGACGCTGGATATGAAGCAGGTGACCGATGAGTTCGACATCGTCATCACCTGGTCGGAAGCGCAACCGGAACAGGCCGGGAAAACCCTGCAGCAAATTGCCGACGGCTGGCAGGTTAGCCTGCATGAGGCGGCGGCGCGGCTGATGCCCGCCGGGGCCATTTACTACAACATGGATGAGCAGGACGTACGGCGGGTACTTAGTTATCCGGTGACCATGATTGGCTCCGATGGTCTGCCGAACGATCCGATGCCGCACCCGCGGCTGTGGGGCGCTTTCCCGCGGGTCCTGGGCCACTACAGCCGCGATGAACGGCTGTTTCCGCTGACCACCGCTATTCACAAAATGACCGGGCTGTCGGCGGCGCGTTTCCAGCTGGCGGATCGCGGGCTGGTGAAAGTGGGCTACTTCGCCGATCTGGTGCTGTTCGATCCGCAGACGGTGCGCGATGTCGCCAGCTTCTCCGACCCGAAACAACCGGCGGACGGTATTGAGGCGGTGATGGTCAACGGCGTGATGAGCTACGGCAGCGATAAAAAGATTATCGGGCGCGCGGGGCGTTTCCTGCGTCGCCAAATGAACTGAGGAGTGAAAGATGAGTATTAAACGTTATGGCGTGGAAGGCGGTACCGGGACTGGCGGGCAGCATCTACCGTTCGCGCGCGCGGTGGAGGCGGGGGGCTGGCTGTATGTATCCGGCCAGACGCCGATGAAGGACGGCGAAGTGGTGGAAGGCGGGATTGTCGACCAGTCGCGCCTGGCGATTCAGAACTGCGTGGATATCATGAGCGAAGCGGGCTACAGCCTGGCCGACGTGGTGCATGTTAAAGTGATCCTCACCGATTCACGCTATTTTCAGTCTTTCAACAAAGTGTTCCGCGAGTTTTTTGGCGACAACCCGCCTGCCCGTATCTGCTGCGTAGCGGACCTGGTGGTGGATTGTAAAGTCGAAGTGGATGTGACCTGTTATAACGCGGCTCGCGTATAAAAATTTATTCATCAGAAATATAAACAGGATTTTGAGCGCTGAATTCATTCAGCGCTCCGTAGCCTTTTACCTTTTACATACTCAACTGGCAGGATGTGAATCATGAATAGTCATGTCTTTTTAGTCGGCTTTATTATTTACGCGTTGGCCATGATTTGGCTTGGCTGGTACGTGTCGCGTAATCAAAAAAGCGGTGAAGATTTTTTACTCGGCGGCCGTTCCTTACCGCTGTTTCTGACGCTGGGTTCCACCGTGGCGACCATGGTGGGAACCGGTTCAAGCATGGGCGCCGTAGGCTTCGGCTACAGCAACGGCTGGGCCGGTATGCTGTACGGCGTGGGCGGGGCCATCGGTATTCTGCTGGTGGCCTGGCTTTTCGCGCCGGTGCGTAAACTCCGTTTTATGACCATGAGCGAAGAGCTCTCATATTATACCGGCGGCAGCCATTTAATTAAAAATATCGTCGGCATAATGATATTTATTGCCTCGATTGGCTGGCTGGGGGCCCATATTCTCGGCGGCAGCATGTATTTATCCTGGGCCACAGGAATAAATCTGACGCTGGCAAAAATTATTATCGCTCTGGCGTTTGCGATTTACGTGATTATTGGCGGGTATTCTGCGGTGGTGTGGACGGATACCATTCAGGCATTAATTCTGTTTTTCGGTTTTATCCTGATGGCGATTCTGGCCGTGGTTCATGTGGGGGGATGGGATGCCATTGTTCAGGCGATGGATCCTAAGGCGATGAGCCTGTTTGCCGTCGACAAGCTCGGGGTGATACCGGCGCTATCGCTGGCCATGGTCATCGGCGTCGGCGTATTGGCGACCCCTTCCTATCGTCAGCGTATCTACTCGGGGAAAGATGTCTCTTCGGTACGCCGCTCGTTTGTCTATACCGGCGTGTTGTATCTGTTTTTCTCGGTACTGCCGGCGATTATCGGCATGGCGGCATGGACGATGAACCCCCATCTGGAGAACAGCAATTACGCCTTCCTGTTCGCCACCAGTTTCCTGCCGGCGACGCTGGGGCTGGTGGTGCTGATTGCCGGACTTTCCGCCACCATGTCTTCGGCCAGCTCCGATGCGATAGCCGCCGTGGCCATCATGATGCGCGATGTCTATACCCTCGTTACCGGCAAGATGCCGCCGGAGAACAGGGCGATAACCCTCTCCCGCTGGATGCTGGCGTTCGTGATTGGCCTGGCGATGATTTTCGCCCTGACCTCGAACGATATCATCAGCTATATCACCAAAATGATCTCCATGCTGATGTCCGGGCTGTTCGTCTGTTCGATTCTGGGCCGCTTCTGGCTGCGCTTTAACTGGCAGGGCGCGTTAACGGCGCTGCTGAGCGGCATGCTGGTCTCTATTGTGGTTCTGATTAAGGCCGACTGGCTGGCTTACTGGGGCAACCCGTGTATACCGTCCGTCGTCGGCAGCTTCGTTTCCGCTGTTTTTGTCACGTTAATGACACCTGCCAGCAAAATCAGCCGTCAGCAAGCGCTGGAGATGATTACCCAGGAGCGGGAAGGGCAGGCGGCGCCGGCGAAAACGACGGTGGTGCCGGCCTCAGGAGACGCGCAATGAGGGACTATATTGCCGTCGACTGGGGGTCCACCCAGCTGCGTGGCTGGCTGATTCGCAACGCTCAGTGCATCGAAACGAAGCAGCTGCCGCTGGGCATCACCCGCCTGAACGGGCGGGCGCCCGCCGACGTATTCGAGGAGCATTTGGCGCCCTGGCGCGGCGCGGCGACGCTGCCGGTGCTGATGGCCGGGATGATCGGCAGCGATGCGGGCTGGCAATCGGTGCCCTATCTTGCCTGCCCGGCGGCGATTGACGCGCCGGGGCAGCAGCTTTGCGCCGTGGCGGAAGGCGTGTGGATTATTCCCGGCCTCAAGATGGATCAGGCCGGGGATTACAACGTGATGCGCGGCGAAGAGACGCAGCTGCTGGGGGCCTGGCAGCTGGCGCCGGCGGAGTGTTACGTGCTGCCGGGCACCCACTGTAAATGGGTGCAGGTGGAGGACGGCGCGGTGCGCCATTTTGCCACGGCGATGACCGGAGAACTGCATCATCTGCTGATGGCGCAGTCGCTGCTCGGCAAAGGGCTACCGGCCCAGCAGACGGACGAGGCGGCGTTTGAGCGAGGGCTGGAAAAAGGGCTGGCGCAGCCGTCGTTGGTGAGCGAACTGTTTGTCGCCAGGGCGGCCAGGGTACTCGGGGCGCTGGCGGCGACCTCGGTCAGCGACTATCTCTCCGGTCTGCTGATTGGCGCGGAGGTGGCCGTCATGGGCCAGCGTTACCGTACCTCCGCCGTCACGCTGGTTGGCGACCCGGCGCTGAACGCTCGCTATCGCCGGGCGATGATAGCGCGTGGAATGACGGTTAACAGCTGCAGCGGCGATGAGGCATTGCTGAACGGCATGGCGAGGATAATGCATGGACAAGATTAAACTGGTGGCGATTTTACGCGGCATCCGCCCCGCTGAGGCGGCGGAGCATATTGCGACGCTGGTGGGCGAGGGCTTCCGCTATATTGAAATCCCGCTTAATTCACCGGACTGGCGGCAGAGCATTCCGCAGATGGTCGCACGTTTTGGCGAACAAGCGGTGATTGGCGCGGGAACGGTGCTTAAGGTTGAACAGGTCGATTTTCTGGCCGACGCCGGGGCGAAGCTTATCGTGACGCCGAATACTCAGCCGGAGGTGATTCGCCGGGCGGTGGCGCGCGGAATGCGGGTCTGCGCCGGATGCGCCACGGCGACCGAGGCGTTTAGCGCGCTGGACGCCGGTGCGCAGTGGCTGAAAATTTTCCCGTCTTCCGCATTCGGCCCGGACTACATTCGGGCGCTGAAAGCGGTACTGCCGCCGGAGGTACCGGTGCTGGCGGTCGGCGGCGTGACGCCGGAGAATCTGGCGAGCTGGGTGCGAGCGGGATGCGCTGGCGCCGGTCTGGGAAGCGATCTTTATCGCGCCGGGCAGGCCGTGGAGCGTACCCGTCAGCAGGCGGAGAGGTTTATCGCCGCCGCCCGCTGCGCTTAATCGCCCAGCGGCTGGCGGTCAACGCCGCCGCGGTGGCTGTCGAGCGCCAGCTTAATGCGGCGTAGTCTGCCTTTTGCCTGGGTCTTGTTGGCCATCGCCAGTTCGGTGGCCAGCACGTCAACCATCGCCAGCATCGCATAGCGCGAAGTGCTGGGCTTGAAGATATAGTCGTTTTCGCGCACCAGCAGCGGCAGAACCAGATCTGCCTGCTCCGCCAGCGGCGTCCCAGCAGGAGTAATTGCAATCACCTTCGCGCCGTACTGGCTGGCAATCGCCGCGCTTTCAATGATTTCCTGGGTATAGCCGCCTAAGGACAGCACGATAACCACATCCTTTGGCGTGACCGCCGAGCTCATCATGCGCACCAGCAGGCCGTCGTTCTGACTGACCACCGGCAGGCCGAGGCGAAACAGGCGATACTGGATTTCCTGAGCGCAGATGGTGGAGCCGCCGCCCATGCCGAGGGCCAGAATCTGCCGCGCGTCGCTCAGCCAGCCGACCGCGCGTTTCAGCGCCTCAAGATCCAGCGCCCGCCGGTTGGTCTCCAGCACGCCGATGATCGACTCGTAGATCCCCTGTACGCCTTCAAGGTCCGGCACATCGAGGATAAATCGCTGCCCGACCGCGAGGGATTGCGCGAGCTTCATCTTCAGCTCGCGGACGTCTTTGCAGCCCAGCGCCCGGGCAAAGCGGGTGACCGAGGCCTGGCTGGTATGGGTCAGACGCGCCATCTCGGCGATGGGCAGCTCCGCCGCCGCCGCGACATCATCGAGAATAAACTGCGCGATGCGCTTTTCGGTCGCCGTCAGTTCAACAAAGCGATCGGTAATGCAGGAAATGATATCGATTGACCAGGACATACGGGTATCAACGGGTTAATTTGGAATGATACTTTGTACCATATTCAGGCGCTGAAAGCAGCGCCGAAGGCTACAGCGCTAAGCGCATGGCGCAGCGCGTTTCCGGCGCCAGCCCGTGTTCCGTCTCCAGATCTCTTTTCGCCGCCAGCCCTGCCGGTAGCCTTAGCTCGTTCAGCATTGAAAATCCGAGGCGCGTGTAGAATGGCGCGTTCCACGGCACGTCGCGGAAGGTGGTGAGCGTGACCGCCGGATACGCCGCCTGGCGGGCTGACTTTATTACCTGCTCCAGCATCATGCGGCCAACGCCTCGCCCCTGCCACGCCTGATGGACGGCGATCTCAACGATAAACAGCGCATCGTCCAGCGGTTCGGTCAGCACGAAGCCGATCGGTTGGTCATCGGCCACGGCCAGCAGGCTGTGGTCCGTTTCGAGAAACAGCCGGTGGCGCTCGGGGCTTATCACATCGCTTTCCGCCAGCCAGGCCAGCGCCGGGATCTGGCGGAAAGCCTGGGCCGCCGAGCGCTCAATCGCGGGCAGGAGGGGAATATCGTTCTCCTCAGTCAGGCGTAACGTCGCGGCGGCGGTTATAGTGTTAGTTTTCATCACCTCAGCATAGCAGCCTCCGGGAGAAATGTATGGAGCTTACCGCCGTTCCCGCCACTCAGTTCAGCATTGAGCAACTGACAACGATCCTCAGCGACTGTTTCGAAGATTACCTCGTTCCCGTCACGCTGTCGGTGGAGGTTTTTGTCCAGCGTTTTAGCGCCGAAGGGCTGAGCCTGCTGGATTCTCGCGTCTGGCTGGAGGGTGATGTCCCCGCCGCGATGGCGGTCGTCGCCCGACGCGGCGATGAAGCCCGACTGGCGGCGTTCGCGGTGCGGCCTGCGTATCGCGGAAAGGGCGTTGGCCGCCGGCTGATGACGCCGCTTATCGACGCGCTGCGCGAGCAGGGCGTACGGCGGATGTGGCTGGAGGTTATCCGCGATAACCATGCCGCGGTGGCGCTGTATCAATCGCTGGGCTTCGAGGTGCGGCACGGGCTGTGCGGCTATCTGAGCGAGCAGGCCGCGAGCGAGGAGTCATCCATATTGCAGGAGTATGACGTGCTGGCGCTGACGCGCAGGGCCGGCGCCGAGATTAACGGTCAGCTGCCGTGGCTGATGGACCCGCTCACCTTCAGCACCCTCCCGTGCCGGGCGTTGAGCCTTCATCAGCAGGCTTTCGCCGTGCTGGCGACCTTAACCAGCAGGCCGCAGCTGCAGTTTTTATGGGTCGATCCCGCCGCCCGCGGGCGAGGACTGGGACAGGAAATGCTGATGGCGCTCGCCCGTCGGTTTCCCGGCCTCGGTACGTCGGTGACTATCCCGGAGCGCTTTACGCCGCTGTTTCACGCCGCCGGCTATACGCCCATGGCATTAAAACAGTATGAGATGAGCGCGACCTTGAGCGCCCTGCCGCCAGCAGGGCGTTAAGATTCAGCCGTTACGCGGGTCGCTAATCGGCTGTCGGACCAGGAAAATATAGGCCAGCGCGCCGAGGGCGGTCACGCAGCCGCAGATAATCAGCGCCAGCTGGAATGAATGGGTGGTATCGACGATAAACCCGGTCACCAGCGGCGCGAAGGAGGCGCAGATAAAGCTGGCGAAGTTCTGGATGCTGCCGACGGACGCAGTCATCCTTGAGGCCACCGCGACGTGAATCAATCCCCAGCAGGAGGTGCCGGCAAAGTGGATGCAGAACAGCGCCATACCGATTAACAGCACCGCGGCGATTGAGGTAGTAGCCTGCGGCACGATAAGCGTAAATGCGGCGGAGCAGAACATCCCGGCAATAATGCAAATTTTACGGCTTTTGATTGGCGCCATGCCGCCTTTAACCAGCCAGTCCGTGACGTAGCCGTTGATGAGCATACCGGCGGCGCCGAACAGGAAAGGAATGGCGGCCATAAAACCGGTACTTTTCAGATCAAGGCTATATGCCGTTTGCAGGTAGCCCGGCAGCCAGGCCAGATACAGCCATGCGGTATAGTTGATGCCGCTGAAGCCCAGCATCATTCCCCACATGGTTTTGTTTTTAAACAGGCTGCGCCATTCGGCAAAGCTTAGCGGGTCGCGGCGAACGTTGACGCTCCCGGCGTTAAGGTAGGCCTGCTCGTCGGCGGTGAGAGCGATATCCTCCCGGTTGCGATAGAGCATATACCAGCCGATAGCGACGAAGATCCCCAGCAAGCCGATGGTGATAAACATCCCGCGCCAGCCCATCATCAGCATCATGGCGGCCAGGATCGGCGGGCTGATGGCGACGCCAATAGTCGACGCGGCGTTGAAGAAACCCATCGGGCGGCCGCGCTCTTTAATATTAAACCAGTCGTTGATCACCTTGACGCCGCAGGGGTTCATCGGCGCTTCGCCGATCCCCATGCCGATACGCACCAGAACGAACTGGGTAAAGCTGTGCACCATTCCGGAGACCGCCTGAAACAGCGACCAGAAAAACATGCCCAGCCCCAGCATGATGCGCGGACCTTTACGGTCCAGCAGCGGCCCGCAGGGGAGCTGGGCGATGCCGTAGGCCAGCGAGAAAACGGACAGCAGCGCCCCGATTTCGGTGGCGCTCAGCCCCAACTCTTCGCGAATCGTTAAGTTCGCGACGGACAATGAACTTCTGTCGAGGTAGTTAATCACCGCCGCCAGAAATAACAGGATCATTGCCGTTGTCTGAATTTTTTTAATGCGAGTACTACGCGTTAACGTATTATCTAACGGAACTGAAATCGTCTCCGCTTTCCCTTTTTTAAAGGTTGTCTGCGGGTCGATAGTGATATTTCGTTGTTCCACGCCTGACTCCTGGCTATTCTATTTGAACGACAAGTGACACCGAATGGTTTAAACACCACCCACCTATTTCACAGTAAAGTAAGTCGACTTGTTTTCAGCATAAATAACCTTTTTTACGGCATTAGTTTATGTTTTGAGATTTGTGCTGCTGATAATCATTTTCTGTTTTTAATCGGTACTTAATGAGCCAGGGATTCGCTCTGTTTGAGCGAGTTAATCATCGACTGCTTCGCCGAGTTCAGGTGGTTACGCAGCGCCAGGTTGGCATCCAGATCGCTGCGGCAGATGAGCGCGCTGAGGATGGTCATATGTTCATCAATGGCGATGATATTGCGCTGTTTAAGGTCGCTTTCATCCCACTGATAGTGAAAGTGGAAGATCACGGAAATAATTTCAAGTGATTGATTAAAAAATATATTTTCCGCAGCGGACAGCAGCAGCGTATGAAAGTCGCGATCGAGCTGCGAAAACATACGAAAGCTGTCGCCGATGCTGTCCCGCAGGGCGCGATGGCGCTCAAGCAGGGTTCTGGCCTGCAGCCAGCGGGCGTCGTTATCCGGCAGGTTGAGGAAGTGCTGGAGCGCGTGGGTTTCCAGCATTTCCCGCAGTTCGAACAGCTGCTCCGCCCAGGATTGCTCAAACTTCTTCATGTTCCACTGGCCGCGCTTTTCGCTTTCAATCAGGTTGTAGCGGCTGAATTTCAACAAAAATTCTCTGACCACCACCGGACTGACGCCGGCAGCACGCGCCAGCTGTAGCTCGGAGAACATCTCCCCGGCGCGCAGCTGGCGCTGGTTGATCATGGTGAAAAACGCCTGTTCGAAGAGACGATTCTGTTCGGCCAGCGAGGCGCTGGAACCATCGAAGCCGTCCTGCACCTCCGGCTGGCGGAGGATCTGGTAATCCTGCTTGACCTGATGCAGCACGCCGCGCTCGCATAAGTGGCTGAGGATGTGGCGCACGGTGGTGCGGCTGATGTTGTACATCTCCGCCAGCGCGCTTTGAGAGGGCAGCGGCGAGGGAAGAAAGCCGCGCGCCATATCGTTAATGACCTGGTTAATGACGTTGTGACGAAGGTTTTGTGAACGGCTCATCATGGTTCTCCTGTTATTTCGTTATTAAAACCAGATTTAAAACATTTTTGTGCGCGAGCTTTCACAATTTTCGCAATGACTTTAACCTCAATTCTGTTTTTCATCGATATCTAAGCCAACAAATACGGAGGCAATTATTATGACGTCGATGAATACACTAGTGTGCCAGGAACCCAAAAGATTTCACTGGGAAAAACGCCAGATTCCTATTCCCGGGGACGATGAGGTTCTCATTAAAATAAAAACGGTGGGGATTTGTGGCACCGATATTCACGCATGGGGCGGCAATCAACCTTTTTTTAGCTATCCGCGCGTTCTTGGTCATGAAATATGCGGCGAGATAATCGGTCTTGGTAAAAATATTCTTAATCTGAAAAGCGGCCAGCAGGTTGCCGTCATTCCTTACGTCGCCTGCCGCCAGTGTCCGGCCTGCCTGAGCGGCCGGACAAACTGCTGCGAGAAGATTTCGGTTATCGGCGTGCATCGGGACGGCGGGTTTAGCGAGTACCTCAGCGTTCCGGTTAAAAATCTGCTGGTGGTGGATGACGTCGATCCTGAAGCCGCAGCGCTAATTGAGCCTTTTGCCATCAGCGCCCACGCGGTGCGTCGCGCCGCTATCCGGGCGGGAGAGCAGGTGTTGGTAGTTGGCGCGGGCCCCATCGGCCTTGGGGCGGCGGCTATCGCCAAAGCCGACGGGGCGCAGGTGGTGGTGGCGGACACCAGTCCGGCACGGCGCGAACATGTGGCGCAGCATCTCGGTCTGAGCACCCTCGATCCTTCCGACCCGCAGTTTATCGAACAGCTGTGCGCCGCCTTCGGCGGTTCTCTGGCGCAAAAAGTGATCGACGCCACCGGGAATCAGCATGCGATGAACAACACGGTGAATTTAATTCGCCACGGCGGCAGCATCATATTCGTTGGCCTGTTTAAAGGTGAACTGCAGTTCTCAGATCCAGAATTTCATAAGAAAGAGACCACCATGATGGGCAGCCGCAATGCGACGGAAGAGGATTTTGCCAAAGTCGGGCGGCTGATGGCCGAGGGGGAAATCACCGCCAGGATGATGCTGACCCACCGTTACGATTTCAGGTCGCTGGCGGACATTTACGAAAGCGAAGTGATTAATAATCGCCAGCTGATCAAAGGCGTCATTCATTTTTAGCAGGTAAGCTCATGAAATCGTTAAACAGACAAGATTTTCCCGGGCCGCAGTACCCGACGCGCGCGATTCAGTTCGGCGAGGGCAACTTTCTGCGGGCGTTTATCGACTGGCAGCTGGATCTGTTGAATGAGAAAACCGATCTGGCGGCGGGAGTCACCATCGTTCGTCCGATCAACACCGAGTTTCCACCGTCGCTCAATACCCAGGACGGACTCTACACCACGGTGAGCCGCGGACTGGACGAACACGGGGAGGCGGTGAGCGAGGCGCGAATTATTCGCTCCGTAAACAATGAAATTAACCCCTGGCAGGATTTTGCCGGCTATCTGGCGCTGGCCCGTAACCCGGATATTGCATTCGTATTTTCAAATACCACCGAAGCGGGCATCAGCTATCACGCCGGAGACCGGCCTGACGATAAGCCGCCGGTTAGCTTCCCGGCGAAGCTGGCCCAACTGCTGCTCGAACGGTTCCGCCATTTCAACGGCGCAGCGGATAAGGGCTGGACGATTATCCCGTGTGAGCTAATTGATTATAACGGCGAGGCGCTGAAGGCGCTGGTGCTGCGCTACGCCGAAGAGTGGCGATTGCCCGCGGCTTTTCACAACTGGGTTGAAACGGCCAATACGTTTTGTTCAACGCTGGTTGACCGCATCGTTACCGGCTACCCGCATGATGAAGCAGAAAAGCTGGAGGCGGAGCTGGGCTACCATGATGCTTTCCTCGATACCGCCGAATATTTCTGGCTGTTTGTTATCCAGGGACCGCGGGCGCTGGCGGAAAAGCTACGGCTTGACCGCTGCCCGCTTAATATTCATATCGTAGAGGATATCCGGCCCTACAAAGAGCGCAAAGTCGCCATTCTTAACGGCGCGCACACCGCGTTGGTCCCGGTGGCGTGGCTGTGCGGCGTGGATACCGTCGGCGAAGCGATGCGCGACGAAGCCATTCGCCATTATGTGCAGCAGACCATCGGCGAGGAGATTATCCCGGCGCTGGATTTGCCCGCCGATGAGCTACGCCAGTTTGCTGATGCCGTTACCGGACGCTTTCTCAACCCGTTTATCCGCCATCAGCTGCTCTCCATCGCCCTGAACGGGATGACCAAGTTTCGCACCCGGATCCTGCCGCAGCTGCTGACGAATATCCGCCAGCATGGCGTCATTCCGCCGCGCTTAACCTTTGCCCTGGCGGCGCTTATCGCCTTCTACCGCGGCCAGCGTGACGGGCAAGCGTATCCGTTACAGGATGATGACGTCTGGTTAACTCGTTTTGTCGAAGGGTGGGCGCAGGTGGCCCAGGGCCGCCCGCTGGGTGAGCTGGTGACGGAGATTTTGCAGGATAAAGCGCATTGGGGCGAGGATCTGACGGGGATTCCCGGACTTGCCGAACAGGTCACGCGGTATCTGGAAGTGATTTTGAGCGAGGGGATGCGGGAGGCCCTGATACGGTTATAGCAGGTTTGTTGTGCGGCGCCCGCGGATTTGGGCGTCGTTTTTTTTTGTGCTCTGAACCGCAAAAAATGAATTAAGCGCCAACGCCTGGCGGATTTCCCGCATCATAAGCCCCTGACAGGCGAAGAGGGGGATGCGATGCGTAAAACGGAACTGTTGGCTTTTCTGCAAAATCAGACCGATTTTTTTGATCCGGATAACCTGAGCGAGATCTTCACCGCCGGCTACCTTGCCCGGCGTTTTGCCATGCAAAGAAACACCGCCAGCCACTATCTGAATCAGCTGGTGGCCCAGGATGTGCTGGTGAAGATCAATACCCGTCCGGTCTATTTCCTGCATAAGGCCGCCTTCTGCCAGCAGTTTTTCCCCCTTTCCCGCAGCGAGTACGCCAGCATGGCGGAGCTGCTGGCGGAGAGCGACCGACAGCCGGAGCAGGCGGATCATTTCTCATTGCTGACCGGCCATGACGGCAGCCTGCGCAAGCCTATCGAACAGATGAAAACCGCGCTGTTTTATCCTAACGGCGGGCTACCGCTGCTGATCACCGGCGACAGCGGTACCGGCAAGAGCTATATGGCGGAGTTGATGCACGAGTTTGCTATCGCCCAGGGACTGCTGGCGCCCGATGCGCCCTTTGTCAGCTTCAACTGCGCCCAGTACGCCAGTAACCCGGAGCTGTTGGCCGCCAACCTGTTTGGCTACGTTAAAGGCGCGTTTACCGGCGCGCAGGGGGATAAAGCCGGGGCGTTTGAGGCGGCAAACGGCGGCGTGCTGTTTCTCGATGAAGTCCATCGTCTGGATGCGCAGGGCCAGGAGAAGCTCTTCACCTGGCTGGATCGCAAGGAGATCTATCGGGTGGGGGAAACGGCGCAGGGGATGCCGATTTCTCTGCGGCTGGTGTTTGCCACCACCGAAGATATTCACAGCACTTTTCTGACCACCTTTATTCGCCGTATTCCGATCCTCGTTAGCCTGCCTGATTTACAAAACCGCAGCCGCCACGAAAAAGAAGCGTTAACGCTGCAGTTTTTCTGGCAGGAGGCGCGCACGTTGGCCGCCCGGCTGCAGCTGACGCCCCGGCTGCTACAGGTGCTGACGCACTATGTTTATCGGGGTAACGTCGGTGAGCTGAAGAATGTGGTGAAGTACGCCGTTGCGTCGGCCTGGGCAAGGTGCCCGGGCAGCGAGAGGCTTAACGTCACGCTGCACGATCTGCCGGAAAATATCATAGCCGCGACGCCAGCGCTCAGCGAACCGATGGGCCAGCAGGAGCCGCTGCTTATCGAACCGCAGACCAGTCTGGTCTGGCTGCTGCGCGCGCGCGATCCGCTTCAGGGGCTGATCTACGATATTCAGTGCCGCGTTCTGGCGCTATATGAAGCGGTATTGAGTAAAAAAACGGTTTGGGAAGAGGCGCAAAAAAAAATGGGCGAAGAGATTGAAACTCTCTTCGATCGGCTTATTTTCGATAATCACGATGCCAGCAGTTCGCATCTGCTACTGCTGCTGACCCATCAGGCGCGGGAAGAGTTTTATCGCCTTGAAAAGCGCTTCAATATCCAGTTTAACGGCAACTGTATTTACGCCCTCAGCCACTACCTGATACATCGTTCTCGCCAGGCGCACTCCACCATGAGCAACGAGAAAAGCCGCCAGCTGGAGGATTTCCTGGCGCAAAAGTTTCCGCTGCTGTATCGCTTTTGTGAAGAGATCCTCGCCGCGCTGGCGCTGAAGCTGGATATTGAACCCCGACGCATTGACCTGCTGTTGCTGGTGTTGTGGTTACAGAAAAACGGCGCCATCAGCCAGCAGAAGGTCACCCGGGCGATCGTTCTCGCCCACGGTTACGCCACCGCCAGCAGCATCGCCAACGTGGCGAACCGGTTGCTGAAAAGCCAGCTGTTTGAGTCATTCGATATGCCGCTCGACGTGACGCCGGAGGCTATCGCCGACCAGGTGATGGCCTATATCGAGAGCCACTCGCTGGCTTCCGGGCTGATCATCCTGGTCGATATGGGATCGCTGAACGCTATTCACAGCCACTTTAACCGCCGTCTGACCACGCCGGTGGCGATTATTAATAACGTCTCGACCGGGATGGCGATGTACGTCGGAGAGCGGATTTTGCAGGGCGATATGCTGGAGGATATTGTCCGTGAGATTGGCGATGATCTCGCGGTTGAGCATCAGCTCTATTATCCGCAGGCGGACAAACCGCGGGCGATTCTCACGACCTGCGCCACCGGCCTGGGGGCGGCGGCGAATCTGTCGGCGCTGTTAAAAGCCAGTATTCCCGAAGCGCTCGGCATCGATATTGTGGCCTGCGATGTGGAAACGCTCGCCGATCCCGCGCGGCGGGAGCCGATGCTCAGCCGCTACGAGGTGTTAGCGATCGTCGGTACACTCGACCCGCATCTTGCCGATCTGCCGTGGATCTCGCTGGATTCGCTGATTTCCGGCCAGGGCAGCCGCCCGCTGATGCGTATTTTCGGCGAGCTGGCCACCTCTGAACAGGTCAGCGAAATTAATAACCTGCTCCTGAAAAATTTCTCGCTGCGCCGGGTGATCGAGTCGGTGACGATCCTCGATACCGCAAAGGTCATCAATCAGGTCGAGCAGTTTTTACTGCGCTATGAGCATCTGGCCGGCTGCGACGTGCCCAACGATCGCAAGGTGGCGCTGTACGTGCATATCAGCTGTCTGATTGAGCGACTGATCCGCAACGCGTCGCCATCCCATTATTCCGGAAGGCAGTGTCCGGAGAGCGAGCTGGTTATTCTCCGCGAGGCCTTTAGTGTCATTGAGAGCGGATATAGTGTCAAAATCCCCGCCGTAGAGCTGTATTACATTCACGATATCCTGACTCGGGAAACGGAATTTATTCAGGAAGATCAAGAGTTTTAATTCCCTTCATCCGTTGGTCCTTGCGCTAACCGGCGCGCCACTGTTTCTGGCACGCCGGTTGCAATTAAGAAAGCAGTGGAATGCGCTTTCGAGGTAAGGATGAAACGACACTATATTTTTGCCAGCCATGGCACCTTTGCTAACGGTCTGCTGAACTCCGTGGAGCTGATCCTCGGCAAGCAGCCGGATATTCATACCCTCTGCGCCTATATCGAAGAGGAGGCCGATCTAACGCAGCAGGTGGAGACGCTGCTGGCGCGTTTTCCCGCTGAGGATGAGCTGATTGTCATTACGGATATTTTCGCCGGTAGCGTCAATAATGAGTTTGTGCGTTTTTTATCGCGTCCTAATTTTCATTTATTGTCCGGTTTAAACTTGCCGCTGATTATTGATTTGCTTATTTCCGCAGGGGAAGAAAATACCGAGAAATTAATTTCTGAAGCATTAACAAGCGCCAAAGAGAGCATCCAGTACTGCAATCAGACGATTGCCAGTGCGATGACCGTTGATAAAGACTTCTGAAATGAGGGAACACCATGATTACGCTATTAAGGGTAGACCATCGATTACTCCACGGCCAGGTCGCTTTTTCCTGGACCCAGTATGTCGGGGCCGATTGCATTTTAATTGCCAACGATAATGTCCCCACTGATGAGCTGCGGAAAACCACGATTAAGCTCGCCAAGCCGCCTTCGGTAAAACTGGTGATTAAAAATATTGACGACGCTATAGAAGCGATAAAAAGCGGCGTTACGGATAAATATAATCTCTTTATCGTTGTGGAGTCGGTGAATGACGCCTGGCGTATTGCCAGCGCCGTCGCGGAAATAAAAAGTATTAATCTCGGTGGGATTAAGGCTAAAGAGGGCAGCAAAAATATCTCTAAGGCGATTAATTTACTCCCGGAAGAAATAGAGCAACTGCAGCAACTGGTCGGGAAAGGCGTCGAGGTTGAGATCCGCCAGGTCCCTAACGATCGCAAACAGCTTTTTGCGGAATGCGTTTAATTCCGGAGGACAGATTATGGTAGAGGCTCTCTTACTGGGTCTGGTGGCGTTTATTGCGCAATCGGAATATGCATTAGGGACGTCGCTGATTTCGCGGCCTATCGTCACCGGGCTGCTGACCGGACTGGTGCTGGGGGATGTGCAGACCGGCGTCATCATGGGGGCAACGCTCGAGCTGGCGTTTATTGGATCTTTCTCCGTCGGCGCGTCGATACCGCCTGACGTGGTAACCGGCGGCATTCTCGGGGTGGCGTTCGCCATTACCTCCGGCGCGGGAACGGAAACGGCGCTGCTGCTTGGCCTGCCTATCGCCACCCTGACGCTAATCCTGAAAAACGTTTATCTGGGGATGTTTATCCCGATGCTCAGCCAGAAGGCTGACGGCTACGCGGAACGGGCGGATACGCGGGGCATTGAGCGGATGCATCTGATTGCCGGCTTCGGGCTGTCGCTGATGCTGGCCACGGTGGTGACCGTTTCATTCCTGGTCGGCAGCAACGCGGTGAAATCCCTGCTCGATACCATCCCGGAATTTATCAAACACGGGCTCAGCGTCGCTACCGGCATCATTCCGGCTCTCGGCTTCGCGATGCTCGCCAGGCTGCTGATTAACAAGAAAGTCGCGCCGTACTTTTTCCTCGGCTTCGTGCTGATGGCCTACCTGAAAATCCCGGTGACCGGCATCGCTATTCTTGGCGCAATCGTGGCGGTGGTCATGGTTAACGTCACCGCGTTGAGCTCACCTCGTACGACGACAGAACAAGGAGTCAGCGATGACGACGAAGATGATTTCTGAAGAGACCCTGCGCCCGCAGGAGCAAGAAGAGACCCGTATTACGCCGCGCGATTTACGCCGGGTGTTCTGGCGCTCCTTCCAGATGGAGTTCTCGTGGAACTATGAGCGGCAGATGAATCTCGCCTTTGTTTACGCGCTGATTCCGGTGCTGAAAAAGCTCTATCCGCGCAAAGAGGAGCTGGCCGGAGCGTTGAAACGACATCTGGTGTTCTTCAATACCACGCCGCATATCGTCACATTGCTGCTGGGGATCACCACGGCGATGGAGGAGAAAAATAGCCAGCAGAAAAACATGGACGCCAACGCGATTGATAACGTTAAAGCGTCGCTGATGGGGCCGCTGGCCGGGTTGGGGGACTCCTTTTTCTGGGGGACGCTGCGGCTGATCGCCACCGGCATCGGCACCAGCCTTGCGCTAAAGGGCAACATTCTCGGACCCATTCTGTTTCTGCTGGTGTTTAACGTACCGCATATTCTGGTGCGCTGGTTCTTTACCCGCTGGGGCTACGTGCTGGGCACCGGGGTGCTGCAGCGGATCCAGAAGAGCGGAATGATGGAGAGCCTGACCTACGGGGCGTCGATTATCGGCCTGATGGTGGTGGGCGCGATGACCGCCTCAATGATTGATATCACTATCCCTGTCTCTTTCGGTGCCGGGGAGGCGAAAACCCAGGTACAGGACATTATCAACGACATTCTGCCCTGCATGCTGCCGTTGCTGAGCTTTGGCATCGTTTACTGGCTGCTGGGGCGTAAGGTCAAACCGCTTTCTATTATTGGCGGGATGGCGCTGGTGGGCATTCTGGGTTCGTGGATTGGCTTGTTTTAACGGGAGTCGAAAATGGTACCAACAATGATGACGTATATCAGCGAAGAGCCGGCCTGTCTGGCGCAGATCCTGCGCGACTATCGGCAAAAGCTGGCGGCGATTGAGGATTTCGCCCGCCAGCATCCGGTACGCCGTATTTTGCTGCTGGCGACCGGATCGTCGCTAAACGCCGCACTGTGCGCGCGCTATTTCTTTGAACAGCGCTTCGGCGTGTTGGTTGAAATTAAAGAGCCGTATAACTTTACGCATTACGAGGCTGTCGATCCGCATACCGATCTGGTGGTGGCGATTTCGCAGAGCGGAAAAAGCGCCTCGACGCTGGAGGCGATGCGCAAGGTCCAGGCGGCGAATCTGCCGGTTTTTGCCTTGACCTCCGACCCGCAAAGCCCGATAGCCCGCGATTGCGACGGGGTACTGGATATCAATACCGGTATTGAGAGCGTAGGGTTTGTCACCCGCGGATTTAGCGCGACGGTACTGAATTTGCTGCTGATGGCGCTGATGATTGCCCGTGTCCAGGGAAGAGTCAGCGAGGCCGAGGAGCAGCGCTATCTTGACGAGCTGCAGCGGCTGGCGGCGGCTATCCCGGATGTTATCGCCCGCACCTCGCGCTTTATCGACAGGCACGGCGAAGCGCTGCGGGGCGGCGAACGATTTATCGCCATCGGCTATGGCGCGCTGGTTGGCGTGGCGAAGGAGTTCGAAACCAAATTTACCGAGACGGTGCGGGTCCCTTCTAGTGGATTTGAACTTGAGGCCTATATGCACGGCCCCTATCTGGAGGCGAACGCCCGTCACGTGATGCTGTTTATTGAAGATGCGCCGGATGCGCGTACCCGGGCGCTGCGGGACTATATGGCGCCGTCCATTGCCCGGGCCTTTACGCTGACGCTCAGCGATAAAGAGGATGAGCAGGCGCTGGCGCTGAACTGTCCGTGTGACCATCACCTGGCGCCGCTGCTGCTAATCGTTCCGGTCCAGATGCTGGCATGGCATACCGCCCGACTAAAAGGGATCGATCTGGCAAAACGTATTTTTGACAATTTTGACCGCGTATTAAAAAGTAAAATCTGATTATTCAGGAGAATAACTATGTTGGGTTTTAATCAGGACGAGTACCTGACCAGTGCTCGCGAGATCATCGCTGCGCGTCAGCAGGCAGAAGCCGTCGCCGACGATATTTATCACAGCGGCTGTAGCGCGTTATTTTTCGCCTCGGTAGGCGGTTCTTTGGCGCCTATGATGGCAATAAATGAGTTTGCAAAAGAATTAACCAGCGTACCTGTTTACCTTGAGCAGGCGGCGGAATTAATTCATCGTGGGCACAAAAAATTAAATAAAGATGCGGTGGTGGTGACGTTATCCAAGTCCGGCGATACCAAAGAGTCGGTCGCCATTGCCGAATGGTGCAAAGCGCAGGGGATTCGCGTGGTGGCCATTACCCGTAACGCTGATTCGCCATTAGCTGAGGCGGCGAGCTGGCATATTCCGATGTGCCACAAAAACGGCGTGGAATATGAATATATGCTGCTGTACTGGTTATTCTTCCGTGTTATTTATCGTCACGGCGACTTTGCCGATTACGATCGTTTTGCCAGCCAGCTGGAACTGCTGCCGGAAAATCTCCTGCAGGCCAAACGCCGGTTCGATCCGCAGGCGGATAAAATAGCCGCTCAATATCATGGCTGCGACTATATGATGTGGATTGGCGGCGCGGAAATGTGGGGCGAGGTCTATCTGTTCTCGATGTGTATTCTTGAAGAGATGCAGTGGAAGCGGACCAAGTCGGTGAGTTCCGCCGAATTTTTCCACGGCACGCTGGAGTTGCTGGAGAAAGAGGTTCCGCTGTTTCTGGTCAAAGGCGAGGGTAAATGCCGGGGGCTGGATGAGCGCGTTGAACGCTTCGCTGAGAAGATCACCAACCATCTGGTGGTGATTGACCCGCGCGACTACCCGCTGAACGGCATCGATGATGCTTTCCGCTGGATTATGGCGCCGTGCGTGGTTTCCACCCTGCTGGTGGACAGGCTGGCGGCCCATTTTGAACATCACACCGGGCACGATCTCAATATTCGCCGTTATTACCGTCAGTTTGATTACTAAGCCTTGCTTGCGGCGGCCAGCCTGGCTGGCCGCCGCGCTATTCTCCGAGGCGCTTCCCAGAAAATCATCGCCAAAACCAACCGGGTAAAAAGCGGTGGTAGAGTCCGGCTTTCCTTCACTTTCAGGCAAGCGGACGGCCATGAAAAAACGGATGACGTCGACACCGCACGATGCGGTATTCAAACGATTTCTTCGCCACCCGGAGACGGCGCATGATTTCCTCACGCTCTACCTTCCCCAGGCGATCCGCCAGCGGTGTGATTTTGCGACGCTGCGGCTGGAGCCAGCGAGCTTTATTGATGAGGATTTGCGCGCCTGGTATTCGGACGTGCTGTGGTCAGTACAAACCCGCTCCGGCCCGGGGTATGTTTATGTGGTCATAGAACACCAGAGCTCGCCGGATAACCATATGGCTTTTCGCCTGATGCGCTATGCGATTGCCGCGATGCAGCGGCATCTCGACGCTGGGCATAAAGCGCTGCCGCTGGTCGTGCCGATGCTTTTTTATCATGGTGCGGCCAGTCCCTATCCCTTTTCCCTGAACTGGCTGGATGAATTTGCCGACCCGCAGATGGCGAAGAAGCTGTATGCCTGCCCGTTTCCGCTGGTTGACGTAACGGTGATGCCGGATGATGAAATCGTTCAGCATCGGCGGGTCGCTTTGCTGGAGCTGATGCAAAAGCATATTCGTCAGCGCGATCTCAGCGGGATTACGGAGTCGTTGGCGACCCTCGTGATGCTGGGATACACTAACCGCAGGCAGTTGAGAGTGCTGTTTCATTATATGCTGCAGTACGGCAATTCCGCCGATCCAGGCGTGTTTCTCCGCCGGTTGGCCCGCCGTCTGCCACAATATGAGGAGAGATTAATGTCCATCGCTCAAAAGCTCAAGCAGGAAGGGCGGTTAGAGGGCCGGCAAGAAGGGCGCCAGGAAGGGCTGCAGGAAGGGCTGCAGGAAGGGAGCCGACGGGAAGCGCTGCGCATTGCCGGCAGTATGCTGCAGAACGGTTTGGATAAGGAAACGGTCCAGCGAATTACCGGACTTTCGGCGGATGAACTCAAGCCGCTGCATTGTTAATACCCGGCCTCCACAACCATGGCCCGGCGCAAAAAGTCGCCGGGCGCGATGACTTAACCTTCGCTTTTCACCACTTTGATTTCAACCATGCCGATGCCCAGTTGGCGCGGGGAATGGCCGAGAATATTACCCTCGTTCGTGGACTGCGGGTCCGGCGGCGCAATCGTCAACGTGTTGCTGCGCGACGGATTATCGAAATGCAGGGTCGTGGTGGTGACATCATTGGCCAGCGTTAGCGTTTGTTCGCTGTTGCCCACGCGTACCGGAATCGGTTTATTGGCGTTTGGCCCGTAGGCTTTGGCGGTAATCACCAGGTCGAATTTCTCCGGCAGCGGCTCTTTATATTCAATTTTCACTTCACTGCCGAGCTGCGCGTTCGACCAGCGCCCCCATGATTCCGGGCGAGATATGCCGCTGAATTGCTTCACCTCTTCCGGCGCGCCGGCCACGTTGAACAGGAAGCTGTCGGCTTTATAGCGAATATCGTTATCGACAATCTTCAGAGTATCGACGTTGCCCTTATAACGTTCCATATCGATAAGGGTATCTTTAAAGGCGGTTTTACCCTGCCACTGGGCTTTGTCAACGCGCTGGACCTGCTGTTCGCCGCCCAGTTGACCCTGGGATACGCACCAGTCGGTGGAGAGCGCCAGCTCCGGCGACCATAGCTGACCCATTTTGTAGCAGCGGTCGACCCAGACGAAGTTATCGCGTGGCGCGAAGTCGGCTAGCTGGAAGCGCAGCGGCGCGGAGTATTCGCTCTCCGGTAGCGGCTCAACGCGCTTATCGGAGATGCGCAGCAGCAGCGGCAGGCGGAAATGGCTGCCGGAGAAGGAGATCATATTCTTCTGCGAATCAACGGTGAAATTCTTCATCTCTTTGGGGAAATTCCACAGGCGGATGATATCCGGCTTCCACGCCAGCACCTTCTCTTTCATATTGAGGAAAACGCTTGAAAGCGACTCCCCGGATAGACTGCTGCGGCCAAGACCAATAAAGTTATCGCCGCCGAGAATATCCAGCACCGTCGCGCCGTTGTCCATAGTATTACGTTTAACGGCCAGCGTATCCTGCTGGGGCTTATCGCCGCGCAGAATGAAAAACAGGTTGCTGCGATCCTGTTTATTCAGATACTCCCAGGCGGTGTTTTTCATCGCCAGGTGATCGGATGAGACCACAATGACCGTATTTTTGAACCACGGCGACGCTTTAATCTTCTCAATTAACGCCGCGATATGCTCCTGACTACAGGAAACGGCGCTGAAAGAGAGGTTCTTTTTACCGTCCATATCGTAGCTTTTGCGCTGGCAGGTACGGGAAATAAAACCATCCGGATGATGGGTGTCGACCGTCAGCGCAAACAGCGAGAAGCGTTTTCCCGATTGTGAAAGCGCTTCGAATTTTTTCCAGGTTTCATCAAGCACCGTATCATCGTAGAAGCCCCAATCGTTTCGGTAGGTTGGGTCGGCGACCGTGGTTTTTAGCTCTTCCGCGCCGTACAGATGATCGAAGCCGTGCGATTTCAGGAAAACGTCTTTTCCGGCAAAGCGCAGGTTAGCGCCCTGTACGAAGTAGTTCTCATAACCCGAGTTTTTCAGGATATCGCCGAGGCAGATATTCTGCGGGAAAAAACTGGAAACCGAAGCCGATGCGTTGCCTTCAAACGGCGCAAACAGCGGTATCCCGCACTGGGAAGCGACCATTCCGGCAATCGTGTAGTCAGTACCGGGGAGCTGGGCGGTGTTGCTGAAATCCAGGCCCTCGCTTTTTAGCTTGCCGAGCTCCGGGGTCAGGTTCGGGAAGGCGTCGTTATCAAAATAAGTGCGCTCAAGGCTTTCGCCGTAGATGTACACCAGGTTCAGTTTCGGGTCCGCGATGCTTTTTGACGGTTCTTTGTAGTAAGCCACAAAGTCAGGATCGCCATCGCGGGACTGGGATTTGACCAACTCGCTAATCTGGCGGAAGGCCGGACTGGCGTCCACGGACGCCAGCGCCAGGACCAGCGCCACCAGGCTGTAACCAAAGTGATGAGGATGATGCCGGCGGCGGCGCAGTACCCAGCCGAGTGCGCCAAATACCGCGACCAGCGCCACGACCAGCCCAACGCCCGGCAGAATATATTTGCCCACGCCAGCGCCCGTCAGGCTGTTGGTCAACGTATAAAGTACCGCGTCATTGATACCGTCGCCGGTGAAGTAATTGCTGGCGTAGAGGGTAATATTCAGAATAACGAACAGGCCCAGCACCGTGAGCGTGGCGGCGAACCACCAGGTATTACGACCGGCTTTTAACGCATAAATCATCACCGAAGCAACAAACAGGGCGATGGATAACAACTCTGACACAGCTCATCCTCATTCACGCCAGCTGTCGGCTGGCCAGATAGATCTTTTTCCACGCTACACTGTAATTGCAGCGCAATATTGCCGCAATTGTATCGTCATGAATTTGTGCTGTGGTTCAGAATTGGTTTAGAAATCGCCATTTTTGACCCGCTTCACATCTTGTCTGCCAGGGGTTCAGAAGGAGAGATGTTAAAAAACAGAGGTTGCGGCCGCGCTGGCCAGGGTAAAGCGCCAAACGCGGCATTATGCGGCCAGGATCAGGAGAGGAAGCTAACGCCCTGTTTTAATACCAGGTCGCAGGCTTTGGTTTTCACTTTTTCTGCCAGCGGGCTACTGCCGAGGCTATTCAGATTCAGCTGCTGACCGTCTTTGCTACTCAGCAAGCCCTGAAGGCCATCAAGATAATTGGTGTCTTCTTTTTGTTTTTCCGGCGCGCTGAGACCC
Source organism: Klebsiella sp. FDAARGOS_511 (assembly GCF_003812845.1). Taxonomy (NCBI): domain Bacteria; kingdom Pseudomonadati; phylum Pseudomonadota; class Gammaproteobacteria; order Enterobacterales; family Enterobacteriaceae; genus Klebsiella; species Klebsiella sp. FDAARGOS_511. The sequence goes on along the minus strand of NZ_CP033824.1, from coordinate 2,112,295 downwards.
AGCTTATCCAGAACCTGGTTTTTAATGTTTTCGGTATTGGTTACCGACGTCAGTTTCTGTTTCGCGCAATAAGACATAATCCCGGCGGCATTATTCATGCTGCTGGAAGTCAACGACTGACTGCCGCCGTTGAGCAAACCGGTCAGCGAAGAGAGGGACATGCCGCCGCTTTGCTGGCTACCGCTCTGGCTGCTGAGCTGGTTCGCAGCGCTGGAGAGAGAGTCCTGCCAGGAGGTGGCGTGAGCGCCGAAGGTCAATAAAGCGCTGGCCACCATCGCCGTGCGGAATAACGTTTTTACAGATTTCATAGACATACTCTTCGCCGTGACTGAACAATGTCCTGATTATAACGCCGGCAGTGTTCAGAAATATCTTAATACTCTTTGCCGGTCACGCGATCGCGGTAGCTGTCCCAGTTGAAGTTGACCCACAGGCTATTGCCCAGCCGCATGCGGTCCATGACGCGCTCGCCAAGAAGCTTGTTCATCTCGTCCATGGTGCTGTTAGTCAGCATACCGGTGGGACGTTTTGACGAAGAGCGACGATCGACGATCTGGTTAATGATAACCTTTTCGTAGCGTGATTCCGTTTGCATCCCGATTTCGTCAATCACCAGCAGGTCGACTTTGCTCAGGTCGGTGAGAAGCTGCTCTTCGCTGGTTTCCCGGTTGCCGAAGGTATCTTTCATCGCTGACATGATATCGGCGACGGTAATAATCAACACCGACTTGCCCCGCAGCAGCAGTTCGTTGCAGATAGCGGCGGCGAGGTGGTTTTTTCCGGTGCCCGGTTTGCCGGAAAAGATAAAGCTGGCGATATTGCCGTCGAACTCCTCGACGTACTGGCGCGCTCGGGAAAGCGCAATCATCTGGCCTTCACACTCAACCCGGTAGTTATCCAGCGAGCAGTTCTGGTGCAGCGGTCGGATACCGGAACGGTTAAAGGTACGCTGCATTTTCATGGCGCGGTTTTCGCGTTCCAGCGCTTCAGACCGCAGCTTGCCCTGTTCTTTTTGCCATGCCAGCAGCTCCTCACCTGTCTTAAACGCGGGTTCGACATGGGCTGGCATCATCTTTTGCAGGCGCTTCATTAAATCGCCGACATTTTTCATGCTCATCCGCGGAATCCTCGTGGAATATGATTTTCGGGTTCGCTAATCGCGTTGACGTCACGCCGCGGCTGGCCGCCGTTGCTGGCCCGGCCAATCTGTACGCTGCGCGCTAGCTTCTGCTGCCACTGGACATGATGAAAGACTTTACCTTCCGCCTGCCAGTAGGCGACAAATGCGGCCAGCTCTTCCGGCGTAACGGGCTGGCTTAGGGCGATGCCCCACAGCGCGGCCAGACGCTGAAAATCGGCATCCGGCTGCCAGTCAGTGTACATCGGGAATTTGCCCATCGGTACTGCAACGGGAACCGCCGTCGGCTCGTCAAAAAACTGCGCGTCGAGGGCGATATCGCTATTGGGGCGCGCCAGTTTGGCTTCCAGCTCCAGCAGCTGCGCCAGACGCTCCGGCGTCAGCGCATAGAAGGCGGGGGCATTGTTGGTAAATACGGCGACGGCGCCGCTGGCCGATTTTGCCAGTACCGCTGCGTGATCCTGCATGAAGTCATCCAGACCGCTAAAATCGGTAGTTAATATTCGTGAAGACATAAATCAATCTCAACTCTGAACAACTAAAAGGAGAGGGGTAGCTGCACACATAGTAGCATAGAGGTCGCTCAGGAAGGAGCGCCGCAGGTAACCCGGCGGCGCGGTGAATTAAACGCGCGGACGCTTGCGATACAGCCAAAGCCCCGGGATAGAAAGACCGATCGATAATGCGCCAACGATGGATGAAGCCTTGAGAAAGTTACTCAGCAGCATAATCATCATCTCTTCCGAGTAGCCGAAATGGCTGATTTTGACCGCTGAAATCATCGCGGTATAGGCAGAGATACCGGGGAACATCGGGATCACCGCCGCTACGGTGAAAATCTTCGGGTGCGCCAGATACCAACGGGACCACTGGATCCCAATGCTGCCAACCAGCAGGGCGGCCATGAACGTTGCCCACTCGATATTAAAACCTGCCGTCATCATGACCATGCGCGAGCCGTGGCCGATAGCCCCCAGCAGCGCGCACCAGCGCAGCGCTCGCTGTGGGACGTTGAATACCATGGCGAACCCAACGGCGGGGATGGCTGCCAGAGCCATATCCTGCGCCAGCGCGTAGAGATACATAATTATGCCCATCCGCGTAGCCCCCACATCGTCATCGCCATCACCACGCCAATACAGGTGGCGAGCGTGAGCAGACTGGCAATGGCCCAGCGCGCCAGGCCGGTATTGATATGCCCTTTAAACATGTCGGCAACGGCGTTGATCAGCGGAAAGCCGGGTACCAGCAGCAGTACGCTGGCGGCCATCGCTATCGTCGGCGTGCTGGCGAAAGCGGGCAGGCGCAGCATCAGTCCGGAGATGGTCGTTGCGACGAAGGCGGTGAGGCAGAAATTGATTTGCGGATGCATAGAGCGATGGGTGAGTACCTGACGAATATACATGGCTATCGTACTGGCGCAGAAGGTGACCAGCGCGCCATCCCAGCCGCCGTTGTTAAGTTTGCAAAAGCAGGCGCAGGAGAGGCCGACCATTAATACCAGTAGCCAGCGTGGGTAGCGCAGCGGTTTAATTTGCGCGAATCGTTTTTCGACATCCTTATAATCCAGCAGTTTATGCTCTGCCATAATCACAATATGCTGAACTTCCGTGACGACGTGCATGTTGATGCCGCGATCGGTGTTTTTTCGCGTTGAAGTCAGGCATTCGCCATCTTTGATGGTTGTGAGCACAATTGCATTGGAAGAGATGGCGCTTTCAACGCTATCCATCCCCAACGCCAGGCCCAGACGAGTTGAAAGCTCCTCAACCAGCGCGCTTTCCGCGCCATGCTGTAATAAGAAAAGACCACATTGAATGCACAAGCGCGTGATTGCGCGCTGGGTTGCCCGATCTGCTTGCATAAATACCTGCTGTCCGTGATGCCCGATGCCGTAGTGTCTGGCGATACTTTTACCTGAAGTCGTGCTTTCTCTGAGCGGTCAGGATCAAACAATGTGTAAAAAAACACCCGCTCTGCGGGCTCTGTGAAAATTTGAACTCAGCCACACTTCCGCAAGATTGGTGAAAAGTACAATTTTTGCGCCATTTTCTCCCTTCTTTTTCCCGGCAGACTTATCAAAAATGCAAATTCAAACTTTTAATAAACAAAAAACAAACAAATAATTAACCTTGCTGAGGCGATCCTATGAAAACACAAGTGGCGATTATCGGCGCGGGTCCGTCCGGACTCCTGTTGGGGCAGCTCTTACATAACGCCGGGATTCAGACCGTGATCCTTGAGCGACAGACGCCCGAGTATGTGCTGGGGAGGATCCGTGCGGGCATTCTGGAAAGCGGAACGGTAGAGCTGCTGCGCGAAGCCGGGGCGGCCCGGCGAATGGATGCTGAAGGCCTGATCCATCATGGGGTCGAGTTTCTGTTTGAAGGCAAGCGCGTACCGGTTGCGCTGACGGAGTTGACGGAAGGCAAAAGCGTGATGGTATACGGCCAGACTGAGGTGACGCGGGATTTAATGGCGGCGCGGGCGGAATGTGGCGCCCCGACGATTTATGGCGTTAGCGACGTCACAATTAATGATGCCAAAAGCGATAGACCATCGGTCTCTTTTACCTGTAACGGAGAAAACCTCCTCCTGGAGTGCGACTTTATCGCCGGTTGCGACGGCTTTCACGGCGTGTCCCGGCAGAGTATTCCGGCAGGGGTTCTGAAAGAGTACGAGAGCGTCTGGCCGTTTGGCTGGCTGGGACTGCTTGCCGACACGCCGCCGGTAAATCCGGAGCTTATTTACGCTCACCACGAACGCGGGTTTGTGCTGTGTAGTCAGCGCTCACTAACCAGAAGTCGCTATTATCTGCAGGTACCGCTTAGCGAAAAGGTGGAGGCCTGGTCTGATGAGCGCTTTTGGAATGAACTTAAACGGCGTCTCCCTGATGAGTTATCCGGCAAGTTAGTGACGGGTCACTCACTGGAGAAGAGCATCGCGCCGCTGCGCAGCTATGTGGTGGAGCCGATGCAGTACGGGAAGCTATTTCTGGTGGGAGATGCGGCGCATATCGTACCGCCAACCGGGGCAAAAGGGTTGAATCTCGCAGCGTCCGACGTGAACTATTTATGGCGGATCCTGCGCGAGTATTATCACCATGGCCGCGTTGACCTCTTAGCCAGCTACTCGCGTTTGGCGTTGGATCGGGTGTGGAAGGGGGAGCGTTTCAGCTGGTTTATGACGCGTCTGCTGCATGATTTTCCGCAGCAAAGCGAGTTCGATAGAAAAATGCAGGCGGCGGATCGTCGTTATTATCTGCAATCACGCGCCGGCTTAACCACTATCGCTGAAAACTATGTTGGTCTGCCGATGGAGCGCGTGGCGTAACACCAAAAATATCCGGAGGCGTGATGCAGGCAGTGAGCACCATTCCCGTTTTCAAACTGTATGGCGAAGAGCAGGGCTGGCCAACGCCCGAACTTCTGCACTGTGAGTCGATACTCCAGCGCAGCCATCTTTATGAATGGCATATCCGCGTGCATCAGCATGCTGAGCTGGTGCAGCTGTTGTACCTGCATAAAGGGCGGGCGGAAATTGAAATCGAAGGAACAACGACCGTGATGGTGGAATCCTGTATTCAGGTTGTTCCGGCGCTTTGTATTCATGGATTTCGATTTTCGCCGGGCACGGAAGGATACGTTTTATCCCTGGCATTACCCCTGCTCAGGAGGGTTGAGAATCAGTTTGGCCGCCAGTTGGATCTCCTCGGCCAGCCGCAGTGTGTGCCGGTAAAAGCCTCTCGGGGCCATATTCGGGCGCTGTTTACCGCTTTGCGAGAAGAGTACCGTGAGGAGTATGATGCGCGCGAAATGATGCTGCATTCGCTGCTGGGAGCGCTGCTGGTCTGGCTGAATCGGCAATATCGCCCACAACCGATAGCGGAGGACAAAGCGGAACGTAAGCGTAGCGTGATGCGCCATTTCTCTCGTCTCATTGAAAGCCATTATCGCGAACATCTGCCCTTAGCCGAATATGCCAGGCGGGTGGGTGTGTCCGCGACCCATTTAAATTATTTGTGTCATGAATTTTATGGCTGCAGCGCGCTGGGAGTTTTACATCAAAGGGTGATGCTTGAGGCGCGTCGCAACCTGTTGTATACCAGCATGACTATTGCGCAACTTTCTGATTACTTGGGGTTTAATGATGCTGCCTATTTTTCTCGTTTCTTTCGTCGCTATAGCGGCGAATCCCCAAAAGCATTTAGGAAAAAAATTAAATAAAGAAATCTTTATTTAATTTATCTTAAGTTAGCGTATCTAACGACGATGTTAACCATTTCTAATTTATTGATGACAACTACCTGTGTTAATGTTAATCATTGGCATGGATAACAGCAATATGTTACTCCTCACTATATAAGTTGGTTTTAGGGTACGATATAGCGTACCCGCCAGGGACGATAAAGATTCATTTTGGCAAAATAATTATGATGGTTATTAAATTATTCATCCGATTGTTTTTGCGCCGGCGGTGAGTCTTCGACAGGAAGCGGAGGGTTTATGTTACCAGGACAGGGTAAGTTCGGCATTATTATCAGCAGAATACCGGTGATGCAGTCCGGTTTGAAGGCCATCGCGGGGGAGCATCTCCCTGATTATGAATTGAATTTTTGTCGTTCTCAGGATGAGCTAACCCTGCTGCAATTGCGTCGCGCAGTGCTGGTTATCGCTGACTTGTCCGGTGAAATAGAGCATCCTAGAAACATTTGTGAACACTACTACTCTTTAATGACCCAATACAGGGATATACACTGGGTCTTTATGGTAGGAAACACCTGTTTTCCGTTAGCCGTTCAATTATTAATGCGTCCTGAAAGTACGTTAATTTCAGACAGCGAACCGGTAAAACGCCTTATCGAAGTAGTTCGCGCTGGTGGTCTTGCCGCCGAACGTATTAGCCAGACGTTGTTCTCCCCTGAAGTCGAACGCATCGGTGAAGAACAGCAAAAAATGGTCATTTTGACTCTTTCCGAGCGTAAAGTATTGAGGCTTCTTGCAAAAGGATGGGGAATTAATCAAATTGCTGCTTTATTGAAGAAGAGCAATAAAACCATAAGTGCGCAGAAAAATAGTGCTATGCGCCGCTTATCTCTACGTAGTAATGCAGAGATGTATGCCTGGATTAATAGTGCACAGGGAATGAAGGAGCTGAATATTTATTCAGCCTATGGAGATCAAACGGAATGGAAAAAGACTTCACAACACGATATATCGCTATCGTAGAGAAATGTGCGATGACGGAAGTAGCTCTTCGCCACATCTTAATTAATGAAAGTGGTAAGAATTATCGTATTCAATTCTTTCAAGATACTAAAGCATTAAAACGAGAGTTTCAGTCTAAAGATTTTTCTGCGATTATTTTTTCACTTTCAGGTAATCGCAGGTCCCGTCTTGAAAGCTTGCTCTTTCTCCATGAGATCGCGCGTTATTGCCCAGAAATGCAAAGAATTGTCTTAGCGAATGATGAAGCGGAAATGCGTTTGGTTAGCCATCTGACGCCCTCCCGCTTACACGGCATTCTGAATAAATCTGCCTGTCGGATCCAGCTGCAGGAATATTTGCTTCAGCTTCTCGATCATAGCTATCAGACCAATGAGGGCTCGGTATGTCAAAAGCAGAGCATTTCTGGCCAAATTTTGAGCCCAACGGAGCATACCATCCTACGATATATGTCTTATGGCTACTCTTTACCTGAAATAGCGACACAGCTGGAAAGAAATATTAAAACGATTCGGGCCCATAAGTTCAATGCCATGACCAAGCTTGGCGTCAGTTCTGATATGGGACTACTGAGCGCGGCAGACATTTTAATGCGCCTGTCGGCGAATAATGACGATGCCAGAGTTATGCGCCTTGCTCAGTAGTGCCAACGATCTATTAAAGACAAACATCAATCCACTTAGCATCAGTCAACTGCGCCATCCGCTCGGGTGAAATGCGAACGGCGCTATGAATTGATCCTGCTGCTGGCAGCACTTCCGGGTACTGCCTCAGTGAAATATCGCAGTACACCGCCAGCGGAACTTCCAGGCCAAAGGGGCAGACGCCGCCAATAGGGTGTCCCGTTAGCGTAATGACCTCATCGCTGCTGAGCATGCGCGCTTTGGCGCCGAAGGCTTCCTTTAGTTTTTTATTATCCAGGCGCGCATCGCCTTTTGCGACAACGAGCACAACCCTGTCTTTTATTTTTAAAGACAGGGTCTTGGCTATTTGCCCGGGTTCAACGTTATGCGCCGCTGCGGCTAATGTTACCGTGGCCGTGCTCTGAGTAAGTTCGATGATTTCGATATCGGGGGCGTGGTCAGCAAAAAACTGCCGCACGGACTGCAGACTCATTGGAATCTCCTGATTAAGGCTTGTTAAAAATCTGTCACAAGCTTCGCAAAGTGTAAATATCTCTCGTTGATAATCAAGATTCTTTCTAATTTCTGGATCTCCTTCACATTCGCCGCAACCGGTTACTGTAACCGGTTGCGGTTATTCATAGAGACATGAATACTGACAAGGTAACTTCCCTGCGTCACCTATAACAAAAGAGCCGAAGATGAATCGAACGTACCTGAGCACTAAAGCCTGCGGGCTATCAAATCTGGTCGCTCACTCGCAGAAGCGGATTCATCACAGCGGCAAGATAATCGTTGTTGGGCCTGTTCATCTAGCCTGTCAGGAGGGCTGCTATGTCTGCTAACCATGCTGCATTTAATCTGATATTTCGCTTCGTAGAAAATTACATCAGCCCTGTCGCCGGGCGCATCTCGTCTCAGCGCCACGTGATGGCTATCCGCGACGGTTTTATCTCCGCCATGCCGTTTATGATTGTCGGCTCTTTTCTACTGGTATTCGCTTATCCGCCGTTTTCACCGGATACCACATGGGGATTTGCCCGCGCCTGGCTGGATCTGGCAAAAGAGTTTGAAGGGCGAATTCTGACGCCGTTCGATATGACGATGGGTATTATGTCGATCTATATTTGCGCCGCGATCGCCTATAACCTCGGTAAGCATTACGAAAAAACCAATCAGCTCGACCCCTTTATGTGCGCCATGCTGTCGATTATGGCCTTCCTGCTGGTGGCGGCGCCAAAAACGAACGGCAACCTGCCGGTAGATAGCCTGGGAGGAACCGGGATATTTACGGCGATTCTTGTGGCGGTCTATTGCGTTGAAATGATGCGTTTCCTGAAAGCGCATAATATTGGTATTCGCCTGCCGGATCAGGTGCCGCCGATGATCAAAAACTCGTTTGATCTGCTGATCCCGGTACTGGTTGTTGTCCTGACGCTGTATCCCCTGAGCCTGCTTATTCAGCATCATTTTGATATGCTGATCCCTCAGGCCATTATGGCTATCTTTAAACCGCTGGTTTCCGCAGCCGACTCGCTGCCCGCAATTTTACTGGCGGTCCTGGTGGGCCACCTGCTGTGGTTTGCGGGTATCCACGGTGCGGCTATTGTTTCTGGCATGCTGCAGATGTTCTGGCTCACTAACCTCGGCATGAACCAGCAGGCTCTGGCGCAGGGTGCTCCACTGCCGCATATCTTTATGGAAGCGTTCTGGACATTCTTTATTGTGATTGGCGGTTCTGGAGCGACGATGGGGCTTGTGTTCTGCTATCTGCGTAGCCGCTCCGCGCATCTGCGGTCAATTGGCCGCCTGAGCGTGGTGCCAAGCCTGTTTAACATCAACGAGCCGGTCATTTTTGGCACGCCTATCGTGATGAACCCGGTGTTCTTTATTCCCTTCCTGCTGGCGCCGATGGTCAATGCCGTGCTGGCCTGGGCCGCCATGAAGATGGATCTCATTGGCCGGGTGATTTCGGTTGTGCCGTGGACCGCCCCGGCACCGATTGGCGGCGCATGGGCGCTGGGTTGGGATTTTCGGGCGGCGATTCTGGTGGTTGTCCTCGCGTGCGTTTCCGCGATTATCTACTTCCCGTTCTTCAAGGTTTATGAGAAACAGCTGTTAGCGCAAGAGGCCGAAGAGGCGCAGCGCATCGCGGAAGAGAGCCAGCAGACGGCATAAAAGCAAACGGGCGGCTGAAATAGCCGCCCGTTGACGTTATCAAAAGATCATTTCAGCGTGCAGTCCCCGCACTGCTGCACATCCGGCAGGCGATAGCGCTGGCAGCAGGTGCGGCGCACCAGCTGCCCTTCACGTAAAACCACGGTTCGCCACAGCGGGTTATCTTCGCCGTTGGATAGCTGTTTTTCGAAGAAGCAGTGCTGGCGTAGAGCGGCCACTTTTTCATCTCCCAGCAATGTTTTCATTTCTCCCAGATACCAGTTAATCAGGTAGCCAGTATTGTTCCAGATAAGCTTGCCATTAATATCGCCGGTGGCTTCAAGCGCCTGCACGACGGGTTGTAAAGCCGTGATGACCAGCTTTTCTATCCGGGACTGCGCGGGCTCTGTCGGGGAAGTACCTGCTGAATGAATATCAATCCAGAAACAGGCGGCGCGGCCTGACTCATGAAACTCGACGCGCACATGTTCCGGCGCCAGGCTAATGGCGCGATCTTCGCTCAACAGCGCCAACATTAAAGGGGGCACCAGTAAACCGATGTACCATTGCGCCCAGAGGGACAGCAGCGGTTTTTGCTCACGGGGTTGACTGGGCTGGTGACGATAAATATGGTCGGACCAGGTCGCGATGAACGAACTCAGCGTCGAGGGTTGTGACCATTCAGCCAGGGTTAGCGCATGGGGAGGGGCTTCTTCATTCAGACGGAGAAAATCCAGCAGATGGGGGCGTAACACGGTAATTTTGTCGCGTATTGAATTTGCCAGTTCACGGTCAGCCGAAGGGAGCGGTGCCCGCCAGATGATCTCAGTGTTGAATGCGAGTGAACGGTAAGCCATCGAGTGCCAGATACAAATCTAAATGATAATGATTTCTGATACTAATGCCGTGGTCCCGGCTTGGCAAGCGATTTGTCCGCGCGGCGACTTCTGCCGCGCGGTAAAGGATTAGCTGGCGAGAATGACGTTTCTTCCCATATTTTTGGCTTCGTAGAGCGCGTTATCCGCCCGTTTCAGGGCGCTGTCAATATCAGCATCCACCAGCGGCGTCATACCGACACTGATAGTCACATTGGTCGCGACGCTTTCGTTAAACATATGCGGGATTTTCAGATCATAGACCCGCTGACGAATCCGCTCTGCGGCCTGAAGAGCATTTTCTGCGCTGCTGCTGGTCAACAGCACCATGAACTCTTCGCCGCCAAAGCGGGCTACGATATCGCGTGAGCGCACAGCGTTACGAATGGCGGCGGAAACCTGAATCAATGCCTGGTCGCCCATCATATGCCCATAGTGGTCGTTGTAGGCTTTAAAATGGTCAATATCCAGCAGCAGGACGTAATGTCCGGCGCTGTCCAGAGAGAGGACGGTGTCGAGACGATTTTGCAAACCCCGACGGTTATACAAACCGGTAAGCGGATCCAACATACTGAGATCGTTAAGGGTATTACGTTCCTCCAGCAGCTTATCCATAAGTCCCTGGGTGAATATATCGCTGCGTTTCTGAATTAAGCTTTGCAGGGTGATGCCCGCAATAGGCAACAAGAAGCACCAGGACATGCGCAACCACTGTTCTCCGCCGCCCAGAATCAGGCAGGTAAAGTAGGTTGGTATAGAGTGCAAAGTAAAGCCAATGATATTGCTGGAAAAAGCAATAGTGCCAATAAATAACACGCTTAATAAGGCGATTACCAGGTAGTTAAAATGCGGCGGACCCATCATCAATGCTTTTAGCGCAACGTGCCATGCCCAAAGCAGGCCAAATATCAGAGAAATAATCGGAATATTTATTTTGTGCTGAGAGAATTTACAGTGCCATAGCAGCAGAACCGTGCTGCAGGCAACTATCAGAAAACAGGGTAATGTAAAAGTGATGACGGTAAAGAGCGGGCTGACAAGGGATAAGACGGATGAAACTAAATTAAGCAGTAAAAATAGCCGTAAGGAATACTGATATTTCTGTTCGTAATGGGAGCGCCAGGATTGTGCAGTCATGTCGGAGTTGTCATTATTAATCGTTAAAATTCAATGTGATATTAGTTTGAAGTGAATAATAAAAAACAGTGCGCAAAATAAGGTTTTTACGAAATAATCAGATTATTTAATATATAATTTCTTTTGCTTAATTTATCACCTTCATGAATGTATGTCATTACCGCAAACGTAAAGAATAAAGACTTCCCGTTTCCCTGACATGACAAATGATAAAAATTATCATATGATATTGGTTATCATTATCGCTATTAGAGGCAAAAACATGTTGCAGCGAACTTTAGGGAGTGGATGGGGCGCGGTGATCCCTGGCGTACTGATTGCCGCACTCGGGTTTGCCGATTTGTCGGTCGATGCCTGGCGCGCATTGGTGGCGCTGGGAATGCTCATGTCAGCGATCATGATTTGGCACCGTCAGCTACGACATTTTGTTTTGCTGCCGTCATGCGTGGCGTTAGTCAGTGGAATGATGCTGATTGTAATGAATATAAAGCTGATGGGATAAAACAGAAGGAGTTAAGAATATTGGTGCGAGGGGGGGGACTTGAACCCCCACGTCCGTAAGGACACTAACACCTGAAGCTAGCGCGTCTACCAATTCCGCCACCTTCGCACAGTATTCTTAATTTTTGATATCGCCTCGTTGGTGCGAGGGGGGGGACTTGAACCCCCACGTCCGTAAGAACACTAACACCTGAAGCTAGCGCGTCTACCAATTCCGCCACCTTCGCCCAGTGCGAGCAATATCAATGTGGATTATGGTGCGAGGGGGGGGACTTGAACCCCCACGTCCGTAAGGACACTAACACCTGAAGCTAGCGCGTCTACCAATTCCGCCACCTTCGCATACCATCGACACTATGAAAGTATCGTTACCACGGAGGCGCATTCTAGTGGTTTTCAGCTATTCGTCAATAGTTAATTGTATCAGTTGGATTGATTGTTGCAAAAATGGGCGGTCAGGTAGGGGAAACATCGGCGACCAGCGGCTGCTGGCGCCGAAAAATGGGGTTATTTCTTCGCCTGACGGGTCATCACCGTTCGGTAGACCTTAAAGCGGCCCGTTTGGGCAATCACTTCATGGAAGCCGAAGATCTCATCCAGCACGTTCGGATAGGGCAGGAAGGCGTTGGCGACAATGCGTAGCTCTCCGCCGCTGTTGAGATGACGAACTGCGCCGCGGATCAGGGTTTGCGCGGCCTCCAGGCTGGTCTGCAGACCATCGTGGAAAGGCGGGTTGGAGATAATCATGTCGAAGCGGCCGTTCACTTCAGAGAAGACGTTGCTGGCGAACACTTCCCCTTCGATGCCGTTAGCGGCGAGCGTAGCGCGGCTGGCTTCTACTGCCGGCGCGCTGACGTCGCATAACGTTAAGCGAACTTTAGGCGAGTGGCTGGCCAGTACGGTTGCCAGCACGCCAGCGCCGCAGCCGACGTCCAGAACTTTACCTTTGGTATGCGGGGTGAGCGTGGAAAGCAGCAACTGGCTACCAATATCCAGCCCGTCGCGGCTGAAGACGCCGGGAAGCGTTTTAATCGTCAAATTTTCCAGCGGATACTCGCCCCAGTACTGTTCGGGATCGAACGCGGGCTGTTTCTCCAGACGACCGTGATACAGCCCACAGCGGCGCGCGCTGTCGATTTTGCTCAGCGGCGCATACTCCGCCAGCATCTGCTCGGCGCTGCGTACGCCGCTGCGGTTCTCGCCAACCACGAAAATATCAACACCGGTCGGCAGCAGCGAAAGCAGGTTCATCAGCTGAAACTGCGCTTCCGGTTTATTCTTTGGCCAGTAGTAGATCAGCGTATCGCAATCGGCGACATCGCCAGCCTCTGCGACCAGGCTATAGCGGGCATTTTCGCCCATCTGGCGGCTCAGTACCTGCCAGTGGTGGAACTGCTGGGTATGGGCGCGGCTGGCAGCCGTGTCCAGACGTGCGGGCAGGTCATCCTGCAGGTCACCGGCAAACAGAACGCGGGCGGACTCGAAATCATCACTGTGGCGCAGCAAGACTTCACTTGCCGGGGTAAAAGCGGACATGAAACACTCCTTCATTGAGACTGGCGCCGATTATACACGTTATCTTTCAGGCTGCCTCTTTGTTGGCGGTGGGACGCGCTTCGAGCGCCGCGTAGTTTGTTGGCGCAGATACGACGGATTTGCTATATTGCGCGCTTGATTAACAGGAGTGTTTCGCTATGACATCCCGACGAGACTGGCAATTACAGCAGCTGGGTATTACCCAGTGGTCGCTGCGTCGTCCTGGGGCGTTACAGGGTGAAATCGCTATCTCGCTTCCTGGACACATTCGCCTGGTGATGGTAGCGGAAGAACCGCCATCGCTGAGCGAACCGCTTATCAGCGATATTCTGCGCGCGCTGGCCCTGACGCCGGGGCAGGTGATGCAGCTGACGCCTGAGCGCGTTGCGATGCTGCCTCAGGACGCACGCTGTAATAGCTGGCGGCTGGGCACCGACGCGGCGCTACCGCTGGCGGGCGCACAGATCGCCACGCCTGCTTTCGATGAACTTCAGACCAGCACGCCTGCTCGCATGGCGCTCTGGCAACAGATTTGCGCACATGAACACGATTTCTACCCTCAACCCGGCTGATTTGCCCCGCGCCTGGCAAATTGAAACGCGCGCCCACGCTTTTCCGTGGAGCGAACAGACGTTTGCCAGTAATCAGGGCGAGCGCTATCTGAATCTTCAACTGTCCGTGGACGGCGTGATGGCGGCTTTTGCCATTACGCAAATCATCCTCGACGAGGCGACGCTGTTCAATATTGCCGTCGACCCTGCCTTTCAGCGTCGTGGTCTGGGCAGGGAACTGCTGGAACAGGTGATTGATGAGGTCGAAAAACGCGGCGTCGTCACGCTGTGGCTGGAGGTGCGCGCGTCTAACGTCGCCGCCATCGCGCTCTATGAAAGCTTAGGCTTTAACGAGGCGACGATTCGCCGCAACTATTACCCCACGGTCGACGGACGTGAGGACGCAATCATTATGGCACTGCCAATCAGTATGTAAGACAAGGTGATACGATGAAGTGGGACTGGATTTTCTTTGATGCCGATGAAACGTTATTTACGTTTGACTCATTTAGCGGCCTACAGCGGATGTTTCTCGACTATAGCGTGACGTTCTCCGCAGAGGATTTTCAGGACTACCAGGCCGTGAATAAGCCGCTGTGGGTGGATTATCAAAACGGCGCCATTACTTCGCTTCAGCTGCAGCATCAGCGCTTTGACGGTTGGGCGGAGCGCCTGAACGTCCCTCCCGGCGAGCTGAACGCCGCATTTATGAACGCGATGGCGGAGATCTGTTCGCCGCTGCCGGGGGCCGTATCGCTGCTCGATTCGCTGCAGGGGAAGGTGAAAATGGGCATTATCACCAACGGTTTTACCTCGCTACAGCAGACGCGTCTTGAACGTACAGGTTTACGCGATCACTTTGATTTGTTGATTATCTCCGAAGAGGTTGGGGTGGCTAAGCCGGATGCGCGTATTTTTGACTATGCGCTGGCGCAGGCGGGCAACCCCGATCGTTCGCGGGTGCTGATGGTTGGCGATACCGCTGAGTCTGATATTCGCGGTGGCGTAAATGCCGGCCTGGCGACCTGCTGGTTCAACCCCCATCAGCGCGAGCTGCCCGCGGACCTCCGCCCGGACTGGACGGTCACCTCTTTAAGCGAACTGGAGCAACTCCTGTGTAAACACTGATTGCCTCCCCCCCATTGATGGGTAAAATAGCCGCAATTTTTTCGTATTCAACATGCGCGGCGCGTTGCCGCGTTTACTAAGAAGATTGAATTATGACGTTGTCTCCTTATTTGCAGGAGGTGGCTAAGCGCCGCACTTTTGCCATTATTTCTCACCCGGATGCCGGTAAAACGACCATTACTGAAAAGGTTCTGTTATTCGGACAGGCTATTCAGACTGCCGGTACGGTAAAAGGTCGCGGCTCCAGCCAGCATGCGAAATCTGACTGGATGGAGATGGAAAAGCAGCGCGGTATCTCCATCACCACGTCCGTGATGCAGTTCCCCTATCACGACTGCCTGGTTAACCTGCTGGATACCCCGGGGCACGAAGACTTCTCCGAAGATACCTACCGTACCCTGACGGCGGTTGACTGCTGCCTGATGGTTATCGATGCCGCGAAAGGCGTCGAGGATCGTACCCGTAAGCTGATGGAAGTCACCCGTCTGCGCGATACGCCGATCCTGACTTTTATGAACAAACTTGACCGCGACATCCGTGACCCGATGGAGCTGCTGGATGAAGTGGAAAACGAGCTGAAAATCGGCTGCGCGCCGATCACCTGGCCGATTGGCTGCGGCAAACTGTTCAAGGGCGTTTACCATCTTTATAAAGATGAAACCTACCTGTATCAGACCGGTAAAGGCCACACCATCCAGGAAGTACGCATCGTGAAAGGGTTGGATAACCCGGAGCTTGATGCCGCGGTGGGTGAAGATCTGGCGCAGCAGCTGCGCGATGAGCTGGAGCTGGTGCAGGGCGCGTCTAACGAATTCGATAAAGAGCTGTTCCTGGCGGGCGAAATTACGCCGGTATTCTTCGGTACCGCGCTGGGCAACTTTGGCGTTGACCATATGCTGGACGGTTTAGTGGAGTGGGCGCCTGCGCCGATGCCGCGTAAAACCGACACCCGCACGGTGGAAGCCTCGGAAGATAAGTTCACCGGCTTCGTGTTTAAAATTCAGGCCAACATGGACCCGAAACACCGCGACCGCGTGGCCTTTATGCGCGTGGTTTCCGGTAAATACGAGAAAGGCATGAAGATGCGCCAGGTGCGTATCGGCAAGGACGTGATGATCTCCGACGCGCTGACCTTTATGGCCGGCGACCGTTCGCACGTGGAAGAAGCGTATCCGGGCGATATCCTGGGTCTGCATAACCACGGCACCATTCAGATTGGCGATACCTTCACCCAGGGTGAAATGATGAAGTTCACCGGTATCCCGAACTTCGCCCCGGAACTGTTCCGCCGCATTCGCCTGAAAGATCCGCTCAAGCAGAAACAGCTGCTGAAAGGGCTGGTTCAGCTCTCTGAAGAGGGGGCGGTGCAGGTGTTCCGTCCGATCGCCAATAACGATCTGATCGTTGGCGCGGTGGGTGTGCTGCAGTTTGATGTGGTTGTTGCTCGCCTGAAGAGCGAATACAACGTTGAGGCGATTTACGAGTCCGTCAACGTCGCGACCGCACGCTGGGTG
The DNA here is from genome assembly GCF_003812845.1 of Klebsiella sp. FDAARGOS_511. NCBI lineage: Bacteria > Pseudomonadati > Pseudomonadota > Gammaproteobacteria > Enterobacterales > Enterobacteriaceae > Klebsiella > Klebsiella sp. FDAARGOS_511. The sequence continues at coordinate 2,095,910 of NZ_CP033824.1, read as the reverse complement.
GAATGTAGCGACGCGAAGAAATTCGAAGAGTTTAAGCGTAAGAACGAAATTCAGCTGGCGCTGGATGGTGGCGATAACCTGACTTATATCGCCCCGACCATGGTTAACCTGAACCTGACGCAGGAACGGTACCCTGACGTCCAGTTCCGTAAAACCCGCGAGCACTAATCCTCTCCGGAGCGCGGTTTTCGCCGCGCTCCACGTCATTTTCCCCTCGGTTTGCCCTTTCTGGAAAGTTCTTAATTCTTACCGTTTTGCGCGCTTTTTTACCCGATCATGCCGCACTCTTCTGCGTATCTACTACATTTAATAAGTAATTTTTGGAATCCTGGCTTAATAGTCTACTTATTTTGCTTTACCTGCTTAGATATAACGAGGAAAAACGATGACAAGACTTAAGAGCGGCAAGACACTCCTGGCCCTCTTCCTGGGCTCAGCAATAATCAGCGCTTCGGCGTATGCGGAAAACTCGACCGTAGACAGCGCGAAATCCGCAGCAAGCAATGCCGGGCAAGCCGTTGATAATTCGATGAACAAAGTCGGGAATTTTATGGACGACAGCACCATCACCGCCAGGGTGAAAGCGGCGCTGATCGATCATAAAGATATTCGCAGCACCGATATCTCTGTGAAAACTGAAAATAAAGTCGTCACCTTAAGCGGTACGGTTGACAGTTCAGAGCAGCATAAGCAGGCGCTTAGCGTTGCGAAAGCGGTTGAAGGCGTGACCTCCGTTAACGACAAGCTTAGCGTACAGAACGAAAAATCTGCTTCGCTGAAGGGCTATGCCGGCGACACGGCGGTGACCAGCGAGATCAAAGCGAAATTGCTGGCTGACGATATCGTTCCGTCGCGTAACGTGAAGGTTGAGACCACCGATGGCGTTGTACATTTATCCGGTACGGTCGAGTCCAGTAAGCAGTCGGAGCGGGCGGAAGGTATTGCGAAAGCCGTTTCCGGCGTCAAAAGCGTGAAGAATGACCTTAGCGTCAAATAAATCTATTCACTAAAAAATTTATTCTGCGGTCTTTCCGCAGGATGTGTAGCACCACAGGGTTGTGTATGCGCGGCCTGAGTGCGCAGAAAATCGACCGTCATTAACTATGGTAAGGAGAGACGTATGTTTAGATGGGGCATTATTTTTCTGGTGATCGCGTTAATTGCCGCCGCTCTGGGCTTTGGTGGCCTGGCGGGTACCGCTGCCTGGGCTGCGAAAATTGTCTTCGTTGTCGGTATTATCCTGTTCCTGGTCAGCCTGTTTACCGGCCGTCGGCGTCCCTAGACGTTAACGCGTGAAATACCGTCTTACATAAAGCCAGTCAATGTGACTGGCTTTCTCAGTTTCAGGGCGTTAAAAATTGCGTTACCTTTGTTTTTATAATAAGCCAGACAGGAAAGCAGGGTGGGGCAGCGAATTCCCGTTACGTTGGGCAACATTACGCCGTTATCTGTTAAACCCTTCCAGCCGGGCAGGCTCGCACTGGTGTGCGAAGGCGGGGGGCAGAGAGGGATTTTTACCGCCGGGGTGCTGGACGAATTTATGCGCGCGGGATTCAACCCGTTCGACATGATGTTCGGTACCTCTGCCGGGGCGCAAAATCTCTCGGCCTATCTGTGCAACCAGCCCGGCTATGCCCGCAAAGTGATCACCCGCTACACCACCGCCCGCGAGTTTTTCGACCCGATGCGTTTTGTGCGCGGCGGAAATCTTATCGATCTTGACTGGCTGGTCGACACCACCTCGAAAAAGATGCCGCTGGCGATGGCCTATGCTGAAGATTGTTTTGCCCAGGGCAAAGAGTTCTGGATGTGCGCCTGTCGCGGCGATGATTACACGCCAAACTACTTTTCCCCCACTCAGCAGACCTGGCTTGACCTGATTCGCGCCTCCAGCGCCATTCCCGGTTTTTACCGCAGCGGCGTGCTGCTGGATGGCGTGAGCTATCTTGACGGCGGCGTCAGCGATGCGATCCCCGTCCAGGAGGCAGCCCGTCGAGGGGCGCAAACCATCGTGGTGATCCGTACCGTTCCGTCCCAGATGTACTACACCCCGCAGTGGTTTAAACGGATGGAGCGCTGGCTTGGCGAAAGTAGTCTGCAGCCGTTTGTGAATCTGGTGCAGCATCACGAAACTACCTATCGCTCCACGCAAGAGTTCATTGAAAAACCGCCGGGTAAGCTGAGAATTCTGGAAATTTATCCGCAGAAGCCGTTGAAGAGTATGGCGTTAGGCAGCCGTCTTCCGGCGTTGCTGGAGGACTACAAGACCGGGCGCCAGTGCGGGCGCTACTTTCTCGCTACCGTCGGTAAACTGCTGGCCGACAGACCGCCGCTGCTGCGCCACGCGCCGCGTATTGCGGTACCGAAAACGGTCGTTATTCCGCCAGCGCCGGTGGCCAATGAGATCCCTCAGGCGCCGGTCATCGCGGCGGTGCAGGCCAATGATGCCAGCTTTGAAAATGAGGACCTGGCGTGACCCTACGATTTATTGATACTCACTGCCATTTCGATTTTCCCCCTTTCACCGGCGACGAAAGCGCCAGCATTGCCCGGGCGGCGGAGGCTGGCGTGACGCAGATCGTGGTACCTGCGACAGAAGCGGATAACTTTGCCCGCGTGTTAGCGCTGGCGGGGAAATATGATGAGCTCTACGCCGCCTTAGGCCTCCACCCGATAGCGATTGAACGGCATAGCGCAGAGAGTCTTGAACGGCTTGAAGCCTGCCTGGCGAAACGCGATGCTAAGCTGGTCGCGGTTGGGGAAATCGGTCTCGATCTCTATCGCGAAGATCCGCAGTTTGAGCGTCAGGTTTCTGTATTTGAGGCGCAGATGCGGCTGGCGAAACGCTACGATTTGCCGGCGATCCTCCACTCCAGACGCACTCACGACAAGCTGGCGATGCTGCTGAAAAAGCACGCTTTACCGCGAACCGGCGTAGTGCACGGTTTTGCCGGTAGCCTTCAGCAGGCGGAGCGGTTTGTGCAACTGGGCTACAAGATTGGCGTTGGTGGCACAATTACCTATCCGCGCGCCAGTAAGACCCGCGCTGTGATGGCGCAGCTGCCGCTTTCGGCGCTGCTGCTGGAGACCGATGCGCCGGATATGCCATTGAACGGTTTTCAGGGGCAGCCGAACAGGCCAGAACGGGCGGCTCGCGTCTTCTCCACCTTATGTGAGCTACGCCCGGAGCCCGCGGAAGAGATAGCTAATACCCTGATTGATAATACAAATGCGATTTTTGCGCTCCCATAACGCTTTTTTGAGTGACCTGTGTCTCATTCCTGCCTTTTTATCTCATTGTTTTGCTTAAAATGTGTGAGCTGAAATGAGCATGATGGTTTCATGCCGTTATAATCGCGGGGTTTTAGGCTGAACTCTCAATACACAGGGACTCTGTATGCAAATTATCATGGGACTTATCGGCATGGTGGTGTTGTTAGCCATCGCTGTGCTCCTCTCCAGTAATCGAAAAGCCATCAACCTGCGTACCGTCCTCGGCGCCTGGATTATCCAGGTGGGGATCGGCGCGTTAATTCTCTACGTGCCGGCCGGGCGCACGGCGCTGCTGGCCATGTCGAATGGCGTTGCTAACGTGATTGCTTACGGCAATGAAGGGATCGGCTTTATCTTTGGTGGGCTGGTTTCCGACAAGATGTTTGAAGTCTTCGGCGGTGGCGGGTTTGTTTTTGCCCTGCGCGTCCTGCCAGTCATTGTCTTCTTCTCGTCGCTGATCGCCGTGCTTTATTACCTCGGCATCATGCAATGTGTTATCCGCATTCTCGGCGGGGCGCTGCGGGCGGTACTGAAAACCTCGCGCACGGAATCGCTCTCTGCCACGGCGAACATCTTTGTTGGCCAGACCGAAGCGCCGCTGGTGGTGCGTCCATATATCGCCACCATGACCCGTTCCGAGCTCTTTGCGGTGATGTGCGGGGGCCTGGCCTCGGTTGCGGGCTCCGTTCTGGCCGGTTACGCGCAGATGGGCGTACCGCTGGAATACCTGATTGCCGCTTCGTTTATGGCGGCCCCGGGCGGCCTGCTGTTTGCGAAGATTATCGTGCCGGAAACCGAGCAGCCCCGGGACAACCCGGCGATGGATAAAAATGACGCCGATCCGCAGGCGCCGGCGAACGTGTTGGATGCCGCTGCATCTGGCGCGGCTTCCGGGATGCAGCTGGCGCTGAACGTCGGGGCGATGCTGCTGGCGTTTATCGCGCTGATTGCCCTGGTTAACGGTATTCTCTCCGGCGTGGGCGGCTGGTTTAACCATCCGGACCTGTCGCTGCAAATGATCCTCGGCTGGGTCTTCTCGCCGCTGGCGTGGGTGATTGGCGTGCCGTGGAATGAAGCCACCGTTGCCGGCTCGTTTATCGGCCAGAAGCTGATTATCAACGAGTTTGTGGCCTATATGAATTTCGGTGAATACCTGAAAGCCGACGCCGAGGTCGCTGCCGCCGGTTTGCAGGTGATTTCAACTCACACCAAGGCCATCATCTCGTTTGCCCTGTGCGGTTTTGCCAATCTGTCATCCATTGCGATCCTGATTGGCGGACTGGGCGGCATGGCGCCTAATCGCCGTCAGGAAATTGCCCAGCTGGGTATGCGGGCCGTGGCGGCGGGGACACTGTCTAACCTGATGAGCGCCACGATAGCGGGCGTATTCCTCGCGCTGTAACGCCCTCTTGCACGCTAAGAACCCCGCGGCATTGCCGTCGTGGGGTTCTCACTTCAGAATGTTAAAATCCTATCATTATATAATTCTTTATTTATCAGTATGTAATGATCTTTATGGCCTTTTTTTGCACAAAATGCCCGTGTCGGTATCGTGGCTTGTTGCCTGATGGTGTTATAATAATAACATTGATTCGGAGTGGCGATTCCTGATTATGCTTAAAGAGAGTCTGGCATTGGAAGAGCACGGATTAGGCTTTGTTATGTGATTTGTATCACTATACAGTAATGCAAATTAGTAATTAGTTTTCATTAACTGTGATGTGTATCGAAGTGTAGCGGCGAGGGAATGTTACAATAGTAACAGACTCGCAAGGTGAACAAACTTTAAAACGGCACTACGCCGTCGGAGTATGAAATGACTGATTTAACGGCAAGCAGCCTGCGCGCGTTGAAACTGATGGACCTGACCACCCTGAATGATGACGACACCAATGAAAAAGTGATCGCGCTGTGTCACCAGGCCAAAACACCGGTAGGGAATACTGCTGCAGTATGCATCTACCCGCGCTTTATCCCGATCGCGCGTAAAACGCTGAACGAGCAAGGTACCCCGGATATTCGTATCGCGACGGTGACCAACTTCCCGCACGGTAACGATGATATTGATATCGCGCTGGCGGAAACCCGCGCGGCGATCGCTTACGGCGCTGACGAAGTTGACGTCGTGTTCCCTTATCGTGCGCTAATTGCGGGCAATGAACAGGTCGGTTTTGACCTGGTGAAAGCCTGTAAAGAAGCCTGCGCGGCAGCAAACGTGCTGCTGAAAGTGATTATCGAAACCGGCGAATTGAAAGAAGAAGCGCTGATTCGTAAAGCGTCTGAAATCGCTATCAAAGCCGGCGCCGACTTCATCAAAACCTCTACCGGTAAAGTTCCGGTGAACGCGACCCCGGAAAGCGCGCGCATCATGCTGGAGGTCATCCGCGATATGGGCGTTCAGCAGAGCGTCGGCTTCAAGCCAGCAGGCGGCGTGCGTAGCGCAGAAGACGCGCAAAAATTCCTCGCGATTGCTGATGAGCTGTTCGGTGCCGACTGGGCCGACTCTCGCCACTACCGTTTTGGCGCCTCCAGCCTGCTGGCAAGCCTGCTGAAAGCGCTGGGTCACGGCGATGGTAAGAGCGCCAGCAGCTACTAAAACGTAATTTGCCGACCTCAAGGCCGGATGCTGTCCGGCCTGCGGTTGGTCTTTGACTCTTTCCCCGGGAGGTTATCTTGTTTCTCGCACAAGAAATTATTCGTAAAAAACGTGATGGTCATGCGCTGAGCGATGAAGAAATTCGCTTTTTCATCAACGGTATCCGCGATAACAGCGTCTCAGAAGGGCAGATCGCCGCGCTGGCGATGACCATTTTTTTCCACGATATGTCTATGCCGGAACGCGTTTCGCTGACCATGGCGATGCGGGATTCAGGAACCGTTCTGAACTGGAAGCATCTTAACCTTAATGGCCCCATCGTCGATAAACACTCCACCGGCGGCGTAGGCGATGTGACCTCGCTGATGCTGGGGCCGATGGTTGCGGCCTGCGGCGGCTATGTGCCGATGATCTCCGGGCGCGGCCTCGGGCACACCGGCGGTACGCTCGATAAGCTGGAGGCGATTCCGGGGTTCGATATTTTCCCGGACGATAGCCGCTTCCGCGAAATCATTAAAGATGTCGGTGTCGCGATTATCGGGCAGACCAGCTCTCTGGCACCGGCTGACAAACGTTTTTACGCCACGCGCGATATCACCGCGACGGTGGACTCTATCCCGCTGATTACCGCCTCGATTCTCGCCAAAAAGCTGGCGGAAGGCCTGGACGCGCTGGTGATGGATGTCAAAGTCGGCAGCGGCGCCTTTATGCCTACTTATGAACTTTCCGCCGCGCTGGCTGAAGCTATCGTCGGGGTATCCAACGGCGCCGGCGTGCGAACGACCGCGCTGTTAACCGATATGAATCAGGTGCTGGCTTCCAGCGCCGGTAATGCGGTGGAAGTGCGTGAAGCCGTGCAGTTCCTCACCGGCGAGTACCGCAATCCGAGGCTGCTTGAGGTGACGATGGCGCTATGCGTCGAGATGCTGATTTCCGGCAAGCTGGCGGAGAACGACGCCGACGCGCGGGCGAAGCTACAGGCGGTGCTGGATAACGGTAAAGCCGCAGAAGTCTTCGGCCGGATGGTGGCGGCGCAAAAAGGGCCGAACGACTTCGTGGAAAACTACGATAAGTATCTACCGTCCGCGATGCTGAGCAAAGCGGTCTATGCCGAAGGCGAAGGGTTTGTCGCCGAAATGGACACCCGCGCGCTGGGCATGGCGGTGGTGTCAATGGGCGGCGGTCGCCGTCAGGCATCGGATCTGATTGATTACAGCGTCGGTTTCACCGATATGGTTCGCCTCGGCGCGCGTATCGACGCACAGCAGCCGCTGGCGGTTATCCATGCTAAAGACGAAAACAGCTGGCAGGAAGCGGCCAAAGCCGTGAAAGCGGCCATTAAACTTGACGATAAAGCGCCTGAAATGACGCCGACGGTCTATCGTCGTATCACCGAATAGTTATATACTGATCTGATCGCTTTTTTGCAGCGCAAAAGGTACGGAGAATAATATGAAACGTGCATTTATTATGGTGCTGGACTCATTCGGCATCGGTGCGACTGAAGACGCCGATCGCTTTGGCGACGTCGGTTCAGACACCATGGGCCATATTGCAGAAGCCTGCGCCAAAGGCGAGGCTGACAATGGCCGCAAAGGCCCGCTCAATCTACCGAATCTGACCCGTCTGGGGCTGGTTAAAGCCCATGAGGGTTCTACCGGTAAAATTGCCGCCGGTATGGACGGCAACGCGGACGTTATCGGCGCTTACGCATGGGCGCATGAGCTCTCTTCAGGCAAAGACACCCCGTCAGGCCACTGGGAAATCGCCGGCGTACCGGTTCTCTTTGACTGGGGCTATTTCCCCGAGCATGAAAACAGCTTCCCGCAGGAGCTTCTGGATAAACTGGTTAAGCGCGCCAACCTGCCGGGCTACCTCGGCAACTGTCACTCTTCCGGTACCGTTATCCTCGACCAGTTGGGCGAAGAGCATATGAAAACCGGCAAGCCGATTTTCTATACCTCCGCTGACTCGGTATTCCAGATTGCCTGCCATGAAGAGACCTATGGTCTCGATAAGCTGTACGAGCTGTGTGAAATCGCGCGTGAAGAGCTGACCGAAGGCGGCTACAACATTGGTCGCGTGATCGCGCGTCCGTTTATCGGAGACAAAGCCGGCAACTTCCAGCGCACCGGTAACCGCCACGATTTGGCCGTTGAGCCGCCGGCGCCGACGGTACTGCAGAAGCTGGTCGACGAGAAAAAGGGCCAGGTTGTATCGGTGGGTAAAATCGCCGATATCTACGCCAACTGCGGTATCACTAAAAAAGTGAAAGCGACGGGCCTGGATGCGCTGTTTGACGCCACCATCAAAGAGATGAAAGAAGCGGGGGACGAAACCATCGTCTTCACCAACTTCGTAGACTTCGACTCTTCCTGGGGCCACCGCCGCGACGTTGCAGGCTATGCCGCAGGGCTGGAGCTGTTCGATCGCCGTCTGCCGGAGCTGATGGCGCTGGTCGGGGAAGATGACATTCTGATCCTGACCGCCGACCACGGCTGCGACCCGACCTGGACCGGTACCGACCATACTCGTGAACACATTCCGGTGCTGATCTATGGCCCGAAAGTGAAGCCGGGCTCGCTGGGGCACCGTGAAACCTTCGCTGATATTGGCCAGACCCTGGCGACGTACTTCGGTACCTCTGCGATGGAATACGGCAAAAACATGCTGTGATTATTTGCCCGGTGAGCGACGCTCCCCGGGCCTTTTTTGTAGGCCTGATAAGGCGCTGCCGCCAGCAGGCAACAACATTCAGAAGGATTTAACGATGGCTACTCCACACATTAATGCAGAAATGGGCGATTTCGCTGACGTTGTGCTGATGCCGGGCGACCCGCTGCGCGCGAAGCACATTGCAGAAACGTTCCTTGAAGATGTTCGTGAAGTGAACAACGTGCGCGGTATGCTGGGCTTCACCGGTACCTATAAAGGCCGCAAAATTTCCGTTATGGGTCACGGTATGGGGATCCCGTCCTGCTCCATTTACGCAAAAGAGCTGATCACCGACTTCGGCGTAAAAAAAATCATTCGCGTAGGCTCCTGCGGCGCGGTGCGTATGGACGTTAAGCTGCGCGACGTGGTTATCGGCATGGGTGCCTGCACCGACTCTAAAGTTAACCGTATGCGTTTTAAGGACCACGACTTTGCGGCGATTGCCGACTTTGGCATGGTGCGTAACGCGGTTGACGCGGCAAAAGCGCTGGGCGTTGACGCTCGCGTGGGCAACATTTTTTCCGCTGACCTGTTCTATGCGCCGGACGGCGGTGAAATGTTCGACGTGATGGAAAAATACGGCATCCTGGGCGTGGAAATGGAAGCGGCCGGGATCTACGGCGTCGCGGCGGAATTTGGCGCTAAAGCGTTGACCATCTGCACGGTCTCCGACCACATCCGTACCCACGAGCAGACCAGCTCCGCTGAACGTCAGACGACCTTCAACGACATGATTAAAATCGCGCTGGAATCCGTTCTGCTGGGCGATAAAGAGTAATCATCTCTTCCTCCCTCTCCCTATGGGAGAGGGCCGGGATGAGAGGCTCTGACCGCGCTAGCGCACCGCGCCGGCAATCCATGCCGACAGCTCCCGTAGCGCTTTCTCCTGCTCCGGGAAATCCGCCAATAACGCCTCGCACTCCTGTTGCAGTATATCCGCGCGGTAGAGGCAACCCTGCAATCTGGTAGCCAGCGCCTCCAGCGGCGCCGGGTTGAGGCTGTCGGTAAAAATCTGCGTGCGCGTGATATGGCCTTTTTCAACATCGAAATGGAGCTCTACGCCGCCCCAGGTAAAACGTTCATCCAGCAGATGGCTAAAGGCGGGCGCCTGGCCAAAGTTCCACTCCCAACTGCTCTGTCGCGCAAAGGTTGCGGGAAAATTCGGCAGGTCCGGCATTTTCTCCGGAGAGATAACTTCGGCCTCTACGCGCTCGCCGTAATGGGCGAAGAACGCCTCCTGAATCGCCTCGCAAACCTGCTGATGGGTAATGCCCGGCAGCAGCTCGACCAGATTGGCTACCCGTCCGCGCACGGAGGTAATGCCTTTGGCCTGCAGCTTCTTCTTATCGGGATTGAGGTAGTTGGCCAGGCGGCTTAAATCGGCGTTCAGCAGCAGCGTACCGTGGTGAAAGCCGCGATCCATCGTTTCGCGATAGGCGGAACCGGAGACCTTGCGCTCGCCGTCGGCGGTTTTGACCACCAGATCGTTACGGCCCGAGGCTTCCGCCGTGACGCCCAGCGCATTCAGCGCCGACAGGACGATATTCGTGGAAACGGTTTTATCGTACTCCGGTTTGCCAGCCATAAAGGTAAAGCAGGTATTGCCCAGATCGTGGAATACCGCGCCGCCGCCGCTGCTGCGACGCGCCAGGCGCACGTTATCTTCTTCCATGCGTCGGGTATTGCACTCTTTCCACGGGTTTTGCGCCCGGCCAATGACCACCGTATCGGCATTGCGCCACAGGAACAGCACCCGCTGAGTGGCGGGCATCTGGCGAAAAATAGACTCCTCAACCGCCAGGTTGAACCAGGGGTCGTAAGAGTCAGAGAGCAGCAGGCGCAGCGTAGACATAGTGATTTCCTTATTCTGATTCATCTTTATCTTCATCCTGCACCGGCTTATTGGCGGTGAGCAGGAAAGGCGATTGCTGCCAGCGGGTACGTTTCCCCTGCAGCAGGGTGCGCGTCAGGACGACGCCGATGGCCAACGATAGCAGCAGCATCAGACGCAGGATATTGGTGGTATTATCGACCTGCTGCGCTTCGGTGGCTAAGGTATGGGTATCCAGCGTCAGGCGCAGGTAGCCGAGCGGGCCGTTTTTACCCTGGATAGGCTCGACGATTTGCTGGTTGAAGTAACCGCCCGCTTTTTTACCGTCCAGCGCCAGCCGATCGCGTACCTCGACGCTTTCGCCGGAACGCGCCACCAGGTCGCCCTGTTCGTCATAAACGCCGGCGTCGAGGATGCGACTTTTGTGGGTAAGCTGTTCCAGCAGCTGGCTAATCCGCTTTTCATCAGGCGTTTCGCTACGCAACAGCGGCGCCAGGTTTAGCGTGACCTGCTGGGCGAGCGTGCGTGCCAGTTCTTCCAGCTGCGGATTGCGCTGCTTCTGACTGTTCTGGCTGAACCAGGAGGCCCCCTGCATCAGGGCGACGAGGAGTGCGAGACAGATCAGAACAATTACCGCGCGATGCAGTCGGAATTTAAGTTTTGCGCGTACCATATTCCACCTTTGAAAATTTGCAGCTTAATGTTGCCAGAAGCGCTGGTTACAAGGTAGCCTCATGCGTTATTTTCCTCGCCTGAATGAAGTTATGTGGAGCCGTGATGCCAAACAGTTTGACCTGGTGCGACCTGCCTGAAGATGTTTCCCTGTGGCCTGGATTGCCGCTTTCCCTGAGCGGTGATGAGGTCATGCCGTTGGACTATCATGCCGGACGCAGCGGTTGGCTGCTGTATGGTCGCGGCATTAACAAGCATCGTCTGACCGAGTGGCAGCGCGAGCTGGGCGCGGCGCTGGTTATCGTCGCCTCCTGGGCGGTTGACGACTACCAGGTGATGCGGCTGGCGGGCTCCCTTACGCTTCGTGCCACCCGTCTGGCCCATGAGGCCGGGTTTGACGTGGCGCCGCTGGGCAAAATCCCGCATTTACGTACGCCGGGCTTACTGGTCATGGATATGGACTCGACGGCGATTCAAATTGAGTGTATCGATGAAATCGCCAAACTGGCCGGGACCGGCGAGCTGGTCTCGGAAGTGACCGAGCGCGCGATGCGCGGCGAACTTGATTTCACCGCCAGCCTGCGCCAGCGCGTGGCGACCCTGAAAGATGCCGATGCCAGCATTCTGCTGCAGGTGCGCGAAACGCTACCGCTGATGCCGGGGTTGACCCAGTTGGTGCTGAAGTTGGAAACGCTTGGCTGGAAGGTGGCGATCGCCTCCGGCGGCTTCACCTTCTTTGCCGAATATCTGCGCGACAAGCTGCATCTCGACGCGGTGTTCGCCAACGAACTGGAGATCAGGGAGGGTAAGCTGACCGGCAACGTCATCGGCGATATTGTCGATGCGAAATATAAAGCCAATACGCTGCGTAAACTGGCGGAAAAGTATGAGATCCCGCCGGCGCAAACCGTCGCCATTGGCGATGGCGCAAACGATCTGCCGATGATTAAAGCGGCAGGGCTCGGCATTGCCTATCATGCTAAGCCAAAAGTTAATGAACTGGCGGAAGTGACAATCCGCCACGCTGACCTGATGGGGGTATTCTGTATTCTCTCCGGCAGCATGAATCAAAAGTAAGAGGTTAACGTGGCGAAAGCTCCAAAACGCGCATTTGTCTGTAATGAATGCGGTGCGGATTATCCGCGCTGGCAGGGGCAGTGCAGCGCCTGTCATGCCTGGAATACCATAACCGAGATGCGCATTGCCGCTTCGCCGCAGGTGGCAAGAAACGAACGCTTGTCAGGGTATGCCGGTAATGCTGGCGTGTCGAAAGTGCAGAAGCTCTCCGATATCAGCCTGGAAGCACTGCCGCGTTTTTCTACCGGATTTAAAGAGTTTGACCGCGTGCTCGGCGGCGGCGTGGTGCCGGGGAGCGCGATTCTGATCGGCGGCAATCCCGGCGCGGGTAAGTCGACGCTGCTGCTGCAAACCCTGTGTAAGCTCGCCGAAGGCATGAAAACGCTCTACGTCACCGGGGAAGAGTCGCTTCAGCAGGTGGCGATGCGCGCTCACCGTTTAGGCCTGCCGACGGCCAATCTGAATATGCTGTCAGAAACCAGCATTGAGCAGATTTGCCAGATTGCCGATGAAGAAAAGCCGCAGCTGATGGTTATCGACTCCATCCAGGTAATGCATATGGCCGACGTGCAGTCGTCGCCGGGGAGTGTGGCCCAGGTGCGCGAAACGGCGGCCTATTTAACGCGCTTTGCCAAGACGCGCGGCGTGGCTATCGTCATGGTCGGCCACGTTACCAAAGACGGCTCGCTGGCCGGGCCGAAAGTGCTGGAGCATTGTATCGACTGCTCCGTGCTGCTCGACGGCGACGCCGACTCTCGTTTCCGCACCCTGCGCAGCCATAAAAACCGCTTCGGCGCGGTCAACGAGCTGGGCGTATTCGCCATGACCGAGCAGGGTCTACGTGAAGTGAGCAACCCCTCGGCCATCTTTTTGAGCCGCGGGGACGAAGTGACTTCCGGTAGTTCGGTGATGGTGGTCTGGGAAGGCACGCGACCGCTGCTGGTGGAGATCCAGGCGCTGGTCGATCACTCGATGATGTCCAACCCGCGCCGCGTGGCGGTGGGGCTGGAGCAGAACCGTCTGGCGATCCTGCTGGCGGTTCTGCATCGTCACGGCGGTCTGCAGATGGCCGACCAGGACGTCTTCGTCAACGTGGTTGGTGGGGTGAAGGTCACCGAAACCAGCGCCGATCTGGCGCTGCTGCTGGCGATGGTTTCCAGCCTGCGCGACCGTCCGCTGCCCCAGGACCTGGTGGTTTTTGGCGAAGTGGGTCTCGCAGGTGAAATTCGCCCGGTGCCGAGCGGCCAGGAGCGTATTTCAGAAGCGGCTAAGCATGGCTTTCGTCGGGCGATTGTTCCGGCAGCGAATGTGCCGAAAAAAGCGCCGGAAGGGATGCAAATCTTTGGCGTGAAAAAGCTTGCGGACGCACTTAGCGTCTTTGACGACTTATAATAAGTGAAAAGGAGACTCGCTATGTCGTCATTTGACTATTTAAAAAGCGCCATTAAGCAGAAGGGTTGTACGCTACAGCAGGTAGCTGACGCCAGCGGGATGACAAAAGGCTATCTGAGCCAGCTGCTGAACGCGAAAATTAAAAGCCCCAGCGCGCAGAAGCTGGAAGCGCTGCACCGGTTTCTCGGGCTGGAGTTTCCGCGTCGGCAAAAAAGCGTTGGCGTGGTATTTGGTAAGTTTTACCCGCTGCATACCGGACACATCTACTTGATTCAGCGCGCCTGTAGCCAGGTCGATGAGCTGCATATCATTATGGGCTACGACGATCCCCGTGACCGTGAGCTGTTTGAAAAAAGCGCGATGTCGCAGCAGCCGACCGTACCTGACCGCCTGCGCTGGCTGCTGCAAACCTTCAAATACCAGAAGAACATCCGCATCCACGCCTTCAATGAAGAGGGAATGGAACCCTATCCGCACGGCTGGGACGTCTGGAGCCGCGGGATCCGCGCCTTTATGAGCGAGAAGGGCATCGAGCCTAACTGGATCTACACCTCGGAAGAGGGCGATGCGCCGCAGTATCTGGAGCATCTGGGTATTGAAACCGTTCTGATCGATCCTAAACGCACCTTTATGAACATCAGCGGCGGACAGATTCGTGAAAACCCGTTCCGCTACTGGGAATATATTCCTACCGAAGTGAAGCCGTTTTTCGTGCGCACGGTGGCGATTCTCGGCGGTGAGTCGAGCGGTAAGTCGACGCTGGTGAATAAGCTATCCAATATCTTTAATACTACCAGCGCCTGGGAATATGGCCGCGACTACGTCTTTTCGCACCTCGGCGGCGATGAGATGGCGCTGCAATACTCCGACTATGACAAAATTGCCCTCGGTCACGCGCAATATATTGATTTCGCGGTGAAATATGCCAACAAGGTGGCGTTCATCGACACGGACTTTGTCAGCACCCAGGCGTTCTGTCTCAAGTACGAGGGGCGGGAACATCCCTTTGTTCAGGCGCTGATCGACGAATATCGTTTTGACCTGGTCATCCTGCTGGAAAACAACACGCCGTGGGTGGCCGACGGTTTACGTAGTCTTGGCAGCTCGGTAGACCGCAAGGAGTTTCAGACGATGCTGGTGTCGTTGCTCAAAGAGAATGAGATAGATTTTGTGCATGTGAAAGAGGCCGATTACGATGCCCGCTTCCTGCGCTGCGTTGAGCTGGTAAAAGAGATGATGGGCGAGCAGGGATAGCTAAGCTCCTCTGCGTCACCCACAGGGTGAGGAGCAACCACCAAAAAGGGCAACCTGCGTTGCCCTTTTGCTTTTATTTCGCGATACGTTTGTACTTGATACGCTTCGGCTCCAGCGCATCGGCGCCGAGGGTGCGTTTCTTGTACTCTTCGTATTCGGTAAAGTTACCTTCGAAGAACTCCACCTTACCTTCATCCTGGTAGTCCAGAATATGGGTCGCGATGCGGTCGAGGAACCAACGGTCGTGCGAGATGACCATCGCGCAGCCCGGGAACTCCAGCAGGGCGTTTTCCAGCGCGCGCAGGGTTTCGATATCCAGGTCGTTGGTCGGTTCATCGAGCAGCAGGACGTTACCGCCCACCTGCAGCAGCTTCGCCAGATGCAGACGGCCGCGCTCACCGCCGGACAGCTCGCCAACGCGCTTGCCCTGGTCAACGCCTTTGAAGTTAAAGCGGCCCACGTAGGCGCGGCTTGGCATCTCGGTGTTGCCAATTTTCATGATATCCAGCCCGCCGGAAACTTCTTCCCATACGGTTTTGCTGTTGTCCATGGCGTCGCGGAACTGATCGACGGAGGCCAGCTTGACGGTTTCACCCAGGGTGATTGAACCGGCATCAGGCTGTTCCTGACCGGACATCATGCGGAACAGGGTCGATTTACCCGCGCCGTTAGGACCGATGATGCCGACGATAGCGCCTTTCGGTACCGAGAAGCTCAGGTCGTCAATCAGCAGGCGGTCGCCATAGGACTTACGCAGGTTGCTAACTTCAACCACTTTATCTCCCAGACGTGCGCCTGGTGGAATAAACAGTTCGTTGGTCTCGTTACGCTTCTGGTACTCGACGTTGTTAAGCTCTTCAAAGCGCGCCAGACGGGCTTTGCCCTTAGACTGACGGCCTTTCGCGCCCTGACGGACCCACTCCAGCTCTTTCTCGATTGACTTACGGCGCGCCGCTTCCTGAGATGCTTCCTGCGCCAGACGCTGATCTTTCTGCTCCAGCCAGGAGGAGTAGTTACCTTCCCACGGAATACCTTCGCCGCGGTCCAGCTCAAGGATCCAGCCGGCGACGTTATCGAGGAAGTAACGGTCGTGGGTGATCGCCACCACGGTGCCTTCGAAGTCGTGCAGGAAGCGTTCCAGCCAGGCCACGGACTCTGCGTCCAGGTGGTTGGTTGGTTCGTCGAGCAGCAGCATGTCTGGCTTTTCCAGCAGCAGGCGGCACAGCGCGACGCGGCGGCGCTCACCACCGGACAGATTGGCGATTTTCGCGTCCCAGTCCGGCAGACGCAGGGCATCCGCTGCGCGCTCAAGCTGGACGTTCAGGTTATGGCCATCGTGCGCCTGGATAATCTCTTCGAACTTGCCCTGCTGAGCGGCGAGCTTATCAAAGTCGGCATCCGGCTCCGCGTATTTGGCGTACACCTCGTCCAGGCCTTTCAGCGCATTGACCACTTCGGCCACTGCTTCTTCAACCGACTCACGTACGGTCTGCTCCGGATTGAGCTGCGGCTCCTGTGGCAGATAGCCGATTTTCAGACCTGGCTGCGGACGCGCTTCGCCTTCGATATCGGTATCGATGCCGGCCATAATACGCAGCAGGGTCGACTTACCGGCGCCGTTCAGGCCGAGAACGCCGATTTTTGCGCCTGGGAAAAAGCTCAGGGAGATATTTTTCAGAATATGACGTTTCGGCGGAACCACTTTGCCGACACGATGCATGGTATAAACGAATTGAGCCACGTTGGACTTCGCCTCTTTTATATACTCTTCATCCCTCAGGCTAGCTTGATGCAGCCAGAATGATTTTGAGTAGGGTAGTGAATAGTTTTCAAAGGCGAAGTGTAGCCTTTTTCGCGCTTTAATCCCAGCGAGGCGATGGGATTCACAAAAGCGTAAAAAAATGTCCGGGACGTGGCGCGATTCGCGTTGTCTGATTAGCATATCTACGTAATACCTGAAATTTTTGCCCGCGGCATGATGCTGTTGTGGTGTATCTGAATAGAGGAAGAGCTTGTGGAAAAAGCCAAAACTGTGACGTGGCGTCTTCTGGCCGCCGGCGTAAGTCTGCTGACGTTAAGCCAACTGGCGCATGCGGATTCACTGGATGAACAGCGCAGCCGCTATGCTCAAGTTAAACAGGCGTGGGACAGTCGACAAATGGATGTCGTCAATCAGCTGATGCCCACGCTAACGACCTATCCGCTCTATCCTTATCTCCAGTACCGGCAGATTACCGATGATCTGATGAACCAACCGGCGCTGGTGGTGACCAATTTTATCGCCGCCAACCCTACGCTGCCTCCCGCGCGTTCGCTGAAATCACGGTTCGTCAACGAACTGGCGCGCCGCAGCGACTGGCGCGGCCTGCTGGCCTTCAGCCCGGATAAGCCGACCGGCACCGAGGCGCAGTGCAATTACTACTATGCGAAGTGGAACGTCGGCCAGGCTCAGGAGGCCTGGGACGGGGCGAAAGCGCTGTGGCTGAGCGGCAAAAGCCAGCCAAACGCCTGTGACCAGCTATTTGGCGCCTGGCGCGCCTCCGGCCAGCAGGATCCGCTGGCCTACCTTGAACGCATTCGCCTGGCGATGAAAGCGGGTAATACCAGTCTGGTACGGGTCCTGGCCCAGCAGATGCCTGCCGATTATCAAACCATTTCGACGGCGGTCATCGCGTTGGCTAACGATCCCAATAGCGTGATGACCTTCGCCCGCACAACCGGTGCGACGGATTTCACCCGCCAGATGGCGGCAGTCGCGTTTGCCAGCGTTGCCCGGCAGGATGTGGAAAACGCGCGCCTGATGATCCCCTCATTAGCGCAGGCGCAGCAGCTCAATGAAGATCAGATTCAGGAGCTGCGGGATATTGTCGCCTGGCGCCTGATGGGCAGCGACGTGACCGAAGAGCAGGCCATCTGGCGCGACGACGCCATTATGCGTTCGCAATCCACCTCGCTGGTGGAGCGCAGGGTACGTATGGCGCTGGGGCTTGGGGATCGGCGTGGCCTGAACACCTGGCTGGCGCGTTTGCCGATGGAGGCGAAAGAGAAGGACGAATGGCGCTATTGGCAGGCCGATCTGCTGCTGGAGCGCGGACGCGATGACGAAGCGAAAGATATTCTCCGTTCGTTGATGCAGCAGCGCGGCTTCTATCCGATGGTCGCTGCCCAGCGCCTGGGCGAGGAGTACACTTTCCGCATCGACAAAGCGCCGGCGAACCTCGATCCGGCGTTGACCTCGGGGCCGGAAATGGCGCGGGTCCGCGAGCTGATGTACTGGAATATGGATAATACCGCCCGCAGCGAGTGGGCAAATCTGGTCACCAGCAAAACCAAAGATCAGCAGGCGCAGCTGGCTCGTTACGCGTTTAATCAGGACTGGTGGGATCTGAGCGTCCAGGCCACCATCGCCGGAAAACTGTGGGATCAGCTGGAAGAGCGTTTCCCGCTGGCCTATAACGACCTCTTTACCCGCTACATCAGCGGTAAAGATATTCCGCAGAGCTACGCGATGGCCATCGCGCGCCAGGAGAGCGCCTGGAACCCGAAAGCCGGTTCACCGGTTGGCGCCCGCGGTCTGATGCAGATTATGCCGGGTACGGCAACGCATACGGTGAGCATGTTCAGTATTCCCGGCTATAACGGTCCATCGCAGCTGCTGGATCCGGAAATGAACATCAACATTGGTACCAGCTATCTGCAATATGTTTATCAGCAGTTTGGCAATAACCGAATCTTCGCCTCTGCGGCCTATAACGCTGGTCCTGGGCGAGTGCGCACCTGGCGGGGCAACAGCGGCGGACGCATTGACGCGGTGGCGTTTATCGAGAGCATTCCGTTCTCTGAAACGCGCGGCTATGTGAAAAACGTTCTGTCCTATGATGCCTACTATCGCTATTTTATGGGCCAAAAAGACACGCTGCTGAGCGATGCGGAATGGAAGCTGCGTTATTAATACAGCCTCCTTCGGGCAACATCGTATTTCGCGATGTTGCCCGAAACCCGTAGAGTCCGGACAGAAGTATGTTATGCTTTGTACTCGTTAGTGAGTACATTTGACAGGTGGCGTAACATGACCCAACAATCCCCCTATTCAGCGGCCGTGGCCGAACAGCGTCATCAGGAGTGGCTGCGTTTTGTCGCCCTCCTGCAGCAAGCGTACGCCGACGACCTCCATCTGCCGCTTTTACAGCTCATGCTGACGCCCGACGAGCGCGAGGCGCTCGGCACGCGGGTGCGCATCATTGAAGAGTTGCTGCGCGGCGAGATGAGCCAGCGCGAGCTGAAAAATGAACTCGGCGCCGGGATCGCCACCATTACCCGCGGTTCGAACAGCCTCAAATCGGCCCCGGCGGAGCTGCGTCTGTGGCTGGAACAGGCGTTGATTAACGCTAGCGGTAAATAGCGTTATGGAACGGGCTTAGCGCCAGCACGACGGCCTGATGATAAACGCTGCTGCGCGTCAGTTTTCCGGCCGTGAATACGCCGATAGCGCCCTCTTTGCGGCCAATTTCATCGATGCCGGTATGCTGAGACATCACCGGCCCCAGGGCTTCTCCTGCCTGGACTTTTTCAAGAATGACCCGCGGTAGCGGCAGGGTCGCCGAGCGCGCTTCGCCGCGCAGGTTGCCGTCGTCGATCGTCACCCAGCTAAAGGTGCTGCCTTCGTCGATTCCGGCTTCAATGGCGACCCAGAAGTCCGCGTTTGGCCGTGCGCGACGCGCGTTAGCCACGCGATTTCGTGCGCCAGCGCGCGTTTCGTCGCTGCCAAAGGGCTGTTCCGGCACGCCGCTCTCGACGGAGACGGACTCAATGTGGCAGGATCCTTCGCCGAAGATCTCGTTAAAAGCCTGCAGAATTGCCTGAATTTTGGCGGGATTAGTGGTAGCTGAGACAACATGGTGCATAATCAAAACAACTCAGAATTACTAAACATCATCGCAGTATACTCCAAATCATTCTTGCTGCAGGCGGCTATGCTTGTAGCTCGAGGGTTAAGAGCTCAGAACGGATAATAAAGCATGTTACAGGTATACCTTGTTCGCCACGGTGAAACGCAGTGGAACGCCGAGCGACGTATTCAGGGCCAGTCCGACAGCCCGCTTACCGCCCACGGTGAGCGTCAGGCCTGGCAGGTGGGCGAGCGCGCCAGAACGTTGGGGATTACGCATATTATCGCCAGCGATTTAGGCCGGACGCGCCGTACCGCGGAAATCATCGCTGAAGCCTGCGGATGCAGCGTCGTGACCGATTCGCGCTTGCGTGAGCTGGATATGGGCGTGCTTGAAAAGCGCCATATCGACTCGCTGAGCGAAGAAGAGGAGGGTTGGCGTCGACAGCTGGTTAACGGCACGCCCGACGGGCGTATCCCGCAGGGGGAGTCAATGCAGGAGCTGAGCGAGCGTATGCACGCGGCGCTGACGTCTTGTCTGGGATTGCCCGCGGGTAGCCGACCGCTGCTGGTGAGCCACGGGATGGCGCTGGGATGTCTGGTGAGTACGATTCTTGGTCTGCCCGCTTACGCGGAGCGTCGCCTGCGTCTACGCAACTGCTCTATTTCCCGCGTTGACTACCAGCAAAGTCCCTGGCTGGCGTCGGGATGGGTGGTGGAAACCGCGGGGGATGTGTCGCATCTTGATGCCCCCGCGATGGATGAGCTACAGCGTTAACGACGAATCGGGATCAGGTATTCGCAGCGCAGCTGAATAGGCGGTTCCTGATTCCGGCTTTCATCTTCCGGGAAGAAACGTTCGATATCCAGGCCCTTACGACGGGTGAGGTTAAGCATCGGCATGCAGGTGCCGTAAACCGTCAGAATAAACTCCTGCAACCCGGTGCCCAATCCTTCGTAGGTAAACATCACGTATTCGCCGCCTTCCAGTATCACCGGATGGGCGTTATGCAGGTGGCCGTTTGCCAGCTCCGGCGTCAGCGCGGTGGTGTAAAACACCTCCTGCTCATCGTCTTTATCGAGGCTAGGACGCGGCTCATGCAGACCGTATAGCGTCGGGGGAATCGATGGCGTATTGGCGAGGAATTCACGCCAGAACTGGACGCGCATCTGATTACGGAAATCGGAGATCTCCTCGAGCTTACAGGTGTAGCTCTGGGTGACGCCGACCAGCTGAGTGGTATTCAGCGTGACGAATTCATAGTGCGGCATGGTGAACTCGCCCAGACGCAGCGGAGGGCGCATACCGTAGGAGCTCCAGTCTGGAGAGCGTCGGTAGAGGGCTGGCGTCAACGAAAACTGCTTTTTAAAGGCGCGAGTAAAAGTCTGCTGCGAGTCAAAGCGATACTGTAGCGCAATATCAAGAATCGGACGCGCGGTCAGGCGTAGGGCAACCGCCGACTTAGATAAGCGACGGGCGCGAATATAGGCACCGATAGCATGGCCGGTCACGTCCTTGAACATTCTTTGCAGATGCCACTTGGAATAGCCCGCCTTCGCTGCCACATTGTCCAGTGAGAGAGGCTGATCCAGGTGACCTTCCAGCCAGCTAAGGAGATCGCGAATAATCCCTGCTTGATCCATAAAATATCCCCATCCTTAAACTCAGGTGCCTGATACTAAAGGTAGCGGATAATAGCATTTTTTGATGTTTTAGCATTCAGTGTTTTTTTTGCTTTTAAATGCGATTATTCCAGAAGTTCTGGTGGTAATTTTGTAAAGCTGTGATCTATAAAACTTTTCTTCTTAATATGTGATAATCACTCAGCTAAATTTTTAAGAATGGTAACAATATGAAATACAAGAAGTTAGTGGCAGGAATGCTTTTGCTGGCGGGCTGCCAGGTGGCGCAGGCGGAACAAATCGGCTCTGTGGATACCGTATTTAAGTTCCTTGGGCCGGATCATAAAATCGTCGTCGAGGCCTTTGACGACCCGGATGTCCAGAACGTCACGTGCTACATCAGCCGGGCGAAAACCGGAGGAATTAAAGGCGGGTTAGGACTGGCGGAGGATACCTCCGATGCCGCAATTTCCTGTCAGCAGGTGGGGCCGATTGAGCTGACGGATAAAATCAAAAACGGTAAAACTCAGGGCGATGTGGTGTTCCAGAAACGCACCTCGCTGGTATTTAAAAAGCTGCAGGTCGTGCGTTTTTACGATGCCAAACGCAATGCGCTGATCTATTTGACCTATTCGGATAAAATCGTCGATGGCTCGCCGAAAAATGCGCTTAGCGCCGTGCCGATTATGCCATGGAATAAATAACAGGGAACGCCGATGCAACAACCGCGGATCTGGTTGGTGGAAGATGAGATGAGTATCGCGGATACGCTCGTCTACATGCTGCAACAAGAAGGATTTATCGTTACGGCGTTCGAGCGCGGACTCCCTGCGCTGGACGCGGCGCATCATCACCAACCCGACCTCGCGATTCTTGACGTCGGCCTGCCTGATATCAGCGGGTTTGAGCTATGTCGCCGACTGCTGGCCCGCTATCCTGCGCTGCCGGTGCTGTTCCTGACGGCCCGCAGCGAAGAGGTGGATAAGCTGCTCGGCCTGGAAATCGGCGCTGATGATTATATCGCCAAGCCATTTTCTCCCCGTGAAGTTTGCGCCAGGGTTCGCACTGTCCTGCGGCGGCTGCAGAAATTCGCCGCCCCTTCACCGCTTTTGCGCGTGGGGGAGTTCACATTGAATGACGCCGCGGCTCAGGTCACGTGGTGCGGCCAGGGTCTGAATCTGACCCGCTATGAGTTTTTATTATTAAAAACGCTACTTCATTCTCCTGGGCGCATTTTTTCCCGCCAGCTGCTGCTGGAGCAAGTATGGGGCGACGCGAACGAGAGCTTCGACCGTACCGTTGATACCCATATCAAAACGCTGCGCGCTAAGCTGCGAGAAGTGAATCCCGATCTCTCTCCGATCAATACGCACCGCGGTATGGGATACAGCCTTGGAGGCTTCTGATGCGCATCGGTATGCGGCTGCTGATGGGCTACTTTTTGATAGTGGCGATTGCTGCCTGGTTTGTGCTTTCTATCTTCGTTCAGGAGATTAAACCCGGTGTTCGGCGCGCAACGGAAGGGACGCTGATTGATACGGCGACCCTGCTTGCCGGGCTGGCCCGTGAGGATTTACTTTCCGCCAATCCCCAGCATGGGCGCCTGGCCCAGGCTTTTCAAACGCTGCATCGCCAGCCGATCAATGCCAACATTGCCGGCATTAATAAAGTTCGCAACGAATATCACGTCTATATGACCGATGCGCAGGGCAAGGTGGTATTTGATTCCGCGGGCAATGCGCTGGGGCAAGACTATTCGCGCTGGAACGATGTCTGGCTCACTTTACGCGGACAATACGGGGCGCGCAGCACGCGCAGCGATCCAGACGATGATAGTAGCTCGGTGATGTATATTGCCGCGCCGGTGATGGATAATGGTCGAATCATTGGCGTGCTCAGCGTCGGAAAACCCAATCTGGCCATGGCGCCGGTCATCAAACGCAGCGAGCGGCGTATTCTGTGGGCCGGAGGGGCGCTGCTGGGGATCGCGCTACTGATCGGCGTTGCGATGGTATGGTGGATTAACTTTTCCATCGGCAAGCTGGTTCGCTACGCCGACTCCGTGACCGCTGACCGTCCGCTTCCGTTGCCGGACACGGGCAGCAGCGAACTGCGCAAGCTGGCGCAGGCGCTGGAAAGTATGCGCCTTAAACTTGAAGGTAAGAACGCAATTGAGAACTACGTTTATGCGCTGACCCATGAACTAAAGAGCCCGCTAGCGGCGATTCGCGGCGCGGCAGAAATTCTCCGGGAGGCGCCTCCGCCTGAGGTCGCCGCGCGTTTTACCCGCAATATCCTGGCGCAGAATGCGCGAATGCAGTCGCTGGTGGAAAATTTACTTCAGCAGGCCCGGCTGGAGAATCGGCTGGAGATCGCCCAGCGTCCCGTCTCCGTCGCTGCGCTTTTTCGTCGTCTGGCCGAGGAGCGCGACATCGCGCTGGTGGCGAAAAACCTCACACTACGCTGGCAGGAAACGCCCCTGACGGTAGAGGGTGATGGTGAGCTCCTGGCGCAGGCATTGGGCAATCTACTTGATAATGCTATTGATTTCACTCCTGCCGAAGGGGTGATTGTCCTTGGCGCGGAAGAATGTGATGGCGGCGTGCGATTAACCGTATGCGATACGGGAAGCGGTATTCCCGACTACGCGCTGGGGCGTGTTTTCGAGCGTTTCTATTCTCTGCCTCGTGATAATGGCCAAAAAAGCAGCGGCCTGGGGCTGGCGTTTGTTCGTGAAGTTGCGCGCCTGCATCAGGGCGATATCGAGCTGGTTAATCGCCCGGAAGGCGGCGTGTGCGCTTTGCTGAGACTTCACGCTCACTTCACATAGCTTCAAATTCTCCCCACATAGCCCCTTTAAGGTAAGCGCATCACTAAGGAGAGGGCTATGTTGAAATCACCACTATTCTGGAAAATGAGCACCCTGCTGGGGTGTATTTTACTGTTATCGATCCCGCTGATGATCGTCCGGCAACTGATCGTTGAACGCGCGGATTATCGCAGCGAAGTCATTGAGGCTCTGGAGAGCAGTACCAGCGGATCGCAGAAATTGGTCGGGCCGCTGATCGCCATTCCCGTGACCGAGGTATTGACCCGCATTGAGGATAAAAAAGAGGTGACATATCAACGTCACTGGCTGCATTACTGGTTACCTGAGTCGCTGGCGATAGCCGGAAAACAGAACGTTGAATCCAGAAAAATAGGGATTTATGAAGGCCAAATCTGGCACAACGATCTGGGTATTAAGGCGCAATTTGATGTTTCCCGTCTGGCTGAACTCAGAAAAGATAATATTACGTTAGGTAAACCGATTATGGTGGTCGGCGTTAGCGATGCACGCGGGATTGGCACCATTATTGCCCCGAAAATTAATGGAGAGGCGCTGCCGGTGGAACCCGGAATCGGTATCAGCGGCAGCGGAGAGGGAATTCATATGCCAATGCCGCTGTTAACTCCCCAACAAAAAACGCTGGATGTTGAATTCACACTCAATCTGAACGGAACCGGAAGCTTCTCAGTCGCGCCGCTCGGACGCAATAGCCAATTACAGCTGACCAGTAACTGGGCGCATCCTGGTTTCCTGGGCGATTTTCTCCCGGTTAGTCGTGAGGTTTCCCCATCAGGTTATAGCGCCCGCTGGCAGAGTAGCTGGTTTGCGAACAATATGGCCCGGTTTTTTATGGACGATCGCGAGATTGAGTGGCGTCAACTGCCCGCTTTCAACGTTAACGTTACGACGCCAGCCGATCGGTACCAGCTGACCGATAGGGCGACAAAGTATGCCATTCTACTAATCTCACTTACGTTTATGGCGTTTTTCGTTTTTGAGAGCCTGACTCAGTGCCGTTTACACCCGATGCAGTATCTGCTGGTGGGTTTGTCACTGGTGATGTTCTATCTGATATTACTGGCCCTGTCCGAGCATATTGGCTTTACGCCGTCCTGGATCGTTGCCAGCCTGATAGGGGCGCTGATCAATGGGGTTTATCTGCACGCGGTGCTGAAGGGATGGCGTAGCAGCTTTCTTTTTGTCTGCGCATTACTGCTGCTGGATGGCGTTATGTGGATGCTATTGCGTTCAGAAGATAGCGCGCTGCTATTGGGGACGGGAGTACTACTGCTGGCGCTCAGCGCGCTGATGTTCCTGACGCGTCGCGTTGACTGGTACACGCTATCTCTCCCGAAGCCAAAAGAGAGACTGCCCGAAGACGGTGATGATGGCGATAAGCTGAGGATCTGGAAATAAAAAAAAACGGCGCGAATTGCGCCGTTTTTACGTTATGACAGCAAGAAAAACGGTGTTATTCCTGCAGATCTCCACAGAAGCGGTACCCCTCGCCATGGATGGTGGCGATAATTTCCGGGGTATCCGGAGTGGATTCAAAATGTTTACGAATGCGACGGATGGTTACGTCCACGGTGCGGTCGTGCGGCTTCAGCTCACGGCCGGTCATTTTCTTCAGCAGTTCCGCACGCGACTGGATTTTGCCCGGATTTTCGCAGAAGTGCAGCATGGCGCGGAATTCACTGCGCGGCAGCTTGTACTGCTCACCATTAGGGCTAACCAGCGAACGGCTATTGATATCCAGCTCCCAACCGTTGAACTTATAGCTTTCTACGCTACGGCGTTCTTCGCTCACGGTACCAAGGTTCATGGTACGGGAGAGCAGGTTGCGCGCGCGAATCGTCAGTTCACGTGGGTTGAAAGGTTTAGTGATATAATCATCGGCACCGATTTCGAGGCCAAGGATTTTATCCACTTCGTTATCGCGGCCGGTGAGGAACATCAGCGCGACGTCCGCCTGCTCACGCAGCTCGCGTGCTAACAGGAGACCATTTTTGCCTGGCAGGTTGATATCCATGATCACCAGGTTGATATCATTTTCAGACAGGATCTGATGCATTTCCGCGCCATCGGTCGCTTCGAATACATCATAACCTTCTGCTTCGAAAATACTTTTTAACGTGTTGCGTGTTACCAACTCGTCTTCAACGATAAGAATGTGCGGGGTCTGCATGTTTGCTACCTAAATTGCCAACTAAATCGAAACAGGAAGTACCAAAGTCCCTGACCTGCCTGGTGCATGTCGCAAATTAACATGCCCGGCGTAACATGACTAAAGTACGTAATTGCGTTCTTGATGCACTTTCCATCAACGTCAACAACATCATTAGCTTGGTCGTGGGTACTTTCCCTCTGGACCCGACGGTGTCAAAAACGGCTGTCATCCTAACCATTTTAACAGCAACATAACAGGCTAAGTGAGGCATGACACCCAATAAAACTACGCTTCGTTGACATATATCAAGTTCAATTGTAGCACGTTAACAGTCTTGTGAAATCATTGCATCTAAACGGGATTCATCGTCACAATTCATATCATGCGCAATTAGTTACGCTAAGAAAATAATAAACGTGATGAATCCAAAGCCTAAAAACGTATTCGGACATAAATTTCATTGCCAAACATACGGATAAAGCTGTTCTGTTAACATACTCTGTGACACGGTGCCTTGGGAATAGTTTAGTTTTTTTTATGGGTGATAAAGCTCAAATTTAGTGATTTTTGTTGCAAATTTGTAAATTCACGGCGCGTAATATGAAGGGAAAAATCGTCATTCCCGCCGCCTAAAAAGTAAAAGAGAAACCAAATGCGTTTATCAATTGTATTAGTCTCCCCGGCGCGGGCAGAAAACGTGGGCGCGGCAGCCAGAGCGATGAAAACCATGGGGTTTAGCGATATGCGTATCGTCGATAGCGATGCTCATTTGCAGCCTGCGGCGCGCTGGGTCGCGCACGGTTCTGGCGAGATCCTCGACAATGTTAAAACTTATGCCACGCTTGAGCAGGCGCTGCACGATGTCGATTTTACCGTCGCCACTACCGCCCGTAGCCGGGCGCGTTTTCACTACTACGCGACGCCGCAGCAGCTCTTGCCGCTGCTGGAAGAAAAAGCGCAATGGATGCATCATGCCGCGCTGGTGTTTGGCCGGGAAGATTCCGGATTAACCAACGAAGAGCTGGCCCTTGCCGATGTGCTGAGCGGCGTGCAGATGGTGGCTGACTATCCCTCGCTCAATCTGGGGCAGTCGGTGATGGTCTATTGTTATCAGCTGACCTCGTTGTTGCAGAATACCCCGCCAACATCCGCTAGCGTGGATGACAATCAGCTGCAGGCGCTACGCCTTCGCACTCGCGATCTGCTCGAGCGCCTCGGCGTGGGTGACGATATAAAACTGACCGACTGGCTCCAGCAGCGAATGGGTCTTTTGCAGCAGCGGGATACTGCCATGCTGCATCGTTTACTGCACGATATTGAAAAAAACCTTCCAGGTTAAAGTTCTGTCATACCATTTTCATATGGTCTTATGTGCTAATTATTGGCCTCCTGATGCGCAAATGCGGATGAATTATCAGGCGGCCATGGCGTATTGGCCAGGTGTGAAAAAATGGGCCAAAAGTAGAAATTCGTTGACTTAAGTCGACAGATACTTTAACCAATATAGGCACAGGACACAGACAGATAAAAATTACAGAGTACACAACATCCATGAATCGCATCGGCATGATCACCACGATTATCACCACCACTATTACCACAGGTAACGGTGCGGGCTGACGCGTACAGGAAACACAGAAAAAAGCCCGCACCTGAACAGTGCGGGCTTTTTTTTCGATAAAAAATCAAGGGGTCATAACCATGCGTGTGTTGAAGTTCGGCGGTACATCAGTGGCAAATGCAGAACGTTTTCTGCGTGTTGCCGATATTCTGGAGAGTAATGCCAGGCAGGGGCAGGTAGCGACCGTACTATCTGCCCCGGCGAAGATCACTAACCATCTGGTTGCGATGATCGAAAAAACCATTGGCGGGCAGGATGCGCTGACCAATATCGCCGATGCCGAACGCATTTTCACCGAACTTCTGCAAGGTCTCGCCGATGCACAACCGGGCTTTCCGCTTGCGCCGCTGAAAGCTTTTGTTGAGCAGGAATTCGCGCAAATCAAACACGTCCTGCACGGCATTAGTCTGCTTGGGCAGTGCCCGGATAGCGTTAATGCGTCCCTTATTTGCCGGGGAGAAAAGCTCTCTATCGCCATTATGGCAGGCTTGCTGGAAGCGCGCGGTCATGACGTCACGGTGATCAACCCGGTTGAAAAACTGCTTGCCGTTGGCCATTACCTCGAATCCACCGTTGATATCGCCGAGTCGACTCGGCGTATTGCCGCCAGCCAGATCCCGGCTGACCATATGGTGCTGATGGCGGGCTTCACCGCGGGTAACGAAAAAGGTGAGCTGGTGGTGCTGGGGCGTAACGGTTCTGACTACTCAGCAGCAGTGCTGGCCGCCTGCCTGCGCGCCGACTGCTGCGAGATCTGGACCGACGTTGACGGTGTTTATACCTGCGACCCGCGTCAGGTTCCGGATGCGCGTTTGCTGAAGTCGATGTCCTATCAGGAAGCGATGGAGCTCTCCTACTTCGGCGCTAAAGTTTTGCACCCGCGTACTATTGCCCCTATCGCCCAGTTCCAGATCCCCTGTTTAATCAAAAACACCGGCAATCCGCAGGCGCCGGGTACGCTTATCGGCGCCAGCAGCGATGAAGACGATTTGCCGGTGAAGGGGATCTCCAACCTCAATAATATGGCGATGTTCAACGTCTCCGGTCCGGGGATGAAGGGCATGGTTGGCATGGCGGCGCGCGTGTTCGCCACCATGTCCCGCGCGGGAATCTCCGTTGTTCTTATTACCCAGTCCTCTTCTGAATACAGCATCAGCTTCTGCGTGCCGCAGAGCGATTGCGTTCGGGCGAAGCGGGTGATGGAAGATGAATTTTATCTGGAGCTGAAGGAGGGGCTGCTTGAGCCGCTGTCGATAATGGAGCGCCTGGCGATTATATCCGTTGTTGGTGACGGTATGCGCACGCTGCGCGGAATTTCTGCGAAGTTCTTCGCTGCGCTGGCCCGCGCCAATATCAACATTGTCGCTATTGCTCAGGGCTCTTCCGAGCGCTCTATCTCCGTTGTCGTCAGCAACGATGACGCCACCACCGGCGTGCGCGTGACTCACCAGATGCTGTTCAATACCGATCAGGTTATTGAAGTGTTTGTCATTGGCATCGGCGGCGTCGGCGGTGCGTTGATCGAACAGATCAAACGCCAGCAGAGCTGGCTGAAGAGTAAGCATATCGACCTGCGCGTTTGCGGCGTGGCCAACTCTCGCGCCTTGCTGACTAACGTACACGGCCTGAACCTTGAACACTGGCGCGACGAGCTGGCGGAAGCCAAAGAGTCGTTCAATCTGGGCCGACTCATTCGTCTGGTGAAAGAGTACCACCTGTTGAATCCGGTGATTGTCGACTGTACCTCCAGCCAGGCCGTGGCCGATCAGTACGCCGATTTCCTGCGCGAAGGGTTCCACGTGGTCACGCCGAACAAAAAGGCCAATACCTCATCGCTGGATTACTATCATCAGCTGCGCCACGCCGCAAGCAGCTCACGGCGTAAGTTTTTATACGACACCAACGTCGGCGCGGGGCTGCCGGTTATCGAAAACCTGCAAAATTTGCTGAACGCGGGCGATGAGCTGCTGCACTTTTCCGGTATTCTGTCTGGCTCGCTGTCGTTTATCTTCGGCAAACTCGATGAGGGCGTGAGCTTTTCTGAGGCGACCAGGCTGGCGCGTGAGATGGGCTATACCGAACCGGATCCGCGCGACGACCTTTCTGGCGTTGATGTCGCGCGTAAGTTGCTGATCCTCGCGCGTGAAACCGGGCGTGAGCTTGAACTGTCTGACATTATCGTGGAACCGGTGCTGCCGGCGGAGTTTGATGCCAGCGGCGATGTTGACAGCTTTATGGCGCGGTTGCCTTCTCTGGATGATGAGTTTGCCTCGCGGGTCGCCAAAGCGCGCGATGAAGGTAAGGTCTTGCGCTATGTCGGTAATATCGAAGAGGATGGCACCTGTCGCGTCAAAATCGCCGCGGTTGATGGCAACGATCCGCTGTTTAAAGTGAAAAACGGCGAGAATGCGCTGGCGTTCTACAGCCACTATTACCAGCCGCTGCCGCTGGTGCTGCGCGGTTATGGCGCGGGGAACGATGTGACGGCGGCTGGCGTATTCGCCGACCTGCTGCGTACCCTGTCATGGAAGTTAGGAGTTTAAGATGGTCAAAGTATATGCCCCGGCTTCCAGTGCCAATATGAGCGTCGGCTTTGACGTGCTGGGCGCGGCGGTCACGCCGGTTGATGGCACTCTGCTAGGGGACAACGTCTCGGTTGAGGCGGCGACGAGCTTCAGCCTGCAAAACGTGGGTCGGTTCGCCAGCAAACTGCCGACGGCGCCACAGGAAAACATCGTCTATCAATGCTGGGAGCGTTTTTGCCAGGAGATTGGCAAAAAGGTTCCGGTGGCGATGACGCTGGAAAAAAACATGCCGATCGGTTCCGGGCTGGGCTCCAGCGCCTGTTCCGTGGTCGCCGCGCTGGTGGCGATGAATGAATTTTGCGGCAAGCCGCTCAATGAGAGCCGGATGCTGGCGCTGATGGGGGAGATGGAAGGGCGGATTTCCGGCAGTATCCATTACGATAACGTCGCGCCGTGCTATCTGGGCGGGATACAATTGATGCTTGAGGAAAACGGCATCATCAGTCAGCAGATTCCGGCCTTCGACGAGTGGCTGTGGGTGCTGGCCTATCCGGGGATTAAGGTCTCAACGGCGGAAGCGCGGGCAATTCTGCCGGCGCAGTATCGCCGTCAGGACTGTATTGCCCACGGTCGTCATCTGGCGGGCTTTATTCACGCCTGCTATTCCCGCCAGCCTCAGCTGGCGGCGAAATTGATGAAAGACGTGATTGCCGAACCGTATCGTACCAAACTACTGCCGGGCTTCAGCGAAGCGCGTCAGGCAGCAATGGAAATTGGCGCGCAGGCATGCGGCATTTCCGGTTCCGGTCCAACCTTGTTCGCATTATGCGATAAACCGGAAACCGCGCAGCGCGTCGCCGACTGGCTGGCTACGCACTATCTGCAAAATCAGGAAGGCTTCGTTCATATTTGCCGGCTGGACACGGCGGGCGCTCGAGTAGTGGGATAACCAATGAAACTCTATAACTTAAAAGATCATAACGAACAGGTCAGCTTTGCGCAGGCCGTCACTCAGGGGCTTGGCAAGCATCAGGGGCTGTTCTTTCCGCACGATCTGCCGGAATTCAGCCTGAGTGAAATCGACGAAATGCTGCAGCAGGACTTCGTGTCGCGTAGCGCGAAAATCCTGTCGGCATTTATCGGCGACGAGATCCCGCATGATGTTCTGCAAGAACGCATCGGCAACGCGTTCACCTTCCCGGCGCCGGTCAGCAAAGTGCAGGATGATGTCGGCTGCCTCGAGCTGTTCCACGGCCCGACTCTGGCGTTTAAGGACTTCGGCGGCCGCTTTATGGCGCAGATGCTGACCCATATCGCCGGCGACAAACCGGTCACTATTCTGACGGCCACCTCCGGCGACACCGGCGCGGCGGTTGCGCACGCGTTTTATGGCCTGCCAAACGTCAAAGTGGTCATTCTCTATCCGCGCGGCAAAATCAGCCCGCTGCAGGAAAAGCTGTTCTGTACCCTCGGTGGCAACATTGAAACTGTGGCAATCGACGGTGATTTTGATGCCTGCCAGGCGCTGGTTAAGCAGGCCTTTGATGATGAAGAGCTGAAGGCTGCTCTGGGTCTGAACTCGGCTAACTCAATCAATATCAGCCGTCTGCTGGCGCAGATTTGTTACTATTTTGAAGCCGTTGCTCAGCTGCCTCAGGAAGCCCGTAATCAGCTGGTTATCTCTGTACCCAGCGGTAACTTTGGCGATCTTACTGCCGGTCTGCTGGCCAAATCCCTGGGTCTGCCAATCAAACGCTTTATCGCGGCGACTAACGCCAATGACACCGTGCCGCGCTTCCTGCAGGACGGTAACTGGTCGCCGAAAGCGACTCAGGCCACGCTGTCCAACGCCATGGACGTCAGCCAGCCGAACAACTGGCCGCGCGTGGAAGAGCTATTCCGTCGTAAAATCTGGCGTCTGAATGAGCTGGGCTACGCGGCAGTGGATGATGAAACCACCAAAGAGACCATGCGTGAGCTGAAGGCCATCGGCTATACCTCAGAACCGCATGCGGCAATTGCCTATCGCGCGCTGCGCGACCAGCTGCAGCCGGGCGAGTACGGCCTGTTCCTCGGCACGGCGCATCCGGCGAAATTTAAAGAGAGCGTGGAAGAGATTCTGCAAGAGACGCTGCCGCTGCCAAAAGAGCTGGCCGATCGCGCAGACCTGCCGCTGCTGTCGCATAACCTGCCGGCCGATTTTGCCGCGCTGCGTAAGCTGATGATGGGTTAAATCCGAACTCACGCTCCCCTGCTGCGTTATCCGCGGCAGGGGAGTTTTCTTTTACTGCTCGTGGCGTTTAAAGACCAACTCCCCTTTACCCGACGCGTCGGCGTCAAAGAAATAACCTTCGCTATCAAAGCGGGTCAGCTGCTCCGGCTTCGTTAAGCGATTCTCAATGATGTAACGACTCATCAAGCCGCGCGCTTTTTTAGCGTAGAAGCTGATCACTTTAAACTTGCCGTTTTTTTCATCGAGGAATACCGGCTTAATCAACTGGCCCTCAAGCCGTTTGGGTTTTACCGACCTGAAGTACTCATCAGAGGCCAGATTTACTACAATATCGTCGCCCTGGGCTTTCAGCGCCTGATTCAGCTTATCGGTAATCACGTCTCCCCAATAGTGATACAGATCTTTGCCTTTCGCGTTCTCAAGCTTAATCCCCATTTCCAGGCGGTAAGGTTGCATCAGATCCAGCGGGCGCAGAACGCCATACAGCCCGGAAAGCATTCGCAGATGCTGCTGGGCGAAATCGAAATCAGCCTCGCTAAAGGTTTCTGCCTGCAGGCCGGTATAGACATCCCCCTTAAACGCCAGAATCGCCTGGCGGGCGTTGTCCGGGGTGAAGTCTGGCTGCCAGTCGTGAAAGCGGGTCGCGTTCAGGTCAGCCAGCTTGTCGCTGATGCCCATCAGTTTGCCAATCTGTGGCGCCGACAGCTGGCGGGCAATGCCGATAAGCTCCTGAGAGTGTTCCAGCAGTTCAGGTTGGGTATAACGCGTCGTTGCCAGCGGGCTTTGATAATCGAGCGTTTTTGCAGGTGAAATCAGTATGAGCATATCCAGTCCTTGCGGGAAATTTTTGACGACTTTAGCAAAAAAACGTCATGAGAGGATCGATAGCTGCGATTGCCGCGCTATTCGCGCGGCAGGTTGTCCCATGTTCCCGGTACCAGCTGCTGATGAATCTCAGGGTAGCGGGTGACGTCAAATTCCGGCCGCTGGCCCAGCTTCCGCTGCCGCAGATAATCGCTGGCAATAATGCGCACCGTTGGCGAGAGCAGCAGGATAGCCGTCAGGTTGGTTATCGCCATCAACGCCATGATGGTATCCGCCATCTGCCACACCACCGGTAGGCCGATCATCGCACCGGTAGCAACCATGCACAGCGTAAGCAGACGCAGCAGCCAGATATTACGGTCACTATCCATGCGGAGAAAAATGAGATTATTTTCGGCATAGATATAGTTTGCGACGATCGAGCTGAAGGCAAACAGTAGCACTATGATAGCGACAAAGCTGGAACCCCAGTCGCCGATGAGGTTGTTCATCGAGTGCTGAATAGCCTGAATGCCGTTCACCGCTTCTGCATTGCCGTCTCGCGGCGCCAGCATGATGATCACGGCGCTGGCGGTACAGATCACGATGGTGTCAATGAAAACGCCAATCATCTGTACGATCCCCTGCGCCGCTGGGTGAGGGGGCCAGGAGGCAGC
This sequence comes from Klebsiella sp. FDAARGOS_511, assembly GCF_003812845.1. Lineage (NCBI taxonomy): Bacteria > Pseudomonadati > Pseudomonadota > Gammaproteobacteria > Enterobacterales > Enterobacteriaceae > Klebsiella > Klebsiella sp. FDAARGOS_511. The sequence continues at coordinate 2,061,729 of NZ_CP033824.1, read as the reverse complement.
GGCGGCGGCGGAATTAGGCGTTGACCCCATCCCCGCTTCATTGGAAAACATCCCGCGCTGAAAGCCGCTGGTTAGCGCCTGGCTGATGGTATAGCCGACTGCGCCCGCAGCGGCCTCTTGCCAGCCGAAAGCGCAGCGGAAGATAGTTTCAAAAATCGTTGGCAGGGAGGTGATATGCCACAGACCAATGACCAGACTGGTCGCCACCCATAGCAGGGCCATCACTGGCACGAGCCACTGCATCATTCGCGCTACGCCGCGAATACCGCGAATGATGATCAGCAGGGTCAGAACCGCCAGGACGCCGCCGGTAATCGCCTCAGGTAAATGAAACGCATACGCCATGGCATGGGCAACGGAGTTGGCCTGTACGGTATTAAAGATGACCCCGTAGGCCAGCAGTAGAAAAATGGAAAACAGCACGCCCATCCAGCGCATACCTAGTCCCCGGGCCATATACCAGGCGGGGCCGCCGCGAAACTGCCCGCGGGAGTCGCGCTCTTTATAAAGCTGGGCGAGAGAGCATTCGGCAAAGCTGCTGGCCATACCGAGCAGCGCCGAGATCCACATCCAAAATACGGCGCCGGGGCCGCCTGCGGCAATGGCCAGCGCAACGCCTGCCATATTGCCGCTGCCCACGCGCGCCGCCAGACTCATACACAGCGCCTGAAAAGACGTTAAGCCGCCGGGCTGCGGCTGAAGGCTCTTTTTCAGACTTTTGCTGAACTGGCGGATATAACGGAACTGAATGAATTTTGTTCGCCAGGTAAACCAGACGCCGGCGCCCAGTAACAGATAAATCATTACCGAGCCCCAGAGTATTTCATTGATAAACGAAAGAAAATCAGGCATCAAGCATCCTCTTGCCCATATCGGTGCGCAAGTGTAAGCGCTACCAATCCAGTGACAATCCTTTAGTGTTCAGGTAATTAATTGGCCCAGTTTATCACACTCTGCGCTCATGCATTGTAGGCGGTTGCGCTGCCCCGGCAGCGTGTTATCATCTTGGCAGACCGGTTACATCCCCTTAACTGCTGTTTAAGAGAAACACTATCATGACGGATAAATTGACCTCTCTGCGTCAGTACACCACTGTCGTAGCTGATACCGGAGATATCGCGGCAATGAAGCTGTATCAGCCTCAGGACGCCACGACTAACCCTTCTTTGATTCTCGGCGCGGCTCAGATCCCTGAGTACCGTAAGCTGATCGATGACGCTGTTGCCTGGGCTCGCGGCCAGAGCAGCGACCGCGCGCAGCAGATTATCGATGCTTCCGATAAGCTGGCGGTGAACATTGGTCTTGAAATCCTTAAGCTGATCCCTGGCCGTATTTCCACCGAAGTCGATGCTCGCCTGTCCTATGACACCGAGGCATCTATCGCCAAAGCTAAGCGCCTTATCAAGCTGTACAACGATGCCGGCATCGGCAACGATCGCATTCTGATCAAACTGGCTTCGACCTGGCAGGGCATCCGCGCCGCTGAGCAGCTGGAAAAAGAAGGCATCAACTGCAACCTGACGCTGCTGTTCTCCTTCGCTCAGGCACGTGCCTGCGCCGAAGCGGGCGTATTCCTGATTTCTCCGTTCGTTGGCCGTATCCTCGACTGGTACAAAGCCAATACCGATAAGAAAGAGTACGCGCCGGCAGAAGATCCGGGCGTGGTTTCGGTAAGCGAAATCTACGAATACTACAAACAGCACGGCTACGAGACGGTGGTTATGGGCGCAAGCTTCCGTAACCTCGGCGAGATCCTGGAGCTGGCTGGCTGTGACCGCCTGACTATCGCTCCGGCCCTGCTGAAAGAGCTGGCGGAAAGCGAAGGCGCTATCGAGCGTAAATTGGCCTTTAGCGGCGAAGTTAAAGCGCGTCCGGCTCGTATCACCGAATCCGAGTTCCTGTGGCAGCACAACCAGGATCCGATGGCGGTAGACAAACTGGCGGAAGGTATCCGCAAGTTTGCGATCGACCAGGAAAAACTGGAAAAAATGATCGGCGATCTGCTGTAATTCCGCATGTGGCCGACGCCCGTCGGCCACATTAAACTGTCTGCCTTGCTCCCCTCGGTGTATTATTCTGTTTATTAATACTGTTTGAACGGAATAATCATGAACACCTTACGAATCGGCTTAGTTTCCATTTCCGATCGCGCCTCCAGCGGCGTCTATCAGGATAAAGGCATCCCCGCGCTTGAAGCGTGGCTGGCCCGTGCGCTCTCCACGCCTTTCGAATTGCAGACCCGCTTGATCCCGGATGAACAGGTTATTATTGAGCAAACGCTGTGCGAACTGGTTGATGAAATGGGCTGCCATTTGGTGTTGACTACCGGCGGCACGGGCCCGGCCCGTCGTGACGTCACTCCAGATGCGACGTTGGCGATTGCCGATCGGGTTATGCCCGGCTTTGGCGAGCAAATGCGCCAGGTTAGCCTTCACTTCGTACCAACGGCCATTCTTTCTCGTCAGGTTGGCGTCATCCGCAAGCAGGCGCTAATCCTTAATCTGCCCGGGCAGCCAAAAGCTATCGAGGAAACGCTGGAAGGCGTGAAAGATGCGGAAGGCAACGTGCTGGTGCACGGGGTATTTGCAAGTGTACCGTATTGTGTACAGTTGCTTGAGGGGCCCTATGTCGAAACGAACTGCGATGTAGTAGCAGCTTTTCGCCCTAAAAGCGCCAGGCGTGAAACATTATCCTGAATTTCCCACATTCCTGATATAACCTGCATCTCCAGTGGTGTGTTGTTTTATTTACGATATAGTGTTTTTAACTTTACACATTGCGTAGAACATCTTCATACCTCTGGATGATTGCCCGTTATGCCACACTATACCCGACCTCTGAACCGACAGGATTATAAAACACTGACGCTGGCCGCCCTTGGCGGCGCGCTGGAGTTTTATGATTTCATCATCTTTGTCTTCTTCGCCGCCGTTGTCGGCGAGCTATTTTTCCCGGCGGATATCCCGGAGTGGCTGCGCCAGGTGCAGACCTTCGGCATATTTGCGGCGGGCTATTTAGCGCGTCCTCTTGGCGGCATCATTATGGCCCACTTTGGCGATCTGGTCGGGCGTAAGAAAATGTTTACCTTGAGCATTTTACTGATGGCGCTGCCTACGTTGGCGATTGGCCTGCTGCCCACCTACGCGTCGGTGGGCATCGTGGCGCCGCTTTTGCTGCTATTTATGCGTATTCTTCAGGGGGCGGCGATTGGCGGTGAAGTCCCCGGCGCCTGGGTTTTTGTGGCTGAGCATGTGCCGGAAAAAAGAATCGGTATCGCCTGCGGGACGCTGACCGCCGGCCTGACGGTTGGGATCCTGCTGGGATCGGTGGTGGCGACGCTGATTAATACCAACCTGACGCCGCAGGGTATCCATGATGGCGGCTGGCGTATTCCATTCCTGCTGGGCGGCGCGTTTGGGCTCGTTGCCATGTATCTGCGCCGTTGGCTCCAGGAGACGCCTGTTTTCCTCGAAATGCAGCAGCGCAAGGCGTTAGCGCAGGAGCTGCCGGTTAAGGCCGTCGCGCTGAAGCATCAGAAAGCGGTGGCGGTCTCAATGCTGCTAACCTGGCTGTTATCCGCTGGCGTGGTGGTGGTGATCCTGATGTCGCCGGTCTGGCTGCAAAAACACTACGGCTTTGCCCCCGCCATTACCCTGCAGGCGAACAGCATAGCCACCATCATGCTGTGCATTGGCTGCCTGCTGGCAGGCCTGGCCGCCGACCGTTTTGGCGCCAGCCGCACGTTTATTGTCGGCAGCGTATTCCTCGCGGCGGCAAGCTGGGCTTTCTACCATCTTTCCGGCGCTAGCCCGCAGCGTCTGTTTCTGCTCTACGGTACGGTGGGCCTGTGCGTCGGCGTGGTAGGGGCGGTTCCGTATGTGATGGTACGCGCGTTCCCGGCTGAAGTCCGTTTTACCGGTATTTCATTCTCTTATAACGTCTCTTACGCCATCTTTGGCGGCCTGACGCCGATTGCGGTGACCATGCTGATGGGCGTTTCGCCGATGGCGCCCGCGTGGTACGTGCTGGCGCTGTCGTTTATGGGGTTGGGGCTGGGGATTTGGCTACGCCAGGGACTGGATGAGCAGGTCGCTGCGCCGAAAGCTGAACTGCAGCGCCTGCCGTAAATCGATAGGGCTTACTTCGCCGCTCGCGGACGGGCGGCGAAGTTAATTAATGCTTTTCGCCAATTGGCAGAACGGTGCGGCCAAACTGCTCGTTCAGCACTTCACCCATCGCCAGATAGATGGCGCTGCCGCCGCAGACCAGACCGACCCAGCCTGCAATCTTCACAATGCCTTCGTTATCAGCCAGGTGGCCAATCGCCAGCAGCGCGAACAGCACGGTCAGACTGAGAAATACAAACTGAAGCATACGCGCGGCTTTCAGGGTGCCAAAGAACATAAACAAGGTAAAAACGCCCCACAATCCTAGGTACATTCCAAGGAAATGCGCGTTAGGCGCTTCTGCAAGCCCCATTTTCGGCATCAAAAGAATGGCAACCAGCGTCAGCCAAAAAGCGCCGTAAGACGTGAATGCGGTTAAACCAAAAGTGTTGCCTTTTTTAAATTCCAACAGGCCGGCAAAAATCTGCGCAATGCCGCCGTAAAAAATGCCCATCGCCAGGATAGCTACATCAAACGCGAACAGGCCGCTATTTGCCAGGTTAAGCAGAATAGTGGTCATGCCGAAGCCCATAAGGCCCAGCGGTGCCGGATTAGCCAACTTAGTGTTGCCCATAATTCCTCAAAATAATGATTAGAAAGGGAAGCATTCCCCGCCACTCAGCGGCGGGGCGCGGCATAATAATTAGGCGCTGCGTTACTGTCTATGATCTGGCGGGGTATTTTTCACCAATTTCATTTTTCACCTGATGAAGTCTGGTCATTTGCCTCAAACAGGCAATATGCAGTACGGCCGGAATGGTTACGCGATAAGCGCTGCCGCTCACGGCTTTGACGCCATTAAACGCGGCGCCGAGAGGGCCGCCAAGTCCGGCACCGCGCACCAAACCGTGGCCGATTACGCTAACGGCAGCGTGGGTGCGGAGGATCTTCGTCAGACGGGCTTCGAGAAGATGCGAGACGCCCTGCGCCAGCTTATTCGTCTGTAGCAGATAGGGAAGTATCTCTTTATGCTCGTTGACCCGACACTCAACGGCAATGAAAAAGTCAGCCTTCTGCCGATCGTCCATCTTCTTCCAGCTATGTTCCAGAAAGTGCTCCAGAAGATGCTGCTCGATTTCCGGCGTAGACATCTGTTTCTCTACTTTGATTTTTAGCCTCTTGCAGACGTCCAGCAAAATTTCCCGGTAGAACTTTCCGTGACGACGCAGCGTGTTGGCGATGCTGTCGCCGCCAAAGTGCTGGAGCTCGCCGGCAATAAGCTGCCAGTTGCGACGATAGCGTTCAGGGTGCCCGGCCATCGCCTGAAAATTTTCATTACGCAATAGCGAGCTTGAAAGGCGCGGCTTACCATTCTCATTGTGGGTCAGAATTCGGGTGAATGTTTCCAGATGCTCTTCGCTGCAGCGATGAAGAAAAGAGAGGTCTTCATCATCCAGATAATTAATTTTCATAAATCTCAGATAATGTGAACAGTGATATTAATCGTCGCCAATGATTTTTAGCGAAGCCATGTCAGAAGAGTTAATGGTGTGGCCGGAAAAAGCGATTTTTTTAACGCAGCGCTTGTTATCGTTATCGCTATTAATGTTAATCCAGTCGGTGGTTGCCCCTTCTTGGATGGTTGAAGGCACGCTGATGTTCTGACTGGCGCTATTGCTGGCTTTAAAGTACAGCGTCGCGCCGGAAAGCTGGATATCGCCGCGATCGGCGGTGAGCTGGATACGCTTAATCACCCGGCAAACCGGCAGCTTCAGGGTGAGATCGTTAGTCTCATTTCGCGGCATGGCGACAACGCCTAAGATTTTATGATCGTTAGCGGATGCGGATGTTATTAACGCAGCGCTAAACAATAATCCTACTGGTATATGAATGAGTGATTTCATGAGGATTTCCTTATTATTTTGTTCTGTTATCAGTGGAAAATATTTTATCACCAGAACTTTATTGTCTTTAGCTCGTAATCATTGCGGATTATGTCAATTATCATATGAATGAGTTTTAATTTAATTATTATTATTTATTATGTGTTGTGCGTTTTTAAACCCGCTTTTCGGCCTTCTTCTGATGCCCAGCCCCCCGCGACGGCAGGGGCAAGACAAAAAATTTTTTGTCTTGCCCCTTGATGAAGCGGCGGGTGACCCCATCTTGTAGTCAACCGCAGTGAATGAACCTGAAAAAAAATGATGTCTGGGCAGTTGAAACCGCACGTTTCGCCCTTATTACAGGTTCACAACCACATGTTGACTGAATTTTTAGTGGAGACGTTTAGATGGGTAAAATTATTGGTATCGACCTGGGTACTACCAACTCTTGTGTAGCGATTATGGATGGCACTACTGCACGCGTGCTGGAGAACGCCGAAGGCGATCGCACCACGCCTTCTATCATTGCCTATACCCAGGATGGTGAAACTCTGGTTGGTCAGCCGGCTAAACGTCAGGCAGTGACAAACCCGCAAAACACCCTGTTTGCGATTAAACGCCTGATTGGCCGCCGCTTCCAGGACGAAGAAGTCCAGCGTGACGTTTCTATCATGCCGTACAAAATCGTTGCCGCAGACAATGGCGACGCATGGCTTGATGTGAAGGGCACCAAAACCGCACCGCCGCAGATCTCTGCTGAAGTGCTGAAGAAAATGAAGAAAACAGCTGAAGATTACCTGGGTGAGCCGGTAACTGAAGCGGTTATCACCGTACCTGCTTATTTTAACGATGCTCAGCGTCAGGCTACTAAAGACGCCGGCCGTATCGCAGGTCTGGAAGTCAAACGTATCATCAACGAACCGACCGCCGCCGCGCTGGCTTACGGTCTGGATAAAGAAGTCGGCAACCGCACCATCGCGGTATACGACCTCGGTGGTGGTACCTTCGATATCTCCATTATCGAAATCGACGAAGTTGACGGCGAAAAAACCTTTGAAGTTCTGGCGACCAACGGTGATACCCACCTGGGCGGTGAAGACTTCGATACTCGTCTGATCAACTACCTCGTTGACGAGTTTAAGAAAGATCAGGGCATTGACCTGCGTAACGACCCGCTGGCTATGCAGCGCCTGAAAGAAGCCGCTGAGAAAGCGAAGATTGAACTCTCTTCCGCTCAGCAGACCGACGTCAATCTGCCGTATATCACCGCAGATGCCACCGGTCCGAAGCACATGAACATCAAAGTGACCCGTGCGAAACTGGAAAGCCTGGTTGAAGATCTGGTTAACCGTTCTATCGAGCCGCTGAAAGTTGCTCTGCAGGATGCTGGCCTGTCCGTATCCGATATCCAGGACGTTATCCTGGTCGGTGGTCAGACTCGTATGCCTATGGTGCAGAAAAAAGTCGCTGAGTTCTTCGGTAAAGAACCGCGTAAAGACGTTAACCCGGACGAAGCCGTTGCTATTGGCGCAGCCGTACAGGGCGGTGTTCTGACCGGCGAAGTGAAAGACGTACTGCTGCTGGACGTTACCCCACTGTCTCTGGGTATCGAAACCATGGGCGGCGTGATGACTGCGTTGATCAATAAGAACACCACGATCCCGACCAAGCACAGCCAGGTGTTCTCTACCGCCGAAGACAACCAGTCCGCGGTAACCATCCATGTTATTCAGGGTGAGCGTAAACGCGCCTCTGATAACAAATCACTGGGTCAGTTTAACCTGGATGGTATCAACCCGGCACCGCGCGGTATGCCGCAGATCGAAGTGACCTTCGATATCGATGCTGACGGTATCCTGCACGTTTCCGCGAAAGACAAAAACAGCGGTAAAGAACAGAAGATCACCATCAAAGCGTCTTCTGGTCTGAATGAAGAAGAGATTCAGAAAATGGTTCGCGATGCTGAAGCGAACGCAGAAGCTGACCGTAAGTTCGAAGAACTGGTGCAGACCCGCAACCAGGGTGACCACCTGCTGCACAGCACGCGTAAGCAGGTTGAAGAAGCAGGCGACAAACTGCCGGCTGACGATAAAACCGCTATCGAGTCTGCGTTGACCGCGCTGGAAACTTCGCTGAAAGGTGAAGATAAAGCCGATATTGAAGCGAAAATGCAGGCGCTGGCTCAGGCTTCCCAGAAGCTAATGGAAATCGCGCAGCAGCAGCACGCCCAGCAGCAGGCTGGCGGCGCTGACGCTTCCGAGAGCAACGCGAAGGACGACGATGTTGTTGACGCTGAGTTCGAAGAAGTGAAAGACAAAAAATAATCGCCCTTTGAACGGGTAAAACACTGGCACGGGCGAAGAGGTTTCCTCTCCGCCCGTGCACGCATGTTAAGGGGCTGAAAAACACCAATGGCAAAGCAAGACTATTACGAGATTTTAGGCGTTTCCAGATCGGCGGAAGAGCGTGAAATCAAAAAGGCGTATAAGCGCCTGGCCATGAAGTATCACCCGGACCGTAACCAGGGGGATAAAGAGGCTGAAGCTAAATTCAAAGAAATCAAAGAAGCGTATGAAGTCCTGACCGATGCCCAGAAGCGCGCCGCCTACGATCAGTACGGCCACGCCGCATTTGAGCAAGGCGGCATGGGCGGCGGCGGCGGTTTTGGCGGCGGCGCGGATTTCAGCGATATCTTTGGCGATGTTTTCGGTGATATCTTTGGCGGCGGTCGTGGTCGCCAGCGCGCAGCGCGCGGGGCAGACCTGCGCTACAACATGGAACTGACCTTAGAAGAGGCGGTTCGCGGAGTCACCAAAGAGATCCGTATCCCAACGCTCGAAGAGTGCGACGTTTGTCACGGCAGCGGCGCCAAAGCGGGGAGCCAGCCGCAGACTTGTCCTACCTGCCACGGTGCGGGTCAGGTACAGATGCGCCAGGGCTTCTTCGCCGTGCAGCAGACCTGTCCGCATTGTCAGGGGCGCGGTACGCTGATCAAAGATCCATGTAATAAATGTCATGGTCATGGTCGCGTAGAGAAAACCAAAACGCTGTCGGTTAAGATTCCGGCGGGCGTCGATACCGGTGACCGTATTCGTCTGGCTGGAGAAGGTGAAGCCGGCGAGCATGGCGCGCCAGCAGGCGATCTGTATGTTCAGGTTCAGGTTAAGCAGCACGCCATTTTCGAGCGTGAAGGCAACAACCTGTACTGTGAAGTACCGATTAACTTTACTATGGCCGCCCTCGGCGGCGAGATTGAGGTCCCGACGCTGGACGGTCGTGTGAACCTTAAGGTGCCTGGCGAGACGCAGACAGGGAAGCTGTTCCGGATGCGTGGCAAAGGCGTGAAGTCCGTGCGCGGTGGTGCGCAGGGCGATCTGCTGTGCCGCGTGGTCGTCGAAACACCGGTTGGTCTTAACGATAAACAAAAGCAGCTGCTGAAAGATCTTCAGGAAAGCTTTGGTGGGCCGACGGGTGAGAAGAATAGTCCACGCTCCAAAAGTTTCTTCGATGGTGTGAAGAAATTTTTCGATGATTTGACGCGTTAATCATCACTTTATATAAAAAAACCCGAAATTTATTTCGGGTTTTTTTATATCTTGCGCATTGGCAATAAAAAAGTGTCTCCTCTGTAATAAATATTCACCTTTGCGGTAATAATATTATTATTTGTTTATTATGGTAATATTATTTGTCTGAAACATAGTTAATTTTATTGTGCCTGCATAAATACCCAACTAAAGATGTATGAGAAATGAGCAGCGCAGTGCGCAAAAATATCATTTTTACATATGATTTTTTTTGATACTAATAATGTACATTTTGAATGAATATGATATGCATGGCTTAAATAATTATTTATATTGTATTTATTTATTCCAGGGTGGTGGCTCGTGAACGCAAGAAATCTTAAAAAAGATTTTGATTATAATCTGGTGAAAGTACTGGATGCCGTTATATCGGCAGGAAATGTGACAAAAGCATCAAAAAGATTATCCGTAACACCGGCGGCTGTTTCCATTGCGCTAACCAGACTGCAGCTTTTTTATAATGAGGAACTTTTTGTCAGGGGCAAAAACGGGCTGATCCCGACGGTGAAAGCGCTGGAAGTGCACCAGAGTTTTCGTCAGGTCATCGACCTCGTCAGGATGGCATTAACCCCAGAGCGTAAGCATCAGGAGGAGAACCGAATCACTATTCTTGGCGGTGACATTACCGAAAACTATTATCTTTCACAGCTTTACGATGAAAAAGTATTCGATCGCTATCTGTTCGGGCATTTTTCTAACCGAAACAGAGATAATGAGGAGATGAAAAGCTTACTCATCTCCGGCGATTGCGATCTCGCGATAAGTACTGAAGCGATCAACAATGAGGCGTTTGAGAGTCGCTTTATTGATAGCTTTAAAGATTTTTGTTGTATCTGTAGTGAAGATAGTTTGTTGAGCGAACTGTCACAGCTATCCTTGCATAATTTTTTTTCTTCCCGTCATGCCGTCTATCAAACCAGCTTATTCTCTAGACTGGCCCCATGAATCTCCAGACAGTTGGTATCACTTAAATTAGTGATAGTCTTAATACTAGTTTTAGACTAGTCGTTGGAGTCCGAATGATTGATGTTCTAGGTCCAGAGAAGCGCAGACGGCGCAGCGTTCAGGAAAAAATCGCCATTGTTCAGCAGAGCTTTGAGCCCGGAATGACCGTGTCGCTGGTCGCCCGTCAGCATGGCGTTGCTGCCAGTCAGCTGTTCCTGTGGCGTAAGCAATATCAGGAAGGCAGTCTCACTGCGGTTGCCGCGGGTGAACAGGTTGTACCCGCGTCGGAGCTGGCATCTGCAATGAAGCAAATTAAAGAGTTACAGCGCCTGCTGGGCAAAAAAACCATGGAAAACGAGCTGCTGAAAGAAGCCGTTGAATATGGCCGACAAAAAAAGTGGATAGCGCACGTGCCCTTGTTGCCGGAGGATGGCGAATAAGCCTTGTCAGTCGTTGCCTCCGGGTCTCACGTGCGCAACTGCATGCCATGGCCCGTCGGTCGAAGGGCTGGCAGGATCGTCGGTGCAAGCGCAAGCCTGATGATACTGAAGCGCTGGCTCGTATCCATACCGTTATCGACGATCTGCCCACCTATGGTTATCGTCGTGTATGGGCACTGCTGCGCAGACAATCAGAAACTGACGACATGGCGGTGATCAATGCCAAACGCGTATACCGCATCATGCGTCAGAATGCGCTGCTGCTTGAGCGTAAACCGGCAATACCGCCCTCGAAGCGGGCGCATAGAGGGAAAGTGGCCGTTGGAGAAAGTAACCAGCGGTGGTGCTCCGACGGCTTCGAGTTCAGCTGTGATAACGGTGAAAAACTGCGGGTCACGTTCGCACTGGACTGTTGCGATCGCGAGGCACTTCACTGGGCGGCAAGTACCGGTGGATATGACAGTGAAACCGTGCAGGACGTCATGCTGGGTGCAGTAGAGCGTCGCTTCGGTAACAGGCTGCCGACATCCCCCGTTGAGTGGCTGACAGACAACGGTTCAGCCTACCGTTCTCATCAGACGCGTCAGTTCGCCAGAATGGTAGGACTGGAGCCAAAACATACGGCGGTACGTAGTCCAGAAAGCAACGGAATGGCGGAGAGCTTCGTGAAAACGATGAAGCGCGACTACATCAGCATCATGCCAAAACCTGACGGGTTAACAGCGGCAAAGAACCTTGCGGAGGCCTTCGAACATTACAACGAATGGCATCCGCACAGTGCACTGGGATATCGTTCGCCACGGGAATATCTGCGGCGGCGAACCAGTAATGGGTAAAGCGATAAAAAGTGTCTGGAAATATAGGGGCCAATCCATTCTCCCCAATGATGATTAATGACGAAAACTTATATGACAGCGAGATCGCTTATCAGGGCCACAGGCTGAAAGGGTATAAGAGTGATTCGATCACCGGTATCATCAGTATTGTGGAGCGCACCTCGCTGATAGCGTTAATGCCAGTTAAGCTTGCGATATTTTATAAAAATAACCGCAATTATAATATTAATATTATCCAACCGCCTGGCGAGATGACGTTTAAACCCATTAATATCTATGCTTACTGGCATAAAAAGAATCGTAAGAGTCAGAATATTGAAGAAGTGGTGACAATGCTGCATACGCTCTCGGCATTTCGCCGTTGAAAAGGACAGTAGTGGCCGTCAAAGGACGCTTAATGATTATTTTTGATTCTGTACTTTGTTTAAACAGAGGTAGATTCAGAGTGTGTCATAATCATAAGGAGTCGTATATGTCAGTTCCCGCTCAGATTGAAACGCCAAAGGCGATGCTGCTTGAAATGGAAATTCTTTTTACCGTCATCGCAACCGGTGCATGGGGTGGTTTCGTCAGCTATTTGATGAAATCAAATGCCCGTAAAGCCAACCATTTGCACAAAGGTATTATCAGTTGCCTGGCGCAAATTGTTATTTCCTGTTTTACCAGCTTTCTGGTTAGCGCTGTCGCCATTGAAAAAGGCTTAAGCCTTAATATGATTTTACTTTTTTCCGGTATCGGAGGGGTATTCGCTGTACCTATATTAAAAATCGTGGGGACAAAAGTCCGGCAGATATTAAATAGTAATGATTTATTTAAATAATATCGTACAAACGAACAAGGCTCATATGAGCCTTGTTCGTTTACTGGTGGCTGCAACGTTTTGTTAGCTGCCTGTAGGACGAAGTTATGTAACTCGATTTTTTAGCCAGCCATAGATAAACTCTTCATTTGCAGGTCGGCTCTCCGTAATACTGAGATAATAAGCGCCCTGGCTACAGTTAAGGGCCTTCAGCAGAACCTCTTCACCCTCTTTGCCTCGTATATCGAGGAAAGTGCTCAGCATCTCCAGGGTCCTTTTCCCAATAATCCCATCTGCTTTAATATCCTGATAAAAACGCTGTTCTCGGTTTAATGCGTTCAGCCAGCGCTGTAGCCAGGTGCAGGGAAAATGCGGGCCGATATTTACCGCGGCATCGCATAATTCAAACGACACGGCCCATGAGATCCGGGAAATTTTCTCAAATCCGGGTTTGATCCAGTACATATTTTCAAGAATGCTATACGCCTCAACTCGCGTTAGTTCTTTCATATCGCCTACGTAATCGTTTGCGCGGGCGGCCGCTTCAGTGATCCCCCAGTGGGTTTCCCCGCCAAGGTCTTTTGGATGATTAACGTAGTCACCCTCGAGGTTGAGAATGCCGTCAAGAATAGGGTTCATCTGTATCTCCTTAATAAGTCAGAAAAAGGGGCGTTTTTGTCCGCGAGGGAACAAGAGGGCCAGGATTTTTTTGCAAAAGAGCATGATGGTCAATGCTGGTTTTGTGCTGGTCTCTGAATCTGCCGCTGCAATGGAAATTTGATCGTTAACCTGGATGCCCTTGCGGGGGATGGTAATCAACAGATCATTGATACCGAAAGTTTTGAGGTCTTTGCGAATGAGATAGAGGATCTGCGTCAGGTTCGCGTCATTAACATAATTTCCCCGGCTTCCCCACAGCGCCGAAGTCAGTTCCTGTCTGCCTATTACCTCCTCCTGTGCATGTTCAATAATGAAGCTTAAACATCTGGCACGCATTGCGGTCATTCTGATGACTAATGAGTTAGAGACATTTCTTAATTCATATTTCCGTTCATTGAAAATGCAATCGTCATTGATGATGTATGTTTTCACAATCATGTCCTTTTATCCGAGTGTGCGAGAGCGGTTAGAATATTAATAATCAGTTTTTTCTTATTCCATATTTCATTTTTAATATTCATCTTTTTCCTTGCAGCTTTATTGGTTGCATCACAGCTTTTAAGCATTTTTAAATTCTATTTAACTGCCTTTTTAATATTCTTTAAGAAAAAATGGTATGTTTAAGATATTCATGTTTTTTTAACTTAATGCGCGATATGTTTATTTTGATGTGAGTGATTGTTACCAGGTAGGCATAATTTAAAAATCAATTTCTCATGTGAGGTTTAGTGATTAGCTATGCCATCGATGAAAATGGATTATCTGTCTCGCAGAACGAACTGCTAATTTATTTACATTGAAAAGGAATATATCATGGCTACCAGCAAATTAATTAAGGGTGATACTCTGACTGAAACCAGTAATGCAGCAGATAGTTTTTATCCTGCTACTGAAGACAGCAAGTATAGCTATACGTCTGCCCGCGTGGCGCAACCGGTATATAACGTCTATAAAGCCGAAGCCGCTAAACCGAAAGTGTTTGGTTACTATACAGACTGGTCACAATATGATGGTCGCCTCCAGGGACAGGACACCCCGAATAACCGCGGTCGGGGTTACGACCTGGCGAGCGTTGATCCGCTGGCTTACGACAAAATTATTTTTGGCTTTATTGGTATTGTTGGTGATAAAGGTGAGAAGCAATACACCATCGAAACCGCGGCGGCGCAGACCGGTAAAACCACTCATGAGCCGACTTTCCTCGATCCGTGGGGCGATTTCCAGTCTTATGTGAACTGCAACCAGTCTACCAGCGGCTGGGATGTCGACCCAATGACCGTCACCGAACAAACTACTCACGGTATTTTAGGCGGTTTGCGCGATCTGCAGGCGAAAGCAAAACAACTGGGGCATACGCTGGCGCTGTCTATGAGCATCGGCGGCTGGTCCATGAGTAACGCTTTCCATGAAATGGCGAAAACCGATGCGGCGCGTAAAACGTTTGCTGCTGGGGTGGTAAAACTGTTCAAACAGTTCCCGATGTTCAGCGAAGTGGATATTGACTGGGAATACCCGAACAATGCGGGCAATAACAACCCATTCGGTCCGGAAGATGGCGATAACTATGCGCTGCTTATCAAAGAGCTGAAAAAACAGCTGGATGCAGCGGGCCGCAGCGACGTTAAAATTTCTATCGCCAGCTCCGCCGTCGTTCAGACGCTGGGTTATTCCAACGTGAAAGCGCTGCTGGAAGCTGGTCTATATGGCATCAATGTGATGACCTATGACTTCTTCGGCACCCCATGGGCGGAAACGGTGACTCATCACACCAACCTCTCTCCACTGACCGCGGGCGGGTGGAGCGTTGAAACGGTTGTTGATTATCTGATCGGTGAAGGCTTCCCGGCTGACCGCATCAACGTAGGCTACGCTGGCTATACCCGCAACGGCCGTAACGTCGAGATTGAGAGCTTCTCTCCGCTGAAAGGCACCTACAAACCAGGCGAAGGTACCACTACCGGCTCGTTTGAATCCGGTTGCACCGAATGGTACGACACCATTTATAACTATCTGGATCTGGAAAATCAGAAAGGACGCAACGGCTTCAACGTCTATACCGATAAAGTCGCGAATGCTGATTATCTCTATAACCCGCAGTCAAAACTGTTCATGTCGCTGGATACGCCGCGTACCGTGAAAGCTAAAGGGGAATATGCAGCGAAACGGGGGTTGGGCGGCCTGTTTACCTGGACTATCGACCAGGATAACGGCGTGCTAGTAAATGCGGCGCGTGAAGGTCTGGGTTACCAGATGAGTAAAGAAGTCATCGATATGGAGCCGTTCTACTTTGAAGGTATCAACGTCGATCCGGCTGATAACGATGACGATAGCGATAAGGTCAACCATGCGCCAAAAGCAGCGATTGAACTGCTCGTTGTTGGCGGCTCCCGCGTGCAGCTGTCAGGCGCAGGCTCCACGGATGAAGACCATGATGTGCTGAGCTTCAGCTGGGGCGTACCGGTAGCGATTGACGTCGCTGATAAAACGGCACAAGTGATTGAGTTTGTGACGCCTGTAGTGACAGTAGCCACCGACTTCCAGTTCACCCTGTTTGTCCGTGACGTTCACAATGAGCCGTCCACTCAGCAGCGCTTTGTACTGATGGTCGTACCTGCGGCAAGCAGCGTTGATCCGGAACCGACTCCTGAGCCGACTCCGGAACCGACTCCTGAGCCGACCCCGGAACCGACTCCTGAGCCAACCCCGGAACCGACTCCTGAGCCAACCCCGGAACCTGATGACTCCACGACGCCGTACCCGCTGTGGGATGCGAATACCGTCTATGGCGCAAACTGGGGCACTTTCGAGATCGTGAGCTGGAAAGGCCACAACTACCAGGTGAACTGGTGGTCCCAGGGCAATCAGCCGGATCTGAACTGCGGCGCGGGTAAGACCTGGACCGACCTCGGCGCGTATTAATCTCTTTAACGTCAATATCAGCAGACCCCGGATTTTCCGGGGTCTTTATTAGTTTCCGTGTGTACAAAATGGAACTCTATCCATAATTAAGTTTTTCCAGGACGCGATGACAGCAGGTAAGCCCGATATGTCTCGGGTTTTTTTGATTCGTAAAAACCGATCTATTTATCATGTATAATCTAATTTTAACGATGATTCAGGCGGAGTAGGATAGTAATTACGAAGTATTACCCATAAAGAGATTATAAAAAGTGAAACATCTGCATCGTTTTTTTACTAGTGATGCCTCCGGAGGCATCATTCTTATCATCGCCGCGGCGCTGGCTATGCTAATGGCCAACGTCGGCCTGACTAGCGGTTGGTATCGCGCTTTTCTTGAGACGCCGGTTCAGCTGAAGGTCGGCGCGCTTGAGATCAACAAGAACATGCTGTTGTGGATTAACGACGCGCTGATGGCGGTATTTTTCCTGCTTATCGGCCTTGAAGTGAAGCGTGAAATGAATCAGGGAGCATTAGCCAGCCGTCGCCAGGCGGTATTTCCGGTCGTCGCAGCGTTGGGCGGAATGGTGGTTCCGGCACTGGTCTACCTGGCGTTTAACGGCCAGGATTCGATTGCCAGAGAAGGGTGGGCGATTCCGGCAGCCACCGATATTGCCTTCGCGCTGGGCGTACTGGCGTTGCTTGGGAATAGGGTTCCCGCTGCGCTGAAGATTTTCCTGATGGCGCTGGCCATTATTGACGATCTGGGCGCAATTATTATTATTGCGTTGTTCTATACACACGACCTTTCTGTCGTGTCATTGGTTGTCGCCGCTGGAGCCATTGTTGTGCTGACGGCATTAAATCTGTGCGGCGTACGGCGTACCGGGATCTATATCCTGGTGGGCGCCATACTCTGGACCGCGGTTCTTAAGTCGGGGGTGCACGCCACGCTGGCTGGGGTTATTGTCGGCTTTATGATCCCACTAAAAGAGCAGAACGGTAAATCGCCGGCGAAGCAGCTTGAGCACGTGCTGCATCCGTGGGTGGCATTCCTGATCCTGCCGCTGTTCGCCTTCGCTAACGCGGGCGTTTCTTTGCAAGGGGTCACGGTAGAAGGGCTGACCTCACTGCTGCCGTTGGGTATCATTGCCGGGCTGTTTATCGGTAAGCCGTTGGGTATTAGCGTATTCTGCTGGCTGGCGCTGAAGCTGAAATGGGCCTCGTTACCCGAAGGGACCACCTGTAGGCAAATTATGGCGGTGGGCATCCTGTGTGGGATTGGCTTCACAATGTCGATTTTTATTGCCACCCTGGCCTTCGGCAGCGTCGACCCCGGATTGATCAACTGGGCCAAGCTTGGCATCCTGATTGGATCGATACTATCGGCCGTCACGGGATACATCATATTGCGTAAGCGCGTAACGGATTCGGGCTACGCGGCTTAACATCTCACGGGGAGCCGGCTACGGCTCTCCTGACATTATCAGGGAGAGAAGCATGTCGCACATCAACTACAATCACCTGTACTACTTCTGGCACGTCTACAAAGAAGGCTCCGTTGTCGGTGCCGCTGAAGCGCTGTTCCTGACGCCGCAGACCATTACCGGGCAAATTAAGGCCCTGGAAGAACGCCTGCAAGGGAAATTGTTTAAGCGCAAAGGAAGAGGGCTGGAGCCTAGCGAATTAGGTGAACTGGTATTCCGCTATGCGGATCGCATGTTTACGCTAAGCCAGGAAATGCTCGATATCGTTAACTATCGTAAAGAGTCGAATCTGCTGTTTGATGTTGGCGTCGCGGACGCGCTGTCGAAACGGTTGGTTAGCGGCGTACTGGATGCCGCCGTCGTCGATAACGAACAGATCCATTTACGCTGTTTCGAGTCGACCCATGAAATGCTGCTTGAGCAGCTAAGCCAGCATAAGCTCGATATGATCATCTCCGACTGTCCCATCGATTCCACCCAGCAGGAAGGGTTATTTTCGGTAAAAATTGGCGAGTGTAGCGTGAGCTTCTGGTGCATGAATCCGCCGCCGGAAAGACCGTTCCCTGGCTGTCTGGAAGAACGTCGGCTGCTGATCCCCGGCCGTCGTTCCATGCTAGGGCGCAAGCTGCTCAACTGGTTTAATTCGCAGGGGCTACAGGTGGAAATTCTGGGCGAGTTCGACGATGCGGCGTTGATGAAGGCCTTCGGCGCGGCGCACAATGCGATATTCGTTGCGCCGACGCTGTATGCGCATGATTTTTATAGCGATGAATCGATAGTTGAGATCGGGCGCATGGACAACGTTATGGAGGAGTATCACGCCATCTTTGCGGAACGAATGATCCAGCATCCGGCGGTGCAGCGGATTTGTAACCGTGACTATTCGGCGCTTTTTACGCCGCCTCAGTCATAGGGCTGCATGAGGAAAATGCCGAGGCCGGGTTCAGGCTCCAGCGTAATAAATGGCAGACATAAAAAAACCCGCTTTCGCGGGTTTTTTTCAAAGCGACAACGCGCGGGCGATTAAGCCAGTTTGTTGATCTGAGCGGTCAGGTTTGCTTTATGACGCGCAGCTTTGTTTTTGTGGATCAGACCTTTAGCAGCCTGACGGTCCACGATTGGTTGCATTTCGTTAAATGCTTTCAGTGCAGTAGCTTTGTCGCCAGCTTCGATAGCTGCGTATACTTTCTTGATGAAAGTACGCATCATAGAGCGACGGCTAGCGTTGTGCTTGCGGGCCTTTTCAGACTGAACGGCGCGCTTCTTAGCTGATTTGATATTAGCCAAGGTCCAACTCCCAAATGTGTTCTATATGGACAATTCAAAGGCCGAGGAGAATGCCCGTTTAGCCTTCTTTTGTCAATGGATTTGTGCAAATAAGCGTCGTTCAAACTAACAACGCTTCATTACGTAGTGATGGCGCAAGATTCTACCAGCTTGTTGCTGGCGAATACAGCCTTTCGACCATAAAAATCGACGACGCCGGAGAGATTTTCCCGCAATCTCGCGCTGAGTGAATGAATTACCGGGATCTTTCAGTGAAGAGGTGCAATCGCTGGTTAACGTCGCCAGTTGTACAAGGTATACTCGGACGATTTTCACTGTTTTGAGCCAGACATGAAGCTGATACGCGGCATACATAATCTCAGTCAGGCCCCGCACGGGTGCGTGCTGACCATTGGAAATTTTGACGGCGTGCATCGCGGGCACCAGGCATTATTGCAGCGTTTGCGCGCAGAAGGCCGCCAGCGTGGCTTACCGGTGGTGGTGATGATTTTTGAACCGCAGCCGCTTGAGCTTTTTGCCGCCGATAAAGCGCCGGCGCGATTAACGCGCCTGCGTGAGAAGCTGAACTATCTGGCCGAAAGCGGCGTCGATTACGTCCTGTGCGTGCGCTTCGATCGGCGCTTTGCCGCATTGACCGCCCAGGACTTTATCAGCGAACTGCTGGTCCGCCAACTGGGTGTCCAGTTCCTCGCCGTTGGCGATGATTTCCGCTTTGGCGCGGGTCGCCAGGGGGATTTTTTGTTATTACAAAAAGCCGGCGTGGAGTATGGCTTTGACGTCACCAGCACCCAAACCTTCTGTGAAGGCGGTGTGCGCATCAGCAGCACGGCGGTGCGCCAGGCGCTGGCTGACGACGATCTGCCCCTCGCGGAGACGCTGCTGGGGCATCCGTTTACCATCTCCGGGCGCGTAGTGCACGGCGATGAGCTCGGGCGCACAATAGGCTTCCCGACGGCGAATTTACCGCTGCGCCGTCAGGTTTCCCCGGTAAAAGGGGTCTATGCGGTAGAAGTGACAGGGCTTGGCGACAAACCGTTTATGGGGGTCGCCAACATTGGTACTCGTCCAACGGTATCCGGCGTGCGTCAGCAGCTGGAAGTTCATCTCCTGGATGTTGTAATGGACCTCTACGGTCGCCATATAGATGTAATACTGCGTAAAAAAATACGTAACGAGCAGCGATTTGCGTCGCTTGATGAACTAAAAACGCAAATCGCACGTGATGAGTTAACGGCCCGCGACTTCTTTGGGCTAACCGGACAGGCATAACCCTGACGGTGTTTATCAAACCGAAATACGGAACCGAGAATCTGATGAGTGACTATAAATCGACCCTGAATTTGCCGGAAACAGGGTTCCCGATGCGCGGCGACCTCGCCAAGCGTGAACCGGGAATGCTGGCGCGTTGGACCGATGATGACCTGTACGGCATCATTCGTGCAGCCAAAAAAGGCAAAAAAACCTTCATTCTGCATGATGGCCCTCCTTATGCGAATGGCAGCATTCATATTGGTCACTCGGTTAACAAGATTCTGAAAGACATTATCGTTAAGTCCAAAGGGCTGGCGGGCTATGACTCTCCGTACGTACCGGGCTGGGACTGTCATGGTCTGCCGATCGAGCTGAAAGTGGAGCAGGAGTACGGCAAGCCGGGCGAGAAATTCACCGCTGCCGAGTTCCGCGCCAAGTGCCGCGAATACGCCGCCACCCAGGTTGATGGACAGCGTAAAGACTTTATCCGTCTGGGCGTGCTCGGCGACTGGTCGCACCCGTACCTGACCATGGATTTCAAAACCGAAGCCAACATCATCCGCGCGCTGGGTAAAATCATCGGCAACGGCCACCTGCACAAAGGCGCTAAGCCGGTGCACTGGTGTGTAGACTGCCGCTCAGCGCTGGCGGAAGCGGAAGTTGAGTATTACGACAAAACCTCCCCGTCCATCGACGTGGCGTTCCACGCGACCGATAAAGCGGCGGTGCTAGCGAAATTCGGTGTGGCGGACGTTAACGGCCCGGTTTCTCTGGTTATCTGGACCACCACCCCGTGGACCCTGCCGGCGAACCGCGCCATCTCCCTCTCCCCGGCGTTTGACTACGCGCTGGTGCAGGTTGCCGGTCAGGCGCTGATCCTGGCGAAAGACCTGGTCGAAAGCGTGATGAAGCGCGCCGGCATTGCTGATTACACCATCCTGGCGGTGGTGAACGGTGCCGAGCTGGAGCTGATGCGCTTTAAGCATCCGTTCCTCGATTTCGACGTCCCGGCGATCCTGGGCGATCACGTCACGCTGGACGCGGGTACCGGTGCGGTACATACCGCGCCAGGCCACGGCCCGGATGACTATGTCATCGGTCAAAAATATGGTCTGGAAGTCGCTAACCCGGTTGGCCCGGACGGCGCCTATCTGCCGGGAACTTACCCGACGCTGGACGGCGTAAACGTCTTCAAAGCCAACGAGGTTGTCGTTGCGCTGTTGTCAGAAAAAGGCGCGCTGCTGCACGTTGAAAAAATGCAGCACAGCTACCCGTGCTGCTGGCGCCACAAAACGCCAATCATCTTCCGCGCCACGCCGCAGTGGTTCGTGAGCATGGATCAAAAAGGCCTGCGCGCGCAGTCGCTTTCCGAAATCAAAGGCGTGCAGTGGATCCCGGACTGGGGCCAGGCGCGTATCGAATCGATGGTCGCCAACCGTCCTGACTGGTGTATCTCCCGTCAGCGCACCTGGGGCGTACCGATGTCGCTGTTCGTGCATAAAGAGACGCAAGAGCTGCACCCGCGTACGCTGGAGCTGATGGAAGAAGTCGCTAAACGCGTAGAAGTCGACGGCATCCAGGCGTGGTGGGATCTCGATTCCCGCGATATCCTCGGCGCCGACGCGGATAGCTACGAGAAGGTGCCGGATACGCTGGACGTGTGGTTTGACTCCGGGTCGACCCACTCCTCCGTTGTTGACGTGCGTCCGGAATTTACCGGTCACGCCGCCGATATGTATCTGGAAGGTTCCGACCAGCACCGCGGCTGGTTCATGTCATCCCTGATGATCTCTACCGCGATGAAGGGCAAAGCGCCTTATCGCCAGGTACTGACCCACGGCTTTACCGTTGATGGTCAGGGCCGCAAGATGTCCAAATCCATCGGCAACACCGTTTCTCCGCAGGACGTGATGAACAAGCTGGGGGCGGATATTCTGCGCCTGTGGGTGGCTTCCACCGACTACACCGGCGAGATGGCCGTCTCCGACGAGATCCTCAAACGCGCCGCCGACAGCTATCGTCGTATCCGTAACACCGCGCGCTTCCTGCTGGCGAACCTCAACGGCTTCGACCCGGCAAAAGACATGGTGAAACCGGAAGAGATGGTCGTGCTGGACCGCTGGGCCGTAGGCTGTGCGCAAGCAGCGCAGGACGATATCGTCAAAGCCTACGAATCTTACGATTTCCACGAAGTGGTGCAGCGCCTGATGCGCTTCTGCTCCATCGAAATGGGTTCGTTCTGGCTCGATATCATTAAAGATCGCCAGTACACCACCAAGGCGGACAGCATCGCGCGTCGTAGCTGCCAGACCGCGCTGTACCATATTGCCGAAGCGCTGGTGCGCTGGATGGCGCCGATCATGTCTTTTACCGCTGACGAAATCTGGGGTTACCTGCCGGGCGACCGCGAGAAATACGTCTTTACCGGCGAATGGTATACCGGCCTGTTTGGCCTGGACGCGGACGAAGCGATGAACGACGGCTTCTGGGACGCGCTGCTGAAGGTGCGTGGCGAAGTCAATAAGGTCATTGAGCAGGCGCGTACGGATAAGCAGGTTGGCGGCTCGCTGGAGGCGGCTGTGACGCTCTACGCCGATGCCGATCTGGCGGCGAAGCTGAACGCGCTGGGCGATGAATTACGATTTGTCCTGTTGACCTCAGGGGCGAAAGTTGCCGATTATGCGCAGGCTCCGGCCGACGCCTGGCAGAGTGAGCTGCTGAAAGGCCTGAAAGTCGTGCTGAGCAAAGCCGAAGGTGACAAGTGCCCGCGCTGCTGGCATTACACCACGGATATCGGCAAGGTGGCGGAACACGCGGATATCTGCGGACGCTGTGTCAGCAACATCGCCGGTGACGGCGAAAAACGTAAGTTTGCCTGATGAGTAAACCGATTTGTTCAACGGGGCTACGCTGGCTGTGGGTCGTCGTAGCCGTGCTGATTATCGATTTAGGCAGTAAATTCCTGATCCTCCAGAACTTTGCTCTGGGGGATACGGTATCGCTGTTCCCATCGCTTAATCTGCACTATGCGCGCAACTATGGCGCGGCTTTTAGCTTCCTTGCCGACAGCGGCGGCTGGCAGCGCTGGTTCTTCGCCGGTATCGCTATCGGTATCTGCGTGATCCTCGCGGTGTTGATGTATCGTTCTAAGGCGACGCAGAAGCTGAATAACATTGCCTATGCGCTGATTATTGGCGGCGCGCTGGGGAATTTATTCGACAGGCTGTGGCATGGTTTTGTCGTCGATATGATCGATTTCTACGTCGGGAACTGGCACTTCGCCACCTTCAACCTCGCCGATACCGCTATCTGTATCGGCGCGGCGCTGATCGTGCTGGAAGGCTTCTTACCGAACGCGGCTGCGAAGAAACAGGCGTAACAAAACTCGCCCGGCGGCGCCACCGCCGCCGGGTAAAACAAGTGAGCAACCTGCATGTCTAAATCAGTACAGAGCAACAGTGCGGTGCTGGTGCACTTCACCTTAAAGCTCGACGACGGCTCCACCGCAGAGTCAACCCGCAATAACGGTAAACCCGCGCTCTTTCGCCTGGGCGATACCTCGCTTTCTGAAGGCCTGGAACAGCATCTGCTGGGGCTGAAAGAAGGGGATAAAACCACCTTTTCGCTGGAGCCGGACGCTGCATTTGGCGTACCGAGCCCGGACCTGATCCAATACTTCTCGCGCCGGGAATTTATCGACGCGGGCGAGCCGGAAGTCGGCGCGATTATGCTCTTTACCGCAATGGATGGCAGCGAAATGCCCGGCGTGATCCGCGAAGTGAACGGCGATTCGATCACCGTTGATTTCAACCACCCGCTGGCTGGGCGTACCGTTCATTTTGATGTTGACGTGCTGGAGATCGATCCGGCGCTGGAGGGGTAAGATGCAGATTCTGTTGGCTAACCCGCGCGGCTTCTGCGCAGGCGTTGACCGCGCTATCAGCATTGTTGAAAACGCGCTGACGCTATACGGCGCGCCGATCTACGTGCGTCATGAAGTCGTGCACAACCGTTATGTTGTCGACAGCCTGCGTCAACGCGGTGCGATTTTTATCGAGCAGATTAGCGAAGTGCCGGACGGCGCAATCCTGATCTTCTCCGCCCACGGCGTCTCTCAGGCCGTTCGCAACGAGGCGAAAAGCCGCGATCTGACGGTGTTTGACGCCACCTGTCCTCTGGTCACCAAAGTGCATATGGAAGTCGCCCGCGCCAGCCGTCGCGGCGAAGAATCCATTTTGATTGGCCACGCTGGTCACCCGGAAGTCGAAGGCACCATGGGCCAGTACAGCAACCCGCTGGGGGGAATGTACCTGGTGGAATCGCCGGACGATGTCTGGACGCTGGACGTGAAAAACGACGCTAAACTGTCGTTTATGACCCAGACGACGCTCTCCGTCGACGATACCTCCGACGTGATTGACGCTCTGCGCGAGCGTTTCCCGAAAATCGTCGGGCCGCGTAAAGATGATATCTGCTACGCCACGACTAACCGTCAGGAAGCCGTCCGCGCGCTGGCCGGGCAGGCCGATGTGGTGCTGGTGGTGGGGTCGAAGAACTCCTCGAACTCAAACCGCCTTGCCGAGCTGGCCCAGCGGATGGGAAAAGCGGCCTATCTGATTGACGACGCGACCGATATCCAGGAAGCCTGGGTGAAAGAAGCGGGCTGCGTCGGCGTGACCGCGGGCGCATCGGCGCCGGATATCCTGGTACAGAACGTGATTTCGCGTTTACAGGAGCTGGGCGGTGGCGATGCGGTGCCGCTGGAAGGCCGCGAAGAGAACATTGTTTTCGAGGTGCCGAAAGAGCTGCGCGTAGATGTCCGTGAAGTAGAGTAAGTTCTTTTCCGCTGCAGTATGAGAAGATGCCAGACTTAACGTCTGGCATTTTTTATGGAGAAACGATGCGCTTACCTATCATTCTGGATACCGATCCCGGCATTGATGATGCCGCGGCGATTGCCGCCGCGCTATTCGCCCCCGAGCTTGATCTGCAGCTGATGACCACGGTAGCGGGCAACGTGTCGGTGGAGAAAACGACCCGCAACGCCCTTCAGCTTCTGCATTTCTGGAACGCCGATGTTCCCCTGGCCCAGGGCGCGTCGATGCCGCTGGTTCGCCCTCTGCGCGACGCCGCCTCGGTGCACGGCGAGTCCGGGATGGAAGGCTACGATTTCGTTGAACATCACCGCCAGCCGCTGGCGAAACCGGCGTTTCAGGCGATCCGCGACGCGCTGATGCACGCCCCGGAGCCGATGACCCTGGTGGCGATCGGCCCGCTAACCAATATTGCGCTACTGCTGACCCAGTACCCAGAATGCCACTTTAATATCCGTCGCCTGGTGATCATGGGCGGCTCTGCCGGGCGCGGCAATTTTACGCCGAACGCGGAATTTAACATCGCCATCGACCCGGAAGCGGCGGCTAAAGTGTTCAACAGCGGGTTGGATATCGTCATGTGCGGGCTGGACGTCACTAATCAGGCGATGCTGGCGCCGGATTATCTCGCCACTCTGCCGACGTTGAATCAGACCGGGAAAATGCTGCACGCGCTGTTTAGCCACTACCGTAGCGGCAGCATGAGCAGCGGTCTGCGTATGCACGACCTGTGCGCGATTGCGTGGCTGGTTCGCCCGCAGCTTTTTACCCTTGCACCGTGCTTCGTGGCGGTAGAAACCCAGGGTACATGGACTTCAGGCTCCACGGTGGTGGATATCGAAGGTAAACTTGGCCAACCGGCAAATGCGCAGGTGGCGCTGGGGCTGGATGTCGAAGGATTTCAGCGCTGGGCGGCCGAGGTGATTGCGTTGGCGCCCTAGCCCGGTAATAAAGCGGCCGGGCATGGTGCTCAGGTGTTTTGAATGGGGTCGACGACGTTGCGCCATAACGTGCCCGCTTCATCGGTCCACATCAGCAGTAGTAGCGACGCTAATCGTTCTGCCGCCGCGGAAAGGGGCCGGTTCTTTACGCGGATCATACCAAGCGTGCGCCGGATCACCGGCTCGACAAGCGGAACGCTCACGACGGTGCTGTTGCCGCTATGGGGCAACGCCAGACAGGGGAGCGCTGAGACGCCCAGCCCGGCTTCGACAAGACCGAGCGAGGTCGACAAGTGTCGGACTTCATAAAACCAATCCAGTCGCCAGGGCTTATCCGCCAGGCATTTCTCGATTAACTGTCTGTTGCCGCTTGATTTCCTGACGCCGATTAAGGTTTGGCTCACCAGTTCACGCCACTCGACTAATTGTCTCCCCGCCAGCGGATGGTCTTGCCGACACGCCAGAACGAAGGGTTCATTCACCAGAGGGATAAAATCGATGTCTGGATATGTGATGAAGTTCATATTTATTCCAAAATCAACATCGCCTTTGCGTACTGAGTTCATGCACGTTTCTATACCTTGTTCATAAATTCGTACTTTGATGTTGGGATAGCTTTGATTAAATTGCACGATAGCACGCGGTAAAAAGTAAAATACGGCGGTCGGAATGCAAGATAGCGTCACCGTATCATGTATTTGAGACGTTAAATCGTTGAGGTTAAATATTGCCGCATCAAGGCTGGCAATCAACGCTTTGGCCTTTGGGAGAAGCATTTTTCCGGCCTGAGTAAGCGCAATTTTTCGCGTGGTTCGTTCGAACAGCGCAATGTTCAGATTACCCTCTATTTTTTTTATTTTTTTGGTCAGCGCGGGTTGCGTGAGATTGAGCTGCTCGGCTGCTTTACTAAATGAGCCAAGCTCCGCAACCGTGACAAAGGCTTTCATACCGGATAGTTCATTTTTCATTATTGCTCCGTAGGGTTTAATAAGCGTTTCTCTAAGTAGATGACAAGTCATTATTAAGCGGGAGTATTTTTTAATTAATGCTCAGCAGGAATAACTCTTATGGCAAAATTTTATCAACCGGTGAAATTCTTGCAAGTAGAATGAATTTGTAAAATGCCTGAGGTGATTGTTTTGGCCGTTAATTAAGTAAATAAAAATCTTAAAAAACATAAAACCAATTAAATTCACGAAGCCGTTTTACACCATTCTTCTATTTCTTAGCGAATAAGGAACATGCTATGAAGAGCATTCCCTGTGTATTAATGCGTGGCGGGACATCGAAAGGTGCCTTTTTATTAGCAGATGATTTACCCAAGGATATTCAGCAACGTGATGACTGCTTATTAGCGATCATGGGCTCGGGTCATGAGCTGGAAATTGACGGCATTGGCGGAGGGAGCCCACAAACCAGTAAGGTGGCGATTATCAGTCAATCGCTTAGCGAAGAAGCGGATATCGATTATCTGTTTGTTCAGGTCATCGTCAATGAACGGCGGGTGGATACGACGCCAAACTGCGGCAATATGCTGTGTGCGGTAGGCGGCTTTGCGATTGAGCATGGGTTAGTTGAGGCGGCGTCTCCGGTTACGCGAGTGCGTATAAGAAACGTAAACACCAATACTTTTATTGATGCTGACGTTCAAACACCTGAAGGAAAGGTTATCTATGAAGGGGATAGCCAAATCGATGGCGTTCCGGGCCGCGCTGCGCCGGTGGCATTGACTTTTTTGAATGCGGCGGGGGCAAAATCCGGACGCCTTTTCCCGACAGGTAATCGCATGGACGTATTCGATAATGTGCGAGTGACCTGTATTGATATGGCGATGCCCATGGTGGTGATCCCGGCTCAGAGTCTGGGCAAAACCGGATATGAATCTGCAAGTGAATTAGATCGGGATAGCGCGTTATTAAAATCGCTTGAATCTATTCGTATCCAGGCTGGCAAGGCGATGGGGTTTGGGGATGTAACTAATATGGTTATCCCTAAACCGGTTCTGATTTCTCCTGCGCTAAGTGGCGGAAGTATAAACGTACGCTATTTTATGCCGCATAATTGCCATAAATCGCTGGCGATTACCGGTGCTATCGGTCTGGCAAGCGCATGTATTATTCCGGAAACCATTGCTAATGAACTGACGAATCTATCAGGCGACGGAATCATTAAAGTCGAACATCCCAGCGGCGGTATTGAAGTCGACTTAAGTCAGACTGCTGAACGCCCAGAAAATATCCGCGCATCGGTTATTCGCACCGCGCGGAAGATCCTTTCAGGAACGGTTTACATTCCCGAATAAATACCCACTGTCTTAGTATCTATAAAAATACCCGGAATCGGGGAGGGGAGTGATGTGAATACGTTTCACCAGCATCCTTAAATATTGATTACAGGGAAAGAATGGAAATGCAAAAGAATAAATTATGGAAGCTGCTTGTTATAATAGCAATACCGTTACTCATCAGTTTATTCCCAGCGCCAGAAGGGTTATCAAAACTTGCCTGGGTATTATCCGGTATCTATCTGGCAGCGATCGTCGGGTTAGTCATTAAACCCTTTGCTGAGCCCGTGGTCCTCCTGATCGCGGTAGCCGCATCAATGGTGGTCGTGGGAAATTTAGGCGACGGTTCGATAAAAGCGGCCAGCGTGTTAAGCGGATATTCATCAGGTACCACCTGGTTGGTGTTTTCTGCATTTACTCTGAGCGCGGCATTTGTCATTACCGGATTGGGTAAAAGAATTGCGTATATTCTGATCGGCAAAATTGGTAGTACGACGTTGGGCCTGGGCTATGTTACCGCTTTTCTTGACCTGATTCTGGCGCCCGCCACGCCGTCGAATACGGCCCGTGCCGGCGGCATCGTCTTACCCATAATCAATAGTGTCGCCGTCGCCTTAGGGTCAGAGCCGGAGAGGAGCGCGAAGCGCGTGGGCCATTACCTCATGCTGAACATCTATATGGTCACTAAAACGACCAGCTACATGTTCTTCACCGCTATGGCCGGGAATATCCTTGCGCTGAAAATGATCGAAGATATTTGCCACATAAAATTGAGCTGGGGAGGATGGGCGCTGGCCGCTGGACTACCTGGCATCATTATGTTGCTGCTGACGCCGCTGATTACCTACAAGCTATATCCGCCAGAATTAAAGCGAGTTGATAATAAAAAGATCGCTCAGACAGGCATAGACGCTTTGGGGCCCATGACGGTGCGGGAAAAGATGCTGTCTTGCCTCTTTGTTCTTGCGCTCGGCGGTTGGGTATTCAGCAGCGCCCTGGGGGTCAATGAGTCTACTGTTGCAATCTGTGTAATGGCGCTGATGCTGGTATTGAAAATCGTGACCTGGGATGACGTGATTAAGAATAAGGGGGGGTGGAATACGCTCATATGGTACGGTGGTATTATTGGTTTAAGTTCCCTGCTCTCTAAAGTTGGCTTTTTCTTATGGCTGGCTGAATTATTAAAAAATAATATTTCATTTAACGGTCATGGTAATGTTGCTTTCATCGTTATTGTTGCCTTAAGCATTTTAGTTCGTTACTTCTTTGCGTCGGGTAGCGCTTATATTGTCGCCATGGTACCGGTCTTTGCCATGCTGGCGAATGTTTCTGGCGCGCCGGTCATGCTAACCGCGCTGGCCTTACTCTTCAGCAACTCTTATGGTGGCATGGTAACCCACTACGGCGGGGCTGCAGGGCCAGTTATTTTTGGCGTTGGCTATAATGATATTAAATCATGGTGGATTATCGGTGGAATATTAGCGTTACTTACTTTCCTCCTGCAAATCACGCTAGGGGTATGGTGGTGGGAAATATTAATCGCCTGGAAGGTAATTTAAACTATTTTTGAGAAAATGATGGATTACCTGGGCATCGCAGGATGCCCATGGGCAAGATTTATTATTCAGAGCGGCATGGGGCTTTTCTGTTGTTTTATTTGAGCGTTTAAGTGTGGGTGAAGTTACCTGATTTTAAATATGATTATATGGCCTTTGATAAGGTGAGGTGTGATATATTTATGTCTCCAGTTACGATTACATTGTCGCTATTGGTTTTTTCTGTAGTAATGTTTGTGTGGGAAAAAATCCCTTTGGCTGTAACGGCCATGATTGTTTGTATTACCTTGGTGGTTACCGGCGTTTTTGATGTGCAAACGGCATTTTCCGGTTTTATTAATCAAAATGTCATTTTGTTTGTGGCAATGTTTGTGGTTGGCGGAGCCTTATTTGAAACCGGCGTAACGGATAAGATTGGCGGTATTGTGACGCGTTATGCGCGGAGCGAAAAGCAGCTCATTGTCATCATTATGTTAGTCTGTGGGATCCTTTCTGGAGTATTGTCCAATACCGGCACGGCGGCGGTTTTAATTCCTGTGGTGATAGGCGCAGCGATAAAATCAGGGTACGCCCGCTCTCGACTGCTTATGCCACTGGCGTGTGCCTCTGCGTTGGGCGGAAATCTTTCGCTGATCGGTTCACCCGGCAACCTGATCGCGCAATCGGCGCTGGAACAGGTTGGCCAAAGTTTTAGCTTTTTTGAATATGCTAAGTTAGGTATTCCCATGTTAGCCTGCGGTATTCTCTATTTTGTGACTATCGGCTACCGGATATTACCCGACAAAAATACGCTCCAGAAGCACGGCGTTGAAAGCATCAGGACGGTCGATTGCCCGACGTACAAGCAGGTGATTGCGCTGGCGGTATTGATCGCGACGGTATTGGGCATGATCTTCGAAAAGAGCATTGGTATACCGATTGCGATTATTGGTTCGATTGGTGCTTTATCGTTGGTTATTACCCGGGTGATTACTGAAAAACAGGCCTACCAGGCCATCGACTCGCAAACGATTTTCCTGTTCGGCGGCACTCTGGCATTAGCAAAGGCGCTGGAAACCACCGGTGCTGGGGCGATCATGGCGCGCTCAATAATAGATTTGCTCGGGGACCAGGCCTCGCCTTTCTTACTTTTAAGCGCCGTATTAATCATCTCCTGTATTTTAACCAATTTTATGTCGAATACGGCAACGGCGGCTTTATTAATGCCGATTGGCCTGTCTATTGCCCATTCGATGGGCGCCGATCCTCGGGCGGTGTTAATGGCGATTGTTATCGGCTGTTCATGCGCTTATGCGACGCCAGTGGGAACGCCTGCCAATATGATGATTTTTTCCGCCGGCGGATATAAGTTTGTCGACTATGTAAAAGTTGGCTTGCCGCTTATGTTGATATCGGTAATTGTGAGCTTTATCTTGCTGCCCATTTTCTTTCCATTTTATTAATTGCGGTCAGCGATTTTTTAAAATAAGTAGGGCTAATCGTTCAGGCGTGATTTTTTCTACATCTAAGGATATATGTCATGATTAAATTATATGACCATGGAGTCTATATCTCGCATCAGCATGGTATTATTTGTGCTGATAATCACTCAGCCGCGGTAGAGGAGAAGGAGGAGGCGCGCAAGAGAACGATCTCGTGGTCGATTCTCTCCGCACATAATACGTCAGGGAATGATCGTAAGTTAAAAATTAAGTTTGATTCGATGGCTTCCCACGATATTACTTTTGTGGGCATCATCCAGACCGCTAAGGCATCAGGAATGGAGCGTTTTCCATTACCATATGTTTTAACGAATTGTCATAACTCGCTTTGCGCAGTCGGCGGCACGATCAATAGCGATGACCATATATTTGGTTTGTCATCAGCGCAAAAATATGGCGGCATTTATGTCCCGCCCCATATTTCCGTTATTCATCAATATATGCGTGAGATGATGGCCGGCGGCGGGAAAATGATACTGGGCTCAGACAGCCATACCCGGTATGGCGCGCTGGGAACGATGGCGGTTGGCGAGGGGGGCGGAGAGTTAGTTAAACAGCTGCTGGGTGAGACCTGGGATATTGATTATCCAGAGGTGGTTGCGGTGTATCTGACGGGTAAACCTTCGCCCGGCGTTGGCCCTCAGGATATTGCCCTGGCGATAATTGGCGCGGTGTTCGAGCGCGGTTACGTGAAAAATAAAATTATGGAATTTGTTGGCCCGGGCGTGGCGACGATGTCTACCGACTTCAGAAATAGCGTGGATGTGATGACAACAGAGACCACGTGTCTATCGTCTATCTGGCAAACCGATGAAGAGACCAAACACTACTTACGTATTCATGGCAGGGAGCAGGACTATTGTCCGCTCTCAGCGAAAGAGATGGCATACTATGATGGCTGCATAGAGGTGGACTTAAGTAGTATCAAGCCGATGATCGCCTTGCCCTTTCATCCCGCCAACGTCTACGAAATTGATACGCTTAATGACAATTTGCAGGATATTTTGCATGAGGTCGAAACGGCGGCCGATAAAATTTCCCAAGGACGCGCAGCGCTCACCCTGCGGGATAAAATCGAAAATGGTAAGCTGCGGATTCAGCAAGGGATCATCGCCGGTTGCGCCGGCGGAAACTATGTTAACGTGGTCGAAGCGGCGCATGCCTTAAAAAACCACTCCTGTGGTGACAACGCTTTCTCTCTGTCGATATATCCCTCCTCCCAACCGGTATTGATGGACCTGACTAAAAAAGGCATGACCAGCGCGCTGTTGAGCGCCGGCGCGATTATGCGCACCGCATTTTGTGGACCCTGTTTTGGCGCAGGCGATACGCCCATGCATAACGGATTAAGCATTCGCCACACGACGCGTAATTTTCCAAACCGGGAAGGATCAAAACCGGGGAATGGGCAAATGTCGGCTGTCGCGCTGATGGATGCCCGCTCCATTGCGGCGACGGCAGCCAATGGGGGCGTGCTGACATCGGCTTGCGAACTCGATTGCTGGGAAAACATTCCGCAGTATGAATTTGATGCTTCGCCTTATAAAAATCGCGTTTATCAAGGCTTTATTAAGGGGGCGACGCAACAATCGCTGATTTATGGTCCGAATATTAAAGACTGGCCGGAGATGAGTGCGCTAACGGAAAATATTCTGTTAAACGTGACCTCAAAGATAATGGATCCGGTGACCACCACCGATGAACTAATTCCATCCGGAGAAACCTCATCATTCCGCTCCAATCCTTTAGGGCTGGCCGAGTTTACCCTTTCACGACGCGATCCGGGCTACGTTGGCCGCAGTAAGAAGATTGCCGCTCTGGAAACACTGCGGATGACAGGCGACAACCCTTGCCGTCTGGAGCCGGAGCTTGAGGCGGTTTTTTCTCGGATCCGGCAACTGCCGGGACAGGAAAATGTCACCCTCGAGCAGACGGAGATAGGCAGTATGGTGTATGCGGTTAAACCCGGCGATGGCTCCGCGCGCGAGCAGGCTGCCAGCTGCCAGCGAGTCCTTGGCGGCCTGGCGAATATTGCCCAGCAGTATGCGACCAAGCGCTATCGTTCAAACGTTATCAACTGGGGGATGTTGCCGCTGCAGATGGAGGCGCTGCCGGAGTTTGAAGTGGGCGACTTTATCTATATCCCGGGAATCAAGTCAGCTTTGGAAAGCGATCTGAGCCAGATTACCGCCTTCGTGATTAGCCCTCAGCATCCCGTCAAAGAGATCTCGCTTTATATGGAGGGATTAACCGCATCAGAGCGGGAGATTATTAAAGCGGGGAGCTTAATTAATTATAATAAATTACACTTAACAACCCACCAATATTAAATGATATTCATCGTCAAGATGAATAAGCGGGGATGATATATCATCCCCGCTTTATTTATAGTCGAGATAAAATAACTCACGTTCAAAATTCTTGCTGCTTTACGCTATCGCACGATGGGTTATTCTGGCGTAATCTCTCCGGTACGCAGCCAATACTGGATTGGGCTATGAACAGGGAGAGAAAAATGACGAATGGACAAGCGTATTTTAACGGATGGAAAAAGGGCCTCGATTTTAGCGGAGTGGCCAGCAGGCAGGAGTTTTGGTCTTTTTTGCTCATCAACCTGTTGATTCTTGCCTTGCCGCTGGCGACCTGGTTTTTGGCGGTGCAGCATAACTCTGAGTACGGCATGTTCATTTTTTTCGCTGTGCCGCTCAGCGGTATTCTGTTACTGCTGATGATTGTCCCGCTGCTGGCCGTTGGCTGTCGCAGGATGCACGATATCGGTCGTTCAGGATGGTGGTTCGCCCTGTGCCTTATTATTCCATGGTTTTTGATCGTCGCACTATGGCTGTGCTGCCTGAAGCCGGCTGCATCTTCTCGCTAAGATAATCAATCATCGCCCGCATTCTGGCGGGCATATGCTTATTGCCCGACCACAGTAGCCACAGCTGGCCGGAATAGCTGCTGATAAACTCCCACTCCGGTAAAACCTGCACAATCTCGCCGCGCGCCAGCGCCTCACGGGCGGTAAACAGCGGCAGGCTACCGATCCCCAGATTCTGCTTCACGGCATCGAGGCGTACGGCGGTGTGGTTGGCGGCGTAGCGGCCGTGGGTCTGGATCGTCTCCGTTTTCCCCCCTCGGCGGAACTTCCAGCGCGCATCGGCGGGCGTTTCGCCAAGGCTGATACAGCTATGATCGCGCAGGTCCTGCGGCGTTCGCGGCTTTCCATATTGCTCCAGGTAGCCGGGCGTCGCGCAGATGACGTGGCTGATGGTCATCAAAGGCTTACCGTGTAGCCCCGGTGAGGGAGTAGGGGTGATACGCAGCGCCAGGTCAATACCGTCATCAATAAAATCGAGAACCCGATCCTCGAGCCGCAGACAGACGTCGACCTGTGGATAGCGGGTAAAAAATTCCAGCATGAGCGGGTGAATGGCAAACCGGCCCACGGCTTTCGGCACGCTTAGCGTGAGCTTGCCCTGCGCCACCGCCTGGGTACTGCTGGCGGAATCGATAGCCAGACGCGCCGACTCCAGCATCTCCAGCGCATGTTCATACACCGTCTTACCGGGCTCGCTGAGGCGCAGCTTGCGCGTTGTACGGTGCAGCAGCTTGCAGCCCATCTCCTGTTCAAGGCGCGAAACGCTGCGGCTGATAGCTGAAGGCGTCGCGCCCGCCTGGCGCGCGACGGCGGAAAAGCTGCCCTGTTCGACAATCTGCACAAACAGGGCGAGGTCGGGCAGTAGGCTCAGATTCATTCGTGCTTCCAGAGCAAAATTGCATTGATGTCAGGCGGGATTATCGCCACCAGTAATATCAATATACTGTCCTGACAGAGAGGAGGACAACCATGACTGAACGCCTTTATTACACCAGCGACGCCACTGAATGCCTGGCGCGAGTCGTCAACTGCCTGAGCGAAGCCGATGGCCGCTATGCCATTGAGTTGGACCGCACGCTGTTTCACCCGCAGGGTGGCGGGCAGCCGGCGGATCGCGGCTGGATTGCCGATCTGGCGGTCGAAGGCGTGGTTTCGCGCGGCGATAGCGTAGCGCATATCGTTTCACAGCCGCTGCCGCCAGGCGAGGTCACGATCCGTATCGATGCCGAAAGCCGGCGGCTTCACGCGCGCCTGCACTCCGCCGGGCACGTGCTTGCCCAGGCCGGCGAGCAGTCAGGCTGGCAGCCGATGAAAGGACATCACTGGCCGGGAGAAAGCCGTATAATTTTTGCCGTGGGGGCTAACGGTGGGCTGCCCGAAGCCAGCGCACTGCTGGAAAAAGTCGCCGCCTGGCAGGCAGAAAATTTACCGCTTCAGGTCGCTTTTGCCGATGGCCTGCGCCAGGTTGGGTTCGGCGATATGCAGAGCTATCCTTGCGGCGGTACGCACGTTGCCAGCCTGTCCGAGCTGGGGAAAATCGTCATTAACCAGGTGAAGATGAAAAAAGGCCAAATTATTGTCAGCTACACCGTGGAATAAGCGCATGAAAGGAGATGCGCGATGAACAGGGCATCTCCTGGGACTTAAATATGCGCAGGATGTTTACCGTGATAAATCCGCTCCGGTCTGCCGACTTTGCCATAGCTGATTTCAGCTTCAAGAAAATCGTTTTTAACCCCCTGCTCAAGGTATCGGCGGGCGGTGGTTTTACTGCTGCCGAGAATACGGGCGAGCGTGTCTGCGGTATGGACCGTTTCCGGGTCGGCGAAAAGCTGTAATACCCGGTTAAAGGTGCTCTCATCAATACCGCGCAGCGGAGAGCCTGCGGCTTCCGTATGCTCTTTTGCCTGGATGTTGAACAGGGCGTCAACATGGGTTTGGCTTGCCTGTTCGCTCGAGCGCAGAGAGCTGCGATAGCGGGCAAAACGCTCCAGGGTATGCTGTAATCGCTGATAATGAACCGGTTTAATCAGGTAATCAAAAACGCCCATCCGCAGGGC
This sequence comes from Klebsiella sp. FDAARGOS_511, assembly GCF_003812845.1. NCBI lineage: Bacteria > Pseudomonadati > Pseudomonadota > Gammaproteobacteria > Enterobacterales > Enterobacteriaceae > Klebsiella > Klebsiella sp. FDAARGOS_511. The sequence goes on along the minus strand of NZ_CP033824.1, from coordinate 2,025,476 downwards.
TTCGCTGATGGTATCCATATGGTTATCGGCAGTGATGAAAATGATGCGCCCTTGATAATGTGTGTTGACGGCGTGGCGGATCAAATCGAGCCCTTTACCATCGGGCAAGAAGTTATCCAGCAGAGTGAGCTGGGGCTGATAGAGGCGAAGCAGCTTTTTCGCGCTTTCCAGTTTATCGGCAATACCAATGACTTCGAACTGGGGAAATTGCTTGATCGTATCCACCAGGATTTCCGCCAGCATAGGTTCGTCTTCAACGATGAGAGTTGTAATGCTATCCATGATGTTCATCTCTGGTCAGGGGGATATAAAGGGTAAAAATGGTGCCAAAAGGAATGTTGTTATCAACGACGATATTACCGCCGGCCTGCTCAACGTAACTGCGAACCAGCCAGAGTCCAATGCCGTGATCGCCGCTGCCGCTGCTGGTGACGCCGCGTTCAAAAATACGATCGCGCAGCGATTCGTCAATTCCACAGCCCTGGTCGGCGATCTCGACAATCGCTTCGTCGCCCTCGCTGTTGATCAGGCATTCGATCTGCCTTGAACCTGTCGGCTGGCGCAAGGTGGCGTTGTAGGCATTGTCCAGCAAATTACCGACGATCGAGATCCACTCATTATGCGAAAGCGACGAGGGTAAGCTCTCAACGTGGCAGGCGGGATCGAATACCAGCTCTATTCCGAGCTCTTTGGCGCGGTAATACTTGCCGATCAGCAGCCCGGCAAGGTGATTCACTTTAAAATTACGGGCAATAAAATCGAGCACCTTCTGGTGGCTTTCAGATTGCTGCTGAATAAGATCCAGCGCGTTGTCATAGCGTTTTAAAAACAGCAGCCCGGCTATGGTGGAGATCAGATTGCGATGCTCGTGCTGCACGGCCCGCAGATTATCCGCGTACTGCTGAACCTGGCTGAGCTGCAGGCTCAGGGTGTTGATATCGTCTTTACTGCGAAAGCTAATGACCCAGCCCTGAGGCTCGCTATTGAGCGTGACGGCCATGCGGCTGGCGATCACTTTAATCTGGTTAAAGGTGACGATTTCGTCTTTTTTATTGGTCTGCGGCGCGTCATAGAAGAATGTCTCCTGAGAGATCACGCTGCTGATGCTTTTGCCAATCAGAATGGTTTCCGGCTGGCTCAGGTTTAATAGCCTCCTTGCGGTTTGATTGATGGCGGTAATTCGGTAGTGGGAGTCAATGGCTATCAGCCCCTCAAAGACCGATTCAAACAGGACGCTCTGCTGGATAAGCAGCTGTGAGAGCTGCTGGGGTTCCATATTCAGCATCTGTTTTTTAATGTGGAGCGAGAAGCGCCGGGCGCAGTAGAGCAGCAGAAGCAGCATGATCGCCATCGGGATCATCAGCGATCCGATTTGCAGACTCAGCCAGTTTTCTAACTGTTCGATGGTGTAGCCCACCGATACAATACCGATCACCTTCCCGGTGCTGTCCTGGATCGGCGACTTGCCGCGTAGTGAAGAACCGAGCGATCCTTTACGCACCGACACGTAGCTTTTAGCGTTATATAGCGCCTCGTCGCTGTCTCCGCCTTCCATCGATTTACCGATCTCCTCTGGATTCACGTGATACAGGCGCCGGCCTTTCGCGTCGCCGACGGTGATATAGGTAGCGTCGGAAAACGAACGCATCGGGTCGATAAGTGCTTTAATGCGCGGTAGATCATGTTTCTCCACCGCGTCAACCAGTTCGGGCATAGCGGAGATCTGCATCGCCTGAATCAGCGCGCGCTGTCCGACCTGGTAATGCAGGCGCTCCTCGGTAATGCTGGTGAGATACCATGACATCGCCAGCATCACGATTGTCGAGGTAAACAGGATCAACAGGAAGATGCGGTTCTGAAACGAACGTCGGGCAAACCAGTGCGTGATTTTTCGGGCAAACATTGGGCGAATTGATATCAAAAGGTTATTTTCTCTTTTTTAGCGGCCGACGGCGCGGAATTGGCCCACAAATTTACTGATTTCAGAACACGTTTAGTCGGAATACGACGTTTTACGTACCTCCGGTTTGGGCTTTGGCGCCGCCTGGGATATTTCCCGGAGGCGGCGCGTAGCGCCTGTCCGGGCTCCCTATCCGCAGACGGCGGTGCATTTGTAGCCCGGATAAGGCGTCAGCCATAATCCGGGAAAGGTAACGGTTTACATCGCCAGCACGTACTTGAGCATCACCCCGGCGGCAATCGCCGAGCCAATCACTCCCGCCACGTTCGGGCCCATCGCGTGCATCAGCAGGAAGTTCTGCGCATCCGACTCCAGCCCCACTTTGTTCGACACCCGCGCCGCCATCGGTACCGCCGACACGCCCGCCGAGCCAATCAGCGGGTTGATTTTGTGCTTACTGCACAGGTTCAGCAGCTTCGCCATCAGCACGCCCGCCGCCGTCCCCACGCAGAACGCAATCACCCCCAGCACCAGTATCCCCAGCGTCTGCGGCTGCAGGAACTTGTCCGCCACCAGCTTCGCCCCTACCGATAACCCGAGGAATATCGTCACGATATTTATCAGCCCGTTCTGCACCGTGTCGCTCAGGCGCTCCACCACCCCGCTCTCGCGCATCAGGTTGCCGAAGCAGAACATCCCCAGCAGCGGCGCCGCGTCCGGCAGCAGCAGCGCCACCAGCAGCAGCAGTACCGCCGGGAACAGAATCTTCTCCCGCTTACTCACCGTGCGCAGCTGCACCATGCGGATTTTCCGCTCCTTCTCGCTGGTCAGCGCCTTCATAATCGGCGGCTGGATTAACGGCACCAGCGCCATATACGAGTACGCCGCCACCGCGATGGCGCCCAGCAGCTCCGGCGCCAGTTTCCCGGAGAGGTAAATCGCCGTCGGCCCGTCCGCGCCGCCGATGATGCCGATGGCCGCCGCCTGCGGCAGGGTGAAGCTGATAATCCCGAAGTAGTTCAGCGTCAGCGCCCCGAGCACCGTGGCGAAGATGCCGAACTGTGCCGCCGCCCCCAGCAGCAGGGTCCTCGGGTTGGCCAGCAGCGGGCCGAAGTCGGTCATCGCCCCGACGCCCATAAATATCACCAGCGGGGCGATGCCCGAGCCGATGGCGACCTTATAAAAAATCGCCAGCACCCCGGCGGAGTAGCCCATATCCACGGCGAGGTCTTCCATCTGCCCCTGCACCGACGGCAGCGCCAGGGCCAGTGCCTCCTTGATGGCATGAACGTCCGGCGTACAGTTAAGCTTCGCCGCAATCACCGCCAGCTGCCCGGCGTCGTGATGGGCCAGCAGGCTCTCCAGGGCGGTCAGCGCCAGCCCGGCCTCGGGAATATTCGACAGCAGCCCGCCGAAGCCAATCGGCAGCAGCAGCAGCGGCTCGAACTTCTTCGCGATGGCCAGCCACAGCAGCAGCAGGCTCACCAGCAGCATGACGGCCTGGCCGCCGCCGAGGTGCATCAGCCCCATGCCCTGAATCAGGGCGTTCAGACTTTCCATTTCCGTTCCTCTTCCTTACGCCAGGGCCAGCAGGGTGTCGCCCACCGCGACCGCGTCCCCGGATTTCACCGCGATACCGCGCACGGTTCCGGCCTGCGCGGCGCGGATTTCGGTTTCCATCTTCATGGCCTCCAGAATCAGCAGTACGTCGCCCTCGGCCACGCTCTGGCCCTCGGTGGCCAGCACCTTCCAGATAGTGCCCGCCAGCGGCGCGGTCACCGGCGTACCGGCGCCTGCCGGGGCGGCAGCCTGAGCCGGGGCGGAAGGCGCCGCCGGAGCGGCCGCCGTCAGCGGGCTGATATCGCCGCCGTCGCTGACCTTCACCACAAAGGCTTTCCCTTCCACTTCCACGGTGTAGACGCCGGAAGCGGCGGCTTTCACCGGAGCGGCGGCAGGTTTTGCCTCTTCCGCCTGCGGCAGCGGCTCAAAGGCCGCCGGGTTATGGCGGTTCTCAAGGAACTTCAGGCCGACCTGCGGGAACAGCGCCACGGTGAGCACGTCGTCGATGGCGTTCTCCGCAAGCGTAATGCCCTTCTCCTGCGCCTGGCGCTTCACGTCGGCTTCCAGCTCCGCCAGCTCCGGCTTCAGCAGGTCCGCCGGGCGGCAGGTGATGGCTTCGGCGCCGTCCAGCACGCGGGCCTGTAATGCCGCGTTGACCGGCACCGGGGTGTGGCCGTACTCGCCCTTCAGAATGCCGGCGGTCTCCTTCGCAATGGTTTTGTAGCGCTCCCCGGTGAGGACGTTAAGCACCGCCTGGGTGCCGACAATCTGCGAGGTGGGGGTGACCAGCGGGATAAAGCCGAGGTCTTCGCGCACGCGGGGGATTTCCGCCAGCACCTCATCCAGACGGTGGGCGGCGTTCTGCTGCTTCAGCTGGCCTTCGAGGTTGGTGAGCATGCCGCCCGGCACCTGGGCCACGAGGATACGGCTGTCGGTGCCCTTCAGCTGGCCTTCGAAGGCGTGGTATTTTCTGCGCACTTCGCGGAAGTACGCGGCGATGCTCTCCAGCTTCAGGATATCCAGCCCGGTGTCATGCTCCGTTCCGGCCAGCGTCGCCACCAGCGCCTCGGTGGCCGGGTGGCCGTAGGTGGCACTCATGGACGAGATGGCGGTATCGACGCCGTCGACGCCGGCCTCGATGGCCTTCAGCAGGGCCATCTCCGCCATCCCGGTGGTGGCGTGACAGTGCAGGTGCAGCTTCACGTCATAACGTTTTTTGATTTCACTCACCAGCTCAAAGGCGGCCATCGGGGTGAGAATGCCCGACATGTCTTTAATCGCAATGGAATCGACGCCGGTTTCCAGCAGCTGTTCGGTCAGGTCGAGCCAGGTCTGCAGGGTGTGAGCCGGGCTGGTGGTGTAGGAGAGCGTGCCCTGGGCGTGCGCGCCGTGGCTGCGCACCGCCTGCAGGGCGGCCTGCATATTGCGCGGGTCGTTCATGGCGTCGAAGACGCGGAACACGTCCATGCCGTTTTTGACGGCGCGCTCAACGAAGCGCTGCACCACGTCATCGGCGTAGTGGCGGTAGCCGAGCAGATTCTGGCCGCGGAGCAGCATCTGCAGCGGGGTCTTCGGCATGGCCTTTTTCAGTTCGCGCAGGCGGACCCAGGGGTCTTCGCCGAGGAAGCGGATGCAGGCGTCGAAGGTGGCGCCGCCCCAGCATTCGAGGGAGCCGTAGCCCACGTCGTCGAGCCGCGCGGCGACGGGGAGCATATCGTCGAGGCGCAGGCGGGTGGCAAAAAGGGACTGGTGGGCGTCGCGCAGGACGACATCGGTAATGGCAACGGTCATGGATTCCTCCGTGAATTAAGGGTTAAGGCGGCGATGGTGGTGAATAGCGGCGACAATTACCGGCTTTAAGCGGGCGAAGTCGTCAGCGGGCGCGGCGGCAGGTGTGGCCTTCGGCGCGGGAGCCGGTTCCGGGAAGAAGCGGTTGACGGCGGCGGACATGCTGCGGATGGCGAAAATCAGCAGGAACAGAAACGCCAGCACAAAGCCCATGCCGAGGCACATCAGGGTGAAGCCTTCACCCAGCAGAACTGCATCACTCATGAAAAGATCCAAAAGTAAGGGCACGATGGCGTGCCTGAAGGCTAACCAACCGGTGCTTCCGGCTAAGGAGTAGGGTGGATTTCCCGAAGCCGCCCCCGGCTCTGGACCCTAAATAGCACCGCTGTGGTTGACGCTCAAACATCGCCATCGTGCGTGTTGGTTACATCATCATGCCGAACACGATGCTGGCAATGACCAGCACAATACCGCCGCCCAGACGGGAGGAGATTTGCGCATAAGAGATAAGATTCATACGGTTACAGGCAGAGAGTACTTCCAGGTCGCCCGAGCCGCCGCGGTTAGCCATGCACAGACCGGCGGTGATCGCGGATTCAATCGGGAAGAAGCCAATCATCCAGCCGCCGATGGCCGCGCCGATGACCGCGCCCACGACGATCACCGCCGCGATGATGACGTTCGCAAAGGTAATCGCGTCGATAATTTCCTGCAGGTCGGTGTAGCACACGCCGACGCCGACCATCAGTACCCACAGCAGTTGCTTAGAGAAGAAGTCAGACAGGCGTTTAGCGCCAGCTTTAATCTCAGGCGAGCAGAGGCCGGAAGCGTTCAGCGCCGCGACGATCAGCACCATCCAGGCGAAATAGTGGATAGATACGCCGCCAATGCTTGGCAGAATTTTCTTGGCGATAACGTAGGCCAGCAGGAAGCAGGTTGTGGCGAGCACCAGGCCGACGGCCGTTTCGCGATGGGTAATCTGGCCCGCTTTTTCATCATCTTCTACTTTGAAAGAGGCCTTGCGCACCAGCTCGCCTTCGCCGCTCAGCCAGGTGTGCTTTTTACCGATAATATCGAGCAGCGCGGCAAACACGATGGCAAAGATGTTGGCGATGGTCAGGATAGCAATCGCGGTGGAGTAGTACTCTTCACGCGAACGGCCGGTGACGGAGTGATAAATTTCAGATAGCGGCACCGCGCCCGCGCCGTTGCCGCCACCCATAATCGGCAGGACGTACAGCATCATAATGCGGTCGATGGAGATACCGAAGCACAAGCCGATGAGAATCCCGAAGATGGATGCGCCGAGGATCCCCATTAAAATGGTCGGAATATAACCCAGCAGAGATTTCAGCAGCAGCTTACGGTTAACCGAGAGGATTGCACCAGTAATCAATACTGCGATGAATAAGTTCAGAAAGTTACTTTTATCCATCACATTAGTGATTGCATCAATTTCTTTCTGGGTGAAAATGCCTGCATAAACGAAATAGGCGGCCACGAGGAAGATCATCACCGGCGCGCCGCCGATATATTTATTGAAGATCGGCAGGCGTTTGCCAATTTCTCCAAAAACGGCGCCAATAATAAACATGATGGCGAAGCCGCCGACAATGTCGGTCGGCAGGGCATTATAAAAGTGTGAAAGTAGTAAAGTGATTAACGCAAAGGCGTAAAGCGGTAGCGGCATGCCGAAGATTTTAAACCCCAGAATATCGCTAACGCCTTTTTTCTCTGCAGATGGAGCCTGGCTCATATTAGTCATATGACGTCACCCTGTTAAAAAAAGGAATATACACATCATCCTTCAAGCTGCCTCTTTGTTGGCAGCCTTCACTCACCCCAGTCACTTACTATGCGTAAGCTCCTGGGATTCATTCAGTTACCGCCTCGATGCAGCTTGAATGATTTTGTGTATTAATGCCGTTAGAAAAAGCAATAATAGGACGGCGGCATAATAATAAATGTACCTCAGGATGATATGTGATTATCTTCACTTATTGGCCGTGTTTTTAATTAATTTAATTGTTTTTATTCTTCTGAATTAATTAACAACATAAAAACCATAAAGCCAATTAAGGTTCGGGGAAAAGTGTGATTTAAATAAAAGAACCGCTATGCGAACGATGGCGAAATACAGCTCGTTTTGGTTAATGAAGCGCAGAAAAATGAATCTGATATTAAAACGCGTCGCGTTGCAAAAAGATCCCCGGCGGCGAGAGGCGATTGACCTCTTTCTTCACCAGCATCAGCTTTCGCTGGAGGTGGACTGCGAAATCGTGATTGTTGCCGAATACCAGCGGCGGATTGTCGGCTGCGGCGCGATTGCCGGCTGCGTGCTCAAATGTATTGCCGTCGATCCTTCGCTCCAGGGGGAGGGGCTCAGTCTGAAGCTGCTGACTGAATTGATGACCCAGGCGTATGAACTGGGCCGTAGCGAGCTGTTTTTGTTCACCAAACCCTACAATGCGGCGCTATTTTCCTGTGCCGGATTCTGGCCTATCGCCCGCGCGGGGGATCAGGCTGTATTAATGGAGAATAGCCGCGAGCGTCTGTCGCGCTATTGCCGCCAGCTGACGATGTATCGCCAGCCCGGGGAGAAAATCGGCGCCATCGTGATGAACGCCAATCCCTTTACCCTGGGGCATCGTTGGCTGGTGGAGCAAGCCGCTCGCCAGTGTGACTGGCTGCACCTGTTCGTGGTGAAGGAAGATGCTTCGTTTTTCAGCTATCGCGATCGCGTGGCGCTGATTGAACAGGGGATCGCCGGGATCGCCAATGTGACCCTGCATCCCGGATCGGCCTACCTGATCTCCCGGGCCACGTTTCCGGGCTACTTCCTTAAAGATCAGGGCGTGGTTGACGATTGTCACTGTCAGATCGATCTACAACTCTTCCGTGAACGTTTAGCCCCGGCGCTGGGCGTAACCCACCGCTTTGTCGGCAGCGAACCGCTGTGCGAATTAACCCGCCAGTACAACCTGCGCATGCGCCAACTGCTGGAAGCGCCCGGCGACGCGCCGGCCATTCAGGTGGTTGAGCTGGCGCGGGTTGAGAAAGAGGGCGGGCCGATTTCCGCCTCTCGGGTGCGCAGGCTATATCAGCAGCGCCAGTGGTCGGCGATTGCGCCGCTGGTACCGCCGGGAACTCTCTCTTTTCTAATGCATCTGGCGGAAAGCGAACATCAAACCGCCTGATTTACCTCCATAACTAAGGATCAGCTTCTATGGAAATGAAGATTGACGCCCTGGCCGGCACGCTGGAATCCAGCGATGTGATGGTCAGGATCGGGCCGGCTAATGAGCCAGGCATTCAGCTTGAGATCGACAGCATTGTGAAGCAGCAGTTTGGCGCGGCGATTGAACGGGTGGTCAGAGAGACGCTGACGCAGCTTGGCGTTACCCGGGCGAACGTCGTCGTCGATGATAAAGGCGCGCTCGAATGCGTGCTGAAGGCTCGCGTTCAGGCCGCGGCGCTGCGCGCGGCGCAACAATCTCAACCGCAATGGAGCCAGATATGAAACCTCGTCGCAGTATGCTGTTTATCCCCGGCGCCAACGCCGCGATGTTAAGCACCTCGTTTGTGTACGGCGCTGACGCGGTGATGTTTGACCTCGAAGATGCCGTCTCGCTCCGTGAAAAAGATACCGCCCGCCTGCTGGTGCATCACGCGCTACAGCATCCGCTCTATCGGGATGTGGAAACCGTGGTGCGTATTAACCCGCTCAATACGCCGTTTGGTCTCGCCGATCTTGAAGCGGTAGTGCGCGCGGGCGTGGACATGGTGCGCCTGCCGAAAACCGACAGCAAAGAAGATATCCACGAACTGGAAGCGCACGTCGAGCGGATTGAACGCGAGTGCGGACGGGAAGTAGGGAGCACTAAGCTAATGGCGGCGATTGAGTCGGCGCTGGGCGTGGTGAACGCCGTTGAGATTGCTCGCGCCAGCCCGCGCCTGTCGGCGATCGCGCTGGCGGCTTTCGATTACGTCATGGATATGGGCACCTGCCGCGGCGACGGCACCGAGCTGTTTTACGCCCGCTGCGCGGTGCTGCACGCGGCGCGAGTCGCCGGGATCGCGGCTTACGACGTGGTGTGGTCGGATATTAACAATGAAGAGGGGTTCCTCGCGGAAGCGAACCTGGCGAAAAATCTTGGCTTTAACGGCAAATCGCTGGTCAACCCGCGCCAGATCGAACTGCTGCATCAGGTCTATGCCCCAACGCTGAAAGACGTTGAGCATGCGCGGGACGTTATCGCGGCGGCGGAAGAGGCGGAACAGCGCGGTCTGGGCGTGGTATCGCTGAACGGTAAGATGATAGATGGACCGATTATCGACCATGCGCGCAAAGTCGTGGCGCTGTCGGCTTCCGGCATTCGTGATTAAGGAGCAAATAATGAAAGAAACCGTAGCAATGCTTAATCAGCAGTACGTGATGCCGGAAGGATTAGCGCCCTATGCGGGTGTGACGGCGAAAAGCCCGTGGCTGGCCAGTGAAAGCGAAAAGCGCCAACGTAAAATCTGCGCCTCGCTGGAGGAGGCGATTCGCCGTTCGGGCCTGCAAAACGGCATGACCATCTCCTTTCACCACGCCTTTCGCGGCGGCGACAAAGTGATCAATATGGTGATGGCGAAGCTGGCTGAAATGGGTTTTCGCGATCTGACGCTGGCCTCAAGTTCGTTGATCGATGCCCACTGGCCGCTGATTGAGCATATTAAAAATGGCGTGGTCCGCCAGATTTACACCTCCGGCCTGCGCGGTAAACTGGGAGAAGAGATTTCCGCTGGTCTGATGGAAAACCCGGTACAAATCCACTCCCACGGCGGCCGCGCGCATTTAGTACAAACTGGCGAGCTGACCATTGATGTGGCATTTCTTGGCGTGCCCTGTTGCGATGAATATGGCAATGCCAACGGCTTTAGCGGTAAATCCCGCTGCGGCTCGCTGGGTTACGCCAAAGTCGATGCAGAAGCCGCAAAATGCGTGGTGCTACTAACCGAAGAGTGGGTTGATTATCCGAATTACCCGGCGAGCATTGCCCAGGATCAGGTTGATCTGATCGTTCAGGTCGATGAAGTTGGCGATCCGGCAAAAATTACCGCCGGGGCGATCCGGTTGACCAGTAATCCGCGTGAGCTGCTGATCGCGCGCCAGGCAGCCAAAGTGATCGAACACTCAGGCTACTTCAAAGATGGATTCTCTTTGCAAACCGGCACCGGCGGCGCGTCGCTGGCGGTGACTCGATTCCTCGAAGATAAAATGCGTCGCAATGAGATCACCGCCAGCTTTGGTCTGGGTGGGATCACCGGCACGATGGTCGATCTGCATGAAAAGGGCCTGATTAAAGCGCTGCTGGATACTCAGTCCTTCGACGGAGATGCCGCGCGTTCGCTGGCGAATAACCCCAACCATATTGAAATTTCTGCTAACCAATATGCCAACCCAAGCTCTAAAGGTATCGCTTGCGAACGCCTGAATGTGGTGATGCTGAGCGCCCTGGAAATCGATATCGGATTCAACGTTAACGTGATGACTGGTTCTAACGGCGTGCTGCGCGGGGCATCCGGCGGCCACAGCGATACGGCGGCAGGCGCTGATTTAACCATTATCACCGCACCGCTGGTGCGCGGACGCATTCCGTGCGTGGTAGAGAAAGTGCTGACGCGCGTGACGCCGGGCGCCAGCGTAGATGTGCTGGTAACCGATCACGGTATCGCTGTTAACCCGGCTCGTCAGGATCTGATTGATACCCTACGCAATGCCGGTATCCCATTGATGACCATCGAAGAGCTGCAGCAGCGCGCCGAGCTGTTAACCGGTAAACCTGAGCCTATCGAATTTACCGACCGCGTCGTGGCCGTCGTGCGCTATCGCGACGGTTCGGTAATTGATGTGATTCATCAGGTTAAAAACGCCAGCTAACGCATCGAGGAGGAAGGCATGAGCGAAGTGATAATGAGCCAGCAACGCCCGTTGAGCCGTCAAACGGTGGCGGCGGAGGAGATGGTTTCTCGCGTAGAACGGGCGCTGTTGACCGAAGTTCGCCTGACGCCGAAGCCCGGGCTGGTGGATATTCGTAACGCCGGCGCCCATCGGGATATGGATCTCGCCTCTTTTGAGGCCAGCACGGCGGTTGTCGCCCCATGGATGGAGAAGTTTTTCATTATGGGCCACGACACGGCCAATATCATGCCGGAACAGGTGCTGACGATGCTGCGTCCGGTGGGCATGGCCTGCGAGACGGATATGCTGGCAGCTACCGGCGGGGTGAATACCCATCGCGGCGCGATCTTCGCTTTTGGCCTACTCAGCGCGGCGGCGGGAAGGCTGGTGGCCAGAGGGGAGCCAGTTGAGCAGCATCGGGTTTGCGATCAGGTGGCCCGCTTCTGCCGGGGCCTGGTCGGGCGAGAGCTCTCCTCTCCCGAAGGAAAGAAGGTGAGTAAAGGCGAGGGGCATTTCCTGCGCTACGGGCTATCCGGCGCACGGGGCGAAGCGGAAAGCGGCTTTCGCACTGTGCGCACCCAGGCGATGCCGGTATTCAATCGCGTTATGGCGGAGACCGGCGATACCAATCTGGCGTTATTGCAGACCTTGCTGCACCTGATGGCCTGGAATGACGACACCAACCTGGTGTCGCGTGGCGGGCTTGAAGGGCTGAATTTTGTTCAGCAGCAGGCGCAAAGGCTACTGTGGGAAGGTGGTGTGCTGACTGACGGCGGCCTGGAAGCGCTCCGCCAGCTGGATGATGAACTGATTGTCCGCCACCTTAGCCCCGGTGGCAGCGCCGACCTGCTGGCGGTCACCTCGTTCCTGTCCGGTTTCCCGGCCGGGGAGCTGTTCCTGCACTAATCGCTCGCTTTTATCTCGACGGTTCACCCGGATTGGCCAGCAGAGGGCCGATCCGGGGTTGCGGACCGCGCTTGCTCCTTTCTCCTCACTACTCAACGGCAAATTCACGGCACAATCTTATAGTTTTTACTGATATCGGCGGCAGTTTGTCATAAATTTCTAATTATTGGTGTTTTTGAGTAGCGGCCCATCGATGGGCTGGTTACTCTGAAAACAATTTACGTAGTGTTAACAAAAGAGAATAGCTATGCATGATGCACAAATCCGCGTGGCCATCGCGGGCGCGGGCGGCCGGATGGGACGCCAGTTAATTCAGGCGGTACAGCAGATGGACGGCGCGGCGCTTGGCGCGGCGCTGGAACGCGAAGGTTCGTCGCTGCTCGGCAGCGATGCGGGCGAGCTGGCGGGCGTAGGCAAGGCGGGGGTTGTGGTGCAAAGCAGCCTTGAGGCGGTAAAAGACGATTTCGACGTTTTCATCGACTTTACCCGCCCGGAAGGCACGCTGAACCATCTCGCCTTTTGCCGTCAACACGGTAAAGGAATGGTTATCGGCACCACCGGGTTTGACGACGCCGGCAAACAGGCCATTCGCGAGGCTTCGCAGGAGATCGCCATCGTCTTTGCCGCCAACTTCAGCGTTGGGGTCAACGTGATGCTCAAGCTGCTGGAGAAGGCGGCGAAGGTGATGGGCAACTATACCGATATTGAGATTATCGAAGCGCATCATCGCCACAAAGTGGATGCGCCATCGGGTACGGCGCTGGCGATGGGAGAAGCGATTGCCGGTGCGCTGGATAAAGATCTGAAAGCGTGTGCGGTCTACAGTCGCGAAGGCTACACCGGCGAACGTGTTCCCGGCACTATCGGTTTTGCGACCGTCCGCGCCGGGGATATCGTCGGCGAGCACACGGCGATGTTTGCGGATATCGGTGAACGCATTGAAATCAGTCACAAGGCCTCCAGCCGGATGACATTTGCGAATGGCGCCGTACGCTCTGCTTTATGGTTAAAAGGTATGAAAAACGGCCTTTTTGATATGCGAGATGTGCTTGAACTGAACTCTTTATAATGATTATTACCCATCGTGATGTGGTTATTGCATTCAATAAGTAATTGATTGCAAGGGGCAATACTTTATTGCCCTTTTTTATTTTTGGTTGTTTAGATGATTTTCATCGTTAAGCGTTCAAAATAGTACGTTATCTATGTTTTTTTTGTTGTTTTATTGTGAATTTTGACCGTCTGGTCTACTTTTTCAATCCCTGCGCTAAGATTCTACAATCATTCTCTTCCGCAAGCGTTTTCCCAGTCTAGTTAGTTGATCTTTTTGCCCATTAAGACCGATATTGCTGAATAGTCGCCTGAAACAAGATTAAAAATATCCGCTTTAAGTTGACTTTTACCGGCCATCTCTCCAGAATGCCGCCGTTTGCCAAAATTCTGCGGGCAACAGATTTGCATTGATTCAGATCTACATTATGAATTAATATGCAAATAAAGTGAGTGGATATTCTCTGGAGGGTGTTTTGATTAAGTCAGCGCTATTGGTTCTGGAAGACGGAACCCAGTTTCACGGTCGGGCCATAGGGGCTACCGGCACGGCGGTTGGGGAAGTCGTTTTCAATACTTCAATGACCGGTTATCAAGAAATCCTCACTGATCCTTCCTATTCCCGCCAAATCGTCACTCTAACCTATCCCCATATCGGCAACGTCGGCACCAATGCCGCCGATGAAGAGTCTTCTCAGGTACATGCTCAGGGTCTGGTCATTCGCGATCTGCCGCTGATTGCCAGCAACTTCCGCAACACCGAAGACCTCTCTTCTTATCTGAAGCGCCATAACATCGTGGCGATTGCCGATATTGATACGCGTAAGCTGACCCGTCTGCTGCGTGAAAAAGGCGCGCAGAACGGCTGCATCATTGCCGGCGACAGTCCGGACGCGCAGCTGGCGCTGGAAAAAGCGAAAGCGTTCCCGGGCCTCAACGGTATGGATCTGGCGAAGGAAGTAACGACCGCAGAAACCTACAGCTGGACACAGGGGAGCTGGACGCTGGCGGGAGACCTGCCGGAAGCCAAAGCGGAAAGCGAGCTGCCGTTCCACGTGGTGGCCTACGATTTCGGCGCCAAGCGCAACATTCTGCGCATGCTGGTCGATCGTGGCTGCCGCCTGACGGTGGTTCCGGCGCAGACCTCCGCCGAAGAGGTGCTGAAGATGAATCCGGACGGTATTTTCCTGTCCAACGGCCCTGGCGACCCGGCGCCTTGTGATTACGCTATCGACGCGATTACGAAGTTCCTGGAAACCGACATTCCAGTATTCGGCATCTGCCTCGGCCATCAGCTGCTGGCGCTGGCGAGCGGTGCAAAGACCGTGAAGATGAAGTTCGGCCACCACGGCGGCAACCATCCGGTAAAAGATATGGATAACAACGTGGTGATGATCACCGCGCAGAACCACGGTTTTGCGGTGGATGAAGCGTCGATGCCCGCTAACCTGCGCGTGACCCACAAGTCGCTGTTCGACGGCACCCTGCAGGGCATTCACCGTACCGACAAACCGGCGTTCAGCTTCCAGGGGCACCCGGAAGCGAGCCCTGGCCCGCACGATGCCGCACCGCTGTTCGACCATTTTATCGAATTAATTGAGCAGTACCGTCAGTCCGCGAAATAATCAGGAGTTAAGAGAGCCATGCCAAAACGTACAGATATAAAAAGCATCCTGATTCTGGGCGCGGGCCCGATTGTTATCGGTCAGGCGTGTGAGTTTGACTACTCCGGCGCCCAGGCGTGTAAAGCGCTGCGCGAAGAGGGTTACCGCGTCATTCTGGTAAACTCTAACCCGGCTACCATCATGACCGACCCGGAAATGGCCGATGCCACCTACATCGAGCCGATTCACTGGGAAGTGGTGCGCAAGATTATTGAGAAAGAGCGTCCGGATGCGGTTCTGCCGACCATGGGCGGCCAGACGGCGCTGAACTGCGCGCTGGAGCTGGAGCGTCAGGGCGTGCTTGAAGAATTCGGCGTGACCATGATTGGCGCGACCGCCGATGCGATTGATAAAGCCGAAGACCGCCGCCGTTTCGACGTGGCGATGAAGAAAATCGGCCTCGACACCGCGCGTTCCGGTATCGCGCATACTATGGAAGAAGCGCTGGCGGTTGCCGCTGACGTTGGTTTCCCATGTATCATCCGTCCCTCCTTTACCATGGGCGGCACCGGAGGTGGTATCGCCTATAACCGCGAAGAATTCGAAGAGATTTGCGAGCGCGGGCTGGATCTCTCCCCAACCAATGAACTGCTGATTGATGAGTCGCTGATTGGCTGGAAAGAGTACGAGATGGAAGTGGTGCGTGATAAAAACGACAACTGTATCATCGTCTGCTCTATCGAAAACTTTGACGCCATGGGCATCCATACCGGTGACTCCATCACCGTTGCGCCGGCGCAGACCCTGACCGATAAAGAATACCAAATCATGCGTAACGCCTCGATGGCGGTACTGCGTGAAATCGGCGTTGAGACCGGCGGTTCCAACGTTCAGTTCTCGGTGAACCCGAAAGACGGTCGCCTGATCGTTATCGAAATGAACCCGCGCGTATCCCGCTCCTCGGCGCTGGCCTCGAAAGCCACCGGCTTCCCGATTGCCAAGGTCGCGGCGAAGCTGGCGGTAGGTTACACCCTTGATGAGCTGATGAACGATATCACCGGCGGCCGTACCCCGGCGTCGTTTGAGCCGTCCATCGACTACGTCGTGACTAAAATCCCGCGCTTCAACTTCGAAAAATTCGTTGGCGCCAACGATCGCCTGACCACCCAGATGAAATCTGTCGGTGAAGTGATGGCGATTGGCCGCACGCAGCAGGAATCCCTGCAAAAAGCGCTGCGTGGCCTGGAAGTGGGCGCCACCGGTTTCGACCCGAAGGTGAGCCTTGACGACCCGGAAGCGCTGACCAAGATTCGCCGCGAGCTGAAAGACGCGGGCGCTGAGCGTATCTGGTACATCGCCGATGCCTTCCGCGCCGGCCTGTCCGTCGACGGCGTTTTCAACCTGACCAATATCGACCGCTGGTTCCTGGTGCAGATTGAAGAGCTGGTGCGTCTGGAAGAGAAAGTGGCCGAAGTCGGTATTACCGGCCTCGACGCCGACTTCCTGCGTCAGCTTAAGCGCAAAGGCTTTGCCGATGCGCGTCTGGCGAAGCTGGCGGGCGTGCGCGAAGCGGAAATCCGCAAGCTGCGCGACCAGTACGACCTGCACCCGGTCTACAAGCGTGTGGATACCTGCGCGGCGGAATTCGCCACCGACACCGCCTACATGTACTCCACCTATGAAGACGAGTGCGAAGCGAACCCGTCCGTTGACCGCGATAAAATCATGGTACTCGGCGGCGGCCCGAACCGTATTGGTCAGGGTATCGAGTTTGACTACTGCTGCGTACACGCCTCCCTGGCGCTGCGCGAAGACGGCTATGAGACCATTATGGTCAACTGTAACCCGGAAACCGTCTCCACCGACTACGACACCTCCGACCGTCTCTACTTCGAACCGGTGACGCTGGAAGATGTACTGGAAATCGTGCGTATCGAGAAGCCGAAAGGCGTTATCGTACAGTACGGCGGTCAGACTCCGCTGAAGCTGGCGCGCGCGCTGGAAGCGGCTGGCGTGCCGGTTATCGGCACCAGCCCGGATGCGATTGACCGTGCGGAAGACCGTGAGCGCTTCCAGCATGCGGTTGACCGCCTGAAGCTGAAGCAGCCGGCGAACGCCACTGTGACCGCGATCGAAATGGCTGTCGAAAAAGCGAAAGAGATTGGCTACCCGCTGGTGGTGCGCCCGTCCTACGTTCTCGGCGGTCGCGCGATGGAGATCGTCTATGACGAGATCGACCTGCGCCGTTACTTCCAGACCGCGGTCAGCGTCTCTAACGATGCGCCGGTACTGCTGGACCGTTTCCTTGACGATGCGGTTGAAGTTGACGTTGATGCGATCTGCGACGGCGAAATGGTGCTGATTGGCGGCATCATGGAGCATATCGAGCAGGCGGGCGTGCACTCCGGCGACTCCGCGTGTTCACTGCCGGCCTACACCCTGAGTCAGGAAATTCAGGATGTGATGCGCGAGCAGGTGCAGAAGCTGGCCTTTGAGCTGCAGGTTCGCGGCCTGATGAACGTGCAGTTTGCGGTCAAAAACAACGAAGTCTACCTGATTGAAGTCAACCCGCGCGCGGCGCGTACCGTCCCGTTTGTCTCGAAAGCCACTGGCGTACCGCTGGCGAAAGTCGCGGCGCGCGTGATGGCCGGGAAAACGTTGGCGCAGCAAGGCGTGACCAAAGAAATCATTCCGCCGTACTACTCGGTGAAAGAGGTGGTGCTGCCGTTCAACAAATTCCCGGGCGTTGACCCGCTGTTAGGGCCAGAAATGCGCTCGACCGGTGAAGTGATGGGCGTGGGACGTACCTTTGCGGAAGCCTTCGCCAAGGCGCAGCTGGGCAGCAACTCCACGATGAAGAAACAGGGGCGCGCGTTGCTCTCCGTTCGTGAAGGCGACAAAGAGCGCGTGGTGGATCTGGCGGCAAAACTGCTGAAGTTCGGTTTTGAGCTGGATGCCACTCACGGTACCGCGATTGTGCTGGGCGAAGCCGGCATCAACCCGCGTCTGGTGAACAAGGTGCATGAAGGTCGTCCGCACATTCAGGACCGTATTAAGAATGGCGAATATACCTATATCATCAACACCACCGCAGGTCGTCAGGCGATTGAAGACTCCAAGCTGATTCGCCGCAGTGCGCTGCAGTACAAAGTGCACTATGACACCACGCTGAACGGCGGTTTCGCCACCGCAATGGCGCTGAACGCCAACGCGATGGAGAAGGTGACATCGGTACAAGAAATGCACGCGCAGATTAAAAAGTAATCTCATCTGCCACTAATAGCGCCTCCGGTGGCCAACGCCGGAGGCGCTTTTTTTTTTTGCGTGGCGCTAAGCCCGGGCGGAATAAAGTGACGCTCCCCGCGGCGCTGAACGCCGATCAAAAATAGAGGGCCTGGCGCTAACAGGCCACTTCGGAGAGTTCTGGTTTTCTCCCTCGGTTCAGTCAGCTAGCCTAAAGTGGTTAGGGTGATAATTAATATGACTTAGAGCCTATCCCAGTAGGCGTTATTGGCGCAGCCAGTTTGGATACGGACAGCGCGGAGAAACCGGAGCGTACACGTAGTACGTGAGGATTTCGAGCACTGCCCAGGTCCAAAATGGCAAGTGAAATAGTCCTAATGGGATAGGCTCTTAATAACGGGAGAGAAACACGATGCAATATAAACCCCTCACTGCTGCTGTTTTCGCCGCTGCCGCGCTTTTTACCGTCGCTGGCTGCTCATCCAATCAGTCGCTAAAAACGACCGACGGCAAAACCATTGTGACCGATGGCAAGCCGCAGGTGGACGATGATACCGGGCTTGTGTCCTACAAAAATGCCGAGACTGGCCGCACCGAGCAGATCAATCGCGATCAGGTTAAATCGATGGATGAACTGGATAACTAAGCGTTCTCCATGGCCCCGTGCGGCGGGGTCATATCTGTCCTTACCTTTGCGCACATCTGACAGCCCCTCATCCTGAATGAGATTTAAATCACACTTATCATTGTAAGCGATTCGATTAACTGTCTACACTCTTGCTGATTACAACAAGAACTAACGCAGGCTAATCAATGATTCTCATAATTTATGCGCACCCTTATCCGCAGCACTCGCATGCGAATAAGCGGATGCTTGAACAGGCAGGAACGCTTGACGGCGTAGAGATACGCTCCCTCTATCAACTTTATCCCGATTTCAATATCGATATCGCCGCCGAGCAGGCCGCGCTGGCCCGAGCCGATCTGGTTATCTGGCAGCATCCGATGCAGTGGTACAGCGTACCGCCGTTGCTGAAGCTGTGGCTGGATAAGGTACTGGCGCACGGCTGGGCATACGGGCACAACGGTATCGCGCTGCACGGTAAATCGCTAATGTGGGCAGTCACCACCGGCGGCGGCGAAAGCCACTTTGATATCGGTTCCTTCCCCGGTTTCGACGTGCTGGCGCAGCCGCTGCAGGCCACCGCGCTGTATTGCGGCATGAAATGGCTGCCGCCGTTCGCGATGCATTGCACTTTTATCTGCGATGACGAAACCCTTCAGGCGCAGGCGCGCCGCTATCGTCAACGTTTAATCGAATGGCAGGAGGCGCACAACCATGGATAGCCATACGCTGATACAGGCGCTGATCTATTTAGGATCCGCTGCGCTAATTGTGCCGATTGCCGTACGTCTTGGACTGGGGTCGGTACTCGGCTATTTAATTGCTGGCTGTATTATTGGCCCGTGGGGGCTGCGGCTGGTCACCGACGCCGAGTCGATTCTGCACTTTGCCGAAATCGGCGTGGTGCTGATGCTTTTTGTCATCGGCCTGGAGCTGGATCCCCAACGATTGTGGAAACTGCGCGCCTCGGTGTTCGGCGGCGGGGCGCTGCAGATGGTTGTCTGCGGCGTGCTGATCGGCCTGTTCTGCATGTCGCTTGGTCTGCGCTGGCAGGTTGCCGAGCTGATTGGTATGACCCTGGCGCTCTCCTCAACGGCGATCGCCATGCAGGCGATGAACGAACGTAACCTGACGGTTACGCAACTGGGCCGCAGCGCTTTCGCGGTGCTGCTGTTTCAGGATATCGCGGCCATTCCTCTGGTGGCGATGATCCCGCTGCTGGCGGCAAGCGGCGGCTCGACGACCTTGGGCGCGTTTGCGCTCTCGGCGCTGAAAGTAGCGGGTGCGCTGGCGCTGGTGGTGGCGCTCGGACGTTATCTGACCCGGCCTATGCTGCGTTTTGTCGCGCGCTCCGGGCTGCGCGAAGTCTTCAGCGCCGTGGCCATGTTCCTGGTATTTGGCTTCGGACTGCTGCTGGAAGAGGTCGGGCTGTCGATGGCGATGGGGGCCTTCCTCGCCGGGGTGCTGCTGGCGAGCTCGGAGTACCGCCACGCCCTGGAGAGCGATATTGAACCGTTTAAGGGGCTGCTGCTGGGGCTGTTTTTTATCGGCGTCGGCATGTCTATCGACTTCGGTACCCTGGTCACTCATCCGCTGCGGATCCTGATTTTGCTGGTGGGATTCCTGGTGATTAAGTCCCTGATGCTGTGGCTGATCGCCAGGCCGTTAGGCGTACCTCGCGCCCAGCGCCGCTGGTTTGCGGTGCTGCTGGGGCAGGGGAGTGAATTCGCCTTTGTGGTCTTCGGCGCGGCGCAGATGGCCGATGTCCTGGACGGCGAATGGGCGAAGGCGTTGACCCTGGCGGTGGCGCTATCGATGGCTGCCACGCCAATCTTGCTGGTGTTGCTGACCCGTCTGGAGAAATCCGCCAGCGGCCAGGAGCGCGAAGCCGATGAAATTGATGAAGAGCAGCCGCGGGTGATTATCGCCGGCTTCGGTCGTTACGGGCAGATTGCCGGCCGCGTGCTGCTCTCCAGCGGCGTGAAGATGGTGATCCTCGATCACGATCCTGACCACGTCGATACCCTGCGTAAGTTTGATATGAAGGTGTTCTACGGCGATGCGACGCGGGTTGACCTGCTGGAATCGGCGGGGGCGGAAAAAGCGGAAGTGCTGATTAACGCCATCGACGATCCGCAGACGAACCTGCAGCTGGCGGAGCTGGCAAAAGAGCATTTCCCACATCTGCAGATCATCTCCCGCGCCCGCGATGTCGATCATTATATTAAGCTGCGCCAGGCCGGAGTCGAAGCGCCGGAGCGCGAAACCTTTGAAGCGGCGCTGAAGTCCGGGCGTATGACGCTGGAGGCGCTGGGCCTCGGCGCCTATGAGGCCCGGGAACGCGCCGACCTGTTCCGCCGTTTCAACCTGCAAATGGTTGAAGAGATGGTGGCGATGGCGGAAAACGATGCGGCTTCGCGGGTGGCGGTGTTCAAACGTACCAGCGATATGCTGACCGGCATTATTAACGAGGACCGCAATCATTTATCGCTGGTTCAGCGTCACGGCTGGCAGGGGACGGAAGAGGGACGGCATACCGGCGATATCGCTGATGAACCGGAGAATAAGCCCTCGGTATAGGGTAAATTCAGGGTGTTACGTTAGCTTTACAAGTAACATTTTGTTTTCAATTTAAATCCTGTTCTGGCGGCTCACGGGGCTTACGTGGGCTCGCCAGCAAAACTTAAAATTTTCTGATTCTTTACCCTTTGCCCAGTCGACGAAGTATTACGCTTTCCGTATAGTGGCGACAATTTTTTGCATTCGGGAATTATTTAATGATCAGTCTGATTGCGGCGTTAGCGGTAGATCGCGTCATTGGTATGGAAAACGCCATGCCATGGAACCTGCCTGCCGATCTCGCCTGGTTTAAGCGCAATACCTTAAACAAACCGGTAGTGATGGGACGTCTTACCTGGGAATCCATCGGTCGTCCGTTACCGGGACGTAAAAATATCGTGATTAGCAGCCAGCCCGGAACCGACGAGCGCGTGGAGTGGGTCAAATCGGTCGATGAAGCTATTGCCGCCTGCGGCGACGTGGAAGAGATGATGGTGATCGGCGGCGGTCGCGTGTATGAGCAGTTCCTGCCGAAAGCACACAAGCTCTATCTGACGCATATTGATGCGGAAGTGGAGGGCGATACTCATTTCCCGGATTACGACCCGGACGAGTGGGAGTCGGTATTCAGCGAGTTCCACGATGCCGATGCGCAGAATTCCCATAGCTACTGCTTCGAGATTCTGGAGCGCCGCTAAAGCTTTCCCCGGTGGCTTAGCCCACCGGGGGACTATCTTCAGGAGGCGATTGCCTCATCCCCATCAAGATTTACCTGCCGGTTTGATGGCTGCGTAAAATATGTCTTATCTTCCCAGCGCAGGCAGGTCAGATCGCCGCCCCAGCAGCAGCCGGTATCCAGCGCGTAAATGCCTTCCGGCGTGCCTTTTCCTTCCAGTGAAGCCCAATGACCGAAAGCAATACTGTACTCGTTGGCCACCGGTCCGGGAATGGCAAACCACGGCTTGAGCGGCGCGGGGGCGTTTTCCGGCGCCTCTTTGGCGTACATATCCAACTGCCCGTTCGGGAAGCAGTAGCGCATGCGGGTAAAGGCGTTGGAGATAAAGCGCAGGCGCGCCAGGCCGCTGAGCTCGTTACTCCAGTTGTTCGGCATATCGCCGTACATCGCGTCGAGGAAGAACGGATAGGAGTCGCTGGCGAGCACGGCTTCCACATCGCGGGCGCACTGTTTGGCGGTTTCCAGATCCCATTGCGGGGTGATCCCGGCATGGGCCATGACCAGCTTTTTCTCTTCATCGATTTGCATCATTGGCTGACGACGCAGCCAGTTGAGCAGATCGTCGGCATCCGGTGCCTCGAGTAGCGATTTCAGCCGATCTTTGGGTTTATTGCGGCTAATGCCCGCAAAGACCGCCAGCAGGTGCAGGTCATGATTGCCAAGGACGATGCGAACGCTATCGCCAAGCTGTTTCACGAAACGCAGCACTTCCAGAGAACCGGGGCCGCGCGCGACCAGGTCGCCCGTGAGCCACAGCGTATCAACCTCAGGGTTAAACTCCACCTGCTCTAATAATGCGATCAGTTCATCGTAGCAACCGTGAACGTCGCCAATAAGGTATGTAGACATTGTTTTAATGGATGAGGGTTGGTACTGCGAGACGGAAAACAGGGACTTCAATGGAGAACGGCGCGCCGTTCACATCGATCATCTCATAATGTCCCTGCATGGTGCCCAGCGGCGTTTCAATGACCGCGCCGCTGGTATATTGATACTCACCGCCAGCGGGAATATGCGGCTGCTCGCCGACAACCCCTTCACCCTGGACTTCGGTCTCGCGACCGTGGCCGTTGGTGATAAGCCAGTAGCGGCCAAGAAGCTGAACCTGAGTTCGCCCCAGATTGCGAATGGTGACGGTATAAGCAAAGACGTAACGCTCTTCTTCCGGAGAAGATTGCGATTCGATATAGACGCTTTGTACCTGCACACATACTCGGGGCGAATTAATCATGGTTAGCTCTCCTTGGTGGGCGCGTTCTCAGATAACCAGTTAGCTAGCTGACAGTACTGCGCCACGGAAATATTCTCTGCGCGCTTCGCCGGGTCGATACCCAGTTCGGTCAGAACCTCAACGCTGAACAGGTTGCCGAGGCTGTTGCGGATCGTTTTCCGACGCTGGTTAAACGCTTCTGTCGTGATACGGCTCAGTACGCGTACTTCTTTCACCGGATGCGGCAGCGTGCGGTAAGGCACCAGACGCACTACGGCGGAATCGACTTTAGGCGGCGGCGTAAAGGCGCTCGGCGGCACTTCAAGTACCGGGATGATCTGGCAGTAGTACTGCGCCATTACGCTTAACCGACCATACGCCTTACTGTTCGGCCCGGCAACCAGGCGATTGACGACCTCTTTTTGCAGCATAAAGTGCATATCGGCAATGGCATCAGTATAGCTGAACAGATGGAACATCAGCGGGGTCGAGATATTGTACGGCAGGTTGCCGAAGACGCGCAGCGGCTGGCCCATGCTCTGCGACAGCTCACCAAAGTTCATGGTCATCGCATCCTGCTGATAAATCGTCAGCTTAGGTCCGAGGAACGGATGTGTTTGCAGACGAGCGGCCAGGTCGCGGTCCAGCTCGATAACGGTGAGCTGGTCGAGGCGTTCGCCAACCGGTTCGGTCAGCGCGGCGAGGCCGGGGCCGATTTCAACAATCGCCTGGCCTTTTTGTGGATTGATGGCCGAGACAATGCTGTCGATCACAAATTGATCGTTGAGAAAGTTTTGCCCGAAGCGTTTACGGGCTAAGTGGCCCTGATGGACTCGATTATTCATTGAGTATTAACAATCATTTTAATGGCGAGATTAAGCGCCGTGATAAAACTGCCGACTTCCGCTTTCCCCTGGCCCGCAAGTTCAAGCGCGGTGCCGTGGTCAACGGAAGTGCGAATAAATGGTAAACCGAGCGTAATATTCACGCCGCGGCCAAAGCCCTGGTATTTTAGCACGGGCAGGCCCTGATCGTGATACATCGCGAGCACGGCATCGGCATGGTCGAGATATTTCGGCTGAAACAGGGTATCCGCCGGCAGCGGGCCGCTGAGATTCATGCCCTTCGCGCGCATCTCTTCGAGCACCGGAATGATGGTATCGATCTCTTCCGTCCCCATATGGCCGCCTTCGCCGGCGTGCGGGTTCAGGCCGCAAACCAGCACGTGCGGGTTGCTGATGCCAAATTTGGTGCGCAGATCGTGATCCAGGATAGTGATGATTTCCCGCAGCAGCTCAGGGGTAATCGCATCGCTTATCGCTTTTAGCGGCAGGTGAGTGGTCACCAGCGCCACGCGCAGCGCTTCCGTCGCCAGCATCATCACCACTTTACTGGCCTGCGAGCGCTCTTCAAAGAACTCGGTATGACCGGTAAATGCGATCCCCGCATCGTTAATAATGCCCTTGTGCACCGGACCGGTAATCAGCGCGGCGAACTCGCCGTTCAGGCAACCATCGCAGGCGCGGGCCAGCGTGTCCACTACGTAGCTGCCGTTGCTGACGTTGAGCACGCCCGGTTCAACCGGCGCGTTGAGCGCGACGGGGAGAAGCGTCAGAGTGCCTGCGCGCTGCGGCGTAGCGGGGGCGGAGGGGTCGTAAGGCAGAAGCGCTAAAGGAAGACCGAGCAGCTTCGCCCGGTCAGATAACAGAGCGCCATCGGCGCAGATCACCAGCTCTACCGGCCAGTCGCGCTGCGCAAGCTGCACAACGAGGTCGGGGCCAATCCCGGCGGGTTCACCGGGAGTGATAACAACTCGATTCATACACTTCATCCTTCAGGCGGTCTCTTACTGGCTGCGCTTCGTCGCCCCCGTCAGAGACCGGGGCGATTTGCTCAGCCGCCTCGATACACCCTGAGTGATGTTGTGTATGAGGCTAATGCGATTAGTTGCTCAGAACCTTCACGTAGGCGCTGGCGCGCTGTTCCTGCATCCAGGTCGCCGCTTCCTCAGAGAACTTACGGTTCATCAGCATGCGATAAGCGCGATCTTTCTGCGCGGCGTCGGTTCTGTCGACGTTGCGGGTATCCAGCAGCTCAATCAGGTGCCAGCCGAAGGAGGAGTGAACCGGAGCGCTGGTCTGGCCTTTATTGAGGCGCAGAATGGCGTCGCGGAAAGCCGGATCGAAGATATCCGGCGTCGCCCAACCTAAATCGCCGCCCTGGTTGGCAGAGCCCGGATCTTCAGAGAACTCTTTCGCCGCTTTGGCAAACGTGGTTTTCCCGCTCTTGATGTCAGCCGCGATCTGCTCCAGCTTCGCCCGAGCCTGATCGTCGTTCATGATCGGCGACGGTTTCAGCAGGATGTGACGGGCGTGAACTTCAGTCACGGAGATATTCTGGCTGCCGCCGCGCATATCGTTAATTTTCAGGATATGGAAGCCAACGCCGGAGCGTATTGGGCCGACGATATCGCCTTTTTTCGCGGTGCTCAGCGCCTGGGCGAAGATGCCCGGCAGCTCCTGAATCCGGCCCCAGCCCATCTGGCCGCCTTTCAGCGCCTGCTGGTCAGCAGAGTAGGTGATAGCCAGCTTGCCGAAGTTCGCACCGCTGCGCGCCTGCTCAACCACGGAGTTTGCCTGGTCCTGAGCTTCAGCAACCTGCTCAGAAGTCGGGTTTTCCGGCAGCGGGATCAGGATGTGGCTGAGGTTCAGTTCGGTACTGGCGTCGTTCTGATCGCCGATCTGTTTTGCCAGAGTTTCAACTTCCTGCGGCAGAACGGTGATGCGACGACGAACTTCATTGTTACGCACTTCCGAAATAATCATCTCTTTACGAATCTGATTACGGTAGGTGTTGTAGTTAATG
This sequence comes from Klebsiella sp. FDAARGOS_511, assembly GCF_003812845.1. Taxonomy (NCBI): domain Bacteria; kingdom Pseudomonadati; phylum Pseudomonadota; class Gammaproteobacteria; order Enterobacterales; family Enterobacteriaceae; genus Klebsiella; species Klebsiella sp. FDAARGOS_511. The sequence goes on along the minus strand of NZ_CP033824.1, from coordinate 1,999,486 downwards.
CCGTCATAGGCCAGACGGCTACGCATCTGATCCATGGTCATGTTGTTCTGTTTTGCAATGTTGGCGATCGCCTGGTCGAGCTGATCGTCAGAGATCTTCACGCCCATTTTCTGGCCCATTTGCAGGACAATCTGGTCCATGATCAGACGTTCAAGGATCTGATGACGCAGGGTGGCGTCATCCGGCAGCTGCTGCCCGGCCTGGCCGGCGTTAAGTTTTACCGATTGCATCAAGCCATCGACGTCGCTTTCCAGAACAACGCCATTATTGACGACAGCCGCTACTTTATCGACAACCTGTGGGGCAGCGAAACTGGTATTCGCGATCATGGCGATACCGAGAAGCAGCGTTTTCCAGTTCTTCATACTTTTTCCATTTCAATTAACCGCAATTGCGGATTACGTTTTAAACCAGCCACATCACAGGGAGCTCTGGTACGGTAAAATGTTCGAACGCAGCATCTGCTGGGTGCCGAGACCGTAATTGGAGCTCAGGCCGCGCAGCTCAATGTTAAAGCCGAAAGTGTTGTCGTATTTGCTTTCGCTGCTGCTGTTATCCCAGCCGTTGATCTTACGTTCATAGCCGACGCGGATAGCGTAGCAGCAGGAGCTATACTGAACCCCTAACATCTGGTTCGCTGACTTTCTGGTATTCGTGTCGTAGTAATACGCGCCGACGACTGCCCAACGATCGACGATTGGCCAGCTGGCGGTCATCCCCACCTGCGAGATACCATCTTTGTACTGCTTAGCGGTGGAATAAGACGGCAGGGTCGCCTGAATGTATTCCGGGCTCGCATAACGATAGTTAAGTTGTACTAAACGGTTTTCGTCGCGACGGTATTCCACGGTTCCGCTGCCGGTAGCGACGTTATCCAGACGCGTATCGTACTGAATTCCCCCGCGTAAGCCCCAGTCGTCGGTGATGCGCCAGTAAGTATCGCCAGCCCATACCAGTGAACCTCGCGTGTCGTTGTTCTCCCAGTTGATGTTGTCGTCACCGGTACGTGCCTCGGTGAAATAGTAGATTTGACCAACGGAAATATTAAAACGTTCAACGGCGGCGGCATCATAAACGCGAGATGTGACGCCGGTGGAGACCTGATTGGCGGAAGCTATACGATCGAGACCGCTGTAGGTGCGGTCGCGGAACAGGCCGCTGTAGTCCGATTGCAGCAGCGTTGAGTCGTAGCTGCCGATCTTGCTTTGGTCGCGATAAGGGATATACAGATACTGCATCCGCGGTTCAAGCGTCTGGGTATAGTTCTCCTGCATATCACGCTCGAAAACCATTTTGCCATCGACTTTAAACTGCGGCATCACGCGGTTAACGGAGTCTTTATAATCGGTACCGTTGGCCGCGTTGTAGTCGTCAAGGTTGCTTTGCTGGTAATGGGTTGCCAGCAGTTTGGCCTCAGTATTGATGCTTCCCCAACCGTTAGACAGCGGCAGGTTGATGGTTGGCTCGAAGTGAACGCGCGTCGCTTCCGGCATTCTGCTGTTCGAGTTAACAAAATGCACTGCCTGGCCATAAAGATGGGTATCAAACGGGCCGACATCGTTCTGGTAGTAGTTCACGTCCAGCTGCGGCTCGGCGGAATAGGCATTGCTTGAGTCGCGGTCAAAGACCTGGAACTGCTTGGTCGATACGGTGGCGTCAAAGTTCTGATTAGCGTAGCCGGCGCTGAGTTTCTGCGTGGCGTAGCCATCGGTACTGGAACCGTATTTCGAGCTGAAGTCGTTAAAGTAGTCCGGGTCGCTGACTTTGGTGTAATCGGCGTTGAAGCGCCATACCTGGTCTACGACGCCGGAATGGTTCCAGTAGAACAGCCAACGGCGGCTATTGGAGTCGCCTGAGTGATCGTCCTGGTAGATTTTATCCGAAGGCAGGTAATCGAACTCGATTAAACCGGTTCCTGCTTTGGTCAGATAGCGGAATTCGTTCTCCCACATGACGCCGCCGCGCTTGCTCATATAGTGCGGCGTCAGCGTGGCGTCGAAGTTCGGGGCGATGTTCCAGTAGTAAGGAAGATAGAACTCCGCGCCGTTTTTGGTGCTGTATTTGGCGTTGGGGATCAGGAAGCCCGAACGACGCTTGTCACCCACCGGCAGCTGCAGGTAAGGGCTGTAAAAAATCGGCACGGAACCGAGCTTGAAGCGGGCGTTCCAGATCTCAGCGACCTGTTCTTCGCGGTCGTGGATAACTTCACTGCCGACCACGCTCCAGGTGTCAGAGCCGGGCAGACACGAGGTGAAGCTGCCGTTTTCTAAAATGGTGTAGCGGTTTTCGCCGCGCTGTTTCATCAGGTCAGCGGTACCGCGTCCCTGACGGCCAACCATTTGGTAATCGCCCTGCCAGACGTTGGTATCTTTGGTGTTCAGGTTCGACCAGGCTTTCGGCCCTTTGAGGATCACCTGATTGTCGTCATAGTGAACGTTGCCGAGGGCATCAACTGTACGCACCGGCTGCGGCTGACCGGCGGCCTGCTGCTGGTGAAGCTGAACTTCATCGGCCTGCAGTCGGCTGTTCCCCTGATTGATATCAACGTTGCCGGTAAATACGGCGTTATCAGGATAGTTGCCTTTCGCATGATCGGCATCGATCGTCACCGGCAGGTCGTTGGGTTTCCCTTCAACCAGAGGACGATTGTAGCTTGGTACGCCAAGCATACACTGCGTGGCGAGATCGGCAGCGAGGCCCTGTTGGCTATACAAGGCGCTGGCAATCATGGTGGCCAGGAGGCTGGGAATACGTTTTTTCATACGTTGTATTTGTTGTTCCGTCATCGTGTGGCAGCGGCTTGCAAACGGTCAGAGCCTAACGTACTCGTCTAAATCGCGCTAGTGTTAATCCTGCCCGTTTACTTCCCGAGCGTTAGGCACCGTGTAGAATGACGAGTATGATAAAGCAAATTATAGGCTATGTCCCACAATTGACCGAGGCGTAAACGCTTTGTAACGTGCGGTCAGATATAGCTTAACTGGCGGCAGAGAGATTGGGGAGTCTATGCAGTATTTGGGTAAAATAATTGGCGTTGCGGTTGCGTTGATGATGGGGGGCGGCTTCTGGGGCGTGGTGCTGGGGTTCTTAGTCGGGCATATGTTTGACCGCGCGCGCAGTCGCCGGCTGAATGTCTTCGCCAACCAGCAGGAGCGCCAGTCGCTGTTCTTCTCCACCACTTTTGAAGTGATGGGGCATCTGACCAAATCGAAAGGACGCGTCACTGAAGCCGATATTCATGTCGCCAATTTGCTGATGGATCGCATGAATCTGCATGGCGAAGCGCGTACCGCGGCGCAGCACGCGTTTCGGGTAGGGAAATCAGATGATTATCCGCTGCGTGAGAAAATGCGTCAGCTGCGCAGCGTCTGTTTTGGGCGTTTTGATTTAATTCGGATGTTTCTGGAAATTCAGTTGCAGGCGGCTTTCGCCGACGGTGAACTGCATCCCAACGAACGTGATGTGCTGTTTGTCATTGCCGATGAACTGGGTATCTCCCGGGCTCAGTTCGAGCAGTTCCTGCGCATGATGCAGGGCGGGGCGCAGTTTGGCGGTGGTTCGCAGCAGCAATCATACGGGCAGCGCGGCGGCAACGCTGGCTGGCAGCAGGCGCAGCGCGGGCCAACCCTGGAAGATGCCTGCAATGTGCTGGGGGTTAAAACGACCGACGATGCCGCTACCGTCAAGCGCGCCTATCGTAAGCTGATGAGCGAACACCATCCGGATAAGCTGGTGGCGAAAGGGTTACCGCCGGAAATGATGGAGATGGCTAAGCAGAAAGCGCAGGAGATCCAGAAAGCCTGGGAGCTGGTTAAAGAGCAGCGCGGCTTCTGAACGACCGGCCTCTCCCGGGCGGGAGAGGCGTCACGATGCGCTGGCGGCGCGGCGGTACATGCGCCGCGGATGGCCTATCTTGCCGTACAGCATTTCCACCTGCAGAAAGCCGATTTCCACGCAGTGCTCCAGATAGCGCCGGGCCGTGGTTTTGCTCAATCCAGCCTCGCTCACCACGTCATCTACCGAAAAGCAGCGCGCTTCTTCGCCGGTAAACAGACTCTGCACCAGCGCCAGCGTTTTTTCTTCAATACCTTTACTGCCGCTATCGGCTCGGTAGTTTTTAGCCTGCAACTGATACAGCGAATCCACGTTCTGCTGGTCGACAATCTTCCATTCGCGCTGCTGGTCGTAGAACTGCACGAACCGTTCAAGGGACTGGCTCAGGCGTTTCCACGACAACGGTTTGAGAATGTAGTCGAAGGCGCCGTTGCGGATTGCCTGGCTACAGGTTTCCATATCGCTGGCGGCGGTGATAAAGATCACCGAGCAGCTAGCGTGGGCCATGGTAGGATCGTTCATCAGGGTGACCCCTTTGCCGTCCGGCAGGTAGTTATCCAGCAGCACCAGCTGCGGCGGCCTGGCATTGAGTATCTGCCGCGCCTGGGCGAGAGAAGCCGCCGTGCCCGCCAGTCGCATACGCGGGTGTTTCTGGATAAGCTCGGCGTGCAGCCGCGCCAGTTCGCTTTCATCTTCAACGATCAGGACATCGACCAGGTCATGATGCATAGTGCGTCTCTTCTTGCGGATGGGCTGGCCCGCTGGCGGGAATAAACAGCGTGAAAATCGCCCCGCGCGGCGCGTTGTCGGCCACTTCAATCGTACCGCCAGCCTGGGTGACATAGCGCTCAATAAGATACAGTCCAATACCGTGATCGCCCCGGGTTTTGGTGGTGACGCCGCGTTCAAAGATATGCTCGCGGATCTCCGGGCGAATACCGACGCCGCGATCGGCGACTTCAATCATTAATTCCCTGGCGTTGAGCTGAATCAGGATCTCTACCGGTTCGTGCGGCAGTTCGGCGCGCTGGGTGGCCTCAATGGCGTTATCCAGCAGATTACCGATGATAGAGATAAGCTCGGACTCTATCAATGATGGCAGCGGGCGGTCGATGCGGCAGGCCGGGTCAAAGCTCAGCTCAACTCCTTTTTCCCGCGCACGGGCGGCTTTACCCAGCAGCAGGCCGCACAGGGTCGGCGAATTAAAGTGCGAGGAGATAAAGTCCAGCAGCTCCTGGGCATGCTCCGACTGCGCCTGAATATAGCGAATTGCCTCATCATAGTGGCCCATATGCAGCAGGCCGGAGAGGGTCGTCATCCGGTTGAGCTGTTCATGGCGCATGATGCGCAGATTATCAACGTAGCGTTTTACCTGGCTGAGCTGGGCGCTCAGGGAGTTGATTTCATCGCGGTCGCGGAAGGTGATCACCCAGCCCTGGAGCGAATTCTCCAGCATGATTCGCACCCGGCTGGCGAGTACCGTCAGCTGATTAAAACGGCACAGCTCGTCGTGGGTATCGCTTTCGAACATCTCTCCGCCGGCGAAAAACGGCTGCGGGGTAATGACGCTATCGATCGACTTACCGCGCAGCTGGTGCGCGGGCTGGCTCAGTCCGAGCAGGCTGCGGGCGGCGTGGTTTATCACTTCGATACGCCGGTGATGGTCAATCACAATCACCCCTTCGTATATCGACTCCATCATCGCTTTTTGCTGACGCACCAGCAGGCCGATTTCCCGCGGCTCCAGCGAGAAGATTTGTTTCTTAATGCTGCGGGTGAAGTACCAGGAAAAGGTAAACAGCGCGATAAGTAGCAGCACCGCGGCGATGAAGATATTGATGACTTTTGCCAGCGTGATGCTGTCGAGATAGCTGGTGAGGTAGCCGACGGAGACAATGCCAACGACCCGACCCGCGTCATCGAAAATGGGCGCTTTGCTGCGCAGAGAAATACCGAGTCCCCCTTTGCGGATGGTGGTCGTGCTTTTCCCCTCAAGTACCGACTGGTTATCGCCGCCAACCAGCCGCGTGCCGACCCACTCCGGATGGACAGAGTGAAACAGATGCACGCCCCGCTTATCGCCAATGACGATAAAACTGGCGTCGCTGTGGGCGGCGATATTTTGCATAAAAGGCTTTATCGCCAGCGCGTCTTCACGCGCCACCTGCTGACGTAAATCCGGCATCAGCGCGATTTCTTCTGCCTGTATTTTCGCGCGGGCGCTCATTTCCTGATAAAGCTGATGGCTGGCGTCGAAATAGTAATACACGCCCAGCAGCGCAAACAGCACTGAGAAAAAAGCGACCAGCGAAATGAACAGCTTAAACTGAAATGAAACCTTCATAAGTATAATGCACAGTATCAGGGATACGGCAGCGTATCTTTTTTTCGCTGCCGGCATCGTGGCTGAGGGAAACCGGTGAACGTCACAAGAGTGTCCGGCAACCACAATTATCCGCTGGCGGGGAATTTATCAAGGTTAATCAGGCGCTGGATTTAAAAACCTTAAAAACCACGGTAATAAATCAGAGCGGTTTCACAATAATAATAGAAACCATAAAAACCATAGTGACCATTAAAACTTCTTTTTTAATCTGCCGATCCTCACATTAACTCCGCGCGTGGCCCTCTAACCTGAAAAGTAATAATAACCAGAGGGCTTAATTATGAGCACCACAGACAATGCATTCTCTGCAACCATCGACCCTATTAATACGCCGAAACCCGCGCTTAAGCAGCGCTGGTGGCATATCCTCGATAACTGGAAAGTCGGTATTATCCCGCTGCCGCTCTTTCTGCTGGCCGGTGGCCTGATCGCGCTGGACTGTCTGGGCGGCAAGCTGCCGAGCGATATCGTCGTGATGGTGGCGACGCTGGCCTTTTTCGGCTTTGCCTGCGGCGAATTCGGTAAACGCCTGCCGGTACTCGGCAAGCTCGGCGCGGCGGCCATCTGCGCGACCTTCATCCCTTCTGCGCTGGTGCATTACGGCCTGCTGCCGGAGGTGGTGGTGGAGTCGACCACCAAATTCTATAAGTCGACCAACATTCTTTACCTTTATATCTGCTGCATTATTGTCGGCAGCATTATGAGCATGAACCGCACCACGCTGATTCAGGGCTTTCTGCGGATTTTCTTCCCGATGCTGTGCGGCGAAATCGTCGGCATGGTGGTCGGCGTCGGCGTCGGTACCGCCCTGGGGCTGGAGCCGTTTCAGGTGTTCTTCTTTATCGTCCTGCCGATCATGGCCGGCGGCGTCGGCGAGGGGGCGATTCCGCTGTCGATTGGCTACGCCGCGCTGATGCATATGGATCAGGGCGTTGCGCTCGGGCGCGTGCTGCCGATGGTGATGCTGGGCAGCCTGACGGCGATTGTGATCGCCGGCTGTTTAAACCAACTGGGCAAGCGTTTCCCGCATTTGACCGGCGAGGGGCAACTGATGCCTAACCGCCGCAACGAGACGCACCGCGAAACGCCCGCCGAGGGCAAAATGGAGGTGACGACGCTGGCCTCCGGCGCGCTATTGGCGGTGCTGCTCTATATGTTGGGTATGCTTGGCCAGAAGACCATCGGCCTGCCCGCGCCGGTGGGCATGCTGTTCCTCGCGGTGCTGCTGAAGTTGGTAAACGGCGTCTCTCCGCGCCTGCAGGAGGGCTCGCAGATGGTGTATAAGTTCTTCCGCACGGCGGTGACCTATCCGATTCTGTTTGCCGTCGGCGTGGCGATCACGCCATGGCAGGAGCTGGTCAACGCCTTTACCCTTACCAATTTGCTGGTGATTATCAGCACCGTATCGGCGCTGGTGGCGACCGGTTTCCTGGTCGGCAAAAAGATTGGCATGCACCCGATTGACGTGGCGATTGTCTCCTGCTGCCAGAGCGGCCAGGGCGGTACCGGCGATGTGGCGATTCTGACATCCGGCAACCGCATGAACCTGATGCCGTTCGCCCAGATCGCAACCCGGATCGGCGGCGCGATTAATGTTTCGCTGGGTCTGCTGTTCCTCAGTCATTTTTTGGCCTGATTTAACTTTTTTATAACCGCTAAGTCTGCTTTTTCGTGCTAAATGGCGCAGAAAATATCTGCGCCCCGTCTCCAAAACAGGGATCGTTTAGCGATACAATCAGCGCCATTATTCGCGACTGCGACGGCAGCCTGTCCGCTGCCTTTTATTAAGTGAGGAGAAAAACAAATGTCAGTGGATACTCTCGCCCGTGAGGGCGTAAGCATGGAAGCGCTGCTGGCGGCGAAAGAGCAGCGCGCCGCGCGCCAGGCCGACTGGTTAGCCCATTATCAGCGGCCGGTGATTTCGCTGACCCTGGTGACGCCGGGCGCGGTGAAAGACAGCATTCGCTACCGTAATATGATGGGCGTGGCGCTGCAGGCCTGCGATCAGATGCTGTGGAAACACCGCTGGCAGACGCTGGATCGCCAGGTGCTGTGGCTGCCGACCGGGCCGGAAGCGCTGTGGTGCGTCGATCACGCCGCCAGTGAAATCAAAGCCTTCTGTACCGATCTTGAGCATACTCATCCGCTGGGCCGCCTGTGGGATATTGACGTGATTTGCCCGAAAAATGGTCTGGTGGGCCGTCAGTCAATGGGGGAGAACCAGCGCCGCTGCCTGCTGTGCGACGAGCCCGCGCACGCCTGCGCGCGCAGCCGCCGTCATGACACCGGGCAGGTTGTGGCCCGCGTTGAGCAGATGATTGATGCGTGGTTTGCCCGCGACTGACGCCCGTTTTCCGCGGCATTGATGAGCGAGGAATAGCCCGGGTGAGCCGCTGGCGGCACGACCCGGGACAGAGATAAACGGTCAGAAGTCGATCGGCGCGCGGAAGGTCATCGAATTACCGAAAGCGGGATGGGTGATGGTCAGCGTTTCGGCGTGCAGCAGCAGACGCGGCGCCATCGCCAGCGCTTCCGGCGACGCATAAAAGCGGTCGCCGAGAATCGGATGGCCCAGCGCCAGCATATGTACGCGCAGCTGATGCGAACGCCCGGTAATCGGCTTCAGGCGCACGCGGGCGGTGTTGTCCGCCGCGAACTCCAGCACTTCATACTCGGTTTGCGCCGCTTTGCCGGTTTCGTAACACACCTTCTGCTTTGGCCGGTTCGGCCAGTCGCAAATCAGCGGTAAATCCACCAGACCTTCCGCTTTTTCCGGATGCCCCCAGACGCGGGCGACATACTGTTTTTTCGGCTCGCGTTCGCGGAACTGCCGCTTTAGCTCGCGCTCTGCCGCTTTGGTCAGGGCCACCACAATCACGCCGCTGGTCGCCATATCCAGCCGGTGCACCGATTCGGCCTGCGGGAAGTCGCGCTGAACGCGCGCCATCACGCTGTCTTTGTGCTCCTCAAGCCGGCCCGGCACGGACAACAGGCCGCTAGGCTTGTTGACCACCATAATGTGCTCATCCTGGTAAAGAATAACCAGCCAGGGATCCTGCGGCGGATTGTAGTTTTCCATCGCCATATTCGCGTTCCGTTACTGGTGGGTGACGACGATTAAGCGCAGCGCATCAAGACGCCAGCCTGCCTGAGCCAGCGCGTCCATCACCTGCTGACGATTGCTCTCGATAGCCGCCAGTTCATCATCGCGGATGTTCGGGTTCACGGCGCGCAGCGCTTCCAGGCGCGACAGCTCGGCCGTCAGCTTGTCGTCGGCTTCTTTACGCGCGGCGTCGATCAGCGCCTGGGCCGCTTTGGCGACCTGGCCTTCACCCTGCTGTAAAATCGCGTGGACGTCCTGCTGGACGGCATTAACCAACTTACTGCCTGTGTGGCGGTTAACCGCGCTCAGCTGACGGTTAAAGCTTTCGAACTCCACCTGACCGGCGAGGTTGTTGCCGTTTTTGTCGAGCAGCATGCGTACCGGCGTCGGCGGCAGGAAGCGGTTGAGCTGCAGATGCTTCGGCGCCTGCGCTTCAACGACGTAAATCAGCTCCAGCAGCAGAGTGCCGACCGGCAGCGCTTTGTTTTTCAGCAGCGAAATGGTGCTGCTTCCGGTATCGCCGGAAAGGATCAGATCCAGACCGTTGATAATCAGCGGATGCTCCCAGGTGATGAACTGTGCGTCTTCGCGGGACAGGGCAACATCACGCTCAAAAGTAATGGTGCAGCCATCTTCCGGCAGACCCGGGAAATCCGGGACCAGCATATGGTCGGAGGGGGTCAGGACAATCAGATTCTCACCGCGATCGTCCTGGTTGATGCCGACGATATCAAACAGGTTCATGGAGAAAGCGATCAGGCTGGTGTCGTCATCCTGCTCTTCAATGCTTTCCGCAAGCTGCTGGGCTTTTTCACCGCCGTTGGAGTGGATCTCCAGCAGGCGGTCGCGGCCCTGCTCCAGCTGCGCTTTCAGCGCGTCATGCTGCTGGCGGCAAGCTTTGATCAGCTCGTCGAAGCCGTCGGTATTTTCCGGGGCGGCGAGATAGTTAATCAGTTCGTTATGCACGCTGTCGTAGACGGTACGGCCGGTCGGGCAGGTGTGCTCGAAAGCGTCCAGACCTTCGTGATACCAGCGCACCAGCACCGACTGGGCGGTTCTTTCCAGATAGGGAACGTGGATCTGAATATCGTGAGCCTGGCCGATACGGTCAAGACGGCCGATACGCTGTTCCAGCAGATCCGGGTTGAACGGCAGATCGAACATCACCAGGTTACTGGCGAACTGGAAGTTACGGCCTTCTGAGCCGATTTCAGAACACAGCAGCACCTGAGCGCCGGTATCTTCTTCGGCAAACCAGGCTGCAGCGCGGTCACGTTCAATAATCGACATCCCTTCGTGGAACACCGCCGCACGGATGCCTTCGCGTTCGCGCAGGACCTGCTCCAGCTGCAGCGCAGTAGCTGCCTTGGCGCAGATCACCAGCACTTTCTGCGAACGGTGGCTGGTGAGATGGCCCATCAGCCACTCAACGCGCGGGTCGAAGTTCCACCAGGTGCCGGTATCGCCTTCAAACTCTTGATAAATCTGCTCCGGATAGAGCATATCGCGGGCGCGCTCTTCGGCAGTTTTACGGGCACCCATAATCCCGGAAACCTTGATAGCTGTCTGGTACTGGGTCGGCAGCGGCAGACGAATTGTATGCAGCTCGCGTTTCGGGAAACCTTTGACGCCGTTACGCGTGTTGCGGAACAGCACGCGGCTGGTGCCGTGGCGGTCCATTAGCATCGACACCAGCTCCTGACGAGCAGCCTGGGCATCATCGCGATCGCTGTTGGCGGCCTGCAATAGCGGTTCGATATCTTGTTCGCCGATCAGATCGCTCAGCGCGTTCAGCTCGGCGTCGTTCAGTTTATTCCCGGCCAGCAGCAGGGCGACGGCGTCGGCGACCGGACGGTAGTTCTGCTGCTCTTCAACAAACTGAGCGAAATCGTGGAAACGGTTAGGGTCGAGCAGGCGCAGGCGGGCGAAGTGGCTCTCCATCCCCAGCTGTTCCGGCGTCGCGGTGAGCAGCAGAATGCCCGGCACGCGCTCGGCCAACTGCTCAATGGCCTGATATTCGCGGCTTGGCGCGTCTTCACTCCACACCAGATGGTGCGCTTCATCGACGACCATCAGGTCCCATTCGGCATCGCACAGGTGCTCCAGGCGCTGCTTGCTGCGGCGCACGAAGTCCAGCGAGCAGATAACCAGCTGTTCGGTTTCGAACGGGTTAATGGCGTCGTGCTGCGCTTCGGCGTAGCGCTCATCGTCAAACAGCGAAAAGCGCAGGTTAAAGCGGCGCAGCATTTCCACCAGCCACTGGTGCTGCAGGGTTTCCGGAACGACGATCAGAACGCGTTCGGCAGCGCCGGAGAGCAGCTGCTGATGCAGGATCATCCCGGCTTCAATGGTTTTACCTAAACCCACTTCGTCCGCCAGCAGGACGCGCGGCGCGTGGCGGCGGCCAACGTCGTGAGCGATATTCAGCTGATGCGGGATCAGGCTGGTGCGCTGGCCGCGCAGGCCGCTCCACGGCATACGGTACTGTTCGCTCTGAAATTTACGCGCACGATAGCGCAGGGCGAAACGGTCCATACGGTCGATCTGCCCGGCGAACAGACGGTCCTGCGGTTTGCTGAAGACCAGTTTGCTGTCGAGCAGCACTTCACGCAGGGTGACGTTGGCTTCCTGGGTATCGAGGCGGGTACCGGTGTAGGCCAGCAGACCGTTCTCTTCATTAACTTCGTCAACCTGGAGCTGCCAGCCTTCATGGCTGGTGATGGTATCGCCCGGGTTGAACATCACGCGGGTGATCGGGGAGTCGTTGCGTGCGTACAGACGGTTTTCGCCGATGGCGGGGAAAAGCAGAGTCACCATGCGCGCGTCCAGCGCAACGACCGTCCCTAATCCCAGTTCGCTCTCTGTGTCGCTAATCCAGCGTTGACCAAGTGTAAAAGGCATATATGTTCGGCTCTTTAGTTCTTTGATTGCAGGCAATAGTTGATCATCTCCATGGAGAATCGGAGATACGTCAAAATTGGGTCCAGGAATGGAAAGGGCGCTATATTACTGGATGGCGGAACGTTCGTCACGTCCTCCTCACCCTTCATTTTACGGCTTTTGCGCCAGCGGAATGGGTGAGGAAAAATCAAAATAGCCCCAGTTGCCCCGTCACTATTGTAGCAAAATCGTCGTCGACAAAGGGAAGTATTCCTTCGGCGACAGGCTCTAATTGCTTAGAAAGGTAGTGTTCATAATCCAGCGGTGATTGCTGATAGTCCACCGGCTCCGGCCCGCCGGTGGTCCAGACATATTTAATGCTGCCGCGCTGCTGGTACTGTTGCGGCCTGCCTAACCTGACGTTTTGCTCATCAGCGAGCCTGGCCGCGCGCACGTGCGGCGGCACGTTGCGCTGATACTCCGCCAGCGGACGACGCAGGCGTTTACGGTAAATCAGACGATCGTCAAGCTCGCCGTTCATCAGCTTATCGATGGTTTCGCGTACGTAATCTTGATAGGGCTGATGACGAAAAATGCGCAGATAAAGCTCCTGCTGAAACTGCTGGGCCAGCGGCGTCCAGTCGGTACGTACCGTCTCCAGCCCTTTAAACACCATTCGCTGCTCGCCGCCTTCCTGAATCATCCCGGCGTAGCGCTTTTTACTGCCGGTGTCCGCGCCGCGAATGGTGGGCATGAGAAAGCGGCAGAAGTGGGTTTCGAACTCCAGCTCCAGTGTGCTGACAAGTCCCTCTTTGCTGAGCTCCGCCGCCCACCATGCGTTGACGAAGTCCACCAGCGAGCGGCCGATACCGTTGGCTTCCTCTTCGCTGTGGGCCCGCTTGAGCCACACGAACGTGGAGTCGGTATCGCCGTAGATAACGTCGTAGCCCTGGGATTCAATCAGCGCTTTGGTCTGGCGCATAATCGCGTGGCCGCGCATGGTGATGGAGGAGGCCAGACGGGGATCGAAAAAGCGGCAGGCGCTGGTGCCGAGTACGCCGTAGAAGGCGTTCATAATGATCTTCAGCGCCTGCGACAGCGGCTTGTTTTTATGCTGCTTGGCCTCGTCGCGACCGTGCCAGATCTGCCCGACAATGCACGGCAGGCAGTGTTTTTCTCGCGAAAAGCGCGCGCCGAGAAAGCCTTCGGTGCTATGAGCGTCATCGGGATGCGCCAGCCCTTCAACCAGCCCCACGGGATCAATCAGGAAGGTGCGGATAATCGACGGATACAGGCTTTTGTAGTCCAGCACCAGCACCGAGTCGTAGAGGCCGGGGCGCGAGTCCATCACGTAGCCGCCGGGACTGGCCTGCGGCGGTACTGCGCCAAGGTTCGGCGCAACGTAGCCGAGCCGGTGCATGCGCGGGAAATAGAGATGGCTGAAGGCGGCGACCGAACCGCCGTGGCGATCAGCAGGCAGGCCGTTGACCGTCGCGCGCTCTAGTAAAAAAGGCATGATCTCGGTTTTATGGAAGATGCGCGTAACCAGCTCGCAGTCCTGCAGGTTGTATGTCGCCAGCGCCGGTTTATCCTGGTGAAAACGGCGATCGATTTCATCCATCCGATCCCAAGGGTTATCAATGGCTTTGCCCTCACCGAGCAGTTCGCGGGCCACCGATTCCAGGGCAAAAGAGGAGAAGTTCCAGAACGCGGATTTCAGCGCCTCGATGCCATCGATAATCAGTCGGCCGTTGGCCTGAGCAAAGAAGACGCCATTTTTAAAACCGTGCTCGCGCCACTCCAGTTCGCTGTTGCCGCGCCCGAGCATCAGCGGGATACGATAGCGCTCGGCGTGCTTTTGCAGAACGCGTAAATCGAACTGCACCACGTTCCAGCCAATCAGCACGTCCGGGTCGTGAGCGGCAAACCAGGCGTTAAGCTTTTCCAGCAGCAGCGGGCGGCTGGCGACGTACTCCAGCGTGAAGTTGACGGCTGGCAGCGAGGCGGGCTCCGGCCCGAGCATATAGACGACCCGCTGGCCGCAGCCTTCAAGACCAATGCAGTAGAGTTCGCCGTGGCGGCTGGTTTCGATGTCCAGCGACACCCATTTCAGCGGCGGACGGTAGTGGGGGTTGGGCTTCATTCGCGCGTTAACCAGCCGCTGGCCGCGCGCCTCGCCTTCCACCCACACCGGGGCGGTAATAAAGCGCTCCATCAGATAGCGCTCCGGCGGGCGAATGTCGCCTTCATATACCGTGATGCCGTTTTCGCGCAGCTTTTTTTCCAGCCGCATCAGCTGGCGGTGAGCGCGGCAGTAGAGGCCAAATACCGGCTGGCGATGAAAATCTTGCAGATTGAGCGCAGCAAGGCGATGGCCGTTTTCGCCCTGCAGCAGGCGTTCAACTTGCGGACGCTGAGATTCGGCAATGAACGCCACGGATTCCTGCGGCGGCAGCGTGACCTCAAGCGGGCCGTCATCAGTCGCCAGCCAGAAAGTCAGTTCGGTGCCCTGTGGGGTATCCCGCCAGTGACGGGTGAGTAAAAAACCTGCTCGTGGCTGCGTCACGCCGTGCTCTCATGAGTCAAAACCAGGCCTGATTATAGCCTGGTTCACGAAATGATGCTGGGGTTTTATACAGGTATAGGCCGGAGGTTGTGTTGCGCGCTGTTTCCCGGATTGCGGCGTAAACGCCTTATCCGGGCTACTCGTCCGCAGAGGGTAGCCCGGCTAAGCGTAGAGCGAGCCGGGACTACTGTGGAGGTTTACTGTCCGTAATAGGCTTTCGCGCCGTGCTTGCGCAGATAGTGTTTATCCAGCAGCGTTTGCTGCATCTCCGGCAGCTGCGGTGCCAGCTGGCGGCAGAAGATACCCATATAGGCGATCTCTTCCAGAACGATAGCGTTATGCACCGCATCTTCGGCGTTTTTCCCCCAGGCAAACGGGCCATGCGAGTGCACCAGCACGCCGGGCATTTGCGCTGGATCGATCCCTTTTTCACGGAAGGTTTCGACGATCACCGCGCCGGTTTCCCATTCGTACTCGCCGTTGATCTCCTCGTCGGTCATCAGACGGGTACAGGGGACCGCGCCGTAGAAGTAGTCGGCGTGGGTGGTGCCGGTGGCGGGAATCGACTGTCCGGCCTGCGCCCAGATGGTGGCGTGACGCGAGTGAGTATGAACAATGCCGCCCAGCGTCGGGAATGCCTGATACAGCAAACGGTGGGTTGGCGTATCCGACGAGGGTTTTTTCTCGCCTTCAACCACTTCGCCGGTCTCCAGGCTGACCACCACCATATCTTCGGCGCTCATTACGCTGTAGTCGACGCCGGAGGGTTTAATCACCAGCACGCCCCGTTCACGGTCGACGGCGCTGACGTTGCCCCAGGTGAGGGTGACCAGATTATGCTTTGGCAGGGCCAGGTTGGCTTCGAGAACCTGGCGCTTGAGATCTTCTAACATACTGTGCTCCGAATTGCTGGCGAGTCAGTTCCCCTCACCCCAAGGGAGAGGGTGAGGGAACGGCCTCTTAGCGTTTTGAACCGTAATACACTTCGTTCCAGCGCAGCGCGTCCTTGAAGGAGGGCAGACGGGTTTCGTTATCAATCACGGTCAGCTCAATATCCTGCAGCTCAGCAAACTGGCGCATATCGTCGAGGGTTAGCGCATGGCTGAAGACAGTGTGGTGCGCGCCGCCGGCGATGATCCACGCTTCAGACGCGGTGCGCAGATCCGGATGCGCTTTCCACAGGGCGTTGGCGACCGGCAGCTTCGGCAGCTCGTGCGGGGTTTTCACCGTCTCAATGGTGTTCACCAGCAGACGATAGCGATCGCCGAGATCGATCAGGCTGGCAACGATCGCCGGGCCGGTCTGGGTGTTAAAGATGATGCGCGCCGGATCGGCTTTACCACCGATGCCTAGAGGCTGGACGTCGAGAATCGGTTTCTCCGCGGTGGCGATGGTCGGGCAGACTTCCAGCATATGCGAGCCCAGAGCCAGATCGTTGCCTTTCTCGAAGTGATAGGTGTAATCCTCCATAAAGGAGGTGCCGCCCTGCAGACCAGTTGCCATCACCTTCATGATGCGAAGCAGAGCGGCGGTTTTCCAGTCGCCCTCGCCCGCAAAGCCGTAGCCCTGCTGCATCAGACGCTGCACGGCGAGACCCGGAAGTTGTTTCAGGCCGTGTAAATCTTCAAAGGTGGTGGTAAACGCGTGGAAGCCGCCTTGTTCCAGGAAGCGCTTCATCCCCAGCTCAATGCGCGCGGCGTCGAGAAGGTTCTGCCGTTTATCGCCGTGGATTTGTACCGCGGGCGTCAGACGATAGCTGCTTTCATACTCATCAATCAGCGCGCTGATTTCGCCGTCGGTGACCGCATTGACGACCTGCACCAGATCGCCCACCGCCCAGGTGTTAACCGAGAAGCCAAACTTGATCTGCGCGGCGACTTTATCCCCGTCGGTAACCGCCACTTCGCGCATGTTATCGCCGAAGCGGCAGACTTTCAGGTGACGGGTATCCTGTTTAGAGACCGCCTGACGCATCCACGCGCCGATGCGCTGATGCGCTTCTTTATCCTGCCAGTGGCCGGTCACCACGCTGTGCTGCTGACGCATTCGGGCGCCGATGAAGCCAAACTCGCGGCCGCCGTGCGCGGTCTGGTTCAGGTTCATAAAGTCCATATCGATGCTGTCCCACGGCAGGGCCGCGTTGAACTGGGTATGGAACTGCATCAGCGGTTTATTCAGGATCGTGAGGCCGTTAATCCACATTTTCGCGGGCGAGAAAGTATGCAGCCACACCACCATCCCGGCGCACTTGTCATCGTAATTGGCGTCGCGGCAGATATGGGTAATCTCATCCGGGGTTGTACCCAGCGGTTTCAGCACCAGTTTGCACGGCAGCTTGGCTTCCGCATTCAGGCTGCTCACCACATGTTCTGCGTGCTTCGTAACCTGACGTAGCGCTTCAGGGCCATACAGATGCTGGCTACCGATGACGAACCACACTTCATAATTATTAAAAATAGTCATTTTTATATCCTTAATGGGTGAGAGCTGCCTGCGATTGCGGCGCGGTTTCCGCCTTTGCAGTCGAAGGGAGATAACGTTGTTCCGCGCTGAGCGACCACTGCTGGTAGCGCTGGTAGAGTTGTTCGAAGCGTTGCGCCTGGGCCGGACGGGGCTGCAGGGTACTTTCCACCTGGCTGGCCATGTTTTCCTGCGCGGCGGGTATATCGCGGTATACGCCCGCAGCGACGGCGGCGAAGATAGCCGCGCCCAGCGCGCAGCACTGATCGGAGGCGACGATTTGCAGCGGGCGATTTAGCACATCGCAACAGGCCTGCATGATCACCGGGTTTTTCCGCGCGATGCCGCCGAGCGCCATCACGTTATTGACCGGGATCCCCTGGTCGGTGAAGCACTCCATAATGGCGCGGGCGCCGAAGGCGGTGGCGGCAATCAGCCCGCCGAACAGCGCCGGGGCGTCGGTGGCGAGATTGAGATCGGTAATGACCCCTTTTAGACGCTGGTTGGCATTCGGCGTACGGCGGCCGTTAAACCAGTCCAGCACGACCGGCAGATGGTCAAGAGACGGATTTTTCGCCCAGGCGTCGGTCAGGGCAGGCAGCAGCTGTTTCTGGCTGGCTTTGATCTGCTCTTTGAGTTCCGGATGCGCTTGCGCCAGCTGCTCCAGTGGCCAGCCGAGGATGCGGCCAAACCAGGCGTAGATGTCGCCAAAAGCGGATTGCCCCGCTTCCATACCGATAAAGTCAGGCACAACGCTACCGTCGACCTGGCCGCAAATACCCTTCACCGTACGCTCGCCGACGCTCTGTTTATCGGCGATCAGAATGTCGCAGGTGGAGGTGCCGATCACTTTGACCAGCGCGTTTGGCTGTGCACCGGCGCCGACGGCGCCCATATGGCAGTCGAAAGCGCCGCCGGAGATGGCGACGGTTTGCGGCAGGCCCAGGCGCGCGGCCCACTCGGCGGTCAGGGTGCCCACCGGGACATCCGCAGTCCAGGTATCGCTGAACATCGGGTAGGCCAGGTTTTGGTTGATAATCGGGTCGAGTTCATCGAAGAAACCGGCTGGCGGCAGGCCGCCCCAGCTTTCGTGCCACAGCGATTTATGCCCGGCGCTGCAGCGGCCGCGACGAATATCCTGCGGGCGGGTGGTCCCGGAAAGCAGCGCGGGTACCCAATCGCATAGCTCAATCCACGACGCGGCGGCCTCGGCGATGGCGCTATCGTGGCGGGTAACGTGGAGGATTTTGGCCCAGAACCATTCACTGGAGTAGATACCGCCGATATAGCGGGAGTAGTCTTCTTTACCCGGCTGGTGGCACAGGCGGGTAATCTCCTCCGCTTCTTCCACCGAGGTGTGGTCTTTCCACAGGACGAACATGGCGTTGGGGTTGCTGGCGAATTCGTCGCGTAGCGCCAGGACGTTGCCGTCGGCGTCAATGGGCGCGGGAGTTGAGCCGGTGCTATCCACGCCGATACCCACCACGGCAGCGCGCTGTTCAGCGCTCAGTGAGGCAAGGACGCTTTTCAGCGCGGCTTCCATCGATTCAATATAGTCGCGCGGATGATGGCGGAACTGGTTGTTCGGGCCATCACAAAACAGCCCCTCCTGCCAGCGCGGATACCACTCGACGCTTGCGGCGAGCTCTTCGCCCGTTGCGCACTCTACCGCCAGGGCGCGTACTGAATCACTGCCAAAATCGAGGCCAATCGCAATTGCCATGCTGTTACTCCATGCTAAAAATCATTCATGGTGAAACAGTAGATATCTGGGCTGAAAACCGTCAGGCTGTATTCGCTAATCTTATGGACTATATTGCTGTGACGTCGCAAAGTGTGACGCCGTGCAAATATTCAATGTGGACTTTCCTGTCGTCTTTATAGACACTTCAGTTATGCGCTAAAAGCGCCTGAATTGTGCGCTGCGCTCAGTTTTAGCCGAGAGGCGGCGGGTTTTAATTCAATTTATAACCCGCGTCGCAGCACGCGCTGTCAGCCAGAGGATAAAATGCAAGGTATGGACAATTGGTGTCCTCAATGTCTCCAGGAGAGCAGAGTTTATGGCCGAAACGCAAAACGATCCTTTGTTGCCGGGTTACTCTTTTAACGCCCATCTGGTGACGGGCCTGACGCCGATTGACGCCGATGGGTATCTGGATTTCTTTATTGACCGTCCGCTGGGGATGAAAGGCTATATCCTGAACCTGACGATTCGTGGTGAAGGGGTGATCAATAACCACGGGGAGCAGTTTATCTGTCGGCCCGGCGATATGCTGCTATTTCCACCGGGAGAGATTCACCATTATGGCCGTCACCCCGATGCTCGCGAGTGGTATCACCAGTGGGTCTATTTCCGGCCGCGCGCCTACTGGCATGAATGGCTAAACTGGCCGACTATTTTCGCCCAGACCGGTTTTTTTCGTCCCGATGAGCAGTGGCAGACGCGCTTTGGCGAACTGTTCGGGCAGATTGTGGAAGCTGGGCAGGGGGCCGGGCGTTACTCTGAACTGCTAGCGATCAATCTCATGGAGCAACTGCTGCTCAGGCGCATGGAGGCCATCAACGAATCGCTGCATCCGCCGCTGGATAATCGGGTGCGCGATGCCTGCCAGTACATCAGCGACCATCTGGCGGACAGTCATTTTGATATCGCCAGCGTCGCCCAGCACGTGTGCCTGTCGCCGTCGCGCCTGTCGCATCTGTTCCGCCAGCAGCTGGGGATCAGCGTGCTGGGGTGGCGGGAGGATCAGCGCATTAGCCAGGCCAAGCTGCTGCTGAGCACCACGCGGATGCCGATCGCCACCGTTGGCCGTAACGTCGGTTTCGAGGATCAGCTCTATTTTTCGCGCGTATTTAAGAAATGTACCGGCGCCAGCCC
This sequence comes from Klebsiella sp. FDAARGOS_511, assembly GCF_003812845.1. Classification (NCBI taxonomy): domain Bacteria; kingdom Pseudomonadati; phylum Pseudomonadota; class Gammaproteobacteria; order Enterobacterales; family Enterobacteriaceae; genus Klebsiella; species Klebsiella sp. FDAARGOS_511. The sequence goes on along the minus strand of NZ_CP033824.1, from coordinate 1,979,379 downwards.
GAGCGAGTTTCGCGCCGGGTGTGAATAAAAAGTAAAGAAAGTGAAATGATGGCCCGGATTATTAACACAGCCAGTAAACTATACAAACAAATGATGGCTTGACGAAGTATTTACGGCTCCGGAGAATCCGTGCTTCGTTTTTAAACCGGGTACATTATGCAAGCATTGCTGGAACACTTTATTACTCAATCCACGGTCTATTCCCTGATAGCCGTTCTGCTGGTTGCCTTCCTGGAGTCGTTGGCGCTGGTGGGGCTTATCTTACCGGGAACGGTGATGATGGCCGGATTGGGGGCGCTGATCGGCAGCGGCGAGGTTAACTTCTGGCAGGCGTGGCTGGCGGGGATTATCGGCTGTCTGCTCGGTGACTGGATTTCGTTCTGGCTGGGCTGGCGCTTCAAAAAGCCGCTACACCGCTGGTCTTTTTTAAAGAAAAATAAAGCGCTGCTGGATAAAACCGAACATGCGCTGCACCAGCACAGCATGTTGACCATTCTGATTGGCCGATTTGTCGGGCCGACGCGCCCGCTGGTGCCGATGGTCGCCGGAATGCTCGATCTGCCGGTCGCGAAATTCATTCCGCCAAATATCATTGGCTGCCTGCTGTGGCCGCCGCTCTACTTCTTACCGGGGATCCTCGCCGGGGCGGCCATTGATATTCCGTCCGATGAGAATAGCGCCAGCTTTAAGTGGCTGTTGCTGGGCGCGGCGCTGCTGGCGTGGCTGGCGGCGTGGCTGTGCTGGCGGCTGTGGCGCAGCGCCAAAAATTCCGCCGATCGGTTAACCCGCTTTCTGCCGCGTTCGCGTCTGCTGTGGCTTGCTCCGCTTACGGTGTGCGCCGCCGGGGCCACGCTGGTTTTCACCTTCCGCCACCCGCTGATGCCAGTCTATCTTGAGATCCTACAGAAGGTTATTTTGCGCTAATTCCCAGCAGCGTCGAGGCGCTGCTGTTGCCGCTGAGCAGCGAGGCGGTGTCGCCATCCCAGGCGATTCGTCCCTCAGCCACAACCACCGACCGCGGCGCGATGCGCGCCGCATCTTCTACGCTGTGCGATACCATTAATAGCGTCAGCCGCTGCTGCTGGCAGACGTTGGCAACCAGCGCCAGCATCTCCTGCCTCAGCGCGGGATCGAGCGCCGAGAAAGGTTCATCCAGCAGCAGCACCGGCTGCTTGCGTACCAGACAGCGCGCTAGCGCCGCGCGCTGACGCTGGCCGCCGGAAAGCTCGCCCGGCAGCCGTTCTAGCATCGCGTCGATCCCCATCTGTCCGGCGATGACCCGCAAATGGGCGGTTTGTTCCGGGTTCAGCTTAAGCCCCGGATGCATTCCCAGAGCAATGTTCTGGCGGATTGTGAGGTGGTTAAACAGGTTATTTTCCTGAAACAGCATCGATACCGGACGACGCGCGGGCGGCGTGTGGGTATGAGGCTGGCCGTCGATGTCGATACTGCCGCTGGCGGGAGGCAAAAAACCGGCAATCAGGTTCAGCAGCGTGCTTTTCCCGGCCCCGCTGGGGCCAAGCACCGCGATGCGTTCTCCGCGTTCGACGGAAAGCGTAAAGCGCATCGGCAGATGCTGGTAAAGCCAGGTCACATCATTCAGTTTTAGCATCGCGCCCCGGAAGTTTTTCAATCACGCTAAAGAGTAAAAAGCACAGCAGCAGGAGCAGGAGGGCGGTTACGGCGCCGTCCTGGCTACGATAAGAACCGATCTGCTGATACAGGTAGAATGGCAGGGTACGAAAATCTTCGTTACCAAACAGCGCCACCACGCCGAAGTCGCCAATCGACAGCACGCAGGCGAAGGCCAGCGCCTGGGCCAGCGGGCGCTTTAACGCGCGAAGCTCAACCACCCTGAGACGGGTAAATCCGTGCATCCCCAGCGACTGGCAGAGGGTGCCGTAGCGGGCGGCGATATCGCGCATCGGGTTCTCCAGCACCTTCAGCGCGTAGGGGATCGCCATCAGCGCGTTGGTGAAAATCACGATACCGTCGGCGGACTCGGGCAGGCCCACACTGTTATTGAGCAGCAGGAAGAAGCCGGTGGCCAGCACGATGCCCGGCATAGCGAGGATCAGCATCCCGCTCAGCTCAAGCGCCTGCCCGGCCAGAGGGCGACGGCGGGCGCGAAGCTCGCGGCTGCTCCACAGCAGCATCATGGTCAGGATAACGCTCAAGAGCCCGGCGGCAACCGCGATGCGCAGCGATGTCCCCAGCGCCTGCCACAGCGCGGGCTGATGCAGCACGCGAAACAGATTGCTATTCAGACCGTCAAGTATCACCGCCAGCAGCGGCGGCAGCAGCAGCAAAAGCGCTGCGCCAATCAACGCCATGTCACACAACCGGCTGTACCGCCGGTCGTCGGGATCGCGCCAGCCGCGAATATGACTGGCCCCGATGGCGAGGGCTTTGCTCAGCCGTTGGCTAAGCAGCACCAGCCCAAGGCAGCAGATCATCTGGATCAGCGCCAGCATCGCCGCGCGGCCCGGGTCGTAGTCGAAATTAAGGGCCTGGTAAATCGCCAGTTCGATGGTGGTTGCCCGTGGGCCGCCGCCCAGCGACAGCACGGTTGCAAAGCTGGCGAAACAGAGCATAAAGATCAGCGCCGCGACCGGAGCAATTTGCCTGCGCAGCCACGGCCACTCGACCAGACGGAAGAAAACGTAGCCGCGCATGCCGAGCTGGGCGGCGATTTGCCGCTGCTCGCCGGGGATATTTTCCAGCGTTTGCAGCAGCAGGCGCGTGGCCATGGGCATATTAAAGAATACGTGCGCCAGCAGGATCCCCTGTAGCCCGTAAGGCGAGAACGACCACTGCCAGCCGAAAGCGTTAAATAATTCGGCCAGCCAGCCCTGACGGCCGTAGACGCTAAGGATGCCGAAGACCGCCACCAGCACCGGCAGAATTAAGGTCATTGCGCAAAGGCGCAGCAGCAGCGTTCGCCCGGGGAATCGACGCCGGTAGAGGGCGCGGGCGAGAAATATCGCCGGCAGCACCGAAAAAAGCGCCGAAAGAAAGGCCTGCCAGAAAGAGAAACGTACGACGTGCCAGAGATAGCTATCGCTGATCAGCACGCCCCAGGCCGCTTCCGGCGCGCTGAACCACAGCGCCAGAAAGGCGGCCAGCGCCACGACGACCAGAATGATGGCCGCCGTGACTCCCGGCAGTAGCCAGCCGAAAGCTAGCGGCTGACGGCGCGTTGCCATGCGCTGATCCAGTTCTGGCGTTCGGTAGCCACCTGCTGCGGGGTAAATTCGAGGGTCGTTTGTGGTTTCATCAGCGCGTCAAAGCCTGCTGGAAGCGCAACCTGAGTGACCGGATACATCCAGTTGCCGGTCGGGATCGCGTTCTGGAAGCCAGGGGAAACCATAAATTTGAGGAATTTTTCCGCCAGCTCCGGCTGTTTGCTGGCTGCAGTGCGGGCGGCAACCTCGACCTGCAGGTAGTGGCCTTCAGCAAAGTTTGCCGCGGCGTAGTTCTCTTTCTTCTCTGCAATAATGTGATAAGCCGGGGAGGTGGTATAGCTCAGCACCAAATCGCTCTCGCCTTTCAGGAACAAGCCGTAGGCTTCGCTCCAGCCTTTGGTGACGGTGACGGTTTTCGCCGCCAGCTTCTGCCAGGCCTCCGGCGCTTTATCGCCGTAAACTTTTTGCATCCACAGCAGCAGCCCCAGTCCCGGCGTGCTGGTGCGCGGATCTTCATAAATCACCCGCCATTTCTGCTCGCCCTCAACCAGCTCTTTCAGGCTTTTCGGCGGATTTTTCAGCTTGTTTTTATCGTAAACAAAAGCGAAGTAGCCGTAATCGAACGGGACGAAGGTGTCGTTGTCCCAGCCGCCGGGCACGCTGACCGCGCTGGCCGGTACGCCGCTTTTGGCGAACAGGTTGCTCTGCGAGGCGGCTTCCAGCAGGTTGTTATCCAGCCCAAGCACCACGTCGGCTTTGCTGTTTTTGCCTTCCATGCGCAGACGATTGAGCAGCGAGACGCCGTCTTCCAGCGCCACGAACTTCAGTTCGCAGCCGCAGTCGGCTTCAAAGGCTTTTTTAACCGCCGGGCCGGGGCCCCAGTCGGCGGAGAACGAGTCGTAGGTATAAACGGTGAGCAGCGGTTTGGCAAAAACGGGCGCGGCGACCAGCGCCAACAGCGGGAGTAATTTTTTCAACACTTTGCACCTCAGAAAAAGGGGGGGCAAAGGATTTTGAGTGGGCCTCAAATCCCTTCGCCGGCGTTATCCGGATCAGGTTCGACGGGTATTTTCTCAGCCCATACGCTTTATCTTCGGGTTGCTTCTGCGCTAACCGCGCCTTGAGGCAACTTGAATGAGATTGCGTATGTTTATTAGCACCCCGTTGAGAACGGCAGTTAGTGTAATGATTTTGTCTGCGGACTGAAAGTATTACGGCTCCGGCGGCGCGAACCACGCGGATTTAAAGTCAAACCAGCCAAGCGTGTTCATGCGTACGCCGCGCATGCTGCGCTGTCCCTGGATCATCAGCCAGTGGTGAATGAGCGGCACTACGGTTTGATTGGCCAGCAGCTTCTGGCTCCAGGTGGCGGGGTTAAGCTCTCCCGCACGCCAGAGGCTTGCGTCCTCCTCCCAGTCGATGGGAATACAGTTGCGAATCAGCGGGACTTCATACAGCCAGGCAAACAGGGAAAAATCGATCGGCAGGGTAAAGTTGGCGCTGTTGAGCCACACGTCGCTGACCGCTTCACCGCGGTGCCACTCCTGGTATTCCAGTTCCTGAATTTCCAGCTTAACCTGATGCTCGGCCAGCAACGTCGCCATGATTCCGCCGATCACGCGATGTTCGACGTGGTCCTGGTAGTAGGTCAGCCTGACCGTTTCCAGGCCCGGCGGTTTTTCGCAGGCGTGGCTGCGCGCGTGATGCCAGCGGGGCAGCAGGCCATAGGCCGGGAACCAGTTACCCTGATAGTGCTCGCCGGCGTGGTAGAGCAGGCTGGCGGGCTGGAACAGATAACTCAGCCACTGGCGTACCGCCGCGTTGGCGCCGAGCGGGCTGCGGGCATCGAACAGCAGGTAATAACAACCTTCTTCCAGACGGCTTTCTACCGCTTTCTCGCTTTGCGTGGTGCCCTGTAACGTTAACCCGCCGTTGGGCTCTTCGCTGATTTCCGGCAGGACCCAGACGTTCACTTCATCGATTAGCGCCCGGTAGCCGAAATAGTCGTCAAAGGCGTGAATTTTGAGCTGATTCTGGTTATTGCGCACCACCGAGTAGGGCCCGGTGCCGACGGGGATGCTGGAGAAATTATCCATCGACTGCCACTCGTGCGGCAGGATCATGGCCGGAACCTGGCTTAACAACCACGGCAACCAGCGGTCAGGTTGGGCGAGATGAATATCGAGGGTCCAGGCAGTAGGGGAGTCGATGCGCTCGATATGTGAGAACAGCGGCAGGGCGTTGCTGCGCTGCAGGGAGGTGATGACATCCTCCATCTCCAGTTCGCGTCCATGATGAAAATGAATCCCCGGACGCAGGAAAAAGCGCCAGTGGGTCGGGGTGATCTGCTGCCAATGGTGAGCAATATCGGCCTCCAGTTCCCCATTTTCCTCATTTACCCGAGTGAGAGCGCTAAAAATCTGCCGGGCGATGTGGGTTTCCGAGCGGCGCAGCGCGCTGCCGGGCAGCAAATTTTTCATCGGCCGATAGTAGAGCACGCGCAGAATATGCCGTCCCTGACGAAAGCTGCGGCCCAAATGGGAAACCAGCATTTGTCGGACGGCGGCTTTATCGCCAACCAACTGCACCAGCTGATCGATTCTGTCCTGTTCCAGCAGGTCTTCCGCTCGCTGCTGCTGCAGCGCGAGGCCGGTATAGAGAAATGAGAGCTGGGAACGTTTGCCGCGTCCGGCTTCCGCCGCCCAGGTTAGCCAACCGCGCTCCTCCATCATGTTCAGTAAGGTTCGCATATGGCGGCGCGAGCAGCTCAGCATAGTGGCCAGATCGTTGAGCGTGGTCTCCTGCGACTTGCCGTCGCAGCACTGCCACAGGCGGATGAACTGCTGTTGTAAACGACCGGAAGACATAAAAGGGGAACTCCTGATAAAAACTCAGCAATTTATTACTCCCTATATTAAGGCAATAATCAACGTCGATGAAGCGAGGAGGTGGATATGATGAGGTCAACTGCAAAACAGTTCTACCAACGCTACTTTTCTGCGACGCAGGATGCGTCCTGGCTGGCCCGCCTGATGGCAGGAAGACAGCAGGAAATTCTCGGTGAACTGATGCAGTGGGGAGTTACGTCGCAGACCTCTGAACATTGACTTGCAGACATCATGTGTGACTGAGTATTGGTGTTATACTCGTCGTCTTTCAAGCTGCAGGTGCGTTGGCTGCGCCCGCTCGCCCAGGTCACATAGTTATCTATGTTCCCAGGGACTTACGTTCTGGCCGCCTGCCCGCAACTCGAAATCCATAGAGTATAGAATCACCCGCCAGCAGAAAACTTCTGCTGGCTTTTTTCGTTTTCTTCTTCGCGTGTTTAAGGATATTTCATGCTGTGGTTAATGACGATGGGGCGTCGGCTTAACGGCGTTTACGCCGCTTTTATGCTTGTCGCTTTCATGATGGGGATCGCAGGCGCGCTGCAGGCGCCGACGCTCAGCTTATTTCTTAGCCGCGAAGTCGGTGCGCAGCCTTTCTGGGTGGGGCTGTTCTATACCGTTAACGCCATTGCCGGGATTCTGGTCAGCCTGGCGCTGGCTAAACGCTCCGATAGTCGGGGCGATCGTCGACGGCTGATAATGTTTTGCTGCCTGATGGCGGTAGGAAACGCGCTGCTGTTTGCGTTCAATCGCCACTATCTGACGCTGATTACCTGCGGGGTTATGCTGGCCTCCGTGGCGAATGCCGCGATGCCGCAACTCTTCGCTCTGGCGCGGGAATATGCCGATAGCTCGGCGCGCGAAGTGGTGATGTTCAGTTCGATAATGCGCGCGCAGCTCTCGCTGGCGTGGGTCATTGGCCCACCGCTGGCGTTTATGCTGGCGCTGAATTATGGCTTCACCACCATGTTCTCCATTGCCGCCGGGATCTTTGTTATTAGCCTGGTGCTGATCGCTTTTAAGCTACCGTCGGTCGCCCGCGTTGAACAACCCTCGGAAGGGGCCGAAGTGTTGGTGCAGGCCGGAGGGTGGCACGATAAAAACGTACGGATGCTGTTTATCGCTTCCACGCTGATGTGGACCTGCAATACCATGTATATCATTGATATGCCTTTATGGATCAGCAGCGATCTTGGTCTTCCCGACAGCCTTGCTGGGATCCTGATGGGCACCGCAGCCGGGCTGGAGATCCCGGCGATGATTCTGGCGGGCTACTACGTTAAGCGCTGGGGCAAACGCAATATGATGGTGACGGCGGTTGCGGCGGGCGTGCTGTTTTATATTGGTCTGATTCTGTTTCACGACCGCGTTGCGCTGCTGATTTTACAGCTGTTTAATGCCGTCTTTATCGGCATTGTGGCCGGGATTGGCATGCTGTGGTTTCAGGATCTGATGCCAGGAAGGGCGGGGGCCGCGACGACGCTGTTTACCAACAGTATTTCCACCGGAGTCATTCTGGCCGGGGTCATTCAGGGGGCGCTGTCGCAAAGCTATGGGCACGCCAGCGTCTACTGGACGATTGCTGCGATTTCTCTGGTGACGCTGTTTATGACCAGCAGGGTGAAAGATATCTAAGCGTTTTCATTGCCCCGGTATCCTGCCGGGGCAATGTCTGGGGCGGTTATTTCAATTCAATTCTTTTTATATCGCCGATAATAAAAATATAAGCGATAACGCCAACCAGCGCGGTTAAACCGATATAAATCAGCGCGTAGAAAAAATTACCGGTCATGGATATGATGACCCCTATAATTAAAGGGGCAATAATTGATGCCATATTCGCACAGAAGTTAAAAATGCCACCGGTAAGCCCGGCCATATTTTTTGGGGCGATATCAGAGATAAGCGTCCAGCCCAGGCCAACCATCCCCTGACCAAAAAATGCGATCGACATAATAATAATCACCGCGGTATTGCTGTCGACCCAGTTTGCAAGGATGATGCTGCTCGAAAGTAGCAGCCCTGAAATAATCGGCAGCTTCCTGCTAATATTAACCGAACGGGTTTTCTTTAATATTCTATCGGATGTCCAGCCGCCGAAAAATATCCCGATAGCGGCGGCCAGGAACGGCCAGGAGGCGAAGAAACCCACGTGCAGCCACGGTAAGTGGCGCTCGTTGGCCAGATAAGTCGGGAACCATGTCAGGAAAAATACCAGCGTGGTGTTACCGGCAAATTGCCCAAGGCTAGCGCCAATGATTTGTCGGCAGCACAGTAAACGTTTCGCATCAGGCCAGTTGAAAGGGATGTTTTCATTGGCGGCAGCCGTATTTTCTACGCCGATATACTCCAGTTCTGCTTTATTTGCCGTTGTTGATTGATGCGGTTCGTGATAAAACCTCCACCATACAAAAGTAAACGCGATGCCCAGTCCGCCGGTCAGAATAAACAACGTTCGCCAGCCATGATGTTCAAGAATTAAAAAAAGTAGCGGGGAGAATGCGGCCAGACCAATATATTCACCGACGGTGTAAGTTGCCGTCGCGCGGGCGCGTTCATGCTGGGGAAACCATTTACTGACGACTCGGCTATTAACCGGGAAGCAGGGGGCTTCGCTGATACCTAAGCCTAAACGCAGCAGCAGCAGAGACTTTAGCCCGACAGAAAAGCTTTGTAATAAGGTAAAGGTTGACCAGAAGAAAATAGAAAGCGCGTAGGTCAGTTTATTACCAAAGCGATCTAAAAACATCCCGCCAGGAATTTGTGCCAGCGCGTAGGTCCAGGCGAAAGCAGAAAAAACGATCCCCATCATCGCTGGGTCAATATGTATTTCGCTTGTTAACTTGGGAGCAACAATACCTAAAATAGTACGATCGAGATAATTTATCATCGTCCCTATCGATAGTAACATTAAAATTACAATTCGCGTTTTAGTTCGCTTCTGCGTGGCCGACGGCAAAATCGGCCGTTCCTGAGCATCGATCGTCCTCATAGTAATTTCCTTTAAAGTTTAAAATATTTTTGCATGTATTTATGTATGCAGAAATATTCTAATTAAGCATTGACTCTATCGATGAGAAGTCACGCTTTGCTACGTAAACAATATTTGATATAACTCCGGTATTTCTCCCTTTTGGCTCATCATAGATGGCTTGTATGGTATATTAGGTCATTAGTTTTATTCTTATATTATACGAGCAAAAATAATGAACCTAAAGCAACTTTATTATTTTAAGCGGCTGGCAGAAACCGAGCACTACACTGAAGCAGCCTCCAGCCTTTTTATCACTCAACCCTCGCTGAGCCATGCCATATCTGAACTGGAGAAAGAGCTGGGCGTGGCGCTATTCGCCAGGCAAGGGCGCAATATCAAGATTACGCAGAACGGTAAGCGATTTCTTCCCTACGTGGAAGATGCGCTGGCCTCGTTAGAAAATGGCCGCATGACGTTGCAAAAAAATAGCGCAGAGAACAAAGAAAATATACGCATTGCGTTTATTTATACCATGGGGGAGTATGTTGTTCCGCAGTTAATTAATAAGTATTCACTTTCACCATCTCGTCACAATGTGACATTTTCCTTTACGCAGGGCACGTCGTTAACGCTTCTGCAGGAACTCAAGGCCGGGAAAAGCGATCTGGCTATTTGTTCTTATATTGCAGATGAACCAGATATCGATTTTATTCCTATTATTCAGCAAGAATTAGTGGTGGTGACGGCGAAAGATCATCCTCTGGCCAGACTCTATGAAAATGAAGTCGACCTGGTGGAGACAATCCACTATCCCTACATCTATTTTTCGGAAAATAGCGGTCTTCGCCCTTTTATTGATAACGTGTTTATGCAGCAAAAGCTGGTCCCGGATATTGCCTGCTACGTTGATGAGGATACGGCGATGGCGGGGCTGGTCAGTATTGATTATGGGATTGCGATTATGCCGCGAATTTCCGCACTCTCGTATTACAACGTGCATATCATGACGATCAAAAATGCGATTCCACCACGTTATATCTACCTGGCAACGATGAAAGAACGGGTACTTTCTCCCGCTATTCAGTCATTTAAAGATGTCATTATTAATGACAGCCAAAAAATCCGCTAGCAACATCGCCCGGAGGGTGACCCCCGGGCGATGTTTTATCAGGAAAGAATATCCATCAGTTCACGCAGTTGGGTAATGGCGATTTGCCCTGGCGCAGAAGCCTGGCCGACGGTACCGAAGGTCATTGCTGAACCGAACAAACGGCCGGTTACCCGGCTCACGCCGCCGGATTTACCCATCGACATGGTGATCAACGGCCGAGTCGCGTACTTCTCTTTCATCGTCAGGGTTGCCGAGAGCAGGGTCAGGACATCCTGCGGCGACTGCGGCATGACCGCGATCTTCGGCAGATCGGCGCCAAGATCCTGCATGCGGCGCAGGCGGTAGATGATATCTTCCTGAGCCGGCGTTTTATGGAAATCATGATTGCTCATGATAACTTTGACGCCCGCAGCGTGGGCATCGCTCACCAGCGAGCGAATTTGCGCTTCGTCGTTGAACAGCTCGATATCAATCACGTCGGTCAGACCGCTAACGGCCGCCCGGCGATTTAGCTCAAAGTAGGCTTCATCGCTGATTTCCGTTTCGCCCCCCTCTTTTTTGCTGCGGAAGGTAAACAGCAGAGGCATCTCTTTCAGCAACTGGCGAATTTCGCCCAGCGCCAGCAGAACCTGCTCAGTTTCTCTGACCTGGGTGAAGTGATCGACGCGCCATTCGATAATATCGGCTCCGGCGGTAGCCAGCTCGCGTGCGTTAGTCTGCAGTTCGGCAAGCGTTTTGCCGATCAGCGGTACGCAGATTAAGGTTTCCCCTTCCTGGAAGGTGATGTTTTTTACTGTTATTGCTTGAGTCATGTTGGTATCCATTATTCTTTTTGTCATTGACCATCAGGCGGTTGCTGCAACATGGGATGTTCTTGCAGCGGCGCGAACCTGAAGCTGACGATAACCGATGTACAGGGCGATCACAAAGCCGACGATAGCGATCAGAAGATCAAACCACATAATGCTGGCGATACCCATCTTCGACAGTTTTGCGGTGATCAACGGGATCGTAAAGCTGGCCAGACTGCCTGCGGTATAAAAGATCCCGGTGGCTTTGCCTTTCCCGTTCGGGAAGCTCATGGCCATAATGGTCGCGCCTATCTGTAGTACGCCGCCGGCGGCGGAGAAACCGATGATAAAGGCGAAGCCGGTAACCACCATTGGCGTCGGGAACAGGCAAACGATCAGCAATGAAATCATCGACAGGAAGGTGTAGACGATCATGGCGACGGCTGAACTAAATACCTCTTTAACAAAGGCGGCGGTGACGAATACGCACGTCAGGGAACCCGCAGTATAGACGCTCAGCAATTTAATGGCTGACTCATGCGGGATACCGGCAACGAACTCGCCGTACTGCGCTAGCCACTGGCTGACCAGATAAAACGTCGCCATACCGATATAGCCGTACAGGGTAAAGATAACCATATCCAGTTTGCTGGAGTCCGCCTGTGGGGCAGCGGCGGCGGCCGGCGATTTTTCTGCGCTCTCTTTTTTCGCCCGATGGTCCGGGAACGGCATTTTTATCAGGTAGATAGCGCTCAGGAGCATCAATGCCGCGGCGATAATAAACGACCATCCGTACCACATATTCGCCCAAATCAGCAGGCTGATAATGAACGGCAGCAGGAACTGTCCGGCAGAGACGAAGGCTTTGATCAGCACATTTGCCCGGCTGGCGGAGTTAGGGAAAGACTCCATCAACGCCGGATAGGTTCCGGAATCGAGGAAGCTGTTTGCCAGACCGGCCATAATGCCGAAGAAGTAGGCCATATAAATGTTTTTCGTCAGTAAAATACCGAGGAAAAACACCAGATAGCTGGCGATGCCGAGATAGATAAAGGGTTTACGGCCAAAACGGTCGGACAGGAATCCTGTGACGATCGTGGCGAGCTTACCGATCCCGAGCGACGAAATGACGATGGAGACGCCGGCAGCGTCGGTTCCCCATTGCGTCTGTAAATTCGCCATATTGAGGGTAATTAATAATACCCCCATGCCATGGATCAGGTAGTTAAGATAGAGCCCAGCTGCTGTTGGGACATATGGATTTTTCATCGCGCCCATCCTTAGAACAGGATACTTTTGATGTGTTCAACCGGCATTTCTTTGCCTGTCCAGATTTCAAAAGCGCGCGCGCCTTGCCAGAGCATCATCCCCAGACCGTTGATGGTGCGGCAGCCTTTTTTCTCGGCCACTTCCAGCAGATAGGTTTTGCGCGGGTTATAGACCACGTCAGATACGATCAGGTCCGGGCGCAGGAAGCTGTCGTCAGGCAGCAGCATCTGGCCTTCAAACGGTTTCATGCCAACACCGGTCGCATTAGTAAGAATGACGCTGCTGTCGATCTCGGCGCGCAGTTTGTCATGATCGTCCAGATCAAACAGGTGGATCGCGCAGTTGGTATTGTTACGGATTTTAGCGACGGTCTGTTCTGCGTTGGCGAAGAACTTATCTTTGCGGTTGAAGATGGAGATCTCTTTGACGCCGTCCAGCGCGGCCTGGACGCAGAGCGCGGTTGCTGCTCCGCCGGCGCCCAGCACGGTCATTTTTTTGCCGATAATATCGATGCCCGCTTCTTTAAGAGCGCGCATATATCCGGTGCCATCGGTGATGTGGCCGGTCAGTACGCCATTGTCGTTCACCACGGTATTCACCGCGCCAACCAGCTCTGCAGCCGGAGAGAGTTTGTCCAGATACTGGCAAATCTCCGTTTTGTTCGGCATCGAGACGTTACAGCCGCGCAGTTTTAACGCGCGAAAGCCCTGTACCACGTCTTTCAGCTCTTCGTTACCGACTTCGAACGCCAGGTAAACATAGTCCAGCCCCAGATGAGCAAAAGCTTCGTTATGCATGGTTGGCGACATGCTGTGACGAATCGGGGTCGCAATCAGGCCAATCAGCTCGGTATGTCCGGTAATACGTTCTGCCATGATAAAATCCTCAATATGTTAGAAATGGAATTTTTGTCGATTCGCGGTTGCCGAGAGCCCCCATATCTTCGAGGGTATCCAGCACGTTGCGCCCTTCGCGCACGCCATCAATAATTCGCCGGGCCATCAGGCTGTCGCCGATGTTCATTATTTTTACGTTATTGGCTCTGGCCCATTGCTCAATCTCATTGAGACCGGCGGTGTTGGCGCGCATTCCCAGACAGACGAAGCCGTAATCAAAAGGAATGTTGAAGGCGCCATCCGCATTTTTAACGGTGAAATGCGTTGGGGTGACGGCAACCAGCTGCGTACGCATGTGCTGTTCCACGTGATGTTCATCGAGCATGGTCAACATGGCATTTTTAGTAATGATGTCCAGGTCGCGTCCCGGCGCGTCCTGCATCTCGATAAGCACGGCGCTGGCACCGCGCGCGGAGAAGTATTCAATAACGTCCAGACCCACGGCGCCCGCGCCGACGACGGCGATGCGTTTACCCGTGGCATCGGCAAACTGGTCCAGATGATGAATCATGTTGGTAATGGAGAAGACGTTGCCGCCTTCGACGTCGATGTTCTCGCGCAGCCCTTCAATCGGCGGCAGCAGGGGAACTGAGCCGGTGGCGTTGACGATTAAATTCGGGCGCAAAGCGGAAACGGACGCCACGGTGGCGCGCTTGCCGACCTGAAGCATCAGGTTATCGAGGGAGGCGATACGGTTTTTCATAAACTGCGGAAAATCAGCGATACGCTTTTTCTCCGGCAGCAGGGAGATCTCGCTGGCCAGCCCGCCGATGCTGTGTTTCTCTTCCAGCAGCCAGGTATGGCAGCCGACTTCAGCTGCGGTGCAGGCGGCTTCCATCCCCGCCGTACCCGCGCCGATAACCACAACGTTGGTATCACGGATCACGCGCTGCTGTTTGTAAGCGTCGCCGTGGATGATGTCCGGGTTGATCGAACAGCGCAGAGGGCGCGAGCGGGCAATGCGGTGATCCGCGCAGCCAATGTTGCAGGAGATGCATTTCCGCATCAAACGTTCGTTACCGCTCTGAACTTTTTGCACCCACTCCGGCTCGGCGATCAGTCCGCGACCGATGGCAATCAGGTCGGCATCGCCGCTGGCGATAATATCTTCTGCGACTTTCGGGGTACGGATGTTGCCGGCAATCACCGTGGGTTTGTGGAACTTGTCACGTACCGCGCGGGAGAGGTAGCGCTTCCAGCCATCTTCCAGAGACATCTGGTCAATCTGGAAATTCAGGTTGTCGTTTTGCGCCGCGGAGACGTTGATAATATCCACTTTTTCCTGGCACAGTTCGAGGATCCGCAGTGAATCTTCAAGCGTATTCCCGCCCTCCAGGAAATCATCGGCGCTAATACGCAGGCTGACCGGGAAACGCGGACCTACGCAGGCGCGTACCTTATCGACGATTAAGGTTAATACTCTGGCGCGATTCTCTACGCTACCGCCAAATTCATCGGTGCGCTTATTAAACAGCGGTGATAAAAACTGGCTAATTAAATAAGAGTGGCCGGCGTGAATTTCCACGCAGTCGAATCCCGCGCGGCGTACGCGTTCCGCGGCATCACCAAATTTATCGACGGCATGATAAATCTCGTCGTGCGTCATCGGGCGGGGAATATTACCGTTCTTTTTGGATGGGGTGCTTGAAGAAGAAAGCGGCATTTCACCGTTCAGGCGATACGCATAGGCCGACGCGCCAGCGTGGTTTAATTGAATACTGACGCAGGCGCCGTGTTTATGTAAGGTTTCGGTTAATTTGAACAGGCGCGGAATATATTGATCGTTATCGATACGCAGCTGCGTTGTGCCGTTAGAGGCGAAAGGAAAATCGATACAAATATTCTCGATAGTGATGAGTCCTGTGCCGCCCCGCGCCCGTAGCTCATAGTAGTCAATCTGTTCTTGGGTGACTTCACCGTTCAGACTCGCCAGGTTGGTCCCCATTGGCGGCATGATGATGCGGTTTTTTATTGTCATCCCGTTAATGGTCAACGGGGAAAAAAGATGGGGATAGTGGCTCATATGCTCTCTCCACTGGATGCCCGATGGCCGCGATACGGCGATTCTGGCCTGTCCAAAGTTAATATTTCTCTGTGGGGAAAGATAACGAGGCGTTTAATAGAAAAATAATGCTTTTTTTTGCGCGGAGCTATAGCGGGATTCTATGGGATTAACAATCAATTTACATATTCATGGTTTTATCTTAAATATTTCAATCGATTTTTTACTTGTACTTGTGGAATGACACAAAAAGAGTGGGGGAATGATTGAATAGATGCCCAATTGATAATGATTTATATTTTTTACGGATAAAAATTTGTTCTGACAGGGCAACCAAAAATGATATATGTGCGCCAGATCTCATTTTTGCCCGATGAAAAAAAGCCCGAAGCGAAGTTCGGGCTGGGTTATTAGCTGCGGTTCGCCTTAATTCATAAAGGCCGGTAGTTTTTGCTCATAGGCTGAAATAGCTTCTTCGTGCTGCAGAGTCAGGCCGATGCTGTCCAGGCCGTTAAGCATGCAGTGACGGCGGAAAGCGTCAATTTTAAAGCTGTAGGATTTATCGCCAGCTTTAACCACCCCGGCTTCCAGATCGACTTCAAATTTAATGCCGGGCCGAGAGTGGACCAGATTAAACAGCTCATCGACCTGCGCTTCGCTCAGCGTGACCGGCAGCAGCTGATTGTTAAAGCTGTTGCCGTAGAAGATATCGGCGAAGCTGGGGGCGATAACGACTTTAAAGCCGTAATCGGTCAGCGCCCACGGCGCGTGCTCGCGCGAAGAGCCGCAGCCGAAGTTTTCCCGCGCCAGCAGGATAGAGGCGCCTTTATACTCCGGGAAGTTCAGCACGAATTCCGGATTAGGCTGTTCGCCTTTATCGTCCAGGAAGCGCCAGTCGTTAAACAGATGGGCGCCAAAACCGGTACGCGTAACTTTCTGCAGAAACTGCTTTGGAATGATTGCATCGGTATCGACGTTCGCGGCGTCCAGCGGAACCACCAGGCCGGTATGTTGGGTAAATTTCTCTGCCATGATGGTTTCCTTATTTCAAGCTACGGATATCGGCGAAATGACCGGTCACGGCCGCCGCGGCTGCCATTGCCGGACTAACCAGGTGAGTGCGTCCGCCGCGGCCCTGACGGCCTTCAAAGTTACGATTGCTGGTGGAGGCGCAGCGCTCGCCCGGATTAAGACGGTCGTTGTTCATCGCCAGGCACATGGAGCAGCCGGGTAAACGCCACTCAAAACCGGCTTCAATAAAGATTTTATCCAGGCCTTCTGCTTCAGCCTGCGCTTTCACCGGACCGGAACCTGGTACGACCAGCGCCTGAACGCCCGGCGCGACTTTGCGGCCTTTAGCGATCTCGGCCGCCGCGCGTAAGTCTTCGATACGTGAGTTGGTGCAGGAACCGATAAAGACTTTATCAATGGCGACTTCGGTTAACGGCACGCCAGATTTCAGCCCCATATAGGCCAGCGCTTTCTCGGCGCTCGCGCGTTCTACCGGGTCGGAGAATGAGGCCGGATCCGGAATGATGTCGGTAACGGAGATCACCTGGCCTGGGTTAGTGCCCCAGGTGACCTGCGGGGCAATCTCTTCCGCCTGCAGGGTGACAACGCTGTCAAACGTCGCGCCATCGTCGGTGGTCAGGGTTTTCCAGTAAGCGACGGCGTCGGCAAAATCTTCGCCTTTCGGCGCGTGCAGACGGCCTTTGACGTAATCAAATGTGGTCTGGTCCGGCGCCACCAGGCCCGCTTTAGCCCCCATTTCGATAGCCATATTACACAGGGTCATACGGCCTTCCATGCTTAAATCGCGAATGGCTTCACCGCAGAACTCCACGACGTGACCGGTCCCGCCAGCGCTGCCGGTTTTACCGATAATCGCCAGGACGATATCTTTGGCAGTGATACCCGGCGCGGCTTTGCCTTTGACTTCGATCTTCATGGTTTTAGCGCGACCCTGCTTCAGGGTCTGTGTCGCCAGAACGTGCTCGACTTCAGAGGTGCCTATACCGAAGGCCAGCGCGCCGAATGCGCCATGGGTTGCCGTGTGGGAGTCCCCGCAGACGATGGTCATACCCGGCAGGGTGACGCCCTGTTCCGGCCCCATCACGTGGACGATCCCCTGGAAAGGGTGGTTCAGGTCATACAGCTCAACGCCGAACTCTTTGCAGTTTTTAATTAACTCCTGCATCTGGATACGCGCCATCTCGCCGGACGCATTGATATCTTTCGTCTGCGTCGAAACGTTGTGATCCATCGTGGCGAAGGTTTTACCCGGCTGACGCACCGGGCGTTTATGCGCGCGCAGGCCGTCAAACGCCTGCGGCGAGGTCACTTCGTGAACCAGATGACGGTCAATGTACAGCAGCGGGGTTTCGTTTTGCGCTTCATAAACTACGTGAGCATCAAACAACTTTTCGTATAACGTCTTCGCCATGATTACACCCCTTCAGCGACATAGCGGGCAATGATATCGCCCATTTCATCGGTACTGACCGCCGCCGCGCCGCGCGCTAAATCGCCGGTACGCACGCCTTCTTCTAAGGCACGGTTGATCGCATTTTCAATCGCTGTTGCCGCGCTATCGGCATCCAGGCTGTAGCGCAGCAGCAGCGCCAGCGAGAGGATCTGCGCGATCGGGTTAGCGATGTTCTTACCGGCGATGTCCGGCGCGGAGCCGCCTGCGGGCTCATATAAGCCAAAGCCCTGCTCGTTGAGGCTGGCGGACGGCAGCATCCCCATTGAACCGGTGATCATGGCGCATTCGTCAGACAGAATGTCGCCGAAAAGGTTGGAACACAGCAGAACGTCGAACTGGGACGGATCTTTAATCAGCTGCATGGTGGCGTTGTCGATATACATATGCGACAGCTCAACGTCAGGATACTGTTTGCTGATTTCGCTGACGATTTCACGCCACAGAATAGAAGACTGCAGCACGTTTGCTTTATCAATTGAGGTCACTTTGTGGCGACGCTTGCGGGCGGACTCGAAGGCGATATGGGCGATACGCTCAATCTCAAAGCGATGATACACCTCGGTATCAAACGCTTTCTCGTGCTGGCCGCTGCCTTCGCGGCCTTTCGGCTGGCCGAAGTAGATGCCGCCCGTCAGCTCGCGGACGCATAAAATATCAAAGCCGTTGGCGGCGATATCGGCGCGCAGCGGACAGAATTCTTCCAGACCCTGGTACAGCTTAGCCGGACGCAGGTTGCTGAATAATTTGAAGTGCTTACGCAGAGGCAGCAGCGCTCCGCGCTCCGGCTGTTCCGCGGGCGGCAGATGCTCCCATTTCGGTCCGCCAACGGAGCCGAACAGAATCGCGTCGGCCTGCTCGCAGGCTTCGACGGTAGTCTGCGGCAGCGGGGTGCCCTGACGGTCAATGGCGATACCGCCCACGTCATGCTGGCTGGTGGTAATGCTCATATCAAAACGGTGGCGAACGGCTTCCAGTACTTTCATCGCCTGGTTCATCACTTCCGGGCCAATACCATCACCTGGTAAAACAGCAATATGGTAATTCTTCGACATTACACGGTTTCCTTATTGTTCTCTTTATTCTGAGCTTTGCGTTGCAACTCTTTTTCGACTTCAGCGGCGCGCCAGATGTTGTTCAGGACGTGAACCATGGCTTTCGCGGACGATTCCACGATATCCGTCGCCAGACCAACGCCGTGGAAACGGCGGCCGTTGTAATTAGCCACGATGTCAACCTGACCCAGCGCGTCTTTACCCTGGCCTTTAGCATTCAGGTCATATTTAACCAGCTCAATCTCATAGCCGGTGATGCGGTTAATGGCTTGATAAATGGCGTCCACCGGTCCGTTACCGTTGGCGGCCTCAGCCTTTGTCTCATCGCCGCAGGCCAGCTTCACGGACGCGGTTGCTATATCGCTGGAACCGGACTGCACGCTGAAGTAATCGAGGCGGAAATGCTCCGGTTCTTCCTGCTGTTTGTTAATGAAAGCTAACGCCTCCAGGTCATAGTCAAATACCTGGCCCTTCTTATCCGCCAGCTTCAGGAACGCATCATACAAATGGTCCATGTTGTAGTCGGTTTCTTTATAGCCCATCTCTTCCATACGGTGTTTCACCGCAGCGCGGCCGGAGCGGGAAGTCAGGTTCAACTGCACCTGGTTGAGGCCGATAGATTCCGGCGTCATGATTTCGTAGTTTTCGCGATTCTTCAGCACGCCGTCCTGGTGAATACCGGAAGAGTGGGCAAAAGCGCCGGTTCCGACGATAGCTTTGTTGGCAGGGATCGGCATATTGCAGATCTGGCTCACGGTCTGGCTGGTACGCCAGATTTCCTGGTGATTAATGCGGGTGTGCACATTCATAATGTCTTTGCGCACTTTGATGGCCATGATCACCTCTTCCAGCGAGCAGTTACCGGCGCGTTCGCCGATACCGTTCATCGCACCTTCCACCTGACGAGCGCCTGCGTGGACCGCTGCGAGGGCGTTACCGACCGCGATACCCAGGTCGTCATGGGTATGGACGGAGATAATGGCTTTGTCGATATTGGGGACGTGTTCGTACAGACCGGTGATAATGTTGGCGAATTCGAAAGGCATGGTGTAGCCAACGGTATCCGGAATATTGATGGTCGTTGCGCCTGCATTAATGGCGGCTTCAACGACGCGAGCCAGATCGGCGATCGGCGTACGGCCAGCGTCTTCACAGGAAAACTCGACATCGTCAGTGTAGTTACGTGCGCGTTTCACCATATAGATCGCTCGTTCGATAACCTCGTCCAGGTTACTGCGCAGCTTGGTCGCGATATGCATCGGAGAGGTGGCAATAAAGGTGTGAATACGGAACGCCTCTGCGACTTTTAATGATTCCGCCGCGACGTCGATATCTTTTTCTACGCAGCGGGCCAGCGCGCAAACGCGGCTGTTTTTGATTGTGCGCGCAATGGTTTGTACGGACTCAAAGTCGCCAGGGGATGAGACCGGAAAACCAACTTCCATCACGTCAACGCCCATCCGCTCAAGGGCCATAGCAATCTGCAGTTTTTCTTTCACGCTCAGGCTGGCTTGTAACGCTTGTTCACCGTCGCGTAAGGTCGTATCGAAAATAATGACTTGCTGGCTCATGGTTTAGATCCTTGTTCTCTGTCCTGGCGCCTTGCTTGCGAGCATAAAAAAACCCGCGCATTGGCGCGGGTTTTATAGTCTTGCTGGAAGATGACTTAACGATGAACGTCGCCCAACAGCCTACCGCGCAAAATGGATGCGTTTAGTAGTAGTAGGCTGAGAAAGCGAATGCTGCGAATCATTGCGTCATGCTCCAGATGAAATCGTTATGCTTTTAGAGTTACTGGATATGGGGTTTGATGTCAACCCTTGGGTGAAGAAAAGGCCTTTTTACCTGAGAGATGAATTAGCTAATTGTGCTGACAATCGCGCTTTTTTACCGATGATCTTTTTTAGGGTGCCGCGGCATGTTGAGATAATTTCACCATTTGATAATTTTTATTTTCGCTGAAAGCCACAAGGATAGGGCGCTTGGCCGGAATCATATCTTAATGAAATAGCTGGGATTATTTGTTTGCTGAATGCGTCCAAGTTTGTAAGGGGGAATTATCAATGATAATGAAATGTGAATGTTAAGGGCAGCTTAAATCGATATTGTAATAGTGCTTAAATTATAATTAATCGCTGCTGTTATTGTTTATTTTTAATATTTATGGGTACACTTGGTTTTATCAAGTAAACAATATATTTAGGGGGTTGCGGGTCCGTTCGGCTGCAGATTTTTCGTCGCCACTCATAACCTTGATATATTCCTAAAATTCATCTTTGCTCTTTTGCAAATGTCATATGCATGATAAATGATATTTCAGAATTAATTACTGCACTTTGGCAAAGGGAATTTAGCGTGACAGTGGAGTTAAATATGTTAAAAGAAGATACTGAATATAAACCAACCTCTGAGGTAGAAAACACCAAACCTCAGCTGCGGATGGTCGACCTCAATCTGCTAACCGTATTCGATGCGGTCATGCAGGAACAAAATATCACTCGTGCGGCACATTCCCTGGGAATGTCGCAGCCGGCGGTCAGCAATGCCGTATCAAGACTGAAAGTGATGTTTAATGATGAGCTGTTTGTTCGTTATGGACGCGGCATCCAGCCAACGGCACGTGCTTATCAGCTTTTTGGTTCTGTGCGGCAGGCATTGCAATTAGTGCAGAACGAATTGCCGGGCTCGGGCTTTGAGCCGCTTAGCAGCGAGCGGGTGTTTAATTTATGCGTTTGCAGCCCGCTGGATAACGCATTGACTTCGGTTATTTTCAATAAAGTTGGTGAGATTGCGCCCAACATTCATTTGGTCTTTAAATCGGCATTGAATCAAAACACGGAACATCAATTACGTTATCAGGAAATTGAATTCGTTATTGGCTATGAAGAGTTTCGTCGCCCTGAGTTTGCCTGCGTGCCTTTATTTAAAGATGAAATGGTGCTGGTGGCGAGCCGGAAACATCCGCGTATTTCTGGCCCAATGATGGAAAATGATATTTATCAGGAGGAGCACGCGGTTGTCGCTCTCGATCGATACGCTTCATTTAGCCAGCCATGGTATGACACTGCGGATAAACAATCGCGTATTGCTTATCAGGGGAACGCGATGGTTAGCGTATTAAATGTGGTTTCCCAGACCAACATGGTTGCTATCGCGCCACGCTGGTTAGCCAGCGAGTTTGCCGATAAGCTGGATTTGCAAATATTACCTTTGCCGCTGAAAGTGAATAGCCGTACCTGCTATCTTTCCTGGCATGAAGCGGCAGGCCGCGATAAAGGCCATCAGTGGATGGAAGAATTGCTGGTCAATATCTGCCAGCGATAAACGGTCGCAATACAAACGGGGGCTTCGGCTCCTGCTTTGTGTGACAAAAATCACTAAACGTAGAATTTTATTCTGTTTGCGATTGTCCGCTCCCGGCGCTGTCCGTTAAAAAATGGATGATTTGCTGTAGTTGGTTATTTTCCCCGAGTATTGACTATCATATTTTCTTATCTCCGAAGTTTTTCACCGTGTTTTACCTGCGAACCTTTCTTTTATCCTTTTAATGCCTCTTATGTGCCGACGGTCGCCAATTGCCTGCCCGTTAGCGAGCAGTTATGGTAACGCCATGCAGTCTATTCACCTCACTACGAAGCCATTGCGCTTCGTCTTGTGCGAGCGCGCGGAAATCGGATTCCGCTGTCGTTAAAAACAATAAGCCGGGAGGCAAACCATGGAGATGTTGTCAGGAGCCGAGATGGTCGTCCAGTCGCTGGTCGATCAGGGCGTCAAGCAAGTATTCGGTTATCCCGGGGGCGCTGTCCTCGATATTTATGATGCGTTACACACCCTGGGCGGTATCGATCACGTTCTGGTCCGCCATGAGCAAGCTGCCGTTCACATGGCGGATGGCCTTGCCCGCGCAACCGGCGAAGTTGGAGTGGTGCTGGTCACCTCCGGTCCGGGGGCGACTAACGCGATAACCGGTATTGCGACGGCTTATATGGATTCCATTCCGTTGGTGATTCTTTCCGGTCAGGTCGCGACCTCCTTAATCGGCTACGATGCGTTCCAGGAATGTGACATGGTGGGTATCTCCCGACCGGTGGTCAAACACAGCTTCCTGGTTAAGCAAACCGAAGATATTCCTGGCGTGCTGAAAAAAGCCTTTTGGCTGGCGGCCAGCGGGCGTCCCGGCCCGGTTGTCGTCGATTTACCGAAAGATATCCTCAATCCGGCCAAAAAGCTGCCGTACGTTTGGCCGGATACGGTTAGCATGCGCTCGTATAACCCGACAACGTCGGGCCATAAAGGGCAAATTAAACGCGCGTTACAGACGCTGGTTTCGGCAAAAAAACCGGTGGTTTATGTCGGCGGCGGGGCGATTAACGCCCAATGTGAACCGCAGCTGTATACACTGGTTGAGAAGCTGAAGCTGCCGGTGGCGTCTTCGCTGATGGGGCTCGGCGCCTTTCCGGCATCGCACCAGCAGGCGCTGGGGATGCTGGGCATGCATGGCACTTATGAAGCCAACATGACCATGCACAATTCCGACGTGATTTTCGCCGTTGGCGTGCGCTTCGACGATCGTACGACGAATAATCTGGCCAGGTACTGTCCGAACGCGACGGTACTGCATATCGATATCGATCCCACTTCAATATCCAAGACGGTGCCTGCCGACGTGCCTATTGTTGGCGACGCCCGCCTGGTGCTGGAACAGATGCTGGAGCTGCTCGAACACGAGGAGACCCAGCAGCCGCTGGATGAAATCCGTGACTGGTGGCAGCAGATTGAACAGTGGCGCGCGCGTCACTGCCTGCAATACGACACGCAAAGCGGCAAGATTAAACCGCAGGCGGTAATTGAAACCATCTGGCGGCTGACTCACGGCGATGCGTACGTGACGTCAGATGTTGGTCAGCATCAGATGTTCGCGGCGCTTTATTATCCTTTCGACAAACCGCGGCGTTGGATTAACTCTGGTGGTCTGGGGACCATGGGATTTGGTCTTCCTGCCGCGCTGGGCGTGAAGATGGCGCTGCCGGAAGAAACGGTGATTTGCGTGACCGGCGACGGCAGTATCCAGATGAATATTCAGGAGCTTTCTACCGCGCTGCAGTACGAGCTGCCGGTACTGGTGCTGAACCTTAATAACCGCTATCTCGGGATGGTGAAGCAGTGGCAGGATATGCTCTATTCTGGCCGTCATTCGCAGTCCTATATGGAGTCATTGCCCGATTTTGCTCGCGTAGCGGAAGCCTACGGCCATGTGGGAATTCGTATTAGCGACCCGCAGGAGCTGGAAGCGAAGCTAGCCGAGGCGCTGGAGCAGGTGCGTAACAATCGACTGGTTTTTGTCGATGTCACGGTTGACGGCAGTGAGCATGTATACCCCATGCAGATTCGTGGCGGCGGTATGGACGAGATGTGGCTGAGCAAAACGGAGAGGACCTGATTATGCGCCGGATATTATCAGTATTACTGGAGAACGAATCGGGCGCTTTATCCCGCGTGATCGGCCTCTTTTCACAGCGCGGTTATAATATTGAAAGCCTGACGGTAGCGCCGACGGACGATCCGACGTTATCCAGAATGACGATTCAGACCGTTGGCGATGAGAAAGCGATTGAGCAGATAGAAAAGCAGCTGCACAAGCTGGTGGACGTGCTGCGCGTTAACGAACTCGGGCAAGGCGCGCACGTAGAGCGCGAGATTATGCTGGTGAAGGTCCAGGCCAGCGGCTATGGGCGCGATGAGGTAAAGCGCAATACGGAAATCTTCCGCGGGCAAATTATCGACGTCACGCCGTCTATCTATACCGTTCAATTGGCGGGAACTAGCGACAAGCTGGATGCGTTTTTAGCGTCGCTGCGCGATGTGGCCCGTATTGTTGAGGTTGCCCGCTCCGGCGTTGTCGGATTGTCGCGCGGCGACAAAATCATGCGCTGAGCAGCGCAAACTGACGTAAAAATAGCCCGACACCCCCTGTCGGGCTATTTTTTTGCGAAATCGGTGGGAACTGTAGACTAAAGCGGTTGCTGCACTTACTTTTCTGCGCTTAGATGTTATAAAAACGAATCCATACCTGAAGAATGGTTATGTTCTGTACTTATTACCCAAGGGGCAATTGTGAAACTGGATGAAATCGCCCGGCTGGCCGGTGTCTCGCGAACTACCGCTAGCTATGTGATTAATGGTAAAGCGAAGCAGTATCGCGTCAGCGATAAAACTGTTGAAAAGGTGATGGCGGTCGTTCGTGAGCACAACTATCACCCGAATGCGGTTGCTGCAGGCTTGCGTGCAGGACGTACGCGGTCCATTGGTCTGGTTATCCCGGACCTGGAAAACACCAGCTATACGCGCATCGCTAATTACCTGGAGCGTCAGGCCCGCCAGCGCGGCTACCAACTGCTGATCGCCTGTTCCGAAGATCAACCGGATAACGAAATGCGTTGTATAGAGCATCTGCTGCAGCGTCAGGTCGATGCGATTATCGTTTCCACCTCATTACCTCCTGAGCATCCGTTCTATCAGCGCTGGGCTAACGATCCGTTCCCGATTGTTGCTCTTGACCGCGCGCTCGATCGTGAGCACTTCACCAGCGTCGTCGGCGCCGATCAGGACGATGCTGAAATGCTCGGCGCGGAGTTACGTAAATTCCCCGCTGAAACGGTGCTTTACCTTGGCGCCCTGCCGGAACTTTCGGTGAGCTTCCTGCGTGAGCAGGGGTTCCGTACGGCGTGGAAGGACGATCCGCGAGAGGTGCATTTCCTCTACGCTAACAGCTACGAGCGCGAAGCCGCGGCGCAGCTATTTGAAAAGTGGCTGGAAACCCATCCGATGCCTCAGGCGCTGTTCACGACTTCGTTTCCGCTGCTGCAGGGTGTGATGGACGTGACGCTGCGCAGGGAAGGGAAGTTGCCTTCGGAACTGGCTATTGCCACTTTTGGCGATAATGAACTGCTGGATTTTCTCCAGTGCCCCGTTTTAGCCGTTGCTCAGCGTCATCGCGACGTTGCGGAACGCGTGCTGGAGATTGTGCTCGCCAGCCTTGATGAACCGCGGAAGCCGAAACCGGGGTTAAGCCGCATTCGGCGCAATCTTTATCGTCGCGGCAGCCTGAACCGTCGCTGAGCGCAATACCAGGATTATTCGTAGGAAATTCGCCAGACGGAGACACGTCTGGCGATAATCTGGATAAATGACGTAAAAATTGCAGGGTTAAGCATCTTTCAGACAAATCCTTAATCTTCCTGACATCTCTTTTAATTCTATTCTTAGCGCCATTTATTTAGTGGTTTAATTAACCGATAAAAGGATTAGCGTATTTATTTGTATTATTTTGTTACATTCGGCGGGTGAGTTGCTGAATTAACGCCCGTTTCCTCACTATTATGAGTGCCATAAGCGCTATACCCCGCAGTAAGAGAGCCTCTCCTGCGAAAACTGGTACTGTTAACGGTCATCAGAATGACCTAAAATGCCGCTCGCGTCGCAAACTGACACTTTATATTTTCCCCGCGAAGATATTTTGCTGCTTTAACTGTTACAAGTTTGTTGGTTGTTTTCTTACCGATATTCATAACGTTAATTTGCCTCGTTTGTTGGTTGATTTTTCCTCAGGGCAAATATCGGCTGTAAATAATGGGTTTTTGAGCTCTGTTGGCATTCGTGCTGGCTTGACAAGCTTTTCCTCCGCTCCGTAAACTCCTTCTTGTGGGAATTTGTGGGGTAAAGTGGCGAAAAGGGGTGAGGCTGGCATGTTCCGTGGGGCAACGTTAGTCAATCTCGACAGCAAAGGCCGTCTGGCCGTACCGACGCGCTACCGCGATGGGCTGATCGAGGACGCTTCCGGTCAATTGGTGTGCACCATTGACATCCATCACCCGTGCCTGCTGCTTTACCCTTTGCCTGAATGGGAAATCATCGAGCAAAAATTGTCGCGTTTATCGAGCATGAACCCCACCGAGCGGCGCGTACAGCGTTTGCTTTTGGGACATGCCAGCGAATGTCAGATGGATAGCGCCGGGCGGCTATTAATAGCGCCGGTGCTGCGGCAACATGCCGGGCTGACAAAAGAAGTGATGCTGGTCGGGCAGTTCAATAAGTTTGAGCTGTGGGATGAAACGACCTGGTATCAACGGGTCAAGGAAGATATCGACGCTGAGCAGTCCGCTTCCGGGGAACTGTCGGAGCGCCTGCAGGATTTGTCTTTGTAAAATGATGGAAAATTATAAACACACTACGGTACTGCTGGATGAAGCCGTTAACGGCCTGAATATTCGTCCAAATGGTATCTACATTGATGGTACCTTTGGTCGCGGCGGCCACTCGCGCCTGATTCTCTCCCAACTGGGAGCGGAGGGACGTCTGCTGGCGATCGATCGCGATCCGCAGGCTATCGCCGTCGCGAAAACTATCGATGATCCCCGCTTTTCCATCGTTCATGGTCCTTTTTCTCAGCTGGCCGACTATGTTGGCGAGCGCAATCTAACCGGTAAGATCGACGGTATTTTGCTCGATCTTGGCGTCTCCTCGCCGCAGCTGGATGACGCTGAACGTGGTTTCTCGTTCATGCGCGATGGCCCGCTGGATATGCGTATGGATCCGACGCGCGGTCAATCTGCCGCTGAATGGCTACAAACCGCCGACGAGGCGGACATCGCCTGGGTCATTAAAACCTTTGGCGAAGAGCGCTTTGGTAAACGCATCGCCCGCGCCATCGTCGAACGCAACCGCATCGAACCGATGACGCGCACCAAAGAGCTGGCGGAAGTCGTTGCGGCGGCGACGCCGGTGAAAGACAAATTCAAACATCCCGCGACCCGTACCTTCCAGGCGGTGCGCATTTGGGTGAACAGTGAACTGGAGGAGATAGAGCAGGCGCTAAAAAGCTCGCTCAGCGTGCTGGCCCCAGGCGGGCGGCTCTCAATCATCAGTTTCCACTCGCTGGAAGACCGTATTGTGAAGCGCTTTATGCGCGAGCAAAGCCGCGGTCCGCAGGTTCCAGCCGGCTTACCGATGACCGAAGAGCAGCTTAAAAAACTGGGCGGTCGTGAGTTAAGAGCATTAGGCAAGTTGATGCCGGGCGAAAAAGAGGTAGCTGAAAATCCTCGTGCCCGTAGTTCAGTTCTGCGTATTGCAGAGAGGACGAACGCATGATCGGCAGAGTGACAGAAGCCCTAAGCAAGGTGAAAGGGTCGATAGGAAGCAACGAGCGCCATGCTTTGCCTGGCGTGATCGGAGACGACCTTCTGCGGTTTGGGAAGCTGCCACTCTGCCTGTTCATTTGCATCATTATCACGGCGATTACGGTGGTGACAACGGCGCACCATACTCGCCTGTTAACCGCGCAGCGTGAACAGCTGGTGCTGGAACGCGACGCGCTGGATATTGAATGGCGCAACCTGATCCTCGAAGAGAACGCTCTCGGCGATCACAGTCGGGTTGAGCGGATCGCGACCGAGAAGCTGCAGATGCAGCACGTCGATCCATCACAAGAAAATATCGTTGTACAGAAATAAGGATTATTGCGACGCATGAAAGCAGCGCCGAAAACGCCAAAAGCAAAACGTCAGGAAGAACAGGCCAACTTTATCAGTTGGCGTTTTGCGTTGCTGTGCGGCTGTATTCTGCTGGCGCTGGGCTTCCTGCTGGGTCGCGTGGCCTGGCTACAGGTGATTAGTCCGGACATGCTGGTACGTCAGGGCGATATGCGTTCTCTGCGCGTGCAGGAGGTCTCCACCGCGCGCGGCATGATAACCGATCGTTCCGGCCGCCCGCTGGCGGTGAGCGTGCCGGTAAAAGCTATCTGGGCTGACCCGAAAGAGCTGCATGAAGCCGGCGGCGTGACGCTCGACAACCGCTGGAAGGCCCTGGCCGATGCGCTGAATATGCCGCTGGATCAGCTGGCATCGCGCATCAATACCAATCCGCGGATGCGCTTTATCTATCTGGCGCGTCAGGTGAATCCTGATATGGCCGATTATATCCGCAAACTTAAGCTGCCGGGGATTCATCTGCGGGAAGAGTCCCGCCGCTATTATCCGTCGGGCGAAGTAACTGCTCACCTCATTGGCTTCACTAACGTCGATAGCCAGGGGATTGAGGGGGTTGAGAAGAGCTTCGATAAGTGGCTCACCGGCCAGCCCGGCGAGCGTATCGTGCGTAAAGACCGCTATGGGCGTGTCATCGAAGATATCTCATCTACCGATAGCCAGGCCGCGCATAACCTGGCGCTGAGCATTGATGAGCGCCTGCAGGCGCTGGTGTATCGCGAGCTTAATAATGCGGTGGCGTTTAACAAAGCGGAGTCCGGCACTGCGGTTCTGGTTGACGTCAACACCGGCGAAGTACTGGCGATGGCCAATAGCCCATCCTACAACCCGAACAATTTCGCGGGCACCTCCAAAGATACTATGCGTAACCGCGCCATTACCGACGTGTTTGAGCCGGGTTCAACGGTGAAGCCGATGGTGGTGATGACGGCGCTTCAGCGCGGTATTGTTAACGAAAATACCGTACTGAACACCATTCCCTATCGAATTAACGGCCACGAAATCAAAGACGTGGCGCGCTATAGCGAATTGACCCTGACCGGGGTGCTACAGAAGTCGAGTAACGTCGGTGTTTCCAAGCTGGCGTTAGCGATGCCGTCCTCAGCGTTAGTAGACACTTACTCACGTTTTGGACTTGGAAAAGCGACCAATTTGGGGTTGGTCGGAGAACGCAGTGGCTTATACCCTCAAAAACAACGGTGGTCTGACATAGAGAGGGCCACCTTTTCTTTCGGCTATGGGCTAATGGTAACCCCGTTACAGTTAGCGCGAGTCTACGCAACGATCGGCAGCTACGGCATCTATCGCCCGCTGTCGATTACCAAAGTTGATCCACCGGTTCCGGGCGAGCGCGTCTTCCCGGAATCACTCGTTCGTACCGTTGTTCATATGATGGAAAGCGTGGCGCTGCCCGGCGGCGGCGGCGTGAAGGCGGCGATCAAAGGCTATCGCATCGCCATTAAAACCGGTACGGCGAAGAAAGTAGGGCCTGATGGTCGCTACATCAACAAATATATTGCTTACACCGCAGGCGTTGCGCCCGCCAGCCATCCACGCTTCGCGCTGGTGGTGGTGATCAACGATCCGCAGGCAGGTAAATACTACGGCGGCGCCGTTTCCGCGCCGGTCTTCGGTGCCATCATGGGCGGCGTACTGCGTACCATGAACATTGAACCGGATGCGCTGGCAACGGCTGAAAAAAGTGAATTAGTGATTAATCAAGGCGAGGGAACAGGTGGCAGATCGTAATTTGCGCGACCTTCTCGCTCCGTGGGTGCCAAATGCGCCGGAGCGAATTCTGCGAGAAATGACGCTGGACAGCCGGGTGGCTGCTTCAGGCGATCTTTTTGTCGCGGTTTTAGGTCATCAGGCGGACGGGCGTCGTTATATCCCGCAGGCGATAGCGCAAGGTGTTGCTGCCATTATTGCTGAGGCCAAAGATGAGGCTCATGACGGTGAAATCCGTGAAATGCACGGTGTGCCGGTTATCTATCTGAGCCAACTCAACGAGCGCTTATCCGCGCTGGCCGGACGTTTTTACCATCAGCCTTCGGAGCAACTGCGCCTGGTTGGCGTCACCGGGACTAACGGCAAGACCACCACCACCCAGCTGCTGGCGCAATGGGCGCAGCTGCTGGGGGAAACTAGCGCGGTAATGGGAACCGTAGGCAATGGCCTGCTGGAGAAAGTTATCCCCACGGAAAACACCACCGGTTCGGCGGTTGATGTTCAACACGTACTCTCTGGCCTGGTAGGGCAGGGGGCGACGTTCGCCGCGATGGAAGTTTCCTCTCACGGCCTGGTACAGCACCGCGTCGCCGCGCTGCAGTTTGCCGCGTCAGTCTTCACCAACCTGAGCCGCGATCACCTTGATTACCATGGTGATATGGAGCATTACGAAGCGGCGAAATGGCTGCTCTACTCAACCCACCATTGCGGACAGGCGATCGTCAACGCGGACGATGAGGTTGGTCGCCGCTGGCTGGCGAAGCTGCCGGATGCGGTTGCCGTATCAATGGAAGACCATATTAATCCGAACTGCCGGGGGCGTTGGCTGAAAGCAACCGCCGTGAACTATCACGACAGCGGCGCCACCATTCAGTTTGCCTCCAGCTGGGGGAACGGCGAGATCGAAAGCCGCCTGATGGGCGCCTTTAACGTCAGCAATCTGCTGCTGGCGTTAGCCACTCTGCTGGCGCTGGGCTATCCGCTGGCCGAACTGCTTAAAACCGCCGTGCGCCTGCAGCCGGTTTGCGGGCGTATGGAAGTGTTCAGCGCGCCGGGTAAACCGACCGTCGTGGTTGATTATGCTCACACGCCCGACGCGCTGGAAAAAGCGCTGCAGGCGGCGCGTCTGCACTGCAACGGTAAACTGTGGTGCGTGTTCGGCTGCGGTGGAGACCGCGACAAAGGCAAGCGTCCGCTGATGGGCGCTATCGCCGAAGAGTTTGCCGATATCGTGGTTGTCACCGATGACAACCCGCGTACCGAAGAGCCGCGGGCGATTATCAACGATATCCTGGCCGGTATGCTCGATGCGGGCCATGCCAAAGCGGTGGAAGGGCGCGCGGAGGCGGTGACCAACGCGGTGATGCAGGCGAAAGAAAACGATGTCGTTCTGGTGGCGGGTAAAGGCCACGAGGATTATCAAATTGTCGGCAATCGCCGACTCGATTACTCCGATCGCGTCACCGTGGCGCGTCTGCTGGGGGCGGTAGCATGATTCGCTTGACTCTCAGCCAGCTGGCCGACATCACGCGCGGCGAGCTGCACGGCAGCGATGTGGCGATCGAAGACGTCACCACTGACACCCGTAAGGTCACGGCAGGCTGCCTGTTTGTGGCGCTAAAAGGCGAGCGCTTTGACGCTCATGACTTTGCCGAACAGGCTAAGGCTGCCGGCGCGGGCGCATTGTTGGTCAGCCATCGACTGGCCTGCGATTTGCCGCAGGTGGTAGTAAAGGATACGCGTCTGGCGTTTGGCGAACTGGCCGCGTGGGTGCGTCAGCAGGTGTCGGCGCGGGTGGTCGCGCTGACGGGCTCTTCTGGAAAAACCTCGGTCAAAGAGATGACCGCCGCGATTCTGAGCCAGTGTGGTAATACGCTGTATACCGCTGGCAACCTGAACAACGATATCGGCGTGCCGATGACGCTGCTGCGTCTCACCAAAGAGCATGACTACGCGGTCATCGAGTTAGGCGCTAATCACCAGGGGGAAATTGCCTGGACCGTTAGCCTGACCCGTCCCGACGCCGCGTTAGTGAATAACCTGGCCGCCGCGCACCTGGAGGGTTTTGGTTCCCTGGAAGGCGTAGCGAAAGCGAAGGGCGAAATTTACACCGGTCTGCCGCTCAACGGCATCGCAATTATGAATGCCGACAATAATGACTGGCTGAACTGGCAAAACGTCATTGGCGAGCGTAAAACCTGGCGCTTCTCGCCGAATGCCGCCAATAGCGACTTCACGGCAACTAACGTTCATGTGACTTCGCACGGGACCGAATTTACTCTGCGAACCCCAACCGGCAGCGTTGATGTGCTGCTGCCGCTGCCGGGGCGCCATAACATCGCCAACGCGCTGGCCGCAGCGGCGCTCTCTATGGCGGTAGGCGCGACGCATGAGGCAATTAAAGCGGGGCTGAAAGATCTAAAAGCGGTGCCGGGGCGTTTATTCCCGATTCAACTCACCGATAGCCAGCTCCTGCTGGATGACTCCTATAACGCCAACGTCGGCTCGCTGACCGCCGCGGTACAGGTGCTATCTGAGATGCCGGGCTACCGGGTGCTGGTTGTTGGCGATATGGCTGAACTTGGTGCGGAAAGCCAGGCGTGCCATCGTCAGGTGGGCGAAGCGGCAAAAGCGGCCGGGCTCGATCGCGTATTGAGCGTAGGTTCCTTGAGCGCGGAGATTAGCGGCGCCAGCGGCGTCGGTGAACACTTTAACGATAAAGCGTTGCTGGTAACGCGGCTGCAAGCGCTGCTGTCAGAACATAAAATTATGACCATTTTAGTGAAGGGTTCACGTAGTGCCGCCATGGAAGTGGTAGTACGCGCATTACAGGAGAACGGAACATGTTAGTATGGCTGGCCGAACATTTGGTCAAATATTACTCAGGCTTTAACGTCTTTTCTTACCTGACGTTTCGCGCCATTGTCAGCCTGCTGACCGCGCTGTTCATCTCTTTGTGGATGGGCCCGCGCATGATTGCCCGTCTGCAAAAACTCTCTTTTGGCCAGGTTGTACGTAATGATGGCCCGGAATCTCACTTTAGCAAGCGCGGTACGCCAACGATGGGCGGGATTATGATCCTGACTGCCATTGTTGTCTCCGTTCTACTATGGGCCTATCCTTCCAACCCCTACGTCTGGTGTGTGCTGACGGTTCTGGTCGGCTACGGCATCATCGGTTTTGTTGACGACTACCGTAAGGTAGTACGTAAAGACACCAAGGGGCTGATTGCCCGCTGGAAATACTTCTGGATGTCGGTGATTGCGCTGGGCGTTGCCTTTGCGCTGTACATGGCGGGTAAAGATACGCCAGCGACTCAGCTGGTAGTGCCGTTCTTCAAAGACGTCATGCCGCAGCTGGGCCTGTTCTACGTCCTGCTGGCCTACTTTGTCATCGTCGGAACCGGGAATGCGGTCAACCTGACCGACGGCCTCGATGGGCTGGCGATTATGCCGACCGTATTTGTTGCCGCCGGATTCGCGCTGGTCGCGTGGGCGACGGGTAACATGAATTTCGCCAACTACCTGCATATCCCTTATTTGCGTCACGCTGGTGAACTGGTGATCGTCTGTACGGCGATTGTCGGCGCGGGGCTGGGCTTCTTGTGGTTTAACACCTATCCGGCGCAGGTCTTTATGGGCGATGTGGGTTCTCTGGCGCTCGGCGGCGCGCTGGGTATTATCGCCGTGCTGCTGCGCCAGGAGTTTCTGCTGGTGATTATGGGCGGCGTATTCGTAGTGGAAACGCTCTCGGTGATTCTGCAGGTCGGCTCCTTCAAGCTGCGCGGTCAGCGCATCTT
Organism: Klebsiella sp. FDAARGOS_511; assembly: GCF_003812845.1. Lineage (NCBI taxonomy): Bacteria > Pseudomonadati > Pseudomonadota > Gammaproteobacteria > Enterobacterales > Enterobacteriaceae > Klebsiella > Klebsiella sp. FDAARGOS_511. The sequence continues at coordinate 1,945,657 of NZ_CP033824.1, read as the reverse complement.
CCGCATGGCGCCGATCCACCATCACTATGAACTGAAAGGCTGGCCGGAACCGCGCGTGATCGTGCGCTTCTGGATTATTTCGCTGATGCTGGTGCTGATAGGCCTGGCGACGCTGAAGGTACGTTAATCATGGCAGATTATCAGGGTAAAAAAGTCGTCATTATTGGGCTGGGTATGACCGGCCTGTCATGCGTGGACTTTTTCATGGCTCGCGGCGTGACGCCGCGGGTGATGGATACCCGCGTTGCGCCTGCGGGACTGGATAAACTGCCGGAAGCCGTTGAGCGCTATGTCGGCGGTCTGAACGAAGATTGGCTGTTGACGGCTGACCTGATTGTCGCCAGCCCGGGCATCGCGCTGGCGCATCCTTCCCTGAGCGCGGCGGCGGATGCAGGCGTAGAAATTGTCGGCGATATCGAACTTTTCTGCCGCGAGGCGCAGGCGCCGATTATAGCTATCACCGGGTCTAACGGTAAAAGCACCGTAACTTCGCTGGTAGGGGAAATGGCGAAGGCGGCGGGTCTGAACGTCGGCGTAGGCGGCAATATTGGTCTGCCGGCGCTGATGCTGCTGGATCCTGAGCGCGAACTTTATGTTCTTGAGCTTTCCAGCTTCCAGCTGGAAACCACTTCGAGCCTGCGAGCGGTAGCGGCGACGATCCTTAACGTCACCGAAGATCATATGGACCGCTACCCGCTGGGGCTTCAGCAGTACCGCGCCGCCAAACTGCGAGTTTACGAAAATGCGCGGGCCTGTATCGTCAACGCTGACGATGCGTTAACCATGCCGGTACGCGGTGCTGACGATCGTTGCATTAGCTTCGGCGTGGACGTTGGCGACTATCACCTGAATCGTCAGCAAGGGGAAACCTGGCTGCGCGTCAAAGGCGAGAAAGTGCTCAACGTCAAAGAGATGAAGATTAGCGGCCAGCACAACTACAGTAACGCCCTGGCTGCGTTGGCCCTGGCTGATGCCGCTAGTTTGCCGCGCGCCAGCAGCTTGAAAGCGCTGACTACATTTACCGGCCTGGCGCATCGTTTCCAGCAGGTGCTGGAGCACAACGGCGTGCGCTGGATCAATGATTCTAAAGCGACGAATGTCGGTAGTACCGAAGCGGCGCTCAATGGGCTGCACCTTGACGGAACGCTGTATCTGCTGCTGGGCGGCGATGGTAAATCGGCTGATTTCACGCCGTTAAGCCGTTACCTGACCGGCGACAACGTCCGCCTGTACTGCTTTGGCCGCGACGGCGCGCAGCTGGCTGCCCTTCGCCCGGATGTCGCTGTGCAAACGGAAACCATGGAGCAGGCGATGCGCCAGATTGCGCCGCAGGTTGTCCCGGGCGATATGGTTCTGCTATCTCCAGCGTGCGCCAGCCTCGATCAGTTTAAAAACTTTGAACAACGCGGCGACGTATTTGCTCGCCTGGCGAAGGAGTTAGGTTGATGCGTTTATCACTCCCGCGCCTGAAAATGCCACGGCTGAGACTGCCGCGTCTGCCGGGAATGTTTATTTTCGCATGGCTGTTCGCCGCGCTGAAAGGCTGGGTGATGGGCTCGCGGCAAAAAGATACCGATAGCCTGGTGATGTATGACCGGATGCTGCTGTGGCTGACCTTTGGCCTGGCCGCGATCGGCTTCATTATGGTGACCTCGGCGTCGATGCCGGTAGGTCAGCGTCTGGCTAACGACCCGTTTCTGTTTGCCAAACGCGATGGTTTATACATCCTGTTGGCTCTCGGGCTGGCGATGGTGACACTGCGCCTGCCGATGGAGTTCTGGCAACGCCATAGTACCGCGATGCTGATCGCCTCTATCGTCATGCTGCTGATCGTTCTGGTGGTTGGCAGCTCGGTCAACGGCGCATCGCGCTGGATTGCGCTGGGACCGCTGCGTATCCAGCCTGCGGAGTTCACCAAGCTGTCGCTGTTCTGCTACATCGCCAACTACCTGGTGCGTAAAGGCGACGAAGTGCGTAACAACCTGCGCGGCTTCCTGAAGCCGATGGGCGTGATTTTCGTACTGGCGATTTTACTGCTGGCGCAGCCTGACCTCGGGACCGTCGTCGTGCTGTTTGTGACCACCCTGGCCATGCTGTTTCTGGCAGGGGCCAAGCTGTGGCAGTTCATCGCCATTATCGGTATGGGGATCTCGGCGGTCGTACTGCTGATTCTCGCCGAGCCGTATCGTATTCGCCGCGTAACCTCTTTCTGGAACCCGTGGGAAGATCCGTTTGGCAGCGGCTATCAGTTGACCCAGTCGCTGATGGCCTTTGGTCGCGGCGAAATGTGGGGGCAAGGCCTGGGCAATTCGGTGCAGAAACTGGAGTATTTGCCGGAGGCGCATACCGATTTCATCTTCGCCATTATCGGCGAAGAGCTCGGTTATATCGGTGTGGTACTCGCTCTTTTAATGGTATTCTTCGTCGCTTTTCGCGCCATGTCCATTGGCCGTAAGGCGCTGGAGATTGACCATCGTTTCTCCGGATTTCTGGCCTGCGCCATTGGGATTTGGTTTAGCTTTCAGGCGTTGGTAAACGTCGGCGCGGCGGCGGGTATGCTGCCAACTAAAGGCCTGACGCTGCCGCTGATCAGCTACGGCGGATCGAGCTTGCTGATTATGTCGACGGCCATCATGTTGCTGTTACGAATTGATTATGAAACGCGCCTGGAAAAAGCCCAGGCGTTTACACGGGGTGTTCGATGAGCGGTCAGGAAAAGCGGTTAATGGTGATGGCGGGCGGTACCGGCGGACATGTGTTCCCGGGACTGGCGGTTGCGCACCATTTAATGGACCAGGGCTGGCAGGTTCGCTGGCTGGGCACCGCGGATCGTATGGAAGCGGATTTAGTGCCGAAGAACGGCATTGAAATTGATTTCATTCAGATTTCCGGCCTGCGCGGCAAGGGCCTTAAGGCGCAACTGCTGGTGCCGGTGCGCATTTTCAACGCCTGGCGTCAGGCGCGGGCGATTATGCGGCGTTTTCAGCCGGACGTGGTTCTGGGTATGGGCGGATACGTTTCCGGCCCCGGCGGTCTGGCGGCATGGTCGCTGGGGATCCCCGTTGTTCTGCATGAGCAGAACGGGATTGCCGGCCTGACGAATAAATGGCTGGCGAAAATCGCTAAAAAAGTGATGCAGGCGTTCCCCGGCGCTTTCCCGCATGCCGATGTTGTGGGCAACCCGGTTCGCACCGATGTGCTGGCGCTGCCGCTGCCGGAGCAGCGCTTAGTCGGACGTCAGGGACCGATTCGCGTATTGGTCGTGGGCGGTTCGCAGGGCGCGCGCGTGCTCAATCAGACGATGCCGCAGGTGGCGGCGAAGCTCGGTGTTTCTGTCACCATCTGGCACCAGAGCGGTAAAGGCGGTCAGGAAACCGTGCAGCAGGCCTACTCCGATGCCGGGCAGCCGCAGCATAAAGTTACCGAATTTATCGACGACATGGCGGCGGCATATGCCTGGGCCGATGTTGTTGTGTGTCGTTCCGGTGCGCTGACGGTGAGCGAAATTGCCGCCGCTGGTTTACCCGCGCTGTTTGTGCCTTTTCAGCACAAAGATCGTCAGCAGTACTGGAATGCGCTGCCGCTGGAGAAGGCCGGGGCAGCGAAGATCCTTGAGCAGCCGCAGTTCACCGTGGAGGCCGTCGCGCAGACCCTGGCAAGTTGGGATCGCGTAACGCTGCTGGATATGGCGGAGCGAGCGCGTAGAGCCTCGATTCCGGATGCGACCGAACGGGTAGCTGAAGAAGTGAGCGCCGCAGCACTGGCGCGCTAATCGCGGTGATAATCACCGTCCGAATAAAGAAGTTGATGGCGTAAAGAATGAATACACAAGATCTGGCAAAACTGCGTTCCATAGTGCCCGAGATGCGTCGCGTCCGGCACATTCACTTTGTTGGCATTGGCGGTGCCGGCATGGGCGGTATTGCCGAAGTTCTGGCCAACGAAGGTTATCAGATTAGCGGCTCCGACCTGGCGCCGAATCCGGTGACTCAGCAGCTGGCTCAGCTTGGCGCTACGATTTATTTCAACCATCGCCCTGAGAACGTGCGCGATGCGAGCGTTGTCGTCGTTTCCAGCGCAATTTCTGCGGATAACCCGGAGATTGTCGCTGCCCACGAAGCACGTATTCCGGTTATTCGTCGCGCCGAAATGCTGGCGGAGCTGATGCGTTTTCGTCACGGCATTGCCATTGCCGGCACGCACGGAAAAACCACGACTACGGCGATGGTATCGAGCATTTATGCTGAAGCGGGACTTGATCCAACCTTCGTTAACGGCGGTCTGGTGAAAGCCGCTGGCGTCCACGCCCGTCTTGGCCACAGCCGCTACCTGATTGCCGAAGCGGATGAAAGCGACGCTTCGTTCCTGCATTTACAGCCGATGGTTGCTATCGTGACCAATATCGAAGCCGATCATATGGATACCTACCATGGCGACTTCGAAAACCTGAAGCAGACGTTTATTAACTTCCTGCACAATCTGCCGTTCTATGGTCGTGCGGTGATGTGCGTGGACGATCCTGTTATCCGTGAACTGTTGCCGCGCGTTGGTCGCCAGATAACCACTTACGGATTTAGCGATGATGCCGATGTTCGCGTTGAAGATTATCGCCAGCTCGGCGCTCAGGGCCATTTCCGTCTGGTTCGCCAGGATAAAGAAGTCATTCAGGTGACACTGAACGCTCCGGGTCGCCACAATGCGCTGAACGCGGCGGCGGCGGTGGCCGTTGCGACGGAAGAGGGCATTGATGATGCTGCTATCCTGCGCGCACTGGAAAGCTTCCAGGGCACCGGCCGTCGCTTTGATTTCCTTGGCGAATACCCGTTAGCTGAGGTTAACGGTAAAAGCGGCACCGCGATGCTAATCGATGATTATGGTCATCATCCTACGGAAGTGGATGCCACCATTAAAGCAGCGCGGGCGGGCTGGCCGGATAAAAACCTGGTGATGCTGTTTCAGCCACACCGTTTTACCCGTACGCGCGATCTGTACGATGATTTCGCCAACGTACTGACCCAGGTTGACGCGCTGCTGATGCTGGACGTTTATTCCGCGGGGGAAGCCGCTATTCCTGGCGCCGACAGCCGCTCGCTGTGCCGTACGATCCGCGGTCGCGGTAAAGTTGACCCAATTCTGGTTTCCGACCCGGCGCAGGCGGCAGAGATGCTGGCTTCAGTGTTGACCGGCAACGATCTGGTGCTGGTTCAGGGGGCGGGAAATATCGGTAAAATCGCCCGTCACCTGGCGGAAATCAAATTGCAGCCGCAAAAATCGCAGGAGGAGCGCCATGGCTGATAAAATCGCGGTCCTCTTTGGCGGAACCTCCGCTGAACGTGAAGTCTCTCTCAATTCAGGTTCGGCGGTGCTCGCTGGCCTGCGTGAAGCCGGGGTCGATGCACACCCGGTAGACCCGCGCGACGTGGATATTACCCAATTGAAAAATATGGGGTTTCAGAAAGCGTTTATTGCCCTGCATGGTCGTGGCGGTGAAGATGGAACATTGCAGGGGCTGCTGGAGCTGATTCACCTGCCCTATACCGGCAGTGGCGTAATGGCTTCGGCTATCTCAATGGATAAACTGCGCAGCAAATTGCTGTGGCAGGGGGCTGGGCTGCCAGTTGCGCCATGGGTTGCGCTCACGCGTAAACAGTTCAGCGCAGGACTTTCTGCTGAGTTAGAACAGCAAATCGCCGCCCTCGGACTGCCGTTGATTATTAAACCGAGTCGGGAAGGCTCAAGTGTCGGTATGTCTAAAGTCAGCGAAAGTTGCGCATTGCAAGATGCATTGACGCTGGCTTTTCAGCACGATGACGAAGTTCTAATCGAAAAATGGCTCAGTGGGCCGGAATTTACCGTCGCTATCGTCGGAGAAGAAATTTTACCGTCAATACGTATCCAGGCGGCTGGAACCTTCTATGATTATGAAGCAAAGTATCTCTCTGATGAAACGCAATATTTCTGCCCAGGTTTTGAAGATCCCGCGCGCGAGTCAGAAATTCAGGCTCTGGTGCAAAAAGCCTGGGATACTCTTGGCTGTTACGGCTGGGGACGAATTGATGTGATGCTGGACAGCGATGGCCAGTTTTATCTGCTGGAAGCAAACACCTCTCCTGGCATGACCAGCCATAGCCTGGTGCCAATGGCGGCGCGTCAGGCCGGGATGAGCTTCTCGCAGCTTGTTGTACGAATTCTGGACCTGGCGGGGTGATATGTCGCAGGCTGCGCTGAATACGCGGAACCACGAAGAGGAAGAAGAAACTTCTTCGCGTCGAAGTAATGGCTCTCGTCTGGCAGGTATTTTCTTCCTGCTGGCGGTGCTCTGTACCGTGCTGGTCAGCGGATGGATGGTTCTGGGCTGGATGGAAGATGCACAGCGATTACCGCTGTCAAAGATGGTGGTCACCGGTGAGCGTCACTACACGCGCAACGATGATATCCGTCAGGCGATTCTGGCATTAGGGTCGCCGGGCACCTTTATGACGCAGGACGTCAATATAATTCAAAGCCAGATTGAACGTCTGCCCTGGATTAAGCAGGCGAGCGTCAGAAAGCAGTGGCCGGACGAATTGAAGATTCATCTGGTTGAATATGTGCCGATTGCGCGCTGGAATGATCAGCATATGGTAGACGTGGACGGAAATTCTTTCAGCGTGCCGTCAGATCGCACCAGTAAACAGAATTTACCGATGTTGTACGGCCCGGAAGGCAGCGAGAACGAAGTTCTTCAGGGCTATCGCGACATGGGGCAGGTGCTGGCAAAGGATAAGTTCACGTTGAAAGTGGCGGCAATGACCGCGCGTCGTTCCTGGCAGTTGACGCTGAATAACGATATTAAGCTCAACCTTGGCCGGGGTGACACCATGAAACGGCTTCAGCGCTTTATGGAACTCTACCCGGTTCTTCAGCAGCAGGCGCAGACCGACGGCAAACGGATAAGCTACGTTGATTTGCGTTATGACTCGGGAGCGGCAGTCGGTTGGGTACCGGCTCCCGTAGAGGAAGCTCAACAACAACAGAATCAGGCACAGGCAGAACAACAATGATCAAGGCGACGGACAGAAAACTGGTAGTTGGACTGGAGATTGGCACCGCTAAGGTTGCCGCTTTAGTAGGGGAAGTTCTGCCCGACGGTATGATTAATATCATTGGCGTGGGCAGTTGCCCATCGCGTGGTATGGATAAAGGCGGAGTGAACGACCTGGAATCCGTGGTGAAATGCGTACAGCGCGCCATTGACCAGGCCGAACTGATGGCGGATTGCCAGATCTCGTCAGTCTATCTGGCGCTTTCAGGCAAACATATCAGCTGTCAAAATGAAATCGGCATGGTGCCGATTTCAGAAGAAGAAGTGACGCAGGACGACGTTGAAAACGTGGTACATACCGCGAAATCGGTTCGCGTGCGCGACGAACATCGCGTTCTGCACGTTATCCCGCAGGAGTACGCTATCGATTACCAGGAGGGGATCAAAAACCCCGTCGGATTGTCTGGCGTACGTATGCAGGCGAAAGTGCATTTGATTACCTGCCATAACGATATGGCGAAAAATATTGTCAAAGCGGTGGAACGTTGCGGTCTGAAAGTTGACCAGCTCATTTTCGCCGGTTTAGCCGCCAGCTATTCCGTATTAACGGAAGACGAACGTGAACTGGGTGTCTGCGTGGTGGACATCGGCGGTGGTACAATGGATATAGCGGTATATACCGGCGGCGCGCTGCGTCATACCAAAGTGATCCCGTACGCGGGCAACGTGGTGACCAGCGATATTGCCTACGCTTTCGGTACGCCGCCGAGCGACGCGGAAGCCATTAAAGTGCGTCACGGCTGTGCGCTGGGCTCCATCGTTGGTAAAGACGAAAATGTAGAAGTACCCAGCGTGGGTGGGCGTCCACCTCGCAGCCTGCAGCGTCAGACGCTGGCAGAGGTGATTGAGCCACGTTATACCGAATTGCTCAACCTGGTTAATGAAGAGATTCTGCAACTGCAGGAACAGCTGCGTCAGCAAGGTGTGAAGCACCACCTGGCGGCAGGCATTGTATTAACCGGCGGCGCGGCGCAAATTGAAGGACTTGCCGCCTGCGCGCAGCGCGTATTCCATACGCAGGTGAGGATTGGCGCGCCGCTGAACATTACCGGATTAACGGATTATGCCCAGGAGCCGTATTACTCGACGGCGGTTGGGCTGCTGCACTACGGGAAGGAATCTCATCTCAGTGGTGAAGCAGAAGTGGAAAAACGCGTAACGGTCGGGTCGTGGATCAAACGACTCAACAGTTGGTTGCGAAAAGAGTTTTAATTTTTTAAGAGAACGCAGAAAATTAGCGATCTCAGGCGACAGGCACAACGGAGAGAGAAATTATGTTTGAACCTATGGAACTGACCAACGACGCGGTGATTAAAGTCATCGGCGTCGGTGGCGGCGGCGGTAACGCCGTTGAGCACATGGTGCGCGAGCGCATTGAGGGTGTTGAGTTTTTCGCGGTGAACACCGACGCGCAGGCTCTGCGCAAAACGGCTGTTGGCCAGACTATCCAGATCGGTAGCGGTATTACTAAAGGCCTGGGCGCAGGCGCAAACCCGGAAGTCGGCCGTAACGCAGCGGATGAAGACCGTGAAGCGCTGCGTGCCGCTCTTGACGGCGCCGACATGGTGTTTATCGCAGCCGGCATGGGCGGCGGTACCGGAACCGGTGCTGCGCCAGTGGTTGCTGAAGTCGCAAAAGATTTAGGTATCCTGACCGTTGCCGTTGTGACTAAGCCTTTCAATTTTGAAGGCAAGAAACGTATGGCGTTCGCTGAGCAGGGTATCACCGAGCTATCCAAGCACGTTGACTCGCTGATCACCATCCCGAACGACAAACTGCTGAAAGTACTGGGTCGCGGCATTTCTCTGCTCGACGCCTTCGGCGCTGCAAACGACGTGCTGAAAGGCGCGGTGCAGGGTATCGCTGAACTGATCACCCGACCTGGCCTGATGAACGTCGACTTTGCGGACGTGCGTACCGTGATGTCTGAAATGGGCTACGCCATGATGGGTTCCGGCGTGGCGAGCGGTGAAGACCGTGCGGAAGAAGCGGCTGAAATGGCGATTTCTTCTCCGCTGCTGGAAGATATCGATCTGTCCGGTGCGCGTGGCGTTCTGGTCAACATCACCGCGGGCTTCGACCTGCGTCTGGATGAGTTCGAGACTGTGGGTAATACTATCCGCGCATTTGCTTCGGATAACGCCACCGTGGTTATCGGTACTTCTCTGGACCCGGATATGAACGACGAACTGCGCGTAACCGTTGTTGCCACCGGTATCGGTATGGACAAACGTCCAGAAATTACTCTGGTGACTAACAAACAGGTGCAGCAGCCAGTGATGGATCGTTACCAGCAGCACGGTATGTCTCCATTGACTCAAGAGCAGAAACCGGCCGCAAAAGTGGTCAACGACAATACGCCGCAGGCGGCGAAAGAGCCGGATTATCTGGATATCCCAGCCTTCCTGCGTAAGCAAGCCGATTAAGAATTGGCTGGAAGTTGGGCATCTGCGCTCTTTGTGCTAAACTGGCCTGCCGAATGTGTAGTACACTTCGGTTGGATAGGTAACTTGGCGAGATTATACGATGATCAAACAAAGGACTCTTAAACGTATCGTTCAGGCGACTGGCGTCGGTTTGCATACCGGCAAGAAAGTCACCCTAACGTTACGCCCTGCGCCGGCAAATACCGGGGTCATCTATCGTCGCACCGACTTGAATCCACCGGTTGATTTTCCGGCTGATGCCAAATCTGTGCGTGATACCATGCTCTGTACTTGCCTGGTCAACGAGCATGACGTGCGGATATCGACGGTCGAGCACCTCAATGCTGCATTGGCTGGCTTGGGTATCGACAACATTATTATTGAAGTCGATGCGCCGGAAGTTCCGATTATGGACGGTAGTGCGGCTCCGTTCGTTTATCTGTTGCTGGATGCCGGCATCGATGAACTGAACTGCGCTAAGAAATTTGTGCGTATTAAAGAGACGGTTCGCGTTGAAGATGGCGATAAATGGGCTGAATTCAAACCGTACAATGGTTTTTCACTGGACTTCACCATTGATTTTAACCATCCGGCGATTGATTCCAGTAGCCAGCGCTACGCAATGAACTTCTCGGCTGATGCGTTTATGCGCCAGATTAGCCGCGCGCGTACCTTCGGTTTCATGCGTGATATCGAATATCTGCAGTCCCGCGGCCTGTGCCTGGGCGGCAGCTTCGATTGTGCCATCGTTGTTGACGATTATCGCGTACTGAACGAAGACGGTCTGCGCTTTGAAGATGAGTTTGTCCGTCACAAAATGCTGGATGCCATTGGCGACCTCTTTATGTGTGGTCACAATATTATCGGTGCATTTACGGCGTACAAATCCGGTCACGCGCTGAATAACAAATTGCTGCAGGCTGTTCTGGCAAAACAGGAAGCCTGGGAGTATGTGACCTTCGAGGACGACGCAGAAATGCCGCTGGCGTTCCGCGCTCCAACGCTGGTTCTGGCATAAGTCAGACCCGATAGTAAATTCGACTGGTAACCTGGTACTCTCTCCGGCCAGGGAGCCAGTCGTTTTCTTTTTTATATTCCCGCTGCGCCCTGCTTTGATTTTTAACTGCATTTTTTACGCGTTCGTTCCTTTTTTAAACGTTTTTACCCCGCCTGAGACTTCATTCCTGCTGCCGTGACGACGTATTAATGTTAGTATTTGAACGCAAAATATTTCTTAGGGTTGCTACCAACAAAAGGTAACGTAATTGAGTGGATTGCTGACGCGCTGGCGACAGTTTGGCAGACGGTATTTCTGGCCGCATCTCCTGTTGGGGATGGTCGCGGCTAGCCTTGGCCTGCCTGCGCTTAGCAATGGTCATGAGCATGAGACCGCGTCGCCCGCAAAAACGACGTCCAGCAATCATCATCCTGCGAAAGTCAATTTTTCCCAGCTTGCGCTGCTGGAAACTTCTAGCCGTCGACCCAATTTCACCGTTGATTACTGGCATCAGCACGCCATTCGTACGGTTATTCGCCATCTCTCTTTTGCGATGGCGCCGCAGGCGCTGCCGGTAGCGGAAGAGTCTTCACCGCTTCAGGCGCAGCATCTGGCTCTTCTCGACACGCTTAGCGCGCTGTTGACGCAGGATAGTACTCCTCCTGCCATTGTTCACCTGGCGGCATACACCCCCTCTTTTTCCCACCGCGCGTTTCGCGTCTGTACCTGGATTAGCCAGGTTACCGGCATTCGCGCCGGGCCTCAACGCCTCAGCTAAACCAAAAACGGACCATTCTATTTTTTTGACTCCGCACCGCGGGGCGTTTGAGATTTTATTATGCTAATCAAATTATTAACGAAAGTATTCGGTAGCCGTAACGACCGTACGCTGCGTCGTATGCGCAAAGCCGTCAACGTGATCAACGCCATGGAACCGTCCATGGAAAAACTGTCCGACGACGAACTGAAAGGGAAAACTGCTGAGTTCCGCGCTCGCCTGGAAAAAGGTGAAGCCCTGGAGAGTCTGATCCCGGAAGCCTTTGCCGTCGTGCGTGAAGCCAGTAAGCGTGTCTTCGGTATGCGTCACTTTGACGTTCAGCTGCTCGGCGGCATGGTTCTCAACGACCGCTGTATTGCAGAAATGCGTACCGGTGAAGGTAAAACGCTGACCGCAACGCTGCCTGCCTATCTGAATGCGCTGACCGGTAAAGGTGTTCACGTGGTGACCGTTAACGACTATCTGGCGCAGCGTGATGCCGAGAACAACCGCCCGCTGTTTGAATTCCTGGGTATGACCGTTGGCATTAACATGTCCGGCCTGCCTGCGCCGGCCAAGCGTGAAGCCTACGCAGCCGATATTACTTACGGTACCAACAACGAATACGGCTTTGACTATCTGCGCGACAATATGGCCTTCAGTCCTGAAGAGCGCGTGCAGCGCAAACTGCACTATGCGCTGGTGGATGAAGTCGACTCCATTCTGATCGATGAAGCGCGTACTCCGCTTATTATTTCCGGCCCGGCTGAAGACAGCTCGGAAATGTATAAGAAAGTGAACAAGATCATTCCGCACCTGGTACGTCAGGATAAAGAAGACTCTGAGACCTTTACCGGCGAAGGACACTTCTCCGTCGATGAGAAAGCGCGTCAGGTAAACCTGACCGAACGGGGTCTGGTGCTGATTGAAGAGCTGCTGGTAAATGAAGGTATTATGGAAGAAGGCGAGTCGCTGTACTCACCGACTAATATCATGCTGATGCACCATGTGACTGCCGCGCTGCGCGCGCACGTGCTGTTCACCCGCGATGTTGATTACATCGTTAAAGATGGCGAAGTGATTATCGTCGACGAACATACCGGTCGTACGATGCAGGGGCGTCGCTGGTCCGATGGTCTGCACCAGGCCGTTGAAGCAAAAGAAGGCGTTGATATTCAAAACGAAAACCAGACGCTGGCTTCAATTACCTTCCAGAACTATTTCCGCCTGTACGAGAAGCTGGCGGGGATGACCGGTACTGCCGATACCGAAGCGTTTGAATTTAGTTCGATCTACAAGCTGGATACCGTTGTGGTCCCGACCAACCGCCCGATGATTCGTAAAGACATGGCGGACCTGGTTTATATGACTGAAGCGGAAAAAATCCAGGCCATTATCGAAGATATCAAGCAGCGTACCGCCGCGGGCCAACCGGTGCTGGTGGGGACCATTTCTATCGAAAAATCAGAAGTGGTCTCTAATGAATTGACGAAGGCGGGTATCAAGCACAACGTGCTGAACGCGAAATTCCACGCCAGTGAAGCGGATATCGTCGCTCAGGCGGGCTATCCATCTGCGGTGACCATTGCGACCAACATGGCCGGACGTGGTACCGACATTATGCTCGGCGGTAGCTGGCAGGCCGAGGTCGCCCAGTTGGAAGACCCGACTCCGGAACAGATTGCGCAGATCAAAGCCGACTGGCAGGTTCGTCACGATGCGGTACTGGCTGCGGGCGGTCTGCATATCATCGGTACCGAACGCCATGAATCTCGCCGTATTGATAACCAGCTCCGCGGTCGTTCAGGCCGTCAGGGGGACGCCGGTTCTTCCCGTTTCTATCTGTCGATGGAAGATGCCCTGATGCGTATCTTCGCGTCTGACCGCGTGTCCGGCATGATGCGTAAACTGGGTATGAAGCCGGGTGAGGCTATCGAACATCCGTGGGTGACCAAAGCGATTGCCAACGCGCAGCGTAAAGTCGAGAGCCGCAACTTCGATATCCGTAAGCAGCTGCTGGAATATGACGATGTGGCCAACGACCAGCGTCGCGCTATTTACACCCAGCGTAATGAGCTGCTCGACGTGACCGACGTGAGCGAGACGATTAATAGCATTCGTGAAGACGTATTTAAAGCGACCATCGATGCCCATATTCCTCCGCAGTCGCTGGAAGAGATGTGGGATATTGAAGGCCTGCAGGAGCGTCTGAAAAATGATTTCGACCTCGATCTTCCGCTCAAAGAGTGGCTGGATAAAGAGCCGGAGCTTCATGAAGAAACGCTGCGTGAGCGCATTCTGCAGAACGCCATTGAAACCTATCAGCGTAAGGAAGAAGTGGTTGGCGCTGAGATGATGCGTCACTTTGAAAAAGGCGTCATGCTGCAAACGCTGGACTCCCTGTGGAAAGAGCACCTGGCGGCGATGGACTATCTGCGTCAGGGCATCCATCTGCGCGGCTATGCGCAAAAAGATCCGAAGCAAGAATATAAGCGTGAATCTTTCTCCATGTTCGCTTCAATGCTGGAATCCCTGAAGTATGAAGTGATCAGTACGCTGAGTAAGGTTCAGGTGCGGATGCCGGAAGAGGTGGAAGCGATGGAGCAGCAGCGTCGTGAAGAAGCTGAGCGTCTGGCGCAGATGCAGCAGTTGAGCCACCAGGACGATGATACCGCTGCCGCGGAGGCGTTGGCTGAACAAACCGGCGAGCGTAAAGTGGGTCGTAACGATCCGTGTCCGTGCGGCTCCGGCAAAAAATATAAGCAGTGCCACGGTCGCCTGAGCTAAGCTTTTACAATCTTGAATACCAGGGCGCAGATATCTGCGCCTTTTTTATGGAACAAAGTCAATGAAAACGCTGCAAATTTCAGTGGGTATTATCCGTAATTCGCAAGGGGAAATTTTTATAACGCAGCGCGCTGCCGACGCGCATATGGCGAATAAACTTGAATTCCCTGGTGGAAAAATCGAAGCAGGAGAGTCGTCAGAGCAGGCCTTAGTTCGCGAATTGCAGGAAGAGGTCGGCATTACGGTACGTGCTTCCCGTCTGTTTGATAAGCTGGAGTATCAGTTTCCCGATCGTCATATCACGCTGTGGTTCTGGCTGGTGGAAAGCTGGGATGGCGAGCCGTGGGGTAAAGAAGGGCAACCGGGTCGCTGGATTGCGCAGAGCGTGCTTGTTGCAGAGGATTTTCCGCCGGCAAACGAACCCGTCATTACGAAGTTAATTCAATGTTCTCAGATCGGGTAGGGTGCGTCTGCATCCGGCAAATCAGGGCGGGCCTGCACATGCCCGCCCGAAATCCGTTACTCTTTTTCTTCGCTCCAGCCGTCGCTATCTGATAGATCGCTACTGCTCGGGATACGTTTCTCTTCCGCTGCCCATTCGCCTAAATCGATAAGCTGACAGCGCTTGGAGCAGAACGGGCGATACGGGCTTTGCTCATTCCAGACCACAATTTTGCCGCAGGTTGGGCAGTTGACGGTTATCTCTTCTGACATAATGACTCCTTAACAGCAGGCCAGTTCAAAATCAAAACGCTCCGGCACGATGCCATGTTCGCTGTCCAGCGGCATAAAGCGGATGGCAAAGCGGCTCTTGTGGCCTGATATTTGGGGGTAGAGCTGGCTGGCAAGATCCAAACGCAGACGCAGCAGATCGGCATCTTCGCCGTTGTCCTGATAAAAACCGTTCAGGCTGGTCTGCTTACGGAAGGGGGCCGAGTTACGGATGAGATCGAGAATGAGCATCAGCGATTGCGTCAACGGTTCCAGGCTGGCCAGCCACTTACCGACCTGCTCATCACGGTATTCCTGCGGCATATGCAGCCAGATGTGCAGCGTCGGAAGATCGAAGCTACAGCAGCCGCCCGGGATGCTCAGGCGTTGGCGTACCAGGGCGATCAGGCGATCCTCTCGCAGGTACTGGCCGATACGTGGCGCCGACATTAACGTACTGCCTGATTGCTTCAGCTGCTGACGGAGTTCGTTGATACGATCCTGATCAACCCCAGGGACTTCCGCCCAGGATTGCAGCTTCCTCTGCTGGCGATCCAGCTCTTTCATCAGATCGGTACGCACTTCACCGCGTTCAAAAACATCTAAAAGGTCGCCGATATTGCGGAAAAAATGCAGCGCATCAGCATGGCTGGTAATGGCGGGATGTACGGCCAGCTGCTGGAGCAAAAACTCAATACGCAGCCAGGTACGCATTTTTTCATTAAGCGGATGTTCAAATAGAACAGGGGTAGACATTACGGTTTTTCCTGTGAGGCGGCCTGCGTTGCCAGCTGTTGATACTTTGCATGCAGGCGGGCGACAGCTGATGCGATGGCACCAGGTGAACCCATATTTTCAATAACATCATCCGCAACGGCAAGGCGCTGCTCGCGCGTGGCCTGAGCGGCAAGAATATGTTCCGCATGTTGTCGGCTGACCCGATCGCGAAGCATCGTGCGCTCTATCTGCGTCTCTTTAGGTACATCAACAACAAGGACGCGATCGGCTTTAGCGGACAAACGGTTTTCGACCAATAAAGGTACAACCCAGAGAATATAAGATGAGGTGGCAAGCTGCATCTGGCGACGCGTTTCCTGCTGAATTTGTGGATGCAGCAGCGCGTTTAGCCAGCTCTTATCCTCTGCATGAGCGAAAATCTGCTCACGCAGAGCACGACGGTTGAGGGTGCCATCTTCATTGAGTATCTGCGGACCGAAGCGTTGAACAATCGCGCTTAGCCCCGGAGTGCCGGGCTCTACTACCTGGCGCGCGATTATGTCAGCATCAATAACGTTAACCCCGAGGTGTGAGAATGCATCGGCTACAGTACTTTTACCACTGCCGATGCCGCCTGTTAACGCTACCGTGTATGCCATACACCTCAATCCTGAAACTGACTACATGCACATTTTTCAATAATAGCGCCGTTATTTACGACGCGACGACGCCACTGCGACAGTTGGTTTATCGGTCTGATATCAACCAATAAAGCGCTGTCACCACCTATTCTGGTTTTTTTGTGCATGTAAATCAAATGGTTAAAAATGATACGCCAGCGATGGGATATCGCAAATTCGCTTTTGGCTATTCACCAGGTAAATTTATACGATTGTAGCGTAAAAAAAGTGAAAATCGCAGTCTTGCGCGGCCATGATTCGTGCGTATGATAGCGTCACTGGAGTTGTGCTCTCACAATAATGCAATTAACCCCAGGAATTCGCACATGCGTATTGAAGAAGATTTGAAGCTTGGTTTTAAAGACGTTCTTATCCGCCCGAAACGTTCTACCCTCAAAAGCCGTTCTGACGTACAGCTGGAACGTGAATTCACTTTCAAACACTCTGGCCTGGCCTGGCCTGGACTGGCGTGCCGATTATTGCTGCTAATATGGACACCGTTGGCACGTTTGCTATGGCTAAAGCTCTGGCTTCGTTCGGCGTTCTGACTGCGGTACATAAGCATTACAGCGTTGAACAATGGCAGGCGTTTGTTCAGAGCGTATCGGCAGATGTCGTGCAGCACGTCATGGTCTCTACTGGGACCTCCGACGCGGATTTCGAAAAAACCAAACAGATTCTGATCCAGAACCCGCAGCTTAGCTTCGTATGCATTGACGTGGCGAATGGCTATTCCGAGCACTTCGTGCAGTTTGTCGCGAAAGCGCGTGAAGCCTGGCCGCAGAAAACCATCATTGCAGGTAACGTTGTTACCGGCGAAATGTGTGAAGAGCTGGTTCTTTCGGGCGCCGATATCGTGAAGGTTGGCATCGGCCCGGGTTCCGTATGTACAACCCGCGTGAAAACCGGTGTCGGCTATCCGCAACTTTCCGCCGTGATTGAATGTGCCGACGCGGCGCACGGCCTGGGCGGGCAGATTATCAGCGACGGCGGATGTACTATGCCCGGGGATGTGGCTAAAGCATTCGGCGGCGGCGCAGATTTTGTGATGCTTGGCGGTATGCTGGCCGGGCACGAAGAGAGCGGCGGTACCGTAGTTGAAGAGAACGGTGAAAAATTCATGCTGTTCTACGGCATGAGCTCCGAGTCGGCGATGACCCGTCACGTTGGCGGCGTAGCCCAGTACCGTGCGGCGGAAGGCAAAACCGTTAAGCTGCCGCTGCGCGGCCCGGTTGAAAACACCGCACGCGATATTCTTGGCGGCCTGCGCTCCGCATGCACCTACGTTGGTGCTTCACGCCTGAAAGAACTGACTAAACGTACGACTTTTATTCGCGTACAGGAACAAGAGAACCGCGTGTTCAACAGTCTGTAATGCCGCTCGCTGGCGCGTTTGCGCCAGCGTTATCCCCCCATTCCGCTAATGGCGTCGCCCAGATGAAAAATGGGTAAATACATCGCCACCACCAGCACGCCGACAATCGTTCCTGTTACAACCAGCATCATCGGCTCCAGTAAGGTGGCCAGATTATCTGCCTGCTGATGCGTCTGCTCGCTATGGTGACGAGCCAGATTGGCCAGCATAGTATCCAGCGAACCCGAAGCTTCACCGGTACGAATCAGCTGTAGACACAGCGGCGTAAATCCTCCGCTGTTGGCGAGCGCCTGCCAGATGGGATCGCCGTGGGTAATTTGCCGGCAAACCTGGCGGAGTCTCTGTCGCCACAGCGGACAATTCAGCGTTTCCTCTACGCTTTGCAGCCCTTGCAGAAAGCTGATACCGGCGCTTTGCGTCAATGCGAGTACGGTAAAAATCTGGCTAAGCCGCTGGCCGCATAGCAGTTTGCCAAACACCGGCAGCGTATGGAGCAGCTTCTGACGATACAGCAGCCAGCCTGGCCGCTGGCAAATCAGCCGGTTGAGTATCGCAGGTAAAATTACCAGCGCCGCGAGTAATGGCCAAAAGCGAGTTAGCCCCTCGCCGACGCTCATTACCGCGCGGGTCAACCACGGCAGCGGGGTGTTGAAAGTTTGATATATAGCGGCAAACTCCGGTAAGACGAAGCACAGCATTCCCATGACCACCAGCAGCGCCAGAGTCAAAATAATCAGCGGGTAGCGCAGCGCTTTTTTCACTTTCTCGGTGAGAAGCAGCTGTTCTCGCTGCTGCTGGGCCAGCTCGGCGCAGCATAGCTCCAGTTTACCGGTAAGCTCACCGGTGCGGATCATGGCCAGATATAACGGGGGGAACGCTTCAGGCCATTTTTCCAGGGAGCCTGAAAGCGAAATGCCCTGCGCCAGATCTGCTGCCAGGGTTTGCAGTAACGCTTGCCATTGCGCATTGGGCTGCTGCTGCGCCAGCAGTTCCAGCCCCTCAGCCAGCGGGAGGCCGGCCTGAAGAAGGGCCGCCAACTGGCGGATGATTTCACCGCTGTAGCGCGGATGCCAGAGGGCGTTTTGCACGCTACAGCGGCGCAGCGTCAGCGGGATAATTCGTTGTCGCTGTAGAACCTGCAATGCCTCGGGGCGATTATCCTGCCAGAGCGTTCCCTGGCAGGGAGCGCCCTGGAGAGTGATACCGCGCCAGCGCCACAGTCGTTTAGTCGCCATGCGGTATCCCCAACACGCGTACCACTTCTTCCAGACTGGTCATCCCACGTTCGACGGCCAGGCAACCGCTCTCAAATAGCGTCATCATTCCGGATTCCCGTGCCAGGGACTCGATCTCCCCGGCGCTAAGACCCTGAGTTATCGCCTGCCGTAACGCGGTATTGACGGGTAGCAGCTCAAAGAGCGCCAGGCGACCGTAGTAGCCGTGATAGCAGTGCTGACAGCCCGGAGCCTGCCAGCGAGGAAGCGCCCGCGGCCACAGGCTGTGCGGAACATCAGCCGAACTGCCGGTTTCCCGCCGGCAGTGGGGGCACAGCTTGCGTACCAGACGTTGAGCAACCACCAGCGAAAGCGCGGATGAGATCATCCAGCGCGCAACGCCCATCTGCTGCAGACGAACCAGCGTTTCACTGGTTGAATTGGTGTGCAGCGTTGAGAGCACCAGGTGCCCGGTCTGCGCTGCTTTTATCGCAATTTCAGCGGTTTCCGCATCGCGTATTTCTCCCACCATTACGATATCGGGATCCTGACGGAGCAGGGCGCGCAGTACGCTGTGAAAGGTTAAACCCGCCCGGGGGTTAATCTGCGTCTGATTCATCCCCACAATGGGGATCTCCAGCGGATCTTCAACGCTGCATATATTGACTTCGTCGCGGTTCCGCGCCTGCAGCGCGCTGTATAAAGTGACGGTTTTCCCACTCCCCGTCGGACCAGTGACCAGCATCAGGCCCTGGGGTTGGTTTAGCGCCGAACGGAAGGCGGCAAGCTGCTGGGTGGAGAGCCCCAGCGCCTCCAGGTCCAGCGCTTGTTCGACCTGATGTAGTAAACGCAGAACGATTTTCTCCCCTCCGCGGCAGGGAAGCGTGGCGATCCGAAACGAGACCGGGCGATCGGAGAGCGTGAGGGTGAACTGACCGTCCTGCGGCACCCGGTGTTCGGCGATATCCAGATTGCCGAGCACCTTAAGTCGGGCGGTGATGGGGGCGGCGAGTTCCGCGGCGAGCGGAGCAAGAGAATGGAGGACGCCGTCTACCCGCAGGCGAATTCTCAGGCGATCGTCGCCTGGTTCGATATGAATATCGGATGCGCGCTGGCGCAGGGCTTGTTCGAGAAGGTTATTTACCTGTTCAACGATGCTGGCCGACGCTTCAACAGGTGGGGTGAGTGTTGATATTCCCGGCGTCTGCAGCCGTTTGTCCATCCGGTCCTGGTTCCAGCATTCGATATCAATCCTTTTCTGAGTCGCGAAGCGCAGGGCTTCCATGAGTTCCGGCGCAGGGGCATCGACTACGGCGATGGCAATGGTGTTTTCATCGCTATCGAGCAGCAATGCCTTGTAGCGCTGGCACAGTGGGATCAATTGTTCAGTTTTCATTGCTGCCCTCTCAGTTAAAACGGAACACATCTTCACAGGCCTGCTTAAGTGCGCTATCGCCAGTAATATTGCAAACGCGCTGCCAGCCGGTGATACCGTTAGCGTTATCCCAGGACGGCGTCATGGTGACGCTCAGGCCATTGAGGCTTTCCTGGCCGGTGAGCGTGACAACGCCCGTCGCTACGGTCATAGCGGAGACGTAGCGGGTGGTTGCGGGGGAGGGGATCCCGTTGCTGCCGCCATCGCAGGGGGTTAATCCGCCGTGCTCCAGCGCGCATAGCTCAATGGCGGTACGGAAAGGGACGAAGGTTTGTAGCATGTCGGTAAGCGCCGCTTTTCGCAGGTAATTCTGATACGCCGGAATGCCGATTGCGCTGAGAATGGCGATGATCCCGATGACCACCATGAGTTCGATGAGGGTAAAACCACGTTGTTTGTCCATAAGTTGCTCCTTGTTATCTTCGGGAGCACTTTGCCGGGATTTTTTCAGCGATACGATCCGCAGATTTCGCCTAAGGAAGCAGGGTTCCAGGCTTTTTGGGCCGCTTGCATGGAGGGATTATTGGCATGCGAGTCAGTTCGCAAAAGTGAGCCCCGGCATAAAGTGAAAACCGGGGCAAGGCAATCAACGGAAACGCATAGAGAGGTCGAGGGCGCGCACGTGTTTCGTCAACGCGCCAACGGAGATGTAGTCGACGCCGGTTTCGGCAAATTCACGAATGGTATCGAATGTGACGTTGCCGGAGACTTCCAGCGCCGCCTGACCCTGGGTAAGTTTGACCGCTTCGCGCATCAGGTCGGTAGTGAAGTTGTCGAGCATAATGATGTCGGCGCCGGCTTTTAGCGCTTCGTCCAGTTCTTCAAGAGTTTCGACTTCCACTTCTACCGGCACATCAGGATGAAGCCAGAACGCTTTTTCAACCGCCTGCCGTACCGAGCCGGAAGCGATAATATGATTCTCTTTAATCAGAAAGGCATCGGAGAGGCCCAGACGATGGTTGGCCCCACCGCCGCATAAGACCGCGTACTTCAGCGCCGTGCGCAGACCCGGCAGCGTTTTGCGCGTATCGAGCAGCTGAGTTTTGGTACCCACCAACAGATCAACGTAGCGGCGGACTTCACTCGCTACCCCGGACAACGTTTGCACGAAATTGAGTGCGGTGCGCTCGCCGGTGAGCAGAATACGCGAAGGGCCTTCCAGCTCGAACAACGGCTGGTTTGCTTTTACTGCATCGCCATCGGCAACATGCCAGGTGAAGTTAACGTCATCGCCCGCAAGCTGAATAAAGACTTCTTCTACCCAGCGTTTACCACAAAATACGCCATCTTCGCGGGTGATCACGACCGCATGCGAGTGCGCGTCCTGAGGCAATAATTGTGCGCTAATGTCGTTATTCGCATCCACTTCGCCGCCTAAATCTTCCCGCAGGGATTGAGCGACGGCATCGGTAATATCAAGATTAATACGCTCCAGCAGCGCGTCACGGCGGCGGTCGGGATTGTAGCGACGAGGCGTCATGATAAAGCTCCAGATAGATAAGATTCAGAAGTGGGAAACATGCTAACCTGAACAACGTTTTTGTACCACATCCGCTTCATTTTGCCGGCGGTTTCAGCTTTTGGCGTTAGTCCGCTGAGCGAGAGGGCGTATGATGCAGGGGATTCGTTGGGCGCGGTGCCGCCATGCATAAGCTAGTAAAAGGAGACTCAACATGCAGTTGAACGGGGGATGGCTGGTCGAGGCGCGTCGGGTACCTTCGCCGCATCAAGATAGCCGTCCGGATAATGAAACTCCCTCTTTGCTGGTGGTGCACAATATAAGCCTACCGCCCGGCGAATTTGGCGGCCCGTGGATTGATGCCCTGTTCAGCGGTACGCTCGATCCCCATGCCCATCCTTTCTTTGCCGAGATTGCCCATCTTCGCGTTTCGGCGCATTGTCTGATTCGCCGCGATGGCGAAATCGTGCAGTATGTGCCTTTCGACAAGCGCGCGTGGCACGCGGGTGTTTCAAGCTATCACGGGCGCGAGCGCTGCAACGATTTTTCGATAGGCATTGAGCTGGAAGGGACCGACGAGCTGGCTTATACCGACGCGCAGTATCAGCAGCTGGCAGCCGTTACCCGTCAGCTTATCCCGCTCTATCCGGCGATAGCTGACAATATCACCGGCCATAGCGATATTGCGCCAGTGCGTAAAACGGATCCCGGCCCGGCTTTTGACTGGGTAAAATTTCGCGCTCTGTTAACCCCGTCGTCAGAATAAGGAGATGCCATGACGTTGTTTACTACGCTGTTAGTCCTCATTGCCGAGCGCTTGTTTAAGCTGGGTGAGCACTGGCAGCTCGATCATCGGCTGGAAGTGCTGTTTCGCCGGTTAAAGCATTATTCCCTGCTGACAACCATACTGATGACGGTAGCGGCTGCGGCGGTTGTGTTTATTATTCAGCGCCTGCTGCAGGGGCAACTGTTTAACGTTCCGCTGCTGGTGTTCTGGATCCTGCTTGGCCTGCTGTGCATAGGCGCAGGTAAAGTCCGCTTGCACTATCACGCCTACCTGAAGGCCGCGGCGCGCGATGATAGCCGCGCCTGCGACGCCATGGCCAGCGAACTTACCCTGATCCACGGCGTACCGCCCGGCTGCGACCAGCGTGAGTATCTGAGCGAGCTGCAAAATGCGCTGCTGTGGATTAACTACCGCTATTATCTTGCTCCGCTGTTCTGGTTTGTGGTCGGCGGGCCGTGGGGGCCGTTAACCCTGATCGCCTACTGTACGCTGCGGGCCTGGCAAACGTGGCTGGCGCGTTATCAGACGCCGCGCCATCGCTTACAGTCGGGTATCGACGGCATTCTGCACGTGGTTGACTGGGTTCCGGTACGCCTGGTCGGCGTGGTGTACGCTTTGGTTGGACACGGGGAAAAAGCCTTACCGGCGTGGTTTGCCTCGCTGGGCGACCGCCACTCTTCTCAGTATCAGGTATTGACGCGTCTGGCGCAGTATTCGCTGGCGCGTGAGCCGCACGTGGATAAAGTGGCTACGCCGAAGGCGGCGGTCTCCATGGCGAAGAAAACCTCGTTGGTGGTCGTGGTGATTATGGCGCTGCTGACCATTTACGGTACGCTGATTTAAGCGCCTGCCCGTTGGCGGGCAGGCAGGACTTTTAATACGTGTCTGCTGCCGGGATGCCGAAATCAGGCATCCCGTTTTCTTGCCAGCGAATGAGCTTCAGGCGCGTATGACGATTTGGATCGTACAGCGGGTCGCCTTCTATTTCGGTGTAGTTACGCGCGTGGTACACCAGCACATCTTCTCTTTCCGGCGTCTGCGTAAAGCTATTGTGCCCGGGCCCATACTGACGATTCTCATAGCTGGTGCGGAATACCGGCTGCGGCGCTTTATGCCAGTTTTCTGGCCGGAGCGGGTCGGCGTTAATGTCTATCCACAGTAAGCCCATGCAGTAGTTTTCATCGGTAGCGCTGGCGGAATAGCTAACGAACAGCTTGTCGCCGTGGAAAAGCACCGCCGGGCCTTCGTTCACCATGAAACCGCGACACTCCCAGTCGAACTCGGGTTTGCTCAACATCACCGGCTTGCCTTTTAGCGTCCACGGGTTTTCCAGCTCAGCCAGATAGAGGTTGGTGTTGCCTTTAATGTCAGGGTCTTTTTGCGCCCACAGGTACCACTGTTTGCCCTGATGACGGAAAGTGGTGGCATCCAGGGCAAAGGTGTCAAACGGCGTTTTTACCTGGCCTTTTACCTGCCATTTACCGGTTAACGGATCGCTGTCCGCGCATTCAAGCGCAAACATACGGTGCTGGAACATCCCCAGTTCATCCATGTCGTGCGTGTGGGTCGCCGCAAAGTAGATGTACCATTTTTCGTCAATCTCATGCAGCTCCGGCGCCCATATGAGCTGACTCATCGGGCCGCTGTCCGGTTTACGCCAGACGACCACCGGCTGCACGTCGCGCAGGCCTTCAAGAGTTGCGGAGCGGCGGATTTCCAGACGGTCGTACTCCGGCACCGAAGCAATAAAGTAGTAGCTATCCTGATGGCGCAGAATATACGGGTCCGCGCGTTGTTCAATAAATGGGTTTGGCCAGTTTTTCATTACGCTTTCCTTACATGTTCGCCGGTTTTCAGTTCCTGATAGTCATTGAGCTCGCTATAGTTGACCCGGCGCTTCTCGAGGTCAGACTGAATTTGCCTCATAAATTCACGGTTAACCTTCAGCATACGCACCACTCCCGCGGTAATCAGATAGCCGACGCCGGGGATAACGCTGAATAGCAGTACGATACCGTTAATCGCGGATGCGCTTTGCTGTTTCGCGCCGGCATCGTAACCGTACCAGGAGAGGAGAAAGCCAACCATCGCCCCGGCGATAGCCAGACCGACCTTCAGGAAGAACAGGTTGCCGGAGAAGCTGATGCCGGTGATGCGTTTGCCGGTCTTCCATTCACCGTAGTCGTCAACGTCGGCCATTAGCGACCAGTGCAGCGGTGAGGGGATCTGATGCAGAACATTCAGCAGGAAGTAGAGCGCCATGATCATCATGGTGGCGTGCGGGTCGAAGAAATAGAACGCGCAGGAGAAAACGGCCAGTACGATATTGGTCCAGAAAAACATCTGCAGTTTACACCAGCGGTCGGTCAGAACTTTTGCCAGCATACTACCGATCATCATCCCGACCACGCCAAGGCTGATAAACAGCGTCGCGAAGTGGGTGCTTTGTTGCATAACCCAGGTGACGTAGTACATGGTGGCGGCCATGCGAATAAAGCCCGGACAGACGTTGCAAAGCGTTAACAGCAGGATGCGAACCCACTGGTCGTTTTTCCAGACGTCTTTTAGATCTTTTTTCAGCTCGTCGTTGGTCTGGACAGCGGGTTTTACGCGTTCACGGACGGTGGCAAAGCAGAAAAGGAACATGCACATACCGATAAACGCCAGCACGGTCATCGCCATCTGGTAGCCTTTGGCTTTATCCTCACCACCGAACCAGTCCGCCATCGGCAGTAGCGTAAGGGAGAGCAGGAGTGTGGCAATACCGACCATCACGAAGCGATAGGACTGGCAGGCCACGCGTTCCTGCGGGTCATTCGTAATCACGCTACCTAATGAGCAGTAGGGGATGTTAATCGCGGTATAGGTCAGCGAGAGCAGGAAGTAGGTGACGAAAGCATAGATAACCTTGCTATTGTACGTCCACTCCGGCGTGGTAAACATCAGCACGCTGAATAGCGCATACGGGAAAGCAATCCACAGCAGCCATGGACGAAAGCGCCCGTATTTACTGCGGGTACGGTCGGCCATAGCCCCCATAATCGGATCGGTAACTGCATCAATAACGCGTACGGAGAGCAGCAATACGCCTACCAGCGCCGGCGCGAGACCAAAAATATCCGTATAAAAATAGTTAACAAACAACATGATGGCGCCGAATATGATGTTGCATCCGGCGTCACCCATCCCGTAGCCTATTTTTTCTTTAACTGAAAGCTTATTGCCATTCATCGCAGCGATCTCCCCGTGGCGGTATGGAGAGAATTATTAGCCGGGTAATGGACTAATGCGTTGCAGGATAGGGTTAACGATATGGATAAATCGGTTGTCAGGGATAAAATGTGAAGCAGGTAACAATGCACTGTGTCCGCCAACGGCGGGCGGACACAGGTTGTAGAGATGCAGGATTACGCTTTAATGGCGCTGGCGGTTTTCTGTTTAAACAGGTAGCCGACGCCGAGAACGGCAATCCACACCGGGATAAGGTAGACAGAAATCGCCATGCCAGGGGTCATCAGCATGATCACCAGTACTCCCGCCATGAACAGCAGGCAAATCCAGTTACCCAGCGGATACAGCAGCGCCGGGAAGCGGGTAACCACGCCCTGCTGCTGCTTAGCGCGACGGAATTTGATGTGCGCCAGGCTGATCATCGCCCAGTTGATCACCAGGGCGGAAACTACCAGCGCCATCAGCAGACCAAACGCGGATTCCGGCGCGAAGTAGTTTATCAGGACGCACAGCGCGGTGACCACAGCGGAGACGAGGATAGTGTTAACCGGTACGCCGCGTTTATCAACGCTCATTAGCGCTTTTGGCGCGTTACCCTGCTGGGCCAGGCCGAACAGCATCCGGCTGTTGCAGTAAACGCAGCTGTTATACACCGACAGCGCCGCGGTCAGGACCACGATATTCAGGGCGTTAGCGACAAAGGTATCGCCCAGCTCATGGAAAATCAGGACAAACGGACTGGTATCGGCGGTCACGCGGCTCCACGGCAGCAGAGAGAGCAGAACGGCCAGCGAGCCCACATAGAAAATCAGAATACGGTAGATAACCTGGTTAGTGGCTTTTGGAATGCTTTGCTCCGGGTTATCCGCTTCTGCGGCGGTAATACCCACCAGCTCCAGACCGCCGAACGAGAACATAATAATCGCCATCATCATCACCAGCCCGGTGAAGCCGTGCGGCAGGAATCCGCCTTGCTCCCACAGGTTGCGTACGGTGGCCTGCGGGCCGCCGTTGCCGCTAAACAGCAGCCAGCCGCCGAACAGGATCATCGCCACGACGGCGACGACTTTGATGATCGCGAACCAGAACTCCATCTCGCCAAACACTTTGACGTTAGTCAGGTTGATCGCGTTGATGGCGATAAAGAAAATGGCCGCAGAAACCCAGGTGGGAATTTCCGGCCACCAGAACTGGACGTATTTCCCGACCGCGGTCAGCTCGGCCATCGCGACCAGCACGTAAAGCACCCAGTAGTTCCAGCCGGAAGCGAAACCTGCAAAGCCGCCCCAGTATTTGTAGGCAAAATGACTAAATGAACCGGCCACCGGTTCTTCAACGACCATCTCGCCCAGCTGACGCATAATCAGGAAGGCAATAAAACCGGCAATTGCGTAGCCCAGAATGATACCGGGACCCGCGTTTTGGATGACGGATGCGCTACCGAGAAACAAACCGGTACCGATAGCGCCTCCCAGCGCAATAAGCTGAATATGGCGGTTTTTAAGGCCGCGCTTTAGCCGATCGCCATGCTGTTGACCTTCCATCATGAAACCTCGTGTGTGGTTATGGTTATTATGTTTGTCCGCGTCATCCTTCAGGTGACTTCTTCGCTGTCCGTCCCTGCCTGATAGCATAGTCAGCGAAATTTCACTGAGCCTGCGCTCCGTTCTGCCCCGAATGATGCAACGCACATATTGTTGTGTTTGTGTAATTATCAAATTCCGTTGATGTACTTATTTCTTTACGCAAGGCGGAGGGGGAATTCATGAAAAGGCCTTTCGTATCATGGAGAATAGTGATAAGCGCCGCTGAATGCACCTGCTTTATGAAGGGATGATGACGATGCGAGCAAAAAGAAACCATTTGTAAATCACACCTCAATATTCCGCACCTGTCTATTATTTGCTACTTATTCGCTTTCATTGAATTAATATTCACCAATTGGTGAGTTGAATCGGTTCAGATAGCGTAATTTTTCGTTTCTATTACGTTAACGCTACCTCTTTGTGAGTAAACACAACATTTGTGCAAGGTTACATTTTTGAAATGTTATTTCTGTAAGGTTGTTAAAACGTGCCGGGTTTAATGATTTCAATCAAAACCTGTATGGACAGAAGGTGAATACTTTGTTACTTTAGCGATACGAACTATGAATTGGTAAGACCAATTGACTCCGGGCTAATGGCAGAGACAGGGAATATGGCCTACAGCAAGATCCGCCAACCAAAACTATCCGATGTGATAGAGCAGCAGCTGGAGTTTTTAATCCTTGAGGGGACGTTGCGCCCCGGTGAAAAACTCCCGCCAGAACGTGAACTGGCAAAACAGTTCGACGTTTCCCGTCCCTCGCTCCGTGAGGCTATTCAACGCCTCGAAGCTAAGGGCTTGTTGCTTCGTCGCCAGGGGGGCGGAACGTTTGTGCAAAGCCGCCTGTGGCAGAGCTTCAGCGACCCGCTGGTAGAGCTACTGTCCGACCACCCTGAATCCCAATTCGATCTGCTGGAAACCCGTCACGCGCTTGAAGGCATCGCGGCTTATTACGCGGCGCTGCGCAGCAACGATGAAGATCGCGAACGTATTCGCGAGTTGCATCAGGCCATTGAGCGGGCTCAGCAGTCCGGCGATCTTGACGCCGAATCCGATGCCGTCGTCCAGTATCAAATTGCCGTCACCGAAGCGGCGCACAATGTGGTGTTGCTCCATCTACTACGCTGTATGGAGCCGATGCTGGCCCAGAACGTTCGCCAGAATTTTGAATTGTTGTACGCCCGTCGGGAGATGCTCCCGCAGGTCAGCAATCATCGTACTCGCATTTTTGAGGCGATAATCGCCGGGGAACCGGAGCAGGCGCGTGAAGCGTCGCATCGTCACCTGGCGTTCATTGAGGAAATTTTGCTGGATCGTAGCCGTGAGCAGAGCCGTCGTGAACGCTCACTGCGTCGTTTACAGCAACGAAAAGATGAGAACTCCGGTTCTTAAGCGCCATTTTTAGAGCGCGGCAACTAAACGCAGAACCTGTCTTATTGCACTTTTAGTTGTTCAAAATAATTTTGGGTGTATCGCGGCGGCAAGCGCGCGAATCCCCGGGAGCATAGTGAACTATGTGACTGGGATGAGGAAGCGAAGCCAACAAAGAGACAGCCAGAAGTATGAAGAACAAAGAGCGCAATGGGACAGGTTCCAGATTAATCAACGATTAGATAGATAAGGAATACCCCCCATGTCAGAACGTTTACCAAATGACGTGGATCCGATCGAAACTCGCGACTGGCTACAGGCGATCGAATCGGTCATCCGTGAAGAAGGTGTTGAGCGCGCTCAGTATCTTATTGACCAACTCCTTTCTGAAGCCCGCAAAGGCGGGGTGAAAGTGGCTGCTGGCGCATCGACCGGCGGTTACGTAAACACTATTGCCGTTGAAGATGAGCCGGAATACCCGGGGAATCTGGATCTGGAACGTCGTATCCGTTCTGCGATCCGCTGGAACGCGATTATGACCGTTCTGCGCGCATCGAAAAAAGATCTCGAACTGGGCGGCCACATGGCTTCCTTCCAGTCTTCCGCAACCTTCTACGAAGTGTGCTTTAACCACTTCTTCCGCGCACGCAACGAGCAGGACGGCGGCGACCTGGTTTACTTCCAGGGCCACATCTCTCCGGGCGTCTACGCGCGTGCTTTCCTGGAAGGTCGTCTGACTGAAGAGCAGATGAACAACTTCCGTCAGGAAGTTCACGGTAAAGGTCTGTCCTCTTACCCGCACCCGAAACTGATGCCGGAATTCTGGCAGTTCCCGACCGTTTCTATGGGCCTGGGCCCAATCGGCGCGATTTATCAGGCTAAGTTCCTGAAATATCTGGAACACCGTGGTCTGAAAGATACCTCCAAACAAACCGTTTACGCCTTCCTGGGCGACGGTGAGATGGACGAGCCGGAATCCAAAGGCGCGATCACCATCGCGACTCGTGAGAAGCTGGACAACCTGGTCTTCGTTATCAACTGTAACCTGCAGCGTCTTGACGGCCCGGTTACCGGTAATGGCAAGATCATTAACGAACTGGAAGGCATCTTCGGTGGTGCTGGCTGGAACGTCATTAAGGTTATCTGGGGCGGTCGCTGGGATGAGCTGCTGCGTAAAGATACCAGCGGTAAACTGATCCAGCTGATGGAAGAGACCGTTGACGGTGACTACCAGACCTTCAAATCCAAAGACGGCGCCTACGTGCGTGAGCACTTCTTCGGTAAATATCCGGAAACCGCAGCGCTGGTCGCCGACTGGACTGACGAGCAGATCTGGGCCCTGAACCGCGGCGGCCACGATCCGAAGAAAGTCTATGCTGCACTGAAAAAAGCGCAGGAAACCAAAGGCAAAGCTACCGTCATTCTCGCCCATACCATTAAAGGTTACGGCATGGGTGACACTGCTGAAGGTAAAAACATCGCCCACCAGGTTAAGAAGATGAACATGGACGGCGTTCGCTACGTCCGCGATCGTTTCAATGTGCCGGTTGCCGATGCGGATATCGAAAAACTGCCGTACGTGACCTTCCCGGAAGGTTCCGAAGAGCACACCTATCTGCACGCCCAGCGTCAGAAACTGCACGGCTATCTGCCGAGCCGTCAGCCGAACTTCGATGAGAAGCTGGAGCTGCCGACTCTGGAAGATTTCGGGCCGCTGCTGGAAGAGCAGAATAAAGAGATCTCTACCACTATCGCGTTCGTTCGTGCCCTGAACGTGATGCTGAAGAACAAATCCATCAAAGACCGCCTCGTGCCGATCATCGCCGATGAAGCGCGTACCTTTGGTATGGAAGGTCTGTTCCGTCAGATTGGTATCTACAGCCCGAACGGCCAGCAGTACACCCCGCAGGACCGTGAGCAGGTTGCATACTACAAAGAAGACGAGAAAGGCCAGATTCTGCAGGAAGGTATCAACGAACTGGGTGCTGGCGCATCCTGGCTGGCTGCTGCGACCTCCTACAGCACCAACAACCTGCCGATGATCCCGTTCTACATCTACTACTCTATGTTCGGGTTCCAGCGTATCGGCGATCTGTGCTGGCAGGCTGGTGACCAGCAGGCTCGCGGCTTCCTGATCGGTGGTACTTCCGGTCGTACGACGCTGAACGGCGAAGGTCTGCAGCACGAAGATGGCCACAGCCATATTCAGTCTCTGACTATCCCGAACTGTATCTCTTACGATCCGTCTTATGCATACGAAGTTGCGGTCATCATGCACGATGGTCTGGAGCGTATGTACGGTGAGAAACAAGAGAACGTTTACTACTACATCACCACGCTGAACGAAAACTACCACATGCCGGCCATGCCAGCAGGTGCCGAGGAAGGTATCCGTAAAGGTATCTACAAACTCGAAACCGTTGAAGGTAGTAAAGGTAAAGTTCAGCTGCTGGGCTCCGGTTCTATCCTGCGTCACGTTCGTGAAGCAGCGCAGATCCTGGCCAACGACTACGGCGTAGGTTCTGACGTTTATAGCGTCACCTCCTTCACCGAACTGGCGCGCGATGGCCAGGATTGTGAACGCTGGAACATGCTGCATCCGCTGGAAACGCCGCGCGTTCCGTACATCGCTCAGGTGATGAATGATGCTCCGGCAGTCGCATCGACTGACTATATGAAACTGTTCGCTGAGCAGGTTCGTACTTACGTACCGGCCGATGATTACCGCGTACTGGGTACCGACGGCTTCGGTCGCTCTGACAGCCGTGAAAACCTGCGTCACCACTTCGAAGTTGACGCTTCCTACGTGGTGGTAGCAGCGCTGGGCGAACTGGCTAAACGTGGCGAAATCGATAAGAAAGTGGTTGCGGAAGCCATCACTAAATTCAACATCGATGCAGATAAAGTTAACCCGCGTCTGGCGTAAGAGGTAAAAGAATAATGGCTATCGAAATCAAAGTACCGGACATCGGGGCTGATGAAGTTGAAATCACCGAGATTCTGGTCAAAGTGGGCGACAAAGTTGAAGCTGAACAGTCGCTGATCACCGTAGAAGGCGACAAAGCCTCTATGGAAGTCCCGTCTCCGCAGGCTGGCGTCGTTAAAGAGATCAAAGTCTCTGTCGGCGACAAAACCGAGACCGGTAAACTGATCATGATTTTCGATTCCGCCGATGGTGCAGCAGCCGCTGCACCTGCGCAGGAAGAGAAGAAAGAAGCCGCTCCGGCCGCCGCAGCACCGGCAGCCGCCAGCGCGAAAGAAGTTCACGTACCGGATATCGGCAGTGATGAAGTTGAAGTCACGGAAATCATGGTGAAAGTGGGCGACACCATCGCCGCTGAACAATCCCTGATCACCGTAGAAGGCGACAAGGCTTCTATGGAAGTTCCGGCGCCGTTCGCCGGCACCGTGAAAGAGATCAAGATCAACACCGGTGACAAAGTGTCCACTGGATCCCTGATCATGATCTTTGAAGTGGCAGGCGCTGCGCCTGCCGCGGCACCGGCAAAAGCGGAAGCCGCTCCGGCTGCTGCTGCACCGGCAGCTTCAGGCGCTAAAGAAGTTCACGTACCGGATATCGGCGGCGATGAAGTTGAAGTGACTGAAGTGATGGTGAAAGTGGGCGATAAAATCGCCGCTGAACAGTCACTGATCACCGTTGAAGGCGACAAAGCTTCCATGGAAGTGCCTGCGCCATTCGCGGGTACTGTGAAAGAGATCAAAATCAGCACCGGCGACAAAGTCTCCACTGGCTCCCTGATTATGGTCTTCGAAGTGGAAGGCGCTGCGCCTGCCGCGGCTCCGGCCGCCGCCGCTCCGGCTCCTGCTGCAGCACCGGCTCAGGCGGCTAAGCCTGCCGCAGCGCCTGCTGCAAAAGCGGAAGGCAAATCTGAGTTTGCTGAAAACGACGCTTACGTTCACGCAACGCCGCTGATTCGTCGTCTGGCGCGCGAGTTCGGCGTCAACCTGGCGAAAGTGAAAGGTTCCGGTCGTAAAGGCCGTATCCTGCGCGAAGACGTTCAGGCCTACGTGAAAGAAGCGGTTAAACGCGCTGAAGCCGCGCCTGCTGCTACCGGTGGCGGTATCCCGGGCATGCTGCCGTGGCCGAAAGTGGACTTCAGCAAGTTTGGTGAAGTGGAAGAAGTTGAACTGGGCCGCATCCAGAAGATCTCTGGCGCTAACCTGAGCCGTAACTGGGTGATGATCCCGCACGTTACGCACTTCGACAAAACCGATATCACCGATCTGGAAGCGTTCCGTAAACAGCAGAACGCCGAAGCTGAGAAGCGTAAGCTGGACGTGAAATTCACTCCGGTGGTCTTCATCATGAAAGCCGTTGCCGCGGCGCTTGAGCAGATGCCGCGCTTCAACAGCTCCCTGTCTGAAGATGCACAGCGTCTGACGCTGAAGAAATACATCAATATCGGCGTGGCGGTTGATACCCCGAATGGTCTGGTTGTTCCGGTCTTTAAAGACGTGAACAAGAAGAGCATTACCGAGCTGTCTCGTGAACTGACCGTGATTTCCAAGAAAGCGCGTGATGGTAAGCTGACCGCTGGCGAAATGCAGGGTGGTTGCTTCACTATCTCCAGCATCGGCGGCCTGGGTACCACCCACTTCGCACCGATTGTGAACGCGCCGGAAGTGGCTATCCTCGGCGTGTCCAAGTCCGCGATGGAGCCAGTATGGAATGGCAAAGAGTTCGTGCCGCGTCTGATGATGCCGATCTCTCTGTCCTTCGACCACCGCGTGATAGACGGTGCTGATGGTGCGCGCTTTATCACCATCATCAACAATATGCTGAGCGACATTCGCCGCCTGGTGATGTAAGCAAAAAGCCGGCCTGACGGCCGGCTTTTTTCTGGTAATCTCTTCTGCGTTTTGAAGTTACCAGCAATAAAGGACAAAATCGTTTGCCGTTTGTTGTTTCAAAATTGTTAACAATTTTGTAAAATGCTTGCGGATAGAACGTCCCGGTGGACATGGGCGTAAAAACAATAGCGTCAGACCCGCCGGATACAAATAACAGAGGTCATGATGAGTACTGAAATCAAAACTCAGGTCGTGGTACTTGGGGCAGGCCCCGCAGGTTATTCTGCTGCCTTCCGTTGCGCTGATTTAGGTCTGGAAACCGTCATCGTAGAACGTTACAGCACCCTCGGCGGTGTTTGCCTGAACGTCGGCTGTATCCCTTCTAAAGCACTGCTGCACGTTGCTAAAGTTATCGAAGAAGCGAAAGCGCTGGCCGAACACGGCATCGTTTTCGGTGAGCCGAAAACCGACATTGACAAGATTCGCACCTGGAAAGAAAAAGTCATCACTCAGCTGACCGGTGGTCTGGCTGGCATGGCCAAAGGGCGTAAAGTGAAGGTGGTTAACGGTCTGGGTAAATTTACCGGCGCTAACACCCTGGAAGTGGAAGGCGAAAACGGCAAAACCGTGATCAACTTCGACAACGCTATCATCGCGGCGGGCTCCCGTCCGATCGAACTGCCGTTCATTCCGCATGAAGATCCGCGCGTATGGGACTCCACCGATGCGCTGGAGCTGAAAACCGTACCAAAACGCCTGCTGGTTATGGGCGGCGGGATCATCGGTCTGGAAATGGGTACCGTATACCATGCGCTGGGTTCAGAGATTGACGTGGTTGAAATGTTCGACCAGGTTATCCCGGCAGCAGATAAAGACGTGGTGAAAGTCTTCACCAAGCGCATCAGTAAGAAATTTAACCTGATGCTGGAAACCAAAGTGACCGCCGTTGAAGCGAAAGAAGACGGTATCTACGTTTCCATGGAAGGCAAAAAAGCCCCGGCTGAAGCGCAGCGCTATGACGCCGTGCTGGTGGCTATCGGTCGCGTGCCGAACGGTAAAAACCTTGATGCCGGTAAAGCAGGCGTTGAAGTTGACGAGCGTGGTTTTATCCGCGTTGACAAACAACTGCGTACCAACGTGCCGCACATCTTTGCTATCGGCGATATCGTCGGTCAGCCGATGCTGGCGCACAAAGGCGTTCACGAAGGCCACGTTGCAGCCGAAGTTATCGCCGGCATGAAGCACTACTTCGACCCGAAAGTTATCCCGTCCATCGCCTATACCGAGCCGGAAGTTGCATGGGTTGGCCTGACGGAGAAAGAAGCGAAAGAGAAAGGCATCAGCTACGAAACCGCCACCTTCCCGTGGGCTGCTTCTGGCCGTGCTATCGCTTCCGACTGCGCTGACGGTATGACCAAACTGATTTTCGACAAAGAATCTCACCGCGTTATCGGCGGAGCGATTGTCGGCACCAACGGCGGCGAGCTGCTGGGCGAAATCGGTCTGGCGATCGAAATGGGCTGTGACGCTGAAGATATCGCGCTGACCATCCACGCTCACCCGACTCTGCACGAGTCCGTTGGCCTGGCGGCAGAAGTCTTCGAAGGTAGCATCACCGACCTGCCGAACGCGAAAGCGAAGAAAAAGTAAGTTTTTCTTTCAGGCAAAATCAAAAAGCGGCTCAGTGAGCCGCTTTTTTTATAGTTGATGTTTAGAACTGTGTCGCCGTTAATAAAAGTGCATACCTTATTAATTCTCAAAAAATAATAACCATATAAACTTATAGGTAGTTAACTATGCGTGAGGTATGCGATGAAAAGACTTTTAACCACCACTCTGCTGGCGGCAACGTTGGCCTCTGGTATGGCCTGCGCGGCGGATGCCGCGATTCCCTGGGCTGATAACAGCGGCGGTACCGAAAGCACCCATATTGCCGCTATGGGCCAGGATTTGAATAGGCAACATCAGCAAATAACGAAGACCAGCGAAGGCGTATGGGCGGCGAACTCCGGTAGCATCAGCGCTGATGAAGCGGCGTTGACCAGCACTAAACCGGCTTTTGCCGGCTACCCGTCTCTGATGCCCCATCAGGGCTAAGCCAATGTAGTGATATTGCCCGGCAGCGCCATCGCGCGCCGGGCATTTTACTATTGATGGATGGCCTGCCAGCCGGAATCAGGCGAAAACTGAGAAATCGCCAGCGCCTTGCTCTGCGTTTCATCACCTAAATTAGCCTGATAAACCTCATCATTTTGGTCAACCATAAAGCTCATGATACCGGTTTTTCCCCATTCAACCGGCCATGCCAGCAGGGCGACACCCTGATTCTCGCCGTCTTTAATTATGCGGAAACGGTAGCCGTGATAGCCCTCGCCGGGTTCTATGGGACTAAATGCCGGTCCTAACGGGCTGGGCGCTTCACCGGGAGCGGTTGGCCAGTAGAGGCCATCTTTCTTGCCATCACTGCTGATAATCTTCTGCGCCCAGGTGTGGTTTAACCGATAGAAATCTTGCTGGGCATCAACGTAAGCATGCATTGCCTGAATGGCTGACAGCTCATTGCGGCCAATGGCGCGAGTCAGGATCTCATCTTCAGCAGCGGCCATGTCAAAACGCCAGCCGCTCTTATCCTGAATTATGGGGATCGGTAGCCGCCATGCTTCCTGACCCACCTCCAGCCAGGCGCTATCCTGTTGCTGAACGATACGATGACTCACTTTCCAGTCACGTTGAAAGCGATCGACGGCGTCAGGGGCAATGCCATCCGGCGGTAAAAACTGCTGCCAGCTATCGCCGAGCAGCCCGTTGAGCGCTGATTCATCATGCTTGCCGATCGCCTCGACCAGCGCGCTGGCGGCCAGTTCCGGAGAGGTAAACTGCTGTTGAGCCAACGATATAGCGGGTGCCAGGGTCAGGGCCAGCAGAGTCATTGTTAATAATTTTTTCATCTGATTATCCTCAGCGGCGGCGCAGTTCATGATGTTCCGAAAGATGTTCTCTGGCCGCGCTGCGCTGCTCGCTGCTTAAACCTGAGATATGACGGCTCTGCAGGCCACGCTCCTGCTGCGACTGCCAGGAAGGCGAACGGATATCGTTACCGCTCAGGGCATTGGCGTGCAGGTTATTCAACTTCTGCTGACGTTGTTCGGGCGTTGCGGCCCGGACCTGTTCACGGCGCTGTTGCTGCTGCGCTGTTGGATGCTGAATTTGCGATTTTACCGCTTCCCGATGCTGCTGTTGTACGGCGTTATGTGTCACCGCCGGCGTGGCGTCATAGCCGCGATAGTTATTACGCTGGGTTACCTGATGCAGCTGCTGCGATGCGGCCTGGCGCTGGGCATCTCGGGACGGCGCGTGAGCAAGCGAGTTATCCGCCGTAGCCGCAGGCCCGGTATGCTGCTGTAGCTGAGTCATGGCTGCCTGACGCTGCGCGTTACGATCGACGGGTTGATGTTGGGTAGTGCTAAGCCCGCCGGGAACATTGGTCTGATGGTAATGCTGCGCAATGTTGTTGTTCGGGTACGGAATATTGCCGCGATAGGCCGGATTATGTTGCCAGTTAACGTGATTTCCCGGCAGATTCTGCCCGGTAATATGGTTGAAATTATTGACGTTGATATTGATATTATCGCCGTTGTGCGAGTAGCCGCCGTGATGATCATCATCGTGGTGGTAATCGTCATCGTCATGATGGTGATCGTCATCATCCCAGTCGATGCTGCTGAACAGGGCGTAGGTGGTGGCGACGCCGAGGCTATAGCCAAAACCTTTGACGAAGCTATTGGTGAACTGTTCACCCGGGGGCGGCGGCAGGTAGACCGGCGGGTAGGCCGTGTTAGGCCAGGCGCCGTAAACAACAGAAGGGTTATAGGCCGGCACGTACACCACGTTCGGATCGGTGGATTCGATTTTAATCACTTGGGCGGGGGCGGAGGATGTCACGGCGCTGCTGCTGCGGGAGGTACTGGTCGTCGACGTTGCCGGGGCCGCAGCGTTTGTGGCGGTGATGACTTTCTGCTGCGGCGTGGATTTCAGCGTTCCGGTCTGCTGGGCGATGGCGCGTAAGCGCTGCACCGAATCCATGACGTCCTGCGGCTGGGCGAGAAATGCGTTACCCAGGTTTTCTACCCACGGCGCATTTTCTCCCATTAACGCGAGCAGGGAAGGGAAGGCGACCAGCGATTTTACGCTGGGATCCCAGGGCTGGCTTGCCACCGCTTGTACCGCCGCATCCCCCTTCATTGCAGGATTATCCTGCGACCACTGCACCGCCTGAACGACGTTACTCGGATAGGTCGCAGCCATCAGCACCTGTGACAACAGGTTGTCCGGATAGAGCGCGATTGGCGCGACCCACTGGTCTATCTGCGCGGGGGTATAGGTTGCGGTAACCGGCTGAGCGGCGGCGGTTGCCTGCGCCGTCTGCGCAACGGCGGGGGGCTCTGGAACCGTTTGCGGCTCCCGGCTTTTGACATAGAGCGTACCTGCGGCGGCTAATAGCCCGGCGCTACAGAGCAGCGCGAGCAGATGGGGTTTGAAAGGCAGCGTCATAAGGACTCCCGGCACATAGATTGGCCCGTTTTGACAGAGTATTGTCGAAAAGCGGGGGATTGCCTGAGTATAAAGAGCGCGAATTTGCGTTTTTGATTTTAGTTGGGTTTTTGGACAATTATGTGTAACAGAATTAATTTTATATACCGCTAAATTGACAGAAAACCTGCAATATTCTGCCCTTAACGATTCAGCTAATTTTTAATGTTGCTTTTTTGTAAACAGATTAACACCCCGCCAAAATCCTGCTATGCTGCCGACGCGGTATCGGGCATTTACCCTACAAACTGCTGTCTCACAGGAGCGTGAAGAGAATCGCCTACCGCATTTTACAATGAGAGCGAGGAGAACCGTCGTGCTAGAAGAATACCGTAAGCACGTAGCTGAGCGTGCCGCCGAGGGGATTGTACCGAAACCCTTAGATGCAACCCAAATGGCCGCGCTGGTAGAACTGCTGAAAAACCCGCCAGCGGGTGAAGAAGAATTCCTGTTAGACCTGTTAATTAACCGCGTACCGCCGGGCGTCGACGAAGCCGCCTATGTTAAAGCCGGATTCCTTGCCGCGATCGCCAAAGGCGAAGCAACTTCTCCACTGGTTACCCGTGAAAAAGCTGTCGAACTGCTGGGCACCATGCAGGGCGGTTACAACATTCATCCCCTGATTGACGCGCTGGACGACGCAAAACTGGCGCCGATTGCCGCGAAAGCGCTGTCCCACACTTTGCTGATGTTCGACAACTTCTACGATGTAGAAGAGAAAGCCAAAGCGGGCAATGAATATGCCAAACAGGTGATGCAATCCTGGGCTGATGCTGAGTGGTTCCTGAGCCGTCCTCAGTTGGCTGACAAAATCACCGTGACCGTTTTTAAAGTCACCGGCGAAACCAACACCGATGACCTGTCTCCGGCCCCTGACGCCTGGTCCCGCCCGGACATTCCGCTGCACGCGCTGGCAATGCTGAAAAACGCCCGTGAAGGCATCGACCCGGATCAGCCTGGCGCCGTCGGCCCGATTAAACAAATTGAAGCACTGCAGCAAAAAGGTTTCCCGCTGGCGTACGTCGGCGATGTCGTGGGTACCGGTTCATCGCGTAAATCCGCCACCAACTCGGTGCTGTGGTTTATGGGCGACGATATTCCGAACGTGCCGAACAAACGCGGCGGCGGTCTGGTTCTCGGCGGCAAAATTGCGCCTATCTTCTTTAATACCATGGAAGATGCCGGCGCGCTGCCGATTGAAGTGGACGTAAACAACCTGAACATGGGCGACGTGATCGACGTTTATCCATTTAAAGGTGAAGTACGTAACCACGAAACCGGCGAACTGCTCGCGACCTTCGAGCTGAAAACCGACGTACTGATCGACGAAGTGCGCGCCGGTGGCCGTATCCCGCTAATCATCGGTCGTGGCCTGACCACCAAAGCGCGTGAAGCGCTTGGCCTGCCGCACAGCGACGTATTCCGTCAGGCGAAAGACGTGGCGGAAAGCAGCCGCGGATACTCTCTGGCGCAGAAAATGGTGGGTCGCGCCTGCGGCGTGGCCGGAGTTCGTCCGGGCGCTTATTGCGAACCGAAGATGACCTCCGTAGGCTCTCAGGACACCACCGGTCCGATGACCCGTGACGAGCTGAAAGACCTGGCGTGCCTGGGCTTCTCTTCCGACCTGGTGATGCAGTCCTTCTGCCATACCGCCGCTTATCCTAAGCCGGTGGACGTCACCACGCACCACACGCTGCCGGACTTTATTATGAACCGCGGCGGCGTATCGCTGCGTCCTGGCGATGGTGTTATCCACTCCTGGCTGAACCGTATGCTGCTGCCGGATACCGTCGGTACCGGTGGTGATTCGCATACCCGTTTCCCTATTGGCATCTCTTTCCCGGCTGGTTCTGGCCTGGTGGCGTTTGCCGCCGCGACCGGCGTCATGCCGCTGGATATGCCGGAGTCGGTGCTGGTGCGCTTTAAAGGCAAAATGCAGCCAGGCATCACCCTGCGCGATCTGGTGCACGCCATCCCGCTGTATGCGATCAAACAGGGCCTGCTGACCGTTGAGAAGAAAGGTAAGAAAAACATCTTCTCTGGCCGCATTCTGGAGATCGAAGGTCTGCCGGATCTGAAAGTTGAGCAGGCGTTTGAATTGACCGATGCCTCCGCAGAGCGCTCGGCTGCAGGCTGCACGATCAAGCTGAACAAAGAGCCGATCGTTGAGTATCTGACCTCCAACATCGTCCTGCTGAAGTGGATGATCGCGGAAGGTTACGGCGACCGCCGTACGCTGGAACGTCGCGTTCAGGGCATGGAAAAATGGTTGGCGGATCCGCAGCTGCTGGAAGGCGATGCGGATGCAGAATATGCGGCGGTGATCGATATCGATCTGGCCGATATCAAAGAGCCAATCCTCTGCGCGCCGAACGATCCGGACGATGCGCGTCTGCTGTCCGACGTGCAGGGTGAGAAGATCGATGAAGTGTTTATCGGTTCCTGCATGACCAACATCGGCCACTTCCGCGCGGCTGGTAAGCTGCTGGACAACCACAAAGGCCAGCTGCCGACCCGTCTGTGGGTGGCGCCGCCAACCCGCATGGATGCCGCGCAGCTGACTGAAGAGGGTTACTACAGCGTGTTTGGTAAGAGCGGCGCGCGTATTGAAATCCCTGGCTGCTCCCTGTGCATGGGTAACCAGGCTCGTGTTGCTGACGGTGCGACGGTGGTTTCTACCTCAACCCGTAACTTCCCGAACCGTTTAGGTACCGGCGCTAACGTCTTCCTGGCCTCTGCGGAGCTGGCGGCAGTCGCCGCGCTTATTGGTAAGCTGCCGACGCCGGAAGAGTACCAGACCTACGTTGCTCAGGTGGATAAAACTGCGGCGGATACCTACCGCTATCTGAACTTCGACCAGCTGGGTCAGTATACTGAGAAGGCTGATGGGGTGATTTTCCAGACCGCGGTATAACGCAATAAGTCAGCGTTGTACATAATCCCTTCAATGCCCGGTGAACATTGCATCACCGGGCATTTTTATTTCCAATCCCTCCGTCCGCGACGCTTTTTTTCTCCCTTACTGCTGCGATAATGACGCTATGGGTACAGTGCAGCGGTGACGCACTGCCCTTGCAGAGGAAAAGACTATGGATTACGAATTTCTGCGCGATATTACCGGAGTGGTCAAGGTGCGAATGTCGATGGATCATGAGGCTATCGGCCACTGGTTCAACGAAGAGGTTAAAGATAACCTTACCCTGCTTGATGAAGTTGAGCAGGCCGCGCGCACCGTCAAAGGTAGCGAACGTTCCTGGCAGCGTGCCGGTCATGAATACACATTATGGCTGGATGGGGAAGAAGTGATGATCCGCGCCAATCAGCTGGATTTTTCTGGCGATGAGATAGAAGAAGGAATGAGCTACTACGACGAAGAAAGCCTCTCGCTGTGCGGTATTGAAGATTTTTTACAGGTCGTTGCCGCCTATCGTGAGTTTATGCAGCAGCGCTAAGTCTGGCGGAGCCTCCGTGCTCCGCCGGGCGTTACACCGCCGGTATATTTCTTGCGTAGTAAATTTCACGCATCTCTTTCCACAGCCGGTCGGTGATGACCCTGCGCTCTTCTTCGGTTAAATCTTCCGGCCTGGTGTGAAACATGTAGTGCTTGAGGTCGAATTCCTTAAGCAGCATCTTGGTATGGAAAATATTCTCCTGGTAAACGTTCACGTCCACCATGTCATACAAAGACTTAATATCCTCGGACATGAAGTTCTGAATGGAGTTAATTTCATGATCGATGAAGTGCTTCATGCCGTTCACATCACGGGTAAAACCGCGAACGCGATAATCAATGGTGACAATATCGGATTCTAGCTGGTGAATCAGATAATTCAGGGCTTTCAGCGGTGAAATGACCCCGCAGGTTGAGACTTCAATATCGGCGCGGAAGGTGCACAGCCCGCCTTCAGGATGGCTTTCAGGATAGGTATGAACGCAGATATGGCTTTTATCGAGATGCGCCACAACGGTTTCCGGTAGCGGGCCCGGGTGTTCTGTCTGATCGATAAGCTGCGGATCGATAGGCTCTTCGCTGACCAGGATCGTCACGCTGGCCCCTTGTGGCTCATAATCCTGACGCGCAATGTTGAGAATATTAGCGCCGATAATTGAACAGGTCTCGGACAAAATTTCTGTCAGGCGGTTGGCGTTATAGAGCTCGTCAATATAGGCGATGTAGCCATCGCGCTCCTCTGCCGTTTTCGCGTAGCAGATATCATAGATGCAAAAACTCAGGCTTTTGGTCAGATTGTTAAAGCCGTGCAGCTTCAATTTTTTCAATTTAGATCACCCCCTTACTTAACAGTGGATAGCGCATCCAGTAAATATTGCGGTAAAGCAAATGCCGCCGCGTGAATTGCCGGATTGTAATAACGGCACTTCAGGTTCGATTTATGAAAGCGGGCCTGGATGATTTCGCTGGAAAGGTGGCGAAGGGCTTCGTTGTCCGTGGCCCATGCGAAGGTCATGATGCCGCCAAAATAGGTTGGAATCGCCGCCTGATAGAAGCTCACATCGCTAAAGTAGTGACTGAGTTTACGATGGCTATCGACGGCCTCATCCTGCTGCAGGAAGCTGACGCCGTTCTGAGCGACGAAAATCCCACCAGGATTGAGGCAGCGTTTACAGCCTTCATAAAATGCGGAAGTGAACAGGCTCTCGCCGGGACCGATAGGATCGGTGCAATCGGAGATAATGACGTCAAACGTTTGCGCCGTTTGGTTAACAAAATTGACGCCATCGTCAATGACCAACGTAAAACGCGGGTCGTCGTACGCGCCAGCGTTATGATTAGGCAGATATTGACGACAGAACGAAACCACGCCAGCGTCAATTTCTACCATGGTGATGCTTTCGACATTACCGTGGCGAGAGACTTCGC
Organism: Klebsiella sp. FDAARGOS_511; assembly: GCF_003812845.1. Lineage (NCBI taxonomy): Bacteria > Pseudomonadati > Pseudomonadota > Gammaproteobacteria > Enterobacterales > Enterobacteriaceae > Klebsiella > Klebsiella sp. FDAARGOS_511. The sequence continues at coordinate 1,902,758 of NZ_CP033824.1, read as the reverse complement.
GCAGCATGGCACCATCGCCGCCGCCGATAATTAACACATGTTTCGCCTGACCGTGGGCCATTAGCGGAACATGGGTCATCATTTCATGGTAGATAAACTCATCACGCTCGGTGGTTTGTACCACCCCGTCCAGCGCCATCACGCGACCAAACGCCGCATTTTCGAAAATGATTAAATCCTGGTGATCGGTTTTCTCATGATACAGAACGTTATCAACGCTGAAATACTGACCAAAATGGTCGTGCAGCGTTTCATGCCACAGATTGCTATCGGCCACGGGCAGATCCTCCTTTGTTAACATCTGTTACACCCATTAAAATGAGCGCAACATCATAGCCAACTATAGAAGATGATGCACGGCGGATATTTCAGCAAATGAGGCGTGGTAAGAAAATTGGGAACGCCTCCCCCGGCGAAAGGCGCAAGGATCAGGGTTTTTTAGCCTGCGGTTCTGCTGCTGTGGCGTCAACGATTCTGAGCGAATATACCATGGTCGCTCCCGGCGGGATTTTAGGCGGCTTGCCCTTGCTGCCGTAGGCCAGTTCGGGAGGGATCACGACCGTAATAGCCCCGTGATTTCCCAGCCGTTTTATAGGGCCAAGGAACAGGGGAGGATAAGATTTCAGGGATTGAGACCACACTTTACCCTCCGCTTCCATATCGTTAATGACTGTTCCGTCGATAAGCGTTTCTTTGATGGTGACGGTAACGATATCGCTATCGAGAATCTTGCCCTTACCGGCATAATCTATGCGGCTGTAAACGCCATCTTTCAATACCACCCCTTTTTGCTTCGCGAACTTTTGCTGATATTTCTTTCCTTCGCTAAGCGTTTGCTGTTCGATCTTCTTCAGGTTCTGAAAGACTTCTTTAGACACATCGAACAAAGCTTTATTGCGCGCTTTCTCATCAAGGGCGATATTTCCGGAAAAAGAATCCTGGATACCCTGCAGTACGGTATCTTTGCTCATTTTTACACCCTGGGAATCCCGGGTGGATAAGAGCTGTAGCACTTCATCACCCATCGATACGCCGATAGCGTAAGCCTGCTGCAGGGACTCTTTGGCAAGGTCGATAGCCGCTGGTTTTTTAGCTTCGGCATCAGCAAGCATGGTCTTTAGCCGGGTAATTTCATCTGCGCTGGCCTGCAGTAGGGCTTTGTCTTTATCGGCGGCATCCCCCTGAAGGGATGACTGCTGCTTGCTGATGATAAAGGAATCGAGTTTAGCGGTGAGCGCCTGTTTTTCTACCCCCGCAGCCGCCAGTTTTGCCGTTAAATCCTTTTGTTCCGTTTCATAGGCGGCGAGCTTCGCTATCACGGCTTTATGATCTGTTTCAGACGCTTCTAGCTTCGTTTGTAGCGTCTGCCTGACGGCGTCAGCCGCAGTGAATTTTGCGAGCATTTGCTGTTGAGATAACTCAGCAGCAGCGAGCTTGCTCATGAGCGCTTGTTTGTCTGATGCCGCAGCCGTGAGCTTAGAGGCCGTATCTTGCTTTTCCGCTTCCGCTGCGGCGAGTTTCTTTATCAGCGTCTGCTTTTCAGCGGTTGCCTCAGTCAGCTGCAGCTCAACTTTTTGTTTTGCGGATTCTACTAATACCAGCTTTTTTTCTTGCTGCAGAATTTTATCTTCGGAGGCATTACGTTGGCCCACCTCCTGTTTTATTTCAGCTGCGGTCGTTAGCTCTTTTTCTATTAATCGTTGTTTTTCGGCTACAGCAGTTGCTAATTTTTTCTCAAGCAGCTGAATTTTATCCGTCAGCTCTTTTTGGCTATCTGCTGCGGCATTAATCGTTGCGGGTTTAGCTTCCAGCTGCTGTCGAAGCTGGCGGATAAGTTTATCTTTTTGAGAAATTATTGCAGCCTGACGGGAAATATCATTAGTATTCTGAACGCTTTTTTTATTGGTGGTTTTTGTATTATTGTTTTTTTCCTCAACGGGCTTTACTGGCTCGCGACTTTCTTGCGCCTGCTGCTCTTTAGCGTAATTTAAAAATGCAGGGCCTGAAGCGTCACTGCTTGAACTCGCTGTGACGCTTATCAGCGCATCTTTTTCCGCATAGGCGTTCGGCGATAGCGCCAGCACAAACACTGCTGCCAGCGATACCGAATTGAAGTTTTTAGCTATTTTTCCGTTCATAGCTGAACATTTTCACCACGTTTAACAAGACTATCTATCAGTGCCTTTTCAATATCAGCGCATAGCTTGATTGATTTGAACTGGTACATCGAATCGATCCCCTGTTTTGTCGGTTCAGCCACTTTACTGCGAACAGAATTATATTGGGTTGCAGCACTCAGGAGGGCGGTGAACTCATTACCGAGTTTGTCTGCCTGCTTTGGATTCACTTCTTTCAGAGATTCAAGAGCCTTGCGGCAGGAGTCCAGACGCGCTTGCTCATCGGCGACTCTCTGCTGTTCCGTTTGTTGTTGGCTTAATGTCGTATCAGATAATGGTTTCATTAATCTGGCGGATTGCCTGGACTGTATTGAATTACAGCCGACTAATAAAATGACAGCCACAGGCGCTATGCGTGTAAATAAGGATATGTTCAAGGTTTCATTCCATTGATAAAAAAGGAGTGTTATCGGGCGATAATAGTGTGCAAAAAAGAAGATTGCAATATTAGAGTTTTGTTTTTGGAAATCTATTTTTTATATTTGTTTTATTAATGAATCAAGTGCTTAATGAATTAAGTTTGAATTATCATTGAATTCTATGAATTGAGATATAAATTAAAGCGCGCAGTTAATTGAACCACTATTATTACGGCGCATCATAGCCGTATTCTCACGGCTACCGATTTGTTGAAATCAGGGGGATTATTTCACGTAAGCAAGCAGGCTTAGTGAGTCACGCGCCAGCGCTTTACATTTTTTGGTGGTGGGGATTTTGATTCCGCTGAGGTCCCGGTAGCTATCTTCACCCAGCGCTTTCATATTGAAGCTGTCGTAATTGCTTAAATCCCACTGGTTCTGCTGAGCAAAAAAGACCAGGGCGCGGCGAATCTGCGTGTTAGGCAGATTTTGATAACCGCAGTCGTTCTTCAGGAAGACGAATACTGCCGTTAAATCAGCCATATCCTCCGCTTCGGACTCGCTTAATGCATAGCTATTGGCGGAGAGAGTGAGCAGGCTGCCAAGCACTATTGTTCTGAAAAGCGTCTTCATTTTTTCTACCATTGAATCACGGACAAACAACGTTAGCATACTTCGTTACACTGCGCCGAGCTTTATTCTTACTCTTCTGCTTGACCTTCCTGTTAGGGGAGGGTTTAAGCTCAATTATTCACCAGCAGAATAAAAAGGATGTGAAAATGCAACGTCGTGAGTTTCTTAAACTAACCGCTGCGGTCAGCGTAGCCAGCGCATTGCCGCTATGGAGCCGCTCGGTTTTCGCCGCCAGTCGTCCATCTTTGCCTGTACCGGAGCTACTTACCGCCGACGCGCGCAATCGCATCTCGTTAATCATCCAGGCCGGAAAAACGCAGTTCGGCTCTCATCTTGCGACCACCTGGGGCTATAACGGTAATCTGCTGGGCCCGGCCCTACAGCTTAAGCAGGGTGAGCAGGCAACCATCGATATTCATAACCGGCTGGCGGAGGAGACCACCGTACACTGGCACGGTCTCGAGGTTCCTGGCGCCGTTGACGGCGGTCCCCAGGGCGTGATTGCCGCCGGAGGCTCCCGCACGGTGAGCTTTACCCCAACGCAGCGGGCGGCGACCTGTTGGTTCCATCCTCATCAACATGGCAAAACTGGCAGGCAGGTCGCGATGGGGCTGGCGGGGCTGGTATTGATTTCTGATGCGGAAAGCGAAAAGCTGCTCTTGCCAAAGCAGTGGGGAATTGATGATGTTCCGGTGATTGTGCAGGATAAAAAGTTCACCTCAGCGGGAGAGATTGATTATCAGCTCGATATTATGAGCGCAGCCGTTGGCTGGTTTGGCGATACGCTGCTGACTAACGGGGCACTCTACCCGGAACATGCCGCGCCTCGCGGCTGGCTAAGGTTGCGTCTGCTTAACGGTTGTAATGCGCGTTCTTTGAATTTCGCCACCAGCGATAAGCGGCCCATGTACGTGGTGGCAAGCGATGGTGGTCTGCTGGCTGAGCCGGTGAAAGTCAACGAGCTGCCGGTGTTGATGGGGGAGCGTTTCGAAGTGCTGGTGGATACCACTGACGGAAAACCCTTTGATGTAATTACACTCCCGGTTAACCAGATGGGGATGGCGGTTGCTCCGTTTGATCGGCCGCAGCCGGTGTTACGCGTGCAGCCACTGACTATCCAGGCTTCGGGTAAGCTGCCGGATGTTCTGGCCGCTATGCCAGCGCTGCCCTCTCTTCAGGGGCTTACTCAACGTACTCTGCAGCTCTCTATGGATCCGATGCTCGATATGATGGGCATGCAGGCGCTGATGCAAAAATATGGCGACCAGGCGATGTCCGGTATGGACCATGGCATGATGATGAATCATGGCGATATGGGGAATATGAATCACGGAAACATGAATCATGGCGGCATGGCGCAGATGAAGCACGGTCATCAAAGTTTTGATTTCCATAATGCAAACCGGATCAACGGTAAAGCCTTTGATATGAATGTTCCCCTGTTTGCGGCGGCGAAAGGGCAATATGAGCGGTGGGTGATTTCCGGCAAAGGCGACATGATGCTGCATCCTTTCCATATTCACGGTACTCAGTTCCGTATTTTGTCCGAAAACGGTAAAGCGCCGGCACCCCACCGGAGCGGCTGGAAAGATACCGTCAGGGTGGAAGGCGATGTGAGTGAAGTGCTGGTGAAATTTGACCACGATGCGCCGAAAGAGCATGCCTATATGGCGCACTGCCATCTGCTGGAGCATGAAGATACGGGGATGATGCTTGGATTTACGGTGTAGGCCGTCTAAGCGGGCTCGCTTCGCTCGAAAAGAGAGAGATGTGCCATAGAGAAAAGGCCCGGAAACCGGGCCTTCTTTGTTTACTTCGCGTCGTCCGGTAAAGCATAAGCGACGATATAGTCGCCCATCTTCGTGCCAAATGAACCGTGACCGCCCGCAGAGATGACAACGTACTGCTTGCCATTCACTTCATAGGTCATCGGCGTCGCCTGACCGCCTGCCGGCAGACGTGCCTGCCATAACTTCTCGCCGTTGCTCATATTGTAAGCGCGCAGGTAGTTATCCGCGGTCGCGCCGATAAACAGCACATTGCCGGCCGTCGAAATTGGGCCGCCCAGCATCGGCATACCCATGGTGAACGGGAGCTTAACCGGCATCGGGAACGGCAGGCTATCCTGCGGCGTACCGATACGTTTTTTCCACACCACTTCGTTGGTTTTCAGATCCAGCGCGGAGATATAGCCCCATGCTGGCTGTTTGCAGGGCAGACCAAACGGTGACAGGAACGGGTTGAGCGTGACGCCGTAAGGGACGCCGTACTGCGGCTGAATACCGGCTTCGGTACCGGAACCTTTGGCGTCTTTTGGCTGCTCCATCGGATTACCCGGTCCGCGAGGGATCAGTTTTGATACAAACGGCAGCGCCATTGGGTTAGCAATCGCCACCTGGCGGTTCGGATCGACGGAGATACCGCCCCATTCGAACATCCCCAGGTTACCCGGGAAGACCAGCGTACCTTGTTCTGACGGTGGGGTGAAAATCCCTTCATAGCGCAGCTGATGGAAGATAACGCGGCACACCAGCTGGTCGAACATGGTGGCGCCCCACATATCCGCGCCGGTCAGGTCTTTCTTCGGTCGGAAGCTCAGGTCGGAGAACGGCTGGGTTTTCGCGACGTAGTCACCTTTCGCCGCCCCTTGCGGAACCGGTTTTTCCGGCGCCGGGACGACCAGCTCGCCGTTACGGCGATCGAGGACAAAAATATTACCGGTTTTTGCCGGAGCGTAAATCACCGGCACGGTTTTGCCGTTCACGTCAATGTCCGCCAGCGTCGGCTGAGACGGCATATCCATATCCCACAGATCGTGATGAACGGTCTGGTAGCTCCACGCCAGTTTACCGGTCGTGGCGTTTAGCGCCACGATGGAGCTGGCATAGCGCTCTTGTTCAGGCGTACGGTTGCCGCCCCAGATATCCGGCGTGGTCACGCCCATAGGCAGGTAGACCAGATCCAGCTTCGCGTCATAGGCCGCTGGTGCCCAGGAGTTTGGTGAATTCAGAGTGAAATGATGTTCATCATCAGGAATTGCGTTGGGATCTTTCGCGCCCGGATCAAAGGCCCACAGCAGTTTACCGGTGTTCACATCAAAGCCGCGAATAACGCCTGACGGCTCGCGGGTGGAGAAGTTATCGGTCACGGCGCCGGCGATGACGATTGTCTTATCGGTAATAATCGGCGGTGAAGTGGGTTCATACATGCCCGGCGTGGTGACAGGCATATTGGTTTGCAGGTTGAGAATGCCTTTATTGGCGAAGGACTCACACAGCTTACCGGTTTCGGCATTGATGGCGAACAGGCGGCCATCGTTGACCGGAAGAATAATGCGGCGCGGGCAGTCGGCAACCACTTCCGCCGGCGCGTTATCCGCTTTGGCTTCATGATATGAAACGCCGCGGCAGGTCACATGCTGGAAAGACGGGTCCGCGTTGAGCTGCGGATCAAAATGCCACTTTTCTTTACCGGTGGCCGCATCAAGCGCGAACAAGCGCTGGTGGGCAGTACACAGATAGAGCGTGTCGCCAACTTTAATCGGCGTGACTTCATTGGTGATTTCACCCGGATCGTTAGGTTGCTTGAGATCGCCCGTACGGAATACCCATGCCTCTTTCAGGTTCTTCACGTTATCGGCGTTAATCTGCTTCAGCGGCGAGTAGCGCTGGCCTTCCTGGTTGCGGCCATACGCCGACCAGTCGCCATCGGCCATCTCGGAAATTGGCGCTGCTGGCGTTGCATCAGCGCTCAGCGTACCGTTAACTTCCTGCGGGTCGTTGAAGCCAGCCCAGGTCAGGATGCCGCCGCTAATCAGCAGGGCGACAACCAGCCCGGCAACGGCGCCAGAGGAGGGAATCGGCAGGCGGCGCCAGACAAACGGTAGAATAAGCCAGATGCCGAAGAAGACCAGGATGTCGCTACGCGGAGTCAGCGCCCAGAAGTCGAAGCCAACTTCCCATACGCCCCAGATCATGGTGGCGAGCAGCAGTGCGGCGTATAGCCAAAGCGCAGAACGCTTACCGCGAAACAGCATGACGGTGACGGCCAGCATCACCAGACCTGCGACAGGGTAGTACCATGAGCCGCCAAGAGCGACCAGCCAGGCCCCGCCTGCTAAAAGATATAGGCCACAGAACGCTGCAAAAAGAGCTGTCAGCGTCACGAGTAACCGTGATTGTTGAGATTTTGTTTCTGCCATAGAAGGACACTCGTTTGTTTGTTAATTTTTTAACTGCAATTAATTATAGGATTTAACAAGTGTGATCGGAATCACAAAATGGGCTTTATTAATCACTGCATCGTATATTTCTTTTTGCTGGTATACTGCGTGGCTTGCCGGTCAACGTCGGTGCAATCGCAGCGGAGTTGATGATTTACATTAAGAATCAAATGGTTAGTTTTATGAAACATACTGTAGAAGTGATGATCCCGGAAACCGAGATCAAAGCCCGTATTGCTGAGCTCGGTCGCCAAATCAACGAGCACTACAAAGATAGCGGCAGCGAAATGGTGCTGGTGGGGCTGTTGCGTGGCTCGTTTATGTTTATGGCCGACCTGTGCCGTGAAGTTCAGGTACCGCATGAAGTCGATTTTATGACCGCCTCCAGCTACGGTAGCGGCATGTCTACCACCCGTGACGTCAAAATCCTCAAAGACCTGGATGAGGATATCCGCGGTAAAGATGTGCTGATCGTGGAAGACATCATCGACTCTGGCAACACGCTGTCAAAAGTACGCGAAATCCTCAGCCTGCGTGAACCGAAATCGCTGGCGATTTGTACACTGCTCGATAAGCCAAGCCGCCGCGAAGTGAAGGTGCCGGTTGAGTTTGTTGGTTTTGCGATCCCGGACGAGTTCGTGGTGGGATACGGCATCGACTATGCTCAGCGCTATCGCCACCTGCCATATATCGGCAAAGTGACGCTGCTGGACGAGTAACGCGGAGTTTCTATCCCGGCTTATCCGGGATATTAAGAGGGGCGCGTGAATTACTTGTGATTGACGTGCTTGCTTTTAAGGTTGGAAATTCCATGGCGATAGCGCTGTTCCAGCGTTTCGCGGCTGACGGCGGTCACGTCCAGATCGCGTAACATGCCGTCGTGAATACCGTAGGCCCAGCCGTGAATCGTCACTTTCTGTCCACGCTTCCACGCCGACTGCATAATCGTTGAATGGCCAAGGTTGTAAACCTGCTCCATCACATTCAATTCACACAGCGTATCAAGGCGGCGCTCTTCGGGCATTTCTCCCAGCAGCGAGCTGTGCTTAAACCAGATATCGCGAATATGCAGCAGCCAGTTGTCGATAAGGCCTAGCTCGGTATTTTCAATCGCCGCCTGCACGCCGCCGCAGCCGTAGTGGCCACAGATAATGATGTGTTCGACTTCCAGTACGTCGACCGCGTATTGCACCACGGAAAGACAGTTCAGATCGGTATGAATCACCAGGTTGGCGACGTTACGGTGTACAAACAGCTCGCCAGGTTCCAGGCCGGTCAAACGTTCAGCGGGAACGCGGCTATCGGAACATCCAATCCACAGAAAGCGCGGCTTTTGCGCCTGTGCCAGTTTCTCAAAGAAACCGGGGTCTTCCTCCACCAGCATTTTTGACCATAGTGCATTGTTGCTGATGAGTGTATCTATATCGTTCATGGATGTTTACGGGCCTGTAACCAAGTAAGTGCGTTGCGCTAATATAGGTTAACCTCACATTTTTTAAAACAACCCATCGCGTGTCACGACACGAGAAGAGACATTTAATGACCATTGCTCTGGAACTAAAACAGCTCAAAAAAACCTACCCCGGCGGGGTTCAGGCGCTGCGCGGAATCGATCTTCAGGTAGAAGCGGGCGATTTTTACGCGCTCCTGGGGCCGAACGGCGCGGGAAAATCCACCACTATCGGCATTATCAGTTCGCTGGTGAACAAAACCTCCGGTGAGGTCAACGTGTTTGGCTATGACCTGCAAAAGGATGTGGTTAACGCCAAACGCCAGCTCGGCCTGGTGCCGCAGGAGTTCAACTTTAACCCCTTTGAAACCGTACAGCAGATTGTCATTCACCAGGCGGGCTACTACGGCGTTGAGCGCAAAGAAGCCATCGCCCGTAGCGAAAAGTACCTCAAACAGCTCGATCTTTGGGAAAAGCGCAACGAACGCGCGCGGATGCTCTCCGGCGGCATGAAGCGCCGCCTGATGATTGCCCGTGCGTTGATGCATGAACCGAAGCTGCTGATTCTCGATGAGCCAACGGCGGGAGTGGATATTGAGCTGCGTCGTTCGATGTGGGGATTCCTGAAAGATCTGAATGATAAAGGCACCACGATCATCCTGACGACCCACTATCTGGAAGAAGCCGAAATGCTGTGTCGCAATATCGGTATTATTCAGAACGGCGAGCTGGTGGAAAACACGTCGATGAAGGCGTTGCTTTCCAAGCTGAAATCAGAAACCTTTATTCTCGATCTGGCTCCCAAAAGCCCGTTACCGGTACTGGAAGGCTATCAGTATCGTCTGGTTGATACGTCGACGCTGGAGGTTGAGGTGCTGCGCGAGCAGGGGATTAACAGCGTATTTACGCAATTGAGCGCGCAGGGAATACAGGTATTAAGTATGCGTAACAAAGCTAACCGTCTGGAAGAGCTGTTTGTCACGCTGGTACACGATCGGAAAGGAGAATCGGCATGATGCAGCTTTATTGGGTCGCGCTGAAAAGCATCTGGACCAAAGAGATCCATCGCTTTATGCGTATCTGGATCCAGACGCTGGTGCCGCCGGTCATAACGATGACCCTTTACTTTGTCATTTTCGGTAACCTGATTGGCTCGCGCATCGGTGAAATGCACGGTTTTACCTATATGCAGTTTATCGTGCCGGGGCTGATTATGATGGCGGTGATCACCAACGCTTACGCCAACGTCGCTTCATCATTCTTCAGCGCGAAATTTCAGCGCAATATTGAAGAACTGCTGGTCGCGCCGGTCCCCACCCATGTGGTGATCGCCGGCTATGTGGGCGGCGGCGTTGCCCGCGGTCTGTGCGTCGGGATTCTGGTGACGGCGATTTCGCTGTTTTTCGTACCGTTCCAGGTTCACTCGTGGGTATTTGTCGCCCTGACCCTGGTGCTGACCGCCGTGTTATTTTCACTGGCCGGTCTGCTGAACGCGGTGTTTGCCAAAACCTTTGATGATATCAGCCTCATTCCGACCTTCGTGCTGACGCCGCTGACCTACCTCGGCGGGGTTTTTTATTCGCTGACCCTGCTGCCGCCGTTCTGGCAAGGCCTGTCGCATCTGAACCCGATTGTCTATATGATCAGCGGCTTCCGCTACGGCTTCCTCGGGATTAACGATGTTCCGCTGGCCACCACCTTCGGCGTGCTGGTGGTGTTTATCGTCGCATTTTATATTTTGTGTTGGTATCTGATCCAGCGCGGGCGCGGGCTGCGCAGCTAATTTAGCCGTTCATGGCGCTTCGCTGCGCAGTTAAGCGAAGCGCCAGCAAACAATTTTGATTGCCATCACCGATATTTATCGCTTCCCTTGCTAAATTGTTTGCCTGCTAAGGAGGTAGGCGATGTTAGGTTGGGTGATTACCTGTCATGACGAACTGGCGCAGGAGATGCTGGATCGTCTGGAGAAAAAGTTTGGGCCGCTGACGCAGTGTCGGGCGGTTAACTACTGGCGTAATCTCAGCAGCAATATGCTGAGCCGCATGATGTGCGACGCGCTGCACGAGACGGATGGCGGAGAAGGGGTTATTTTTCTGACCGATAAAACCGGCGCGGCGCCTTATCGCGTGGCGGCGCTGATGAGCCATAAGCACACCCACTGTGAAGTGATTTCCGGGATCGACTATTCATTACTGGAAAGTATGTATTTGCTGCGCCAGAACCTGAGCAGCGAAGCTTTCCGACACGCCATTGTCAGCGCTGGAGGCCCGGCGGTGAGCAGCCTCTGGCATCAACAGCAAAAAAATCCGCCTTTTCGACTACTGCATGAGCCGTACGGGAATTAAGCATTGGTATTGATGATGCTTTTGTTACAATGACGGCAGTTCTTGTCTACCGGTTCGATGCGCATGTTTGCCCGAATTCTTGCTTTACTCCTCCTGTTCACGACGCTCGGCGCCTCCGCCAGTCTGTTAAGCCAGCAGGGTGTCCCGGCACGTTATATGCAGACGACCGAAGATGCCGATATCTGGGCGCAGGTGGGCAATCAGGTAGTGAGCGTCGGCAACGTACGGGCAGGACAAATACTGGCGGTAGTACCGACGGCGGCGGATTACTATGAGTTTAATTTTGGCTTTGCGACCGGCTTTATAGATAAAGGCCACCTGGAGCCGGTACAGGGTAAGCAGCGAGTTGAGGACAGCCTGGGCGATCTGCATAAATCCCTGAGCAACCAAAACCTCATGACCTGGAAAGATACGCCAGTATATGATGCCCCCGCCGTTGGCAGCGCGCCATTTGGCACCCTGGCGAGTAATTTGCGTTACCCGATTATCAGCAAGCTCAAAGATCGGTTGAATCAAACCTGGTTTCAGATTCGCATCGGCAACCGGCTGGCGTGGGTGAGCAGCCTTGATGCCCAGGAAGATAACGGCATCCCCATCCTTACCTATCACCATATTCTTCGTGATGAAGAAAATACCCGCTTTCGCCATACCTCAACAACGACTTCCGTTCGCGCCTTCAGCAATCAGATGACCTGGCTACGCGACCAGGGCTATACCACGCTGAGTATGTATCAGCTTGAGGGCTATCTGCGTAATAAAGTGAACCTTCCGGCGCGCTCGGTGGTGATCACCTTTGACGACGGGCTGAAGTCGGTCAACCGCTATGCCTACCCGATTCTCAAGCAGTATGGCTTTCACGCTACGGCTTTTATTATCTCGTCGCGCATTAAGCGCCATCCGCAGAAATGGGCGCCAAAATCGCTGCAGTTTATGAGTGTTTCCGAGCTAAAACAGATTCAGGACGTTTTTGACGTGCAGTCGCATACCCATTTTCTGCATCGGGTTGATGCCGAACGTCATCCAATTCTACTCAGCCGCAGCTATCACAATATTCTGTTTGATTTTGAGCATTCGCGGCGGGCGCTGGCGCAGTTTAATCCGCACGTACAGTATCTCTCTTACCCGTTTGGCGGCTATAACGCCACGGCGGTTCAGGCGGCGAATGACGCTGGTTTTCATCTGGCAGTGACGACGGTAAGAGGAAAGGTAAAACCGGGGGATAATCCGTTCTTATTGAAGAGGCTGTATATATTAAGAACGGATTCGCTGGAAACCATGTCGCGGCTGATAAGCAACCAGCCGCAGGGGTAGATCAGGCAACCTGTACCGGAATGGCTTTTGCCTGGCGCTTCATTTCATTCTCGCCTTCAAAATAGGCCACTTTCGGCTGCCAGGCGCGGGCTTCTTCGTCAGGCATCATAACGAAGCTGGCGATAATCAGAATATCACCGACGCTGGCACAATGCGCCGCCGCGCCGTTAACGGAGATAATTCGCGAACCGCGCTCCGCGGCGATAGCGTAGGTGGAGAAACGATTACCGTTGGTCACGTTCCAGATATGAATAGCCTCGTTTTCCAGGATGCCGGACGCATCCAGGAAATCCTGATCAATAGCGCAGGAGCCTTCATAGTGCAGGTCGGCCTGCGTGACTTTAACGCGGTGGAGTTTGCCCTGCAGCATATTACGAATCATAACGTCTACCTTTAAAGCTTAACGATAACAAAGCGGGCGTGACGTCCGCCTTGAGGAAATTCCTGGCAGTATTGCCCGATTTTTAACCCGTGTCTACCGAGTGAGCGCCACTATCTGGTTGTCGATCAAACGCGCTTCGCCGAGCCACGCCGCCATCAGGATCACCGCGCGCTGGCTGCTTTCGGTCAAATCGAGCAGCGTATCGGCGTCGCGGATCTGGATATCATCGGCGCGGAAGCCTTGTTCGTTCAGCTCCTGCCCGGCAATCGCGATCAACTCATCAAGGTTGCGCTCGCCGGCCGCCAGTTTCTCCGCCGCGCGATTCATCACCTTATATAGCCCTGGAGCGATTTTGCGCTGCTCTGCGCTGAGATAGCCGTTGCGCGAACTCAGCGCCAGCCCATCTTTCGCGCGCATAATCGGTACGCCGATAATCTCGATGTCGTAGCCCATATCCGCGACCATTTTGCGGATCAGCGCCAGCTGCTGGAAGTCTTTTTCGCCGAAGCAGGCGACGTCCGGTTGGATCAGGTTGAACAGTTTGCTAACGATAGTGGAAACGCCGCGGAAGTGGCCTGGACGGCTGGCGCCCTCAAGCATCGTCGACAGCCCCGGGACATCGACGTAGGTCTGGCTTTCGGTACCCTGCGGGTAGATTTCCGCCGCGGCAGGCGCGAAGACCAAATCGACCTTCCGTTTGTTCAGCTTTTCGCAATCGTCCTGCAGGGTGCGCGGATAGCGCGCCAGATCCTCAGCGCGGTCAAACTGCATTGGGTTGACGAAGATACTGGCCACCACCACATCTGCGCTGGCTTTGGCGGTATCAACCAGCTTCATATGGCCATCGTGCAGGTTGCCCATGGTGGGAACCAGCGCAATGCGCTTGCCCTCCTGGCGTAAACGGCGGATATGCTGGCGCAGCAGCGGCAGGGTTTCAATAATCAGCACAACAACACTCCTTAATGGAAACTGTGTTCTTCGCCCGGATAGACGCCGGACTCCACTTCGGCAACATATTGCCGTACCGCGGCGCGCATGTCGCCCGCTGTGCTCAGGAAATTTTTGGCGAATTTTGGAATATGGCCGCCGGTAATACCGAAAGCGTCATGCATGACGAGGATTTGTCCGTCAGTAACGTTGCCCGCGCCGATACCAATCACCGGGATGGTTAACGCCTCGGTGACGCGTTTCGCCAGCTCAACCGGTACGCACTCCAGCACCAGCAGCTGCGCGCCCGCCGCTTCCAGCGCCAGCGCATCATCCAGCAGAACTTGCCCGGCATCGCCGCGGCCCTGAATTTTATACCCGCCGAAGACGTTCACCGACTGCGGGGTCAGACCGAGGTGCCCGCACACCGGTACCGCACGCTCGGCAAGCATTTTCACGGTATCCGCCAGCCAGGCACCGCCCTCGATTTTGACCATGTTGGCTCCCGCGCGCATGACGATGGCGGCGTTCTCAAAGGTTTGTTCCGGCGTGGCGTAAGCCATAAACGGCAGGTCAGCGAGCAGCAAACAGTTCGGCGCGCCGCGGCGTACCGCACGCGTGTGATAGGCGATGTCTTCAACGGTCACCGGCAGGGTGGAATCGTGGCCCTGCACCGTCATGCCCAGCGAATCGCCGACCAGCATCACGTTAATACCCTCATCGGCGAACAGCTTTGCAAAGCTGTAGTCGTAGGCGGTGATAGTGGCGAAGCGTTTCTTCTCCTGTTTACATTTCTGCAGCAGGGCGATAGTGGTCGGTTTCATAACGTTTCCTGATGATGAAAGTCATATTAACCGGCATTCTAACAGCAGCATTCAGGGGGGCAATGGTTTTAGGCAACCGATTACCACGATCGCCGTAATTGTTAAAAACGAAGGGTTATTACCAGAGAGCGGGTTTTTCCGCGCCGAGATTTGCCAGAACAGCCGGTAATGCCGGACCGTCGGGGAAACGCAGGTCGGGGGCGATTTCAAACAGCGGCCACAGCATAAAACCGCGGTTTTTCATATCGTAGTGCGGTACGGTCAGGCGCGGGCTATTAATCACTTCATCGCCGAACAGCATGATGTCGAGGTCCAGCGTGCGCGGTCCCCAGCGTTCGGCTTTACGCGTGCGGCCCTGATGCAGTTCAATACGCTGGGTGTGGTTGAGCAGCTCTTCTGCGGCCAGCGCGGTTTCCAGCGCGACGGCGGCGTTGAGGTAGTCAGGTTGATCCTGCGGCCCCAGGGGCGGCGTGCGGTAGAAAGAGGAAACCCTTATTACCCGGCTTTCGGGTATGTCCGCCAGCGCGTTAACGGCAGCGTTGACCTGCTCCAGCGGAGAGGCCAGATTGCTGCCAATCGCGATATAGACGAGCGTCATGCGCTACCTTCGCGGCGCGGCGCGCGTTTGCGCGGACGACGGTGGCGGCGGCGCGGGGCCGGATCGTCGCCTAAATCATCCAGCATATCTTTCTGATCCGGCGGCGCGGCGACCTGGAACTCGCCCCACCATTTGGTCAGACGCTGCAGCTCGCTGCTGTTTTCGGCGCCGGCGCGCAGCTCCAGCAGATCGTAGGCGGCGCGGAATTTTGGATGCTCCATTAGCTTCCACGCGCGTTTACCCTGACGGCGGGACATCCGCAGCTGAAGCTGCCAGATATCGCGCACCAGAGTGGTAATACGTTTCGGGATGGCCAGCGTACGGCAGGCCTCGTCCAGCACGTCGTTCATCGCCAACGCGAAGGCATCGTAGTAGGCCAGCCCGCTCTCCTGAGCGATTTTCTGCGCCGTTTCCAGCAGCGGGTACCAGAACATTACCGCGAACAGGAACGCCGGGTTAACGCGCATATCGTTGCGAATGCGGGTATCGGTATTCTTTAGCACCTGGCTGATGATGCGCTCCATTGGACTATCGCCGCGCTCGGTGAAGTAGCGGGTAATGGTCGGGAACAGCGGCTGGAACAGATTATATTCGCGCAGCAGGATATAGGTTTCATAACCGTCGCCGGCCTGCAGCAGCTTCAGGACTTCTTCAAACAGACGCGCCGGCGGCACATCGTGCAGCAGCGTCGCCAGGCGCGGGATCGGCTCGGCGGTCTCTTCGCTGATGCTCATATTAAGCTTCGCCGCAAAACGCACCGCGCGCAGCATGCGCACCGGATCTTCGCGATAGCGGGTTTCCGGATCGCCGATCAGGCGGACGACGCCATCCTGCAGATCTTTCATGCCACCGACGTAGTCGCGGACGGTGAAATCCGCCACGCTGTAGTAGAGGCTGTTGATGGTAAAGTCGCGGCGCTGGGCATCTTCTTCAATCGAACCGAAGATGTTGTCGCGCAGCAGCATGCCGTTCTGGCCGCGCTGGGAGGTGATGCGATCGGTAGTGTGGCCTTCATGATGGCCGCGAAAGGTGGCGACTTCGATAATTTCCGGTCCGAACATCACGTGCGCCAGGCGGAAGCGGCGGCCTACCAGACGGCAGTTGCGGAACAGCTTACGGACCTGTTCCGGAGTCGCGTTGGTGGTGACGTCAAAATCTTTAGGTTTTTTGCCCAGCAGCAGATCGCGTACGCCGCCGCCGACCAGCCACGATTCGTAGCCCGCCTTATTGAGTCTGTACATGACCTTGAGGGCATTTTCACTGATATCTTTGCGGGAAATTGCATGCTGCTCGCGCGGGATAACCGTCATATGTAATTGTTCGACGGCGGCTTCTGCCTCGCGCTCTTCACGGCTTAGCACCTTACGGCAAAAATTAGCGACTCGGGTAAAAATGGTACACCTCGTAGTGTCAGACAGACTTCAGGACAAAAAAATAGCGGCTAATCATAGCTCAGCGGAACGCATTTGAGAATGCTGGATTTGCTCCGGCCGCCAGTTCGCTATCGCGTACTTGAGTAAATCCTCAATACAGAGCGTCTGCCATTCCTGAATGACATCCTGATTAAGAAACGTTAACGCCCGCACAATTTCCGGGCGCGGATCGCCTTCAGGCAGCGCCGGAGCGTGGTTTTGCTTCGACAGTTTATTGCCCTGCGCGTTGAGGGCCAGCGGCAAATGGATATAGTCCGGCGCCTGCCAGCCAAAATGCTGATAGAGCGAAATTTGCCGCACCGTCGGCTCGATAAGATCGGCGCCGCGGACGATTTCGCTGACGCCCTGAAAATGATCGTCCACCACCACCGCCAGATTATAGGCGAACAGCCCATCGCGACGGTGGATAATAAAATCTTCCCGCGCCAGCGGCTCATTGGCGACGAGCGTACCGCGCAGCCGATCGTAAAATTCAAGGACAGGACGCGTTTGCCGCAGGCGCAGAGCGGCGTTTTCCGCGCCGAGGCGTAAATCCCGGCAGTGGCCGTCGTAAATACCGCCAATAGCGTGGGTACGCGCGCGGGTGCAGGTGCAGTAGTAGCAGAGGCCCTGCTCGCGCAGCCAGGCGAGGCGCTCGCGATAAGCTTCGTGGCGTTTTGACTGCCAGAGTACCTCTCCGTCCCAGTGCAGGCCGTAGTGTTCTAATTGACGAAGAATGGTGTCCGCGGCGCCTGGGACTTCTCGCGGCGGATCGATATCTTCAATGCGCACGCGCCAGATACCGTTCTGCGCCCGAGCCTGCAGATAGCTGCCAAGCGCGGCAATCAATGAACCGAAGTGGAGTTCGCCGGAAGGTGAGGGGGCAAAGCGCCCGATGTAGTGTGAATCTTTCATGATATGACTAAAACATCAGGGCGGGAGAAAGCTCCCGCCAGAGATGTGCCAGCGAAGTGAATTAGCCTGCCATCTGTTTTTCGCGAATTTCCGCCAGCGTTTTGCAATCAATGCACAGGTCGGCGGTCGGACGCGCTTCCAGACGACGGATACCAATCTCGACGCCACAGGATTCACAGAAACCGAAATCTTCGTCTTCGACTTTTTTCAGCGTTTTCTCGATCTTTTTGATCAGTTTACGTTCGCGGTCGCGGTTACGCAGCTCCAGGCTGAACTCTTCTTCCTGAGCGGCACGGTCTACCGGATCCGGGAAGTTAGCAGCTTCATCCTGCATATGCGTTACGGTGCGATCCACTTCATCCCTAAGTTGATTACGCCACGCTTCAAGAATGCGCTTGAAGTGCGCCAGCTGGGCTTCGTTCATATACTCTTCGCCCGGCTTCACTTGGTACGGCTCCACCCCAGCGATGGAGAGAATACTCAGGGACGATGTTTTACGGTTTTGCCCTTCTTGCATGTTGCTTCTCCTTAACACGCACTATCGATCCCCGTGTTGGGGGAAAAATCAGGCCGCTATAAATAGCAGATGCTTTTCCGGATAGCAATTATCTAAACGTTACACTTGACAACCCTGTGAGGAAAAGCGTATTTGCGCTCGCGACCCGAATACTATTTAGCCGTTTATTTACCGGGGGTTAACACCACGGTAATCGGCTTATTCAGAGTCATCATCTCAGTAGAAAGTTCCGCCTTGTACGCGAGAATTTCCACCCCCTTGTTTTGCGCCTCAATCAATAGCTGTGCGTATCTGGCATCAATATGATGCGCGGGAGAGAAACGGTCGATCGCCGAGTGCAGCACGGCGAACAAAATCACCGCCCGATCGCCCGCCGCCGCCACGCTCATCAGCTCCCGCAGGTGCTTCTGGCCGCGTTCGGTAACCGCATCGGGGAAGTAACCGTATTCCTTTTCCGCCAACGTAACCGATTTCACTTCAATATAGCAGTTTTGTTGGTCATCTGCTTGTAACAGAATATCAATGCGGCTGCTTTCATCACCATACTTCACTTCGCTTTTCAGCGTGTTATAGCCCAAAAGCTCGGGAATATTTCCTGCCAGAATCGCCTCTTTCGCCAACGTGTTAGCACGTAGAGTATTAACACAAATTGTCGCGCCTTCTACGGTTTCGGTTATTTCCCACGTGTGGGCATATTTGCGTTTAGGATTATCTGAAGTCGAATACCAGACGGTATCGCCCGGCGCGGCGCAGCCGGTCATGGCGCCGGTATTGGGGCAGTGAAGGGTCAGCTCGCGACCGTCGGGGGTGACCACATCCGCGAGAAACCGTTTGTAACGTTTAATGAGGGTGGCGGACCGTAGCGGGGGAGTAAATAGCATCAGCTTTCCTTGTCGAAAGGGTAACGTTCCAGCGCCTTGTAGCGGGTACGGCCGCGGCTAAAGCTGGATTCGTAGAGCACAAATTCGTTGACCGCAAACGCCCAGCGAAATCCGGGCGGCGGAATAGGCACCGCGTGGCGCGCGTCGCGCAGCAGGGTGACATGCGGATGAAACGGCTGCGGGCTCTGATAGCAGCCGCTGCGGGCGGCCTGGGCGCGCAGCATATTCGCTAATTGCAGAACCCCGCGCGGCGGCTGACGAGTGCCCAGCCATACCACTCGCGAACGCAGCCACTGCCCGGCATCGTCAAGGGTCAGGGTAAAGCCCGGCTGGCGAATTCGTTCGGCCATTGCTGATAGCGCCCGCTGTTTATCCGCGCTCACTTCTCCAAGAAACGCCAGCGTCAGATGGAGGTTTGCCGCCGTCACCGGTCGACCCGCATCTTCGGGAAAGCTGGCGGCGCGCCAGTGAACGATCTGCTGCTGAACTTCTGCGGGAAGTTCAAGGGCGAAAAACAGCCTTTTCGGCTCGGACATGATAGAGACTCGGTAATGAATTACCGGGATGCTACAATGCTTGCCCGCAAATGTTAACCTCCGGAGCGCTTCGTGTCCTCATTGCCGGTTGCCGCCGTCCTCCCTGAACTTCTTTCTGCCCTGCGGCATGCGCCGCAGGTTCTGCTTAATGCGCCAACCGGCGCCGGGAAATCCACCTGGCTGCCGCTGCAAATCCTCGCGCAGGGTGAAATTAGCGGGCGCATTATCCTGCTGGAGCCGCGGCGGCTGGCGGCGCGTAACGTGGCGCAGCGGCTGGCAGAACTGCTGGGGGAGAAGCCCGGCGAGACCGTGGGCTACCGCATGCGCGCGGAGACCTGCGTCGGGCCGAACACGCGCCTCGAAGTGGTGACGGAAGGCATTTTGACGCGGATGATCCAGCGCGATCCGGAGCTGAGCGGCGTGGGGTTGGCGATCCTCGATGAGTTTCACGAGCGCAGCCTGCAGGCGGATCTGGCGCTGGCGCTGCTGCTCGACGTACAGCAGGGGCTGCGCGACGATCTCAAGCTGCTGATTATGTCGGCGACGCTCGATAATGAGCGCCTGCAGCGTCTGCTGCCGGAGGCGCCGGTTATCGTTTCCGAAGGGCGCGCGTTTCCGGTTGAGCGGCGTTTTCTGCCGCTGCCGGCCCATCAACGGTTTGACGAAGGGGTGGCGATTGCCGCTGCGGAACTGTTGCGTAGCGAGAACGGTTCAATGCTGCTATTTCTGCCCGGCGTCGGAGAGATCCAACGGGTACAGGAGCGGCTGGCGGAGCGGGTGGCGAGCGATGTGATCCTTTGCCCCCTGTACGGCGCGCTACCGCTGAACGAGCAGCGCAAGGCGATACTGCCTGCGCCTGCCGGGATGCGCAAGGTGGTGCTGGCGACCAATATCGCCGAAACCAGTCTGACCATTGAGGGGATTCGTCTGGTGGTGGATAGCGCCCAGGAGCGCGTCGCCCGCTTTGACGCCCGCACCGGGCTCACTCGCCTGGTCACGCAGCGGATCAGCCAGGCCTCGATGACCCAGCGCGCCGGACGCGCCGGGCGTCTGGAACCGGGGATCTGCCTGCATCTACTCGCTAAAGAGCAGGCCGAGCGCGCTGCGGCGCAGAGCGACCCGGAAATCCTGCAGAGCGATCTGTCTTCGCTGCTGCTGGAGCTGTTGCAGTGGGGATGCCAGGACCCGGCCCAGCTTAGCTGGCTGGATTTGCCGCCTGCGAACAATCTGGCTGCGGCCCGACGTCTGCTCACCGACCTTTCTGCGCTGGAAGGCGAGCGGCTGTCGGCGCACGGGCGCAAAATGGCGGCGTTGGGTAACGAACCGCGCCTGGCGGCGATGCTGACCGCGGCGGAGGATGCCGATAGCGCCGCCACGGCGGCTAAACTGGCGGCGATCCTTGAAGAGCCGCCGCGCGGCGGCCATAGCGATCTTAGCGCGGCGTTTGCCCGTCAGCAGGGCAACTGGCAGCAGCGGGCGCAGCAGCTGATGAAAAGGCTGACGGTGCGCGGCGGTCAGCCCGACGCCGACAGAATCGCGGCGCTGCTGGCCTCCGCTTTTGCCGACCGTATCGCCCATCGCCGCGGCCAGGAGGGGCGCTACCAACTGGCTAACGGGATGGGGGCGATGCTCGACGCCGACGATGCGCTGGGCCGCCACGAATGGTTGATTGCGCCACTGCTGCTGCAAGGGAGTGCATCGCCGGACGCCCGGATCCTGCTGGCGCTGCCGGTCGATATTCACGCGCTGATTGAGCGGTGTCCGGCGCTGGCCCAGCGCTCCGATATCGTCGAGTGGGATGAGGCGTTAGGCACGCTGAAGGCCTGGCGGCGCACCTGTATCGGACGCCTGGTGATTAAGACCCAGCCGCTGGCGAAGCCGTCGGAAGAGGAGTTGCATCAGGCGATGCTCAACGGGATCCGCGAGAAGGGGCTGAGCGTGCTTAACTGGACGCCGGAAGCGGAGCAGCTGCGTTTGCGACTGCACTGCGCGGCGCAGTGGCTGCCGGAGGAGGCATGGCCGGCCGTTGATGAGGCATCGCTGCTGGCATCGCTTGAACAGTGGCTGCTGCCGCAGATGGCGGGCGTCCATTCGCTGCGCGCGCTGAAGGCGCTGGACGTGCGTCAGGCGCTGCAAAACTGGCTGCCGTGGCCGCTGCGCCAGAAGCTGGACAGCGAACTGCCCACGCACTATACGGTACCGACCGGTAGCCGCATCGCGATTCGTTATCACGATGATAATCCTCCGGCGCTGGCGGTGCGGATGCAGGAGATGTTTGGCGAGGCGACGACCCCGACCATCGCTCAGGGGCGGGTGCCGCTGGTGCTGGAGCTGCTGTCGCCGGCGCAGCGCCCGCTGCAGATCACCCGCGATTTAGGCGCATTCTGGCAGGGGAGCTACCGCGAAGTGCAAAAAGAGATGAAAGGGCGCTATCCGAAGCATGTCTGGCCGGACGATCCGGCCAATACCGCCCCGACCCGGCGCACCAAAAAGTATTCGTAACCGGAGAGTTTCCGGGTTGCGGCGTAAGCGCCTTACCCGGGCTACCGGACCAGCACCGCCCGTAGCCCTGCTAAGCGCAGCGCGAGCAGGGGATATTTTATACCTGGCTCCACAAAAAGATGCCGCCGCCCGCCAGCGCCAGCCAAGGCCCGAAGGCCAAAGGCTGCTGGAACGACTGCCGGGTTATCAGGCGCTGCAGCAGCGTCCAGACCAGGCCGCTGGCGGAAGCCAGCAGCAGCGTCTGCGGCAGCGCCTGCCAGCCGAGCCACGCGCCGAGCGCCGCCAGCAGCTTGAAATCGCCGTAGCCCAGCGCCTCTTTACCGGTCAGCAGACGGAACACCCAGTACACCGACCACAGCGACAAATACCCGGCCATCGCGCCAATGACCGCCTCCGCCAGCGGCGCGAAGGTATCGGAAAGATTGAACAGCAGACCGGCCCACAGCAGCGGTAGCGTCAACCCGTCCGGCAGCAGCTGCGTTTGCGCGTCGATGGTAGCAAGAATCAGTAGAACCGACAGCAGAAGCAAGCCGCCCAGCAGCGGTATGCCCGGAGGTATCAGGTATCCGACCAGCATAAACAGCGCGCCGGTCGCCAGCTCCATCAGAGGATAACGAGGCGAGATGGGTTCCCCGCAGCAGCGCGAACGTCCCTTAAGAAACAGGAAGCTCAGCAGCGGGATATTGTCCCGCCAGGCGATGGGCTCACGGCACTGCGGACAGAACGACGCGGGAAAACAGAGATTGATTCCCTCTGCGTGCGCCATCATCAGCGGTAAACGATGGATAACGACGTTAAAAAAGCTGCCGAACGCCAGTCCGGACAGGAATAAAAAGCCGCCCCAGATTGACGGGTATTGCGCGGCGAACTCGGGTAATAACGCGATGTTTTCGAACATTATTTTTTCTCCTCGGATAGCCACTCTCCTTGCCACCGCCACGGTATACGTCCCTGCTCATCTTTACGGCCGTTTTGCGCGAGCAGCAGCGTCAGCAGTGCCGGAGCCGCCTGACGAGGTTGTAGCGTACCGTTAAACGTATAGCGCCCGTCGGGCGTTAGAACGCCCTGTCCGGTGAGGCTGAGCTGATGGGAGTCCTGGGTCAGGGCGACAGCCAGGGCGCCCGCCGGGGTACAGCTTAATTTGCCGTTGACCTGGGCCAGTTCGAGCGACCCGGCGGGGGAGCTGAGCGCCGCGTCTCGCCACTGCACGGTGCTGGCGGTCATCTGTCGGCAACCGCCGGCGTTAAAGCTGGCCTCCGGCAGCGTCATCACCAGCTGACCGCGGGCTTCCAGCGGCATACCCAGCGCTAGCCGCTGGCTGATTAAACGGGCCGGAGCTTCGAGTCGGCCCTCGCGCACCACGAATTCGTTCAGACCGTGCAGCCAGACCTGGCCGCGCAGACCGGAAGGATCGTTAAAACGGATATGCCAGCCGGGAAGCCAGGACGAGAAGCCAAATTCCCAGCGTAAATAGGCTAATTCAACGCCGCGCCAGCTGGCCTGAAGGGCTTCTCCCTTCCACAGGGTGCCTGTTGGTTCGACGAGCCGCGCGCCTTCCGGTAGCGCCAGAGCCAGCAGACGCGCCGGCGCGCTGAGCAGCAGCCAGAAGAGATAGATCGCCGCCAGTAGCAGGCCGATAGTGAGTCTATTTTTCATCGCTGCGCTCCAGCACTAGCGTATTAATCGTCACCCAACCGGGCTGCTGCGCCACGGCGGTCACCGCCAGGGTGGCGGTGGTCATCCCCGTCTGACCCAGCGCGTCCAGCCATGCCATCAGCGCCTGGAAATCGGCGGGCTGTACGGTAAGGCTCAGGCGGGAGCCCTGCGGCTGCAGGCGAACGATAGCGATGCCGTGACGGGCGGCTTCGCGCATAATCACCGTCGAGGGTTCTTCCAGCGCGGCAGAAGGTTTCCGCTGGTTAAGCTGACGGAGAAGGGGCGTCTGCTGGCGCATCCACTGCAGGCTGGCCTGCTCCCTGGCCAGCGTTTGCCGCCACTGCGCTTCGCGGTTTTGCCACGGCTGCCATAACGTGTAATAGACCAGGCCGATGAGCAGCGCTACGACCATCCCCAGCAGCAGATACCGTTCGCGGCGCGTACGCTGTTGCCATAAGGTGAGCAGGTTATGCATCGTCCCCCTCCAGCGTCAGGCGCCCTTCAATACCGTCGGCGCGCGGCTTCATCTCGCCGGTCTGCACGCGAAACCCCGCCCGCGCCCGCTGGCTGAACTGCTCCATGGCCTGCGAGGAAACGGCGGATATCTCCAGCTGCAGCGCGTTGCGCGCGGCATCAAAGCTCAGCGTCCGCAGGCGGATGCCCGGCGTGTCGTCGATGATTTGCTGCAGCGCGCCGAGCCGCGAGATAAGCGCTGGCCGGGCGCCCGCGTTTTTCATCTCTCGCAGATGCTGCTGCATTTGCTGGCGCGGGTTGACGACGTTCTTTTCCGTTTTGAACCACTGGCGGTAAAAATCACGGCTGGCCTGCACGGCGGCGTCGGCCTGCTGTCCCAGCATGAGATGATCGTGGAGGCGATTACCGCTCCACAGCAGCAGTAGCGCCAGCGCCCCGGCGATTGCCGGGCGCCAGCGTCGTGGCGTCGGCTGCCGGCGGCGTTTAGCAGCAAAATCGCCCTGGCGTAAGCAGATTCTGCGCGCATCGGGATTGGCCGCCGCCAGCGCCAGCAGATCCTGCGCCGGGAGAGGCTGCCACGGCGCGGCGATATCCGGCGGCGGCGAGTAGCAGGCGATGGGCGCGAGGTCTTGCCAGTGGGTCAGCAACGGGTCGAGCCATACGGTTTCCACCGCCATTCCGCCCCACGAATCACAGCGAAACAGCCATTGCTCGCCGCAGCGTACGGCGCTCCAGGCGGTGGGACTGTGCGGTAGGGTAAGGACATCCGGCGTCAGGGCCAGCACGTTCAGTCCGAGCCCCTCGCACCAGGCCTGCCAGGCGCGCATCTTTTCCCGCCCGACCACCGCCACGGCGCAGTCGGTTTTGTGCTGGTGGAGCAGGGCAAAGTGGCTCTCCTCAACCTCCGTCGCCAGCTGTTCTTCGAGTAAAAACCCCAGCGCCTGCTGTGGTCTTCTGCGCGCCCCGGCGGGCAGAGTGACGCGATGAAATGCGCAGTCGCTGGCGGGCACCAGTACCCAGGCCGGATGGCGCTGCGCCAGCAGGCTGAGCGTCCGATCGTCAGCGTCAGGATGCCACTCTCCGGCCTGCGCCGCGTCGCCCGGCGCGGCAAGCCGCCATATCGCCGTCACGGCATCAGGATTGAGGCGAACAATCAGCACGGCGGCGGAAGAGGTATGGTGGTTATTCATCGGCTACCCAATAGATTCCGTAGCGCCGCTGGACGACGCCGAAGGTACGCCCCTGCTTTTGCAAGAGGCTGCGTTGCTGATAGCGGGCGCTGCCCATCACCACGCTAAAGGTGGCGATAAAACGCTCGCTGCGCACCGCCAGCCACGGACGCGCGGCGGCGGTATCGATTTTTTGTAATGTCGGTTGCGACAGGAAGGCGGCGACGCTGCTCCAGCCGGTAGCCGCGCGGGTTTGTACTAGCTGCCGGGCTTCAGAGACGGTGAGTTCAGCGGGGAAGATCGCCGCCAGCAGCGCGGCCTGAGCGGGCTGCAGGGTATTGACGTTCACCTGCAGCGCATCCTCCGGAAGGGCGCAGACAAATGGCAACAGGCGCTGATAGAGCGCGGCGTCCATCCCGGCCAGCAGGCGCAGCTCGCTGACGTCCTGCAGCGGCTGATTGCCGGTCAGATAGCCGGGGGATTGCGCCATATAGACTTCGTCTTCCGCGCCGTTCAGTAGGGCCTGGCGATCGTCATCGACCCAGTCGCGCAGGGCGGCGGTCAGCTGTAAGGCGCGCAGCGGCTCGCTGCCGAGGTTCTCCAGGAGTCGGGTAAAGATCTGTGCGGGGTAAGGTATTTCGTCGCTTTCGTCGTCGCCACGCTGGTTAATGGCGTTGAGGTTGAAGCAGGCCTGAGCGTCGGTCATTGTGGCGTAGATCTCGCCGTCATTGACCGTAAAGCGGCGTCCCTGCTGGGCCCAGTTCTGCGCCAGATGGGTCTGGTTCGGCGAGTCGATCGTGTCGCGTTGCAGCAGCGCAGCCGCGAGGGTTTCCGCCCCCAGCGCGTACCATTTGGCCTGCAGGTTATCGAGGGTGGTGGCGGTCTGCTGGTACATCCGCGCGCTGCGCTCGGTCATGGCGCTCGCCAGCACCATCATCAGGGCGAGGATCAGCAGCACCATGAGCAGGGCGACGCCGCGCTGGCGGTTGTTCATCGACTGCCTCCCGGCGTAAGCAGAAACAGTCGGCGGATCTCGCCGTACGGCTCCAGCGTCAGGGTGACTTCCAGCCCCTGCGGCAGCGTCTGCGTCTGCAGCCATTCATCCTGCCAGCGGCCGCTGGCGTAAAAACGCAGGCCAAATGCCCGCACGCCGCGCAGCACAATAGTCACCGTTGGTTGGCTACCGGGCAGCGGGTCCTGCTGCTCGTAGCTCAGACGTTCCAGCTGGCTGTCGCGCAGGCGGTAGCTGACGTTCTGAATTTCCGAACGCGGCAGGAGCCCCAAAGGATTGGGCCAGCCGTTGCGGCTAAAGGCGATCGCCCAGTCGTCGCTGCCGAGCTGAAAGCGCCCGGCAAAAAACAGGCTCGCGCTGTCGCGGCTGCGGCGGGGAATGATTTGGCTAAAGTCCGCCGCCATCTGGCTGAACGTTTGCTGTAACGCCTGCATGCGCCCGCCCTTATCGCGGGTGAGCGTATCGGCGCGCATCACGTTTTGCAGCACCGTGACCGCGGCGACGCTGAGCGCGGCGAGAATGGCCAGCGCCAGCAGCATTTCGACGAGGGTAAAGCCGCTTGAGCGCCGGATCATGGCGACGTCACGTAGGTGCGCAGCGAAGAGATCGCGGTCTTATCGCTTTTGGCGTGGCGGACCTCGACGTCCAGAGCCCGCAGCTGAGGCAGGTCGGTCTCCACCCCCTGCCAGCGAATATGCCAGCTGACGCCTGCCGCCTGCACCGTGGTTTCCGACCAGCTCAGCGCTGGCCAGCGGTTTTCCAACCGGAGCTGTACCAGCTGATTGTCCGCCAGCCAGCTAGCGAGGGTTTTCTCCTCCATGCGTCCCAACTGGCGGGTTTGCTGGAGCGTGGCCTGCATCACCGCCAGCCCGGCGAGAGCGAAGACGACCAGGGCGACCATGACTTCAATCAGCGTCATACCGGACTGCTTTTTCATTGCGCCTCCTGCGCTTCGGGCAGGCTTTTGCCGCGGGCGTTATACGCGATACCTGGCGCCTCGCCGATGGTCAGCCGGAACGGCGTCATCTCCCCGCCGGGAAAGATCAGCACATCGGGATTGTCGCCCGGCGTCCAGGCATCGCCCTGCGGAAAGGCGAGGTTCAGCTTGCCCCCGGCGCTTCTGCCCGAAGTGGCGACGCGTCCGGCGCGCAGCGGCAGCCAGCGATAGCCGCTCCAGCCGTCGTCGGCGGGAGCCGGATCGGCGCCATCGCGGGCCTCCAGAACCAGAAACTGCCAGCGGTCTGGGTGCACCGAGACGCCAAAGAACTGGCCGGTTTGCAGCCCTCGCTGCTGGACAAAGTGCAGCTGCGCTTCAAAGCGCGCCAGCGTCTGCGCCGCGCTATCGTCGCGCGAGGCGGGGAAGGCCAGCAGCACCATGCCCGCGCTGACCCCCATCAGCAGCAAAATGAGCATCATCTCCAGCAACGTAAAGCCGCGCTGTCGCACTATTTCTTCCCGATCGTCCAGTTGCCGATATCGTCATTGCTCTCCGGCACGCCGTCCGGCCCAAGGCTGAAAATATCCACCTGTCCGTGCTGGCCGGGGCTCAGTAGCTGGTAATCGCTGCCCCAGGGATCCTGCGGCAGACGGCGAATATAGCCGCCTTCGGGATAGTTGCGCGCGTGCGGCTCGGCGGATGGCGCGCTGACCAGCGCCTGCAGCCCCTGCTCGGTGGTGGGATAGCGGCTGTTGTCCAGTTTATACATGTCCAGCGCGCCCTCGAGCGCCACAAGATCGCTGACCACTTTTTGCCGGTCGGCCTTTTCCTTGTTGCCCATCAGGTTGGGCACCACGAGGCTGGCGAGCACGCCGAGGATAACAATCACCACCATGATTTCCAGTAAGGTGAATCCGCGCTGTCGTTGCATATTTTTCTCCATTAGAACAATTACATACTCATCAAAGTATTGAGCTGCAGTATCGGCTGCAGGATGGCGAGGACGATAAACAGCACCATGCCGGCCATCGCCACTACCAGCAGAGGTTCAAACAGACTGAGGGCCAACTGAATTTGCGCGCTCAGCTCCCGATCCTGGTTATCCGCCGCGCGCTCCAGCATGCCGTTGAGCTCGCCGCTCCGTTCGCCGCTGGCGACCATGTAGCGCATCATCGGTGGGAAAAGCTGGGTCATTTCGAGCGCGCGATGGAGGCTGACGCCTTCGCGCACCGCGTCGCTGGCGGCTTCCAGCTGGCGCTTCGCCCAGGCGTTGCTTAACACTTCCGCGCTGATGCGCATCGCCAGCAGCAGCGGAACGGCGCTGGCGTTGAGAATGCTCAGGGTGCGGGCGTAGCGGGCGCTGTTAACGCTGCGCGCGACCCGGCCAATCAGCGGCAGGCGCAGCAGCAGCCGGTGCCAGGCCAGTCGCTTTGCCGGCTGCCGCAGCAGGTAGCGCAGCAGCAGAGCGATGAGCATGGCGGCCAGCAGCAGCCACGGCCCGGCGGCGCGCAGCATATCGCTCATCGCCATCAGCAGGCGGGTGGAAAACGGCAGCGCCTGCTTAAGGTGGATAAACTGATCGACAACCTTCGGCACCACCGTTGAAAGCAGAATCACAATCACGCTGACCGCCACCAGGGTCAGCACGATGGGGTAAATCATCGCCTGCAGCAGGCGGGCGCGAAGCTGCTGGCGCTGCTCAGTGTAGTCCGCCAGCCGGTTCAGCACGCCGTCGAGGTGGCCTGAAGCTTCTCCGGCGGCGACCATCGCGCAGTAGAGCGCGTCGAAGCAATTCGGGTAGCCGCGCATCGCTTCCGCCAGCGAATGGCCTTCCAGCACTTTGCCGCGTACGCCGGCGATCAGCGTTTTCAACTGCGGTTTTTCACTCTGCTGGGCCACCGCGTCGAGCGCTTTTTCCAGCGGGATGGCGGCGGCGACCAGCGTCGCCAACTGGCGGGTGACGAGGGCGAGATCGCGGGCGCCGGTGCGGCGGATAAAGCGCAATGGCCTGCCGCCGCCGGCTGCCGGGTCGATGTCAAGCGCCAGCCAGCCCTTTTCTCGCAATAGCTGGCGCGCGTGGCGGGCGGAGTCCGCCTGCTGGACGCCGCGCCGGGGTTTGCCCTGTTCGTCAAGGGCCTGGTAACGAAACAGCGTCATTTCAGGAAGCCTCCGCGATCGGCTGCTCGGTGACCCTTAGCACCTCTTGCCAACTGGTGATCCCGGCCAGCGCCTTTTCCCGCCCGGCGCGGCGTAGGGTCATATAATCCGCCCCTAGCTGTTGGATCAGCGTCACCTCATTTTCGCCGCGGTGGATAGCCATGCGTACGCGATCGTCCACCAGCAGCAGTTCGTGGATGCCGGTGCGTCCGCGATAGCCGGTAAAACCGCATTCGGCGCAGCCCCGGGGCTGCCAGAGCGCCGTGCCGGGGGCGATCTCCATCTGGCGGGCGGCGTCGGCGTTTGCCGGTTCCTGCTGGCGGCAGTGCGGGCAGAGTCGGCGCACCAGCCGCTGCGACATCACCGCCAGCAGCGAGGTGGAGAGCAGAAAAGGCTCCACGCCCATGTCCTGCAGGCGCGAGATGGCCCCCAGCGCGCTGTTGGTGTGCAGCGTCGAGAGCACCAGATGGCCGGTTAACGAGGCCTGTACGGCGATTTGCGCCGTCTCGCCATCGCGGATTTCGCCCACCAGCACCACGTCAGGGTCCTGGCGCAAAATAGCGCGCAGCCCGCGGGCAAAGGTCATATCGACTTTCGCGTTAACCTGGGTCTGACCGATGCCCTCCAGCTCATATTCGATGGGGTCTTCAATGGTCATGATGTTGCGTTCCCGCGCGTCGAGGCGGCTCAACGCGGCGTAGAGGGTGGTGCTTTTTCCCGAACCGGTCGGCCCGGTCACCAGCACGATGCCGTGCGGGCGGGCGATCAGCCCATCTACCTGCTTCAGCAGGGCGGGAGTCATCCCGAGGGTCAACAGGTCGAGATTGACGCTATTTTTATCGAGCAGACGCAGCACCACGCG
Source organism: Klebsiella sp. FDAARGOS_511 (assembly GCF_003812845.1). Classification (NCBI taxonomy): domain Bacteria; kingdom Pseudomonadati; phylum Pseudomonadota; class Gammaproteobacteria; order Enterobacterales; family Enterobacteriaceae; genus Klebsiella; species Klebsiella sp. FDAARGOS_511. The sequence goes on along the minus strand of NZ_CP033824.1, from coordinate 1,872,500 downwards.
CTCGCCGTAGCTCGACGGCAGGGTGGAGACGCGCACGTCGACGGCGCGTCCGCCAATGCGCAGCGCCATGCGCCCATCCTGAGGAATGCGCTTTTCGGCGATATCCAGGCTCGCCATCACCTTAATGCGCGAGATCAGCAGCGCGGCGAGGCGGCGCTGGGGGCGCAGGATTTCGCGCAGGACGCCGTCGACGCGAAAGCGAATTTGCAGGTGGCGCTCATAGGTTTCGATATGAATATCCGAGGCTTTCTCTTTGATGGCCTCGGTAAGCATGGCGTTAATCAGGCGAATAATCGGCGCGTCGTCTTCGCTGTCCAGTAGGTCGTCGGTGTCCGGCAGCTCTTCAGCAAGGGTGTATAAGTCCAGCTCGTTGCCGATATCCGCCATCATGCGTCGGGCCTCGGCGGAGTCACGCTGATAGCTCAGCACCAGCAGCTTTTCGAACGCCTCTTCTTCCAGCCGCTCGAGGCGAAACGGCATCGCGGCGACCCGGCGGACTTCCAGCAGCGCCTGCGGCGCGGTAGCGGCGAGGCAGAAAACCTCGCAGCTTTCGCCGTTGCTCAGGAGCATCACGTTGTGCGCGCGGGCGTAGCCGAAGGGGAGCAGCGGGCGTCGTTCAGCGGCGGGGGTCATAGATTGCCTCCCAGATTGAACGCGTCGATAGCGGCGCTGACCTGGCGGAACACGGCGGTATCCTGGCGCGGGTAGATCTCCAGCAGATCCTGATTCAGCATCGCGTCATTGTTCTCTTTGCCGCGCTGTTTGCTCTGGGCGTCATTAAAGGCGGTGTACTGCCCGGATGAGGCCTGACGGTACTCGTCGCGGTCGCGGATCACCGTCGGGCGGATAAACAGCATCAGGTTGCGCTTGGAGACCTTTTTACTGGTGGAACGGAACAGCGCGCCAATGACCGGAATATCGCCGAGCAGCGGTACCTTGTCGGCGGTGTCGGAGACGCTTTTATCCAGCAGGCCGCCGACGACCACCGTCTCGCCGCTGCCGACCAGCACTGCGTTATTGACCGTGCGGGTATTGAAGGTCGCGCCGAGATCCGAACTGGTGCTGGAGGCGGCGTCCGCCACGCTGGAGACCTCCTGTTCAATCTCCAGCAGAACTGAATCGCCTTCGTTGATTTGCGGCTTCACTTTCAGCTTGATGCCGACGGTTTTACGCTCGACGGTATTGAAGATGTTATCGCCGGAGGTGGTTTGCGAGCCGGTGAGTACCGGGACCTCCTGGCCGACGTTAAAGGTGGCTTCCATGTTGTCGAGGGTAACGATGCTCGGCGTGGCGAGAATGTCGTTCTTGGTGCTGCTGGAGAGGGCGGTTAATAGCATCGCCCAGTTGCCCTGGTAGAAGCCGGCGGCAATGCCGTTGAAGGAGCTTAAGGCGCTGGCCAGCGAGCTGCTGACGGTGCCGTCTTTGTTGTACTGGTTGGCCCCGGCGATGGCGGTGGATATCGGCAGGCCGCTATTGGTGAATTGGGTCATTCCGGCATTTTTATTGGCCCACTGGATGCCGAGGTTCAGACCGTCAGCGTCCTGCACTTCGGCGATAATCGCTTCGACCAGCACCTGCGGGCGGCGGATATCAAGCTGGGCGATTACCCGTTCAAGGTCGTTCATCACGTCCGGGGCGGCGGTGACGATCAGGGCGTTAGTCTGGCCATGCGCTTTGATAATGATATTTTTATCCAGCGCCGCCACCGGCTTCGCGGCCTGCTTTTCGCTCTGCATCGTGCTGCTGATGCCGGTCAGCACTTCGACCAGGTCGGAGGCTTTGGCGTATTTCAGGTAGATCACTTTAGTATTGCCCTGCGTCGCCTGCTGGCGATCGAGCTGCTTAATCATGGCGATGATTCGCTGGCGGGAGTTCGGCTCGCCGCTGACCAGTACCGCGTTGGTGCGTTCATCGGCCACCACGTTGGCGACCATCGAGCCGGGCAGCGCTGATTTGCTGGTGTCCTTGTTGAGTTCGGTCACCAGCTTGACCACATCGGCGGCGGAGGCCCAGGCGAGGGGAACGGTTACTACGCTTCGGTCTCCGGCGTTATCGACGCGTTCGACGATGGTTAGCAGCCGTTTGATGACCGCCGCGCGGCCGGTCATCAGCAGGACGTTGGAGGGTTCATAGTGCACCACGCTGCCTGCGCCAGCGTTGTCGTTAAGCTGGCGCAGCAGGGGCGCCAGATCGCGGGCGGCGACGTTGGTCAGGGGCACCACGCGGGTGACGACCTCATCGCCAATACCCGGCGCAGCGTCGCTCGCCACCGGCACCGCGGCGGTTTTCGCGTCCTTCGAACGCACCACTTTCAGGACGCCGTTATTCATATTAATCACCGCGAAGCCGTAGACATCGAGCACGCTGAGGAAGAATTGATAATATTGCTCTTCATTAAGCATGTCGTAGCTGCGTACGGTAATGGTGCCGCGCACGCTGGGATCGATAATGACCGTTTTATTCAGGTTTTTACTCACCGTATTGATAAATTCCTGAATGTCGGTGCCCTTGAAGCTCGCGGAAAACTCTTCCGCCGCGGCTGGCCTGAATAACAGTGCGGCGAATATCAGCAGCGTCAGGGAAAATGAGCGGATAACGTTGGCGATGATCAATTATTCATCCCTCAGGGCTAGATAAATATCGTTTTTCTGGCCGTCGCGTTCAACGGTAAGGGTTATTTCAGTTAATTCCGGCAACTGGTCTAATACCTGGCGAGCCTGCTCTTTATCGCGTAAATCCAGACCGTTGAGGGCTATCGCCAGATCGTTTTCCCGGAGACCCGCCTGGCGAAATAGCGCTGGGTCTTTGCCCGGGTTCAGGCGATATCCGCTGAGCTTGTCATTAACCATGACTGGCGAAATATTAAGGTAATGAAGAATATTTTGCGGCTGCGCGCGGAGCTCCTGCGCCAAGTGGCGGGCTGGCGGCGCGGCGCTATTTTTGCTGGCAGCGGGCGGGTCGTTAAACAGCGGGATAGCCTCGTTTCTGCCGCGGTAATTAACAATCAGGCGGTCAGGGAAAATAGCGACAATTTTCGCCTCTCCGCCCGGCGTATTATCGCCAATCACGAGACTAACCTGTTGATTTCCTTTCATCATTATGGCGATGGCGCGGGACGGGTCGGTGCTGGCAAGCAGTCCGGTAACGCGAAGTTTGAGCGCCGAAACGGGCGCCTGGTCGAGGTTGCCGCCGGGCGCGGAGGCGGGGGTTTTCTCCGCAAGGCCAAACAGCGTAAAGCGCGGCAGCGCCGTTTCCGGGGTAGGGGCTGCGGGTGCCGTCATATCGGCAGAGCTCAATACGTTATCCGTAAAGTTTACCGGGATAATTATTTTCCAGGTTAATTGCGCGAGCTGCTGGCAGATAAAAAATAATATGATGGAGGTCACAATATGAGGCGCATATTTTATTATTTTTTTATTTGGTATTGTTAATCTCATCACGGAATTATGCATTTTTATTCCTTTGCTCATTCTATTTCCCTCAACAAAAGGTACCGCCCTACCGATATGGGTGGGGCATTTTTTATTTTTGAGCGTGCTTATTGCGGGAATCTGCGTAGGTCGCGGTGAATCATAAAGAGTTTGGCTATTGTGGTCGTCATTCCCTTTTTATTTTTACTCCTCCGGCCGCCTACGCCCCCGGAGGATGAGTGAATGGATGATTGAACCTAAGAGAGCAAGAATATCTAATTATCGACGCTTTAAAGATATGCTCGTCATTTTTCATGGTGCTGTAATGCACTCTGACTAATTTCGTTCATAGAACACTTCATATAATTAATCAGCATATACCCTAAATAATTCGAGTTGCAGGAAGGCGGCAACGCAGTGAGTCTCCAGGAGCGTACTTAAGTACGTGACTGGGGTGAGCGAGGCAGCCAACGCATATGCAACTTGAAGTATGACGGGTATTAAAGGGACTATCGAATGCTCAGATATACCCGTAATGCCCTGGTTCTGGGATCGCTGGTTTTACTTAGCGGCTGCGATAACGGATCCTCTTCTTCTTCCTCTGGAAATCCCGACACCCCTGGTAATCAGGATGTCGTTGTACGTTTACCTGACGTTGCGGTGCCCGGCGAAGCGGTCACGGCAGTAGAAAACCAGGCGGTCATCCACCTGGTGGATATTGCCGGCATCACCAGCAGTAGCGCGGCGGACTACAGCAGCAAAAACCTCTACTTATGGAACAACGAAACCTGCGACGCGCTGAGCGCGCCGGTAGCGGACTGGAATGACGTCAGCACCACGCCGAGCGGCAGCGATAAATATGGCCCGTACTGGGTGATTCCGCTCAACAAAGAGAGCGGCTGTATCAACGTCATTGTCCGCGACGGCACTGATAAGCTGATCGATAGCGACCTGCGGGTGTCGTTTGGCGACTTCACCGATCGTACGGTTTCGGTGATCGCCGGTAACAGCGCGGTCTATGACTCCCGCGCCGACGCTTTCCGCGCCGCTTTTGGCGTCGCGCTGGCCGAAGCCCACTGGGTCGATAAAAATACTCTGCTGTGGCCGGGCGGACAGGACAAGCCCATCGTGCGCCTCTACTACAGCCACAGCAGTAAAGTGGCGGCGGATGGCGAAGGCAAATTTATCGACCGTTACCTGAAACTGACGCCGACTACCGTCAGCCAGCAGGTCAGCATGCGCTTCCCGCACCTTTCCAGTTATGCGGCTTTTAAGCTGCCGGACAATGCGAACGTTGACGAGCTGCTGCAGGGCGAAACGGTCGCCATTGCCGCCGCAGAGGACGGGATCCTGATTTCCGCCACACAGGTGCAGACGGCGGGCGTCCTGGATGACACCTATGCCGAAGCGGCGGAAGCGCTGAGCTACGGCGCGCAGTTGACCGACGGCGGCGTCACCTTCCGCGTCTGGGCGCCGACCGCTCAGCAGGTGGATGTGGTGGTCTACAGCGCGGACAAAAAAGTGATTGGCAGCCATCCGATGACCCGCGACAGCGCTTCCGGCGCGTGGTCATGGCAGGGCGGTAGCGATCTGAAAGGCGCGTTCTACCGCTATGCGATGACGGTTTATCACCTGCAGTCGCGCAAGGTTGAACAGTACGAAGTCACCGACCCGTATGCGCATAGCCTGTCGACCAACTCGGAGTACAGCCAGGTTGTCGATCTCAACGACAGCGCGCTGAAGCCTGACGGCTGGGACAGCCTGACGATGCCGCATGCCCAGAAGACGAAAGCGGATTTAGCGAAGATGACGATCCATGAATCGCATATTCGCGATCTCTCTGCGTGGGACCAGACCGTTCCGGCCGAACTGCGCGGAAAATACCTTGCGCTGACCGCCGGCGACAGCAATATGGTGCAGCATCTGAAGAAGCTCTCCGCTTCAGGCGTCACGCACGTTGAGCTGCTACCGGTCTTCGATCTGGCGACGGTGAACGAGTTCAGCGACAAAGTCGCCGATATTCAGCAACCGTTCAGCCGCCTGTGCGAAGTGAACAGCGCGGTGAAAAGCAGCGAGTTCGCCGGATACTGCGACAGCGGCTCCACGGTGGAAGAGGTACTGAATCAGCTTAAGCAGAGCGATAGCCAGGATAATCCGCAGGTGCAGGCGCTGAATACGCTGGTGGCGCAGACCGACTCCTATAACTGGGGCTACGATCCGTTCCACTATACGGTTCCTGAAGGATCCTACGCGACCGATCCGGAAGGCACGGCGCGCATTAAAGAGTTCCGCACCATGATTCAGGCGATCAAGCAGGATCTGGGGATGAACGTCATTATGGACGTGGTCTACAACCACACCAACGCCGCGGGCCCGAGCGACCGCACGTCGGTGCTGGATAAGATCGTGCCCTGGTACTATCAGCGTCTGAATGAAACCACCGGCAGCGTCGAATCCGCCACCTGCTGTTCCGACTCCGCGCCGGAGCATCGGATGTTTGCCAAGCTGATCGCCGACTCGCTGGCGGTGTGGACCACGGACTACAAAATCGATGGTTTCCGCTTCGATCTGATGGGCTATCACCCGAAAGCGCAAATTCTGTCAGCGTGGGAGCGCATTAAGGCGCTGAACCCGGATATCTACTTCTTCGGCGAAGGCTGGGACTCTAACCAGAGCGATCGTTTTGAAATCGCCTCGCAGATTAACCTGAAAGGTACCGGCATCGGCACGTTCTCCGATCGCCTGCGCGATTCCGTGCGCGGCGGCGGCCCGTTCGATTCCGGCGATGCGCTGCGTCAGAACCAGGGCGTTGGCAGCGGCGCGGGCGTGTTGCCAAACGAACTCGCCAGCCTGAGTGATGACCAGGTCCGCCATCTGGCCGATCTGACCCGTCTGGGGATGGCCGGTAACCTCGCTGATTTTGTGATGATCGACAAAGACGGCGCGGCGAAGAAAGGCAGCGAAATTGACTATAACGGCGCGCCTGGCGGCTACGCCGCAGACCCGACGGAAGTCGTCAACTATGTTTCGAAGCACGACAACCAGACGCTGTGGGACATGATTAGCTATAAAGCGTCCCAGGAAGCCGACCTGGCGACCCGCGTTCGCATGCAGGCCGTTTCGTTGGCGACGGTGATGCTGGGGCAGGGGATCGCGTTCGATCAGCAGGGCTCGGAACTGCTGCGTTCGAAATCCTTTACCCGCGACTCCTACGATTCCGGTGACTGGTTCAACCGCGTGGATTATTCCCTGCAGGATAATAACTACAACGTTGGCATGCCGCGCATCAGCGATGACGGCAGCAACTATGACGTAATTACTCGCGTCAAAGAGATGGTTGCCACTCCGGGCGAAGCGGAGCTGAAGCAGATGACCGCGTTCTACCAGGAACTGACCGAGCTGCGGAAATCCTCGCCGTTGTTCACCTTAGGCGACGGCAGCGCGGTAATGAAGCGCGTTGATTTCCGTAATACCGGTTCAGACCAGCAGGCCGGTCTGCTGGTGATGACCGTGGATGACGGGATGAAAGCGGGCGCCAGCCTGGATAGCCGCCTTGACGGCCTGGTAGTGGCGATTAACGCCGCGCCGGAAAGCCGCACGCTGAATGAGTTTGCCGGTGAAACGCTGCAGCTGAGCGCGATCCAGCAGGCGGCGGGCGAAAACTCGCTGGCAAACGGCGTGCAGATTGCCGCTGACGGCACCGTCACCCTGCCGGCCTGGTCCGTTGCGGTGCTGGAGCTGCCGCAGGGCGATGGCCAGGGCGCCGGGCTGCCGGTAAGCAGTAAGTAAAACCATAACCTCCCGGCCCGCGGGGCCAAAACCCCGGGCCGGGATGGTGTGTCTTGATTAAGGAGAAACCCGTGCTTATTCGCCCGCAAGAGCCGTACCCGCAGTCTGAGCCCCCGGCGGCGGTGGGAAGAATGGTGCAGATCCCCTTCGTGACCGTACCGCTGTACGCCGCGCTGCTGATTGCGCTCGGATGGTTCGGCGGCGAGCAGTGGCGGAACAAGCCCGAGCCGCAGTCGATGAGGCCGCCGGTAGCCCATGCGGCGTTAGTTCCGCTGAATCAACCTGCGGTCAAAGCTGCCGTGGCGCCGGTTAACGCCGAGCCCGAAATTGAGGCTGAACCGGAAATAGCGATAGATGAAGATAACCTGCCGCCTCTGCGCTACAGCGCGCACGTCTACGCCTCGCTGGCGGAGAAACGCAGCATTGTATTAAACGGACAATCCTGGAGGGAGGGCGATTCGCCGCTGGCAAACCTGGTTATTGAGCAGATTCAGCAGGATCTCACCGTATTTAGCTTCAACGGTAAAACATTTACCCTCGCGGCGCTGGATGACTGGCCGGGTGGGAAGATTGAGGAGAGTCCGCAGGCGGAATAAAAATTGCGCGAGCGGAATTAAAATAAGCGCTATTTATTGCCGCGCAGGCTATCAATAAAGGGCGCCAGCTGGCGATTAAACTGGCTGCATTTTGTCGCTTCCGGGGTACTGTCCTGCTGGAGTTGTTGATATAGCTGCGTGCTGCGTTGGCTTAAAAGATTAGCGTCAATATTCGCCCATCCGCGCTTTTTACCCACGTTTATTGCCGCACGGTTAATCGCTTCATCGGCGGGAAGATCGCTGCGGTTGCACTTATTCTTCAGATAGCGCGCCCCGGCAGCGACGGAGGCAAGCTGCTCTAGCTGGGCCTGACCGCTCACGGCAGGACTGAGGGTTGTCGGGCGATTTTGCTGACAACCTGAGAGCAGGACGACCGCCATCAGCGGAAATAGAATAAAGTTGCGCATAATATATTAATCGGAAAAATTAATTGGCTGACAGTTTAACAAATATTTATCCGTAGTCATCAGAAAATCTGCCAAATTATATACCCTAAATAATTCGTGTTGCTTAAAGGCGGCAAGGGAGTGAGTCCCCAGGAGCATAGATAACTATGTGACTGGGGGAATGAGCGTAGCCAACACATAAGCAACTTGAAGTATGACGGGTATAAATGTTAAGCGGCTCTCGTTTTTATCATTGTGCGCTTTTAAATTCCTTTTCTTTCATCTGCGTTATTCCTTTTTGCTGGCGGAAATACTATTTTCCGGCGTTGCCGTTCCGCTTTCTTTTGGCGGCATGTAGAAGGATACGGACGGACATGTTTATGTTGTTAAAAAACATAATAATTTCCCTTTTGTTACCTGATGAGCATGTAAAATGCTGGTTAAGAATGTCGCGGTTTAGTGCTATCCTGTATCGCCTGGACAACAAGTACCGTGTCCCGAACTATTCTGTCGATGAAGCCGGTAACAATGTGATTTGTATGGTGAATTTTTAAAGTGAAAATCATGCGAGCGACATGATAACGCGTCGCGCAGTTCATAAATGGTCGCCTGAAAGCCAAAACGGTCGGGCGTCAATTTGAGAGATTTCTTCTTTCCCCCAATCGGGGAAACATTGAGAATCAGGCCTTTACGCCTGTAAGTTGCGGAGAAAAAGCATGGCGGGAGATGACCGCGAGCCGATCGGACGGAAGGGGAGACCCTCGCGCCCGGCAAAACAAAAGGTAACTCGTCGTCGGGTTCGGGAAGAGGACTACGATGACGATTACGATGATGACTATGAGGATGAAAAACCGATGCCGCGGAAAGGAAAAGGCAAAGGCGGTAAACCCCCTCGTCGTAAACGCGCCTGGCTATGGCTGCTGATTAAGATTGGGGTTGTCTGCGCGGTGTTGATTGCCGCCTATGGCGTCTACCTCGATCAGAAAATCCGTAGCCGCATTGATGGTAAAGTCTGGGATCTGCCCGCCGCGGTCTATGGCCGGATGGTCAACCTTGAGCCGGATATGCAGATCAGCAAAAACGAAATGGTGCGCCTGCTTAACGCCACGCAGTATCGCCAGGTGAGCGCGATGACGCGCCCGGGCGAATATACGGTACAGGCCAACAGCATCGAGATGATTCGCCGTCCGTTCGATTTCCCGGACAGTAAAGAAGGGCAGGTGCGCGCGCGTCTGACCTTCAACGGCGATCGCCTGGACACCATCGAGAATATGGATAATAACCGCCAGTTCGGTTTCTTCCGTCTCGATCCGCGCCTGATCACCATGCTGCAATCGGCCAACGGCGAACAGCGTCTGTTTGTTAAGCGCAACGGCTTCCCGGATCTGCTGGTCGATACCCTGCTGGCGACGGAAGACCGCCATTTCTACGAACACGACGGCATCAGTCTCTACTCGATTGGCCGCGCGGTGCTGGCGAACCTGACCGCCGGGCGTACGGTGCAGGGGGCGAGTACGCTGACCCAGCAGCTGGTGAAGAACCTGTTCCTCTCCAGCGAACGTTCTTACTGGCGTAAGGCTAACGAAGCCTATATGGCGCTGATCGTTGATGCCCGCTACAGCAAGGATCGTATCCTTGAGCTGTATATGAACGAAGTGTACCTCGGTCAGAGCGGCGATAACGAGATCCGCGGCTTCCCGCTGGCGAGCCTCTATTACTTTGGCCGTCCGGTGGAAGAGCTGAGCCTCGATCAGCAGGCGCTGCTGGTGGGGATGGTAAAAGGCGCGTCGGTCTACAACCCATGGCGTAACCCGAAACTGGCGCTGGAGCGACGCAACCTTGTGCTGCGTCTGCTGCAGCAGCAGCAGGTTATCGATCAGGAGCTGTATGACATGCTGAGCGCGCGTCCGCTGGGCGTACAGCCGCGCGGCGGGGTTATCTCTCCGCAGCCGGCGTTTATGCAGATGGTGCGCCAGGAGCTGCAGGCGAAACTGGGCGACAAAGTGAAAGATCTCTCTGGCGTGAAGATCTTCACCACCTTCGACTCAGTCGCGCAGGATGCGGCGGAAAAGGCGGCGACGGAAGGTATTCCGGCGCTGAAGAAACAGCGTAAGCTGCCGGATCTGGAAACCGCGATGGTGGTTGTCGACCGCTTCACCGGCGAGGTGCGGGCAATGGTCGGCGGGGCGGAGCCGCAGTTTGCCGGCTATAACCGCGCAATGCAGGCGCGCCGTTCGATTGGTTCACTGGCAAAACCGGCGACCTATCTGACCGCGCTGAGCCAGCCGAACCAGTATCGTCTCAATACCTGGATTGCCGATGCGCCAATCTCGATTCGTCTGTCTAACGGCCAGACATGGTCGCCGCAGAACGACGACCGTCGCTACAGCGATAGCGGTAAAGTGATGCTGGTCGACGCGCTAACGCGTTCAATGAACGTGCCGACGGTGAACCTCGGGATGGCGCTGGGCTTGCCGGCGGTGGTCGATACCTGGACTAAACTGGGCGCGCCGAAGAATCAGCTGAACGCGGTTCCGTCGATGCTGCTGGGGGCGTTGAACCTGACGCCGATTGAAGTGGCGCAGGCGTTCCAGACCATCGCCAGCGGGGGCAACCGCGCGCCGCTGTCAGCGCTGCGGTCCGTTATCGCCGAAGATGGCACCGTGCTCTATCAGAGCTATCCGCAGGCGGAGCGCGCGGTGCCGGCCCAGGCGGCTTACATGACGCTATGGACCATGCAGCAGGTTGTGCAGCGCGGTACCGGTCGCCAGCTGGGCGCGAAGTATCCGGGTCTGCATCTGGCGGGTAAAACCGGGACCACCAACAACAACGTTGATACCTGGTTTGCCGGTATTGACGGCGGTCAGGTGACCATTACCTGGGTGGGTCGCGATAATAACCAGCCGACCAAGCTGTACGGTGCCAGCGGCGCGATGTCGATTTATCAACGCTATCTGGCAAACCAGACCCCGACCCCGCTGGTGCTGACGCCGCCGGAAGATGTGGTGGATATGGGTGTCGATGGCAGCGGTAACTTTGTCTGCAGCGGCGGCATGCGTTCGCTGCCGGTATGGACGACCACGCCGGACGCGCTGTGCCGCCAGGGCGAACAGATCCAACAGCAGCAGCTTGAACAGCAACAGGCGAATAACCCGTTTAATCAGTCCGGGCAGCAGCAGCCGCAGCAAAACCAGCAGCAGCAACCGCCGAAGCAGGAGAAGAGCGATGGCGTCGCGGGCTGGATTAAGGATATGTTCGGCAGTAATTAACGATCCGCTTCATCCTTTAAGCCGACGTTTCGTCGCTTAAATGGATGCTGAAATAAAGGCCCCCTAATACCTCAGTATTAGGGGGCCTTTTTATATCGATAAATTAATTAACACCCGCTTAACTCCACACTTACCGTCTGGTTATTTATTCATCCTTTGATATTTCGTCAAGGGCATATTTCTTGCCTTGCCGCGATCGTTTCGCCTATTATGTCAGCCGTTATAATAATAATTCTCGTTTACGTTATCATTCACTTCTATTAGAGATATACCCATGGCGCGTCTTAAAACTGCTCAGCCAAATCACTCGCTGCGTAAACTCGCAGCTGTAGTAGCCACGGCGGTTAGCGGCATGTCTGTTTATGCACAGGCGGCAGTTGAACCGAAAGAAGAAACCATTACCGTTACTGCCGCTCCGGCCCCGCAGGAGAGCGCCTGGGGACCGGCAGCGACCATCGCGGCGCGACAATCGGCCACCGGAACCAAAACAGATACGCCTATACAAAAGGTGCCACAGTCTATTTCCGTGGTGACCGCTGAGGAGATGGCGCTACATCAACCGAAGTCCGTTAAAGAAGCACTGAGCTATACGCCTGGTGTTGCCGTGGGAACGCGTGGTGCCTCTAATACTTATGACTATCTGATCATCCGCGGTTTCGCTGCTGATGGCCAAAGCCAGAATAACTTTCTGAATGGCCTGAAAATGCAGGGTAACTTCTATAATGATGCGGTGATTGATCCCTATATGCTGGAGCGTGCGGAAGTTATGCGCGGTCCGATTTCCGTACTTTACGGAAAGAGCAGTCCGGGTGGTTTGCTGAATATGGTCAGCAAACGTCCTACAACGGAGCCGCTAAAAGAAGTCCAGTTTAAAATGGGCACCGATAATCTATGGCAGACCGGTTTTGACTTCAGCGATGCGATTGACGAGGACGGCGTTTATTCTTATCGCCTGACTGGTCTGGCGCGCTCCGCTAATGCACAGCAGAAGGGCGCTGAGGAGCAACGTTACGCGATTGCACCCGCTTTTAGCTGGCGCCCGGATGACAAAACTAACTTTACGTTCCTCTCCTACTTTCAGAATGAGCCGGAGACTGGTTACTACGGGTGGTTGCCGAAAGAGGGAACGGTGTCAACGTTACCGAACGGTAATCGTCTCCCAACCGACTTCAACGAAGGCGCCAACAACAATACTTACTCACGTAATGAGAAAATGGTTGGCTATAGCTTTGACCACGAATTCAACGATACCTTTACGGTGCGCCAGAACCTGCGTTACGCGCAAAATAAAGTTTCGCAGAACAGTGTCTACGGCTATGGCATGTGTTCTGACCCACTTTATTCGAGCAACCCAACCACCAGCCCTTGCGCCAGTGTTCCTCAGTCACAATGGGGCCATACGCTGACCCGGCAGTACGTTATTGATAATGAAAAATTACAGAATTTCTCTGTCGATACCCAATTGCAAAGCAAGTTCGCAACCGGTTCAGTAGATCATGTTCTGCTGACTGGCGTCGATTTCATGCGGATGCGTAACGATATCGATTCCTGGTTTGGCTATGCGGGTTCAGTGACGCCATCCGATATCTATAATCTCGATCGCAGCGATTTTGATTTTGGTTCGCACCCAGGGCCATCAGGTGCTTATCAAGTGCTGAATAAACAGAAACAGACGGGTCTTTACGTACAGGACCAGGCGCAGTGGGATAAAGTGCTGGTTACTCTGGGTGGCCGTTACGACTGGGCGAAGCAGGATTCGTTGAACCGTGTTTCCGCTACGCAGAGCTCCAGAAATGATAAACAATTTACCTGGCGCGGTGGTGTTAACTACCTGTTCGATAACGGTATGACGCCTTATTTCAGTTATAGCGAATCGTTTGAGCCAGCCTCGCAGACCGGCGCAAGCGGTAATGTTTTTGCTCCGTCTAAAGGTAAACAGTACGAAGCTGGTGTGAAATACGTACCCAACGATCGTCCTATCGTGATTACCGGTGCCCTCTATCAGTTGACCAAAACCAATAACCTGATGGCCGATCCTGCAGGTTCGCTTTTCTCGGTTGAAGGTGGTGAAATTCGTTCGCGCGGCGTGGAGATTGAAGCCAAAGCTGCGCTTTCAGCTAGTGTCAACGTTGTCGGTTCTTATACCTATACCGATGCGCAATACACTACGGATACCTCCTACAAAGGTAACACGCCGGCACAGGTGCCAAAACATATGGCATCCCTGTGGGGGGACTACACCTTATTTAACGGTCCTCTGTCTGGACTGACATTGGGTACTGGCGCACGTTTCACTGGCTCCAGCTATGGTGATCCAGCGAACTCCTTTAAGGTGGGTAGCTACACGGTTGTTGATGCATTAGTCCGTTATGACCTGGCCCGCGTGGGTATGGCGGGTTCTAACGTGGCGCTTCACGTGAACAACTTGTTTGACCGAGAGTATGTGGCAAGCTGCTTTAATACTTATGGCTGCTTCTGGGGCGCTGAGCGCCAGGTTGTGGCGACCGCGACTTTCCGTTTCTAACCACTTAACGGGCGCGGTTCGCCGCGCCTCTGACCAGGTTCCGTTATGCAGGAAAACATTCCGCACTCCGATACGACGTTTTCACTGGACCGCGTGACCTTCCGCGTGCCCGGCCGAACGCTGCTGCATCCTCTGTCGTTAACCTTCCCGGCGGGAAAAGTCACCGGCCTGATTGGCCATAACGGCTCCGGTAAATCAACGCTGCTGAAAATGCTTGGCCGCCATCAGCCGCCGTCGGACGGGGATATTTTGCTCGACGGCCAGCCGCTCGACAGCTGGGGCAGCAAAGCGTTTGCCCGCAAAGTCGCCTATCTGCCGCAGCAGCTGCCGCCGGCGGAAGGCATGACGGTGCGTGAGCTGGTGGCGATCGGTCGCTACCCGTGGCACGGGGCGCTAGGGCGTTTTGGCGCGGCGGATCGGGAGAAAGTGGAAGAGGCGATAGCGCTGGTCGGGCTAAAACCGCTGGCCCACCGGCTGGTGGACAGCCTCTCCGGCGGTGAACGCCAGCGCGCGTGGATTGCCATGCTGGTGGCCCAGGATAGCCGCTGCCTGCTGCTTGATGAACCGACCTCGGCGCTGGATATCGCCCATCAGGTGGATGTGCTGGCGCTGGTTCATCGCCTCAGCCAGCAGCGCGGGCTGACGGTGATCGCCGTACTGCATGATATCAATATGGCTGCGCGCTACTGTGACTATCTGGTTGCGCTGCGCGGCGGTGAGATGATCGCTCAGGGAACGCCCGAGGCGCTGATGCGCAGCGAAACCCTGGAACAAATTTACGGCATCCCGATGGGGATCCTGCCGCATCCGGCTGGCGCAGCGCCGGTAAGTTTTGTCTATTGATGGAAAACCTCACATTCATCACGCGGCGGCGCCTGCTGACCGCGATGGCGCTGTCGCCGCTGCTATGGCAGATGCGCGGCGCGCGGGCGGCGGAAGTGGATCCGCAGCGTATTGTCGCGCTCGAATGGCTGCCGGTAGAGCTGCTGTTGGCGCTGGGCGTCACGCCCTACGGCGTTGCCGATATCCCTAACTACCGGCTGTGGGTCAATGAACCGGCGCTACCTGACTCGGTGATTGACGTCGGGCTGCGCACAGAGCCCAATCTGGAGCTGCTGACCCAGATGAAGCCATCGTTTCTGGTCTGGTCGGCGGGGTATGGACCTTCGGCGGAAAAGCTGGCGCGTATTGCGCCCGGGCGAGGATTTACCTTCAGCGACGGTAAGCGCCCGCTGACGATGGCTCAGCAGTCGCTGAGCGAAATGGCTGAACTGATCGGTAAGCAGCAGCAAGCGAAACGTCATCTGGCTGAGTTTGACGCGCTGATGGAGAGTCTGCGCCCGCGCTTTGCCCGGCGCGGCGATCGTCCGCTGCTGATGATCACTCTGCTTGATACCCGGCACGTGCTGGTTTTTGCGCAAAACAGCCTGTTCCAGGAAGTGCTCGACCGTTTTGCCATCAACAATGCCTGGCACGGGGAAACCACCTTCTGGGGCAGCGTCACTGTGGGTATTGACCGGCTGGCGGCATATAAAGACGCTGACGTTATCTGCTTCGACCACGGCAATGCGCGAGAGATGGCGCAGCTTATGGCGACGCCGCTGTGGCGGGCTATGCCGTTCATTCGCGAAGGGCGTTTTCAGCGTGTCCCGGCGGTATGGTTCTATGGCGCGACGCTATCGGCGATGCATTTTGCCCGCGTGCTGGCCGATGCTCAGGGAGGCCCAGCGTGAGATCGCGAATTTCGCCATTGGCGGCATTACTGCTCTTAATTCTCCTTAGCGTGGCTTCGGCGCTAACGCTGTTCAACCTCAACGTGGCGCTGCCGCGAAGCGAGTGGGGACAGGCGCTCTGGCAGCCGAATATCGATAATATTGCCCAGATGCTGTTCCACTACAGCCTGCTGCCGCGGCTGGCGATATCGCTGCTGGTCGGCGCCGGGCTGGGGCTGGTGGGCGTGCTGTTCCAGCAGGTGCTGCGTAACCCGCTGGCGGAGCCGACGACGCTCGGCGTGGCGACCGGGGCGCAGTTAGGCATGACGGTGACCACGCTGTGGGCAATCCCTGGCGTGCTGGCGTCGCAGTTTGCCGCGCTGGCCGGAGCATGCATTGTCGGCGCGCTGGTATTTGGCGTTTCGTGGGGCAAACGCCTCTCGCCGGTGACGTTGATTCTGGCAGAATTGGTGGTGAGTCTCTACTGCGGCGCGCTTAATCAACTGATGGCGATCTTCCATCATGACCAGCTGCAAAGTATGTTCCTGTGGAGTACCGGCACCCTGACGCAGACCGACTGGAGCGTGGTGCAGCGGCTGTGGCCGCAGTTGCTGGGCGGAGCGATGCTAACCCTCCTGCTGCTGCGTCCGCTGACCCTGATGGGGCTGGACGACGGCGTGGCGCGCAACCTCGGTCTGGCGCTCTCGCTGGCGCGGCTGGGGGCGTTGACCCTGGCGATTATCATCAGCGCCCTGTTGGTGAATGCGGTGGGGATTATTGGTTTTATCGGTCTGTTCGCGCCGCTGCTGGCGAAGATGCTGGGCGCTCGCCGACTGCTATCGCGCCTGCTGCTGGCGGCCCTGATTGGCGCGCTGCTGCTGTGGCTCTCCGATCAGCTCATCCTGTGGCTGGCCCGGGTGTGGATGGAGGTCTCCACCGGTTCGGTGACCGCGCTGATTGGCGCGCCGCTGCTGTTATGGCTGCTGCCGCGCCTGCGCAGCATTAGCGCGCCGGTGATGAACGGTGGCGATAAAGTGCTGGCTGAACGCCAACATGTGCTGTGGTTCGCGCTGGGCGGGCTGGCTATTCTGCTGCTGGCCATCGTCGCGTCGCTGGCTTTCGGCCGCGACGCGCAGGGCTGGCACTGGGCCAGCGGTACGTTACTGGATCAGCTGATGCCCTGGCGCTGGCCGCGCATTCTGGCGGCGCTGTTCGCTGGCGTGATGCTGGCGGTAGCGGGCTGCATTATCCAACGCTTAACCGGAAATCCAATGGCCAGTCCGGAAGTGCTCGGCATCAGCTCGGGCGCGGCGTTCGGCGTGGTGCTGATGCTGTTCTTGGTGCCGGGAAATGCCTTTGGCTGGCTGCTGCCCGCCGGTAGCCTCGGTGCGGCGGCGACGCTGCTGGTCATTCTGATTGCCGCCGGGCGCGGCGGATTTTCGCCGCACCGTATGCTGCTGGCGGGGATGGCGCTGAGCACCGCGTTTACCATGCTGCTGATGATGCTGCAGGCCAGCGGCGATCCGCGAATGGCGCAGATCCTGACATGGATTTCCGGCTCCACCTACAGTGCGACGCCGGAGCTGGTGGTGCGCAGCGGCGTGATGATGCTGATCCTGCTGGCGCTGGCCCCGCTTTGCCGCCGCTGGCTGACGATTCTGCCGCTGGGCGGCGAGGCGGCGAGGGCGGTCGGTATGGCGCTGACGCCGTCACGCATTGGGCTACTGCTGCTGGCGGCATGTTTGACCGCGACCGCGACGCTGACGATTGGTCCGCTCAGTTTCGTGGGGCTAATGGCGCCGCATATTGCGCGTATGATGGGCTTCCGGCGTACGATACCGCATATGGTGATCTCTGGCCTGATTGGCGGAGTGCTGCTGGTATTCGCCGACTGGTGCGGCCGAATGATGCTGTTCCCGTACCAGATCCCGGCGGGCTTGTTGTCGACTTTTATTGGTGCGCCGTACTTTATCTATCTATTAAGAAAACAGAGCCGGTAGCTTTTCCGCATCGCGATGCCCGGCGGGTGTCGCGATGTTATAAGCCGCTTATTGATTTTCAAAGAGTACAGCACTTCGGAGAGGCATTGCCGGGGCTGAGCAGCCCCGGCAATCAGAGTTACAGCTTCGCGAAGGCGTTACGCGCGGCGGCAACGGTGTTGTCGATATCTTCTTCGCTGTGGGCGATGGACATAAATCCAGCTTCAAACGCCGACGGCGCCAGATAGACGCCCTCTTCCAGCATCAGGTGGAAGAAGCGTTTGAAACGCTCTACGTCGCATTTGACCACGTCCTGGTAGCTGGTCACGGTTGGCGCGTCGGTAAAGAAAATGCCGAACATGCCGCCAACATTATTCACCACCAGCGGAATACCGGCATCGCGAGCGGCGTCCAGCAGACCCTGAGCCAGCTGGTTGGTCAGTTCGGTTAGCGTCTCGTGCACACCGGGCTGCGCCACTTCGCTTAAGCAGGCGAAACCTGCCGCCATCGCGATGGGGTTGCCGGAGAGGGTGCCTGCCTGATAAACCGGGCCGGTCGGCGCGAGGGCATCCATCACTTCCCGACGGCCGCCGAATGCGCCTACTGGCATACCGCCGCCGATGATTTTGCCAAGGCAGGTTAGATCCGGCACCACGCCGTAGTAATCCTGCGCGCCGGCCAGCGCCACGCGGAAGCCGGTCATCACTTCATCGATAATCAGCAGCGCGCCGAATTCGTCGCACAGCGCGCGCAGGCCTGGCAGAAACTCCGGCAGCGGCGGGATGCAGTTCATATTACCGGCCACCGGCTCAACGATGATGCAGGCGATATCCTGCGGGTACTGCTCGAACGCGGCGCGAACCGAGGACAGATCGTTATAGGTACAGGTCAGGGTGTGTTTAGCGAAGTCCGCCGGCACGCCCGGCGAATTCGGTTGGCCGAGCGTCAGCGCGCCTGAGCCGGCCTTCACCAGCAGGCAGTCGGCGTGGCCGTGGTAGCAGCCTTCGAACTTAATGATTTTGTCACGGCCGGTGAAGCCACGGGCCAGGCGAATGGCGCTCATGGTCGCTTCGGTACCGGAGTTCACCATGCGGACCATATCCATGGTCGGGACCAGTTCGGTAACCAGCGCCGCCATTTTGACTTCCATCTCGGTTGGCGCGCCAAAGCTTAAACCGCGTTCGGCGGCTTCAATGACCGCGTTGCGGATGGCCGGGTGGTTGTGACCCAGCACCATTGGGCCCCAGGAACCGACATAATCGATATACGCTTTACCATCAACGTCGTAAAGGTAAGCGCCGTCGGCGCGCTCGATAAACAGCGGCGTACCGCCGACGCCGGTAAAGGCACGTACCGGAGAGTTCACGCCGCCGGGAATAAGTTCACGCGCAGCGTTATACAGATTTTCAGATTTGCTCATTGCCTGGGTCCTGGTTCGTGAAAAATGTTTTGTCGGTTATTCTAAGTTATTCCAGGAAGGTTATATACCCGTCATACTTCAAGTTGCAGGTGTGTTGGCTGCGCTCGTTCACCCGAATCACTTACCAGAGTAAGCTCATCGGGATTCACTCTTTTGCCGCCTTCCTGCAACTCGAATTATTTAGGTATGAAAGTTTTGCCCAATTGAAACAATGGGCTCGCAGCGCATTTTTTTGACGACGGCGCTTGTCCGGTTGGCTAGAATGCCTTTCTTTCTATTTGTATTACTCATCATTGATAATGGCATGAAAGCAGAAAATCCCTCTTTTTCAGCACATCAGTTCGTACGCGTTCGCCGCAGCGATGCCGTGCGTCGGTTGATTCAGCGTGATAAGACGCCGCTGGCGGTGTTATTAATGGCCGCTGTTGTCGGAACGCTGGCGGGGCTGGTAGGCGTCGCGTTTGAGAAAAGCGTCAACTGGGTGCAGAACCTGCGTATTGGCGCGCTGGTAGAAGTGGCTGACCACTGGTTTCTGGTGTGGCCGCTGGCCTTTATTCTCTCCGCTTTGCTGGCGATGGTGGGCTATTTCCTCGTGCGGCGTTTTGCGCCGGAAGCGGGCGGCTCCGGGATACCGGAAATTGAAGGCGCGCTGGAAGAGCTGCGTCCCGTCCGCTGGTGGCGCGTGCTGCCGGTGAAGTTTATCGGCGGGATGGGTACGCTGGGCGCGGGAATGGTGCTGGGACGCGAAGGGCCGATGGTCCAGCTCGGGGGCAATCTGGGGCGCATGGTGGTGGACGTGTTCCGCATGCGCAGTCCGGAAGCGCGCCATACGCTGCTGGCGACCGGCGCCGCGGCGGGGCTCTCCGCTGCCTTTAACGCGCCGCTCGCCGGGATCCTGTTTATCATTGAGGAGATGCGCCCGCAGTTTCGCTACAATCTGATCTCTATTAAAGCCGTGTTTACCGGCGTGATTATGGCCACCATTGTTTTCCGTATCTTCAACGGCGATAAAGCGGTTATTGAGGTCGGTAAGCTCAGCAATGCGCCGGTCAACACCCTGTGGTTGTATTTGATCCTCGGGATGATTTTTGGCTGCATTGGCCCACTGTTTAATACGCTGGTGCTGCGTACCCAGGATATGTTCCAGCGGATCCACGGCGGCAATATCAAAAAGTGGGTGCTGATTGGCGGCCTGATCGGTGGCAGCTGCGGCGTGCTGGGGCTGATTCAGCCAACGGCGTCCGGCGGCGGGTTTAACCTGATCCCTATCGCCGCGGCGGGCAATTTTTCCGTTGGCCTGCTCCTGTTTATTTTTATCGCGCGGGTGATCACCACGCTG
Organism: Klebsiella sp. FDAARGOS_511; assembly: GCF_003812845.1. Lineage (NCBI taxonomy): Bacteria > Pseudomonadati > Pseudomonadota > Gammaproteobacteria > Enterobacterales > Enterobacteriaceae > Klebsiella > Klebsiella sp. FDAARGOS_511. The sequence continues at coordinate 1,852,076 of NZ_CP033824.1, read as the reverse complement.
CTCTGCTTCTCTTCCGGCGCGCCCGGCGGTATCTTTGCGCCGATGCTGGCGCTGGGGACGCTGCTGGGGACGGCGTTTGGCATGGCGGCGACGCCGCTGTTTCCGGCCTATCATCTGGATGCAGGAACCTTTGCCATCGCCGGGATGGGCGCGCTGCTCGCCGCCTCGGTCCGCGCGCCGTTGACCGGCATCGTTCTGGTGCTGGAGATGACCGATAACTATCAGCTCATTTTGCCAATGATTATTACCTGTCTCGGCGCAACACTATTGGCACAATTCCTCGGCGGTAAGCCTTTATACTCGACAATCCTGCAGCGCACCCTGGCAAAACAAAAGGCGGAGCAGGAAGCCAAGGCGCAGCCGGTCGGCGGGGAGAATACTTGAACGATTTACTCGGGTATTGGATAATGGCTCAAAAGGTCGGGTTATTCTTTAACCGGTCAGAAGTATCAATGGGAGCATAAAATGAGTGATGACGTAGCGTTGCCGCTGGAGTTTACCGAAGCCGCAGCGATTAAAGTAAAAGACCTGATTGCTGATGAAGACAATCCCAACCTGAAACTGCGCGTATATATCACCGGCGGTGGCTGCAGCGGTTTCCAGTACGGTTTTACCTTCGACGATCAGGTTAACGAAGGCGATATGACTATTGAGAAGCAGGGCGTCGGCCTGGTGGTTGACCCAATGAGCCTGCAGTATCTGGTCGGCGGCGCCGTCGATTATACCGAAGGTCTGGAAGGTTCACGTTTTATCGTGACCAACCCGAATGCGAAAAGCACCTGCGGCTGCGGCTCCTCGTTCAGCGTCTAAAGATAGCGCGGCCTCCCTGAACTCTCCCGCAGAGAGAGGGAGCCAACGCTAAAAACGGTAACGTTAAGGTTACCGTTTTGCTTTTCTTACCGCCCATTCTCATCAAGCGCAAAAGTTGGCAGCTTCAGATGCCAGCGGATTGCCGCCAGCCTGATGACCAGCGTGACCACCATACCTATCATCGCCGCGTTTTCTAACGGAACCTGAAAAGTGTAGTACGCCGTCGCATGCACGATGCCACCAACGATGCAGGCCGTCGCGTAGATTTCCGTACGCAGTATCATCGGGATTTCGCGCGCCAGCACATCGCGGATGATCCCCCCGCCGACGCCGGTGACGACGCCCATACAGACGGCCACCAGGGGCCCGCTATGGGCAATAAAGGCTTTGTTGACGCCGATACCGACAAACACCGCCAGACCAACGGCGTCCAGCACTGGCAGTACCCATTTAGGTAACCGGCGCGGCTGGCGCACCAGCAGGATAGTGAACATGCTGGTAACCATCGCCACCACCAGATCGGTAGGATCTTTAACCCAAAATACCGGGCCGTTAGCAAGGGCCATATCGCGAATGGTCCCGCCGCCCACCGCGGTAACCACGCCTAATACCAGCACGCCGAAAGGGTCCATGCGCAGCTTTCCAGCCAGCAGGACGCCGGAGATGGCAAACACGGCGGTGCCAATAATATCCAGCCAATAGACAAGCATCGTCAGTTCCCACTTATTGTCTATTCCATCAGGCTATTTCATTTGCCAGTTTGGCCCTGGTCAGCGCTTACAAACCTCACGTACTGCGTGTACGCTGCGGTTGCTCCGCGCTGTCCTCCAAACTGGCTGCAACAATTGCGCCTGGTGGGATAGGTTCTGAGCACCTGGGTTAGCAGGTGGTTATTTTATCTGCTCGAGCGCAGTACAGAGTTGTTTTGCGGCGAGGATAATACGTGGGCTCGCGCGTTCAAACCAGTCGCCATGTAGCGCAATAAACGAAATTTTTAGCTGATTCTGCCAATAGCGCTCAACGGCGGGAAGTTGACTGGCGTCGCCGGCGATGACAATGGCCTGAGGCTGCCTTGCCAGTACCTGTTCACGGCTCACCTGCGGCCAGGGAACCCGGCTGGCGGCAAAAATGTTTTCTCCACCGCACAGGGTCAGAACCTGATCCTGAATCGATCCTTTGCTGGTGGTAAAGAGCGGGCTGGCGCCGAACTGTAAAAAAACGCGTTTTTTCGGCCCGCTCGCATAGCGGGCTTTTAAGGTCTGGTACTCGTCCTGCATTTTCTGCGCCGCCTGCCGCGCCTTTTCCGGCTGCGGGCTCCACTGCGCCAGTTGGCGAAGCGTTGCGATAATGTCTTCAATGGTCGCCGTTTCGACCCAGATGACTTTTATCCCGAGCGAGCTTAGCTGATTCACCTGACGTTCAGCGTTGCCGCCGCGCCACGCCAGCACCATGTCGGGCTTGAGGGCGACGATGCGTTCCAGATTCATCCCTTGCCAGCTGGAAACCTGCTCTATTTTTGCGGCTTCGGGGGGATAATCGGAATAGCTGCTGACGCCAACCGGCGTAATGCCGGCGGCAAACGCCAGTTCAGTATTGGCAGGAGAGAGCGTAATCACCCGCGGCGCGGCGAAAAGCCACGCCGGGGCGAGCAGCAACAGGACGGCAAGCGCCGCGTTGAGCGACTTAGCCACGGGCCAGGCGCTGCACCAGGTTTTCCACCATCAGGGTGGATTGCTTCGCGGCAACGGCGAGAAACTCGTCGAAGCTCAGATGCGACTGCTGGTCGGCAACGTCAGAGATCGCGCGAACGACAACAAACGGTACACCATAGTTGTGGCAGACGTGCGCGATGGCTGTGGCTTCCATTTCTACCGCGACGGCCTGCGGGAAGTTGTGGCGGATTTTTGCGAGGCCAATAGAACCGTTGATGAAGGCGTCGCCGCTGACGATCAGTCCGCGTACCGCATTCAGGTTCAGCGCCTTGATGCAGGTCTCCGCGGCGGCAATCAGCTTATCATCGGCTTTGAAACCGGCAGGGCAGCCCGGCAGCTGGCCATACTCATAGCCAAACGCGGTGACGTCCGCGTCGTGATAGCGCGTTTCGTCGGAGACGACGATATCGCCGACCTTCAGGGTTGATGCCAGACCGCCCGCGGAACCGGTGTTAATAATCACATCCGGCTTGCAGTGCTCCATCAGCAGGGTCGCGCCCATGGCGGCGGCCACTTTGCCAATACCCGATTTCAACAGAGCGACGTCAATACCCTGAAGCTGGCCGGTGTAGATTTCGCTGCCGCCGATAGTGAGGGTCTGGCGGTTGTCGATTTTGTCGCGCAGAAGGGTAACTTCTTCTTCCATTGCGCCAATAATACCGATTTTCATAGATTTACTCGCGATGTGTGGGTTTTAGCGGCATAGTCTATCATGCGCTTAGAAGGAAACGTTATTGCTCGCTCGGGGGAGATCATGGCTAAGATCGATTTTCGCAACAAGATTAACTGGCGTCGCCGCTATCGTTCACCGCAGGGCGTTGAGACGGAGCGTGAAATCCTGCGAATTTTCGAAAGCGATCGTGGGCGCATCATCAACTCTCCGGCGATCCGCCGGTTGCAGCAGAAAACCCAGGTTTTCCCGCTGGAGCGCAACGCCGCGGTGCGAACCCGTCTGACCCACTCCCTGGAGGTTCAACAGGTTGGCCGCTATATCGCTAAAGAGGTGCTGAGCCGCCTGAAAGAACAGAAGCTGCTGGAGAGCTACGGGCTGGATGAGCTCACCGGGCCGTTCGAAAGCATCGTTGAAATGGCCTGCCTGATGCACGATATCGGCAATCCGCCTTTTGGCCATTTTGGCGAGGCGGCCATTAACGATTGGTTCAGCCAGCGGCTTTTCCCCGGCGATGCGGCCAGCCAGCCGTTAACCGACGATCGCTGCGGGGTCGCGGCGCTGCGCCTGCAGGAAGGCGATAGCCAGCTGAATGAGCTGCGGCGTAAGGTTCGCCAGGATTTATGCTGGTTTGAAGGCAATGCCCAGGGCATTCGCTTAGTGCATACGCTGATGCGAATGAATCTGACCTGGGCGCAGGTGGGCTGTATTCTAAAATATACGCGTCCGGCATGGTGGCGCGGGGAACCGCCGGCCAGCCACAATTATTTAATGAAAAAACCCGGTTATTATTTAGCCGAAGAGGGCTATGTTGCGAGGTTGCGTAAAGAACTTGATCTGGCCCCTTACAATCGCTTCCCATTAACGTGGATTATGGAAGCTGCGGATGACATCTCATATTGCGTCGCCGACCTTGAAGATGCGGTAGAAAAACGCATCTTCAGCGTAGAGCAGCTTTATCAGCATCTCTATGAAGCCTGGGGCGTTCACGAAAAAGGTTCCTTGTTTAATCAAGTTGTCGAAAACGCCTGGGAGAAATCGCGTGCGAATTCTCTTAGCCGGAGTACCGAAGATCAATTTTTTATGTATTTACGGGTAAATACGCTCAATAGGCTGGTACCCTACGCGGCGCGTCGGTTTATTGATAATCTGCCGAAGATTTTTAGCGGCGATTTTAATCATGCGCTGCTGGAGGATGACAGCGATTGCAGTCAATTGCTTGAGCTTTATAAAAATGTTGCGGTAAAACATGTGTTTAGCCATCCTGACGTCGAACAGCTGGAACTTCAGGGCTATCGTGTTATTAGCGGTTTACTCGATATTTATCAGCCGTTGCTAAAATTATCGCTGGATGAGTTTAGTCTGCTGGTGGAAAAAGAGCGGGTGAGAAGTTTACCGATTGCATCACGTCTTTTCCAGAAGCTTTCGACTCGTCATCGGTTGGCCTACGTAGAGGCGGTAAATAAAATTTCGCGCAATAATCCGGAATTCCCGGTGCTGGAATATTATTATCGCTGTCGTCTCATTCAGGACTATATCAGCGGCATGACCGACTTGTATGCATGGGATGAATATCGACGATTGATGGCCGTAGAATAAGGGTGAGTTTTGTAAAGACGGACAATAAATTTTTACTTTTACCCAAACTTCATTCCGGAACTTCGCGCTATAAAATGACTCTGATAGTCACCAACACAGCAACTATTCGTTATCTGAAATCGAGATTGAAACATATGAAAAAAACCACGTTAGCAATGAGTGCCCTGGCTCTGAGTTTAGGTCTGGCGTTGTCCCCTCTCTCTGCGAGCGCGGCGGAAACAGCTTCTTCGGCGACTAATGCGCAGCAAATGCCAAGCCTGGCCCCGATGCTGGAAAAAGTGATGCCGTCGGTCGTGAGCATTAACGTTGAGGGGAGCACCACCGTTAATACGCCGCGGATGCCGCGTAACTTCCAGCAGTTCTTTGGCGATAATTCGCCGTTCTGTCAGGATGGTTCTCCGTTCCAAAGCTCTCCGTTCTGTCAGGGCGGCGGGCAGGGCGGCGCGCCGGGTAGCGATGGCGGCCAGCAGCAGAAATTTATGGCCCTCGGTTCCGGGGTGATCATCGATGCCGCTAAAGGCTATGTCGTCACCAACAACCACGTGGTGGATAACGCCACCACGATCAAAGTTCAGCTGAGCGATGGACGTAAGTTCGACGCGAAAGTGGTGGGTAAAGATCCGCGTTCTGATATTGCGCTGATTCAAATTCAGGATCCGAAAAACCTGAGCGCGATTAAGCTGGCGGACTCTGACGCCCTGCGCGTCGGCGATTATACCGTAGCGATCGGTAACCCGTTTGGTCTGGGCGAAACCGTCACTTCGGGGATCGTCTCCGCATTAGGTCGTAGCGGCCTGAACGTTGAAAATTATGAAAACTTTATCCAGACCGATGCGGCGATTAACCGCGGTAACTCCGGCGGCGCGCTGGTTAACCTCAACGGCGAGCTGATCGGTATCAACACCGCGATTCTGGCGCCGGACGGCGGCAACATTGGTATCGGTTTCGCTATTCCGAGCAACATGGTGAAAAACCTGACCGATCAGATGGTCAAATTTGGCCAGGTTAAACGCGGTGAGCTGGGCATCATGGGGACCGAGCTGAATTCCGAACTGGCGAAAGCGATGAAAGTCGACGCTCAGCGCGGCGCCTTCGTCAGCCAGGTGATGCCTAACTCGGCGGCCGCGAAAGCGGGGATTAAAGCCGGTGACGTGATTACGACTCTGAACGGTAAGTCGATCAGCAGCTTTGCCGCGCTGCGTGCCCAGGTGGGCACCATGCCGATCGGCAGCAAAGTCGAGCTTGGCCTGCTGCGTGACGGTAAGCCGGTGACGGTGACCGTTGAGCTACAGCAAAGCAACCAGAATCAGGTTGATTCAAGCACTATCTTCAACGGTATTGAAGGTGCTGAAATGAGCAACAAAGGCCAGGACAAAGGCGTCGTGGTGAGCAATGTGAAAGCGGGAACGCCGGCGGCGCAGATTGGCCTGAAGAAAGGCGATATTATCGTTGGCGCTAACCAGCAGCCGGTGAAAAATATCGCCGACCTGCGCAAAATCTTTGATGCCAAACCGTCGGTTCTGGCCCTCAATATCCAGCGCGGCGATACGTCGATTTATCTGCTGATGCAGTAATTTCTGACGGTTCGCAAAGCCCCTTTTCTCCTTGCGGAGAGAAGGGGCTTTTTTATTTCTTCCGGAGCTTCCCTTTTTCGTTCTGTGACATCTTCCACAACTCCATACATCTTGTCCCGCCTTTGTGCGAATGCACAATGCGGCGTGTTGCCAACTCTTTTATGCTGGTCGCCTGCTCACGGGAGGGTTACATGGCTGGCTGGCATCTTGATACCAAAATGGCGCAGGATATCGTGGCGCGTACGATGCGCATCATTGATACCAATATTAACGTAATGGATGCCCGCGGGCGCATTATCGGCAGCGGAGACCGCGAGCGAATTGGTGAATTGCACGAAGGCGCGCTATTAGTGCTTTCTCAGGGCCGCGTTGTCGATATTGATGATGCTGTTGCCCGACATCTGCACGGCGTGCGCCAGGGGATCAACCTGCCGCTGCGTCTGGAAGGGGAGATCGTCGGCGTCATCGGCCTGACCGGCGAACCGGAATCGCTGCGTAAATACGGTGAACTGGTTTGTATGACCGCCGAGATGATGCTGGAACAATCGCGGTTGATGCATCTTCTGGCCCAGGATAGCCGTCTGCGCGAAGAGCTGGTTATGAACCTGATTCAGGCGGAAGAGAACACCCCGGCGCTGACCGAGTGGGCCCAGCGTCTGGGGATCGATCTCAATCAGCCTCGCGTGGTGGCGATGATAGAAGTAGATAGCGGCCAGTTGGGCGTAGATAGCGCGATGGCGGAGCTGCAGCAGCTCCAGACCGCGTTGACCACGCCGGACCGTAATAATCTGGTGGCCATTGTCTCGCTGACGGAAATGGTGGTGCTGAAACCCGCGCTGAATGCCTTTGGCCGCTGGGATGCGGAAGATCATTGCAAACGGGTCGAGCAGCTGATCAGCCGGATGAAAGAGAATGGTCAGCTGCGTTTTCGCGTGGCGTTGGGAAACTTTTTTACCGGGCCGGGCAGTATCGCCCGTTCATACCGCACCGCCAGGACCACGATGATGGTCGGCAAGCAGCGGATGCCGGAGAGCCGCAGCTATTTCTACCAGGATTTGATGCTGCCGGTGCTGCTTGATAGCCTGCGCGGCGGCTGGCAGGCCAATGAACTGGCGCGCCCGCTGGTTCGCCTGAAGGCGATGGATAACAACGGTCTGCTACGCCGCACCTTACAGGCATGGTTTCGTCACAACGTGCAGCCGCTGGCGACCTCAAAGGCGCTGTTTATTCACCGCAATACGCTGGAATACCGTTTGAACCGCATTTCTGAGCTGACGGGGCTGGATTTAGGCAATTTTGACGATCGTCTGCTGCTGTATATTGCGCTGCAGCTCGATGAGCAGAGATAGAATACCGTTCCCGGCCAGGAGGATTAACGCCGGGAACAGGGCTCAACTTATTTATTGCGGGTCAGTTTTTCCAGATCGGATTCGATTTCGCTGATCTTATTGGTCACCACGCTTTCCAGGTGACGCAGATCGTCAAGGATCTTCCGTTTCAGATCGATTTCGGTACGATCGCGCTGACAGATTTGATCCAATTCGTCGATGATATAGCGTAGGTTAGGGCTAATTTCCTGGACTTCTTTATATCCCTGGCCCACGCCGTCGGCGACCACGGTTTTGCGCTGACGCGGATATTTGAATTTGACGCTCTTAGCGAAGAACTCGCCTTTATCCTTCTGAAAGTAGATTTTCAGAATGTCGTTGTTGGCTTCCTGCCGCAGGCTATAGCGATCGATTTCATCAGGATTGGTAATACCAAGACTTTTCAGATTATCGTACATAACGGTACCTTTGATATCATCGTAATCTTTGAATAATTAACGAAAAAATCTATCTTCGCCAGCTTAATATATAAAAAAAGCGGGATGCCTCCCGCTTTTCATACTGCTTAGTCGATGGTACGCAGAAGTTCGTTGATTCCAACTTTGCCGCGGGTTTTGGCATCGACTTTTTTGACGATGACCGCGCAGTACAGGCTATACTTGCCATCTTTTGACGGCAGGTTGCCGGAGACGACGACGGAGCCTGCCGGAACACGGCCATAGAACACTTCACCGGTTTCGCGGTCGTAGATTTTGGTGCTCTGGCCGAGGTACACGCCCATAGAGATAACGGAACCCTCTTCGACGATAACGCCCTCAACGACTTCGGAACGCGCGCCGATAAAGCAGTTATCTTCGATAATGGTCGGGTTAGCCTGCAGCGGCTCCAGTACGCCACCGATACCGACGCCGCCGGACAAGTGGACGTTTTTGCCGATCTGCGCGCAGGAACCGACGGTCGCCCAGGTATCCACCATGGAACCTTCGTCAACGTAGGCGCCGATGTTCACATAGGACGGCATCAGAACCGTATTGCGAGCGATAAACGCCCCCTGACGAACGGCTGCTGGCGGAACGACGCGGAACCCTTCTTTCTGGAAACGCGCTTCATCATAATCCGCGAACTTCATTGGGACTTTATCGAAGTAGCGGCTTTCCGCACCATCGATAACCTGGTTATCGTTAATACGGAAAGAGAGCAGAACCGCTTTCTTCAGCCACTGATGGGTGACCCACTGGCCGTCAACTTTTTCAGCGACACGCAGCGCGCCGGAATCAAGCAGAGAAATCACCTGGTTAACCGCTTCGCGGGTCACGGTATCCACGTTTGCCGGGGTGATGTCGGCGCGACGCTCAAAAGCGGACTCAATAACGTTCTGTAATTGCTGCATTGTTTACTCTTTCCATTTACTTAAAAAAAATACGTTACCCTTTATCGTTTGGATTGAGGGCCTCTGTCAACCGTTGTTGCACTTCTTGCTGTAGCTCATTATTAAGGGCGCGCCGGTCTGCCGTGGCGATTATAAATAAATCTTCTACTCGCTCACCAATTGTCGTAATTCGCGCCCCGTGGAGCGAAATGCCGAGGTCGGCAAACACCTGGCCGACGCGCGCTAACAGACCCGGCTGATCGAGAGCAATCAGCTCAAGAAAGGATTTCCGGTCGGTATGCGTCGGCAGGAAATTCACCTCTGTCGGCACGGAAAAATGCCTCAGCTTCGCCGCCTGACGACGGGGCGCCGGCGGCTGCCAGCTGCGCTGGCTGATGGTCTGCTCCAGGCCCACGCGGATCATTTCGTGCCTGTCGGCGGAAAGCGGGCTGCCGTCCGGCTCAAGAACGATAAAGGTATCCATCGCCATGCCGTCTCGGGTGGTGAAGATCTGCGCATCGTGAACGCTAAGATTACGGCGATCCAGTTCGCCGCAAACGGCAGCAAAGAGGTAAGGGCGGTCCGGGCTCCAGATAAAAATCTCGGTGCCGCCGCGCGTGGCGTGGGAACTGAGCAGGATCATCGGCTTGCTGAGATCGTGCCGCAGCAGATTGCGCGCATGCCATGCGAGCTGGTTTGGCGTATGGCGCACAAAGTAGTTGGCGCGGCAGCGGTTCCAGATTTGGTGCAGCGCCTGTTCATTGATATTTTCCATCCGCAGCAGGGCCAGCGCCTGTAGCTGATGGTGACGCACCCGCTCGCGCATATCCGGCGTGTTTTGCATCCCCCGGCGCAGCTGTTTTTCGGTGGCGAAATAGAGCTCGCGCAGCAGGCTCTGCTTCCAGCTGTTCCACAGGTTTTCGTTGGTGGCGCAGATATCGGCGACGGTCAGGCAGACCAGATAGTGCAGACGATTTTCCGTTTGCACCTCTTCGGCGAACTGCTTAATCACTTCCGGATCCTGAATATCGCGACGCTGGGCGGTGACCGACATCAGCAGATGATGGCGCACCAGCCAGGCGACCAGCTGGGTTTCGCGCGAGTTAAGACCGTGAAGCTCGGCGAATTTCAGCACGTCCTGCGCGCCGAGAATCGAATGGTCGCCGCCGCGCCCTTTGGCGATATCGTGGAAGAGGGCGGCGATAAGGATCAGCTCCGGATGCGTCAGGCGTGGCCACAGTTCCACGCACAGCGGATGGCGGCTACGGGTCTCTTCTTTGGCGAAGCTCTCGAGCTTCAGCAGCACGCGGATGGTGTGTTCATCAACGGTATAGGCGTGAAACAGATCGAACTGCATCTGGCCGACAATATGCGACCATTGCGGCATATAGGCCCACAGCACGCTATGGCGGTGCATTGGCAGCAGCCCGCGGCTTACCGCGCCCTGATGGCGCAGCATACTGAGGAACAGGGTCCGTGCTTCCGGAATGTAGCAAAGCGGCTGCGCCAGATGACGGCGGGCGTGGCGCAGATGGCGAAGCGTGGTGGAGTAAATGCCGGTGATGCTGCTGTTGCGCACCATCGTATAGAACATGCGCAGAATGGCCTGCGGTTCACGGATAAACAGCGTGTCATCGCGCAGATCGATAAGCGTGCCGCGCAGTTGAAAATCATCATCAATCGGCCGCGGCTTCTCATCCTCGGTGAGCGCGAGAATCGCTTCTTCGAACAGTTGGATCAGCATTTGATTCAGCTCGCTCACCCGGCGGGTGACGCGAAAGAAATCCTTCATCATATGCTCAATCGGCTGGTTGCTTTCGCCTTCATAGCGCAGACGGCGGGCGACGCTGAACTGCCTGTCGAACAGCAGGCGATTATCGTAGCGATTGAGCTCAAGATGTAGCGCAAAGCGAATGCGCCAGAGCTGATGCAGGCATTCATTAAGCTCGTTGCGTTCGGCTTCGGTCAGGAAGCCGAAGCCGACCATTTCATCAAGCGAGGTGGCGCCGAAATGGCGTCGCGCGATCCACTGTAGGGTGTGGATATCGCGCAGGCCGCCCGGGCTGCTTTTCACGTCTGGCTCCAGGTTATAGCTTGTCCCGTGATAGCGCTGATGGCGTACATTCTGCTCTTCAACTTTTGCCGCAAAGAACTTTTCCGATGGCCAGAAGCCGTCGCTGAATATGTGTTTTTGTAGTTCAAGGAACAGCGCGACGTCGCCAATAAGCAGACGCGATTCAATCAGGTTGGTGGCGACGCTGAGGTCCGACAGTCCCTCCAGCAGGCACTCTTCGAGGGTGCGCACGCTGTGGCCGACTTCGAGTTTGATATCCCACAGCAGCGTCAGCAGCTCGCCGACCTTTTGCGCCTGTTCATCGGGGAGCTTTTTGCGGCTCAAAATAAGCAGATCGATATCAGAAAGCGGGTGGAGTTCACCGCGGCCGTAGCCGCCGACGGCGACCAGCGCGATGTCGTTAATTGAACCGAAACCGTACTCGACCCACAGCCGCTGGAGCAGCTGATCGATAAATTCTGTACGTGCTTCAATCAATCTTTCCGCGGCAATACCGCTATCAAAAGCCTCGCCCAGCCAGCGCTGAAAAACGTCGATAAGCGCTTTAATCGTCGCGCAATTGAAATCACTTTTTGGCCACTCGCCCGGATTTTCTGGCTGAGCGTACAGGTCAGGGGGGACAGTATTAGATAGAGAGTTGCTCATTGCGCCACCATAAGAAAGAACTATCGCCCATAAAAAATCGCCGGGAGCGATTTTTAACGTCGCTTGCGGCGGCCCACAGGGTGACGGGCAGGACGCCCGTCATAAAAAATCGCCGGGAGCGATTATTAACGTCGCTTGCGGCGACCCACAGGATGCCCGTCATAAAAAAGCCGGCTGGCGCCGGCTTTTCATCATTCGTTGTGCGAGATTATCGCCGGGATAGTGTCATCCTGGCGTAACGTCAGTATTTCGCAGCCGTTATCTGTCACCACAATAGTATGCTCATACTGCGCAGACAAGCTCCGGTCTTTAGTTTTTACCGTCCAGCCGTCTTTCATGCTGCGGATCTCTTTTTTACCCGCGTTGACCATTGGCTCAATGGTAAAGGTCATACCGGGTTTGAGCACCACGTTGGTTTCCGGAGAGTCGTAATGCAGCACCTGCGGTTCTTCATGGAAACCGCGGCCGATACCGTGGCCGCAGTACTCGCGTACCACGGAGAAACCTTCGGCTTCAACGTATTTTTGAATAGCGGCGCCGATAGCGCGCAGATTAATCCCCGGTTTGACCATTTTGAGGGCCAGATAGAGGCTTTCCTGGGTGATGCGGCACAGGCGCTCGCCGAGAATGGTCGGTTTACCGACGATAAACATCTTCGAGGTATCGCCGTGGAAATCATCTTTAATGACGGTGACGTCAATGTTGACAATATCGCCATCTTTCAGCAATTTGCCGTCGTCCGGGATCCCGTGGCACACCACTTCATTAATAGAGATGCAGACGGATTTCGGGAAGCCGTGGTAGCCCAGGCAGGCGGATACGGCTTTTTGTTCGTTAACGATATAATCGTTGCAGATGCGGTCCAGTTCGCCGGTGCTGACGCCCGGTTTTACGTAGGGTTCGATCATTTCCAGCACTTCGGCGGCCAGGCGGCCGGCAACGCGCATTTTTTCGATGTCTTCAGATGTCTTGATAGAAATAGCCATGGATTGTGTCCAGCAGTGTCGATTTTTTCGACAATAATAGATTATGTCTGAACAATGTTAACAGTCCGGGCGTCCTGCTGCCAAATTGAGAATCATTAGCAGCACGCGACGTCAACAACAGTTGGTTTCCGATCCTGTTTTGTGGTATAAAGCGCGCCGGACTTCTGTTCCATTCTCAGATACACAAGATGGACTGAAGCGACAAATCTCACTTTGTGTAACAACACACACGTATCGACACATATTCCGGGGTGCCCTTTGGGGTCGGTAATATGGGATACGTGGAGGCATAACCCCAACTTTTATCTATAGAGGTTTTAAACATGGCAACTGTTTCCATGCGCGACATGCTCAAGGCTGGTGTTCACTTTGGTCACCAGACCCGTTACTGGAACCCGAAAATGAAGCCTTTCATCTTCGGCGCGCGTAACAAAGTTCACATCATCAACCTTGAGAAAACTGTACCGATGTTCAACGAAGCTCTGGCTGAACTGAACAAGATCTCTTCTCGCAAAGGCAAAATCCTTTTCGTTGGTACTAAGCGCGCTGCAAGCGAAGCGGTAAAAGACGCTGCTAACAGCTGCGACCAGTTCTTCGTGAACCATCGCTGGCTGGGCGGTATGCTGACTAACTGGAAAACCGTTCGTCAGTCTATCAAACGTCTGAAAGACCTGGAAACTCAGTCCCAGGACGGTACTTTCGACAAGCTGACCAAGAAAGAAGCGCTGATGCGCACTCGTGAGCTGGACAAGCTGGAAAACAGCCTGGGCGGTATCAAAGACATGGGCGGCCTGCCGGACGCGCTGTTCGTTATCGACGCTGACCACGAGCACATCGCAATCAAAGAAGCAAACAACCTGGGTATTCCGGTATTTGCTATCGTTGATACTAACTCCGATCCGGACGGCGTTGACTTCGTTATCCCGGGTAACGACGACGCAATCCGTGCAGTTAGCCTGTACCTGAGCGCTGTTGCTGCTACCGTTCGTGAAGGCCGTTCTCAGGATCTGGCTTCTCAGGCGGAAGAAAGCTTCGTAGAAGCTGAATAATAAGGCATACCCTTATTTAGTACCGTGTATAAATAGGGGCCTCTTAGCGGCCCCTTTTTCACTTTCAAATCTGTCTGGTTCCTGGAACCGGGCAGATCACATCTCCCGAGGAATAAAGAATGGCTGAAATTACCGCATCCCTGGTAAAAGAGCTGCGCGAGCGTACTGGCGCAGGCATGATGGATTGCAAAAAAGCGCTGACTGAAGCGAACGGCGACATCGAGCTGGCAATCGAAAACATGCGTAAATCTGGTGCTATTAAAGCAGCGAAAAAAGCAGGCAACGTTGCTGCTGACGGCGTAATCATTACTAAAATCGATGGCACCTACGGCATCATTCTGGAAGTTAACTGCCAGACTGACTTCGTTGCTAAAGATGGTGGTTTCCAGGCATTTGCTAACAAAGTTCTGGACGCAGCTGTTGCTGGCAAAATCACTGACGTTGAAGTTCTGAAAGCACAGTTCGAAGAAGAACGCGTTGCGCTGGTTGCTAAAATCGGTGAGAACATCAACATCCGTCGCGTTTCTTCTCTGGAAGGCGAAGTTCTGGGTTCTTACCAGCATGGCGCGCGTATCGGCGTTCTGGTTGCCGCTAAAGGCGCGAGCGAAGAGCTGGTTAAACAGCTGGCTATGCACATCGCTGCAAGCAAGCCTGAATTCGTTAAGCCGGAAGACGTTTCCGCTGAAGTGGTAGAAAAAGAGTACCAGGTTCAGCTGGACATCGCCATGCAGTCTGGCAAGCCGAAAGAAATCGCAGAGAAAATGGTTGAAGGCCGCATGAAGAAATTCACCGGCGAAGTTTCTCTGACCGGCCAGCCGTTCGTTATGGACCCGAGCAAATCTGTTGCTCAGCTGCTGAAAGAGCACAACGCTGACGTGACTGGCTTCATCCGCTTTGAAGTGGGCGAAGGCATTGAGAAAGTTGAGACTGACTTTGCAGCAGAAGTTGCTGCGATGTCCAAGCAGTCTTAATTTTCAAAAGGAGCCGCCTGAGGGCGGCTTCTTTTTGCGCTTAATGTGTAAATTCAGCCAACCGCTATAGTGGGTACGCTGAAAAGCGACGTACAATGTCGCCAGAATTAACTCATCTCATTCGTTGACAGTCTCAGGAAAGAAACATGGCTACCAATGCAAAACCCGTCTACAAACGTATTCTGCTTAAGTTAAGTGGCGAAGCTCTGCAAGGTTCAGAAGGCTTCGGTATTGATGCGAGCATACTTGACCGCATGGCTCAGGAAATCAAAGAACTGGTTGAGCTGGGTATTCAGGTTGGCGTAGTGATTGGTGGCGGTAACCTGTTCCGTGGAGCTGGTCTGGCGAAAGCGGGTATGAACCGCGTTGTGGGCGACCACATGGGCATGCTGGCAACGGTCATGAACGGCCTTGCAATGCGTGATGCACTTCATCGCGCCTATGTGAACGCCCGCCTGATGTCAGCGATTCCGCTGAATGGCGTGTGCGATAACTACAGCTGGGCGGAAGCTATCAGCCTGCTGCGTAACAACCGCGTGGTGATTCTTTCCGCGGGTACCGGTAACCCATTCTTTACCACCGATTCCGCTGCCTGCCTGCGCGGCATTGAAATTGAAGCCGATGTGGTACTGAAAGCAACCAAAGTCGACGGTGTATTTACCGCCGATCCGGCCAAAGATCCTTCCGCAACCATGTACGATCAGCTGACCTACAGCGAAGTACTGGATAAAGAGCTGAAAGTGATGGATCTTGCGGCCTTTACCCTGGCGCGTGACCACAAACTGCCTATTCGCGTATTCAATATGAATAAGCCTGGCGCGCTGCGCCGCGTGGTGATGGGTGAAAAAGAAGGCACATTAATTACTGAGTAATTCCCGTCAGCGTCAAATACGGGTAATATTCGGCCTTACTTTTTCGGGTTTTTGACCCGATGGTTTTCAACATGTTCTGTGGACGGAATGCTGCGGCTGACCCGTAGCCTGAAAGACGCTGAGCATAAACATGACTATACTTAGCTCACTTTTGCAGTGGGCGACCGTCTGGTCTGTCTGAGACAAGTTTTCAAGGATTCGTAACGTGATTAGCGATATCAGAAAAGATGCTGAAGTACGCATGGACAAATGCGTCGAAGCGTTCAAAACCCAAATCAGCAAAATACGCACGGGTCGTGCTTCTCCCAGCCTGCTGGATGGCATTATCGTGGAATACTACGGCACGCCGACCCCGCTGCGTCAGCTGGCTAGCGTAACGGTAGAAGACTCCCGCACCCTGAAGATCAACGTCTTCGATCGCTCCATGAGCCCGGCCGTTGAAAAAGCGATTATGGCTTCCGACCTCGGTCTGAACCCAAGCTCTGCGGGTAGCGATATCCGCGTTCCGCTGCCGCCGCTGACCGAAGAGCGTCGTAAAGATCTGACCAAAATCGTGCGTGGCGAAGCTGAACAAGCGCGCGTTGCCGTGCGTAACGTTCGTCGCGATGCCAACGATAAAGTCAAAGCGCTTCTGAAAGAGAAAGAGATCAGCGAAGATGACGATCGCCGCTCTCAGGAAGATGTGCAGAAAATGACTGACGCTGCTATCAAGAAAGTTGATGCGGCGCTGGCGGATAAAGAAGCGGAACTGATGCAGTTCTGATTCTCTGCCGACACGCAGGTCTGAGCATTGTCCTGCGTAAAATCTGAAACGCCGTACAGGAGACCGTACGCTCAATTTTCGGGATTGCGTTTAGACGGCTGGCCTTGTAGCCTTTGGCGCCATGTCAAAGGCTCGGCGCCTCCGCTCTATTATCCGATGATTGATGCATAAGGGTTTGCTGGCGGCGTTTTGCTTTTTATCCTGTCTTCATTTTTCTGGACGCCTCATGAAGCAATTAACCATTCTTGGTTCGACCGGTTCTATCGGCTGCAGCACGCTGGATGTGGTGCGCCATAATCCTGATAGCTTTTCTATCACCGCGCTGGTCGCCGGGAAAAATGTCGACCGTATGGTTGAACAATGTCTGGAATTCTCCCCTCGTTACGCGGTAATGGACGATGCGCACAGCGCGGAGCTGCTGCGGGCAAAACTGCGCGAGCAGGGTAGCCGTACGGAAGTCATGAGCGGCCAGCAGGCGGCGGCTGAGGTGGCGGCGCTGGACGAGGTTGAGCAGGTGATGGCGGCGATTGTCGGCGCAGCGGGCCTGGTGCCGACGCTTGCAGCCATCCGCGCGGGTAAAACGGTGCTGCTGGCGAACAAAGAGTCGCTGGTGACCTGCGGTCGTCTGTTTATGGAGGCCGTGCAGCAGTCCGGCGCACGATTGTTACCGGTTGATAGCGAGCATAATGCGATTTTTCAGAGTATGCCGGAAACAATTCAACATAATCTGGGATACGCTGATTTAACCCAAAACGGCGTGGCGTCGATCCTCCTCACCGGCTCTGGCGGCCCCTTCCGGGAAACGGCGATTTCTGAGCTGGCGGCGATGACTCCCGACCGGGCCTGTAAGCATCCAAACTGGTCGATGGGGCGCAAAATATCTGTCGATTCGGCCACCATGATGAATAAGGGGCTGGAGTATATCGAAGCCCGGTGGCTGTTTAACGCCTCGGCGGAGCAAATGGAAGTTCTGATCCATCCGCAATCGGTGATTCATTCGATGGTGCGTTATCAGGATGGTAGCGTCCTGGCGCAGCTCGGCGAGCCGGATATGCGTACGCCGATTGCCCACACGATGGGCTGGCCAAAACGCCTTAATTCTGGCGTGAAACCGCTGGATTTCTGTCAGTTGAGCAATCTGAGCTTCTCGGCGCCGGATTACGGCCGTTACCCGTGCCTGAAGCTGGCCATGGAGGCTTTTGATGTCGGTCAGGCGGCGACCACGACGCTGAATGCGGCAAATGAAGTGTCGGTCGCGGCGTTTCTGAACGGTGATATTCGCTTTACCGATATTGCGGCGATAAATCAGGCGGTGCTGGATCAACAGGCGTTAAATGAGCCGCAAAGTATTGATGAAGTGCTGGCTATTGATGCCATGGCCCGGGTAAGCGCAGGTCAGCTCCTGGCCGCGCGGCGCAAATTCTGATACTCGTTGTGATATTTGTGGGCGCTGTGCTTCAGTGATATAGTCTGCGCCATCCGATCGTTGCATTTTGTTGTGAAAGATTACGGTGGCCGTGGCAAGACACGGCTTTTTTGCGTAAAGCTTTTGGTTGTTCTCTGCGATTGGCCGTAGCTCCGGTACCGGATAAAAATGCGTATCCAGCGCTGACCGGTGGCCCGTGTTTAGTAGCTTAGCTAATCCTTATTATGGACTTAAAACGCGTTATGTTGTCTGCTAATCAAACTGTCAGCGAAATGTTGCCTGCGCATGGGTGCCGTCATGTGGCCATTATTATGGATGGCAACGGGCGTTGGGCAAAACGGCAAGGAAAGATCCGCGCCTTTGGCCATAAAGCCGGCGCAAAATCTGTTCGTCGCGCCGTTTCTTTCGCGGCGAATAATGGTATTGAAGCGTTGACGTTATACGCGTTCAGCAGTGAAAACTGGAATCGCCCGGCGCAGGAAGTCAGTGCGCTGATGGAGCTATTTGTCTGGGCGCTGGATAGCGAAGTGAAAAGTCTGCACCGACATAATGTGCGCCTGCGTATCATCGGCGAGACCACGCGCTTCAACGCGCGTCTCCAGGAGCGTATTCGCAAAGCCGAGGCGCTGACGGAGAACAACACCGGTTTGACCCTGAACATTGCTGCGAACTACGGCGGCCGCTGGGACATCGTTCAGGGCGTACGTCATCTGGCCAAACAGGTACAAGACGGGTTGCTACAGCCCGAGCAAATCACAGAAGAGATGCTGAGCCAGCAGGTCTGTATGCATGAACTTGCTCCCGTAGATTTAGTTATTAGGACCGGGGGAGAGCATCGCATTAGTAATTTTTTGATTTGGCAAATTGCCTATGCCGAACTTTACTTTACGGATGTTCTTTGGCCCGATTTCGCTGAACAGGACTTTGAAGGTGCACTCCATGCCTTTGTTAATCGTGAGCGTCGCTTCGGCGGCACTGAACCGGGCGGCAACAATGCCTGATGGGGGTCACTTTTGCTGAAGTATCGCCTGATTTCTGCTTTCGTCTTAATCCCCGTGGTGATAGCGGCGCTTTTTTTGCTGCCGCCCGCGGGTTTTGCCATCGTTACGCTAGTCGTCTGCATGCTCGCCGCGTGGGAGTGGGGGCAATTTAGCGGCTTCACTTCAACGGCGCAGAGAGTCTGGCTGTCAGTGCTTTGCGGTCTGCTGCTGGCGCTGATGCTATTCCTGATGCCGGAATATCATTATGACGTTCATCAACCGCTGGTTGAGGGGGCGCTATGGGCATCATTTGGCTGGTGGGTCGTCGCGCTGCTTTTGGTGCTGACTTACCCCACTTCAGCGGCTTTCTGGCGCAATTCAAAAACGCTACGTCTGATTTTTGGTGTCCTGACCATTGTGCCGTTTTTTTGGGGCATGCTGGCGCTTCGGGCCTGGCATTACGCCGATGATCATTATAGTGGCGCGCTGTGGTTGCTGTACGTGATGATTCTGGTCTGGGGCGCGGATTCCGGCGCTTACATGTTCGGTAAAATGTTCGGTAAGCATAAGCTGGCGCCGAAGGTTTCTCCGGGCAAAACCTGGCAGGGTTTTTTTGGCGGTCTGTTAACGGCAGCGGTTATCTCATGGGCTTACGGCTGGTGGGCTCATCTGGATGTCACGCCGATGGTGCTGCTGGTATGTTCCATTGTCGCGGCCCTGGCCTCGGTACTTGGCGACCTGACCGAGAGCATGTTTAAACGCGAAGCTGGCATTAAAGATAGCGGAAATCTGATCCCCGGACACGGCGGTATTCTCGATCGTATCGATAGCCTGACCGCTGCGGTGCCCGTATTTGCTTGCCTACTCTTGTTGGTTTTCAGGACGATTTGACGGAAGGTTTTATGCTGAGCGTTCTCTGGAATTTGGCTGCTTTTATTATTGCGCTGGGCGTGCTGATCACCGTCCATGAATTTGGCCATTTCTGGGTTGCTCGCCGCTGCGGTATCCGCGTTGAGCGTTTCTCTATCGGCTTTGGTAAAGCGCTTTGGCGCCGTTTTGATAAGCAGGGAACGGAGTTTATTATCGCCCTTATCCCGTTGGGCGGTTATGTCAAAATGCTCGACGAACGCGTTGAGCCCGTGGCGCCAGAGATGCGCCACGCCGCGTTTAACAACAAAACTGTTGGTCAGCGCGCCGCCGTTATCGCCGCAGGGCCCATCGCGAACTTCCTTTTTGCCATTTTTGCCTACTGGCTGGTCTTCATTATAGGTGTCCCAGGCATTCGTCCGGTCGTTGGCGACATAACGCCCAACTCGATCGCCGCGCAAGCACAAATTGCAAAAGGAACGGAACTTAAAGCGATAGATGGCATCGAAACGCCTGATTGGGATGCAGTACGGATGGCGCTGGTGGCGAAGATAGGCGATCGGCAAACAATAGTTACCGTCGCCCCTTTCGGGACCAATCAACGCCAGGATAAAATCCTCGATCTGCAGCACTGGGCGTTCGAGCCGGATAAACAAGATCCGGTTACCTCGTTGGGCATTCAGCCTCGCAGCGCGCAGATTGATACCGTCCTGGCTGAAGTACAATCTGGCTCGGCGGCGCAGAAGGCGGGTTTGCAAGCGGGCGACAGGATCGTTAAAGTCGATGGTCAACCGTTAACGCAGTGGATGACGTTTGTTAATCTGGTGCGCGATAATCCGGGTAGGGCATTAGTTCTGGACATCGAGCGGCAGGGTAGCCCCTTGTCGGTGAACTTGACGCCGGACACGAAGTCTACCAAAGGCAAAGCTGAGGGGTTTGCAGGGGTCGTACCTAAGGTCATCCCGCTGCCTGATGAATATAAGACAGTGCGTCAGTACGGGCCGTTTGCCGCCATCGCTGAAGCCACGGATAAAACCTGGCAGCTGATGTCGTTAACGGTCAGGATGCTGGGCAAATTGATAACCGGTGATGTCAAACTGAACAACCTCAGCGGGCCGATTTCTATCGCCCAGGGGGCTGGGATGTCAGCGGAATTTGGGCTGATTTATTATCTGATGTTTCTTGCGCTGATCAGCGTGAACCTTGGAATAATCAACCTGTTCCCGCTTCCCGTTCTTGACGGGGGACATCTGCTGTTTTTGGCGATTGAAAAGCTGAAAGGCGGACCGGTATCCGAGCGAGTTCAAGACTTTAGTTATCGCATTGGCTCAATATTGCTGGTGCTGTTAATGGGGCTTGCACTTTTCAATGATTTCTCTCGGTTGTAAGAGAGTTTGTTAGGAAGAACGCATAATAACGATGGCGATGAAAAAGTTGCTCATAGCGTCGCTGCTGTTTAGCAGCGCAACCGTATACGGTGCTGACGGGTTCGTGGTGAAGGACATTCATTTCGAAGGCCTTCAGCGTGTCGCTGTTGGTGCGGCCCTCCTCAGTATGCCAGTGCGTCCTGGCGATACCGTAACCGATGATGATATCAGTAACACCATCCGTGCTCTGTTTGCCACCGGCAACTTTGAGGACGTTCGCGTCCTGCGCGATGGTGATACCCTGCTGGTGCAGGTGAAAGAGCGTCCAACGATTGCCAGCATCACTTTCTCCGGTAACAAGTCGGTGAAAGATGACATGCTCAAGCAAAACCTTGAGGCATCCGGCGTACGCGTAGGGGAATCCCTCGATCGCACCACGCTTGCTGATATCGAAAAGGGGCTGGAGGATTTCTATTACAGTGTCGGTAAGTACAGCGCCAGCGTTAAAGCTGTCGTGACGCCGCTGCCGCGTAACCGTGTCGACCTGAAGCTGGTCTTCCAGGAAGGCGTCTCGGCCAAAATCCAGCAGATCAATATCGTCGGCAACCATGCATTTAGCACCGATGAACTGATTTCGACCTTCCAGCTGCGCGATGAAGTTCCGTGGTGGAACGTGGTGGGCGATCGTAAGTATCAGAAACAGAAGCTTGCAGGGGACCTTGAAACGCTGCGTAGCTACTATCTGGATCGCGGCTATGCTCGTTTCAACATTGACTCCACGCAGGTGAGCCTGACGCCGGACAAGAAAGGCATCTACATCACCATCAACATTACCGAAGGCGATCAGTACAAGCTTTCCGGTGTGCAGGTGACGGGCGACCTGGCGGGGCATTCGGCAGAAATCGAAGCGCTGACCAAAGTCGAGCCGGGCGAGCTGTATAACGGCACCAAAGTGACCAAAATGGAGAATGACATTAAAAAACTCCTCGGTCGCTACGGCTATGCCTATCCGCGCGTTCAGTCCCAGCCGGAAATCAGCGATACCGATAAGACCGTGAAGCTGCACGTGAACGTCGATGCGGGCAACCGTTACTACGTGCGTAAGATTCGCTTCGAAGGCAACGATACCTCGAAAGATGCCGTTCTGCGTCGCGAAATGCGTCAGATGGAAGGCGCCTGGCTGGGTAGCGACCTGGTCGACCAGGGTAAAGATCGTCTGAACCGTTTAGGCTACTTTGAAACGGTTGATACCGATACGCAGCGCGTGCCGGGCAGCCCGGATCAGGTTGACGTGGTCTATAAGGTTAAAGAACGTAATACCGGTAGCTTTAACTTCGGCGTCGGTTACGGTACGGAAAGCGGCGTCAGCTTCCAGGCCGGCGTTCAGCAGGATAACTGGCTCGGTACCGGCTATTCCGTTGGGATTAACGGCACCAAAAACGATTATCAGACCTATACTGAACTGTCGGTGACGAACCCGTACTTTACCGTGGATGGCGTCAGCCTCGGCGGTCGTGTGTTCTATAACGACTTCGATGCTAACGATGCGGACCTGTCTGACTATACCAACAAAAGCTATGGTACAGACATCACGCTGGGCTTCCCGGTTAACGAATACAATACGCTGCGCGCAGGCCTGGGCTATGTGCATAACAAGCTGTCCAATATGCAGCCTCAGGTATCCATGTGGCGTTATCTGAATTCGATGGGTCAGTATCCGGACAACACGAACGACAGAAACTCGTTCAGCGCTGACGACTTCACCTTCAACTACGGCTGGACGTATAACAAGCTCGACCGTGGCTTCTTCCCGACCGAAGGTTCACGCGTCAACCTGAATGGTAAAGTGACGATTCCGGGATCGGATAACGAATACTACAAAGCGACGCTCGATACCGCGACCTATGTACCGATCGATGACGATCACAAATGGGTCATGTTGGGTCGTACCCGCTTTGGATATGGCGATGGTCTGGGCGGTAAAGAGATGCCGTTCTATGAGAACTTCTATGCCGGTGGTTCAAGCACCGTGCGTGGCTTCCAGTCCAATACTATCGGTCCGAAAGCGGTTTATTTCCCAGCCAGCAGTCGTCATGACGACGACAGCAGCTACGATAACGAATGTAAGAGCAGCGAGTCCGCGCCGTGTAAGTCTGATGATGCGGTGGGCGGTAACGCCATGGCGGTTGCCAGCCTTGAGCTGATCACCCCAACGCCGTTTATTAGCGATAAATATGCGAACTCGGTACGTACTTCCGTCTTCTGGGATATGGGTACCGTGTGGGATACTCACTGGGATTCAGCCGCATATGGCGGTTACCCGGACTACAGCGATCCAAGCAATATCCGTATGTCTGCGGGTATCGCAGTACAGTGGATGTCGCCGTTAGGGCCGTTGGTATTCTCCTACGCTCAGCCGTTTAAAAAGTACGATGGAGACAAAGCCGAACAGTTCCAGTTTAACATCGGTAAAACCTGGTAATGATGTTGGCTACAATGGAATGTAAGTGCAGTTGCAGTATAGCGCTGACTATTGGCGATAACTGAGGTTATCGCCTGGCCACGCAAATAACGGTACCCCTGGGTACTCATGGGATGGTAAGGAGTTAATTGTGAAAAAGTGGTTATTAGCTGCAGGTCTGGGTTTAGCAATGGTTACTACCGCTCAGGCGGCAGATAAAATTGCAATGGTTAACATGAACAGCCTGTTCCAACAGGTTGCCCAGAAAACAGGCGTTTCTAACACGCTGGAAAACGAGTTTAAAGGCCGCGCGAGCGAGCTGCAGCGTATGGAAGGCGACCTGCAGTCTAAAATGCAGCGTCTGCAGTCCATGAAAGCGGGCTCTGACCGTACCAAACTGGAAAAAGATGTAATGGCTCAGCGCCAGACTTTCTCCCAGAAAGCACAGTCTTTCGAACAGGATCGCGCACGTCGTTCTAATGAAGAGCGCGGCAAGCTGGTGACTCGTATTCAGAGCGCCGTGCAGAGCGTGGCTAAAGATCAGAGCATCGATCTGGTTGTTGACTCTAATGCCGTCGCATACAACAGCAGCGATGTAAAAGACATCACCGCTGATGTGCTGAAACAGGTTAAATAAGTAATGCCTTCAATTCGACTGGCTGATTTAGCCCAGCAGTTGGATGCAGAATTACACGGTGATGGCGATATCGTCATCACCGGCGTTGCGTCCATGCAGTCCGCGCAAGCGGGCGATATTACTTTCATGGTAAATCCTAAGTACCGTGAACACCTGGCCGCTTGCCAGGCATCTGCCGTCGTGATGACGCAGGATGATTTGCCTTTTGCTCATCGCGCCGCGCTGGTAGTGCGTAATCCCTACCTGACCTACGCGCGCATGGCCCAGATTCTTGATACCACGCCGCAGCCGGCCCAGGATATCGCGCCCAGCGCGGTCATCGATGCCACGGCTAAGCTGGGTAATCACGTCGCCATTGGCCCGAATGCCGTTATCGAATCCGGCGCGATCCTCGGTGATAACGTGGTCATCGGCGCAGGTTGCTTCGTTGGGAAAAATACGAAAATAGGTGCTGGCTCGCGTTTATGGGCCAATGTCACCGTTTACCACAACATTGAGATCGGCGAGAATTGCCTAATCCAGTCCAGCACGGTGATTGGCGCGGATGGCTTCGGCTATGCGAACGATCGCGGCAACTGGGTGAAGATCCCGCAGTTGGGTCGCGTGATCATCGGCGATCGCGTAGAGATTGGCGCTTGTACGACCATTGACCGCGGTGCGCTGGACGACACCGTCATCGGTAATGGCGTCATTATTGATAACCAGTGTCAAATCGCGCACAACGTAGTGATTGGCGACAACACCGCGGTTGCTGGCGGCGTGATCATGGCGGGCAGCCTGAAAATTGGGCGCTATTGCATGATTGGCGGAGCAAGCGTGATCAACGGTCACATGGAAATCTGCGATAAAGTCACCGTCACGGGGATGGGGATGGTTATGCGTCCTATCACCGAGCCAGGGGTTTACTCTTCAGGTATCCCGCTGCAGCCGAATAAGGTCTGGCGTAAGACCGCTGCGCTGGTACTGAATATTGATGATATGAGCAAGCGTCTCAAAGCCATTGAGCGCAAGGTTAATCAGCAAGATTAGTGCTTCATCCAGCCACATTAAATTTTCGGCCTGTTGCATTCATGAGATTGCCGCAGGCCGTGTTATTATTGCCTTTTAGGATATTTGACAGGAAGAGTATTTTGACTACTGACACTCATACTCTGCACATTGAAGAGATTCTGGAACTTCTGCCTCACCGTTACCCGTTCCTGCTGGTCGATCGCGTGCTGGATTTTGAAGAAGGTCGTTTTCTACGCGCAGTTAAAAATGTTTCTGTAAATGAGCCGTTTTTCCAGGGACACTTCCCTGGTAAGCCGATTTTACCGGGCGTACTGATTCTCGAAGCCATGGCTCAGGCCACCGGTATTCTGGCATTCAAAAGCGTTGGAAAACTGGAACCGGGCGAGCTGTATTATTTTGCCGGGATTGACGAAGCGCGTTTCAAACGTCCGGTCGTGCCAGGCGACCAGATGATTATGGAAGTCACTTTTGAGAAAACCCGCCGTGGCCTGACTCGTTTCAAAGGCGTTGCGACGGTTGACGGAAAAGTGGTTTGCGAAGCAACGATGATGTGTGCCCGTAGCCGGGAGGCCTGATACGTGATTGATAAAACCGCCTTTATTCATCCTTCCGCCATTGTAGAAGAAGGCGCCGTTATTGGCGCTAACGTCCACATTGGCCCGTTTTGTATTGTTGGCGCTAACGTCGAAATCGGCGAAGGTACCGTACTGAAGTCTCACGTTGTTATTAACGGGCATACCAAAATTGGCCGCGATAACGAGATATATCAGTTTGCTTCCATTGGTGAAGTTAACCAGGATCTGAAATATGCTGGCGAACCGACCCGCGTGGAAATTGGCGATCGCAACCGCATCCGCGAAAGCGTCACCATTCATCGTGGCACAGTACAGGGCGGTGGATTAACGAAGGTGGGCAGCGATAACCTGCTGATGATCAACGCCCACGTGGCGCACGATTGTACGCTGGGCGACCGTTGTATTCTGGCGAATAACGCGACCCTCGCGGGCCACGTTTCGCTGGATGATTTTGTTATCATCGGCGGCATGACCGCAGTGCATCAGTTCTGCATTATTGGCGCGCACGTGATGGTTGGCGGCTGCTCCGGCGTTGCGCAGGACGTTCCGCCGTTCGTGATTGCTCAGGGCAACCACGCAACGCCGTTTGGCGTCAACATAGAAGGGCTGAAACGCCGCGGCTTCAGCCGTGAGGCGATCACAGCAATTCGTAACGCGTACAAGCTGCTGTACCGCAGCGGTAAAACGCTGGACGAAGCGAAAGCTGAGATCGCCGAGCTGGCGGCGCAGTACCCTGAAGTGCAGACATTTACCGACTTTTTTGCCCGCTCCACCCGCGGCCTGATTCGTTAATGGCTGAATCGCGTCCCCTGACGATTGCCCTGGTCGCCGGAGAAACTTCCGGCGATATTCTTGGCGCCGGTCTTATCCGCGCGCTCAAAGCTCGCATCCCTGATGCCCGCTTTGTCGGCGTTGCCGGGCCGTTGATGCAGGCGGAAGGCTGCGAGGCCTGGTATGAGATGGAAGAGCTGGCGGTGATGGGCATTGTGGAAGTGCTTGGTCGCCTGCGTCGGCTGCTGCATATTCGCGCCGATCTCACCCGTCGATTGACCGAGCTCAAGCCGGACGTGTTCGTCGGCATTGATGCGCCTGACTTCAACATTACCCTCGAAGGTAATCTGAAGAAGCAGGGTATCAAAACTATTCATTACGTCAGCCCGTCGGTATGGGCATGGCGGCAAAAACGCGTTTTCAAAATTGGCAGATCCACCGATCTGGTACTGGCATTCCTGCCTTTCGAAAAAGCGTTTTATGACAAATTTAACGTTCCCTGCCGGTTTATCGGCCACACGATGGCGGATGCGATGCCGCTGGATCCGGACAAAGGCGCGGCGCGCGACCGTCTGGGAATCGATCGTAACGTGCACTGCCTGGCGCTACTGCCGGGAAGCCGCGGGGCGGAAGTTGAGATGCTCAGCGCCGATTTCCTGAAAACGGCGCAGATCCTGCGAGACTCTTACCCCGATCTCGAAGTGGTTGTCCCTCTGGTCAACGCGAAGCGGCGGGAACAGTTCGAGCGTATCAAAGCGGAAACTGCGCCAGATCTTGCCGTACATCTGCTGGATGGGCGCGCGCGCGATGCGATGATCGCCAGCGATGCTGCGCTGCTGGCCTCCGGAACGGCTGCGCTGGAATGTATGCTGGCTAAGTGTCCGATGGTCGTCGGCTATCGGATGAAGCCGTTTACCTTCTGGCTGGCGAAACGGCTGGTTAAAACCGACTACGTATCGCTGCCGAATTTACTGGCCGGGCGTGAACTGGTTAAAGAACTGCTGCAGGATGAATGCCGGCCGCAGGCGCTGGCCGAGGCGCTGAAGCCGCTGCTGGCCGACGGTAAAACCAGCCACGATATGCATGAAACCTTTCGCGCGCTGCATCAGCAGATCCGCTGCAACGCTGATGAGCAGGCGGCGGATGCAGTACTGGAGTTAGCAAAATGATGGAGTTCGTTTACCCGCATACCCACCTGGTTGCGGGAGTCGATGAAGTCGGGCGCGGTCCGCTGGTCGGCGCGGTGGTGACTGCCGCAGTTATTCTCGATCCGGCAAAACCGATTTTGGGTCTTGCCGACTCGAAAAAGCTCAGCGAGAAGCGGCGCCTTGCGCTATTTGATGAGATCAAAGAAAAAGCGCTGTGCTGGAGCCTCGGTCGTGCGGAGCCGCATGAAATCGATGAGCTGAATATTCTACATGCGACCATGCTGGCCATGCAGCGCGCCGTTGCGGGCTTGAGCATTTCCCCTGAGTTTGTTCTTATTGATGGTAACCGCTGTCCGCCGCTACCAGTGCCTTCACTGGCGGTCGTTAAAGGCGACAGCCGAGTGGCGGAAATCAGCGCCGCGTCTATTCTGGCTAAAGTGACGCGGGATGCTGAAATGGCCGTACTGGACCGGGAGTTCCCGCAGTACGGTTTTGCGCAACATAAAGGTTATCCCACCGCTTTTCATCTGCAAAAGCTGCTGGAACATGGCGTAATCGAGCAATACCGGCGCAGCTTTGGCCCGGTGAAGCGCGCGCTGGGCCTGGCGTCCTGAACCGACACGCAAGCAATTAAGTAACGCGGAATCTGAAGATGGCTGAACCACGTTTCGTACACCTGCGGGTGCACAGCGACTATTCCATGATCGATGGCCTGGCGAAAACCGGACCGTTGGTAAAAAAGGCGGCCGCGCTCGGCATGCCTGCGCTGGCGATCACTGATTTTACCAACCTCTGCGGGCTGGTGAAGTTCTACGGAGCGGGGCACGGCGCCGGAATTAAACCCATTGTCGGGGCAGATTTTCACGTCCAGAGCGAGCTGCTTGGCGATGAACTGAGCCAGCTGACGGTACTGGCGACGAACAACGTTGGCTATCAGAATCTGACGCTGCTGATCTCCAAAGCTTATCAGCGCGGCTACGGTGCGGCGGGCCCGATTATCGATCGCGACTGGCTGATCGAATTAAAAGAAGGGCTGATTTTGCTCTCCGGTGGGCGCATGGGCGACGTGGGCCGTAGCCTGCTGCGCGGCAACATGGCGCTGGTGGATCAGTGCGTTGATTTTTACGAACAACATTTCCCTGACTGCTAT
This sequence comes from Klebsiella sp. FDAARGOS_511, assembly GCF_003812845.1. Lineage (NCBI taxonomy): Bacteria > Pseudomonadati > Pseudomonadota > Gammaproteobacteria > Enterobacterales > Enterobacteriaceae > Klebsiella > Klebsiella sp. FDAARGOS_511. The sequence goes on along the minus strand of NZ_CP033824.1, from coordinate 1,823,261 downwards.
TTTCTTGAGCTGATTCGCACCGGCCGTCAGGATGAAGAGCCCTATCTGCATGCTGCGGTAGAACTAGCGGAAACCCGGGGCTTACCGGTGGTGGCGACCAACGATGTTCGCTTCCTTGAGCCGGGCGACTTCGACGCCCATGAAATCCGCGTGGCTATCCATGATGGCTTCACCCTCGACGATCCTAAGCGTCCGCGTAACTACTCGTCGCAGCAGTATATGCGCAGCGAAGAGGAGATGTGCGAGCTCTTTTCCGATATTCCCGAAGCGCTGCAAAACACCGTGGAGATCGCCAAACGCTGTAACGTGACCGTGCGTCTTGGCGAGTACTTCCTGCCGCAGTTCCCGACCGGGGATATGACCACCGAAGATTATCTGGTCAAGAAATCCAAAGAAGGCCTGGAAGAGCGCCTGGAATTCCTGTTTCCCGATCCGGATGAGCGGGCTAAACGCCGTCCTGAATATGATGAACGCCTGGACATTGAGCTGCAGGTGATTAACCAGATGGGGTTCCCTGGCTACTTCCTGATCGTTATGGAGTTTATCCAGTGGTCGAAGGATAACGGCGTGCCGGTAGGGCCGGGACGTGGTTCCGGCGCCGGTTCGCTGGTCGCCTATGCGTTGAAAATTACCGACCTCGATCCGCTGGAGTTCGACCTGCTGTTCGAACGTTTCCTTAACCCGGAACGTGTCTCCATGCCCGACTTCGACGTTGACTTCTGTATGGAGAAGCGCGACCAGGTGATTGAACACGTCGCGGACATGTACGGTCGCGATGCGGTATCGCAGATTATTACCTTCGGTACCATGGCGGCGAAAGCGGTTATCCGCGACGTTGGCCGCGTGCTGGGCCATCCGTACGGTTTTGTGGACCGCATTTCCAAGCTGGTGCCGCCTGACCCGGGTATGACGCTGGCGAAAGCGTTTGAAGCCGAGCCGCAGCTGCCGGAAATTTACGAGGCGGATGAAGAGGTTAAAGCGCTGATCGACATGGCGCGTAAGCTCGAAGGGGTCACCCGTAACGCCGGTAAACATGCGGGTGGGGTGGTGATCGCGCCAACCAAAATTACCGATTTTGCCCCGCTTTATTGTGATGAAGCGGGCCAGCATCCGGTTACCCAGTTTGATAAAAACGACGTTGAATATGCCGGGCTGGTGAAGTTTGACTTCCTCGGCCTGCGTACGCTCACCATCATTAACTGGGCGCTGGAGATGATCAACGCCCGCCGCGAGAAGAACGGCGAGGGGCCGCTGGATATCGCCGCGATCCCGCTCGACGATAAAAAAAGCTTCGACATGCTGCAGCGTTCGGAAACCACCGCCGTTTTCCAGCTTGAATCGCGCGGTATGAAGGATCTGATCAAGCGTCTGCAGCCCGACTGCTTCGAAGATATGATCGCTCTGGTGGCTCTGTTCCGTCCGGGGCCGCTGCAGTCGGGGATGGTGGATAACTTTATCGACCGTAAGCACGGTCGCGAAGAAATATCGTACCCGGACGTGCAGTGGCAGCACGAATGCCTGAAACCGGTACTCGAGCCAACTTATGGCATCATCCTGTACCAGGAACAGGTCATGCAGATTGCCCAGGAGCTTTCCGGCTATACCCTTGGCGGCGCGGATATGCTGCGTCGTGCGATGGGTAAGAAAAAGCCGGAGGAGATGGCTAAGCAGCGCGGCACCTTTGAAGAAGGGGCGAGGAAGCGCGGTGTAGACGGTGAACTGGCGATCAAAATCTTTGACCTGGTGGAGAAATTCGCCGGATATGGATTTAACAAATCGCACTCCGCCGCTTATGCTTTAGTGTCCTATCAGACGCTGTGGCTAAAGGCGCACTATCCGGCTGAATTTATGGCGGCGGTGATGACCGCGGATATGGATAACACCGAGAAAGTCGTCGGCCTGGTGGATGAGTGCTGGCGGATGGGGCTGAAAATCCTGCCGCCGGATATTAACTCCGGCCTGTATCATTTCCACGTTAACGACGATGGCGAAATCGTTTATGGTATCGGCGCGATTAAAGGCGTCGGCGAAGGCCCGATTGAAGCGATTATTGATGCCCGTAATCAGGGCGGCTATTTCCGCGAACTGTTTGATCTCTGCGCGCGTACGGATATTAAAAAGCTCAACCGCCGGGTGCTGGAAAAACTGATTATGTCCGGGGCTTTCGACCGCCTCGGGCCGCATCGCGCGGCGTTAATGAATTCACTGGGCGATGCGCTAAAAGCCGCCGATCAGCACGCCAAAGCCGAAGCTATCGGTCAGGCGGACATGTTCGGCGTACTGGCGGAAGAGCCGGAGCAAATCGAACAGTCATACGCCAGCTGCCAGCCGTGGCCGGAACAGGTGGTGCTAGATGGAGAAAGGGAGACCCTGGGGCTGTATCTGACCGGGCACCCGATTAACCAGTATTTGAAAGAGATCGAGCGCTACGTTGGCGGCGTGCGACTCAAAGACATGCATCCGACCGATCGTGGTAAAGTGACCACGGCGGCCGGGCTCGTTATTGCCGCGCGGGTCATGGTCACCAAGCGCGGCAATCGTATCGGCATCTGTACGCTGGATGACCGTTCCGGGCGTCTGGAGGTGATGTTGTTCACCGACGCCCTGGATAAATACCAGCAATTGCTGGAAAAAGACCGCATACTTATCGTCAGCGGACAGGTCAGCTTTGATGACTTCAGCGGGGGGCTTAAAATGACCGCTCGTGAAGTCATGGATATTGACGAAGCCCGGGAAAAATATGCTCGCGGGCTTGCTATCTCGCTGACGGACAGGCAAATTGATGACCAGCTTTTAAACCGACTCCGTCAGTCTCTGGAACCCCACCGTTCGGGAACTATTCCAGTACACCTCTATTATCAGAGGGCGGATGCACGCGCGCGGTTGCGTTTTGGCGCAACATGGCGCGTCTCTCCGAGCGATCGTTTACTTAACGATCTGCGTGGCCTTATCGGCTCGGAGCAGGTGGAACTGGAGTTTGACTAATACAGGAATACTATGAGTCTGAATTTCCTTGATTTTGAACAGCCGATTGCAGAGCTGGAAGCGAAAATCGATTCTCTGACAGCGGTAAGCCGCCAGGATGAGAAACTGGATATTAACATCGATGAAGAAGTGCATCGCCTGCGTGAAAAAAGCGTAGAGCTGACGCGCAAGATCTTCGCCGATCTTGGTGCATGGCAGGTTGCGCAACTGGCTCGCCATCCACGTCGCCCATACACCCTGGATTATGTCCGCCTGGCTTTCGACGAATTCGACGAACTGGCCGGTGACCGCGCCTACGCTGACGATAAAGCGATCGTTGGTGGGATTGCGCGTCTGGACGGACGTCCGGTGATGATTATCGGCCACCTGAAAGGGCGCGAAACCAAAGAGAAAATTCGCCGCAACTTCGGTATGCCGGCGCCGGAAGGCTATCGTAAGGCGCTGCGCCTGATGGAGATGGCCGAGCGCTTTAAAATGCCGATTATCACCTTCATCGACACCCCGGGCGCTTATCCGGGCGTTGGCGCGGAAGAGCGCGGTCAGTCTGAAGCGATTGCGCGCAACCTGCGTGAAATGTCGCGCCTGAGCGTACCGGTTATCTGTACCGTTATCGGTGAAGGCGGCTCCGGCGGCGCGCTGGCAATCGGTGTGGGCGATAAAGTGAATATGCTGCAGTACAGCACTTATTCCGTTATCTCCCCGGAAGGCTGCGCGTCCATTCTATGGAAAAGCGCCGACAAAGCGCCGCTGGCCGCCGAGGCGATGGGCATTGTTGCCCCGCGTCTGAAAGAGCTGAAGCTGATTGACTCCATTATTCCTGAGCCGCTGGGCGGCGCGCATCGTAATCCGGAAGTGATGGCCGCCTCTCTGAAAGCGCAACTGCTGGCCGATCTGGCTGACCTCGACATTCTGAGTGAGGAAGAGCTGCTGAACCGTCGTTATCAGCGTTTGATGAGCTACGGCTACGCCTGATTATCGATCTCATTTTTTCTCTAAGGGCCGGATTTTCCGGCCCTTTTTTTATGTGTTGTTGACTGAGATTAGATGAGATGGACAAGAGCTAATGTGATTAGCGGATGATGCCGGTCTCCCCTGAAACTGCAGCAACTGCCAGGTATTGCGAACCGGCAGTCAGTTAACAAGGATAAAGGAGAAATACTATGGCATTGCATAAAACCGTCGCGTTAAGCGCCGTGGCCGCAGGGATCATGTTAAGCCTGGGGGCCGCACAATCCGCGCCGCTGCTTGGTGCAACGGAAGCGATAACTCTTAAGGCGAGCGATCTGACCGCGAAAGAAAAAGCCTTAACCGACTTTCCGCTCATGGCGTCGGTAAAATCATCGATTCAAACGCTGTCTAACAGCGCGGTTGAAAAAATCGAGCCGGGTCTGGCGACCAACCCGACCAACGTTAAGCGTGTGGAAAGCATCCTGTCCGAACAGGACTGGGAATATCTGTTTCCGATGCGCGCTGCAGAATATACCTACTCTAACTTTCTGAAAGCTATTGGTAAATTTCCCGCGGTTTGCGGGACCTATACCGACGGACGCGACAGCGATGCCATCTGCCGTAAATCTCTGGCAACCATGTTTGCCCACTTTGCTCAGGAAACCGGCGGCCATGAAAGCTGGCGCGATATTCCCGAGTGGCGTCAGGCGCTGGTGTATCTGCGTGAAGTGGGTTGGGTTGAAGGTCAGAAAGGCGGCTACAACGGGGAATGCAACCCGGATATCTGGCAGGGCCAGACCTGGCCTTGCGGCAAAGATAAAGACGGCGACTACCTGAGCTATTTTGGTCGCGGCGCGAAACAGCTCTCCTATAACTACAATTATGGTCCGTTCTCCGATGCGATGTACGATGGCGACGTTCGTCCTCTGCTGGATAAACCAGAGCGGGTGGCGGATACCTGGATGAACCTGGCGAGCGCGGTCTTCTTTTTCGTTTACCCGCAGCCGCCGAAGCCCTCTATGCTGCACGTCATCGATGGAACCTGGGTGCCAAACGATCATGATAAAGCGAATGGCCTGGTGGAAGGCTTTGGGGTCACCATTCAGATCATCAACGGTGGCGTTGAGTGCGGCGGGGCGGAAGAGAACGCGCAGTCTCTGAACCGTATCGCCTACTACAAAGAGTTCGCAAACTACCTGAAAGTGCCGATTGCCGGTGATGAAGTTCTCGGCTGCAAAAATATGAAGCAGTTCGATGAAGGCGGCGCGGGCGCATTGCCGATTTACTGGGAAGAGGACTGGGGATGGAGCGCCGACACCGCCGACGGTAAGACCAACGCCTGTCAGCTGGTGGGTTACCAGACGCCGTATACCGCCTTTAAAGAAGGCGATTATGCCAAATGCGTCCAAAGCCACTTCAATGTCAACATCATCGATGACAGCTGCCAGGGCGACACCACTCCGCCTGCGCCCGAGGATAATACTCCTGCGCAGGAAACAAACGTGGCGCCGGTTGCCCGTATCACGGGTCCGATCGGCGCTATCGAAGCGGGGGCCACGGTTTCCCTGAGTGCGGAGAGTTCTACCGATGCGAACGGCGACAAGCTTATCTACACCTGGATGTCGCAGGACGGCCAGACTCTCGGCGGGCAGGATAAAGCCGTGATTACCTTTACCGCGCCGACAACCGATCGGGACGCGCAATATGTTGTTAGCCTGACGGTCAGCGACGGTACGTTGTCCAGTACGACCACCTATACCCTGAACGTGAAGGACAAAGCCGCTTCTGCGGATGAAACGACGGATGGCAAAGACAGCGACACCATCAGCTATCCTTCCTGGAGCAGCACCCAAACCTGGAATGCGGGCGATATCGTCAACAACCACGGTGCGCTTTATCAGTGTAAACCGCTGCCTGAAGGCGCATGGTGCAACGTAGCGCCGACGTACTACGAGCCTGGAGTAGGTATTACCTGGGGCGATGCCTGGAAAGCGCTTTAATAGAGATAAATCCGCCAGTGCTTAGCGCTGGCGGGGTGCTATTATGCTTTCCTTAGGTAAATTCCAGGAGGAAAGCGTGAATATCATTGCGATCATGGGGCCCCACGGCGTCTACTATAAAGACGAACCGATCAAAGAACTGGAAGCCGCCCTGCAACGGCAAGGTTTCCAGACCATCTGGCCGCAAAATAGCGCCGATCTTTTGCAATTTATCGAGCATAATCCGCGGATCTGTGGAGTTATTTTCGACTGGGATGAATACAGCGTTGACCTGTGCAGTGATATTAATCGCTTAAACGAATACCTGCCGCTTTACGCATTTATCAACGCCCATTCGACGATGGACGTCAGCAGTCAGGACCTGCGCATGACGCTATGGTTCTTTGAATACGCGCTGGGGCTGGCGGAAGAGATCGCTACCCGCATCGGTCAATACACCCGCGAATACCTCGATAATATTACCCCGCCGTTTACCAAAGCCTTGTTCAACTATGTGCAGGAGGGAAAATATACCTTCTGTACCCCCGGGCATATGGGCGGCTCGGCTTATCAAAAAAGCCCGGTGGGCTGTCTGTTTTACGATTTCTTTGGCGGGAATACCTTAAAGGCCGACGTCTCTATATCCGTGACGGAACTGGGGTCGTTGCTCGATCATAGCGGCCCGCATCTGGAAGCTGAAGAGTATATTGCCCGCGCATTCGGCGCCGAACAGAGCTATATGGTAACCAACGGGACCTCGACGTCGAATAAGATTGTCGGGATGTATTCCGCCCCGGCGGGCAGCACCCTGCTTATCGATCGCAACTGCCATAAATCGCTGGCCCATTTACTGATGATGAGCGATGTGGTGCCGCTGTGGCTAAAACCGACGCGCAATGCGCTGGGGATCCTCGGCGGCATACCCAAGCGCGAATTTACCCGCGACAGTATTCAGCAAAAGGTGAATGCGACAGGCGGCGCCGGGTGGCCTGTGCATGCGGTGATCACTAACTCTACCTATGACGGGCTGCTGTATAATACCACCTGGATAAAAGAGACTCTCGACGTGCCGTCAATCCACTTTGATTCCGCATGGGTGCCCTATACCCATTTTCATCCGATCTATCAGGGCAAAAGCGGGATGAGCGGCGATCGCGTTCCGGGGAAAGTGATCTTTGAAACGCAGTCGACGCATAAAATGCTGGCCGCGCTATCCCAGGCTTCGCTGATTCATATTAAAGGCAGCTATGATGAAGATACCTTCAATGAAGCCTTTATGATGCACACCTCGACGTCCCCCAGCTACCCGATCGTTGCCTCCATCGAAACGGCTGCCGCGATGCTGCGCGGCAATTCCGGCAGGCGTCTGATTCAGCGTTCAATTGAACGGGCGCTGGATTTTCGTAAAGAGGTGCAGCGGTTACGCGAAGAGTCTGACGGCTGGTTCTTTGATATCTGGCAGCCGGAAGAGGTGGGGGAAGCGCAGTGCTGGCCGGTATCGCCGGGTGAACCGTGGCATGGCTTTCAGGATGCCGATGACGACCATATGTTCCTCGATCCGGTGAAAGTGACCATTCTGACGCCCGGTATGGACGAACAGGGCAACATGGATAGCGAAGGCATTCCGGCCGCGCTGGTGGCGAAGTTTCTGGATGAGCGCGGTGTGGTGGTTGAGAAAACCGGGCCCTACAATCTGCTGTTCCTTTTCAGTATCGGCATTGATAAAACCCGAGCGATGGGTCTGCTGCGCGGGTTAACCGAATTCAAACGCGCTTACGATCTCAATTTACGGGTGAAAAACATGCTGCCGGATCTGTATGCCGAAGATCCGGATTTTTACCGCAACATGCGCATTCAGGATCTGGCGCAGGGTATCCATCGCCTGATTCGCCAGCACCAGCTCTCGCAGCTGATGCTGAGCGCCTTTGACGTTCTGCCGGAGATGAAAATGACGCCGCATCAGGCCTGGCAGCGGCAGATTAAAGGCGAAGTGGAAACCATCGAACTGGAGAATCTGGTCGGGCGTATTTCAGCGAATATGATCTTACCGTACCCGCCGGGCGTGCCGCTGCTGATGCCCGGCGAGATGATCGTCGAGGAGAGCCGGGCGGTGCTCGATTTTCTGTTAATGCTGTGCTCTATCGGCCGCCACTATCCGGGCTTCGAAACCGATATCCACGGCGCGAAACGCGATGAAGATGGCGTGTACTGGGTTCGAGTCTTAAAAAATGACTAAGCGCTTGCGCAATAACGAACTGAACGAGTAACGTTGTTGGCTTCAACGGGAGGAGTTTGAGCATGCTGGGTTTAAAACGGGTTCATCATATCGCCATCATTGCGACGGATTATGCAAAGAGTAAAGCGTTCTACTGCGACATTCTGGGGTTCACTCTGCAGGGCGAGTTTTACCGCGCAGAGCGTGATTCATGGAAGGGCGATCTGGCGCTGAATGGCGAATATGTTATTGAACTGTTTTCTTTCCCGTTTCCCCCAGCGCGCCCGAGCCGCCCCGAAGCCTGCGGGTTACGCCATCTGGCATTTAGCGTCGACGATGTTGATGCCGCCGTTACCCATCTTGAGGCGCACGGCGTAACTTGTGAAGGCGTTCGTATCGACCCCTTCACCGGTAAGCGGTTCACCTTTTTTAACGATCCGGACGGTCTACCGCTGGAGATTTATCAGCAGTAATTCTTGTCAGAGCGTGTTCTGCCGGGTAACGTGCCGGACACGCTTTCCTCAGTTAGTGCTCTCATGATGATGATCCCAGATATCGCGCAAACGCTCCGTCCGCATCGCCAGTTTTTGGTGGCCTTTAGCGGCGGCCTGGATTCGAGCGTGCTCTTATATCGCCTGGTTCGCTGGCGCGAACAGGATCCCACCGTTCAGCTGCGGGCGATGCATATTCACCACGGACTCAGCGCGAACGCTGACGATTGGGTGGCGCACTGCCGGAAAATATGTCAGCAGTGGCAGGTGCCGCTTTTGGTTGAACGGGTAGTCCTCGCCGATGAGGGGCTGGGGATTGAGGCCCATGCGCGTCAGGCGCGCTATCAGGCTTTCCGTTCGGCGCTGCTGCCCGGCGAAGCGCTGGTGACCGCGCAGCATCTTGACGACCAGTGTGAAACCTTCCTGCTGGCGCTTAAGCGGGGGAGCGGTCCCACCGGGCTCTCGGCAATGGCCGGCGAGTCCGATTTTGCCGGAACGAAACTGCTGCGTCCGTTGCTTAACGAAAGTCGCGACTCTCTGCACCGGTGGGCGATAGCCCATCAGCTCAGTTGGATTGAAGACGAAAGTAACCGGGACGATGCCTACGATCGCAATTTTCTCCGCCTGCGGATTGTTCCGCTGCTTAACGCCCGCTGGCCGCACTTTGCCGAGGCCGTGGCGCGCAGCGCCAGCCTGTGTGGCGAACAGGAACGGCTGCTGGATGAAATGCTGGCAGCGGAGCTGGCAACGCTGGTGACTGAGGATGGCGCGTTGGCTATCGAACCGTTGACGGCCATGAGCGCGCCGCGTCGGGCCGCGCTGCTGCGCCGTTGGCTGGCTGGACTCAATGCGCCAATGCCTTCGCGCGAGGTGCCTGAGCGTATCTGGCGTGAAGTGGCGATGGCGCGCGAGGACGCGTTTCCCTGTCTGCGTCTTGGTCAATTTACCGTCCGTCGCTTCCAGCAGCGGCTGTACTGGGTGAAATATCTCCCCGGCCAGAGCGAGACGGTACTGGCGTGGCCCGATATCGCTAAGCCGCTGCCGTTACCCGACGGCCTCGGTGAACTGAGGCTCCTGCCCTGCGGCCCGTTACGCAGCCCGCGCCAGGATGAAGCGGTAAGTATTCGCTTTCGCGCCAGCGGTCATCTTCATATCGTCGGTCGCCACGGTGGCCGCAAGCTGAAGAAAATCTGGCAGGAGCTGAACGTGGCTCCCTGGCGGCGCGATACCACGCCGCTGCTGTTTTACGGCGAAACGCTAATCGCCGCAGCCGATGGTCTGTTTATTACCGTCGATGGGAAAGTTCAGGAAGGTGAAGGCGTGCAGTTGTTATGGATGAAAACGGGCGGCTAAGCCACCCGTTTTGCTTCAGGACTCGCTGACCACTACCGTACCGATTTCCGGATGGCTGAAGCTGGCGATTTTATCCAGGCGTACCTCGCGAACGTCGCCGGCGAGCTCCACGACCAGATACTCGATATTTTTGCGCGAGATAAGATCGTTGGCCTTCGCTTGCAGCTGTTCGCCATCTTTGAGCTCCAGCGCCAGGACCAGATGGTGCTGACAGGCAAGTTCGAGGTTGTCATAATCATCGCAATTGATGGGTTGATAAGTATCATTCATTGACATAATCGCTCACCAGTAAGTTTGCCGCCGCATATGCGGCCTTTTCCCTGACTGACTCAGCAAGGGCCTGATCCGCCGCAACCTCATTCAATACTTTCAACACGCAACCTAGCGCATCCGGTATATACCCAAGGTCCCCGCTGGCTATTTCCGCATACCGCTTGCGTATTAACTCACAATATTTGTCCACATGCCCTCCTGTCAGCGTTCTGACTTAACCGTGGGATGTAAGTTTAAGCCTACGAAGATAAACTCTGTTTAGCAAGGTGACTATACCATAGTCATTTAAGCAATATCAGCAGGATGAAATGGGATCCTGCGATTGCTGACAGCCTTTTGCCGCCAGTTTCGCTACAATGTACGCCATTTTTATCAGGAGTTTCCTCATGGCGCTGAAAGCGACGATTTATAAAGCGACGGTGAACGTGGCCGATCTGGACCGCAACCAGTTTCTGGATGTCAGTTTGACCCTTGCGCAGCATCCGTCAGAAACCCAGGAGCGTATGATGCTGCGCCTGCTGGCGTGGATTAAATACGCCGACGAACGTCTGCAGTTTACCCGCGGCTTGTCTTCTGATGATGAAGCTGAACTCTGGCTGCTAAACGATCATCTGGGCGTTGATCTATGGATAGAACTGGGGCTGCCGGACGAGCGGCGGATTAAAAAAGCCTGCTCGCGAGCGCAAGAGGTCGCGCTGTTTGCCTATAATAGTCGGGCGGCAGAAATCTGGTGGCAGCAGAATAAAAGTAAAATGGCACAGTTTTCAAAGTTGACCGTATGGTATTTAGATGATACTCAGCTGGCGCAGCTCAGTGCTTTTGCCGATCGGACGATGTCGCTACAGGCGACTATTCAGGACGGCGGAATTTGGTTTTCTGACGCTAAGAATAATCTGGAAATTCATTTAACGGCCTGGCAAACATCCTCATGATTACGATTAGCCGCAGCGTGACGATTGCGGATGATGAAGTTTCACTTTCCGGGATACGCGCGCAGGGGGCGGGCGGCCAGCACGTTAATAAAGCATCGACGGCTATTCATTTACGTTTTGATATTAAAGCATCGAGCCTGCCTGAGTTTTATAAGGAACGCCTGCTGACTTCCAGCCATCACTTAATTTCTGCCGATGGTGTGGTTATCATTAAGGCTCAAGAATATCGCAGCCAGGAGATGAATCGTGAAGCGGCGATTGCGCGCCTGGTTGCCTTAATACAAGAATTAACCGCAGTACAGAAAAGTCGTCGGGAGACGCGACCGACCAGGGCGTCGAAAGAGCGCCGGCTTGCCTCAAAGGCGCAAAAATCTTCAGTTAAAGCGCTGCGTGGAAAAGTTCGTCATTAAGGGTATGGCGAACCGGTGGAATGGATGATAAGGAATTTACAGTGAAGAAAATCGTGTTTTCAGTGGTGGCGGCCTGTTCGCTTTTTGCCTTATTCGGCTGCAACCATCGTGCGGAGATGGACACGCTACAACCGACACCGATGGAAGAGCTAAAGCCGATGCAGCAGAGCTGGCGCGGCGTGCTGCCGTGCGCCGACTGCGAAGGTATCGAAACCTCACTCTTTCTTGAGAAAGACGGCACCTGGGTGATGAATGAGCGATATCAGGGCGTCAGGCGCGAGCCCTCCTCTTTTGCTTCATACGGTACCTGGGCGCGCACGGCCGATAAGCTGGTGCTGACCGACAGCAAAGGCGAGAAATCTTACTATCGGGCGAAAGGCGACAAGCTGGAAATGCTCGATCGCGACGGTAATCCCATCGAGTCAACGCTGAACTATACGCTGGAGTCCGTCAAAGCCAGCCTGCCCATCACGCCGATGGCGATGCGCGGCATGTACTTCTATATGGCTGATGCCGCGACCTTTACCGATTGCGCAACCGGCAAGCGAGTGGCAGTTACGAATAACGCGCAGCTCGAGCGTGATTATGCCGCAGCGCGCGGAACGGATACTCGCCCGGTGCTGCTGGTGGTCGAGGGGCACTTTACGCTGGAAGCGAACCCGGATTCGGGAGCGCCGATTAAAGTTCTGGCGGTGGATTCACCGGGCAAGTTTTATCAAAAAGAAGACTGCAATTCTCGTTAGTTAATTGAGTCCTACGAGACGGCTTGTCTTGATATAAATTCCCAATTTAAGATGCCCGATATACTGCAATTGTGTTTCGGGCGTAAAGTTTGCCACGTCCCCCTCACGCATATGAAGCAGGTCTGATGGGCTAATCCAGCCCGGTTGAGCCAGGGTCAGCGGGTGTCCGGCCTTCGCGAAGGCATCGCTGACAAACTCAGAACAAAACCACATTTTTTTGTCCCCGGAAACGGCATTGCTAAGCTGAGCTTTGGCCAGACCATTCACGCACTGCTGGCGGAAGTCTTTCGAGAAGGGATTCAGGGAGCAGAGCTGTTTGGTTACCATAAAGGGTACAAATTCAATGATGCCGCGATAGTTATAGCCGCTGTTTCTGTTTTTATAGGCGAAATGTTTAATGCCTGCGGCTTGTTGCTGCGTGAGGTCAGGCGCCCTTAGGGCAAACAGCTTATCGCTGTGCTGCATCGCTTGCTGAAGAGAAACAATCTGCACCCCGGCGCCAGTTGCCTCCGCAACCTGGTTATCACCGATATAGATAGCGACATGGCTAACGGAGGATGTGCTAAATGCACGAATCCCCAGGGACGTCACGCCAATGCTGGAAGAGAAAAGGAGATCGCCGGGGAGCAGGTCTTGTGCGTTAATTTCAGCCAGCGTGGTATTAGCCACTGAGCTCTGGCGCTGAAATTTAACCGCCCATTGCTGCGATGGTGGCTTAATAGCGGAAGCGGAAGGCGTGGATCGGCTGACGTCTAGCGTGCAGGCCGAAAGTAAGAACAATGCGGGAAAAAGCAGGACATGATTTGCCCGTCGTTTAGCCATGATTACAATCCTTGTAAAAAAGAGGCTCTGAAACCAGAGCCTCTTTTGGCGTTAAGCTTTAATTTGTTGTACCAGGTAATTCACGATATCACCGGTTTTAATCAACTGCTTCTCGCCGCTGCGACGATATTTATATTCGATATCGTCGTTGTCGAGGTTACGGTCGCCCAGCACGATGGTGTGCGGAATACCGATAAGCTCCATATCGGCGAACATTACGCCCGGACGCTCTTTACGGTCGTCCATCAGCACGTCGATACCCAACGCGGTTAGCTCAGCATACAGCTTCTCGGCCAGCTCTTGTACGCGGTAGGATTTATGCATGTTCATCGGCAGAATCGCAACCTGGAACGGGGCGATAGCTTCCGGCCACAGGATCCCGCGATCGTCAAAGTTCTGCTCAATGGCTGCCGCCACCACGCGAGTCACCCCGATACCGTAGCAACCCATCGTCAGGATCTGGTTACGGCCATCTTCACCCTGGACGGAGGCTTTCATCGCTTCAGAGTATTTGGTACCCAGTTGGAAGATGTGGCCCACTTCGATACCGCGTTTAATCAGCAGCGTGCCTTTGCCGTCCGGGCTCGGGTCGCCCGCTACCACGTTACGGATATCAGCCACTTCAGGGGTCGCGACATCGCGATCCCAGTTGATGCCGAAGTAGTGTTTACCATCGATGTTCGCGCCTGCGGCAAAATCGCTCATTGCGGCAACGGTACGGTCAATAATCACCGGAATCGGCATGTTAACCGGGCCCAGAGAACCGGGACCCGCCTGCACCAGCGCGCGGATCTCTTCTTCGGTGGCGAAGGTCAGCGGGCTGGCGACCTGCGGCAGTTTTTCCGCTTTCACTTCATTCAACTCATGATCGCCGCGAACCAGCAGGGCAATCAGCGGAGACTTGCTGTCTTCTACCGCTTTTACCAGCAGGGTTTTCACCGTTTTCTCAATCGGCAGATTGAACTGCTCAACCAGCTCGGCGATGGTTTTGGCGTTCGGCGTATCGACCAGGGTCATTTCCTGAGTAGCGGCAGCGCGCGGCTCTTTCGGCGCAACGGCTTCGGCGAACTCGATGTTGGCCGCGTAGTCGGAAGAGTCAGAGAAGATCACGTCATCTTCGCCGCTCTGCGCCAGCACCTGGAATTCGTGGGATGCACTACCGCCGATAGAACCGGTGTCAGCCTGTACCGCGCGGAAATCCAGGCCCATACGGCTGAAAATTTTGCTGTACGCGGCGTACATCGCGTCGTAGGTTTCCTGCAGAGATTCCTGAGAGGTATGGAAAGAGTAAGCATCTTTCATCAGGAATTCACGGGAACGCATCACGCCGAAACGCGGGCGCACTTCGTCACGGAACTTGGTCTGAATCTGATAGAAGTTCAGCGGCAGCTGTTTGTAGGAGCTCAGCTCGTTACGAATCAGGTCGGTGATCACTTCTTCATGAGTCGGGCCGAGCACGAATGGACGTTCGCCACGGTCAGCAATACGCAGCAGTTCCGGGCCGTACTGTTCCCAACGACCACTCTCTTGCCACAGCTCAGAGGGCTGAACTACCGGCATTAACACCTCGATTGCACCGGCGTTGTTCATCTCTTCACGCACGATGTTCTCGACTTTTTTCAGGACGCGCACGCCGGTCGGCAGCCAGGTATATAACCCGGAGGCCAGCTTGCGGATCATCCCGGCGCGCAGCATCAGCTGATGGCTGATAACCTCGGCGTCGGCAGGTGTCTCCTTCAGAGTGGAGAGCAGGTATTGGCTAGTACGCATGTTGTTACGGTTCCATTTGGACGATCGATACAGGCTGGAAGCCAGCCTGACACAAAAAAGTGGTTTAGTTTACCAGTGTGGCAAAGATGCCAAAAGAGAGGAAAATAAAATTAGCGTGGTTCGAGAGAAAAGACTTCAAAACCGGACGAAATCACCCGCCAGCGCACGTTAAAATCCAGCAGCCAGACGGCATAGGTCTTTCCCGGGTTTTCTTCTTTACGATATGCCGGCCGCGGATCTTGTGCCAGAACTTCGCTAATAAACGCCTTAAGGCGGGGATAGCGGTTTTCCAGAGCGAAAAGCTGGGCTTCGGTTTCCGGCGTGAAGCTTACCGCCACTTCTGCCTGCGGCGCCTGCTGAGCGTAGCTCGCGCTGGCTTCCGGCAGCGCTTCGGCAAAGGGCAGGTAAGGTTTGATGTCGACTACCGGCGTACCGTCCACCAGGTCAAGACTGCCTAACTCAAGAACGACGCGCTCTTTCTGGCAGTGAATACCCTTTAGCTCGACCAGCGACATACCGATTGGATTAGGACGAAAGGTAGAGCGGGTGGCGAAAACACCCATCCGCGCGTTGCCGCCGAGGCGGGGAGGGCGTACGGTCGGGCGCCAGCCGCCTTCCATGGTCTGATGAAACACAAACAGGACCCACAGATGGCTGAAGTTTTCCAGGCCGCGTACGGCCTCGGCCTGGTTATAAGGAGGCAGAAGATGTAATTCGCCGCCGCCGTTTTTAACCAGCCCAGGCTGGCGGGGAACGGCAAATTTTTCTTTATAGGGCGAGCGAATAACGCCTATCTGCGCAAACTGAAAATCACTCATTGCGCCGTAACGTTAAGCGCTGAACCAAGGCAGACGGCCTGGCGGTAGCAGCCCGGGGTTCCGCTGGTGACTTCGCAGCGGTGCAGCAGCACGGCATTGGCTTTCATTTTTGCAGCGTTAATCTGCATACGCTTGCGGGCCGTCGGGATATTGGGTGGAGAGTCTTGATTCGAGGCCTGGCAGGATTCACCGGTGACTTCGCCGAGTTCGCGGAAAGGTTTACCCACCAATTCTGTTGCATCGGTATAGATTCTTACCGGGGCCGGACGCGTCGCTTTCGGTTTTGCCGGTTCCGATTTGGCAGGCGGGGTTACGGTGCTTTGTACAGGCTCGACGGGAGATCTGCTTAGCATAGAACAACCGCTTAACATGAGTGCTAACAAACAGACCGGTAAAGCACGCATAGTATTTCCTCAATAAATAATAAAACAGGGCGCTATTGAATCAGGTGCTTGCATAAATGACAAGACGGGCATAAAGCCCGTCCTGAATGATATTACGCTGAGAAAAGATTACCAGCCTTTCACTGCACCGCCGTTAAAGATTTTGTTAGCCGCTTCGTAAACTTCGTCACTCTGGTAAGCCTGAACAAATTTCTTAACATTTTCCGCATCTTTATTGTCTTCGCGAGCGACAATCAGGTTCACGTACGGAGACTCTTTACCTTCCACGAAAATACCGTCTTTTGCCGGCGTTAAGCCAATCTGGCTGGCATAGGTGGTATTGATAACCGCCAGAGCGATTTGCGCATCATCCAGAGAGCGCGGCAGCTGTGGGGCTTCCAGCTCAACAATTTTCAGGTTTTTCGGGTTTTCAATAATATCCAGAGAGGTTGGCAGCAGACCAACGCCTTCTTTCAGTTTGATCAGGCCAACCTGCTGCAGCAGCAGCAGAGAGCGGCCAAGGTTGGTGGGATCGTTAGGAATCGCGACCTGGGAGCCCGGCTGCAGTTCGTCCAGCGATTTGATTTTTTTCGAATAACCCGCAATCGGGTAAACAAAAGAGTTACCTACGGAAACCAGCTTGTAGCCGCGGTCTTTGATTTGCTGGTCAAGATACGGTTTATGCTGGAAGGCGTTAACGTCGATATCGCCTTTGCTCAGCGCTTCGTTCGGCAGAACGTAGTCGTTGAAGGTTACCAGTTCGACATCAAGGCCGTATTTTTCTTTTGCTACTTTCTGCGCGACTTCCGCAACCTGCTGCTCCGCACCGACGATAACGCCGACTTTAATATGGTTAGGATCTTTTTCGTCCTGACCGCAACCCACCAGAGCCAGAGAACCGATTAACGCGCCGACTGCCGCAAAGGTTTTGAAATTAAAGGCCATGTTATTTCCTTCCTGTAAGATTCTGTATTGTGTGTAATGTTATTTGTGAGTCACAGCCCGGACGATACGATCGCCAGAGAATTGAATTAAGTACACCAGAATAACCAGCAGCACCAGTACGGTATTCATTACCGTTGCATTGTAGCCGATATAACCGTACTGATAGCCAATCTGCCCGAGACCACCGGCACCCACCGCGCCGCCCATCGCGGAATAGCCGACCAGCGTAATGAGGGTAATGGTCGCCGCGTTCACCAGACCCGGCAGCGCTTCCGGCAGCAGGACCTTACGCACAATCTGCATCGGCGTTGCGCCCATGGCGCGGGATGCTTCGATAAGGCCGGTGGGGATCTCCAGCAGGGCGTTTTCAACCATTCGGGCGATAAAAGGCGCTGCGCCGACCGTTAGCGGAACAATTGCCGCCTGCAGGCCGATGGATGTCCCTACGATGACGCGGGTAAAGGGGATCATCCAGACCAGCAAGATAATAAAAGGAATCGAGCGGAAAATATTCACCACCGCCGAAAGCGTGCGGTAGAGTTTTGCATTAGCGGCAATTTGCCCCGGTCGGGTGACGTAGAGCAGAACCCCGACCGGCAGGCCGAGAACAAAACCGAAGAAGCCGGAGACGAAAGTCATGGCCAGCGTTTCCCATACGCCGCGAACCAGCAGCCAAATCATTGGTTCAGACATACCCCAGTACCTCTACTTTTACATGGTGTTCCTGTAGCCAGGCGATCGCGGCCTGGGTATCTTCTTGCGTGCCGTGCATCTCGGTCAGCATAATGCCGAACTTCACGCCACCCGCGTAATCCATCTGCGCGCTAATAATGTTGTTGTTTACATTAAAGCGACGGGCAGTTTCAGAAAGCAGCGGGGCATCAACGGAGTGGCCCGTGAACTCCATGCGCAGCATGGGTACGCTATCGGGAAGAGCCTCAGACTTCAGACGCGCCTGATAATCATCCGGGATATCCAGGTGCAGCGTTGACTGTATAAACTGTTGCGCCAATGGAGTTTTGGGATGAGAGAAGACCTCGCTCACCGTATCCTGTTCAATCAATTGACCGTTGCTGATCACGGCAACGCAATCACAGATCCGTTTGACAACATCCATTTCGTGGGTAATCAGCAAAATCGTCAGGCCCAGACGACGGTTGATATCTTTCAGCAGTTCCAGAATCGAACGCGTGGTAGCCGGATCCAGAGCGCTGGTGGCTTCGTCGCAGAGCAGGACTTTTGGATTGCTTGCCAGCGCACGGGCGATGGCGACGCGCTGTTTTTGACCGCCGGAGAGGTTTGCCGGATAGCTATCGTGCTTATCCCCCAGGCCGACGAGATCGAGAAGCTCGGTAACCCGGCGTTTAATTTCTTCCTTCGGAGTATTGTCGAGCTCCAGCGGCAATGCCACATTACCGAATACGGTACGGGAGGCTAGCAGGTTAAAGTGCTGGAATATCATGCCGATCTGGCGACGCGCGCGCGTCAACTCTTTTTCGGA
The DNA here is from genome assembly GCF_003812845.1 of Klebsiella sp. FDAARGOS_511. NCBI lineage: Bacteria > Pseudomonadati > Pseudomonadota > Gammaproteobacteria > Enterobacterales > Enterobacteriaceae > Klebsiella > Klebsiella sp. FDAARGOS_511. The sequence continues at coordinate 1,804,693 of NZ_CP033824.1, read as the reverse complement.
CAGCGCCGTTAGCTCCTGACCGCCCACCTGTACGCTGCCCTGAGTTGGACGTTCAAGCAGGTTAACGCAGCGGATTAACGTACTTTTACCCGCGCCCGAAGCGCCGATGACGCCATAAATTTGCCCGGCGGGAACATGCAGGCTGACATCGTTCAGCGCCTGTATGCTGCGATTTCCCTGCTGGAACACTTTGGTAATCTTCGAAAGTTTAATCATCAGTTATTTATTATCGTTTAGCCGTTTGCCGTGGCATTTTCTTCTGCCGTGTCCAGGCGATGCCTGTCAATGAAATGGATGTTAAGGCATCCAGACGTCTAAATCAATCTGACTCTGTATAATGAGCACTTTCTTGCGTCGGGAAACATGCGATACTACGCGCATTAGCCTTTATCAGGAGCAGACCGGTGGCAATATCAGTACCCGCAATTTTTCTTGACCGTGATGGCACGATTAATGTCGATCACGGCTACGTCCATGAAATCGACAACTTTGAATTTATCGATGGCGTTATTGACGCAATGCGTCAATTAAAGGAGATGGGCTACGCGCTGGTGGTGGTGACCAACCAGTCCGGCATCGCCCGCGGTAAGTTTACTGAAGAGCAGTTTGAAACGCTGACCGAGTGGATGGACTGGTCGCTGGCCGATCGCGGCGTTGACCTGGATGGCATCTATTATTGTCCGCACCACCCGCAGGGAACCGTCGAAGAGTTTCGCCAGACCTGCGACTGCCGTAAGCCCCACCCGGGTATGCTGATCTCGGCGCGTGACTATCTGCATATTGATATGGCTGCTTCCTATATGGTCGGCGATAAAGTCGAAGATATGCAGGCAGCTTTGGCTGCCAATGTCGGCATGAAAGTATTAGTGCGTACCGGCAAGCCAGTCACTCCTGAAGCGGAAAGCGCCGCTGATTGGGTGCTTAATAGCCTGGCGGACCTGCCGGATGCTATCAAAAAGCAGCGAAAATAAGCGTTATGTATAAAAGATGAGCGGTTGAAATAAAATTGTATTTTACCGCTTGTCAGCGCCGAATAACTCCCTATAATGCGCTCCCACTGACACGGCAGATGTGAATCACTTCACACAAACAGCCGGTTGGTTGAAGAGAAAAAATCCTGAAAAACAGGGTTGACTCTGAAAGAGGAAAGCGTAATATACGCCACCTCGCAACGGTGAGCGAAAGCCGCGTTGCACTGCTCTTTAACAATTTATCAGACAATCTGTGTGGGCACTCAAAGTGACATGGATTCTTAACGTCGCAAGACGAAAAATGAATACCAAGTCTCTGAGTGAACATACGTAATTCATTACGAAGTTTAATTCTACGAGCATCAAACTTAAATTGAAGAGTTTGATCATGGCTCAGATTGAACGCTGGCGGCAGGCCTAACACATGCAAGTCGAACGGTAGCACAGAGAGCTTGCTCTCGGGTGACGAGTGGCGGACGGGTGAGTAATGTCTGGGAAACTGCCTGATGGAGGGGGATAACTACTGGAAACGGTAGCTAATACCGCATAACGTCGCAAGACCAAAGAGGGGGACCTTCGGGCCTCTTGCCATCAGATGTGCCCAGATGGGATTAGCTAGTAGGTGGGGTAACGGCTCACCTAGGCGACGATCCCTAGCTGGTCTGAGAGGATGACCAGCCACACTGGAACTGAGACACGGTCCAGACTCCTACGGGAGGCAGCAGTGGGGAATATTGCACAATGGGCGCAAGCCTGATGCAGCCATGCCGCGTGTATGAAGAAGGCCTTCGGGTTGTAAAGTACTTTCAGCGGGGAGGAAGGGAGTAAGGTTAATAACCTTATTCATTGACGTTACCCGCAGAAGAAGCACCGGCTAACTCCGTGCCAGCAGCCGCGGTAATACGGAGGGTGCAAGCGTTAATCGGAATTACTGGGCGTAAAGCGCACGCAGGCGGTCTGTCAAGTCGGATGTGAAATCCCCGGGCTCAACCTGGGAACTGCATTCGAAACTGGCAGGCTGGAGTCTTGTAGAGGGGGTAGAATTCCAGGTGTAGCGGTGAAATGCGTAGAGATCTGGAGGAATACCGGTGGCGAAGGCGGCCCCCTGGACAAAGACTGACGCTCAGGTGCGAAAGCGTGGGGAGCAAACAGGATTAGATACCCTGGTAGTCCACGCTGTAAACGATGTCGACTTGGAGGTTGTTCCCTTGAGGAGTGGCTTCCGGAGCTAACGCGTTAAGTCGACCGCCTGGGGAGTACGGCCGCAAGGTTAAAACTCAAATGAATTGACGGGGGCCCGCACAAGCGGTGGAGCATGTGGTTTAATTCGATGCAACGCGAAGAACCTTACCTACTCTTGACATCCAGAGAACTTAGCAGAGATGCTTTGGTGCCTTCGGGAACTCTGAGACAGGTGCTGCATGGCTGTCGTCAGCTCGTGTTGTGAAATGTTGGGTTAAGTCCCGCAACGAGCGCAACCCTTATCCTTTGTTGCCAGCGGTCCGGCCGGGAACTCAAAGGAGACTGCCAGTGATAAACTGGAGGAAGGTGGGGATGACGTCAAGTCATCATGGCCCTTACGAGTAGGGCTACACACGTGCTACAATGGCATATACAAAGAGAAGCGACCTCGCGAGAGCAAGCGGACCTCATAAAGTATGTCGTAGTCCGGATTGGAGTCTGCAACTCGACTCCATGAAGTCGGAATCGCTAGTAATCGTGGATCAGAATGCCACGGTGAATACGTTCCCGGGCCTTGTACACACCGCCCGTCACACCATGGGAGTGGGTTGCAAAAGAAGTAGGTAGCTTAACCTTCGGGAGGGCGCTTACCACTTTGTGATTCATGACTGGGGTGAAGTCGTAACAAGGTAACCGTAGGGGAACCTGCGGTTGGATCACCTCCTTACCTTAAAGAACCTGCCTTTGTAGTGTCCACACAGATTGTCTGATGAAAAATAAGCAGTAAGAAAATCTCTGCAGGCTTGTAGCTCAGGTGGTTAGAGCGCACCCCTGATAAGGGTGAGGTCGGTGGTTCAAGTCCACTCAGGCCTACCAAATTTCTGCTGATGCTGCGTTGCGGCGACACTCACATGCTTTAAGTATGCTTCGTGTCATCCCGCCTTGCCTCAACAGAAATTAAGGTTGATGAGATTTAACTACGATGGGGCTATAGCTCAGCTGGGAGAGCGCCTGCTTTGCACGCAGGAGGTCTGCGGTTCGATCCCGCATAGCTCCACCATCTTTACTGCATACCACAAGAAAACTTCAGAGTGTACCTTAAAAGGTTCACTGCGAAGTTTTGCTCTTTAAAAATCTGGATCAAGCTGAAAATTGAAACGACACACATGTTATGTGTGTTCGAGTCTCTCAAATTTTCGCGACACGATGATGTTTTACGAAACATCTTCGGGTTGTGAGGTTAAGCGACTAAGCGTACACGGTGGATGCCCTGGCAGTCAGAGGCGATGAAGGACGTGCTAATCTGCGAAAAGCGTCGGTAAGGTGATATGAACCGTTACAGCCGGCGATGTCCGAATGGGGAAACCCAGTGCAATTCGTTGCACTATCGTTTGATGAATACATAGTCAAACGAGGCGAACCGGGGGAACTGAAACATCTAAGTACCCCGAGGAAAAGAAATCAACCGAGATTCCCCCAGTAGCGGCGAGCGAACGGGGAGCAGCCCGGAGTCTGAATCAGCTTGTGTGTTAGTGGAAGCGTCTGGAAAGTCGCAGGGTACAGGGTGATACTCCCGTACACTAAAACGCACAGGCTGTGAACTCGAAGAGTAGGGCGGGACACGTGGTATCCTGTCTGAATATGGGGGGACCATCCTCCAAGGCTAAATACTCCTGACTGACCGATAGTGAACCAGTACCGTGAGGGAAAGGCGAAAAGAACCCGGCGAGGGGAGTGAAAAAGAACCTGAAACCGTGTACGTACAAGCAGTAGGAGCCCACTTGTTGGGTGACTGCGTACCTTTTGTATAATGGGTCAGCGACTTATATTCTGTAGCAAGGTTAACCGTATAGGGGAGCCGCAGGGAAACCGAGTCTTAACTGGGCGTTAAGTTGCAGGGTATAGACCCGAAACCCGGTGATCTAGCCATGGGCAGGTTGAAGGTTGGGTAACACTAACTGGAGGACCGAACCGACTAATGTTGAAAAATTAGCGGATGACTTGTGGCTGGGGGTGAAAGGCCAATCAAACCGGGAGATAGCTGGTTCTCCCCGAAAGCTATTTAGGTAGCGCCTCGTGAATTCATCTTCGGGGGTAGAGCACTGTTTCGGCTAGGGGGTCATCCCGACTTACCAACCCGATGCAAACTACGAATACCGAAGAATGTTATCACGGGAGACACACGGCGGGTGCTAACGTCCGTCGTGAAGAGGGAAACAACCCAGACCGCCAGCTAAGGTCCCAAAGTCATGGTTAAGTGGGAAACGATGTGGGAAGGCCCAGACAGCCAGGATGTTGGCTTAGAAGCAGCCATCATTTAAAGAAAGCGTAATAGCTCACTGGTCGAGTCGGCCTGCGCGGAAGATGTAACGGGGCTAAACCATGCACCGAAGCTGCGGCAGCGACACTATGTGTTGTTGGGTAGGGGAGCGTTCTGTAAGCCGTTGAAGGTGGCCTGTGAGGGTTGCTGGAGGTATCAGAAGTGCGAATGCTGACATAAGTAACGATAATGCGGGTGAAAAACCCGCACGCCGGAAGACCAAGGGTTCCTGTCCAACGTTAATCGGGGCAGGGTGAGTCGACCCCTAAGGCGAGGCCGAAAGGCGTAGTCGATGGGAAACAGGTTAATATTCCTGTACTTGGTGTTACTGCGAAGGGGGACGGAGAAGGCTATGTTGGCCGGGCGACGGTTGTCCCGGTTTAAGCGTGTAGGTGTGTGTTCCAGGTAAATCCGGTTCACTTTAACACTGAGGCGTGATGACGAGGCACTACGGTGCTGAAGTGACAAATGCCCTGCTTCCAGGAAAAGCCTCTAAGCATCAGGTAACATCAAATCGTACCCCAAACCGACACAGGTGGTCAGGTAGAGAATACCAAGGCGCTTGAGAGAACTCGGGTGAAGGAACTAGGCAAAATGGTGCCGTAACTTCGGGAGAAGGCACGCTGATATGTAGGTGAAGTGATTTACTCATGGAGCTGAAATCAGTCGAAGATACCAGCTGGCTGCAACTGTTTATTAAAAACACAGCACTGTGCAAACACGAAAGTGGACGTATACGGTGTGACGCCTGCCCGGTGCCGGAAGGTTAATTGATGGGGTTATCCGTAAGGAGAAGCTCTTGATCGAAGCCCCGGTAAACGGCGGCCGTAACTATAACGGTCCTAAGGTAGCGAAATTCCTTGTCGGGTAAGTTCCGACCTGCACGAATGGCGTAATGATGGCCAGGCTGTCTCCACCCGAGACTCAGTGAAATTGAACTCGCTGTGAAGATGCAGTGTACCCGCGGCAAGACGGAAAGACCCCGTGAACCTTTACTATAGCTTGACACTGAACACTGGTCCTTGATGTGTAGGATAGGTGGGAGGCTTTGAAGTGTGGACGCCAGTCTGCATGGAGCCATCCTTGAAATACCACCCTTTAATGGCTGGTGTTCTAACGTGGGCCCCTAATCGGGGTTGCGGACAGTGTCTGGTGGGTAGTTTGACTGGGGCGGTCTCCTCCTAAAGAGTAACGGAGGAGCACGAAGGTCAGCTAATCCTGGTCGGACATCAGGAGGTTAGTGCAATGGCATAAGCTGGCTTGACTGCGAGCGTGACGGCGCGAGCAGGTGCGAAAGCAGGTCATAGTGATCCGGTGGTTCTGAATGGAAGGGCCATCGCTCAACGGATAAAAGGTACTCCGGGGATAACAGGCTGATACCGCCCAAGAGTTCATATCGACGGCGGTGTTTGGCACCTCGATGTCGGCTCATCACATCCTGGGGCTGAAGTAGGTCCCAAGGGTATGGCTGTTCGCCATTTAAAGTGGTACGCGAGCTGGGTTTAGAACGTCGTGAGACAGTTCGGTCCCTATCTGCCGTGGGCGCTGGAGAATTGAGGGGGGCTGCTCCTAGTACGAGAGGACCGGAGTGGACGCATCACTGGTGTTCGGGTTGTCATGCCAATGGCATTGCCCGGTAGCTAAATGCGGAAGAGATAAGTGCTGAAAGCATCTAAGTACGAAACTTGCCCCGAGATGAGTTCTCCCTGACTCCTTGAGAGTCCTGAAGGAACGTTGAAGACGACGACGTTGATAGGCCGGGTGTGTAAGCGCAGCGATGCGTTGAGCTAACCGGTACTAATGAACCGTGAGGCTTAACCTTACAACGCCGAAGATGTTTTGGCGGATTTGAGAAGAGAACAATTTCAGCATTGATTCAGAGTTGAGTACGCAATAATTTGCGCAGCAGCAAGGCGACAAGCGAAGGAAAGGAAGGAGCATACAGAAGTATGTGACTGACTTTGCGAGCGCGGGCAACGCGGCAGATGCGATAAAGAATTGCGTACTGAGCACAAAGAATTTGCCTGGCGGCGATAGCGCGGTGGTCCCACCTGACCCCATGCCGAACTCAGAAGTGAAACGCCGTAGCGCCGATGGTAGTGTGGGGTCTCCCCATGTGAGAGTAGGGAACTGCCAGGCATCAAATTAAGTAGTAAGCCGGTGCATTAATCCGGTGGTTACAGAAGTATTCGGTGGAGCGGTAGTTCAGTCGGTTAGAATACCTGCCTGTCACGCAGGGGGTCGCGGGTTCGAGTCCCGTCCGTTCCGCCACTTATTAAAAGCCCTGAGCATTTGCTCAGGGCTTTTTCTTTATCTGTCGTTTAATTATTGCTTTTTTAGCAAAAATCCTCTGCATTTAGCACTCTTTTTCTCAATCTTCTCGTTGGTCATAATTGTTCTCGTTAACTGATATGAATGAATAAAGAGGAAAGTCATGACAATCCCTGCATTTGGTCTTGGGACCTTCCGTCTGAAAGATGACGTGGTTATTGCATCTGTAAAAACGGCGCTTGAACTGGGCTATCGCACCATTGATACCGCGCAAATCTATGATAATGAAGCTGCTGTGGGCCAGGCAATTGCAGAAAGCGGCGTTGCGCGCGATGAACTGTTCATCACCACCAAGATCTGGATTGAGAATCTCAACAAAGAGAAGCTGATCGCCAGCCTGAAAGAGAGTCTGCAGAAGCTGCGTACTGACTATGTCGACCTGACGTTAATCCACTGGCCGTCGCCAAACGATGCCGTTGCGGTTGAAGAGTTTATGGCCGCGCTGCTGGAAGCGAAAAAACAGGGGCTAACCCGGCAGATTGGTATCTCTAACTTCACAATTCCGCTGATGGAGCGCGCAATTGCTGCCGTTGGCGCGGAGAACATCGCGACCAACCAGATTGAACTTTCCCCGTATCTGCAGAACCGTAAAGTGGTTGATTGGGCACGTGAACACGGCATCCACATCACCTCTTATATGACGCTGGCCTACGGTAAGGCGCTGAAAGATGAAGCGATCGCACGTATCGCGGCAAAATACGATGCTACGTCGGCACAGGTTATCCTGGCCTGGGCAATGGGCGAAGGTTATGCGGTAATCCCATCTTCGACTAAGCGCGAAAACCTGGCAAGCAATCTCAAAGCTCAGGATCTGCAGCTGGATGAAGACGATCGCCAGACGATCGCCGCGCTGGACTGCAACGATCGTCTGGTTAGTCCGGACGGTCTGGCGCCTGAATGGGACTAATTTAATCCCCATCGTTACTCTACAACCCTGTTACAGCTCCTTCGGGAGCTGTTTTACATGTTCGCTAAGAAAGTCGATAAAGGCTCTGATCCGCGTGCTTACGGCCCTGTCGCTGTAGTAAACCGCACTAAACGGCATTTCAATCGGCAACCGTTTGTCAGCCAGCAGCTCGACAAACGCCCCTTCAGCAAGCTCCTTATCCACCATATAGTCCGACAGACAGGCGATTCCGTTACCGGCCAGGCATAGCTGCTTAAGCGTTTCTCCGCTATTGGAAGATATCTCGCTTTCGATTTCAAGCAGCTGACCATCGCAGCAGGAGATTGGCCATGTATTCAATGAAACGGGTTCGCTAAAGCCCAGACACTGATGATGTTTTAGCTCAGCGACGCTTTGCGGCGTTCCATGGCGAGCAAGATAGTCCGGTGAAGCAATAATTTTGCGGTAGCTATTAAACAATGGCCTGGCGCGCAGGCTGGAGTCGGTCAGCGTGCCGGCGCGGATCGCGACATCGACTTTCCGCTCGATCAGATTGATAAAGGTTTCTGACGAGACCAGCGTAAGGTTCATCTCCGGGTAGCGCTCGCGAAAGGGTCTTATCAAAGGCATCAGGAAATGCAGTATCACCGGCGTTGCGGCATCAACACGTAACAGGCCTCTTGGCGTCGTGCGGCTCTCCAGAAGCTCATTCTCGGCTGCGGCCATTTCCTGAAGCACAACCTGCATGCGACGGAAATAACGCTCCCCCTCTTCGGTCAGGCTTAGCTGACGGGTCGTACGATTAAGCAGGCTCACGCCGAGCTTTGATTCGAGCTTTTTCACCGCCCGGCTGACGGCGGAATTAGCCTGACCTAGTTGTTCGGCTGCGCGACTAAAGCTGCCGCTCTCAACCACGGCGACAAAAATGGCGATTTCTTCTGAGGTAGCTCTCATTATTGCACCTGTGGCAAAATTCTATTGATACTTTGGCTATTTTTGTTATTAAAACACCTCTTCATACTACGTGTCATCTTAATCATGTTGATACGGAGTACATTATGCCGCTGGCGCTACTTGCCTTAACTATCGGTGCCTTTGCTATTGGCACGACCGAATTTGTCATCGTGGGCCTGGTGCCCACCATTGCAGAACAACTTGCTATTTCGCTTCCCTCTGCGGGGCTGCTGGTTTCTATCTATGCACTTGGCGTGGCGATCGGCGCCCCGGTGCTCACCGCGCTGACCGGGCGGATGCCGCGCAAGCAACTGCTGCTGGCGTTAATGGCGCTGTTTACCGCCGGTAACCTGCTGGCCTGGCAGGCGCCAGGTTATGAAACTCTGGTTCTGGCGCGCCTGCTGACGGGGCTGGCGCATGGGGTATTCTTTTCGATCGGCTCGACAATTGCGACCAGCCTGGTACCGAAAGAGAAAGCGGCTTCGGCGATTGCGATTATGTTTGGCGGTCTGACCGTTGCGCTAGTGACCGGCGTGCCTTTAGGTACCTTTATCGGCCAACACTTTGGCTGGCGTGAGACGTTCCTCGCCGTGTCGATCCTTGGCGTCATCGCGTTAATGAGCAGCCTTATTCTGGTGCCGAATAATATTCCTGGACGCATCAGCGCGGGATTGCGCGCCCAGCTGCAGGTTCTGACCCATCCTCGTTTACTGATTATCTACGCCATTACTGCTTTGGGATATGGCGGCGTATTTACCGCTTTTACCTTCCTGGCGCCGATGATGCAGGATCTTGCCGGATTTAGCCCGGCGGCCGTTAGCTGGATCCTCCTGGGTTACGGTGTTTCTGTGGCGGTGGGCAACGTATGGGGCGGAAAGCTGGCGGATAAACACGGCGCCGTGCCTGCGCTGAAGCTGATTTTTGCCGCGTTAGTTGCTTTACTTCTGATCTTCCAATTTACGGCCAGTTTGCAGTATGCGGCGCTGGCGACGGTATTGGTGATGGGCATCTTTGCTTTTGGTAACGTTCCGGGCCTGCAGGTGTACGTGGTGCAGAAAGCGGAGCAGTATACCCCTGGCGCGGTTGACGTTGCTTCTGGCCTGAATATTGCCGCCTTCAATATTGGGATTGCCTTAGGATCGGTGATTGGCGGTCAGACGGTAGAGCATTATGGTCTGACTCAGACGCCGTGGATTGGCGCGCTGATTGTTCTGGTCGCGCTGTTACTGGTGGTTCTCAGCGGGCGGCTCGATAGGCCTCGGCGCCGTGCTAAGGCTCTTTCCGTAGAAGGATAAAGGTTTCTGGCAAATTGCATTGAAAGTGTATACAAAAATCCCTATAACAGAAGAACCAGCTGCAGTCGGGCTGGTTTCCTGTTATCGAGGTTTGATGCCTAAATTGCGAAAGAATACCTATGCCATGCGCTATGTCGCCGGACAACCCGCGGAGAGAATCTTACCTCCGGGGTCGTTTGCTGGTATGACTCCGGCATTTCCGGCCGGGGTACCGTTAAGCTCGGATGAGAAAATCCGCGTTCTGGTGTGGAACATCTTCAAACAACAGCGCGCCGAGTGGAAATCCGTGCTTAATAATTTCGGTAAAGATGCTCACCTGGTGTTATTGCAGGAAGCGCAAACCACGCCTGAGTTAGTGAAATTCGCCACGTCCAACTATCTGGCCGCGGACCAGGTTCCTGCTCTGGTGCTCCCGCAACATCCTTCCGGGGTCATGACGTTAGCTTCCGCGCATCCCATTTACTGCTGCCCTCTGCGCGAACGAGAGCCTATCCTGCGGCTGGCAAAGTCAGCGTTGGTCACCGTTTACCCGTTACCGGATTCCCGTCTGCTGATGGTGGTGAATATCCACGCGGTCAATTTTAGTCTTGGCGTTGATGTCTACAGCAAACAGTTGCTGCCGATTGGCGACCAGATCGCCCATCACAGCGGGCCGGTGATAATGGCGGGTGACTTTAACGCCTGGAGCCGTCCGCGAATGAACGCTTTGTATCGCTTTGCGCGTGAAATGTCGCTGCGCGAAGTCCGCTTCTCTGACGATCAGCGCCGCCGCACTTTTGGTCGTCCGCTTGATTTTGTGTTTTATCGGGGGTTAAGCGTGCACGATGCTTCCGTGCTGGTGACCCGCGCCTCCGATCACAACCCTCTACTAGTCGAATTCAGTCCCGGCAAGCCTGATTAATTAAGGTACATCAGGCCTGCCATGGGGCAGGCCTGCGTATGCATGGTGCTGCCTTTATTACTCAAAAAAAACCGAAGGACAATGCAATGACAACACGCTCTCATCATGACAACGTTGAAAAACAGTTTGGCTCACAGGCCAGCGCCTACCTGAGCAGTGCCGTACACGCTTCAGGGCGCGATCTGCAGCGACTGGCCGAACGGCTGGCGGACTTCCCTCAGGCCCACGTGCTGGATATGGGATGCGGTGCCGGACACGCCAGCTTTGCGGCGGCAGGGCAGGTTGCCCAGGTAACGGCATATGATTTATCCAGCCAGATGCTGGAGGTGGTGGCTCAGGCCGCAAGGGATAAAGGTTTTACTAATATTGCCACGCAGCAGGGCTATGCCGAATCTTTGCCTTTCGCTGATGCCAGCTTTGATGTCGCGATCAGCCGTTATTCTGCGCATCATTGGCATGATGTTGGCCAGGCATTGCGTGAAGTGAAGCGGGTGCTGAAACCGGGCGGAGTGATGATTATTATGGATGTGATGTCTCCCGGTCACCCTGTTCGCGACGTCTGGCTGCAGACGGTTGAGGCGCTGCGCGATACCTCCCATGTTCGCAACTACTCCAGCGGCGAATGGCTGACAATGGCGAGTGAGGCCGGTTTGGTGATAAATCATCTGCTGACCGATCGCCTGCCTCTGGAGTTCAGCTCCTGGGTCGCGCGGATGCGGACGCCAGCGGCGCTGACGGAAGCGATTCGTTTATACCAGGAGAGCGCATCGGCGGAGGTCAAAGCCTATTTTGCCTTGCAGCAGGATGGTTCTTTCACCAGCGATACGATTATGTTTGAGGCCCATAAGGCCATCTAACGCAGAGATAAAACAAAAGGCACCGCATGGGTGCCTTTTTTAATGCCTGCTGAATCATCAGGATTCTGGTCTGTCGCTGTTTTTCACAAACAGCGTCAGCTGATCGCCAGGTTTCAGGTTGCCGGTATCGCTGTTCCAGCGCATCACATCGCGGATGTTCACGCCATGACGTTTCGCAATGCTCGACAGAGAGTCGCCTTTACGTACGCGATAGGTAATGCTATCGCTATTGTTCGCCAGACGTTCCGCGCTGCTGCCTGCGCCAATCACCAGATTCTGACCGACCTTCAGGTTAGAACCGCGAAGACCGTTCCACTGCTGCAGATCTTTCGTTGATACGCCGAGACGCGATGCAATGCCGGAGATGGTGTCACCGGAGCGCACCTGGTAGCTGCGGCTGGTCAACGGCTTGTTGTCAGCCAGCAGCGTCGGCTGCACGGCGGCAATGTCACCTGAGGCCAAAGATTCACGCAACTGCGCCGCATGCTTCTGCGGTACCAGTACGTAATTGGGGCCGTTTGCACCCAGAGTCGACCCCTTCACGCCGGCGTTGAACGTTTTCAACTTGCTGACGGGCATTCCTGCCATATCCGCCAGCTGTGAAATCTCAACCGGACTGTCGAGGCGTACACGCGCCAGGGCACGGCTTTCGTCTGCCGTCGGCAGCCTTACGCCATACCGCTTGCTGTTCTTGAGTATATCGCTCAGGGCCAGCATTTTTGGTACGTATATTTTGGTTTCCTGCGGTAATGACAGCGACCAGAAATCGGTGGGTTTACCCCGTGATTTGTTCGCTTTGATAGCCTTCATTACCCGGCCTTCGCCACTGTTATATGCTGCGACGGTTAACAACCAGTCGCCGTCGAACATTTTGTTCAGACGTTGCATCATGTTTAACGCTGCCGTGGTTGAGGCAACGATATCACGACGCGCATCGTAACTGCGGGTCTGTTTCAAACCATAATTGCGCCCGGTGCTCGGAATGATCTGCCAAATGCCTGCGGCATTGGCGCCAGACGTTGCGTGCGGGTCAAAAGCGCTCTCCACTATGGGTAGTAATACCAGCTCCATTGGCATGTTACGTTTCTTAACTTGCCCGGCTATCCAGTACATATACGGCTCTGCCCGTAAAGTTACATCGTGGAGATAGCTCTTATTTCTTAAGTACTTCTGTTTTTGTTCGCGAATCCGGACGTTTTCCGGAATTCCCATCTTTAGCTCGTCGCCTATCGAAGTCCACAGATCCTGGTCTTGCGCGTAGAAGGTTCCATCATCTAACCAGCGCGCTCGACTTGTGAACTTGCTTGCTTCCCCTTGACTCGCTGCAGAAAGGCTCTGTGCGTGCTGTTGTACGGTGCCATCGTTCTTAGACGCCTGGCACCCCACCAGCAGGACAGAGGCGAGTAAAATCGCTCGTGCCTTCATGTGTGTGTCAATAGTTGCTTAAAAGACGAGCAAGGATAACGGTGAAGTCGGCTGAAGACAAGAATTAAATATCAGAAGTCGTCTTTCTTTGACCTTAACCATGCAAATCGCTGAGCAGAGTGTTGCAAATTTGTTTCTTTGCTAATTTCTTTAATTAAATCAGCATCATCTGTGCGCAGAAATAAATTTATACGCCGCTCATTTTTCAGAATTACGGGGAGTGTTTTTTGGTTTTTTGCACGTAACTCATTAACTTTGTGATAGTAATCATTTATATCCCTATCATGGGGAAGGATGCTCATTGCAAACTTCATATTTGCTAAAGTGTACTCATGTGCGCAACATATTAATGTTTCATCAGGGAGGGCGTTAATCTTCTTAAATGATTGATACATCTGCTCTGCAGTCCCTTCGAACAGTCTACCGCAGCCGCCGGAAAACATTGTATCGCCACAAAATAGATAAGGTGCGCTGAAGAAACAGATGTGTCCTAAAGTGTGACCTGGCGTGGCAAAAATAGAAAATTCACGGCCCAAAACAGAGATGCTTTCTCCGTCCTTGACGATGCGGGTTGTACCTTTATCCTGGGTTTCTGCCGGTCCGTAAACCGCTATAGCCGGAAATTTTTCTCGCAGTTGTTTTACGCCGCCAACGTGGTCGTGGTGATGATGCGTCAACAGGATAGCTTCCGGCTGCCAGCGGTTTTGTTCAATGGCGGCGAGCACTGGAGCGGCTTCGCCCGGGTCGACTATCAGGCAGCGCCCGCTATCTTCACTAAGAACCCAGATGTAGTTGTCCTGAAATGCGGGAATACTGATAAGATTCATAAATTACCTCTAATGCGTAGCGGAAGGTTGCGATGAAGCCGGCAAGGATACCTCAAACAGTTACAGCGCCAGAGCACTGGTCCAGCATGCCGTGGGGCGAATACTACCGCGAATCGCTGGAACGGCAGATGAAGCCCTGGCTCGCTAAATTATATGGCTTTCATTTACTTAAGATTGGCAATCTGAGCGCGGAAATCAATACCGAATCCTGCGCGATTTCCCATCAGGTGAATGTCTCTTTACAAGGAAATCCTGTGCAGGTAAAGGCCGATCCGCTGCATTTGCCTTTTGCCGAGAAGTCGGTTGATGCCTGCCTGCTGGCGCATACCTTACCGTGGTGCAGCGATCCGCATCGACTGCTACGGGAAGCGGATAGAGTGCTGATCGACGATGGCTGGATAATTTTAACCAGTTTTAATCCCATGAGCCTGATGGGGTTACGTAAGCTGGTGCCAGTGTTACGCAATAAGCCCCCCTATAACAGCCGCATGTTCACCTTAACGCGTCAGATGGACTGGCTGGGGGTGCTTAATTTTGAAGTTATGCACTATGGCGGCTATCAGGTCCTTCCCTGGTCGCGCCACGGGGGGAAAATGCTCAGTACGCATCTCCCGGCGTTGGGATGTCTGCAGCTGATTATTGCCCGTAAACGCACTATCCCGTTGACGCTAAACCCGATGAAATCGGGCAAAGCAAAAAAACGGATACCGCAGGCGGTAGGCGCCACGCGTCAGTGGCGCAAGGGGCAGAATTAGCTTTCCGCCTGATAACCGATGTCGTCCCGGGTTGGGTTAGATGCCGCCGCGCGCGCCAGTTCGTCGCAGCGTTCGTTTTCCGGATGCCCGGCGTGGCCTTTAACCCATTCCCATTTGATCTTGTGTTGACCCAGCGCGGCGTCCAGGCGCTGCCAGAGATCGACATTTTTTACCGGTTTCTTGTCCGCCGTCTTCCAGCCGCGTTTTTTCCAGTTGTGGATCCACTGCGTAATCCCCTGACGCACGTACTGGCTGTCGGTACTGAGGATGACTTCACAATGTTCTTTCAGCGCTTCCAGGGCGACGATGGCGGCCATCATCTCCATGCGGTTGTTCGTCGTAAGGTTAAAGCCTTCGCTAAAAGTTTTTTCTTTCCCGCGATAGCGTAAAATCGCACCGTAGCCGCCGGGGCCTGGATTTCCCAGGCAAGAACCATCGGTGAAAATTTCTACCTGTTTGAGCATCTCTGGTAGACTTCCTGTAATTGAAATCGATACGTAAAACGGTAAGTCTGACATAAATGACCGCTATGAGCACTGCAATTACGCGACAGATCGTTCTCGATACCGAAACCACCGGTATGAATCAGATTGGTGCGCACTATGAAGGGCACAAGATAATTGAAATCGGTGCGGTGGAGGTGATCAACCGCCGCCTGACCGGAAACAACTTCCACGTTTATTTAAAGCCGGACCGGCTGGTGGATCCTGAAGCGTTTGGCGTTCATGGTATTGCGGACGAATTCCTGATGGATAAGCCCGCGTTTGGCGATGTGGTCGATGAGTTCATCGACTATATCCGCGGGGCGGAGCTGGTCATCCATAACGCATCGTTTGATATCGGCTTTATGGATTATGAATTTGCGAAGCTGAATCGCGGAATTCCGAAGACGGATACCTTCTGTAAGGTGACCGACAGCCTGGCCCTGGCGCGTAAAATGTTCCCGGGCAAGCGTAACAGCCTTGATGCCCTCTGTTCACGTTATGAAATAGACAACAGCAAGCGAACGCTGCATGGCGCGTTGCTCGATGCCCAGATTCTTGCCGACGTCTATTTGATGATGACCGGTGGCCAGACGACGATGGCTTTCTCAATGGAAGGGGAAGGTCAGCAGCAGGCCGGAGAAATGGGCATTCAACGCGTTGTTCGCGCCGCCAGCAAATTACGGGTGGTTTATGCCTCCGATGAAGAGCTGATGAACCATGAATCGCGGCTCGATCTGGTGCAAAAGAAAGGCGGAAGCTGCCTGTGGCGTGCCTGATTTGCCCGTAAACGCGCTAAAAATAGCCTGATGGGCGATTTTTGCAGCAAGCGATTCAAAAATGAAGAAAAAGCGTTGACGGGGTAGAGGGGAATCCGTAATATTCGCCTCGTTCCCAAGGGAACAGTAAGTGGAGCGGTAGTTCAGTCGGTTAGAATACCTGCCTGTCACGCAGGGGGTCGCGGGTTCGAGTCCCGTCCGTTCCGCCACTATTCAGGAAGCCTGAATCAGCAATGATTCAGGCTTTCGTCGTTCTGGCCCGTGCCGTTTCCTGAGCCAGGCCTTCAGACACGCTTCCATCCCCTCGACAATATGCCGGACTCACGGCGCAGCCTGCATGCCTTGCGCAAACCGCATTGATGGGTGACAGGTAAACTTTATTTGGCTTTACTGCCGGGGCCCAACGCGCGTTTGCGGCATAAGAAAGGGAGCCCTGGCTCCCCGGGTTTGCTTGCCTTAGTTGAGCGTGAAGGGGTCAGCGTCCTGCCAGGCCGGAAACTTCTCGCGATACTCTTTTAGCGACGTCAGCGAAAGCTCAGCATCCAGGCGAGTCGCCTGATGCGGCTCAGCCGTGGCGATAATCTCGCCCTGCGGGGTAATTATCCGGCTATCGCCCCGATAATGGTGCCCGTTGCCATCGGTGCCGACGCGATTGCACCCGGCTACATAAGCCTGATTTTCGATAGCCCTGGCGACAAGCAGCGACTGCCAGTGCATTGAGCGTGGGGCGGGCCAGTTGGCAACGTACAGCGCTAAATCGTAGTCGTTATGGTTGCGTGACCACACCGGGAAACGCAGGTCGTAGCACACCAGCGGCAGAATTCTCCAGCCGCGCCATTCAAAAATAACCCGTTCGTTACCCGCCTCGTAATGATGATGTTCATCCGCCATGCGAAACAGGTGTCGTTTATCATAGAAATGGATTTGACCGTTGGGCTCAACTAGCAAAAAACGGTTAACCGGACCGCGGTCCGTTTGTAGCGCGGCGCTACCGGCAATCAGCGCGTTGGTTTGCGCGGCTTTAGCTTCCATCCAGGTAACCACTTCCTCTTGCGATAGCGACTGTTTTGCTGCCTCCATCGCGAAGCCGGTGGTAAACATTTCGGGTAAAACAATGAGGTCACGCCCGGTTATCCCTTCCAGTTGACGATCGAAATGGCGCAGGTTGGCGGGACCATCCATCCACACCAGCGGTTGTTGTAAAAGGGTAATTTTAAGTCCGGGCACGGTGGTGAACTCCAGTATGATGAGAGGAATTATAATGACTTTAACACCATATCAGCCGACGGACGGCTCAGGGAATATTTTGTAAAAGAATGACAGCCCTGGAAATACCTTCCGCTGAATTGTCAGAAAAAAGAGAGGCGGGGAAATCCCCGCCTCGATCGTGATGTGTTTATTTTTTCGTTTTTAAGCCGCTTCGATCTTGCGCACTTTCTCCGGCAGCTTTACCGGGCGGGTCGCCAGTTCATCCGGGGCAAAATCGTCGACGTTTATGCTGCGCAGTCGGCTGGTTTCCGCACGGACCAGGATGTCCGCCTCTTCCTGATTGATTAACCCTTTTGCCAGCGCATTACCGGCCAGTTCATCAAGACGCGTAAACGACAAATTCTTGCCCAGTTCTTTGCACAGTCGCTGGTGGATAGGGTCTGCTGCCATAACATCAAGCAGCGCCTCTTCCAGCAGGCCGACCGGGTTATGCTCGCTCGGCGTCAGATACTGACCGCGGCCGATACGGGAACGCGTCGCGCTCGGAACCTGCAGAATTTTCGCCACCTTATGATCCAGCTTGTCTGAAGGCGCCAGGTAGTGACGCCCGGTCGGGAAGATAGCCACGCGGAGCGCCCCGGCGACCAGACGATTCGGGAAGTTGACCAGCAGATCGTCAATCGCCTGTTCGGCCTGATACAGCGCATCCTGCACGCCCCAGTGAACCAGTGGTAAGTCCGCTTCGTTACGCCCCTCATCGTCATAGCGTTTCAGGACCGCCGACGCCAGGTAGAGCTGGCTCAGTACATCGCCCAGACGTGCAGAAATTCTTTCACGACGCTTCAGGCTACCACCCAGTACCGCCATTGAGACATCGGACAGCAGAGCCAGGTTGGCGCTCAGGCGATTCATGTGCTGATAGTAACGACGAGTGGCATCGCGAGTCGGCGTGCTGCTGGTGAGACCGCGGGTCAGGCCCAGCCAGAAACTGCGTACCTTATTGCTGCCAACATGTCCGATGTGTTTAAACAGCAGCTTATCGAAAGCATTAACGTCGTTATTCTGCGCGGCCGCCATTTCATCCAGCACGTACGGATGACAGCGAATCGCTCCCTGACCGAAGATCATCATGCTGCGGGTCAGGATATTCGCCCCTTCAACGGTGATGGCGATCGGCGCGCCCTGATAGGCCCGCGCCAGGAAGTTTCCGGTGCCGAGCATAATGCCCTTACCACCGGTAATATCCATTGCGTCAATAATGGAGCGCTGACCACGGTGAGTACAGTGGTACTTCACAATTGCCGACAGTACCGCTGGTTTTTCGCCAAGCATGATGCCGTAGGTAATCAGCGAGGCGGCGGCATCCATTACGTAGGCGTTGCCTGCGATACGCGCCAGCGGTTCTTCGATCCCTTCCATTTTACCGATAGAGATTTTGAACTGACGGCGAATGTGTGCATAGGCGCCGGTAGCCATGGCGACGGATTTCAGGCCGCCGGTGGCGTTTGATGGCAGGGTGATGCCGCGTCCCACGGATAAACACTCAACCAGCATCCGCCAGCCCTGGCCGGCCATCGACGGGCCGCCAATAATGTAATCGATAGGAACGAAAATATCTTTCCCCTGGGTCGGGCCGTTCTGGAACGGAACGTTCAGCGGGAAATGCCGACGCCCAATTTCAACACCGGGGGTACTGGTGGGGATGAGCGCGCAGGTGATGCCCAGTTCCTCTTCTCCACCCAGCAGGCGATCTGGATCGGAGAGTTTAAACGCCAGTCCCAGCACGGTGGCGATAGGCGCAAGGGTGATATAGCGTTTGTTCCAGGTCAGGCGCATTCCCAGCACCTGCTGGCCCTGCCATTCGCCCATGCAGACGACGCCGGTATCCGGAATGGCGCCGGCATCTGAACCCGCTTCCGGGCTGGTCAGTGCGAAGCAAGGAATCTCCTGACCGCGAGCCAGGCGCGGCAAATAGTGGTTTTTCTGTTCTTCTGTGCCGTAATGCTGCAGCAGCTCGCCCGGGCCTAATGAGTTCGGTACGCCGACGGTAATCGCCAGGATCCCGGAGACGCCCGACAGCTTTTGCAGGACGCGAGCCTGCGCGTAAGCGGAGAATTCCAGTCCGCCGTACTCTTTCTTAATGATCATCGCGAAGAAGCGATGCTCTTTCAGATAGGCCCACAGCTCCGGCGGCAGATCGGCCATCTCGTGGGTAATTTCGAAGTCGTTCGCCATACGGCAGGCTTCTTCGACCGGACCGTCAATAAAGGCTTGTTCTTCAGCGGTGAGGCGCGGCTGCGGATAGTTGTGCAGTTTCTGCCAGTCGGGGTTGCCACGAAACAGATCGCCTTCCCACCAGGTTGTGCCAGCGTCAATCGCTTCTTTCTCGGTGCGCGACATCGGCGGCATGACCTTACGGAAAGCGCGGAAGGCCGGGACTGAAATCATGGATTTACGCATCGGCGCAAGGTTGAACGGCAGTAAAACGATCGCCAGCGGAATGAGCAGCCAGATATTCCACAGCCCCGCAGCGCCGAGCGCGGCGGTCCAGACAAGTAAAATTGCGCTGCTGAGCAGCAGATTGATTCGGTGATAGAAGAGCGCACCGAGTAAAGCAACGGTTGCAACAATACTCAAAATCATCATAGAGAAATGCTCCCTGTCTTGTAGGAGGTCTGACCACTTGTGATGATATGGTTGTAGTGGATGTAATTTGTTTTAGCAATGTGTTTACAAAATAATTACAACCTTGCTCACATTGTTGTACGGAAATGCGGCACATAAAATCAAAAGCACAGGGGATTGCATCGCGTGCTGCTTCTCGCTGCGTCGGCTATCCGGTAAACTGCCTGGGTTATCCCACAAATACTGAAGGATTATCCTCATGTACCAGGATCTTATTCGTAACGAACTGAATGAAGCCGCTGAAACGCTGGCTAACTTTCTGCAGGACGAAGCCAACATTCACGCGATTCAGCGTGCTGCGGTGCTGCTGGCGGATAGCTTTAAAGCTGGCGGCAAAGTCCTTTCCTGCGGTAACGGCGGTTCGCACTGCGATGCGATGCATTTTGCGGAAGAACTGACCGGGCGCTATCGTGAAAACCGCCCAGGCTATCCGGCAATTGCGATTTCAGACGTGAGCCATCTCTCTTGCGTCAGCAATGATTTCGGATATGAATATGTTTTCTCTCGCTACGTAGAATCAGTGGGTCGTGCAGGCGACGTATTACTGGGGATCTCCACTTCGGGTAACTCCGGTAACGTAATCAAAGCGATCGAAGCCGCTCGCGCCCAAGGGATGAAAGTGATTACTCTGACCGGAAAAGATGGCGGTAAAATGGCGGGATCGGCGGATGTCGAAATTCGCGTACCGCATTTTGGCTACGCCGACCGCATTCAGGAAATTCATATTAAAGTGATTCATATTCTGATTATGTTGATCGAAAAAGAGATGGTTAAAGCTTAAAAGGCTAGTTTGTTAGCCATTTTGAACCCGGGCAGTGCTCAGACAAAACTCACCGAGTTTTGAACGCCCTTCAGGGCGGGCCGAAGGGGGAGCGTAGCGAATCATCCTCACGTACATGAAGTACGCTCCGGTTTCTGCGCGCTGGCCGTGTCCAAACTGACTGCACCAATAACGCCTTTTATGTTTCAGTAAGTTGTATGAGGTGATCTATGTGCGAACTGCTCGGGATGAGCGCGAATGTGCCAACTGATATTTGTTTCAGCTTTACCGGGCTGGTGCAGCGCGGTGGCGGAACCGGGCCGCATAAAGACGGCTGGGGCATTACTTTTTATGAAGGTAAGGGCTGTCGCACATTTAAAGATCCGCAGCCTAGCTTTCAGTCGCCCATAGCCAAGCTGGTGCAGGAATATCCTATCAAGTCCTGCTCGGTCATTGCCCATATTCGCCAGGCCAACCGGGGTATCGTTGCGCTGGAAAATACTCACCCCTTTACCCGGGAGCTATGGGGACGCAACTGGACTTATGCCCATAATGGTCAACTGGAAGGGTATGAGAATCTCGTGACGGGCAACCTGCATCCCATTGGGGAAACCGATAGCGAAAAAGCGTTTTGCTGGCTGCTGCACAGCATCACCGAGCGCTATCCGGAAATGCCGGGCGATATGGTGGAGGTATTCAGCTTTATCGCCACGCTTGCCGGAGAGCTGCGTGAAAAAGGCGTATTTAACATGCTGCTCTCCGATGGACGCTACGTGATGGCGTTCTGCTCGACGAATTTATACTGGATTACGCGACGGGCACCGTTTGGCGTAGCGACGCTGCTGGATCAGGATGTAGAAATTGATTTTCAACGCGAGACCACACCGAATGATGTGGTCTCCGTTATCGCCACTCAGCCGCTGACCGGCAACGAAACCTGGAATAAAATTATGCCAGGCGAGTGGGCGTTATTTTGCCTCGGGGACCGAGTAGTTTGACGCGAGCTGCGGCTGCACAACTTCGTGGCTGAGCGGTTTGCTCACCACGTAGCGGCCATCGGCTACCGAAACCACCGGCGGCTTATGCGTCTGCCGGAAGTAGTCGTACCCGGGTTTAAGCTGCTGCCAGAAATCCGCGAAGTAGGAATATTTGTGACGCGCCATGTTGGCATCGGTCATGCGGAAAGGATAAATACTCACCTGAACGTTGGGTTGGCCGAAGACTAACGCGCCGGTGACGAACTGGAAGATTTCATCAATACCGGTATCGGTCATGGCGTAACAGCCAACGGATACGCAGGCACCGTGAATCATCAGATACTTCCCTTCATATCCATGCGCGCGATCGTAAGCGTTCGGGAAACCGATATTGATCGCTTTGTAGAAACGGCTGTCGGGTTTTAGCTGATTGCGGGAAACGTTATAGAAACCTTCGGGGCTCTTGAAATCGCCCTGGCGCTGCTTTGGACCGAGCCCGCCGGAGTAGTTACAGATCCGGTAGCTGTCGAGAAGCTGGTATGTTTCGCCCATCTTGACGTAAAGATCGAGCATGCGCTCTTCTTTGAAGATCTCAATGTAGACCGGCGAACCCATGAGCTGCTGTTTATACTCTTTGCTCATCGGTGTTGTCGAGCTGTTACTGCTAAGTAGCCCTGCGAATGAAACGCACGGCAACAGAAGCATCGCAATAAATAATGCGATTTTGCGCATACTACTTGTTCCTTGATAAAACAAATAACCACATTGCCAGGACGGCAAGAGAGACCCGAAATCAGAGTTTTCTGGTTTTAGAGCGCTCACATTAGCATCACGGCATTTTTTCGCAAGCACGATGTGCCACGTTTACGTTTTAGTTTTCCGTTATAGCGAATATTCAGGTAAAGCGCAGTCAGAACTTTGCGTAATAGCTCGCATTTTAGAACGACTTAATGGCAGTTTGTCTACAGGCGCTGCTCACGAAATGTTACACTTGCTCCGCTAAATACTCAGGGTAAGAAAGGATGCTTCTCTCCCGTCTTGTGAATTATCAGGACTACGATGTTCCTTTCTTCCTCTTATTTTCCATTAATTATGCTGGCCTCGGTCTGATGCCGGGGTTTACGTAACGGATACCTGCTAACGATATGATTAAAATCACGAAAGGGCTGAATTTGCCCATAGCTGGCATGCCATCACAGCAGATTTCTTCGAAGACTGCGGTCAAGCGCGTTGCGCTGTTGGGTGAAGAGTACATCGGTATGCGCCCTTCGATGGCGGTGCGTGAAGGAGACCGGGTACAAAAAGGTCAACTTCTGTTTGAAGATAAAAGAAATTCTGGCGTGCGATTTACTGCCCCTGCGAGTGGAACCATCAGCGCCATTCATCGCGGCGAACGGCGGGTACTGCAATCGGTCGTTATTGACGTAGATGGCGATGATGCCGTTCATTTTCCCCGCTATGAATTAGCCGATCTTGCCGCGTTGACGCGCGAGGCCGTGCAGCAGCAACTGATGGAGTCGGGGATGTGGACGGCGTTTCGCACCCGCCCTTTCAGCAAAATACCCGCGCCAGCCAGCGTTCCAGCGGCCATATTTGTCACCGCCATAGATACAAATCCACTGGCGGCAGACCCCCAGCCAATCATTCTGGCCCAGCGCGAGGCTTTTGATGCGGGCTTAACCCTGTTGACGCGGTTGACCGACGGTAAGGTCCACGTCTGCCAGGCCAGCGGTGGCAAGCTTGGCGGGCATCCCGTAGGCCAGGTGACCTTCAACCAGTTTGCCGGGCCGCATCCGGCCGGGCTGGTCGGGACCCACATCCATTTTCTCGAGCCGGTTAGCCTGAAAAAGCAGGTCTGGCATCTTAACTATCAGGACGTTATCGCCGTTGGCAAATTGTTCCTTGAAGGGGAGTTGTCTAGCGAACGCATCGTTGCGCTCGGCGGCCCGCAGGTGAAAGAGCCTCGTTTATTAAAGACCTGCTCTGGCGCCAGCCTTGATGAACTGCTGGCAGATGAACTTCTGGATGATGAAAACCGCGTTATTTCTGGTTCAGTCCTCAGCGGAACGCATGCTCAAGGGCCCCATGCTTTTCTTGGCCGCTTTCATTTACAGATAAGCGTCGTAAAAGAGGGGCGTGAGAAAGAGCTGTTCGGCTGGGTAATGCCCGGGAAAGATAAATTTTCCATTACCCGCACCACGCTCGGCCATTTCATGAAGCGTAAGCTATTTAATTTCTCGACGGATACCAACGGCGGTGAGCGGGCTATGGTGCCGATTGGCAACTATGAGCGAGTGATGCCGCTGGATATTCTGCCCACCATGCTGCTGCGTGATTTGCTGGCGGGGGATACTGACAGCGCGCAGGCACTGGGCTGCCTGGAACTGGATGAAGAAGACCTGGCGCTTTGCACCTACGTATGTCCCGGCAAGTACGAATATGGCCCGGCATTGCGCAGCGTGTTAACCCAGATAGAGCAGGAAGGATAAGTGATGGGCTTAAAGAAACTGTTTGACAAAATTGAGCCGCACTTTACGCACGGCGGCAAGCTGGAAAAATACTATCCGCTGTTTGAAGCGACGGCGACGCTGTTCTACACCCCTGGGCAGGTCACGCGCGGCGCGGCGCACGTCAGAGACGCCATCGATCTCAAGCGGATGATGATTCTGGTGTGGTTTGCCGTTTTCCCAGCGATGTTTTGGGGTATGTATAACGTTGGCCTGCAGACTATTCCGGCACTGCATAAATTATACGGTGCTGAGCAGCTGCAGCAGGTTATCGCCGGGAACTGGCACTACAGCATCGCGCAGTGGTTGGGGGTGAACTTCACCGCTGACGCCGGTTGGCTCAGTATGATGACCCTGGGGGCGGTATTTTTCCTGCCTATCTACATCACCGTGTTTCTTGTCGGCGGGTTCTGGGAAGTCTTGTTTGCTATCATGCGCAAGCACGAAATAAACGAAGGCTTCTTCGTGACGTCAATTCTGTTCGCGCTGATTGTGCCTCCATCGCTGCCGCTATGGCAGGCCGCGTTCGGAATCACCTTTGGCGTCGTCATGGCCAAGGAGATTTTTGGCGGAACCGGGCGTAACTTTCTCAACCCGGCGCTGGCGGGGCGCGCGTTTTTATTCTTTGCCTGGCCGGCGCAAATTTCCGGCGACCTGGTGTGGACTGCGGCGGATGGTTTCTCCGGCGCGACGCCGTTATCTCAGTGGGCAAGCGGCGGCGGTGAATCGCTGGTTAACGTCTCTACCGGTCAGCCGGTAAGCTGGATGGACGCCTTCCTCGGCAATATACCGGGGTCGATTGGCGAAGTCTCGACGCTAATGATTCTCATCGGCGGCGCCATCATCATTTTTGGTCGCGTGGCCTCGTGGCGCATTGTCGCAGGGGTTTTCATCGGTATGGTGGCCACCGCGACGCTGTTTAACTTTATAGGCTCTGATACCAACCCGATGTTTGCCATGCCGTGGTACTGGCATCTGGTGCTCGGCGGTTTTGCATTCGGCATGATGTTTATGGCGACGGACCCGGTGTCCGCGTCGTTTACGGATAAAGGTAAATGGAGCTACGGCCTGCTGATCGGTGTGATGTGCGTCCTGATTCGCGTGGTCAACCCGGCCTATCCGGAAGGGATGATGCTGGCGATCCTCTTCGCCAACCTCTTCGCGCCGCTGTTTGATTACTTGGTGGTGCGGGCCAATATTAAGCGGAGGAAATCGCGTGGCTGAGAATAAAAGTAACGATAGCATCGGCAAAACGCTGCTGGTGGTGCTGGTGCTTTGTCTGGTCTGCTCAATTGTGGTCGCCGGTTCTGCCGTGGGGCTAAAATCGCGCCAGCAGGAGCAGCGCGCTCTCGATAAACAGCGCAATATCCTGGCGGTTGCCGGTCTGATGAAGCAGGGAATGAGCGCAGATGAAGTGGCTGACATTTTTAAGGCCCAT
Organism: Klebsiella sp. FDAARGOS_511; assembly: GCF_003812845.1. Lineage (NCBI taxonomy): Bacteria > Pseudomonadati > Pseudomonadota > Gammaproteobacteria > Enterobacterales > Enterobacteriaceae > Klebsiella > Klebsiella sp. FDAARGOS_511. The sequence continues at coordinate 1,779,152 of NZ_CP033824.1, read as the reverse complement.
ATCTCTCCGCGTTTAGTCGATTTAGCCAGCGGTGAGCTGCTGGATAAAGATCCGGGCAAGTTTAATCAAGCCCAGGCCCTGAAAGACCCTCAGCAGAGCTTACAGCTGGAGGCGAGTCAGGATCCTGCCGGTATCAAACGCCGCAGTAATATTGCCGAAATTTACCTGGTGCGCGATGAAAAGCAGCAGATTCAGGAAGTCGTACTGCCGATTTACGGTAACGGCCTGTGGTCGGTGATGTACGCTTTTGTTGCGCTGGAAACCGATGGCCGCACGGTCAAAGGGATCACCTATTACGAACATGGTGAGACGCCGGGACTGGGCGGGGAAATTGAAAACCCCAACTGGCGCCAGCAGTTCGTTGGTAAACAAGTGCTTGATGATAAAGGGATGCCTGCGCTGAGAATCGTCAAAGGCGGCGCGCGTCCTGGCGACCTGCACGCCGTTGATGGCCTGTCGGGTGCAACGCTGACGTCAAACGGCGTGCAACATAGCTTTGATTTCTGGATGGGCAAACTCGGCTTTGGCCCATTCCTGCAAAAGGTGCGAGAAGGGGAGCTGAATAATGGCTGATTTGGGCGACATGAAAGAAATGAAGCGCGTGCTGGTGGGTCCGCTTATCGCTAATAACCCTATCACTCTGCAGGTTCTGGGCGTCTGCTCCGCGCTGGCGGTGACCACCAAGCTGGAGACCGCTTTTGTAATGACCATCGCGGTGACGCTGGTTACGGCATTCTCCAGCATGTTTATCTCCATGATTCGCCACCACATTCCGAATAGCGTGCGCATCATTGTACAGATGGCGATTATCGCTTCGTTGGTTATCGTCGTCGATCAGGTGCTACGCGCGTTTGCCTATGAGATTTCGAAACAGCTTTCGGTTTTTGTCGGTTTGATCATCACTAACTGTATCGTGATGGGGCGCGCCGAAGCCTATGCCATGAAGTCGCCGCCGTTGGCGAGCTTTATGGACGGTATTGGCAACGGTCTGGGATACGGGGCGATCCTAATCATCGTCGGTTTCCTGAGAGAGCTGATCGGCAGTGGTAAGCTATTCGGTATTACCGTGCTGGAAACGGTGCAGAACGGCGGCTGGTACCAGCCAAATGGTCTGTTTCTTCTGGCGCCCAGTGCGTTCTTCATTATCGGTTTGTTGATTTGGGCGGTGCGCAGCTGGAAGCCTGAACAACAGGAAAAGGAGTAACCGATTATGGCTCATTATATTAGCCTTTTTGTCCGCGCCGTATTTGTTGAAAATATGGCGCTGGCCTTCTTTCTTGGGATGTGTACTTTCCTCGCGGTATCGAAAAAGGTCTCGACCGCTTTCGGACTCGGCGTTGCGGTAACGGTCGTACTTGGGCTGGCGGTGCCGATCAATAATCTGGTGTATAACCTGGTGCTGCGCGACGGCGCGCTGGTGGAAGGCGTTGATCTGAGCTTTCTGAACTTTATTACCTTCATTGGCGTTATTGCCGCGCTGGTTCAGATCCTGGAGATGATCCTCGATAAGTACTTCCCGACGCTCTATAACGCGCTGGGGATCTTCCTGCCGCTCATTGCCGTCAACTGTGCGATTTTTGGCGGTGTCTCCTTCATGGTGCAGCGTGACTATAACTTAAGCGAGTCGATCGTTTACGGCTTAGGTTCCGGCATCGGCTGGCTGCTGGCAATTGTGGCGTTGGCGGGTATCCGTGAAAAAATGAAATACGCAAACGTGCCCGCGGGTCTGCGCGGGTTAGGGATCACCTTTATTACCACGGGTCTGATGGCGCTGGGCTTTATGTCATTCTCCGGTGTGCAGCTATAAGGGCGGAAAGTATGGAAATAATTCTTGGCGTAGTGATGTTCACGCTGATCGTCCTGGTGCTATCGGGGCTGATACTTGTCGCGCGTTCGAAATTAGTGAATGCGGGCGACGTGGTCATTGAAATCAATAACGAAGCGGATAAACAAATTCGTACTCCGGCCGGTGACAAGCTGCTGAATACGCTCTCCAGCAACGGAATCTTCGTTTCGTCGGCCTGCGGCGGCGGCGGCTCCTGTGGCCAGTGCCGGGTGACGGTGAAAGAGGGCGGCGGTGATATTCTGCCTACCGAACTCTCTCATATCACCAAGCGTGAGGCGAGAGAGGGCTGCCGTCTGGCCTGCCAGGTCGCGGTGAAGCAGAACATGAAAATTGAGCTGCCGGAGGAGATTTTTGGCGTTAAGAAGTGGGAGTGTGAAGTTATCTCGAATGATAACAAAGCCACTTTTATCAAGGAGCTGAAGCTGCGCGTGCCGGACGGTGACGCGGTTCCGTTCCGCGCCGGTGGATATATTCAGATCGAATGCCCCTCACACAAGGTTGCCTATGCCGACTTTGACGTTCCGGACGAGTATCGCGGCGACTGGGATAAATTTAACCTTTTCCGCTATGTCTCCGACGTGAAAGAACCAACGTTGCGCGCCTACTCCATGGCTAACTATCCGGAAGAGAAGGGCATCATCATGCTCAACGTGCGTATTGCCACGCCGCCGCCGCAGGTGCCTGATGCGCCGCCGGGGATTATGTCCTCGTATATCTGGTCGCTGAAGCCTGGTGATAAAGTGACGATCTCCGGGCCGTTTGGGGAGTTCTTTGCCAAAGAAACGCAGGCGGAGATGGTGTTTATCGGCGGCGGGGCAGGGATGGCACCGATGCGCTCGCATATTTTCGACCAGCTTAAGCGGCTACACAGTACACGTAAAATCAGCTTCTGGTACGGTGCGCGGTCTCTGCGAGAAATGTTCTATGATGATGAGTTTGAACAGCTTGCGCGGGAAAACCCGAACTTCACCTTCCACGTGGCGCTCTCCGATCCGCAGCCGGAAGATAACTGGACCGGCCATACTGGCTTTATTCATAACGTCCTGTATGAAAACTATCTGCGCGATCACCCGGCGCCGGAAGATTGTGAGTTTTACATGTGCGGTCCGCCGGTGATGAACGCCGCGGTCATCAAAATGCTTAAAGATCTCGGCGTTGAGGATGAAAACATCATGCTGGACGACTTTGGAGGCTGATGATGCTGACAGTATTTGTCGCGACCTTCGTGATTTTCGCGCTGGTTATCCTGGGAATGTCGCTTGGTTATCTGGTCAAGCGCAAAACGCTTCAGGGCAGCTGCGGCGGGATCTCATCGCTGGGTATGGAAAAGGTCTGCGACTGTCCTGAGCCCTGCGATGCGCGTAAAAAACGCATGGCTCGCGAAGCGCAGCGCAAACGGGATCGCATCATTTAAACAGCAGGCCGCCTTATCGCGGCCTTTTACGATTTACCAGGTTTTCGCTTTCGCCGGCGAGTCTACCATCACGCCATCGGCGCCCAGTTCGCTTGCCTTACGAAAATCATCGGCACTATTAATGCCGAAGAAGACAACATGGGCTTTGCCCTGAGAGCGGAAACAGTCCATTGCTTCTTTATCCCAGGTGAGGGTTGCAGGCGACACGCCTTCGCCGAGGGTGAACTTCTCCACGATTTCTACCTTGCGTTTCAGCTCCAGACCGTACCAGTAGTCATCGCCCGGCTGTGTGGTTGGCTGGCACTGGTGGCTAAGGGAAATATTAGCCAGTTTCGTTCGCGTTTCGCCCCGGCTGACGAAATGGGGAATAGATTCTGGTAGCGCCGCGATATAGCGGTCTTCGGTGGAATAAACCCGCACGCGCGAGAGGCTATGGGTCGTTTGCAATACTTCACTAAGACGCGAAGCCATAATTGCCGGGTCGGCATCAGGCGATTTAATATCGATGTAAAAGAAGGTCTGTGGCCATTGCTCCAGCACTGATTGCAGCGTTGGAATGGTTGCATTTTTACCGCGCCAGGGGTGAGTTTCACCGCCCCATTTCCATCCCGCGTCCATGCGGGCCAGTTCGGCAGCGCTAAAGCTTGAGATCTTCCCGGTATGGTCAGTCAGGGCGGATAAATCGCTTGGGCGATATAAGACCGGAACGCCATCCTGGCTTAATTGTACCGTTATCCAAATCGCCTCGGCCTTATTCTCCAGCGCCAGTTTTATCGCAGGAAGGGTGTTTTCCGGCGCATCGCCGGTGCCTCCCCGATGAGCAATGAGCTGCGGCGCAGCGCAGGCGCTGCTGGCAATAAGCAAACCAAGCGCAGTAAGTATTGATTTCATGATTGCATTCACCTTATTCATTAATGTAACTATATGAAAAATAAATCATATTTGTTGCATTTTTATGTTGTAGCATGTTTTTTATGGCGAGGGTTTTAAAAAGATTAAATTTCGCCGACTTTTGCTATACTGTACGCATGTACAGTCTAAGGTTTGGCTATGCGTAAGATCATCCACGTTGATATGGACTGCTTCTTCGCGGCGGTGGAGATGCGGGACAACCCGGCACTGCGCGACATCCCTATCGCCATTGGCGGTAGCCGGGTGCAGCGCGGTGTGATCAGTACGGCCAACTATCCGGCGCGTAAATTCGGCGTGCGTAGCGCCATGCCCACCGCCACAGCGCTCAAGCTTTGTCCTCACCTGACGCTGCTTCCCGGCCGCTTTGATGCATATAAAGAGGCGTCGAACCATATCCGGGAGATTTTTTCCCGCTATACCTCGCTAATCGAGCCTTTATCGCTGGACGAAGCATATCTCGACGTTAGCGACAGCGTTCATTGTCAGGGGTCAGCGACGCTGATGGCGCAGGAGATCCGCGAGACCATCCATCGTGAGCTAAATTTGACCGCCTCCGCAGGCATTGCGCCGGTAAAATTTCTCGCAAAAATCGCCTCGGACCTGAATAAACCCAACGGCCAGTTTGTGATTGCGCCGCATCAGGTCGCGGAGTTTGTCAAAACGTTGCCGCTAGCGAAGATCCCGGGCGTCGGCAAGGTTTCCGCCGCGAAGCTGGAAAGCATGGGGCTGAGGACCTGTGAAGATGTACAAAACAGCGATCTGGCAATGTTGCTCAAACGCTTTGGTAAATTCGGGCGGATACTATGGGAGCGCAGCCAGGGGATTGATGAACGAGAAATCAGCAGCGAGCGCCAGCGCAAATCGGTGGGCGTTGAGCGAACCCTGATAGAGGATATCCATGAATGGGCGGAGTGTGAGTCGATTATTGAGAACCTCTATCCGGAGCTGGAACGGCGCCTGGCGAAGGTTAAACCGGATTTGCTGATCGCCCGGCAGGGGGTCAAGCTCAAGTTTAATGATTTCCAGCTCACCACCCAGGAGCATGTCTGGCCCCGATTGAATAAAGATGATTTGATCACCACTGCCCATAAAGCCTGGAACGAGCGGCGCGGAGGTCGGGGAGTCAGGCTGGTGGGGCTGCACGTGACGCTGCTCGATCCGCAACTGGAGCGACAATTGGTTCTGGGGTTATAACAATGCTGAAAATAAGACCGTATGAAGAGCATGATTTTGCCGCGCTATGCGTGATTTTTTTACGGGCGATTCAAGAGACGGCCAGCGCCGATTATTCTCCCCGGCAGATTGCCGCCTGGGCTCAGGTTGATGAAGCCCACTGGCGGCAAAAACTAGCGGCATCATGCGTACTGGTGGCAATAAATGATGCCTCGCCGGTCGGGTTTATTACCGCCGTGGATGACTATATCGATTTACTGTTTGTCTCTCCCGACCATAGCCGCCAGGGCGTCGCCAGCGCGCTGCTCAATACGCTATTGAGGCAGCTTCCTGAGCGCGTTTACACGGTAGAGGCCAGTATTACGGCAAAGCCCTTTTTTGCGCGTCACGGCTTCACGGTTATTCAGCCACAGGAAGTGACGGCGCGCGGTGAACGATTTCTTAATTATTTGATGCGGCGGCAAATCGGCTTGCAATAGATATAACGCCTGATTACTATACGCGCACTTTCACTTATTTATTGACTGCAAAGGAGGTTCACCATGAATACAGATTTCCAGAACATACTTTGCAGGCCTTTCCAGGAATAACTCTCTTTTTGCCCTGGTAACGTCTGCCACATCCTTTATTTATTTTTATATGGATTGGTATATGGGCAATAATGTTCATTATACGTCTGAAGGTATTTCTTATATTAGTTCAGACGATCTGTGGATCGAAGATTTAGCGATCCAGCAATTACACACGACGGCAAAGTTACCTCACATGCAGCGCGTGGTAGGGATGCCTGATTTACATCCCGGGCGCGGCTACCCAATCGGCGCGGCCTTCTTTTCGCTCGGTCATCTCTACCCGGCACTGGTGGGTAACGATATCGGCTGCGGCATGGCGCTATGGCAAACGGATATCCTCGCGCGAAAATATAATGCGGATAGGTTTGAGAAGAAGCTGTCAGCCATGGATGACGCAGCGGAAGAACGCTGGCTGGATGAACATCTGGCGGAGAATCTGCTAACCCATCCCTGGCGCAGCGCGCTGGGCTCTATTGGCGGCGGTAACCACTTCGCTGAATTGCAGCAGGTGGATCGGGTCATCGATCGCCAGCGCCTTCAGCAGGCCGGTCTGGATGCTCAGCATCTGCTGCTGCTGGTGCACAGCGGGTCGCGCGGCCTGGGACAGTCTATCCTGCAACGCCATATCACGGCTTTTTCTCACGATGGTCTGGCGGAAGACAGTGCTGCGGCTCAGGATTACCTGGCGGAACATCAAGATGCGCTGGCTTTTGCCCGCGTGAATCGGCAGCTGATCGCTACCCGCATTCTGCAACAGGTACGAGCTGACGGACAGAATGTGCTGGACGTCGCGCATAACTTTGTCGAGGCCCGTTCTGTTAACGGACGGCAGGGTTGGCTGCATCGCAAAGGGGCGACGCCGGACGACCGCGGCCTGGTGATTATTCCGGGCTCTCGCGGCGACCACAGCTGGCTGGTTCACCCCGTGGTCAGCGAAGAAACGCTGAATTCGCTCGCTCACGGCGCCGGGCGTAAATGGATGCGTACTGATTGCAAAGGGCGCTTATCTGGTAAATACAGTGCGGCACAGCTGGCCCGTACTGAACTGGGAAGCCGGGTGATCTGTCGCGATCGTCAGCTGATCTACGAGGAGGCGCCGCAGGCGTACAAATCTGTGGAAAGCGTATTTAACTGTCTGGTGCAGGCCGGACTGGTTGAACCGATCGCCCGCCTGCGTCCGCTGCTGACGCTCAAAACCAGCGGAGGGAAAGGCGCATGATGTTATTACAACTCTCTTCCGCTCAGGGGCCGGATGAGTGCTGCCTGGCGGTGAAACTCTCGTTGGATCGACTCATAAAAGAAGCGGCAGAGCAGAGGGTTTCCATTACTCTGCTGGAAAGCGAGCCAGGTCGGCATTCTGGCACGCTCCGCTCCGCTCTGCTTTCTCTTGATGGCGACAATGCGTTTGCCTTAAGTGAACGCTGGTGCGGCACGCTGCAATGGATTTTTCCCAGCCCATTCAGGCCGCATCACGGACGTAAAAACTGGTATGTCGGCGTAGGGCGTTTTTCTTGCGATGAACAAAAGCAGTCCGAAGAGATCCGCTTTGAAACGCTGCGCGCTTCCGGACCCGGCGGGCAGCACGTCAATAAGACCGACTCAGCGGTACGCGCCACGCACCTGGCAAGCGGGATTAGCGTCAAGGTGCAGTCGGAACGGAGTCAGCATGCCAATAAAAGGCTGGCGCGCCTGCTGATTGCGTGGAAGCTGGAACAGCAGCGGCAGAATGACGGCGCGGTGTTGAAGTCTGAACGGCGAATGTTCCATCATCAAATTGAACGCGGTAATCCGCTGCGGACGTTTAGCGGGCGTTAATGAGCGAGTCGTTATAAAGAAAAGGCCCACTCTCTGGGGAGTGGGCCTGTGCTGTCTTACTTCGCCGGAATGGATTTCAGCAGCTCGGTCAGCAGCGTCCAGTACTGGCCAACGCTTTCAATGTGAACCTGCTCGTCCGGGGAGTGGGGGCCGGTAATGGTTGGCCCGATAGAAACCATGTCCAGGTCCGGATACGGTTTTTTGAACAGACCGCACTCCAGGCCCGCGTGGATAATCTGGATGTTCGGCGTCTTGTTGAACAGACGCTGATAGGTTTCACGCACCAGATGCATCACCGGCGAGCTGGCGTCCGGCTGCCAGCCTGGATAGGCGCCTTTCGCTTCGGTTTTCGCGCCGGCCAGCTTGCCCAGAGAATCCAGCATGCTGACGACATAATCTTTACCGCTGTCGATCAGGGAGCGAATCAGGCAGTGAATCTGCACGTTATCGCTGGTCATGGTCACCACACCGACGTTCAGCGAGGTTTCTACCACGCCTTTTGCCACATCAGAGTTGCGGATGACGCCGTTCGGCGTGGCGTTAAGCAGGCGTACAAAGGTATCACGAGATTGGGACGTTAGCGCAGGCTGGTCGTTCGCAGCCGATTCCAGCAGTACTGTTAGATTTTTCTCTTTGGCCGCCAGCTCGTTTTTCAGGATCGCCTGGTACTCATTAGCCAGCGCTTTCAACGTATCCGCTTTGTTCGCGGCCACGGCGACTGTGGCGAACGCCTCACGGGGGATAGCGTTGCGCAGGGTGCCGCCGTTGAAATCGACCAGGCGCAGATCCAGCTCTTCAGCATGGCCTGCGAGGAAGCGTGCCAGCAGCTTGTTGGCATTACCTAAACCGACGTGGATCTCGCCGCCGGAGTGGCCGCCTTTGAGTCCTTTAAGGGTCAACTTAAAGCTCTGGAAACCGGCCGGAACGGTTTCACGGGTCAGCGCGAGGTCAGAGGTGAAGTCGATCCCACCGGCGCAGCCCATGTAAATCTCACCTTCTTCTTCGGAGTCGGTGTTGATCAGGATGTCCGCCTGCAGCCAGTTGGCCTGCAGGCCAAACGCGCCGTCCATACCGGCTTCTTCCGTCATGGTCAGCAGCACTTCCAGCGGGCCGTGAACGACGTTATCGTCAGCCAGCACCGCCAGCGCGGAAGCCATGCCGATACCGTTGTCGGCGCCCAGGGTGGTGCCGCGCGCTTTGACCCACTCGCCGTCGATGTACGGCTGAATCGGGTCCTTAGCGAAGTCGTGAACGGTATCGTTGTTTTTCTGCGGCACCATATCAAGGTGCGCCTGCAGCACCACCGGTTTACGGTTTTCCATACCGGCAGTCGCGCCTTTACGAATCAGAATGTTGCCAACCTGGTCGCGTTCCGCGTGTAAGCCTTTTTCTTTTGCCCAGCCCATAATGTGCTCAGCGAGCTGTTCTTCGTGATAGGAGGGGTGAGGAATAGAGCAGATTTTGGCAAAAATATCCCACAGCGGCTGCGGGGATAATTGAGACAGTTCAGACACGATAAGTCTCCTTACAATCACCTGCAAAAGTCGTTTGCAGATCGAGGGGTTAGCAATCAAATACACTACAAGCCCGGGCTTGCGCGATGGGGTTGAGAATACCACTTTCCGTGTACTCTGGTAGTGTAAACCACGTAAAAAGAGTCGCGGTGGCCGCTTAACGCTGGTTTTTAGCGCGTCAGATCTCTATAATCTCGCGCAACCATTTTCCCCCTCGAACATTATTTAAGCCGTATTACACAGGCTGGGACACTTCACATGAGCGAAAAATACGTCGTCACCTGGGACATGTTGCAGATTCACGCCCGCAAGCTGGCAACTCGCCTGCTGCCGGTTGAACAGTGGAAAGGCATTATTGCCGTTAGCCGCGGCGGTCTGGTACCGGGAGCACTACTGGCGCGTGAACTGGGTATTCGTCATGTTGATACCGTTTGCATCTCAAGCTATGACCACGATAATCAGCGTGAACTGACCGTGCTGAAACGTGCGGAAGGCGATGGCGAAGGCTTTATCGTGATCGATGACCTCGTCGACACCGGCGGTACCGCCGTAGCCATCCGCGAAATGTATCCGAAAGCACATTTTGTCACTATCTTCGCAAAACCGGCAGGTCGCCCACTGGTTGATGATTATGTCGTTGATATTCCCCAGGATACCTGGATTGAACAGCCGTGGGATATGGGCGTGGTGTTCGTACCGCCTATCGCAGGCCGTTAATTTCCCGCATAAATGCTAATTACCACGCCCGGTTTTGCCGGGCGTGGTTTTTTTTACCCTTGCGCAGGTTACAATAGCTTCAGTGGCAACATGATGGAGGCTGCACATGTCCCAGGCTAACCTTAGCGAAACGCTGTTTAAACCCCGATTCAAACATCCGGAAACCTCCACGCTGGTGCGTCGGTTTAATACCGGAGCGCAGCAACCGATCCAGTCTGCGCTCAGCGGTAATCACGTTGATCACTGGTATCGATTGATTAACCGTCTGATGTGGATCTGGCGTGGCGTGACGCCGCAGGAAATCCTCGATGTGCAGGCGCGCATCGTCATGAGCGATGCCGAGCGAACCGATCCAGAGCTTTACGATACGGTCGTCGGCTATCGCGGCGGCAACTGGATCTTTGAATGGGCCAAACAGGCGATGGACTGGCAGCAGAAGGCCGGTCAGGAAGAGAATCTTCTGGTAAGCGGTCGTCACTGGCTCCATGCGGCAAACCTTTACAGCATTGCTGCCTATCCGCACATCAAGGGCGATGAGCTGGCGGAACAGGCGCAGGTGCTGGCTTACCGGGCTTATGAAGAAGCCGCCCAGCGCTTGCCCGGCAAGCTGCGAGAGCTGGAGTTCTCCATCCCTGGCGCTGCGCCGATCACCGGTTTCCTGCATATGCCGCCAGGCGATGGGCCGTTCCCGACGGTGCTGATGTGCGGCGGGCTTGACGCGCTACAGACCGATTATTACAACCTGTATGAAAACTATTTTGCGCCGTTGGGTATCGCTATGCTGACCGTGGATATGCCTTCCATCGGTTTTTCCTCAAAATGCAAGCTGACCCAGGATACCAGTCTGCTGCACCAGTATGTGCTGCAGCATCTGGCTAATGTGCCCTGGGTCGATCATACCCGCGTGGCCGCCTTTGGCTTCCGCTTCGGCGCGAACATCGCCGTCCGGCTGGGCTATCTTGAGTCCCAGCGCCTGAAGGCGGTGGCCTGCCTGGGGCCGGTGGTACACGGCCTGTTAGTGGACCCGCTGCATCAGGGGCGGGTGCCGGAGATGTATCTTGATGTTCTGGCTTCGCGGCTGGGGATGCATGACGCTTCCGACGACGCGCTGCGGGTTGAGCTTAACCGCTATTCCCTCAAGGTTCAGGGCCTGCTGGGGCGTCGCTGCCCTACGCCGATGCTCTCCGGTTTCTGGAAGGACGATCCGTTCAGTCCGGAAGAGGAGTCGCGTTTAATCACTTCATCCTCCTCCGACGGCAAGCTGTTGGAGATCCCGTTCAATCCGGTCTACCGTAATTTCGATCACGCTCTGCGGCAGATCGCCCGCTGGATTAGCCATAGATTTAGTTAATATATTGCTAAATTCTATTGATTTGGTAACGTCATAGCATCACTAAAGGAGATCGCAATGACGTTACCGAGTGGACACCTGAAGAGTAAGCTGATTAAGAAATTCACGGCGCTTGGCCCTTACATCCGTGAGGAGCAATGTGAAGACAACCGCTTCTTTTTCGATTGCCTGGCAGTTTGCGTCAACGTAAAACCAGCGCCTGAAAAACGCGAGTTCTGGGGATGGTGGATGGAGATGGAAGCGCAGGCTTCGCGCTTCACCTATAGCTATCAGTTTGGATTGTTCGATAAAGAAGGCGACTGGCGTCCGGTCGCGATTGACGATCCTGAAGTCACTGAAAAGCTCGAAAAGACGCTACGCGATTTTCACCAACGAGCCGAAGCACTATTGGCAACGTTTAACCTTAAGCTGGAGCCCGCCGATGATTTTAGCGAGCCGGTTAAGCTGAGGGCCTAAGTTCTGGCCATTTTTGCCATCCCGCTTTAAAACCCGCTTTTCTATCAGCGTGGGTTTTGTCCCCAGACAAACCTACGCTAATCGCCGTTTAGTACCCGGTATGGCTGACCGACGGCAATCATGCCTGCGGCCAGATCTTTGGTCACCACCGTGCCCGCGCCGACCTTGACATTGTCCCCTAGCGTGACCGCGCCAATCACCACGGCGTGGGCGCCAAATTCCACGTTATCGCCAATTCGCGGGCTAGCGCCTTCCCGGCCCTGACTATCGGTCACGCTGCCAATGGTGACGCCCTGGCGCAGGGTGCAGTTCTGGCCAATAACCGTTCCCCGGTTTATCACGATGCAGTGCGGATGATACAGCTTCAGCCCATAGCCAATGCGCGCTCGCCACGGCAGCTCAATGCAAAATAAACACTCGTTAATCACGATATTGAGAATAACGAAGGGGATCCCGCAGATCTTCCACAGAGGATTACGGCTGCGATAGAGCGTCGCCAGACGATAAAGCAGAACCGCGATTTTCGCTTTGATGCCGCCGCAGGATTTGATCTCCCGGCCGACCTGTCTGATAGCCTCAAACATGGTTATTCCTTAAGGTTAAACGAAGCCAGTGAATACCATCCATCACCGGTTTGGCCTTCGTTAGCGAGTTGAATACGCGGTTGCCCCTGCTGATTGGTCAGGGCCGTTTGCAGGCGATATTGACCGTCAGGGAGCCCAGTAGGCAGCGCTAGCGTAGCGCGGCTTTGATGAGCTCCAGGCAACCACTGGCGAACGTCATCCGCCGTTTTGATTTGCGTAATGGTATCGCCCGCCGCATTGACTATCCGCCATTGCACAAGCCAGGGGAGATAGGCCGGGGCGACGCCGTCGTTACGCCAGGTGACATTCAGCGTAAGCGGCATGCCGCTACGTACGGGCGTATCAAATTCCAGCTGGCTCACCCGGTAGCGATAGCCGATGCGTAGTAGCGCATTATCAACGATATCGCGATACGCCGCCGGCACCGGCCGCGATTTCAGATTCAGGGTACTGGCGTGTTGCGCTAATGCCCAGTCGAAGCTTGCCTGGACCTCTTCACGAGTGTAATGCTGCACGCTTTCCCACTCTGCCATATAGCCGCAAATCTCGAGGCTCACGGGGGCGTGCTGCCAGCCGTCATTAAAACCGCCCCACGCCGCCTGCGCGGCGGCCAGACGTTGAGGATAGTCATCGCGCATGTGGCTCCAGGATGTGGAAAAGTTATGCCAGTCTCCCCAGCAATCCGCGCGCCATCCGGCGCCTTTTTGGCTGGCCCAGGCCAGCGAGTCGCCGCCGCTGATCAACATGATTTTGGGCGTTTTAGGGAAACTGCTGAAGTGCATATCAATGTAGCGATTGAGCTGCTCAGAGGTGTATTTCTCGCGCAATGGCGCCACGTCAGGGAAATTGGAGTTGTGCCATTCTCCCCACGAACCCACCATACCGATATCGACAAATGCGAGCTCCGGAATACCGTCATAACGCGCGCCGAGGGCATTCAGCAGTTTTTGCGCATAGGCGATAAAGGTTGGATCGCTGAGGTCCGGCACAAAGGTTTTACCGTTTTCGACCCATTGTCCCTGAATGCCTTTTTCAATAAGCCAGGCGGGGATTTTCGAGCCCGATTGCGGTTCATCGAGCGCCATAAAACGCAATCCGACGTTCATCGCCGGCTGATGCTGGGCGGCGACGCTGAAGGCATGATCGATCGGCGCAAAATTATAGACGCCTTCCTCGGGCTCCAGATCGCTCCAGTAAAAGCGATCGTATTCAAACCCGGTGTCCGGATACTCTTGCAGAGAGGGTTTCTGGCCATAACCATCGTGGAAACTGGCCACGCCGATCCCTGGGTTTGTTAACAGACCGGTAAAGGCCGGTGGGGTGATAATCGTGCGTTCAGCCAGTACCGCTGCAGACGGAATGATTCCGGCCAGCAGTAGCGCCAAAAAGAGCGCGGCGCGGCGCGGTGAAAAAGAGCTCATCGTTAATTCACTTTGTCGTGGAGGTTCACAAACCATGTCCAGATACCGACGTGGAAGTTCTTAAACACATCGATTCCCAGCGCGGATTTCAGCATATAGAGCGCCAGTAGCACCGCAAGAATCGCGAACAGCACGGCAAACGTAATCGCCAGAGTGGAAAATAGACGCCCGAGCAGCGTACTTTCCCGCGGGATTTTGCGCAGATCGCGACCGCATAAAAAGACCACGAAATAGCGGCGATGCAGAAAAGGAAAACTGTGGCGAAAATCGATGCGATGGCGGGAAGCCAGGCTCGCTCTCACCAGCGCCTGTTCAATACCGCGCTTTTGCTCCGGCGTTAACGAGGCTTCTGTTTCCGGGTCAAGCGCGGAATAAAAACGCTCGATGACCAGGTCGGATGTTGATTTTGTCACGGTTGACTCTTATTCGTTAATCGCTGATAGACCTGAGACGTTTTCGCTGCAATGTCCGGCCAGCGGTATTTGGCCATTAACTGGCTGTAATCCGCGGCTTCATCACCCCGCCAGGACTGGAGCTTTTGCGCCAGCGCGGCGACATTGCCCGTCGGAAAATAAACTTCCGCAGGCAGGTCGATCTCCAGGTTGGCGGGGATATCGCTGACGATAACCGGTAAGGACCAGGACATGGCCTCCAGCAGGGCAATAGGCAGCCCTTCATGGTAAGACGGTAGAACAAAAAGCCCGGCCTGTGAGAACAGGGTATGCAGCGGATCGCCGCTAATAAAACCGGTCATGATCGTTCCCGGGGTAGCGGCAGCCTGCTTCTTCAGCCGCTCGCTGTACTCATCAGGATGGTCGGCATCGCCAATCAGCACCAGCGGCAGCGAACAGTTCGAGGCTTTGTAGGCGGCAAGCAGATCGTGCAGCCCTTTTTCTTCGACAAAACGGGCGACGGCGACAATGTATTGCCCGGCTTTCAGCGAATACTGATTCAGCGTGGCCTGTCGCGTCTCTTCGGCGGGAAGCGGCGGTTGGCGCACGCCGTTATAGATCACGTTAGCGTTGGTACGGCCGTGTTTGGTCTTAATGAGCGTATTAATCACTTCCGAGATAACAATAACCTCATTGGCATATTTCACCGCCCATTTCTCACCAAGACGCAGCATCTCTTTCGCCATTTTGCCCCACTTCTGGCGATCGTAGTCCGGGCCGTGGTGGGTAAAAACGACGCGCTTGCCGAGCAGGCGCAGCAGCGGGACCACCAGTCCAGGGCCGACCGCATGAACGTGAACCACATTTGAGCCGTCAAACAGGGTGCTGAAGGCGGCCAGCGTTGAGTGAATAATGGCTTCGAACTTGCGGCTTTTAGGCGCCCACAGGCTTTTTAACCGCACGCCTTTATATTCGCTACGGCGGTAGTCAACGTACGGTGAGCGGGCAATGACGCAGATATCGGCGTGATTCTGTTGATAGATTTCCGGATAGAGATTCTGGCAATGGGTCTCAACGCCGCCCTGTACATTCGGAATACCGCGGGTGCCAAGCACCGTCACTTTGAGCTTCATTTCGCTTCCCCCACGAGCTGCTGATAGAGTTCCTGCAGAACCTGCATATGCCGGGCGAGATCGTATTTATCCTCTAAACGCTGGCGCGCGTTGATGCCCATTTCCCGCGCCTGCTGCGGATTGGCTGCCAGGTTATCCATGATGCGCGCCAGCGCGTCGGCATCCCCGGGTTCCACCAGATAACCATCAATGCCATCGCGGATTTGCTCAGGAATGCCGCCGATATTGCCGCCGACGACGGGGCGACCGAACGCCATCGCCTCCAGTACCGACATCGAGCAGTTTTCATAATATTCGGAAGGGACGATCACCGCCCGCGCGCCGCGAATCAACGCGTTGAGCGCTTCTCCGTGGCGCATATAGCCGAGAAATTCCGGACCGCTAAAGCGGGCGCGCAGGTCGTTGCCGAGAGGGCCATCGCCGACGATTTTCAGCGGCATGGGCTGCTGCATTTTTTGCTGCGCCAGCGCCAGGGTAGCGACGCCTTTCTCACGGCTCAAGCGGCCGATATAGAGGAAATAATCCCCCGCCGTATCGCCCGGGATCGTGGCGCTGGCATCAATACCGTTGACGATCGTCTCGATCCGCGACCGGGGTAATTTACGCAGCAGCGTCTGACGCATAAATTCGCTGGGAGCGATGATGCAATCGAGCATGGCATAATTTTGCGCGAACTTTTGCCAGTAGGCCTCAAGCGACAGCAGCAGGCTTTTAAAGGTGTCGCCCTGCTGGCAACGATGGCGGAAGGCGTTGCTCACCGAACCGGTAAGACAGTCATCGCAGACGTGGCCATCGCGCAGCATGGTGTACGATGGACAAACGATTTTATAATCGTGCGCAGTCAACACCGTTTTACAGCCAAAGCGTTTGGCGACGCCGATTAGCGCCGGCGTCAGCTGGTGGTAAATATTATGAAAGTGCACAATATCCGGGCGTTGCGCCAGCAGCAACGTATTGAGCTTGTTGCAGGCCTCCGCATTGTAGATAAAGTCGATACCCGCTTTGAGCTTGCCTGTCAGCCCGTGGTTTTGATGGTAGTCCACGTTGTGTACGAAGAAGCTTTCCCAGGGCGAGGGTTTATTTTCTGCATGCTGCATGCTGAAGTCGACAACCTGATAGCCCGCTTGCAGCATGGCGTCTCGCTCCTGGAAAAATACGGTTTCCGCTCCGCCCTTAATAAAAAAGAATTTGTTAACGAATAATATTTTCATGTTCTGTCTGGATATGTTTTGGGTTGGAGACGGTCACGGCGGGTTGTTTCATCGGATCGCGAACGGAGTTCATGAGGCCTCGCACCATACCTGCGGAAAATAACGATAAGTTGATAACGCTCTGTACACCGTCCCGCAGCGACTTATTTTTAATCGCCTTCAGGGCGATAAACGCCAGCAGTGGAAGCAGGGCGATAATAATCAAACCGGGATTTAACGACAGCAGGCAAATAATCAATACCAGGATATACAGCGTGAATATCAATTCGTTGCGAACAATCTTAAGCGCGGCAGGGAAATGCTTTTTCCCCCAGCAGTTGCGTAATAGCTCACCGGGCGCCCATAAAAAACCGTTCTTCCAGCGATAGGTCAACATTTTAAATGTCGGCATGGTATAGGAAGCATGGCTAAAATAGGGCGCAGCGAGGCGGTGGAGTTTATAGCCCGCGGCCTGCAAGCGGATCCCCAATTCGGCTTCTTCATAGCCATGGAGATTAAGGTTAGTCAGATAGCCAATTTTCTCGATTGCCGAGCGGCGATAGAGTCCGCCGCCGCCAAGGTGGTCGGTATCCCCCTGCGGGTAAATAAGATGCAGGCGCTGCTTGCGCGATTTAAACTCATAGTTAGCGGCATCATCCATCTCGACGCTGCCCGCCACGCCAGCGTATTCGGGATGTTCTTCGAGAAAGGCGACGGCGGTGTCGAGAAAACCTGGCTCCAGCTCCATATCGCCGTCCAGCAGCAGCAGATAGTCCCCTTCGCTGAATAACCAGCCCAGCTGGTGGCCTACGCCGCAGCAGCGATCTTTCGCATTATCAAGGCAGACCACCATCGCATCTTTGGCGATGGCCAGCTCCCGGGTATTGTCGGTGGAGAGGCTATCGGCGACGATAATTTGATGCGGATAAGGCTGCAATTGCTTGCGGACGCTGTCGATCGTTTTTTCAATCCCCTGCGCTTCGTTGAGGGTTTTAATGCTGACGGTAATTGATGGCGTTTTATTCATATTGGGTACCGGAGTTCAGACGAACGGAACGATGAATGACAATGAGCGCCCCGAGGGCCAGCCATAATAAAAACTGTAGCATGGGAATGATCATCAGGATCTGACTGTAGGGAAGGCTGAGTAAACAGCCGATGGCAAAGACGTAAAACGCAGGCGCGGAGCTGAGCAGCTGTAAATCTTCATGTTTAAGATCGTAGCGGGAAAAGGTCTCTTTGGGCCGCATGCCGATAAGAATAGAAGCAATCATGGCGATAAATAAGATCACGCCGATAATACCCACTTCCCACAGCATCATGCTTAGCGCGGTGGAGTCGAGTATCAGATGATACCAGGCGCCGATATAGCCTGGAGAGACCGTACTGCCGCTGTTGGTCGCGTTCAGGCCGTAGCCAAATAGCATTCCGCCGGGGCCAAAAAGTTCGTTATGCTTAAGCCAGAAGAAAATAGTAGTAAACCGGCCGAGCTCGCCGCTTTCCATAATGTAGTTAGTATCAAAAATATAACCGAGAGAATCGATAAATACCGAGAGCGCGCTTTTGGTCGGATCCCCGCCGAAGGCCGACGAGTAGTTGGAGGCGAGAATGGTGATAGCGGCAAAAATTAACACCACCATTCCGGCGGCGATTATCATCAACGAGCGCAGGGTGACTTTGCTGATGCCGCTGACGTAAGCGGGCATGATCCACAGCAGCGCCAGTAAGAACGGCGACAGCAGAATCACGAATTTTACCTCGCCGACCACGCAGAGGAAAAAGGCCAGCACGATATGCGCCGCCATCGACTTGAACGAGCAAATACCGTGCTTAAATTCGGACACCTTCAACAGCATAATCAGCAGGCAGAACATCCCCATGGCCGCGGTATTGCCGCCGCCCATCGGGTCGCCGCCAAACGTGCCGACCACCGAATCCCATTTTTCATCCTCACCGCGCAGGGCGACGCGTTTTGGCACCACCACCAGCACCTGATAGATAGCCAGCGGAAACTGGACGTAGAACAGCCAGTAAAAAAGCTGAGTCAGGCGATGCAGCTGCGACTCGCGAAACATACCAAGCAGCATGCAAAACATCACCAGCGACAAGGCCAGTTCGTTTTTAAAACCGACGATGGCGGTGACGATACCGGATTGTAAAACGGTGGCGCAGAGGCTGAGGATAATAAAGGTCAGATACAGCGCTAGCACCACCTTCTCGCGCGCGCTGAGCGCCAAAGGCTGCTGCCGGCTTTGCATCATCAACAAAACCACCATGACCAGCACCATGAAAAACGGAAGCCATAATACGGCGACAACGCCGGTGAAATACTGCACCGTGCCGCAGAAGACGATGGTCGTCAGCGCGAATATTTCCAGATAGCGACCGGTGTTTAGCTGCATATTTTCTGCTCCTGCCGGGAGAGCTGCAGCGCCCGCTTATTCATTTTCAACAGAATGAACAGATAGCGAATGCTGGTAAGAACAGAGAAAGTCAGCAGGGCAATTTCATAGCTTTGGCCCAATTCAGGTAGAGCGATAAAAGCGACGATAATGATCAGCAACTGCTCTATCTGAATGCGTAAAAAATAGCGTTTAGAACCAAAGATAAGCTCGATAACGGTCAGCGGACTGACGGCCAGGGCGGCGAACAGATAAGGCAGCATATAGCGTGAGGTTGGGATCGAATTGAGCCACTCCTGGCTGAAACCCAGTCGCATGACCAGTGGATAGAAAATCCAGATCCCAAGGATACAGATCAGCGCCGCGGCCATCAGCAGCAGGCGAATTTTTTTGTATTCCGCATAGTTAAAGGTGTTGTTACGAAAATCCATCGACCATTTTGAAAAGATGGAATTGCGCACCGCGTTACCGACAATCATCACCGGTGATAAGCAGAAGCGGCTCACCACCGAGAAATAACCCGCGACCAGCGGTGAAAACCAGACGTTAATCAACATTGTCGGCAGATTGTTGCTGGCCATCGCCAGCACCTCCGCACTACCGACGCGGCTGAGATGCTGCCAGTGCTGGCGCGCGAAAAGACCGTTCGCCCGCGGTGAAAAGTGTGCCGGTGTCAGGGTGCTGAAGCGAAACAAGCGCAGCAGGCAGAGGCTGAGCAGCAGCAAAATGCCCACCATCCAGGCAATATAGAACAGCGTGGTATTCGGCATCGCCAGCAGGGCTATTGCCACCACCAGCGATACGGCGATGCGCTGAAAGGTGAGGAACGGATAGTTTCCGCCGCGCAGCGAGAGGTTCTCGGCGATCAAAACCAGTGCATAGCCGAAGGTGAGCAGATAGAGAAACACAATATTGAGATGGAACATCAGTCCCGTGACCACTGCCCAGGGGAGCGCCAGGAGCAGGCTTTGCAGCAGGCAAAATACCACGTTCTGCCCCAGTTCATGCTCTTCCTGGCGCGGGATCAGCAGCTGCGACGCAAAAGTGCAAACCTGAGCGCCAATCAGCACGTTGCTGTAGATCATCGCGTAGTGCCCGACTTCCGCCATGCCGTAGCGATGGGAAATCAGCCATACAGAGAAGGCGCCGATCGCCTGCGAGAGGACCGAGGAGCTGGCGATTGAAGAAATACTCTTAATTAAGTTCATAATCGCTACTTCGGTGAAATCAGTTCGCCCATGCCGCGCTCGGGCAGGCGTTTGCCCTCCTGCGTCTCCAGGTTCTCTTCTTGCACCCGGTTAAGCATGGTGGCGACAGGGGTTGGCGCGGCGGCTTGCAGACGATTTTGCGCATCGCGGATGCGCGACGCCTGCTCGCCAGCGTTGACCACCAGCAGGCTGATATCGACGTGCGGCGCCAGCAGCAGGGCGTCCTGGGCCAGCCCGAGCGATGGCGCATCAATGATCAGATAATCGTAGGTCTGCCGCAGCGTGGTCAGCAGCGCCGGGAGCCGTTGCGAGGTGAACAGCAGCAGCGTCGAGTCGTTCAGTTCGCCGCGCGGCATAAAATCAAGATTGTCGGCCAGAGAGACGACCGCCTGCGACGTGGCGCAGCGGTCATCAAGACACGCGCTGAACCCTGTTTTATGCTGAGGATAGCGCGCGGAGAGCCCTGCGCTTGCGAGATAATCTATATCGATGAGTAAGGTTTTGCCTGACTTAGCGGCGGACCACGCCAGCATTTCGGCAATCAGGCTGCTGCCGGCATGGGCCTGTGCCGAGGTCACCAGTATCGTCCCGCTATGATTATTCTGGCCGAGCAGTGCCAGGCGCAGGCTGTGGAGCATATCGGCATACAGCAGGTTCTGGAACGTCAGCTGCGCGCTGTTCACCTGAGGTAATAGCGGAAACTCACCGCTGCCATCAAGGCCCGTTTTGGCTTTGAGTTCGCTGATGCTGTTCACCGTTTTATCGAGCGCGGTGCTGACTATCAAGTACATGATGTACAGTGCGAGCGCCATCAGGGTAGCCATCACGATAAGCAGACCGCGCTGCGGTTTAGAGGGAAGATTTGGCGGCACGGCGGCATCGTAGATCACTTCATCAGGAACCGAAAAGCTCTCGGAGAGCTTTTGCTCATTCGCCCGCTGATACAGCGATTTATACAGCTCTTCAGTTTTGTTCAGCGCGGTCATCATGGTGTTGTATTTGTCGCGCTTGGCGCCCAGCGCCTGAAAGCCGGCTTTCTGGTCGTCGAGCATCTTCTGATAGTGCTGCTCATCGTCCAGCGCAATCTGATACTGCTGGCGTAAGCCGTTAAGCAGTTCCCCCAACACCTGGCCTATCTGCCCGTTCACGACCTGCAGTTGGGCCTGAGCCTGAAGATATTTCGGATGCTTAGGGCCATAGTGTTTCGCCGCTTCCGATAGGTTACGCCGGGTCTGGATTAGCGCGATGCGCAAATCCTGAATCTGCGGATGGCCGGAAATTTCCGGCAGTGAGATGATCGCTTCCGGCGGTTTCCCCTGCTGACGGCGCACTTTGTCCCATACCGTTTGCGCTTTCAGACGGCGCTGGGTGGCGTCGGCAAGATGGTTAATCACGATGCCCAGCTGCTCGGTCTCGTAGCCATCCATGCTGCGGAAGGTCAGCAGGCCATTCTTTTTAAGAAAATCATCGATGTCGGCTTTCTGGCGATCGAGCTTATTGCGCAGATCGTCCATCATTTTTTCGTTCCAGCCCTGGGCCTGGAGCAGGATTTTCTGCTTCTGCGCCAGGCTGTAATCGATAAACGCCTGCGCCACGCCGTTGGCGATATCGGCGGCTTTTTGCGGCGATTTTGCCTCCATCGAAACGGAAACCAACTGCGTGGTGCGCACGCCGGAGATGGTCAGGTTTTTTTGCAGGGCGCGCACGGCATTATTGACGCGCGCGGCCTCATCAAGCTTATCCCCGCCGTTAAATTCCGGGTCCTGATCCAGCTTTAGCGCTTTTACCGCGGCTTCCAGTACCACGCGGGAGCCCATCAGCGCGTATTTGGTTTCATAGTAATCGCTGCGGGTGGAATCGTAGTTTTCCAGCCGCGGCAGGGGAGTGACGTCCTGCGACTGCGCTTTAAACAGCACCGTCGCGGTTGCGGTATAGCTGGATGACATAAAGCGCGTCAGGATCCACGACGCCGCTGCCGCCACCACGACCACCACCAGGCACCAGATCAGCTTGTGCTTAA
Source organism: Klebsiella sp. FDAARGOS_511 (assembly GCF_003812845.1). NCBI lineage: Bacteria > Pseudomonadati > Pseudomonadota > Gammaproteobacteria > Enterobacterales > Enterobacteriaceae > Klebsiella > Klebsiella sp. FDAARGOS_511. Next base: position 1,757,032 of record NZ_CP033824.1, on the reverse strand, counting down.
TTTTGTTGAAGTAAGGCGTGAAGTCGATAAAGCCCTCTTTCTTTTTTCCATTTTCAACTAATGAAATAGCCATATCAGAAGAAACTCATGCCAATGATGATGGTATCTCCAGCCTGTACGGAGGAGTCGGCGGCGACGTTTTCCAGCAGTTTACCGCTGCGAAACTGACGAATGCGGATGTCATGGCGATCGGCGCGATCGGTAAATCCACCGGCCAGCGCAATGGCTTTTTCAGCGGTTAAGCCCGGTTCCCAGGCGTAACCGTCCGGTTTTTTGACTTCGCCTAACAGATAAATTTTACGGTATTCGGCAATGCTCACGGTCACCATGGGCGCCTGTAGATAGCTACCGCGCAGCTTATCGGCAATTTCGTTGCCGACCTGTTCCGGCGTTTTTCCTTTCAGCATCAGGGAGCCTATATAAGGATAATCAACGCTGCCGCTATTATCGATTTTTACGCGCATAGTGAGATCCTGCTCGCCGGAAACCGCGATATTGATCTCATCCCCCTGGTCCAGATGATAAACGGCATCCGGCGGCGTTCGGATCGTCTGCGGCGGCGCTGAACAGCCCGCCAGCCATAGCGCCAGAAGAGAAACCATCACCCGTTTTCCATAGTTAAGGATCATATTTGTACCTGCGTCATAAAAATAACGGCCGAGTCGTTGTAGCCCAGCGTGCGCTCGACCTCATGGTCATAATCCGGGCCAATATAAAAGGCATCTTTTTCTTTATTAGAATGCATCGTGTTCCATTGCAGCTTCAGCTGAAAATTAACGGATGGACGGTAGTCGTAGTTGAAGGTGAGCGACACGAGATTTGATTGATCTTTGCGTCCGTTGGTCTGGTGTTTGTAATCCTCTGTAATATAAGAGTAATCAACCAGAGTGGAGAATCTGTCGACCAGCCAATGGTGCTCATATCCCACACCGAAATTTGATACCAGAATATAGCCGCCGGAGTCGGTGGGATCTTTTATTCGTTGTGAACTGTGTAAGTTGAGCTTTATCTGTTCAAGCGGTTTCCAGTCGGCGTTAATATCCCAGTTCAGGCCGTTGAACCCCTGTGAGTCGGGGTTATGGATGAAATCTTTATATAGCCAGGCGACGTTGCCGTTGATCTCGGTCTTGCCGGAAAGGCGATTTTTCATGCCGACCAGCAGATAATATTCATTACTGTCTTTTAACGGGTTGAGCTCATAGCGACGCTGGTTGGTAATAAAACTGTAGCGATAGCGCAGCGTTTTGGCTTTTTGATCAAAAAGTTCGGCGACCAGGCTGTTTTCATGCCACTCCTGATCGTGCATGTAGTAATGAAAGTCGGCGCTGGCGTCCTCAATGCTGTCGAGATTGCGAAAGCGCAGCTGCTTATGCATTAGCGCAACTTCTGCTTTGCCGCGCCCTTCCGGGGCGCCGTAGCTATAGCGCAATTCGCTGTTAAAGAAGCGCGTGGCGATAGGCTGATTAATGCCAAATTCTTTAAACTGCTCGGGGAGAAAACCCTCGGTGGTATCGCGGCCGCGCTCTTCATGGCCGAACGTTTCATCGAGATCCAACGACAGCCCGTGCATGCTGCCGAAGCGCCACTTGCCGTTAAACATAAAAAAATGGTTGTCGCGGTTATCTGCGCTATCGCTGGCGTAGCGGCGGTAATCGCCGGAGTACATCAGTAAATAGCGGTCCTCGTAGCGCTCGCCGATGGCTTTAAAAATCGGCTTAACACCTTGATAAGCTGAGCCGATTTCATTCCCGCCGTAGCGTTGCCAGGTCACGTTGTCATTGTAACCGACGTCATAACCCACCTGGCTCTCGAAATCGATGCCAGCCACACCGGTATGGGGTTTTGCCTGCAGGTCAGCCCATGCGTAAGGCATCGCCAGCAAACCTGCGAGAAAAGTGAGTTCAGAACGCATTCTTCCCCACAAATCCGCGGAAAAACGTTAAAAACACAATCTTGATGTCCAGCAGCAGCGACCACGACTGAATATATTCCAGATCGTACTGAATGCGTTTTTCCATTTTATCAATCGTGTCGGTTTCGCCGCGAAAACCGTGTATTTGCGCCAGCCCGGTAATGCCGGGCTTCACTTTATGGCGGATCATGTAATTTTCCACCAGCACGCGATACTGCTCATTATGCGCGACCGCGTGAGGGCGTGGACCCACAATCGACATGGTTCCCTGCAGCACGTTAAAAAACTGCGGCAGTTCATCAAGCGAGGTTTTTCGTAAAAAGGCGCCGAAGCGGGTAATGCGCGGATCGTTACGCGTCGCCTGGGTCACTACCGCGCTGTTTTCCATCACGCGCATGGTTCTGAACTTCCAGACGGGGATCTGTTTACCGTTCAGGCCGTAACGGTTTTGTTTAAACAGCACCGGGCCCGGCGAAGTTAGCTTAATGCCGATCGCCACCGCCAGCATGACCGGCAGGCTGACCAGGGTAAAAAAAGCGCCAAGCACGATATCTTCAATACGCTTGAGTACCGCGCCTTCACCTTCGAAAGGCGATGTAAAAATGCTGATTGTCTGAATATTGCCGAACATCCGCAGCTGAGAAATATGTGAGCTGTAGGAAAAGAGGTCCGGCACCAGGAATACGTCCACGGTGGTGTCGGAAAATTCATTCAAGAACTGGCGAATACGCTGCTGGGCGACCATCGGCAGGGCAATATAGACTTCATCGATTTCTCCGGCTTTCGCCAGCGCCAGCAGGTCTCGTGAGTTGCCTTTTTTCTCAATGCTTAGCAGGCGACTGTCGCGCTGAACGGCGCGATCCTCAAAGAAGGTTATATCAATCCCGTCGTGGGTATACTCCTTAAACAGCGCCTGCTCGATGGCCAGCCCGGCTGGCGTTATGCCTAAAATAGCTACCTTGAGTCTGGATTTGAAAAAATAGCGGCTGGTGATAACGCGAATAAGAAACATGCTAATAAATATGGCCATCGAACACAGCACAATAATTTCAGCTAAGCGCACCGCGTTTGTGCTGGCGTGATTGTTCAACAATAGTTCGGCGCTTACGAATAATAAAAATGATAACAAGCCGCTTATACTGACGCTGAAAAACAATTTAGTTAATTTTTTTAAATATTGTCCCTTGAACTGACCGGAATATAACTGAAAGTGTTCATTAGCCCGGATAAAAATCAGCGAATATATGATTCCCAGGAACAGAGAGGCCGTTGAGGGTTCGACGAAAAAGTATTTTAAATAAGCGAAAATGAACAGGTTGACGGCAAAAAAATCCAGTAACTTCATCAGCTTACTATAGCGGGCGTTGTAAATTTTAATGGTGCTATCCGTCATCTTTTTGCTCGTTTTATAGTCAATAAAATGATGTCCTGTCCTTCTCTAGAGCTGAATTTATGTCTATGAATCTATTCAAAAATTAAGCTTTAGCTTGGCGTTGATTATTGTAGCCTACGATTAATCTTATGTCGAACATGCCCCGGACTGAGGGGAGATAACTTTTACTTCCGGGCAATAATACTTTTATCATGATCTTAAGCATAAAGAAGGGCGGTTACGGTTAAATAGGGGGAGACCCGGGTGGCAAACTAACGGCCGTCATGGCGACATTTCCTGGCCGATCCGTACTCGAGCGTTAAAAAATCCGCGCCAGCGGAGACTGGCGCGTTTATCGGCTAAAGACCAATACACATATATTTGATTTCTAAGTAATCCTCAATGCCATACTTCGAACCTTCGCGGCCGAGACCGGAAGATTTCACGCCGCCGAACGGGGCGACCTCGGTAGAGATAAGGCCGGTGTTAATCCCGATAATGCCGTACTCCAGCGCCTCGCCGACGCGAAAAACGCGGCTCAGATCGCGGGCGTAGAAATAGGCCGCGAGGCCGAACTCGGTGTCGTTGGCCTGAGCGATGACATCCGCTTCATCTTTAAAGCGGAATAGCGGGGCGAGGGGGCCAAAGGTCTCTTCTTTCGCCACTTTGGCGTCGCCGGGGACATCCACCAGAATCGTTGGCTGAAAGAAATTACCGCCCAGCTCATGGACTTTCCCGCCGGTTACTACCCGCGCGCCTTTGCCCAGCGCATCGGCGATATGCTCCTGCACTTTAGCGATCGCTTTCTCGTCAATCAGCGGCCCGATAGTGACATTCGGCTGTAGACCATCGCCAATTTGCAGCTTACTGACCGCCTGCTGAAGCTTTTCGGCGAAGCGATCGTAAACGCCATCCTGGACGTACAGGCGATTGGCGCAGACGCAGGTCTGTCCGGCATTACGAAACTTGGAGGCCAACGCGCCTTCGACGGCCTTATCCAGATCGGCGTCGTCAAAAACGATAAACGGCGCGTTGCCGCCGAGCTCCAGCGAGACCTTCTTGATATCTTTCGCGCACTGTTCCATCAGCTGGCGGCCAATTTCCGTCGAGCCGGTAAAGGAGAGTTTGCGCACTAACGGGTTGCCGGTGAGCTCACCGCCGACCTCGCTGGCCGAACCGGTAACGACGTTAAATACCCCTTCGGGGATCCCGGCGCGGTTGGCGAGCTCCGCCAGCGCCAGCGCGGAGAACGGGGTCTGGCTGGCGGGCTTGAGCACCATCGTGCAGCCAGCGGCCAGCGCCGGGCCCGCCTTGCGGGTGATCATCGCCGAGGGGAAATTCCACGGGGTGATAGCGGCGGTCACGCCGATCGGCTGCTTAATCACCAGCAGCCGCTTATCAGCCTGATGGCCGGGAATGGTGTCGCCGTAGATGCGTTTGCCCTCTTCCGCGAACCACTCGATAAAGGAGGCGGCGTAGCTGATTTCACCTTTTGCTTCCGCCAGCGGTTTTCCCTGTTCCAGCGTCATCAGGCGCGCCAAATCGTCCTGATGTTCCATCATCAGCTCAAACCAGCGGCGCAGGATGCTGGAGCGTTCTTTGGCGGTAAGGGCGCGCCATGCGGGCAGCGCGCGGGCGGCGGCATCGATAGCCTCATGGGTTTCCCCGGCGCCCATTTTGGGCACGCTGCCCAGCTGCTGGCCGTTGGCGGGGTTCGTGACCACAAGGGTCTCTTTGCTGCTGGCGTCGCGCCAACGTCCATTAATCATTGCCTGCTGGCGAAAAAGGGTAGGGTCGTTAAGTTGCATGGTTGCGTCCTGTCTTAATCTGTTTTAGCAGTGAATGCGTCCGGCTCGGCGGGGGCTGCCATCGATTGATACTCCCGGCAGACCCTGCGGCGTCAAACATCTGTCCCTGCTTAGTGTAGTCGAACGCGTTCAGGAAGCCGGGGGTTCTACGGCTGCAATAACCATCGTTAATTTACGGTTATTTGAACTGGCGGTACGTTATTGTGCAAAAAATGCGGTATTTTTTATGCTCAACTGGCAAGAAAGGAGCGCTCTATGTCACAGCAAGAAAGGTTTTGTCAGGCCTGTGGAATGCCGATGTCCGCCGAAGGTGCGAAAAGCGCAAGCGACGATTATTGCGCCTGGTGCTGCGATAGCGAGGGGAAGCTTAAGTCATGGGAAGATGCCGTCTCCGGCCTGGCTGAGTTCCTCGATTCCTGGCAGAAGGTCGGGCCCGTGGAATCACGCAAGCGGGCGATGCGTTATTTAACCGCCATGCCCGCGTGGGCCCATAAAGCGGAAGATTAACCGGCTGCCCGGAGCCAAAAACTCCGGGCTTTTAACGTTATCAGAACTTCCAGGAGACGCTGCCGACGATGCTGCGCTCCGCGCCAAAGTAGCAGTAGGAGAGCGAGTTACAGGCGGCAATGTAGCTCTTGTCGGTCAGGTTATTGACGTTCAGCTGGGCGCTGAGGCCTTTAATTCCCACCTTCGACAGGTCATAGCCAATCGCCATATCCACCAGCGTATAGGACGGTAGAGTGTGCGTATTCAGGCGGTCGCTGGTAATGCCATTGACGTAGCGCATACCGGAACCCAGCGTCAGACCATCCAGCGGGCCGCTTTTCACATCATAGCTCAGCCAGGCGCTGGCCTGATTGCGCGGCGCGTAAACGGCACGCTTGCCTTGCTCTTCAGGGCTGCTTTTCTTATAGCGAATGTCGGTGTAGGTATAGGCGGCCTGCAGGCGGAAGCTGTCTGTTAGCTGGCTAATCGCTTCCAGCTCCACCCCTTTCGACTCAATTTCACCAATCGAACGATACGGATCGGTCGGCTCTTCTTTGGTGGCGATATTGGTCTGATTGATGCGGAATACCGAGGCGCTGAACTGGCTATTCATTCCTTCCGGCTCATACTTCAGCCCGGCTTCCCACTGCTTGCCTTTCATCGGATCCAGCACGTTGCCGTTTTCGTCGGCGAAGCTGGTGGGCGTAAAGGCGGTGGAGTAGCTGATGTACGGGGCAAACCCGTTATCGAACAGATACAGCAGCGCGGCGCGGGTGCTGAAGTTGTTCTTATCCAGATCGCTGCGCGTTTGATTGAGCTTATCGATATTCGACACGCTGACCTGGTCGTAGCGCCCGCCGAGGGTGAAGCGCCAGCGCTCCCAGGACATCTGATCCTGCAGATAGTAGCCGGTCTGGCGTAGCTTGTGCTTCTCGCGGCTGTACATGGTGATGTAATCCGGCTTCGCGCCATAGACCGGATTAAAGGCGTCGATGGCCGGGAATGCGCCATAGTAGCCTGTGGTGTTGTTACTGCGGTCCTGATAGTCGATCCCCAGCAACAGGCGATGGTTGACGGCCCAGGTATCGACGCTGCCGTCGAGCTGGTTATCAAGGGTGATGGCGTTCATCTTTTCGTCCGAGCCAGAATAGCCGCGGTTCAGCTCGCTTTCGTTCAGCCAGCCCGCGGCATAGACCTGATTCAGCTCGACTTTGGTGTGCAGGTAGCGCAGCTTCTGCCGCACCGACCAGCCGTTATCAAACATATGCTCGAAGTTGTAGCCGACCATGTTTTCGCGGCGGTCATACTTATCGTAATCATCTTCGCCCTCAAAGAAGGTGTTAGCGATTTTTTTACCGTAGTGCGGTACCACGGTGCCTTCATAAGGGAGGCCAGAGTGGCTGCCGCCTTCCGGGTCGCGATGCAAATAGGCCATTAAATCAAGCCGCGTCTGGTCGGTGATGCGCCAGGTCAGGCTGGGCATAATCGCATAGCGCTGCTCTTTTAAGGTATCAAACTGTGAGTCCGCATAGCGGGTCATGCCGCTTAAGCGCGCCGCCACGCGATCGTTATCGTCCAGCGCCCCGGTGACGTCAAACGCCGCCCCGCGCTGGTTGTTATTCCCGGCAAACAGCTTGATTTCACCGCCGGGATCGAATGAAGGTTTACGCGAGGTGAGGGCGACGATGCCGCCGGGCGAAGAGCGGCCGTACAGCACTGAGGCCGGGCCGCGCACCACTTCGATATTTTCGAGGAACCACGGATCGACCACCAGCGAGCTATGGGAGTTGGTATCGCCCATCATTTTCAGGCCGTCAAGATAGACGTTATCCAGGCTGCCGTCGGAGAAGCCGCGCAGGACGATATAGTCAAAGCGGTTGGAGGCGCCAATCTGGTTGCTGTAAACCCCGGGGGTATAGCTCACGGCCTGGCGGACGCTGATTGCGCCCTGTTCTTCAAACTGCTCGCGCGTGATAATCGACACCGACTGCGGCGTCTCAATATCCGGTGTGGCAATTTTGGTCGCGCCGCTCTGCATCTGCGAAGTGACCACGATGGTTTCATTCTTAGTTGTTTCCTGGGCCAGCAGCGGGAAAGCGACGCCGCCGGTCACCCATCCTACCAGTAGCGCCAGGCGAGTTTTCGCAAACATGAACATCTCCAAAGGCATTTCTAATTGTTAATAAGAATTATTACCTTTTTGATGCTCTCTATAACTATGCGCAATGCCAGGATACGTATGCGCGCTGCCAAAGCCGCTGACTATTTTTCGCAAAAAGAGGAAAAATGGATTAGCCCGCCTTTTGCACATCGCAGGGCGAGATGCCGTAGCGCCGACGAAAAGCGGTCGAGAAGTTGGTGGCGTACTGATAGCCCGACATCCAGGCCGCCTGCTGTACGCTATAGCCCTCAAGCAGATAGCCTCTTGCCCGTGCCAGGCGGCAGTCGCGCAGGTAGTCGAAGACCGAGCAGCCGTATGCCTGGCGAAACTTACTGCGTAAGCTGCTGGAGCTCATCGCCGCCCGCTGGGCCAGCTCGTTCAGGGTGTAGTCGTTTTCCGGCGCCTGCTCCAGCAGGCGGCGAACCCTTTCCAGCCGCTGCCGTTCGCCGCCCGCCGGGGCGATATGCTTCGTGCTTTCGTCCTGGCATACGCTCAGCCCGTGACCAAACAGCTGAAGAATCAGCCCCTCCAGCATCAGCTGGCGGGAAACGCGGCCAGGCGAACTCTGCTGCGCGTACTCTAGCCCGCTCAGCAGAAAACCCGGTATCTGCCAGATCAGCGTTGGCGTCTGGCATCTTTCCCATTCGCGCATCAATGAATCGAGCAGGCCGTCGCGCCACGCGCCGTCCGGGTAGAGTCCGAGGGAGAGCGTACGTAGTCGACTGTCGGCATCGTGGCGGGCGCGCATCGTCTGCTGTTCGCTAAGACGCGAAGTGAACGCCATCCCGGAACGGACGAGGTGCTGCTCCCCGTTGAGGGTCAGGGCGACACAGCCTTCCAGCACCACCAGCATATAGAGCGGGCTGCTGTGGCGGGAGGTGGTCTCATAGGGCTGCAACACGTGAACATCAGAATGGGTGACGCACATTCCGCAGGGCAGCGTCATCTCTTCCACTTCTCCCCGCAGCACAGGGCTGGCGTACGAGGGCTCCGGCGTTTGCCGCAGCAGCGGGAAGCGGTAGTCGATACCGTATCGTTCACCAAACGCCATAAACTCGCTGACGGAGAACGTTTTTCTCGGCGCCCGGCGGGCGGGTTCGTTGTGCGTCGTTGTCTTGTTCATGCGGTTGTCGGCACCGGAGAGGGGGCGTCATCAGATAGGGTAACTTTACCATTACGCGGGCAGAGCGACAATAAAATGAGAATCATTATCAATGATTGCGGCGTCGCGGCAAGGGGCGCGTGGATGGGCGATGTCCGCGCGCTTGTAGAAGAGGTCAGGCGTCCGCGTTGTCCAGCGGCCAGGAGTCAAACAGATAGCCGTCGAAGTAAATATCGTCGACGTTGGAGAACTCCAGCAGGCGCCGTTTAACGTTTTCCAGATGTTGCCACATGGCGAGCTTGGCCGCCCGGGCGTCTTTTTTGATTAAGGCGGCGAGGATCCGTTTATGATCCACCAGCCACTCCTGGCGGTAGTGAGTATCGCCGAGATGGCGGTGCAGCTGGATCCACATGGGATTATTCTCCCGCCACTGCCATGACTGGCGGAACAGCTCTACCAGCATACTGTTATGAGTCGCTTCGGCGATGGCGAGGTGAAACTGCATATCGCCGCTTTCGGAGCCGCCCGGCGCGCTGCTGGCCAGTTCGCGCTCTTCCAGCTGTAAGGCCTGGCGCATTTTGATGATATCTTCCCGGGTCGCCTGCAGGGCGGCAAACTCGGCGATATTGCTTTCCAGCAGCTGGCGGGCCTGCAGCAGTTCAAACGGACCGGCGTCATTGCAGTGGTTCATGTCCGCGCTCTCCGCCGCGCCTTCTCCGGCGGCGTTATCGAGCACGTAGATCCCGGCGCCGCGGCGCACTTCGACCAGCCCTTTAATTTCCAGCATGATCAGCGCTTCACGAACTACGGTACGGGTGACGTCCAGCATCTCGGCGATCTCGCGCTCCGGCGGTAAGCGATCGCCGGGGCGATAGGGCGTCTTGACGATCAGATCGCGGATCAACGCGCCGACTTCCTGGTAGGGTCTGTGCTGAGAAGTTTGTGATTTCATGATGTTATGTTGTGAGATGCGATAGCCCGGTGGCTGACTATAGCATCTGGCCGCCGGGTTGGCATCTCTCTGCGCTGAGAGAGGGAAAACGGGTCAACCACGCTGTTGTTCAGTTAACCCGTGACAGGGAGAGGTTATTACAGGCCGGCGCCGAGCGTCGCCACGCACGCGCGGGCGCCGCGTTCGCACAGCTGCTGGTACGCCTGCGCCACCGCCGCCACGAAATCGCTGTTGTCCGGCAGATCGTGGGCAAAAATTCCGCTTAGCGCCAGCAGCGCCGCGACGCGTTCCGCGCCCTGATAACGCTGGTTGATCGATTGGATATCCGCCAGCAGCGGGTCGACGACATCAATCGGCTGCCCCTGTTCGTCGATCGCCTGGGTGTAGCGCATCCAGCCCGCCACGCCGAGCGCCAGGTGACGCCAGCTGCTGCCGTTTTGCAGATGCAGACGGATTGGGTCAAGCAGGCGCTGCGGCAACTTCTGGCTACCGTCCATGGCGATCTGCCAGGTACGATGGCGCAGAGACGGGTTGCTGAAGCGGGCAATCAGCAGCGTGGCGTAGGCCTGAAGATCGGTGCCTTCCGGCATCGACAGCGTCGGAGCCTGCTCCTGCATCATCAGGGCGAAAGCCGCTTCGCGGTATGCCGGGTTGGTCATGGTCTCGGCAATGGTTTCATAGCCGCCGAGGTAGCCAAGATAGGCGAGGAAAGAGTGGCTGCCGTTGAGCATCCGTAGCTTCATCATTTCAAACGGCACCACGTCTTCAACGAACTGGGCGCCGACTTTGTCCCACTCCGGGCGGCCGTTGACGAAACTATCTTCAATCACCCACTGGCGGAACGGTTCGCAGGCGATAGCGCACGGATCGTAGACGCCAAGCTGGTCGGCAATCTCCTGTAGGGTTTCGGGCGTCGCTGCGGGCACGATGCGGTCAACCATGGTGCACGGAAAGGTGGCATGGGCTTCAATCCACGCCGCCAGCTGCGGGTCGCGCGCCTGGGCCAGGCCAAGCACCGCCACTTTCGCCACGTGGCCATTCTCGCGGACGTTATCGCAGGACATCACCGTAAAGGCCGCAAGCCCCTGCTCGCGGCGCAGGCGCAGCGCTTCGACGATATAGCCTATGGCGGATTTCGGCGTCGCCGGATGGGCGAGGTCGTGTTGAATCAGCGGGTTGTTGAGATCGAGCTGGCCGCTGGCCGCATCGGTGCAGTAACCTTTTTCCGTTACCGTCAGGGAGACGATAGCCGTGTGCGGGCGCGTCATGGCGCGCAGTATGCCCTCGCAGCCGTCGATTTCCGGATGCAGCGCCTCTTTCATCGAGCCGATAATTTTCAGCGCGGTGCTGTCAGCGCCTTTCTCCGCCACGGTATAAAGCAGATGCTGATTTTTCAGATTCTCAATCAGGACACGGTCGTTGCCCGGCATCAAGTTGACTTCGCAGATGCCCCAGTCGCTGTCGCTGGTTTCCAGCAGATGATGGGTGTAAAGCGCTTGATGCGCGCGGTGAAACGCGCCGCAGCCCAGGTGTACGATGCGGGATTCCAGGCGAGAACGATCCCACGCAGGGCGTGTAACCGGCAGGTTGCTGTCGGCAAGGGTGGCAGTCATAGCAAACTCCAGGATGGGCCGCAACAGGCGACCGAAGGGATAAAGGCGGGGCGCTGTCGGCCCCACCAGTCAGGAATTAGCGGCTAAAAAAAGCGCGCTGAATCGCCAGCTCAACGCCGCGGACCTCAGCCAGCCCTTTCAGGCGCCCAATCGCGGAATAGCCGGGGTTGGTTTTCTTTTTCAGGTCGTCGAGCATCTGGTGGCCGTGGTCAGGACGCATCGGGATAAGATCCTCTTTGCCTTCCGCTTTACGGCGGTGCTCTTCTTCAACAATCGCCTTCACCACTTCATACATGTCCACGTCGCCATGCAGATGCGCGGCTTCGTGGAAGGTTTTCGGGTTCTCTTCGCGCAGCGTAGATCGCAGGTGGGTGAAGTAAATGCGCGGGCCAAACTGCTTAATCATATCAACCAGATCGTTGTCGGCGCGGACCCCGTAGGAGCCGGTGCACATGGTAAAGCCGTTCGCCATGCTGTTCACCGTATCAACCATCCACTGCATATCTTCAATGGTCGAGACGATGCGCGGCAGGCCGAGAATCGGGCGCGGCGGATCGTCCGGGTGTACCGCCATACGTACGCCAACCTCTTCGGCAACGGGGATAATCGCCTTCAGGAAGACGGCGAAATTCTCGCGCAACGCGGCTTTATCGATATCTTTATAGGTCGCAAGGTGCTGGCGGAACTGGTCGAGGGTATAACCCTCTTCCGCACCCGGCAGACCGGCGATGATGTTGCGGGTCAGGCGCGCTTTATCTTCATCGCTCATGGCGGCGAAACGCTGATTCGCCTGGGCGACTTCTTCGGCGGTGTAGTCCGCTTCCGCGCCCGGACGCTTGAGGATATGCAGCTCAAAGGCGGCGAATTCAATCTGATCGAAGCGCAGGGCTTTGGAGCCATCCGGCAGGACGTACTCAAGGTCGGTACGGGTCCAGTCGAGGACCGGCATAAAGTTGTAGCACACGGTGCGAATACCACACTGGGCCAGATTGCGCAGGCTCTGCTGATAGTTAGCGATCCACTGCGCGTAGTTGCCGGTATGGGTTTTGATCTCTTCGTGAATCGGTACGCTTTCGACCACCGACCATACCAGGCCGGCTTCTTCCACGATGGCTTTACGCTTGAGGATCTCGTCAACCGTCCACACTTCGCCGTTCGGAATATGGTGCAGGGCGGTAACCACCCCGGTCGCGCCTGCCTGACGGACGTCAGCTAAAGTGACCGGATCGTTAGGGCCATACCAGCGCCATGTCTGTTCCATGCTTAACCTCTTCACGTTGTTGACCTGCTTCAGGCCGCTGCTTTGATGGGAGCGTCGGTTCCGGTCAACCATCGTAACGGAGGAGAAACCAGACGATATGGCGTATAAGTTCCTCCAATTGGTCGAACAAGTCAACCATGTAAGGTAAATTGGTAAACCAAAGTGTGATGGAGATTCGCTAATGGCATAGGTGAAGGGCCCGACGTCATTTCAGACCCGTTGAGTAGCGCCTATAGATCCTGCTGAAGCTCAGAAAGGTATAGGGTCCCGCGCGTCATGCCTGTATAAATGGTTAACCAATGGCGTCAACATGTCGACCATAAGTGCCAGGAAGCGTATGGGCTCGCTGCAGATCACACTTTTTGACTATAACGATTTCCATATAAAAACTGCGTGTTATTATTTCGCTGGTAAATACCTTTTCAACTCTCACCGAGGCTTTGATGCTGGAGAATGTCATCATCAGATAATCAGCTTCCCGACCTTTTCAGGCCGGACTGGTTATCGCTGCGCTTAAACCTTACGCGAACACCTGCGGGTGTTGGCTCGTTTTTACGCATGATGATTAACAGGTTTCTTCAGTATGAATCTATCCCGTCAGGAACAACGTACCTTACACGTTCTCGCTAAAGGTGGCCGGATCGCGCACGTTCGCGATACATCAGGCCGCGTCACCTCCGTTGAATGCTACAGCCGCGAAGGGCTCCTGCTCAGCGACTGCACGCTCGCCGTTTTCAAAAAACTCAAAACCAAAAAGCTGATTAAGTCCGTCAACGGACAGCCCTACCGCATCAATACCACCGGGCTGAACAACGTCCGCGCACAGCTGGACAATCGCTAAGGAGCCTCTGATGACAAACCACAGCTTCACTTTTCATGTCGCCTCTGAAGGCGATACCGATGACATTCTCAATGTCGAAACCCGGGCTTTCGGCTACAGCAAAGAGGCCAGGCTGGTGGCCTCTTTGCTCAACGATGAGAGTGCCAGCCCGACGTTATCGCTGCTGGCCAGGCATAACGGAAAGGCGGTTGGGCATATTTTATTCACCCGGGCGATGTTCAAAGGGGAGCCGGACTCGCCGATGATGCACATCCTTGCTCCCCTGGCGGTGGTGCCGGAATACCAGGGCGCGGGCGTTGGCGGAGCGCTTATCCGGCACGGCATTGAGCAGTTGAAAGCCATGGGAAGCCAGACGGTATTTGTTCTGGGCCACGCCACTTACTACCCCAGGCACGGGTTTGAGCCATGCGCGGGAGATAAAGGCTATCCGGCGCCTTATCCGATTCCCGAGGCGCATAAAGCCTGCTGGATGCTACAGCGGCTTTCGTCTCAGCCGCTGGGGCGAACGGGCCAGATACAGTGCGCCCGGGCGTTAATGAAACCCGAGCACTGGCGCGAGTAATCAATAAGGAGATGATGATGACTATTGGCACGATTATTACAGGTTCCAGGCATATCACGTTGTCATCCCAGGAGCGCAAAATCCCCTGGGATGAACCGGCGTTTAGCCAGCGTATGCTGGAGAACCATCTGTCGCAGGAGCACGACTGGGCCAGCCGCAGGCAGGCGGTTATCGAACAACAGGTGGCGTGGATTGCCGGACAGCTGCCCGCCGGCGCCCGCATTCTCGACCTCGGCTGCGGGCCGGGTCTTTACACGCGCCTGCTGGCCGAGCGCGGCTTCTGCTGTACGGGCGTGGATTTTTCACCGGCGTCGATCGCCTGGGCCCGGCAGCAGGCGCAGGCGGCCGGGCTTGATATTGTCTATCACCAGCAGGACGTTCGCGACTGCGCGCCGGAAACACAGTTTGATTTCATCATGATGACCTTCGGTGAACTGAACGTGTTCAGCGCAGCTGAGGCTCGCTCGCTGGTCAACCGCTGCGCGCAGTGGCTGGTTCCGTGGGGAAAGCTGCTCATCGAGGTTCATACCTATGCGGAAGTTAAACGTCAGGGAATGGCCGAGCCCGGCTGGCAGCGCTGTCCGCAGGGGCTGTTTCTGGATATTCCGCACCTGCTTCTGACCGAGCACGCCTGGGATCCGGCGGAGCAAACCAGCTCCACGCTGTTCATGGCGATTGAAGAGAGCGGCAAGGTGACGCGTTTCGGTAGTCAGATGACCGCATGGCGTGATGATGCTTATCTCGATCTGCTGCGTACGGCGGGTTTGACCACCATTACCCGTCCGGATGAGGCGGAATGGCCGGTCAGCGAAACCTTTGCCGGTAAGCTGTACGCGCTGCTGGCCGAAAAAAACGTTCCCGGTTCTCTTTCCGCAACACCCATAAAAGGAATTCAACCATTGGATATCCCACGTATTTTCACCATTAGTGAAAGCGCTCACCGCATCCATAACCCGTTTACGCCGGAAAAATATGCCGCCCTTGGCCGCGTGCTGCGGATGAAGGCCGGAACCCGCATACTCGACCTCGGCAGCGGATCGGGGGAGATGCTCTGTACCTGGGCGCGCGATCACGGCATTCGCGGCATCGGCGTCGACATGAGCGCGCTGTTCAGCCAGCAGGCTAAGCTGCGGGCAGAAGAGCTCGGCGTTGCTGACCGCGTGATGTTTATTCACCAGGACGCCGCCGGTTATGTGGCCGAGGAAAAATGCGACATCGCCGCCTGCGTGGGCGCGACCTGGATCGGCGGCGGCGTCGCCGGGACTATCGCGCTGCTGAGCAAAAGCCTCAAGCCCGGCGGTATGCTGCTGATCGGCGAACCGTACTGGCGGCAGGTACCGGCAACGGAAGAGATAGCACAGGCCTGTGGCGCCTCTTCGCTCGCCGACTTTCTGACGCTTGCCGATCTGGTCTCCTCTTACGATGCGCTTGGCTATGACCTCGTCGAAATGGTACTGGCGGACCAGGAAGGTTGGGACCGCTACGAAGCGGCGAAATGGCTCACCATGCGCCGTTGGTTAGAGGAAAACCCCGATGATGACTTTGCGTCAGAAGTCAGGGCGGAGCTGACGATGGCGCCAAAACGCCATGCGACTTATACGCGTGAATACTTTGGCTGGGGCGTGTTTGCGTTAATCAAGCGGTAGTTGAAATACCCGGCATAGCAGGAAGGCTATGCCGGGGTATCGCGCTTAATGTTGCGGATGTTCTTTAATAAACAATGTCTGTACGAAGAAAATTGCCCCAAAAGTGATAATCAAAGCGACTCATGGCGTGAAGGGATGAGTCATCCGTAAGCTCTGCAAAAAGCGAATGAACTTCGTGCGGAATGATGGCGGACTCGCCCATCGACGATCCGCCTGTAAGCAAGTTTGAAGAGCATATGGCCTGGTATAACAGAATTTTTCTCCCGTCCAGGCAATAGCATTGACAGCATCGTCTGTAACGTTACACTAAACCGTTGTAGTGCATAATTTATAATAAGATGGCAGCGTTGACCCTCATGCCTGATGCCATTCATTCATTGCCGTAAAGGAGAGGTATGGCGAATATTCGTGATGTCGCAAAACACGCAGGCGTATCCGTGAGCACCGTATCCAATGTGCTGAACGGTCGTACCGATCAAATGCGGGCTGAAACGCTGACTCGCATCCAGCAGAGCATGCAGACGCTGAACTACTTTCCGAATCGTGTGGCGCAACAGTTAAAGACCGGCCAGGCCAAAATGATTGGTTTACTGGTGCCATCGATAGTTAATCCGAGTTTCGCGGCGCTGGCGCGTGAAGTGGACCTGGCAGCGAAAGAGCGGCACTATCGAGTACTGATTGGTAATACCTATCGGCAAATCGAAGAAGAAGAAGAAGCATTTCTGGATGATATGTTCTCCCATGGCGTTCGGGGGATTATCGTCGCCGCATGCGATATCGAAAAACCGCATTTTGCTCGCGCGGTAGAGCAGGGCATGGTGATGGTGAACTATGATGGCCGTATGCCTGCGCGGGCACAGACGGGTAATTTTTCCCTCGATAGCATCTCAATGGACAATATTGCTGCAGGGCGAATGGCCGCAGAACATCTTATCGCGCAGGGGTGTCGTCGTCTGGCGTTTGCCACCGTGGCCGGAATGACGCCGAGCCGCGCACACAAAATAGAAGGGTTTCTTTGCGCGGTAAAAGAGCAGGGGTTATACCGCGATGGGATGATCGTGGAAGGACAGGCGATGGCGGCCTATGGCGACACAGAAATGACAGAACTGGGGCGCGCGCTGGCGTTAAAAATCAGCCAGCAGTCCAACCTCCCGGATGGTATCGTGGCGATTAACGATGCGCTCGGTATCGGACTGATGACCGGCCTGCACCAGGCGGGAATCAATATACCCCAGCAAATATCTATTGTAGGCATCGATAACATCTCACTTTCCGGGCTGATTTTCCCAGGGCTCACTTCTATCATGCCGCCGCTGAAAACGATGGCAGAGGTGATGGTAGACCGATTGATTATGCGGATAGATAACGCATCTATCCCGCCTGCCGAGTTTTTATTCCCTCCATCGCTGGTTTCCCGACAATCTGTGCGTAGTGCAGATACCTGAGGTTAGTACGACAAGAGAAGAACAGCCTGTTCTTCTCTTTATTTCATACCAGCGTTGGGGCGACAGTCAGCAGAATATTGGCGAAGCGGCGCGTTTCACCGGAAGCGATGACCAGGATCGTGTCCGACGTTTTCGCCTGTAAATAAAATGCATTGCGCTCAACATGTTCAAATTCGATAGTTGCTGCTAGCAGGCTCCGATACTCACGCTCGATAGTATTATCGAAATCCGCCGGACTATTCATCAACGTAGCTTTTTCAACATTTATATACTGGAGGATTTTCTCGAGAATAATCACGCTACCAATCAGTCCCGGTGAAAAATTAAGCCATATAATACGTGCCTGCGCGGAGGTATTGGTTAAAAAAGAGTAGTTAGCGTCAGCGATTAAAATGTTCGCCTTATGCCCGCATTGTGCCAGTGCCTGTAATAAATCAGGATGAATAATATCTGCCTTGATCATATACCCTACCTTTTATACGCTGGCGGGTATGCATACCCGCCATATTTTTTAAGCCCGATAAACCCCGCCATTGATATCGATGGTCGCGCCGGAAACAAAACCACCATATTCGGACGCGAGGAAGCAAATGACCCTTGCCACATCTTCCGGCGTGCCCGCCCGTCCCAAAGGGATCTCCTGAATTGTCCGATCGGCTGAGGCCTGGGTCGTATGTTGGTTATGAAAACGCGTTCCCAGAATTAACCCTGGCGCAACGGCGTTAACGCGTACGCCATATTCACCTAATTCCGCGGCCAGCGAGCGTGTCCATGTCAGTACGGCACCCTTGGTGGTGGAATAAACCAGAGAGCCGGCATGCCCGCCAGAACGTCCGGCCAGGGAAGCCAGGTTAACGATACTTGCGCCCTCAGGGGCCGCCTTCAGCCAGGGCAGCGCCTGTTGGGTGACGTTCATCATCGTTGTCATATTCACATCGATAACGGTGCGCCAGAAATGCGGTTCAATCTCTCCCAGCCATTTGCGGGCAATAATACCGCCGACGTTATTGACCAGAATATCAATGCCTCCCAAAAATTCCGCCGCATTCGCCACGCAGCGCGCGGCATCTTCCTCATTGGTTAAATCAGCGAAACCGCAGGCCGCGCGAGAACCCTGCTGTTCGGCTAAAGCGATTAACTCCTGTGGGCCCTCTTCACCACTGAAATAATGTATATAAATATCACATCCGGCCTCGATCAGTTTTCTCGCACTCTCTTTGCCAATACCTTGTTCGGCACCGGTAATAAAGGCTTTCTTACCCGTTAATATTCCCATTGTATACTCCCGTTATACAGCGTTAGACGGTGCCAGATTTATTATCTGGCATGGTGTTAGCGTTTTATTTGCATGGGTGTCCCTGCCATCTGAGCGTGGCAAATAGCAGGATCTAATAATTAATAGCCGGCGAGCCCTGGCAACCAGGTGGTTAAAGGAGGGGCCATGGCGACAATAATGATGCCGACAAAAACCACCGCCAGATATTTCGCCATGGGTTTAATCACATGTTTCATCTCCACGCCGCAAATAGCGCAGGTGGTATATAACCCCAAGCCGATAGGCGGGGAAAACAAGCCAAAACCCATCGCCATGATCATCACGATGCCAAAGTGCAAGGGATTAAAACCAAGCTGAATGGCAATAGGCACCAGGATGGGAGCGAAGATAATCAGCGCTGGCGCGCCTTCGAGAACTGCGCCAAAGATAATCAGAATCACAATGGTTAATATCAGGAACAGCCAGGCACCTTGCTCCATACCAATTCCGACCAGCAGTTCAGCGATCTGCTGGGGGATCATTTGTATCGTCAGGGCATAGGACAAGCTGGTAGCGCAGGCCACGATGAACAGTAAGACACCCGACATCGCTGCAATATCAACAAACATTTTTATCGTCGCTTTCAGCGTCAGCTCACGAAACGCCAGTCGGCCCACTACAATGGCGTAGATGACGGCAAAAGCTGAAATTTCCGTTGATGTGGCAATCCCCATCATCACTCCGCGACCAATCATGAATATCATAACCAGACCGACGGCGGCGCCGAGATAAAGCTGGGTGCGCGGGCGCAATACCGGGTACGCTTCGCTGACGTTGATTTTCCCGCCAAAGCGGTTGGCGGCCACCATTAACAGCACCAACAGGCAGGCTGCCGGCACCAGACCGGCGATAAACAGCGCGCCGATAGAGATATTGGCGACGAACCCCATTACAATCAGGTTCACACAGGGTGGAATGGTTTCTGCCATTACCGCAGATGCAGCAAAGACCCCGGCGGCCTCTTCACCGTCTTGTTTCGCCCGGCGTACTGCGGGCATTAACACGCCGCCTACTGCTGCCACATCTGCCAGCTTTGAACCCGAGATGCCGGAGAAGAAGGCCATCGACAGCACGGTTGTCATATTCAGCCCGCCGCGAAAGCGCCCCATGCCACGCACAATAAGCTCCACCAGACGCGTTGACATGCCGTTGATTTCCATCGCCGCACCGGCAAGTAAGAAGAATGGAATTGCCAGCAGGACAAAGTGATCAACGCCTGCCGCGACCTGCTGTGAAAAGAAAACAAACGGCAGGGAAGGGTCGCAGATAAAAAATACCATTGCCGACATGCCGAGCGTGAAGGCAATGGGCACACCGGCCAGGATGCCTAAGACAAAGCAAATCAGCATGAGTCCGGCAGCCGCGCTGGCTGGATCGGCCATCAGCGAGAGTTTCAGATACCCCAGTGCCGCCAGCGCCAGGATCCCTGCGCCGCTGAGCAGAACGATCTTCGCACGTTCGCGTAGGGCATGTTCCAGCGCAGCCACCATCATCACCACGGAGCCGATCAGGACCGGGATCACATAGATGGTTTGCGGTAAGCCCGTTTCGGTGGTTTGTAGCCGTGCAGCCTGGACGAGATCGTAGCTGGAGATGACCAGGCCGACGGAGACCAGGAACAGGATCCAGCGACTGGCATGCACGACATACGGTCGAATGGCATCAGGTAGAAAGCGCAGGAAAAGATCGACGCCAATATGTCCTCCTCTGCCGGTTGAGGTGGCGACACCAAAAAAGACCAGCGCTATCATCAGCGCGCGCGCCACCTCTTCCGCCCAATGAATGGGCGAATGCAGCGCATAACGCCAGATAACGGAAGCAAATACCACCAGGACGTTGATAAATAATACCAGCGCTCCGGCCCAGGAGGTGAAGCAGGTTAGGCCTTTGCTTATCTGCCCCAACAGCGTCAACAAAGTATTTTCATCCTTTGTTTTCAGAGAGATCTCAGCCATGATGAACTCCTCACATGGTTTATGGCTACGCCGACGGCCCGACTGAACCGAGCGGACCGACGATTCCCGGTTCAAGGTTTAGCGCTCGACGCCGTAGCGCTGAACTCTTCCATCATCGGTTTTAAATCAGGATATTTATCAAGGAATGCCTTCCAGACAGGCTGTACGGCGTGCGCAAAGTAAGCGCGATCGGTTTCCCGGAAGGTCACTCCTTTAGCCTGGAGGTTTTTAATCGCCTCAAGCTCTTTTTGACTGGCCTGCTGACGTTCGTACTCGGTGGCTTCTTTTGCCGCGGCCAGCACGTCTGCGCGTAAGGGTTGCGGAATTTGCTCGAAGCTTTTCTTGTTCATGGCAATCATCAGCGGGTTATAGCTGTGGCGAGTCAGTGTACCGTTTTTGATAATTTCATAGTATTTGCTGGCGTAGATGGTTGGGGCATCGTGTTCCACTCCGTCGATAACGCCCATTTGGAGGCTGGAATAGACTTCCCCGCCCGGCATGGGAATGGCAACGGCACCCATGTGATTTAGCGTGGCGATAAAGTTGGGAACCGGCAGCACGCGGATTTTCAGGTTTTTTAAATCCGCCGGTTTTTCAATCACCTTTTTGGTATACACGTTACGTGCGCCGAGGTTATAGCCATAGCCCAGTACCATAACGTTTGCTTTATCCATCATCAGGCTGGAAAGCTTTTCGCCGACTTTGCCATCCAGTGCTTTTCCGACCTGAGCGTAATCTTTAAACAGGTACCCCAAATCCAGAACGCCAATTTCGGGTACCAGTGTCGCCCAGATTGAAGTGCCTGAAATCATCATGTTAATGGCGCCGATTCGCACCTGCTGAGTGGCATCAGCCTCTTTGCCCAGCATCGCGTTTGCGAAGTAATTGAGCTTAATCTGGCCTTTTAACCTCTCGTTTTTATTGATATTTTCCTGAAAACGGTTGAACCAAATATAGTGTGCGGAAGAATCATCAGCCGGCAAAGAAGAGTACACACGAAAATTGATGGCGGCCTGTGCTGAAGCGGTCAGCGCACTACCAGCTATGAGTGCGGTACCGAGGCAAGCGAATGCCAGAAAAAGTCTGGCGGAACGAAGCAGTTTTGTTTTCATCATGATTATCCTTTCTCACAGTGTAGGGGTCGCGATAAGGCTCTCTGGCATGGCTAAATCAGCCAGTAGGTTTAACGAAAAAGGGGTGTTTCTTTCTTCTGTAACGTTTTAGTGTAACGTTACAGACGCTAACGGACTCATTCTGCAAATGCAAGATGCTTGCTATATCATTGGGAGTGATATGTGAATTTTGTGGCGGGTATCGCTAATTTGCCGAGGTGTGTTACAAAATGGAAATGAGGATTCCACTGTTTAGTCACTGTTTAGTTGAGCTGGCCCGCTATTGATATATACGGGTAGGCGGTAGCTCCTGATAAGCAGTCGATGCGCAGCGCCGCGCGAGATGCCTTTGCTTGATTTATCCTGCCATGATTTGCAAGATATCAGCTTGGTTATTCGGGAAAATCATCATGAAGCTTAAAACAGCCTAATTTTTCGCTACTATCCCATGTGATTTAAAAAGTCAGGAATACGTTTAACTTCGTCTTTCGATACTCAGCAGAAATCTGATGTCTGACTCAATTTGCATCCAGAGAAAAAGGAGTGCGATGATTTCTCACCACACTCCGCATTTATTTGGCCATCCCGTCGGGCCTGGACCCAATACCCGGCGCTTAAAATTGATAAAGTAAGCCCATATTTTGATTGTTCGCCATTGTTGCTTATTCTGATTAGTCCTGACGGCGGCCGCCTGTTTTATCAGAATTTAACGGTCACCTGATTGCCGATCACCCACGCGTTTTTAATCTCCTCGCTTCCTCCCGGGTGGGCCAGCAGCTGCAGGTTAGGGCGCACGGTCAGCCAGGGCGTAACGCGGAAGCTATAATGCAGCTCTGCGGCATACTCGGCTCTGCGAACCGGAACATACAGTGGGTTATCATAATCATCGATCCCCCGCATCTGGTTCAGGAGCTGAGCCCGACGGGCGACTCTGTCATTGGCGTGCATTTTACTGACGCCGAAGCTGATAAAGTCCTGCGGACGACTGGCGAAAGGGCCTTGATAAATGGCTCCGGCCTGAATCTGATAGTCCATTGTCGCCGTATCTTTATCATTCATTGCCAGATGCCCGAAAAGGCTAAGGCCACGTTGGCGCTGGCTGCTCGAGTAGGTCAGCTGCTGGACGATATAGAGATAACCTCCGTAGCGGCCGTCGTGTCGCCGGGCGGCCTGGTGCGTGATAACATAGGGGTCGCCATTGTCATCATCCAGCACATCGTTGGCCTCCGCCGTGTTGTACCATCCCCCGAGTTTCCAGATGCCGGGGAGTTTTGCCGCGCCGAGGGTGGGTGAGTATCCCAGTTCAAAAAGGTACATGTACCCCAGATGCCCGGTTCCATCGAGCTCGAAACTTCCGTGGCGGGTGGCGTAGTTAGGATTGTACTGAAACGCCCCGGCCTGGACGTAAAGGGCTGGGGTAGGGCTGTATTTGATGCGGCCACCCCACTGGCCTATAGGGGTGTTATACCAGACGCCGCTGCCGTGTCCGGCTAAAGAACCGCACAGCGACAGGTTTTGAAAAAAGCAGCCGTTGTTATCAAAATCCTCTCCTGGTGGCATCAGGCCCACCTTGATATCCAGCTTCTTCTCCCACCCGGTTTTTTTGAACCAAAACTGCGTTGCGTGCCATGTTTGACCCCGGCCATAGTTGCTCTGAACACCGGAGCCTATTACCGGCGCGCGCGGATCCTGAAGGCGATCCTGAGTCAGATCTCGCCCGTTACGATTATTCACCGACGCTTTAAATTCACCGTCGCGAATACCTAAAATCTTTTCCAGATCCATATCTATGCCGAGAATATACTGGTCGCTGTAGCGCAGGGTTTTATCGCGATCGTAACCGCCGGAAACATTTGTGGCCGTCATCGCGCTATATTCCAGCGTAAAATCATAACCATGACGGCGCAGGTCCGTCCGCATGCCTCCCCACTCTCCGGTCATGTTTTTTGCTGTTGGAGAAAAAAGTGTATCGTTGGCCAGAGCCAGTAAAGGGTAGAGAAATGCCAGCAGCATCGTGCCGCTTTTAATGAGTGTGTTCATGTTTTTCACCGCCCGTTGATGAGCCAGGTCTATGAAGTGTTCCCGATAAGGCGCAGCTGAATCAGCCGACTAGCCGGCCTCCTGTCAGAGGTGGCTCCGCGATTGCAGGAGCCACAGGCCGTCTATGGCGACAGCTCTTCTAATGATTTCCCTTTGGTTTCAATGGCAAAAATCCACGTAATCAAGCCGCCAATCAGTGCGATGACCGCGAACGTGACAAACACAAAACGGATCCCGAAGCCGCTGACGATAAACCCGACCATTAATGGGCCAATGGATGACCCCGCGCGGAGCCATGCGCTGGAGTACGCGGTGCCAATAGCGCGCAGCCGGGTGGGATAAAGCTCAGCCGCGTACAGATAAAGCGAGAAGGCGATGGTCTGAAGAATGGCGTAGGTCATGCTGCCCAGAATCAGAATTTCAACGGCGGATTTTGCGCCCAGAACAGAAAGCGTAATCAGCGGAACGACGGCCAGTAAAAAGGCCCATGTGTACCAGCGCTTGCGCCCGACGCGGTCGATCAGCAAGGCGCAGATCACCGAAGCGACGACGCCGCAGGAGGAGGTGATCCAGCCGTAGGCCAGACTGGTATCGAGGGAGAGGTTAAACCAGGTTTTGTACAGAGTCGGGAACCAGGTGATCATTCCATTGTTGACGCTGTAAACTGTCAGCCACAGCCCCCACAGCATAAAGGTGCGGGATTTATAAATACCGCCGAAGAGGGCCTTAACCCCTTCCGGAGCCGCTTTTTGCACCACGGGGGCTTTTATTTCAGGTTCGGGCAACGTCATTCCACGCCTGATGACCTCAGATTCCAGCGTCGATACGACGTTGTCCGCTTCCTTCAGCCGACCTTTTGAAGCCAGCCAGCGCGGTGATTCAGGCATCAGCCAGCGCAGTGGAACGGTCAGCGCTGAGGGAACTAAGCCAATTAAAAACATGACCTTCCATCCATAGATAGGCACCAGAAAATACCCCACCAATCCGGCAAACATCATGCCGATAGGGAAAATCACCTCATACAACAAAAAGAAACGCCCGCGCTTCTTTGCTCCGACAAATTCATTGATATAGGCGCTGGCAACGGGAACTTCCGCACCGATACCCACCCCCTGTAAAAAGCGAATAACAAGAATTGACCAGCCGTTCCAGGCAAAAAGGCACGCCGCATCCATCAGGACGAACATGATGATGGTGATACGCAATACGCCGATACGGCCTATTTTTTCCGCCAGCGAGCCGAAAAATAGGGCGCCGCACAGCTGACCCACGTAGCTGGCCGCAATAATAAGACCGACAAACGTCGGCGTGAGGCCCCACTCTTGAGTAAGCTGGGGAAGCGCAAAAGCGATAGCAATAATGGTATAGGCATCGAAAAACGTTGATAAGCCGACGATAACGCGGATCGCCTTCAGCCGCCGGGTGATGGGCAGACGTTCCAGTCTTGCCAGCAGCGCGTCCGGGGTTGACGCCGTTCCGCTGGCAACGGCGTAATCTGAAGCAATGGCCTGAGTTGACATAGTATTACCCTGTTAAACGTTGTCTGGGGCATACACGTAAGATTCTGAATAACAACAGGGCAACGAACCCTTATCCAAAGACGTGTTGCATATAATGCTCTCTGAATTCGTTTGTGGTAACGTTACTGCAATCGATTTCACTTTCAGCTAATCCTTTGCTGGATTCGCCGCTAAGTCAATTGCGCCTGTTGTATAATTGTCGAGCAGTTCACAATCTGAAAAAACTAACCGGTAAATAAAAGCGAAGCGGTGAACGCAGGGCAAAGTGAATAAAAAGGGTCAATGAACAACCTGCCAGGCGCACCCAGGCAAAGTGAAGCACCATTCCTTTTGTCCGGACGAGGTTTGACGTAAGATCCTTTAACCCCACGGTTTGCACGATGGTATCCGTTGAACGGGCAACACGGATTTTTACCCGCATTGATGAGTTGGAGCAGCAGATGGATCAAGAAAGTGAACTGAACGATTTGCCGGAAAAAAAGCTGGCGACAATGCGGGATGTTGCTCGCGCCGCGGGCGTTAGCGTCTCGACCGTTTCACGGGTACTCGATGAAAGATTACCCACCTCGCGCAGCGCCTCGGCAGATAAAATTCGCCAGGTTGCCCGAGAGCTGGGCTACCGTCGGGACTATGTTGCTTCCAGCCTGCGGCGCGGCGATACCGGGACGCTTGGCGTCCTGGTTCCCAGGCTAACCGATGCCGTCACCGCCATGCTTTTCGAAGAGATAGCCAGGGCCGCGGCCAGACGGGGGTATTTCGCGATTGTAGCGACCTGCGGTGATAGCAAGGAGCAGGAGAAAAACGCCGTTGAGTCGCTGCTGGATCGCCGCGTGGATGGGCTGATCATGTCCACCTGCCGGCTGGACGATCCGTTGCCGCAAGCCCTGCGTGAACGAGACGTTCCCCACGTACTGGCGCTGCGTACCGACGGTTTTAGCCCCTCATCGGTGGGCGACGATGAGCTTGGCGGCTATCTGGCAACCCGGCACCTGATTGATTTAGGTCACCGCGATATTGGCCTGATTGGCGGCCCTGATTTTGCCTCCAACGCGCGCAACCGGCGTAAGGGCTTTGAGCGGGCAATGCAGGAAGCCGGGCTCCGGATCGAAGCGGACTGGTGCTGTCATTCAGATTTTAACATCGCCTCGGGAGAGCAGCAGGGAATGAAAATTCTCAGCCAGCCTCACCGCCCAAGCGCGCTGTTTGCCGTCAATGACGAACTGGCGATTGGCGTCCTCGCGGCCGCGCACCAGCAGGGCCTGGTGATTGGCGAAGATCTCTCGCTGGTGGGATACAACGATATTCCGCTGGTGAGCAGACTGCCCGTGGCGCTGACTTCGGTCAGAACGCCGCTGGAGCATATCGCCAGCAATGCGGTTGATATGTTATTGAATCCAGAGATAAATAATAATATGCGGATTACCACGCCTTCCCTTATTCCCCGTAAGTCTACCTCGTCTCCACGTAAATAATCCGCCAGCGATCCTTCCCGGCTTTCCTGGAGAAAGCGGGGAGGGTTGAATTTTGTATAACGGATCTCATCCCGGATGCAGATTGCTGTTTAGTTTGTGATCTGCGTTGCATTTTTAACCAACGTGGCGTTGACGGTTTTATTTTTGAGGTTCAATGTCAATCACGTGAAAACGATTGCAGAAACGATTTCACTTCCGTTTCAAATAATCGCTTAACCGTAAACAAATGCTTACTCATCAAGGGGATATTTATGATTAACATCGATCTGAGAGGTTTGACTCCGGCTCCGGTTACACCATTCACTCGCGATGGACGCGTAGACTATGATGCCATTCAGCGCCTTGGTAACTGGCTCGGCAGCATCGACGGCGTGAAAGGTCTGGTGGTTCTGGGACACGCGGGGGAAGGGACTTTTCTGACCCAGGAAGAGCAGGCGAATGTGATCCGCGCATTTGTGAAGTCGGTGGATGATAAGCTTCCTATCATTGCCGGTATCACCGGGGAAGGGACCGAAGTGGCTGCGCTGGAGGCGAAGCGCGCCGTTGCCGCCGGGGCATCCGCAGGTTTGCTCTATCCTTCTCACGGTTGGCTGCGTTTTGGCTATCAGGATGGCGCCCCCCAGGATCGCTACCGTGTGGTGTATGAAGAAAGCGGCCTGCCGCTGATTCTTTTCCAGTATCCGGATGTCACTAAAGCCACCTACAACCTGAAGACCCTGCTGGATATCTCCGCGCAGCCGGGCGTATTTGCCATGAAAAATGGCGTACGTAATATGCGCCGCTGGGATACTGAGATTCCGGTGATCCGTCGCGAACGTCCTGATCTGCAAATCTTAAGCTGCCACGATGAATACCTGCTGCATACCGCGTTTGATGTGGATGGCTTCCTGGTCGGCTACGGTAATATCGCGCCTGAGCCGTTAATTGAAATGATTAAGGCGGGTAAAGCGGGCGATTACGTTAAAGCGCGTCAGCTGCACGATCGTCTGCTGCCGGTGACCAAAAGCGTCTACCACCGCGGTTCTCACATGGAAGGCACCGTGGCCCTTAAGCATGCGTTGGTTGCGCGAGGGATCCTTGAACATGCCACCGTTCGCTCTCCGCTGCTGCCGCTCGAAAATGGGGCTGAAAAAGAGATCCACGACGCCATGCGCGCCGCTGAGCTGGGCCGCGTTCGTTAATTCATTCTGAGTCAGTTGTGAATCCGCAATGCAGAAATAGGCCTTACTGTATTGCGGATAATCGGTTACTTCGCCCCGGTATCATTTCCTTCTCTTCATCATCACGTCGGGGCTTTCACCTCTGTCTATTCCCAAGGTGATTTATGAAACTATTAAGCTTTCGCGTTAATGATAAAAATAAATATGGTCTGGCGAACGCCGATGGCGTCATCGATCTGCAGGCGCTGTTCCCTCAATATGGCAGCCTGCTTGAATTTTTGCCCCACCTTCATCTGCTTGATGCTCTGCCGCCGTCCGCGAAAAAAACGCATTATTCCTTCAACGAGATTGCTTTCCTGCCGGTCATTACTGAACCGAAAAAAATCATCTGCGCTGGGGTGAATTATCGCGATAAAAACGTTGCGGGGAACGAGAAGCCCGCGAATCCTGTGCTATTCATCCGCTTTGCGGATTCGCAGACCGGGCATCTGGCGCCGCTCCTCAAGCCGGAATGCAGCAATGAGTTTGACTATGAAGGCGAAATGGCGCTGGTGATCGGCCGTGGAGGGCGCAATATCCCAGAGCAGGAGGCGCTGCAGTATGTTGCCGGCTACAGCTGCTATATGGATGGCTCCGTGCGCGACTGGCAGCATGCCTGCTTTACCGGCGGGAAAAACTGGCCTGCAACGGGCGGCTTCGGCCCCTGGCTGGTGACGGCGGATGATATCCCCGACCCGCAAAATCTGAATATTACCACCCGTCTCAATGGTCAGACGGTGCAGCAGGATAATACGGGCAGCATGTTGCATTCAATCGCCGGGCTTATTGCCTATATCAGCACCTTCAGCGCGCTCTCTCCGGGAGACGTGATCCTGACCGGCACCCCCGGCGGTATCGGAAAAAAACGTACGCCGCCGCTCTTTATGCAGCCCGGGGACAGGGTGGAAGTTGAGATTGAGCAGATCGGATGTCTGATTCACACCGTGTGCAGCGACGCCGCTGTATCGCTATAAATTGTCGTTCACCGGCAGGTGACATCCAAAGATATGGTGAGCGCGCGTTTGCCCGGCGGCCATGTCATCTTGTGAAGGGTTAATGCCGGACAGGGAGCCGTGGAGGCAATATATGATATTGGTCCAGTTTCTGGTGGTGCTGCTGTTTCTGTACATCGGCATGCGGGTTGGGGGGATCGGCGTAGGGTTTGCCGGCGGCGCTGGCGTGATTGTGCTCAGCGCGCTCGGCGCGACGCCGGGCGATATGCCGATGCTGGTTATCGTGTTTATCATGGTGGTGATCGTGGCGATTGCCGCCATGCAGGAGGCCGGCGGTATTGAATATCTTGTTGACCTCACCGAGCGGCTGCTGCGCCGCTATCCGCGACTGTTAGTCATCACCGCGCCGCTTTCCACCTGGCTATTAACTATGATGGCCAGCACCGGGCAGGTCTCCTTTGCCTGTATGCCGGTTATTGTCGGCGTGGCGAAAGAGAACAATATAAAACCCACCCGCGCGCTTGCTCTCTCCGTCAGCGCGTCTTTGCTGGGGATTGTGGCGTCGCCCATTTCCGCTGCGGTGATTTTTTTCTCGGGGATACTGGAAAAAGGGCATGACGGCTGGGGCTATATTGAGCTCATCGCGGTATCAATACCGTCCACCTTTCTTGCGCTGCTGGTCACCTCCGTTTTTTACCTGTTCTGGGACAGAATCCGCCAGCAGGATCGGCTCTATGACAATCCGGTGCAGGTTAAGGCACGGACTGAGCGGGCTATCCCGCCCTACGCCGGCCGTTCGGTGCTGATCTTTATCGTTGGGCTGGTTGCGGTTCTGGCCTATGCGATTGTCACCAGTCCAAAGTTAGGGTTGATTGCCCATCCGGTCATGAGCAGCGGGCAGGCACGGGTTGGGGTGATGATGGGCGTTGCGCTGCTGATTGTGGTGTGCTGCCGGGTTAACGTACACAAAGTCCCGTCCGGCTCGGTGTTTAAAACCGGGATGACCTCCTGCATCTGTATCCTTGGCGTCGCCTGGCTGGGTTCCACCTTTATGGATAGCAATCAACAGTGGCTGCAAAGCGCGGTCTCGTCACACTTATTGGATTCGCCCATTATGTTGGCGCTCATTATTATGGCCGCGTCATGTTTCTTGTATTCGCAGGCGGCTTCAACAAAAATTTTATTCCCTGCCGCGCTGAGTATGGGCGTTGCTCCCGGTATCCTGGTCGCCTGCTTTCCGGCTACGGCTTCTCTTTTTATTTTGCCAAATTACCCGACGTTACTGGCAGCGGTAGAGCTGGACGATACCGGCTCCACCAAACTGGGCCGACATATTATCGATCATCCTTTTCTACTGCCTGGCCTGGCATCGGTGCTGCTTTCTATTCTCTTCGCCGCGGGGCTGGCTTTTTTGATTCGGTGAATCACGCCAATCCGGCCTGCGATAGGTTGGGGAGCAGGCCGGTGATTATCTCTAAAACATGGCGAAAATTGTCACGTTTATTTGAGGGGGCAGATGAGCCGTTTTCAGGGAGTGATTATTCCCGTGCTGGTCAGAGTGATTGAAAAACCAAATAGAAATCACCGCTCAGGCAGGGCCTCCGGTTGGTGAATCAAAATCCGATTCGTCGGCAGCCACTAAGAGCGGGCCTGGCGAGGCAAACAGGCGCTAAATTTTTCATCCGCTTCATCAAGGACGGCCTGGTGATTGTCCAGGGTCCAGCAGGGAAATTCTCTTGCCAGCCTTTGAGCTCGTTCGCTGTTTGCCGGGAACAGAAACACCTGGGCGCCCGTTTCCGCCTGAAAGAATCCTGCGATCAGTTTTTCGCTTAACGCATCAACGCCCAGAACGCCTGTTCTTTTCATCCCTACTCCCGGTACGCGCATGAAAGGCGGCGAGATGACGCTCCGCCACGATAATATCCGGTCTCCGGCGAAGCAGGTCGGCCGCCCCAAGTCCGGCGTGGGCCTGGGCCATCCGCGAGGCACTTCTTTGCTGGACGGCAGGCTGAGAATGATATTGCTTTAAAAGCGGTACATCGGGACGATGATAATCCGGCCCGACGGCACAGTCCGCCAGTAAGCCGGCCGTTACGGCCATGACAAGCCTACCCAGGAGAAACATGATGTGCCTTGAGTCAACACTTCTTTGTGACTTAATTACCAATTAGTCACAAGTTTTCAATCGAGGCCTTCTGGGCTAAGCTGGAAAAATGACAAAATTCACAAATGCATACTCCTCGCGGGGGCCGTCGGATCATTGCGTCCGCGATCGGATTGTGGAAGCCGCTACGGAGCACTTCGGGTATTTCGGCTACGAGAAGACCACCGTGTCAAATCTGGCGAAAACGATTGGTTTTTCAAAAACCTATATACAAATTCTTCGATTCAAAACAGGCGATTGGAGAAGCCATTTGTGCTAACAGGCTGGCGAAAGTCTCTGTGGTCGTTAATGACGCGATTGCCGATGCGCCTACCGCCTCCGAGAAGCTGAGGCGTTTATTAAACGCGCTGATCGAAGCCGGTAACGATCTGTTCTTTCACGATCGCAAGCTTTATGACATTGCTGCCGTTGCCTCCCGGGAGCGCTGACCTTCCGCCGCCGTCTATCAGCAGCAGCTGCGTCAGCTGATACAGCACGTCATTCAGGAAGGCTGGCAGGCAGGGGAGTTTGAACGCAAAACCCCGCTGGATGAGACTGCGGATGCCATCTGTCTGGTCATGCAGCCTTATATGTGCCCTTTATAGCTGCAATTTAACCTCGATACCGCACCCACTGCGGCCATACTGCCGTCCTCATTAATACTCAAAAGTTTAGCAACCTGAATGTGACCGTTGACTTAATTGGTCACATGAAAGAGTATGGTTCAACTGTCCTGTCAAAATGATTAAGGAACCCCATGCTCAGGCTCAAATCCGCCCCTTTTGCCGTTTGCCTGCTGCCGTTTGCCCTCGCGGCCTGCGGTGACGTTTCCGGCACAGACGATCCCCGCACTCAGCCTCCTCTGGTCAGGTCTGCGACCGTAGTGAGTGCGATGGATGCCTCCCGCGCATTTACCGGCGTTGTTGTCGCCCGGGTTCAAAGCGATCTCGGTTTCAGAGTGCAGGGCAAAATTCTTGAACGTCTGGTCGATACCGGCCAGAACGTCAAGCGCGGCCAGCCGATGATGCGTCTGGATCCCGCGGACCTCGGCCTGCAGGCACAGGCTCAGCAACAGGCGGTCGCGGCCGCACGGGCCCGAGCAAAACAAGCTGCGGCGGATGAGGTGCGTTACCGCGGTCTGGTCTCGACAGGGGCGGTGTCGGTATCGGCCTACGACCAGATAAAAGCGGCCGCCGATACGGCCAAAGCTGAACTCAATGCGGCTCAGGCCCAGGCGAATGTGGCGCAAAACGCGACGGGCTACGCGGTGCTGCTGGCCGACGCAGACGGCGTGGTCATGGAGACTCTGGCTGAACCCGGTCAGGTGGTTAGCGCTGGTCAGCCGGTGGTTCGTCTGGCCAGAGCGGGCCAGCGTGAGGCCAGCGTGCAGTTACCCGAGACGTTACGTCCGGCTCCTGAAAGCGAGGCCGAGGCCATGTTGTACGGCACCGGTAAACAGACGGTCCCGGCGAAACTGCGTCTCCTTTCCGATGCGGCCGATCCGGTAACCCGCACCTTCGAGGCGAGATATGTGCTTGAAGGGGCGCTGGCGAATGCGCCGCTGGGATCCACCGTAACGCTGCACATTGCAGACGGTAAATTACCGAACCAGGTGATGCAGGTACCATTAACCTCGCTCTACGATCCGGGTAAAGGGCCGGGCGTCTGGCAGATTTCAGGTCAGCCAGCCAAAGTGTCGTGGCGGTCCGTTCAGGTGCTGGGATTGAGTGATGATGTGGCGCAGGTATCCGGTAACCTCCAGCCTGGCGAGAAGGTGGTCGCCCTCGGGGCGCATCTGCTGCATGACGGTGAGGCTGTACGCATGGCTGTACAGAACGATGCCCGCGTCGCCGGGAGTCGGCCATGAGCGACGGCAAATTCAATCTTTCAGCGCTGGCTGTTCGCGAGCGTTCCATCACCCTGTTCCTCATTATTCTGATTACCGTGGCCGGGGTTCTGTCATTTTTCGAACTGGGGCGCGCGGAAGACCCGCCGTTTACCGTCAAGCAGATGACGATTATTTCTGCCTGGCCGGGCGCTACCGCGCAGGAGATGCAGGATCAGGTTGCTGAACCGCTTGAAAAGCGAATGCAGGAGCTCAAGTGGTATGACCGTAGTGAAACCTACACCCGACCCGGTCTGGCTTATACCATGCTTTCACTGCAAGACAGCACGCCGCCTTCACAGGTGCAGGAAGAGTTCTATCAGGCGCGCAAGAAGCTCGGCGATGAGGCCAAAAACCTGCCGGCAGGCGTTATCGGACCGATGTTCAATGACGAATTCTCCGACGTCACCTTCGCGCTCTTTGCGCTGAAGGCGAAAGGAGAGCCGCAGCGGCTACTGGTTCGCGATGCGGAATCGCTGCGTCAGCGTCTTCTGCACGTGCCGGGGGTGAAGAAGGTCAATATTATCGGTGAACAGGCCGAACGCATCTTTGTTTCGTTCTCGCATGACCGGCTGGCCACGCTGGGCGTTTCCCCTCAGGATATTTTCTCCGCCCTCAACAGCCAGAACGTACTGACACCCGCTGGCTCGATTGACACCAAAGGACCGCAGGTCTTTATCCGCCTGGATGGCGCTTTTGACAAACTGGAGAAAATCCGCGAAACCCCCATTGTTGTTCAGGGCCGGACACTGCAGCTATCGGACGTGGCGACCGTTGAGCGGGGCTACGAAGATCCGGCGACCTTCCTGATCCGCAATCAGGGGGAAACGGCGCTGCTGTTGGGCATCGTGATGCGGGACGGCTGGAACGGACTGGATCTGGGGAAGGCGCTGGATGCGGAAACCGCCAAAATTAATGCGGGTATGCCGCTCGGCATGACTCTGACCAAGGTCACCGACCAATCGGTCAACATCAGCTCCGCCGTTGACGAGTTTATGATCAAGTTCTTTGTCGCGCTGCTGGTGGTGATGGTGGTCTGTTTCGTCAGCATGGGGTGGCGCGTGGGCGTCGTGGTCGCCGCTGCCGTACCGTTAACGCTGGCGATTGTCTTCGTTGTGATGGAGGCTTCCGGCAAAAACTTTGACCGTATCACCCTGGGCTCGCTGATCCTGGCGCTCGGGCTGCTGGTCGATGATGCCATCATCGCCATCGAAATGATGGTGGTGAAAATGGAAGAGGGCTACGACCGCATAAAAGCCTCCGCCTATGCCTGGAGCCACACCGCCGCCCCGATGCTCGCCGGTACGCTGGTCACCGCCGTTGGTTTCATGCCTAACGGTTTTGCCCAGTCCACCGCCGGCGAATATACCAGCAATATGTTCTGGATCGTCGGTATCGCCCTTATTGCCTCCTGGATTGTCGCGGTGGTGTTCACGCCTTATCTGGGCGTGAAGATGCTGCCCGATATCAAAAAGGTAGAGCGGGGACACGCAGCGATTTACAACACCCGTCATTACAATCGTTTTCGCCGATTGCTGGGCTGGGTTATCGCGCGCAAGTGGATCGTGGCGGGTACTGTGATAGCCGTCTTTACGGTTGCGATACTCGGCTTAGGGCTGGTGAAAAAACAATTTTTCCCCACCTCCGACCGTCCTGAGGTACTGGTTGAAGTGCAGATGCCCTATGGCACCGCTATTGAGCAGACCAATGCCACCGCGGCGAAAATCGAAGCCTGGCTGAGAAAACAGAAAGAGGCAAAAATCGTCACCTCCTACATCGGGCAGGGGGCGCCGCGTTTCTTTCTGGCCATGGCCCCCGAGCTGCCTGACCCGTCATTTGCGAAAATAGTCGTGCTGACGGACAACCCGGAAGCCCGCGAGGCGCTTAAGTTCAGATTGCGTGAAGCGGTGGCCGGTGGACTGACGCCCGAGGCGCGCGTGCGCGTGACCCAGTTGGTGTTTGGCCCGTATTCACCCTATCCGGTGGCTTATCGCGTCATGGGGCCTGATCCTACCACGCTGCGCGAAATCGCAGATAAGGTGGAAAAAGTGATGCAGGCCAGTCCGATGATGAGAACCGTCAACACCGACTGGGGGCCGCGGGTACCGGCGCTGCACTTCACGCTCAATCAGGATCGCCTGCAGGCGGTGGGGCTGACCTCGAATGCGGCCGCGCAGCAGCTTCAGTTTCTGCTTTCAGGCATTCCAATCACCTCAGTACGGGAAGATATCCGTTCGGTACAGGTCATGGGACGCGCGGCGGGGGATATCCGGCTTGACCCGGCAAAAATAGCCGGTTTTACCCTGGTGGGGGCTGCCGGGCAGCGCATTCCGCTGTCTCAGATTGGGGAGGTTGAGGTGCAAATGGAAGAGCCGGTTATGCGCCGTCGCGATCGTATTCCGACCATAACTGTCAGGGGAGATATAGCCGAAAATCTGCAGCCGCCGGATGTTTCTGCCGCCATCACGAAGGCGCTGCAGCCGGTCATCGATACGCTGCCGGCCGGATACCGCATCGAGCAGGCGGGTTCGATTGAAGAGTCCGGGAAAGCCACCAAAGCGATGGTGCCGCTGTTCCCTATCATGATTGCCATGACGCTGTTGATTATCATCCTCCAGGTGCGGTCGATGGCGGCGATGGTGATGGTCTTCCTGACCGCGCCGCTGGGGCTGATTGGGGTGGTGCCAACGCTGCTGCTCTTCAATCAGCCTTTTGGCATCAATACCCTCGTCGGGCTGATTGCGCTGTCCGGCATTCTGATGCGCAACACCCTGATCCTGATAGGCCAGATCCATCACAACGAGCAGGAGGGGCTGGCGCCCTTCCATGCGGTGGTAGAGGCGACGGTGCAGCGTGCCCGGCCGGTATTGTTGACGGCGATGGCTGCCATACTGGCGTTTATCCCGCTGACGCACTCGGTGTTCTGGGGGACGCTGGCCTACACGCTGATTGGCGGGACCTTTGGCGGCACCATTATCACGCTGGTGTTCCTGCCCGCCATGTATGCCATCTGGTTCAAAATACGTCCTGATACGCAGAAACCTGCGGAACCGCAGGCTGCAGTTTGACCGTGACGCACTACAGAAGAGGTCGCCAGACGACGTTCCGGCGGCCCTGAAAATATCGACCCGAATGATGAGGATTGGACTGACCCCACCCCGGCAGACGATTCTGTCTAAATATAAATCCATACTGGTTCTAATAGCGGTCCATTATACCAGGCAATATTTACTTGCGAAAATTATGATAAAACAAGGTATTCTTATTTTTTGAATTTTAAGGGCGTCGTTTCAGTATGGAGTGATAGATGTTGGGGAAATAGAGTTTAATTGGAGTGATGTTAATGCACTACACAAATAAAAGAAACAGTTGTTTATATGTAAGGCAAGCTGATTCAACCTATAAACAGAATGATGGGGCTTTTTATTATTTGTTGGGACTGAATCCAGGAAAATATTGGTTGTATTATGATTTAAGAACATAATCTAGAAGGTTTCTCTGAGGTAGTCATCTATCCCTGGGAGGTCAATAGAGCCGGCCTCCCCTTAAAATAGAAGGTGAAAATAAGCTATCTGTGATGGATGAATGCTAGAGGGAAAGCGAGCAATTGTTAAGTAGATCACAATTTTCAAACGACTCAAAATTTCCCGTTGTCAAATTCATATTAAATATGTATTAATGTGTGAATTGATGTACAGGCGTGTAACTGCAAGAGCAGGCAAGACCTGAGTGCACTTTCGAATTCATCTAGATTCGAAAATGTCCTCGGGTCTTTTTTTTTGGTTTTTTTGGGCTTTATTCATGAAACGAAAATAAAAGTTTAATCTTCATTATACATTTCATTGGTCTCTCAATTAATTATTGAGCAGGGAACGTCTGCTCGTTAGTTTTAAAAATTGCTGAGATATGTCTGGGTGGGGGGGTATGTTTTATTTTGAGAGGAGAAAATTATGTGTTCATAAAATAAATTTCAGTGCACCGGTGAAAAAGGACTTAATCTTTTATAGCTATACACTATATCAAAATTCTGATGAAGATATTTTGCTTGTTAAACCAAAGCGATATAAATAGGTACCTGGTGCCACTAATATCTATGAGCACTTAAAACATCTCTAAACAAAGTATTTAGTTTATGCGCGAGTGTAACTAAAGAGGGTTTTATAATGAAAAAAAGAGTTTTGTTTATTTTTATATCCGTAATATGCAGCAACTCACATGCTCAAAGCCTAACAATGGAAGAACGCATTGCTATACTTGAAAAAAAATTGCAAGAAAATACCAAAGAACTATATGATACCAGGGCTGAGTTAAAAAAATACAAGCTCAATGATACTGGGTTTACTAAACCAATGTATGCAGAGAATCAGGTATTAGTCAAAAATGTAGACATTACTACCTCCGAAAAAAAGACCATACAAAAAGATGCGGTGAGTAATGATTTGACGTTGAAAGATATAAGTAACTTTGTAAAAAATGATATTGGTTTTTCTTATAATGGTTACTTCCGGTCCGGTTGGGGAACTGCAAACCATGGTTCTCCAAAGGAGTATGCGATTGGTTCACTTGGCAGGTTTGGCAATGAATATACATCCTGGTTTGATTTACAACTAAAACAAAAAGTCTATGATTTGGATGGAAAAACCGCACACGCAGTTGTTATGCTGGATGGTAATGTCGGTGAGCAATACAGCAATGCTGTGTTTGATAAAAATTCAGAGAGTAACTTACAGTTTTCTGATATCTATCTCACAACTAAGGGTTTCCTGAGTTTTGCTCCAGAAGCCGATTTCTGGGTAGGTAAGCACTATCTGCCTAAATATGAGATACAGATGCTTGACTGGAAAAGTATCAGAACTGAAAGTGGCGCAGGGCTCGGTATAGAAAACTGGAAAATTGGCCCAGGAAAATTCAACGTTGCTGTTGTGCGCCAGGATCTGAACGCACGCGCGCTTGATTACAAAACATCAGGAAATTCACTACAACTCAATACTAACGCTCTGGATATTCGTTATCGCGAAATTCCATTATGGGATAAGGCAACACTGGAACTCAATGGTCGCTATAATATGGCGAATAAATCAGACGTTGTTAAGTCAGGAGAGTCTGATGGTCAGTATTATCAAGTAAAAGATGCATGGCTGGCGGCTGCGATTTTAAGGCAGAAATTTAAAACTGGTGGGTATGGAGAATTAACACTACAGGTTGCCGATAATTCTATTGCCAGTTCATTTGCAAAAATTTCAGGAGCAAATCCAACATATGGAAATGGTGACTATTATTATGGGAATCACACGAATGGAAAGGCATTCAGAATTATTTCCCAAGGAGAGTTTTATCCCTCCGAGGACACTATAATGGCACACGCTCTGGTTTATTCAAATGGCCATGATATATTCAGCTATGATACCGGCGCCCATACTGATTTTCAAAGCTACCGAAGTGTCATACGACCTGCTTATATCTGGGATAAATTCAATCAAAGCGGTGTTGAGCTTGGATGGTTTAGACAAGACAACAAATCACAAGGACAAACATTTAGTGAGTCCGGTTACAAAACAACGTTATATCATGCACTCAAAATTGATACGTCAATCTTAACCTCAAGGCCGGAAATTCGTTTCTATACAACTTACATCAGAGCAAATCAGAATGAACTCTCCAATTTTAAATTCAATGATAATAAGAAAGACCAATTTTCGATTGGCGCTCAGGCTGAGGTGTGGTGGTAACTATGTTGAAAACTAAATTATCATCATAAAATCAATTAAGTAATGAGTTGTCGTTTTTTTTAGAGTATAGATAATCAAGTTGTTCTTACTAAATGTTATTAAACGAAGGGAGTGCAACTGCCGGCATTTTTATGCAGTAAGTATCTACAAGGGGCATTATGTTATAGCTGTCACATTTTCATAAAACATGGTTTAAATTTGTTGTCTGTAACTATGTATAGAGTATACTGTCAATAGATATGTAGTACAGGCGTGTCACTGGTAATGCAGGCAAGACCTGAAACTCTCCCCCCTTTTTCGGGGCAAGAGTTTCGGGTCTTTTTTTTTGCTCATGGGGCAACTTATGGATCATCTAAATACTGGGCGTACAATTCTTGAATTAGTCGGTGGAGTAGGAAACATCGAACACCTCGAACATTGCTCAACCAGATTACGACTAAGCTTGTATGATAACTCTAAAGTGGAGGTATCTGAACTCAAAAAAATGCCTGGGATAATGGGGGTCGTGACAAATGTGCAGTGTCAGATTGTCATTGGCAAAGACGTTGTAAAAGTGTTTGATGCTATTAAATCATTGATGGGTAATAACTCTGCCGAGAAACAGAAACCTGTTATCAAAAAAAAGTGGAGTGCCTGGCTGATTGATTTTGTTATCAGTATTTTCCAGCCGCTCATTCCTGCTATTGCAGGTGGTGGTGTGCTGAAATCTCTTCTGATCATCATGGACAT
The DNA here is from genome assembly GCF_003812845.1 of Klebsiella sp. FDAARGOS_511. Taxonomy (NCBI): domain Bacteria; kingdom Pseudomonadati; phylum Pseudomonadota; class Gammaproteobacteria; order Enterobacterales; family Enterobacteriaceae; genus Klebsiella; species Klebsiella sp. FDAARGOS_511. The sequence continues at coordinate 1,717,819 of NZ_CP033824.1, read as the reverse complement.
GGCCGGATGGCTTACGAAGGACAGTTCTACTTATAAAATCTTGGATTGCATTGGAACCGCACCGATCTATTTTTTACCCTTACTTATAGCAATCACTACTGCGAATAAGCTTAAAGTGAATTCGTTAGTCGCATTAACAGCTGTGTCAGTCTTGTTGTTGCCCACGTTTACTACATTGGCAAAACAAGGGGCAACGTTAATGACGTTTGATATTACGAATGTCTCCTATGCGGCACAGGTATTTCCGGCAATACTTTGTGTGATTTTCTATGCACAAACTGAATCTCTTTTTAATCGTTACACACCTAATGCGTTACGCGGTTTTTTATCACCAATGTTATCGCTGGTCACAACAGTTCCTGTAACACTACTTATCCTTGGGCCTTTAGGTTTTGAAATGGGCTCTTTATTAACCCAACTGATTCTTTGGATGCATGGAAAATTTGGGTTCATCGCCACAGGATTACTGGCTGGCGGGTTACCATTTATTGTGGCTGCAGGAATGCATAAACCTTTTCTTCCTTATGCCATAATGTCGATGGGCCAAACCGGTAAAGAATCTTTATATAATCCAGCTTCCCTGGCACACAATATAGCTGAAGCAGGAGCCTGCTTTGCGGTTTCTCTTAAAAGTAAAAATAAAATGTTTAAAGGTACTGCACTTTCCTCCGGAATCTCAGCCCTCTTTGGTATTACTGAACCTGCACTGTATGGTATTACTTTACTCCATAGGCCTGTGCTTATTTCGGTGATGATAGGTGCAATGATCGGTGGGGCTTTCATGGGATTTACGATGGTCTCAGCTTACGCAATAGTAGCTCCGAGCCTTGCCAGCATCTCAATATTTGCTTCCCCGGATAATCCAACTAGCTTGATGTATGCAATCATAGGTGCTCTGATTTCTTTCAGCATGGCGTTTTTATCAACATTATTCTTTTGGAAAGAAAAGACGGCGACTCTGCCCTCTGATGAGGAAAAATCTAGTTTTGAGGATCCAGCGGCCATCGCTACTTCAAAATCAGTGAATGAATTTTTCTTCACCAGTCCGGTTGAAGGGAAAATCATCCCGTTAACGGATGTAAACGACGATGTATTTTCTGCAAAAATCATGGGCGATGGTATCGCTATCATTCCATCTGTCGGAGCTCTATATGCACCTGCCGATGGCGTTATAGAGCATGTGTTCGAAAGTGGCCATGCAGCAAGCATGATAACTGACCATGGAGTTGAGGTCATCTTTCATATCGGAATTGATACAATACAAATGAACGGAGCAGGCTTTCACCCGCAAATTACCGATGGCCAACGGGTTAAGGCTGGTGAGCTATTAATCGAATTTGAGATTGATAAAATCATTAAATCGGGTTACGACCCAGTCGTAGTAATGGTTGTTACAAATAGCGAACGTTTTAAGATGAAACCGTCAACCGAGCAAACCGAAGCAACACATCAGTTAAATATTCTTTCATTAAAAGAGGCTTAATCATTATGTCAAAATCTATTCTTCCCGAGAATTTTTTATGGGGTGCGGCCATTGCAGCGAATCAGGCAGAGGGAGCATGGAACGTTGACGGAAAAGGCCCTTCTGTTGCAGATGCAGTCGCCTATAAGGCTCATTTGAGCACAAGCGATTATGCCGGCCATATGTCCGTATCTGATGAAAACGTTAGCGATGCGCTTAAAGGTGAGAACGATAAAAATTATCCTAAACGCAGAGGTATCGATTTTTATCATCGCTATAAAGAGGATTTATCTCTTTTTGCCGAAATGGGGATAAAAGTACTCAGGGTATCAATAGCCTGGTCAAGAATCTTCCCTACAGGTGAAGATGATCAACCAAATGAAAGTGGTTTACAGTTTTATGAAAATATGTTCACTGAGATGCGCAGACTTGGCATCGAACCACTCGTTACGCTATCACACTATGAAATGCCATTAGTATTGAGTGAGAAATATAATGGCTGGGTCCACCGAAATGTTGTTGATGCGTTTCTGCGCTATTCAAATGTGTGCTTTGACCGTTACAAGAATCTGGTCCGTTACTGGTTAACATTCAATGAAATTGATAGCATTCATCGGCACCCCTTTACGACTGCAGGTGTTCGTGAAGAAAAAAGCTTACCAGGAGAAAGTACACAGGATATTTATCAGGCATTGCATCATCAGTTTGTTGCTTCGGCGTTAGCAACAAAGGACTGCCACGAAAAAATACCTGGTAGCCAGGTGGGATGCATGCTTACCAAGTTAACTACCTATCCTCTGACTTGTCATCCTGATGACGTGGAGGCTACTCTCAAAAAGAATTTAGAAAATTATTTTTATTCGGATGTTCAAATTAAGGGAGAATATCCACCGCTAATTAAGCGGGATCTCGAATTACGTAACATAAAGATAAAAATGCAGCCGGATGATTTGGATACGCTACGACGCTATACTGTAGACTTCCTTTCATTCAGCTATTATATGTCCATTACTGAATCAGTCCAGCCCGATGCAGAACGCACTGCAGGAAATACTATCATGGGTGTAAAAAACCCACATTTGCCTGCATCTGAATGGGGTTGGCAAATAGATCCCGTTGGGCTCAAAATATCGTTGCTGGAACTCTATGATCGATACCAAATTCCGTTATTTATTGTTGAAAATGGATTCGGTGCGAAAGATACAGTAGTTGATGGGAAAATTCATGACGATTACCGCATTAATTATTTTCGTGCGCATTTCGAACAGATGATTGAAGCTGTTAAAGAAGGTGTTGATTTGATAGGATATACAAGTTGGGGCACGATTGATATCATCAGTGCTGGAACATCGCAAATGACCAAACGCTATGGTTTTATATATGTAGATCAAGATGACGAGGGGCATGGTTCATTGAATAGATTACGCAAAGATTCCTTCTACTGGTATCGTAAGGTCATTGCGACCAACGGAACTGATTTAGGTTAATCATTTGTTATCGCGGGAATTGTGATGAAAATTAAAAAGTCCTTAAATAACAGTATGCTGCTTGCTGTTAATGATGGAAAAGAGATTATACTTTTTGGCAAAGGCATTGGTTTTAATTCCAAGCCGGGCACAATGGTCGACTTGAAAAATGTTGAACAGGTATTTATCCCTTTAAATACGCTTAAAGCGCAGCATTACTTGTCCTTGACTGACACAATTCCCGCAGTTTTTTTTGAAATTACGCATGAAATAGTCAAGTTAGCTCAAGCGCATTACAATGAAAAGCTTAATACAGTGTTGCTATTTACATTGGCAGAGCACTTGCATTTCGCGGTTGAACGCTGTAAGGCAAATGTTAACATTGCGAATAAACTCACTTGGGAGATAAAAAGGTATTATCAGAAAGAATATAATATAGGTGAGTTAGCAAGAGATATGGTATCTGCTAAATTTTCTGTAAATCTTCCTGAAGATGAGGCTGTACATATTGCTTTTCACATTATTAATGCAAGTTCCCAATGTGATGAGACTAATGCGCATAAGCAAGTTGAATTAGTGAATAGAGTTGCCGAAATTGTTCGCTATAAACTTAATAAAAACATTGATATCAATTCAATTCACTACGCCAGATTTATTACACATTTAAGGTACTTCGCTGAAAGAGTCTTAAGTAATAACATTGAATTAGAAGAAACTGATGATTTCTATAATGAATTAATTCGCTTCCATCCAAGAGCTATGGTTGTTGCAGAAGCAATTCGTGATTATATAAAAAATAATTACGCTATATTTATTCCAAACGACGAGCTTACCTGGTTAGGGATACATATCAGTAAGCTAAGTAAATATTCAATTTAGTATTGTGGGCTGAATTTATCTATTGGGAAGGTGAGTGTGGTAAGTCATTGATATCGCGGTGTTAAAATTGTTATGCTCTTCACTGTAGAACTGCTCTGCTACACATTGATTAACATACCGCGATATTAGTAATGCCTTGCTGCACATTCGACTTTATGACTTACGACGCGAAGATCCACGCTCATTCCATGTCCAACCAGCCAGCTAGTTGAATCAAAATCATACATGCAATTCACCTCATCAAGTCTGCTTTAAAACTCTACTAATTAGGTACTGTGAAGAGTATCACACGGAATGGTCCGGGAATTCCGTCACCAAAGCTATTTGCCAGAAGCTTGACGGTTGCACCGGTGCATTGATGCCTGAATGCGCCATTACTTATTCAACGGCAGACATGCTCCAGGACACTCTGCCCGTTGGCGTTGCAATTTTTACTTTCATAGTTAATCAGCCCATGCTGGTCCAGCTGAATTTTTTGTGTGATATCCCATCGAACGCGGATGAATAATAGAAGAGGCTGCTGAGTTGCACTTCCATCCAGTCTAGTGACGCTCGCTGTATAAATTACTGGCCGCCTGTGCTGCGAATAAAACGATAAATCTGACGTTCTGGAGGAATGTATTGTTTCGAATTAGGTGGATGATTAGGTAATATATTATGCTGATTTTTCGAAATATATTGCAAAATTGTATGGATCGGAAAACGGCCATGCGAATGACAGGTCTGACTGAAGACAACCAGGCAGAGACCTGCTATTCAATATTTTTTCCTGGTTGCCCGGCTATCAGCGAATACTGGTAGGGGAGGAAGGCGACCCTGCGCCTGATGTAGCGATTAAACAGCTTTCTCACGATTATGACTGGCATAAGCGGGGGGCATTATCCTTGCACCAGAGATAATAGAAGCGCCTGAGCAGCTCTTGTGGCCAGACTGGTTCGCCGGGCATCTCGGCCATTTCCAACTCTTCTCCGCGCTGTTTGAGGCAAGCGGCCATAATATCCCAGGTAAATTCCGGGTGGAACTGCACCGAATACGCCGTGTCGCTATAGCGCAGAATCTGGCAGGCGTCACGGGCGGAAAAAGCCATCACGCTGGCACCATCCGGCGGCCGTAGCACGGTTTGCCGGTGAGAAAGCCAGGCCGCGAAGCGACCGGGAAATGTCGTTAGCAGCGGGGCTGTACTGTTTTCGGCGATCTGGATCAGCTGAAGCCCGTGTTCGCTCCCCAGCGGGTTATCCGCAACCAGGCCTCCCAGCGCGTGGGAAATTAGCAGGTGGCCATAGCACACGCCCAGTAGTGGCAGGTTCAGGGCGTGGGCGCGTCGTATCCATTGCGCAGTCTCCTCGCTCCACGCTAACCGGTCGGTGACCATCGCCCAGGAGCCGCTGATGATGGCGCCGCAGATTGTGTCGATAGCGGGCAGGGGCTCCTGGCGATCCGGGTGAATAACCCGGTACTCCCCGCGGGATAAGGTGAGCGCCTGAACGAACCATTGGCTTTGCTCGCCAGCCTCCTCGCGGATTATCGCCGGCGGATCGCCCATTTGAATAATCGCCAACGGCCTGGCCATCTTAGTCCTGCAGATAAAAGTCGATGCTGGAGTTCAGTACCGGGCGAATAATCCCCGTCTGTACCGCAAAGTCGCCGAACGCCACATCATGGTTAGCCGCCTGCGCCCAGGCGCTCAGCAACGCGTCAAGGTCGCGGATAATCTCTTCAAGCGGCTGGTTCTCTTTATAGAGGCGAGGAATACGCGTTCCCTCGCGGTTGCCGCCGAGGTATACGTCATAGCGGCCCACGGCGCGGCCGACGAGGCCGATTTCGGCCAGCATCGCCCGGCCACAGCCGTTCGGGCAGCCGGTGACGCGAAATATCACGTCCCGATCGGCAATCCCGTTACGCATTAAGATAGCGTCAAGGCGATCGACTATGTCCGGCAGCACGCGTTCGGCCTCGGCCATTGCCAGCGGACAGGTGGGATAGGAGACGCAGGCCATCGCGCTTTTTCGCTGCGGCGATACCGTGTCATCAATCAAGGAATAGCGCTGTGCCAGTGCGTCAATCTGAGCTCGGTTGCGCTCGCTGACGCCGGCGATAATGATATTTTGATTGGGGGTTAAGCGAAAGTCACCGTCGTGGACGGCGGCGATGGCGGCCAGGCCCGACTTGAGAGGCTTGCCGGGCTTATCAATCAACCTGCCGCTGGGGATAAACAGGGTGAGATGGTGCTTACCGTCGATCCCTTCTACCCAGCCGATACGATCGCCGCGACTGCTGAAAGCGTAAGGCCGCAGCGGTTGGAATGCCATGCCTGCTCGCAGCTCGACTTCCGCTTTAAATACCTCAATGCCGAGTCGATCGATAGTATATTTAGTTTTAGCGTTGCGTCGATTTGCGCGGTTTCCACGGTCTCTTTGGGTGGCGACAACGGCGGTGGCAACCGCCAGCGTAGCGTTCAAAGGAATATACCCCAGCTCTGTCGCCAGGCGCGGATAGGTGCTCTGGTCGCCGTGGGTCATCGCCAGGCCGCCGCCTACAAGCACATTGAAGCCCGTCAGCTGTCCATTCTCGCCGATAGCGATAAAGTTAAGATCGTTGGCGTGCAAATCGACGTCGTTTTGCGGTGGAATGACCACCGCGGTTTTGAATTTGCGCGGCAGATAGCTGTTGCCCAGAATGGTCTCTTCTTCCGGCTGCGCGATCTTTTCACCGTCCAGCCAAACTTCGGCATAGGCGTTTGTTTTCGGCAACAGATGCTCCGATATCTTTTTAGCCCACTCGTAAGCCTGATGATGAAGCCCGGACTCCACCGGATTTGAAGTACACAGTACGTTACGGTTGACGTCGCCCGCCGTCGCCCGCGAATCGAGACCCAACTGATGCAATAGCCGATGAACCGGCTTGATATTACGCTTTAGCACGCCGTGCAGCTGCAGCGCCTGGCGGTTGGTGATGCGGATGCTGCCGTAAAGCGTATGCTGCGACGCAAACTCGTCGATCCCCAGCCACTGCTGCGGGCTGATGATCCCGCCAGGTAAACGCACCCGCAGCATCACCGTATGCAGGGGTTCTAGCATTTGCGCCGCTCTTTCCTGGCGAATATCGCGATCGTCCTGCTGGTACATGCCGTGAAAGCGGATCAGCTGAAAGTTATCGCCGAGAAATCCGCCGGTTAATTCGTTATGCAGATCTTCTTTAATCGTGCCGCGCAGAAGTTGGCTCTGCTGTTTTAATCGTTCATTATCTGAAAATTTATCATTGCTCATTATAGTGTTCTCAAAAATGTGCAGGTTAATTCACCCAAAAATACCAGTAGATTACATCACAGCAGATCCTTAACCAACATGAACAGTTAGTTTGTTAATCGATATAACAGTTGTTATAACCGCTGGTTCTAATTAATAATTATTCGTCCTGAGTCATTTTACCGTTATACGTTAGTGATTATTTTGCTAATTGCTGAGCGCCCCACGGGGGGCATCAGGGAGGCAGTGATATTGAGGCTACCAGCGCGCGCAGTGATTTATTTTTTATACGCTGCGAGCGCTGGTAGGCTATACAAGGCAGGCGTGGTGTGGATATAGCGCTGGATCTGGTCGACAAACGCATGTTTACTTTTGAAATTATATTTAAGGTAGGCCGAGTCGGTATCCTCAATCCCGAGGATGATATCCATTATTGCATATTCAATTTTTTTATTGCTGATGAATTTGTTGACAGTCACTCCGGTTTGTTTTTTAAAAATGCGATGCACATATTGCCGGGAAACCTGCAGATATTCAGAGATATCATAAACTGAAATGTTATTATTTATATTTTGATAAATGTACTGTATGGCGAAATTCACCAATGCCTGGCTATTGGATATTATGCTGTCGGAGAGTTGAACCTGGTGATGCATAGATACTACTTCTTTTTTGACTATATCTTTTTTATCGTAGACGATTTAAAACGGAACGAAATATACAATATAGTGGTTTTTATGGATAACAGTATTATGAGTGCCGTGATAATCGATATTTCAGCGCAGGCGGTTTGTCGGCGTCATTTCCGCTCGCACAGCAGGGCACGGCATGAAGCATGGCCGATCGCAATCAGCCATGCTGCGGCAGGGGTGAGCTAAACGATTTCGTTCATCTGCTGATAATTCTGGCCGTGAAATTGCTGAACGGTGGCGTTGTCCCGGCACTGTTGGCTGTAACGGCCGGGGGGACTCCTGTGATGCGTTGAAATGCGCGATTAAACGCGGCTTGGGATTGATAGCCGACTCGTTCCGCGGTCTGCGTCAGGCATACGCCGCCGGCGATGTGCTGGCAGGCCAGGGTCACGCGGAACTTTGCTAAGGGTTTTGGTATGAGGATTAGAGACGCTGGCGGCGTCTTCTGGCTTCAAAGGAAAATCTGTACAGGGTTGAGCCTGGTAACTACCTGCCCATATGTTGTACGATACCAAAGCCAGTACAACCCACAGGCGTTTGGATGTGATTTTAGAAGATACAATTTCTTGGGTATTTTAACCTAAGTTATTGATTTATTAGAGAGTGCCGATAATAGGAGTCGAACCTACGACCTTCGCATTACGAATGCGCTGCTCTACCAACTGAGCTATATCGGCCCTGCAAGACGTGCTGACGAGCGTAAGCACGGGATAGAAGGTTAAAACTAAGTGGGTGATGCGTCAATGCCCTTGCGAATCAAACGGCTACTTTTGCATCACCCAATGAGCATTAAGCACGAATGGTATCGTCGCCGAAACCAATCCACTTATAGGTCGTCAGGGCTTCCAGCCCCATCGGGCCGCGCGCGTGCAGCTTCTGGGTGCTGACCGCCACTTCCGCGCCGAGGCCGAACTGGCCGCCGTCGGTAAAGCGGGTAGAAGCGTTGACGTACACCGCCGAGGAGTCCACCTCGTTGATAAAGCGGTTCGCGTTGCCCAGGGTACGCGTCAGGATGGCGTCGGAATGCTGGGTGCCGTGCTCGCGAATATGCGCCACCGCTTCATCCTGATCGGCCACCACCTTCACGTTCAGATCCAGCGACAGGTACTCGTTGTCATACTGCTCCGCTTTCACCGGCTCTACGCTGGCCGGGCCGTTTTGCAGCGCGGGCAGGGAGGCCGCATCGGCGTGCAGGCTGACGCCGCTTTCCGCCATCTGCTTGCTCAGCGCGGGCAGGAAGCGTTCGGCGATATCCTGATGTACCAGCAGCGTTTCGACCGAATTACAGGCGCTCGGGCGCTGCACTTTGGCGTTAACGATCACTTTCAGCGCTTCGGCAACGTCAGCGGAGTGGTCGATATAAATATGGCAAACGCCGATACCGCCGGTGATCACCGGGATCGTCGACTGCTCGCGGCATAGCTTGTGCAAACCTGCGCCGCCGCGCGGGATTAGCATATCGATATACTTATCCATCTTCAGCATCTCGCCGACCAGCGCGCGAACCGGACTCTCAATCGCCTGCACGGTGGCCGCCGGTAAGCCGCACTCCTGCAGCGCCTGCTGAATCACTTTCACCGTGGCGGCGTTGGTGCGCCAGGTCTCTTTGCCGCCGCGCAGAATCGCCGCGTTGCCGGTTTTCAGGCACAAAGAGGCGACGTCGACGGTCACGTTTGGACGGGCTTCGTAAATCACGCCCACTACGCCCAGCGGCACGCGGCGACGCTCGATACGCAGGCCGCTGTCCAGCAGGCCGCCGTCGATCACCTGACCGACCGGATCAGCCAGGCTGCAGACCTGACGAACATCGTTAGCAATCCCGGTCAGGCGAGCCGGATTGAGCGCCAGGCGATCGAGCAGCGCTTCGCTCAAACCGTTGGCGCGCGCTTCCGCCAGATCCTCAGCGTTAGCCCGCAGAATCGCGTCGGTCTGCGCTTCAAGATAGTCGGCAATCTTTTCCAGCACCTGGTTCTTTTCGCGGCTGGAAAGCTGCGCGAGTTTATACGAGGCCGCTTTGGCAGCAATGCCCATTTGTTCCAGCATTTTCAGCTCCTTAACGGATAATCATGTCGTCACGGTGGACGGCGACCGGGCCGTATTCATAGCCCAGAATGGCATCGATCTGCTGCGAGTGCTGCCCGGCGATGCGGCGCAGCGCATCGCTGTTATAACGGCTGACGCCGTGGGCGATATCGCGGCCTTCAAGGCTGCGAATGCGAATCACTTCGCCGCGCGAGAAGTTGCCGGTGATGGTTTTAATCCCTTTCGGCAGCAGGGAGCTGCCGCGTTCGAGAATGGCCTGTGTCGCACCGGCGTCCACGGTAATTTCGCCCGCCGGCGGCGCGCCGAAAATCCAGCGCTTGCGGTTTTCCAACGGCGACTCCTGGGCGTGGAAGCGGGTGCCAACGGAAACCCCCTCCATCACGTCGCCAATCACGCCCGGACGGCTACCGGCGGCGATGATCGTGTCGATGCCCGCGCGGCAGGCGACATCGGCGGCCTGCAGCTTGGTGCCCATACCGCCGGTACCTAAACCCGATACGCTGTCGCCCGCGATCGCGCGCAGGGCGTCATCGATACCGTACACGTCTTTAATCAGTTCGGCCTGCGGGTTGTTGCGCGGGTCGGCGGTGAACAGGCCCTGCTGATCGGTCAGCAGCAGCAGTTTATCGGCGCCCGCGAGAATCGCCGCCAGCGCCGAAAGATTATCGTTATCGCCGACTTTAATCTCGGCGGTGGCCACGGCGTCATTTTCATTAATTACCGGCACGATGTTGTTATCCAGCAGCGCGCGCAGGGTATCGCGGGCATTAAGGAAACGCTCGCGGTCTTCCATATCGGCGCGGGTCAGCAGCATCTGGCCGACGTGAATGCCATAAATAGAAAACAGCTGTTCCCACAGCTGGATAAGACGGCTCTGGCCAACCGCCGCCAGCAGCTGTTTGGACGCGATGGTCGCGGGCAATTCCGGGTAGCCGAGGTGTTCACGTCCGGCGGCGATCGCCCCGGAGGTCACTATCACAATTCGGTGGCCCATCGCGTGCAGCTGTGCGCACTGGCGCACTAATTCAACGATATGGGCGCGGTTCAGGCGGCGGGATCCGCCCGTTAAAACACTGGTGCCCAGTTTTACCACCAGCGTCTGGCTATCACTCATGATTCTCTGCCGTTCAAAAAGGAGTTTCGATATCGAATTGATGTTGTAACAGGAGTCAGCCCGCTTGCCAACACCTGGCGTGGTGGACGAACCACTTCATTGCGCGGATCGGGCATTCTGGCGGGGAAACGTGACACATTCATGACGGAAATAATTAAATACGCTTTTTTATCAAAAGTTCCATGTTGTCATAAATTTTTAATATTAGAGCGTTAAAAAACCTGCAGTTTTTGACAGGGCTTCCGCCCGGAATTGATTAGCGCGTATAAATAAATCACCAGGACTAGATAATGAAAAAGAGCTCACTGGCATTAATGATGATGGGTCTTATTGCTTCTTCGGCTACCCAGGCGGCAGAAGTTTATAATAAAAACGGCAATAAACTGGACGTCTACGGCAAAGTCAAAGCGATGCACTATATGAGCGACTATGACAGCAAAGATGGCGACCAGACCTACGTTCGTTTCGGCATCAAAGGCGAAACGCAGATTAACGACGATCTGACCGGCTACGGCCGCTGGGAATCAGAGTTCTCCGGCAACAAAACCGAAAGCGACTCTTCGCAGAAAACGCGCCTGGCGTTCGCCGGGGTGAAAGTTAAAAACTACGGTTCATTTGACTACGGCCGTAACCTCGGCGCGCTGTACGACGTCGAAGCCTGGACCGATATGTTCCCGGAATTCGGCGGCGACTCTTCCGCGCAGACCGATAACTTTATGACCAAACGCGCCAGCGGCCTGGCAACCTACCGCAATACCGACTTCTTCGGCGTGGTGGATGGCCTGGATCTGACCCTGCAGTACCAGGGCAAAAACGAAGGCCGTGAAGCCAAAAAACAGAACGGCGACGGCTTTGGCACCGCGTTAAGCTATGACTTCGGCGGCAGCGATTTTGCCGTCAGCGCGGCCTACACCAGCTCCGATCGTACGAACGATCAGAACCTGCTGGCCCGCGGTACGGGTAAAAAAGCGGAAGCCTGGGCGACCGGCCTGAAATATGACGCCAATAATATCTACCTGGCGACCATGTACTCCGAAACCCGCAAAATGACGCCAATCAGCGGCGGTTTTGCCAATAAAGCGCAGAACTTTGAAGCCGTGGCGCAGTACCAGTTCGACTTCGGCCTGCGTCCGTCCCTGGGCTACGTGCTGTCAAAAGGCAAGGATATTGAGGGCGTGGGAAGCGAAGACCTGGTCAACTACATTGATGTTGGCGTGACCTATTACTTCAACAAAAACATGAACGCCTTTGTTGATTATAAAATCAACCAGCTGAAGAGCGATAATAAGCTCGGGATCAACGATGACGATATCGTCGCTGTCGGTATGACCTACCAGTTCTAAGACTGATCGACAATAAAGCCGCCGTGGTAACAGGGCGGCTTTATTATTTGTGATTAACGGTTTTTCGCCAGGTGCAGATTATCGTTATTCATCGTGATCTGCGCGTTATATTCCTTCGGCAGACGGCGCGCCTGGTAGAATACCGATTGCCAGTACGGATTATCCAGCGAAGAGCGCATCACGCCCTGGCTGGTGGAAGCGTGAAGGAAATTACGGTCGGTATCATAGAAGCCGACGTGCATGCCGCCTTTAATTCGGAAGAAAACCAAATCCCCCGGCCGTAGCTGGCGCGGACTCACGCGCTCACCCATGTGCAGCAGTTCGCGAGTGGTGATGCGCTCCATCGGCAGGTTAAAGCGATCTTTGAGCGTACGCCAGACAAACCCGGAGCAGTCGACGCCGCTTTGCTCCGTCCCGCCCCATTCGTAGGGCGTTCCCTCCCAGGTATGCATCTGATCGTGCAGCGCGGCGATCACCGGGATCAGATCGTCAGAACCTCCGTCAATGGTCGAGTGGCTACTCTGGGCGGCGGTTTTATGCGGTTTCGATGAGGATGAACATCCTGCCAAAAGCAAAAAAGGAACAAATAATAGCGCGTGAGAGAGTCTGGGCTTCATATCATTGTTTTTCGTCACTGAAAACGGGCCGTGATATTTTATAGCCGATTCGCTACGGCCTCAGAATGACCAAACGCAAAATTTACGAAACCTTACGTAAATAATATAGGCCGGTTCGCGGCGTGAGAATTAACGCTGATTATTTATGGCAAAACCGAACTCGCCATATTAATAATTTTTTTCTCCTTGAAACAATATTTCACAAATATACGGATGCTGGACGTTCCTTCTGCTTCCGTGCTGGGTGAAAAATCCTCATCATTCCGCCATTGCGCCGCCTGGCTGCGCTCCAGTACTTTTGTAGCCAAAAAGAGAGAGTGGGGCGGCCAATGCATCTGGATTTTCGCCAACTGCGCAACTTTGTGGCGCTAGTTGAATACGGCAGTTTTAATCGCGCGGCGGAGGCGGTGTGCCTGTCGCAGTCGGCCTTCAGCCGCAGCATTCAGGCGCTGGAGCAGAGCGTCGGCCATCCGTTATTCGATCGTCAGAGTAAGCTACCGACGCTCACCCTGCACGGGCAAAAGCTGCTGCCCTACGCCCGCCGCTTTCAGGAGCTGAACGTGGAGCTCAGCAGCCAGCTGCGCGAAGCGGACGATGCGCAAAACGGCGAGGTCGCTTTTGGCTGTGGCCCGGCCCCTGCCGCGAGGCTGATTCCGGCCGCCGTCGGCGGGTTTCATCGCCTTTTACCGCAGGCGAGGGTGCGCTTTCAAATCGATAACTGGCTGGCGCTGCATCAGGCGCTGAACTCCCAGCTTTACCCTTTTGTGGTCGCCGACAGCTGGCAGGCCGAGCTCGACCCGCAGCTGCGCGTGCAGCCGCTCAGCCCGCAGCGCTGCTTTTTCGTCTGCCATGCCGACCATCCGCTGGCCAAACAGGGGCCGGTCTCTATTCAGGCGATGCTGCGCTACCCCTTTGCGGCGCCCTATTTGCCGCCGGGCGTGCGCAAGGTGCTGGCGACCCTTAGCCAGCAGCAGGATTTTACCCCGGCGATTCAGTGTGACCATATCTACGCGCTGCTTGCCACCCTCGCGCAGACCAACGCGATTAGCTTCGCCAGCGAGGACGGCTTCGCGCTGTGCCAGCACAGCCATCGGCTGGTTAAGCTGGAGCTCAGCGATCTGCCTGAGGAGTGGCGGCTGATGCAGACCCGGTTTGCCATTATCTCTCCGGTTCACGCGGCGCAGCCGCCGCTGGTGGAGAAGCTAATTGAGATTATTCTTCATACCGATCGTCAGCATCAGCTGCAGCTGCTGGCGCAGGAGGAGAGCGGTTAACCGGCGTTTTTCGCCAGGCCTTTGGCATCATACTGCGGCCAGCGATTTTCCAGCCGCAGGGATTTCAGCGCCTGCTCGACAAACTGGCCGTCCACCCACTGGCTGACGTCAAAAGCGCTGCGGATCAGGCGTCCCGATTTCGCCTGTTCGACGCTACGGCTAAAGCTGTCGGTCAGGAACGGGTCGATACGCGGCGAGGTGGTAAAGTTCAGATCCTGCGGCTGCAGCTCTTCGAGAAACAGCGCCTGCGGGATCTGGCTCTGCTGCGCCATCTCGGCGGACCAGGCGTCGCGATTGGCCGGGTCGCTGATTTCCGCAGCGTTCTTCACCAGTACGTTAATCATCTGCTGGGTCGCCTGCGGCCAAGCGTCAATAAACGTCTGCGTGCCGAGGAATCCCGCCTGAGTCGTGTTCTGACGGCCGGAATCGCCGCTTTTGACGACCACATCAATCTTATCGCCGCGCAGCGCCAGCAGCGAAACGCCGCCCCACACCGCATCGACGCGACCGGCCGCCAGCGCCGCTTTGCCGGCGTTCCAGTCGAGGTTGATTACCTGCAGGCTACGCTCATTGAGGCCGACGGTTTGCAGCGCGCGGTCAAAGGCCAGCTGGTCCGCCGTGCCGCGATATACCGCCACCCGTTTGCCTTGCAGATCGGCCAGCGTTTTAATCCCCGAGGCTTTGGTCACCGCAAGGTAAGATTCCGAGCCGCGGCTGCCCAGCAGCAGGCGCGTCGGCAGTCCGTTGGCTTTACCGATAATCGCCGCCAGATCGCCGAGGTAGACAAAATCCAGCTGGCGGTTGGCTAACGCTTCATTTACCGCCGGGCCAGCGCCTTTGAAAAACTGCCACTGCACTTCTACGCCCTGCGGTTTAAACGTTTCTTCCAGCTGATGGCGGATAAACGCCATGCCGACCGGACCCTCAATAAAGGGTTTACTGCCTGCGCTCTGGTCCGGCACGCCGATGCGAATGGTGCGCAGCGCTTCGGCCTGGACGCTTGCCGCCAGGCCGATAACCGCCGCCAGCGCCAGCAAGGTGCTGCTAAAAAATGCTTTCATCATAACGTATTGCTCCCTTGAGTTTTTTCTCACCCTAAAGAGCCCACGGGTCGCGTGTTAAATGCTTTTATTCGCCAAGCATGGGTGAAAAAAAGCTAAATCAGACGCCGCGCGGCCGGCAGGCTGAAATGCATTCGATGCATCGGGATTATTCGCCTTACGCAATGGCGGCGAAGGGGAAGTGACGTTTTGATAGCGACATAACTTGCCGAAAAGTGGACCGATATGTCGCAGATGATCTTAAGAACCGATGCCCCAGCCAGGCCAGGCTTCAGGGTTAACGGCTGGCCGTGGCTGCTGCCAGCGTTGCTGCTGCTGCTGTGGTACGTCGCCGCTCGCGAAGGATGGATGCCGGAGCAAATTTTGCCCGCGCCGTCGGTGGTTGCCGATACCGCGCTATCGCTGCTGAGCGGCGACCTGCTGGCGCAGTGGGGATTCAGCCTTCAGCATCTGGCGCTTGGCCTGCTGTTGGGGGCCACTGCCGGCACGCTGCTTGGCGCGCTGTTCGGCCTGGTCCCGGCCGCCGCGCAGCGCGTGGAGCCGCTGTTCTACGCCCTGGCGCAAATCCCGACGCTCGGCTGGATCCCGCTGTTTATGGTGCTGTTCGGCATTGATAACGGCCTCAAGCTGGCGGTTATCGTCAAAACCACCGTGGTGCCGATGACCATTAATACGCAGCAGGCGGTGGCCGGCGTGCCGCTGACCCTGAGCGAAGCCGCAAGAGTGATGAACTTTTCCCGCTGGCAGCGGCTGCGCTGGCTGGTGATCCCGGCAAGCCTGCCGGGCTGGTTTACCGGCCTGCGTCTGGCGCTGTCCCAGGCTTGGGTATCGCTTATCGTCGTTGAACTGCTGGCTTCTTCGGAAGGCATTGGCTACCTGATGGTCTGGGGCCGCCAGCTGTTTCAACTGGATATCGTCTTCGTCACCATTGCGGTGGTTGGCCTGAGCGGCATGCTGATGGAGTGGGCGGCGAACCGCGCCTGTGCCCGGCTGGTGTTCTGGCCGCAGCCAGCCGCCGGACGCCTGGCGTGGAAACCGCAGGCCAGTTGGCGGGCGCTGCAGCTGCCGTTGGTCCTGCTGGCGCTGTGGCAGCTGGCAAGTTCGTGGGGCTGGATCGATGGCGCGCTGTTCTCTTCACCGCTGGCGGTGGCGGCGCGTTTTATGCAGGGCGCCCTGAGCGGGGAGCTGACCGCGGCGATGCTGGCAAGCCTCGGGCGAGCCTTTGTCGGCGGCGCGCTGGGGATTGCGGGGGGCCTGCTCTGCGGACTGCTGCTGGCGCTGCGCCCGCGCGCCGGGCAAATTTTCACGCCTACGCTCAACGTGCTGCGTCATATCGCCCTGTTTGCCTGGCTGCCGCTGCTGACCGCGTGGGTGGGCAACGATAACGGCGGCAAAATCGTTTTTATCGCGCTGGCGTCGTTCTTTCCGATGTTCTTCAGCACCCTGCAGGCCGTGCTGCAGCGCAACCCGCAGCTCGATGAGGTTGCCAGAGTGCTGCGGTTAGGTGAAGTAGCGCGCCTGCGCAGGGTCATTCTTCCCGGCGCGGCGCCGGGGATCTTCGCCGGTCTGCGGCTGGCGCTGATTTACGCCTGGCTTGGCAATATCGGCGCGGAATATTTCATGTCCTCCGGCGTCGGCATCGGCAGTCTGATGATCAATGCCCAGCAGCTGCTGGATATGCCCACCATTCTTTGCGGCATGGTGCTGGTCGGTATTACCGGCGCGGCGCTGGATAAAGCCGGACGTTTACTGGAAATGCGCGCCACCCGCTGGCGTCAACAGGAGCAGCTATGACCTCTTCGACTCTGGTCTCTTTTCGTCACGTGCGTAAATCCTGGCAACAGGTGACGGCGCTACAGAATTTCAGCCTGGATATCGCCGCCGGTGAACTGGTGGCGCTGGTGGGCAGCAGCGGCTGCGGCAAATCGACGCTGCTGCGGATGCTGGTAGGCCTTGAGTCAGCGACCCAGGGCGAAATTCGCATTAACGGCGAGCGGGTCACCGGCGTGGGCAAAGAGCGCGGCATCGTATTTCAGGAGCCGCGCCTGTTTCCGTGGCTTAACGTGCTCGACAACGTGATGCTCGGCCTGGCGGATGAAAAGCTCAGCCGGGCGGCGAAGCGCCAGCGGGCGCTGGAAATGCTGGAACGCGTGCAGCTCAGCGAATTCGCCAACGCGTTGCCCGCGCAGCTCTCCGGCGGGATGGCCCAGCGGGTGGCCATTGCCCGCGGCCTGGTGGCCCGTCCGCAGATCCTGATGCTCGATGAGCCTTTCGGCGCGCTGGATGCCCTGACGCGTCACACTCTGCAGCAGGAACTTTTACAGATCCACCAGCGCGCGGGAACCACCACGCTGCTGGTGACGCACGATGTGGAAGAGGCCGTCGCTCTGGCCGACCGGGTCGTTGTGCTCTCGCCGCGTCCGGGGCGGATACGGGAAGTGGTGAGCCTGGCGCTGCCCCATCCGCGCCAGCGCGATGATGCTTCGTTTAGCGCCGCCTGCCGCCAGATTCGCAACCTGATTACCTCTGCCTGATTCTTTTATTTAAGGAGCAATATATGGGATATCCTTCCGTCTACCCGACCGGCGCCACCCTCTACGATCCGTCGCGCGCCTGGAGCGGCTACACCCTTTTCCAGGCCACCGAACACGGCGCGGTGCTGGTGGATATGAACGGCCGCGTGGTGCGCGAATGGCCTGAACTGCACGGGTTTCCCAATAAAATCCTGCCCGGCGGCGCGATCCTCGGCCACAGCGGCGAGCGCGACCCGCGCTACGGTATGCAAGATATGCTCGACCTGATCCAGGTGGACTGGGAAGGCAACGTCACCTGGAAATTCGATCGCTACGAGCAGGTGAGCGATCCGGGTAATGAAACGCGCTGGATGGCGCGCGCGCATCACGACTATCAGCGCGCGGGTAACCCGGTGGGCTACTACGCGCCGGGGCTGGAGCCGCAGGTGGATGGCGGCAATACCCTGATCCTCGCCCACACCAATCTGGTTAATGAAGCGATTTCCGACAAGCTGCTGCTGGACGACACCATTATTGAAGTTGACTGGCAGGGCAACGTGGTGTGGGAGTGGCGCTGCAGCGACCATTTCCACGAGCTGGGTTTCGACGACGCGGCGCGTACCGCGCTGTACAACAACCCGAATATGCGCGCCAGCGGCGGCGGTATGGGCGACTGGATGCATATCAATTCGATGTCGGCGCTGGGGCCGAATAAGTGGTATGACGCCGGCGATGCGCGTTTTCACCCCGACAATATTATCTGGGACGCCCGCGAATCCAACATTATCGCCATTATCGACAAACAGAGCGGCAAGATCGTCTGGCAGCTGGGCCCGGACTACAGCAAGCCGGAGCTGAAGCACATCGGCTGGATCATCGGCCAGCACCATGCGCATATGATCCCGCAGGGGCTACCGGGCGCGGGTAATATCCTGATTTTCGATAACGGCGGCTGGGCCGGATACGGCGCGCCGAATCCGGCATCGGCGGACGGCGTGAAAAACGCCTGGCGCGATTACTCCCGGATCCTGGAGATCAATCCGCTGACCCTCGATATCGAATGGCGCTACTCGCCCTATGAAGCAGATCTGCCGCAGCCGACCGATTCGTACCGCTTTTACAGCCCCTATATCAGCAATATGCAGCGCCTGGAAAACGGCAATACCCTGATTAACGAAGGATCGAACGGGCGCATTTTCGAAGTGACCCGCGACCACGAAATTGTCTGGGAATATATTTCGCCGTTCTGGGGCAAGACCCTGAACAACAATATGGTCTATCGCGCCTACCGCATTCCCTATGGCTGGATCCCGCAGCTGGCGCAGCCGCAGGAGACGCCGATTGCGGCGGTGGATGTGCGTACCCTGCGCCAGCCTGGGGCGGCGGGGGCCGGTCCGGCGCAGAGCGTGGTGCGGGTGGCAGGCGTGAAGCCGTACAGTAAAAGTGCCGATGCGCTGTGCGTGGCAACTGATAACGATACCCTGCGCCGCAGTCCGAAGCTGTTCCGCGTCGCGGAAAGCGCGTTCACGCCGATAAGCGCGGCGAGCGAGCTGGAGAGTGAACGGCCGGTGCTGCTGTTCGTTGGCGCGGAACGCTGCGTGCACTGCCGCAAGCTCTGGCAGCTGCTGGCGCATGAGAAACTCAGCTCGCGAATTGCTCAACTGGATACGCGTTATCTGGATGCCGATCGGCATCAGGCGCTGGCGAGCGACCTCGGCGTGCGCGGTCTGCCGACGCTGCTGCTGATTAAACCGGGACAGCCGGCATCGCGTGCGCCTGCGCAGCTCTCGGTGGACACGCTGTTTGACTGGCTGAATCGCGCAGCCGGGTAATCCGCGACTACGGCGGACTGGCGTGTGCCGGTCCGCCGTTTATCTGACGGATAAACGCCAGCGGCGAATAGCCCATCGCTTTGCGGAACATCGCGGTAAAGGCAGCCGGATACTCATAGCCCAGACTTAGCGCAACTTCGGTAATCGAACGTCCCTCACGCAGCGCCGTCATGGCGTACATCAGGCAGGCCTGCTGGCGCCAGTCGCAAAACGCCATCCCGGTCTCGCGACGAAACAGACGATTAAACGTGCGTACGCTCTTACTCAGCTTTTGCGCCCACTGCTGCGGCGTACTGCGGATACTCGGCTGGCGCTGAAAATCGCCGCATAACGCCGCGAGGCGGCTGTTCTGCGGAAGCGGCGTAAACATCGGCAGCGGCGCGGCGGCGCGCAGTTCATGGAGCAGCAGCGTAATCAGAGCGGCATCGCGCCCGCTCTCTTCATACAGCAGCGGTAGCCGACAGGCGGCCAGCAGCAGCTGATGGGCCAGCGGAGAAACCTGTAAGACTTCGCAGCGCTCGTTTTCCCGCGGGGCGTACCGCGCGTCAATATACAGGCTGTGGGTGCTGACGCCGGGCATCCAGACGCGATGCGGTTTCGTCGCCGGGATCCAGACCCCGCTGAACGGCGGTACCAGCCACTGGCCGTCGTCCGTTTCGACCTTCATTAATCCGTTCATGGCGTACAGAAACTGCGCCCGGCGGTGGCTATGCCTCTCCAGAAGGGTGTTGGGCGGATAGTCGCTGCCCAGCGCCAGTACCGGGCGAGGAAGATGGTCGACGTCATCAATCGCAACGTTGCGCATAAGTGTAGCCCTGGCTGAAATTCGTAATAGATTGGCTTTAAAGCGTAAGCCGGTCATCGCCTTATTCTATATCGTTACCTCCTTTTGTGGAGGCGTTCCAATGAGCGACTGGCTTTTTCTGTGCGGCATACTTTCCGGCATCACGACCTGGCTCTTTGGCTTCGGCGGCGGTTTCGTTACTGTCCCGCTGCTCTATTTACTGGCGACCAACGGGTGGGGAGCGCAAAGCGCCGTCGGGCAACAGGCGATGCAGATCGCCGTCGCCACCTCGGCGCTGGTTATGCTCTGTTCCGCGCTGCTGGCGACCTGGCGGCACGCGCGTACCGGTATCCTCCGCTGGCGCCGCTTATGGGCGATGCTTACCGGCATTGCCGTGGGCGGAACGGCGGGCGCGATGCTGGCGCTTCAGGTGAACGGGGAGTGGATCCGCTGGCTGTTCGTTATCTACCTGCTGGCGACCATTATCGATTGCTACTTTCGCGCCGGATTTATGACTCCGCCGTCCAGCCGGGTGGTGCCGACGGCGCCCCATGAGCTGACGGTAGGGGGCGTCATTGGCCTGATCGCCTCTTTTCTCGGCGTCGGAGGAAGCGTGATGACGGTTCCTTTAATGCGCCGTCGCGGCGTGCTGATGTCTGAAGCCGCGGCGATGGCCAACGTCCTGACCCTGCCGCTGGCGGCAACGGCGACGCTCACCTGGCTGTTGATGGCGTGGCTGTCGCCGGTGGCGCTGCCGGCTGGGTTTGTCGGCAATATCTGGCTGTCGGCGGCGGCGCAGCTGGTGGCGGGAAGCTGGCTGGGATTAAAAATCGCCTCCCGCTGGCTGGCGCGTTTACCGGATCGCTGGCATGTGCGAATTTATCCGCTATTGCTGATAGCGGTGCTGCTGGTCATGAGCTTGTGGGGATGAGGAGGGAAGCTACCTCGCCGCGTATCTGCCCGGGCGACCGCTCAGCACAATGCCGTGGAGGCGTAGCCCGGGTAAGCGTAGCGCGACCCGGGAAAACCCGCACTGATGCGTGAATCCCGGCGCATTCCCCGAGTCACGCGCTGTCTTGTAAATTTTTCGTTAACCATGCTAATGTTTATGCACGTTAACTAACAGGTGACCCCCGTGACGCATAGCGCCATCTCTGGACATTTCCTCTCCTGCGCTGATTTATCGGCGGGCCGGATGGTATCATCGCGTCGTCGCCTGTATTCCTGCGCCTGCCCTCCGCCTCCTGAATCCGTGGTAACCGGGGTCTGACCTCCGAACTTTATGGTACTCGTTGATAACGCGTACCGACCGCAACACATTCAGGATCTGGAACACATTTATGCATTCTCGATACGCTTTGCTCGCCTCGCAGGCGACAACGGCAACCTTTGTCCTGCTGTGGGGCAGCGCCGCGATTTTTACCCGCTGGGGGCTGGACAACGCATCGCCGATGGCGCTGCTGGTTTTCCGTTTTCTGATAGCCCTGCTGGCGCTGCTGCCGCTCGCTATTTTGCGCAAACGCTGGCTACCGGCGCGCGGGACGCGATTGCAGGTCATCATCAGTGGACTGATGCTGATTGGCGGCTATTCCGTCTGCTACTTTGAAGCGATGGCCCACGGCGTGACGCCGGGGCTGATTGCCACCATCATGGGCATTCAGCCGATTCTCACCCTCTGCGTCGTTGAGCGGCGGCTGCAGGGCATTCGGCTGCTGGGCCTGCTGCTGGCGCTGGCGGGGCTGGTTCTGCTGGTATGGCGGAGCCTGGCGGCTTCGCAGATGGCGGTCAGCGGCATTATTTTTGCCCTTGCCGCGCTGCTGCTGATGACCTTTGGCGCCATTTTGCAAAAGCGTAGCCGCCAGGCGCCGGTTGACGTTCTGCCGCTACAGTATCTGGTTAGCCTGCTTTTGTGCTTATTTATGGCGCCGGTGAGCGGTTTTTATGTTCACTTTAGCGCAGGCTTTATCATCCCGGTGCTGTTCCTTGGCCTGCTGATTTCGGTCGTGGCTCAGCTGCTGCTCTATCGTTTGCTGAGCGCCGGGAATATCGTTAACGTCACCAGTCTGTTTTATCTGGTGCCGGTGATTACCGCGCTGCTGGACTATCTAATGCTGGGGAACCGACTCCCCTGGGCGGCGGTTGTCGGTATGGCGGCGATCCTTGGCGGAATTATGCTGGTGTTTCGCGCGCCGAAAGTTAGCGCCGCATAGCCAATGACCCGGGTATTTCTCCCGGGTCATTCTGCTGTCATTTTTCTTGCGCATGCTCTCGCGAGACGCCGTGGCCGATAAGGGAAAATAAACGATGGGTAAAACGCTGACCATTTTCGATCTGGATAATACGTTAATTAAGGGAGACAGCAGTACGCTGTGGAGCCGCTTTATGGTGCGCGAGGGCTGGGTAAACGATCTTGATTACCTGGCGCGGGAAGCGCGACTGATGGAGGACTACGACCGCGGCGAAATGAATATCGCCGATTATGTCGCCCTGATTCAGGCACCGCTGATTGGCGTACCAAAGCAGGACGTAGACGCGCTGCTGGCGCGCTGCGTACGCGAAGAGGTTATGCCGCGCGTGTATCCGCAGGCATGGGATTTGATTCGGACTTTACAGGCGAAGGGCGAGCAGATGCTGGTGATCTCGGCGTCGGTCAGCCTGCTGGTACAGGCGGTTGCGGCGGAGCTGGGCATCGAGCAGGCGCTGGGAATTGACGTCGTAATGTCCGACGGTGGCTATAGCGGCGTGATTGCCGGTACGCCGAGCTATCAGCAGGGGAAAGTCGTGCGCCTTCAGCAGTGGCTGGCGGCCCATCCCGACTATTCGGGCGAGATAACCTTCTACACCGATTCAATCAACGACCTGCCGCTGTGCCTGCATGCCGATCGCGTACGGCTGGTCAATCCGTGCCCGCAGCTGGCGGCGGCGAACGCGCAGCACCGGTGGCCGGTGCTGACGTGGCGGCTGTGATTTTCCCCCGGGCGGCGGCGTAAACGCCTTACCCGGGCTACTTTTTCGTGCCGGTTGGGTAGCCCGGACAAGTGCGCAGTACCGTTTCCGGGAAAAAACTAATCAGCTTTAAACAGCGGCACCGCGCTGCCGCCGATATAGCGGCGGCGCAGCCAGGCGGACAGCGTATCCATCGCCATCACCACCGCCACCAGCAGCAGGGTAATAAACATCACCACGTCCCAGTTCCACAAGCGCATATTTTCCGCATAAATCAGGCCGATGCCCCCCGCGCCGACAAAACCGAGTACGGCCGCGGAACGGGTATTCGATTCAATCTGATACAGGCTGAGCGCCAGAAATGTCGGAAAAGACTGGGTAAAAATGCTGAAGCGATGCTTCTGCAAACCGTTCGCCCCCACCGCCGTCAGGCCGCGTCCCGGCGAACGGTCAACCGCCTCATGCCCCTCGGCATACAGACGGCCCAGCAGCCCGGTATCCTGCATGATAATCGCCAGCACCCCGGCCAGCGGCCCGAGCCCTACGGCGCGGACGAAAATCAGCCCCCAGATAGCCATATCGATGCCGCGCAGCACGTCGAACAACCGGCGCATCAGCAGGGCGATGATCCCCGGAACAACGCCGCGCATAATGTTGCGCGCCGCGAGAAAAGAGAGCAGTAGGGCGATAACCGTCGCGGTAAGCGTCCCGGCGAAAACAATCGCCAGGGTAATGGCGATTTGCGTGAAGTAATAGCGAAACGGCCAGTTGAAAAAGTCGTGCCAGACGAACATCCGCAGTAGGTAGCGACCCATCTGCTGCAGCCCGGCGGCGAGCTGCCCGCCGCTGATGCCGAACTGCATAAAGAACCAGACATAATAGAGCACGCTGGCCAGCGCCAGCAGGCCGACATAGCGCAGATAGCGCCCCTGGGCCTGATATAAATGCCGATGCTGGCGGCGGCTGGCGGCGATATCCGGTTGTTTTTGCCACTGACTCATTTTTTCCCCTCCAGAACCCACTGCCGCAGGCGGCCGGACAGCATATCCAGCAGCGATACCACGATAATAATCAGCAGCAGCGTGATGCTGACCTGATCGTAACGATCCAGTTTGATGTTGGTCATCAGCTCCTGGCCGATGCCGCCCGCGCCTACCAGCCCGAGGATCGTCGAAGAGCGGAAGTTAATTTCGAGCCGCATAAAGCCGTAGGAGAGAAAAATGGGTTTCACCTGCGGCCACAGGGCGAAGCGAATACGCTGCAGATGCGACGCGCCGCAGGCGGCCAGACCGCGCACCGGTTTATCCTGGGCGCTCTCCACCGCTTCATAGAACAGCTTGGTCAGGCTGCCGATAGTGTGCAGCATCAATGCCAGAAAGCCCGGTATCGCCCCGATACCAAAAGCCATCACGAAAATGACCGCCCACGCCAGCTCCGGCATGGTGCGCAGAAAAGCCACCAGCACGCGGACGGCAACCCGCAGCGGGGCAGGGGACCAGGCGTTGCTGGCGGCAACGAACCCCAGCAGGGTGGCTATCGCCACCGCCACCAGCGTGGACGCCAGCGCCAGCTGCAGCGTCTCCCAGATCAGCGGCAGCTGTATCGGCAGACGATAGCCCCAGTAAGCCAGCGAACCTTTGGTATGCGAATCGGCAAACAGGTCGGCGACGCGCAGCGTCGGCAGCGTCTCAAACATGTAATCGAAAAAGTTGGGCAGCGAGTGCCAGATAGTAAAGAGATTAAACTCGGCCATGCTGCCGGCGGCAAAATAGAGCGCCAACAGCAGCAGGGATCCGCTCAAGGTATCGCGCTTTTGCCGCGAGCGGACCTGCTGGTAATAGCGTTCGAATTCGGTATGGGTGTTATTCATGCGTCGTGGTGTCTTCAACGAGTCGCCGTTGCCCGCGATAGCCAGCGGGCGACGGCGTCAGGGGCGGGATTAACGCGCGCTAACCAGTTCGCGTTTCATATCGATGATCTGCTGAAAATCAGCCACGCTTCCCGGGCCGATGTGCTGAGTACCGCCCATCGCCTTGATAAAGCAGGCGTGATCGTCAGTATCGAGCTTTTTAATCGCGGTAACGACTTTGGCCTTAAAGTCCGCCGGCAGGGCATTGCTGACGAGGATCGGACCGTTCGGGATCAGCGGCGATTGCCAGATAATGCGAATTTGCTTCATCAAATCCGGGTGATCCATGCGAATCAGGCGGTTAAAGGCGCCGACGCTGTAGCCGCTGTTATAGTCGCCGACCATGGAGGTCCAGGTCACCGCGCCGGCAAACTGGCCGTTCAGCACCCCCAGAATATCCTGCTCGTGGCCGCCGGAGAAGGTCACGCTGGAGAAGAAGTTATTGTATTTGTTATCCGAGGTGCCGCCGAACTGCTGTTTAAAAGCGTGGTTCGGAATTAAAAAGCCGGAAGTGGAGTCCGGGTCGGCGAAGCCAAAGGCTTTGCCCTTCAGATCTTCTAACTTTTTATACGGACTGTCGGCTTTGACAATCACCACCGAGTGATAGCCGCGGGACTGGTCTTTATCATCTACGGCAATCCCGACAATATCGACGGCCTTAGGATTGTTAATATAAACCGAAGCGTATGATGACGGCGACATGCTTAATACGACGTCAACTTTTCCGCCCAGCAATCCCTGAATTACACCGGAGTAGTCGGAAGAGTTACGCAACTTCGTATCGACGTTCAGTTCTTTATCGAGGAACTGTTTAACGCACTGGTTATCACCAATTTGCTGCGTTGCGTTTTGGCCGCCAAGGATGCCCAGATTTAATTCCTTCGGCTGTTCAGCAGCGCCTGCCTGCCACGCCATCATAATGCCTGCAACCGCTGCGGATAAACGAACTGCGCCAGTGATGTACTTTTTCATTATTTTGCCCGTGTGAGTGAAATTTAATGCAATTGGCTAATTTCATCGCCGTACAGCTGGTGCAGAATTTCCTGATTCAGCTGCGCGGGATGGTCGTCAAAAATAATCTTGCCCTTGGCCACGCCGATAACCCGCGTGCAATATTCACGCACCAGCTCCACCGAATGCAGGTTTACCATCACGCTGATGCCCTGTTCGCTAATTTCGCGCAGGACATTCATAATTCGCTGCGTATTTTTCGGGTCAAGAGACGCGACTGGTTCATCGGCCAGTAAAATACCGGGGTTTTGCATTAATGCCCGGCAAATGGCCACGCGCTGCATCTGGCCGCCGGAGAGGTTTTCCGCCCGCTGTAGCGCTTGCGGCAGCATATTCATCCACTCCAGCAGAGAGATCGCGCGGGCGCGGTCGGCGTCGGGGAAGACTTTGAATAAGGATTTCAGGGTTGAGGTCTGGCTCAGGCGCCCCAGCAGCACGTTGGTCAAAACGTCGAGGCGCGGGACCAGGCAGAAATCCTGAAAGATCATGCCGCACTGGCTGCGCCAGGCGTTTAACGCGCGGCCTGACAGCTTTGATACGTCCTGCGGCGTCCCCACTTCCGGGAAGCTCAGGATCTCGCCGCCGCTGGCGCTATGGGTGCCGTTCAGCAGGTGCAGAAGCGTCGATTTACCGGCGCCGGAACGGCCAATCACGCCAACCAGTTCGCCCGCATGAAGATCGAAACTGATGCTATCCAGAACGGTTTGCTGCGCGTTCCAGGATTTGCTCAGGTTACGTACGCTCAGGACCTTGCGCTGCCGGTCGGTATAGGGGGGCGTAAACGGTTGAAAATCGGTTTCTGCAACCGCAGCCAGAGAACTGTTCATAAATGCGTCCAGGTTCGTCAGTCAACTGGGCACTATTAATGGTGTTTTATATGACTGTCGGATGACAGTAAGACGAACAAATAGTGAACGGACGCAAGATTTGAGGTAGCGGGTGGCGAAAAAGCCCGACAGCGGTCACACTTTTGTATCCACAAGCGGGAATCCGGTCAGGGTCTGCTACCTTTAATACGCTTTGGCAATGAGATTAATAATGATACGTATTTCCTCTGATAAATATAATGCGGTGTATGCGATATTTGCAGGGGAAATTTACCGCCTCGGGCGCAAAGGCATCATTCAGGATGTTCGTGCCAGGCTTCTTGCTGAGTCGGTTTAACCGAATAGTTAATCTTTTCGTGCTTGATTACGATTGGCCTCGATAAATTTTTAGTCGGCGACCAGGCCTTTTGTGCGGAGTGTAATTTCATTATTTACGCTAGTTAATGGAATTAACCACTGATCTTGTGTTGATTATTGGCATTATGTTCTTATTTTTTGAATTTGTTCGACTTTTTTGCATTTCCGAATGAAACCCTCGTTAAGAATAGTCTTAACCAGTAATGGCTAAGATCCTGGAACATATAATATTCACTTAAGAATCCCCGTACGCAATGCTAATAACCATATGAAAATAAATGCTTTTTATGTTTAACTCAATATTCTTATTTTTATTGTTTTGGCTTAAATTGACCTGTTCGGTAATTAGCACTCTGAGCACTTATTGACACACATGGAGAAAAATCCTAAATTTGATAACACAAGAAACAAGCAAGTCATTTAGCGTTCTTTGTCTCAAGCAATACTATTTTGAGTTTTAGGTTAGATATATTAAAGAGGGAATTTGCTGACTTAGACTTTGCAGGCCTGGGCTATCAGCAGTGTTGTGATACGTTCAAGATTTCCAGGACTATGGGGTTTAACTTTATATGGATTATAAATATTCTTTGGATCAGTGCATCTGGCCAGCGCATGACAGTTATTTTCTTAAAGGACTCGCTGAGCTAATTATTGATATCGATAACTTAATTTACCTGTCACTTGAAAAGGTACGCCGGGAATTTGTATTTATTAATCTTAGCGCCAGTTCGCTGAACTATTTTATCCGCCGCGATAATGAGTGGCTGGCTGAAATGAAAGGAAAACAGATCGTATTAATTGCCGCAAGGCGCTCGGAAGCGTTGGCCAATTATTGGTACTACAATGGCTCTATTCGTGGCGTAGTTTATGTCGACTTAGCGAAAGATATTCGTCAGGAGCTGGCATACGTTATTAATGGTCGTTTTCTACGCAAAGATATAAAGAAAGACAAAATTACCAACAGGGAAATGCAGATAATTCGTATGACGGCGCAGGGAATGCATCCAAAATCTATCGCCAAAATTGAAAATTGTAGTGTGAAAACGGTTTATACCCATCGGCGAAATGCCGAGGCAAAACTGTATTCAAAGATATATAAGCTCGCGCTGTAATTAGTAATGGACGTAATTTTTAAAATTGTGCACCAGGTCGTAACCCCAAAATAATTTGTGCCGCAATAAATATTATGCGGCCTGAATTATGGCGGGAAATGCACACAGACGTGGGACATCAGGTCCCTTAATAAACTCAGGATGAAAAAGCTATGAAAAAAAAGGTTCTTGCAATTGCTCTGGTAACCGCGTTTGCCGGTATGGGTGTCGCTCAGGCAGCTGACGTTACTGCTCAGGCAGTCGCTACCTGGTCCGCAACCGCCAAAAAAGACACTACCAGCAAGCTGGTGGTGACTCCGCTGGGCAGCCTGGCTTTCCAGTATGCCGAAGGGATTAAAGGCTTTAACTCACAGAAAGGCCTGTTTGATGTGGCTATCGAAGGTGACACCACCGCGACCTCATTCAAACTGACTTCTCGTCTGATCACGAACACTCTGACTCAGTTGGATACCTCTGGTTCAACCCTGAGCGTGGGCGTTGACTACAACGGCGTTGCGGTCGAAAAAACGGCTGACACCACCATGATCGACACCGCTGCGGGCACCCTGGGCGGCAACCTCAGCGCGCTGTCTAACGGCTATAACACCGCTGGCCGCACCACCGCGCAGGACGGTTTCACGTTCTCCATCATCAGCGGCACCACCAATGGTTCTACGGCTGTCACTGACTACAGCGCCCTGCCGGAAGGTATCTGGAGCGGTGACGTCAGCGTACAGTTCGACGCGACCTGGACCAGCTGATCCTCTCGTAGCACAAGGCAGGGGGAACGTCCCCCTGCCTTATTTCACGGACTGAATTCATATGAAAAAACACATTCTGGCCATCAGCCTGTTGCTCAGCACAATGACGCCAGCCCTGGCGCTGGATGTGGGCGATATCTCTTCATTTATGAACAGCGAAAGCAGCACGCTGAGTAAAGAGATCAAGAACACGACCGACAGCGGTCGCTTAATCAACATCCATATGGAACGCCTCTCTTCGCCGCTGGATGGCGGTAAGGTGATCCCGATGGATAAGCAGGACGAGATTTTACTGACCCCGGCTAGTCTGCTGCTGCCCGCGAAGGCCAGCGACGTGATCCGCTTTTTCTACAAAGGCCCGGCGGATGATAAAGAGCGCTATTACCGCATCGTCTGGTTCGATCAGGCGCTCAGCGATGCCCAGCGCAATGGCTCGACCCGCAGCGCGGTCGCCACGGCCTCGGCACGCATCGGCACTATCCTGGTGGTGGCGCCAAGGAAAGCAAACTTTCGCTATCAGTACGCCAACGGCACGCTGGTCAATACCGGTAATGCGACGTTGCGCATTCTTGCCTACGGCCCGTGTCTGAAGCCGGCTGACGGTAAAGAGTGCAAGGAAAATTACTTCCTGATGCCGGGTAAAGAGCGTCGCTTCACGCGCGTGAACGTTGCGGACAAAAAAGGACGGGTTGCGCTCTGGCAGGGCGAGCAGTTTGTTCCCGTGAAATAGACATTTCTTATGACGGATCAACATCATGGCTCAACCAGGGATCGCTCCAGGATTAAAAACACTCTTTGCCTCCGGCATGGTCATTTTGCTGGTTCCATTTAGCGTCACTGCCGCCTCCGACAAAGTACAGCAAATCGGCGGCGTGATTATCCCCCAGGCCTTCAGCCAGGCGCTGCAGGACGGAATGAGCATTCCTCTGTTTATTCACCTTGAAGGCGGCACCGGCACCCAGGACGATCAGCGGATCGGCAATGCCTTTATCTGGCTGGATAACGGCGTGTTGCGCGTACGGCAAATTCAGCTGGAAGAAAACGATAATAACGCCACCGTCAGCGATCAGACCCGCAAACAGCTCACCGCGCTGGCCAATGAAGCTTTCAGCAAAGAACTCAACATTA
The DNA here is from genome assembly GCF_003812845.1 of Klebsiella sp. FDAARGOS_511. Taxonomy (NCBI): domain Bacteria; kingdom Pseudomonadati; phylum Pseudomonadota; class Gammaproteobacteria; order Enterobacterales; family Enterobacteriaceae; genus Klebsiella; species Klebsiella sp. FDAARGOS_511. The sequence goes on along the minus strand of NZ_CP033824.1, from coordinate 1,687,464 downwards.
GCCTCACAGATGATGCGCAGCTACAGCTCAGCCTGCGCCAGCTGCTGCTGCAGCTGGTGGTGAAAAAAGAGGCGCTGGGTACGGTACTCCGCTCGCGCAGCGAAGATATCGGTCAGTCCAGCGTCAATACCCTCAGCAGCACGATGAACTATAACCTCGGGGTCTATAACAACCAGATGCGTAACGGCGGCAATAATACCTCCAGCTATCTGTCGTTGAACAACGTCACCGCGCTGCGCGAGCACCACGTGGTGCTCGACGGCTCGCTGTACGGTATTGGCTCCGGCAATCAGGACAGCGAAGTCTATAAAGCGATGTATGAGCGCGACTTTGCCGGTCACCGTTTTGCGGGCGGGATGCTGGATACCTGGAATCTACAGTCCCTTGGCCCAATGACCGCCGTTTCGGCAGGGAAAATTTACGGCGCTTCCTGGGGCAACCAGGCCAGTTCGACGGTATTTGATAACAGCCAGTCGGCCACGCCGGTGGTCGCCTTTTTACCCGCCGCCGGGGAGGTCCATCTGACCCGCGACGGGCGCCTGATGAGCGTGCAGAACTTTGCCATGGGTAACCACGAAGTGGACACCCGCGGCCTGCCTTATGGGATTTATGATGTCGATGTTGAAGTGATTGTGAACGGCCGGGTGGTCAGCAAGCGTACCCAGCGGGTCAATAAATTGTTCAGCCGCGGACGCGGCGCCGGCGCGCCGCTGGCCTGGCAGTTCTGGGGCGGTAGCTTCCATATGGACCGCTGGTCCGAAAGCGGTAAAAAGACGCTGCCGGCAAAAGACAGCTGGCTGGCGGGCGCATCGGCCTCCGGGTCGCTCAGCACCTTAAGCTGGGCGGCGACCGGCTACGGTTACGATAACAACGCCGTCGCCGAGACGCGCCTGACCCTGCCGATCACCGAGTCCATTAACGTGAACCTGCAGAATATGCTGGCCAGCGACAGCTCCTGGAGCAGCATCGGCAGTATCAGCGCCACGCTGCCCGGCGGCTTTAGTTCGGTGTGGGTCAACCAGGAAAAAACGCAGATTGGCGAACGGATACGGCGCAGTAATGCCGACAACCGGGCTATCGGCGGCACGCTGAACCTCAATTCACTCTGGTCAAAGCTGGGTACCTTCAGCATCAGCTATAACGACGACCGCCGCTATGACAGCCACTACTACACGGCGGATTACTACCAGACGCTTTACACCGGCTCATGGGGATCGCTGGGCCTGCGCGCGGGCCTACAGCGCTTTAATAACGGCGACAGCAGCGCCAGCACCGGGAAATATATTGCGCTCGATTTCTCGTTGCCGCTCGGCAACTGGTTCAGCGCCGGGATGACGCACCAGAATGGCTACACCATGGCCAACCTGTCGGCGCGTAAACAGTTTGATGAAGGCACCATCCGTACCATCGGCGCCAACGTTTCGCGGGCGATTTCCGGCGACACAGGTGATGATAAAACCCTCAGCGGCGGCGCGTATGCTCAATTTGATACCCGCTACTCCACCGGCACGCTGAATGTGAACAGCGGCGTGGATGGCTATGTGAACACCAACCTGACCGCCAACGGCAGCGTGGGCTGGCAGGGGAAAAATATCGCCGCCAGCGGCCGCACCGACGGCAACGCCGGGGTGATTTTCAAAACCGGCCTTGAGGATGACGGCAAGCTGAGCGCTAAGGTGAACGGCCGTATTGTTCAGCTCTCCGGCAACCGTAATTACCTGCCGCTGTCGCCGTACAGCCGCTATGAAGTGGAGCTGCAGAACAGTAAAAACTCGCTCGACAGCTACGACATCGTGACCGGGCGTAAGAGCCAGCTGACCCTTTATCCGGGCAACGTGGCGGTGATTGAGCCGGAAGTGAAGCAGATGGTGACGGTCTCCGGGCGTATCCGCGCGGAAGACGGCACGCTGCTGGCCAACGCGCGCATTAATAACCATATCGGTCGTACCCGCACCGATGAGAACGGTGAGTTTGTGATGGACGTGGATAAAAAATATCCCACCATCGATTTCAGTTACGGTAAAAACCAGAGCTGCGAAGTGGCGCTGGAGCTGAGCCAGGCGCGCGGCGCGGTGTGGGTGGGCGATGTGGTCTGTAGCGGCCTCTCCACTTATGCCCGCACGCAGCAGACAGGAGAAGGTAATGAAAGCTAAATGGCTGGCATGTTTAGTGATGTTCACGGCAGCGCTGAGCGTGACGCGGGTCAACGCAGCGGTCACCAAAACCACCTGGCCGGATGCGGCGGCCATGCAGTTTGTGTTTGTCGAAAACAACTCGGATGATAACTTCTTCGTCACCCCCGGTGGGGCGCTGGACCCGCGAATGACCGGGGCCAACCGCTGGACGGGGCTGAAATATAACGGCTCGGGCACTATTTATCAGCAGAGTCTGGGATACATCGATAACGGCTATAATACCGGTCTGATTGCCAACTGGAAGTTTGATATGTGGTTTGATAACTCCCCCACATCTCATCCGTTACAGGGGCTGCGCTGTATCAACTGGTATGCGGGCTGCGATATGGCCACCAGCCTGATTCAGCCGCAAACTACCGACGCCAGCGGTTTCTATGGCGCGACGGTAACCAGCGGCGGGCAAAAGTGGATGCATGGCATGATGTCCGATGCTTTCTACCAGTATCTGCAGCAGATGTCGGTGGGCAGCAGCTTCTCAATGACCATTAACTCCTGTCAAACTTCTGTTAACTATGACGCTACCAGCGGCGCGCGTTGCAAAGATCAGGCTTCAGGTAGCTGGTATGTACGTAAAGTCACCCATACCAAAGCGGCAAACCTGAAGCTGATTAACACCCATGCGCTGGCAGAAGTGTTTATCAACAGCGACGGGGTTCCGACGCTGGGCGAAGGCAACGCCGACTGCCGTACGCAGACGATTGGCCCCCGTTCCGGTCTGAGCTGCAAAATGGTGAACTACAATTTGCAGCATAATGGCCTGAGTAATACCTCAATTCATATTTTTCCGGCGATCAGCAACTCGGCGCTGGCCTCCGCGGTCGGAAGCTACGATATGCAGTTCAGCCTGAATGGGAATTCATGGAAACCGGTGAGCGGCATCTCTCAGTACTACACGTTTAATGAGATGAAATCATCTGACTCGGTTTATGTATTTTTCTCCAGTAACTTCTTTAAGCAGATGGTCACGCTGGGCATTAGCGATGTGAATACCAAAGACCTGTTTAATTTCCGTTTCTATAACACCACCTCGCCGGAGTCAGGCTGGTATGAGTTTTCCACGTCCAACACGCTGATTATTAAACCGCGCGACTTCAGCATCAGCATTATTTCCGATGAGTATATCGCAACGCCGACGCGCGAGGGCTACGTGGGCACCGGCGAGCCGTCGCTGGACTTTGGCTATATTGTCACCACCAGCGGCAAAACCGCCGCCGATGAAGTGCTCATTAAAGTGACCGGGCCAACGCAGGCGATCGGCGGACGTTCATACTGTATTTTCACTTCACCGGACGGTACGTCGAGAGTGCCGTTCCCGGCGACGCTGGCGTTTACCACCCAGACAGGGGCTATCAAAACGTATGACGCCGGATGTGATGATACCTGGCGCGATATGACCGATGCCCTGTGGTTAACCACGCCGTGGACGGATATTTCCGGCGACGTGGGACAGATGGACAAAACGACGGTGAAGTTTTCCATTCCGATGGATAACCCGATATCGTTGCGCACGGTGGAAGATAACGGCTGGTTTGGTGAAGTGAGTGCTTCAGGAGAAATTCATGTTCAGGCGACGTGGCGTAACATTAACTAATTTGCTGCGGATGCTTATCTGTCTGCTGTCGCTCGGATTGGCGACCGCGGCACAGGCCATCTCGGTCGGTAATTTAACTTTCTCGCTGGCGGCGGAAGATAATTTCGCGTCTAAACGGGTCATTAATAACAATAAAAGCGCCCGCTTGTATCGGGTCTCTATTGTCGCTATTGACCGTCCCGGCGGCAAAGAGGTGCGCTCCCGTCCGGCGGACGGCGAGCTGCTGTTTGCCCCGCGCCAGCTGACCCTTCAGGCGGGGGAGAGCGAATATTTTAAGTTTTACTACCACGGCCCGAAAGATAACCGTGAGCGCTATTACCGGGTCTCCTTTCGTGAAATACCCACCCGCAATTACGTGATGCGTAATCAAAGCGGGACGGAAGTGAGTATGGATCCAGTGGTGGTAGTGGACACAATCCTGGTAGTACGCCCGCGCCAGGTACAGTTTAAATGGGCCTACGATCGTGCGGCGGGTACCGTCAGCAATACCGGGAATACCTGGTTTAAGCTGCTGATTAAGCCCGGCTGTGATACGACGGAAGAGGAAGGAGACGCATGGTATTTACGGCCGGGGGACGTTGTCCGCCAGGCCACGCTGCGCCAACCGGGGAACCACTACATCATCTATAACGATAAATTTATTAAAATGACCAAAGACTGCCCGGTGAAGTAACCGGGCAGCTTTTTTCGCACTTCGTCGCTAAGCCGCGCGCCCGGCATACCGGCGATTCGCCAGCAGGCTCAGGCCGCAGCACAGCAAATAATAAACCGCGCCGGTAAAGACAAAAATCGCCAGTGGGTAAATCTGCACCCGGTTATTCACCTGTCCGGCGACGGTGGTCAGTTCAGGCACGTTGACGATAAACGCCAGCGAGGTGTCTTTGAGCAGGCCGATAAATATCCCAACCAGCGACGGCTGAACGTTGCGCAGAGCCTGCGGCAGCAGAATCAGGCGCAGCGTCTGTCCGGGGGCAAAACCCTGGGTCAGCGCCGCTTCGTACTGCCCGCGGGGCAGCGATTGCAGGCCCGCCAGCACCGAGTGCATCACCGACGCGGCGGTAAACCACGCCAGCGCCACCGTGACGGTGACAGCGCCCGGTAGATCGCTGCCGGTGAGCATGGGTAGCAGATACCACAGCCAGAAAATCACGAAAATCAGCGGGATGCCGCGAATAATCTCCGCCCACAGAAATAATAATCGCCGCACGATGCCGCCGTAGCGCCAGGCGATACCCGCCAACAGCACCCCGCCGGGCAGCGCCAGCGCGGCGGCGCCGATAGCCATCAGCAGCGTTAACACCACGCCGCCGGGAATACCGTCCGCCAGTCGTCCCCACAGCAGATAGTCGAGGTTATCGACAATCACCGCCAGATTAGCGTTCATACCCGGCTCTCCTTTGCTGATTTTTTCCCGGGCCGAGACGCGTCAGCGCCACGCCCATCACCACGCCAAGCGCCAGATACAGCGCGGTGCCGATGGCAAAGGCCTCCAGCGCATGCGCGTTGTAACTCTCAATTTGCCGCACCTGATAGGTGAGTTCGGCAAAGCCGATGCCGCTCGCCAGCGAAGAGAGCTTCATCAGATTCAAATACTGGCCGATAATCGGCTGCCAGGCGTTTGCCAGCCCCTGCGGCAGCAGAATGTGGCGCAACTCCTGCCAGGGGGTAAACCCCTGCGACAGCGCCGCTTCCCGCTGACCGTGGCTAACGGCGCGCAGCCCGGAAGCGATCTCTTCGATCAGAAACGCCGAAGTAAAGACCCCAAGCCCCCACATGGAGCAGAGAAACTCCGGCGTTAGCCACCAGACGTTGCCCGGCAGAATCGACCAGCTGTGGTCGTCGTTAATAAAATCGCGCGCCCCCAGCGGCAGCAGATTCCAGGCGGCAAAATACCAGAACAGCAGTTGCACCAGCAGCGGCGTATTGCGGAACAGCGATACCCAGGCCGCCACCAGCCAGCGTCCGGGCCGGCCGCCCCCGAGACGCAGCGCCAGCAGCAGGATAGCCAGCACGGTCGCCAGAATCATCCCGGCGACGCTGACCCAGACGGTGGTGAGAAAGCCGGAGATTATCCATTGCAGCGGCTGTCCGCTCAGCACGCCATGCCAGTCAAGATGCGGGATCACGCCTCACTCTCCTGGTGCAGCGGGTCGAGCACCTTCTGCAGGAAACGGCGGGTGCGGGCGTGCTGCGGTCGGGCGAAAAACTCGGCCGGCGGCGCGACTTCGAGAATATCGCCGCCGTCGATAAACACCACCCGATCGGCAATTTCGCGGGCGAACTGCATTTCGTGGGTCACTACCACCATGGTGATCCCGCTGTGGGCCAGGGTTTTCATCACCTGCAGCACTTCGCCGATCATCTCCGGGTCCAGCGCCGACGTAGGTTCATCAAATAGAATAATCTGCGGCGAGGAGGCGAGGGCGCGGGCGATTGCCACCCGCTGCTGCTGGCCGCCGGAGAGCTGGGCCGGCATCTGCCCGGCTTTATCCGCGAGGCCGACCTGGCTGAGCAGCGCCAGCGAGCGCTCGCGGGCGGCGCTTTTGCCCCAGCCGTGGACGCGTTCCAGCGCGAGGGTGATATTCTCCTGCGCCGTCAGGTGGGCGTAGAGATTAAACTGCTGAAAGACGAAGCCGACCCGGCTGCGCAGTTGGCGCAGGGCGCTGCCGGTAAGCTGGCGCGTCGGTTTGCCGTCGATCAAAATCTCGCCGCCGCTGAGGGACTCCAGCTGGTTGATCAGGCGGATCAGGGTTGATTTACCCGAGCCCGAAGGACCGAGGATCGCCACCACTTCGCCGGGTTCAACCTGTAAATTTACGCCGTTCAGCACCCGATGATCGCCGTAGCTTTTGGCGACATCGCGGAACTCAATGCTGGCGCGCTGCAGATGCGAAAAATCCGCGGACGATGCCGCGGAGCGTGAAAATAGAGCCGATAACATAATCTTTTTTCTGCTTATTTAGCTTCGATAGTAAAGGCGCGCGGCTGCGGGGTTTTGGTGCTCGGGCCAAACCAGACGTCGTAAATTTTTGCCGCTTCACCGGATTTTTCCAGCTTAACCAGCTCGTCATTTACCGCTTTCAGCAGGGCCGGTTCGCCTTTCTTCACGCCGACGCCAATCTCTTCTTTGCTCAGCAGATCGGGGATGATTTTGAAGTTGGCCTTGTCCGGCGCTTCCGCCAGCAGTCCAGCGAGGATGGTGCTGTCCTGAGTAATGGCCTGCACGTTGCCGTTGCGCAGGGCGGTCAGCGCCAGCGGAATGTCGTCATAGGAGAGTACGCGCGATTGCGGGAAACGCTGATGCAGCGCCTGTTCGCCGGTGGTGCCTTTTACCGCGCCGATGCGCGCTTTGCTGTAATCATCAAGCTTATCCGGGGACTTCGCCGGGACGAGGAACTGCTGGCCGGTCACGAAGTAAGGCGTTGAGAAATCAATCACCTGGGCGCGCTCCGGGGTGATGGTGATATCGGCGACGATCAGGTCGGCCTTACCGGACTGCAGCAGCGGAATACGGTTGGCCGGGTTGGTGGCGACCAGCTCCAGCTTAACGCCGAGAGATTTCGCCAGCGCTTCGGCGAAGTCCACGTCGTAGCCGACGATTTTATGCGTTTTCGGGTCTACCGAGCCGAACGGCGGGTTAGCGTCGAAGGTGGCGACTTTGACCACGCCGGCGGCTTTGATATCGGCTAATTGATCGGCCTGAGCCTGCGCGGCGAGCACCAGCATGCCCAGCGCCAGCGCGATTTTTGTTTTTGCAATGCGCATGGTTATTCCCCTGAATCCCTGTTTTGTTTTGTGTTTATCACGCTCCCACAAATCGCCCGTCGGCGGCAAAGAAGAAAAAGTTCTTATCTATAACGAAAAAGAACTTAACAAAATTGTGGATATTGTTTACCCGTTCACGGGTAACGGTGAGGCATTTTCTGCGGATTGAGAGTGAACGGAACCCTTGCGCACAGAATTACAAATCAGGCTCCGGCAAACGCTGCGGGTCCTTCCCAGCCTGCGCTGCGCTTGGCTGGGCTACGGGGCCTCAGTCGTCTGGGGTCGTGTAGCCCGGATAAGACGTTTGCGTCGCAATCCGGGAAAGGCCGCAATATGCATCCCACAGAATTACAAATCCGGAATTGATATTTCCCGTCCGTCGTCAACTGTGGTTGAAATAGACCCAGGCAAAAATGCTTCCCGACGGAGGAGAAAAATGAAAGTGGCGCTGTGGCAACGCATAACGGGCTGGCTGGCTTCTTTATCTGGATCTGGCGGAGAAGCCGGGCAGCAGGATACCCAACGCATTATGGAGGCAATATTACCGGTCGCCAGTCTCTATGGAATTGAACTTGGCAACGTAGAAACAAGGTGGTTTCGCCATGATAAAACATACTGAGCGGCGCAGGACGCGTGAAGCCTACTGGAACGAGGTGTGCTTTGTGTAGCGCGAGGCTGTTTGCGGTTGCGGCGACGCAGGAAGCGATGCCGCAGCCCTGAACAGCTTTATCCTCCAAGATACATCCGCTTAATCTCCGGATTCGCCAGCACCTCCGCCGCCGGACCAGAGAGCATAATCTTCCCATTTTCCAGCACATAGGCGCGATCGGCGATGGTCAACGCCGCCGTGGCGTTTTGCTCCACCAGCAGCACGGTAATATTCTCCTCCCGCAGCTGCTTAATCGTCGCGAACAGCTCACCGACAATTTTCGGCGCCAGCCCGAGGCTTGGTTCATCGAGCATCAGCAGTACCGGCTCGCTCATCAACGCTCTGGCGATGGCCAGCATCTGCTGCTCGCCGCCGCTCATGGTCCCCGCCATCTGGGTACGCCGTTCTTTCAGCCGGGGAAACAGACTGTACATGCGATCGCGCAGGCGGGGAAAGCCGGCGAGATTGTTGTAGGCCCCCATGCGCAGGTTTTCTTCGATGGTCAGATTGGTGAAGATGCGTCGCCCCTCGGGCACCAGCGCCAACCCCTTACGCACAATCTGGTGCGTCTGGCTGCGGGAAATATCCTCGTTGAGAAAATTGACCCGCCCGGTAGAGCGCACCAGGTTGACGATCCCGTTGAGGGTGGAGGTTTTTCCCGCGCCGTTGCTGCCGATTAAGGTCACGATCTCCCGGTCGTGAATATCAATATCCACCCCTTTCAGCCCCTGAATCACGCCGTAAAATACTTTTAACTCGCGCGCGCTAAGCATAACGAACGTCCCCCAGGTAGGCGGAAATGACGTCCGGATCCTGAATGGCTTCGGACATCAGGCCGCTAAACAGCGGTTTGCCGTACTCCAGCACCATCACCCGCTCGCACAGCTTGTTAACGAACGGCATGTCGTGCTCAATCAACAGCACGCTGAGCTGGTAGTCGTCACGCATACGGAAGATCAGATCCGCCAGATCTTCCGTTTCTTTCGGGTTCATTCCGGCGGCGGGTTCGTCGAGCAGCAGTAATTTTGGCGACGTCGCCAGCGCGCGGGCGATCTCCACCTTACGTTGGTTGCCGTAGCTGAGGTTGGTGGCCTGCACGTCGGCGAAATGGGCGATACCGATGTCGTCCAGAATCGCCATCGCTTTGGCCTTTGCCGCCCGCTCGGCGGGAAAATAGCGGCCAATATGCAGCGCTGCTTCCAGCAACGAGTAGCGGCTGGCGCTGTCGAGGCCGACCATCACGTTTTCTAATACCGTCATTGAGTTAAACAGGCGGATGTTCTGAAAGGTGCGGGCGATCCCGGCGTTGACCACCCGGTTCGGCTTCAGCCCTTTTAGCGATTTTCCCGCCAGGGTCACGCTGCCGCTGGTCGGTTTATAGTTGGCGGTAATCACGTTAAACATGGTGGTCTTACCCGCGCCGTTCGGGCCAATCAGACCAAAAATTTCCGCCTCGTCGACGTGGAAACTGACGCTGTCGATGGCCCGCAGGCCGCCGAACTGCATGGTCACGTCCTGTACCTCTAAAATGACCTTATTTTGCGCCATAGCCGCGACCTCTTTTTCCCACTTGCCAAATCTCTTTTTTGCCCAGCAGACCTTCGCGAGCGAACAGCATGATGATCAGCAGCAGCAGCGAGAAAACCACCATCCGCAGGCCCGGATACGCGCCGAGATCGTGACCGAAGAACTGGAGCGGCTGGTCGAGAAAGCGCAGCCACTCGCCGCTGCCGACCACCAGCACGGTACCGAGCAACGCGCCGGTGGTGCTGCCCAGGCCGCCGAGCACGATAATAATCAGCAGCTGAAAGGTGAGCATAAAGTCGAACAGGCCCGGCGAAATGGTGGTCAACAGCGAGGCCAGCAGGCCGCCGCCGATCCCTTCGAAGAAGGCGCTGGTGGCGAAGGCGCAGGTTTTAATGCGAAACGTGTTCACCCCCATGGCGATGGCTGCGTCTTCGTCGTCGCGCACCGCTTTCATCATTCGCCCGTACTTCGACCACACCAGCTGCAGAATCATCCCGGTCGCCAGCAGGGCGAACAGCCCGCACCAGAACAGCAGATGCGGCTGTTGCGGGATGTCGTTGAGGCCAATCGCGCCGTTGGTGATCTGCGGGTTGTTGATAGCGAGGATTTTAATGATAAAGCCGAAGCCGAGGGTCACAATCGCCAGGTAGTCGCCGCGCACGCGGAAGACCGGCAGGGCCAGGCACACCGCCAGCGTTGCCGCGCACAGGCCGCTGATCAGCAAGGCGGGCAGGAAACCGGCGTGCAGCACGAGGATCCACGGGCTGGGCGCGGCCATCTCAAACATATCCAGCTTACTATCGCTGGAGAGGATCAGCAGGGCGGTGACGTAAGCGCCGACCGCCACAAAGCCGTTGGGCTCCAGCGACAGCTGCCCGGTAACGCCGTTGATCAGGTTGTAGCTGACCGCGAGGATCATAAAGACAAAAATGGTACTGATGACGCGAATAATGTAGTCGTTGAAGACGACGTTGATCCCGGCCAGCAGCGCGATGCAGAGAACAATAATGACCAGGTTGCGCAGCTGCGCCCCGGCGGTAGTCGTAGCGTTGAGCATCAGAAACGGCTCCTTTCCAGACGTTCATCGCCCATAATGCCAACCGGGCGGAACAAGAGGACCAGAATCAAGAACATAAAGGCAAAAGCGTCTTTGTAGCCGCCCAGCTCGGGAAAGAGGGCGACCGCCACCACTTCGGTAAAGCCGAGAATAAAGCCGCCGAGCACCGCGCCGGTGACGCTGCCGATCCCGCCGAGTACCGCGGCGGCGAACGCCTTCAGGCCAATCAGCACCCCCATCAGCGGATCGATGGTGGGGTAGCTGATGGAGTAGAAAACCCCGCCCAGCGCCGCGAGGCTGCTGCCGAGGGCGAACACCAACGAGATAATGCGGTTGGCGTCGATGCCCATCAGGCGCACGGTATTGACGTCGAAGGCCACCGCGCGTATCGCCATCCCGTAGCGGGTACGGTACAGCAGCCAGAGGATCGCCAGCAGCAGCAGGACGGTGATCAGCGGCACGATCCACGCCACGTTGGTGATAATCACGTCGCCAAAGGCGCGGGTGTTGTTGAAAAAGTCCGGTGAGGAAAAGAAACGCGAGCTGCCGCCAAACAGCACGTTGAACAGGTTTTCGAGGAAAAAGCTGACGCCGATGGCGGTGATCAGCATTGAGATTTTGGAGGCCTGGCGCAGCGGGCGATAGGCCACCCGGTCGATCAGCATCCCGAACAGGCCGCACAGCGCGAGGGTCAGGAAAACGGCTACCCCGAAGGGTAGCCCAATGGAAGAAAACAAAAACAGGGTGGTAAACGCCCCGACCATCATCACGTCCGCATGGGCGAAGTTGATCAGGCGCAGCACCCCATAAACCATCGTATAACCGATGGCAATCAGGGCGTACATGCCCCCAAGGCTCATTCCATTGACCACTTGCTGGAGAAAAATGGCACCATCCATCTGATATCTCTCTTATTTTCCCTAAATAATTCGAGTTGCAGGACAAAACGGTTAACCGTTTTGAACAGTGCTTGCGCTGGCCCCGTAGGGGCGAGGCTCATGGATGAGCCGAGTAACACAGCCAGCGCACATGCAACTTGAAGTATGACGGGGTTAAGGATTAACCACGGTACGAAACGCCAGCTTGCCATCCTTCACTTCGTTGATGACCGCGCTGCGGATAGCGTCGCCGTTTTGTAACGTCAGCGTACCGGTCACGCCCTGGAAGTCCTTAGTGGCGCGAATTTTTTCGTTAACGCAAACCCGGTCGTGCGGGTCGCTGCACTGGTTCATGGCGTTGATAATGACGTTATAGGCGTCCGCCGCCATCGCGCCCCAGGTGTGGGTCGGCTGCTGGTATTTGGCTTCCCAGGCTTTAATAAACACCTCGCCCGCTGGCGTTTGCTCTTTGGCGTTAGGTGAGTAGTAGTCGGTGGTCATATAGCCGTTGACCGCGTCTTTACCGACGTCAAAAAAGACCTGATCCGCCGCCAGTCCGTCGCCGCCGACCACCGGTTTGCTCAGCCCCAGCTGTTTAGCCTGTACGGCGATGAGCGCCCCTTCGGTGTAGTAAATCGGCATATAAATCATGTCGACGTTCTTCGCCTTCACGCTGGCCAGCTGGGCCTTAAAGTCTTTGCTGCCGCCGGGGGCCTGAACTTCGATAGGTATGGTGCCGCCATTTTTCAGGAACTGCGTGCGGAAGGCCTTCGCCAGACCGACGGAGTAGTCGTTGCTGCTGTCGAAAACGATGGCGGCGGTTTTGGCCTTCAGATCGCGCGAGGCGAGGTTAGCGCCGACCACGCCCTGGAAGCTGTCGGAGAAGCAGACCCGGCTGACGTAAGGATGGTTGCGGGTGACGCGGTCGTTGGTGGCGGTTGAGGAGACCAGCGGCGTTTTGCTGTCGTCGGCGATTTTGGTCATCGCCAGGGTATTGGAGGAGGTGACTTCGCCGATCACCGCGTCGACTTTATCGCTGGAGACCAGGCGCTGCATGGCGTTAGCGGCTTCGACCTTGTCGCTCTTATCGTCAATCACGATAAGCTTCACGGTGTCGCCGTTTTTTAACGTCGGCGTAATGCTCTGGATAATATCCAGTCCTTTTTGCGACGGCTGACCGTAGCCGCTCAGCGCGCCGCTCAGTGGCAATACCACGCCGATTTTAATTTCAGCCGCCTGCGCGCTGCTGGCACCGACCCACGCGGCAACCAGCGTGGCCATTAAAGACGCTTTCCCGGAAAACTTGTTCATTGCTACCTCACCGTCGGTCGATTATTTATCTTTAACCATCAATGACTGCATAACATTGAGACATAATTCACCAGGATATCCGGCGAATTATTGGCTGTTATGTTGAATAGATAACGAGATATATTTAATGCGCAGAATTACCTTACAACGTCCGTTTCGTTTTTACTCATGCAATATTCTTATTACCTGCAGGAAAGGGCATAAGGCTGATGAAAATACTGTTTTTAGTACGGTGAGCGCATTTTGCCAGGTGGCGGCTGACGCCTTACCCGGCCTGGAAAATCCGCAATTTCAGCGCGCGCCCGAATATAATATCCAGGTGCGCTCGATAATATTAAAAATCTATTCTGCTGTTCGCGTGACTTATTATTTTAACTGGCTCAACGGTTTTATTTTTCCATGCAGCGCCGGATTATCGCTTTCATCTTTCAGGCGCACTCCGGTAAGCCGCCGCAAAAAGGCCTGCTCCAGTAGCCAGGCCAGCTTAAAAGCGGCGGCATCAAAGCTCAGCCCTTCCGGACGGATATTAGAAATACAGTTGCGCTCCGACTCCAGCCGCTGGCGATGCGGCTGCCAGGTTAAATACACCCCGAGGCTGTCCGGCGAGGAGAGCCCGGGCCGTTCGCCAATCAATATCGCCACCGCTCTGGCCTTCAGCGTTTCGCCTATATCATCGCCCAGCGCGACCCGCGACTGGTGCGCCAGCACCACCGGGGCCAGGCTCAGGCCGAGGGTTTTCAGATAGGGCAGCAGGGCGCGAATCAGCGGTACCGCCTGGCGCTGCACGGCGTACGACGACAGCCCGTCGCCAATCACCAGCAGCAGGTCGGCGGGGCGCGCGCCGCTGGTGGCGAGGTCGGCGCGGCTCTCTTCGTTCAGCTGTCGCCCAAGATCCGGGCGATTCAGATAGACATGGCGATCGCTGGCGGCGCTGCGCACGGTCAGCGTCGACAGCCCCAGTTCCGCCAGCGGCTGGACTAACTGGTCGCTGGCGAAAGGCTGGTGAATCGCATCGCGCGCCCGGGCGTGGGCGAGGCCGAAATTCAGCACTTCGCGGGTCGGCAGGCTGGCGCCGCTGCGCCCCAGCGCAATCCGCGCATCGGTAAATTCACGCAGCGGGTTCCAGGCGTCGGGAGGATTCATACCGGTTCTCCTTGCGGCAGGACGGAAAGCAGCGGATGGCGGGCATCGGTCAGACGCAGCGCGCCGTGGCGGTCAATAATCTGCATCTTCGTCAGCCAGTCGGCGAACTCAGGCGCATGCTGCAAGCCCAGCAGTCGGCGGGCGTAAAGGGCATCGTGGAACGAGGTGCTTTGGTAGTTGAGCATAATATCGTCAGCCCCCGGAACGCCGATCAAAAAGGTCAGCCCGGCCGCGCAGAGCAGCGTCAGCAGGGTATCCATATCGTCCTGATCCGCTTCGGCGTGATTGGTGTAGCAAACGTCGCAGCCGATGGGCAGCCCCATCAGCTTGCCGCAGAAGTGATCTTCCAGCCCGGCGCGGATAATCTGCTTACCATCGTACAGATACTCCGGGCCGATAAAGCCCACCACCGTATTGACCAGCAGCGGCTCAAAATGGCGGGCGACGGCGTAGGCCCGGGCTTCGCAGGTCTGCTGATCAACGCCGTGATGGGCGTTGGCGGAAAGGCAGCTGCCCTGGCCGGTTTCAAAATACATTACGTTGTTGCCCAGCGTGCCGCGGTTCAGGCTAAGCGCCGCTTCCCGCGCTTCCTGCAGCAGCGCCAGATTAATGCCGAAACCGCTGTTGGCGGCTTCGGTACCAGCCACCGACTGGAACACCAGATCCACCGGCGCGCCGCGCTCAATCAGCTGCAGGGTGTTGGTGACGTGGGTCAAAATGCACGACTGAGTGGGGATGGCGAAGCGCTGAATAATATCGTCAAGCATATGGTTTAGCTGCGCCAGCACTGGCAGGCTGTCGCTGGCCGGGTTAATGCCGATCACCGCGTCCCCGGCGCCGTACAGCAGGCCGTCGAGCATGCTGGCGGCGATGCCTTTCATATCATCGGTCGGGTGATTGGGCTGCAGGCGCACGCTCAGGCGCCCCGGCAGGCCGATAGTGTTGCGAAAACGGGTCACCACCCGGCATTTGCTGGCGGCGAGGACCAGATCCTGGTTACGCATCAGCTTGCTGACCGCAGCTGCCATCTCCGGGGTGATAGCCCTTGCGACCTCGCGCAGCGCTGCCTCGTCGGTGGCGTCATCGAGCAGCCAGTCGCGAAAATCGCCGACCGTCAGATGGCGAATCGCCGCGAAGCCCCGACTGTCGTGGGTATCGAGGATCAGGCGGGTCACCTCATCCTGCTCGTAGGGAATCAGCGGATTATCGAGAATCTCGGTGAGCGGAACCTCCGCCAGCGCCATTTTGGCCGCCATCCGCTCTTCGGCGGAGCCGGCGATAACGCCCGCCAGCGCGTCGCCGGAACGCGCTGGGGAGGCCTTCGCCATCAAGGTTTTCAGACTATCAAAGCGCCATACCTGGCCCGATAGCGTGGTTTTATACATGTGTCGCCTCCTCAGGAGACCGTACGCAGCTGCGGATCCACCGCCGCGCGCTGGCGGGCCGCTGCGGTCTTGCGAAACCACAGGTAGCCGCCGAGCATCATGGCGGCGAAAATCAGCGCCAGCAGCGTGTTGTACCAGACCATCGCCACCAGGCAGAGTACCGCCATGGCCAGGGCGAAGGCCGGCGCCCACGGATAGAGCGGCGCGCGGAACGGTCGAATCAGCTTCGGCTCGCTGCGGCGCAGTTTAAACAGCGCCGCCATCGAGGTGATATACATAACAATAGCGCCAAATACCGACATCGTGACGATACAGGCGGTCAGCGGCATCCCGCTAATGGTGATCAGCGAATCGGAGAAAATGGCGGCGATGCCCACCACGCCCCCGGCGAGGATCGCCAGATGCGGCGTGCGGGTGCGGCGGTTCAGCGTCGCCAGGCTGGCGGGGAGATAGCCCGCGCGCGCCAGCGAGTAAATCTGCCGCGAGTAGCCCATGATAATCCCGTGGAACGAGGCCACCAGGCCGAAGAGCCCCAGCCACACCAGCATATGCAGCCAGCCGCTGCTGTTGCCGACCACCATTTTCATCGCCTGCGGCAGCGGATCGTTAATATTGGCCAGGGTTCGCCAGTCGCCCACGCCGCCGGCAAAGATCATCACGCCGATCGCCAGCACGGTCAGAGTCAGGATGCCGCCGCCCAGCGCCCGGGGAATGGTGCGCTGCGGATCTTTAGCCTCTTCGGCGGCCATCGATGCGCCTTCAATCGCCAGAAAAAACCAGATAGCAAACGGGATGGCGGCAAACATGCCCGGCAGCGCCAGGCCGCTGAAGCTCTCCGCGCCCGCCCAGCCGTTAGCGGTAAAGTGGCTCCAGGAGAAACCCGGCGCGACAACGCCCATAAACACCAGCAGTTCGAAAATCGCTAATAACGTCACCACCAGCTCAAAGGTGGCGGCAATGCCCACGCCGAGAATATTCAGTGTCATAAAGATGATGTAGGCGCCGCAGGCCACCCATTTGGGGTCGAGCGCCGGAAACTGCACGTTAAGGTAGGCGCCGATGGCCATGGCGATGGCGGGCGGGGCGAAGACGAATTCAATCAGGGTCGCGAAGCCGGCGATAAACCCGCCGGTCGGGCCAAAGGCGCGGTAGGCGTAGGCAAATGGACCGCCCGCATGCGGAATGGCGGTGGTCAGCTCGGTAAAGCTAAAAATAAAGGCGCAGTACATCGCAGCGATGGCCAGCGCGACGATCATAAAGCCCAGCGTCCCGGCCTGGGACCAGCCGTAGCTCCAGCCAAAATACTCTCCGGAAATAACCAGCCCAACGGCGATCCCCCATAAGCGGAAACTGCCGAGCGTTCTTTTTAGCGTTGTGGTTTGCTCTGTCATGTTCGTTGCCTCGCCAGATAAAGATATCGGGAGGGTTGCAAAGAGAATGCCAGGGCATACCACCGATAAACGCGGCGGTTTACGCCAACGAGGATCAAAAAAGGGGCAGACCGCAACCGGCGGGAGAGCCGCCGTGGTGCAGTTGCCCGCAAATGTGGCGTTGCTGGTGCACGATGGCGCCAGCATCTTTTTTACGCCATCGCGCCAGGTCGCTTTGCAATTTAGCAGTGGTCGCGGTATAAGGAATCTCTTACTTGGATGTTTAGATGTCTATACGCCCATGAGGTCAAATGCAAACAACACAACAACAAGGTGGGCAGCTTAAGCGCACCATGAAGACCCGCCACCTGATCATGCTGTCGCTGGGTGGCGTTATTGGCACAGGGTTATTCTTTAATACCGGCTATATCATCTCCACCACCGGAGCGGCGGGTACGCTGCTGGCCTATCTGATTGGCGCGCTGGTGGTCTGGCTGGTGATGCAGTGTCTGGGCGAACTCTCGGTGGCGATGCCGGAAACCGGGGCGTTTCACGTCTACGCCGCGCGCTATCTTGGCCCGGCGACGGGATATACCGTCGCCTGGCTTTACTGGCTGACCTGGACCGTGGCGCTTGGCTCCAGCTTCACCGCTGCCGGGTTCTGCATGCAGTACTGGTTTCCGCAGGTGCCGGTATGGGTCTGGTGCGTTGTGTTCTGCGCGGTTATTTTCGCCCTCAACGTTATCTCTACCCGCTTCTTTGCCGAAGGTGAATTCTGGTTCTCGCTGGTGAAAGTGATCACCATTATTGCTTTTATTATTCTCGGCGGGGCGGCGATCTTCGGCATTATTCCGATGCAGGATGGCTCGCCGGCGCCGGGGCTGCGCAATATCACCGCCGAAGGCTGGTTCCCGCACGGCGGTCTGCCGATCCTGATGACCATGGTGGCGGTCAACTTCGCCTTCTCCGGCACCGAGCTTATCGGCATTGCGGCCGGGGAAACGGAAAATCCGCATAAAGTGATTCCGGTGGCCATTCGCACCACCATCGCCCGGCTGATTATCTTTTTTATCGGCACCGTCTTCGTGCTGGCGGCGCTGATCCCGATGCAGCAGGCGGGGGTAGAGAAAAGCCCGTTTGTGCTGGTGTTCGAAAAGGTGGGGATCCCCTACGCGGCGGATATCTTTAACTTTGTGATCCTGACGGCGATTCTGTCAGCGGCCAACTCCGGCCTCTACGCCTCCGGGCGGATGCTGTGGTCGCTCTCCAATGAAAACACGCTGCCGGCCTGTTTTACCAAATTGACCAAAAACGGCGTGCCGCTGACGGCGATTTCGGTGAGCATGCTCGGCGGCGTGCTGGCGCTGTTCTCCAGCGTCGTGGCCCCGGATACGGTATTTGTCGCGCTGTCGGCGATTTCCGGCTTTGCGGTCGTGGCGGTATGGCTGAGCATCTGCGCCTCGCACTTTATGTTCCGCCGCCGCCATCTGCAGCAGGGGAAGGCGCTAAGCGAACTGCACTACCGCGCGCCGTGGTATCCGCTAGTGCCGGCGCTGGGATTTGTGCTTTGTCTGGTGGCCTGCGTGGGTCTGGCGTTTGACCCGAGTCAGAGGATTGCGCTGTGGTGCGGGATCCCGTTCGTGGCCCTGTGTTATGGTGCGTATTATCTGACTCGTTCACGGAAACTCACCCAGGAGCCTCAACATGTCGCAGAATAATCCGTTAACCGCCCTCCTTGACGCAAGGCCCTTTATCCTGCTGGACGGCGCGATGGCGACAGAGCTGGAAGGGCGCGGCTGTAATCTTGCCGACAGCCTGTGGTCGGCGAAAGTACTGGTCGACAATCCGGAGCTTATCCGCGAAGTTCATCTCGACTATTTCCGCGCCGGTGCGCAGGTGGCGATCACCGCCAGCTATCAGGCGACGCCGGCGGGCTTTGCTGCCCGCGGGCTGGATGAAGCGCAGTCGAAAGCGCTGATCGGCAAAAGCGTCGAGCTTGCCCGTAAGGCGCGGGAGGCGTATCTGGCGGAAAACCCGCAGGCGGGCGCGCTGCTGGTTGCCGGTTCGGTCGGGCCGTACGGCGCCTACCTGGCGGACGGCTCGGAGTATCGCGGCGATTATCTCCGCAGCCATGAAGAATTTCAGGCGTTTCATCGTCCGCGCGTTGAAGCGCTGCTCGACGCCGGGGCCGATCTGCTGGCCTGTGAAACCTTGCCCAACTTCGCCGAGATTAAGGCGCTGGCAGAGCTGCTGACCGCCTATCCGCGCGCGCGGGCGTGGTTCTCGTTTACCCTGCGCGATGCGCAGCATCTCAGCGACGGCACGCCGCTGCGGGAAGTGATTGGGGTGCTGGCAAACTATCCGCAGGTGGTGGCGCTGGGCATTAATTGTATCGCGCTGGAGAGCACCACCGCCGCGCTGGCGCATCTGCATAGCCTGACGGCGCTGCCGCTGGTGGTTTATCCTAATTCCGGGGAGCACTATGACCCGGAGTCCAAGACCTGGCATCACCACGGCGAAGCCTGTGAAACGCTGGCGGGATATTTACCTCAGTGGCTGGCGGCGGGGGCGAAACTGATTGGCGGCTGCTGCCGCACGACGCCGAAGGATATTGCCGAACTGAACGCACGGCGTTGAGTTTGCGCCGGGTAGCGGCTGATGCCTTACCCGGCCTACAACGTGCACGAACCGTAGGCCGGGTAAGCGTAAGCGCTACCCGGCATCAATCACCCAGCATCCGCTAACACAAACATCCCGTACGGATGGATTTCGAGATAATAGTGCTCGCCGACGTCCGGCTGCAGACGGGTGGCGTTAACCTGCAATAAGATCTCCTGCCCGTGCCACTCTACCGTCACCTCATACTGCGGCCCCATATAGGCCACGTGGCGGATCGTGCAGCGCTGGCTCTCCTCGCCGCGATCGCTCAGGGTGATCGCCTCCGGGCGGACGCCGACGCTGCCCTCGCCGTGGGCGGCAAAATGCGGCGGCCTCGGCAGCCGATAGCCATAAATATCGACGAAACCCTCGCTGAAGGCGGCCGGGAACAGGTTGGCGTCGCCCATAAAGCTCGCCATAAAGCGCGACGCGGGTTGGCGGTAAAGATCCTGCGGCGAGCCGATCTGCATGATATGCCCCTTATTCATCACCAGCACGGTATCGGAAACCGCAAAGGCTTCACTTTGATCGTGGGTCACGTACAGCGAGGTAATATCAAACTGCTTTTGCAGTTCGCGGATCTTGTCGCGCATGCTGCGCCGCAGGTTGGCGTCGAGGTTACTTAACGGCTCATCAAACAGCAGCACCTTCGGCTTGAGGATCAGGGCGCGCGCCAGCGCTACGCGCTGCTGCTGGCCGCCGGAGATCTGATCGACATAGCGGTCTTCGAATCCTTCCAGATCGACCATCGCCAGCGCCTCTTTCACCCGTGCTTTGACGTCGCCGCGCGGCACGCCGAGCATTTTCAGACCGTAGCCGACGTTGTCCCCCAGCGACATATGCGGGAACAGGGCATATGACTGAAACACCATACAGATATCGCGCTGCTGAATGGAGCGATGGGTGACGTCTTCACCGTCGATGTAAATCTGCCCTTCGCTCGGTTTTTCCAGCCCGGCGACCAGGCGCAGGATGGTGGTCTTGCCGCAGCCGGAAGGGCCGAGCAGCGTCACCATTTGCCCCTGTGGGATGGTGAGATTGATATTGTCGATAACCATGTTGCTGCCGAATCGCTTGGTGACGTTGCGCAGCTCAACAAAATTTTTCTGACTCATAGAGCGCTCCATTACGCCTGGTTTTTGGCTTTTGAACGGGAGATACGCGCTTCCCCGATCAGCCAGTCAAAGAGGAAAATAATCGCCAGCATCACTACGATCAGAATCGATCCGTAGGCGATCGCCACGCCGTATTCGCCGTCTTCCACCCGGTTGAGGATATAGGCGGTAGCGACGCGGGTGTCCGGCGTCACGAGGAACACAATGGCGCTGACGGTGGTAATGGCGCGCACAAAGCTGTAGATCAGCGCCGAGAGGATCGCCGGGCGCAGCAGCGGTAGCAGAATGTGCGTGATGGTGCGCAGAGAACCCGCGCGCAGGCTGAGCGAGGCTTCGTCGAGCGATTTGTCGATCTGGCCTAAACCGGCAATGCCTGCCCGAATGCCCACCGGCACGTTACGCATCACCATCGAGATAATCACTATCGCCGCCGTTCCTGTGAGGTACACCGGCGCGCTGTTAAAGGCGAGGATATAGGAGACGCCCGCCACGGTGCCCGGCACCGCGAAGCACAGCATGGTGGTGAACTCGATGGTCTTTTTGCCTTTAAACTGCTGACGCACCACGATCCAGGCGATCAGCAGGCCGAAGGCGGCGGTGATCGGCGCGGCGATCCCGGCATACAGCAGGGTATCAAGCAGCGAAGGCCACGCACCGTCGCTCATCCCCTGGCCGAACAGCTTGATGAAGTTATCCAGCGTCAGGGTGTAGTCCACGCCCCAGTTAACGGTAAAGCTGCCGTAGAAAATGCTGCCGTAGAGCAGGGCGTTAAAGG
Organism: Klebsiella sp. FDAARGOS_511; assembly: GCF_003812845.1. Classification (NCBI taxonomy): domain Bacteria; kingdom Pseudomonadati; phylum Pseudomonadota; class Gammaproteobacteria; order Enterobacterales; family Enterobacteriaceae; genus Klebsiella; species Klebsiella sp. FDAARGOS_511. Next base: position 1,666,045 of record NZ_CP033824.1, on the reverse strand, counting down.
CGATCCACACCGCCAGAATGGCGATCACGCTCCACACCAGGGTCACCGGCAGCGGCTGCACGTCGCCGCGATAGGACTTGCCGGAAACCGTGACGTAAGAGCGCTTGCCGATCCACATATACTGAATGCAGAACACCAGCAGCGAGAACAGCAGCAGGAATGCGCCGAGGGTACTGGCGGCCTGATAATCGAGCTGCGAACCGGTGATATAGAAGTAGATTTGCGTCGCCAGCACGTCGAAGTTGCCGCCAAGCACCAGCGGGTTGCTGAAGTCGGCCAGCGACTGAACGATGACGATTAAAAACGCGTTCGCCAGCGCTGGTTTCAGCAGCGGGACGAAGACGCCATTGAAGGTCTGCCAGCGGCTGGCGCGCAGGGTGTACGACGCCTCCTCCAGCGACGGATGAATGGTCTTAATCGCGCCGTCGAGGATCATAAACGCCATCGGGGTGAACGCCAGCACCTGCGCCAGCCAGATGCCGGTAAATCCGTACAGCCAGTTGGTGTTGGTTAAGCCGAACCAGTCGACCATCAGTTCGGTGACGTAGCCGGAACGGCCCATCATCAGGGTAACGCCGAGGCCGACGACAAAGGGCGGGGTGACGATTGGCAGAATCGAGAAAATGCGGCCGATAATCGCGCTGCGCTTCGCGATGCGGGTGGTGTAAATCGCCAGCACCAGACCAAAGAAAGTGCAGCCGATGCCTACCGCAATCGACAGGGCGATGGAGTTGAGGATCACCTGGACAATATGCGCCTGCGACAGCACGGCCATAAACGCCAGCGGGGCAAACTCGCCGGCGTCGTTGGTGAACATCGGGATAAAAATGGCGATGCTCGGCCAGACGATAAAGACGCCGATTAACGCCACGATGGTGACCAGCGAACCAATCACAAAGCGGTCGCCGCCCAGCCATTCCAGGCGGGTGAGCGCCAGGGTCATGATGGCCCCCAGCGCGACAAACAGCACGATGGTGGCGTAGCCTAACCCGCGGCCTTCCACGGTGGCGCTGACGACAATAAACGCCATACATAAAAATGCCCAGCCGGCATCAAGATAGTGGCGGCTGCGCTGTTCTCGTCTGGCTTCCTGCCATGGACGAATCAGTAGCAGGCTCGGCAGCAGATACCACAGCCAGCTGATATTGAACTGTGACCAGCCGTAGGCCGCGAGAATTTCATCGCGCGTGGACTCCAGCAGACCGTAATCCAGGCTCCAGCTCGGCAGCAGGGCGAACGCCAGCCAGCCGAATAAAACCCAAAGGAATATCGCATCCCGCTTTTTCACGGGATGGAGTGCAAGTGTGTGTGACATAAGTTTTCCGGTGTTGTATGTAGGCCCGGTAAGCGTGAGCGCCACCGGGCATTAACCGCAAAATGTGGGCTTATTTACCCATCTTCACTTCGCTAACCCATTTATTGATGAGCGCTTTACGCACGTCCGTTGAGCCGTATTTATCCATGTCGTAGTTGATAAGCTTCAGGTCGTCGAGCTTCAGCGAGTTCGGCGAGGTTTCGGCGGTGGTGTTGGTCAGGATCTGATAAGACTTACCTTTCTTCCACGCCAGCTCCTGGGCCTCTTTCGACAGCACCCAGTCGACGAACAGCTTGGCGTTGTCGAGGTTGCGCGCGCCCTTCAGAATGCTCACGCCGCCAATTTCGTAGCCGGTGCCTTCGCACGGCGAGATCAGCTCCAGCGGCGCGCCCTGTTCTTTTTCCAGCGAATAGTCGTGCAGGAAGCCGATGCCGATGGCCGTTTCGCCGCGGGCGGCGTTGCGCGCCGGGGCGATCCCGGATTTCGTGTACTGGGAGACGTTAGCGTTGAGCTGTTTAAGATAATCGAAAGCCTGATCGTCCCCCCACAGCTGGGCGAAGGTCGCCAGCGCGGTGTAGGCGGTACCGGAGCTCTGCGGGTCGGCGATCTGGATTTCGCCTTTGTATTCCGGTTTGGTTAGATCCTTCCAGCATTTCGGCACCGGCAGGTTTTTCTCTTTCAGGCGCTGGGTGTTAACGCCGAAGCCGAGAATGCCGACGTATACCGCCGAGGAGTAGTTGCCTTTCAGCTTCGCCGGATCGCGGAACTGCTCCATGACCTGCGTAAGATTCGGCGATTTATAGGGCTGCAGCAGGCCCATTTCGCCGGCCTGGGACTGCGGATCGAGCGTGCCGCCGTACCAGACATCCGCCTGCGGGTTTTTCTTCTCGGCGTCAACCTTCGCCAGCGTGCTGCCGGAGCCATTGCGAATAAACGAGGTTTTTACGTCGTATTTTTCGCCGAAGGCTTTGGTTTCCGCCTCACACATTTCGTTGGTGGCGCTGCAATAGACCACCAGACGACCTTTGGCGTGCGCCGCGCCGCTTAACGTCGCCAGCGCAATGCCGGAAGCAATCAGGGTTGTGACCAGCGTTTTTTTCATTATTTTATCCTTTGAGCAGCAGAGGTAGTAATGCTCGCCATCAGCAGCGGCATCAGTAATAAACCCATCAGTACCGCGGCGACGGAGAGTAAACTGAACATCCCCGACCAGCCGTAGCGTTCAATGACCAGCGACAGAGGCCAGCCCGCCAGCGCTGCCCCCAGATAGGCGAACAGGCCGAGAAATCCGCTGATGGAGCCCGCCGCCGCTTTGTGTCCGCACTCCACTGCCGCGAGGCCAATCAGCATTTGCGGGCCGAAAACGAAGAAGCCCACCGTAAAGAAACAAACCGCCAGCAGCGCGTAGTGGTGCACCGGCGCCAGCCAGAGCGCGGCGACGGAGACCATCAGCCCCAGCGTGAACAGTAAAATCATCGGCGCCCGCTGGCCGCTGAACAGCAGATCCGAGCCCCATCCGGCGAACAGCGCCCCGAGCAGACCGCCCGCTTCAAACAGCATCACCGTGGCGTTGGCGCTGAGCAGATTGACGCCGTGGCTCTCCGTCAGCCAGATGTTGCCCCAGTCGTTGAGCGCGATGCGGATCAGGTAGACCAGCACATAAGAGACGCCCAGCAGCCAGATCATCGGATTCTTCAGCATCGTGGTGCGCAGCATTTGCCACAGCCCCATCGGCGGGCTTTGCCGCTCCTGGCGTAGCTCCAGCGGGTCGTTACGCCAGGCGCCCACCGACGGCAATCCCTCTTCGCGGGGCGTTCCTTTCAGCTGTAGCGTTAACCAGATGCCTGATGCCATGCTGATCATCCCCGGTGCCAGCATCGCCGCCTGCCAGCCCCACCAGTGGGCGGCAAAGGCGCTAATCAGCGGGATAATCGCTCCGCCGATATTGATCGACATATTCCAGCAGCCCCACCAGAAACCGCGTTCGTTGCGCGAGTACCAGTGGGTTAGCAGGCGGGCGCAGGGAGGCCAGCCCCAGCCCTGAAAAAATCCGTTCAGCGTCCAGACCGCCAGCAGCAGCGTCAGCGACTCGCCGAAGGCGAACACCACGTTCAGCAGACCGGTGGCGAACAGGCCCGCGCCCATAAACCAGCGCTGTCCGTGGCTGTCGTGCCACAGTCCGGCGGCAAACTTTGACAGGCCGTAGGTCAGATAAAACAGCGACCCCAGAAGGCCGATATCGCCTTTATCCAGCCCCAGATCCGTTTGCAGCGCCGGCAGAACGTAGTTGACGCTTTTGCGCGTCAGGTAAAACGCCGCATACCCGATGACCATGTACATCAGCAGCTGCGGACGCAGCGTTCGGTAATGGTGATTAATGTCGGTTGCTGAGCGTGCGTGCATAGCCGTCTCCGTTTTGCTGACTATATGAAAGTGAAATCGAAAGAGGATGAGAGAAAGTCCGGAGTGACTAAGACTTTTTCCTGGTTAGCCGGCTGTTTGTTGCAAATTTGTGGGCAAGTTAACAATTACGCGTGTGCCGCGCTGCGACTCCAGCGTCAGTTCTCCGCCGAGGGCGCTGACCCGTTCGCGCATGCCCTGAATGCCGAAGCCGGCCATTTGGTCGGCGCGAAGGCCGATGCCGTTGTCTTTTACCTCCAGGCGCAGCAGCGCGCCCTGCTGAAACAGGGCAATGGCGACCTCGCTGGCGTCGGCGTGCTTACAGACGTTGTTAAGCAGCTCCTGAAGCAGCCGATAGAGGGTGAAGCGCACCGTTTCGCTCTCCGGCGTGGCGGTGAGCCGGTAGTCAAAGCGGCAGCGGATACCGCGCTCGGCAAAGGCAAACTCATTGAGCAGATGGTGCAGCGCCTCTTTAAACGACAGCTCATCGAGGGCCGGAGGGCGTAGCTGGCGCAGCAGCTGGCGGGTGGAGTGGTGGATGCGTCGGGCGAGATCGTTAATCTGACTGGCGGCGGCCTGGGTTTGCGCCGGATCGCGCGCCCGCTTCACCAGCTGCGACTGGATCTGAATGGCGGTGATGTTCTGGCCGATTTCGTCGTGTAGCTCGCGCGCCAGGTTTTTGCGCGTATCCTCTTCGGTATGGATCAGCTTTTCGGCCAGCGCCCGCCGCGCCGCCAGCTCCGCTTCCAGCCGCTGGCGGTAGTGGTGCAGGTTTTGCGCCAGGTGCTGCTGGCGGCTGATGGCAATGCCCAGCCCGATGCCGAGCAGCGCCTGGGTGGCCAGAAAAATCTCCAGCTCCACCAGATTGCTGAATCCAACGCCAACCTGGCGGGCGATAGTAATCATCATGCTGCCCAGCAGGCCGGAGAGGACGCCGCCCTGCCAGCCGAACTTCCACGCCATCACCACGTTAGGCAGAAATACCACAATCAGCAGCAGGCGCTCGATTTCCGGCGACAGCACCATTTGTGTGCCGATACCGATGATAAAGAACAGGCTGCACCAGATGATCAGCGAGGTGCGCAGCGGCGGATTGTTGGTATCCAGCCCCAGCAGATGGTAGCGGTGCTGCTGGCGCAGGAATTCAAAGATCAGATAGACAAACGGCGTCAGCAGCACCCCGCCGGTAAACGAGGCCAGGCCGAGCATCATCGCCGGGCTTTTCACAAACGGCGACAGCAGGGCGGTGTTGAGCAATGCGCTGGCGGTAACCGTCGCCAGCAGCAGCGTCAGCCGCTGCCAGTAAAGGGGAAAGCGGTGCCAGAACTGTTGGGCGATGCCGGCGGGAAGCAGGCCGATCAACGGCGCGGCCAGCAGAAGATAGCCGTTCAGCAGCTGTTCGCCGTGCAGCCAGAGCAGCATCAGCACCGGAGGCAGCGCCAGCGCGGGCCAGTAGCGGCGAGAAAGCAGGATCAGCAGCGCCAGATAGACGCCGTGCGGCAGGAACAGCGCCGCCTGCTGGCCGTTCTGGGTCAGATAAAACCCGAGCGTCCACAGCATTAGCCAGCCGCTTCCCCAGGCCAGCACGATGAACAGCGAAATCACCCCGTGACGAAGGCTGCGCGACATTAATGACCCGCCAGCAGCTGGTGGTCGAGGGCGAAATGGACCAGATCAATGGTGCTGTGACACTGCAGTTTTCCCAGCACGTTGGCACGATGGACGTGTACCGTCTTGTGGCTGAGCTCGAGCTTAAAGGCGATCTCCTTGACGCTGTCGCCTTTAACCAGCAAATCAAACACTTCGCGTTCACGCGGGGTCAGCACTTCCAGCACCTGCGCCGGTTGTTCTCCGCCACGCAGCGCCCGCAGCGCATCGGCGCACAGGTAGTGTCCGCCCATACCGACGGAACGCACCGCCTGGACCAACTCTTCCGGGCCGCAGCGTTTGGTCAGATAGCCGCTGGCGCCGGCATCAAGCGCGCTCTGTACGAAGGTGGGGGTGTCGTAAATACTGAGAATAATGGCGCGGAATTGCGGCTTTTGCGCGCGCAGGCGCTTCAGCAGGCTCAGGCCGTTCTCATCCGGCATGGCGATATCCATGACCGCCACGTCGACGTCGTCACGCAATAATGCCGGCCAGGCTTGCGCCGCGCTGCTGAACTGGCCAGCCACCTCGAGATCTTCTTCGAGGCTGAGTAACTGCGCGAAGCCTGAACGCACCACCACATGGTCATCGACCAGCACCACTCGAATCATGTTTCTTCTCTCTTAGCGCATCATGGTTCTATGATGCCTGCCGCCGCTGCGCTGGCAATCAATCAGGCGCAGTTATGCAATGAATGTAACAAAATCGCAATACACTTCATCCTTCAAGCTGCCTCTTTGTTGGCTTCGTTTGCCCGCCCCGGTCACTGACTTATGTCAGCTCCCGGGGACGAACAACCTTGCCGCCTCGATGCAGCATGAATGATTTTGTGTATAAGCATTGCCGATTTTTTTCTAAAAACGCTTTGTTCTTAGCAAGAATTTTTAATTACTTCATCAAACGCATCGCGCCGGAAATACTGCACCCATAACAACTATGGGAAGCAGACACTATGGCACTATCATCGCGTATCACACTCATTGCCGCGCTGGCGCTGGCGGCATTTCAGGCCCAGGCGGTCAACGTTACCGTGGCGTATCAGACCTCCGCTGAGCCGGCGAAAGTCGCCCAGGCGGACAACACCTTCGCTAAAGCCAGCGGGGCGACCGTCGACTGGCGCAAGTTTGACAGCGGCGCGAGCATCGTGCGGGCGCTGGCTTCCGGCGACGTCCAGATCGGCAACCTCGGTTCCAGCCCGCTGGCGGTCGCCGCCACCCAGCAGGTGCCGATTGAAGTGTTCTTGCTGGCCTCAAAGCTCGGTAACTCCGAAGCGCTGGTGGTGAAGAAGAGCATCACCAAACCGCAGGACCTGATCGGCAAACGCATCGCCGTTCCTTTTATCTCCACCACCCACTACAGCCTGCTGTCGGCGCTGAAGCACTGGGGGATTAAACCGGGCCAGGTGCAGATCCTTAACCTGCAGCCGCCGGCGATTATCGCCGCCTGGCAGCGCGGTGACATTGACGGCGCCTACGTCTGGGCGCCAGCGGTTAACGCGCTGGAAAAAGATGGCACGGTTCTCACCGACTCGTCGCAGGTGGGCGAGTGGGGCGCGCCGACGCTGGATGTGTGGGTAGTACGCAAAGACTTTGCCGAAAAGCATCCTGACATCGTCAAAGCCTTCGCTAAAAGCGCCATTGACGCGCAGCAGCCCTATATCGCTAACCCGGACGAATGGCTGAAGCAGCCGGAAAACATCAGCAAGCTGGCGCGCTTAAGCGGCGTACCGGAAGCCGACGTGCCGGGGCTGGTGAAAGGCAATACCTACCTGACCGCCGCCCAGCAGGCGCAGGAGCTGAACGGGCCGGTGAATAAAGCCATCATCGATACCGCGAAGTTCCTTAAAGAGCAGGGCAAAGTGCCCGCCGCCGGCAGCGACTACAGCCAGTATGTCACCGACCGTTTTGTGAAGTAAAAGGAGGTCATGATGCTGCAAATCTCGCATCTTTCCGCCGATTACGGCGGTAAACAGGCGCTGGCGGATATCAACCTGACGCTGGACAGCGGCGAACTGCTGGTGGTCCTGGGGCCCTCCGGCTGCGGTAAAACCACGCTGCTGAACCTGATTGCCGGATTCGTGCCTTATCAGCACGGCAGCATCACCCTCGAAGGCCGGCGGGTTGAAGGGCCGGGCGCCGATCGCGGCGTGGTGTTTCAGCATGAAGGGCTGCTGCCGTGGCGCAACGTGCAGGATAACGTCGCGCTCGGGCTGCAGCTGGCCGGGGTCGACAAAACGCAGCGCCGGGCCACCGCCGCGCGGATGCTGAAAAAAGTGGGCCTTGAAGGGGCGGAGAAACGCTTTATCTGGCAGCTCTCCGGCGGCCAGCGTCAGCGGGTAGGCATTGCCCGCGCGCTGGCGGCAAATCCGCAGGTGCTGCTGCTCGACGAGCCCTTTGGCGCGCTGGATGCCTTTACCCGCGAGCAGATGCAAACCCTGTTGCTTAGCCTGTGGCATGAGACCGGTAAGAAGGTACTGCTGATCACCCACGATATCGAAGAGGCGGTGTTTATGGCCACCGAACTGGTACTGCTCTCGCCGGGGCCGGGGCGCGTGCTCGAACGGCTGCCGCTCGATTTTGGCCGCCGCTTCGTCGCCGGGGAATCCTGCCGCAGCATTAAATCGGACCCGCGGTTTATCGAACAGCGTGAATACGTCCTCAGCCGGGTGTTTGAACAACGGGAGGCTTTCTCATGAGCGTGGTCATTAATGACAAACCGCGTCAGCGGGGACTGAAGTGGCGCTGGCCGCTCTCGCGTCAGCTCAGTCTGAGCGTGGCGACCCTGGCGGTACTGCTGGCTATCTGGTGGGCCGTTGCCGCCCTGCAGCTGATTAGCCCGCTGTTTCTGCCGCCGCCGGGACAGGTATTGCAGAAACTGATCGCTATTGCCGGTCCGCAGGGCTTTATGGACGCCACCCTCTGGCAGCATCTGGCGGCGAGCCTGACGCGTATCGTTATCGCGCTGCTGGCAGCGGTGCTGCTCGGCGTACCGGTAGGGATCGCCATGGGGCTGAGCCCCACGGTACGCGGGATCCTCGACCCGCTGATCGAGCTTTATCGCCCGGTGCCGCCGCTGGCCTATTTACCGCTGATGGTGATCTGGTTCGGTATCGGCGAGACCTCCAAGATCCTGCTGATCTACCTGGCGATATTCGCGCCGGTGGCGATGTCGGCGCTGGCGGGCGTGAAGAGCGCCCAGCAGGTGCGTATTCGCGCCGCGCAAGCTTTAGGCGCCAGTAAAGCGCAGGTACTGTGGCTGGTGATCCTGCCCGGCGCGCTGCCGGAGATCCTCACCGGACTGCGCATCGGGCTTGGCGTGGGCTGGTCGACGCTGGTGGCCGCGGAGCTGATTGCCGCTACCCGCGGGTTAGGTTTTATGGTGCAGTCCGCCGGTGAATTCCTCGCCACCGACGTGGTGCTGGCCGGCATCGCGGTGATTGCCATCATCGCCTTTTTACTGGAACTGGGGCTGCGCGCGCTGCAGCGTCGCCTGACCCCCTGGCATGGAGAAGTACAATGAGCGAACGTTTAAGTATCACCCCGCTGGGGCCGTATATTGGCGCGCAGGTATCCGGCGTCGACATCACCCGCCCGCTGAGCGACAACCAGTTTGAACAGCTGTATCACGCGGTGCTGCGCCATCAGGTGGTGTTCCTGCGCGAGCAGAACATCACTCCCGAGCAGCAGCGCGATCTCGCCCTGCGCTTTGGCGACCTGCATATTCATCCGGTCTATCCGCACGCGCCCGGCGTGGATGAGATTATCGTGCTCGATACCCACGACGATAACCCGCCGGATAACGATAACTGGCACACCGATGTTACCTTTATTGAAACGCCGCCCGCCGGGGCGATACTCGCGGCAAAAGAGCTGCCTTCAACCGGCGGCGATACCCTGTGGACCAGCGGCATTGCCGCGTATGAGGCGCTCTCCGCGCCCTTGCGCCAGCTGTTAAGCGGCCTGCGCGCGGAGCATGATTTTCGCAAATCGTTTCAGGAGTATAAATATCGCAAAAACGAAGAGGAGCATCAGCGCTGGCTAGAGGCGGTGGCGAAAAATCCACCGCTGCTGCATCCGGTGGTGCGCACCCATCCGGTGACCGGGAAGCAGGCGCTGTTTGTCAATGAGGGCTTTACGACCCGCATCGTCGACGTGACGGAGAAAGAGAGCGAGACGCTGCTGAGCTTCCTGTTTGCCCACGTCACCAAACCGGACTTCCAGGTACGCTGGCGCTGGCAGCCGAACGATGTGGCGATTTGGGATAACCGCGTCACCCAGCACTACGCCAACGCCGATTACCTGCCGCAGCGGCGCATTATGCACCGGGCGACGATTCTCGGGGATAAACCCTATTACCGTGCGGGGTAATGCTTGTAGCCCGGCCGCGCGCCGTGGAGAACATCGGAAGCGGTATTGCACGTGGCTTCCCGGAGGCGGCGCTTAACGCGCCTTGTCCGGGCTACCGGTCCGCAGAAAGCTGTAAACCCGTAGCCCGGCTAAGACGCAATGCGCCGCAAGCCGGGAAAAGGCTTTTATGCCGATTTTTGCGCGTCCAGATGTACCCCAATATAGCGCTGATAGCGGTTGGCCTTCAGATAGGTAAAGTCCACCAACACTAGCCCATCCACGCAGTTGTTGAAATCCGGGTCGCTGCCAAAATCGATAAACTGTACGCCGCCCGGCTCGCAGACTTCCGAATACTGCTTATACAGCGGCGGGATCGCGCAGCCGAGGTTGCCGAGCAGAGACTTCAGCCGCGCCAGGTCGTCGTTGTAATCTTCTCCGCCAAACTGCGCCAGCACATCGGGCAGCGAGGCCGGATAAGGGCGGCGCGACTCCGCCAGCGGATGCGTCGCCGGGAACCACAGTCGATAGAACGCGACCAGCAGATCGCGCGCCGACGGCGGCAGCCCGCCGGAAATCGACACCGGGCCGAACAGATAGCGATAGTGCGGATAGCGCGCCAGATACGCGCCGATGCCGGACCACAGGTAGTCCAGCCCGCGGCGGCCCCAGTAGCGCGGCTGGATAAAGCTGCGCCCCAGCTCAATGCCGTGTTGCAGAATATCGTCCATCCGCGCGTCGTAATGAAACAGGCTATAGCTGTAGATACCTGTCAGTCCGCGCTTTGCCAGCTGCATTGCGGTTGGCATAAAACGGTAAGCGCCGACGATCTCAAGATCTTCCTCATCCCACAGAATCAGATGCAGATAGTCGTCGTCATAGCCGTCAACGTCGCGTCGTTTGCCGCTGCCTTCCCCCACCGCGCGAAAGGCGATTTCCCGCAGGCGACCCAGTTCGCGCAGTATCGGCGCATCTTCCTGGTCGCGGCGCTGCCAGAGATAAATCACTTTGCCATCCGCCGTGCGCCCCAGGGTTTCCGCCCGACCCAGTTCGCGCTTGAGCAGGGCGCGGTCTTCGGGACGGGCGATAGCGCTTTCGCTTGTAAATACGCCCGGCATGCCTTTTCCAAGCAGTTCCAGATGGTGATAGCAGCGCTCGGTCAGCTCGCGCGTAGAGCGCTGGGGATCGAACCAGCTTGACCAGGCAATTTGTTGGCCGAAATTAACCGGCAGGCTGCCGTTGCGGCGACGAAACATTTGTTGCATCAGCAGCAGCAGCGGCAGGCTATCGGAAATCAGCGTGCTGGCGTAAAACAGCGCGCTGTTGCGCGCGCGGATCCACGCCGGCAGCAGCGGGGCGCGATATTTCGCCGCCAGCTTAATAAACCCAGAGTGCCATTTTTTATCGCGAATGCCGCGCCGGGTGAGGCGTGAAACTTCACCCGCCGGGAAGAAAATCAGCACGCCGCCGTTTTGCAACTGCTGGTCCATCTGCTGCAGCGCCGCTTTGGCGGTTCGGCCATTGATATTATCGACCGGAATAAACAGCGAGCTCAGCGGTTCAAGGTGGGTCAGCATGCGGTTGGTGACCACTTTAACGTCGCGGCGCACGCGGGACACCGCGTAGAGCAGGGCCAGGCCGTCAAGCGTACCGGTGGGGTGGTTGGCGATAATGACCAGCGGGCCATATTCGGGGATTTGTTCGAGATCGTGCGCCGGGATAGCACAGCGGATATTAAGATGTTCGAGCACCTGTTCGACCGTATCCAGTCCTTTCAGGTGATGATGACGCGCGGCAAACTGCTGAAATTCTTCCTCATGCAGGAGCTTTTTCAGCACCTTTTTCTGCCAGGGGGCTGGCTTTGCCTGAGGCCACAGGTCATCGATAACATTGTCGAGACTAAACATAGCGGCACCTCCTCCGTCCTGCCCAGACAGTAGAAGGCGCAGATGTCGCTCAGATTACAGTTGAGTGAAGATTTGGGATTGGCGGGAGCTTATTTCCCCGGGTTGCGGCTAGCGCCTTACCCGGGCTACCGGCCCACATACGGTGGTGAACCCGTAGCCCCGGTAAGCGTAGCGCGACCGGGGGTCACTGGCGTTCGCCGCACAAAAAATCGTGAACTTCGCCACCCCAATTATCGGGATATAACCCGCGCCGTACATCCCGGTGAAAGGTTGAAAAAGGCCAATCACAAACCTGTCGTACCCAACCGTGTTTTACAGGATTAATGTAGGTGTAATCGATATGCCGGCAGTAGTCTTCTTCATCGCGGATTGCATGTTCCCAGAAACGCGGTTGCCAGACATTTTCTTGTTTTAATGCTTTGCTAAAGCAACCTTTTATGTCCCGCCATCTGGCGGAGAAATCGCTATCGTCTCCGGGTAATGTCCAGATGCAATGAAGATGTTCAGGAAGGATAACCCATGCATCAATGTAAAAGGGTTTTCGCCGTTTGATGGTGAGGATGGCGTGACGTAAAGCTCCGATGTGCTCGGTCAGAAGTCCGCTTTTTCGGTTTCGCAAATTAACGGTAAAAAACCAGGTTCCACCCTTCAGGTAATAACGACGGTAGGCGACCACGGCGCGCTCCTTTGCAAAAGATAGCTTCTTAAGCGGCAGGGTAGAGTCGGGGTAACAGTCTGGCAAGAATCCAAAGATAATGGTGGAAAGAGTCTCGCAACTTTTTGCAGCAGAGGAATTCCCCGGGTTGCGGCTAGCGCCTTACCCGGGCTACCGGAGCAGGTTTGTAGCCCCGGTAAGGCGTCAGCCGCGACCGGGGAACGGTAAGAGCCGAATTAACGCAGGATTTTCTTTTCGGCCAGATCGAGAGCGAAGTAGCTGAAGATCAGATCCGCGCCGGCGCGTTTGATCGCGCCGAGGCTTTCCAGCACCACTTTCTCTTCATCAATAGCGCCGGCCTGGGCGGCGAATTTAATCATCGCGTATTCACCGCTCACCTGGTACGCGCCGAGCGGCAGGTCGGTGCGCTCGCGCAGATCGCGCAGGATATCGAGATACGGACCGGCCGGTTTGACCATCAGGCAATCGGCGCCCTGGGCTTCGTCCAGCAGCGATTCGCGAATCGCTTCGCGGCGGTTCATCGGGCTCATCTGATAGGTTTTACGATCGCCTTTCAGCGCGGTACCCGCGGCTTCGCGGAACGGGCCGTAGAACGATGAAGCGAACTTGGTGGAGTAGGACATAATCGCCGTATCGGTAAATCCGGCGGCGTCCAGCGCCTGGCGAATGGCCTGCACCTGGCCGTCCATCGCCGCGGAAGGGGCGATAAAATCCGCGCCAGCGGCAGCGGCGACCACCGCCTGCTTACCGAGGTTGGCAAGGGTTAAATCGTTATCGACGCCGTGGTCGCACAGCACGCCGCAGTGGCCGTGGGAGGTGTATTCGCAGAAGCAGGTGTCGGACATCAAGATCATCTCCGGCACCGCCTCTTTACAGATACGGGACATGCGCGCCACCAGGCCGTTTTCATTCCAGGTATCGCTGCCAACGGCATCGGTATGATGGGAAATCCCGAAGGTCATCACCGAACGGATACCGGCGTTGGCAATGCGCTCGATTTCGCGCGCCAGGTGTCTTTCCGGAATACGCATCACGCCGGGCATGGCTTCGATGGCTTTGTAATCGTCGATTTCTTCTTCAACAAAGATCGGCAACACCAGGTCGTTCAAACTCAGTGTTGTCTCTTCAAACATGGCGCGTAGCGAAGCGGACTTGCGCAGGCGGCGTGGGCGAGTAATTAAATCTGTCATGGTTTGCCTGATTTTGTGAAATGAAAAAAGCGAGTTTACCTCAATTGGCGGCGGGATGTTTCGCCAAAACGATCCTTATCTATCGTCGGCAAAACATCCCACAAGGCTACTGGCTGGCGGTTTCAATCCCGGGACGGTCGCCGCTTAATTCGCTGACCAGCTCGTTGATCCCATCGCTCATGTTGTTGAAACGCGTCAATGAAGAGCGGGTCACCACCACGAAGGCGCCGACGTTAGCCTGCGGGTTCATCGCCATGTAGGTGATAAAACCGCCGCCGCCGCCGGTTTTCTGAATAATGCCCGGCTGGCCGTTCTTCGGCTTCATGTAGACCCAGCCGAGGCCCAGCGCATCGGCTTTGCCCGGCACGTCCATCCCGATCACCTTCGTCAGCTGGCTGCGTTGATAAATCAGCGTCTGCATCCGGTCCGCCTGCTGCCCGCGGGTGAAGAAATCGGAAGAGAGGAACTGCTGCATCCAGCGCATCATATCGCCAGGCGTGGAGTAAACGCCGCCGCTGCCGATGGCCGCCAGGGTATTGTTGCACGGGCTGGCCCCTTTCTCCGGGATCATCAGGCGCCGGCACTGATCGGGAGAAGGCGTAAAGGTGGTGTCTTTCATCCCCAGCGGGCGGGTGATCTGCTCTTCAAACAGCTGCGGCCAGGGCTTGCCTGCGGCGGTAGAGAGCGCATCGGCCAGTAAATCGAACGCCAGATTGGAATAGGCGGCCTGCGAACCCGGCGCGGTTTTTAACGTTGCCGTGGAGAGCCAGTTCCAGCGCTGCTGGCGCGTCGGCCAGACGAACACCGGACGATGCGCCGCGCCGCCGGGCTGTTCGCGCGGCAGGGCGCTGGTGTGCGTCGCCAGATTCACCAGCGTGATGGGTGCTCCCTGGTATGTCGGCACTCGCGCGCCCGGCGGGGCGTATTTGCTCAGCGGATCGTTGAGCTTCACCACGCCCTGGTCGAGAAGTTTGACCAACATTTCGCTGGTCATCAGCTTGCTCAGGGAGGCGATGCGAATCACTGAATCGAGCTGCGGGTGCTCATTATTGCCCGGGCGCGTTTCGCCGAAGCTGCGGAATACGCGCTGGTTACCATCGATAACCACCAGCGCCATACCGATCGCGCCGCTGCCGTAATAGATATGGTTAGCGTAACGGTCGACAACATCCGCAGCGAATTCCGGGTCGACGCTCGGCTGCGCGGCCTGGGCCGATGTCAACGACGCCGCGCACAGCGCAGCAAAAATGAGCAGACTACGTTTCAACGGGGGCATCCATCATGGTGAAGAAAAATATAGAGCGTATTTATACTACGAAGCGCCGCCGAGCAAAGCGCTAATAACGCCATTCTGTGCGGAAAAACGTAACCTGGCGTAAAAAAACCTTTTTTAAGCTTTCGGATAGCGGCTTTCGCCTGCGGGCGCGTATGATGATCGTTTTGGCTTAAGATGGGTGGCAAGAGACGATGGCGGCGAAACGGGTAGTGATGGTAGTGGATATGCAAAACGGCGTTTTCGCGACGCCGCGTATTGAGCGCGAGCGCTGCGCGGCGCAAATTAACCGCCTGATAGATGCCGCGGATACCGTTATCTTCATCCAGCACTGCGAAGAGGGTGGTCTGGAGGAGGGGAGCGAAGGTTTTGCGTTGCTGCCCGAACTGCATCAACCCGCTGGCGCACTGTTTGTGACCAAGACCGCCTGCGATGCCTTTTACCGCACCCGCCTGGAAGCGGTGCTGCGCGAGCATCACATCACGCAATTTGTCATTTGCGGCTGCGCCACCGACTACTGCGTAGATACCACCATCAAAAACGGCGCCAGCCGGGGCTATGCGATTACCGTCGCTGAAGATGCCCATACTACCGCCAACCGCCCGGCGGCGCAGGCCGTCACCCTGATCGCTCACTACAACGAGGTGTGGCGTACGCTGACCGTTCCGGGCAATCCTTTACAGGTGAAATCGACAGAAACAATTCTGAACGGATGGTCGGCGAACTAAGCCGCTGATATCCGGTCTCATCATCCGCCCACTTTGCTTCGCTGCGACGACTTTGCGGCGGGCGTTTTTGTGGTACACAGCACAGCAAAACGAGAAAGAAGTTAGCAGGAGAGCATGATGTTTAAATCCTTTTTCCCCAAACCGGGGCCGTTTTTTATTTCTGCCTTTATCTGGTCGCTGCTGGCGGTGATCTTTTGGCAGGCGGGCGGCGGCGACTGGCTGCTGCGGGTCACCGGCGCATCCCAGGATGTGGCGATTAGCGCGGCGCGCTTTTGGTCGCTCAATTACCTGGTGTTCTACGCGTTCTACATATTCTGCGTGGGCGTTTTCGCCCTTTTTTGGTTTATCTACAGCCCCCACCGTTGGCAATACTGGTCGATCCTCGGTACCTCGCTGATTATTTTTGTCACCTGGTTTCTGGTGGAGGTCGGGGTGGCGATCAACGCCTGGTACGCCCCGTTCTACGATCTTATTCAGGCCGCGCTGGCGACGCCACATAAGGTCAGCATTAACCAGTTTTATCAGGAGATTGGCATCTTTCTCGGTATCGCGCTTATCGCGGTGATTATCGGGGTGATGAACAACTTCTTCGTCAGTCACTACGTTTTCCGCTGGCGTACCGCCATGAACGAACACTATATGGCGCACTGGCAGCATCTGCGCCATATCGAAGGCGCCGCGCAGCGTGTGCAGGAAGATACTATGCGCTTTGCTTCCACCCTGGAGAGCATGGGCGTCAGCTTCCTTAACGCGGTGATGACGCTTATCGCCTTCCTGCCGGTGCTGGTGACGCTCTCCGCGCACGTCCCGGATTTACCGATTGTCGGCCACCTGCCTTACGGTCTGGTGATTGCCGCTATCGTCTGGTCGTTAATGGGCACCGGCCTGCTGGCGGTGGTGGGGATCAAGCTGCCCGGGCTGGAGTTTAAAAACCAGCGCGTCGAGGCCGCCTATCGTAAAGAGCTGGTGTACGGCGAGGATGACGCCAACCGCGCGACGCCGCCGACGGTGCGTGAGCTCTTTGGCGCCGTGCGCCGCAACTATTTCCGCCTCTATTTCCACTACATGTATTTCAATATCGCCCGTATTCTTTATCTGCAGGTGGATAACGTTTTCGGTTTGTTCCTGCTGTTTCCGTCGATTGTTGCCGGTACGATTACGCTGGGCCTGATGACCCAGATAACCAACGTCTTTGGCCAGGTACGCGGTTCGTTCCAGTATCTGATTAGCTCCTGGACTACGCTGGTTGAGCTGATGTCCATCTATAAACGTCTGCGCAGCTTTGAACGTGAACTGGATGGCAAAGAGCTGCTGGAAGTGACCCAAACATTAAGTTAACCATCGCAAGGAAGAAATATGGCCGTAGCATCATCTCGTTTCGTTTCGCTCACCCTGACGCTAGTGGCCGGGATGGTTCTCAGCGCCTGTTCCAGCAAGCCGGAGCCGGAGTTGAAAAAGGGGGAAAAGGCGATTGATGTTGCCGCGGTGGTGCGGCAGAAAATGCCCGCCAGCGTGAAAGATCGCGAGGCCTGGGCGCAGGCCATCGCCAAAACGTTTGCCAGCCAGAAGCTGGCACCGACGGAAGAGAACGTCTGTTCGGTGCTGGCGGTGGCGCAGCAGGAGTCCAACTATCAGGCCGACCCGGCGGTGCCGGGGCTGAATAAAATCGCCTGGCAGGAGATAGACCGCCGGGCGGAGAAAATGCACATCCCGGTTTTTCTGGTGCATACCGCGCTGAAAATCAAATCGCCCAACGGCAAAAGCTATAGCGAACGCCTCGATAGCGTGAAAACCGAAAAGCAGCTGAGCGCGATTTTCGATGATTTTATCGGTATGGTGCCGATGGGGCAGAAGCTATTCGGCTCTCTGAACCCGGTGCATACCGGCGGCCCGATGCAGGTCAGCATCGCCTTCGCCGAGCAGCATACCGACGGCTATCCGTGGAAAATCGACGGTACCGTGCGCCAGGAGGTGTTCAGCCTGCGCGGCGGCCTGTGGTTTGGCACTTACCATCTGTTGAACTATCCGGCGAACTACAGCGTGCCGCTGTACCGTTTTGCTGATTTCAACGCCGGATGGTACGCCAGCCGCAACGCCGCGTTCCAGAACGCCGTCGCTAAAGCGACGGGCGTGAAGCTGGCGCTGGATGGCGATTTGATTCGCTACGATAGCGACGAGGCCGGAACCACCGAACTGGCGGTGCGCCGGTTATCCTCGCAGCTGGCGATGAGCGATGACGATATCCATCGTCAGTTAAAGAAGGGCGATACCCTGGCGTTTGAAGAGAGCGATCTTTATAAGCAGGTGTTTCGTATTGCCGATAAAAAAGCCGTTAAAACGCTACCGCGGGAAGTGCTGCCGGGCATTCAGCTTGAGAGCCCGAAAATCACCCGTAATCTGACGACCGCCTGGTTTGCTAAACGCGTTGATGACCGGCGGGCCAGCTGTATGGCGCGCCGTTAGCGGCGGCTGCGCCAGCGGAAAATCAGCCCTGGTATACCAATTAATACGCAGCCTGCCAGAAAGGGAATTAGCCCGAACAGGGTACCGACCGTCAGGCTAATCTCGACCCGCGGGCGGCTGCTGTCCTGCATTTGAATCAGATGCTCAAACACTCCCGGCGCGTGGATCAGCATACTCAGCATTTGCGCACCGGCCCAGAAGCAAAACAGCACAAACAGAGCGTAAGCGATGTTGCTGCTGGTGATAGAGCCCCTCTTTTTGCCGCCGTTGACGGTCTTTGCAAAGGTGAACTCTGCCATATTGACCTCCATACTTCACCTACCTGCCGTTTTTTCCACGGCTACATAGAGGTTTATTCTGGCAACGAAGGAGATATCTCAGTATCAGATTGCTGGTAATTTCCGTCCAGGAATATTCCTGATTTCATCGGGTTGTGAGTTTGCTACAAATTTGTGAAATTTAGACCGATATCGCAATGTGCGACAATTCTCAACGCAGCTACAGACCCGTGGTGGCGGCTATGCGAAGATGCTTTTTTTGTTGTCGGAGTGGTTATGAAGCTCACTGAAAAAATTCGCCGCGATTGGCACTACTACGCGGTTGCGCTGGGGTTAATTTTTATTATGAATGGCGTGGTCGGGCTGCTCGGCTATGAAACCGAAGGCTGGCGTTCTTACGCGGTTGGGCTGGTGACGTGGGTGATTAGCTTCTGGATCGCCGGGTTTATTATTCGCCGCCGCCCGGCAGAGGAAGTGTAAAGTGAGAGAGGCCGCATGAGATGTGCTTTCCCGGAGGCGGCGCTGGCGCGCCTGTCCGGGCTACCCGACCGCAGGCCCTGGTGAACCCGTAGCCCGGCTAAGCGCAGCGCGAGCCGGGGAGTGTGGCGAGCTGATACATCAACCCCGCACACTCCCCGGATCGCGGTGTAAACGCCTTACCCGGGCTACCGCCGGCAGACGACGGTGAACCCGTTACCGGGATTAATTCATCGATGTTTTCAGCGCGCGATCGGCGGCGTGACGCTCCAGCGCCAGTTCAATCAAGCGGCTAATCAGGCTGGTGTAGTCCAGACCGCTGGCCTGCCACAGCTTCGGGTACATACTGATATTGGTGAAGCCCGGCAGGGTGTTGATTTCATTAATCACCACGTCGTTATCGGCGGTCAGGAAGACATCGACGCGCGCCATGCCGCTGCAGCCGAGGGTCTGGTAGGCGCGAACGGCGATCTGGCGAATTTTATCGTTGACTTCGCTGTCAATGGCCGCTGGAACCACCACCTTCGCCCCCTGATCGTCAATGTACTTGGTATCGTAGGCGTAAAATTCGCTGTTGAGGACGATTTCGCCACAGGTGCTGGCCTGCGGATTATCATTGCCCAGCACCGCACACTCGATCTCGCGCCCTTTAATCCCCTGCTCAACCACCACTTTATGGTCAAATTCGAAGGCCAGTGCGACCGCCTGCTGATACTGCTCTTCGTTGTTGACCTTGCTGACGCCTACCGAGGAACCCTGGTTCGCCGGTTTAACAAATAGCGGCAGGCCTAGCTTCGCCTGCACGTCGGCAAAACTCACCTGATGACGGTTGGCGCGGGTCAGGGTAATAAAAGGCGCAATCGACAGCCCGGCATCGCGCAGCAGACGTTTGGTGACGTCTTTGTCCATGCAGGCGGCTGAGCCGAGGACGTCGGAACCGACGAAGGGCAGGTTGGCCATCCGCAGCATGCCCTGCAGAGAACCATCTTCCCCAAGGGTGCCGTGAACAATTGGGAAGATCACGTCAATGGCCGCCAGCGGCTGGCCGCTATCGGCGTTAATCAGCTGCTGCGCTTCGCGTCCGGGAATTTGCGCCAGCGTAATATCGGACGGGCGCAGGGCAATATGGGCGGGGTCCTGCGGATTGAGCAGATAGTTGCTGGCGTCGTTGATATGCCATTGCCCCTGCTTATCAATCCCCAGTAAAACGACGTCGAAGCGCGTTTTATCGATCGCTTCCACGATATTTTTCGCTGACTGTAGCGATACTTCATGTTCTGCCGACTTACCGCCGAAAACGATCCCAACCCTCATCTTAGCCATTTCAACTTCCATCATGATTACATCAAAGGGCATAACATAGCATGTGAAACAGCCGCCTGGCTGCCATAATATTCACCGGGTAAAGCATTGGGAGGCAGCGCGTGAAAGGAAAAGGGCTTATCGTTCTGTTGGCGCTGCTGGCGGCCGGATATTACGGCTATCGTTATCTTCCGGCGCACTATAACCCGCTGGCGCCGCTGCGCCTGGAGGATCCGCCGGGGTTCATCACCCACTATAAGCTGCGGCGACTGACCCCCGCGCAGTGCGCCGGCCTGCTGAAAGAAGCGAATCAGCGAAATCTCATCACCAGCCAGCCGGTGGCCGATAGCGGGGGAGAGTGCCCGCTGCAAAACGTGGTTCGGGTACGCGATTTTGGCGCGGTAAAGCTCAGCAGCAGCTTCCTCGCCAGCTGCCCGCTGGCGTTGAGCAGCGCGCTGTATCTACAACAGCAGGCGAAACCGCTGACCCACCGGATGCTGGGGCAGGAACTCCGCCAGGTTGACCATTTTGGCAGCTATGCCTGCCGCAATATTTACCATCGCCAGAACGCGCGGCGCAGCGAACACGCTACCGCGGAGGCGCTGGATATCAGCGGCTTTCGTTTGGCCGATGGCCGCCGCATCAGCGTGCTGAAAGGGTGGCCCGATGCGCAGTATCACCCCTGGCTGCAGGCGTTACTGACCGGCGGCTGCGGCTATTACGGTAACGCTTTAGGGCCGGACTACAACGCGGCTCACGCCAACCATTTTCACCTCGGCATGCGCGGCCAGGGATTCTGTTTCTGAGCATATCTCGCTGTCTTACGCGCTTTTCACCACGAAATTGTTCGTCATAACGAAATCACATGTCATAAAACACCAAACTCTCTGCCAGCGCACCTCTGGTAGTACGTCGGATGAGGGAAATTGCTAAGCTAGATAATAATTGTCGAAAAACTAATGAATACGCGTAGTTATGGAATCCTGGAAGGTTAATCTTATCTCCGTCTGGTTTGGCTGTTTTTTTACCGGACTGGCTATCAGCCAAATTCTCCCCTTTTTGCCGCTGTACGTTTCCCAACTGGGCGTGACCTCGCATGAAGCGTTATCCATGTGGTCGGGGCTGACCTTTAGCGTCACTTTTCTGGTGTCGGCGATTGTCTCGCCGATGTGGGGGAGCCTCGCCGACCGCAAAGGGCGCAAGCTGATGCTGCTGCGCGCCTCGCTGGGCATGGCCATCGCCATTTTACTCCAGGCGTTCGCCACCAACGTCTGGCAGCTGTTTATCCTGCGCGCGGTGATGGGACTGACTTCCGGCTATATTCCCAACGCCATGGCGCTGGTGGCGTCTCAGGTTCCGCGCGAGCGTAGCGGCTGGGCGCTGAGCACGCTATCGACGGCGCAGATCAGCGGCGTGATTGGCGGGCCGCTGCTCGGCGGTTTCCTGGCCGATCACGTCGGTTTGCGCGCCGTATTTATCATCACCGCGATTTTGCTGACCGTAAGCTTCCTGGTGACGCTATTTCTGATTAAAGAGGGCGCCCGTCCGCAGGTCAGCAAGGCGGAGCGGCTGAGCGGTAAGGCGGTGTTTGCCTCGCTGCCCTATCCGGGGCTGGTGATCAGCCTGTTTTTCACCACCCTGGTGATTCAGCTTTGCAACGGATCAATCGGCCCGATTCTGGCCCTGTTTATCAAGTCGATGGCGCCGGATAGCAATAATATCGCCTTTCTCGCGGGGATGATCGCCGCCGTGCCGGGCGTGTCGGCGCTGATTTCGGCGCCCCGTCTGGGGAAACTGGGCGACAGAATCGGCACCTCGCGAATTCTGCTGGCGACGTTGTGCTGCGCGGTAGTGATGTTCTTTGCCATGTCGTTCGTTACGACCCCATTCCAGCTTGGCGTCCTGCGCTTTCTGCTCGGTTTTGCCGATGGGGCGATGCTGCCGGCGGTGCAAACGCTTCTGCTCAAGTACTGCAGCGACAGCGTCACCGGGCGTATTTTCGGTTATAATCAGTCATTTATGTATCTCGGCAACGTAGCCGGGCCGCTGATCGGCGCGTCGGTCTCGGCCATGGCCGGTTTCCGCTGGGTGTTTATCGCCACGGCGATTATTGTGCTGATCAATATCTGGCAGCTGGCCATCATGCTGCGCCGCAGCCGCCGTACCGCGGCGTAATCCCTTCTTCTTCTGCCTGGCCGGTATTTGCATCACAGCGTCAATGCCGGCCTTTGTATTCCTTAATCTTCAAATGTATCACCGATCACAAAACGATCATTTTCCCTTCTCATCCTCTTCTATTCTTAACTGTTACGCGTATACAGTTACGCGTAACAGTTATTGAAAAAGAGGTTATATGCGAAATTTATTCGATTTGTCAGGGAAACGCGCGCTGATCACCGGCTCCGCTCAGGGGATAGGCCATCTGTTGGCCGGCGGCCTCGCCGAGTACGGCGCGGAGATAATCATTAACGACCGGACGCAGGAAAGAGCGGACCAGGCGGCGCAGGTGCTGGTGGCGCAGGGCTTTCGCGCGGTAGGGGTCGCCTTTGACGTCACCCAGGCGGCGCAGGTCGAGCAGGCGATAGCCCGCATCGAAGAGGAGGTCGGCGCCATTGATATTTTAATTAATAATGCCGGGATCCAGCGGCGTTTCCCTTTTACCGAATTTCCGGAGGAGGAGTGGGACAACGTTATTGAGGTCAACCAGAAAGGCGTTTTTCTGGTATCGCAGCAGGTGGCGAAATATATGATGAGCCGCCGCGCGGGAAAAATAATTAATATTTGTTCGATGCAGAGCGAGCTGGGACGTAAAACAATTACGCCTTATGCGGCCTCAAAAGGGGCGGTTAAAATGCTTACCCGCGGTATGTGCGTTGAGCTGGCCGAATATAATATACAGGTTAACGGTATCGCGCCGGGATATTTTGCCACCGAGATGACGACCGCCCTGGTCAACGATGAGGCGTTTTCCGCCTGGCTGTATCAGCGCACGCCGGCGGCGCGCTGGGGAAAACCGGAAGAGCTGATTGGCGCCGCGGTGTATCTGGCTTCGTCGGCGGCAAACTTTGTTAACGGTCATTTGCTGTTTGTGGACGGCGGAATGCTCGCCGCTGTCTGAATCACTTCGCCTCCTTCAGGCAGCAGCGTGCCCGTACTGCCTGAAGGACGGCGTATTTAACCCGTGTGAAGATATTAATATCTGAGGATTGCTTATGCATATGCTCGCGAAATTACCCGCGCGTCGCTGGTGGTATTTAATGCCGATTATATTTATTACCTATAGTCTGGCCTACCTTGATCGCGCGAATTATGGTTTTGCCGCTGCGGCGGGAATCGAAAGTGATTTAGGTATTACGAAAGGAACGGCGTCGCTGATTGGCGCATTATTTTTTCTCGGTTATTTCTTTTTTCAGGTTCCCGGCGCGATATATGCGGTAAAACGCAGCGTGCGAAAAATGATTTTCTTTAGTCTTATTTTATGGGGATTCTGCGCGGCGGCTACCGGGTTCGTCAGCAATATTCCGATGCTGATGGCGATTCGCTTTACGCTTGGTGTGGTTGAGGCGGCGGTGATGCCGGCGATGCTGATTTATATCAGCAACTGGTTTACTAAAACCGAGCGTTCACGCGCCAATACTTTTCTGATCCTCGGGAACCCGGTGACGGTGCTGTGGATGTCTATCGTTTCCGGCTATCTGATTCAGGCGTGGGGCTGGCGCGAAATGTTCATCATTGAAGGCATTCCGGCGGTACTGTGGGCGATATGCTGGTGGATACTGGTGCGCGATAAACCGTCCGAGGTTTCCTGGCTGAACGCGCAGGAAAAAGAGACCCTGCAGAAGGTGATGGACAGCGAGCAGAGTCATATCAAGCCGGTGCGCAACTACGGTGAAGCGCTGCGCTCGCGCAATGTGATTATGCTCTGCGCCGTGCATGCGCTGTGGAGCATCGGCGTATACGGCTTCATGATGTGGATGCCGTCGATTCTGAAAAACGCCGCGCAGATGGATATCGTGGCGGTGGGCTGGCTGGCGGCGGCGCCGTACCTGGCGGCGATTATCCTGATGCTGACGGTCTCCTGGCTGTCGGATAAGTTCCAGAATCGTAAATTGTTTATCTGGCCGCTGTTGCTGATTGCCGCTATCGCCTTCTTTGGCTCGTGGATGGTGGGCAACCAGGCGTTCTGGTTATCCTACGCGCTGCTGGTTATTGCTGCGGCCTGCATGTATGCGCCCTACGGGCCGTTCTTCGCGCTTATTCCTGAACTGCTGCCGCGCAACGTTTCCGGCGTATCGATGGGGCTAATTAATAGCTTCGGCGCACTCGGCGCTTTCATTGGCGCGTGGCTGGTGGGGTATCTGAACGGTATCACCGGCGGGCCGGGGGTATCCTATACCTTTATGGCCGTCGCGCTGTTGTCGTCCGTTGTGCTGATGTTCAACGTGCGCGCTAACCCGCAATCTTCTTCCCCGGCAGTGGCAAAAAGGGTTGTCGGCTAACATAAACCGCCGCTGCTGTGGTAAGGTTCTCTGCGAGCACATAAGTCGTTTGTCGTAGAGAACCTGATGAAAAACAACCGGATGACATTGCAGGATATCGCTAATCTGGCGGGGTTGAATAAAATGACGGTCAGCCGTTATTTACGCGACCCCGGCCAGGTTTCTGAGCGCAGCCGCGAGCTGATTTCAAAGGTTATGGAAGAAAACAACTATATCCCTAACCGGGCACCGGAAATCCTGCTTAACGCCCGCAGCAAAACGATTGGCGTGCTTATTCCTTCCTTTCGCAACCAGATTTTTGCCGATGTGCTGGCCGGCATTGAGTCGGTGACTTCCGCGCATCAGTACCAGACCCTGATTGCCAACTATGAATATGACCCGCAGCGCGAAGAGCGCGAGGTGCTCAACCTGCTCTCTTATAACATCGACGGGCTGATTTTGACCGGCAAGCAGCACAGCGATCGCATGGTGCAGTACGTGCGCGCCAGCGGTATTCCCGTCGCTGAACTGATGGACTTTGGCGGTCAGCAACTGGATATCCAGGTGGGTTTCGATAACGAAAAGGCGGCGTGGGACATGACCCACGCTTTTCTTGAGAGCGGAAAACGGGCGATCGCCTTTTTTGGCTCCATGGACGATCCCCGCGATTTAAGCCGTTTTCACGGCACTGAACTGGCGCTGGCGGAGCACGGTCTGAAGGCGTATCACATGGCGCCGAAGACGATCTCCTCGGTTGCGCTTGGTCGGCAGATGTTTCTGCAGATGCAGCAGTCGCGCCCGGATATCGACGCCATTTTTTGTACCAACGACGACCTGGCGGTGGGCGTGCTGCTCGAGTGCCAGGCGCAGGGGAAAGCCGTCCCGCAGGAGATTGCCATTGCCGGTTTTCACGGCCTCGAAATTGGCCGGGCGCGGTTACAAAAAATAGCCAGCGTCATTACCCCACGTTATGACATCGGTAAAACCGCGAGCGAAATACTTATTGCGCGCCTGGCCGGTAAAGACGCACCGGACAGCGTTAATCTGGCCTACCAGATATATTATGGCGATACGTTATAGTTATCGATAGAATAGCGATATTCCATTTTATTCTTATTTGTTAATTTTGGTTATGACGCTTATTAATCCCTCGTTGAGTAAATTCCTGGGGATTGGCAATGAGCAAAACGTTTCGCTTGTTATTCATTGACGTGTCGATCCTTTTTAAAAAATAATGGTGGAAACCGACGGCTAATCTATGACATAAATAGCAGACTACGGACCTCGCATAAGGATAAAGCGCTGTGAAGAATCTCATTGCTGAGCTGCTGGTTAAACTCGCCCAAAAGGAAGAAGAATCGAAGGAACTGACGGCACAGGTGGAGGCCCTGGAAGTGGTGGTGACCGCTCTGCTACGCCATATGGAGCAGGGTGCCCAGCAGGCGCTAATCAGCGATATTGAGCAAGCCATCGACGAGGCCAGCCCCGGCCCGCTGGTCGACGACCGCGATACCCAGCTATTGCAGCAATATATAAAGAAGCTGTTACGGCATCCTCGTAGTTAGTTTTGTGACAAGGTATGGATGCTGTCATTTTACTGTCACATCGCTTTTATACAGTCTCCCTCGTTTTGTTTTTTAAAGTATTTTTTACATGGAGACGATAAAAGTGAAATTAAGCGCCTTGTTTATTGCCCTGATACCTCTGCTGGGTTCCCCGATTATTCACGCGGAAACAACAACCGCTCCGGTTCTGGAAAATCGTGCCGCGCAGGGCGATATCACCACGCCGGGCGGCGCGCGTCGTTTAACCGGCGACCAGACCGAGGCGCTGCGCGCTTCGTTAATCAATAAACCGGCTAAAAATATTATTTTGCTGATTGGCGATGGAATGGGCGATTCAGAAATTACCGCCGCGCGAAATTATGCAGAAGGGGCTGGCGGTTTCTTTAAAGGCATTGACGCGCTGCCGCTGACCGGCCAGTACACCCATTATTCACTGGATAAGAAAACCGGCAAGCCGGATTATGTCACCGACTCCGCCGCTTCCGCTACGGCTTGGACTACCGGCGTGAAAAGCTACAACGGCGCGCTAGGTGTGGATATCCATGAAAAAGATCATCAGACCATCCTTGAACTGGCGAAAGCGGCCGGTTTAGCTACCGGTAACGTCTCGACGGCGGAACTGCAGGACGCCACGCCGGCTGCGCTGGTAGCGCACGTCACTTCGCGTAAATGCTACGGTCCGAGCGTAACCAGTGAAAAATGCGCCAGCAACGCGCTGGAAAAAGGCGGTAAGGGTTCCATTACCGAGCAGTTGCTGAACGCCCGTCCGGACGTGACGCTGGGCGGCGGAGCGAAAACCTTCGCTGAAACCGCGACGGCCGGCGAATGGCAGGGCAAAACGCTGCGCGATCAAGCGGTAGCCCGCGGCTACCAGATCGTCACCGACACCAGCTCGCTGGCCGCCATTAGCCAGGCCAATCAGGACAAACCGCTGCTCGGTCTCTTCGCTGAAGGGAATATGCCGGTGCGTTGGGAAGGCCCAAAGGCGTCTTATCACGGTAATATCGATAAGCCGGCGGTGACCTGTACGCCGAACCCGAAACGTGACGCTTCGGTGCCGACGCTGGCGCAGATGACCGAGAAAGCCATCGATCTGCTGAGCAGCAGCGAGAAGGGCTTCTTCCTGCAGGTGGAAGGTGCTTCTATCGATAAACAGGATCACGCGGCGAATCCGTGCGGTCAGATTGGCGAAACCGTCGATCTGGATGAAGCGGTACAGAAGGCGCTGGAGTTTGCCAAAAAAGAGGGCAATACCCTGGTTATCGTCACCGCCGACCACGCTCACGCCAGCCAGATTATCCCGGCAGACACCAAAGCCCCAGGCCTGACGCAGGCGCTGAATACCAAAGACGGCGCGGTGATGGTCATGAGCTACGGCAACTCTGAAGAAACGTCGATGGAGCATACCGGCACCCAGCTGCGTATTGCCGCCTACGGCCCGCACGCGGCCAACGTGGTGGGGCTAACCGATCAGACCGACCTGTTCTATACCATGAAGGCCGCACTTAATCTGAAATAACCTGAAGCCGGTGACGAATTTTCGTTACCGGCTGGTTTTTTCTCCATCAGCGACCAGACTTACAGAGATCCACTCATAGAGGATGGTGCGATGAAAATAACATTACTTGTGACCCTACTTTTTGGCCTGGTATTTATGACAGCGGTGAGTGCCGCGGAAAAAGAGTTAACCCCCCAGCAGCAAAAAATGAGCGTGTGTAATAAAGAAGCGTCGTCGAAGTCGCTGAAAGGGGATGAGCGTAAAACGTTTATGAGTAGCTGCCTGAAGAAAGATGGCGCCACGCAGGACGGTAAGGGGCTAACGCCTCAGCAGCAGAAAATGCGCGAGTGTAACGCTCAGGCGACCCAGCAGTCTCTGAAAGGAGACGATCGCAGCAAATTTATGAGCGCCTGCCTGAAAAAACAGGTGTAAAAAATAAGCGGGTGAGGGAAACCTCACCCGCTATGCGTTATTCGCTATTCCAATCAGGAACGGCTGAGCTTCTCTGATTTCTCCATGCATTTCACCATCGCTTCGATGACGGACGAGCGGAAGCCTTTCTCTTCCAGCACGCGCACGGCTTCGATCGTGGTGCCGCCCGGCGAGCACACCATATCCTTCAGCGCGCCCGGATGCTCTCCGCTCTCAAGCACCATTTTAGCGGAACCCATCACCGCCTGGGCCGCGAATTTATAAGCCTGAGCGCGCGGCATTCCGCCAAGCACGGCGGCATCCGCCATGGCTTCGATAAACATAAAAACGTAGGCCGGCGCGGAGCCGCTGACGCCAACCACCGGGTGAATCATGGGCTCCGCAATGATTTCCGCCTGGCCAAAGCAGCGGAAGATGGTCAGGATTTCTGAGGTTTCTTCGGCGCTCACCAGCGCGTTCGGCGTGACCGACGTCATCCCCGCGTTGACCAGCGAAGGCGTGTTGGGCATCGCGCGGACTATTTTGCGATCGTGGCCCAGGGCGCGCGCCAGCTGATCGAGCGTCACGCCCGCGGCGATAGAAACCACCAGAGAGTCTTTATTCAGGCTGGAGGCGATGTCGCTGAGGACTTTAACCATCACGCCCGGCTTCACGGCGCCAAAAACGATATCCGCCACCTGGGCCACTTCCTGCGCGCTTTGCGCCGCATTAATGCCGTACTGGTCGTGCAGGGCCGCCACTTTGTCCGGCGACGGGGTGTAGACCCAGATTTGACCCGGCTGAACCTGTCCGCTGGCGATTAGGCCGCCCAGAATGGCCTTGCCCATATTGCCGCAGCCGATAAAGCCGATTTTCTTCTCCATCACCAATCCCCTTTGCTTGTTTTATCGTTAGCTACATAGCTTATCATCTTGTTGCTTTCGCGGAAGGCAAAAGCAGGTGACAATACGGTATCTCTTTTTGGTCGACAGGAGCCGCAATGGCTATTTGGGTTGATGCGGACGCGTGTCCGAACGTCATTAAAGATATTTTGTTCCGCGCCGCAGAGCGCACGCAAATCTCGCTGACGCTGGTCGCTAACCAGCCGCTGCGCGTCCCACCGTCGCGCTTTATCCGCACGCTGCGCGTGGCGCAGGGATTTGACGTGGCGGATAACGAAATCGTTCGTTTATGCGAGCCAGGAGATCTGGTGATTACCGCCGATATTCCGCTGGCGGCGGAAGTGCTGGAGAAAGGCGGGGCGGCGCTGAATCCGCGCGGAGAACGCTACAGCGAGGCGACTATTCGCGAGCGCCTGACGATGCGCGATTTTATGGAAACGATGCGGGCCAGCGGTGTGCAGACCGGCGGCCCGGATAGCTTATCCCAGCGCGATCGTCAGCAGTTTGCCGCCGCGCTGGAGAAATGGCTGCTAGAGGTCAAACGCCCGCAGGGTTAAACCCAGCTGTCGTCGTCGCTGCCAAAATCATCGTTGCCAAAACCGGCGTCAAAGTCGGAGTCATAGTCGTTGTTGTCGGCAAGGAACTGCCCGTCATCCTGGCGGAAGGTATCGTCAGCGACGCTGCTGTCCTGCGCCTGGCTGAGATCCGGCTGCGGTTTATCTTCGATAATATTGACGATCTCCTGCGGATGCGAGCCGCTAAACATATTGGTCAACATATTGCCCAACACTACGCCGCCCGCGACGCCTGCCGCCGTTTGCAGCGCGCCGGCCATAAAGCCGCTGCCGCTGCGCGAGGCCTGAGGCGCGTAGTTCTGCTGTTGCGCCTGTGGGGCGTACTGAGGCTGGGCGCCGGCCTGCTGTCGGCCATACTGCTCTGCGCCAGGAATCGGATCGGAGCCGCGAGACTGCCCGCCGCCAAACAGGCCGGAGAGAAACCCGCCGCTGCTTGGCTTCGCAGCCTGAAGCTGGGTGACCTGGCTTTCCAGCGCCTGAATACGGTCGTTAAGCTGTTTGATAGCCGCTTCCTGAATCAAAATTGTCTGCGCCATATAGTAAGGGGCGAACGGCTGCTCTTTAATGTGCCCGGCAATCCGCTCCTCAGCGCTGGCATCGCGCGATGCGCTGCGGCTCTCGGCCTCTTTTAACCGGGAAAACAGTCCATCAATAAGGCGTTGCTCTTCAGATTGCATACTACATACCTCTGTCATACTGATTGATTAGCTTCAGATTCGCTCCGAAGGACTCGTCTTGTAAATATGCGGCAGCGTAAAGCTGTGCAGAAATGTGTTACTGTTTACGCCAGACTGCGAACAAAAAATAACTTCTGTACAAAAGTAAAGCTGGCATAACACTAGATGCAATGATAAGTTTACATTTAAAGTCCTTTCTAATACTAAGGTGAAAGGGTTTGTAGATGGTGTGTAACGTTTATTTTACGGTTGGCGTCAGGTAAGTTTGCGGTACCATTGTTTTTCTTTTCGCTTTCATTTATCCGCAGTACGCGGAACCAAGGGGTCTTCGGTAATGACACAGCTAATATTTCTTGTCGGGCCTCGCGGCTGCGGTAAAACGACCGTCGGTCATGCGCTGGCGAAAGTTCGCAACTTTAAGTTCGCCGACACGGACCATGAGCTGCAGGAGCATGAGCAGCGCACGGTAGCGGCGATCGTCCAGCAGGAAGGCTGGGAACGCTTTCGTGCTCTGGAAACGCAGGCGTTAGAAAGAGTCGCGCAACCCGCAACCATCATCGCCACCGGCGGCGGCATTATACTCAGCGAATATAACCGTCAGTTTATGCGGGAGAATGGCGTAGT
This sequence comes from Klebsiella sp. FDAARGOS_511, assembly GCF_003812845.1. Taxonomy (NCBI): domain Bacteria; kingdom Pseudomonadati; phylum Pseudomonadota; class Gammaproteobacteria; order Enterobacterales; family Enterobacteriaceae; genus Klebsiella; species Klebsiella sp. FDAARGOS_511. The sequence continues at coordinate 1,635,316 of NZ_CP033824.1, read as the reverse complement.
GATCTATCTTGAGGCTTCGGTTTCCGCGCTGATAGACCGTCTTGAAGCCTATCCGAAGGCTGAACAGCGCCCGACGCTGACCGGAAAGCCCATCCGCGAAGAAGTGGGTGAAGTGCTGGCGCAGAGAGAAGCGCTATATCGCGCGGCCGCGCATCATATTATTAACGCCACCGCGTCGCCGGATGAGGTCGTGGAACAGATTATGACGACCGTATGCGGTGCGAGCTATACCAGTTAAGACTTTACCTGGGGAAAACGGATCGGCAGCGCCTATACTTTAAAGCTCTTAAGGTAAAAAAGGAAACGCTATGCCGACCAGACCTCCATATCCAAGGGAAGCGCGTGTTGTCGCCGTTGAAAAAGGCCCGCAGGGCCAAACGGTCACCTGGTATGAACTGCGCGCTGACCATCCGACGCCAAACTCCCTCATCAGTGAACACCCTACTGAACAGGAAGCGCTGGACGCCAAACGGCGCTACGAAGATCCTGACAAATCTTAATTTCCCATTCATGTCCGGGATTGGCTCTGAAAAGGTCGCTACCGGACATGCATCACATTTTTAATTTATTAACCGTACTAATGATTACCTAAGTCACGGATTTTCTGGTGCGTTTTGACGCTTTTGGAATCTTTACATTCCAAAATAGCCGTAATCTGCTACGCTTCTCGACGGTTGCTTTGGTCACCAGGGGGCAGAAGTCGTCAAGAGAAGCCTGTTTTGAAACAGCGGTTGTGAAAAGGTACATGATATGAGTAGTGCATCGATGGCAATTTTGACCATTGGGGTAGTACCGGTGGCGGAGATGTTGCCGCTTTTAACTGAACATATCAGGGAAGAACAGATCGACCACGTTAGCCTGTTAGGCAAAATGGCGCGCGAAGAGGTAATGCGGGACTATGGCATTGAGCCCGGCGATGAGATGCTATTGACCTTGCTTAACGACAATGAAATCGCCCAGGTCTCGCGGCAGAAGGTTGAACGTGATTTACGTAGCGTCATTGCGGTGCTCGATAAACAAGATTACGACCTGATATTACTCATGAGTACCCATCCCTTTCGCGGATTTACGGCGAATAATGCGATCCTGCTTGAGCCGCAAAGAATTATCCCGCCGCTGGTTGCCTCGATTGTTGACGGTCATCAGGTAGGGGTCATTGTTCCGGTCGAAGAGATTTTGCCGCTGCAGCGGGATAAATGGCAGGTGTTAGAAAACACTCCGCTGTATGCCATCTCCAACCCGGTCAGCGGTAGTAAAGAGAATTTACTGGCCGCCGGCAGGGAGCTGATTGAGCAAGGCGCAGACGTACTGATGCTGGATTGTCTTTGCTACCACCAGCAGCATCGAGACATATTACAAAAGGCGCTGGATATCCCGGTTCTGTTGTCAAATGTGCTGGTTTCGCGACTGGCGGCAGAACTATTAGTTTAACCTGATATATCGCGTTAATTTTACGTGACAGGTGCAAGGAGCGCCCCCTATATTGTGCCTTCAACACAAGATCATAAGGGCGAGTTTATGCTTCAAAGCAATGAATACTTTGACGGAAAAGTAAAATCTATCGGCTTCACCAGCAGCAGCACCGGCCGTGCGAGCGTGGGCGTGATGGCGGAAGGGGAATATACCTTTGGCACCGCGCAGCCAGAAGAGATGAGCGTAGTCAGCGGCGCGCTGAACGTACTTCTGCCGGGGGAAACCGAGTGGAAAGTCTACGCCGCCGGGGAAGTATTCAACGTTCCGGGGAATAGCGAGTTTCATTTGCAGGTGGCTGAGCCGACGTCTTATCTTTGCCGCTACCTGTAAAGTCAGCTTCCTTCCTGCGCTGGCAGGAAGGAATTTACCGCCAGATTAGCGCTGCGCTTCGCCGCCTAACCCTTCCACCAGATTCTGTATCAGCGCGGCCAGTTCGCCGGTCATCAGAATAAAGTCCGCATCAAAACGCTGAGCGAAATCTTCCCGATCGATATCTTCATTCTGGTCCCGCAGTTCGTCGCAGAACTTCAGGCGTTTAATCGAACCATCATCGCACATTAAGAACTGAATGCGCTGCTGCCAGTCGAGCGCCAGCTTGGTCACGACCTTACCGGCTTCAATGTGCACGGCGATCTCGTCGCTGACCAGATCCTGTTTTTTCGCGCGGATCACGCCACCGTCTTCCAACATCGCTTTTAGCTCGGCTTCGTCCAGTAGCTGGAAGCCCTGGGCAACGGTACCGGAGCGCACCCACTCGGTTAGCGTCAGTTCGATCGGGGTTTCCAGCGCCAGCGGGACCACCGGCAGCGAGCCGAGGGTTTTACGCAGTAGCGCCAGGGTATCTTCCGCTTTTTTGGCGCTCGCGCAGTCCACCATGATCAGTCCGTTGACGGTATCGATCCACATCATAGTCTGGCTGAAGCGGCTGAAGGCGCGCGGCAGCAGAGAGTGCAGAACCTCATCTTTCAGCGAATCTTTTTCGGTCTTTTTCAGCTTGCGGCCCTGCTCGGCTTCCAGCTTGAAAATCTTTGCTTCCAGCGCCTGTTTGATCACCGGAGACGGCAGGATCTTCTCTTCTTTACGCGCGCAGATAACGATCTGGCCGTTTGACGTATGCGTCAACGCGTCGCTGTGCGATCCCATCGGCGGTACCCAACCGGTTTTGGCCATATCCTGGCTGCCGCAAGGGGTAAAGGTCAGCTCGGCCAGCTGTTTTTCCATCTCCTCGGCGCGCAGGGAAATGTCGCGGCTGAGACGATAAACCATTAAATTTTTGAACCACAGCATGATAATTTCCACGGCTTAGTCGTTAAATCCAGCGGGCATGATAGCGAATTGTCGCTATGCTTGCATTGTTAATCGGGGGAGGAATTCACGGTGCGCATTGGCATTGATTTAGGCGGGACCAAAACGGAAGTCATCGCGCTGAGCGACCAGGGAGAGCAGCTATTTCGTCATCGCCTGCCTACGCCAGGGGGCGATTATTGCCAGACGATAGAGACAATTGCCTCGCTGGTTGAGATGGCCGAGCAGGCCACCGGGCAGAGCGGCACGGTTGGCATCGGCATCCCCGGGTCGATTTCGCCCTATACCGGCGTGGTCAAAAACGCTAATTCAACCTGGCTCAACGGTCAGCCGTTTGATAAAGACCTGAGCCAGCGTCTACAACGGGAAGTGCGTCTGGCCAACGATGCCAACTGCCTCGCGGTGTCGGAAGCGGTAGACGGCGCGGCGGCCGGGGCGCAAACGGTGTTTGCGGTGATTATTGGCACCGGCTGCGGTTCTGGGGTGGCGCTTAACGGACGCGCCCACATAGGCGGCAACGGTACGGCGGGCGAGTGGGGGCATAATCCGCTGCCGTGGATGGATGAAGACGAACTGCGCTATCGCGCTGAAGTGCCGTGCTACTGCGGCAAGCAGGGCTGCATTGAAACCTTTATCTCCGGCACCGGCTTTGCTACCGATTACCGTCGGTTGAGCGGGCATCCGCTGAAAGGCAGCGAGATTATGCAGCGCGTCGGCGAACGGGATCCGCTGGCGGAACTGGCGCTGAGCCGCTATGAGATGCGGCTGGCGAAGTCGTTGGCGCACGTGATCAACATCCTCGACCCGGACGTTATTGTGCTTGGCGGCGGAATGAGCAACGTTGACCGGCTGTATCAGACGGTGCCGAATCTGCTAAAACCGTGGGTCTTTGGCGGCGAATGCGAGACGCCGATTCGCAAAGCGGCCCACGGCGATTCCAGCGGCGTACGCGGCGCCGCCTGGCTGTGGCCGCTGTAATCATCAACCCGCTGCGCGGCCTGAACGGCGCAGCGGGTAGCGGTTGATTACCGCTCCGGGATCTCCTCCAGGCCGTAGTAAATCGACAATCCCCTTTTTTTACCCTCCTCAATATCCAGGTCCGCTCCCCGGGATTCGCCCGGTATGCGCAAAATTGCATCGCAGCGGCTAATTAAACGGTGAGCGACGGGGTAGAGATACTCTTCGCTAATCGCATCGCCAATTTCTTTGGAGCCCGCCGCTTTAGCAACGGGTAACGCCAGCCATTCGCCGACCACGGGAATATGCCCTTTCTGGTAAACGCGTAGCGCAACCTGGGCCATATTGTGCAGATTAGCCTCGATAAGTTCCGCGCGATTGTCGGTGCCGCTGCGTACCGGGCCGGCGATCAAAATAAGTAAACTTTGCATATTTAAGACCTTCTTGATGCGTGAATGGGAATGCTATTGAAGGCTTCCTTCCCGTTGTACGTTCCGTCATAGACAATTTCCGATGCATGAGTTTGCACGAAAATAAATGAAAATGGCCGTTTATAGGTTAACAGATAAACTATCATGCACTTTCGTGCATAATCAAGATTATTCGTGAATTGTTTGGCAATGATTACTGCGCCGGGCAGCTGGAAGCACGTCATTTCTCAGGAGGCGGCGATCTCTCCCGGCGGGGAGAGATCTTCAGGTAAGGAGCGGAGGGAGGGAATTACTCAACGGCGAAAGCTTTATCGAGGCGGCTATAGCCCAGCCCGTTGATTTTTTTAACTTTAATTTGCACAGGAATGCGCTCTTTCATCGCCTCAACGTGGCTGATGACGCCGATAATCTTGCCGCTGGCGTTAAGCGCGTCCAGCGCATCCAGCGCGGTATCCAGGGTTTCGCTGTCCAGCGTGCCGAAACCCTCATCGAGGAATAGCGAGTCTATCCGCGTCTTATGGCTCACCAGATCGGAGAGCGCCAGCGCCAGCGCGAGGCTCACGAGGAAGCTCTCGCCGCCGGAAAGCGTCCGGGTATCGCGCACCGCGTCTGCTTGCCAGGTATCGACCACCTCCAGCTCCAGCGCGTCGCTGGCTTTGCGTTGCAGCAGATAGCGGCCGTGCAGGCGGTTAAGCTGATGGTTGGCCAGCCATACCAGGTTATCCAGCGTCAGCCCTTGCGCAAACTTACGGAATTTGTCGCCCTCTCTGGAGCCGATAAGCGAGTTCAGCCACCCCCAGTCTTCCACTTCCCGGGCCGCGTGTTCCATCTGCTGGCGTAACGACTGCTGACGCTGCTGGTTTTCGGCATTCTGCTTCAGCTGCTGGCGAATCTCTCCCTGGCGGGCGCTGTTTTCCCGCAGCAGCGCGGTCAGTTGCTGAAGCTTTTCTTGTAGCTGTTCAGGCGGCTGGTCGATGTCCATGTCCGTCGGCGGCTGCTGGCTGTGGTTCACCAGCGCCTCGCGGGCTCGCAGCGCCAGCGCCTGATTCTGCTGGAGCGCGCTTTCCAACGTCTGCTTCAGGCGTTCAAGGCCCTGGTGCGTCTCTTCATCGAGCAGGGCGGCGAGAAACGCCTGCCGATCGGCGAACGGGCTGGCGGCCAGCGCTGCGCTGAACTGCGCTTCGCTCTCTTTCAGCTGTGCCTGCTGCTGGCTTTCCTGCTGCCCCAGGGTTTGCCACTGGCTCTGGAGTGCGAGGCAGTCGTCATGTACCTGACGCCAGCCGTCCAGCGGCGCGGGTTCCGCCGCTAATTCCGTTTCCGGCAAAGCCTCCAGTAGCGGAGCCAGCTGTTGGATCTGTTCCTGAAGGGCGAGCAGTTCATTCTGTTTGGCCTGCCAGCCGCGGGTCTCTTCTTCCCGCTGCGCCAGCCAGCCAGCGGCCTGCCCGACAGCCGGTAAGTCCAGCGCAAATGCGCTCAGCTCCGTCGCCAGCGCGGCGCTGCGCTGCGCTTGTTCCCGCTGTAGCTGCTGGAGCTGCTGCTGGCACTCCTGCTGCTGAGCCTGCCAGGCCAGACGCTGCTGATGCTGATACAGCCGCTGTTCATGCTCCTGTTGCGCGTTTAGCCAGCCCGGAATGTCATCCTTTGGCGTCAGGTCGATATTTAATCCGGTGATGGTCTCATGCCAGCGTGATGTAAGCGCTTGCTCCTGCTGCAGAAGCGATGCTTTCTCAGCGACCTCTTTTTGCTGCTGCTTGATCAGAGCGTCAAGCTCGCCGCGCGCCTGCGCTCCGGCCTCCGCCAGCTGCTTAACTTCGCGCTCCAGCGCATCGCGCCGCGCCTGGTTTACGCCGGGAACCAGCGCCTGATATTCGGCGACGGCCGGATGCTGCGCGGAACCGCAGAGCGGGCAGGGTGAGCCAGGCTGCAGGCGGGCTCGCTCCGCCTCAAGCCCGGCAATGCGGGCTTCCATTTCGCAAAGGGCTTTCACATCGCTGAACTGCTGATTCTTTTCTTTATAGGCCTGACGGCGCTGAGCCAGGGTGGCTTCCAGCCGTTCCTGCTCCTGCTTACTGGCCTGCCCGGCGGCATCAAGCTGCGATAACCGCTGGGCCAGCGGCTGCAGCTGACCATGCAGCGCAGCGAGCTGCTGACGCAGAGCGCGGGCCGCAGCGTGCTGCGCGAGTCCGGCGCTAACCTGTTCGGCATCCAGCGTCAGCCCGGCGGCCGGCAGTTCGCCCAGCCTGCGGTGGGTTTCCGCCAGGCGCTGTTGGACCACGGATTGCTGCTGCGTATCGCGAGCCTGCTGCTGGAAAGCGGCCCGCCAGCCCGCCAGCGCGTTGCCCCAGAGCTGAAAGCGGTCATGCTCTTTAAGCCATGCGGACAACGCTTGTTGACGGCTGTGAAGTTGCTCAGACTGCTGCCGGGCGGCGAGGCGAATACCCGCCCGCAGCCGCAATCGTTCATGTAAGCGAGTATTTACTTCTTCTCTCTGGCTGCGGGTTTGCGCCAGCGCGGCGGTTTGCTCCTGCTGACGCGTCCACTGCGGGCGCAAACGCTCCGCCGGCTGGGAATTTAACAGCGCGCTAAGCTGCGGCTGGACCTGCTCCAGCGCAGATTGCGCTTCGCGTAGCGCGGTTTGAGCCTGCAGATCTTCTGCCGTCAGTTCTTCACGGCGTATTTGCCACTGACGGGCATTTTGCAACCGGGTTTGTTCGCTAACCTGCTGTTTTTCTTCAGCAGTAAGCGCTTGCAAACTTTGCTGAAGCGCCTGCTGTTGCTCCTCGCTCAGCAGCAGGACGCCGGAGGCCTGCGCCTGGATTTTTTCCAGCTCAACGCGGGCCTGCTTATGTTTTTCAAAGACCTGGGCGGAAATCTGTCCGTAAATTTCGGTCCCGGTGAGCTCTTCCAGCAGCTCGGCGCGCTCCTTCGGTTTGGCGTTGAGGAAGGCGGCGAACTGCCCCTGCGACAGCAGCATTGAGCGGGTGAAGCGGCCATAGTCCAGACCGGTGAGCGAGGCGGTCAGTTCCAGCTTATCTTTGACCTTATCGGCGAGGATTTTACCGTCCTCGCAGCGCGCCAGCTCGACGCGCGGAACCTGTAAATTGCCGTCCGGCTGGTTTCGCGCCCGGTTCTGACTCCAGAAGGCGCGGTAGGCGATGCCTTTGACCTCGAACTCCACTTCCGCCAGACATTCGGCGGTGTCGCGGGTCATCAGATCGTTTTGCGATTGCGACACGCTGCTCAGGCGCGGCGTTTCGTGATAAAGCGCGAGGCAGATAGCGTCCAGCAGGGTGGTCTTGCCGGCGCCGGTTGGCCCGGTAATCGCGAACAATCCGTTGCTGGCAAATGGCTCAGCGGAGAAATCAATTTTCCATTCGCCTTTGAGTGAGTTGAGGTTTTTCAGGCGTAAGCTGAGAATTTTCACAGGCGATCCTCACCGTTGAGACTATGCAGCGTTTCATTAAAGAGCTGTTCCAGGCGCTGCTGCTGCGCCTCTTCCAGCGTTTCCAGCGCCAGACGGCGGGCGAAGACCTCCTCGACCTGCAGCTCGCTGAGGGTGACCCGCTGAACGCCCGCCAGAATGCGATCGCGCTGGCTGCGGCTGCGGCGCACCAGCAACACTTCTACCGGCAGTGTTTCGGTCTGGACCTGGATTTTCCTTTGTATATCATGCATATATTCATCGCTGGTGATTTCGATATCCAGCCATACGGCGGGCCGCTGGCCGTTATTCTGCCATTGGTTCAGCTGAGCGCTAACGCTGGCGAAATCGCCCTTTAAGACCGCCAGAGGCTGGGTGATGGGCACGATCAGCGGCGTGACGTCCGCCAGGCGGCCAGCGCTAAAGGTCACCAGATTGACGCTTTTGCTTTTCCCGGTCTCGTCAAAGCTCAGCGCAATTGGGGAGCCACTGTAGCGAATATGCTCGCAGCCGCCGACCACCTGCGCCCGGTGAATATGGCCGAGCGCGATATAGTCGGCAGGCGGAAAGCGGTTCGCCGGGAAGGCGTCGAGGGTACCGATATAAATTTCGCGAACCGCGTCGCTTTTGCTGGCGCCGACGGTGGTTAAATGGCCGCTGGCGATAATCGGCAGCGCCTGGTTGCCGCGCAGTTCGCAGGCCTGCTGGTATTGCTGTTGGTAGTAGTCGCTGATGGCATTGAGTAACTGCTGTTGCTTCTCGCCGCTGGAGTGCCCGGCCTGGCTGGTCACCAGCTCACGAGGACGCAGGAACGGTACCGGGCAAAAAACCGCCCCCGGGGTACCGTCGCGTAACGGCAGAATAAAGGGCGCGTGGCCGGCATTGGCCACCACCGTGGTTTTCAGGAACGCAAGAATGTCGCGCGACTCGTTGAGGGTAGCGACCGAGTCGTGGTTTCCCGCCAGCACCACCAGCCGACAGCCGGTCTGCTGCAGCTGAACGACAAAGCGGTTATACAGCTCGCGCGCGTAGCTCGGCGGCGAGCCGGTATCAAAAATATCGCCCGCGACAATAATGGCGTCAACATCATGCTCCTGCGCGCTGGCCAGCAGCCAGTCGAGAAACGCCTGATGTTCGGCGGCGCGACTTTTGCTGTAAAAATTTTGCCCGAGATGCCAGTCAGAGGTGTGAAGGATGCGCATAGTTGTTCCATAGCGAAAAAGCGTAAGCGGCATTATATACCCGTCATACGTCAAGTTGCTTATGTGTTGGCTACGTGCGCTCACCCCAGCCACCTGGTTACCAGGGGGTGTGGGGACTGACGCCCTTGCCGCCATTAAGCCACGTGAATTATTGAGGGGATAATGCTGTTCTTCGGTGAGTTAAGTCCGTGTCACAATTCGAAATCCGCGTTCATCTGGCGGTCATTTTTTTCATAAATCTGTCATAAATCTGACGCATAATGGCCGCGCACTTCTATACTGATGGCTAAAAAATACAGGGTAAATAATGGCGAGAAGAATTCTGGTCGTTGAAGATGAAGCTCCAATCCGCGAAATGGTTTGCTTTGTTCTGGAGCAAAACGGCTTTCAGCCCGTCGAGGCGGAAGATTTTGACAGCGCGGTCAATCAGCTCAATGAACCCTGGCCTGATTTAATCCTCCTTGACTGGATGCTGCCGGGTGGGTCGGGTCTGCAGTTTATTAAACAGCTCAAGCGTGAAGCGATGACCCGTGATATTCCAGTGGTGATGCTGACCGCCCGCGGCGAAGAAGAAGATCGCGTCCGCGGCCTGGAAACCGGTGCGGATGATTACATTACCAAGCCATTTTCCCCGAAAGAGCTGGTGGCGCGCATTAAAGCCGTGATGCGGCGAATCTCGCCGATGGCGGTGGAAGAGGTGATTGAAATGCAGGGCCTGAGCCTCGACCCTTCTTCACATCGCGTGATGACCGGCGAAAATCCGCTGGATATGGGGCCGACGGAATTTAAATTATTACACTTCTTCATGACGCATCCGGAGCGGGTCTATAGCCGCGAACAGCTGCTGAATCACGTCTGGGGCACCAACGTTTATGTAGAAGACAGAACGGTAGACGTGCATATACGCCGTCTGCGCAAAGCGCTGGAACATAGCGGCCATGACCGGATGGTACAAACGGTTCGCGGTACGGGATATCGTTTCTCCGCCCGTTTCTGAATGCTGACAGGAGTGTGAACCGTGCTGGAACGGCTGTCATGGAAAAGGCTGGCGCTTGAGCTTTTCTTATGTTGTATCCCGGCCCTGATCCTCGGGGCGTTTGTAGGTCATCTGCCGTGGTTTTTATTGGCGGCAGTGACCGGCCTTCTTATCTGGCATTTCTGGAATCTGATGCGCCTGTCGTGGTGGCTGTGGGTCGACCGCAGCATGACGCCGCCGCCGGGTAGCGGCAGTTGGGAACCCCTGCTGTACGGTCTGCACCAGATGCAAATGCGTAATAAAAAGCGCCGCCGTGAGCTAGGAAGCCTGATTAAACGCTTTCGCAGCGGGGCGGAGTCTCTGCCGGACGCGGTGGTGCTGACCACCGAAGTAGGCGCGATGTTCTGGTGTAACGGCCTGGCCCAGCAGATCCTTAATCTGCGCTGGCCCGACGATAACGGGCAGAATATCCTCAACCTTCTGCGCTATCCTGAATTTGCTAATTACATGAAATACCGCGACTTCTCCAGGCCGCTCAATCTGGTGCTGAATAATGGCCGCCATCTGGAAATTCGTATGATGCCCTATAGCGACAAACAGCTGCTGATGGTGGCGCGCGATGTCACGCAGATGCACCAGCTGGAAGGGGCGCGGCGTAACTTTTTCGCCAACGTTAGCCATGAACTGCGCACGCCGCTGACGGTGTTGCAGGGGTATCTGGAGATGATGCAGGAGCAGGTGCTGGAAGGTGGAACGCGCGAAAAAGCGTTACACACCATGCGCGAACAAACCCAGCGTATGGAAGGCCTGGTGAAGCAGTTGCTGACGCTGTCGCGCATTGAAGCCGCGCCGGTACTGGCGATGAACGATAAAATCGACGTGCCGATGATGCTGCGGGTCGTCGAGCGCGAGGCGCAAACGCTAAGCCAGCAGAAGCATGAGCTGCATTTTTCGGTCGATGACTCGCTTAAAGTGCTGGGCAATGAAGAACAGCTGCGCAGCGCGATTTCCAACCTGGTGTATAACGCGGTCAACCATACGCCAGCGGGAACGGTGATTACCGTAACCTGGCAGCGGGCGCCGCACGGCGCGTTGTTTAGCGTCGAGGATAACGGGCCGGGGATCGCGCCGGAGCATATTCCGCGGCTGACCGAACGTTTCTACCGGGTGGATAAAGCGCGCTCGCGGCAAACTGGCGGCAGCGGTCTCGGACTGGCGATTGTTAAACATGCCGTCAGCCATCACGATAGCCGCCTTGAGATCGAGAGCGCGGTCGGCAAAGGCACCCGCTTTAGCTTCTTATTACCGGAACGTTTAATTGCCAAAAATTAAACCCGGACGGGTGAGTGTCAGCATTCCTTGCCAATGACCAGCTTCGGCTGGTCATTTTCGTTTGCAGCGCCATCACAGCTGCATAATTAACGAGCGTTAGCTGCTTTTTTGTTCGCATGATAAGCCAGATGTTTTCTATCATTCTGGCTAATGATGCTATTCATTAAAATAGAGTTAGCATAATCATCTGCTTTTGCGATCCCTCCTTGCTTTAAAACGTTATAAGCGTTTAAATTGCCCCCCTACGGTCGCAGACAGACTGTTTTTGCGTGGTAATACAAAAAACAATTCTTTTCCACGCCGCTTTGGGAGCATATCCCGCTGAGTTTACTGACAATGGCCGCTGTATCATCCCCAGGGGAAAGGCGCGGTATTAATCCGTTTTTACAACACCACATCCACAGGCTGTAATGAATTTATGACCCATCAGTTAAAATCTCGCGACATCATTGCGTTGGGCTTTATGACCTTCGCGCTGTTCGTCGGCGCAGGCAATATTATCTTTCCTCCGATGGTTGGCTTACAGGCCGGCGAGCACGTCTGGACCGCGGCTATTGGCTTTCTGATTACCGCCGTGGGTCTGCCGGTGCTAACGGTCGTGGCGTTGGCTAAGGTCGGCGGCGGCGTAGAGAGCCTGAGCACGCCGATTGGTAAAGTCGCCGGTATTCTGCTGGCGGTGGTCTGCTATCTTGCCGTTGGGCCGCTGTTCGCGACTCCGCGCACCGCCACCGTCTCTTTTGAAGTGGGGATTGCGCCGCTGACCGGCGACGGTCCGCTGCCGCTGCTGATTTATAGCGTTATCTATTTTGCGCTGGTGATCCTCGTTTCGCTCTATCCGGGCAAGCTGCTGGACACCGTGGGGAATTTCCTCGCGCCGCTGAAAATTATCGCCCTGATTATTCTCGCCGTTGCGGCGATCGTCTGGCCTGCCGGTCCGCTGAGCCACGCGATGGAAGCCTACCGCACCGCGCCGTTCTCTAACGGTTTCGTCAACGGCTATCTGACTATGGATACCCTGGGCGCGATGGTCTTTGGCATCGTGATTGTCAACGCCGCGCGTTCCCGCGGCGTGACCGAAGCCCGCCTGCTGACCCGCTACACCGTGTGGGCTGGCCTGATGGCCGGCGTGGGCTTGACGCTGCTGTACCTGGCGCTGTTCCGTTTAGGTTCAGATAGCGGCACGCTGGTTGAGCAATCCGCTAACGGCGCGGCGATTCTCCATGCTTACGTTCAGCATACTTTCGGCGGCGCGGGAAGCTTTATGCTGGCGGCGCTGATCTTTATCGCCTGTCTGGTGACGGCGGTGGGCCTGACCTGCGCCTGCGCGGAGTTCTTCGCCCAGTACCTGCCGTTCTCCTATCGTACGCTGGTCTTTATCCTCGGCCTGTTTTCGATGGCGGTCTCCAACCTCGGTCTGAGCCACCTGATTCAGATTTCGATTCCGGTGCTGACGGCTATCTATCCGCCGTGTATCGCACTGGTTGTATTAAGCTTTACCCGCGGTTGGTGGCATAATTCGTCCCGCGTTATCGCCCCGGCAATGTTTATCAGCCTGATGTTTGGTATCATTGACGGCATTAAAGCGTCGGCGTTTGCAGATATTATGCCGTCCTGGACCGCGCGTCTGCCGCTGGCGGAGCAGGGTCTGGCCTGGCTGATGCCAACCGCCGTGATGGTGATTCTGGCCGTTATCTGGGATCGCGCAGCAGGACGTCAGGTGACTTCCAGCGCGCACTAACCGACGCTTTACACAGGTGTTTAACCACGGGACTTCAGGTCCCGTGGTTTTTTGTTTTTTTGGTCACCCTCCCTGGTGCTTTGCCCACGCGAAGGCCAGAGGAGAAAAACGGCATGGAACACGATGGAAAGTAGTAACAAGCTTAAGCGCGGGCTAAGTACCCGGCATATTCGCTTTATGGCGTTGGGGTCGGCAATCGGTACCGGCCTTTTCTATGGTTCGGCTGACGCGATTAAAATGGCGGGTCCGAGCGTTCTGTTGGCTTATATTATCGGCGGCGTCGCGGCCTACATTATTATGCGCGCGCTGGGCGAGATGTCGGTGCATAATCCGGCCGCCAGTTCGTTCTCGCGCTACGCGCAGGATTACCTTGGCCCGCTGGCGGGCTATATCACTGGCTGGACCTACTGTTTTGAAATTCTGATTGTCGCCATCGCCGACGTCACGGCCTTCGGCATCTATATGGGCGTCTGGTTCCCGGCGGTACCGCACTGGATTTGGGTGCTCAGCGTGGTGCTGATTATCTGCGCCGTCAACCTGATGAGCGTGAAGGTCTTCGGCGAGCTGGAATTCTGGTTCTCCTTCTTCAAAGTCGCCACCATTATCATCATGATCCTCGCTGGTTTCGGCATCATTATCTGGGGTATTGGCAACGGCGGGCAGCCGACCGGCATCCACAACCTGTGGAGCAACGGCGGCTTCTTCAGCAACGGCTGGCTGGGGATGGTGATGTCGCTGCAGATGGTGATGTTCGCCTACGGCGGCATTGAGATTATCGGTATTACCGCCGGCGAAGCGAAAGATCCGGAGAAATCCATACCGCGCGCCATTAACTCGGTGCCGATGCGTATTCTGGTGTTTTACGTGGGTACGCTGTTTGTAATTATGTCTATCTATCCGTGGAACCAGGTCGGGACCAACGGCAGCCCGTTCGTCTTAACCTTCCAGCATCTCGGCATCACTTTTGCCGCCAGCATCCTGAACTTTGTGGTGCTGACCGCTTCGCTATCGGCGATTAACTCCGATGTCTTTGGCGTAGGGCGTATGCTGCACGGCATGGCGGAGCAGGGCAGCGCGCCGAAAATGCTTGCTAAAACCTCACGTCGCGGGGTGCCGTGGGTGACAGTGATGGTGATGACCATCGCGCTGCTGTTCGCGGTCTATCTTAACTATATTATGCCGGAGAACGTTTTCCTGGTGATCGCCTCGCTGGCCACTTTCGCCACCGTCTGGGTGTGGATTATGATCCTGTTGTCGCAGATCGCCTTCCGTCGCCGTCTGCCGCCGGAAGAGGCGAAGGCGCTTAAGTTCAAGGTACCCGGAGGGGTAACGACCACGGTGATTGGCCTGCTGTTCCTGGTCTTTATTATCGGTCTGATTGGCTACCACCCCGATACCCGCATCTCGCTGTACGTTGGCTTTGCGTGGATACTTCTGCTGCTGATTGGCTGGCAGTTTAAAACCCGCCGCGAGCGAAAGCTGGCGAAAGCGTAGTCATTTGCTTCTCTTCTTGCCGGATACGCACAGGCTATCCGGCAAGCGATCCCTCCACCCCCGCCATCCTCCCCCAATAATTCTGCCGATGATGAGTCATACGCCAGTACGCTGTGGCAAGGTGTGCCCATTCTGCAAAGAGAGGAATAACAATGTTGAAGGCATGGCACCTCCCGGTTGCTCCGTTTATCAAGGAACAGCAGGAACGACTGATGATTACGCTATGGTTGAGCGGCGACGATCTGCCGCCGCGGGTGACCCTACGCGCGGAAGAGGATAACGAAGAGCTGTCGCTGCCGATGCACCGCCTGCGGCAGGCGCCGTATCCGGGCGTGGTGGCGTGGCGCGGGGAAATCAACCTCGTCAATGGGCAGCCGCGTCGGCGCTACAGCTTCAAGCTGCTGTGGGCCGATCGTCAGCTGTGGTTCACGCCGCAGGGATTCAACCGCTTTCCGCCGGCGAGGCTGGAGCAGTTTGCGGTCGATTTGCCAGACAGCGGGCCGCAGTGGGTGGCCGATCAGGTGTTTTATCAAATTTTCCCTGACCGTTTTGCCCGCAGCCAGTCCCGCGAAGCGGAACAGGATGTAACTTACTACCACCACGCCGCCGGTCACGATATTGTGCGTAAAGCGTGGGATGAACCGTTAACCGCCGAGGCGGGCGGCTCCACCTTTTACGGCGGCGATCTCGATGGTATCAGCGAGAAGCTGCCGTATCTGAAGCAGCTTGGCGTCACGGCGCTGTATCTCAACCCGGTGTTTGTCGCTCCCAGCGTGCATAAATATGATACCGAGGATTACCGCCGCGTTGATCCGCAGTTTGGCGGCGATGCGGCGCTGCTACGCCTGCGTCACAACACGCAAAAAGAGGGGATGCGTCTGATCCTCGATGGCGTGTTCAACCATAGCGGCGATTCGCATGCCTGGTTCGACCGCCACCAGCGCGGTAGCGGCGGCGCCTGCCATAACGCCGATTCGCCGTGGCGCGACTGGTATAATTTTTCCCCCGAGGGCGTTGCCCACGACTGGCTGGGATACGCCAGCCTGCCGAAGCTGGACTACCGTTCGTCGACGCTGATCGATGAAATCTACGGCGGGGAAGATAGCGTGGTGCGCCATTGGCTGAAAGCGCCATGGAGCATGGACGGCTGGCGCCTGGACGTGGTACACATGCTGGGCGAAGGGGGCGGGGCGCGCAATAACCTGCGCCATATCGCCGGCATTACCCAGGCGGCGAAGCTGGAGCGGTCGGACGCTTTCGTGTTCGGCGAGCATTTCGGCGACGCGCGCCAGTGGCTACAGGCTGACGTTGAAGACTCGGCGATGAACTACCGCGGCTTCACCTTCCCGCTATGGGGCTTCCTCGCGAACACCGATATCTCCTACGATCCGCAGAAAATTGATGCGCAGACCTGCATGGCATGGATGGACAACTATCGGGCCGGGTTGTCGCACCAGCAGCAGCTGAGGATGTTTAACCAGCTCGATAGCCACGATACCGCCCGCTTTAAGTCTCTGCTGGGTAAAGATGTCGCACGCCTGCCGCTGGCGGTGGTGTGGCTATTTAGCTGGCCGGGCGTGCCGTGCATTTACTACGGCGACGAAGTGGGCGTGGACGGCAATAACGATCCGTTTTGCCGCAAACCGTTCCCGTGGGATCCGGCGTTGCAGGATGGCGATCTGCTCGACCTGTACAAGCGGATGTGCAAGCTGCGTAAGGCCAATCAGGCGCTGCGCTACGGCGGCTGCCAGGCGATTTATGCCGAAGATAACGTGGTGGTGTTCGTGCGCGTCTATAAGCAGCAGCGCGTGCTGGTGGCGATCAACCGCGGCGAAGCCTGCGAGGTAGTGGTAGAGGATTCGCCGCTACTCGACGTCAACGGCTGGCAGTTGAAAGAGGGCGCCGGGGAGCTACACGACGGCGTGCTGACGCTACCGGCGATCTCCGCCAGCGTCTGGTTTAGCCGCTAGTCGTAGAGCTGGCCCAGGCTTTCACTTTGCAAAATGGCCTCGCGCCACCAGCGCTGGGCCAGCCCGTCGTTGCCGCTTCGCCAGGCCATATAGGTGATATCTTTCTCACGGCAGGAGATAACGGCCTTTTCGACTAGCTCGCCTTTTTCCAGCCACGGCCGGGCAATATGGCGCGGTAAAAAGCCGCAGCCCAGCCCGGCGCGCAAGAGTTCGACTTTACTGGCGAAATCATCCACGCGAATTTGCGGCTGTTCGTCGAGCAGGTTACTGTTGAGCGGATGGCAGTAGCGGGCGCTGTCGCTGATGACCACCGCGCGATGCAGGCTGAGCTGCTTGTTGGTCAGCGGTTGGGTGGTTTCCGCCAGCGGATGCCCCGGCGCGATGACGAAGATATTGTCCATGGCGCCGAGCATTTTCCACGACCATTCGGCGGAGGTCGGTGGTTCATTGATCGCCCCGAGAATAATATCCGCGCCGTTGTGAGTGAGCTCTTCCCACGAGCCCGCAAGGGTATGGTGGGTAAAGTTAAGGCGGGTTTGCGGGTGCTGGGCATAGAACGCGTCGATCAGCGGCAGCAGCGCGCTGAACGGGAAAGAGTCATCCAGGGCGATAGCCAGATCCCGCTCCCAACCGGCGCTGAGCTGCACCGCCTGCTTTTCCAGATCTTTGGCGGCATTTAGCAGCAATCGGCCTTTCTCCAACATCATTCTGCCGGTATCGGTAAATTTAGCCCGATGTCCGGAGCGATCCAGCAGGGTGATATTCAGATCGTTTTCCAGCTTTTGAATCATGTAGCTCAGCGCGGCAGGGGTTTTAAATAGCGATTCTGCGGCGGTGGCAAAAGAGCCATGTTTGTCCAGCGCGTCGAGAATCAACAGGACATCAAGGTTCAGGCGCATGCGTCAGCTTCCGGTAAAAAAGAGTGCCCCCGTTTTACCTGAGCGTCCTGTTCAATTCCAGTGAATAATTTAGAACGGTTATCCGTAAAAATTTGATAAACATAATTTCGCGCATCTTGTAATGGTTAATTGAATAACCATAACTTTTCGCTTTGGAAATAAATCAGAAAAAAATCTTTAATAACTCGTTAGAAATTACTGACTATACTCATCATGCTTTATCAGTCAGGATCCAGACAGCACAACGGAAACGGTAGTATCTTTTTAACTCATTGATTAACAGGATATGTTATGTCTATTCGTGAACTGATCGATCCCTCAAACTCAGCGCTTATTTTTATTGACCACCAGCCGCAAATGTCTTTTGGCGTGGCCAATATTGACCGTCAGACTCTCAAAAATAATACGGTGGCTTTAGCCAAAGCGGGCAAAATTTTTAATGTTCCGGTGATTTATACTTCCGTAGAAACTAAAAGCTTCAGCGGTTATATCTGGCCGGAACTGCTGGCCGTGCATCCTGATGTGAAACCCATTGAACGTACCTCGATGAACTCCTGGGAAGATGCGGCTTTTGTGGCCGCGGTAAAAGCCACCGGGCGTAAAAAATTGATTATTTCCGCGCTGTGGACGGAAGTTTGCCTGACCTTCCCGGCGCTTATGGCGCTGGACGCAGGCTATGAAGTTTACGTGGTGACCGATACCTCCGGCGGCACCTCGGTTGATGCCCACGAGCGCTCAATTGACCGTATGGTGCAGGCCGGCGCGGTGCCGGTGACCTGGCAGCAGGTGCTGCTTGAGTACCAGCGCGACTGGTCGCGTAAAGAGACCTATGACGCGGTAATGGATCTGGTGCGCGAGCACAGCGGCGCCTACGGGATGGGCGTGGATTACGCTTATACCATGGTGCACGGCGCTCCAGAGCGTAAAGCTTAAATACACTTCATCCTTCAAGCTGCCTCTTTGTTGGCTTCGTTTGCCCGCGCCGGTCACTGACTCATGTCAGCTCCCGGGGACGAACAACCTTGCCGCCTCGACGCAGCGTGAATGATTTTGTGTATTGGCATCATCCTTCAGCTGCCTCTTTGTGGGCTTGGTTTGCCCGCCCCGGTCACTGACTCATGTCAGCTCCCGGGGACGAACAACCTTGCCGCCTCGACGCAGCGTGAATGATTTTGTGTATGGTCATGTATAGCTAATGGCGGCGGACAACCCGCCATTCCCTGAAGCAAGGAACTCTTAATGGCGCAACAGAAATCGGTGACCCTGGTGATCAGCCATGTGCTCGACCCGGAGCATGGCCAGCGGTATGAAGCGTGGCTGGGCAAAATTATGCCGATTGCGGCAGAGTTTCCCGGCCATCTTGGCGCAAACGTCATTCGTCCGGCCCCCGGGCAGAATTTATGGAGCGTGATTATTCGCTTCGACACCATTGAGCATCTTTATGCCTGGACCCAGTCGGAGACCCGCCGCCAGCTGGTGGCGGAAATTGCGCCGCTGCTAAGCGAAGGCGATCGTACCGAAGTCCGGACTGAACCGGCCTTCTGGTTTACGCCGCCCGCGGCGAACGTGCGCCAGCCGCGACGCTGGAAGCAATTTTTAATCACCCTGCTGGTGATTTTCCCCAGTACTAACCTGGTGCCGTCGATAACCGGAATACTGTTGCCCTCGCTGAAGGGAAGCCTGTTGCTGCATCTGATCAATGATGCCTGTGTGGTCGCGCTGGTGGTCTGGTTCTGGATGCCCATCGTGACCCGTCTGTTTGCTGGCTGGTTAAAGAAAAACTGAGCCAGCCTCCTGAAGGAGTGCGTTATGTCGCAAACTGCCACACTGATCCTGACCCACGGTCGGGTTCATACTCTCGATCGTCAACACCCTCTGGCCGATGCGGTGGCGATCGCTGACGGTAAAATTCTCGCAGCCGGTAGCCACGATCGGATCATGAGCTTTGCCGCTGAAGGGACGCAAATTATCGATCTTAAAGGCCATACGGTGATCCCCGGCCTGAACGACTCCCATCTGCACTTGATCCGCGGCGGTCTGAACTACAATCTGGAGCTTCGCTGGGAGGGGGTTCCCTCGCTGGCGGACGCGCTACGGATGCTAAAAGATCAGGCCGATCGCACGCCGTCGCCGCAGTGGGTGCGGGTCGTCGGCGGCTGGAGCGAATTCCAGTTCGCTGAACGGCGGATGCCGACGCTGGAGGAGCTTAATGATGCGGCGCCGGATACCCCGGTGTTTGTCCTGCATCTGTACGATCGCGCATTGCTTAACCGCGCGGCCCTGAAGGCGGTGGGCTACACCAAAGAGACGCCGGATCCGGCGGGCGGCGAGATCGTTCGCGACGGCAACGGTAATCCTACCGGCATGCTGATCGCCAAACCCAACGCCATGATCCTCTACTCGACGCTGGCCAAAGGGCCGAAGCTGCCGCTGGAACTTCAGGTCAACTCAACGCGACAGTTTATGCGCGAGCTGAATCGTCTGGGGCTGACCAGCGCCATTGATGCCGGGGGCGGTTTCCAGAACTACCCGGAAGATTATGAAATTATTGAACAGCTGCACGCCAAAGAGCAGATGACCGTGCGGATTGCCTATAACCTGTTTACCCAGCGGCCTAAGCAGGAGCTGGAAGATTTTGAGCGCTGGACCGATATGCTCAAGCCGGGACAGGGCACCGATTTTTACCGCGCCAACGGCGCCGGGGAGATGCTGGTTTTCTCGGCGGCGGATTTCGAAGACTTCCTCCAGCCGCGTCCGGATCTGCCGGAAGGGATGGAAGATGAGCTGGAGCGGGTGGTGCGCCACTTGGTTGAACATCGCTGGCCGTTCCGCCTGCATGCCACCTATGATGAATCCATCAGCCGGATGCTCGACGTCTTCGAGAAGGTGAATCGCGATATTCCGTTCAACGGTCTGCACTGGTTCTTCGATCATGCGGAAACCATCACCGAGCGCAATATCGAACGCGTTAAAGCGCTGGGCGGCGGCATTGCCGTGCAGCACCGTATGGCTTTCCAGGGCGAATATTTTGTCGACCGCTACGGTAAAGATGCGGTCAAACATACGCCGCCGGTGGCGAAAATGCTCGAGCTGGAGGTTCCGGTGGGGCTGGGGACGGATGCTACCCGCGTGGCGAGCTACAATCCGTGGACCGCGCTCTACTGGCTGGTTTCCGGCCGTACCGTCGGCGGGATGGCGATGTATGACGACAGCAACCGCCTGCCGCGCGACGTGGCGCTGGAGCTGTGGACGGCGGGAAGCGCGTGGTTTTCCAGCGAACAGGGTAAGAAAGGGCGCATTGAACAAGGCCAGCTTGCCGACCTGGTGGTGCTCTCCAAAGACTATTTCAGCGTCGCGGAAGAGGAAATCAAGGGGATCGAGTCGGTGCTGACGGTGGTGGACGGCAAGGTGGTGTACGCCGCCGGACACTTCTCGCCGCTGGCGCCGCCGCCCATTCCGGTGCTGCCCGAGTGGTCGCCGGTGGTGAAGGTTCCGGGTCATTACCGTTCCGCGCCGCCGACGGCCGCGAAAATCGGTGCAATCGTGCAGATGCACCAGTGCTGCGGCAGCTGCGGCGTACACGGGCATCAGCATGATATTGCGCGCAAATCGTCGATACCGGTTGCCGATGAGCAGGCATTCTGGGGCGTGCTCGGCTGCTCCTGCTTTGCTTTTTAGCGCGACGGGCGCTTATCAGTACCGGTAGGCCAATGAGAGCATCAACGCCCTCATTGGCCTTTTTCATTTTCTCGGATAGCGCTGATAAGACAATGTGTGTCATTCTGCTCCCTCTTCAAACAGTGAAGGTGGGAACATGGACGATCTACTGATCTTTGGCGCCGTGATTTTATTCTGCGGGCTGGTGGTTGGGCCGCTCGTCGCGATTGTCGCTCTCAGGCGCAGCGCGGCGGTCCGTTTTGAGCTGGCGGCTTTGCAACGTCGGGTTGAGGAGCTTGAGCGATGCGGCGTCGCGCCTGCGGCAGAGACCACCGCCTTCGCGCCGACAACGCCAGAAGCCGCTATCGCTGCTGACGCGATGACGGTGAAGCTCAGTGAGCCTCGGCCGGAGCCCGTGGCTGAAGCCATCGATCCGTGGCGCGCGCAGCCAACGCCACAACCGCAGCCAGAGCAAAAGGCGGCCTCTCTCCCCGAAAGCAAGCCATCTTCCGCCTTTGGCGGAATAATATCGTCACTGGCAGGCTGGTTTATGCAGGGCAATCCGCTGGCGAAGCTCGGGATCCTGCTGCTGTTTCTTGGCCTCTCCTTTCTGCTGCGCTATACCGTGGAACACGCTCTGTTCCCCCTCGAATTACGTCTGGTCGCGGCGGCGCTGTTCGCGGTCGTCCTGCTGGCTGTCGGATGGCGATTGCGGCATAAGCAACCGGTGTACGCCCTGATCTTGCAGGGTGGGGCAACGGGCGCGCTCTATCTCACCGTTTTTGGCGCCTTTCGCCTGTGGCAGATGCTGCCGATGACCCTGGCGTTTGCGCTGTTGGTGGCGATCTGCGCGGCGAGCGTTGGGTTGGCGATTGTGCAAAAAGCGCTCAGCCTGGCCATGCTGGCGAGCCTTGGCGGTTATCTTGCGCCGCTGCTGCTCTCTACCGGCGGCGGCAGCCATGTGGCGTTGTTCTCCTTCTATCTTCTGCTGTCGGTCGGCATTCATGCCATTAGCATCCGCCAGCACTGGCGCGAGCTTAATCTGCTTGGCCTGCTGTTTACCTTTGGCGTTGGCGGCCTGTGGGGGCTGAATGAGTATCGGCCAGCGTTTTACCTGAGCTGTCAGCTGTTTTTAATTGCCAATACGCTTATTTTTGGCGTGTTGAGCGTGGCGCTGTCGCTGAGGGCGCAGGAAAAAGGTCGTCAGATTATTGACGGCGTGCTGCTGTTTGCGCCGCCGCTGGTCGGTTTTGGTATGCAGTACGCCATTACCCGGCATATGGAATACGGCCCGGCGCTTAGCGCGCTGGGCTACGGCGGTTTCTATCTGGCCCTTGCCTGGCTGGCGCTGCGTCGCTACCCCTCTTTAGGGAAGCCGCTGGTGCTGGCGGCGCTGGCGCTCGGCGGCGCCTTTACCACGCTGGCCATCCCGCTGGCGCTGTCGGCTCGCTGGACTGCGATGGCCTGGTCGCTGGAAGGTCTTGGCATCCTCTGGCTGGGCGTGCAACAGCAGCAGCGGCGCATGAGCTACAGCGGTACGGCGTTACTTGTACTGGCGGTTGGCAGCGCGCTATGGGCGCAGGCGAATGGCGCCACGCCGCTCTCTTTGCTGCTGATTTTCGCCGTACTCAGCCTTAGCTGGCTGGTTGCCGCCTGGCTGTGGCGAACCGTCCAGGTGCAGGGCAGTTGGGGGCTGCTTATCGGCGGCCTGTTGTTCTGGATGGTGGCGCTTGTGGGCGCATCGCAGCTGGCGGTGAGTAAAGACACGCAGATTGTCTTTGGCGTGCTGGCGGCGCTGGCGGCGTCGGTGTGGTGCTGGCGCGCAGCCGCCGCGCGCTTAGCCTGGCAAGAGCTGGATGCGAGCAAATGGCTGCTGTGGCCAATGATGCTGATGGTGCTGTTTTACCAGCTGTCCCAGCAGCAGATTTTCGCTGCTGGCTGGAAAAATCTGGCCTGGTGCGCGGCGCTACCCGCGGCGGCGGCCCTGCTCTGGCGTGATGGGCATTCACTGCCGCCGCGCCTGAGTAAGCTTGCCCACCTGTCGCTGTTGTGGATGATTTTGCTGGCGCTGGCAATGGAGCTGTTTTGGTTTACCCAGGATTTGCCGTGGGGCATGTCGGCCTGGGCGAGCGGATTAATGATGGCGGCGGGCGGGATGCTGATTTTCCTCGTCTCGGAAGCCGTTCATCGGCAAGTGTGGCCATTCCGGGTATGGCCTGCGCTGTATGCTTCTCAGGCGATGATACCGGTGGCGGTGGCGCTGGGATGCCTGTTAATGCTGACGAATGTGCAGGATGGCACAGTCTACGGTCAGACCTATTTGCCGCTGATTAACCCGTTGGAAGAGGGCGCCGCTTTTGCGCTGCTTGGGCTGACGATATTTTACCGCGTTTCGCGGCGTTATTTTCCGCTGCAGCTATCGGTATGCCGCCCCTGGCCCGTCGTTGCTTTGCTGGCGCTCGGCTTCTGGTGGCTGAATGGTCTGCTGCTGCGCGCCCTGGCCTGGTACGGCGAGGTGGCCTGGAGTATCGAGCCGCTGTGGCATTCGCGTTTAATTCAGACCACTTTCGCGCTGGTCTGGACGCTGGCAGCGCTGACGATCATGCTGCGCGCGACGCGGCGACTTTCCCGCCGCGAATGGCTATGCGGCGCGGCGTTGTTAGGCGTTGTCATTGTGAAACTCATGCTGGTGGATAGCGCAGGCGGCGGCGGGCTGGCGCGGGCTGTTGCGTTTATCGGCGTGGCGATTTTGGTGTTGATCGTCGGGTATTTTTCCCCGTTACCGCCCAAAGCAGGAGAAGAAAAATGAAATGGATGAAAGCGGTGTTATGCGGCGTGCTGCTGGGTGTGACGGGCGCGGCTGTCAGCGGCAATGAAGCGCGAGAAAAACCACTGGATTATATGCAGGGGGTGATGCTGGAAACCAGCGGCGCGTCGCCCTGGTATCGCGTCGAGCTTTCCCCGTTGCTCTATCAGGGGACGGCATGGCCTGATTTGCGCGATGTGCGGGTATTTAACCATCAGGGAGATACGGTACCGTTCGCGCTGCAGGTGCAGAAGGCGCAACCCGTTACGCCTGAAGCGATGACGCTACGGCTTTTCCCTCTGCAGATGTCGCCGGTTCCGCCGCGTGAAGAGGGGCGACGCGGCGGAGAGTCGCTGGTCCTGCGTTCAACAACGGGGATCGAAATTCACCTGGAAACCGATGATGCGAAGGCGCTCGGGCAGAGCTATTTACTGACGCTGCCGGCGGATAAGACGGACGCTTTCGCGCTGGCTCAACTGCGGCTGAACTGGGAATCGTTGGCGGCTAACTGGCAGGGGAAAGCGTCGCTGTATTCCAGCCGCGATTTGAAGTACTGGCGCTCTGTTCAGGAGGATGCGCCTCTTATGGATCTGACGCGCGATAGCGATCGTTTGAAAATGGACACCATTAGCGCTGACCTGACGCTCTCCGCGGACGGGAATCGTTACCTGCTGCTGATCCTCGATGCACAAAGCAAGGCGCCGGCGTTAAATAGCGTGACGGCTCTGGCGGAACGCAGAGAACCGGAGTCTACGCGCATTGAGCTTGATGCTCAGGCGGACAGGGTTTCAGATGAGGAGGCCGTTTGGCGCTGGGCCCGGCCTCAGCCGCTGACTTCGCTCAGAATATCGCTGGCAGGCGAAGGGGTTCTACCGGTCGAGCTTGCCTGGCGTAGCGGCGAAAATGAGCCCTGGCAGCCGCTGACGAAAACCGTGCTGTATCAGCTGGACGGCAAGCGTTCGGACGATATTCCTCTGTCAGGTCAAACGGTTGAAGCGGTTCGCATGAAGACGATTAATGCCCGCTTATCGGCGTCGCTGCCGGCGATAAGCGGCGCGCGCGATAAATACCAGCTGGTCTTTAATACCCAAGGAAAAGGGCCTTATATGCTGGCCTGGGGAAACCGGGCGGCGCAAAAGGCAGATGTCGCCCTGGACATGCTGATCCCGCCGTCGCTGCGTAAGACGCAGTCTGTGAATGATCTCCCTCTGGCGGTCGCGCAAGAAGACGTCATGCTGGGCGGCGAAGCGCGGTTAACGGCGACGTCTGCTGCCGAGCAGCAAAGCAGCTGGAAAACGCTGCTGGTATGGGGTGCGCTGATATTTGGCGTCGTTGTGCTGGCGTTGATGGCGTGGCGCATCTGGCGTGAAGTGAAAAAAAGCGGCTCCGTATAAAACAAAAAAGGCTCGCGTCTGCGAGCCTTTTGCCGAACGTACGCCGATTACAGGCTGGAAACGTTCTCGGTCAGGTATTTAGCCACGCCTTCCGGAGAAGCGGCCATCCCTTCTTTTCCTTTTTCCCACTGCGCCGGGCAAACTTCGCCGTGCTCTTCGTGGAACTGCAGCGCGTCAACCATACGCAGCATTTCGTCGATGTTACGGCCCAGCGGCAGATCGTTAACCACCTGGTGACGAACAACGCCGTTAGCGTCGATCAGGAAGGAACCGCGCAGGGCAACGCCTTCGTCCGGATGCTCGATACCGTACGCTTTCTGGATTTCGCGTTTGATGTCAGCAACCATCGCGTATTTAACCGGGCCGATGCCGCCCTGGTCTACTGGGGTGTTACGCCATGCGTTGTGGACGAACTCGGAGTCAAAAGAAACGCCAACCACTTCTACGCCGCGTTTCTGGAATTCTTCGTAGCGCTTGTCAAAAGCGATCAGTTCAGACGGGCAAACGAAGGTGAAGTCCATCGGCCAGAAGAACAGAACGGTGGCTTTACCGCTGGTGTGCTGTTTGAAGTTGAATTTCTCAACGATTTCGCCGTTACCTAAAACAGCTGCCGCGGTGAAGTCCGGAGCCTGACGAGTAACCAGAACCATATGATTCTCCTGTTAATACTAAGGTTAATTGGAACGCAACGCGGGCAAGTATAGGGAGCGGTGCGGAGGAACTCAACGTGACGCTGACAATCGATGAGATAGGTTTTGTCTATCAATCGTTATTTAAAAGCGCTTTCCAGAATAGCGTTTTCTGAAAAAAGCGCAATCTTTTACAGTTCGCGTTTTTTCGCCTGCGCCATCATCTGCGGGTAGAAGCGCCAGAACTGCTCCTCCAGCCGGTCGTAGTGGGTATCCAGATCCTGCCAGGAATCGCGCAGGGCATCCAGCCGCGGACGGCGGCTGGCCATCCCGTTCAGCACGCGCTGAATAAACTCCATATCCCGATAGCGTTCAAGCCAGCGCTCAGACCATAGGTATTCGTTGAGATTGACAAAACGCGGCGGAGAATCGGGCAAAATAAACGTGACCTGGGCGTGGGCGTAGCGGACAAACTCCGGCAGCGGCAGTTCGGGCGACAGCTGCGCCCAGTGGCGTGACAAGAAATGGTCCCACATCACGTCCAGGGTGATGGGCGCGACCCGGCGCGTTTCGGGGCGAAACCACCCTTTGGCTTCGGCGACTTCGGGCAGGTTATCCGTCAGTACATCGATCCGCCGGTGCATAAAGATGCCCTCTACGACGTCAGCCGGCCATTCGCCGGCGGGGTCGCCGCGAACGAAATCGGCCAGTAAATTACCGGAAAGGGAGCTGTCAGCGAGATGGGCAAGGTGCAGGTGTGCGAGAAAATTCATGCGATTCGTTATCCGGATACGGCTAGTTGTTGCAGCGAAGAGGTGTGAGCACTAGACTAAGCCGCCTGTTTTTAAGTCATGAGTATATGCCATGCGCGTCGCCGATTTCTCCTTTGAATTACCCGAATCCCTGATTGCCCACTATCCCATGCCCGAGCGCAGCAGCTGCCGCTTGCTGTCATTAGACGGGCCGACGGGCGCGCTGACGCACGGTACTTTCACCGATTTACTCGACAAGCTCAACCCAGGCGACCTGCTGGTTTTTAATAATACCCGCGTGATCCCGGCCCGCCTGTTTGGCCGTAAAGCCAGCGGCGGCAAGATTGAGGTGCTGGTCGAGCGTATGCTCGATGATAAACGTATTCTGGCACATATTCGCGCGTCTAAAGCGCCGAAACCCGGCGCCGAGCTGCTGCTTGGCGACGATGAGAGCATTAAAGCAACGATGGTTGCACGCCACGACGCGCTGTTTGAAGTGGCTTTCGACGACGCGCGCAGCGTACTGGATATTCTCAACGCTATCGGCCATATGCCGCTGCCGCCGTACATTGAGCGTCCGGACGAAGAGGCCGACCGCGAGCTGTATCAGACCGTATATAGCGAAAAACCGGGCGCCGTGGCTGCGCCCACCGCCGGCCTGCACTTTGACGAGCCGCTGCTGGCGAAGCTGCGCGAAAAAGGCGTTGAGATGGCGTTTGTTACGCTACACGTCGGAGCGGGGACCTTCCAGCCAGTGCGCGTAGACAGCATTGAAGACCACATTATGCACTCTGAATATGCGGAAGTGCCGCAGGAGGTGGTCGATGCGGTGCTGGCGGCAAAAGCGCGCGGGAACCGGGTGATTGCGGTCGGGACGACCTCGGTGCGTTCGCTGGAAAGCGCGGCGCAGGCGGCGAAAAACGATCTGATTGAGCCCTTCTTCGGCGATACGCAGATTTTTATCTATCCGGGCTATCAGTACAAAGTCATTGATGCGCTGGTGACCAACTTCCATCTGCCTGAATCCACGCTGATTATGCTGGTCTCCGCGTTTGCCGGCTATCAGCACACCATGAACGCCTATAAGGCTGCGGTAGAACAAAAATATCGCTTTTTTAGCTACGGGGACGCGATGTTTATCACGTACAATCCGCAGGCTATTTTTGAACGTGTCGGGGAATAAGTCCGCGATGCGCGTGTTTAACGTCAGACTGTTTTTCTGACGCAGGAGTGATAATGAAATTTGAGTTAGATACTACCGATGGTCGCGCGCGTCGCGGCCGTCTTTTGTTTGAGCGCGGCGTCGTTGAAACGCCAGCGTTTATGCCGGTCGGCACCTACGGTACCGTAAAAGGAATGACGCCGGAGGAAGTTGAAGCGACCGGCGCGCAAATCATCCTCGGCAATACCTTCCACCTGTGGCTGCGTCCGGGCCAGGAAATTATGA
Organism: Klebsiella sp. FDAARGOS_511; assembly: GCF_003812845.1. Classification (NCBI taxonomy): domain Bacteria; kingdom Pseudomonadati; phylum Pseudomonadota; class Gammaproteobacteria; order Enterobacterales; family Enterobacteriaceae; genus Klebsiella; species Klebsiella sp. FDAARGOS_511. Next base: position 1,607,433 of record NZ_CP033824.1, on the reverse strand, counting down.
AGCTGCACGGCGACCTGCACGACTTTATGCAGTGGAAAGGGCCGATCCTCACTGATTCCGGCGGCTTCCAGGTCTTCAGCCTCGGCGATATTCGCAAGATCACCGAACAGGGTGTGCACTTCCGCAATCCGATCAACGGCGATCCGATTTTCCTCGATCCGGAAAAATCGATGGAGATTCAGTACGATCTCGGTTCCGATATCGTGATGATCTTCGATGAATGCACGCCATACCCGGCGGACTGGGATTACGCTAAGCGTTCGATGGAAATGTCCCTGCGCTGGGCGAAGCGCAGCCGCGACCGTTTTGACGGTCTGGGCAATAAAAATGCGCTGTTTGGCATTATTCAGGGCAGCGTTTACGAAGATTTACGTGATATCTCTGTTAAAGGTCTGGTAGAGATTGGCTTTGATGGCTACGCTGTCGGCGGTTTGGCTGTCGGCGAGCCGAAAGAAGATATGCACCGTATACTGGAGCACGTCTGCCCGCAGATCCCGGCCGACAAGCCGCGATACCTGATGGGCGTCGGTAAGCCGGAAGATCTGGTCGAAGGGGTGCGCCGCGGGATCGATATGTTCGACTGCGTCATGCCGACGCGCAATGCGCGCAATGGCCACCTGTTCGTCACCGACGGCGTGGTGAAAATCCGCAACGCGAAGCACAAGAGCGATACTTCGCCGCTGGATGCAGAATGTGATTGCTACACCTGTCGCAACTATTCACGCGCTTACTTGCATCATCTGGACCGTTGCAACGAAATATTGGGCGCGCGCCTCAATACCATTCATAACCTTCGTTACTATCAGCGCTTAATGGCTGGTTTACGCAAGGCTATTGAAGAGGGTAAATTAGAGAGCTTCGTGACCGATTTTTACCAACGTCAGGGTCGAACCGTTCCACCTTTGAACGTTGACTAATTTTAATAATGAGGGAATTTCAATGAGCTTTTTTATTTCTGATGCGGTAGCAGCAACCGGTGGCGCGGCGCAGGGTAGCCCGATGTCTCTGATCCTGATGCTGGTGGTGTTTGGTCTGATTTTTTACTTCATGATCCTGCGCCCACAGCAGAAACGCACCAAGGAACATAAAAACCTGATGAACTCCATTGCCAAAGGCGATGAAGTACTGACCAACGGCGGCCTGGTTGGGCGCGTCACTAAAGTCGCGGAAAGCGGTTACATCGCTATCGCGCTGAACGATACCACTGAAGTGGTTATCAAACGTGACTTCGTAGCTGCCGTTCTGCCGAAAGGCACCATGAAGGCGCTGTAATTACCCATTTTCCCTAAGGGAACTGCCGTGTTAAACCGTTATCCTTTGTGGAAGTACGTCATGCTGGTCGTCGTTATTGTCGTCGGCTTAGTGTATGCGCTTCCCAACCTGTATGGTGAGGATCCGGCTGTTCAAATCACTGGCGCGCGCGGCGTCGCCGCCAGTGAGCAAACGCTGATCCAGGTCCAGAAAACACTACAAGAAGAAAAAATTACCGCGAAGTCTGTGGCACTGGAAGAGGGCGCAATTCTTGCGCGCTTCGACACCACTGATATCCAGCTGCGCGCGCGCGAAGCGCTGATGGGCGTGCTGGGTGACAAATACGTCGTGGCGCTTAACCTTGCTCCGGCAACCCCGCGCTGGCTGGCGGCCCTTTATGCCGAGCCGATGAAGCTGGGTCTTGATCTGCGCGGCGGCGTGCACTTCCTGATGGAAGTCGACATGGATACCGCGCTGGGCAAACTGCAGGAACAAAATATCGACAGCCTGCGCAGCGAACTGCGTGATAAAGGCATTCCTTACGCGACCGTGCGTAAAGAAGACAACTACGGCCTGAGCATCGCTTTCCGCGACAGCGCCGCGCGCGACCAGGCTATCTCCTACCTTAGCCCTCGTCACCGCGATCTGGTTATCTCCACTCAGGGCAGCACTGGCCTGAAAGCCGTGATGACCGACGACCGTCTGAAAGAAGCTCGCGAATATGCCGTTCAGCAGAACATCAATATCCTGCGTAACCGTGTAAACCAGCTGGGCGTTGCCGAACCTCTGGTTCAGCGTCAGGGCGCCGACCGTATTGTGGTTGAACTGCCGGGTATCCAGGACACCGCGCGTGCGAAAGAGATTCTCGGCGCGACCGCGACCCTGGAATTCCGTCTGGTTAACACCAACGTTGATAGCGCCGCGGCGGCCTCCGGTCGCGTTCCGGGCGACTCGGAAGTGAAATATACCCGCGAAGGCCAGCCGGTTGTGCTGTACAAGCGCGTCATCCTCACCGGTGACCACATCACCGACTCGACGTCGAGCATGGATGAGTACAACCAGGCGCAGGTTAACATCTCCCTGGATAGCGCTGGCGGCAACATCATGTCTAACTTCACCAAGGACAACATCGGTAAACCGATGGCGACCCTGTTTGTGGAGTACAAAGACAGCGGTAAGAAAGATGCCAATGGTCGTGCGATTCTGGCGAAAGAGGAAGAGGTGATTAACATCGCCAACATCCAGTCTCGTCTGGGTAACAGCTTCCGTATTACCGGCATCAGCAACCCGACCGAAGCGCGCCAGCTCTCCCTGCTGCTGCGTGCAGGCGCGCTGATTGCGCCGATTCAGATTGTTGAAGAACGGACCATCGGTCCAACCCTCGGTATGCAGAACATCAAGCAGGGCCTGGAAGCGTGTCTGGCCGGTCTGGTGGTCTCCATCCTGTTTATGATCTTCTTCTACAAGAAGTTCGGCCTGATTGCGACCTCTGCGCTGGTGGCTAACCTGGTGCTGATTGTCGGCATTATGTCCCTGATTCCGGGGGCGACGCTGACCATGCCGGGGATTGCGGGGATCGTCTTAACCCTTGCGGTGGCGGTCGATGCGAACGTTCTGATTAACGAACGTATTAAAGAAGAGCTGAGCAACGGGCGTTCCGTGCAGCAGGCGATTGACGAAGGTTATCGCGGCGCGTTCAGCTCCATCTTTGATGCCAACATTACGACGCTTATCAAAGTCATTATCCTGTACGCGGTCGGTACCGGTGCCATTAAAGGGTTTGCGATTACCACCGGTATCGGTATTGCGACCTCAATGTTTACCGCTATCGTCGGCACCCGTGCCATCGTGAACCTGCTGTACGGCGGCAAGCGCGTTAAAAAGCTGTCTATCTGAGGAGTGCGTTGTGGCACAGGAATATACTGTTGAACAATTGAACCACGGCCGTAAAGTCTGGGACTTTATGCGCTGGGACTACTGGGCTTTCGGCATTTCAGGTTTTCTGCTGATTTTGTCCATCGCTATTATTGGCGTGCGCGGGTTTAACTGGGGTCTGGATTTCACCGGGGGTACGGTGATTGAGATTACCCTCGAAAAACCTGTCGATATGGACCAGGTGCGCCAGTCGCTGCAGAAGGCGGGCTTTGAAGAGCCGCAGTTGCAAAACTTCGGTAGCAGCCGCGACATCATGGTGCGTATGCCGCCGGTGCATGACGCCAACGGCAGCCAGGAGCTGGGCAGCAAGGTCGTTACCGTCATTAACGAATCAACCAGCCAGAACGCGACGGTCAAGCGTATTGAGTTTGTGGGTCCGAGCGTTGGCGCCGATCTTGCGCAGACCGGCGCGCTGGCGCTGATCGCCGCGCTGGTGTGTATCCTGATCTACGTCGGTTTCCGCTTTGAGTGGCGTCTGGCGGCTGGGGTGGTTATCGCGCTGGCGCACGACGTGGTGATCACCATGGGCGTGCTGTCGTTACTGCATATCGAGATTGACCTGACCATCGTGGCCTCGTTGATGTCGGTGATCGGCTACTCGCTGAACGACAGTATCGTGGTATCTGACCGTATTCGTGAAAACTTCCGTAAGATTCGCCGCGGTACGCCGTACGAAATCTTTAACGTGTCGTTGACGCAGACGCTGCACCGTACCTTGATCACCTCCGGGACGACCTTGATGGTTATCCTGATGCTGTATCTCTTCGGCGGGCCGATTCTGGAAGGCTTCTCGCTGACCATGCTGATCGGCGTCTCCATCGGTACGGCTTCTTCTATCTACGTCGCGTCCGCGCTGGCGCTGAAGCTGGGCATGAAGCGTGAGCACATGCTGCAGCAGAAAGTCGAGAAAGAAGGGGCGGATCAGCCGTCAATTCTGCCGTAAGGCATTGGCGTGTTGATAAACGAATCCCGGTCGCAAGGCCGGGATTTTTTTATTACAGCCGCTCGGATTTTGGTTACTCTCCGGTATCAGCGTTAAATGACATGGAGAAATGCCGATGGCTGTCGTAACTCTTTCCACCGTTCCTCAACCCCCTCTCTGGCGCGATGTGCCTTCCGTTACCCTCGATGACGACACGCTGCGGCAGCGCAAAGCCAAAGTACTGGCGAAGATGCTGCAGCGCGGCTTAGACACGCTTATCGTCTATGCCGATAAAGAGCACGGCGGCAATTTTGAGTATCTCACCGGCTTTATTCCCCGTTTCGAAGAGGCGCTGCTGGTGCTGCATCGGGACGGCGAGGCGGTGCTGGTGCTGGGCAACGAGAATCTCAAGCTCGCAGGCTATGCCCGGCTGGAAAACCGGGTCATTCACGCTCCGTGGTTTTCGCTGCCTAATCAGCCGATGGATACCCGCAAAACCCTGGCTCAGTTGCTCCAGGAGGCCGGCGTCGCCGCGGGAAAAAGTATCGGCCTGGCGGGCTGGAAGCTCTTTACCGGCGCGGCTGATGACCGCTCGCAGATGTTCGATCTGCCGGCATTTATCGTTGACGCTCTTCGCCAGACCGCCGGGCCGCAGGCGAAATTAAGCAATGCCACCGGTATTTTTATCGATCCGGCAGAGGGGGCGCGAATCACTAATAATGCCAACGAGCTGGCGCATTATGAGTACGGCGCTAATCTGGCTTCTACCGCGATTTTGACCGCGCTTAACGCCATTGCGCCGGGTAAAACGGAAAAGCAAATCGGCGCGCTGCTGGCGGCGGAAGGGCAGCCTAATAGCGTGGTGATGATTGCCGCCACCGGCGATCGCTTTGCCTGGGCGAATCTCTATCCGGGCGATAAGGTCATTCAGCGCGGAGATAAATTCTCGCTGACCACCAGCTTCAAAGGTGGCCTGAGCAGCCGCGCCGCTTACGTGGTGGCCGATGAGCGCGAGCTGGCGCCGGAAGTCGCCGATTATCTTGAGGTGGTGGCGAAGCCCTACTTTAAGGCGGTGGTTAACTGGCTGGAAAATCTGCGCATTGGCATGCGCGGCGGCGATATGTATGCACTGATAGAACAGGTGTTGCCGAAGGCGGAATATCACTGGCACCTCAATCCCGGGCATCTGGTCGCGGATGAAGAGTGGCTCTGTTCGCCCATTGGCCCCAATTCAGCCGCCACCCTGCAAAGCGGGATGATATTGCAGATCGACATCATTCCTTCCCGCGCGGGCTACGGCGGCGCAAGCATTGAAGATACCGTGGCGCTTGCCGATGGCCCTTTGCGTCAGGCGCTGGCGCAGCGCTACCCTCAGCTCTGGCAGCGTATTGTCGCCCGCCGCTTGTACATCGGCGAGCAGCTTGGCATTGTGCTGCCTGAAGAGGTGTTGCCTTTTTCCAGTACCGTGGGGTATCTGCGCCCGTGGCTGCTGAGCCGCGAGCGCGCGCTGGTGTGCGCACCCTACTGACACAATGCTGTCAGTAGGCCTGTCATACACTCCTCCTGAACCCAAACAATGGACAGGAGGATGTATGAACAACGTAATTAACTGGTTTGAGATTCCGGTGGTGGAGATGGATCGTGCCGTGGCGTTTTACGAGCCGGTGATGCAGGTGACGCTGCGTCGGGAAAAAATGGATTGCATCGAAATGGCCGTTTTTCCGTATGAGGACCCGGCTCCCGGCGGCGCGCTGGCAAAGTTCGATGGCGTTAAGCCCTCCGATCAGGGATGTATTATCTATCTGCATACTGACAATCTGGCGGCCACGCTCGATCGCGTCAACTCGGCGGGCGGAAGCTGCGTGTTTGGCCCCCTTGAGCTGGCGGACGATATCGGCACGATTGCCCTTTTTAATGATAGCGAGGGTAATCGGATTGGCCTTCACCAACCTGCGTAAATGAGACAACAGAAATGAGCCGACGCGCCGACCGCCTTTTTCAAATCGTTCAGATCCTGCGCGGTAGGAGATTAACGACCGCCGGACTGCTGGCCGAGCGGCTTGGCGTATCGGAGCGCACGATCTACCGCGACATTCGCGATCTTTCGCTCTCCGGCGTCCCGGTTGAGGGGGAGGCCGGAAGCGGCTACCGGCTGCTGGCGGGCTACGACCTACCGCCGCTGATGCTGACAACCCAGGAATCGGAAGCGCTGGTAGCCGCTATTCGGCTGCTGCAAACCTGGGGCGGCGCGTCGCTATCCCTGGCGCTGGAATCGGCGCAGGAAAAAGTGCTGGCCATTTTGCCTGCCGAGAGCCGGCGCAAGGCGGAGCAGTCGAGGCTGTTTGCTCCCGACTTTGGCGCTCAGGGCTATAGCAAAGATCAATTTGATTTAGTGCATCGGGCAGTTTCCGCCCAGCAGGCGCTGGCGCTGCACTATCGCGATGAAGCGGGAAAGGTATCGCAGCGTGAAGTGCTGCCGCTGGGGCTATTTTTCTGGGGCGAGCGCTGGCTGCTGGTGACCTGGTGTGAGCTGCGGGAAGATTATCGCTGTTTTCGCCTCGACCGCTGCCTGGAAATTTCCGCAACCGGGCGTCATTTTAGCGAACGAGCCGATCGCTCATTGAGTGATTTTTTACGTAAGGTGAGATGCGAAGAGCGCTAGCTTTTTATACTTTCCCCGGCGTATTCGCCGGGGAAAATTCGCGCCGATTAGAAGTTGTAACCAACCACGAAGTAACCACCCCAGCCGGTCGAGCGAACGTTAAAGTCGCCGTCGCCGAAGTTCAGCTTCGCGTCGTCAGCCCACTGGCCGCCGTTGTGGAAGTAACGCGCCACGACGGAGTAGTGCCAGTGATCGTAGTTCAGCGCCAGGATATGGCTGGAAGCAATGGAGTTGCTGGTGCGTGAATGCTTACCGTTCAAATCATAAGAGTTGTCATCGCCCAGATCGGAGCCCCAGTCAAAGTTGGTGAAGCCGATATAGCTCAGTGAACCGCCCCACAGGTCGGTCAGCGGCACAAAGTATTTTACTTTGAAGCGGTAGCCGTCCCACTCGTTCTCGTTAGACGCGCCATAGTTTTGCCACTGGTATTTCGCATAGACGTTCAGCGACAGGCTCATCGGCAGGCCGGTATCGATATCGGTACCCAGACCCATATACCAGGTGCTCTGACGACCGGACTTGTTGCGGCCCATGTCGTAGATGTAGTTGTTGGCGAAATACCACTCTTTAAACGGGCCGAAGCTGAGGTCGGTACCGGTCAGTTTGTCGATAGAGAAGCGCGGCTCAATTTCCATAAACAGCGGCGAACCGTGGTTCCAGATGCCTTTCGCGTTGGTGTTACCGCCGAAGAAGACCGGCGCATCCATATAGCCATAGAAATCAAACCAGTCTTTCTTGGCGAACGCTTCATATTCCAGATAAGTATCGTTACGGATCTGTGGCCCAAAACGAGTGTGGTAGCTACCCACCACGTTCACACTCTGGTGCCACCAATCAGACAGATATTGCGGTTTGTCGTTTTCTGCCGCGCTGGCAGAGAAAGATGCGGAGAGCGCCAGAGCTGCGCCGGCGGCCAGTAATGTTTTTTTCATAATGATGCCACTGTTTAAATTAAGCCTGAAGGCGTTAAAAGAAGCGCCGAAGCGTTTCTAAATATTTCGTATTTCTGTGGCGTCTATTATAGGAATCATTGCTCACAAAAATATGTGTTGTTTCACATAACGAACATTAACGTAATCGATTGCGTTCACGATTTTATGCATTTCTTGACGGAATGCCACTGAAATTCATAAATCCTGTCAATTTTTAGTGAACTGAATGGAAAATCTGTAAGTGGATTGGCGCGAGAGGGGAAGCCGGATGTTCGCGACACCCGGCAGAAGGGAGTTACGGCAGGTTTGCGGGCTGGATATCGTGGATGCGGACAAAGCCAACCTGCTCGGGCGTTACGCCATTCAGGCGCAGCGGAATATCGACATCGCTCGGCGCCAGAACGCTTGCCGGGGCGCTAATCAGCTGATTTTGCACGTTAACTTCCTGATAGCTCTCAGTGGTGCCGCTGATCTGCCCCGAGGCCACCGTCGCGCTAAAGGCCGGCAGCGGATCGTTTGATTCACCCTGGATGCGCAGCGTCAGGCGGGTACCGTCGCCATCCTGAGTGATATTGAGCAGAGACATGCGCAGGGTACCGATCTGGCTTTTCAGGCGGGCCGGCGTTTTCGCGGCCGGCAGCAGATAAACGCCGCTGCTCGATTTCGCATTCAGCACGTTTTGCTGGGTGATTTTGACCGTCTGCTGATTGAGTTGGGTCATCTCTTTGCTCAGCGTGCTCACGCTCTGGTTCATCTGGCGGATTTCGCTTTGCTGCGCGCAGGCGCTGAGGGTGAAAATGCTACCCACAATGGCCAGTTTTAAATAACGTCTTGTCATAGTTGGGATTCCGTTAACAGAGGATGCTTAATGGTAGATCGTTCGGATAATCGCACTATAGATCCTTTGTCTCAAAAGCTCTTTCTTTGTTGTCGGGTCACTTCGCGGTAAACTACCCGTTAGTTTAACTACATGTCAGGACGCGCCATGCATTGCCCTTTCTGTTTCGCCGTAGATACCAAAGTTATCGACTCTCGTCTGGTGGGCGAGGGCTCTTCCGTGCGTCGTCGTCGTCAGTGTCTGGTCTGTAATGAACGCTTTACGACGTTTGAAGTGGCGGAACTGGTGATGCCGCGGGTCGTAAAAAGTAACGACGTGCGCGAGCCTTTTAATGAGGACAAACTGCGCAGCGGAATGCTGAAAGCGCTGGAGAAGCGTCCGGTCAGCTCGGACGACGTCGAGATGGCGCTTAACCACATAAAAACCCATCTGCGCGGGACCGGCGAGCGCGAAGTGCCGAGTAAAATGATCGGCAACCTGGTGATGGAGCAGCTGAAAAAGCTCGATAAAGTCGCCTACATCCGCTTTGCTTCCGTCTACCGCAGCTTCGAAGATATCAAAGAGTTCGGCGAAGAGATCGCCCGCTTACAGGACTGAGCCCATGCAGGACGAAATGTACATGGCGCGAGCGCTGAAGCTGGCCGCGCGCGGACGCTTCACCACTCACCCCAATCCGAATGTCGGCTGCGTGATCGTTAAAGATGGCGAGATCGTCGGCGAAGGTTTTCACTATCGCGCCGGCGAACCGCACGCGGAAGTGCACGCGCTGCGCATGGCGGGCGAAAAAGCGCAAGGCGCGACGGCGTACGTCACGCTGGAACCCTGTAGCCATCACGGTCGTACGCCACCGTGCTGCGAAGCGCTGATTGCCGCGGGAGTAAGCCGTGTGGTAGCGGCGATGCAGGACCCGAACCCGCAGGTCGCGGGGCGTGGTTTGTACCGTTTACAGCAGGAAGGGGTAGACGTCAGCCATGGGCTGATGATGAATGAAGCCGAAGCGCTGAATAAAGGCTTTCTTAAACGCATGCGCACCGGCTTTCCTTATATTCAGTTAAAAATGGGCGCATCGCTGGATGGGCGTACGGCGATGGCCAGCGGGGAGAGCCAGTGGATCACCTCGCCGCAGGCGCGGCGCGATGTGCAGCGCCTGCGCGCGCAAAGCCACGCCATCCTGACCAGTAGCGCGACGGTGCTGGCGGATGACCCGGCGCTAACCGTACGCTGGGACGAGCTCAACGCCGACACTCAGGCGCTGTACCCCCAGGAAAACCTGCGTCAGCCTCTACGCATCGTTATCGATAGTCGGAATCGCGTCACCCCGCAGCATCGCATCGTGGAGCAGGCAGGTGAAACGCTATTTGCCCGTACCCGAGAAGATGAACGCCAGTGGCCGGAGAGCGTACGCACGCTGCTGGTGCCGGAGCATAACGGTCGCCTGGATCTGGTTGTACTGATGATGCTGCTGGGCAAACAGCAAATGAATACGATTTGGGTGGAAGCAGGCCCCACCCTTGCCGGCGCGCTGCTCGAGGCCGGGCTGGTGGACGAGCTTATCGTCTATATTGCGCCTAAACTGTTAGGCAGCGATGCGCGCGGATTATGTGTACTGCCGGGGCTTGAGAAACTTGAGCAAGCACCCCATTTCAAATTCAATGAGATACGTCATGTAGGCCCGGATATTTGCCTGCATTTAGTGAACGCTTGATTTCCCCGGACAAAAGGGAAAGCAGTGCGCCGATTATTATGATAGAATCCGCCCCCCTTGCGGGGCCAAATGAACTGAACCCGAAGGAAGAGTATGAACATTATTGAAGCTAACGTTGCTACCCCGGACGCTCGCGTCGCCATCACCATTGCGCGTTTCAACAACTTTATCAACGACAGCCTGCTGGATGGCGCGATTGACGCCCTGAAGCGTATTGGCCAGGTCAAAGATGAAAACATTACCGTTGTTTGGGTTCCAGGCGCGTATGAGCTGCCGCTGGCGGCTGACGCACTGGCGAAAACCGGTAAGTATGACGCGGTGATCGCGCTGGGTACCGTTATCCGTGGCGGCACTGCGCACTTTGAATATGTGGCTGGCGGTGCAAGCAATGGCCTGGCGCACGTCGCTCAGGACAGCGGAATCCCGGTAGCCTTCGGTGTTCTGACCACAGAAAGTATTGAACAAGCCATCGAACGCGCTGGCACCAAAGCCGGTAACAAAGGCGCTGAAGCAGCGCTGACCGCGCTGGAAATGATTAACGTATTGAAAGCCATCAAGGCCTGATTTTTGTAAGGGGAATTCCGTGAAACCTGCTGCTCGTCGCCGCGCCCGTGAGTGTGCTGTCCAGGCGCTTTACTCCTGGCAGTTGTCCAAAAACGACATCGCTGATGTCGAATACCAGTTCCTGGCGGAACAGGATGTGAAAGATGTAGACGTTCTGTATTTCCGCGAACTGCTGTCCGGAGTGGCGACTAACAGCGCGTATCTCGACGGCCTGATGAAGCCGTATCTTTCTCGTCTGCTGGACGAGCTGGGTCAGGTGGAAAAAGCGGTGTTGCGTATCGCACTGTTTGAGCTGTCAAAGCGTAGCGATGTACCGTACAAAGTTGCGATTAACGAAGCCATCGAACTGGCGAAAACCTTTGGCGCTGAAGATAGCCATAAGTTTGTCAACGGCGTGCTGGACAAAGCTGCCCCGGTAATTCGTCCCAACAAAAAGTAAACTCCAGGGCCGGTTTTTGTAGAGTCTCACTCTTGCAAACCGGCCTTATTCTTTTCTTTTTCTGAGGCATAACGTATGGCATGCGGCGAATTTTCCCTGATTGCCCGTTATTTTGATCGCGTAAAAAGCGCTCGTCTTGATGTTGAAACCGGCATTGGCGACGACTGCGCGCTCCTGAACATCCCCGAGAAAAAAACGCTGGCAATCAGCACCGACACCCTGGTGGCGGGAAACCATTTTTTACCCGATATCGACCCTGCCGACCTCGCCTATAAAGCGCTGGCGGTCAACCTGAGCGACCTGGCGGCAATGGGCGCTGAACCGGCGTGGTTAACCCTGGCCCTGACCTTGCCGGAAGCGGACGAAGCCTGGCTTGAAGCCTTTAGCGACAGCCTGTTTGTGCAGCTCAACTATTATGATATGCAGCTCATTGGCGGCGATACCACACGCGGACCGCTGTCGATGACGCTGGGTATCCACGGCTTTGTGCCGACGGGACGCGGCCTGAAGCGTTCCGGGGCGAAGCCGGGAGACTGGATTTACGTCACCGGCACGCCCGGCGATAGCGCCGCGGGTCTGGCGATTTTGCAGGATCGGCTGCAGGTTGAAGATGACGCCGACGCGGATTATCTCCTGGCGCGTCATCTGCGTCCGCTACCGCGGGTTCTGCAGGGGCAGGCGCTGCGCGATTTAGCGAATTCCGCCATCGATCTCTCCGACGGCCTGATTTCCGACCTGGGGCATATTCTTGACGCCAGCGGCTGCGGCGCGCGCGTCGATCTCGATGCGATGCCGTTCTCGGATGCGATGCTGCGCCAGGTTGAGACGGAACAGGCGCTGCGCTGGGCGCTCTCCGGCGGTGAAGATTATGAGCTGTGCTTTACCGTGCCTGAACTCAATCGCGGGGCGCTGGACGTGGCCCTTGCCAATCTCGGCGCGCGCTTTACCTGTATTGGACAGATACTTCCGCAATCGGAAGGTCTGCAGTTCATGCGGGAAGGTAAGCCCGTTACGTTCGATTTTAAGGGATACGATCATTTTGGCGCGGAGTAGAGATGCGGCGAAAAGCCGCCTGAAGATGAGCAATCCCTGGCATCTGCTGGCAACGGGCTTCGGCAGCGGCCTTAGCCCGGTAGTTCCCGGCACAATGGGGTCGCTGGCGTCGATCCCCTTCTGGTATCTGCTGACGTTACTCCCCTGGCAGCTCTATTCGCTGGCGGTGATGATGAGCATCTGCATTGGCGTCTATATTTGCCACCGTACGGCGAAAGATATGGGCACCCACGATCACGGCAGCATCGTCTGGGATGAGTTCGTTGGGATGTGGATTACCCTGATGGCTTTACCGACGATGGACTGGCAGTGGGTCGCCGCCGGCTTTGTGATTTTTCGCATCTTTGATATGTGGAAGCCGTGGCCTATCCGCTGGTTCGACCGCAATATTCACGGCGGGATGGGGATCATGGTCGACGATATCGTCGCCGGGGTGATTTCCGCCGGGGTGCTGTACGTGATTGGCCACCACTGGCCGATCGGTCTTTTCTAAATAAAATCCGGCCCGCCCCTGGGAAATCGAGCAGGCAGGCGTTCCCGGAGGCGGTGGTGAACTCGTCGTCCGCAGATGCTGGTGAACCTGTAGCCCGGCTAAGCGCAGCGCGAGCCGGGAATCAGGTAGGGAACCGTGCGTTACTTGAACCCGACGATCGGGTGCGGTTTATACGGCGTCTCCAGCTTTTCAATCTGCTCCGGCTTCAGCGTTAAATCGACCGCATGCAGCAGCTCATCCAGCTGCTCCTGCCTTGAGGCGCCGATAATCGGCGCGGCAACGCCCGGTTTACTCAATAGCCAGGCCAGCGCGACCTGGGCGCGGTTGGCATCAAGTTCTTCCGCGACTTCAGCCAGGTTTGTCGCAATCTGTTCATCATTCTCATCCATGGCGTTGTAGAGCGATTTACCGACTTCATCTGATACCAGACGGGCGGTAGTTTCCCCCCACGGACGCGTCAGGCGGCCACGCGCCAGTGGGCTCCACGGCATCACCGCGACGCCTTCACGACTGCACAGCGGCAGCATCTCTTTTTCTTCTTCACGATAAATCAGATTGTAGTGATCCTGCATGGTGACGAAGCGGACCCAGTTATTCTGCGTCTGCAACGCCAGCGCTTGGGCAAACTGGCGGGCATGCATCGACGATGCGCCGATATAGCGGGCTTTACCCGCCTTGACGACGTCGTTTAGCGCTTCGAGGGTTTCTTCAATGGGCGTGGTGTAATCCCAACGATGGATCTGCAGCAGATCGACATACTCCATGCCGAGGCGACGCAGGCTGTCGTCGATGGAACGCAGGATCTGCGCGCGCGACAGCCCCTGCGGCAGATCGCCCACCTGATGGTAAACCTTGGTGGCGACGATAACGGAATCGCGTCGAGCGTATTCGCGCAGCGCGCGCCCGAGGATCTCTTCGCTGCTGCCGTCAGAGTAATTATTAGAGGTGTCGAAGAAGTTAATGCCGCCTTCGAGAGCGTATTTTATCAGCGGACGGCTACTCTCTTCCGGTAAGGTCCATGCATGGTTACCGCGGTCCGGTTCGCCAAAGGTCATGCAGCCGAGACAGAGTCGGGAAACGCGGAGATCGGTATCGCCAAGAGGGATGTAGTGCATAGTGCGCTCCTGCTACGGGTAAAGGGTATCCTTTAAGCATAGCAGGAGCGGTGACGGCAATTATGCCAGCCAGGCGTGGATTTTGGCTTCGATGCCGGCGGCGTCCAGGCCGAGGTCGGCATGCGCTTCTTCCTGGGTTCCCTGCGGGATGAAGAAATCAGGCAGGCCGAGATTCAGCACTGGAACCGCGCGGCGGCGCGACATCAGCAGCTCGTTTACGCCGCTGCCGGCACCGCCCATAATGGCGTTCTCTTCCAGGGTGACCAGTACCTCGTGTTCTGCGGCCAGCTGTAGCACCAGCGCTTCATCCAGCGGTTTGGCAAAGCGCATATCCACCAGGGTGGCGTTAAGCTTTTCCGCGACTTTTGCCGCCTGCGGCAGCAGCGTGCCGAAGTTCAGAATCGCGATTTTTTCGCCTTCGCGTTTCACCACGCCTTTACCGATAGGCAGCGAAGCCAGCGGTTCAAACGCCGCGCCGGTACCGGAGCCGCGCGGATAGCGCACCGCGCTCGGGCCGTCGTTGTAGTGATAACCGGTATACAGCATCTGGCGGCACTCGTTCTCATCGCTCGGGGTCATGATAACCATATCCGGGATGCAGCGCAGGAAGGAGATATCAAACGCGCCCTGGTGAGTTTGCCCATCTGCGCCGACAATACCCGCGCGGTCGATAGCGAACAGCACCGGCAGCTTCTGGATGGCGACATCGTGAATCACCTGGTCATAGGCGCGCTGCAGGAAGGTGGAGTAAATCGCCACCACCGGCTTATAGCCGCCAATTGCCAGCCCGGCGGCAAAGGTCACCGCGTGCTGCTCGGCAATAGCCACGTCGAAATACTGGTCGGGATATTTTTTTGAGAACTCGACCATCCCCGAACCTTCGCGCATCGCTGGCGTAACGGCCATCAGCTTGTCATCTTTCGCGGCGGTTTCGCACAGCCAGTCGCCAAAGATTTTCGAGTAAGAGGGCAGGCCGCCGCTGCTTTTCGGCAACACGCCGCTGGTGTGATCGAATTTCGGCACCGCGTGGAAGGTGATCGGGTCTTTTTCGGCGGGCTCATAGCCGCGGCCTTTTTTAGTCATAATATGCAGGAACTGCGGCCCTTTCAGGTCGCGCATATTCTTCAGTGTATTAACCAGACCGATAACGTCATGACCGTCCACCGGCCCAATATAGTTAAAGCCCAGCTCTTCAAACAGCGTTCCCGGGACGACCATCCCTTTGATATGTTCCTCGGTGCGTTTGAGCAGCTCTTTAATCGGCGGAACGCCGGAGAAGACCTTTTTACCACCTTCGCGCAGCGTGGAGTAGAGCTTGCCGGAAAGCAACTGAGCCAGATGATTGTTTAGCGCGCCAACGTTCTCGGAGATCGACATTTCATTGTCGTTGAGTACCACCAGCAGGTCGGGTTTAATATCGCCAGCGTGGTTCATTGCTTCAAACGCCATTCCCGCGGTTATCGCTCCATCGCCAATCACGCAGACCGCGCGGCGCTGCTTATCTTCTTTGGCAGCGGCGATGGCTATCCCGATGCCGGCGGAGATGGAAGTAGACGAGTGGCCGACGCTCAGGACGTCATACTCGCTTTCTCCGCGCCACGGGAAGGGGTGCAGCCCGCCTTTCTGGCGGATGGTGCCGATCCGATCGCGGCGTCCGGTCAGAATTTTATGCGGGTAAGCCTGGTGGCCGACGTCCCAGATTAGGCGATCGAAAGGGGTGTTATAGACGTAGTGCAGCGCCACGGTCAGTTCTACCGTGCCGAGGCCGGAGGCAAAGTGCCCACTGGAACGGCTGACGCTGTCCAGCAGGTAACGCCGCAGTTCGTCGCACAGTTTCGGCAGGCTATCTTTCGGCAACAAACGCAACTCCTGGGTGGAATCCACCAGCGCCAGGGTCGGGTATTTGGCAATATCAAAACTCATCAGAGACTCATTTATTGTTTATTTATCACGCTGAATTATGTAATTCGCGAGCGCTTCCAGTGCCGTGGTATCCAGAGATTGCGCGGCCAGCTCAGTTAACGACCGGCGGGCATCGGTAATCAGGTCATGGGCCTTTTTCCGGGCTTGCTCAAGTCCCAGAAGGGCGGGGTAGGTACTTTTGCCCAGCTGCTGGTCGGCTCCCTGACGTTTGCCAAGGGTGGCAGTATCCCCTACCACGTCGAGAATGTCATCCTGGACCTGGAAGGCGAGACCGATATTTTCGGCGTATCGATCGAGAGCGGGTAGCGCCTTACGCCCGGCTTCACCTGCGCTCAGCGCGCCCATTCGTACCGCGGCGCGAATTAATGCGCCGGTTTTATGGCGATGAATACGCTCCAGCGACGCCAGGTCAACCTGATGGCCTTCCGCTTCCAGATCCAGCGCCTGACCGCCGCACATGCCAGCGATGCCGCTGGCCTGCGCCAGTTCGGAAATCATCGCCAGGCGATCGCGATCCGGCACTTCAGCCATGGGCGCATCGCTTAGTATAGAAAACGCCAGCGTTTGTAGAGCGTCTCCGGCAAGAATTGCGTTCGCTTCGCCGAATTTAATATGGCAGGTCGGCTGGCCGCGGCGTAAATCGTCATCGTCCATCGCCGGGAGGTCGTCGTGCATCAGCGAATAAGCATGAATGCATTCAACGGCGGCGGCAGGGGCGTCCAGCGTAGCGCGGCTGACGCCAAACATGTCGCCGGTGGCGTAAACCAGGAACGGGCGCAGGCGTTTGCCGCCTAATAATGCGCCATACTGCATGGCTTCAACCAGCGGAGTGTTCTGAAAAGGCTGCGGGGCGATAAAACGGCGCAGCGCTTCGTTAGCCTGCTCAACGCACGCCTGTAGCTGTTGCGGGAAGTCCATTTATTCAGCGTCCGGCGTGAAAGGAGTAAGCGGCGCGTCTTCGCTATCCGCCAGTAGAATTTGTACGCGCTGCTCGGCCTGCTGCAGCTTTGCCTGCCCCTGGCGCGCCAGCTGGATCCCGCGCTCAAATTCGCCGAGCGCTTCTTCTAACGGCAGCGCGCCGCTTTCCAGACGATTAACTATTTGCTCCAGCTCGCCCAGGGCGGTTTCGAAGCTGGCCGGGGCCTCATTTTTCTTTGGCATAGTGAATATAGACTCTTGTAATGTCTCGATGGCTATCAATATGGTAACGAAGTCGCGCGGTTAATCAAATAACGCGCAATGCCAGGTGAAAAGCGCCCAATAGTGGTATACTCCGCGCCCTGGATGCAGACGCCGGTTGCGCCTGTACAACTTTTTATGCTTAAAGCCCCGTCGGGCTTGCCAACGAATAGTGTCGCCATGAAGTTTATCATTAAATTGTTCCCGGAAATCACCATCAAAAGCCAATCTGTGCGATTGCGCTTCATTAAAATTTTAACCGGGAACATTCGTAACGTTCTCAAAAACTACGATGAGACGCTTGCCGTCGTTCGTCACTGGGATCATATCGAGGTCCGGGCGAAGGATGAAAATCAGCGTCCGGCCATTCGTGACGCCCTGACCCGTATCCCGGGTATCCACCATATACTGGAAGTCGAAGACGTTCCTTATACTTCCCTGCACGATATTTTCGAGCAGACGCTGCCGCTGTGGCGTGAAGCGCTGGAAGGTAAAACATTCTGCGTGCGCGTTAAGCGTCGCGGTAAGCATGAGTTTACCTCAATCGAAGTGGAGCGCTACGTCGGCGGCGGCTTGAACCAGCATATTGAAACGGCGCGCGTAAAGCTGACCGACCCCGATGTGACGGTCAACCTCGAGATCGAAAACGATCGTCTGCTGCTGGTGAAAGGGCGCTACGAAGGTATCGGTGGTTTCCCTATCGGCACCCAGGAAGACGTGCTGTCGCTGATTTCCGGCGGTTTCGACTCCGGCGTCTCCAGCTATATGCTGATGCGCCGCGGCTGCCGCGTGCATTACTGCTTCTTTAACCTCGGCGGCGCTGCCCATGAAATCGGCGTGCGTCAGGTTGCGCACTATCTGTGGAACCGCTTCGGCAGCTCGCACCGCGTGCGCTTCGTGGCGATTAACTTCGAGCCGGTGGTGGGCGAGATCCTTGAGAAAGTCGACGACGGTCAGATGGGCGTGGTGCTTAAGCGCATGATGGTGCGCGCGGCGTCAAAAGTCGCCGAACGCTACGGCGTGCAGGCGCTGGTTACCGGCGAAGCGCTGGGACAGGTCTCCAGCCAGACGCTAACCAACCTGCGCCTGATCGACAACGTCTCGGATACGCTGATTCTGCGTCCGCTGATTTCGCACGATAAAGAGCACATTATTGACCTCGCGCGTGAAATAGGCACCGAAGATTTTGCCCGCACCATGCCGGAATACTGCGGCGTTATCTCGAAGAGCCCGACCGTGAAAGCGGTGAAGGCGAAGATCGAGGCGGAAGAAGAGCACTTCGATTTCAGCATTCTTGATAAAGTGGTGGCGGAAGCGAGCAATATTGATATCCGCGATATCGCTCAGCAGACCGAGCAGGACGTGGTGGAAGTGGAAACCGTTAGCGGTTTTGGCCCTAACGATGTGATCCTCGATATCCGTTCTATCGACGAGCAGGACGATAAGCCGCTGAAGGTGGAGGGCGTGGACGTCGTTTCGCTTCCTTTCTATAAGCTGAGCACCAAATTTGGCGATCTCGACCAGAGTAAAACCTGGCTGCTGTGGTGCGAACGCGGGGTGATGAGCCGCCTGCAGGCGCTGTATCTGCGCGAGCAGGGCTTTGAAAATGTGAAGGTTTATCGCCCCTAGTTTCTCAGGAGCAAGGCGCAATCATCAAAAACGGCAACCCAGGGTTGCCGTTTTGCGTTTATTCGTAGTAGTTATAAATACCGGCCGCCATCACCAGTTGGGAGGCGACTTCATGCGCTTTTTCGCGTCCAACCAGCAGATCGATCATCTTGAGGGCGAAATCAATAGAGGTTCCCGGCCCCTGACTGGTGAGCAGCTTAACGCGAGCATCCCAAACGACGCGCTTATCCTGCCACTGCTCGGCGGGGATTTGCTCTTTCAGGGCCGGAAACCCGGTCATATTGCCAATGGGGAAGAGGTTATGCGGTACCAGCACGGTCGCCGCCGCGGCGCAAATAGCCGCTACGATGCGCCCGGAAAGATGAAACTGGCGTACTGTTTCAACCAGCAGCGGGCTGTCGCGAAAGTACTCCGCGCCTTTAATGCCGCCGGGCAGAACAAGGATATCGAAATCGCCGTCGGCCACTTCCACCAGCGGCGCATCGGCCAGCAGCTTAACGCCGCGTGAGCAGACGATAGTCAGGCTGCCATCGCCGGCGACGCTGGCGGTGGTGACCTTTATCCCGCCGCGAACGAGTAAATCAATGGTGGTGACCGCTTCGGTCTCTTCGCTACCAGGGGCGAGGCAAATCAGTGCCGACGCGCTCATATTCATTCTCCTTACGCTTTACCAGTTCAAACAGGCGGGTATTCTCAGGTACGGCGATACCGTGGGCTCGGGCGCGTTTTAACAGATAACCGGTGATATAGTCGATTTCCGTATGGCGCTGAGCGAGAATATCCTGCAGCATAGAGGAGGTATTTTCTGCCGTACTTTCAATAACCTGATGTACATAGAATAGCAGGTTTTCCGGTGAGGTATGCATCCCCTCGCGATCCATCACCGCCGCAACTTCATAACAAATCGCGGCGACCTCCTGCGGGTATTCGCGTAAATCGCCGTTCTGACAGTTTTTTAACGCCGTCAGCGGGTTAATGACACAGTTTACCGCCAGCTTGCTCCAGGTCGCGGGGTAGATATTGTTATGCCAGGCGACGTCGGGCAGCACGCCCTGCAGTACATCGGCGAGATAGCTATAATCCTCAGGATAGGCTTTCGCCGGGCCAATATGGCTGGTGCCGTTGGCGACGTGGACGATCACGTTGCCGTCGCGGCGGGCCGCCTGCGTTGTCGAAGCCAGCAGCAGCGGCTGCTTGAGGGTCTTAAGCTCGTCAACGGTACCCATACCGTTGTGCATGAGCAGAACAGGTACTGACGACGGCAGAATGGCGCTCAGGTTTTTTACCGCGTTAGAGACCTGCCAGGCTTTGAGGGTGACCAGCAGCAGGTCGCTGCTGGCGAGAAAATCAGGATCGTTAGCGGTAAAAGATTCATTAAACACGCTGCCGTCGGTTTCAATCACATTGACACTACAGAATGGCTGTGGGACGCGTAACCAGCCCTGGACTTCATGTCCGTGTTTGAACAGCGCAGTTAGCCATAACTGTCCCAGTGCACCGCATCCGAGTACGGTTACTTTCATTATTCCTCCTCACCTGTGAGTGCTGCATCAGGTGCTCATGGCTAAAGTATAGCGTTATCAGTTATCCTTTCGGGATAACAAGTTGAGTTATGTCGCGTTGCGGGTATTATGCAACGCAAAAGAAACGGAAGGAGAGGAAAAGATGCCATCTTTCGATATTGTCTCTGAAGTCGATCTTCAGGAAGTTCGAAACGCCGTAGAGAACGCGACCCGTGAAGTTGAATCGCGTTTTGATTTTCGTAACGTCGAAGCGAGCTTTGAGCTGAACGAAAAAAACGAGACCATCAAGGTCCTCAGCGAGTCTGATTTCCAGATTAACCAACTGCTGGATATTCTGCGCGCTAAGCTGCTGAAACGCGGAATCGAAGGCAGTTCTATTGAGGTGCCGGATGAGTTCGTGCACAGCGGTAAAACCTGGTTTGTCGATGCGAAGCTGAAGCAGGGCATTGAAAGCGCGACGCAGAAAAAAATCGTCAAGCTGATTAAAGACAGCAAGTTGAAAGTACAGGCGCAGATCCAGGGCGAAGAGATTCGCGTCACCGGTAAGTCTCGCGACGACCTGCAGGCGGTTATGGCGCTGGTGCGCGGCGGTGATTTAGGTCAGCCGTTTCAGTTCAAGAATTTCCGCGATTAGTCAGCATGTTCAGATAGTTTGCGCTTATCCGGCTCATGAGACCGGATAAGCCGCAGCTCATTTTCACTCACATTCTTAATCATGACTTTTAAATGTGAAATAAATGAGTTCAACTACACAATAATATTCACTTCAATTAATCAGTCCCCTCTCAGCCTTCAACTGGGCCCTGTTCTCAGGTATCAAACCCGCGTATCGAGTATGATTGGCAAGCGGTACAGAGTACGCCAGTTGCATAATGCTGGCGATAGGCAGCAAGGTTATGTCTTTAAACTTGCATTCAAATTTATAATTCATGTTCTGCCACGCTAACTCCTCAGTAGCCTATTCATTTACTTATTAGCGTTTTTATCGATTAAAAAGTCGGTTGGATTATTGGATACTCACTATTTTTCCGCTATGTAAAATTTGTACGATCGGGAAATATGAAGCTTTTTTATTCATCGTGATTATTATTTTCCTGGTTTTTATTATTATAATTTAATGTTCAACAACACATTGTATAGGGGGGCAAAGTGATTTCAGCAGAGTAATACTAACATCTGGATGCTTACAAGATTTCTCACTCTATTAATCTTGTGAAATGAGTTTTCTAGCGAATAGTACCTGGGTGAATGGTGATTTTATCTGAGGTTGAGATTTAAACCCAACAAAATCAAAGAGTTGGTGAGTGTTTTTAGACGGTGTTATTCCTTTGATTTGCAGGAGAAAAGAGTCATCACAGAGTCGAGGATGGTAAAACCCTGAGGATTATTTTTCAGGAAATATTCATTTTTGATCTTAGTCATGAAATTCTGGAAGTTAATATAATGGGTGATAATTCACTTTTATTTATAAAACTATTCGGGGAAAGTATAGCGAAGTCAGTAAAGTGTTGTATGAAATCGCTGTGGCCGATAAGGATAATATAAGCGGCCTTAACGATAAGGTGCAGTACAGGTATAAGCTTAAACGGGTAACAACCTCTGTAGAGGATGAATTTCGTAATTTCAAATTATAATCCGCAATACGTTTTGCTTAAAAAACATTAAAGTTTATGCTTCATATATTTCATAAATCATATTGGCTACTTTATACAAGATGTTGATGAATTGAATGTGATTTACACTCAAGGATCGGTACGCAAATTAGTGTACTAAAAATGGCCTGATGTGAATGACGATACTGCACATTGTGTAATTCCATTAGGCCGTGCTCTATCAATACTATCTGAAAAGGTTTATATGAAACATTACGCGAATAAAAAGAGAATGCTAAAATTAAATCCTCTTGCTGCTTCTATATTACTGCTTTTGCCGGTAATAGCCCATGCTGATATCTCAATTATTAATGGGAACGTCACGTTAGCAAACGGTGTTCCTGTTGTGAATACTAAAGAAGCAAATAGCAAAGGTCTTTCACATAACGTTTATGAATCACTGAACGTGGGCAAAGAAGGGGTTATTTTCAATAACTCCGCCAGCGCCGTGCAAACGACACTGGCGGGGCAGATTGAGGGTAATGCTAATCTCGCGGGTGGAACCGCGAAAGTTATTTTGAACGAAGTAACTTCAAAAAATGCAAGTACCATTAACGGGATGATGGAAGTGGCAGGCGACTCAGCTCATCTGATTATTGCTAACCCAAATGGGATTACAACCCAAGGGGGCGGTTTTATCAATGCGGAAAAAGGGACGCTGACGACCGGTAAGCCAAATGTAAAAGATGGTGCATTAACAGTTTATACCGTGAAGGGCGGCAATATTGCCATTGGTAACTTCCAGAGCGAATCACCTACAGAAATTTTAGCCCGTAGCGTCAAAGTGAATGGTAGTCTGAGGGTTGATGAGCTATCAGTCATCGCAGGCAATAACGTTATTGATGTCGATGGTTCTATCACCGGCGCAGTGGAGGCCATCGATAAAGCAGCTTCCTATGGCGTGGATGTCTCTAAACTCGGTGGTATGTATGCCAACCGTATTAATTTGATTAGCACTGAAGGCGGCGTTGGGGTACGTAATGAAGGGACTATAGCCGGCGGTGCCAGTGGTCTTAATATCACTAGCAACGGTAGGCTAATAAATAACAGCGCTATAATCCAATCTAGTGGCGACATAGCTGTAAATACTAATGGTGCTCTGGATAATATAAGCGGTAAAATTAACAGTGGTAGAAGTATTACAATTGAGACTGCTAAAAACAGCATCAATAATACCAACGGGGGTAATATTTCAGCTGCATCAGACATCAACATTCTAAGCGGTGCACTGGATAATGCCAATGGTAAGATAGCGTCAGGAGGAATGTTAGCGGTTAATACCAATAATAATAAACTAAACAATTCTGGGATAAGCAAAAATGCTGGTATCGAAGCTGCCATTGTACTTATCGAGAGCGGAGAGCTCAGCAATAGTAATGGCCAAATGCATGGCAATTATATCAGTCTGAAGAATAGCTCTATGAACAATAACTCTGGTGTTATTGATTCCTACGGAAACGTAGAGATTGATAGTGCTGGTAACATTGAAAATATAACTGGATTGATTCGGTCCAGCGTAGCCGATGTAAAAATAAAAACTACTAAAGCCGTTAAAAATAATAATAATAAATCACTCGATCCGGCCGGTGTAGAAGCCAAAGGAATAATTTCTGGACGCGCAACAGAGATCACTGCAGATTATATTTTTAATAATGCTGGAACAATCACCTCAGCAGGTGATATTAAATTAAAGACGGCTCGAGATATCGATAACTACCAGGGAAAAATGGAAAGTAGTCAGAATATCTCAATCGAAGGACGTGAACTGCGGACCAGCCAAACAGGTATCACTGGTGTAAAAGGTATCAATATCGAGCTTAGCGACAAATTTGATAGCCGTCTTGCTGTGTTAACTTCTACCGAGGGTGACGTATCTGTTAAAGCTAACAAAATTATTAATGACAGCTCATTGATTCTCGCCAAAAATATCAACGTTGAATCAGGTTCATATCTGGACAGCAAGTATTCAATGATGGTCTCCGATGAAAATTTGACGTTAAAGGCGGAGGGCGATATTAATGTGAGCGCTAGTAATATGTTCGGTCCTTACGCAGGGCAATATTTAGGTTTCATGAACCAGGAAGGCGGCGTAATAGCTGGTAACAACCTGAATATTAGCGCAAAAAACGTCAACAATACCTCTGGGCGTATTGTCTCTCAGTCGGGAGATGCAAATATTAACCTTTCCGGTACCCTGACAAACAACAAAGGGCAGGTGGTTGCTAATTCCGGCAAAATGAACATCGCTGCCAAACATGTTGCTGCGAGTTATTCAACTATTTACAGTTCAGGCGACATGAATATCAATGTTGACTCTCTGTCTTTAGACGGTAATGGATCTATCGCTAAAAATACTGCAACTGGTATTATTTCCTCGGATAGAGATATTTTCATAAATGTTAATGGTGATTATTTCAATAATGGCTGGATTAGTGGGAAGAGGGATGTGACTGTAAAAACTACCGGCTATTTAAGAAATTCTCATACCATTAATGCTGATGGTAATCTGAACGTTAGTGGATACACTGTTGCTAACAATAAAGATATCGTTTCTGGTAAGCTATTGACGATTACTACCAATACTGATTTGACTAACAATGCAAATGGTAATATCACTGGGTATACTACCAGGGTCGATGCGAATAATATCTCTAATATGGGTAACCTGGTTGCTACATCGCAATTGAATTTGAATGTCGCAAATAATATCTACAATTATTTGAATATGTATACCGAAGGAAAAGCAGTAATCAATGCCAAAAAAGTTTTTAATACTGGTTTTTGGGCCGTCTTTGGAGGGGCTCAGGGGATTCAGACAGATGCAAATATAACAAATATATTTGGCACTGTAGTTGGTAAATAAATAGAACGCTAAATATAAGGTAAAGGCAGCAAGGGATTGCTGCTTTTATCTGTTAGGATACGAAATGGATATTCGATATATTTTCAGTACGGCTCTGATATTAATGATCTTCAGCTCAAAGACATTTGCAGATATGCCGTTAGGGCGTATGATAAAAGAACAGCAGAGTAATGATAATACATCAATCAAAGAGCGGAAGATTGAAAAAAAAGATGTTTTTTCGCAAGCCGTAGAGAAAACAGCGGTGGATAGTGACTTTCCACCAGAGATGCCTTGCTATAATATTGATGAGCTTGTTCTCGAAAATGATTTCCTTGACGATCTCTGGATACATAAAATAAAAAAAAGAGTCGCCGGTATGTGTTTGGGGGTCAATGGGTTACAAAAAGCAGCTGTGGTTTTGCAAGATCACTTTATTAATTCTGGGTATATAACAACCCGAGTCGAAATACCTTCTCAGGATCTTTTAACTAAAAAACTAAAGTTAAGAGTTATTCCCGGGAAAATATCAAAGGTTATCATAGCTGATAATGATATAAGTACATGGGGGTTGCCCTTTAAAGAAGGTGATATTCTGAATATCAGAGATATTGAGCAGGGTTTAGAAAATATACAGAGGACGCCTTGGGTTGATGTAAAGATAAATATCATACCTGGCGTTAACAATGGCACCAGTGAAGTAGAAATCAAACCTCAGCGTACTAAAAGATGGAATTTAAGAACAACATATAATAACTTTGGTGACAAAAGTACTGGCACCCAACTCTTAGGGACAACTGGTTATCTTTATAATTTAACGAAATCTAGCGATCTTTTTTATTTGGCCGGTACGAGTAGTCAGACAGGTGGGTATAAAAATGTTAGTTCCTACTATAGTATTCCTTTTGGATACTCTGAATTAAGCCTTTTTTATAGTAGAAGTAAATCAAAACAGAGTATTGATATTGGTTACTATGATTTTGACTATGTTGGTGAGACCAAGTACTTTAGTCTCAAGGGAACAAGGATGCTGCATCGTGATTCGAGCTCAAAGCTTTACGCCAGTGCAGAACTCATCAGACGCAAGTATGATTATACATTAGGGGGAGAGGAATTAGTTTTACAAAAGCGCGATATGAGTAATTTGAAATTCGGAGTAAACTATAAGAAAAATTTTACCGGGGCCGTATTAGATTCTAGTTTAAGCTGGCAACGTTTTATCAAAGCATTAGGAAGTACAGAAACGCCAGATATGCGTAACGGAGATGTGAGTCGCCAGAGTCAGATCATGAATCTGAATGTGAATTATATAAAATGGCTCACTTCAGTACCGGTTAACGCTTATTATGAACTTAATCTCGGTGTACAGTATACACCGGATAATCTTACTCTACAGGATCAGCTTACTATAGGCGACCGATGGAGTGTTCGTGGCTTTGATGATAGCGGAGGAATCTATGGTAATAAAGGATTCTATATACAGAATACGCTCAATATTATTACTGGTTATAGAAACATAACTCCCTATTTTGGTCTGGATTATGGCCAAATCATCGGTAAGGTCCCGGTACAAGAGATTGAGAGTAAAAAAATAATGGGCGGAATAACAGGTTTAAAAGGAGTTGTTTATGGTTTGGAGTACGATTTATCATTATCGAGTCCTTTTGTCTACCCCGAAAATTTAAATGTGGATAAGTATAAGGTTAAGTTCAACTTTAATTATCAACTATAACTATTGTAGCGATAAATCATGCGTGTTGGCACGGATATTGTTGAAGTGGAAAGAATTACTAAAGCCTTAATGAATAGCAATTCATGCTTTTTACAGCGAGTGTTTACTCATGCTGAGATTAATAAAATTAATCCGCACAACCCCGATTATGAGCGTGCTTCGGGATTCTGGGCGGCAAAAGAATCAATTGTCAAAGCAGTGGGTTATGGGTTTAGCAATAAAATCCGCTTTCATGATATTGAGGTCACGCATGATGAATATGGAAAGCCTGAATTTTTGATATCCGGTAGACTTAAGGAAATCCTCAATGAACAAGGAGTTCTTAATATCTCTTTAAGTATTTCTCATTGCCGTACTCATGCAATCGCGGTGACCATTCTTTGTTAATTAAGGTAATCAATATAAATGTATAATTATAATGATCTCGTTGATAAAACCGTATTAGTCACTGGAGCCAGCGGTGATATCGGTCACGCCATTTGCGGCAAGTTTCTTGAGCAAGGATGCGTCGTTTATGCTCTTTACTGTACAAATAAGGCACAGCTAATTGAGCTTCAAAAACATCATCCTGCAGGAACAAAACTGCATCTTCTGCAGGGAGATCTATCAAATCAGGAGGATGTATCGGCCATATGTGCACAATTATCCAGAGATAAGGGGAAACTGGATGTCTTAGTGAACAATGCAGGAATAGTGAAAGATAGCCTCTTTGCTGCTATGAGTTTTGATGATTTTAGCTCTGTTATTAATATGAATCTTCTGGGGCTCTTTCGCTTGACTAAAGAGGTCTTGCTTTTGTTACGTTCGGCCAATAATCCTACGATTATTAACGTTGCATCTATTGCTGCTCTTGTTCCGAGTATTGGTCAGGTTAATTATAGCGCCTCCAAAGGTGCCATTTTAAGTTTCACACGGACGCTGGCTGCTGAGCTTGCGCCGCGGGGGGTACGAGTAAATGCCGTTGCGCCGGGAATGATTGAATCAAAAATGGTTAAAAAAGTGTCTCGTACGGTAGTGCGTGAAGTCACTAATTCAATTCCGCTTAAGCGCCTTGGTAAATGTGAAGAAGTTGCAAATACTATCGTTTATTTGAGCTCTTCTGCTTCCAGTTATATTGTCGGACAAACCATCGTCATCGATGGTGGCATGGTTATGCGGTGATATATGTCCAAATTTAAGATCCCGACGAAAGTCTTTCTGGCTATGGGTGGGTGGCGCCAGCCATTGCTAATGGTGGATAGAATAGATGATTTTAAGTATGGCGAGAATGGATATGTTAAAGTGACAAAGCATGTCACCTATAATGAACCGTATCTTCTTGGCCATTTTCCTGAAGATCCTATCATGCCCGGTGCTATTATTTCAGAGATATTTGGACAGGCTAGTGAATATTTATCTTTTTTATGTGATATTTGCGATATTTATCAGCTACGCACTGGGAGAGAATTCCGAACTCTGCGTGATATCCATACATGGATAGATCAACCTGATCTACTTGAAGTTATACATATGCGTCGGGCGCAGGTACGTGGAGTACTGGCTGCGCAAAATTTGAAGTTTAAAGCCTCAGCTTATCCTGGGGATACTATTGAAGTAGTAAGTAAACTCGCGTTTTCTGATAATAATGGCTTTAAGCATTATTCGGTAATTGCCAATGTAGGAAAGAAAATTATTAGCCAGGGCACCATTATCAATTTTCGGGAAGTGTTATAATTTATCGTAAGGGAATATTATGACTGACATTAATGAGAAGATCGACCAAAGAAAATCAATACTTGTGACTATAAAAGCGGAGCTTATTCATCGGCTTAATATTCAACGTGAGGAGCATCAAATTGATGACGATACTCCACTATTTGGCAATGGATTGAAGCTTGACTCTGTAGATGCGACGGAGGTTATCGTCATGCTTGATAAAGCTTTTAACATTCAAGTACAGGAGGGCGATGATCCTTCATATATGAGAAGTATTAATAGCCTTGCGTCATTTATTATTCAGAAAAAACATTCCTGATATCAATAATGTTAATTTATAAAGGTGTTTTATGAGCTCGCTTTTCGATTTACATTTAAAAAGTAATGCTGTGATGGGAAATTATAACAACCGGAGCATACCTTCTTCCTATCATGATATTTTAGATGAATATAAAGCGGTGAGAGAAAATGCTTTGCTGGTTGACTATTCTCATATGGCAATTGTTAGCGTAACAGGCGATGATGCATGGATCCTGGTAAATCATATTGCCTCTGCTGACATTTCAATTGTAAGAGATGAACAAGGCATTTATTCACTCGTCTTGAATGACGACGGGACTATCCTTGGTGATATGTATGTGCTATGTACAATGGATGGTTATTATATCCTGTCTGAAGATATTTCTGTTGCCAGAATTATAGAAGTCCTTAATATAGCAGCGGCAAAATATGATGATTTAGGTATTCAGGAGATCCCGGAAATAAAATCCATGGAAGAAGATGACTGGGGTGCTATCATGCTTGAAGGCCCATATTCCTGGGAGTTGATGTCCGAGATCTATGGATATGATATCATCGGTCTTCCTTATTGCGAATATATGAATACTGACGATGGCTTAATTGTCTTTCGCTGCGGTAAGCATGGGGAGTTTGCCTATCAGGTGATTGGCCCTCAAATTTTGCTTGTGGAGCTATGGGTTAAATTACAAAAACTTGGAACTAAGTACTTACTTAAAACTGGCGGCTTAGATTACCAGCGTATAGTTCGTGTAGAAAACCCTGGTTGGGATAAAAGCATTTATGCCGAATATTCAACAAACCCTGTCGAATTACAATTGCAGTGGGCTATCCAGTATGACAAGGAAGATTTCAATGGTAAAGCTGCTGCAGAGCTGATGTCTGCCCAGACTACTGCTCGTAAAGTCGTTGGTATTGTTCCGTGCGTTAATTGCGCGTCGCTTAGCAAGGGTGATAAAATCCTGGTTAATGGACAGACTGTTGGGCTTGTGATTAATGCCGTATATTCTCCTGCTGCGCAAAGTTGGATAGCGTTGGCGTTTATTAATAATCCTTATGCACTATCAGATATAGATGGTTATACAATAAAAACTGCTTATGGTGATATTGCGGCAAAAACCAAAACCTTACCTTTTATATATAACTTTAGTTTGCTGGTTAACCCAACAACGCATAGTTATATTGACCTATCAAAGGCAAAAAGTGTTTTATAAAGCTTAGATAGTATTAAGGTTAACTAGCTAACCAGCGGTCGTTATTTTTTTGTTGTTTAAATCAAGGGTTTTCCGGATATTATGAAAACAAACAGGAAAAGAGTAGTTATCACCGGGATGGGCATTCTGTCATCTCTTGCGGATAACATTGAAGATTTCAGGCTAGCGCTGTTACAGAAGGAAAATGGTATTACAGATAGCGTGCGTTTTTCGGAATGGTTTAAAAACGCACGGGCGGCCGAAGTACTACATGATATCGACTGTTCTGAATTATCTGAGGAGATTATCGCTTCGCTCGATAATGCTGCGCTGTGGGCATATAAGGTTGGTAGGGACGCCTTGATACAGGCCGGCCTGGTAAACAGCCATCGTTGCCTTGATGAGATGGGCTTAATTGTTGGTGTTTCCTCTGCAGGTACTGAAGCCTTCCTGCCATTTTTTGAGCAGCGAATTCAAGATTTTTCCTTACGTAAGGCGTTGTACTCCGGTGGCTTCTCTTCCTGTTGCTCCAGCGTTTCGACATTGTTAGGACTGAAAGGTGGGGTCGAATTGGTTGCAACGGCCTGTACCGCGAGCCCTAATGCTGTAGGTATGGCATTCGATTTTATTCAGAATGGTAAGAGTAGAGCTATGCTGGCAGTTGGGACGGAACCGATCTATTTACCGACCTTTGCTGGATTTTATGCACTCAATGTCATGCATCCTGTATCCTGTTCACCTTTCTCCGGCCAATCCGGTATGTCAATTGGCGAGGGTGCGGGGGCTATTGTACTAGAAGAGTATGAACACGCCATTGCACGCGGCGCTACCATCTATGGCGAGATTCTTTCTTATGCCACATCCTGCGACGCTTACCACGAAACAGGGCCCGATCCGCGAGCCAGCGGCGCAGTACAGGTTATGCTAAAGGCCATGGCTAATGCGGGGATTACACCTGATCAGGTTGATTATATAAATGCGCACGGCACCGGTACTGAAGCTAACGATCAAATCGAAACGTTGGCGATGAAGAAAGTATTTCGCGACATTAAAAATATTCCGATCAGCTCTACTAAATCCTACTTTGGCCATAATATTGGCGCTGCCGGAATCGTTGAACTTATAGCTTGCCTGGTAACTTTGCCTGACCAACAGGTTCTACCCACCCTTAATTTCACTGAGGCACGGCCTAACTGTGATCTGGATTATGTCCCGAATGAGTTCCTGAAAAAAGATATTAATATCTTTATGAAGAATAACTACGCATTCGGTGGTAACAACTGCTGCATGATCGTTAGCACCAGGCCAGGGTCGGTTCCGGTTACTTCATATGAGGCCAAAAGGGTAGCGATAACTGGCATAGGGGCTGTATCCGCTATTGGGCATCGTATCAATGAAATACTTACGAATATTAATGAAATTGAAAGCAGTGCCGTCGAGCTTGAGAAAATTATTTTCCCTCAAGATGTATTAAATGAAGCTGAAGATTTGTTGGATGTTTTAATAAAGAGCAGACAGTTTGAGGAGCTTTTTGGGGAAAATTATGGCATCGCCCGCCATGAAGTTTCGCATGAACCAACCACCTTTAAAACTTTCCAGGTCAAAGGGCTTGAACCGCGTAAACACCTGCGCCGTTTCGATTCGCGTAAGGCTACTCGCGGCGGCACCTTTGCCCTAATTGCGCTTACGGAAGCACTAAATATGGCTAAGCGACGTATTAAGCGTGATGGAGAAGAACTCGGTCTGATTATGGGCATGGCACGTGGTCCACAAGAGACGACTTATAAATATTTGCAGAGCCTTAAGCCAGACCCTGGAAAGGTACGCACGTCGGAGTTTCCTGGCTCATTGATGAATGCGATTGCAACTTTTTGCGGTATTTCTGAAGGGGTAAAAGGTTACACCACTACTCTTGCAACCGGTGAAAATGCGGCTCTTGGTGCATTAACATATGGTTATGAAATCATTCGCCAGCAGCTTCAGCCGCAAGTTATTGTCGGGGGCGCTGATGAGTATTTCCCTTCAATGTCTTTATATATGGATGCTGTGACGCAGAAGATCCTCGAGGCTTCTGAAGTCAGTGACTATCAGGTCTATGCTAAAGAAGTGAAGGGTTACGTACCTGGTGAAGGTGCGTGTATGTTAATGCTCGAAGATCCGCTGGATGCGGTTGCACGTGGTGCAGAAGTTTTAGCGGAAGTTGTCGGGTATGGTAAATCATGCAATAACAGTTATTTTGATGTTACTCAAATTGATGAAAAATCCAGCGCAATGGCGTTAGCCATCGAACGCGCGCTTAATGATGCAGGAATCAATGCCAGAGATATCGATTTGGTATGTGGTACTAGCAATGGAAGCATCGAGAATTCAACTATCGAGTTGAATGCTATACATGAATCATTTCGTCAGGTTAATCCAGCAGTCCCGGTAGTTAACTACAACGCCTTTTTTGGCTTCGTGGCTTCGTGCTCAGGCTTGTTGAACCTGGTCATACTTCTTGATTGCATTAAAAAGCAGGCAGTTCCGGCTATACCCTATACCAGCGAGTTTAATGATCAACGTATAAATTTTGTGCATCAGCCTTTGAGTATCAAAATTAAATACATATTGCTAGTAGGGGCTACGGAAGGCGGAAACTACTACGCAATTATTATCAAAGGATAATACGATGGACAGGAAGTCTATTATATCAGGCTATAGCGTTCATTTACCATTTGCCGATAATAGTTCACAGCTCATTGCAAATCTGAAACAGGGAAAGAGTGTGAAAACTTCACCTTGGTTCAAGTCGAATGATGAAGCTATTAAGTGTGGGCTTCGTAATAATGTCAATGTTGCAAAGATGGAATATAGCAATGATAGTATTCCTGAATTACTCTATCGCCTTATTGATGAGGCCTTGAAGCAGTCAATGCTGGATGTGAGTTGTCTTCGAGAAGATAATATCAGAGTCTATACTACTGGTATAGGGCCTCGAGTTGATGTTATCGATTATCATTCTTTCACTACTTATAATGACATTGAAGATCTCGCGCTGACTCCTTCAATAACAAATTTATGCGTCAAAAATATGTCTCAGGACATAATCGCAGCGCTTTTGGCTAAAAAATATTGTTTGAGGCATCTACCACCTAATATTAATTGCACCAGTAACTCCGGGCTTACAGCCGTGCATTTGGCAAGTCAGGCAATTGAAAGCGGTGGTATAGAGCTTGCGCTCATTATTAATATATCTCAGATAAAATCCCAAGATATTTGGTTTCTCTCAACTCAATCAATGTTGGATACAGATATCGTTCAACCGTTTGGTGTAAATAGTAAAGGGGTGATCTTTGCTGAAGGTTATAGCGTTATGCTACTTGAAAGTGACCTCCATCGCCAGGCCAGACAAATTGTTGGTGGAGTGAGTATCAAGACTACTTATAAACAGATTAATGCCAGTAGAAGTAACGATGTTTACTGGCAGAGTACTTGTATATTAAAACTAGTCAATAAACTATTGAATGATACGAAAGTTAAAATTGAGGATGTGTGCGCGTTTATCCCTCATGGTAATGGTACAGCGTTCAGTGACAGCATTGAAGCAAAAGCTATTGCTATTCTGGCAGGGGGGGATACGCTACCAGTCCTCGCTTACAAAGGACAAATAGGTTATACCGCCACTGGTTCTGGATTGGTAGATTTAATAATTGGTCATTATACAATTAGTTGTCATGAGCTAATAAAACCGGTAATTAATGAACCTATTATTAATGATATAGCACGCCACTTTCTTACCGGACCGGGGGTAATAAAACATAACAAAAACTATTTACTTAAAACCGGCTTAGGGGTAGATGGATCTATTATCACAGCATTGCTGTCCAATACCGGCAGGGAAGCTAGCTAAATGGATGATGTTATGCATTTATTATCATGGTCTCTTATTGAGCCAGAGGCGCCTTTATTTTTATACAGTCCCAGTTGGCTTAATGTTTGGGAAGCACATTCCTATAATATGGCCTTGAAAAATACTGATGCAAATAGCTGGGCTTTTAAGCGATTTGGTACTCGCACAGATGCCTATGTTAAAGAAGTAGTGAACAGAACTAATTACATGGCGTATATCTCGGCGTTAGAAAAAGTATCCGATGCCGCAATGCAGACGTTATCCCAGAAGGAACGTATGCTATTGATGAAATCACGAACCGCCTTCATCTATGTTGACTCATGGGGAGAAGCGGCTAGCTTTGAATATGATATTAGTACGCTGCATTTATCTACTATTGATACGCTACCTAAAAACTTAGTAAAAAAATTTTCTGTAGATAATGTGACTTGTAAAATCCGCGGGGAAAAAAATGCGCTGATTCAGGCAATGCGTCTGGCACAGGACTATTTAAACTGGGATGTCTTTGATTTTGTCATTATTTGTGGTGGTTATCGTTCCATACCATTGTTAGCTTTTACCGCAGCAAATATCACCCCCCGGCGTGAAACGAAAAAATCGCGAAACATCCCTGGTATGAATTTATCCATTGAACGCGTAGGATGTTTTATTTTTAGCCAGGCTACCGGTGACCTAAAAATAAACTGTGGACCCTATTTGAGTACAGACTTTTCTCGGTATAATAAATATCATGAATCAGATATTGATCTGATCGCATTTTCTGGCGAAGGCTGTTCAATAACGCCGTTTTTTAACAATTCTGTAAAATTACTTGATCTTGAGAAGAAATATGGTTTCAGTGGCTGTATAACACCAGCTTTAAGCTGGTGTTATATTTTTCAGCACGCATTTAATGGCGGTCGCATGAGAACAATCTTACCTGACTGTAATAACGGCTTTAGTTATTTTGATACCTGGTATTAACCGTGAGGCAACAATGAGAACTAATATTAAAGAATTGCCAGATATTTCATTGTGTGGTGTTTATAAAAATTACGGAATGGATGAGAATGAGGTTGTCGCGCTTAAAAATATTAACATTGATATAGCTGCTGGAGAATTTATGGCTTTATGTGGGCCTTCTGGAAGCGGCAAAAGTACATTGCTAAATATATTATCCGGAATTGATAACCCCTCTGCGGGGCATGTTATTTTTCTCAATAAAAATATGAATGCGTTGTCAGAGAGAAATCTGGCAGCAATTCGTAGTAAACATCTGGGATTTATTTTCCAGTTCTTTAATTTAATTCCAGTACTTAATGTATTTGATAATGTTTTTTATCCATTGATACTAAATGGCCATTTTGATGCCAGAACGGCAAAGGAGCGAACCCTCCATTTTCTGAATAGCGTGGGATTATCCGATCTGAGACATCGGAAACCGGGGCAGCTATCTGGCGGACAACAACAGCGTGTCGCCATAGCAAGAGCACTTGCACATGAACCTCAGATTGTCGTTGCAGATGAACCTACGGGAAATCTTGACCAGGCGACGGGAGACGCAATTCTGGATCTTCTACTAAATATCAATCATCAAACAGGCACCACTTTTATCATCTCGACCCATTCTACTCAGCTAACTGAGCGCGCGCGACGAGTGGTGGAAATCCGTGATGGAGAATTAGCTTATGATTCATATAAATAATTTATTCAGGTTACTATGCTTGAGCCTGTCTATGATTGTAGTATCCGCCACTGCTGCCGCCTCTTATGCGCCTGTAGTAGAAAGCATACTCCATAATGGGTTTCCAACTCAGCCTGACGTGTTAGCAAAAACAACCCAATCTTTATCCGATGAGTTCAAAGAGACAGGGAACATTGCTTCGCTGGTTTTTTACGCCTACGGGATGTTGAGACAAGCAAATTATTTTGTGGGTACTAATGATATTATTAAGGCTTCTGAGTACGCAAAAACAGGTTTCTTTTATCTCGATGAAGCTGTGGATTTAAATCAAAACCAACCACTTATCAGATATCTGCGTGCTAAGGTCGATGCGTACCTACCTGCAGATTTGGGACGTTGCGTCATTACTCTCGAGGACAGCGAAATACTATTAAAACAAAAATTAAGTAGTAGAATTCGAGATAACGTCAATGATATGCGTTACAGAGCACTTTATAACTGTAAACTATATCAACAGGCAAGCCAATTATTATCAATGTTACAGGCGCATAACCCAAATAAAAAAATTGATATGTATTATAACGGTTCATCTAGTTGGGATCTTGACGAAGTTACGCAAATTATTAATCCCTTAGCGAGGGTCAAATAATGTCAATGGATATGGTTTTCGTAAATGGTTTTGTGATTATAATTTTTTTATTTCTCATCTATTGTGTCATTTTCCGCTTTCGTGATGCCAGGTTTTCTTTTTTGAATTTATTAAGGCATCGCAGAAGATCTTTGTCGACGACGTGTGCGATAATTCTTGGCGGTGTGGCCATTTTTTTATATGGCGGTTTCATTAGTTATTCTTTCTGGATTCTCCAGCAGCAAATAATCCGAACAAATATTGGTCATGTACAAGTGTATAATAAGGGGTATTTTGATACTGCAAATAAGAGTAAATACCTTATCAATAATTATGCTGATCTAAAGCATGATATGATGAATAATTCTTCGCTAGCTGGTGATATATCGACTCTTTCGGGGCAGCTTGAGTTTACAGGAATTATTTCTCAATATGAAAATGAAACCTCAAGCTATTTTTCTGCTCAGGGGGTTGAGCCTTTACCTGCCCTGAAATTAGGCGCCTTTGATAAAATAATATTGGGTAGTGATTTATCTCGCGTAAAACGTAATGAAACAACAATAGGTAGTGGGCTGGCAAAAACGCTTGCCGCTGGTTATGGTGACTGGCTTGATGTTATGGTGGTTAACACGTCAGGTGGCCAGGGAGCTTTATCGTTAAAATTGCGTGGGATATTTGAATCCGGTATTAAAGATTATGATGATGTAGCATTGAAAGTTCCGCTAGATACAGCACAAAGGATTATGGGCACAGATGGTGTGAGTAAAGTGCTTATATTGCTGAATAATAATAACGTTGATGCATTTATGGTCAAACTAAAAAAATATATTACTGACAATAATTTGCCGCTGGTTGCAAAGGACTGGAAAGAAACATCTATTTTTTATCAACAGGTTGAGGGAATGCTCTCAGGTATATATTTTTTTATCAAACTTATTGTGGCGCTTATTGTCGTATTTATGATTGGTAATTCAATAACGATGAATATCGCTGAGAGAACGCGTGAAATAGCCACCCTGAGAGCTATTGGTCTGGAGGCCTCCCATGTGACATTATTATTTTGGCTGGAAGGCATTTTTATCGGCGTGTTTGGTGCCATAGGGAGTCTTGTGGTGGGATATTGTTTGGCTGCGATGATCAATGTTTATGGGATTGCTATGTCGCCATCCCCCGGCCAATCGGTAGGTTATACCGCGTTTATTAAGATAGATAATGTCGAGCTTTTCTGGACTACGCTGGTTTTACCGATTTTAACATCAGCTCTTGCGTCTATTCTTCCTTCGTATCGTGCATCACGGCTCAATATTTCTGCTGCGTTTAAATATTCCTGAGGGATGAATATGAAACACCTGAAATGGCGCTTGTTTATTTTTATTGCTTTTTTCTCTTCGTCCTATTCAATAGCCGAGACTCTGGCGCTACAGGCCACGGATATTATACGTTTGGCCGATGATATTCGTTCGCCTAATGTACCTTTCCGCTATACGGTAACGGTTCTTGAATATAAAGAGGGTGGCGAACAACCGGAGAGTAAACAAATTCTCGATGTGTCAATGCGTTTTATGAAACCTGAAAATGGCTCGCGGGCAGATGCACGTTCTTTAGTTCGATTTGTTTATCCTCCACGGGATAAAGGGAAGATTATGCTCTCTGATTGGTACGAACTCTGGTTTTATACGCCTGATCTGCGAAAACCTATACCTATTTCACCGGCACAAAGACTGAGTGGCCAAATTTCAAATGCAGACGTTATCGTAACTAATTTTGAGTACGCCTACGATTCTATAATCGAAGGCACTGAATCTTGCGGACAGAAAGTCTGTTACAGACTATCACTGAAGCGTAAATCGGATAAGGTAACTTATCCAAAGGTGATATATCTGGTCGAAAAAGGAGAGGATTTCAGGCCCTATCAAGCATCTTATTACTCCCTTGACAACCAATTGCTCAAAAAAGTCTTATATAGGAATTATCAGCAGATTTTAGGGAAATATCGACCATCTGAAATTGTTGTACAGAGTACTAGATATGCTAAAGGCTATTCAGTGATGAAATATAGTAACGTCAGACTTGAAACATTACCTGAGTATTTCTTCACGAAAGAGGCGATGTTAAGGGGGGGGCAATGAAAATATCTCTCCCGGTCCTTATTCCTTTTTTTACTTTTGTTTCTACCTGGGTTCATGGACATTGCCTGTCCGGGAGTGAGTTGAAAGATAATATGGATATTACTTTGACAGAGCAGATTTCATATGTAAATAAAGAGCCGTCAATTTGGAAAATTGATGGTCGCAATCCGTACACAACCAACAACGCTTATAATGATGTTGCGTTAGGTATAAAAGGCCAGTGCGAACTAATAGATAATAACCTCAATATGGATTTTTCATTTTATTCCTTAGGTTATTATGCGATTCGCAGCCCAGGAGCTTTTGAAAAAGATAAAAATCATGCAAGAATATTGATAGATCAACTGCGTTTTACCTATGCTTTATCTGATACAACACGACTTGAAGGTGGGAAGCTGCGACCTTCGAAGGGGGCGTTTTTCTTAAAATCCCCTGCTACACTGCTGACAAATTATTATTCCGGCTTTAAAGCCACTCGGATTTATGGGCCAGCAATGGAATCAGCTTATAGCGAATCTTTTTGGGGTGCCACATTATCCAAAGAGTACCAGGAGTATAATTTTTTACTTACAGTAGCTCCCCGATTCAGCAGTATCGATAAGTACTATGAATCATCAGGTAATTGGTCTGCAGCACAGCGCTCAAATAGCGAAGAGCGCTACCTATTAAGCTATAATGATTACCGCCTGGCTAACCATCGGCTGTCCGCTAATCTATTATTAGGTGATAATTCGGCATTTTCATTATCAGAAATATATAATTATACATCACAGTTTTTAATTAATGCAGAGTTTTCCTGGCATAAAGGCCAGCAGTGGCGCCACTTCTCAACCGATAAAAAAGAGGCTGTACTGGCTGGTGTTTTTCCATCCTCACTCTATTCTGCGGAGGATAAACAAGGCGTTGAGTTTGCGCTTGGTGGGCAGTATACGACAGATAGCTTTAGCGTATTCGGTTTAGAGTACTATTTTCAGAGTGAGGGATATTCGAAAAAGGCCTGGCAGGATCAAATTGATTTCATTCGCTTGATGGGGTACAGGACTGGCTACGATTTTTTAGATCGGGCGTTTGATAATTATAAGTATCTTATGGCCTCAGAAATTAGTAATACTTCAAATAGAGGTATGCTGTTATCCAAACATTATTTTAATACCTATTTTAGTCTGCATAATAATGACCAGTCTACTTTGCAACCCTATACAATGATAAATATAACGGATGGAAGTGTATTGTTTGGCGCCCATTTTATTAAACCCTTGCAAGGTAAGTGGGCGCCGCTTGAGTTATATTCCGGTGCATACAGCTCATTGGGAAGTTCTGAATCAGAGTTTGCTCTTTTTGGTGAAACCTTAAGCATTTATGTCGGTTTTAAATACTACCTATAAGGATATTTTATGGTATCACAGCTATCAACACGTCCTGTCGCTCTTATCTTTGCAGGCCAAGGTAATCCTGTTATTGGAATGGGGGCTGATTTATGGGATCTGAATGCAGTGACAAAGAATATTTGGGATTGCGCTAGCGACATTACCCAAATGGATATTCGTCGTCTATGTGAGCGCGGGCCGATGAATCGCCTGGTCCAGACAACAGCTCAGCAAGTTGCCGTTACGGCTATTAACGTGACGCTCCATTGTCTCTGTCTTGAAAAAATGACCAATTTGTCAATCGTGGGTTCTTGTGGGCATAGCGTTGGCGAATACAGTGCGCTTTTCGCTGCGGGTGCATTTAGCCTGGAGGCACTTTTTAAGATGATACAAACCCGTTCAAACATTATGAATGATTTAAGTAAAATTCATAAAGGAACTATGCTAGCGGTTAAGGGGGCGGATTTTAAAACCTTAACTAATATGATTTCTGCATCTGGGATACCTGTGGAAGTGAGTTGCGATAATAGCTGTCGTCAGCAGGTTATCGGCGGCGCAACTGCTGACCTGGGGCGCATATCACATATTCTGAACGGTGCCGGTTTGGAGGTGGTTAAGTTGGGGGTTAGCGGAGCATGGCATACATGTTTAATGACCGATGGTGTGCAGTTGATGCGAGATTTTTTGCAAAAAATCGATATTCGTTCACCTAAGCACAGCGTGCTGATGAATGTTACCGGACAAGCAGAATTTCTTCCCGAACAGATCAAAGAAAATCTGGCTTTACATCTGACTCATACAGTGCAATGGACAAATTCTATTACGGCTCAATTAAATAATTCTCAGCCGGTAACCTTTCTGGAGTTCAGCAATAAAGCCTATTTAGGACAACTACTTTATGACTTCCGGCGTTTAACGCCAGACAATATCGTGCATTGTAGAAAACTGATTGGCTTGTAATGGAGATGCTATGATCCCGGACTATTCAAAATTTACTCGTTATCAGGATAAGCGAGTGATTATTTATCTTTACCTTTTAACTGTTTTTTTACTTTTTCTTTTCTGGAAGAACAATGGTTATATCTTACTGCCGAGTAATATATTGAGCCTGAGCATCATCCTGGCATTAATTGTATTTTCTTTTATTTACGAGCTGAAAAATTACTGGGGATATAAATGTGTCATGCAACATATTGATTTTTCTTGCTTCCAGGGAAAAACCATATCATCGCATGAGGCCTTTTTGTGGCATCCGGCGGTCGTCACCTTCGCATGCTTTGTGATGTTTTATCTTCTCATTACGGGCTGTCTGTCGTTTATGTCATCTGTTCATGCACTACTTTGTATTGCATTTATTACCCCATTTACTATTTACCTGGCATTTAATTTTGCACGTTATAGCTATGTGAAGCGAATGAAGGAGTTAACTGTTCAAAAGGTAGTCTGGAGGAATCTTCATCATTACGTCTGTTTCAATCTTTTTATCACCTTTTTAATGAATAGCTTGATAGTAAGCCCTTTGGCAAATCAGGATGATTTTTCTTTGGCCGATGGTTTTTTTTCAGCTAGACTAATAATAGCGATGTTTATTCTTTGTGTTATTGTTTTGTTCTTAGACATGATCTTCATACGCCCGTCGAAACGCTACATTTTTCTCGGAAGATTGTTCCTGCGGGAATTTGATTTCCATCTATCAAAGTCAATACCCTGGCCATGGCTCTATAATAAAGCAATATGGCTTAGATTATTCTTGGTTTTAATCATTCAATTTTTTTGGATAATTTCGCTCAATGTGATTTTGGCATTTTCTGGTTTTAAGATTTGTTTTGTAATTTATTTTTTATCCAGCTCTCTGCCTTCGTTTTTTTATTTCTACTTTCATGCTTACTGGCATTGGCATAATGATTATATCATCGCATGTGATATGTATTTTCGTTGTGATCGAATTCAACGTTAAAATGTAACCAGAGTTACTGAGGAGATATGCACGATAGCACTGCACATTACAGTCTTGAATGAGAGGGCTCGGATTATATGGAACTACATATTTGAGTATTAATCGGAACAGACGTGTTGTTGAATGGATAAAGCCAGTCAGTTTCCTGACTGGCTTGTTTTTTATTTCTGTAAAGAATAGACCACGTCGCCCCAGCCCGTCGCTGCATCATAGGCGAAGTTTGACCAGATACCTGATTTTTCATACATCATTGAATTGAAGTGATCTCCCAGAATGCTCCCAATACTGGATGGGGAGCCGCTTAGTAAGTTGCTGAATATATCCAGAGAGGTTTCCACCGCCGTTTTGGCAACGGTCAGGGAGCCATCAATACCGACTTTAATCAGACCAAATGCTGATTGAATAGTGAAATCAACTAGTGCACAAGGCAGGTCAAAGAGGCCAGCACCCGAGATATTTTCCATTTCATATTGTGTTAATTCTTTCATTTTTTATTCCTGTGATATGACTATTTACAATTACTTAGTTGCGGGCATGCAGAGTAAACCCTCGTAAATATTAACCAGAGACCTGTTGCGATAATAGTGAATATTCAAATGAATCGGTAATTCATTATGAATCGTTAGCGTGATGATAAATTTGCGCTTCCAATCAAAATACTAAATAATTGAGTTTTTATAATTGATTAGCTTTATGTTTTATGGCTATTAATTCACTATCAATCTTTTATCACTTTTACTGAAAGTGGTGACTATGTCCCTTTTTTTATTGTGAATATTAAAATTTATTTTGCGGAAGTTGTGAATTCACAAAGTGATGCTATGTTGTCGTTTGTGAATGGCTGTATTCTGCTATCCATTAGAATAAGCTATCTATAGTTGAACATAGTTTTCTTCGTTCTAACATAGATACTCCCGCAGTCAGCACATGCTTATCATTTCCAATGCTAATAAAACTACTTTTGAAGGTTATCTCCTGGCCAGGGCAACTGAATGGTTATAATTCCAGGGGACTTTGCGGAGCTGGTATCCTCCCGGTGCGTTTATTACGATGCTTCTCATGCCGCTTTCTGCTTGTTTGTCGAGGACTCATAGTGGGTTGAAGTGAGAATTTGAAGCGTAGCGCTAGCTTTAAGGCGATGAGAAGGATAACTCATAACCAACGCTTAAAGCAGCGAAGATAATTGGGAGGGGAGACCGTAACGCAAGCTTTTGCCAGTACGCAACAGGGACAATCACATAAGTCACGTATCATGTCCCTGACTGCTTAACCACCTTATATGGGAGCGGTCTGAACTGCTCCTTGTTTAATCACCTGCTCAATCTCAAAGCGGTTAGTAATCTTACTGTCGATTTTGATATACACCGAACGTTCGTTGCTAACTACAAGTACCTCTTTAACTCCTGCTTGAGCCTGTAGACGTTGCTGTAGCATTTCATCCGCCATCACATCGGCAGGGATCTCGACACGCAGACTGCTAACGTACGGCGGCTCGCTCATGGTGCTGGCCACCAGCAGCCACAGCATCGCCAGCAGGGCGCCGAGCAGGAAGACGGTTTGCGAATCAAAAAAGCCATCCACCCAGCCGCCGAGCGCTCCGCCGATGGCCACGCCGAGGAACTGACTGGTAGAATAAATTCCCATCGCAGTGCCTTTATAGCCGGCCGGTGATTCTTTGCTGATTAACGACGGCAGCAGCGCTTCCAGCAGGTTAAATGCGAGAAAAAATAGCTGAACGCCGGCAACCAGTTCCCAGAAATAGCCTCCGGCGCCCCAAAGTACGATTTCAGCAATCAGCAGGATGGCGACGCACAACAGGAAGACGCGTTTCATTTTGCGCTTCACTTCGGCGTAGATAATAAATGGTACCACCGCCACAAATGAGACCAACATGGTGACCAGATAGATTTTCCAGTGCTC
This sequence comes from Klebsiella sp. FDAARGOS_511, assembly GCF_003812845.1. Taxonomy (NCBI): domain Bacteria; kingdom Pseudomonadati; phylum Pseudomonadota; class Gammaproteobacteria; order Enterobacterales; family Enterobacteriaceae; genus Klebsiella; species Klebsiella sp. FDAARGOS_511. The sequence goes on along the minus strand of NZ_CP033824.1, from coordinate 1,564,306 downwards.
GGCGGCGGGGAAACCGGCGGCTTCCAGCTGTCCCGGCAGGGCGACAAAAGTCGACATCAGCATGATATGCAGGCACATAATACCGAAATTGAGCTTCAGTAGTTTTGGCTCAGCAAGGACTTTGCTGAAGCAGCCCTTCACCATGCCAGACTCGCGGTTCAGCACGTGATTCTGGCTGTTTGGCACTACCCACAGCGTTAGCAGGATCCCGAGCGTCGCCAGGAAGGCGATCATCCAGAACAGGGCGTGCAGGCCCAACTGGTGGGTAACAATAGGCCCGAGAACCATTGCAATAGCAAAGGTGATGCCAAAGCTGACGCCGATAAACGCCATGGCTTTAGTGCGGTTCTGCTCGCGGGTTAAATCGGAAAGCAGCGCCATGACCGCGGCGGCAATCGCCCCGGAACCCTGCAGCGCGCGGCCAAGAATAATGCCCCAGATAGAGTCGGAAAGCGCCGCGATAACGCTGCCGATGACGAAGATTAACAGGCCGCCGACGATCAGCGGTTTACGCCCAATGCGGTCGGAAAGCAGTCCGAAAGGAATCTGGAATATCGCCTGGGCCAGCCCGTAAATGCCGATTGCCAGGCCGATAAGGGCCTCACTTGCGCCCTGTAACGCCATGCCGTAAGTGGTCAGAACCGGCAGAACCATAAACATGCCGAGCATGCGCAAAGAGAATACGGTCCCCAAACCCCAGGTCGCGCGCAGTTCGCCTGGCGTCATTTTATTATCGTTCATTACCACCTCAATATAAAAACTGCGCCTAGTGTAGTGGGGGGAAACAGAAGCGTAAATAAATGTTTGTTTAACAGATATTACGACTGTGTTGCATGATGAGGTGAGTACGGTAGGCAGAAAAAAACCAGTGGAGGAGCCTCCACTGGTGTGCAGAGATTAATGGCAGTTAAAGTCAACCCACTGGCCGCCCGCGTCGGCGGATTTGACACACTGCTCAACCCAGTAAACGCCGTGCAGGCCGGCTTCGACGTCCGGATACCAGAAGGTCTCGAGGAACGCCCGGTCCCCGCGATCCATGGCGTCGATGGCGATGGCGTAGCGGCGATAGAGGTTGGCCCACGCCTCGAACAGCCCTTCAGGGTGACCGCCGCCAATGCGGTCGTCCGCCAGCGCCTGCTGGCTGAGATAGGGCATCCCACGCTCGAGGACGCGGGCCGGTTCGCCCTGTACCTCATAGCTGAGCTGATTTGGACGCTCATCCCACCATTCGATACTGGCTTTTTCGCCAATGACGCGGACTTTTTGCGAGTGCATTGCGCCGCTGTTGACCGCGCTGGTCCACAGTGAACCAACGGCGCCGTTGTTATATTCCATCAGCACAAAGGCGTTATCTTCCAGCGGCGCGCGGGATTTGACGAAGCTTTGACGCGCACACATCAGGCGGGTGATGCTCAGATTCGGCACCATCGTCTCGGCAATAAATAGCGGGTGGGTCGCCAGATCCCCCAGCACATAGCTAGGGCCGGCATATTTTGGCGTGACCCGCCAGCGGGTGGATTCAGCCTGCAGCTCAACGGCTTCATTATGAAAACCGTGGGCGAACTGCATATTAATAATGCGGATCTCTCCGAGCATTCCTTCCGCTATCATCTGTCGCGCCTGCTGGATCATCTGGTGCCCGGCATAACCGTATGTGACGCCGATAATTTTATTCTGCTTTTTGCTCAGCGCCAGCAGCTCGCGCGCTTCATTGGCGGTGAAGCACAGCGGTTTTTCGCAAATAACGTGCAGCCCGACTTCAAGCGCCGCTTTAGTGATAGCGAAGTGAGTATTGTTCGGCGTAGTCACCGATACGGCTTCAATGCCGTCAGGGCGTTTGGCCTCCTCCGCGAACAGCGTTTGATAATTGGCATAGCAGCGTTCAGGAGCGATGCCGAGCTGCTCGCCGAATTGACGGCCGCGCTCGGCATCGATATCAAGCGCGCCAGCGAGCAGAGTAAAGACGTTGTCGCGAAGCGCCGCACAGCGGTGGCTGTAGCCAATCTGGCTGGTTCCGCCGCCGCCGACCATGCCCCAGCGCAGGGAGCGGGATAAGGGTTTCATGCCGTTTAACATGATGGTGCACTCCTCAATGATAGAGATACTACGGATTTCAGATGTTCTGCTGTATTCCCGCGCTCGCCGAGCGCGGGCCTGGTTCTAAGGTTTTACATCTCGCCACGCGCTTCGCGTTCTTTCAGGTCATGCATGATCTGCGGGTATTGCTTATCCAGGCGGTAAAACAGCAGGGTGATAATGACGACTATCCACAGGAAGAAAGAACCGTAGAGATAGACGTGGTTAATCATGTCGATAGCGCTTTGCGGCTGAACGCCGGATCCGCTGCTGGAGCTGACGTAACCCGCCATGCTCAGCAGGCCGGAGATAACCGCGGCGGCAATACCTGCACCGAGTTTCGTCCCTACGGAACCGGCGGAGAAGATCATCCCTTCCTGTCTGACGCGCGTTTTCCACTGGCCGAATTCGACGGCATCGCCGCAGAAGCCGAACAGCACGGCATTCAGCGGGGCGAAGCCAATACCGCGAATAATCGCGTTTGCCAGCGCCCAGTGGTAATCATCAGAGTTAAACATAAACAGCACCTGGCCGATGGTCGCCAGCACAATGCCGCAGAGGGCAACGTTGCGTTTACCGTATTTACGGATAGGCACTGAGCTCAGGAAGGTGAAAATAATAATGCACGCGGTTTCGGCAACGAAAATGGAGCTATAGAAGGTATCATCGCCGAGCACGTAGCGGCAGTAGTAAGGCAGGGCGATCCCTACCACGGTGTAGTACACGCTTTGTGCGGTCCACAGGATTGCGCTGGCCCAGAAGTACTGGTTACGAAAAAGCGCGGAAAGCTGGGTTTTTACCGGTACGTTTCCCTGTTTCTCTCGCGCTTTGATGACGACCTTCTCTTCGCATTTATAAAAGCAAAACAGCAGCAACAGCAGCGCCAGAAAAGCCCAAATAGACATGGTTTTGATCCACGCCGCCTGATCGTCGCCAAAGTACTTCACCAGCGGCAATGTGCAGGCAACGGCGAGAATACGACCAAAAGGCGACATCGACATTCGGGTGATGCTGAGCATATCCCTTTCCCAGGAGGCGCGGGTCATCATCGCGGAGAGGCTGCCATAGGGGAGGTTGATGGCGGTATAGCACACGGTGGTGCAGAAGTTATAGGCGACCAGCAGATAGAGAAACTGCAGCGTGCCAGTGGTCTGCGGGACGGTGAACAGTAAAATTGCCGATACGGCGTAGGGCACGCTCATCCACAGCAGCCAGGGGCGTGATTTACCCCAGCGAGAGTTCGTGCGTTCCACCATCAGGCCCATGATGACATCGGAAACGCCATCAAACAGACGTGAGATCAGCATCACCAGGCCAACGGTGGCGATGCTGATGCCGACATAGTCGGTATAAAAGAGGGTTAAAACCGTGCCGATCATGCCGAAAACGACGTTACAGGCGGTATCACCGCCGCCGTAAGCGATTCGGGTAGCCCAGCTTAGCTTATCGCCGCGTGCTGCCGCGGGAGAGAGAAGAATCTGCTGTTCACTCATGGTCAATTCCTTTGTCTGGAAGGACAAGTCAGGACCTCTGCGCCAGTTCCACCGGCACGACCTTATCCTGAATATCAGCCAGAACATAAGGAAATATTTATTTCATTTCAATGTTTGTTTGGAATTTAATTTCTGTATATGCGAGGCGGATCGAAAAACCGTAAAAATTGAGCCGTAAATTTTTTGGCTACAGCTATCAAGTCATTCTGATTGATAAGGTTATTAAGTGTTTTTCTGAACGATATTTGATTTGTTTATTGTATGGGTTTAATGATTTTGCGCTGTGGTTTTGTGAAGTGAATCGATACTGCACGGTATTTTCATTTTTCATTATTCATTTAAATGAAATTAATTTTTCTTTTTTGGCAGGCGTGTTTTTGAAACACGCCTGCCTTAGCATCACCGTTTAAAATGTACTTCTGACGGGCGTGGTTGAAGCGGTGGCTTTTGCCGTCGGACCAGCCGCGAAAATACCTTTGGCCGCCAGCCCGACGACGGTAATCGCGGCGGGAATGCCAAGGATCAGGAAAACGCTTTCGAAGCTGATATTCAGCGCCAGCATTTCCGCTCCGGCAAAGGCGCTCAGGATCGCGCCCATGCGGCCAACACCGTGCATCCAGCTGGAGCCGGTAGCCCGCGCTTCGGTAGGATAGTAGCGGGCGGAGAGCGCGTTCATGCCGGTATTGGCGCCGTTTAAGCAGGCTCCGCTGATAAATGCCAGCAGGCAGATGAGCGCAAAGCTTGCCGCGGCATAGCCCATTGCCATCGTAAACAGGCCGCCAACCGCGTAAATCAGTCCGAGAGCCCGATGGGGGTTGATCCGGTCCATCAGCCAGCCTGCAAACAGCGAGCCGATGGTTCCGCCCGCCTGGTACATTGCGGTCATCACCGCCGCCTGGCCGACCGTTAAGCCGACTTCTTTTACCAGCGTCGGTAGCCAGCTACCGAGGAGATAGACCAAAAAAAGCCCCATAAAGTAAACCAGCCAGAGCATCATCGAACCGAAGCGATACTGGCGGGAGAGAACGATGCGCATGGCATTTGCCTGGACGGGCTGGGCCGGTAAGCTGAACTCTGCCTCATCGGGAATTTGTCCCGGATAGAGGCGCTGCATAATCCGCCGAATACGTTCAGCAGGCGCGCGCTTAACCACCAAAAAACGCACCGATTCCGGTAACAGCCAGATCAGGACCGGAGCGAACAGCAGCGGGAGGATCCCGCCAAGCAGCATCAGCGAGTGCCAGCCAAACTGCGGGATCAGCCAGGATGCAGAGAAACCGCCCGCTGCCGCGCCAAAGGTGAAGCCGCAAAAAATAATCGTAATCAGGAACGAGCGTTGACGCTCCGGCGCATACTCTGACACCAGGGTGCCGATATTCGGCATGGCGGCGCCTAACCCCAGTCCGGTCAGAAAACGAAAGACCATCATCTGCTCAATATTTTGTGAAAGGGCGGTGGCGATGGTCCAAAAGCCGAAGAAGAAGACGCTATTGATGATAATTTTCTTCCGTCCCAGCCAGTCGGCGAGGGGGCCGGAGAAAATAGCGCCCAGCGCCAGGCCTATCAGCGCGGCGCTGATGACAAAACCGAGCTCGTGGTTGCTTACTCCCCATTCCTGCTTCAGCGTTGGGGCGATAAATCCCATGATGGCGATATCAAAGCCGTCCAGCGCGATAACGCAGAAGCCTAAGAACACCACCAGCTTCTGAAAGCGGCTGAGCGGATTGGCGTTGATTAACTCCCTGACGTCCAGGCGTTGAGTCTGTGTCATGGGACTCTCCTTATGCGCAAGGGCGCAGGTAGGACTGCGCGGCGTTAAACAGCAGCTGAGCGCGAGCGAGCGCCGGCAGCGCCCCCCGAGCGCCGCTTAGCGGAACCTCGATGGATACCGGTAGCGTGGCCGGAAGCGCTGCCATCAGACCGTGCAGGTCGAGTCCGCCTTCACCGGGCACCTGGCGCGCGGCGCGCGCCTGGTAAATCAACTCTTGCTCGTTAGCGGGGGATTGCGCTAAGGCATCGCAAAGCTGCATATAGTTGAGGCAATTTTGCGGGAGCGTGGCGAGGGTCGAAAGGGATTCGCCTGCCCGCCAGAAGTGAATGGCATCAATTAAAATACCGATATCGCTGCGGCCACTGACGGCGATCAGCGCCTGGACTTCGGCGATGGTGCGCAGGTGGGTCCATGGCATAGGCTCCAGGTTCATGGTTAAACCATACTCCAGGCCGGCTTCGGCAAGTCGGGCGAGATTTTCCGCACTGCGGGCCCGGTTATCATCGTTGCCGGCGACTAAAACCTGCTTCGCGCCAAGGCGCGCGGCGGTATCAAGGAACAGCCTCAATCGGGTATTCAGGGCAAAATCCGGCGTCAGGCGGACAATCTCAACGTCGGAAACGCGAACGCCGGTTGCCATCAGCGCCGCCAGGGTATCGCGAACGGCGGGGGTATCGCCGAGCATGGCGTAATCCGGATCCGACGGGGTTGCGGGAAGCAGGCGCAGGCCAACGTGAGTGAAGCCGGCCTGGGCCGCAATGCGCACCTGTTCCGGTGGTGGGACATCAAGTAGGGTAAGCGCGGCGAGTGACAGGGTTCGCATGTTCATGAAGGACTCCAGTACAGTTGCAGGTTGTTGTTATGCGTATTGCCGTCCCTGGTGGAATGCTTTTACTGAGTTGTTTTATTTATATTTTCTGCCAGGTTTTTTCCGACCAAATAACCAAAGGTCATCGCCGGACCCAGCGTGATACCGCCGCTGGGATAGAATCCCCGCATCACGCTCGACATGTCGTTGCCGACGGCGAAAAGCCCCTGAATCGGCTGCTGCTGCGCGTTGAGAACCCGCGCATTTTCATCGGTGATTAATCCGCTGAAGGAGCCCAGCGAGCCGGGCAAAATGCGTACCGCATAAAAAGGCGCATGGCTGAGCTTCCCAAGCGTTGGGTGCGAAGAGCGACTGGCATCGCCCTGCGTGCGGTTGTATGCCGATGCGCCGCGCTGAAAATCCTTATCCTCGCCCTGGTCTACAAAGTCGTTAAACCGGGCGATCGTTTCCGTTAGCTGTTGCGGATTCATGGCACAGGCTTTTGCCAGCGCTTCCGGCGTTTCGCCCGTCTGCAGATATCCGGTCCTGCGCCAGGCCTCTGGGGTAAACGGGAAGGGGCGAGCATGGCCCAATCCGTAGCGCCGCAGCGCCCGGCTGTCGGCAATCAACCACGCCTGCGGCGTGTCGCCCGGCGGCGTCGCCTCCAGCAGCGCGGCAATAAAATCATGATAAGAGTCGGCCTCATTGGTGAAGCGTTTGCCGTTGGGCAACACGGCAATAAAGCCGGGTTTCGCGCGCTCAATCAGATGCGGAAAGGGGAGCTGCACTCCGCTGGCGAGGGTAACACGCGACACTGGCGCCCAGGCCATGGCGTGCCTGAGCGAATGATCAAACTGGCCGCCGACCGTTTCGCCGAGCCGAATGCCATCCCCCTGATTCCCCGGAGGCGCGGCGGAAAAGTGGCCGTAGCCGCTGGCGGCGTGCGGCACCTGTTCGGCCAGACGCTGCCTGTCGTGGGGAAAGCCTCCGCAGGCGAGGATCACCGCGCCGGCGCGAACCTCCAGCGCGCCGCTGTCGCTACGTACTATCGCGCCCGTAACGCCATTGTTGTCGGTGAGCAGACGTTCTACCGGCGCGTTAAGCTGAAAATTCACACCCGCATCCAGCGCCGAACGCAGGAGGCGGGCGACCAGCGCGTTGCCGTTAACCAGATGCTGTCCGCGGCCGGCGCGCAGCCGCTGCCAACCGTGACGCAGCAGGCGGCGGGTGGCGTACAGCGCCGAGCGCGCTGAGCGGGTGGCGTTAAAAAAGTGCGCCATATCCGTACCGCCGGCAATGCCCATCCCCGCGAGGCTGATGGTCTCCAGCGGAGGCCGCAGGCGATGTAGCCAGTCGCCCAGCAACCGCCCGTCAAAAGGCTGTGCCGTGACTGAGCGGCCGCCCAGCGCAGCGCCTGGCGAAGCATGAAAATCAGGCATTTTGCTGCCGGAGAGAAACTGCACGGCGGTGCGGCGGCGGAAAAAGTCGATCATCTCCGGTCCGTACTGTAAGTAAGCGAGCAGACGCGCATCGGCAGGCTCACCGTCCATTTCATGGCGTAAATAAGCGAGCGGCGCGTCGGGTTCTTCTTCAATACCCTCCTCACGCGCCAGCGGATTACGCGGGATCCACAGCCAGCCGCCGGACCAGGCGCTGGTGCCGCCAATGACCGACTCTTTCTCTGCAACAAGCACGCTGGCGCCGCCGAGCGCGGCGGTGACGGCGGCAGAGAGCCCCGCAGCGCCGGAGCCGACGACCAGAACATCCACGTTCATCTGCCCGCTCATAACTCTCTCCTTATTGCAGTGGTGAAAAATCAGTGGGGCGCAGAAGCACCGACTCCAGGCGCTCGACGGCGGCCAGCTCGCGGTTTTTGCGCGAGAACGTCAGCCAGCGTTCGTCCTGCGCCATACGCGCCCGACGCACCAGGCGATCGTCGAGGCTCTCGTAGGCCCAGATATGTACCACCTGATTGACCACGCCAATTTCGGTAAAGAAGAAACCGATGAGCTTACCGAGATGCTCGGTTTGCACGGCGTAAGCATCGCTTTTGTACAGCGCCAGCCAGTCGGCCATTTTCAACGGATTGATGGTGTAGGTGCGTTTTTCATAGATCATGATCTTCTCCTGTTTACAGTGCGTGTTGTTGCGCCATATGGCTGGCTGAGAGATAGCCGAAGGTGAGCGCCGGGCCGAGCGTAATGCCGGGGCCGGGATAGGTTCCGGCCATCATCGAATCCATATCATTACCCACGGCGTAGAGGCCTTTAATCGGTTCACCCTGCTGGTTAATCACCTGAGCATCGGCGGTAGTGACCAGGCCGCGTGAGGTACCGAGATCGCCGGTATAGAGGGTGACGGCATAAAACGGCGCGCGGGTCAGCGGAGCGTTACAGGCGTTTGGCCGGTGGCCAGGGTCGCCCATCGCTCGGTTATAGCTGTTGCCGCCTTTGGTGAACGCCGGGTCGAGGCCCTGAACGGCATCGCGGTTATAGCGAGCCACCGTTTCAGCGAGCGTATGCGGATCCAGCCCGAGCCGCTGCGCCAGTTCAGGCAGCGTATCGGCCTTATGCAGATAGCCCGCTTTCACCAGCGCGTCATTATTGACCGGGGCAGGGCGCGCCAGGCCGAGGCCGTAGCGCTTCATGGCCAGGGCATCGCAAATCAGAAAGCAGGGGGCATTTTCTGCCCGGCTTTGCATGGCGCTGGCGAAGTGGTGATAAGAGTTAGACTCGTTCACGAAGCGCACCGCGCGCTGGTTGACGGCAATCACGCCGGGTTTGGCGCGATCGGTGACCAGATGAGGGAAGCGCTCTTGCGTGCCGTCGGGATGCTGTAAAACCGAGACCGGCGCCCAGAAAAAGTTAGACGGCAGGTCAGCCCCTTCCCGTGCATTGACCGCGGCGGCAAGGCGCAGCGCGGCGCCGTCGTTGGCGGCGGGGGACATGGTGTAGTGCTCGCGGGTCTGGGGGCGATAGCGTTCAGCCAGCTTGCCTGCGGCAAAACCTCCTGCTGCCAGCACCACGCCGCAGCGGGCTTCAAGAGTCTGCTTTTGACCCTCGTGCTCAATTTCTACGCCGGTCACCTCGCCATTGTGTTCGCTCAGCGAAAGCACGTTGACGTTGAGCCTGAGCTGCATGCCTTTGCGAAAGGCGAGCGTCGCCATGCGGGCGATCAGCGCGTTGCCCATCGCCAGGCGGGTACCGCGATGGTACCTCAGGCGATCGCGACCGTAGCGCAGCAGCAGTCTGCCGCAGTGCGCGAACGCGCTAAGGGAGCGGCGCATATCGAGAAAGTGCTGGATATCAACCCGGTTAACCATCATCCCGCCAAACAGTAGCATTCCCGGTGGGGGAGAGCGGAGGTCGCGAAATTGCTCACCCAGCTCCCGCCCGTCAAACTCCACCACCTCCAGCGCCCGTCCGACATCAACGGCGCCGGGCTCATCCGGGTAATAATCTGGAGAGAGCGGGCGCAGGTTATATTTCACTGCCCCCTCTTTTTCCAGAAACGCCAGCGCCTCGCGTCCCGAAGCGATAAAGGCATCTACCAGATCCTGACGATAATGAGGCTCACCGATAATCGTCCGCAGATAGGTTTCGATTTCCTGCGGGCTGCCGCCTGCTGCTTTTTTCCGCGCCTGATCGCTGTCGTGGATCCACACCGCGCCCCCGGAAATGGCGGAGGTGCCGCCAAACTGCGGAGCTTTTTCCAGCATCAGCACCGACAGTCCTTTACAGCAGGCGGTCACCGCCGCGGCAAAGCCTGCGGCGCCGCTGCCAATAACGATGACGTCCCAGCTTTTCATGCCGCCGCTCCCTGTTCCTGCGCAATGGCGCCGATGAACTGCCCCATCAGTTTCATCTGCGCCAGCGCCATCTCCGGCCCGGTCTGGATCGTGCAGCCGCGATCCCGGGCGAAGTCGAGGAGCGGGGTGATAACCGGGGCGGTAACCACGTCCGCGACATGCGCTGATACCGGGAGTGTTTCCAGCAGCGTTTGCGGCAGCGGTAACGGATCGAAACCGGCCATTCCCGCCGGGGAACCGTTCACCAGCAAATCCAGGCCGTTGAGCGTAGCGGGCAGATCGGTAAGGTGAACGTGCGGAAAATGCGTCGCCAGTCGGTTATGAAGCAGCTGGAGCGTGGCGGGATTCTGATCATAAAGCGCCAGTTGACGGATGCCTGCTTCGCAAAGCCCCCACGCGATAGCGCTGCCGACGCCGCCGCAGCCGGAGAGCAGCCCCTTTTTACCGGCGGCGCTAAAGCCGTGCGCCTCTGCGGCAAGCTGAAAACCGACGCCATCGAGCATATCGCCCTGTAAACGGCCATCGGCCAGCTTACGGATGACGTTAATGGCATTGAGGTGCTGAGCTCGCGGTGTTAACTCGTCGACCAGGGCGGCGGCCCGCTGTTTGTGTGGAACGGTGACCAGCACGCCGCTCATGTTGTGCCAGCCGCGCAGCGTCTTCAGATAGTCAGCAACGGCTTCCGGTGCGATATCCACCGGGATCATGACGCTGTCCATCTGCTGGTCTGCAAAGTAGCGGTTGAAATTCTCCGGCGATTTAACCTGGGTAATCGGGTGACCGATGACGGCGACGACCTGAGTGAATCCACTGACCATTTCAAACCTCATTTTGTTAAATGAATGTTGTGAAAGTATTTCAGCGGAAGCTGAGAGCGACAACGCAGAATTCGACCATACTGGTTGTTAATCGCACCACTACTGCGATAATCGCACTAAACCGATCTAATTGTTGCGAAAGTGTGAACAAGTATGCAAAACCAGATTCATCCCCGCGATCTGATCGTCGGCCTGCAAAAGGGGCTGGCGCTGATCCAGCTATTTTCAAAAGAGCATCCGCGGCTCACCGTGCCGCAGGCGGCGAAAATGAGCGGCCTGACGCAAAGCGCCGCGCGGCGGTTTTTCCTTACCCTGCTGCACGAGCGCTACCTGCAAACCGACGGACGTTACTACTGGCTGACGCCCAAAGCGTTGAGGCTGGGGCAGGCGTATGTTGACTCAGCGCAATTCCCGCGCATGGTACGGCCGATCGTTGAGTACATCGCCAGCCGGACGGAAGAGCACGCTTCGGTGGGGGTGATAGATGATGATGAGCTGGTGTATATCGCCCGCAGTAAGCATACGCCGTTTAACTCGACTTCAGTACGCCTGGGGGAGCGGGTGCCGATTTACTGTACCGCTGGTGGTCGGCTATGGCTGGCGTCGTTAGCGGAAGCCGAGTGTGAGAATGTTTTGCAACGGATCAAACGCGAACAGCGCACGCCCTATACGGTAACCGACGTTACGACCCTGCTGGAGAAGATCGCCCAGGTGCGCCGCCAGGGATATGCCGCGATTGAGCAGGAGTTTGAAATTGGCATGCTAGTGCTGGCCGTACCGCTGTCAGACCGGGAAGGGATCTACTGGGGAGCGCTGAGCTTAACCAGCCATCAGTCCAGAACCTCGATTGAGGCCCTGTGCCGCGATCATCTGGATTTGCTTTATAGCGCTCAGGCAATGCTGGTGGGGTAGTCAGAGAGAGGGCAGGTGGGTACCTGCCCGATGTATTATGCTTTAGCGGTGTCGATAAAGCCGTTCCAGTCTGCACCAGCGTTGTTCACGAATGTTGACCAGCTGTTTGCCGCGGTGTTGACAAAGCCATTCCAGTTATTGGCGCCGTTAGTAACAAAGGTATTCCAGTTGGTTTGACCAGCAACAAACTTGCCAATTTCAACGGTGCTGTCGATCACGAAGCTTGCGAATGCAGCTCCTGAGGTAGCGACAAAAGAGCTGAATCCCAGCCCGGAATTGACCACAAAATCGGTAAAGCCGGTTGCGGCGCCAACTAAATTAAAACCACCAGAAACGTACTCCATTTCGTTAAATGTTAATTCTTTCATTTTTATTTCCTTATTAAACGGGATAAGTGAGCACAAGCTCACCGCGAAAGACTAACACCGCTAAATAGAGATAAACCAGATGGTGTTCCGGCCAGGGCTATGATTTTTATATGATTTTTCTATGAACCTAATGAGTTGAGAAGGAAGGTAACTTCGATAGATATGAACGAATGGAGGGAGTTGATTTGCATAATATGAATCAGAAGAGTGAAGGGGGGATAAAGAAACGGCTCCCGGTCTTGCAAGCGGGAGCCGTTCGGCAGGTGCTGATTAGGGTTTTATCTAACCATAGTCAGTAAATTATGTGAATCCGGGACCATAAAGTCGACGGACATCATCACCGACAGTGCGGTAATGGCCACGATGGAAAAGACGAACAGCTTACGCGCCCAGACTTTATCATCCGCCACTTTGTAACCGCGCAGCGCCATTCCGAGCCACCAGACGCTCACTGCCGCAGCGACAACCAGATATTTGTATCCGGCGTAGCCGCCCAGAGAGAGCATCAGGGTCGCAACGGCGAAAGCGATGATGTAAACGGTGATATGGTTTTTCGCCACAGAAATGCCTTTCACTACCGGCAGAACAGGAATATTCGCCGCCTGATAATCCTTGAAGCGGAAAATCGCGATAGCGTAAGAGTGAGGCATCTGCCACAGGCTAAAAATAGCCAGCAGAATAGCGGCGCCGCTGTCAAAATCACCGGTCACCGCACAGTAGCCAATCACCGGCGGCGCAGCGCCGGAGAGAGAACCAATCAGCGTGCCGTAGACGGAGTGGCGCTTCATATACAGGCTGTAAACGCCGACATAAACCACAAACCCCATCACCCCCAGCCAGCAGGCGAGGGGGTTGGCGCCAAACCACAGCAGCATGAAGCCAGCAATACCCAGCAGGGTGGCGTATACCAGCGAAGCTTCTGGCGAGATCAGCCCTTTGACCAGCACCCGGTTTTTCGTCCGTTCCATCTTACGATCGATATCACGGTCGATATAGTTGTTGAAAACACAACCCGAGGCGACCACCAGGGATACTCCGAGGAGCGTCCAGATGAAAAGCGGATAGTCTATGTGGCCCTTTGAGGCCAGCAGGAAACCGCCAATCACGGAGATCAGGTTGCCAAAAATAATGCCTGGTTTCGTTACTTGCAGGTATTGCTTAAACATACTCGCCGCTCTTAGTGCATCATCATGTTGTAGTTCAGGTTCCACATAATCCAGATGGAACCGACGACTACGATAGCAATGATGATTACGGTGAAGATAAATGCGGTCAGGTTCCAACCTTCGTCCGATTTACTGTTCATGTGCAGGAAGTACACGAGGTGTACCACAATCTGCACAACTGCAGTGACCAGGATGGTTCCCAGAATAGCCGCATGCGATGCGGAGCCACTCATCACCATTGCAAACGGGATAACCGTCAGAATGATCGACAGGATGAACCCCGTCATGTAGCTCTTCACGCTGCCGTGAGAAGCGCCGCTATGATCGGTAGAATGACTCATTACATCGCCCCCATCAGATAAACAACAGAGAACACGCAGATCCACACGACGTCCAGGAAGTGCCAGAACAGACTCAGGCACATGATACGGGTACGGTTAGTGCTGGTCAGGCCACGACGAGAAACCTGTACCATCAGCACCGCCATCCAGATCAGACCAGAGGTTACGTGCAGACCGTGGGTACCGACCAGCGCGAAGAACGCTGACAGGAAGCCGCTGCGATCCGGACCCATACCTTCAACAATCAGGTGATGGAATTCATAGAGTTCCATTGCGATGAACCCTGCCCCGAAGAGGAAGGTCAGCGCCAGCCAGGAAACCACCTGGCTCTTGTTGTTTTTGTACATGGCGATAGCCGCCATGCCGTAGGTGATGGAGCTGAACAGCAGCAGCGCGGTTTCAACCAGAACGAACGGCAGTTCGAAAATATCTTTACCGGTCGGCCCGCCTGCCGTGCCGTTCACCAGAACGGCATAGGTCGCGAACAGAGTGGCGAAGATAATGCAGTCGCTCATCAGGTAGATCCAGAAACCGAATACCTTCATCGGTCCTGTATCATGGTGCCCGTGTTCGTGCGCGTGGGCGTTATGCGCAAGAGTATCAGTTGCCATTTTTCAGCCCTGCTTTGTTAATCTCATCGAAATGCTGATTTTCCAGTTTTTCGACTACTGCAACCGGCACGTAGTAATCCACGTCCTCGTCAAAGCTCTTAATAATCCAGGTCGCCAGAATGCCGACGAAGCTTGCAATCGCCATCCACCAGATGTGCCAGATCATTGCGAAACCAAACACCGTTGCGAAAGCAGCAATAACGATGCCCGCGCCGCTGTTTTTCGGCATATGAATCTCTTCATAGCCAGCCGGTTTCTTGTACGCGTCGCCTTTCTCTTTCATTTCCCAGAACGCGTCACGCTCGTGAACCACAGGAACGATAGCGAAGTTGTAGAACGGCGGAGGAGAAGAGGTTGCCCACTCCAGCGTACGGCCGCCCCACGGGTCGCCGGTCAGGTCACGGTTCTGCTCGCGATCGCGGATAGACACGTAGAACTGAATCAGCTGGCAGAGGATACCGCAGGCGATCAGCGCCGCACCGCAGGCTGCAACAACCAGCATCGGGTGGAACTGCGGGTCAATCTGCTGGCTCAGGCGACGGGTCATACCCATAAAGCCGAGCACGTACAGCGGCATAAATGCGACGAAGAAGCCGATGATCCAGAACCAGAAAGCGCGTTTGCCCCAGGTTTCGTTCAGGGTGAAGCCAAAGGCTTTCGGCCACCAGTAGGTCAGACCTGCGAAGCAACCGAACACTACGCCGCCGATGATGACGTTATGGAAGTGCGCGATCAGGAACAGGCTGTTGTGCAGCACGAAGTCTGCGCCCGGTACCGCCAGCAGAACGCCGGTCATACCACCTACGGAGAAGGTCACGATAAAGCCAATCGTCCACAGCATTGCTGAGTTGAAGACGATGCGGCCCTGGTACATGGTAAACAGCCAGTTGAAGATCTTAACCCCGGTTGGGATAGCGATGATCATGGTCGTAATACCGAAGAAGGCGTTTACGTTCGCGCCCGCACCCATAGTAAAGAAGTGGTGCAGCCAAACGATGAACGACAGAACGGTAATACACACTGTTGCCCATACCAGCGAGGTGTAGCCAAACAGACGCTTACGCGAGAAGGTCGCTGCGATTTCGGAGAAGACACCGAATACCGGCAGAACCAGAATGTACACTTCCGGATGACCCCAGGCCCAAATCAGGTTGATGTACATCATCATGTTGCCACCCATATCGTTGGTAAAGAAATGGGTGCCCAGGTAGCGGTCCAGGGTCAGCAGCGCGACGGTGACGGTCAGAATTGGAAAGGAGGCGATAATCAGGATGTTGGCGCACAGAGATGCCCAGCTAAACACCGGCATCTTGAACATGGTCATGCCAGGGGCACGCATCTTGATAATCGTTACGAAGAAGTTAATACCGGTAAGCGTTGTACCAATACCGGATAGCTGGAGAGCCCAGATCCAGTAATCGACCCCGACTCCCGGACTGTACTCAATTCCCGACAGCGGCGGATAGGCCAGCCAACCGGTCTGCGCGAATTCACCGACGCCCAGAGAGAGGTTAACCAGAATCACACCCACAACGGTGAACCAGAAGCTCAGGTTGTTAAGGAAGGGGAAAGCAACGTCGCGTGCGCCGATCTGCAGCGGAACCACCAGGTTCATCAGACCGATAACAAACGGCATCGCTACGAAGAAGATCATGATAACGCCGTGGGCGGTAAAGATCTGATCGTAGTGGTGAGGCGGCAGGAAACCTGCTTCCCCGGCCGAGGCCAGCACCTGCTGGCTACGCATCATAACGGCGTCAGCAAAGCCACGCAGCAACATAACGATTGCTACGATAACGTACATGATACCGAGACGTTTGTGGTCAACCGAAGTCAGCCACTCGTTCCAAAGGTAGGACCACTTACCGAAGTAAGTGATGGCTGCCAGAAGCGCCAGTCCCCCAATGATAATTGCAGCCACCGTAACCACAATAATGGGTTCATGGTAGGGCACTGCATCCAGTGTAAGTTTTCCGAACATCGTTTTCTTCCTCGGCCCCTTAGTGAGCGGTTTCCGCGTGGCTCATGTCCATGCCTTCCATTCCTTCGTGCGCTGCGTGCTCGCCCTCCGGTTGGGTCATATCCATGCTCTTACCGTGAGACATAAATTTGTTAACAACATCTTTAAACAAATCCGGTTTCACGTTAGAGAAGTATTCCACTTTGTTGTATTCGCTAGGCGCAGCCAGTTTGTCGAATGTTTCCATGGAGTCCATGGTATTCGCAGACTGTTTGGCTTTCGCTACCCACTGATCGAAGGTTGCACGATCCGGCGTGGCGATAGCTTTGAACTTCATTCCAGAGAAGCCCGGGCCGCTATAGCTGGCGGAGATACCGTCGTAAGTACCAGCTTCGTTCGCGATGAGGTGCAGCTGAGTCTGCATCCCGGCCATTGCGTAAATCTGGCTACCTAAACGTGGGATAAAGAACGAGTTCATCACGGAATTGGAGGTCACTTTGAAGTGTACCGGTACGTTCGCCGGGAAGGCGATTTCGTTGACGGTAGCAATACCTTGTTCCGGATAGATGAAGAACCATTTCCAGTCCATCGAAACGACTTCGATAGTGATGGGTTTTTCATCGTGAGCAAGCGGTTTGCTCGGCTCTAATGCGTGAGTTGTTTTCCAGGTCAGAACGGCCAGGAACAGGATGATCAGGATAGGAACCGTCCAGACCACGGCTTCAACTTTGTTGGAGTGTGACCAGTTCGGGCTATACTTCGCATCTTTATTGCTCGCACGATACTTCCAGGCAAATCCTACTGCCATCAAGACGGCTGGAATAACGACGATCATCATCAGGCCGAAAGCCGTCAGAATCAGAGAGCGTTGCTCCAGTCCAATCTGTCCTTTTGGGTCGAGGAGTGCAGAATCACAACCACTGAGTAATACAGTGCCTGCGATTAATGACATCCATCCCAAACTTTTATTGTATTTCCTAAGTCTCATTGAACGACCTCAATTCCACGGAATCTGGTGGCGCTTAAAGTGTACGGGCATTTTACGGGAAGGTTGCATTACTGTAAACATAGTTGGAGCTGTGTCTGTTCTATGTTAGCGGCTTCTGCTTGCCTTGTCACATATGTTACGGAGTGTGACATTATCGCTTGCAAAGCTTGATTTACGCGGGATTGATAACGAAAGGGATAAGAACCAGGGGGTTTATAAGAGAATGAGCATAACCATCTGCAAAACAACACAAATAATTAACAATTAATTATCAAATAAAAGACATCATAAAAGCGGAAAATAAAACCAGTAAAGCTGAATCGTTTAAATTATTTAAAGATTCGCATAAAAATTGTCAATAATTTCCAGAAATCTAAAACGCACAAAACAACAAACTCAGTAGCCTAAATATAAAATCGTTAATAAGACGTTATAATTACCCATGGTAATTACAACGTCCAATAACGTTTCTGTAACGATTAAATCAGCTCGGTTTTGCGTAATGCCAGGTAGTCAAGGAAAGCGCCGAGTAAAATACCCGCAACGGCGGTGAGTACGGCGATCTCCAGCAGGCCCGCGAGGAAGGAGAAATTGGTGTAATCCAGCGCGTTCAGCACCAGCAGCAGTAGCCATATCGCCAGCATCAGGCAGCCAACCGCCAGAATAATTAAGGCCAGCGCGTAGATCTGAGGAAAGAGCGTGCGCGGCATAAAACTCTCTGACCGCTGGGTGTGTTCCAGGGTACGCCTGCAAATTAACAGCAGCAAAATACCCGGCACAGCGGCAACGACGGAAAAGAGATAGAAGGCCGGCCAGCCGTGAGCCTCGACGAACCAGCCGGCGATGGGGCCGACGTAAACGCGCCCGACGGCGGAAAGCGCCGAGAGCAGGGCAAACTGGGTGGCTGAAAAGGATTTGTTGCACAGCGTCATCAGCAGCGCGACGAACGCCGCGGTGCCCATCCCGCCGCACAGGTTTTCGAAAAATACCGCCGTCGCCATGGAGAAAAGGTGCTTATCGGTAATGGATAGCAGCCAATATCCGGCGTTGGATACCCCCTGCAGCACGCCAAAAATCAACAGTGCGCGGAATAAGGTCAGGCGCTGCATG
Organism: Klebsiella sp. FDAARGOS_511; assembly: GCF_003812845.1. Classification (NCBI taxonomy): domain Bacteria; kingdom Pseudomonadati; phylum Pseudomonadota; class Gammaproteobacteria; order Enterobacterales; family Enterobacteriaceae; genus Klebsiella; species Klebsiella sp. FDAARGOS_511. Next base: position 1,546,076 of record NZ_CP033824.1, on the reverse strand, counting down.
AGCACGCCGCCGTACAGGGCGCCGACAATCGTGGCGAACAGGCCGAGCGTTTTATTGACCATGCCCACTTCGCCGGCGTCGAAACCGACGCCGCGAATCAGAAAGGTGGTGGTCAGGCTCATGGCAAAAGCATCGCCAAGCTTATAAAGGACGATAAGCAGCAGGATAAGCCAGGCGTTATTGCGACCGAAGAAGTCTCGAAGCGGCGCGGCAACCGCCTGTTCCAGCGTTTTCGGCACCGGAATGACATCGCTGGGGTCCGGGGCCAGCAGCGTGGCGATAATGCAGGGGATCAGCAACGCGGCCATCAGCCAGTACATTCCCTGCCATCCTAGCCAGCGGTCGGCCAGCCATAGCGCCAGCCCGCCGGAAACCAGCATCCCCAGACGATAGCCCAGCACGCTGATTGCCGCGCCGGTGCCTCGCTCTTCCGCGGCCAGCACGTCAGTTTTCCACGCATCAAACACAATATCCTGAGACGCGGAGCAAAAGGCGATGACGACCGCCAGCGCCGCCATCCAGCGCAGCTGCGTGGAGGGTTCAAGGAATCCCATCGCCGCAATAGCAATCAGTAACAGAAACTGGGTTGCCAGCAGCCAGCCGCGACGACGGCCGAGAAACGGCGGCGTGTAGCGGTCCATCAGCGGCGACCAGAGGAACTTAAAGACGTAGGCCTGGCCGACGAGAGAGAAAAAACCGATGGTTTTCAGATCGATATTTTCAACGGTCATCCACGCCTGCAGCGTGCCTGAGGTCAGGGCGAGCGGTAATCCAGACGCAAAACCAAGGATCAGCAGGATCGCTGATTTTGGCTGCGTAAAAATGCGTAAGTAATGATTGGACATGTCTTGTTGTGCAGACCCGACGCGGGGCCGGGTCTGCAACTTAAATTAACGAGCGTTTTGCTTGATAAAATCGTGAATGCTGGTGTCCTGCGCCATATCGCTAATGGTATCGGTCATAACGCTATTAACCGCATCGGCGATATTCTTGTTCGAGGCCTGAAATGCGCCTTCAACAGAGTAGCTGGCACGATAGTTTTTGGTCATCTTGTTGCCGTTGGCGGCGGTGGCGATGATGGCGATATCGGCTTTGGTGGCGATGTTGTAACGCACGTTGCCCTGTGACACGTCGGCGTACAGTTTATTGACGATAATTTGCAGGTCAACGGCGCCGTTCGGACCAATCATATAGCCGCGGGAGGTCATCTGTTTCTCGAGGACTTCCTGCAATAAGAAACGCAGGTCGCGGGAGGCGGTCAGCGTAACCTGTTGGTTATCGCGAGTGACTTTCGCCAGCGCCTGATCCGGACGCTGATCGGCGCCGTTAATGCTGACGGTCACGCCCATCAGGCTGGGATCCTGCTGCGGCAGGGTAATTTTCGGTGATACATCAATAGTGGTCGGCGGAGTGGCGCATCCGGCCAGCATAAACAGCGCGACCAAAGGCAAAAGAATTTTCTTAAACATGTTCAGGGTCTCAACGCATGGGAGTAGTAATGAGGACAATTCCCGCCATCATAACATCGCCAACGGCAAGGGGAAGTGGCAACGCATGTAAATTCATCGTCTTGTGCGTTTTCTGTCCTTGCAGCATCGCATATCGCAATTCAGATGGGGCTTTCAGGATACCAGACCAGTAAAGCCGATACTTTTGCATGAAAATATCAGAGGAATGCCAATTTTTTGTTGTTTTCGCCCAATGGAAGCGGTAAAAGCGGCTAACATTTAAAGGGAATGGCGGCAATACAGCGTTGTCGGAGGAGAAAATTCATGATGATACGTGAACAGATCGAAGCAAAACTTAGGGCAGCGTTCGACCCGGTGTATCTTGAAGTCGTGGATGAAAGTTATCGCCACAACGTTCCTGCGGGCTCTGAAAGTCATTTTAAAGTGGTGTTGGTGAGCGATCGCTTCCTTGGCGAGCGTTTTCTTAATCGTCACCGTATGATTTACGGAACGTTGACTGAGGAACTATCAAGCACCGTGCACGCTCTGGCGTTGCATACCTACACAATCAAAGAGTGGGAAGGGCTACAGGATACCGTCTTTGCTTCTCCTCCTTGTCGCGGGGCTGGGAGTATCGCGTAGAAATCGCATTTGCAACCGCTGGAGCTTTTCCAGTATGTTGCGTGAAGATTTATGAGAAAACGGCCTGCGGGCCGTTTTGTTTTGCCTGGAAAATGTGCAGCTTGCGCTTTTTTACAGGCAAATTTGCTCGGGAAATGTGAAAAAAGCCGCAGCAGTGGGCGACAACCGTTCTCGACTCACAAAAGTGATGCCGCTATAATGCCGCGTCTTTTATTATGAATGTCTTCGGGATGATTCTGACGACAGGGAATGTGTTTCTGATTTGAAGAGGGCATCCCGGTTCTGCGAAGCAACCTGTTCGCGCTTCCAGAGTTGACCGAGCACTGTGATTTTTTTGAGGTAACAAGATGCAAGTTTCAGTTGAAACCACTCAGGGCCTTGGGCGCCGTGTAACGATTACTATCGCCGCTGACAGCATCGAGAATGCTGTCAAAAGCGAGCTGGTCAACGTAGCGAAAAAAGTTCGCATTGACGGCTTCCGTAAAGGCAAAGTGCCGATGAATGTTGTTGCTCAGCGTTATGGCGCATCTGTTCGCCAGGACGTGCTGGGTGACCTGATGAGCCGTAACTTCGTTGACGCGATCATCAAAGAAAAAATTAATCCGGCCGGCGCGCCGAACTATGTTCCGGGCGAATACAAGCTGGGTGAAGATTTCACCTACGCGGTCGAGTTCGAAGTTTATCCGGAAGTTGAACTGCAGGGTCTGGAAGCGATCGAAGTTGAAAAACCGGTTGTTGAAGTGACCGACGCTGACGTTGACACCATGCTGGATACTCTGCGTAAGCAGCAGGCTAACTGGAAAGACAAAGACGGCGCTGTTGATGCCGAAGATCGCGTTACCGTTGATTTCACCGGTTCCGTTGACGGCGAAGAGTTCGAAGGCGGCAAAGCTTCTGACTTCGTACTGGCGATGGGCCAGGGTCGTATGATCCCGGGCTTTGAAGATGGTATCAAAGGCCACAAAGCTGGCGAAGAGTTCACCATCGACGTGACCTTCCCGGAAGAATACCACGCTGAAAACCTGAAAGGTAAAGCGGCTAAGTTCGTTATCAACCTGAAGAAAGTTGAAGAACGTGAACTGCCAGAGCTGACTGAAGAGTTCATCAAGCGTTTCGGCGTTGAAGATGGTTCCGTAGCCGGTCTGCGCGCTGAAGTGCGTAAAAACATGGAGCGCGAGCTGAAAGGCGCTGTGCGTAACCGCGTTAAATCTCAGGCTATCGAAGGTCTGGTTAAAGCTAACGATATCGATGTTCCAGCTGCGCTGATTGACAGCGAAATCGACGTTCTGCGCCGCCAGGCTGCTCAGCGTTTCGGCGGTAACGAGCAACAGGCTCTGGAACTGCCGCGTGAGCTGTTCGAAGAGCAGGCTAAACGCCGCGTTGTTGTTGGCTTGCTGCTGGGCGAAGTGATTCGTACCAACGAGCTGAAAGCTGACGAAGATCGCGTGAAAGGCCTGATCGAAGAGATGGCTTCCGCTTACGAAGATCCGAAAGAAGTCGTTGAGTTCTACAGCAAAAACAAAGAGCTGATGGACAACATGCGCAACGTCGCTCTGGAAGAGCAGGCTGTTGAAGCCGTGCTGGCGAAAGCTAAAGTGTCTGAAAAAGCCACTTCCTTCAGCGAACTGATGAACCAGCAAGCGTAATTTCGCCGCAAGGTTTAAGGTTTGAGTAAAAACCCGTTGCCGAAAGGCCGCGGGTTTTTTTATTGCAATGATAGCCTTAGGATACGTGCGAAAAGGCGATTTCAGTGATAGCGTTACGACAAAAGATTGTTATGCTTGAATTAAGGCAACGTCATCCCCATAACCGGGAGACGTAACCGCAGCGGTATAACCATGCGCCGTAATGAAGCGTGCATCAATGCACTTCTGCCCGATGGCAGAAATTCTGGCTGATAATCCGTCCGTAAGGTTACAATCAGTGCAGCGGTTTTTTTCAAATTAATCCAGGAGACGGAAATGTCATACAGTGGCGAACGAGACAACTTTGCACCCCATATGGCCCTGGTGCCGATGGTCATTGAACAGACCTCACGCGGCGAACGTTCATTTGATATTTACTCCCGTCTGCTCAAGGAGCGCGTCATTTTTCTGACTGGCCAGGTAGAAGATCACATGGCTAACCTGATCGTGGCGCAGATGCTGTTTCTGGAAGCGGAAAACCCGGAAAAAGATATCTATCTGTACATTAACTCTCCGGGCGGCGTGATTACCGCCGGGATGTCGATTTACGACACTATGCAGTTCATCAAACCGGACGTCAGCACTATTTGTATGGGGCAGGCGGCTTCGATGGGCGCCTTCCTGCTGACCGCTGGGGCTAAAGGTAAGCGTTTCTGTCTGCCGAACTCCCGCGTGATGATTCACCAGCCGCTGGGCGGCTATCAGGGCCAGGCGACGGATATCGAAATCCACGCCCGCGAAATCCTGAAAGTGAAAGGCCGCATGAATGAACTAATGGCACATCATACGGGTCAATCCCTTGAGCAGATCGAGCGTGATACCGAGCGCGATCGTTTCCTGTCTGCCTCAGAAGCAGTGGAATACGGCCTCGTCGACTCCATTTTGACTCATCGTAATTGATGCCCCGGGCGCAAGGGGGCCGCTATACTTGTTTGTAAGAGGGCGGCACAACGCTTTCCAGCGGTTTGCGCCTGAGAATGGCATTTGCGTCGTCGTGTGCGGCACAAAGAACTTAATAAGAGGTTTGGACTCATGACAGATAAACGCAAAGATGGTTCGGGCAAACTGTTGTACTGCTCTTTTTGCGGCAAAAGCCAGCATGAAGTGCGTAAGCTAATCGCCGGGCCATCCGTGTATATCTGCGACGAATGCGTTGATTTATGTAACGACATCATTCGCGAAGAAATTAAAGAAGTCGCGCCGCATCGCGAGCGCAGTGCATTGCCGACTCCCCACGAGATTCGCCACCATCTGGACGATTACGTTATCGGCCAGGAGCCGGCGAAAAAAGTGCTGGCAGTGGCGGTATACAATCACTACAAACGTCTGCGCAATGGCGACACCAGCAACGGCGTTGAACTGGGTAAAAGCAACATTCTGCTGATCGGGCCAACCGGCTCCGGTAAAACGCTGCTGGCGGAAACGCTGGCGCGCCTGCTGGATGTGCCTTTCACCATGGCTGATGCCACCACCCTGACCGAAGCGGGTTACGTGGGTGAGGATGTGGAGAACATCATCCAGAAATTGTTGCAGAAGTGCGACTACGACGTGCAGAAAGCCCAGCGCGGTATCGTCTACATTGATGAGATTGACAAAATTTCCCGTAAATCGGATAACCCGTCGATCACCCGCGATGTTTCCGGCGAAGGCGTGCAGCAGGCGCTGCTGAAGCTTATTGAAGGTACCGTGGCCGCGGTTCCGCCGCAGGGCGGGCGTAAGCATCCGCAGCAGGAGTTCCTGCAGGTTGATACCTCTAAAATCCTGTTTATCTGCGGCGGCGCGTTTGCCGGTCTGGATAAGGTCATTTCCCACCGTGTCGAAACCGGCTCCGGCATTGGTTTCGGCGCGACGGTTAAGGCGAAGTCCGATAAAGCCAGCGAAGGTGAACTGCTGTCCCAGGTTGAGCCGGAAGATCTGATCAAGTTTGGTCTGATTCCTGAGTTCATTGGCCGTCTGCCTGTGGTGGCGACCCTGAGCGAGCTGAGCGAAGAAGCGCTGATTCAGATCCTCAAAGAGCCGAAAAACGCCCTTACTAAGCAGTATCAGGCGTTGTTCAGCCTTGAAGGCGCCGAGCTGGAGTTCCGCGACGAAGCGCTGGACGCTATCGCTAAGAAAGCGATGGCGCGTAAAACCGGTGCTCGCGGCCTGCGTTCTATCGTTGAAGCCGCGCTGCTCGATACCATGTACGATCTTCCGTCAATGGAAGACGTGGAAAAAGTGGTCATCGACGCTTCGGTTATCGATGGTCAGAGCAAGCCGCTGCTGATTTACGGCAAACCGGAAGCGCAGCAGGCGTCTGGTGAATAATTAACCAGTTTGCTCAAGCAGTTAACAAAAAGGGGGGATTTTATCTCCCCTTTTATTTTTCCTGCATTCCCGCCGTTGAATGTATGGAATACATCCCCATATACTGGTTTACATATTAACGGCGACGCGTCGTTGAATTGCGTCGTCGGCTACCTGGCGGACTTTAAACTAAGAGAGAGCTCTATGAATCCTGAGCGTTCTGAACGCATTGAAATCCCCGTATTGCCGTTGCGCGATGTGGTGGTTTATCCGCACATGGTCATACCCCTGTTTGTAGGGCGGGAAAAATCTATCCGTTGTCTCGAAGCAGCCATGGACCATGACAAAAAAATCATGCTGGTTGCGCAGAAAGAAGCCTCGACGGATGAGCCGGGTGTAAACGATCTTTTCACCGTCGGGACCGTGGCGTCTATTTTGCAAATGCTGAAGCTACCGGACGGGACTGTGAAAGTGCTGGTCGAAGGTTTACAGCGTGCGCGCATCTCTGCGCTGTCTGATAACGGCGAGCATTTTTCGGCGAAAGCGGAATATCTTGAATCGCCGGCGATTGACGAACGCGAGCAGGAAGTGCTGGTTCGTACCGCCATCAGCCAGTTTGAAGGCTACATCAAGCTGAACAAGAAAATCCCACCGGAAGTGCTGACGTCGCTCAATAGCATCGACGATCCGGCGCGTCTGGCGGATACCATCGCTGCGCATATGCCGCTGAAGCTGGCGGACAAACAGTCCGTGCTGGAGATGTCCGACGTGAACGAACGTCTGGAATATCTGATGGCGATGATGGAGTCGGAAATCGATCTGCTGCAGGTTGAAAAGCGTATTCGTAACCGCGTGAAAAAGCAGATGGAGAAATCTCAGCGCGAGTACTATCTGAATGAGCAAATGAAAGCCATTCAAAAAGAGCTCGGCGAGATGGATGACGCTCCGGACGAGAACGAAGCGCTGAAGCGTAAGATCGACGCGGCGAAAATGCCGAAAGAGGCAAAAGAGAAAACCGAAGCGGAACTGCAAAAACTGAAAATGATGTCCCCGATGTCGGCGGAAGCCACCGTCGTTCGCGGCTACATTGACTGGATGGTGCAGGTACCGTGGAACGCCCGCAGCAAGGTTAAAAAAGACCTGCGTCAGGCTCAGGAGATCCTCGATACCGATCACTACGGCCTTGAGCGCGTGAAGGATCGTATTCTTGAGTACCTCGCGGTGCAGAGCCGTGTTAACAAGCTTAAAGGGCCGATCCTGTGCCTGGTTGGGCCTCCGGGGGTAGGTAAAACCTCTCTCGGCCAATCTATCGCCAAAGCAACCGGACGCAAATATGTGCGTATGGCGCTGGGCGGCGTGCGCGATGAAGCGGAAATCCGCGGTCACCGCCGTACCTATATTGGCTCAATGCCGGGCAAACTGATCCAGAAAATGGCTAAAGTGGGCGTTAAAAACCCGCTGTTCTTGCTGGATGAGATCGACAAGATGTCTTCTGACATGCGCGGCGATCCGGCATCGGCGCTGCTCGAGGTGTTGGATCCGGAACAAAACGTGGCCTTTAACGACCACTATCTGGAAGTGGATTACGATCTCAGCGACGTGATGTTCGTTGCGACCTCTAACTCCATGAATATTCCGGCGCCGCTGCTGGATCGTATGGAAGTGATCCGCCTCTCCGGCTATACCGAAGATGAGAAGCTGAACATCGCCAAACGCCATCTGCTGTCAAAACAGATTGAGCGTAACGCGCTCAAGAAAGGCGAGCTGACGGTGGATGATAGCGCGATTATCGGCATCATTCGCTACTACACCCGTGAAGCGGGCGTGCGTGGTCTGGAGCGCGAAATCTCGAAACTGTGCCGCAAAGCAGTGAAACAGCTTCTGCTGGATAAGTCGCTGAAACACATCGAGATTAATGGCGACAACCTACACGATTTCCTTGGCGTGCAGCGCTATGACTATGGCCGTGCGGATAGCGAAAACCGCGTAGGTCAGGTGACCGGCCTGGCGTGGACGGAAGTGGGCGGCGATCTGCTGACCATTGAAACCGCCTGCGTTCCGGGTAAAGGCAAGCTGACCTACACTGGTTCACTGGGTGAAGTCATGCAGGAATCCATCCAGGCGGCGTTGACGGTGGTTCGTTCACGTGCGGATAAGCTGGGTATTAACTCAGACTTTTACGAAAAACGTGATATTCACGTTCACGTGCCGGAAGGCGCTACGCCGAAGGATGGTCCAAGCGCCGGTATCGCGATGTGCACCGCGCTGGTTTCCTGCCTGACGGGTAATCCGGTACGCGCTGACGTGGCGATGACCGGCGAGATTACCCTCCGTGGCCAGGTATTGCCGATTGGTGGTCTGAAGGAAAAACTGTTGGCCGCGCATCGTGGCGGCATTAAGACTGTTCTGATTCCTGATGAAAATAAACGCGACCTTGAAGAAATTCCGGATAACGTTATCGCTGATTTAGATATCCATCCGGTAAAACGAATCGAGGAAGTTCTGGCACTTGCGCTGCAGAACGAACCGTTTGGAATGGAAGTCGTCACGGCAAAATAGTGATTTCGCGCAAATAGCGCTAAGAAAAATAGGGCTGGTAAGTAAATTCGTACTTGCCAGCCTTTTTTTGTGTAGCTAACTTAGATCGCTGGCAGGGGGGTCAATTACAACTCTGTTGTAAGGGCATGACAGTCCTGATATAACTGCTGCGCGGTCGCACCACGAAGGATTCTGGTGCGATATAAATTATAAAGAGAGGAAGAGAACAGTGAATAAATCTCAACTGATTGACAAAATTGCTGCCGGTGCGGACATTTCTAAAGCCGCAGCTGGACGTGCGTTAGATGCTTTAATCGCTTCTGTTACTGAATCTCTGCAGGCTGGAGATGACGTTGCGCTGGTAGGGTTTGGTACTTTTGCTGTTAAAGAGCGCGCTGCCCGTACTGGTCGCAATCCGCAAACAGGCAAAGAAATCACCATTGCTGCTGCTAAAGTACCGGGTTTCCGCGCAGGTAAAGCGCTGAAAGACGCGGTAAACTGATCGACTTCCCCACTGGGGTCTGTGACGAAGTACAAGGGCGCATCGCAAGATGTGCCTTTTTTATTTGCCAGAATGCGACTTAATGTGAGTTTATACGCACTTGTGGGCTGACAATCACCCCGTTTTCTTGTCAAAATACGTCCTCACGCGCGGCGGCCATCACATGCTATGCTGCGCGAGCTAAAGTCATCTACAGCGGAGCGTTGTTACACCATGATGGACAACCTACGCACGGCCGCCAACAGCGTCGTGCTCAAGATTATTTTCGGTATCATTATCGTCTCGTTCATTTTGACCGGGGTGAGTGGTTACCTGATTGGCGGTGGCAACAACTATGCCGCAAAAGTTAATGACCAGGAGATTGGTCGCACACAGTTTGAGAATGCCGTTGCCAGCGAGCGTAATCGCATGCAGCAGCAGCTTGGCGACCAGTTCTCAGAGCTGGCGGCTAATGAAAATTACATGAAGACCATGCGTCAGCAGGTGCTGAACCGTCTGATTGACGAGGCGCTGCTCGATCAGTATGCCCGTGAGCTTGGTCTCAGCATCAGCGATGACCAGGTTAAGCAGGCGATCTTCCAGACCCAGGCTTTCCAGGCGGATGGCAAATTTGATAACGAGCGCTTCAGTCGTATCGTTAATCAGATGGGGATGACGACGGATCAGTACGCGCAGGCGCTTCGTAATCAGCTGACGACTCAGCAATTGATCAACGCCGTAGCCGGTACCGACTTTATGCTGCAGGGCGAATCCGACCAGCTGGCGGCGCTGGTTTCTCAACAGCGCGTCGTCCGTGAAGCAACTATCGACGTGAACGCGCTGGCGGCGAAGCAAACCGCTACCGACGATGAAATCAACGCCTTCTACCAGCAGAACCAGGCGCGTTTTATGGCCCCGGAGCAGTTCCGCGTAAGTTATATCAAGATGGACGCTGCGAGCATGCAGGAAAACGCCTCTGACGAAGAAATTCAGTCATGGTACGACCAGCATCAGGATCAGTTCACTCAGCCGCAGCGTAACCGCTACAGCATCATTCAGACCAAAACCGAAGCGGATGCCCAGGCTGTGCTCGATGAGCTGAAGAAAGGAGCAGACTTCGCCGCTCTGGCAAAAGAGAAATCAACCGACATCATCTCTGCCCGCAACGGCGGCGACATGGGATGGATGGACGATGCCGCAACCGTGCCGGAGCTGAAAGAAGCCGGTCTGAAAGAAAAAGGCCAGCTTTCTGGCGTGATTAAATCCTCCGTGGGTTTCCTCGTTGCCCGTCTGGACGACGTTCAGGCTGCGCAGGTTAAACCGCTGGCTGAGGTTCGCGATGATATCGCGGCGAAAGTGAAGCAGGAAAAAGCGCTGGATGCGTACTACGCGCTGCAGCAGAAAGTGAGCGACGCGGCGAGCAACGATAATGAGTCGCTGGCGGGCGCCGCCCAGGTTGCCGGTCTGAAAGTGGTTGAAACAGGTTGGTTTGGCCGTGACAGCCTGCCGCAAGAGCTGAACTTCAAGCCGGTCTCTGAAGCTATCTTCAACGGCGGCCTGGTTGGCGACAACGGCACGCCGGGCAGCAACTCCGATATCATCACCGTTGACGGCGATCGCGCGTTTGTTCTGCGCATCAGCGAGCACAAAGCGGAGGCGGTTAAGCCGCTGGCGGATGTGAAAGCGCAGGTAAGCGATATTGTTAAGCGCAACAAAGCGGAACAGCAGGCAAAGCTGGATGCTGATAAGCTGCTGACGGCCCTGAAAGAGGGTAAAGGCGATGAAGCGATGAAAGCCGCAGGCCTGAGCTTTGGCGCGCCGCAGACGCTGTCACGCACCGGTCAGGAAGCGCTGAGCCAGTCAGTCTTTGCGTTACCGTTGCCGCAGTCGGGTAAGCCAAGCTACGGCGTGGGCTCCGATCTGCAGGGCAACGTAGTGCTGCTGGCGCTGGAGGAAGTGAAAGCGGGTACGATGCCGGAAGAGCAGAAAAAAGCGATGATTCAGGGGATCACCCAGAATAACGCCCAGATCGCCTTCGAAGCGCTGATGAGCAACCTGCGTAAAGCGGCTAAAATTAAGGTCGGCGATATCATCGACCAGCAACAATAATTTCGCGCTGCTTCGCAAAAGCAAGTAACGTGATGTAATCCTCAAAGGCCGCTTTCGCGGCCTTTTCCATTTCTGCATTTTGCCTTTTGTACTCTTTTTCCCTCATCGCTATCGTGCTCTTGCTGTCAACAAACAAGGAGATAACAGCATGAAACGAGGAATGAAAACGCTTATTGCCGCAGTACTGGTTTGTGCGGCGGCGGGGAGTCAGATAGCGCAGGCGGCGCCCTCTGCGGGTAAAGCGTCGTCGACGGTAAAGGAGAGCGTGCAGTCGCCGCAGGCAAAAGCGCCGGATGGGTTAAACGCGGCCGACAGTGAGGGCACCAGGGTGAGTATTAATCACGCCAGTGCGGAGGAGTTGGCTAAGGCGTTGAATGGCGTCGGTCTGAAGAAAGCGCAGGCTATCGTGAGCTATCGCGAAGAGTACGGGCCGTTTAAAACCGTTGACGACCTTAAGCAGGTCCCCGGTATGGGCAACTCGCTGGTAGAGAGAAATCTGTCACATCTGAAGCTGTAAATTTTCAGCGGAAGTTTGCACAGTTGTTATTATTTGCCAGAATGAAGAGGTTACACCAGTGGTGTGACCTCTGACCTCAAAACAACAATTAGAGATAAGGCATTCGCGCTATGCAGACTCAAATCAAAGTTCGCGGCTATCACTTGGATGTATATCAGCACGTCAACAATGCGCGTTATCTGGAGTTTCTCGAAGAGGCGCGTTGGGATGGCCTGGAAAGCAGCCCGGCCTTCCACTGGATGACCGCGCGCAACATCGCTTTTGTGGTGGTGAATATCAATATCAACTATCGCCGACCAGCGGTACTGGGCGATGTGTTAACCGTCACCAGCAAGCTCGAAAAGCTCAATGGAAAAAGCGGGACGTTAAGCCAGGTGGTTACCCTCAATCCTAACGGCGAAGTGGTCGCCGATGCGCTTATCACCTTTGTCTGTATCGATCTTAAAACCCAGAAAGCGCTGCCGCTGGAGGGCGAACTGCGGGAGAAGCTGGAGCAGCTTGAGCCGCGCTAACTGGCCAGCCGGAGGGAGATGTCCCGGAGGCGGTGCTGCGCACCTGCCCGGGCTAATCGCCTTCGGCCGCCAGCGGGGCTATTGCGCCGCCGGGAAGTAACCGCTTACTGGAGCCCGGTTTTTTGCTTCATCACCGTCATCACGCCAACCTTATCGCCAAGATAGTGGCTCAGGCCGTTGGCGCGTAGATTACAGGCGGCGCACTGCCCGCAGCCGTCGCCTTTAATGCCGTTATAGCAGGTCAGGGTTTTATGGCGCACTAGCTCTAACTGGCCCCAGTAATCGGCTAAGGCCCAGGTCTCGGCTTTGTTAAGCCACATCAGCGGCGTCTCGAAGCGAATATCTTTCGCCATTCCGAGGCTGACGGCATGGTGCAGCGCTTTCACAAACTCGTCTCGGCAGTCCGGATAGCCCGAAAAATCGGTCTCACAAACGCCGGTGATAATAGCTTCTGCCTTAACCTGATACGCGTAAATCGCCGTCAGGGTTAAAAACAGAATGTTGCGACCGGGGACAAAAGTATTGGGGATGCCGCTGGCGTCCGGCTCGTAATCCGGAATCGGAATGCTATCGCGGGTCAGGCTGCTGACCGCCAGTTCGTTAAGCAGCGTGACATCAAGGACCTTATGGGCGACGGCCCCCAGTTTTAGCGCCAGTTCGCGAGCAACGTCAATCTCCGCGCGGTGGCGTTGGCCATAATCAAAAGTGACGCAATGCACTTCATCATACTGTTGCAGAGCCTGCACCAGGCAGGTCGTCGAATCTTGTCCTCCGCTGAAGACAACTACGGCGCGTTTCATGATAATTCCTGACAATCGAAGTGAGGCACATATGGTAGCGCCTGATGAGCGCGACCACCAGCTCTGTCACGGCGCTGAGGCCGGTAGCCAGGCGCTGGCGAAGTCAAACCAGCCTCGCGCGTTGAGTCGTAGCCCATTAACCCCCGGCGGTGCGCTGATCCGATAATTATAATTGAACAGTGGGGTCATGATGGCATCATCCATCAATCTGTCAAAGACGTTGCGCAAAGCTTCGCTGCGGCTGCGCTCGTCCGGTAGGGCCTGAACGGCATCCAGCGTCGCCTGAAGATGTGCATATTGTGCCCCGGTCAACAAATTAGGCCACAGCGCGTCGCAGCGTAGCCACTGCTCCAGAGCATAGACCGGCGCTTCGCCGATCAGGCGGTCGCCCATCATCAGGTCTGCTTTCGCAAACTGCTCGCAGCCATCCCAGTTTTTTGCATCATGAAAAATAATCGTCAGCTCGCAGCCCAGCTCTGCCAGTCGTTGCCGAAGCTGCTCCGCCATGGCGTGTAGCTCTACGGGAAGATGATAGAGCAGGGTAAGCCGTTCAGGCAGAGGGGTATCATGATTTTCAGGCCCCTGCGGAATAGACCAGCCCGGCAATACTTCATTGCTGGGCGCGATCAGATCCTCATCCAACGGTAGGGTTTCTAACAGAGTGGAGCGATGAATCAGCGAGACCAGCCTTTGCGCCTGCGCTTTGTTAAGGCGAGGGCTTTGGCGCAGCGTTAGATAGCAAAAACCGAGGCTAATACTGTTGCTGACCTGACGTAGTCTGGTCAGCTCGTCAGGATCGCCAATGGTTATCTGTACCGGATGACGACAGCTGGTGCCCAGATCCTGCTCGAACAGCTGCGGCGTGATCCAGAATTCCACGGCCTGCAGCAGCGGGTGAGTGAGATGATAGCGCTGATGGTTTTCCAGCCGCACCAGGTCCGGAGTAAATAATTTCAGGCGAAATGGTCCGCTGCCGATCGCCGAATTGTCCGGATGCGCCAGCACGCTGCAGTAGCTGGCAAGGCGGAACGGCAGCCAGTAATCGGCGCGATGCAGGGTGATAGTCAGACACTGGGAGTGGGGGATGTTAATCTCGCTAATACTGGCGAATAGCTTACGCAGTGAGGGTAGCTGCAGTAGCATCAAAAGCCGCTGCTGTAGCTGAGAGGTTTTAATCGGATCGCCGTTATGCCAGAACAAGGTTGAACGAATATAAAAATGCCAGCGCAGACCGTCAGGCGATACTTCCCAGTGATGGGCTAAATCGCCTATCGGACAGGTACTGCGCGCATCAAATCGGGTCAGGCCGGAAAATATCTCCCCGGCCAGGTGCTGTTCCGCCCTTCCCGGCATAAAACCCGGGCGTAGCGGCTCCAGTGGGCGGTAATAAGGAATACGCAGGGTTGGCGTATCGTTCTGCCATTGGCCGCCGAGAAAGGGGGAAAGCAGCGCTTTAAGCTCCACCGGCGCAAGCTGGGCCAGCTCGAGGGCATTTTGCTGCTGCCCTTTATTCAACGCCTGTTCCATCATTTCGTTGCGCAGCGTTTCCGGCGCTTTATAAAACTGAAGCAACCCGCGCTTTCCACGACCGGAGCTGGCCTGCCAGCTTAGCCAGCCGGATTCTTGCGCCTGGCGCAGCAGGGTACGGATATGGCGTTCGCTGCAAAAGCAGCGTCCCGCCAGCTCGCCGACGGTAACCTGCTGCGGCTCGCCCGAGGAGGGTTCCCAGAGCCGCTGGTACTGATGGAGACGGTTTAATAGCCTCATATCTGTTTAATCCTGCGCTATATTCGTAAACCCGGAACAATAAAATTCATCTATTCACTATTACTTCCGTATATCTCAGGCGATACTGCAACACAAGCAAAATCCACCACCATTGGGGAGCAGGAGATGGCAAGACTGGCTGCATTTGATATGGACGGTACGCTACTGATGCCGGACCATCGTCTGGGAGAAAAAACGCTGTCGACGCTAAAACGTCTGCGCGAGCGCGATATCACCCTGACTTTCGCCACCGGCCGTCATGCCCTGGAGATGCGCCACGTTATTGGCGAGTTTTCTCTGGATGCGTTTTTAATTACCGGCAACGGGACGCGCATTCACTCTCTGGAGGGCGAAGAGCTGTATCGCCGCGATCTGGCCCCCGATGTGGCGGAAGAGGTGCTGCACAGCGCCTGGGAAACCTCGGCCAGTATGCATTTCTTCAACGACGGCGGCTGGTACACCGGGCAGGAGATTCCCGAAATTTTGAAAGCGCACGTTTTTAGCGGTTTTCGTTACCAGCTGTACGATCCAAAACGGATGCCGGCGCATCAGGTTACGAAAATCTGCTTCTGCGGCGATCATGACGATCTGCGGCGGCTGCGGATCCAGCTGAATGAAGCGCTCGGCGGCCGGGCGGATCTCTGTTTTTCAGCGATGGATTGTCTTGAAGTTTTGCCCGGCGGCTGTAACAAAGGAGCGGCTCTGGCGGTACTAAGCCAGCATCTTGGCCTGACGTTGCAGGATTGCATGGCGTTCGGTGACGCCATGAACGATCGGGAAATGCTCGGCAGCGTTGGCCGGGGGGTGATTATGGGCAATGCGATGCATCAGCTGAAAAATGAACTTCCGCATCTACCGGTTATTGGCGACTGCCGTCATCAGGCTGTTTCCCACTTTTTGACTCATTGGCTGGATAATCCTGATCTTCCTTATTCCCCCGAATAAAGAGACCCTGCCAGCAAGCCAGATATCCTGTGATATCTGGCTTTTTTTATTTTGCTCGCAGCATGTCGGCGATCTGTGCCTGCCACGGGGAAATATCGCCAATATTGGCCGTCACCCACTGCGGATTGTAGTAGCTCTCCAGATAACGTTCGCCGCTGTCGCACAGCAGCGTAACGAGGGAGCCGCTGCGCCCCTCCTGGCGCATCCGTACGGCCAGCTGCAGCACGCCCCACATATTGGTGCCGGTTGATGCGCCGACTTTACGCCCGAGCAGCGTTTCCAGCCATAGGGCAGTGGCGACGCTGGCGGCATCCGGTACCCGCAGCATCTCATCGACCACATCGGGAATAAATGAAGGTTCGACGCGTGGGCGGCCAATACCCTCAATTTTGCTACCGACCGGGCTGCGCAGGCTGGCGTCGCGGCTTTGCCAGTAGTCCAAAAACACTGAGTTTTGTGGGTCAACCACCATCAGCTGCGTATCGTAACCCTGACTACGAATGTAGCGGCCAATGGTTGCTGAGGTACCGCCGGTGCCCGCGCTCATCACGATATACGACGGCTGCGGGTGCGGCTCATGGCTCATCTGACGGAAGATACTGTCGGCGATATTATTATTTCCCCGCCAGTCGGTCGCCCGTTCGGCAAAGGTAAACTGATCCATATAATGCCCGTTCAGCTCTCGAGCCAGAGTCTCGGAGGCGGCATAGATTTCGCAGGCGCTATCGACAAAATGACAGCGGCCGCCGTAGAACTCAATTTGTTCAATTTTACGTTTTGCCGTACAGGAAGGCATCACGGCGATAAACGGCAGGCCTAACAGACGGGCGAAGTAGGCTTCAGAGACGGCGGTCGAACCCGAAGAGGATTCAATAATCGTCGTCCCTTCTTTAATCCAGCCGTTGCACAGACCATAGAGGAACAGCGAGCGGGCCAGACGATGCTTCAGGCTACCGGTTGGATGGGTGCTTTCATCTTTCAGATAGAGCTGGATCCCAGGGAACTCCGGGAGCGCCAGACGAATCAGGTGCGTATCGGCGGAACGCTGATAATCGGCATTAATTTCACTAATCGCGTGTTTTATCCAGGCGCTGTTCATCTCGGTTTCCTGTTTGTCATTTTGTGCCCAGCTTAGCGGAATTCGAAGGAAAAATTGTTGCCATTTAGCCTTTGAATTACAATTAATGGAGTAAATTTTTCTCCTGAGGTGAGTAATGTTAGATAAAATTGACCGTAAGCTGCTTTCTTTACTGCAAACCGACTGTACCCTCTCTTTGCAGGCGCTGGCTGATGCCGTTAATCTGACCACCACACCATGCTGGAAGCGCCTGAAGCGTCTGGAAGACGAAGGTATCCTGCGCGGGCGAGTCGCTCTGCTGGATGCGGAAAAGGTCGGGCTTGGGCTGACGGCGTTTGTGCTGATTAAGACTCAGCACCACAGTAGCGACTGGTATTGCCGCTTCGTCAGCGAGGTCACCCAGATGGCGGAGGTTCTCGGTTTCTGGCGTATGGCGGGGGAGTATGACTACCTGCTGCGGGTCCAGGTTGCGGATATGAAAAGCTATGATGATTTTTATAAACGCCTGGTAAACAGCGTACCGGGGCTCTCGGATGTCACTTCGAGTTTTGCCATGGAACAGATAAAATACACGACAGCCTTGCCGATTGATTAACGGCATCAGCCGCTACGAATTACACACTCAGGATTTAACTGCTTGCGATTATTTGCTCAACTTAGCTGGTATTTCCGCCGGGAGTGGCGCCGTTACCTTGGCGCTATTGCTCTGCTGATCGTGATTGCCATCCTGCAACTGGTGCCGCCAAAGGTGGTGGGCATCGTGGTTGATGGCGTCACAAAACAACATTACACCGCGGAAAAGGTGTGGATGTGGATTGGCCTGCTGGTCGTTATTGCGGTGATGGTATATCTGCTGCGCTACGTCTGGCGGGTGCTGCTTTTCGGCGCTTCTTATCAGCTGGCCGTCGAACTGCGTGAGGATTTCTATCGCCAGCTCAGCCGCCAGCATCCGGCCTTTTACCTGCGCCATCGTACCGGCGATCTGATCGCGCGGGCGACCAACGACGTGGATCGGGTGGTATTCGCCGCTGGCGAAGGAGTGTTAACGCTGGTGGACTCCCTGGTGATGGGCTGCGCGGTGCTGATCGTGATGTCGACGCAAATCAGCTGGCAGTTAACCCTGCTGGCGCTGCTGCCGATGCCGCTGATGGCGCTGGCGATCAAACGTAACGGCGATGCATTACACGAGCGTTTTCGCGTCGCTCAGGCGGCGTTCTCCAGCCTTAACGACCGCACCCAGGAGAGCCTCACCAGCATCCGCATGATCAAAGCCTTTGGTCTCGAAGATCGACAGTCGGCGCTGTTTGCCGCCGATGCCGCGGATACCGGCGCCAAAAATATGCGCGTGGCGCGCATCGACGCGCGCTTCGACCCGACGATTTATATCGCCATCGGTACTGCTAACCTGCTGGCCATCGGCGGCGGCAGCTGGATGGTGATCCAGGGCAGCCTGACCCTTGGACAGCTCACCAGCTTTGTGATGTACCTTGGCCTGATGATTTGGCCGATGCTGGCGCTGGCGTGGATGTTTAACATCGTTGAGCGCGGTAGCGCGGCCTATGCGCGCATTCGCACCATGCTGGAAGAGGCGCCGGCGGTGAACGACGGCAGCGAGCCGACGCCGGAAGGCCGCGGTACGCTCAGCGTCGCCGTGCGCGAGTTTATCTACCCACAGGCGAATAAGAGCTCGCTGGAAAAGGTCAACTTTACGCTACAGCCCGGGCAGATGCTGGGGATTTGCGGGCCGACCGGCTCCGGCAAGAGCACTATTCTGGCGCTGATTCAGCGCCACTTTGACGTGACTGAAGGCGATATCCGCTTCCACGACGTTCCCCTGACCCAGCTACAGCTCGATAGCTGGCGCGCCCGCCTGGCGGTGGTTAATCAGACACCGTTCCTGTTCTCCGATACCGTCGCCAGCAACATCGCCCTTGGTAAACCGGACGCCACGCAGGAGCAAATCGAGCACGTTGCGCGGCTTGCCAGCGTGCATGAGGATATCCTGCGCCTGCCGCAGGGATATAACACCGAAGTCGGCGAGCGTGGCGTGATGCTTTCCGGCGGGCAAAAGCAGCGAATTTCCATCGCCCGCGCGCTGCTGCTGGAGGCGGAGATTCTGATCCTTGATGATGCCCTGTCGGCGGTGGATGGCAGAACAGAGCACGAGATTTTGCATAACCTGCGGCAGTGGGGAGAAGGGCGGACGGTGATCATTAGCGCCCATCGCCTGTCGGCGTTGACCGAGGCCAGCGAAATTCTGGTAATGCAGCACGGGCATATTGCCCAGCGCGGTCGCCATGAGGCGCTGGCGGCGCAGCCGGGCTGGTATCGGGACATGTACCGTTATCAGCAGCTGGAAGCGGCGCTGGATGATGTCCCGCTGGAAGATGAGGAGATCACCGGTGCGTAGTTTCACTGAACTCTGGCCGACCTTAAAGCGCCTGCTGGCCTACGGCTCCCCGTGGCGTAAACCGTTGATGATTGCCGTTGCCATCATGTGGGTTGCGGCGGTGGCGGAAGTCAGCGGTCCGCTGCTGATCAGCTATTTCATCGACAATATGGTGGCGAAGAACTCGCTGCCGTTGAAGCTGGTTTGTGGTCTCGCCGTAGCCTATATCGGCCTGCAACTCCTTGCCGCTGGCCTGCATTACTGCCAGGCGTTGCTGTTTAATCGTGCGGCGGTCGGCGTGGTGCAGCAGCTGCGCAGCGACGTCATGGATGCCGCGCTGCGCCAGCCGCTCAGCGAGTTTGATACGCAGCCGGTCGGGCAGCTCATCTCACGGGTGACCAACGATACCGAAGTCATTCGTGATCTGTACGTGACCGTGGTGGCCACCGTACTGCGGAGCGCCGCCTTGATTGGCGCGATGCTGGTGGCGATGTTCAGCCTTGACTGGCGGATGGCGCTGGTGGCTATCGCTATTTTCCCGGCGGTGCTGATCGTGATGATGATTTATCAGCGCTACAGCACGCCAATCGTCAGACGGGTCCGCGCCTGGCTGGCGGATATCAACGATGGTTTTAATGAAGTGATTAACGGCATGGGCGTTATCCAGCAGTTCCGCCAGCAGGCGCGTTTTGGCGAACGGATGCGCGAGGCCAGTTATGCGCACTATCTGGCGCGTATGCAAACTCTGCGTCTTGATGGCTTCCTGCTGCGTCCGCTGCTAAGCCTGTTCTCTTCATTAATTCTCTGCGGCCTGCTGATGCTGTTTGGTTTCAGCAGTAGCGGAACGATCGAAGTCGGGGTGCTCTACGCCTTTATTAGCTATCTTGGACGACTGAACGAGCCGCTGATCGAGCTGACCACCCAGCAGTCAATGCTGCAGCAGGCGGTCGTCGCGGGCGAGCGCGTCTTCGAGCTGATGGATAAACCGCGTCAGGCGTGGGGTGAAGATAGCGAGCCGCTGCGCAGCGGAGCAATTAGCATCGATCATCTCTCTTTTGCCTACCGCGACGATAGCCTGGTGTTGCAGGATATTAATCTCGATATCCCGTCCCGCAGCTTTGTAGCGCTGGTTGGCCATACCGGGAGCGGTAAAAGCACCCTGGCCAGCCTGATGATGGGCTACTACCCGTTAACTCAGGGAGAGATTCGCATCGACGGTCGGCCGCTTTCTTCCTTGAGCCACAGCGCGCTGCGTCAGGGGATTGCGATGGTGCAGCAGGATCCGGTGGTGCTGGCTGATACCTTCTATGCCAACGTTACCCTCGGTCGCGACATTAGCGAAGAGCAGGTCTGGGAGGCGCTGGAAGCGGTCCAGCTGGCAGATCTGGCCCGTGAAATGGAAAAGGGGATTTATACGCTGCTGGGCGAGCAGGGGAATAATCTCTCCGTTGGTCAGAAACAGCTGCTGGCGCTGGCGCGGGTGCTGGTTGATACGCCGCAGGTGCTGATTCTTGATGAGGCGACGGCCAATATTGATTCCGGTACCGAGCAGGCGATTCAGCAAGCTCTGGCGCGAGTGCGTGAGCACACGACGCTGGTGGTGATTGCGCACCGCTTATCGACCATCGTCGAGGCCGATACGATCCTGGTGCTGCACCGCGGTCAGGCCGTAGAGCGCGGAAACCATCAGCAGCTGCTGGCGGCCAAAGGCCGCTACTGGCAGATGTATCAGCTGCAGCTGGTTGGCGAAGAGCTGGCGGCCAGCTCGCAGGAAGAGTCGCTGATCGCCTGATGCACCATAATCAGGCAGTCGCGATAGCGCGGCCTGAGGTGGTGCAAAAACGTCACACATTGTGCACTGAAATGGTGCAACTTTAGCCGAAAGAGCCAATTTGCCGCTTCGTTTCCAGCGAATTCTTCACCTTCTCCCTCAAAAAGGGCCGCCTGGCGGTCCTTTTTCATTTCTGGCATAGCCCTTGCTTTAGTAGATACGTGTTAGCTGCGGCCATTACCGAATTCTGACTGGAGGGGACTTATGAAGCTGGTTACGGTGGTAATCAAACCATTCAAACTGGAAGACGTGCGTGAAGCATTGTCTTCAATGGGTATTCAGGGCCTGACGGTCACTGAAGTTAAAGGGTTCGGCCGTCAGAAAGGCCACGCGGAGCTCTATCGCGGCGCCGAATACAGCGTCAATTTTCTACCGAAAGTGAAGATTGATGTCGCGATTGCCGACGATCAGTTGGACGAAGTCGTCGATGTCATCAGTAAAGCGGCGTATACCGGAAAGATTGGCGACGGCAAAATCTTTGTCGCCGAGCTGCAGCGCGTGATTCGCATCCGTACCGGCGAATCTGACGAAGCGGCACTGTAACTTTCAGACCACACAGTGATGGGGAACGAAACAATGAAGATAGCAACAATGAAAACAGGTCTGGGAGCGTTGGCTCTTCTTCCGGGGCTGGCGATGGCCGCACCGGCGGTAGCGGATAAAGCCGACAATGCTTTTATGATGATTTGCACCGCGCTGGTGCTGTTTATGTCGATTCCGGGCATCGCGCTGTTCTACGGCGGGCTGATCCGCGGTAAAAACGTTCTCTCCATGCTGACTCAGGTGATCGTGACTTTTGCGCTGGTCTGCGTGCTGTGGGTGGTTTATGGCTACACGCTGGCCTTCGGCGCTGGCGGCAGCTTCTTCGGCAACTTCGACTGGGTACTGTTGAAAAACATTGAACTGAAAGCGCTGATGGGAAGCTTCTATCAGTATATCCACGTTGCCTTCCAGGGCTCCTTCGCCTGTATTACCGTTGGTCTGATCGTCGGTGCGCTGGCGGAACGTATTCGCTTCTCGGCGGTACTGATTTTCGTCGTGGTATGGATGACGCTCTCTTATGTGCCGATTGCGCACATGGTATGGGGCGGCGGTCTGTTGGCCACGCACGGCGCGCTTGATTTCGCCGGCGGTACGGTGGTTCACATCAACGCCGCGGTAGCGGGTCTGGTGGGTGCCTATATGATGGGCAAACGCGTTGGTTTTGGTAAAGAAGCGTTCAAACCGCATAACCTGCCGATGGTATTCACCGGCACCGCGATCCTCTACGTTGGCTGGTTCGGCTTTAACGCCGGTTCTGCAAGCGCGGCGAACGAAATTGCCGGTCTGGCGTTCGTAAATACCGTGGTGGCAACGGCGGCAGCAATCCTGGCGTGGACCTTCGGCGAGTGGGCAACCCGCGGTAAACCGTCTCTGCTTGGCGCCTGTTCAGGTGCGATTGCCGGGCTGGTCGGCATCACTCCGGCGTGCGGCTACATCGGCGTCGGCGGCTCTCTGATTGTCGGTATCGCTGCGGGCCTGGCGGGTCTGTGGGGCGTCACCGTACTGAAACGCTGGCTGCGCGTTGATGACCCGTGCGATGTGTTTGGCGTACACGGCGTCTGCGGTATCGTAGGCTGCATCCTGACCGGTATCTTCGCCGCGACTTCTCTGGGCGGTGTCGGTTACGCGGAAGGCGTCACCATGGGCCATCAGGTTCTGGTACAGCTGGAAAGTATCGGTATTACCATTGTCTGGTCCGGCGTTGTCGCTTTCATTGGTTACAAAGTTGCCGATATGACCGTTGGTCTGCGCGTACCGGAAGATCAAGAGCGTGAAGGGCTGGACGTAAACAGCCACGGCGAAAACGCCTACAACGCCTGATAAATTGCGTTATCTCCTGAAGCTGCAGAGCCTCCCCAAGGGGAGGCTCTGTTTTTTTATGTATTGCGATTACGCATGACGCCTTCCTGCACTGTGGAAGCTACCAGCGTGCCGTCCTGCGTATAGAATTCGCCGCGCACAAAACCGCGCGCGCTGGAGGCGGAGGTGCTCTCAACGCTGTAAAGCAGCCAGTCGTTGATATTGAACGGACGGTGGAACCACATTGAGTGATCGATGGTGGCGACCTGCATGCCGGGCTCCAGAAAACCGACGCCATGCGGCTGCAGGGCGACGGGCAGGAAGTTAAAATCCGAAGCGTAGCCTAACAGATACTGATGGATGCGGAGATCTTCCGGAACGGCGCCGTTGGCGCGGATCCAAACCTGACGCGTCGGTTCTGCAACGTGGCCTTTCAGGGGGTTATGAAATTCGACCGGGCGAATCTCCAGCGGTTTATCGCAGAGAAATTTCTCTTTAACCTGCGGCGGCAACAGATGGGCCAGTTTGCGGGCGATATCCGTTTCGGAGGGGAGGGCGTCCGGAGCGGGCGCCGCGGGCATGGTTTTTTGATGTTCATAGCCGGGTTCTGGCGCCTGGAAAGAGGCGGTCATATAGAAAATCGGCTTCCCGTTTTGAACCGCCGCCACCCTGCGGGCGCTGAAGCTATTGCCGTCGCGCAGGACTTCAACATCATAGATGATGGGTTTCTGGCTGTCGCCGGGACGCAGGAAGTAGCTGTGAAACGAGTGAATCAGGCGTTCTGCGGGGACCGTCTCTTTTGCTGCGTATAGCGCCTGGCCAACCACTTGACCGCCAAAGACCTGACGCAATCCCAGATCCTCGCTCTGACCGCGAAACAATCCCTCTTCAATTTTTTCCAGATTTAACAATGCCAGCAGATTGGTTAATGCCTGACTCATAGTGACCCTCAATCAATGATGACTGCTTTGCGCAGCGCGTTATTGAGGCAAAGTATAACCTGGAATCGCAAGTGGTCCGATGGGTGCAATAATCTGAATATGGGCTCTTTTCCAGGAAGAGATCTGAGATCTGTGCCACACTTATTTACGATACTAATGTCCTGTCCCCGATTGTGGCTGGATGTACTCCTGTTAAAGAAGGGATGAAAAGGAGAAAAGAATGAAATTTGCCTATATGTTAAGTGCCTTAGCCGTCGCGGCTACGTTGTCTGCCTGTGCGAACAATCACAGCAGCAATGCAGCGAACCAGGCTGCGCCCGATCCTTACGGCATTGCCTCACTAAGCTCCTCGCAGCAGCAGCCTAACGTTTCCGGGACCATTAATATTCGACAGCGCGTGGCGTTACCGCCGGATGCGGTGTTAACCGTAACCTTGTCGGATGCGTCCCTGGCCGATGCGCCAGCGCACGTGCTGTCGCAAAAAGCGGTAAGGACTGAAGGGAAGCAGGCGCCATTTAACTTTGTTCTGCCTTACAACCAGGCGGATATTAAGCCTAATGCACGCATCCTGTTAAGTTCAGCGATTACCGTCAACGGTCAGCTGATGTTTATTACCGATACCGTGCAGACGGTGATTAATCAGGGCGGCAATCGCGCCGACCTGCTGCTGGTACCGGTCCAGCAAACCGCGGTACCGGTGGCAAATACCAACGTTCCCGCCGCGCAATAACCCCGACTATGCCCCTTTTCAGGGGCATTTTTTTGCCTTTAATAAATCCAGCGGTAATGCTGCAGGTCAATATGACCGCTGCCTGAGACCTGGACTCCCTCCGCAAGGAGCGCCTGGCGTTGGCGCTGTAGATCTGGTCCGGTAAGCGAGATATCGCCGTGGCGGTTGACGACCCGATGCCAGGGAAGATGGGACCCTTCAGGCAGACGCTTTAAAACCCCGCCGACCTGACGCGCCGCGCGCGGTGAACCAGCCAACTGAGCAACGTCACCGTAGGTAGCAACGTACCCCTCTGGGATCGAGGCGACTATCTGCCAGACTCGCTGCGGAAAAGTATCGTGAGAATCCATGGTACGTCCTGCTGCCGGTAAAGGCTCAGGATAATCGTTGTACGACGGGCTGTACAGATAACGGCTTAAGCCGTTTTAATGACGGTAAATTCCAGTGCCAGGCCAAGCACCTGCATGCCATGGACATTCTCATTCGGCGTATTGGTCAACAGGGTTTCAAGAAACTTCAGGCGTTTTGACTGAGCGTTGATCACCAGTTTTGCGCGCATGGCCGGAAGCTTAAGCGTTGATATTGGATAGACCACGCGACCGCTGACTTCGATAGGGAGTTTACGTAATTCAATGTGCTGGAGGACGCCGACGCTAGAGTAGAGCAGCGCGACCGGGGTGACGGCAAGTAGCGGATTTTGGCTAATGGTCACAAAATCAAGAAGCAGATCCGGGCGCAGAAAGTTTAAACCGCGGAAGGAAACGGTGACTTCGTCGATTGGCGGCATCGCCAGGGTAGTGATTAAACGCGGTGATTCACTCATTCAGATACCATGGTAAAAAACATTCAATTTATAGCGAACATTATGGATGTTGAGAGGCGTTTGTGCTGAGAGTACGCTCGCAATCTCCTCTCAGGGACGGGAAAATTTACGCTAAAAAGCCGCGATATCGCTCTGACTACGCGACTTTGCGCAATAAACCAGCACCCAATCGGCGGCGGCTTGCAATTCAGGGGTTCAGCAGGGATAATGCGCCAGCGCGTTAGGTAACTAGCGCTCTCAATGGGGGCTCTGTTGGTTCTCCCGCAACGCTACTCTGTTTACCAGGTCAGGTCCGGAAGGAAGCAGCCAGAGCAGACGACGTGTGTGCCGGGATGTAGCTGGCAGGGCCCCCACCCATTTCAGCGTGCCCCCAGCGCTCTGTGCAGCCAAAAAGCGACTTCGCTGATCCTTTCATATTTAATATCCACAAATAAAGTGTGTATTTTTTCAGTTTCTAAAACATCTATTTTTTATGCCAAAAATTCGCTACGTCATAAAATTGAAATTTAAATGAAATATTAATGTCATCTTTATGTCATATATAACGTGCAGATTATTCATGGGAAAATGTTGTTAGATATAAGCTAAAAATATATCTCTGGATCAGCATGTTAACTTCGTGTATTAATTATATGATGATTTTATTTCACGGGAAGCGTGACTATGACCACTGTAGTTCTGAACGTAAAAATTGATGGCGAGTTAAAAGAAAAGCTGCGTCAGTATGCGGAAGAAAATAACGAAAATCTAGGAACGGCTACGGAGAAACTGCTACTCCTGGCCTTTCAGGCAGTGGAATCGGCAGATGAGGCGGGGGTTTCGGAAGAAGATATCGATAGCCAGCATACCGAAGAGGAAGCGTCTCCATTAACCCCTAAAGAAATCAAAGCATTACGTAAAATTCTGAAGAAGAGAAAATGAAACAACAACTCTCTACAGCCAGCAACTATAGCGAAGCCTGCGACATGCTGCGTTCCGGCTACGTCAAGCACGTACGCCTGAACTGGAATATCGGTAGCGATGAGTTTTTTCGCATTGCCTCCGATTGGTGTGACACAGGTGCAAAAATTAAAAAAGATGAAGACGGCTTTATTATTTCTCTGAAAGGGTTTCCGATCCCGCGTCAGCATTAATGAAACTATTTCAATTTTGTCATCGGGCTGACACGTCAGAAAGACAAAATTGAACGGCAATTTTATAAAAACATCTCATATGCATCACGGATGATGGTTTTTGACGGGCTGGCTCCAGCCCGTCGATATTTTATTAGATGATTTTCCTCAGACGAAAGTTCTCCTTCTGCTCCGTAAGACTATGCCATAGCGGCTGCAATGTATTAAACGCGCTGCGTAGTTCCTCATCCGAAAGAGTAAAGGGCAAACGCAGATAGCGATCAAACGCGCCGGCCAGACCAAAGCGTGTGCCTGTCCCGATGTGAATTCCGCGGCTTTCAGCGCGAACGGAAAAGAGCGTCGCCAGCATGCCGGGTAATTCAACCCAAAAAGAGAGTCCCCCTTCCGGCGGAGTGAAGCGCCAGTGGGGAAAATATTCCGCCATTAGCGCCCCGCACATGTCCCTGCGGGTCGCCAGCATGGCGCGGCGTGACGGCAGCAGTCTGTTCTCATTCTCAAGTAACCAGCAGCAGGCCAGCTGTTCCAGCAGTGGGGAACCGAGATCGAGAGAGTCGCGTGCCTGAACCAGCGAGGCAATGGTTCGTGAAGAGGCGCGGATCCAGCCTATGCGAAGACCGCCCCAGAAGCTTTTTCCTGCCGAGCCGATGGTTATCACCGGGGCATCGGGATTAAACGCCGATAAAGGCGGCGGCGGCGGGGCGTCGTACCATAAATCTACCATCGTTTCGTCTACCACCAGCGTGGTGCGGCTTTGCGCGGCGATATCCGCTACCCGCTGGCGCGTGGCGCTATCCATACATCGGCCGGTAGGATTATGAAAATCCGGCATCAGCCAGGCCAGGCGCGGAGCCGTTTGGGCGATCGTTGCCGCCAAACCGTCGCAATCCCATCCCTGCTGCGGTAACGCAACGCTAACCGGACGGCATGATGCGCCCTGAATCGCGCTAAGCGCCATGGGATAAGTTGGCGCATCCACCACCACTCGATCGCCGGGCCCGGTGAATAAACGCAGAACCAGCGCAAAGCCGCTAAGCGCCCCGTTGACAATCATCACCTCATCGCTGCGGGTTGGCAGCCCGCGTTCGCTATAGCGGCGGGCGATAGCTTCGCGCAGCAGCGCTAGCCCTTGTTGATCGTAACCGGTATTGGATAAATGCTCAGGCATAATCTTCAGGGCCTGGCTGTAGGCCTGATGGATCTCGGGTCCGGCGCTCAGGGCGGCAACGGCCAAATTCACCGAGAGCGGGTCCGGTTTTTGGGCTGACGTTTCCACCGGACGCTCCGGCAGGGCGATCCGCGAACCGCTTCCCTGGCGGCTATAGAGATAGCCCTCTTCCCGCAGCTGCCCGAGCGCGCTGGCAACCGTGGTGCGGCTGATATTCAGGGCTGCCGCCAGTTCACGTTCGCCCGGCAGGCGGGTTTCCAGCGCCAGGCGGCCATCGAGGATAAGCAGGCGCAGCGCTTCCGCCAACTGACGCCAGATAGGCGTACGAGAGGTGGACTCCTGCCAGTTGCCGAGCAGCCGTACCAGCGATTGTGAACCAAAGCGACGAGATGACATAGCAATCCACTTTTTAAAAACTGGCCATTAATTATCAATCCATTTTTGCTGATGATGGGGGAGATCGCAATTGTCTTGAGGTGAAAAATGGTACGTCGCTTGTTACAACTTTATATTGGTCTGGTCCTGTACGGCGTGTCGACCGCGTTATTTGTTCACGCCAATCTGGGGGCCGACCCGTGGGATGTTTTCCATTTAGGGATCGGCAAACAGTTTAATCTGGATTTTGGCACGGTCATGATCCTGACGGGAGCGGCAGTGTTGCTGCTGTGGATCCCGCTGCGGCAAATGCCTGGGCTGGGGACGGTAAGCAACGTCATTGTGCTGGGGCTGGCGGCAAACGCGACTCTGGCCGTGCTGCCGCCGTTTGATTCATTGGTGGCGCGTAGCTTGCTGTTGGTTGGGGCTATCGTTCTGAATGCGCTGGCGACGGGGATGTATATTGGCGCGGGTTTCGGTCCAGGGCCGCGCGATGGGTTGATGACCGGCCTGCATGCCCGTACGGGATGGTCACTGCGCGGTATTCGCACCGCGATTGAAGTTTCGGTTCTGCTGATTGGCTGGATGATGGGCGGCAAGTTTGGCGTGGGAACCGTACTCTACGCGTTAACTATCGGTCCGCTGATCCAGCTGTGCCTGCCGTGGTTCCATCAGCCAGCCGCGCGTAAGGCTCTGGCGAAACCCGGTGAGGCTATTTCCTGATTTTACGCTGTTATCAGGCCTGGCGACTAAACTTATCAATTCAGATACGGCCGGATTCTCCGGTCGTACTGTTCACTTCGGAGATCAGACTCATGAAGTATGTTGATGGTTTTGTCGTTGCCGTACCGGCGGAAAATAAGGAGGCATACCGCGAGATGGCAGCAAAGGCCGCGCCATTATTTAAAGAGTTTGGCGCATTACGTGTGGTCGAGTGCTGGGCGGATGATGTCCCGGATGGCAAGCAGACCGATTTTCGCATGGCGGTGAAAGCTGAAGAGGGTGAAGAGGTAGTGTTCAGCTGGATTGAGTACCCCTCTAAAGAGGCTCGCGATGCCGCCAATGCCAAAATGATGGCCGACCCGCGAATGAAAGAGTTTGGCGAAAATATGCCCTTTGATGGAAAACGAATGATATACGGCGGCTTCGCCCCGCTTCTGGATGAATAATTCATCTTTGCCATCCCCATCGTTTGTGGGGATGGCGATAGACGCGTTACAGATGGCCCCAGCCATGCAGCAGCATATAAAAACCCACCACCATAATCAGGGTGCCGGAAATCCACGGCGCTTTGCGCGAGAGATCGTTCAGCCCGGGCCAGCGGTTGGCTACGTGCTTCAGGCTCAGCGCGGCAATTGCACCGGAAGCCACCAGAGTGAGCGCCAGCCCAACGCTAAACCCCAGCACGAGGGTTGCGCCCAGCGAGAACTTTTTCAACTGCAGGCAAATAAGCAGCACGGTTATTGACGCTGGACAGGGAATGAGTCCCCCCGTCAGTCCAAACAAGACGATCTGCCCGGTAGTGACCTGTTGCCCGTTAAAGCGGCGATTGATCTCTTGCGCATGTGCGCGCTGATGGGCGTCCTGCCAGTCATCGGCGGCAACCAGCGGATGTTGATGAACGTGGGGATAATGTTCATGCGGATGGTGGTGGTGATGCTCATGCTTATGTTCGTGTTCATGCTTATGTTCATGTTCATGTTCATGTTCATGGTGATATGAACGAGATTCGCGCCAGGTACGCCACAGCATCCAGCAGGCAATCAGTACGATAAGGATCCCTGAGAACAGTTGAAACCAGGGTTCCGACGTTTGTGCATTCCAGCCGCGGCCGAACCACAGGCCTGCCATGGCCACCAGCCAGACCACCGCGGTATGCGATACCGTCGCCGCCAGCCCCAGCAGCACCGCCTGCTTTAATGTTCCGCGCACCGCCACGATAAATGCCGCCATCATGGTTTTTGAGTGCCCGGGCTCAAGACCGTGCAGCGCGCCCAGCAGAATCGCGCTGGGAATAAATAGCCAGGCGTTGCCCTGCTGCAGGAGTGAAGCGAAATCGTTCATAACGTGATCCCTAACTAAAAAGTGCTTGTATGCTACTCCCCCCCAGTACATAAATACTACCCCCCAGTAGAAAAATACTCCGGGGGAGTAGGGCATGTTATGCTGTTCTGATTGCATACAAGGGTCGTTAGTGGAAACGATCGATTAATCAAATAGTGGATCGCGAAATGTCACATACCGTTCGTCACAAGAAGATGTTATTGACCCGATTGAAGAAAATTCAGGGGCAAAGCGCCGCGCTGGAAAAAATGCTAAACCGCGAACATGAATGCGCCGAGGTTTTACAGCAGCTGGCTGCAATTCGCGGTGCGGTAAACGGCATGATGATGCAGGTTATCCAGGGGCATTTAACGGATCACGTCGTTAAAGAGCCGGAGGAGGGCCAGCGCGAAGCTGACCTTGATGTAGTGATGCAGGTAATAAAATCCTATCTGAAATAGAGTCAGACGTGAGCAATACCGGAGGGCGCGGAATCCGCCTTCAGGTTATTCTCAGCCCAGAGGATAAATGTCTCCTTTGGCAGCGCCTTACTATAAAGCCAGCCCTGGGCATACTGCACGCCATGCATACGTAGCCAGTCGCGCTGGCTTTCGGTTTCGACGCCTTCTGCGACGGTCGCCAGATTGAGCGCTTTCGCCATTTCAATAATGTGCGGCGTCAGCAGTTCATACTCCAGCGTATCGACAAACGATTTATCGATTTTCAGGGTGTCTACGTCCAGTTTTTGTAAATAGCTCAGGCTGGAGTAGCCGGTGCCGAAGTCATCGATGGAAATACGGTGTCCGGCCTGACGATAGCCGGCGATCACCGGTAAAGTGGTTTGCGGGTCGACAAAACCGCGCTCGGTGATTTCCAGAATGATCTGCTGAGCGCTGATGCCCCAAAGCTGAAGCTGCTCTTGCAACAGGAGCGGCAACTTTGGCGAGCGCAAATCATCAACCGACAGGTTTATCGAAATGTGTATCTCCGGACGCCGGCGCAGCCAGTTACCGAGATCGGCAAAAATTTTCCGTACAATATCTTCGGTTAAGCGCGTTATCAGCCCGGTTTGTTCGGCAAGCGGAATAAAAATATCCGGCGATAAAAAACTTCCATCGGGCTGCCTCCAGCGAGCAAGCGCCTCCGCGCCGACGATCTTTCCACTCTGCAACGAAATAATAGGCTGGTAATAGACCTGAATGGCATGGGAATTCAGCGCATCAAGCATCCCATTACGCGGCGAGCGCAGCCTGCGCAGCAGGCGAAGCAGCAGAAATGAGGCCAGAAGGCTGGTGAACAGACCAATCGGCAGCCACAGCATCAGCTGCTGATGTAGCTTATTCTGCAGCGGCAACGTCGAGGACCAGGTGACGATAGCCAACCCCAGTTCCGGGATACGATGAAGACGATAAACGGTGCTATTGAGGGTTAAGGTTTCGGCATTCTGATGCTTAATTTTCTCCCAGACGTCAGCGTTGAGTGGTTTACTGCTGATGATGATTTGATCGCGTTTCGTGCCAAACAAAAGGGTGTGAATTTCTTCATGGCCTAACGGAATGACATCGATAAACGACACAGGATCGATCATCACCACGTGATGCTCGCTGCCCATAGCCGTCATTTTATGTTTCAGTCCCAGGTCGCTAACCGACGTCAGCCAGGTACGGTAGCCATCGGCAGTGAGATGGTCGGGAGTGGGAAAGGTGGCCGACACCTGGTGCTCTTCAAGAGAGGAGCACTGCGGAATACCCTCGCGTAACCACAGCACTTCCTGAATGTAACGGTGGGTATAGGCGATCCGTCGCATAGTGAGCAGATGCTCCGGGCTGCAGGTCGTGGCCGTATGCGCATCTGCTTCTTTCAGCGCCTCTCTTGCCTGATCGGCAACCTGCTGAACGCGCGCCAGCACGCGGACGGAAAAGTTGTCCAGCTCGCTATAAAACTGCTCTTTGGCCTGCTGCGTTGCCAGCCAGATGCTCAGCGCGACCGGCAAGATAATGGCAAGTATCAATACCCCTGTAACCAGACTCACCTGATGCCGGGTCGTCATGAGTATTTCCTTATTTTATGGAGGGGTTCGATGAGTATACGCGAAAGATAAAAAGGGATTCACCACGCGGGATAAAAAGGCCCGAATCGCAAGATAGCAACGAATTCGGGCTAACAGTGGATGAACCGCGACGCTCAAGGCATGAAGCGTCGCGGAGAAAAACGAGGGCTGGTATGCTGACAATAAGCGTTGTCAGCACAGACTCATATTCTAAAGTGCAATCATGACAATCAGATGTTGCGTTTAATGAGCGTCCGGCGCGGCGATGTCGGCGCTAATCCGCAGGTCATTTTCGTCGAAGACCATGCAGTAGCGATCGTCGAACGCGACGCTAATTTTCTGCCAGGGACGGAAATGAACGTCGCCGGGCAGCAGAATTTTGACATTATCGTGGCCATAGCACTGACCGAACAGATAGGTGTTGTTACCCAGTCTCTCGACGACTTCACATTGAAATTCAACCACGGTGCCAATATTCACATCAGTTGAGAGATGTTCAGGACGAATACCGAGGGTAACGGTAGCGCCGGGCTGCAGCGGCGATGTGGTGATATTGAGCGTCAGATTATGGTCTTGCGCCATCTTCACACTAAGCTGGCCCGGCTGCCATGCGGTGACCGTCGCGGGCAGGAAGTTCATTTTCGGCGAACCGATAAATCCCGCAACGAACTTATTGACCGGGTTGTAATACAGCGACATCGGCGAACCCATCTGCTCAACTTTGCCGTAGTTCATCACCACGATTTTATCGGCCAGCGTCATCGCTTCAACCTGATCATGGGTAACATAAACCATGGTGGTTTTGAGTTCATGATGCAGTTTAGCAATATGCAGACGCATCTCAACGCGCAGCTCAGCATCAAGGTTGGAGAGGGGTTCATCAAACATAAACACCCGTGGATTACGCACGATGGCGCGACCGATCGCCACGCGCTGACGCTGGCCTCCGGAAAGCTGTTTAGGTTTACGATCCAGCAGATGAGAGAGCTGCAGCGTTTTCGCCACCATTTCAACCTGGCGGCGAATTTCATCTTTTGGCACTTTATTCACCTTCAGGCCATAGCCCATATTTTCCGCCACGGTCATGTGCGGATAGAGCGCATAAGACTGGAATACCATGGCGACGCCGCGATGGGCGGGAACAACGTCGTTCATGACCTCATCGCCGATCAGTACTTCACCTTCGCTCACCTCTTCGAGACCGGCAATCATTCGCAGTAGCGTCGATTTACCGCAGCCGGACGGGCCGACGAAAACTGCAAATTCGCCATCTTCAATATCAAGGTTTACCTGATGCAGCGTCACTGTACTGCCGAACCGTTTGGTGACATTCCTCAGTCGTATATTGGACATCAACATTCCCCGGGTTAGTAGCCGTTTTTGCCGTTGGGATTTGGGCTGTGACGCGCTATTTGTATAACGTGTAACAATTCAGCCGAGCGATGCTCAACGACACTAAAATCATGCAGTGACTATAACTTCCAGAGTTTTAGCACCCTATATCGATGTTTCATTTCTGCAATCACGATCACACAACTGGCAGCTTTTAGTAGTTTTGTCAGCATTCAAAGCGTACCGTATAACAAATCAAAAATAACGGAAGATTTGTTTATGAATCACTGCTTATCAGTTAAATGAAAGATTTTAGGAAGTCACATCGCCCAATAAAAACCATTAAATTGTTATACCTTCACATGAGGTTGATAATGAAAAAGAACACTCTTGCTGCACTGATCCTTACTACTCTGGCTGCCGGGCAGTTGGTGAGCCTGCAGGCGCACGCGGCCGGACAGCTCAACGTCTGGGAAGACATCAAAAAATCCGACGGCATTAAGGCCGCGGTAAGCGATTTTGAAAAGCAGTTCAACGTTAAGGTGAACGTGCAGGAAATGCCGTATGCCCAGCAGCTGGAAAAGCTGCGCCTTGATGGCCCGGCGGGCATTGGCCCGGACGTGCTGGTGATCCCTAATGACCAGCTAGGCGGTGCGGTCGTCCAGGGGCTGCTGTCTCCCCTGACGCTGGACCAGGCGAAGCAGGAGGCCTTTACGCCGGCATCAATCAACGCTTTCCATATGGATAACGTGCTTTACGGCGTACCGAAAGCGGTGGAAACCCTGGTGCTGATTTACAACAAAGACCTGATCGACAAGCCGCTGGATAGCCTGCAGGCGTGGTTCGACTATTCGAAGAAGCAGCGCGAAGAGGGTAAGTACGGCCTGTTGGCGAAGTTTGACCAAATTTATTACAGCTGGGGCGCCATCGGTCCGATGGGCGGTTATATCTTTGGCAAAAACGATAAGGGCGGCTTCAACCCGCAGGATGTCGGCCTGAATAAGCCCGGTGCGGTGGAAGCGGTGACTTTCCTGAAAAAATTCTACACCGACAAGGTATTCCCGGCAGGGATCCTCGGCGATAACGGGCTGAACGCCATCGACTCGCTGTTTACCGAGAAGAAAGCGGCAGCGGTGATTAACGGCCCGTGGGCCTTCCAGCCGTATGAAGCGGCAGGCATTCATTATGGCGTCGCGCCTCTGCCGACGCTGCCGGATGGCAAACCGATGAGCTCCTTCCTCGGTGTGAAAGGCTATGTGGTCTCGACGTGGAGTAAAGATAAAGCGCTGGCGCAGCAGTTTATCGAGTTCATCAACCAGCCGCAGTATGTGAAAGCGCGCTATGTCGCCACCGGGGAAATCCCGCCTCTGAAGGCCATGATTGACGATCCCCTGATTAAGAATGACGAAAAGGCCAGCGCGGTGGCGGTTCAGTCAGCGCGGGCGACGGCGATGCCGGGGATCCCGGAGATGGGCGAAGTATGGGGCCCGGCGAACGCCGCGCTGGAGCTTAGCCTGACCGGTAAACAGGAACCGAAGGCGGCGCTCGATAACGCAGAGAAGCAGATCAAGATGCAGATCGAAGCCATGCAGGCCAGCAATCAATAATCCGGTGATGTAACAGAACGGGAGGGCCGTCCTCCCGTTTTCAGAAGGAGTCGTGTGTGATTATCAATCCCAGCGAAAATATTGCCGAAGCGCGCGGCGCAGGACGCCATGCGTGGTGCGGCCTGTTGCTGGCTATCGTGCCGGGTTTTGGGCAGTTTTATCACCGCCAGTGGCTGAAGGGGATTGTCTTCCTGGCGCTGCTGAGCAGTTTTATGAGCATTTTCTATGACTTTCTCAGCGAAGGCCTGTGGGGGTTATATACCTTAGGCGAGGAAGTCCCGCGGGATAACTCTATTTTCCTGCTGGCGGAAGGGATAATCAGCGTACTGATTATCGCATTCGGTTTGTTGGTTTATTTCCTCTCGCTGCGCGACGCCTGGGTTAACGGCAAAAAGCGCGATGAAGGCGTGGCGCTGAATAGCGTACGCAAGCAGTATCAGATGCTGCTCAGCGAAGGGTTCCCGTATCTGATGATCACGCCCGGCTTCATACTGCTGGTGTTTGTGGTCATCTTCCCGATCCTGTTTGGTTTTGCTATCGCCTTTACTAACTACAATCTCTATCACACACCGCCGGCGAAGCTGGTGGATTGGGTGGGATTCAAAAACTTCATCAACATCTTCACATTATCCATCTGGCGTTCGACTTTCTTTGATGTATTGCAGTGGACGGTGGTGTGGACGCTGCTGGCGACGACCCTGCAGTGTACTGTCGGCGTGCTGCTGGCGATTTTGGTCAATCAGAAAGATCTGCGCTTTAAGCCGATGATCCGTACAATTTTCATTCTGCCGTGGGCGGTACCGGGATTCGTGACGATTCCGGTTTTTGCCGGTATGTTCAATGATTCATTCGGGGTGATTAACAACGCCATTTTGTCCTTCTTTGGCATCAGTCCAAAGGCGTGGCTGACCAACCCGTTCTGGACCAAGACGGCGCTGATTATGATGCAGACCTGGCTGGGTTTCCCGTTTGTTTTCGCCATGACCACCGGCGTCCTGCAGGCGATCCCGGACGATCTGTATGAAGCGGCCACCATGGATGGCGCCAGCGCGTTTACCCGCCTGCGGACCATTACTCTGCCGCTGGTACTCTACTCCATTGCGCCGATCATCATCACCCAGTACACCTTCAACTTTAACAACTTCAACATCATCTACTTGTTCAACAACGGCGGGCCGGCGGTAGCCGGGTCGAATGCCGGTGGTACGGATATTCTGGTGTCGTGGATCTACAAATTGACCATGTCGTCTTCGCAATACGCCATCGCGGCCACCATCACGATCCTGCTGTCGATTTTTGTCGTCGGCCTGGCGTTGTGGCAGTTCCGCGCCACGAAATCCTTCAAAAACGACGACATGGCGTAAGGGAAGCAACATGGCTAAATCACCGAGTATTAAACGCGAAAAGTGGATTCGCCTGTCACTCACCTGGCTGGTGGTCATCTTTGTATCGACGATCATTATATACCCGCTGGTCTGGACGGTAGGGGCGTCGCTGAATGCCGGGAACAGTCTGCTGAGTACGTCGATTATTCCTGAAAATCTGTCGTTCCAGCATTACGCGGATCTGTTTAACGGCAATGTGAATTATCTCACCTGGTACTGGAACTCGATGAAAATCAGCTTCATGACTATGGTGTTGACCTTATTCAGCGTGAGCTTCACCGCCTATGCGTTTTCGCGCTTTCGTTTCAAAGGGCGGCAGAACGGGCTGATGCTATTTCTGCTGTTGCAGATGATCCCGCAGTTCTCGGCGCTGATTGCGATCTTTGTTCTCTCTCAGCTGCTGGGGCTGATCAATAGCCATCTGGCGCTGGTACTGATCTACGTGGGCGGCATGATCCCGATGAATACCTGGCTCATGAAGGGCTACCTGGACGCGATCCCTAAAGATCTGGATGAATCTGCACGGATGGATGGCGCCAGCAGCTTCCGCATCTTTATCGAAATCATTATGCCGCTGTCGAAGCCGATACTGGCGGTGGTGGCGCTGTTCTCGTTTACCGGCCCGCTGGGGGATTTCATCCTTTCCAGCACCATTCTGCGTACCCCGGATAAGTACACGCTGCCGATCGGCCTGTATAACCTGGTGGCGCAGAAAATGGGCGCCAGCTACACCACCTATGCGGCGGGCGCGGTGCTGATTGCCGTGCCGGTAGCGATTCTCTATCTGGCGCTACAAAAATACTTTGTTTCCGGCCTCACCTCTGGCAGCACAAAAGGATAACCCCATGAAAAGATTAACACCCGCGTGGCTTGCTGTTTCTCTGGCATGCTGTTTCTCCGCCAGTACGCTGGCAGCGGACGCGCTACAAACCAGAGCGTTTAGCAACATGCCCGCTGATTTTATTAAAGGCGCGGATATCTCCACGCTGCTGGACGCGGAAAAGCATGGCGCAAAGTTTTTTAACCACCACAATCAGCAGCAGGATCCGATCGCGATTCTGAAGGCCGACGGCGTGAACTATGTTCGCCTGCGCCTGTGGGTCGATCCAAAAGACGCCCAGAGTCAGCGCTACGGCGGCGGCGATAACGATCTCGCGGCGACGCTGGCGCTGGCGAAGCGGGCAAAAGCGCAGGGGATGAAGCTGCTGCTTGATTTTCACTACAGCGATTTCTGGACCGATCCCGGCAAGCAGTTCAAGCCGAAGGCATGGGAGAAAATGGATTATCCGCAGCTGAAAACCACTATTCATGACTACACTCGCGACACGATCGCCCGTTTTAAGCAGGAGGGCGTACTGCCGGATATGGTGCAGATCGGCAACGAGATCAACGGCGGTATGCTGTGGCCGGAGGGCAAAAGCTGGGGGCAGGGTGGCGGCGAGTTCGATCGCCTGGCGGGGCTGCTTAACGCCGCCATCGATGGCCTGAAGGAAAACCTCACCGCCGGTGAGCAGGTTAAAATTATGCTTCATCTGGCCGAAGGCACGAAAAACGACACCTTCCGTTGGTGGTTTGATGAAATCAGCAAGCGTAACGTGCCTTACGACATTATTGGTCTGTCGATGTATACCTACTGGAATGGACCGATTAGCGCGCTGAAAGCCAATATGGATGATATCAGCAAGCGCTATAACAAAGACGTGATTGTGGTAGAGGCCGCTTATGCCTATACCCTGGAGAACTGCGACAACGCCGAAAATAGTTTCCAGGCGAAAGAGGAAAAGGATGGCGGTTATCCCGCCACCGTACAGGGGCAATATAATTATATTCACGACTTAATGCAGGCCGTTGCGGATGTTCCAGACCATCGTGGTAAAGGTATTTTTTATTGGGAGCCGACGTGGATTGCCGTACCGGGAAATACCTGGGCGACACCTGCCGGAATGAAATATATCCACGATGAGTGGAAAGAGGGTAATGCCCGGGAAAATCAGGCGCTGTTTGATTGCCAGGGGAAAGCGTTGCCGTCGATGAAGGTATTTAATTAATTATTCAGCTTTAAACTTCAGGATGTTTATTATGAAAAAATTTGCGCCTTTGAGTCCGAAGGTCAATGCGCTATTGCATGGCGCCGACTATAATCCGGAGCAGTGGGAGAACTATCCCGATATTATTGATAAAGATATTGCCATGATGCAGCAGGCAAAATGTAATGTCATGTCGGTAGGGATATTTAGCTGGGCGAAACTTGAACCTCAGGAAGGCGTATTTGAGTTTGGCTGGTTGGACAGTATCCTGGATAAACTGTATGCCGCCGGAATACATGTCTTTCTCGCGACCCCAAGCGGCGCACGCCCGGCCTGGATGTCGCAGAAATATCCTCAGGTCCTGCGCGTCGGTCGCGATCGGGTGCCTGCGCTGCACGGTGGGCGTCACAACCACTGTATGTCGTCGCCGGTCTATCGTGAGAAAACCCTGAAAATTAACACCCTGCTGGCGGAGCGCTATGCGCAGCATCCGGCGGTGCTGGGCTGGCATATCTCCAATGAGTATGGCGGCGAATGCCACTGTAGCCTGTGCCAGGAGCGTTTCCGTGACTGGCTGAAAGCGCGCTATGAAACGCTGGATAATCTCAATCATGCCTGGTGGAGCACCTTCTGGAGCCACACCTATAGCGACTGGTCGCAAATTGAATCCCCGGCTCCGCAGGGGGAAGTCTCCATTCATGGTCTGAACCTTGACTGGCATCGCTTCAATACCGCTCAGGTGACGGATTTCTGCCGCCACGAAATTGCGCCACTGAAAGCGGCGAATGCTGAGCTGCCGGTGACAACCAACTTTATGGAGTATTTCTACGATTACGACTACTGGCAGCTGGCGCCGGCGCTGGACTTCATCTCGTGGGACAGCTACCCCATGTGGCATCGCGATAAAGATGAAACCACGCTGGCCTGCTACACCGCCATGTATCACGACATGATGCGCAGCCTGAAGGGCGGAAAACCGTTTGTCCTGATGGAGTCCACGCCGAGCGCGACTAACTGGCAGCCGACCAGCAAGCTGAAAAAACCGGGAATGCATACTCTCTCTTCTCTGCAGGCGGTAGCGCACGGGGCCGACTCGGTACAGTATTTTCAGTGGCGTAAGAGCCGCGGTTCGGTAGAGAAATTCCATGGCGCAATTATCGATCACGTCGGTCACCTGGATACGCGCGTGGGCCGTGAAGTGACAAAGCTTGGCGAGATGTTAAGCCAGCTGCCGGACGTGGTGGGCTGCCGGACGGATGCGAAAGTGGCGATTATCTTTGACCAGCAAAACCGCTGGGCGCTGGATGATGCTCAGGGGCCGCGTAATCTCGGGATGGAGTATGAAAATACCGTCAACGAGCACTATCGTCCGTTCTGGGAACAGGGGATTGCGGTAGATATCATTGATGCCGACGTCGACCTGAGCGCTTATCGGCTGGTCATTGCCCCGATGCTGTATATGGTTCGCGACGGCTTTGCCGAACGCGCCGAGGCGTTTGTGGCCAACGGCGGTCATTTAGTTACAACATACTGGACGGGGATTGTTAACGAATCTGACCTATGCTATCTCGGTGGCTTCCCGGGTCCACTGCGCAAGCTGCTGGGCATCTGGGCGGAAGAGATTGACTGCCTGAACGATGGCGAACGTAATCTGGTACAGGGGTTGGCGGGCAATGAAGGAGGTTTGCAGGGACCGTATCAGGTACGCCATCTGTGTGAACTGATCCACGCCGAAACGGCGCAGCCGCTGGCGACCTACCGCGATGATTTTTACGCGGGAAGACCGGCGGTCACCGTTAATCACGTGGGTAAAGGTAAAGCCTGGCATGTCGCTTCGCGCAACGATCTGGCTTTCCAGCGGGACTTCTTCAGCGCCATAAGTAAAGAGCTGGCGCTGCCGCGCGCGGTGGAGGCCGATTTCCCGCCGGGCGTGGTGGCGACCGCGCGCACGGACGGTGAGACTACCTACGTGTTCCTGCAAAACTACAGCGCGCAGCAGCAGCAGGTGACCTTACCGCAGGGCTACCAGGACAGCCTTACCGGCACGGACTTGAACGCGCCGTTGACCTTAAAAGCGTGGGATTGCCGCATCCTCAGTCGTCACGCGTAATTTTTCTCTATCCGCGCCTGCTCCTGCGAGCAGGCGTTTTTTTATCTGCTTATCAGGAGCTTATTATGGTGAGTTTAAAATCCTTTCTGAATTACTTCTCCCAGTCGCGTCCGGCGGTAACGTTAAGCCCTAGGGAACAACAACAGATTGAACGTTTAATTCAGGCTTTCGGCGGCGAGGCGAATATTGTCAACGTTGACGCCTGTATCACCCGCTTACGCGTCACGGTGAATAATCTGTCGATTGTTGACTCTCAGGAGCTACAGCAGCAGGGAGCGCTTGGCGTTATTATCCTTGGGCAGCAGGTGCATGCTATTTTCGGTAAACAGTCGGATGCTTTGCGTCAATTACTTGACGAACACTTTGCCAGCCGTAAATAAAATAAAACGGGATAACGCAATAATGGGTTATCCCGAAAAGAAAACAAAGTATCAATGGCAATAATCATTACCGGAGGGTAATTAACGACCTTACAGCTGGAGATAAAACAGTTAAATGACGACTACCACCAGGCTTCGACCTGTACACCAAAGTTCCACGTGTTATTGGCTGTTTGATCTTCGAAAGGTTTACCATTTTCTGAGTCATTCAGATACGAAGCGAAAATACGCAGTTCCGGGCGAGACATAAAGTCAGGGCCATCGGCCAGGCCCAGCGCGATGGTATATTTCTCACCAGCCTGCTTATAGTCTGTATTGTTCTTGTAGCTATCTTTTTGGTAAAAACCGCCCACTTCGCCAATCAGGCGTACGTATTCCGTGAATTGATACTGTCCGCGAGCCACCAGCGACAGCATGCGCGTTTTATCCGTGTAATCGGTGATGTTGTCCGCGGATCCCCAGGTCAGAACGTGGTTAATAGAGAATTTTTCGGTAATCGGAATTAAACCGGTATTGATCACCCGATAGCCGGTGGCGTCATTGACGTAGTTCCACATGTCATACCAGCCGCCGCCCTGGGAAACCATGTTCTGCGCCAGCCCTTTGTTTGCGTACTGCAGCACCGTTTTGTTGTAACCGCCCAGCATATCCTGGCTGATTTCACCGGTTAGCATGACGCCGTTTTCTGCATCATACAGGCCGCCGTAGGAGTCCTGCTTTTTGGTGGTGTTAGGCATCGCATAGTCGATACCAAATTCGGTCCACGACCCGGTCCATGGCTTCCAGCCTGCGTAGCGCAGGTCAAGGTAGTTAATATTCACGTTGCTGTCGCCGTCGACGCGGTAGTCGACGTCATTCGCATCACCGCGGATCCAGGCAAATGAGACGGCGCCAGGGCCGAGGGTATAGTTTTCTATCCCGGCGCCGGATCCGGAAATGTTCCAGTATTTGGTATCAATGATGTGCAGATCGTGGCGCTGGTAGTAGCGTTTACCGCCCCAAATGACCGCGTTCGGATCGCCCGGGACCAGCCCTTTAATTTGCAGGTTGAGCTGGCGTAGGCCGAACTGCGCATCATCATCGAGCGTGGTTTCGTTATCGTTCGAACCGTCAGAAACCATGCTGACCATGCTATCGAGATAGAAGCTCACGTCATTCTTCTTGTAGACCTCCGAGCCCAACTCCAGCTCGCCGTAGGTATCGGACTCGTTACCCAGACGGCCAATTTTGTTTTTTTGCCATTCGGCCTGACCGCCGTCGCCGGAGACCCCAACCCCGGCGCGCATATAGCCATGAAAATCGATACCCGGAAGCGTGGCGGAAGCAGCAAACACGGATGGTGAAATCAGCGCAGCGGCCAACGCAGCGGAGAGTGTGCGCAGCGTAGTGTTCATGTCTATCCTCTTATTTTTTGTATTACGTTCACATAACCGGTGTTATAAAATCCCTAAACCAAAATACAGGCAATTGAATGATCGCTATAGTGTGATTAACTGCAAATAAATTAGCGGGTTTTGTTACAGGTGGTGAGTCTATTCACAATTTGTTGTATTGTGAGCGTAATACTTTTAATGTTGATTGTTGTTCGAGGAAGGCGGCAATGAGCGTTTTTTTACATTGCCCCTGTTACAATCCAGGGATAACAACATAAGGAACCGGACCATGAAGTCTAAAAGCGCGACCTTAGAAGACGTTGCTCGCCATGCGGGCGTCTCCTATCAGACCGTGTCCAGGGTACTCAACAAATCTGCTAATGTATCCAAAGCCACGCGCAGCAAGGTGGAGAAATCCATTGAGGAGCTGCGTTATGTCCCAAACCGCCTGGCGCAACAGCTGGTAGGCAAGCAAAGCCGTACCGTAGGTCTGGTTACGATCTCCCTCGCATTGCATGCGCCTTCTCAGGTGGCCGCGGCGGTTAAACGCTATGCGAATGTGGAAGGTTATCAGGTACTCATTTCAATGATCGATGAGAGCGTCAACCAAAGCATTCAAGATTCCATTAATGAACTTAAATCTCAGCTGGTGGATAAGGTCATCATCAACGTGCCTCTGGAGACTGATCAGGCTCAGAAAATTGCCGCTGATAACGATGATATCGTCTGTCTTTTTTTAGATGTCGATCCCTATAGCTCCGTGTTTAACGTTTCGTTTAATCCGGCAGACGGCACCCGAGCCAGCGTCAAATATCTCTATGAAATGGGGCATCGGGAGATAGCGCTGTTGGCCGGTCCGGAAAGCTCGGTATCGGCCAAATTGCGTTTGAAAAGCTGGATAGAAACCCTCGAAGGTTATGGGCTACAGCCGGTCACGGTGATTCGCGGTAACTGGGATGCGCAGAGCGGCTATGCCGGCGCGCTGCAAATGTTGCGAGAGACGCCAAACTTTACCGCCGTTTTGGTGGGGAACGATCAGATGGCGCTGGGCGTGCTTAGCGCGTTTCATCAGCATCAGGTACCGATCCCGGGGGAAAAGTCGGTTATTGGTTATGATGATACCTATGAAAGCTCGTTTTTTTACCCGGCGCTAACCACCGTTTCGCTGGATCTTGACTTACAAGGAAAAGAGGCCGTTCGGCGCCTACTCGATAGCGGCGATAACGAAACCTCCCATACTTCTTCAATTCTTCCGGCCCGTCTTGTCGTGCGCCACTCTACCGGGGCGAAAACGGAGCCCGGCAAAAACCTGCAGTCTATTGCCGAACAGCTCAGGGCCCTGGCGCATCAGCTGAGCCCTTAATCCGTAACGGGCGGCCTGCGCCGCCCATAATCCTTCTTATTCTCAGGGTTGATCTTTAGATTCGCACGGCGTACGATATTGTTATGTTATAACGTAATGATTGAGGTCGCTATGAAACCCAATATTCATCCGCATTATCGTACGGTGGTTTTTCACGACACCAGCGCTAACGAATTCTTTAAAGTCGGTTCAACGATCCGCACCGAGCGTGAGATTGAGCTGGATGGCGAGACGTATCCCTACGTCACGCTCGACGTCTCCTCCAAATCGCATCCGTATTACACCGGTAAACAGAAGGCCTTCAACAATGAAGGCAGCACCGCTCGTTTCCGCCAGCGCTTCGGCGGTTTTATTGATGCGAAAAGGAGCAAATAATGCAGGTACTCAACTCATTGCGTAGCGCGAAACAGCGCCATCCGGATTGCCAGATCGTGAAACGAAAAGGGCGGCTTTACGTTATCTGCAAAAGTAATCCCCGCTTTAAGGCCGTACAGGGTCGCAAGAAAAGACGTTAACGGAAGCTCTCCAGCGTCCGTAACTGCTGGCCATCGGCGCTAAAGTTGTCGGCGGCCAGCCATTGCCGCATTGCTCTATGAATCTGCGGCCACTCTGAATCGATAATCGAAAACCAGTCGGTATCGCGGTTGTGGCCCTTTATCACCAGCGCCTGACGAAAGCGTCCCTCATACTGAAATCCCAGCCGCAGCGCCGCCCGGCGTGAAGGCTCGTTCAGGCTGTTGCATTTCCACTCGTAGCGACGATAGCCGAGCGTATCAAATACGTAGTGCATCAGTAGCGAGTGGGCCTCGGTTGCCATCGCCGTCCGGCTCAACAGAGGCGAAAAGTGTACGTGGCCGACTTCAACAACGCCATTTTTGGCATCAATTCTCATCAACGCCAGTGAGCCAACGGGCTGGTCTGTCAGCTGATCTATCACGGCATAGTGAATGGGGTCGGCCTGCATGGCCACGCTCTCTATCCACGCGCGATATTCCTCGACGCTGTTATCCTGCTCACGCAGCAGCCACGTCCAGCTTCGGGTGTCCGGGGCTAAGCGATGGGCATCAAACAGCGCGCTGGCGTGCGTGGAGCGCAAT
This sequence comes from Klebsiella sp. FDAARGOS_511, assembly GCF_003812845.1. Classification (NCBI taxonomy): domain Bacteria; kingdom Pseudomonadati; phylum Pseudomonadota; class Gammaproteobacteria; order Enterobacterales; family Enterobacteriaceae; genus Klebsiella; species Klebsiella sp. FDAARGOS_511. The sequence goes on along the minus strand of NZ_CP033824.1, from coordinate 1,501,272 downwards.
GGCTCAAGCCGGCAAAGGCGACCTTGCAGATTCAATCTCTCGGGGTGCTGACGAGGCTGCCAGTCGGGCAGGGCAGCGCCAACGGGTTGATCGAATTGATTAAGATGGCTCATGGGGGGTTCCTTTGTGGGTGAATGCCATGAGATTAAGCCCTTATTGGTTCCATAAAAAGTGCCATAAGAGTATGTTTATATGGTGCCACGAGGAGCGGTGATGAATATTCCGGATGATGCTTTTTTTACTTTACTCGAGCAGGCCCTATGCGGTAGAGGAAGTGAAACCCTACAGCGAACCCTCTATCAGCAACTGCGCGAGGCTATTTTGCAGGGCACGCTGGCGGGCGATAGTCGTCTACCCGGTTCGCGCGCCATGGCGCAGCATCTGGGGCTTTCGCGCAATACCATCAACAGCGCGCTGGAGCAGCTGGCAATAGAAGGATATCTATTACGTAGTCGTCAGGGAACGTACGTCGCGCCCTTGAGGTCTCAGGGAGAAGAGGACATTGAGGCGCGCGTTATTGTGCTTCCTGAATATTTACAGGGATTGCCGGCAGCAATTCACCGGGATTCGCCCGCGTTGCTCTTTACGCCGGGAATGCCTGCGGTGAATTACTTTCAACTTTCCATCTGGCGTCGGCTGCTCGATCGGGTACTGCGCGAAGAGGGCAGCACATTACTGGGCTACGGCGATGCGCAGGGAGAGCTCGTACTACGAAAAGCCATTGCTCGCCACCTCGCGCTCTCCCGGGGGATCCGCGGCGAAGCCAGCCAGATAGTGATTACAGAAGGGGCGCTGGAAGGCGTCGATTTATGCACGCACCTGCTGAGCGTAGCCGGCGATACGGCATGGGTGGAAGAGCCCGGGTATCCGGGAGCAAAAAGCATATTTCTCAAATCAGGTCTTCATATAAAGGGTGTACCGGTTGATCGTGAAGGAATGCGTTTAGATACCTCTGCTGATAGCAAAGCGCCGCGATTGATCTTTACTTCACCTTCACATCAATACCCCTGCGGAGCCGTGATGAGCGCCGGGCGACGACTGGCGTTACTGGAATATGCCCGCCGGCATGATTCGTGGATTATCGAAGATGATTACGACAGCGAATTTCGCTATAGCGGTGAGCCCATTCCGGCCATGCTGGGGATGGCCAGGCAGGCGCCGGTGGTTTATCTGGGGACATTCAGCAAAACGCTATTTCCGGCGCTGCGCATTGGCTTTATGGTGATGCCTCCCGCGCTGGCGGAGGCTGCACGAGGCGTCATTGGTGCGCTATTACGCGGCGGGCACCGGGCTGAACAGAAGGCGCTGGCGTTGTTCATTGAAGAGGGGCACTACGCACGTCATTTGGCCGCGATGCGCCGTTTGTACCGCAAACGCCAGCAGCACCTGCGGGACGTCCTAGCTCAAGAACTTAACCATCCTTATGAACTCTTTGGCGGAGAGGGAGGCTTGCACCTGACCGTCGCTATCGACAACATGGATGACCAGGCGATTGTGCAGCAGGCCCGGCGCTTTCAGTTGGCGCCCGGGGCATTAAGCCGTTTTTATCTAGATGTAAAAACGGCGCGAAGCGGCTTGGTTCTGGGCTACGGAAATACGTCCGCCTCACATTTCATTGCTGCGGTACGGACGCTCAATCGTCTTATTGCGCAGAACCGACGCGAGTAAGAGAAAACACATCGTAAAATGAGAGGTCGCCTTTGGTGGCGATCATTTTTTGTAGCTGCGCCTTTTGCTCGCGATCGACGCGTGGCGATTGCAGAATACGCTCGAGAAGTTGTTCAGGGACAAACCGGGTGTTATACCATTCGCCGTTGTAGCAAACGCGGAAATCAAGAACGTCGATATCTTCATAACGATAGCGTGGATAGACGTCAAAGAAGAAGAAACCGTTTAGCAGAACAAATAAAACAATTAACAGCCAGACAGAATCCACCAGCGTTTCGGAACGAAGCATCACAATAAGCGTGGCCAGGAAAGCCGCGTACATGGCGACAAAAAGCCATGGGTGGTTGCGAATAAAGCTAATGCTAAAACGCGGACGGTTGTCGCGTTTCTCTTTCACATTAAGTTCATCAATGGTGCTCTTCAGCAGCCGCTGTATTTCTGTCATCTTATTCCCCAAATTCTGCCATGAGCCCGTATGCAGGCGTGACAAATCGGGCTCAGCCTGAGGGCTATTTTATGTTGCGTAAATCTATGGGGAAAGTAACAGATTGGTTGCAGAAAAGCATAACAGTTACCGTTTTTCGCTCTCCAGCATTTTGATAATCTGTGCCGGGTTTCCGCCGACGACGGCGTTGGCGGGCACATTTTTCACTACCACGGAACCCGAAGCCACCACGGCATTATCGCCGATAGCCACGCCAGGATTAATTACTGCCCGCCCGCCAATCCATACATTGTGCCCAATGGTGACGGATTTTCCGTACTCTTGACCACTATTGCGGTCGACGGGGTCAAGGGGATGCGTGGCGGTATAAATATGTACGCCCGGCGCCAGCATGCAGTTATCCCCAATATGAATCGGACAGACGTCCAGCATGACGCAATCAAAGTTCGCGTAGAAATTTTTGCCGAGGGAGATATTGTAGCCGTAGTCGCAGCGAAAGGTGGGTTCGATATACGCATCACTCGCGTGCCCAAGCAGTTCAGACAATAATGCTTTTCTTAATTCATGTTCTTCAGGCGCCGAATGGTTGTAGCGGTGCAACAGTTGCCTGGCCCGCAGGCGATCGGCTTTCAACGTGGCGTCACCTGCCAGATATAGTTCGCCGGCAATCATTTTTTGTTTCTCTTCACTCATGGACGCTTCCCTTATTTCCTTATCGTCAGGCCGCCATAGTATAAAAAGAAACCGGTTTCATCTTTGCATTAAGCCAACATCTGTGAGCACAGTCACACTTATTATCATCACCAAAGCGGGGTGTTTTCGACACGAGATGTATGACTTTCATTTGAAATAAACTAGCGGATAAATTTCCAGACTGAAGGTGGGATCTTGTCATACAGTTTATTCATCGTCAGCTCAGCAAGACGATGGTCGGCCGCTGAGTAAAATACCGCCAGTTCATTATCGGAAAGTTCATATTTATTTTTTTCAATTACGCGCTCCAGCGTATCAATTGTCTGACAGCGTCGTAAGCGCATCAAATAGTCTATTTTGGTTAATGTTTTATCAGACATAAATCCACCTTTTGATTGTAATAATACTAACAAGAAAGACTGGCCGGGTTTTCCCGACTGGCGTTGACAAAGCAGCGGAATAACCGATTGCCAGATTTGCGCCATTTCTGCAGATCCGCACTGTTAATGCCGTAGTTGCTGAACAAGACGAAAGTGTCATCCAGATATTCGTCAATCTGAGTAATCAGCTTATTATCCTCAGCATACTTAATTTTATAATTAAGCGCGAACGCGGCAATGTGCTCGATCAATTCATTAAGTTGAAGATTGACAGCCGAAGTTGGGTCATTAACCCAGCCGTGGTTGCTCTCTTCCAGGTTTGCAAGACAGTCATGATACAGGGTTTCGCAGAGAAATTTAAGCTGCGCAATATCATGTCTTTTTGGCGAGTATTCGTCCATAACGCATCCCCTTTTGAGTGGTTTAAACGACCGTTGTGGGATGAACACGACTAACAGACCTGACACATACATTGTAATCTTGCTGTTTAACTATAATCCACTCTTAAAAAGATTTCATCGTGCTATTACGAAAAATTACAATTATCAGCGTCCATTTATCTTCAATGCCTCGGTCTTTATTATATCGTGCCGTTAACCCGATCGGTAAAAATGAATACTGACCTTATATTTCATCAGGTTAGCCGCTGCGTTTTGCCGTTATACGAAGACAACCATACATAAAGTCAGTGATTGAGAATATTCTGAGTTAGGGTGAGCGGGAAGGAAAGTCGCAGAGAAAAACGGAGATAAGCACCACGACTCATCATTAAATATTATATCTCAGGTTATAAAACAAACAATAACAATCCGTGCGCTTTAAATCAGGGAAAAGAAAAGGGCCGCGTATGCGGCCCTGTGAAGAGAGATTAATGATGCTCAACCGGATGGCTGTGCTCAATATCCTCATTTTTCTTACTAAAGCGGCGACGGACTACCACGAAGAACACTGGCACGAAGAAAATCGCCAGAACCGTCGCGGTCACCATCCCGCCCATTACGCCAGTACCAACGGCGTTCTGCGCGCCGGAGCCTGCGCCGGAGCTGATAACCAGCGGCATGACCCCAAGGATGAACGCCAGCGAGGTCATCAGAATCGGACGCAGACGCATACGAACGGCTTCCAGCGTTGCTTCAATCAGACCTTTGCCCTCTTTATCCATCAGATCTTTGGCGAATTCAACGATTAGTATCGCGTTCTTCGCCGACAGGCCAATGGTCGTCAGCAGACCAACCTGGAAGTAAACGTCGTTGGTCAATCCGCGGAAGGTGGCAGCCAGCAGCGCACCCACAACCCCGAGTGGAACGACCAGCATTACCGAGAACGGAATCGACCAGCTTTCATACAGCGCAGCCAGACACAGGAAGACGACAATCAGCGAGATGGCGTACAGCGCAGGTGCCTGGTTGCCTGACAACCGTTCCTGATAAGACATGCCGGTCCAGTCATAGCCAATGCCTGCAGGCAGTTTACCCGCCAGCTCTTCCATCAGGTTCATCGCTTCACCGGTACTCTTACCCGGTGTCGCCTGGCCGAGGATTTCCATCGATGGCAGACCGTTGTAACGCTCCAGACGCGGTGAGCCGTATTCCCAGCGTGAAGTCGAGAAGGCGGAGAAGGGCACCATCTGTCCATCGCTACCGCGTACGTACCAGTTACCGATATCTTCCGGCAGCATACGGTATTTCGCTTCAGACATGATATACACTTTCTTCACACGACCGCGGTCAATGAAGTCGTTGACGTAGCTACCACCCCATGCTGCGCCAAGCGTCGTGTTAATATCGCTGATAGAAACGCCAAGAGCCTGCGCTTTTTCCTGATCGATATCCACTTTGAACTGCGGAGTATCTTCCAGACCGTTTGGACGAACGCCGCTTAAGACATCAGGATGCTGCGCAACCATACCAAAGAGCTGGTTACGAGCCTGAGTCAGTTTTTCATGGCCTAACCCTGCCTGGTCGATCAGCTGGAAGTCAAAGCCCGTTGCGGTACCCAGTTCAACAATTGCCGGCAGGTTAAAGGCGAACACCATTGCGTCTTTAATCTGTGAGAAATAGCCCATTGCGCGCCCGGTAATCGCTTCAACTTTGTTCTCTTCGCCTGGACGCTGACTCCAGTCCTTCAGAGAGACGAACGCGATGCCGGTGTTCTGCCCACGACCCGCGAAACCAAAGCCGTTAACGGCGAATACCGATTCAACGTTATTTTTCTCTTTGGTGAGATAGTAATCGGTCATCTCATCCAGAACCTTCTGGGTACGCTCCTGAGTTGCGCCCGCAGGCAGCTGCGCCATGCTCAGGAATACCCCCTGATCTTCGTCCGGCAGGAACGAGCTTGGCAGACGAACGAACAGCCAGGCCATGCCGACAACGATGATCAGGTACAGCACCAGATAACGACCGGTGCTGCGCAGGATGTTGCCTACGCTATCGGTGTAGTGATGCGTGCTCTTATCGAACATACGGTTAAACCAACCGAAGAAGCCGGTGGTTGCGCCATGGCTGCCTTTTTGGATGGGCTTCAGCATCGTGGCGCAGAGCGCCGGGGTCAGAATCAATGCCACCAGTACCGACAGCGCCATTGCGGAAACGATGGTGATCGAGAACTGACGGTAAATCGCACCGGTAGAACCGCCGAAGAAGGCCATCGGGATAAACACCGCGGAAAGCACCATCGCGATACCCACCAGCGCGCCCTGAATCTGGCCCATTGATTTACGCGTGGCTTCCTTCGGCGGTAGTCCTTCTTCGGCCATCACACGCTCGACGTTTTCCACCACCACGATGGCGTCATCCACGAGCAGGCCTATGGCGAGCACCATACCAAACATGGTGAGCGTGTTTATCGAGAAGCCGAACAGCGCGAGGATAGCGAACGTCCCCAGCAATACGACCGGCACGGCGATAGTCGGAATCAGCGTTGCGCGGAAGTTCTGCAGGAACAGATACATAACCAGGAACACCAGAATGATTGCTTCGATCAGCGTTTTCACCACTTCGTGAATGGAGATCTGCACGAATGGGGTGGTGTCATACGGATAAACAATCTTCAGGCCTGAAGGGAAGAAAGGCTCCATTTTCTTCAGTTCGGCACGAATGGCGTTGGCAGTATCCAGCGCGTTCGCGCCGGTTGCTAATTTAATACCCAGACCAGATGCGGGCTGACCATTAAACTTAGCGATAACGTCATAGTTTTCACCGCCCAGCTCAATCTTCGCGACGTCGCGCAGACGCACCTGGGAACCGTCCTGGTTGACCTTCAGCAGAATATTGCCGAACTCTTCAGTATTGGTTAAACGGGTCTGCGCCACGATGGAGGCGTTCAATTGCTGACCTTTCACCGGCGGCGTACCGCCTAACTGTCCTGCTGCAACCTGGGCGTTCTGCGCTTTCAGGGCGCTGATAACGTCAACCGGCGTCAGCTGGAAGTTATTAAGTTTGTTCGGATCCATCCAGATGCGCATGGCGTACTGGGAACCAAACAGCTGGACGTCACCGACGCCGCTGGTACGGCTAATCGCATCCTTCATGTTGGCGGCGACATAGTCAGAAATGTCATCCTGATTCATGGTGCCGTTGGTATTGATAACGCCGACAACCATCAGGAAGCTGCTGGAGGCCTTTTCAACGCTGATACCCTGCTGCTGAACTTCTTGCGGCAGCAGCGGTGTCGCCAGCGCCAGCTTGTTCTGCACCTGTACCTGGGCAATATCCGGATCGGTACCTGATTCAAAGGTTAGCGTAATGGTTGCTGTACCGGTGGAGTCGCCATTGGAAGACATGTACATCAGGTGATCGATACCGTTCATGTTCTGTTCGATAACCTGGGTCACGGTGTTCTGCACGGTTTCAGCATCGGCACCGGGGTACATGGCTGTAATGGAAATTGCCGGCGGCGCAATCGTTGGATATTGCGCTATCGGCAATTTGAGGATCGACAACCCCCCAGCCAGCATGATGATAATGGCGATCACCCACGCAAATATGGGGCGATCGATAAAGAAATTAGGCATGTCTTAACGGCTCCTGTTTAAGTTAAGACTTGGTTTGTTCTGACTGAGCGTTGCCTGCGGCTTGCTGTTTATCGTCAGAAACGACTTCCTGCGCTTTAACCTGTACGCCTGGTCTGACTTTCTGCAGACCGGTGATGATGACGCGATCGCCCGTTTTCAGCCCTTCGGTGACCAGCCATTTATCACCGATAGCCTGAGTGGCGGTAATCTGGCGAACTTCGACTTTATCACCTTCGCCGACAACCATAGCGCTGGCATCGCCACGTGGAGTGCGGGTTACGCCCTGCTGAGGAACCAGCAACGCATCAGGATTTACACCTTCTTCCAGACGTGCGCGGACGAACATGCCGGGCAGCAGAGTGTGATCCGGGTTCGGGAAAATAGCGCGCAGCGTAATAGAACCGGTTGTCTGGTCAACGGTGACGTCAGAGAACTCCAGCGTACCGTTCTGCGGGTATTTCAGACCGTCGTTGGTGACCAGTTCAACCTTCGCTTTACCGTTTTCCTGCTGCAGCTTGCCGTTGGCCAGCTCTTGTTTCAGACGCAGGAAATCGTTGCTCGATTGCGTCACGTCAACGTAGATAGGATCCAGCTGTTGCACGGTCGCCAGCGCGGTGGTTTGCCCGTTTTGCACCAGAGCGCCTTCCGTGACGGCGGATTTACCAATGCGGCCGGAGATTGGCGAGGTGACTTTGGTGTAGGCCAGATTAATGCGCGCGGTTTCAACTGCAGCTTTGGCGGCGACCACGGCGGCGTTGCTCTGCTGAGCCGTCGCCACGGCAGTATCGTAATCCTGTTGGCTAATGTACTTAGTGCCCAACAGTTTCTGATAACGTTTAACCGTCAACTGATCCATATTTGCTGCCGCCTGCGCTTTGGCTAAATCGCCTTTCGCGCTTTCATACGTGGCCTGATAGGTCGCCGGATCGATTTGATAAAGAGATACGCCTGCCTGGATATCGCTCCCTTCAGTGAAGTTACGTTTAAGAATAATGCCACTGACCTGAGGACGAACTTCCGCAACGCGATAAGCGCTGGTACGGCCTGGTAGTTCGGTAGTAATTTGTAGAGGAGCGGATTTGAGCGTCACAATACCGACTTCCGGCATTTGCTGGGCCCCTTGCTGAGCCGGTTTGTCGTCACATCCTGTTAGCGCTAAGCTGCCTGAGAGCATCAGAACGACCGCCAGAGGCGTTAACCCTCTGTTTTTGTTCATATGTAAACCTCGAGTGTCCAATTTCAAATTGTTCAGTGGCTCAATCGACCACAAACCCACTGCTGTGTTTCTATTATGGTCATGCTATGGTACATACATTCATAAATGTATGTAAACGTAACCTCTATAAACTCATCGACCTATGGCACGAAAAACCAAACAACTGGCGCTTGAGACCCGGCAACATATTCTGGATGTTGCTCTGCGTTTGTTTTCGCAGCAAGGGGTATCATCCACCTCGCTGGCCGCAATTGCAAAAGAGGCCGGTGTGACGAGGGGCGCTATCTATTGGCATTTCAAAAATAAATCAGATTTATTTAATGAAATATGGGTACTTTCAGAAGCCAACATCAACGATCTCGAAGTTGAGTATCGGGCAAAATTCCCCAACGATCCACTGTCAGTTGTCAGAGAGATCTTAGTGTATATCCTTGAAGCAACTGTGACAGAGGAACGCCGCCGCCTGATGATGGAAATCATCTTCCATAAATGTGAATTCGTCGGTGAGATGGTCACGTTGCAGGAAGCACAGCGAAGTTTATGCCTTGATAGCTACGATCGTATCGAACAAACATTAAAAGAGTGCATTACGGCGAAGATGCTGCCCGGGAATTTATTGACCCGCCGGGCGGCGATTTTAATGCGCAGCTACCTTTCTGGCCTGATGGAAAACTGGCTGCTGGCGCCCAACGCCTTCGATCTGCGAAAAGAAGCGCGGGCTTATGTCGAAACGCTGCTTGAAATGTATCAATTTTGTCCCTCCCTACGCGGTTGTGAAGAACGGGAAGCTTAAGTCTCCTTGCGGGCATCAGGAACATTTTTCCTGCTGTTCGCCGCTATTCGCGCGATAACAGAAGTGCTATTCTTCGCGCTGCGACGATCCCCGGTATTCTCCGGCTTTTGCAATCACTCATGTTAACACTATGCTGCATACTATCCGTTGGCGAAACGCCATATCCACTGTTGTTCTTACCCTGATGTTTTTTATCGGCTGTATTAGCGTTAACCCGGCGCTGGCGGCTGATTTACCTGAACGTTCTGAGGTCCAAAGCCAGCTCACGATGCTGAGTAAGCAAAAGGATCTGACCCCGCAGGACAAGCTGGTTCAGCAGGACCTGACCCAGACCCTTGAAACCCTCGATAAAATCGAACGCATTAAGACGGAAACGACGCAACTGCGTCAGCAGGTGACTCAGGCGCCAGCGAAAATGAATCAGGCTATCGATAGCCTCAACGCGCTAAGCGATGTACCCGATGATGAGGCGACGCGTAAAACGCTGAGCACGTTATCGTTACGTCAGCTGGAAGCGCGCGTCTCCCAGACGCTGGACGATTTGCAAAACGCGCAGAACGACCTGGCAACCTACAACAGCCAGCTCGTTTCTCTACAGACGCAGCCGGAACGCGTGCAGAATGCGATGTATTCCGCTTCGCAGCAGCTGCAGCAGATCCGTAATCGTCTGAATGGCACCTCGACGGGCGAGGAGACGCTGCGTCCTACCCAGCAGAATTTACTGCTGGCGCAGCAGGCTCTGCTGAATGCGCAGATAGACCAGCAGCGCAAAAGCCTGGAAGGCAACACGGTGCTGCAGGATACCCTGCAAAAGCAGCGTGATTACGTCACCGCCTACAGTAATCGCCTGGAACACCAGCTGCAGCTATTGCAGGAAGCGGTGAATAGCAAGCGCTTGACGCTGACGGAAAAGACGGCGCAGGAAGCCGTGTCCCCGGACGAAACGGCGCGTATTCAGGCCAACCCGCTGGTGAAGCAGGAGCTGGATATTAACCACCAGCTTAGCGAAAGGCTTATTTCAGCGACGGAAAATGGTAATCAGCTGGTTCAGCGCAATATCAAAGTGAAGACCTGGCTCGATCGCGCTTTGCAATCCGAGCGTGACATAAAAGAGCAGATCTCCGTGCTGAAAGGCAGCCTGCTGCTGTCGCGTATCCTTTATCAGCAGCAGCAAACGCTGCCCTCTGCGGAGGAGCTGAGCGATATGACGAACCGCATCGCTGACCTGCGCCTCGAGCAGTTTGAGGTTAACCAGCAGCGTGATGCGTTGTTCCAGAGCGATGCGTACGTCGCGAAGTTGGAGGAGGGGCATAGTAGCGAGGTGAATTCCGAGGTGCATGACGCGCTTCTCGAGATCGTTGATATGCGCCGTGAACTGCTCGATCAGTTTAACAAACAGCTGGGTAACCAGCTGATGATGGCGATTAACCTGCAGATCAACCAGCAGCAGTTAATGAGCGTGTCGACCAACCTGAAAGCCATTCTGACGCAGCAGATTTTTTGGGTAAACAGCAACCGTCCGATGGACTGGGAATGGGTTAAATCCTTCCCGGAAGCGCTGAAAGGGCAGTTTAAGGCGATGAAAATCACCGTAAACTGGGAAAAGGCCTGGCCTGCGGTATTTATCGCTTTCCTTGCCGGGCTGCCGCTGCTGTTGATCGCTGGGCTTATTCGCTGGCGTCTGCAGTGGCTTAAAGCGTATCAGGCGAAGCTGGCTTCACAGGTGGGGCAACTGCGCAATGATACTCAGCTCCACACGCCGAAAGCGATTCTTATCGATCTGATCCGCGCGCTGCCGGTGGTGCTGCTGATTCTGGCCATTGGTCTGATTCTGCTGACGATGCAGCTGAATATCAGCGATTTGCTGTGGGCCTACAGCAAGAAGCTGGCGCTGTTCTGGCTGGTGTTTGGCCTGTGCTGGAAGGTGCTGGAAAAAGACGGTGTGGCGGTGAGCCACTTTAATATGCCTTCGCAGTTGACCAGCCACTGGCGGCGGCAGATTGTCCGCGTAAGCCTTGCCCTGTTGCCGCTGAATTTCTGGTCCGTGATGTCGGAGCTGTCGCCGCTTCATCTGATGGATGACGTGCTCGGGCAGTTTGTGATTTTCCTCAACCTGCTGCTGATCGCGGTGCTTGTCCTGCCGATGTGCCGCGAGAGCTGGCGCGATAAAGAATCCCACAGCCTGCGCCTTATTACGGTCACCGTGCTATCGATTGTTCCTATCGCCCTGATGGTGCTGACGGCAACCGGCTACTTCTACACCACGCTGCGTCTTGCCGGCCGCTGGATTGAAACCGTTTATCTGGTGATGCTGTGGAACCTGCTCTATCAGACCGTTCTGCGCGGCCTGAGCGTGGCCGCCCGGCGTATTGCCTGGCGCCGTGCGCTGGCGCGCCGTCAGCATCTGGTTAAAGAGGGCGCTGAAGGGGCCGAACCCCAGGAAGAACCGACCATTGCCCTGGAGCAGGTTAACCAGCAAACGCTGCGTATTACGATGCTGGTGATGATTGCGCTGTTTGCCGTGCTTTTCTGGGCGATTTGGTCCGATCTGATCACCGTCTTCGCCTATCTCGACAGTATTACGCTGTGGCATTACAACGGTACGGAAGCCGGCGTCAGCGCCGTGAAAAGCGTCACCATGGGCAGCCTGCTGTTCGCGATTGTCGCGTCGATAGTCGCCTGGGCGTTAATTCGCAACCTGCCGGGCCTACTGGAAGTGCTGGTGCTATCGAGACTCAATATGCGCCAGGGGGCGTCGTATGCGATTACGACCATCCTTAATTACGCCATTATTGTTATTGGCGCGATGACGGTATTTGGCTCGTTGGGCGTCTCGTGGGACAAACTTCAGTGGCTGGCAGCCGCCCTGTCGGTTGGTTTAGGGTTTGGCCTACAGGAGATCTTCGGTAACTTTGTTTCCGGTTTGATTATTCTCTTTGAGCGCCCGGTGCGTATTGGCGATACGGTGACCATAGGCACCTTCTCCGGTACCGTCAGCAAAATCCGTATTCGCGCCACGACCATTACCGATTTTGACCGTAAAGAGGTCATTATCCCGAATAAGGCCTTCGTGACGGAACGCTTGATCAACTGGTCGCTATCCGACACCGTCACCCGCGTGGTCATCCGCCTTGGCGTGGCCTATGGTTCCGACCTGGATAAGGTTAAAGAAGTGCTGCTCCAGGCCGCGCATGAGCATCCGAAAGTCATGCAAGAGCCCGCGCCAGCGGTCTTCTTTACCACCTTCGGCGCCAGTACGCTCGATCATGAACTGCGCCTGTACGTGCGTGAACTTCGCGATCGCAGCTACGCGGTGGATGAGCTTAACCGCGCTATCGATCGTTTGTGTCGCGAGAACAGTATTGATATTGCCTTTAACCAGCTTGAAGTTCATCTGCGCAATGAGAAAGGCGATGAAGTCACAGAGGTGAAGCGTGATAAAGGCGGCGATGCCTCGCCGACGATGGGCTAAGCATAATGGGGCGGCGGGGATGCCGCCCCGCAGGTTTTAATGGCTGAGCGAGGAGAGTTCTTCCTGGCTCAGGCCGGTCAGCTCCATCACCATCTTTGGATCCAGCCCGCTGGCGAGCATTTTCAGGGCAATGCTGCGCGAGTTTTCTTTACGCCCCTCCAGCCTTCCTTATTTTCTACCTTTTTTACGACCTTTCTCTTCCAGCCATTCGGCAATCGTCACCATGAGCTCCTTGTGCCTGGGCGACTGCTTCGCCAGTTCGCGAATGAGTGGCCCGGGTTTTTCCGTGGATCCCGCCTGCAGCATATAGCGGATTAAGGTATTGATCTGATTTTCCGTCAGATATCCTTGCGCCAGTAGCGTAATCAGCATGGGTTGCAGTTCGGCCAGATCGCGCTGGCGGATATGCTTTTGCAACAGTTCCAGCATCGCCTTACGCTGGTGGCGGAGGATGTGATTATCTGGCATAACGGTCAGGTCCACCAGCGGAAAATCGCCGCCGTACAGCGCGCCGGCAAGCTCAGGATGGTCAAAAAGTTGGTGCTAGCTGCGCGTATGTGGCCAGGGGCTGACGGAGCCGTGATAAAACAGGATTGGGACCACCAGCGGCAGCGTCTCGTGGCCGGCGTCAAGGTGGCGCTGCATGGCCGCCAGCGTATAGCGCATCAGGCGAAAAGCCATCAGCTTATCCGGCGAGCTTTGGTGTTCAATCAGCGCGTAGATATACCCAGCCCCGTGCCTCGTTTGCAGGGAATAGAGAATGTCGGAGTAGCTGGATCGCAGGTCCTCTTCGATAAAGCTGCCGGACGCCAGCTGCAGCGTATTGAGATCGCAGATACTTAAAAACGGCGCGGGAAGGTTAAGCTGTAAAAAGTCGCGAGCGACCTCTTTCTGGGTCAGCATTTGACGGAAAATGGCATCGTGCGGCGTACGTGAGAATCTTTCCATGAGCATCTATCCGTTGTGGTAAAGGGCAGGCGATGACTCTGCCACCCCTACCGATCCGCCAACAGACTACTCAGGCGCGTTTTGCGAGGCTTCTTCCGCACTTTTTACTTTGTTTTCATAGTCACGACGGATAACTTCCAGCGCGGCTAGCACGGTTTGCGCAGGGACTTTATTTTCCTCAAGCAGCATAATTAAATCGACCGCCAGCTTGATCTCGTCAGGCGCATTTTCCAGCGACATACTTCTACCTCCAGTTAGCGTGTTAGGCGGGCCAGCCTGTTTTCAATTTTTTCCAGCGCATCGCGACAGCGGGCGAGGCGCCCGGTATAGGCTTCAACTTCCTTTGCCAGCCGTTGCTGGTCATCAAGGCTGATGGCTTGCGCCAGCCGTCTCTGGCGATCGTTGCGCATGGCCAGCAGGCGCCGTTCATACTCCTGATGCTGTATCCGTCGCCGCTGCCAGCGGCCAAGCGTTGGCGACGCGCTATCCCAGGCACGTAATGACCAGGTCGCCGTTTCCCGGCTAATTGCGGCGATTTGGGCCACAAGCTGTTCCGCCAGCCAGGCAACCTGCGCCAGCTGCTGGTGCTCGACCGCTTGTTTTAATTCCATAAAGCGACTTCTGGCTTCATCAAGATAAGCCTGCATCTGCGTGCTGCGGGTTCGGAACAACTGGCGATCGAAACGCGGGCTGAGGGTCGCGTGATTCGCCATCGGCGCTACCTGATCGGCCAGTTCCGCAAGCTGATTTTCCAGCGAATGTAAAAGCCGGGTGGTTTTCAAATAACTCCTCCATCCCCTGATAAGCAACTGTGCTACATTAGCGTTATCTTCTTGATAACGATTCGCATTATGCCACGTATTATTTTGATCATCATTGGCTGGCTGTCGGTGGCGTTGGGAACGCTGGGCGTTTTTTTACCGCTACTGCCGACGACGCCGTTTATCCTGCTTGCCGCCTGGTGTTTCGCCCGCTCGTCGCCGCGCTTTCACCACTGGCTATTGTACCGCTCATGGTTTGGCGGCTACCTGCGCCACTGGCAGCAATACCGTGCCATGCCGCCAGGCGCTAAGCCGCGGGCGGTGGTGATGATTTTACTGACCTTTGCTATTTCTCTATGGCTGGTTAATCTTACCTGGGTGCGCATCTTTCTGCTGATCGTTCTGGCCTGTCTGCTGATATTTATGTGGCGCATTCCGGTGGTTGATGCAAAGCAACAAAAGCACTGATGCGCAATAATGATGGTTGCAATTGTCGCTGACAGCCAGTAAATTCTGGCGTTTTCGAGCGCGGGTAAGCCTGGTCAAAGGTTAAACAAAAGTTTCCTTGGCCCATTTTGCATGTCCGCGAGTAATACCGTTTTAATCAGGCATAAACTTATGACCGCAACAGCACAGCAGCTTGAATATCTGAAGAACAGCATCCAAAGCATCCAGGACTACCCGAAACCTGGCATCCTTTTCCGTGATGTCACCAGCTTGCTGGAAGACCCAAAGGCCTATGCGCTCAGCATTGAACTGCTGGCCGAGCGTTATAAAGACGCGGGTATTACCAAAGTGGTGGGCACCGAGGCGCGCGGCTTTTTGTTTGGCGCACCGGTTGCGCTGGCGCTGGGTGTAGGCTTTGTTCCGGTACGCAAGCCGCGTAAGTTGCCGCGTGAAACTATCGCGGAAAGCTACGAGCTGGAGTACGGCACCGATCAGCTGGAAATCCATGTTGATGCCATTAAAGCAGGCGATAAGGTGCTGGTGGTTGACGATCTGCTGGCGACCGGCGGCACCATCGACGCCACCGTGAAGCTCATCCGTCGTCTGGGCGGTGAAGTGTATGACGCGGCCTTTATTATCAATCTGTTCGATCTGGGCGGCGAGCAGCGCCTGGAAAAACTGGGAATCAACTGCTATAGCCTGGTCCCTTTCCCGGGCCACTAAGCATTTCCCGCCACATAGCCTCGCTGATTGAGCGGGGCTGTGATAGCATGACCCCTCGTGATTTCACCTTCCAGCGTTTCAGAGCCAGCCCATGAGTTATCAGGTCTTAGCCCGTAAATGGCGCCCACAAACCTTTGCTGACGTCGTCGGCCAGGAACATGTGCTGACCGCACTGGCGAACGGCTTGTCGTTAGGGCGCATTCATCACGCATATCTTTTTTCCGGCACCCGCGGCGTGGGTAAAACCTCTATCGCGCGTCTGTTGGCAAAAGGATTAAACTGCGAAACCGGCATCACCGCCACGCCTTGCGGCGTCTGCGATAACTGCCGTGAAATAGAACAGGGGCGCTTTGTCGATCTGATCGAGATCGATGCCGCCTCGCGTACCAAAGTCGAAGATACCCGCGATCTGCTGGATAACGTTCAGTACGCGCCGGCCCGCGGCCGCTTCAAGGTCTATCTGATCGATGAAGTCCATATGCTTTCGCGCCACAGCTTCAACGCGTTGTTAAAAACGCTGGAGGAGCCGCCGGCGCACGTTAAATTCCTGCTGGCGACGACCGATCCGCAGAAGCTGCCCGTGACCATTCTTTCCCGCTGCCTGCAGTTTCATCTCAAGGCGCTGGACGTCGAACAGATTCGCCATCAGCTGGAGCATATTCTCGGCGCCGAGCAGATCGCGTTTGAACCGCGCGCGCTGCAGCTGCTGTCGCGCGCAGCGGACGGTAGCCTGCGCGATGCGTTAAGCCTGACCGATCAGGCCATTGCCAGCGGCGATGGTCGTCTGACGGCAGAATCCGTCAGCGCCATGCTCGGCACCCTTGACGACGATCAGGCGTTATCGCTGATTGAGGCGCTGGTGGCTGCCGACGGCGAGCGGGTTATGGCCGGTGTGAATGAGGCTGCCGCCCGCGGCGTAGAGTGGGAGGCCTTGCTGGTGGAGATGCAGAGCCTGTTGCACCGTATTGCGATGGTTCAGCTCTCGCCGTCGGCGCTGGGAACGGATATGGCCGCGATTGAGCTGCGCATGCGCGAGCTGGCGCGGACGGTGCCGCCAACCGATGTTCAGCTGTACTATCAAACGCTACTGATTGGCCGCAAAGAGCTCCCGTACGCCCCGGACAGACGAATGGGGGTTGAGATGACGCTTCTGCGTGCGCTGGCTTTCCATCCGCGTATGCCGTTACCGGAACCGGAGGCGCCGCCGGTGCCGGCCATTCAGGCCGCACCCGTCCAGCAGGCCGTTCCAGAATCCGCGCCGCCGCCGCCGAATTTGCCGCAGACCACTAGCCAGGTGCTGGCGGCCCGCAGCCAGCTGCAGCGTAGCCAGGGAGCGCCCACCCCAAAAAAGAGTGAACCGGCAGCCGCTTCTCGCGCGCGGCCGGTGAATAACGCTGCGCTGGAACGACTGAGTTCGATTACCGAGCGCGTACAGGCGCGTCCGGCTGCGGCTGCGCTGGAAAAAGCCCCGGCGAAAAAAGAAGCCTATCGCTGGAAATCAACGACGGTTGTTGAAACCGTAAAAGAAGAAGTGGCGACGCCAAAGGCGCTGAAAAAAGCGCTGGAGCATGAAAAAACGCCGGAACTGGCGGCGAAACTGGCAGTCGAAGCGGTCGAGCGCGATAGCTGGGCGGCGGAAGTCAGCCAGCTCGCGGTGCCAAAACTGGTGGAGCAGGTGGCCCTTAACGCCTGGAAAGAGCAGGAGGACAATCGCGTCTGCCTGCATCTGCGTCCGAGCCAGCGTCACCTGAATTCGGCGGGTGCGCAGCAAAAGCTGGCGGAAGCGCTCGGCATTTTGTACGGTACGCCGGTTGAATTGACCATCGTGGAAGATGATAATCCCGCGATGCGAACGCCGCTTGAGTGGCGGCAGGCAATTTATGAAGAAAAGCTCGCGCAGGCGCGTGAAGCGATTATTGCGGATAATAACATTCAGACCCTGCGTCGATTCTTCGATGCGGACCTGGATGAAGAGAGTATTCGCCCCATTTGATTGCAAGTCTGACTTGCGGTCAGCATCCTTAACGATGACTTACTGAGAGAGAAGCCTATGTTTGGTGGAAAAGGCGGTCTGGGTAACCTGATGAAGCAGGCCCAGCAGATGCAAGAAAAAATGCAGCAGATGCAGGAAGAAGTGGCCCGTCTGGAAGTGACCGGTGAGTCCGGCGCTGGGCTGGTAAAAGTCACCATCAACGGCGCGCACAACTGCCGTCGCGTTGAGATCGACCCGAGCCTGCTGGAAGACGACAAAGACATGCTGGAAGATCTGGTGGCCGCCGCGTTTAACGACGCCGCCCGCCGCATCGAAGAAACGCAGAAAGAAAAAATGGCGTCCGTGTCCGCCGGTATGCAGCTGCCGCCAGGCTTTAAGATGCCGTTCTGATGCAGACCAGTCCGCTGTTAACGCAGCTTATGGAAGCACTGCGCTGCCTGCCGGGCGTCGGCCCGAAGTCGGCGCAGCGCATGGCGTTTACCCTGCTGCAGCGTGACCGCAGCGGCGGGATGCGCCTGGCGCAGGCGCTAACGCGCGCGATGTCGGAAATCGGCCACTGCGCCGATTGCCGCACCTTCACCGAGCAGGAGGTGTGCAATATTTGCAGCAACCCTCGGCGCAAGGAAAACGGCCAGATTTGCGTGGTAGAGAGCCCAGCGGATATCTACGCTATCGAGCAGACCGGGCAGTTTTCCGGTCGCTACTTTGTGCTGATGGGCCACCTGTCGCCGCTTGACGGGATTGGGCCGGATGACATTGGGCTCGATCGTCTGGAACAGCGTCTGCGTGACGAATCGATGCAGGAAGTGATCCTTGCGACCAACCCAACGGTGGAAGGAGAGGCGACGGCGAATTATATCGCCGAGCTCTGCGCGCAGTATGGCGTAGACGCGAGCCGTATCGCCCATGGCGTTCCGGTTGGCGGCGAGCTGGAAATGGTTGACGGCACGACGCTGTCCCACTCTCTAGCCGGGCGGCATAAGATTCGTTTTTAATCAAACGGAGGCGCTTTTCGGGGCCTCCGCTTGAAAACCTCTCCCTCTGTCCCCATCTCACCCTCAACGGTTTTTTTACCATTAACAATGGCATTGTTGAGGTTGATTTAGATGAAAGGACAAGAAACTCGTGGTTTTCAGTCAGAGGTCAAACAGCTTCTGCACCTGATGATCCATTCTCTTTACTCCAATAAAGAAATTTTCCTGCGTGAGCTGATTTCCAACGCCTCCGATGCGGCCGACAAGCTGCGCTTCCGCGCGCTGTCCCAGCCGGATCTGTACGAAGGCGACGGCGAACTGCGCGTGCGTGTTTCATTTGATAAAGACAACCGCACCCTGACCATCGCCGATAACGGTATTGGTATGAACCGCGATGAAGTCATCGACCATCTCGGCACCATCGCGAAGTCCGGCACCAAGGCGTTCCTTGAGTCCATGGGCTCTGACCAGGCGAAAGATAGCCAGCTGATTGGTCAGTTCGGCGTAGGTTTCTACTCGGCGTTTATTGTCGCCGATAAAGTCACCGTCCGTACCCGCGCGGCGGGCGACAGCGCCGAAAACGGCGTATTCTGGGAATCCGCTGGCGAAGGCGAATATACCGTTGCCGACATTAACAAAGCCGATCGCGGTACCGAGATCACGCTGCACCTGCGCGAAGGCGAGGATGATTTCCTCAACGACTGGCGCGTGCGTTCGATCATCAGTAAATACTCCGATCACATCGCGCTGCCGGTAGAAATTGAAAAACGCGAAGAAGTGGACGGCGAAACCGTGATCTCCTGGGAGAAAATTAACAAAGCCCAGGCGCTGTGGACGCGCAATAAGTCGGAAATCAAAGACGACGAGTACAACGAGTTCTATAAGCATATTGCCCACGATTACAGCGATCCGCTGACCTGGAGCCACAACCGCGTTGAAGGTAAGCAGGAGTACACCAGCCTGCTGTATATCCCGTCGCAGGCGCCGTGGGATATGTGGAATCGCGATCATAAACACGGCCTGAAGCTGTACGTGCAGCGCGTCTTCATCATGGATGACGCCGAGCAGTTTATGCCCAACTATCTGCGCTTCGTTCGCGGCCTGGTCGACTCCAACGATCTGCCGCTGAACGTGTCGCGTGAAATTCTCCAGGACAGCAGCGTCACCCGCAATCTGCGCACCGCGCTGAGCAAGCGCGCCCTGCAGATGCTGGAAAAACTGGCGAAAGACGACGCGGAAAAATATCAGACCTTCTGGCAGCAGTTTGGCCTCGTGCTGAAAGAAGGCCCAGCGGAAGATCAGGCTAACCAGCAGGCCATCGCCAAACTGCTGCGCTTCGCCAGTACCTATACCGACTCCGCCGCGCAGACCGTGTCGCTGGAAGAGTACGTCTCCCGCATGAAAGAAGGGCAGGAGAAGATTTACTACATTACCGCCGACAGCTACGCCGCTGCGAAGAGCAGCCCGCATCTGGAACTGCTGCGTAAGAAAGGCATTGAAGTGCTGCTGCTTTCCGATCGCATCGACGAGTGGATGATGAGCTATCTGACCGAGTTCGACGGCAAACCGTTCCAGTCGGTGGCGAAAGCCGATGAGTCGCTGGATAAGCTGACGGACGAAGTGGATGAAACCACTAAAGAAGCCGAGAAGGCGCTGGAGCCGTTCGTTGAGCGTGCCAAAACCCTGCTCGGCGACCGGGTGAAAGAGGTTCGTCTGACCCATCGTCTGACCGATACGCCGGCCATCGTCACCACCGACGCGGATGAAATGAGCACCCAGATGGCGAAACTGTTTGCCGCTGCGGGCCAGGCCGCGCCGGAAGTGAAGTACATCTTTGAGCTGAACCCGCTGCATCCGCTGGTAAAACGCGCGGCGGATACTCAGGACGATACGCAGTTCGGCGAGTGGGTTGAGCTGCTTCTCGATCAGGCGCTGCTGGCCGAGCGCGGTACGCTGGAAGATCCGAACCAGTTTATCCGCCGTATGAACCAGCTGCTGGCGTCGTAATCTTTACCCTCACCCTCACTCTCTCCCGGCAGGAGAGGGCCGGGGTGAGGGTATCAAACCGCACGCTACGTAAAATATCTCACCATTAACCGTTTCAGCCGCCCCGCCTTCCTTGAGCCATCCGCGTTCTGGTGGTATGGTTTAGCGTTTTTTGAAAAATTGAATCAACTTTTGAGGGGATTTTCGTAATGCGTATTATTCTGCTTGGCGCTCCGGGCGCGGGTAAAGGAACTCAGGCTCAGTTCATCATGGAGAAATACGGTATTCCGCAAATCTCCACCGGCGACATGCTGCGTGCCGCGGTGAAGTCAGGCTCCGAGCTGGGCAAACAGGCGAAAGATATTATGGACGCCGGTAAGCTGGTCACCGACGAACTGGTTATCGCCCTAGTTAAAGAGCGTATTACTCAGGAAGATTGCCGCAATGGTTTCCTGCTGGACGGCTTCCCGCGCACCATTCCGCAGGCTGACGCCATGAAAGAAGCGGGCATCACCGTGGATTACGTGCTGGAATTCGACGTTCCTGACGAACTGATCGTTGACCGCATTATCGGCCGTCGCGTTCACGCAGCTTCCGGCCGCGTTTATCACATTAAATTTAATCCGCCGAAAGTTGAAGGCAAAGACGACGTGACCGGCGAAGAGCTGACCACCCGTAAAGACGATCAGGAAGAGACCGTGCGTAAGCGTCTGGTTGAATACCATCAGATGACGGCGCCGCTGATCGGCTACTATCAGAAAGAAGCAGAAGCGGGCAACACCCAATACGCGAAAGTCGATGGCACCAAAGCGGTGGCCGACGTTCGCGCTGAACTGGAAAAAATCCTCGGTTAATTCCGTTAGTTCTCATCCCGTCGCGGCGGGATGAGAACTCCTCTCATTTTACCTTTTTCTATGATTGGTTCCGTTTAGCGCCATTTCAGCTACAATTGTCAGCGATTCAAATGGTTAAGAGGCGGTAATGCATCAGACGAAAACAGGTATCTTATTAGCCAATTTAGGCACTCCCGATGCGCCCACGCCCGACGCGGTAAAGCGCTATCTACGACAGTTTCTTAGCGATCGGCGCGTGGTGGATACCTCCCGCCTACTGTGGTGGCCGCTGCTGCGCGGCGTGATACTGCCCCTGCGCGCGCCCCGGGTCGCTAAGCTCTATCAGTCCATCTGGATGGAAGACGGCTCGCCGCTGATGGTCTATAGCCAGCAGCAGCGGCAGGCGCTGGCTGCGCGGCTTCCGGATACGCCGGTGGCGCTGGGAATGAGCTACGGTTCGCCGTCGCTGGAGAGCGCGGTTGATGAGTTGCTGGAGCAGGGGGTGGATCACATCGTGGTGCTACCGCTTTATCCGCAATACTCCTGCTCCACCGTGGCGGCGGTGTGGGATGAGCTGGGGCGTATCCTTGCCAAAAAACGCGCGATCCCCGGAATTTCTTTTATTCGCGACTACGCCGATGACGTGGACTATATTCACGCGCTGGCCGCCAGCGTGCGCGCGTCCTTTGCGGTGCACGGCGAGCCGGATTTACTGCTGCTCTCCTATCATGGCATCCCGCAGCGGTATGCCCAGCAAGGGGACACCTATCCTCAGCGCTGTCGCGATACCACCCGTGAGCTGGTTTCAGCCCTGGGGCTGCCGCCTGACCGGGTGATGATGACGTTCCAGTCGCGCTTTGGTCGAGAGCCCTGGCTGACGCCCTACACCGACGAAACGCTGAAAATGCTCGGTGAGAAAGGGGTGAAGCATATTCAGGTTATCTGCCCCGGCTTTTCCGCCGATTGCCTGGAGACGCTGGAGGAGATCGCGGTGCAGAACCGGGAAATCTTCCTCGAAGCCGGCGGCCAGCAATATGAGTACATTCCGGCGCTTAATGCGGACACCGCGCATATTGAAATGATGGTCAACCTGACGGCGAAATATCGCTGATCGCGCGTGCGGCGGGGAGTATGCTACTATTCCCCGCTTGTTCACTGTCAATAAATCGCCACTATGAAATTTCCCGGTAAACGCAAATCCAAACACTATTTTCCCGTCAACGCTCGCGATCCGCTGCTGCAGCAAATTCAGCCGGACAATGAGTCTAACGTCGCCTGGGTGGTTGGTATCGATCAAACCCTGGTCGATATCGAAGCGAAAGTGGATGAGGCGTTTATCGTACGCTACGGCCTGAGCGCCGGGCATTCGCTGGTGATTGAAGATGATGTCGCCGAAGCGCTGTATCAGGAACTGGTTCGCAACGACCTGATTACCCACCAGTTCGCCGGCGGCACCATCGGTAACACTATGCACAACTACTCGGTGCTGGCGGATGACCGTTCGGTTCTGCTTGGCGTCATGTGCAGCAATATTGAAATCGGCGGCTACGCTTACCGCTACCTGTGCAACACCTCCAGCCGTACCGATCTGAACTACCTGCAAGGGGTGGATGGGGCGATTGGGCGCTGCTTTACGCTGATTAGCGACTCCGGCGAGCGCACCTTTGCGATCAGCCCCGGGCATATGAACAAGCTCCGTCCGGAAAGCATTCCGGAAAGCGTGATCGCCGGCGCTTCCGCGCTGGTGCTGACCTCCTATCTCGTACGCTGTAAGCCGGGCGAGCCGATGCCGGACGCGACGATGCAGGCCATCGCATATGCGAAAAAGCACGATGTACCGGTGGTTCTGACTCTGGGCACCAAATACGTCGTCGCCGATAACCCGGCGTGGTGGCAGACGTTCCTTAAAGAGCACGTTTCCATTCTGGCGATGAATGAAGAGGAGGCGGAGGCGCTGACCGGGCTGTCCGACCCGCTGCTGGCTTCCGACAAGGCGCTGGAATGGGTTGACCTGGTGCTGTGCACCGCCGGGCCTGCCGGGCTGTATATGGCCAGCTTTACTGAGGATGAGGCTAAGCGCAAAACGCAGCATCCGCTGCTGCCGGGCGCGATTGCCGAGTTTAACCAGTATGAATTCAGCCGTGCGATGCGCCATCAGGATTGCGAAAATCCGCTGCGTATTTATTCGCATATCGCACCCTATATGGGCGGGCCGGAGAAGATCATGAATACCAACGGCGCGGGAGACGGCGCGCTGGCGGCGCTGCTGCACGATATTACCGCCAATAACTATCATCGCAACAACGTGCCGAACTCCAGCAAGCACAAGTGCAAGTGGCTGACCTATTCCTCGCTGGCACAGGTGTGTAAATACGCTAACCGCGTGAGCTATCAGGTGCTGAACCAGCATTCGCCGCGCCTGACCCGTGGCCTGCCGGAGCGTGAAGACAGCCTGGAAGAAGCTTACTGGGATCGTTAAGAGTCCGGATAAAGCTGGCCCCGGTCAACCGGGGCCGAAACATTAACCGGTAATAAGCTCGCCGGCTGGCGGCGTTTCAAGCAGCTGCAGCATGGCGCGGGCGATTTCCCGTTCGCCCATCACCACCTGGTTAGCGCCGCGTTCGACGATATATTCCACCTCATCGTCGTAATGCGCGCGCGCGATGATCTCGATATTCGGGCATTTTTCTCGCGCGGAAGCGACGATTTCACCGGCCTCATAGCCGTTAGGAATGGTCAGCAGCAGCCAGCGGGCGCAGTCCAGATGCGCCAGATTCATAATCTCTTCATTGGCGGCGTTGCCTAATACCGCGCGAATACCGCGTGCGCGCAGTTCGTCTACGCGAGTCCGCGATGTTTCAATCACCACCAGCGGAACGCCCTGCGCCATCAGTTTTTCACCGAGCAGGCTCCCGACGCGGCCGAAACCGACCAGCAGCGCATGGTTACAGATATCGACGGGGATCTGTTTCTCTTCTTCAAGCACTTCTTCGAGAGTCTGTTCATCCAGCGTCTCGGTTTTATCGAGGTATTTTTCCAGTAGGGTAAACAGGACCGGGTTGAGCATGATGGAGATAATGGCGCCGGCAAGCACCAGGTTCTGCCCGGCCTGCGGCAGCAGATCCAGCGCCATTCCCAGACCGGCAAGAATAAAGGCGAATTCACCGATTTGCGCCAGACTGGCGGCAATGGTCAGGGCAGTGCGCGGCGAGTGGCCGAACATCCGCACCAGGAAGAAGGCGGCAGCCGATTTACCGAAAATGATGATAGCCAGCGTCGCCAGTACTGCCAGCGGCTGCTCGAGCAGAATCATTGGGTCAAACAGCATTCCCACGGAGACAAAGAACAGCACGGCGAAGGCGTCGCGTAGCGGCAGCGTATCGTGGGCCGCGCGATGGCTGAGTTCGGATTCATTGAGCACCATACCGGCGAAAAAGGCGCCGAGGGCGAAGGAGACGTCAAATAGCTCAACGGCGCCAAAAGCGATACCGAGCGCTAACGCCAGTACCGATAGGGTAAACAGCTCGCGCGAACCGGTTGCCGCGCTGCGCGACATAATCCACGGCACCAGGCGGCGGCCCACCAGCATCATAATCGCGATAAAGGCGACGACTTTGCCGATGGTAATACCCATATCAAGGGCCAGGGAAGCCAGACCCACGTCGCCTTTCTCCGTCATGCCTGCGACCGCTGGCAGCAGCACCAGCGTCAGCACCATCACCAGATCTTCAACAATCAACCAGCCGATGGCGATTTGCCCCCGCTGGCTATCAATAAGCTGTCGTTCTTCCAGCGCGCGCAGCAGCACCACGGTACTGGCGGTAGAAAGACACAAACCAAAGACGATGCCGGTCATTAACGACCAGCCCAGCATGGCAGAGAGCGCCATACCCAACAGCGTCGCCACGGCTATCTGGGCGATAGCGCCCGGGATGGCGATGGCCTTAACCGCCATCAAATCTTTTAAGGAGAAATGCAGACCCACGCCGAACATCAGCAGGATCACGCCAAGCTCGGCCAGCTCCGGCGCCAGCTTGGTATCAGCAACAAAACCCGGGGTAAAAGGTCCGGCCAGCACGCCCGCTAATAAATATCCCACCAGAGGAGAAATACGTAGCTTATTGGCAATCATGCCGAGAATAAAGGCGAGCACAAGGCCGCCGACAATGGTGGTGATTAGCGGTGTTGCGTGGTGCATTCCGTCTCCTTGCAGTGGTGAGCTGATCCATTTTCGGCACAAAAACCAAAAAACCGAATAATAGTTTATGACACTTTTAGCAGTTTTGTTTATGAATAATCGTTGAATTTTGCAGAAAAATGCAATTGACGTGCTAAAAAGCACGGAGCGCAAAATGGCATCAGCTTATGCGGGGTAATGCTGGTGGAGTAAGGGATTGTGGCAGCCAAAGTTACACTTTGGCTGCCGAAAAATCAGGACTTTTGATGGTTGTTAGGTAGAAATATCGTCAGGATGCCGATAAGAGGCAGGAAAGCACAGATTTTATAGACCAGTTCGATACTGGTATGGTCAGCTAAAAGCCCCAGCACCGCGGCTCCAAGGCCGCCCATGCCAAAGGCGAAACCGAAAAACAAACCAGAAACCATGCCGATCCGCCCCGGGAGGAGCTCCTGGGCATAGACCAGAATAGCGGAAAAGGCCGATGCGAGGATAAAACCAATAATCACCGTCAAAATGCCGGTCCATTCCAGCGATGCATAGGGTAAAACAAGGGTAAATGGCGCTACGCCAAGGATAGAGCCCCAAATAACATATTTACGCCCAATCTTGTCGCCAACAGGCCCGCCAATCACCGTTCCTGCTGCGACGGCAAATAGAAAGGCAAACAGGTGGAACTGGGCATTTTGTACCGATAATCCGAATTTTTGCATCAAATAAAAGGTGTAATAGCTGCTGATGCTCGCCATATAGAAATATTTCGAGAAAATCAGCATTAACAGGATGCTAACCGCCAGAATGACTTTATTTTTCGGCAGCGGATTAACAATGGCCGCTTTCGGTTTACCTTTGTTCAGACGGTGCTGAGCGGCATACCAGCGGCTGATCTGCGCCAGCACGACAATCGCCAGCAGCGCCGCCAGGACAAACCAGCCAACGTTCCCTTTGCCGTAGGGGGCGATAATCAGCGCCGCAAGCAGCGGCCCCAACGAGCTGCCGAAATTGCCGCCGACCTGGAATATCGACTGCGCCAGGCCATGGCGCCCGCCGGAGGCCATGCGCGCCACGCGAGAAGACTCCGGATGAAAGACCGACGATCCGGTCCCGACCAGCGCTGCAGCGAGCAGAACCATGCCAAAGCTTCCCGAGATTGCCAGCAGCACCAGACCGCTCAGGGTAAAGCACATGCCAATCGGCAGCGACCACGGCATCGGATGTTTGTCGGTCAGGTAGCCGACAACAGGCTGTAGTAGCGATGAGGCCAGCTGGAAAGTGAGGGTGATCATCCCAATCTGCACAAAGGTTAGTGAGAACTCGGCCTGGAGCAGCGGGTAGATAGCCAGAATAAGCGATTGGATCATATCGTTCAGCAAATGCGAGAGGCTGATAGCCCCGAGAATGCGAAACGAGGTGCGTGCTTTTTGCGGCGCAGCAGCAGGGCCGGATAAGGGTTGTGCGGTCTGATTCATTGCCATAGGTTCGCTTAAGTGTTTTTTATAGAGGATGCAGGTGGAATTATTATCTGCCTAACATACCTGCCGCTAAGGTTTGAAGGAAGTCGCAATTCTGAAAACATATTTGTCTAATCCGCTAACTCGCTATACTTTCGGCACTTGTTACTTTGTCAGGGAGAGAAATATGCAC
This sequence comes from Klebsiella sp. FDAARGOS_511, assembly GCF_003812845.1. Taxonomy (NCBI): domain Bacteria; kingdom Pseudomonadati; phylum Pseudomonadota; class Gammaproteobacteria; order Enterobacterales; family Enterobacteriaceae; genus Klebsiella; species Klebsiella sp. FDAARGOS_511. The sequence continues at coordinate 1,474,104 of NZ_CP033824.1, read as the reverse complement.
CTTATTAAGCGAGGCGTCGCGCTGGCGCTATTCACCGCGGTATCGCTGGGGAGCCTGTCTGCGCAGGCTTATGAGCAGGATAAAACCTATAAAATTACCATCCTGCATACGAACGATCATCATGGCCACTTCTGGCGCAGCGACTATGGCGAATACGGGCTGTCAGCACAAAAAACGCTGGTGGACGGCATTCGCAAAGAGGTGGCGGCCGAGGGCGGCAGCGTGCTGTTGTTATCCGGCGGTGATATCAACACTGGCGTGCCGGAATCCGACTTGCAGGACGCGGAACCCGATTTTCGCGGGATGAACCTGATTGGCTATGATGCGATGGCAGTCGGTAATCACGAGTTTGATAATCCCCTTAGCGTACTGCGTCAGCAAGAAAAATGGGCGAAGTTCCCGTTCCTCTCCGCCAATATTTACCAGAAAAGCACCGGTGAACGTTTGTTCAAGCCGTGGGCGCTGTTCAAGCGCGGCGGACTGAATATTGCGGTTATCGGCCTGACGACCGACGATACGGCTAAGATTGGCAATCCCGAGTTCTTTACCGATATCGAGTTCCGTAAGCCGGCGGAAGAGGCCAAACTGGTTATCCAGGAACTGCAGCAGAACGAAAAACCGGATGTGATTCTGGCCACTACCCATATGGGACATTATGACAACGGCGCCCACGGCTCTAATGCGCCTGGCGACGTTGAGATGGCGCGCAGCCTGCCGACGGGGGCGCTGGCGATGATCGTTGGCGGTCACTCGCAGGATCCGGTATGCATGGCGTCGGAGAATAAAAAGCAGGTGGATTATGTCCCGGGCAGTCCGTGCGCGCCGGACAAGCAGAACGGTATCTGGATCGTGCAGGCACATGAATGGGGTAAATATGTAGGCCGCGCCGACTTTGAATTCCGCAACGGTGATATGAAGCTGGTGCACTATCAGCTGATCCCGGTCAACCTGAAGAAAAAGGTCACTTACGACAACGGCGAGAGCGAGCGCGTGCTTTATACGCCGCAAATCGCCGAAAGCCCGCAGATGCTCTCTCTGCTGACGCCGTACCAGAATAAAGGCAAAGCGCAGCTGCAGGTGAAAATCGGTAGCGTGAACGCGCATCTGGAGGGCGATCGCAGCAAAGTGCGTTTTGTGCAAACCAATATGGGACGTCTACTGCTGGCGGCGCAGATGGCGCGGAGCAATGCTGATTTCGCGGTGATGAGCGGCGGCGGGATACGTGACTCGATTGAAGCGGGCGATATCACCTATAAAGACGTGATGAAGGTACAACCTTTCGGCAACGTGCTGGTGTATGTCGATATGAGCGGTAAGGAAGTGACGGAGTATCTGACCGCAGTGGCGCAGATGAAGCCCGACTCCGGCGCCTATCCGCAGTTTGCCAACGTCGGTTTTGTGGCCAAAGACGGCAAGCTTAACAATTTGACCATCAAAGGCGAACCGGTGGATCCGGCGAAGACTTACCGTATGGCGACCCTGAGCTTTAACGCCACTGGCGGCGACGGCTACCCGCATATCGATACCAGGCCCGGCTATGTGAATACCGGCTTTATCGATGCCGAAGTGCTGAAAGAGTATATCCAGAAAAACTCACCGCTGGACGCGGCGGCCTATGAGCCGAAAGGCGAGGTGAGCTGGCAGTAACGTCCGAGCGACTCCCCGGTGGCGCTGCGCTCACCGGGGCTTCAGGTCTAAGCGGTTTTGGATTTGGTAGCCCGGACAAGGCGCGTCAGCGCCGCCTCCGGGAGTGTCCTCTGACGAAAAACCGTCAATTAATCGCGCCGCGCGATATCGGCGAATTTCGCTGCAAGGATCTTCGCCAGATCGCTGGCTGCCAGTTCAATATCCAGGCCACGTTTGCCGCCGGAAATAAAAATGGTGGCGAACGCCTGGGCCGGCGCATCTATCACCGTCGGCAGACGTTTTTTCTGCCCGAGCGGGCTGATACCGCCCACCAGATAACCGGTGACCCGCTGTGCGACCATCGGGTCTGCCATATCGACTTTCTTAGCGCCTAAAGCCTTCGCCACCTTTTTCAAATCCAGTTGACCCGCTACTGGCGTAACCGCGACGGCCAAATGCTTCATGTCGCCGTTAACGGCGACCAGCAGCGTTTTATAGACCTGCTCGGCGTTGAGCCCCAGCTTACGCACCACCTCATCGCCAAAATTGGTTTCGTGCGGATCGTGATCGTAGCTGTGGATCTGAAAAGTTATTTTGTTTTTTTCGAGTAATTTTACGGCGGGAGTCATCGTTATCCTTCTTACCAACCGATTTAACGTGGCATAAGCATACGCCCGACGGCTGTCTAAAAAATAGTATCATCTTGCGCAATAGTGTTGGCAGTGATGGTCACTTTGAGCGACAATCAGACGATCCGGGGCACGAACCCCGGAATAATAATAATGATGAAATTCCTCTTTGACGGGCCAATAGCAATATTGGCCATTTTTTTACGTCAGCATATCCGGCAGATTCCCTTCCCCGTATAAATGTAGCGCCCCGACGGCAACCACGTAGCGCCCAGGCGGCAGCGCCAGCAGCGTTTCGCGCCAGGCGAGGTTGCGCTGGTGCATCAGCACATCATATAGCGACTGGCTAAAGGTGGTTGGCAGCGAGGTTGCGCCCGTTGACGGCGGCTGCTCCAGCCACCAGCCGATCATCACCTGTAGCAGACGCGCATTCGTGCGCCAGTGGGTGAGGGTATCCTCCAGCAGCGCCAGGCCGCCGTCGGGCAGATCTCGCAGCAGCGCTATCTGGCTATCGGCCCCCTCCAGCTCCATCACGCGGATATGGCTCTCGCGCGCCGCCATCAATAGCTGATAATCAATGCCGTAATCCGCCCTGAGCCCCAGTTTTTGCGCCTGAGTCGCCTGCAATACCATCGCCACCTGCCACAGCGGCTGGCTGTCGAACAGCGCGATGGACAGCCCCATTTCTCCCGCACGATCTTGCAGTTCAGCAAGCTGGGATGGGCTCAGGCGTTCCGCCAGCGGCGGACAGGAGGGGAGGTTGCTGAATGGCGTTTCGCTGCCGCTAATATCCGCTTCCACAATCAGCGCATCGGCCTGGCGGATCTTTTTTAACAGCCGGGCGGGCGGCGGCGACATGTCGCGGGTGCCCATATGAATACTGCCGACCAGGTGCAGATAGCGCTCGCCGGGCAGGGTGATATCCAGCGCGGGCCAGGAATAAGACGAGCCGACGGCCGCTTGCCACAGCATTTTTATTCGGTTTAACAGGCCCATACGTGCTCCATGAAGTGAAGGCTTCATGCTAGCGCGTATGGGATACAACATCTACTCTTTCGGCTTAAAGCGCAGCAGACGGTTGGCGTTGCTCACGACGGTAATTGAAGAGAGCGCCATGGCCGCGCCCGCCACCACCGGGTTGAGCAGCGTTCCGGTCAGCGGCCACAGGATCCCGGCGGCAATCGGAATGCCCAGCGAGTTATAAATAAATGCCCCCAGCAGGTTCTGCTTCATATTACGCAGCGTGGCTTTGGCGATGTCCAGCGCATCGGCGACGCCGTTCAGGCTATGGCGCATCAGGGTGATAGCTGCCGTCTCAATGGCGACATCGCTGCCGCCGCCCATAGCGATGCCCACATCGGCCTGCGCCAGCGCGGGCGCATCGTTGATACCGTCGCCGATCATCGCTACCTGGTGCCCCTGGCTTTGCAGGCGCTTAATCGCATCGGCTTTACCGTCCGGCAGCACCCCGGCAATCACCTCATCAATGCCCGCCTCTTTGGCGATAGCGTTGGCGGTGGTGGGGTTATCTCCAGTCAGCATCACCAGCCGATAGCCCTGGCGGTGCAGCCTGGCTAATGCCGCCACGCTATCTTCGCGCAGCGGATCGCGGATGGCGAACAGCGCCGCCGCCTGACCATCCACCGCCAGCAGTACCGGCGTCGCACCCTGTGACGCCTGGGCGGTCATGTCGTCTTCTATTTCAGCCGTTGCAATCTTGTGCTCAGTCAGCAGCGCCTGGTTGCCGAGCAGAAGACGGCGGCCTTCGGCTTCGCCGCTAACGCCCAGCCCGCGCAGCGTGCGGAAATTATCTACCGCAGGCAGGCGTTGGTCTGCGGCTTTGTCGAGGATGGCGCGCGCCAGCGGGTGGCTGGAACCTTGCTCCAGAGAGGCCGCCAGACGCAGAGCGGCGGATTCATCCATAGCGGTAAAGGTTTTTATCGCCACCACCTGCGGTTTACCCTCGGTGAGGGTACCGGTTTTATCGAAGACCAGCGTATCGAGGGTGCTGGCGCGCTGTAGCGCATCGGCGTCGCGTACCAGTACGCCGTATTCCGCCGCGCGACCCACGCCGGAGATAATCGACATCGGCGTCGCCAGCCCCAGGGCGCACGGACAGGCGATAATCAGCACCGTGGTGGCGATCACCAGGGTATAGACAATTTGCGGCGCCGGGCCAAAAAAGTACCAGATCGCGGCGCTGAACAGGGCTATCGCCACGACCGCCGGGACGAACACGGCAGAGATTTTGTCCGCCAATTGGCCGATTTCCGGTTTACTGCTTTGCGCCTGGCGCACCATGCGGATAATGCGCGCCAGCGTGGTTTGACTGCCGACGGCGCTGGCGGTAAACAGTACGCTGCCGTCCTGCACCACGGTCCCGGCATGAACGGCGTCACCGTCGCCTTTTTGCTGCGGTACCGGCTCGCCGGTGAGCATCGCTTCGTCGAACCAGGCTTCGCCCTGGCTAATGATGCCATCGACCGGTACGCGATCGCCGGTGGTCAGGCGCAGGGTCATTCCCGCCTGAACCTCCGCCAGCGGCAGATCTTTTTCGCCTTCGTCGGTGACCACCCGCGCTGACGGCGGGGTTAAATCGAGTAGTTTTTCCAGCGCTTTCGAAGAGCGCTGACGCGCGCGGGCTTCCAGCATATGGCCGAGGTTAATCAGACCGATAATCATCGCGCTGGCTTCATAATAGAGGTGGCGCGCTTCCATCGGAAACCACTGCGGCCACAGGTTGACGCTCATTGAATAGAGCCAGGCGACGCCGGTACCCAGCGCCACCAGCGTATCCATCGTCGCGGTGCCGTTTTTCAGGCTTTTCCACGCGCTGCGGTAGAAATGGCCGCCGGCAAAGACCATCACCGCCAGCGTGACAACCCCGATAGCCAGCCACAGGGAGCGGTTATCATCGCTGACCATCATGTTGTCGCCGATCATCCCCCAACCCATCACCGGGATACCGACCAGCAGGGCGACGATAGCCTGCCAGCGGAAGCGCTTCATGGTGGCGACGGCGGTTTCCTGCTGGCGCTCGCGGCGTTCGAGGTCATCTTCGATGGCTTCCGCGCCATAGCCCGCTTTCTCTACGGCCTGAACTAATTCTGCGGCGGACGCGCTGCCCATCACCAGCGCAGTGCGTTCCGCCAGGTTAACCCGCGCCTGTGAGACGCCCGGCACCGCGGCGAGCGCGTTTTGAACCCGGGATACGCAGCTGGCGCAGCTCATGCCGTTGATCAACAGCTGCTGGCTGTCATCTTCGTCACGGGCTGCCGGAAGCTCAGAGGTGGCCGCTGTCAGTGCTTCCGGCGGGATTGATGATTCTGCCAGCGGTTTAGCCTTTGGGTGGCTGAGCTCCGCGCCGTATCCGGCCTGTTTAATGGTCTCAATCAGCGCTTCCGCGCTGGCGCTGCCCGTCACGTGAGCTTCGGTAACGGTCACTTCCGCCTGCTCAACGTCGGGACGTTGTTCCAGGCTCTCTTTTACCCGTTTAACGCAGTGGCCGCAGGAGAGGCCATCCAGCGCAAGGTCGATAGTGTTAGACATAAATAACTCCTGAATAATTTCCGGTTAATGATTGACCGAACACACTCTTTCATCGAGTATTAGCAAGGTTAAACCTTCCAGCAAGGGGAAGGTCAAGGGGGAAAGATGAATATTAGCGATGTGGCGAAAAAAACCGGCTTAACCAGTAAAGCGATCCGTTTTTACGAAGAGAAGGGGCTGGTGACGCCGCCGCTGCGTAGCGAAAACGGTTACCGCAGCTACAGCCAGCAGCATCTGGATGAACTGACTCTGCTGCGCCAGGCGCGCCAGGTGGGGTTTAATCTGGAAGAGTGCCGTGAGCTGATATTTCTGTTTAACGATCCGTCGCGGCACAGCGCCGACGTGAAACGCCGGACGCTGGAGAAAGTGGCGGACATTGAGCGCCATATCAGCGAGCTGCAGGGCATGCGCGCGCATCTGCTGGCGCTGGCGGACTCCTGCCCCGGCGATGACAGCGCGGATTGCCCGATCATCGATAATCTCTCGGGCTGCTGTCACCGCAAGGCGCAGGCTTAACGCCGCGCCGGATTGAGCATAAAGACCACCGTGCCGCGGTAGTAGGGAGAGTCATTCAGCTGCATTTCCGCCTGCCGATCGCGACTGCCGTTTTGCACCAGCCCGAGTTTGAACGGGATACGCAGCCGGCTGAGCGCGGGGAGATAGACCTGATAATTCGCCACCGTGTGGCGTCCTTGATAGCTTTGCACCACCAGTTCATCAACCGCAAGCGCGTTCAGGGTGGCAATATCGCCGGTTTTAGCCCAGTCCAGCAGGCCCGTTACCCCTAGCGCGAACTCTGGCGGCAGTTGCTGGCGTAGCTGTTGCAAAAACTGGGCGTAGTCGACGAGCTGATATGTGGCTGCGTCAAAATCAACCTGCAGACCAACCACCTGATTGCCAGCCGCCCGCCAACGCTGCATCAGGCGTACGATCCGCGGCACAATCGTCTGCGGCACATCAAGTGTGGTAAACCGGACGGTAAGCCAGATTGCGGGAAACGTCAGGCGGCTGACCGGCAGGCCGAGGCGCTGGAATATGACCTCGCCCGAACGCGTCAGCACCTCGCCCTGATGCAGATACACCGTCTGGGCGTTCTGCAGATCGTTGCTGGCTTTTACCCCGGACCACAGCCAGAAGGCGGAATGCTGGCGCGCATCCACGTGCTCCGCCGCCTGCGCTGACCCGGACAGCAGCGCGATTACCAGTAATATTTGAGTTTTTGCGCCCACGGGCTTCCCGGATACTGCGTTTTCAACTGCGTGAACCAGCCCTTACGCTGCAGCTTTTCGACATCTTCGCCGCCACATTCGTTGCTACCGGAGGGGGCGTAACAGAGAATCGCCCGATAGAGCGCATAGCTTTTATCTTCCGGCTCCGCTTTTGGCGAGGTGATAATCTGCTGGTAATAGCGTTGGCGATCGTACTGTCCCAGAGGCTGCTGGCGGTTGATGGCGGCCTCAAGCATATCGTTGCCGGATTGGTCTTTCCACAGATCAACATGCGTCTGCGTGGTGCGGAAGAACTCGCCCAGGCAGTTAAGCGCATGGGCGTCGTCGGCGTTTTTACTGAGCACGTTGACGGTGTCATCCAGGCTGCGGCAGGCATAACCGGCTTCGGTCGCCTCGCCATCCCAGTCGAAGCTGCTAAGGTTGACGTCGTTAAAGGCCTCGCTGATTACCGGCTGGGTAATGGCGGTGGCGAGCTTTTTGTCGTTCAGCCAGTCGCTGAAACGACTTTCCGTGAGGTCCCGCACCAGCAGCGTATGCAGAGCGATAGTACGTTCTTCGTTATTGGGACCGTTGGCCGCCTGTTGGCGTAGCAGTTCAGGAGAGGCCTGGGTTTTCAGCACTCGGGAGCGAAAGCGTAGATTGGTCACCGGGCTATCGGCGGCAAAGATAGCCGCTGCGTTACCGCTGTAGACCAGCGTTGCCGCCAGTTTTGCCTGGATATACTGCTGTTGCTCGGGGTTTTGGCTAAGTTGTAGCAGCTGCCGCCAAAAATCGCGCGCCGCGGGCCACTGTGTTTGTCCCATTAGCGCTTCGCCGTAGAGGACCTGTTCGCTGAAGGCGAGAATATCATTCGACGGCAGCGTTTTCGCCGGCGTGACAGCCTGCAGGATGGCGGCATCGTTGCCCGTCGCGTTCCACAGCTGCAGCTGCAGGTCGCGCCACAGCGGCAGATTTCCGCTCTTCTCAAACGCCGCTTTGCTGGCGTCAAGCTGTGCCTGGGTTAAGGTTGGCTTATTATCAGCATTCAGGCGCAGGGCGCGGAGAAGCTCGACATAGCTGACCTGCGGGGCGTCCGGGAATGCTGCCAGAACGGGCTGCGCGTAGAACGGCATGCCGAAGACATTATCATATTCACTCACCAGTCTACGCAGTTCCCCTGCGTCGGCAGCCTGCCGGAAGGCCTGCTCATAGAGTCCGGCCAGCTGAGGCCACGCCTGGAGATACCAGTTAATGCGGCGCAGCATATTGCGCGCGGAGTCGGCATAAAGCCCTGCGGGCCAGCGTTGCAAATAGGTTTGTGCTTCTTTTTGCGCCTGTGCGGCATCATCACGATTGATGCGTGCAATATCAAAATCGCCATACTGCCCGACGCTGTTCTGGCTACTTTTGTTGAGCGCCGTGCGCATCAGCATATATTGCGCGGTCTCGGTCAGCCAGGGCTGCTGACTCTCCAGCAACAGGGTGAAATCGTGGGTCGCGGCGGTGTAATTGCCGCCATAGAAGTGGGCGATGCCGGAAAGGTAATAAGCGAATAAGTCGGCGTCCGCATCTGCCGGGAAGCTATTGAGGATATCAGCGACGGCGGTGATATTGGCGCCATAAAACAGTTTCAACCGCGCCAGCGCCAGGTCATGGCGCTGCTGCGGAGTTAGAGAGGGCGCGGCGAGCAGGGCGGCGTTGAACTGGCTGACGGCGGCAAGGGTGTTGCTGACAAAGCGGTTTTCCAGTTCATAGTCGGATGTTCCCAGCCGTTCAGCCGAATTGGCTGGCATGACCTGCGCGGGGTCGATATTCAGCGCCGTCATTTGTTGGATGAAGGTTTCATCTTCGCGTTGCGCCGGCGGCGCGGGGGGCGGCGGCGCGCTATCCCACTCAGGATGCCAGGCGAAGTAAACATCGCGGGTACGGCTGACATCAGCGGGAATGGCCTGAACGGGCAGGGCGAAAGATTTCGCTTCGCTCAGCAGGCGCAGCAAGTTGTCGCGCGAGTCATTTCCCGGCGTCAGTACAGGTTCGCCTTTTAACAGGCATAGCGGGTCGCTCCACGAGCAATCTTCGATATCAGCAGAAGCAAATGCCTGAGCGGCTGACGCGAGCAGGGCGCAGAGCGAAAGGGTAAACGTTGTCTTCCTGACCATGACGGATGTCCTGTGGCGTGATTATTGTGATACGACTCTTATATGTAGGGTTATGCCTTCGATGGCGACCACTTCAACCTTGCTGCCCGCAGCGAGGTCGTCATCGGCAATGACCGGCCATGAACTGTCGCCCACGCGGACGTGTCCGCGGCCGTTAACCAGCGCCGTTTCCAGCGTAAAGCGGCGGCCAAGCAGCTGCTGCCCGCGCTGATTAAGCTGAGCGTCCGCCGGCTTCTGGCGCTTAACGCGGTTACGCAGCCAGCGCGACCATAGCCAGGCCGCCAGCAGGGTCAGCACGGCGAACAGCGCGCCCTGCCACTCCCAGCTCAACGGCAGCATCCAGACCAGCAGCCCGGTCACGACGCCGGCAATGCCGCTCCACAGCAGATAACCGTTGCCGCCGAGCATTTCCGCCGCCAGCAGCAGTCCGCCGAGGCTGAGCCAGAAAATATGCGGGTGGGCGAGAATTAGCGCGATCATGATTTTTTCTGCGCGCCAGCGCCTTCTTTAAGCAGCTCGCCGATCCCGGCGATAGAGCCCATCAGGCTGCTGGCGTCGAGCGGCATCAGCACCACTTTACTGTTGTTGGCCGCGCCAATTTGCTGCAGCGCATCGGTATATTTCTGCGCGACAAAGTAGTTGATGGCCTGAATGTCGCCGGAGGCGATAGCGGATGAGACCATCTGCGTAGCGCGCGCTTCGGCTTCCGCGGAACGTTCGCGCGCCTCTGCCTGTAAAAACGCCGACTGACGCTCGCCTTCGGCTTTGAGGATCTGCGACTGCTTCTCGCCCTCGGCTTTTAAAATTTCCGCCTGACGTATCCCTTCAGCCTCGAGAATATAGGCGCGCTTCGTCCGCTCGGCTTTCATCTGGGCGTTCATTGAGGCGATAAGCTCAGCCGGCGGGCGTACGTCGCGGATCTCAACGCGGGTGATTTTGATGCCCCACGGGTTGGTCGCTTCATCGACAATATGCAGCAGACGGGTGTTGATGCTGTCGCGCTGGGAGAGCATTTCGTCCAGCTCCATCGAGCCCAGCACGGTACGAATGTTGGTCATGGTCAGGTTGATGATCGCCAGCTCGAGGTTGCTGACTTCGTAAGCGGCCTTCGGCGCGTCGATGACCTGAATAAAACACACCGCATCAATGGTGACGTTGGCATTATCGCGGGAGATGACTTCCTGCGAGGGGATATCGAGCACCTGCTCCATCATATTAATTTTGCGCCCGATACGATCCATAAAGGGCACCACCAGGCTCATACCCGGCTGCAGCGTTTGCGTATAGCGGCCAAAGCGCTCTACCGTCCACTGGTAGCCCTGAGGAACGATTTTTACCGCCGCTCCGACGATAACCAGCGCGACGAAAATAAGAATGGGGATAAAAATCAGCATCAAAAACCTCCTGTCTTGTTGCCTGTTGATGCGCCGGGAGAGTGGCGCGCGTTTAACCAGAGTATATCTTTCCGCGCATCCGGGTGAAAGAAAAGTGGAGTAAACTAGAGGCGTTGTCGAAAAACTGGGAATAATAATGACCGAAAGTAACGCTATTTTGCGCCTGGATAACGTGGGCTTTAAGGCCGATGGGGTGACCATCCTTAATGAGATTAGTTTTCAGCTCAGAGCAGGGGAATTTAAGCTGATTACCGGACCTTCCGGCTGTGGAAAAAGCACGTTATTAAAAATAATCGCTTCGCTGCAAAGCCCCACCGCGGGAAGCATTTTCTTCGCCGGTAAAGATATTAATGACTTAACGCCGGAAACCTATCGCCAGCAGGTTTCCTACTGCGCGCAAACCCCGGCGCTGTTCGGTGATTCGGTGTATGACAACCTGGTCTTCCCGTGGCAGATCCGTCAAAAACAGCCGGATCCTAAGGAGCTGGTGGCCGATCTTGCCCGCTTCGGTCTGGCGAAAAATACGCTGGAAAAATCCATTAACGAGCTGTCAGGCGGGGAAAAGCAGCGCGTTTCGTTGATTCGCAATCTGCAGTTTTTACCGCAGGTGCTGCTGCTTGATGAAATAACCAGCGCGCTGGACGAGAGCAATAAAAAAAATGTGAATGAGATTATTCACCGCTATGCGAGCGAAAAAAATATCGCCGTTCTGTGGGTGACTCACGATAGCAATGAAATTGCCCATGCGGATGAAGTGATTACGCTCCAGCCTGCCGGCGGCAAAGCGCAGGAGGAGCAAAAAAATGAACGGGCATAATATTACCAACGAGTCGTTGGCGCTCTCGATGGTTCTGGTGCTGGTGGCGATTGTGGTTAGCTACCGGGAAAAGCTGGCGCTGGAAAAAGATATTATCTGGAGCATTTGTCGGGCGATTGTACAGCTGATTATCGTCGGCTACGTGCTGAAATATATCTTTAACGTTAATCACGCCGTGCTGACGCTGCTGATGGTGCTGTTTATCTGCTTTAACGCGGCGTGGAATGCGAAAAAGCGCAGCAAATATATCGACAAAGCCTTTGTTTCTTCGTTTATCGCGATAACCACCGGCGCCGGGTTAACTCTGGCGGTGCTGGTTTTTTCCGGGTCGATTGCGTTTGTGCCGATGCAGGTCATTCCGATCGCCGGGATGGTGGCAGGCAACGCGATGGTGGCGGTCGGGCTGTGCTACAACAATATGGGGCAGCGGTTTAGCAGCGAGCAGCAGCAGATTCAGGAGAAGCTGAGCCTGGGCGCAACGCCGAAGATGGCTTCCGCGAGGCTGATCCGCGATAGCATTCGCGCCGCGCTGATCCCGACGGTGGATTCAGCGAAAACGGTAGGGCTGGTGAGCCTGCCGGGGATGATGTCGGGGCTGATTTTCGCCGGGATTGATCCAGTAAAAGCGATTAAGTACCAGATTATGGTGACGTTTATGCTGCTCTCTACCGCCAGCCTGTCAACGATTATCGCCGGGTATCTGACCTACCTGAAGTTCTTTAACGCCCGCCATCAGCTGGTGGTGACGCAGCTGAAAAAACGCGCGTAAGCGTTCCCCGGGTTGCGGCGTAAACGCCTTACCCGGGCGACAAGATCATCCAGTCTGTAGCCCGGCTTAGCGCAGCGCGAGCCGGGGGCTTTACGATTAATAAAGCAAAGAGTAGAGCTGGCGGCGGTACTTCGCGGCCAGCGCGTCGCCGGTGCCCAGCGCGGAGAGGATCTCCTGGAGCATTTTGCGCACTTCGCCGTTTCCGGCGCCTAAATCTTTTTGTAGATGGCTGAATAGCAGCGCCAGCGCCTCTTCGTTACGCCCTACCTGATGCAGCTGTAATGCCAGCTGGGAGGCCAGCGCCGCGTCTTGCGGGTTCAGCTCAACCTGCTGCTGCAGCTGCTGAATTTCCGGCGTGTCGGCGGCTTTTTTCAGCAGCTCGATTTGCGCCACCAGCCCCTGATAGCGGGTATCCTGATCCTGCAGCGGCACGGTTTTCAGTACGGTTTCCGCCTCATCGGAACGGTGCAGGGCAATCAGCGTTTCCGCCAGCAGCAGGCCAATCTGGCTCTCCTGGTTCGACAGCTGCCAGGCATCTTTCAGCAGCGGCAGGGCTTCGGCGTAGTTCTCTTCCTCCATCAGCGCCAGCGCCTGCTGCGCCTTGAGCTCCTCTTCGCGCGGCAGGAACTTATCCAGCAGCGCGCGAACCGCTTCTTCTGGCTGCGGGCCTTCGAATCCGTCGACCGGCTGACCGTTCTGGAACAGGTAAACCGTAGGGATAGCGCGCAGGCCAAACTGTGAAGCCAGCATCTGTTCGGCGTCGCAGTCGACTTTAGCGAGGGTAAACAGGCCGTTGTACTGGGCGGCCAGGCTCTCCAGCACAGGCGTTAGCTGCTCGCAATGTTGGCTGCGCGCGGACCAGAAATAGAACAGTACCGGCGTCGCAGCGGACTGCTGCAGCGTCTGGTGTAGGTTAGCTTCGGTAATATTGACGATATTCTGTGCGGACATGAGCAAGTCTCTTTAATCGATATTTGTATAGATATATGGGGACGGCGGCAGGTGCTTCAACTCAGCCCTGGATAATTTTGTCCATCGCGCGGGTCGGCAGCAGCCGCTTAAGCAGGGCGACCGCGTGCGTCACCAGGGTTACCGGATAGCGCAGTTTCGGTTTATCGCTGACAAAAGCATGGCGCACTTTTTCCACCACCGCTTCCGGCCCGAGAGTAAAGCGGGCGGCGATACCGGGATTTTCCACCGGCTTGTCGGCCTGGGTCTGATTGACGTTGTTGGTGAAACGGGTGCGGATGGGGCCCGGTTCAATCAGGCTGACCTTGATTCCGCTGTGACGCAGCTCCATGCGCAGCGCATCGGACCAGGCCTCCAGCGCGTATTTACTCGCCGCATAGGCGCCGCGGCCGGGGCTGGAGATGATTCCCATCACCGATGAGGTCATCACGATACGCCCCTCGCCGTGCGGCTCCATGGCTGGAAGCAGCAGCATCGTTAGCTGATGGGCGCCGAAAAAGTTAGCGGAAAACTGCTGCTCCATCTGCTGGCGGCTGATGGTCGGCAACGGGCCGTAGACGCCGTAGCCCGCGTTGTTAAACAGGCCGTACAGGCGGTTGTCGGTCAGGGTAATCACCTCGGCGGCGGCGCGCTCAACGCTCTGCGGATCGTCAAGATCCAACATAACACCGGTCAGCCCCAGCTCCTGCATCCGCGCGACATCTTCCGCTTTGCGGCAGGCGGCCAGCACGTTAAAGCCCTGGCGCTTTAAATCAAGGGCGCTTTCAAGACCAATTCCGCTGGAACATCCTGTAACTAAAACCGATTTTTGCATAACTTTACCTGCGAATGACTCGCTGTTATCAGGAGTCATGATTAACTAAGGGAGCCAAACGCGTCGCCATCCAGTCGGCGATAAACGGCTGGGCGTCGCGATTAGGATGAATTCCATCGTCCTGCATCCACTGCGGTTTCAGATAAACCTCTTCCATAAAAAAGGGCAGCAGAGGAATATCAAACTCTTTGGCCAGTGCCGGGTAGATTGCGCTAAAGGCTTCATTATAACGGCGGCCATAGTTGGCGGGCAGGCGAATTTGCATCAGCAGCGGCTGGGCGTTCGCCGCTTTGATATGCTCAATAATAGTGCGCAGCGTCTGTTCCGTCTGCTGCGGGGGGAAACCGCGCAGTCCGTCGTTACCGCCGAGCTCCACCAGCACCCAGCGCGGCTGATGCTGCTTAAGCAGGGCCGGCAGCCTTGCCAGCCCCTGCTGCGAGGTATCGCCGCTGATGCTGGCGTTAACCACCGGCGTTTTGGTCTGCCACTTATCGTTAAGCAGCGCAGGCCAGGCGGTATTGCCCGCCATGCGATAACCGGCGCTCAGACTGTCGCCGAGAACCAACAGCGTGTCGGCCGCCATCGCGCGGCAGGTAAACAGGACCAGAAACAGGAAAGGCAAATGCCAGCGGAAAACATACTTGAAGTTCATCATCTTAAGAAATCCGTCGGTCAGGGTGAGCATCAGCTTTCCATCCTTACCGGAGTTGAGCTGGTTGTCAAACAAGGGCAAACCATCGCCCTGATTGGCGAGTCGGGTTCCGGTAAGTCGACGCTGCTGGCGATCCTCGCCGGTCTGGACGACGGCAGCAGTGGAGAAGTCTCGCTGCTCGGCAAGCCGCTGCATCAGATGGACGAAGAGGCGCGGGCGAAGCTGCGCGCAAAGCACGTCGGCTTTGTGTTTCAATCCTTTATGCTGATACCCACCCTCAATGCGCTGGAAAACGTCGAGCTTCCGGCGCTGTTGCGCGGTGAAAGCGACAGCCAGAGCCGCGGCAGCGCCCGGGCACTGCTGGAGCAGTTGGGGCTGGGCAAACGCCTGCATCACCTGCCGGTACAGCTCTCCGGCGGCGAGCAGCAGCGGGTCGCGCTGGCGCGCGCGTTTAACGGCCGCCCGGAGCTGCTGTTCGCCGATGAACCCACCGGCAACCTCGACCGCCACACCGGGGATAAAATCGCCGACCTGCTGTTCTCGCTGAACCGCGAGCACGGCACTACGCTGATTCTGGTGACCCACGACCCGCTGCTGGCGGCGCGCTGCGACCGGCGGCTGCGGCTGGTAGATGGCCAGCTGCGGGAGGAAGCATGATCGCCCGCTGGTTCTGGCGCGAATGGCGCTCGCCGTCGCTGCTAATCGTCTGGCTGGCGCTAAGTCTGGCGGTGGCCTGCGTGCTGGCGCTGGGCTCGATAAGCGACCGCATGGAGAAAGGACTCAGCCAGCAGAGCCGGGAATTTATGGCCGGCGACCGTACGCTGCGTAGCTCGCGCGAAGTCCCTGGCGCATGGATTGACGAAGCGCGCCGTCTTGGCTTAACCGTCGGCGAACAGCTGGGCTTCGCCACCATGACCTTTTCCGGCGATACGCCGCAACTGGCGGACGTCAAAGCGGTTGACGACAGTTATCCGTTGTATGGTCAGCTGCAGACCCAGCCGCCGGGGCTGAAGCCGCACGCCGGCACCGTGCTGTTGGCGCCGCGATTAATGGCGCTGCTGAATCTGAAAACCGGCGACACCATCGACGTGGGCGACGCCACGCTGCGCATTGCCGGGGAGGTGATACAGGAGCCGGATGCCGGATTTAACCCCTTCCAGATGGCGCCGCGGCTAATGATGAACACCGCCGACGTGGCGAAAACCGGCGCTGTACAGCCAGGCAGCCGCGTTTCCTGGCGCTATAAGTTCGCCGGTACCCCGCAGCAGCTGGCGGACTACGAAAAGTGGCTGTTGCCGAAGCTGGGGCCTGAACACCGCTGGATCGGCCTGGAGCAGGACGACAGCGCGCTGGGTAAATCGCTGGAGCGCTCGCAGCAGTTTTTGCTGCTGTCGGCGTTGTTAACGCTGCTGTTGGCGGTCGCCGCGGTGGCGGTGGCGATGAGCCATTACTGCCGCAGTCGTTACGATCTGGTGGCGATCCTTAAAACCCTCGGCGCCGGGCGGGCGCAGCTGCGCAAGCTGATTGTCGGCCAGTGGCTGATGTTGCTGGCGATGGCGGTGGTTGCCGGCGGGGCGATGGGCGTCGGGCTGGAAAATATTCTGCTGGTGATGCTTAAGCCGGTGCTCCCGGCGGCGCTGCCGGCGGCGAGCGGCTGGCCGTGGCTGTGGGCGATCGGCGCGATGGTGGTGATTTCCCTGCTGGTCGGGCTGCGACCCTATCGACTGCTGCTGGCGACGCTGCCGCTGCGGGTACTGCGCCAGGATGTCGTCGCTAACGTCTGGCCGCTCAAGTTCTATGTTCCCGTGGTGTGCTTGGTCGTGGTGGCGCTGCTGGCGCTGCTGATGGGCGGCAGCCCTCTGCTATGGGCGGTGCTGGCGGGCGCCGTGGTGCTGGCGCTGGTGTGCGGCCTGGCGGGATGGGGCGTTCTGTGGCTGCTGAAGCGTTTGACGTTAAAAGCGCTGCCGCTGCGTCTGGCCGTGAATCGTCTGCTGCGCCAGCCGTGGTCTACCCTGAGCCAGCTGGCGGCCTTTTCGTTGTCGTTTATGCTGCTGGCCCTGCTGCTGGTGCTGCGCGGCGATCTGCTCGATCGCTGGCAGCAGCAGCTGCCGCCGGAAAGTCCTAACTACTTTCTGATCAATATCGCGCCGGAGCAGGTGGTGCCGGTGAAAACCTTCCTTGCCGAACATCAGACCCGCGCCACTGAGTTCTATCCCATCGTGCGCGCCCGCCTGACGCAAATCAACGGTCAGGCGACGGAAGGCAATAAAGATGAAGCCCTGAACCGCGAGCTTAACCTCACCTGGAGCCGCGAGCGGCCGGATCATAATCCGCTGGTGGCCGGAAGCTGGCCGCCGAAAGCGGGCGAGGTCTCGATTGAAGAGGGGCTGGCGCAGCGGCTGGGCGTCAAGCTCGGCGATAGCGTGACCTTTACCGGGGATACTCAGGAGTTTAGCGCGAAGGTGACCAGCGTGCGCAAAGTTGACTGGGAGAGCCTGCGGCCAAACTTCTTCTTTATCTTTCCGCAGGGGGCGCTCGACGGGCAGCCGCAAAGCTGGCTCACCAGTTTCCGCTGGGATAACGGCAACGGGATGCTAACGCAGCTCAACCGCGAATTCCCCACCGTCAGCCTGCTGGATATTGGCGCGATTTTGCAGCAGATTGGCCAGGTGCTGACTCAGGTAAGTCGCGCTCTTGAGGTGATGGTGATTTTGGTCACCGCCTGCGGCGTTTTGCTGTTGCTGGCGCAGGTGCAGGTCGGAATGCGCCAGCGTTATCAGGAGCTGGTGGTCTGGCGCACGCTGGGAGCCGGAAAGGCGCTGCTGCGCACCACGCTGTGGGCGGAGTTCGCCCTGTTGGGCGTGGTGTCCGGCGTGGTGGCGGCGATTGGCGCTGAGGTGGCGCTGGCGCTGCTGCAAAGCAAAATCTTTGACTTCCCGTGGTCTCCGGACTGGCGGCTATGGGTGATGCTGCCGCTCTGCGGGGCGATACTGCTCTCGCTGTGCGGCGGCTGGCTGGGGCTGCGTCTGCTGAAAGGGAAGGCGCTGTTCCGCCAGTTTAGTCAGGGATAGCATGAGTTATGTTGCCCGGGTAAGGCGTTAGCCGCTACCCGGGGTTTTCACCCGGCTCGCGCTGCGCTTAGCCGGGCTACCGTTTCACGGCTGTCTGCGGGAAAGTAGCCCGGGTAAGGCGTCAGCCGCAACCCGGAGTTTTCACCCGGTTTGCGCTGCGCTTAGCCGGGCTACCGTTTCACTGCTGTCTGCGGGAAAGTAGCCCGGGTAAGGCGTCAGCCGCAACCCGGGGAACTCGGTACGGATGCGAGTGGCTATTACAGATGACCGTGGTTCAAGACGGTGAGCGGCTCGTTGACGTCGAAGATTTTGCAGATAACGTCATCCACGCCGAGAGATTTCAGGCGTGCGGTATGCTTGCTGAGATAAGCGAGCGCGGTTTCTTCATTCGCAAAAAGATAGATCCCGCCCGCCTCCTGATTCTTTTCGCTTTCCGTCCAGACCTTCCAGATAAACCCCGGTTCCTGATTGATAGACTCGGCCAGCTCCACGAGCTGGCGGGACATCTCGCTGCCGAAGGGGCCATTAAAGGCAAAGTGCAGCTGCAGTAGTTTTTTCGACATAGTTCCTCCATGGATGATGTTTGCGCGGTAATAGACCATTTTAATGCCATGGCGATGAAAAGATAACCACAGTTTTTTTAAGGGCACGAAATGGTAAGTCACTGATTTTTAACCGCACGAAACATTAAAAACTCAACAACACGCCATACTCAATCGCAGTTAATATTCAACTGGAAAATATAAGGTTGCTTATTAATCAAGGAAACAGTATGGCTCATAAAATAAAAGCGCTGGCGATAACGATCGGCGCAGCCCTGGCGTTAACCTCTTTTGCATCCCAGGCGGAAATAACGCTTTTAAAACAAGATCCGCAGGCGGGCGATCCGTTAAGCCGGCTTAATTTTACCGTCGGCGGGAGCATCCGTCCCCAGTTCAACATGATGTCCGGCGACGGAGACAAAGGCTCTTATAAACGTAACGGTTTTGACGGCGGCACCCGTTTCCGCTTCGCCGCCGACTACTATCTGTTCGATGATATTAGCTGGATCAGCTACTACGAGCTGGGTGTCAATATTCCGGCGCTCTTCGACTGGGATAACCACTACGCCGAAGGCGCGAATAACACCAGCCGCCGCATGCTCTATACCGGCCTGAAAAGCGATACCTGGGGGACATTAACTTACGGTCAGCAGAACAGCGTTTATTACGACGTGGTGGGGGTAAAAACCGATATCTGGGATTACGACATGATAGGCCAGGCGCCGGGTAACGGCATTAACGGCGACTACGATGGCTCCTATCGCTCACGCAATATGCTGAAATACAAGAAAACCGTTGGCGATGTCGATCTCTACGCTTCTTACTTATTCGAAGACAGCGAATATCTGCCGGGCAACGGCCTGCGCTACAAGCGTAAAGGCGGCGGCTCCATCGGCGCCGATTACCACATTATGAAGGATCTGACCTGGGGCGCCGCGTGGAACTATACCCGCGCCGATATGCGTAACCCCTCCAGTTCGGACAGCAAATCATATGACCAGAATATCGTCGGTACCGCGCTAAGCTGGATGCCGGATAACTGGACCTTCTCCTTCGGCGGCGGCTGGTATCAGAACTTCCTGACCACCAAAAAAACCGATGTTCATAACTACTTCGCCGGCGATGCCTGGGGTATTGAGTATTTTGCCGGTTATAAATTCCCGATTGGTCAGTATGCGGTGAAATCTATTCAGCCGTACTTTATGGGCGACCGCCTGCAGTACGTGAACGGCCGCAACTATCAGCGGATTGATAACGGCGTCGGCGTGAGCTTCCAGCTGGATTATGGTTTCCGCGTCGATTATGAACACGTCTTCACGTCGAGCACCGATAACCTGGGCGATATGAATCTGGTGCGTCTGCGCTACGACTTCTAAGCGCAGACACTTCCCCGGTGGCGCTGCGCTTACCGGGGCTAGAGGTTCACCGCCGTCTGCGGACCTGTAGCCCGGCTAAGGCATTTACGCCGCAAGCCGGGACAAGGAAGGATGTGACTATTGCGCCAGCCAGTCGGCGACGTCCTGCCAGCTGCCGCGAAAAATAATCTTCTCCGCTTTTTTGCCGAGCTGGTAGCGGTACATTGGGTCGTAATACTCGTTCAGCAGGGGAACCAGCCAGCTGAAATGCGCTTCGGTGCTGGCGCTGCGCTGCTGCTCCAGCAGAGCTTCATCAAGCCTGGCGGTGAGCTGGGCAAAACGCTGTAACCCGAGGCGGCGGCGGATAGCGAACAGGCCATGGTGCAGATATTCGCTATATGCCTGCCAGCCTTGCTCTTCGCCGTAGGCCGCCATGAAATCGCGATGCATCCGGGTAAAATACTCTTCGCGCAGCCGTTCAAGACGGATGGCGAACGGGTCTTCCACCACCGCCAGCGGCGACTGGGCCATGCGAAGACGCATACATTCCGGCAGGTGATTGGCGCCGATCATATGCCCCTCATCTTCCAGCACCCAGCGCGTCTGCCGCTCTGACTTTTTGAGCATCGCCACGGCAAGATGATTTTCAAAGGTTGCCTGCTGATACTGCTCCTGCAGGGTACGGCCAAATGAAGACCCGCGATGATGGGCGAGGCCCTCGAGATCGATGCCGTCGGGCTGGGTGCAGACCAGCTGGGTTTTACCGTTACCGGTACAGCCGCCAATCAGCACGATAGGACGCTGCACCAGCTCTTCGGTAAGCTGAATAGCTGCCTGGCGCAGCGCTTTATAGCCGCCGGCAATCAGCGGGTAATCCACGCCAGCGTCCTTCAGCCACTGCTGCACAATATGCGAACGCTGGCCACCGCGGGCGCAGCACAGGTAGCCTTCGGGATAACGCGCGCAGGCTTCTTTCCAGGCGGCGAGGCGGCGGGCGCGAATCTCACCATTCACCAACTGATGGCCCAGCGCAAGGGCGGCTTCCGGACCCTGACGCTTGTAGCAGGTGCCAACGGCGGCGCGCTCGTCGTCGTTCATCAACGGTAGGTTGACCGCCGCGGGCATGGCGCTTTGCCTGAACTCGACCGGGGCGCGTACGTCAATCAGCGGCGTATCGCTGGCGAGAATCTGCCGAATATTCTGTGGGACTAATTCCATCATTTAAACCGTTAAGCCATCCAGACGCGTCGTTCGACGCGATAATCCTCCTATTGTACGCGGTGAGCGACAGGCTGAATTGATTTTTCACGGTGTATCGCTGAATAGCGTCAGAAATCCCTGGATTTCCGGGGCCGAATGGCCGAACAGCGAGGCGATATCCTGCACCGCTTTACCATGATGATCTTTGCGCCAGGCGAGGCTCAGAGGAGAGGGGGGGCGCATCGCCGGGATCTGCCGGGCAATCAGCTCACCGCGAGCGATAAGCGGCTGGCACAGCGGCTCGGGTAAAAAGCCGATGCCGACGCCAGCGATATGCGCCGCGATTTTAGTTTCGATATCGGGAACCACAATCTCTTTTTGCCCCGGCAGACGCCAGGCGACGCGCTTGGTCAATCTCCGGGCGCTGTCCTCAATATTGACCGCAGGGTAGCGACGTAGCTGGGCCTCCGATAGCGGATCGCTTTGCTGGCCGAGCGGGTGATGTGGTGACATCACGAAGAGCCAGGACACTTCGCCCAGCGGGGTGACCGCAATATTTTCGCCTAACGGTTCGGTGCCGGTAACGCCAATCGCCAGCGAAAAGTCATCATGCAGAAGCGTATCCCAGACGCCCATATAAATTTGTCGCGAAAAGTGAAACTGCGTAAAGGGGTAACGTTGGCTGAGCCAGGCCAGCAGCCGGGCGATGGCCTGCGGGTCATACATCAGGTTATTCACCACAATATTGACCTGGCGCTCCACGCCGTCGTTTATCTGCTGTAGCTCGCCGGGCATACTGTCAATCCAGCCAAGCCACTCTCTGGCCTGCGCCAGCAGGTGCATCCCGGCCGGGGTCAGCAGTACGCTGCGCGTGGTGCGGGAAAAGAGCGCCACGCCGGTGTTATCTTCCAGCAGTTTGATGCGATAACTAATGGTGGCGGTGGTTTTATAGAGTTTTTCCGCTGCTCTGGAGAAGCTGCCGGTCTCCGCGACGCTGACAAAGGTACGTAGTGTTTCGGGGTCTAGCATCGCTATATTCCTCGTAATTTAATAATTCCCCCATGATTTTTAAGTATTTTTTCATAATAGCCATTTCAATTATGTGGCTTAAATCAGGTTTTGGAAAATTATTCCAACTTATAGTTGATACCACTTTGAGATGGCCATGAATTGACCGGTACATCTTTCACCCTCAAGGTATGAGGAGGGGAACGGTTTTTAATGACTAAGGAATATGCAATGAAGCTTGAAGTATTGCCGCTGACGCGCGAAGCCTTCCGCCCCTATGGGGACGTTATCGAAACGGAAGGACATGATTTTTTCCATATCAATGAGGGCAAAGTGCAGCGTTTCCACGATCTGGCCATGGTGGAAACCCTGCAGCAGGAGCGCACGCTAATCAGTATTAACCGCGCCCAGCCGGCGGCGCTGCCGATTGTCGTCACCGAGCTGGAGCGTCATCCGCTGGGCACCCAGGCGTTTGTGCCGATGAACGGCGAAGCCTTTGTCGTGGTGGTCGCGGCAGGAGGCGATCAACCGGACATGACTACGCTGCGCGCGTTTATCTCCAATGGCCGTCAGGGGGTCAATTACCACCGTAACGTCTGGCATCATCCGCTGTTTGCCTGGCAGAGCGAAACCGATTTTTTAACCGTCGATCGCGGCGGAAAAGATAACTGCGATGTGGCGGAGATCCCGACCGTGGAGTTGAGCTTTGCGTGAGGTTGCACGTGACGCTATCGATTATCTTGCATAACATGTGGGCGCTTACACACTATTTATGCTCAGGTTTTGAGCCGGAGATAATCGAGGTATGACAGAAGTGAGAAGGCGGGGAAGGCCGGGCCAGCAGGAGCCTTCCGCGCAAAAAGGCGCCCAGGCGCTGGAGAGAGGGATCGCGATACTGCAATACCTTGAAAAGAGCGGCGGCAGCTCGTCGGTCAGCGATATTTCCCTTAATCTGGACTTACCGTTATCGACCACCTTTCGTCTGCTTAAGGTGCTGGAAGGCGCGGATTTTGTGTATCAGGATGCGCAGTTAGGCTGGTGGCACATCGGACTTGGCGCATTCAATATCGGTTCGGCGTACATCCACAACCGGGATGTTTTATCCGTCGGCGGACCCTTTATGCGCCGGCTGATGCTGATGTCGGGCGAGACCGTCAATGTGGCGATTCGCAACGGCAACGAAGCGGTGCTGATTGGCCAGCAGGAGTGCAAGTCGATGGTAAGGATGTGCGCGCCGCTCGGTAGCCGACTACCGCTGCATGCTTCAGGCGCCGGAAAAGCGCTGCTGTATCCGCTGTCGTCGGAAGAGCTGGTGGATGTCATTGTGAAGACCGGACTGCAGCGGTTTACGCCGGCGACGATCGTCGATTTGCCGGTCCTGCAGCGGAATCTGGATGAGGCGCGAGCCTGCGGCTACAGCATTGACCAGGAGGAGCACGTGACAGGATTAAACTGTATTGCTTCGGCGGTTTACGATGATGTGGGGTCCGTGGTGGCGGCGATTTCGATTTCCGGGCCGGCGTCCCGCTTAACCCCGGACCGTTTTATCAGCCAGGGAGAGCTGGTAAGGGAGACGGCAAGGAATATCAGCACCGCGCTGGGACTCAAACCCCAGGCTGATTGATAGCCGAACCGACCCGCTCTGCGGAGCGGGACTTTTTTGGTTTTATTAAAATTTGGAAAATTTTTCCAATATAGCGAGGTAGTAAAAAATGGCAAAAATGAGAGCCGTCGACGCGGCAATGTATGTACTGGAAAAAGAAGGGATTACAACCGCATTTGGCGTGCCCGGCGCGGCGATTAACCCGTTCTATTCGGCGATGCGCAAGCACGGCGGGATCCGTCATATTCTGGCCCGACACGTGGAAGGCGCGTCTCATATGGCGGAAGGCTATACCCGCGCCACGGCAGGCAATATCGGCGTATGCCTGGGAACATCGGGCCCGGCGGGAACGGATATGATCACCGCGCTGTACTCCGCCTCCGCCGACTCCATTCCTATTTTGTGCATCACTGGCCAGGCGCCGCGCGCGCGTCTGCATAAAGAAGATTTCCAGGCGGTCGATATTGAGTCCATCGCTAAACCCGTCACTAAGATGGCGGTGACCGTCCGCGAAGCGGCGCTGGTGCCGGGCGTGCTGCAGCAGGCATTCCACCTGATGCGCTCCGGTAGACCGGGGCCGGTGCTGATCGACCTGCCTTATGATGTCCAGGTCGCGGAAATCGAATTTGACCCTGAGCTGTATGCGCCGCTCCCGGCGTATAAACCCGTGGCGACGCGTCCGCAGATCGAACGCGCGCTGGCGATGCTGCTGATGGCGGAGCGTCCGGTGATTGTCGCCGGCGGCGGGGTGATTAATGCCGATGCCGCAGCGCTGTTGCAGCAATTTGCCGAAATTACCCATGTACCGGTGATCCCGACGCTGATGGGCTGGGGCTGTATCCCGGATGACCACGAGCTGATGGCCGGAATGGTCGGCTTACAAACCGCGCATCGCTACGGCAATGCCACGCTGCTGGCCTCCGACCTGGTATTTGGTATCGGCAACCGCTTTGCCAACCGTCATACCGGTTCGGTCGAGAAGTACACCGCAGGTCGTAAAATCATCCATATCGATATCGAACCGACGCAGATTGGCCGCGTACTGTGCCCGGATTTAGGCATCGTGTCCGATGCGAAAGCGGCGCTGACTCAGCTGGTGGATATTGCGCAGCAGATGCAAAAAGAGGGCCGCCTGCCGCGCCGCGAGCGCTGGGTTGCCGAGTGTCAGGAGCGCAAGCGTACGCTGCTGCGTAAAACCCACTTCGATAACGTGCCGGTCAAACCGCAGCGCGTTTATGAAGAGATGAACAAAGCCTTTGGCCGCGACGTGTGCTACGTCACCACCATCGGCCTGTCGCAAATCGCCGCCGCGCAGATGCTGCACGTGTTTAAAGATCGCCACTGGATCAACTGCGGTCAGGCGGGGCCGCTGGGCTGGACGCTTCCTGCCGCGCTGGGCGTTTGCGCCGCCGACCCGGAGCGCAACGTGGTCGCGATCTCCGGCGACTTCGACTTCCAGTTCCTGATTGAAGAGCTGGCGGTGGGCGCGCAGTTCAATATTCCTTACGTCCACGTGCTGGTAAACAACGCTTATCTGGGCCTGATTCGTCAGTCGCAGCGCGCGTTCGATATGGATTACTGCGTCCAGCTGGCGTTCGAAAATATCAACTCCAGCGAAGTGAACGGCTACGGCGTCGATCACGTCAAAGTCGCAGAAGGTCTCGGCTGCAAAGCCATTCGCGTCTTTAAACCGGAGGAGATTGCGCCCGCCTTTGCGCAGGCAAAAGCGTGGATGAAACAGTATCGCGTGCCGGTGGTCGTGGAGGTGATCCTTGAGCGTGTGACCAATATTTCGATGGGCAGCGAACTGGATAACGTAACGGAATTCGAAGATGTAGCCGATAGCGCCATCGATGCGCCAACCGAAACCTGCTTTATGAAATATGAATAAATGAGGTGAAACTATGTTGCGCTTCTCTGCCAACCTTTCGATGTTATTTGTGGAATATGATTTTCTGGATCGTTTTGAGAAAGCAGCGGCCTGCGGTTTTCGCGCCGTTGAATTTATGTTTCCGTATGATTATGCGCCGGAGGTATTAAAACAAAAGCTGAGTGATAACCGGCTGGAGCATACCTTGCATAATCTACCCGCTGGCGACTGGGCGGCAGGGGAGCGCGGCATAGCCTGTATTCCCGGTCGCGAAGCGGAGTTTCGCGAAGGCGTTGACGCCGCGATCCGCTACGCTAAAGCGCTGGGCAATAGCAAAATCAACTGTCTGGTCGGTAAAACTCCGGTGGGCTATCGCGAAGATCATATCCGCTCCACGCTGGTGGCTAATTTACGTTTTGCCGCCGCCGCGCTGGCCCAGGAGGGGATCCTGCTGCTGATTGAGCCGATTAATTACTTCGATATGCCGGGGTTTTATCTGAATACCACGCATCAGGCGCTGGCGCTCATTGATGAGGTCGGCAGCGATAATCTGAAAATCCAGTACGATATTTATCATATGCAGCGCATGGAGGGTGAATTAACCCATACGATGCAAACTTATGCCAACCGAATTGGTCATTTACAGATTGCCGATAACCCGGAACGCGGTGAGCCGGGAACTGGAGAAATTAATTACGATTATCTTTTTAAATTTATCGATAAATCAAATTATGACGGTTGGGTCGGCTGCGAATATAAACCGCTGACGACCACTGAAGCGGGCCTGACATGGTTTAATCGCTACCGTTAATTTTTAATTTATCTTTGGGCAGTATTTATTATTCCATTTCCAGGAAGGGATAACTATTGCTCAAATATACCCGTCATGCTTTACGCAGCAGATGTTCAGGGTATAAATCGAAACAGAAATTTTGAGAGGAAAGGTATGAAACTGGGATTTATTGGTTTAGGTATTATGGGCACTCCGATGGCGCTCCGACTTGCCAAAGCGGGCCACGCGCTGCATGTGACCACCATCGGTCCGGTTGCTGAAGAACTGCTCAAGCAGGGCGCGCAGCATCTGGCTACCGCAGAGCAGGTCGCGGAGCAGTCGGAGATTATTTTTATCATGGTTCCTGATACCCCACAGGTCGCCGACGTTCTGTTTGGCGAACACGGCTGCGCCAGCGCGGCGCTGAAGGGCAAAACCATCGTCGATATGAGCTCTATTTCGCCGATTGAAACCAAGCGTTTTGCGCAGCAGGTGCGGGATTTGGGCGCAGATTATCTGGATGCGCCAGTATCCGGCGGCGAAATTGGCGCGCGTGAAGGTACGCTCTCTATTATGGTCGGCGGCGACGAAAACGTGTTTGCTCGCGTGAAGCCGCTGTTTGATATTTTGGGTAAAAACATCACCCTCGTCGGCGGTAATGGCGACGGGCAGACCTGTAAAGTCGCCAATCAGATTATCGTCGCGCTGAATATTGAAGCGGTCTCCGAAGCGCTGGTTTTCGCGTCTAAAGCCGGCGCCGATCCCGCTCGCGTGCGTCAGGCGCTGATGGGCGGCTTCGCCTCCTCGCGTATTCTGGAGGTACATGGCGAAAGAATGTTGAACCGGACGTTTAATCCCGGTTTTAAAATTTCCCTGCACCAGAAGGATCTTAATCTGGCATTGCAGAGCGCGAAAGCGCTGGCGCTTAATTTACCGAATACGGCAACCTGTCAGGAGCTATTTAATACCTGCGCCGCCAACGGCGGTGGCGAATTAGATCACTCGTCTTTAGTTCAGGCGCTTGAATTAATGGCGAATCATAAAATATCGTAATGAGAAAATGCTGCCGATTCCGGCAGCATTTTTTAAACCTCACGGGTGAATTTATGGATACTATCAATAAAACAGGTATCGACTATTGGAAGAAAATAGTCGTGGTAATGAGTCTGGGCTGGGTGGCAATATGGATTTATCGTACCGTATTAACGCCTATTTATCCGGAAATTCAGGCGTCCTTAGGCAACGTCAGTAACGCTGAAATTGGCGCGATAGCCAGTTTCTATTTTCTTGCCTACTGCGGAATGCAGATCCCCTGCGGTATTCTGGTTGATAAACTGGGGCAGAAAATTATGCTGATGTGTGGTTTCTCGCTGTTCATTATTGGCACGCTGAGTATTGCTAATGCGGGAAATCTGACGCTGATTTATATCGGCTCGCTGCTGGCCGGTGCCGGCTGCGCTTCCTTCTTCAGCTCCGCCTATTCGCTCTCCTCGGCCAACGTGCCGCAGGAGCGTCGGGCGCTGGCTAACGCCATTATCAACAGCGGCTCGGCCATCGGGATGGGGATTGGCCTGATTGGCTCAAGCATTCTGGTCAAAAGCATGCATATGGCCTGGCAAAACGTGTTGTTTATTGTCGCAGCGATCCTGGTGGTGATGCTCTGCGTGTTTACCCTGGTGATTCGTCGCAAGCGGAAAGAGCCCGCCGTAGCGGAAAATAAAAATAACGCCTCGGCATCATTCCCGTCGGCAGAAGAAAAATCGGCGCCGCTGTTTTCGCCGCTGCTGTGCAGCGTCTACTTTCTCTATTTCTGCACCTGCTACGGCTACTACCTGATCGTCACCTGGCTGCCTTCTTATCTGCAGACCGAACGCGGCTTTGACGGCGGCGCCATTGGTTTTGCTTCCGCACTGGTGGCAGTGGTCGGGGTGCCGGGCGCGCTGTTCTTTAGCCATCTTTCGGATAAATTCCGCGACAGTAAAGTTAAAGTGATTCTCGGGCTGGAGATTGTTGCCGCGGCAATGCTGATGTTTACCGTTCTGTCGCCGAATACTACCATGCTGATGATCAGCCTGGTGCTGTATGGACTGCTCGGTAAAATGGCCGTTGACCCGATTCTTATCTCGTTCGTTTCCGAGCAGGCGTCCGCAAAAACATTAGGTCGTGCCTTTAGCCTGTTTAATTTCTTTGGTATGAGTTCAGCGGTTGTTGCCCCGACGCTCACCGGTTTTATTTCTGATCTGACCGGGTCAAAAGAAATTAGTTTTGTGATGTCTGCCGGGCTAGTTATTACCGGAACGATACTGTTTGCATTGATTACCTTGCGTAAGAACAAAATACAGTCAAAGACAATCCCAGTATAATAAAAAATAAAAATTATTAATTTGTTGTTCCACATAGCTAAACCTACAAACGTAATCCGATGCGTATTAAGAGGGAATTATGGAACAAGCTCAAGACCTGTACAAATCCAGAGGTTATAGCGACGATCTATTACCAAAATTAGAATCGCAGCGTAACTGGAAGACATTTAACTATTTTACCTTATGGATGGGATCCGTACACAACGTACCTAATTATGTGATGGTTGGTGGTTTTTTTATTCTCGGACTATCAACGTTTAGCATAATGATGGCAATAATATTGAGTGCTTTTATTATTGCCGCGGTTATGGTGTTTAATGGCGCTGCCGGAAGT
The DNA here is from genome assembly GCF_003812845.1 of Klebsiella sp. FDAARGOS_511. Taxonomy (NCBI): domain Bacteria; kingdom Pseudomonadati; phylum Pseudomonadota; class Gammaproteobacteria; order Enterobacterales; family Enterobacteriaceae; genus Klebsiella; species Klebsiella sp. FDAARGOS_511. Next base: position 1,445,400 of record NZ_CP033824.1, on the reverse strand, counting down.
AAATACGGCGTACCCTTCGCTATGATTTTAAGAGCCTCCTATGGGGTGCGCGGAGCGTTATTACCCGGCCTGCTCAGAGGCGGTATTGCGGCGATTATGTGGTTTGGTTTGCAATGCTATGCCGGCTCTCTGGCATTCCTGATCTTATTAGGCAAACTGTGGCCTGCGTTTCTGACCCTTGGCGGTGATTTTAAGCTGCTGGGGCTGTCGCTGCCTGGGCTGATCGCCTTTCTGGTCTTCTGGCTGATTAACGTCGGCATTGGTTTCGGCGGCGGAAAAGTACTCAATAAATTTACCGCCATCCTCAACCCCTGCATCTACATTGTCTTCGGCGGCATGGCTATCTGGGCTATTTCGCTGGTCGGGATTAGCCCTATTCTGGACTATTTGCCAACCGGAGTGGCAAAAGCGGAGCATACCGGCTTCTTGTTCCTGGTGGTCATCAATGCGGTCGTTGCCGTCTGGGCGGCGCCGGCGGTCAGCGCCTCGGATTTTACCCAGAACGCGCGTTCGTTTCGCGAGCAGGCCCTGGGTCAAACGCTTGGTCTGGTCGTAGCTTATATTTTGTTCGCGGTGGCCGGAGTGTGCATTATCGCCGGCGCCAGTATCCATTATGGTATGGACACCTGGAACGTGCTGGATATTGTGCAGAAATGGGACAGCCTGTTTGCTTCTTTCTTTGCGGTGCTGGTGATATTAATGACCACGATCTCCACCAACGCCACCGGTAATATTATTCCGGCAGGCTATCAAATCGCGGCAATTGCGCCGACTAAATTAACCTATAAAAACGGTGTACTGATCGCCAGCATCATTAGTCTGCTGATCTGCCCATGGAAATTAATGGAGAATCAGGACAGTATTTATCTTTTTCTCGATATTATCGGCGGCATGCTGGGCCCGGTTATTGGCGTAATGATGGCGCATTATTTTGTCGTTATGCGTGGGCGGATTAATCTTGATGAGCTGTATACCGCAGCTGGGGATTATAAATATTTCGATAATGGATTTAACGTTACCGCATTCCTGGTCACCATCATGGCGGTGATTTTATCGCTCGGCGGAAAATTTATTCCGCTGCTTGAACCGTTCTCCCGCGTGTCGTGGTTTGTTGGCGTTATCGTCGCTTTTGCCGCATACGCGTTACTAAAAAAACGGGCGCTGCCGAATAATATTTCGCACCCGGACGTTGTGAGCTGATTTTCTTATCAAGAGGAAGCTTTATTTCAGGGATGAAGCATCAATAGCCAAAGCCATTGCTGGTACAGCCCACGCGGCTGCAAGCAGAAATATGGCGTGTATACCTACAAGGAGTTTTATATGTCTTTTGATTTAATCATTAAAAACGGCACCGTTATTCTGGAAAACGAATCGCGGGTGGTGGATATCGCGGTTGCCGACGGCAAAATTGCCGCTATCGGTGAAAACCTGGGCGAAGCGAAACAGATCATGGATGCCGCGGGCCTGATCGTTTCGCCGGGGATGGTCGATGCGCATACGCACATCTCTGAGCCGGGTCGTACCCACTGGGAAGGATACGAAACGGGTACCCGCGCGGCGGCAAAAGGCGGCATCACTACGATGATCGAAATGCCGCTGAACCAGCTGCCGGCTACCGTCGATCGAGAGACCATTGAGCTGAAATTCGACGCAGCGAAGGGCAAACTGACCATCGATGCCGCGCAGCTTGGCGGGCTGGTCTCCTATAACCTGGACCGACTGCACGAGTTGGATGATGTGGGCGTGGTGGGCTTCAAATGCTTTGTCGCCACCTGCGGCGATCGCGGGATCGACAACGACTTCCGCGACGTCAACGACTGGCAGTTTTTCAAAGGGGCGCAAAAGCTGGCCGAAATGAAGCAGACCGTGTTGGTGCATTGTGAAAATGCGCTGATCTGCGATGAGCTCGGCGAAGAAGCAAAAAGAGAAGGCCGCGTGACGGCACATGATTATGTTGCGTCGCGTCCGGTGTTCACCGAAGTCGAGGCGATCCGCCGCGTCCTCTATCTGGCGAAAGTCGCCGGTTGTCGCCTGCACGTATGCCACATCAGCAGCCCGGAAGGGGTCGCCGAAGTGACCCGTGCGCGTCAGGAGGGACAGGACGTCACCTGCGAATCCTGTCCGCACTACTTTGTGCTGGATACCGAGCAGTTCGAAGCGATTGGCACCCTGGCGAAGTGCTCTCCGCCGATCCGCGACGCGAAGAACCAGAAGGGAATGTGGGAGAAGCTGTTCAACGGCGAAATAGACTGCCTGGTGTCCGACCACTCTCCGTGCCCGCCTGAAATGAAGGCGGGCAATATCATGCAGGCCTGGGGCGGGATTGCCGGTCTGCAGAGCTGCATGGACGTGATGTTTGATGAAGCGGTGCAAAAGCGCGGTATGCCTCTGCCGCAGTTTGCTCGTCTGATGGCGACCAACGCCGCCGATATTTTCGGCCTGAAGCAGAAGGGGCGCATTGCCCCGGGCAAAGACGCCGACCTGGTGTTTATTCAGCCAAACAGCAGCTACGTCCTGCAGGCGGAGGACCTCGAATACCGGCATAAAGTCAGTCCTTACGTTGGCCGTAAGATTGGCGCGCGTATCACTAAAACCATCCTGCGCGGCGAGGTGATTTATGACATTGAGCAGGGCTTCCCGCAGGCGCCGAAGGGGAAATTTATCCTTAAGCATCAGCAGTAACGGGGAACCGTTGCATTCCCGGACTGCGGCGTAAACCTCTTATCCGGGCTACGAACCTGACGTCGCGCGGGTTTTGTAGCCCGGGTAAGGCGCAAGCCGCGCCCGGGGCATAACCTACTTCGTTCAATGTTTAGCGTCTGTTCAACGTCAGGCGCTTTGTCAGGATTTTATCATGGTGGTATTGCCGCTAAATCAACGAAACACCCTGGCGGGATTTCAATGGTTCTTCTTTATCTTCTGCAACACCGTCGTGGTACCGCCAACATTACAGTCTGCTTTTCAGCTCCCCGCCAGCGCGCTGATTACGCTTACCCAATACGGTTTTATCACCACCGGGCTGGCGTGCCTGGCGCAGGCGCTGCTGGGCCACCGTCGCGCGATTATGGAAGGCCCAACGGGACTATGGTGGAGCACTATTCTGACCGTCACCGTCGGCGAAGCCGCGCGCGGCACCCCGTTTGACAGCATTGCGGCCAGCCTGGCGGTCGGTATATTTCTGTCGGCGATATTCACCATCATCATCGGCGTGAGCGGCATCGGCCATCGCCTGGCGAAGCTCTTTAGCCCGACGGTCATGGTCTTTTTTATGCTGCTGCTCGGCGCGCAGCTGACGACTATATTTTTTAAAGGCATGCTCGGGCTGCCCTTTAGTTCGGCCCAGGCCAGCGTGGGCATTCAGCTGGCGCCGTTTAGCCTGGCGCTGGCGGTAATGATGCTGGTGCTGGGGATGATTATTTTTCTCCCGGACGGCATCGCCCGCTACGCTCTGCTGACAGGAACCCTGGCGGGATGGGGAGGCTGGTACCTGCTGTTTCGCACGCCGCCCGCCACGGCCGCTTCCGGCCCGATTCACTGGCAGTGGTTTCCGCTTGGCTACGGGGGGGCATTACGTCCAGGTATTATTTTGACGGCGCTGCTGGCCGGGCTGGTCAATATTACCAATACCTACGGCGCTATTCGCGGTAGCGACGTTTTTTATCCCGAGCAGGGCGCCAGCAATAGCCGTTACCGGCGCAGCTTTATTATCTCCGGATTGATGACTCTAATAACGGTTCCGCTCAGCGTGGTGCCGTTTTCGCCCTTTGTTTCATCGATAGGCTTATTAACCCAAACCGGAGAAACCTCGCGCCAGCCGTTTATTATCGGCTGCCTGTGCTGCCTGCTGGTTGGGCTGTTTACGCCGCTGACCCACTTTTTTACCACGCTGCCTCTGCCGATCAGCAGCGCGGTCATGCTGGTCTCATATCTCCCATTGTTATATTCCAGCTTATCGTTCAGTAAACAAATTACCTTCACCGCGCGAAATATCTACCGGCTGGCTCTGCCGCTCTTTATCGGCATTTTTTTAATGGGGCTGCCGCCAGTTTATCTCCAGACGCTACCTCTGATAATCCGACCGCTGTTAGGCAACGGCTTATTAATCGGCGTGCTGCTGGCGGTAGTGATGGAAAATCTCATTCCCTGGGATCGTATTAAGTCATGACAGCAAAAAGGATGAACAATGAAAATTATTATTGCACCGGACTCTTTCAAAGAGAGCGTCAGCGCCAGCCGCTGCGCCCAGGCGATAAAGGCGGGCTTTGTCTCAATTTTCCCGCAGGCGGATTGCGTCTGCCTGCCGATCGCCGACGGCGGCGAGGGGACGGTTGAGGCAATGGTTGAGGCCACCGAGGGCAAAATGGTGATGCTGCCGGTGATGGGGCCGATGGGCAATTTTGTCGGGGCGTTTTATGGCCTGAGCGGCGATGGGCAAACCGCATTTATTGAGATGGCGGCGGCCAGCGGGCTGATGTTGGTTCCCGCCGGGGAACGTAATCCTCTGCGGGCCACCAGCTACGGCACCGGCGAGCTGATTCGCCACGCGCTGGACGCTGGCGTTCGCCATATTATTCTCGGTATCGGCGGCAGCGCCACGGTGGATGGCGGCATGGGCATGGCCCAGGCGCTGGGGGTGCGCTTTCTGGATGAGCACGACGAGAGCGTCGGCCTCGGCGGCGGGGCGTTACAACGGTTAGCAAAAATAGACCTAAGCGGCCTCGAGCCGCGCCTTCATGATTGCCGGATTGAGGTGGCCTGTGACGTTGATAATCCGCTGCTCGGCGAACGCGGCGCGGCGGCGGTTTTTGGTCCGCAAAAAGGGGCCTGTTTAGAAATGGTTGCCGTTCTGGAGCGCGGGTTACAAAACTACGCTCAGGTACTGCTGGCGGCTACCGGTCAGGATGTCGCGGCGATGGTGGGCGGCGGCGCGGCCGGAGGAATGGGCGCGGCGGCCCGGGTTTTCCTTAATGCTACGCTGAAATCGGGCATCGATATTGTGCTGGAAGCGGTTCATCTGGAGGCGGCGTTGCGCGATGCGGACCTGGTGATCACCGGCGAAGGACGAATGGATTCACAAACCGTTGGTGGCAAAGCGCCGGTTGGCGTGGCGCGGATTGCCAAAAAGCACGGCATTCCGGTTATCGGTATCGCCGGCGTGCTGGGTGACGGCGTTGAAGCGGTGCATCAGCACGGTATTGACGCGGTGTTTAGCATTCTTCCCGCGCTGGCGCCGTTGGCCGAGGTGCTGGAGCGCGGCGAGCACAACCTCTACGCCTGTGCGCGCAATATTGCCTGCGCCATCAAGCTTGGGCAGAACATGCCTGGCTGAATAAAAAATGCCACGGTTCTCACCGTGGCAAAATCCAACATAGCTAAACAAAAAAGGTGAATTTAATCAGTGACAATCAGATCTCAACGTCGCGGTTGCAATCTTTCGAGTAGATATAGCTGAACGCTTCGCGCCCAACGCCGTATCCCGCCTGCAGTGAATAAGCGCCCATAAAGATATAGTCGCCTTGCTTCACCGGCACCCAGTTGTTGTCGAGGTTATATACCCCCTGGCCGGAAAGAATATAGGCGCCGTGCTCCTGCACGTGGGTTTCAATATAACCGTGGCTGGCCCCTGGCTCGAAGGAGAGAATATGCATGTTCATATCGAAGCCCAGCTCTTTTGGCAGGAAATCGATCAGGATAACGTCTTCCATTCCTTCATACTGAATCCGCTCCAACTGGCTGACGTTGCCGGTAACCAGATAAGGGGCGTGATTCTCAACCGCAATATAGCGGCGCTTGTAGAGAAACAGCTGGCTGTCGCCTGAGTAGTTATTGATGAAGGTGACCTGCTCGCCCGGCGGGCAGTAAATATAGCCGCCTTTGGTTAGTGGGAAGCTTTTGCCTTGCGCCCCGGCGGTGATTTCACCTTCAATCACATACAAAAAGGTCTCAATCCCTTCGCCGCCGAAGCCGCTTTGATTGCCGCCGTTTTCATGCAGCGTGACCAGATAATCGACAAAGCTGGCGCCTAATTTCGGCGTCGACAGAATGGTCACATCGCAATGAGCAAAACCCGGAATGATGTTTTTGACCAGACCGTCCGGCGTCAGCAGCGCATAATTGCCGTGGCGCACGATGGAACGGCTGGCCAGTAAATCATCGCGATAGCCAACCACATTATTTAAATAACCCATTCTCTTTTCCTTATTCAGTCCAGGCCAGTTGATACAGCATTAAGGCGAGCGTTTTCACGCCTTCCGCCAGATCCTCGATATGCGTACTTTCCGCCGGGTTATGGCTGATACCATTGATGCTCGGCATAAATATCATGCAGGTCGGGAAGCAGGGGGCGAAAATTTGCGCGTCGTGGCCCGCGCCGCTGTGCATCACGCGGAAATTGACCTTCTCTTTCTCACAAAGCGCGGTGAGCTGGGCGACCAGCTTTTTATCCATCGGAACCGGGGCCTCATCCATCCACAGGTCGACCTCAATGCCAATCTCCATTTCCTGGCAGATCCGCCGCATATCGGCTTCAATCACTTCCGTAAATGCCGTTAACTCAAGGGCATCGGTGTGGCGGCAGTCCATGGTGAAAACCGTTTTACCCGGCACCACGTTAACGGTATTCGGCTGCGGGTCGACTTTACCGAAGGTGAGTACCAGCGGGTCGCCGTGGGCCTTTGCTTTGGCAATAGATTCGCAGCAAATGCGGCTGAAAGCCTGAACGGTGTCGCGGCGGTAGCCCATTGGCGTCGTGCCGGCATGGTTAGACTCGCCGTTGAGGGTGATGGTGTAGCGCCGCTGTCCGACGATGGCGTTGACCACGCCGATGGACTGCTTGTTGGTTTCCAGAACCCGGCCCTGCTCGATATGCAGTTCGACGAAGGCTTTAATATCCCGGCGCGGTGCCAGCGGGGCGGCGGGCAGAGTGAATCCGCACTGCTTCATGGCTTCAACAAACGCCACGCCTTTGGCGTCCTTAATCTCGCGCACGTCTGCCGGGTTAGCGATACCGACGATATTTTTGCTGCCCCAGAAGACGTAAGGAAAGCGGCTACCTTCTTCTTCCGCTAGCGCCAGAACCTCGACGGTACGCAGCGGCGCGCCGTAGGTCTCTTTTAGCCAGCGTACCGCCAGCCAGGCCGCCAGCGCGCCGAACTGACCGTCAAGATTGCCGCCGTTGACGACGCTATCAATATGCGAACCGCTGAGGATAACCTCATCGGGAAAGCGCGTGCCGGGCAGTCGGCCATACAGGTTGCCGACTTCATCAAAGCGGGTTTCCAGGCCGCTCTCGCTCATCTTTTGTTTGAACGCCTGCTGCGCCTGCAGCCATTCCGGCGAATAGAGCAGACGGGTCAGGCCTCCGGTCGGGTCGGCGCCGAAAGAGGAAAGCCAGGGCAATGTTTCTTCAATTGCCTGTCGAAAATAATGAGCCATACGCAACTCCTGTATTTTAATTTATTGAGCAAACGGGGAATGGGTTTCATAAGAGCGGTGATATAAAGCGTCAGAAAGCAGATAGTCATAAATCTCATCCACGATCTCGATACCGTTGACGGCGCTGTTTTTCTCATTGATATCCAGGTTCTGCCCCGGGTAATAAACCTGATTAAATCCGGGCGCTGGCGTAATGGCGTTTAATTCACGCATGGTGTCGCTAATATGCTGGCGGAATAGCGCGCTGGAGGAGAAAAATGCCGGGTTGATGACGATATGCAGCTGGCCCAGCTCGCGTCCCTGGCTCAGGTTTTCGTACATCGAACTGACCTGGCGGCCGAAGGGCAGGTTGAGCAAAATGCCGGAGAGGACGTCGATCATCATCATCAGGCCGTAGCCTTTCGGGCCGGCTGCCGGAAGCAGGGCGTGAACGGCAAAAGGATCGCTGGTCGGCGCGCCGTTTTTATCCACCGCCCAGCTATCGGGAATGGTTTCATGGCGCGAGCGGGCGTCGAGAATTTTTCCCCAGGCCTGCACCGTGGTGGCCATGTCGAAGGTGATGATATCATCGCCCACGCCGGGCGCGGCGAAGGCCAGCGGATTGGTGCCGTAATAGATTTCCGCCCCGCCAAACGGTACGACCATCGGGTCTGACTGACATAGCGAAAGCCCGATAAACCCGGCGCGGGCGGCCTGCCGGGTGAAATAAGAGATGGCGCCGCTGTGGCCCATGCGCCGAATGCCGACCACGGCCACGCCGTTTTCCTCGGCTAATGCTATCGCGTGCTCCATGCCCATTTTGGCGGCGACCTGACCAGCGGCGTTATCGGCATGCAAAATACCGCTGCAGGGGCCGGTTTTTTCAAAGGTAAAGTTGGGTTGACGGTTAGTTCCGCCTTTTGAAATACGTTCCGCATAATATTCAACGCGTACCGCGCCGTGCGAATGAATGCCTCTTGCATCGGCATAAACCAGCACATCGGCAATAATATCCGCGTGATGACGAGTAAGCCCTGCTGTGTTCAGCTTATTAGCAATAAGCTGATGAAGTGTTTCCCGACTGACTTTCATCTGTCTTCCTTTTAACGACGGTGTAGAGCCTGACTGACCAATAAAATACGGGGAAAATAAACTTAAATTGTGATCTGTATTGGTAAATATATAGTGTTAGATTTTATTTAATAATCACTATAGATTTATCAGAAATAACCCCGTCAATCTATTCGTTAAAAACCCCCTGCTAATGTACTGGGCTTTATTTAAAAACGTTGTGTAATAAATTTGATGTGATTTTGGTCACGCCGACGGCCACGTTATCTCGTTAGCCTGATTGCAGATTATCCATGCTCATTCAATTGCAATGGGTGCAATTATTGGGGAGTTATTATGATCCATGCCTTTATTAAAAAGGGCTGTTTTCAGGATTCAGTCAGCTTAATGATTATTTCGCGCAAGCTGAGCGAGTCGGAAAATGTCGACGATGTTTCGGTGATGATGGGGACACCGGCAAATAAATCGCTGCTGGAAACCACCGGCTTTTGGCACGACGATTTTGCCGCGGCGACGCCGAATGATATTTGCGTGGCGATTCGCGCCGATTGTGCGGATGCGTCGGTGACGGAAATGATTATCGCCCGTCTTGATGAAGCTCTGGCCGCCCTGGCGCAGGGGAGCGGGCAAAGCCAGAGCCTGAGCGTGGTTCGCCGCTGGCAAAGCGCAACGCAGAAGCTGCCGCAGGCCAATATGGCCTTAATATCCGTTGCCGGGGAGTACGCCGCGGAGCTTGCCCATCAGGCGCTCAGCAGCGAGAAAAACGTGATGATCTTCTCCGACAACGTCACGCTGGAAGATGAAATCGCCCTGAAAACCCGCGCCCGCGACAAAGGGCTGCTGGTGATGGGGCCGGACTGCGGCACCGCTTCGATCGCCGGCACCCCGCTGGCTTTCGCCAACGTCACGCCGGACGGCAATATCGGCGTAATTGGCGCGTCCGGTACCGGTATTCAGGAACTGGTCTCGCAGATTGTGCTCGGCGGCGAAGGGATCAGCCATGCGATTGGTCTTGGCGGTCGAGACCTGAGCGCCGAAGTGGGCGGCCTCAGCGCGCAAACGGCCCTGGAAATGCTGACCCATGATGAGCAGAGCCAGGTGCTGGCTTTTGTTTCTAAGCCTCCCGCCGAGGCGGTACGCCTGAAGGTGATTGGCGGCATGAAGCGCAGCGGTAAACCGGTAGTCGCGCTATTCCTCGGCTATGTGCCAGACACGCTGCGCGATGAAAACGTCTGGTTTGCCCGCACGCTTGACGAGGCCGGGCGTCTGGCCTGCCTGCTGGCGCGGGTCGTGCGACACCAGCAATCCCTGCCTGCGGCAACGGGCATGCAGATTCGCGGTTTATATACCGGCGGCACGCTGGCGGCGGAATCCGCCGGACTGCTGGCTGAACGGCTGCGCATCGCCCCCGATGCGCATCATCCGCAGGGCCTGATGCTCAACGCGCAGGGCCACCGGGTCGTCGATCTCGGCGATGATTTTTACACCGTTGGCCGCCCGCATCCGATGATCGATCCCTCTCTGCGCAACCAGCTGATTGCCGAACTCGGCGAGCAAACTCAGGTAGGAGTACTGCTGCTGGACGTGGTGATTGGCTATGGCGCCACCGCCGATCCGGCCGCCTCGCTGGTTGAAGCATGCCTGCGGGCCTGGGCGGTCAGGGACGACAGATATCCGCTGCACGTTATCGCCACGGTGACCGGGACCGAAAGCGATCCGCAGGGCCGTTCCCGTCAGATTGCCGAGCTTGAAGATGCGGGGATCGTGGTGGTCGATAGTCTCCCGGAAGCCACTTTGCTTGCCGTCGCACTGATTAGCCCGCAGCGCAAAGCCGCGCCGACCCCGCGCGCCAGCCTGCTGGACGGCGTGGCGGTGATTAACGCCGGCCTGCGCAGCTTTGCGCTCGATTTACAGTCCGCCGGAACGTCGGTTGTTCACTACCAGTGGGCGCCGATCGCCGGGGGAAATAAGAAACTGGCTCGTTTATTAGAACGTTTGCAATAAGAGGTCTCTATGTTTACATCAGTGGCGCAGGCCAATGACGCAGTAATAGAACGAATTCGTAATGCACGCCCGCACTGGCTGGATGTGCAGCCGGCGGGTTCTCTGATTGAAGCGCTAAACAAGAACAGAACGCTGCTCCATGCCGGGCCGCCGATGCGCTGGCAGGAGATGACCGGCCCGATGAAAGGAGCCTGCGTTGGCGCATGCTTATTTGAAGGCTGGGCGCAGGATGAAAAGACGGCCCACGCTATGCTCGAATGCGGCGAAATCTCTTTTATTCCCTGCCACCACGTGAACGCCGTGGGGCCGATGGGGGGGATTACGTCGCCGAATATGCCGATGCTGGTGGTGGAGAACATCGCCGAAGGCAACCGCGCGTATTGCAACCTGAACGAAGGCATTGGCAAGGTGATGCGTTTCGGCGCCTACGGCGAAGACGTGCAGCAGCGCCTGCGCTGGATGCGCGATGTGCTGATGCCGATCCTTAGCGCGGCGCTGAAACAGATGGAGCGCGGTATTGACCTGACCGCGATGATGGCTCAGGGCATCACCATGGGCGATGAGTTCCACCAGCGCAATATCGCCACCTCCGCGCTGCTAATGCGTACGCTGGCGCCGCATCTGGCACGGCTTAATATCGACAAACAGCAGATTGCTGAAGTCATGGATTTCCTCGCCATTACCGATCAGTTTTTCCTCAACCTGGCGATGGCCTACTGTAAATCCGCGATGGATGCCGGGGCGCAAATTCGCGCAGGCAGTATCGTCACCGCGATGACCCGCAACGGCGATATGTTCGGTATTCGCGTCAGCGGGCTGGGCGATCGCTGGTTTACCGCGCCGGTGAATACGCCGCAGGGGCTGTTCTTTAGCGGTTTCTCTCAGGAACAGGCCAACCCGGATATGGGCGACAGCGCCATCACCGAAACCTTCGGCATCGGCGGCGCGGCGATGATCGCGGCGCCGGGGGTGACCCGCTTTGTCGGCGCTGGCGGAATGGAGGCGGCGAAATCCGTTTCGGAGGAGATGGCGGAAATCTTCCTCGAGCGCAATATGCAGCTGCAGATTCCGGGCTGGGATTTCCAGGGCGCCTGCCTTGGGCTGGATATTCGCCGGGTGGTTGAAACCGGTATTACTCCGCTCATTAACACCGGGATCGCCCATAAAGAAGCGGGGATCGGCCAGATTGGCGCCGGGACCGTCAGAGCGCCGCTGGCCTGTTTCGAGCAGGCGCTGGAAGCGCTGGCGGACGAGCTGGGCGTGAGCTGAGGTAGCGCGATGGAGAGGATTCGTCCGCTGATAGGCAGCGTTGATGCGCCGGATCATCGCCAACCGTGGCGAACCGGCGGCCTCTGGCGGCGCACGATTAACCTCTATGTTGAAGGCGGCGCGCTGCTGACGCTGCATCATCGGGGGCAGGGGGTGAGCCCTGGCGGATGGGTTGTTCGCCATGGTGATTTTATCCGGCTGCACGCGGCGCTGCGGGCGGGAGCGTCGCCGATAGCGCGGAATGACGGTATTCAGGTCGGCGATCTTTTGCTGATGCCGCCGCGCAGGCGCTGCTCCCTGTGGCTCCGCCGTCAGCCTAACGGCGCCGACCTGCCGACAGCGCTAGTAAATCGTCCGGAGGAGACCGGGCTGTTTGGGCCGCTGTCGCAGGCTATCGATCTGCCGCAGCAGCCTGAGCTGCGGCAGCTGCGCCACTGTTTTGCCTCCGCGCTGGCCGGCAACGCCGTCGACTGGCGCCTGTGGTTGGGCAAGGGACCAGGCCTGACGCCGAGCCTGGACGACATGCTGATCGGCATGATGCTGGCGGCATGGCGCGCGGGGCGAATGTTACCCTGCGGCGGAAGAGCTTTTTTCCGCGCCTCCGGCGATCTGCACGCGGCCACCACCCAGGTGAGCGTCAACTATTTACGCTACGCCAGCATGGGACGTTTCGCCTCGCCGCTGATGCATTTTGTACACGCTCTGCAACGTGGACGACGAATTGAACCCGCCGTCGAAGCTCTGCTGGCGATGGGGCATACCTCCGGCGCCGACACGCTTCTGGGATTCTGGCTGGCGCAACATCTTATCTAAGGACTTTTTATGAAAACGCTGGTTGTTGCCCTTGGCGGCAACGCTTTATTACAGCGCGGGGAAGCGCTGACCGTAGAAAATCAGTACCGCAATATCGATAGTGCGGTTCCCGCGCTGGCGCGTCTGGCGAAAAACTACCGGCTGGCCATTGTGCACGGCAACGGGCCGCAGGTGGGGTTGCTGGCGCTGCAGAATCTGGCCTACGGCGACGTTGAGCCCTATCCGCTGGACGTGCTGGTCGCGGAGAGCCAGGGCATGATTGGCTATATGCTGGCCCAGCGCCTGGCGCAGGAATCACCCATGCCGCCGGTGTCGACGGTGATGACCCGCATTGCGGTAGCGTCAAACGATCCGGCCTTTTCGACGCCGGAGAAGTTTATCGGTCCGGTTTACGATCCGGAGCTGCAAAAACAGCTGGAAGACGAATACGGCTGGAGGATGAAGCGCGACGGTAAATATCTGCGTCGGGTGGTGCCTTCGCCGACGCCGGTGAGGATTGAGGAGAGCGAGTCGATTGAGCGCCTGCTGGGCGAGGGGCACGTGGTGATATGCTGCGGCGGCGGCGGAATTCCGGTGCTTGAGAACGGGCAGGGCGCAGAGGCGGTCATCGATAAAGACCTCGCCGCCGCGCTGTTGGCGGAGCAGATTGATGCCGATGGCCTGGTGATCCTGACTGACGCGGATGCGGTATATGAACATTGGGGCACTCCCATGCAGCGACCGATCCGCGAAGCGACGCCGGAAGAGCTGGCGCCTTTTGCCCGCGACGACGGCGCGATGGGACCGAAAATCGCGGCGGTAAGCGGCTACGTGCGCCGTCGGGGCAAGCGGGCGTGGATTGGCGCGCTGTCGCGCATCGATGATACTCTCGCCGGGCTGGCGGGAACCTGCATCAAGCCCTGATGCACAGGCGAAATCAAGCGACGTGCAGACGCTGAAATTTCCTGCGCTCTTTCCACGGTGGCGGCGCCAGGGAGTCGTGCGGTTTGCGGATTTGGTTGAATGGCTACGGGGCGAATGAATGTTGGTCTGGTAGCCCGGCTAAGGCGCAGCGCGCCGCAAGCCGGGATAAAGGAGAGAGGATTACGCCAGCTGCGCCTGCGCCCAGACGATGCCGCTGGCGTATTCCGGCGGCAGCAGCGGCTTCAGCGCTTCCAGCGTCGCGCTCAGGCGGTCGGTATCGCTGTCGGTCAGGTTCAGGTGGCCGACTTTACGACCCGGACGCACCTCTTTGTCGTACCAGTGTAGATGCACCAGCGGCAGCTTCAGCCAGTCATAGTTCAGATCGGTACCGATCAGGTTGATCATGACCGACGGGCTGTTCACCACCGGCGGCGGCAGGGGGAGATCGGTGATCGCCCGCAGATGCAGTTCGAACTGGCTAATCGACGCGCCGTTCTGCGTCCAGTGGCCGCTGTTGTGCACGCGCGGCGCCAGTTCGTTAATCAGCAGGCCATCGGCAGTGACGAAACACTCCATCGCCATCACGCCAACGTAGCCCAGCTCATTCATGATCGCCGTCAGCATCTGTTCCGCCTGTGCCTGCTGGCGGGCGTTGGCCTGCGGGAAAGCGACGCTGGCGCGTAAAATACCGTCCTGATGCAGGTTGCGGGTCAGCGGATAGAAGACCGTGCTGCCGTCCCGTGCGCGGGCGCCAACCAGCGACACCTCGCCGGAGAAATTAATGCCCTGCTCAACGATACACTCGCCGTAGTTATCCTCCGGCAGCTGCGCGGTTTCATTTTCCCGCAAACGCCACTGGCCGCGGCCATCGTAGCCGCCGACGCGGCGCTTAACGATAGCCAGCTCCCCAAGACGGGCGAATACCGCCGGCCACTCGCCTTTATCCGCCAGAAGCTGCCACGGCGCGGTAGCGAGCGCCAGCTTATCGAACAGCTGCTTTTGCGTCAGACGGTCGGCGATAATCGGGAAGACGTCGCGGTTAACAAAGGCGGAATGACGCGCCAGCTCGCGGGTCAACGCGGTTTCCGGCCAGCGTTCAATCTCTGCGGTGATCACGCTTTGCTGTACCGGCACCGCTTCCGGGTCGGCTTCCAGACCAACCGGCCAGACCGCAATACCCAACGGCTCGCCGGCCTGACGCAGCATACGGCCTAGCTGGCCGTTACCGAGAACGCAAACCTGTTTCATGCCGCACCCCGCGGGTCCGGGTTATCCAGCACGTCATCGGTCTGCGCCTGGCGCCAGGCGCTGAGGCGCTGGTGCAGTTCGGCATCATGCTGGGCAAGGATCTGCGCCGCCAGAAGGGCGGCGTTAGCGGCGCCGGCTTTACCTATCGCCAGCGTGCCAACCGGGATGCCGCGCGGCATCTGGACGATGGAGTAGAGACTGTCAACGCCGCTCAGCGCCGCGCTCTGCACCGGTACGCCTAACACCGGCACCAGCGTTTTCGCCGCAATCATGCCCGGCAGATGCGCCGCGCCGCCAGCACCGGCAATAATCACCTGAAAACCGTTTTCTTCCGCGCCTTCGGCGAAGCTGAACAGTTTATCGGGCGTGCGGTGGGCGGAGACCACTTCGACATGGTACGGAACGTTCAGGGCATCAAGGATTTCTGCGGTAAACTGCATGGTAGCCCAGTCGCTTTTGGACCCCATCACGATGGCGATACGCGCCGAATTATTGCGGGAAGACATGCGTCTTAAAACTCCTGTGGGTGTGTTGCACACTGCTTTAGAGGCCACAGAGAATAGCATGAACTTCCGGCAAGGAAAACGGTTGCGTGCGCATGGCTAGCCGTCTTATGTCTCGTCGTCACTGGATGAAACTCGTCGGTTATGAGCGGCGGTGGCGCAGGCAAAAAGTAAAAACCAGCGCCAGTCCCAGGGCGGCATGAGATAGTGCCTGCCGGGGGCTAGAAAGGAAAATGAATCAGCTCAACATCTTCTGGGGTCACTTTGACCATAGAGCCTTCGTGATGCCAGGCGCCGAGCACCACCCGATACGCAGTTTTGCCGTTGGCTTCCAGGGAATGGACGGCAGGGCGGTGCGTATGCCCGTGAATCAGCCACTGGACGTGATGTTTCTCCATGACGTCAACTACCGCCTGCGGATTGACATCCATAATCGCCATCGACTTGCTGCTGTTGGCCGCTTTGCTGTCGGCGCGCATTCTGGCGGCGATACGGCGGCGGATAAACAGCGGCAGGGCCAGAAACAGGCGCTGGATCCACGGGTTGTGGACTTTCGCGCGAAACGCCAGATAGCCCGCGTCGTCGGTGCAGAGGGTATCGCCGTGCATAATCAGCACTTTGCGTCCGTAGAGGTCGAGAAGCTTTTCTTCCGGCAGCAGGGTCATGGCGCTTTCGCGGGCAAAGCGCTGACCGACGAGAAAATCGCGGTTGCCGTGGAGGAAGTAGCAGGGGACGCCGGACTCAGCTAACGCTTTAAGCGCAGCGGCAATTTGCCGATGCAGCGGGTTCGGATCGTCATCGCCGATCCAGGCTTCAAACAAGTCGCCGAGGATATACAGGGCGTCAGCCTGGCGGGCTTCCCCGTGTAAAAAACGCAGAAAACCGGCGGTAATCGCCGGTTCTTCCGTTTGCAGATGCAAATCCGCAATAAAAAGCGTCGCCACGAATTATTCGCTGACGGTAACGCTTTTGATCACCACATCTTCTTTCGGCACATCCTGGTGCATGCCGCTGCGGCCGGTGGATACCGCTTTGATTTTGTCGACCACGTCCATACCTTCAACGACTTCTGCGAATACGCAGTAGCCCCAACCCTGCAGGCTTTCGCCGGAGAAGTTCAGGAAGTCGTTATCGGCGACGTTGATGAAGAACTGCGCGGTGGCGGAGTGAGGCGCCTGGGTACGGGCCATCGCCAGCGTACCGCGGGTGTTTTTCAGACCGTTGTTCGCTTCGTTCTGAATAGGGGATTTGGTGGTTTTCTGATTCATACCCGGCTCAAAACCGCCGCCCTGAATCATGAAGCCATTGATAACACGGTGGAAAATAGTGTTGTCGTAAAAACCTTCACGACAGTAGTCCAGGAAGTTTTTAACTGTTTCCGGCGCTTTGTCGTCAAACGTCTTGATTACGATATCGCCATGATTGGTGTGGAAAGTAACCATTTTTGCATCCTGTTCCGATGATTGTGGTGCCTGCACCCGGAGTCGGGTGAGATATAGGGGGCTGTTATAGCATAACCGCGGGGCTGGATCACCTTGCAATGTGTGCTGCTTCGGGGTTGAATTAAGGTTAGAATACGCGACTTACATCCACACACGTCTACACGGAATCTTCGATGTTAAAAATTTTTAATACACTGACGCGCCAAAAAGAAGAATTTAAACCTATCCATGCCGGGGAAGTTGGCATGTACGTGTGTGGTATTACCGTTTACGACCTCTGTCACATCGGCCATGGCCGTACCTTCGTCTCATTCGATGTGGTCGCGCGCTACCTGCGTTTCCTGGGCTATAAGCTAAAGTACGTGCGTAATATCACCGATATCGACGACAAAATCATTAAGCGTGCTAATGAAAATGGCGAAAGCTTTGTGGCGCTGGTGGATCGCATGATTGCCGAGATGCACAAAGATTTCGACGCGCTGAATATCCTGCGCCCGGATATGGAGCCGCGTGCTACCCACCATATTGCGGAAATCATTGAGATCACCGAGCAGCTGATCGCCAAAGGCCACGCGTATGTCGCCGATAACGGCGATGTGATGTTCGATGTACCGACCGATCCGAACTACGGTCAGCTGTCGCGTCAGGATCTCGACCAGCTGCAGGCCGGCGCGCGCGTTGATGTTGTCGACGTCAAGCATAACCCGATGGACTTTGTGCTGTGGAAGATGTCGAAAGAGGGCGAGCCGAGCTGGCCGTCGCCGTGGGGCGCGGGCCGTCCGGGCTGGCACATTGAGTGCTCCGCGATGAACTGCAAGCAGCTGGGCAACCATTTTGATATTCACGGCGGCGGGTCGGATCTGATGTTCCCGCACCATGAAAACGAAATCGCTCAGTCCACCTGCGCCCACGACGGCGAGTACGTGAATTACTGGATGCACTCCGGGATGGTAATGGTTGACCGTGAGAAAATGTCAAAATCGCTGGGCAACTTCTTCACCGTGCGCGACGTGCTCAAGTTCTACGACGCGGAGACCATTCGCTACTTCCTGATGTCCGGCCACTATCGCAGCCAGCTGAACTACAGCGAAGAGAACTTAAAGCAGGCCCGTTCCGCGCTGGAGCGTCTGTATACGGCGCTGCGCGGAACCGATAAAACCGCAGAGCCGTCCGGCGGCGAGGCGTTTGAAGCGCGCTTTATCGAAGCGATGGATGACGATTTCAACACCCCGGAAGCTTATTCGGTGCTGTTCGATATGGCCCGTGAGGTTAACCGTCTGAAGACCGAAGATACCGCCGCGGCCAACGCGATGGCGGCGCATATGCGTAAGCTCTCTTCGGTGCTGGGTCTGCTCGAACAGGAGCCAGATGCGTTCCTGCAGAGCGGCGCGCAGGCGGACGACGGGGAAGTGGCGGAAATCGAGTCTTTGATCCAGCAGCGTCTGGACGCGCGTAAAGCGAAAGACTGGGCGGCGGCGGATGCCGCGCGTGACCGTCTGAACGAGATGGGCATTGTGCTGGAAGATGGCCCGCAGGGTACCACCTGGCGCCGGAAGTAGTCTCATTCTCTCTTTTTGCCGGGGGTGTCCCCGGCATTTTTTTGCCCATACCCAGGCCAGTACACCCGGCGCTGACCGTCGTGTTTAATGTCCTGGATGGGGATAAAGTCAAGGCGCCAGTTGCGGCGCCTTGACTTTTTACTCGGTAACGGTAACGCTCTGACCTTCAAAGCTGACCGTTTGGCCAGCGACGATTTTGCAGCGCTTACGGGTTTCGACCACGCCGTCGACTTTGACCAGACCGTCGGCAATGGCGATTTTCGCCTGCGCACCGCTTTCGCTCCAGCCTTCCAGCTTCAGCAGGTCGCAAAGCTCAACGTGCGGGTGTTTGCCTAAAGAAAAATTCGTCATCTCAGGCCTCCTGAATATCGTGATACTCTTCGCACGCCTGCAGCGTGTTCTGAATAAGGGTGGCTACGGTCATCGGGCCGACGCCGCCGGGAACCGGAGTGATATACGACGCGCGCGCGGCAGCATCTTCATAAACCACATCGCCAACCACTTTGCCGTTTTCCAGGCGGTTAATCCCGACATCGATCACGATCGCGCCTTCTTTAATCCATTCGCCCGGAATAAAGCCCGGTTTACCGACAGCCACGATCAGCAGGTCGGCATTTTCGACGTGATGACGCAGGTTTTTGGTAAAACGGTGAGTGACGGTGGTGGTGCAGCCAGCCAGCAGCAGCTCCATGCTCATCGGGCGTCCGACGATATTGGAGGCGCCAATAACCACCGCGTTCAGGCCGTAGGTATCGATATTGTAACGCTCAAGCAGCGTGACAATCCCACGCGGGGTACACGGGCGCAGGCGCGGCGCGCGCTGGCACAGACGACCCACGTTATAGGGGTGAAAGCCGTCAACGTCTTTGTCCGGAGAAATGCGCTCGAGGACTTTGACATTATCAATGCCGGCGGGCAGCGGCAGTTGAACAAGGATGCCGTCAATAGCCTTATCGGCATTCAGCGTGTCGATAAGTTCCAGCAGCTCCGCTTCGCTGGTGGTTTCCGGGAGATCGTACGAGCGGGAGACGAAGCCTACCTCTTCACACGCTTTGCGCTTGCTGCCGACATAAATCTGCGATGCCGGGTTGCTGCCGACCAGTACGACGGCCAACCCTGGGGCACGAAATCCGGCCGCAACGCGCGCCTTCACTTTTTCCGCAACCTCAGAGCGTACCTGCTGCGCAATCGTTTTACCGTCAATAATTTTTGCTGCCATCAGAGAGAGGATTCCATCTGTATCTTTACGAAAGGGGGATGACGATATTTTGTCAGAAGCCAGCCTCGCTGTCAGTCTTCGTTTAAGATTTTATCTTGCTTTGACGCGGCGGCGGCTGAAAAATGGGCCTGACCGCGCCGCGAGCGGCGCCAAAAAGAGCCCGGGAGCCGAAGAAAAGTTAACGTGCAGAAACATAAGGTTGGATAAACTTTGTACTGCTTTCGCAGCATAAGCCGCCAGCCTGTGCAGTGAAGCGCAGTTTCGCGGCAAAATACATTGACTCATCAGGCGTGGACCGTATAATTCCGGCGATTGCACATCACGAAGCTCGCTTCTCAATGCGCCCTTAGCTCAGCTGGATAGAGCAACGGCCTTCTAAGCCGTAGGTCACAGGTTCGAACCCTGTAGGGCGTACCATTTAAACTCAAAAAGTTATCAACTTCCCCCTCTCGCTGATGTTTTCTCATGTGACACATTTGGGACATCTTCTGCAAAGGCCGAGTCAATTTGCCTTGCGCGTTCCGTTAAATGGTGAGGCGCCAGCTGGGCATAACGGTGTACCATTTCGATGCTTTCCCGGTACATCAAAAAAACACAATAGTCTGGCAAGAGATCAATATGTAGATAATACGAACACAGAATGTGTATATCTATGTAAGATCATTATATTCAATATATTCAATATATTCAATTGGTTAAAAAGGAGTTGGTGATTAATGCCATTAAAAATACATAATGACATTATACAATTCTAACCAGAGCGATAAAAACAACAAAAAATATTACTAACCAGTGCAATAAGGGGAAACGAAGTGGATGACGCTCTCTGGCGCTAACGCTTTGATACACTAAATCATTGCTTAATAAAAAGAGGCAGTTATCTTTTTTCAAAGAAACTACAGGCGGATCAACATGATGAGGTAAAAAATGTACACACCTGATGCAATGAAGCTATCAGATAAAAAACATATTTTTGATTTTATTGACGCTTATAGCTTTGGATTAGTCGTTTCGCCTTCCCTCAATGCCAGTCATCTTCCTTTTATCCTCGATCGTAGCTCTTCATCGCAGGGAATTCTTCTTTCCCATATGGCGCGTGCGAATCCACTCTGGAAAGAATTTGACGGGCAGAGGGTGCTCGCCATATTTCAAGGACCCCATAGTTATGTTTCCCCTACCTGGTATCAAACCGCTCCCGCGGTTCCCACGTGGAACTATACTTCCGTTCACTGCTATGGCAACGTAAGCCTTTTATCTGTCGATGAATTACGCATTGTGATGGAAGCGTTGGTCCATAAATTTGAACCGACGCTTCAGGCGCAGAAAGAAATTATGCCCAGGACGTTTATTGAAGGGAAATTGAAAGGTATTATTGGATTCAAAATTGAAATTGAGGAGCTTCAGGCCAAAGAAAAGCTTGGGCAGCATCGTTCTCAGGCCGATCAGCGAGGAACGCTGCAGGGGTTAATCAACAGCCAATCTTCAGAGTCGGTTGCGCTGGCTGACTATATGCTTAAGGTGAAGAAAGGCATTGGCGCTTAAAATTGAGCTCTCCGATATAATATTTATGTCGGAGGGGAGCGCCTATAATGTATGTCATATATTAAATAGTACTATCCTGGCATGTCTGAAGACGTGCTGTACGCCTGAAGCAAAGGAAATGATATTGCGTCATCAATGAGCCCTAAAATAACATAAGCAACACCGTCAGCTTTAACAGTAGCAAAATAATCAAATAAAATAATCCTCAGAGATTGATAAAGAACGCTTTTAAATTTATAAACAATGGTGTTGAAGGAACGGTGCCCCTTTATCGGGGCGTTTTAACCAATTCCTTAACGGAGAGAAAATCGATAGCCCTGAGTGATGCCCTTTGCGGGGAAGATTTTGTTTTTACAGGCGACCGGATCAAGTGGGTTAAGGATGTATTAGGGTGAAAAGTATGTCTCTTCGTTCATTGCAGGCGCTATGCCTGACCAGCTTTTTTATTGCCGACGTTCGCGATGGGCTCGGGCCTTTTCTGGGGATTTTCCTGACGCAACATCACTGGCGACCGGATGACATCGGTCTGTTGATGACCGCGGGCGGCGTTGCCGGATTGCTGGCGACGCTTCCAGCTGGGTTCATCACCGATGCTTCGCGGAACAAGCGTCTTATGCTCGCGATACTGTGCATCATGATTACCGGGACGACGCTGCTGCTCTGGTTCAGCCAGGGCAGCAGCGTCGTCGCCATCTCGCAAATCGTCAGCGGCATATGTGCGGCATTTATTGGCCCGCTTATTACCGGGATCACTCTGGGGCTGACGGGGCAAGATGGCTTTAGTACCCAGATGGGTAAAAATGAGGCTTTCAACCATGCGGGTAATTTTACGACCGCATTGATTGCCGGCGGGATCGCCTGGCGCTGGGGTATTGGCGGTATTTTCATCCTGATGGCCTCGACCATGTTGCTCACGCTCTTTGCCCTGACGGCAATTCGTCGTGATGATATCGACAACGCTCGGGCGCGCGGGCTTGAAACGACGGACTCCCCCCAGATACCTGACTTCTCGGTGCTGACCAAAAACAGGGCGCTTTTAATTACTGGGTTGACGCTGCTGCTTTTTCATTTAGCGAATGCCGCGTTGCTGCCCATGCTCAGTATGCGGATCGCTGCGGCGCCAGGCGCGATCAATCCCGGCCTGTATGCCGCGGCGACGGTGATTATTTCCCAGTTGGTGATGATCCCGGTGGCCATCTGGACCGTAGGTCGAATCGATAAATATGGGTACTGGCGACTGATTATGCTGGCTCTGCTGATCATGCCAATCAGGGCTGCGCTGGCGGCAAGCACGGCGGCACCGTGGATGATGGTGCCGGTGCAAATACTGGACGGCTGCGCCGCAGGGGTACTGGGCGTAGTGGTGCCGAGCTTTATTGTGGCACTGCTGCGCGGCAGCGGGCACGTCAATGCTGGCCAAAGCGTGGTAATGCTAATGCAGGGGGCCGGCGCGGCGATGAGTCCGGCATTGACGGGAATGATTGCCGGTTATTACTCCTTCGCGACGGCGTTCAGCGTGCTGAGCGTTATCGCTCTGGCGGCGCTGCTTATCTGGTGGCGCAGCGCGCCGACGCTCTCTGCGCCGGCTTTTATGGCGACGAAATAATCAACTAAAGTAAGGCTTAAAGAGGGCTTTAATCTTAATCGATATCAGCCGATTTTAAGCCTGTGATAAACCTCGCCGCCGGGAACGCCATTACTTCGTTGCACCCTCAAGAATAACCTTGTCATTCTCTTCACGGGTAATGCTCTGCTGATGAAGGCTGTCGGCGAGCATCACATCATTGACGGCGAAAAATTCCCAGGCCTGCGGCGTGTTGGCGAAGGTTACCTCATCGAACTGGCTGTCGTGCAGGAAGGAAATACTGGTCGCTTTGGTGTTACGGAAGCTGACGTTGGAGAAACGTAGATTCTGATGATAGGCGTCGCGAGGGTAGGTAATAGACTGGCCCCATGAATCTCCAGACAGTTGGTATCACTTAAATTAGTGATAGTCTTAATACTAGTTTTAGACTAGTCGTTGGAGTCCGAATGATTGATGTTCTAGGTCCAGAGAAGCGCAGACGGCGCAGCGTTCAGGAAAAAATCGCCATTGTTCAGCAGAGCTTTGAGCCCGGAATGACCGTGTCGCTGGTCGCCCGTCAGCATGGCGTTGCTGCCAGTCAGCTGTTCCTGTGGCGTAAGCAATATCAGGAAGGCAGTCTCACTGCGGTTGCCGCGGGTGAACAGGTTGTACCCGCGTCGGAGCTGGCATCTGCAATGAAGCAAATTAAAGAGTTACAGCGCCTGCTGGGCAAAAAAACCATGGAAAACGAGCTGCTGAAAGAAGCCGTTGAATATGGCCGACAAAAAAAGTGGATAGCGCACGTGCCCTTGTTGCCGGAGGATGGCGAATAAGCCTTGTCAGTCGTTGCCTCCGGGTCTCACGTGCGCAACTGCATGCCATGGCCCGTCGGTCGAAGGGCTGGCAGGATCGTCGGTGCAAGCGCAAGCCTGATGATACTGAAGCGCTGGCTCGTATCCATACCGTTATCGACGATCTGCCCACCTATGGTTATCGTCGTGTATGGGCACTGCTGCGCAGACAATCAGAAACTGACGACATGGCGGTGATCAATGCCAAACGCGTATACCGCATCATGCGTCAGAATGCGCTGCTGCTTGAGCGTAAACCGGCAATACCGCCCTCGAAGCGGGCGCATAGAGGGAAAGTGGCCGTTGGAGAAAGTAACCAGCGGTGGTGCTCCGACGGCTTCGAGTTCAGCTGTGATAACGGTGAAAAACTGCGGGTCACGTTCGCACTGGACTGTTGCGATCGCGAGGCACTTCACTGGGCGGCAAGTACCGGTGGATATGACAGTGAAACCGTGCAGGACGTCATGCTGGGTGCAGTAGAGCGTCGCTTCGGTAACAGGCTGCCGACATCCCCCGTTGAGTGGCTGACAGACAACGGTTCAGCCTACCGTTCTCATCAGACGCGTCAGTTCGCCAGAATGGTAGGACTGGAGCCAAAACATACGGCGGTACGTAGTCCAGAAAGCAACGGAATGGCGGAGAGCTTCGTGAAAACGATGAAGCGCGACTACATCAGCATCATGCCAAAACCTGACGGGTTAACAGCGGCAAAGAACCTTGCGGAGGCCTTCGAACATTACAACGAATGGCATCCGCACAGTGCACTGGGATATCGTTCGCCACGGGAATATCTGCGGCGGCGAACCAGTAATGGGTAAAGCGATAAAAAGTGTCTGGAAATATAGGGGCCAATCCAGGTAATACCAAACGACTCCGCCATTTCGGCTACCGTCATGCCATCAATCAGAATACTGTGCTTAGCCGAGGTACCATCGACGGTCACGTCCTGCACCTGAACGTCGCGGAACTGCGCGGGTTCGTCGGCAGGGGTTGTATCGTTCACGTCGGCGCTGTATTTGATAGTAAAAACAAACGGCTCTTTGGCGATATCTTTCATCGCGTTATGACGGAACAGCACATCCCGCACGCCGCCGCCGTAGTAGGGGCGGCTCTTCATACGCAGACCAACGTCGGTCATATACATGACGTTATCCTCGGCGCGAACGTTTTCGATCCACGCGCCGGTATGGCTACCCGTCACCACGGCGCCGTGGCCTTTACGGAAATAGTTATTAAAAATCCACGCCCCGCTTTGCGGCTGCTGATGAAAAGTTTCCGCGCCTTTACCAAACCCGGCGGCAAAATTAACGCAATCATCTCCAGTATCGAAGAAGTTATTGAAGACCAGCGCGTTTTTACTATTGCCGAACTCGACGCCGTCGGCGTTATTGCCGTCAAAGGTCTGATGCACAAGCCCATTCAGGGTAATATTTTCTGATTCCAGCGCCATTACCCCGTGAAAAGCGGGGTTACGGATCGTCAGTCCGGCAAGGTAGAGATTTTGCACGCCGCGCAGGGTCATCAGGCTGGAGCGGCGGTTTTTATAGGCGCTATTGCTTTCAATCCCTTCCGCAATAGCCGCTTTGGTCTGGTGCTTTGCCAGAATACCGTCCGCGCCGACTTTTTTGGCATTGCTGGCCCGGTACTGCGGCAGCGCGTTGCCCAATTCGTCGCTAATTGTCGCATCGCCGCCGTTTTTGACGCCGCGGGTCCAGCCGTTGCCGTCAATCGTGCCTTTACCAACGATGCGAATATTACGAAACGTTCCGGCCGGAGACTCGCCCTTGTCGTCCGCTTCCAGCACGTTAATTAATGACGGCGGGCGGCGGGGCTGCGGATGATCGCTGTAGGGATAGAGGGAGTAGCCTTTTTCCAGCGGATACTGGGCCGGATCGTCCGAACCCAGCAGGGTGGCGCCAGCGGCAATCTCCAGGGTCATATCGCTATGCAGGAAGAGCGCGCCGGTTTTGAATTCGCCGCCGGAAATCAGTACTTTGCAGCCCTGAGGATAGTGCGTGACGGTACAGCTATCGATGGCCTGCTGCAGCGCTTGGGTATTCAGCGTTGTGCCGTCACCCTTCGCGCCGAATGTGCTGGCTTCGATGATGTGCGGCGTTTTGCTGGTGCGCGCCTTAATCACTGCGCTATCCGGGGACTCTTTGCCATCGGCGTAGACTGCGCGGACCGTAAAGGCATACTCCGTATCCGGCTGCAGGTTGGTGGCCGTAAAGCTGCGCAGATCGATTTTCTGCTGCCAGCCGTCGCTGGCGATCCGCTGATAGAAGTTATCAATATAGGGCTTTGCTGGTGAGAAATGGTTTTGATTTTCACGCGCCATGCCCAGCCGCTCGCCTTGACGATAGACGGCGTAGTCCACCACCTGCTCGGTCTCGGACTCCGGTTTTTCCCAGACCAGCACCAGGCTGTTTTCATCGGCTGACAGTATCGGAACCATGACATTTTGTGGCGCGGAGGCGGGCGCCTCGTGCTGGTTATCGACGGTTCCGCTGCTGTCATTACAACCGCCTGCGAGCCCGGCTAGTGCGATTGCCAACCCCAGCATGCCGCGTGCAGGTCTGAAGCTATTGCGCATAGATTTTCCTTAATGTCATATTTTATGGAAAAATAAAATTTAAATTCATTTAAAATAAAACGACATTTTATATTTATATGGG
This sequence comes from Klebsiella sp. FDAARGOS_511, assembly GCF_003812845.1. Classification (NCBI taxonomy): domain Bacteria; kingdom Pseudomonadati; phylum Pseudomonadota; class Gammaproteobacteria; order Enterobacterales; family Enterobacteriaceae; genus Klebsiella; species Klebsiella sp. FDAARGOS_511. Next base: position 1,419,324 of record NZ_CP033824.1, on the reverse strand, counting down.
AAAATAAACGCGAGTCAGTTCAATCTTTCAGCAGGCGAAAAAAATCTTAATCGGATAAGCAAAGGCGGACTTCACCGCCCGGCTTTCCTTTTACTGCGCAGAATCATCAATACGATAACCGCGCGAAGTCGGTACGATATGGGCAAACCCCGACCCGCCAAGATGCATACCGGCAATCAGCAGATTTTCGCTGGCGGCCTGGGCGAGGATCGCTTCCCGCGTCGCTCTGGCCTGTACGGGATCGCAATCAAAAGCGATAGCGGCGGCGGGTTGTGCGGCCTGAATATGCGGAAAGTGGACGATATCGCCCCAAATCAGCAGGCTTTGTCCGGCGGCGTCAATGCGAAACCCGCTATGGCCCGGCGTATGTCCGGGTAACCAGACCGGATGGATACCCGTGACGACTTCACGATCCTCCAGAAACCCGAGGCGCCGGGACCACGCGTCCAGGGTGCGGCGGGCGAGAGCGAAGTTTCGCTGACCCCGCGCATTGGTCCGGTTTAGCATGGCATCGTCCTGCCAGTATTCGGCTTCCAGAGGGTGCAGATAAAGACGGGCATTGGGATAGCGCGGCGCGCCGTTGGCATCCAGCAGGCCGCCAATATGATCCGGATGAGCATGGGTCAGCAGGACGGTATCAACGTCGTCTGGCGCACTCCCCGCCGCACGCAGACTGGTTTCCAGCACGCCGCCTCCCGTCCCCGCGTCGACCAGAATCGTTCTTCCCCGGCCGCGGATAAGATAGCCATTAATGTCGATATTGCCGGGTTCGATAACGCCCGCATCGCGCTGGATTTGTGCGGCATCATCGCTATCGATGCCGGACAGCAGCGCCAGGTCGGCGGCCATGCTGCCGTCGCTAAGGGCAGTCACCTGAAAATCGCCAATCTGGCGGGAGATAAAAGATGGATTGCGCATAAAAACCTCTTAGCATGCTGCAGGCTGTTCTTCAGCCGGGCTTTGTAGCTGACCGGCCATGGGTTCATAAAGCCAGGCTTTGTCCCGCCCCGCAAGCAGCATGGCTTCCCGGCGCGGCAGAACGTACGCCACGCGCTGCGGCGGGTTGTTATCCAGCCCGGCGGCCGGAAGTTTTGTCGGCTGATATCCCAGTTCCGACTCAACGAAGTCCAGCGGCTCCGGGCTCAGCAGTAGAACATCGCCCTCAGCGACGGCAGGGAACACCCCGCTGTACCGATACAGGTTTCGCCGCCAGTCGCGAATATGCGCTTGCCAGCGTGCAAAGTTGCCGCCGCCTTTATGGCGATACTCTTCACTGGCGAGGATGTCAGCATCCTGGATAGTATGAATGGCAAGATAGGCCGGGCAGCCGGAGGAGAGCGCCCGGAAGCGCTGTGAAGCGCGGAACCCGCTGATGGAAACCAGCGCCGGCAGCTTGTGCTGGCTGTAAAACCTGTTCCAGCCGGCTTCGCTTTCCGGGTCGGCGTAGCTGCACTCAACGATATATAACATGGGCTGACCTCTGCATGATGGCGTGTGATATTGACATTTGATCATGCTACGTTGGGTAATAAGCCCTATAAAACGATATTATTTCATCACTCAATGACATTTTGTCATTAATGAAAAATCCAGCAGAGGTGGCCATCGTGCGAAAAAAACTCCCCAGCAGCGCCTCTTTGCAGGCCTTCGAGGCCGCCGCCAGGCACGGTAACTTTGCCCGCGCGGCGGAAGAGCTGTCGCTTACCGAAGGGGCGATCAGTCGGCAAATCGCCCGTCTGGAATCGCTGTTGAACTGCAGGCTGTTTGAGCGGACGGGGAGCCGGGTACGGCTGAATCCTAACGGCGCGCGCTATGCGCACCATGTGCGCGAAACGCTGGAGCGCCTTGAACGGGACACTCAGTATCTGATGGGGGCCGCGGACGGCAGCAGAAGCCTGGAAATCGCCGCGCCGCCGACCTTCGCCAGCCGCTGGCTCATTCCCCGTTTGGGGGATTTTCAGCGCCGACATCCTGATATCACCCTGAATATCGCGGTCAGAACCGACCCGTTTATCCTCAGCGGCAGCGGTTTTGACGCGGCGCTTCACTTTGAACACCCCGCGTGGGCCGGAATGCGTATGCAGTTTCTGTTTGAAGAGAGGCTGGTACCAGTATGTCACGCCGGGCTACTCACGGGGAAAGATCTCATCAGCCAACTGAACGCGCTGCCGCGAATTCATCGACGGCAGAATCCCGACGCCTGGCAGCGCTATGCTGAAGAGTGCGGGATCGCGCTGGATAATCCGGCTCAGGGGGTGCGCTACGATCTGCATGAGATGGCGATAGCCGCCGCGCTGGCCGGGCAGGGCGTTGCGCTGGTGCCCCACGTATACGTCGAAAACGCGATCGAAAACGGGCTACTGGCTGCGCCCTGGCCGCAGGCTCGCAGTCTGAGCAAGCGCTTTTGCCTGGTGAAGCCGCTGGAAAACGGCGTCAACGAATCGGCGCTACGGGCGTTCGAGCAGTGGCTGTTGACGCAATAAGGCCCGGGCGCGGGCCGTGGACGCGTTAAGCGCAGCCTCAGGCGTGGGATAAAAGCGGGAACATCAGCTTATTCTCTTTGAAGATATTTTCTTTTTGTCCGTAGATAAACAGAATATCTTCGCCTTCGATTTTCTCATACTCGCCGCTCCGATTCTCTTTGGGGGTAAAGCCGAGGATAGCCTGGTACGTATTGTCATCGGCGAGCTGGTTGATAATGGCCGACAGGGAGCGGCCGCTGTCGCAGAAAATATCGAAACAGATCAGCGCCGGACCGTTTTGCATAGCAATCGCGATCGCCTGGTTTTTCTCGGAATAATAGACGAAGTGCTTCATAAAGGCGGAGCAGTAGAACATCAATAAACCGAAGTTATCCTGTACCCGCAGCTGTGAAAACGGATTCGATTTTTGATAATAGCGCTGCAATAGCGCAACGTCTTCCGGCCGATCCATATCGAGCTTGCGGAAGTCGCCCGCTGTCGGTACTACCGGCATAATATACTGATGTTCATCGGTGCGCTCGAAGCCGAATTTCGGGTAAAAATCAACGGTTGTCGGGTTAGCAAACAGGAAGAAGGCGTCGGCTTTATCCTGCCAGTCCGCCAGAATCTCATTCACAAGCTGCCCGGCGAGGCCCCGATTGCGATGATCGATGTCGGTCATTACGGTGCCGATTTGGATATAGCGGCGGGGTTCGTCCTGCCAGATCAGGTCGATAATATTGGCAGAGGCGTTAGCAATCACTTTATTGTTGCTCACCAGGGCGTAGGGAATATAGGCGTCGGTCCAGTAGCCTTTGCGGTACCACTCTTTAAAGGAGAGATCGAAGGTTTTAATCGCCAGATCAATGAAGCTCTTTCTTAACGCGTCATCGTGCACAATTTGTTTAACTAATTTCCAGGTCATCGTCGACATTCCTTACGCTGCGGGTGAGGCACTGTTTTCGGCCATCTGTTCGGCGGTCCGATCTCTGTCGGGCGACCTAAAAATAGCATATCCCCGCGGATGGGCGACGATTGTCGCGCCTAAGCCTTACTCAGGTCACACAATCCAGGAAAATCGCGCGAAAAAAGGTAAGCTTTCGCACCCTTAAGAAACATTGCCGTGAGGCAAAAAAACGCCTTTAGCAAATGAAAGTTTGCCAGTCATCGAAAACGAAGATGAATATATTGCGTTCATGGTCATGACCCCTATCATTAATAGGTAGGGTAAATGTGATATCATCGCGCCTTTCCCGTTTCGTCCTGGGGCTCTTTTTTATGCAACAACCTGTTGTTCGCGTTGGAGAATGGCTGGTTACTCCCTCTGTTAACCAAATTAGCCGCAAGGGGCGTCAGCTAACTCTCGAACCGCGCTTAATCGATCTTTTGGTTTTCTTTGCCCGTCATCCTGGGGAAGTACTCAGCCGGGATGAGCTCATCGATAATGTCTGGACCCGCAACGTTGTCACCAGTCACGTCGTCACGCAAAGCGTCTCCGAGCTACGTAAGTCGCTGAAAGATGGCGACGACGGCAGCCTTGAATATATCGCTACCGTACCCAAGCGCGGCTATAAGCTGACGGTGCCGGCGATCTGGTGTACGGAAGAGGGGGAGGAGCTGACGCCGGTTATCCCCGCAGAAACGCCAACGGCCGGTTTTGCCGCGCCGTTGCCCTCCCCGCAGCCCGATACGCCCGCGCCGGTCGGAGCAGCGGTGGTGAAGCCGGAAAAACGCAAGCGGCTGAGTACGTTTATCGTCTGGGGGCTGTTTCTGCTGGCCCTCGCGAGCTGCGTGGCACTGGTGGCGTTATCGACCCTCGAGTCGCGCCCGCCGGTCACGAAAACGCGGCTGCTGCTCAACCCGCGCGATGTTGATATTCACCTGCTCAGCGGCAGTACCTGCAACAACTGGTCATCGCAGCACTCCTATGCCATCGGTCTGGGAAGCCTGATTACCACCTCGCTGAACACCTTCTCCACCTTTATGGTGCACGATAAAACCAACTACAACATCAATGAGCCGAGCAGCTCCGGTAAAACCCTGACCATTGAGTTCGTCAACCAGCGGCACTATCGCGCGCAGCAGTGCTTTATGTCGGTGAAGGTGGTGGATAACGCCGACGGTTCGACCATGATGGATAAGCGCTACTTTGTCACCAGCGACAACCAGCTGTCGATTCAGAACGACCTGCTGAGCAGCCTGTCAGAGGCGCTGAAGCAGCCGTGGCCGGCGCGGATGCAGGAGATGTTAAAGCAGTATCAGCCGTCGCAAAGTATCGTGCTTACCCATTTCTATCAGGCGCATCAGCTATTAATGAACGGAGACGTTGATTCACTCGGAAAAGCCAGTAGCCTGCTTGCCGACGTGAATAAACAATCGCCGGACTTTACCTATGCCTGGGCGGAAAAGGCGCTGGTGGACGTATTACGCCATTCTCAGCAGCCGCTGGATGATAAACAGCTTGCCGATCTTTACAGCGAAATAACCCGGGTGGGTAATATGCCGGGGATTAAAGACATGGCAATATTTTATCAGATTAAAACGGTAGATATGCTGGGCAAAGGGAAAGTCGATGAAGCCTACAGCGCGATTAATACCGGTATTGACCTGGAAATGTCGTGGATGAACTATGTGCTGCTGGGTAAAGTCTACGAAATGAAAGGGCAGAGCCGGGAAGCTGCCGATGCCTATCTGACAGCATTTAATTTACGTCCGGGAGAGAATACATTTTACTGGATTGAAAACGCGGTATTCCAGACCTCCGTAACCCGCGTGGTTCCGTATCTCGATAACTTTCTCGCTTCAGAATAAGTAAACCCTCATCATGGCCATGGTTTTGGCCGTGGTGAGGTTAAACTTATGTTTCTCATGAGCGTCTCTGTTGTTATATTTTATATCCTTTCCCTGCCTGTTTGTAACACATTTTCAACACAAAGATGTGTTTATAAGTTAATGTAATTTATTAATATTTATCTTTTCCTGATCTCAACATGTCATCCTGATATGTTGCGCAAAAAAGGTCAAAATATCATTTGTCTGATGTTTGCAGTTATTTCACTTTATCTTTAGGACTTATCTCGTACTAATCCGTAATCTAATTGGCAGTTGGTCGGGTCAATAAAAGGTTCATCATCATGATCTGTACCTCCCAAATAAACTTAGGAGAAAAGCAAACATGAGTTCTGCCAAGAAGATCGGGCTATTTGCCTGTACCGGCGTGGTAGCCGGTAATATGATGGGGAGCGGTATTGCATTATTACCTGCGAACCTGGCGAGTATCGGTTCTATCGCCATTTGGGGTTGGGTGATATCTATTATTGGCGCGATGTCTCTGGCTTATGTATATGCCCGTCTGGCGACCAAAAACCCGCAGCAGGGTGGCCCTATTGCCTACGCCGGCGAAATATCCCCGGCGTTCGGTTTTCAGACCGGTGTGCTTTATTATCACGCTAACTGGATCGGTAATTTGGCAATCGGCATTACCGCCGTCTCTTATTTATCAACATTCTTCCCTATTTTAAATAACCCGGTACCGGCAGGTATTACCTGTATTGCCATCGTGTGGATATTCACCTTCGTGAATATGCTCGGCGGCACCTGGGTAAGCCGCCTGACGACTATTGGTCTGGTGCTGGTGCTTATTCCGGTCGTAATGACCGCAGTGGTCGGCTGGCACTGGTTTGACGTTGCCACCTATCAGGCAAACTGGAACACCTCAGCCACGACGGATAGCCATGCGGTGGTGAAAAGTATCCTTCTCTGCCTGTGGGCCTTTGTCGGGGTAGAATCTGCCGCCGTCAGTACCGGGATGGTGAAAAACCCGAAACGTACCGTACCGCTGGCCACCATGCTGGGGACCGCGCTGGCAGGTATCGTGTATATCGCCGCGACCCAGGTCATCGCCGGTATGTACCCTGCGTCTGAGATGGCCGCGTCCGGCGCGCCGTTTGCTATCAGCGCATCGACTATCCTTGGCGGCTGGGCTGCGCCGATGGTTTCCGCCTTCACCGCCTTTGCCTGCCTGACTTCTCTCGGTTCGTGGATGATGCTGGTCGGCCAGGCCGGCGTGCGCGCCGCTAACGACGGCAACTTCCCGAAAATCTACGGTGAACTGGATAAAAACGGCAACCCGAAAAAAGGCCTGCTGCTGGCCGCGGTGAAAATGACCGTCCTGATGGTGCTGATCACCCTGATGAACTCCACCGGCGGGAAAGCCTCCGACCTGTTCGGCGAGCTGACCGGTATCGCGGTTCTGCTGACCATGCTGCCTTACTTCTACTCCTGCGTTGACCTGATTCGCTTCGAAGGCATTAACGTGCGCAACTTCGTCAGCCTGATTTGCTCCATCCTCGGCTGCGGGTTCTGCTTTATCGCCCTGATGGGGGCAAGCTCCTTCGAACTGGCCGGCACCTTTATCGTCAGCCTGATCATCCTGATGTTCTACGGCCGCAAAATGCACCAGCGTCAGAGTAACGACGGCTCCGCTGATAGCAGCACCGCCAGCGCGCATTAATCCGTAACCCTATTCCTGAGGCTCCTTCCATCACCTGTCACGACGTGGCGGGAGGGGCTTTCTTTATCTGGAGATTTGACTATGAACGTTATCGCAATCATGAATCACATGGGTGTTTACTTCAAAGAAGAGCCCATCCGTGAGCTGCATCGCGCCCTCGAACGCCTGGACTTCCGTATTGTCTACCCGAACGACCGTGACGACTTATTAAAACTGATCGAAAACAATGCGCGTCTGTGCGGCGTGATCTTCGACTGGGATAAATACAATCTCGAACTGTGCGAAGACATTAGCAAAATGAACGAATATATGCCGCTGTACGCCTTTGCGAACACTTACTCCACCCTGGATGTGAGCCTCAACGATCTGCGCATGCAGGTTCGCTTCTTCGAATATGCGCTGGGTGCGGCGGAAGATATTGCTAACAAAATCAAACAGAATACCGATGAGTATATCGACACCATTCTGCCGCCGCTGACCAAAGCGCTGTTTAAATACGTGCGTGAAGGCAAATATACCTTCTGTACCCCAGGCCATATGGGCGGTACCGCGTTCCAGAAAAGCCCGGTCGGCAGCATCTTCTACGATTTCTTTGGTTCCAATACCATGAAATCCGATATCTCGATTTCGGTTTCTGAACTCGGTTCCCTGCTGGATCACAGCGGCCCGCACAAAGAAGCGGAAGAGTACATCGCCCGCGTCTTCAACGCGGAACGCAGCTATATGGTGACCAACGGCACCTCCACCGCCAACAAAATCGTCGGCATGTATTCCGCCCCGGCCGGTAGCACCGTGCTGATTGACCGTAACTGCCATAAATCGCTGACCCATCTGATGATGATGAGCGACATTACGCCAATCTACTTCCGTCCGACCCGTAATGCCTACGGCATCCTCGGCGGTATCCCGCAGAGCGAATTCCAGCACGCGACGATCGCCAAACGCGTAAAAGAGACGCCGAACGCGACCTGGCCGGTGCACGCGGTGATCACCAACTCCACCTATGATGGTCTGCTGTACAACACGGACTACATCAAGAAAACCCTGGATGTTAAATCCATCCACTTTGACTCCGCGTGGGTGCCTTACACCAACTTCTCGCCGATTTATGAAGGCAAATGCGGGATGAGCGGCGGCCGCGTCGAAGGGAAAGTGATTTACGAAACGCAGTCCACGCACAAACTGCTGGCGGCGTTTTCTCAGGCATCGATGATTCATGTGAAAGGCGACGTAAACGAAGAAACCTTTAACGAAGCCTACATGATGCACACCACCACTTCTCCGCACTACGGCGTAGTAGCCTCGACGGAAACCGCGGCGGCGATGATGAAAGGCAACGCCGGTAAGCGCCTGATTGACGGCTCTATCGAACGTTCAATTAAGTTCCGTAAAGAGATTAAACGCCTGAAAGGCGAATCCGACGGCTGGTTCTTCGACGTCTGGCAGCCGGAACATATCGATGGCGCGGAATGCTGGCCGCTGCGCTCCGACAGCGCGTGGCACGGCTTCAAAAACATCGATAACGAACACATGTATCTCGACCCGATTAAAGTCACGCTGCTGACCCCGGGGATGAAGAAAGACGGCACCATGGATGATTTCGGTATTCCGGCAAGCATCGTGGCGAAATATCTCGATGAGCACGGCATCGTGGTCGAAAAAACCGGTCCGTACAACCTGCTGTTCTTGTTCAGCATCGGTATCGACAAAACCAAAGCGCTGAGCCTGCTGCGCGCGCTGACCGATTTCAAACGCGCGTTCGACCTGAACCTGCGGGTGAAAAACATGCTGCCGTCGCTGTACCGTGAAGATCCTGAATTCTACGAAAACATGCGCGTTCAGGAACTGGCGCAGAATATTCACAAACTGATTGAGCACCACAACCTGCCGGACCTGATGTTCCGCGCGTTTGAAGTGCTGCCAACCATGATGATCACGCCGTACGCCGCGTTCCAGAAAGAGCTGCACGGTCAGACCGAAGAGGTGTATCTCGAAGAGATGGTGGGCCGCGTCAACGCCAACATGATCCTGCCGTATCCTCCGGGAGTGCCGCTGGTGATGCCGGGTGAAATGATCACCGAAGAGAGCCGTCCGGTGCTGGAATTCCTGCAGATGTTGTGCGAAATCGGCGCCCACTATCCGGGCTTCGAAACCGATATCCACGGCGCCTATCGTCAGGCGGATGGTCGTTACACCGTTAAAGTGCTGAGAGAAGAAAACAACAAATAATCGATGCACAACAGGGAAGTGGCTTGCCACTTCCCTTTTTCACGCTGCAAGGAGAACACATGAAAACACCCTCACAGCCGCGCGCGATTTATTACATCGTTGCGATCCAAATCTGGGAATATTTCAGCTTTTACGGCATGCGTGCCTTACTCATCCTCTATCTCACCCATCAACTCGGCTTTGATGACAGCCACGCCATCAGCCTGTTCAGCGCCTACGCCTCCCTGGTGTACGTCACTCCTATTCTCGGCGGCTGGCTTGCCGACCGCCTGCTCGGCAACCGCACGGCGGTGATTGCCGGCGCGCTATTAATGACGCTTGGCCACGTAGTGCTGGGCGTCGAATCCGATTCCACCTGGAGCCTGTACCTCGCGCTGGCGATCATTATCTGCGGCTACGGCCTGTTCAAATCCAACATCAGCTGCCTGCTGGGCGAACTCTACGCCGTTGACGACCCTCGCCGCGACGGCGGTTTTTCGCTGCTGTACGCCGCCGGGAACGTCGGCTCCATCGCCGCGCCTATCGCCTGCGGGCTGGCGGCGCAGTGGTACGGCTGGCATATCGGCTTTGCGCTGGCGGGAATCGGTATGTTTGTCGGCCTGATGATTTTCCTCAGCGGCAGTCGCTACTTCCGCCACGCGCGCGGCGTCGATAAACAGGCGCTGCAGGCGGTGAAATTTGTGCTGCCGACCTGGGGCTGGCTGGTGGTGATGCTCTGCGTTGCGCCGGTGTTTTTCACGCTGCTGCTGGAGAATAACTGGTCCGGCTACCTGCTGGCGATCGTCTGCGTTTTCGCTGCCCAGATGGTGGCGCGCATTATGGTCAAATCGCCGGAGCATCGCCGCGCGCTGTGGCAAATCGTTCTGCTGATGCTGACCGGGACTCTGTTCTGGGTTCTGGCGCAGCAGGGCGGGAGTTCAATCAGTCTGTTCATTGACCACTTTGTTAATCGTCGCCTGGTGAATATTGAGGTGCCGACTGCGCTGTTCCAGTCGGTTAACGCCGTGGCGGTGATGGCGGCGGGCGTCGTGCTGGCGTGGCTGATGCGGCCGGAAGGCGCGACCCGCTCGGCGCTGCGCGTGTGGCTGAAGTTCGCCTTTGGCCTGGTGCTGATGGGCTGCGGCTTTATGCTGCTGGCGCTTAACGCGCGCCATGGCGCGGCACAGGGGCAGGCATCGATGGGCATGATGGTGGCTGGCCTGGCGCTAATGGGTTTCGCCGAGCTGTTTATCGACCCGGTGGCGATGGCGCAGATTACCCGCCTCAATATGCCCGGCGTCACCGGGGTACTGACCGGGATTTATATGCTGGCCACCGGTGCGGTAGCCAACTGGCTGGCGGGCGTGGTGGCGCAGCAGACCACCGAGTCGCAAATCAGCGATACGGCGATTGCCGCGTATCAGCACTTCTTTGCCCAGATGGGCGAATGGACGCTGGGCTGCGTGGCGGTGATTGTCGTCGTCGCCTTCGCCGCCGCGTTCAGCGTCGGTAGGCGTCGCGCTGCCGCCGGTGAGCTTCCCGGCGGCGGCGTCTAGCCCCGTCTGGCGACAGGTGCGGGTTACCGGGATATCTCCCCGGTCGCGCTGCGCTTACCGGGGCGACAAAATCGTGCTGCCTGGTAGCCCGGCTAAGGCGTTTACGCCGCGAGCCGGGGATCGGCAGCCCAACAGCGGAGCGACAAGCCGCTCCTTGCACCCTTTACGGAACAGGAGGAGGATATTTTGGCGGGCGCGGAAGCCGAAGACAAAAAATCGTTAGTGAAACGATGGTTGAGTGAATTCAGCCGGAAGTGAAACCAGGTTCGTTAAGATTGTTCTTTGGCGTCGACGCCGGAACAGGCCGCGCTAGAGAGTGACCTGGTTCAATTATCGAAGCAAGTTTGCAAGCAGGGTTATGAGGAACCAACATGTCTGAACAACAAGCACAAGGTGCCGATGAGGCAATTGACCTTAATAATGAATTGAAAACCCGTCGTGAAAAACTGGCCGCGCTGCGCGAGCAGGGCGTGGCGTTCCCGAACGACTTTCGCCGTGACCATACTTCCGACCAGCTCCATGCGGAATTTGATGGTAAGGAAAACGACGAGCTCATCTCTCTGAACGTCGAGGTCTCCGTCGCGGGCCGTATGATGACCCGCCGGATTATGGGCAAAGCCTCCTTTGTCACCTTACAGGACGTCGGCGGCCGCATTCAGCTGTACGTCGCGCGCGACGATCTGGCGGAAGGCGTCTACAACGAACAGTTTAAGAAATGGGATCTCGGCGACATCATCGCCGCCCGCGGTAAGCTGTTCAAAACCCAGACCGGTGAACTCTCCATTCACTGCACCGAGCTGCGTCTGTTGACCAAAGCGTTGCGCCCGCTGCCGGACAAGTTTCACGGCCTGCAGGATCAGGAAGCGCGCTATCGTCAGCGCTATCTGGATCTGATCTCCAACGAAGAGTCGCGCCACACCTTCAAGGTGCGTTCGCAGATCCTGGCGACCATGCGTCAGTTCATGGTTGCGCGCGGCTTTATGGAAGTCGAAACGCCAATGATGCAGGTGATCCCCGGCGGCGCCTCCGCGCGTCCGTTTATCACCCATCACAACGCGCTCGATCTGGATATGTATCTGCGCATCGCGCCGGAGTTGTACCTGAAACGGCTGGTGGTCGGCGGCTTCGAACGGGTGTTCGAAATCAACCGCAACTTCCGTAACGAAGGTATCTCCGTGCGCCATAACCCAGAGTTCACCATGATGGAACTCTATATGGCGTATGCGGATTACAAAGATCTGATCGAACTGACCGAATCCCTGTTCCGCACGCTGGCGCAGAACGTACTGGGTAAAACCGAAGTGCCGTACGGCGATCAGGTGTTCGATTTCGGTAAGCCGTTTGAAAAACTGACCATGCGCGAAGCGATCAAGAAATACCGTCCGGAAACCGAGATGGCGGATCTGGATAACTTCGATGCGGCAAAAGCGCTGGCGGAATCCATCGGCATTCACGTTGAGAAAAGCTGGGGCCTGGGGCGTATCGTCACCGAAATATTCGACGAAGTGGCGGAAGCGCATCTGATCCAGCCGACTTTTATCACCGAGTATCCGGCGGAAGTTTCGCCGCTGGCGCGCCGTAACGACGTGAACCCGGAAATTACCGACCGCTTCGAATTCTTCATCGGCGGACGGGAAATCGGTAACGGTTTTAGCGAGCTGAACGACGCGGAAGACCAGGCCCAGCGTTTTCAGGATCAGGTCAACGCCAAAGCGGCGGGGGATGATGAAGCGATGTTCTACGACGAAGACTACGTCACCGCGCTCGAGTACGGCCTGCCGCCGACTGCCGGCCTGGGTATCGGTATCGACCGTATGGTGATGCTGTTTACTAACAGCCACACCATCCGCGATGTGATCCTGTTCCCGGCAATGCGTCCGCAGAAATAAATCATGCAGAAACCAGGCCCCCTTATTTATTTAAGCCGGGGGCCTTAATTTCGACCCGTTTATCCCGGCGAGCGATATGGCGAATAAGCTTACTCCGGGCACCTTATGTGCTATAACAGCGCGCATAAAAAACATAAGGTGTTAATTAAATGAAAAAAATAAAATTAATTGTTGGCGGCGTGATCTGTGCAAGTTACTTATTAACGTCAGTATTATCAATGGCAAGTGATAATATAAACAGCAATACCATTCATTTTGATAAAGGCAGCAACGGCACGACAATAAAAAGCACCGTGACCGGCGACGATGTTAATGACTATACGCTGGAGGCGAAAGCCGGCCAGATGATGCATATCGGTATGAACAGCCAGTGGCCGCATCCCTTTTTTAATGTGATTACCCCGGATAATCACGCGATTTTTAACGGTTCGATGAGCGGCGATATTTTTGAGCAGCGTCTGGGTGTCAGCGGGAAATATACGGTGCGGGTATATCAGATGGGCGGCGCGCGTGATGAAGGGAAAACCAGCGCCTATGCGCTGACGTTTAAAATTACCGACTAATATTTGGCGGCTGTCTATTCAGGCTGTCCCGGAGGCGATGCTGCGCATCTGTCCGGGCTACCGGATCGCAGACGGTGGTGAACCCGTAGCCCGGGCAAGGCGCGTTGAGCGCCGCCCCCGGGAGCAGAGCGCAGAGTGGCTGAATGTTCCGGAGGCGATGCTGCGCATCTGTCCGGGCTACCGGTCCGCAGATGGCGATGAACCCGTAGCCCGAACAGCGCAGCGCTACCGGGAAAACAAAGCGCAGAGTGTTGCAGCACGAACCTGTTCCCGGGCTACAGCCCTTCGGTCACGATTTTCGCCGCCGCGGCTAGCACCTCTTTGCGGCTTTTCGCATCCTGCTGCGGTTGGGTAAAATAGGTCACTAGCACCAGCGGAGCATGATTTTCCGGCCAGATCACCGCGATATCGTTGGTGGTGCCGTAATCTCCGCCGCCGGTTTTATCCCCGACCGCCCAGCTTGCGGGCAGGCCTGCACGAATGCTTTGCCCGCCGGTGGTATTGCCTTTCAGCCATGTCACTAACTGGGCGCGCTGCTGTTCGCCCAGCGCATTGCCCAGCGTCAGCTTACGCAGACTTTCGGCCATCGCCAATGGGGTGGTGGTATCGCGCTTATCACCGGGAATCGCGCTGTTCAGCGCCGGCTCCATCCGATCGAGACGAAAAGTAACGTCACCGATGCTCTGGGCGAATGCGGTGACTTTTTCCGGCCCGCCAAGGTAACCGATAATCTTATTCATCGCGGTATTGTCGCTATACTGCAGCGCCGCAGCGCTGAGTTCCGCCAGGGTCATTCCGCTTTGCAGATGTTTTTCGGTAATCGGGCTCCAGACCACTAAATCCGATTTTTTAATCTCCAGCCTTTTATTCACCACATCGGGATGGCTTTCGCTCTGTTTTAACACCGCGGCGGCGGCCATCACTTTACCGGTGCTGCACATGGCAAAACGTTCGTCGCCGCGATAGAGGGTCTGCGAATCATCTGCCGTGTTAATCAGCGCAACGCCCAGCCGACCGCCGGAACGTTTTTCTAAATCAGCCAGCTTCTGCTGGAGAGTATCGGCACTGGCCCATAATGAACCGCTCGCCAGCAGTAGCGGAACGGCGGCGGCCATCAGGGCGCTTTTACGCCACGAACTTTTCAACATCTCTGACTCCTTGATAGTGATGAACTGCCCGGACTATCCGCGACTCCCGCGCGTTTGACAAGCACTATGTCGATGATGGAATTCCATCATAAATTCGTTATTCGTCCTCCTCTGCGCCTGCTTATAGTGTCTCTCCCCGGCAAAATAAAATCAGGAGCCGCTATGTTCCCGTCACAGTTACCAAAACCGCGCCATCCCGCCGCCTCGGCGATCCCCTCGCTGCGTTGGGCCATTATTGGCCCCGGCTGGATTGCCGAGCGCTTTGTGAAATCGTTAAAAGAGCTCAGCCACCAGCGGGTGGTTGCCGTCTCCTCGCGCACGCAGCAAAAGGCCGACAGCTTTGCCGCCCGCTGGGGGATCCCGCAGGCTTACGCTCAGGTGGATGAGATGCTGGCGCGCCCGGATATTGACGCGGTATACATTGCCACCCCGCATAACCACCACTTTCCCGACGGGTTGCGGGCGCTGCGGGCGGGCAAACATGTGCTGATTGAAAAGCCGTTTGCGCTGAACCGGCGGGAAGGCGCGGCGCTGAAAGCGGAGGCCATGAAGCAGGGGACGCTGGCGATGGAGGCGATGTGGTGCGACTACGCGCCGAAGTATGACGTGATTCGCCAGCTGCTGGAGGACGGCGTACTGGGCGATCTGCACACGCTGCTCGCCGATCACGGCGAGTTCTTTACTCCGGATCATCGCATTTTTAATGCCGATCTCGCCGGCGGGCCGATGATGGATCTCGGCAGCTATCTGACCTCATTCTGCGTGATGGTTGGCGGCGTGCCGCAGGACATTATCGCCCGCGGGCGTCCCGCCCAAAGAGGCGTCAACGGGCAGATTTCGATGCTGTTTAACTGGGAAAAGGGCCTCCAGGGATTATTGAACACCACCCTGTTCAGCAACACGCCGGGCGGCGCGGTGGTGGCCGGGCGCGATGCGACCCTTACCCTCGACGGACAGTTCTACGCGCCGGGGAATTTTACTCTCGCCGCCAGTCAGGGCGGGCAGGTGCTGCGCTGGGAGGAGCCGCGCAACCGCTACGACCAGCTGTTTTATCAGGCCGAGCATTTTGCCTGGTGCGTCGGTCAGGGGCTGACGGACTCGCCGATCCGCCCGCTGGCCAGGGTACTGGAAAACCTGAGCGTGATGGATGAAGTGCGGCGGCAGATTGGCGTGGTATTTAACGAAGAGCGCTAAGTGAAGCGGCCCCGTATGCCGACCGCATACGGGGCTTTTTTACGCCAGCGGTTCGACGCTGACAAATTGTCCCTGCTGCAGCGAGAGCACAGCGGCTTCGGCGATGGCCTGCGCCCGCAGGCCGTCCAGCAGCCCCGGCAGGTCCGCCACCTCTTCTCCGCCTAGCGAGCGGACAAAAGCATCCAGATGCGCGTAGTACGACCCCTCGACGCGGCTGAACCAGTCCGGGTAGAGGCCGGGCTGAATGCGGCGCTCTCCCTGCCACAGCGTGACGCCACGCGTTGTCTGACTGCCGGACTCCAGCACGCCATCCGGGCCAAGCAGGCTAATGCGCTCATCGTAGCCGTGGCCGGTGCGCCGGGTGTTGTCCAGCTGCGCCAGCGCGCCGCCGCGCATCCGCAGCATCAGAATGGAAGTATCGACATCGTCGAATTCAGCAATTTCCGCCAGCGCCAGCGCATCTCCCATGGCGGCGACGGTTGTCACTTCATCGCCGGTAAGAAAGCGCAGCAGGTCAAAGAAGTGAATCGCCTGGTCGCGCATCTGGCCGCCGGAGCTGCGCAGATATTCCAGCGGCGGCATAACCGATGCCCGACACACCATCTGCACCAGTTCAATTTTGCCAATCACCCCGGCCTCGATCTCCCGGCGCAGCTGCTGGTGGCTGGCGTCGAAGCGGCGGTTAAAGCCAACGGTCACCGGTACCCCGAGCGGCAGCACTTTCTCGACGACCTCGCGGGCGCGGGCCAGCGAAAGATCGATTGGCTTTTCGCAGTAGATCGCTTTCCCGGCGCGGGCGGCGGCCTCCAGCAGCGCCGCATGTGAAGGCGTCGAGCTGGCGATCAGTACCGCGTCAATGGCGTCACTACTGATGGCCTCGGCGACGGTTACCGCCCGCGCGTCGTAGCGGGAAGCCAGCGCTTTCGCCCGCTCGGGGTCGGCGTCAGCCACCATGGACAGAACGGTTCGCTCATGGCGAGCGAGGCTGGCGGCGTGAACCTGGCCGATAAAACCGCTGCCCAACAAGGCAAAACGAATGCAGGTCATTTTTTTCTCCAGAAAGAGGGATTCAGCGTTGCCAAAGTAATCCGTTTGCTACACTGACCGACACAGGCGTTTTGATGGATTTCCATCATGGGGAAAACGATGAAAAGCATGTCGCTGGAGGCGCTGGCTAAACGGATTGGCGTGGGGGTGGCAACCGTTGACCGGGTGCTTAACGAACGCGGCGGCGTGTCGCCGGAAACCACGCGCAGGGTGCTGCAGGCCGCTCGGGAAGCCGGGCTGAAGCGCATTCTGCCGGAAGAGCGTCGTCTACCGTGGCAAATAGAAGTGTTTCTCAGCGGTAACGATTCGCGCTTTTTCACCCGCCTGACGCAGGATTTCGCCGACGTGGCGGATAGTCTTGGCTATCGCCGACTGACGCTGCACCGTACGCTGGTGGCGGAGTCCGCGCCGGAAAAGCTGGCGAAAAGCATTATCCGCAGCAGCAAAAAACGCCATGCGCTGATTGTCTTTGGCAACGAACATCCGCTGGTCTACGAGGCTTTGCGCCAGTGCCGCGAGGCGAACGTGCCGGTGATTACGCTGGTTACCGATCTGCCCGGCGCACAGAGGCTCTGCCACGTCGGCATCGATCAGCAGCAGGCTGGCCGCACCGCAGGCAGGATGATGGGATTAATGGCGCATCGGCCTGGAGAAGTGCTGATGCTCAGCGGACGCCAGGACTTCAGCGCCCATCGTTTGCGTATTCAGGGATTCCGCGAGGTGATAACCCAGCGCTTTCCGCATCTGCAGCTCGGCGATGTGCTGGCGGGGGAGGACAACCGGCAGCGGATCGACCGCCTGCTGGAAGAGGCCCTGCGCCGCAACCGCGACGTGGTGGGCATCTACAATACCGGTCTGGGCAACACGCAGGTGGCGCAGGCGCTGTCTCGCCACCGCCGCTACGGCGAGTGCTGTTGGATCACCCATGAACGTTACCGCACCACCCGTGAACAGCTGGCGCAGGGCGGAATGGCGTTGACGATCGATCAACACGCCCATCAGCACGCCCGCCTGGCGGTGGAGCTGGCCCTGCGTCACCTGGAAACCGGCTACCAGCCGCATCTCTTAAGCGACGGCAAGGTCGAATTTATCCTTTACAGCGCTGAAAACGTCGACTGAACGTTCGCGGTCCGCGTGACAATATCTCCTTTTACACCGTATCTGATACCCCGTTTCAAACCGCTATCGCTATCGCCGCGCCGCGTGGCAAACCGTCGCCTGCCTCTCATTTTTTGCGCGTTTATGCGTCAATGTTAGATGTGTGTCAAAGTTCTGTTAACACGTGGTTTTAAAATTTTCATTTCAGTTATTTACTTATAAAAGTTTCATATGCTTTGTTAATGAAATAAATGGTCTGGAATTTTTCTTACGCGGCAAATGGACTGATGTTTCAAAAAACCATTTTAAAACAACTGAATTTTGTGATTTCGATCACCCCTGAAAAATGCGCCAGCGCGTGGGTCGTTTTTTCGAAAAGCTGAAAAAGCAGGCGCTTAGCGCACGATTAATGAAACTATTTTTTCATTTTACCTTACCTAACCGATGCACCTGAAAATAAAGGATCAACTATGAACATCAAGAAAACGGTTGTTGCCTCTTTGATAGCCTGCATGCTGCCAGCGGTCGTGATGGCGAAAGATATTTCGGTCGGTGTTTCGATGGCGCTATTCGATGACAACTTCCTGACGATTCTGCGCACCGCAATGCAAAAAGAGATGCAAAAAGACGGCGTTAAGGCGCAGGTGGAAGATGCCAAAGGCGACGTCTCCCAGCAGCTACAGCAGGTACAGAACTTTATTGGTCAGGGCGTCGACGCGATTATCGTCAACCCGGTGGATACCAACGCGGTCAAACCGATTATGGACCAGGCGACCAAAGCGGGCATTCCGCTGATCTTTGTTAACCGCCGCCCGCAGGCGCAGCTGACCGACAAAATGGCCTACGTCGGCTCCGACTCGGTGCTGGCGGGGCGCTTACAGATGGAAGCGTTAGCCAAAGCGATGAACGGCAAAGGTAACGTCGCCATTCTGCTCGGCGACCTGGCGAATGAATCGACCCGTGACCGCACCAAAGGCGTCGAAGAGGTGGTGGCGAAGTACCCGGATATCAAAATCGTGCAGAAGCAGACCGCTAAATTTACCCGTAACGACGCCGTTGACGTGGTCAGCAACTGGATGACCAGCGGCGAAGATATTCAGGCCATCGCCTCCAACAACGATGAAATGGCGATCGGCGCGCTGCAGGCGCTGGGTAAAAACCCGAACCATATCCTGATTGCCGGCGTGGACGGGACGCCCGATGCCCTGCAAATGCTCAAAAACGGCAAAATGATCGCCACGATTTTCCAGGATGCCAAAGGGCAGGGCGAAGGCGCGGTGGATGCCGCCATTAAGCTGGCCAACGGCGAGAAAGTGGAAAAGATCATCGATGTCCCTTACCAGCTGATCACCAAAGACAACATGGCTGAGTTCGTCAATCGCAACCAGAAATAGTCGCTCAGGGTACGGAGGTGAAGTATGAACGCTTTTGCACTTGAAGCCGAAGGGATCAGCAAATTCTTCCCCGGCGTGAAGGCGCTCGACAACGTCTCATTACGCGTGCGCCCGGGGACGGTGCACGCGCTGATGGGCGAAAACGGCGCCGGAAAATCCACGCTGATGAAATGCCTTATCGGGATCTACCGTCCCGATAAGGGCGCGATCCGCGTTAAAGGGGAGCGGGTCCAGTTTCAGGATACCATGGACGCGCTGCGCTCCGGGATCTCGATGATCCACCAGGAGCTGAACCTGGTGCCGCATATGACGGTGGCGGAAAATATCTGGCTCGGCCGCGAGCCGATGAAATACGGTTTTGTCGATCATCGCCAGCTTGCCCGGCAGACGCAGGATCTGCTGGATAAACTGAATATCCGGCTATCCGCCGACCGGCTGGTGGGAGAGTTAAGTATCGCCTCCCAGCAGATGGTGGAAATTGCCAAAGCGGTTTCGTGGAACGCGGATATTGTGATTATGGATGAGCCGACCTCGGCGTTAACCGAGAGCGAAGTGGCGCATCTGTTTACCATTATTCGCGATTTACGCCAGCAGGGAAAAGCCATTATTTATATCAGCCATAAAATGGATGAGATTTTTGCGATTACCGATGAGATCAGCGTATTTCGCGACGGCACCTGGGTCGGGAGTAAACAGACGACTGAGTTTACCCGCCAGTCGCTGATTACCCAGATGGTCGGCCGGGAGCTCACCCAGCTCTTTCCCAAGTTCAATAACGCCATTGGCGAAGAGGTGCTGACCGTCCGCAACCTGTCGCGCAAGGGGGCCTTTCACGATATCAACTTTAGCGTACGCCGCGGCGAGATCCTCGGCGTGGCGGGGCTGGTGGGGGCCGGGCGCAGCGAAGTGATGGAGAGCCTGTTCGGCATGGAGAAAGCGGATAGCGGCGAAGTGCTGATTGATGGGATGCCGGTCAATATTGATTCACCTTCAACGGCGATTGAGAAAGGGATGGCGCTGCTGACGGAAGACCGGAAAAAGTCCGGGCTGTTTCTCGTGCTGTCGGTGCTGGAGAATATGAGCATCGTTAAAATGCCGGAATATATCGGTAAAACCGGCTTTGTTCAGCACCTCAAAATGGCCGAAGACTGCATGGAGCAGATCCGCCGCCTGAATATTAAAACCCCCACCATGGATCAGATTATTAATAACCTCAGCGGCGGTAATCAGCAGAAGGTACTGATTGCCCGCTGGCTGCTGGCCCAGCCGAAAATACTGATTCTCGATGAGCCGACGCGCGGAATCGACGTCGGGGCGAAAGCGGAAATTTACCATCTGATCAGCGAGCTGGCCAACCGCGGCGTGGCGGTGATTATGGTCTCTTCAGAATTGCCTGAGATTCTCGGGATGAGCGATCGGGTAATGGTCATGCATGAAGGGCGTATTACCGGCATCCTCGATAAAGAGGACGCCGACCAGGAAACCATTTTGTCGTTGGCATCCCATTGAGGCACAGAGAATGAGCAATATGAAAATAACGGCGACCCCGATCACTGAGAAACCCTCTTTCTTTGGGCAATTACGCCACCGGCTGCCGAAAGATACCGGGATATTTATCGTCATGCTGGTGATTGCCCTGACTTTTGAAATTGCCGGCTGGTACGTCCGCGACCAGTCCTTTTTATTAAACACCAATCGTTTGATATTAATTGTTTTACAGGTAGCGATTATCGGTATTATCGCCGTCGGGGTCACCCAGGTCATTATTACCACCGGCATTGACCTCTCCTCCGGCTCGGTGATCGCTCTCGCCGCCGTGGTGGCGGCAAGCCTTGCGCAAACCTCCGATAGCCTGTCGCCGATGTTCCCGTCGCTGGTTAATATGCCGGCGATTATCCCGATTGGCGCCGGCATCGGCGTCGGCCTGCTGTGCGGCTTAACCAACGGCTTTCTGGTGACCCGCACCGGCATCCCGCCGTTTATCGCGACGCTTGGGATGATGGTGTCGGCGCGCGGTCTGGCGCAGTATTACACTCAGGGCAACCCCATCAGCTTCTTATCCGACAGCTTTACCGCCATCGGCCAGGGGGCGATGCCGGTGATTATTTTCTTCGTCGTCGCCGCGGTGTTCCATATCGCCCTGAAGCATACCCGCTACGGTAAATACGTTTACGCTATCGGCGGTAACATGACGTCGGCCAAGGTCTCCGGTATCAACGTGAATAAATACCTGGTGATCGTCTATGCCATCGCCGGGGCGCTCTCCGGCCTCGCGGGCGTGGTGCTGGCGGCGCGCGTCAGCAGCGGGCAGTCGAGCATGGGCATGTCCTACGAGCTGGATGCTATCGCCGCGGCGGTTATCGGCGGCAGCAGCCTGATGGGCGGGGTAGGGCGCATCACCGGGACCTTAATCGGCGCGATGATCCTCGGCCTGATAAAAAGCGGGTTTACCTTTGTCGGCGTCGACGCCTACGTGCAGGATATTATCAAAGGCATCATTATCGTCGCGGCAGTGACTATCGATATGCGCCGCAACCGCAAAAAGCATTGATCGGCAATAGCCCACGGCCTTTACTGCCGTGGGCCATGTCGCGTTTACGCCGCGCCGCAAGCGGGCTCATCCGCGGCAAGACGTAAACTGTTGAGCAGCACGTTCGCCCCTTTCTCCGCCCATTCCGGCAGAATGTTCTCCGCTTCGTTATGGCTAATCCCCTTCTCGCAGGGAATGAAAATCATGCTGGCGGGCGCGACCTTGCTGATATAGCAGGTATCATGCCCGGCGCCGGAAACGATGGTTCGGGCGCTGTAGCCCAACGCTTCCGCCGCCCGCTGGCTGCGCGCCAGGCATCCGGCATCAAAGGCAATGGGCGCGTAATCAAAAATACGCTCGATGTTTGCCGTCACGCCGCGCGCCGCCAGCGCTTCTGCGGCGCGATGCAGCGAGAGCTCCATCGCTTCCAACGCCGGGGTTTGCGGATGACGAAACTCGACGCTGCACGCCACGCCTCCCGGCACCACGTTGCGCGAGCCCGGTATGACCTGCGCCATGCCGATAGTCGCGCGCCCGTCGGGATGGTGGGCGATACCGATTTGCTCCACCGCCAGCGCCAGCTCGGCGAAGGCGGTCAGCGCGTCGCGGCGGCTGCCCATCGGGGTGGTGCCGGCGTGGGCGGAAAAGCCCTCGAGGGTGATATTGAACCAGCGCTGGCCCATGGCCGCGTGAACAAGGCCGATATTAACGCCTTCTTCTTCCAGAATCGGCCCCTGTTCGATATGTACTTCGTAGCAGGCGTGGAGCGGGAAGGCGGCGGCCGGACATTCCCCGCGATAGCCGATAGCTTCCAGCGCCGCGCCAACGCTGATGCCGTCGCGGTCTACACGGGCGAGGGCGAAATCTTCGCTAAACTGCCCGGCCCATACGCCCGATGCCAGCATCGCCGGGGCAAAGCGCGCGCCCTCTTCGTTGGTCCAGTTCACCAGCACGATATCGCGTTCGGTCTCAATGCCGAGATCGTTTAGCGTGCGCAGCGCCTCCAGACCGGCGAGGACGCCGTAAATGCCGTCATAGCGGCCGCCGAGCGGCTGGGAGTCGACGTGGGAACCGGTCAGCACCGGGGCTAAATGCGAATTTTTACCGGCGCGGCGAATAAACATATTGCCCATGCTGTCGACTTCGCAGGGAAAGCCGGCTTCCCGCGCCCACTGGCGCAGCAGGTCGCGCGCCTGACGATCCTCTTCGCTGAGCGCCAGCCGGGTCACGCCGCCCGCGGGCGTGGCGCCGAGCAGCGCCATCTCGTTGAGCGTCGACCACAGACGTGCGCCGTTGACGGTTATCATGACTTGTCCTTTTGCACGCGATAGCGGAAGTCGCAGCACTTACCGCCCTGCATGATGGTGGTGGTGCGGGTCAGCTCCACGTCCGGCGCATAGCCGACGATAAATTTATCGTCGCGGGCGCAGGAGAGCAGGTGGCCAATCTCGCCGAGGCCCATTTCGTGGTACATCTCGGCGTAGCGGCAGCGGTTCACGTTGTAGTTATACTGCTGGTCGTCGGCGTCCAGCACCGTGACCTCCAGGGCGTTATCTTTCTCCCACAGATACTGCAGCGCGACAAAGCTGCGAATATCCGCGCCGTCAGGCTCCTGGCGGGCAAACGCTTTTCCCGCCTCAATGGCGGCGTTTTCAATGGCTTCGCCGATGACCGCCTGGGCGCGAGCCTTACCTATCTCGCGCACCAGGATGGCGTAAATCGGCTTGATTATTTCTGCTTCAATTTTGCGGCGGGCGAGAATGCCCAGCTCGTTATTATCACTCATCACATTGCCTCACTGCGTTACTTCGTTGTTGCGCCGCCGAGTACGGTTTGCGGCTGCCATTTGCCGTCGACGACTTTATAAACGGTAAAGGTTGGCGATTTCAGGTTGCCCTCTTTATCAAAGGCGATTTGTCCGGTCACGCCAGCGTAATTAATGACGCGCAGGGCGGGCAGATAGTCGGCGGGATCGACGGAGTCGGCTTTTTCCATCGCCGCGACCAGCACGCGGGTGGCGTCATAGGCGAACGGCGCATGCAGCTCGATATGGGTGTGATAGCGCGACTGATAAGCCTGCTCGAAGGCTTTACCGCCCGGCATCTGCTCAACCGGCAGTCCCGGCTCCAGCGCCACCACGCCGTCGCCCTCTTTTTGCGCCAGCTGGAGGAAGGTCTGGCTAACGAAGCCGCCTGCGCCCATCAGGGTGGCGTTCATGCCCAGCTGTTTGATGCGGCGCGCCAGCGGGGCGGCCTGACTATCGACGCCGCCAAAGAAAATCAGGTCGGCGTTTTTGCTGCGGATCGCGGTCAGCACGGCGCTGAAGTCGACGGTTTTGTCATCGACGTACTGGCGGTCGACGATGTTGATTCCCTGCGCTTCCAGCGACTTAATAAATTCATCCGCCAGCCCCTGGCCGAAGGCGGTACGGTCATCGATAACCGCGATGCGTTTGGCCTTCAGGGTTTGTACCGCGTACTGTCCGGCAAACTGTCCGCCGTCATCGTCGTGGCCCATCACGCGGAAGCTGGTGTCGAAGCCCTGTTTGGTGTAGGCGTGCCCGGTGGCGACCGGCGCGACCTGGGCGATGCCCGCATCATGATAAACCCGCGCAGCGGGAATGCTGGTGCCGGTGTTCCAGTGACCGACGACGCCCGCGACGCCGCTGTCCACCAGACGCTGGGCGACGGCAACGGCGGTGCGTGGGTCGGACTGATCGTCTTCCGACTGCAGCTTGAAGGTTACCGCCTTGCCGCCGATGGTCGGATGCTGCTTGTTGATATCGTCAATCGCCAGCTGCGCGCCGTTTTCCAGATCCTTGCCGATACGCGCGGAAGGGCCGGTGAGCGGGCCTGCCAGGCCGATAATGACGGTTTCGCTGGCCGCGGACCACGCGGCGGATGAGGCAAAACCACTGAGCAGAATAGCGGCGCTGAGCGCACTGATTTTTACTGTTTTCATTGTTTTTCCCTGATGCTGGTTGTTTGTTAAACGGGCATTTCGCCCAAATAAATCTGTGCAATACGGTCATCGGCCAGCAGCGTCTGCGACGGACCGCGCTCGACGATGTTGCCGCTGTCCATCACCCAGGCGCTGTCGGTAGCCTCAAGAGCCAGGCGTGCGTTCTGCTCAATCAGCAGCAGCGCGACGCCGCGCTGGCGCAGGGTGGCGATGACGCGAAAAATGTTCTCGACCATCAGCGGCGCCAGGCCCATCGACGGTTCGTCGAGGATCAGCAGACGCGGCTGGCTGAGCAGGGCGCGGTTAAGCGCCAGCAGCTGCTGTTCGCCGCCGGAGAGCAGCCCCGCCAGCTGATGCTGACGTTCGCCAAGACGCGGAAAGTTTTCGAAAATGGCGCGCATCTCCTGTTTGACCGCCGCCCCGTCGCGACGCAGCCACGCGCCCATTTGCAGGTTTTCCAGCACCGTCATGCGTGCGAAGATTCCACGACCTTCCGGCACCATCACCAGCCCTTCACGCAGCAGGGATTCGGCCCGACGTTTGCGTATCGGCTTGCCGTTAAACAGAATGTCGCCGCTAAAGGGTTCCAGCCCGGTAATGGCGCGGACGGTTGAGCTTTTGCCCGCCCCGTTGGCGCCGATAAGCGTGGCCTGCTCACCCTCTTTCACGCTGAAAGAGACGTCGCGCACCGCCTGGATGCCGCCGTAATGAACGCTAAGCTGGTTGACGGTTAATAAATCAGACATGGGCACTGCCTCCCAGCCAGGCGGCGATCACCGCCGGATCGCGGCGTACGCTATCCGGCGTGCCGCTGGTTAACGTTTTGCCATAATCCAGCACCATCAGGCGATCGCAGATCCCCATTACCAGCTTGACGTCATGCTCAATCATCAACAGCGTTTTGCCGTCGTCGCGAATGCGCAGCAGCAGTTCGCCAAGGGCCATCTTCTCGGCGGCGTTCATTCCGGCCGCCGGTTCATCCAGCGCCAGCAGGCGTGGTTCGGTGGCCAGCGCGCGGGCAATCTCCAGCCGCCGCTGGTGACCATAGGCGAGGTCGCAGGCGCGATAGTGGGCGAACTGCGCGACGCCGGTATAGTCCAGCAGGTGCCAGGCCAGCTCGCGGGTTTGCGTCTCCTCGGCCCGGGCCCGTTTATGACGGGAGAGCGCGGCCCACAGGCCGTTGCGGGTGCGTACGTGGCGGCCCACCATAACGTTCTCCAGTACCGACATGTTGTTAAACAGCCGCACGTTCTGGAAGGTGCGGGCGATGCCCGCGGCGGTCACTTTCTCAATATTGTTCGGAAAATAGGCTTCTCCGCCGATAGCGAACTCGCCGCTGTCCGCCGGGTAAAGCCCGGTAATCAGGTTAAAGCAGGTGGTTTTCCCTGCGCCGTTGGGGCCGATCAGGCCGTAGATTTCACCCTGATTAATGCTCAGCGATACGTTGTCGACCGCCGTCAGACCACCGAAACGCTTCGTCATATGGCGTACGCTTAACAGGCTCATGCTTTCGCTCCTTGATGTCGCGCGGGCCAGATGCCCTGAGGGCGCAGCAGCATGACCAGCACCAGCGCCATGCCGTAGAACAGCTGGCGCAATACTTCCGGGTCAATCAGCACTTCGCCAAACAGCGCCTGCTGTACCGGCGCCGCCTGGCTGCGCAGCAGCTCCGGCAGCGCGGTCAGCAGCACCGCGCCGAGGATCACGCCGGGGATATGCCCCATGCCGCCCAGCACTACCATCGCCAGGACCGCAATCGACTCCTGCAGGGTAAAGGATTCCGGCGAAACAAAGCCCTGAAATGCGCCGAACAGCGCGCCCGCCACGCCGCCGAATGAGGCGCCGATAGCGAAAGCCAGCAATTTGTAGTTACGCAGGTTAATGCCCATCGCGCGGGCGACGTCTTCATCCTCGCGGATCGCGTGCCAGGCCCGGCCGATGCGCGAATGCTGCAGCCGCAGGCAGACGAAAATAATTGCCACAATCACCAGCATCAGCAGGTAGTACCACAGCCACAGCGCCGGGACTTTAAAGCCAAACCAGTGATAAACGCCGCTAAACTTGAGGCCGAACAGATTCAGCGAATCGACCCCGGAGAGGCCTTTTGCGCCGTTGGTGATGTTGACCGGACGGTCGAGGTTGCGCATCAGGATGCGGATAATCTCGCCGAACCCGAGGGTGACGATGGCCAGATAGTCGCCGCGCAGCTTCAGCGTCGGCGCGCCCAGCACGATACCGCAGCCTGCCGCCACCAGCGCGGCCAGCGGAATAATCACCAGCCAGGAGGTGTGCAGGCCGTCCGGAAACCAACTATTCAACATCGGGAAGACGTCCAGCAGATGCGGTGAGGCCAGCAGTGCCGCCAGATACGCGCCCACGGCGTAAAAGGCGATAAAGCCCATATCCAGCAGGCCGGTATAGCCGACCACAATATTTAGCCCCAGCGCCAGCATAACGTAGAGCAGGGCGAAGTCGATGACTCGCACCCAGTAGTTACCGCCGAGCTGGCTGGCGACCATCGGCGCCACCAGCAGCGCGCAGACGAACAGGGTCATCCCGGACCAGAAGCGGCGGGAGACGGCAGGCGTATCGAGTTGTGCCGTTGTCATGATTTTTCTCCTAAGCCCGGTGCGCGACGCGTTCGCCGAGCAAACCGGCCGGGCGGAAGACCAGCACCAGGATCAGCACCATAAAGGCGAAAATATCCTGGTAGTTGCTGCCGAAGACGCCGTGGGTCAGGTCGCCGAGATAGCCCGCCCCAAGGGATTCGATAAGGCCCAGCAGCAGGCCGCCGATCATCGCGCCGCGAATATTGCCGATGCCGCCGAGTACCGCGGCGGTAAAGGCTTTAATGCCGGGTAGAAAGCCCATGGAGAAACCAGCGCTGCCGTAGTTGCTGGCCATCATCACACCAGCCAGCGCGGCGAATACGCCGCCGATGGCGAAAGTGAGGGCGATAATCGTGTTAGGGTTAACGCCCATTAGCGTAGCGATGCGTGGATTTTCCGCTACCGCGCGCATACCGCGGCCTAAGCGGGTGTATTCCACCAGCAGCCACAGGCCAAGCATCACCGTGAGGGCCAGCGCGACGGTGACGATACCGGTGACGGTAACGAGAGCCGGAGGATGCGCTGCGCTGCCGTGGGTCACGGCGATCGGGTCCATCGGCAGGATCTGCGGGAACATCAGCGGATTGCGCGACCAGACGATCATCGCTACGGTTTGCAGCAGCACCGAGACGCCGATCCCGGAGATCAGCGGCGCCAGGCGCGGGGCGTTGCGCAGGCGGCGGTAGGCAAAGCGTTCGACCGCCATCGCCAGCAGGGCGCAGACCGTCATGGCCAGCAGCAGCGCCAGCCCGAGCTGCGCCAGCGGCGGCAGAGTGGGGAAATGCGCGTTCAGGGCGTGCATCCCGGAAAGGGTGGTCAACGCGCCGACCATCAGAATGTCGCCGTGGGCAAAGTTAATAATGCGCAAGATGCCGTACACCATGGTATAGCCGAGCGCGATCAGGGCGTAGATGCTACCGAGCATGACCCCGTTGATGATTTGTTGTATGAGTGTGTCCAACTGATTGTTCCGACAAGATGCTCAAATAATCGCTACCATCCAACAAATGAATTAAATTGTAAAATACGCATATATTCTTTCTTATTATAAATATGTTGTTAGATATCTTTATGATTTCAAATATAATTTAATAGTTCATCGGATAGCGAAATGCGCTAAGAAAATCAACATATGAAAAAAACAGAACAATCAGCGGGGCCGGTTAGCTGGTCGGAGAGTACGTTGGCCAACGATCCGCCGCTGCGGGCAGTGCGCGCCTTCGAGGCGATCGCACGCCTCGGCAGCGTGACCCTGGCGGCGCAGGAGCTGGCGATATCGCCCTCGGCGGTTAGCCATCAGCTCAAGGTGCTGGAGGGCTATTTGCAGATCCCGCTCACCGAACGGCAGGGGCGACGGCTGACTCTCAGCCAGCAGGGGCGGGAGTATTACCGCTCGATCCGCGCGGCGTTTAACGTACTGCGTCAGGCCACCGAGCATCTCGTCGAGCAGGTGCAAACCCAGCAGGTGACGATCAGCCTGATCCCGCTGTTTGGCATGGGCTGGTTTATTCCCCGCCTGCCGTCGTTCGTGCACGCGAACCCGCATACCGAAATCAACGTGGTTTACGCTAACCACCGCAACTATCTTAGCGACGCTTCCGATATGTCGATCCGCTTTGGCAACGGTCACTGGGTGGGCTATCAAAGTGAAAAGCTGATCTCCGGCAGAATGGTGCCGGTATGCAGTCAGGCTTTTCTCCGCCTCCATGGGCATATTGATACCCCGGAACAGCTGTTGCAGATGCCGCTGCTGCACGACGAGGAGCGCACGACCTGGAATCAGTGGTTTGTGCAGCAGGGAGTGAAGCGCCCGCCGCGCTCGACCGGGCCGCTGTTTGAGGACGGCCTGCTAACCCTGGCGGGCGTACAGGCCGGGCTGGGCTGTGCGCTCATGCGCGAGCCGCTGATCGCTCCCTATCTGAAGAGCGGCGAGCTGGTGAAAATCTTTGATGCGGCAATTGATGATGGCCGGGATTATTATCTCTGCGTACGTCAGGATAGCGAGATGACCCCCAACGGTAAACTATTGCAGAGTTGGCTACGCCAGCAGGCCCTCGGTTGATATTTAGTTAAGAATTTACTTAAGCCAGCTCACACTTTTGTTCGGTCGCCATTGTCATTACGCAGGGGCGCTTAGATAATCCGCCGAAATAACCCATTTTTATGATGGCGTGCTACTGCGAAAGCAGGCAAGACCAAAATAGAAATGCTCTCCCGCCAAGGGGAGCGTCTCTGTTTTGGTCTTTTTTTTTGCCCCAACACCAGGGAACACTATGAACTATAACGAAACAGCAGACAAAATCCTCCACGCGGTGGGCGGTGCGGAAAATATCCGCATGCTCACCCATTGCGCGACCCGGCTGCGCATGGAGTTCAACGACCGCGCAAAGGTAAACGATGCGCAGATTGGCACCCTCCCCGGCGTAATCAGCGTGGTGGAGAAGGGCGGCCAGTTCCAGATTGTGATCGGCAACGAGGTGCAGCAGGTTTATCGGCGGCTCAATAAGGCGCTGCCGGAGAAAAAAGGCCCGGCAGGCGGCGATAAAAATGCGAAGCCGGTCGGCATCGTCGCACGGATTATCAGCGTTATTTCGACCACCTTTACCCCGGTGATCCCGGCGATTACCGGCGCGGGGATGATTAAAGCGCTGTTGGCTATTCTCAAGCTCACGGGGGTGATTAGCGAAACCAGCTCGACGTATCAGCTGCTGAATATTATTGCTGATGCGGCCTTCTTCTTCCTGCCGGTGCTGCTGGCCTACGGGGCGTCGCTGAAGTTTGAATGCAACCCCATTCTGGCGATGACCCTCGCGGGCGTGCTGCTGCATCCGGGCATTGGCCAGATGCTGGCGGCCGGTAAAGCGGTCGATTTTGTTGGCATCAACGTCCTGCTGTCCGATTACGCCGGTTCGGTGCTGCCGATTATTCTGACCGTGTGGCTGATGTCGTGGGTGGAGCGCTTTGCCGAAAAAGTGTCGCCATCGATTATCAAGTTTTTCGTTAAGCCGATGCTGATCCTGCTGATTACCGCGCCGCTGGCGCTGGTGGTGGTCGGCCCGGCGGGCATTTTGCTTAACGATCTGGTCGCCGCCGGAGCGGGCGCTATCGACCGCCACGCCAGCTGGTTGATCCCGATGCTGATGGGCACCCTGCAGCCCTTCCTGATCATTACTGGTACCGCCTGGGCGATGACGCCGATCGCCACCGGCCAGCTGAGTAAAAGCGGTTACGAGATGATTAACGGACCGGGGATGCTGGCGTCCAACGTGGCGATGGGGGCGGCGACGCTGTGCGTGGCGCTGAAAACCAAAAATAGCAACCTGCGCCAGCTGGCCTCTTCATCGGGCTTTACCGCGCTGCTGGGGATCACCGAACCGGCGCTGTACGGGGTGCTGCTCAAGTTCCGCCGCGTGCTGATTGCCGCGATGATCGGCGGCGGCTGCGCCGGGGTCTACGCCGGAGTGAGCGGGCTGGTGCGCTACGCGTTTGTCTCGCCAGGCCTCGCGGCGCTGCCGGCGTTTATCGGCGAAAACCCAATGAACATCGTCCATGCGCTGGTGACCTGCGCGATCTCCATCGTGGTGACCTTTACCCTGACCTGGTTTATCGCCTTTAAAGATACGCCTGAGGATCAAGAAGAGGTCAGCGAGGCGCCGCAGCCTGCGGTGAGCCCGAAAAGCGAAGGGGAGACGGAAGTATTCAGCCCGCTGCGCGGCAAGGTGGCGGCGCTCAGCGAAGTGAACGATGACGTCTTTTCCGGCGGTCTGCTGGGCGAGGGGTTGGCGATTCGTCCCGAGGAAGGGGTACTGCGCGCGCCGTTTAGCGGCACGGTGATGATGTTCCTGCCCTCCTGCCACGCCGTTGGCCTGCAGAGCGACAGCGGTCTTGAGCTGCTGATCCATATCGGTATCGACACCGTTAATCTTAACGGCCAGCACTTTAGCTCTACGCTGAAGGTGGGCGATAAGGTGGAAGCCGGACAGGCGCTGATCCGCTTTGATATTCCCGCCATCGAGCAGGCCGGGTATGACCTGATTACGCCGGTGATTGTGGTCAACGGTGACGAGCAGCACTCGCTGCGCCTGACCGCCGCCGCACAGGTCGATTACGGCGAGCAATTGATGGTGCAATCCGCTAAGGAGGCGCAGGTATGATTTATCAAAAGAAAGCGCAGTTCCCGGACGGTTTTCTGTGGGGCGCGTCCACCTCGGCCTATCAGGTCGAGGGCGCGTGGAATGAAGAGGGTAAAGGCCCCTCGGTGGTCGATATGCTCAGCCATCCGCCGGGAACGGCGGACTTCCGTATCGCCAGCGACCACTATCATCGGGTGGAGGAAGACGTCGCGCTGATGGCGCAGATGGGGCTGAAGGCTTACCGCTTTTCGGTGGCCTGGTCGCGGGTGATACCTGACGGCGACGGCGCGGCGAATCCGGCCGGGCTGGCCTTTTATCACCGCCTGATCGACGCCCTAACGCGCCATGGCATCACCCCCATCGTCACGCTGTACCACTTCGACCTGCCATGGGCGCTGGAGCGAAAAGGCGGCTGGCTGAACCGCAAAACCGGGGAGGCGTTCGTGCGCTATGCCCGGCTGCTGTTCAGCGAGTTTGCCGATAAAGTTGCGCTCTGGCTGACCATTAACGAACAGAACACCATGATCCTGCATCCCGGCGCGATTGGCGTGCCCGCCGATCGCGAACTGCCGGACAAGAAAGCCCTGTACCAGCAGAATCACCATATGATGCTGGCCCAGGCGCAGATCTTCGCCCTGTGCCACCGCGAATTCCCCGGGCTGCGCATCGGCCCGGCGATAAACACTACGTCGATGTACGCCGAAAGCTGCAAACCGGAGGACGCCATCGCCGCGCATAACTGGGAGACGCTGCGCTGTTGGAGCTTTTTGGATGTGGCGGTACATGGCCGCTACAACGCCTTAGCGTGGGCGTATTTACTGGACCGCGGTCTTGCGCCGGAAATGCAGCCAGAAGATGCGTTGATTTTGCAGCAGGGACGGCCGGATTTTATCGCCATTAACTATTACTCCACCGCCACCATTGCCGCCAGCCGGGGCGATGGCGGCGACGTTGCGCCCCGCGCCGGGGACCAGCAAATTATGCTGGGCGAAGAGGGGGTTTATCGTCCGGCGGAAAACCCGTGGGTTGGCAAAACCCCCTACGGCTGGGTGGTTGATCCGGTGGGGCTGCGCCTGACGCTGCGTAAAGTGTGCGAACGCTACGGCCTGCCGATTCTGATTAGCGAAAACGGCATGGGCGCGCCGGATAAGCTGGAGCATGACGGGACGGTAAATGACGACTATCGCATCGCCTTCTTACAGGCGCATATCGAGCAAATGCGTCTGGCGATAGCCGACGGCGTCGAGCTGATGGGCTACTGCCCGTGGGCGGCGATTGACGTGGTCAGCACCCATCAGGGATACGCCAAGCGCTACGGTTTTATTTATGTCGATCGCGGCGAGGATGACCTGAAGAGCCTGCAAAGGATCCGCAAACGCAGCTTCTGGTGGTATAAGGATGTCATCGCGCAAAACGGCAACCACGACGAGTCGCAGAGATGATTGTTCAGAAGGTGCTCAATAATAGCCTGGTGCTCTCTATGGATGACGATAGCAGGGAGGTTATCGTCATGGGGAAAGGCATTGGCTTCAACAGCAGACCCGGGGATGAGATCGCCCCGGAGAAGATTGAGAAGCTGTTCGTGACTCAGGCGCTCGGCGCCCGCAGCGGCTATCTTGAAGCGCTCTCCGCCATTCCGGACGAGGTGATCGAAATGGCGGCGATGATTATTTCCCGCGCCAATATGCAGCTTGCCAGCAAGGTTCGCGAGCAGATTTTCTTTACCCTCGCCGACCACTTGACCTTTGCCATCGAGCGCAGCCGCAAAGGGATCGCCATTCAAAATCGCCTGCTGCCGGAAGTCAGGCGTTTTTATCCGCAGCAGTTCCGCGTCGCCAGCGAGGCGGTGACGATTATTCGCCAGCAGTACGGGATTGAACTGCCGGAGGAGGAAGCCGGGAATATCGCCTTTCATCTGGTAAACGGCCAGAGCGAGGGCGACGACGTGGCGCAGACCATGCAGTCGGTGAAGATGCTGAAGGATATTTTTAATCTCGTGCAGTATCACTTTAAACAGCAGATAGATACCGACTCGATTAACTACTCGCGTTTTCTGGTCCATATGCAGTTTTTCCTCCAGCGTTTACAAGAGGGAGAGCTGGACGGCGCGCGGGACAGTTTTCTGCTGGTGCAGGTGATTAAGGCGTATCCGGAGGCGTACCGCTGCGCGCTGCTGATCCGCGATTACGTCAAAGCCCAGCTCGATATCACCCTCGGCGGCAACGAGCTGCTGTGGCTCACCGTTCATCTGGTGCGGATCGCGGGCCTGGATGCGTGAATCACCGATGCCGAAACTGCAGCGTCGCCGGCAGGTAGCGCTGTAGCGGCTCGGGCGTATTGCCGTCAATCAGCTGGCTGATTAAATCGTAGCAGTGCCAGGCCAGCTGGCGGTTGTCCTGCTGGACGGTATCAATACGCAGCGATAGCGAATCGTAGAGATAGTGATCGTCAAAACTTGCCAGGTGGATGTCTGAATCCAGCAAATGGTGCTGGCTCATATAGCGCAGCACCCCTTCCAGTAGACCGCAGGCGGCGGTAAACAGCGCCTTTGGCGGCCGACCCAGACGCGCACAGAGGGCGGCGAACATCTCATAGCCGGAGCTGGGATGGTAGTTGCCGTTGATCACCCACTCCGGGCGCAATTCAATACCCGCCTGGTCCAGACCCTGCGTAAACCCGGCCAGACGATCTCGGGAGGGCGACAGACGCGGCTGCCCGCCTAAAAACCAGAACTCATCGCGATGCTGAGGCGCGATGCGGGAAATCAGCTCCGCCGTCGGGGTAATTGAATCGGTCATCACCAGCGGCAGGGCGCTTTCATTAGGGCAGCGGTCAAACAGCACCACCGGCAGCTGTTCGCTGAGCTTCAGGTAGTCGGCATCGCTGTGCATACAGGAGGCGACGATCAGCCCGTCGACCTGGCGGGCAATCATGTTATTGACCACCATGCTCTCCTGACCGGGGTTTTCGTCGGTACAGGAGATCAGCAGCTGGACGCCCGCTTCGCGGCACAGCATCTCCAGCTCATGGGAAAAGACCGCAAAGCCGTAGTTGGTGATCTCCGGCACCACCAGGCCGATGGTGTGGCTGCGGTTATCGCGCAGCGAGCGGGCGTGAATGCTCGGCTGATAGTGCTGCTCGCGGGCAATCGCCAGCACGCGCTCGCGCGTCTCCTGCGCTACGCGCAGCTCTTTGCCACGCCCGTTGAGCACCAGGCTAGCGGTCGCTTTGGAAACGCCCGCCAGTTCGGCGATATCTTTAATGGTTACGCGTTTGGTTTTCATTACGACGCCATGAGCCTGAAAGCAAAACGCTTATTCTATCATGCATGTTCGCAGCGGCCAGTAGCAGAATGCATCCGGCGCGCTGCCGGAGAAAATCAGCTGCGACGGATAATCCGGGAAGCAGCGGCTGCTCATTACGCTTTCGCCGTCGTTAATGAAAATTTCCACGCTCGACCGATCGATGAAAATCCGCAGCGTGCGGACCTCGCCGCGCCAGTAGCGATAGTGCATCTCGTCGCTGGCGAGGCTGCGTCGCGCCAGACGGATACCGCTGGCGTTGCGCTCAAGGGTTAACGCGCCGCCGAAATCAAGGCTTAGCGCGTCGTCGACGGCGGTTTGCAGATTGATTTCCATCGGCGCCAGCGGTAGGGCGTTCCCCGACCAGCCGTGCGCTTCCCCGCGCAGGGCGGTCAGCTCGCGCAGCGGACGCTGGTAGAGCTGACCGTCGATAAACTCCAGCTCGCGCAGGCAGGTCATCTGATGGATCCAGCCATGAGCGAGCGTTGGCTGAAGCATCTCTTCGCCGTCCGGGACGCCCATCCAGCCGACCAGCAGGCGGCGGCCATCGCGGGTGTGCGTAGTTTGCGGGGCATAAAACTCAAATCCGGCGTCCAGCTCGTGCAGCTCGCCGTGTTTGAACGCAGCGCGTTCGTAGTCGACATCGCCGCTCATCCATACCGCCGGATAGGTATTGAGGAAACGCTCTTCTTCACGGGCTATCCCCTGCGGGCAGCAGATCAGAATATGCTGGTCGCCGAGCGGAAACAGATCCGGACACTCCCACATATAGCCCGCGTCGCTCAGGCCGTTAATGCCGTCGCCGGCGATTTCGCCCTCGCTGCGCCACTGATGAAGGCCCGGGGAGCTGAGCAGCAGCACCTTACCGCGCTTTTGCCGATCCTGCGCCCCCAGCACCATGTACCAGCGGTCTTGATGCCGCCAGACTTTCGGGTCGCGGACGTGGCCGGTATAGCCCTCCGGCAGCGGCAGGACCGGACCGAGCTTAGTGAAGGTACCGTCGGCGTTTTCCGTCGCCAGGCACTGCCACGCGGTTCGGCCGCCATCATTGAACTTCACGTTGCCGGTGTAGCACAGGGTGAGCGTACCGTTGTTATCCACCGCGCTGCCGGAGTAGCAGCCGTTGCGGTCGTACTCTTCATCCGGCATCAGCGCAATAGGCTCATGCCGCCAGTGCAGCAGATCCGCTGAACTCCAGTGCGCCCAGCATTTGAACTTATGATCGCAGGCGAGCGGGTTCCACTGGTAGAACAGGTGATAGCGCCCGGCAAACTCGACAAACCCGTTGGGGTCGTTCATCAGCCCGGTGACTGGCGCATGGTGCCAGCGGGGATAATGGCTATCGGCCAGCGCGCGCGGCTGGCCCTGCATAACGGCCTGCAAAATCGCAGGCAGACGTGATGGAAGTGACATTATTCAGCGTCCGTTTTGTATTTCAGCAGCAGAGAGACGACGAAAGCGACGCCAAAGGCGATGACCATGCCGATAATGTAGTTCAGCAGCGAGCTGGCCTGCACGATGGCCATGCCGGGAATCGCCGTCAGGCCGACTGCGCTCATATAGACGTGCACGGACACGACCCACGCGCCGCCCGCCGCGCCGCCGATCAGCGCCGCGATAAACGGCTTCATGAAACGTAAGTTGATACCAAAAATCGCCGCCTCGGTGATGCCCAGCATAGCGGAAAACGCCGAGGGCAGCGCAATGGCTTTGATTTTGACGTCTTTGGTTTTAAACCATACCGCCAGGCAGGCGCCGCCCTGGGCGACGTTGGCCATGGACCAGATCGGCAGCAGGAAGTTGACCCCGATGGACGGGTTGCCCAGCAGGCCGGCTTCGATGGCGTGGAAGCTGTGGTGAATACCGGTAATGACGATAACCGAATAGAGACCGCCAAACAGCAGTCCGGCCAGCCAGCCGGCATGGCTAATCAGGGTACTCAGGACAAACGAGATGCCGTCGCCGAGCGCGCGACCGGCCGGGCCGATAATCAGTAGGGCGATAAAACCGGAAATAATCACCGTCAGGAATGGCGTCAGGATCAGGTCCAGCGCATCGGGGATCGCGCGACGCAGCTGCTTCTCAACGATACTCATAAACCATACCGCCAGCAGCACCGGGAACACCGTCCCCTGATAGCCGATCATGGCGATCTCGAGGCCGAAGAAGTTCATGGTATGGAAACCGGCGGCCACGCCCCAGGCGTTAGTTAGCGCCGGGTGGGTCAGAATGCCGCCGAGCGTCGCGCCGAGGTAGGGGTTACCGCCGAATTCGCGGGCCGCGGTAAAGCCAATCAGGATCGGCAGAATGATAAACGCCGCCGAGCTGCACATATCCAGCATGATGTAGAGGGCGTTGCTCGGGTCAACCCAGCCGTAGGTTTTGACCATTCCCAGCAGGCCCATCAGCAGGCCGGAGGCGACGATTGCCGGGATAATCGGCACGAAGATGTTCGACAGCAGGCGCGCGATACGCTGGAAAGGGTTAAGCTTTTTCGCCGCGATGTCGGCGGCTTCCGACTTGCTCGATTCGCTAATTCCTGCCGCCTGAATAAAGGCGGCGTAGACTTTGTTCACCACCCCGGTGCCGAAAATAATCTGCATCTGCCCGGCGTTACGGAAACAGCCCTTAACCCCTTCAATTTTGCCGATGGCCTGCTGGTCGGCCAGCGAATCATCGACCAGCACCAGCCGCAGACGCGTGGCGCAGTGCGCGGCGCTGGCGATATTTTCCTTGCCTCCCAGAAGCGGAAGCAGCGAGCGGGAAATCTGTTCAAAATCCATAGTACCCTCTGAATGCGTAAAATTTTCGTGTTGTCGTCCCGTGTTCACGGGGGCGCAGTTTCTGCGTCGTTATCCTGTCCGGGGCGACAACGCGCGCGTAGCCGCCCCGGATGTTCCTGTCGTCAGACGTTACCCGTCAGAACCAGGTTTCCATCTGCATACCGAACGACCATTCGCCGCCCGATTTAAAACCACTGCTGCCCAGCGCGTCGTCACTGGCGTAATTATTCAGTTTTTTGCTCCAGTCCATCCACGAGGTATAAAGGCGGATTTCAGGACGGCTGAAGAAATCACCGATACTGCCGACCTTAAAGGTCGGGGCGAAGGTGAGCTTGTAGAAGCTACCGTTCACCGCATGGCGATCGTTATAACCTTCAGGTTTAAGATCCATATACTGGTAGCTGCCTTCGTAAGCGAGAGCGAAGTTCTGGTTGATCTCCTGGATTAGACGCATGTTGAGCGTTGCCCACTGATAGCTGTCGCCCTCGGCATAACGATCTTTACTGCTTTGCGCCAGGATAGCCGGGGCGATAAACCAGTTTTTGCTGAGCGGCGTGGTGCCGTAGCTGGCGAAGCGCCAGGTGTTGGCTCCCGAGCGTAACGCGCCGTCAGAGCCGATGCCTTTAACTTCCGCGCCCAGGCCGTGACCGTAGAGCAGGGCGGTTTTGCTGGTGCCTTCACGCAGGCCGTAAAAACTGTCGTTATGCAACCCGAGCAGCGCATGGGTCCCGGTATTTGCCGCATCGCCTTTGACCGGATTACCGTTGGTATCCTGACGTTCATCGTTGTCTTTTGCCCGCATCCCGCTGACCATCACCTGCACCGGACCGATAAAGTTGTTCATGCTGACGATATAGTTCTGCACGCTGTTGCTCGAATCAGCAATATCGCCGAAGTTGCGTCCGTAGAGAGAGAAGTTACTGCGAATGCTATCGTTCCACCTGACGTCGTAAATACCGCCCCCGGTACCGGCGAGGAACACAACGTCAGAGTCAATCCAGTGAATATCAAAGTTGTCGCGATCGAAGCGTTTCCCGGCCCACAGGGTGGATCCTTTAAACGGCCCTTCGAAGGCAGGCAGGTTGCCCAGTTCGACGAAAGCCTGGCGAACGTTCAAATCACTGGTGCTCGCCGTCCAGTCGTTATAATTGGTTTGTCCGTCGGCGACCATCACTTTGAAGCGGGTCGTCGCGCCATTATCCAGGGTCTGCTTATGTTCAAGATTCATTTCAACATAGGTATCGGCCTGGTTTCCCAGACGGCCGATAGCCCCGCCGGTTTCCCCCGCTGGCGTCATATAGGCGCCGGATTTGGTGCTGGCGGCGGAATCATTCATTATCACGCCGGAGCGGGCGTAGCCGTGAAACTCAAAGCCGCTTTTCTCATCGGCTTTTTTCTCAAGTTTGGCGGTACGTTGAACCACTTCCTGCGTCGTGTCCTGATTTTTTTGCTGCTGGGTGGTCAGCTGCTGGACTTTTTTCTCCGCCGACTCGGCGCGGTTTTCCGCGGTTTGCGCTCTGTTTTCCGCCTCCTGCAGGCGTTTTTCCAGCGCGACCAGGCGGGCTTCTATACTGCTGAGGTCCGTTTGCGCGTGGGCTGAGGCGGCGCCGGTTAGCAAAGCGATAAGGACCGCGAGTGTGCTTTTTTTATACATGCTGGTTGCATCCCGAAAGTAAAATTTGAAAATGTTGTTTTTTGCTAAACCGGTTTAGGCGCTATGTTAAGCATGAGCCTTAACATTTTGAAATGGATTTTGCTAAACCGGTTTAATAATTGTGATGGATGCAACAAAGTGGGCCGCGCACGACGGCCTGAACAATCAAAACTGGCGATTAAGGTCGCGCTGGTATGGCAGAGCGGTCATCGCGCCTTTCGCCGTTGTCGCCAGAGCGCCGCAGGTTTGCGCCAGCGTCAGGGTGGGTTCCAGCCCTTCGATATCCGTCGGCATCCCTTTGGCGGCAAGGCTTGCGAGCAGTCCGGCGACAAAAGCGTCGCCCGCGCCGGTGGTGTCCACGCTGACCACGGGCTTGGCGCTGAAATGGGTAAACTGCTGCTGGAAAGCGGCAAGCACGCCCGCTTTGCCCTGGGTGACCAGCAGCAATTCAGGCTGGTAGCGCGCGGTGATGCTGGCGATGCCTTGCGCTAAATCATCACTTCCGCTGATGAATACCAGTTCCTCTTCCGACAGCTTCACCACGTTGGCCATGCGCAGGGCGCGATCGAGGCAGGCGTGCAGCAGCTCCTGATCCTGCCAGAGGTCCGGGCGGATATTGGGGTCAAAGCTAACCCGGCCGCCAGCTAGCTTGATTTTCTCCATAGCCGCGAAGGTGGTGCTGCGGCTGGGCTCGGCGCTAAGCGCGATAGAGCAGACGTGCAGCCACTGGTTGGCGGTAAACTGCGGCAGGTCTTCTTTCGCCAGGAACAGATCCGCGCTTGGGCGCACCATAAAGGTAAAGGTGCGTTCGCCCTGATCGTCAAGGTCGACCACGACGGTGGAGGTTCGGTGCTCGCCGTCGAGGCGCATGTGGCTGACGTCGACCAGCTCCTGCTGCAGCGTGTGGCGCATAAAGCGGCCAAACGGGTCGTCACCGACGCGCCCGATAAACCCGCTGATGCCGCCAAGACGGGCGATACCTACCGCCACGTTGGCCGGCGCGCCGCCGGGGCAGCGCAGCAGGCGGCCTTCGCTCTCCGGCAGCAGGTCAACTACCGCATCTCCCAGAACCCAAACTTTTGCAATCATGCTGAAAAATCTCCATAGCTAAACTTAGTTAAACCGTTTTAGCACATTAAAGCATAGCGACAGGATCAGGGGAACGTTACGGGCGGAAAAGTGCGAACCAGGGCATAAAAACGTGAGCTGGTTGGCAAAAGATTGATGATTCGGCCAGGCGGGAGGGGCTGCCGGTGGCGACGGGTGATATGGCGGCAAAACGCGGTATGCCGGAGAGGCGCAGCGCGCTGCCTCCGGCAAAGCCCAGGCAGAGAAGGGCTCTCAGGGCTGATGTTCAACGCCGAGCCTGCTCAAGCTCCCGCCGCCAGACCGTCGATAATCACCTGCATCACACCCTGAGAACAGGGCTCGATGCGCCCGCGCACGCCGTAAACCGCCGCCAGAGCCTGCGGGGTAATCACCTCGGCCGGCGCGCCGTCCCCCTGCAGTTGCCCCTCTTTTAACATCAGCACGTGATCCGCATGGCGCAGGGCGATATTGATGTCGTGAACCACCACCAGCGTGATGATGTTGCGCCTCCGCGTCTCCTCGCGCACCAGATCCATCACGTGGAATTGATAGTTTAAATCCAGCGCGCTAAGGGGCTCATCCAGCAGCAGGAGAGCCGGTTGGCGGATAAGCGATTGCGCCAGGCCGACGAGCTGCTTCTGCCCGCCGGATAGCCGGTCGAGGTAGCTCAGCGCCAGATGTTCAATGCCTAGCTGGCGCAGTAGCGACATTACCTGCGCCTGATTCTCCGGGCTGTGCGCTCCTCCGGCGGCGCGTTGAGCGACAATAATCGACTCCAGCACCCGCAAGTGCACGCCGGCGGGCAGCGTCTGCGGCAGGTAGACCACTTTTTCCGCTCGCCGGGCAAAGGGGAGGGCAAGCAGATTCTCACCGTCCAGCGACAGCTCGCCCGCGGACGGCCCCAGCCCGGCCATCGCCCGCATCAGGGTGGATTTTCCGCTGCCGTTGGGGCCGAGCAGCGCGGTGATTTTACCGCGCTGCAGCCTCGGTACCGTCAGGTCGCGGATCACCTGGCGTCTGGGATAACCGGCGCTGAAATGGGTCAGCGCCAGTCCGGATACAACCTGGCTCATACGTGCCCCCGATGACGCAAAATGATGCTCAGGAAAAAAGGCACCCCCACCAGCGAGGTCACGATGCCAACCGGAATTACAGCGCCGGGGATCAGGT
Organism: Klebsiella sp. FDAARGOS_511; assembly: GCF_003812845.1. Taxonomy (NCBI): domain Bacteria; kingdom Pseudomonadati; phylum Pseudomonadota; class Gammaproteobacteria; order Enterobacterales; family Enterobacteriaceae; genus Klebsiella; species Klebsiella sp. FDAARGOS_511. The sequence continues at coordinate 1,378,021 of NZ_CP033824.1, read as the reverse complement.
TTTTTGCCGCAACCGAAGCCAGCGACAGGACGAGGGCGCCGATTAACGCGCTGGCCGGCAGGTAAAAGCGGTGATCTTCGCCGAAAACCAGTCTGGCGATATGCGGCGCTACCAGGCCGATAAAACCGATTGGGCCAACGAACGCCACCGAAATCGCCGACAGAACGCTGATGCGCAGCAGGGTGGTCAGGCGCAGGCGGCGCACGTTGATGCCGAAACTGACGGCCCGGTCTTCGCCGAGGCGCAGCGCGGTCAGCTTCCACGCGCTGCGCATGGATAGCGGCATGACGACCGCCAGTATCGCAAACAGGATCCCCACCTTTTGCCATGAAGCGCGGTCAATGCTGCCCATCGTCCAGAACACCAGCCCCTGGAGGGTATCTTCGTTGGCGACAAACTGCAGCATCGATACCAGCGCATTGAAGGTAAACACCAGCGCGATGCCGAACAGAATGACGCCGGAGGTGGCGACCTGTGTCCAACGCGTAATGCCGTCCAGCAGCAGCGCCGCCAGCAGGGCGAAGATAAAAGCGTTGGCCGAGACAAACCACTGGCCGGGAATGCCGGGAATACCCATCCCCAGCACGATAGCCAGCGCCGCGCCGAAGGCCGCCGCCGATGAGACGCCGAGCGTAAACGGGCTCGCCAGCGGATTGTTAAGGATGGTCTGCATTTCAGCTCCGGCGAGGCCGAGAGCCAGGCCGACGACGACGGCCATCAGCGCATAGGGCATGCGGATATCCCAGACGATCGCTCGCGTTCCGGCGCTGGCGCTGCCCGGGTCGGTAAGAGTTTGCCAAAGCGCCTGCAGCGACAGACCCGATGGCCCCATGACGAAGTCGAGCAGCAGCGAGGCAATAATCAACAGCGTCAGCAGCAGCAGCATGATGGCACGGCGGCGCACAATGTGACGATAGTTTGCCATGACGTCACGGCTATCGACGCCAAACGCGACGATATCGGATTCAGAAGAGAGACTCATGGCTCATTACTCACCTTGTTGCCAGGAAAAAACAAACGGCAGATCGGGCAGGGTGGTGAAATGACGAACAATGTAGTGCCAGCTGTCGTCAGGGTTGAGGCCGCTGAAGGTCTGGGGATAGATATCCTTCGCCAGATACGCCATACCGACGATATTCCACGGATGGTTATAGAAGTGGTGGTAAATGCCGTAAGCGCGTTTTGCTTCGATCGTCGGGATGTTGCTCACGCCGGTGCGCGACAGCAGCCGCTCCGCCTGGCGATTGACCTCCTGGGGATCGGCCTGTAAACCGAGCGGCAGCACCTGGCTATTCCCGCGTTTTGAACCGGTCATAATATAGGCATCCGGCTTCATGCTAATCACTTTTTCCAGCGACACAAATCCGGAAGCGCCCGGCAGCAGATGCGAACCGATATTGTTCGCGCCGACGGCTTCGACCAGACCGCCCCAGCCGTTGTGGCCGTGCGTGAAGCAGCAGGCATCGCTATTACCCGCCAGCGCCTCGACAAAAACGTTAGCCTTCGGGGTGATGTTCGCGGTTTTCTGGCGGATGGCGTCCAGTTGCTGACGGTAATAGTCGGTATAGGCTTTGGCGTTTTCTTCACGGTTAAGGACTTTCCCCAGCAGATCGATACTCGGGGCGGTGTCTTTGCCGGGGTTGATTTCATAATCGACGAACAGCACGGGAATATTCAGCGCGCTGAGCTTGCTGATGACACCGCTCTCCTCCAGCGCGGGCTTCGCGCGAAGCTGGGCGATCATCAGGTCAGGCTGGCGGGAGATGACGCTCTCAAGGTCAACGTTGCCCTTATCGCTAAAGCCCATATCGAGGATCTGAGCGGATTGCGGCCACTTCTCCTGCAGCATTTTCCAGGTATTGATGTCCTGTTTTCTGGCCAGGTTATTCCATGCCACGACGCGCCTGAAAGGGTTGTCGCGGTCGAGCAGAGCCATGGCCATAATATCGCGACCATCCTGCAGGATAATGCGCTGTGGCTCATGCTGGAGCGTAATCGCGCGGCCGTCGAGATCGGTGACGGTGAGCGGATATTGCGCGGCAAAGCTTAAGAGAGGAGTGGAAATCAGGGCAGTAAGGATGAGCGAACCTACTGATTTTATTGCCATAATATGCGTTCCGTTTGCTAATTTATAAATATAATGATTCTGAGAATTATTCTCGTGTAAACATAAACGGCAAGTATATCAACGGCAAATGACTTAAAATGTAACAAATTTGTTGGAATTTATTCGAGCATCCAGAAGTGGGACGCGGCAGACCAAAAGTCGATAGAAAAGTCTGAAATCAGTTTTAAGAACAATCCCTAAAGCCAGACGGCAAAATCTTGTGCCATGCTAAATGCGACTCATAACATTAAGTTCGTTAGCGAGAGAGGATATTATGAAAAAAGCAATGATTGCATTATCGGCGATTCTGGTAGCAGCTCCTGTTTTTGCTGCAACAACGACACACGCAACCGACGATACCGTCGCGGCGGCCCATGAAGGGGCGAACACCGCGAAAGAAAAACTGCACGAGGCCCAGCACCAGGGCGAAGAGCAGCAGCTTAAAGCCAAACACGCGGCTGAAGGCAAAAGCGACAGCGTAGGCAGCGAAGTCAGCGAAGGCGCGCAGAAAACCTGGAACAAGACCAAAGAAGGGACTGAGAAGGGCTGGAACGCGACTAAAGAAGGCACCGAAAAAGGCTGGAATAAGACCAAAGAGGTCAGCAAAGAAGGCTGGGATAAAACCAAGCAGGGTGCTGAAGAGCTAAAAACTAAAGTCACTGAGTAATCACTGACTCTTTGCTAAAAAAGGCCGCGAAAGCGGCCTTTTTTGTTATTTAACGCGTATTGTTCAGCCTCGGGATAATATTTTTAACAGGTGATAATGCTATCCCCAATGAAAATCGATCCGGCTTGCAGTATACCCGGGAGCAGAGTAAATCCTGTGGCTGGGTTAAATGAGCGCAACCAATAAAAATGCGCCTTGAAAGACTAAGCGGATATGCCAGGAATTGTCCTGGTTATATTATTACTCACTATTCCTCCACATTTTCCTGGTACAAAGGAAATATATCAGGAGGTGTATTATGAAAAAAATTCTTTCACTGGCGATTATTTTATCTTGTGCTTTGACTTCCGTCTCCTGGGCGGATGGTCCTGGCGGCAACAACCACGGTCAGCAGCAGGTCTGGCAGCAAGACGCCGGCCGGGGCGGCCCGGACGGTAACCGTCAACAGGGGCCGCAGGCCAACAACCATCAGGGTAAAGGCGATAACCGTGGCCCGGCGCATGGTGACAAGGGGCCGCAGGGTAACCCTCATCAGGCGCGCCACGAGCGGGACCACTTCGCGTGGAACGGCCATGATTTCCGCAAAGGTCAGCCGGCCCCGGAACGTTTTCGCGGCAATGATTACCGGATAAACGACTGGAACGATCGCGGATTACCGGCACCGCCACGCGGGCAGCACTGGTCCTATATTGACGGTAACTATGTGCTGATTGCCGCCGCGACCGGGATTATTACGTCGATCCTGATCAACGGCGCGCTGAGCCACTAACTTTTTTACTTAACCTCGCCACCGCTTCCCCCGGAGGCGGTGCCCCGGGCTACCGATTCCCCCGCGTCTGAGGGATGGTAGTCCGGCTAGCCTGGCGCTATCGGGCGATGCCCACTCGCCCTTGTTTTCGCTTCAAATCCGCGCAAAAACTGCAAAGTTGAAAATATCATCCATGCGCCTCTTCTTTGCTGTTTTATCTGCTTATTTAGGCTTTATAAATGTGTATTGTGCTTCATGATTAATAAAAAGCAGAGAATGTAAGAAGTACCCTGGTTCAGGCGTTAGTAAAAGACGTCCGCTTCGCCTTTAAATCGCTATGAATAAATCAGATGAAAACCACGCGTGGAATAAGAAATCCTGCTTGCAATAAACCCTTAGCACGTTAAGTTATTAAAGCTTTGCATCTGATTCTATTCCCGGAGACCGGCATGACCGACTGTGTAATTCCTGAAATTAAAGCCACCGAAGATGAAATGATTGCGATCCGTCATTATTTACACGCCAATCCGGAATTAAGCCTGGAAGAGTTTAATACCAGCGAGCTGGTGGCCGGAAAACTGACCGAGTGGGGCTATACGGTGACCCGCGGGCTGGCGAAAACCGGGGTGGTAGGAACGTTAAGCAAGGGCGATTCGCCGCGTACTATCGGCCTACGCGCCGACATGGACGCGCTGCCGATTTTCGAAGCGACCGATCTCCCCTGGGCCAGCACCGTGGCCGGAAAAATGCACGCCTGCGGCCACGATGGCCATACCACTATTCTGCTGGCGGCGGCGAAATATATCGCCTCGCCGGCTTGCCAGTTCAACGGCACGGTACACCTGATATTCCAGCCTGCGGAAGAGGCGATCGGCGGCGCGGATTTAATGATTAAAGACGGCCTGTTTGAGCGCTTCCCCTGCGAGCGTATCTTCGGCCTGCACAATATGCCGGGCCTGCCGGTGGGGAAACTCGGCTTTTACGCCGGTAATTTTATGGCCTCGGCGGATACGGTAAAAATCACTATTACCGGCTACGGCGGCCACGGCGCGCACCCCGAGCGCACCGTCGACCCCATTGTGACCGGCGCGGCGCTGGTGATGAATCTGCAAAGTATCGTTGCCCGTAACGTACCGCCGGGCGAAACCGCGGTGGTCAGCGTCGGCACTTTCCAGGCGGGTATCGCCTCCAACGTCATCCCCGAGAACGTGGTGATGGAGCTGAGCGTGCGGGCGATGAAGCCGGAAATCCGCGACTTGCTGATTAAGCGCATCAAAGAGCTCGCTGATTTTACCGCCAAAAGCTACGGCGCCAGCAGCGAGGTTGAGGTTTTTGACTCTTATCCGGTGCTGACCAACAGCGGCGAGGAGACCGAGTTCGCCAAAGCGCTGGCGCTGGAGGTCTTTGGCGAGGAGGGCGTACTGGAATCCATTTCGCCGATGAACGCCAGCGAAGATTTCGCCTTTATGCTCCAGAAACGCCCCGGCTGCTACTTCCTGCTGGGCAATGGTGAGAAAGGCGGGAAGGGCGGCTGTATGGTGCACAACCCCGGCTATGACTTTAATGATGACATTATTTCCACCGGCGCGACGCTGTTCGCCCGGTTAGTTGAAACACACTGCCGTTGATCTCTGGAGTCCGTAAATAATGAAAAAATCTCTTCTGCTGTGGGTCGCGCTGATGGCCTCAACTTCAGCTCTGGCCGCAGAAAATAAGGAAATTCGCTTTGGCGTCGATCCCACCTTCGCGCCGTTTGAATGGAAAGATCCGCAGGGTAAGCTGGCGGGTTTTGATATTGACCTCGGCAACGCGATTTGCGCCCAGCTGCAGGCGAAGTGCGTGTGGGTGGAAAGCAACTTCGACGGCATTATCCCGGCGCTGAAGGCGCGTAAGTTCGACGCGATCCTCTCCGGTATGTATATGACCGAGAAGCGTAAAGAGCAGATCGGCTTTAGCGACAAGCTGTACAACGGCCCGGTGTTCCTCGTGGCGCGTAAAAACACCCTGGCCGGAAATACCGTCGAACAGCTGAAGGGGAAAACCATCGGCGTAGAGCAGGGCTCGGCGCAGGAGACTTACGTTAACCAGCACTGGCGCACGGCGGGGATCAATATCGTCGCTTATCAGGGGGCGGATCGCGTGGTTCAGGATCTGGAGTCCGGGCGTATTGACGGCGCGGTGTTGTCCGGGATGATGGCCGACTACAGCTTCCTGCAGCAGCCGCAGGGTAAAAATTTTGCCTTCGTTGGCGGTCACCTGAAGGACGACAAGCTGTTCGGCGCCGGCGCGGCGATTGGCCTGCGCAAAGAGGACGATGCCCTGCGCCAGGAGATTAACGGCGCGATAGCCCGCATTCTCGCCGACGGCACCTATAAAAATCTCGCCGGGAAATATTTTAGCTTTGACGTCTATTCCGGGACATAATGTTGTTATGCATTCAGCGGGCACGGATAGCCCGCTTCAAGCTTCCTTTTCTTACTATCATTTCTGACCCTTGGCATTTCTTGAAAGGACACAGAATATAAGCATTACCCTATATAATTTGCGTTGCATGAAGGCGACAAGAGAGTGACAAATTCGTCAGGAACGAATTTGACCAGCCGAAGGCTGGCCTTCGGTGAGAGGCAGGAGCCTCTCATTAATCCCCGGGACCTTACTCGAGTATGTGACCGGGGTGAACACGCGAAGTCAACGCACAGGCAACGTGAAGTATGACGGGTAAATAAGGAGTGAACGGCATGATGACACGTCCCTTGGGCAAAACCGGATTTTCCATCGCCCCGCTGGTGTTTGGCGGTAACGTTTTTGGCTGGACCATCGATGAAAAAACCAGTTTTGCCATTCTTGATGCGTTTATAGACCACGGCTTCGATGCTATCGACACGGCGGATGTTTACTCCCGCTGGGCGGACGGCAACCAGGGCGGCGAGTCTGAAACCATTATCGGCCGCTGGCTACAGGCGCGGCCAGGCATGCGCGATAAGGTAAAGCTCTTCACCAAAGTGGGTTCCGATTTAGGCCTTCCCGGCCATAAAGGGTTGAAAAAAGCGTGGGTCCAGCAGGCGGTGGACGACTCCCTGCGACGCCTGAATACCGATTATATTGACCTCTATTTCGCCCACTGGCCGGACCCGGAAACGCCGGTCGCCGAAACCCTCGACGCCTTCCACGCCCTACAGCAGGCGGGGAAAATCCGCGCCATGGGCGCCTCGAACCTCGATGCGCAGCAGCTTTCGAGCGCGCTGGAAGTGTCGCGCAAAAGCGGTCTGCCGGCCTGGCAGGTGCTGCAGCCGGAATACAATCTTTATCATCGCTCGGCTTTTGAGGGCGCGCTCTGCGACCTGTGCATCAGCCGCGATATCGGCGTGGTGACCTACTACAGCCTGGCGTCCGGCTTCCTGACCGGCAAATACCGCCAGCAGTCCGATCTGGCGCAAAGCCAGCGCGGGGGCGGCATTGGCAAATATCTCAATCCGCGCGGGCTGCGTATTGTCGATACCCTGGTTGAAGTGGCGGAGCAAAGCGGCGCTAAACCTGCCGAAGTCGCGCTGGCCTGGCTGATGAGCCGCGACGGCGTGACGGCGCCCATCGCCAGCGCCACCAGCCTCGCTCAGGTGGAGAGCTTTGCTCGCGCCGCTGCGCTGACCCTGAGCGCCGACCAACTGGCGCGTCTGGATACCGCCAGCGCGTAGTGATTGAGGCCGGAGCCTGTCGGGTTCCGGTCTTTTGTCTCGCCGCGTTTTGTTGCGCACGCTTCCTCACCTTCAGCCCAAACCACTGCGGCGAATCCCTTTCACCGAAAATGAAACGTTTTTCCAGACGGCAAAAGCCAGGCTTGATTACGATAAGATAATGAGTATAGTTCTCATTCTTCTTCTTGTTTGCGATTTTATCAGGAGATAACCTGCGTACGTCGCGGGCTCACAGGTAAACGGCGAAGGCACTGGATGGGGCTCACAGGCGCAAGACCGGAAACGCGAATTTCGGCGGCGGAGTCACTATCGGATCGTTGATTTTGTTCAGGACTGATCTTATGAAACGCACTCTCCCGGCGCTGGCCGTCTCTGCCAACTTAAGCGGCCGCGCCGCACCGGCTTTCCCACTGCGGAAAACGCTGCTGGCGTTAACCATTGGCGCTATCTCCCATTCGGCAACGGCGGCGGAAAACGTCGCCGAACGCCAGAAAAGCGAAGAAACGATGGTCGTTCAGGCCGCATCCGCCAGCGATTTTAAAGCCGGCGGCGATTTGGTGGTGCCCGCCTATCTCGATGGTCAGATAGCCAACGGCGGCCGTCTTGGGATGCTCGGCGAACAAAACGCGATGGACGTTCCGTTTAGCATCATCGGCTATACCTCGAAGCTTATCGAGGATCAGCAGGCGAAAACCATCGCCGATGTGGTCAGCAACGATGCCGGGGTTCAGCCAGTGCAGGGCTACGGTAACTACGCCGAGACCTACCGCATTCGCGGCCTTAAATTTGACGGCGACGATATGACCCTGAGCGGGCTGGCGGGCGTGGTGCCGCGTCAGGTGGTGGATACCGCCATGCTTGAGCGGGTCGAAATTTTTAAAGGTGCCAACGCGCTGCTTAACGGTGCGGCCAGCTCCGGCGTCGGCGGGATGATCAACCTGGAGCCTAAGCGCGCGGAAGATACCCCGACCGCTCGCGTGGGCGTCGACTATACCTCGGATTCTCAGGTCGGCGGTACGCTGGATTTGGGCCGCCGCTTTGGCGACGACAACCAGTTCGGCGCGCGGATGAATCTGGTGCACCGCGAAGGCGAGGCGGCGGTGGAGAGTGATAAGCGCAGAACCACGCTGGCCTCCATAGGGCTCGATTATCGCGGCGAACGGATGCGCAGCTCGTTTGACTTTGGCTATCAGAAAAAAACCTTCCACGGTAGCCCGATGGGCATCAACATTTCGGGCGTCGATTTTATTCCGCGCCTGCCGGATAACACCCACAACTACACGCAAAAATGGGCTTATAGCGATATCGAAAATGAGTTCGGTATGCTGAGAATGGAATACGACATTGTCGATAAATGGACCGCCTACGCCGCTCTGGGGGCGCAGCATGCCCATGAAATCGGTCTCTATAGCGCCTCGAAGCTGATTGACCGGGCGGGCAACGCCACGGCGGGGCGCCTGGACACCAACCGCTATATGGATACCGCCAGCGGCATGGCCGGGATACGCGGCGAATTCGCTACCGGTTTTGTGTCGCACAAGGTCAACGTCGGCTATTCGGCGAAAACCCAGAACGACAAAACCGCGTGGCGGATGTCGAAGGCGGCGGATAATCCGCCGGTGAATATCTACGATACCCGTCCGGTTGCGCCCCCGGCGAACGCTTCCTTCGGCGGCGACTATGACGATCCGCTCACCAGCGGCCGTACCCGTTCCCAGGGCTGGCTGCTGAGCGACACCCTCAGCGTGCTGGACGATACGCTGCTATTCACCGTCGGCGCCCGTCATCAGAAAGTGGTGGTGCGTAACTACGATAAAGTCACCGGCCTGCAAAGCGATGCCTGGGACAATAGCCGCTGGATGCCGGCCTATGGCGTGGTCTATAAGCCCTGGCAGGTTCTCTCTTTATACGCTAACCATACCGAAGCCCTGCAGCCGGGCAGCAATGCGCCAACCTCCGCCGCTAACTATGGGGAAAGCGTCGGAATTATTCACTCGAAACAAAACGAAGTCGGGATGAAGGCGGATTTTGGCCGCATTGGCGGCTCGCTGGCGCTGTTTGAAATTAAAATGCCGTCTGCCTTCCTGGATAGCCAGAAACGCTATGGCCTTAACGGCGAGCAGCGCAATCGCGGCGTGGAATTTAACGTATTCGGCGAACCGCTGTACGGCCTGCGCCTTAACGCCAGCGCGACCTGGCTGAAAGCCGAACTGTCAAAAACCAAGGATGGCGTCAATGATGGTAAAACAGCCATCGGCGTACCGGGCTTCTATGCGGTGCTTGGCGCAGAGTATGACATCAAACCTATCGACGGCCTCACCGCCACCGCACGCCTCAATCACTCGGGTTCGCAGTATGCCGACCAGGCGAACAGCAAGAAGATTGATAGCTTCACGACCCTGGATCTCGGCGTGCGCTATCGTCTGGCGCTTAACGAGAACCAGAATCAGATGACGGTACGCGCGGGCGTCGATAACGTGACGGATGAGAACTACTGGTCCGGCGCGGACGACAGCGGAACCTATCTGTTCCGCGGCGAACCGCGCACGTTCAAGGTTTCGGTCGGCTACGAATTTTAAGGCAAAACCGCAGGAGCGGGCAGGGCGGCTCGTTTCCTGCGGGTTGCGACCGGCCCGGCTTAGTGTTAAAAGGTGCCCCTTCATATAAACACACAGGGGATCGACGTGAAAGACGCGTCAACGTCGTCGGATGCCGTAGAGGAAAGCGGCCCGACGCTTCATCGCGGTTTACAGAACCGACATATTCAACTTATCGCCCTTGGCGGCGCCATCGGTACCGGCCTGTTTCTCGGCATCGGGCCAGCGATTCAAATGGCGGGACCGGCCGTACTGATCGGCTATGCCGTCGCCGGGATCGTCGCCTTTCTGATCATGCGCCAGCTGGGTGAAATGGTCGTCGAAGAACCGGTTTCAGGCTCCTTTGCCCACTTTGCCTATAAATACTGGGGCCCGTTCGCCGGTTTTCTTTCCGGCTGGAACTACTGGGTGATGTTCGTGCTGGTGGGGATGGCGGAGCTGACCGCCGCCGGGATCTATATGCAGTACTGGCTGCCGGACGTGCCGACGTGGATCTGGGCCGCCGCGTTCTTCCTCATTATCAACGCCGTAAACCTGGTGAACGTGCGCCTGTACGGCGAGGCGGAGTTCTGGTTCGCGTTGATAAAGGTGCTGGCGATTATCGGCATGATTGGCTTTGGTCTGTGGATGCTGTTCGGTGGCCACGGCGGCAGCAAAGCGGGAATCGATAACCTGTGGAAACACGGCGGTTTCTTCGCCACCGGCTGGCACGGCCTGATTATGTCGCTGGCGGTCATTATGTTCTCCTTCGGCGGACTGGAGCTTATTGGCATTACCGCCGCGGAGGCCCACAACCCGGAAAAGAGCATCCCGAAAGCGGTTAACCAGGTGGTATACCGTATTCTGCTGTTTTATATCGGTTCGTTGGTGGTTCTGCTGGCGCTCTATCCGTGGGTGGAAATCAAATCCGACAGCAGCCCATTCGTGATGATCTTCCATAATCTTGACAGCAATATGGTGGCTTCCGCGCTGAACTTCGTGATTCTGGTCGCATCGCTGTCGGTTTATAACAGCGGCGTTTACTCGAATAGCCGGATGCTGTTTGGTCTGTCGGTGCAGGGCAATGCGCCGAAGTTTCTCGCCCGCGTCAGCAAGCGCGGCGTGCCGGTTAACTCCCTGCTGCTTTCCGGGATTATTACCTCCCTGGTGGTGGTGCTTAACTATCTGTTGCCGCAGAAAGCCCTCGGCCTGCTGATGGCGCTGGTGGTAGCGACGCTGCTGCTGAACTGGATCATGATCTGCCTGGCGCACCTGAAATTCCGCGCCGCCCAGCGGCGCAAGGGGCGCGAGCCGAAGTTTAAAGCTCTGCTGTCGCCCGGCAGTAACTACGTCTGTATCGCCTTTCTGGCGCTGATCCTGGTGCTGATGTGCACCATCGACGGGATGCGTCTGTCGGCGATTCTGCTGCCGGTGTGGATCCTGTTCCTGTTTGCGGCCTTTAAAACCCTGCGCCGGAAGGCGTAGCGCGCGATCGCCCCGCCGTCCGGCGGGGTATCATTCCTTTTATTGTGATCTTCTTCGCGCTTAGCGTATTTTGCCCGCGATCTTCTTTTTGTAATCGATTACTTTTCATTTGAGGGTATTTGTAATCGATTACTTTTTTGAGGGCGGTCGAAATGATCACAACAACCGAAGGTCGTGAAACTCCCCGCGCAACGCACCGTTTTCTGGTGCCGCGGCTGTCGTTAATGATGTTTATGCAGTTCTTTATTTGGGGAAGCTGGTCGGTCACGCTGGGGCTGGTGATGACCCGCTATGAGATGTCGCTGCTGATCGGCGATGCTTTCTCCGCCGGGCCGATTGCGTCCATTCTTTCGCCATTCGTACTGGGCATGCTGGTCGACCGCTTTTTCGCTTCGCAGAAGGTGATGGCGGTAATGCACCTGGCCGGGGCGGTGATTCTGTGGTTTGTTCCGCAGGCGCTGGTGGCGCAAAACGGCGCGCTGCTGATTGGCCTGCTGTTCGGCTACACTCTGTGCTATATGCCGACGCTGGCGTTGACCAATAACATCGCTTTCCACAGTCTGGCGAACGTCGATAAAACCTTCCCGGTGGTGCGCGTCTTCGGCACCATCGGCTGGATCATCGCCGGTATCTTTATCGGCGTGACGGGGATTTCCGATACCACAGGGATTTTCTCTGTTGCGGCGCTCTGTTCGGTGGCGCTGGCCATTTATAGCCTGACGTTGCCGCATACGCCGGCCCCGGCGAAAGGCACCCCGGTACAGTTTCGCGACCTGCTGTGCGCCGACGCCTTCGCGCTGCTGAAAACGCGCCACTTCCTGATTTTCTCCCTCTGCGCGACGCTGATTTCGATTCCGCTGGGGACCTACTACGCCTACACCGCGTCTTATCTGGCGGATGCCGGTATCGCGGACGTCAGCACCGCGATGTCTTTCGGCCAGATGTCAGAAATCTTCTTTATGCTGGTGATCCCGCTGCTGTTCCGCCGCCTCGGGGTGAAATACATGCTGCTGATCGGCATGGCGGCGTGGTTCGTGCGCTACGCCTTCTTTGCGCTGGGGGTCAGCGAAGAGGGGCGCTTCCTGCTCTATCTCGGCATCCTATTGCATGGCGTCTGCTATGACTTTTTCTTTGTTGTCGGCTTTATCTACACCGACCGCGTGGCCGGTGAAAAAGTGAAGGGCCAGGCGCAGAGCATGATCGTGATGTTCACCTACGGTATCGGCATGCTGCTGGGGTCGCAGATTTCCGGCGCGCTGTATAACCATCTGGTGGCAGGCCAGAGCGTACCGCAGGCGTGGGTCGCCTTCTGGTGGATCCCGGCGGTGGCCGCAGCGGTCATCGCCCTGATTTTCCTTTTCTCTTTCCAGTACAACGAGAAAGAGCCGCGTTAATGTTTGGGAGGTGGTATGAAAACAATCAAGGGGCCGGGCATTTTTCTGGCGCAGTTTATCGGTACGCAGGCGCCGTTTAATACCCTGGAGGGCCTGGCGCAGTGGGCTGCCAGTTTGGGCTATCAGGCATTGCAGATCCCCTGCAACCATCCGGCGATTTTCGACGTTGAACGTGCCGCCGCCAGCCAGACCTACTGCGATGAGGTGAGCGGCAAGCTGGCGGAGCATGGCCTGACGATCGGCGAGCTCTCTACTCATCTTGAAGGGCAACTGGTGGCCGTTCATCCGGCTTATGATAGGGCCTTTGACGCGTTTGCGCCCGTCGCGCTGCGCGATAACCCGCAGGCGCGCCAGCAGTGGGCGGTCGAGAAAGTGCGCCAGGCGGCGGTGGCGTCTGCGCGTCTGGGGCTGAAGGCGCACGCCACCTTTTCCGGGGCGCTGGCGTGGCCCTATTTTTATCCGTGGCCGCCGCATAATCAGCCGCTTCTCGATGAGGCTTTTGATGAGCTGGCCCGGCGCTGGCGGCCGCTGTTGGACGTTTTCGACGAACAGGGCGTCGATCTCTGTTACGAAATCCATCCCGGCGAAGATCTGCATGATGGCGTGACCTTTGAGCGTTTTCTGCAGCGACTCGATAACCATCCGCGCTGCAACATACTTTATGATCCCAGCCACCTTCATCTTCAGCAGATGGATTACCTGGCCTTTATCGATATCTACCACGCGCGGATCAAAGCGTTTCACGTCAAAGACGCTGAATTCCGCCGCAGCGGGCGCAGCGGGGTCTACGGCGGCTATCAGAACTGGCCGCAGCGGGCGGGACGTTTTCGTTCGCTGGGCGACGGGCAGATCGATTTCAAAACGATTTTCAGCAAGCTCACCGAGTATGATTTTGACGGCTGGGCGGTGCTGGAGTGGGAGTGTTGCCTGAAGGACGCGGAAGTCGGCGCGCGCGAAGGCAGCGAGTTTATCCGCCGCCATATCATTCCGGTCTCCGGACGGGCGTTTGATGATTTCGCCGCAGGCAAGGAGGGAGGAGAATGATTCAGGTCGGCATTATTGGCTCCGGGTTTATCGGGCCGGCGCATCTGGAAGCGCTGCGCCGGGTGGGCGATATCGAGGTGGTGGCGCTGTGCGATGGTTCGCTGGAAGTGGCTCAGCAGAAGGCGCGCCAGCTCAACGTGGCGCACGCCTACGGTAGCGTCGAGGCGCTGCTGGCGCATCCCGGATTGCAGGTGGTGCATAACTGTACGCCGAACCATCTGCATGCGCGGATTAACCGACAGATCCTCTCCGCCGGGCTGCACGTCTTTTCGGAAAAACCGCTCTGCATGACCGCGGAGGAGGCCCGTGAGCTGGTGGCGCTGGCGGAAAGCGCCGGGGTGGTTCATGGCGTCAGCTTTGTTTATCGCCAGTTTGCCATGGTGCAGCAGGCGGCGGCGATGATGCGCAACGGCGACGTCGGAAGGCTGTTTGCAGCGCACGGCAGCTATTTGCAGGACTGGATGCTGCTGGAAAGCGACTATAACTGGCGGGTCGATTCGGCGCAGGGCGGCGCCTCGCGGGCGGTGGCCGACATTGGCTCCCACTGGTGCGATACGGTGCAGTTTATGACAGGCCGTCGTATTGTCGAGGTGATGGCGGATCTCTCTATCGTCTGGCCAGCGCGTAAAGCGCCCGTCGCCGGGGATGCGACCTTTAGCCAGCATCGCGATGATAGCGCGTATGAGGCGCGGCCCGTCGATACCGAAGATTTGGGATCGGTACTGTTCCGTTTTGATGACGGCAGTAAGGGCTGTTTTACCGTTTCGCAGGTCAGCGCCGGGAGAAAAAATGGCCTGACGGTGGAGATCAACGGCAGTAACTGTTCGCTGGCATGGGAGCAGGAGATGCCGCAGCGGCTGTGGGTGGGGCATCGCCAGCGGCCAAACCAGCTGCTGAGCGACGATCCGAGCCTGATGCTCGGCGAGGCCGCCGCCAGCGCCCACTTCCCCGGCGGGCATAACGAAGGCTGGCCCGATGCGTTTAAAAATATGATGCTGAGCTTTTATCAGGCGGTGCGCGCCGGCGAGATGCCGCCGGCGTCGTCGCAGCGTTTCGCCTCTTTCTATGAGGGGGCGGATGTGATGTACATCGTTGATGCGATAGTGAAAAGCCATCAGCAGCAGCGCTGGGTGCAGGTGGAAAGATAAGCAGAAGGCGCGGTGCGCATTTTGCGCACCCGCTGTATTATTTCACGCCAAAATAGCCGTCGAGATAGGTCCCGGACAGTTCATTACCAAACAGCACGGCGTCTTTATTTTCCATCTCGTTGTCCCATTTATCGCTGACGTTGCCGGTAAATGCGTGCTGGGTTTTTGTGCCCTGCGCCACCTGCTGCCTGATGGCGTCGGCAGTACGGCGGGCGTCGCTTTCGCTCATCCCCGACTTTCTGTCCTGCTGCCCACGGGCATAGATGTCGGTAAAGTTCGGCAGATTTAAGCGGTAGTTTTCCTGACGGTTACTCACGAAGTTACCACCGACGAAATCGCTGCGGTGTGAGACAAAATAGTAAGCGTGGCGTTCCGGGGAAGATTTTGAGGAGGTACAGCCGGAAAGGGCGGCAAGCGAACAGCCAAGCGCGATAAAAGCCATTTTTAGTTTCATTGATATCATCATCCATAATTATTAGAACAGGTACACCGATCATTCGGCTACAGAACAAAACGGTTAAGTATGTCTGTACGGTAGCACCTGAAGACCCATGAATCCAAGGGTCTTCAGGCAGCATTTTTAGATCTGCGCCAGTCCACCATCAACGTAGTCTGGTGGTTGCTGACAGCCCCTCGGACCTTATCAGCGGCAATATCGGCTGCGCGTATTTATCGACTGGCTGGCGGAGGCATTTCCGGCTGCGGTAAAAGGGGACTAGATGAAAGGAACCAGAAAATTATGCAGCGTGTGATTATAAATCAAGTAACAATAAATATTACGCTTACTTATAATATGGGGGATATATCTTGCTATATATAATATGACATGGTTAAATTCAGTGGGTATTTTATTAAAATATTTAATGAAATGTGTTAACGTTATTTTCTCTAAGGGCTTGAATTATAGATTAGTCTTTTGTTTTCTATATTTATAGTAAATGTAATAGCAGCAATTTTTTTTGTTTATAGTATGTTTGGTATTACGTCTGTATCTTTTTGAAAATATTTTTAGCCACTCAAGAGGTAAATGTAATGCCGGCAGGTAACCGTGAGATTAAATGTATGGCGTGTGGTTTAAACTGCCCTATTGAAGCGGAAGATAAAATTGAACGTTCTCTTTGTGGAGAGAGAAAATTTTCAGTATGGCCGGATAAAAATTATTTTTTTAAGCGAGCGGTCAATGATTTAGTTTTTCGTGAACTCACCTGTTTTTTGCCTGAAGGAATGGTGGTGGTGGACTTCTCCCTCGACAATATTTTGTATTTTCTGCATGAGGGATGGGCCGAAAAACTGCAGGAGACCGGGCTGAAGATTATTTTACTCGCGGATAAAAGCATGCTGCCCATGGCTAATTTTTGGATGCTGCGCTCCGGATTACTATGGTCGGTGGTGGAAGTCAACGATAGCTTAAGTAGCTTAATCAAGAAAATAAAACGCATCATGCTGGGGCGAAATCTTCGCTGCCGGCGCACACCGTCGCTGACGGAGCATGAAATGAAGACGCTACGCCTGCGGGCGGACGGGCATTCCAGCCAGGATATCGCCCGCATCATGGCGTGCGATACCCGCAGCGTCTACCGCTTTCAATACTCTTTATGCAAGAAGTTCGGCGGGCTCAATCGCCTGCACGAGCTGCGCTTCAGGCATAACATACCCGCGCTGGATTAGCAGCGGTTAACCCGGCGAATCCATGAAACAGCCGTTGCCTAATTTATGATAACGTCCTAATGCGACAATATATTTCCTGTTACTATTTTTCGCTTCGGGACCTGTCCAGCTCTCTCCTGGCAGCATATAAAATTGCGTTGAACTTTCATCGTCACCATTGCAGCCTTTCTGCAGAATGACTCTAAAATAGGTGTTGCCGGTATTTTTAATAGTGCCTGTAGCTTCGTTAATTTCATACTCAAATCGGGTCTTACGCGGGCGAACGATGAGAATCGTGCTCATCGATACCGAAGGGACAACATCCATTTTTTTCTGATCCAGACGCCAGGGGAGAACCATAACGGGCGTCTCCTTAAAGATCACCCGATAATAGCGCTCAACGTCATCTTTTGGCCCCCGGTAATAGAGTTTAAAATATTCCTGACTATTGGCCTGTACGGTGAACTGCAGCGGCGACCAGACCAGATCTTTATCCTGACCGGTCACTGGTCGCTCATCGCCGTTGCCCGGCCGGGAGATTTTATAAGCCGATATAGTATATAAATTGTTGCTTTTAGTATCATTGACGATTGGCCGGGAGATAAAATCTTTACTGCCATCCATATCATAGATAATTGAGTCAAAGTACACCGCGGAAGCGGGCTGAATACACAGCCCACATAATCCGATGAGTAGGATTTTATTCATCACAGCCCCCGATCCACGCCGACCCACGTGGCGGTCACTTTTACATCCCCGGTGGCGCTGACGGTACCCATCCAGTCATGGCCATCGGTGGTGAACTGTGAATGCGGGTCATCCATCGGAAACAGCAGTTTCAGCGTGGTGGTAAAAAAGAAACCATCGTTGACGTTGGCGTTCCAGGCCGTCTGTACCCAGGCGGCGTTGGTCATATCGACAGGATTCTCACCGCAGCTGTTGCGCACTCTTACCGCTTTACCGGCGGCGGACGTCCATTCGAGGTAGGCCGGGACAGGTACTTTTAGCGTCTCGTCCGCTGAGGTAAACAGGCAGTACGGAAGACCATACATGTTGATGGCGTCGCCAATCACCTGGGCGGTGATACTGTCGGCCTGACGCGACGCGGAGGTAGTGACTTTATACTCAAAGGTGATGGGCTCTTCGCTACCGATCTTGCCGGATGCTTTTGGATGAGCGCTCCCGTCGCTGGCGATAATGCTGATGCCGTATTCCCGTGGGACAATGTTAATTAATGTTGATGGCGTAAACTGATAATAACCCGATTGCGGGGTAACGGAGTTATCAAAATAGAAGGTAAACAGCGCATCCTTGTTGGTTAAATCCGCGCCTGCTTTGAGGACTTTTTGGAAAAAGGCGTTGGACAGGAATACGTAGACGTACTCGCCTGATGGTTTGAAGACCTTGTTATAGGTGCTGACCGTACCAAAATTGGTCCAGCTTGCGCCATCACCGCTGTATTTTACGTCAGACGAAGAAGGAGAGAATCCCAACATCGCCGTGTCGATAACCATCCGGAAATCAAGTGAGGTGGTGAGGGTTTTAGTCTCCTGAAAGCTGTAAGAAACCATTTTACAAATGATCCCTGAAGCGCTTCCGACCACGCCCATCTGGCACAATTCAGAGCCGAGGTTGACGCTTGGCGTACCATCGCTGGCAATCCATACTTCCGCCATCGCTCCGGTACTGTTCAAGGCCAGATGCGAGACCTTTTCGAGATTCATCGTGTAGTAAACCCACTTTCCTCCGCTGGGGAGATCTTTACAGCGAACGCCGGAAGCAAAGTCATAATCGGCTTTGGAGTCCATGTAGCAAAGATTAAGCTGCAAACTATCGATGGTTCCCACCGGCCGATCGCGAAAATACTCATAGGCCGACTGGCTAAGCACTCCGGCACCGTAGTAACCGTTCGCTACGCTGTTGCCGGACATCGCGTGATAGTAACCGTCTTTGTCGAGAACATCGGCAGGGATAATGCCGGAAGCCGGGCAGTTTGCTCCCGTGGACATGCAGCGAAGCCCGAGAAACGGTTGGTTAATGGGGGAGTTGTCGATCCACAGATCAAAATAGCGGTTACTGTAACTCCAGCCCGAGTTGCCCATATATCCCAGACTACGCTGGTTCGTTTTATATTTTGTCCAGATATTGGCCCCGGTGAAGCGTGGGGACAGGGCGCTGGTGGTGATGAAATATTCATCATCGACATCGTTGTCGATAAACATATAGGTGTTGCTGCCGCTCCCGTCGTTGGTAGCGGTAAGTGCCATAGCCGGCGCGGCCAGCAGCCAGCCGGCCAGCAGCATGATGGCCTGGGGTTTAATAGACATTCTTAACATCTCCCGTCACTGATGCCGTTTGTTGTTGGATCTCACAAGGGAGCTCACCGACCCATACGGCGCCTTTCGCCTCTGTCAGATCCAAATCCACTTCGCAAATGCCGCCGAATTTATCGACCAGGGTAATCACCGGATAGCGCTTATCGACGTCCATGGCGAACTCGCCGAGTTCGTCGGTGCGCGTTTTACCAATGTGGTTGTGTATATCGGCGTTGGCGTAGTAACCGCCGCGGCGATCTTTCACCCGGCCAAAGACGGTGACCAGCTGTTTGACTTCCGGGTTAATCACGCTGACGTTGCCGGGATAGAGCACGACTTTGTTACGTCGGCCGTTAACGATGTCGACGCTGTCTTCCGAATTTTTGTCGTTCATCAGTTCCACCTTATATTCCGCGTAAGGCGGAAGACTGATGAAGTTGCTTTTGCCGGTCAGCGGGTAGTTCTGGCCGTTGATCTGCGCCATCATCCTGCCCTTACCGCTGAAATTGGTATTCACTACCAGGCCTGCGGTTTGTGTGCCTTTGCCGACATAGACATTTTTTTCCGTCCAGGCCACGCTTCCCTGCGAGCTCAGGCTGTAGTTTGAACTGTGCTGCGATGAGCGGCTAACGGAGACGGTGCCAGCGTTATATTTGGTGTTATAGCTGACGTAACCATTGGCGGCGTAATCGTCTGAACGATAACGGCTATCGTCATTTTTATTTTGTTTAATCTGCTTCGAAACCGATGCTCCCACCTGGGTAATGGCGCTGTTGTCAAAGCTTTTGCGCAGCGTGGCGTTCGCCAGCATGTTTCCGTTTTGGCTGGACACACCGGTGCTTAGCCAGGTGGAGAAGGGGATAGAGACGTCAATATTGACGTACTTATCGCGCAGATTTTCATGGTTGTTGTACTGATAGTTCTGAATACCGACGCGTAACGTAACGGTTGCGTAGCGATTAGCTAACAGGGATTGATCGTAATCGACGTTGGTATAGGTGCTCCCGGTATATTTGTTATTGGTGCGGCTGACGCTCAGTGTACCGAGGAACGGCGCGATTTTACGCAGGTTAGCGTTGGCGCCGACGGTCACGTAGTCGTTTTGCTGCATCGGTAGCGCGTTACCAATGGAACTGTACTGGCGCGACCCCCACAGGTTGCCGTATCCGTCCGGTAAACTCATATTGAAGGTGGAGGTACTCTGCCAGCTGCCGTCGGTAGCGAGCAGCCCCTGCTGGTTAAAGCTGAACGCGTTGTTGAAAATCACGTTCGCTTCCGTTTCATTGACGCCGTTATTGTCAAAACCGTAGAGCGTGGTTTTCAGATTCACGCCGGAAAGCCAGGGTTGGCTGGTTGCCGCGGCGACCCCGGCTAACCACGTATTCCGTGTGCCATAATTGATGTTGTATTTATGGCGATAGTCCATCTTGTTGTATTCGAGGCTGCCGCCGAAAGTTTGCCATGAGAGATCGCCGGTCACGCTCGATTTCCGGGCGAACGTTTTATTGATGTTCGCCGTCCGGCTGCTGACCGCGCGTCCGTTAACGACCACCTGTATATCAACGTTGTAGATGCCAAACGGCAGGCGCGACGTATCGAGCTCGTAGCTGCCCATCGAGAAGTTTTGAATGCTGAGCAGTTTGCCGTCACGATAAACATGCACTTCGCCGGCGGCCGGCAGGAACACCGTGACGGGCACCAGAGCAAGCGTATTGTCCTGCGTTTGGGAACTGCTTTTATTGCCATAGCTGATGCCGTAAATACGGCTGGAGTTCAGGGCGCTCATGCTGGCGATCGATTGCAGATTCCAGGTATCCACCATCCCCATTGCGAAGCGGCGCCCCTGATAGTCGCGTTCGTACATTGAGCGATACAGTTTACCCTGCTGGTTGCCGGTACCAATCCCGTAGAGGGAACCGTTAAAATTCAGATGGTGCTCGCGCAGCGACCAGGTATTGTCCAGCGTCAGATAGCTGCTGGCGCTATCGGTATTCTCATATTTGTTGTAATAGCTCCCCATCGAGTAATTCAGCACGCTCGAGAGATTCTGGGCAGTGGATTCCCCAAGCATATTGGTACGCGGCAAAATAGCGGCCTGCATGGCTGCCCGGTTAACCGTCAGCTCAAGATAAAAGGAACGCGTATCGAGTGAAAGTGAGGCGTCTTTGTTGATATAAACGCGCTGACCGTCGCCGATGCTTTTGTCCTGCATCTCGTTGAGCAATGATTTTATCTGAGGTGATAATTCGGTTCGTTCCGGCAGATCGCTGAGCGCGATCTGGTTCAGGCGAAACTCATTATCCTTGATGGTAAGGATGGCATCAGCGATTTTTTGCTGGCTGCGTTGGGTACTATTATCGCCTTCATAACGAATAAAAACAGGGACCGACATGCCCTGATATAACGCGTTAGCAAATACCGAAGGAATAACATAGTTACTGACTTTAACTGGCGCTGTAGCATTAGCTGCCCATCCCTGGTTTACCGTAATTAATAATCCAGCGAACAACGTCCCTTTGACATAACCAAGATTATCCATAATGTTACTCAGTTTACATTTATATATTGCTCACCGTGCCATATTCCAATTCGCGTTTTTTTGTTGGTGAGATCGGTATGCTTTATTCTTACGCTAACACCAGGCATGACATAATAGCGTTCACGGCAGCCTTGCCCCTCATCCTTCGCTTTATCGCGACAGGGCCCGTAGGAGATAACGCGGAATGAAGCGTTACCGGTATTGGTTACCGTGTCATTATCGCGACGATAGTCAAATCTTTCTTCACGCGGCGCGACCACCAGAATCGTACCAATAATGGCAGAGGTCGTTGCCTCGCCCTGTTTTTTCTTTTTACTGGCTTCAAACTCAGTCACCGGCTCATCGGTCCAGGATATGCGATAATAACGTTCCTGGTTATCCTGAGGTCCTTTGTAAAAAAAACGAAAGTTCTCTTTAGCATTTCCGGGTAATATCAGACTGGCTGGTGTTGATAATAATTCCGATCTGCTCGCCATCGGGATAACCTTGCCGCCGGCCATAGGCGATGAGATACGCTCCACGCTGACGCTAACGTAACGCGCCGTATCGGTGGTATTAATGATTTCTTTTGCCAGAGTCGAGGCATCCGGTCCCATTATAGAGGTGACGTCTCCGACATTAATGGCATGGGAGGAGGGCGTCACGGTGAATAAAAAGAGAGAGAGTAATAATGGATTCAGTTTCATGGCGCATCCTTATAAGGAGGCCGAAGCCTCCTTGTCATACCGGACAGGTGTTGGCTACACCTGATTAGATAGTCCATTCCGCGTTGAACTGAACGCGAACGTCGCCGCTCCAGTAACCGTCGGTTAAATCTTTGAACTCAGCGGCGGTGCTGCCGTCAGAAGTCGCGGAGTCGATAGTGAAATCGAAGTTACCCTGAGTGCTGACGCGTTCGGCGCCTGCGAAGGCGGTCGCGACAGCCAGCGCATCCAGACCCGCGGAGATGTTGTTGGCGGTATCAATCATCGTTACCGGGGTGGTTTTGTTCAGCGCGTTGCCGTTCCAGCTCACACCAACGGCCAGAGTAGAGGCGTCAGTGGTACGGCTCAGGGTGTTGCTGACGATCTGAGAGGTCAGCGTGAAGTCAGTCGCGCCAGACTGGCCCTGGATAGTGATATCAAAAGCGCCTTTCTGGGAGTTAAACGCTTTAATCCCTTCAGCGTACTGGAAGTTCAGGGATTTCAGCGGAGTGACAACCAGCGCGCTGGTGGTGTCTTTCGTTGCGCTAGCATCCCAGCTTGCAGTGGCGGAAGTAGTCACGTTAGCCATTGCGTTGGAAGAGATAAGAGCCGCAGCCACAACACCCGCTAATACGATTTTTTTCATTTTAAATTTCCTGAGAATAATTAAGTTAGTTCCATTTATGGAGTTATTGCTACAAATACTGATAATGACTTTATCCAGATAGAATAATGTTTAACTTCCCTCTGCCTCCCATCTTATTCTGCAAGCTGAGCTTGATTGCGTAAATTCTCTTTTCTGCCATTTGCAATTCTTTTGCTATCTCTTTAACCGACTTCTCGGCAAGTAAAAGATCGAGAACCAACACTTCCTGGTCGCTGAGTTTTTGACGGTAACCTCGTCCATCTCTTTGACCGAGAAACGAAAGCTGTATTTTCTTTTCAATCTCGTCTCGGGTATCGCTGGTGTTGATAATCGAAATTATCTGCTGACAGCGGTGTTTCCAGTACAGCGCCAGCGGCTGTGCTAATCTGTCGGCAATCAAAACTATCCGCAACCCTGTTTTAATCAGATATTCAATCCATTTTTCATTGGTGAATAATCTGATGTTGTAGCGAGAAAAATCAACAAAAATAAATCCAGAATTAGAGAAGTTGTAGTGCTTGCTAATTAAAAAACAATGCACACCATTTTTTAAGTAGATGTTTTTATCGGGCCATACGCAATAGTGAGTTTCAATGCAGTTAATCGATTTAATCGTAGGTCGTGGATAGATTTCGCATTGATACTGACAGCTAATGCAGTATACCTTCTCATATTTCTGAGGAGCCATATGTCGATTTATTTCCCTATATTGCATCATCCTATCGTTCAATGATGTGGCTATATTATGGCTAGTTAATAAATGTGACAACTTTAATTTCTGAAGAGTTATATAGATGAGAAATGTGTAAATTCTTAATGTCAAAAATTGCCTGAATCTAGACTAACTTACTATTATGAATAAGAAAAATCTTAAGGTGCAGAATTTTATGTCGATCGCTCTTTAAGAATTATCCATGATGACCAGGAATTTTCTCGCTGAATGGGGGAGAATTGGTTAAAAAAAAACAGCACAAAAGGTCAAAAAAAATGCTATCGCATCGTTGTTTGTTAATTTTGTGTTTTTATTTTGTTTTATTTCGTGGTGTTTATTCTGTAATGGCATGTTTTTCGTAAGGGAAAGTTGCGATGTTTTGGATTATGGGGGATAGGATTGTCTGGCCAAATATGATCTGGTGTACAAAAGAGGGCGTTTTAAGAACTAAACGCGTCGGCATTTGAAGAGGAGCGAATCAGAAGGATGTGCTAAATCTTAACAGGAGATGCGGGCAACTGATCTCGTGGAAGTGGGGCGCTTCAGCCTGAACTGGCTCTGCCTGCAAGCCGCCGCAACGCCACCGGAACGACGGCACCCTGGATTTTGACTTGCAGGCAAATGAGGCCATACTTTCGATGCGCCCCGGGCGCTTACGCCCCTTTCAGCAGAGGAAGCAGGTGATTCTCGGTAAGAGGAGCAAGCTTAATATGCCGATCCTGGCCCGGCGTATACCAGATAACTTCTTCTATTTCTGCCGTTGGTGTAAAGCTCGCTCTGTTGGTTGCTATTTGAAAGATATCCGCTGAGACCGTATGGCCCGGCTCGTTTGCCGCGGTATCGGTGAAGCGGCCTACCGGGACCAGTTCTTCAGGTGAGACGAGGAAGTTGAGCTCCTCTTCGAGCTCGCGGATCAACGCTGCTTCCGGGACCTCCCCGATTTCAGGCTTTCCACCGGGTTGCATAAAGTACTCCGTCCCTCGTTTGCGTACTAAGAGACAGCGTCCTTGACCGTCGGTGATCATTGCCGCTGCGATGTTAATATTTTTTATTGTGTTCAAGAGATACCCCAGTTATATGCCGATGACGTTCAACGGCCAGCGTACGTTTCGCCTCTCGCGAAACAACGCCGACGCTATCATGATAGCGACCTTAGCGTGCTAATCAATCCCGTCGATTCTTGCAAAACCTGCTGACGGCGCGGACGGGGCTCATTTATGATAGCCTGCGAAATATAACGTCTATGCGGGAAGTGCAGCCTCTATGTCAATTCAGAAAATCGCTCGCCTGGCGGGCGTCTCGGTGGCGACGGTATCGCGGGTACTGAATAACAGCGATACCGTTAAAGCGAAGAATCGCGAACGTGTGCTGCAGGCGATCAAAGAGAGTAACTACCAGCCTAATCTGCTGGCCCGCCAGCTGCGAACGGCCCGCAGCAATATGATTCTGGTGATGGTTTCGAATATCGCCAACCCCTTTTGCGCCGAGGTGGTCAAGGGCATTGAAGAAGAGGCGGAAAAGAACGGCTACCGGATCCTGCTGTGTAATTCAGGTTCGGATTTAGCCCGTTCAACCTCGGGTCTGCAGCTGCTCTCCGGCAAAATGGTCGACGGCATCATTACGATGAACGCGCTCTCCAGCCTGCCGGAACTCACCACCATGATCGGCGACGCGCCCTGGGTTCAGTGCGCGGAATACGCCGATAACGGCAGCATCTCCTGCGTCGGCATCAACGACGTCGACGCGGCGCAGGGCGCCGTTTCCCGGCTGGTTGACGCCGGGCGTAAACGCATTGCTTTAATCAACCACGATCTCAGCTATCGCTACTCGCGCCTGCGCGAGCGCGGCTATAAAAGCGTACTGCACGTTCGCGAACTGGCGTATCAACAGGTCACCTACGCCAGCGATCTGAGCGCCGCCGCCGGTAAACAGGCGATGGAGACGCTGCTGGCGCAGGAAGAGCAGCCGGACGCGGTGTTTGCCGTCTCCGATTCGCTGGCGGCGGGCGCGCTGCGGGCTATCGCTCAGGCCGGGCTGCGGGTGCCGGAAGATATCGCGGTGGTCGGTTTTGATGGCACCGAACTGGCCGAAGTGGTATCGCCGCAGCTGACCACCGTGGAACAGCCTTCGCGCGAGATTGGCCGCACGGCGGTGACGCTATTAATGAAGAGAATCGATAATCCTGACGCCGCCGTTGAGCGGGTGATGATGGACTGGCGCGTCATTTCCCGCGCCAGTACCTGAGGATATTACTGAGTAAACGCGCCCGCCAGCGAACGAATATCGTTGCCGGTGGGGGACTGATGGATCCGCAGGCCGAATTCGTCAACCACGGCATAGACGTGATCGAATATATCCGCCTGGATGCTTTCATATTCCGCCCACACCACGGTGTTGGTGAAGCAGTAAATCTCAATCGGCAGGCCGCTGGCGTCCGGGGCCAGCTGGCGCACCATTAGCGTCATATCTTTGCGGATGCGTGGATGATTACGCAAATATTCCTGCAAATAGGCGCGGAAGGTGCCGATATTGGTCATCTTGCGCTGATTCAATATCGATTGATCGGCGGCGTTCTGCTGGTTCCACAGGCTGATTTCCTGATGACGAGAATCCATATACGGCTTCAGCAGTCTGGCCTGAATTAAGCGCTGCTGCTCCTGTTCATCGAGAAAATGAATGCTGGTGGTATCGATATTCAGGCTGCGCTTAATCCGGCGACCGCCGGATGCCGACATGCCGCTCCAGTTTTTAAACGAGTCGGAAACCAGCGACCAGGTGGGAATCGTGGTGATGGTATTATCCCAGTTGCGCACCTTCACCGTGGTCAGCCCAATGTCGATAACCGCGCCGTCGGCGCCATATTTCGGCATCTCCAGCCAGTCGCCGAGTTTGAGCATATCGTTGGCGGAGAGCTGGATCCCAGCGACCAGGCCGAGAATCGGGTCTTTGAATACCAGCATCAGTACCGCGGCCATCGCGCCGAGCCCGCTAATCAGAATCGCCGGCGACTGGCCAATCAGTAAGGAGATCACCAGAATGCCGACAATAATCGCGCAGACCAGCTTAATCCCCTGAAATATGCCTTTAAGCGGCAGCTGAGAAGCGGTGGCGAATTTCTGCGATAAATTGAACACCACGTCCAGCAGCGAGAAGAAGGACAGCATCGCGTAGATCATCACCCACAGCTGGGCGCAGGTGGTGAGGATTTCCGCAGCCTCGCTGCCTTTTTGCAGCCACAACACCGCCTGCACGTTGACGATAATCCCCTGCAGGGTGAAGGCCAGACGATGAAACAGTTTGTTCTGCGTAATAATTTGCAGCCACAGGTGACTACTGGCCTGCGCCCGCTTTTCGAAGGTGCGCAGCACCACTTTGTGCAGAATAAGGTGAACGACAATCGCCGTCAGAAAAATAATGCCGAAAATAATAATGAGTGAGGTGGTGGGGGTAATTTTGATGCCTAATGCGGCGATTTGCGATATTAATTCCTGCATAACGTCTCCTTTACATCCAGCGGTTATGATGACCGCTGGATGTCTATTATGCAAATAGCAGGTTACGCGAATGTGATTATGAGGTCGCTACCGCCGGACGGACGTTAAGGTGATGGCGTAGCCACAGCGCGATGGCGCCCAGTACCAGCATCATCACCACTTCCACCGCGAGGAAATCGATCAGCGCCCGTGGATAGTCACCGCCGCTGCGCTGGGCGAGGGCTAAGAATAGCGACCCGAGAATCGCCGGACCCAGACCCAGCGTCGCCTGTTGCAGAGTGCTGAGAATCGCGCTCCCGGCCCCGGCGTCGCAGGCGCTGATATCGCGCATCCCAATACGGTAAAAACTATTGACGATCAGGGCCTGCCCATAGCCGATAAGCGCCGTAGACGGGACCAGCGCCAGGGTGGTGGTGTGGACACCGAGACGATAAAAGGTCGCGCTCAACAGCAGCAGGCCGACAATCTGCACCGCCAGACCGATCAGCAAAATGCGTCCCATGCTGTAGCGGGCTATCAGTTTCGGCGCGTACAGCGCGGAGACGAAGTAGGCCACACCGAGGGCGATAAAGCTGTTGCCGGACTGCCACGGCGCCATCCCCAGACCGGCCTGCATGGTCAGCGCCATGCAGAACATGAACGCGGACCAGGCGCTGAAAAAGAGCAGGGCGATGGCCATGCCAAAGCGAATGCTGGTGAGCTTCAGCAGGCGAGGCGGTAAGAGCGGCTGCTCGCCGCGCTGCTGTTTGCTCAGCGCGCTGGCCCGCATCCAGACCAGCAGAGGCAGCACCGCAGCCAGCATCAGCTGCAGCGTCCACGGCCAGTGCAGTTCCGGCCCCAACGCCATCGGGAACAGCAGGCAGCAGAGGATCAGCGCAAGGCTAAAGGTGCCCTGCCAGTCGATGCGCGAATGCGCTTCGCGCCGGGTCTCCGGGACGTATCGCGGACTGAAGGCCAGCACCAGCAGGCAGATCGGCACGTTAATAAAGAAGGCGTTGCGCCAGCCTAAACCGGCGATATCCGCCGACACCAGCCAGCCGCCGCCCATCTGACCGACGATAAAGGCGATACCGCCAATGCCGCCGTACAGGCTGATGGCCCGGGCGTGGGCGGTGCCTTTCAGGGTGACATGCAAGGTAGCGAGGATTTGCGGCACGATCAGCGCCGCACCGGCCCCTTGCACCGCGCGCGCCGCCAGCAGCGTATTGATGGAGTTCGCCATTCCGCACAGCAGGGAGGCGACGCCAAACATCGCCACGCCCCACATAAACAGACGACGGCGGCCATAGTTATCGCCAAGCTTGCTGCCCATCGCCAGGCAGACGGCAAAGGCGACGCCGTACAGCGCGACGATCAGCTCAAGCTGAGTGGCGCTGGCGTTAAGCGATTGGGTAATGGAGTCCAGCGCGACGTTGGCGATCGAGGTATCGATCAGCGGCAGCATCTGGCCGGTCAACAGAAGGAATAAACCGGCGCGGCCGGGTGAAACAGCAGACGAATTCATCGGATCTCTCCATTGCGTCATTCAGCGGATAGCCGTAGCATCACCGATAAATTAAACGGGTACCAGTTCCTGTCTATACTGGTATTGGTACTACCATGCTGGAGGTTTTATGACGACCATGCCGCAACGTGAATTGACCATCGCCGCGCCCGATGACGGCCGCAAACAGCTGGGGGCGTTTCTGCGCGCCCGCCGCGAGAGCCTCGACCCGCAGCGCCTGGGGTTGCCCCGCGTTGGCCGGCGGCGCACGCCGGGCCTGCGGCGGGAAGAGGTGGCGATGCTGGCGGACGTCGGCGTCACCTGGTACACCTGGCTGGAGCAGGGGCGGGAGGTCAATCCGTCAGCGGCGGTGCTGGTAGGGGTGGCGAATGCGCTGCAGTGCAGCCCGCTTGAGACCCGGCATCTGTTTGTGCTGGCCGGGCTGACCCCGCCTGAGGCCACTCAGGTGACGGTATGCGAAGGTATCAGCCCCGGCACCCGGCGGATGCTCGATAGCCTGATGCCGCAGCCCGCCAGTATTCAGAATCCCGGCTTTGATATTGTGGCCTGGAACGACAGCTTCTGCCGCCTGATGGGCATCGATTTCGCCACCATCCCGGAGGAAGATCGCAACTGCATTTATCTGTACCTGACCAATGAAACCTGGCGCAGCCGTATCGAGAATCGTGACGTGCTGGCGACGTTTGTCTCCTATTTCCGCGCGGCGATGGCGGAGCACCGCGGCGATCCGCTGTGGGAAAATAAGCTGGCGCGCTTTTTCGCCGCGTCGGCGGAGTTCGAGGCGCTCTGGCATCAGCGCTATGAGGTGCGCGGGGTGGAAAATCAGGTGAAAAACTTTTACCATCCGCAGCTCGGACGCTTCAGCCTGCAGCAGATGTACTGGTACTCGGCCCCGCGCAACGGCTCGCGCCTGCTGGTCTATTTGCCGATGGATGAAACGGGCGAGCAGGCGCTGGCGTGGCTGCACGGTAAGCCATGAAAAAGTAAGCTCTTTTAAGAAGTGTGGCGGAGGGCAGCGACCTCTTACGTCAATTGTCGTATAAGCGGATTTTAAGCTTTTGACAGGGGAGCGCGATGAACAAGGAGTCGATATTCCGCCAGCTTGAACAACGGATCGCCGGGCGACCGCTGACGACGGAAGCGCTGGGCGAGTTTAATGCGATGGCGATTGCCGATAGCCTGAAGCAAAAACGCAGTATCATCAGCCATCATCTGAATAATCTCCATCGCGAGAAGCGGGTGGTCAAAGTAAATGGTCGCCCGGTGCTGTTTTTACCCATTGCCGCGCTGCGCGACTACCACCGACTCGCGGTTCGACACGGCGAATACGCTTCCCTTCAGGCCCTGTGCGCTGAGCGCCAGGATAGTCTGGCGCAGCTGATAGGCGCTCAGGGCAGCCTGCAGGAAGCTTTGCGACAGTGCAAGGCCGCCATCAGCTACCCCGGCGCAGGTCTACCGCTTCTGCTGCGCGGTCCCACCGGCACGGGGAAAAGCTTCCTTGCCCGCCAGCTGTGGCGTTACGCCATGGAACAGGAGGTTTTACCTGCCGATGCGCCGTTCACCGTGTTTAACTGCGCCGAGTACGCCAATAATCCAGAACTGCTGACCTCAAAATTATTCGGTCACGCGAAGGGCGCCTTTACCGGTGCCGATAAGGCGGTTCCCGGGCTTATCGAGACCAGCAACGGCGGGGTGCTGTTTATCGATGAGGTTCATCGGCTACCTCCCGAAGGGCAGGAAAAGCTGTTCCATTTTATGGATAACGGTAGCTGGCGGCGGCTGGGAGAGAGCAGTGACGAGCGCAGCGCCACGGTACGGCTGATTTTTGCTTCAACCGAGGATCTGGAAAAACACTTCCTGGCAACGTTCATTCGCCGTATTCCGGTGATTGTTAAAATTCTGCCGATCGCCGAACGCGGACAGTATGAGAGGCTGGCGTTTATCCACCACTTTTTCCGCCGCGAAGCGCAGCGTTTGGACCACGATCTGGCGCTGGACGGCGAAATCGTCAGCCAGCTGATGCGCGAAACCCTTGAGGGCAACGTCGGCGGACTAGAGAATTTGATCCGCAATATTTGCGCCAGCGCCTGGACATTTGGCGAGCGGGATAGCGATCTTTTACAGATAAAAGCGGGTTTACTGCCCGACCGGTTGCTGGCGGATGCGCCTTTTTCCCTTGAGCAAAATAGCGAACGGGTCATGATTTACCGCGATGGCGACGCGCAGCCTTTGTTTTCCGGTCGTCATCATGAGTATCAACGGCTAACGGGAAATATTTGCAGCCTGTGCGAGGAACTAGGGAAGGACAATATCAGCGCGAGGACCTTTGAAAAGCTCATTTATCAAAACGTGACGCTCTATCTCGATGCGTTGATGAATCAGGAGAGCGCGGTCTCTCTTCAGGATAAGCGGCTGCGCTTTATTGAGGATGTGGGCAAGGCGATCGCCGCCAATTATGACCTTCAGCTCAATGCCGAATTCGCTTATCTTACCGGCCGCTACTTGACCAGTCTCCCCCTGGCGCCGCGCAGCGTCGCCGAGCCCGCGCGTCTGGTGATGCAGGGCTGGCTGGATTCTTCTGCGGGGCTGGCGCAGCGCGTCGCGCGAAAACTGCTGGACGTGGTGAATAACAAATACGATCTACTTATCGATACGCTGGACCGTATGGCGGTTGCCGCCATCGTCAGTAACGCCATCGATGCTACCAGCGGCGGGAAAGTGAAAGCGGTAATAATCGCTCATGGCTATTCCACCGCCAGCAGCATTGCGGGAGTCGCCAACCGGCTGATTGGCGAAAAGATTTACCAGGCAATGGATATGCCAATGGAGGTGGCGTTTAGCGATGTCAGCCGCGCCGTTGTCGATTATCTCCAGCATACGGATACCCGCGCAGGCGTGATGGTGCTTATCGATATGGGCTACACCAGGGAGATTGCCGATGCGCTGTTGGCGGTGATTAACGGCCCGCTGGTGGTGGTGGATAACGTGACGACCCGCATGGCGCTGAACGTTGCCAGCGAGATCGCGCTGGGGAAAAACATCGAACAAATCGCCGAAGAGATCGTACCGCTCAATCAGTCGCGTTGGGATGTATTCTGGCCCGCGGAAAAAAAAGAGCGTGCGCTGCTGGTGACCTGCATCACCGGTATCGGTACCGCCTTTAAATTTAAAAATCTGATGGAGAAGAGCCTGCTCAGCGATTTTGATATTAATATCATCGCCTGCGAATACACGCGCTTAAAAAATAGCCGTACGGCGATATCGTTGCTCCACCAGTACGAAGTTATTGCGGTGGTAGGAACTCACGACCCGCAGCTGGCGGGAGTGCCCTGGGTGGGCATTGAGGAGCTGCTGGGCGAGCAGGGGCACAGGCATCTTAGTCAGCTCTTAAGCGGCTATCTCAATGAGAAGCAAATTGCGCTGATTAATAAAAATATGGTTCGCGAGTTTTCGCTGCATAACGTCGTCAATTCTCTGACGATACTGAATGCCGGAAAAACCATGAGCCATATCGAAACCATTATTGCCGAGTGGCAAAATACGCTGGGGTTTAATTTTAATAATAACTTAATTATCAGTTTATATGTGCATCTCAGCTGTATGATTGAGCGTCTGGTGATGCGTAATGAAATTACCCATTATAAAAATCTTGAGCAATTCACCCGCCAGCATGGAGAGTTTATTACTATGGTGAACCACTCATTCCAGCGTCTGAAAATACTCTATAACGTGGCGCTGCCGGTGGCGGAAATTGGCTATATTCACGATATTTTCGAATTACGTATTGACGATTTTCGCTGGTGATCATCAGCGCAGCCCCGGAGCAGATCGCCGGGGCTGGCAGAGAGTTAGCGAATTAATATTCGACTTTCCACATATAGCGGCGGGTGGTCAGAGGATGGTTGCGGGCGGCGGCCAGCGCCAGGTTGTACACATCAAGAACGCAGTTGTGCAGCAGGCCGCAGAAATATTCGCGCACGCTGGCGTGAAGCGTATCAATTCCCACTTTTTCCACGTCAATAATCTGCAGTTTTCCCTGATAGCGTTCGATAAAGCGAATCGCGCGATCGTCCAGCGGACGGGTGCGGCCGCTGCTTTTTAATAAAATGAACGGCGTTCCCGGTTCGGTAATCTCAAAGGGGCCGTGGAAATACTCGCCGCTATGGATGCTGGCGGAGTTAATCCATTGCATCTCCAACAGAATACAGATGGATTCCTGATGCGCGGCGCCGAACGAAGGACCGCTGCCCATCATATAAATGACATTTTCACTTTTCCAGGCTTCGGCAAAATGCTGCACATCCGCTTGCACCTGCTGCTGAGCGCCGCGCACCACGGATTCAAAATTGGCAAAGGCGCTGACCATCTCAGCGTAATGGTCGTATCCTTCTGTTTGCGCCAGGATCTCCAGCGCCAGCCACAGGCTGTACGCCGCTTTTTGCTGTGTCGGATCGACAGTTTCGGGATAGCGGGCCCAGCAGTATTCGATAGTGTAATCGCTGTGTTCGCACAGCGGCGTGCCGGGGGTATATACCAGCCCAATCGTAGCCGCGCCTTTTTGACGCGCGATGCGGGCGGCTTCGACCGTTTCAGCGGTGTTGCCCTGCTGAGAGGCAAGGATCACCACGCTATTTTCCCCTAATGCTTTCGGCGTCGCGTGGACAAATTCATTACTGGTCACATAGCCGACGGCCAGCTTTTTCGCTTCACAATCGAGAAAATATTTCCCCGGCCAGAAGCCGGTCAACGAACCCCCGCAGCCAACAAACCACACGCGTTCAATACGTTGCCTGGTTAAAATATCGCGAATAATATGGTGGGCGTTTTTCTGAGCTATAGACATATTGATCTCCTTGAGATGTAAAGGGTCCTCCGCTGCATGGCGGATAACTATTACAGGGCATTATTTAATTAAGTTTTTTACTTTTCATTTTCTGGTGGAACTGCGGATCCTTAGGTATTGCGGGATCGACACCCTTCACTGGCGGTAGCCTGGCGCAAACCATTTGCAATGGAATAATATATTCAAAGATTGCAAAGTCTGGATCGTTAATAAACGTAAAGGGCATGTTTTTACCGTTATTGTCAACATGCGGGCCAATGCGATAAATATGCGGCGTCCAACCAGACAGTATTTCCGCCAGACGATCCTGGCGCTCATCGGGATGCGGATCGAGCATAATCAGGGTTGAACGCTCATCGAAGGCGTTATAGATCCCGTGGATGAATTCTTCAAATTCATAGCCGGCCACCGGGCAGCGCAGCGTTTCAAGCATCTTTAGCGCGCCTTCCTGAACGGTGCCAAACAGCCCTGCCGGGCCGGTCAGGCGAATATCTGCGCTGTCGATAAGCGGCCGGGCGTGATTGTGAACCCACGCCTGCGAGGCCTCAATGAGCGTCGGCAAATGATTAAACGTCCTCTCCATGCGGACGAGTAGCGCCTTGCGCTCCTCCTCGCTCAGGCGCTGCTGGCGGCTGGCGACGGCAAGCGCAAGCAGTATCAGGTTGAGTATGGTGCAGTGATAACCTTTGGTTTTGGCGCCGGCGCGCTCTTCTCCACAGGGGACCGTCAGGACCAAATCTGCCGCCTGGTCGATGGCAACTGGCGCTTCCCCGGCCATGGAAGCGGTAAGGTGCCCGGCTGCCCGGGCGCGCTCCATTGCGGCGAGAGTGGAGAGGCTACCGCCTCCCTGAGAAATGCCGATGACCAGCGCTTTGTCGCTGAGGGAAA
Organism: Klebsiella sp. FDAARGOS_511; assembly: GCF_003812845.1. NCBI lineage: Bacteria > Pseudomonadati > Pseudomonadota > Gammaproteobacteria > Enterobacterales > Enterobacteriaceae > Klebsiella > Klebsiella sp. FDAARGOS_511. The sequence goes on along the minus strand of NZ_CP033824.1, from coordinate 1,343,889 downwards.
GTGCCATCTCGTCCAGCAGGAAGGGCCAGTACACATCGATCGGGATTCCGCACCACTGCTGCATAAACGACCGGGCGGTCAGCGCGCCGTGATAAGAGGTACCGGAGCCGGTCAGGATAATGCGCGTGACCCCGCACTCCGTAAGCGCGATGGCCGCCTGATTAAGATCTTCTCGCGTCTGCGTCAGCATATTGAGCAGGCGGGCGGGCGTTTCATTCATATAGTCTTCTATGTGCATGGGTGATACCTCTTTTTAAAGCAGGCCTAGCGCGCTGGCCACCATGCCAAACGCGACGGTTCCTAACAGGATCCAGTTTATGTTGACGCCCTTGCGGATCAGCTTGTACATCCCAAGGGTGAAAAGCAGCGGCAGCAGCGAAGGAAGAATTTTGTCGATAAACTCTTGCGCCTTCATGGTGGTTTGCCCGGCGGTAAAGCTGAGCGGGGTGGTAATATCTATCATGCTGGCGGTCATCGCGCCGACGACCATCAGGCCCACGATTGACGCGATGTAGGTTACCCGGTCCATAAGGCCGCTCTGATAAATACGCATCAGCCAGGTGGTCCCCGCGCGATAGCCGAGCTTCAGGCCATACCAGCGGCATAAAAAATGCGGCAGGTTATACACCACCAGCGCCAGTATCGGCCCCAGAAGGCTGCCCTGCTGCGCAAAATAAATCCCCATCCCGGCGGCGATAACCTTCAGCGATCCCCAGAATATTGAGTCGCCGATACCCGCCAGCGGCCCCATCAGGCTGGTCTTAATGGCGTTTATCGACTCTTCATTAAATTCGGGGTTGCGCTGATTCTCCTCTTCCATGGCTATCGACAGACCGAAGATAAAGGTTGAGAGATGCGGCGTGGTATTAAACAGCACCAGATGGCGCTGCAGGGCGCGCCCCAGTTCCGCTGGGTCCTGATAGATGCGCTTCAGAGCGGGCGACATGGCGAAGGCGTAGCCCATATGCTGCTGGCGTTCGTAGTTCCACGAGCCCTGCAGCGTAAAGGAGCGCCAGAACACGCTGCGTAAATCCCGAGCGGTGACCCGGCTTGCGTCATCGCTTTGCGGCTGGGTGGCGCCTGACAGGGTCTGCGTCATTTCACTCATGATTAGCTCTCCTGCTGCTTAAGATTAAGAAACTGGCTGATGATAAAAGCCAACACCACGGCGAACAGCGCGATGGCGATAATATCCAGCTTGGTGTAGGCCGCTATCAGAAATCCCAGACCGAGGTACGGCATAAGTTTGCTGCTGAGCATCATGCTGATCAGCAGGGCGAAGCCGAGCGCCGGCAGGATCTTACTGGCGACGATCAATCCGTTGGTGATCACCGGCGGAATCGCCTCAAGGAACCAGCTAACCGCCGAAGAGCCGAGCAGGATGGCGAAAAAAACCGGCAGAAATCCGTTTAAAAAATAGAGCAGCGTCGGACCGCCGAGGTGCATCAGGCCGACCATCCGGGTATTACCTTGCGCCGCATAGCGGTCCGCCAGATGACCGAAGCGGGCGTTCACCACGCGAACCAGAATGCCCAGCGTTTGCGCCAGCATTGAGACGGGGATGGCGATGGTGAGTGCAGCCTCTGGACCGCGGCCGGACATGATCGAAAACGCGGTCGCCAGTACGGAGCCGGTCACGATATCGGGTGGGTGCGCGGCGCCGATGGCGACGTTGCCGAGAAAAATAAGCTCCAGCGTAGCGCCAATCAGAATCCCCTCATGCAGATTGCCGCAGACCAGGCCGGTGAGGGCGCACATCACCAGCGGCCGGTCGATCATCGATACCCCAAGCAGGCGGCCATCGAGGATCCCCAGGGCGGCAATCAGTCCGAGTAACGTTGCGGTGAGCAACATAGTGACCTCCGAAGTTAAAGTTGTTCGTTGAGGAGCTCGGCCGAGTGGGCGGGTACCTGACGCATCTCCAGCCGAATGCCTTTTTCTTTCAGCGCTCTGCTATCGGCGATTTCCTCTTCGGTCAGATAGATGGCCTTGCCGAATTGTCTTGCGCCCTCCTTCTGCGGCAGACCGCCGTAGTTAATGGCGTTAATTCCTGGGACTTTTTCCACCAGCGCGAGGGTTTCAGCAGTATTGCCAAGGACCACCATGACTTTTTTATGATCCAACTTGCCGCCGTTAAGCTTTTCCGCCGCCTGTTCAACGGTGGCGATGTCCAGCGTGACGCCCGCCGGCTTGGCCAGGTTAAGCGACATCGTAATGAAGGCATCCGCCGCGGCTTTGGCGTTAGCGACGATGATATGGTCGATATCCAGCGCTCGGGTCCAGGCAAAAACCACCTGGCCGTGCAGCAGCCGATAATCAATGCGCACGAGTTTAATCATGAGATTCTCCCTGTGGGTCAGAGGATGGTTGTGTTATTAGAGGGTTGATGAAAACAATGGATTCACGCGCCGCGCTGGTGGCGTAGACAATCGCGGCCTCGGTAGTGGCTTCTTCGCACAGCAGAAACTCCAGCAGCAGAGTCAGATTAATGCCGGCGACCACGAAAACGTTACGATGGCGCATCAAGACGCTCACGGCGCTATTGTTGATACTGCCGCCAAGCAGGTCGGTAAAGATCACCACTTCATCACCATTCGCCTGGACGATGAGATGCTCCAGGGTTTGCTCCAGCTGTTCGGTGGTCACGATATCTTCGTCATAGGCGCAGACCGGGATAACGCCGTGTTCGTCGCCAATCAGCAGCGACAAACTGTTCACCAGTCCGCGAGCAAAATGGCCGTGGCTGGCCACATAGATATGTTTCACCCGGTTTCTCCTTCATCCAGATAGTGGTATCTGTTAAGAGCAAAGGGCATGCCAGAAATAAAAAATATTATTTATCAATTAATTAAAGAGGTTGGTTCACACTAAAGGCGTTATTCCTGGCACAAGCGGGCTTATTAGCGCCGGAAACCTGGCACAAACGGCAGAAAAAGAGGGGGGGGAAAGAGAGGGGTGAAGAAAGCCCCGGGCGAGACGCTGCTGCGCCATGGCCCGGGCGTTCCCGGCAGAAGGGAATTAAATCTCGGTAATGGTCGTCGCCTGCGGCAGGCGTGATTTCGGCAGCGTCGCGTTGAAGTCTTCGACGCTATGATGGCCGACCGGCACCACCACCAGGCTGGTGTAGCCCTGGGCTTTCAGGTCGAATTCGGCATCGAGAATCGCGAAGTCGACGCCTTCAATCGGCACGGCGTCCAGACCCATGGCCGCGACGCCCAGCAGGAAATTGCCGACGTTGAGATAAACCTGCTTCGCCATCCACTGATCGTCGTCGTGCAGCTCTTTGCGGTGCATATCGGCAAAGAAGGTACGACCTTTGTGGTTCGCGGCTTTGGCTTCGGCGTTCGCAAAGCGGCCATCGGCCTCTTCCTGATCGACCACGCGCTCAAGCCAGGCGTCGTCCATTGCGGTTTTGGCGCAGAAAACCACCACGTGGGAGGCATCAAGAATTTTACGTTCGTTAAACACGTAGGTGCCACTCGCCGCTTTGGCGACGCGCGCTTTGCCTTCATCGCTGCTGGCAACGATAAAGTGCCACGGCTGGGAGTTGGTGCTTGACGGGCTGTACTGCAGCAGCGTTTTCAGGTTTTCCGCCTGCTCGTCAGTTAGCTTTTTAGTGGCGTCAAAGGCCTTGGTGGAGTAGCGCTTTAAGGCAACCGATACGATATCCATACTCTTCCTCACTGTTTACAACCCCTTGCGGGTGCGTTTCGTGAAGGAAGAGTACAGCGATGACGGAAAAAAGATAAGGGGCAAAAATGCGATAACACTTATCGCGCAGCGCTGAAAATCACCGCGGGCGCAGCCGCTGCTGCTCTTTTTTGCTGAGTTTATCGACGATCAGGTTCCACGAATCATCGATCAGTTCCGCCAGCAGATCTACGCTAATATCTTCGCCGGGAACCACGGTGATCCAGTGCTTTTTGTTCATGTGATAGCCGGGCTCAATGCTGCGGTATATCGCCTGATGAAGCAGCGATTTCTGCGGATCGCACTTCAGGTTGACCAGCGCGCGGCCGCGAACCGTCGCGGTCAGCATAAAAATCCGCCCGCCGATTTTAAACACATCGTACTCCGGGCCAAACGGCCAGCAGTGCTCGGTAAAGGGAAGCTCCAGCGCGATACGATGCGCGTGGTCATGCAGCGAGCGGGGGTCCATCAGCTATTGTCCTCGGCAAGCGCCTGCCACATGGCTTCAAAGCCGAGTTCGACAAAACGCACGGCGCGTTCCGGCTCGTGGCAGGCGTATTCAATGGTGGTTTCGGCCAGCGAAAGAAACAGCGCATCGCCAAAGGTGCGGTATTCTTCGGATTGAAAAACGGGCTTGATGGAACGCTGGCACAGTTCATTGAGCTCGGGAAACATCTCTTTGACGCGGTTGCGGGTTTCGTCGGTGATCCTTTCACTCAGCGCCATCCGGCGAATCGCTTTATGCTCCATGGGATTACGCACGCCCCAGCCGATATAGCTGTTCCAGATATTGCGCGTGTTCTCTTTCGACTCGGTCTCGTTCGGATTGAGACCCGCGATCATTGTCTTAACCAGGTCTGCTTTTATAGTCAGATAAAGCTCGTTGAGCAGATCGTCCTTGGTGGCAAAGTAGCGAAACAGCGTACCCTCGGCAACCCCGGCGCTGCGGGCGATGGCGGAAGTTGAGGCGGCGATTCCCGATTGGGCAAAGGCGGCGGTTGCGGCCTCCAGTAACGCTTGCTTTTTATCTTCACTCTTAGGACGAGCCACTACACTTTACCTCACACATGATAAAACCACGATCTAAGCATGCCTGACATGGGCACTGCAACGCTGTCTGTCAAAATTTGAAAATCGTCTTGACGACTTTCAGCTTCTTCCTAATAATGAGTGCTTACTCACTCATAATCAAGCCTTATAACAAAAACCTCCAGGAAGGAGGATTTCGCCAGGTCAGGATATGAACCGTGTCACTTTCAGCGTGGTCGCCATCATGTTATTAGCGTCAGCAACAACTTTGCCGTTTGTGTTAAATGCCGGATTTGGTCAGGCGCCGCAGGGCGCGCAGCTCAGCCTGGTGGAGCAGTCGCCGCACTATCACGACGGTCAGTTTCACAATCAGCTTCCGACGCCTGGCTTTACCGGGCAAAAAAATATGCTGGCCGCGTGGTGGGAATTTCTGGTCGCCAAACGTGAAAATGCCAGACCGGCACAGCCGCTGCCGCTGGTGAACACCGATCTGGCGGGCTTGCCGTCAGGGCAGGACGTGATGGTCTGGCTCGGTCACTCCTCCTGGTATCTGCAGCTGGCGGGCAAACGCATCCTGATTGATCCCGTATTTAGCAACTATGCCGCGCCGTTCTCGTTTATTAATAAGGCCTTCGCCGGGGATTACCCGTGGCACGCTGAGGGCATGCCGGATATCGACCTGCTGATTATCTCGCACGATCATTACGACCACCTCGATTACGCCACCATCAAAGCTCTAATGCCGAAGGTCAAGCGCGTGGTGACGCCACTGGGCGTGGGGTCGCACCTGCGCTACTGGGGAATGGAGAGCGCGATAATCAGTGAGGCGGACTGGAATCAGTCGTTGCAGGTGAGCGATGAGCTGACGGTACACGTCCTGCCCGCGCGCCACTTTTCCGGCCGCGGCCTCAAGCGCAACCAGACCCTGTGGGCCAGCTTTATGTTCGTTACCCCGCAGCAGAAAATTTACTACAGCGGCGACAGCGGCTACGGACCGCACTTTAAAGCCATCGGCGAACAGTTTGGCGAAGTGGATTTGGCGATCATGGAAAACGGTCAGTATGACCAGGACTGGAAGTACATCCACATGATGCCGGAAGAGACGGCGCAAGCCGCTGACGATGTTCATGCACGCGCGGTGCTGCCGGGTCACGCCGGGCGCTTCGTGCTGGCAAAACACACATGGGACGATCCGTACAAAAGGCTGGCGGAGGCCAGCACAGGGCGACCGTGGCGACTGCTGACGCCAATGTTGGGTGAGCCGGTTTGGGTCGCCGATAAAACGCAATCATTTAACGCCTGGTGGCGCTAACGATGAGAGTGGTTCAGGAGGAGAGAGGACATATGACTATTTCCGCTCAGGTCATTGATACAATCGTCGAGTGGATTGATGATAATTTGCATCAGCCGCTACGTATTGACGATATTGCGCGCCACGCCGGTTATTCGAAGTGGCATTTGCAACGACTGTTTTTACAGTATAAAGGGGAGAGTCTGGGGCGCTATATCCGCGAGCGTAAGCTGCTGCTGGCGGCGCGCGATCTGCGCGATACCGATCAGCGGGTTTACGATATTTGCCTGAAATACGGTTTTGACTCGCAGCAAACCTTTACCCGCATCTTCACCCGCACGTTTAACCTGCCGCCGGGCGCCTACCGTAAAGAAAATCACAGCCGCGCGCACTGAAAACGTCCGCCGGGGGAAGACCGGCGGACGTTTTTCTTACCAGGCGTAGTTTACTGTCGCCGTCACCGTCCGGCCAATGCCGTAGAAGCAGGCGCTATCGCTGGCGCAGGAGGCCACGTATTTGGTATTGGCGAGATTGTTGACGTTGAACTGTACTTTCGCCCCTTTCAGGCTTGAATTCAGCTCGCCTAACTCATAGCTGACCATGGCGTCGTACAGATCCACTGCTGGTACCTTAAACGTGTTTTTCGCATCGCCGTAGCTGGTGCCGATATAGCGTACGCCAACGCCCGCGGTCAGGCTTTTTAACGCGCCGTCCGGCAGGGTATAGCTGGTGAACGCCGAAGCCATATGGGTCGGAATGCGTGCCGGCGTTTTCCCTTCGGTACCGACGACAGTGGTATTGACGGTTTCCGCGTCGGTGTAGGTGTAAGACGCGATCAGATTGAGGTTATCGAAGACCGTCGCGTGCGCTTCGGCTTCAACGCCTTTTGAGCGCACTTTACCGCTGTTCTCAAACCACCCGGCCGCGCTGTTGTAGGTCGCGACGTTGCTTTGCGTCAAATCGTACAGCGCGAGGGTCATTAACGCGTTTGGGTTAGGCTGGTATTTCAGACCCACCTCAACCTGTTTGCCTTCGCTGGGATCGAACGGTCCGACGCCCGGCGCGCGGTTGGTTTGCAGGTTAGGTTCGAAGGAGGTGCTGTAGCTGATATAGGGGGAAAGACCGGAATCAAAGGCGTACAGCAGGCCGGTGCGCCAGGTGAACTTATTATCATTCTGCTGGGTGCTGCTGGCGTCGGTAAAATCGGTGGTGCGTACTTCCGCCCAGTCGTAGCGCCCGGAAACTAACAGTTCCCAGTTTCGCCAGCTCAGCTGATCCTGAACATACACCCCAGCCTGGTCGAGATTTTGCTGTTCATTAGTGGCGGGACTGAAGGCACTTTCATCGACGTTAACCCCGTAGGTCGGGCTGCGCCAGTCGATATCGTACTGCGAGCCGCCGGCCCGACCAAGATACTGCTTATCCTTACTGGTTTTGTAATCCACACCGCCAATCACCGTATGCGCCACCTGACCGCTGGCGAACTGCGCTTCAAGCTGGTTATCGATGCCAAACTCATCGGTCTGGCGCTGTTCATGCTGGGCGCGGCGGGAGAGTACCGAGCTGTTGGCGGCGCTGGTGGAATAAACCAGGTAGCGATACTTCTGTTTAATGGTGGCGTAACGGGCGTTCTGGCGCAGAGTCAAGGTATCGTTGAGCTGGTGCTCAAATTCATAGCCAATCATCGTTTGTTCACGCCACGACTGGTTGTAGTTGGGATCGCTGACGTTAAAATCGTGCGGAATATAGCTGCCGTCGACGCTTTCCACGGTACCGTAACGCGGCAGGAAGTTACGGTAGCCGGCATCCGGATCTTTCTGATAGCTGGTTAACAGGGTAAAGCGCGTGGCGTCATTAGGATACCAGGTGAGGGCGGGAGCGATAGCCATCCGCGTCTCTTTATAGTCATCGATCTGGTTATTCTGGGTGCGGGCGATCCCGTTCAGGCGATAGAGCAGGTGGCCGTCATCGCTCAGCGGACCGCCAATGTCGAAAGCGCCTTCGGCGAGATGGTTATTACCGGTACGGAACTGCACCTCATGAATCGGCTGGCTGGTCGGGCGTTTGCTGGTCATGCTAATCAGCCCGCCGGGGTTGACCTGCCCAAACAGCACCGAGGCCGGGCCGCGCACCAGTTCGACGCGCTCCAGCAGCCACGGATCGAAAGTGCCGGTTTGCGACGAGGCGGTGGCACCATAGCTCAGGCCATCGAGGAATTTGGGCACGTAGCTGAAACCGCGTACGAATACCTCGTCGTTGCGGTTAGATGAACCGCGGTATTCGGTAAAAACGCCCGCGCTATAGCGCAGCGCCTGTGAAACCGAGGTAACGTCCAACGCCCGCATTTGATCGCGGGTGACCACCGATACCGACTGCGGCGTTTTGACGATTTCCGCGGCGGTCTTTGTTGCCGACAGCGTTTTTGTTGCCACTATTCCCTTCAGCGGCGCGGTGGGATCCTCGCCGCTGGCGGCGGTGACGACGATCGTTTCCTCCGCCGCCAGCGCCGGCCCGCCAAACAGAGATGCCGCCACGCCCGCGGCCCAGAAAGCTTTTATCTTATTATATTTAAACATGTTTATTTTTTATCCTTGGTTGAATCGCCATCAAAAAACGCCCGCGTCGAGGGGAATCGACCGGCGGCTAACATTAATGGCGTTAATGTTATTGCAAATAGTTATTGTTTGCATTAGCGTTATTAACAAATTCTTACAAGGAACTATCGGCTAATGAAGACGGCGTGGAGCGGCCTGCTGATTGGCATGAGTGCCCTACCGGCGGCGGCAATGAACTGCGAATCTCCCTCGTTACAGGGTGAACTACAGGGGAAATTCGACGGCAGCGGCGAGGTCTGTTTTGACCTGCCGACATTGGGCGAGAACTACGTCGCGGCGACCCTCTCCGGCGTCACCGATGCCCGACTGCTGGATAACAATAACCGCCGTCTGCGCACGCTGCTGGCGGGCGGTCCGGCGGACGGCGAGCAAACCCTGCTATTTTCTCTGCCGGTAAACCGCGCCTCCTCGCTGGTGCTGCACGGCGAAGAGGGGGCGCGCTGGCGCTTTCAGTGGCAGATGCGGGAAACCACCGCGCTGGCCAAAATTCAGCCGCTGGATCCAGTCAGCCCGCGCCTGCAGCGGCTAAAGCGTGAACTGGCGGCGGGAGGTTCAACGACGCATTTCTGGCAGGAGCGCGAGCGGGAAGGGACGCCAATGGTGGAACCGGTGGACGCCGGCCATAAGCGGGTAACTTTCCTGTGGCGCGGGGCGAGCCGCAACGTGTTTATTCTGGGTTCGCCGGCGGGGGATCACGATCCGCTGTTTCGCCTCGGGGATTCTGACGTCTGGTTTCGTAGCTACGTGGTGCCCGCCGATACCCTCATGCAGTATAAGCTGGCCCCGGACGTGCCGCAGGTAAACGGCAGCCCGCGGGAACAGCGGCGGGCAATTCTGGTCAGCGCCCAGGCTGACCCTCTCAACCCGAACAGTATCAATGCCGCCCACGACCGCTGGAATCGCCACTCTCTGCTGGCCCTCAACGCCGCGCGTTTTTGCACCGCCCAGCGTATGGCGCAGCCGCTACGCTACGGAGTCTTAACCCGCCATCAGCTGCGCAGCGACTTTCTGCAAAATACGCGGGAAGTGCTGATTTATCGCCCGCGGTTGCCGCAGCCCGCGCGCTGGACCCTACTGCTCTTTGACGGCAAAACTTACCAGCACGAGTACCGCCTCGCCAACGTGCTGGATGCCCTGATCGCCAGCCATCGGCTACCGCCGATCAACGTGGTGTTTATCGATAGTCTCGATCATTCGCGACGGGCGAAGGAGCTGCCGCCAAATCCGCACTTTGCCGATTTTATGGCCCATGAGCTGCTGCCGTGGCTGCGTCGTCAGGGACTCAGCCTGAGCCGGCAAAAAACCGTGGTCGCCGGCTCCAGCTACGGCGGGCTAGCCGCATCCTGGGTAGCGCTGCGCTATCCGCGACAGTTTGGCAACGTATTAAGCCTGTCCGGGTCATACTGGTGGGCACCGCAAGGGGAGGAGGCCAGCTGGCTGACCCGCCAGTACCAGCAGTCGCCGCGCTATCCGGTGCGCTTCTGGCTGCAGGCGGGGAAATTCGAAACCAGCGGGCCGGACGGCGGCATTTATGCCAATACGCTTGAATTTGAGCGGGTGCTAAAAGAGAAGGGGTATACGGTGAGCTTCCATCCCTCATCCAGCGGCCACGATTACGCCGCGTGGTGCGAAGCGCTGGTCAGCGGCATGCGCGACCTGGCTGGCTTAGCGTTCAAGGGAAAACCAGCGACGCCAGACCCAGCGCAGCAGCAGATATTCAACCACGCCCAGCGCTAAAAACCACAGGCAAAAGATCAGGGTATAAAGCTGGTTGAGATCCATCAGATGGAATGTCGCAACTAGCTTTTGCGCCAGCGTCAGGCCCAGAGAGGGCGCCGGCAACAGCAGGCAGGAGAGCAAAGCCAGCAGCAGAATGCCGGCGGCACTGAGGAGCGTTTCTAGCGGATGTTTCATTATTTGTTAATCATCAGTTAAAAACATATTGTCCGGTAAAAAGAGAATTAATGCAATATTGTTTCGTACGTAATCATAATACGCATTGGATATTATATTTAAACGTCCTCAATTATTCCCTTGTTAATTATTTTGGTAATATTTGTGATTAAGTTAATTACATTGCAATGTAAATTAACGTCATTATTATGCCAGCGCTTTTACAAAAGTATAGGTGCTATATCCCACCAAAGTAGCGATGATAATAGCCAGCAGGATGTACAGTACCAGACGGCGTCCGCGGTAGATTCCAAACATAGTAGACCTCGTTTAGTTTTGGTTTATTAATATTCTGCAATAGTTGATTTATAGAATTAACTTACCACAAATTTTGTATTTGCGAGAGATTAAATATTGCGCAAGCTTAAATTATCTCCGCTGTTTAAAATTTTTCTCATTGGCCCGGAATGATTCCAGGCTTTCCGCCTCACGGAATTTTAAGGGAGATATATTTTGACCAAAACGATCAAAACTAATAATACCACCCCATCAGGGGATGCTGCGCCACGCCGCGCATATCAGCAGACGGTTGATGCGGTGCTGGCGCAGAATAAAAGCCATGCCAACGGCCTCAGTTCCGCCGAGGCCGCCGAGCGTTTGAAGACCTTCGGCCCCAACGCCTTGCCGGAGAAAAAAGGCAAGCCGGACTGGCTGCGCTTTCTTGCCCACTTTAACGACGTCCTGATTTTTGTCCTGCTGGCCGCTGCCGCGCTCACCGCGGTCATGGGCCACTGGGTCGATACGCTCGTCATCCTTGGCGTCACGGTGATCAACGCTCTGATTGGCCATATCCAGGAGAGCAACGCCGAAAAATCGCTGCAGGGCATCCGCAATATGCTCTCCAGCGACGCGCGCGTGCAGCGCGGCGGCAAGCATGAAACCATCCCGACCCGCGACCTGGTGCCGGGCGATATCGTGATACTGCGCGCAGGTGACCGCGTGCCTGCCGATATGCGCCTGATTGAGAGCCATAATCTGCGGGTCGAAGAGGCGATTCTGACCGGCGAGTCGACGGTGGTGGATAAAACCACCGACGCGCTGGAAGGCGAACTGCCGCTGGGCGACCGCACCAATATGCTCTTCTCCGGCACAACCATCAGCGCCGGCGGCGGCGTTGGCGTGGTGACCGCAACCGGTCAGGAGACCGAGCTCGGCCACATCAACCAGATGATGGCGGGCATTGAGAAGCACCGCACGCCGCTGCTGGTGCAGATGGATAAGCTCGGTAAAGCGATTTTCGTTATCATCCTGGCGATGATGGCCGCGCTGTTCGTCTTCAGCCTCGCGCTGCGCGACATTCCTCTCGGCGAGCTGCTGCTCTCCCTGATTAGCCTGGCGGTGGCCGCCGTGCCGGAAGGCTTACCGGCGATTATCTCGATTATTCTCTCTCTGGGTGTACAGGCGATGGCGCGTCAGCGGGCGATTATCCGCAAGCTGCCGACGGTGGAAACCCTGGGCGCCATGACCGTGGTGTGCTCGGATAAAACCGGCACCCTGACGATGAACGAGATGACCGTCAAAGCGATCATCACCGCCGACTGCTGCTACCGCGTCGAGGGCGACAGCTACGAGCCTCAGGGTAACATCTGCCTGGAAGGCAGTAACGAGCCGGTGCAGATTAAAGCGGGCAGCGTGCTGGAAACCTATTTGCGCACCATCGACCTGTGTAACGACAGCCAGATGATTCAGGACGAGCGCGGCCTGTGGGGCATTACCGGCGGGCCGACCGAAGGCGCGCTGAAGGTGCTGGCGGCGAAAGCGCAGCTTGCGCCCGTCGATGCCCGCCTGGTGGCGAAGATACCGTTCGACTCGCAGTATAAGTACATGGCGACCCACCAGAAAATGGGCGACGTCGAGCAGGTGCTGATTACCGGCGCGCCGGACGTGATTTTTGCCCTGTGCCGCCAGCAGTTGAGCAAGCAGGGGGCGGTGCCGTTCGAGCCGCAGTACTGGGAAGAGGAGATGGCGCGCTTTGCCCGTCAGGGCCTGCGTATGGTCGCCGCCGCCTACAAACCGGCGAACGTCGGCAGCACCACGCTGACCCACGACGATCTGCGCGAAGGTCTGGTGTTCCTCGGCATTGCCGGAATGATGGACCCGCCGCGTCCGGAAGCGATTGACGCTATCCACGCCTGCCAGAACGCGGGGATCCGCGTGAAGATGATTACCGGCGACCACCCGCAGACGGCGATGAGCATTGGCCAGATGCTGGGGATCACCAACAGCCGCCAGGCGATGACCGGCTATCAGCTGGAGCACATGGACGACGCCGAGCTGGCGAAAGCCGCCGTTGAGTACGATATCTTTGCCCGTACCAGCCCTGAGCACAAGCTGCGCCTGGTGAAAGCGCTGCAGGATAACGGTGAAGTGGTTGGCATGACCGGTGACGGCGTCAACGACGCCCCGGCTCTGCGCCAGGCCGACGTCGGGATCGCCATGGGGATTAAAGGCACCGAGGTGACCAAAGAGGCCGCCGACATGGTCCTCACCGACGACAACTTTGCCACCATCGCCAGTTCGATCAAAGAGGGGCGTCGGGTCTACGACAACCTGAAGAAGACCATTCTGTTCATCATGCCGACCAACCTGGCGCAGGGGCTGCTGATTATTATCGCCCTGCTGGCGGGGAATATCATTCCGCTGACGCCGGTGCTGATTCTGTGGATGAACATGGCCACCTCCGCCACGCTCTCCTTCGGCCTCGCGTTTGAAGCCGCCGAGCGCAACGCCATGAACCGCCCGCCGCGTAAAACCGGCCAGCACGTTATGGACGCCTTCGCCGTCTGGCGCGTCGCCTTCGTCGGCACGATGATTGCCGTGGCTGCCTTTATTCTTGAAGCCTGGCTGGCACCGCGCGGCCACAGCCCGGAGTTTATTCGTACAGTCCTGCTGCAGATGCTGGTTACCGCACAGTGGGTGTACATGATTAACTGCCGCAGCAGCGACAGCTTCTCGCTCAACATGGGGCTCCTGCGCAACAAAGGCATCTGGCTGGTGAGCGGCGTGCTGCTGCTGATGCAGCTGGCCATCATCTACGTACCGGTGATGCAGACGATGTTTGGCACCGAAGGGCTGCCGCTGCGCTACTGGTTCATTACGCTGGTCATCGGTATCGCGATGTTCCTGGTGGTGGAAGTTGAGAAGCGCCTGACCCGTCGTTTCCGTAAAACCGCGTAGCGTGACTGACTCGCCCGGCGTCCCTTCTCCTGCGGGGAAGGGACGCCGCATCGTCGTAAGGAATTCCCCATGAACAAGATCATCCGCTCCGCCCTGCTGGCCTGCGGCCTGGCAGGCTACGCGCTCGCCGCCGCCGCCGCGCCGGCCGTTCCGGTCCGCGTCGTCACCGTGGAACACGCGCCGCACGCCGGCGAACGGCAAATCTCCGGCCGCGTTGAGGCCATTCACTCCGTCGATATTCGCGCCCGCACCGAAGGAAAGATTGTGCAGCGCCACTTCCAGGATGGGCAGTACGTCAACCAGGGCGATCCGCTGTTTACGCTGGATGACGCCCAGCCGAAAGCCGCACTGGCGCTGGCCCAGGCTGAACTGAAGAGCGCCCAGGCGTCGCTACGCCAGGCCCAGCAGCTGCTGAGCCGCTACCGGCAGTTGATCAATAACCACGCGATTGGCCGCAATGACCTTGATACCGCGCAGATGCAGCGCGATGTCGCCGCCGCCGCCGTGGAGCAGGCCCGGGCGCGCATTGCCGCCCAGCAGATTACGCTCGGCTACACCCGCATTACCTCGCCGGTCACCGGGCGCGTCGGCCATAGTCCTTTTCACGTCGGTAGCCTGGTGAACCCTGCCAGCGGGGTACTGGCCGATGTGGTCCAGCTCGATCCTATTCGGGTGGTGTTTTCGCTGGATGAAACCGCCTTTTTCGCCAAAGCGGGGCAGCACACGAATATTGCCGCGCTGAAGGAAGCGTGGCTGGCGCAGGTGGATGTCGATGGACGGCGTGAAGACGGCGTTCTGACCTCCGTCGATAACCGTATTGATAGCCGCACCGCCAGCGTGGCGCTGCGCGCTGAATTCGCTAACCCGCAGCACCGCCTGCTGCCCGGCGGCAACGTCACCATTTTCTTCCGCCCGCGGCAGCTTCAGGAGAGCCCGATGATCCCTGCTTCTGCGCTACGGCAAGATGCGCAGGGCTTTTACAGCTGGGTACTGACGGCGGACAACACCGTGACGATGCGCCGCTTGACCCCCGCCGGTCAGCATGGCCAGAGCTTCGTGGTGGCCGATGGCCTGAAAGCGGGGGAGCGCGTAGTGACGGAAGGCGCCCAGCGCCTGCGTGACGGCGCGGCCGTTCAGCTGCTGAGTGAATAAGGGAGAGGCGATGCTCACATTTTTTATCCGTCGTCCGCGCTTTGCGATGGTGATTGCACTGCTGATGACCTTTGTCGGCGCGGTCTCGCTGAAGCTGATCCCGGTCGAGCAGTATCCGCAGATTACGCCGCCGGTCATCAACGTCAGCGCCAGCTGGCCGGGCGCCAGCGCGGCGGACGTGGCGGAAGCCATTGCCGCGCCGCTGGAGACCCAGCTCAACGGCGTCGACCATATGCTGTACATGGAGTCCACCAGCTCCGATGAGGGGACCTACAGTCTGAGCCTGACCTTTGCCGCCGGTACCGATGCCGATTTAGCCGCGATCGACGTGCAGAACCGCGTGTCGCAGGCGGTGGCGCAGCTGCCTGCCGACGTGCAGCAGAACGGCGTGCAGGTGCGCAAGCGGGCAACGAACCTGCTGATGGGGGTGAGTCTCTATTCGCCGCTCGGCACGCTGTCGCCGTTGTTTGTCAGCAACTACGCCAGCACTCAGGTGCGCGAGGCGCTGGCGCGTCTACCTGGCGTCGGGGAAGTGCAGATGTTCGGCGCGCGCGACTACAGTATGCGCATCTGGCTGCGCCCCGACCGCATGAACGCGCTGAATATCACAACCGACGATGTTGCCCAGGCGCTACGCGAGCAGAACGTGCAGGGCGCGGCGGGGCAGGTGGGGACGCCGCCGGTATTTAACGGCCAGCAGCAGACGCTGACCATCAACGGTATCGGGCGACTGAGCGACGCCGCCGGCTTCGGGCAGATTGTGGTTCGCAGCGGCGACCGCGGCCAGCTGGTGCGCCTGTCCGACGTGGCGACCATCGAGCTGGGCGCGCGCAGCTACAGCTCCGGCGCGCAGCTCAACGGCAAAGATTCCGCCTATCTCGGCATCTACCCGACGCCCACCGCGAACGCTCTGCAGGTCGCCAGCGCGGTACGCGCTGAGCTGACCCGGCTGCACGCGCGTTTCCCGGCGGATCTCACCTGGGAAGTGAAGTTTGATACCACCCGCTTTGTTGCGGCGACGATCAAAGAGATCGGCGTGTCGCTGGCGCTGACCCTGTTGGCGGTGGTGGTGGTGGTCTCGCTGTTTCTGCAGAGCTGGCGGGCGACGCTGATAGTCGCTCTGGCGATCCCGGTATCGCTTATCGGCACCTTCGCCGTGCTCTATGGGCTGGGCTACAGCGCCAATACCCTGAGCCTGTTCGCAATCATTCTCGCCCTGACGATGGTGGTGGATGACGCCATCGTGGTGGTAGAGAGCGTGGAAACCAAAATGGCGGAGGGACTGGCGCGCGGCGCGGCAACCGCCGAGGCGCTGCGGCAAATCGCCGGGCCGGTGATCGCCACCACCCTGGTGCTGCTGGCGGTGTTTGTGCCGGTAGCGATGCTGCCGGGGATCGTCGGCGAGCTGTATCGCCAGTTCGCGGTGACCCTATCGACGGCAGTGACCTTGTCGAGCGTGGTAGCGCTGACCCTGACGCCCGCGCTGTGCGCGCTGCTGCTGCGTCCGCGGCCGCAGCAGCCAGCCGCCATCTGGCGCGGTTTTAACCGCGGTCTGGATAGGGTGCGCGATGGTTACGGGCGTCTGGTCGGGAGGATGAATCGTCGCCCCTGGCTGGCGCTGGCGGCGACAGCGGCGGCGGCCGGGGTGGTGGTGTTTAGCTTTACCACCATGCCGAAGGGGTTTCTGCCGCAGGAAGATCAGGGTTATTTCTTTGCCAGCGTACAGCTGCCCGAAGCCGCCTCGCTGGAGCGTACCGAAGCGGTGATGGCCCAGGCGCGCGAGCTGCTGAAACTGAATCCGGCGGTTGAGGATGTGATTCAGGTGTCCGGTTTTAATATTCTCAACGGTACCAGCGCTTCAAACGGCGGATTTATCTCGGTGATGCTGAAGGACTGGCACCAGCGGCCGCCGCTGGAGGCGGTGATGGAAAAAGTGCAGGGCCAGCTGATGGGGTTACCGGAGGCGACAATCATGACTTTTGCGCCGCCGACGCTGCCGGGGCTGGGCAACGCCTCCGGGTTTAATTTACGCATTCTGGCCCAGGCCGGACAATCGCCGGCGGAGCTGGAGCAGGTGACGCATCAGGTGCTGCGGACGGCTAACCAGTACCCGCAGCTGAGCCGGGTATTTACCACCTGGAGCAGCAACGTGCCGCAGCTGACGCTCACGGTCGATCGCGACCAGGCGGCCCGGCTGAACGTACCGGTGGCGAGGATTTTCAGCAGCCTGCAAACCGCGTTTGGCGGCACCCGCGCCGGCGATTTCAGCATCAACAATCGTGTCTACCACGTGGTGATGCAAAACGAGATGCAGTGGCGCGAGCGAGCAGAGCAGATAAGCGAGCTGTACGTGCGCAGCGACAGCGGCGAGCGGGTTCGCCTGAGTAATCTGGTGACGATTACGCCGACGGTGGGCGCGCCGTTTATTCAGCAGTATAACCAGTTCCCGTCGGTATCGGTGAGCGGGTCGGCGGCCGAAGGCGTCAGCAGCCGGACGGCAATGGCGGTGATGGAGCAGATTTTACAAGCGAATCTGCCGCACGGTTATGATTACGCCTGGAGCGGCATTTCCTGGCAGGAGCAGCAGACCGGTAACCAGGCGGTGTGGATTGTGCTGGCGGCGGTAGCGATGGCGTGGCTGTTCCTCGTCGCCCAATATGAGAGCTGGACGCTGCCGGCGAGCGTGATGCTGTCGGTGCTGTTCGCCATCGGCGGGTCGCTGCTGTGGCTCTGGTGGGCCGGGTATGCCAACGATGTGTACGTGCAGATAGGCCTGGTGCTGCTGATCGCGCTGGCGGCGAAAAACGCGATTTTGATCGTCGAGTTTGCCAGGGCGAAGCGCGAAGAGGGGGTGTCGATCGTCGACGCCGCCCGCGAAGGGGCGACCCGCCGCTTCCGCGCGGTAATGATGACGGCGGTCTCTTTTATTATTGGCATTGTGCCGATGATGCTCGCTACCGGCGCCGGAGCGCAGAGTCGGCGAATTATCGGCACCACGGTGTTCAGCGGCATGCTGGTGGCGACGGTAATCGGCATTTTGTTTATTCCTTCGCTGTACGTGCTGTTTCAGCGCCTGCGCGAGTGGGCCCACCGCCGGATGTAGGTGGACTGGGGTTTGGTGTCTGGAGATGTGCTGCGGGTTTGGTAGCCCGGACAGGCGCGGTAGCGCCGCCTCCGGGACGGTGTGGTAGGGGTTCCGTTCACTATTATTCCGCAGAAAATGTCTCACCGTGGTACGTGAACGGGTAAAGGGGGAGAAAACCGTCTCCCCCTTTACAATCCCCGCGGTCCCGCAAAGAAATCGGTGCTACGCACTGCGCTCACCTCCCGGACCTCAGCCTGCGGTCGGCTCAACTCGACATCCCTGTCTCGATTCGCCTCTGTCCGCCATCCCTGGCGGCCAGCCCTTGTCTTCAGGCCTCCGGTTCGCCGATTTCAGCGGGCACCAGGGCATCGCTGCATATCACGTTGTTTCAGAGACATATCCGCAGCGGCATGAAAATCTCCCGGAGGCGGCGCGTTGCGCCTGTCCGGGCTACTCTTCCGCAGACGGCTGGAAACCCGTAGCCCCGGTAAGCGCAGCGCCACCGGGGAAATCGGCTGCAGAATATTGCCGGGTTGCGAAACACCCCCGGAGACGATGTTTTGCCGATTACCTGCTCTCTACCGCGATCATGGTGACGAACGGATGGTACTGCCACGGCACGCTGCCGCCTTTCTGGTACATCTTCGAAATGGTGCCGTCGAGATAGAGCATCTGGCGCACGTTGAGCTTCGACTGCGCATAGCAGGCGAAATCGTAGAAATTGGTTTCGCGCGCGCTGAGCATAAAGACCACCTTGCCATCGCCGGTGATGCCCACGCCGTTACGCAGCTTGCGCGAGCTGGCGGACGGCTTCAGCCGCCAGTTGATCTTGCCGTTTTCAATCAGCATTGGCCCGGACTGCACGGCGTAGCGGATAGCCGGCGATGGCCTGAATTTATTGATGCTGACAATCCCCGCGTTTTGCCCGCGCAGATAAAAGACCCCGCCGGGACGAATAAAAAAGTTGCCACCGCCGGAGGCGCGGTTAAGTGGGGTCAGCTGCCTGCCATTCTCGATATACAGCCCCAGCGGCGCGTAAGCTTTATCATAAATTCCGCCGTTCATCGCCATCTGTACCTGCCCGTCGCGGTTGATATCCCCCAGCAGCGAGCGCAGCGATCCCCAGGCTTCACCGTCCTCATTCTGCCAGTACATCACGATACGTTCGCGATGCGGATCAACGGTATAGCTTTGCAGCGTCAGGGACGGGTCGGTCAGCGAGCACTTCCCGCTGGCAAAGGCGGGCAGAGATAACAGCAACAGCGGCAGAAGCGATGACAAGCGCACGGCGGGGTTCCAGACAACCAAAGAGAGCGTGCAGTATAGCGTTTTATCGCCGCTACGCCGTCCAGATTTCGCAGTGCTTTTGTACCAGCCCGATCAACGAACCGCCATTGGCGACAAACTCGCGCATCTGCTGCGGCTCGCTGCGATTCTGCTTCGCCTGGCGCACCATCGCCTCCAGCGCGCTGCCGGCGTTGAGCTTATGGGCGCTGGGCGCCAGCTTATCCGCCAGCTGTAAAATCTCTTCGCGCAATGTTCGCTGTTCGCCGCTGTTCACATCGGTATTGATCCCGTCGAGCCCATAGCGGCAGGCCTGATAGCGGTTGAAGGGGTAGAGCAAATAATCCTCGGGCAGATGCTTAAACGGCCGCTCCGTCAGCAGCCAGCAGGCGATGATCTGGATAAAACCGGCGATATTCACCGCCTGGCTAATCGTCAGCGGCGTATCCATCACCCGGACTTCGACGGTGCCAAAGCGCGGGCTGGGGCGAATATCCCAGTGCAGATCCTTCATGCTATCGATCATGCTGGTATAGCTAAGACGGCGAAACAGACCGGTAAAAGCCTGCCAGTTATTGACCCACGGCATCGGGCCGTTATCAGGATAGGCGGCGAAAAGATTAAGCCGCGAGCAGGCAAAGCCGCTATCGGTCCCGTCGAGCCAAGGCGATGCCGCGTTCAGCGCGATAAAATGCGGTACGAAGCGCGACAGGCCGTGCAGAAGATAGATGGCATCATCGCCGTTTTGACACCCCACGTGCACGTGCTGGCCGAAGATCGTCGCCTGCTTCGCCAGATAACCAAAGTGCTCGACGGTTTTCCGGTAGCGCGGGCTATCGCTGATCTGCTGGCGCTGCCAGCTTTGAAACGGATGCGTTCCACCGCCGCAGATTTTCACATGATGGCGGGCGGCGGCACGAAGCACCGCCTGCTGAACCGCGCTCAGTTGCGCCGTCGCCTGGTGGATATCGCGGCAGACGCCGGTGGCGATCTCCAGCATGCTTTCGGTAATGTCATGCTTGGCCTCGCCCGCTTTCAGCGTGCCCTGCACCTCGTCAATCAGCGCGGAAGAGTCCTGGCTCAGATCGAAACCCGGCGGGTTGACGACCTGGAGCTCCAGCTCGATACCGAGGGTAAATGGCTCGGAGCGGTGAAAATCAGGTAACGGCATGGCGACTCCCTCTTTCTCTTTATCAGAAAGTATAGAAGACAACGTCTCAAACTGATGATTTGTCGGACATTATGAATTTAATTTATAGAAAATAACGCCACGTGATTATCCCTTTAAAAAGAAAGTAAGGCTGGTGCAATCCTGCAACAGAATTCCCGCCGGTGGTGCAAAAAGATAAGGTGATTATATTTTTTCGAGTAAAATCATATGGATGTTATAAGTCATTCTTATTTTATAAGCCATTTCACACTTATTTTCCGCGCATTCAGAACTGGTATGTATCTTGCCTGTTAAATAGCGACTTTTATTTAACAGGGACAATGTGATGCTGAAGACAAAATTACTTTCGCGTAAACGCCATCTCGCCGTTGCTGTTAGCGGGGCATTGGCGCTGTTTGCCTCTGTGCCGACTCAGGCTTCAACCCTGCGGATCGCCATGACCGCCGCCGATATCCCGTTAACCCTCGGACAACCCGATCAGGGTTTTGAGGGCAACCGCTTTACCGGCATTCCGCTTTACGATGCCTTAGTTGAATGGGATTTGTCGCAGGGAGAGAAACCCAGCGGCCTGGTGCCGGGGCTGGCGACCGAGTGGCACGTTGACCCGCAAAATCAAAGCCGCTGGATTTTCACCCTGCGTCCGGGGGTTAAATTTCACGATGGTTCTGCGGTCAACGCCGATGCCATCGTCTGGAACGTGGATAAGGTGCTGAATAAAGCCGCGCCGCAGTACGCGCCCGGCCAGATCGGCAACACGCTGTCGCGCATGCCGACCCTCACCGGCGCGGAAAAGATTGACGACCATACCGTGGCGCTGACCACCTCCGAACCGGACGCGCTGCTGCCGTATAACCTCACCAACCTGTTTATCGTTTCGCCGACCGCGTGGCAGAAGCTGTACGACGCGGTGCCGTCCGGCACCGGCGATACCGCCGCGCGCAGTAAGCAGGCGTGGACCGAATTCGCCGCCCACGCGGTGGGCAGCGGTCCGTTCAAAATGGAAAAACTGGTTCCCCGCCAGCAGCTGATCCTCGATAAAAATCCCGACTACTGGAACAAAGATCGTATTCCGCGGGTGGATAAAGTGGTGCTGATCCCGCTGCCGGAAGCCAACGCCCGCACCGCGGCGCTGCTCTCGAAGCAGGTGGACTGGATCGAAGCCCCGGCCCCGGATGCGGTTGATCAAATTAAAGCCCAGGGCTTTAAAATCTACGCCAACACCCAGCCGCACCTGTGGCCGTGGCAGTTCTCCTTTGAAGAGGGCTCGCCGTGGAAAGATATTCGCGTGCGCAAAGCCGCCAACCTGTGCCTGAACCGCGCGGAGCTTAAAAGCTATCTCGGCGGCTATATGACCGAAGCGACCGGCGTCTACGAGGCTGGCAGTCCGTGGCGCGGTAAACCCACCTTCCAGATCAAATATGACCCGGATACCGCCCGCAAGCTGATGACCGAAGCCGGCTATAGCGCCGGGAAACCGCTGCACGTCACGGTCGCCACCTCGGCCTCTGGCTCCGGGCAGATGCAGCCGCTGCCGATGAACGAGTACATTCAGCAGAGCCTGAAAAGCTGCTTCTTTAATGTCGATATTAAAGTCAACGAATGGAACACCCTGTTTACCAACTGGCGCCTCGGGGCGAAAGATCCCTCCGCGAAAGGGATCGATGCGATCAACGTCAGCGCCGCGGTTAACGATCCCTATTTCGGCATGATCCGTTTCTCTACCGCGAAGGCCTTCCCGCCGGTGGCGACCAACTGGGGCTACTTCTCGACCCCGGAAACCGAAAAGCTAGCGGCGGCGGTAAAGCACGCGTTTACCCCGGCCGAAATGGATAAAGCCGCCGGTGAACTGCACGCCGCGCTGGTTGATCAGGTGCCGTTCCTGTTCGTCGCCCACGATGTCGGACCAAGGGCGATATCGCCAGCCGTCACCGGTGTGGTACAGCCGCAAAGCTGGTTTATCGACCTTAGTCTGGTGAGCAAAAAAGAGTAATCGACACGGGAGCAAGAGATGATCAATACGCTGCTATATCGCATCCTGCTGGCCGTCCCCACCATGCTCGGGGTGGCGGTGATCTGTTTTATGCTGGTGCAGATAGCGCCGGGCGACCCGCTGGTATCGGTGATGCCGCCGGACGCCTCGGAATCGCTGCGTCAGACCTTAATGCAGGCCTACGGCTTTGATAAACCACTGCCGCTGCAGTTTGTGCACTGGCTATGGCGGGCGCTGCACGGCGATTTGGGGATGTCGGTCGCTACCGGGCGTCCGGTCATCGATGAGGTGATGACGGCGGTCACTTACTCTCTGCGTCTGGCGCTGCTGGCGACGGCGATCGGATTTGTGCTGGGCAGCCTGTTTGGTTTTGTCGCCGGTTACTTTCGTAACAGCATTATTGACCGTCTGGCCTCGGTGCTGTCGGTATTCGGCGTCAGCGTGCCGCACTACTGGCTGGGGATGCTGCTGGTCATCGTTTTTAGCGTCAAATTCGCGCTGCTGCCGGCGACCGGCGGTGGGCCAATCGGCGAGGTGGGCTGGCAGTGGAACTGGGAACACCTGCAGTTTATGCTGCTGCCAGCCTTCACGCTGTCGGTGATCCCGACCGGCATCATCGCCCGCACCGTTCGCTCGCAGGTGGCGGATATTCTCAGCCAGGAGTTTATCGTCGGCCTGCGCGCCCGGGGGCTCAACGAATCGCGGATCTTTCTGCACGTGGTGAAAAACGCCGCGCCGACCGCGCTGGCGGTGATGGGACTGCAGGTTGGCTATCTGATGGGCGGCTCGATTCTGGTGGAAACCGTTTTCTCCTGGCCCGGCACCGGTCTGCTGCTGAACACCGCCATTTTCCAGCGCGACCTGCCGCTATTGCAGGGCACCATCTGGGTACTGGCGCTGTTCTTTGTGCTGCTCAATCTGCTGGTGGATATTCTGCAAACCAGTCTCGACCCGCGAATTAAGAGGAGCTAACGATGGTGGATACCGTGACGACCAAAGGCATTGCCGTCGCCGCCACGACGGTGGCCAGACAAGGCTACTGGCGCGGCGTGTTTCGCCGCTTGCTGCGCGACCCCGGGGGCGTATTCGTTGGCGCGATCATCCTCGTGCTGTTGACGCTGGCGCTGTTCGGTCCCTGGCTTATCGTCAAAGACCCGTATCAGACGTCGATGTTTTTACGCCTCAAGCCGATCGGTACCGACGGCTTCCCGCTGGGCTCCGATGAGCTCGGGCGCGACATGCTATCAAGGCTGATTCTTGGCACCCGGCTATCGCTATTTATGGGGATTGTCCCGGTGGTGTTCGCCTTTTTTATCGGTGGGGCGATCGGCATTATCGCCGGCTATGCGGGGGGGAGAACCAATACCCTGATTATGCGCACCGTGGACGTGTTTTACGCCTTTCCCTCGGTGCTGCTGGCGATAGCGCTCTCCGGCGCGCTGGGGGCGGGCATCGGTAACGCGCTGCTCTCGCTGACCCTGGTGTTCGTGCCGCAGGTGGCGCGTATCGCCGAAAGCGTCACCGCACAGGTACGGCATATGGACTACATCGACGCCGCCCGGGCCACCGGGGCCAGCGCGTTCACCATTATTCGCGTGCAGGTGCTGGGCAACGTGCTGGGGCCGATTTTCGTCTTCTCCACCGGACTCATTTCGGTGTGCATGATCCTCGCCTCCGGGCTCTCTTTTCTCGGCCTTGGGGTTCGCCCGCCGGAGCCGGAATGGGGGCTGATGCTGAACACCCTGCGTACGGCGATTTATACCCAGCCGTGGGTGGCGGCGCTGCCCGGCCTGATGATTTTTATCACCTCCATTTCGTTCAATATCCTCGCGGACCGCCTGCGTGCGGCAATGGCGATTAAGGAGTAAGCGATGCAACCCTTTATCAATATCGACCTCGGCGGACCGGCGCAGCCGTTGCTGAAGGTCAACAACCTGCTGAAGCATTTTCCCGCTGGCGGCGGCAAAGCGCGCGAAGTGGTGCAGGCGGTGGACGACATCAGTTTTTCGGTGATCAAAGGCGAAACCCTCGGCGTGGTGGGGGAGTCGGGCTGCGGTAAATCCACCACCGCGCGGCTGCTGATGCAACTGCTCAAACAGGATAGCGGGGAGCTGATCTTCGATGGCCTGGAGGTGGGCTCATCGCGCCTGCCGATGAAAGCGTATCGCCGCCAGGTGCAGATGGTCTTCCAGGATAGCTACGCCTCGCTCAACCCGCGTATGACCATGGAAGAGAGCATTGCCTTCGGCCAGCGGGTACACGGCGTCAGCGCCAAAGAGGCCAGCGAATACGCCCGCTATCTGCTGGCGCACGTCGGCCTCGAACCGGAACGTTTTGCCCACCGTTATCCGCATGCGCTCTCCGGCGGCCAGCGCCAGCGCGTGAATATCGCCCGCGCGCTGGCGATGAAGCCCCGACTGGTGATCCTCGACGAGGCCGTCTCGGCGTTGGATAAATCGGTGGAAGCCCAGGTGCTGCAGCTGCTGCAGGAGCTGAAACGGACGCTGGCGCTGACCTATGTGTTTATCAGCCACGATCTGCACGTGGTGCGCTGGCTGTCGGACCGCATTCTGGTGATGTATCTCGGCGAGGTGGTGGAGATTGGCCCGGCGGAGCAGCTGTTTACCGCCTCGGCTCACCCCTATACCCGGGCGTTGTTAAGCTCGATGCCGTCGATGGACCCGCATAATCGCACCTTAACCTCTGCGCTGAACGGCGATCCGCCCAGCCCGATTTCGCCGCCTTCCGGCTGCCGCTTTCATACCCGCTGCCCGCACGCCAGAGCGGTGTGCGCCGAGGTGAAGCCGACGCTGCAAAGCGTCGGCGAGGGGCATCAGAGCGCCTGCCTGATGGCGCAGCCCGCGTCACCCTGGCATCAAAATATCGCCATTCAGGAGGTCAGCCATGTCGCATGAAGCTTACGTCCATATCCGCGACCTGCGGGTTGAGTTTCGCCGCGACGGCCAGACGGTCAACGCGGTCAACGGCGTCTCCTTTGATGTGCAAAAGGGCGAGGTCATGGCGCTGATCGGCGAATCTGGCTCCGGGAAAAGCGTGACCCTGCGCGCCCTGATGCGGCTGCATCCGCCGAAAAGCAGCGTGCTTTCCGGCACCCTGAAGGTCGGTGAGGACGAGGTGCTGACCATGAATGCCGGGCAGCTGCGGCGCTACCGCGGCGCGCGCTGCGCGATGATTTTCCAGGAGCCGCTGTTGGCCTTCGACCCGGTCTATACCGTGGGTCAGCAGATCGTCGAAGGGTTGCGTCGCCATGAAGGCCTGTCGCGCCAGGCGGCGCGAGAGCGGGCGCTGGAGGCGCTGCGCCAGGTGCGTATTCCGAGCCCCGAGCGGCGGCTGGATGCATACCCGCACGAGATGTCCGGCGGGATGCGCCAACGGGCGATGATTGCCCTCGCGCTCTCCTGTAACCCGCAGCTGCTGTTGGCGGATGAGCCGACCACCGCCCTTGATGCCACGGTGCAAATCCAGATCCTGATTCTGCTGCGCGAGCAGCAAAAGCAGCGCGATCTGTCGATTATATTTGTGACCCACGATATCGGCGCGGCGGTGGAGATCGCCGACCGGGTGGCGGTGATGTACGCCGGGCGCATCGTCGAAGAGGCGTCGATTGAGGAGATTCTGTATCGTCCGCGCCATCCTTACACCCAGGTGCTGCTGGGCAGCCGTCCGAAAGAGGGACTGAAAAAGGGCGATGCGCTGCGCTGCATTCCCGGCTCACCGCCGGATCTCTCGCGCCTGCCGCCGGGCTGCGCGTTTGCCGAACGCTGTCCGCACGCGCGTCCCGCCTGTACGCAAAGCCAGCCGGCCACCGAACAGGCCGGGCCGCGTCACGTGGTGAGCTGCCATCGCTGGCGCGAGCTGAGCTCGTCCGTTGAAAACCAGGCGCTTTACGCCTGAAGCCAGGAGAAAAACACGATGCAGGATGACCTTCGCGCCTTTATGCCCTATCCGCCGCATCCGGTGGCGCATGCGCTCAGCGGGCCGCTGAGCGGGTTAACCTTTGCGGTCAAAGATCTGTTCGACGTGGCGGGCTACCCGACCGGCGGCGGCAATCCGCATCTGCTGGCGCTATCCGGGATTAAAAACCGCACCGCGCCGGTGGTGCAAACGTTGTTAGATAACGGCGCGCGCTTTATCGGCAAAACCCATACCAGCGAGCTGGCGTATTCGATGAGCGGGCACAACGTTCATTACGGCACCCCGCGCAACGGCGCCGCGCCGAATCATATTCCCGGCGGCTCTTCGTCCGGTTCGGCGTCGGCGGTATCGAACGAAGTGTGCGACTTTGCCCTCGGTACCGATACCGGCGGCTCGGTTCGGACGCCGGCGAGCTACTGCGGACTGTTCGGCCTGCGTCCGACCCACGGCCGTCTTTCCCTCGACGGCTGCCAGCCGCTGTGCGCCACCATGGATACCTGCGGTTTCTTTGCCCGCTCGCCGGAGGTCTTTTCCGCCGTCGCTGCCTGTCTGTTTGCCGATGAACGCGTGGATCTGAGCGGCGTTCGGCTGGCCTGTCATGATGGGCTGTTTTCCCGCCTGCCGCTGCGCAGCCAGCAGGCGCTGCAGCCGGTTCGCCAACGGCTGGCGCGCTTTTTCGGCGCGGTAACCCCGCTCACCGCGCCGCTGCCGGACGTGGACGATATCTATCTCGCCTTTCGCCAGATACAGGGCTATGAAGCGTGGCAGGCGCAGGGCGAAACCATTGAGCGCTACGGCCTGCAGCTAGGGCCGGACGTCCGCGAGCGCTTTTTTTGGGGCAAAGCGGTCACCCGCGCGCAGTTTGACGCCGCCTGTCAGCAGCGCGAGCGTTTCGCCGCCTGGTGGGACGCGCAGCTGGGCGATGCGGTACTGGTGATGCCGACCGTTCCTGACGGCGCGCCGCTGCTGACGGCGCAGGCCGAGGAGATAGAGGCGGTCCGCCGCCTGTCCCACGACCTGCTGTTAATTTCCGTGATGACCCAACGTCCGCAGGTGACGCTGCCGGTCGCCCAGACGGGCGGTCTGCCGCTGGGGATCTCATTTTTAGGGCCGCGCGGCAGCGATCGTCTACTGGTTGAGCTGGCCGCCGCGTTTATGCAAGGAGACCGAAATGAGCAGTGATGTCCTTTTTACCCCGATGACCGAAACCACCGACTGCCGGATTAACGGCGAACGCCTGTGGAATTCGTTGATGACGCTGGCGGAAATCGGCGCCACGCCGAAGGGCGGCTGCTGCCGTCTGACGCTGACCGATCTTGATCGCCAGGGACGGGATTTGGTGATTAGCTGGGCGCAGGCGGCGGGGATGTGCGTCACCGTCGACAAAATCGGCAACGTCTTTATGCGCCGCGAAGGGCGTAATCCGGCGCTGCCGCCGATTGTCTCCGGCAGCCATATTGATACCCAGCCGACCGGCGGCAAATTTGATGGTAACTATGGCGTGCTGGCGGCGCTGGAGGTAGTGCGCACCCTGAACGATCGGGATATCGAAACCGAAGCGCCGATTGAAGTGGTGTTCTGGACCAACGAAGAGGGATCGCGCTTTGTGCCGGTGATGATGGGTTCCGGGGTATTTGCCGGGGTTTTCCCGCTGGAAACCATCTATGCCGCGCAGGATGCGGACGGTAAAACCGTGGGCGAGGAGCTGGCGCGCATCGGCTATATCGGCAGCCAGACGCCGGGCGATCATCCGATTGGCGCCTACTTCGAAGCGCATATTGAACAGGGGCCGATTCTGGAGGATGAAGAGAAAATTATCGGTATCGTGCAGGGCGTGCTGGGGATCCGCTGGTATGACTGCGTGGTGACCGGCCAGGAATCCCATGCCGGACCGACGCCGATGCGCCTGCGACAGGATGCGCTGCAGGTGGCGACGCGTATTATGCAGGAGGTTGTGGCGATCGCCGGGCGCAGCGAGGAAGGGCGCGGTACGGTAGGGAGGGTGCAGGTCTATCCAAACAGCCGTAACGTGGTGCCGGGGGAGGTGACGTTTTCGATTGATATGCGCAATCTCAGCGATGCGCTGGTGGATGAGATGGACCGTCAGCTGCGGGCGTTTATCGCCGACGTTGAACGGGAGAGCGGCCTGAAGGTAGCGCTGAAAGAGGTGAGCCACTATCCGGCCGCGCCGTTCCACCCGGATTGTCAGGCGGCGATTGCCGACGCCGCGCAGCGTCTGGGCTATCCCGCGCGGGAGATTGTCTCCGGCGCCGGACACGACGCGGTATATATGAGCTACCTGGCGCCAACCGGGATGATTTTTATCCCCTGCAAGGATGGGATCAGCCACAACGAAATCGAGTACGCGTCGCCGGAGCACGTTGAGGCCGGCGCGAACGTGCTGCTGCAGGTGATGCTCCAGTACGCGCGGGTAGTATAAACTACCGTCCTCCCCGGTCGCGCTGCGCTTACCGGGGCTACGAGTTTCCAGCCGTCTGCGGGGCGGTAGCCCGGGTAAGGCGTTTACGCCGCGACCCGGGATTTCCGGGCCCGGTGCCTGAGGGAGGCAGATTGGGTAGCCCGGACAGGCGCGCAGCGCCGCCTCCGGGAGATTTTCATGCAGCAGCGGATATATCTCTGAAACAACGTGATATGCAGCGATGCCCTGGCCCCCGCTGAAATCGGCGAACCGGAGGTCCGAAGACAAGGGCTGGCCGCCAGGGATGGCGGACAGAGGCGAATCGAGACAGGGATGTCGAGTTGAGCCGACCGCAGGCTGAGGTCCGGGAGGTGAGCGCAGTGCGCAGCACCGATTTCTTTGCGGGACCGCGGGGATTGTAAAGGGGGAGACGGTTTTCGCCCCCTTTACCCGTTCACCTACCACGGTGAGACATTTTCTGCGGAATAATAGTGAACGGAACCCCTGCACGCTTTCCCGGAGGCGGCGCTTAAGCGCCTGTCCGGGCTACAAGGGCAATATTAGCGCCCTCCTTCGGGAACGACTTTAGCGGCCAAATTTGCGCGAACCGATAACGCACAGAATCACGCCCAGCGTCGCGGCCAGCATCACTGGGCTGACGGTTTCGTGCAGCAGCGCCGCCGCCAGGCCAAGCCCGAAGAACGGCTGTAAGAGCTGGAGCTGGCTGACGGCGGCGATACCGCCAGCGGCCAGCCCTTTATACCAAAAGATAAAGCCAATAAGCATACTAAAAACCGACACGTAGCCGAGCGCGGCCCAGGTCGATACCGACAGGGCGCTCCATGATGCTGGCTGGGTTATCCACGAGGCAACCAGCATAAAAGGCAAGGCGATAATCAGCGCCCAGCTAATCACCTGCCAGCCGCCGAGCTCCCGGGTCAGCTTCGCGCCCTCCGCATAGCCCAGGCCGCAGACGATCACTGCCGCCAGCATCAGCAGATCGCCGCTGAGCGACGCCGCCGCGTTTTGCGTCAGAGCGAATCCCACCACCAGCAGGCTGCCAATAACCGAAAAGATCCAGAAAGCGCGACGCGGACGCTCGCCGCCGCGCAGCACGCCAAAAATGGCCGTCGTCAGCGGCATAAGCCCGATAAAAACGATCGAATGTGCTGAAGTGACGTGCCGCAGCGCCAGCGCCGTGAGCAGCGGAAAACCGATCACCACCCCTGACGAGACAATCGCCAGCGGCATAAGCTGCGACACGCGCGGGCGTTGTTGGCGAAAGCCGACAACCAGCACGATGGCCAGCAGCCCGGCGATGGAGGCGCGCAGAAAGGTCAACAGAAAAGGGTCCATCTCCAGCACCGCCAGACGCGTCGCGGGCAGCGAACCGCTAAAAATGATGACGCCCAGCAAACCATTAAGCCATCCGGACCATGGCCCCGGCGCCGTGTTATGAACCGCTGAATCTACCACGCTAACCTCGCAATATTGGCTGTGCAGTGCCCGCTTGAGCAATGTCTGAAGCGATGGTAGTGTCCTTAATCTAATACAATCAAATTATTGTCATAGATACATTCACCGATGAAAGCCCGATACAAAACCATTGTCGACAGCTACGCGCAGGCGATTCATCGCGGACAGCTGCCGGCCGGCACCCGCCTGCCGACCCATCGTACCCTTGCCGCCGACGAACGCATTTCGCTGGCCACGGCCACCCGCGTTTATCGTGAACTGGAAGCAATGGGGCTGGTCAGCGGTGAAACCGGGCGCGGCACCTTCGTACGGGATATCTCGCTGCCGCCGGGGCACGGCGTCGATCAGCAGGCGGTGGCGGGCGATGTAGTCGATCTCAACTTCAACTATCCTTCGCTGCCGGCGCAGGGGGATGCGCTGCGCGAGGCGCTCAGGCGGCTGGCGATGGCGGGGGATATTGAATCTCATCTGCGCTACCAGCCTCATGCCGGACGGCTTTCCGAACGCGAAACTATCGCCCGCTATTTGACCGGTAACCGCTTTGCGCCTGACGCGGAAAACGTGCTGATCGTCAGCGGCGCCCAGCACGGGTTGGCGGTGACCGTGATGGGTCTTCTGCGCCCCGGCGATGTGGTGGCGGTTGATGCGCTGACCTATTCGGGCTTTAAGGCCCTGGCCGCGCTTTATCATCTGGAACTGGTGGCGATCCCCTGTCGCGCAGAGGGGCCGGATCTGCAAGCGCTTCACCAGCTGTGCCGGCAGCGGCGGATACGGGCGGTTTATACCATGCCGACGCTGCACAATCCGCTCGGCTGGGTGCTCACTTCTCGCCAGCGGCAGGCGCTGACGGACCTCGCGCGCCTGCATGACCTGCTGATTATTGAAGATACCGCATACGCCTGGCTGGTCGGCAATCCACCGCCGCCGCTGGCCAGCTATGCGCCGGAAAGAACGGTTTATATCGCCGGTTTTTCGAAAAACGTTGCCACCGGGCTACGCGTGGGGGCGGTAATTTGTCCACCCTACTATCGGCAAGCGATTGAGCGTGCTATACGGGCGACGACCTGGAATACGCCTTCGTTGATGAGTTCACTGATCTGCGCCTGGATTGACGATGGGACGGTTGCGCGTTTTGCGGCGCAGAAGCGACGGGATGCGCGGCTGCGGCAGTCGCTCGCGCGTGAGGCGCTCGGCGCGCTTCCCGTTGTGAGCCATCCGAGTTCGTACTTCCTCTGGCTGCCTCTGGGCGAGGAGAGCCGGGCCGATCGGCTGGTGAAAATGCTGATGGATCGCCACATTTCCGTGTCGACCGCCGAACCATTTTGCGCTGCCGCGAACGTGCCGCAGGCGCTCCGCATCGCCCTGGGTTCGGTTCCCCTGGATAGCCTGCGCGCGGCGCTGGTCCAGGTTCGCGAAGCCGTGGAGTATGAGCAATATCGCTAGCGTTTCGACGACGAGCGATGAGGTGACTGGTTAGTCACTTTTTATGGGGTAAATGGCGGGTTAATAGTGTTGAAATAAATGTTTTTTTTTATTATTATGATTTGTAAGGTTAATTTTAAATTTGATGACAATTTAAAATTGTTACGGTAGTGTACATAAAACATCAAGTACGGTTGTGCTGTTGACGCTGAGCAAGCGCACGTCCTGAAGATACGACGTTGTTAATCATTTCAGGGGCGGAGCCGCGCCCTGTTCTGTACAGGATCCTTTTTCAATGCAGCAGCTCTACCTTTATATACTGATCGCCAGCCTGACCATTGCCAGTCCCGGCCCCGGTGTACTCCTGACGCTGACCAACACGCTGAATTATAATCTGCGTAATGCGATGGCGGGGATTATTGGGGTGGCGGTGGGGATGGGCGTCATATCGATTATTGCTGCCAGCAGCGTTGGCGTGATTATTACCACCTCTCAACTGACGTTGTTGATAGTCAAGGGGGTTGGGGCGGCCTATTTGATCTATCTGGGTGTAAAGCTCTTTCGCTCGGTGCCCCGCGCGCTGAATCAACCTCTCTCTTCTTCCGATATAACGATGCCTTCCGCCAGTCAGCGGTTTCGTCAGGGAGTACTGGTGTCGTTGTTCAATCCCAAACCCATTGTGTTTTTTATGGCGCTGTTCCCCCAGTTTATTCATCCGCAGCAGCCCTTTATTCCGCAGTTCAGCGTGCTGTCGATAACCTTCTGTATTCTGGTGGTTGTCATTCATTCACTCTACGGCCTTTTCGCACACAGCGTAAAAACGAAAATGTCGTCCGGAAATGCCTTCGTTAAGCTGAATAAA
This sequence comes from Klebsiella sp. FDAARGOS_511, assembly GCF_003812845.1. Taxonomy (NCBI): domain Bacteria; kingdom Pseudomonadati; phylum Pseudomonadota; class Gammaproteobacteria; order Enterobacterales; family Enterobacteriaceae; genus Klebsiella; species Klebsiella sp. FDAARGOS_511. Next base: position 1,311,337 of record NZ_CP033824.1, on the reverse strand, counting down.
ACTGGTGGCATCGTCTTTATGTGTTTTGCCGTCGGTCTCATTGTATCCGCCGTTCATCCTTATTTGTCGCTATCATCGTGAGGGCGCCGCGTTAAGGCAAGGGGCCTTGCGTTCACCCCATCTGCGCCAGCTGGCCACGCAGCACCTCCACGCCTTGTTCGATAGCGTCAGGATTAATGGCGTGAAACCCCATCCGAAAGAAGTTAGCCGGCGGCGCGTCGCTGAGAAAATGCCGCGCGCCGGGCTCAATCAGTACCCCGGCGTGGGCGGCGCGCCAGGTCAGCTGCTGGGTGTTGATTTGCTCCGGCGTGGCCAGCCAGAACGCGTTGGCGTGTTCGCTGCCGGGGATGATTTGGCACTCCGGCAGATGCTGCTGCAGCGCGTTGTTGAGCCGGTCCCAGCGCTGGGCCGAGTCGTAATGGTAGCGCCGCAGGTGGGTTTCATAGTGGCCCTGGGCGAGGAAATGGGCCATCTGATACTGAATATTGGTCGGCGGATGACGGTACACCAGCCGGCGCAACGCTCGGGCTTCATCAATCAGATCCGGGTCAGCGACCATAAAGCCCAGCCGCAGGCCTGGCGATAGCGCTTTTGACAGGCTGCTCACGTAGATGACTCTACCGCAGCGATCGCTGGCCTTCAGCGCCGGCAGCGGGTTGAGCATAAAGTTACTTTCAGAGTCGTAATCGTCCTCAATAATCACCGCGTCATGGCGAGCGGCATGCTCCAGCAGCTGGCTGCGCCGCGCCTTACTCATCGCCACCCCGGTTGGCACCTGGTGTCCGGGCGTCACGTAGTAGTAATCGCAGGAGGCGTCATTCAGGACGATCCCCTGTTCATCCACCGGATGCGGCACGATATCGGTATCGGCGAGCAGAAAGGTGTTAATAGCCTCGCGAAAACAGGGATTCTCCACGCCAACGCGCGTGCTGGATGACATCAGCAGGCGCGTCAGCAGGTAAAGCGCGTTTTGCGAACCGAGGGTAATCAGAATCTCGTCCGGCGCGGCGACAATGCCGCGCTTGGGCAGTACCCGGGTGCGGATCTGCTCAATCAACATCGGCACGTCCTGATCGATATGATCCACCACCCACGCCGGGTCGCGCACGCCGCCGTGCAGCCAGTTCGCCGCCGAACGCCAGGTCGCCAGCGGAAACTGGCGGGTATCCGGCTGACCGTAGATAAACGGATAGCGGTAGTTCATCCAGCCGGCCGGTTTCAGAATCGACTCCTGCTGGCTGGGCGTGATTTGCAGCCGCGTGCCCCAGCGTGGTGCAGAACGCTCATCCTGGGGTGCAGCTTCTGGCGCGGCGGCGGGGTTGGCGTGCTGATAATCCGGGTGCAGGTAGTAACCGCTGCGCGGACGGCTCAGCAGATAACCTTCGTTAACCAGGCCCTCAAAAACCAGCGCCGTGGTGTTACGCGAGACCCGCAGCTGGCTGGCCAGCTGGCGGCAGGAGGGGAGCGGCGTGTCGGCGGAAAAAATGCCGCCCAGAATGGCGTTAATCAGCGTCTCGCGCACCTGCTCCTGCAAACCGCGGCGCGGGTCGAAATCAACGTGTAACAGGTGTCGGATCATGCCAGGCTCCTTACTCAAACGCTCAGTACAGGAACTGGAGCAAATTCCATACCACCCTGAGAATGACTGACACGTCCGCGCGGTGAATCTGGCTCTATCTGGAAATTAAAAACCGTCCCTACAGTGAGAACCGACCCCATCAGGCTATTTTATTTGCCATTTTGGTCCTGGGCAGTGCTCACACTCCTCACGTACGACGTGTACGCTTCGGGTGTTCCGCGCTGTCCGTGTCCAAACTGGCTGCAAGAATGTACGCCTGATGGGATGGCTCTAAAAACGTATTCATCAGTCGCGGTTCGGAACTTCCGTCGGCACATATTTTGCAAAACCTTTTCATGTTCTGGAATGAACACGTCTGGCGAATTAATTAGGGGTGAATTAATGAACAAATCATTAGGTTCAATTTGTCTGGGCGCCATCATGGCGATGGCCTTTTCTTATCACGCAGCCGCCGCGGATCTTCCGGCAATAGAAAAATCCGGCACCCTGAAAGTCGCGACCGAAGATGATTACGCGCCTTTTAACTTTATGAATAACGGCCAGGCGGATGGCTTTAACAAAGATATGCTCGATGAATTACGTAAATACGCGAAATTCAACGTCGACCAGAGCATTCTGCCGTGGACCGGATTATTGGCGGCGGTGTCTACCGGGCAATACGATATGGCGTTAACCGGCGCAGTGATTACCGATGATCGTCTCAAGGTTTTTGATTTCACGCCGCCGTGGGCGTCAGCGCAGCACTATTTTGTTAAACGCGCGGGCGATAATTCTCTGAACACCATTGCCGAACTGAGCGGGAAAAAAGTGGGCGTCCAGGCGGGCAGCGCGCTGCTGGCGCGGCTGCCGGAGCTGAAAGCGATGCTGGAGAAAACCGGCGGTAAGCTGGGGCCGGTAGTGGAGTATCCCTCCTATCCTGAAGCCTACGCCGACCTTGCCAACAAACGGCTGGACTACGTGATTAACGTGGTTATCTCGGTCAACGATCTGGCGAAGGCCAAGCCGAAGGTGTTCGCTAAAGGTCTGGCGGTATCCGGCCCGGGCTATATGGCGTGGCCGATCCCGAAAAACTCGCCGCAGCTGCTGGCCTATATGACCAAGTTTATGAACCACATGAAGGAGACCGGCAAGCTCGCGGAACTACAGAAAAAGTGGTTTGGCGAAACCTATGACGATCTTCCTGACGTGCCAATCACCAGCCCGGAACAGTTCCATAAATTAGCCGGTCTGTAATGGGTTCTGCGGCGGGAAACCGCCGCCTGTTTAGGTGAAGGAGGGCTTCATGGATGCAATTTCCTGGCAGTTACTGATTGAAGGCGCATGGACGACCCTCTGGATTTCGGCCATCGCCATTGCCTTTGGGGTAGTGATTGGTCTGCTGATCGCCCTGGTGCGCATGCTGCGTATCCCGGTTATCGATCAGCTGCTGGTGATCTATATCAGCCTTGCCCGCGCGACGCCGCTGGTCACGCTGGTGCTGTTCCTGTTTCTTTCTCTGCCGACCGTCGGGATTAACCTCGATAAAAACGTCGCGGCGATTGTGGCGCTGACGCTCAATACCTCGGCCTTTAACGCCGAAATCTGGCGCAACGCCTTTCGCACCTTCCCCCGCGAACAGCGGGAAGCGGCGGAGTCGGTAGGAATGCGTCGCTGGGCCTACTTCCGCTATATCATGCTGCCGCAGATGTGGATTGAAAGCCTGCCCGCGCTGGTTAACGAGATGTCGTTCCTGATCAAGGGTAGCCCGGCCATTGCGGTGATTGGCGTGGTGGATTTGACGCGCGTCACTAACCGAATTTCTTCGGTCACCTATGAACCTCTTTCGCCAATTCTGGCGGCGGGTCTGCTGTACGTGGTGATTATTGGCCTGCTGCTGAAACTGCAGGGGATGGCCGAGCGTAAAGCGAAACGTCTGGCGCGATAAATACAGGAGGTACTATGAATCAGTGGGCCGTTATCTGGTCGGTGCGCGACAGCTTTATTGCCGGTTTACTCGCCACCCTTGAGCTTTTTATTACCGCGGCTATCGCCGGATTAATTATCGGCGTGGTCCTGTGCTATTTAACCGAATATCAAAAGAAAACGCTTAACCGGCTTATTATTGCCTTTGTCAGCTTAATGCGGGCGATTCCTTTTTTGATTCTTGCCTATTTGCTCTATTACGGGCTACCGCAAGTTGGTATTAGTATGGAACCGTGGACCGCCGGCCTGATCGCCTTAATTATCTACCATGGCGCCTATTTCTTTGAGATTTTGCGCAGCCAGCGCCGGGTATTTTCCGGCGGCTATATCGAGGCCGCGGTGGCGCAGGGATTTTCGCGCTACAAAATATTCCGCCGCATTATTCTGCCCAATATTCTCTCTTCAGCGCTACCGCTGATGGGCAATCAGCTGATTATCTGCCTGAAAGATACCGCGTTTCTCAGCATTATCACCGTCCAGGAGATAACCGCTGCGGCTAACAGCGTGCAGGCTACTTATTTTATCCCGTTTAACGCTTTTATCGTCGCGATTGGGCTCTACTGGGCGATCAGCATCCTACTGGAGCTGCTGATTAAGCGTCTGAGCGCCTGGGGAGTCAGAAGAGGAATGAGTCATGTCTGATACCACTGCAGTAAGCGTCAAAAACGTCTCTAAACAGTTTGATAACATTGAAGTTCTTCGTGATATCAATCTGACGGTAGAGAAGGGGACCGTGGTGAGCATTCTCGGCTCGTCGGGGTCGGGTAAATCGACGCTGCTGCGCTGCATGAACTGGCTGGAACAGCCGGATCGCGGCGAGATCCGCATCAGCGGCCAGCGGCTGGGTATTGATGAGCATAATGGCCGGGCGATGTCCCACCGCCAGCTATCGAAAATCCGCGAGCGGGTTGGCATGGTGTTCCAGAGCTTTAACCTGTGGCCGCACCTGACGGTGCAGCAGAACGTCAGCGAAGCGCTGCTGCACGTGAAGGGGATGAAGCGTGATGAAGCGAAAACCATCGCCATGCAGCAGCTGGAGAAAGTGGGGATGGCGCATAAAGCCGACGTTTATCCGATTACGCTCTCCGGCGGACAGAAACAGCGGGTGGCGATTGCCCGTTCGCTGGCGATGTCGCCGGAGGTCATTCTGTTTGATGAGCCGACCTCGGCACTGGACCCCGAGCTGGTCAACGAGGTGCTGGGCGTGATGAAGGCGCTGGCCGCCGAGGGCTACACGATGGTGGTGGTGACCCATGAGATGGATTTTGCGCGCCAGGTCTCGGATGAGGTGGTGTTTCTCGAAAAAGGGTTGTTGATAGAGAAGGCGCCGCCGGAGAAGTTTTTCACCAATCCGGATTCCGAACGCGTCAGGCAGTTTTTGCAGAGCAGCCGCTAAGCATCAGCGGTCAATCTCCCCGGTGGCGCTGCGCTTACCGGGGCTACGGGTTTCCAGCCGTTTGCGGGGAGTAGCCCGGGTAAGGCGTTTACGCCGCGACCCGGGATTTCCGGGCCCGGAGCCTGAGGGAGGCAGATTGGGTAGCCCGGACAGGCGCGGCAGCGCCGCCTCCGGGGGATTTTCCGTCAGCTGTTGGTATCTTTCTGAAACTATGGGACACGCCGCGATGCCCTGGCCCCCGCTGAAATCGGCGAACCGGAGGACCGAAGACAAGGGCTGGCCGCCAGGGATGGCGGACAGAGGCGAATCGAGACAGTGATGTCGAGTTGAGCCGACCGCAGGCTGAGGACCGGGAGGTGAGCGCAGTGCGCAGCACCGATTTCTTTGCGGGACCGCGGGGATTGTAAAGGGGGAGACGGTTTTCTCCCCCTTTACCCGTTCACCTACCACGTTGAGACATTTTCTGCGGAATAATAGTGAACGGAACCCCTGTACACTTTCCCGGAGGCGGCGCTTGACGCGCCTGTCCGGGCTACCGGGCCCGGGCGCGGTGTCTGATACAACCAAATCTTAATCCCGATCGATGGCGAACGGCTGCCAGGCCTGACGCACCGGCATCACTTCGACCCGGTTGATATTCATATGGTCCGGCAGCGTGGCGATATAAAACATCTGTTCGGCAATATCCCGCGCGCTCAGCGGCGTGGTGCCGCGATACAGGTTGTCCGACGCCGCCTGGTCGCCTTTGGTGCGCACCAGGGTAAATTCCGTCTCGGCAATACCCGGCGCGAGATCGGTCACGCGCACTCCGGTCCCGAGCAGATCGCAGCGCAGGTTATAGCTGAACTGCTTCACGAAAGCCTTGCTGGCGCCGTAGACGTGGCTGCCGGGATAGGGCCACTGCCCGGCGATAGAGCCGATATTGATGATGCTCGCCCCCGCGCCGTGGTTAATCAGCGTCGGCAGCAGCGCGTGGGTCACGTTAACCAGCCCGGTGACGTTGGTATCGATCATCGTTTTCCAGTCGTCCAGATCCACTTTCTGCGCGGGCTGCGGCGACAGCGCCAGTCCGGCGTTGTTAATCAATGTCGTGATATCGGCGAACTCAGCGGGCAGCGCCGCTACGGCCGCGGCGACCGCATCGCTATCGCGCACGTCGAGTTCGATAATGTGCACCGGTACCTGCGAGGCGAGCTTGTCCTGTAACTTCTTTAGCCGCTCAAAACGGCGTCCGCTCAGCACCAGCGACCAGCCCGCATCGGCGAAGACCTGCGCCGCCGCTTCCCCAAAACCCGAGGTCGCCCCGGTAATAAACACCACTTTGCTCGTTGCCATTTCATTCTCCTGTGCAGGTTGTCGCTCCCACTATAGAAACCCTTCGCGCGCGGGCACAGGGCCAGTCGGCGCGCGGCGATGTGACACGGTGTCACATCATTTTCGCCTGACTGGCTCTATCCGTTTCTCCTCTGAACGGCCAATGATGAGGCCAACAACAACGACATGAGAGAGGGCAGGGTATGAAGCTGGCACTACAGAACGATGTAGCGATAAGCAATGATGAAGTTCGGCAGCTGGATCGCGCTTATGTGTTTCATTCATGGTCGATGCAGGGCAATTTACATCCGCTGGTGATCGCCGGGGCAAAAGGCTGCGAGCTGTGGGATTACGAAGGCAATACTTACCTCGATTTCAGCAGCCAACTGGTCAACGTCAACATTGGCTATCAGCACCCTCGCGTACTGGCGGCGATGAAAGCCCAGCTGGAAGAGCTGGTGACTATTGCGCCCGCCACCGCCAACCTCGCCCGCGGCGAAGCGGCGAAGCGGATTGTCGAGCTGGCGCCGGAAGGTTTTAGCAAAGTGTTCTTCACCAACGCCGGCGCCGATGCCAACGAGAACGCCATCCGTATGGCGCGGCTCTATACCGGGCGCGATAAAGTGCTCTCCGCCTATCGTTCCTATCACGGCAATACCGGCAGCGCGATTGCCGCCACCGGTGACTGGCGGCGCGTGCCGAACGAGTATTCGCGCGGTCACGTTCACTTCTTTAACCCCTATCTCTACCGCAGCGAATTTAACGCCACGACGGAAGAAGAGGAGTGCCAGCGCGCACTGGCCCATCTGCGGCGGATGATCGAATGTGAAGGTCCGAACGCGATTGCCGCGATTCTGCTGGAGTCAATTCCGGGGACCGCCGGGATTCTTGTCCCGCCGGAGGGCTATATGCAGGGCGTGCGGGCGCTGGCCGACGAGTTTGGTATTGTGCTGATCCTCGATGAAGTGATGGCCGGTTTTGGCCGCACCGGGAGCTGGTTCGCCTTCGAGCAGGACGGCGTAGTGCCGGATCTGGTGACGTTCGCTAAAGGGGTTAACGCCGGCTACGTCCCTGCCGGCGGCGTGCTGATCAGCGAGCCGATCGCCCGCTACTTTGATGACCATTTCTTTGCCGGGGGGCTAACCTATTCCGGTCATCCGCTGGCGATGGCGGCGATTGTCGCCACCATTGACGCGATGAAAGAAGAGAAGGTGGTGGAAAACGCGGCGACCATCGGCAATGAGGTGCTGCGTCCGGGGCTGGAAGCGCTGGCGGAGAAGCACGCGATTATCGGCAACGTGCGCGGCCGCGGTCTGTTCCAGGCGCTGGAGCTGGTCAGCAGCCGCGAATATAAAACGCCGCTGGGCGCGGCCGATATGGCGGCCATTAAAGGCGCGTTGACCGAAGCCGGCCTGCTGGCGTTCGTCGTGGAAAATCGCATTCACGTGGTGCCGCCGTGCACCATCAGCGCCGAACAGGTGACAAAAGGGCTGGCGATTTTTGATGCGGTATTCGCCCGCTTCGCGAGCCTGGCGAAGTAAGAGGATGATTTCCCGGGTCGCGGCGTAAACGCCTTACCGGGCCATCCACTCGTAGCCCCGCTAAGCCTCGCGCAAGCGGGGCTGATTTTCATCCCATCTTAACTCAGTCGCTTATTCTGCCAGCATCTTCCTGCAATCCGGGTTTCTTGATATAACAACCTGATAACACTACGGGAGAGATAAGCGTGCCGGAAATCAATGAATTTGGTCAGCAGGTCAACGATCGCGTGCCGGGCTGGCAGGGCGTGGGGCTTCTGCGCCGCACGGCGTTAAATGGCCGCTTTTGCCGGCTGGAGCCGCTGGATACCGAGCGGCACGCGGCGGATCTGTTTGCTGCCTATGCCCTCGGCGATGACAGCGACTGGACGTGGCTGGCCAGCAACTGTCCGCAGAGCGTGGAGTCAACGGCGCACTGGATCACCGGCAAGGTCATGGACGACGGGCTGGTACCGTATGCGGTTATCGATCTGCACGCCGAGCGGGCCGTCGGGCTGGTCAGCTATATGGCGATTGAACGGGCGATGGGCACGGTGGAGATTGGCCACGTCACCTGGTCGCGGGCGATGAAAAATACGCCGCTCGGGACCGAGGCGGTATGGCTGCTGCTGCAAAATGGTTTTGCTCACGGCTATCGTCGGCTGGAGTGGAAGTGCGACTCGATGAATCTCGCCTCCCGCCGCGCCGCCGATCGGCTGGGGTTTACCTGGGAAGGGCGTCTTCGCCAGAGGATGGTGCGTAAAGGACGCACCCGCGATAGCGATATGCTGTCGATTATCGATAGCGAATGGCCCGCGCGCGATGCGGCGCTGCGGGCGTGGCTGGCGCCGGAGAACTTTGATGCTGGTGGACGGCAGATAAAGCGGCTGGAAGATTTTCGTTGAATTCAGGCCGTGGGCGATGAGTCGCCCGAATAAGCGTAGCGCAATCCGGGAAAATCGCGGTCAGGCCGGGTGAGGCGACGCCGCCACCCGGCATAGATCGTTTAGCGGCGAACCGGCGCATCCCCGGCGACATAATAAGTCGCGGTACTGCGCGGCAGCGGCTGGCGGCCGCGAATGGCATCGGCCATTTTTTCGCCAATCATAATCGTGGTCGCGTTAAGGTTGCCGGTAATAATCTGCGGCATAATCGAGGCGTCGACCACGCGCAGGCCTTCCAGCCCGTGAACCCGACCTTCGCCATCGACCACCGCCATCTCGTCGTAGCCCATTTTACAGGTACCGCAGGGGTGGAAGGCGGTTTCCGCATGGTTGCGCACGAACTCATCCAGTTCGGCATCGCTCTGGCACTCAATGCCCGGACTGATCTCCCGGCCGCGATAGTTATCGAGCGCCGGCTGGCTCATGATTTCACGGGTGATGCGAATGGCGTCGCGGAACTCCTGCCAGTCCTGTTCATGCGACATATAGTTGAACAGGATCGCCGGATGCTGGTGCGGGTCGCGCGATTTCAGACGCACGTGCCCGCGGCTCGGGGAGCGCATGGAACCGACGTGGCACTGGAATCCGTGCTCTTTTACCGCGTTTGAACCGTTGTAGTTAATCGCTACCGGCAGGAAATGGTACTGAATATTCGGCCACGCAAACGCCTCGCGGCTGCGGATAAATCCGCCCGCTTCAAACTGGTTGCTGGCGCCAATGCCGGTCCCGCCGAACAGCCACTCGGCGCCGATTTTCGGCTGATTCCACCACTGCAGCGCCGGGTAGAGCGACACCGGCTCTTTACATTCGTACTGCAGGTACATCTCCAGATGATCCTGCAGGTTCTCGCCGACGCCGGGTAGGGCGTGAACCAGCGGAATATCGAACTGGCGCAACAGTTCCGGGTTGCCGACGCCGGAGCGCTGCAGGATCTGCGGCGAGGCGATAGCGCCCGCGCAGAGCAGCACTTCTTTATTGGCGGTGGCTTTTGACGGTGCGGCGCTGTCGCCCTCCAGCCATTCGACGCCGACGGCGCGCTTGCCGGCAAAAATAATATGATCGGTCAGCGCGTGGGTGCGAATAGTCAGATTGGGACGCGCGCGGGCCTGGTCGAGATAGCCGCGCGCGGTACTGGCGCGGCGTCCCTGCGGCGTCACGGTACGATCCATCGGGCCAAACCCTTCCTGCTGATAGCCGTTGAGATCGTCGGTGCGGGGGTAGCCGGCCTGTACGCCGGCTTCAATCATCGCGTGGAACAGCGGATTATTGCCCTGCTTTGGCGTGGTGACGCTGACCGGGCCGTCGCCGCCGTGGTAGTCGTTGGCGCCGATATCGCGGGTTTCCGCTTTGCGGTAGTAGGGCAGGCAGTCGAGGTAGCTCCAGTGCTCCAGCCCCGGCGCCGAGGCCCAGTTGTCGAGATCCATGGCGTTGCCGCGGATATAGCACATGCCGTTAATTAACGAGGATCCGCCGAGGCCCTTTCCGCGTCCGCACTCCATGCGGCGATTGTTCATATGCGGTTCAGGCTCGGTCTCGTAGGCCCAGTTATAGCGCCGACCCTGGAGGGGAAAGGCCAGCGCGGCGGGCATCTGGGTGCGGAAGTCGAAACGGTAATCCGGGCCGCCCGCTTCCAGCAGCAGGACGGTGGTATCGGGATCTTCCGTCAGTCGTGTCGCCAGTACGTTGCCGGCGGAACCGGCACCAATAATAATGTAGTCAAACTGCAAAAATGACCTCCTGGTTAAAATATGGATTGAAACTGACCCATCTCAACCTGGATGGATTTTATCTGGGTGTAGCTGTGCAGCGTCTGCACGCCGTTTTCGCGGCCAATGCCGGAGTGCTTGTAGCCGCCGACCGGCATCTCCGCCGGGGATTCGCCCCAGGTGTTGATCCAGCAGATCCCGGCCTCCAGCCGATGAATCAGGCGATGGGCGCGGTTTAAATCCGGGGTGACGACGCCGGCGGCGAGGCCATATTCGGTGGCGTTGGCGCGGCGGAGGGCCTCTTCTTCATCGTCGTAGCTCAGAATCGACATCACCGGGCCGAAGATCTCTTCGCGAACGATGGTCATCTGGTCATCGCAGTCGGTAAACACCGTCGGGGCGACCCACGCGCCGTGGTCGAAGCCTTCGCCTTTCAGCGCTTCGCCGCCGCAGAGCAGGCGCGCGCCTTCTTGCTTACCGGTCTCGATGTAGCGCAGCACGTTATCGCGATGCGGAAAGCTCACCAGCGGCCCGAAGTTGGTGCCTTCAGCGAACAGATCGCCGGGGCGGATACGCGCCACGCGCGCGAGGATTTTCTCTTCAAACGCCGCTTTCAGGCGTGCCGGAACGAATACCCGGGTGCCGTTGGTGCAGACCTGGCCTGAACTGTAGAAGTTAGCCATCATCGCGATGTCGGCGGCGAGGTCGAGGCTGGCGTCTTCGCAGACGATCAGCGGTGATTTGCCGCCCAGCTCCATGGTTACTTCTTTCAGTGAAGAAGCGGCGGCGTTAGCCATCACTTTTTTGCCGCTGGCGACGCCGCCGGTAAAGGAGATTTTGGCGATGTCCGGGTGCTCGGTGAGATACTGACCGGTTTCGGCGCCCGTGCCCGGTAGCACATTAAACACGCCTGCCGGCAGGCCCGCTTCGCGGTAGATCTCCGCCAGCTTCAGAGCGGTGAGCGGGGTAACTTCACTCGGTTTAAAGATCATCGCGTTACCGGCCGCCAGCGCCGGGGCCGATTTCCACAAGGCGATCTGGATCGGGTAGTTCCAGGCGCCGATCCCGGCGACCACGCCCAGCGGTTCCCGGCGGGTATAGACAAATGCGCTGTCGCGCAGCGGGATTTGGCTGCCTTCCAGCGCCGGGATCAGGCCCGCGTAGTACTCCAGCACATCCGCGCCGGTGACGATATCGACGGCGGCGGTTTCGCTCAGCGGTTTGCCGGTATCGAGGGTTTCCAGACGCGCCAGTTCGTCGTTGCGAGCGCGCAGAATATCTACCGCTTTACGCAAAATGCGCGAACGTTCCATGGCGCTCATCGCCGCCCAGATTTTTTGCCCTTTTTGGGCGCTTTTTACCGCCCGGTCGACATCTTCGCGCCCGGCGGCCTGGACGGTCGCCAGCACTTCCCCGTTGGCGGGGTTAATCGTCTCGAAGGTTTTACCGCTGGTGGCGGATACATAACCACCGTCGATGTAAAGCTGCTGTTCGGCCATTCGGGACATGGGTCCTCCATTATTGAGAAGTCGGTGGCAGGTATTGGCTGATGAAGTGCTCGGCGAGCGTTTCGGCGCGGGCTTTATCCAGCGGTTTACCGCTCAGCGCCGCGCGTAGCCACAGCCCGTCGATCAGCGCGGCGAGACCGTATCCGGCCTCCTGCGCCTCTTCGCGCGGCAGGGCGCGCTGGAATTCATAGACGATATTCGACAGCAGTCGTCGGCTGCTGACCTGCTGCAGGCGATAGAGCATCGGCTGATGCATGCTGCTGGCCCAAAAGGCGAGCCAGGCCTTCATCGCCGCGCTGCTTATCTGGCTGTCGTCGAAGTTGCCCGCCACGATGGCGCGCAGGCGTTCCTGCGGGCCGGCGTCGGGCAGGGCGTGCAGGCGGCTCAACACCGCCTGGCGCAGCTGGCCGGTGATATCGCGCATCGTCGCTTCCAGCAACCCGTTCTTATCCTTGAAATAGTGGCTGATGATGCCGGTCGATACGCCAGCCCGTCGGGCGATCTGCGCGACGGTGGCATCGTGCATTCCCACTTCATTGATGGCGGCCAGGGTGGCGTCAATCAGCTGCCGCTGCCGTATCGGTTGCATCCCCAGTTTGGGCATTTCGTAGACTCCATTCATCAGCTTTGTTTATCTATTAAAGCGGTTTTTGATTGGACGTTCAATATAAAATGTGTCTTAATTGTTGCGGATTTTGGTTTTAATAGTTGCAAAAACAGTAAGGAGAATGGATGACAGACCTTTCGCCGAGCAGAGAAAAGGACAAAATCAATCCGGTGGTTTTTTACACTTCCGCCGGACTGATTTTGTTGTTTTCCCTGATGACTCTTTTCTTCAGCGATTTTTCCGCGGCCTGGATTGGCCGTACCCTGAACTGGGTTTCCCGCACCTTCGGCTGGTACTATTTGCTGGCCGCGACGCTCTATATTGTGTTTGTGGTGTGCATCGCCTGCTCGCGTTTCGGTTCGGTGAAGCTCGGGCCGGAACACTCGAAGCCGGAATTTAGCGTGCTCAGCTGGGCGGCAATGCTGTTCGCCGCCGGTATCGGCATCGACCTGATGTTCTTCTCCGTCGCCGAGCCGGTGACCCAGTATATGCAGCCGCCGGAAGGGGCGGGGCAGACCATGGAGGCGGCGCGCCAGGCGATGGTGTGGACGCTGTTTCACTACGGGCTGACCGGATGGTCGATGTATGCCCTGATGGGGATGGCGCTGGGATACTTTAGCTATCGTTATAATTTACCCCTGACCATCCGCTCCGCGCTCTATCCGATCTTCGGCAAGAAGATTAATGGTCCGATTGGCCACAGCGTGGATATCGCCGCCGTTATCGGCACCATCTTCGGTATCGCCACCACCCTCGGGATTGGTGTGGTGCAGCTAAACTACGGCCTCAACGTGCTGTTTGATATTCCGGATTCGCTGGGGGCGAAAGCGGCGCTGATCGTACTGTCGGTGATCATCGCCACTATCTCGGTGACCTCTGGGGTGGATAAAGGCATCCGTATTCTTTCCGAGCTTAACGTGGTGCTGGCCCTCGGGCTGATCCTGTTCATCCTGTTTATGGGCGACACCGAGTTTCTGCTCAACGCGCTGGTGCTCAACGTTGGCGACTATGTGAATCGTTTTATGGGCATGACCCTTAATAGCTTCGCCTTCGATCGGCCGGTAGAGTGGATGAATAACTGGACCCTGTTCTTCTGGGCGTGGTGGGTGGCGTGGTCGCCGTTTGTCGGCCTGTTCCTGGCGCGTATTTCACGTGGACGCACCATTCGTCAGTTTGTGGTGGGAACGCTGATTATCCCGTTCACCTTTACCCTGCTGTGGCTGTCGGTGTTCGGCAATAGCGCGCTGTATGAAATCATCCACGGCAACGCGGCCTTCGCCGCCGAGGCGGTCGCCCACCCGGAGCGCGGCTTCTATAACCTGCTGGCGCAGTATCCGGCGTTTACCTTTAGCGCTTCGGTGGCAACCATTACCGGCCTGCTGTTCTATGTGACCTCCGCGGATTCCGGGGCGCTGGTGCTGGGTAACTTCACCTCGAAGCTGAAGGATATCAACAGCGATGCGCCAAACTGGCTGCGCATCTTCTGGTCGGTGGTTATCGGCCTGCTGACCCTGGGGATGCTGATGACTAACGGCATTTCCGCCCTGCAGAACGCAACGGTGATTATGGGGCTGCCGTTTAGCTTCGTGATCTTCTTCGTGATGGCGGGGTTATATAAGTCGCTGAAGGTTGAGGATTATCGCCGCGAGAGCGCCAACCGCGACACCGCCCCGCGACCGCTCGGCGTGCAGGATCGCCTGAGCTGGAAGAAGCGCCTGTCGCGGCTGATGAACTACCCCGGCACGCGCTATACCCGCCAGATGATGGAGACGGTGTGCTTCCCTGCGATGGAAGAGGTGGCGCAGGAGCTGAAGCTGCGCGGCGCTTACGTCGAGCTGAAAAGCCTGCCGCCGGAAGAGGGAGACAGCCTTGGCCATCTTGACCTGCTGGTGCATATGGGCGATGAGCAGAACTTTGTTTATCAGATCTGGCCGCAGCAGTACGCCATTCCCGGCTTTACCTACCGGGCGCGCAGCGGGAAGTCGACCTACTATCGTCTGGAGACCTTCCTGCTGGAAGGGAGTCAGGGCAACGACCTGATGGACTACAGCAAAGAACAGGTCATTACCGATATTCTTGACCAGTACGAGCGTCATTTGAACTTTATCCACCTGCATCGCGAAGCGCCGGGCAACAGCGTGACCTTCCCCGGAATGTAGGCCGTCTAAACGTTTTCTGAAAAAGGGATTTGGCTGGTTAAATATACAGTGAATTGCGCAGGGAAGCGTATGATGACGGCGGGTGCCTGAGGCTTTCTGCGTTCAGGCTTAGGTGAGGATTCAGAAAGACGAAGCCCCAGGAGATGTTCCCATCAACCTGAGGCCTACAATCCAAACCTAGCACGTTGGATAGTAGCCTCTTCTTCGTATGGAGGCAACGAGATGCTGACAAAATACGCCCTGGTGGCAATCATCGTGCTATGTCTGACAGCGCTGGGATTGACGTTAATGGTGCGCGACTCGCTGTGCGAGCTGAGCATCAAAGAACGTAGTATGGAGTTTAAGGCCGTTCTCGCTTACGAAACGAAGAAGTAGCCGGTATGCGGGGAGCTATCCCCGCTTATCCGCAGGCTGGGTAAGGCACCTTAAGGCACCTTTTTTCTGCTTATGGGGCAGGATGGACGGCGAGAGAACATCGACCGGTTAAAACAATCGCGCCGCCACCCTGCATACTGCTTCGCCGGTCGCTGCCAGTATATTGACATCCATACCGGTATTCGGTCCGTTCTACCAGCAGACAAAACCACCATCAACCACCAGGTCAACGCCGGTACAGAACGATGCGGCATCGCTGGCGAGGAACAGCGCCGGGCCGGCCATCTCCTCAACCTTCGCCATACGCTGGATCGGCGTCTGGCTTTCGAATTCGCGAGTCTGATGAACCATCTCAGGCCGGGTGTTCATCGGCGTGGCGGTATAGCCGGGGCTGATGGAGTTGACCCGAATCCCTTTGCCAATCCACTCCATCGCCAGGCTTTTTGACAGGTGGATCACGCCCGCCTTGGAGCAGTTGTAATGGGCCTGATCGAGGCCGCGGTTAACGATAATGCCGGACATCGAGGCGATATTAATAATCGAACCGCCGCCCGTTTCCTGCATCAGTTCGGCTTCCGCTTTACAGGAGTTCCATACGCCGGTGAGGTTAATATCGATCACCCGCTGCCACTGCTCGGTTTCCATCTCCAGCGCCGGATTGGCGTTGGCGATACCGGCGGCGTTGACGGCGATATCAAGGCGGCCAAAGCGGCTTTTTGCCAACGCCACCCCAGCGCGTAGGTCGCTAAGCTGGCGCACATCGCCGGTGTAGAAACAGGCCTCGCCGCCGATGGCTTCGATATTTTTTACGGTCTCGGCAAGGCCGCCATCTTCGCGGAGATCGAAGCAGACGACCCGAGCGCCCGCGCTGGCGAGTCCGTAAGCAATCATTTGGCCGATGCCGCTGCCCGCGCCGGTTACAAAGGCCACGCGGTCCTGCAGATTAAATAGCTGTTGGGCAAAATCTTTTGCGATCATAGTTATCACTCTCTGAATAAATATCCTGCGGCACGCCAGGTGACCAAACCGTGCCGATCTGTAGCCCGGGTAAGGCGTCAGCCGCAACCCGGGGAAACAGCCCAACTACGACATAATCAAGCCGCCGTCGATATTGATGGTCTGCCCGGTGAGATAACGCGCATCATCGGAAGCCAGGAATGCCACCAGCCCGGCAACGTCTTCCGGTTTGCCGGCGCGCTTCATCGGAATGCCTTCGACCCACTCCGCCATCAGCTCGCCTTTACCGTAGCGCTTCTGCTCGGTGCTGAGGATTTCGCCCCAGACGCGATCGTTGTAGTCCCACATCTCGCTCTCGATAATGCCCGGACAGAAGGCGTTGACGGTGATATTCCACGGCGCCAGCTCGTGGGCCAGGCTCTGGGTGATGCCGATCACGCCCATTTTGCTGGCGGCATAGTGCGGGGTGTAGATAAACCCCTGGCGGCCCTGGCCGGAAGAGGTGTTGATCAGGCTGCCGTGGTTCTGTTTGACCATATATTTGGCGGCCTCGCGGCAGCACAGCCAGACGCCGGTGGTGTTAACTGCCAGCACTTTTTCAAAGTCGGCTTTTGGCATGCGATCGTAATAGTCGATGGTGATCACCCCCGCGTTCTGGATAGAGACGTCGATGGCGCCGAAACGTGCCGCCGCCTGCTCGTAAAGCGACTGCACCTGCGCTTCATCGGTGACATCAACCTGTAACGACAGGATATCGGCCTGATAGCGCTGGCGTAAGGTTTCCGCCGTTTCGTGGACGCGCTCGGCGTTAGAGACCATCACCAGATTCGCGCCGTCGCGAGCAAAGCGCTCGGCAATACCGGCGCCAATTCCGCGGCAGGCCCCGGTGATAACCACCGTTTTATTTGTGAAATTTCTTTGCATATTTTTCATCCCTTATAGAGGCCGGACGGCAGAGCGTCCGGCGGGGTAATAAAGACGTGATTAACTGGTGGCTCCTGCCGCAGCCAGCTTCTCCTCATGACGACGCATCAGGATGACTTTGTTCTGCAGTTTTTGCTGGAACTGGTCGACGACGACGGCGGTGACGATAACCACGCCCTTAATGACCATCTGCCAGAAGTCGCTGACGCCCATCATCACCATGCCGTCGGCGAGGAAGACGATGACGAACGCGCCGATGATTGAGCCGGTCACCCGACCGCGACCGCCCGCCAGCGCGGTTCCGCCGAGCACGGTGGCGCCGATGGCATCCATTTCGAACATATTGCCGGTCATCGGGTGCGCGGTTTGTAGCTGGGAGGCGACGATAAGGCCGACGAACGCCGAGCACAGGCCGGAGAAGGCGTAGACGAAGATTTTTGCCTTAACGATAGGCACGCCGGCCAGACGAGCGGCGGATTCGTTACCGCCGATGGCATAGATATAGCGGCCCAGCGGGGTTTTGGTGGTCAGCCAGTAGCCCAGCAGCAGGAAGCCGATCATCAGCCAGATTGGCAGATAAATGCCCATCAGCGTCCCGGATCCGAGGGTGGAAAAACCGGTGTTGCCCAGCGCTTCCATGCCGTTAAGGTTCGGGTAGGTGCTGCCGTCGTTGAACAAGAGCGCCGAGCCTCTGGCGACATACATCATGCCCAGGGTGCAGATAAAGGGCGCGACGCCGAAGCGGGTGATGACCGCGCCGTTCACAAAGCCGACCAGCACGCCGAAGAGCGCCACGCAGAGGATCACTTCCGGTACGTTGAAGAAGATAACGCTGCCGTTCCATAAGGGCAGGCCGCTGGTTAACAGCGCCCCGGCCACCATGCCGCAGATGCCGGCGACGGCGCCGACGGAGAGGTCGATACCGCCCGTCAGGATAACCAGCGTCATGCCGATGGCCAGCAGGCCGGTGATGGCCACGTGCTGGGTCATAATCAGCAGGTTAGATGTGGTCAGGAAATTCGGTACCATCACGCTGAAGAACGCGATAACCAGCAGCAGAGCGATAAACGTTCTGGCCTTCAGCAGGTACATATAAATCATATATTTCTGGTTCATGATGGGTTCCAGCCTGATTAATCTTGAGGTGTTGAAGCCGCGATTAATTTTTCGCGGGTCACCGCATGACGCGGTAAATCGGCAGTAATCCGGCCGTCGGCCATGACCAGGATGCGATCCGCCAGCGCCATCACTTCATCCAGCTCCGATGAAGAGAACATCACTGCCAGACCCTGCTGGGCCATTTTGCCGATCAGGTGATATACGTCGGTTTTCGCGCCGACGTCGATACCGCGAGTGGGCTCGTCGAGAAACACCACCTCCGGCTTCGTCATCAGCGCTTTGCCGAGCACCACTTTTTGTTGGTTGCCGCCGCTGAGCGAGGTGATAGGCAGATCGGGGTCGCTGACCTTGATCGCCAGTTCGCGAATCATCTCTTTGACGCAGGCGATTTCTTTCTGCGGATTGAGCCACTTCCACGCCCGGCGAAAGCCCTGCAGGCTGAAATCAGAGAGGGTCATATTCGATTGAATCGACATCATCTGCACCACGCCTTCGCCCTGACGGTCTTCGGGCACCAGCGCCAGCCCTTTTTTAAGCCGCGCCTGGAACGGCGCCTTGTCGATATTTTCGCCGTTGAGATGGACGTTCCCGCTCTGGCAGGGCATCAGACCGACCAGGCCTTTAAACAGCTCCGTGCGTCCGGCGCCGAGCAGGCCATAGATGCCGATCACCTCTCCCTTACTTAAGGTAAAGGTCACATCGTTGAGCTTATAGCCGCCGCTGGAATGAAGCGCCGTCAGACCTTCAACCGCAAGCACCGCTTCGCCTTTCGGCGCCGGCCGGTAGTCGAAATGTTTTTTCTTATCGCCGACCATCTGTTCGATAATCCACGGAATACTGGCGTCGCTGACCTCGCGCTCGCTGATAAAGCGCCCGTCGCGGAAAATGGTGATGTGGTCGCCAATTTCCATTAGCTCTTCCAGACGGTGGGAAATATAGATGATGGTGACGCCGCGACGTTTAAGCTGCTCAATGACGTTAAACAGGATTTTGACTTCCGACTGGCTGAGCGCGGAAGTGGGTTCATCCATAATCAATACCCGGGTGTCTTTTGAAAGCGCGCGCGCAATTTCTACCAGTTGCTGATGGCCGATGCCTAATTCGCCGAGTTGGGTGTAGGGATCGACATCAAGCTCCAGCCTTTCCAGTAATGATTTGGCTAACTCATATTGATATTTTTCGTTAATCTTCCCTTTTTGAAAGAATTCGTTAGCCATAAAAATATTATCCATGACGTTCATATTCGGGAATAAATTTAACTCCTGAAATATGATGCTGATTCCCTGCTTTTCCGCCT
Organism: Klebsiella sp. FDAARGOS_511; assembly: GCF_003812845.1. NCBI lineage: Bacteria > Pseudomonadati > Pseudomonadota > Gammaproteobacteria > Enterobacterales > Enterobacteriaceae > Klebsiella > Klebsiella sp. FDAARGOS_511. The sequence continues at coordinate 1,291,973 of NZ_CP033824.1, read as the reverse complement.
GGTGCGTCGAGCTAAGGGTCACCGGAGCGCCATCAAGAATAATTTGACCGGACGAGGGTGTTTCAACGCCAGCAAGCATTTTCATCATGGTGGATTTACCCGCACCATTTTCACCGATCAGAACGTTTACTTTATTTCGATAGACCCGGTAATTCACGTTATCTAAGGCGACGACGCCCGGATAAACACGGGATAATTCGCGGGTTTCGATAATAACTTCAGAGTCGACTGGTTGGGAATTGACGAGTTCTTGCCGCTGCATGTTATTGTCCTCCCAAACGAACAATTTTTGCTGGCGTAATATCAGGAATGTTCTGTGGAATATCCCAGGCCGAGAACACGCCGTACACCTGTACCGCTTCGCCGGTTTTCACTTGCGCCGTCTGGATCATTTTTACCGCGTGTTCGTTAATCTTCCGGCTATATTCGCCAAACAGCACCTGATCGTTAAAGTCCTGATAGCTGGCGCCCTGATAGCCGTCGCGTAATAATGTGCCGCGCAGCGTCGGGCCAATTTGCACCACCACGTTGCCGCCGTGGGTATCCTCAATCGTCATTTTTCCGCTGCGCGAAGCGGAATCAATTTTGCTGATATTGCCTTCGACTTTGACGTAAAACACGCAGGGGTTTTCGTCCTGAGCGCGATAGCCTAACGCTTTGCAGGCGCTATCAATATCTTTCGCCGCGCGCAGGGCGGTCATAAGCTCGGCAACGGGGCGAGCTTTAGCCACAACCTGGGGAACCAGCTGGTCTTGCCATGTCCGATCGATATCCGCCATATGCGGATTGGGCGGAGATTTAAGATCGGCCAGCTCCTGCTGAGAGACGATACGACAGCCTCCGAGCGCGAGAACGACCAGCATCAGCGAGATTTTTTTATACATAATACGCTCCTGTGCGCCCCGGACGGGGCGCAACAACCCGAAATCAGGATTTGATATTGAAGTCCTGCACTTTGTCTGCATTGTCCTGAGTAATCAGAATGCCGCGGAACATCACGCGCTGCTTGGCCGGTTTTTCACCTTTTTGCAGGTAGTTATCGAGGTCGGTCACCCCCTGAGCGGCGATGGCCTGTGCCTGAAGCATCACGGTGGCCTGCAGGGTGCCGGCTTTTACCGCGTCGCGTTCATCGTTGCTGCCATCGATACCGACCACCACCACATCGTTACGATTCGCCGCTTTCAGCGCGGCAATGGCGCCGAGAGCAACGGGACCGTTGCCGCAAATTACGCCTTTAACATCGGGGTGCGCCTGCAGAATACTGTCCATAATGCGCTTGCCGTCGATTAAGGTGCCCTTCGCGTCCTGTTTAGCGACGCTGACCATATCCGGGTACTGGTCAATCACCTGGTGGAAAGATTTAGAGCGGGTCACGCAGTTATTATCTGCAAGGTTACAGGTCAGTTCGGCATATTTTCCTTTTTCCGCCATTTTCTCGACAAATACGTTGGCGACTTCAGAACCGGCCTGGAAGTTATTGTGGGTAATTTGCTCCAGCGCGATATCATCGACAGGAATTTCGCGATTGATTAAAACCACCGGAATACCCGCTTTCTTCGCTTTTTCAATGGCGGCGACGCTGGCGGTGGAATCGGCGTTATCCAGAATAATGCCCTGAACTTTTTTACCGATGGCGGTATCGATCAGCTCATTCTGTTTTTTGACATCTTCGCCATGCGACAAAATGGTGGTCTGGTAGCCCAGCTCTTTGGCTTTTTCGCTGGCGCCCTTGGCTTCAGAGGCGTAATAGGGGTTATCCAGCGAGTTAACCATGATCATAATGGTGCCTTTTTCTGCCGCCTGGGCAGCGAAAGAAAAGGCGGTCAGGGTGGCTGCGGTTAAAAGCGTTAAACGTAATTTCATGACAATTTTCTCTCTTGGTTGTTATTGTCGGGTACGGTGAAACAACGTAAGGCCTGCAAATCGAGTTTATGGGCCGGGGGTCTCCTTTTGTTGATAATTAAGAGCCTATCCATTAGGGCTATTTTACTGGCCATTTTGAACGCCCTTCAGGGCGGCCCGGAGGGCGAGCATCGCGAGTTAATCCTCACGTACTACGTGTACGCTCCGGGATCGAAGCGCTGTCCGTATTCAAACTGCCTGCGCCAATAACGCCTACGGGAATAGGCTCTAAGGTGCGTCACGCGTTCGATTCCCTGGTGGGCGTCAGGCGGACGTTGCCGGTTTCCATAATGTTCTGTTCACCGCATGGCGCCACTCCTGCCATCTCTTCTGCAGGCGCTGGTGGCGGGCCATATCGGGGATAAATTCGCTGTGTTCGGTTAAAAAGGCTTTCAGGTCGGTGACCGTTCCCGGATTCAGGGCCTTGCGCGCAAGGAGGGCCGCGCCAATCGCCGACAGCTCGGCAACGTCGCTGCGCATCACCGGGCAGCCAAGCAGGTCAGCCTGATACTGCATTAACCAGTCGTTCTTAGTCGGGCCACCGTCGACCATCAGCGCCGTTAAGTGGAAGTCGTCCTGCTGGCGCATCGCCACCACAACATCGGCAATTTGATAGGTAATGGATTCCAGCGCGGCGCGAATCAGATGGGCGCGCTTGACGCCGCGGCTCAGGCCGCAAATCACGCCGCGGGCGCTGTCATCCCACCACGGGGCGCCCAGGCCGGTTAACGCCGGCACAAAATAGACGCCCAGCGTGGAGTCCACGGAGGTGGGCAGGGTGTTGAGTTCATGCGCCAGTTCAGCATCGGAAAGTTCGCTCAAGCCGGTGCTGTCCGCCATCCACGCTACGGCATCGCCGGTATGCGGAATATTACCTTCGAGTCCGTAGGTGATGCTGTCGCCGTCGTGCCAGGCGATGGTGGTGGCCAGCGCGTCGATATCGCACTGTGCGGATTTTACCGGCGCCATCACCGATGACCCCGTACCGTAGGTGGCTTTCACGCAGCCGAGTTCGCCCAGCGCGTGGCCAAACAGCGCGGCGTGGGAATCCCCGACCATCGCCATCACCGGAATACCGTCTGGGATAGCGTTCAACCCCCGGGTATAGCCAAACAATCCGCTGGAGGGCTTGATCTCCGGCAGCGCGGCGCGCGGGATCTGGAACAGCGCCAACATGTCGTCGTCCCACTGGCCGGTTTGCAGGTTCAGCAGCTGGGTACGCGCGGCATTGGAGTAATCGCAGTAGAACGCATCGCCCTGGGTTAAGTTCCACAGCAGCCAGCTGTCGATAGTGCCGAGGCAGATTTCTCCGCGCTCAGCCAGCGCGCGCCCCTCATGAAGAGATTCCAGCAGCCAGCGCATTTTCGAGGCCGAAAACAGAGGCGCGATCGGCAGGCCGGTCACGGCCTTGATTTGCTGCTCTTTATCGCTGTGGCGCAGTTCATCGCAAAACGCGGCGCTGCGGCTGCACTGCCAGGTGATCGCGGCGTTAATTGGCTTACCGCTCTGGCGATACCAGCCGATCGCGGTCTCGCGCTGGTTGCTGATGGCTAATGCCGCGACCTTTTCTGCGCCAACGTGCGCTACCGCTTTCGCGATAACCGCCAGCGAAGCGTCAACCAGGACTTCTCCCGACTGCTCGACCCAGCCTTCACGCGGCGTCTGGAGCGCCAGCGGCTGAGAGAATTTCACCACGACCTGGCCGCGGCTATCGAGTACGACGGCTTTGGCATTGGTGGTGCCTTCGTCCAGCGCAATGATGAACTCTTTACGTGTTGCCTGCATTAGGTAGTCTCCTGAGTCACACTTCGTCCTGGCGCGGAGGGGGAAGTCGGTATTCCTCTTTATCGCATTGCTTCTTAGCAGGCCATGATGTGACAATTCGTTTTCACTTTTTTAATCACTGAATATATATTCGATAGTGATTATTTATTTGTTACCTTAGCCAGAAACTTCCCGTCGGGCTACCGGAAAAGTTATCAATTGTGCTGGCAATCACACTTATCCGTTTGGTGAAGCTTCCGGATGTCGGAGGAAAAGAGCGCGGTTGGATGGTTATATACGATTGAAATATAAAAATTTATTGCCTAAGCCTTTACGCCTGAAGGAGAGCGTAAAGGCTGTGGGAAAGTGTTTGAGTGAGGAAATTACCCGGCGATAAGCAGCCTGGCCGTTGGATAATCGGTGATCAGAACATCGATATAACCGCCCGAAAGCGCGCCTTTGATAGCCGCCACCTTCTCGCTGCCACCGGCAAGGGCCACCACGTTAGGGCACTTCTTCACCTTCTCCAGCGCCATGCCGATCACAGGATCTTCATCATCGCGTAACACCGCCTTGCCGTTTTTATCGTAGTAGTGCAGGCAAATGTCGCCCACGGCGCCGCGTTCCGCCAGCACCTGGAGCATATCTTCGTGATAGTAGTTACCGGAAGTTTTGAGCAGCTGCGAAGGCTCAAGGATGCCAATTCCGACGATGGCGATATCGACTTCGTCGAAGCGGGCAATGACGTCGGCGACATCTTTGCTGGCCACGAGGCGATTTTTCTCCTCAGTGGAGCCTTCAATGCTCTGGGAAGGGAGTAGCCAGGCTTCACAGTTCAGATGCTGCGCCAGGGTCTGGGTCAGGATAGTCGCCTGCACGTTACCATTTGGGCCCACGCCGCCAAGCAGTTGAATCACGCCGTTGGCCTTCAGGTTTTGGGCGTGAACCTCATCAACCATTGCGCGGATAGTCGAACTCCACGAAGAGACGCCGATCAGATCTTTCGGCCGCAATCGCGTTTCCAGATAGTGGGCGGCGGCGGAACCGATGGCGCGCTTGATGGTGTGATCGTTGGCGTCGTCTTCGGTATCCACGACGATGGCCTGTTTAATTCCGTAGCGATCCTCGAGGCCTTTTTCAAGATTGAGGAAAATATTCGATGGCTGAACAACGCTGATTTTGACCACGCCCTCTTTTTGGCAGCGGGCGATCGCTCGGGAGATAAATGACTGAGAAAGCGAGAGAAGTTGAGCGATATCGGACTGCTTTCGTCCTTCAAGATAGTAGAGCGTGGCAATCTTAACTAATAGCCGTTGTTCATCCTGCTTAGCCATATATTTCCCCGAAAATCATTTACGTGCAGCCATTATGTTAGAGCTCATTATCATACGCGAAAAGAAAAGACAGTTAAGTGTGATGGATATCTAACTTTCGCCAATCCTCAAAATCAGCGATGGACAAAAACAGAACAGTAGCTGCATAATTGAATAAAGAGTCGCAAGTGAATATATATTCATGGCGATTTCAGGTCAACTGAAAAGTGCCCGGGTGACGTCATGCCCGGTGGTAAGGAGGCAGAATGTTCCTGAGTATGATGCAGCGGCGTAAGTCTTACGATGCGTTGCCTGGGGATGTCTGGTTTTTTTAGTCCCTGACGGAATAAATATTCCAAGTTGAAAATAAATTCAGAGGTATTAAATGAATCCCTATAGCTATGATGTCCAGGCACTCGAGCGCAAAGCCCGCGCCGTACGTCGCCATATCGTCAGATTGAACGCCAACAGCCCTGCGGGCGGGCACACCGGCGCCGACCTGTCGCAGGTTGAACTGCTCACCGCGCTCTATTTCCGCATTCTGAACGTCGCGCCGGAGCGTCTTGCTGACGATCAGCGCGATATTTACATCCAGTCGAAAGGCCATGCGGTGGGCTGCTACTACTGCGTGCTGGCCGAGGCGGGCTTCTTCCCGGTTGACTGGCTGGACACCTATCAGCATGCCAATTCCCATCTTCCCGGTCATCCGGTTCGTCAGAAAACGCCGGGCATTGAGCTCAACACCGGCGCGCTGGGCCACGGTTTGCCTGTTGCGGTGGGGCTGGCGCTGGCGGCGAAAAAAAGCAACAGCTCCCGCCGCATCTTTTTAATTACCGGCGATGGCGAACTGGCGGAGGGCAGTAACTGGGAAGCGGCGCTAGCCGCGGCGCACTACGGCCTTGATAATCTGATCATTATTAATGACAAGAACAATCTCCAGCTGGCGGGGCCGACGCGCGAAATTATGAATACCGATCCGCTGGCCGACAAATGGAAGGCCTTCGGGATGACGGTCACCGAATGCCAGGGCAACGACATGGCCTCGGTTGTCGCGACCCTGGAAGGGCTGAAGCAGGAAGGTAAACCGAACGTCGTTATCGCCAACACCACGAAAGGCGCCGGTATTTCCTTTATCCAGGGGCGCCCGGAGTGGCACCACCGGGTACCGAAAGGCGAAGAGATTGCACTGGCACTGGAGGAACTGAAAGATGAGTAATGCAGAACACCTGGCGAGCGTGATGGTTCAGGCCTTTATTGATGCGGTTGACCGCGGCGTCGATCTGGTGCCGGTCGTCGCTGACTCCACCTCAACGGCCAAAATCGCGCCGTTTATTAAGCAGTTCCCCGGTCGTCTGGTGAACGTGGGCATCGCCGAGCAGAGCATGGTCGGGACGGCGGCGGGTCTGGCGCTGGGGGGGAAAGTGGCGGTCACCTGTAACGCCGCGCCGTTCCTGATTTCCCGCGCTAATGAGCAGATTAAGGTCGACGTTTGCTACAACAACACCAACGTTAAGCTATTTGGCCTTAACGCCGGCGCCAGTTACGGACCGCTGGCCAGCACCCATCACGCGATTGACGACCTGGCGGTGATGCGCGGCTTCGGCAATATCCAGATTTTCGCCCCGTCTTCGCCGCGCGAATGTCGACAGATTATCGATTACGCCATCGGCTATCAGGGGCCGGTCTATGTTCGTCTTGACGGTAAGGCGCTGCCGGAACTGTATGACGAAAGCTATCGCTTTGTGCCGGGAGCGGTCATCACGTTGCGGGAAGGCGAGGATATCGCGCTGGTCGCTACCGGATCGACGGTGCACGAAATCGTCGATGCCGCGCAGATGCTGGCCGATGCGGGGATTCAGGCCAAAGTGGTGAGCGTGCCGTCTATTCGCCCTTGCGATACCGCCGCGCTGCTGGCGGCCCTGAAGCCGTGCAAGACGGTGATTACGGTGGAGGAGCATAACGTCAACGGCGGCCTTGGGAGCCTGGTGGCGGAAGTGCTGGCCGAAGCCGGCGCGGGAATCCCGCTCAAACGTCTGGGGATCCCGGATGGCGAGTATGCGGCGGCGGCGGACCGCGGCTGGCTGCGTAAACATCACGGTTTCGATGCCGCATCCGTCGCCGAACTGGCGCAGAAAATGCGCTGATATCAGCGAGTGGCAAGCGCGTGCCCGGTGATACCGGGCCTGCAACAAATGTGCAGCGAGAGGGTAGCGCGGTATTCGTAGGCCGGGCAAGGCGGTAGCCGCCGCCCGGCAGAAATGCGGCTATGGTGCTGAAAGCGGGTTGCCATCCGTCTCCGGTTGTCGCAGCGGCGCGTCTTTTATGGCGCGCAGAGCGTGATGACGCAGTCCCCTGCCTTAATCCACTGTAGCTGATACTCCCCGGCGGAGAGCCGAAGCCGCAGGTTTCCTTCCTTTATATATGTAACTTCAAAGTCGCTGAAACCTATCCTGGCCTGGATCGCCGAATGGCTGGCCTTAAACGCGCTCTCTTTTGCCGAAAACGCCAGCGTCAGCGCCAGCTCAGGCGGCAGGCCGCTGGCGTCCAGCCGTCTTTTTTCCGCGCTATTGATGATGCTGCTTTCCAGTTCCGCCGCCAGCGAAGGCGCCATGACTCGTTCGATATCAACGCCGACCGGCCCGGCGGAGACAACCGCCAGCGCGCTGCGTTCGCAGTGGCTGATGCTGCCGTACCACGGCGCGGGCCACAGGGGCTGGCGTTGGTCACCAATGGCAGGCACCTCTTTTTCACCCACTTCCCGCAGCGCGTAAACCGCGGCGATACGCCCGGCGAGATGCTCGGACTGCCGCTTGCGGACGCAGCCGCTTAACCGGGCATGATGCGGGAGCCAGAGGAGGTCTTCAGGCTGGAAGGTCAACGGGTCGAAATCCACCCGCTGCAGCGAGTGACCGGCAAGTTGAATGATCGAGTGTTGGATGTGCATCAGGCGATGTTAACAGATTCTCCCTTCCGCCCTCTATGGGAAGAGGGCGGGGGAACGGTAGACAATCAGAAGTGGGTATTGACGCTCATATACCAGGTGCGGCCTGATTCGTTATAGGTATTGGCGCCAGCGCCAGCCATATAAGAAACATCGGTCAGGCTACCGGTGGTTTGCGCATTACCCGCGCGCCAGTGGCGCTTGTCGAAGACGTTATCCACGCCGCCGGTCAGGCTGACGTTTTTGGTCACATCCCAAGTGGCGCTCAGGCCAACGATGCTGTACGGGCTGACTTCGTCCGTTTCAGAACCCTCCGCCGGTTGACCTTTGTAGTTATATTTCTTCGGCTGCTGCTTGCCGTACCAGGTGAAGGTCGACTGTACGGAAATATCCTGCTGAATCTGCCAGCTCAGGGTAGAGTTCAAGGTGTATTCCGGAATAATCGACAGACGATCGCCGGTTTCCTTGTTTTTACTTTGCAGCATATAAGTGATGTTATTGGTCCAGTTCACCGTTTCGCTGACCGGCACGTTCAGGGTGCCTTCCAGACCTTCAACCACCGCTTTCGGCACGTTTTCCCACTGATAGATATCGGTTTTGACGTTACCTTTCGACGTTTTTGCAATCGGCGCGTAGCCCGCTTCGATTTTATCGCGGTAGTCGTTGCGGAACCAGGTCACCCCCGCCAGCCAGCCGTCGCGCTTAAACTCAAGGCCAATCTCTTTGTTGATGCTGGTTTCGGCTTTCAGGTCATCGTTACCCATCATGTAGCAACCGGTGCCGTTACCGCTGGCGTAGCAGCCCTGGCCTTTACTATAGAGAATATAGTTCGGGTTAGTTTGGTACAGGCTCGGCGCTTTGTAGGCGCGGGCGATGCCCATTTTTAACGTGAAGTCATCCCACAGACCCTGAGACAGGTTCAGCGACGGGCTCCAGTTGTTGCCGACGATCGTGTGATGATCGAAACGCAGCGCCGGCGTCAGCATGGTGGTGTCGGTCAGCTCCACGTTATCTTCGGCAAACAGGGAGAAGATCTCGGCCTTCGAGTACGGGCTACGGCCGGTGCTGTCATAGCCGTCGATATCGCCGCCCATAAAGGTCTGGGTATTTGACGCCAGATCCTTCATCCGCTGCTGATTCCACTCGGTGCCCAGCGTCAGGTTCTGTTTGAACACCAGATCCAGAGGAATGTTGACTTCGCTGTGCAGCATCACGTCGGCGAGGTCGATATCGCTGAACTGGTTGCTGTTGAAGATACCTTCCGTGCCGCCCGCCAGACCTTCGCCTTTACGCGAGTTACGGGTACGTTCGTACTGGGCCCAGTTGCTGGTGGTCACGCCGTTATCCCAGCCGCCGTTCCAGGTGACGGAGTAAGTCTGGCGATAGAGGCGGTTCGTCTCTTTACCGTAGTTCTCTTTCACCAGATCGTTGGTATTGGTGTTCTGCGTATCGCCCGCGTAGAGGTTGCCCTGACGGCTGTAGCCGGATTCAAACTCCAGCGACTGCATCGGGGCGAAATCCCAGCGCACGACGCCGTTAATGTTCTTATTTTTCACCCCTTCGCGCCCGGCAGGCATGGTATTGGCATAGGCGCCGGTACGCTCGGACTGATGTCCGTCGTTGATATCCCAGGCATCGGCCTGGGTTTTGTCGAGGTTGCCCAGCAGGCGGAAGCTGAAATCGCCGCCCAGCGGGCCACTGAGGCTAAAGTTGGTGCGTTTAGTCGAGCCTTCGTCTTTATGCTCCGGGGCGTTCATGTAGGTATTCCATGAACCGTGCCATTCGCCGTCGCTCTTCTTGGTGATGATATTGACCACGCCGCCCGCCGCGCCGTTGCCGTAGCGCGCGGCCGCCGGGCCGCGAATGACTTCAATACGTTCGATCAGCTCCGGCGGTACCCATGAGGTATCGCCGCGGGTATCGCGCTCGCCGCGCCAGCCCAGACGTACGGAGTTGCGGCTGGTCACGGGCTTGCCGTCAATCAGGATCAGGGTGTTTTCCGGGCCCATGCCGCGAATATCAATCTGGCGATTGTTGCCGCGCTGGCCGCTGGTGGAGTTGCCGGTCAGGTTAACGCCGGGCATGGTACGAATAATTTCCGACACGTCGCGCGCGGGCGGGCGTTTACGAATTTCGTCCGCGGTAATGGTTGAAACGCCGGGGGCCTGCAGGTTCTGCTCGGCGGCGGTGACGACCATGGTTTCATCAGCGGCTGCGGCTTTGCTATCGGAGGCCGTTTCCGCCGCGCTCAGCGGAAAGGCAGCCCCGTAGATTCCCAGATTGACCAGCAAGGCCAGGGATTTGATCCTGTTATTCATTGTCATTCCTGCTTTTCGTCGCCGCCTTCCCCAAAGGCCCTTCCCGTCGGGAGGGGAGGCGGAATCAATAGTGCCAGTCGAGGGCAAAGGCATTCCGTCGCTGGCTAAATGAGCCCTCTCTGACATGTTTATTTTTGAAAGACGCGCTTCCCACAGCGCGCTAATACGCTATTGCAAATGAAAATAGTTATCAATAATATTATCAATAAATATTGCGTTTATTAATGCGTTTGTTGATAAATGTCACGATAAACATAGGGTTGAAAAGGAATGCATAAGACAGGATGCGACGACTGGTGGCGCACTATCTCCGGTCCGCAAATAGAGGCCGTGGACGACGCGTATCGGGTGACCTTCTGGTGGCGCGATCCGGCGGGCGACGAAGCGTCTTCGGCAACCCGGCGGGTGTGGATTTATATTACCGGCGTGACTGACCATCATAAAAACGCCGTGCCGCAAACGCTGCAGCGCATTCCCGGCACCGATGCCTGGTGCTGGCAAACCACGCTTTCTCCCACCTGGCGCGGCAGCTACTGCTTTATCCCTTCCGCGCGCGACGACGATTTTTCTCCTCAGCTTTTTAACGGCGACAGCCCGGACCGCGCGCTGCTGCGCGAAGGCTGGCGCAAGCTGCTGCCGCGGGCGATTGCCGACCCACTTAATCCGCAAAGCTGGAAGGGCGGGCGCGGTCACGCGGTCTCCGCGCTGGAGCTGCCGGAAGCCCCTGAGCAGCCGGGCTGGGCGCTGCGCGATGAGCCTTATCAGCCTCCGATCTGCATTGAGTGGCGCAGCCAGCGGCTCGGTAACCGCAGACGAATATGGGTTTACGCCACCGGCGACGCGCAGCCGCAGCAGCGCCCGTTGGCGATCCTGCTCGACGGCCAGTTCTGGGCCGAAAGCATGCCGGTATGGTCGCCGCTGGCGGGCCTAACCCGCGAAAAACGGCTGCCGCCGGCAGTTTATCTGCTGATTGACGCGATTGATAACTCACACCGGGCCGCAGAGCTGCCCTGCAATGACGCGTTCTGGCTGGCGGTACAGGAAGAGCTGCTGCCAATGGTTCACCGGCTAGCGCCTTTTAGCGATCGCGCCGATCGCACGGTGGTGGCGGGGCAGAGCTTTGGCGGACTGGCGTCGATGTTCGCCGCCCTCTACTGGCCCCAGCGCTTTGGCTGCGTGCTCAGCCAGTCCGGCTCCTACTGGTGGCCGCATCGCGGCGGCGCGCAGACGGGCCTGCTGGTTGACCGCCTGAGCCGCGGCGAATTACATCCGCAAGGGCTACGTATCTGGCTGGAAGCCGGTATTCGCGAGCCGATCATTTTTCGCGCTAACCAGGCGCTACTGACGCATCTGGAACAGCAGACGATTTTCTGGCGTCAGGTTGACGGCGGGCATGATGCGCTGTGCTGGCGCGGCGGGCTGACGGCGGGGCTCATCCAGCTGTGGCAGCCTTTATGCCGTGACGAGTAGCAAACCGCGCTTTACGAGGAATTTGACATGCAATTCAGTAATCCCTTCGACAATCCACAAGGGCAGTTTTACATCCTGCGCAATGAGCAGCAGCAGTACAGCCTGTGGCCGCGCCACTGCGCGCTGCCGCAAGGCTGGTCGGTAGAGTGCCCGCCGCAGTCGTTAGAGGCGTGCAACGCCTGGCTGGCGGCGAACTGGTCTACCTTGAGCCCCGCCCACCATGCGTCCTGAGGAGCCGATAATGACCACACGTTTACCGCTGGTTGCGGCGCAGCCTGGGATCTGGATGGCGGAGCGCCTCTCGACGCTGCCCGGTGCCTGGAGCGTCGCCCACTATGTTGAGCTGCGCGGCGATATTGACCCGGTCCTGCTCGGGCGGGCGATTATCACCGGGCTGTCGCAGGCCGACACCCTCAGCATGCGCTTTTGTGAAGATAACGGCGAAGCCTGGCAGTGGGTCGATGAACATCGCATTTTTGCCGAGCCGGACTGTCGGGATCTGCGCGCGTTGAGCGATCCGCACGCCGCGGCGTTGGCGCTGATGCAGGCCGACCTCGGGCAGAATCTGCGGGTGGACGGCGGTAATCCGCTGGTCTGCCATCAGCTGCTGCGGGTGGGGGATAAGTGCTGGTACTGGTATCAGCGTTACCACCATTTGCTGGTCGATGGCTTCAGCTTCCCGGCCATTACCCGCCAGATCGCCGCAATTTATCGTGCCTGGCAGCGCGGTGAAGATACGCCCGCCTCGCCGTTTACGCCCTTTGCTGAGGTGGTGGAAGAGTACCAGCGCTATTACGGCAGCGACGCCTGGCAGCGTGACAAACGGTTCTGGCAGGCGCAGCGTCAGGCGCTGCCGTCCCCGGCCTCGCTGTCGGACGCGCCGCTAGCGGGAAGGGCGACCAGCAGCGATATCTGGCGCATGAAGCTGGAGGCGGATGCCGGCGTCTTTAGCCGGCTGGCGGCAAGTGCGCCGCAGTGCCAGCGCGCGGATCTGGCGCTGGCGCTGACCGCCCTGTGGCTGGGACGGCTGTGCAGCCGAACGGAGTATGCCGCAGGCTTTATTTTTATGCGTCGTATGGGCTCCGCGGCGCTCACCGCCACCGGTCCGGTGCTCAACGTTCTGCCGCTGGCGGTCACCATTGACGCCGGGGAAACGCTGCCGGAGCTGGCCGCGCGTCTTGCCGGACAGCTGAGGAAAATGCGCCGCCATCAGCGCTATGATGCCGAACAGATTGTCCGCGACAGCGGCAAGGCGGCGGGCGATGAACCACTGTTTGGCCCGGTGCTTAATATTAAAGTTTTTGATTATCAGCTAGATATCGATGGCGTACAGGCGATAACCCATACCCTGGCGACCGGTCCGGTCAACGACCTGGAGCTGGCGCTGTTCCCGGATGAAGCCGGTGGCCTGTCTCTGGAGGTGCTGGCCAATAAGCAGCGTTATGATAAACAGACGCTGGGCAACCATATCGCCCGACTTTCCGCGCTGCTGGCGCAGTTTGCCGATAATCCGGCCCTGCGCTGCGGCGACGTGAATATGCTATCGGCGGCGGAAGCGGAGCAACTACGGCGGGTGAACGCCACCGCCGTCGATCTGCCGCTCACCACCCTGAGCGCCCTGGTGGCGGAGCAGGCGGCGAAAACCCCGGATGCCCCGGCGCTGGCGGACGGCCGCTGGCAGTTTAGCTACCGCGAGATGCGCCAGCAGGTGGTGGCGTTGGCTGAACAGCTTCGCGCGCGGGGCGTCAAACCGGGCGATAGCGTGGCGGTGGCGCTGCCGCGTTCGGTATTTCTGACCCTGGCGCTGCACGGCATCGTTGAAGCCGGCGCCGCCTGGCTGCCGCTGGATACCGGCTATCCCGACGATCGTCTGCGGATGATGCTGGAAGACGCCCGGCCGTCGCTGTTGATTACCTCTGAAGATCAGCGGGCGCGCTTTAGCGATATTCCCGGCCTCGAAAGCTTGTGCTACCAGCAGCCGCTGGCGACGGCGGATGCCGCGCCGCTGGCGCTCTCGCAGCCGGAACATACCGCGTATATCATCTTCACTTCCGGCTCGACGGGGCGACCGAAAGGAGTCATGGTCGGGCAAACCGCCATCGTCAACCGCCTGCTGTGGATGCAGGACCACTATCCGCTCACCGCCGATGATGTGGTGGCGCAGAAAACGCCGTGCAGCTTTGATGTGTCGGTATGGGAGTTCTGGTGGCCGTTTATCGCCGGCGCGCAGCTGGTGATGGCCGAGCCGGAAGCCCATCGCGATCCGCTGGCGATGCAGCAGTTTTTTGCCCGCTACGGCGTGACCACCACCCACTTTGTGCCGTCGATGCTGGCGGCGTTTGTCGCTTCGCTGGATACGGAAAATGTCGCCTCCTGCCAAACCCTGCAACGAGTATTTTGTAGTGGTGAAGCGTTGCCGACAACGCTGTGCCGGGAGTGGGAATCACTGACCGGCGCGCCGTTGCATAACCTGTATGGACCGACGGAAGCGGCGGTGGACGTCAGCTGGTATCCGGCCTGCGGGCCTGCTCTGGCGGCGGTAACCGGCGCCAGCGTGCCGATTGGCTGGCCGGTATGGAATACCGGATTGCGTATTCTGGATGCATCGATGCGCCCGGTACCGCCGGGCGTGGCGGGGGATCTCTACCTGACCGGCATTCAGCTGGCGCAGGGTTATCTCGGGCGTCCCGATTTAACCGCCAGCCGCTTTATCGCCGATCCTTACGCGCCGGGCGAGCGCATGTACCGCACCGGCGACGTTGCCCGCTGGCTGGATAACGGCGCGGTCGAGTATCTCGGGCGCAGCGACGATCAGCTAAAAATCCGCGGCCAGCGGATCGAACTTGGGGAAATTGATCGCGCAATGTCGGCGCTGCCGGACGTTGCGCAGGCGGTGGCTCACGCCTGCGTCTTCAACCAGGCGGCGGCGACCGGGGGCGATGCCCGCCAGCTGGTGGGCTATCTGGTTTCTGAATCCGGCCTGCCGCTGGATACCGAGGCGCTTAAAGCGCGGCTTGGCGAACAGTTGCCGCCGCATATGGTGCCGGTGGTGCTGATTCAGCTGCCGGCGCTGCCGCTGAGCGCCAACGGCAAGCTGGATCGCAAAGCGCTGCCGCTGCCGACGCTGAGCCGCGTAAGCCGCGGTCGTCCGCCGGAGCCGGGCGTTGAAACCACCGTTGCCGCAGCGTTCAGCCAGCTGCTGGGCTGCGAGGTGAACGATATCGACGCCGATTTCTTCGCCCTCGGCGGCCATTCGCTGCTGGCGATGCGTCTGGCGGCGACGCTCGGCCGCGAACTGCAACGCCAGGTGACGCCGGGGCAGGTGATGGTCGCTTCTACCGTCGGCAAGCTGAGCGCGCTGCTGGTATCGGATCTCAGCGATGAGCAGGCGCAACGGCTGGGTTTCGACGCGATCCTGCCGCTGCGCGAGAGCGACGGCCCGACGCTATTTTGCTTCCACCCGGCTTCCGGTTTTGCCTGGCAGTTCAGCGTGCTGGCGCGTTATTTAAACCCGCGCTGGTCGATCGTCGGCATTCAGTCGCCGCGACCGCACGGACCGATGGCGACGGCGGCGGATCTGGATGCGGTCTGCGAGCATCATCTGCAAACCCTGCTTTCGCAGCAGCCCCACGGCCCCTATTATCTGCTGGGCTATTCGCTCGGCGGCACCCTGGCGCAGGGAATTGCCGCCCGCTTACGCCAGCGCGGCGAAGCGGTGGCGTTTCTCGGCCTGCTGGATACCTGGCCGCCGGAAACGCAGAACTGGGCGGAGAAAGAGGCCAACGGTCTGGATCCTGAGGTGCTGGCGGAGATCGCCCGCGAGCGCGAGGCGTTTCTTGCCGCTCAGCAGGGGCAGGCTTCCGGCGAGCTGTTCAGCGTGATCGAGGGTAACTACGCCGACGCGGTGCGCCTGCTGACCACCGCGCACAGCGCGAAGTTTGACGGTAAGGCGACGCTGTTTGTGGCGGAGAAAACTCGTCAGCCCGGGATGGATCCGCAGAGGGTCTGGAGGCCGTGGGTCGGTGAGCTGGAGGTATTTAGCCAGGATTGCGCCCACGTGGATATTATCTCTCAGCAGGCTTTTGAAGCGATCGGCCCGGTGCTCAGGGAGATACTGGGTTAGGGAACGATGAACTCCCGGGTTGCAAATGGTGGTGAACCCGTAGCCCGGTCAGCGAAGCGCCACCGGGGAAGCAAACCGCAGAGCATTTCAGACCTGGCACATTTCCCGGAGGCGGCGCTTGACGCGCCTGTCCGGGCTACCGGCCCGCAGAAGGCGGTGAACCCGTAGCCCGGCTAAGCGTAGCGCGAGCCGGGAGTCTCTACTTTCGACCCAGCGGCACCACCAGCGGCGTATGTGCCACCGGATCCTCTATGATCGTACAGCGCAGACCGTAAACCTTTTCAATGAGCTCCGTGCTGACGATCTCCTTCGGCGCGCCTTCGGCGACGATTTTACCCTCGCGCAGGGCAATCAAATGGGTGGCGTAGCGGCAGGCCTGGTTCAGATCGTGCAGCACCGCCGCCAGCGTATAACCCTTCTGCTGATTCAGCTCGCTCAGCAGCTCAAGCAGATCGATCTGATGGCTGATATCCAGCCAGGTGGTGGGCTCATCGAGCAGCATAATCGCCGTCTCCTGGGCCAGCACCATGGCGATCCACGCCCGCTGGCGCTGGCCGCCGGATAGCGTATCGACGCTTTGTCGCGCCAGATCGGTAATACCGGTGGCCTTCATCGCTCTGCTGACCGCCTCTTCATCCTCTTTGCGCCAGCGGGTAAAAAGCGGCTGGTGCGGATAGCGCCCGCGGGCCACCAGCTCCTGGACCGTAATATCCCCCGGGGTGGTGGCGTTCTGCGCCAGCAGGCCGATGCGTTTGGCAACCTCTTTACTGGCGTAACGCTGGATCTGCTCGCCGTCGAGATAAACATGACCGCTGGCGGGCGTCATCAGGCGGCTCAGAGTGCGCAGCAGCGTCGATTTACCACAGCCGTTGGGGCCAATAATGGCGGTAAAGTGGCCGTCGGGAATGGTGACGTTCAGCGATTCGGCGATGGTTTTTTTGCCGTACGCCAGGGTCAACTGGTCGCCGCGCAAACGGGAGGTTACAGCGGTCATTTTTTGCGGGACTCCTGAATTAATAACCCGATAAGGTAGATGCCGCCAATGCTGACGGTCACCACGCCCACCGGTAACTGATAGGGCATAAACAGACGCTGCGCGCAGTAGTCAGACAGCGCCAGCAGCAGGGCGCCGCATAGCGCCGCCTGCGCCAGCCCCCAGCGGGCGGTACCGCTAAGGCGCCGCGCGATATGCGGCGCCACGAGGGCGATAAACGAAATCGGCCCGGCGAGCGCGGTAGCGGCGGCGGTCAGCACCACCCCGACCAGCATCAGCAGCAGCCGCGAGCGTTCAACCCGCACGCCCAGCGCGCAGGCGGTGTCGTCGCCCATCTCCAGCAGCCGCATACGCCGCGCCAGCAGCGCCCCGCACGCCAGCATCAAGAGAATCAGCGGCGCGGAGGGCCAGGTTTTCCCCCAGGTCAGACCGTTAAGCGAACCGGCATACCACAGCCCGGCGGAGAGGGCGGTTTCCAGCGAAGCGCGCAGCAGCAGCCAGGTGTTGAACGCCACCAGCATGGCCCGCACGCCGATGCCGATTATAATCAGGCGAAAGGTCTCAATGCCGTTGCGCCACGCCAGCAGCCAGACCACCAGCGCGGTGAGAATACCGCCAACCATTGCCGCCATGGCGATAGCCGCCAGGTTCTGGCCGAACATCACCATCGCCACCAGCACGCCGCTCCAGGCCCCGGTGTTGAATCCCATCACGTCCGGGCTACCCAGCGGGTTACGGGTCAGCGACTGGAAAATCGCGCCGCTGACGCCAAGGGCGGCGCCGATCAGCAGCGCCATCAGCACGCGCGGCAGTCGCCACTCGGTCACCACCAGGGTGACGTTACGCGGCGCATCGCCGAGCAGCGCGGAGATAACCTGCTCAACGCTTAACGGCACCAGGCCGCTACCCAGCCCCCACAGGGAGACCAGCACGCTGGCGACCAGCAGCAGCAGACAGCTCAATATCAGGCGACGAGAAGGCGCAATCACATGCCACCTCCGCGCGGCTGGCGGCGCACCAGCCAGATCAGCACCGGCGCGCCGATAAAGGCGCTGACCACCGAAACCCGCAGTTCGCCGGGCACCAGCAGGCGCCCCAGTACGTCGGCAAACAGCAGCAGAGCGGGGGTCGCCAGCAGGGTCACCGGCAGCGACCAGCGATGATCCGCGCCCACCAGCCAGCGGGCCATATGCGGCATCATCAGGCCGATAAAGGCGATTGGCCCAACCACCGCCGTGGCGCTACCGCACAGGACCGTAATCGCGAGCAGACCGATAAGCTGAGTCCGCGCGACGCGGCTGCCGAGGGCGGTGGCCGTATCGTTACCGAGGCTCAGGCTGTTTAAGGCCCGACTCAGCAGTAGGGTCACCAGACCGGCCATCAGCACCGGGATTAGCACAATTTTCAGGGTTTGCAGGGTGCGCACGTCCAGCGAGCCCGCCTGCCAGAAGCGCAGTTGGTCATAGACGTCAGGATTAAGCAGCGCGATACCGCTGGAAAGCCCTTCCAGCACCGCCGCCAGGGCGACCCCCGCGAGGGTCAGACGCACGGGGCTAAGCTGTCCGCCGCCCTGGCTGCCGGTAAAGGCGACCAGCAGCGAGGCGCCGAACGCGCCGCAAAAGGCCATCAGCAGCTGCTCCTGCGGCGAGGAAAGGCCAAACAGCGCCGCGCCGAGCACGATAGCGAAGCTGGCGCCGGAGTTGACGCCAAGGATCCCCGGGTCCGCCAGCGGGTTGCGGGTCAGCGTTTGCATCAGCGCGCCGGCCAGACCCAGCGCGCCGCCGGCCAGCAGCCCTGCGAGGGTTCGCGGCAGCCGGGCATCAAGGACGATGGTGCAATCGGCGCTCTGGCAGGTGCCGGTGAAGGCATCGAGGACGACGCTAAACGGTAGGGGTTTGGCGCCGATCAACAGGCTGAGCGCAACGGCGATGATTAAAACGATTAAAAGACCCGGCACGGCAAAGGCGCGCGCCGCGGTCGTGGAACACGACATGGCTTACATCCCTGGCATGATAATGATAGTAATTATCGTTATCGATTCTATTCAGTTATGTTAGCATGTGCACCCATAAAAATGGTATGGAAAATAATAACAAGGCGCTGTCATGAACCGACAATCCTGGCTGCTGAATCTCAGCTTGTTGAAAACTCACCCGGCCTTTCGCGCCGTCTTTATCGCTCGTTTTATTTCAATCCTGTCGCTTGGCCTGCTGGGCGTGGCGATCCCGGTGCAAATCCAGATGATGACCCATTCGACCTGGCAAGTGGGGCTGTCGGTGACCTTGACCGGCGCTTCAATGTTTGTCGGTTTGATGATCGGCGGCGTGCTTGCCGACCGCTATGAGCGCAAGCGTTTGATCCTGCTGGCGCGCGGCACCTGCGGGATTGGCTTCGTTGGGCTGTGCCTGAACGCCATGCTGCCGGAGCCGTCGTTAATCGCCATCTATCTGCTCGGTATCTGGGACGGTCTGTTCGCTTCTATTGGCGTGACCGCGCTGCTGGCGGCGACGCCGGCGCTGGTTGGCCGGGAAAATCTGATGCAGGCAGGGGCGATCACCATGTTGACGGTGCGGCTGGGCTCGGTGATTTCGCCGATGATTGGCGGTCTGCTGCTGGCAACCGGCGGCGTGGCCTGGAACTATGGCCTGGCGGCGGCGGGAACCTTTATCACCACGTTGACCCTCCTGCGTTTACCGCTGCTGGCGCCGCCGCCGCAGCCGCGCGAGCACCCGCTGAAATCGCTGAACGCGGGGCTGAAGTTTCTGTTTAACAGCCCGCTTATCGGCGGCATCGCGCTGCTTGGCGGCCTGCTGACGATGGCCAGCGCGGTGCGCGTGCTCTATCCGGCGCTGGCCGGAAGCTGGCAGATGTCGGCGTCGCAGATTGGCCTTTTGTATGCCGCGATCCCTCTCGGCGCGGCGCTCGGAGCGTTGACCAGCGGGCAACTGGCGCAGACGGCGAGGCCGGGCGTGCTGATGCTGGCGACCACCGTCGGCTCGTTTGTGGCGATTGCGCTGTTCAGCCTGATGCCGGTGTGGGAGCTGGGCGCGCTGTGTCTGGCGCTGTTTGGCTGGCTGAGTGCGATAAGCTCGCTGCTGCAATATACGCTGATTCAGACCCAGACCCCGGAAAATATGCTCGGGCGCATCAACGGTCTGTGGACCGCGCAGAACGTGACCGGCGATGCGATAGGCGCGGCGCTGCTCGGCGGACTGGGCGCGATCCTGACGCCGGTGGCCTCGGCGAGCGCCAGCGGTTGGGCGCTGGTGATTGTAGGCGCGGTGCTGGTGGGGCTGTTACGCGAACTGCGCCGCTTTCAGCGCCCGGAAGTGGTCAGCGAAAGTTAACTCCGCTGGGTTTCCCGGCGGCGATGCTGCGCATCTGTCCGGGCTACGCTTCCCCAGCGGTCTGCGGTCCTGTAGCCTGGTCAGGCGCTTTGCGCCGCCCCCGGGAGATCGGCTTAGGCAAAGAGAGCTGCTAAACGCTGCAGCACCAGAACGGCGCTGTAGTAATCCAGGCGGAAGGTTTCCGTCCCTAGCGGATAAACGCGTTTGCCTTCGACCGCTGGCAGATGCGCCAGCAGCGGATTGGCGTCAATCGCGTCGGCGTCCTTTTGGTCGCCGGCGAACAGGAACAGGCTCTGGCCATTAAGCCCGGCGGCCAGATTCTCCCCGCCCAACTGCACGATATCATGACGTTTTCCCTGGCTCTGGCTGGCATGCAGCCCGCCGGGCAGGTCGGCGAGGGTAAAGCCTAACTGCTCGAGCAGCTGTCCCTGAGCGGATTCTTTGGTCCAGATATTGGCGCTATGGGCCGCGGCGGTATAGACCAGCGCGGTGACCGGCTGCGGCGGCAGCTTCATTTTCTCTTTCAGCGCCGCTAGCTTTTTATCAAACTCCGCGATTCTCTCCGCCGCCTGTTTTTCGTGGCCGGTAATCTCCCCCAGTTGGGTCAGCAGGGCCTGCCAGCTTTTATCATCGTAGTTAATGATAAGCGTTGGAGCGATGGTGGAAAGCTGGTCGTAGAGCGTCATCGCCGAATCGCCGCCGGTGGCGCTAATCAGAATCAAATCCGGCATTTGCGCGGCGACGGCCTCAGCGCTCGGTTCGCCAATATAGAGGCGTGAGAGCTTGCGCGCTTTCGCCACCTCGCTCCATTGCCGCAAAAAACCCTGGCCATCGGCGACGCGGTTATTGGGCGTCGTGGCCCCGCTGGCCACCACCGGCGCGTCAATCGCCAGCAGCGAGCCGGTCAGCGTCACGCTGGTGGAAACAATGCGCAACGGCTGGCTTTCCAGCGTATGTGTTCCGCGGCTGTCGGTAATCTGTCGTGGCCAGTCTGCCGCCAGCGCTGAGCTAATACCTAAAATCGCCAGGCCGCTGGCGAGGAGGGTACGGCGGCAAAAGGTGGAGAAATTCACGTATTCGCATCCTGATTGAGTGGTGATAAATGCTTCTCATTTTCAGCTTTGCGCCGCGTGGATGCAAGTCTATACCCTAATAATTCGAGTTGCAGGAAGGCGGCAAGTGAACGAATCCCGATGAGCTTACTGTAGTAAGTGATTCGGGTGAGCGAACACAGCCAACACACCTGCAACTTGAAGTATGACGAGTATAAGTCGCACAACATGCTACCTGTACGGTTGACATAAAGCGCAATACCTTTTAGGTTAGCCAACCAAAATATAAATGATAATTATTCGTAATATCTTTATCGTTTTTGGAGGATGATATGGAAACGTCTTTGGCTGAGGAAGTTCGGGAGAAAAAAATGACCCTGCCGCCGGAAAGCTTCTTCTTTATGTCGCCGTACCGCAGTTTCACCACCGCTGGCTGCTTTAGCCGATTCTCTCATCCCGCCGCCGACGGCGATGATCCGAACGGAGAGTTTCAGCAAAAAATGGCCGCTGCTTTTAAAGCGGCGCGAACTGCCGGGATCGCCAGGCCGGTGATGGTCGGCGCCATTCCGTTCGATACCAGCGAGCCCTCCGAGCTGTTTATCCCCGCGAGCTGGACAGCATTCTCCCGCACTGAAAAGCAGCACTCCGCGCGCTATGCGTCGGGGCAAAATCCGATGGATGTCGTGCAGCGCCGGGAGATCCCCGAGCAGGATACCTTTATGGCGATGGTGGCGCGCGCGGCGGCCCTCACCGCGACGCCGGAAGTGGACAAGGTAGTCCTGTCGCGCCTGATTGATATCACCACCCGCGAACGAGTCGATAGCGGGGCGCTGCTCGAGCGCCTGATCGCCCAGAACCCGGCCAGCTTTAACTTCCACGTGCCGCTCTCAGACGGCGGCGTGCTGCTGGGCGCAAGCCCAGAGCTGCTGCTGCGTAAAGAAGGCGCGCATTTCAGCTCTCTTCCGCTGGCCGGTTCTGCCCGCCGCCAGCCGGACAATGTGCTGGATCGTGAAGCAGGGCACAGGCTGCTGGCGTCGGAAAAAGACCGCCATGAACATGAGCTGGTGACTCAGGCGATGAAGGCCGTATTAGCGCCGCGCAGCAGCGAACTCTCTCTGCCGGACTCTCCGCAACTGATCACCACGCCGACCCTGTGGCATCTGGCGACGCAGATTCAGGGTACCGCGCTGGCAAACGAGAATGCCATGTCGCTGGCCTGCCTGCTGCATCCGACTCCGGCGCTGAGCGGTTTCCCGCATCAGGCGGCGAAACGCCTGATCGGCGAACTGGAGCCGTTCGACCGCCAGCTATTCGGCGGCATTGTCGGCTGGTGTGATGATGAAGGCAACGGCGAGTGGGTAGTGACCATCCGCTGCGCGCGCCTGCAGCAGCGCACCCTGCGGCTATTTGCCGGCGCAGGTATCGTTCCGGCCTCTTCGCCGTTGGGCGAGTGGCGCGAAACCGGCGTCAAATTGACCACCATGCTGAACGTATTCGGCTTGCAATAAGGGACGATGATGATCGAATTTACCCGCTGGCCGGAAGCGTTCGCGGCCCGCTATCGGCAAAAAGGTTACTGGCAGGATCTGCCGTTAACCCATCTGATTACCCGTCATGCGGAAAACGACGCCCCGGCGATTATCGACGGCGAAAGAAGCTACAGCTATCGTGAATTCAACCACCTGGTGGATAACCTCGCTTCCTCGCTGCAGCGTCTTGGCCTGAAGCGCGGCGAAACGGCGCTGGTGCAGCTGGGCAACGTCGCGGAATTCTATATTAACTTTTTCGCGCTGCTGCGCATTGGCGTGGCGCCGGTCAACGCGCTGTTCAGCCATCAGCGTAGCGAGCTGAACGCCTACGCCGCGCAAATTGAACCCGCCTTACTGATTGCCGACCGCGCACATGCGCTGTTTGCCGATGATGATTTTCTTAACGCTTTTGTTACGCAACATCCGTCGGTACGCGTGGTGCTGCTGCTGAACGACGACGGCGAGCAGAGCCTGACGGCGGCCATTGAGCGCGCTGACGATAGTTTCGTTGCGCATCCGACGCCTGCCGACGAAGTGGCTTTTTTCCAGCTTTCCGGCGGCAGTACCGGGACGCCGAAGCTCATTCCACGTACGCATAACGACTACGACTATAGCATTCGCCGCAGCAACGAGCTGTGCGGCGTGAGCGCCGAAACGCGCTACCTGAACGCGCTTCCCGCCGCCCACAACTACGCGATGAGCTCGCCGGGTTCATTAGGCGTGTTCCTCGCGGGCGGCGTGGTGGTGTTAGCGCACGATCCGAGCGCGACCCTCTGCTTCCCGCTGATAGAAAAGCACCAGATCAACCTGACCTCGCTGGTTCCCCCCGCGGTCAGCCTGTGGCTACAGGAGATCCATGACGCCGGCAGCAATGCTCAACTGCAATCGCTGCGACTGTTGCAGGTGGGCGGAGCGCGCCTGTCAGCGACCCTCGCCGCGCGCATTCCGGCGGAAATCGGCTGCCAGCTGCAGCAGGTCTTCGGCATGGCGGAGGGGCTGGTGAACTATACCCGCCTCAACGACAGCCCCGAGCGCATCATCAACACCCAGGGCTGTCCGATGTGCCCGGATGACGAAGTGTGGGTGGCCGATGCCGACGGTAATCCGCTGCCGCGCGGCGAAGTCGGACGCCTGATGACCCGCGGGCCTTACACCTTCCGCGGGTACTACAAGAGCCCGCAGCATAATGCCGAAGCCTTTGATGCCGAGGGCTTCTACTGTTCGGGCGATCTGATTTCGATCGATGAAGCGGGCTACATCACCGTGCAGGGGCGGGAAAAAGATCAGATCAACCGCGGCGGCGAGAAGATCGCGGCGGAAGAGATCGAAAACCTGCTGCTGCGCCACCCTTCGGTGATCCACGCGGCGCTGGTCAGCATGGAAGATAGCCTGCTCGGTGAAAAAAGCTGTGCGTATCTGGTAGTGAAAGAGCCTCTGCGTGCGGTGGCGGTGCGCCGCTTCCTGCGTGAACAAGGGGTCGCAGAATTTAAACTTCCGGACCGCGTGGAGTGCGTTGATGCGCTGCCGCTGACGCCGGTGGGCAAAGTCGATAAAAAACAATTACGTCAGTGGCTGGCTGAACGCAAGCTGGGCTGAAGGAGAAGACAGAATGGCAATCCCAAAATTACAGGCTTACGCGCTGCCGGAAGCCAGCGATATCCCGGCGAACAAAGTGAACTGGGCATTTGAGCCGTCCCGTGCCGCGCTGTTGATCCACGATATGCAGGAGTATTTCCTCAACTTCTGGGGCGAAAACAGCCCGATGATGGAGAGAGTAGTGGCCAACATCGCCGCCCTGCGCGAGTTCTGCAAACAGAACCATATTCCGGTCTTTTACACCGCTCAGCCGAAAGAGCAGAGCGATGAAGACCGCGCGCTGCTGAACGACATGTGGGGACCGGGCCTGACCCGTTCGCCGGAACAGCAGCAGGTGATTGCCGCGCTCGCACCGGACGACAGCGACACGGTGCTGGTGAAATGGCGCTACAGCGCGTTTCATCGCTCGCCGTTGGAGGAGATGCTGAAAGAGGCGGGGCGCGATCAGCTGATCATCACCGGCGTTTACGCCCATATCGGCTGTATGACCACTGCGACTGACGCGTTTATGCGCGATATTAAACCATTCTTTGTCGCCGATGCGCTGGCCGATTTCAGCCGTGAAGAGCATCTGATGGCGCTCAACTACGTGGCGGGCCGCTCCGGTCGCGTGGTGATGACTGAAGAGTTGCTGCCGCTGCCGGCATCGAAAGCAGCGCTGCGTGCGCTGGTGCTGCCGCTGCTCGATGAATCCGATGAACCGATGGATGACGAAAACCTGATCGACTACGGCCTGGATTCGGTACGCATGATGGCGCTCGCCGCGCGCTGGCGTAAAGTTCACGGCGATATTGACTTCGTGGTGCTGGCGAAAAACCCGACCATTGATGCCTGGTGGGCGCTGCTTTCCCGCGAGGTGAAATAATGAATGGACTCGATTTTCACGGCCAGACCGTGTGGATCACCGGGGCGGGCAAGGGGATCGGCTACGCCACCGCCCTGGCGTTCGTTGAGGCCGGCGCGCAGGTAACCGGCTTCGATCTGGCGTTCGACGGTGAAAGCTATCCGTTCGCCACCGAGACGCTGGATGTCGCCGACGCGCGGCAGGTGGCGCAGGTCTGCGGTCGCCTGCTGGCTGGCATTGAACGGCTGGATGTGCTGGTCAATGCCGCCGGCATTTTACGGATGGGGCCGACGGATGCGCTGAGCCTGGAGGACTGGCAACAGACCTTCGCCGTCAACGTCGGCGGGGCGTTTAACCTGTTCCAGCAGACGATGGCGCAGTTTCGCCGCCAGAAGGGCGGGGCGATTATCACCGTGGCTTCCGACGCCGCACATACCCCGCGTATCGGCATGAGCGCTTACGGTGCTTCGAAAGCAGCGCTGAAGAGCCTGGCGCTGACCGTCGGCCTGGAGCTGGCGGGCAGCGGGGTACGCTGTAATCTGGTTTCTCCTGGCTCGACCGACACCGACATGCAGCGGACGCTGTGGGTCAGCGACGACGCTGAACAGCAGCGTATTCGCGGCTTCGGCGAGCAGTTTAAGCTGGGCATTCCGCTGGGCAAAATCGCCCGTCCACGGGAGATTGCCAATACCATTCTGTTCCTCGCCTCCGCTCACGCCAGCCACATCACGCTGCAGGATATCGTGGTGGACGGCGGCTCGACGCTGGGAGCATAAATGGCCTGGAAACGTCAGCTGACGCTGGATGCGCTTAATGCGACCAGCGCGAATACGATGGTGGCGCATCTGGGCATCGTTTATACCCGGCTGGAAGAGGGGGTACTGGAGGCGGAAATGCCGGTCGATGCGCGAACCCATCAGCCGTTCGGGCTGCTGCACGGCGGCGCCTCCGCCGCGCTGGCAGAAACCCTCGGTTCAATGGCCGGATGGTTGATGACCGAAGAGGGGCAGTGCGTAGTAGGCACCGAGCTCAACGCCACTCACCACCGGGCGGTTTCCAGCGGTAAAGTGCGCGGTGAATGTCGACCGCTGCACCTGGGGCGTCAGGGCCAGAGCTGGGAAATTGCGGTGTTCGACGAGCGGGGGCGCCGCTGCTGCACCTGCCGGCTGAGTACGGCGATCCTCGGCTGAGGCATAGCCTGTTCCCGGGTCGCGCAGCGCTTACCCGGGCTACGGGTAACGCGCCGTCTGTGGTTCCGGACAACTCACCGTCGTCTGCGGTGTGCTTCCCCGGTGGCGCTGCGCTGACCCAGGCTACGGGCTCACCGTCATCTGCGGACCGGTAGCCCGGGTAAGGCGTTTACGCCGCAACCCGGGGATACGCCGGGATGAATGTATCGGTGCGTTTTCTTCCCGGGTCGCGCAGCGCTTACCCGGGCTACGGGTTCATCATCGTCTGCGGACCAGTAGCCCGGACAGGCGCGTTAAGCGCCGCCTCCGGGAAACAGACCGCGATGCAGTTACAGATTATCCTCTCCGTTTTCATCTCTTTTCCTGCCAGAAGTGATCTCGCTTGCAATGTGAGATAAATCCTTGCCGTCAGGCGACATCCGCAACGTTTCAAAGTTGTTAAAATTCACATTATGTTCTAGAAACAACTTGTAACATCCTGATTACCCTACAGTGGAACACAATGATGAATAATTCAGGGAAATACCTCATCTGGACACTGCTCTCCGTTATCGGAGCCTTTGCCCTGGGCTATATCGCGCTAAACCGGGGTGAACAGATCAACGCGCTGTGGATTGTCGTCGCGGCAGTCTGCGTCTATCTGATCGCCTATCGCTTCTACGGCCTGTATATCGCTAAAAATGTACTGGCGGTCGACCCGACGCGCATGACCCCGGCGGTGCGTCACAACGACGGCCTCGACTACGTTCCGACCGACAAAAAAGTGCTGTTCGGCCACCATTTTGCGGCCATTGCCGGCGCGGGGCCGCTGGTCGGCCCGGTGCTGGCGGCGCAAATGGGCTACCTGCCGGGAATGATCTGGATTCTCGCGGGCGTGGTGCTGGCCGGGGCGGTACAGGACTTTATGGTGCTGTTCGTCTCCACTCGCCGCGACGGACGTTCGCTCGGCGAACTGGTGAAAGAGGAAATGGGCCCGACCGCCGGCGTACTGGCGCTGGTGGCCTGCTTTATGATCATGGTGATTATCCTCGCGGTACTGGCGATGATCGTGGTGAAAGCGCTGACCCACAGCCCGTGGGGGACTTACACCGTAGCCTTTACCATCCCGCTGGCGATTTTCATGGGGATCTATATTCGCTATCTGCGCCCTGGGCGCATTGGCGAAGTGTCGGTGATTGGCCTGGTGATGCTGGTGTTCGCCATCATTTCCGGCGGCTGGGTGGCGGAAAGCCCGACCTGGGCGCCGTGGTTTGATTATACCGGCGTGCAGCTCACCTGGATTCTGGTGGGCTACGGCTTTATCGCCGCCGTGCTGCCGGTCTGGCTGCTGCTGGCGCCGCGCGACTACCTCTCCACCTTCCTGAAAATCGGCACCATCGTCGGCCTGGCGATCGGTATCCTGATCATGCGTCCAACGCTGACGATGCCGGCGCTGACCAAATTTATCGATGGCACCGGCCCGGTGTGGAGCGGCAGCCTGTTCCCGTTCCTGTTTATTACCATCGCCTGCGGCGCGGTTTCCGGCTTCCATGCCCTGATCGCCTCCGGCACCACGCCGAAAATGCTGGCCAATGAAGGCCAGGCCTGCTTTATCGGCTACGGCGGCATGCTGATGGAGTCCTTCGTGGCGATTATGGCGCTGGTGGCGGCCTGTATTATCGACCCGGGCGTCTATTTCGCGATGAATAGCCCGATGGCGGTGCTGGCTCCGGCGGGCGTGACCGATGTGGTGGCGTCGGCGGCGCAGGTGGTGAGCAACTGGGGCTTTACCGTGACGCCGGATACCCTTAACCAGATCGCTCACGAAGTGGGAGAGCAGTCGATTATCTCCCGCGCGGGCGGCGCGCCGACGCTGGCGGTAGGCATGGCCTACATTCTGCACGGTTCGCTGGGCGGCCTGATGGATGTCTCCTTCTGGTATCACTTCGCCATTCTGTTCGAGGCGCTGTTTATCCTGACCGCGGTGGATGCCGGTACGCGCGCGGCGCGCTTTATGCTGCAGGATCTGCTGGGGGTGATAAGCCCCGGCCTGAAGCAAACCAGCTCGCTGCCGGCGAACCTTCTCGCCACGGCGCTGTGCGTGCTGGCCTGGGGCTACTTCCTGCATCAGGGCGTGGTTGACCCGCTCGGCGGCATCAACACGCTGTGGCCGCTGTTTGGTATTGCTAACCAGATGCTGGCGGGGATGGCGCTGATGCTGTGCGCGGTGGTACTGTTTAAGATGAAGCGCCAGCGCTATGCATGGGTCGCGCTGCTGCCGACCTCATGGCTGCTGATTTGTACCCTGACCGCAGGCTGGCAAAAGTCGTTCAGCACCGACACCAAAGTCGGCTTCCTGGCGATTGCCAACAAGTTCCAGGCGATGATCGACAGCGGAAATATTCCGCCGCAGTACACCGAGTCGCAGCTGGCGCAGCTGGTGTTTAACAACCGTCTGGATGCCGGGCTGACCATCTTCTTTATGGTGGTGGTTGTGGTGCTGGCGCTGTTCTCGATTAAGACCGCGCTGGCGGCGCTGAAAGAGGACAAACCGACGGCGAAAGAGACCCCGTACCAGGCGATACCTGCCGATGCCGATAGCCTGGTGACCCAGGCGAAACGCGCTCACTAAGCCATCACGTTATCGCCCCTCTTCGAAAGAAGGGGGGCGATTATGAGAGTTGAAAATGTTTGATACCCTTTCGAAAGCAGGAAAATATTTAGGCCAGGCGGCGAAAATGATGATCGGCGTCCCGGATTACGACAACTACGTGGAACACATCCGCGCGACCCACCCCGAGCAAACGCCGATGACCTATGAAGAGTTTTTCCGCGAGCGTCAGGACGCGCGCTACGGTGGTAAAGGCGGCGCGAAGTGCTGTTAACCCTCTTTCGGCAGATACAGGCTGATCTGCTCCTGCGTGCAGCCGTAAATGGCCGCCAGCTTTTCGCGGGTGCGCTTTTGCGGGCGGGAGTCGATAGCTTCTAGCTGGGAAACCGCCGACTGGCTAATTCCGAGCTTATCGGCCACCTCCTGCTGCGACAGGCCGCGCAAAATGCGCCACGCCGCCTGCAGGCTGACTTTCTCTTTATCCATGATGTCGCAGACGTCACCCGGCAGCATCACGTTGTCGTAGATATCGTGTTCTACCGGAATATCTTCAAGATCGGCTTCCGTTTCATCATCCAGCTCGGCTAGCTGCAAACACATCTGGAAGTATTCGTTGTAGGGGATCACCGCGTACTGCGCTTTCCCTTCATCATCCTTAATTATCTGAACAGCCATATGGCATATTCTCCTCATGCAAATAGGTTGTTGAGGTTCTGCGCTTAACGGACACGATAAACAGGTCGCTCAGCGTCAGCCCCTGACGTGTGAAAATGACCCGATAATCCCTACCCGAAGACGGTAATGATTCTCTGGTTTAGATAACTTTCTGACATCGGGCCGAGGAGCCGTACGGTCACCTAAATCAGCTAGCCTGCTTTTGATTCTCTGCTGATAGCGATAATCGATATTTGCCAGTTCCTTTTTTGCCACTTTTGACCAGATGAGCATGCTATGTACCTCCACTGTACACCTCAGTTGAACATAAGAAAATAATAAGTTTATAAGATAATTTTGTTACTTTCTTATGAGGGTACCCTAACGCAGAATCGTCTTCTGGCGAAGGCAGAAAAATCAGCTTTGCGAGGCGGCTCGAAAGCGCCTCCGCCGGGCGGCAGAGGCGAATAAAACGGAGATTAACCGACGAAACGTTCGACCTTTTCAAACGCCGCGCGCAGGGTTTCGGCGTTCAGTTCAACCGGCAGAAAATGGATGGACTCCACCGGGCGCAGGGTATGGGCAATTACCTGATCCAGCTGTTCGCGATTCTTGATATCCACCTCCAGCGCCGCCAGCGTGGTCGGCAGGTTAAAGCGCTGATACGCCTGCACCAGCTGCGCCAGCACCTCGTCCTGGCCGAGCAGGGCGCTCTGGACCAGAATGCCGTAGGCGACTTTGGTCCCGTGAAGATACTTCTCGGTCTGCGGCAGCACCGTCAGCCCGTTATGCACGGCATGGGCGGCGGCGACGCGGGTATAGCGCTCGCCCAGCCCGCCGACCATACCGCCGCCGGCGATGATCGCATCCACCACGTCGCGAAAAGCCTGGGTCAGCTCGCCGCGCTGCTGGTCGGCCAGCGCCGTTTCGCTGCTTTCCAGCAGCACATCGCGGATCGCCAGCGCGCCGTTGATACCCAGGCGCACGGTGAGCGGCAGCGTCTCCGGCTGCGGAGCCAGCACCACCGCTTCATACCATTTCGCCAGCGTATCGCCGATGCCCGCCAGCAGGTATTCCGCTGGCGCGTTAAGAATAATGTGCGGCTCCACCAGCACCAGGAAGTTGGCGTCGTCGAAAATCTCGAACTGCAGCGCCTGACCGGCATCGTTATACCACACCGACAGTGGCGTCCACGCCGCGCAGGTAGCGGCGATGGTGGGGATGACCACCACCGGCAGGCCGAGACGACGGGCCAGCGCCTTCGCGGTATCGAGCAGCGCGCCGCCGCCAACGCCAATCACCACCGACCGATCGTCGCCGGATGCGCGGGCCAGCTCGCTGACGTCGCTTTCGCTGCAGTGGCCTTTAAATAATATTTTTTTGGCGCCAGGCGCGTTAAACGCTGTCGGCAGAAAAGCCTGCGCGCCCGCGATAGCCCGCTCGCCGTAAACCCACACCGCGCGTGAAAGCTGTTCTTCGCTGTAAAAATCCTGCAGCCGGGCAAGGCTGCCGGGATGGGAATAGTAGTTGGCGGGGCCGGGGACCACGCGGATATCGCTGTGACTCATCAATGCTGTCCTTGTGCTGTTTCGCTAACCCGATGTTATGTCTGGACATCCGGATGGCTAATATTATTTCGCTTTAACTTATGCCTTTTATGCATTTGTCAGTCAAGGGCGGCTATGAAAAATTCGTTAAATCAGAACATTAATCGACAGGGTGCAGGGGATGACCGGCAATCGCCTTGAGATGCAAAATATTAGCCTGGCCTTTTCCGGCTTTCGGGCGCTGAGCAACGTGTCTTTTACCCTGAAGGGGGGGTCGGTGCACGCACTCACCGGCGCCAACGGCGCAGGTAAGTC
The DNA here is from genome assembly GCF_003812845.1 of Klebsiella sp. FDAARGOS_511. NCBI lineage: Bacteria > Pseudomonadati > Pseudomonadota > Gammaproteobacteria > Enterobacterales > Enterobacteriaceae > Klebsiella > Klebsiella sp. FDAARGOS_511. Next base: position 1,260,484 of record NZ_CP033824.1, on the reverse strand, counting down.
AACGCTCATGGCGGTGCTGTGCGGCACGCACGCCCATTACGAAGGCGAAGTGGTGATTAACAATCAGCCGGTAAGCATTCGCTCGCCGCGCGACGCCAAACAGCTGGGGATTCACCTGGTGCAGCAGGAGGTTGACGTCGCGCTGGTCCCGGGCCTGAGCATCGCGGAAAACATCATGCTCGACAGGCTGGCTGAACCGGGGCTGGCTTTTCGCTGGGGGCGGCTGCGCCAGCTGGCGCGCGAGGCGCTGGCCCAGCTTGACGTCAGCCTCGATGTACGCCGCTCCATCGACAGCTGCACGCTGGCGGAAAAGCAGCAAATTCTGCTGGCCCGCGCGCTGTCGCACCACTGCCGCTTTCTTATCCTCGATGAACCGACCGCGCCGCTGGACCAAAACGAAAGCGAGCGCCTGTTTGCGGTGGTTCGCCGCCTGCAGCGGCAGGGCATCGGTATCGTGTTTATCTCGCACCGCATTCATGAATTAAACGCGGTTTGCGACACCCTGACGGTGCTGCGCGACGGCCGGCTGATTGAGAGCGGGCCGATGGCCGATCTGAGCGGCGAGCAGATCGTCGAAAAGATGCTCGGCCATGAGCTGAGCGATATCTTCCCGCCGAAGCGGCCGCCGCATAGCGATGAGGTGCTGTTACAGGTTGAAGGGCTGCACGACGAAGGGCTGCTGCAGGATATCTCGCTGCGCCTGCGCAAGGGGGAGATTCTGGGGATCGCCGGGCTGGCGGGCGCCGGGAAAACCGAGCTGTGCAAGGCGCTGTTTGGCGCCAGCAAAAGCCGGTTGACGCGCGGCGAGCTGAATAGCCAGCCGTGGCGACCGCGCGACCCGGCGGATTCGGTGGCGCGCGGTCTGGCGCTGGTGCCGGAAGAGCGGCGCAAAGAGGGCATTTTTATCGAAGAGCCGGTGGCGATGAATCTGGCGGTTAGCGCCGACAGCAGCTTCTCTCGCTGGAGCCTGTTTGGCCATCGTCAGGCCTGGCGCTGGGCGGAAGAAGTGATCGCCCGGATGGGGATACGGACGTCGGGTCCGGCGCAAACCTTGCGCCGTCTCTCCGGCGGCAATCAGCAAAAGGTGGCGATTGGCAAATGGCTGCGCGGCAACGCCAACGTCCTGATTTTCGATGAGCCGACCAAAGGGGTCGACGTCAAAGCCAAAACGGATCTTTTCAACGTGATTGACGGCCTGGCGCGGGAAGGCAAAGGGGTGATTTACGCCTCGGGCGAATTCTCCGAGCTGGTCGGGCTGTGCGATCGCATCTGCGTGCTGTGGGACGGGCGCATCGTGGCGGAAATTCCGGGCGCAGAGGCCCGGGAAGAGAACATTCTTTATTACTCCACCGGAGGAGCAGCAGCGTGAGTAAAGCCCTGGCAGTGAACGCGACGGTATCGGGCCGTCAGCGATTTTTCGATTTTCTCTACAAATGGGGCATGTTGCTGACCGTCGTCCTGTTGATCGCCGTTTTTGGCCTCGCGTCGGACAACTTCCTCGACCCGTTTAACATCATCAACATCCTGCGCTCCATCGCCATCGTGACGGTGATCGCCATCGGCGTGTCGATATCGCTGACCATCGGCGGCTTCGATTTGTCCGTAGGCTCCACCGCCTCGCTGGCCAATGCGCTGGTGATTTCGCTGTTTGTCTGGCACGGCTTCGGCACCACCGAGGCGATTGTTGTCACCCTGGCGCTCTGTACCTTAGTGGGGCTGTTTAACGCGTTTCTTATCGTGATCCTGCGTATTCCCGACATGCTGGCGACGCTTGCCAGCCTGTTCGTGATTCAGGGCGTGGCGATGACCTACAGCTATGGCGGGTCGATCACCGAAAATATGGTGCTGCCGAGCGGCGATATGGCGGAAGGCGCGATCCCGGCGGCGTTCGGTTCGCTGGGGCAGGTGCCGACGATAGTGATCATTATGCTGGTGGTGACCGTTATCGCTCAGCTGGCGCTCTCTTTTACCACCCACGGGCGGCGGATGTACGCCATCGGCGGCAACCCGGAAGCGGCGCGCCTCTCCGGCCTGCGGATCACCCGTTATAAGGTGGCGGCATATGTGATCGCCTCTCTGCTGGCGGGGCTCGGCGGCATTCTGCTGGCTTCGCGTATCGGCTCGTCGCAGGTGAACGCCGGCGGCGGCTACCTGATGGATGCGGTGGCGGCGGCGTGGATTGGCTTCTCGCTGGCTGGTTCAGGTAAACCGAACGCGCTCGGTACGCTGGTGGGGGCGGTGATTCTGGGCGTGCTCTCCAACGGCCTGGTGATGCTCTCGGTGCCGTACTACGCAATGGACATTATTAAAGGGCTGGTGCTGGCTGGCGCACTCGCACTGACTTATTTTCAGCGCCGTACCTAAAATTTTACCCGTCATTCTTCAAATTGCAGGTGTGTTGGCTGCGTTCACTCACCCGAATCACTTACTTATGTAAGCTCATCGGGATTCGTTTACTTGCCGCCGTCCTGCAATTCGAATTATCTAGGGTAACAAAAAGGAAACACTATGAAAAAGATAACGTATTCACTCATCGCACTGGGGTTGTTCAACGCGACGGCAGCTTTTGCTGAAACTCCGACGCCGCTTCCGGCGGCGATTGCCGAACATAGCGGGCCGATTCGCATCGCGGTGATCCGCAATCTGGGCTCCGACGATAACACCACCCAGTTTGTCTCCGGGGCGCTCCAGGAGGGGAAAAAGCTCGGGTTTAAAATCAGCACCTTCCTCAGTAACGGTGATGATGCCAAATTCCAGGACTTCGTTAACCAGGCGATTAGCCAGAAATACGACGGCATTATTCTATCTCAGGGACGCGACCCCTACGCCACCGCGCTGGTGAAAAAAGCGGTGGACGCCGGGATCAAAGTCTCGGTCTTCGATACCGCGGTAAACGGCGAGATCCCGGGCGTTACCGTTACCCAGCAGGATGACGCTTCGCTGACCGAACTCTCCTTTGGCCAACTGGTGAAAGATTTCAACGGCAAAGCCAACATCGTCAAACTGTGGGTCGCGGGTTTCCCGCCGATGGAGCGCCGCCAGGCGGCCTACCAGACGCTGCTTAAACAAAACCCCGGCATCAAAGAGCTGGAGTCCATCGGCGCGGTCTCTTCCGACGTGCAGGGCGATACCGCCAACAAGGTCGGCGCGATCCTGGCGAAATATCCGAAAGGCAAAATTGATGCTATCTGGGGAACCTGGGACGCCTTCAGCCAGGGCGCGTATAAAGCGTTGAAAGAGAACGGCCGCACCGAGATCAAACTCTACAGCATCGATATTTCCAACCAGGATCTGCAGCTGATGCGCGAATCCGGCAGTCCGTGGAAGGTGAGCGTGGCGGTGGATCCGAAGCTTATCGGCGCCACCAACGTGCGCCTGATCGCCAATAAGATTGCCGGGGAACCGACGCCTGCGACCTACGACTTTAAAGCGGCGGCGATCCCGCAGGCGCTGCTGGCGGCGCAGCCGGGGGCGGTGAACGTCGCCTCGCTGGGTAAAATAATCCCGGGCTGGGGCCAGACCGAAGACTTTATCGCCCCGTGGTTCGCCACTCTCGAAGCAAAGAACAAATAACAACTACCCGGTAGCGCTGCGCTTACCGGGCAACAGGAGGTTGCGTGACTGCGTTACCCACACCAGAATACAGCCGCAATATGCGGCTGATCGGGCATAGCGATCAGGGGGGACGCCCGGACGGCGTCCAACTGATGGTCCATCGTGGTTTTGCCTATATCGGCCATATGGTCTCGCAGGGTTTTTCCGTGGTGGATGTGCGCGACCCGAAAAATCCGCAAACGGTCAATTACATCGCTGCGCCGCCGGGTACCTGGAACGTCCATTTACAGGCGCACGACGATCTGCTGCTGGTGATCAACGCCCGGGATCTGTTCGCCGATGCCCGCTTCGCCGACGAGAAGGTTTACTACACCCGTTCGGTGGGCGAGACGGTCAGCGACGTACGGGATAAGGGCTGGAGCGCCGGACTGCGGATCTTTGATATTTCGGTTGCGGATAAACCGCGTGAAATCAGCTTCCTGTCGCTTAACGGCATCGGCATTCACCGCATCTGGTACGTCGGCGGACGCTGGGCCTACGTCTCCTCGCTGATCGACGGTTTTAGCGACTACATTTTCCTCACTATCGACCTGGCCGATCCGCGTAAGCCGGAAGTCGCCGGGCGCTGGTGGCTACCGGGAATGAATCTGGCGGCGGGGGAGACCGCGCAGTGGCCGGAGGGCAAGCGCTATGCCCTGCATCACGCGATTATCGCCGGCGACACCGCCTACGGCAGCTGGCGCGACGGCGGTCTGACCCTGCTTGATGTGCAGGACCGCGCGCATCCGAAGCTGATCAGCCACCGTAACTGGAGCCCGCCGTTTGGCGGCGGCACCCACACCGCGCTGCCGCTCCCGGATCGGGATCTGCTGGTGGTGCTTGATGAGGCGGTGCTGGATAACCAGCAGGACGGCGAGAAGCTGATCTGGCTGTTTGATATTCGCGACCCAACAAACCCGGTGAGTATTTCGACTTTCCCGCAGCCGGATGAGACCGACTATGTGGCGAAAGGGGCGCATTTCGGCCCGCATAACCTGCATGAAAACCGTCCCGGCAGCTTTGTCAGCTCAACGCTGATTTTTGCCACTTACCAGAATGCGGGCGTGCGGGCTTACGATATATCTAACCCTTATCGACCGGTGGAAACCGGGGCGCTGGTGCCTGCCGCACCGGTAAAAATGATGGATACCCGCCCAGGCCGCCCGCGGGTGATCCAGTCCTGCGACGTCTTCGTTGATGCGCAGGGCATAATCTACAGCACCGACTATAACGGCGGGCTATCGGTGATTGAGTATCTGGGGTAGGGGATTGTGGGTTGTTGCCTTCCCGGGTTGCGGCGTAAACGCCTTACCCGGGCTACCGGACCACAGACGGTGGCGAACCCGTAGCCCGGCTAAGCGCAGCGCGAGCCTGGAAAGGCTGGACGGAGATTCAACCGTACTGACGAATTCGCGCAATCAGTTCTTCGACATTGTCGAGACGGTCAGCAATGAGAATAAGCGCTTTACCCAGCGTGATGGCGTGGCGCAGGCATTCATGGCGCATGGCTTCGTCCTGGATAGTATCGATATCCGCCACGTGCGACAGCCCGACGCTGCGGCGAATCAGTTCGGTGCCGCAGAAGCCCACCGCGTCTGCCCAGACTTTCTTCAGAAACGTGGAAGCATAGCCGGGCCAGGCCAGCGCGGCATCACGGGATTTCTCCGCCGCCAGCGTCTGAAAACGCTCGGCGAAGGTTGTCCAGAACTGCTGAATATCGCTGAGGCGCTGTTCGCGAGCCGCAGCGGCATCGCGAATGCCCAGATGGCCTGGCAGACCGCAGTAGTTGAGCAGCAGGTTGCCGATGGCGGTACCGATATCGAAGCCTATCGGGCCGAAAAAGCCGAACTCGGCGTCGATGGCCTTAAAGCTGTCCTCGGCGACGAAAATCGAGCCGCTGTGGATATCGCCATGCAGCAGCGCTTCGGCATGGGAGAAGAAGCGGTGCTTGAGCGCGGCCACCGCCAGCTTCAGCTGCGTATCGTCGCGCAGGGCGGCGACATCGGCTTCCAGCGCGGCTGGATAGCTGTTGCGCTCGTGAACCTGATACGGGTCGTTGAAAAACAGATCCTCGGTGATTTCGCACATCTCGGGGTTAATAAACTGCGCCACCTGGGCTTTTTTCTCGTGAGGATGCAGATAAAAGTCGCTGGTGTGGAACAGCGCCTGGGCCAGGTATTCCCCCAACTGGCTGGCGGCCTGCGGGTAGTAAACGTTGTTAATCAGCTCGCCGCGCCAGATGCGGTGATCGGAGAGGTCCTCCATCACCATCACCGCCAGCACGGGGTCGAAATGGACAATCCGTACCGTGTGCTGCGGGCAGTGCTGATAGTGAGCCACAAGGGTTTGCGCCTCAAGGCGGGCGCGATCAAGGGTCAGCGGCCAGGATTCTCCCACGCAGCGCACGTAGGGCAGCGCCTGCTTAACGATGATCCGGCTCACGCCCTCGGTATCGAAAATTTTAAACACCAGGTTGAGGTTACCATCGCCCACTTCCTGCGCGGACACCAGTTCTGACGGGTTTTCGATACCGCCAAATTGTTGGGCGTAAGCCACCGCATCGCTGGCCGTGAAAGTATGGTATTGCGACATTGCCTCGATCCTCAAAATTCTGATTAAGCCGTTCAGACGTCTATACTTCTGGATTCCATCCTGACACAATGTGATACAACAACGCAACAGGGATTTAACTAAATGCAGACACTACAGACCACCAGCCTGCGGGTAAGCGAAAATCAGCTCTTTATTCTTGACCAGCAGGCCTTACCGCAGGAAAAACGCTGGCTGGCGGCGGATAACGTGGCGCTGCTGGTGGATCATATTCACGCCCTGCGGGTGCGCGGCGCGCCGCTGATTGGCCTGTCGGCGAGCCTGTTGCTGGCGCTGCTGGCGCAGCGCGGTCTGACCCGTGATGCGCTATTTCAGGCGCTGGAAACGTTGCGCGCTGCGCGGCCGACGGCGGTAAACCTGATGAATAATCTGGATCGCATGAAGCAGGCGCTGGCGGAGGAGCACTTTCCGCAGGCGCTGGAAGCGGAAGCGCTGCGTCTGATCGCAGAAGATAAACAGCTTTGCGCCAGCATCGCCGAGGCGGGCAGCGCGCTGGTGACGCCGGGCAGCCGCCTGTTGACCCACTGCAATACCGGCGGCCTGGCGACGGCGGGCGTCGGCACCGCGCTGGGGGTGATTGCGCTGGCGCATCAGCAGGGAAACGTGGCCAACGTCTGGGTGGATGAAACGCGCCCGCTGTTGCAGGGCGGACGTTTGACCGCCTGGGAGCTGGGTGAGCTGGGCGTGCCGTACCGGCTAATTACCGATTCGATGGCCGCCAGCCTGATGGCGCAGGGCCAGGTCGACGCGGTTTGGGTGGGCGCTGACCGTATTGCCGCCAACGGCGACGTGGCGAATAAAATCGGCACCTATTCGCTGGCGGTGCTGGCGAAGTATCATCAGATTCCCTTTTACGTGGCCGCGCCGCAGACCACCCTGGACCGCCATTGCCCGAACGGCGCGGCGATTCCGATTGAGCAGCGGGCAGCCGCCGAAGTGACCGGCGTCGCTGGCAGCTTTGGCGCGGTACAATGGGCGCCGAGAGAGGCCGCGGTGTACAACCCGGCCTTTGACGTCACGCCCGCATCGTTAGTCAGCGGCTGGGTGCTGGACAGCGGCGTGGTGACCCCGGAGCAGGTCGCCGCCGGGGCGTTCAAGCCAGAAAAGGCCTGAACCTGAGCGAAAAAGGCGAAGCGACCTCACTCGCTTCGCCTTCAACTTATGGCAGCGCCATTTCTACCGCCGGAGCGGACTGCCGGTCGATATGCTTGCCGAGCGCCGTCAACGCCGCCTGGTAAGGGCACAGCGTTCCGACGTCGGTGGTCTGACAGCCCGACTGACGCCACTCCTGGCGCAGCATTGGATGCTGGCTATCCGGCATTTGCAGGCGGCGTAAATCGTCCAGACTTTGCGCCTGGAAGTAGACGCGCAGGTAGCGTTTCCCGCTGTGGGTATCGCGCCAGCGCTCGAGGACCAGGCTGCTGCCCGGCGGGATGTTGCCGCGGCTGTACCCCGGCAGCTGCCAGCTAAAATCCATCAGCGTACGCACCATGGCGATATTGGTATCGTGTGCCACCAGCAGCAGCCAGCGTACGTTTGGCGTGGCGCCTTCTTGTACCCCTTCCAGCATCGCGTTAAGCAGAATCGAGCCGCGTTTTTGCGCGGTATAAAACACGTCGTTGCTCAGATCGTAGTTTTCCGTCAGCAGCGGCAGCAGGGCGGTGATCTGGCTGGCGCGGGTAATATGGTCCCACGCCAGCTGGCTGAGGGGCAGGTTTTCGCTCCACCCCAGGCGCAGCGTCTCGACCATATTGGCCATTACGCTCAGACCGCTAATCGACGTTTTGCCGCTTTTGCTCTGCTCCACCTGCCACGGTAGATCAAACACCGGGCAGGGCTTATCGGGTACGCAAACCGCGTTTTTCAGCAGTTGAATAGCCGGGGCCAGCGCCTGCCGACGCTGGGCCAGATCGCCGGCCTTCTTCTTCACCTCCGCCAGCTGGCGGGCGGGATCGGGTTGCGTGGCGGCAAATTTATCGGTCTGAAACAGCGGGTCGGCGTCGCCGCTGACGTGATGAATCATCACGCCGCAGCCGGGAAATGCGCCGTCCACCAGCGCCTGGGCGGTGGCCCGCGTGCGCTGCAGGGGGCTGGCGCGAACGTAAATTTCCCCGTTCGCCGGACAGCCCGCCGTCAGCAGACCGAGCTGGCGATAGCGCGCGCCTTCATCGCGCCCTTTATTGACGACGGCGGCATAGCCGTGGCCGGTGAGCTCGCCGTCGTGGGTGGTCCACTGCGTCCACGGACGCTGGGTCGCGGCTTCGATGGCCTCCCGGTTGCCCTCCGTCGGCGGACGAATGCCGTGGCGGCTGAGTTCAACCACCTTTTCCAGCGCAAACTGCGCGGCGGCGTGCCCCGGCGCAGCCAGCAGCGGCAGGGTGCAGGCGAGCAGCAGACGTAGCAAAACCTGATGTCGTACAGGCATCATAAAATCTTCCTTATAAGTTAAAAGGTTATGACGAGAATGAGGTCTGACGTTCTATCGCGTGTCGCCTGGCGACAATCGCGGCGGTGGTAAAACAGAATAGCGCGGACATCAGGCCGGTGCCTACCCAAAACAGCGACAGCGTACTGAAGTCATACAGCGTTTTGCCGTTTTCGATCATCGAGGTTTTATCGATGATGATGCCGGTGAGAAACTCGCCGAGTCCCGCCCCCGCGTAGCTGGCGATACCGATGGTGCCGAGCGCGGCGCCCGCCGCTTTACGCGACGAAATATCGACGGCGATCAGGCCGCCAAGGAAGCAGGTCAACGCCCCGATAGTGGCGCCGAAGATAATCATCGCCAGAATATCGGTGTAGTAGCCGTGCGGCGACCAGAGCATCAGCGCAAAGCCGGCGGTATTGAGCAGGCTGATAAAGCCGGCCATCACGCTGCGGTTGCGCGGGAAGAAACGGTCGGAGAGCATCCCGGCGATAATGGTTCCGGCGATACCTGCGATGGCGTTGACCCCGATAATCCCGGACGCTTCGAGAGTAGAGTAGGCTTTATCCTGTTCGAGGAAGAAGATCCCCCATGAGTTCACCGCGTAGCGGTCGATATACATAAACGCCGAGGCCAGCGCCAGCGTCCACAGGGCCGGGTTGCGCAGCGCCAGCAGCTGGTTTTTAAACACCGAGCCGCGGGCTTCCGTCTCCTCCAGCGGTTCGTCGCGAATCACGTTGATTGACGGGAAGCCGCAGCTTTGCGGCGAGTCGCGCATAAACAGCAGCATCAGCACCACCCCGGCGGCGCCGAGCGCGGCGGTCGACAGGTAGCCCATCTGCCAGCCGAACCCGGCAATCACCGCCGCGATCACCATATAGGTCATCGCTTCGCCGATATTATGCGCCGTCGACCAGATGGCGTAAAAGGTGCCTCGTTCTTTACAGCCGTACCAGCGCGCCAGCGATACCACGCAGGGGCCGACGCCCATCGACTGCGCCCAGCCGTTGATCCCCCAGAAGATAGCCAGCAGCATGGCGTTGCTGGTCATCCCCATCATCAGGTTCATCCCGGCGCTTAGCAGCAGCCCGAGGCTCATATAGCGCACCACGTTGGCATGATCGGCGATAAAGCCATTGACCAGCTTGCCGATGGCGTAGCTGAAAAACAGCGTTGAGCCGATCATGCCCAGCTCCGTCGGGGTAATGCCGAGCTCCACCAGCGCGCTTTTGGCGACGGTGAACGACAGCCGACAAACGTAGAAGGTGACGTACGCCAGGGTCATGGTAATAAAGGTTTGCCAGCGCACGCTGCGAAAGCGCTGCTCATCGAACTCTCCGCCCGCTTTGGGCGGCGAAGCGCGAAAAAATGCGATAATTCTTCCAGACATAATGGTATCTCCGAAGGTCGGAGGCCTGACTGATTAGTGTGGTTCGTCCATGAGGTTTAACCCGTCATACTTCAAGTTGCATATGCGTTGGCTGCGTTCGTTCACCCCAGTCACTTACCAGAGTCAGCTCCTGGGGATTAATGAGAGGCTCCTGCCTCTCACCGGAGGCCAGCCTTCGGCTGGTCAAATTCGTTCCCGACGAATTTGTCACTCACTTGCCGCCTTTCTGCAACTCGAATTATTTAGGGTTGATTGTCGTTGTGTAGAGTACATAATCAGATAAAGCCTGACCCGATACGGGTTAAGGTAGTGGGTGACAAAGCATGTTTTTTAATTGTGGGTAGAGCGTCTTGCTGGCCAGCAGCAGCGGGTTGCCGTGACGAATCCCGTCGTTTGCCAGATAGTCGTTGCTAAGGCCGCCCGCTTCGCGCATCAGCACCAGCCCCGGCAGTCCGTCCCATGGGTTCATATGCGGTTCGTAGTAGCCGATAAGCCTGCCCGCCGCCGCCCAGGCGCTCATCAGCGCTCCGGAGCCGTTGCGGATAAACATCCCGCCGTCGCTCAGCAGCGCATCAAGGAAGGGCAGAAAGACCGCAGGCGTCACGCGGTGCGACGTGCCGACGCCCATCACCCCCTCTTTGACCGTCGCCGCCGGATGCGGCGCGATGGGCGTATCGTTAAGCCATGCGCCCTGGCCTTTCAGGGCGTGGAACAGCTCGCGGTGGTTGGGGTCGTACACCACCCCGATAACCGGTTCGCCTTCGGCAAGGATGGCCAGCGACAGGCACCAGGTGTGCAGGCCGTTAAGAAAACAGCTGGTGCCGTCGATAGGATCGACAACCCACAGCACGCGCGCGTCCGGCATCTGCGTCCCGCTCTCCTCGCCGAGAAAACCGTCCTGCGGGAAGGCGTCGGTAATGCGCTGCTTAACAAACGCTTCGACCCGCTTATCGGCGACGCTGACCACATCCTGCAGGTCGTCGCCTTTATGATCCACCGCCAGCCGGTCGCGCTGCTGATAGTATTCGAACGCCAGCTCAGCGCCGGCCTTCGCCAGCTCGCAGGCTAAACGATAGCGGGCCTGCAGTTCATGTAATTCCAGTGATTTCATCGTAACTCCCTATTTTTGCACACGTGTGCAATTCGCCTGAAAAAAACAGCCCCGAAGGGCAAAATGAGTGTGGATGGATTAAAAGAATTATTCTGTGATCGCTTCGACATAAAATGAATTTTTCATTTCGCGCTTTGACGAACGATCAGTTTCACCGGCACTTCACGATGGCGTGACGGCAGGCTGAATTTGGCGATCCTCGTCACCAGCAGATCCACCGCGTGGTGGGCGAGCAGGGCGGTATTCTGCTGCACGGTAGTCAGCTGATAGGGCTGCCAGTCCGCCTGCGGGATATCGTCGAAACCGATAATTGCCGGCAGCGAAGCCGTGGGGTTGTCCGCCCGCAGGCCGTCCAGGGCGCCAAGCGCCAGCATATCGGTGGCGCAGAATAGCGCCTGCAGACGCGGATGCGCGGCGAGCAGCTGCCTGGCGGCGGCAAATCCCGCCTGATAGCCGCTGCTGTCGCAGAAGTGCGCGGCGATCTCCATGCCCTGGCTATGGGCAACAAACGCTTCGTAGCGCTGGCGGGTGCTGAAGTTATCCAGACTTTCGCCGATAAACCCGGCCTGGCGCCACCGGCGCTGGGCACACAGCTCGGCCACCAGCTTCGCCCCCTGCGCGTTGTCGCTGCACACGCGGTCGCAGCCGGCCAGCTCGGCGTGGCGGTTGATAAGGGTTACCGGGATTTTTCGCTCCAGATACTCCTCCGCCAGCGACAGCGGCGGCGCCCCGGAGGTGATAATGACCCCCGCGACGTGATAGCTCAGCAGCTGCCTGAGCGACGGGGCGAGCTGCTGCGGATCGTCGGCGTTCATCAGTAGCGGCATAAAACCGTTGAGCGCCAGCTGGTGGACCAGCGGCGACAGCAGCTTGCTGCGGAACGGGTTATCAAACCCAGCGGTGACGATGCCAATAAAGTTGCTGCTGCCGGTGTTCATCGTGCGGGCGATGATATTCACCTGATAGCCCAGGGTTTCCGCCGCGGCGAGAACCTTCTGGCGGGTTTTTTCCGCCACCGATGCCCCGGGCGTAAAGGTACGGGAAACCGCGGAACGGGAGACGCCAGCGAGCCGGGCAACGTCCTCTGCCTTAATCCATTTTTTTTCGCTCATAGTATCAGGGTACGGGTTATCCTCAGTGAGCCCGCGCCGACGCTGGAGCCCATGGCCGGCACGGAAAAAGTCGTTAAAAGGTACCACATAAATCCCCGGGCGAGCAGTGGGTTGACGCGGCATCGCGACCGCGTCAACTTCAGGCTTATGCCGGATAGCGAATCTGCTCCGCCTGACGCTGCAAAATGACCTTGCCATGTCGAATGGAGGTCAGCACTTTGGCCTGGCGGCGCAGCGCGTCATAGTCGTCTTCCGCATCGAGGATCAGCAGGTTCGCCGGGCGTCCTTCGGCAATGCCGTAGTTGTCGCCGAGGCACAGGGTGCGGGCGCTGTTCTCGGTAATCAGATCGAGGCAGCGCTGCAAATCTTCGTATCCCAGCATATGGCAGATATGCAGCCCGGCGTCGAGAATGCGCATGATGTTACCGTTGCCCAGCGGGTACCACGGGTCCTGAATGGAGTCCTGAGCGAAGCAGACGTTGATCCCGGCGCGGTCCAGCTCCGCCACCCGCGTCACGCCGCGGCGTTTCGGCCAGCTGTCGAAGCGACCCTGCAGATGAATGCTTTCGGTCGGGCAGGAGATAAAGTTAATGCCCGAAGCTTTGAGCAGGCGGAACAGCTTCGAGCAGTAGGCGTTATCGTAAGAGCCCATGGCGCAGGTATGGCTGGCGGTGACCTGCGCGCCCATGCCGCGCACCCGGGCCTCTTCCGCCAGCACTTCCAGAAAGCGCGACTGCGGGTCGTCGGTTTCATCGCAGTGCACGTCCACCAGGCAGCCGTGGCGCTCGGCCAGGTCCATCAGAAAAACCAGCGAGCTGACGCCCTTATCGCGGGTATTTTCATAGTGCGGAATGCCGCCCACCACGTCGGCGCCCATTTCGATGGCGCGGGTCATCAGTTCGCGTCCGCCGGGAAAGGACTCAATGCCCTCCTGCGGAAAGGCGACGATCTGCAGATCGATAAGATGGGCCGCCTCCTTTTTCACCCTCAGCATCGCCTCAAGGGCGGTCAGGGAGGGATCGGTGACATCAATGTGGGTACGCACGTGCTGTACGCCGTTGTCGCGCAGCATGCCGATGGTTTTCAGCGCCCGCTGGCGCGTATCTTCGACGGTGACGCTCGCTTTGCGCTGGCTCCAGCGGGCGATGCCCTCAAACAGGGTGCCGCTCATATTCCACTCCGGCTCGCCCGCCGTCAGGGTGGCGTCAAGATGGATATGCGGCTCGACGAATGGCGGGATAACCAGCTTTTGTTGGGCATCGATGTCGCTGGCGCCAGCCACCTGCGCCGCCGCCTGCGCGGTAATGCTTTTAATCACGCCGTCCTGTAAGTCGAGGGTATAGAGCGCTTCTTGCTGGCGCAGGCGCGCGTTGATAATTTTCATGGTTGTTCCCGTAAATGGTTTTGCGACATACGCCAGATCGCTAAGGCGACCGAGGCGTTGAGATGAAATTGCGGATGGCTGACCGGATAGCCGGTCAACTTTTCAATACGCTGAATACGTTGATGCAGCGTGTTACGGTGAATGCCCAGCCGCTCGGCGGCCCTGACCACGTTGCCGCTCTCCTGAAGCAGCGTTTCCAGGGTCTCCATCAGCAGCCACGGGCTTTTGCGATCCGGCTCAATCAGACAGCCGAGGGTGTCGTGCATAAAGTCGCTCAGCAGGGCGGGGTCGCTAACGGCGGAGAGCAGCTTGATAAACCCCAGCTGCTGGTAGTCGCTGATGCGCTGGGCCGGACGCAGATTATCGCTAAGATCCAGCGCCTGACGCGCTTGCGACAGCGCGCGCTGATATCCCTGCAGCTGCTGCACCGGCGCCGAAAGGCCGCACAGCAGCGAAAGCCCGTCGTCGCCCTCCGCCAGCGCAATCAGCCACGCCTGGAGCCACGTTTTCTGCTGATAAAACTCGCCGTCTTCATCCGGCAGGAGGAAGAGAAACATATTGCTGCGCTCGACCAGAGGGAAGGGGTTGCCCTGCTGATTGAGCTGCTGCTGCAGGCGCTGGCGCACGGTGCGGCGGGCCTGCTGAAGCCAGGCTTCGGCCTGCTCCGGCGGAAACTGGCGAAACAGACGCGGTATCCCCTCAAGGCGCAGCGCCGCCACCCGCAGCGGACGTGTAAAATCCAGCTGCTGGTGGAGCGCGCGCTGATGCAGTATTTGCAGGTCGGGGTAGTCGCCGGTTAACAGCTGCAGCAGAATATCGCGCTGCGATTGCAGGGCGTTTTCGCTGCGTACCAGTGCGGTACCGATGCGTTCGGTCACGATCACCATTTTCAGCAGATAGGGCTGTTCGATTAGCGGAATGCCCAGCGCGTCGGCCAGCGCGATCAGGCGCGGCGGGATCGCCTGAATATAGACGTCGCCGGTGAGGATCACCATGCCGGCGATCCCGCGCTGTTTGCCTTCCATCAGCAAATGAATCAGGTTGTCTTCATCGCGGGGATGGTTGATCCCGGTGATAAATACCAGCTCCCCGCCCATGATCCATTCGGCGATATTTTCATTTTCCGCCACGTAGTACCAGCGAACCGCCAGCTGCAGCCCCTGCTTACCGGCGCGCAGGCGCATGGCGGATAGCCCCTCCAGGGCGAGGATTTCGCCGACCGTCAGGCTCACGGCTACTGCTCCGCGACCGAATCAGCGGCGGGCTGGCGTTTGCTCAGGCGAGTCAGCGCGATATAGGCCAGCGCGGACACGCTAATGCCAACCAGCGGGGCGATCCACGGCGACAGGTAAGCCACCACCGCGCCCACGGCGTAGGCGCTCAGTCCCAGCCAGTTAAAACGCGGCAAACGGGCGGTGTGCAGCAGCGGATAGCGGCCGCCGCGATAAAACCAGTAGTCGGCGAGGATCACGCCGCCGATGGGCGGAATGATGCTGCCCAGCAGCACGAGGAAAGGGATCAGCATTTCATACATACCGCCAATGGCCAGCAGAATGCCGACCCCGGCGGCAACCACGGTCAGGGTGCGGCGACGCTCGCTGCGCAGCAGATGGCAGGCCGCCGCCGAAACGTTGTAGATCGTCGGTCCCTGAATCGTCAGCAGGTTGAGGCACAGCATCACCACCGCGGCGACCGACAGCCCCTGCAAAATCAGCACTTCCACGATATCGGCCTGCTGGTAGACGATGGCGCACCAGGCGCCGGCGATAATCATCAGCCCGTTGCCGATCAGGAAGCTGCTCATGCTGGCGACGATGGCGGTGCGGCTGGAGTTAGCCAGCCGCGTCCAGTTCGTCGCCTGGGTCGCGCCGCTGGCAAAGGTGCCGAATACCATGGTGATGGCCGCCGACCAGGTCATGGTTTCGCCCGGTTCGATTTTGGTCATCGCCTGCCAGCCGCCGGCATGATGGGCGGCGAGATACATCGACACCACCAGCAGAATAAACATCAGCGGTACCGACACGCGCGACAGCGCATCCAGCCCCTTATAGCCCACCAGCGCGGTGACGCAGAACAGGATGCCGAACAGGATCATCAGCGGAATGGTTGTCGCCTCAGGAAGGGCGAGGATTTTGACCAGCGAGATGGCGACCGTCGCGGTCCCCCAGGCGTACCATCCCAGCTCGGCGAAACCGAGAATAAAATCGGCGAGCTTGCTGCCGATTTCACCGAAGCAAAAACGGCCCATCAGCACGGTATTCAGCCCGCTGCGCGCGGCTATCCAACCGAGCGACGCGGCGTACAGGGCCAGCAAAAAGTTACCGATGACCGCAATCCACAGCAGGTTAACGATGGAGAAAGAAACGCCAAGCTTGCCGCCCGCGAACATGGTGCCGGTAAAAAAAGTAAAGCTGAACAGAACCATCGAGATGGAAAATACGCCTTTACGCCCGGATGCGGGCGCTTCGACGAGCGGAAAATCATTGCTGTTTGACATGGTGGAACCTCTGAGTGGCTATCCGAAAAGCGATGGCAGAGGAGTAGCAAGAGGTGTGCCAGAAAAAGCGGGGCAGGGGTAACACAATGAAGTGGGCAGTGTGCACATAAAATGGCGTTTTTTAGCCGATGTTTGCCATAAATGTGTGCACAATGACATGTTTTGCACCGCCGTGGAGCAGGGGAGTGCGCTATTGCACGCATTCCTGTCGGCTGGCACCTTACCCGACCTGCGGGGAGGGCGGAATCGACAAATGATGCCAATTTTGCGCCATTTCCCGGCGGCACGATCCCCCATCTTTTTGACCACCTGTAGCCGGTAATTTTGGCGTCATGAAAATGCTCAGTTGTATTGTTGTTAAAAACAGTAATTTCATATTCTTTTCTGATATAACCATTATCAATGTAAGTCTTTCCTGAAATATTGTTCGCTTACGTCGGCGGTGTTAGTATCGGGTAAATAGCCATTTAGACGGCTAAATACAACATCGCTAAACTAAGGAACTGCTATGTGGCAAGAAAGACTCGCGCAACTGGTCACCACCTGTCACTGGATCGGCGCGAAGGGCTGGGCGCCGGCCACCGGCGGCAATATGTCGGTGCGTCAGGATGAGACCTGGTGCTGGCTCAGCGAGTCGGGGCGCGATAAAGGCAGCCTGACGACGGAGGATTTCCTCCAGGTGGAGATCGCCAGCAACACAGCGCCTTCCGGGCGTAAACCCTCCGCTGAAACCGGCCTGCATACCCTGGTGTATCGCCTGTTCCCGGAGGCGAACGTGGTTCTGCACGTGCATACCGTCAACGCCACCGTGCTGTCGCGGATTGAAAAAAGCGCCACCCTGGCGCTGCAGGGTTATGAGATGCAGAAAACCCTGACCGGCCAGCACAGCCATCTCGATACCGTGCCGGTCGCTATTTTTGATAACGACCAGGATATCGATGCCCTGGCGGCGCGCATTGAAGATTATGCCCAGACCCACCCGCTGCGCTACGGCTTCCTGCTGCGCGGCCACGGCCTGACCTGTTGGGGTAAAGACATTCACGAGGCCCGTCGCCAGCTCGAAGGACTGGAGTTTCTCTTCGAATGCGAGCTGATGCGCCGCCGCTACGAACGTGACTAATTTCTCTTCACTAACGGGTCAGGCATGGATTTTTATCTCGGAATCGATATCGGCACCTCGCGTGTGAAAGCGGTGCTGTTTGATGAACGCTTTCAGGCGTGCGCCAGCGCGGCGCAGAACACCGGTCCTCTGCTGTCGGCCAACGGTGACGCCGAGCAGGATATGGCCCAGCTGTGGCAGTCGGTGGTAGCGATTTTACGCGATATCGCCCGGCATCCGGCGCTGCAAAACGGGCGTTTACGCGCCATCGGCCTCGCCGGGCAAGGCGAAGGGGTGTGGCTCAGCGACGCCGAAGGCGAACCGGTCGGGCCGGGTATTCTGTGGAGCGACACCCGCAGCCGCGATCTGATGAGCGAACTGCTCAGCCGCCCCGGCTTTGACCGCCGTTTCTTTGACGATACCGGCACCCACCTGCAGCCTTGTAACACCAGCATGCAGCTATGCTGGCTCAAGCATCACCAGCCAGAGCGGCTGGCGGCGGCCCGCTATCTGTTTTTCGCCAAGGACTGGATCCGCTTTCGCCTCACCGGCGTCGCGGCGCTGGATCTCACCGATGCCAGCACCTCTTTGCTGAATCAGCAGAGCGGGAAGCTATCCACGGTGGTGCTCAATGAGATGGGTCTGGCAGATTTACAACATCTGTTCCCGCCGCTACTGGCGCCGGACGCACAGGCGGGCGCGCTGCGTGAAGAGGTCGCGGCGCTCACCGGGCTGCCTGCGGACACGCCGGTGGCGGCTGGTGCGCTGGATGTTTGCAGCGCGGCGCTGGGCTGCGGCGCGGTCAACGACGGCGATATCTATACCATTCTCGGCACCACCTGCTGCACCGGCATCGTCTGCCACGGTCGCCAGACGGTCAACGAGGGGACGCGCTACGTCACCCATACCGAAGCCGGCAGCTTTATTAACCTTTTTCCGATGCAGGCCGGGACGCCGAACATCGACTGGCTCCAGCAGCAAATCTCGCTTGAGCCGGATTTACGGCAGCTGGAACAGAACATCGCCAGCGTTGAACCGGGCAGCGGCGGCGTCTTCTGGCAGCCCTACCTCAACGGCGAACGCGCGCCGTTCTTTAGCCCTGAGGCGCGGGCCGGCTATTTCGGCATTAGCCAGCACACCACCCGCGCGGAGCTGCAGCGGGCGGTGTTCGAAGGGCTGGCCTTCGCCATCGTCGACTCGCTTCAGGGCTACCCGCAGGGCGGCGAACTGTACCTGACCGGCGGCGGCGCGGCTTCGGCGACCTGGCTGCAAATTATTGCCGACTGTACCGGCAGAACGGTGGTTTCCAGTCCTTTCAACGAACTTAGCGCGCGCGGCGCGGCGATTCTGGCGGCGCGCAGCGTCGATGCGCTGACCCGTCATCCGGCGCTGGAACAGACTCGCTATCGGCCCAATCCGCAGGCGCACAGCCGCTATGTCGCGCTCTATCCGGTTTACCGCCTGCTGCGCGAGCAGATGCTCCCGGTGTGGCAGGCCCGCCGCGAGGCGCTTCAACATATTTCTCAGGAATAACGCATATGAAAATTGTTTTTACCGCCGAGCACGCCGGCGACCTCAGCGCTTTTCAGCAACTGGGCGAACTGCGGGTGGAAGGCTGGGCGCTGGGCAAGCCGAAGCTGAGCGCAGGCCAGCTGATCGAACTGGCCCACGACGCCGAGGTGCTGGTGACCAGCTACGATGAGGTGACGGAAGCGGTGATCGCCGCCTGCCCGCGTTTACAGGTGATCGCCTGCACGCGCGCCAATCCGGTGAACATCGATACCAAAGCCGCCCAGGCGCGCGGTATCCGCGTGCTCTATACGCCGGGGCGCAACGCCGACGCTGCCGCCGAGCTGACGCTGGGGCTGATGCTGAGCCTGGCGCGGCATATTCCGCAATCCCACGCGGCACTGAAGCGCGGTGAATTCACTCACGCTGAGAACGCGGCCCAGGCTACCCAGAGCGGGCTGCGCCGCGATGTGGTGTGGGACGTCAGTCCGCAAAGCCCGTATGAGGTGTTTAAAGGCAGCGAGCTGCGCAACAAAACCCTGGGGCTGATCGGTTACGGTAATATTGGCCGCCGGGTGGCGCGTATCGCCCGCGCCTTTGGCATGGCGGTACTGGTGGTGGACCCGTTTGTCGCCGCTGAGGATATCAACGAACCGGGGTTGCAGAAGACGACGCTTGAAGGGCTGTTCCGCGAGGCGGATATCGTGAGCCTGCATCTGAGCAGCGGCCCGCACAGCGATGGGCTGGTGAACGCGCAGTTGTTGAATAGCATGAAGCCGGGCGCGCTGTTGATTAATACCTCGCGCGCGGCGGTGGTGGATGAGGAGGCGCTGATTCACGCGCTGCGCCACGGCCCGCTGGGCGGTGCGGCGCTGGATGTCTACCATCGCGAGCCGCTGTGGCGCGATCATCCTTTCGTTACCGAGTTTGATAACGTGATTATTACTCCGCATATCGCCGGGGCGACGCGGGAGAGCATTGCTAAGCATACGGCGATGATTGCCGCCGATCTCCAGCGCTACGTCGCCGGAGAGCCGCTGCTCTATCAGTGGCGTTAAGCCGCGCTTGCCGCCGCGCAATGCGGCGGCGAAGCTTGTTATCCACGACGGTGGGTCGCCATAAACTCCTGCGTATGCTGCCAGTCAACCACGCCGGCATCCGATCCCATGCCGGTCGCCACCAGGGCGGCGACGGCGGAAGCCACCTCGCACGCCTCTTTGACGCTTAGCCCACGGGCCAGCGCGGCGATAAAGCCGCCGCAGTAGCTGTCGCCGCAGCCGGTAGTATCTACGGCATCGACCCGGTACGGCGCGATATGCTCGACGGCGCCGTCGCGGGTCAGCAGCCAGGAGCCGTTCTCGCCGTCCTTCAGAATGCAGGTTCCGACGCCAAGCGCAAAGAAGAAGCGGGCGATCGCTTCCGGCTGGGTCTCCCCGGAGAGATACGCCGCTTCTTCAAGGGAAGGCATAAAGTAGTCCACCGACGGCAGCAGCGGGCGCAGCAGATTCAGGGTGCGCGCGTCGGGGGCGATTAAATCAAAGCTGGTGGTGACGCCGCGGGCTTTCGCCGCCTGTAACAGCAGCGCGCTTTGCCCACTGTCCATCGCCGCCAGCAGGCCGCTGCCGCCGTGGTGCAGAAAGCGGCAATCAAGGATCGCGTCAAACTCCTCTTCGCCGACGAAAAGGGCATCGGAGGCCCCCCGACAGTGCAGCGCCGGGCGCTCGCCGTTGGGGCGGATGGGCAGGATCGTCGCCGATGTTTCCTGCTGCGCGGTGCGCTGGATCAGCGAGCAGTCGATCCCCAGACGCGCGTAGCTGGCGAGGATAAAATCGGCTTTTTCATCTTCGCCGAGGCAGGCCACCGCGGCGGTGCGAATGCCCAGTTTCGCGGCGTTAATATTGGCCCCGGCGGCGGTTCCGGCGGGGTTAAGTCGGATCTGTTCGATAAAGGCTACCCCGCCGCGCGGCGGGATGTCGATGACCGGGCGACCGGCGATATCAAGAATAGTCAGGCCGACAAAGACGGCGTCAAAGGTTGCCATGAGAGCTCCGCTTAACGATGGGTCTGGCGCAGACGCGCCTGCCAGAAGGAGAGGGCCAGCGCGACCACCAGAATCACGCCAACCAGCGCGTCTTTCACCAGGTAGTTCAGCCCCATCAGGTTCAGGCCGTTATCTATAATCGCGAGGAACAGCACGCCGCCGAGGGTGCCGGCGATGCTGACCCGACCCAGCCGGTTGAAGGCGGTGCCGATAAAGACCGCGGCGATGGCGTCCATCAGGTAGGCCTGACCGGCCAGTGGCGTAAACTGACGCAGGTTGGCGGAGAGAATGACGCCGCCGACGGCGCACAGCGCGGAGGCCGACACCAGCACCCACAGCATGGTCCGGCGGTCGCGGATCCCGGCGATCCGCGCCGCTTCGCTGTTCTGACCAATAGCGCGCACGTATTTGCCGAACAACGTACGTTCGGTAATCAGCCAGGCCGTCAGCCACAGCGCCAGCACGATCACCACCGGCGTTGGAATACCGGCGATATTGCCGACCGCCAGATCGTGATACTCCGGCGCCATCCGGCGGTAGGAGATAGAGCCGCCGCCGTCGGTATAGATGCGTTCGGCGCTGCTGGCGATAAACCAGGTGCCGAGGGTGGCGAGGAACGGACGAATCTGGCAGACAAGGATCAGGAAGGCGTTCAGCAGGCCGATAATCACCCCGCCGAGCAGCGCGCAGCCCACCGCTGCCTGCCACGGCAGGTGCCAGGTTTTGAGCGCCACCAGCGCAAAGGCAGCGCCGAAATCAAGCGCGACGCCGACGGAGAGGTCAATCGCCCCGGCGCTAACGATAAGGGTCATCGCCATCGCCACGATCAGCAAAATCGCGCTGCCCTGCAGCAGATTGGCCCAGTTATCGAAGGTCAGAAATACCGGGTTCGCCCAGCCGAACAGGGCAATCGCCAGCAGGGTAATGCCGCCGAATCCCGCCCGAGAAAGCCACGCCAGCGGGGTGCTGCCGGTTTGACTCGTTGATGGGGTCTTGAGCGTCATCTGGCTCATCAGTTGCCTCCTTTATGTCTGACCGCCGACGCCGCCAGCACCACGAGGATCAGGCCGCCTTTGATCGCGCCCATCCAGAAAATATTCACCCCCAGCAGGCCGAGCCCGTTTGAGAGCGCGTTGACCAGTACCGCGCCGAGCAGCGCCCCCCAGATGGTGACCACCCGACGCCGCGAAAACGCCGCGCCGATAAAAGTAGCGAGGACGGTTTCCAGCAGCAGCGGCGTCGCCGTGCCGCTGGAGCTGCCGGAGCCCTGGCTGAGCAGCGGTAAAATCGCCAGGCCGGCGGCAATGCCTGCCAGCAGCCAGACGATAATGGTCAAACGACGAACGTTGAGCCCGCTCATCTGCGCCATATCGCGGTTACCGCCCACCGCCTGTAAATGCTGGCCGAAGCGGGAGTGGTGGAGCAAAAACTGAAACAGCGCGAAGACCGCCAGCAGATAGATAAGCGGCAAGGGAATGCCGAACAGATCGTTATCGCGAAAAGCCACCATCAGCGGGTCGTTTACCGCGATGCGCCGCTGGCCGGTCAGCAGGTCGGTCAGTCCGGTGAAGGCCACCGAGGTTGACAGGGTCGCCAGCAGCGGCGGCAGACCCGCCGCCAGCACCAGCGTAGCGTTGACCGCGCCGCAGGCCAGGCTCACGGCAATCAGCAGTATAAACAGCGCCAGGTACGGGGTGTTCCACTCGGCCATGCCGAGGCTGAGCAGCGCGACGCCGAGCACCGCGATGGCGGGCAGCGACAGGTCGATGCCGCCGGAGACCACATCATCGCCGCCGACGGCAATCACGCAGACCAGGCCGAAGCAGAGGATCGCCAGAGGCACGCTCTGCACCAGCATCATGCTGATATTTTGCCAGCTTAAAAAGAAAGGCGACTGCAGGCTGAGCCAGACCAGCAGCGCAAAAAAGAGAATCAGGGGAAATTTTTCGATAAGCGTCGTGATGCCCGGAAGGGGGCGGCGCTGGATACCTGCACTCATACCTGTTGTTCCTGTCCACCGTTAATCGTCACCAGCAGCGCGTCCAGCGTCAGCCCGCGGGTCGGGAGATTAGCCACTAGCTCGCCGCGCCACATCACCAGGATGCGGTCGCAAAGGCCCAGCAGCTCCGGCGCGTCGCTGGATGAGACCAGTACGCCGCGACCGCGATCCGCCAGCTCGCGGGTACGCTGATAGATATCGCTGCGCGCGCCGATATCCACCCCGAGGGTGGGTTCATCGAGGATGAAAAGCCGCGCATCGGTGCCCAGCCAGCGGGCGAGAATCGCCTTTTGCTGGTTGCCGCCGCTCATAAAACGCACCGGCAGTTCCGGACGGCCGGGGCGGATGGCGAGCTGTTCGATCCAGCCGCGCGCTTTATCCAGCGCTTTGCCGCGATGTTCCCAGCCGAAAGTGGCGGTCTCCGGTAGCGAGGCCAGATTGATATTGTCGGCGGTGGAGAAGGGGAGAATCAGCCCCTGATGGCGACGGTCGCGCGGCACAAGGGCTAGCCCGGCGCGGGTAGCCTGATACGGCGTCCGCAGCCGCTTCGCCTGGCCGTCGATGCTAATCGTGCCGCTGCGGGGGCGGCGCAGCCCGTAAAGCAGATCGACCAGCACGTCGCGCCCGGCGCCCAGCAGCCCGGCGATGCCGACGATCTCTCCCGGCTGAATATCAAAGCTAATATCGTGCAACTGCTGACCGTCGCTGAGATGGCGAACCGACAGCACCGGCGCGGCGGCATCGACCTGATGAGCGCTGCTCTGGCGAGGGGTATAGAGCTGTTCAATGTCGCGACCGACCATCATTTTAATCAGCGCGTCGGTATTCTGCAGGAGCTCCCGGTCGGGATAGCCGACGACCTCGCCGTTACGCAGCACCGTGCCGCGATCGCAAAGGGCGGCGATTTCGTTGAGATAGTGGGAAATATAGAGGATCGCGATCCCCTGCTCGCGAAGGCGCAGAATCGCTGAGGAGACCAGGCTGGCCTCTTGCGCCTCCAGCGGCGCGGTGGGCTCATCGAAGACCACCAGCTTTGCCGCGCCGTCGATCAGCGCCCTGGCGATTTGCACCAGTTTGCGCTCGGCGAGGCTGAGGTCGCGGATCAGGCGGCGGGGATTGATGTCCAGCTGCCAGCTGTCGCGGAAAAACGCCTCGGTCGCGGCGTTCATCCGCCGCCGGTCCAGCGCCCCCCAGCGGGTGCGATACTCCTGGCCGAGGAATACCGATTCCGCCACGGTAAAGTGCGGGATCAGGTTGAGCTCCTGGTGAATAACGCGGATGCCCAGCGCTTCAATCGCCGCGGGATTGCCGAGCGGCAGCGGCTCGCCGTCGAGCGTGGCGTTGCCGCTATCGGCCCGATAGACGCCAGCGAGGATTTTTATCAGCGTCGATTTTCCTGCGCCGTTCTCGCCGATCAGGCCGTGAATTTCACCGGGGTTCAGAAGCAGCGTGACCGCATTTAATGCAGTCACGTTGGCAAAGCTTTTGCTGATCTGGTTCATCGCCAGGCCAGCGGCGGGGGTCGCCCCGCCGGAGGATTGAGTGATCACTGCAGTTCGCCATATCCTAGCTGTTTGTAGACCGCTTTCGCCTCTTGCGGACCTTTCACCGGGACCACCGGAATAAAGGTTTGCAGGGGCAGCTTCTGTTTGTCGAAGTAGCGCGCGACGTTATCGGCAGAGGTCTGGCCAATCAGGTGCGGCTGCTGGGCGACGTTGGCGACGAACGGGCTGCCCGGTTCGGCCATGATCTCCAGCGTTTCCGGGCCGGCGTCGATGGCGGTGACTTTCACGTCTTTATCGCGTCCGGTCTCTTCCAGCGCCTGGACAATACCGATTGCCGGCTGATCCCAGCAGGCCACGTGAATTGCGTCGAGCTTACCTTTCGGGTACTGGCTCAGCAGTTCGAGGGTTTTCTTCCGCGCGTCTTCCGGGGAGTTGGCAAACTGTTCGGCCAGCTCCGGCTGAATAATATGAATATCCGGGTAATCTTTAAGGACATATTTCCACTGGTCGTAACGAATGCCGCAAATACGCAGGGAGCTGGAGAACGCGTTAAATACCGCGACGTTGCCTTTGCCACCCAGCTCATCGGCCATATAACGACCAATGGTCGATCCCAGCGTGTAGTTATCGGAGGTGGTGTTATTGACCGAATATTTCGAAACGTGGTCTACGGTAAATACCGGAATGCCGGCATCGCGCAGCGCTTTGAATTTAGGCTCAACGGCGCTGTCGCCCAGAATGCTAATTACCGCATCAACCTTACGCGACAGTAAAATATCGTGGTTATTCGCATGAACCTGATTATCGCGGCCGCCGTCGACGCCGATCACCTTACCACCCAGTTTCTCTACCTCTTCGGTCGCACCCTTATAGGCTTCACGATCCCAGAAGTGCTGTGTGCCGACCACGGCGACGCCGATGGTTTTTCCCTGAAGCGATAGCGTCTCCGCCGCCAGAGCGTTAACGGAGGCAAGCGAGAGCATGCCCAGCGCGAGGGGCAATAATTTATTTTTCTGCGACATTCTTATTATGGTCCTGTAATGGAGGTGGCTGCGGAGCCGTAGCATGACAATAACAACTACACAACCTCAAATACAAAATATGTCTAAGTTATATCAACAATGTTATATCGCAGATTTGCCTGAGGAAAACGTAAATTTGTCATCTGCAACCTGAAAATATTTCATGATGCAGTTTAATCCCTTTTTATTTTGTGGGCTTAATTTGCTTGCAACTCTTATTTAATCAAAACAATATTGCTGCTTAATTAGTATTAATGCATATCTTAAATATATCGTATTACGCAATAATCTTAAGCCATTTTAATTGGTAAACGCTTTTAAGGCAGTAGATTGTATGGCGACAGGGCTTTTAAATTTATTATTCCTGCGATTTATTATAGCGGCCGTTAGCAGGTGAGAAAAAACCACATGAGAAAACAACATAATCTGACCGTAATGCATTGGGGAACCTGGCAGGTACAGGCACGTGACGGCAACATTGAGGCGGTGACGCCGGTGCCGTGGGATAAAAATCCCTCACCTATCGGACAGTCGCTCCCGGATGCGGTCACCAGCAAGACGCGCATTCGCCGTCCGGCGGTGCGCGCCGGCTATCTGCAAAATGGTCCGGCTTCCCGCGAGGGGCGAGGTAAAGAGCCGTTCGTGGAGGTGAGCTGGGAGGTGGCGCTCGATCTGCTGGCGCGCGAACTGAATTCGGTCAAAGCGCGTTGCGGCAATGAAGCGATTTTCGGCGGTTCCTACGGCTGGGCCAGCGCCGGGCGTTTCCATCACGCGCAAAGCCAGCTGCATCGCTTCCTTAAGTGCTTCGGCGGCTATACCGCCAGCACCAATACCTACAGCAGCGCGGCGGGTGAGCGCATCCTGCCGCATATTCTCGGTCCGCTGAGCCCGCTGCACCGCCAGCATACCCACTTTTCCGAGCTGGCGCGCGAGTGTCAGCTGTTCGTCGCCTTCGGCGGCCTGCCGCTGCGTAATGCGCAGGTCAACGGCGGCGGCGCCAACGACCATATGCTGAAATACTGGCTGGAAAAGATGCAGGCGCAGGGGACGCGCTTTATCAATATCAGCCCGGTACGCAACGATCTGAGCGCCGTGGAGAGCGCAGAGTGGTTTGCGGTTCGTCCGGGGACCGACACCGCGCTGCTGCTGGCGCTGTGCTACGTGCTGATTAATGAATCCCTTTACGACAGCGCTTTTGTCGCCAGCCATACCGTGGGCTTTGCGCCTTATCGCGCCTACCTGATGGGGGAGCGCGATGGCATCGCGAAAACGCCGGAGTGGGCGGCGGCGATAACCGGTCTTGAGGCGCAGCGGATTGTCGCGCTGGCGCGCGAGATGGCGAGCCTGCGCACGATGGTCAATATCTCGTGGTCGATTCAGCGGGCGCGCCAGGGCGAACAGGCCTACTGGGCGACGGTGGCGCTTACCGCGCTGCTGGGGCAAATCGGTACGCCGGGCGGCGGGTTAGGATTTGGCTACGCCTGTACCAATCTGGCAGGAGCGGCGCGGAAAGCCTTTTCCGGACCGCGTCTTCCTGCCGGGGATAACGCCGTGAACAGCGTGATTCCAGTGGCGCGTCTCTCCGATATGCTGCTGCATCCGGGTGAAGCGTACGAGTTTGACGGCCAGCATCTGCGCTATCCCGATATTCGCCTCGTCTACTGGGCGGGCGGCAACGCGTTTCATCATCATCAGGATCTTAACCGCCTGTGCGAAGCCTGGCGGAGGCCGGAAACGGTAGTCGTACACGAGCAGTTCTGGACCGCGCAGGCCAAATTTTCCGATATCGTTTTGCCGGCCACCACTTCGCTGGAGCGGGAAGATATCGGCAGCGGAGGCCACGACGGCTTTATGATCGCCATGAGCGCGCAGATCCCGCCGGTGGGCGAAGCGCGCGATGATTACGCCATCTTCTGCGATCTCGCCGAACGGCTGGGGTTCGCTGAGCGTTTTAGCGAGGGGCGCGATGCCGGGCAGTGGCTGCGGCAAATCTACGAAGCGTCGCGGCCGCGCGCGCAGGAAGAAGGGATCGCGTTGCCGTCGTTTGACGCGTTCTGGCAGCAGGGAGTGCTGGAGTATAGCGCGCCGGAAAAACCGCAGGTCTTTTTGGCGGATTTTCGCGCCGACCCGCAGCGCTATCCTCTCGCCACGCCGTCCGGCAAGATTGAGCTTTTTTCAGAAACCATCGCCGGTTTTGGTTATCGCGAGTGCCCAGGCCACCCGTGGTGGGATGAGCAGGAGGCGGAGCGGCAGCGGCAGGAGGCGGCGCGCTGGCCGCTGCACCTGCTCTCCAGCCAGCCGCGCACCCGTCTGCATAGCCAGTACGATCACGGCAGCGTGAGCCGGGCGACGAAAATTGAGGGGCGAGAGCCGCTGTGGATGCACCCTCAGGATGCGCAGGCGCGGGATATTCGCGAAGGCAGCGTGGTCAAGGTTTATAACGCCCGTGGCGCGATTCTCGCCGGCGTGCACCTGAGTGAGCAGATTTTGCCGGGGGTGGTGCAGATGTCGACCGGCGCCTGGTACGATCCGTTGGATCCGAATGAAAAGGGGTCGCTGGATAAGCACGGTAATCCCAACGTGCTCACCGAGGATCGCGGCAGTTCGCGACTGGGGCAGGGCTGTAGCGCTCAGAGCTGCTGGGTGGAAATTGAGCCATGGCGCGAGGCGCTGCCGCCGGTGACCGCTTTCGATCCGCCGAGGTTTATTAGCGCTTAGGCGCAGGGAATCGCCGGGCGGCGGCAGGCGCCTTGCCCGGCCTACAGGATCATCGCCGTCTGCGGGTCGAGTAGCCTGGACAGGCGCGTTACGCGCCGCCTCCGGGAAAGCGCCTTGAGAGCGATGATAAGCCTGCTCACCCCTTGAATCGCGGCATTACGCCAGCCGTGGGTAGGCGCTGGCGATATCGTCGCCGGTAAACTGGGCTATCCAGCCTTCCGGGTTGTCGAAGATGCGGATGGCGGTGAAGTTGGGCTCAGAGCCCATATCAAACCAGTGCGGCGTGTGAGCGGGAACCGAAATCAGGTCATTCTTCTCACACAAAACCTGGAACACCTCATCGCCAATATGCAGGCAAAACAGCCCGGCGCCCTCGACGAAGAAGCGCACTTCGTCTTCCCCGTGGGTATGCTCGTTGAGAAACTTTTCCCGCAGCGCCTCTTTTTGCGGATTATCCGCGCGCAGGCTGATCACGTCCCAGCTCTGATAGCCTTTCTCTGCCACTAGCTTATCAATCGCATGCTGATAGGCGGCAATGACCGTTTCTGCGGTTGGCGCCGCGCCTAAATCACGGTCGGCCTGCCAGCGCTCGAAACGGACGCCTTTGGCATTGAGCTGCTGCTGGATCTCTTCGGCGTCAGTGCTGTGCCAGAGCGAGTTTTGCGGGTCTTTCACGGAAAAAATGGTTAATGCGCTCATGCTGGGATCTGCTCCGGATGAATATCGTCAAAACGCTGAACCTGCGGATGGTGGCTGGCCGGGTCGCGGTCGCCGCGCACCAGCTGTAGGGTGCGGAAACCGGCCTCTTCCGCGGCATCCAGCTCCTGATGAATATCGGAAAGGAACAGGATGGCGGCAGGAGGCTGTCCCAGCTGCTCAGCAATGTTGCGGTAGGACTGCGCTTCACGCTTGGCGCCTACCAGGGTATCGAAATAGCCGTTGAACAGATGAGTAATATCACCTTCATCGCTGTAGCCAAATAACAATTTCTGCGCTGCAACGGAGCCTGAAGAATATACATATAAATCAATACCCTGTGACCTCCATTTTTCCAACGCCGGCAGAACATCCGGATATAGGTGGCCGGTAAAGTCGCCATGAACGTAGCCATCGCGCCAGATAATGCCCTGCAGCGCCTTGAGGGCAGTCGATTTGCGGTCTTCATCCATAAAGGCGAAGAGGGTCGCAATCAGTTCTTCGGCGCCAGCCGCCGGCTGGGCGATCTCTTCGCGCAGGTTATCGAGAATGGTCTTCACCGGCTCGACAAACTGCTGAGCGGTAACGAAACCGGCCAGGCGTTCGCGGGCGTACGGGAACAGAACGTTGTGGACGAAGCGAATGTCGCTGGTGGTGCCTTCAATATCGGTCACGATAGCGCGGATCATGAGTTCTCCAGAGTGAGCGGTAGGTCGTGCTGACGGTGGCGTTGTGCTGATAGCTGTTTTTCAATCATAAGCGAAATAACGTTATCATTTAGACGTCTAAGCGTCTTGATTGCCAAATATTAACATCGTGTTATAGTGGCTTCAACAACAGCATCACAAACGGTACAAAAAGAATGAGCAATAAGCCACTGATTCCTGAGAGTAAACTCCCCTCACTGGGCACGACCATTTTTAGCCAAATGAGCGCCCTGGCCCAGCAGCATCAGGCGATAAACCTGTCGCAGGGGTTTCCGGATTTCGACGGCCCACGCTATTTGCAGGAGCGACTGGCGTATCATGTTGCGCAGGGAGCCAATCAGTATGCGCCGATGACCGGCGTAGCCGCGCTGCGCGAAGCCATCGTCGATAAAACCGAAGAGCTGTACGGCTACCTTCCCGATGCCAACAGCGACGTGACCGTGACCGCCGGAGCGACGGAAGCGCTGTATGCGGCGATTACCGCCCTGGTGCGCGCCGGCGACGAGGTTATCTGCTTTGACCCAAGCTACGATAGCTATGCCCCGGCGATTGAGCTGTCGGGCGGCGTGCTGAAGCGAATTGCCCTCCAGCCGCCGCATTTTCGCGTTGACTGGCGGCAGTTCGCCGCGAGCCTCAGCGACAAAACTCGACTGGTTATACTCAATACGCCGCACAACCCGTCAGCAACGGTGTGGCTGCGGGAAGATTTTGCCGCGCTATGGCAGGCGATCGCCGATCGTGAAATCTACGTGCTTAGCGATGAAGTTTATGAACATATCTGCTTTGCTGCTGAAGGGCATGCCAGCGTGCTGGCGCATCCGCAGCTGCGCGAACGGGCGGTAGCGGTTTCTTCATTTGGCAAAACCTTTCATATGACCGGCTGGAAGGTCGGCTACTGTGTAGCGCCTGCCGCCATTAGCGCGGAGCTGCGTAAAGTGCATCAGTATCTGACTTTTGCCGTCAATACGCCCGCCCAGCTGGCGATTGCCGATATGCTGCGTCGCGAACCGGAGCATTACCGGCAGCTTCCGGCGTTTTACCGCGAGCGGCGGGATCTGTTTATTGATGCGTTGCGTTCCAGTCGCCTGGAAATTTTGCCCTGCGAAGGGACTTATTTCCTGCTGGCGGACTATAGCGCCGTCTCGGATCTGGATGATGTCAGCTTCTGCCGCTGGTTAACCACCGAAATCGGCGTCGCGGCGATCCCTCTGTCGGTGTTCTGCGCCGATCCGTTCCCGCATAAGCTGATACGCTTGTGCTTCGCCAAACAGCCAGCAACGCTGCTGGCTGCGGCGGAACGACTGTGTCGTCTGTAATTATTTAACGGTCCACGCCTGAGAAAATTGACGGTCGCCGAACATCTCTACCAGACCGTTGATTTGCTTCAGGCGCAATACTTCGTCTGAATCCATACCTAACTCTTTGCCGATTTTAGTATCGGACCAGCCGAGATGCGCCAATTCCTGGACAATTTCCGACATCGCATGAATCTGATGCCGCCCGCGCGCCCGGTTGTGGCGAATGGTCGCGGCCATTAGAGAATCACGCTTAGCGCCGTTGCTTTCCAGGCAGGCGATGGGCAGGTAGCCTTTCAGCCGTTTTTTCAATGTCGCTTTGCCGCTGGCCAGTTCATGACGATGAAAACCATCGATAATGGCGTAGCGCTCCTGCTCCTGTTTCAGCACCACAACGGGTTGCGTGAAGCCGTCCGTTTCCAGCGAGGTGAATAACAGGCGCTTTTCAGGCGGCGCAAGGTTATTTGGGTTGTAATCATTAGGCAAAACGTTTTCCTGTTTGACCCACAGCACGCAATCAACCGGTTGTGATTTGAAAGGACTATATTCATGCAGAGTCTGGCGAAAGGCGTTAAGCGCAGTAATCTTTTCCTCTTCATCTTCCAGCGATTGCAGATAGCGTTCAATAGCCTGGATTAATTGTCGTTGCATAGTATTCCCCATTGCTGGCGCTTTTTATTCATACGCTCGCGATAGCGTTTATATTGATGAGATTTGGTCGGACTAAAAGAAAGCTGGCGGCACCAGTAATCATTATTCAGGAGAACTTTGCAGATGCGCCGCCATGAGGGGATATCTTTGGAACCAATGTCCGCCGGTTGCGTATCCGGTATATCCGCCATTCCCTGCTTCTGATACCAGTGCAGATAAACGGCGATTTTATTGCGATAGTGTTCCGCCGTTTTCTCCGGCATGCTATCGAGCAAGAACAGGGCATAGCTTTTCCACGTGTGCTGTTCCGGCTTATCCAGCTTTCGATGACCGTAGAACTGATTATCGTGACCGGCGTAGACCCCGCCGCAGTGGACGCCGCTGACGCGCTGGCACATGACGGCCCAGCGTTCAGGTTCCAGCACATGGTAGAGCCACAGTCCCTGGCGCTGTTCCGGGCCAAAGGGTTCGCAAATGCGCATATAACGCAGCGGAACGCCCGCCTGATACATCAGGTTATAGAGTGGGTTATAGGACAGGCCGCTTTTACCAAACCAGGTCCAGATATCGGCGGTTTTCCAGTCGTAGATAGGATAGATGTACCATGCGTGACCGCCCGGCGCTGAGGTGGTCCAGGGCTTATCGTCGGCAAAGCGAAGCTTACGCTGCGAGGAGATGGCGATAAACCGATTAAGCGATTCATCGGCACGGATGCCGACCATAACCGCCGCGGGACGGTTTTGCGAAAACCAATCGGCAAATTCGCGGACGAACGTTTCAAAGCTCATACCCGATTGATAAAATGGGAAATAGCCCGGATCGGTAATCGCGTCCTTCGGTGGTTGACGCACCCAGCGCGCGCCGGGTTCCCAGCACTGCCATTCGGGGTTGTATTGGGTCAGCGAGTTTTGCGTGGTGAGGGGCAGCGCCACCCAGAAAAATTGCTCAATAACGTCACGATACTCTTCGCGCATCCTTTCGCAATGCGCAATGGTGCAGGAAAACTGCGCTTCCCAATCAACAAACAGGACGCAAATCTTTTTGCCTGTATGGCGGGCATGCTGCGCAGTGAGGTGCAGCATGGTCGTTGAATCTTTACCGCCAGAAAAAGAGACGCAAATGCGAGAGAAGTTATCCATTACCCATTCTATTCTCTGCTGACTGGCCTGCAGAACGGACTCTGGTAATGGAAGTTTTATAAAAGACACAGCCATTATTCCTTTAATGCGAAAGATACTGTGTACTTATATCATATTCTTTTCGTAATCAAGAGATTAGTTATTATTCATTGATTTAATGAAAATTATTTTAATTATTCACTGATATTATTGTTTTCGAAATTATCGATGAATCTTGCAAACTTGGGGTCATCAAGATTTACCCGATTATAGATCATGTAAATACTGACGGAGGGGATCTTAAATGGCACGTTGATAACTTTAAATTTATTCTGGAAACTTATATATTCCAGAATACACGTCGGTACAAAACCGATTAAATCAGTCTGTTGAATAATATTAAGGATGGCGGTGTATGAATCGCTACTGAAAGCGATTTTTCTATCAGCAAGAATGCCTGCAGCCTGGTTTTGAAAGGATTTAGTTCCCTGATCGTTAGACAGATAATAGGTAAAGCGTTCCTGCAGTATGGCTTTTGTCGTGGTCAGCGATGCCAGCCTGGGATGGTTTTCATTACACACCAGCGAAATGTCCATCTCCTGGATGCGCTTACAGACGGTAGCTCGCGATATTAGTGGCAGAGTGCTGAATATCAGGTCGGCTTTACGGTAGGATAGCAAGCTTTCTACCGACTCTCCTGATGCCAGCAGATCGTGATGCTCAACGTGCAGGTTTGAATCATTTAATAGCATATGAATCAAATTAGTTGTTTTAGGGGTAATAAAAAGCTGCGGGGCATAAACCACAAGACGTTTCTTTAATTCAGAACGGTTGGTCAGATAGATAGTTTGTTCTAATTGATTCAGGTTTTTTTCGAGATGATGATGCAGATTAACACCTACCGTAGTCGGCGTTATCCCTTTACCTGAACGAACGAATAGTGGGTCATTTAGCTGGGTACGGAGACGCTGAAGTGACTGACTGACGGCAGAGGGCGTAATAAATAGCGTTTCCGCCGCTTTGCTGATACTTAAATGCTGGTAAATGCATTCAAAAATAACGAGTAGATTCAGATCGAATTTCTTGAGATCGTAAAGGTTAGCCATTTTCAACGTCCTGTTAAGCTGGCAGTAAGAAAAATAGATTATAATATGTTTTCATTATATTTGTTTGGTGAATGTTCGTTCTTAATTATTTAATGCTCGTGTCGTCGTTAAGTTTATCTAAATATATACCACCGTCGCGCATTCCGCCAGATCCTTTTGTTTACTGCAACGCCAGAGACGGAAGGACGTTTATGAAGTCTGGCTTTGCCTCCTTCATAATCTGTAGTTTTTCTTTATCCGCAGCCTCATTGCGTGTTGAATCCTTCTTTCGTTATTCATAAGGTCAATTGCTGATATGACGTTGGCACCGGGATAGCTTATCAACCGGTGAGGGGCATTAAGACGCTTCGTTTGTGCTGGGTGGAAAAGGCCCGATCGTAGAAGCCGGGGATTCAGATCCGCATGAACAGGGGGGGATAGAGTGAAGCCCAGCAAAATCAAAGGTAAAAGTCATGGCTGTGGTAAAACCTATTACAGCCATAGGTAAGACCTGACGCCGCGTGGATTGCCCTTTCGTTCAGCGGGTGATGTAATCGCTGAGCTGTTACATTAAGGTGTAGAGCGCAACACATTGCCAGCTACTGGCGCTGAACCTACCTGCGGGTGTTTCAGGTAACGGGGCCGCCTGCGAGGGCGGCCTTTTTACTTTTCAGCGCATATAATGCGAAACGCGGTAGCGGTTTGCCATCGCGTTGACAGGTTCACAAAGTTGTCTTGTTTCGGTTGTTAGATAACGCTTATTGATTCGATAATGCAAACGCATTGGTCGAGTCAGGAAAAATTCGTTAACTTAGACCTCAACGAAAACACGGAGGAAGTATAGATGTCCTTAATTAATACCAAAATCAAACCTTTCAAAAACCAGGCGTTCAAAAACGGTGAATTCATCGAAGTAACCGAGAAAGATACTGAAGGCCGCTGGAGCGTCTTCTTCTTCTACCCGGCTGACTTCACTTTCGTTTGCCCGACTGAACTGGGCGACGTCGCAGACCATTACGAAGAATTGCAGAAGCTGGGCGTAGATGTGTACTCCGTCTCTACCGATACCCACTTCACCCACAAAGCGTGGCACAGCAGCTCTGAAACCATCGCCAAAATCAAATACGCGATGATCGGCGACCCGACTGGCGCCCTGACCCGTAACTTCGACAACATGCGTGAAGATGAAGGTCTGGCAGATCGTGCAACCTTCGTTGTTGACCCGCAGGGTGTTATCCAGGCTATCGAAGTTACCGCTGAAGGTATCGGCCGTGACGCGTCTGACCTGCTGCGCAAAATCAAAGCAGCTCAGTACGTAGCTTCTCACCCAGGCGAAGTTTGCCCGGCTAAGTGGAAAGAAGGCGAAGCGACTCTGGCTCCATCCCTGGACCTGGTCGGCAAAATCTAAATTTCCGTCGTCTTTCACGCCATAGCTGCGTTGGCGTCGCCTGCTCACCCCGGTCGCTTACTTCAGTAAGCTCTCGGGGATTCTCAGGCTAGCCGCCTTGCTCTGACGCGAAATACTTTGGAAATGACTTCAGTCATGGGCGCACCGGCGCCCATTTCATTCCAACACCATGATGCAAGCGTATTCAGGCTGCCTGGACGAGGCCGCTTGCATGATGATGTTTTAAGCCCAGGAGATAAAAATGCTCGACACCAACATGAAAACCCAGCTCAAGGCCTATCTTGAGAAGCTGACTAAACCTGTTGAGCTGATTGCCACGCTGGATGACGGCGCTAAATCGGCAGAAATCAGGGAACTGCTGGCTGAAATTGCTGAACTGTCAGATAAAGTCACCTTTAAAGAAGATAACGGCCTGGCGGTGCGCAAGCCGTCATTCCTGATTACCAACCCCGGCTCCAGCCAGGGGCCGCGCTTTGCCGGTTCTCCGCTGGGACATGAATTCACCTCTTTAGTTCTTGCTCTGCTGTGGACCGGCGGCCATCCGTCAAAAGAAGCCCAGTCCCTGCTTGAGCAAATCCGCAATATCGACGGCGATTTTGAATTCGAAACCTACTATTCGCTTTCATGTCATAACTGCCCGGATGTGGTTCAGGCGCTGAACCTGATGGCGGTACTGAACCCGCGTATCAAGCACACGGCGATTGACGGCGGAACGTATCAAAATGAAATCACCGAACGCAACGTGATGGGCGTACCGGCAGTATTTATGAACGGTAAGGAATTTGGTCAGGGCCGCATGACGCTGACTGAAATCGTGGCTAAAGTGGATACCGGCGCGGAAAAACGTGCGGCGGAAGAGCTGAATAAACGTGAAGCCTACGATGTCTTAATCGTCGGCTCCGGCCCGTCCGGCGCAGCTGCAGCCGTTTACTCCGCGCGCAAAGGCATTCGTACCGGCCTGATGGGCGAGCGTTTTGGCGGCCAGGTGCTGGATACCGTGGATATCGAAAACTATATCTCGGTACCTAAAACGGAAGGCCAGAAACTGGCTGGCGCATTAAAAGCGCACGTTAGTGAATACGATGTTGATGTTATCGATTCCCAGAGTGCCTCAAAACTGATCCCTGCTGCGGTTGAAGGCGGTCTACATCAGATTGAAACCGCCTCCGGTGCGGTGCTGAAAGCGCGTAGCGTGATCATTGCTACCGGCGCGAAATGGCGTAACATGAACGTGCCGGGTGAAGATCAGTATCGTACCAAGGGCGTAACCTACTGTCCGCACTGCGACGGCCCGCTGTTTAAGGGCAAGCGCGTGGCGGTGATCGGCGGCGGTAACTCCGGCGTGGAAGCGGCAATCGATCTGGCAGGCGTTGTTGAACATGTCACTCTGCTGGAGTTCGCGCCGGAAATGAAGGCCGATCAGGTTTTGCAGGATAAAGTCCGCAGCCTGAAAAACGTCGATATTATCCTGAACGCGCAGACCACAGAAGTGGTGGGCGACGGCAGCAAAGTCACCGGCCTGCAGTACCGCGACCGGGTGAGCGGCGATGAACATCACGTGGCGCTGGCGGGGATCTTCGTTCAGATAGGTCTGCTGCCGAATACCAACTGGCTGGAAGGCGCGATTGAACGCAACCGCATGGGGGAAATCATCATTGATGCTAAATGTGAAACCAACGTGAAGGGCGTTTTCGCTGCTGGCGACTGCACGACCGTTCCGTATAAACAGATTATTATCGCCACCGGCGAAGGTGCGAAGGCGTCGCTGAGCTCGTTCGATTACCTGATTCGCACTAAAACTGCATAATTCATAATAAAGTAAGACTCAACCTGCACAGTAAAGAGGCTACCCTTGGGTAGCCTCTTTTTTTAGCATGCTGGAGTTACCTGACCACCATCACCGGAATATGGGCATGACGAATCACGCTTGAGGCGTTGGAGCCCAGCAGGTGCGTGCTGATGGAAGGATTGCGGGAGCCAATCACGACCACATCGGCTTTTATTTCATTGGCCAGTTCATTGACCATATCGCGCACGTTGCCAAAGCGGACGTGCATTTTGATTCGCGACGGGTCAATGCTGAAATGTCCAGCCATTGTTTTCAGGCGCGTTTCTGCTTCATGCTGCAAATGCTCTTCAAAGCGGCGCAGGTCGGCGGTAAAACGACTCATCGTGAAGCTTGAAGAACCGGGTAGTACGTGGAGAAGATGGATAACCCCGTCCTGCTGGGCTAAAAACTCGGCATGGCGAACGGCTTTATCGCTTAACTCCATTTCAAAGACATCAACGGGCATAATGATTGTTTTATACATATGCATTCCTCCTTGTTCGTCTGCTTTTATATCAACACATTATAGGAAAGTATTGTGCCATTCAGGTCGCAAAATTGTCAGAACGGCTGGAGTGCGGCGTAAAAGTTTGTCAAATGAGAAGTGAAGAGTGAAAAGTTCAGAAAGAGGATGTGGATACATCCTCTGGATAAAGCGTAAACGCCTCAGGCAGGAAGGGGGTTAACGGTGGAAATCGCCAGCGGCTTCCGGCTGATAGAGCAGTTCCAGCACTTCAAGATGCGTTGAGGTGCCGCCCGGTAATTCCCAGTGAATCGCGCTGCCGACTTTTAGTCCCAGCAGGGCGGCACCGACCGGGGCCATAACCGATAGCTGAGTGGCGCTATCCGTTACCTGGGCCGGGAAAACCAGGGTGCGGATACGCTCTTCACCGGTTGTTAAATCGCGAAACCTGACTTGGCTATTCATGCTGACAACATCATGCGGCATGGCTTCCGGGGCCAGCATTTGCGCGCGGTCAAGCTCGTCATTTAGCGCGTCCGCGACCGGCGAGTTGGCGAAAGCCGGTTGCTCCAGCAGCCTGTCGATGCGCTCTGCGTCAAGTTCATTAATGATGATTGCGGGTCTGGTCATCTCATACTCCATGTTATCCAGGAACCTGTCCGTAAAAGAAAACCCTCACCGAAAATGGCAAGGGTTAATGTCCTCTCATCATACTGAGACTTGCTGGTGGTTTGAAGTGATTAAACGCACATTCATTAACGAACGATAGCTAAGTCGTATAAAACCTAGCCGGCTTTATCCAGCAGAAATTGCTTACCGCAGTTCCCCGGATGGGGCTGAGGTAAGAATGAGTTAGCGGATAAAGGGGCATTGATAGCCGCGGCTTTGATGGAGATTTGCATCTCAGTCAGATAGGCGGGGTTGCCGTTGCAGGTTAACTTGAACGCCTTAACGTTCTGTTTTCCATAGGCCTCAGCGACCGCGGCGTTGAAGTCATCCCGGCTAACGGTTTGCCCGTAATAT
The DNA here is from genome assembly GCF_003812845.1 of Klebsiella sp. FDAARGOS_511. Classification (NCBI taxonomy): domain Bacteria; kingdom Pseudomonadati; phylum Pseudomonadota; class Gammaproteobacteria; order Enterobacterales; family Enterobacteriaceae; genus Klebsiella; species Klebsiella sp. FDAARGOS_511. Next base: position 1,222,194 of record NZ_CP033824.1, on the reverse strand, counting down.
TTGGCCAGGAAAGCGCCAAGGGGGCCTTGCTTAATTTCGCCGTTCAGGCGCACCATGGCGCCGAAATAGTTGTCAGGATCAAACCCAAAGCAAACGCCATGCTTGGCGTATTCATAACGTTCAAGACATGAGTTGCCGCCCGAACCCGGCATGACGCCGTTAAGTTTATTCGCCATTTCCAGCGATAGACCGGTTTCCGCCGCCCGACATTTTTGCCCGGCTTTCGCTTCCGGCATATTGGGGACAGGGCGGGTCGCGCAGCCAAAACGCATCCAGCGGCGCTCGTCCACTCCGCGCGCGGCAATGGATTTTGGCAGACTCGGCCACAGGCCGTGAACGGTCAGGAAATCGGCTTTATTGCTGCGTTCTTGCTGCAGGCGACACTCTTCCGGCTCGCCGCGGTTTCGGTCTTGCATACTTTGGCAGAACCCCGTTTGCCAGGAGAGAGCCAGCACGTAGCGATCAAAATCACCGTATTGCGTGGCGATCAGCGGATCCGCGCTGACCTGGGCGGCACTAAGCAAAAGGGCAATGGCGACGAAATCCTTCCTGAACATTTTTATTCCTGATGACAAATGGTCATTGATAACATTGCGTTATTAAAGCATAAAAAAGGCGCCAACAGGCGCCTTTTCACAGGGGGTCACCGTTAGCGGATTGCGCTGCCGGGAACCAGCACTTCGGTGGCGATAATAACCACTAGCAAACCCACCAGAACCGGGACAGAGGTCCGTTTTACCACCTCGAACGGTGATATTTTTGCCATCCCGGCGACAGCGACCACCACGCCGGATACCGGCGAAATGGTTCGTCCAAGGTTAGACGCCTGCAGCATCGGTATCGAAAGATAAGCCGGATTGATACCGGAAGAGTGCGCCAGCTTTGGGATCATCTCAACGAAAGCATAGAAGGGGGCGTTACCGGAACCGGTGGTCATGGCCGCCAGCATGGTCAGAATGACCAGTACCAGCATCAGAATAATGCTGGCGGAGCCGAACGACGTGGCAATAGAAATCAGACCGTTAATAAAGCCAATGGTACTCAGCCCCTGAGCAAAGACGCCGGCGGCGACCAGCAGCATCACCACTCCGGCAAAAGCGTCAGCCATGCCGCGATACGCCGCTTCCAGGCCGTTAAACACATTTTTGGTGTTAAAGCCGCGGCAGAATTCCAGAATCGCCGCCAGCAGCATGCAGAGAACCAGAATGGTGATGATATGCAACTCCGGGCCCCATTTGCCGTCGAAAATCAGTACCCCAACGATCGGCGTAAACGGCAGGATGGCGTAGAAAGCGGGAGCAGTGGTGGTTATTTCGTTCACATCGAGCATTTCATGGACGACGTTTTCTTTTTTATCCAGATAACGCTGCCAGAAAAAGTGAGCGATCGCCATGCTGAGGATAGCGACAATTGAGATGGGCAGCGTGGTTTTAAAGGCAAAGTCAATCAGCGGCATTTCGGCGGCCTTAGCGGCCAGCACGACATCACCGGAGGTCGGTGACAGAATAATCGCCGCCGGAGAGGCGCAAATAGCGGCGGCGGCACCGCGGCTGATGCCAACGTTGACCATGACCGGGAACAGCGTCGCCATCAGCAGCACCCCAAGACCGGTTGCCGAGGAGACGGCCAGCGACATCAGGCAGGCAACGAAATACGCGGCGATCATCAGTAGATAGGGTGAGTTAATGAAGCGCAGCGGTTTTGACGCCAGCTTCACCACCATGTCATTGGCGCCGATGTGCGTCATATAAGTCGCGAACCCGCAGAGCATCATGATCATCATGCCGAGGTCGCCGCCGCGGCTCATAAGCAGTATCTTGATATATTCAACAATATCGGTGGCGGAGTAACCGGTGCTCTTTGCGTCGCCTGGTAAAATCTTATGCCCCATTAGCGCACTGGCGATGAGTAATACTAAGCCACCGACGAATAGCACGCCGGTGGCTGAATAGCCTTTAATGATGTAGCGGGCGACGCCCACAATGACCACAATCCCAATCAGGATCTCTACTAGCGTAAGCATTCTTTTACCCCTAAACCATTAATCCAAAGAATCTGCTGATAAATAAAGCGAAGGAAAAATTAAGTGAGCGAATGTGCCTAAAAAACGGGCGAAACTCGCTGATGCAAATCAATAAATCGATGAGAATCTCTCGCTGACGGTACAAGGCCAGCATAGTTAAACGTTAGCTAAGAGGGATTTCAGATTTTTTGTACCGGGCAAATCAAGAGTTTGCCTAATTCCGTTAAGGTAGTATTAAGTTTATCTTTGCTATCTTACTCCGCTTTAAAAATGATACTGGTAAGAGAAAGTGTTAATGCGACGTCGATTTATTGGATTTTTTCTTGGATGCCTGGGCCTGCTGCTATCATCCACCTCCGCTAATGCATCGTTCAGCTCGACGCTTCGCGACGGCTACAACACGCTGAGCGATAACGTCTCGCAGACGTGGAATGAGCCTGAGCACTACGATCTTTATATCCCTGCGGTGACCTGGCATGCCCGTTTCGCCTACGATAAAGAGAAAACGGACCGGTATAACGAACGCCCGTGGGGCGCCGGCTTCGGGGTCTCGCGCTGGGACGATAAAGGAAACTGGCATGGCATCTATCTGATGGCCTTTAAAGACTCTTATAACAAGTGGGAGCCTATCGGCGGCTATGGCTGGGAGAAGACGTGGCGTCCGCTGGCGGACGATAATTTCCACTTGGGTCTGGGCTACACGCTTGGCGTGACGGCGCGTGATAACTGGAACTATATCCCTATTCCGGTCGTGCTGCCCCTGGCTTCCATCGGTTACGGTCCGGCAACATTCCAGATGACCTATATACCCGGTACCTACAACAACGGTAACGTTTACTTTGCCTGGGCGCGCATTCAGTTTTGATGCGAATTTTGATAGCCATAAAAGAGATAAGCGGACTGTCTTGTGGAAAAACAAAGACTAAAGTGAACCCTGTACAAAAAGATAGAGACTTTTATCACTTTTTAGCAAAGTTGCGCTGGACAAAAGGTACCACAATTGGTGTACTGATACCCGACACAGTATTAGTGTCGATTTTTTCATATAAAGGTAATTTTGATGTCTAAGATTAAAGGTAACGTTAAGTGGTTTAATGAGTCCAAAGGATTCGGTTTCATTACTCCGGAAGATGGCAGCAAAGATGTATTCGTACATTTCTCTGCAATCCAGTCCAACGGTTTCAAAACTCTGGCTGAAGGTCAGCGCGTAGAGTTCGAAATCACTAACGGTGCCAAAGGCCCTTCTGCTGCAAACGTAATGCCTATCTAAGCAACGCGTCAGTAGAATATAAAAACCCGCTCATGGCGGGTTTTTTTTTGCCTGCGGTTAGCGGCTGGCGGCATGAGAGAACAGCCAGAACGCAGCGGCGGTCATGGCAAATGAGCCTAATAAGTTGACGAGTACGTTGAGTAACGCCCAGCTAAGGCGCCCTTGCTGCAGGAGAAACACCACCTCGGCGGAGAACGTGGAGAAGGTGGTCAGCCCGCCGCAAAAGCCGGTGGTGATAAGCAGCTTCCACATCGGATCGATATCCGTCAGGCGATTAAACCATGCCAGTCCTACGCCGATAATAAAAGCCCCCAGCAGGTTAGCGGTGAGCGTACCAATGGGGATAGCATGATGCATGGGGTTAAACTTCATACCCAGCCACCAGCGCAAAACGCTGCCGGTGCCGCCGCCAAGAAACACAGCAAAAAGGAGTTGCAACACGGTCATTCCCTGTTTATTGATTGAGACTAAACTTCGAGTGTAGCGCGCGAAAGGCCTTACTGGCTACGACTAACCTGACGGGAGAGAAAAGATGCTTGTTGCTGCCGGACAATTTGCCGTAACGCCGGACTGGAGTGAAAACGCGCAGACCTGCGTCAGTATGATGCGTCAGGCCGCGGAGCGGGGGGCATCTCTTCTGGTTCTGCCAGAGGCGTTGCTGGCGCGAGACGATAACGATGCGGATTTGTCAGTTAAATCCGCCCAGCAGCTTGATGGCGACTTTTTACAGCTCTTGCTGGCAGAGAGCGAAAATAGTGCGTTGACGACGGTGCTGACCCTGCATATCCCTTCCGGCGAAGGTCGAGCGACGAATACGCTGGTGGCCCTGCGTCAGGGGAAGATTGTGGAGCAATACCAGAAACTGCATCTCTATGATGCGTTCAATATCCAGGAATCCAGGTTGGTCGATGCCGGGCGGCAAATTCCGCCGCTGATCGAAGTCGATGGGATGCGCGTCGGGCTGATGACCTGCTACGATTTACGTTTCCCTGAACTGGCGCTGTCGTTAGCGCTCAGCGGTGCGCAGCTTATCGTGTTGCCTGCCGCGTGGGTAAAAGGGCCGCTGAAGGAACATCACTGGGCGACGCTGCTGGCGGCACGAGCGCTGGATACCACCTGCTATATTGTCGCCGCAGGAGAGTGCGGGACGCGTAATATCGGCCAAAGCCGTATTATCGACCCCTTAGGGACAACGCTTGCCGGGGCGGGAGAGCGACCGCAGTTGATTTTTTCTGAACTTTCAGCTGATTATATCCAGCAGGTACGCGAGCGCCTGCCGGTGTTGCGTAATCGCCGCTTTGCGCCACCGCAATTATTATGACGTTTTTTTAAACAAGGCTTGATTCACCTTGTTACAGATTGCTATTGTGTCCGCGCGTCAAATAGCCGTTAATTGTATGCGTGTATGATGGCGTATTCGCAGCTTGTATTAGAGAAGAAGGTTAGCTATGGGTGAGATTAGTATTACCAAACTGCTGGTAGTCGCAGCGCTGATTATCCTGGTGTTTGGTACCAAAAAGTTACGCACGCTGGGTGGAGACCTGGGCTCGGCTATCAAAGGCTTTAAAAAAGCCATGAACGATGACGATGACAGTGCGAAGAAGACCAGTGCTGAAGAAGCGCCGGCACAGAAGCTCTCTCATAAAGAGTAATTCGCGACGAGTTTCCTGATAGAGGAGGCTCGCTACCGACGGGGCTAAACCGCGTCGGCAAAGAGGCCGCAACGTTAACGCTGCGGCCTTTTTTATGTTAAATGTATATACATTGGTCTAAAAAGATGCAACCAACTGTTACCGCGTTGGGCTTTTTCTCAGGAAAAGAATGCATTGGCAGGATGGACCGCAGCGCGAAAAATATCACGCCGCGGTTGGGAGGGGTTACTTCACTTCCATGCCTTTGGCCTGCAGGTCGGCATGATAGGACGAGCGAACGAACGGCCCGCAGGCAGCGTGGGTAAAGCCCATGGCCATCGCTTCGGCTTTCATCTCTTCGAACTCATCCGGGCTCACGTAGCGCTGTACCGGCAGGTGATGGCGGCTCGGCTGCAAATACTGGCCTAACGTCAGCATGGTGACGCCATGGCGACGCAGATCGCGCATCACTTCTACGATTTCAGCATTGGTTTCGCCTAAACCAACCATCAGGCCCGATTTCGTCGGGATCTCTGGATGTGCTTCTTTAAAGCGTTCCAGCAGCTTCAGCGACCAGTTGTAGTCGGCGCCAGGGCGTACCTGGCGATACAGGCGCGGCACGTTTTCCAGGTTATGGTTAAACACGTCCGGCGGCGTCGCCTGGAGGATTTCCAGCGCGCGATCCATACGGCCGCGGAAGTCCGGTACCAGGGTTTCAATTTTAATCGTCGGGCTTTTTTCACGAATCGCTTTGATGCAGTCGGCAAAGTGCTGAGCGCCGCCATCGCGCAGATCGTCCCGATCCACGGAAGTCACCACCACATAGCGCAGCGCCATATCGGCGATGGTTTGCGCCAGCTTCTGCGGCTCGTTGGCGTCCGGCGTAACCGGGCGACCGTGGGCAACATCGCAGAACGGGCAACGACGGGTACAGATGGCACCCAGAATCATAAAGGTTGCCGTTCCGTGATTAAAACATTCCGCGAGGTTAGGGCAAGAGGCTTCTTCGCACACGGAGTGCAGGCCGTTCTTACGCATCGCTGCCTTAATCCCCTGGATACGGGACGAGTCAGCCGGAAGTTTGATTTTCATCCATTCCGGTTTTCTGAGCAGAGCTTCACGCTCAGTTGCCACGTTTTTCACCGGGATAAGGGCCATTTTATCGGCATCGCGGTATTTAACACCGCGTTCCATCACAATGGGTTTACTCATAGCGTGCGTGTTCCAGTTGCGAGTGACGAAGGAAAGCGAATCAATTCAAGTAAATGTTGCATTTATCAACTATTTTTGAATTAAACGCAGGCAGTATATCATTGATACGGGGGATAAAGCAGCCTGCTGGCCGGCAAATTGTAAAATAGTTGTTGTTTTATGCTTTTCCCTCACGTGCTTTATCGACTAAAAAGCCTGGCGAATCGTCTCAACGATCTCTTTCAGCAAGGGCTCCTTCGCGCTGAGCTTGTTATAGTGCAGCGCAATATCAATTCTTTCTTCCCGCAGAGGCGGAAAATCGATCATTTTTAAGGGCCAAATCTTCTCGACCAGCGAGAACATTCCGGACGTGATTAGCCCCAGCATATCGCTGTCGTTGACCAGGGCTGCTTGAGTTAACAGATTGTAGCTGCTGAACCCATAGCGACGTTCGCCGAGATGCTCATGCAGGTGGCGCAGGATCGTCGTATAGCGCTGGCCTTCAGGCTGCAGAAGCGCGAATTCATATTGACTGAGATTTGCTGAGGTTGCCGGCAGCGTCAGGGCCGGATGCCCTGCCCGGCAGAAGATATGTACGCTATCCTGAAATAGCACATGGTGCGTAATCCCCTGCCCGCTGTGGGGGAAACTGTCAACCAGCAGGTCAACCTGACGCTGGTTTAACTGGCTGGCCGCGTCGGTGATGGCGACATTGTGCAGCAAAATCTGGGGAAAGACGCTCCGCAGCTGCCTGGTGATAACCGGCATGATCAACGCGCCAATAGCCGGCGAGGTAGCCACGGTTATCACCCGCTCGCTCCGGGTATTCCCGGTTAAATCCAGGGCGTTAAGAAATGCCTCCATACCCTGGCTAATATGCTTATGAAGATGCGAGGCATAAGCCGTTGGCGTTACGCCCTGGCCCTTGCGGATAAAAAGCGGGTCAGGGAAGAGGGCGCGCAGTTTGTTGATGGACTGACTAATCGCAGAGGGCGTGATATTCAGTATTTTGGCCGCGTTGACGATACCTTTATGGACGTAAACCGCTTCAAAAATAGTGAGTAAATTGAGATCGATATTACGCAGAATGCGAAACATCTGCCGATCGTGGCGATCGTCAAGGCGTTCGGTTGGTTCTGTCTGAGAGTTATTTTCGTCCACTCTATATTTCCGCTAGTGATGATTAGCACCATTATAGCGGTCACAATTATTTTATTAGTGATAATTGATTGCAAAAATAAAGACTTAATCCAGGCGGATGTAAAAATGTGACGTCCCGCGTTCACGGGACGTGATAGCTAGCAAGATTGAATATATTCCGCCGGCGGATCGTTTAGTAAAGCCAGCAGATTGGCGGCGAGGCGTGGCGCGACGGTATCCGTACGGGCATCGGGCCGCCACTGGCGCATCTGCGTCATCTCCATTCCGGCATAACCGCATGGGTTAATCCTGAGGAACGGTGACAGATCCATGTTGATATTCAGCGCCAGACCGTGGAATGAGCAACCTTTGCGGATGCGCAAACCCAGAGAGCAGATCTTCTGTTCGCCCACGTAGACACCGGGCGCGTCTGCCCGCGGATGCGATTCAATACCATACTCCGCCAGGGTGTTAACGACGGTTTGCTCTAAAAGAGTCACCAGCTCACGCACGCCCAGCTTGCGGCGTTTAAGGTTCAACAGAACGTACATCACCTGCTGTCCGGGGCCATGATAGGTGACCTGTCCGCCGCGATCGCTCTGAATAACCGGTATCTCGCCGGGGACCAGAACATGTTCAGCCTTTCCGGCCTGACCCTGCGTGAACACCGGGTGATGCTCCACCAGCCAGATTTCATCCAGGGTGGCATCGTCGCGGGTATCGGTAAACTCATGCATTGCCTGCGAGACAGGTTCGTAAGGTTGCAGGCCGAGCTGGCGGATGAGGATTTTATTGTGCTGCAAAACAACGTCTCCGCAGAGAGAGAATGACTTGAGTGGGGGAGTATATCACAGCGAGAAAGACCCGGCGCAGGGCCGGGTCGGGGGAATAGATTTACAGTACCATCCGTACGATTTCAATATTGCCCAGTTCTTCATACAGGGTTTCTACCTGCTCAATGTGGGTTGCATTGATGGTAATAGAGACTGAGTGGTAGTTGCCTTTGCTGCTGGGTTTTACCGTCGGAGAGTAATCACCTGGTGCATGGCGCTGTACCACTTCAACCACCTGGTCAACCAGCTCCGGCAACGCCTGTCCCATTACTTTGTAAGTAAATGGTGTAGGGAATTCAAGCAGTTCGTTAAGTTTGGTTTTCATGTCAGCTCCGGTGTTACAACAAAAAATAATAACTCCCACGACGTGTGGGAGTTATCAGGATATCTAGTATATGGGGATGTAAATCACACTTTCAAGTGGTCGATTTTTAACCAAACCAGTGATGGAACATTAACTTAATGTAATCAATGATTTTGCCGAAGAAATTGCCTTCCTGGATTTCCTGCAACACGACTAGCGGGCGCTGATCGATCGTTTTGCCATCCAGTTGGAAGTTAATCGTGCCGACCACCTGATTTTTCTGCAGCGGCGCGTGCAGTTCGGCGTTATTCAGCACGTAGCTGGCTTTCAGATCTTTCATGCGGCCGCGCGGGATAGTCAGATAAACGTCTTTATCCACGCCGAGAGAGGCGCGATCGCTATCGCCGAACCAGGCGGGTTCAGAAGCGAACTCTTTACCGGCTTTAATTGGGTTAACGGTTTCGAAGAAGCGGAAGCCCCAGGTCAGCAGCTTTTTGCTTTCGGACTCGCGGCCTTTAAAAGTACGGCCGCCCATTACGGCGGAGATCAGGCGCATCTGGCCTTCGGTTGCGGAAGCCACGAGGTTATAGCCCGCTTTGTCGGTATGGCCGGTTTTAATACCGTCGACGTTCAGGCTGTTGTCCCACAGTAGCCCGTTGCGGTTGAGTTGGCGAATACCGTTGAAGGTAAACTCTTTTTCTTTATAGATGGTGTATTCGTTCGGGACATCGCGAACCAGCGCCTGGCCAATAAGCGCCATGTCGCGCGCAGAACTGAATTGACCATCGGCATCCAGGCCGTGAACGGTCTGAAAGTGGGTATTTTTCAGGCCAAGGGCGTTAACGTAGTTGTTCATCAGGCTGACGAAGGCATCCTGACTACCCGCGACGTAGTCGGCCATCGCCACGCAGGCGTCGTTGCCGGACTGCAGGTTGATACCGCGGATCAGCTGGGATACCGGCACTTGCATACCCGGTTTGAGGAACATCAACGAGGAGCCTTTAAAGACCGGGTTGCCGGTCGCCCATGCGTCGTTACCCACGGTGACCAGGTCGGACTCTTTAAACTTGCCCGCTTTCATGGCCTGACCAATCACATAGCTGGTCATCATCTTGGTCAGACTTGCCGGGTCACGGCGGGAGTCGGCGTTGTTTTCTGCCAGTACTTTGCCTGAGTTGTAATCGATAAGAATCCAGGATTCGGCGTCAATCTGCGGGGCGCCTGGGATCATAGTTTTGATATTCAGGTCATCGGCGCGGGCAGCGGAGGACAGCGCTGCCACGGAGAGCGCCGTAACGAGTAAACGAGCGGTAAAAGAGGTCTTCATGGTCTGAACAACGGCATCCGTGATGGAGTTAAAAAAGTGCCTTACTATAACAAACGCATTACGAACCAGCATCCGACATTGCGCACGACTTTGTTAATGACTTTGTCATGCGCAACGAGCAGGGGATGCGGGTGCGATGCCTTTAGTTGGCGCGAGTAATAAATGACTGCAGCTGAGCTTCGCTTTGCAGACGCTGTTGGATCGTGCTGGCCTGCGCTTTGCTGCTGAATGGGCCGAGCTGAATCCGCCATACCGCGCCGTTTTGCGTGACGCGGCCCGGGACGGAAAATTGCTGGCTCAGACGCTGCTGGTACTGCTGGGCGCGCGATTGATCGCTGACGGCACCGACCTGCACGACGAAATCACCGCTGGCGGCTGCGGCAGGCGTCACGGCGGCGGTGGCGGCTACGGCAGGCGCCACGCTGCCTTGCACTGAACCCGGCGCGGTAACCGGGGCGGTTTGCACGACAGGCTCGCTGCCTTCCAGCACGCCGTTATTCAGCGGCGTCGGCGCGCCGAGGAAACCGCCGCTGTTAACCGGAGCGCCGGTAGTGTCTTCCGGCTTCAGGGTTGAGTTACTGATGGCGTGCACGTCAGTTTGTGCGGGTTGACTCATCCCCGCGCTGTTATCGCCGTCAAGATTCGGGCGGGCAGGCAGGGCATAGGTCTGTTTGGCCACCGTCGTACATGCCATCCCCGGACCGGAAAGCGAGCCGTCCGGCGCGACGACGATCGGATCGATGCGCACTTTGGTGTTATTCGAGGTATTCAGACGATCGGCCGAGGCGCGCGACAGTGAAATCACGCGATCGTTACCGTAGGGGCCGCGATCGTTGATACGTACTACGATCATGCGGCCGTTCGCCAGGTTGGTGATCCGCGCGTAGCTTGGGATCGGCAGCGTGGGATGGGCTGCGGTAAGCTGTGTGGGATCGAACGCTTCTCCCGATGCAGTCAGGTTGCTGTTAGGCTCGGCGTCGTAGATAGCTGCGAAGCCCGCTTGGGTGAAGTTAGACGGATCCTGAACGATTTTATAGCTTTTGCCATCACGTTCGTAATCCTGATTCGCCGTTGCGTTAGGCGTTTCATACTGCGGATCGGCGCCGCTAATTTCCACCGTCGGGCCATTGCAAACGGCCGGCTGTGGAGTGCTGACCGTTTTTTGTTGAACGTCTTCACCCGAACATGCCGCCAGCAGTCCTGCTGCTATGCAGATCCCCAGCCATTGCTTACGCATCGCGAACCCCTTACACGCTTTTCGACAACATTTTTCTGTGAGTATGGATCGACATAACGATACCAAACCCGGCCATCAATACGATTAGGGCAGAGCCCCCGTAGCTGACCAGCGGCAAAGGTACCCCCACCACCGGTAAAATACCACTTACCATACCAATATTTACGAAGACATAAACGAATAAAATCAACATTAAACCACCGGCCATGACCCGGCCAAAAGTGGTTTGCGCCTGGGCGGCAATCCACAACCCGCGCATGATCAGCAGAATATAGAGCGCCAGCAGGATCAGTACGCCAATCAGTCCCAGCTCTTCCGCCAGTACGGCAAAGATAAAGTCGGTATGGCGTTCAGGCAGAAACTCCAGCTGCGACTGGGTGCCATGCAGCCAGCCTTTCCCGCGCAGCCCGCCGGAGCCGATGGCGATTTTTGACTGAATAATGTGGTAACCCGCACCGAGCGGATCGGTTTCCGGGTCGAGCAGCATCATTACGCGCTGGCGCTGATAATCATGCATCAGGAAGAACCAGAGGATCGGAATAAAGGCGGCGACCAGCACCACGGCGATACCGATCAGACGCCAGCTGAGACCAGACAGAAAGAGCACGAACAGGCCGGACAGAGCGACCAGAATCGAGGTCCCGAGGTCAGGCTGCGCGGCGACCAGCAGCGTGGGCAGGAAAATCAGCACCAGCGCGATAGCGGTATTTTTCAGCGATGGCGGGCAAACATCGCGGTTGATAAAGCGCGCCACCATCAGCGGTACGGCTATTTTGGCAATTTCCGACGGCTGGAAGCGGACGATGCCGAGATCCAACCAGCGCTGTGCCCCTTTAGAGATGGCGCCGAAGGCATCAACCGCCACTAGCAGGATAATACAGAAGATATAGAGATAGGGTGCCCAGCCCTCATAGACCCGCGGCGGAATTTGCGCCATGACGATCATGATAACAATCCCCATAGCGATCTGGCCGATTTTACGCTCCATCATGCCCATGTCCTGACCGCTGGCGCTCCAGATAACCAGCGCGCTATAGGTCAGCAGCGCCAGCAGGATAAGCAGCATGGTGGGGTCGAGGTGGATTTTATCCCATAGCGATTTTTTATTCGGATTATCAGTCATTATTGATCCTCCCCAGCCGTTACCGCCGGGTTTTCACTCGGCAGGTTGGTGTTGTTATCGCCTAGCATTATATGATCGAGAATCTGACGCATAATGGTACCGACTGCCGGACCTGCGCCGCCGTTCTCAAGAATAATGGCAACGGCAACCTGGGGGTTGTTGTAAGGGGCAAACGCCGTCATCAGTTTATGGTCACGCAGGCGTTCAGCGATTCTGTGCGCGTTATAGGTCTCGTTGGCTTTCAGGCCGAAGACCTGAGCGGTACCCGACTTGGCCGCAATTTTATACGGCGCGCTGGCGAAGTATTTATGCGCGGTACCGTTGCCGCGGTTGGCGACGCCAAACATCCCGTCTTTGGCGATCTCCCAAAAACCAGAGTGGATATCGCCGACCGGCGGTTCATGGGGCTGAACCCACGGCACCGGTTTACCGTCCTCTACCGTACTCTGCAGCAGGTGCGGCACTTTTACCACGCCATCGTTAATCAGGATCATCAGCGCCTTGTTCATCTGGATAGGCGTCGCGGTCCAGTAACCCTGTCCGATGCCGACCGGAATGGTATCACCCTGGTACCACGGTTTCTTGAAGCGCTTGAGCTTCCATTCGCGGGTCGGCATATTGCCGGAGCGCTCTTCCGCCAGGTCAACGCCGGTATAGTGGCCATAGCCGAACTTACCCATCCACTCCGACAGGCGGTCGATACCCATATCGTAAGCAACCTGATAGAAGTAGGTATCGGCCGACTCTTCCAGCGCTTTGGTGACGTTCAGATGGCCGTGGCCCCATTTTTTCCAGTCGCGGTAGCGCTTATCCGAGCCGGGGAGCTGCCACCAGCCGGGGTCAAACAGGCTGGTGTTGCGGGTAATAACTCCGGCGCTGAGCGCCGACACGGCAACGTAAGGTTTAACCGTTGACGCCGGGGGGTAAACGCCCTGGGTCGCGCGGTTGACCAGCGGTGTATTAGGATCGTTAAGCAGCCCGGAGTAGTCTTTGCTGGAAATACCGTCAACGAACAGGTTGGGGTCGTAGCTTGGCGTCGAGACCAGCGCGAGGATGGCGCCGGTACGCGGGTCTGTGACCACGACCGCCGCGCGACTGCCGGCCAACAGCGTTTCAATATACTGCTGTAGCTTCAGGTCGAGCGTTAAATAGATATCGCGCCCGGCCTGTGGCGGAACCTCTTTTAGCTGGCGAATTACCCGGCCGCGGTTGTTTACTTCAACTTCTTCATAGCCGGTCTGCCCGTGCAGGACATCTTCGTAATAACGTTCGATCCCCAGCTTGCCGATATCGTGCGTGGAGGCGTAGTTAGCCAGCTTTCCCTCTTTATCCAGGCGATCGACGTCTTTATCGTTAATTTTGGAGACGTAGCCGATAACGTGGGTCAGAGCGGAATTATAGGGATAGTAGCGGCGCTTATAGCCTTTGACTTCCACGCCGGGAAAACGGTACTGGTTAACCGCGAAACGGGCGACCTGCACTTCACTGAGATTGACTTTCACCGGAATGGAGGTAAAGCGGTGCGAGCGGGCGCGCTCTTTTTTAAAGTTCGCTACATCGTCATCGGTGAGATCGATAACGTCGCGCAGCGCATCCAGCGTTTGCTGAACGTTGTCGACCTTCTCCGGCATCATTTCCAGCTGGTAAATCGTGCGGTTGAGCGCCAGCGGCGTGCCGTTGCGATCGTAGATAATGCCGCGGCTCGGCGGAATAGGGACCAGCTTGATGCGGTTTTCGTTCGAACGCGTTTGATAGTCGGTGTAACGCACAATCTGCACGTTATAAAGATTGGCGATCAATACGCCGGTAAGCAGCAAAATCCCCAAAAAAGCGACCAGCGCCCGGCGCACGAACAGCGAGGATTCAGCCGTATAGTCGCGGAAAGAATTCTGTAATTTCATTCGCTGCTTAGTCTACCCTGGTCATCATTACTCACGGTGGTAAGGGTGGTTGGTGGTAATGCTCCACGCCCGATACAGACTCTCGGCCACCAGTACGCGAACCAGAGGGTGAGGTAAGGTGAGCGTTGAGAGCGACCAACTTTGTTCCGCTGCCGCTTTGCAAGCGGGTGAAAGGCCTTCCGGGCCGCCGATGAGCAGACTGACATCCCGGCCATCCTGTTTCCAGCGTTCCAGTTCGCGCGCCAGCTGCGGCGTATCCCATGGCTTCCCCGGAATATCCAGGGTGACGATGCGGTTTTTGCCTGCGGCCGCCAGCATCATTTCACCTTCTTTTTCAAGAATTCGCTTGATGTCGGCATTTTTACCGCGTTTTCCGGCGGGGATTTCCACCAGTTCGAACGGCATATCTTTTGGAAAACGGCGCAGATATTCGCTAAAGCCGGTCTGAACCCAGTCCGGCATTTTGGTGCCAACGGCTACCAGGTGCAGCTTCACGCGTTAACTCCAGAGTTTTTCCAGCTCGTACAGACGACGGCTCTCTTCCTGCATGACGTGAACCATAACGTCGCCGAGATCGACGACAATCCAGTCCGCGGCGACTTCGCCTTCAACGCCCAGCGGCAGCATACCGGCGGCGCGAGACTCTTGCACTACGTGGTCGGCGATGGACATAACATGGCGCGTAGAAGTGCCTGTGCAGATAACCATGCAATCAGTGATGCTGGATTTGCCATGAACGTCAATGGCAACGATGTCCTGACCTTTCAGGTCATCAATTTTGTCGATAACAAAATCCTGGAGTGCTTTACCCTGCAAGAGTTCCCCCTGGGTGTGTGAAGAGTGATAATAATAAACAGCCTGACAGTATACCCGAACTGGTAGCAAAGTCGGGATAAATGTCGATAAATGGGCGGTTAAGGCCGCTATCATCCCATCCATCGCCGATGTTTGCATCGCCATTTTTGTAAAACAATTTCTGCAAAGTTCAAATGGTAAATGCAGCCTGGCTGCGGAGAATAACAGCCTGCTTTGCCCTGTCAATGGTCTGCGCGCAATTCTTCTTCCGCCAGCCAAACTGCCCGGCTATTCAGCACGCGCAGGGTAGTGAAATCGGGCTGTAGATCGACAAGGCTCCACGCGCCATGCTCGATGGGGAAGTGCCACATCGCCGCATCCGGCATACTCAGAAGTTGAGCGATTAACAGGCTAAGAACGCCCTGGTGGCCGACGATCAGCAGATGATCAAGTTCCTGGTGCTGAGGGAGAGTGGCGGTGAAGCTGGCGACACGTCTGGCGAACGCCTGAAAACCTTCACCGTTAGTGGGCGCCGCATGCTGCCAGTCGGCGCACCACGCGGCGTAGTTTTCCGCATCTTCATGCTGTAAATCGCGATGGTGGCGCATTTCCCAGTCGCCGAAGAACATTTCATTGAGTTCGGCGAAGGACTGGCGAGGGACGTCACGGTCGCCAAGCAGCAGGCTGGCCGTGCGCTGGGTGCGCTCAAGTTCACTGCAAAACACGCGCTGAAAAGGAACGGCCTGCAGCCGCTTTCCCAGCGTTTGCGCTTGTCCGATTCCGCGTTTGGTTAAGGCTGTGGGAGCATGCCCGCTATAGAGGCCCGCGACGTTAGCTTCGGTTTCGCCATGACGAACTAACCATAACTTCATGATGACCCTCTCAAAAGGAGTCTATGAGACTCTCCTTGTTGTAAGGCTAGCAGTAGAGCTTCTGCTCATGGATATAGTCGAGCACGGTTTCCGGCAGCATGTCCGCGCAGGACTCGCCAGCTTCAAGACGCTGGCGAATCAGGGTGGCAGAGATATCAAACCACGGCGTTTCGGCCAGGTAGATAACGCCCGCCGGGCTGCTATGCAGCCGCTCGACGTCATGAGTGAGATGTTTGTCCAGCCATTGCTGATCCTGCTCGCACGCCATGGTCAACGGATAACCCGGGCGTCGGCAAACGATCAGATGTACGTTATCAAGAATGCTTTCATACTCGTGCCAGGTGGTAAAGGTGAGCAGTGAATCCTGGCCAATAATAAACGCCAGGGAGCGTTGTGGCCCTTGCTCCTGGCGCCACTCGCGCAGGGTTTGCGCTGAATATGACGGCGTGTCGCGCTTAAGCTCACGATCGTCGAGGATAAACAGAGGTTTATCGGCGATGGCGAGCGCCAGCATATGCCTGCGTTGGTCGCTGGTGGCTTCGGGCTGCGGGCGGTGCGGCGGCACATTGTTGGGCACGATGGTGACTTTATTGAGGCCGATAAGGTTGGCCAGAATTTCCACCGGTTTAAGGTGACCGTAATGCACCGGATCGAAGGTGCCGCCATACATCGCCTGTAACTGAGTCATATCAACCATCAATAAAAACGTCTGCCAGCGCTTTATGGCAGAGCAATAAAGAGAGACTTTCCAGCTCGGGCCATATGGAGTGCCCGTAATCCTGCTTGAAGGTGAGCTCCGCGCGGGCCAACAACGTGACAGCCTGACGCAGCTGATCGGCGCTAAGGCGGGCCAGCGCGTCGCTGACCAGCTGGCGGCGGTTTTGCCATACGCGATGCTTGTCAAACAGCGAACGCAGCGGCGTATGGGCCGATTGCCGCTTCAGGTTGACCAGCAGCAGCAGTTCGCGTTGTAGGGTGCGCAGAAGGATAGCGGGCTCGCTGCCTTCCAGACGCAGCTGTTGCAGAACGTGGAGAACGCGCTTACTTTTACCGGCCAGCAGCGCATCCACCCAGTGGTAAGGTGTGAAATGCGCGGCATCATTCACGGCCTGCTCAACCCGCGGCAGCGTCAGTTTACCATCCGGCCACAGCAGCGAAAGGCGCTCCAGAGCCTGCGCCAAAGCCAGCAGATTACCCTCATAGCAGTAGCACAGTAGCTGGCTGGCCGCGTCATCAAGCTGCAGATTATTCTGCTTTGCGCGCGCGGCGAGCCAGCGCGGCAGCTGGGCATATTCCGGCGTCTGGCAGCTAACCTGCACCGCCCGGCTGGTTAGCGCCGTCATCCACGCTGCGTTCTCCTGCGTTTTCGTCAGCTTATTACCACGAACGATCAGCAGTAAATCGTCATGCAGCATGCCGACGAGCGTCGCGAGCTGTTCGTTAATTGCCGCATTAGGGCCATTATCGGGCAGGATCAGCAGCAGCGTCTGGCGGCTGGAAAACAGGCTCATGGCCTGACTTAACGAGAAGAGGGCAGGCCAGTCGGTACTGGCATCAACGGTGGCGGTGTGGTGTTCGATAAAGCCCTGGGCTGCGGCGGCTTCGCGGATGGCGTCCTGGCTCTCCTGCAGCAGCAGCGGATCGTTGCCAAGCAGTAGATAGGCCGCGCGCAGCCCTTCAGTGAGCTGCGCGCGGAGCTGTTCCGGGTACAACCGAATCATCAGTTACCCAGCGTAGTGGAGACGCGATTGCCGGAGGTGGAAGCGGCTGGGGTCGTGGTGACCGGCTTCTCATCCTCTTTGGTGGCTTCGACATCCGCAACGTGTACGCTCGGTAGTTTACGGATCAGCTGCTCCGCCGCTTTGTCGTACATTTCCTGAACGATCATGTCCTGCTCAGCATCTTTCGCTAACGCCGCCTGTGGGTTATCGAAGAACGAGCGGTAGACTTTGGTCGTGATGGGATAGATATCATGGCCTGGGATCAGGACGCTGGCATTTACCGTCATTACCATTTGATATTCCGCAGTACGGCCGTCCTGGAAAATAGACGCCGTATCTTTCTGAATGGACGATGTCTCCAGACGCAGGGAAGGAATATCCTTGCGCAGCGTACTGCTATCGACCAGTTCAACCCCGTTCAGACGCAGCTGATTACGGACGGCACGACTTAATGGACCATTAGGATCGCCCGACTGGAAGATCATGGTTTTCATTGCGGTCGGAACCTGCGTAGTGCTACGCAGGTGCCAGCCACAGCCGGCGGTGATTAACACCGCCAGAGATAACAACAATGTTGCCAGATATCGCACGCTTCCTCCTGCGCTTAGCCAACGACCAGATTGAGCAGTTTACCCGGAACGTAGATCACTTTACGTACGGTCACACCGTCGAGATATTTCGCAACCAGATGCTCCTGACCCGCACGTTCACGAACCTGCTCTTCGGTTGCATCCACCGCAACGGTAATTTTACCACGAACTTTACCATTTACCTGGACCACGACCAGAGTGGTGTCTTCAACCATTGCGCTTTCGTCAGCGACCGGCCACGGCGTGTTGTCAATATCGCCTTCGCCACCCAGCTCCTGCCACAGGGTAAAGCTGGCATGCGGAGTGAACGGGTTGAGCATACGAACCACGGCCAGCAGGGCCTCACGCATCAGCGCGCGATCCTGTTCACCTTCCTGCGGCGCTTTCGCCAGCTTGTTCATCAGCTCCATGATCGCCGCAATCGCGGTGTTGAAGGTCTGACGACGGCCGATATCATCGGTCACTTTCGCGATCGTTTTGTGCACGTCGCGACGCAGCGCTTTTTGATCTTCGCTGAGGCTGGCAACGTCCAGCGCAGCGGCTTCGCCCTGAGAGGTATGTTCGTAGACCAGTTTCCAGACGCGTTTCAGGAAGCGGTTCGCACCTTCCACGCCGGATTCCTGCCACTCAAGCGTCATGTCAGCCGGCGAAGCGAACATCATAAACAGACGCACGGTGTCCGCGCCGTAGCGTTCAACCATTTCCTGCGGATCGATGCCGTTGTTTTTCGACTTGGACATCTTGCTCATGCCGGTATAGACCAGCTCGCGGCCCTGCGGGTCGAAGGCTTTAACGATACGGCCCTTTTCGTCGCGCTCGGTAGTCGCCTCTTTCGGCGACACCCAGTTACGCTCGCCGTTCTCGCCAACGTAGTAGAAGGCGTCCGCCAGCACCATCCCCTGGCAAAGCAGCTGTTTAGCCGGTTCGTCAGAGTTCACCATGCCTGCGTCGCGCATCAGCTTGTGGAAGAAGCGGAAATAGAGCAGGTGCATAATGGCGTGTTCAATCCCGCCGATATAGATATCGACCGGCAGCCAGTAGTTTGCCGCTTCCGGGTCCAGCATACCCTGGTCGTACTGCGGGCAGGTGTAGCGCGCGTAGTACCAGGAGGACTCCATAAAGGTGTCAAAGGTATCGGTTTCGCGCAGCGCCGGCTGACCGTTAACGGTGGTTTTCGCCCACTCCGGATCGGCTTTAATTGGGCTGGTGATGCCGTCCATCACGACATCTTCCGGCAGAATAACCGGCAGCTGATCTTCCGGCGTCGGCATCACGGTGCCGTCTTCAAGAGTGACCATTGGGATCGGCGCGCCCCAGTAGCGCTGACGGGAAACGCCCCAGTCGCGCAGGCGATAGTTCACTTTACGTTCGCCGACGCCAAGAGACGCGAGCTTATCCGCGATGGCATTAAAGCCAGCTTCATGATCCAGGCCGTCGAACTCGCCGGAGTTAAACAATACGCCTTTTTCGGTCAGCGCTTGTTCGGAGAGATCGGGTTCTGAGCCATCAGCGGCCAGGATAACCGGCTTGATGTTCAAACCGTATTTGCTGGCAAATTCGTAGTCGCGCTGATCGTGACCCGGGACGGCCATAACCGCGCCGGTGCCGTACTCCATCAGCACAAAGTTTGCCGCCCATACCGGGATCGCTTCGCCGGTCAGCGGGTGAATGGCTTTGTAACCGGTATCGACGCCTTTTTTCTCCATGGTCGCCATATCGGCTTCGGCAACTTTGGTATTACGGCATTCGTCGATAAAGGTCGCCAGCGCGGGGTTATTGGCTGCAGCCTGCTGCGCCAGCGGGTGGCCCGCAGCGACGGCAAGGTAGGTGCAGCCCATAAAGGTGTCCGGGCGGGTGGTATAAACGGTCAGCTTGTCGGCGTAGTCGTTGACGTCAAAGGCGATCTCGACGCCTTCAGAGCGGCCGATCCAGTTGCGCTGCATAGTTTTAACGGTGTCAGGCCAGTGATCCAGGTTATCCAGATCGTTCAACAGTTCGTCAGCGTAGGCGGTGATTTTAATAAACCACTGCGGGATCTCTTTACGCTCGACTTTGGTGTCGCAACGCCAGCAGCAACCGTCGATAACCTGTTCATTCGCCAGAACGGTCTGATCGTTCGGACACCAGTTCACCGCGGAGGTTTTTTTATAGACCAGCCCCTTTTTATACAGCTCGGTGAAGAACTTCTGCTCCCAGCGGTAGTATTCCGGGGTGCAGGTGGCCACTTCACGGCTCCAGTCATAGCCAAAGCCCAGCTTTTTCAGCTGGTTTTTCATGTAGGCGATGTTGTCGTAGGTCCACGGCGCCGGCGCGGTGTTGTTTTTCACCGCCGCACCTTCCGCAGGCAGACCAAACGCATCCCAGCCGATAGGCTGCAGGACATTTTTGCCCAACATACGCTGGTAACGGGAAATCACGTCACCGATGGTATAGTTGCGCACGTGGCCCATGTGTAGTCGACCAGAAGGATAGGGAAGCATCGACAGGCAGTAATACTTCTCTTTGCTCTCGTCTTCGGTAACTTCAAAGGTACGCTTCTCGTCCCAGTGTTGCTGGACTTTTGATTCTATCTCTTCCGGGCGGTATTGCTCTTGCATGGCAGCCAGTGGTCCTGTTTTCAATACAGCTACAAAATGTAGCCAATGGATGTGTTATTTCAGATCGGCATAGCATAGCCCAAACGCCAACGTCAAAACAGCCTTTCACGCACTTACATAGATGAAAGCGGTAGAGAAAATTTCGCGACTCTGTGGCTTGGCTTGCAGAGCAATCTGTAGATAACGTCTATCATTAGAAGAAGTTAACCACACCGGAGGCGAAAAGATGGACAAGGTTGCTCAATTCTACCGAGAGCTGGTGTCGACGCTCAGCGAGCGGTTACGCAACGGAGAACGCGATATTGACGTGTTGGTGGAGCAGGCCAGGGTCAAGATTAGCCAGTCGGGCGAGTTAACGCAGAGCGAAATCGAGAACGTGATCCGCGCTGTCAGACGCGATCTGGAAGAGTTCGCGCTCAGTTATGAAGAGAGTCAGGATGAGCTCACTGATAGTGTCTTTATGCGGGTGATCAAAGAGAGTCTGTGGCAGGAACTGGCGGATATTACCGATAAAACACAGCTTGAGTGGCGCGAGGTGTTTCAGGATCTCAGCCATCATGGCGTCTATCACAGCGGCGAAGTCGTGGGACTTGGCAATCTGGTGTGCGAGAAGTGCCACTACCATCTGCCGGTTTATACGCCTGATGTGCTGCCGCATTGCCCAAAATGCGGGCACGATCAGTTCCAGCGCCGGCCATTTGAGCCGTAGGGATACGACTGAGAGCGATAAAATTCGCGGAGATTTTTGCTTACACGTTTAATCAGTTAGAAGGTCAATATAAAACGCGTTAATATATTGACCTTCTATTTAAAGGGCTGGCTAACTCTTTATCACTATGCGTAAAAATGCTGGCGCCGAAGAACCAGCATAAGATTTTTTTTAGAAAGAGACGCTCATCTTCATTGACAACTTCATGTTAATTGATGGTGTTAATGGTCGCGATTTTAAACTGCTGAGTGCCGCCCATTTCATTGGCGTATTTATGGGATGAGTTTAAAAACAGATTAGTCGTGGATATAGTGCCTTTGCCACAGGTTGCCAACCCCAGGAAACCGCAGCGGTAACCGCCATTAATCACTTTTTTAGCCGACATGGTTAAAGTGCCGCCAGCTCCTATGTGAGAACGGTTAGTAATATTACCGTGATTTTGTGTATCCAAAGTCATGTTTGTTGAACTTAAAATTTCGCCTTCATTGTAAAGATCGTTATAGGTTTTAATTAAAACATTATCACGGCCAACAATCGTACCATAGTTGTTGGTAACGTCATTTTCGATATTGATATTGTGTCCACCAATATATCCTTCATTCTTTAGCTGGTAGCTCTTTGTTACCAACGTTGATGAACCGTGCAGTTGACTATTTTTTTGTAGCGTCAGGGTACCTTTAGTTTGAACAGTTGCGTTGTCACCGGCTATATAGCCTGAGTTGATGATTTCTCCGGATGTCAGGCTATCATTTTTTTTTGCCTGAATGAGGAGGGTATCATAACCGTAAATATTGCCGGTCACTTTAAGGGCGTCTCCGCCAAAGGTTACCGTAGTGTTTGTAGCTCTGGTAGAGCCCCCGTTTTCAATGTTACCACCCGCGGTCACGACTAATTGGTTATCTGACAGCAGATTGGATCCATAAGTGGTTTTCAGGTTGCCATCCGCCGTAACGTTTAACGCGGCACCGCCGCTTAAGGTACCTGTATTTTCGATATTCCCTGACGCCTTGGCTAACAGCTGACGAGTCGTGGAAATAGTCCCATTATTGGTTAAGGAACTTAGCGAGTTGATCACAGTTGTATTTGTTGTTGATATATTACCAGTGTTTTTTAAATTCCCTACAGATACTATCTGAGTGATAATACCGTTGCTGGCGATAGAGCCTTCGTTGGTGAGTGAACCTAAGCTAGTCAAGGAGAGGCCAGAGTTAGCAACAATCGCGCCTTTATTTCGTACGCCAAAACCTAAATTATTGCCAACCATGGTAATGCTATTGGCTTTGATGCCGCCCAGATTACTAATGTCGATACTGTATTCAGGGAATAAGGTCTGCAGCGCCGTCGCAGATTTACCTGCCGGGGTCATTGCACCTGAGCCGTTATCAAAGGTAAAGTTTCCAGCGCCTACTATCGCGTTCTTCGCATTAACCGCACCGTTAATGGCTATTGCATCGGCGAGGAGAACAGCGTAGCTATTGCTGGCATTCATTCCGTTTTTTTCGATGGACAGTTTACCACCGGTAACGTTATAGCTGGCGATAGCGCCAGTATCGGAAAGTGTCACTTTCCCTGTCGTTAAAACCACCTTATTGGTGTTGATGAAGCTACAACCTGAGCAGGAAATACCATTGGGGTTAGCAATAACAACATCAGCTCTTTGACCCGCCACTTCAATAAATCCGTTCAGCGAGCTTGCGCGGTTTGAGGTGACTTCATTAAGAATAACAGAAGCGCTACCGTTAGTAAGATTGTTATTTTTCGCAATATTGCCCAACGTCGCGTGGGTGAGATCGCTGGCGCTATTGTTAAGAACGACGCCATTACTATCAACATTAAACTCACGATACATATTATGTGAGACACCGGCGGCATTGGGTTTTTCAATATCAATAACCTTGGCACCTGATAGATGAGTATAACTATTCGGGTCGGCATAAACAAAGCTTGAGCTTAAAGCTGCTGCTAGTGCAACATAGGATAATTTGAATTTAAACATTTAACTGAGTCCTTTAAAAATAAAAAAATTAACCGGTTGTTTGAAAAAATGACTTTAATACCTCCATTGTAAAGAAAATCCCATGCTGACAGGATCGGTATGAAAACCGTTTGGTTTTGCCAGCGGCGTTCCTATGAATAAATCATACTGAGTGGCAATGATGCTTCCGCGCACTCCGGCAGTGGCGCCAGAGATGACTTTGCCATTTTCGTACTGCTCGGTTCCTGTAATGCGGCCAATATCCAGGCCTAAGTAGAGCTGCCGATCCGGAGTTGGCATATCCCAAATAAAATCATTGCGCCAGTACCAGCCCTGGTTTCCTGAAAGCGTTCTTTCACCGTCAAAGCCACGTACTGTCCAACGATTACCAATATTGAATTGATTATCTGCGGACAAGATATCGGGGCTGACCTGGATATTAATATGCGGCGCATAGCTGAATTTATCCCCCGTTGATTCAAACTTCATTAAAGCTTGAAGATCGGCGTGGATAATGCGCGAAAGTTTACTGTACAGACCTGCTTTTTCTTCAGGCGTAGGGGTGGAACTAAGCCAGGGAAGGCTACGCTGTACGCCCAGGCTGGCATCTAAAATAGTGTTGGTAAAGTACCGTTGGTGGTGCGCGGTAATATCCCAGGCAGGATTCTGTTTGCGCATAACGCCGATTTCGCTGCCGCCAAAATAATAATGTGATGTGCTTTTTGATATACGCGCATCAATTGTTGTTTTTTGCTTGCGGGTATGTGAAAGTAAACGTGATAAGGTTGCGCTGGCATAATCATTTTTACTTTTATATTCAACGGTCGAGTATCTACCATTAAACTGTTGACGATATTGGCTTTGTGAACCGTAAAGATTGAGTGACCAAAATCCAAAAGGAAAAGAATAATAGAGGCTATTATTCTGATTGCCATCGTTATGTTGATTAAACTCGACATCGCCGCCGACAGAGACATAGAGGATGTCATTTAGCGTCGTCAGGTCATAAAGATAAATCGCGGCACCTGCCTGGTATCGCCCGCTGGTACGGCTTCCTGCATCATCCAGCCAGGCGCCTACCTGCCACTTTTTTGCCAGATGCCGTGTGAGTTGAATATCGCTTTCCGCATTTTTTTTACCGGGTAGGATTTTCATCTGCGCCGATGAACCGGGTAAACGTTGTAAGTTAGCCATCCCTTGTTCAAGTTCAGTTAGCTGCAGAATATCCCCGGTTTTGGCGGGTATCGCGTTCCACAGACTGGTTGTCGCGCTGTTGCCTGCAGTCCAACTTATATTACCGATATAACCATAGGTCAGAGTGATGCTCAGAATACCATCGTTCAGAGATTGGGAAGGAACATCAATAAGGGAAGTGATATATCCCCGGGCAATGAGTTCATTTTGCAATGTTGTGGTGAGTAGACGTATGCCTTCAATACCCAGACACTTTTTTTCTGCTTGCAGGGCTATATTGCCGAGTAGGCTACGGGTCAGTTTGTCGTCAGCGGAAAGAATTTCAACGTGGTTGATATATCGGCAGGTTGCTTCCAGTGGGAAGACGAGTTGATATTTCCGCGATCCCGTACCTGATGATTGATACTCCTGCTGTGCTGGCGCCAGTGCGCTTTGGCGCGCCTTATCCTGTTCGACCTGATTGGTATTGCTAATCGATAAGCTCGCCATTGTTGATGCGGTTAGAAAAATATAAAAAGAGATGGCGGTGACCAGTATTTTATTATTCACGAAGCAATATCCATTTGTTTCATTCGTCCGTTATACCCTTATAAAGGATGTTTAGTGTTCATAGAGTAGGGTTAACGAAGTCGGGTTCTCAACCTCAATAATAATTTTATTTTCTTAAAATCAAAACAAAACCGCTAATGCTACTCAGTGTCGTTGTAAAAACCGCGATATATTATCTATGCCGGATTATGTAATCCACGAGGTAAAGAGTGAATTTTTGTTGAATTGAGGATTTCAGGTCGTGAATTATTTGTCGTGAGGCGGGATATATTTATGCCACGCATTTGATAATAGCTAAGATTTTACCCGGACTATGGATGGAGAGGGATGGGGAATAGATAAAAGGCGTGTACGGGAGCGTACACGCCAGAAGGTTAGTGGAGGATCTTGGCGAGGAAGTCTTTGGCGCGCTCTGACTGTGGATTAGCAAAAAACGCCTCTTTATCCGCGTCTTCGACAATTTTTCCTTCGTCCATAAAGATCACCCTATTGGCGACCTTACGCGCAAAGCCCATTTCATGGGTGACCACCATCATGGTCATCCCTTCATTCGCCAGTTCAACCATCACGTCCAGCACTTCGTTGATCATTTCCGGGTCAAGCGCGGAAGTGGGTTCATCGAACAGCATGGCGATGGGGTCCATACACAATGCACGAGCGATGGCCACGCGCTGCTGCTGCCCGCCCGAGAGCTGAGCGGGGAACTTTTCTGCATGAGCGGAAAGCCCTACGCGTTCCAGCAGCTTAAGCCCTTTTGCGCGTGAAGCGGCTTTATCGCGATTGAGCACCTTAACCTGCGCCAGCGTCAGGTTATCGATAATCGACAAATGCGGGAACAGTTCGAAGTGCTGGAATACCATCCCGACGCGAGAGCGTAGCCTGGCCAGGTTAGTCTTTTTATCGTTAACCGTGGTGCCGTCGACGATGATTTGACCCTGTTGGATTGGCTCCAGACCGTTGACGGTTTTTATCAGCGTGGATTTACCCGAGCCTGATGGTCCGCAAACCACCACCACTTCGCCTTTTTTCACTTCCGTGGAGCAATCGGTCAGCACCTGAAAGTGACCATACCATTTTGAAACGTTTTTCAGGGTAATCATTACACAGTCCTTTTCTTCAACCAGCTGACCAACAGCGATGCGCTGAGACTAAATACAAAATATACGGCGCCTGCGAACAGAATCATCTCTACCTGGGTTCCATCACGTTCGCCGATCGTGGAGGCGGTACGGAAGAAGTCGGCCAGGCTCAGGACATAGACCAGCGAGGTATCCTGGAACAGCACGATGCCCTGGGTGAGCAGCAGCGGTACCATGGCGCGGAAGGCCTGAGGCAGAATCACCAGCTTCATGGATTGCCAGTGGGTCATGCCCAGCGCCAGCGCAGCGCTGGACTGGCCGCGAGAGATACTCTGAATGCCGGCGCGAATAATTTCCGAGTAATACGCCGCTTCAAACATGGAGAAGGCGATCATCGCTGAAATCAAGCGGATATCGGTTTTCGGCGACAGACCAAGCACGTTCTGCAGGAACCCCGGAACAATCAAATAAAACCACAACAGTACCATCACCAGCGGAATGGAGCGGAAGACGTTAACGTAGGTTTTGGCAAACCACGCCAGCGGCAGGAAGCTCGACAGGCGCATAACGGCCAGAATCGTCCCCCAGACAATCCCGATAACAATCGCGGTCACGGTAATTTTTAAGGTAATAACCAGTCCAGCCAGCAGGTACGGCATGGACGGAATAATGGAACTCCAGTCAAAATCGTACATTATTTACCCCCCATATTGCCCGGCAGGCGGACCTTACGTTCGACTACGTACATGATCAGCATAATAACGGCGTTGATAAACACGTAGGCCAGGGTGATAGCGGTAAACGACTCCCAGGCATGGGCTGAGTAATCCAGCAGCTTGCCCGCCTGTGCAGCCATATCGGCAAGTCCGATGGTGGAGGCGATGGCCGAGTTTTTCACCAGGTTCATCATTTCTGAGGTCATCGGCGGCACGATAACGCGATAGGCATTAGGCAGCAGAACGTAGCGGTAGGTTTGCGGTAAGGTCAGTCCCATCGCCAGCCCGGCGTTTTTCTGCCCGCGCGGCAGGGACTGGATGCCGGAACGAACCTGTTCGCAGACGCGTGCGGCGGTAAACAATCCCAGACAGAGCATCGAGGAAACGAAGAACTGAATATTGGGATCCAGCTCGGACTTAAACCACATGCCAATGTTTTCCGGCAGCAGTTCAGGCACCACCAGATACCAGGTGAAAAATTGAACGATAAGCGGAACGTTACGAAAAAGCTCAACGTAACAGGTGCCGATAGTCGACAGCAGACGGTTCGGGACCGTACGGAGAATACCGAAGAGCGACCCCACAAAGAACGCGATAATCCAGGCCGTTACCGACAGGGTGACGGTGACCTGAAAACCACTCCACAGCCAGCCTAAATAGGTGGTGTTGCCGAACGGGGCCTGTTGCAGGAATATCCCCCAGTTCCAGTCTATTGACATAAATGACTCCTGGAAAAAAAAGGGTAGCAGCGCTACCCTCGAAGATTGTTGCTCAGCCTGTTTCGGTATTCGCGGCCGCTGGGGAACGACCAGCTGCCGTATAGTCTGTCCGCGCCGTGGCAACAATCGGGAGGGCAGGATTCCCCGCCCTTTGTTTTTTTAATTAGTTAAGAGCTTTGTCGTTAGGTGATTTGAACAGCGCTTTCATTTCGTCAGAGAGTTCAAAGTTCATATTCAGATTCTTTGGCGGAATTGGATTTTTAAACCACTTATCGAACCATTTTTCGGCTTCACCGGAGGTCTGGACATGGGCAACCGTGTCGTCCACCAGCGTTTTGAACTGTGGATCGTCTTTGCGCAGCATGCAGCCATAGGCTTCCTGAGATTGAGCGGTACCGACAATCTCCCAATTATCCGGTTTCTTCGCTTTCGCACGTTCGCCCGCCAGCAGCGCGTCATCCATCATAAAGGCCACCGCGCGACCGCTTTCCAGAGTTCGGAAGGAGTCACCATGATCTTTTGCGCTGATAATACGCATATTCATTTTTTTCTCGTCGTTCAGCTTGTGCAGCAGAATTTCCGAGGTGGTGCCGGAGGTGACGACGACGGCTTTATCCTTCAGATCCGGGAAATCTTTAATCGCGCCGCCTTTTTTCACCAGCAGACGGGTACCGACAACGAAAATGGTGTCGGAGAAGGCTGCCTGTTTTTGACGCTCAAGGTTATTGGTGGTGGAACCGCATTCGAAGTCATAAGTGCCGTTTTGCAGCAGCGGAATACGGTTTTGTGAGGTTACCGGGATCAGTTTGACCTGCAGATCCGGTTTGTTCAGCTTCTTCTTAATGGCATCAACGATCGCGTTCGAGTAGTCCTGAGAATAGCCGACGACCTGCTGCTTGTTGTCATAGTAAGAGAACGGAACGGATGATTCACGGTGACCGACGACGATAACGCCGTTTTTGGCAATTTTATCCAGAGTGCTCTGGCCAGCGGTGGATGCTGCATCTTCTGCATGCGCCGCACCGGCGGTCAGTCCCATGACCAGCATTGCTGCGGCCAGTTTACGTAATTGCATATCCGACTCCTTATCCTCAGCGCCATCAGACGCTATTGATACCCATTGTGAATGTGTGTGCTTTTTTATTGCTGCCGTCTTTGCGTGCAGCATTTGTATGTGTTTGTTAGCATTTAGTTTGGCTTAATGTAAAGATTTTGCTCTTAAATTGTTGATATTTGCGAAGCGCACCGCACCATTTAAAGGCAAAAATCCCCCATTGCACCAAAATAGCGCAGCAGGGCGATCGGTGGTGGTGCAACCAGGTTGTACCCTCAAGGATCGCGCTACTACATCAATTTATTAAGCAATGGTCGTGCCAAAATGGACAAGAAGGAGAGGTGACCGCGGCGACGAATGCCGCCGCGGGAGAAGCAATTAGCGACGGCGCTGGCGCAGGCTCATCAGCAGCGCCGCAAAGCCAAACAGCGCGGTTAACGCCCACAGCGGCCAGTTCCCTGTACGCGCGTACGGCGTCAGTCCTGAAGTCGGGGTCACTTTAGTGGTCAATACGGCGCGGGTGAACTGCGGGATCATCTCCTGTATTTCACCGCGTGGGCCGATGACCGCGGTAATGCCGTTATTGGTGCTGCGCAGCAGCGGACGGGCCAGCTCCAGCGCGCGCATCCGCGCCATCTGAAAGTGCTGCCACGGACCGATAGATTTGCCGAACCACGCATCATTAGAGATGGTTAACAGAAAATCCGTATCCGGGCGGAAGTTATCCCGCACCTGCTCGCCAAGAATGATCTCGTAGCAAATAGCCGCCGTCAGACGCATATTATGCGCAACCAGCTGCGGCTGCACGTAAGGCCCGCGGCTGAAAGAGGACATCGGCAGATCGAAGAACGGCGCCAGCGGACGCAGAATCGATTCCAGCGGCACAAACTCACCAAACGGCACCAGATGATTCTTGTTGTAGCGATTCTTTGAGTCGTAGCTGTACGGGTTATCTTTGCCCAGCGTAATAATGGTGTTGTATGTATCGTAGCGATTCTGCGCGTTCAGGCGCGCGTCGACGATACCGGTAATCAGCGAGCTGTTTTTCGACCGCATCAGATCGTCCATCATACTCAGGAAACGCTGCTGATTGATTTCCAGATCGGGAATCGCGGACTCCGGCCAGACGATCAGCTGCGATTTACCCATGTGCGGTTGGGTGAGATCCAGATAGGTTTTCAGGGTGTTGAGCAACTGATTCTGGTCCCATTTCATCGCCTGGGGGATATCGCCCTGTACCAGCGAAACCGTGGTTGCGCGTTCCGGCAGCGGTTGATACCACTGAATATAACGAAGTGGGAAGGGCAGGGCGAACAGCACGACGGCGGCGATCAGCGGCTTCCAGTTACGCTGCGCGATAGCGAGTACCAGTAGGCCGCTGACGAGCATCAGCAGGAAGTTAATCGCCTCAACGCCCATCACGGGAGCCAGGCCTTTAAGCGGGCCGTCGATTTGACTGTAACCGAATTGCAGCCACGGGAAGCCGGTGAGCACCCAGCCGCGCAGAAATTCGCTGATTTGCCAGACCACCGGTGCGGCGATGGCCACGCGTATCCAGCTGGTTTTCGGCCACAGGCGCGAAAGAATACCGGCGAATAACCCGGTATAGAGGGAGAGATACGCGGCCAGCAGAATCACCAGGAAAACGTTGACCGGTCCGGGCATGCCGCCGAACTGCGCGATACTCACGTAGACCCAGTTTATACCCGAACCGAATAGCCCGAGTCCCCAGAAATAGCCAATCGCGGCGCTTTGTAAAGGGCGGCGGTTGAGGGTTAAACCCTGCAGGCCAATTAGCGAAATAATCGCCGCAGGCCAGAAGTCATAAGGTGAAAAAGCCAGCGTTCCGCTGGCTCCGAATAGCAGCGCCAGCAGCAGGCGTACGCGCTGGCGTTCAATAAGAGAGGCAAATACCATTTAGGTTAATCGTCCCGTTGGATTAGTCTTCCAGCTTCGGCTGCGGGGCATCATCAGGAAGCTTTACATGTACCTGAATAATACGTCGGCTGTCAGCCATTGCGACCTTGAATTGGTAACCATCAATGTCGATAGACTCGCCGCGGGCAGGCAGATGACCAAACGCCTGCATCACCAGGCCGCCGATGGTGTCGACCTCTTCATCGCTGAAGTGGGTGCCGTACGCCTCGTTGAAGTCTTCGATTGAGGCCAGTGCGCGCACCGTCCACGTATGGCGGCTTAGCTGACGGAAATCGATGTCTTCCTCTTCGTCGTATTCGTCTTCAATTTCACCGACGATCAGCTCAAGGATATCTTCAATGGTCACCAGACCCGAGACGCCGCCAAACTCATCGATAACGATAGCCATATGATAACGCTGGGAACGGAACTCCTTCAGCATGCGGTCGACCCGCTTGCTCTCAGGCACGACAACCGCCGGGCGCAACACTTTTTCCATGCTGAAGGCTTCAGCATCGCTGCGCATAAACGGCAGCAGATCTTTGGCCATCAGAATCCCTTCAATGTGATCTTTATCTTCGCTGATCACCGGGAAACGCGAGTGGGCGGATTCGATGATCACATCGAGGCACTCGTCCAGCGTCTGGTTGCGTTTCAGGGTAATCATCTGCGAGCGGGGGATCATGATGTCGCGGACGCGCTGGTCGGCGATATCCATTACCCCTTCGAGCATATCGCGCGTATCTTCGTCGATAAGGTCGTTTTGCCCGGAATCACGGATCAGCGCCAGCAGTTCGTCACGATTTTTGGGTTCACCGTGAAAGAGCTGGCTGAGTAACAGGGAGAAGAATCCCTTTTTGCTGTTTACTGTGTCGCTACTGTGTGAATTGTCGTCGCTCATGGCGTCGTATGGGTTCTCATGTTAGTTAAATAGTCGCTCGTCACGCGTATACTCAGCGCCCGGCATAGCGGCCAGTCGCCGGCAAAGCCGGCAACGGGTTATTCCTTCTCGGCAATGTACGGATCCTCATAGCCCAGAGCAAGCATTATCTCTGTTTCGAGGGATTCCATCTCTTCCGCTTCTTCGTCGATGATATGGTCATAGCCCAAAAGATGCAGGCTACCGTGGACCACCATATGCGCCCAGTGCGCTTCCAGCGGTTTACCTTGCTCTTTCGCCTCCTGTTCAACCACCTGACGGCAGATAACCAGGTCGCCAAGCAGCGGCATTTCGATGCCCGGCGGGGCTTCGAACGGGAAAGAGAGCACGTTAGTTGGCTTGTCCTTCCCACGATAGGTCAGGTTTAGCTCGTGGCTTTCCGCTTCATCAACCAGGCGAATCGTCAGCTCCGACTCTTCCTGAAACTGCGGGATAACGCTATCGACCCAGCGCTGAAACAGGGCTTCATCCGGCATTCCGCTGTTATCTTCGCAAGCCAGCTGTAAATCGAGAATGACCTGACTCATTTATGCTCCTGTTCCTGGGCTTCGCGCTTGCGCTCGGCGGCCAGTTCTGCTTTACGTTTCTGGTCTGCTTCTTCCCAGGCTTCATAGGCGTTAACGATGCGGGCGACCACCGGGTGGCGCACGACGTCTTCGCTATGGAAGAAGTTGAAGCTGATCTCATCGACTTCCGCCAGCACTTCAATCGCGTGGCGCAGGCCCGATTTGGTGCTGCGCGGCAGGTCAATCTGCGTGACGTCGCCGGTAATGACCGCCTTAGAGTTAAAGCCGATACGGGTCAGGAACATTTTCATCTGTTCAATGGTGGTGTTCTGGCTTTCGTCGAGAATGATAAACGCATCGTTCAGCGTACGGCCGCGCATATAGGCCAGCGGCGCGACTTCAATCACGTTGCGCTCAATCAACTTTTCGACTTTCTCGAAGCCGAGCATCTCGAACAGCGCGTCGTACAGGGGACGCAGATACGGATCGACTTTCTGGCTTAAATCGCCGGGCAGGAAGCCCAGTTTTTCGCCAGCCTCAACCGCCGGACGGGTCAGAAGAATACGGCGGATCTCCTGACGCTCCAGCGCGTCTACCGCGGCGGCGACCGCCAGGTAGGTTTTCCCGGTCCCGGCAGGGCCGACGCCGAAGGTAATGTCGTGGTCGAGAATATTGGCGATGTACTGCGCCTGATTCGGCGTACGCGGCTTAATCACGCCACGCTTGGTTTTGATATTGATGGCTTTACCGTAGTCCGGTACGCTTTCGGCGCTCTGCTCCAGCACGCGGGCTTCTTTGATCGCCAGATGAATTTGTTCCGGTTCAATATCCTGAATTTCGCCGCGCATCGGCGCGGTATCGACGTACAGACTGCGCAGGATATCCGCCGCAGCGGTGACGCAAATCGGCCGACCGGTCAGTTTAAAGTGGTTGTCACGACGGTTAATCTCGATGCCGAGACGGCGTTCCAGCTGTTTAATATTGTCATCAAACGGGCCGCACAGGCTCAGCAAACGGGCGTTGTCCGCGGGCTCAAGGGTGATTTCGCGAGTGTCTGTATTCAAGCTGTTCCTCTTATACATAGATAGCCGGAAGGTAGCCGGTCAGGAAATTATTCACGTCATCGGAATATGGCGCAAGCATCGCTATTGATATTGGGTTCAGGAGAGGAAATACAAGGCCTGCCGGAGCCGGCAGGCCTGAACGGATTATGGCTGGTAGATACCGACGCCAAGATCGTTTTCTTTACGAGTGCGGGCAATCACCGACTCCGGGGTTTCCGCAATGCGCAGACCCATTTCGTCCTCGGTGCGCACCACTTTACCGCGCAGGGAGTTTGTCCAGACGTCGGTGATCTCGACATCGACAAACTTGCCGATCATCTCAGGCGAGCCTTCGAAGTTCACCACGCGGTTATTTTCGGTGCGGCCAGACAGCTCCATAATGCTCTTACGTGAGGTGCCTTCCACCAGAATGCGCTGCACGGTGCCGAGCATACGGCGGCTCCAGGCCATCGCCTGCTGGTTGATGCGCTCCTGCAGAATATACAGACGCTGTTTCTTGTCCTCTTCCGGTACGTCGTCGACCATATCGGCCGCCGGCGTGCCCGGACGCGCGGAGAAGATGAAGCTGTAGCTCATATCGAAATTCACATCGGCGATCAACTTCATGGTTTGTTCGAAATCCTGCGTGGTTTCGCCAGGGAAGCCGACGATGAAGTCGGAGCTGATCTGAATATCCGGACGCGCCGCGCGCAGTTTGCGGATAATCGCTTTATATTCCAGCGCCGTGTGGGTTCGGCCCATCAGGTTCAGCACGCGGTCGGAACCGCTCTGCACCGGCAGGTGCAGGAAGCTGACCAGCTCCGGCGTATCGCGGTAAACCTCGATGATATCGTCGGTGAACTCGATGGGATGGCTGGTGGTAAAGCGGATCCGGTCGATACCGTCGATCGCCGCAACCAGGCGCAGGAGATCGGCAAAGCTACCGCTGGTGCCGTCATAGTTTTCCCCGCGCCAGGCGTTCACGTTCTGCCCGAGTAGGTTAACTTCACGTACGCCCTGAGCCGCAAGCTGGGCGATTTCAAACAGGATATCGTCGCTTGGGCGGCTCACTTCCTCACCGCGGGTATAAGGCACCACGCAGTAGGTGCAGTACTTGTTGCAGCCTTCCATGATGGAAACAAAGGCGCTTGGGCCTTCGGCGCGCGGTTCCGGCAGGCGGTCGAATTTTTCGATTTCCGGGAAGCTGATATCGACGACCGGGCTGCGGTTGCCTCGTACCGAGTTGATCATTTCCGGCAGGCGGTGCAGGGTCTGCGGCCCAAAAATAATATCGACATAGTGGGCGCGCTGGCGAATATGGTCGCCTTCCTGAGAGGCCACGCAGCCGCCAACGCCGATGATCAGGTTGGGATTCTTCTCTTTCAGCAGCTTCCAGCGTCCTAGCTGATGGAATACTTTTTCCTGAGCCTTCTCACGGATTGAGCAGGTATTGAGCAGCAGCACATCCGCTTCTTCCGCCACTTCAGTGAGTTGATACCCGTGGGTGGCATCCAGCAGATCGGCCATCTTTGATGAATCGTATTCGTTCATCTGACAGCCCCAGGTTTTAATATGGAGTTTTTTTGTCATCGACTTGCTCATGCTTAATTAGGTATACCCAAAGTCAGCGTCTTCACCGGATGTTGCTCTGCAATGTGAAGGGTGACGGATATAAAGCCAGGATTGCAGGGCGCGTATTGTAATGCTTTGACCGCGCCCTGACCAGTACGACCGTAATCACCACAAGCCGAATAAAAATCCGGTAAACTGAGGGGATTCGGGTTTAAGGATAATAGCCATGACAATTCATGCAACAGATGTCGTTATCGTCGGCGGCGGGATGGTTGGCGGCGCCCTCGCGCTTGGCCTGGCGCAGCAGGGCTTTACGGTGACGGTCATTGAAAAAAACGCGCCTCCGGTTTTCGATGCTTCTTCACCGCCTGACGTACGTATTTCGGCAATCAGCGCGTCATCGGTAGGGCTGCTGAGAGGCCTCGGCGTCTGGGACAGCGTGCGGTCCATGCGCGCCCATGCGTACCGCCAGCTAGAAACCTGGGAGTGGGAAAGCGCCCATGTTGTCTTCAACGCCGCGGAGCTGAAGCTGCCGGAACTGGGCTATATGGTGGAGAATAACGTTCTGCAGCGAGCCCTGTGGCAGGCGCTGGAAGCCCATGAACGCATATCGCTGCAGGTGGGGACATCGCTTCAGGAGATGCGGCGTGGAGAAACGTACACCTCCTTAACGCTGACCGACGGCAGCCAGCTTGATGCGCGGCTGGTGGTGGGCGCGGACGGCGCCAGTTCGCAGGTGCGTCAGCTGGCCGGAATCGGCATCCACGCGTGGCAGTACCAGCAATCCTGTATGTTGATCAGCGTACAGTGTGCGGACGATCCCGGCGACAGTACCTGGCAGCAGTTCACTCCGACGGGGCCGCGCGCGTTTTTACCGCTGTTCGATCATTGGGCTTCGCTGGTGTGGTACGACGCGCCAGCGAGGATCCGTCAGTTGCAGGGAATGAGTATGGCTCAGCTACAGCAGGAAATTACTCGCCACTTCCCGTCGCGGCTGGGAGAGATTACGCCGCTGAGCGCGGGCGCTTTCCCGCTTACCCGCCGTCACGCATTGCAGTATGTTAAGCCGGGGCTGGCGCTGGTGGGCGATGCTGCACACACCATCCATCCGCTGGCGGGGCAGGGGGTTAACCTCGGCTATCGCGATGTCGATGCGCTGCTCGATATTCTTGGCAGAGCAAAAGCGCACGGTGAGGAGTGGGCCAGCCTGCCGGTACTTAAGCGCTACCAGACGCGGCGTCAGGCGGACAACTTTATTATGCAGTCGGGAATGGATCTGTTTTACGCCGGATTTAGCAACGATTTGCCGCCGGTGCGTATGCTGAGAAATATTGGGCTGATGGCGGCCGAGCGCGCCGGCGGACTGAAGCGTCAGGCGTTGAAATACGCGTTAGGTTTATAACGAGAACGACCCCGGCTTGCAAAGGTGAGGCCGGGGTGCGGAACGGTAATGTGCATAGCGTAAACGCCAAAAAGCAAAAAGCTCGCCGAAGCGAGCTTTTTGCTTTTGTTGGCTGGGGTACGAGGATTCGAACCTCGGAATGCCGGAATCAGAATCCGGTGCCTTACCGCTTGGCGATACCCCAATTTTACGTTGACCATTTCGTACCGGGGTCAAACCGGTGGCTTAGTGCCTGGAGATACTCCAACGGGTGCGCACACAGCGTGAGCGACTTTTGAAATTGGCTGGGGTACGAGGATTCGAACCTCGGAATGCTGGTATCAGAAACCAGAGCCTTACCGCTTGGCGATACCCCAACAATTTTTTTGGATTTATCGAACTGAATCAATAATTCCTTTGTATGGTGGCTACGACGGGATTCGAACCTGTGACCCCATCATTATGAGTGATGTGCTCTAACCAGCTGAGCTACGTAGCCAAAATCTTACTCTTTTTTCGATGGCTGGGGTACCTGGATTCGAACCAGGGAATGCCGGTATCAAAAACCGGTGCCTTACCGCTTGGCGATACCCCAATACCGTCGCGGTGAACCGCAAACATCGAAAATATGGCTGGGGTACCTGGATTCGAACCAGGGAATGCCGGTATCAAAAACCGGTGCCTTACCGCTTGGCGATACCCCAACAAAAACCTTTTACTGCCAACGCGAAAGAGTAAATGGTGCGGGAGGCGAGACTTGAACTCGCACACCTTGCGGCGCCAGAACCTAAATCTGGTGCGTCTACCAATTTCGCCACTCCCGCAAAAAAGATGGTGGCTACGACGGGATTTGAACCTGTGACCCCATCATTATGAGTGATGTGCTCTAACCAGCTGAGCTACGTAGCCATCTTTTTTTCGCGTTACCTTATCGGCGTTGCGGGGCGCATTATGCGTATTGAGCCTTGAAGCGTCAACCCCTTTTTCATCGAAAATGGGCTGAACGTAACTGTTTGGTTAGGTTGCGAACAGCGTGGCGCAATAATCGTCAATTATTGGTTATTTATCGTTTTTAACGGCTTAAATAAGGCACAAAACAAAAACGGACTCCGCAGAGTCCGTTTTGAAAACAGCGCCGGTTAGTAGGCCGACTGGTGTACGCCAACCGCGCGTCCCGACGGATCGTTCATTTTTTTGAAAGATTCGTCCCACTCAATCGCTTTTGCTGAAGAGCATGCGACGGAAGGGCCGCCAGGCACGCATTCAGCCGCGCTTGGAACCGGGAACAGCTCTTCGAAGATCTCACGGTAGAGATACGCTTCTTTCGATGATGGCGTGTTGTACGGGAAGCGGAAGCTGGCGGTTTCCAGTTGCTGATCGGAAATTTGTTCAGCGGCCACTTCTTTTAAAGTATCGATCCAGCTGTAACCTACGCCATCAGAGAACTGTTCTTTCTGGCGCCAGGCGACGCTTGCCGGCAGGTAAGATTCAAAACATTCACGCAGGACATGTTTTTCCATTTTACCGTTGCCGCACATTTTGTCCTGCGGGTTGATACGCATTGCCACGTCGAGGAATTTCTTATCCAGGAACG
The DNA here is from genome assembly GCF_003812845.1 of Klebsiella sp. FDAARGOS_511. Lineage (NCBI taxonomy): Bacteria > Pseudomonadati > Pseudomonadota > Gammaproteobacteria > Enterobacterales > Enterobacteriaceae > Klebsiella > Klebsiella sp. FDAARGOS_511. The sequence goes on along the minus strand of NZ_CP033824.1, from coordinate 1,184,691 downwards.
GCACGCGCGCTTCAACGCCCCATGCGGACATCGCTTTGTTGGCGCGAGCGCAGTCAAACATATGCAGCGCCTGCAGCTTGCGTACGGTCTCTTCGTGCAGCTCTTTAGCGTTTGGCGCTTTATGGAAATAAAGGTAGCCGCCAAATACTTCATCAGAACCTTCGCCAGACAACACCATTTTGATGCCCATCGCTTTGATTTTACGCGACATCAGGTACATCGGCGTTGACGCGCGAATTGTCGTCACGTCGTAGGTTTCAATGTGATAGATAACATCGCGAATCGCGTCCAGGCCTTCCTGCACCGTAAAGTGGATTTCGTGGTGAACGGTGCCCAGATGGTTAGCCACTTCCTGCGCGGCTTTCAGATCGGGCGCGCCTTCCAGACCGACGGCGAAGGAGTGCAGCTGCGGCCACCAGGCTTCTGATTTTTCCTGATCTTCGACGCGGCGCGCGGCATATTTTTTGGTGATGGCGGAAATCACCGATGAATCCAGGCCGCCGGAGAGCAGGACGCCGTACGGGACATCGGACATCAGGTGGCTTTTCACCGACTCTTCCAGCGCCTGACGCAGTTCATTTTTGTCCGTGACGTTGTCTTTGACGGCGTCATAATCGAACCAGTCGCGCTGATAGTACTCGCGGATTTCGCCATCTTTGCTCCACAGGTAGCTGCCTGCCGGGAACTCTTTAATCGTACGGCATACCGGAACCAGCGCTTTCATTTCTGAAGCAACGTAGAAGTTGCCGTGTTCATCGTGACCCATATACAGCGGGATGATGCCGATGTGGTCGCGACCAATCAGATACGCGTCTTTTTCGCTGTCGTAGAGAGCAAAAGCAAACATCCCCTGCAGATCGTCGAGGAAGTCCGGACCTTTTTCCTGATACAGCGCGAGGATAACTTCGCAGTCGGAACCGGTCTGGAACGCATAGCGGTCGCCGTATTCCGCGCGCAGCGCCTGGTGGTTGTAGATTTCACCGTTAACGGCGAGGGCGTGAGTTTTTGCAGCGTTATACAGCGGCTGCGCGCCGGCGTTCACGTCGACGATTGACAGGCGTTCATGCGCCAGGATGGCTTTATCACAGGCATAGACGCCTGACCAGTCCGGGCCGCGGTGGCGCATCAGGCGGGAAAGCTCCAGTGCCTTTTTACGCAGTTCACCCGCGTCAGTTTTAATATCCAGTACGCCAAAAATCGAACACATAGCCTTCTCCGTTACCCTGTCTTGTTTGATGTTGTGCAGGCTTCGTCTAAACGCGAAGCCTCAGTGCATGCTTTAGAAAATGCCGCAAAGGGGCGAAGGGCGCAAGGGGTTTACGCCAGCAAAAGAAAATAATGCAATTGTGATTGTCGAATAGTGAAAAAAGAGTATGTTTTGAGCGCTTTTGTTGATGAATATTCAGTAATAGTGCTTTTCTTTTAGATAAAAGCGTTCAGAAGAGGCTTGGAAATAAGAAACCACGTCGCAGGACGTGGTTTTATTTAGAAAATATCGATTTCTGCAACCGATGGATAAATCCAGGACGGGCGGAACGGCATGCTGTCGATATCGTCGAGCGTGGCAACCCCGGAAAGCACCAGAATGGTTTCCAGACCGGCCTGGAAGCCCGCCAGAATATCCGTGCGCAGGTTGTCGCCGACGATAACCGTTTGTTCCGAATGCGCCTGCATTTTATTCAGCGCAGAGCGGATAATCCATGGGCTTGGTTTACCGACGTAGAACGGCTTACGGCCGGAGATTTTTTCAATACCGGCGCACAGCGCGCCGCAGGCCGGGTAATAGCCGCGGCCGTGCGTATCCGGGTTAGTTGCGATAAAGCGCGCACCGTTGGCGACAAAAAACGCCGCCTTATGCATCATTTCCCAGTTAAAGGAGCGGGTCTCACCGACGATAACGAAATCAGGATTGACGTCAGTGATGGTAAAGCCTGCTTTATACAGTTCGTGAATCAGCGCGCCTTCGCCAACCACATAGGCTTTTTTGCCTTCCTGACGGCGCAAAAAATCGGCAGTGGCCATCGCTGAGGTATAAAAGGCGGTATCAGGAACATCGATTCCGGCGGTCGCAAAGCGGTTCGCCAGGTCCTGGCCGGTCTGCGAAGGGTAGTTAGTCAGCATCACCAGCGGCATCTCTTTTTCGAGAATGCGCTTGATGAATTCGGCGGCGCCCGGTACGGCCACATTGTCGTGCATCAGCACACCGTCAATATCACAAATTACGTTTTGAATGGTCATGGACTGTCCGACATCGTTAAAGAAAGGCGAAACTATAAAGCGGCTTTAGCTTTCCAGCAAACGCTGGAGCAGGATCCCGTTAAGCATCGCACGCTTGACCAGGGCAAAAGCGCCGATGGCAGAACGATGATCGAGCGTAGAACGGACTACCGGCAGATTTTTACGAAATGCCTTCAGCGCCTGGGTGTTAATGCAGCCTTCAATAGCCGGTAACAGCACTTTTTCCGCCTCGACGATCTCACCGGCAATCACCACTTTTTGCGGATTAAACAGGTTAATGGCGATGGCGATAGTTTTACCCAGATGACGGCCAACGTGCTCGATCACCTCGCAGGCCAGCGCATCGCCTTTATTCGCGGCTTTACAGATCGTTTTGATCGTACAGTCATCGAGGGGGATCTTGCTCTGATAACCCTGCGCCAGCAGATGACGAACCCGATGTTCAATGGCGGCGTTGGCGGCGACGGTTTCCAGACAGCCGAAGTTGCCGCAGTGGCAGCGCTCACCCAGCGGGTCGACCTGGATATGGCCGATTTCCCCGACGTTTCCGTTACGGCCAATAAAAATCCGGCCGTTGGAGATGATCCCCGCACCGGTCCCGCGGTGTACGCGCACCAGAATGGAGTCTTCACAGTCGTGGCTCGCACCAAAGTAGTGCTCCGCCAGCGCCAGGCTACGAATATCGTGGCCGACATAGCAAGTGACTTTAAAGCGTTTTTCCAGCGCTTCAACCAGCCCCCAGTTCTCCACCTGAATATGCGGCATATAGCGAATGACGCCGCTTTCCGGATCGACCAGTCCCGGCAGGATCACCGAAATGGCGATTAGCTCGCGGATTTTGCGCTGACAGCTCTCCATAAAGGAGGCGATGATGTTGAGCAGGGCGTGTTCCAGCGTTTCCTGGGTTCTTTCCGGCAGCGGGTAGTGCTCTTCTTCGAGGGTCTTACTGCTTAAATCATAGAGCGTCAGGGTAGCGTCATAGCGGCCAAGACGTACGCCGATGGCGTGAAAGCTGCGGGTTTCGGCAACAATCGAGATGGCGCGGCGGCCCCCGGTGGAGGCCTGCTGATCGACTTCTTTGATCAGTCCGCGTTCAATAAGCTGACGCGTAATTTTGGTTACGCTGGCAGGGGCAAGCTGGCTTTGTTCCGCAATCTGGATACGCGAGATGGGGCCGTGCTGATCGATGAGCCGGTAAACGGCAGCGCTGTTCAGCTGTTTTACGAGATCGACGTTACCAATTTGAGCTTGTCCGCCTGCTGTCATACTTTTACTTACTCAGTGACGACCTCGTTACCATTAACGATGGTCTTGGTGATTTTATAATCGCGGGTGAATGCGGTCAGGTTAGCGACCATCCCCGGGGCAATGCTGCCTAACTGTTTGTCTACGCCAATGGCGCGGGAAGGGTAGAGCGTCGCCATACGCAACACTTCATCCAGCGCAATGCCGCAATGCTCAACGAGGTTACGCACCCCTTCAATCATGGTCAATGAAGAGCCGCTGAGGGTGCCGTTCTCATCTACGCACAGGCCGTTCCGGTAGTATATTGTTTTACCAGCAAAAATGAACTGCTCAATATTGGCACCCGCTGGCGCCGTTGCGTCGGTAACAAGACACAGCTTGTCGCCTTTCAAGCGTTTAGCGAGGCGCACGTTAGCGTAATCGACGTGCAGGCCATCGACGATGATGCCGCAGTAGACATCCGGCTCGTCGAAAATCGCGCCAGCCAGGCCCGGCTCACGACCGGTAATATACGGCATGGCGTTAAACAGATGGGTGGCAAAGGTAATCCCGGCGCGGAAACCGATTTTCGCTTCTTTTAGCGTCGCGTTGGAATGACCGGCGGAGACGATGATACCTGCGGCCACCAGTTTGCGAATAACTTCTGGTTCTACGCGTTCAGGCGCGAGAGTGATTTTGGTTATCACATCCGCGTTTTCGCACAGGAAATCGACCAGCGCGGCGTCCGGTTTACGGACGAAATCCGGGTTATGGGTGCCTTTTTTGACAATATTCAGCCACGGACCTTCAAGATGCAGGCCCAGCGCCTGGTTGGGATGCTTTTGCAAATACTCGCGCATCACGCGGACACCCTGTTTCATCAGGTCATCGCTGGCGGTAATGAGCGTGGGCAGATAGCTGGTGCAGCCGGAGCGTTCATTCGCCTTCTGCATAATTTCCAGCGTTTCAACGGTGACCGCATCCGCCGTGTCGTTGAACTGCACGCCGCCGCAGCCGTTAAGCTGGACGTCGATAAAACCGGGGGAAAGGATCGCACCATTAACCGAGCGCTGTTCGATCCCGGTGGGCAGCTCAGTCTGCGGACAGATACGTTCGATAAGGCCATTGGCGATAACAATCGCATGGTCATCCAGAATTTCATGACCGGTATAAATCCGGCCTTGGGTTAATGCATACATTACGACCCCCGGTTGTCAAAAATGGTTGTCCCGCAGGGTCTGCTGCGGGACGAGACTACATTACAGACCTTTGATATTTTCGGCTTCTAATTCGTTGAAATATTTCAGTGTCTTAACTTTCAGTTCCATAGTGGATGGCTCATCGCAGACGACAACCGCTTTCGGGTGCAACTGCAGACAGGTGATGGTCCACATATGGTTTACGTTGCCTTCCACCGCCGCCTGCAGCGCCAGCGCTTTCTGATGACCCAGCACCAGAATCATCACTTCTTCCGCGTCGAGCAGCGTGCCTACGCCAACGGTCAGCGCGTATTTAGGCACCTGGTCAACATCACCGTCGAAGAAACGGGAATTCGCTACGCGAGTATCGTGGGTCAGGGTTTTGATGCGTGTGCGTGAAGCCAAAGAAGAGGCAGGTTCGTTAAAAGCGATGTGGCCATCGTTACCCACGCCGCCCATAAACAGGTGGATTTTACCGTAAGAACGAATTTTTTCTTCATAGCGACGGCATTCTGCATCAATATCCGGCGCGTTACCATTCAGCAGATTAATATTTTCCGCCGGGATATCAACGTGATCAAAGAAGTTGCGGTGCATAAAGCTATGATAGCTTTCCGGGTGCTCTTTCGGCAGGCCAACGTACTCATCCATGTTGAAGGTGACAACATGCTTAAAGCTAACCTGGCCTGCTTTGTGCATCTCAACCAGGGCTTTATAAGCGGTTAGAGGCGTGCCGCCGGTGGGCAGACCGAGGACAAACGGACGGTCCGCAGTCGGTTTGAACGCATTGATGCGGTTAACGATATGCCGGGCAGCCCATTTACCGACTTGTTCAGCTGTTACCAGGGGGATCAGTCTCATTGTTCACCTCTATAGTTAAATTAGAACCTGGCGGATTGGCGCCAGCATACTATTAAGAGTATCGCAGCAACTGCGCCGACCGGGGTCAATCCGTGTTGATTTTTTGAATGATAAAATAAGTTTTCATTGTTAGCCAGTCAAAGACGGAGGTGAATACGATATTTGGTGACTATTGTCACAAAAAATACCCATTTAATTTGCGAGACGAATTAATTTTTCAGACACTTTGCAGGTAAGTTAAAAAATTAACCAGGTTACACAATAATAAAGTGGCTTTAATGAGCCTTATCGGGGTCTCATAGGGGGAATAAGATGAATATTTTAGGTTTTTTTCAGCGACTCGGTAGGGCGTTACAGCTCCCTATCGCAGTGCTACCGGTCGCGGCGCTGCTGCTGCGATTCGGTCAACCGGATCTGCTTAACATTTCGTTTATCGCCCAGGCGGGCGGGGCAATCTTTGACAACCTGGCGCTGATTTTCGCTATCGGCGTCGCATCCAGTTGGTCGAAAGACAGCGCCGGCGCCGCAGCGCTGGCGGGGGCGGTAGGTTACTTCGTTTTGACCAAAGCGATGGTCACCATCAACCCTGCCATTAACATGGGCGTGCTGGCGGGTATCATTACCGGTCTGGTCGGCGGTGCCGTGTATAACCGCTGGTCAGGTATCAAACTGCCTGACTTCCTGAGCTTCTTCGGCGGCAAACGCTTTGTGCCCATCGCCACCGGCTTCTTCTGTCTGGTGCTGGCAGCCATCTTCGGCTACGTCTGGCCGCCGGTGCAGAACGCCATCCATGCTGGCGGTGAATGGATTGTGGGGGCGGGCGCGCTCGGCTCCGGTATCTTTGGTTTCATCAACCGTCTGCTGATCCCGACGGGTCTGCATCAGGTGCTGAACACCATCGCCTGGTTCCAGATTGGTGAATTCACCAACGCTGCTGGCGCCGTGTTCCACGGTGACATCAACCGCTTCTATGCGGGTGACGGCACCGCGGGGATGTTCATGTCCGGCTTCTTCCCGATCATGATGTTCGGTCTGCCGGGTGCGGCGCTGGCGATGTATTTCGCGGCCCCGAAAGAGCGTCGTCCGATGGTTGGCGGTATGCTGCTGTCGGTCGCGATCACCGCGTTCCTGACCGGTGTGACCGAGCCGCTGGAATTCCTGTTCATGTTCCTGGCGCCGCTGCTGTATCTCCTGCACGCCATCCTGACCGGTATCAGCCTGTTTGTTGCGACGGCGCTGGGTATCCACGCGGGCTTCTCCTTCTCTGCAGGTGCCATCGACTATGTTCTGATGTACAGCCTGCCGGCAGCCAGTAAAAACGTCTGGATGCTGATTGTGATGGGCGTTGTGTTCTTCGTTATTTACTTCCTGCTGTTCAGCGCGGTTATCCGCATGTTCAATCTGAAAACGCCGGGTCGTGAGGATAAAGTGGATGACGTGGTCACTGAAGAGGCCAACAGTAATACCGAAGAAGGTTTAACCCAGCTGGCGACCAACTACATCGCGGCGGTCGGCGGTACGGATAACCTGAAAGCGATTGATGCCTGTATTACCCGTCTGCGTCTGACCGTGGCGGACTCTGCGCTGGTTAACGATGCGGCCTGTAAGCGCCTCGGCGCTTCCGGTGTGGTTAAACTGAACAAGCAGACCATCCAGGTTATCGTGGGCGCGAAAGCGGAATCCGTCGGCGATGAAATGAAGAAAGTGGTTGCCCGTGGCCCGGTTGCTGCAGCGACTGCAGCGTCTCATAGCGCACCCGTAGCCGCTCAGGCTGTTAAACCACAGGCTGTTGCTAACGCGAAAACCGTTGAAGCGCTGGTTTCGCCGATTACCGGCGACATTGTGGCGCTGGAGCAGGTACCTGATGAAGCCTTCGCCAGCAAAGCGGTCGGCGACGGCGTGGCGGTTAAACCGACCGATAAGATTGTTGTTGCGCCGGCGGCAGGTACCGTGGTGAAGATTTTCAACACCAACCATGCCTTCTGTCTGGAAACTGAAAACGGTGCGGAAATCGTCGTCCATATGGGCATCGATACCGTCGCGCTTAACGGCCAGGGCTTTAAACGCCTGGTGGAAGAGGGCGCGGAAGTGAAAGCGGGTGAGCCGATTCTGGAACTGGATCTTGAGTTCCTGAATGCTAACGCGCGTTCGATGATTAGCCCGGTCGTCTGCAGCAACAGCGACGACTACAGCGCGCTGGTTATCCAGGCAACCGGTAAAGTGGTTGCTGGCCAGACACCGTTGTACGAAATTAAAGGCAAATAAGACTCCTGAGTGGCGTTTATGCCTCAGCGGCGCAGCGAAAGCTGCGCCGCTTTTTTTTACCGCAAACACCCCCATAATCTCCTTCTGATCGCTATTTTGCGTAACTAATAGTTGTCTCTACGCCCTGCTTGTAAGATCATGTGCCGTTATACGTTGTTTACGCTTTGAGGAACCCACGATGAGTGAGGCAGAAGCCCGCCCGACTAACTTTATTCGTCAGATCATTGATGAAGATCTGGCTACTGGTAAGCACACCACCGTTCATACCCGTTTCCCACCGGAACCGAACGGCTATCTGCACATTGGCCACGCGAAGTCTATTTGCCTGAACTTTGGCATCGCCCAGGATTACCAGGGCCAATGCAACCTGCGTTTCGATGACACCAACCCGGTGAAGGAAGATATCGAATATGTTGAGTCGATTAAAAACGACGTGCAGTGGTTAGGTTTCCACTGGTCCGGGGATGTTTGCTACTCGTCTGATTATTTCGATCAGCTGCACCAGTATGCGGTTGAACTAATTAATAAAGGCCTGGCCTACGTTGACGAACTGTCAGCAGAAGAGATCCGTGAGTACCGCGGCACGCTGAAAGAGCCGGGTAAAAATAGCCCGTACCGCGATCGCAGCGTGGAAGAGAACCTGGCGCTATTTGAAAAAATGCGTACCGGCGGATTTGCCGAAGGTAAAGCCTGCCTGCGCGCGAAAATCGATATGGCTTCTCCGTTTATCGTGATGCGCGATCCGGTGCTGTACCGCATTAAGTTTGCCGATCACCACCAGACCGGAAGCAAATGGTGCATCTATCCGATGTACGACTTCACCCACTGCATCAGCGATGCGCTGGAAGGGATTACCCACTCGCTGTGTACCCTCGAGTTCCAGGACAACCGCCGCCTGTACGATTGGGTGCTGGATAACATCAGCATTCCCGTGCATCCGCGCCAGTATGAATTCTCGCGCCTGAATCTCGAATACACCGTGATGTCCAAGCGTAAGCTGAATCAGCTGGTGACTGAGAAGCACGTTGAAGGCTGGGATGACCCGCGTATGCCGACCATTTCCGGTCTGCGCCGCCGCGGCTACACCGCTGAGTCTATCCGCGAATTCTGCAAACGCATCGGCGTGACCAAGCAGGACAATACTATCGAGATGGCGTCGCTGGAATCCTGCATTCGTGAAGATCTGAACGAAAACGCCCCGCGCGCGATGGCGGTTATCGACCCGGTTAAGCTGGTTATCGAAAACTATCCGCAGGGCGAAAGCGAAATGGTGGCCATGCCGAACCATCCGAACAAGCCGGAGATGGGCAGCCGTGAGGTGCCGTTCAGTGGCGAAATCTGGATCGATCGCGCCGACTTCCGTGAGGAAGCGAACAAGCAGTACAAGCGTCTGGTGCTGGGTAAAGAAGTTCGCCTGCGTAACGCCTACGTAATTAAAGCGGAGCGCGTGGAGAAAGATGCGGAAGGCAACATCACCACTATCTTCTGCACCTACGATGCCGATACCCTGAGCAAAGATCCGGCCGACGGCCGCAAGGTGAAGGGTGTGATTCACTGGGTGAGCGCGGCGCACGCGCTGCCGGTAGAAATCCGCCTCTACGATCGTCTGTTTAGCGTACCGAACCCGGGCGCGGCGGAAGATTTCCTCGCGGTGATGAACCCGGAATCGCTGGTGATCAAACAGGGATTTGCCGAGCCGAGCCTGGCGCAGGCGCAGGCGGAAAAAGCCTACCAGTTCGAGCGTGAAGGTTATTTCTGCCTGGATAGCCGCTATGCCACCGCAAGCCATCTGGTGTTTAACCGCACCGTCGGCCTGCGTGATACCTGGACGAAAGTCGGCGCGTAGCTACTCGCCATCATTAAGAACGCCGCTTACTGCGGCGTTTTTTTTATTCAGAATCAGCGAATTAAATTACCATATTTTCGCGATGCGAATTAATCTTGTTTACAGATTGTAATAAGCGTTATTTTTAATCCTTCCTGTATATCACCTGAAATCAGCTAATCGCTTTCATTTCCATTTGTTTTCTCTGTTTTTGCAAGCACTTCCACGCTAAATGTGTGATGTCTAAGACTGAAACATAAAGACATAAATTATGTGCGCTTTGTCATAATCTTCATCTTTGGTCGGCAAAAGAGATTGATAATTCGCGTCACGAAAAATAGTCTATACCCAGTGGTTATGCGAATTTTTACCGCACCACTTTTTAAGCTGTCTTATTTTATTTTTTTGCGCGTTGCCTTTGGTAACCGCACTTTTAAAACGTCAAAGAGGATATGCATATGCGTACGTTTAGTGGCAAACGTAGTACGCTGGCGCTGGCTATTGCCGGTGTCACAGCCCTGTCAGGATTTGCAATGGTGCCGGATGCAAAAGCAGAAGGGTTCATTGATGATTCAACGTTAACCGGCGGCATCTATTACTGGCAGCGTGAACGCGACCGTAAAGATGTGACCGACGGTGATAAATATAAAACTAACCTGTCGCACTCCACCTGGAACGCCAACCTCGACTTCCAGTCCGGCTATGCCGCCGACATGTTCGGTATTGACGTTGCTGCCTTTACCGCCATCGAAATGGGCGAAAGCAGCGAGAGCGGTCACCCGAACGAAATCGCTTTCTCCTCGCGCAATAAAACCTACGATGAAGACTATTCCGGCGATAAGAGCGGGATCAGCCTGTATAAAGCAGCCGCAAAATTTAAATTTGGTCCGACCTGGGCGCGCGCGGGCTATATTCAGCCAACCGGCCAGACGCTGCTGGCGCCGCACTGGAGCTTTATGCCGGGGACCTATCAGGGGGCTGAAGCCGGTGCGAACTTTGACTACGGCGATGCGGGCGCGCTGAGTTTCTCCTATATGTGGACGAACGAATATAAAGCGCCGTGGCACATTGAGATGGATGAGTTCTACCAGAACGACAAGAAAACCAAGGTGGATTACCTTCACTCTCTCGGCGCCAAATATGATTTTAAAAACGATCTTGTGCTGGAAGCGGCGTTTGGTCAGGCACAGGGTTACATCGACCAGTATTTTGCCAAGGCCAGCTATAAGTTTGATGTTGCAGGCACGCCGTTAACCACCAGCTATCAGTTCTACGGCACCCGCGATAAAGTCAGCAACGGCGGGGTTAACGACATCTATGACGGCACCGCGTGGCTGCAGGCATTGACCTTTGGTTATAAGGTTGCCGACGTTCTGGACCTGCGTCTGGAAGGAACCTGGGTTAAAGCTGATGGTCAGCAGGGCTACTTCCTGCAGCGTATGACGCCAACTTACGCATCGTCTAACGGGCGACTGGATATCTGGTGGGATAACCGTTCGGACTTCAACGCCAACGGTGAAAAAGCGGTGTTCTTCGGCGCGATGTATGACATGAAGAACTGGAACATGCCGGGCTGGGCCTTTGGCGCATCCTACGTTTATGCGTGGGATGCAAAGCCGGGGAGAATGTCCTCGCCTGATGCGTACTACAATCCGGATAAACGCCTGGAAGAGTCCGCCTATAGCCTGGATGCCATGTACACCGTTCAGGAAGGACGCGCGAAGGGCACGCTGTTCAAACTCCACTTTACGCAATACGACAACCACTCCGATATCCCAAGCTGGAGCGGCGGCTACGGCAACATCTTCCAGGATGAGCGCGACGTGAAGTTCATGGTTATCGCTCCGTTCACCATTTTCTGATGCCACTGCGGCGGGGAAAACCCGCCGCAATTTCCCGAGGTTCATGATGAAAAAGTTAATACTTGTCGCCTTTATGGCAGCAGGTCTGGTTGCCTGTTCCCAGTCGCCAGCGCCTAAGGAAGACTCAAAGTTAAAAGATGCCTACAGCGCCTGCATCAATAGCGCTGAGGGCAATCCGGATAAAGTGGAAGCCTGTCAGAGCGTATTGAACGTGCTGAAGCAGGAGAAACAGCATCAGCAGTTCGCGACCCAGGAAAGCGTGCGGGTGCTGGATTATCAGCAGTGCATCCAGGCGCGGAAAACCGGTAACGATCAGGCTGTAGAGGCGCGCTGCGACCAGATCTGGAAAGAGATCCGTAGTAACAATACGCCGCGTTAAGCCTGACCGAGGCGGGCAACGGGCGGAGCGTAAACTCCGCCCGTTGCTATTTTAGCGTGGTATTTCTGCCGGCTGGTAGCCGCGGCTCAGGCGTACGAAGAGCATCGCGGTAGCGGCCAGGCCGCATAGCGCGGCGCACATCAGCCACCAGCCCGGCGAACTTTTATCGCCCGTTATCTCTACCAGCGCGGTGGAAATTGCTGGCGTCAGGCCACCAAAGATCGCGGTGGCGAGGCTAAAGGCCAGTGAAAAGCCGACGGTACGGACGTAGACCGGCATCACTTCCGTCAGGGCGGCCACCATCGCGCCGTTATACATACCAAAGAAGAATGAGAACCAGAGCAGGACCAGCGTCATGCGGGTGAAATCCGGCGCGGCGGTGAGCCAGTTCATTACCGGCCAGGTCGTGAGTAGCGCCAGCAGGGTAATGCCCATCAGCACCGGTCGACGGCCTATTTTGTCAGAAATTGCCCCGCCGATCGGTAACCAGATAAAGTTAGAGATGCCGACCAGCATGGTCACCAGCAGACTGTCGCGGGCGCTCAGGTGCAGCACGGCTCTCCCGTAGGTTGGGGTATAGACGGTAATAAAGTAAAAAGTGGTCGTGGTCATCGCCACCAGCAAGGTCCCCGCCGTGATGATGCGCCAGTTTTTGACAATTGTGCTCAGAATCTCTCGCGTATCAGGACGATGTTTACGCTGCAGGAAGGCTTCGGTTTCTTGTAACGAACGCCGCAGCACAAAAATCAGCGGAATGATCAGACAGCCGATAAAGAAGGGAATGCGCCATCCCCATTCGGCGATCTCATCGTGGCCAAGCGTTTCGTTCAGCGCGTAGCCAATCAGCGCCGCGACGACGATAGCCACCTGCTGGCTGGCGGATTGCCAGCTGGTGTAGAACCCCTTGTTCCCCGGCGTGGCGATTTCCGATAAATAGACCGATACGCCGCCGAGTTCGACGCCCGCCGAAAAACCCTGCAACAGCCGCCCGACAACCACCAGAATGGGGGCGAGAATGCCGATGGTTTGATAGCCGGGAACCAGCGCTATCAGAAGCGTCCCGCAGCCCATAATCGCCAGCGTCACCATTAGCCCTTTACGCCGTCCGATCCTGTCGATATAGGCCCCCAGCACTATCGCGCCGATGGGGCGCATCAGAAAGCCCGAACCAAACACGGCGAAGGTCAGCATTAACGCCGCAAACTCGCTCTCCGCCGGAAAGAAAGTTCTGGCGATGTAGGTGGCGTAAAAACCAAACAGAAAAAAGTCGAACTGTTCGAGAAAATTACCGCTGGTCACGCGGAGAATGGCGCCAAAGGTACCGGCGCGCGATGAGGGTTGCGTCATAGGGTTTGCTCTCCATTGTCTTTATCTTGTTTTTATAGAGGTAAGAGGAGCGGACTAGTCGCCTGCGACTGCCGCCTGTTTTCCGCGCCGTTTCTCAACCGCCCACTTGAGTAACGCCGCACAGCGATAAAATCCGTGGGCAAATTTTCCGTAAGGAAGGGTTAAAAACAGCGCCATCACCACGCCGAGATGAATGGCAAGCAGAATGCCCATCCACGAGGTGTCCCGTCCTGCCAGCAGGGCGAGACCGGTGAAGCTGGTCAGCAGCAGCAGCAGGATAAAGGCGCGATCCATCGGTTTTTGCCGCGGGTCGCCGTGCAGCGGTGAGCGGCGCAGGTTCAGCCATAGCAAACCCGCCGGGCCCACCAGCAGTCCGATGCCGCCGAGCGTACCCAGCACAACCGGTACGCTGAAGAACGGGTATGGGGCTTCCCAACCGGCGATATAGTGATAACCCGTAGCCACCACGGTGGCGGCGAAACAGAGTAGAAAACCGTAGAAGGTAAAGTGATGGAAACGACGGCGCATCAGGGTAAACGCGTCATCAGCCTCGTTGCAGCCTTTACCGTGCCCGCCGTCGAGATACTTCAGCGTGAGCGCATCATGTGAGGCTTTAGCGATGTCTATGGCCTGGGGCTGACCCGGCGAGATCTCGCGCCAGAAACGGATCACCCCGGCCATCAGTAACCCCATGGCCAGCATGAAGACCGTGCCAAACATCCACGCCAGCAGGTTATGGGGAAAAATCTGGTAAAAATCTCCTGCCAGCGGCGGATGTAGCAGAGAGCCTTTGAGCCCCATCGCCAGCAGCAGAAAGAGGATCAACCCACCGACCAGCGCCAGCGCCGTGGTCACGCCGGCCCGACGATACAGGCTGCCGAAAGCCGCGGGCTGGGCATAATGTTGATAGGTTTCCAGCCGCACTTCCGCCATCGCCTTCGGGACATTAATGGCAAACTCGTGCGGCGGCGCGTACTGGCAGGCATGTAGACAGGCGCCGCAGTTATGGCACAGGTTAGCCAGATAGTTTATATCCGCTTTACCAAAAGCCAGGCGCTGGGTCATCGCCGGAAATACGGCGCAAAAACCTTCGCAGTAGCGGCAGGCGTTACAGACCTGCATCACTCGTTCGACTTCCGCTTCCGGCTCGGTGATGATTTGCGCGTCAATGATCAGCTTTTCAAGCGACTTCATGGTGTCTCTCCTGCAGTGCCGCGCGGGCGGCTTGTTGGCCGGCAATGCGGCCGAATGTCGTCCCGATGGACATGCCCACGCCGGCGGTATAGCCTTTGCCCAATACGTTGCCGGCCATCATCTCACCGGCAACGAACAGGCTACGGCTCGGCTTGCCCGCAAAATGGACGGCGGCGTGTTCATTGACGTAGAGCCCCAGGTAGGTGAAAGTGATCCCCGGTCGTAGGGCATAGCCGTAGTAAGGCGGCGTATCGATGGGCCGCGCCCAGTGGGTTTTCGGCGGCGTCAGGCCGGATGTCGCGCAGTTATCAAGGCGGGTATGATCGAACTGGCCGGGCGCGCAGGCGGCGTTGTAGCGGGCGATAGTTTGCGACAAGCGCTCCGCGTCCAGCCCCAGCTGGCGAGCCAATTCTTCGATGGTATTGGCCTGGGCGCCGGGGAAAACGGGCGGCATAAAGTGGCCGATCGCTTTGCTGTCGATGATCGAGTAACCGATTTGGCCGGGCTGGTGGGCGACCAGCCTGCCCCAGATGGCATAACGTTTGGGCCAGAAATCTTCCCCTTCGTCATAAAAGCGCCCGGCGTCACGGTTGACGACCACCCCCAGCGACACGCAATCCACGCGCGTACAGATCCCGCCATCGTACAGCGGCGCCCTGGCGTCAATGGCGACGCAGTGGGATTGCGAAGGATCGCCGATGATGTCAGCCCCGGCGTCAATCATAAATTTGAGTAACACGCCCTGGTTGAAGCGGGTGCCGCGGATGAGAAAGTTATCGGCTGGCCATTCGCCACGCTCATTCTGTCCCCATGCTTCTCGCAGCCACTCGCGGTTAGATTCAAATCCGCCGGCGGCGAGGACGCAGGTTTTGGCGACGATCCTTTCTTCGCCCGCCAGCGCAGCAACGAATTCGCCATTAGATAATTCGAGCGCCTGTACCGGCGTGTTGTAGCGGATTTGTACGCCCATCTGCTCCGCGCTGCGGTAATAGGCGTTGACCAGGGCTTTGCCGCCGCCCATAAAAAAAGCGTTGGTGCGGGCAACGTGCAGGGCGCCGGAGAGCGGCGGCTGAAAGTTAACGCCGTGCTGGCGCATCCAGTCCCGGCATTGCGATGAGGTGCGGATCACCAGGCGCGCCAGCGCTTCGTTGGTGTTACCCTCGGTGACGCGCAGCAGGTCCTGCCAGTACTCTTCTTCCGGATAGCTGTCGATTAAAACATCCTGCGGAGCATCGTGCATACAGCGAAGATTCCGCGTGTGCTGAGAGTTTCCGCCTCGCCATTCTCGCGGCGCAGCCTCCAGCAGCAGCACGGACGCGCCGGCTTCCCGGGCGGTTAACGCGGCGCATAGCGCGGCATTGCCGCCGCCAATCACCAGTACATCCACCATTTTTGGCTCCATTACGCTTTGCTTGATTGTTAAATTTGTAATGGAAATGTATGTGTTTTGGCCGTGAGAACGCTATGGCGTATTGCTAAAGGGGGGTTTAGTGCGCGTAAAGGCTGGCGCCGGGCCAGCGGCCTGACTCCACGAGCTGACGCATGACTTTCGCCAGTATTACCCGCGCGGCAAGGCCCGCTGGGGTCAGTTCATCATCTGAAAGGCTGACGAGAAAGTTTGGCCGACTGAGTATTGGATTCTCGACGCCGATCACTCTCAGGGACTCGCCGTCGAGATGGGAAATCGCCGCCCCCGGTTGCAGCGTGGCGCCCAGTCCGTCGCGGACGGCGCGCATCAGCAGGGCCAGACCGTCGATTTCAGCCACCACATCAACGTTGAGGGCGTGCTCCTGGCAGATTGCTTCCAGCCTGCCGCGCAGTCCATGCCCCAGGCTTGGCATTATCAGCGGGATAGCGGCCAGCTGGCCAGGCGAGATGCTCGCTTCGGGAAGGGGGGCCAGCACGTCATGGGTGCCAAGCAGAAACAGACGCTCCTCGAGAATAGGCCTGGCGCTCCAGCGCACAAGCTTCTCCTTCTGAAACACGATAGCTAAATCAAGCTGGCGGGTGTTGATCATGCGTTCCAGATTACCGGAGAGGCTCTCGACCAAATGCAGGCGGACGTCGGCATAGCTTTCGCGCATCGCGTGAATAAAAGGGACCCCAAGCACAGAGGCGGTGCTGGGGGCCATACCGACGCTGACGTGGCCGGAAAGGCGCGCCTCGCGCGCGGCGAGAACCGCATCGTCGGCGTGACGCAGTGCGAGCTGCGCCTGGGAGTAGAAGGCGAGACCAGCGCTGGTCGGCATTACGCCGCGCGAAGTCCTCTGCAGCAGACGGATGGCGAGTTCGTTCTCAAGGCGCGCCATCTGTTGGCTCAGCGCGGAGACGCCGATATTCAGATCAAGCGCGGCGCGGCCCATACTGCCGGTTTCAATAATGCGGACAAAATAGCGTAGCTGGCGAAGCTCCATGTCGACTCTCCGTACACGTCAGGATGTACTGACAGTAAACGTATTGCAGCGTGAGAGAAAGAGGCAGCAAATTCCGGGCAAAAAAAAGCCAACCTTCAGGTTGGCTTTTTGCGGGATACGATGCGGTGATTATTTCTCTGCCGCGTCGTGGGCATGTTCATCTTCGCGGCAGTCGCCTTCCGCACAGTGACCGTACAGGTACAGGCTGTGGTTGGTCAGGCGAATACCGTGCCTTGCGGCAATTTCACGCTGGCGCGCTTCGATGGAATCATCGCTAAATTCGATCACTTTGCCGCAGTCGAGGCAAATCAGGTGATCGTGATGATGCTGCTGCGTCAGTTCAAAAACGGATTTACCGCCTTCAAAATTATGACGGGTGACGATGCCGGCGTCGTCGAACTGGTTCAGTACGCGGTAGACGGTGGCCAGGCCAATCTCTTCACCCATATCAATCAGGCGTTTGTATAAGTCTTCCGCACTGACATGATGGTTATCCGGTCCTTGCAGCACTTCCAGGATTTTTAATCTCGGTAGCGTCACTTTCAGGCCAGCTTTCTTTAATGCGGTATTGTTGTCAGTCATGCGGAATCTGTCCTGTTGCTAAACGATCTACTTCCATCAGCGGAAGTAATACAGAGAATCACCCGATGTAATGCGTCTCATTATAGAACTGCCATGGTGAAATGAAAACTGCAAGCATCGGGCCTTGTATGCTGTCAAAAACGAGGCACTCGCTACAAAGTGCTTCACGCGACCCCGTTAAATCAGAGGACATTGTACAGATATGTGATTAAAAGTTAAAAACTTGTAGCTATAACTTTGATTGCTTTTATCTATCAATTCGACGAAATCTGATGATTTCGTCGTTTAGACTCAGGCATTCTTGATTTCTTCGAGGTGCAGCTCTTCAGAAATCTGTTTTACCCATTTTTCCACGCGTTCGTTAGTCAATTCTGGCTGACGATCTTCGTCAATGGCCAGGCCAACAAAGTGATCGTCATCGGCCAGGCCTTTAGAGGCTTCAAAATGGTAGCCCGCGGTCGGCCAGTGGCCAACGATAGTTGCGCCGCGCGGTTCGATGATATCGCGGATGGTACCAAGCGCATCGCAGAAGTATTCAGCATAGTCTTCCTGATCGCCACAGCCAAATAGCGCGACCAGTTTGCCGTTGAAATCGATCTCTTCCAGCGTCGGGAAGAAATCGTCCCAGTCGCACTGGGCTTCGCCGTAGTACCAGGTCGGAATGCCGAGCAGCAGGATATCGTGACCTTCCAGATCCTCTTTGCTGCTTTTGGCAATGTCGTGAACATCAGCAACATCTTTACCAAGCTGCTTTTGGATCATTTTTGCAATATTTTCGGTGTTGCCGGTGTCGCTGCCAAAAAAGATGCCGATGATTGCCATGAGTAAAATAACCTCTTGAAACTTAATGATGTGGTAGTGGCATAATGCCCGCAGATAGGGGCAATGATAGCAGAACAGAGAAGGCCGCGGAAACAGCAATCACGCCCAACTGCACACTCTGCTACATGAAAGCTTATTTTTTGAGGGTTTTAGGCTTTATCCTGGCCGCGCAGGGCCGCCAGCTGGCTCATCAGCATCTCTTCGATAAGATCGCTGCGGTTCATATTACGGGCTTCCGCCAGCTCATTAAGCGCATCGACCGCATCGGCATTCAGCTTTAGCTCCACGCGCTTAAGACCGCGACTCTTGTCGCGTTTAAGCTGATTGCGTTTGTTGATGCGCAGCTGTTCATCACGCGAAAGCGGATTGGTTTTCGGTCTACCCGGCCGACGCTCGGTTGCGAACAAATCTAATGTCGTACGGTCCGTTTGTTCTTTTGCCATGATTCAGAGTGACTTCGGGGGAAACAAGCTATCGGGCATAGCCGACGCAGACAGCGCGCCATAATACATCAGGCGACGGGCTGCGCCAACGACCGCGGGCATTAAGCCGCGCGGTCGGGCAGATTTTAGCCAGTCAGGCGGCGATAGAGGTTAAATAACGACGAATTGCGCGGATCACGGCCTCCGGTTTTTCGGCATGCACCCAGTGCCCGGCGCCGGCGATAACGTGCGCACGCGCCTGGGGAAACTGCGCCAATAGTGCGTCACGGTATGCGTCGGTGACGTAGGGGGAGTTACCGCCGGGGATAAACAGCGCCGGATGTGGCCAGGCCGGAACGGTTTGCCAGCCGACGATATTATCGTACTGCTCCCACAGCACCGGTACGTTAAACCGCCACTGGCCGTCTACGAAGGACTTCAGCAGAAACTGAATCACGCCCTCTTCGTTAAGGTGCTGACGCATGACTGCCGCCGCCTGTTGACGCGTTGCGGCGCCCGCGTCGGTGACGGCGTTGATGGCGGCGAAGATTTCATCATGACGGCGAACCTGATAATCCACCGGGGCGATATCAATGGCGATCAGGCCCGCGATGCGCTCCGGCGCCAGCGCGCTCAGCGCCATCACCGCTTTACCGCCCATGGAGTGACCAATAAAGGTAGCTTTCTCAATCTGTGATTCATTGAGAGTATCAAGCAGATCCTGGGCCATCGCGGCATAGGTCATTTCCGGCGAGCGCGGCGAAAGACCGTGGTTTCGCATGTCGACCTGTAAAATATCGCGATCGTGAACCAGGTCGCGGGCGAGGATCCCAAGGTTATCCAGGCTGCCAAAAAGGCCGTGGACCAGGACGATAGGGGGATTATTGTGCGGATTCTGTGCAGATTGCGCTCGGCTATTTAATTTCATGGCAAAGTTCTTTTTTTCGCTCCGTCGGGTTAGGGTATTATGTTGGACATTCTGCCATCCGGCTGCAAGACCCGGAAGATTTCCGAGTTTTACCGCCATCCTGGTTTGACGCTATCCGCGGTTGGGATTTGACCCTATAATCCCGACAACTTGTATTCAGAAAAAGATATCGCACTGGATTAAGATGAAAACAATTGAAGTTGATGATGAACTCTATAGCTATATTGCCAGCCATACCAAGCATATTGGCGAGAGCGCATCCGACATTTTACGGCGTATGTTGAAGTTTTCCGCCGTTTCCCAGCCTGTCGCACCGGTAGCGAAAGCCGCTCCGGCCCCTGCGCCAACGCCTGCCGCTGAAGTGAAGCCCGCTAATCCTCTGAAAGATAAAGTCCGCGCGATGCGTGAGCTGCTGTTATCTGATGAGTACGCTGAACAAAAGCGCGCGGTAAACCGTTTCATGCTGGTTCTGACTACCCTCTACTCCTTAGACAGCAAAGCGTTCGCGGAGGCGACCGAGTCCCTGCACGGCCGCACCCGCGTTTATTTCGCTGAGGATGAGCGCACGCTGCAGAAAAACGGTAATCAGACGAAACCTAAGCAGGTTCCTGGTACACCGTGGTGGGTCATTACAAATACCAATACCGGTCGCAAATGCAGCATGATCGAACATATCATGCAGTCTATGCAGTTCCCTGCGGAATTGATCGAAAAGGTTTGCGGTACAATCTAGTTAATTAACTTTTGCACCAGAAGGATCAGGCAATGGCAATCGATAAGCGCGCGGGTCAACCTGCGCAACAGAGTGATTTGATTAACGTCGCCCAGCTGACTGCCCAGTACTATGTGCTGAAGCCGGAAGTCGGCAACGCGGAACATGCGGTGAAGTTTGGCACCTCCGGTCACCGCGGCAGCGCGGCGCGCCACAACTTCAACGAGCAGCACATTCTGGCGATTGCTCAGGCAATTGCGGAAGACCGCGCGAAGAACGGGATCGCCGGCCCATGCTATGTCGGGAAGGACACGCACGCACTCTCCGAACCGGCTTTCATTTCCGTACTGGAAGTGCTGGCGGCAAACGGCGTTGACGTCATCGTTCAGGAAAACAACGGCTTCACCCCGACGCCGGCGATTTCCAATGCGATTCTGGTGCATAACAAAAAGGGCGGTCCGCTGGCTGACGGTATTGTGATCACGCCGTCCCACAACCCACCGGAAGACGGTGGTATCAAGTACAATCCGCCAAACGGCGGCCCGGCGGATACCAACGTGACCAAGGTTGTCGAAAATCGCGCCAATGAACTGCTCGCTGCCGGTCTGCAGGGCGTCAAGCGTATTTCTCTTGATGCGGCGCTGGCCTCCGGCCACGTTAAAGAACAGGATCTGGTGCAGCCGTTTATTGAAGGGCTGGCGGATATCGTCGATATGGCGGCGATCCAGAAAGCCGGATTGACCCTCGGCGTTGACCCGCTGGGCGGCTCCGGTATCGAATACTGGAAGCGTATCGCTGAGCATTACAACCTCAATCTAACCATCGTCAACGACCATGTCGATCAGACCTTCCGCTTTATGCATCTCGATAAAGACGGCGCAATCCGCATGGACTGCTCCTCCGAGTGCGCGATGGCGGGCCTGCTGGCGCTGCGCGACAAATTTGACCTGGCCTTCGCGAATGACCCGGATTACGACCGTCACGGTATCGTCACGCCGGCCGGGTTGATGAACCCGAACCACTATCTGGCGGTGGCGATTAACTACCTGTTCCAGCATCGCCCGCAGTGGGGCAAAGATGTCGCTGTGGGTAAAACCCTGGTCTCCTCGGCGATGATTGACCGCGTGGTTAACGACCTCGGCCGTAAGCTGGTGGAAGTGCCGGTCGGCTTTAAGTGGTTTGTTGATGGTCTGTTTGACGGCAGCTTCGGCTTCGGCGGCGAAGAGAGCGCGGGCGCTTCGTTCCTGCGCTTTGACGGCACTCCGTGGTCCACCGACAAAGACGGCATCATCATGTGCCTGCTGGCGGCGGAAATCACCGCGGTCACCGGGAAAAACCCGCAGCAGCACTACGACGAGCTGGCAGAGCGCTTCGGCGCGCCGAGCTACAACCGTCTGCAGGCCTCCGCGACCTCTGCCCAGAAAGCGGCGCTGTCTAAGCTCTCTCCGGAAATGGTCAGCGCCAGCACCCTGGCGGGCGACCCGATTACCGCGCGTCTGACCGCGGCGCCGGGTAACGGGGCGGCGATTGGCGGCCTGAAGGTGATGACCGACAACGGCTGGTTCGCCGCGCGTCCTTCAGGTACCGAAGACGCCTATAAAATCTACTGTGAAAGCTTCCTTGGCGCTGAGCACCGTCAGCAGATTGAGAAAGAAGCGGTGGAAATTGTCAGCGAAGTGCTGAAAAACGCGTAAGTGACATGATGATAATCAGGCCCTTTTCAGGGCCTGATTTTTTTCGCAGGGATAGCGATGAAACTGGAACAAAAAAACGTTTTTTGGTTTTGGGGCGGGATGGATCTCTTTTATCTCTTGCAGTTTATTGGCTGGAACATCTACCACCAGCGAGTGCCGCTTTACGACGATATCCTCTCCTTTTTACCGCTGCTGCAAACCTGGGGCTCCGCGGCCGCCTGGCTGTTTTCACTTCATTTTATTCTGACTGTCAGTATTCCCGCGTCGATGATTCTCTTCTGGCGCCAGAGCCGCTATGCGCCATGGCTGGCCTATGCGCAGACGCCGCTGCGTCTGGCCTTTATGCTCCCGTCGCTTTCGCTGGTGGTCTGGCTGGCACAGGCGATGGCATTTAAAAGCGCGGCCTTCTTTATTGCTCTGCTGCTGGTTTCAGAAGCGGCAAAAGTCGTGACATTATGGCGATGCCGCAAGGTTTGACCTTACGTGTTATCAAGACGACACAGGGTTGCCGGGTATTACGCTGACTGAATCGGGCATAAACGGGTATTATAGCTTTGACCGGGTTTGCCCGTTTTAGTGAATATGCTGCTAAAGCAAACGAACAATCACGGCTAATTCTGCGATTTTAATCACAATTTTATTCCATCCAAAATGAAAGTTACCTGATATATATGATCAACTTCAAACTAAAAAAAGCTAAAAACTTGTTTTGATTTTGTATGATTTATGTCACTTACTGATATGGACGATTTTGTTATATTTATGTCATTAAATCCTGAATGCTTTCTTGAGAACGTCTATGTTACAAGTGAAACGTCATTCATTAATTGTGGAATATGTCGTAGAAAAAGGATGTGCCAGAGTTAATGAACTCTCACAGATATTTGGCGTATCTCCAGAAACTATTCGTCGAGATTTAACCTCGCTGGCGAAAAATAAAAAAATAGTTCGCAGTTTTGGCGGCGCAATGATTTCTGAAAATAACGCATCATTTTTAGCTGCCGATACGCCGACAAATCACGGGAACTTTGTCGATAAAGCCGAGGCCTTTATTAAGCGTACCAAAGAGCAGCCAGAACGTAAGATGCGCATCGCTAAAGGTGCGCTGCAGTTTATTCATGAGCATGAGTGCATTATCATGGATAATAGCAGCTCCTGCTGGTTTTTAGCACGTCAGCTGCCTGACATCGAGCTGACGGTGATTACCAATTCTTTGAATATTATTCAAACCTTAGCCTGTCGTAAGAAAATAAGAATAGTCAGCGTTGGGGGTGAATATTCTGAGCGCCACGGTGATTTTCACGGTCCGGTCGCCGAGTTCATTATCAACAACTTTAAGGTCAATAAGCTGTTTTTTTCTTGCCAGGGGCTCGACGCCGGGCTGGAAATAAAAGACAGCAATGAAGTTAACGTCCGGCTGAAGCAGGAGATGCTCAAAGTTGCCGATCAAAAAATCCTGATGGTCGATAGCAGTAAGTTTGAACGCTATTCACTCTATAAAATATGCGATCTGGCGGATATTGATGTGTTGATCACTAACGAATTACCAGCTGATATCTATCGCCAGCACCAGGTACATATTGTCGAGACTAAATAGCCGTTCTGCCAGATATTTTACAGGCATTATTATTTAATAGTCCTTGTGCCAAATGGAGGAGTATTGCGCTAGCAATACTATTCCTCTTCATTATTTATCCGAAAAAGAGGTTTACGATGGAACAATTACCTGAAGGTATGAAAGCGGTTGTCTGCCATGGCCCCCAGGATTATCGCTTTGAGAAAATTCCCCGCCCGGTCGCCAAAGAAAAGGAAGTGGTTATTAAGGTTGACGGGTGTGGAATCTGCGCCGGCGACTGCAAGGCCCAGGACGGCGCGCCGATGTTCTGGGGCGATAATCCGTGGGTAAAAACGCCGGTAGTGCCCGGCCATGAGTTTTACGGTCGGGTTGCCGAGTTAGGCCCGGGCTCCGCTGAAAAATATCAATTAAAAATTGGCGATCGCATCCTGGCCGAACAGATTGTCCCCTGCCATGAATGCCGTTTCTGTAAAACCGGAAAATACTGGATGTGCGAAACCCATGATATTTACGGCTTCCAGAAAGATGTCGCCGATGGTGGTATGGCTGAATATATGCGTTTCTCCGAACGCGCGATTATTCATAAAATTCCTGAATCATTAAGTGAAGAAGATGCTGCGCTGATCGAACCTATGGCCTGCGCAATCCATACGGTACGCCGCGGAGATATCGAACTGGATGATGTGGTTGTTATCGCCGGCGCTGGGCCGCTGGGGCTGTGTATGGTACAGGTCGCTCATCTGAAAACGCCGAAGAAACTGGTGGTCATCGACACGATGGACGACCGCCTGGCGCTGGCGAAAGCGTTTGGCGCCGACGTGGTCATCAATGCGGCGCAAGAGGACGCCATCGCTATCGTAAAATCCATGACCGATGGCTACGGCTGCGATGTGTATATCGAAGCGACGGGTGCCCCCATTGGCGTGACCCAGGGTCTGGAGATGATTCGTAAGCTGGGACGCTTCGTTGAGTTCAGCGTGTTTGGTAAAGAAACGACCGCCGACTGGTCGATTATTGGCGACCGTAAAGAGCTGGATATCCGCGGCGCGCATCTGGGACCTTACAGCTATGAAATCGCCATCGATCTCTTTGCGCGCGGTCTGCTGACCGCCAAAGGCGTGGTGACGCATTTCTATTCTATTGATGAATGGAAAGCCGCTTTTGAGATGGCTAAATCGCTCGATTCCATTAAGGTCGTCATTAAGCCATAAAAATTTTTAACTAGTTAAGTTCGCCATTTTTAATTATTACGCTAATGACCGTCGATGGCTGTTCATTAAATACTGCATTTCAATCATGGGGATAACTGAGATCAATATCGGTGGCTTCTGGCTATCCGTCAGCGGTGGATTTATTGCTCAGTATATCAGGCAGCATCCGTACCATGAAAACGCTGATAAATAATTTTTATTTCTCAGCGCATTACTCAATAAGGAGATAGTGAATGCCTGTAAAATTTAAGACTAAAGCAATACTCTCAGGACTTCTTGCGATGAGCCTGGTTGCCTGCGTTAATGCCAAACCTTTGACTATTGGTATGTCGTTCCAGGAATTGAATAACGAATATTTCGTCACCATGAAAGAGTCGCTTGAGCAGTCGGCAAAAGATATTAATGCCACCGTCTATACAGCGGATGCGGCGCATGATGTCTCCAAGCAGATTAGCGACGTTGAGGATATGCTGCAAAAGAAAATAGATATTTTGCTGATTAACCCAGCTGATAGCGTCGGTGCGGAAACCGCCGTACTGGCCGCTAAAAAAGCCGGCGTGGTGGTGGTGGCGATAGATGCTCAGGCTAATGGTCCGATAGATTCTTTTGTCGGCTCAAAAAACTATGATGCGGGCTTTATTGCCGGGGAGCACTTAGCCAAAGCGCTGGGTGATAAAGGCAACGTAGCGATTCTCGACGGGATTCCGGTAGTGCCTATTCTGGAGCGTGTGCGCGGCTTTGAAGATGCGATGAAAAAGCATCCCAATATTAAAGTGATTACCAAACTGAATGGTAAACAAGAGCGCGATACCTCCATGAGCGTGACGGAAAATATGCTGCAATCTAACCCGACGCTCAACGGTATTTTTAGCGTGAATGATGTTGGCTCACTTGGCGCTCTGGCGGCGATTCAGGCATCAGGACGCGATGTGAAGCTAGTGAGCGTTGATGGTTCTCCGGAAGCGGTCGCTGAAATTGCTAAAGGTAATACGCCGTTTATTGCCACCGCCGCTCAGTTCCCGCGCGATCAGCTGCGTATTGGTTTAGGCATTGCTCTGGCCAAACATTGGGGCGCGAATATTCCTAAGGAGATCCCTGTTGATGTGAAGCTTATCGATAAAACCAACGCCAAAGATTTCCACTGGTAATCGCCTTATTACGCCACAGCGGCTCTCGCTAATTCAGGTGAGCCGTGCCGGATTCTTATTAAAGTATGGCTCGCTATTTTACCGAGCCATTATGGAGCGATGTTTATGCCCAGCTTACTGGAAGTCAAAAACGTCAGTAAAAGCTTCCCCGGGGTCAAGGCGCTGGATAATGTCAATATCACCCTTGGCCGAGGGGAGGTGCATGCTTTATTAGGTGAAAACGGCGCGGGTAAATCGACGTTAATGAAAATCCTTTGCGGGATATATCAACCTGACGCTGGTAATATTTTTATTGATGGTAAGCAACAGCATTTTCATAACTATCGTGACGCGATTGCCTGCGGCGTAGGGATTATCTTTCAGGAGTTTTCTCTTATTCCCTATCTGAACGCTTATGAGAATATTTTCCTTAATCGCGAAAAGGTAAATAGTTTTGGCCTGTTAGATCGTAAAGCGATGCGCCGCGAGGCGTTGCGGATTTTTAAAGATCTTGGCGTGACCCTCGATCCCGATGAGCAAATTTGCCATCTCAGCGTCGCCGAGCAGCAGTTTGTGGAAATTGCCAAAGCGCTGTCGCTGGATGCGCGAATTCTCATTCTGGATGAGCCCACCGCGACCTTAACCCCGAGCGAAGCGGAGCATCTTTTCCGCGTGATGCGCGATTTAAAGGCCAAAGGCGTCGGGATGTTCTTTATTTCTCACCATCTAGAGGAGATATATGAGATCTGTGACAGCCTGAGCATACTCCGCGACGGCAAATATATCGGGTCGGCACAGGTCGACAATATCGATATCGCCGAGATGATCCAGATGATGGTCGGCCGTGAGGTGGAGAATATCTATCCCGAACGGCGGACGCTGGCGCATGATGACATACTACTGGAGGCGGAAATTCAGCTTACCGAAAGTAGCCAGGTCAATCGGCTGACGCTGCGCAAAGGGGAGATCTTAGGCCTCGCTGGGCTAGTGGGATCGGGGCGTTCCGAAGCGATCCTGGCTCTGACCGGCGCGGATAAATGCTTCAAAAAACGCGTCCGCCTGGCCGGAAAAGAGGTGACGATAAAATCCACCGACCGGGCTCTGCGTCTGGGCATTGGTCTGTTGCCGGAAAGCCGAAAAACGCAGGGGCTGGTGCTGCCTTTTTCGGTCAAAGATAATATCTGGCTTAACAAACACGCCTGCCAGTTCTCGCTTATCCGCGATAACGAAGAGCGCCTGACCGCCGAGCGCTTAATTAGTCACGTTGGCGTGAAAACGCCGGATGCCGGGACCGCGGTGGGAACGTTGAGCGGCGGTAACCAGCAGAAAGTCGTTATTTCCCGTTGGTTGAATCATGATGTCAATATTCTTATTTTTGACGAACCGACTCGCGGTATTGATGTCGGAGCGAAATCAGAAATCTATCAGATTATGCGCGACCTCACCGCCCAGGGTATTTCAATAATTATGATTTCATCTGAGCTACCAGAGGTGATTGGCGTTAGCGACCGGGTGATGGTTTTTCGCGACGGTAATATCGTTGCCGAACTCGAGAGCGACCAAATCAATTCCACAGTGATTATGCTGCACGCTGCCGGTAATATTATTTAGGGAGTATTAAATGAGTAATGAAAACGTGTCATTAGCGCCCGCCGCATCTCCTGATAAAAATAAAAAGATGCTCCATGGTTTATTAAAAATGCCCGCGTTCCTGCCGTTTGTTGGTCTGGTACTCCTGTTCTCCTGTATGGCTATTTTTAATGACTACTTTTTAACGGTCGATAACTTATCGACCGTCGCCCGTCAGGTCTCGATTAATGCCATCATTGCTATTGGGATGACCTTTGCCATCCTGACCGGCGGGATCGACCTCTCCGTCGGCGCGGTCATGGCCCTGGCCGGTACCCTGATGGCGGGATTAATGAAGTACTACGGTTTAGATCCGTGGTTAGCCATTCTTATCGGCCTGTGTTCTGGCGTCGCCTTTGGCGCGCTGAACGGCTTTTTAACCGCCTACGGTAAAATGCCGCCGATTATCGTGACCCTCGGGGCAATGATTATTGCGAAGGGGCTGGCGCTAATCTATACCGGTGGCTATCCCATTTCCGGCTTACCGGATTCATTCGCTTTTTGGGGCCGCGAATATCTGTTCGGTATTCAGGTGCCTATTATTCTGATGGCGGTTTTATATCTCATCTTTTATATCGTCCTGAATCATATGCCGTTTGGTCGCTATGTTTATTCCCTCGGCGGTAATGAAGAAGCGGCGCGTCTGAGCGGCCTGCGGGTGAAATATTATAAATTGCTGGTTTACGTGATCAGCGGCTTTACTGCCAGTTTTGCCGGTCTTATTTTCACCTCGCGGGTGATGAGCGGCCAGCCGAATGCCGGCGTCGGATTTGAACTGGATGCCATTGCCGCAGTGGTACTCGGCGGGGCATCCATTGCTGGCGGTCGCGGAATGATTATCGGCACGCTGATTGGCGCCATGATGCTCGGCGTACTGAATAATGGTTTAAACCTTCTTGGGATCTCACCCTACGTTCAGTACGTGGTGAAAGGGCTTATTATTTGGGGCGCCACCTTTATTAGCTCAGCCAGACGTTAACTTATTTTAAATATGAGGCGAAGGGATATGAATTTTATCGGGGTTGATATCGGTGGTACGGTCACCAAAGCCGGTATATATAATGAGTTAGGGCAAGAGATTCACGTGGCGTCGCAATATGCGCAGGTATTATCCGAGCAGCCGGGCTTTACTGAGCGGAACATGCATGAACTATGGGACACCGTTTGTCGCGTGATAAAAAAAGCGCTGTATGAAAGCCAGGTGCCGCCGCTAAGCATCGGCGGGATCGGTTTCTCCTCGCACGGCAAAGGGCTCTACGCGATTGACAAAAAAGGCGAACCGGTGCGCAACGGGATTATCTCATCCGATACCCGGGCGCTGGCGTTTGTCAAAAAATGGTATCGCGAAGGTATAGACAAGCTGGCATACCCAAAAGGATTGCAGCAGCTGTGGACCGGACATCCGGTATCGCTACTGGCGTGGCTGAAAGCGCATGAACCGGCCAATTATGACAAGATCGATGCCGTTTTAATGGTGCACGACTACGTTCGTTTCCGCCTGACCGGCGAGGCGACGGCGGAGATCACCAATATTTCCGGCAGCAATTTTTATAACCAGTTTACCGCCCGCTATGACCGCGACATGATGGCGCTGTTTGGCATTGAGGAAGTGGCGGATAAAACCGCGCCGGTGGTGAACTCGACGGACTGCGTGGGCCACATTACCCTGCAGGCCTCGCTGGACTGCGGTTTATGCCCGGGGACGCCGGTTTTCGGCGGCTTTTTCGACGTGGTCGCCTCCGCCGTCTCCTCGGGCATTGATCGGGCGGATACTCTGAGCGCGGTGGCCGGAACCTGGAGTATCGCCACCTCGGTGACGGATAGTATTATTGCCAGCGACTTTCCCTACATCTGGGGGAAATACTGCATTCCGGGCAAATATTTCGTTCACGAGGGCAGCCCCACTTCGGCGAGCAATCTCTCCTGGTTTGTGAAGCAGTTTTTCCCTGACGATGACCGCTGCTACGACCATTTCGAAAGCTGGATCGCGCAAGATACCGACAGCAACCTCATTTTTTTACCCTATTTGTTCGGTTCCAATCTGGCGATGGATCTGCCCGGCGCGCTGGTGGGCCTCGCGGGGCATCATACGAAAAAGGATATTATTGCGGCCATCTATCGCGGGATCGTTTTTTCTCACCTGGTACATCAGGACCGCATTATTGAACTCAATCGGGATATTCAAAAAATTCGCTTTACCGGCGGGCCGAGCCAGTCGAGAGGCTGGACGCAGATGTATGCCGATGCAGCCAATCTTCCGCTGGAAGTGGTAGATATCGAACAGGCCGGCTGTCGAGCCGCCGCGCTGTGCGCGGCGGCCGGTAGCGGAGCCTATGCTAACTTCAGCGAAGCGATTGCCGCCACGCAGCCCGAGGTGGTCTGCTATCAACCCGACGGCAATCGGCATCAGCAGCTGCGCGAAGGCTACGCCCGTTACTTAGCGGTCGCGCAAAGCCTCTCCAGGGCGACGGGAGCGGCGCAATGAAACCCAGACTTGGCATCTACGAAAAAGCGCTCCCCACGGCGCTGGACTGGCCGAAACGCTTCGAAATGGCGGCCGGCCTGGCGTTTGATTTTATCGAAATCTCCGTTGACGAAAGCCCCGAGCGGCAGGCCAGGCTGCACTGGAATCGGGGGCAGCGGCTGGCGTTCGTGGCGGACAAAATCAACAGCGGCATTGATGTGCCGAGCATGTGCCTCTCCGCGCACCGCAGCCATCCCTTTGGTAGCGTCAATCGCGATACACGGCTCAAGGCGCGGGAACTGATGCTGGATGCGCTGGATTTTGCCAGCCATGTCGGGATCCGCAACATCCAGCTGGCAGGCTATGACGTCTATTACGAATCCTCTTCGGCGCAGACCCGGGAATACTTTATTGAGGGCATCAACTGGGCGGTGGCCGAAGCGGCGAAAGCGCAGGTGATGCTGTCGATGGAAATTATGGATACCGCCTTTATGAGCAATATCTCCCGCTGGCTGGATCTCGAACGTAAGGTTTGCAGTCCGTGGTTTTGTGTCTACCCGGACGTTGGCAACTTAAGCGCCTGGCAAAACGACGTTCCC
Source organism: Klebsiella sp. FDAARGOS_511 (assembly GCF_003812845.1). Lineage (NCBI taxonomy): Bacteria > Pseudomonadati > Pseudomonadota > Gammaproteobacteria > Enterobacterales > Enterobacteriaceae > Klebsiella > Klebsiella sp. FDAARGOS_511. The sequence continues at coordinate 1,154,117 of NZ_CP033824.1, read as the reverse complement.
GAAGAGTTGAGTAAGGGCATTCATAAAATCACCGCCATTCATTTGAAGGATACCCAGCCCGTTTCGCACGCTTCGCTGGGGCAGTTTCGCGATGTGCCATTCGGGACCGGCTGCGTCGATTTTACCGAGATATTTCGCACGCTCTCGGCGCTGAACTATCGCGGCGCCTGGCTGATTGAGATGTGGGCAAAAAATGATGGCCTGGATAGCCAGCGAATCGCCGAGGCGAAAGCGTGGCTAACGGATAAATACCAGCAGGCGTTTCGTCCGCCCCAGTATGAAGGCATTGCGAATTCAGGAGTGAAGTATGTTGGATAACCTCAAGCAGGCGGTTCTTGATGCCAATCTGGCGCTGCCGAAATTTAATCTTGTGACCTTTACCTGGGGTAACGTCAGCGGTATCGATCGCGAGGCCGGGCTGGTGGTGATCAAACCCTCCGGCGTGGAATATGCCGTGATGACGGCCGAGGATATGGTGGTGGTGGAGCTGGCGACCGGCAGGGTGGTGGAGGGGCGCTATAAGCCCTCGTCGGATACGCCGACCCATCTTGAGTTGTATAAGGCGTTTAGCGGCGTGGGCGGAATTGTGCATACCCATTCGCGTCACGCGACGATTTGGGCGCAGTCGGGCAGGCCGCTGCTGGCGATGGGCACCACCCACGCCGACTATTTTTATGGGCCGATCCCCTGTACCCGCCCGCTCAGCGATGATGAAATCCGCGGTGATTATGAAACCAATACCGGTCACGTGATTATCGAAACGCTGGGCGCGCAGCATACCGATCCGCTCAGCGTACCCGCCGCGCTGGTCCACGGCCACGGCCCATTTGCATGGGGAAAAGATCCGGCGAACGCGGTGCATAATGCGGTGGTGCTGGAGGAGATTGCCTATATGAATATGTGGACCCGTCAGCTGAGCATTGACGAACAGCCGGTCTCTACGACGCTGCTGGATAAACACTATTTGCGTAAACACGGGGCAGGGGCCTACTACGGACAATAATCGCCGGCATTCCCCGGATGGCGGCGTAAACGCTTTATCCGGGCTACCGATTTATAGACGACGACGGGCCTGTAGCCCGGTTAAGCTAAGCGCGAGCCGGGGATCCGCTAAGGCATAAACCGGTAGCCGATCCCGGTTTCGGTCAGCAGATGTTGCGGGCGCGCCGGGTCGGCCTCCAGCTTCTGTCGCAGATGTCCCATATAGATCCGCAGATAGTGGCTGTGTTCCACCGCGTTCGGCCCCCAGACCTGGTTGAGCAACTGCCGCTGGGTCAGCACCTTTCCGGGATTATTGAGCAGTACCGCCAGCAGGCGAAATTCAATTGGCGTCAGATGGATCTCTTCGTCGCCGCGAACGATGCGACGGGAGGGGATATCGACTTCGACATCGGCAAAACGCACCAGCGGCTCATCGGCCTGGGCGCCGGCATGGCGGCGCATTGCCACCCTCAGCCGCGCCTGCAGTTCACCGATACCAAAGGGTTTGCTGAGATAATCATCGGCGCCGGCGTCAAGCGCGGCGATTTTGTCCTGCTCTTCGGTGCGCGCCGAGAGGACGATAATCGGCATCTGGCTCCACTGGCGAACCTCGCGAATAAACGCGTTACCGTCACCATCGGGCAGGCCGAGATCGAGAATGGTTAAATCCGGCTTGCGGGTCGCGGCTTCGATCAGCCCGCGCTGCAGCGTTTCCGCTTCAAATACGCGCATGCCGTCGGCTTCCAGCGCGGTGCGCAGAAAGCGGCGGATAGCATGCTCATCTTCGATGATCAGAACGTTAATCACATTTCCTCGGCTAACTCTTCCAGTTCAGGGGGCGCTTCTCTCGGCAGTGTAACACGGAAACAGGCGCCGCCTTGCGGGCGCGTCGCGGCGCTAATCGTTCCGCCGTGCACCTCAACGATCGCCTGGCAAATCGCCAGACCCAGACCGACGCCGGGGATCGCCGACTCTTTATTACCGCGGGCGAATTTATCAAAGATAGCCTGTTCCTGCCCGGCAGGAATACCCGGTCCGTTATCCCAAACCTCAAGCAGCAAATTGTGCGTGTCGACATGCGCGGTAATGCCGATTTGCGCCTCTGCTCCCGCGTACTTCACCGCGTTTTCCAGCAGATTAATCAGTACCCGTTCAAACAGCGGCCCGTCGACGTGAACCAGCAGCAGCGGGTCCGGCAGCGCGAGCTGAATATGCCGGCCGCCAAGCCCCGGCTCCAGCATACGCAGCGCGCTACCGACCACCTCTTCCAGCGTTAGCCACTCTTTATGCAAATTAAAGCCGCCGGATTGGATCCGCGCCATATCGAGGAGATTATTCACCAGCCGGGTGGTGTTGAGCACGTGCTGGCGAATCTCATTGGCCTGCGGCGCGTGTTTCGACCCTTCGCTGGCGAGATCGAGCGTCAGGATTTCCGCCTGGCCGAACAGCACCGTTAACGGCGTCCGCAGATCGTGGGACAGCGCCGCCAGTAGCGAGTTACGCAGGCTTTCTCGTTCGCTGTTCAGCCGCGCCTGCTCTTCGCTGGCGGTAAGCGTCAGTCTCTCCAGCGCGCTGGCGACCAGCAGGGTGAAGGTTTCCAGCAGGCGCTGCTGTTCGGGGATCATCAGCTGGCGCAGGTTGGCGGGTTCCACAACCAGCAACCCCCAGGTGCGGGCGGCGCTTTTCAGCGGCAGGATTTGGTACGGTACGCCGGGTAGCGTATCGGTACCCGCGCCGGCGGGCTGTCCCTTATCGAAGCTCCAGCGGGCAATGGCGTCATCCCAGGTGATGGCCGCCGTTTGCTGAGTTAGCGGAGAGAGCCGGTTTGTTTCATTGGGCAGCAGCAGCTGGCTGCGCGCCTGAAACGTCGAGGCGATAAAGCGCTCGCTGGTGGCGGCCACATCCTCACGGCTGCGGCCCACCGCCAACGCTTTTGACATTTCATACAGATGCCGGGTGCGCTGTTCGCGATAGCGCGCCACCCGCGCCTGGTAGCGTACGCCGGCGGTGAGATTGCCGATAAGCAGCCCGACGGTGAGCATCACGCTAAAGGTCAACAAATACTGCACATCGGAAACCGCCAGCGTGCCGCGCGGCGCGACAAAAAACAGGTCGAAGCTGACCACGTTAATCACCGTCGCCAGCACTGACGGCCAGCGGCCGTACAGGAGGGCGATAATCACCACGCCGAGCAGATACAGCATCACCAGGTTGGCGGCTTCAAAAGCCATCAGCCACTGCATGGCGACGACGGTTATCACCGCGCACAGAGCGATGGCGACGACGCATCCCTGGAGCTGCAAACGCCATTTTTCCATTGCGGTCCGGCCATCGCTGGCGCGAGCGGGCAGGGGAGCGGCCTTTTCATCCAGCGCGATCACTACCAAATCGAGGTCCGGCGCGTGGCGGGCCAGACGATCGGCGAAGCCGCTGCGGTCCCACCAGCGCCTTTTTTGCTGGCGGCCAATCACTATCTTGCCGAGATTATGTTCGCGGGCATAGTGCAGAACGGCCTTCTCTTCAGAAGGATCGGCGAGGGTGGCGGTTTCCGCTCCCAGCTCCTGAGCCAGCCTGAGCGCGGCGAGGATCGCCCGCCGTTTCGCTTCCGGCAGGCGATGCAGAGAGGGGGTTTCTACATACACCGCATGCCAGACGCTCCCCAGCCTGGCCGCGAGGCGGGCAGCGGCGCGAACCAGCTTTTCGCTGCCAGTGTTGTGGCCGATGCAGAGCAAAATGGCGTCACGGGTGTGCCAGACTTTTTCCTGTCCCTGACGATCGCGCCAGGCGCGCATTTGCTCATCGACCCGATCGGCGGTACGGCGCAGCGCCAGCTCGCGTAGGGCGATCAGGTTGCCCTTGCGAAAGAAGTTCTCAATAGCCCGCTCGGCCTGGCCGCCGATATAGACTTTCCCTTCATTGAGCCGCTGGCGGAGATCGTCGGGAGGCAGGTCGACCAGTACCACATCGTCGGCGGCGTCGAAGAACGGATCGGGGACGGTTTCACGGACCTGCACGCCGGTAATGCCGCTGACGACGTCGTTCAGGCTCTCCAGGTGCTGGACGTTAACGGTGGTAAACACGTCGATGCCAGCTTCCAGCAGCTCTTCGACGTCCTGCCAGCGTTTAGGATGACGGGAGCCGGGCGCGTTGCTGTGCGCCAGCTCATCGACCAGGATCAGCGCCGGGCGGCGGGCCAGCGCGCCGTCAAGGTCAAACTCTTTAACGTAGCGCCCGCGATGGGAGAGGCGGCGCTGGGGCAGGGTACTGAGCCCTTCAAGCATCGCCGCTGTCTCTTTACGCCCGTGGGTTTCCGCCACGCCAATCAGAATATCCAGACCCTGGGCGCGCAGCCGCTGCGCTTCCGCCAGCATCGCCCAGGTTTTCCCCACCCCTGCGCAGGCGCCAAAAAAAACCTTTAGCTTACCGCGATGCGGGGCGGCGGTGTGTTGCAGCAGGCGGTCAGGGTCCGGACGCAGCGGCTCGTCACTCATTTCACTTATCCTTCAGGGCATCCAGCGACATATTCAGCTGCAGTATATTTACCACAGGTTGGCCGAGAAAGCTGAGCAACGGTTTTTGCGTTGCCTCGTTGACCAGCTGCGTGACCTGCTCCACGCTCAGCTGCCGGGCTTTGGCGACGCGCGGCGCCTGCCACAGGGCGGCGGACGGGGTCAGACTGTAATCCAGTCCGCTCGCCGAGGCGGTGACCAGCTCCACCGGAACCCTGGGCGTGGCGTCCGGGTTGGCGGCGCGCAGGGCCTGCACTCGTTCGCTGATGGCTTTATCCAGCGCCGGATTGCTGGCGGCGAGGTTGCTGCCGCCGGATGCCAACGGATTATCCGGCATCTCCGCCGTGGCGGAAGGGCGCCCCTGGAAATAGCCCGGCGCGGTAAAGTTCTGCCCGATAAGGCTTGAACCGCGCACTTCGCCGTCAATCCTTAGCAGCGAGCCGTTGGCCTGCTGCGGGAACCACCACTGCCCTAGCGCGGTGGTTAATAGTGGATAGACGCCGCCGGTAAGCAGCGTTAACAGAATAAACAGCACAACAGCAGGACGAATCAATGACATGGTTTTTTCCTCACATCAGCCCGGTCAGGGTCAGTAACAGGTCGATCGCTTTGATACCGATAAACGGCACCAGCAGTCCGCCCAGGCCATAGACCCACAGGTTGCGGCGCAGCATCGCCGAAGCCGTCAGCGGCTTATAGCTCACCCCCTTCAGCGCCAGCGGGATCAGGAAGATGATGATCAGCGCATTAAAAATCACCGCGCTCAGGATCGCCGAAGAAGGCGAATGCAGATGCATCACGTTAAGCATCGCGAGCGGCGGATAGACCGCGGCAAAGGCGGCCGGAATAATGGCAAAGTACTTCGCCACGTCGTTGGCGATACTGAAGGTGGTTAATGAACCGCGGGTCATCAGCATTTGTTTACCGATATGCACGACCTCGATCAGTTTGGTGGGGTTGGAGTCCAGATCCACCATATTACCCGCCTCTTTCGCCGCCTGGGTACCGGAGTTCATCGCGACCGCGACGTCGGCCTGCGCCAGCGCCGGGGCATCGTTGGTACCGTCGCCAGTCATCGCTACCAGCCGTCCTTCCGATTGATACTGGCGGATCAGCGCCAGCTTGGCCTCCGGCGTCGCTTCGGCGAGAAAGTCGTCCACGCCCGCTTCCGCGGCGATAGCGGCGGCGGTCAGGCGGTTATCGCCGGTGATCATCACCGTTTTAATCCCCATTTTACGCAGCTGGGCAAAACGCTCTTTGATGCCGCCTTTGACGATATCTTTTAGCGAAATAATCCCCAGCACCCGCTCGCCTTCGGCGACCACCAGCGGCGTGGCGCCAAGACGCGCCACCTCTTCAACCTGTTTATCGACATCGGCCGGGAAGTGGCCGCCGTTAGCCTCAATGTGGCGGCGAATGGCATCCACAGAACCTTTGCGGATCATTCGCTGGTCAATGTTAATCCCGCTCATCCGGGTCTGGGCGGTAAATGGCACGAAGGTGGCGTGCAGCGATTGCAGATCGCGCTCGCGCAGATTAAAGCGCTGTTTTGCCAGCACCACGATGCTGCGGCCTTCCGGCGTTTCATCGGCCAGCGACGACAGCTGGGCGGCATCGGCAAGGGTTTTCTCTTCCACGCCCTGCGCGGGCAGGAACGCTGAAGCCTGGCGGTTGCCGAGAGTAATGGTGCCGGTTTTATCCAGCAGTAGAACGTCGACATCGCCCGCCGCTTCAACCGCGCGTCCGCTGGTGGCAATCACGTTCGCGCCGAGCATGCGGCTCATCCCGGCGACGCCGATCGCCGACAGCAGACCGCCGATAGTGGTGGGGATCAGGCACACCAGCAGCGCCACCAGTACCGTCACGCTGACCGCGTTACCGCTCCAGGCGGAGAAGGGCCAGATGGTGGCGGTGGCTAGCAGGAACACCAGGGTCAGGGCGATAAGCAGGATCGTCAGGGCGATTTCATTCGGCGTCTTGCGGCGCTGGGCGCCTTCAACCATGGCGATCATCCGGTCAAGGAAGGTTTCGCCGGGATTGACGCTGCAGCGGATCACCAGCCAGTCGGAGAGGATACGCGTCCCGCCGGTCACCGAGGCGAAGTCGCCCCCGGACTCACGGATAACCGGCGCGGATTCGCCGGTAATGGCGCTTTCATCCACCGATGCGCCGCCTTCGATAACTTCGCCGTCGCAGGGAATAATATCTCCGGCTTCGACCAGCACCACGTCGCCTTTACGCAGATCTTCAGCGGGCACGTGGTCAATTTGCGCATCGTGCTGCGGCGCGCGCAGCTTACGGGCAAAGGCGGTCTTTTTGACCCCCTTCAGGCTGTTGGCCTGCGCTTTACTGCGGCCTTCGGCCATCGCTTCGGCGAAATTGGCGAACAGGACGGTGAACCACAGCCAGAGACTAATGGCGGCGGTAAAACCGGCGCTGCCGGCGATATGCCCGCTCGCCATGGCGATAGCGAGCAGGGTGGTCAGCAGGCTGCCGATCCAGACGATAAACATCACCGGGTTACGCCACTGTACGGCAGGACTCAGTTTTTTCACGGCGTCCAGCAGCGCCTGGCGCACCAGCGTCGGCTCCAGCAGGGCTAATGATTTGCGACTCATAACAGGTTGCTCCGCAATCGCTTAAAGTAAGGAAAAGTGTTCCGCCAGCGGGCCGAGTGCCAGCGCGGGAATAAAGGTCAGGGCGCCCACCAGCAGTACGGTGCCAATTAGCAGGCCGATAAACAGCGCGTCGTGGGTGGCGAGCGTACCGCTGCCGGCGGGCTGAATTTTCTTGGTCACCAGCGAACCGGCGATAGCCATGACCGGAATAATCACCGCGAAGCGGCCGACCAGCATGCAAAACGCCAGCAGCAGGTTCCAGAACGGCGTCGCCGCGCTCAGGCCGCCAAAGGCGCTGCCGTTGTTGTTGGCAGCGGAGGTGACGGCGTACAGCACTTCGCTAAAGCCGTGCGGTCCGGGGTTGAACATGCCCGCGCGCCCGGCCTCGGTCATCATTGCCAGCGCCGTGCCGAGCAGCACCAGCGTCGGGGTCACGAGGATCGCCAGCGCGATCATTTTCATTTCGCGGACGTCGATCTTTTTGCCGAGGTATTCCGGGGTGCGGCCAATCATCAGACCGGCGATGAAGACCGCCAGCATGACGAACAGCAGCATGCCGTACAGGCCAGAGCCCACGCCGCCGAAGACCACTTCACCTATCTGCATCAGCCACATCGGCACCATCCCGCCCAGGGCGGTAAAGGAGTCATGCATGGCGTTGACCGCGCCGCAGGACGCGGCGGTGGTGACCACGGCGAACAGGCTGCTGGCGAGAATGCCGAACCGGCTCTCTTTGCCTTCCATATTCAGGCTGCTATCGGCGCCCAGGCTCAGCAGATGCGGGTTACCGCGCGTCTCCGCCCACATCACTACCGCCACGCAGACGATGAAGATCAGCGCCATCGCCCACAGAATCGCGCGTCCCTGACGGCGGTCGCCCACCACCTCGCCGAAGGCGAAGCACAGCGCCGCCGGGATGAGAAAGATCGCCAGCATCTGGACCAGGTTGGTCAGCGCGGTAGGGTTTTCAAACGGATGCGCCGAGTTGGCGTTAAAGAAACCGCCGCCGTTGGTCCCCAGCATTTTTATCGCTTCCTGCGAGGCCACCGGCCCCATCGGCAGCATCTGGCGTACGCCTTCAAGGGAGGTAAATCCCTGATTAGGCGCAAAACTCTGCGGTACGCCCTGCTGAATAAAGAACAGCGCAATCAGCAGCGAAATGGGCAGCAGCAGCCAGAGAGTAATGCGGGTCAGATCGACCCAGGCGTTACCCAGGGTGCTGACCTTCTGCCGGGCGTAAGCGCGGGTGAGGGCAAAGATCACCGCGATGCCGGTGGCGGCGGAGAGGAAGTTTTGCACCGCCAGCCCGGCCATCTGGCTAAGGCTACTCATGGTGGCTTCACCGGCATAGGCCTGCCAGTTGGTGTTGCTGACAAAGCTCACTGCCGTATTCAGCGCCAGATCCCATGACAGACCGGGCAGATGCTGCGGGTTAAGCGGCAGCGAACCCTGGAACATCAGCAGCGCGAACAGCGCCGCCAGACCCAGCGCGTTAAACAGCAGGATAGCGAATAAGTATTGATACCAGTTCATCTCCTGCGAACGAATGCCCGCCGCCCGCCATAAACCGCGTTCGATACCGGCCAGGCCCGGTAGCGGGACATCATTGATCATCGTCGCCAGCGCCGTGCCCAGCGGACGAGCCAGGATCATCAATAGCAGAATAAAGCTCGCGATGAGCAAAAATCCTTGAGCGGCCATCAGAATGCCTCCGCGTGTGTCAGGGCATAAACCAGATAAACCAGCAACAGGAACACCAGCGCTACGCCAGCGATTACGCCTGCAGTCACAATCCACCTCCGGGTGTATTTTCGATTTACGAGGAGAATAGGCAGTCGGGCGCAAAGATTTCGCAAAAATCAGCGACGGGGGTGTAAAAAAAATATAAAAATACCAAGCCCACAATTTAACTAATGATTAGTATTAATTTAACTTTTTTGTAACTGAGTTACCGGATGAATGTAAATAAAGGCTAAATAGGTGCTTTTTAGTGGTCGGATGAGTAGTAAAATTACAGCCAAAGCGGTACTATTTTAAGCAGAGAAACATTGTAACTTTTCCGGCTTTGCTTGCCGGCCTGACAAAGGGGAGAGAAATTATGGCGTTGTACAAAACTTATCCTGCTCATATCATCTTTGCGCGTCGCGCTTTCGCCGTGACGGCTGGCGTGCTGGCGCTGCCGGTAATGCTGTTCTGGAAAGACCGCGCGCGTTTTTACAGCTGGCTGCACCGTGTGTGGGCAAAAACCAGCGAACAGCCGGTATGGATGGCGCAGGCGGAAAAGGTCTCCGCAGATTTTTATTAACCTTTGCAGATGGCCGAACGGCTAAGCCTGCTGAAGCGCAGGCGCTGCGCCTAAGAATTTTGTTATCAATCACGCCGCCGGTTTATCCGGCGGTTTTTTTTTGCCCGGAGTGGCTTACACTTATTAACCTCCCGCAGGCTAAGCCGGGGGGATAGCTGTTTAGACGTCGTATATATCCATTTTAATGATGAAAGGAATGTTATGGCCACCCATCTGGTCTGGTTTCGCGCGGATTTGCGCATGCACGATAATCTGGCGCTCGCTGCCGCCTGCCGCGACCCCCATGCAAGGGTGCTGGGGTTGTTTATCGCCACGCCAGGGCAATGGCGCCAGCACGGTATGGCGGCGCGCCAGGCGGCATTTATCGTTAGCCATCTTCACAGCCTGCAAGCGGCGCTGGCGGAAAAGGGGATCCCGCTGCACGTTGAACAGGCGGAAGATTTTGCCGCCAGCGTAAAACTGCTCGCCAGCTTCTGCGGACAGCAGCAGGTCACACATCTGTTTTACAACTATCAGTACGAAATTAACGAACGCCAGCGCGATGCCGCGGTGGAAAAAACCCTGACCGGCGTGACTTGTCAGGGTTTTGATGACAGCGTCCTGCTGCCGCCAGGCAGCGTACTGACCGGCAATCGCGAAATGTATAAGGTGTTTACGCCGTTTAAAAATGCCTTTCTTCGCCGTTTACAGGAAGCGCTGCCCGAGTGCGTCGCCGCGCCGAAAGCTCGCGCGTGTGGCCCCATCGCTGCCGTGTCTGATGTGAAAATAGACTATCCGCAGACGCCCTTCGACGGCGAGCTGTTCGCCGCGGATGAAAAAAGCGCTATCGCCCGGCTCCGCGGTTTTTGCCAGCAAAAAGCGGCCGATTATGAACAGCAGCGCGATCTTCCCGCCGTCGAAGGAACCAGCCGGCTGTCGCCATGCCTGGCGGTGGGCGCGCTCTCGCCGCGCCAGTGTCTGCACCGTTTGCTGGTTGAGCAGGCGCGGGCGCTGGATGGCGAAGCCGGGGCGGTATGGCTCAACGAGCTTATCTGGCGCGAGTTTTACCGTCATCTGATGGTTTACTACCCAAACTTGTGTAAAGGTCGCCCTTTTATCGACTGGACCGATAACGTGGCGTGGTTGGATGATAAATCCGCGTTTCAGGCCTGGCAGCGCGGACAGACCGGCTTCCCGATTGTTGACGCCGCGATGCGTCAGCTCAATGCGACCGGCTGGATGCATAACCGCCTGAGGATGATTGTCGCCAGCTTCCTGGTTAAAGATCTGCGTATCGACTGGCGGCTGGGCGAGCGCTACTTTATCGAACAGCTTATTGATGGCGATCTGGCGGCGAATAACGGCGGCTGGCAGTGGGCGGCATCCACGGGTACCGATGCCGCGCCCTATTTTCGTATTTTTAACCCGACGACCCAGGGAGAACGCTTCGATAAAGCGGGGCGGTTTATTCGTCACTGGCTGCCGGAGCTGGCCGGAGTGCCAGAGAAAGCGGTGCATCAACCGTGGCTGTGGGCGGAAAAGCAGGGCGTAAGGCTGGATTATCCGCGCCCGATTGTTGACCACAAGCAGGCGCGGCTGGAGACGCTGGCGGCCTGGGAGGCCGCCAGAGAACTTAAGACTCCATCGCCAGGCGACGAGCCCTGATCTTAACGGAGTGATACAGCCAGATCGCCAGCACCAGGCCGACGCAGGCTAGCGCGCCCCAGGTTATCTGGCTGAACACCTCAATGTAGGCGTTAATCGAGTAGTTGATGGCCCCGGCGGCGTCGAACGACCCCTGCGAGGTCTGGTCGGCAATCACCCCCGCCAGATAGTTGGCGATAGCGCCGGAGAGCAGCATATAAATGCCGGTCAGCACGCCGGTCACGCCGGGGATCTGAATGCGGGTGATTTGCGACATCGCTACCGGGTCGATAAATAGTTCGGCAAAGCCCATCACCGCCAGACCTAATACCATCAGCGGCATCGAGGAGTGGCCATAGGCGGCTGACCAGCGGGCGCTGAGGGTCAGGATGCAGAACCCGGCGCTCATCAGGCCGAGGCCCAGCGCGAATTTGCCCCAGATACGTACGGTACGGTTGCCGTTGATATTCTCTTTCACCAGCCACGCCAGCACCACTCCGCAGAGCATCACCGCAAAGGCGTTGACCGACTGGAACATCGCGGTCGGTATTTCATAACCCATAAAATGCCGATTAACGAAACGGTCGATGTACAGGCTGATGGAGCTGCCACCCTGCTGCGCAAAGGCCCAGAACAGTAGACTGAAGCAGGTGAGCACCATAATCAGCCGCAGATCTTTACGCTGCCCGGCGGTCTCCGCGCGCAGGTAGATCCGCGTCAGTACCGCCAGACCGATAACTGTCGCCACAATCAGCGCATAGACCGACCACTCCTGCCAGAACAGCACGGTGATTAGCAGCGGCGCGGCGATCAGCAGCACCAGCAGCCAGCCCCAGTTTGGTAAAACAAAGCTCCGCGCCCGCAGCGCTTCGCGATTGACGCCCCGGGTATGGCGGAAATGGCGGTTGCCGCTGAGGAAAATGACCAGCCCGGCGATCATGCCTACCGCCGCCAGCGCAAAGCCCATCGCCCAGCTGTACTCCTCCTGCACGTAGCCGCAGGCGATTGGCGCAATGATAGACCCGACGTTGCCCGCCGCGTACATCAGCGAAAAACCGCCGTCGCGGCGCGGGTCGGTGGGTTCATACAGTTCGCCGAGAAGGCAGCTGACGTTGGATTTAAACAGCCCGTAGCCGCAGACAATAATCGCCAGCGACAGGTAGAGAAAGATGGGGGCGATTTCGCTCGCGCCGAGCACCAGATGGCCGATGGCCATCAACAGCGCGCCGAGCATCACCGCCATGCGGTTGCCCAGCAGCTTATCCGCCAGGAAGCCGCCGAGAATCGGCGTAACGTAGACTAAAGAACAGTAGGCGCTGAACAGCGCATAAGCATGATTATCGTCATACTTGAGCTGATTGGTGAGATAAAGAATCAGCAGCGCGCGCATGCCGTAAAAGCTGAAGTATTCCCAGATTTGCAGCGCGACGACGTAATAAATCGCCCGCGGCTGTGAGGATTGTGTGTTCATGTAATGCTTTGTCCTGCCATAAAAAAAGAAACTCGATCTTTCTGCATGAATAACTATCAACTAGTGATATTCATGGCGTTATAGGCTTTCTGGTTATTTAATATGCTGCAATAGTGCATAAATATACACGAATGCGCGCAGGAGGGAGTAGACAAATTGCGGGATTTCGCGAAAAGTCAAAATGGACGGCGAAGCGGCAGAACTATCGACTGACCGGCCGGATACCGTTATGTTATCCCTCTGCATAGAATAATGACCTGGTGGAGCGGCAATGAAAAATAGTGAACTGGAACAACTGATTAATGAAAAGCTGAACAGCGCGGCCATCAGTGATTACGCCCCCAATGGGCTCCAGGTGGAAGGGCGCGAGACGATACAAAAAATCGTCACCGGCGTAACCGCCAGCCAGGCGCTGCTGGATGAAGCTGTGCGCCTGGAGGCCGATGCGGTGATTGTCCATCACGGCTATTTCTGGAAAGGTGAATCGCCGGTGATCCGCGGCATGAAGCGCAATCGCCTCAAAACGCTGCTGGCTAACGACATTAACCTCTACGGCTGGCACCTGCCGCTTGATGCCCACCCGGAACTGGGCAATAACGCCCAGTTGGCGTCGCTGCTCGGCATCAACGTGATGGGCGAAATCGAGCCGCTGGTGCCGTGGGGCGAACTGTCAATGGCGGTATCGGGCCTGGAGTTGGCTTCGTGGATTGAAGCGCGGCTGGGACGCAAACCGCTGTGGTGCGGCGACACCGGGCCGGACAAAGTCGTCCGCGTGGCGTGGTGCACCGGCGGCGGCCAGAGCTTTATCGACAGCGCCGCCCGCTTTGGCGTCGACGCATTTATTACCGGTGAGGTTTCAGAGCAAACCATCCACTCGGCGCGCGAGCAGGGGCTGCATTTTTACGCTGCCGGGCACCATGCTACCGAGCGCGGCGGAATTCGCGCGTTAAGCGAATGGCTAACGGAAAATACCGAACTGGACGTCACGTTTATTGATATCCCGAACCCGGCCTGATGAACGGAGGCAAAAGTGCAGCGAGCGCGTTGTTATTTGTTAGGTGAAACGGCAGTGGTACTGGAGCTTGAGCCGCCGGTATCGCTGGAAAGTCAGAAGCGGATCTGGCGGTTAGCCCAGCGTCTGGTAGGCCATACTGAGGTGGTGGAAGCCATCCCGGGCATGAACAACATTACCGTGATATTACGTAATCCGCAGCAGACGGCGTGGGATGCGATTGAACGCCTGCAGCTCTGGTGGGAGGAGTGCGATACGCTCGAACCGGAGTCGCGGCAGGTTTCGGTCCCGGTGGTTTATGGCGGCGAATACGGACCGGATCTGGGGGAAGTTGCCCGCCATAGCGGCTTGAGCGAGAAGCAGGTGGTTGAGCTGCATTCGTCGGTGGAGTACGTGGTGTGGTTCCTCGGCTTCCAGCCGGGCTTCCCATATTTCGGCGGCCTGCCGGAGCAGCTGGCGATGCCGAGACGGGCGGAGCCGCGCCTGCTGGTGCCCGCAGGGTCTGTCGGTATCGGCGGGGCGCAAACCGGAATTTATCCGCTGGCGACGCCCGGTGGGTGGCAGTTGCTGGGGCGTACACCGCTGGCGCTGTTTGATCCGAAGCGCAAGGAGCCGGTGTTGCTGCGTTCCGGCGACCGGGTGCGTTTTGTGCCGCAAAAGGAGGGCGTATGTTAAAAATTATCCGCGCCGGAATGTATACCTCGGTGCAGGACGGTGGGCGTGAAGGGTTGCGTCAACTGGGCATCAGCCGCTGCGGCGCTATGGATAAGCCGGCGCTGGTCACCGCTAATCTGCTGGTGGGGAACGGCGCCAACGCCGCGGCGCTGGAGATAACGCTGGGCCAGGTGGATATTCAGTTTGAGCGTAACGGCTGGTTTGCGCTGACCGGCGCCGCCTGCGAGGCGAAGCTCGATGGCGAGCCGGTATGGGTGGGCTGGCGAACGGCGGTCAAGGCCGGGCAGCATCTGGTGCTCAAGAATCCCCAGCACGGCGTGCGCAGCTACCTGGCGGTGGCGGGGGGAATTGCGGTACCGAAGGTGCTGGGTTCGCGCAGCACTGACCTGAAAGTGGGGATTGGCGGCCTGGAAGGGCGACGCCTACAGGACGGCGACCGGTTGAAGCTGGGGAAATCGGATAAGCAGTTCCGCGGGCCGCGCGGCGTGAAGCAGCTGCCCATCGGCAACCGCATCCGCGCGCTGCCCGGGCCGGAGTACCAGGAGTTCGATAGCGTGTCGCAGGACGCCTTCTGGCGCTCGCCTTGGCAGCTTAGCCCGCAGAGCAATCGCATGGGCTACCGCCTGCAGGGGCAACCGCTGAAGCGAACGACCGATCGCGAGATGCTGTCCCACGGTCTGCTGCCCGGGGTGGTGCAGGTTCCGCATAACGGCCAGCCCATCGTACTGATGAACGACGCGCAGACCACCGGCGGCTATCCGCGGATTGCGACCATCATCGAAGCCGACATGTATCAGTTGGCGCAGATCCCGCTGGGACAACCGATCCACTTTGTTCCCTGTTCCCTGGAGGAAGCGCTGAAAGCGCGCGCCGACAGGCAACGTTACTTTGAACAACTGGCATGGAGACTTAACGATGAAGATTGATTTAAACGCCGATCTCGGCGAAGGCTGCGCCAACGATAGCGCGCTGCTGCAGCTGGTCTCTTCCGCCAATATCGCCTGCGGTTTCCATGCGGGCGATGCGCTGATGATGCTGCAGTGCGTTCGCGAAGCGCTGAAATATGGCGTCGCGGTGGGCGCGCACCCCAGCTTTCCCGACCGGGAAAATTTCGGCCGTACGGCGATGCAGCTGCCGCCGGAGACGGTTTATGCGCAAACGCTGTATCAGGTTGGCGCGCTGGCGGCGATGGTGCGCGCGCAGGGCGGCGAGCTGCGGCACGTCAAGCCGCACGGTATGCTGTATAACCAGGCGGCAAAAGATCCGCAGCTTGCCGACGCTATCGCCAAAGCGGTATATGACGTTGACGCGGGTCTGGTGCTGGTTGGCCTGGCGGGCAGCGAGCTGATTCGCGCCGGGCAACGTTATCAGCTGACAACTCGTCAGGAGGTCTTCGCCGACCGCGGTTATCTGGCGGACGGCAGCCTGGTGCCGCGCACCCAGGCTGGCGCGCTGATCGAAAGCGAAGAACAGTCGTTGGCGCAAACTCTGGAAATGGTGCAGCACAGCCGGGTGCGCAGTATCACCGGCGAATGGGCGCACGTAGTGGCGGAAACCGTCTGCCTGCACGGTGACGGCGAGCACGCGCTGGATTTTGCACGCCGTCTGCGCGCGGCGTTTGCCGGACGCAATATACAGGTCAGTGCGGAAGTAGAAGAATAAAAACAATATTATCAATCAATTAACATTAGACAACAACTCACAACAACATACAGGATGTAATTATGGGAGAGTCATTATCTCTCTGGCCACTGATCGGTATTGCCGCGATCGTGGTCGGATTTGTTCTGCGTTTCAACCCGGTGCTGGTGGTTATTGTCTCCGGGATCATCACGGGTCTGACGGCGCATATGCCGATCGCGACCATTCTGGAGAAGCTGGGCGAAGGATTTCTCAATACCCGCAACCTGCCGTTTATTCTTCTGCTGCCGCTGGCGGTGATTGGCCTGCTGGAGCGGCACGGCCTGAAAGAGCGCGCGCAGACGTGGATCGCGAAGATCCGCAGCGCCACCGCCGGTCGTTTGCTTATCGTCTATCTGTTCGTGCGTGAAGTAACCGCGGCGATGGGCCTCACCAGCCTGGGCGGACATCCGCAAATGGTGCGCCCGCTACTGGCGCCGATGGCGGAAGGGGCGGCGGAGAAAAACTTTGGCGCCTTGCCTGGAGAGGTCCGCTATCGTCTACGCGCGATGTCGGCGGCGACCGATAACGTTGGCCTGTTCTTCGGGGAAGATATATTCGTTGCCTTCGGGGCGATTATCTTTATGCATAACTTTATGCTGGAGTCGGGGGGCATTCAGACTGAGCCGCTGCATATTGCCCTGTGGGGGATACCCACGGCGGTATGCGCCTTCCTGATCCACTCCGCCCGCCTGTGGCGCCTCGACCGTCATCTCCAGCGCGAGCTGGACAAGGTTAACGCCGGTCAGGCGAAAGGCGGTGCAGCATGAATTTTCAGCAAACCTGGCTGTACTGGTTGGCGGGCGTTGTCCTACTGTTGGTAGCAGTGATGTCATGGCGCGATAAGGCCAATCCGCGCAGGCTGACAACCGGCCTGTTCTGGGGACTGTATGGTCTGGTGTTTCTGTTTGGCGACTGGACCTATGAGCTGGTTGGCGACAAGCGCACCGTCAATATCGGCGTTGGCGTGGTGGTGGTGGTACTGGCGCTGATCGCCGGTTTTGGCGGCGTGCGCCTCGGCCGCTATCATCAGCGCTCGCAGGAAGAACGTACCGCCAGCGCCGCGCGTCTTGGCAACCGGCTGTTTTTCCCGGCGCTGGCGATACCGGTGGTGACGGTGATCGGCGTGCTGCTGTTTAATAATCTCCCCTCGCTGCAGGTCGCTATCTTTGGTCCGGGCAATCACGCCACGCTGATCACGCTGTTTTCAATGACCGCAGGTACGCTGCTCGGCCTGGTGATGGCTATCCGCATGACCCATGAAACCGCGGCGCAGCCGTTGCAGGAAGCTCGTCGCCTGCTGGATTCAGTGGGCTGGGCGTTTATTTTGCCGCAGATCCTCGCGGTGCTCGGGCTGCTGTTTACCGCCGCGGGCGTCGGCAATAGCATCTCCTGGCTGACCCAGCACTATCTGGCGGTAGACAGCCGGTTTATCGCCGTGGCCGTCTATACCCTGGGTATGGCGCTGCTGACGATGGTGATGGGCAACGCTTTCGCCGCGTTTCCCATCGTGACGGCGGGTGTCGGGATCCCGATTCTGGTGCTGCAGCACGGCGGTAACCCGGCGGTGATGGCGGCAATTGGCATGTTCTCAGGCTACTGCGGGACCCTGATGACCCCAATGGCGGCGAACTTCAATATCGTCCCGGCCGCGCTGCTGGAGCTGCCGGATAAAAATGCGGTGATCAAAGCCCAGGTGCCGACCGGCGTTATGCTGCTTATCGTGAACGTATTTTTGCTCTATTTCCTGATGTTCCTGTAAGGAGGGATCATGGCTGGCGTACTGATTACCGGTTTTGAACCGTTTGGCGGCGAAGCGGTTAACCCTTCGTGGGAAGTGGTAAAGCGGTTGGACGGCGCTATCATCGCCGGGCAGCCGGTGGTGGCGCGGCAGCTGCCGTGCGTCTTTGGCGAAGCCCTGACGGCGCTGAACGCCGCGCTGGAGGAGCTGAAACCTGTCTTAACGCTGGCGATTGGCCAGGCGGGCGGTCGCGTCGATATCACCGTTGAACGCGTGGCGATCAACGTCGATGATGCGCGGATCCCGGACAATAAAGGCCAGCAGCCGATCGATGTGCCGATCGTTGCCGGAGGCCCGGCGGCGTACTTTAGCACGCTGCCGATCAAAGCGATCGTGACCGCCCTGCGGAGCAAAGGTATCCCGGCGTCGGTATCGCAGACGGCGGGAACGTTTGTCTGTAATCACGTGATGTATGGCCTGCTGCATAGCCTGCGTAACGGCAGCGGCGCGAAGGGCGGCTTTATCCATATTCCGTATTTGCCGGAGCAGGCTGCGGCTCACCCTGGCGAAGCGAGTATGGCGGTAGACACGGTGCGTGCGGCGCTGGAAACGGCTATCGCCGTTGCCCTGCAGCAGGACGGAGACGTGAAAGTCGGCGGCGGCGCAACGCATTAACATAAGGATAAGATTATGCCGGAAGGTCCGGAAATTCGCCGCGCGGCGGATAGCCTGGAAGCGGCGATTAAAGGCGAACCCCTAACCGGGGCGTGGTTCGCCTTTCCGCAGTTACAACATTATCAATCTCAGTTGGTCGGCCAGCGAGTGACGCACATTGAAACTCGCGGTAAGGCGCTGCTGACCCACTTCTCCGGCGGGCTAACGCTGTATAGCCACAATCAACTTTACGGCGTCTGGCGGGTGGTGGACGCGGGGTCGCAGCCTGAAACGACGCGCGTTCTCCGCGTTAGGCTGCAGACCGCGCGCAAGGCGATTTTGCTCTATAGCGCCTCTGAGATTGAGATGCTGACGCCCGAGCAGCTCGCCCGCCATCCGTTTTTGCTGCGGGTCGGGCCGGATGTACTTGATATGCGCCTTAGCGTTGAACAGGTCAAAGCGCGGCTGCTGACGGCGAAATTCCGTAACCGCCAGTTCTCCGGTCTGCTGCTGGATCAGGCGTTTCTTGCCGGATTAGGCAACTATCTGCGGGTGGAGATCCTCTGGCAGGTGGGGCTGACCGGGCGGCATAAAGCCTCTGAACTGGATGAGAAACAGCTCGATGCGCTGGCGCAGGCGCTGCTGGAGATCCCGCGCTTGTCCTACAACACCCGCGGTGTGGTGGAGGAGAATAAGCACCACGGCGCGCTGTTTCGCTTTAAGGTTTTTCATCGCGAAGGGGAGGCCTGCGAGCGCTGCGGCGGAATTATCGAGAGGACGATGCTGTCGTCGCGGCCGTTTTACTGGTGTCCGGGATGTCAGCAATAAAAAAACGCGCCAGAAGGCGCGTTTTTTGTCGTAGCGATAGCCGACTTAGCGGGCGATATCGTTTTTGAAATCGCGCTTTTCGTAGCCGGTATACAGCTGACGCGGACGGGCTATTTTCATGCCGTCGCTGTGCATTTCGTTCCAGTGCGCAATCCAGCCCACGGTACGCGCCATCGCGAAGATAACGGTAAACATGGAGGATGGGATGCCCATCGCTTTGAGGATGATACCGGAGTAGAAATCGACGTTAGGGTAAAGTTTCTTCTCAATGAAGTACGGGTCGTTAAGCGCGATGTGCTCAAGCTCCATAGCCACTTCCAGCAGATCGTCTTTGGTGCCCAGCTCTTTCAGCACTTCATGGCAGGTTTCACGCATAACGGTGGCGCGCGGGTCGTAGTTTTTGTACACCCGGTGGCCAAAGCCCATCAGGCGGAAAGAGTCGTTTTTGTCTTTCGCGCGACGAACGAATTCCGGAATGTGTTCAACGGAGCTGATCTCTTCGAGCATCTTCAGCGCCGCTTCGTTGGCGCCGCCGTGCGCCGGTCCCCACAGGGAGGCAATGCCCGCTGCGATGCAGGCAAACGGGTTCGCGCCGGAAGAGCCGGCGGTACGCACGGTGGAGGTCGAAGCGTTTTGTTCGTGGTCGGCGTGCAGGATCAGGATACGGTCCATCGCGCGTTCCAGAATCGGGTTCACTTCATATTTTTCACACGGCGTGGAGAACATCATATTCAGGAAGTTACCCGCGTAGGAGAGGTCGTTGCGCGGATAAACGAAAGGCTGACCGATAGAATATTTGTAACACATTGCCGCCATCGTCGGCATCTTGGAGAGCAGGCGGAATGCGGCGATATCGCGATGGCGTGGGTTATTCACATCCAGCGAATCGTGATAGAACGCGGCCAGCGCGCCGGTGATACCGCACATAACGGCCATCGGATGTGAATCGCGGCGGAACGCGTGGAACAGACGGGTAATCTGTTCGTGAATCATAGTGTGGCGAGTAACGATTGTTTTGAATTCGTCGTACTGGGCCTGAGTCGGCTTCTCACCGTTCAGCAGGATGTAGCATACTTCCAGATAGTTGGAGTCGGTTGCTAACTGATCGATCGGAAAACCGCGGTGCAGCAGGATACCTTCATCACCGTCGATAAAGGTGATTTTAGATTCGCAGGATGCGGTTGAGGTGAAACCAGGGTCAAAAGTAAATACGCCTTTTGAACCAAGACTACGAATATCAATAACATCCTGACCGAGCGTGCCCTTTAGCACATCCAGTTCGATAGCAGTATCACCACCCAGGGTGATTTTTGCTTTAGCATCAGACATTTATGGTCTCCTTAGCGCCTTTATTGCTTAAGACTGCCGGGTGGTGGATTTGCATTCGGCCCGTAGCAGATGACGTTACCAGTTTGTTATGTTGCACATCGCTCTGCGTCGCGAAAAGGGCAGGGTACAGAGCAAGGGCGCTTGATGGTACGTCTTCAGCCTACGATGAAACAACAGCAAATCAGCGTTTTAGCAGCCCGAATATTATAAAACTATATACCACTAATAACTGTCCTGATTACATCGGTCAATACTCTCTCACTGTTGCATAACTTATTCTCAGGTAAAAGAGTGACCCCATAACTTTTGCGTATTATTGCATTTATCTGGTAATGGTTGTAACAATAATGTTTAATATTTGTCAAATCAGATGATTAAAAATTAAAAATATGTTGTTATCGTGACATTGATCACTGTTCGGGAGAAAACCCGACAAACTATATGTAGGTTAATTGTAATGATTTTGTGAACGGCCTATACTGCCGCCAGGTCTCCGGAACACCCTGCAATCCCGAGCCACCCAGCGTTATTTTGTCACGCTTAAACTCCTGGAAAGGCGTTTTAACATGACTTTTAGTTATAGATAAGGACGCTGTCTGACCCGCAAGCAGACCGGAGGAAGGAAACAATAAGAACAGCATGTGGGCGTTATTCATGGTAAGAAATGTGAAAAAACAAAGACCTGTCAATCTGGATCTGCAAACGATCCGGTTCCCAATCACGGCGATAGCGTCCATTCTCCATCGCGTATCCGGAGTGATCACCTTCGTGGCGGTCGGGATTCTGCTTTGGCTGCTGGGCACCAGCCTTTCCTCTCCCGAAGGTTTTCTCACTGCGGCATCCATTATGGATAGCTTCTTTGTGAAGTTCATCATGTGGGGCATCCTGACCGCGCTGGCGTATCACGCGGTAGTCGGTATCCGCCACCTGCTGATGGATTTTGGCTATCTTGAAGAAACCCTCGAAGTAGGGACACGCTCCGCCAAAATTTCTTTTGTTATTACTGTCGTGCTTTCACTTCTCGCAGGAGTCCTCGTATGGTAAGCAACGCCTCAGCACTAGGACGCAACGGCGTACATGACTTTATTCTGGTCCGCGCTACCGCTATCGTTCTGACCCTCTACATCATCTATATGGTGGGCTTCTTTGCCACCACCGGTGAAATTTCATGGGAAGTCTGGACGGGCTTTTTCTCCTCCGCGTTCACTAAAGTCTTCACCCTGCTGGCTCTCGTTTCCATTCTGATCCACGCCTGGATTGGGATGTGGCAGGTGTTAACGGACTACGTTAAACCACTGGCTGTACGCTTAATTCTGCAACTGCTGATCGTTGTTGCGCTGGTGGCTTACGTTCTTTATGGATTTGTTGTGGTGTGGGGTGTGTAATGAAATTGCCTGTCAGAGAATTTGATGCAGTTGTGATCGGTGCCGGTGGCGCAGGTATGCGCGCGGCGCTGCAGATTTCCCAGAGCGGCCAGACCTGTGCGCTGCTCTCCAAAGTTTTCCCGACCCGTTCCCATACCGTTTCCGCGCAGGGCGGTATCACCGTCGCGCTCGGTAATACCCATGAAGATAACTGGGAATGGCATATGTACGACACCGTTAAGGGGTCGGACTACATTGGCGATCAGGACGCCATCGAATATATGTGTAAAACCGGCCCGGAAGCGATTCTGGAGCTGGACCATATGGGGCTGCCGTTCTCCCGTCTCGAAAATGGCACGATTTATCAGCGTCCGTTCGGCGGCCAGTCGAAAAACTTCGGCGGCGAGCAGGCGGCACGTACCGCTGCGGCGGCTGACCGTACCGGTCACGCCCTGCTGCACACCCTTTATCAGCAGAACCTGAAAAACCATACCACTATTTTCTCCGAGTGGTACGCGCTGGATCTGGTGAAAAACGCCGATGGCGCGGTGGTCGGTTGTACCGCTCTGTGTATCGAAACGGGTGAAGTGGTTTACTTTAAAGCCCGCGCCACCGTGCTGGCGACCGGCGGCGCAGGCCGTATTTACCAGTCCACCACCAATGCTCATATCAATACCGGCGACGGCGTGGGTATGGCGATCCGTGCCGGCGTTCCGGTGCAGGATATGGAAATGTGGCAGTTCCACCCGACCGGTATCGCCGGCGCGGGCGTTCTGGTGACAGAAGGCTGCCGCGGTGAAGGCGGCTATCTGCTGAATAAACACGGCGAGCGCTTTATGGAGCGTTATGCGCCGAATGCGAAAGACCTGGCGGGTCGTGACGTGGTGGCGCGTTCCATCATGATCGAAATCCGTGAAGGTCGCGGCTGCGACGGTCCTTGGGGCCCGCACGCCAAGCTGAAGCTTGACCATCTGGGTAAAGAGGTTCTCGAATCCCGTCTGCCGGGTATTCTGGAACTCTCTCGTACCTTTGCTCACGTCGACCCGGTGAAAGAGCCGATTCCGGTTATCCCGACTTGCCACTATATGATGGGCGGTATTCCGACCAAAGTGAGTGGCCAGGCGCTGACCGTCAACGAGCAGGGCGAAGACGTGGTGATTCCGGGGCTGTTCGCGGTAGGCGAAATCGCCTGCGTATCGGTACACGGCGCGAACCGTCTGGGCGGCAACTCGCTGCTTGACCTGGTGGTCTTTGGTCGCGCGGTGGGTCTGCACCTGCAAGAATCTATTGCCGAGCAGGGCGTACTGCGCGACGCGACGGATGACGAGATCGACGCTTCGCTGGAACGTCTGAACCGCTGGAACGGCAACCGCAATGGTGAAGATCCGGTCGAAATCCGCAAAGCGCTGCAAGAGTGTATGCAGCATAACTTCTCGGTATTCCGCGAAGGGGACGCGATGGCGAAGGGCCTTGAGCAGCTGAAAGCGATCCGCGAGCGTCTGAAAAACGCTCGTCTGGACGATACTTCCAGCGAGTTCAACACCCAGCGCGTTGAGTGTCTGGAGCTGGATAACCTGATGGAAACCGCTTACGCCACTGCAATGTCTGCGAACTACCGTACCGAAAGCCGCGGCGCGCATAGCCGTTTCGACTTCCCGGATCGTGATGATGAAAACTGGCTGTGCCATTCCCTGTATCTGCCAGAGTCGGAATCCATGACGCGTCGTAGCGTCAATATGGAACCGAAGCTGCGTCCGGCATTCCCGCCGAAGATTCGTACTTATTAATGCGGAGACAGGAATATGAAACTCGAGTTTTCAGTTTATCGTTATAACCCGGACGTAGACGATGCTCCGCGCATGCAGGACTACACCCTCGAAGCGGAAGAAGGTCGTGACATGATGCTGCTGGATGCGTTAATCCAGCTGAAAGAGAAAGATCCGTCGCTGTCGTTCCGCCGCTCCTGCCGTGAAGGGGTATGTGGTTCTGACGGTCTTAACATGAACGGGAAAAATGGTCTGGCGTGCATCACGCCGATCTCCGCGCTGAATCAGCCGGGCAAGAAAATTGTTATCCGTCCGCTGCCAGGATTACCGGTTATCCGTGATTTGGTGGTAGACATGGGGCAATTCTATGCACAATATGAGAAGATTAAGCCTTACTTGTTGAATAATGGGCAAAATCCTCCGGCTCGCGAGCATCTGCAGTCGCCAGAGCAGCGTGAGAAACTCGATGGTCTGTACGAGTGTATTCTCTGCGCATGTTGTTCAACGTCTTGCCCGTCGTTCTGGTGGAACCCGGACAAGTTTATCGGCCCGGCAGGCCTGCTGGCCGCGTATCGCTTCCTGATCGACAGCCGCGATACCGAAACCAGCGAGCGCCTCGAAGGGCTGAGCGATGCTTTCAGCGTATTCCGCTGTCACAGCATTATGAACTGCGTCAGTGTGTGTCCTAAGGGGCTGAACCCGACGCGCGCCATCGGCCATATTAAGTCGATGCTGCTGCAGCGCAGTGCATAAGTAACCCGGTCTGTCCCGGATGGCGCTAGCGCTTATCCGGGCTACCAAAAGCAGTAGCCCCGGCAGCGTTCGCGCCGCCGGGAAATGAATACCCTAAATAATTCGAGTTACAGGACAAAACGGCTAGCCGTTTTGAACAGCGCTTGCGCTGGCCCCGTAGGGGCGAGGCCGAAGGCCGAGTCACGCGGCGACGCCGCGAATCCCCAGGAGCTTACTCAAGTAAGTGACTGGGGTGAGTGAGGAAAGCCAACGCGCATGTAACTTGAAGTATGAAGGGGATGGCAGGAAATCTTTAAAAACCGCCAAATATGTACCAGTAATCAAGGCGTTCAGAGCGAGGTAAGGCGGCAACTGAACGCATCCCCGGGAGCATAGTGAACTATGTGACCGGGGTAAGTGAAGGCAGCTAACGCAACAGCAGCCTGAACGCCGAAGATTAATGGCAGTTTTTAAAGGTTCCTTAGCGGACGAAACCACAACTCATCCGCAACAAGTGAACCCCGGCACGTACAACTTCTGTGCGTGGTAGTTTCTACGGCGAAATAAGCATATAAATGCTTAAGGGATCACGATGCAGAACGGCGCAATGAAAGCCTGGCTGGACTCTTCTTACCTCTCTGGTTCGAACCAGAGCTGGATAGAACAGCTCTATGAAGACTTCTTAACCGATCCTGACTCTGTTGACGCCAACTGGCGTTCTATGTTCCAGCAGTTACCTGGCACCGGAGTCAAACCGGATCAATTTCATTCCAAAACGCGTGATTATTTCCGCCGCCTGGCGAAGGATGCCTCGCGTTACACTTCTTCGATTTCCGACCCTGACACCAATGTGAAGCAGGTTAAAGTCCTGCAGCTCATCAACGCATACCGCTTCCGCGGTCACCAGCATGCGAATCTCGATCCGCTGGGACTTTGGCAGCAAGAGAGAGTGGCGGATCTCGATCCGGCTTACCACGATCTGACCGAGGCCGATTTCCAGGAGATCTATAACGTAGGCTCTTTTGCCATCGGTAAAGACACGATGAAGCTGGGCGATCTGATCTCCGCCCTGAAGCAGACCTATTGCGGCTCCATTGGCGCGGAATATATGCACATTACCTCTACCGAAGAAAAACGCTGGATCCAGCAGCGTATCGAGTCGGTAGCGGGCAAAGCGAGCTTTAGCGCCGAAGAGAAAAAGCGCTTCCTCAGCGAGCTGACCGCGGCGGAAGGCCTGGAGCGCTACCTCGGCGCGAAATTCCCGGGCGCTAAACGCTTCTCGCTGGAAGGCGGCGATGCGCTGATCCCGATGCTCAAAGAGATTATCCGCCACGCGGGTAAGAGCGGCACCCGCGAAGTGGTGCTGGGCATGGCGCACCGCGGTCGTCTGAACGTACTGGTCAACGTGCTGGGTAAAAAACCGCAGGACCTGTTCGACGAATTCGCCGGAAAACATAAAGAGCACCTCGGTACCGGTGACGTGAAGTACCACATGGGCTTCTCGTCCGATATGGAAACCGAAGGCGGTCTGGTGCACCTGGCGCTGGCGTTTAACCCGTCGCACTTGGAAATCGTCAGCCCGGTGGTTATCGGCTCCGTACGCGCGCGTCTCGATCGTCTTGACGAACCGAGCAGCAACAAAGTGTTGCCGATCACTATTCACGGCGACGCCGCGGTTACCGGCCAGGGCGTGGTTCAGGAAACCCTGAACATGTCCAAAGCGCGTGGTTACGAAGTGGGCGGTACCGTACGCATCGTTATCAACAACCAGGTTGGCTTCACTACCTCCAACCCGCTGGATGCGCGTTCTACCCCGTACTGCACCGACATCGGTAAGATGGTTCAGTCGCCGATTTTCCACGTCAATGCCGATGACCCGGAAGCCGTGGCTTTCGTGACCCGCCTGGCGCTGGATTTCCGTAATACCTTCAAACGCGATGTCTTCATCGACCTGGTGTGCTACCGCCGTCACGGCCACAACGAAGCCGACGAGCCGAGCGCGACCCAGCCGCTGATGTACCAGAAAATCAAAAAGCATCCGACCCCGCGCAAAATCTACGCTGACAAGCTGGAAGCCGACAAAGTCGCGACGCTGGAAGACGCTACCGAGCAGGTGAACCTCTACCGCGACGCGCTGGATGCCGGCGAATGTGTGGTGCAGGAGTGGCGTCCGATGAACATGCACTCCTTTACCTGGTCCCCGTACCTTAACCACGAGTGGGATGAGAGCTACCCGGACAAAGTTGAACCTAAGCGTCTGCAGGAGCTGGCGAAACGCATCAGTACGGTGCCGGAAGCCGTTGAGATGCAGTCGCGTGTCGCGAAAATCTACGGCGATCGTCAGGCAATGGCCGCCGGTGAGAAGCTGTTCGACTGGGGCGGCGCGGAAAACCTCGCCTACGCTACGCTGGTAGATGAAGGCATTTCGGTGCGTTTGTCCGGCGAAGACTCCGGGCGCGGGACCTTCTTCCACCGCCATGCGGTGATCCATAACCAGAAAAATGGTTCAACCTATACGCCGCTGCAGCACGTCCACAACGGCCAGGGCCATTTCAAAGTCTGGGACTCCGTACTGTCGGAAGAGGCGGTACTGGCGTTTGAATACGGCTACGCTACCGCGGAACCGCGCACCCTGACCATCTGGGAAGCGCAGTTCGGCGACTTCGCTAACGGCGCGCAGGTGGTTATCGACCAGTTCATCAGCTCCGGCGAGCAGAAGTGGGGCCGTATGTGCGGTCTGGTGATGCTGCTGCCGCACGGCTATGAAGGTCAGGGGCCGGAGCACTCCTCCGCGCGTCTGGAACGCTACCTGCAGCTCTGCGCCGAGCAGAACATGCAGGTTTGCGTACCGTCCACGCCAGCGCAGGTTTACCATATGCTGCGTCGTCAGGCGCTGCGCGGTATGCGTCGCCCGCTGATCGTGATGTCGCCGAAATCGCTGCTGCGTCACCCGCTGGCGGTGTCGAGCATGGACGAACTGGCTAACGGCACCTTCCAGCCGGCAATCGGTGAAATCGACGATCTCGACCCGAAAGCCGTGAAGCGTGTTGTGCTGTGCTCTGGTAAGGTTTACTACGACCTGCTGGAACAGCGCCGCAAGAAAGAGCAAAAAGATGTCGCTATCGTTCGTATAGAGCAGCTCTACCCGTTCCCGCACCAGGCGGTACAGGAAGCGCTGAAACCGTATGCGCACGTGCATGATTTTGTCTGGTGCCAGGAAGAACCGCTCAACCAGGGCGCGTGGTACTGCAGCCAGCATCACTTCCGTGAAGTGATTCCGTTTGGGGCCTCTCTGCGTTATGCAGGCCGCCCGGCCTCCGCCTCTCCGGCGGTAGGATACCTGTCCGTTCACCAGAAACAGCAACAAGATCTGGTCAATGACGCGCTGAACGTCGATTAATTAAAGGATACATAATGAGTAGCGTAGATATTCTGGTTCCCGACCTGCCTGAGTCCGTAGCTGACGCAACGGTTGCCACCTGGCATAAAAAACCGGGCGATGCGGTTGTTCGTGACGAAGTGCTGGTAGAAATCGAAACTGACAAAGTGGTACTGGAAGTACCGGCTTCAGCGGATGGCATTCTGGACGCGGTCATTGAAGACGAAGGCGCCACCGTGCTTTCTCGTCAGATCCTCGGCCGCCTGCGTGAAGGCAACAGTGCGGGCAAAGAGTCCGGCGCGAAAGCCGATGCCAAAGAGTCTACTCCGGCCCAGCGCCAGCAGGCTTCTCTGGAAGAACAGAACAACGATGCGCTGAGCCCGGCGATTCGCCGTCTGCTCGCGGAACATAGCCTCGACGCGGCGGCCATTAAAGGCACCGGCGTTGGCGGCCGCCTGACCCGCGAAGACGTAGAGAAACATCTGGCGAACGCTCCGGCAAAAGCTCCAGCCCCGGCGGCGGCCCCCGCTGCTGCTCCGGCTCCGCAGCTGGGCCACCGTTCTGAAAAACGCGTGCCGATGACTCGTCTGCGCAAACGCGTTGCCGAGCGTCTGCTGGAAGCGAAAAACTCTACCGCCATGCTGACCACCTTCAACGAAGTCAACATGAAGCCGATTATGGATCTGCGTAAGCAGTATGGTGACGCGTTTGAAAAACGTCACGGTATCCGTCTGGGCTTTATGTCCTTCTACGTGAAGGCGGTGGTTGAAGCGCTGAAACGCTATCCGGAAGTGAACGCCTCTATCGATGGCGATGACGTGGTGTACCACAACTATTTTGACGTCAGCATGGCGGTCTCCACGCCGCGCGGCCTGGTGACCCCGGTTCTGCGCGATGTCGACCTGCTGGGCATGGCGGATATTGAGAAGAAAATTAAAGAGCTGGCCGTAAAAGGCCGCGACGGCAAGCTGACCGTAGACGACCTGACCGGCGGTAACTTCACCATTACCAACGGCGGCGTATTCGGTTCTCTGATGTCCACGCCGATCATCAACCCGCCGCAGAGCGCGATTCTCGGAATGCATGCCATTAAAGATCGTCCGATGGCGGTGAATGGTAAGGTCGAAATTCTGCCGATGATGTACCTGGCGCTCTCCTACGACCATCGTCTGATCGACGGACGTGAATCGGTAGGCTATCTGGTCGCGATTAAAGAGCTGCTGGAAGACCCTACTCGTCTGCTGCTGGACGTGTAGTCAGCAAGAGTATTACCTACCGTAGGCCGGATAACACGCGCTAGCGCCGTTATCAGGCCTACAGGTTTATAATTATTCCCTGAAGGATGGACTGAACACATGAACTTACATGAATATCAGGCAAAACAACTCTTTGCCCGCTATGGCTTACCGGCGCCGGTGGGTTATGCCTGTACTACTCCGCGTGAAGCAGAAGAAGCCGCTTCAAAAATCGGCGCGGGTCCGTGGGTAGTGAAATGTCAGGTTCACGCTGGTGGCCGCGGCAAAGCGGGCGGTGTGAAAGTAGTTAAGAGCAAAGAAGACATTCGCGCATTTGCTGAACACTGGCTGGGCAAACGCCTGGTGACCTACCAGACAGATGCAAACGGCCAGCCGGTTAACCAGATCCTGGTGGAAGCGGCGACCGATATCGATAAAGAGCTGTACCTCGGCGCGGTCGTTGACCGTAGCTCCCGTCGTGTGGTCTTCATGGCCTCTACCGAAGGCGGCGTGGAAATCGAAAAAGTGGCGGAAGAGACCCCGCACCTGATCCACAAAATCGCCATCGATCCGCTGGCGGGTCCGATGCCTTACCAGGGCCGTGAACTGGCGTTCAAACTGGGTCTGGAAGGAAAACAGGTTCAGCAGTTCACCAAAATCTTTATGGGTCTGGCGACCATTTTCCTTGAGCGCGACCTGGCGCTGATCGAAATCAACCCGCTGGTGATCACCAGGCAGGGCGACCTGATTTGCCTCGATGGTAAACTGGGCGCTGACGGCAACGCGCTGTTCCGCCAGCCGGATCTGCGCGAAATGCGCGATCAGTCTCAGGAAGATCCGCGTGAAGCTCAGGCGGCGCAGTGGGAACTGAACTACGTCGCGCTGGACGGCAACATCGGTTGCATGGTGAACGGCGCGGGCCTGGCGATGGGCACCATGGACATCGTTAAGCTGCACGGCGGCGAACCGGCTAACTTCCTTGACGTTGGCGGCGGCGCTACCAAAGAGCGCGTCACCGAAGCGTTCAAAATCATCCTCTCTGATGACAACGTAAAAGCGGTTCTGGTTAACATCTTCGGCGGTATCGTACGCTGCGACCTGATTGCCGACGGCATCATCGGCGCGGTAGCCGAAGTGGGCGTTAATGTCCCGGTAGTGGTTCGTCTGGAAGGTAACAACGCCGAACTGGGCGCGAAGAAACTGGCTGACAGCGGCCTGAATATTATTGCAGCGAAAAGTCTGACGGATGCAGCTCAGCAGGTTGTTGCCGCAGTGGAGGGGAAATAATGTCCGTTTTAATTAATAAAGATACCAAGGTTATCTGCCAGGGCTTCACTGGTAGCCAGGGTACATTCCACTCTGAACAAGCCATTGCTTACGGTACGCAAATGGTTGGCGGCGTAACGCCGGGCAAAGGCGGTACCACTCATCTGGGCCTGCCGGTGTTCAACACCGTGCGCGAAGCGGTAGAAGCGACCGGTGCAACCGCATCCGTGATCTACGTTCCGGCGCCGTTCTGCAAAGACTCCATCCTGGAAGCTATCGATGCGGGCATTAAACTGATTATCACCATCACCGAAGGTATCCCGACGCTGGATATGCTGACCGTGAAGGTGAAGCTGGACGAAGCGGGCGTGCGCATGATCGGGCCGAACTGCCCGGGCGTGATCACCCCAGGCGAATGCAAAATCGGCATCATGCCGGGCCACATTCACCAGCCGGGTAAAGTGGGCATCGTTTCCCGCTCCGGTACCCTGACCTATGAAGCGGTTAAGCAGACCACCGACTACGGCTTCGGCCAGTCCACCTGCGTGGGCATCGGCGGCGACCCGATCCCGGGATCTAACTTCATCGATATCCTGAAGCTGTTCCAGGAAGACCCGCAGACCGAAGCGATTGTGATGATCGGTGAGATCGGCGGTAGCGCGGAAGAAGAAGCGGCCGCTTATATCAAAGATCACGTGACCAAACCGGTTGTCGGCTACATTGCCGGCGTGACCGCGCCGAAAGGCAAACGTATGGGTCACGCGGGCGCCATCATCGCGGGCGGCAAAGGTACTGCGGACGAGAAATTCGCGGCGCTGGAAGCCGCAGGCGTGAAGACCGTTCGCAGCCTGGCCGATATCGGCGAAGCGCTGAAAACCGTAATTAAGTAATAAGTAAAAAAACAGCCCTGACTTTCTGCATGGTTAAGGGCTGGTCCAATTTCGACATGGTTGGCCATCTGATGATGGCCTTTTTTTTGCCCGTAACTCAGCTTTCCGCCAGTGCTTTCAGCCAACGAATTCCGCTTTCTGGCGAGGTCAAGACCGGAACCGGCGGAGTGGGTAGCTGCTGTAATACCCGGGCCATTGAGGCCTGTGCCAGCATGACCACATCCGCCTGGCTAAACGCGGTTTTTAGCCCGTCGGCGACAATCCGGTCATGGGTATCCATCTCTCCTGCCAGCAGCGCGTGAAAGGCCTCTTCCATTAATATGGGGGTAACGGCGCGCGGCTTACCGCTCTCCTGTATTTTGCGCTGGACGTAATCCAACGTCGGCTTTAGCGTGGTCGCTACGGTTGCCAGCACGGCGATACGCTCACCTTTTTCAATCGCTTCTTTGACCATCGCGCTGTCAATACGGGCGAGCTGGAGCGGCGTCAGAAACTGGCACTGTTCCACCGCCGTGCCAATAGAAGAGCAGGCGGTAATAAAAATATCGCAGTCCGCTTTTTCGGCAATATGCACGTAGTCGGCGATGCGGGCGGCAATATTCGGCGTTACCCCTCCGGCCTTCATGACCTGCTTGATCATGGATTCTTCCACCAGATGCATGACTTCCACTTCCGGCATGATATCGGCAATCAGCTGCTGCATCATCGCGAGCGTCGCTGAACTGGTGTGCAACATAGCGATCTTTTTCATTGGGTAATCTCCTCAAGCAAATTTTCCGCGACGGCCAGCGCCGCGTCGTGATCTTCCTGTGCCGATAGGCCGCCTACCGCGACGGCGCCGAGACATTTCCCGTCGTACAGAAGCGGGATCCCGCCGGGCAGGGCGGTAAAACGCGGATCGGCAAAGTAACTGATGTCCAGCTGCTCTTTTTGCAGGCGCTGTAAAAATGCCAGGGTGGTACAGCCGAGGCGACTGCTGGTACGCGCCTTGCGCTGAGTAAGTTCAATGGTTAACAATTTGGCATTGTCCATGCGTGCGAAGCTGAGCAGTTCCCCGCTGGCGTCGCACACCGCTACGCTTAGCGGGCGCTTTGTATAGCAGGAGTCAGCGAGGTCAAGCGCGAACGCTACGGCGCGTAAAGCCTGCTTCAGAGTGAGAGTCGTCATGGTGATTATCCTTTTGAAAGATGTTCAGAAACGGATTGAGCGGGATTTTTCGCGGCGGCCTGCGCCTGTCGGGCGTCCTTTTTGCGCCAGTAGTTCGCCAGCAGCGAGCCGCTGACGTTGCCAAGCGGAGTCATCACCGCGGAAGCAAGGCCCACCGTTGCCAGCTTGCCCATCGCGGCGGCAAGCCCCGATGCCATTCCGCCGTTTTGCAGTCCGACTTCAAAGGCCACGGTACGGGCGGACTGTACGTCCATGCGGAAGATCCAGCGACTCATCAGATAGCCAATCAGGAAACCGCCGAGGTTATGCATCAGCATGGCGAAACAGAGCAGGAAGCCGACCTGCACCAGGTTGTCGCGTCCCGCGGCGGCGGCGGTGGTCGTGAAGAAAATAATCCCTATCATCGAGATGGTCGGCATGATTTTCTTAATACCCTCAACGCGACCGTACAGCCAGTTGTAAAACAGCGCCCAGACGAGACCGCCAGCCACGAAGTTGACAACCACGGCGTACATTTGCGCTTCGGCGCCGGCACTGGCGAACAGCGTGTTCCAGCCTCCGAAGCTCATATACAGCAGCCACAGGGCGCCGAGCCCGGCCAGTCCTTGCACAATACGACGGCCGCGTATGCTGGCGTAGGTTTTCAGGTAATCGTGTAAGATCGCCGCGCCGATAGGAATGAGCACGATTTTCACCACGTCCATCACCATTGCGGTCAGCTGAATGTCGATCATCGAGCCCGCCAGCAGGTTAACCCACAGCGGCGTCATCACCGTAGCCGCCAGGGTTGAAACCGCCGCTATCGATACCGCCAGCGCCAGGTTAGCGTTGGCGATGTAAACCATCACCGTCGAAGAGAGACCGCTGGGACACGCGCCAATCAGCAGGATGCCCACCGCGACTTCCGGCGGAAAGTTGAAGACCAGGGTAATGGTCAGGCCGAGCAGGGGCATAATGACAAAATGGCAGAAGGTACCGATAAACACCGCCCACGGCATTTTGGCGACATCGATAAAATCCTGGATCGTCAGCTTGGTGCCCATGCTGAACATGGTGGCCTGGATGACCAGGAAAACAATCCATTTATGGGTGATGTTAAAGCCGCCCCAGACGATCAGATCCGTAGACCAGGTCATCGCGGCAACGAAACCGGCGATGATCCACAAGGTAAACTGATAACTGCGTAACCCCGGCCAGTATCCTGCTCCCGCCGCAAAACCGGCGGTGAACATTACCAGCCCAGGCTGCCAGATCGCGGGTGAATGCATCAACGCACCTACCGCCGCCAGGGCGGCGCCGGCGATGCTGACGCCGAGACCGGTTTTGTGAATAACAGTGGTCATAGTCATAGCGAAATGTCCTTTCTGTTGTTATTGCTGCCGGGGTGGAATAGATAACATTTGCCGCGCAATATCGGGCGTGGCGACTTTCTTATCCATGCTGCGAATCAGGGTGGCGAGTTTGGCGACCTGCTGATAGTTATTGTGGGCTTTTTCTTCCGCGCTTAAATAATAGCTATCCTCAAAGCCAATTCGAACCTCGCTGGCGCCCATAGCGACCGCGGCAGCGATAATATCGAAATTCTTTCTGCCAAAATGCGTTATTCCCCATAAGGCCTCGCGGGGGAGCATACTGCGCATGGCAATTAATGCATCAACCGTGGCGGGGGTACTACCGCGATGCCCCAGTACAATATTAAACAGCATCGGTGTTTTGAATTTAATATTTTCCTGCAGAGCAAGGATGTTATTAATCATGCCAATTTCGAAAACTTCAAACTCGGGAATAATGTTATGGGTGATGATTTGTTTTGCACAATATTCGACGTCCGGACCGGGATTAAAGTAAACGGCATCGCCAAGGTTAACGGAGCCGACGTTAAGCGATGCCATCTCCACCCCTGAGCAGGCCAACGGCGCGCAGCGTTCGGCGATGGACAGCGAAGAGACTCCGCCGGTAGAGGCCTGAATTATCAGGTTTGAGTGGCGTATTACAGGGTCGATTGTGGCCTGAAAATCGACGGTGTCCGGCGTCAGACGCCCCTGCTTATCACGGACGTGCAGATGAACGATTGCCGCGCCATATTCCACGCTGGCGAGTATTTCCTGCGCCAGTTCTTCGGGTATGACTCGAGGGCAATCCGCGGCAACGGGTGCCAGCGAGATAATAACGGTATCCGACATGTTTTCCTCCGGTACAGAGAGATTAAAATTCCAGGTAAGGCGTTATCCAGCGTAATGATTCGGGGCCTGATGTTGACGGTTGATATTCACAACCAATCCAGCCCGCATAGTTCATTTTTTTAATAAAATCGAATAACCATGCTTCATTTAATTCGCCGGTCCCAGGTTCATGGCGATAAGGAACAGAAGCAATTTGAATATGTTTGATAAGCGTAAAATAGCGTTCAATATTTTTGGCGACGTTGCCGTGAATTTTCTGGCAGTGATAAATATCAAACTGTAAACCGATATTGTCCCTGGCAACCTGGTGAATGATTGTGGCGGCCAGCGGAAAGCTATCAATAAAATAGCCGGGCATATCCTGCGAGTTTAATGGTTCAATCAGCACATCTATTCCCGCGACAGCCAGCACATCGCAGGCGATACGCAGCCTGTTGAGCAAGAGCTCAAGCTGGGCCTGATGCGTCAGAGCGTCGCAGCGCAACCCCGCCATAACGTGAACCCGGCGGCAGCCCAGCGCCGTGGCATAATGACGAGCCAGCTCCAGACTGCGATGAAACTCCTCTTCGCGCCCTGGTAGCGCTGCCAGCCCGCGTTCACCCTGAGACCAGTTGCCTGCAGGAGCGTTCATCAGCACCAGCGGAAGAGACGTTTGCCGTTGCGCCGCCTGCAGCTGTTCTAGCGGGTGTTGCCAGAGAAACAGCCCTTCAATGCCGTGAAAACCGGCCGCTTTTGCCGCCTGGAAACGTGCCGCTATCGGTAAATCGGTAAATAGCCAGTCGAGGTTAGCCGCGAGCTTCAGCATGATGCTCTCCCTCCCGGCTATCTACCAGATGCAGCTTCACGCCCTGGCTGGCAATAGTATGTTGCGCATCTTCCGGTAGCCGGTTATCAGAAACAATATCGGTTAACTGCTCCAGCCCGCAGATATGGAACATGCCGTATTTCCCAAATTTGCTGCTATCGCAGACCAGTACCCGACGCCGGGAAACGGTGAGCACCGCCTCCTTGACCGAGGCTTTCCCTTCGCTCGGCGTTGACATTCCGCGTTCGGTATCCCACGAAGAGGAGCTCAGAAACGCCACGTCAATATTAATGGTGCGAAGAAAGCTGGCGGCGCTTTTGCCAATGCTTGAGCGGTTGCGCTGATCCACCAGGCCGCCGGTGTGATAGAGCGTGATATGCGGCATATCCATCAGGTAGTGGCTGATGGAAAAGTCGTTGGTGACGACCGTCAGGTTAAAACAGCGGCTGGCGG
The DNA here is from genome assembly GCF_003812845.1 of Klebsiella sp. FDAARGOS_511. Classification (NCBI taxonomy): domain Bacteria; kingdom Pseudomonadati; phylum Pseudomonadota; class Gammaproteobacteria; order Enterobacterales; family Enterobacteriaceae; genus Klebsiella; species Klebsiella sp. FDAARGOS_511. Next base: position 1,118,451 of record NZ_CP033824.1, on the reverse strand, counting down.
CCACCGCTTTCGCCACTTCAAACAACGAGGTGCCGGCATCGAGGTAGAGCGTTTGACCCGGCTCGATAAGCATCGCCGCCAGCTGGCCCATTTTGCGTTTTACATCATGATGCAACTCCGCTTTTTCCCGCCACGGCAACTCGGATTTAAGCAGGTTATTAAGCTTCACGCCGCCGTTAATGGCGATAACTTTGCCCTCTTCTTCCAGCAGCTGAATGTCGCGGCGTACCGTCATATGCGACACGCTCATCAACTCCGCCAGTTCATTGAAGGAGGCGGCGTTTTTTTCATGCACGTAGCGGTAAATAAAGTCGCGCCGTTGTTCCGGGATCATCATCGCACCTCAGGCCTGTCGGGATTGTTCGAGTTCGGCCACCGCTGCTTCTGAGAGCGGGACATAGCCGAGCGGTTTTAAGGTCAGCCAGATACGGGCGCTGTCTTCCAGTTCCTCGGCGTTAAACACCGCCTCGCGCAGCGAGCGACCGCTCACTACCGGCCCGTGGTTAGCCAGCAGCGCCGCCGTATGGTCTGCGGCGATTTCACTGAGCGCGCTGGCAATGCCCTCGTGTCCGGGTTTGAAATAGGGCAGCAGCGGCAGCCGTCCGACGCGCATCACGTAGTACGGCGTTAACGGCGGCAGGCAGTTTTCCGGCGTGGTGCACGGTAGACAGGAGAGCGCGGTCAGCCACGGAGAGTGCAGATGTACTACGGCCTCGCAGGAAGGCCGGTGGCGGTACCACGCCAGATGCATAGGGACCTCTTTGGACGGCTTATCGCCGCTGAGATGCACGCCATCGGCATCCAGTCGACTCAGGGTGGCGGCCTGCAGTTCACCCAGACAGGAATTGGTTGGGGTCACCAGATAGCCACCATCCGCTAGCTTCACGCTGAGATTACCGGAACCGCCGCTGCTGTAGCCGCGCATAAACAGAGAGCGCCCATAATGGACCAGCTGTTCGCGGAGTTGGTGTTCACTCACCGGATTCATGATGGATACTCCTGGGCCGTAAAAAAGAAATCTTCGTTGCCAAAATTGCCTGACTTCAGGGCCAGCGCCAGGCCGGAAGAGAAGACCCAGGGCACGCCCGGCGCGATTGCTCTGCCGACGGCCAGGCGCTTCACCTCTAGCGCTTCCACGACGGTGCCGGAGGTTTCTCCGCCAGCGACAATAAAAGTATTGATGCCTGCGGCCAGGAGTTTGGCGCTCAGCCGGGCGAAAGTGCGTTCGATTGCCCGGCTGGCGGCCTGTTCGCCATATTTCTGCTGAATGCGCTGTAGCGCCTCTGGCGGCTGGGTGGCATAAAGTAGCGGTGCGAGCGGGTTGCTGACATGCGCCATCGCCCAGGTAGACAGCTCATCGCTGTAGCTTTCGCTATCCGACAGGCAGCGGGCAACGTCAAGCAAACAGGATGCCGCCTGGGCTTTATAGCGGTTGACCTGGCGGTTACTCATCGCCGAACAGCTGCCGGAGAACACGACCGCTCTGACGGGAGAGGGAAAGCGGTGCGGCGACGCGACAGGATGACCGCCAGCGATAGCGGCCAGCGCGCCGCCGAGACCGGAACCTCCGGCCAGTAGCGGATATTCCTGCAGCGCCTGAGCCAGGGTATGGAGATCGGTGTCATCCAGCGTATCGACAATGACGTGGCGCGTCCCTTCAGTCTGATAGCCTTCTAAGGCGTAAGTGACCGCTTCCACACCGCTGCGAATCGTATTGAGAGCGATGTGCCCAACCGCGCTGGCCGTCTGCGCGGCCAGCAGGCGCGGTATGCTGGCATCGGTCATCGGATTTAGCGGATGTTTTTCCATACCGGATTCGTTAAGCAGTACCCCGTTCACAAACAGATGGCCGTGGACCACCGTGCGCCCATTTTGCGGCAGGGCGGGGCAGTGAACGATTAGCGGGGCCTGAATGTCGTTCATCAGCGCATCGCTTACCGGGCCGATGTTGCCCGCCGGCGTGGAATCAAACGTTGAGCAATACTTGAAATAGATCTGGCGGACGCCGACGTTTTGCCTTAGCCAGCGGGCGCAGGCCAGGGACTGGGCGACGGCCTGTTCTGCCGGTAAAGCGCGGCTCTTCAAAGAGATGACGATAGCGTCAACCTCTTCGTTCCAGCACTGAGTGATATCGGGCATACCGGGCAGAAGCGCGACTCGCCAGCCCTGTTCAGTCATAAAGCTTGCTATATCCGTTGCGCCGGTAAAATCGTCGGCGATAACGCCAGTAGTGACGGCCATGGATCCACTCCGTTCAAGTTGTTTTCACATTGAACCTATTATTCAGGAGGGCATTTCACATTCACATGATGATTCTCACAAACAGCAACATCACAAAAATGCATGAAATTTGCCTAATTAATTGAAATGTAATAGTTAATTCTTTATCGGCCAGAAATTTATGCTCACAGCTTTCTGTGAAGATTCGTTAAAGTTTGAGAACGCTGGTCGCCTGAGCGCGGGCCGCTCTTTAGCATCGTCTTCCTGAACCGGCGTAACGGTTGTGCATTTTGATCATATTCATCTGTTTAAATGAGATTATTTTTTGCGTCAGTCATCATCCTTTTTATCCGCAATATTTTGCATATTAACCGCTTGCAAAAGCTTACGGAGAATAAGATGGCGGAAAATAAAATGGATAATCGCATCGTTTTTTTTAGCTCGTTAGCAGATGTTTTTTCCCGGGCAACGGGGCTGGCGGCGACGGTAATTAACGGATCAGACGATCGCTTACCCGATTGCTATGCGGGTGCAGAGTTCTTTTCCCTTCCGCTGGTTCAGAGCAATAAAATATGTGGGTATATTATTTTTGACCATCGAGCGGCAACCGATAATAATCATCGCTCGGCGGCGATAAGGCTACTGCATTTCATCGTTAGTCATTACTCAGCGGTGGAAGAAGCAGAGGAGGAAGGTGCGAGCCTGGCGCGACAAAAGAGCACTTTTTATTATGCGCAAAAATCGCCGCATGAAATAAAACTGGTGGCTGCTCTGCGCTATATTGATGAACATTTATATGATGAGCTGTCTCTGGAATCTGTTGCCGCCCATGTTTGTCTCAGTGCTAACTACTTCAGCCGTTTTTTTAAAAAGCGTCAGGGCGTAAACTTTAAGGTGTGGGTCAATCAGAAGAAAATGCAGCGTGCCGGAGAGTTGCTCGGTGACCCGGCTAATTCTATAGACAGCGTGGCGCGTAAGCTTCAGTTTGCGCAAACCAGCTACTTTTGCCGGGTGTTTCGCGCTGCTCACCGCACTACTCCTCAGTCGTTCCGCGAACGGAACCTCTGGAGATCTTCACCTCGCATCGGTTAACCTCGTATTCAGGTAATACAGATTTTTCCTGGAGCACTCATAATGTGTGCCCGATCGCGGAATTTTTCAATTATGCCCATGGCCATGTAATTAATTCCCATCGGCTCTCTTCATGTCTTCGCTAATAAACAAGTTAACGTGAAAAAATATTGACAACTTAATGCTTTTAATTGCGCATCAATCACGTTGTTTAAATTGTGTTTATTGTAGCGCCTGGGTATCATTGGTTATTATTTGATCGATTATAGTATGCATTAATCATGGAATAGATCAATGACATCTGAGGGTAAAATAAAATATAACACTCGGGGCTAATCTGATGTCCTTGCGCGCTTTTTTTATCTATTAAACAATTTTTGCACGGCGTAAATGGAAGACGTTATGAGAGGAAAAATACCCAAAACTGAATTACTGGTGACCTTTGAGGTTGTGGCTCGCCACGAAAGTTATACCCGGGCAGCGGAAGAGTTGGCTTTAACACAAAGCGCCGTGTTCCGACAAGTCACGGCGCTGGAGGATTTCCTCCATACGTCATTATTTAACCATGCTAAAAAAAGGATTTTTTTAAATGCGGCTGGCAAGCATTATTTGACTATCGTTAAGGAAACGCTTAACAAACTGGAGCGTGATACCAATTCGATTATGACATGGCAACCGACGGTGCAGGTTCTTGAGCTGGCCGTCAACCCTACCTTTAGCACCCACTGGCTAATCCCCAATCTGCGCGAGTTTAATAAATTACATCCGGGCATTATCGTTAATATTCATTCGCTGGCGAATATTGGCGATTTTCTTAGTCGCGAGTACGATGCCGCCATTATGCGCGAGGATTTTTGCTCTCCGTGGGCGGAGGTTGAGTATCTGTTCGAAGAGGAAATTCTGCCGGTGTGCGGCTGCGGGCTGTTGCCCGAACCCGGGCAGAAGCTGGCGGTGGAGGAACTGCTGAGCGAGTTTCCGCTGCTGCATCAAAGCACGCGAATTCACGGCTGGCAGGAGTGGTTTGCGTTATCGAACATCACCAGCCCTCAGATCAACATTGGTCCGCGTTTTGACCTGCTCTCGATGCTGATTGCGGCGGTGCGTTCGAACCTGGGGGTTGCGCTGCTGCCGCGTTTTGCTATTCAACATGACCTGGATAGCGGCGAGATGGTGATCCCCTGCGATGTGCCGATTCGTACCGGAAACCGCTTTATTATGACGTGGCAGGAGGATAAAACGGAATCCCGGCATCTACAGGTATTCCGCGAGTGGCTGCTGCAAAAATCGGTGGTGTCGGCTGCCTGACGGCGTTTTGCAGAGAACTGTGAGCCCGTAGCCCGGTCAGCGCAGCGCCACCGGGAAGAAACCGCGCCGATGTATCAGGCCGGGCACATTCCCCGGAGGCGGCGCTGGCGCACCTGTCCGGGCTACCGGCCCGCAGCCGACGGTGAACCGGTAGCCCGGCTAAGCGCAGCGCGAGCCGGGTAAAACTACCAGTCAATTCCTACCTGCGCCTGAATGCCCTTGTCAAAGGCATGCTTCACCGGACGCAACTCACTGACCGTATCGGCAAGCTCAAGCAATCGGGCGTGGCAGCCGCGGCCGGTGACAATCACGTTCTGCCCAGGCGGACGATTGACGATAGCGGCAATCACTTCCTGTGGATCCAGATAGTGATACGCCAGCATATAGGTGAGTTCATCCAGCACCACCAGATCGTAGCCCGGGTCGGCTAGCATCCGCTTGCTTTCCTGCCAGACGGCCGACGCCGCTTCAATATCCGCCTCCCGGTTTTGCGTTTCCCAGGTAAAGCCGGTCCCCATAATGTGAAACTCTACGCCGAGCGGTTGCAGAGTGTTGTATTCACCGTTATCCCACTGGCCTTTGATGTACTGCGCGACACCGACGGTTTTACCATGCCCGACGGCGCGCGTTGCGGTGCCAAAGGCGGCAGTGGATTTGCCTTTACCGTTGCCGGTAAAGACGATCAGAATACCTTTTTGCTCTGTAGCCGCCGCCACGCGGGTATCAACCTGCGTTTTCAGCTTTTGCTGGCGCTGACGGTGGCGGTCAGGATTTCCACGCGCGTGCATAAACCCTCCTTAATGCCCCGCCGGACAGGTTGCGCAGCGATGCTGCTGCTCGAACTGGCTGAAGAAGTTATTACCCTTATCGTCAACCAGCACAAACGCCGGCAGGTTGTCGACTTCCATCATCCATACCGCTTCCATCCCCAGCTCCGGATACTCAAGGCAGCGTAAACTTTTCACATACTGCTGCGCCAGCAGGGCCGCCGCGCCGCCAATACTGCCGAGATTAAAGCCGCCGTGTTTATGGCAGGCGTCGGTTACCTGCTGGCTGCGATTGCCTTTGGAAAGCATGATCAGACTACCGCCTGCCGCCTGAAAAGCATCGACATACCCATCCATGCGTCCGCCGGTGGTCGGGCCGAGCGAGCCGCAGGCCAGATTATTCGGCGTTTTCGCCGGGCCTGCGTAGTAAACGATATGATTGCGCATGTACTCCGGCATCGGCTCGCCGTGATCGAGGCGCTCTTTGATTTTGGCATGGGCGATGTCGCGGGCGACGACAATCGGACCGCTCAGCGACAGCCGGGTGCCCACGGGCAGCGTTGACATCTCGCGGAGGATGTCGCGCAGCGGCCGGTTCAGATCGAGTCGAACGGTCTGCGCCCCGTTTTCGATACGCTGAGAATCAGGAATAAACTTGCCCGGATTATGCTCCAGCTTCTCCAGCCAGATGCCGTGTTTGTTGATTTTGGCTTTGATGTTCCGGTCGGCGGAGCAGGAAAGCGCCATTGCGATAGGGCAGGAGCCGCCGTGCCGCGGCAGGCGAATCACGCGAATGTCGTGGGCGAAGTATTTGCCGCCAAACTGTGCGCCGATGCCGAACTCGCGGCTGGCTTTGAGCAGCGCTGCTTCCAGCGACGTATCGCGAAACGCCTGGCCCAGTTCGTTTCCGCTGGTGGGCAGATTGTCGTAATATTTTGTCGAAGCCAGCTTCGCCACCTTCAACGCCTGGTCCGCCGACAGGCCCCCCACGACAAAGGCGATGTGGTACGGCGGGCAGGCGGCGGTGCCCAGCGCCTTCATTTTTTCAATCAGAAAGGCGGTGAGTTTTTCCGGCTGCAGAATAGATTTTGTTTCCTGAAATAGCGCGGCTTTGTTCGCCGAGCCGCCGCCTTTATTAACGATGAGGAATCGGTATTCACTGCCCGGCACCGCGCTGATATCAATCTGCGCGGGCAGGTTGGTCTGGGTGTTGACCTCGGTATACATATCAAGGGGAGCATTTTGCGAATAGCGTAAATTGTTTTCCTGAAAGGTGGTGTAGATGCCCTGACTCAGAGCTTCCGCGTCGTTACCGCCGGTCCAGACGTTCTGGCCTTTGCTCGCGACGATGGTGGCGGTCCCGGTATCCTGGCAGTTTGGCAGCACGCCTTTTGCTGAGACTTCGGCGTTGCGCAGCAGCTGTAGCGCAACGTATTTATCGTTGCCGCTGGCCTGCGGGTCGTGCAGGATGCTGGCGATCTGCTTTAAATGCCCGGCGCGCAGGAAAAATGAAGCCTCATAAAATGCCTGCTGAGCCAGCAATGTTAACGCCTCCGGCGCAACCTTGATAACCTCTTCCCCATCTAACTCTGTCACTTTAACATGTTGATTCGTTAGTAATTCATATTCGGTATTATCGTTACTCTGAACAAAAAGTTCCTGCCAGACAAAGGGTTTCGACATTTTACTTCTCACTATTTCGCTATAAAGAGATTGGCCTGCGTCGCATGCGCGACATACTCGATGGTCTGCTGGGCGCGGACGCTGTTACCGGCTGCATCCAGCGGAGGGGAGTAGACGGCGATAGCGTATTGCCCGGGAACGACGGCGACCATTCCGCCGGCAACCCCCGATTTCGCCGGGATACCGACGGTGTAGAGCCATTTGCCGCTGCCGTCGTACAGTCCGGCAATCGCCATTTCCGCCAGCACCTGCGGGACGTAACGCTCATTAAGCAACTGCTTGCCGTTGAACGGCGATTTGCCCTTATTGGCGAGTACGACCCCCATTTTGGCGAGCTGCTCGACGGTGATATCCACTGAACACTGGCGGGTATAGATTTCAACGGCTTCCTGAGGGTCGCCATAAAAGCTGTGGTATGAATTCATCAGCATCGCCAGCGCCTGGTTATGCTGGTTGGTCTCCATTTCGGATTGAAATACCGGCTCATTAACGTGCAGCGAACTATCGGCCCAGGCGTTGAGGTTGTTGAGAATGTTGTTCCAGCGTTCGGTTTTGTCTTTCGCCGCAATCAGGCTCACGGTACTCATGGCGCCGGCGTTGACTAACGGGTTCTCTGGCGCGCCTTGCGTGAGCTCCACGGCTAAACCGGAGTTGAAGGGCAGGCCGGTGGCATTGGCGCCAAGTTTATCCAGCACCTCCTGCGGCCCGCGCTGTTCCATCGCCAGCTCCAGGGTGAAGACTTTGCTCAGGGATTCCATCGGAAAGGCTTTTTTCACGTCGCCGGTCTGGTAAATTTTGCCTTCGACCGTGGCGAGCGTAATGGCGAAATTATCCGGGCTATAGCTCGCCAGAGCAGGGATATAGTCGGCGACTTTACCATCGTGGTTGCTCTTATATTTCTGATGCGCCTGCTCGATAATACTGGCGTAGTCCGGCCCGCTTTGCGCCTGCGCGGCGGCGCCAAACAGCAAACTGGCGGTTAAGATGCAGGCGCCGAAAAATTTTACGTTCATGGTGTGTCCTGTTGGGATGATTGGAGGGAACCGGGCCGGACGTATCCGGCCTGGGGCTCATAGCCATTTTGCTGTTAGGACATCGCCACTTCGGACGTTTCGCTGGCAGGGCGCTCCTGTTCCGGTTTTTTGACCGGGGCGGTACCGCGGCAGCCTTCACCGTAATGCTCGCCTTCCCAGCGGCCAACGATGGCGGCGCCCATGGCGTTACTCATTACGTTGGTGGCGGAGCGACCCATATCGAGGAACGGATCGACGCCCATCAGCAGAATCAGGCCCGCTTCCGGAATGTTGAACTGGTTCAGCGTCGCGGCGATAACCACCATTGACGCGCGCGGTACGCCTGCCATCCCTTTGGAGGTCAGCATCAGGATCAGCAGCATGGTGATCTGCTCGCCCATGCTGAGATGGACGTTGCAGGCCTGGGCGATAAATACCGTGGCGAACGAGCAGTAGGCCATGGAACCCACCAGGTTAAAGGAGTAACCGATGGGCAGGACGAAGCTGGCGATTTTTGAAGAGACGCCGAATTTTTCCAGCTTATCGAGGGTGCCAGGGAAAGCGGCTTCTGAGCTGGATGTGGTGAAAGCCAGCAGCGCGGGCTCGAGGATCGCTTTGGTCAGACGGCTGATGCACGGTCCGACAATCACCGTCGACAGGCCAATGAGGATCGCCCATAGCATGCCCAGCGTCAGGTAGAACTCGCCCATAAAGATCCCGGCGCTGACCATCACGCCCAGACCGCGTTCGGCAATCAGTCCGGAGATGGCGGCGAAAACGGTCAGCGGTGCGAACAGCATCACGTATCCCGTTAGCTTCAGCATCACGTGGACCAGCGAATCGAGCACCTTCACAATGGGCTCGGCTTTTTCGCCGATCGCCGCCAGGCTGCAGCCGAGGAAAATGGAGAACACCACGATTTGCAGAATTTCGTTGCGCGCCATGGCATCAACGATGCTGGTTGGCACCGCGTGCGAGATAAACACTTTCAGCGTGAAGGGTTCGGACTGAACGGCGGCCACGGCTCCGGCATCGTGGGGGACAAAGTTGATCCCCGCGCCTGGCTGGAACAGATTGACGATCACCAGGCCCAGCGCAATTGACAGCAGCGAGGCGCAAATAAACAGGAAAAAGGTTTTAGAGAATATACGCCCGAGCGTTTTCGCATCGCCCATTTTGGCGATGCCGACTACCAGCGTGGATATTACCAGCGGGGCGATAATCATTTTTACCAGGCGTAAAAATATAGTGGTAAAAATGGAGATATCCTGCGCATAGGATTTTGCTGTATCTACTGATGCCATATTATTAATGATCACCCCGGCAATCATGCCGAGTATCAGGCCTAATATGATCATTTTGGTTAAACTTATTTTTTTCATATTTACTCCATCGGAACAGGGTTAGTCGGTGAAGGGGTGTAGGGCGGCGTACGCCTGCGCCAGCTAACAGCGCAGACGTACGCCTGTGGTGACCAACCGCATAAATTGTCTGGAATACAGTGATACAGCGAAATCCTGTACCCCAATGGATGTTGTTGTATTTTTATATCCGTTGTCTTTCAAGCTGCATTTTTGTTGGCTGCTTTTGCTCATCCCAGTCAGGTACGGATGTACGCTCCTGGGGATGAATGAGGGACATCCATGTCCCTCACCGAAGGCAGCCTCCGGCTGTTCAAATTCGTTCCTGACGAATTTGTCTCTCAGTTGCCGCCTCAACTCAACTCGAAATCTATTGGATATAGAATTAGAAATCGAACTCAATACTTAATAGCGGCGCATGCTGCTGAGCACCATAAACATCATTGTCTCCGACGTTGCCGGAAATAATATCCCGCGGCATGACAATTTTTACCGCGTTGGCCGGATCGAACCAGACAATACGATGAATAAAATCAGGCTTCACGTTGTATAAACCAGCAATGAGCTGCGGGGTTAATAGTTCAGAACGTTTTACCCGCTGATAATCCTCCCGGGTTTTAAATAAAATATCTAAAACCAGTTCGTACGGTCCGGCGTTTTTGGAACGGATCACCTGCGCCAGTGAGCATAGGGATTGTTTCATGCCTGAACTCCTTCTGGCGTCACCTGTTCGATATGGAAGTCAAAGCGCAGCGCGTCGCTGGCTTCAATCAGGTGATAAATTGAGAACTCATATACCGGGCCGCTCTGAATATCGGACGGCGAGAACGGGAAGGCGAGGTTGCCCGCGGTGGCAATGCGGTTTTCATAGCCGTAGTGCAGCAGGGTAGAGCGCACCAGCGAGCAGACGCTGTTGGCGATATCCTGGGTGGGCGCAACCACATCGAGCAAAATGCCCAGTTCATGCCCGGCGGTTTTCATCGGCTCGTGATTGCCCATCACGCCGTTTTTTCCATACAGATGGAAGGTCATGCGGATGCTGTCATCGTTCAGGGAGAGGTTGCGTGCGACGCTGGTCTGTACCTCTTCAAGAATATTATCGATTCCGGCAATCATGATCGGGTCGCGCGTTCCGGCAATGGTCAGGCAGCGGAAGCCGACCCGCCGCGCGCCTTCCAGCTTCAGCGCGTACGGTGTCGTTTCATGACGAGAACCGCTGACGTAAACCTCGCCCTCGTTGACGGCTTTAAAGGTGCATCCTTTCAGGTTCAGCACGCCGCCCGGACCGGGCAGGAAGTAGGGATCGGACTTCTCGTACAGCGTATGCGCCGCCGCGGACGTTTCGGTAAACTTACGCTTTGGATTGAACGCCTTCAGCGTAAAGCCGTTGTCGTCGATAATCCCCATCGCGCAGTCGGAGCCGGAGCCCGGCGTGGCGGCAATGGCCGCGCATTCGAGGATCTTGCCGCAGTGCAGAGCAAGTCCTTCATCAAAGCCCTGCATGATAGGCAGCGCCGCGAAGCAGGCCGGATCGTACGCCCGCCCGCCCAGTACCACCTGGGCGCCGGCCTTCAGCGCCCGCTGGAAGGGTTCGATCCCCATCTGGGCGACGATATAGGTGCTCTCTTCGATGGCCTCGTGGGTCAGCTCCGGCACAAAGTCCAGGGCGGTGATTTTGCCGTTATCCAGCGCCTGATGAACGATCGCTTTATCGACATCAGACGGGATCAGCGCCATGGAGAACGACAGATGTTCTTCCTGCGCAATCTCATGGATTATCTGCCGGCACCACTCCAGATGCGGCGCGGCGCCGGATCCTCCGGCGGTGCCGATCACCACCGGGATATTGTTTTTCACGCCGGCCACGATCATATAGCGCAGATCGCGTTTCACCCCGGCCCGGTCGGTAAAGGGTTTGCCTGCCCCCAGGTAGTGGGGGCCGGGATCGGATGAACCGGCGTCAACGGCAATCAGATCCGGCGACTCCTCCATGGCTTTACGAAAGCTCTCTTCCGGGAAGCCGTAGCCGAGGATTGCCGTCGGCGATAAGATTTTAAAGGTACGAGCCATCTCTTAATCCTTAGCCTGCAACAGCGCGATGGTGCGGTTCATTTCGTTAAACACGATGTTGAGACCTTCGTCGAAGCCCATCCCCGGCTTGATCAGCATGCGCATCGGACGCGCGGCCAGCGCGACGTGAACGCAGGTGCGGGCGCTGATCTCGGTTTCGTTACAGGTACCACCCTGATAGGCTTCCATCGCGTGTTTGTTGCAGTACAGCACCGCGTCCACGATGTTATGAATGCCGCCGAGATCCGGAGTTTTGATCTGCACCATGTGGCAGCTGCCGGCATCGGTAAAGTCAACAATATCCTGGTAGGTGTTACACCACTCGTCGGCGACAATTTTTACGCCGGAACCGAGGCGGGTCAGCTCTTTGGTAATGGCGGTCAGCATGCGGATCTGGTCCGGTTTGTTACCCGCATCCACCGGGCCCTCTATATAGAGCGGCAGACCCTGCGCCTCTTTCTCCAGGCTGGCGATGTAGTCGGCGCAGCGAACCGGGTCCATATCGAAAATCAGGCCGATGGTGCCGTATACGTCGATATGCAGCGTTGGGCGATAGCGGGGGCTGGCGCGCAGGCTCAGGATGCGATCGGACAGCCAGCGCACGTACTCACGCAGCTTTTCGCCTTTCAGGCCCAGCTTCTCTTCGACGTTGTTGATCAACGCATGCGGCAGGACGTCAACGCCCTTGAGGATCATTTTGTCCACGGCGATGTAGCGATCGTCGCCGCTCTGACCAAATAACGGAATCGCTTCCGGGATGCAGGGCAGCTGCCATTCGTCGCAAACCACCTCTGCCTTCAGGCGACCGCTGGCCAGCGCGGTCGCATCAAGTAGCGCCTGGGAAAGACCGTAGCGGACGGCGGTATGCAGCAGATGGCCGTCGATGCGCAGCTTGTCGAAGAAGCGGGCGTTCGGCAGGAACGTATCGACATCGCGACCTTCCAGCAGCGGTTTAATATGATCGTTGAGGAACGGGATAAAGTTCTCCGCCAGGAACAGCGGGTCGCGGCCGCCCGCGCCCGAGTACTGTACGGCGGCACAGTCGCCGACCGCCACCGCGCCGTTTTCCAGAATCAGCTGGACGGACACGCATTCACCCGCCTGGCGTACCGAGGTGAAGCCTGGCGTTACCGGAGCACCGGTATAAATGAATCCATCATGACCCGCGCCGTTTTTAATCGCCTGCTGATCGTCAAAATAGAATGAAGAGTAGCCAGCGGTGAAAAGGGCCTGTTTAATTTTCATTATGGTCTTCCTATTAATTTACTGTGGGATACCGCGTTAATGTCATCAACAACCATCTGGAATGAGGGTTTACGTCCTTCAAATTGCGCGCGCTCGGCGACGTAATCGTGGTGCAGGGCGAGGATGTCTTTCGGCAGCGGTACCGCGCCGGCTTCAAGCACGCGGATAGCGCCGGAATTGTCGCGAACCGGCAGAATTTTGCCCGCGTTGCAGGAGGCCGGCGCGAAAGGCACGTCCAGAACGCCCGCCTCGAAGGCCAGCACCGTACCGCGGGCGATATCGCCGTTGCCCAGCTCGAATACTTTCTTCAGTACCGCGCGGACTTCGCTTTTAATCAGTTCCACTTCTTGATCAACGCCGGCGCAGGGCGGGAATTTCTGATCGCTGACCATATTGAGCATCTGGCGGGATGCCCTCAGCCCTTGCGCGTTGGCCGCCGCGGTGGGAATACCGAACGCTTCGTGCGGGCTCTTGGTGATCACTTTGGTGGCGCCGGACATCCCGGCCACCGCCGCGCCCCAGGAGATAATGGCGAATGCTTTCGATTCATCTTCCGGAAAGCCGCCCATCCACTGGTGGAAGACGGTACTCAGCTCATAATCGTCGAAACCGTAATTGCCGAAATACTCGTGGGAGAGCTCGCGAAGAGATCGAATGGCTGCGATGTCCTGGGTCAGGCTGCCGACCTGGCCGTAGCCGACGGTGATCGACTTGACGCCCTGTTCCAGCGCCAGCAGGCCTTCGATAATCGCCACCGCGTGGGACATAAACGGCGGGATCAGGGTTCCGGTCAGCGGGCCGAACGGTTCGCGGTTAATGCGGATACCGTGTTCTTCATACAGGCCCATCAGGCGGTCGCAGTACTGCCAGTCGCGAATCGACTTTTCCAGGGTGACGCGCTTGGCATAGGGAATGTTGTAGGAGATACCGCCGCCTTCGTAGCTGGTAAAGCCGCTGGCCATGGAGATTTCCGCCAGCAAACGCGCGTCCGGCGTACCGTGGCGTACCTGGACCGGTTTTTCCAGCGCTTCAGTCATCCGCCGGCAGGCCGCGACGCCGTGGTTAACCACCGGCAAACCGTTCAGTTTGGAGGTTCCCGCTTCGATAGATTTCTGGATCCCGACCGCCGCTTCTTCATAACGGTTGAGGCGGGTATAGGCATCGATGGTGCTCGGCAGCAGATCGCACTCTTCCTGCAGGGTTTTGAGTAGCGCAATGTGTTCATCCATCAGCGCCACGCCCGCGCGCGGCTGGCTCAGGGTTTTACCTTCCTGGTCGGCCTTCAGCAGAGCGTGAGAAAAGCGTTTTTTCTCAGGAATGGTTTGCTGGTACTTCACGCCATCTTCGAAGTGCTCAACGTCCTTGCCGGTATGCCAGGTCTGTAATACCTGATGCCGCTCGGTCATGAATTCGTCATGGGTTAATTTTTTATTTCGAAGTTCCATTCGTAGCTGCCTTCATTTATAGGGTTAAACAGTGAATGCTGGTGCGAGCGGCGAGCTCGGGGTAGAGCCTGGCAACGTTTGCCAGCAGCGGAAGCAGGCCTTTTGCATCGCGGTAATAGTCAAACCGGGTCGGTAAGAGAATGCGTCGGCCGTCGTCATCCAGTTCGCGATATTTCAGCCAGCTCTGGATGTCGAAGCGGCTGGCGCGGGAGAGCCATCCGCCGGAACCCACGACTTTGCGCACCGTGGTCAGATCGCGGCCCATCTGTAAATCGACGTTGCCCACGCAGGTGCACACCTGCTTTTTGGTGCCCGCGTGGCGTTCGCTGGCGTAGCCAACGCACAGCCCGGCCAGCACGGTGTCGAAATATTTTTCTTCCTCGTTGGCCGGCAGGTAATCCGGCTGCGCGACCAGATGGCGTAAATAGCCGTAAAAGGCTTCCAGACGTTGGGGCTGGTGGGCAAACACCGCGTTCACCAGCTCCCGGGTACTTTCACCGACCACGACCGCCGAAACGCGCATGCCGAGATCGCCTTCCACCGTCCGTTTCACAAATGGTTCCGGCACCCCGTGCAGAACGGTATCCGGGGAGAGCGTGTTGGCGCAGGCTGAGTAGACGTCGGTGGTTGCCCCGCCCATGTCAATCAGCATGAACTCTTTCCACGCGCTGTCGTAATGGCTGATGGTTTTCACCAGCTCGTAGACGGTCCACGGCGTCGGCATCGGTTCTTCGCCGGTTTCAGCGACGATAACGTCCAGCCCTTTGCCTTTGACGATGCGGGATAAGAAGACATCGCAAATCGCCTTGCGGGCAGCGTACGGATTCGGGTGATCGAGGTCGGGCAGAATATTGTCTACCGTAGTCAAATCTTTGTGGCCGAGGATGGCCTGAACCTCGTCCTGAATATCGCGGTTTCCGGCATAGATAATGGCGCAGTCAAGCTTTGACTCCGCCAGCGCGTGGGCGTTGGCCAGGCCGTAGCTCTCCTCGCCGCCGTCGGTTCCGCCGGTAAACAGCAGGATATCCGGCGGTGTGGCTTCCAGCTCCTGGATATCATGACGGTTGAGTTTGTAGGCGTAGTATTGGGCTATTTTGGCCCCCGCTGAATGGGCGGTGACTTTCGCTGATTCCAGGGTAATAGACGGCACCAGCCCCATCGCCGCGACGGCAAGGCCGCCTTTTGCCGATGAAGAATATTTCAGCGTCACGTCACCGCGGTTCAGCAGCAGGCGCGCATCGGCAACGTTAAGCACCTGGTTCAGGCTGGCAAAAAAACCTTCCGCCAGGTGATGGGTAGTGGTCGGGGTCAGAACGTGGTTTACCAGCGTCAGCTCATCCCCCTCCTGTGCGAAGAGGGCCGCTTTGGTCCACGTCGAGCCGATATCGACAGAGACGGTTTGCATCAGATAGCCTCTTCCAGACACTGCTGCTCAACGCCGTGGCGCAGGTTAATGTCGTTCGC
The DNA here is from genome assembly GCF_003812845.1 of Klebsiella sp. FDAARGOS_511. Classification (NCBI taxonomy): domain Bacteria; kingdom Pseudomonadati; phylum Pseudomonadota; class Gammaproteobacteria; order Enterobacterales; family Enterobacteriaceae; genus Klebsiella; species Klebsiella sp. FDAARGOS_511. Next base: position 1,102,807 of record NZ_CP033824.1, on the reverse strand, counting down.
CATCAGCTGGCAGACGTCTTCCAGATCGTGGCTTGGGGCAAAGACGCGATTGAAACCCATCTCTTTGAACTTGGCCTCGACGTCGGCAAAATCATGTTTACCCACCACCAGGTTGCCGCCAACGTACAGGAGGATGTCGCCGATACCGCGCTCGATGCAGCGTTCGCGCAGCCCCAGGCAGTCGATGTCGCCGTGGCCGTAAATAGACGACACGACGATGGCATCCGCGCCGGTTTCGATAGCGGCATCAATATATTCATCCTGACTGACCATCACGCCCAGATTGATTACGCGAAAATCATGGGCAGTAAAAACGCGGTCCAGGACTTTGTTGCCTACTGCATGGCAGTCAGCACCAATGACGCCAATAACAAGTGTTGATTTCTTCATGGGTAATCCTCTGTAAGGCTGATGGTATAAAAATAAAAACGATTTTCTAATATTTGCAGCGTTGAAGATGGCCGCCTGTTAATAGGGCTGGAGTGTCTGTGGTTCGCCCAGGGGAAGCAATTGATCTATTTTCAGAATATCTTTCAAAAAACTCTCGTTTTTGATTTTTCTTGAAAAATTTCTTTTATATCAAGTGGTTAATTTTTAATTCACTGTCTGGGTTTATTTCCGTTTGAATCCTGATAATAAATATATTGCGATGTTTGTGAGCAAGGTCTTATTTTATATTTCGCCTTGATTTTTCCTTCGCTAATAAGCGATCAATACACTTCTTTAAATTTTTCTGTGAGCGTAGTAACGGAATTTATGTGCTGGTTTTTATATGTGGCGCGGGCGATTTGTTAGATTAAAGATATAAAATAGTGATTTGTGCGTTTTATATTTCATTTTTGTTGAGGAAAGAGGGGCCGGCAAGCGCCTCATGGCGAGGGTAAGAGCGCGATGTAAGTGATGCCGCGAAACAGGAGGGCGCTTTGCATCACCAAAAGAAAAAAGAGGAGCGGCGCTGCATTTACTTGATAATGAGATAGTTGCGCAGTTGTGTTAATCGAAAGTAAACGCAATGATAAATCTAATAAGGAAAAAATTTATGACATTAACTTGATAAAAAAAATCTGTGAGCTACGCGGCATTATCGACTGATAGCCACATTTACGTGGTCAGCGTTAATCTCATTAAATTCCCCTCAGCGACGAAATAAATGGACTATCATTTTCAGTAACCGATGATACTGTTGAAAAACATATTGTTAACCTAACGTTTACCTGTGAGGCACACGGTATACATAATTAACATTTAAAATGAAAATTGATTTAAATCAATGTTTAAAACTTGGAAAAGAACGCGAAAAGGAGTTAAATTGTCGCGGATCAAATTGACCGAAATCTGGTATTTTCGCTATAAATTGATCGCTGTCGAAAACTGCAAATTTATCACAATAAAAACCTATTTATTGTAAGGGTTTTGCAGCGTAATATAATCACGGGATCAATTTGGGTGTTTTGTTAACATGTTTGTAACTTTTCAGTGCTTCCGTTTTCTTGAAAGAGAACACGGGCGTAGCGAGAAGAAGCAAATAAATTTGTATTGGGGCATGCGTGTGACCCTTTCTAACGGGGTTCACTCTCGGAGTCTTCATGCGATGAGCAAGGAGTCATGATGTTAGATATAGTCGAACTGTCGCGCTTACAGTTTGCCTTGACCGCGATGTACCACTTCCTTTTTGTGCCACTGACGCTAGGTATGGCGTTCCTGCTGGCCATCATGGAAACGGTCTACGTCCTTTCCGGCAAACAGATTTATAAAGATATGACCAAGTTCTGGGGCAAGTTGTTTGGTATCAACTTTGCTCTGGGTGTGGCAACCGGTCTGACCATGGAGTTCCAGTTCGGGACTAACTGGTCTTACTACTCTCACTACGTGGGCGATATCTTCGGTGCGCCGCTGGCCATTGAAGGTTTGATGGCCTTCTTCCTCGAATCTACCTTTGTAGGTCTGTTCTTCTTCGGTTGGGATCGTCTGGGCAAAGTTCAGCACATGGCTGTCACCTGGCTGGTGGCGCTGGGCTCCAACCTGTCGGCGCTGTGGATCCTTGTCGCTAACGGCTGGATGCAGAACCCGATTGCGTCGGACTTCAACTTTGAAACCATGCGTATGGAGATGGTCAGCTTCTCCGAGCTGGTTCTGAACCCGGTCGCTCAGGTTAAGTTCGTTCATACCGTGGCGTCAGGCTACGTGACTGGCGCGATGTTCATTCTTGCCATCAGCTCCTGGTATATGCTCAAAGGCCGCGACTTCGCTTTTGCCAAGCGCTCCTTCGCTATCGCAGCCAGCTTCGGTATGGCGGCGATTCTCTCCGTTATCGTTCTCGGTGATGAATCCGGCTACGAAATGGGCGACGTCCAGAAGACCAAACTGGCGGCTATCGAAGCAGAATGGGAAACTCAGCCTGCTCCGGCGGCCTTTACCCTGTTTGGTATTCCTGACCAGAAGGCGCAGGAGAACCGCTTCGCGATTCAAATCCCTTACGCGCTGGGCATCATTGCGACCCGCTCCGTGGATAAACAGGTTACCGGCCTGAAAGACCTGATGGTTCAGCACGAAGAGCGTATCCGTAACGGGATGAAAGCGTACGCGCTGCTGGAGCAATTGCGTGCCGGTTCAACCGACCAGGCCGTGCGCGATCGGTTTAACGACGTGAAGAAAGATCTTGGCTACGGTCTGCTGCTCAAGCGCTATACCGACAACGTCTCTGACGCGACGGAAGAGCAGATTGCGTTGGCGACCAAGGATTCTATTCCTGCCGTTGCGCCGCTATATTTCGCCTTCCGTATCATGGTGGCGTGCGGCGTACTGATGCTGTTGATTATCGGTGCCTCCTTCTGGAGCGTGATTCGCAACCGCATTGGTGAGAAAAAATGGCTGCTGCGTGCCGCGTTTTATGGTCTGCCGCTGCCGTGGATTGCCGTTGAATCAGGCTGGTTTGTTGCCGAGTATGGTCGCCAGCCTTGGGCTATCGGTGAGGTGCTGCCAACGGCTGTCGCGAACTCGTCGCTGACCGCAGGCGACCTGATCTTCTCAATGGTGCTGATTTGTGGCCTGTACACGCTGTTCCTGGTGGCTGAACTGTTCCTCATGTTCAAGTTTGCCCGTAAAGGACCAAGCAGCCTGAAAACCGGTCGCTATCACTTTGAACAGCCCTCTGCGGCTATTCAGTCGGCACGCTAAGACAGGAGTCGTCAAATGATCGATTATGAAGTATTGCGTTTTATCTGGTGGCTGCTGATTGGCATTCTGCTCATTGGTTTTGCTGTCGCCGATGGCTTCGACATGGGGGTGGGGATGCTCACCCGTTTCCTCGGTCGTAACGACACCGAGCGTCGAATTATGATCAACGCCATTGCCCCGCACTGGGATGGAAACCAGGTGTGGCTGATTACCGCCGGCGGCGCGCTGTTTGCCGCCTGGCCGATGGTCTACGCCGCCGCGTTTTCCGGCTTCTATGTAGCCATGATCCTGGTGCTGGCGTCTTTATTCTTCCGCCCGGTGGGTTTCGACTACCGCTCGAAGATTGAGGACAACCGCTGGCGCAACATGTGGGACTGGGGCATCTTCGTCGGCAGCTTCGTGCCGCCGCTGGTGATTGGCGTGGCGTTCGGCAACCTGCTGCAGGGCGTTCCGTTCCACGTTGATGAATATCTCCGCCTGTACTACACCGGTAACTTCTTCCAGCTGCTGAATCCGTTTGGCCTGCTGGCCGGTATTGTCAGCGTGGCGATGATCCTGACGCAGGGCGCGACCTACCTGCAGATGCGAACCGTGGGTGAACTGCACCTGCGCACCCGCTCCGTTTCTACGGTAGCGGCGCTGGTGACGCTGGTCTGCTTCGCGCTGGCGGGCGTTTGGGTCTACTACGGCATCGACGGTTATGTGGTGAAATCGGTGATGGATCATACCGGCCCGTCTAACCCGCTGACCAAAGAAGTCGCGCGTGAAGCCGGTGCGTGGATGGTGAACTTTAATAACATGCCGGCGCTGTGGGCGATTCCTGCTCTGGGCGTGGCGCTGCCGCTGCTGACCGTCATCTCGACCAAAGCGGACAAAGGCGCGTGGGCGTTTCTGTTCTCCTCATTGACGCTGGCGTGCATCATTCTGACTGCCGGTATCGCCATGTTCCCGTTCATTATGCCGTCAAGCACGGCGATGAACGCGAGCCTGACCATGTGGGACGCGACCTCCAGTCAGCTGACGCTGAACGTGATGACTTACGTAGCGATTGTCTTCGTACCGATTATTCTGGCCTACACCACCTGGTGTTACTGGAAAATGTTCGGTCGCATTACGCGCGAAGACATCGAAAAGAACACCCATTCGCTGTACTAAGGTAAGGAGCTATATATGTGGTATTTCGCATGGATTTTGGGAACGCTTCTTGCCTGTGCCTTTGGGGTGATTACCGCGCTGGCGCTCGAACACGTGGAAGCGACCAAAGCAGGTAAAGAAGAACACTGATGAGTATTATCGTGATGCGATATACGAAATCATTCGGGTTGCATCGTGGCGGCAAGTCTGTGAATCCCCAGGAGCTTACGCAAGTAAGTGACTGGGGTAAGCAGGCGTAGCCAACAAAGAGGCGACGTGAATGATAAAGTATATGTATGCGATAATGGACAAGCGCCCGTTAAGGGCGCTTTCCTTATTGATGGCGCTGGCTTTGGCGGGCTGCATCTTCTGGGATCCGTCGCGCTTTGCGGCCAAAACCAGCGAGCTGGAAATTTGGCACGGTTTCCTGCTGATGTGGGCGGTTTGTACCGGCGTTATCCACGGCGTGGGCTTCCGTCCGCGCGCCATTCACTGGCAGGGAATTTTTTGTCCGCTTATCGCTGATATTGTGCTCGTTTTGGGCCTGTTCTTTTTCTTCTTTTGAATAAGAAATCTCTGTTAACCATATGGGCTTGCATAAGCCCATAAAAATTTACTCCTCGTTTACTTTCCCCCATTCCAAACCACGATTCCCGCGCGTATAGTAGCGAAGTTTGAAAGCACTAACCTTTTGTTGCATTACCGGGATGTAAAGTGAATACAACGCTGTTTCGATGGCCGGTTCGGGTCTATTATGAAGACACCGACGCCGGTGGTGTGGTTTACCACGCCAGCTACGTCGCTTTCTATGAAAGAGCACGCACAGAGATGCTGCGCCATCATCACTTCAGCCAACAGGTTTTGCTGGCTGAACGAGTTGCCTTTGTGGTTCGCAAAATGACTCTCGAGTATTTTGCGCCCGCCAGACTCGACGACATGCTCGAAATTCAGACGGAGATAACCGCAATGCGCGGTGCTACTCTGGTTTTCACGCAGCGAATCGTCAACGCCGAGAACGTCGTTTTGAATGAAGCCGAGGTTCTTATCGTGTGCGTTGATCCACTCTTAATGAAGCCTCGTGCGCTTCCCAAGTCTATTGTCGCGGAGTTTAAGCAGTGACTGAGATGAATATCCTTGATTTGTTCCTGAAGGCGAGCCTTCTGGTTAAACTTATCATGTTGATTTTAGTTTGTTTTTCCATCGCCTCCTGGGCCATCATTATTCAGAGAACGCGTATCCTTAACTCGGCGTCACGTGAAGCCGAAGCGTTTGAAGATAAGTTCTGGTCCGGTATCGAGCTTTCTCGCCTGTATCAGGAAAGCCAGGGCCGTCGCGATAATCTGACCGGTTCGGAACAAATTTTCTACAGCGGTTTCAAAGAGTTTGCCCGTTTGCATCGTGCGAACAGCCATGCGCCGGAAGCGATTGTCGAAGGGGCATCGCGCGCGATGCGTATTTCGATGAACCGCGAGCTGGAATCCCTGGAGACCCACATCCCGTTCCTCGGTACGGTCGGCTCTATCAGTCCGTATATCGGTCTGTTCGGCACCGTTTGGGGGATCATGCACGCCTTTATCGCGCTGGGCGCGGTAAAACAAGCGACGCTGCAAATGGTGGCGCCGGGTATCGCAGAAGCGCTTATCGCAACGGCAATTGGTCTTTTTGCCGCTATTCCGGCAGTTATGGCCTATAACCGTCTGAACCAGCGCGTGAACAAACTTGAGCTGAACTACGACAACTTTATGGAAGAGTTCACCGCTATTCTGCACCGTCAGGCGTTTACCAGCAGCGAAAGCAATAAGGGGTAAGCCATGGCCAGAGCACGTGGACGCGGGCGTCGCGAACTGAAGTCCGAGATCAACATCGTTCCGCTGCTGGATGTCCTGTTGGTGCTGCTGCTGATCTTTATGGCGACAGCGCCGATCATTACGCAGAGCGTAGAGGTCGACCTACCGGACGCAACGGAATCGCAGGCGGTGAAAAGCAATGATGAGCCGCCGGTGATCGTTGAAGTTTCCGGTGTCGGACAGTACAGCGTGAAAGTTGGCCCGGAAACGCTATCGCAGCTGCCGCCGGAACAGGTTATTGCGGAAGCCAGGCGTCGACTTGAGGCGAATGAGAAAACGGTGTTCCTGATCGGCGGCGCTAAAGAGGTGCCATACGATGAGATTATTAAAGCGCTTAACCTGTTGCATAGCGCAGGGGTTAAATCGGTTGGCTTGATGACCAAGCCGATCTAATCGCTCGCAATATGCACGCCCGCCAGCATGTCGGCTTTGGGACAACAGCGTCTCGTGGCCAACGTCATATAACGGGAACAGGCGAACAGTTTTTGGGAACCGATAGTGTCAAAGGCAACCGAACAAAACGACAAGCTTAAACGAGCGATCATAGTATCAGTCGCGCTGCACATCGTATTGATAGCGCTGCTGATCTGGAGTTCGTTTGACGAGCATCTGGATGCTTCTGCCGGTGGCGGCGGGGGGTCCTCTATTGATGCGGTAATGGTCGATCCGGGGGCGGTTGTGAAGAATTATGACCGCCAACAGCAGCAGCAGGCCAGCGCCCGACGCGCCGCCGAGCAGCGTGAAAAGCAGGCTCAGCAGCAGGCGGAAGAGCTACGTGAAAAACAGGCCGCCGAGCAGGAACGGCTGAAACAGCTGGAACAGGATCGTCTGCAGGCGCAGGAAGCGGCTAAAGAGGCGAAAGAGCAACGGAAACAGGCGGAAGAAGCCGCGGCGAAAGCTGCCGCAGCGGCCAAAGCCAAAGCGGACGCACAGGCGAAAGAGGCGCAGGAAGCTGCCGCCAAAGCTGCCGCTGACGCGAAAGCGAAGGCCGATGCTCAGGCGAAAGCAGCCGAAGCGGCCGCGGCGAAAGCAGCGGCGGATGCGAAGAAACAGGCAGAAGCGGAAGCCGCGAAAGCGGCCGCGGACGCGCAGAAGAAAGCCGAAGCCGATGCGGCGAAGAAAGCTCAGCAGGAAGCTGAGAAGAAAGCGCAGCAGCAGGCAGAGAAAAAAGCGCAGCAGGAAGCGGCGAAACAGGCTGCTGCTGAAAAAGCCGCCGCCGAAAAAGCGGCGGCAGCCAAAGCTGCTGCAGCAGAGAAAGCCGCCGCGCAGAAAGCTGCTGCTGAGAAAGCGGCAGCCGACAAAGCCGCTGCAGCGGAAAAAGCCGCCGCCGAGAAAGCCGCGGCAGCCAAAGCTGCAGCAGCAGAGAAAGCCGCTGCGGACAAAGCGGCGAAAGCCGCCGCCGCTAAGGCCGCCGCCGCGAAGAAAGCCGCTGCGGCCAAAGAGGCCAATGGCGTTGACGATCTGCTCGGCGACCTGAGCTCCGGTAAGAATGCGCCGAAAGGTAATACCAGCGGTAGCGCTGGGGGCTCATCTCCTGCTAAAGGAAGTAAGCAGGGGCAGGGTGGGGCATCCCAGGCTGAGATTAACAGCTATATTTCACAGGTTCAGGCTGCCATTAAAGGTCATCTCTACGACTGGGATACCTACAAGGGTAAAACCTGTACTTTACGTGTGAATCTGGCTCAGGATGGAACGCTGTTAAGCGTGAAATCGGAAGGCGGCGATCCGGCTTTCTGTCAGCAAATGCTGGCGGCAACGAGCCGGATGACGAAGTTCCCTAAACCGCCGTCGCAGGCTGTTTATGAAACATTCAAAAATGCGCCACTGGACTTCAAACCTCAGTAATCGTTTTCCCCGTTTATGCGGGGAAAACAAACTTCGGTAGTCCCAGGGTTTTGGTAGTTTTGTGTATTTGAGTTTGTTAACATTCTGCTAAATTATCGTGGGCTTTCCGCCTGGATAAGGGAGATATGATGAAGCAGGCATTACGAGTAGCATTTGGTTTTTTAATGCTGTGGGCGGCAGTGCTGCACGCAGAAGTACGTATCGAGATTACCCAAGGGGTCGACTCGGCACGCCCAATCGGCGTTGTGCCGTTCCAGTGGGCGGGGCAGGGTGCTGCGCCGGAAGATGTGGGCGGTATCGTGGCGGCTGACCTGCGCAACAGCGGCAAGTTTAACCCGCTCGATCGCTCGCGTCTGCCTCAGCAGCCGGGTAGCGCTCAGGAAGTGCAGCCAGCGGCATGGTCTGCGCTGGGCATTGACGCCGTCGTGGTGGGGCAGGTGACGCAAAACCCTGACGGCTCCTACAACGTGGCCTACCAGCTGGTTGATACCGGCGGCGCGCCGGGCACCGTGCTGGCGCAGAACTCATTTAAAGTCACAAAACAGTATCTGCGCTATGCCGCGCATGCTGCCAGCGACGCCGTATTTGAGAAGCTGACCGGCATCAAGGGTGCCTTCCGTACCCGTATCGCCTATGTGGTACAGACCAACGGCGGCCAGTTCCCGTACGAACTGCGCGTATCCGACTACGATGGCTACAACCAGTTCCTCGTTCACCGTTCCACCCAGCCGCTGATGTCTCCGGCCTGGTCTCCGGACGGCGCGAAGCTGGCCTACGTGACCTTCGAAAGCGGTCGTTCTGCGCTGGTTGTGCAGACGCTGGCTAACGGCTCCGTTCGTCAGATTGCTTCGTTCCCGCAGCACAACGGCGCGCCGGCGTTCTCGCCGGACGGCAGCAAACTGGCCTTCGCCCTGTCGAAAACCGGTAGCCTGAACCTGTACGTGATGGATCTGGGCTCTGGTCAGATTCGTCAGGTGACCAACGGTCGTAGCAACAACACCGAACCAAGCTGGTTCCCGGATAGCCAGAACCTGGCCTTTACTTCCGACCAGGCGGGTCGTCCGCAGGTGTACAAAGTCAATATTAACGGCGGCACGCCGCAGCGTATTACCTGGGAAGGTTCACAAAACCAGGATGCTGACGTGAGCGCTGATGGTAAAACTATGGTAATGGTAAGCTCGGCCGGCGGTCAGCAGCACATTGCCAAACAAGATCTGGAAGCGGGTGGTGTGCAGGTTCTGTCATCAACGTTTTTAGATGAAACGCCAAGTCTGGCACCTAACGGCACTATGGTAATCTACAGCTCTTCTCAGGGGATGGGATCCGTGCTGAATCTGGTTTCTACAGATGGGCGTTTCAAAGCGCGTCTTCCGGCAACTGATGGACAGGTAAAATCACCTGCCTGGTCGCCGTATCTGTGATAATAAATAATTGATTATTAAAGGAATCAAAGAAATGCAACTGAACAAAGTGCTGAAAGGGCTGTTGATCGCTCTGCCGGTTATGGCAATCGCGGCGTGTTCTTCTAACAAGAACGCCAGCAACGACCAGAGCGGTGAAGGCATGCTGGGTGCCGGCACTGGTATGGACGGTAACGCTAACGGCGGCAACATGTCTTCCGAAGAGCAGGCTCGTCTGCAGATGCAACAGCTGCAGCAGAACAATATCGTTTACTTCGATCTGGACAAATACGATATCCGTTCTGACTTCGCTGCAATGCTGGACGCGCACGCAAACTTCCTGCGTAGCAACCCGTCTTACAAAGTGACCGTAGAAGGTCATGCGGATGAGCGTGGTACGCCGGAATACAACATCGCTCTGGGCGAGCGTCGTGCTAACGCCGTTAAGATGTATCTGCAGGGCAAAGGTGTTTCTGCTGACCAGATCTCCATCGTTTCTTACGGTAAAGAAAAACCTGCAGTACTGGGCCACGACGAAGCGGCTTATGCCAAAAACCGTCGCGCCGTACTGGTTTACTAAGAGAATTGCATGAGCAGTAACTTCAGACATCATCTGTTGAGTCTGTCGTTACTGGTTGGCATAGCGGCCCCCTGGGCCGCTTTTGCTCAGGCGCCAATCAGTAGTGTCGGCTCAGGCTCGGTCGAAGACCGCGTCACTCAACTCGAGCGTATTTCCAATGCGCACAGCCAGCTTTTAACCCAACTCCAGCAACAACTCTCCGATAATCAGTCCGATATTGATTCCCTGCGCGGTCAAATTCAGGAAAGCCAGTATCAGCTGAATCAGGTTGTTGAGCGCCAGAAGCAGATCCTGCTGCAGATCGATGGTTTGAGCAGCGGCGGCGCAACGGGAGCGCAAACCCAGACGTCAACGGGCGATCAGGGGGCTGCGGCTAGCGCGCCAGCGGCTTCGTCAGGCGCTCCGGCGTCAACCGGCGATGCCAACACCGATTACAACGCGGCTATCGCGCTGGTGAAGGATCCTGCCCGCCAGGACGACGCCATGGCGGCTTTCCAGAACTTCGTCAAAAAGTATCCTGATTCAACCTACCAGCCGAACGCCAACTACTGGCTCGGTCAGTTGAATTACAACAAGGGTAAAAAAGACGATGCGGCGTACTATTTCGCTTCCGTGGTGAAAAACTACCCTAAATCCCCGAAGGCGCCCGATGCGATGTTTAAAGTCGGCGTTATCATGCAGGACAAAGGCGATACCGCAAAAGCGAAGGCGGTTTACCAGCAGGTGGTCAGTAAATTTCCTGGCACTGATGGGGCCAAACAAGCGCAAAAACGCCTTAACGCACTCGGATGATTATGGCATGACCAGAAATCGCATCATTTCTGGTCTTGTCGCATGAATCCTAAGCAGTTAAGCGATCTTTATCTAAATTGTTGTTGCGCTGAATTCTGAAATCAGTAATATATGCCGCCGTTGCCAAGGGATATCGAACAAGCCCAAAGCGGCGAAAATAGCGGGTCGTTAGCTCAGTTGGTAGAGCAGTTGACTTTTAATCAATTGGTCGCAGGTTCGAATCCTGCACGACCCACCAATCGTTCTGGTGGGACGCGATAGTAAAACGTGAAGGATAACGTTGCGTCAGCAACGGCCGTAGGGCGAGGCGAAGCCGAGTCATCCTGCACGACCCACCGCGAAAAGATGTATCCAGCGCAGTATCGGGTGATTAGCTCAGCTGGGAGAGCACCTCCCTTACAAGGAGGGGGTCGGCGGTTCGATCCCGTCATCACCCACCACTCGGGTCGTTAGCTCAGTTGGTAGAGCAGTTGACTTTTAATCAATTGGTCGCAGGTTCGAATCCTGCACGACCCACCAATGCTTAGGTGAGCACTGGTAGCAAGCGTAAAGGATAACGTTGCGACAGCAACGGCCCGTAGGGCGAGGCGAAGCCGAGTCATCCTGTACGACCCACCATCCTGAATCGTTCCAGTTAGCAGTAAACCCGCAAGGGGTCGTTAGCTCAGTTGGTAGAGCAGTTGACTTTTAATCAATTGGTCGCAGGTTCGAATCCTGCACGACCCACCAATGTAAAAAAGCGCCCTAAAGGCGCTTTTTTACTATCTGCGATATACAAGATTCGAACCTGCCGCAGGTTTGAGTCGAACGAAAAGAGACAACGGAGCCGCCTGCGGCGACGGCCCGAAGGGCGAGCGAAGCGAGTCATCCTGCACGACCCACCAATGTAAAAAAGCGCCCTAAAGGCGCTTTTTTACTATCTGCGATATACAAGATTCGAACCTGCCGCAGGTTTGAGTCGAACGAAGAGAGACAACGGAGCCGCCTGCGGCGACGGCCCGAAGGGCGAGCGAAGCGAGTCATCCTGCACGACCCACCAATGTAAAAAAGCGCCCTAAAGGCGCTTTTTTGCTATCCAGCCTTTGCTTAAATTATTACAACCATCCCAAGCTGCGCCATTTCACTTAATCGTTGTACGCACCGTAGGCGCCGCTAGCATGGGCCGGTAGCCCGGATAGATGCGCAGCATCGCCTCCGGGAAATGCTCCCTGAGGGGCAAAATTCCTCACGACATTTTCCCCACAATCGGCTATCTTGTTTAGCATATAAAACACCATGGCCGACTAATACCTCTCTACAGGCATTATCACGGTCTGAAAGTTAAGCCAGCGAAACGAGACTGCAAGATGAGCGTAATGTTTGACCCGGAAGCGGCGATTTATCCTTTTCCTCCGAAGCCAATGCCGTTAAACCGCGATGAGAAACACTTTTACCGCGAAAAAATTAAACGCCTGCTGCGCGAGCGCGATGCGGTGATGGTGGCTCATTACTACACCGACCCCGAAATCCAGCAGCTGGCCGAAGAGACCGGCGGTTGTATCTCCGATTCCCTGGAGATGGCGCGCTTCGGCGCCCGACATTCCGCCTCAACGCTGCTGGTTGCCGGCGTGCGCTTTATGGGAGAAACGGCAAAAATCCTCAGCCCGGAAAAAACCATCCTGATGCCTACGTTGCATGCGGAGTGTTCGCTCGATCTGGGCTGTCCGATCGAGGCGTTTAGCGCTTTCTGCGATGCTCATCCGGATCGTACAGTCGTGGTCTATGCCAATACTTCAGCGGCGGTTAAGGCGCGCGCCGACTGGGTTGTGACGTCGAGCATCGCCGTGGAACTCATTGAGCATCTTGATAGCTTAGGTGAAAAAATCATCTGGGCGCCTGACCGTCATTTAGGCAGCTATGTGCAAAAACAGACCGGCGCCGATGTGCTGTGCTGGCAGGGCGCCTGTATAGTTCATGATGAATTCAAAACTCAAGCGCTGGCAAGAATGAAGGCGCTTTATCCCCAGGCCGCGGTGCTGGTTCACCCGGAATCACCGCAGGCGATTGTTAATATGGCTGACGCTGTGGGGTCGACCAGCCAGTTGATCAATGCTGCAAAAACGCTGCCGCACAAGCAGCTCATCGTCGCCACCGACCGCGGCATTTTCTACAAAATGCAGCAGGCGGTACCGGAAAAAGAGCTACTGGAAGCGCCCACGGCAGGCGAAGGAGCAACCTGCCGGAGCTGCGCGCACTGTCCGTGGATGGCGATGAACGGCCTGCAGGCGATTGCTGAAGGGCTGGAGAAAGGGGGAGTTCAACATGAAATTCACGTTGATGAGCAGTTGCGGACCGGGGCGCTGGTTCCGCTAAACAGAATGCTCGATTTTGCGGCTACACTTCGGGGATAGATCATTACTGCGTCACAGAACGCGCTGGAGATAAGATGGATTTTTTTAGTACGCAGAACATATTAGTGCATATACCTATCGGCGCCGGGGGATATGACCTGTCGTGGATTGAAGCGGTCGGCACCGTCGCTGGCCTGCTGTGCATCTGGCTGGCGAGCCTGGAGAAGATCGCTAACTATGCCTTCGGGCTGATCAACGTCACGCTGTTTGCCATTATCTTTTTTCAGATCCAGCTCTATGCCAGCCTTCTGCTACAGATCTTTTTCTTCGCGGCCAACGTCTACGGCTGGTACGCCTGGTCGCGGCAAACCAGTGATAACCAGGCGGAACTGCAAATCCGCTGGCTGCCGCTGCCGAAAGCGTTAGGCTGGCTGGCGGCCTGCGTGGTGGCGATTGGCCTGATGACGATATTTATTAACCCGGTGTTCGCGTTTCTGACACGGATTGCCGTGGCGCTGATGCAAATTCTGGGCCTGCAGGTCGCTATGCCGGAGCTGCAGCCGGACGCATTCCCGTTCTGGGACTCCTGCATGATGGTGCTCTCCGTTGTGGCGATGATCCTGATGACGCGCAAATACGTCGAAAACTGGCTGCTGTGGGTGATGATTAACGTTATTAGCGTGGTGATTTTCGCCCTGCAGGGCGTTTATGCGATGTCACTCGAATACCTGTTGCTGACATTTATCGCGCTCAACGGCAGCCGCATGTGGATTAACAGCGCGCGTGAGCGCGGTTCTCACGCGTTTTCCCGTTAATGGTGGTGATGATGTCCATGCCCGGCGTGCGTCATGTTCAGACGGCACTCCGGGCCTCTACAGGGCTGATACTCCATCTGTACCGTAATATGTTCAATCTCATACTTATGCTCCAGGAAGTTCAGGATCCGGTCCAGAAGACCGTCGTGATCGTGCGGCGGTACCACCTGCACGTGTAGCGTCATCATCGTTTTTTCTCCTACCAGCCAGGCATGAACGTGGTGTACGTCGCGAACTTCCGGTATCGAGCGGCGCAAATCGCGTTTTAATGCGTCGACGTTAAGCGAACGCGGCGCGCCCTCCAGCAGTTCATTGACGCTCTCCTGCAGCAGACGCCAGGCGCTGCGTAGAACCAGGCACGACACCAGCACGGACAGAATAGGATCGATAGGCGTCCAGCCGGTGGTGAGGATCACTATCGCGGCAATAATGGCGCCAACCGAACCGAGCAAATCCCCCAGCACATGCAGGGCGGCGGCGCGCACGTTGAGGTTGCGCTCCTCACTGCCGCGATGCAGGATCCAGAAGGCCAGAATATTGGCCAGCAGCCCGGCAACTGCAATAACCATCATCGTTTTACCGGCAACAGGCTGCGGATGATGAAAGCGCTGAATGGCCTCCCAGACAATGAGGATCGTAATGACCACCAGAGCAATGGCATTGAGAAATGCCGCCAGCGTGGTTAGCCGAAGCCAGCCAAAAGTATGTTGCGCATTTGGCGGCCGACTGGCGAAACGCACTGCCAGAAAGGCGAACAGCAGCGCTGCCGCGTCCGTCAACATATGTCCGGCATCGGCCAGCAGCGCCAGTGAACCTGAAATGAGTCCGCCTGCTACCTCAACCAACATGAACCCGGCAGTGACGCAAAACGCCAGCAGTAGCCGACGGGCATTTTTATCTTCAGTGGTTTGCGCAGAATTATGCGAGTGTGGTTGCCCCATGGTGCCTTCCCTACATTATTATTTTGATGATTACTTTATGACATGATTCCCTTTTTGGGGTGAATAAAATGAAAAAAGGAGAGCCTTAGCTCTCCTCCCTGGTGTTCGGCACTCAGCTTACTGGGTCGTACCGTCGGTTTTCGTTGCGTCGTCCTGACCGACCTTTTTATCAGTATCCGGACAGCGGCCATCTTTGCACATTGAGTTTTTGTGCACTTCATCGCTCGACATGCCGTCATGATTCATGGTCGAGCCGTCAGGGTGGAGCATGGTGCCGCCGGTATCGGTGGAACCAGAGTTGATTTTACCGTTGTCGACGTTGTTTGGTGCCACGTTTTCACGCGCATCTGGGGCGACCTGGCCGGCGTCAGCTGCTGCATTCGCTTGCCCGTTATTCGACTGTGCCCCGGTATCGGCGGCCAGTGCCGCGCCGCTGGCCAGACCCAGGGTTGCTGCGAGGAGAAGACTGGTTAGCTTGTTCATTTTCATTGGATGCTCCTGTTATGTCGATTTATCGGATTACCTCTTCCAATAGTGCATTTGCCGGAGGTTCCACTCGTTGTGGTTAAAGCTTCGGTATTAGCGAACGGCATTAATATATAATGCTGAATGCTAAAGAAAATTAAGTTCTAACAGTTAAAAATTATAGCTCGTGGCCATTATTCCGCGACTTTATGGTGTTTTTTAGCCTATTTCCAGGAATATTCTGCCGCTACTGTAAAATCACGTTTACACTTTTTGAGCGAAGAGATAGATTGGAGGGATTGCAATTAACTAGATAAGTATGGCAACGCTGGAAATAAGATGAATTATCAGAACGACGATTTACGCATTAAAGAGATCAACGAATTATTACCTCCCGTTGCGCTCCTGGAAAAATTCCCTGCTACCGAAAATGCCGCCAATACCGTTGCGCATGCGCGCAAAGCGATCCACCAGATCCTGAAAGGTAACGACGATCGGCTGCTGGTCGTGATTGGCCCGTGCTCCATCCACGATCCGGCGGCGGCGAAAGAGTACGCCGAACGCCTGCTCAAGCTTCGCGAGGAGCTTAAAGGGGAGCTGGAAATCGTGATGCGCGTTTATTTTGAAAAACCGCGCACCACCGTGGGCTGGAAAGGGCTGATTAACGATCCGCATATGGATAACAGCTTCCGCATCAACGATGGCCTGCGGATCGCGCGCAAGCTGCTGCTGGATATTAACGACAGCGGTCTGCCCGCTGCCGGGGAGTTCCTCGATATGATCACCCCGCAGTATCTTGCCGACCTGATGAGCTGGGGCGCGATTGGGGCGCGTACCACTGAGTCACAGGTGCATCGCGAGCTCTCTTCCGGCCTCTCCTGTCCGGTAGGCTTTAAAAACGGCACTGATGGCACCATCAAAGTCGCGATTGATGCTATCAACGCCGCCGGCGCGCCGCACTGTTTCCTGTCGGTGACCAAATGGGGGCATTCGGCGATTGTAAATACCAGCGGTAATAGCGATTGCCATATTATCCTGCGCGGCGGTAAAGAGCCGAACTACAGCGCCCAGCACGTGGCCGAAGTGAAGGTCGGTCTGGCGAAAGCAGGCCTGCCCGCTCAGATCATGATCGATTTCAGCCACGCCAACTCCAGCAAGCAGTTTAAAAAGCAGATGGAGGTCGGTGCAGACGTATGCCAGCAGGTTGCCGGCGGTGAGCGGTCGATTATGGGCGTGATGATCGAAAGCCATCTGGTGGAAGGCAATCAGAGTCTCGACAGCGGCGAGCCGTTGGTCTACGGCAAAAGCATTACCGATGCCTGCATCGGTTGGGAAGATACCGATACGCTTCTTCGTCAGCTGGCGAATGCGGTAAAAGCGCGTCGCGGTTAAGCTTTACGCCAAGTGTCAAAATAAAAAAGCGTGGATATCTCCACGCTTTTTTTACATCCGGCGAAAATTACTTCGCTTTACCCTGGTTCGCAACGGCAGCGGCTTTCGCAGCGATTTCGTCGGCATTACCCAGATAGTAATGTTTGATAGGCTTGAAGTTCTCGTCGAACTCATACACCAGCGGTACGCCGGTCGGGATGTTCAGTTCGAGGATCTCTGCTTCCCCCATATTGTCGAGGTATTTCACCAGCGCGCGCAGGGAGTTGCCGTGAGCGGCGATAATCACGCGCTCACCGCTTTTCAGACGCGGCAGAATCGTTTCATTCCAGTACGGTACGACGCGGTCGATGGTCAGCGCCAGGCTCTCGGTCGTCGGCAGTTCAGCGTCGGTCAGTTTTGCGTAGCGCGGATCGTGGCCCGGATAGCGCTCGTCGTCTTTAGTCAACTCCGGCGGCGTTACCGCGAAGCCGCGACGCCACTGCTTAACCTGCTCATCACCGTATTTTTCAGCGGTTTCAGCTTTGTTCAGACCCTGCAGCGCACCGTAGTGACGCTCGTTCAGTTTCCAGGATTTCTCAACCGGCAGCCAGGCCTGATCCAGTTCGTCCAGCACGTTCCACAGGGTGTGGATGGCGCGTTTCAGCACAGAGGTATAAGCAAAGTCGAAGCTGAAGCCTTCTTCTTTCAGCAGCTTACCGGCCGCTTTTGCTTCACCCACGCCTTTTTCAGACAGGTCAACGTCATACCAACCGGTGAAACGGTTTTCGTTGTTCCATTGGCTTTCGCCGTGACGAACGAGTACCAGCTTAGTTACAGCCATACACTTACTCCTCAATACACGTCATCCTTCGCGCCGCTTCATCGTTGGCTACGTTTACTCACCCTGACGACATAGTTGACTATGCTCTCAGGATTCGCTCCAGTGCCGCCTTGATGCGACCCGAATGCGGTAGTGTATATATTTATTGATTGATAACTATTCTCATTATATTGCCGTGATTTACCTCACGGCAATGCTTATCCCTAACCATAGCGAAAATAGTCGCTCAGTGTAAGGTGCTTGTAAAACAGAGGTTATATTTTTGTCTGTAAGTGGCGTAATTTTCAGCGAAAGGATAAAAAAAGCCCTCCATCGGGAGGGCGGGGGGGTTATAGCGCAATAAACTGATATTCCGTCAGGCTGACGTACTCTTCGCCGGGGCGTAGCACGCAATCCGGCTGCGGCCATTCCGGATGGTTTGGCGAATCCGGCAGGAACTCGCTCTCCAGGGCCAGGCCTTGCCAGTCGTCGTACGGCTGCGCCGTGCGCGACGGCGTACCGGCGAGATAGTTGCCGGAGTAGAACTGCAGGGCCGGCGCGGAGGTATAAACCGTCATCTGCAGCTTTTCATCCTGCGACCAGACGTGAGCCGCCGGTCTGCCGGCATCGCCCAGCGCCTGGAGCAGAAAGGCGTGGTCGTAACCTTTCACTTTCTGCTGGTCTTCATCGCGCAGGAAATCGTCCGCCAGCACCTTCGGCGTGCGGAAATCGAAGCTGGTCAGGGTGACGTTTTGCAGATCGCCTCCCGGAATGCCATCGCTCTCGACGGGCAGGTAAACATCGGCCAGGATTTGCAGCTTATGATTACGCACGTCGCTCTGCACGCCATCCAGGTTAAAATAGACGTGGTTGGTCAGGTTCACCGGGCACGGTTGGTCAACGGTGGCGCGATACTCGATGGCGATCCGGTTATCGTCGGTCAGGCGGTAGTCTGCCGTTGCCGTCAGATTGCCGGGAAACCCCTGATCGCCATCGCGGGATGAGAGTGAAAAC
This sequence comes from Klebsiella sp. FDAARGOS_511, assembly GCF_003812845.1. Taxonomy (NCBI): domain Bacteria; kingdom Pseudomonadati; phylum Pseudomonadota; class Gammaproteobacteria; order Enterobacterales; family Enterobacteriaceae; genus Klebsiella; species Klebsiella sp. FDAARGOS_511. The sequence goes on along the minus strand of NZ_CP033824.1, from coordinate 1,084,276 downwards.
AGCGCGTGACGATCGTCGGCGCTGACAATCTGCCAGCGGCGCTTGTCAAACCCTTCCGGACCGCCGTGCAGCTGATGCCCCGCCTCGTTGGAAGGCGTCAGATTGACGGTGTGGCCATCAAGGGTAAAGCGGCTGTTGGCAATACGGTTAGCGTAACGGCCGACGGAGGCGCCGAGATAGGCGGCCTGTCGGGTATAGTCGCCAGGGTTCGCGCAGCCGAGCAGCGCTTCGCGTACGCTGCCGTCAGCCAGCGTCACGCGCGCGGAGAGCAGCGTCGCGCCCCAGTCCATCACCGTGACCGTCATGCCTGCGTCGTTACGCAGGGTAAGAAGATTCCACGGCTGGCCGTCCGGCGCCAGCTCCGTTGTTGGGTTTAGCATTGTCCAGCTCCCTGAGACGGTTTGCAGACGTAGAAGGTTTCTTTGATACCGGTTTTCGCTTCATACTCTTTGGCAACGGCCTGCTGTACGGTATCGACCAAATCTTCCGGCACCAGCGCGACGATACAGCCGCCGAAACCGCCGCCGGTCATGCGTACGCCGCCTTTATCGCCGATGGTCACCTTGACGATGTCCACCAGGGTATCAATCTGCGGGACGGTGATTTCAAAATCATCGCGCATGGAAGCGTGAGATTCCGCCATCAGTTCGCCCATCCGCTGCAGGTCGCCTTGCTCCAGCGCCACGGCGGCTTCTACGGTGCGCGCATTCTCGGTCAGCACGTGGCGAACGCGTTTGGCGACCACCGGGTCAAGCTCGTGGGCGACGGCATTGAATTCTTGCAGAGTCACATCGCGCAGGGCGGGTTGCTGGAAGAAACGCGCGCCGGTCTCACACTGCTCGCGGCGGGTGTTGTACTCGCTGCCGACCAGGGTGCGCTTAAAGTTACTGTTGATAATCACTACCGCCACGCCTTTCGGCATCGACACCGCTTTCGTTCCTAAGGTGCGGCAGTCGATCAGCAGGGCATGATCTTTTTTACCGAGCGCGGAGATCAGCTGGTCCATAATGCCGCAGTTGCAGCCGACGAACTGGTTTTCCGCTTCCTGGCCGTTCAGCGCGATCTGCGCACCGTCGAGCGGCAGATGGTACAGCTGCTGGAACACGGTGCCGACAGCGACTTCCAGCGAAGCCGAGGAGCTTAACCCTGCGCCCTGCGGCACGTTGCCGCTGATGACCAGATCCGCGCCGCCGAAAGCGTTATTCCGCTGCTGCAGGTGCTTGACCACGCCGCGAACGTAGTTCGACCACTGCTGGGTGTCGTGGCTGGTAATCGGCGAGTCGAGAGAGAATTCATCGGTCTGATTGGCGTAATCGGCGGCAATCACCCGGACGGTACGATCGTCGCGCGGCGCACAGGCGATGACCGTCTGATAATCAATGGCGCAGGGCAGTACGAACCCGTCGTTATAGTCGGTATGCTCGCCGATCAGGTTAACGCGGCCTGGGGCCTGGATAACATGACTGGCCGGATAGCCAAATTTCTCAGCAAACAGGGCTTGGGTGTTCTCTTTCAGACTCATGGTTATACTCCGGATTCGCGAAAATGGACGTCGCTCACAGCGCGCAGACGTTCGGCAGCCTGCTCGGCCGTCAGGTCACGCTGGGTTTCGGCCAGCATTTCATAGCCGACCATAAATTTGCGCACCGTCGCGGAGCGCAGCAGCGGCGGATAAAAATGCGCGTGCAGCTGCCAGTGATTATTCTCTTCATCGTTAAACGGCGCGCCGTGCCAGCCCATCGAGTAGGGGAATGAGCACTGGAACAGGTTGTCGTAACGGCTGGTCAGCTTTTTCAGCGCCAGCGCGAGGTCGCTGCGCTGGTCGTCGGTTAAATCAGTCAGGCGCTGTACGTGCGCTTTCGGCAGCAGCAGCGTCTCAAAGGGCCACGCTGCCCAGTAAGGGACCACCGCGAGCCAGTGTTCGGTCTCGACGACGGTGCGGCTACCGTCGGCTAATTCGCGCTGGGCGTAATCCACCAGCATCGGCGCGCCGTGCTCGGTGAAGTACGCTTTTTGCAGACGATCTTCGCGTTCCGCCTCGTTAGGCAGAAAGCTGTTTGCCCACACCTGGCCATGCGGGTGCGGGTTGGAGCAGCCCATCGCCGCGCCTTTATTTTCAAAAACCTGCACCCACGGGTAGGTTTTTCCAAGATCGGCGGTCTGCTCCTGCCACGTTTTAACCACGCCTTCCAGCGCCTCTACGCTCAGTTCTGGCAGCGTTTTGCTGTGATCTGGCGAGAAGCAGATGACCCGGCTGGTGCCGCGGGCGCTCTGACAGCGCATCAGCGGGTCGTCGCTTTCCGGGGCGTCTGGGGTATCGGTCATCAAAGCCGCAAAGTCATTGGTAAAAACAAACGTACCGGTGTAGTTCGGGTTTTTGTCGCCAGTGACGCGGGTATTACCCGGGCACAGGAAACAGTCCGGATCGTGCGCGGGCAAACTCTGTTTTGCCGGCGTTTCCTGCGCCCCTTGCCAGGGGCGCTTGGCGCGATGTGGAGAAACCAGAATCCACTGCCCGGTTAACGGGTTATAACGACGATGTGGATGGTCGACGGGGTTAAATACGCTCATGAAGGTTCCTTAGTCTGGATAACCCTGCGGATGACGGGACTGCCAGTGCCAGGTATCCTGCGCCATTTCGTCAAGGTTGCGCGTCACGCGCCAGTTCAGCTCGCGATCGGCCTTTTCAGCGTCCGCCCAGTAGGCCGGGAGGTCGCCTTCGCGGCGCGGCGCGAAGTGGTAGTTAATCGGTTTGCCGCAGGCTTTGCTAAAAGCGTTGACCACGTCGAGCACGCTGCTGCCGACGCCTGCGCCAAGGTTATAGATATGCACGCCGGCTTTATCAGCCAGTTTTTCCATCGCCGCGACGTGGCCGTCGGCCAGGTCCATGACGTGAATGTAGTCGCGCACGCCGGTGCCATCTTCGGTTGGGTAGTCGTTGCCGAATACCGCCAGCGATTCACGACGGCCGACTGCGACCTGCGCGATATACGGCATCAGGTTGTTCGGGATGCCCTGCGGATCTTCACCCATATCGCCCGACGGATGCGCGCCGACCGGGTTGAAGTAGCGCAGCAGCGCGATGCTCCAGTCCGGCTGCGCTTTTTGCAGGTCAGTCAGGATCTGCTCGACCATCAGCTTGCTTTTACCGTACGGGCTCTGCGGAGTCCCGGTCGGGAAGCTTTCGACATAAGGGATTTTTGGCTGGTCGCCATACACGGTGGCGGAGGAGCTGAAAATAAAGTTTTTTACGCCCGCGGCGCGCATGGCGGAAACGAGTTTCAGTGTGCCGGTTACGTTGTTGTCGTAGTATTCCAGCGGCTTGGCGACGGATTCGCCGACGGCTTTCAGGCCGGCGAAATGGATCACCGCTTCAATAGCGTGATCGTGAAGAATTTCCGTCATCAGCGCTTCATTACGAATGTCGCCTTCGACAAAGGTGGCGCTTTTCCCGCCGAGACGTTCAATGATCGGCAATACGCTGCGTTTACTGTTGCAGAGATTGTCGAGAATAATCACTTCGTGTCCCTGCAATAGCAGTTGAACGCAGGTGTGACTTCCAATGTAACCGCTACCACCTGTAACCAGTACTTTCATGATTCGCTCCAATAGGCTTATCGTGTGAGAAGAAGATAGCATACCAAAGAAGCCAAAAGTGTGACACAGGCCAAATTGGTGGAATCGTTTACACTAAAACTTTCAATCCGGCCGTTTTGGTTTTTTCATTGTAAAAACAGGGTGATGGTGTGAGTGATAGCTATTATTCTGAAAAAATCAGGGATCCGCAGACCCCTGTACAGGCTTAAATTTGCAGCGGCCCCTGCTGGTAAGTGTAACCGTCTCCACTCCTCACAAAGGCCAGACGGTGGGTAATGCAGTCCGGGGCGTCTTCGGCGTGGTGGGAGACAAACAGCAACTGCGTCGCCCCTTCGCTAATCAGCACATCGACAAAGCGACGCACCAGCTGACGGTTGAGCGGGTCGAGCCCCTGCAGCGGTTCATCGAGAATCAGCAGGGTCGGGTGTTTGACCAGGGCGCGGACGATCAGCGCCAGCCTCTGCTGCCCCCAGGAGAGGCTGTGGAACGGCGCGTCGGCGGTGCGTTTGTCGATACCCAGAATATCCAGCCAGTTTTGCACCAGCTTGTGCTGCTTATCGGAAACGGCCTGGTAGATGCCAATCGAGTCGAAGTAGCCCGAGAGAATCACGTTACGCACGTTGGTGCTGACGCGGTATTCAAGGTGCAGGCTGCTGCTGACGTAACCAATATGTTTTTTGATATCCCAGATGGTTTCACCGCTGCCGCGGCGGCGGCCGAACAGGGTCAGATCGTTACTGTATCCCTGGGGATGGTCGCCGGCAATCAGGCTGAGCAGCGTCGATTTACCGGCGCCGTTGGGGCCGACGATCTGCCAGTGTTCGCCGGGATTGACCGTCCAACTGAGGCGATTGATGATCGGGCGGTCGTTGTATGAAACCAGACCGTCGTTCAGCACGATGAGCGGCGCTTTGCTGTCCAGCGCAAGGCGCGCAGCCGGGGCGTCGGGTTCCGGCAGCGTCATGCCGTCAAGCTTTTCGCTATGCGCGAGCTGGGCAATCAGCGCCTGCTGTAGCAGGGTCTGCTTTTCGCCGGTTTCGCTCAGCACGCAGTCCGCCAGTACCCCGGCATACTGCACGAACGCCGGGATCTCGTCGAAACGATTGAGCACCAGAACAAGGGCGATACCTTCTTCGTTCAGCGTGGCCAACATCTCGGCGAGCTGCTGGCGCGAGGCGACATCGAGGCCGTCGAACGGCTCATCGAGGATAAGCAGGTCGGGATCGCCCATCAGCGCCTGGCACAGCAAGGTCTTGCGCGTTTCACCGGTAGAGAGGTATTTAAAGCGGCGCTCGAGCAGGTGGCTAATCGCAAACTGTTCAGCAAGGCGAGCGCAACGGAAGGGGTCTTTAAACTCATCCTGGATAATTTCCGCCGTCGTGCGCCCGGTATCTTCTTCTCCTGGGCTGAGCAGATCGGTGTTGTTACGCTGCCACTCATCACTGACCAGCTTTTGCAGCTGCTCAAAAGAGAGACGGGTGATGCGCGAGAAGGTGCACTCGCGCTGCCCGCTTAGCAGGGTCAACTCGCCGGATAGCGCCCGCGCAAGCGCCGACTTCCCGCTACCGTTGCTGCCGACGAAAGCCCAGCTCTCGCCAGCCCGCACGCTGAGGTGTTCAATATTTAACGTTTTGGTATCGCTAAGACGAAACGTGCCTTGCGAAATTTGCAACAATGACATTGTGTATCCCACTTTTTGCAGCGATGTACTTCAGGGATACGTCTTCGCGAGCGCAATGTCAATGGCGTTAGCACAACGTGGCAAGAATGATGCGATCGGCGTTAAAATATGCTATCGCCTGCGCCCCTTCCGCCAGATCGCGCGTCTGTTCCAGCGGCAGGGTGGCGCAAAGGCTCTGCCCATCCGGGAGCGCCATGAGCACTTCGCACTGCTCCGCCCCGCGTTCGATGTGGGTGATACGTCCGGCCAGCTGGTTGTCCGCCTGTTTCGCCAGGGCTGAATCCTGGGTCATGCCGACCCACGGCGCTTTGAGCAGCACTAATACTTCCTGGCCTTCCGCAAGACCCAGACGATCGGCGCTTTGGGCGGTAATGGCGACTTTAAAGCGGGTTTGCCCATCGGCCAGCAGGACTTCAACGTGCTGCTGGACCTGCTGATGGTCGCGGCCGGTAATAGTGCCGAACCACTGGTTGCGCGCGCTGGTCTGTAGAGAGAATCGCGAAATAGCGGCCAGCAGGCTGTCGAGGGGAAGGGCATCATCATCGCTCAGGACATCGAACGCTTTCTGCTGAATCTGCGCCAGCAAGTCGTAAAGCTGAATCAGCCGCTGCCCGTAGCGGGTGAGGACCGCGCCGCCGCCGCCTTTGCCGCCGGTCGCACGGTCAACCAGGGTCTGCTCGCTGAGCTGGTTCATCTCATTTATCGCATCCCATGCGCTTTTATAGCTGATGCCCGCGTTTTTTGCCCCCTGGCTAATCGAGCCGGTCTGGTCAATCTGTTTCAGCAGGGCGATACGGCGGGGATCGGCAAACAGGCGCTGCTGTAATTTGAGGGTAAGAAGGATTTCAGCCTGCATAATCATATCCTGATGAAAAAGAGTATTGTGACCGATAGCGGTCATCTTGCAAGGTGCATCTCTCACGGTGTCCAGTGAGGCACCGCACAAATGGGGCGTGTTTTTCCGGCTGAATTAGTTACAATAAACTATTCGTACTTTCTGGAGCCAACCATGTTAGAGCTATTGAAAAGTCTGGTTTTTGCCGTAGTCATGGTCCCTGTGGTAATGGCGGTCATCCTGGGGCTGATTTATGGGCTGGGCGAAGTGTTTAACCTCTTCTCCGGAGCCGGTCATAAAGACAGCAGACCGCAAAACCACTGATTTTCCCCCGCGCCCGGTTCTCCCGGGCGTTTTTATCTGTCCCCCCTCAATTGAGCCGTTACTGATTACCCCTAATTTTCTCTGGGAAAATCTTAGCGCTATCGTTATATTGTCTTCTACATAACGAACCGACGGGAGTTTCTGATGACAGGTCAATGGTTTCGCTTTATTGCTGGAGCAACGTTAACGCTTTCCGTTGCGGGCCACGCGCTGGCGGAAGAGGGCAAGGTGACGGTTTTTGCCGCGGCATCGCTCACCAACGCCATGCAGGATATCGCTAAAGAGTATAAGAAAGAGAAGAACGTCGAGGTTGTCTCTTCGTTTGCGTCTTCATCGACCCTGGCGCGACAGATTGAAGCGGGCGCGCCGGCGGATCTGTTTATCTCCGCCGACCAGAAATGGATGGATTACGCGGTGGAGAAAAAAAGCATTGATACCGCATCCCGCGCGACGCTGCTCGGCAACAGCCTGGTGGTCGTGGCGCCGAAGGCCAGCGCTCAGGGCGATATCAGCATTAATGATAAAACCGACTGGACCAGCCTGCTGAAAGGCGGTCGTCTGGCCGTTGGCGACCCGGCGCACGTGCCAGCCGGCATCTATGCGAAAGAAGCGTTGCAAAAACTGGGGGCCTGGGAGACGCTGTCGCCGAAGCTGGCTCCTGCGGAAGACGTGCGCGGCGCGCTGGCCCTGGTTGAGCGCAGCGAAGCGCCGTTGGGGATCGTGTACGGCTCTGATGCGGTCGCCAGCAAGGGCGTAAAAGTTGTCGGTACCTTCCCGGAAGATTCGCATAAGAAAGTTGAATATCCTCTGGCAATCGTCGACGGGCATAAAAATGCCGCAGTCAGCGCGTTTTATGACTATCTAAAAGGGCCGGAAGCTTCCGCCATCTTTAAACGTTACGGATTTACTACCCACTAATGTTCTTAAGCGATCCTGAATGGCAGGCGGTACTGCTGAGCCTGAAAGTCTCCTCCCTGGCGGTGGTACTGAGCTTGCCTTTTGGCATCTTTTTTTCCTGGCTGCTGGTTCGCCGGGATTTTCCCGGTAAAGCGCTGCTCGATAGCATCCTCCACCTGCCGCTGGTATTACCGCCAGTGGTGGTGGGGTATCTCTTGCTGATCGCGATGGGAAGACGGGGTTTTATCGGCAGCTGGCTGTATGACTGGTTTGGTCTGAGCTTTGCGTTTAGCTGGCGCGGCGCGGTACTGGCGGCGGCGGTGATGTCCTTTCCGTTGATGGTGCGTGCCATTCGTCTTGCGCTGGAAGGGGTCGACATCAAACTTGAGCAGGCGGCGCGTACCCTGGGCGCCGGGCGCTGGCGGGTATTTTTCACTATTACGCTACCGTTGACGCTACCCGGTATTATCGTCGGCACCGTGCTGGCCTTCGCCCGTTCTTTGGGCGAGTTTGGCGCCACCATCACTTTTGTCTCCAACATTCCAGGCGAAACGCGCACGATTCCTTCGGCAATGTATACCCTGATTCAGACTCCCGGTGGGGAAGGCGCGGCCGCGCGTTTATGCCTGATTTCGATTGCGCTGGCGCTGGTATCGCTGCTGATTTCCGAATGGCTGGCCCGCCTTAGCCGTCAGCGGATGGGGAAATAATCATGCTCGAACTCGATTTTAGCCAGACGTTGGGCACCCACCGCCTGCAAATTCGCGAGACGCTTCCCGCCAGCGGCATCACCGCGGTTTTCGGCGTTTCAGGCGCGGGTAAAACCTCGCTGATTAACGCCATTAGCGGCCTGACGCGCCCGCAGCAGGGGCGCATCGTTCTTAACGGCAGAGTGCTCAATGATGTTGAAAAACGTATCTGCCTGGCGCCGGAAAAACGCCGCATTGGCTACGTTTTTCAGGACGCTCGCCTGTTCCCGCATTATAAGGTGCGCGGCAATCTGCAATATGGCATGGCGAAGAATATGGCGGCGCAGTTTGACAAGCTGGTGGCGCTGCTCGGCATTGCGCCGCTGCTTGACCGCCTGCCTGGCGGTCTCTCCGGCGGAGAAAAACAGCGGGTGGCGATTGGCCGGGCGCTGCTTACCGCCCCGGAACTGCTGCTTCTGGATGAGCCGCTGGCGTCGCTGGATATCCCGCGCAAGCGTGAACTATTGCCCTATCTGCAGCGTCTGGCGCGCGAAATCAATATCCCGATGCTGTACGTCAGCCACTCTCTGGATGAGATTCAGCATTTGGCGGATAACGTCCTGGTGCTGGAAGCGGGGAAAGTCAAAGCCTTTGGTTGCCTGGAAGAGGTGTGGAGCAGCAGCGTAATGCATCCCTGGCTTCCCCAGGATCAGCAAAGCACTATCCTGAACGTAACCGTCGCCGCTCAGCATCCGCGGTATGCCATGACCGCGCTGGCGCTGGGCGATCGGCAGATATGGGTCAACCGGCTCGACAGGCCGCAGGGCGAAAGCGCGCGGATCCGCATTCAGGCCTCGGACGTTTCTTTGGTGCTGCAGCCCGCTCAGCAAACCAGTATCCGTAACATTTTGCCCGCGCAGGTCATGCAGTGTATTGAAAGCCATGGCCAGGTTGAGGTCAGGCTGGAGATTAGCGGCCGTACGCTATGGGCGCGCATCAGCCCCTGGGCTCGCGATGAGCTGGGGGTTGTCCCAGGCCAGCGGCTGTATGCGCAGATAAAAAGCGTGTCGATAGCCGCCTGATTACAACAGGTGGCGATAGATGTAGTCGGCGATGCTGGTGGTCTCGTTTTCGCCGATCACGACGTTGGCGCGCGCTTTGACGTCCTCCACCGCGTTGCCCATCGCCACGCCGATACCGGCGGCTTCCAGCATACTGAGGTCGTTATAGTTGTCGCCGAAAGCGATAACATCCTGCATCGACAGCCCCTGCGACGCGACCCACTGGGCCAGGCGTTTACCTTTGCTATTGCCTTCCCGGGCAATATCCACCTGATCGTGCCACGACCATTCGCACTCCAGACCCAGCGTCTGGCCAACATGTTGGGCAAAGCGCTGCAGTTTTGCGGTGTCTTCATCAGTCAGGGCGAATTTCCACACGGCCTTGACTTCACGGGCCGCCTGCGCCAGAGAATCGACCTGAGTGAACACCGGACGCTGCTCGACGGGCAGCGACTGCGCCCAGTTGGCGGTGCGAATCACGTGCCCGGTCGGCTGCTCATAAAGCATGGCGTCATCGACGTACATCAGGCCGTGAATCGCGTGCTCGTTCAGCATTTCCGTCAGGCTCAAGGCTTTGTCAACCGGCATAGGATCGGACTCCAGAACCTTTTTTGCATGATAATCATACAAATAAGTGCCATTACAGCAAATTGCAGGTGTATCCAGAGCCAGCGCCTGATAAAAAGGATGGATAGCGACGTGATGTCGACCGGTGACGACGATGATTTGATATCCCGCGTCTTTGGCGCGTGCCAGCGCGTCGAGTGAGGCGGGGAGAATGGTTTTTTTGCCGGTGAGTAGGGTGCCGTCTAAGTCCAGGGCAATCACGCGTGAGGTCATGTGTTGTTTCCGGTTAATGATGAAAAGTTAGCAGGCTATGATGGTACACCGCTGCGCCATTCGGGCAAACTTTTCAGCATCTACCGCTAAAGAGCCGATACACTTGATCTTTCAGGCTGCGAGGAGGCAACCTGAATAGCATGGTGTATGCATATTGTATTTTTCAGGGTGTCATTCATCTGAAAAATGAAATTTCCACGTGCAGTGAGGAAGGAGTATTCATGAAACAAACCGTTTATACCGCCAGCCCGGAAAGCCAGCAGATTCACGTCTGGGATCTGGATCTTGAGGGGAAACTGACCCTGGTGCAGGTTGTTGATGCCCCGGGCCAGGTACAGCCGATGGTGGTGAGCCCGAACAAAGAGTTTCTCTACGTCGGCGTGCGTCCGGAGTTTCGCGTACTGGCCTACCGCATTGCGCCCGATAATGGCGCCCTGACTTTCGCTGGCGAAGCTCCGCTGCCGGGTAGCCCAACGCATATTTCTACCGATCATCAGGGGCGTTTTGTGTTCAGCGCTTCCTATAACGCGGGCTGCGTGAGCGTTACGCCGCTGGTGGACGGCCTGCCGCGAGAAGCGGTGGCGGTGGTTGAAGGTCTGGAAGGCTGCCACTCGGCAAATATCTCTCCGAATAATCGCACCCTATGGGTACCGGCGCTGAAGCAGGATCGTATCTGCCTGTTTACCCTGAGCGACGACGGTTTCCTCGCAGAGCAGGAGCCGGCTGAAGTGACCACCGTTGAAGGCGCAGGCCCGCGTCATATGGTGTTCCATCCGAATCAGCAATACGGCTACTGCATAAACGAACTGAATAGCTCCGTTGACGTCTGGGAGCTGAAAGATCCGCACGGCAAAATCGAGTGCGTGCAGACCCTGGACATCATGCCGCCTGATTTTGCCGGCGTGCGCTGGGCGGCGGATATCCATCTGACCCCGGATGGCCGTCACCTCTACGCCTGCGATCGTACCGCCAGCATTATCACCATCTTCAGCGTCTCGGAAGACGGCAGCGTGCTGTCCATCGAAGGTTATCAGAATACCGAGACCCAGCCGCGCGGCTTTAACCTCGATCATAGCGGCAAATATCTGATCGCTGCCGGTCAGAAGTCCCATCATATCGCGGTGTATGAAATCGAAGGCGAGCAGGGGCTGCTCCAGGAAAAAGGGCGCTATGCCGTAGGCCAGGGCCCAATGTGGGTGGTGGTAAACGCTTACTAAGCCGGCGTGTTTGACAAAAACCTCGCCGCGGCGAGGTTTTTTTACGCCTGACGAAAGGGCTACTTCACCCGCATACGATACTCAATCATGCCGCTTTTTTCCGCAACCCAGTTATACAGACGCTGGCCCCGAAGGTTGGTCTCATGCGTATGCCAGTACAGGCTGGCGGAGTGGCGTTTTCGCGCCTGCCGTTGAACATACTCAATTAATTGTTTACCGATATGCTGACCCCGGACGTCCGGATCAACGAATAAATCTTCCAGATAGCAATAGTCGCTTTCGGCCCAGGTGGAGCGGTGGAAGAGATAATGAACGAATCCAACTATCTTCCCCTCACGTTTTGCTACGGCGCAAAACATCGGTTCGACCGGATTTAAAAACCGACTCCAGGTTAGGCGCGTCACCTCCTCCGGAATGTCGACGCGATAAAACGTCTGGTAGCTTTTCCACAGCGGCAGCCACTGGGCAAAGTCGTTATCAGCTGCGGGGAGGAGGGTGATTTGCCCGTGATTAATGTCGCTATTTTGGCTATTCATGGCGGTTCCTTACTTTTATAAACCGGGATGGTCTTTACATGCCGCTATGGTAGGCGCTCTTATGGTTCCTAAAAAGTGACACTTTATGTATATTCATAGGATCCACTTTTAGCTTACCGATCGCCATTACCGCTATGCCAAAACCTATTGCACCGCTGTTTCAGGAATTGTTGCTCCCGCGCGGCGTTATCAAAGATCAGCTGTATCACGCCCTGCGTAACGCGATTCTGGATGGGCGCTTAACGGCGGGTTCAAAGATCCCCTCCAGCCGGGCGCTGGCTGAGATGATGGCGATCTCGCGAAACTCGGTTATTGCCGGTTTTGACCGCCTGGTGGATGAGGGCTATCTGGTCACGCGCAAGGGGGCGGGCACCTTTGTTTGCGAGCATATTCCGGATAGCGTCATTAGCGAGTATGAATCGTCGCCACAGCCGGAAACGGCAATGGCCGCCGTTGGCCCGCTTAATCCTGACGTTGCCGCATTGTTGCCATCATGGTCTGAAAGAGAAGGGAGTGGTGAAATGCGTCAGGTTTTTGCCGTCGGTATCGGCTGTACCGATCTCTTCCCGCATGCGTTATGGGGGCGGCTGCTGGGGCGCGTCTGGCGGCAATCGCGCCGTGAGTTGGGGGCGCACGCCACGGCTTATGGATATCTACCTTTACGACAGGCGATTAGCCACTATATTCAGGCCACGCGCGGCGTAAATTGCCATGAAGATCGGGTTATTATTGTCAATGGTATTCAACAGGCGCTGGCCATTGCCGCTCAGGTTTTACTGGAAAAGGGCGATGAAGTCTGGCTCGATGATCCCGGCTATAACGGCGCGCGCGGCGCATTCGCCGCCCGGGGAGCGATGGTCCGGCCCGTTCGCGTTGACGGTGAAGGCATGGATATTCAGGATGGAATACGCCATTACCCGCAAGCTAAGCTGGTCTATACCGCGCCGTCGCATCAATTCCCGCTCAGTGGAACCCTTAGCCTGCCAAGAAGGCTTGCTTTGCTGGAATGGGCGCAAGCCAATCGGGCCTGGATATTTGAAGATGATTACAACAGCGAATTCCGCTATGCCGCCCGCTCTTTACAGGCATTGCAAGGGTTAGATAAACATCAGAGGGTTATCTATTCCGGCACCTTTTCTAAGATGATGTACCCCGAGTTTCGTCTGGGTTTTTTAGTGGTCCCTGAGCATTTGCGCGAACAGTTCGCCATAACGAAATATTACACCGATCTCTGTAGCGGATATCTGGAACAGGCCGTTCTGGCGCGTTTTATCCACGAGGGACACTATGCCAGCCATGTTCGTCGTATCCGTAAAGCCTGTTTTGAGCGAAAAAGCGCGCTGGAGGCGGCGATTGAACGCTATTTTGCCGGGCGTATGCGGGTGCATCCAACGGATTCGGGAGTGCATATCGTCTGCTGGTTAGCAGATGGTCTGAAAGCAAAAGAGGTCGTCGCTAAGGCGCGCCAGATCGGCTTAGGCGTGCAGACTTTTGCGCGATATTGCCAGCGGCCGATGTCGCGCGAGGGGGTTTTATTCGGTTTTGCCAACCATCCGCCAGAGGTGCTGCTCGACGGCGTTCGCCGCCTGGCCGGGGTGCTGTAGCGCAGTGATATCGGCGGTCTTTTCCACGGAATGAATAACGTTGATTACCGGGCTAGCATACTTATGTTGATTTAAAACTCGCCCCATCCAGATAATTCATCTGATGTCAGGTGGCGAGTTTTAAAAAAATGACACCGCGCGAGGATTTAACATATACCCACCGCTTTGGTAAAAAATAATCCTTCGATTCGCGATATGCGACTTCCCTGTTTAATGCGGAGCGGTTAATAAATTAGATATCATCCATTGTATAGCTTACGACGATTTCCAGCGTTTTGCGAATGACGTCCGCGGTTACCACGTCGCTAGTGGTCTCGAGAGCGGTAATCAACCAAAGAATAATTGCCTTGTTGCTGAGATGTCCCTCAGACTCAAGAATACTGCTAATAGCCAGCGACATAACCGCGGATTCATCAATCAGCCTATCGCCTGCATTGCGGAAATATTCAGAGAGTGCGTTATCGTTCAGGCCAGCGTAAATATCCGGTTGTTGATGTATAGTTTGTCTCATCATATTCTCTACTGTGTTAGTTAAACGATTGACCGCGAAGGGTCAGTGAATTTTATTTGTACCAGGCTGCGAGGGAGAACCTAATAAAGTCGTTTGTTCTGCCCAATTATTTTTAGCGTCTGAAGTACCCAGAGTTATTTTCTTACCACGGCGAGATACCCTATTACTGATTTCCTCGATAATATGCCCAAGGGTGTTCCGCCGCTTTGTATCGACTTCTCCCGCCTGCATGGCCTGGAGTTTATCGATCAGCGCTTGTTGACTTATAGGTCCCTTACTTTTGAGTAGGGATAAGACCGCTTCTCCAATCAGTAAATCTGTTAATGGATCATAATCATCGTTGTTCATAACTGTATCTCTGATCATCGTCATCTCCATGACTGGGAATTTAGTCGCAAGCCGGTAATCGGTGTCAGATTCTGGCCCATCCCTTATATTTCCTCATTCAGTAACGACTCAAATCACCAGATAGCCGGAGGAACTTTTATCACTGGTTCTCGAACAGGAGGCCGATCAGCGTTTGATAATGGATCTCTTCTTCAAACCCAGAAGCGACTTCGAGGCGAGCCAACAGTTTTGTACACAGGGATTTGCGATTAAGGTTCCGTCCTTCATTGAGGATATCCATCACTATCTGCCCTAACGTTTCCTGCTGCGAAGGCAGTGAAGCTTTATTAAAGTAGTGGGCAATAGCGTTAGCCGTGTCAGGAATGTAACCGTTCTGCTGCATATGTGCTCCTGTCAGTTCAATCATCAGTAAACTTGCGATTAAAGTTATACAATGATTGCTAACTTGTACATAAAAAATGAAGAAAAAATGTTATTTTTTTTAATATTTTTTATAACAATTTGATTTTAAATGTTTTTTTTATCTTTTTTGTTGTGAGGGGTGCGCCAGCGTAAGATGTACGTCTTGTACAGGTGTGCCGTCAGGCAAGAATCGCAGTGAAATGAGTCGGTTAATGCAAAATATTTGTTAGGAAGACCGGCTGTTTTACAGGATTTATTGCAGTGGAACTGCTACTGTAATATCTCATTAGTTTTATCTCTTCTGTCGGAAATTTCATGCTCACTACCATCATTTATCGCAGCCATATCTGCGACAACGTGTCAATTAAATCGCTTGATAGCATGGTTGCTGAAGCAAATGTAAAAAATGGCCAGGAAGACGTGTCGGGGATTTTGCTTTTTAACGGCACCCATTTTTTTCAATTATTAGAAGGGCCTGAAGAGAAGGTTGAAGGAATTTATCGCCGTATCTGCACAGACCCGCGGCACCATAATCTTGTTGAACTGCTCAGGGATCATGGTCCGACGCGGCGCTTCGGCAAAATAGGTATGGAACTCTTTGATTTACGAGAGTATGACCGCGATGAAGTGCTGCAAGTTGTGCTGGATAAAGGCACAACGAAATATCAACTCACCTATGACGACAGAGCGCTCCATTTTTTCCGTACCTTCGTGGAAGCAACGGAAAAGGAGAACTATTACGAGATTCCTGCGGCCGAAAGCTGGGATTTTGTGACGGAAGGGGAAGCCTCGTATCCTGATACTCCGCTGGCGCGGGCCGAGTGCAGTTTCGCGTTCCAGCCGGTTATCGACCCGTTTGCGAAAGAGATCGTCTCCGTGGAAGCGCTGCTGCGTACCCCTTCTGGCGAATCGCCGGCAGTCTATTTTGATGGGCTGTCACGAGAGGAAATGTACTCAACGGACCTCCTTAGCAAGCGTATTGCATTTGCCATGGCGGGCCGTCTGCGCCTGCATGGACGCACTCTGTCGATTAACCTGCTACCGATGACGTTGGTAAATATTTCCGGGGCCGTCGAATTTCTGCTGGCGGAAATTGAATCCAATGGTTTGATTCCAGAACAAATTATCGTCGAGTTCACCGAGAGTGAAGCCATTTCCCGCATTGATGAATTCACCGATTCCGTGCGAAAGCTTAAGTCCGCAGGAATTCGCGTAGCGATCGATCACTTTGGCGCCGGATTTGCCGGGCTTTTGCTGTTGGCCCAGTTTCAGCCGGACCGCATTAAGATTAATCGCCAATTGGTTAAGGATATTCATAAGCACGGCCCAAAACAGGCCATCGTGCAGGCCATCATTAAATGCTGTAATTCGCTGGAAATCGCCATTTCAGCGGTGGGCATTGAGCAGCCGGAGGAGTGGATGTGGCTGGAGTCCGCGGGTATTATCCATTTCCAGGGAAATTTATTTGCCAGGCCGTGTCTGGGGGGAATTCCTGCGGTAGCATGGCCTGAGAAAAAAACAGCGTGGGAGCTGCTATAAATTTTTTTCTGCGGCGGAGTGCATGTTTACGTAAAAAAAACGTAGCGAAGGGTAAAATAATCATTCTTTTTTGACCTGTACATTGGCGTCCGACCTGTTTATTTTAACTGTACAAGAAAAGTTAATTGTACAATCCGGCTAAATTAGTTAATTTAGTCGGGAAAGTATTTTCAGGTAGAGGGCGCTAATGGCACATTACAGCATCGGCGAAGTTGCCGAACGTTGCGGAATCAACCCTGTGACTTTGCGTGCATGGCAGCGGAGATATGGTTTGCTCAAGCCGCAGAGAAGCGAGTGTGGACACCGCCAGTTTGACGAGGAGGACGTTCAGCGCATTGAGGAAATCAAACGCTGGATCGATCGGGGGGTTTCGGTTGGCAAGGTTAAGGCGCTACTGGAAGGCCAGCACCCTGAATCGCACGACGCAGGCGTTCTGCTCCAGGAAGAAATGATGTCTCTTCTGCGCCTTGTACAGCCTGCGAAATTACGTACCCGCATCATGTCACTCAGCCATGAATATCCCGTAGATAAACTTATTGACCAGCTTTTCATCCCGGTGCGCAGCAAGCTCAATCTCGATCAGAACACTTCCCTGGCCATCATAAGCATGCTGGACGGTATCCTGATTGATTGCGTGGCGCTTATTCTTGCGGAGTCGCGTAAAAAGGTGGGTAAAGAGACCCTGCTGGTAGGCTGGGGAAATGAAGATCGTACCCGGGTGTGGCTGGAAGCGTGGCGTTTATCGCAGCGCGCCTGGCATGTCAACGTGCTGGCAGAGCCGCTTGACTCTCCCCGCCCCGAGTTATTCCCCGGTCAGCATATTTTTGTCTGGACCGGCCGCGCGCTGACCCCTTTGCAGGCAGAATTACTGAGCCACTGGCAAAGCCAGGGCTACACTATCGAGTTTCACGGAGAGTAAGCGTAAGAGAGGGTTAGCAGCGGAACATTTTTAGAGATGTTATTCCGCCGCTTGTCTTCCCGAACCAACACCTGCCTGGCCGTTCGGTAACTGTCAGAAATTGAGCTGTGTCCAGGCTTTAAATGTTTCGCTGCGGCTAATATTAAAAAAATCTGTCCGGCCCGAGCAGCCAAGTTTTTTAATTAAGGTGAGGCGAATTTGATAAATTGTTTTAATATGTAAATTCAGGGACTTCCCTATATTCACCATCGCCTCGCCATTGTTCATCAGACGAATCACTTCTTTTTCACGGCTGGTGAAAATAATATTTTCTGATTCTCTGTCAGGCTTCTTGCCGAACAAGGTAGGGCGGAGAATAAAAGATTTTATCTCAGCCGGCGTTGCGCGTGCAGGAATTCTGTACATCGGCAGCTCGCTTAGAAAGTTTAAATCATTGCCATCGGTGAGCAGGACAAAACGAACTCTTTTGCGATCATAATGATGATTGAGCACCGCATAATAGTTATCGCTGGTGAAAAAGACATATTTTCCATGGAAACAGCCTGGTGATAACGAATCCAGTATCAGCTGTAATCCTTGACGAAGAAGGTTATTGTTAATCCAAAGATCGTAATGATTAAAAAAGTGACCTTGCTTGTCGTTGTTCATTTGTCCTCCGAGGCAGAAATGTTAATGCAGGCTTGATTTAACAAATCATATATCACGCTTAATGATGACTTTTGGCACGAAGCATATGCAGCGTTTGGATATATAAGTCGGCGAGAATTTCATTTTTTTCGATATTCAGGCGATGCTGCACTTCAACGATTAAACGATCGTGGCTAACGGTTTCATTCTCCGTCTGGGCCTGCACCATATGTTCGATATTTTTCAGCAAAGCAGAGTTCGCAATAAACTCTGCGGGAATTGTGTTTTTAGTCTGCATAGTATATCTCGAGTCATATTAGGCAATTAATCACCAAACAAAGATGTGGCTAGCCATCATCTTTGCGATACGGTTCTTCACCATCCCCAAGGAAATGGTGGGCATTTTTTTAAATCATAAGAATGCTGTAATGCAGGATTTAAAACTTACGTAATAACTATAGTCACGATTTTCAGGATGTACAATTTTTACGAATTAATTTTGTACATTTAGTTTATTTTTTTTAAATAATTCTTTAATTTATTGTTTTATATGAATATTTTATTGTAAAGATAATGCAGGAAACTTGTACAGAACGGCGTATGTGCAGGAATAACCTTCATGATGAGGGGATAGTGGTGAAGAAGAAGGAAGGGTACAGCGGGAAGAGAAAGAGACAAAGGGGGAAGGGCTCCCCCTTTCGGTTTGAGCGTTATTGCTTCGGTTCTGCGACGACAAAGCTTCCCACGCCGCGGTTGTTGTATTCCCACATGCGGTTGAAGTTCGTGTCGTTCAGGTTCCGCTGCGTGTTGCCTTTGGCATCCGCGGTACCAGTGTTGCCGCTAAACGGACGGTTTGAACCGACGGCATCAGCCCACGGTTTGGCAACATTAAAGCCTTCATTAATGACGCTATCGCGAATCACGACCTGCCCGTTGGTGTTGCCGTCAACGTCCAGAGAACGACCCAACTGCGCGACGTTATCGCCGGAAGCGGTAAAGCGGCTGTTCACTGCGAGGAAGCCGTAGGTCACGCTCTTCAGGGTCGCCGGAGCAAAGACGTAACCCTCTTTCTGGGTGCGTGAGTTGACCACGCGGAAGTCGGTATTATCGAACACCACCGCCCCACGGCCGGAAACGATGTCGACATCGCCTTCTATATAGCTGTTGCTGACCAGCGTACGGGTCTGACGGTTATCCTGCAGGCGGTTTTGTACGCCGCTGTTGGTCACGAAAAAGGTGTTCTGGCGGCCAAGGATGTTCACGTGGTTAATCTGCACCCGATCGCCATCGCTACGCAGCGCCACGGCCTGGTGGGTACCCGCGTCAACGCTGTCGCCGAGGTTGTTGGCGATAGTCAGGTTCTGCAACTGGAGATCGTTGTTCTGCGACCAGAAAACCGCTGAGCACATCACGCCAACGGTAGCGGTACGTTTGTTCTGGCAGCTGTCGTACATATACCAGGCCGGTTTACCCGGCATATATTTACCGCCCGGGTTGACCTGGTGACGCCAGGAGACCGGATCCATTTCTGAGTCAATTGCGGCGCTGATTTTAACGTCAATCGGCTTCTCGCCGGTGCCGTACAGGGTCAGCGCGCCGGGTGCCGCCGGCACGTATACGGTGCCGGCATATTCGCCCGGCATAATGGCGATAAACTGGCGACGATTAGAATGGCGGGTAATCGCTGCATCCACCGCGGCCTGAATGGTGGTGTGGGTTACCCCTTGGGTACCCGCAGTCCCAACGACAAAATCCGGCTGCGCCGGAAGGCTGATGGCGGACGGCGTCCACGCAGCAGCGTTCGGATCGAGAGACTGGAAATAGCTCGCCGGTAAAAAGTTCTTCGCCTCATCGGCGGTTAAAACAGGACGAGAGGCCGTGCCCGGCGCAGTCTGCGTGGAGGGTTGTTGATCGGCAGGCGTCGAACTACAGGCGGACAATGTCACGCCAAAGGCCAGCGCCAGCGCCAGGCGGGAAACGGAATATGTGTTCATATTGCTCCGGGCAAGAATAAATTAAGGGGATAAGTCCTTTAAAGCCTGCTGTTTTATACCAACTTAAGCGAAACGGGAAGATGTAGCGAAAAAAAGTTGCTTCCTTTACATAGCGAGCGGCTGGAATGGATCGCTTTTGATCACAAATAAATAACATTCGCCGCTGTCGGGTTGACATTTTTCGCGGAATCAAAATAAATGTCTATACAACCCATGACAAGTTGACGGCTATGACACACCTACCTTCCGAACGCGTAATCTGGCGAAACGTCCGCCTGGCCACGCTCGATCCTCGTTCCTCTCAGCCTTACGGGCTGCTGGATTATCATGCGCTGCTGGTACGCAACGGACGTATCGAAGCCATTGTGCCAGAAGCCCAGGCGCCCGCAGGGCAGAGTATTGACCTTGGCGGCAGACTGCTTACGCCGGGGCTAATAGATTGCCATACGCACCTGGTCTTTGGCGGCAGCCGGGCGCAAGAGTGGGAGCAGCGCCTCAACGGCGTCTCCTACCAGACCATTAGCGCCAACGGCGGCGGTATTAACGCGACCGTGCGGGCTACCCGCGACAGCAGCGAAGCCGAACTGCTGGCGCTGGCCCGACAGCGGCTGGCTCGTCTGCTGCGCGAAGGGGTCACTACTCTCGAGATCAAGTCTGGCTACGGGCTGGATCTCGCAAACGAACGTAAAATGCTGCGGGTTGTACAACAGCTTGCCGCGGCGCATAGCGTTGAGATTTCCCCCACGCTGCTCTCCGCCCACGCCACGCCGCCGGAATATAAAGGCGACCCGGACGGTTATATTAATCTGGTATGTGAAACCATTCTTCCCACGCTGTGGGAAGAGGGGCTATTTGAAAGCGTTGATGCCTTCTGCGAAAACGTTGGCTTTAGTCCGGCGCAAACGGAAAGGGTTTACAGCACGGCCCAGGCATTGGGTATTCCGGTAAAAGGGCACGTCGAGCAGCTCTCTTCGCTGGGCGGCGCTGAATTGGTGAGCCGCTATCACGGTCTTTCCGCCGACCATATCGAATACCTGACGCCAGAAGGCGTGTCGGCGATGAGTCGCAGCGGCACCGTGGCGGTGCTCCTGCCCGGCGCGTTCTATTTCCTTAACGAAACCCGCAGGCCGCCGGTTGAACTGCTGCGTGAATATCAGGTCCCGATGGCGGTGGCGACGGACTACAATCCCGGCACCAGCCCCTTTGCCAGCCTGCATCTGGCGATGAATATGGCCTGTGTGAAATTTGGCTTAACGCCGGAGGAGGCGTGGGCAGGCGTGACGCGTCATGCGGCGCAGGCGCTGGGCCGCAAGGCGAGCCATGGCCAGCTGGCGCCGGGCTTTGTTGCCGATTTCGCTATCTGGGATGCGGAGCATCCGGTGGAGATGGTTTATGAGCCCGGGCGCAGTCCGCTCTGGCAGCGGGTCGTTCGTGGAGAAATCGTATGAAGCTATGGCAACCTACCCCCGCCGCGCTTTGGCAGGGACGCGACGACAGCGCGGAGGCGGCCAACGCGCTGCGCCTGTTTCAGACTATCGTCCGGGCCGAGCGTTTTGAGCCGGAGAAGCTGGCTGGCGAGATTGCCCTGCTTGGATTCGCCTGTGATGAAGGGGTTCGGCGCAATAAAGGGCGCACCGGCGCTGAAATGGGGCCGGAAACCCTGCGCCGGGCACTGGCAAATATGGCCAGCCATGATGGACACGACCGCTGCGTGGATATGGGGACTATCCATGTGGTGGACGACGCGCTGGAGGCGGCACAGCAGGCGCTGCGCGAAGCGGTAACCGCCTGCCAACGCGCGGGCAAGCGTACGCTGGTTCTCGGCGGCGGGCACGAGACGGCCTTCGGCCACGGCGCCGGGGTTCTGGACGCGTTCCCGGGGGAGGAGGTCGGCATTATTAATCTTGATGCGCATCTGGATTTACGTATCGCCGACCGGGCCAGCTCCGGTACGCCGTTCCGTCAGCTGGCGCTGGCCTGCGAAGCGCAGCGGCGCGCTTTTCATTACGCCTGCATCGGCGTGAGCCGCGCCGCCAATACCCAGGCGCTGCTGGACGAGGCCGCCCGCCGCGAGGTGACGATTATTGAAGATCTCGATGTGCTTACCGCTTTCGAGGCGCGAGCGATCCCGGAGATCGCGCGAAATATCGCCCGCTACGATCGTCTGTATCTGACTATCGATCTCGACGTGCTGCCCGCCAGTGAAATGCCCGCCGTCTCCGCGCCTGCCGCGCTCGGCATCCCGATGGCCATGCTGCTGCGCATCGTCGAGCCGCTGTGCCGCAGCGGTAAGCTCCAGGCGGTGGATTTGGTGGAGTTTAATCCGCAGTACGATATTGATAGCCGTGGAGCCCGCACGGCAGCCCGCCTGGCGTGGCAAATCGCCCATTGGTGGCGGTAGCGATTCGGTATATTCTGGACGTTTCGCCGCCCATTTGCACAAGGAAGCCCGGCCATGTTCTCACCGCAACCTCGTTCCGCGCCTGCGCCATTCTATGAAAAGGTGAAGCAGGCTATCAGCGAAAAGATCCACAGCGGCGTCTGGCGTCCGCACGATCGCATTCCTTCGGAGGCGGAACTGGTGGCGCAGTTTGGCTTTAGCCGCATGACCATCAATCGGGCGCTGCGTGAACTGACCGATGAAGGCCTGCTGGTGCGATTACAGGGGGTAGGGACGTTTGTCGCGGAGCCGAAAGGGCAGTCGGCGCTGTTTGAAGTGCGCAGCATCGCCGAAGAAATTGCTTCGCGCCGCCATCAGCACCGCTGTGAAGTGCTGCTGCTGGAGGAAACGCAGGCCGACCTGATTCAGGCCGCGGCGCTGAACGTGGCCGCCGGTACGCGGATTTTCCATTCGCTAATGGTACATTTTGAAAATGACGTCCCGGTACAGATTGAGGACCGCTGCGTCAACGCCGCCGTGGTGCCGGACTATCTGCGTCAGGACTATACCGCCACCACGCCCCACGACTATCTGTCGCTGATCGCCCCGCTGACCGAAGGGGAGCACATTGTCGAGGCGGTGCAGGCAACGGCTGAGGAGTGCGCGCTGCTGCATATTCACCCGCACGACCCCTGTCTGCTGATCCGCCGCCGCACCTGGTCCACTACCCATATCGTCTCCCACGCGCGCCTGCTTTTCCCCGGCAGCCGCTACCGTCTGCAGGGCCATTTTGCGTCCTGATCTCCCTGCGCGTCAGCAAAACGTGATTGCTGACGCAATATAACAAAAATGTATCATTTGTGTTAAATCCTGGCTTGCGCATGCTTGTATAGACAAGTATATGTATCTACGTACACAACGTTAATTGTCAGGAGAAACCCCCGATGTCGCAAAGCAAATACCGCCAGCAGGACGTCCGTGCACCGCGTGGCACGACGCTAAATGCGAAGAGCTGGCTGACCGAAGCTCCGCTGCGTATGCTCATGAATAACCTTGACCCGGATGTCGCCGAAAACCCGCATGAGCTGGTGGTGTACGGCGGTATCGGGCGCGCGGCGCGCAACTGGGAATGCTATGACGCCATCGTGAAGGCGCTGAAAAACCTGGAGAGCGATGAAACCCTGCTGGTGCAGTCCGGTAAGCCGGTGGGCGTATTCAAAACCCATGAAAATTCGCCGCGGGTGCTGATCGCCAACTCCAACCTGGTGCCGCACTGGGCAACCTGGGAACACTTTAACGAGCTGGATGCCAAAGGGTTGGCGATGTACGGTCAGATGACCGCCGGCAGCTGGATCTATATCGGCAGCCAGGGCATCGTGCAGGGCACCTATGAAACCTTCGTTGAAGCCGGCCGCCAGCACTACCAGGGCAGCCTGAAAGGACGCTGGGTCTTGACCGCCGGTCTGGGCGGCATGGGCGGCGCGCAGCCGCTGGCCGCGACCTTAGCGGGCGCCTGCTCGCTGAATATTGAATGCCAGCAAAGCCGTATCGATTTCCGTCTGCGTACCCGCTACGTTGACGAACAGGCGACGTCGCTGGATGACGCCCTGGCGCGCATCAAAAAATACACCGCCGAAGGCCGGGCGATCTCTATCGCCCTGTGCGGAAACGCGGCCGACATCGTGCCGGAAATGGTCAAGCGCGGCGTGCGCCCGGATATGGTGACCGATCAGACCAGCGCCCACGACCCGCTGCACGGCTATTTGCCGAAAGGCTGGAGCTGGGAAGAGTACCAGGCGAAAGCCGAGTCAGACCCGCAGGGCACTATCCTGGCGGCGAAGCGCTCAATGGCCGACCACGTGCAGGCGATGCTGGCATTCCACGAAATGGGCGTGCCGACGTTTGACTACGGTAATAACATTCGCCAGATGGCCCAGGAGATGGGCGTTGACAACGCGTTTGCTTTCCCCGGTTTTGTACCCGCCTATATCCGCCCGCTGTTTTGCCGCGGCATCGGCCCGTTCCGCTGGGTTGCCCTGTCCGGTGACCCGCAGGACATCTATAAAACCGACGCCAAAGTAAAAGAGATCGTTAAAGACGATAAGCACCTGCACCACTGGCTGGATATGGCCCGCGAGCGTATCAGTTTCCAGGGACTGCCGGCACGTATCTGCTGGGTAGGTCTCGAATGGCGGCAGAAGCTGGGGCTGGCGTTTAACGAAATGGTGCGCAGCGGTGAAGTCTCCGCGCCGATCGTCATTGGCCGCGACCACCTTGACTCCGGCTCCGTCGCCAGCCCGAACCGCGAAACGGAAGCGATGCGCGATGGTTCCGACGCCGTTTCCGACTGGCCGCTGCTCAACGCCTTACTGAATACCGCCAGCGGTGCGACCTGGGTGTCGCTGCACCACGGCGGCGGCGTCGGGATGGGCTTTTCGCAGCACTCCGGTATGGTTATCGTCTGCGATGGTACTGATGAGGCGGCCGCGCGCATCGCCCGCGTCCTGCACAACGATCCGGCGACCGGCGTGATGCGTCATGCCGATGCAGGTTACGATATCGCGATTGAGTGCGCGACAGAACAAGGTTTGAATCTTCCGATGGTGGCAGCAACGCAGGGGCACGCTAAATGAACGCTTTAACACTGATTCCGGGTCAACTCAGCCTGTCGCAGCTGCGCGACGTCTACAGCCAGCCGCTAAAGCTCGCCCTCGACGAAAGCGCGTTCGCGGCGATTGATGACAGCGTCGCCTGCGTTAACGCCATTCTGGCGGAAGGTCGCACCGCCTACGGTATCAACACCGGTTTTGGCCTGCTGGCGCAAACCCGCATCTCTACCGAAGACCTGGAAAACCTGCAGCGCTCGCTGGTGCTGTCGCACGCGGCGGGAGTAGGCGAACCGCTGGATGACGACCTCGCGCGTCTGATTATGGTGCTGAAAATTAACAGCCTGTCGCGCGGCTTTTCCGGGATTCGCCTGAGCGTGATCCAGGCGCTGATTGGCCTGGTCAACGCGGGTGTGACGCCGTGGATCCCGGCGAAGGGATCGGTCGGCGCTTCCGGCGACCTCGCGCCGCTGGCGCATATGTCTTTAACCCTGCTTGGCGAGGGGAAAGCGCGGGTGCGCGGCGGGGAGTGGCTGCCGGCGACGGAAGCGCTGCGTAAAGCCGGGCTGGAGCCGATTACTCTGGCGGCGAAAGAGGGACTGGCGCTGCTCAACGGCACGCAGGCCTCGACGGCATTTGCCCTGCGCGGCCTGTTCGAAGCCGAAGATCTGTTCTCTTCTGCGGTGGTCTGCGGGGCGTTAACCACCGAGGCGGCGCTTGGATCGCGCCGGCCGTTTGACCCGCGCATTCATGAAGCGCGCGGCCAGCGCGGGCAGATTGACGCCGCGGCGCTCTATCGCCATCTGCTGACCGACGACAGCGCCATTTCCCAGTCGCATCATAACTGTACCAAGGTGCAGGATCCGTACTCTCTGCGCTGTCAGCCGCAGGTGATGGGGGCCTGCCTGACCCAGCTTCGCCAGGCGGCGGAGGTGCTGCTGGTGGAAGCCAACGCGGTATCCGACAACCCGCTGGTATTTGCCAGCGAGAACGACGTGATTTCCGGCGGTAACTTCCACGCCGAACCGGTGGCGATGGCGGCGGATAATATCGCGCTGGCGATTGCCGAAATTGGCTCGCTGTCGGAGCGCCGCATCGCCCTGATGATGGACAGCCATATGTCGCAGCTGCCGCCGTTCCTTGTGAAAAACGGCGGCGTCAACTCCGGCTTTATGATTGCCCAGGTGACGGCGGCGGCGCTGGCCAGCGAGAACAAAGCGCTGTCGCATCCGCACAGCGTGGACAGTCTGCCGACCTCAGCCAACCAGGAGGACCACGTTTCCATGGCGCCGGCCGCCGGGCGTCGCCTGTGGGCGATGGCGGAAAATACCCGCGGCGTGCTGGCCGTTGAGTGGCTGGCTTCCGTACAGGGGTTGGATATGCGCGAAGGCCTGACCAGTAGCCCGCTGCTGGAAGAGGCGCGACACCTGCTACGCGAACGGGTAACCCATTACACCGAGGATCGTTTCTTCGCCCCGGATATCGAAAACGCCATTGCGCTTCTGGCGGCGCGTCATTTGACGCGGCTGCTGCCCGCCGTGCTCTAAATCATCGCTGTTCTCTGTACCCGCGCCGGGGGGATCGCTTCTTCCCGGCCACCCTACACGCATATTTGTCGTCGTATAAAAACTATCAGGACACTTGCATATGCAACAACAAAACAAGCCACACCTGCTGCGCGGGCTGAACGCCCGGCACATTCGTTTTATCGCCCTCGGCTCCGCCATCGGTACCGGGCTGTTTTACGGCTCGGCATCGGCGATCAAAGCCGCGGGCCCGGCGGTACTGCTGGCCTATCTGATCGGCGGCGCGGCGGTGTTTATCGTGATGCGCGCGCTGGGGGAAATGGCGGTACGCAACCCCGTTTCCGGCTCCTTCAGCAGCTACGCGCGCCAGTATCTTGGTCCGCTGGCGGGGTTTATCACCGGCTGGACCTACACTTTTGAAATGGTGATCGTCGCCCTCGCGGACGTTACCGCTTTCGGCATCTATATGGGACTGTGGTATCCCGATGTTCCGCGCTGGATTTGGGTGCTAAGCATTATCTTTTTTATCGGCGCCATGAACCTGTGCAGCGTGCGCGTTTTTGGCGAGATGGAGTTCTGGCTGTCGCTGATCAAAGTGGTGGCGATTATCGCCATGATTGTGGCGGGCGGCAGCATTATTTTCTTCGGGTTCGGTAATGCTTTCCCGGCAACCGGGCTGGAGAACCTATGGAGCCACGGCGGCTTTGCCCCTAACGGCTGGGAGGGGATTATTGCCTCGCTCGGTATCGTGATGTTTGCCTTTGGCGGCGTCGAGATTATCGGCGTGACCGCGGCGGAAGCGAAGAATCCGCAGAAGGTGATCCCGCAGGCGATCAACACTATCCCGCTGCGTATCGTGCTGTTCTATGTCTGCACCCTGGCCATTCTGATGGCGATATTCCCGTGGAATAGCTTCGGCGAGCGGGGCAGTCCTTTCGTGCTGATTTTTGAGGGTCTGGGTATTCCTGCGGCGGCCACCATTCTGAATATCATCGTCATCAGCGCCAGTATTTCGGCGATCAACAGCGATATTTTCGGCGCGGGGCGCATGATGTACGGTATGGCGAAAGAGGGGCTGGCGCCGAAGAGCTTCCAGCGTATCGCCAGCAACGGCGTGCCGTGGATGACGGTGGTGGTGATGGGCGTGGCGCTGCTGGCGGCGGTGGTGTTGAACTACCTGATGCCGGAGCAGGTGTTTGTGCTGATCGCTTCGCTGGCGGCCTTCGCGACGGTGTGGGTCTGGGTGATGATCCTGCTCGCCCACTTTGCGATGCGTCGCGGCCTGTCCGCTGAAGAGCGCGGCAATATTGCGTTCCCGGTGCCGTTCTGGCCGGTTGCGCCGCTGCTGACGCTGCTGTTTATGGGGCTGGTGATTGCGGTGCTCGGAATGGTGGAAGAGACGCGGATTGCGCTGATCGCCGGTCTGGTGTGGCTCGGACTGCTGACGGCGGTGTGGTTTGCGCGGGTGCGCAAAAACGCCGTGCTGGCGATGACGGAGTCGTGATTGTTTTGGTTTTCCCGGGTGCGGCTAACGCCTTACCCGGGCGACCAAATTGCATGAACTCGTAGCCCGGATAAAGCGTTTACGCCGTAATCCGGGATCGTTAGCTAAACAGGGCGCTAATCGACGCGCTGCCGAGGCCGTGGAAATGGACGTTAAAGCCTACCATCGCGCCGCTTGCGCCCTCATCGACGTCAATCTTTTCGACGTCCAGCGCGTGGACGGTAAAGATATAGCGATGGGTCTCGCCCTTTGGCGGTGCCGCGCCGCCGTACCCGGCCTGGCCAAAATCGGTGCGGGTCTGTATCGCTTCTTCGGGCAGTTCCGCCTGCCCGGAGCCCGCTCCCTGCGGTAGCACGCGGGTATCGGCCGGCAGGTTGGCCACCACCCAGTGCCACCAGCCGGAGCCGGTCGGCGCATCGGGATCGAAACAGGTCACCACAAAGCTTTTGGTTCCGGCCGGGACATCGTCCCACGCCAGATGCGGCGAAATATTATCGCCATCGTAGCCCATACCGTTGAAGACATGACGATTGGGCAGCTTCTCGCCATCCTGCAAATCATGACTGATTAATTTCATCGTCTCTCCTCGCATTAATTCACTGATTAGCAAAGAAGTGTAGCGCGTGAGGCGCGCCTTTACCGTCGCTTATTCGCTAAAAAATGTTTCATCCTGAACAGCGATGTTAACCGCCCGCGTCAGGCGGCTTAGCTGTGCCGGCGTAATGATGTACGGCGGCATCAGGTAGATAAGGCGCCCGAACGGGCGGATCCACACGCCTTGCTCGACGAAAAAGCGCTGCAGAGCGGCCATGTTGACCGGCCGATGCGTCTCGACCACGCCAATGGCTCCCAGCACCCGCACATCGGCAACCTGCGCGGATTCGCGCGCCGGCGCCAGCTCGGCGTTGAGCTGCGCTTCAATGGCCGCCACCTGCTGCTGCCATTCGCCGCTTTCCAGCAGGCGCAGGCTCTCGGTCGCCGCCGCGCAGGCCAGCGGGTTGCCCATAAAGGTCGGGCCGTGCATAAAGCAGCCGGCTTCACCGTCGCTGATGGTTTCCGCCACCTGACGAGTGGTGAGGGTGGCGGAGAGCGTCATGGTGCCGCCGGTCAGCGCTTTGCCGAGGCACAGAATATCCGCCGCGATAGCCGCGTGCTCGCAGGCGAACAGCTTACCCGTTCGGCCAAAGCCAGTGGCAATCTCATCGGCAATCAGCAGAATGCCTTCCCGATCGCACATCTTGCGGATCCGCCTGAGCCACTCGGGATGGTACATCCGCATGCCTCCCGCCCCCTGGACAATCGGCTCGAGGATCACCGCGGCGATTTCATGACGATGGGCGGCCATCAGCCGGGCGAACGGCACGATATCCCGCTCATCCCATTCACCGTCAAAGCGGCTTTGCGGCGCCGGGGCGAAGAGGTTATCGGGCAAATAACCCTGCCACAGGCTGTGCATTGAGTTCGCCGGATCGCAGACCGACATCGCGCCGAAGGTATCGCCATGATAGCCGTTGCGGAAGGTGAGAAAGCGTCGGCGCGGGTCGCCCTTCGCCTGCCAGTACTGCAGCGCCATTTTCATCGCTACTTCAACGGCGACGGAACCGGAATCGGCGAGGAACACGCACTCAAGGCTTTCCGGCGTCATCGCCACCAGCTGACGGCACAGGGCGATCGCGGGAGGGTGAACGATCCCGCCGAACATCACGTGCGACATCTGCTCAATCTGCGCTTTCATCGCCGCGTTCAGCCGCGGGTGGTTGTAGCCGTGAATAGCCGCCCACCAGGACGACATGCCGTCAACCAGCTGCCCGCCGTCGGCGAGGGTCAGCTCACAGCCGTGGGCGGCCACGACCGGATAGACCGGCAGCGGCGAAGTCATTGAAGTGTAAGGGTGCCAGATGTGGCGCCGATCGAAAGCGAGATCGTCCGTTGTCATAATCGACTTGTAAACCATTTTGAAAACATTTAGGTTTACGAGTATAAACCGAACCAACAATTAACAAAACCCTTGGGAGAGGCTAATGGCTCACCACCTCCGCTGGACAATGTCGCAAGTTACTGAGTTATTTAATAAACCCTTTCTGGACCTGCTGTTTGAAGCGCAACAGATCCATCGCCAGCACTTCGACCCGCGCCAGGTTCAGGTCAGCACGCTGCTGTCGATTAAGACCGGCGCCTGCCCGGAAGACTGCAAATACTGCCCGCAAAGCGCGCGCTATAAAACCGGCCTCGAATCCGAGCGCCTGATGGAAGTTGAACAGGTCCTGGAGTCGGCGCGACAGGCGAAACAAGCCGGTTCAACCCGCTTCTGTATGGGGGCGGCGTGGAAGAATCCGAACGATCGCGATATGCCGTATCTTGAGCAGATGGTGAAAGGGGTGAAAGCGCTGGGGCTGGAAGCCTGCATGACCCTCGGTACGCTCAACGATAGCCAGGCGCAGCGCCTGGCCGGCGCCGGTCTGGATTATTACAACCACAACCTTGATACCTCGCCGGAGTTCTACGGCAATATCATCACCACCCGCACCTACCAGGAGCGCCTTGATACCCTCGACAAGGTACGCGATGCCGGGATTAAAGTGTGCTCCGGCGGGATTGTCGGGCTTGGCGAAACGGTTAAAGACCGCGCCGGGCTGCTGCTGCAGTTGGCCAATCTGCCGACGCCGCCGGAAAGCGTGCCGATCAACATGCTGGTGAAGGTTAAAGGCACGCCGCTGGCGGACAACGACGACGTGGATGCCTTTGATTTTATTCGTACTATCGCCATTGCGCGCATCATGATGCCAACCTCGCACGTGCGTCTTTCCGCCGGGCGCGAACAGATGAACGAACAGACCCAGGCGATGTGCTTCATGGCCGGAGCGAACTCGATTTTCTACGGCTGCAAGCTGCTGACCACGCCAAACCCGGAAGAGGACAAAGACCTGCAGCTGTTCCGCAAGCTGGGCATTAACCCGCAGCAGACCGCGGTGCTGGAAGGCGATAACGCCCAGCAGCAGCGCCTGGAGCAGGCGCTGATGAATCCGGATACCGAGGAATATTACAACGCGGCGGCGCTATGAGCTGGCAGCACCGTATCGAGCTGGCGCTGGAGGAGCGGCGAGCGGCGGATGCCTTGCGCAGTCGCCTACCGGTGACGCTGGGCGCAGGACGCTGGCTCAGCCGCGAAGGACGGCGCTGGCTCAATTTTTCCAGCAACGATTATCTTGGCCTCAGCCAGCATCCGGCTGTCGTCAAGGCCTGGCAGCAGGGCGCGGAGCGCTACGGCGTCGGCAGCGGCGGCTCCGGCCACGTCAGCGGCTATAGCGAGGCGCACCGCGCGCTGGAGGAGCAGCTGGCCGACTGGCTGGGCTATCCGCGCGCGCTGCTGTTTATTTCCGGCTTTGCTGCGAACCAGGCGGTAATTGCCGCGCTGGCGGGCAAAGAGGATCGGATTGTCGCCGACCGTCTCAGCCACGCATCGCTGCTGGAAGCCGCCAGCCTGAGCCCGGCGCAGCTGCGACGCTTTCAGCACAATGACTGCCGCCATCTTGACGAGTTGCTGGCGAAACCGCTTACTGGCCAGCAACTGGTGGTGACCGAAGGCATTTTTAGCATGGACGGCGATAGCGCGCCGCTGGCGGAGGTTTGCCAGGCGTCGCGGGTCGCGGGCGCGCTTCTGCTGGTTGACGACGCGCACGGTATCGGCGCGCTCGGCGAAGAGGGGCGCGGCAGCTGCCATACGCAGCAGATACTCCCGGATCTGCTTATCGTCACCTTCGGTAAAGCGTTTGGCGTCAGCGGCGCGGCGGTGCTGTGCAGCGAGGCGCTGGCGGATTATCTGCTGCAGTTTGCCCGCCATCTGATTTACAGCACTGCCATGCCCCCGGCGCAAGCGGTGGCGCTGAGCGCCGCGCTGGCCGTGATTCGCAGTGACGAGGGTCAGCAGCGGCGGGAAACCCTGGCCGGCCATATCGCCGACTTTCGCCGGGGAATGTCCCACTATCCCGGTGAACTCACCGATTCTGGCAGCGCGATTCAGCCTCTGATCGTCGGTGATAACGCGCGCGCGCTGCGGCTGGCGGCGCGTCTGCGCGAGGAAGGCTGCTGGGCGACGGCAATCCGCCCGCCGACGGTCCCCGCCGGCAGCGCGCGGCTGCGCCTGACGCTGACCGCCGCGCATAAGTCTGCCGATATCGCTCGCCTGCTGGAGGTGCTGCATGACGGCGGTGAATAAGCGCGCCATCGCGGCGGCGTTTGGCCGCGCGGCGGGGCATTATACCCAGCACGACGAATTACAGCGTCTAAGTGCCTCTCTGCTGCTGGAACAGCTGGATATCAAGACCTTTCCTGAGGTGCTGGACGCGGGCTGCGGCCCCGGCAGCATAAGCCGTTTCTGGCGCGATGCAGGGAGCCGGGTGACGGCACTGGATCTTTCCGTCGACATGCTGGCGGAAGCCCGCCGCGGAAACTGCGCGCACCGCTACCTGGAGGGCGACATCGAAGCGCTGCCGCTGGCGGACGGTAGTGTTGACCTGGCGTGGAGCAATCTTGCGGTTCAGTGGTGCGACAATCTCGCTACCGCCGTTGATGAGCTGTCCCGGGTGGTACGGCCCGGCGGGCGCGTCGCGTTTAGTACGCTGCTGTCAGGTTCTTTACCTGAGCTCAATCAGGCCTGGCGAGCCATCGATGCGCGGCCGCACGCCAACCGTTTTCTCAGCGAGCAGGCGGTGCGCCAGACGCTGGCCGGTCGCCGCGCCAGCGGCCACGTCCACGCCATCACGCTGCCGTTTGCCGACGCGCTCAGCGCGATGCGCTCGCTTAAAGGCATTGGCGCGACCCATCTACACCACGGGCGCGGCGCGGCTACGCTCAGCCGCGGCAAGCTGAGGCAGCTTCAGCTCGCCTGGCCGCAGCAGCAGGGCCAGTGTCCGCTGACGTATCATCTTTTCACAGGAGTTATCGAACGTGATTAAACGTTTTTTCGTTACCGGCACCGACACCGAGGTGGGTAAAACCGTCGCCAGCTGCGCTCTGCTGCAGGCGGCCAATCGCGAAGGATTTAAGAGCGCGGGCTACAAACCGGTGGCTTCCGGCAGCGAATATACGCCGCAGGGTCTGCGCAACGAGGATGCGCTGGCTTTACAGCGCAATAGCCGGGTGGCGCTACGCTACGAGCAGGTCAACCCGTTCACCTTTGCTGAGCCGACGTCACCGCATATTATCAGCGCCGAAGAAGGGAGGCCGATCGACGCCGCCGCGATCTCTGCAGGCCTGCGCGGTCTGGAAGCGCTGTCTGACTGGCTGCTGGTGGAAGGGGCAGGGGGCTGGTTTACGCCGCTTTCGCAGACGCTGACCTTTGCCGATTGGGTACGGGAAGAGCGGCTGCCGGTGATTTTAGTGGTCGGCGTTAAGCTGGGGTGCATCAACCATGCGATGCTTACCGCTCAGGCGGTGCTTCAGGCCGGGCTGCCGCTGGCGGGCTGGATAGCCAATGATATCCAGCCGCCGGGCAGGCGCCACTCTGAGTATCTGGCGACGTTGAAGCGCGTACTGCCCGCGCCGTTGCTCGGCGAGATCCCGTGGCTGGCGAATGCGGTTCAGCGTGAGGATCTGGGACAGTATCTCGACCTCAGCGCGCTGGATCGGGCGTCATCCACTTCGCCAGCAGTGGAGTATCCAGCTGGTTAACGTCGCCCTGAGCGACGCTGCGTCCGCAGTGCAGTAGACAGAAACGATCCGCCACCCGGCGAATAAACGGCAGATGCTGTTCGGCGATCAGCACCGTCAGGCCAATATCGCGGTTCAGACGCATCAGTAAATCCCCAAGTTTGTGCAGGAAACGCTGGCCGCCGCCGCGTGAGGGCTCGTCGAGGATCAGCAGGCGCGGGCGGGTTATCAGCGCTCTCGCCAGCGCCAGCTGATACTGGTCGTCGGCGGTCAGGGTAATCCCTTTACTTTGCCGCAGAGCGTACAGCTCGGGAAACAGATCGTAAATCTCTCCGGCGACCGCTGATGCCGGTTCACCGCCCGCCGCGAGGGCGATGTGCAGATTTTCCTCGACGCTCAGCTGTGAAAAAATCCGTTTATCCTGCGGGACGTAGCCAATGCCGATGGCGCTGCGCGACTGCGCGGAGAGCGGCATCAGATCATAGGGCGCCGATCCGCCGTCCTGCCAGGTCATACTGCCGCTGGCCACCGGCAGATGGCCGGTAATGCAATTGACGAGCGTGGTTTTACCCATCCCCTGAAGCCCCATTACGCAGGTGCATTTACCGGGCCTGAGCTCGAGGTCGACATTCCACAGCGTGTGCTGGCTTCCGTAATAGTGATTCACGGCACGTAGACTCAACATAGACGTTTTCTCCTTTCCTGGGATAGCAGGCGACAAGAAGATTCTGCAAATCTCTTGCCAGGAAAAAGAACTCTCGGTATTTGCTGGTCTATACAGGTGCTGCCGGGCGAAAGCGGATCGGCCTTGCACTTTCCCGGTGCCCGCGCGCTGAAACGTGGTGCAAAAATCTCGCTACTCTTCGTCGATAAACAGCAAAAAAAATTCAATTAATTTTTTTCGCGGCGGGTTTTGCCGAGGCGATCGGTTTTGTGCGGGTGGCACGGGTCATGGGCTGCAGACAGTTATCCACTATTCCTGTGGATAACCTTGTGCATTAGAGTTAGAAAACTTGCGGTAAGCTAGAGAGTACGCGGCCTGCGGGCGAATTGGCGCGAAACCCGTCTTTTATTAAATTCTATTAAATATCAATTGATTAGATAAAAGCAATGCCTGTAAGAAAAGTGTCACCGGCTGCCATAAAACATTCATCCCCTCGCTTGACAAATGTTAAATGACAATACTTTTTGGGGATAACCCTACAGAGTGGCGGATTATCCCGTAAAGCGCTTTTTATTTGCCCATGTTGGCGGTAAAAAGCGCCAATTAGACCGGATACGATAATAGGACACTGGCTTTATATCCAGTGTTTTTTATTGGCAAAAGCTGAGCTGACGAGTAGAATTAAACACCTGCCGTTCAACCCTTCTTCAGGTTCTGATTGATGAGTAAACCGTTCAAGCTGCATTCTGCTTTCCGTCCCTCCGGCGACCAGCCGGAAGCCATTCGTCGCCTGGAAGAGGGGCTGGAAGATGGCCTGGCGCATCAAACGCTGCTCGGGGTAACCGGCTCAGGTAAAACGTTTACCATCGCCAACGTTATTGCTGACCTGCAGCGCCCGACGATGGTGCTGGCGCCGAACAAAACCCTGGCGGCGCAGCTTTACGGCGAGATGAAAGAGTTCTTCCCGGAGAACGCGGTGGAGTATTTCGTCTCGTACTATGACTACTACCAGCCGGAAGCCTATGTACCAAGCTCGGACACCTTCATCGAGAAAGATGCGTCGGTGAACGAACACATTGAACAGATGCGTCTGTCGGCGACCAAAGCCCTGCTGGAGCGTCGCGACGTGGTGGTGGTGGCGTCGGTCTCCGCTATTTACGGCCTGGGCGATCCGGACCTCTATCTGAAGATGATGCTGCACCTGACGGTGGGCATGATCATTGACCAGCGCGCTATCTTGCGCCGCCTGGCCGAGCTGCAGTATACCCGCAACGATCAGACCTTCCAGCGCGGTACCTTCCGCGTGCGCGGCGAAGTGATTGATATCTTCCCGGCGGAATCTGACGACGTCGCGCTGCGCGTTGAGCTGTTCGATGAGGAAGTTGAGCGCCTGTCGCTATTCGATCCGCTGACCGGTCATATCGAGTCGACGATCCCGCGTTTCACCGTCTACCCAAAGACCCACTACGTCACCCCGCGCGAGCGTATCGTCCAGGCGATGGAAGAGATTAAAGTGGAACTGGCGGAGCGGCGTAAGGTGCTGCTGGAGAACAACAAGCTGCTGGAAGAGCAGCGCCTGAGCCAGCGTACGCAGTTCGACCTCGAAATGATGAACGAGCTGGGCTACTGTTCGGGGATTGAAAACTACTCGCGCTACCTGTCGGGCCGCGGCCCGGGCGAGCCGCCGCCGACGCTGTTTGACTACCTGCCGGCCGATGGTCTGCTGGTGATTGATGAATCCCACGTTACGATCCCGCAAATCGGCGGCATGTACCGCGGGGACCGGGCGCGTAAAGAGACGCTGGTGGAGTACGGTTTCCGTCTGCCGTCGGCGCTCGATAACCGGCCAATGAAGTTTGAAGAGTTTGAGGCCCTGGCGCCGCAAACTATCTACGTATCGGCGACGCCGGGGGCCTATGAGCTGGATAAATCCGGCGACGAGGTGGTGGATCAGGTCGTCCGTCCTACGGGGCTGCTGGATCCGGTTATCGAAGTGCGTCCGGTGGGCACCCAGGTCGACGATCTACTCTCGGAAATTCGCATCCGCACCGCGATCAACGAGCGCGTGCTGGTCACGACGCTGACCAAACGGATGGCGGAAGATTTAACCGAATATCTGGAAGAGCACGGCGAGCGGGTTCGCTACCTGCACTCGGACATCGACACCGTGGAGCGCATGGAGATTATCCGCGACCTGCGCCTCGGCGAGTTTGACGTTCTGGTGGGCATCAACCTGCTGCGTGAAGGTTTGGATATGCCGGAAGTCTCGCTGGTGGCGATCCTTGATGCTGATAAAGAAGGCTTCCTGCGCTCTGAACGCTCGCTGATTCAGACCATTGGCCGCGCGGCGCGAAATATCAACGGCAAAGCGATTCTCTACGGCGATAAAATCACCCCGTCGATGGCGAAAGCGATCGGTGAAACCGAGCGCCGCCGTGAGAAGCAGCAGGCGTACAATGAAGAGCACGGCATTGTTCCGCAGGGGCTCAACAAGAAAGTGGTCGACATTCTGGCGCTTGGACAGAATATCGCGAAAACCAAAACCAAGGGGCGCGGCAAGTCCCGCTCACCGGTTGAGGCGGATACGGTCGCCCTCACGCCGAAGGCGCTTCAGCAGAAGATTCACGAGCTGGAAGGGCAGATGATGCAGCACGCGCAGAACCTGGAGTTCGAAGAGGCGGCGCAAATTCGCGACCAGCTTCACCAGTTGCGCGAGCTGTTTATCGCCGCTTCGTAGCGGAGTAATCGCCAGGACCTTACGGGTCTTCGGGGTGATGGACGGGATGTGTTGTTCGCATGTCGGGTAAGGCGCTAGCCGCCACCCGACAGAAAAGCGGGCCCTGCGACAAAACGAGGTGGCCGGAATGCTTTGGTTATTTATTGCACCTCTGTCGCGATTTTCCCTGATGCTTAATGTTGGCTTAATCTTGTTTGGCGAAACTATCCTCACTTTACTGAGGATAGCGCCATGCAAAAATTAACCTTCCGCGAATACCTGGCAGTCACCTGCGCGTTTGTTATTGTCGTTGCCTTTTTCCATCAGTGGGTGCTGACGTTCTGACGCGAAGCTTTAGGGAAGAGTACCCAGGCGCGAACGCCGGGGCCGGGCTGACGGTTATGTAAAAAGAACTGCGCGTCGTGCAGCTGGGCGATGCGGGTGACGATGCTTAACCCAAGACCAATACCGCCGTAGCGGCTGTCCATGCGAACGAACGCTTTGCTTAATTCACCGCTTTTCGCCTCATCGATTCCCGGGCCTTCGTCTTCGATCGCCAGAATTGGCGTTGGGCCGGGCGCTATCGACACTTTAATCGTCGACCCCGTCGGGCTATAGCGATGGGCGTTTTCCACCAGATTTCGCAGGATTACCTGCACCAGCGTGGCGTCGCCCGAAACCACCGCTTCACCCTCTTTTTCGCTGAACACCAGCTTTTGCTGGCGCTGCTGCAGCATCGTTTCGAGCTCGTCCTGCAGCGGCTCGAAAACATCCTCTTTTAGCGCAACCTGCTGATAGCTACCGGCGGAGAATGACTGGCCGACGCGCGCCAGCTGAAGCAGTTGAGAAATGCTGTTGGTCATTTGATCGAGACGCTGTATCAGCGGGTCCACGCTAACGTTGTGCACTTTCGCCAGCAGCTCCAGGTGCAGACGCAGCCCGGCCAGCGGCGTGCGTAGCTCATGGGCGACGTCGGCGGTAAACAGACGCTCGCGATCGAGGGTTAAATTCAGGCGGGACACCAGCTGATTAATCGCGGTGGTCACCGCGGTGACTTCAGGAACCGATTCCTTCAGCGTGATAGGCTGCAGATTGTCCGGGGTGCGGCTTTCCAGCTCAAGCTGCAGTCTGGAAAGCGGCCTGGTGATTTTTTTAACCGCCAGCAGGGAAATATACAGCGCCAGGCCAATAATCAGCAGGCTCGGGATCAGCAGGCTGGCTACCGCTTCGCGAACCTCGTGCTCAATATGCTTCTGATTGTTATGCCCTTCGATGGCGCTGGCGACCAGCAGCTGTATCTGTTCCTGGCTTTCATGCCAAAGCCAGAACACGCTGATGAGCTGACAAACGGCCAGAATAACGCCAATTGTCAGCAGCAGCCGATGACGCATAGTCCAGTTTTCACTGACAAAAAAAGCCATAGCGTTATTCGGTCTCCGCGTTATCAACCAGCATATAGCCAAAGCCCCGAACGGTGCGGATGCGTGATTTGCCGACTTTATCGCGCAGATTATGGATATGCACCTCCAGCGTGTTGGTGGCCGGTTCGTTGTCCCAGCTGTAAATATCGTTATAGAGAATTTCGCGATGCACCGGGCTGCCCGCCTTCATCATCAGACGAGAAAGCAGGGCGTACTCTTTGGGGGTTAAATCCAGAGACTGTTCGCCGATCCAGACCAGTCGCCGGGTGACGTTCAGGCGTAAATTGCCGACGGTCAGTTCGTTATCGCCCTGATTGTTGTGACGACGCAGCAGGGCACGAATGCGCGCGTTAAGCTCTTCCAGCGCAAACGGTTTAACCAGGTAGTCATCCGCGCCGGTATCCAGGCCGCTGATGCGGTCATCCACGGTATCGCGGGCGGTGAGGATCAGCACCGGCTGGCTGAACTTCTCCCGTCGCATGCGCGCCAGGAAGTGCAGGCCGTCCTCATCCGGCAGGCCGAGGTCGAGGACCACCAGGCTATAGTGATTGCTGGCCAGAGATAGCGCTGCTTCGTGGGCGGTTGACACGCCGTCGCAGACGTAACCCTCGCTTTGCATCGCCAGGATTAATCCCTGTAACAGGAGCGCATCGTCTTCAATGACTAAAATTTTCATCGGCCTGCCTCTCTACATGGCGTTAAGATATCGTCTGTTGCCTGGTACTCGCGGGTGCTGACCCCGAGCAGACCGAGCAGGGTGGAGAAGAGATTATCCTGCGAATACGCTTGCGTTTTCGCTTTTTGCTGCAAACACTGGCTGGACACGCCATAGCGCTGTTGATAATCCGCGGACAGCCACAGCAGCATCGGGACGTGTTTTTGCGTCTCCGGCGCGATGGACCACGGCAGCCCGTGCAAATATACCCCATCCTCGCCAAGCGACTCGCCGTGATCCGACAGATACACCAGGCTGGTGGTAAATTTATCCTGCTTTGACTGGAGTAATTTTATCGCTTTGTCGACCACATAATCGACATACAAAATCGTATTGTCGTAGGTATTGGTGAGCTGCTGCTGGGTACAGCTCTGAATTTCGTTGGTATCGCAGGTCGGCGTAAACTGTTTAAACTGCGCCGGATAGCGATTGTAGTAGGTCGGACCGTGGCTGCCGATGGTGTGCAGAACAATAATCCCGTCCTGCTGAAGATTGTCGATATAGCTATCCAGGTTATGGAACAGCACCTCATCGTAGCACTCGCCGTCGATGCACTGGCCGCTCAGCTTGAGATCGGTGACGTTCTGGTGCGGCACCCGATCACAGGCCCCTTTACAGCCGCCGTCGTTATCATTCCACTGCACCTGAATTCCCGCCCGCTGCAGGATATCCAGCACGCCTTCCTGGTGGTGCGCCAGCTCTTCATCATAGTGGGCGCGAGGCATATTAGAGAACATGCACGGCACGGAAACCGCGGTTGCGGTGCCGCAGGAAGTGGTGTCGGGGAAATAGATAACATTATCCTGTTTCAGGCGCGGGTTGGTCTCGCGGGTGTAGCCGTTCAGGGAAAAGTTGGCCGCCCTTGAGGTTTCGCCTAATACCACGATGGTCAGGTTTTTCCGCGGTCCGCTGCGCATCTCCGGTTTCTGAACCGCGTCTTCGCCAATTTTGACCAGCGGAAGATTGTCCATTCTGTTATGCGCATACCATGAATTCACCGCCACAATGCTGTTTGACGGGCTCAGGGACTTCACCAGCTCTTTGTTATTGCGAAACAGCGAGGCGTAATCCTTATAAAAAAATGCCGCGACCAGAATAATCAGCAGCGCTGAAACCACGATGCTCACCAGCCTTACCGCCACGCTGCGCCACAGGGTGGCCGGTTTGCGGATTTTAACCCACCAGGCCGCGACCACCGCCAGCACGCCGGTGAGACCCAGTATCAGGACCATTCTGCCTGAGAGAAGCGCAAAGCTTTCGGCGGGCGTAGTATCAAGAATATTGGTGATCATCGCCCGATCGATAATCACTCCGAAGGTCCAGATAAAATACTGGGCCGAGGCGCTCAGCAAAATAAACAGGCTGATGACGAGGCGGTCAAGCTTCAGGAACGACGCTATCGTGGTGATGATATTCATCACGCTGATGGCCACAATCGGCATACTGAGGAACACCAGCCAGTTGTGCAGACCGTTGACCGGCAGCAGGGTAAACGCCTGGCGATAGAAAGCGATATTCAGCACCAGACCGATATAGCTGGCGAAAAGAATCAAATAGACCGTACGGTTAAGCATTGGCCGGCGTAAAGAAAATAACGACATAGCGAACGTCCACATAAAGAGATGTTCGCTATGCTGCCCGTTTTTTTTTAAGACAACCTTAAGATTTTAAGCCAGCCTGATTTTGTCCCGACAATAAGCCTGTTTTGAGGATTAGCCTAATGCCTGAATCGCTTTATCCAGCGCGCGGCGTAATAGCTGCCGATCGTGGCGGTAGGGCACATCGCTGGCGTCCAGGGGCGTCTGAATGACGACCCGATTTTCAATCCCTGCGACATCGGCCTTCGGGCCGACAACTAGCGCGTCAATCACCCGTTTACCGATCTGCTTTTCCATAATGGCCACTCTGTCCGCCAGCGTCAGGCTGGCTGCCGGGCTGTGCTCTTTGCCCAGGTTATCGATAAATACCATCGGCGCGGGCGTGCGGCGTAGCGCCTGCGCCATCTCATCGAGGAGCAGAATCGGCATCAGGCTGGTATAGAAGCTGCCGGGGCCAATCAGGATTAAGTCGGCTTCGGCGATGGCTTCTATCGCTTCGCGAGTGGTGGGGACCGGCGGCGAGAGCATAAGCTCGCGCGGCACGCTGGCAAGCTGATCGATATTCACTTCGCCGTAGACTTCATGCCCTTCGTGGTCAATAGCCATCAGATCGACCGGTTGTTCCGACATCGGGATCAGAAACGCGTCAACCTTAAGGAGATTTCTGATCAAATTGATCGCTTCAAGCGGCCGGACACTCAAGTGATCCAGCGCCTTAAGCATCAAATTACCGAGGTTATGCCCGGAAAGTTCGCCGTTGCCGCTAAAACGGTACTCAAACATCGCTGACGCTATGCTAGGTTCAGCGATAAGTTGATTAATACAGTTGCGCATATCGCCCCAGGCGATACCGCCTTCCGCGCGACGAATGCGTCCCGTAGAGCCGCCGTTATCGGTGGTGGTGACGATGCCGGTAAGGCGTGAACCGAGCGAAGAGAGGGATGACATCACCCGGCCCAGGCCGTGCCCGCCGCCGAGAGCCACAACGCGATCAAGATCGGCGAAAGTACGATTGCGCATAAAAATCCTTTATAACAATTAATCGGGCTCACAGTAACCGATCTACCCCTAAAAGACGATGGGCGGGACCTGACAAACTGACCGACATCAATGCAAAAGCGTGGTTTTTAGCTATTCTGTAGCGAAAATGCGCGATCGTAGCGATATGTAATTGAATATATAACGAAATCGGAAATGGCGAAACCGTTATTAAAGCGCTACTATCGGCATAACCCGTTAACACTCTAGCCTCTGTGCCTGTGTCAAAAGATATGGTGCTTTGGCCGTGACAACTTCGGTTGCCACCAGGGCGCGGAAAGAAATGACCGCGTCTCCCGTATTTGGAAAGGTGTCTATGGCTTCACAGCTTACCGATGCATATGCGCGGAAGTTTTACTATCTGCGCTTATCAATTACCGACGTCTGCAACTTTCGTTGCACCTACTGCCTGCCCCATGGCTATAAGCCCGGCGCCGTCACCAATAAAGGCTTCCTCAGCGTCGATGAGGTTCGTCACGTCACTCGCGCATTCTCCGCCCTGGGGACGGAAAAGGTACGCCTGACCGGCGGTGAGCCTTCGCTGCGTCGCGATTTTACCGACATCATCGCCGCCGTGCGGGAAAATCCCTCCATTCGCCAGATTGCGGTCACCACCAACGGCTACCGGCTGGCGCGGGATGTTGAAAGCTGGCGCGATGCCGGGCTGACGGCGATTAACGTCAGCGTGGACAGCCTCGATGCGCGTCAGTTTCACGCCATCACCGGGCAGGACAAGTTTCGTCAGGTGATGGACGGCATTGATGCCGCCTTTGCCGCTGGCTTCGAAAAAGTGAAGGTTAATACCGTGCTGATGCGCGACGTTAACCATCACCAGCTCGACACCTTTCTGGCGTGGATCCAGCCGCGCCGCATTCAGCTGCGTTTTATTGAATTGATGGAAACCGGCGAAAGCAGCGATCTGTTCCGCCGCCATCATATCTCGGGCATGGTGCTGCGCGATGAGCTGCTGCGCCGCGGCTGGATCCATCAGATCCGCCAGCGTAGCGACGGCCCGGCGCAGGTGTTTTGCCATCCGGACTATGCCGGGGAAATCGGCCTGATCATGCCTTATGAAAAAGATTTCTGCGCCACCTGCAACCGCCTGCGCGTCTCTTCCGTGGGTAAATTGCACCTGTGCCTGTTCGGCGAAGGCGGCGTCGACTTGCGCGATCTTCTCGCCGATGAGCAGCAGCAGCCGGCGCTGGAGGCGCGCATATCCGAGGCGTTAACGCACAAAAAGCAAACTCATTTCCTGCATCAGGGCAACACCGGTATTACGCAGAACCTGTCGTATATCGGCGGATAATTCATTTTAAGGAGCGATCAGATGAGCCAGGCCAGCGCTGAGTTTATCCCGACCCGTATTGCTATTCTCACCGTCTCCAGCCGACGCGGCGAAGAGGACGACACCTCCGGCCACTGGCTGCGCGATGCGGCAGAGGAGGCAGGCCATGTCATCGTCGATAAGGCGATTGTGAAAGAGAACCGCTACGCTATTCGCGCCCAGGTATCGGCGTGGATTGCCGGCGATGAGGCGCAGGTGGTGCTGATTACCGGCGGCACCGGCTTTACCGACGGCGACCAGGCGCCGGAAGCGCTGCTGCCGCTGTTTGACCGCGAAGTCGAAGGCTTCGGCGAGGTGTTCCGCATGCTCTCATTCGAAGAGATCGG
Organism: Klebsiella sp. FDAARGOS_511; assembly: GCF_003812845.1. Taxonomy (NCBI): domain Bacteria; kingdom Pseudomonadati; phylum Pseudomonadota; class Gammaproteobacteria; order Enterobacterales; family Enterobacteriaceae; genus Klebsiella; species Klebsiella sp. FDAARGOS_511. The sequence continues at coordinate 1,041,167 of NZ_CP033824.1, read as the reverse complement.
TACCTCGACCCTGCAGTCCCGCGCTGTTGCCGGGATCGCCAACCGTACGCTGATTTTTGCGATGCCTGGCTCAACCAAAGCCTGTCGTACCGCGTGGGACAATATTATTGCGCCGCAGCTCGATGCGCGTACGCGTCCGTGCAACTTTATCTCTCACCTTAAGAAGTAATTTATGTCACAGCTGACCCATATTAACGCCGCCGGCGAAGCGCACATGGTCGATGTTTCGGCGAAAGCGGAGACGGTTCGCGAAGCGCGCGCCGAGGCCTATGTTGAGATGCAGGCTACGACGCTGGCGATGATCATCGACGGCAGCCATCACAAAGGCGATGTCTTCGCCACCGCGCGCATCGCCGGGATCCAGGCGGCAAAGCGCACCTGGGAGCTTATTCCGCTGTGCCATCCGCTGATGCTGAGCAAAGTTGAGGTCAATCTGCAGGCGCAGCCCGAGTATAACCGGGTGCGCATTGAATCCCTGTGCCGCCTGACCGGGAAAACCGGCGTTGAGATGGAAGCGTTGACCGCCGCCTCTGTCGCCGCGCTGACGATTTACGATATGTGCAAAGCGGTACAGAAAGATATGGTGATTGGCCCGGTGCGCCTGCTGGCGAAAAGCGGCGGCAAGTCCGGCGATTTTAAAGTGGAAGATAGCCATGATTAAGGTTCTTTTTTTTGCTCAGGTGCGTGAACTGCTCGGCACCGATTCCCTGACGCTCGATCCGCACGGGCTTTCCACGGTTGAAGCCGTTCGCCAGCAACTGATCGCCCGCGGCGACCGCTGGGCGCTGGCGCTGGAAGAGGGCAAACTGCTGGCGGCGGTAAATCAGACGCTGACCACCTTCGATCATCCGCTGGCGGCCGGTGATGAAGTGGCGTTTTTCCCGCCGGTTACCGGAGGATAAGATGACGCAGACGCGTATTATCGTCAGCCATGACCGCTTTAAGGTCGGCGACGAATACCCCTGGCTGGCCGAGCTCGATGAAGACGGCGCGGTGGTGACCTTTACCGGTAAGGTTCGCAACCACAACCTTGGCGACAGCGTGAAAGCGCTGACCCTTGAGCACTATCCGGGGATGACTGAAAAATCGCTAGCGGAAATCGTTGAGCTGGCGCGCGAGCGCTGGCCGCTGGGGCGGGTCACGGTGATTCACCGTATCGGCGAGATGTGGCCCGGAGAAGAGATTGTTTTTGTTGGCGTCACCAGCGCCCATCGCGGCAGCGCGTTTGCGGCGGGGGAGTTTATTATGGATTATCTGAAAACCCGCGCGCCGTTCTGGAAGCGCGAGGCGACGCCGGAAGGCGAGCGCTGGGTTGATGCGCGAGATAGCGACCGTGAAGCGGCAGAACGCTGGTAGTGTGGTACGCTTAGAAGATAAATTTCGTTAATCAGGAGACAGTCATGGATAGATATCCTCGTTCCGGGGCGATCGTACAGGGTCGCAGCGGACTTCAAACTTTTATGGCGCAGGTGTACGGCTGGATGACGGTCGGGCTACTGCTCACGGCGTTTATCGCGTGGTTTGCGGCCAACACCCCTGCGGTGATGATGTTTGTTTTTTCCAGTAAAATAACCTTTTTCGGCCTGATAATCGCTCAGCTGGGGCTGGTATTCGTGCTCTCCGGCATGGTGCAGCGGCTGAGCGCGGGAATGGCGACCACCCTGTTTATGCTCTATTCGGCGCTCACCGGGCTAACGCTTTCCAGTATTTTCATCGTTTATACCTACTCGTCGATTGCCAGTACCTTCGTGGTGGCCGGCGGGATGTTTGGCGTGATGAGCCTTTACGGCTATACCACTAAACGCGACCTGAGCGGCTTCGGCAACATGCTGTTTATGGCGCTGATCGGTATCCTGCTGGCGTCACTGGTTAACTTCTGGCTGAAGAGCGAAGCGCTGATGTGGGCGGTGACCTACATCGGGGTTATCGTATTCGTCGGTCTGACCGCCTATGACACCCAGAAGCTGAAAAACATCGGCGAGCAGATTGACGTTCGCGATGCATCAACGCTGCGTAAATACTCGATTCTTGGGGCGCTGACGCTGTATCTGGACTTTATCAACCTGTTCCTGATGCTGCTGCGCATTTTCGGCAATCGTCGTTAACTCGTTCCCGAAGGCGATGCTGCGCATCTGTCCGGGCTACTGGATCTCAGACGGTGGTGAACCTGCAGCCCCGGTCAGCATTCGCGACCGGGGCTTTTTTTACTTTTCTCCCGCCAGCTTGCGCTGGTTTTTCTCCCGCAGATGTTTCGCCCGACTCTCCAGAATCAGGTAGCCGATGGTCGCCAGCAGCAGCGGCAGGAAGTAGTACAGCGCGCGGTAGGCGAGCAGGGCGGCGATAATCGCGCCGCGCGAAATCTCTTCCCCGGAAAGCATGGCGATAAACACCGCCTCAAGTACGCCAATGCCTGCCGGAATATGCACGATAACCCCCGCAATGCTGCTGACCAGCAGTACGCCGAGCACGAGGAAATAGTCCACCTGCGGCCCCAACAGCAGCCAGATAATCGCCCCCATCGCCATCCAGTTCAGGCTGGAAACCGCCATCTGCAATATCGCGAAGCGCCAGGACGGCAGAACCAGCCGCTGACCTTTTATCGTCAGATGGCGCTTTTTAGCAAAGGCGCAGGCCCACAGGTAAAACGCGGAAATCAGCAGTAAAACGACGCCCAGAATTTGCAGCGACGACTGGCTGATATACCAGCGATCGGGAACCTTCACCATACCGGAGCTAAAAATAATGCCGCCGAGCAGAATATAGCCCAGCCAGTTGGTGGTAATGCTCAGCGAAAAAATTCGGGTAATGGTCGCCCCGCTCAGGCCGAGGCGCGAGTACAGCCGATAGCGCATACCAATCCCACCCACCCAGGTACTGAGCGTCAGGTTAAAGGCGTAGCAAATAAATGACACCAGCATTACCTGGCGTTTAGCCAGCTTGTGGCCGCAGTAAGCGCGCCCAAGCAGATCGTAGCAGCCATAGATCAGGTAGCTGGCGATAACTAACCCGATGGCGCTGAGCAGCGCCATACGGTTGTAATCGCGAATCACTTTCCACACGTCCTGCCAGTCAATTTTCTGGGCGTAGACCACCAGCAGAACGACGACGGCGATAAAAAAGAGCACCGTCATGATTTTTTTCGCCATCCGCCAGCGAGGGTGAGATTTCGCCATCAGGATTTCACCTCCTGATTTTCCGGGTCTACGCGATCCTGAGTTTCAATCTCCGGCTGTACCGGGGGCTGAACCCGCGACAGCAGCGGCGTATGGGCCGGTAGCCATCCGACCCAGGCAGGGAAGTGGCGCAGGAAGTGGAACGCCAGCACGCTAATACCGAGCCGCCACCAGGTGCGTTTCGACAAAATGCGCTTATCGACCTCGCGGCAGTCGTTAAGGATTAAGCCATTGAGATTATCGCGCAGCGTCTGGTTAAACTCGCGGTCGTGAATCACCAGATTAGCTTCCAGATTCAGCGACAGGCTGAGCGGGTCGAGGTTGCTGGAGCCGACGGTGGCCCAGTGGTCGTCCGCCAGCGCCACTTTGCCGTGCAGCGGACGGCGGCGGTATTCGAAAATCTGCACGCCGCCTTTAACCAGATAGTGATAGAGCAGGCGCGCGCCGAATTTGACAATGGGAATATCCGGTTCGCCCTGCACGATAAGCTTGACGCGCACGCCGCGTCGGGCAGCGTTGCGCATGGCGTGCAGCAGGCGATAGCCGGGGAAAAAGTAGGCGTTGGCGATAATCACTTCCCGGCGGGCGGTGGTCAGCATCTTCAGATAGTGACGTTCAATATCGTCACGATGATCCTGATTATCCCGCCAGATAAACAGCGCCTGGGCCTCGCCGGGGTTGCGGTTGATTTCAGGCTTATGCCGACGCCGCTGCCACCAGCGGCGGGTCGCCTCATTGGTGGGCAGGTTTTCCAGTTCAAATTGCAGGATATCGAGCACCACCGGTCCTTCGACCTGCACGGCATAATCCTGTTTGGCCTCCGGACCGTAATCGGTCATATGCTCGGCGGAGTAGTTAATTCCGCCAACGAAGGCGGTTACGTCGTCGATCACCACGATTTTACGATGCATGCGGCGGAATAAATTAGTGCGCATGCCGAGCAGTCGCGGGCGCGGGTCGTAGTAGCGAAAAATCACGCCAGCCGACGTCAGCTCGCCCACAAAGCTTTCGCTCAGATCCGGCGAGCCGTAGCCGTCCAGTAACACCTCGACGCGGACGCCGCGCTGGGCCGCTTTTAACAGAACGGCATGGAGCTGTTTGCCGACGTCATCTTCAAACCAAATAAAGGATTCCAGGATCACCCGCTGCTGCGCGCGACCAATGGCGGCAAACAGCGCCGGATAATAGTTATCGCCATTTTCTAATAGCCGAATGCGGTTTCCTTCCTGCCAGCTGCATTTCACAGATGTATCTCCACGCTAAGCGGTGCATGATCGGACAAATGACGCCACTGTTTTAACGCCAGCGCCTTTGGCTGGCTGGCATAGGCGTTTTTTACGTAGATGCGGTCGAGGCGCAGCAGAGGGAAGCTGACCGGGAAAGTTCGCGCCGGACGCCCTCTGGCGCGGGTAAAAATCTCCTCCAGCCCGGCCTGGGTTTTAAGCTGGCGGTTAGCCTGCTGCCGCCAGTCGTTAAAATCACCGGCCACCACTACCGGTTCGCCCGCGGGTAAACCGTTCACCCACTCCGCCAGCATCGTCAGCTGGGCCTGGCGCTGATGAGAACGCAGCCCCAGATGCGCGCAGATCACATGGATAGCGATCCCGCTTTCCGGCGGCACAATGCGGCAGTAAAGCAGCCCGCGCTTTTCGCTGTTGCCCACCGAAACATCGAGATTTTGATAATGTTCAATGGGAAAGCGGGAAAGTACCGCATTGCCGTGATGTCCTTCCGGATAAACGGCGTTGCGGCCGTATGCGTAATCGCTCCACATGGTATCGGCGAGAAACTCATAGTGGGTGGTATCCGGCCAGTTTTCGATATGCAGCGGATGAATTTCGTGCGCCCCCATCACCTCCTGCAGGCAAACAATGTCGGCGCTGACGCTGCGCACCGCTTCGCGTAATTCGGGCAAAATAAAGCGGCGATTGAACGCAGTAAAGCCTTTATGGGTGTTAATTGTCAGCACGTTTAACGAAAATCGCGGCATTTGTTCGTCCTTATTTCTCTGGGCAATGTCACTTTCCTGTAGGAAATAGTGTAGTAGAGGTCACAAAAAGATGCGGTGATACGGAATTTTCCGTAAAGTGCGGTACTCTGAGTAGCAGAGAAAAATCCTTCAGGAGAGAAGCCATGAAGTGGCAACAACGTGTACGCGTCGCAACGGGTCTTAGTTGCTGGCAGATTATGTTGCATCTACTGGTCGTGGCAGTACTGGTGATGGGTTGGATGAGCGGCGCGCTGGTGCGCGTCGGATTAGGTTTGTGCGTACTGTACGGCGTCACGTTAGTGTCGATGCTGTTTTTGCAGCGCCATCACGATGAGCGCTGGCGCGACGTCGGTGATTTCCTTGAGGAACTCACCACTACCTGGTACTTCGGTACCGCGGTGATCGTGCTGTGGCTGCTGTCGCGTGTACTGCACAATAACCTGCTGCTGGCCCTCGCCGGGCTGGCAATACTGGCAGGTCCGGCGGTGGTTTCACTGCTCGCGAAAGATAAAAACAGATACGCTAAATCGTTCGGGCTACAACAAGGCGGCAACGCAGCGAATCCCCAGAAGCATAGATAACTATGTGACTGGGGGAGCAAGGCGAGCCAACGCAGTTGTGGTTCGAACGATGACGAGTATTACGCGATCTTTCTTCGGAACATCGCATACGCCGCTGAGCCGGTGGTGGCCGCTATGACCAGTAGCGGCCACAAACTCCCCCACACGATTTCCAGACTCGCATCCTTCAGATAGATCTGCTTGGTGATATCGGTGAAATGACGTATCGGGTTTACCCACGTCAGGTTCTGCAGCCATACCGGCATATTCTCCACCGGCGAAACGTAGCCGGAGAGCAAGATCGCCGGCATCATAAAGACGAATACGCCGATAAACGCCTGCTGCTGCGTGGAGCACAGCGACGAAATCAACAGGCCGAATCCTACCAGCGACAGGCCGTAAACGATCATCGTGAAGTAAAACAGCAGCAATGAGCCGGCAAACGGAATTTGATAGGCCCAGATGCCAATCCCCAGCACGATGGTTGCCTGCAGGGTAGCGACGATCAGCGCCGGGACCGCTTTACCGATAAAGATTTGCCAGGTTGCCAGCGGCGAGACCAGCAGTTGGTCGAGCGTGCCCTGTTCGCGCTCGCGGGCAACGGAGAGCGAGGTGACGATCATAACGCCGATGGTGGTGATCATGGCGATCAGCGACGGCACCACGAACCATTTGTAATCGAGATTCGGGTTATACCAGTTGCGCACCACCAGCTCGCTATTGTTCGGTTTAGTTTTACCTTCCAGCAGGTCCTGCTGATAGTTTTTGACGATCTGCTGGAGATAGTTCGCAGCAATTTGCGCGCTGTTAGAGTTGCGCCCGTCCAGCAAAAGCTGGAGCGGGGCGGTCTGGTTGGTGTCGAGGTTGCGCGAAAAATCTGCCGGGAAACGCACGACCAATAGCGCTTTTTGTTCATCGATAGTTGGTCTTATTTCCTGCGGGCTTTTCAGTAGCAGAATGTGGGTGAAGGCTTTGGCGCGGGCGAAGCGCTGGGTCAGTTCCACGGCGTGCTTGCCGTTGTCTTCGTTATAGATGGCAATGGTGGCGTTCGTCACCTCCAGCGTGGCGGCAAAGGGGAACAGCAGCACCTGGATCAGCACCGGCATAATCAAAATCGCCCGCGTCTGCGGCTCGCGCAACAGCGACTGCAGCTCTTTGCGGATTAACGTCCATAAGCGATGAAACATCTTATATTCTCTCTTTATGCTGCTTCGTATCCCCGGACTGCGCTGCGCTTATCCGGGCTACCCGTTTGTCAGCCTTTGTAGCCCGGGTCAGGCGTTCGCTAATCCAGACGCCGTTTGGTTTTCAGCCACGTCAGGCCAATAAACATTACCGCCGAGGCGATTAAAAACATCACATTCACCAGCAGCACCACCGGGATATTGCCCGCCAGAAACAGGCTTTGCAGGGTGCTGACAAAATAGCGCGCCGGGATCACGTAGGTCACCGCGCGGATTATCGCCGGCATGCTGTCGATCTGAAAAATAAACCCGGACAGCATAATTGACGGCAGGAACGCGGCGTTCAGCGCCACCTGCGCGGCGTTAAACTGGTTGCGGGTAATGGTGGAAATCAGCAGCCCCATTCCCAGAGTGCTCAGCAAAAACAGGCTGGTGATAAAAAACAGAATCACCAGCGAACCGCGAAAGGGCACGCCGAGAATAAACACCGCCACCAGCATACACAGCAGCATCGCCAGCATGCCGAGGAAATAGTAGGGGATCAGCTTGCACAGCAGCAGCTCGGCGCGGGTAATCTCGGTCGACAACAGCGCCTCCATGGTGCCGCGCTCCCACTCGCGGGCCACCACCAGCGAGGTCAGGATCGCGCCGACCACCGTCATAATGATGGTGATCGCGCCGGGGATAATAAAATGCTGGCTGATCGCGGCCGGGTTAAACCAGTAGCGCGTCTGCACGTCGATTAGCGGCTCGAAGGTTTCGCCGCGATCTTCCGCTCGCTGCTGCTGCCAGATTTGCCAGATGCCTTCGACGTAGCCCTGGGCGAAGTTAGCGGTATTCGGTTCGCTGCCGTCGGTGATGAGCTGGATCGGCGCATCGTCGCCGGGGCGGGCCATCTTGCGGTCGAAATCCACCGGAATGGTTACCAGCGCGCGAATGCGTCCCGCCTGCATCATCTGCACCAGTTCCTGGCGGTTATCGCTGATGGTGGCGTCGATATAGGGGGAGCCGGTCATGGTATGGACAAAATCCAGCGCTTCTTCGCTCTGCTGTTCCAGCAGCACGCCCACCCGCAGCTTGCTGGAGTCGAGGTTAATCCCGTAGCCAAAGATAAACAGCAGCAGCAGGGGGATGACCACCGCAATCAGCCAGCTGCTGGGGTCGCGGACAATCTGCCGCGTCTCTTTCACGCACAGGGCGCGCACGCGCCGCCACGATAGCAGTTTAGCGCTCACCGGCGTTCTCCTTATCCCAGTCGTGAATGAGGGTGATAAACGCCTGCTCCATCGTCGGGTCGGGCTGTTTATCATCCGCCGCCAGCGCCTTCAGATCGTCCGGCGTGCCGCTGGCGATCAGCTTGCCGTGATAGACAAGGCCGATACGATCGCAATACTCCGCTTCATCCATAAAGTGGGTGGTGACCATCACCGTCACGCCTTTATCCACCATGCTGTTGATATGCAGCCAGAATTCGCGGCGGGTGAGGGGATCAACCCCGGAAGTGGGTTCATCAAGAAACAGGATATCCGGCTCGTGCATCAGCGAGCAGGCCAGCGCCAGGCGCTGCTTATAGCCGAGCGGCAGGTCGTCAGCGGCCTGCCGGGCGATGCTTTTCAGGCCAAATGCCTCGCTCATGCTGGCGATTTTATCGTTCTGCGCCCGCCCGCGCAGGCCGTACACCCCGGAGAAGAAACGCAGATTCTGCTCAACAGAAAGGTTGCCGTAGAGCGAGAACTTCTGCGCCATATAGCCCAGATGCTGACGCGCCTTGCCGGAGCTGACTTTCAGGTCCATGCCCAGCACCAGCGCTTTACCGGAGGTGGGGACCAGCAGGCCGCACATCATCTTAAAGGTGGTGGACTTGCCCGCGCCGTTAGGCCCAAGGAGGCCGAAAATCTCCCCGCGCTTGACCTGAAAATCAACGTGGTCGGTGGCGGCAAAATCGCCAAATTTCTTGGTCAGGGTCTGCGCTTCAATCACCGTGTCCTCATGGGAGCCTTCCACGGTGTGGATAATGTTGCCCAGCGGCGATTCGGCGGTCCCGGCGCCGCCCAGCAGGTCGATAAAGGCGTCCTCAAAGCGCGGCGCGGTTTCGGCCACCTCGAGCGGCGGCATACCGTTAGCGTTCTGGACTTCACTGATGTTGGCCTCTTTTTTAAGGATCAGGCGTACCGATTTACCCTGAATCACGCCATCGCTGACCTGCGGCAGCTTCAGCGTCCGCTGGAGCAGACGGCGATTATTCTCCTCGCCGCTGGAAATCAAAAAGCTGCGTCCGGCCATGGTCTGCGTCAGCTCTTTTGGCGCGCCCTGATAGAGCAACTGGCCCTCGTTCATCAACAGCACGTCCCGGCACTGCTCGGCCTCATCAAGATAAGAGGTGCTCCAGAGGATCAGCATTCCGTCGCCTGCCAGTTCGTGCACCATCTGCCACAGTTCGCGGCGAGAGATGGGGTCGACGCCGACGCCGGGTTCATCAAGCAGCAGGACTTTCGGTTCGCCGACCAAGGTGCAGGCCAGACCAAGTTTCTGCTTCATGCCGCCGGAAAGCTTGCCCGCCAGCCGGCCGGTAAAGGGGCCGAGGGAGGTAAATTCCAGCAGCCTGGCGAAGGTTTTTTCCCGCGCCTCGCCGGTCACGCTGCGCAGATCGGCGTAGAGCGTCAGGTTTTCCATTACCGTCAGATCTTCGTACAGGCCGAATTTCTGCGGCATATAGCCGAGCACTGCGTGCAGGGCGCTATCGTCGGCAATCGGGTCGTAGCCGATCACCGTTGCGCTGCCTGCGTCAGCTTTCAGCAGCCCGGCGAGCATGCGCATCAGGGTGGTTTTTCCGGCGCCATCCGGGCCCACCAGACCGGTCACATAGCCGGAATGAATAGTGCAGTCCAGCGGCGCGACGGCCGGGCGGTTCATGCCGGCAAAGCGCCGGGTCAGGCCGCTCAGCGTAATGACGTCCTCGCTCATTGGCCGTTTCCGTGACTGAAGGTGACGGTGACCGGCATCCCCTGGCGCAGCGCGTCGTCGGCATCGGTGACCACAATACGCAGGCGATAAACCAGATCGGTGCGCAGGTCCGGCGTCTCCACGGTTTTTGGCGTGAATTCAGCGGTAGGGGAGACGAAGCCGATTTTGCCGCGGTAGGGTTTATCCGGGCGACTATCGGTGAAAAGCAGCACTTCGCGACCCGGCTGGGCCTGGCCAAGATTTTTTTCATCGATATAGGCGCGTACCCACACCGGATGGGTTAACGAGAGCGTCATCACCGTGCCGCCGGCGCTGAGCATGCTGCCCGGTTCGACGGCGCGGGTCATCAGCGTTCCGTCGGACGGCGAGATCAACGTGGTATCGTGCAGATCCAGCTTCGCCTGCGCCAGCGCGGCCTGCGCCTGCTCAAGGCTGGCTTTGGCCTGGGCGATTTCCTGCGGACGATTCCCCGCGCGATACTGGCGCAGCTTATCCTGCGCGGACTTCAGCGTCGCCTGGGCCTGATCGCGCGAGGAGCGGGCATTTTCCAGGTCGTTAGCGGAGATGGCGCTGCTTTTGCGCAGCCCCAGCTGGCGTTGGTAAAAGTTCTGCGCGTAGTCGTAAGCCGCCTGCGCCTGGTTGACCGCGGCGGCGGCCTGGGCAATCTCTTCCGAACGATACCCCGCCATCATCAGGTCGTACTGCGCCTGGGCGGTGGACACGTTGGCCTGCGCCTGTTGGAGCGCGTTCTCGTACGGCGCGCGGTCCAGCTCGCCCAGGGTCTGTCCGGCTTTAATCGCATCGCCCTCGTCGACGCTGAGCGACGCCAGCCGCCCGCCCACGCGGAAGCTGAGGTTGACGGTACGAATATCCACGTTGCCATATAGCGTGAGCGCTTTCTGCTGGCTGCTCTGGTACCACCACCAGCCTCCGCCAATGACAGCAGCCAGCAGGAGAAGCAGCACAACGACGATGAGCGGTTTTTTCATGACTCCAGACTCCTTTGCGATAATCCTTCCAGAACGAAATCAATATGGCAGGTGATAACCTCAATAATTTGCGCGGTTTTGTCCCGATCGAACTCGGCCCAGCCCGCGCGGCGTAGTACCGTTTCCCGTCCAAGGCGAAAAGCGAGAACTTCGCCCAACAGCGCGTGGGTGTGAAGCACCATTTGCGTGCTGTCGGCGTTCAGGCCGGTATAGGCGGCGATTAAACGTGTCAGGTAGCAGTGTAGTGGAGCAATCACCTGATCGTGGATGAGCCGGTAGGCCGGCGTCGGCGACAACTGCTCGCGGGAGATGAATTTGCTCAAATTGACGGTGTCGTCCTGGGTCAGCAGCAGGATCATATTCTGGCAGGCGCCAAGTATCAGGCTGCGCATCGCGGCTTTATCGGGCACAGGCTCAGTGAACAGCGCTTCCGCCGCCTGCGCGTGGGGGCGGAAATTGTGTTCGATAAAATCAGCGATCCACTGGGCGCAGGCGAGGTAGAGATCGTCTTTGGAACCAAAATAGTAGGTGATGGCGGCGATATTTTGCCCGGCCTGGGCGGCGATATCGCGGGTCGTGGCATGCAGGCCGTATTCGCCGAACTGGGCGATTGCGGCGGCGATAAGCTGGCTTTTCGCCTGCTCGCCCTTGCTGGTAATAGGAGTTGTTGTCATCGCGCTGGAAAAGTTAATCAATCGATTGATTAACTCTAGGCCCAGGTTTGCGGTTTGTCCACCGTTTGCTGCTAGATATGAAATCCTTCGTGGCTTAGCTCTTCGGCAACCCAGTTAAAGAAGATCTTCACTTTCTCTTTTTGCTCATTCGGGTGCGGTAAAACGAAGTGATGGGCATTAACCGGCATACTGACGTCGCGGCTAAAGACGGGTTCCAGGTGACGTTGACGAACGCTCTGCCCGGCCAGCAAATTACTCTCAAGAATAACCCCCATCCCCATGCGCGCGGCCTCGATACTCATATAGGAGCGGTCAAAATTAAAAATAAAATTTTTATTCCAGCCGCGAACCTTATGCCACGACAGCCAGTTGCTCCAGCCGATCAGCGTGCTATCGGAATGAATAAGATCGCACGCCAACAAATCTTCAATGGACTGAACGTTGCGCCCGGCTAAATAAGTCGATGAGGTGAAGGGCAGCATGCGTTCGTTTTTTATGGTCTTGACCACCAGGGTCGGCCACTGTGAGAGACCGTGGCGAATATCAATATTATCGCGGGAGAACTGAATGCTTTCATAAGAACAGGTCAGGCTAATTTTAAGCTCCGGCCATGCCTGGCGAAACTTATTAAGTCGGGGCATCAACCACAATAAGCCAAAGCTCGGCGCTGAATGAATCCGTAAATAATCCTGGTGAATATCATTAATCACCTGGTTAGTGGCCTGACCAATAATATTTAAGGCTCCGGAAACTTCTTTAAGATATTTTTCACCAATGGTGGTTAAGACCATTCCTTTACTGCTGCGGGAAAATATCTTCTTTCCCAGATACTGTTCCAGGCTGGCTATCTGATGACTGACTGCTGAAGCTGTAATATTGAGATTCTCTGCTGCCAGGTTCAGGCTGCCGGTATCGGCCACTTCAATAAATGCCTGAATATTGCGTAAGGATGGCATCGGCAAGCTTTTATTTGGCAGCGGCTGGTTCATGATTTCCTCCGGTGAGTGGAATAATTAGGGTGATTTATTTACTCAAAAAACAGTACATCCAGCGGTTATCCCATAAAATGACGGTCAGGATAGCATAGCCGGGAAATAACACATGGCGTAATCCGTGATGAACTTAACAGTTTTAAATGTGAAGCTCTCGAAAAAAAATAATTGACAGGAATTTGAATGCAGTCACGAAGCAAATTTTTCTCAGTCATAATTGAGGTTTTTTGAATACCCTTTCTTTTTGGGATTGTTATATTGCAAGCACAGGCCTGATAACAAGGCGCGATGCGGTAAGGTTCGCGACAAAAAGCATAAAAATAAAGAGGATACCCTATGTCACGTATAGATACTGTGGTCTGTACTGACGCCAGGAAAACAAAATATCGTTTTGTGGTTTTGACGATGATTTTCCTGGTGTATGCCATAAATTACGCCGACAGAACGAATATCGGTGCGGTACTGCCGTTCATTATTGATGAGTTTCATATCAACAACTTTGAGGCCGGTGCCATCGCCAGCATGTTTTTCCTGGGCTACGCGGTCAGCCAGATCCCGGCCGGCTTTTTCATTGCCAAACGCGGCACCCGGGGACTGGTCGCGCTGTCGATTTTCGGCTTTTCCGCTTTTACCTGGCTGATGGGCACCGTGAGCTCGGTGTTTGGCCTGAAGATGGTGCGGCTGGGACTGGGGCTTAGCGAAGGGCCATGTCCGGTAGGCCTGGCTTCAACCATTAATAACTGGTTCCCGCCGAAAGAGAAAGCCACGGCAACGGGCGTCTACATTGCCGCCACCATGTTTGCGCCGATAATCGTACCGCCGCTGGCGGTATGGATCGCGGTAACCTGGGGTTGGCGGTGGGTCTTTTTCTCCTTTGCGATACCGGGGATTGTGGCGGCGGTGGCGTGGTACCTGTTGGTTAAGTCAAAACCCGCAGAGAGCGGATTTGTTTCGCAAAGCGAGCTGGAAGAGATTAACGCCGGGCGTGAAAGCGATAAAAACACCGTACGGCAAAATATATTAATTGCCGATTGCTTTATCTGGCTGGATAAATTTATTCGGGTGAAAAAGCTTACCCCTATTGATACGGCGAAAGGATTATTTACCTCGAAAAATATTCTTGGCGACTGCCTGGCTTATTTTATGATGGTTAGTGTGCTGTACGGATTATTAACGTGGATCCCGCTGTATTTGGTTAAAGAACGCGGGTTTGATGTAATGAGCATGGGCTTCGTGGCAAGTATGCCGTGCATTGGCGGTTTTATAGGCGCGATTGGCGGTGGATGGATTTCGGATAAGGTATTAGGCCGGCGACGTAAACCGACAATGATGTTTACGGCGATTTCCACCGTGGTCATGATGCTCATTATGCTAAATATTCCCGCGAGCACCTGGGCGGTCTGTGTCGGATTATTCTTCGTCGGTTTATGTTTGAATATTGGCTGGCCGGCCTTTACCGCCTACGGTATGGCCGTTTCGGATAATAAAACCTATCCGATCGCCTCTTCTATTATCAATAGCGGCGGTAACCTCGGCGGATTTGTTGCCCCGATGGCTGCGGGCTTTTTACTCGATAAAACCGGCAGCTTTAATTCTGTATTCACCTATTTTGGTATCTGCGCCGCAATAGGTCTGGTGGTGATTCTCTTTCTCGATGAACCACAATAACGGAAATATATCCTGTTAATTAATCTGACGTCATGTCATGGAGTGAAAATATGTTATTAAAAGATAAAGTCGCCATTATTACCGGCGCGGCCTCGGCACGCGGTTTGGGTTTTGCCACCGCCAAATTATTTGCTGAAAACGGCGCCAGCGTGGTCATTATCGACCTCAATGGCGAAGCCAGCAAAGCGGCAGCCGCGGCCTTAGGCGAAGGCCATCTTGGCCTGGCGGCGAACGTTGCCGATGAAGTTCAGGTTCAGGCGGCGATGGAACAGATTCTCGCGAAATATGGCCGGGTCGATGTGCTGGTGAATAATGCCGGGATTACTCAGCCGCTGAAGCTGATGGATATTAAGCGCGCCAACTACGACGCGGTGCTGGATGTCAGCCTGCGCGGCACGCTGCTGATGTCGCAGGCGGTTATTCCGACGATGCGGGCGCAAAAATCGGGCAGCATCGTCTGTATCTCTTCGGTTTCCGCCCAGCGCGGCGGCGGTATCTTCGGCGGCCCGCACTACAGCGCGGCGAAAGCCGGGGTGCTCGGCCTGGCGCGGGCGATGGCGCGCGAGCTTGGTCCGGATAACGTCCGCGTTAACTGCATTACTCCGGGGCTGATTCAGACCGATATCACCGCCGGTAAGCTGACCGACGACATGACGGCCAATATCCTCGCCGGGATCCCGATGAACCGCCTTGGCGATGCGGTGGATATCGCGCGCGCCGCCCTGTTCCTCGGCAGCGAGCTCTCTTCCTACTCGACCGGTATCACCCTGGACGTGAATGGCGGCATGTTAATCCACTAAGCGAGGCAAGCAGATGAAAATCACAGAATTACAAAAAGTTGCTGCGGCGGCGTGGCGTATTCGTCGCTATGCCCTGCAAATGGGCGAAGTCCAGGGACAGGGCTACATCGGCCAGGCATTAGGCTATGCGGATGTGCTGGCCACCGCGTTCAGCCACGCGATGACTTACCGCCCTGAGGACCCGGAGTGGGAAGGGCGCGACCGCTTCCTGCTCTCGCACGGCCATTACGCCATCGCCTATTATGCGGCGCTGATGGAAGCGGGAATTATCCCGCAAGAGGAGCTGGAGACCTACGGTTCCGACGACAGCCGTCTGCCGATGTCGGGTATGGCAACCTATACGCCGGGGATGGAGATGTCAGGCGGCTCGCTGGGGCAGGGGCTCTCCATTGCCGTCGGGATGGCGCTCGGCCTGCGGCAGAAGCGCAGCGCATCCTGGGTTTATAACTCCATGTCGGATGGCGAGCTGGACGAAGGGTCGACCTGGGAAGCAGCGATGTCGGCGGCCCACTACGGCCTGACGAACCTGATAAACATCGTTGATGTGAACAAACAGCAGGCGGACGGCGATTCGCGCAAAATCCTCGGCTTTGAGCCGCTGCATGAAAAATGGTCCGCCTTCGGCTGGTACGTGCAGCGCGTGGACGGCAACGATCTGGCGGCGTTGATTACCGCCTTCGACAACGCGAAAAATCATGCGGGCAACCAGCCGCGGGTGATTTTATGCGACACGCTGATGGGCAAAGGGGTGCCGTTCCTGGAAACCCGCGATAAGAACCATTTTATCCGCGTCGATGCCGACGAATGGCAAAAGGCGATTGCGGTGCTGGACGCCAACAAACCGGAAGGAGTGCTGTAATGAGCCAGAGTAAACCACGTTTAAAGACGTCAGCGATGATCGCCTCTATTGCTGATGAAGGCCAGGCGACCGTTTCCGCCCCGTTTGGCGTCGCGCTATCGAAGCTGGCGGCGCAGCGCCCGGAAATCGTCGGGATGACCGCGGATCTGTCAAAGTATACCGATCTGCATATCTTCGCCCAGGCCTTCCCGGATCGCTTCTTCCAGATGGGGATGGCGGAGCAGCTGCTGATGGCGGCCGCCGGAGGAATGGCGAAGGAGGGATTTATTCCCTTCGCCACCACCTATGCCGCTTTTGCCACCCGCCGCGCCTATGATTTTATCCATCAGGTTATCGCCGAAGAGCATCTGAACGTGAAGATCTGCGCGGCGCTGCCGGGCCTGACCACCGGCTACGGGCCGAGCCATCAGGCAACGGAAGATCTGGCGATTATGCGAGGCATCCCCGGCATGGTCATCGTCGATCCCTGCGATGCGCTGGAGATAGAGCAGGCGGTACCGGCGATTGCCGACCACAGCGGTCCGGTGTATATGCGTCTATTGCGCGGTAAGGTGCCGCTGGTGCTCGATAAATATGATTATCAGTTTGAGCTGGGCAAGGCGAAGCTGCTGGAGGACGGTAACGATGTGCTGATTATCTCTTCCGGGCTGATGACCATGCGCGCCCTGGAGGCGGTTGAACAACTGCGGGCCGATAATATCAGCGCTGCGGTGCTGCACGTACCCACCATCAAACCGCTCGATGAAAAAGCGATCGTTACGCAGGCGTCGAAGCCCGGTCGTCTGGTGGTGACCGCGGAAAACCACACGTCGGTTGGCGGGTTAGGGGAGGCGGTTGCCGCGTTGCTGATGCGCAAAGGCGTACGCTGCGAACTGGATACCGTCGGTTTGCCCGACGAATTCCTGCTGGCCGGAGCGCTTCCGACGCTGCACGACCGCTACGGCATTTCCACCGCGAAAATGGTCGAAAAAATTAAGTATCGCCTGCGTTAGTGGTTTTCGCCGCCGCGTTATGCGGCGGCGCTCGTTATCGCCAGGACGGGGAGCAGTGGTTTGTTAGCCAGAGGATTCTTTTCGGCAGATTTTATGCGGTTCATCACAAAATCTGCTAGACTGCGCAGCTTCATGGCATTGTGGTTTTTGCCATCTCTTTCGCAATAATCTCCCTGAAAACTACGCCTGTGAAGGGCCGGGGCGGTTCGGAGTTGTTATGTCTTTTGATTCCCTTGGCCTGAATCCTGAAATCCTGCGCGCCGTCGCTGAGCAGGGCTACGTTGAGCCAACCCCTATTCAGCAGCAGGCCATCCCGGCGGTATTACAGGGTCGCGATTTGATGGCCAGCGCCCAGACCGGTACTGGTAAAACGGCGGGATTTACGCTGCCTCTGCTTCAGCACCTGGTCCAGAAAGAACCGCACGCTAAAGGCCGTCGTCCGGTACGCGCGCTGATCCTGACCCCCACGCGCGAGCTGGCGGCGCAGATTGGCGAAAACGTGCGGGATTACAGCAAATACCTTAATGTTCGTTCGCTGGTGGTGTTCGGCGGCGTGAGCATTAACCCGCAGATGATGAAGCTGCGCAGCGGCGTCGATATCCTGGTGGCAACGCCCGGCCGCCTGTTGGATCTTGAACATCAGAACGCCGTGAGCCTGGACAAAGTTGAAGTGCTGGTGCTGGATGAAGCCGACCGTATGTTGGATATGGGCTTTATTCACGATATTCGCCGGGTACTGGCGAAGCTGCCGGCGAAGCGCCAGAACCTGCTGTTCTCCGCAACCTTCTCCGACGAGATTAAATCGCTGGCGGAAAAGCTGTTGCATAATCCGCTGGAAATTGAAGTCGCCCGCCGCAACACTGCTTCTGAACAGGTGAGCCAACTGGTGCATTTTGTCGACAAAAAGCGCAAGCGCGAGCTGCTATCGCAGATGATCGGTGAAGGCAACTGGCAGCAGGTGCTGGTCTTTACCCGCACCAAGCACGGCGCTAACCATCTGGCGGAGCAGCTTAATAAAGACGGCATCCGCAGCGCCGCCATTCATGGCAACAAGAGCCAGGGCGCGCGTACCCGCGCGTTGGCTGACTTTAAATCCGGTGGCATTCGCGTGCTGGTGGCGACCGATATCGCCGCGCGCGGTCTGGACATTGAAGAGCTTCCGCACGTGGTGAACTACGAGCTGCCAAACGTACCGGAAGACTATGTGCACCGTATTGGTCGTACCGGTCGCGCCGCGGCAACGGGCGAAGCGCTGTCGCTGGTCTGCGTAGATGAACATAAACTGCTGCATGATATCGAACGCTTGCTGAAAAAAGAGATCCCGCGTATCGCCCTTGCGGGCTATGAGCCGGATCCGTCGATCAAAGCCGAGCCGATTCAGAACGGTCGTCAGCAGCAGCGCGGCGGCGGCCGTGGTGGCCAAAGCCAGGGCCGCGGCGGCCAGGGACAAGGTCGCGGTCAGCAGTCCGCCCCGCGTCGTACCGATGGCGAAGCGCCTAAAGCGCGAACTCAGGACGGTAAACCTCCTCGCCGTCGTCGCCCGCGCAAACCCGCGGCGGCTGAGTAACCCTATCCCGTCATTCCTGCGGGCATAGCCGCGAACGCGCGGCCATGCCCCGGATGGGTTATCCGGGTAAGGCTCCTTGCCCGGCATGCTCTTCGCTCACGTTGAACCTCGAGCGAGATTCCAGTTTGCTCAGAAAGACATTCCTCCCGATGGCTAAAAAATGGCACAATAGTGGCTGTTTATACAGTATTCAGGTTTTCTCATGGCTTTGACCGCAGCGCTGAAAGCGCAAATCGCCGCCTGGTATAAGGCGCTTCAGGAACAAATTCCTGACTTTATTCCCCGTCCTCCGCAGCGGCAGATGATCGCCGATGTGGCGAAGACGCTTGCCGGGGAAGAGGGGCGGCATCTGGCGATAGAAGCTCCGACCGGCGTCGGCAAAACCTTGTCATATCTGATTCCCGGTATCGCCATTGCCCGAGAAGAACAAAAAACGCTGGTGGTCAGTACCGCCAACGTTGCTCTGCAGGACCAAATCTACAGCAAAGACCTACCATTGCTGCGCAAAATCATTCCCGACCTGCGCTTTACCGCCGCCTTTGGCCGCGGGCGCTACGTCTGCCCGCGTAACCTGGCCGCCCTTGCCAGCACCGAGCCCACGCAGCAGGATTTACTGGCCTTTCTTGATGACGAACTCACGCCCAACAACCAGGCGGAGCAGAAGCTGTGCGCGACGCTGAAAGCGGATCTCGATAGCTACAAATGGGACGGCCTGCGCGATCATACCGATAAAAACGTTGATGATTCATTATGGAGCCGCCTGAGCACCGACAAAGCCAGCTGCCTGAACCGTAACTGCCACTACTACCGCGAATGCCCCTTCTTCGTCGCCCGCCGGGAAATCCAGGAAGCGGAAGTGGTGGTGGCTAACCATGCGCTGGTGATGGCGGCCATGGAGAGCGAAGCGGTGCTGCCGGAACCTAAGCATCTGCTGCTGGTGCTGGATGAAGGTCACCATCTTCCGGAGGTGGCCCGCGATGCGCTGGAAATGAGCGCGGAAATTACCGCCCCGTGGTACCGCCTGCAACTGGATCTTTTTACGAAGCTGGTCGCGACCTGCATGGAGCAGTTTCGCCCTAAAACAACGCCGCCGCTGGCCAATCCCGAGCGCCTGAATGGGCATTGCGAGGAGCTCTACGAACTCATCGCCTCCCTGAATAACATCCTCAATCTGTACATGCCGGCCGGGCAGGAGGCGGAGTACCGCTTCCCGATGGGAGAGCTACCGGCGGAAGTGATGGAAATCTGCCAGCGGCTGGCGAAGCTTACCGAGACGCTGCGCGGTCTGGCAGAGCTGTTCCTTAACGATCTGGGCGAAAAAACCGGCAGTCACGATGTGGTACGTTTGCACCGGGTTCTGCTGCAGATGAACCGCGCGCTGGGGATGTTTGAAAGCCAAAGTAAACTCTGGCGGCTGGCATCGCTGGCGCAGTCCTCCGGCGCGCCGGTGACCAAATGGGTTACCCGCGACCTGCGGGACGGCCAGTTGCATATCTGGTTCCACTGCGTGGGGATCCGCGTCAGCGATCAGCTGGAGAGGCTGCTGTGGCGCAGCGTTCCGCATATCGTCGTCACCTCTGCGACGCTGCGTTCGCTGAATAGTTTTTCGCGTCTGCAGGAGATGAGCGGGCTGAAAGAGAAGGCGGGAGATCGCTTTGTGGCCCTGGACTCGCCCTTCAACCACGTCGAACAGGGCAAAATCGTCATTCCGCAGATGCATTATGAACCGCTTATCGATAACGAAGAGCAGCATATTGCCGAGATGGCCGCCTATTTTCGGGAGCAGGTCGAGAGCAAAAAGCACCTCGGCATGCTGGTGCTATTCGCCAGCGGAAGAGCGATGCAGCGCTTTCTCGAACACGTTACCGATCTGCGCCTGCTGCTGCTGGTTCAGGGCGATAAGCCTCGCTACCGGCTGGTCGAGCTGCATCGCAAACGCGTAGAAGGCGGCGAGCGCAGCGTACTGGTTGGGCTGCAATCCTTCGCGGAAGGGCTGGATTTAAAAGGCGAGCTGTTAAGTCAGGTGCATATTCATAAGATTGCTTTCCCGCCGATAGACAGCCCGGTGGTGATTACAGAAGGCGAATGGCTCAAAAGCCTCAACCGCTACCCGTTCGAAGTTCAGAGCCTGCCCAGCGCGTCATTCAACCTGATTCAGCAGGTTGGCCGCCTGATCCGTAGCCATAGCTGCTGGGGAGAGGTGGTGATTTATGACAAACGCCTGTTGACCAAAAACTACGGTAAGCGCTTATTGAATGCATTACCCGTATTTCCGATAGAGCAGCCAGCCGTCCCTGAGGTTATAGTAAAAACTAAAACAAAACAGACGCGTCGCAAACGGCGTTAGCGGTGCAGTGTCGACGATGTGAGAAGCTCAGAGGAGCCTGCAATGGATTACAGCAAAATCATTAAAGAAGTCGGGCGCGGCAAAAACCACGCCCGCGACCTTGACGTGGAGACGGCGCGCGCGCTCTACTCGCGAATGCTTAACGGCGAGGTGCCTGAGCTCGAGCTCGGCGGCATTCTCATTGCCCTGCGCATTAAGGGAGAAGGTGAAGCGGAGATGAAGGGCTTCTATGAAGCGATGCAGAATCATACGATGAAGCTGACGCCGCCGGTCGCTAAACCGATGCCGATAGTGATCCCCAGCTATAACGGCGCGCGCAAGCAGGCCAACCTGACGCCTCTGCTCGCCGTGCTTCTGCATAAGCTTGGCTTCCCGGTGATTGTTCACGGCGTAAGCCACGATCCCACCCGCGTGCTGACGGAAACGATTTTTGAACTGATGGGGATCCCGGCGACGCTTCAGGCAGGCCAGGCCCAGGCGCGGTTAGACAGCCACCAGCCGGTTTACGTGCCGGTCGGCGCATTTTGTCCGCCGCTGGAAAAACAGCTGGCGATGCGC
The DNA here is from genome assembly GCF_003812845.1 of Klebsiella sp. FDAARGOS_511. Classification (NCBI taxonomy): domain Bacteria; kingdom Pseudomonadati; phylum Pseudomonadota; class Gammaproteobacteria; order Enterobacterales; family Enterobacteriaceae; genus Klebsiella; species Klebsiella sp. FDAARGOS_511. The sequence continues at coordinate 1,019,850 of NZ_CP033824.1, read as the reverse complement.
TGGCGCATGGGGGTGCGTAACAGCGCCCACACGCTGGCCAAGCTGGCGACGCCGTTTGCTGAAGATGCGGCGCTGCGCCTGTCGAGCGTTTCGCATCCTGAATACGTTGGCAGGGTGGCGAAATTCTTTGCCGGGATCGGCGGCCGGGCGCTGCTGATGCACGGAACCGAAGGCGAAGTTTACGCCAATCCGCAGCGCTGTCCGCAGATCAGCCTGATTGACGCGGCCGGTACGCGGGTGGTTAACGAACGTCAGGATGGCGCAGCGGAGCAGGCGCTCGTCTTGCCGGCGTCAAAAGATCCCGAAGTGACCGCGCGCTGGATCGAGCGCTGTTCTGTAGGGAGCGAGCCGTTGCCGCAATCGCTGAAAATTCAGCTGGCCTGCTGTCTGGTGGCGACCGGCGTCGTTTCCTCTCTGGAGCAAGGGCTGGCGAAGGTGGCTGAGAGCTGGTAACCGTATCGGCAGGCAAAAAAAAGCCCGTCCAGTGGCGTGGACGGGCAAGGCAAGGGTATTAAAGGATCTTACAGGGTTAAAACAGTGGCATTACAGAGTGTTGCTACAGGAAATCTGGCGATTATTTATAGATAACCGCGGTACCGCTCAGTTTGTTGTTGCTGTTAGCGGAGGTAATGCTATAGCCGGTCGCGCCAGCGGCCTCTGCTTTTTCAGCCAGTTTGGCTTCCAGTCCATCCAGCGTCGTCGCGCCTTCAGCAGAAACCACACCGATTTTGTTCATGCTCTCTGCCTGAGCCGATGTTACCGGCTGAGCGGCGAAGGCGCCGAAAGACAGAGCGGAAAGGGCGATAGCGGCAGCAGCGTATTTGATGTTTTTCATAATTAATCTCTCGCAGGTTGTTCTGTATAGGGGACGATGTTCCGTCGATGTGATAAGTATCACGGTTTTTAGCGGGAGATAAAATCGAAGGAAATTAACAATCTCTATCTAATTTTTTGAATGATTATTAATTTATTGAATATTAATAAATTATTTAAGCCGCTGGCGGCGAAACAGGTTGCGGCGGCGTCCAGCAGGCTGGAAGGGCACATTTTGCCACTCCGTTTGCCAAAAAACGTGCGCGAAAAGTTAATGCGATATGCGGTAATGAACGGTAAACATCGGTCAGCGAAGCTGGCTGTCTTTGGATCCTCTGCGATTATATCCCGAAAATGTATTGTTATGTAAATCTTTCTCCTGTTGGCATTTAACGCAGTATTTGACTCCCGCCACCGCTCGTCGGCGCGCCTCAGGAATCGGCTCTCCGCATTCTTCACAAAATTTGTTGCTTTCCCCCGATGACAGCTCATTTCGCGCCCGGGCTATCGCGTCGTTGATGGTGCTGTCGATCTGTTCCTGCACCGCGTCATCATTTGCCCAACCTGATGCCATAGTTCACCTCGCTATCTCGTCTCTCTTTAGTATAGAGAATATGGGGGTAAAAAATGAGCAGGCAAGGTTCAGATCTCTGACCATTCGCGCAGCAGGTTATGGTACAGATTAAGCAGAGATAGCACTTCGTCGCTTTCGCCGTGGCGGCTTTTTAATTTCTGAATATTGCCATCCAGTTCAAACAGCATACTGCGGCGTTTATCGTCACGGATCATTGACTGAATCCATAAGAACGAGGCGACGCGGATGCCTGAGGTCACCGGGGTGACGCAGTGCAGGCTGCTCGAAGGATAGAGCACCAGGTCCCCGGCCGGGAGCTTAACCGCGTGCTGCCCGTAGGTATCGTTGACGACCAGCTCACCGCCTGCGTAACTTTCCGGAGCGCTTAAAAAGAGGGTGGCGGAAAGATCGGTGCGCATCCAGCCGCCCTGCGCCAGGCTGCGCACCGCGCCGTCGACGTGGAAACCATAAGTTTCGCTCTGCTGGTAGCGGTTGAACAGCGGGCTGGAAATGGCCTTCGGCAGCGCGGCGGCAAAAAAAAGCGAACTGCGGTTTAGCGCCGCCAGCACGTTGCCCTGAAGCTTGGCGTAGAGGTTGCTGCGGGTGTCCACCTGCTGATTATTTTTGACCTGAGCGCCCTGGTCGCCGGTCGTCACGCGCCCGTCAACCCATTCCGCCTGCTGAAGCTGAGCGGTAAAATCGTCCACTTCCTGAGGGGTGAGAACGGCGGGAATATGGTACATCATCGTTTTATCTCCTGAGAAAACGGGGCGTTGCCGCCCCGCCGGTGATCAGAAATGCATATTGGCGGTGAGCAGGAAGGTCCGCGGCTCGCCCGGGTGATAACGGTAGCCGCTCTTGTTAATCGAGGCGACGTAGTCGGTATCAAACAGGTTATAGACGTTCAGCTGCAGGTCGAAATTACGGTTAATGCGGTAACCGACTTTAGCATCGGCCACCCAGTAGCCTTCGGTATAGGAAGGCGTGCCGACCGCACCGTCGCTGCCGCGATGCATGCTGCCGACGTATCGTGCGCCGGCGCCGACGGCGATCGCATCGGTGGCCTGGTACTGGCTCCAGAGGGTAAACGCGTGCTCTGGCGTATACGGCAGCGCGCTGGTGCCATCCTGGGCGGTGTTCGCGCCTTCACGAACGCTGGCATGCTGTTGGGTATAGCCGCCAATTACCTGCCAGTCAGGGGTGATGTTACCGGCCAGCGAAATCTCATAGCCTTCAACGCGCTTCTTACCGTACTGCGAATAGCTGCCGTCATCGTTCTGCTCGACTTCGTTTTCAATATCGGTGCGAAAGAGGGCGGCGGTCAGCAGCAGGTGTTTATCCATCAGCTCCCACTTGGTGCCGAGCTCGCTGGTTTTGGCCTTCTGCGGTTTAAAGTCGGTTCGGTTGGCGCTGCTGCCGGTGCCGCTTTGCGCGAGGGTAAAGTTGCTGCCTCCCGGCGGCTGCTGGGAAACGGCGTAATTGACGTAGAGGTTGCCGTTATCGGTCAGGTGGTATAGCGCGCCGGCCTTCCAGTTCACCAGATTACCGCTGGTTGAGGTATCGACGGTGGTGACGGGAGTATTTTTCGCGACCCCGGCCGGGCAGGCGATGGCACCGCGTCCGGTACCGCCGCACAGGCTGGCGCTATCATATTTGGTCTGGTAATTGTCCAGACGGATCCCGCCGTTAAGTTCGAAGTCCTGGGAAATTTGCAGGGTATCGAAAGCATAGATGCCGAAGGTATCCGTTTGTCCGTTGGCGTTGGCGCCGCTGCGGTTCAGGCCGCCGATGGAGATGTCGCTGTTCGGATGGTAAATATTCACCGCCGGAGGCGTGAGCGGATATACCCCGTAGTTGGTCTGGGTTTCACGGGTGAACTCCACGCCGGTGCTGACGTCATGTCCGATAGCGCCGGTGTAGAACTTCGATGTCAGGTTAGTCTGGTTGGTCAGGATCTTGTTGCTGGTGTCTTTGGTATTCGCCAGGCGCGACCAGGTCCAGGTGCCCACATCGTTGGGGTTTGGCTGGGTAATGTTTGACGCTCCGCCCATCACCGCGGTCATCAGATAATCTTGCTTCACGCGAGACCAGCGGGTGGTATTGCGGATCGTCGTCGTGTCGCTCAGGTCGTGCTCGAAACGCATCGTCACAGTATCGGTCGTGGAATCATCGTAGTCGGAGTCGGTGCCGTAGAAGTTGCTGGTGGCGACCTTGCCGGAGTGATTCAGCGCCGAGGTGCCGGCGTTGGGAGCAGAATAGCCCGGCAGCCCGATGGTAGGGATGCCGCCGTCGGGGGTGTTGTGCTGGGTCACGTGCAGATAGTTAAGGTAAAGGCGGTTCTCGGTGCCGAGACCAAATGCCGCTGATGGCGCGACGCCGTAACGCTCGTTTTTCACCTTGTCCCGGCCCGCGTCGTGGGTTTTCTCGCCAATCAGATTCAGACGCACCGCACTGGTTTCGCCAATGGCCTGGTTAATATCCAGCGTGCCGCGTCGGAACCAGGCGCTGCCAGCGCTGGCGGAGGCGTCGATACCGGAATCGAGGCGCGGCTGTTTGCTGATCATATTGATCGAGCCGGTCGGCGCGCTGCGCCCATAGTCGGAGCCTGAAGGTCCCTTGATGACTTCGACCTGTTCGGTATTAAACGTATCGCGGCTGACGCTGCCAATATCGCGGATACCGTCGACGTAAATGCTGTTGGAGGTGTCCGCACCGCGCATGTAAATGGCGTCGCCGGTGGTCGAGTTGCCGTTTTCACCAGCAAAGAAAGCGCCGACGCCGGGAACGTTTTTCAGCGCGTCGGTGAGGTTAGTGACCCCCTGATCCTTCATCACCTGCTCTGAAACCACGGTAACCGTTCGCGTGGTGTCGGCGATCGGCCGAGAAAATTTTGGATCGGCGGAGCGGGTCGGCGCGTAAAGCGATGGCGTCTGCGCTTCGACCACCAGCGTTTCTCCACTATTATTTTCAGTGCTATCCGCTGCAAGTAGCTGGCCGGTCGGAGAAAGACTCAGACATAAGCCAGTGAAGAGAGTGAGCGAGTTAAAACTGCTGAACGGCAAATTGTTATTTTTTTCCATTTCAATAAGTGACTTATCGTTTTAATTAGGCCATAACGACCGCAGACGAAGCGTTGCTTCGCCCCGACCACTGCAGGTGTTTTTTACAAAAGCAATGATTTTGATAATGATTGTGATAATCATTATCAAAAACGAACGAATTTTTATCACTCATTTATAAAAAAATAAATACATTTATTTACATTGACTGCAATTTTTCTACATAAAGCGTACGGGGGAGCTTAAAGCGGGGAAACGGAAATCAGCAGCCCGGCATGGGCAACGGAGAGATTGCCGGCCGGGAAGTAGGCTTAGCGGGCGTCCGGACGAATAAGATCAAAACGCAGGCTTTCGTCGATGCCGTAATAGGCGCTTGGTCCTCCGGCGCGCAGGATCGGCTGGGCTTTGGCGGTCTGGTAAATTCCGTCATCCAACAGCGATTCATCGATGTGCACCGCCACCACTTCGCCCAGCACCAGCCAGGTGTCAACCGCTTGCCCTTCGGCGGTGTTTAACTGGATGCATTGCGAGAGACGACACTCGAAGTTTACCGGGCTTTCGGCGACCCGCGGCGCGCTGACGATGCGGCTGGGAGCGGCAGTCAGCCCGGCGCGGATGAATTCATCTTCGTTATGGGGGAGGGTGGCGGAGGTTTCGTTCATCGCGACCGCCAGAGGGCGGGTGGCCAGATTCCAGACGAACTCTTTTGTCTCAACAATATTCTGCACGCTATCTTTCCAGCCGCTGCTGGCAAAACCAATAATGGGCGGCCGATAGTTAAAGCAGTTGAAAAAACTGTAGGGGGCGAGGTTACGCTGGCCGCTGTTATCAACGGAAGCTATCCAGCCGATGGGCCGCGGCCCGATAATAGCGTTCAGCGGGTCGTGAGGCAGCCCGTGTCCGTGCGAAGGTTGGTAGAAGTACATACGACACCCGTGACAAAAAAAGAGATATCCAGACTCACTTATTTACCGCGCCGCCGTCAACGGGTATCTTACGCGGCTGTTCAAAGGAGATTGCCATGAAAGCCCAGAAACCGGGGTTACACCCGCGTAACCGTCACCAACAACGCTACGACCTGCCCGCGCTGTGCCAGGCCCACCCTGAGCTAAAGGGCTTTATCACCCTTAACCCGGTGGGTGAGCAGACCATCGACTTCGCCAATCCGCTGGCGGTGAAGGCGCTGAATAAAGCGCTGCTGGTGCACTTCTACGCGGTGAAACACTGGGATATACCAGATGGCTTTCTCTGCCCGCCAGTGCCGGGCAGGGCGGATTACATCCATCATCTCGCCGATCTGCTGGCGCTGGATAGCGGGACCATCCCGGCCAACGCCAGCATTCTCGATATTGGCGTTGGCGCAAACTGCATCTATCCGCTCATCGGCGTGCACGAGTACGGCTGGCGCTTCACCGGCAGCGAAGTGAACGCCGAGGCGTTCGCCAGCGCCCAGGCTATCGTCAACGGTAACCCAGGCCTCACTCGCCAGATCCGTCTGCGCCGTCAAAAAGACGCCAAAGCGATTCTGAGCGGCATTATTCATAAAAATGAGACCTACGACGCGACCCTGTGTAACCCGCCGTTCCATGATTCTGCCGCCAGCGCGCAGGCGGGCGGTGAGCGTAAACGTCGCAACCTGGGGCTGGGCGAGGAGAGCGTGCTGAACTTTGGCGGCCAGCAGCAGGAGCTGTGGTGCGAAGGGGGCGAGGTCGCTTTTATTACGCAGATGATTAAGGAAAGCCAGCAGTTTGGCCGTCAGGTGAAATGGTTTACCTCGCTGGTTTCTCGCGGCGACAATCTGCCGCCGCTCTACCGTGCGCTGACCGACGTCGGTGCGGTGAAAGTGGTGAAAAAAGAGATGGCCCAGGGGAATAAGCAGAGCCGCTTTATCGCCTGGACCTTTATGGACGAAGCCAAACGCCGTCGGCCTTTATAACGTCGGCTCGGTGGGAGCCGGCGGTCCCACCGGCGCTGGCATCGGCAGGACCTGGTAGGTTTGTACCGGTGCCCGCACGCCCGCGAGGTCAAAGTGTCGTTTTACCTGAGTATCAAGGGCGAAACGGACCGTCCACTGCTTCAGCGGCAGAGTAGTAAAGGTAACGCGAAGGGTGAAAGCGGTGTTGCTTAAGCCCACCAGCCCGGCGAAAGAGGGCTCGCCAATGATCAGCCCGCGGATTTCTTCCTGCGCCATCACTTCCGCGACCGCGTCTTTCAGCGCCTGGTTGGCCTTATCCAGATCTTCTTGCCGGTCAACATCATAGTTGGCCACCACCGAGCCGATACCGCGCACGAAGTTGGCGAAGGTGGTTATCGAAGACCATGGAATAATATGATAGGCGCCGGTATCCTGGCGTACGCCGACGGAACGAATCGACATGCGCTCCACCGTTCCGGTTAACGGCCCAATCGTCACGAGGTCGCCGGTGTTCATGCCGTTCTCAAACTGGATAAAAATCCCGGTAATAATGTCTTTGACCAGGGTTTGCGCGCCGAACGAAATCGCCAGGCCCAGCGCGCCTGCGCCGGCCAGCAGCGGGGCGATATTCACGCCCACTTCCGAAAGCAGGATCATGATAGTAATGGTGCTAATGACCACCGCCAGCGCGTTGCGAAACAGCGTCAACAGCGTTCGGGCGCGGGCGCTGGGCAGCGGGCGGCCGTGAATATCCGATGCCAGCCGGTTCTCAATCAGGCTGGCGAGCAGCGTCCAGCCAATCGCCGAGAAGAAGAGGATCAGCGCGATACGAATCAGCACATCCACCGCTTTTTGCCCGCTGCCGTTATGCATCCACTGCCAAAAATCGAACAGGCCCCACGCGCTGAGCAGCAGCATAATCGCCACGCAGACCGTTAATATCCGTGCAGCTTTCAGCGAGGCGGAGATCCAGCCGTTAAGCCGTTTTTGCAGTTCAGGATAGTTGCGCTGAGTTTCCGGCGACAGGGTGATGGTTTTCGCAATCCAGCGCGACAGAATACCGGAGACCAGCGCGGCGGCGCCGATGATGGCCAGGCTGCGCAGCGTCGCGCCCATCATAAATTTCAGGCTGTTGCCGGGGTCGAACAGCGAGAAGAAAAATAGCACGATAAAATAGGCGCAGGCCAGCCAGTGCCAGATCAGCGCAAAGGCGCGGATAAACAGGCTAAAGAAGGCCAGCGAGCGGTCGGCGAGATGGATGAGTCCCTGGGTAATCAATTTCTTATTGTGAAATATCAGATACAGCGCCCAGAGCGTAATGCACAGCATAATCATCACGTTGGCCAGCGCGCCAAACTGTACGTTGACCTGGTTGGAGATAATTGGCACCGCGACGATGAGCCCGTAGCCAATCAGGCTGCTCAGCGCGCTGAGGCGCAGGTTCCAGTATTTCGCCGCTTCATCGCTGAGGTTGAATGGCCGTAGCTCCGGGATGCGCGGGCAGAAAATAAGCCGCAGAATGGCCTTGAAAAATTCAATCAGCGCGAAGGCGTTGAGAAACAGGCTTTGCTGGAAGGCGATAGTGGGATTATTACCGTTCAGGCGATCGCTTAAAAGCTGGCCCACGAAGAGGGTGAGCGCCAGCAGAAGCAGGTCGAAAATAAACGCGCCGGCGATGGTTGCAGGTAGCTGAAGCCAGTTGCTGCGGTCGCGGTTTTTATGCCGTCCCCAGTGACCCATCTTGCGATATAACGGCAGGGCCGCCAGGCGTACCAGCCACCAGAACGCAAAGACCAGGCCCGCCAGCAGCAGGAAATGCCAGGCGGCGCTGGTGAAGGTTTGAGAATTAAACGCTTTGTGCGGAGAACCGGTGATGTTGCGCCACAGCTGGGAAAAACGTGACGAGAGCTGTTCACCGTATTCGCGGCTGATCTGGGTGACGTTCTCCAGTACCGTGGTCTCGTCTTTTATTTCCGGCGGCGTCAGCTTCGGTGTGCTGTCCGGCGGCGGCGTGGCGGCGGCTTTCCGCAGCTGATCGATAAGCTCTTGACGGGCATCGGCGTTTTCAAGCACGTCGGCCAGCGCGCCGTAGGCCGCTTTCTTCTGCGCCAGATCGGGTTCACTACTGCTGGACTGGTCCGCTGTGCTTGCCGGAACGCCGGGCAGCGTCGCGGCCCAGAGCGGAGCAGTGAAGAGTAGGGCAAGCAGTAACAAAATCCGCGACACAGGCACCTCCATTGCATCTCAAACCAATAAGTATAGAAGGTGAGATCCGCTGAGCGAGGTTGGGATGATTCTGGAAAGCGGCCCTCCCGCGAAGGGAGAGCCGGGGGGATATGTTTTACCAGCTGTATCGGACGTTGAGGCTGCCGTTAAGGTCATCGTAATGATTGCTGCCTTTCTGACCCGTCACCATTCCTGTTACGCTCCACTGATTATTGAGATTCACCTCAATTCCCGCTTTGAGTTCGGCGCGATTTGCCGGTAAATCCATCTGAACGTCAGTATGATTAAATGCAACGGAGATATCATCGTTGGTATGCAACCAGTTGACTTCCGCAAAGGGTTGAATGACAGAGGTGCGATTTTTATATAGCTTGCCATCCACGCGTAGACCGAGGCGGGAGGCCCAGCTACTGCTGCTTTGCCCATCAATACGCGTTCTTCCCTTGTCGACAACGGTATCAGCAGAATAATTCTGCCAGATGATTTGCGCCTGTGGCGTCAGGCTCATCTGATGCCCTCCTTTCAGGGGAACGTCGTATCGATATCCCGCTTCCAGCGAGGCCGTATGAGTGTGGGAATCATAGTCCGTTGAGCTGATACCCCCGTTTTTCACTGTGTTACTATACATCCCGTACTGGTACCAGCTGTCAATGTATAGCCCTCGGTGCGTTTGGGAATCGGCAAACCAGGTCGAGTAAATGCCTACGTTGTACCCGGAAACGTTGCCGCTGGCTGACAGTTGACTGCCATCCATACCTCGATTACCGGTACTGTCAGTGTCGGCATTGATATAGCTGCCCATAATGCCTGTGACCAGGCTTTGTTCACCGTTATCCCAGGCGAGTATGTCCCCGCCTATCTGGATTTGAGAGTAGTTGTTGTTAATATCAACGTTGCCGCTAACGGCCCGGGAATCGGCACGTCCAGCTTTAAACCGCATCCACATATTGCCATTAGCGGTTCGAAGCTGACTGCCTTCGCGATCGTAAAGCGTTTGCATTTGCAAGTTGCGTACCATCCACTGATTACCAAGATATGCCCCTATATCAGCGCGATATTGATGCGAACCTGATGGGGGGGTATCGCCATGGTTACCCTCATCAGGCTTAACCGGGTCGACGTTGCCGTCATTGCCGTCATCAGGCTTAACCGGGTCGACGTTGCCGTTATTGCCGTCATCAGGCTTAACCGGGTCGACGTTGCCGTTGTTGCCGTCATCAGGCTTAACCGGGTCGACGTTGCCGTTGTTGCCGTCATCAGGCTTAACCGGGTCGACGTTGCCGCTGTTGCCGTCATCAGGTTTAGGATCTACAGGTGCGTTTGATTGCGAGCGTAGATACCAGTCTCCGGTATCCTTGTACAAACGGTATTCATACAAGCCAATTTGGACCTGATTTCCCTGGGTGAAGACACCGTTTGAATTTCCTGAAATGTCAATTAATTCAATACCTTTATTCGTCAATTCACCCTTGCCATCCACGTTAGTGATATAGACGGTAGAATTACCGTTTGAATCACCGGAGATCGTCAGTTTATCGGTTAACGAGTTATCGCCACCTAACCGGGTATTGAAAAAGAGGTTGCCGTTATTGCCGGTATAGTCGCCATTGATGGTCAGGTTGTTGCCAACCTCTCCGCTTTTGCTCATGGCAAGATTGCCGCTATTAAAGACGTTACCATTAACAATGCCGCTACCGCCGAAACGAGCTGCTGATGCGATGTTAATTTTTTGCTTACTTCCAGCGGAGCCAATTATTCCGCTGTTTTCCAGCCATAAGGTGCCCTCTTTAACGTGAGTATCACCGCTGTAGGTATTGGCCGCGGAGAGAATCAACGTACCGTCGCCCAGTTTAGTCAGTGATTTCCCATCCCAGCCGCTGCTATTGGTTGAGGCTAGCGTATTTGTGACATCATCGAGATGATTATTTACTGTAAATTCGCCGTTCGCTGCACTTAGCGTAAAGGTTCCGTGCGCATCGGTTGCGGCATTGTGTTTATCTGCATACCAGGAAAGTGCAGTGACTAACTCATATTGCGCTTTATTGTCAGGATTAATTCGTCCATCTATGGTTAAAAAGTCGGTTTCTTTCGCATCTATTCCGGCAACAGTGAAATTATTGAAGTCTCCGTTGATTTCATTTTCTGCGCTAATAAGCGTAAAGGTGTACGGCGTGGTTATTAAAGAATTATTAATATTACCGATGCCACTAATATTCAACGCCCCATTAAGGCTGCTGTAGCTTGTGACAATAACCGGTTCACCAACGCCGTGATCCAATTGTATGTTGAGTACGCTGCTGTCGGTGAGCATTAATTTCTCGGCATAAAGAGAACCAGAAGCGGTATTGAGATTAATGACACCAGCGTTAGTAAGATTACCGATCGCGGAATCGCCGTGAACATTCCAGAGGCTGGTTTTGTCCAGGTCGACCGTGACATTGCTGTTTCCGGCCTGAATGGCACCGCTCAGGGTACTGTCATTTTTGGCGCGGAATATAACGTTATTCCAGTTGTTATCATTAACCGTCAGCAGATTTGCAGCACTGACGTTTTGCAGATTATCAACGGTAATATCTGCGGCACCTGCATTGACATAAAATGCACTCCCGTCCTTTGCTGTGGCGGTAACGCTGCCGCCGGTGATATTTAGCGAATTGACCTCATCGTCGTAATAAGCATATGACGAATCCAGATAATAGGCCGCGCTATCGCCAGTTATCTGGCTATTCGTTAATGATGCCGATGCCGAATTCCAGCTTTTGTCCAGTAATACACCAGATGCTCTATTACTGAACACATTTAGATCATCACCCGTAAGTGTTCCTTTGTCACTGATTCTGAGTCCATGGGCATATTTTCCCTGAGTTTCTATCGATATCTGTTTTAATTCAACATCTGAATGGTAAACATCGATTCCGTTAGCATTATTTCCAATGGTTTTAATGCTTCCGCCCGTTACCGTAATATGACTGCCTTCCCGGGAGTATATTCCGGCAGCAATAGAACCTGAGGTCAATATATCGACATCATTAAGTAATATTTTGGCAAAATATGCATAGGTTGCATGAGCCTCGTTACCTGAGGTTTCCAGATGAGAATTATTTATGGTGGTTTGGCTTGTATTGTCAGCTTCTAATCCATAAGCAAATTCACCGTGAGTCAGTACGTCAATATTATCCAGATAAACATTCGCATTATCCAACGCAATTCCATAGCCATGATCGCCAGACGTGGTCACTTTACTGTTTACTAAGTGAATATCACCACTGTTGGTAAACAGTCCCAAAGCGTTATCACCTTTAGTTGATATATTGACATTGCTGAGTTGCAAAAGAATATTGCTGCTGTTTCTGACTCCATCAGAGTAGTTTCCGCTAGTCTGTATGCTGCTATCACTCATGACGATATTTCCACGTGAGAATAATCCATAAGACCACTCACCCGAGGTAGATATTGTGACGCTGTTCAGGTCGATTGGGCTATCCACATCCCCAGAATAGATACCATTAGCATAATCACCTGTGGTTGTAATACTGCCACCTATAGTATTGATAGAGCCATTGAAGCTTGCTGACAAGCCGTCAGAATTGTTACCCGAGGTTAAAATCGTCACGTCTTTCAGCGTAACTACACTGTTGTTATAGGATGTTAGTCCATGTGAATATATTCCTGCAGTGGCTACGCTACCGCCTGTCATTGTAACATGAGCGCCATTGTTGGCTGATAGCGCAGTACTCCAGTCACCTGCCGATGAAACAGATACGTTATCGAGGTCAATGATGCTTTCTGATGAAGATGCAAGGACGCTGGTTGCTGAATATCCTTCAGTGATGATACTGCCGTCCGTCAGCGCAATTTTTCCACCATCATAGGCAATCAGACCGCCAGCCCGGTCCCCTGCTGTCGTAATCGTGACATCATTGAGGGTGGCTATGCTGTTAACATCAGAAGTAGATACTGCAAACGAATTTTCACCTTGGGTAGCGATTGAACCGCCGTTGAGGGATATCTGGGCTCCTGAAACCGCGGTCACCGCCGATGAGCTATTGCCCGCGGTGAGTATTGACCAACCCTGATTATCAAGCGTTAGGCTACTATTGGCTCCGTCAATGTATATGCCATTAGTTTGCGAACCTGAGGTCCTGATCGTGACGACACCCTCGTCACTGATAACAATTTCCTCATTACCCCAACCCCATGCTGAGATTGCAGTTGCTCCTCTGCTATTGGGGTCGTGGTTGCTGGAAAGATAGGTTCCGCTTAATTTATATTCACCAGAATTATAAGTTGTAAAAGTGCGGTCTTCTGCCAGGGCGACGCCAGACACGCATAAAAATGATGCCGCCAGAACGTTGATTCGGGTATGGCTGAGAAGGCGTCCATTACTGCTGGCAAATTCCGGCGCGACGACAAACATATTACGTGTAGCGCTCCAGACGATATTAAAGCTTCGGTTCATAGTTCATCATTCCCTAATAAACGGTGCGGCTAAGAAAAGCTGTTTAGCTATAGAAGCATGATATTTTTACTTTTTATTGTGAAATGATTTTGTTTTTGATGCTCATCACAAAAAGAATATGAATGCTTTTGCGTCATGCTGAACTGAAGAGGGGGGAGTCGGTGGAGAATGCAGGAGCGAAAAGTTTATAAAGTGATAATTATTGGCGAAGAGCACACTTCATATATCCACGGTGTAGATAATAGCTATTCAATGACTCTTGATGTGGATGAGTTTAATAACTCCCGGTTATTATATTTAATAAGAATAATATCAGTTGATCCCTTGCACGTTTGTCTTTCTTAACAGGAGAGGAGACTTTCTCAACGCAGTGATTCTGGAAAGCGGCTCTCCCGCGAAGGGAGAGCCGGGGGGCATCAGGCTACGTGCTGCAAAAACTCGCGCAGGCGCGGGCTGGGCGGGTTATTCACCAGCATCTGCGGATCGCCATCTTCCGCAATGCGCCCTTTATCGATAAAAATCAGGCGCGACGCCACTTTTTCGGCGAAGCCGATTTCGTGGGTAACGATAACCATGGTCATGCCTTCTTCGGCCAGATCCTGCATCACTTTCAGCACTTCATGACGCAGTTCAGGGTCAAGCGCGGAAGTTGGCTCATCAAACAGCATCATTTTGGGTTTAACCGCCAGCGCCCGGGCAATGGCCACGCGCTGCTGCTGTCCGCCTGAAAGCTCAGAAGGGTAGTGGTGCGCACGTTCCGCGAGGCCCACTTTCGCCAGCAGGTCTTTCGCCAGTTTTTCCGCCGCCGCTTTATTGGCGCCGCGAACGCGCAGCGGGCCGAACATCACGTTTTCCAGCGCCGTCAGGTGCGGGAACAGATAAAACTGCTGGAACACCATACCGGCTTCCTGGCGAATCAGCCGCTCGTCAACCTTCGGGTCGTTGACCTTCAGACCGTCGACGATCAGATCGCCGCTGGTAATCTCTTCAAGTTTGTTAATACAGCGCAGCAGGGTCGATTTACCGGAGCCGGACGGCCCGATAATCACCACGACTTCGCCCTGGTTGATCTTCAGATCGATATCATGCAGCACCTTGGTTGGACCAAAGTGCTTGGAAACGTTTTTAAATTCAATCACAGGATTTTCATCCTTCTTTCAAGACGACGCAGAACAAAGCTCAGCACCAGGGTGATGATCAGATAGATAACCGCAACGGCGCTCCAGATCTCCAGCGCGCGGAAGTTACCGGCAATAATTTCCTGGCCCTGGCGGGTCAGTTCGGCCACGCCGATGACGATAAACAGCGAAGTATCTTTGATGCTGATAATCCACTGGTTGCCCAACGGCGGCAGCATACGGCGCAGCGCCAGCGGCAGGATCACGTAGCGAATGGTTTCCCGACGAGAGAGGCCCAGCGCGAGGCCGGCTTCGCGAAAGCCTTTATGGATCGACAGCACCGCGCCGCGGGTGATTTCCGCAATATAGGCGCCGGAGTTAATCATAATGGTGACCACCGCCGCGGAGAACGGGTCGATACGCAAATCGCTAAACGCCATGGGTAGAGCGAAGTAGATGAACATCACCTGCACCACAATCGGGGTGCCGCGGATGATTTCGATAAAGACCAGCGCGATGTGGTTGGCAATCCAGCCGCCGAAACAGCGGGCAAAACCGGCCACCAGACCGATTATCAGACCGCCGACCAGGCCGAGGACCGAAATCCACAGCGTCATTTTGGCGCCTTCCAGCAAAATAGGAATGGCGGGCCAGATGGCACTCCAGTCAAACTGCATAATGTGTTCCTGTTACCGTCTCGAAAACAGAGGAATACCCTCTGAGAAAACTATTCAGGCCTGCTGAGGGGGTAGCCCGGAGTGCTCCAGGTCTACCAGACCACAGCTGGCCTGGAAGAGATAATCGCTAATTATTATTTGGGTTCAGTACCGAACCATTTTTTATAAATTTCGTTGTAGGTGCCGTTCTCACGCAGCGTTTTCAGTGCGCCGTTCACTTTTTCACGTAGCTCATCGCTGCCTTTCGGGAAAGCGATACCGTAGTTTTGCGCTTCCAGCGATTCGCCTACCGCTTTGAACTTGCCGTTGCCCGCAGTTTTGATGAAGTAAAGGATGTTTGGCGTATCGTGGAGGACCGCATCGGCACGACCGGTGCCCAGTTCCATATAGGCGTTATCGATGTTCGGGAACTGGCGCAGATCTTTAGTTTTGATATTCGCTTTTGCGTAATCGACGGAACCGGTGCCGCCTTTCACAGCAACCACTTTACCGTTCAGATCCTTGACATCCTTAATATCATTGTTATTGGCGTTGACCATGACCAGTAGGCCACTTTTGTAGTAGCCGTCTGAGAAGTCGATGGCTTTTTTACGCTCGTCGGTAATGGTGATTCCCGCCAACGCGAGATCGATGTTTTTGGTTTGCAGCGCCGGAATAATGCCGCTGAAGTCCATTGGCTTCAGGGTGTAATCGAGCTTAAGCTCTTTTGCAATCGCTGCCCACAGGTCAACGTCGAAACCAACATACTTATCGCCCTGCTTAAATTCGAACGGAACAAACGCCGTATCGGTCGCGACAACCAGTGTTTTATCAGCGGCGTGAGAAGAAACCGCAAAAGCCAGGGTCAGTGCAGCCAGTGAAACTTTAAATACAGACTTCATAGCATTTCCTTTTTTATCCACGGGACGATCCCCTGCGAGAACAAGTTGCCTTATGAAAATATCATGCCAGTTTTACAACCTGTTGTTTTATAACAACCAGGATGAATCCTGTTGCACAATTTTGATAACGGACAACATTAAATGCACCAATATGGGGCGTTACTTTGGTGCATCATAAGAGCATCGCATAACACGAGCATTTTTAGCGCAAACCCTGATGTTAAAACAATCTCGGCGTAACGATTGTGTGAGGTGATTATTACAATTGATTTACTTTTGCACGTATTTTGAACATTCTCATGCACTGAGGTGGTGCGTGGCGGGGGGGGGGGTAAAAAAAGCCGCCAGCGTGGCTGACGGCAATTGGCGTTACTCGATATTGGCTTCGATGAACCACAGGAATTTATCCAGGTCGCGGGAGGCGGCGGTGAAGATATCAGCGGTGTCTTCATCTTTCGCTTCGTCGATGGCTTTACGCACATCGTTGGCGACGATGGCATAGCGGTCGGCCAGCTCTTTCAGATGGTCCTGGACGCTATGGATATCCAGCGGGTAGCTTTTCAGCGGGCTTTTGCTATTGATGACCTGAGTGGTACCCAGCGCTACGCCACCAAGCTGTACGGCACGTTCTGCCATCGTATCAAGGTGGTCGACGAGCGCAGTGCGGAAGCCGTCCAGCATCTCATGAACGGCAATAAAGTTTGCACCGCGCATATTCCAGTGAGCCTGTTTGGTAATCAAAGACAGGTCAATGAACTGGATCACCTGGCGATTCAGCAGCTCAACGGTCGCTTTCTTCGCGCTATCAGCGACGTCGTTACGGGTATAGAGCAGATTCGTTGCTTTAGTTTTAACCAGTTTTGCGGTACTCATAGTGTCATATCCTCTTGATATTTGTACTCGTCATACTTCAGATTCGAATTATTCGGAGCGTCTCATCCCAATAACTTGCGGAATTAAGTATAGCAACGGATTTGAGCTTTGCAGCGGCGGTAGTCTCTATCGGTCTGATAGCGCAGGGCTGTTAGTCAGAAAAAATAGTTTATAAATTAAGGAGATGATTAATTTTCTCGTCAATCAGCTCCTTTCCGCTAGCTGATGTCGACCTTCTGTATCTTCGTTTCCCGACGCATTGTCAGCGTGGATCCCATCGAGGCAAGAATAATCGCCCCCAGCGCCAGCGTTTGGGTCGCGGTTAGCGTTTCGCCAAGAAACACCATTCCGGAAAGTGCGGCGAGAGCCGGCTCCATGCTCATCAGGGTGCCAAAGGTCTTGCTGGGCATGCGGGTCAAGGCAACCATTTCCAGAGAGTAGGGTAGCGCGGTTGATAAAATGGCGATCCCTAGCCCCGGTAGCAGCAGTCCCCACTGAAATAGCGTATCGCTGGCCTGAATCATCCCCATCGGCACAAAGACCACCGCGGCGATTAGCGACCCCATGGCAACCGTTGCCGGGCCATGCTCTTCTCCGGCGCGCTGGCCGGTCAGAATGTAAACCGCCCAGCAGGCGCCCGCGCCGAGCGCCAGCAGCGCGCCAACGGGATCGATCTGCGCCACGCTTTGTCCCAGCGGCAGCAGGAACCATAGCCCGAGCACCGCCAGCGCCACCCAGACGAAGTCGAGGGGACGGCGGGATCCAAACAGCGCTACCGCCAGCGGCCCGGTAAACTCCAGCGCGACGGCGACGCCGAGCGGAATGCGTTGAATCGATAAATAGAACAGGTAGTTCATCGCGCCAAGCGACAGGCCGTAGAAGAGCAGCGGCAGACGCTGCTCAGGGGCAAAGCGCAGGCGCCAGGGTTTGAAGATGACCACCAGGATTAAGGTACCGAGCGCCAGGCGCAGGGCGGTAACGCCTGGGGCGCCGACTAGCGGGAAGAGAGATTTGGCCAGCGAGGCGCCGCTCTGGATGGAAATCATGGCGATTAAAATAACCAGTATCGGCAACCATGCCGGTACCTTACGAGACGAGCCGGGCATCCTTTCTCCTGTCAATTTTGTCAAATGCGGTAAAGGTTCCAGTGTAATTGAATTACCCCGCCCCGGTTGAGCTAATGTTGAAAAAAAGGGTCTTAAAAGCAGTACAATAGGGCAGGGTGCGAAGATAATTTCACCAGCAGATTAGGAATAATCTGGATACACGTCTGGCGATTTATGAGCCTTAATAGGAGTATATTTGTAAAAAAGGTTTGTTTTCCAGTTTGTTATAGAAACGTAGAAACCTTTGGTTACATGAAAAAGTACGTTAGACAATGTAAAGTGAAAAGAGTTTCCCAAAAGTTTTTGTTATATTTAAAGCTTAGGACTTATTAGAAACACATTTGAGGTGGTTATGAATAAAATTGCACGTTTTTCAGCACTGGCCGTTGTTCTGGCTGCATCCGTAGGTACCACTGCTTTCGCTGCGACTTCTACCGTTACCGGTGGCTACGCGCAGAGCGACATGCAGGGTGAAGCGAACAAAGCAGGCGGTTTCAACCTTAAGTACCGCTACGAGCAAGACAACAACCCGCTGGGTGTTATCGGTTCTTTCACCTACACCGAAAAAGATCGTTCTGAATCTGGCGTTTACAAAAAAGGCCAGTACTACGGTATCACCGCAGGTCCGGCTTACCGTCTGAACGACTGGGCTAGCATCTACGGCGTAGTAGGTGTTGGTTACGGTAAATTCCAGGACAACAGCTACCCGAACAAATCTGACATGAGCGACTACGGTTTCTCTTACGGTGCTGGTCTGCAGTTCAACCCGATCGAAAACGTTGCCCTGGACTTCTCCTACGAGCAGTCTCGCATTCGTAACGTTGACGTTGGCACCTGGATTGCTGGCGTAGGTTACCGCTTCTAATCACTTCGGTGATATAAAAAATCCGCCTCATGGGGCGGATTTTTTTTGCCTGCTGTTTATGCGTCTACGTTAATTGATAGTGAATGCGTCGGTACCCAAATGGGTATAGTCCACTTTCTTCAGCTGGAAGTTGGTGATGTAGGTTGGGCCGGCCTTTTGTTCAGAGATGAAACGATAGCGCGGGGCAATCTCCTGAGCGCTGATGCCGGTCCACTGGGAAAAGAAGCTGAGGAAGTCGTTGGCGGAGCGCCGCGCTTTAATGACCTTATGCGCTTTATCATCGCTGGAGAGCACCATAAACGGTACCTGGAAATTCTGCTGATACTTATCGTCGTGCGCCAGGTACTGTACCTCTTTCCCGCGCTCTTTAAATGCCAGACCGTGATCGGAAAAATAGGTCATCGAGAAGGTTTCGCCAGAATTTTGTAGCTGAGTATAAAGATTGCTCAGCAGCGTGTCGGTTTGCGTCATGGTGTAGAGATAGCAGGAAGTCTCTTTCGACTGAACAAAAACCGTGTATTTCCCTTTGGTGCGATCGCAGGCCTGCGGATGTGAGCCCATTAAATGCAGGACAATCAGCTGCGGCTGGGTACGGCGGGTGGCCAGCACCTGTGCGGTCAGCGTTAAGAGCTGCTCATCCTGGGTATTTTTATTAGCCTCGAAATCGCCGTTCTTGAGGAACTGAACTTCATCCGCGCGTTTGGCAATACTGGCAATCGCCGTATCGTATTCGCCAATTTGCCCCTGATTCGAGAACCACCATGTCTGAAAACCGGCGCGGTTGGCGAGGGTCACAAAGTTATCCTGAAACTGCGGCTTATTGTCGACCACCCGGTTGAGGGTTAAACCGAGCGACTTCTGCGTTGAACCGCTGGCGGCAACGTAGTCATTGAACAGATAGCCTTTTACTGAACTGGCGAACGGGGTGTTGTCCCAGTGGCCGCCAAAGGCGCCGAGCGCATCGCGACGGGCGCTCTCGCCAATCACCACCACATACAGATGATACTTCGGCTTCACCGCCAGTACATGCCAGCTATCTTTCATATTGGCGAGCTGCGCCATTCGCGCCTGCTCATCCAGCACTTCATTATTATTCACCACCACATCTTTAACGAAGCGGACGGCGGGATAGCCGGTATCGATAACCTTAAAGACGCCGCCCCAGGCGAGGTTTTGCACCGGCTGGAGAAAGAAAATCGCGGTGCAGAACAGCAGCCCCAGCGTATCCATTTTCCCCCAGCGCGCCGACGTCTCCGGCTTGCGGCGTACGGCAATGACGCCGAGCGCAAAGATAAACACGGCCAGCAGATAGTTGTACCACGGGAAAATAGTCAGGATCTCGGTGGACTCTTCGAGGTTGGTGGCATGCAGCGCCAGCAGCGTATTGAAGTTGGGCGCGCCGTAGGCCTGGCCAAAAGGGTAGTACATGGCCGCCAGCAGCGAATAGACGCCGACCAGCACTTTTTGCGCGCGCGGAAAGCTGCGCCACAGAAGATGCAGCACGCAGGTAAAAGCAACGGTATAGAGCAGGCTAAAGTCGTAGCCCAGCGCCAGGTTAATAAACAGCGATTGTAAAAAATAGAATCCTGTCCATGGGTTCAGTACCAGTCCGCGGGCGACCAGCGTTTCTTTCAGCGTGACATTCATAGTAAACAATCAAAAAAGAGCCATGTGCGTCCCCTGGCATCAAGGGGTAAAACCTGCTGGACAGTGCGTGAAGAGGGTATCTGCGAGCCGCAGTAGTGGCAGGGCTGACAAAAGATAGGGCTTGCAAATGTTAAGGTCAACCATCCATAACGGATTGTTTTGGGAGAAAGCTTACAAAACTTGAAAAAAGTTGCTGAAGCGCTGAGTAATCAGCCAGTCTGGCAGGGAAATATGACAGAAAAATGAAGCGGCGTACCGCGACGCCGCACTAGTTATTGGGTTTATCCTGTGGGGGTTTGCCGTTGATCAGATCGCACAGCATACCGACAAGCATTAACCGGACTTTAAAAGGAGAATGAGTAAACACGTTTAAGCACCTCTTGAATTCATTCATAACGACCTCCTGTAACTTCGTCCTTCGCTCCTTGAAGGATGTGTGTATTACGTACAGATATAGCACAGGCTATATTTTATAGCTATGGCTAAAACGTTAATTTTTTGTTCTCCGTGCGCGATCCATTACAATAGGGATCCTTTTATATGATGCTTGATGCGTCACAGGAATGAGGAAGCACAATGAACCGTCGCGCAGGTAAGCCAATAACAAAAAAAGTGACGCAGCTAGTGAATGTCGAAGAGCACGTTGAGGGATTTCGTCAGGTGCGCGAGGCGCATCGTCGGGAGCTGATTGATGACTACGTGGAGCTGATCTCCGATCTGATTATGGAAGTAGGAGAAGCCCGTCAGGTCGATATGGCCGCGCGTCTTGGGGTGTCGCAGCCAACGGTTGCGAAAATGTTAAAAAGACTGGCCAGCGTCGGGTTGATCGAACAGATCCCCTGGCGGGGGATCTTTTTAACCCCGGAAGGCGAGAAGCTGGCCCATGAAAGCCGGGAACGCCACCAGATCGTCGAAAACTTTTTACTGGTGATCGGTGTTAGCCCGGAGATTGCTCGTCGCGACGCCGAAGGGATGGAGCATCATGTCAGCGAAGAGACGCTGGCAATGTTTAAACAGTTTACCCTCAAGCAGGGGTCACTGGGAGAATGAACCTCGTCTTTGTTCAGTCGCTGATCCGCGACCGCTTTTTACATCTGCTGTTGATTATTGGCGTTGTTTTAAGCTTCTTTGTTCCGTTTGCCCCCGCCGCCTGGCTTCACGCCATTGACTGGCATACGATTATCACCCTTAGCGGGTTGATGCTACTGACCAAAGGTATCGAACTGAGCGGCTATTTTGACGTAATTGGCCGCAAAATGGCGCGCCGCTTTGTGACCGAACGCCAGCTGGCCATTTTTATGGTGCTGGCGGCCGCGCTGCTTTCCACCTTCTTAACTAACGACGTGGCGCTGTTTATTGTCGTACCGCTCACGCTGACCCTGAAAAAATGGTGCGCCATCCCAACAAGCCGGTTAATCATTTTTGAAGCGCTGGCGGTGAACGCCGGGTCGTTGTTAACACCTATTGGAAATCCGCAAAACATTCTTCTTTGGGGGCGCTCAGGCCTTTCCTTTCCGGCCTTTATCGGCCAGATGCTGCCGCTGGCGGCGGCGATGATGATCACCTTGCTGGCGCTGTGCTGGTTCTGTTTTCCCGCGAAGCGTCTCAACTATCAGAGCAGCGATAAGGCTCCATCGTGGCAGCCAACGCTGGTCTGGAGCTGTCTGGCGTTCTATCTGGTCTTTTTGATCGCCTTAGAACTGAAGCAGGAGCTGTGGGGACTGGCGCTGATCGCGTTGGGTTTTCTGCTGCTGGCGCGGGCGGTGATTATCAACGTCGACTGGACGCTGCTACTGGTGTTTATGGCGATGTTTATTGACGTTCACCTGCTGATCCAGCTTCCTGTTCTACAGCATGCGCTCAACGGCGTCGGCCAGCTCTCGGCGGGAGGATTGTGGCTGACCTCGATTGGCTTGTCGCAGTTTATCAGTAACGTCCCGGCGACCATTCTGCTGCTCAATTACGTTCCGCCCTCAACGCTGCTGGCCTGGGCGGTTAATGTCGGCGGGTTCGGCCTGCTGCCAGGCTCGCTGGCCAATCTGATTGCGCTGCGAATGGCCGGCGATCGCCGTATCTGGTGGCGTTTCCACGTCTATTCCCTGCCCATGCTGCTGTGGGCGGCGCTGGTGGGGTATGGATTGCTGCAGTTCTGATTTTTAGAGAATTGGGCAAGAAACGGACAGAAACGCCACATTCGCGCTCTCCTTTTCCGGGGTATAACTTTATTCACGATGGTGAATCACCCTGATTGAAGGAGAGTTCTATGCGTTATCAAAAATTGGGCCATACCGGCCTTTTTGTCTCTGAACTGTGCCTGGGCACCATGACCTTCGGCGGTGAAGGCGGCCTGTGGGGTAAGGTAGGTCAGCTACGCCAGGCGGAGGCTGAGCGGCTGGTGGGCAGCGCGCTCGATGCGGGCATCAACTTTATCGACACCGCAAACGTTTATTCGGAAGGGCGCTCGGAAGCGATTACCGGCCAGGCGCTGAAGAATCTGAAAGTGCCGCGTGAAAATGTCGTGGTGGCGACCAAAGTGTTTGGCGAGACCGGCACCGCAGGCGTGAACTCGCGCGGCAGTTCGCGCTATCACATCATCGGCAGCGTGAAGGAGAGTCTGCGTCGCCTGCAGCTCGATCATATCGATCTCTATCAACTCCATGGCTTCGACCCGGCGACCCCCATCGAGGAGACGCTGTATGCGCTGGATAATCTCGTGCAGCACGGCCACGTCCGCTATATCGGCGTGTCGAACTGGGCGGCATGGCAGATAGTCAAAGCGTTGGGAATATCCGAACGACTGGGGCTGGCGCGCTTTGCCTCGTTGCAGGCTTACTACACCATTGCCGGGCGCGATCTGGAGCGCGAGCTGGTGCCAATGATGCGGAGCGAAGGACTGGGCCTGATGGTCTGGAGTCCGCTGGCGGGAGGGCTGCTCAGCGGTAAGTACGATCGCGACGGGCAGTCGGCGAGCGGCGGCCGTCGTCAGGAGTTTGATTTCCCGCCGGTGGACAAAGCGCGGGCTTTTGACTGCATTGATGTGATGCGTGAGATTGCCGATGCGAAGGGCGTTTCGGTGGCGCAAATCGCGCTGGCCTGGTTGCTTCATCAGCCAGCGGTAAGCAGCGTGATTATTGGCGCGAAGCGTGCAGAGCAGCTCGCCGAGAACCTTGCGGCAACCAGCATTACCCTGAATGATGATGAACTGGCACGGCTTGATGCGGTCAGCACGCTACCGCGAGAGTATCCGGGCTGGATGCTGGAGCGCCAGGGAGAATACCGTCGCGACCAGCTCGCACAGCAGTAATTTCCGTTCTTGCACGCCGGATCGTCTGTTTCGCGATCCGGCTTTTTTATCCGCTGCGCTCACAAAAAACGATCCCTGAGTTTGCCCGAAAATAAGATTTCGTTTATATGACTAGTCATGAAATTTATATGACTAGTCATAGGTGCGAGCGATGAACAGAACACTGGCGGCAGATTTTCTATGGGGTAACTCGGTTTCCAGCATGCAAACCGAGGGAGCGTGGAATGAGGGTGGTAAAGGGATGTCGGTTTACGATATCCGCCAGCCGGCGGAATTGACATCTGACTGGAAGGTGGCGACCGATTCGTACCACCGCTACCGGGAAGACTTCGACCTGATGCAGGATTTGGGCATGAACTGCTATCGTTTCCAGATAGCCTGGAGCCGCGTTTGCCCGGAAGGCGACGGTGAGTTCAATGAAGAAGGTATCGCCTTTTATCACCAGTTTATCGATGACCTGATTGCCCGCGGCATTGAGCCGATGATCTGCCTGTATCACTTCGATATGCCGCTGTCGCTGGCTGAACGCTACAACGGTTTTACCGACCGTCGGGTGATGGAAGCCTTTATTCGTTACGGGCAGAAGATGATCGACTGCTTTGGCGACAAGGTAAAGTGGTGGCTGACCTTTAATGAACAGAATCTCTACCATATGCCGGACGCGTTTCTGATTTCTGGCTACATGCGCGGCGAGAAGACCCTGCGCGAGCTGTATCAGATCCAGCACCACGTGATGATGGCCCACGTGCACCTGACGCAGTATCTGCACCAGGCGAAGCCACAGTGCCTGATGGGCGGCATGCTGGCCCACGCGCTGGTTTATCCGGCGACCTGTAAACCGCGTGATATCCTTTGCGCCCAGCAGCTCGACGAGTTTTTAAACCAGAATCTGCTGCGCGCCTTCGCCGGGGAGGGCTACAGCCCGGAAGTCATGCACGTTGTCGCCCGCGAAGGCTTTGCGGATATTTACCGCGCAGAGGATCTGGCGCTGATGGCGCAGGTCAAAATCGACTATCTGGCCTTTAGCTACTATGCCAGCAAGGTTCTCGACAGCGACCCGATCCCGCCGGGTACGCCGGTGAACCACTACATGCAGTTTGGCGATAAAAAGAATGACTTTCTGCAGGCCACCGAGTGGGGCTGGCAGATTGACCCGCTGGGTTTTCGCACCATCATTACCCGCTACTACAACGACTGGCGTCTGCCGGTCTTCCCGATTGAAAACGGCATCGGGGTGATTGAGTCCTGGGACGGCGAGAACCCGATCGCTGACGATTACCGCGTCGCCTATCATCGCGATCATATCAACGCCATGAAAGAGGCGATATTTGAGGACGGCGCGGAAGTGGTTGGCTATCTGGGCTGGGGGCTGATCGATATCCTTAGTTCGCAGGGCGATATGCGCAAACGCTACGGCGTTGTCTACGTGAACCGTGAAAACCACGACCTGAAGGATCTTAAACGCGTTCCGAAGAAAAGCTATGCCTGGCTAAAGCGGGTCATTCGCAGTAACGGCGAAGAGATGTAACGGCGCCTCGCGCGGGCAGATGGTATATTCTGCCCGCCAGTCGCTATCAGTAACGTAAAAGGATCGGGGAATGACGGCCAAATATCTGAGTATCGCGCGGGAAATCAAAAAACGTATCATCAGCCAGCAGTATCCCGCCAGCGCGCCGTTACCCGACCAGTTCGCGTTAGCGGCGGAGTTCAGCACCAGCAGGATGACGATCCAGCAGGCGATGCGTCAGCTGATTGTCGAAGGCCTTATCTACACCCGTAAGGGGCAGGGAACCTTCGTGCGCAAAAATTTCCTCCAGCTTTCGCAGTGGGAACTGCCCGGTAGCGACTATTTTGGTGCCACCAAAACCTGGGAGCACTTAGGGGAAGTGGCTAGCCGGGTGATTCGCTTCGAGCTGCGCTTTCCGACGGAAAAGGAGCAAAGTTCGTTACTGATTGACGCCGATGCCCCGGTCTATGATTTCGTTCGCCTGCGGCTGCTTAACGAGGAGCCGGTGTCGCTGGATCTCACCGTGATGCCGGTCGCGCTGGTGCCCGGCCTGAATAAAACGCATCTCGAAGGCTCGGTGTTTCGCTACCTGCAGGAGACGCTGGGGCTCAAGATGATGGGATCGTATCGGGTGGTGCGGGCGATGAAACCGCAGGCGCTGGACAGGGAGCACCTCAACTGTGAAGCGAGCGATCCGGTGCTGGAGGTGGAGCAGGTGATTTATCTGGAGGACGGTACGCCGCTGGAGTATGCCCATTGCCACTATCGCTACGATCACGGCGGAATTATTCTGGTGAATAACGGATAAAAAAAGGGCGGGCACCGGGCCCGCCGCTCTGCGCGATGCGCTGTTAGTTCAGACGCACAGGCATACCGGAACGGTTCTGGATCGCCTGATCGACCACGCTCTGGTCTACGTCAGTCTGGCTGGTAATCGCCTGTACGGATTTGGTCAGGTTAATCGGTACGATCTCACCGCCCTGGAACTGCTCTTCAGTGGTGGACAGCGGGTTGTGAACTTCAATGAAGCGGCTGCCGTCAGGCTCGGTAGTGGCTTTTACCGGCTCATCAATAAACTCTACGCGGGTGCCGACCGGCACGTTTTCAAACAGGAATTTAATATCGTCGTTACGCAGACGCACGCAGCCGTGGCTGACGCGTAGGCCGATGCCGAAGTTGGCGTTGGTGCCGTGAATAGCGTACAGGCGGCCGATATACAGCGCGTACAGGCCCATCGGGTTATCAGGGCCGGCCGGAACAACGGCCGGCAGCGGTTCACCTGCTGCGGCATATTCAGCGTGCATTTTGGCGGTAGGCGTCCAGGTCGGACCGGCTTTTTTACGCTCAACTTTGGTTACCCAGTTGATTGGCGTGTCTTTGCCGAGCTGGCCGATACCGATCGGCAGCACGATGACGGTGTTGGTGCCCTTCGGATAGTAGTAAAGGCGCATTTCCGCGCTGTTGATGACAATACCTTCATGCACGGTGTCCGGCAGGATCAGCTGCTGCGGGATATTCAGCACGGTGCCGCCTTTTGGCAGGAAGGTGTCCACGCCCGGGTTGGCTTCCAGCATGTTGGATAAACCCATCTGGTATTCGGCGGCGAAATATTCCAGCGGCTGCTTGTTGCCTTCCGGAATGGTGATCACCTGGTTCTGGCCAATCAGACGGCTGCCGTCGGTAGGCAGAGGGTAGGTTACAGCAGAAGCTGTGTTGCAAAAGCCCACGATGGCGAAGGCTGCCGCGAAGAGTGTTGATAATTTCATAATCTTTATGTCGTGGGCGATATTAATGCCGCACAGGCCTTTGTCAGTTTAAACAGGAAGTCGATGGGAGCGCATTATATGTGCTTTCCGGCAAACAGGTAAATGAGATGTGTACGAAATCACATTTTTTTCCTGTGACCGTGAGTGTAGCCCGTCAACGCTGGCCCTGCAGACTAAAAACGGGAGGGGGTTACCCCTCCAGAAGCCGTGCCTGGAGCGCTTCTCGCGCCTGCGGCGTGAGCTGATACTCTTTTTCCAGCCAGGCATCGACGCTGGCGTAACGTTCATCAATGCCGGAAAGCGCGGCGGCAAGGTAAGATTCATGCACCGTCATCATTTCCGCCAGGTTTTGCCGGCCGCGGGCGGTCAGCTCATTGCCGAGGGATTCGAGCAAAAAATCCTCGACCTGCGTCAGCATGCCCTGGGTGAGCAGGTACTCCTCCATCACCGTGTGGCGATCGCAGCCGAGGGCGAACAGCGTCAGCGCGCAGCCCACGCCGGTACGGTCTTTCCCTACCGCACAGTGCTGCAATAGCGCGCCATCGAAAGGCTCCATCAGCCAACCGGCCAGCTGGCGATAAGCAGCGTTATTGAATGGCAGCTGGCGATAGAGCTCCAGCATAAACTGCTCGCCGTTAAGGGCGTTTAGCGTGGCGGCGTTGAGCTCGGTGACTTTGGCGTTAACGTCGCGAACGTGCGGATTCGCGGGCGCGTTGAGGTAGCGAGCCGCTTCGTTCAGCTTATCAGGGCTACGATTCACTTCTCCCGGATCGCGATAATCAATGACCCGGCTAAGGGGGATTGCGTCCAGGTGGGTGAGGTCATCGGCCGTCATCATATGCAGCGAGCCGGAGCGGAATAGTTTTCCGGCCCGCACGCGGCGGCCGTCGGCGGTACGCTGGCCGCCCAGGTCACGAAAGTTGATACCGCCCTGCAGCGATAAGAAAGCCGGATGGCGGGAGAGTGTGGTCATAGGTTCCTTCCAGATTAAGGTAAAAAAATTACGCATTAAGCAGTGTAACCGCGCAATATGACACGACCCTAACACAAGCGTCATTGATGATTTTATAACGCCCCGTGAAAAGTGAAGCATTTGCTGGCATAATGTCTGGTTCATCACACTTCTCATTCTCTATTTTCAGGATAACCCCGTGCTAGTATCCAGCAACGTCACCATGCAGTTCGGCAGTAAGCCGCTGTTCGAAAATATTTCCGTCAAATTTGGCGGCGGCAATCGTTACGGCCTGATTGGCGCCAACGGTAGCGGCAAGTCCACCTTTATGAAGATCCTCGGCGGCGATCTTGAGCCGACGCTGGGTAACGTCTCCCTCGACCCGAACGAGCGTATCGGTAAGCTGCGCCAGGATCAGTTTGCATTTGAAGAGTTCAGCGTACTGGATACGGTCATTATGGGCCACGGCGAGCTGTGGGAAGTGAAGCAAGAGCGCGATCGCATCTACTCCCTGGCGGAGATGAGCGAAGAAGACGGCTATAAGGTGGCTGACCTTGAAGTGCTCTACGGCGAGATGGACGGCTACTCCGCTGAAGCGCGCGCCGGCGAACTGCTGCTCGGCGTCGGCATCCCGGTTGAACAGCATTACGGCCCGATGAGCGAAGTGGCTCCCGGCTGGAAGCTGCGCGTGCTGCTGGCGCAGGCGCTGTTCTCCAACCCGGATATCCTGCTGCTTGATGAACCGACGAACAACCTGGATATCGACACCATCCGCTGGCTGGAGCAGACCCTCAACGATCGCGACAGCACCATGATCATCATTTCGCACGACCGTCACTTCCTGAACATGGTTTGTACCCACATGGCGGATCTGGATTACGGCGAGCTGCGCGTTTACCCGGGCAACTACGATGAGTACATGACCGCGGCGACCCAGGCGCGTGAACGTCTGCTGGCGGATAACGCCAAGAAAAAAGCGCAGATTGCCGACCTGCAATCTTTCGTGAGCCGCTTTAGCGCCAACGCCTCTAAATCTCGCCAGGCGACCTCGCGCGCCCGTCAGATTGACAAAATTAAGCTGGACGAAGTGAAAGCGTCCAGCCGTCAGAACCCGTTCATTCGCTTTGAGCAGGATAAAAAGCTGTTCCGTAACGCTTTGGAAGTGGAAGCGCTGGCAAAAGGCTTTGACAACGGCCCGCTGTTTAAAAACTTCAACCTGCTGCTGGAAGTGGGGGAGAAGATCGCTATTCTGGGCGCCAACGGCGTGGGTAAATCCACAATGCTGAAAACCCTGGTCGGCGATCTGACGCCGGATAACGGTACCGTTAAATGGTCCGAGAACGCGCAGATTGGCTACTACGCGCAGGATCACGAATATGAATTCGAAAACGATCTGACGGTATTTGAGTGGATGAGCCAGTGGAAACAGGAAAGCGATGACGAGCAGGCGGTGCGCAGCATCCTGGGCCGACTGCTGTTCAGCCAGGACGATATCAAAAAGCCGGCGAAAGTGCTCTCCGGTGGCGAAAAAGGCCGTATGCTTTTCGGTAAGTTGATGATGCAGAAACCGAACATTCTGGTGATGGACGAACCGACCAACCACCTGGATATGGAATCGATCGAATCGCTGAATATGGCGCTGGAGATGTATCAGGGAACGCTGATTTTCGTTTCTCACGACCGTGAGTTTGTGAGCTCGCTGGCGACCCGAGTCGTTGAAATTACGCCGGAGCGCGTGATCGACTTCACCGGTAACTACGAAGATTATCTGCGCACTAAAGGTATCGAATAATTTTCTGTTGCTTGTCCCGGATTGCGGCGCTGCTGCGCCCTATCCGGGCTACCGGCCCGCAGACGGCGATGGACCTGTAGCCCGGGCAAGGCGCGTCAAGCGCCGCCCCCGGGAGCCGTTAGCAGAGTGGCTGAATTTCCCAAAGGCGCTGCTGCGCCTTATCCGCACTACACCCGCCACTCGCTCCTTTCTTCACCGTTCACCAGCAGCCTGCGTTTTTCCCCCGCCGGCAACGACACCTTCAGCGCTTTCCACGCCGGACGATAATCGCCGCGCGCCTTGACCTTCAGGTTAATGCTGGCGCTATCGCAGACCATTTCCCATTCCACCCACAGCGCATTGCCGTTCCGGTAGCCCCAGCTTTCGCCGTCGTCTTCAAACAGCAGGCCGCGACAGGTCCCCATGCCCTTCAGCGGGAACAGCTTCAGCTCGCGATTATCGTCTGTTTGCGCATCGACGTGGCGGACGCGCTCGCTCAGCGGCAGGCCTGCCCCGGCGCGAACCAGTAGGGGCAGTTTTTCCAGTGGCGCATCAAGGACGATCCACTGGCCGCCCGCATACCACTGGTGGTTGTAAAAATCGTACCAGCCGTCCTGGTTTGCCGGCAGCCACACGCGGCGCTGACGCGCGCCGGGTTCGACGACGCTGGCAACCAGCAGATCGCGACCCAGCAGGAAGTCGTCGCATTCAGCAAACGTCTGCGCATCGTGTTCGTGATCGAGGAAGGTCGGGCGCAGCATCGGTTCATCGTCGGCGTGAGCCTGCCACAGCAGGGTATAGAGGTACGGCAGCAGACGATAGCGCAGCTCAATGGCTGAACGGATAGCTGGGGTGACCTCCGGGTACATCCAGGCTTCGTTGACCGTCTGGTCGTCATTCCACGAGTGAATGGTAAAGCGCGGATGCATAACGCCGTTTTGTACCCAGCGCACGAACAGCTCCGGGTCCGGTTTATCGCCAGAGAAGCCGCCGACATCGTGTCCGACGTTGAACAGCCCGGACAAGCTCATTCCCAGCCCCATCCGGGTGTTGTAGCGTAGCGTGTCCCAGTTGGTGCGGTTATCGCCGCTCCAGGTCTGAACGTAGCGCTGCATCCCGGCGCAGCCGGAGCGAGAGATCAGATACGGGCGTTTCTGCGGCGCAAAGCGCTGCTGAGCCTCCAGCGACGCGCGCATCATCAGCAGCGGCATCACCGGGCGAATATGTTTGATAGCAATTTCGTAGCCGAATCCGTGACAGCGGGCTTCGCCGTCCCAGACTTCATACTCGTTATTATCGTTCCACGTAGAGTCGATGCCCATCTCCAGCAGCTGGGTCGTCACGCCTTCCTGCCACCAGGCGACGGTTTGCGGGTTGGTAAAGTCGAGATGCGACCCTTCGTCATCCCAGAAGCTGGAACGCTCGGGAGCATCAGCCTGTGAATCGCGGATAAACAGCCCGCGCTCCGCGACCTCGTGATAGCGCGGATGGTCCTGCAGCAGGCAGGGCTTAATATTGGCCGCCAGCTTCAGTCCGGCATCGTGGAAGGCCTGGCTCATCACCTTCGGCTGCGGCACCTTGTCGTTGTTCCAGTTAAAGACGTAGCGCTTGCCGTCAATCGAGGTATAGCCGGAAGATAGCTGGAATGAATCGCACGGAATGGCGTGTTCATCGCACAGGCGGATGAAGTTCATCAGCTGGTTTTGCGCATCCGGCGCGTCGGTGTAGTGCATCGTCGAACCGCTGTAGCCGAGACTCCATTTCGGTCCGAACAGCGTTTTGCCGGTCAGGCGGACGAACGCTTTGGTGATATCCAGTACCCGTTTGCCGGAAAAAAGATAGTAATCAATGTCTCCCGCTTCCGCCTGCCAGCGGCGATAGGCGGTATGGTAATTATCGATTTCGTTGCCGAGATCCAGCCAGCAACTGCTCAGGTTGTCGTAAAACAGACCGTAGCTGACATCGCTACGCTGCGCGATGGTAAACGGAATATGCTTGTACAGCGGGTCGGTGCTCGCCGCGTTATAGCCCATGGCGTCGAGGTTACGCATCTCATAGCGTTTACCGTTACGCTGCAGATCGCCGGCTTTTTCGCCCAGACCATAGAAGCGTTCGTCTTTGCGGCGGCTCAGGTAGTGGGCAACGCCGTCGCCGTGCGCATTCGCCAGGTAGGCGCTGGTGGGGCGGTCGTTAACCAGCGGCTGCCACTCGCCAGCTTCATCGCGATAACTCCATTCCAGCCACAGCGGCTGGTGGACGGTGACGCGCAGCTGGTCGGTGGCGATGCTCAGGGTATCGCTATGCTCCGTGAGCTGCCAGGCGGGGAGGCTAAAGCCGCTCAAATCTTCGCGCGGGCGTCCTTCCCACGGCACGTCCTGCTGGGGAGCGATACTCCAGGTGCGATCCAGCGCCAGCTGGCCGTGCCGCTTTAGCAGCACGCGGAACATATTCTCTTCCAGCACGTACAGACACAGGGTGTGCTGGCCGTCTACGATCAGCTCAACGTGGTGGTCCAGCCGTTGGTGTAAGGTCCAGTTTTTCAAAGTCTTCATTTTTTACATCCACTCTCAGGCGCGTTTTGCGCGACGTTCAGCAATAAATGCCACCAGGAATACCGCGCCAATCAGGTCAAAGAACCCCATGGCGATAAATAGCGGGTTGAAGCCGATTTTGTCGGCGGTGACGCCAATCAGCAGCGAGAATAGAAAGCTGGCGATCCAGGCGGCGGAACCGCGCATCCCGTTCACGGTCGCCATCTGTCCTTTATCGAACGACTCCACCACCAGCGCGCTGAGCATGCAGGAGATGATCTGGTGGCCGAAGCCGCCAATTGAAATCAGTACGATGGTGATATAGGGATCGCGGGTGATCGCCACGGTGGCGAGCGAAATCATCAGGAAGGCGCCGGTGACGGAGCTGGCGACCACCGAGTTCACCCGCGAGCAGCCGAACCAGCGGGTATACAGTTTGGTCAGATAGCCGCTGGCGACGCTGCCGAGGTCGGCCGCCAGAAACGGCAGCCAGGCAAACATGGCGATTTGTTTTAAATCCATGCCGTGCTCTTTCGCCAGGTAGAGCGGTACCCAGAAGCTCAGCACCGCCCAGGCGGGCTCAGCCATAAAGGCCGGAATGGCGATACCGTAGAAGCGCTTGTTTTTCGATACGGTTTTCAGCGCGGTAAAGAAGGGCAGTTTGACCGGCGGCGCTTCATTGTCCTGCTGGATAAGCGCCAGCTCGGCTTTGCCGAGGTTAGGGTGTTTTTCAGGGTTATGATAGAACGCCCACCACAGTACGACCCATGCGAGCGCCAGCGCGCCGGTGAACATAAATGCACCCTGCCAGCCGAACGAGGCGTGCGCGAAGTAGATAATCGGCGGCGCCAGCATGGCGCCGATGGAGAAACCAACCCCGGCCCAGCCTGCTGCGATTGGGCGTTCGGATTTAGGGAACCACTCGCCGAGTGTTTTGGCGTTAGCTGGCGTCGCTGCCGCCTCAGCGCCGCCCATGAAAAAGCGCAGAATCGCCAGGTGCAGCCAGCTCCCCGCGCCGGCATGGGCGATGCAGGCGATGGCCCACAGCGTGGCGCAGATCATAAAGCCGAGCTTGAGACCAATGACGTCGATAAGCCAGCCGCAGAGCGGCTGAAAAATGGTATACGCCAGCTGAAAAGCGCCGACGATCCACGAGTACTGTTCAGTGGTAATACCGAGAGAGGTTTTTAATTCCGGGGCGATAATCCCCAGCGAATTGCGCGTGATGTAGTTAACGGTGACGCCGAGCAAAAACAGCACCAGCATCCACCAGCGCAGGTTCTTCACTATGCGGCGTGATTTACTGACCGCCATATCGTTATTGAGGCCTTGGCTCATAGAACTCTCCACGAGACATATAGTAGGGAAAATTGACCAACCCGCTTGCTGAGTTGTCGCTAAAATTTTCTATTTCGTTGTTTGTTAAGGTTGATGTCTCGACACTATTGGTTGACTAATATCAAAGGTGTTGGACCAATTCAGGCTAAGGGAGAATGCGAGCGGGCAATAGCGACAATTCTGCAAATATTTTCATGGGACGATCCAGATCGCAGTATGACATCGCCAAATCGCTTAAAAATATTCACATTCTCAATATGAAAATTTTTTCATGAGCAAAGTAGAGCGCGATCACAAAATGGACAAAAAGCTAAAAGTGAGCGAAATCGCGGCGCGTACCGGGCTGTCGGTGAGCACGGTATCGCGGGTGTTGGCAGGGAAAGCGAATACCAGCGCCAGGGCTCGCCAGAGGGTACTGGAGTGCGCCCGCGAGCTGGGCGTGATGGAGGGGATCGCCGCCGGGCGAATGCTGCTCAACAACCTCGTGGTATTTGCCCCTCAGCGCGCTTTCGATGAACGCACGGATATTTACTACTATCGGGTGATTCAAAGCATCAATAGCGCCCTTATGCCGCATGAGGTACACCTGCGCTATTGCGCGCTGGAAGAGAACGACAGCGATGCCAATTTGTTTTTGCAGCGCATGCATGAAGCATCGACCCAGGCCGCTATTTTATTGGGTATCGACGATCCGCATATTCACGATCTGGCGGCCGATCTGGCGAAGCCCTGCGTGATGATCAACTGCCATGACGCTGGAATGCGTTTACCCTCCGTCGCACCGGATCATCGGCTGATCGGCCAGTTCGCCGCCCGGTATCTGTTTGAGATGGGGCATCAGGCGATCATGAACGTGATGTGCCTGCGTCGCTATACCATGGAGCTGCGTCTGCTGGGCATTAAGCAGGCATGGCGGGCGCGGAATCTCCATTTCGTTGATGGCAGGGATTTACTCGCCGTGGCCAACTTCAGCGCCAGGGATACCGAGGAAAAAGTCGGGGAGTGGCTGGATCAGCGCGGCGACGGCCCACTGCCGACGGCATTTCTGGTGGGCGGTGATTTTATGGCGGCAGGCACGATCGCCGCTTTACAAAAACGCGGTTTGCGCGTCCCGCAGGATGTTTCCGTCATGAGCATCGACGGCTTTAACCTGGCGGCGATTCAGGATGTACCGCTAACTGCCGTCCACGTCCCGCGCGATGAATTAGGCGTTGAAGCGGTACATTTGCTACAGCAGAGGCTGATCCGTCCCGATGCGCCGCACGGCGCGTTACTCCTGCATGGCACGCTGGCGGTACGTGATTCGGTGCGGCGGATACGCGCCGGTAACCGCCGTACCGCCGTTGAAGCGAAGGGGCTATATGACGATTAATTCGCCATCCCCAACGCGCGCTTACCGTGGATGTTTAAATCGTCCAGCGTGAAACGACCTTCCCAGCTGGCTTCATAATCCTCGCGCGGGAAGTCGCCCGGCGAGGCGCCGTGCGCCAGCGCGACTTTGACCTTCTGCGCGTAGGCGAGGTTTTTCTCACACATTGGCGCGGCGGGAATATACATCACGTTGCCCCAGCCCTGCTGATTTTCCACCGGCGCGACCGAGTGGATCACGTCGCAGTGCCACCATACCGAATCGCCCGCATTCAGCGCCGGAATAGAGCTTAAGGCTTTGATCAGCAGCGGGTGCCATTTTTCCGAAATCGGCAGCACCTTACCCGGCGCGACGCCGCACAGTTCATCATCCGGGACATCATCGAGCAGCGGACGCAGCAGCACGTAAGCCATCGCTTCCGGGATCGGCACCACGTGCAGCAGGCCCTGATCGGGGATCATATCGGAGAGCGCGGTCCACCCCTGGAAGGTGCGGAACACCGAGCATTTGGTGGTGTTGTCGACCGTATACTCTTCGACTTCGGTGCGGTGCGCCGCGTCCCACGGGTCGTAAGCATCAATGTTGCCGTTAAACACGTCGGCAAACACTTTCTGATAGGCCGGCAGCAGCCAGCGCTCCAGGGCGCCGGAATCGGTATGCGCCCCCAGACCTTTCGAGGTGGTCCCCGGCGGGCGGCGGCGAATGCGGTCCGGGTAGATGACGCTGACATCCGGGTCGAACCATTGCTTGCCGTCGCGGTTAAACGTCCACAGACGGTTGAGGAACGACTGCACGGCAGCCATTTCATCGCTCTGTCGCGCCTGCATCTGCGCCTGGGACCAGTAAATTGGATAGATTTCCGGCCGTGATGCCTCCAGCGAGCCGAAAAAGGTATCGCCCGGGCCTCTGTAGACGTCATCAAAATGGTTGCGGTCGAGATAGTCGAGCATTGAGTTATCCCACGCCAGCGCCCGTTCACGAGAAAAATGGCCCTTGATGACCGCGCACCCGCGACGCTTGATGAGCTCGCGCTGGGCCTCCGTGACCTGGCCACGCGCAATCGCCTCGAACGGGATTATCGGCCAGACGTCCTGGCCGCTGGCTTTAAGGGCGTCAATTTCTTCCAGACGCGCGGCGATACGCGCGGTCAGCCGATCGAACACCGCCTGTACATCGCCAATTTGCGCCCGCAGCTCCTGCTTGATCTGGCGGATAGCCGCTTTAGGATCGGCAGGTAAAGTTTCACTGGTATGGGTAACAGCCATGATGACCTCTCATCTTTCATTCGAAAGTTTTAAATCTTACATATGATAATTTAAGTTAAAATTAAGTTAATGCAAGTTTAAAATTATGCAGAGGTGCACAAAACGGGAAGCCGGGGCGGTCAACCCCGGCGCGGCGTTACTGATTGAAGGGGGCGGCGTGGTCGAGGACGGCCTGAATGACGTTCAGCGCGCCGTCGTGGTTGTTATCATCGGTGGCAAAACGCGACACCGCCTTGATGCTTTCGGCGGCGTTGGCCATCGCGAAAGAGTATTTCACCAGCTTGAGCATTTCCGTGTCGTTCGCGCTGTCGCCGATGGCCACGCACGCCTGCGGCGAGATGTTCCAGCGCTTCAGCAGGCGGCTGATGCCGTTGGCTTTATGCAGGCCGGGGATAATCAAATCGACGAAGCCGAAGCCGCTGGTGACCGGCTTCATAATGCCGTCCAGCGAGACGTGCAGTTTGTCGATAAGCTGCGGAATTTCGCTATCCGGCAGGTTAAGCGAAAACTTAAACAGCTTATCGTCGATGCCATGGTAGTTGCTAATACGCTGCAGACGATGGTAGTGCTTTGACATCAGCGCGACAAAGGCGTCGGGCGCGCGATCGCTGACGTAAGCGCTTTCGAGGCCGCAGGCGACAAAGTTGAGCTGCGGATCTTTGAGCAGTTCGCCAATTACCACCTGGGATTCATGACGGGTAAGTTCGCCGTGGAACAGCTGTTGACCGTGTTCGTAAACCAGCGCGCCGTTCTCGGCAACAAAGGAGATTTGGTCGCGGATTTCCGGAAAAAAAGAGATCAGCTGGTAGTACTGGTTGCCGCTGGCGACAACGAATTCAATACCCTGCTGCTGGAGTTGCGCGAACTGCGCAAGAAAACGCGAGCGGTCATACTGCTTGGCGTCATTGAGAAAAGTTCCGTCCATATCGGTGACGATAACTTTAACGGTCATAACACATGCTCCTGGCTTAACTTCGACCAGTAACATTCTAATTACAATGTGATGGGGAGCACAAATTTATTTCGAATGAAAGTTTGCATTCACCGATGTGCAGGAGAAAACCCCGGGTTGCGGCGTAAACGCCTTACCCGGGGCTCCGGCCCGCAAACGGCTAAGAACCTGTAGCCCGGCTAAGCGTAACGCAAGCCGGGGATGTTAGTTACAGCGTATGCTCGGTACGGGCGATAATATCGTCCTGAGCATCCGGCGACAGGGCGGTAAAGAACGCCGAGTAACCGGCCACGCGGACCACTAAATCACGGTACTGGTCGGGGTGTTTCTTCGCTTCCAGCAGCGTCTCGCGCGACACGATGTTGTACTGAATATGCCAGCCTTTGTGCACCTCGAAGAAGGTGCGCAGCAGCACCATCAGTTTCTGCTTATCCGACGCGTTCTCCAGCGTGGCCGGGTTCAGCTTCTGGTTAAGCAGTACGCCGCCGAGGATTGAGCCGGTCGGCAGTTTACCCACCGAGCTGATCACCGCGGTCGGCCCCAAGTGGTCGGTACCGGAGGCCGGGCTGGCCCCTTCCGCAAGCGGCGAGTGCGCTTTACGGCCATCCGGCGTCGCCATAGTCTGCGCGCCAAACGGCACGTTAGCGGAGATGGAGGAGGTACCGGCGTAATAGTTGCCGCCGATCGGGCCGCGGCCGTAGCGCGGGTTATGATACAGCTTCAGCTCGTCGATATAGGTCTGGTAGGCGCGAGCCAGCAGCATATCCACGCTGTCTTCATCGTTGCCGTATTTCGGCGCGCCGTTGATTAAGCGCTGGCGCAACTGCTCGTGGGTCAGGCCTTCGAAGTCTTCAGCCAGCGCCTTTGCCAGCGCCTGCTGGCCTATAACGCCCTGATCGAACACCAGCTTTTTCACCGCCGCCAGGCTGTTGCCGAGGTTAGCGATGCCGACCTGCAGACCGGAAACCCAGTCATATTTCGCGCCGCCCTGCTTGATGCTCTTCGCGCGCTCAATACAATCATCAACCAGCGCCGAACAGAGAATATCGTGCACGTTCTCCTCCAGCATGGTGTCGACCACGTACTCAATCTCGATAGATTTGCGCGTGTAGTAGCGGATCTGTGTATCCCAGTCGGCCAGAACCTGTTCGAAGTTGTCGAAGTTACCTTTTGACAGCGCATGTTCCTGCGGTAGGAAAACCTGGCCGCTGGTGGCGTCGCGGCCACCTTCCAGGGTTGCCAGCATGACGCGGGCGAAGTTGATAAAGCTCATCCCGGTGCAACGATAGCCCCATTTGCCGCCGACGGCGGTTTCGATGCAGCCGATAGCGGCATAGTCGTACGCGTCCTGCGGCTCAATGCCGAGTTTGATAAATTCAGGAATAACGATTTCATCATTGTTGAACGCCGGCATGCCGAAGCCGCAGCGGATCACCTGCACGCACGCGTCGAGGAAGTCGTTGCTCATGCCCGCGTGGTAGCGCACGCTGAGGTTAGGCTGCGTCGAGCGCAGGCGACCGCAGGATTCCAGAATCGCGTAGGAGAGCGGGTTCACTGCATCTTGCGCTACGCCGCCCACCAGATTCTGGCCGCCGATGGTGACGTTCTGGTACAACGGGCTACCGGCGGACGCCTTAGAGTGCGAGCCGGAGCGAATTTTGTTCACCTCAAGCAGCTTCAGCCAGCAGCAGTGCAGCAGCTCGATGGCGTGTTCGCGATCCAATGATTGTGCCAGCTCAACGTCGCGGCGGTAGTAAGGGTAGAGATACTGGTCCATGCGGCCGAAAGAGACCGAGTGGCCGTTGGATTCGATCTGCAGAATCAGCTGGATGAAATAGCACAGCTGCAGCGCCTGCCAGAAGGTCTTCGGCGGCTCGTGGGCGATGATATCGCAGTTTTCGGCTATCGCCAGCAGTTCGTCGCGGCGGGATTCGCGGATCTCCGTCGCGGCCATGCTGCGCGCCAGCCCGGCGTAGCGCTTACAGTGTTCGCTGACCGCTTCCAGCACGATATCAATGGCTTTGAGGAACTGCTCGCCGTGTAGATCTTCAAGCACGGTCAGGTTAATGCGCGAACGGCGCTCGGCGACTTTCGCTCGCATGCCGTCGAGGCCTTTTTCCAGCAGCAGCGGATAGTTGACCGCAAGGTGAGCATCGCCGGAGGTCATATTGCCTTCCGCTTTGATAATGCCGGTCGCCAGCAGCGCTTTTTGCTCGTCGGTAAACATGCCGTAGCAGCGATCCTGTACGGTTTGACCGCGCCACCACGGGCACACTTCGTGGAGCACACGTTTGTTCTCTTCGCTAACGGCAAAACCGGCGCCGGGGCGATCGGCGAGGTCGTCGATCTCTTTTTCGATCCAGCTTACGGTGTATTCCGGGAAGATGGGCGCCGCGCGAACTTCGCTGGCCTGGTTGCCGACAATCAGTTCATCGTGCTTAATCCAGATCGTGCGTTCCGCCAGGTGATGAGCCAGCGCCAGCGCGCGGCGTACCGGGATCGGTTTATCCAGGTGCTGCTGATTGGCTTCGGTATAGTGCAGGGCGCGCTCAGTACAGACCGGCGGCTTAACGATATGCACCAGCGCCATTTTATGCGCCTGAATGCGCGGGCTCAGAGTATCCAGTTTCAATATTGTCATAGGGTTATCCTCGTAGAGTCGCCGTTAAACCTTTGCTCTGAGCATAGTTCTGCGCGAAGGCGAGCAGCTCGGGGGCAGCAAGCGGTTTGTCCGGAGCGGTATAGGGCTGACTGAGTAATTGGTATTTATTCATTCCTAACGTGTGGTACGGCAGGAAATGGATCTCGCCGACCTTTAAGCGGTCAGCGGCAAAATCGGTAATGGCGGCAATATCGCTTTCGTTAGCGTTAAAGCCCTGGATCAACGGCACGCGAATGATGATTTTCTTTCCGGCCTGCGCGACGCGCTGCAGATTATTCAGCACCCGGCGGGCGCTGCCGTCCGTCCACTGCTGGAAAATCGCTTCGTTAACGTGCTTGAGGTCGGCGAGAAACAGGTCGATAAACGGCAAAGAGGGCTCAACGTATTTCCACGGCACGTGCAGACAGGTTTCGACCGCGGTGTGGATCCTCGCGTTGTGGCTGGCCTCAAACAGCTGTCGGGCCAGCCCGGGATTCATAAACGGCTCACCGCCGGAAAGCGTGACGCCGCCGCCGCTGCGATCGTAGAATGGCTTGTCGCGCAGTACCGTGGCCATAATCTCGTCGACGCTTTTCTCTTCGCCGCACACGGTTAATGCCGTCGTCGGGCAGCAGTCGCGCAATTTGCCGATATGCGCATCGGTGAGCTTTTCGCGGTGGATAATCAGACCGTCCAGCTTGCGGGTAATCACCTCCGGCGCAGCCTGCTGGCAGAGGTCGCAGCCGTCCAGGCAAAGGCGGGCGTCATATAGCAAATCCGCCGTGCGGGCGCGGCTTTCCGGGTTCTGGCACCAGCGGCAGCCCAGCGAACACCCTTTGAGGAAGACGACAGTGCGGATCCCCGGGCCGTCATGGGTTGAATAACGCTGAATGTTGAAGATCATGATTCACTCTCTTATTTGCATATGAAGATTAAATTACTTTCGAATGAAAGTTGTATTGATATAAATCAACAAGCACAGCGAGGGGGAGAAACGGAGGCGAAAAAAGTCTCGGCGGGTCACAAAACGTCCGGCGGCGGTGCCGCCGGAAAAGGGTCAGGGCGTACCGCACACCTCGCAGTGAGGGTTTCGCGGCAGCTTCATTTCGCGGAACTGGCAGCGCATGGCGTCGTACATCACGATTTTGCCGGTCGCCGGGCTGCCGTAGCGGGTCAGCAGCTTAATCGCCTCCATCGCCTGTAGCGAACCAATGGTGCCAACCAGCGGCGCCATGACGCCGGCTTCGACGCAGGTGAGGGCGTTGTCGCCAAACAGGCGGCTCAGGCAGCGGTAGCAGGGTTCATTTTCCTGATACGTAAAGACGCTGATTTGCCCCTCCATGCGAATCGCCGCGCCGGAGACCAGCGGCGTTTTATGGCGGAAACATCCGGCGTTGAGCTGGTTACGGATCGCGACGTTGTCGGTACAGTCGAGCACCAGATCGTGGGCGGCGATTTGCGCCGCCAGCGCCGCGTCTTCCAGCCGCGCGTTGAGCGCCGTGAGCTGAACGTGGGGATTAATCCGCGCCAGCGCGGCGCGGGCGGAGTCGACCTTCGGCTGGCCGATGGCGGCGTCGCTGTGCAGGGTCTGACGCTGAAGGTTGGAGAGCGAGACGGTGTCGAAATCGAGCAGGGTTAGCTGGCCGACGCCTGCCGCCGCCAGATACTGCGCGGCGGCACAGCCCAGCCCGCCGAGGCCGACGACCAGCACGCGGGAGGCTTTCAGCTGCTCCTGACCGTCAAAATCGAAATCGCGGAGAATAATCTGCCGGTTATAGCGCAGCATCTCCGCATCGCTCAACTCCACGCTCATTACAGCCCTCCGAACAGATGATTAAACGGCTCAACGTCCACCCATTCGCCCGCTTCCACGCTGCCGCGCTCGCGCTCCAGCACGATAAAGCAGTTGCCGAGGCTGAATGAACTGAAGATATGCGAGCCCTGGTGACCGGTGCTGCTAACCACCAGCTCGCCGTCCGGGCCGCGTTGCAGCACGCCGCGTTGAAAATCGAGGCGGCCAGGCGATTTCTTCAGGCCGGAGGCGGCGCGCACGCGCAGGCGCATCGGCTGAGCTTGCCCGACGTTGCCGGACAGCTTCGCCAACAGCGGCTGAACCAGCTGGTAGAAGGTCAGCGTTGCGGAAACCGGGTTGCCCGGCAGGCCGCAGAACCAGCTGTGGCTAAGCTTGCCGAAAGCGAAAGGTTTTCCCGGCTTGATCGCCAGCTTCCAGAAGCCGATTTCCCCCAGCTCTTCGAGAATCGCTTTGGTGTAGTCCGCTTCGCCGACGGAAACGCCGCCGGAGCTAATCACCACATCGGCCTGCTGGTCAGCCTGAATAAAGGCTTCGCGCAGTTTAGCCGGGTCGTCGGGAATAATGCCGAGGTTAATCACTTCGCAGCCCAGCTCCTGCAGCATCAGGTGTACCGCCAGGCGGTTGGTATCGTAAATTTGCCCATCGGCCAGCGGCTGGCCCGGCAGCTGAAGTTCATCGCCGGTGGAGAACACCGCCACCCGCACTTTACGCACCACGTCAACCTCGGCAATGCCCAGCGAGGCGATGACCGGCAGCTCGGCGGCGGTCAGGCGTGTTCCCGCGGGGAAGACGACCGCGCCATGGGCGATATCTTCGCCGAGACGACGGATATTCTGCCCGCTTTTCACCGGGGCGATAAAGCGGATCCCGTCATCGGTTTGTTCGGTCTGCTCCTGCATGACCACCGCGTCGCAGCCTTCCGGTACCGGCGCGCCGGTCATAATGCGGATACAGGCGCCCGCCGGCCAGACGCCGTTATAAGGTTGACCGGCGAAGGCCTTGCCCGCTACCGGCAGCGCTGCGCCGTCGGCGAGATCCGCCAGGCGTACGGCGTAGCCGTCCATTGCCGAGTTATCAAAACCGGGCACGTTGAGCGGCGAAACGAGATCATGGGCGGTTACGCGCGAAAAGGCCTGCAACAGCGGTACGGTTTCCGTCGCATTCAGCGGCGTAATACGAGTGAGCATCTGGGTCAGGGCTGTGTCGAGCGGCATCAGTCCGGCGGTAAAATCCATGTGTTTCTCCTGCGGGCAAACATCGAAAACGCCTATTATGGCAGAAAAGAGGGGCGGGCTATATCCCACCAGGGGACAAGCTTTACATCATCGTCTGCTCTTTCTATATTCAAAAATTGTATAGGACAGTCAGCACGATAATGATATTTATACACTTTATCGGTAAGGAACGGCGTAATGGGTAAGGCGGTTATAGCAATTCACGGCGGGGCCGGGGCGATTAGCCGCGCGCAGATGACGCCGGCGCGTGAGCGGGAGTACGTAACGGCGCTGGCGGCGATTGTCGATAGCGGACAAAAAATGCTGGCGGCCGGGGCCAGCGCGCTGGATGCGGTAACTGAAGCGGTCCGGCTGCTGGAGGAGTGCCCGTTATTTAACGCCGGTATTGGCTCGGTATTTACCCGCGATACCCGCCATGAACTCGATGCCTGCGTGATGGATGGTTGCCGCTTGCAGGCCGGCGCCGTCGCGGGAGTTCAGCATTTACGTAATCCGGTGCTGGCGGCGCGCCTGGTGCTGGAACAGAGCCCGCACGT
Organism: Klebsiella sp. FDAARGOS_511; assembly: GCF_003812845.1. NCBI lineage: Bacteria > Pseudomonadati > Pseudomonadota > Gammaproteobacteria > Enterobacterales > Enterobacteriaceae > Klebsiella > Klebsiella sp. FDAARGOS_511. The sequence continues at coordinate 976,657 of NZ_CP033824.1, read as the reverse complement.
GCTGTTGATTGGCGAGGGGGCGGAAGCGTTTGCCGCTACCCACGGTATGGAACACGTCGATAACAGCCTGTTTTCGACCCCCGAGCGCTTGCTGCAGCTGCGTCAGGCGCAGGAGGGCGGCGATATCGTGCTCGACCACCACGCCGCGCCGCTGGATGAGCGGCACAAAATGGGCACCGTCGGCGCGGTTGCGCTGGATCTGGCGGGTAACCTCGCGGCGGCGACGTCAACCGGCGGTATGACCAATAAGCTGCCGGGACGCGTCGGCGATAGCCCGCTGCCGGGGGCGGGCTGCTATGCCAATAACGCCAGCGTCGCCGTTTCCTGTACCGGCACCGGCGAAGTGTTTATGCGTACGCTGGCGGCCTACGATATTTCGGCGCTGGTGGAGTACAGCCAACTTAGCCTGCAGGAGGCCTGCGAAAGGGTGGTGATGGAGAAACTTCCTGCGCTGGGCGGCAGCGGTGGCCTGATCGCCGTCGACCGTGAAGGCAACGTGGCGCTGCCGTTTAATAGCGAAGGCATGTACCGGGCCTGGTGTTATGCGGGTGATACGCCCACGATTGGTATTTATCGCGAATAAGAGGAAAGGGCGTTGCCGCATAGTCAAGAAATCGATGCTAATGATGTTCTGCAGGTGCGCGGCCTGAACGTCGCGTTTAGCCAGCAGCCGCAGGCTTTTTCCGCCGTTCGCGACCTGTCGTTTACCCTGCGGCGCGGCGAGACGCTGGCGATTGTCGGCGAGTCCGGCTCGGGGAAATCGGTAACGTCGCTGGCACTGATGCGCCTGCTCGATCGGGCGGTCAGCGAAGTGCGCAGTGATGCGCTGCTGCTGCGTCGTCGCAACCGGCAGGTGATTGAGCTGAGCGAACAGTCTGACGCCGATATGCGCGGCGTGCGCGGCGCGGATATGGCGATGATCTTTCAGGAGCCGATGACCTCGCTGAATCCGGTCTTCACCATCGGTGAACAGATTGCCGAGTCGATTCGATTACATCAGGGCCTGAAGTATGATGAGGCCCTGCGCGAAGCGAAAAAAATGCTCGATCAGGTACGCATTCCGGAAGCGGAAGCCATGCTGTCGCGCTTTCCGCATCAGCTTTCCGGCGGTATGCGTCAGCGGGTGATGATCGCCATGGCGCTCTCCTGCCGTCCGGCGGTGCTGATTGCCGATGAACCGACGACCGCGCTGGATGTGACTATCCAGGCGCAAATTTTGCAGCTGATCGCCGTTCTGCAAAAAGAGATGTCGATGGGCGTTATCTTTATTACCCACGATATGGGCGTGGTGGCCGATATCGCCGACCGCGTGCTGGTGATGTATCGCGGCGAAGCGGTGGAGACCGGCAGCGTGGAGGAGATTTTCCGCGCGCCGCAGCACCCATATACCCAGGCGCTGCTGGCCGCGGTGCCGAGGCTGGGCGCGATGCATGGCACCTCTCTGCCGCGCCGTTTCCCGCTGCTGAACCAAAGCCCGTCGCCAGAGGAGCAGAACACTGTTGTGGCCGGGGATCCGATCCTCAAAGTTCGCGATCTGGTCGCGCGCTTCCCGCTGCGCAGCGGCATTCTCAACCGTATTACCCGTGAAGTGCATGCGGTCGAAAAAGTCAGCTTTGATTTATGGCCCGGCGAAACCTTAAGCCTGGTAGGGGAGTCCGGCTGCGGTAAATCGACCACCGGACGGGCGTTGCTGCGTCTGGTGGAAACCCAGGGCGGCAGCATTACCTTCAACGGTCAGCGGATTGATACGCTGACGAGCGGTAAGCTTCAGGCGCTGCGTCGCGATATCCAGTTTATTTTCCAGGACCCTTACGCTTCCCTCGACCCGCGGCAAACGGTGGGCTATTCGATTATGGAGCCGCTGCGCGTGCACCGCCTGCTGGAGGGAGATGCTGCTCGTGAACGTGTCGCCTGGCTACTGGAACGTGTCGGACTGGAGCCGGAACATGCCTGGCGCTATCCGCACGAGTTTTCCGGCGGTCAGCGCCAGCGCATTTGTATTGCCCGCGCGCTGGCGCTCAATCCAAAAGTGGTGATTGCCGATGAGTCGGTGTCGGCGCTGGACGTGTCGATACGCGCGCAAATTATCAATCTGATGCTCGATTTGCAGCGCGAGATGGGCATCGCATTTCTGTTTATTTCCCATGACATGGCGGTGGTTGAGCGCATCAGCCACCGCGTGGCGGTGATGTATCGAGGGCGCATTGTCGAAATTGGCCCGCGCCGCGCGGTGTTTGAAAACCCGCAGCATCCCTATACCCGTAAACTGATGGCCGCTGTTCCGGTGGCCGACCCTGCGCATCGTCGTCCGCAGCGCGTGCTGCTCTCCGACGAGCTGCCGGGGAATATCTTCAGACGGGGCGAAGAGGGGGTGAGTACGCCGTTACAGCAGGTTGGGCCAGGGCACTTTGTCGCCAGAGAGTCCGCCGCCGACGTGCTGGCACGATAACAACGACATCCATAATGCAGCATTTCAGGAGAACAACATGACTCAACGCGTTTCAGGCAAATGGCTGTTGGCGCTGGGCGTCGCTTCGGCGCTGGCAGCGACGCCGGCTTTTGCCGCAAAAGATGTGGTGGTGGCGGTCGGTTCTAACTTTACGACCCTCGACCCCTATGATGCTAACGACACGCTGTCGCAGGCGGTGGCGAAGTCTTTCTATCAGGGGCTGTTCGGCCTGGATAAAGAGATGAAACTGCATAACGTGCTGGCGGAAAGCTATACCGTTTCTCCGGACGGGCTGGTTTATACCATTAAGCTGCACCCGGGGGTGAAGTTCCAGGACGGTACCGAGTTTAATGCCGAAGCGGTCAAGGCCAACCTCGATCGCGCCAGCAATCCGGAAAATCATCTCAAGCGCTATAACCTGTATAAAAATATCGCCAGCACCGAGGCGGTTGACCCGACGACGGTGAAAATTACTCTCAAACAGCCTTTCTCGGCGTTTATTAATATCCTGGCCCACCCGGCGACGGCGATGATTTCTCCGGCGGCGCTGAAGAAATATGGTAAAGAGATTGGTTTCCATCCGGTCGGCACCGGCCCGTACCAGCTCGACACCTGGAATCAGACCGACTTCGTTAAAGTGAAGAAGTTCGCCGGTTACTGGCAGCCGGGGCTGCCGAAGCTGGACTCCATTACCTGGCGTCCGGTCGTGGATAACAATACCCGCGCGGCGATGCTGCAGACCGGCGAAGCGCAGTTTGCGTTCCCGATCCCCTACGAGCAGGCGCCGCTGCTGGCGAAAAACAGCAAGCTGGAGCTGGTGGCCAGCCCATCGATCATGCAGCGCTATATCAGCATGAACGTGACGCAGAAGCCGTTCGATAACCCTAAAGTGCGCGAGGCGATTAACTACGCCATCAACCGTCAGGCGCTGGTGAAAGTGGCCTTTGCGGGCTATGCCACCCCGGCGACCGGCGTGGTGCCGCCGTCTATTGCCTACGCTGAAACCTACAGCGCCTGGCCGTACGATCCGGCCAGGGCCCGCGAGCTGCTGAAAGAGGCCGGCTATCCCAATGGATTTAGCACCACGCTGTGGTCGTCTCACAACCACAGCACGGCGCAGAAAGTGCTGCAGTTTACCCAGCAGCAGCTGGCGCAGGTGGGCATTAAAGCGCAACTGACGGCGATGGATGCGGGTCAACGCGCGGCGGAGGTGGAAGGTAAGGGGCAGAAAGAGAGCGGCGTACGCATGTTCTACACAGGCTGGTCGGCGTCGACCGGGGAAGCGGACTGGGCGCTGTCGCCGCTTTTCGCGTCGCAAAACTGGCCGCCGACCCTGTTTAATACCGCTTTCTATAGCAACCCTCAGGTCGATAAAGATCTCAACGACGCGCTGAAAACCACCGATGCGCAGGAAAAAACGCGGCTGTATAAGGACGCGCAGGATACTATCTGGAAAGAGTCGCCGTGGGTGCCGCTGGTGGTCGAAAAACTGGTCTCAGCACACAGTAAAAATCTGACCGGATTCTATATCCAGCCGGATACCGGATTTAGCTTTGAACAGGCGGATCTTAAGTAGATAGCTGTGGGTCCCCGGGCGCAGGCTGCGGGGACTTCGCGCAAGGAGAAGCATGCTCAATTATGTGATTAAACGCCTGCTGGGGCTCATCCCCACGCTGCTGATTGTGGCGGTGCTGGTGTTTCTGTTCGTGCATATGCTGCCCGGGGATCCGGCGCGGCTGATTGCCGGGCCGGAAGCTGACGCTCAGGTGGTGGGAATGGTGCGCCAGCAGCTGGGGCTCGATCGGCCGCTGCACGTGCAGTTCTGGCACTATATCAGCAATATTGTGCAGGGGGATTTCGGTACCTCGATGGCCTCGCGTCGCCCGGTAAGCAGCGAAATCGCTAGCCGTTTTATGCCGACATTCTGGCTGACGCTCGCCAGCATGAGCTGGGCAGTGGTGTTCGGGATGGCGGCGGGGATCGTGGCGGCAGTCTGGCGCAACCGCTGGCCGGATCGCCTGGGGATGGCGCTGGCGGTGACTGGGATCTCGTTCCCGGCGTTTGCGCTCGGCATGCTGTTGATGCAGGTCTTTTCCGTTGAGCTGGGCTGGCTGCCGACGGTGGGCGCAGACAGCTGGCGCCACTATATTCTGCCTTCGCTGACCCTGGGCGCCGCGGTGGCGGCGGTAATGGCGCGCTTTACCCGCGCCTCGTTCGTTGATGTCCTGCATGAAGATTACATGCGTACCGCGCGGGCGAAAGGCGTCAGCGAAACGCTGGTGGTGCTCAAGCACGGCCTGCGCAACGCGATGATCCCGGTGGTGACCATGATGGGGCTGCAGTTCGGCTTTTTGCTCGGGGGGTCAATCGTGGTGGAGAAGGTCTTTAACTGGCCAGGCCTCGGACGTCTGCTGGTGGACTCGGTGGAGATGCGCGACTATCCGGTGATTCAGGCGGAAGTCCTCCTGTTTTCGCTGGAGTTTATTCTTATTAATTTAGTGGTGGACGTGCTGTATGCCGCCATTAATCCAGCTATCAGGTACAAGTAAGGTGCGATTGCTCAACTGGAGAAGACAAGCGGTTATCAACGCGATGCCGGGGATTAAACCCGGGCAGATACGTACCCCATGGCACGAGTTCTGGCGGCGGTTTCGCCGTCAGCCGGTGGCGATGGGGGCTGGGATATTTGTCCTGCTGCTGATCGCGGTGGCGATCGTGGCGCCGTGGATTGCGCCGTTCGATGCGGAAAACTATTTTGACTACGACCGGCTCAACGACGGCCCGTCGATGATGCACTGGTTCGGCGTTGATTCGCTGGGGCGGGATATCTTCAGTCGGGTGCTGGTGGGGGCGCAGATCTCGCTGGCCGCAGGGGTACTGGCGGTATTCATCGGCGCGACCATTGGCACCGTACTTGGACTACTGGCCGGATACTACGAAGGCTGGTGGGATCGCATCATTATGCGTATCTGTGACGTGCTGTTCGCTTTCCCGGGGATTTTGCTGGCAATTGCGGTCGTGGCGGTAATGGGAAGCGGAATGTCGAACGTGATTATCGCGGTGGCGATCTTCTCGATCCCGGCATTTGCGCGTCTGGTGCGCGGTAATACCCTGGTGCTTAAGCAGCAGACCTTTATTGAGTCGGCGCGCAGCATTGGCGCCAGCGATGCCAACATCCTGTTTAATCACATCTTGCCCGGAACGGTATCGTCGATTGTGGTCTACTTTACAATGCGTATTGGCGTGTCGATTATCTCCGCCGCCAGCCTGTCATTTCTGGGGCTTGGCGCGCAGCCGCCGACGCCGGAGTGGGGGGCGATGCTCAACGAAGCGCGGGCGGATATGGTGATGGCGCCGCACGTGGCGCTGTTCCCGGCAATCGCGATTTTCCTGACGGTGCTGGCGTTTAACCTGCTGGGTGACGGACTACGCGATGCGCTGGATCCGAGGATAAAAGGGTAGGCGTTCGAGGATTGTGCAGCCCGGACAGGTGTCCGGGAAAGCACTCCGCACGTTAATCCTGTGCGGTTTTGTCGTCCGGATAAGGCGCGCGAGCGCCGTTATCCGGGATACGGTTAGCGGGCGAAATTAAACCCGGCTGCCCCACAGATCGTATTCGTCGGCGTGTTCGACTTTCACCCGCACAACGTCGCCCGGTTTGACTTTACTCTCACCGTTCAGGTACACCGCGCCGTCGATTTCCGGCGCATCGGCCATGCTGCGGCCAATTGCCCCTTCTTCATCCACTTCGTCGATCAGCACCATAATTTCGCGACCGACTTTCTCCTGCAGGCGCTCGGCGGAGATCTGCTGCTGCAGCTGCATAAAGCGGTTCCAGCGCTCTTCTTTCACCTCTTCCGGTACCTGATCCGCCAGTTCGTTGGCGGTTGCGCCTTCAACCGGGCTGTATTTGAAGCAGCCGACGCGGTCGAGGCGAGCTTCCTTCAGGAAGTCGAGCAGCATCTGGAAATCGTCTTCCGTTTCGCCCGGGAAGCCGACGATAAAGGTCGAACGCAGGGTAAGTTCGGGACAAACTTCACGCCACTGCTTGATGCGCGCCAGCTGGCGGTCTGCGGAGCCCGGGCGTTTCATCATTTTGAGAATACGCGGGCTGGCGTGCTGCAGCGGAATATCGAGATAAGGCAGAATTTTACCTTCCGCCATCAGCGGGATCACATCATCAACGTGCGGGTACGGATAGACGTAGTGCAGGCGTACCCAGATACCGAGCTTCGCCAGCTCTTCGCACAGGCTAACCATGCTGGTTTTGACCGGCATACCGTTGTGGAAGCCGCTGCGATGTTTGACATCAACGCCGTAGGCGGAGGTGTCCTGAGAGATTACCAGCAACTCTTTGACGCCGGCGTCGGCCAGGCGTTTGGCTTCCGCCAGCACTTCGCCAATCGGACGGCTGACCAGATCGCCGCGCATGGACGGGATGATGCAGAAGGTGCAGCGATGGTTGCAGCCTTCGGAAATTTTTAAGTAAGCGTAATGACGCGGCGTCAGCTTCACGCCCTGTTCCGGCACCAGGCTCAGGAACGGGTTGTGTTTAGGCTTCGGCGCGTAGTGGTGGACGTGTTCCAGCACCTGTTCATAGCTGTGCGGCCCGGTAATTTCCAGCACCTTCGGATGCACTTCGCGGATCTGATCTTCTTTTGCGCCCAGGCAGCCGGTGACGATCACTTTGCCGTTTTCTTTCAACGCTTCGCCAATCGCTTCCAGCGACTCCTGCACGGCGCTATCGATAAAGCCGCAGGTGTTAACGATAACCATATCAGCGTTATCGTAGGAGGGAACCACGTCATATCCTTCGGTGCGCAGTTCAGTCAGGATACGTTCTGAGTCCACGAGATTTTTCGGGCAGCCCAGAGAGACAAAGCCGATCTTCGGCTGATGGGTGACATTGCTCATAGCTTAAAAAGTGTTCAATTATTGGGATGGTCAGGGCAGGGATTCTACAGAGATCGGCGGAAAGTTTATACTCCTTTTCTTGTTAGCCCGGCGATATCCGTGTTTCTTTTTATAGGGATGATTATCCAGATTGTTAATCAAAATAAGGGGGTTATTCACCCATTATCTCGGCAACCGGGGGAAGTCGGTTTAGATCTGGTTTAACCTGAAGCGGTAAAATAGCCGCTGCTTTTCGTCTTTATTTTTTATCAGGTTTCCCATGTTTAAAAAGTTGGGTGGTTTAGTCTGCGCGCTGTCCATGATTAGCACGACGCCCGTTTATGCCAACGAGATGGCGTTATATTCGGTCAATACCGGTTCATTTGTCTATCATATGACCGGTAATCACGGCCAATATAATGAAAAATTCAACAACCAGTTTTTTTCCGTTGAGCGTAAGCTGTCTGCGGATTCAAAGTACAGCGCGTTGGTCGGGACCATGAAGAATAGTTTTGCCGACCGCTGCCTCTCTTTGGGGGCACGAAGAGACTGGTACGCGGGGGCAAATGGCTGGACGTTCAAGGGCGTCTATGCCTATACCGGCGAGTTCTTCTTTAAAGCCTTTCGCGATTGCGGCGATTCAGGCACTTATCGAACGGCAAAGAAACTTACTGGCGTCGGTTTCTCTCCCTATATTTACCATGGCCTGCAGTACAATTTTACCGATTATTTCGGCGTCGAAACGGGCATTATCGTCCCGGCTATATTTGTGATGAGCGTACAGTGGAGTTTCCGTTAATTCGCCCGAAAGAGGCTTCCGGGCGAATGTTGCTTAATGGCTTTGCGCCACGCCTGCGCCTGGCGCAGCCCCCGGCGCGGTCGGTTCTCTATTATCGCGCAGCGTAAATACCGAGATGAGCGTAAACAGTCCGGCGATGCCGCCCAGAATATAATAGGTATGCGCGAAGCCGATGGTATCGTACAAATACCCGGCCAGCGGCGAGTAAATGGCCGTGGCGATAGAGGCGACGAACAGCACCAGCAGGTAGACCGTCGACGAGAGCTTGTTGTCGAAGTTGGCGGCGATAAATTTAAACACCGACACCAGAATCAGCGGTTTTTCCAGCGCATGCATCATTTTTACCGCGCCGATCCACACCGGACCCAGCGGAATCGCGGAGCCGACGATACGCACCGACATAATCAGCCCGGCGATGATCAGCGCCCACTTCGCGCCGGTGCGGTTTACGAACCACGGCATCAGGCATAAAAACAGAGTCTCGCCGCATACCTGAATGGAGGCAAGAATGCCGTACCAGCGATTGCCTTCCTCCGGCGTCGGGAACTGCAGAGAAAAATACTGGGCGAACTGCTGATCGTAGGTGTCATAGATTTGCGTGACGAAAAGGGTGAAGACCAGCAGCATCCAGAACTGGCCGTTCTTCGCCAGCTCCAGGGCGTGCGAAACTTTCAGCGCACTGCTTTTTTGCATTTCCGCTTCGGTTAGTTCGATTTTGGTCATCATAAAGCAGATCGCCGCGATAACGATGGCGACGCTGGCCAACCAGAAGGCGAGGTTCGGATTGCTGTCGATATATTTGCCGACGATCCACGCGGCTGCGGCCCAGCCTAACGATCCCCACATCCTGACCCGGCCGTATTCGAACTGGTAGCGCCGCGAAATTTTATCAATATACGAATCGATAACTCCGCAACCGGAATTGAAAATAATCCCCAGGTATACCCCGCCAAGCAGCGCGCCCAGCCAGAAGCTGTGCACCAGCAGTGGCGCATACAAATAAATAAAGAACGGGCCTACCGGCAGCAGCATCGCGACCAGGATCCAGATCAGTCGTTTTTTCAGGCCGAACTTATCGGAAATAAATCCGAAGAAGGGCTGCATCAGCAGGGCGATAAAGGCGTTGACCGAGTAGAGCAGGCCGGTTTTGGTTGCGCTAATCCCGAGATGCTGAGTGGTCCAGATAACGAAGAACGCCATGGTTGAGGACCAGGCGAAGAGGTAGAGGAAATCGAAAAGACTCAACAAGATATAGTTTCTTTTGCCGGGCGTAATCATTTCAGTTCCTTCAAGCGGTAGCGGTAAAGGTAACAAACAGGATCGATCTGCTTGCTGTTTTTATTCAATGTTATACGTAATACATTTTATGAAGTGATATGACACCTGACGGCATTTTATGGCAATGTGCATTGCTCTAATATGTGATCATTACTGCAATAAATAATTTCATCATCGAGATTTTAAAGGGTTTTTGTTTTGAGAACGTATTACATTTTCGATCGTTGGTCATTGAGATCGCAGGCGAGAATTTTAATCGTCGTTGTAACATTGTAAAGGATGTTAATGACCTGAGAATTATTGATCTGCCTCATCGTTTTGTACAAAAAATAACCATATTATGGTTGTGGTAAAGGACGACAGAGGAGGATCTGCGATGACCGTTGACAGACTGTATCGTAACCTGATGAATAAGCTCATTAATGCCAACATTGATCTCGACGCTTATTTGCAGCTACGTAAGGCAAAAGGCTATATGTCAGTCAGCGAAAACGACCATCTACGTGATAACTTGTTTGAACTGTGCCATGAAATGCGTCAACACGCGCCGCGCCTGCAGCACGCCGTCGCACCGGAGGAAAAGGATGCCCTGCGGCTGGCAGGCGAGGCCGTCGCTTCCGCAGCGGTCTGCCTGCTGAGCGGACATCATGACTGCCCTTCCTACATCGCTGTCGACGTAGATAAGCTGGAAAGCTGTCTGGCGGTATTGCGGCTAAATATTCATAAATTGAATGATTCTCAGCCCATTACTCACGCCTGAAATCAGGGGGAGCCTGCTCCCCCTGATTAATGTTATGTAAAAATCCCTTCCCGTTTTCCCTCGCTGGCTACCCTTATCGCATTGCTGACAAAAGGAGTATGCCATGCGCCAGACCCTTACCCTGATCGCCCTTATCGCGCTGTTGTTGCCAACGGCAAGCCTTGCCGCCCGGGAGCGCGTAGAGGTGTTGCAGAACCAGCTTGAACACCCATGGGCGCTGGCCTTTCTTCCCGACGACAGGGGGATTCTGATTACCCTGCGCGGCGGCGAGCTCCGGCTGTGGCAGCGGGATAAAGGCCTCGCGCCTGCGATTTCGGGCGTGCCGCAGGTCTGGGCCAACGGACAGGGCGGTCTGCTGGACGTGGCGCTGGCCCCGGATTTCGCCCAGTCGCGCCGGGTCTGGCTGAGCTACGCCGAAGGGGGAAGTGACGGCAAGGCCGGGACCGCCGTAGGTTACGGCCGACTGAGCGATGACCTCCAACGCCTGGAAAATTTCCAGGTAGTTTTCCGCCAGCAGCCGAAGCTCTCAACCGGCAATCATTTTGGCGGACGGCTGGTGTTCGACGGCCTCGGTTATCTGTTTATTGGACTCGGGGAGAATAACCAGCGTTCGACCGCTCAGGATCTTGATAAGCTGCAGGGAAAAGTGGTGCGGCTAACGGCTGATGGCAAGGTCCCGGATGATAATCCTTTTGTCGGCCAGGCCAGCGTCAGGCCTGAAATCTGGTCTTACGGTATACGTAATCCACAGGGGATGGCGATGAACCCGTGGAGCGATACGCTGTGGTTAAATGAGCACGGGCCGCGAGGCGGGGATGAGATCAATATTCCGCGAAAAGGCAAAAACTACGGCTGGCCGCTGGCGACGCACGGCATTAACTACAGCGGCCTGCCGATCCCCGAAGCCAAAGGCAAAACGGCGGAAGGAACCGAAGCGCCGCTGTTTGTCTGGGAGAAGTCGCCGGCGGTGAGCGGTATGGCGTTTTACGACGCGCAGACCTTCCCACAGTGGCGTCACCGGCTGTTTATCGGCGCGCTGAAGGATAAATCGCTGATTGTTCTCAAGGTTGACGGCGATAACGTCACGGAACAGGAGCGGATTCTGGGCGATCGCGGAAAACGTATCCGCGATGTGCGCGTTGGACCCGATGGTTATCTGTATGTGCTAACCGACGAATCCAACGGCGAGCTGTTGAAGGTGAGCCCGGCGGGCTAATATCAGGTGACCGGGATCATCACCACGTTGCGCCAGGCCTGGCGCTGGTTAATTTGCTGATACCAGCGCTGCAGGTGCGGGCGCGGTTGCCAGGTTTTAACGGTTTCCAGCAGGTTATAAATGAACGGCGCGACGGCGATGTCGCCGAGGCCGAAGGACTTGCCTGAGAGCCACTGATGACGCGACAGTTCATCATCCAGAATGGCGAACAGCTTTTCGCAGGCGGCAATTCCGGCTTCAATCGCGGCGGGGTCGCGTTTTTCCGGCGGGGTTCTCACCAGCCCCATTAAAATCGGCCGATGGGCCGGCGAGAGCGAGCCGTTTGCCCAGTCCATCCATTTCTCGCCCTGAGCGCGTTCGGCGGGCGACTCCACCCACAGGCGATCCTGACCATACTGCGCGGCCAGATAGCGAATAATGGTGTTTGATTCCCAGAGCACGATATCGGTCGTCTCATCTTTCAATAGCGGTACCAGCCCATTGGGATTCATGGCCAGATAGGCCGGATCGTGATTCAGACCGAACTCCAGGCCTGCCAGAATTTGCTGATACGGGAGGTCGAGTTCTTCCAGCACCCAGCGCACTTTCTTCACATTGGTCGAGTTGTTTCTGCCCCACAGCGTAATCATATCCGCTCCTGCTTTTTATTAAGCCGCCGTTGCGGCGTAGTGAGCATTCATGTTGGAATAAAGTTAATATTTAGGCAACCGCGATCAAAAAAATTGCGCTGTTTGCAGCACCGGGCGAGGTTATTGCGTAAACTTTAAAAACTTTACCAACTCGCTGTTTCTTTAAGGTCATTTGTACGCTTTACTCACCGGCTGCTGCGGCGCCGAACGAGTGTGGCGGCATATTTTTGTTTGGAAAGGATACTTGGGTGGCTCTTATGACGCATGATGCTTTTTCCCTTCGCGGCCTCGCGGCAGGCTGCGCGCTTTTATTTCTCGTTGCGCCTGCGGTGCAGGCTGCAGAACAACTCCCCGATGCGCCATCCATTGACGCGCGAGCCTGGATCCTGATGGACTATGCCAGCGGCAAAGTGCTCAGCGAAGGCAATGCCGATGAAAAACTCGATCCGGCGAGCCTGACCAAAATCATGACCAGCTATGTTGTCGGCCAGGCGTTAAAGGCGGGTAAGATTAAGTCGACCGATATGGTGACCATCGGGCGTGACGCGTGGGCAACCGGTAACCCGGCGCTGCGCGGCTCATCGGTGATGTTCCTTAAGCCAGGGATGCAGGTGTCGGTCGAAGATCTTAACAAGGGCGTTATCATTCAGTCCGGCAACGACGCCAGCATCGCGATCGCCGACTACGTGGCGGGCAGCCAGGACGCGTTTGTCAGCCTGATGAACGGCTATGCGCAGAAAATGGGCCTGACCAACACCACCTTTATGACCGTGCACGGTCTGGATGCGCCGGGTCAGTTTAGTACCGCCCGCGATATGGCGCTGCTCACCAAAGCGATGATCCATGACGTGCCGGAAGAGTATGCGATCCATAAAGAAAAAGAGTTCACCTTCAACAAAATCCGTCAGCCGAACCGCAACCGTCTGCTGTGGAGCACGAACCTCAACGCAGACGGCGTGAAAACCGGGACCACCGCCGGGGCGGGCTACAATCTGGTTTCTTCCGCGACGCAAAACGACATGCGCCTGATTGCCGTCGTGCTCGGCACCAAAACTGACCGCATCCGTTTTAACGAATCAGAAAAACTGCTGACCTGGGGTTTCCGCTTCTATGAAACCGTAACGCCGATTAAACCCGATGCCACCTTTATTACCCAGCGCGTCTGGTTTGGCGATAGCAGTGAAGCGAAGCTGGGGGCGGGCGAGGCCGGTTCCATCACGCTGCCGAAAGGTCAGCTGAAAAACCTCAAGGCCAGCTACACCCTGAATGATACGCAGCTGACCGCGCCGCTGACCAAAGGGCAGGTGGTCGGCACCATCGACTTCAAGCTGAATGATAAAACCATTGAGCAGCGGCCGCTGATTGTGATGGAAGCGGTAAACGAAGGCGGTTTCTTTAGCCGGATGATCGATTTCGTGCTGATGAAACTGCACGGCTGGTTCGGCGGTTGGTTCTCTTAAAATACAGGCCGCGCCCTGCGGGGCGCGGTTAGTAAAGCAGTGAAATCTGTTTTTCCTTCGCCAGCGCGAGCAGATCGTCATCCGGACACACGTCGCTGGCAATCACGTCAAATTGCGATAAATCCCCCATCCGCGCCGGGCGAACTTTACCAAATTTACTGTGATCGACGACCAGCACATGGTAGCGCGCGCTTTTCATCGCCCAGTGTTTGACCGGCAGCTCTTCCAGGTTAAAACAGGTCGCGCCCTGCTCGTAATCGACGCCCGCGGCGGAATAAAACGCGATGTCCGGGCAAAGGTGGCTCAGCGTATCCTGCAGGCTCAGCGGTTTGAAAATGGCGTTGCTGGCGTGGAACTCGCCGCCGCACAAAATCGCGCGGCACTGGGGTTTTTCCTGCAAGGAAAGAAAGGTATTGAGCGAATAGCAGACCCCGGTAAAGGGCAGGGCGCTATCGATGGCGTCGATGATCCAAGGCGTGGTGGTCCCGCAGTCAAAAAAGGCCATTTGGTGGGGCTCAAGCAGCTTAGCCGCATGGCGGGCTGCGCGGCGTTTTTCATCCACAAGGCGTGTTTTCTGATCGCTCAGCAGATAGTGCGTTGCGCTGCGCGGCTCCAGAACGATATAGCCGCCCAGCAAAACGACCGGGCCGCTGTGGCCGTTGAGATCGCGACGAATGGTCATCTCAGACACGCCAAGCAGGGTGGCCGCTTCTTTTAGATGGAGTTTATCACTGCGCTTGAGTGCCTGAGTAAGCTGACTGATGCGTTCGTCACGACGAGTTTCCATATTCCCTCTAAGCTGAAAGCGCCCTGCATTGACAGGGCGTCAGCGGCGATTTTACCTGCCGGAAGAGGCTTAGTCACGCGCAGGAATCGGGCGCTGCCGCAACTTTACCGGCTGGTCAGGAACGTCTATTCGCGCACCCAGCCTTTACGAATCGGCAGCGAAAAGAACAGTCGGTACAGCCGCTGCAGATGCTGATAGAGGGTTTTTCCGCCGCTTTGCCACAGCAGTTGGGCGCTGAGGCAGGCGATCATCGCGGTGAGCAGCCCGCCCAGCATGTCCATCGGCCAGTGCACGCCGAGGTAGACCCGGGACCAGGCAATCGCGCAGGCAAGGGCGAACAGCAGCGCTCCCGACCACAGGCGGTGCCAGAACATAAAGGCCAGCGCAAAGGTAAAGCAGATCGTGCCGTGATTGCTCGGGAAGGAGTTATTGGGCGAATGATGCAGGAAGTTATAGCCAATACCGGCGGCAAACGGACGGTCATGCGGAAAAAACACGCCGAATATCCACGAAAGCGTCAGGCTAATGGCTAATGCCATCATGACCTTAAAGACTAACTGCCGCTGGTTTGGACCCCAAAGCCATAAGGCCAACACCAATAATGGCACCATAATTATCAGGTCTTTGGCGATAAACGTCGCGATTTCAATCGCCCACCACGGCGACGCGGGGGTAGCGTTGAGGAATGCAAACAGCGAGTAGTTAATATTTTCCAGCATACATCCAGGCTCTTGGGTCCGTTAGCAACAAGCCGCCTACCTTAAAAAACGGTGGCGATAAGGTAAAGCAGTATTGTCTTAATTATCAGTTTGTTATGAATGAAAGTGTGAGTGTGGCTTCGTTAACAGACTGAGTAAAGGAGTATATAGCCTGTAATCTAATTGAAACATAAACGAAATACATACAGCTGGATTTTGAATGGTTGCTGGTGATGCGCTATCTGCGTGGCGATATTTTGCTTTATCGCTCACAATTCGCTATCTCCCCGCGAAGACTTTCATTAAACTTTGCGCGGTTTTATTTAAATAAGAGATTTCATGCATAATTCTTCGCTTTCAGGCAAACGCCTCGGACGTCAGGCGCTGCTCTTTCCGCTATGCCTGGTGTTATACGAATTCGCCACCTATATCGGCAATGACATGATCCAGCCGGGCATGCTCTCGGTGGTGGAAGAGTTTGGCGTGGGCAATGAGTGGGTGCCGACCTCAATGACTGCCTATCTGGCCGGCGGTATGTTTTTGCAGTGGCTGCTGGGGCCGCTTTCGGACCGCATCGGCCGCCGTCCGGTGATGCTGACCGGGGTGGTGTGGTTTATCGTGACCTGCCTGGCGACGCTGCTGGCGCAGACTATTGAGCAGTTCACGCTGCTGCGCTTTTTGCAGGGTATCAGCCTGTGCTTTATCGGCGCGGTCGGCTATGCGGCGATACAGGAGTCTTTTGAAGAGGCGGTGTGCATCAAGATCACCGCCCTGATGGCCAACGTCGCGCTGATTGCGCCGCTGCTTGGGCCGTTGGTGGGGGCGGCCTGGGTTCATCTCCTGCCGTGGGAGATGATGTTTGTCCTGTTTGCCGTGCTGGCCGCTATTGCCTTTTTCGGGCTACAAAAGGCGATGCCGGAAACCGCCACCCGCATGGGCGAGAAGCTATCGGTAAAAGAGCTGGGGCGTGATTATCGTGAGGTGCTAAAAAACCTGCGCTTTGTCGCCGGCGCGCTGGCCACCGGTTTCGTCAGCTTGCCGCTGCTGGCGTGGATTGCCCAATCGCCGGTGATCATCATCAGTGGCGAGCAGGCGACCAGCTACGAATATGGCCTGCTGCAGGTGCCGATTTTTGGCGCGCTGATTGCCGGGAACCTTGTGCTGGCGCGCCAGACTTCACGCAAAACGGTGCGCTCGCTGATTATTCTCGGCGGCTGGCCGATTATGATCGGCCTGCTGATCGCCGCCGTGGCGACGGTGGCGTCGACGCACGCGTATCTGTCGATGACCGCCGGGCTGAGCGTTTACGCCTTCGGGATTGGTCTTGCCAACGCCGGGCTGGTGCGTCTGACGCTGTTTGCCAGCGAGATGAGTAAGGGGACGGTGTCGGCAGCGATGGGGATGCTGCAAATGCTGATCTTTACCGTGGGTATCGAAGTCAGCAAGCACGCCTATGAGTCTGGCGGCAGCGGGCTCTTCAGCTTGCTCAACCTGCTGAGCGGGGTGCTCTGGCTGGCGATGACGGTCTACTTCCTGAAGGATAAACGCGTGGGCAACGCCCTCGAACCGCAGTAACCTTCAAATGCTCTGCTGCGACGTGACGCGCCGCAGCAGGCGCTGCCTCAGGCGAACGGCGCTTCGCGATTCAGTACTTTATCAATAATATGCAGCACGCCTTCTTCGTTATTGTGCGGGGCACGGTAGCCGGCGACGGCCTTCACCGGCGCGGCGGCGTTGGCCATCGCGAAACCGAATCCGGCGTGCTGCAGCATTTCGATATCATTGCCGCTATCGCCAAACGCCACCACTTCATGGTTCTCGATGCCCCAGCGTTCCTGCAGGATGCGCAGTCCGTTGGCTTTATGCACCCCGGGAATAATCAGGTCAATGCTGCCGTAGCCGGTGGCGACCGCGGTCACCATATCGCCAAGCGCGGCGTGCAGCTTCGGCTGAATCTGCGGGATCAGCTGGTCCGGCACGTTGAGTCCGAATTTCAGAATTTCATCATCAGCAATATGATTAAAATCGTCGACCATTTCGAGGCGATGATAGTACTTCGCCGCGACCGCTTTCAGCTCATCGTTATAGCGGTTGAGGGTGTAAGCGCTGCGCTTACCGCAGGCGATAATTTCAATGTTGGCCAGCGTCTGGAGATGGTCGATAACGGTATTGAAATGTTCCTGCGGCATCCGGCAGTTAAACACGTCCTCGCCGGCGCTGACCACCCAGCCGCCGTTTTCGGCGACAAAAGCGATTTCGTGCGCCACCTCAGGGAAGAAGGAGATGAGCTGGTAATACTGGTTGCCGCTGGCGACGACGAAGCGGATGCCCTGCACACGCATCCGCGCATACTGGGCGAGGAAACGCTGACGGTTATAGGTTTTGGCATCGCTCAGAAAGGTGCCATCCATGTCTACCGCAATCATTTTGATGCTCATTAACTGTTCTCCATCACGGGTTCAGATTGTGGCTTCGCTACCGCGCGGGCGACGATGGCCGCGACCAGCACGAGTGCCAGCACCACCATCATGGCACTGCGCAGGCCGAAGTGTTCGCCGAGGAAGCCCAGCAGCGGCGGCCCGACGAGGAAGGCGAGGTAGCCGGTAATCGCCACCACGCTGACGCGCTTCGGCGCATCGGGGCCGGTGTCACTGGCGGCGGAAATGGTCAGCGGGAAGCCCAGCGACGCGCCGAGGCCCCATAATAGTACGGAGAGACCGGCGACCCACGGGTTGTCGACAAAAATAATCAGGCCAATACCGAGCGCGCCCATCACCGCGCTGGCGCGTACCACCGTCACCCGGCTGTAGCGGTCAATAAACCAGCCGCCGGTAAAGCGGCCGAGGGTCATGCCGAGGGTGAAGCCTGCGTAAATAAGCGAGCCGGAGGTCGGGCTGAAGCCGTGGCCGTCCACCATCAGCAGCGGCAGCCAGTCGTTGGCGGAGCCTTCGGCAAAGGCCATGGCCAGGACGATTACGCCAATCAGCAGCAGCTGGGCATCGCGCCAGATCGGCTGGCCTTTGCCTTCATGGCGCGCCGCTTCCGCCGCATTTTTGCCGGTGCCTTCAGGAATCGCGCGAATGGCGATAGCAATGGGGGCGACGGCCACCAGCGCCGCCAGCAGGATGTGCGGCGCGGCGGGCAGGCCGAAGCCGGTTACCGCCATGCCAATCCCGGCGCCGACGAGCGTGCCGAAGCTGTAGAAACCATGCATCATTGGCAGGACGGTTTTATTCATTTCGCGTTCAACGGCGGCGCCTTCGACGTTAATCGCCACTTCCGCTGAGCCAAAGCTGGCGCCGAAGATGGCTAAGCCAATGGCAAACAGCACCGCCGATGTGAACCATAGCGCGGCGCTGAGCACAAGCATACCGACCACCGCGCACGACATGGTGGCGCGAATCACTTTACGGGTGCCGAATCGATTGACCAGCCACGCTGAGCAGAGGATGCCGCTCATCGAACCTATTGAGAGTCCAAATAATACAATCCCCATTTCCGCCGTCGATAGCGCGAGCAGATCGCGAATCGCCGGCGTGCGGGTGGCCCATGAGGCCATGAGTAATCCGGGGATAAAAAAGAACATGAAGAGCGCCCACAGCCTTAGCTGAAGGGCTCTGCGTGAGGTTTGCGCTGTCATCCGTAAATGCCCGAGAGTGAAGAGATGCAGACAACAGTAGCAAGGTTGTGTACATTTGTACATCCAGGTTGCTTGCTGAGGAATGCTTTTTTATTGACCTCTATGATTCGATTCAGCCTGAGGCATATTAAATGAAAGAGGAAAAAGTATGGCCCGTCGACCAAACGACCCGCAGCGGCGGGAGCGGATTTTGCAGGCGACGCTGGACACGATCGCGATACACGGCATTCATGCGGTTACGCACCGGAAAATCGCCACCTGCGCGGGCGTGCCGCTGGGCTCGCTGACCTACTATTTCAGCGGCATTGAGGCGCTGGTCGAAGAAGCGTTCAGCCTGTTTACCGGCCAGATGTCGGCGCAGTATCAGCAGTTTTTTGCCGATGTGCATAATCGCCGGGAGGCTTGTGACGCCATTGCCGAACTGATTTTTAGCGCCCAGGTCACCACCGCGCGCAATATGGAGCTGATGTATCAGCTGTATGCTTTTTGCAGCAGCCAGCCGAATTTAAAAGCGGTCATGCAGAACTGGATGCTGCGCAGCCAGCAGACCCTTGAGCAGTGGTTTGAACCGGCCACGGCCCGCGGGCTTGACGCCTTTATCGAGGGGATGACGCTGCACTTCGTGACCGACAGAGCGCCGCTATCAAGAGAAGCGATTCGACTGATGGTCGACCGACTGGCGGGGGAGTGAGCTGGGAGCAGAAAACAAAAAACCCATCAACCTTGAACCTAAATGGCGGGGTTGATGGGCTCCACAAAATGGGGACATCAAAGAAAAGCAGTGGCACTACTTATGACTGATGCCAGCAAAAAAAGTTCTGCGTATACGCGTTTTTTTTCTGAAAAGTTTACTGTAGCCCCGGCCAGATGATGACAATCAGCGTACCCGCCAGGGTTAACAACACGTTAGCGATGGCGTAGGTCCCCGCGTATCCCAGCGCCGGAATATTGCTGCGCGCGGTATCGCTGATGATTTCCATCGCCGGCGCGCAGGTGCGGGCGCCCATCATGGCGCCGAAGAGCATCGCGCGGTTCATGCGCAGGACGTACGCGCCGAACAGGAAACAGATAACCACCGGCACCAGGCTGACGATAAGGCCTGCCGCCAGCATCTGACCGCCGACGGCGCCGAGGCCGTTATTAATGCCGGCGCCGGCGCTGAGCCCCACGCCGGCCATAAATACCATCAGGCCGAACTCTTTCACCATATTCAGCGCCCCCTGCGGGATATAGCCGAACGTCGGATGGTTGGCGCGCAGGAAGCCGAGCATGATGCCGGCAAATAGCAGACCGGCGGCGTTACCGATGCCGAAGCTGAACGAGCTGAACTGGAAGGTGATCATGCCGATCATCAGGCCAACGATAAAGAAGGCGCAGAAGGCGAGCAGATCGGTTACCTGGCTGTGGATGGAGATAAAGCCGATCCGATCCGCGACGGTTTTGACGCGACGCGCGTCGCCGCTAACCTGCAGCACATCGCCTTTGTTGAGCACGACGTTGTCGTCGATCGGCATTTCGATCTGGCTGCGGATAACGCGGTTTAAGAAGCAACCGTGATCGGTAAGCTTTAGCTGCGCCAGGCGGCGGCCGACGGCGTTGTGGTTTTTGACCACGATCTCTTCGGTGACGATGCGCATATCGAGCAGATCGCGGTCGAAGACTTCTTTGCCGTTACGGAAGCTTGGGTCGAGGCGGGCGTGGGCATCTGGATAGCCCACCAGCGCGATATCGTCGCCCATCTGCAGCACCGCATCGCCGTCCGGATTCGCCAGAATGCCGTTGCGGCGGATGCGTTCAATGTAGCAGCCGGTCTGGCGGTAAATGCCTAGCTCGCGCAGGTTTTTGCCATCAGCCCATGCCACCAGCTCCGGGCCGACGCGGTAGGCGCGGATCACCGGCAGGTACACCTTACGCCGGGAGTCGGTATCGAGGCCGCGCTCGCGGGCGATTTGCTGGGCGCTGGTCTGCAAATCCTGATGCTGCAGCTTCGGCATATAACGGGCACCGACGATCAGGCTGACCAGGCCAACCAGATAGGTCAGGGCATAGCCAAGACTCAGATGATCGAGCGAAAGGGCTAACTGGTCGCTGGGCAGACCGAAGTGGCGTAGCGTATCTCCGGCGCCAACCAGCACGGGGGTAGAGGTCATGGCGCCGGCGAGCATCCCTGCCGTCAGGCCGATATCCCAGCCGAATAGCTTACCCAGCCCCATGGCGATCAGCATCGCGCTGCCGACCATCACCAGCGCGAGCATCAGGTAATTTTTCCCATCGCGAAAAAAAATAGAAAAAAAGTTAGGTCCCGCCTCCACGCCGACGCAGAAAATAAACAACATAAAGCCGAGATTGAGGGCGTCAGTGTTAATACTGAAATGCTGCTGCCCTAATAATAGGGAAACGACTAAAACGCCAATGGAATTACCAAGTTGTACCGACCCGAGACGCAGTTTCCCGAGGCAGAGTCCTAATGCTAGTACAACGAACAATAACAGGATGTAATTCCCGTTTAACAAATCTGCGACGTTTATATTCACGAAAGCCAACTTCTCATTTACTAGTAAGTTGTTGAAGGAAATGGTTATTTGGTCTAAGGTTGGTCCAGTGTTCGCGTTGTCCCGAACGCTATTCTGGCATCCCGTTATAACCAGCAAAATATAGTCGACAGTTTAATCCTTCCTGGAGGCTGCGGCTAGTAACAATCGTTTTTACATTGACGGGATCTTTTATTGGCATGGATTGCCAGAATCTTTATCTGACTGGGCGAAGTGGAAGTTGGTTAGAGGCAAAATCAGGAGGATGTCGTGAAATCTGAGCGTGCTTGGGCCGGTATTATCTGTGGGTTCTTTCTATTTATTGTGGTTTGTTTGTCACTACTGTTACATATGAAAGGCGCCTTTCGGGCTACCGGTAACCCTGAGCTCGGGCTGCTGTTCTTTTTGCTACCCGGTGCGGCGGCAAGCTGCCTTTCTCCCGGACAGCGGGTCATTCGTCCGCTTATCGGCGCGATGCTGGCTGCGCCCGTCTGTCTGGTGGTCATGCGGCTTTTCTTTGTGACCCAGCGTTCTTTCTGGCAGGAACTGGCGTGGTTATTTAGCGCGGTATTCTGGTGCGCGCTGGGCGCGCTGTGCTTTTTGTTCATTTGCGCCTGGCTTGATACCAGACGCAAACACTCGTCAGAGGAGTGAGCTGTCTTAGGCGAACAGGCCGAGATTCTCTTTCGCCCAGGCTTCAAAGTCAGTGCAGCCGCCAATGTGCTTCTGATCGACAAAAATCTGCGGTACGGTTTCTACCGGTTTACCCACGGTTTTTTCCAGATCGGCTTTGCTGATACCTTCTGCGTGAATATCAATGTAGCGATAGTTAAAATCATCGCGCTCATTGCTCAGTTTTTCCGCCAGCTCTTTGGCGCGAACGCAATAGGGGCAGCCTGGACGACCAAAAATTACCGTAAACATAGTCTCTCTCCTTAAACCTCAGCCGGATGGCGAATGGCGGGTATCATGCCGCGTTATGTCGACGAGGGAAAGAAGGTTCTGCCTTTTGCTTCGATGGCTTAAGGCTATGTTTGTTAAATACTCTGCTGATGAAACCGCTATACTGGCCTGATACGCGACTGGTTTTTGCCCGGGAGCGTGCATGATTTGGACCGGAGGAGCGTTATGCGATCGCCCGCTGCATTACCCACAAGCATTCTGGTAGTTGAGATTATCGGCATGGTGCTGTTGACCCTGGCCTGGCTCTCGCTCAACCAGTACGTCAGCCTGCCCGCGCCGTTTTCCAGCCCGACGGCGGCGCTGCTGATGATCTTCGCGGGGATCCTGCTGATGCTCCCGGCCGCCGTGGCGTTAATCTGGCGCGTGGCGCAAGTCATTGCCCCGCAGTTGACGCACACGAAAACCCCACCTTCCTCATTGCCTGACAGAGAAAAACGAGATGACGCCGACCATTGAGCTGCTGCGTAGCCACCGTTCTATTCGCCATTTTACCGACGCGCCGATAAGCGACGAACAGCGCGCTGCGATTATTGCCAGCGCGCAGGGCGCTTCCAGCTCCAGTTTTTTACAATGTTCCTCAATTATTCGCGTTACCGACCCGGAAATACGTCAACAGCTGGTCCCGCTGAGCGGCGGCCAGCAGCACGTGGCGCAGGCCGCGGAGTTTTGGGTATTCTGCGCTGATTTTAACCGCAATCTGCAAATCTGCCCGGACGCTCAACTGGGCCTCGCCGAGCAACTGCTGCTGGGCTGCGTCGATACCGCTCTTCTGGCGCAGAATGCGCTGGTGGCGGCGGAATCCCTTGGGCTGGGCGGTGTCTATATCGGCGGCCTGCGCAACAATATCGATGCGGTGACCGAACTGCTTAAGCTCCCGCAGCACGTACTGCCACTGTTTGGCCTGTGCCTTGGCTGGCCGGACGATAATCCGGAAGTGAAACCGCGCATGCCGTCGGCGATGCTGGTGCATGAAAATCACTATCAGCCGCTGGATGAGACGGTCCTTGCGGAATATGACGAGCAGATAGCGCAGTATTATCTCTCGCGCGGCAGCAACACGCGTCGTGATACCTGGAGCGACCATATCCGCAGGACTATCGTCAAAGAGAGCCGTCCATTTATTCTGGAATATCTGCATAAGCAGGGATGGGCTACGCGCTGATTGCGTGTAAACTGCCCCCGGTCTGACGTAAGGAAATTCCGCAGGTCAGCGCTCATTGACTAACAAAGGCCCGCCGGAGCGGGTCTTTTCGCAGAGGTGCAGGGTGAAAATTGCCATATTATCCCGGGATGGAACGCTTTATTCATGTCGACGCCTGCGTGAAGCCGCGCAAAAACGCGGACATCAGGTGGAAATCCTCGATCCGCTGTCCTGCTATATGAACGTCAGTCCGGTGGCCTCATCGATTCACTACAAAGGCCGCCAGCTCCCGCATTTTGACGCCGTCATCCCGCGCATCGGCACGGCGATTACCTACTACGGCACCGCGGCGCTGCGTCAGTTTGAACTGCTGGGCAGCTATCCGCTCAATGAGTCCGTCGCTATCACCCGCGCCCGCGACAAGCTGCGTTCGCTCCAGCTACTGGCGCGTCAGGGAATCGACCTGCCGCTCACCGGGATTGCCCATTCGCCAGACGATACCAGCGACCTGATCGCGATGGTTGGCGGCGCGCCGCTGGTGGTAAAGCTGGTGGAGGGCACTCAGGGCATCGGCGTCGTACTGGCCGAAACGCGGCAGGCGGCAGAGAGCGTCATTGATGCTTTTCGCGGTCTGAATGCGCATATTCTGGTGCAGGAGTATATCGCCGAGGCGAAAGGCCGGGACGTGCGCTGCCTCGTGGTGGGCAATGAGGTCGTGGCGGCGATTGAGCGGCGGGCGAAGGAGGGAGATTTTCGCTCTAACCTGCATCGCGGCGGCGTAGCGTCGGTGGCGTTTATCAGCGAGCAGGAGCGTGAAATGGCCATCAAGGCCGCGCAGACGCTCGGGCTGGACGTCGCTGGCGTTGATATTCTGCGCGCCGCGCGCGGTCCTCTGGTGATGGAGGTCAATGCTTCTCCTGGCCTGGAAGGGATTGAAACCACTACCGGCGTCGATATCGCTAGCAAAATGATCGCCTGGATCGAACGGCAAGCCACGCCCGGATTTTGTCTGAAAATGGGCGGATAATTCCCTTTCACGACACCGTCATGGAACAGGACGCTTTTTTTGCGTAAGCTATGGCGTCGCATTTTTCACAGTAAGAGGTCACAGGTCATATGGATTCACTGGTCGTTCCGGGTCTTGATACATTACGTCAATGGCTCGACGAATTGGGCATCAGCTTTTTTGAGTGTGATTCCTGCCAGGCACTGCACCTGCCGCATATGCAAAATTTCGAAGGCATTTTTGATGCCAAACTTGACCTGGTGGATAACGTGGTGCTTTTCTCTGCGCTGGCTGAGGTGAAACCCTCCGCGCTGTTGCCGCTTTCCGCCGATCTTTCTGCGATTAACGCCAGTTCGTTGACGGTCAAAGCTTTCCTCGATATTCAGGACGATAATCTGCCGAAACTGGTGGTGTGTCAGGCGTTGACCGTCGGCGTCGGCGTGACCCTCGACCAGTTCGCGTGGTTTTTCCGCCAGAGCGAAGAACAGATTTCTATGGTTATCCTTGAGGCCAGCGCCAATCAGGTGCTGTATAAGTCCGAGGAAGAAGAGCCGGCGGCTGAGAATATTCAGTACCATTTTCTTCACTAAGCCTGTCGAAAAATAGCGCAGCCACTGCCATGGCGGCTGCGTATTACGTGCTTTTATTCTGCTATTAACCTTCCTGCAAAGAATTTTTCACCGCCATTCTGCCGCTTTCGGCTTATCACATAGACCCTTATTGCATAAAAAATTGATAAAAGCCGTTTTTTTACCTGGGCTATAGCCTCTTATTCTGGCTACAGTTATTCTGACGCTGCTTCCAGTTGCGGGCAACCATTCCGGGAGAGGTCCTCTCTCCTTTTCTTAGGCAATGAAAAAATATGCATGATTATTGCATGCGAACAAGTGCGTATATTCAGCCCGCTTGTTAACGGGCATTGAGAAGGAATAAGAGATATGACCGCCTTTGGTAAAAAATGGTTAACAGGTCTGGTTACGGGTGCGCTGATGGCCGTTTCTGCCGGTTCGCTCGCAGCCGAACAAAAAACCCTGCATGTTTATAACTGGTCTGATTATATTGCGCCGGATACGGTGGCGAATTTTGAAAAAGAGACCGGCATTAAAGTGGTGTATGACGTCTTTGACTCCAACGAAGTGCTGGAAGGTAAGCTCATGGCGGGCAGCACCGGTTTTGATCTTGTGGTGCCGTCGGCGAGCTTCCTTGAGCGCCAGCTGGCGGCAGGGGTTTTCCAGCCGCTGGATAAGAGCAAACTTCCCAACTGGAAAAATCTCGATCCGGAAGTGCTGAAGCTGGTAGCGAAGCACGACCCGGACAATAAATACGCGGTCCCGTACCTGTGGGCGACCACCGGTATTGGCTATAACATCGATAAAGTGAAAGCGGTGCTGGGCAAAGATGCGCCGCTGGACAGCTGGGATCTGGTGATGAAGCCGGAAAACCTGGAGAAACTGAAAAGCTGCGGTGTCTCTTTCCTGGATGCTCCGGAAGAGATTTTCGCTACCGTGCTGAACTACCTCGGCAAAGATCCTAACAGCAGCAAAGCCGACGATTACACCGGCCCGGCCACCGACCTGCTGCTGAAGCTGCGGCCGAATATTCGCTATTTCCACTCCTCACAGTACATCAATGACCTGGCGAATGGCGATATCTGCGTCGCTATCGGCTGGGCGGGCGACGTATGGCAGGCGGCTAACCGGGCGAAAGAAGCGAAGAATGGCGTTAATGTTTCCTACTTTATTCCGAAAGAGGGGGCGCTGGCGTTCTTTGACGTCTTCGCGATGCCAGCCGATGCGAAAAACAAAGATGAGGCTTATCAGTTCCTCAACTATCTGATGCGCCCGGATGTTATCGCCCACATCAGCGATCATGTCTATTACGCTAACGGCAATAAAGCCTCTCTCCCGCTGGTCAGCGAAGAGATCCGCAATAACCCGGCTATTTACCCGCCGGCTGACGTCTTCGCCAAGCTGTTCACGCTGAAAGTCCAGGATCCGAAAATTGACCGCGTGCGTACTCGCGCATGGACGAAGGTGAAAAGCGGTAAGTAATTCTCCGTGAGTTGTAGGCCGACGATGCCTCGTGCTGTCGGCAACAGGCGCACCGCGATGGTGCGCCTGCACCATGATTTGATTTCTGCCGGAGAACACCCCGTGAATGATGTGATTCCTCGCCCGCAGGCGAAAACCCCTAAAGCGCTGACCCCGCTACTGGAAATCCGTAATTTAACCAAATCGTTTGACGGTCAGCACGCCGTCGACGACGTCAATCTCACTATTTATAAAGGCGAAATTTTCGCTCTGCTGGGCGCATCCGGCTGCGGCAAGTCAACCCTGCTGCGCATGCTGGCAGGTTTTGAACAGCCCACCGCCGGACAGATTGTCCTGGATGGCGTCGATCTGGCGCGGGTGCCGCCGTATCAGCGGCCGATTAATATGATGTTCCAGTCCTACGCGCTGTTTCCCCATATGACGGTTGAGCAGAATATCGCCTTTGGCCTCAAGCAGGATAAATTGCCCAAGGCCGAAATCACCAGCCGGGTGCAGGAGATGCTGGCGCTGGTGCATATGCAGGAGTTTGCAAAACGTAAACCGCATCAGCTCTCCGGCGGCCAGCGTCAGCGCGTGGCTCTGGCCCGCAGTCTGGCGAAAAGACCGAAACTGCTGCTGCTTGATGAGCCGATGGGGGCGCTGGATAAAAAGCTGCGCGATCGGATGCAGCTGGAAGTCGTCGATATTCTTGAGCGCGTCGGCGTCACCTGCGTGATGGTGACCCACGATCAGGAAGAAGCGATGACCATGGCGGGGCGTATCGCCATTATGAACCGCGGTAAGTTCGTGCAAATCGGCGAGCCGGAGGAAATCTACGAACACCCGACCACCCGCTACAGCGCGGAGTTTATCGGCTCGGTCAACGTCTTTGAAGGGCTGGTGAAAGAGCGGCAGGAAGATGGCCTGGTGCTGGACTCCCCGGGCCTGACCCATCCGCTGAAGGTCGATCCCGATGCCTCCGTCGTTGATAACGTCCCGGTGTGGGTGGCCCTGCGCCCGGAAAAAATCATGCTCTGCGAGGACCCGCCCGCGGATGGCTATAACTTCGCGGTGGGCGAGGTTATCTATATAGCCTATCTCGGCGACCTGTCTATCTACCATGTGCGCCTGAAAAGCGGGCAGATGCTGAGCGCTCAGCTGCAGAACGAACATCGTTACCGTAAAGGGGCGCCAACCTGGGGTGATGAGGTGCGTTTATGCTGGGATGCCGATAGCTGCGTCGTGTTGACGGTGTAAGGAGAGGGCGATGAGTACATTAGAACCCCCGTCAGGCGTAAAAAAACCGGGCGGTTTTGCGCTATGGCTGGCGCGACTGCAGATGGCCCACGGGCGCAAGCTGGTTATTGCGCTGCCCTACGTGTGGCTGATCCTGCTGTTCCTTCTGCCGTTCCTGATTGTTTTTAAAATCAGCCTGGCGGAGATGGCGCGGGCGATCCCGCCGTACACCGACCTGATGGAGTGGGCCGACGGTCAGCTCACGTTGACGCTGAATCTCGGGAATTTCCTGCAGCTCACCGACGATCCGCTCTATTTTGAAGCCTATCTGCAGTCGCTTCAGGTGGCGGCGATCTCGACGTTCTGCTGCCTGCTGTTGGGGTATCCGCTGGCGTGGGCGGTGGCGCACAGTAAGCCATCGACGCGAAATATCCTGCTGCTGCTGGTGATCCTGCCGTCATGGACCTCGTTCCTGATCCGCGTCTATGCCTGGATGGGGCTGCTGAAAAGCAACGGCGTGCTCAATAACTTCCTGCTGTGGCTGGGGGTCATCGACCAGCCGCTGGAGATCCTGCACACCAACCTGGCGGTCTATATCGGTATTGTCTACGCCTATCTGCCGTTTATGGTGCTGCCGATCTATACCGCTCTCACGCGTATCGATTACTCGCTGGTTGAGGCATCGTTGGATTTGGGCGCCCGACCGCTGAAGACTTTCTTCCAGGTCATCGTTCCGCTCACCAAAGGCGGGATTATTGCCGGGTCGATGCTGGTGTTTATTCCGGCGGTCGGGGAATTCGTTATCCCGGAACTGCTGGGCGGCCCGGACAGCATTATGATTGGCCGCGTGCTGTGGCAGGAGTTCTTCAATAACCGCGACTGGCCGGTCGCCTCGGCGGTGGCGATTGTGATGCTGTTGCTGCTGATCGTGCCGATAATGTGGTTCCACAAGCATCAGCAAAAACAGGTGGGGGAACACGGATGAATAATTTGCCGGTAGTCCGTTCGCCGTGGCGAATTTTAATACTGCTGCTCGGCTTTACCTTCTTGTATGCGCCGATGCTGATGCTAGTGATTTACTCGTTCAACAGCTCAAAGCTGGTGACGGTATGGGCCGGGTGGTCGACACGCTGGTATCGCGAGCTGTTTCATGACGATGCGATGATGAGCGCGGTAGGCTTAAGTCTGACCATTGCCGCCTGCGCCGCGACGGCGGCGGTGATCCTCGGTACTATTGCCGCGGTAGTGATGGTGCGTTTTGGCCGCTTCCGCGGTTCAAACGGCTTTGCTTTTATGATCACCGCGCCGCTGGTGATGCCCGATGTGATTACCGGCCTGTCGCTGCTGCTGCTGTTTGTGGCGCTGGGGCATTCCATTGGCTGGCCGTCGGATCGCGGCATGCTGACCATCTGGCTGGCGCACGTCACCTTCTGTACCGCGTACGTCGCGGTGGTCATTTCATCGCGCCTGCGTGAGCTTGACCACTCTATTGAGGAGGCGGCGATGGATCTGGGCGCCGCGCCGCTGAAGGTCTTTTTCGTCATTACGCTGCCGATGATTATGCCGGCGGTGGTCTCCGGCTGGCTGCTGGCCTTTACGCTGTCGCTCGACGACCTTGTCATAGCCAGCTTTGTTTCCGGACCAGGGGCGACGACGCTGCCGATGCTGGTCTTCTCCAGCGTGCGCATGGGGGTCAACCCAGAGATTAACGCCCTGGCGACGTTAATCCTCGGCGTGGTCGGGATTGTTGGTTTTATCGCCTGGTATTTGATGGCCCGCGCGGAAAAGCAGCGGGTGCGCGATATCCAGCGTGCAAGAAGCGGCTGAACCACCTAAAATCTGCAATAGAGTTAACATCGGCGCCGCACTTGAGGCGCCGTTTTCATGGAAGACTTTACGTTGGGATTGTTTACTAAAACGCGTTCGTCTCATGCTCGTCTTAACGTTCCTGCGCTGGTGCAGGTGGCGGCCTTCGCCATTATTTTAATCCGCGGCCTGGATTTGCTGATGATCCTCAATCAGCTTGGCGTTCAGGGAATCGCGGATTTTGTCCATCGCAGCGTGCAGACGTGGGCGCTCACGCTGGTGTTTCTCTCAAGTCTGGTGCTGGTGTTTATTGAAATCTGGTGTGCGTTTTCGCTGGTAAAAGGGCGCAACTGGGCGCGTTGGCTGTTCTTGTTGACGCAGATTATCGTGATTGGCTACCTGTGGGCCGCGTCATTGGGCTACGGTTATCCCGAGCTGTTTAGTATTGCCGGGGAATCGAAGCGCGAAATCTTTCGCTCCCTGGTGCTGCAAAAACTACCGGATCTGCTGGTGCTGGCGATGCTGTTTGTGCCGGCCCCGTGCCGACGCTTTTTCCGTTTACAGTAACGGTGATACAATCCCCGCCCCTGTTTTTTTGAAGGTCTTGTTATGCATTGCGCACTTTATGACGCGGGCCGCTGCCGCTCCTGCCAGTGGCTGGAACTGCCGGTATCCCAACAGCTCGCCGATAAAATGGCCGATCTGCGCGCGCTTCTCGCCGATGCGCCCGTCGCTGAATGGTGCGCACCGGTTTGCGGGCCGGAAAGCGGGTTTCGCAACAAAGCGAAAATGGTGGTCAGCGGTAGCGTGGAGCGCCCGCTGCTCGGGATGCTGCACCGTGATGGCGCCCCGGAAGACCTGACCGACTGCCCGCTTTATCCGCAAAGCTTCGCACCCGTCTTCGCTGCGCTCAAGCCGTTTATCGCCCGCGCTGGGCTCACGCCCTATAACGTTGCCCGCAGGCGCGGAGAGCTGAAGTACATTCTGCTGACCGAAAGCCGGCTCGACGGCGGTATGATGCTGCGCTTTGTCCTGCGTTCGGAGACCAAGCTTGCCCAGCTGCGCGCCGCGCTGCCGGCGCTGCAGGCGCTGCTGCCGCAGTTGAAAGTCATTACCGCCAATATTCAGCCGGTACATATGGCCATCATGGAAGGAGAGCGGGAAATTTTCCTTACCGACCAGCAGGCGCTGGCGGAAAATTTCAACGGCGTGCCGCTGTGGATCCGCCCGCAAAGCTTCTTTCAGACCAACCCTGTGGTAGCCAGCCGTCTGTATGCCACCGCTCGCGACTGGGTGCGTCAGCTGCCGGTCAACCATATGTGGGATCTGTTCTGCGGCGTCGGCGGCTTTGGTCTGCACTGCGCCACACCGAATATGCGCCTGACCGGGATTGAAATTGCCCCGGAGGCGATTGCCTGCGCGAAGCAGTCGGCGGCAGAGCTCGGCCTGCATAACCTGCATTTCCAGGCGCTTGATTCCACGCAGTTTGCCACCGACGAAGGCGAGATCCCGGATCTGGTGCTGGTGAATCCGCCGCGTCGCGGCATCGGCGACGAGCTATGCGCGTATTTAAGCCGTATGGCGCCGGAGTTTATTATCTATTCCAGCTGCAGCGCCCGGACGATGGCGAAAGATATTGCTCGCTTGAGCGGTTATCGTATTGAGCGCGTCCAGCTGTTCGATATGTTCCCCCACACCGCCCATTATGAGGTGCTGACCCTGCTGGTTCGCGAAGTATAAACAAAATGTGAACTCTTCA
This sequence comes from Klebsiella sp. FDAARGOS_511, assembly GCF_003812845.1. Lineage (NCBI taxonomy): Bacteria > Pseudomonadati > Pseudomonadota > Gammaproteobacteria > Enterobacterales > Enterobacteriaceae > Klebsiella > Klebsiella sp. FDAARGOS_511. The sequence continues at coordinate 945,576 of NZ_CP033824.1, read as the reverse complement.
GGTGCTGAAGATCGGGTAAGCTTGGCTAATCAGAACGTAAGAATAGCGGAGTGCTGCCGGTGGCAAAAAAAATCCTGTTGGTTGAAGATGATGAAGATATCGCCGCGCTGCTGCGCCTGAATCTGCTGGATGAGGGCTATCAGATAGTCCACGTGGCAGACGGGGCGCAGGCCCTGCGCCTGCTGGAAAAAGAGCTTTGGGATGCGGTGATCCTCGACCTGATGCTACCGGGCGTCGACGGTCTGGAAATTTGTCGCCGCATTCGTCAGCAAACCCGCTATCTGCCGGTGATTATTATCAGCGCTCGCGCCAGCGAAACCCAGCGGGTACAGGGGCTGGAGATGGGAGCGGATGATTACCTGGCCAAACCGTTTTCGATTCTCGAACTGACCGCCCGGGTTAAAGCGGTGTTCCGTCGTCAGGAGGCGATGGGGCAGAATCTGCTGATGGATGTCGGTCGTATCGTTAGCCATGGTTTAAGCATTGACCCCTTGTCGCGCGAGGTTAAGCTGCGCGGCGAGACGGTGGATCTGACCCCGCGTGAGTTCGATCTGCTCTACTACTTTGCCCGCCATCCGGGGGAGGTCTTTTCCCGTCTTGAGCTGCTCGATCGGGTGTGGGGCTATCAGCACGACGGCTATGAGCATACGGTCAATACCCATATCAACCGCCTGCGTACCAAAATTGAGCGCGACCCGGCGGAGCCGGACATCATTCTGACCGTCTGGGGAAAAGGCTATAAATTTGCCGTGGAGAGCAAAGAGGCGCAGCCATGATCCGTCGTCTCAGCCTCAGCCAGCGCCTGGCGCTGGTGTTTACCTCACTGCTGCTGCTCTGTGCCATAGCCGTTTGTCTGATCCAGCTGTACAGCAGCGCGCAGTACGGCAATGTCATGGTCCAGCGTCTCTCCGCCGGGCTGGCGCAGCAGATCGCCGCCCGCGAGCCGCTGCTGGACGCTCAGGGGCAGGTTGATCGCCGGATGCTGAAGCCGCTTTTTGACCGGCTGATGACCTTTAATCCCAGCGTGGAGCTGTATCTGCTTTCGCCCGACGGCGAGCTGCTGGCCGACGCCGCGCCGCCGGGGCATATTAAGCGTCAGCGCATCGATCTGGCGCCGGTGCAAACGTTCCTGTCCGGCGGCGCCTGGCCGGTGTACGGCGACGATCCGCGCAGCCTTGATAAGCAAAAGGTGTTTAGCGTCGCGCCGCTGCGCCAGGACGGCCAGCTGCGCGGCTATCTCTACATTATCCTGCAGGGTGAAACCTTTAATGAACTGGCGGCGAGCGCCTGGCAGAAAACCTTGTGGAGCCTGCTGCTGTGGACTCTGCTGCTGGTGGCCGTTCTCGGTGGGCTGGCGGGCTGGCTTGCCTGGTTCTGGGTAACGCGCCCGGTGCGTCAGCTCACCGCGCTGGTGGCAACCGACAGCCAGGACAGTATTCATGCGATCAAGGCGCTGGCGGCGCAAACCCCGGAGGCGAACCCCGGAAATGAAGTGGCTGTGCTGCATAATCGCTTTATTGAACTGGCCCGCCAGATTGCCGGGCAGTGGGATCGTCTGGCTGACAGCGATCGTCAGCGGCGGGAATTTGTCGCCAATATCTCCCACGATTTACGCACGCCGCTTACCTCTTTGCTGGGATATCTGGAAACGTTAAGCCTGAAGGCCGATCGCCTGACAATGGAGGAGAATAAGCAGTATCTGAATATCGCCCTACGTCAGGGCAACAAAGTCCGCCATCTGTCTCAGCAGCTTTTTGAGCTGGCTCGCCTGGAGCACGGCGGGATTAAGCTGCAGCCGGAAACCTTCGTACTGGCCGAGCTGGTGCAGGATGTGGCGCAAAAATTCGACCTGCCAATCGCGACGCGCAATATCGGTCTACGGCTGGAGCTGGCCACCGGGCTACCGCCGATAACCGCGGATCTCTCGATGATTGAGCGGGTGCTGACTAATCTGCTCGATAACGCCATTCGCCATACGCCGGAAGGCGGGCTTATCCGCCTGGCGGCGCGTCGCTCAGGACCGGAGTTTATCGTTGAGGTGGCCGATAGCGGGCCGGGCATCGGCAGTGAGCTGCGGGCAACGCTGTTCGAAAGGCCTTCGGTGCTGGAGCCTGGCGCGCAAAGCGCATCACGAGGAGGATTGGGGTTGATGATTGTGCGACGGATGCTGCAGCTCCACGGCGGCGATATTCGCCTGCTTGATGCGCCGGTAGGGGCCTGTTTCCAGTTTACCCTGCCGGTGTAAGGTTGCGGATTGGCCGATTGGGATACCGGTTTACCGCCGTCCGCTAACCGGTAGCCCGGGTAGGGCGTTTACGCCGCAACCCGGGGAATGCACTGGGAGTGATGCTTCGGTGCGGCTGCTTCCCGGGCCGCGCTGCCTTGACCGGGCTACGGGACCACGGCTGTCTGTAGGCCGGTAGCCCGGACAGGCGCGTGAAGCGCCGCCTTCGGGAAATGCTTACTCCGGGAACCACTGCTTGCTGATTTTGTCGTAAGTGCCGTCGGCTTTAATCGCCTTCAGCGCGGCGTTCAGTTTTTCCAGCAGCGCTTTGTTATCCGGGCGTACCGCAATGCCGAGGCCGGTGCCGAAGTACTGCGCGTCGGTCACTTTTGGCGTCGCCGCGCCCAGCTGCGGGTTGGTTTTCAGCCACTCGTTGACCACGGCGGTATCGCCAAACACTCCATCAATACGACCATTTTTCAGGTCGATAAACGCATTCTGGTAGCTATCGTAAGCCACGGTTTTCACCTCAGGATGTTTATCCTGGAGGTATTTCTGGTGCGTGGTGCCGTTTTCCATCCCGATGCGCTTGCCTTTCAGATCGTCAAAAGAGTGGAAGGCATCTTTCTTCGAGATAACCAGCGCGGAGTTGGCGTAGTACGGGTCGGTAAACGCCACCTGCTTGCTGCGCTCAGGGGTAATATCCATACCGGAAATGACCGCATCATATTTCTTAAATTTGAGCGCCGGGATCAGGCTGTCGAAAGCATGGTTGGTAAAAGTACACTCGGCTTGCATCTGTTTGCACAGCGCGTTCGCCAGGTCGATATCGAAACCGGCGATTTGGTTATTGGCGTCCATGGATTCAAACGGTGGGTAAGTTGCGGAAACGCCAAAGCTGATTTTTTCTGCGGCAGCGGCGCCAAAGGCGAAAGAGCTAAGCAGTGCGGCCATAACTAACTTTTTCATTGTGGAACTCCCGTCGGTCAATCTTATGATGTTGTGCCGTGTCTGCGGCTGGGTCTAACAATGCCATCAAATGAATTTGTATTCAATAAAGATGAATGATTATTTTTATTAATTTAAAAAAAGACGGATAATTCAGTGAACTTATCCGTCTTGGTCTGGCTACTTATGCGATTTTAATTACGTCGCTCAAACGCCAGCGCTTTATGTTCAATCAGGCGCATCAGCAGCGTCAGCAGGCCGTTGACCACCAGGTAGACAATACCGGCGGCGCCGAACACCATCACATCATAGGTACGCCCATAGAGCAGCTGGCTGTGACCCATCACTTCCATCAGGGTAATGGTGTAGGCCAGAGACGTACTCTTGAACACCAGCACCACTTCGTTGGAGTAGGAGGAGAGGGCGCGTTTAAAGGCGTACGGCAGCAGGATCGCCAGGGTATCTTTCTTGCTCATTCCCAGCGCGCCGCAGGATTGCCACTGTCCATCCGGGATGGCGCGAATGGCGCCATGAAACAGCTGCGTGGTATAGGCGGCGCTATTGAGAGAAAGAGCGATCAGCGCGCAGAGCCAGGGCTCGGAAATCAGATGCCAAAGTACCGGATACTCCTGCAGCGACGGGAACTGTCCCGGGCCGTAGTAAATCAGGAAGATCTGCACCAGCAGCGGCGTGCCGGTAAACAGCGTGATATAGCCGCGCACGATCCACACCAGCACCGGCGTTTTTAGCGTCAGGATAATGGTAAAGATCAGCGACAGAATCAGCGCCACGACGATAGAGGCCGCCGTCAGCGTCAGGCTGGTATGCAGCCCTTTTAGCAGTTCGGGTAAGTAATCAAGCATCAGCCCGGTCTCCGTTCGAAGCGCGTCGCACGCTGGTCAATACGTTTCAGGATGTATTGACTCAACAGGGTGATGACCAGATAGATTGCCGCCGCGATGATATACCAGTTAAACGGCTCCTGGGTACGGGTGGCGATGCTTTTGGTTTGCAGCATCAGGTCGTTGACGCTGATCAGGCTCACCAGCGCGGTATCCTTCAGCAGCACCAGCCACTGGTTACCGAGACCCGGCAGCGCGTGACGCCACATTTGCGGCATCACTAAGCGAAAGAAAATAGCGGCTTTCGATAGTCCCAGCGCCTGGCCGGATTCCCATTGCCCTTGCGGAACAGCCTTTAGCGCTCCGCGCAGGGTCTGCGATGCGTAAGCGGCATACAGCAGAGAAAGCGCGATAGCTCCGCAGAGGAACGGGCTGACGTCAAAATTTTCAATCTGCATCTGTACCGGGATCTGCACAAAGCCGAGATTGATCGTAAAGCCGTCAGAGAGGGTCAGCAGCAGCTGTGAGGAACCAAAATAGATAAACAGAACCACCAGAATTTCCGGTAGTCCGCGTAAAAGGGTGACAATGCCGGTTGCGAGCCAGGCGACCGGGCGCAGCTTCACCGACTCGAGGACGGCAAACAGCATCGCCAGCACCAGGCCGATGATCAGGGCGCAAACGGCAAGGCCGACGGTCATCCCGGCGGCGCTTGCTAATGGAAAAAATTCGTTCATTCAGCGTTACTTCTGGAACCATTTGTTATAGATAGACTGGTAAGTCCCATCGCTTTTTACTTTTTCCAGCGCAGCGTTAAATTTCTGCTGCAGTTCGGTATTGCCCTGGCGTAGCGCAATGCCGAGACCGGTGCCGAAGTAGTCTTTATCGGTAACTTTGTCGCCCACCGCGGCCAGCTTCGGATTGCTCTTCAGCCATTCGGTCACTACGGCGGTATCGCCGAATACCGCGTCAATACGGCCGTTCTGCAGGTCCAGCTTCGCATTCTGGTAGCTGTCGTAAGGAACGGTAGTGATTTCCGGGTGTTTGTCGGTGATGAATTTCTGATGAGTCGTGCCGTTCTGCACGCCGACTTTTTTACCCTTCAGGGCATCAATGCTGGTGAATTTACCCTGCTGGCCGACGAACAGCGCAGAGTTCTCATAGTATGGGGTGGTGAACAGCACCTGCTTTTCACGCTCAGGAGTGATGTCCATCCCGGCCATGACCGCATCGAAACGACGGAACTTCAGGCTGGGGATCAGGCTATCGAAGGCCTGGTTGGTAAAGGTGCAGGTCGCATCAATTTCTTTACACAGGGCATTCGCCAGATCGACGTCAAAGCCGACAATTTTGTTATTGGCATCGATCGATTCAAACGGAGGGTAGGAAGCCTCGGTGGCGAAACGAATGGTCTGGGCTGCGGTAGCGGAGAGGCTCATGCCCGCAAGAAGAGCGGCAATCAGTACTTTTTTCATCGTCATTTCCCCGAAAACATCAATGTGAAAGATAGTTTTTAAACGCGTCGGTCTGCGGATGCGCAAAGCAGCCTGCATCACCTTGTTCAACGATATGGCCATTTTCCATATAGACCACGCGGCTGGCTGTTTTGCGCGCCACTTCCACTTCGTGGGTGACGATAACCTGCGTAATGCCGGTTTCAGCCAGTTCGCGGATAATACTGACGATCTGGGCGGTGATTTCTGGATCGAGCGCTGCCGTGGGTTCATCGAACAGCAGAACCTGCGGTTCCATCATCAGGGCGCGGGCAATGGCCACACGCTGCTGCTGGCCACCGGAAAGATGCAGCGGGTAGCGATCGCTATAAGGTTTCAGGCGCAGACGTTCGAGCAGCTTTTCAGCGCGGGCTAAAGCCTGATCTTTGCTCAAACCGAGCACGCGGCAGGGAGCTTCAATCAGATTTTGCTGCACGGTCAGATGCGGCCACAGATTGTACTGTTGGAAAACCATACCCACGTTTTGGCGCAGCTCGCGAATGGCTTTGTCAGAAGGCGCTCTGGTAAAGTCGAAATGATTTCCGGCGATATGCAGCGTACCGGAACGCGGCATCTCCAGCAGATTGAGGACGCGCAGCAGCGAGCTTTTACCGGCACCGCTTGGGCCGAGCAGCACCAGCGTTTCCCCCTGCGGGCAATCCAGCGTGATGTCGAACAGCGCCTGGTGCGCGCCGTAGAAGCAATTAATGCCGTTTAATTTAATGCTCATCTGGGCAGTCTGATACATATAGCAATTGAGGCCGCAAATAGTACCTTTGGCAGAATAGTTATGCAATATTTATGCGTTAAAAGTTAAATGTAAACCATGTTTACATTTAAAGTTAGCACAAAATATGGCTTCGTGAAGGTGGGAGAAGTCAATGTCGGCATTACCAGCGGAAATGCCGACATTTTACCGGGGTTATTTCATTCGGCCTGAGCGGACTAGTGCCCAGATTAGCGTTTTTCGAGACTCTGACGCAGGGAGCCCGCCGGCGCATGGGCGTTGTTGCCGAGGTAGCGCACGTCATCCACGGCCCAGCACTGGCCTTCCTGAATCATCAGCACTTCGTCTTTCCAGCTTTGAGTGCCCTGTTTCAGCTCCACGCGCAGGGGAATATTGCGCGCGTCGCGATTAGGGATGGTCGAGGCGCTGGCGACATCGGCACTGTCGGCGGGCGTTGTGCTGCTTGAGAACAGGTTTGACTGCAGCAGGGCGTTGTTAGACGGGTCCTGACGCGCGTCATTCAGCAGTTTTGCCAGACCGTCACTCAGGTACGGACGCAGCGCGGTTAAATCGCTGTTGCGATGCTGCACCTGATAGTCATAAAACTTCTGCGCCACGTCATCCGGGCCGCCTTCGATGCAGGGGCCGCTGCGGGTGCCGTTATCTTTGTAGGCAGGCGTGACGGTAGTACAGGCGCTGAGCGCCAGCGCGCAGGGGAGGACTAATGCAAGAACTTTGTAGCGCATGATGATTTCCTTATGAGCTCACTACGTTAGAATATCTGTACAAGCATAGTGTATCAGATAGGGATTGTGCTTGACCCTGAGAGCTAACGCATTGAACGCTAAAGAAGGAGTTTGAACATGCAATTTTCAACTACGCCAACCCTCGAAGGTCAACCCATCATCGAATACTGCGGCGTCGTCACCGGGGAAGCGATTCTCGGCGCCAACGTATTCCGCGATTTTTTCGCCAGTATCCGCGACATCGTCGGCGGTCGTTCCGGCGCCTATGAAAAGGAGCTGCGTAAAGCCCGTGAAATCGCCTTTGAAGAACTGAGCGAGCAGGCGAAGGCGCTGGGCGCCAATGCGGTGGTCGGCATTGATATTGACTACGAAACCGTCGGTAAAGATAGCAGCATGCTGATGGTCAGCGTTAGCGGCACTGCGGTGAAGACCCGCCGATGAGAATTTGCCGGGCAGGCGTCCTGCTGGCGCTGCTGCTGGCGGGCTGCGCGACGGAAAAGGGCATTATCGATCGCGACGGCTATCAGTTGGATACGCGCCACCCGGCGCAGGCGGCTTATCCGCGCATCAAAGTATTGGTGATCCACTACACCGCCGATGATTTCGACGTTTCGCTGGCGACGCTGACGGATAACCAGGTGAGCTCTCACTACCTGATCCCGGAGATACCGCCGCTGCACGGAGGCAAACCGCGGATCTGGCAGCTGGTGCCGGAAGAGGATCTGGCCTGGCATGCGGGCGTCAGCTTCTGGCGCGGCAGCACGCGTATTAACGATACCTCGATTGGTATTGAGCTGGAGAATCGCGGCTGGCAAAAAACGGCCGGGGGCAAAAGCTTCACGCCGTTTAATCCGGCGCAAATTGACGCTCTGATCCCGTTGGCGAAAGACATTATCGCCCGCTACCATATCGCGCCGCAGAACGTGGTCGCCCATGCGGACATCGCCCCGCAGCGTAAAGACGATCCGGGGCCGCTGTTCCCGTGGCGCAGGCTGGCCGAACAGGGAATTGGCGCATGGCCGGATGCCCGGCGCGTGGCGTTTTATCTGCAGGGGCGCCCGTCATACGAGCCGGTCGACGCCGCAGCGCTGCTGGACGTGCTGTCTCGCTACGGCTATCAGGTGACGCCGGACATGACCCCTGCGCAGCAGAAGCGGGTCATTATGGCTTTCCAGATGCACTTCCGCCCCGAGCGCTGGGACGGGGTTGCTGATGCCCAAACCCTGGCGATAGCCGAAGCGCTGCTGGAAAAGTATGGCCGGGGTTAATAGTGCAGCTTACCGTGGTCCTTCAACCAGGCGGCGGTACGGATAATGCCCTCATCCATCGTGACAACCGGCCGGTAGCCTAGCTCCTGCTGGGCGCGGGAGATATCAAGGGTGAAATCAAAGTTCAGCTTAGAGACGCCGTAGTGGGTAAAGGCGGGCTCTTTAGCTGACTTATTGCCAAAGCGCTCCATGCTGCGGGCAATAATATCCAGCATCGGGTAAGGGACCGAACGGATGCGGCACTTTATTCCCAGCTCATCAATGAGTTTCTGTACGATGCTGTGCAGGGTTTGCGGTTCGCCGTTAGTAATGTTGTACGCGCGGGCCGAGGGCAGGAGATCGCACTGGGGCTGGCTGGCGAGCCACATCGCGTGTACCGCGTTTTCATAGTAGGTCATATCCACCAGCGCGCTGCCGCCGCGCGGCAACAGAACGCTGCCGTAGTGCTGCATCATTTGCGCCAGCCGTGGGATAAACACTTTATCATGCGGACCAAACAGGCTCTGCGGCCGCAGGATAGTAAAACGGGTATTCGGGTTGGCCTGCGCCAGAAGATGGATCACATCTTCACTTGCCGCTTTGCTGCGGGCGAATTCGTTGGCGAAACGCTGCGGGCGAAAATCTTCTTTAACATCGCGATGATGGTGATAATCAAAATAGAGCGACGGTGAAGAGATGTGCACGAAGTTGCGCACGCCCCAGGCAACCGACCACTCGCCGAGACGGCGAGTCGCGCGGACGTTAGCTAAATCGAAGGCCTGTTGGGTGCCCCACGGCGAGGTAAAGCTGGAACAGTGCCACAGGGTGTCGATACCGGCGAGCATCACTTTGGCCTGTGAAGAGACCAGCTCGGTTAAGTCCGCAGGGACGAACTCTGCGCCCATTTTGCTCAGAAGCTTACCCATCGCTTCGTTTCGCCCGGTCGCTCTGACGCTAATGCCCCTGTTACGCAGATATTCCACCGCGTTGCGGCCCAATCCGCTGGTCGCACCGGTAACCAGTACCTTCATATCGATCCACTGTTAAACAAAAGAATTTCGTGCGCATTTTTCCGTGATTCTGACTGTGATGCAATGAGAATCATGAAAGAATTCTGCACCTATACTCTATTTGATGGTGATTTGCTCCGCCAGGTGCGCGATGCGTCGCGCCATACCGCGAAAAATAAACAGATGCGCCGGGATCATCAGCAGCCAGTAGAAAAGCCCCGGCATACCGTGCGGGTGCCACCAGGCGCGCACGTCCAGCTCGCGATGATCGCCTCTATCGCGCAGGGTAAAGCTCAGGCGGCCAAGGCCGGGCGCTTTCATGCCGAATAACAGCGTCAGCTGCTTTTCCGGTTCGACGATAATTACTTTCCAGCTGTCCACCGCATCGCCGGTTTGCAGATACGCCTTTTCCGGACGACCTTTTGCCAGCCGATGACCGACCAGCAGGTCCATCGCCCCGCGCGTTTTCCACAGAACATTACCGAAGAAATAGCCCTCTTTGCCGCCGATTTGGTTGACCACCTCCCACAGCGCGGCAAGGCTTGCGGAAGTGTTAACGGTATAGCCCGCCTGTTTCGGGTAGTAGCCGTACTCTGGCCGCCAGCGGGCGAAGGCCTGCGCATCGTAGCCCCAGTCGCTGGAGTTAACCAACTGCTCCTCTTCTTTAAGCGTGCGGCGCACCGCCTCATCAAATGCGATAAGCGGTTGAGGAATTAAGGCCCGCAGGGCGCGATCGTCGGCGATCAGATCGTGCTTTAGCCCCTGAATCAGGGCTTTGGCCGTGGTTGGCGGCACCGAGGTAATCATGTTAAGAAACCACACTGAAATCCAGCGGGTCGGGAAAGGGATGGGGATCAGCGGGCGTCGTTTGCCGCTGACCGCCATAAAGCGGATAAACTGCTGCTGATAGCTTAACGTTTCCGGCCCGGCAGCTTCAAATACCCGATGCTCGCGGGACGGATGGTCAAGCAACCGCAGCAGATAGTAGAGCAAATTTTCCAGCGCAATCGGCGTAGTACGCGAACGTACCCAGCGCGGCGGCGTCAGCACCGGCAGGTTGTAAACCATATCGCGCATCACTTCGAAGGCGGCGGAACCGGCGCCGACGATAATGCCGGCGCGAACTTCCGCCACCGGGACGCCCGATTCGCGCAGCAGATCGCCGGTGATCTGGCGAGCGCGCAGATGATCGGATTGCTCCTGCTCCGCCACTTGTAAGGAACTGAGAAAGATGACTTCGTTCACCGGTGTTTCGCGCAGCGCGTCGCGAACGTTGAGCGCGACCTGCCGCTCGTGGCGGATAAAGTCGCCGCCTTCGCCCATCCCATGCACCAGATAGTAAAGAGTGTCAGCCTGCGCCAGCAGGGCGGGTAGCGTGTCCGGCTGGTTTAAATCGAGCGAATAGCACTCGACGCCGGGGAGATGCTGCTTTTTAAGCCTGTCGATATGGCGTGCCGCCGCCAGAACGGTGAAGCCCTGCTCGCTGAGTCGTTTCACCAGATGCTGGCCGATATAACCGCTGGCGCCAAGCACCAGAATTCGCTGCGACACGCCGGACTCCTTAACGGTTTAAAAATGCCTGCCAGTGGTTAACTACCTCGGCGAGCTGCTGGCGGTTAACGTCAATATGCGTCACCAGGCGCACGATGGGCGAGGCGTTGATCAGCACCCCGCGTTCGCGCAGATACTCGCCCAGCGCGGCGGCGCGCTCTTCACCAACGCGAACAAACAGCATATTGGTATCATGACGTGTCACCTCGGCGCCAACGGCGCGCAGCTGTTCCGCCATCCACGCGGCGTTGTCGTGATCCTCTTTTAAGCGCGCGACGTTGTTCTGCAAGGCATACAGGCCCGCGGCCGCCAGAATCCCGGCCTGACGCATTCCGCCGCCGACCATTTTCCGCCAGCGGATCGCGCGGCGAATATACTCTTCGCTCCCCACCAGCAGTGAGCCTACCGGCGCGCCGAGACCTTTGGACAGACAGATGGTGAAAGAATCGCAGTATCGGGTGATATCGCGCAGCTCGCAGCCGTAGTCCACGACAGCGTTAAAAATACGCGCGCCGTCCACGTGCAGCCCGAGGCCGCGCTGGCGCGTAAATTCCCAGGCTTCTTTCAGATATTCACGCGGCAGCACTTTGCCGTTATGGGTATTTTCCAGCGACAGCAGGCGGGTGGGCGCGAAATGAATATCGTTCGGTTTGATTTTGGCCGCGACTTTGTCCAGAGGCAGGGAGCCATCCGCTGCGGCGTCGATGGGCTGCGGTTGGATGCTGCCAAGTACGGCCGCGCCGCCGGCTTCATAGAGATAGTTATGCGCGCCCTGGCCGACGATATACTCTTCGCCGCGCTGGCAGTGGCTGAGCAGGGCGACCAGGTTGGCCTGGGTGCCGGTGGGCAAGAAGATCGCGGCTTCTTTGCCCGCCAGCTCGGCGGCAAAGCGCTGGAGTTCGTTAACGGTCGGGTCATCGCCATACACGTCATCCCCAACCGGGGCGGCCATCATGGCTTCCAGCATGGCGCGGCCCGGGCGGGTAACGGTATCACTGCGTAAATCAATCATGTCATATCCTTGTACACTTCATCTTTCGCGCAGCCTCTGCGTTGAGTGCACCCTCAAACCCCGGTCACATAGTTATCTATGCTTCCGGGGATTTTCGAGCTTGCCGCCTTGAAGCACCACGAAAGATTTTGTGTATGAATTGAAAAGGATATTTTTACCTTAGCCAGTTGGTTTTCGCCAGTTCAATAACCTCGTCGCCGCGGCCGCTGATAATCGCGCGCAGCATATACAGGCTGAAACCTTTGGCTTGCTCCAGCTTGATTTGCGGCGGCATCGCCAGCTCTTCACTGGCGACGACCACATCCACCAGTACCGGGCCATCGGTAGCGAAAGCGGTTTGCAGCGCTTCATCAACCTCTGACGCGCGCTCAACGCGTATGCCCTTGATACCACACGCTTCGGCGATGCGGGCAAAGTTGGTGGCGTGCAGCTCGGTGCCGTCTGTCAGATAGCCCCCGGCCTTCATCTCCATCGCCACGAAGCCCAGTACGCTATTATTGAAGATAACGATCTTCACCGGCAGCTTCATTTGCGCCAGCGAGAGAAAATCCCCCATCAGCATGCTAAAGCCGCCGTCGCCGCACATTGCCACGACCTGGCGGTCAGGTGCCGTGGCTTTTGCGCCGATGGCCTGCGGCATGGCGTTGGCCATTGAACCATGGTTGAAGGAGCCGAGCAGGCGGCGCTTGCCGTTCATCTGTAGATAGCGCGCGGCCCAGACGGTCGGCGTACCCACGTCACAGGTAAAAATGGCGTCCTCGTCGGCAAAGTGGCTAATGCGCTGCGCCAGATACTGCGGATGAAGCGTTTTGTCGCTGGGCTTAGCCAGATCGTCGAGCCCTTTACGCGCGTCGCGATAGTGTTCCAGCGCTTTATCGAGGAACTTGCGGTCGGTTTTCTCTTCGAGAAGCGGCAGCAGCGCGCTGAGGGTGGATTTGATATCGCCTACCAGCGCCATATCCACTTTACTGTGGGCGCCAATACTGCCGGGATTGATATCAATCTGAATGATTTTGGCATCCGTCGGATAGAAGGCGCGATAGGGGAACTGGGTGCCGAGCAGGACCAGGGTGTCGGCGTTCATCATGGTGTGGAAGCCGGAGGAGAAGCCAATCAACCCGGTCATCCCCACATCATAAGGATTGTCGTATTCAACGTGCTCTTTGCCGCGCAACGCATGAACGATAGGCGCTTTGAGCTTCTCGGCGAACGCCACCAGCTCTTTATGCGCCCCGGCGCAGCCGCTACCGCACATCAGGGCGATGTTGCTGGAATAGCGCAGCAGCTGGGCCAGCTTCTTCAGCTCTTCTTCCGCTGGCGTCACCTGCGGCAGCGGCGCGTGATACCAGTGGCTGCTGGCGCTTTCCGGCGCGGCTTTTAGCGCAACGTCGCCGGGGAGTACCACTACCGAGACGCCGCGGTTAATTACGGCTTTGCGCATGGCGATGGCCAGCACCTGCGGAATTTGTTCCGGGGATGAGACCAGTTCGCAATAGTGGCTGCATTCGCGGAACAGCTCCTGCGGGTGCGTTTCCTGAAAATAGCCGCTGCCGATTTCGCTGGAAGGAATATGGGCGGCGATAGCCAGAACCGGAACGTGATTGCGGTGGCAGTCGAAAAGGCCGTTAATCAGGTGTAGGTTGCCCGGCCCGCAGGAACCGGCGCAGACCGCCAGTTCGCCGGTAAGCTGGGCCTCCGCTCCGGCGGCAAAGGCGGCCACTTCTTCGTGGCGCGTGGGCATCCAGTCGATGGTCCCCATGCGGTTCAGGCTATCGCTTAAGCCGTTAAGAGAATCCCCGGTTACGCCCCAAATACGTTTAACGCCAGCCTGTTCAAGAGTTTTGGCAATGTATGCCGCCACGGTTTGTTTCATGGTTCTCCATCTCCTTTTTGTGATAACGCTTACAAGCTTAGATGAAACTGCCGGTTACGCTCGCTTTCACCCCTCATTTTCCTCTGGTTTTTTTCAGCGAAAACTCCGCATAATCTGTGCTCACATAAAGTGGTAAACAGGAATCATTTCAAATGGTTAAATCGCTGTTAAATGCTGTTAATAAACTGCTGTCTCATGACGATTTCGGCAAACTCTTGTTACGACTTGCCGTCGGCGGACTGATGCTGTTTCACGGATTACACAAGCTATTTGATGGCGTAGGGGGAATCAGCAATATGCTGGTAGCAAAAGGATTGCCGGGTTTTATCGCTTATGGGGTATTAGTGGGCGAGGTGGTTGCGCCTTGCCTGCTGATCCTGGGAATTCTTACCCGTCCGGCGGCGCTGGTGCTGGCTTTTACGATGGTCGTCGCCTGGCTTATGGTCGGCACGGGCAAAACCTTCGCGCTGGATGCGGTCGGCGCGTGGGCGATTGAGAGCCTGGTCTTTTTTTTCGTGGGTGCGCTGGCGGTCGCTTTTTTGGGAGCGGGGCGCTATACCATCGCCGGAAATTCGGCCTGGCGGTAAAGAGAGCCGGATGGCGCTGCGCCATCCGGCAGTTGATGGTTAAGCCAGTACCAGATCCCCCTGCGGATGGCAGGAGCAGGCCAGCACGTAGCCTTCAGCGATTTCCGCATCGGTTAACGTCATGGTACTGCTGACGGTATATTCGCCGGAAACCACTTTCGTTTTGCAGCAGCCGCAGACGCCTGCGCGACAGGCAACGGTAACCGGCACTTTGTTACTTTCCAGCGCCTCGAGCAGCGTGGCGCCGACCGGCGCATAGAACGCTTTCGCCGGCTGCAGTTTGGTGAACTTCAGGCCGCTGGTAGCGGCCTCGGCTACCGGCGTAAAGAACTCCTCTTTGAAGAAGCGAGTCGCGCCCAGCGCTTTCACTTCCTGCTCAACCCACGCCATATACGGCGCCGGGCCGCAGGTCATCACGGTACGCGATGCCAGATCCGGCACGCTTTGCAGCAGTTCAGTCGTTAAACGTCCTGCCACAAAACCGTGGGTGGCGTGATTTTCCGCCACCAGCGTCACCGGATACTGATGCCATTCCTCAGCAAAAATGACATCCTGGGGGGAACGCACGTTAAAAATCACCTGCACATCAGCCTGCGGGCGATATTTCGCCAGCCAGCGACGCATTGACATGATCGGCGTAACGCCGCAGCCAGCAGCCAGCATCAGGAACTTATCTTCAGCCTTATCTTCACAGGTAAATTCACCCATGGCATCGGACAGCCAGATATAGTCGCCGCGCTTCACGTCGCGGGTCAGCCACTGTGAGCCTGCGCCATCGTCAATCCGACGGATGGTCAGCGTGATGTACTCGCTTACTCCCGGCGTCGATGAAATGGTGTAAGCACGCAGCGTCTCCGCTGAATTACGTACGCTGACCAGTGCATACTGCCCGGCACGGTACGGATAATAGTCGTGGCAGAGCAACG
The DNA here is from genome assembly GCF_003812845.1 of Klebsiella sp. FDAARGOS_511. NCBI lineage: Bacteria > Pseudomonadati > Pseudomonadota > Gammaproteobacteria > Enterobacterales > Enterobacteriaceae > Klebsiella > Klebsiella sp. FDAARGOS_511. The sequence continues at coordinate 930,390 of NZ_CP033824.1, read as the reverse complement.
AAATTGTCCAGACATCCGGCGTTTCCTGATGGATGTGATGAACCTGCATCCGCCATGGGCACTGATGAGTTGGCAAAGTCATACTTTTACTCCTTACGCGCTCAGCAGCTGCTTCATGTCTTCTTCAACGGTGGTCACCGAACGCAGACCGAATTTCTCGTTGAGAACGGCCAGCAAGTCCGGCGTGAAGAAACCTGGCGCCGTCGGGCCGGTGACGATGTTTTTCACGCCCAGCGAGAGCAGGGTCAGCAGGATGACAATCGCTTTTTGCTCGAACCAGGAAAGGACCAGCGATAGCGGCAGGTCATTGACGCCGCAGCCCAATTTTTCCGCCAGCGTGACCGCCAGGATGATGGCGGAGTAAGCGTCGTTACACTGACCTGCATCGACCAGACGCGGCAGACCTTCGATATCGCCGAAATCCAGTTTGTTGAAACGGTACTTGCCGCAGGCCAGGGTCAGGATCAGGCAGTCATCCGGTACGCTGGTAGCGAAATCGGTGAAGTAGTTACGTTCGCCGCGCGCCCCGTCGCAACCGCCCACCAGGAAGATATGACGCAGTTTTTCACGGCTCACCAGGTCGATCAGCGTATCAGCCGCGCCCAGCAGGGTCTGACGACCGAAGCCAACGGTGATCAGGTGCGGGATCTCGCTGTATGGGAATCCTGCCATTTGCTGCGCCTGGGCGATAACCGGGGCGAAATCTTCGCCTTCCAGATGATTCACGCCCGGCCAGCCGACGATGCTGCGGGTCCAGATACGATCGTCATAGGCGCCGACGGTTGGGTCGATGATGCAGTTTGAGGTCATGACAATCGGGCCAGGGAAGCGGGCGAACTCGACCTGCTGGTTTTGCCAGCCGCTGCCGTAGTTACCGATCAAATGTTTGAATTTACGCAGTTCCGGGTAACCGTGCGCCGGCAGCATTTCACCGTGGGTGTAGACGTTAACCCCGGTACCTTCGGTTTGCTCCAGCAGGTTGTACAGATCTTTCAGGTCATGGCCGGAAATCAGGATGCATTTGCCTTCGGTCGCTTTGACGTTGACCTGAGTCGGGGTGGGGTGACCATATTTGGTGGTCTCGCCGGCGTCCAGGATGCTCATCACCTTAAAGTTCATCTGGCCGATTTCCATCGAACATTCCAGCAGCGCGTTCATATCGGCAGGCCAGGTACCGAGCCACGCCATGATTTTATGGTATTGGGCGTAGATGGCGTTGTCGTACTGACCCAGAACGTGCGCGTGCTCCATATAAGCCGCAGCGCCTTTCAGGCCGTACAGGCACAGCAGGCGCAGGCCGAGAATGTTCTCGCCGATGGCCGCTTTGTCTTTGTTCGGGGTGAATTCCGCCGCCTGGCGCTGCAGGTCGCCCAGATCGTCGCTCGCCAGCTGCAGATCGGCCATCGGGTTGTTAACCGTCGCGTGGGCATCAATGTTCAGGCACTGGGCTTTCAGCGCTTCACGCAGGGTGATGGCCTCGCGGGCGTAGCCAACGATACGCGGGGAGTCGAAGTTAACGTTGGTCAGCGTGGAGAAAAAAGCACGCGGCGCGAAGCTATCGATGTCGTGGTCGATGATGCCGTATTCGCGGGCTTTAAGCGCCCATGCGGAGAGGCCCTGCAAAGAAGCAATCAACAGATCCTGCAGATCGGAGGTTTCGGCCGTTTTCCCGCACATACCCTGCGCGTAAGAGCAGCCGTTCCCTGCCGGGGTACGGATGGTTTGTTCACATTGCACACAAAACATGGTCACACCTTTTTTAAAGTTATATTTAATATACATGTTTAAGGTTATGCCCGAGCGCGAGAAGAGAAAAGGTATTTCTGATACAACTTACAGGGAGATTGATTTAGCGCAAAATTGGCGGCAGGAGACTACCGCCAGGTAGGTATTAAGCGGAGAAGAAAGCCATCAAGATGGGCACCAGCAGACTGAGAATGAAGCCATGAACGATGGCCGCCGGCACAATCTCCACCCCGCCTGAGCGTTGCAGTACCGGCAGCGTAAAGTCCATTGAAGTCGCGCCGCAAAGGCCTAGCGCCGTTGAACGGCTGCGGCGCACCAGACCGGGGATAAGCATAATCGCCAGCAGCTCGCGGGCAAGATCGTTAAAGAATGCCGCGCTGCCAATCACCGGGCCATAGGATTCGGTCAGCAGGATCCCGGAGAGTGAATACCAGCCAAAACCGGAGGCCATGGCCAGTCCGGTTTTTAGCGGTAGGTCAAGAATAAAGGCATTGATGACGCCGCCCAGCAATGAACTGACCATCACCACCACCGCGACAATCATGCCGCGACGATTAAGAACGATTTGCCGCAGCGTCATGCCATTATTACGCAGTTGAATACCGATGAGGAACAAAAGGAAAATCAGCGTATATTCGCTGGCCTCGGTGGCGTGTTGTAAAAAAGAGAGACCGCTTAGACCAATCAGGAAGCCAATAAGCACCACGCCGCATAGCTGAAGGGATTCCAGCGCCATTGCCAGACGCGAGGGTAATCTTTCCTGACGATGATGATTTTGCCAGGGCATTTTCTGTTCAAGCCACATCAGGGCGGCAATATTGCACAGCATAATAATAACGACGCTGACCGCCGCATAATGAAGGATCGCCAGGAGATTGCTGGCCAGATTATCCAGGAAGGCCAGGCTAATTCCCATAAAGAAGAGAATAACGTAGACGATCCAGCTCAGAAGTCGCGTAATGAGTTTAAGGGCTGATGGCCGATGAAGAGGAATAAGATAGCCTATGACCAACGGCAGCAGAATGATTAATAGTCCCGAAAACATGAACGACACGATCCTTGCAGAGTGAAAATAGCGTCACTGACACTACCCAAATCGCCGGACTGAGTAAAGTAGTCGAAAAAAAGAAAGGCCCGGCGATACCGGGCCTCAAGAGAATAGTGGGAGCTTAGCTGCGTTTTTCCAGCAGGGTGCGGTAGAGCACGCCGCCGAGAATGCCGCCGATAATCGGCATTACCCAGAATAGCCACAGCTGCTGCAGCGCCCAGCCGCCCTGGAAAATCGCTACCGCGGTGCTACGCGCCGGGTTTACCGACGTGTTGGTGACCGGAATGCTGATCAGGTGAATAAGCGTCAGCGCCAGGCCAATGGCGATAGGGGCGAAGCCGGCAGGGGCGTTTTTATCCGTGGCGCCGTGAATAACCAGCAGGAAGCCACAGGTCAGGACAATCTCAATCACAATGGCGGAAAGCATGGAGAAACCGCCCGGAGAATGTTCGCCATAACCGTTCGATGCGAACCCGCTAGCGGCGGCGTCGAAGCCCGCTTTACCGCTGGCGACAACATACAGAATAGCGGCGGCGATAATACCGCCGACGACCTGGGCGATAATATAACCAATCACCTCTTTGGCCGGGAAACGACCACCCGCCCATAAACCTAAAGTCACCGCCGGGTTAAAATGCCCGCCGGAAATATGGCCAACGGCATAGGCCATGGTTAATACGGTTAAACCGAAGGCCAGCGCGACGCCGGCAAAACCAATTCCCAGCTCCGGGAACGCTGCAGCCAGAACGGCGCTGCCGCAGCCACCGAATACCAGCCAGAATGTACCAAAGCATTCTGCTGCTAATTTTCTAAACATAACCACCTCAATAAAAACGTAAACGAGCACGAGTTTTCGTGCCGGCCTTTATTTTCGCCACAAAGAATGACGACTAGAATAAAGCGACGCTATTCTAGGGACGATCGCTACTCTGGGACCAGTTAAATAAATTGATGTAATTTGATATAGAACAATGCGCTGGGATTCCTTTTTATATGGGAATTTTTAAAAGTGTAGAACAAAAATGATTAAAAAAACGACTTTTGATGATGAATGCGTTTCTCAATTAAGTAAAATATCTCGCATCACATTCCGGCTCTTCACCCCATAGCGATTCATAATACGCCTGTGGTGTCATGTTGATGCTCACCTCGCTATACTGCTGATAACTGAAGGAGATAGTCGCCACCGAGCGGAGGGCATATGCATCTTGAGCGCGTCGAAATAGTCGGTTTTCGCGGCATTAACCGTTTATCGTTGATGCTTGAGCAAAATAACGTGCTGATTGGCGAAAATGCCTGGGGTAAATCCAGCCTGCTGGATGCCCTGACGCTACTCCTGTCGCCGGAGTTTGACCTTTATCATTTTGTTCGGGAAGATTTTTGGTTTCCGCCCGGCGATATTCAGGGGCGCGAGCATCATCTGCATATCATTTTGACCTTCCGTGAAAATGAACCCGGCCGCCATCGGGTACGACGCTATCGCCCTCTCAGCAACTGCTGGGTGCCCTGCGACGACGGCTATCAGCGCGTTTTCTATCGCCTCGAGGGGGAGCTTGCTGATGACGACAGCGTAATGACCCTGCGTAGCTTTATTAATGGTGAAGGGGAAGCGCTGGAGCTTGACGATATTGATGAACTCGCCCGTCACCTGGTGCGGCTGATGCCGGTTCTGCGGCTGCGCGACGCCCGCTTTATGCGACGGATCCACAACGGCACTGTTCCGCATTCGCCGCAGATCGAAATTACCGCGCGCCAGCTTGATTTCCTCTCCCGAGAACTGGTGCATCATCCGCAAAATTTAACCGATGGGCAGATCCGCCAGGGGCTGTCGGCCATGGTGCAATTGCTGGAGCACTATTTTGCCGAGCAGAGCAGCGCACAGTCGCGTCATCGCCTGATGCGCCGTCATTCACATGATGAACAGCGCAGCTGGCGCTACCTGGACATCATTAACAGGATGATCGACAAGCCCGGCGGGCGCAGCCATCGGGTGATTTTATTGGGACTGTTTTCTACGTTGTTGCAGGCGAAAGGTACGGTGAGACTCGATCGCGATGCGCGGCCGCTCTTGTTGATTGAGGACCCGGAAACCCGTCTGCATCCGATTATGCTTTCTGTAGCCTGGCATTTGCTTAATTTACTGCCGCTGCAGCGGGTGACGACGACGAACTCTGGCGAACTGCTGTCATTAACGCCCGTCGAGCACGTTTGCCGGCTGGTGCGCGAATCTTCACGGGTATCTGCCTGGCGGCTGGGTCCCGGCGGGATGAATGCCGAAGACAGCCGGCGCATCGCTTTTCATATTCGCTTTAACCGCGCTTCATCGCTCTTTGCCCGCTGCTGGCTGCTGGTCGAAGGGGAGACCGAAACCTGGGTTATCAACGAGCTGGCCCGCCAGTGCGGCCACCATTTTGATGCAGAAGGGGTGAAGGTGATTGAGTTTGCCCAGTCGGGATTAAAACCGCTTATCAAATTCGCCCGGCGAATGGGTATTGAATGGCACGTGCTGGTGGACGGCGATGAGGCCGGGAAGAAATATGCCGCCACCGTTCGCGGGCTGTTAAATGACGACAAAATGCTTGAGCGCGACCATCTCACCGCGCTACCGGCGATGGATATGGAGCATTTTATGTACCGCCAGGGCTTCGACGATGTTTATCATCGGGTGGCCCAGCTGCCGATGAATATTCCCATGAATATGCGGCGGGTGATCACCAAAGCGATCCACCGTTCGTCAAAACCGGACCTGGCGATTGAAGTGGCGATGGAGGCCGGGCGTCGCGGGGTTGACGCCATTCCGGCGCTGTTGAAAAAAATGTTTTCCCGCGTGCTATGGCTGGCGCGCGGGCGGGCGGATTAGCGCCGACCGCCGTTTACCTCTCTCTGCCGGGAACTCTCCCGGCACGCCTTGATCCGCGCGACCTTCAACTTTGGTTAAACAAAAATTAAGCGCAGCTAAAAATGCGCGTTATTCTATTGCCGCATTTAGATAGAATTGTTGCGGGTTCTGCGGGTTAAAACATCAGGAATTTTTATGAAATTAAATGGAAAGCGCAGGAAAGTATGGTGGCTGCTGGCGATTGTCGTACTGGCCCTCGCCGTCTGGGGATGGCGAATTCTGAATGCGCCGCTGCCGCAATATCAGACGCTGGTTGTACGCAAAGGCGACCTGCAGCAGAGCGTGCTGGCGACCGGTAAGCTGGATGCGTTAAAAAAAGTTGACGTCGGAGCCCAGGTTAGCGGACAGCTAAAAACGCTGCGCGTTGAGATTGGCGACAAAGTCAAAAAAGATCAACTGCTGGGGGTTATCGATCCCGAGCAGGCGGAAAACCAGATTAAAGAAGTTGAAGCGACGCTGATGGAGCTGCGGGCGCAGCTCAACCAGGCCCGTGCGGAGCGTAAACTGTCTGCGGCGACGTTGGCCCGCCAGCAGCAGCTGGCGCAGCGCCAGTTAGTCTCTCGCCAGGACCTCGATACCGCCGCGACTGACTTAGCGGTCAAAGAGGCGCAAATCGGTACGATTGAAGCGCAGGTCAAACGTAATCAGGCTACCCTGGATACGGCCAAAACCAACCTCGACTACACCAAAATTTTGGCACCGATGTCCGGGGAAGTGACGCAAATCACTACCCTGCAGGGGCAGACGGTGATTGCCGCCCAGCAGGCGCCGAATATTTTAACCTTGGCCGATCTCAGCACTATGCTGGTGAAGGCGCAGGTCTCGGAAGCGGACGTGATTCATCTGAAGCCGGGGCAAAAAGCCTGGTTTACCGTGCTGGGCGATCCGCTGACGCGCTATGAAGGGACATTGAAGGATATCTTGCCGACACCCGAAAAGGTCAATGACGCGATTTTCTACTACGCCCGTTTTGAAGTGCCGAACCCGCAGGGCATCCTGCGTCTGGAAATGACCGCCCAGGTGCATATCCAGCTCTCGGAAGTGAAAAACGTCATCACCATCCCGCTGAGCGCGCTGGGTGAAGCCATCGGCGATAACCGCTACCACGTGCGTCTGCTGCGTACCGGTGAAGTTAAAGAGCGTGAAATCGTTATCGGCGCGCGTAACGACACCGATGTGGCAGTGGTGAAAGGGCTGGAAGAGGGGGATGAAGTGATTATCGGCGAAGGTGCGGCCGGAGCGGCGAAATGACGGCGTTACTGGAACTGCGTGATATTCGCCGCAGCTATCCTTCTGGTGAGGGCAACGTTGAGGTGCTGAAAGGCATTACGTTGAGCATTGCCGCAGGAGAAATGGTGGCTATTGTCGGGGCGTCCGGCTCCGGCAAATCCACGCTGATGAATATTCTCGGCTGTCTGGACAAACCGACCGGCGGTACCTACCGGGTCGCGGGAACGGACGTGGCTCGTCTCAACGGCGACGAGCTGGCGCGCCTGCGGCGGGAGCATTTCGGCTTTATTTTCCAGCGCTATCACCTGCTATCGCATCTGACCGCGGCGCAGAACGTCGAAGTTCCGGCGGTTTATGCCGGCGCGGAGCGTAAAGCGCGTCTGGCCCGGGCCCATGAGCTGCTGATTCGGTTGGGACTGGGCGACAGAGCTGAATATCAGCCTTCGCAGCTCTCCGGCGGCCAGCAGCAGCGGGTGAGTATCGCCCGCGCCCTGATGAACGGCGGGGAAGTGATTCTCGCGGATGAGCCAACCGGCGCGCTGGACAGCCGCTCCGGCGAAGAGGTCATGGGGATCCTTCACCAGCTAAAAGCGCAGGGGCATACGGTGATTATCGTCACCCATGATCCGCAGGTGGCGGCCCAGGCAGAACGGGTCATTGAAATACACGATGGTGAAATCGTGCGTAATCCGCCCGCGCTGGGGTCCGCCCACGGCGGCGTACTGCGTCAGCGTACGGCGGCTGAGCCATCGGCGTGGCGTCAGTTCAGCAGCGGCTTTCGCGAAGCGCTGGTTATGGCCTGGCGCGCGATGGCGGCGAATAAAATGCGTACGCTGCTGACGATGCTCGGGATTATTATCGGTATTGCCTCGGTGGTGTCGATTGTGGTGGTGGGCGATGCCGCGAAGCAGATGGTGCTGGCCGATATTCGCGCTATCGGTACCAATACCATTGATGTTTATCCCGGCAAGGATTTCGGCGATGACGATCCTCGCTATCAGCAGTCTCTGAAGTACGATGACCTGTTGGCTATTCAGAAACAGCCCTGGGTCAGTTCGGCGACCCCGGCGGTATCAAAAAGCCTGCGTCTGCGGGCTGATAACATTGACGTTGCCGCCAGCGCTGAGGGCGTGGGGTCACAGTATTTTAACGTCTACGGCATGACCTTCAGCGAAGGAAATACCTTTAACGAGCTTCAGCTAAATAGCCGCGCGCAGGTGGTGGTGCTCGACAGTAACGCGCGTCGACAGCTGTTTCCGCACAAAGCGAAAGTGGTGGGTGAGATCATTCTGGTCGGCAACATGCCGGCGACGGTGATCGGCGTCGCGGATGAAAAACAGTCGATGTTCGGCAGCAGCAAAATCCTGCGCGTCTGGTTACCCTATACCACGATGGCCGGGCGGGTGATGGGGCAGTCGTGGCTGAATTCCATCACCGTGCGGGTGAATGAAGGTTATGACAGCTCGATTGCCGAGCAGCAGCTGTTGCGTCTACTGGAACTGCGTCACGGTAAGAAAGATGTTTTCACCTGGAATATGGACAGCGTCTTGAAAACGGCGGAACGGACCACACATACATTACAGCTGTTTCTGACGCTGGTGGCGGTGATTGCGCTGGTGGTCGGCGGAATTGGCGTAATGAACATTATGCTGGTCTCAGTCACCGAGCGCACGCGGGAGATCGGTATCCGTATGGCGGTCGGTGCGCGGGCCAGCGATGTGTTACAGCAGTTTTTGATCGAGGCGGTGTTGGTTTGCCTGGTCGGCGGGGCGCTGGGCGTCACGCTTTCGCTGCTGATCGCCTTTGTTCTCCAGCTGTTTTTACCCGGCTGGGAGATCGGTTTTTCGCCGTTGGCGCTATTGACCGCATTTTTATGCTCCACGCTGACTGGGGTGCTGTTTGGCTGGCTACCGGCGCGCAACGCGGCGCGTCTGGACCCGGTAGACGCCCTGGCGCGCGAGTAGCGATAAAAAAATGCCAGTCAGAAGGACTGGCATTTTGCTGGCGGGATGTACACAATGAAGCAAAAGAGTTATGCGGCTGTTTCTGTTTCTTCAGCTTCAACAGGGACAATCACGCTGGCGTGGTTACCTTTTGGCCCCTGGTGAACATCAAACCGAACCGCTTGTCCGGCTTTTAGCGTTCTGTAACCATCCATCTGGATGGTGGAGTAATGGGCGAAAATGTCTTCGCCGCCGCCCTCAGGGCAGATAAAACCGAACCCTTTGGCATTGTTGAACCACTTAACAGTACCCATTTCCATACTTCGACATCCTTCGTAAATCTTATAAGTAAGATGGAATGAACCGGTAGTGGAGTGACGAGTTGTTCATTTGCTCGCCAACTCTCGCCACTACAATTTAGAGAAATCAGGAAATGCGTCAAGCGATTGACGCTGGGGGACGGTGAAAAATGCGTCAAAATTTGAAGCAGTTAACGCTATTGCCGGGGAATGTGACAGACGTCGCGGATGGAAGTAATAGATGATAATTATCTATGATCTATTGTAGATTTGTGATGTGCATAGCCTCTGGTCATCGACAGGCCACCGCCTGTTGGCAACAGCAACCGATGATGAACACTGACGATGAGTAAGAGAGACTGGTTGGACTTCGATCAGCTAGTAGAGGACGAAGTTAAGGATGCGCTTAAACCGCCATCTATGTATAAAGTGATATTAGTCAATGATGACTACACTCCAATGGAGTTTGTTATTGACGTGTTACAAAAATTCTTTTCTTATGATGTTGAACGTGCAACGCAACTGATGCTGACGGTTCACTATCAAGGTAAAGCGATTTGCGGGGTCTTTACCGCCGAAGTCGCCGAAACCAAAGTATCGATGGTGAACCAGTACGCAAGGGAGAACGAACATCCGTTGTTGTGTACGCTAGAAAAAGCCTGAATGCAGGCAATAAACTTGGGGGAGGTGCCTATGCTCAATCAAGAACTGGAACTCAGTTTAAACATGGCTTTCGCCAGAGCGCGCGAGCACCGTCATGAGTTCATGACCGTCGAGCACTTGTTGCTGGCGCTGCTTAGCAACCCTTCGGCCCGCGAAGCGCTTGAAGCGTGTTCAGTGGACCTGGTCGCGCTGCGTCAGGAGCTTGAAGCCTTCATCGAACAGACCACACCCGTACTGCCTGCAACGGAAGAAGAGCGCGATACTCAGCCGACGCTGAGCTTCCAGCGCGTCCTGCAGCGTGCCGTTTTCCACGTCCAGTCTTCCGGCCGCAGCGAAGTGACTGGCGCCAACGTTCTGGTCGCGATTTTCAGCGAGCAGGAGTCTCAGGCGGCCTATCTGCTGCGTAAACACGAAGTCAGCCGACTTGATGTAGTGAATTTCATCTCTCACGGTACGCGTAAAGACGAGCCGAGCCAGTCTTCCGATAGTAGCGGAAGCCAGCCAGGCAGCGGCGAAGAGCAAGCAGGCGGGGAGGATCGTATGGAAAACTTCACCACCAACCTCAACCAGCTTGCCCGCGTAGGCGGTATCGATCCGCTGATCGGTCGCGAGAAAGAGCTGGAACGCGCTATTCAGGTTCTGTGCCGCCGTCGCAAGAACAACCCGCTGCTGGTGGGGGAATCCGGCGTCGGTAAAACCGCTATTGCTGAAGGGCTTGCCTGGCGTATCGTGCAGGGCGACGTGCCGGAAGTGATGGCCGATTGCACTATCTATTCGCTGGATATCGGTTCGCTGCTGGCAGGCACCAAGTATCGCGGCGATTTTGAAAAACGCTTTAAAGCGCTGCTCAAGCAGCTGGAGCAGGACACCAACAGTATTCTGTTCATCGATGAGATCCACACCATTATCGGTGCGGGGGCGGCTTCCGGCGGGCAGGTCGATGCCGCTAACCTGATTAAACCGCTGCTTTCCAGCGGTAAGATCCGGGTAATCGGTTCGACAACCTACCAGGAATTCAGCAACATCTTTGAAAAAGATCGTGCCCTGGCGCGTCGTTTCCAGAAAATTGATATCACCGAACCTTCCGTGGAAGAGACGGTGCAGATTATTAACGGCCTGAAGCCGAAGTATGAAGCGCACCACGATGTCCGTTACACCGCGAAGGCGGTACGTGCGGCGGTGGAACTGGCGGTGAAATACATTAACGATCGTCATCTGCCGGATAAGGCGATTGACGTGATTGATGAAGCCGGGGCGCGTGCGCGCTTGATGCCGGTGAGTAAACGTAAGAAAACGGTTAACGTGGCGGATATTGAGTCCGTGGTAGCGCGGATTGCGCGCATACCTGAGAAGAGCGTTTCCCGCAGCGATCGCGATACGCTGAAAAACCTCGGCGATCGCCTGAAAATGCTGGTCTTCGGCCAGGATAAGGCGATTGAGGCCTTAACCGAAGCGATCAAGATGGCGCGCGCCGGGCTTGGCCATGAGCACAAACCCGTCGGCTCTTTCCTGTTCGCCGGGCCTACCGGGGTCGGTAAAACCGAGGTTACCGTACAGCTGGCGAAGTCGCTGGGCATTGAGCTGCTGCGTTTTGATATGTCCGAATATATGGAACGTCATACCGTCAGCCGCTTAATCGGTGCGCCTCCGGGTTACGTCGGTTTCGATCAGGGCGGGCTGCTGACCGATGCGGTTATTAAGCATCCGCACGCGGTGCTGCTGCTTGATGAAATTGAAAAAGCGCATCCGGACGTCTTTAACCTGCTGCTGCAGGTGATGGATAACGGGACGCTGACCGACAACAACGGCCGCAAAGCGGATTTCCGCAACGTGGTGCTGGTGATGACCACCAACGCCGGGGTGCGTGAAACCGAGCGTAAATCCATTGGCCTTATTCATCAGGACAACAGTCCGGATGCGATGGATGAGATCAAAAAGATCTTTACGCCGGAATTCCGTAACCGTCTCGACAACATTATCTGGTTTGATCACCTGTCTACGACGGTTATCCATCAGGTGGTGGATAAATTTATCGTCGAGCTGCAGGTTCAGCTGGATCAGAAAGGCGTCTCTTTGGAAGTCAGCCAGGAAGCTCGCGATTGGCTGGCCGAGAAAGGCTATGACCGGGCCATGGGCGCACGTCCGATGGCACGGGTAATTCAGGACAACCTGAAAAAACCGCTGGCCAACGAGCTGCTGTTTGGCTTACTGGTTGACGGCGGCCAGGTAACGGTGGAACTGGACAAAGAGAAAAATGCGCTGACCTACGACTTCCAGAGTGCGCAGAAGCACAAACCGGAAGCGGCGCATTAAGTTTCTGGTACCCAATGACAAAACCGGCCTCAGGGCCGGTTTTTTTATCTGCGCGCTTTTAGTTGTAAATGACGTAGAAATGAAAAGACCGGGAATTATCCCGGCCTTCAGCATCTGGCGCGCTAAGCGCGAAAACGATCAGCGACTACGGAAGACAATGCGGCCTTTGCTCAGGTCGTACGGGGTCAGCTCAACAGTCACTTTGTCGCCCGTCAGAATGCGGATGTAGTTTTTACGCATTTTACCGGAAATATGCGCAGTTACCACGTGACCGTTTTCCAGTTCTACGCGGAACATAGTGTTAGGCAGCGTATCAAGTACGGTGCCCTGCATTTCAATATTGTCTTCTTTGGCCATCTAGTCCTCTGGGGTATCACTACCGTAGTTTTGAACCGGCAAGATAATGCCGAAGTTCAGCAAGTATGTAAAGTTTTACGTCAAATCGCCGAAGTAGTTTTGGCGCATTACCCGTGATTCACGCGGATAAACCGGGTGACAGGCGCAAACGTAAAGGGGGAGTGACAGAACAATGGGTGTTATCTGACTCTTATTATTCCCAAACGGCGGCGGGGCAACGGGCAGAAGCTACTCTACCGCGCAATTATAACATCCCAACAAAAAATGTGCTGAAAACATTTACGCTTCTCCTGCAAATAGCACCCTCGGTACCCAGAATAGTTCCGGTAGACGATAAGTCCGCAGCACGGAGAGATAGTCGAGGTAATCGCGGCGAGGAATTTCCACTGCGCCCAGCGACGCCGTATGCTTATTCAGCACCTGACAATCGATTAATTTTCCGCCATCCTGTGAAAATACCTGGCTAAAGACCAGCAGCGCGGTTTTAGAGGCGTTTTCGGCACGGCTGAACATCGACTCTCCGCAAAACAGCGCGCCCTGCGCAACGCCATACATTCCACCGACTAAAGCATCTCCCTGCCACACTTCAATAGAATGCGCATGTCCCAGCTCGTGCAGCTGATGGTAGGCCTGAACGATTCCTGCCGTTATCCATGTTCCCTCATCGCGATGGTCGGCGCAGCCCTCGATAACCTGACCGAAGGCGTGATTCAGCGTGACGCGATAAGGCGAGCGCTGATGGAAACGCTTCATACTGCGGCTGAGATGAAATTTCTCTGGCCACAGTACCGCTCGCGGATCGGGGGACCACCATAAAATAGGATCGCCGGGTGAAAACCACGGAAAAATACCGCGCTGATAGGCCATCAGTAGCCGCGCCGGGCTAAGATCGCCGCCCAGCGCCAACAGGCCATTAGGTTCACGTAAAGCGCCTTCCGGGGAGGGGAAGGCGATGGAATGATGAGAGAGCTGAACCAGCCGCATTTTTACCTCAACGCATCAGGCAATGATTCAATAGTAGCCTACAGACGCTGCTTAAACTGGTAGTAACGCCCCTGTTCAGCCAGCAGTTCTGCGTGACTACCTTGCTCAATAATCTTCCCGTTGTCCATGACTATTATCTGATTAAAACGCGCCAGTCCACGCAGACGATGGGTCACCATTAATACGGTTTTTTCACGCATCACTTCTGCGAGTAAATCAAGGATTTGGCTTTCGGTCGTCGCATCGAGGCCTTCAGTAGGCTCATCAAGCAGCATGAGCGGGGAATCGTGAAGCAGGGCGCGGGCGATAGCCAGTCTGCGCAGTTCGCCGCCGGAGAGCTGACGGCCGCCTTCGCCCAGCCAGCTATTCAGGCCGCTATCGTCCAGTAATTTCGCTAAACCGACGCGCTCAAGCGTTTCGGCAAGCCGGGCATCGCTGGCGTTCGGGGAAGCCAGCAGCAGGTTATCGCGCAATGTGGCGCTGAACAGGTGCACTCGCTGCGGCACGACGCTCATCGCCTGACGCAGCGTTGCTTCGTTTAGCTGCGCCAGCGGCTGATCGTTGAGTAATATTTCGCCTTCCGCCGGATCCCATGCCCGGGTCAGCAGCTGCAACAGGGTTGATTTACCGCAGCCTGTGCGCCCCAGAATGGCGATATGTTCCCCGGCCTTGACCTGCAATGAAATATTTTCCAGCGCAGGGGAGGGCTGCTGAGGATATCTGAAGGTAACCTGATTTAAGCTCAACGAGACGCGATCCAGCTTCTGGTCTTTGCCCTGAGCGAAGCAGACTTCCGGCTCTTGCTCGGTGATTTGCGTGATGCGTTTTGCGGAAGCGATCACCTGCCCCAGATGCTGAAATGCGCCAGTAACCGGCGCCAGCGCTTCGAACGCCGCCAGCGCGCAAAAGACAAACAGCGCAATCAGCGCCCCTGGCTGAGTATCGCCGCCAACGCCCGCGGAGGCGAGCCACAGCATAGCGATAACCGCAATACCGCCAATCAGCAGCATCAGCGCCTGAGAGAGCGCGGTCAGTTCCGCCTGGCGACGCTGCGCATCCAGCCAATGCGCTTCTGTTTTTTCCATTTGCCGCCGGTAGCGATCGCTGGCGTTGAACAGCATGAGCTCCGCCTGTCCCTGCAGCCATGAGGTTAACTGCTGGCGATACTGTCCGCGAAGCCGGGTCATGCTTTCACCAGCGGGTTTGCCGGCGCGATAGAACAGCGGCGGCATCACCAGCAGGGTGAGCAGCATAATACCGCCGAGGGTCAGGGCCAGCGTGACGTCCAGCACGCTCAGTCCCACGGTGACGACCAGGATCACCACCAGCGCCCCTACTAGCGGCGATATAACGCGTAGATAGAGATGATCCAGGGTATCGACATCGGCAACCACCCGGTTGAGCAGCTCGCCCTGTCGAAAACGCGCCAGTCCGGCGGGGGAGAGCGGCAGCAGCTTGCTAAAGGTAAAGACCCGCAGGTGCTGCAGGACGCGGAAGGTGGCGTCATGACTGACCAGACGCTCAAAGTAGCGGCCTGCGGTGCGAATAATCGCCGCGCCGCGTACGCCGGCGGCCGGCAGCATATAGTTAAAGCTGTAGATGCCCGCTACGCCAACCACGGCGGATGCCGACAGGAACCAGCCCGACAGCGTTAATAGGCCAATACTGGCCAGCAGCGTCACGATCGCCAACACGATACCGAGCAGCAACAGCCATTTGTGTCGTTTGTAGAGCGCCAGGTAAGGCCACAATGCGCGCATTTAAATCTCCTCCTGACGATGGGCGAGTAGGGTCGCGAAAGGACCGCCTGCGGCCGCCAACTGCGAATAACTGCCTTGCTCAACAATTTGACCATCCTGCATAACCCAGACGGCATCCCAGTTCGCCAGGCCTTCCAACTGGTGGGTAACCATCAGCGTGGTTTGCTGTGTTGACGCATTGGTCAGCGCCTGCATCACCCGCTGTTCGCTATGCGCGTCAAGGCTGGCCGCTGGTTCGTCCAATAGCAGCAGACGACAGGGCACCAGCAGCGCGCGGGCGACGGCGACGCGCTGGGCCTGCCCGACCGACAGATGACCGGCCTGATCGCCAACAGGCGTATTAATACCCTGCGGCAGAAGGGTGAGGAACTCGCTGACCCAGGCTTTATCCAGCGCAAGCTGCAGTTGGGATTCGGTAGCATCAGGGCAAGAGAGCAGGACATTTTCGCGCAGCGTCGCCGCGGGCAATTGCGGATTTTGCCCAACCCAACTCAGGAGACGGCGCCAGCGGTCGGCGTCCAGGCTCTTTAACTCAACGCCATTGACCCTGAGAGAGCCATCATAGGGAAGAAAACCGGTTAACGTATTCAGCAGCGAGCTCTTGCCCGAGCCGCTTTGTCCAACCAGCACCACACGTTCCCCAGCGCGTAAGGAAAAACTCAGCGGTCCGGCCAGCACTTTTCCTTCGGGAGATTTAATCAGCACGTCGCGAGCTTCAAGGCTTACCATTACGTCATCGCTTAATGCCTTTTCCCCACGCTCTGCCTGCGCCAGCGGCGTTTCCATAAAGGTCTTCAGGCTATCAGCGGCGCCAATAGCCTGCGCTTTAGCATGATAAAAGGTGCCTAAATCGCGCAGCGGCTGGAAAAACTCGGGGGCCAGAATCAGGGCGAGGAAACCGGACATCAACGTCACCCCGGCGCCGTAATGGCCAAAGTTGAGCTCCCCCAAATAGGAGAAGCCAAAGTAAACGGCGACCAGCGCAATAGAGAGCGAGGTGAAAAATTCCAGTACCCCGGAGGAGAGAAACGCCAGGCGCAGTACTTCCATGGTCCGCTGGCGGAAATCTTGAGAGGCTTCGCGTATGTTGTCGGTCTCTGCTTCACCGCGATGAAAAATTCGCAGCGTTTCCATACCGCGCAGGCGATCGAGAAAATGGCCGCTCAACCGCGCCAGAGCGAGAAAGTTGCGTCGGTTGGCATCGGCCGCACCCATCCCAACCAGCGCCATAAACAGCGGAATAAGCGGGGCGGTGCCCAGCAGAATAAGCGCTGCAGCCCAGTTGACCGGGAAAATAGTGATGACAATCAGCAAAGGGATAGAGGCCGCCAGCGTCATCTGCGGCAAATAGCGAGCATAGTAATCATGCATATCGTCGATCTGCTCAAGGATCAGCGTGGCCCAGCTACCGGCGGGTTTCCCCTGTATCCAGGCCGGCCCCGCTTGCTGTAAGCGATCCAGAACCTGACGGCGGATCTCCAGTCGGATATGTTGACCTGCCTGAAACCCCACTTTTTCACGCAGCCAGACCACCCAGGCGCGAAGTACGAAGACCAGCACCAGTAGCGTAAAGGGCAGCAGCAGCGCCGTCGCGGGGATATTTTCCATAATCATGCGGTGAAGGATCCTCGCCAGGAACCAGGCCTGAGCAACGATCAACAGGCCGCTAACGACGCCCAATACTCGGGAAATCATCAACCAGCGACGGGAGATAATGCTTTGATCTTTTAACCAACGGGTTAACTCTTGTTGACGGGTTTTATTCATTGCGCGCTTAGCAGGTGTAGTTATGAGTTTTTTGGGCACGGCAATGTTACAACGGGGCAAAAATAAAGGCGACTTTTCGTCGCCTTCTTTACCTTTGTTACTGACTTGTAAAGATTATTTGCAAGCGTCGGCTAAACCATCCAGATAACGCTCTGCATCCAGCGCAGCCATGCAGCCTGTGCCGGCAGAAGTAATCGCCTGACGATAGATATGATCCATCACGTCGCCAGCGGCGAAAACGCCCGGGATGCTGGTCTGGGTGGCGTTGCCGTGGATGCCGGACTGAACTTTAATGTAGCCGTTTTCGAGCTCCAACTGACCGGCGAAAATTGCCGTATTCGGGCTGTGGCCGATTGCCACGAATAGCCCCGCAACTTCGAGGGATTCCACATTGTCAGCATTTTGCGTATCGCGCAGACGCAAGCCGCTTACACCCATCTGGTCGCCGGTCACTTCTTCCAACGTACGGTGGGTGTGCAGCACGATATTGCCGCTCTCCACTTTGTCCATCAGGCGTTTGATAAGGATTTTTTCCGCGCGGAAGCCATCACGACGGTGGATCAAATGAACTTCGGAAGCGATGTTAGACAGGTACAGCGCCTCTTCAACAGCCGTATTGCCGCCGCCGATCACCGCGACCTTCTGGTTACGATAGAAGAAACCGTCGCAGGTCGCGCAGGCAGAAACGCCGCGGCCCTTAAACGCGTCTTCCGATGGCAGACCCAGATAGCGCGCTGATGCGCCGGTAGCGATAATCAGGGCATCGCAGGTGTATTCACCGCTGTCGCCCATCAGGCGGAACGGACGGTTTTGCAAGTCGACGCTGTTGATATGATCGAAAATAATTTCGGTTTCAAACTTGGTGGCATGTTCGTGCATGCGTTCCATCAGCAGCGGTCCGGTCAGATCGTTAGGATCGCCTGGCCAGTTTTCCACTTCAGTGGTGGTGGTCAGCTGACCGCCTTTTTCCATTCCGGTAATCAGTACCGGCTGCAGATTTGCGCGCGCTGCGTAGACCGCAGCGGTGTATCCCGCAGGTCCAGAACCAAGAATAAGCAGTTTACTGTGTTTGGCCGTGCCCATGAGATCCTCATAATTTATTGGCATACATGAGCTGGATTGTAGGGAATTTGTTGGCGTAAAAAAAGAGCGTGGCGGTTTTGTTAACGATATGTGCAATAGAAGATGCCGATTAATTGGCGATTTAACGAACGAAGAATATAACTAATTCTACTGTTAGCGAGACAATTATAAGAGGAAAACATGAGAATCAACCGCGGAGGATAATGAATATCTGGCATCTTGTACTAAAAATCGATGTTTTGCTTTGACAATCCCCTGTGCTTTTGCGAAAACATTCATGGAAGAAGAAAAGCAGTGTTTCGCGTGTGGCGAATTTTCATGCACGCAAATGCCATTTTTATCCGGGTTAGCGAAATCTACGCATGGTGTGGACAGACGCCATGCGTGATGTCGGTGGCTGCCGTCAGGCAACGGGCTTCTCACGTACCCCTGGGTTACCCAATGTCGTACGGGTGATAACAGGATGGACTCTGGCAGTGAAGGCTCAGAGTCGGAACAGGAGTAGGGAAGGAATACAGAGAGACAATAATAATGGTAGATAGCAAGAAGCGCCCTGGCAAAGATCTCGACCGCATTGATCGTAATATTTTGAATGAATTGCAAAAAGACGGGCGTATTTCCAACGTCGAGCTTTCTAAACGGGTGGGACTTTCTCCGACGCCTTGCCTTGAGCGCGTGCGTCGACTGGAAAGACAGGGTTTTATTCAGGGCTATACAGCGCTGCTCAACCCGCACTATCTGGATGCATCACTTCTGGTATTTGTTGAGATTACTCTGAATCGTGGCGCGCCGGATGTGTTTGAGCAATTTAACTCCGCTGTGCAAAAACTTGAAGAAATTCAAGAGTGTCATCTGGTTTCCGGGGATTTCGATTACCTGTTGAAAACCCGCGTACCGGATATGTCAGCGTATCGTAAATTACTGGGCGAGACCTTGCTGCGCCTGCCGGGCGTAAATGACACCCGTACCTATGTGGTGATGGAAGAAGTCAAGCAAAGTAATCGTCTGGTAATCAAGACGCGCTAACACGGAACAGGTGCAAAATCGATGTAGTTTGATTACACTCCTGTTAATCCATACAGCAACAGTGCCGGGGAGACCCGGCACTGTTGTCCGTTTTAGCCGAAGGCAGGAAACAGCCTGATACCTGGAGAGCCTTTCTTGAGCCAGGAATACACCGAAGACAAAGAAGTCAAATTCACAAAGCTAAGTAGCGGGCGCCGACTCCTTGAGGCGTTACTCATTCTTTGCTCCCTTTTTGCCATCTGGTTGATGGCGGCCTTACTCAGCTTTAATCCCTCGGATCCTAGCTGGTCACAAACGGCGTGGCATGAGCCTATTCACAATATAGGTGGGACGCCGGGAGCCTGGCTCGCCGATACGCTATTTTTTATTTTTGGCGTAATGGCCTATACCATTCCGGTCATCATTATCGGTGGCTGTTGGTTTGCCTGGCGTCATCAGGAAAACGACGAGTACATCGACTATTTCGCCGTCTCGCTGCGTTTGATTGGCGCGCTGGCGCTGATCCTCACGTCCTGCGGTCTGGCGGCGATTAACGCGGATGATATCTGGTACTTCGCTTCGGGCGGGGTGATCGGCAGCTTACTGAGTACTACCCTGCAACCGCTGCTGCACAGCAGCGGCGGCACAATTGCGCTGCTCTGTATCTGGGCCGCAGGACTGACGCTGTTTACCGGCTGGTCCTGGGTTAGCATTGCTGAAAAACTCGGCGGCGCGATCCTTTCTATTCTCACTTTCGCCAGTAACCGTACCCGTCGTGACGACACCTGGGTCGATGAAGGGGAATATGAAGAAGATGAAGAAGAATATGAAGATGATGAACCTGCGAAGCCGCAGGGTTCTCGACGCGCGCGGATTTTACGCAGCGCCTTAGCTCGCCGCCAGCGTCTGGCTGAGAAGTTCTCTAATCCGATGGGGCGTAAGACCGATGCGGCGCTATTCTCGGGTAAACGGATGGATGACGCCGAAGACGAGGTTCAGTACAGCGCCGGCGGTGCGCCTGTTGCCGCTGACGATGTGCTTTTTTCTGGCTCCAGCGCAGCGCGTCCGGCAAATGCTGATGATGTTCTGTTCTCCGGCGTCAGTGCGGCACGTCCCGGCGATTTTGACCCCTACGATCCTCTGTTAAACGGTCATAGCATTGCCGATCCGGTGGCTTTGGCCGCGCAGGATACCGCTGCGCCGCAGGCATGGTCTGAACCGCGGCCAGGGTATGAGGCTCCGCCAGCCTATCATCAGGAACAGGCCCCGGTACAGCAGCCAGCATATCAGCCAGCACCGGCTTACCCGCCGCAGCATGTGTACCAGCCGGAACAGGCCCCGGTACAGCAGCCAGCGTATCAGCCTGAACCGGTTTACCACCCACAGCATGCCTATCAGCCGGAGCAGGCGCCTGCTCAGCAGCCCGCTTATCAGCCCGAACCGGCTTACCCGCCGCAGCATGCCTATCAGCCGGCGCAGGCTCCTGTTCAGCAGCCTGCTTATCAGCCCGAACCTGCTTACCCGCCGCAGCATGCCTATCAGCCGGAGCAGGTTCCTGTTCAGCAGCCCGCTTATCAGCCTGAACCGGCTTACCCGCCGCAGCATGCCTATCAGCCGGAGCAGGCTCCTGTTGAGCAGCCTGCTTATCAGCCTGAACCGGCTTACCCGCCGCAGCACGCGTACCAGCCGGAACAGGCCCCGGTACAGCAGCCTGAGCCTTACGCCGCCTCCATTGAGCCTGAGCCTCCGCAAGAGGAGGTGAAGCCTCAGCGTCCGCCGATGTACTACTTCGAAGAAGTGGAAGAGAAACGCGCGCGTGAACGCGAGCAGCTTGCCGCATGGTATCAGCCGATTCCGGAGCCGGTCAGTCCGGTTGCGACAAAACCGATCTCGCCTCCGCCTGCTCCGCCTGCTCCGCCTGCTCCGGCGGCTGATGTTGCCGCGGTGAGCGCGCTGGCGTCTGGCGTCCATCAGGCCACCGGGGCGGCCTCTGCTAGCGCCGCCGCGGCATCTGCCGCATCCAGCGCCGCACCGCTGTTTAGCCCGGCGTCGGGCGGTCCGCGAGCGCAGGTAAAAGAGGGCATAGGCCCGAAATTGCCGCGTCCAAACCGCGTTCGTGTGCCCACGCGCCGTGAGCTGGCTTCCTATGGCATTAAGCTGCCTTCGCAACGGTTGGCTGAAGAACGTGCGCGTCAGGCAGAGCATCAGCACTATGATGACGATGCGCTGACGGACGAGGAAGTAGCAGAGCTTGAGCAGGGTGAGCTGGCGCGTCAGTTCGCGGCTGCGCAAAATCAGCGCTATGGCGATAGCTACGCTGCGGAAGAGGATGATGTAGACGAGGATTCTGCCGCTGAAGCCGAACTTGCTCGTCAGTTTGCCGCTTCCCAGCAGCAGCGCTACGCCAGCGAGCAGCCGCCGGGATCGCATCCGTTCTCTGCGGCGGATTATGAATTCTCACCAATGAAAACGTTAGTTGATGATACGCCGAGCGAGCCTGTCTTCACGCCGTTGCCGGAAGTACAGCAGCCTGCCCCGCAGTATCAGCAGCCTGCCCAGCATTCGCAGCCCGTACAGCAGCCGATGCCGCACCCGCAGATGCCTCAGCCGCCGCAATATACGCAGCAGCAGGCTTATCAATCCGTACAGCAGCAGCCTGTTCACCATCAGCCGATGCCGCAGCAGGCTCCTGGCAGCTATCCGCAGCAGCAGGCTCCGCAGCAGCCGATCCCGCAGCCGCAGGAAAGTCTCATTCACCCGCTACTGATGCGCAATGGCGACAGTCGCCCGTTACAGAAGCCGACGACGCTGCTGCCCTCGCTTGACCTGCTCACGCCGCCACCGGCTGAAGTTGAGCCGATCGATACCTTCGCCCTTGAGCAAATGGCGCGTTTGGTTGAAGCTCGTCTGGCCGATTTCCGCATTAAAGCCGACGTGGTAAACTACTCACCAGGCCCGGTCATCACCCGCTTTGAGCTAAACCTGGCTCCAGGGGTAAAAGCGGCGCGGATTTCCAACCTGTCGCGCGATCTGGCGCGCTCACTGTCCACGGCGGCGGTCCGTGTGGTGGAAGTTATTCCGGGTAAACCTTACGTTGGCCTGGAGTTGCCTAACAAAAAGCGCCAGACCGTTTACCTGCGCGAAGTGCTGGATAATGCCAAATTCCGCGATAATCCTTCACCGCTCACGGTGGTCCTCGGTAAAGACATCGCGGGCGAACCTGTCACCGCCGATCTGGCGAAGATGCCGCACCTGCTGGTGGCGGGTACTACCGGTTCCGGTAAGTCTGTTGGGGTCAACGCCATGATCCTGAGCATGCTTTACAAAGCGCAGCCGGAAGATGTGAAGTTCATCATGATTGACCCGAAAATGCTCGAGCTGTCGGTCTATGAGGGAATACCGCATCTGTTGACGGAAGTTGTGACGGATATGAAAGATGCGGCCAACGCTTTGCGCTGGAGCGTTAACGAGATGGAGCGCCGATATAAACTCATGTCCGCGCTAGGCGTACGTAATCTCGCAGGTTATAACGAGAAGATTGCCGAAGCCGCGCGGATGGGACGACCCATTCCGGATCCTTACTGGAAGCCCGGCGACAGTATGGATGCGACGCATCCGGTACTGAAAAAAGAGCCTTATATCGTGGTGCTGGTCGACGAATTTGCCGACCTGATGATGACCGTCGGCAAGAAAGTGGAAGAGCTGATTGCGCGTCTGGCGCAGAAAGCGCGCGCTGCAGGTATCCACCTGGTGCTGGCGACCCAGCGACCGTCGGTTGACGTTATCACCGGCCTGATTAAAGCCAACATCCCGACGCGTATCGCCTTTACCGTATCGAGTAAAATTGACTCGCGGACCATCCTTGACCAGGGCGGTGCGGAGTCTCTGCTGGGGATGGGCGATATGCTCTACTCCGCGCCTAACTCGACGATCCCGGTGCGCGTGCACGGCGCTTTTGTACGTGACGAGGAAGTTCACGCTGTCGTCCAGGACTGGAAGGCGCGCGGGCGTCCGCAGTATGTTGATGGCATCACCTCCGATAGCGAAAGCGAAGGCGGCGGTGGTGGCTATGAAGGTGGTGAAGAGCTCGATCCGCTGTTCGATCAGGCCGTCAACTTTGTGACGGAGAAACGCAAGGCCTCCATATCCGGGGTGCAGCGTCAGTTCCGTATTGGTTATAACCGCGCCGCGCGTATTATTGAGCAAATGGAAGCTCAGGGTATCGTGAGCGAGCAGGGTCATAACGGTAACCGTGAAGTGCTGGCTCCGCCGCCTTTTGAGTAACCGCAAAGTTGGGTAAATAAGTGAAAATCAGCCTGTTCTGCTGTTTTACCGCCGTTGGCCGTTCTACATTAGCAGCAGATCAGGCTCCCGCGTCGGGAGTGACGCACATTAAGGAATAACAATGAAAAAACTCGCAATCACCTGTGCATTACTGTCCAGTTTTGTCGTCAGCCAGGTATGGGCGGACGCCGCCAGCGATTTAAAAAGCCGCCTTGATAAAGTGAGCAGCTTCCACTCCAGCTTTACGCAGAAAGTGACGGACGGCAGAGGCAACGCCGTGCAGGACGGGCAGGGAGACCTGTGGGTCAAGCGACCAAATTTGTTCAACTGGCATATGACCCAGCCGGATGAAAGCGTGCTGGTTTCCGATGGCAAAACGCTGTGGTTCTACAACCCCTTTGTTGAGCAGGCTACCGCCACCTGGCTGAAAGATGCGACCAGCAACACGCCGTTTATGCTGATTGCCCGCAACCAGGCCAGCGACTGGCAGAACTACAACATTAAGCAGAACGGCGATGATTTTGTTCTGACGCCGAAAAACGGTAGCGGCAATCTGAAGCAGTTCACCATTAACGTGGGTCGTGACGGCACGATTCATCAGTTCAGCGCCGTGGAGCAGGACGATCAACGCAGCAGCTATCAACTGAAGTCGCAACAAAATGGTGCCGTGGATGCATCTAAGTTCACCTTTACGCCGCCGCAAGGGGTTACGGTGGACGATCAACGTAAGTAGAGGCGAACGTGAGCAATCTGTCGCTCGATTTTTCCGACAACGCGTTTCAACCCTTGGCCGCACGCATGCGGCCAGAAAATTTAGCGCAGTACATTGGTCAGCAGCATCTGCTGGCGCCGGGTAAACCCTTACCGCGGGCGATTGAAGCCGGTCATCTGCACTCCATGATCCTTTGGGGGCCGCCAGGGACGGGGAAAACCACGCTGGCTGAGGTGATTGCGCGCTATGCCAGCGCCGACGTTGAACGTATTTCAGCGGTGACCTCCGGTGTTAAAGAGATCCGCGAGGCCATTGAACGCGCGCGACAAAACCGCAACGCGGGTCGCCGCACAATTCTGTTTGTCGACGAAGTGCACCGTTTCAATAAAAGCCAGCAGGATGCCTTTCTGCCGCATATTGAAGACGGAACCATCACCTTTATCGGCGCGACGACGGAAAACCCCTCCTTTGAACTCAATTCCGCGCTGTTATCCCGCGCGCGCGTCTATCTGCTGAAGTCGCTGACCAGCGATGATATCGAGCAGGTGCTCAACCAGGCGATGAGCGATAAAACGCGCGGCTACGGCGGGCAAAATATCGTTCTGCCGGACGAGACGCGTAAGGCCATCGCCGACCTTGTCAACGGCGATGCGCGCCGGGCGCTGAATACCCTGGAAATGATGGCCGATATGGCCGAGGCCGAGGCCTCCGGCAATCGCGTGCTGAAAGTTGAACTGCTGACTGAAATTGCCGGTGAACGCAGCGCGCGTTTCGACAACAAAGGCGATCGCTTTTACGATTTAATCTCCGCCCTGCACAAATCGGTTCGCGGCAGCGCCCCGGACGCCGCCCTTTACTGGTACGCGCGGATTATTACCGCCGGCGGCGATCCGCTCTACGTAGCGCGCCGTTGTCTGGCGATTGCGTCGGAAGATGTCGGCAATGCCGATCCGCGCGCGATGCAGGTTGCGATCTCCGCCTGGGACTGCTTTACCCGGGTCGGACCGGCGGAAGGCGAGCGAGCGATTGCTCAGGCCATTGTTTATCTTGCCTGCGCGCCGAAAAGCAACGCGGTCTATACCGCGTTTAAAGCGGCGATGGCCGATGCCCGCGAACGGCCCGATTACGACGTTCCGGTACATTTACGCAATGCCCCAACGAAGTTAATGAAGGAGATGGGCTACGGGCAGGAGTATCGCTATGCCCATGATGAACCGAATGCCTATGCCGCCGGAGAGCAGTACTTCCCGCAGGAAATGGCGCAAACGCGCTATTATAAGCCGACAAACCGGGGGCTGGAGGGCAAAATAGGCGAAAAGCTCGCCTGGTTAACCGAACAGGATCAAAATAGCCCGATAAAACGCTACCGATAATTGAGGCGTTGCGGTAAGGTTGTCACACTATTTCCGTGGTCGCGCTCTGCGGCCATTTTTCTTTATTAATTCGATAAGCACAGGATAAGCATGCTCGATCCCAATCTGCTGCGTACCGAGCCAGACGCAGTCGCAGAAAAACTGGCACGCCGGGGCTTTAAGCTGGATGTAGATAAACTTCGCGCTCTGGAAGAGCGTCGTAAAGTTCTGCAGGTTCAAACTGAAAACCTGCAGGCGGAGCGTAACTCCCGATCGAAATCCATTGGCCAGGCGAAAGCGCGCGGGGAAGATATTGAGCCATTACGCCTGGAAGTGAACAAACTCGGCGAGCAGCTTGATGCCGCTAAGACCGAGTTGGACGCGCTGCTGGCTGAAATCCGCGATATCGCGCTGACCATCCCTAACATTCCGCACGATGACGTTCCGGCCGGCCGCGACGAAAATGACAACGTTGAAGTCAGTCGCTGGGGTACGCCGCGCGAGTTTGATTTTGACGTTCGCGATCACGTGACGCTGGGCGAAATGCACGGAGGGCTGGATTTTGCCGCCGCCGTGAAGCTGACCGGTTCTCGTTTTGTGGTCATGAAGGGCCAACTGGCACGTCTGCACCGCGCGCTGGCGCAGTTTATGCTGGATCTGCATACCGAACAGCACGGCTACAGCGAAAACTACGTCCCGTATCTGGTTAACCAGGACACGCTGTACGGTACCGGCCAACTGCCTAAATTCGCCGGCGACCTGTTCCATACCCGTCCGCTTGAAGAAGAAGCCGACAGCAGCAACTACGCGCTGATCCCGACGGCGGAAGTTCCGCTGACCAACCTGGTGCGCGATGAAATCATTGATGAAGACGATCTGCCGATCAAAATGACCGCG
Organism: Klebsiella sp. FDAARGOS_511; assembly: GCF_003812845.1. Classification (NCBI taxonomy): domain Bacteria; kingdom Pseudomonadati; phylum Pseudomonadota; class Gammaproteobacteria; order Enterobacterales; family Enterobacteriaceae; genus Klebsiella; species Klebsiella sp. FDAARGOS_511. Next base: position 904,048 of record NZ_CP033824.1, on the reverse strand, counting down.
CATACGCCGTGCTTCCGCTCTGAAGCCGGATCCTATGGCCGCGATACCCGCGGGTTGATCCGTATGCACCAGTTCGACAAAGTCGAAATGGTGCAGATTGTACGTCCGGAAGATTCCATGGCGGCGCTGGAAGAGATGACTGGCCACGCCGAGAAAGTGCTGCAGCTGCTGGGTCTGCCGTATCGTAAAGTGGCTCTGTGCACGGGCGATATGGGCTTCAGCGCATGCAAAACCTACGATCTTGAAGTGTGGGTACCGGCGCAGGATACCTATCGTGAGATCTCTTCCTGCTCTAACGTTTGGGATTTCCAGGCGCGTCGTATGCAGGCGCGCTGCCGAAGCAAGTCTGACAAGAAAACTCGCCTCGTACACACGCTGAACGGTTCTGGCCTGGCGGTTGGTCGTACGCTGGTCGCGGTGATGGAAAACTATCAGCAGGCGGATGGTCGCATTGCGATCCCGGAAGTCCTACGCCCATATATGCGCGGCCTTGAGTTTATCGGCTGATTTTTCGACTCTTTTCTCAAAAGCGCCTGCGGGCGCTTTTTTTTTACCCCCTTCTTGATACCGGGCAATAATCGACTTCTCGATTACGCAGATACTCCCTTTGGATTAACCAGCATAAAAAACTAATAAAGTCTAATTTCGCTATATATCAAACTATATAGCGGGATTGAGTTAATTGTGAGCAACCAAAGCGAGTATCTATGAAAACCAAAACCCCCGATGCTTTACTGGCTGCCGAGGTGAGCCGGCGTGGTTTAATGAAAACCACGGCGATTGGCGGGCTGGCAATGGCCAGCAGCGCTTTTACCTTACCCTTCACGCGCATTGCCTACGCTGCGGATAGCCTGAGTCCCGCCAGCGAAACCGTTACCTGGAGCGCCTGTACGGTTAACTGCGGTAGCCGCTGTCCGCTGCGGATGCATGTTGTCGATGGTGAGATCAAATATGTAGAAACAGATAATACCGGCGATGATAGCTACGACGGCCTGCATCAGGTTCGCGCCTGTCTGCGCGGCCGCTCGATGCGTCGACGCGTCTACAACCCGGACCGCCTGAAATATCCGATGAAGCGCGTAGGCAAACGCGGCGAGGGCAAATTCGAGAAAATCAGCTGGGAAGAAGCGTTCGATACTATCGCCAGCAATATGCAGCGCCTGATAAAAGAGTACGGCAATGAGTCCATCTATCTGAACTATGGAACGGGTACCCTCGGCGGAACTTTGACTCGCTCATGGCCACCGGGAAAAACTCTGATTGCCCGCCTGATGAACTGCTGCGGCGGCTATCTCAACCATTATGGCGACTACTCCACAGCGCAAATCGCCGCTGGCCTGAACTACACCTACGGCGGCTGGGCCGATGGCAATAGCCCGTCGGATATCGAAAACAGCAAGCTGGTGGTGCTGTTTGGCAACAACCCCGGGGAAACCCGGATGAGCGGCGGTGGGGTAACCTATTACCTAGAGCAGGCGCGGGAGAAATCCAACGCCAGGCTGATTATTATCGATCCACGCTATACCGACACTGGTGCCGGACGCGAAGACGAGTGGATCCCTATTCGCCCGGGAACCGACGCCGCGCTGGTCTCCGCGCTGGCGTGGGTGATGATTACCGAAGACCTCGTTGACCAGCCTTTCCTCGACAAGTACTGCGTAGGCTACGACGAGAAAACGCTGCCGGAAGGCGCGCCAGCCAATGGCCACTATAAGGCGTATATTCTCGGCCAGGGCAAAGACGGTATCGCGAAGACCCCAGAGTGGGCGTCGACGATTACCGGCATTCCCCAGGCGCGTATCGTGCAGCTGGCGCGCGAAATCGCCAGCGCTAAACCCGCCTTTATTTCTCAGGGATGGGGTCCGCAGCGCCATGCCAACGGCGAGCTGGTTTCCCGCGCGATCTCCATGCTGGCGATCTTAACCGGCAACGTCGGGATCAACGGCGGGAATACCGGCGCGCGTGAAGGCTCTTACTCGCTGCCGTTTGAGCGCATGCCGACGCTGGATAACCCGGTTGAAACCAGTATTTCCATGTTTATGTGGACCGATGCGATTGAGCGCGGAGCGGAAATGACCGCACTGCGCGACGGCGTGCGCGGCAAAGATAAGCTTGACGTCCCCATCAAAATGGTCTGGAACTATGCCGGTAACTGCCTGATCAACCAACATTCAGAAATCAACCGTACCCATGACATCCTCCAGGATGACAAGAAGTGCGAGATGATTGTGGTCATTGATTGCCATATGACCTCGTCTGCGAAATATGCCGATATTCTGCTGCCGGACTGTACGGCTTCGGAGCAGATGGATTTTGCCCTCGATGCCTCTTGCGGCAACATGTCCTACGTGATTTTTGCCGACCAGGCCATCAAACCACGTTTTGAGTGCAAAACCATCTATGAGATGACGACGGAGCTGGCGAAGCGCATGGGCGTTGAGCAACGCTTCACCGAAGGCCGCACTCAGGAAGAGTGGCTGCGTCACCTCTATGAGCAATCCCGTAAAGCGATCCCGGCGCTACTGCCGTTTGATGAATTCCGCAAGCAGGGGATCTTCAAACAGCGCGATCCGGAAGGCCACCACGTTGCCTATAAGGCTTTCCGCGAAGATCCCGCCGCCAATCCGTTAACGACGCCGTCAGGGAAAATTGAAATTTACTCTGCGCAGCTGGCGGAAATCGCAGGGACCTGGGAGCTGAAAGAAGAGGATGTTATCGACCCGCTGCCGATCTACAGCCCTGGGTTTGAAAATTATGACGATCCGCTGGCTAAAAAATATCCGCTGCAGCTGACCGGCTTTCACTACAAAGCCCGTACTCACTCCACCTACGGCAACGTTGACGTGCTGAAAGCCGCATGCCGTCAGGAGATGTGGATCAACCCACTTGATGCACAGAAACGCGGTATCGCCAATGGCGATCGGATCCGCATTTTTAACGATCGCGGTGAAGTGCATATCGAAGCCAAAGTGACCCCGCGGATGATACCGGGCGTGGTCGCGCTGGGTGAGGGGGCCTGGTATAACCCGGACGCCGGTCGCGTGGATCAGGCTGGCAGCATTAACGTGCTGACCACCCAACGCCCATCGCCGCTGGCGAAAGGTAATCCATCGCATACCAACCTCGTCCAGGTTGAAAAGCTGTAAGGAGTAACCGATGACAACTCAATATGGATTTTTTATTGATTCCGCCCGTTGCACCGGTTGCAAAACCTGCGAACTGGCATGCAAAGACTACAAAAACCTCACGCCGGAGGTGAGTTTCCGTCGTATCTACGAATACGCGGGCGGCGATTGGCAGGAAGATAACGGCGTCTGGCAGCAGAACGTGTTTGCCTATTACCTCTCTATCGCCTGCAACCATTGTGAGGATCCGGCCTGCACCAAAGTTTGCCCGAGCGGGGCGATGCATAAACGTGAAGATGGCTTTGTGGTCGTGGATTAAGAGGTATGTATCGGCTGTCGCTATTGCCATATGGCCTGCCCGTACGGCGCGCCGCAGTACAATGCGACAAAAGGTCATATGACCAAATGCGACGGCTGCCACGAGCGCGTAGCCGATGGCAATAAGCCGATTTGCGTAGAGTCCTGTCCGCTCCGCGCGCTTGATTTTGGCCCGATTGAAGAGTTGCGTAAAAAACACGGACAGCTGGCTGCCGTTGCGCCGCTGCCTTCGGCCCACTTCACTAAACCAAGTATTGTGATTAAACCTAACGCCAACAGCCGTCCGTGTGGAGATACCACCGGCTATCTGGCTAACCCGAAGGAGGTGTGAGATGGGGAGTGGATGGCATGAATGGCCGCTGATTATTTTCACGGTCTTTGGTCAGTGTGTAGTGGGCGGCTTTATTGTACTGGCTCTGGCGCTCATGAAAGGCGACTTATCGCGTGAACAGCAGCAGCGCGTGGTGGTGAGTATGTTTGGCCTGTGGGTGCTGATGGGCGTAGGCTTTATTGCCTCCACCCTGCATCTTGGGTCGCCAATGCGCGCGTTTAACTCTCTCAATCGAGTAGGGGCCTCGTCGCTCAGTAATGAAATCGCCAGCGGGGCGCTTTTCTTTGCTGTCGGAGGTATTGGCTGGCTTCTGGCGGCGCTCAATAAGCTACCGGCGGGACTGCGTCATCTCTGGCTGGTTATTACCATGGTGCTGGGGGTTATCTTTGTCTGGATGATGGTCCGCGTCTATAACACTATTGATACGGTCCCCACCTGGTATACGGTCTGGACGCCGTTGAGTTTCTTCTTGACGATGTTTATCGGCGGTCCGCTGCTGGGGTATCTGCTGCTGCGCGTTGCGGACGTTACCGGATGGGCTATGCGCCTGTTGCCGGCGGTGACCCTGCTGGCGCTGGTGATTAGTGCGATCGTAGCGCTAATGCAGGGAAGCGAGCTAGCGACAATTCATAGCTCCATCCAGCAAGCTTCCGCGCTGGTGCCGGACTACGGCGCGCTAATGGCCTGGCGTCTGGTTGCGCTGGCGTTGGCGCTGGTCTGCTGGATCGCCCCGCAGCTCAAAGGCTATCAGCCCGCATTGCCGATGCTGGTGCTGGCTTTTGTGCTGATACTGGTTGGCGAGATGATCGGCCGCGGCGTCTTCTACGGCCTGCATATGACCGTAGGGATGGCAATCGCCAGCTAACGCCCTTTATCGCGCCAGAATAATGCTTTCTGGCGCGATAAAAAGTGCTGTCGATTCATGAAATATTTCTACCGATACTCCCACCTCATTTTCCTAATAAATTAATAAAAACAATGGAATAATATAAACAACTATTCTGTTGTCGATCCGCTGGATAAAAAACTTCTATCGTACGCCCGCAAACCGCGTCACGCCTGATTTCAGGTGGATTGACAATGTTTACAGCAGTGGCATGATGCGCACGAAATCTGAACTCCATCACGGTTTATATCCATGACCATCTACACCCGGCCAGTGCAAATGTTGCTCTGTGGCCTGCTTCTGTTGACCCTGGCGATAGCGGTTTTAAATACGCTCGTCCCGCTTTGGCTCGCCCATGAAAATATGCCGACCTGGCAGGTCGGAATGGTAGGGTCGTCCTACTTCACCGGTAATCTGGTGGGGACATTGCTCGCCGGATGGGTGATTAAGCGTCTGGGTTTTAATCGTAGTTATTATCTGGCATCCATTATTTTTGCCGTGGGCTGCGTTGGTCTCGGCATTACGCTTGGCTTCTGGAGCTGGTTCAGTTGGCGCTTTATTGCGGGCGTCGGCTGCGCGATGATTTGGGTGGTGGTGGAGAGCGCGCTGGTCTGTAGCGGCACTTCGCGGAGCCGCGGTCGCCTGCTGGCGGCGTATATGATGATTTATTACGTTGGCACGGTGCTGGGCCAGTTAATGGTCAGCAAACTGCCGACTGATTTGATGAGCGTCCTGCCGTGGGTGACGGCGCTGGCTCTGGCGGCCATTCTGCCGCTGCTGTTTGCTCGCGTGACGACTCAGGGCGATGAGCCGCACGAACCGGCGCGTATCTGGCCAATGTTAAGGCTGCGTCAGGCCCGTCACGGGGTCAATGGCTGCATTATTTCCGGTATCGTGCTCGGTTCGCTGTATGGCCTGATGCCGCTGTGGCTTAACCACCAGGGCGTCAGCGATTCCGGCATCGGCTTCTGGATGGCGGTGATGGTGAGCGCAGGCATCGTTGGGCAGTGGCCGATTGGTCGGCTCGCCGATCGCTACGGCCGCCTGCTGGTTCTGCGCGTTCAGGTGTTTGTGGTAATTCTCGGCTGTCTGGCGATGTTAAGCCAGGCCGCAATGGCGCCTGCGCTATTCGTGCTGGGCGCTTCCGGCTTCACGCTCTATCCGGTCGCTATGGCCTGGGCGTGCGAAAAAGTGGAGCGCCATCAACTGGTGGCGATGAACCAGGCGCTGTTAATGAGCTATACCGTGGGCAGCCTGCTTGGGCCAACGCTGACCGCGATGCTGATGCAGAATTTCTCTGACAATCTGCTTTTTATCATGATAGCCAGCGTGTCCTTCATCTACCTGCTGACGCTGCTGCGCAAAGCGGGGCATCATCCTACGCCGGTGGCTCACGCCTGATTTTGGTCGAAAATAGCCAGGAGAGATGTCCCTGGCTATCGATTAATGCGAAGCGAGAAGCGCTTCAAACTGGGCCTGATTGTGGATCTCGGTGAATCGCCGTAGTCTCTCCCCCTCATCCAGCCAGCAGACTAACCGCTGGATAGTCTGGATATGCTGTTCGCTATCAGCCGCCGCCAGTACGACTATCAGCCGAATGCCGGGATGCTCCGGAAAATCAACGGCCTCGCTACAGCAAAGCAGCGAAAGCGCGCTGTTTCTGCTCAGCACTCCGGCTTCCGGACGCGCGTGCGGTAGCGCAAACACCGGGCTCAATATATACCAGGGACCATCCTGCTCCGTGGCGCTGATAATAGCCCTGGCATAGCCTCCGGTGATTTTTCCCTGCTGCTCAAGCGGTCGACAGGCGAGCTGAACGGCGCTGCGCCAGTTCAGGCTGTCGCTGGAGAACTGACAGGCGGAAAATAGCGTCTCTTCCATATATATATTCCCTTTACGCGCGAGCTGACCGGCTCGCCTGGTGGTTAGCGTAGAGCGGCAAATAACGCTTCTCCCGAGATGCCGTATTTCGCTTTTAGCTGCCTGCTATTACCCGACTCGGTAAATGTGTCCGGCGTTCCCAACCGAGTGAGGCGGGCCGGATGCGCCTTCTGCGCCAGGGTTTCCGCGATCAGTCCGCCGAGACCGCCGTTTACCGTGTGATTTTCAAGCGTAGCGATAAGCGGGCAGCCTTCAACCAGCTGATAAAATGCCTGCTCGTTAAAGGGCTTGAGGGTTGCAACGTGGATAAGTTTGCCCTTTTTGCCGCTGGCAAGCAGCTTTTCATAGCCATCGGTAGCCTGCTCCAGCACCGTCCCTTCAAACAGAATCGCGAAATCGGCGCCGCTATCGGCGATGGCGGCGATATCGCTGACCCGCGGAACGACGCTTTTATCGCGAATCGGCATCGGCTCGCGCGCCACGCGAATATAAACGGGTCCCTTTATTTTGGCCGCTTGCTCAAAGGCTTCGGCGATTTCTTCCGCATCTGCCGGGGTCAGGACGGTTAACCCCGGAAGGATGCGGGTCAGCGCTAAATCCTCCAGCGCATGGTGTGAAGCGCCATCCGGGCCATCGTCCATACCGGGGTGGCTACCGACGAGTTTAATATTGGCTTTGGCATAGCACGCCTGCCGCAGCTGGGTCCAGGCGGTACCGGTTACGAACATGGCAAAGTTGACGTAGAAGGGCATAAAGCCCTCTAGTGCCTGGCCGACCGCGAAGCTCATGGCGGAACCTTCCGCAATGCCCATTTCGAAAAAGGCCTCAGGATAGACGGCCTGAAACTGGTCGGTACGGGTAGAGCTGGCTAAATCGCTGTCGATAACAACAACGGGATAGCCCTTTTCTTTTAGCGCAATCAGGGCATGCCCGATCTCATCACGGGGTGCTTTCATCACTGTAACTCCTCCATCGCCTGCTGAAATTGTTCTTTGCTCGGGGTTTTTGAGTGCCAGTCGCCGTTGTTTTCCATATAGCTGACGCCGGAACCTTTGGTGGTGCGCGCTACGATGGCGACAGGTTTACCTTTCAGGTGGCGGGATAGCATCAGGGTATCGGCAACCTGATGCATATCATTGCCGTTGTGCAGTTCCAGTACATGCCAGCCAAAGCTGCGGATTTTGTCCGCCAGCGGCTCGAGGTTAACGACTTCATTGACCGGATCGTGGGAAGAGAAGCCGTTGTAATCGATGATGGCGACCAGGTTATCCATTTTCATATGCCCGGCCTGCTGTAGCGTCTCCCAGATTTGGCCTTCATGCATTTCACCATCGCCCACGATGGCAAATACCCGGTGCGGATCGTTGCGCCGCTTTTTGGCGGCCGCCATACCAAAAGCAATCGACAGCCCCTGACCCAACAGTCCGGTTGTCGCATCGACTTCCGGCAGTGACTTAATGCTCGGGTGCCCCTGCAGGCGCGAGTTGATCTGCCGGAACGTAGAGAACTCGCTACGATCGATCTTCCCTTTTTGATACAGCATGGCGTACTGCGCGGCGACAGCGTGGCCTTTACTCATCACCACGCGCGAACGGGGGGAGGCGGCCAGATCGACTTCCTGGTAATAGAGCCAGGTTAGAATGTCGATTATCGATAACGCCCCGCCCGGATGACCAATTCCGGACTCGTAAATCATGGTGACGATCTCGCGGCGGGCGGCAAGCGCGTGGGATTTCAGTTCATCAATGTTCATGTTCATTCCTTCTTAGGGCAGCATTTTACCGATGTAGTACACGACCAGACCCAGAGCGACGAAGTCGGTTTCCGGGAAGCTGGTGCCTGAAAGACCGACGGATTCCATAATCGGGTAAATCAGCGCCGGGCCGATGCCAATCAGGATCCCGGTGATGAAGCTCCCGGCAATCGCGCCTTTCCAGCCGCCGGAGGCATTGCCAAACACCGCTGCGGTCGCACCAATGAAGAAGTAGGGGATGGCTACCGGGATAATCACGGTCTGGCCAAGGATCGCCAGAAAGCCCATCACCACCAGCCCGCCGATAAACGAAGAGATAAACCCCAGCACCGTGGCGGTCGGGGCGTAGGGAAATACCACCGGACAATCGAGCGCGGGTTTGGCGTTAGGGATAAACTTTTCCGAGATGCCAAGGAAGGCCGGAACAATTTCTGACAGCAGCAGGCGTACGCCGGTAATAATGATGTACAGCGAGGCGGTAAAGGTCAGCGACTGAAAGAGCGGGTAAACCAGCCAGTGCATCCCGCCGGCCGCAGCGGTGACCGCGGCTTTCCCGGCGGCGAGCGCGGCGATGTAATAGAAAATGCTTACCGAGATCGACACCGAGACGATGTAGTCTTTAAAGATCCCCAGCCAGCCGGGGAGATTCAGCTTTTCGGTAGACTGTTTAGGGTCGCCGACTTTTGAGCCGATCCAGCCGGATGCGGCGTAGGCCAGGGTGACGTAATGCCCCATCGCGATCTCATCGTTACCGGTAATTTTTCGCATCCACGGCTGCGCAATAGCCGGATAGAGGCAGGCGGCGAGACCCAGCAGTATGGAGCCGACAATGATGGTCGTCATGTCGCTGTAGCCCAGCGCCTTCAGCGTTACGGTAAGCAGCGCGGAGAGATAAAGATTATGTTGCCCGGTAAGAAAGATGTATTTAAACGGCGTCACGCGGGCAAAAAACAGGTTCCAGCCAAAACCAATCACCATGATCAGCGACACGCACATGGCGAATTTGGTTTGCGCCAGTCCGGTTAGCGCTTCTGCCAGCGGCATAACGCCCTTCAGGCCAAATCCATCGCTGAATAAGGTCTGAAAGTTACCCAGGGAAGTGACCGCCAGACCGGCGCCGCCGGCAAAAACCAGAAAGCCGACGATGGTTTTGAAGGTGCCGGAAAGGACTTTTTCAATCGGCTTGCGTTGGATTAACAGGCCGATTAATGCAATAAAGCCAACTAAAAGTGGGGTTACGCCCAGAATGTCGAATACAATAAATCTGAGGAAATCCATATTGCCTCCGGGAGAGGTTAGTTGCTTTGAACGATGTCGGTGAGCGCAGACTCCATCTCTTCACTGTTCATCAGGTCGGTGATGCCGACCGCTCTGAATCCGGCGGCTTCGACTTCGTCGGTGAGATCGCGCATAGTGATGACAAAATCAATATCTCGCCAGGTGCGTAAGCCTGAGAGGACGTCATGTTCCAGCTCGATATCCCAGCCGTGTTTGTCGATGATTTTTTGGGCTTTGATTTTGAGCATTAAGGAGCTGCCCATACCGGTACGACAGACTATGAGACCTTTCATTCGATGTTCTCCTGTGTGTAAAAATAATTATTTTTATTTATTTGTGTGAGATAATAATTATTATCTTTACCGCAGGCCGAAAGATGTGATTGTGATTGCATTTTGAGCAAATAGGGCAAAAAATGAGCCATATAGACAATAACTTGTTGATTAGCATAAGAAATGGAGCTTCAGGGCTAAGCCCGATACTGGAGAAAGTGGGCCGTTTTATCACGGAAAATCCTGACTTTGTGATGCGTCACACGATTTCAGAACTGGCCGACTCCATTGATACCAGTGAGGGGAGCATCACCCGTTTTTGTCGGGCCTTTGGTTTTAAAGGTTTCTCGGATTTCAGAACGGCGCTGGCGATGGAGCAGGGCGCCGCGCGCTCGGAAGACAGCGCTAGCAACGAGAGCGAAGAGGTTGCGCCGGTGCTGGCGAGCATTCGCGACAGTAATGCTATTGTCGATAGCCAGGAGCTGAAAGCCGCGGCTGACTGGCTTAACTCCCTGAACAGCATTGCTATCTATGCCGTGGGCACGGCGGTGCCGGTGGCGTTATTCCTGCAGATGAATTTAATCAATATGGGTAAGGCGGCCAGCTTTATCGATCGCTCCTATCCGGCGGCGATGCCGCTGCTGGCTGACAGTCAAAAAACCGGCATCATCGTCGTTCACAGCGAACAGGCATCGGCGGATATGATGCAGGCCCTGTCGCTGGCAAAGCAGCAGGGCGTTAAAATTTTGTCGCTGACCCGCGGGACGTTTGCGCCGCTGGCCCGTTTATCTGACTGGAATCTTCAGGCGGCGGTGGCTTTACAGGGGGAAGGGGAGTCGGGGTTTGCGGAAATCGCCGGCGCAATGATGGTGGCCGACCGGATCCTCAGCGCGCTGGAAGAGCAGGATGAACGCTATGCGGAATACCGAAAAGCGCATCAGAAGCGCATTTTCTCGATTGAGAGCGTGGCGAATAAGCTGTCGGAATATTTTATGTCCTGACGCTGATTTTGTTGGGGAAACACCCGGTAGCGCAATCTCTACCGGGCGGGGATTTTAGTACATCACTTTATGACCGTACTGTTCCAGAATGCCCTTCACGCGTTCCATGGTCTCTTTCTTCGGCGGATGGACGCCGTCCAGCTTGTACTCTTCGCCCATGGCTACCCATTTGTGCTTGCCCAGCTCGTGGTACGGCAGCAGTTCGATTTTCTCGACGTTGCCCATGTCACGGGTAAACTCGCCCAGGCGATGTGCGGAATCGTCGTCGTCGGACCAGCCCGGAACCACAACGTAGCGGATCCAGACGTTGATGTTTTTGTTTGACAGATAGCGGGCAAACTCCAGCGTCCGATGATTAGAGACGCCGACCAGGTTCTGGTGAATCTCATCATTCATTTGCTTGAGATCGAGCATCACCAGGTCGGTGACCTCCAGCAGTTCATCAATAACCGGATCGTAGCGGCGCACAAAGCCGTTGGTATCGAGACAGGTATGAATACCTTCTTTCTTACAGGCGCGGAACCAGTCGCGAACAAATTCGGCCTGCAGGATAGCCTCGCCGCCGGATGCCGTCACGCCGCCGCCGGAAGCGTTCATAAAGTGGCGATAGGTCACCACCTCTTTCATCAGCTCTTCAACGGTAATCTCTTTGCCGCCGTGGGTATCCCAGGTATCGCGGTTGTGGCAATAGAGGCAGCGCATCAGGCAGCCCTGGAAGAAGGTGATAAAGCGAATCCCCGGGCCATCGACGGTGCCACAGGATTCAAAGGAGTGAATGCGACCAATTGTTGACATTGCGGTGATATCTCCGAATTTGGCCCATCCGGGGCCTATGTAGATGCACAGCTCAAAGGCTATGTCGAGTCTGTTTTGGCTGTTATCCATAAAGTATAGACAGCAGACAAAAGAGACTGGGGCAGGATGATATTGCTAAAAAGGCCCCACTTGCGTGGAGCCTTTATTGTACGCTTTTTACTGTACGATTTCAGTCAATACCATTACATGGTCTGAGTGAAGGTACGAGTAATAACGTCCTGCTGCTGTTCTTTAGTCAGGGAGTTAAAACGTACTGCGTAGCCGGATACGCGGATGGTCAGCTGCGGATATTTTTCCGGGTTTTCCATCGCGTCGAGCAGCATTTCGCGGTTCATAACGTTGACGTTCAGATGCTGACCGCCTTCGATGGACGCTTCGTGGTGGAAGTAACCATCCATCAGGCCGGCGAGGTTAGTTTTACGAACTTCGTCGTCTTTACCCAGCGCGTTCGGCACGATAGAGAAGGTGTAAGAAATACCATCTTTCGCGTAAGCAAACGGCAGTTTTGCAACGGAGGTCAGAGAGGCAACAGCGCCTTTCTGGTCACGGCCGTGCATCGGGTTAGCACCTGGTCCGAACGGAGCGCCAGCGCGACGACCGTCAGGGGTGTTACCGGTTTTCTTACCATACACAACGTTAGAGGTGATGGTCAGAACGGACTGAGTCGGGATAGCGTTGCGGTAGGTGTGCAGTTTCTGAATTTTCTTCATGAAACGTTCAACCAGGTCAACGGCCATATCATCGACGCGAGAGTCGTTGTTACCAAACTGCGGGTATTCGCCTTCGATTTCGAAGTCGACAGCCAGACCGTTTTCGTCACGAATCGGTTTAACTTTCGCATATTTGATTGCAGACAGGGAGTCAGCCGCAACGGACAGACCTGCGATACCACATGCCATGGTGCGGATAACATCACGGTCGTGCAGCGCCATCAGGGAAGCTTCGTAGCTGTACTTGTCGTGCATGTAGTGGATGATGTTCAGCGCAGTGACGTACTGTTTAGCCAGCCAGTCCATGAAGTGATCCATGCGGTCCATCACTTCGTCGAAGTTCAGAACGTCGCCTTTGATCGGTTCAGATTTAGGACCAACCTGCATTTTCAGTTTTTCATCAACGCCGCCGTTGATTGCGTACAGCATGGTTTTCGCCAGGTTAGCACGCGCGCCGAAGAACTGCATTTGCTTACCAACAACCATCGGGCTTACGCAGCAAGCGATAGCGTAGTCATCGTTGTTGAAGTCAGGACGCATCAGGTCATCGTTCTCGTACTGCAGAGAAGAGGTATCGATGGACACTTTCGCGGCGTATTTTTTGAAGCTCAGCGGCAGTTTTTCAGACCACAGAATGGTGATGTTCGGCTCCGGAGACGGCCCCATGGTGTACAGGGTGTTCAGGAAACGGAAGCTGTTTTTGGTGACCAGAGTACGGCCGTCAACGCCCATACCGCCGATAGATTCTGTTGCCCAGATCGGGTCGCCAGAGAACAGTTCATCATATTCAGGGGTACGCAGGAAACGAACCATACGCAGTTTCATGACCAGGTGGTCAATCATTTCCTGTGCGTCTTGCTCGGTGATTTTACCGGCTTTCAGGTCACGTTCGATGAAGATGTCCAGGAAGCTGGAGGTACGACCGAAGGACATTGCCGCGCCGTTCTGAGATTTAACGGCAGCCAGGTAACCGAAGTAGGTCCACTGGATAGCTTCCTGAGCGGTGGTAGCAGGACCAGAGATATCGCAGCCATATTTAGCCGCCATTTCTTTGATCTGACCCAGCGCGCGGTGCTGTTCAGAGATTTCTTCGCGCAGACGGATGGTTGCTTCCAGATCTTCGCCGTTTTCCAGTTTCTCTTGCAGAGAAACGAACTGAGCGTATTTGTCTTTCATCAGGAAGTCGATACCGTACAGCGCAACGCGACGGTAGTCACCGATGATACGACCACGGCCATAGGCATCCGGCAGACCGGTCAGAACACCAGATTTACGGCAGTTCAGGATGTCTTTGGTGTAAACGTCAAACACGCCCTGGTTGTGAGTTTTACGGTATTCAGTGAAGATTTTCTTCAGCATCGGGTCCAGCTCGCGATCGTACGCTTTGCAGGAACCTTCTACCATTTTGATGCCGCCGAACGGGATAATCGCGCGTTTCAGCGGAGCTTCAGTCTGCAGACCAACGATTTTCTCGAGACCTTTCTCGATGTAGCCAGCGTCATGAGAAGTGATGGTGGATGCAAGGGAAGTATCAAAATCAACAGGCGCGTGAGTGCGGTTTTCCTGTTTAACGCCTTCCATTACGGTGTCCCACAGCTTGGTGGTCGCGTCAGTTGCGCCAGCCAGGAAGGACTCGTCACCTTCGTACGGGGTATAGTTTTTCTGGATGAAGTCGCGGACGTTGACTTCGTTCTGCCAGTCACCTTTCGCAAAACCTTCCCAGGCTGTGGCTAACTTTTCATTAAGCTCGGACATGTAACACCTACCTTCTTAAGTGGATTTTTTATTTACTGCCTGAAACAACCCTTAGTGATGGTCGTCGCCACGCAGGTAAATGACCCAGTATGTCAACCCAACCAGCAGACCACCGCCGATGATGTTCCCGATAGTTACCGGAATCAGGTTATCAGTGATGAAGTTCATGACGGTCAGGTGAGAGAAACTTTCCGGAGTTGAACCAACTGCGGTCCAGAATTCCGGGCTTGCAAAGTCGCGGATAACGATACCCAGCGGGATCATAAACATGTTCGCGATACTGTGCTCAAACCCGCTGGCAACAAACATTGCCACCGGTAAAACCATAATCATGGCTTTATCCATCAGGCTACGGCCGGAGTAGCTCATCCATACCGCAAGGCAGACCATCAGGTTTGCCAGGATACCCAGGCACACGGCTTCAACAAAAGTATGGTGCATTTTGTGGTCGGCGGTTTGCAGAACGTTAAGTCCCCATTGACCGTTGGCAGTCATATATTCGCCTGAAAGCCACATCAGCAATACAAACAGTAAGCAACCAATCAGGTTACCAACATAGACGTTGAGCCAGTTTTTCGCCAGTTGACCCCACGTGATTCTTCCGCTGGCTTTCGCGACAACGATAAGAACGGTTGAGGTAAACAGGTCGGCACCGCAAATAACGCAGAGAATCAAACCCAGTGAGAAGCAGATGCCTCCAATCAGTTTGGCAACCCCGAATGGCATCCCGGCCGTGCCGGTTGTCGCGGTAATATAGAAAACAAAAGCGATAGAGATGAAGACACCTGCGGTGATAGCCAGATAAAACGTCTTTATCGGATGTTTTGTCGCTTTATAGACACCTGCTTCTTCGGCGACTTTCGCCATGGCAGCAGGGAGTAAAAGATCAAAAGGGTTGTCAGCTTTCACACTAACTCTCTCTTTATGTAAGTTGGCGGTGAGATACTAACAAAGCATTATAGAAGGGAATTTGATGTAGATCATATCCTACCGGAACTATAGGCCTTTTTAGTGTGTGGATTTGCATATTTGTTGAGTTAACTTTTTGTTTTTTAATGGAAAAATAAATTTTAAAATTTACAAATAATGTTGATTATTTTCATTTTGCCCCCGTTTTTCGGTTAATTAAAATGGGGTATTTTTATTAAAATTAACAATATTTGCGGTGGGATTTTATTATTTCTCACTACTAATTAACTTTATGGCTACAACTTGGCTTTGGGGTTGCGGAAAGCATAAAAAACGGGGGCCTTTACTGGCCCCCATCATAGGGTTATTGCGGCGGTAAAGTGCGCTTATTTACCCCAGAATGCTGCTTTTGCGCGCTGCAGCTTTTCGTAAGCTTTCAGCAGCGACTGATGAGCCGGGAACGCAAGCAGATCGCTGTCCACTGCCTGCAGGCCATAGAACGGCGCTTCTCCGCTCAGCGCGGCGCTGGCGGCTTCGACGGCATCGGCGCCGTACATGCGTACAAAAGCGTTCAGATACTGCAGCGGCTGACGCTCCTCTTCCTGGCTCAGCAGCAGCAGGGTTTGCAGGCAGCGGTAGTAATTGGCGCGCTCGGCGCTAAAGATGGAGGCGTTGAACTCCATCGTCCACTCGGTCCAGATCAACGCCTGCTCGAGATCGCCGCCCGCCAGCGCCAGCATTGCTTTCAGCTCGCCAATGCGCAGGGTATACCAGCCGTTGTCTTTACCGGTCGCCAGACCCAACAGTTCGCGCACGCGGGTGAAATCATCGAGGCCTTCATCGTCCATTTGTTCGATAAGCGCTAAATAATCCTCTTTTTCCCACTCGCTTTCCGGCAGGGAAAGAATCGTTTCCCGCAGAGGCGCGCCCATGCTGTTATTCGCCAGCCAGAGGTCTTCTGCCGGATAGATATCAGACATGCCAGGTACAATGATGCGGCAGGCGTAGACGCTCAGGTGTTCGTAATCAGCGATGTAAACTTCTTTATCTTCTTGTTTAAAGATAGCCATAAGAGTGGCGAACTCTTCATCCGTGGTCCCGGAGAAGTTCCAGTCCACGAACGGATAGTCGGCATCCTGTTTAAACATATCCCAGGAGATCAGGCCGCTGGAGTCGATAAAGTGCGTTTCAAGGTTCGCATGTTCGGCGACTTCTTCATCATCGAAGGTTGGCGGCGTGAAGACGTCGAGATCTTTCAGGCTGCGGCCCTGTAGTAGTTCGGTAACGGTACGCTCCAGCGCCACGCCGAAATCGGGATGCGCGCCGAAAGAGGCGAAACAGGTGCCGTTAGCCGGGTTAAAAAGCACGACGCAGATAACCGGATATTTGCCGCCGAGCGAACCGTCATAAGCGAAAATCGGGAAGCCTTCGGCCTCCAGCTTATTGATCGATTCTACTACGCCCGGATAGCGCGCCATCACTTCCGCAGGGATCTCCGGCAGGCTGATGCTCTCGGCGATAATGCGGTTCTTAATATGGCGTTCAAACACTTCCGAAAGCCCCTGAACGCGGGCTTCGTTGCGGGTGTTGCCCGCGGACATCCCGTTAGAAACGTACAGGTTGCCGACAATATTCATCGGAATATAGACCGTTTCACCATCAGACTGACGGGTGAACGGCAGGCCGCAGACGCCGCGCTCGTCATTACCAGACTGTAGATCGACCAGCATACTGGCGGTTAACTGCTCGTCAGGATCATAGAACGCGCGCAGGCGAGCATCCAGCAGGCCTTCCGGCACTTCATCATCGTCGGTTAACGGGAACCATTTTTCATTAGGGTAATGGACGAAAGGGCCGTTCGCGATGGTCTCGCCCAGCCAGAAATCGGCAAAGAAATAGTTAGTTGAGAGGCGCTCAAAGTACTCACCGAGCGCGGAGGCCAGCGCGGCTTTTTTGGTGGCGCCTTTACCGTTGGTGAAGCACAGGGCGCACTCTTTATCGCGGATATGCACTGACCAGACGTGCGGTACCGGGTTGAGCCATGAGGCCTCTTCAATATCAAATCCGAGGTCGAGCAACTTCTGCTGGAAGCGAGCGATGGAATCTTCCAGGGCGGCATCTTTGCCGGGTATAAATGTTTGAGTCATGGCAGTCACTTTTATCGTACGTAAAGCGCGCAATGATACGGGTTTTAGATGACGGGTGCTATCTCCATCGTCTGGCTATGCTTATGTCACTCAATAACTGTTCAGGCGTTAATCATGAAGACATTTGACTGGCATCGTATGGCACTGGATAAAGTGCCCGTGGAATTTTTGGCCGAGGTGGCATTACGGAGCCTCTACACCTTCGTACTGGTATTTATTTTTCTCAAGATAACCGGGCGGCGGGGCGTTCGTCAGATGTCTCTGTTCGAAGTCCTCATCATTTTGACTCTCGGTTCGGCCGCGGGCGACGTCGCATTTTACGATGACGTCCCTATGCTGCCGGTACTGGCGGTTTTTATCACGCTGGCGCTGTTGTATCGATTGATTATGTGGCTGATGGGGCATAGCGAAAAACTGGAGGATCTGCTTGAAGGTAAGCCGATTATTGTTGTGGAAAACGGCGAGCTGGCCTGGGAGAAACTGCAGGCGGAAAACATGACCGAATTTGAATTTTTTATGGAACTAAGAACCAGCGGGGTTGAGCAACTGGGGCAGGTGCGGCTGGCTATTCTGGAAACCAACGGCCAGATCAGCCTCTATTTCTATGAGGATGATGATGTTAAAGCCGGACTCTCCATTCTTCCTTCTCGCTTTAGCGAGCGTTTTACCACTATACCCCGGGACGACGAGTATGCCTGCGTCCGCTGCAGCGCAATCCTTACGCTACGAGCCGGGGATAAACAATTATGCCCTCGCTGCGCAAATGCAGAATGGTCGAAGGTCAGCCGGGCAAAAAGAGTCACCTGACAGCAATTATGTCGGTTTTATGACGTCAAGCTGGCAGATTCTTTTGTGTGAGCGAGACCGCATTTCCCCGACGCTCAGTTTTAGCCATTGCGGTGTGTGTCACTGAATGATAAAACCGATAGCCACAGGAATAACTTATGCCCGCGACGGTTCGCGGGTAAATAACATAGCAAGTGGTGAGGGGAAATGGCTCAGGTCTATAACTTCAGTTCAGGCCCGGCAATGCTGCCGGCGGAAGTACTCAAACTGGCACAAAAGGAACTGTGCGACTGGAACGGTTTGGGGACGTCGGTGATGGAAATCAGCCACCGTGGTAAAGAGTTCATTAAAGTGGCTGAAGAAGCGGAACAGGATTTTCGCTCCCTGCTCAATATTCCTTCCAATTATAAAGTTTTATTCTGCCACGGCGGCGGTCGCGGACAGTTTGCTGGTATCCCGCTGAACTTGCTTGGCGATAAAACCGTTGCCGACTACGTCGATGCCGGCTACTGGGCGGCCAGCGCGGTAAAAGAAGCGCATAAATACTGCACGCCGAACGTGATCGACGCCAAAATCACCGTTGACGGCCTGCGCGCGGTTAAGCCGATGAGCGAGTGGCAACTGACCCCGGGCGCTGCCTACCTGCACTACTGCCCGAACGAAACCATTGACGGTATTGCCATTGAAGAAGCGCCAAACTTTGGCGACGATGTGGTCGTCACGGCGGATTTGTCATCGACGATTTTATCTCGTGAAATTGACGTTAGCCGCTATGGCGTGATCTACGCGGGCGCGCAGAAAAACATCGGTCCTGCAGGACTGACGCTGATTATTGTGCGCGAAGATCTGCTCGGTAAAGCCAGTGTAGCCTGTCCATCGATTCTGGATTACTCCATTCTCTCCGCCAATGACTCCATGTTTAACACGCCGCCGACATTTGCCTGGTACCTGTCAGGTCTGGTGTTTAAGTGGCTGAAAGAGCAGGGCGGGGTTGCCGTTATGGATAAAATTAACCAGCAGAAAGCCGACCTGCTCTACAGCACCATCGATAACAGCGGTTTCTATCGCAACGATGTCGCTGCGGCGAACCGCTCGCGCATGAACGTGCCGTTCCAACTGGCGGACAGCGCGCTTGATAAACTGTTCCTCGAAGAGTCATTTGCCGCCGGTCTGCATGCGCTGAAGGGCCACCGCGTCGTGGGCGGCATGCGTGCTTCCATCTATAACGCTATGCCGCTGGCGGGCGTGAAGGCGCTGACCGACTTTATGCAGGACTTCGAACGCCGTCACGGTTGATCGCTGTCGTGTTTTTCATCCCCGCAGCCGCTCTGCGGGGTTTTTATTCTGTTTGTTTGAGAGTTGAGTTTAATGGAATCCCTGACGTTACAACCCATCGCACGCGTAGATGGCACGATTAACCTGCCCGGGTCCAAGAGTGTCTCTAATCGTGCCTTGCTGCTGGCGGCTTTGGCCCGTGGCACTACGGTGCTGACCAACCTGCTGGATAGCGACGATGTACGCCACATGCTGAATGCCCTGAGCGCACTGGGAGTTCATTATACCCTGTCTTCCGATCGTACCCGCTGTGAAGTCATCGGCAACGGTGGCCCTCTGCAGGCGGCTGAAGCATTAGAACTGTTCCTCGGTAATGCCGGAACGGCGATGCGTCCGCTGGCGGCTGCGTTATGTTTAGGCCGTAACGATATTGTGCTGACCGGCGAGCCGCGAATGAAAGAGCGGCCGATTGGCCACCTGGTTGACGCGCTGCGTCAGGGCGGGGCGCAGATTGATTACCTGGAGCAGGAAAACTACCCGCCGCTGCGTCTGCGTGGCGGTTTCAGCGGCGGCCAGGTTGAAGTGGACGGCAGCGTATCCAGCCAGTTTCTAACCGCGCTCCTGATGACCGCCCCACTGGCGCCTCAGGATACCGTCATCGCGATTAAAGGCGATCTGGTTTCCAAACCCTATATCGATATCACGCTGCATCTGATGAAAACCTTTGGCGTTGAGGTTGAAAACCAGTCTTACCAGCGCTTTATCGTGCGTGGCAATCAACACTACCGCTCGCCGGGCGACTACCTGGTTGAAGGCGATGCCTCCTCGGCATCCTACTTCCTCGCCGCTGGCGCGATCAAAGGCGGTACGGTGAAGGTCACCGGTATTGGCCGTAACAGCGTACAGGGCGATATCCGTTTTGCCGATGTGCTGGAAAAAATGGGCGCAACCGTCACCTGGGGCGATGACTACATTGCCTGCACTCATGGTGAACTGAACGCCATCGATATGGATATGAACCATATTCCGGATGCGGCGATGACGATCGCCACGGCAGCCCTGTTTGCAAAAGGCACCACGACTCTACGCAACATCTATAACTGGCGTGTCAAAGAGACTGACCGTCTGTTTGCTATGGCCACGGAGCTACGTAAAGTGGGAGCAGAGGTTGAAGAGGGGGAGGATTACATCCGCATTACTCCACCTGCGAAGCTTCAGTTTGCTGAGATCGGCACCTATAACGACCATCGTATGGCAATGTGCTTCTCGCTAGTGGCGCTTTCCGATACGCCAGTCACCATCCTTGACCCGAAGTGTACGGCGAAAACGTTTCCGGACTACTTCGAGCAGCTGGCGCGAATCAGTACGCTGGCCTGAGTAACGCGCGTTTAAGGTAAAAACGCCGACCATCGTGTCGGCGTTTTTTATGCCTGCTTGTCGGGCGGGAATCTAAATGCTAGCCTTGGCTGCTTGTAAATGCAGGATTTATAAGCATTTATTATGGTAATCAATGGATGATTGATATGAAAAATACAAAATTAATGCTGGCTTTAGCGGTTTCCGCCACGTTGTTGGCAGGTTGTAAAAATATGCAGGGGATGGACGCCAACGCCCTCGTAAGTTCAGGGATGACGGCCTATAAAGCGGCAACGCTTTCTGACGCTGAAGTCAAAACGCTTTCCGACGATGCCTGTAAGCAAATGGATAGCGAAAATAAAAAGGCCGGTGCTTCAAGTAAGTACACTAAACGCCTGAATAAAATTGCCAAAGCGTTAGGAAATAATATCAATGGAACCCCGGTAAACTATAAGGTTTACATGACATCAGACGTCAACGCCTGGGCAATGGCCAACGGCTGCGTCCGCGTCTATAGCGGCCTGATGGACATGATGACCGATAATGAAGTTGAAGCGGTTCTGGGCCATGAGCTGGGCCACGTAGCGCTGGGACATTCGCGCAAAGCGATGCAAACCGCGTATGCGACTATTGCCGCGCGCGATGCAATTTCATCTACCAGCGAAGCGGCTGCAAGCTTGTCTAAATCGCAGCTGGGCGATATCGCTGAGGGGATGGTTAACTCTGCTTTCTCCCGCTCTCAAGAGTCGGATGCTGATGATTTCTCCTACGATCTGCTGAAAAAGCGCAACATCAGCACTCAGGGGCTGGTGGGAAGCTTCGACAAACTGGCCAGCCTTGACGCCGGCCACAGTAAATCTCTGTTCGATTCACACCCGCCTTCAGCTGAACGCGCGCAGCATATCCGTGACCGTATCGCTGAAGATAAAAAGTAAAACTGCGTTATCTTCCGGGCTGATACTCCATCAGCCCGCTATAATTGCACAATTCTTCCGCATTAGATTTCCACTTATCCGTAATTTAAAAGCAATACTCACTTTCCGTCGTAGAGATGCGTATAATGCGCGGCGTTTATATATTTATGCGCCTTGCTGAAGGAGAAAAAGATGACGGCAACAGTTCCGGTAATCACCATTGATGGGCCTGGCGGTGCGGGCAAAGGCACGTTATGCAAGGCAATGGCAGAAACGCTGGGCTGGCATCTGCTCGATTCTGGGGCGATTTATCGCGTGCTTGCTCTCGCTGCGCTGCATCACCATGTTGATGTGGAATCCGAAGAGGCGCTGGTGCCGCTGGCTGCGCACCTGGATGTTCGTTTTGTCTCCACTGACGGCAGCCTGGAAGTGGTGCTGGAGGGGGAGGACGTCAGCGCTGAAATTCGCACGCAGGATGTTGCCAACACGGCATCTAAAGTGGCTGCCTTTCCGCGCGTGCGTGAAGCGTTGCTGCGTCGTCAGCGGGCCTTCCGCGAATTGCCTGGCCTGATCGCCGACGGGCGCGATATGGGAACCGTCGTATTCCCTGATGCGCCAGTGAAAATTTTCCTTGACGCCTCCGCGGAGGAACGTGCTCATCGCCGCATGCTCCAGTTGCAGGAGAAGGGCTTTAGTGTTAACTTTGATTGCCTTTTATCCGAGATAAAAGAGCGCGACGATCGCGACCGCAATCGTACAGTCGCGCCCCTGATCCCGGCTGTCGATGCTTTAGTTCTTGATTCAACAGAACTAAACATTGAGCAAGTGATTGAAAAAGCGCTACACTATGCGCGCGAAAAACTGGCTTCCGCTTAATCGTCTTATCGATAAAGCACAACAGCCTCCGAATTATAGCAGTACCCCCGCAGCAATGGAGTGTTAGCGGGTATGTTAAACAACCCCATCCGGCATGGAGCCAGGTGGACGTTAAATATGAAACCTGAAGATTAAACATGACTGAATCTTTTGCTCAACTATTTGAAGAATCCTTAAAAACAATCGAAACCCGTCCGGGTTCCATCGTTCGTGGTGTTGTTGTTGCTATCGACAAAGACGTAGTACTGGTTGACGCCGGTCTGAAATCTGAGTCTGCCATTCCGGCAGAGCAGTTCAAAAACGCCCAGGGCGAGCTGGAAATCCAGGTTGGTGACGAAGTTGACGTTGCTCTGGATGCAGTAGAAGACGGCTTCGGTGAAACCCTGCTGTCCCGTGAGAAAGCTAAACGTCACGAAGCTTGGATCACGCTGGAAAAAGCTTACGAAGACGCTGAAACTGTAGTCGGTATTATCAACGGCAAAGTTAAAGGTGGCTTCACTGTTGAGCTGAATGGTATTCGTGCGTTCCTGCCGGGCTCCCTGGTAGACGTTCGTCCGGTGCGCGATACGCTGCACCTGGAAGGCAAAGAGCTTGAATTCAAAGTCATCAAGCTGGACCAGAAACGTAACAACGTTGTTGTTTCTCGTCGTGCCGTTATCGAATCCGAAAACAGCGCAGAGCGCGATCAGCTGCTGGAAAACCTGCAGGAAGGCATGGAAGTTAAAGGTATCGTTAAGAACCTCACTGACTACGGTGCATTCGTTGATCTGGGCGGCGTTGACGGCCTGCTGCACATTACCGATATGGCATGGAAACGCGTTAAGCATCCGAGCGAAATCGTAAACGTTGGCGATGAAATCACTGTTAAAGTGCTGAAGTTCGACCGCGAACGTACTCGTGTATCTCTGGGCCTGAAACAGCTGGGCGAAGATCCGTGGGTAGCTATCGCTAAACGTTATCCGGAAGGTACCAAGCTGACCGGTCGCGTGACCAACCTGACCGACTACGGCTGCTTCGTTGAAATCGAAGAAGGCGTTGAAGGCCTGGTTCACGTTTCCGAAATGGACTGGACCAACAAAAACATCCACCCGTCCAAAGTTGTTAACGTTGGCGATGTAGTGGAAGTTATGGTTCTGGATATCGACGAAGAACGTCGTCGTATCTCTCTGGGCCTGAAGCAGTGCAAAAACAACCCATGGCAGCAGTTCGCGGAAACCCACAACAAGGGCGACCGTGTTGAAGGTAAAATCAAGTCTATCACTGACTTCGGTATCTTCATCGGCCTGGACGGCGGCATCGATGGCCTGGTTCACCTGTCTGACATCTCCTGGAACGTTGCAGGCGAAGAAGCAGTTCGTGAATACAAAAAAGGCGACGAAATCGCAGCAGTTGTTCTGCAGGTTGACGCAGAGCGTGAGCGTATCTCTCTGGGCGTTAAACAGCTCGCAGAAGATCCGTTCAACAACTGGGTTGCACTGAACAAGAAAGGCGCAATCGTAAACGGTAAAGTTACTGCTGTTGACGCTAAAGGCGCAACCGTAGAGCTGGCTGACGGCGTTGAAGGTTACCTGCGCGCTTCTGAAGCTTCCCGTGACCGCGTTGAAGATGCAACTCTGGTTCTGAGCGTTGGCGACGACGTTGAAGCTAAATTCACCGGCGTTGATCGTAAAAACCGCGCAATCAGCCTGTCTGTTCGTGCGAAAGACGAAGCTGATGAGAAAGATGCAATCGCAACTGTTAACAAACAGGAAGATGCAAACTTCTCTAACAACGCAATGGCTGAAGCTTTCAAAGCAGCTAAAGGCGAGTAATCTCAGTCTTTCGGGTTACAACAACCTGAATTATGACGAGTTTACTTGACAGATTGCGGGATTCGTCCTGTAATCAAGCACAAAGGGCGGCTACGGCCGCCCTTGTTTAAGCTGTTAGCTAATTTTGCCTTGAAGGAAACCGGAGGAATAATGACCAAGTCAGAATTGATAGAAAGACTTGCCAGCCAGCAATCTCACATTCCTGCGAAAGCAGTGGAAGATGCTGTTAAAGAAATGCTGGAGCATATGGCCTCAACGCTTGCTCAAGGCGAGCGTATTGAAATCCGCGGTTTCGGCAGCTTCTCTCTGCATTATCGAGCACCTCGCACCGGGCGTAACCCAAAGACTGGCGATAAAGTGGAACTGGAAGGTAAATACGTTCCCCACTTTAAGCCGGGCAAAGAATTACGTGACCGCGCCAATATTTACGAAGAGTAAGTTTCGCCGATTGGCGACAACCTACTTAAACGTTAAAAAAGCACCTTCGGGTGCTTTTTTTATGCCTTTAAATCTCTCTTTGAAGCTACCTCGCAAAACGCAGGTCCTTTTGCACCAGAAAAGTAAATTCTCTGGATAGCGCGATGCAGTTTCTCGCCGTCCTCAGAGACAGCCTTCCTGTTTAGCGTAACACTCCCTCTGACAGGGAGGTGCTCATGCGTTTACCACAACTTGCGGGCTGCGTGATTATCGCAATCCTGCCGCTGCTCTGGTTGCCCATTCTGCCAGGGCGGTGGGTTACCTGGGGGTTAATGGTCCTGGCTCTACTCATTGCGCAATGTCGATGCAGACCTGCGCAATACGCGGCATTGATAACGCTGTTTTTTGTCTGGGGAGTGCTCAGCGCCCGCCAGACGCTATGGCCGACAGAGAGGTTAACGGACAGAAATCTGCGGGTTGAAGTTGAGCTGACAGCAACGGACGGGCAGACAACGCATCAGGGCAAAATTATTCGTTTGGATGGGCGGCGGCTGTTTCCTGCTCCGGGGATTAGCCTCTACGGCAACTATCTGCCAGAAACGCCCTGCGCAGGCCAGGTTTGGGCCATGACGCTGCGGGCGCGTCCGGTCCACGGTCAGCTTAATGATGGTGGGTTTGATAGCCAACGCTACGCATTATCGCAGCATCGTCCGTTAACCGGGCGCTTTATCACGGCTGAAATCCGGGAGCGGAACTGCAGTTTGCGAGCGCGTTATCTGGCTTCGCTGAATCACACGCTGGCCGTGTTTCCATGGCAATCGGTGATGCTAGGGTTAGGCATGGGGGAGCGTCTGGCGATACCGCGCGAGATAAAATCCCTGATGCAGGAAACCGGCATATCGCACCTGATGGCGATTTCTGGCTTACATATCGCGCTGGGGGCTTCTCTGGGCTGGTTGCTGCTCAGGGGCGCGCAATTCTTTCTCCCGTGCCGCTGGCTTGGCTGGCGAGCGCCGCTGCTCGTTGGCCTGGCGAGCGCGATATTTTACGCCGGGCTGACCGGCATGCAGCCGCCCGCGCTGCGCACCTGCGTTGCGCTGGCTGCGGGCTGCGCGCTAAGGCTATCAGGAAAACGCTGGTCGCCATGGCAGCTATGGGTCTGCTGCATTGGCGCAATACTGTTTGCCGATCCGCTGGCGATGTTATCCGAAAGCCTCTGGCTCTCCGCGTTCGCCGTAGCGGCGCTTATTTTTTTGTATCAACTGGCGCCGATGCCGGGCGGCAAAAAGAACTGGCTACTGCGTCAAAGCCTGGCGTTATGCCACCTGCAGATCGGATTGATGTTCCTGCTCGCTCCTCTACAGATTGCTCTGTTTCACGGTATAAGCTTAACGTCGGTGGTCGCCAACTTTATCGCCGTGCCTCTGGTGACCTTTGTCGTCGTCCCGTTGATCCTGGCTGCCATGTTTTTACACCTCTGCGCGCCGTCTATCATTGAGATGGCGGTATGGCAATCAGCGGACAGGATCCTGGCTGCCTTATTCTGGTTATTACGCCAGCTGCCGCCCGGCTGGCTGGGGCTCGACGCTCGCTGGCTTGGGATAAGCATAGTGCCGTGGCTGGCGTTGATCGTCTGGCGATTTCATGCCTGGCGGACGGCGCCCGCATTTTGCTTAACCTGCCTCGTGCTGCTGAGCAGGCCGTTCTGGCGAAGCGCCTCAGTTGACGAATGGCGAGCCACTATGCTGGACGTAGGGCAGGGGCTGGCGGTGGTCATTGAACGTCAGGGCGCAGCGTTTCTCTATGACACCGGGCTTGCCTGGCCTGATGGCGACAGCGGCCAGCAGATTATTATCCCTTGGCTACGCTGGCATCATTTGCAGTTGGAGGGGATCGTTCTCAGCCACGAGCATCTCGATCACCGCGGTGGGCTCAACTCAGTGTTAAAAGCATGGCCGCAGACAGAGGTGCGAAGTCCGTTGGGCTGGGCTGGTCATTTAGCGTGCCGGCGCGGGGAAACCTGGCAGTGGCGAGGCTTAACCTTCCGCGCGCTCTGGCCGCTGCCCGGCGCGACAAAAACGGGAAACAATCGCTCTTGCGTGGTGCGAATTGATGACGGGAAGTACAGTATTCTGCTGACCGGGGATATTGAAACGCCGGCGGAGCTGGCGATGATTAGCCACTACTGGCAGCATCTTGCGTCTACACTTATCCAGGTTCCGCACCACGGCAGTAATACCTCGTCAGGGATAGCCCTGCTGCGGAGCGTTGGCGGCAAGGCGGCGCTTGCTTCCGCTTCCCGCTATAACGCCTGGCGTATGCCATCAACGAAAGTGATTCAGCGCTACCGAAATCAGAGTTATCAATGGTTCGATACGCCGCATCAGGGGCAAATTACGGTTGTTTTTTCCCCGGACGGCTGGCAAATCTATGGCTTAAGGGATCAAGTTTTACCTCGTTGGTATCATCAGTGGTTTGGCGGGAAGGCGTAGAACGGGTAGAATATGCGGCTATTTCAACACAAGCTGGTTTATTGAATGCAGAACGATAAAGATCTTTCCACGTGGCAGACCTTCCGCCGACTCTGGCCGATTATAGCGCCGTTTAAACCCGGGCTAATCGTTGCAGCGGTAGCGTTAGTGCTTAACGCGGCTAGTGATACCTTCATGCTATCGCTTCTTAAACCGTTATTGGATGATGGTTTTGGTAAAACGGATCGCTCCGTGCTGATATGGATGCCGTTGGTGGTGATCGGGTTAATGATTCTGCGCGGCATTACCAGCTACGTTTCAAGCTACTGTATTTCCTGGGTATCCGGCAAAGTCGTGATGACGATGCGCCGTCGTTTATTCAGCCATATGATGGGGATGCCGGTTGCCTTTTTTGACAAACAGTCCACCGGAACGCTTTTATCGCGTATTACCTATGATTCTGAGCAGGTCGCGTCTTCTTCCTCCAGCGCGCTGATTACCGTTGTGCGTGAAGGCGCATCGATTATTGGTCTGTTCGTCATGATGTTCTACTACAGCTGGCAACTGTCGGTCATTCTGATTGTGCTGGCGCCGATTGTGTCTATTGCTATTCGCGTGGTATCGAAGCGTTTTCGTAATATCAGCAAAAATATGCAGAACACCATGGGCCAGGTGACGACTAGCGCAGAGCAGATGCTGAAAGGGCATAAAGAAGTGCTGATGTTTGGCGGTCAGGCCGTCGAAACCAAACGTTTTGATAAAGTCAGCAATAAAATGCGCCTGCAGGGGATGAAAATGGTCTCCGCGTCGTCAATTTCTGACCCGATAATTCAGCTGATCGCCTCTCTGGCACTGGCTTTCGTGCTCTATGCTGCCAGCTTCCCGAGCGTGATGGAGACGCTGACGGCCGGTACTATCACCGTTGTTTTCTCCTCGATGATCGCGCTGATGCGCCCGCTGAAGTCGCTGACTAACGTCAACGCGCAGTTCCAGCGCGGGATGGCCGCTTGTCAGACGCTTTTCGCTATCCTTGACTCCGAGCAGGAGAAAGATGAAGGCACGCGGATTATCGAACGTGCGAAGGGCAACCTCGAATTTAAAAACGTCACCTTCAGATACCCGGGACGTGAAGTCGCCGCGCTGCGCAATATTGACCTGAATATTCCTGAAGGGAAAACCGTGGCGCTGGTAGGGCGCTCGGGTTCGGGTAAATCGACCATCGCCAGCCTGATTACGCGTTTCTACGATGTCGATGATGGGCAGATCTTGCTGGACGGCCACGACCTGCGTGAATACACCCTGAGCTCCCTGCGCGATCAGGTTGCGCTGGTGTCGCAAAATGTTCATCTCTTTAACGATACCGTAGCGAATAACATCGCCTATGCGCGTACCGAAGAGTACAGCCGCGAGCAGATAGAAGAAGCCGCTCGTATGGCTTATGCCATGGACTTTATCAACAAAATGGACAATGGCCTGGATACGATTATCGGTGAAAACGGCGTGATGCTTTCCGGCGGCCAGCGTCAGCGTATCGCAATCGCTCGCGCCCTGCTGCGTAACAGCCCGATCCTGATCCTCGACGAAGCCACATCGGCGCTGGATACCGAATCCGAACGCGCGATTCAGGCCGCGCTGGACGAACTGCAGAAAAACCGCACCTCGCTGGTTATTGCCCACCGTCTGTCGACGATTGAGCAGGCTGATGAGATCGTGGTGGTGGAAGATGGCCAGATCGTTGAACGCGGTAGCCATACCGATCTGCTTGAGCACAAGGGCGTCTACGCTCAGCTGCATAAGATGCAGTTCGGCGCATGATTGCTCGCATCTGGTCCGGCGAGTCGCCATTATGGCGGCTGCTGCTTCCGCTCTCCTGGCTCTATGGCCTGGTGAGCGGGTTGATACGGCTTAGCTATAAACTGGGCTGGCGAAAAGCCTGGCGAGCGCCGGTGCCGGTCGTGGTGGTGGGTAACCTGACCGCAGGCGGCAATGGTAAAACGCCGGTTGTCGTCTGGCTGGTGGAACAGCTCCAGCTGAACGGTATTCGCGTTGGCGTCGTTTCTCGCGGCTACGGCGGTAAAGCGGCGAGCTATCCGCTGCTGCTTAATCCGAATACCCGCACCGGGGAAGCGGGGGATGAGCCGGTACTGATTTACCAGCGTACCGGCGCGCCGGTTGCCGTCTCGCCGGTACGCAGCGATGCGGTACAGGCCCTGCTCGCCGCTCACGATCTTCAGCTTATCGTCACTGATGATGGCCTACAGCACTATAAGCTGGCACGCGACAAAGAAATTGTGGTGATTGACGGCGTGCGCCGTTTTGGCAATGGCTGGTGGCTGCCTGCCGGCCCCATGCGAGAGCGCGCTTCGCGGTTACGCAGCGTGGATGCGGTTATCGTTAACGGCGGTCTCGCCCGTCAGGGAGAGATCCCGATGCAGCTTCGCCCCGGGCAGGCGGTAAATCTGCTGACCGGTGAACGCCGGGATGCGGCGGCATTGGGCAACGTGGTGGCGATGGCCGGAATCGGCCACCCGCCGCGCTTCTTCGCCACTCTTGAAAGCTGCGGCGTCAGGCCGGTAAAAACCGTCGCCTTAGCCGATCATCAGGCATTGGCGCCGAGCGCAGTTGCCGCTCTGGCGACGCTGCAGCAAAACCTGCTGATGACCGAAAAAGATGCGGTGAAGTGCCGCGAGTTTGCTCAGGCAAACTGGTGGTATCTCCCGGTCGACGCGATAATGACTGATGAACGCGCGCAGCGGTTGCTCACTGATTTAATTACGCTGGCGCAACGCTGATTTTGACCATCACCGCTTGCGCCGGAACCCTTAACGGAGAAGCTGCATGCCGGTATTGTCCCTCTCGCTCAAAGAAGCCCGCCATCTCCACCTTGCCGCACAGGGGCTGCTAAAAAAGCCCCGTCGCCGCGCAAAGCCCGGGGATATTCTGCAGACCATTAAGCAGATGTCCCTGCTGCAAATCGATACCATCAACGTTGTTGCGCGCAGTCCTTATCTGGTGCTGTTCAGCCGCCTCGGCCACTATCCGCAGCGCTGGCTGGACGAGGCGCTCCGCGCCGGTGAGCTGATGGAGTATTGGGCGCACGAAGCCTGCTTTTTACCGCGCAGCGACTTTTCGCTGGTGCGTCACCGCATGCTGACGCCCGATAAAATGGGCTGGAAATATCACCAGGCATGGATGACCGAGCACGCCGAGGGCATTCAGGAGTTGCTGGCCTATATTGCCGAAAATGGCCCGGTTCGCTCGGCCGACTTCGAGCATCCTCGCAAAGGCGCCAGCGGATGGTGGGAGTGGAAGCCGCATAAGCGCCATCTCGAAGGCTTATTCACCGCCGGTGAAGTGATGGTTATCGAGCGGCGTAATTTTCAGCGCGTTTACGATTTGACGCATCGGGTCATGCCTAACTGGGACGATGCGCGAGACGGGCTATCTCAGGAGCAGGCCGAAGCCATTATGTTACGCAATAGCGCTCGTAGCCTGGGGATTTTTCGCGCGCAGTGGCTGGCGGATTATTATCGTCTGCGTCAGCCCTCGCTACCGCTGCTGCTGGCGAGTTGGCAGGACGAGGGTCTGGTGGTGCCGGTTAACGTTGAGACGCTGGGCGAAATGTGGCTCCACCGTGATGCCCTGACGCTGCTGGAGTCCTCTCCCGCCGGTAGGCTCGCCGCAAGCCACAGCGCCGTGCTTTCGCCTTTCGATCCGGTTGTATGGGATCGCAAACGAGCTGAACAGCTGTTTAGCTTTACCTATCGGCTGGAGTGCTATACCCCCGCGCCGAAACGGCAGTATGGCTATTTCGTATTACCGCTGCTGCACCAGGGAAGACTGGTTGGCAGAATGGATAGCAAAATGCACCGCAAAACCGGCGTTCTAGAAATTATCGCCCTGTGGCTGGAGGAGGGGGTAAAGGTAACGTCCGGGCTGGAGAAAGGGCTTAAACGTGCAATCGATGATTTTGCCCTCTGGCAGGACGCCACGCGAGTGTCCTGCGGACGGCTACCTCCGGCGCTTTTTGCCGGCCTGCAACAGGGTTGGGAAATTGACGCCGCCTGAGCCCACGTGTGGTATGCTGCTGAAGAATCTATTCGGTCCATCTGGAGGAATCATGGATCACCGTTTACTTGAAATTATCGCCTGTCCGGTTTGTAACGGTAAGCTGTATTACAGCCAGGATAAGCAAGAACTGATCTGCAAACTTGATCGCCTGGCTTTTCCGCTGCGTGAAGGCATTCCCGTACTGCTGGAAACCGAAGCCCGCCCGCTTCCTGTAGAAGAGAGCCAGTCATGAGTTTCGTGGTTATTATCCCCGCGCGCTTTGCTTCTACCCGCCTGCCAGGGAAACCGCTCCAGGATATCAACGGCAAGCCGATGATTGTCCATGTTCTGGAACGCGCTCGCGAATCCGGGGCCGAGCGGATTATCGTTGCTACCGACCATCCAGACGTGGCACGCGCGGTGGAAGCCGCCGGTGGCGAAGTCTGCATGACGCGTGAAGATCATCAGTCCGGTACCGAACGCCTTGCCGAGGTGGTCGAAAAATGCGCCTTCAGCGATGATACCATCATCGTTAACATTCAGGGCGACGAGCCGATGATCCCGCCAGCTATCGTGCGTCAGGTAGCCGAAAATCTGGCGGCAAGTACGAGCGGTATGGCGACCTTAGCGGTGCCAATCCACGATGCGGAAGAAGCGTTTAATCCGAATGCGGTGAAGGTCGTGATGGATGCTGAGGGCTATGCGCTCTACTTCTCACGCGCCACCATTCCGTGGGATCGCGACCGTTTCGCCAAATCCCGCGAGACTATCGGTGATTCGCTGCTGCGTCATATCGGTATTTATGGCTATCGCGCCGGATTTATCCGCCGCTATGTGAGCTGGACGCCGAGCCCGCTGGAGCAAATAGAGATGCTCGAGCAGCTGCGCGTGCTGTGGTACGGCGAAAAAATCCATGTCGCGGTGGCGAAAGTGGTTCCCGGTACAGGTGTCGATACACCGGAAGATCTGGAGCGCGTTCGCGCGGAGCTGCGTTAATCCCCCCCATCCCCTCCGCGAGGAGGGGATATCCCCAGGCCGTTATTCCATACTTTTTTACGTCAATTTTGATCTCACCCGATGACAACCCCTGCGCAGGCGCTCATTATGAAACCGGTAGTTTTCATAGGGGTAATCAGAAATGGAACAGTTGCGTACCGAGCTGAGCCACCTGCTGGGTGAAAAACTAAGCCGCGTGGAGTGCGTCAGCGAGAAACCCTCGTCGGCGCTGTGGTCGCTATATGATGCACAGGGAAACCCAATGCCGCTGCTGGCGCGCAGCTTTACGACGCCGGGGATAGCGCGGCAGCTGGCGTGGAAAATATCGACCCTCGCGCGAAGCGGCACCGTGCGTATGCCGGTTGTCTACGGCGTAATGACGCATGAAGAGCATCCCGGCCCCGATGTTCTGCTGATCGAACGGCTGCGCGGCGTCTCGGTTGAAGCCCCCGCACGTACGCCAGAGCGCTGGGAGCAGCTGCAGGAGCAGATCGTTGAAGCGCTGCTGGCCTGGCACCGCCAGGACAGCGGCGGCTGCGTCGGGATGGTCGATAGTACTCAGGAAAACCTCTGGCCGTACTGGTATCGCCAGCGTGTGGAGGTGCTATGGAGCACGCTGAATCTTTATCAGGATACCGGCCTGACGATGCAGGATAAACGCATTCTGTTCCGCACCCGCGAATGCCTTATGGATTTGTTTAAAGATTTCAATGATAACTGCGTGCTGGTACACGGTAGCTTCACGCTGCGCAGCATGCTTAAAGATCCGCGCAGCGATCAGCTGCTGGCGATGGTAGGGCCGGGCATGATGCTCTGGGCGCCGCGGGAATATGAGCTATTCCGTCTGGCCGATAGCGGTCAGGAAGAGGAGCTGCTGTGGCACTATCTCCGGCGGGCGCCGGTGGCGGAAGCGTTTCTCTGGCGGCGCTGGCTGTATCTGCTGTGGGACGAAGTGGATAATCTGGTGAATACCGGGCGCTTTGACCGCACCCGGTTTGATCTGGCGGCAAAATCAATCCTGCCCTGGATCGCCTGAGGATCCTTTCAGCCATTGCCAGATACGGCCTAACGCTTCGTAACCCACCCGATCGCTATGCATGAGCCAAACGGGCGAAGGGATTGCCCGTTCCCATGGGTTGAGCGGTGACTCAATCGCCAGCTGGTTAGCCGGTGCGGGCAGGGGGGTTAGCCCGGCGCGGCGAAAGAAAATCATCGCCCGTGGCAGATGCGAAGCGGAGGTAACCAGCAGGAACGGCGCATCGCCTATCGCCTCCTTCACCACGGCGGCTTCTTCTTCGGTATCTTTGGGTTTATCCAGAACGATGATTTCGCTGCGCGGTATCCCCAGGCTCTCGGCAACTCTGGCCCCGGCTTCCGCCGTGCTGACCGGATTCGTTTTTGCCGCGGCGCCGGTAAAAATGAGTTTCGAGCCCGGGTTTTCATACCACAGGCGGATTCCTTCCGTCAGCCGTGGCAGACTGTTGTTGATGAGATTTGAGCTGGGGGCCCAGCTCGGGTTCCAGGTGTAGCCGCCGCCAAGCACGACGACATACTGCACGCGCTTTTCATCTCTCCACGTCGGGTATTTATCTTCAATCGGCTTTAGCAGGCTATCGGCTACGGGTTGCAGGCTCAACAGCAGTAACAGTAGCCAGCCGAGGCTGACGCAGAGCTTGCCGGTGCGCTGGAAACGGCTAAACCACAGAAGCGCAATCCCGAGTGCAATCAGCAACAGCAGCAGGGGAAGCGGCAGCAGCATACCGCCTAAAACCTTTTTCAGCGTAAAAAGCATGCCGTACGGTTCCTTTTTTAACCATCTAACCAAAGATATACCCGGATCTTACAACAGATCGCTTCATTCTCCGCGCGGGTATGACAAAATAGCGGCTTTGTGTTGGCGTGTGGAGTCACCCGTGCAGGATCGTAATTTCGATGATATTGCTGAAAAGTTTTCGCGCAATATATATGGCACCACCAAAGGCCAGCTGCGGCAGGCGATCCTCTGGCAGGATCTGCAACCGCTGCTGAAGCAACTGGGACCAGGGCCATTGCGAGTTCTTGACGCGGGCGGCGGCGAAGGGCAGACGGCGATCAAAGTGGCGGAAATGGGCCATCACGTCACGTTATGCGATCTTTCCGGTGAAATGGTGGCTCGCGCCAAGCAAGCGGCTGCCGATAAAGGTGTGATCGACAACATGCATTTTGTACAATGCGCGGCTCAGGATATTGAGCAGCATTTGGAAAGTCCGGTCGATCTGATACTGTTTCATGCGGTGCTGGAATGGGTAGCCGAACCTCAGGCGATGTTGCGTACGCTGTGGGCGATGCTACGTCCCGGCGGCGCGTTGTCGCTGATGTTCTACAATGCTAACGGTCTGTTGATGCACAATATGGTCGCCGGAAATCTCGACTATGTGCAAATCGGCATGCCGAAAAAGAAAAAACGCACGCTGTCGCCGGACTATCCGCGCGATCCGCAGCAGGTTTACGGCTGGCTGGAAGAGATTGGCTGGCAGATTACCGGTAAGACAGGCGTACGGGTGTTTCATGATTATCTGCGTGAAAAACACCAACAGCACGACAAATTTGCGGCGCTGCTGGAGCTGGAAACGCGCTACTGTCGCCAGGAGCCGTATATTAGCTTAGGCCGTTATATTCACGTCACCGCGCTTAAGCCGCAGATGCAAGGATAAACTATGAGTGAATTTTCCCAGACAGTCCCCGAACTGGTTGCCTGGGCCAGGAAAAATGATTTTTCTATTTCGCTACCGGTCGACAGACTCTCTTTTCTGCTGGCGATCGCCACGCTAAACGGCGAGCGGATGGAAGGGGAAATGACCGAGGGAGAACTGGTGGACGCGTTCCGCCACGTGAGTGATGCGTTTGAGCAGACCAGCGAAACCATCAGCCAGCGCGCCAATAATGCCATAAACGATATGGTGCGCCAGCGTCTGCTGAACCGCTTTACCAGCGAAATCACCGAGGGTAATGCTATTTATCGCCTGACGCCGCTGGGCATCGGGATCACCGACTACTATATTCGCCAGCGCGAGTTCTCCACCCTGCGCCTGTCGATGCAGCTCTCCATCGTTGCCGGCGAACTCAAGCGCGCCGCCGATTCGGCAGAAGAGGGCGGCGATGAATTCCACTGGCATCGCAACGTTTTCGCCCCGCTGAAGTACTCGGTAGCGGAAATTTTTGACAGCATCGACCTGACTCAGCGGATCATGGATGAGCAGCAGCAGATGGTGAAAGATGATATTGCTCAACTGCTGAACAAGGACTGGCGGGCGGCGATCTCCAGCTGTGAGCTGTTGTTGTCGGAAACGTCCGGTACCCTGCGCGAACTGCAGGATACCCTGGACGCGGCGGGCGATAAGCTGCAGGCAAACCTGCTGCGTATCCAGGACTCGACCATAGCGCGCGACGATCTGAATTTTATCGATCGTCTGGTGTTCGATCTGCAAAGCAAGCTGGACCGCATCGTCAGCTGGGGCCAGCAGGCGATTGACCTGTGGATCGGCTACGATCGCCACGTGCATAAATTTATCCGCACCGCCATCGATATGGATAAAAACCGCGTCTTCGCGCAGCGTCTGCGTCAGTCGGTGCAAACCTACTTCGACGCTCCATGGGCGCTCACCCATGCGAATGCCGATCGTCTGCTTGATATGCGCGATGAAGAGATGGCGCTGCATGATGAAGAGGTTACCGGGGAACTTCCGGCGGATTTGGAGTACGAAGAGTTTAATGAAATTCGCGAACAGCTGGCGGCGCTGATTGAAGGACAGCTGGTGGTCTATAAAGAGAAGGGACTACCGCTGGATCTTGGCCTGGTCGTTCGCGAATATCTGTCGCAATATCCGCGCGCACGCCACTTTGATGTCGCGCGCATTGTGGTCGACCAGGCGGTACGTTTGGGCGTAGCGCAAGCAGATTTCACCGGACTGCCGGCAAAATGGCAGCCGATTAATGATTACGGAGCCAAGGTACAGGCGCATGTCATCGACAAATATTGAACAAGTGATGCCGGTTAAACTGGCGCAAGCGTTGGCTAATCCGTTATTTCCGGCGCTGGATAGCGCCCTGCGCGCGGGCCGCCATATCGGCCTCGACGAGCTGGATAATCACGCATTTTTAATGGATTTTCAGGATTACCTGGAAGAATTTTATGCTCGCTACAACGTCGAGCTGATTCGCGCCCCGGAAGGATTTTTCTATCTGCGTCCGCGGTCGACCACGCTGATCCCGCGCTCGGTGCTCTCCGAGCTGGATATGATGGTGGGTAAAATTCTCTGCTATCTCTACCTCAGCCCGGAGCGCCTGGCGAATGAAGGCATCTTCACCCAGCAAGAGCTTTACGACGAGCTGCTGACTCTGGCGGACGAAGCCAAGCTGCTGAAGCTGGTCAATAACCGTTCGACCGGCTCCGACCTTGACCGCCAGAAGTTGCAGGAAAAAATGCGCGCTTCGCTCAACCGCCTGCGCCGCCTTGGCATGGTGTGGTTTATGGGCCACGACAGCAGCAAATTCCGCATTACCGAATCGGTGTTTCGCTTTGGTGCCGACGTGCGCGCCGGTGACGATCCGCGCGAAGCCCAACTGCGTATGATCCGCGACGGTGAAGCGATGGCGCTGGAAAATCGCCTGCAGCTCAATGATGAGAATGAAGAGAATCAGCCGGATAGCGGGGAGGAAGAGTAATGATTGAACGCGGTAAATTTCGCTCGCTAACGCTGGTTAACTGGAACGGTTTTTTTGCCCGGACTTTTGATCTTGATGAATTAGTGACCACGCTTTCCGGTGGTAACGGGGCCGGTAAATCCACGACCATGGCCGCCTTCGTCACCGCACTGATCCCAGACCTGACGCTGCTGCACTTCCGTAACACCACGGAAGCAGGTGCCACCAGCGGCTCGCGCGATAAAGGCCTGCACGGTAAGCTGCGCGCTGGCGTCTGCTACTCGGTGCTGGACGTGATCAACTCCCGCCACCAGCGCGTGGTGGTCGGCGTTCGCCTACAGCAGGTGGCCGGTCGCGATCGTAAAGTCGATATCAAGCCGTTTGCGATCCAGGGCCTGCCAACCTCCATCCAGCCAACCCAGCTGCTGACCGAAACCCTTAACGAGCGCCAGGCGCGCGTGGTGACGCTCAACGAGCTGAAAGATAAGCTTGAAGCGATGGAAGGGGTGCAGTTCAAGCAGTTTAACTCTATTACCGAATATCACTCGCTGATGTTCGACCTCGGCGTGGTGGCCCGTCGCCTGCGTTCGGCTTCGGA
Organism: Klebsiella sp. FDAARGOS_511; assembly: GCF_003812845.1. Classification (NCBI taxonomy): domain Bacteria; kingdom Pseudomonadati; phylum Pseudomonadota; class Gammaproteobacteria; order Enterobacterales; family Enterobacteriaceae; genus Klebsiella; species Klebsiella sp. FDAARGOS_511. The sequence continues at coordinate 866,633 of NZ_CP033824.1, read as the reverse complement.
CCGTAGCAAATACTATCGCCTGATCGAAGCCTCGCTGTACGGCGGTATTTCGAGCACCATCACCCGCTCGCTGCGCGACTACCTGTTGCCGGAAAACAGCGGTGTGCGTAAGGCATTCCAGGATATGGAAGCGGCGCTGCGTGAAAACCGCATGACGCTGGAAGCCATCCGCGTGACGCAGTCGGACCGCGATCTCTTCAAGCATCTGATCAGCGAAGCCACCAACTACGTTGCCGCCGACTATATGCGTCACGCCAATGAACGACGCATTCATCTCGACAAGGCGCTGGAATATCGCCGGGATCTGTTCACCTCCCGCGCTCAGCTCGCGGCGGAACAGTATAAGCACGTCGATATGGCCCGCGAACTGCAGGAACATAACGGCGCGGAAGGCGATCTGGAAGCCGATTACCAGGCCGCCAGCGACCACCTGAACCTGGTACAGACCGCGCTGCGCCAGCAGGAAAAAATCGAGCGCTATGAAGCGGATCTTGATGAACTGCAGATTCGCCTCGAAGAGCAAAATGAAGTCGTCGCGGAAGCGGTTGACCTACAGGAAGAGAACGAAGCCCGCGCCGAAGCCGCCGAGCTGGAAGTGGATGAGCTGAAAAACCAGCTTGCCGACTATCAGCAGGCGCTGGATGTGCAGCAGACTCGCGCGATTCAGTACACCCAGGCGCTGCAGGCACTGGAGCGGGCAAAAGCCCTCTGCCATCTGCCGGATTTAACGCCGGAAAGCGCCGACGAGTGGCTGGAAACGTTCCAGGCGAAAGAGCAGGAAGCGACGGAAAAAATGCTGTCGCTGGAACAGAAAATGAGCGTGGCGCAAACCGCGCACAGCCAGTTTGAGCAGGCATACCAGTTGGTGGCTGAGATCAACGGCCCGCTGGCGCGTAATGAAGCCTGGAACGTGGCGCGCGAACTGCTGCGCGAGGGCGTTAATCAACGCCATCAGGCTGAACAGGCTCACGGACTCCGCAGCCGCCTGACCGAGCTCGAACAGCGCCTGCGTGAACAGCAGGAGGCCGAACGCCAGCTCAATGAGTTCTGTAAGCGGCAGGGCAAACGCTACGATATCGACGAGCTGGAAGCCCTGCACCAGGAACTGGAAGCCCGCATCGCGTCGCTTTCCGACAGCGTCTCCTCCGCCAGCGAACGGCGGATGACCCTACGCCAGGAGCTGGAACAGCTGCAGTCGCGGACGCAAACGCTGATGCGTCGCGCGCCCATCTGGCTGGCGGCGCAGAACAGCCTTAACCAGCTGTGCGAGCAGAGCGGCGAGCAGTTTGAGTCCAGCCAGGAAGTCACCGAATATCTCCAGCAGCTGCTGGAGCGTGAACGCGAAGCTATCGTAGAGCGCGATGAAGTCGGCGCCCGCAAGCGCGCTATCGATGATGAAATTGAGCGTCTTAGCCAGCCGGGCGGTGCGGAAGATCAGCGCCTGAACGCGCTGGCGGAACGTTTTGGCGGCGTACTGTTGTCGGAAATCTACGATGACGTGAGTCTCGATGATGCGCCGTATTATTCTGCGCTCTACGGTCCTTCCCGCCACGCCATTGTGGTACCGGATCTGTCGCTGATTGCCGATCAGCTGGAAGGTCTCGAAGATTGCCCTGAAGATCTCTACCTGATCGAAGGCGATCCGCAGTCGTTTGATGACAGCGTATTCAGCGTCGATGAGCTGGAAAAGGCGGTGGTTGTCAAGATTGCCGATCGCCAGTGGCGCTATTCACGTTTCCCAACGCTGCCGCTGTTTGGTCGTGCCGCCCGCGAAAGCCGCGTTGAAACGCTGCACGCCGAGCGCGAAAGTTTGTCCGAGCGCTTTGCGACGCTGTCGTTTGATGTTCAGAAAACTCAGCGCCTCCACCAGGCCTTCAGCCGCTTTATCGGTAACCATCTGGCGGTGGCCTTTGAGGATGACCCGGAAGAAGAAATCCGCAAACTGAATACGCGTCGCGGCGAACTGGAGCGGGCGCTAACCGCCCATGAGAGCGATAACCAGCAGAACCGGGCGCAGTATGAGCAGGCTAAAGAGGGCGTATCCGCACTCAATCGCCTGCTGCCGCGTCTGAATCTGCTGGCCGATGACTCGCTGGCCGATCGCGTGGATGAGATCCAGGAACGCCTTGACGAAGCTCAGGAAGCCGCTCGCTTCGTGCAGCAGCATGGGAATCAACTGGCAAAGCTGGAGCCGATCGTTTCCGTTCTTCAAAGCGACCCGGAGCAGTTTGAACAGCTGAAAGAAGATTACGCATATTCGCAGCAGACCCAGCGCGACGCGCGTCAGCAGGCGTTTGCGCTGACCGAAGTGGTGCAGCGTCGCGCCCACTTTAGCTACTCTGATTCCGCAGAGATGCTTAGCGGTAATAGCGATCTGAATGAGAAACTGCGCCATCGCCTGGAGCAGGCGGAAGCGGAACGCGCCCGTACCCGCGACGCGCTGCGTACCCACGCCGCGCAGCTTAATCAGTACCATCAGGTGCTGGCATCGCTGAAAAGCTCGTATGACACCAAAAAAGAGCTGCTCAACGACCTGCATAAAGAGCTTAAGGATATTGGCGTACGCGCCGATGCCGGAGCCGAAGAGCGCGCCCGCCTGCGCCGCGATGAGCTCCACGCTCAGCTCAGCAACAACCGCGCGCGCCGCAATCAGCTCGAAAAAGCATTGACCTTCTGCGAAGCGGAAATGGATAACCTGACCCGCAGGCTCCGCAAGCTGGAGCGCGATTACTGCGAAATGCGCGAACAGGTGGTCAGCGCCAAAGCGGGCTGGTGCGCGGTCATGCGCCTGGTAAAAGACAACGGCGTGGAGCGTCGCCTGCATCGTCGCGAGCTGGCTTACCTGTCTGCAGATGAGCTGCGCTCAATGTCGGATAAGGCGCTTGGCGCGCTTCGTCTGGCGGTCTCGGATAACGAACATCTGCGCGATGTGCTGCGTATTTCTGAAGATCCGAAACGCCCGGAGCGTAAAATCCAGTTCTTTGTCGCCGTTTATCAGCATCTGCGCGAGCGTATTCGCCAGGATATCATTCGCACCGACGATCCGGTGGAAGCGATTGAGCAGATGGAGATCGAACTTAGCCGTCTGACGGAAGAGCTGACCAACCGCGAGCAGAAGCTGGCTATCAGCTCCCGCAGCGTGGCCAATATTATCCGCAAGACTATCCAGCGCGAGCAAAACCGTATTCGCATGCTCAACCAGGGGCTGCAGAGCGTCTCCTTCGGCCAGGTTAACAGCGTGCGTCTAAACGTCAACGTGCGGGAAACCCACTCGATGCTGCTGGACGTGCTGTCTGAACAGCATGAACAGCATCAGGATCTGTTCAACAGCAATCGTCTGACCTTCTCGGAAGCGCTGGCAAAGCTGTATCAGCGCCTGAATCCACAAATTGATATGGGGCAGCGTACGCCGCAGACCATCGGTGAAGAGCTGCTGGACTACCGCAACTATCTGGAGATGGAAGTGGAAGTTAACCGTGGTTCCGACGGCTGGCTGCGCGCGGAATCCGGTGCGCTATCGACCGGTGAGGCTATCGGTACCGGGATGTCGATTCTGGTAATGGTGGTACAGAGCTGGGAAGATGAATCCATGCGCCTGCGCGGTAAGGACATTTCGCCGTGTCGTCTGCTGTTCCTTGATGAAGCGGCGCGTCTGGATGCCCGCTCTATTGCGACGCTGTTCGAGCTCTGCGATCGTCTGGAAATGCAGTTAATTATCGCGGCGCCGGAAAATATCAGTCCGGAAAAAGGCACCACCTATAAACTTGTGCGTAAAGTCGTGAATAACCACGAGCACGTACACGTGGTGGGACTGCGTGGCTTTGCGCCGCAGCTTCCCGAAACGCTGCCGGGAACGGCAAACGCTTCGTAAGAGGGGCGCTAAGTAGCCAAAGGGCGACACGATGTCGCCCTTTTTGTTATCCGTTACTGTATTTTAGGATTGTATAATCTTTTAACTTCTTTACATTTGGGAAGGCAAAAGCGTTTTCGTCTTCATATACTGAAAGTAAGCCCCAATTTAGCGGGCAGCAATGTGTTAACAGGGGGCAAGGGATGTTGCTAAAGAAACGGTATGGTCGTCAATTGTCTGCGCTCAGTTTGAGCCTGGCTTTTGCATTTGCTCCACTGTTCAATGTCCAGGCCGAAGAGCCTGAAGTTGTACCATCGGATAGCGCTGCAACCATCAGCGAGCTCTCTTCCGCGTTGAGCCAAAGCGCGAACCAATCTGCGACGGTCGCCAAAATGGTCGGCGAGCAGGCGCTTCCTGCCGAGGCGGCGGCAAAAAGCCGTGCCGATATTCAGGCGGTGCTGCCGTCCGGTTATCAACCCGTATTTATGAATCCGCTGGTATCGCTGTATGCGGCCAGGGATATGAAACCGATGTGGGATAACCGCGAGGCAGTGCAGGCGTTTCAACAGCAGCTGGCTGAAGTGGCTATCGCCGGGTTCCAGCCGCAGTTCACCACCTGGGTTGAGCTGTTGACCGACCCGGCAGTGAATGGTCTGGCGCGGGATGTTGTTCTTTCTGACGCCATGATGGGCTATCTGCATTTTATTAGCGGTATTCCGACTCAGGGCAACCGCTGGCTGTACGGCACAAAACCGTATGCGATGTCGACGCCGCCTCTGTCGGTCATTAACCAGTGGCAGGTGGCGCTGGATAACGGTTCGCTGCCGCAGTTTATTGCCGGGCTCGCCCCGCAGCATCCGCAGTATGCCGCAATGCATCAGGCGCTATTAGCGCAGGTTGCCGATTCCCGTCCATGGCCGCAGCTTACCAGCAAGACGTCGCTGCGCCCGGGCGAATGGAGCAATGATGCCGGCGCGCTGCGCGAAATTTTACAGCGCACCGGTATGCTGGATGAATCGGCAAAGATTGCTTTGCCGGGCGATGAGGCAGTGAGCCCATCTGCCGGGAAAAAGGCCAAAAGTAGCGGCCGCGGCGTTTACGATCGCCAGTTAGTCGAGGGCGTTAAGCGCTTCCAGGCCTGGCAGGGGCTGGGCGCTGACGGCGTGATTGGTCAGGCGACCCGCGACTGGCTCAACGTTTCTCCCGCGCAGCGTGCCGGCGTACTGGCATTGAATATTCAGCGTTTGCGACTGCTGCCGGGTAATCTGGCGACCGGCATCATGGTGAATATTCCCGCCTTTTCGCTGGTCTATTACCAGGACGGCAGTCAGGTGCTGGCATCACGGGTTATCGTTGGTCGTCCGGACCGCAAAACGCCGATGATGAGCAGCGCTCTGAACAATGTCGTGGTCAACCCACCGTGGAACGTGCCGCCGACGCTGGCGAGAAACGATATTCTACCTAAGGTGCGCAATAACCCTGGCTACCTTGAGCAGCACGGTTATACGATGATGCGCGGCTGGAATAGCAAAGAGACAATCGATCCTTATCAGGTCGATTGGGAAACGATAACCGCGTCGAATCTGCCGTTCCGCTTCCAGCAGGCTCCCGGGGCGCGCAATTCGCTGGGGCGCTATAAATTCAATATGCCAAGCTCGGACGCGATCTATTTGCACGATACGCCAAATCACAATCTGTTCCAGAAGGACGGGCGCGCGTTGAGCTCCGGATGCGTACGCGTCAATAAAGCCTCTGAACTGGCGAATATGCTGCTGCAAGATGCTGGCTGGAATGACGCGCGTATTTCAGATGCGCTTAAACAGGGCAACACCCGCTACGTTAATATTCGCCAGAATATCCCGGTTAATCTCTATTATTTGACTGCGTTTGTCGGCGCTGATGGACGTACACAATATCGAACAGATATTTACAATTACGATCTCACCGCGCGATCCAGCGCACAAATTCTACCTAAAGCTGAACAATTAATCAGATAAATGAAGTAGTTCAACGGATTTGGTTGTCCTACCTGTGTGTGAAAACGGGCCTTGCACGCTGCAAGGCCCGAGTTTACTGGGGTTAGGCTACCTTGACGTTGGCAATAATGCCCGGTAAGGTGCCTTTCGTGCGCCAGAAGTGCATATACATATAATCCTGCAAAGGCGCTGTGGCAGTAAGCAGCCCATTCTCTATAGCTGATATTTATTAGCCGTAGGGGGCGCGCGCTGGCGGCCAACGGGCGGATTGCGGGAAAAGTATATTACGATTCATTTACCTGTAGACCTGATTATCATGGACAAATTTGACGCTAATCGCCGCAAACTGCTGGCGTTAGGTGGAGCCGCGCTCGGTGCTGCTGCCATTCTGCCTGCGCCGGCATTTGCCACCCTCTCGACCCCCCGACCGCGTATTTTGACGCTGAACAACCTGCATACTGGTGAATCACTCAAGGCGGAGTTTTTCGATGGCAGAGGCTATATTCAGGATGAATTAGCAAGACTTAATCATTTTTTCCGTGACTATCGCGCGAATAAGATTAAATCCATCGATCCCGGTTTGTTCGATCAACTCTATCGTTTGCAGGGATTACTTGGCACCAACAAGCCTGTCCAGCTTATTTCCGGTTATCGTTCTGTTGATACCAATAATGAGCTTCGTGCCCGCAGCCGAGGGGTGGCGAAACACAGCTACCACACTAAAGGCCAGGCTATGGATTTCCATATTGAAGGCATTTCGTTAAGCAATGTTCGCAAAGCGGCGTTATCTATGCGCACAGGTGGTGTAGGATACTACCCACGTAGCAACTTTGTGCATATTGATACCGGGCCAGTACGGCACTGGTAACGAAAGGAGCCTCATGAACTATCGTATTATTCCGGTTACCGCGTTCGCGCAGAACTGTTCTTTAATCTGGTGCGAACAAACCAAACTGGCGGCGCTGGTCGATCCCGGCGGTGATGCTGAGCGAATCAAACAGGAAGTCGCGGCGGCAGGTGTTAGCCTGATGCAGATTCTGCTCACGCACGGTCATCTCGATCACGTTGGTGCGGCGGCAGAGCTGGCACAACATTATGGCGTGCCGATTATTGGGCCGGAAAAAGAAGATGAGTTCTGGCTGGAAGGATTACCGGCACAGAGCCGGATGTTCGGTCTGGAAGATTGCCAGCCGCTGCAGCCGGATCGCTGGCTGAACGAAGGCGATACGGTCAGCGTGGGGAATATTTCCCTGCAGGTGCTGCACTGCCCAGGCCATACGCCGGGGCACGTGGTCTTCTTCGATCCTGCTTGCCGATTGTTGATTTCTGGCGATGTGATTTTTAAAGGCGGAGTAGGGCGTAGCGACTTCCCTCGCGGCGACCATAATCAACTGATCGATGCGATTAAACGCAAGCTGTTGCCGCTGGGCGATGACGTGTCGTTTATTCCGGGTCATGGACCGATGTCGACCCTTGGCTATGAGCGTCTGCATAACCCTTTCCTGCAGGATGAAATGCCGGTCTGGTGACCGGAGTCAGAATGTAAAAAAGGCCGCAAATGCGGCCTTTTGTTTGCCCTGCGCTGAGGTTACAGCACGGCGACAATCGCTTCGCACAGCGGCGCCATGTTGTCAGGCGTCATACCGGCGACGTTTATACGTCCGGACGCCACCGCGTAAATCCCGAACTCTTCACGCAGACGCAGCACCTGATCTTTTGTCAGACCGCTGAACGAGAACATCCCGTTTTGCTGAATGATGAAAGAGAAATCGCGGCTGGCGCCTTTTTCCTGCAGAGTATTAACGAACAGCAGGCGCATACGCTGGATGCGTTGACGCATGTCGGTCAACTCTTGTTCCCAGATAGCGCGCAGCGCGTCATTGCTGAGAATCGTCGCCACTACCGAGGCGCCGTGAGCCGGCGGGTTAGAGTAGTTAGCGCGAATGACGGACTTCATCTGGCTGAACGCGCGGTCTACCGTTTCCTGGTCCGCGGCAACCAGCGTGCAGGCGCCTACGCGCTCGTTGTACAGGCCAAAGTTCTTCGAGTAGGAGCTGGAAACCAGCAGCTCTTTATGCAGCGCAGCAAAAGCGCGCAGGCCTTCCGCGTCTTCTTCCAGACCGCGGGCAAAGCCCTGATAAGCGAAGTCAAACAGCGGCAGCCAGCCTTTTTCTACCGACAGCTGCGCCAGCTGTTGCCACTGCTCAAGCGTCGGATCGATACCGGTAGGGTTGTGGCAGCAACCGTGGAACAGTACCACGTCGCCGGCCTGGGCTTCGTTCAGGCTGGCCAGAAGACCGTCGAAGTCGAGTTTGTGGTTAGCGGCGTCGTAATAGGTATATTCGCGTACTTCCAGGCCGGCTGAATTGAATACACTTTTATGGTTCGGCCAGGATGGGTTGCTCACCCAAATACGTTTTGTATCGGTGTTCTTCGCCAGGAAATCGGCAGCGACGCGCAGGCCGCCTGTACCGCCCGGCGTTTGAGCGGTGCGGGCGCGTTTATCATTGATAATTGCGCTTCCTTTCCCAAACAGAAGCTCCTGGGTGCAGCGGCCAAATTCGGGGATACCATCAATGCTCAGGTAATTCTTAGTGGTTTCATTTTCCAGCAGATACTGCTCTGCTTTTTTCACGCTAGTCAGGACCGGTGTTTTACCCGTTTCATCTTTATAAACACCAATTCCAAGATTAATTTTTGTTGGGCGGTCATCGGCACGAAATAGATCGGCGAGGCCCAGAATTGGGTCGGCAGGGGCGGCGGTAATGTTCTCAAACATGACGAGGTTCCATTGTGATTACTGAAGGGAAATCCGCTATCAGGTTAACGGGAGTTATGTTAATTGCCAACCGTTTGCGACAAAAAGCGAGAAGGTTTTTGAAAGTTACGATCTTCCTCTCAGGAACGCAGAAAAGCAGGACCGAAGTCCTGCTTTTTAGGCATATCACGAAGGGGTGTACTGCAAATTAGAACTGGTAAACGATACCAACCGCTGCCTGATCGTCGGTCGCGACTTTCGCAGCACGGGTGTAGTCGTTGTCGTCCAGCTGGTTGAATTTATACGCAGCGTAGACGTTCATGTTTTTGTTGAAGTAGTACCAGGTACCCACTTCGACGTATTTAACCAGGTCAGCATCGCCGCCTGAGAAGCCAGCGCGAGAGCGCAGGTCTTTACCTTTAGTCTGTACGTAGCCGATGGACGGACGCAGACCGAAGTCGAACTGATACTGAACGACGGCTTCGAAGTTCTGAGTTTTGTTGGCGAAGTAGTTGCCTTCGTTTTCCGGCGTCATGTTGTAGGTCTGAGAGTACATGACCGCAGCGTAGACGTTATTCGCGTCATATTTAGCGGAGGTTGCCCATGCTTCAGCTTTTTCGCCCTGACGGTCAGCTTTCTGATCGCCGCTGCGGTTGGAGTTCGCATAGCCTGCAGACAGCGCAACGCCGTTGTCAAACGCGTAGGTTGCCGCGGTGCTGAAGCCGTCGCCGTTTTGTTTCTTAACATCACGACTAGAAGCGTCATTTTTACCCTGGTACTGCAGCGCGAAGCTCAGACCGTCAACCAGACCGAAGAAGTCAGAGTTACGATAGGTGGCTACGCCGTTGGTACGGCCGGTCATGAAATTGTCGGTGTAGTTCCAACCGTCGCCGCCCCATTCAACCAGCATATCGGTTGCCGCTTCGACGTCGTAGATGGCGCCATAGTTACGACCGTAGTCGAATGAACCATATTCACCGGCTTTTAAGCCTGCGAAAGCCAGACGAGTTTTGGTGGTCTGTTTACCTTCAACATTGGACGCATCCATGTTGTATTCCCACTGACCGTAGCCGATCAGCTGATCGTTGATCTGGGTTTCGCCTTTCAGGCCGATACGGGCGTAAGTGGTATCATCGCTGCTGGTGTCGCCGTTGGTGGTCCAAACGTGCTCGCCAACCATTTTCCCGTAGAAGTCCAGTTTGTTGCCGTTCTTGTTATAGATTTCTGCAGCGTTAGCTGCACCGGCTACCAGCAGGGCAGGAATTACCGCTGCCAGAATTTTGCGCTTCATCATTATTTATTACCCTCATTTATATTTTTTTATGAACACTTGCCACTGCCGCCAATAAGTTTCGTCAATAAAAATTTACGGAACTATTGATGATAGTTTGGTGTCTGGAGGCATCTTTCCATTCAGAACAACGTTTCGCTAGCCTGAAAATGCTACCAATATCGCATATGAGTAACAAAAGGAAATTCTATGTAACTAAATGTGTATTTTTGGGAACTTTGTGAACTCAATCAACATTCCGGTCCCGTTTGCTGACAAAATCGCCTTTCTTTATATATCTATATGAATTAATTATGAATAATTTAGATAAGAGAGGGTTTGTGCATTTTGCATCAGCATTTTGCTTTATTTTTATTCAAATCTTGTCGTTGCAAGTTGTGCTGCGTGTGGTTAAAAAACGAGCAATATAATCAGCGTGTTTGCCAGTTTATGAACAAAAGGTGCGGTTTTAATTAGCGCTCACTAATGAAATAGTGCGTAACATAATTGTGAATCATGTTGGTTGATGTTTAAGTTTCCTGATATTCATTAACGTAAATTGACATAAAAAAAGGCCAGCTTGCGCTGGCCTTTGACAAAAATTGCAGAAAAAAATCAGAATGTCGCGTTACGCGGAGTCCGCGGGAACGGAATGACGTCACGAACGTTCTGCACGCCGGTCACGTAAGCGATCAGACGTTCAAAGCCCAGACCGAAACCAGAGTGCGGCACGGTGCCGTAACGGCGCAGGTCGCGATACCACCAGTAGTCTTCTTTATTAAGACCCATTTCCGCCATACGCGCGTCAAGCACGTCCAGGCGTTCTTCACGCTGGGAGCCGCCGATGATTTCACCGATGCCCGGTGCCAGCACGTCCATAGCAGCGACGGTTTTACCGTCTTCGTTAAGGCGCATATAGAACGCCTTAATATCTTTCGGATAGTTTTTCACGACAACCGGCGCTTTAAAGTGCTCTTCCGCCAGATAGCGTTCGTGCTCGGAGGAGAGATCCACGCCCCAGTAGACCGGGTTTTCGAACTGCTTACCGCAATTTTCCAGAATAGTGACCGCGTCGGTGTAATCAACCTGGGCAAAATCAGCGGAAACAAAACGCTGCAGGCGGTCGATGGCGTCTTTATCAACCCGTTCGGCAAAGAACTGCATGTCATCCGCGCGCTCTTCGAGAACGGCTTTGAAAACGTACTTCAGCATCGCTTCTGCCAGACCTGCCACATCGTTCAGGTTAGCAAAGGCGACTTCCGGCTCCAGCATCCAGAACTCCGCAAGATGGCGGCTGGTGTTGGAGTTTTCCGCGCGGAAGGTCGGGCCAAAGGTGTAGATTTTAGACAGCGCGCAGGCGTAGGTTTCGCCGTTCAACTGGCCAGAAACGGTCAGGAACGACTCTTTGCCGAAGAAGTCTTTATCGAAATCGACTTTGCCCTGGTCGTTGCGCGGCAGGTTTTCCAGATCCAGCGTTGAAACGCGGAACATCTCGCCGGCGCCTTCAGTATCGGAAGCGGTAATCAGCGGAGTAGAAACCCAGAAGAAGCCCTGCTCGTCGAAGAAACGGTGCAGCGCCTGCGCCAGCGTATGGCGAACGCGCGCCACCGCGCCAATCAGGTTGGTGCGCGGGCGCAGGTGGGCAACTTCACGCAGATACTCAATGCTGTGACGTTTAGCCGCCATCGGATAAGTATCCGGATCTTCAACCCAGCCGCTGACTTCAACATGGCTAGCCTGGATTTCAAAGCTCTGGCCCTGTCCCTGAGACGCCACGACTTTGCCGGTTACCACGACCGAACAGCCGGTGGTCAGGCGCAGGACTTCCTGATTGTAATTGGGAAGAGAATTACTAATAACGGCCTGTACAGGATCAAAGCAGGAACCGTCATAGACGGCGAGGAAAGAAAAGCCAGCTTTAGAATCTCGGCGGGTACGCACCCATCCGCGCACGGTGACTTCGCTGTCAACGGCAACGCGGCCCTGGAGTACGTCGGCTACAGGCACAACGCTCATAATAGTCTCTCTTGTTAGTCCAATAGAAAAATCTGTATTCCCCTTCAGCAGGGGGATATCTATGTTACCTGTCATCTTCCATCAGACAAGTAGATTTCGCACAAGAAAGGGGGCTTTTAGGAAATAAATAAGGAGATCGCCTTCTTTGCTGTGTGAGAGCCTGATATTAAGAGGGATTCGTTCATCGCGATTATCCCATGCGGGGCGAACGGGATTCTTAACGCTTGATAACGTCTCGGGGTGATAAGCGGAGGCGAATAAAAATGCGCCCGTTTTGGCGGACGCATTTTGTCTTTATATGACCTAGCTGGCTTTTTTAACCGGGGGGAGATCGAAGGCTTTGCGCAGAGCGCGAACGAACGCTTTGTCGTGGCAAATCGTTTTACCCGGGCTGTCAGAAAGTTTGGCGACAGGCTTACCGTTGCACTCCACCAGCTTGATAACAATATTCAGCGGCTTCACCTGAGGAATATCGCAGGTTAAACGCGTACCGATACCGAAGCTCAGGTTCACCCGCGAGGAGAAGTGGCGATAGAGATCGACCGCTTTTGTCAGGTCGAGATTATCGGAAAATACCAGCACTTTGCTCAGCGGGTCGATGCCCAGCTTTTTGTAGTGGGCGATAGCCTTCTCGCCCCATTCCACCGGGTCGCCGGAGTCGTGGCGCAGCCCCTGATAGCGGGTCGCAAACTCCGGTCCGAAATCGCGCAGAAAAGCGTCCATCGTAATGCAGTCGGTCAGGGCAATCCCCAGCCGATCCGGGTACTCTTCCAGCCAGGCCGCGAGGGCGGCGCGTTGGCTGCTTGCCAGGTTCGGGCTGATCTGCTGATGCGCCTGGAACCATTCGTGCGCCTGAGTTCCCATCGGCGTCAGATTCAGACGACGTGCCAGATCGTAATTGCTGGTGCCGGTGAACCAGGGTTCCTGCTGAAGACGCTCAACAATGGCCTGCTGCACCTCGCGGGAGAAGCGGCGGCGGGTACCGAAATCCATCAGGCGGAAGCCCGACATATCGATATCAGCCGTGAGGCGGTTAAAGTCAGTCAGCTTATGCTCAAGGGTATTCAGCGCGAGATCGACGCTGACTTCCGGCGAGCGATAATGATGCACCAGCTCGCTTATCACCGCCAGCAGCGGAACTTCCCACATAATAACTTCAAGCCAGGGCCCGGAAAGGCGGATATTCAGCTTGCCGTTGTCATTGATGACGGTAACCTGGCGCGGGTCGTAGCGGAAGCCGCGTAGCCATTCGAGATAGTCTGGCGCAAAGAAGGGCAGGCTCGACAACCAGTGATATTCATCGTCCTGTAGCCTCAGGTCGCGCATCGTCTCAACCTGCTCGCGAATCGCATCGGCGTAGATGCCGAGCAAATCATCCCCACGGCAGCGGAACTCCGCCGCAACCTGTACATCATTGTAGCGGTGGAAGACAGCCTGCTGCATGTGCAGCTTATAGGCATCCGTATCAAGCAACGAGTGCAGTACAGGAGAAGTGAATTGGGTCATGGTGCGCAGTAGCATCCTCTCACTGGAGCGTTTCCATCAAAACCAAAGCGGTAAAAAGGAGGCGGAGTATACCTGTAATACCCGACTCTGTCCCGCGGCGACGGCTGATGGCGACGCAGACGGTCATTTGCGAGGCCTAGTTTAATATATTGAACACGCATCACACCACAAGGTTTGCGCCTGGTCGAGCGCATTTCGTGCCTCTTGTGTTATCAAAATGTAGCAATTTTTATGTTTAGCATTGAAAAGATGAAGATTCTGCATAGCGAGATTTGCGCAACAGGAATAGACTGAGTCGACACTTTACAGGACACGCTAAAGGTTTTTTATGACACAACAGCCCCAAGCCAAATACCGCCACGACTATCGTGCGCCGGAGTATCTGATTAGCGATATCGATTTGACCTTTGACCTGGATGCCGCGAAAACCGTAGTGACGGCTGAGAGCAAGGTCTCCCGCCAGGCGGCTACGTCTGATGTGCCATTGCGTCTGGATGGCGAAGACCTGACGCTGGTCTCTCTTCAGGTTAACGGCCAACCGTGGAGCGACTACAAAGAAGAAAATAACCAACTGGTCATTAGCGGTTTACCGGAACATTTCACCCTGACCATCGTCAACGAAATTAGCCCCGCGGCGAATACCGCGCTGGAAGGACTGTATCAGTCCGGCGAAGCGCTGTGTACCCAGTGCGAAGCGGAAGGCTTCCGCCATATTACCTGGTATCTGGACCGCCCGGACGTTCTGGCGCGCTTCACCACCAAAATCATCGCCGATAAAGCAAAATACCCGTTCCTGCTCTCCAACGGTAACCGCCTGGCCCAGGGCGAGCTGGAAAACGGCCGCCACTGGATCCAGTGGCAGGATCCGTTCCCGAAACCGTGCTACCTGTTTGCGCTGGTGGCCGGCGATTTCGACGTCCTGCGTGATACCTTTAAAACACGTTCGGGGCGTGAAGTCGCGCTGGAGCTGTACGTTGACCGCGGCAACCTTGACCGCGCGCCATGGGCGATGACCTCGCTACAAAATTCAATGAAGTGGGACGAAACCCGCTTTGGTCTCGAGTACGACCTCGACATTTATATGATTGTCGCCGTCGACTTCTTCAATATGGGCGCCATGGAGAACAAAGGGCTTAACGTCTTTAACTCCAAATACGTACTGGCGCGTACCGATACCGCGACCGATAAAGACTATCTGGATATCGAACGCGTCATTGGTCACGAATATTTCCATAACTGGACCGGCAACCGCGTTACCTGCCGCGACTGGTTCCAGCTTAGCCTGAAAGAGGGCCTGACCGTTTTCCGCGATCAGGAGTTCAGCTCCGACCTCGGCTCACGCGCGGTCAACCGCATCAATAACGTACGCACCATGCGCGGCCTGCAGTTCGCCGAAGACACCAGCCCGATGGCGCATCCGATTCGCCCGGACAGCGTGATTGAGATGAACAACTTCTACACCCTGACGGTGTATGAGAAGGGCGCGGAAGTGATCCGCATGCTGCATACTCTGCTGGGCGAAGAGAATTTCCAGAAAGGAATGCAGCTCTATTTTGAACGCCACGACGGTAGCGCCGCGACCTGTGATGATTTTGTCCAGGCGATGGAAGACGCTTCCAACGTCGATTTGTCCCATTTCCGCCGCTGGTATAGCCAGTCCGGTACGCCGATTGTCACCGTTCATGACGACTACAATCCGGAAACGGAGCAGTACACCCTGACCATCAGCCAGCGCACGCCGCCGACGTCAGAACAGGCGGAGAAGCTGCCGCTGCATATCCCGTTCGATATCGAGCTGTACGATAACGAAGGCAAAGTGATCCCTCTGCAGAAGGGCGGCCATCCGGTGCATCACGTTCTGAACGTGACCCAGGCGGAGCAGACTTTTGTTTTCGATAAAGTCTACTTCCAGCCGGTACCGGCGCTGCTTTGCGAGTTTTCCGCGCCGGTGAAGCTGGAGTATAAATGGAGCGATCAGCAGCTGACCTTCCTGATGCGTCACGCGCGGAATGATTTCTCCCGCTGGGACGCGGCGCAGAGCCTGCTGGCGACCTATATCAAACTCAACGTCAACCGTCACCAGCAAGGGCAGCCGCTGTCGCTGCCGATCCACGTCGCCGATGCGTTCCGTGCGATTCTGCTGGATGAGAAGATCGATCCGGCGCTGGCGGCGGAGATCCTGACCCTGCCTTCGGCAAATGAAATGGCGGAGCTGTTTGCGATTATCGATCCGATCGCCATCGCCGCGGTGCGCGAAGCGCTTACCCGCACGCTGGCGAAAGAGCTGGCGGACGAGTTCCTGGCGGTTTACCACGCCAACAAGCTCGACAGCTACCGCGTTGAGCATGCCGATATCGGCAAGCGTTCTCTGCGTAACACCTGCCTGCGCTATCTGGCGTTTGGCGATGCCGGACTGGCGGATAAACTGGTTAGCGCGCAGTATCATCATGCGGACAATATGACCGACGCGCTGGCGGCGCTGGCGGCGGCCGTAGCGGCTCAGCTACCGTGCCGTGATGCGCTGATGCAGGAGTATGACGACAAATGGCACCAGGACGGACTGGTCATGGATAAATGGTTTATCCTGCAGTCCACCAGCCCGGCGGATAACGTCCTGGAGACGGTTCGCGGCTTGTTGAATCATCGCTCGTTCAGCATGGGTAACCCGAACCGCGTCCGTTCCCTGATCGGTGCCTTTGCCGGCAGCAACCCGGCGGCGTTCCACGCTGAAGACGGTAGCGGCTATCAGTTCCTGGTCGAGATGCTGACTGAACTGAACAGCCGCAACCCGCAGGTTGCTTCGCGTCTCATTGAACCGCTGATCCGCCTGAAGCGCTACGACGAGAAGCGTCAGGCGCTGATGCGCGGGGCGCTGGAGCAACTGAAGGGGCTGGAGAATCTTTCCGGGGATCTGTTCGAGAAAATCAGTAAAGCGCTGGCGTAACAGTGACGTGATTTCCGGCCAGGGCGCAGCTGCGCTGTGGCCGGATGTTATAAAAACGACGACGGTTCAGCCGTGTCTCGCTAAGCGCGGCGCAGACTCGTTCTTGCCGCGCTGCATTACCCGATTCAAAACTTCCGCTTCCAGTTCGCCCAGCTTCGGCGAACCCGTGCGCCGCGGACGTGGAATGTCCACCAGCAGATCCAGCCCTATCTTCCCCTCTTCAATCAGCAAGACGCGATCGGCCATCGCCACCGCCTCGCTGACGTCGTGAGTGACCAACAGGACGGTAAATCCATGTTCCTGCCACAGCGAGACAATCAGATCCTGCATCTCCAGGCGGGTGAGCGCGTCCAGCGCGCCCAGCGGTTCATCAAGCAGCAATAATCCGGGGCGATGAATTAACGCGCGAGCCAGCGCCACGCGCTGCTTTTGCCCGCCGGAAAGCGCCGCGGGCCATTCACCGGCGCGGTCTTCAAGGCCGACGCTTGCCAGCGCCCTGAGCGCGGCCTCGCGCCACTGGCCTTTCAGCCCGAGGCCGACATTATCGATCACCGTTTTCCACGGCAGCAGGCGGGAATCCTGAAACATCATCCGGGTATCATCCTGGATTTGCGCCAGCGGCGTCGAACCCGCCAGCAGCTGTCCGGCATTGGGTTTTTCCAGCCCGGCAAGCAGACGCAGCAGGGTGCTTTTACCGCCGCCGCTGCGCCCGACCACCGCGACGAATTGCCCGGTGGGAATATGAAGCTCGAGTTCATTCAGAATCGTCTTGCTGCCGTAACGCTTGCTTACGCCGTTAAGCAGCAGTGGGATCCCCGGATTAAGACGCGCTGTGGTCATGCGTTGGCCTCCTGAAGGTGATAGGCCGGATTCCAGCGTAGCCAGACGCGTTCAAGCAGCTGGGCGCTGAAGTCGGCCAGTTTGCCGAGAATAGCGTAAAGAATAATGGCGACGACCACGACATCGGTCTGCAGAAATTCGCGGGCGTTCATCGCGAGGTAGCCGATACCGGCGTTAGCCGAGATGGTCTCGGCCACGATTAGCGTTAACCACATCAGGCCGAGCGCAAAACGGATGCCGACCATAATTGAGGGCAGGGCGCCGGGCAGGATCACATGGCGGAACAGAGCAAAACCCGATAAGCCGTAGCTACGAGCCATCTCGACCAGTCCCCGGTCAATGTTTCGAATACCGTGCCAGGTGTTGATATAAATCGGGAACATGGTTCCCAGCGCCACGAGGAAGATTTTGGCGCTCTCATCGATGCCGAACCATAAAATCACCAGCGGAATCAGCGCGAGGTGCGGCACGTTGCGCAGCATCTGAATGGAGGTATCCAGCAGGCGTTCGCCCCAGCGCGACAGGCCGCTAATCAGCCCGAGAACCAGGCCAATAGAACCGCCGATGCTGAAACCAATAAGCGCCCGCCATGAGCTGATAGCCAGATGCTGCCAAAGCTCGCCGCTGGCGGAGAGCGTCCAGAAGGCTTTTAGCACTCCTTCCGGCGACGGTAAAATACGAGTCGATAGCCAACCGACGGAGGAGGCGAATTGCCAGACGATCACGCTGCCGACCGGCAAAAGCCAAGGGGCTACGCGGATCAGGAATTTTTGCGAAAGCGTCGCCATAGAGTGTTCCTTTATTCTTGACCGTTTTGCCTGGATACGGGCATCAACGCGGGATTTTTAAACATGCGCAACCTGCTGTAAATTTTTCAGCGCCGGCGCGCGGCTGCTGGGACGATGCAGCGCTTGCCAGAAGGTTTCCAGCGCCTGGTCGAGGCGACCCTGCAGATTCGGGGTAAATTGTGGTTTATGCTGATAATCCGTGACCTGACTATCATCAGCAAAAACGCCGTGCAGGATCTCCTGAGCTTTCAGCGCGTTGAGTACCGGTTTTAAGGCGTAATCCACCGCCAGCATATGGGCGATGGTTCCGCCAGTAGCCAGCGGCAGAACGATTTTTCCCTCCAGCGCGCGCTCCGGCAGCAGGTCCAGAAGCGTCTTTAACGCACCAGAAAAAGAGGCTTTATAGACGGGGGTCGCGATGATCAGCCCATCGGCGCCGGCAAGCTGTTCATTCAGCGCATGGAGGGCGGGGTTATCAAAGCGAGCGTAGAGCAGGTCTTCCGGGGCAAAATTCTGCAGGTGCCAGTGGCAGACTTCAATATCCGCCGCGGAGAGCGTCTCTCTGGCATATTCCAGAAGCGCGCTGGAGCGGGAAGGGTAACGCGGGCTGCCCGCAAGTGTGATGACTCGCATACTCACTCCTTATAACTAAATATTCGCATTTATCTATAATTGATAACATTTAGCTGCAGTGTGACAGAGCGCTTTTATTTCCCTAAATGATTTATCCGGCGTTGGATTGTCAGAAAGTGCATAACGAGTGGGAGAAAGGTAAACGTTTGCGTCGGAGATGAGATTTTTTGTCGTAGGTCAATTCCCTTTCAGGGGTGGATCGCACATAATACGCCCCCGGTTTGCACACCGGGAATCCAGGAGAGTTCATGTACTACCCCTTCGTTCGTAAAGCCCTTTTTCAGCTCGATCCTGAGCGCGCTCATGAAGTCACTTTTCAACAATTACGCCGTGTTTCGGGTACCCCGCTGGAAATGTTGGTTCGCCAGAAGGTGCCGACAAAACCGGTGACCTGTATGGGGCTCACATTTAAGAATCCGCTGGGCCTGGCCGCCGGGCTGGATAAAAATGGCGAGTGCATTGATGCGCTCGGCGCGATGGGTTTTGGTTCCATTGAAATTGGCACCGTGACCCCACGCCCGCAGCCGGGCAACGATAAGCCAAGGATCTTCCGCCTGGTCGATGCTGAAGGGTTGATCAACCGCATGGGCTTTAATAACCACGGTGTTGATAACCTCGTTGAGAACGTAAAAAAGGCGCATTTTGACGGCATTCTGGGGATTAATATCGGCAAGAATAAAGATACCCCGGTAGAACAAGGTAAAGATGATTATCTGATTTGTATGGAAAAAATCTATGCTTATGCCGGCTATATCGCCATTAATATCTCTTCGCCGAATACCCCAGGCTTGCGTACTTTACAATACGGAGACGCGTTGGATGATTTGCTCTCTGGTATTAAAAATAAGCAACGTGA
Organism: Klebsiella sp. FDAARGOS_511; assembly: GCF_003812845.1. Taxonomy (NCBI): domain Bacteria; kingdom Pseudomonadati; phylum Pseudomonadota; class Gammaproteobacteria; order Enterobacterales; family Enterobacteriaceae; genus Klebsiella; species Klebsiella sp. FDAARGOS_511. Next base: position 847,196 of record NZ_CP033824.1, on the reverse strand, counting down.
GCTACAAGAGAAGCACCAGAAATATGTTCCTGTGGCCGTAAAGATCGCACCGGATCTTTCCGTCGAAGAATTGATCCAGGTGGCGGACAGTTTAGTCCGGCATAATATAGATGGCGTGATTGCCACCAATACGACTTTGGATCGATCGCTGGTACAGGGGATGAAACATTGTGATGAAACCGGTGGGCTTAGCGGACGTCCTTTGCAGCTAAAGAGTACGGAAATTATCCGTATGCTGTCTGCGGAATTAAATGGCCGTCTGCCCATTATCGGAGTCGGCGGTATTGACTCGGTGATTGCCGCCCGGGAAAAGATAGCCGCCGGAGCGACGCTGGTGCAGATTTATTCCGGATTTATTTTTAAAGGTCCGCCGCTGATTAAAGAAATTGTTACCCATATCTAATCTTTTCCCCTTCTGATACTTCACCAGGGCTTTATTTATAGCCCTGGTTGTTTTATATTCCTTCATTGTTGCTTATTTAAACATTTTAGTCTTTTCTTAATTTTGGAAATATTCTGTAGCAGTTTACCTGTTAATTACAGATGGAAGTGGAAGAGGACGGGGGTAGAAATGCGGATCAAACCTGACGATAACTGGCGCTGGTATTATGATGAAGAGCATGACCGCATGATGCTCGATCTGGCTAATGGTATGTTATTCAGGTCGCGTTTTGCCCGCCGAATGTTGACGCCCGACGCCTTCGCGCCTTCCGGATTTTGCGTTGATGATGCCGCGCTCTATTTTTCCTTTGAAGAAAAATGCCGCGACCTCGAATTAACAAAAGAACAGCGTGCAGAATTAGTGCTTAATGCGCTGGTCGCCATTCGTTTTCTCAAACCGCAAATGCCGAAAAGCTGGCACTTCAATACTCATGAAGAGAGCTGGCAGCCCGGCGTTGGCGATGCCGCCAGCGCATGGCTCAGCGATACCGGCCAGCAGGTCAATCTGTTGGTGGTTGAGCCCGGCGAAAACGCCGCGCTATGCCTGTTAGCTCAGCCCGGTCTGACGCTTGCCGGCCGCGTGATGCAACTGGGCGATGTGATTAAAATTATGAATGACAGACTGCAGCCAGCGCCAGGTGTCGCCAGCTACAGCCTGGGCCAGGCGGTTTAAGGCGTCAGCCTCACCGCGGTTTTCGGTACGCAGCTACAGCACAGAATAGTGCCATCGGCGGCTACCGCGTTTTTCTTCAGCGCGCTGACTTCCCCTTCTTCCAGCCGGATGCGGCAACTGCCGCAGATTCCTGCCCGACATGAGTAAGGAATGCGAATTCCCTGTTGTTCCAGCTGCTCCAGCAGGATTTGCTGATTATTACCGGTAAAGCTCACTCCCTGCCAGACTATTTCTACCGTCGCGTTCTGCTGCGCTTCAGGTGCCGGCGTATTATCACTCTCGCCTGCGCCGTAGGCCTTCGCCGGGCCGCGGGCCAGCACTTCTAACTCATCGCCCACGCGGATTACGCCGCTATTTCGCGCGATCAGGTTCAGGCCGAAATCGACATCGCCGTTATCCAGCGCCGTGCGGAAACTCTGCAGCGTGCTTAAGGGCTCGCCGGCAGGATGCTTTTGCCCGCGCTCCGGGCTGACGGTCGTCAATACGCAGCGGCTGCACGGTTTAGCGACATCAAAAATGACCTCGCCAATGCGCACCACTTTCCACGTATCCTCCTCCCAGGCGGCCGCGCCGGTCACCAGAAGATTCGGGCGAAATTGTTCTATGCTTACGCTGGCCGGGCAACGTTTTTGCAAATCGCGTAGTGAAGCCTCATTGGCCAGCAGGTAGGGAAAACCGTCGGCGAAGGAGAGGGGCACGGCATCGTGACGTTGCACCCTGCGGCTGAGCTGCGGACTCAGCCAGCGGAGCTGAACGCTGCGGTTAAAGAATCCGCTTAGCCACTGGTTGACCGCGGATGGGGCAATCAGGGCGGTAAAGTGGTTACCCCAGACTTCGGTAGGCTCCTGCTGCGTCGAGAAATCGCTGAAGCGGACCACCGCGCTGCTGCCGTCCGGCGCGGTCAGATGCAGACCATCATGGAGCGGCGCCGGAATAAACTTAACCATTTGCGGAAACTGACGGGCGGTGATGAAGGTGCCATCGGTTTCCGTCACCATAAAGATACGATCGAAGGCTAGCCCGCTGATATCTGCATAAGCGTGGCTGAGCCCAATTCCCCGCATTGATTTGACGGGATGAACGAAAAGACGCGAAAGGGTGACCATACGCTGCCCCTGGCTTTAAAAATAAGCCTTTAACTTTATGACATAGGGCGCATATTGGCTATAATGCGCACCAATTTTCTTTTAGTAAAAGTGACGATATGAATTCTCTGTTTGCCAGTACGGCTCGTGGGCTGGAAGAGCTGTTAAAAACTGAACTGGAAGGGCTGGGCGCGGTGGACTGCCAGTTGGTCCAGGGCGGGGTCCATTTTCAGGGAGATACGCGGTTGCTGTATCAAAGCCTGATGTGGAGCCGGCTGGCTTCGCGGATTATGCTGCCGCTGGGGCAGTGCAGCGTCTACAGCGACCTGGATCTGTATCTTGGCGTACAGGCTATTCCATGGACGGAGATTTTCACCCAGGATGCCACTTTTGCCGTGCACTTTAGCGGGCTGAACGAAGAGATTCGTAACAGTCAGTACGGGGCGTTGAAGGTTAAAGACGCCATCGTAGACAGCTTTACGCGTAAGAATCTGCCGCGTCCCAACGTCGATCGTGAAAACCCCGATCTACGAATTAACGTCTGGCTGAATAAAGAGACCGCGCATATTTCCCTGGATCTCAGCGGCGAGGGCTTGCACCTGCGCGGCTACCGCGATGGGACCGGCATGGCGCCAATCAAAGAAAACCTGGCCGCGGCGATAGTGATGCGTTCCGGCTGGGCTACGGGTACGCCGCTGCTCGATCCGATGTGCGGATCCGGTACGCTGCTGATTGAAGCGGCGATGCTGGCCACCGATCGTGCGCCGGGTTTACACCGTGGTCACTGGGGTTTCGGCGGCTGGGCGCAGCATGACGATGCTATCTGGAAAGAAGTGAAAGCCGAAGCGCAAACCCGCGCCCGTCAGGGACTTGCGGCGTATGAATCGCGCTTTTACGGTTCCGACGTTGACGCCCGCGTTATCGAACGCGCGCAGCGTAACGCCCGCCGAGCCGGTATTGGCGAACTGATTACCTTCGAAGTGAAAGATGTTGCCCAGCTTAGCAACCCACTGCCGAAGGGCCCTTATGGCACGGTGATTAGCAACCCGCCGTACGGCGAGCGTCTGGAGAGTGAACCGGCGCTGATTGCCCTGCATAGCCTGCTGGGGCGGATCATGAAAAACCAGTTTGGCGGCTGGAACCTGTCGCTGTTTAGCGCCTCGCCGGATCTGCTGAGCTGCCTGCAGCTTCGTGCTGATAAACAGTTTAAAGCGAAAAACGGCCCGCTCGACTGCGTACAGAAGAACTACCATCTTGCAGAAAACGAAGGCGGCAAAACCGCTATGCTGGCGGAAGATTTCGCCAACCGTCTGCGCAAGAACCTGAAAAAATACGAGAAGTGGGCGCGTCAGGAAGGTATTGAATGCTATCGCCTGTATGATGCCGACCTCCCGGAGTATAACGTCGCTATCGACCGCTACGCCGATTGGGTGGTGGTGCAGGAGTATGCGCCGCCGAAAACCGTTGATGCGCATAAAGCCCGCCAGCGCCTGTTTGATATTATTGCCGCCACCATTGCCGTACTGGGGATTGCGCCGAACAAGCTGGTACTGAAAACTCGCGAACGGCAGAAAGGTAAAAACCAGTATCAAAAAATGGGCGAAAAGGGTGAGTTCATTGAGATACAGGAGTATAACGCGCGTCTGTGGGTCAACCTGACCGACTACCTGGATACCGGGCTATTCCTCGACCATCGTATCGCTCGCCGCATGCTGGGCCAGATGAGTAAAGGCAAAGACTTCCTCAACCTTTTCTCCTACACCGGCAGCGCCAGCGTCCATGCCGGCCTTGGCGGCGCGCGTTCCACGACGACGGTCGATATGTCACGTACCTATCTTGAATGGGCTGAACGTAACCTGCGCCTCAATGGCTTAACCGGCCGCGCGCATCGCCTGATGCAGGCCGATGTGCTGGGCTGGCTGCGGGAGACGACCGAGCAGTTCGACCTGATCTTTATCGATCCGCCAACCTTCTCCAACTCCAAGCGTATGGATGATGCGTTTGACGTTCAGCGCGACCATTTGCGCCTGATGACCGATTTAAAACGTCTGCTGCGTAAAGGCGGCACGATTATGTTCTCGAACAACAAACGCGGTTTCCGTATGGATCATGACGGGCTGGAGCAACTGGGCCTGAAGGCGCAGGAGATCACGCAAAAAACGCTGTCTCAGGATTTTGCCCGCAACCGTCAGATTCACAACTGCTGGCTGATTACCGCAGCCTGAAAGGAATAAAGAATGTCTTTAATTAGTATGCACGGCGCCTGGCTCTCTTTCAGCGATGCGCCGCTGCTGGATAATGCTGAACTGCATATCGAAGATAACGAACGCGTCTGCCTGGTAGGGCGCAACGGTGCGGGTAAATCGACCCTGATGAAGATCCTCAATCGTGAACAGGGTCTTGATGACGGGCGCATTATCTATGAACTGGATCTGGTTGTGGCACGTTTACAGCAGGATCCGCCGCGTAATGTAACCGGCACCGTTTACGACTTTGTGGCCGAAGGGATTGCGGAACAAGCGGCTTATCTCAAGGGCTATCACGATGTTTCGCAGCTGGTGATGACCGATCCGAGTGATAAGAATCTGAACGAACTGGCGCGTCTTCAGGAGCAACTGGATAACTTAGGCCTGTGGCAGCTCGATAGCCGCATTAATGAAGTGCTGGAACAGCTCAGTCTCGATCCTAACGCCGAGCTCTCCTCGCTTTCCGGCGGCTGGCTGCGTAAAGCGGCCCTTGGCCGCGCGCTGGTCAGCGGGCCGCGCGTGCTGCTGCTCGACGAACCGACCAACCACCTCGATATTGAAACTATCGACTGGCTGGAAGGTTTCCTGAAGATGTTCAAAGGCACTATTATTTTTATTTCGCACGACCGTTCCTTTATCCGCAATATGGCGACGCGCATTGTCGATCTCGATCGCGGCAAGCTGGTCACCTATCCGGGTAACTACGATCAGTATCTGCTGGATAAAGAAGAAGCGCTGCGCGTGGAGGAATTACAGAACGCGGAGTTCGATCGCAAGCTGGCGCAGGAAGAAGTGTGGATCCGCCAGGGGATCAAAGCGCGTCGTACCCGTAACGAAGGGCGCGTACGGGCGTTAAAAGCCATGCGTCGCGAGCGCGGTGAGCGCCGTGAAGTGATGGGCAGCGCGAAGATGCAGGTCGAAGAGGCCGCGCGTTCGGGCAAGATCGTGTTCGAAATGGAGAACGTCAACTACCAGGTTGATGGCAAGGTGCTGGTGAAAGATTTCACCGCCCAAATCCAACGAGGTGACAAAATTGCGCTGATTGGCCCGAACGGCTGCGGCAAAACCACGCTGCTAAAGCTGATGCTCGGTCAACTGCAGGCGGATAGCGGACGTATTCACGTGGGTACCAAGCTGGAGGTGGCTTACTTCGACCAGCACCGCGCGGAACTTGATCCGGATAAAACGGTGATGGATAACCTTGCGGAAGGTAAACAGGAAGTGATGGTGAACGGCAAGCCGCGCCACGTCCTGGGCTATCTGCAGGACTTTATGTTCCATCCGAAACGCGCGATGACGCCGGTGCGCGCGCTGTCGGGCGGTGAGCGTAACCGTCTGTTGCTGGCGCGTCTGTTTCTCAAGCCCAGTAACCTGTTGATTCTCGATGAACCGACAAACGATCTGGATGTCGAAACCCTGGAACTGCTGGAAGAGCTGGTTGACGGCTATCAGGGAACGGTGATGCTGGTTAGCCACGACCGTCAATTTGTTGATAACACGGTAACGGAGTGTTGGATCTTCGAAGGCGCGGGACAAATTGGTCAATACGTTGGCGGCTATCATGACGCACGCGGTCAGCAGGCCCAGTATCTGGCGAAAAAGCAGTCGGTTTCTAAAAAGACTGTTGAAGTTGCTCAACCGAAAGCAGAAAGTGTCAAACGCGCTGCCAGCAAACTAAGCTATAACCTGCAGCGCGAGCTGGAACAGCTGCCGCAGAAACTGGAAGAGCTGGAAGCCCAGCTGCAGAATTTGCAGGAGCAGGTTGCCGACCCTTCTTTCTTTGGGCAATCGCATGACCATACGCAGCAGGTGCTTGCGCAGCTGAGTGAAGCGGAGCAGGCGCTAGAAACCGCCTTCGAACGCTGGGAATATCTCGAAGGATTAAAAAACGGCGCGTAAGCTGAGGAGTTTTCATGTGCGATCATCATCATGCTGCGCGGCATATCCTGTGTCGACAATGTGATCTGCTGGTGGCTTTGCCGCAGCTGGAGCATCGCCAGAAAGCTACGTGTCCGCGTTGCGGAACGACATTAACAACGTCATGGGACGCTCCCCGGCAGCGTCCCACAGCCTACGCGCTGGTCGCGTTGTTCATGCTGCTGCTGGCCAATCTGTTTCCCTTCATCTTTATGAAGGTTGGGGGGATCAGCAGCGAAATTGAGCTACTGGAAATTCCAAATGTGCTGTTTACCGAGGATTACGCCAGCCTCGGGACTTTCTTTTTACTGTTCGTACAGCTGGTGCCGGCATTCTGCCTGGTCACTATACTGCTACTGGTCAACCGGGTGAGCATGCCTTCCGGGTTAAAAGCCTTTCTGGCGCGGATCCTGTTTCACCTTAAAACCTGGGGGATGGCGGAGATCTTCCTCGCCGGAGTACTGGTTAGCTTCGTTAAGCTGATGGCATACGGCGATATCGGCATCGGCCTGAGTTTTATTCCCTGGTGTATGTTCTGCCTGTTACAGCTGCGAACGTTCCAGTGCGTGGATCGCCGCTGGTTATGGGATGATATTGCGCCAATGCCGCCGATTAAACAGCCGTTGAAAGTCGGCGTTTCCGGTTTGCGCCAGGGTCTACGCTCGTGTTCATGCTGCACGGCGGTTTTGCCCGTGGATGAGGCTGTTTGTCCACGCTGCCGTACCAAGGGAACCGCCCGGCGTAAAAACAGCCTGCAGTGGACGCTGGCGCTGCTGGTGACTTCATTGATCCTCTATATGCCCGCCAATATTTTGCCGATCATGATTACCGACCTGCTGGGCGATAAAATGCCCTCCACTATTATGGCGGGGGTGATCCTGCTATGGAGTGAAGGATCGTATCCGGTTGCTATGGTGATATTTATCGCCAGTATTATGGTGCCGACGTTAAAGATGATCGCCATTGGCTGGCTATGCTGGAACGCAAGCGGCAAGGGAGATCGCGACTCGGAGCGCATGCATCTGATCTATGAAGTCGTCGAGTTTGTTGGCCGCTGGTCAATGATTGATGTGTTTGTTATCGCAGTCCTCTCCGCTCTGGTACGCATCGGTGGATTAATGAATATCTATCCGGCGATAGGAGCTGTGATGTTTGCGCTGGTCGTAGTAATGACAATGTTTTCGGCCATGACGTTTGACCCTCGTTTATTGTGGGATCGTGAGCCAGATTCAAGCCATGAGGAAAGACTGCAGCATGGAAAATAAGAGCGGAGAAGCGAAGGTGCAAAAGGTGAAAAACTGGTCACCGGTGTGGATCTTCCCGATAGTTACGGCGCTCATTGGTGCCTGGATTCTTTTTTATCACTATAGTCACCAGGGGCCGGAAGTGACCCTGATTACGACTAACGCTGAGGGAATTGAAGGGGGGAAAACCCGGATCAAAAGCCGCAGCGTTGATGTCGGCGTGATTGAAAGCGCAACGCTGACTGATGACCTGACCCACGTGGAAGTTAAAGCCCGGCTGAATTCAGGCATGGAAAAACTGCTGCATCAGGATTCGGTTTTTTGGGTGGTTAAACCGCAGGTCGGTCGTGAAGGGATTAGCGGTCTGGGGACGCTGTTATCCGGCGCCTATATCGAACTGCAGCCCGGTACCAAAGGTTCTGTCCCGTCGCAGTATCCGCTGCTGGATTCACCACCGTTGGCATCCCCTGATGCTAAAGGTATTCGCATCCTGCTGGAAAGCAGCAAAGCGGGTCAGCTTTCACCCGGCGATCCGGTGCTTTTCCGCGGCTATCGCGTAGGTTCAGTTGAAACCAGCACTTTCGATGCGCAAAAAAGGAACATTACTTATCAACTGTTTATCAGTGCGCCTAACGATCGGCTGGTAACCAATAACGTGCGCTTCTGGAAGGATAGCGGTATTGCGGTGGATCTGACCGCTGCCGGTATGCGCGTTGAAATGGGATCGCTGTCGACCCTGTTTGGCGGCGGCGTCAGCTTTGATATTCCCGAAGGGTTGCCGTTAGGTGAGCCGGTGGCGAATAAAACTGAATATCATCTGTTTGACGACCAGCGCAGCATTCAGGATTCAGTGTTTACTCAGCATATTGACTACGTGATGTTCTTTAAAGATTCGATTCGCGGTCTGCAACCCGGCGCGCCGGTTGAGTTCCGCGGTATCCGCCTTGGGACCGTGGGTAAAGTACCGTTCTTTATCCCCGGTCTGAAGCAGAGCTTAAACGATGACTATCGTATTCCGGTCGAAGTGCGGATTGAGCCTGAACGCTTGATCAATCAGTTAGGCACCGATCCTGACATTCGTAAGCATATCGATGATCTGATGAACCGTGGACTGCGTGGTTCACTTAAAACCGGTAACCTGGTCACCGGGGCGCTGTATATCGATCTCGACTTCTACCCGAAAGCGCCAGCGCGCGGCAAGTTCCAGGAGTTTGGCGGATATCCGATTATTCCAACCGTGAGCGGTGGCCTGGCGCAGATCCAGCAGCGGCTGATGGATGCGCTGGATAAGATTAATAATCTGCCAATTAACCCGCTGCTGGAGCAGGCAACCAGTACGCTGGCGCAAAGTGAAAAAACGATGCAGCACGTACAGGCGACGCTGGATAGTCTGAACAAGATAACGTCAAGTCAGTCGATGCAGCAGCTACCGGGCGATATGCAGAATACGTTGCGTGAACTTAATCGTAGTATGCAAGGCTTCCAGCCGGGATCTGCGGCATACAATAAGATGGTTGCGGACATGCAGCGTCTCGACCAGGTTCTTCGCGAACTGCAGCCGGTACTGAAAACGCTCAATGATAAGAGCAATGCGCTGGTATTTGAGGCGAAGGATAAAAAAGATCCACAGCCGAAGGGAGCGAAATAATGAAGAAATGGCTAATAGCGGCGGCGGTATGCGCGCTGACGGCATGCAGCAGCGGCGGCGAGAGTAAAACTTACTATCAGCTTCCGGTGGCGCAGGGAGGCGCGCAAAGCGCCGCCCATCAAAGCAAAAATTTGCTGTGGGTTGAGCAGGTTAGCATTCCAGATTATCTGGCCGGTAACGGGGTGGTTTATCAGACCACCGATGTTCAGTATGTGATTGCCAACAACAATCTATGGGCTAGCCCGCTCGATCAACAGCTGAGAACAACGCTGGTGGCGAACCTTAGCAACCAGCTACCGGGATGGGTTGTCGCTTCTCAACCGCTGGGTAGCGAGCAAGATACGCTGAACGTATCCGTTAGTGGTTTTCACGGTCGTTACGATGGCCGGGTAATCGTCAGCGGCGAGTGGCTGCTGAAGCATCAAGGGCAGCTGATCAAGCGGCCGTTCCATATTGAGCTTAAGCAGCAAGAGGATGGCTACGACGCGATGGTGAAAACGTTAGCTCAGGCCTGGACTCAGGAAGCAACCGCGATTGCCAGCGAGCTTAATCGTCTGCCATAAGTAAAATTCATAAGAGTAAAAGGCCGCTGCGAGAATGAAAATCGCAGTGGCTTTTTGTTTGTCTCATCAGATTGTTACTTGTGCTGGTTCACAGTTTTTGTACAAACGAACTTTCATGTAGCTCACAAATATGACAATGGCGTGAATTTTGCGCATTGACGCTATCTCTGATTCGCGGTATTCGTTAACCGTGGTTGCGCATTAAGTGACCATTGTTTTCTTTTCCACCAGATCAAAGAATGAGGGAAACGAGGCATGAAGAGACAAAAACGAGATCGCCTGGAACGGGCACATCAGCGTGGGTACCAGGCCGGTATTACCGGAAGGTCGAAGGAAATGTGTCCTTACCAGACCTTAAACCAAAGGTCTTATTGGCTAGGAGGCTGGCGAGAAGCCATGGAGGACAGGGTACAAACTGCCTGACTGTCTCTTTAAAAAAGAAGCCTCCGCTGCGCGGGGGCTTCGCCTTTTCTAACGGGTCACTGCTTATCAGAATGCGGAAGTGTCCTGGAACAGGCCCACTTTCAGGTCGGTTGCGGTGTAAATCAGACGACCGTCAACCAGCACTTCGCCATCCGCCAGGCCCATAATCAAACGACGGTTTATCACGCGTTTGAAATGAATACGGTAGGTCACTTTCTTCGCCGTTGGCAGTATCTGGCCAGTGAGCTTAACTTCACCCACGCCTAATGCACGGCCTTTACCTTCACCGCCTAACCAGCCCAGGTAGAAACCAACCAGCTGCCACATGGCATCCAGACCCAGGCAGCCCGGCATTACCGGGTCACCAATGAAATGGCAACCGAAGAACCACAGGTCCGGGTTAATATCGAGTTCTGCCTCAACATAACCTTTGTCATAGTTACCACCGGTTTCGCTCATTTTGATGACGCGGTCCATCATCAGCATACTTGGTGCCGGCAGCTGGGGGCCTTTTGCACCAAATAGTTCACCACGACCAGAGGCAAGAAGGTCTTCTTTTGTATAGGATTCGCGTTTATCTACCATGTTTTCAGTAAGCCTTATTTTGAGTTCGGGACGCAGGATAGCTAACACGTGTACGCTGAACAAGTCCGATCAGTTCGAACCTGAACCGCCTAACCAGCGTAGCGGCCACGGAAAGCGATGACGACTCTCTTGCTGTGTCGCCTGCGCAATTCGTTCCTGAATGGTTTGCCGTAAAGTTTGTCCTTCGCCGTCCCAGAGCAACTGGGTCAGAATGGGCAGCGCTTCCGACACGTCATCGACTGCCCATATAAAGAACTGCTCATCCGCAACGGCCTGCTGCAGTTCTTGTGCCAGGCTCAGATGACGAACGTTGGCGGAGGGGATGACGACGCCCTGTTTACCGGTCAGCCCACGCTGTTGGCAAATAGCGAAGAAGCCCTCAATTTTCTCGTTGAGCCCGCCAACCGGCTGTACGCGACCAAACTGATCGACAGAGCCGGTAACGGCGATGCTCTGATTAATCGGTACATTGGCCAGCGAACTGATTAGCGCGCACAGTTCGGCCATGGAGGCGCTATCGCCATCCACTTCGCTGTAGGACTGCTCGAAGGTCAGGGAGGCGGTGAAGGGAAGCTGTTGTTCGAGCTCCAGCTCGGACATCAGAAACGCCTGCATGATCATCATGCCTTTTGCGTGAATGTTGCCGCCCAGCTCGGCCTTGCGTTCAACGTCGATGAATTCGCCGTCGCCAATATGCACGACGCAGCTGATACGCGAAGGCTCGCCAAACGCGCGAGGGTGACCCGGAAACTCAATGACAGAGAGTGCGTTGATTTGTCCTACGCATTCGCCTTCGGTTTCGATCAGGATCTGCTCCTGCAGGATTTCATCCTGGATGCGCTCAGCAAGATAGCCCTCGCGCCACAGACGACGCTCCAGCATGGTTTGTATCTCTTCGGCGCGAATCTCTTCACCTTCACAGAACGCGGCGGCTTCTCTAAGCTGGCGGGCAATCCAGAGAACGCACAGCGGCAAAGTTTCCTGATCGCCGGTATAACGCGCGCCTTCCTGAATCAGCAGCGGCCAGGCGTTAGCGGACAGTCCCGGAAGTTCAAGCTGTTGAGCATTTTGCCAGACCCACTGGCACCATTGCTTCAGCGTATCTGCATCAGCAATTTGCAGGTTATCTTCATATTCGCTGTAGATAGCCTGCGCAGAAAGCTCGGGTTCCATCTCCTGGAAATCAGCCAGGGATTCCCGCTCGCCCACGAGGATCACTTTCAGGCTCAGGGGCATAGAAGGGATGCTCACCGGAAGAGGGCGAGACTCATCGAATGACAGCCAGTCAAAACGCTGGCGGGCCACCATGTTTTTTAGCCGCATCCACAGTAGGGGCTGAGCCAGTAAGGCGCGCAGGGAGAGAATCAATACGCCGCCGTTGGCGCGATGGACCAGACCGGGTTGTAGGGTGATTTCACCATTAAACTGGCGCACGCAGCCAAACAGCTGTTCTGCTTCGATCCAGTCAGCGGCTTCTACCGGGGCAACGCTGGCGAAATTATCTTCAGCAGTATGCGCCGGCGTAAGAGAGATTTTTCCGCCATCAACCTGATAGTGAACGCCACAGAGTGTTGCTGCCGGTTGATGTAAAGTTCGGGTTTCGTTAGCTAACCATTGCAGGTACTCCGGTTCTTCCGGAATTTTAACCAGCATAAATGGCGAAATGGCTGGAGTGACCAGTAGCTGCTCCAGGGCATAAAAGAGACGGGGTTGCAGTTCGCCTGAGAGGGATTCCTCTGCGTGCGCCAGGTCGGCTTGTGCAAACAGCGCCTGATAACTTTCCGTATCAGGAGCAAGGTCGTTTCGGGTAAGTTTCGTAATGGTCAAAGTCGCTGTTTTTTAGTCAGATGTAAAACGCGCGATTATACATTATGCGGCGTCTGAGCACACGGGGGATTGCGATTGTTGTGGTGATAACGAATCTACCAACATCACTAAAGATGATTTATTCTCAGCACATCAGGAAAAAACTGATATCCTGAAATGAGTTACACGGTCACATTGAGATCGCAATGAAATATCAACAACTGGAAAATCTTGAAAGCGGCTGGAAATGGACTTATCTGGTAAAAAAGCATCGGGAAGGTGAGCTTATTACCCGCTACATTGAAGCCAGCGCTGCGCAAGCCGCGGTCGATGTATTACTGACGCTCGAAAATGAACCCGTGCTGGTGAATACCTGGATTGAGCAGCATATGAATCCAGAGCTAGTGAACCGCATGAAGCAGACTATCCGCGCTCGACGTAAGCGTCACTTCAACGCGGAGCATCAGCATACGCGTAAAAAGTCTATCGACCTTGAATTCGTGGTCTGGCAGCGCCTTGCAGGTCTGGCGCAAAGACGGGGTAAAACGCTGTCGGAAACTATCGTGCAGTTAATTGAGGATGCTGAGCATAAAGAGAAGTATGCCAGCAAGATGTCCAGCCTGAAGCATGATTTGCAGGTGCTGCTAGGTAAAGAGTAGCGATGCTGGCGCCGGGATTCTGCTGTTTTTTTGAATGCGGAATTTAAGCCAAAAAAAACCCCGCATTGCGGGGTTTTTTATTGACGATATAACTTAAGCCTGCGGCTGAGTTACGACGTCTTTGTAGCCTTTAACTTCGATCTCTACGCGACGATCCGGACCCAGGCAGTCAATCAGAGCTGCACGAGCTTTCACGTTGTCACAGGTGTTGCCAGTAACCGGGTTGGATTCACCCATACCGCGAGCGGAGATTTTGCTAGCCGGGATACCTTTGGATACCAGGTAATCAACAACGGACTGAGCACGTTTCTCAGACAGCTGCTGGTTGTAGGCATCGGAACCGATACGGTCGGTGTAGCCCAGAACAACTGCGGAACCGTCTTTCGGGTCCATGTTGCTCAGCTGGGTATACAGCTGATCCAGAGCCTGCTGGCCTTCTGGTTTCAGAGTAGATTTGTTGAAGTTGAACAGAACGTCAGACTTCAGGGTGAAGTGCTTGGTAGTCACTTCTGGAGCCGGAGCCGGAGCCGGAGCTACAACCGGAGCAACATCGTCCTGACCGAAACGGTAGGAAACGCCCAGGCTCAGCATGCCGTTATCAGGACGGGTACCAACGGTGCCAGCGTCGCCGATGTTGTTAACCCACTGGTATTCCAGACGGGTTGCGATGTCACGAGTAACAGCCCACTCTAAGCCGCCCGCGAATACCGGAGATACGCCAGTGTCGTGTTCGCTACGGGAAACGCCGGTAGAAGCGTAGTTACCTTTGGAGTCTGCGCGCCAAACCATACCACCCAGACGGGTATAGATATCCAGATCGTCAGTGATCGGGTAACCTAGTTTAGCAGTCAGCTGAACGCCCTGAGCTTTGAAAGCGCCATTGTCAACGCTGCCTTTATAAGCCATACGGCCCAGCCAGTCGTAGCCCATTTCAAAACCGAGGTACGGGTTAACCTGGTAACCACCAAACGCACCAGCACCCAGCTGATCGTTACGGGTCGGGCCGTTGTTGCCCTGGAAACCGTTACCGTAGAAACCGGTGTCGTGATACTGGGACCAGCCCAGTTTAGCACCTGCGTACCAGGTGTTATCTTTCGGAGCGGCCTGCGCTACGGTAGCGAAGCCAGCCAGTGCCACTGCAATCGCGATAGCTGTCTTTTTCATTTTTTGCGCCTCATTATCATCCAAAATTCGCCATGAAGGTTCAGAAGACCTCACGGTTAAATCCTTCACCCGGGGCGTGACTTGTTGTTAACTATGCTGATACATGCAGCGTAAGCCGATCACCCCTGGCGATGTAAAGTCTACAACTTAGTTCGAAACTTACAAGTGTGAACTCCGTCAGGCATATGAAAAAAAAGGGTTGTGTACGCTATGTTTAACAAATACGGTTGAACTTATTCGGGGCAAAAAAAGTCGCGAAGCCGCATCAGACAAGCATTTTAACAAAAATGCCCATCAAGAAAGCCCATCTCGCGTCAGGGCAAAAAAAATTCCAGGATTAATCCTAAACTCGGTTAATGATACAGGTTTGAGTGAATTTTTAGCCCAGAAAGTTGTCTGCCTGGCTGATCGTTATTTCTTACCGGGCGCATGATAAAGCCCATTGCGTGACCCTCTTCTGCAGCGGCAACCAGTCGCTCATGTTCCTCAATGCTCAGTTCTTCTGATAGCCAGCCAATAACGACGCTATAATTTCCGGTGCGCAGTGAGCGAACCATTGACTCCAGGGTATTAGCGGGGGAGAGCTGGCTGATCTGCATAACCTTGGACAGCGGTAAACCGGATGACTGCACCCATTCACGGCTTAGCTTCTGCCGTGGAGTCAGCCAGAGCTGCCAGCGTGACTGCTGACCAAGCTGCTGTAATAAAGGAAGCAATAGTAGCTGCGTCATCATAGGCTGATCTTCTCGATAGACTATTTCACTGATCAGCCCGTTAGCTGGCTGTTCGGCAGCGTCATGAGAGCGACGACGTACTGAAGTAGAAGTCAGTGGTGAACGATTTGCGTGAGCTGATGTAAACATAGTCTATCCCGCCTGTGGCTTACTGTATGCATATACAGTATATGCGGCAGGGTGAAAGATCAACACTATTTTCTCTGTTTCTGGATGAAATTTGTACATCTCTGGGAATAAGCAAGTGCCGATAGCGTCGTATGTCAGCGCGTACATAATGTGAATTCATCGTTGTTGCGCTTTTTACCTGGATAAATTCTTCTCACAAATGATGATGTTAACCGTATACGAGTGACCAGAGATACCCTCCACTTTGTGCTCTAATGTGATTAATATTAATTAAGCATTTTACTTTCCCTGCTTTTGACTTCATCAAAAGGCTATTTTCTGAAAGCCGCTCGCAAAAAAACAAGCTGATTAAAATAAAGAGATAATTCATGTTGCCGCATGAAGAGAAGTCACTTATTTTCTTTATTAACGGATCCGTTAGCAAATTTATGTCTTATTTACATGATTAACAAAGGAATAATCATGAAGAAACTTGTATGTTTTAGGATCCATCAGTTTCGGGCATGTTTGTCTCCATTAGGAAAAATAAGCTGTCGGCCCTTATTTGGTGGCTATAGCCTGGCGATAGATAACACCGTATTTGCCATGATGGCCGAGGGGGAAATCTATCTTCGGGTCTGTGAGCAGAGCGCGGAGTACCGCGTGGCGCATAAAAACCCGCTTTTGAAGATGCAGAAGAATGGTCGTCTGGTCGCGCTGAAGTATTATCATATTGATGAAGGGCTTTGGCAGGATAGCAAAATGCTTTTTCATTTATCAGCGCTGTCATTACAGAGCGCTCGCTATGAAAAACATCGGCAGCGGCATTCAGGGAGATTGAAAAATTTGCCAAATATCAGTTTTCACATGGAGCTACAGTTGATTAATTCAGGCATCACAGATGAATTAACGCTGCGTAAGATTGGGGCCAAAGAAGCCTGGCTGAGGTTACGGAAAATGAATAAAGCGTTAACGGTTAATATTCTTTATTGTTTACAGGGAGCTATTGCTGGCGTACATGCAGCCACGCTCCCGACGCAACAGCGTCAGGAGCTTGAGGAGTGGGCGGCGGAACAAATGCAGGAGAGGGAGGCCTACTCAGGTTGAATCTCAACCTGTCGCTGTAGCCGACAAATCTCTGGCAGCAGCGCCAGTAGCAGCCCGATTTGTTGAAGTACCAGCGGCTCCTTGCTCTCGGCACGGGGGTCGAGATGCTGTATCCGGGTCTGCAGGCTTGATAGAGCTTGCTGTACCCGTTGCTCATCGGCCGGCGAGTGGTGCAGCGCGTCATCAACATAACAAACGGCATCGTCCAGCAGCGCCAGGATATCTGGCGTTGTCAGCTTTTCCCTGTGGGCGCCCAGGGCTGAAATATAGCTGGTAAAAGTGTGGTTCAGGCACAACAAACGAAAAGCGGTTTCTCGAATTTGCGAGCCCGCTCTTGGTTCAGTTGATAAGTTTGAGACTACTGATGCCAATTCACCGTCCCTGTTGTGCGCTGCTCTTCGCGCAATGCGATAGGCAAGGCGGTTGTCGCGTCCCTGATGATATTGCTCAAGTATGGCGTCTAAATACCGGCAGTTAGCGTTGATTGCTTGTTCGAGTACTCGCGGCAGATTGCGGAATTTCCAGTCAGGCCAAATAAAGCTGACAGCGGCCCAGGCGATAGCGCAGCCGATCAGCGTATCAAATATACGCGGTAGGGCGACTTCAAAACCTTCACCCAGGAGGTTGAAGCAAAGCAAAACCAGAAGGGTAATGAACATTGTTGCATGGGCGTACTGCACATTACGGAAAGCGAAGAACAGCACGCCGGTCAAAACAATTAAAAACAGCTGGCCTTCAACGGATGGAACGAGAAGCAGCACCGGGAGACCTATCGCCACGCCGATAAGGGTACCGATTATCCTTAACGCCAGCCGGTGGCGAGTCGCGTTATAGTTTGGCTGGCAAACAAACAGGCTGGTCAGCAATATCCAGTAACCATGATTCAGCCCGGTCAACTGGATAAAAGCGTAGCCAGCGCACAGGACCAATGACATTCGAACCGCATGGCGAAACAGGGCGGACTCGGGGGACATATTACTGCGCAAGCGCAGCCAGACATCGCCAAAACCGCCAGGCTGGTCGTCAGCCAACAGGTTTTCCGTGTTGTGACTGAACTGCGAGGTGGTCTGGACAGATTCAATTGTCGCCAGCTGGGCGTCAATTGCGCGTAGGTTATTAAGCAAAAACCCTAATGCCTTGATCTGGTCCGCCGGCGCGCCGCTGGCCTTTACACGATCGAGCGCGGCGTCAAGGTGCATAAAAGCGCGCTCAAAGTGAGTATCGTGAAGGTAGGGCTCGCGCTGCAGGATGGCTCGGGACAGTTTCTGGCATGCCTGCGCCTGCATTGACAGCATGCGCTGAAAGCGGAACATCACGTCACTGTAACGAAAGCGATCGCGCAGCGTTTGGTATTGAATATGCGAAGAGCTAGCGCGTTCGTGGATGTCCTGCGCCACGAAGTAATACTGCAGGGTGCGACGCGTTCCGCGCTGACCGCGATCCCCGCGCAGGCGCGTCAGCAGGGAAACTTTGGTCTGATTTAGGGTTGTCACTAGCTGACCGTTGGCTATTGCCAGGTCATACAGAGGCGCCTGGCTTTCATCTTCAATATCCGGATCGAACAGGCGCGATTTAAGTTCCAGATAGTGCGCTAACTGCTCGTAGCTGCGTGCAAGGTTGTCCTGTAGGGGACGGATGGGGAAAATAAGATGCCCTGCGAGGGTGAGTAAGTTGTACCACACCGCCCCGGCCAGCAAAAACAGCGGCTGGAGATACCAGTGGCTATAAAGCGTTACCCCCAGCATGGTATAGATGGCGATTAACAAGGCGCCAAAGGCGATTGTGGCATAGCGCTGGCCCAACCCACCGAGCAAAATAAAGCCGATGGTAGAAACGGTTAATCCTGCTGCGAATAACCAAGGCCAGGGGAAGAGCAGTTCCACCGAGGCCGAAGCAATAAAAAAGCACACGAGGGTAATGGCCAGATTACGCAGACGTCCTGTCAGGCGGTCATCAAGGTCGGTCAGCGCCGCTGCCACGACCCCAAGCGTTAAAGGAATCGTGAGTTTTACTTCGCCAAGCCACCAGGGAAACGCGGTCGTGCCGCAAAGTGCGATAAAAATCCTGATGTTATATAACCAGGCGCTGTTCCGGGTATAGCGGCGTAGCAGGGGGGTGAGCATTTCTGTGTTCCATTCAGTTACTGAAAGCGGCGGCGCGCATTGGCTTCACGCGCAGCACGAGCAGTCTCGACGGAGACGACTCGACGGCCTACTGGCCATAAAGCAATAGCGGCGATTTTGAAATTGGCGATGCCAACTGGAATGCCGATGATGGTCAGGCATTGTGCGATGCCACAAAAAATGTGCATCAGGCATAGCCACCAGCCAAAGAAAATAAACCATAAAATGTTCAGTAGTGTCCCACCCGCGTTTAGCAGGCTATTCTTTCCCTGAGGATCGAGTTCATCAACATGAACGGCTTCATTACCATAGGGTAGAAGAGAGAGTTTTGTTATCTCCCAGCAGGAGCGGGTGAGAGGTAGCGTAAAGATCAGCACGATGCTGACCAACGTCGCCAGAAGCCAGCCGAGCGTGGTGGCGAATCCGCCAAGGATAAAGTTTAAAATATTCAGAACGGTACGCATAAACCCTCTGTTTAATTCCGTGGATAATAAGGCCTGGCCATTGTAGCGTTTTTTACGCTGGAGCACCCGGTCGCTGGCGGTTAAACTTAAAAACATCCAACCTGATTGAAATTCGACATTATATGGAACTTAGAGCGACAACATTGGGCAAGCGCATGGCTCAGCATCCTTATGATAGGGTGCAACTTCTTAATGCCGGAGTAAAGGTTTCCGGTGATAGCCATGAATATCTTATACCTTTCAATCAGTTATTATCAATCCATTGCAAGCGTGGTCTGGTATGGGGGGAGCTGGAATTTATCCTGCCGGGCGAGAAAGTTGTGCGTTTGCATGGCACCGAATGGAATGAAACCCAGCGTTTTTACCATCATTTGAACACGCTCTGGCAGCAGTGGAGCGCGGAAATGAGCGATATCGCCGCTGATGTCCTTCGCCAGCAGCTGGCTGACGTGGCGCGTTCCAGCGCAGAGGGGAAATGGTTGACGCGTCAGCAGGTGAGCGATATCCAGCGTAAAATCCGCCATGCGCTTGGCGGATTACCTGTACCAACAGCCCGTCTTGACGCTTTCGATAACTGCCGCGAGTTATGGCGGCAATGTCAAAGTTGGTTGAGCAACACCGAGAAAGCCAGGCTCGAGCATAATCAAACGTTTACTGAATCAATGCTGGAACAATACCGCGGCTTTTTTGCCGCGGTAGAATCATCGCCGCTGAATCCGGCTCAGGCGCGCGCAGTCGTAAACGGCGAGCGTTCGTTATTAGTTCTGGCAGGCGCCGGAAGCGGTAAAACTTCCGTGTTAGTGGCGCGCGCTGGCTGGCTATTGACCCGTGGCGAAGCGGCGGCCGAGCAGATTCTGCTCCTGGCGTTTGGTCGACAAGCCGCGCAGGAGATGGATGAGCGCATCCGCGAGCGTCTGGGAACTGAAGAGATCTCTGCGCGAACTTTTCATTCCCTGGCTCTGCATATTATTCAGCAGGGCAGTAAAAAAGCTCCGACGATCAGCAAGCTGGAGAACGACAGCGCCGCACGGCAAAGACTCTTAGTCCAGAGCTGGCAGCAGCAGTGCCAGGAGAAAAAAGCGCAGGCGAAAGGCTGGCGACTGTGGCTGGAAGAAGAAATGGACTGGCAGATCCCGGAAGGGGATTTTTGGCAGGATAAAACGCTGCAGCGTCGTATCGCCAGTCGCCTTGACCGCTGGGTTAGCCTGATGCGAATGCATGGCGGCTCGCAGGCTGAAATGATTGCTGGAGCGCCTGAAGAGGTACGCGATCTTTTTGGCAAGCGCGTCAAGCTGATGGCCCCTTTGCTAAAAGCGTGGAAAACGGCATTAAAAGATGAAAACGCCGTCGATTTTTCCGGCCTGATTCATCAGGCGATTAATATTCTGGATAAGGGGCGCTTTGTCAGCCCGTGGAAGCATATTCTGGTAGATGAGTTTCAGGATATTTCCCCGCAGCGGGCGTCCCTACTCGCCGCGTTACGTCGGCAAAACACGCAGACTACGCTGTTTGCCGTTGGCGATGACTGGCAGGCTATCTACCGTTTTAGCGGTGCTCAGCTCTCTTTAACAACAGCCTTTAATCACTATTTTGGCGAAGGAGATTGCTGTGCGCTGGATACGACGTACCGATTTAATAGTCGGATAGGAGAGGTCGCCAACGGGTTTATCCAACAAAATCCGCATCAGTTAACGAAACCGCTAAACAGCCTTGTCGCAGGGGACAAAAAAGCGGTGACGTTATTAGCGGAGGACAAACTCGACGATCTGCTTGATAAAATGAGCGGTTATGTCAAACGAGAACAGCGGATTTTATTGTTAGCTCGTTATCATCATTTGAAGCCGGTGGCGCTTGAGAAAGCCGCCACGCGCTGGCCGCATCTGCAGCTCGATTTTATGACTATTCATGCCAGCAAAGGGCAACAAGCCGATTACGCCATTATTCTTGGCCTTAAGGAGGGGGATGATGCGTTTCCCGCACCGGCACGCGAGTCGATTATGGAGCAGGCGCTATTACCGCAGCCGGAGGATTTTCCCGATGCCGAAGAGAGGCGGTTACTGTATGTCGCCATCACCCGCGCACGTCTGCGCGTATGGTTATTGTTTAATAAAGAACAACCTTCCCCGTTTGTTGAAATGTTAGAGGCGCTGAGTGTCCCGGTAGCAAGAAAACCATAATGACTGGCGGCATGGCCGCCAGCGGGGCTTATTTCAGACGCTCTGCAAGGTAGCGTTGATAATCAGGGATCAGGATATCAACAGGGTCGTTGAAATGCGGGGACTGGATAATAAAGTCGGCGGTCGAAACGTTGGTGGCGACGGGGATATTCCATACCGTCGCCAAACGTAATAACGCTTTCACATCCGGATCGTGCGGTACGGCATTCAGCGGATCCCAGAAAAAAATCAATACATCGATTTTACCTTCTGAAATCAGCGCTCCTACCTGCTGATCGCCGCCCATGGGACCACTTAGCATCGCCTGTACCTCCAGCCCGGTCGCGCGTGATACCAGATTTCCGGTCGTTCCTGTCGCCGATAGCGTGTGTTGCGCCAGCAGTTGCTGGTGGCGCTCGACCCATTTCATCAACATATCTTTACAGTGATCGTGTGCAACCAGCGCAATATGCTTGCGCGCTGGCAAGGTACGTGTTGTTAGTTCCATCATTTCATTCCACATTTTGGCCTGTAGACAGATTACTGGAAGTGACTGTTGCTGCAAGCGTCGGGATGAAAAAATTTGACGCATCTGCAGGTCAGGACTCATGCGGGTTCATCCGGATTAGCATACACTTGGGCTAAATAGCAGGAGGATGATGATGAAAGAAAACGATATCGTAGGTATTTTGACCTCGACGCGGACTATCGCCCTGGTGGGGGCAAGTGACAAACCTGATCGCCCAAGCTATCGGGTGATGAAGTATCTTCTGGAGCAGGGATATCACGTTATTCCCGTTTCCCCTAAGGTTGCGGGTACCACGCTGCTGGGGCAAAAAGGGTATGCCACGCTTGCTGACGTGCCGGAAAAAGTGGATATGGTCGATGTTTTCCGTAATTCGGAAGCGGCCTGGGGCGTTGCCCAGGAAGCGGTGGCTATCGGTGCGAAAACGCTTTGGCTACAGCTGGGTGTAATCAATGAACAAGCGGCTGTTCTCGCCCGAGACGCCGGTCTAAACGTGGTGATGGATCGCTGTCCGGCGATTGAGATCCCTCGATTGGGATTAGCCCGATAAACCTAAAACCCCGCCTGACGGGGTTTTTTATTATCAATATAAATTAAGTTATTTAGGGACAGTATTTTAATTAAAACTACATCGAAACGTTTCTTTATTTAAAAATAAAGCGCATTATCTTTGTGGATTTAACGGACACCTTCCTGGCTTTATCTCCCTTATTACGAAAAATCTTCTCCAATAGATAATTTATTTTTTATAAATAACCCCTGGTAAATACATGGGGAACGGCGATAATTTTTTTTTGAATCTTTCAAAAATATTTGTTTTTTCTTGTGTGATTTTTATGATTAATATCACGGAAATTTTTCACCTGGTACTTAAATGGAGGTTTAACGATATGAGAAATGTATTATCCATGATTTTATCTTCATTGTAATAACCGTGAGTAACGATTTTAATTATAGCCTTAATTAACATTTAAAAATGTAAGCTTATTGTTTTAAGTTATTGTAATTTAGTGTTTTTTATTTATTTCAGAATGTAATGTTTCTGTTTTTATTTAACCTTGCGGGACGCCAGGAACTGGTATATCTAATAAGGTGCATAATTAAGAATTATCTCATACCTCTGACTGCGTCTTCATCTCAAGGGTGCAACCTGATGAAAAATATAAATGTGACAGTGAAAGAAACAGGTGTTGAATACACCGTTGATGGCAATCAAATTAATCTCAATACGCAGTCAGTGGTTGTCCTGCACGTTAAGCGTGAGGATATAAGTTCGTATACCCGCCAAGGTAATGATCTTGTTCTAAAACTCCATAACGGTGACACCGTTACAATTAAAAACTTTTTCGTTGTGGATGAACATGGACAGCACAGTGATTTGGTTCTTATGGATGATGACACTGGCGCATTATGGTGGTTGGAAGGAGCGGGTACTGATGGAGCACACTATTCGCTAATTAGCGATCTCTCTGAAGTCATTGCGACCGGTGGCGCAGGACAAAGTATTGCTGGTTGGGTCATGGCGGGCGCAGCTTTGCTGGGCATTGCGGCGATGTTCGCCGGCACCTCAAACAAAGACCACCACTCTTCGGTTTCTGAAAGCGATTCAGATGCTGACAGTGATTCAGACTCCGACAGTGATACGGATGCTGACAGCGATTCGGATAGTGATTCCGATTCTGACAGTGATTCCGACTCGGATTCAGATTCGGATAGTGATTCCGATTCTGACAGTGATTCCGACTCGGATTCAGATTCAGATAGTGATTCAGATGCTGACAGCGACGCGGATAGTGATTCTGATGCTGACAGCGACTCCGATACTGATACCGAGCTACCCACCGCGGCACAGAACATAGCAGTCATTGACAATGTGGGCCCCATCACTGGTGTGCTGCATTCTGGAGATGTCACTGACGATACGACCCCAGAGATTAAAGGGACGGCAGAAGCTGGGGCAACAATAACGATTTATGACGGAGATACCATACTGGGTTCTGTCGTCGCGGATGAAAATGGCAACTGGAGCTTCACGTTACCGGAGCTGAGCGAGGGGTCTCATAGCCTGAGCGCGACGGTGACGGACAAAGCCGGCAACGTCAGCGAGCGTTCGCCGGCGTTTGAGCTGACGATAGATACCACTGCGCCCGCTGCCAGCATTCCGCAGGTAACTGACAATGTTGCAGAGCACACCGGCCAGCTGCAGAGTGGGGATCTGACCAACGATGCGACGCCCACTCTGAACGGCACGGCGGAAGCGGGAGCCACGGTGACGATCTATGACGGCGACACAGTGTTGGGCACAGTGGTTGCCGGCGAGGATGGACGCTGGAGCTTCACGCCAGATAGTCTGGACGAAGGCACCCACAGCCTGAGTACTACGGTAACGGACAAAGCCGGGAACGTCAGTGAAAGTTCGCCGGCGTTTGAGCTGACGGTAGACACTATAGTGGACCCGGTTAGCGATCTGCAGGTAACTGATAATGCAGGAGAAGACACGGGCACGCTGAACAGCGGTAGCGTAACGGATGATGATACGCCAACCCTGAGTGGCACGGCGGAAGCGGGTGCCACGGTCACAATTTATGACGGTGATACCGTACTGGGCACCGCAATTGCGGGTGTTGACGGGAACTGGAGCTTTACTCCTGAAGCACTGGAGGAAGGATCCCATAGCCTGAGCACCACGGTGACCGATCTGGCCGGCAACGTCAGCGGACGATCCCCGATATTTATATTAACTGTCGATCTTACCGATGACACCGACTCCGACAGTGATTCGGACTCCGACAGTGATTCTGATTCGGACAGCGACTCGGATAGCGACAGTGACTCCGATTCGGACAGCGATTCTGATAGCGACAGCGACTCCGACTCTGACAGCGACTCCGACTCTGACAGCGACTCCGATTCTGACAGTGACTCCGATTCCGACAGCGACTCCGATTCTGACAGCGACTCTGACTCCGACAGCGATTCCGACTCTGACAGTGACTCGGACTCCGACAGCGACTCTGACTCCGACAGTGACTCCGATTCCGACAGTGATTCGGATTCCGACAGTGATTCTGATTCTGACAGCGATTCTGATTCTGACAGTGATTCGGACTCAGACAGCGACTCGGATTCCGACAGTGACTCCGACTCCGACAGCGATTCGGACTCCGACAGTGATTCTGATTCTGACAGCGATTCTGATAGCGACAGCGACTCGGATTCCGACAGTGATGCTGTAGACTGGCCCCATGAATCTCCAGACAGTTGGTATCACTTAAATTAGTGATAGTCTTAATACTAGTTTTAGACTAGTCGTTGGAGTCCGAATGATTGATGTTCTAGGTCCAGAGAAGCGCAGACGGCGCAGCGTTCAGGAAAAAATCGCCATTGTTCAGCAGAGCTTTGAGCCCGGAATGACCGTGTCGCTGGTCGCCCGTCAGCATGGCGTTGCTGCCAGTCAGCTGTTCCTGTGGCGTAAGCAATATCAGGAAGGCAGTCTCACTGCGGTTGCCGCGGGTGAACAGGTTGTACCCGCGTCGGAGCTGGCATCTGCAATGAAGCAAATTAAAGAGTTACAGCGCCTGCTGGGCAAAAAAACCATGGAAAACGAGCTGCTGAAAGAAGCCGTTGAATATGGCCGACAAAAAAAGTGGATAGCGCACGTGCCCTTGTTGCCGGAGGATGGCGAATAAGCCTTGTCAGTCGTTGCCTCCGGGTCTCACGTGCGCAACTGCATGCCATGGCCCGTCGGTCGAAGGGCTGGCAGGATCGTCGGTGCAAGCGCAAGCCTGATGATACTGAAGCGCTGGCTCGTATCCATACCGTTATCGACGATCTGCCCACCTATGGTTATCGTCGTGTATGGGCACTGCTGCGCAGACAATCAGAAACTGACGACATGGCGGTGATCAATGCCAAACGCGTATACCGCATCATGCGTCAGAATGCGCTGCTGCTTGAGCGTAAACCGGCAATACCGCCCTCGAAGCGGGCGCATAGAGGGAAAGTGGCCGTTGGAGAAAGTAACCAGCGGTGGTGCTCCGACGGCTTCGAGTTCAGCTGTGATAACGGTGAAAAACTGCGGGTCACGTTCGCACTGGACTGTTGCGATCGCGAGGCACTTCACTGGGCGGCAAGTACCGGTGGATATGACAGTGAAACCGTGCAGGACGTCATGCTGGGTGCAGTAGAGCGTCGCTTCGGTAACAGGCTGCCGACATCCCCCGTTGAGTGGCTGACAGACAACGGTTCAGCCTACCGTTCTCATCAGACGCGTCAGTTCGCCAGAATGGTAGGACTGGAGCCAAAACATACGGCGGTACGTAGTCCAGAAAGCAACGGAATGGCGGAGAGCTTCGTGAAAACGATGAAGCGCGACTACATCAGCATCATGCCAAAACCTGACGGGTTAACAGCGGCAAAGAACCTTGCGGAGGCCTTCGAACATTACAACGAATGGCATCCGCACAGTGCACTGGGATATCGTTCGCCACGGGAATATCTGCGGCGGCGAACCAGTAATGGGTAAAGCGATAAAAAGTGTCTGGAAATATAGGGGCCAATCCAGACAGCGACTCGGACTCCGACAGTGATTCGGACTCTGACAGTGATTCGGACTCTGACAGTGACTCCGATTCCGACAGCGACTCCGATTCTGACAGCGACTCTGACTCGGACAGCGATTCCGACTCCGACAGTGATTCGGATTCAGACAGTGACTCGGATTCGGACAGCGACAGCGACTCTGACTCCGACAGTGATTCTGACTCCGACAGCGATTCCGACTCCGACAGTGACTCTGATTCCGACAGTGACTCCGATTCTGACAGCGACTCCGATTCTGACAGTGACTCGGATTCCGACAGCGATTCCGATTCCGACAGTGATTCTGACTCTGACAGCGATTCGGACTCTGACAGTGACTCGGACTCCGACAGCGACTCGGATTCCGATAGCGATTCCGACTCGGACAGCGACTCGGATATTCCGCAGGCCAACGCGGATACCAATACCGCACTGATATCGGAGAACCATGACAATCTCGATGGTGTAAACGGTACGATTACCCAGTTGACTGGCGTGAACTTGCTTGGCGTGGTTGATGTTTCGCTGCTTAGCGGCAACAACTTTGACTTTACCGTCGCGAGTGGAACGACTCAGGATGTGGTGCTGGATATTTCCGGCGGGACAACGCTGAGTTCGGCGGCACTGATCAATACGCTGCTGCTTCTGCTGGGCGGTACCGATACCTTCCAGGCCGATCTCGCGGTGGTGAATACGGCGACCGGTGAAGTGGTTGCGTTGGCGTCGAATGCGGTGACTATCACGGCGGGAGGCGTCAGCCTGGATTACAGCGGCGGCGCCAGCTTCAGCGATCTGCCGGAAGGTAACTATACGGTGGTGATCTCGTCGCCGACGAATACCGGACTGCTGCCGACGCTGGTGAACTTCCTGGCAAATATCAGCGTAGTGACTGCGGTGGATGTTGCGGTAACCGACTCCGTAGGATACGAATCCGCGATTATCAGCGGTAACGTCCTGCAGACGGATGCTGGCGGGGATGTTGGTGATATTGGTACGGGTATTACCGTGACCAGCATCATTGCGACTTCGGTGCCGGGGGCCGCGGCGGAAACGGTTAGCTCAGGTGGAACGATCGTTGAGGGCGCCTATGGTACGCTGGTGATCTATGCCGATGGTTCTTACACCTATCATGCGACCGGGGACGCTGATTCTGTCGGTCAAACGGAGGTCTTTACCTACACCATTACGGATGCGGATGGCGATACGGCTACCACGACGCTGACTATCAATATTGGTCTGGCTGATGATACGGATAGCGATGCGGATTCCGACAGCGACTCCGACTCTGACAGCGATTCCGACTCCGACAGTGACTCGGATTCCGACAGTGATTCTGATTCGGACAGCGATTCAGACTCTGACAGCGACTCGGATTCCGATAGCGACTCCGATTCGGACAGTGATTCTGATTCCGACAGCGACTCGGATTCGGACAGCGATGCTGACTCTGACAGTGACTCGGATTCCGATAGCGACTCCGATTCGGACAGTGATTCTGATTCCGACAGCGACTCCGACTCTGACAGCGATTCCGACTCCGACAGTGACTCGGATTCCGACAGTGATTCTGATTCGGACAGCGATTCAGACTCTGACAGCGACTCGGATTCCGATAGCGATTCGGATTCAGACAGTGATTCGGATAGCGACAGCGACTCGGATTCGGACAGCGATGCTGACTCTGACAGTGACTCGGATTCCGATAGCGACTCCGATTCGGACAGTGATTCTGATTCCGACAGCGACTCCGACTCTGACAGCGATTCCGACTCCGACAGTGACTCGGATTCCGACAGTGATTCTGATTCGGACAGCGATTCAGACTCTGACAGCGACTCGGATTCCGATAGCGACTCCGATTCGGACAGTGATTCTGATTCCGACAGCGACTCGGATTCGGACAGCGATTCAGATTCTGACAGCGACTCGGATTCGGACAGTGATTCTGACTCTGACTCTGACAGTGACTCCGATTCCGATAGCGACTCCGATTCAGACAGTGATTCGGATAGCGACAGCGACTCGGATTCCGATAGCGATATCGAGGCCATCCCCGATAGCAACAGCCCGGACGTTGTCGCGCTGGAAGGTAACCTGAACAACGTCAGCGGTACCAGCGGCCAACTGGTTGGCCTGACGTTACTCAGCACCGTCGATGTCTCGCTGCTGTCGGGCAATAATCTGCGCTTTAGCGTGGGTTCCGGAACCGTTGAGGATATGACGGTATCGGTGAACGGCAACTCGCTGCTGACGGCGAGCGGATTGCTGACCACTATCGTCAACCTGCTGGGGGCAGGAAATACCCTGACAGCCGATCTGTCGGTGGTAAATACGGCCACCGGCGAAGTCGTGGCGATTGCCGAAAACAGCGTCAATATCTCGGCGAGCCTGCTTGGCGGACTCTCCTATAACGGCACGGTCTCCTTCGCCAATCTGCCGGCGGGTGACTACACCATGATTATCTCTGCGCCGGAAAGTAACGGCCCCCTGGTATCGTTGATCAACGCGCTGGCGGCGGCCCAGGTGGCAAGCTTTGTCAACGTGGACGTGACGGATTCCGTTGGCTATAGCGTCGGCGCCATTGAAGGTAACGTGCTGGATACCACCGCCAGCGGCGATATGCAGGATAGCGGTCAGGGCATCTCGGTCACCAGTGCGGTCTCGGACTCCGTCGACGGATCGACCCCGGTTACCGTGACCAGCGCTGGCGTCAATATCACCGGGGCTTATGGGGTACTGACGATTCACTCTGATGGCAGCTATAGCTACCAGTTGACCAAAGGCGGGGCCGCTATCGGTCAATCGGATGTCTTTAGCTATACCATTACTGATGAAGCGGGCAATACCTCGACGACTAACCTGACGATTAATATCGGCGGCAACATCGAACCGGCACAGGCCAATCCGGATGCGCAGGAAACGGATCTGACCGCGACGTTCGATACGCTCAACGGAGAAAGCGGTACCGTTGGCCAACTTGTCGGCGTCTCGTTACTCGGTTCCGTCAACGTTGGTTTGCTCAACGGCAATAGTTTTGACTTTGATGTCGCCGCCGGCGCGAACGAAAAAGTGCTGCTCACTGTCTCGGGGAGCACTGGCCTGAGCCTGGGCGCGGCCCTGAGCACGTTGCTGAGCCTGCTGGGCGGCGCATCGTCCTTTACGGCGGATCTCTCAATCGTCGATAAGGCGACCGGCGAAGTGGTGCAGGTTCTGACCAACGCCGTCAATATTAATGTTGACGGACTGGGTCTCAGCCTGGACTACAGCGGCGGCGGCTGGTCCTCAATGTTACCTTCAGGATCGTACACGGCGGTGGTCTCTTCACCGAATACCGGCGGCCTGTTGGGCGCCTTGCTGGACCTGAACCTGGGCACCTTTATCAACGTGGAGGTCACCGACTCTGAGGGCTATCACACCGACAGCCTGACGGGTAACGTCCTGCAAAGCGATGGCGACGGCGATGTGGCGGACACCGGGGTAAATATTAAGGTGACCAGCGTTACCGCCACCTCGGTAACCGACGCCGATCCGGTGGCGGTCACCAGCAGCGGAACGACGATAGCCGGTGCCTGGGGATCGCTGACCATCCTTAGCGACGGTAGCTATACCTATCAGCCTTATGGCGGAGTGAATAGCGTCGGCCAATCGGAAGTCTTTACCTACACCATAACCGACAGTCTGGGCCACACGGCGAGCACGACGCTGACGTTCGATATCGACAGCCCGGCTTCGCTGGCGGTGAATGACGTGGTTGCGCTGAACGTGGCAACGGCGCTGGCAACGGTGAATGTTCCAGCGATTGACACCTCTGGACTGAACACAAGCGGTAAGTCGAGCGGGAGCGGAGTATCAGCGAGTAAGTTGATTAACTTTAGCGTGGGAGCCGATCGTGAAATGGATACCCTCTCGGTGAAAGTGAACTACACCGCGAGTGGCTCGGTGGTCAACACCGTCAGGATTGACAGCACGGTCAGCATTTATCACGTGCTCACCGATGGCAGTAAGGTCCTGGTATGGCAAGGGACGCCGACAGAAAATTTGACCACGATTATAGGCGCAACAGCTAGCGCTACGGATACGCTAACGTTAACGGGTGTGGCATTGAGTGAAGGAAATTACGAGATGGTCCTGGCTTCGAAAGCCACCGCCACTCTGGATACTTTCTTAACGCCAGCGCCGAATTATACGGTTGGAGCTTCTATCGCCGGTACAACGTTCGACACCGCCACCCACTATACGGTGGCCGGAACCAACGTCAGCGGGAATATCCAGAACGGAAACAATTCAGGCGGTACGGAAGATTTCCATGGCGTACTGTATGCCTCATACACCGTCGCCGGACATACTTCCACTGGCAGTGCCGAATCCTGGACCTTCAACAGTAATGGCAGTATCACCACCAGCAACGGTAGCGCAGTAACCGGAAGCAGCGTCACAATTTACGGTGACTATGGCACCCTGACGATGGCGAATAATGGTTCTTATACCTACAGTCTGAAGGCAGGGATGGATGTGTCGACAATCACGCACAAGGAGGTGTTCGCCTACACGGTAAACGACAGCAATGGCGTTTCTTCCGCGGCGACGCTGACCATCGATCTGCATCCGCAGATGACCGGCAGCGTGAACGGAGACGATGTCCACAGCACCGCTTATGACGATACCTTCACCCTGGGTATCGGGGCCGACACGGTGGTTTACAACCTGCTGGCCGATGACAATACCGGCGGTAACGGCAGCGATACCTGGAAGGATTTCTCGGTTGCGCAAGGGGATCATATCGATGTGTCTGCGCTGCTGGTTGACTGGGATGGGAACAGCAGCAGCCTGGGCAACTATGTGACCCTGAGCTACGTTGGCAATAACACGGTGGTATCCATCGACCGCGACGGCGGGGCCGGAGACCATCAATCAACAACCTTAATTACGCTGGAAGGGGTGCATATCAATTCGCTCAACGAGCTGATTGATACGAATAACTCCAACTAACTGGCGTTATAACGCTGACGGCGCAGGGAAGCGCCGTCGAGGTTATTTCATTGCGGAGGAATGAATCGGTCAGTGAACCGGTAGATAGCCGACTATCATTTAATAAAAATAATGATGCGGGAATGATTATATCCGTTTTTTCAGTACGTGTTTTCTGAAGGGTAAATTTGATGCGTCTATTTAAACAAAAAAGGAATGTCATAACCTGCGGCTATACAGCCCTCTTTATTTCTTTCAATCCGGCATTTTCTGCTCATGCGGAAAATTCATATTTAATGCCGAATGATATTAGCAGCCAGCGCTTAACTGATAGCCAACAGGTCGCGGGGTATAATGAGGATATTATTAATAGCCAAAGCCGAATATCCGGCCCACTGGATATTAAAAAAGCGGTAAAAAATGCGGTGAACTGGCATCCGTCTATAACCCAGGAGGTGAGTAAACTCCAGGAGATGGCGCAGAAAGTCGACGTGGCGAAAGCCAAATATTACCCGCAAGTTAGTGCGGGTATGAATAATGGTTATAGTAATACCTATTCTGATGCCGGATATACGCCATCGCTGGTGGTGTCGGTATCGCAAATGCTGTACGACTTCGGCAAAGTGTCCAGCTCGGTCAGAGCCGCAGACTCCGGCGTTGCCCAACAGCAGGCTACCGTCATGCTGAGCATCGATCAGGTCGCTCATGACACCGCGGCGGCGGTAGTCCAGGTTCAGGGCTATCAGAAGCTGGTGGAAATCGCCAAAGCGCAGGTCAATTCGCTCAAACAGATTGGCGATCTTATTCGCCAGCGCAACGATGCGGGGGCGTCGTCTTTATCGGACGTCGTGCAGACCGATACCCGCGTGGAAGGCGCACAATCCACGCTCCTGCAATATCAGGCGGCCCTTGAGCGCTGGAAAGCCACGCTCGCGACCTACATTGGCATCGGCGGAATCGCCACGGTAACGGATGACGTCCCGCAGGGGATGGATGCCGCCTGCGCGGTAGCCAAAATCGATTATCGCTCAGTGCCTGCGGTATTAGCGGCGCTGGCCCAGGCCGGTCAGGCGCAGGCGCAGCTGGATAACGCCAATGCGCAAATGCTGCCGACGATTTCCCTTGAGCCGGAAGTTACCCACTACCTCAACGATAACTACGCCAACAGCGCGGTGCTCAATAAAACGCAATATTCCGCCTGGGTTAAAGTACAGATGCCCATCTATCAGGGCGGGGCGATGACCGCCTCCCGCGACGCCGCCCAGCAAAGCCTGGCGGCGGCGAATGCGGCGATCAAAACCGCGCAGCTGGACGCCAGCCAGAAACTCAACGCCTCGCGCGATGAAGCGGTTAATCTGGCTCAGTCGTTGGGTATTCAAAAGCGCCAGCAGCAGCTGGGCGAACAAACCCGGGCGCTGTATCAGGATCAGTACCTTCAGCTCGGTTCGCGCCCGCTGCTGGATCTGCTCAACGTCGATCAGGAAATTTACCAGGCCAGATTTAGCCAGGTCCTGACGGAATCGCAACTGCGCTCCCTGGAGCTGGACTGCCTGTTCAGCACCGGCAAGATGCGCACGGTGTTCGCGCTGGAAAAACAAAATATCCAGGGCGTGGAGATCCGCCCATGACCTCACAAGATGAACGCGCCGGGATACCGCATCTGATCGACTGGTCCAATGCGATAGCCTTTATTGCCAACCACTATCGACAAAGCTTTTCGCCCGGAACGCTGCATGCCGCCGCCGAATGGGCGACGCAGAAAACCCTGCCTGAGGCGCTCCGGCACCTGGCGCGCCACGCCGGGCTAAACTGCCAGTTTTTATCCGCCGCCGATCAGAAAATGTCGGCCTGGCGGCTACCGCTAGTCATCCAGCTTCGCGACGGCCAAATCGCCGTGGTTGAAAGCGTTGACGTCAATAACGCCGTCGGGGTGCGGTTTGTGAAGGAGCTCGCGCTGCTCAGCTACTGCCCGCTGGAAACCCTGCTGCCGGAAATTGAAAAGACCATTGCTTTTCGCCCGGCGGCGCCGGAAAGGGATATTCGCACCGAGAGCTATCTGGCCCGTTTTCAGCCGGACTGGCTGCGCAAAATTGTGCTGAAAGATATTCGCCCCTATATGCACGTGATGCTGGCGTCTTTTGCGATAAACGTTCTTGCGCTGAGCGGTATTCTGTTTTCGATGCAGGTTTACGATCGGGTGATCCCGGCGCAGTCTTATCCCACGCTTTATGTTCTGTTCAGCGGCGTATTGCTGGCGGCGGTCTTTGCTTTTGTGCTGAAAATTATGCGCGGGCACGTCACGGATCTGCTCGGCAAACGCGGGGATATTCGCGTTTCTGACCGGGTCTTCGGCCACGCGCTGCGCCTGAAAAACAGCGCCGTGCCGCGCTCGACGGGGAGCTTTATTTCGCAAATCCGCGAGCTGGAGCAGGTGCGAGAAATGATGACCTCGACGATGATGACCATCGTGGCGGATTTACCGTTCTTTCTCCTGTTTCAGGTGGTGCTGTTTATTGTCTCGCCGTGGCTAAGCTGGATTGCGCCGGTGGCGACGGTCCTGATGATCCTCCCCGGCCTGCTTTTGCAGCGCAAGCTGGCGGCGCTGGCCAATAAAAACCAGCACGAAAATACCTTGCGTAACGCCATCCTGGTGGAAAGCATCCAGGGATTGCAGGACATCAAAATGATGCAGGCGGAAAGCCGTTTCTTGCATCAGTGGAATAGCTATATCGCGATTACCGCCGAGTCAGGGGTCAAAACGCGCAGGCTCACCCACGGCCTGGTCAGCTGGGGAATGTCGGTGCAAAACCTGCTGTACGCCACGGTGGTGGTGGTCGGCGCGCCGCTGGTAATTAATGGCGACATCACCACCGGGGCGATGGTGGCGGCATCGATGCTATCGACCCGCATGGTGGCGCCGATGACCGCGCTGTGCGGGGTTCTTGCGCGCTGGCAGCAGGTGAAAACGGCGAAGGCCAGCCTCGATACGCTGATGGCGCTGCCGGTCGAAGGGGGGCAGGACGAACCTCGGGTTCATCGCGCCGTGCTGCACGGCAACTACGAGTTCCGCCAGGCGGAATTCCGCTATGGCCTTAACGACGCCGCCATCCCGCTGCGGATTAACCAACTGTCGATAAAAGCCGGGGAGAGAATCGCTATTCTTGGACGAATCGGTGCCGGTAAATCGACCTTACTGCAGGCGATGATGGGCAACATCGAGCTGGTCTCCGGCGAGCTGCGGCTGGATGATTTAAGCCTGCCGCAGATCGATCTCGCGGATATTCGCCGCAACGCCACCTTGCTGACCCAGGAAGCACGGCTGTTTCACGGCACCCTGCGCGAGAACCTGATCCTCGGGCGTCCGGCGGCGACGGATGATGAAATCTTCTCGGTGCTTACCCTGTGCGGCGCGCTGGAGTTCGTGCGCAAACTGCCCCTTGGTCTTGAACACGTCGTTATGGAAGGCGGACTGGGGCTGTCAGGCGGCCAGCGGCAGTCGCTGCTGCTGGCCAGAACGCTGCTGCGCGATCCGAACATTATCCTGCTCGATGAACCGACCTCGTTTTTCGACGAGCGAACAGAAAAAGCTTTTGTGGAACAGCTGGCGCAGTGGGCCGGTGAGAGAACGATGATTATCGCCACGCACAAAGCGGCGGTGCTCAATATCGTTGATCGGATCCTGGTTATCCAGGACGGGCAGCTGGCGCTGGATAAACCCAAAGCGACGGTCTTTGAACAAGAGAAAGCCCGCGGCCAGGTGGTGAATATATGAGTAAATTTCCCCTGCTGGCCGACAATGACCCGGTGGCGCTGCTGCCGGAGAGCGAACAAGACGAAGCGCAGATCGTAAAATCGCGACGGCTGATTCTCCTGCTGGCCGTGATGCTGCTGGTGGGCGGCGTCTGGGCATGGTTCGCGGTACTGGACGAAGTCTCAACGGGCACCGGGAAAGTGATCCCCAGCTCCCGCGAGCAGGTGATACAAACCCTCGACGGCGGTATTTTAACCGAGCTGAACGTACGGGAAGGCAGCAAGGTACAAGCCGGACAGGTCGTGGCCCGTCTCGACCCCACCCGCAGCGAATCTAATGTTGGCGAAAGCCAGGCGAAATATCGCGCCTCGCTGGCGGCGAGCATTCGTTTAACTGCCGAAGTCAACAATCAGCCGCTGGCGTTTCCCGACTCCCTGAAAGCCTGGCCCGCGCTGCTGGCCGAAGAGACTCGCCTCTACCATAGCCGCAAGGAGCAGTTGAGCAAATCGACGCGCCAACTGGATGAATCGCTAAAACTGGTCAATAGCGAACTGGCCATCACCGAAAGGCTGGCGAAAACCGGAGCGGCGAGCAACGTTGAAGTGCTACGTCTTCGCCAACAGGTCGCGGATATTAGCTTTAAAAAGATTGATCTTAATACCCGCTATTTTGTTGACGCACGTGAACAGCTGTCAAAAGCCAATGCCGACGTGGCCAGCCTGGCGGAAGTGATTAAAGGCCGCGCCGATTCGGTCACGCGCTTAACCGTTCGTTCGCCGGTTCAGGGGATCGTAAAAAATATCAAGGTCAACACCATTGGTGGGGTTATTGCGCCGAACGGCGAGCTGATGGAAATTGTTCCGGTAGATGGCCGATTATTAATTGAAGCGCGGATTTCACCGCGCGATATCGCTTTTATTCATCCTGACCAGCAGGCGCTGGTGAAAATTACCGCCTATGATTATGCCATCTATGGCGCGCTTAACGGCGTGGTGGAAACCATATCGCCGGATACGACCCAGGACGAAGCTAAACCCGATATTTACTACTATCGGGTGTTTATTCGTACTGACTACGATTACCTGGAAAATAAAAGCGGTAAGCGCTTTTTAATCGGCCCGGGAATGATTGCCACCGTTGATATTAAGACCGGGGAAAAAACGGTCATGGATTATCTGGTCAAACCGTTTAATCGGGCAAAAGAAGCATTAAGGGAACGTTAATCAATGTGCGAGCTCCTTATTGGCTACGGGTCACCGCCGTTTGCGGTCCGGTAGCCCGGACAAGGCGCGTCGAGCGCCGCCTCCGGGGAGTGTGCCGGGCAGAGACATCGCCGCAATATCTAAAACCGGTTTGTTTGCAGTCTCTGATAATAATTTTTAAACATTCAACGCATTCTTGAATAAACGGAGAGGGAAAGATGGCGCTAAGTGACTTACTGCAACAAGCCTGCTTTCAGGCGAAAAAATTAAAATCCACCGTATTGCCCTCTGACTATCCGGCATGGGTCATTTTCTTTAGCGTCAGCGATGGAAAATCACGCGCGCATACTCATATCTCCAGCGGAACCAGCTTCGATCTCGCGTGGCTGGCAGGGGCCAGAGCGCTACAGGAGTGGCGTAAAAAACAGGACAGCGAACCGCAGTGGTTACGGATTGACGTCGTGGACAGCGTTGAAAAGCTCAGCTGGCAATCCCTCAACGAAAAATTCATGGTCACCAAGCGTAACTATTTTCGCTTTGGCCTTGCGTTTGATCCGCAGTTTAATTGCGCAATGCTTGAGCAGGAAATTACCGGTAACGCGCTGCTCTACGACGGGGATAACGGCGTCGTGGCGCCGAATAGCGTCAATCTGGAAAACTATGCCCAGCGGCGGTTTAAGCAGACGCTGAGCTGGCCGCAAGATCCGCAGCAGCCGCTCTGGCGTTTTAAAACCCAGGGCGTCTTCTGCGATCGTTTTGGGACAAAAGTGATTGAACATACCGGACGGGGTTCCGGCTATCGCGTCATTGGGGAAGAGTGGCAGGACGAGTGCCTCGCCGAGGTGATTAAAAAAGGCACCGATTATCTGGCCCGTCAGGTAAAGCAAGATGGCCTCTACCATTATGGCTGGTTTCCCTGTTTCGATCGTCCGGTCCGCTCCTATAACGCGCTGCGCCATGCCAGCTCGACCTATTCGCTGATCGAAGGTTGGGAGGCGACGCGTCAGCCGTCGGTTCGTCAGGCGATAGACCGCGCGATTGCGTACCTGGTTAACACGCTGATTGAAGTACGGACGCTGGACGATGGCCGCGAGGCGGCGTTTCTCTGCGACGTGGGCGATGAGATCAAGCTCGGCGGCAACGCCGTCAGCATCCTGGCGCTGGTGAAATACACCGAAACGACTGGAGACCGGCAATATCTGCCGCTGATGGCGCAGTTGGCGACCGGCATTGCCTTTATGCAGGATCCGCTCAGCGGCCAGTTTGTTCATGTATTAAATAGCCGCGATCTGTCGCTAAAAGCCAAATTCCGCATCATTTATTACGATGGCGAAGCGGCTTTTGCCCTGATGCGCCTGTACGGCCTGACCAACGCGCCGCAGTGGCTGGAGATGGTGGAAAAAGCCTTCGCCTATTTCATTAAAAATAAACACTGGCAGCATCACGACCACTGGCTGAGCTACTGCGTGAATGAATTAACCCGCTTTCGCCCGCAAGAGAAGTACTTTCGCTTTGGCCTGAACAACGTGCGCGATCATCTTGATTTCGTGCTGCATCGCGTCACCACCTATCCCACGCTGCTGGAATTAATGATGGCGGCGTCTGAAATGGTGACCCGCCTGGACGCCTCGCCCGAGCATCGCCATCTGCTGGCGGATTTTGACCAGCAGAAGTTCTGGCAGGCGCTGGAGGCCCGCGCCCGCTATCTGCTGAACGGCTTTTTCTGGCCCGAGCTGGCGATGTTCTTTAAAAATCCCGCGCGGATCGTCAACAGCTTCTTTATTCGCCACCACAGCTACCGCGTGCGAATCGATGACGTCGAGCACTATCTTTCCGGCTTTATCGCCTACCAGAAATACCATTTAGCGGCAAAAAAGCCGCCGCTCCAGCAGGACGACGCGCCGCCGGCGAATAGCGCGACCCCCGTGTTTCTGCTGGAGACCCTGCGTGACGTCGGCAACGGTATTGAGGTGGCGGCCATGCGCAGGGCGAAGCTGTTCACCGAACATCTGGGCACCGTACCCTGGCTGATTACCGCGACGTGGAATCCCGAACTCTCCACGGCGGTTAAGGCGCTGAAAGCCCGCGGCGCACTGCCCGAAGAGGTGCCGGTTTATAACCTGTATGCGTGGCTAAGCGATTGTCTTGAGATGAATGCGATCTCTGCGCTGGCGCCGCTGGTGGGCAATATCGAGCTCAGGCATGCCGTGAATCCCACCGCGGATCTACCGGTGGGTAAACACAACTTCCTGCTGCGTCCGCAGGGGAGAATCATCGAAGACTTTATTGATCGCGCCGGCAATATTCTGCTGCGCAAAAGCTTTGACGAAAAAAAAGGCAACGTGCAGCTAAGCCATCTTGAAATCGCTCTGGCGGGAGGGGAGGTCAAACGCTTTGCTCAGGAAGAGGCGTTTTATGCGTGGATGCTGGAAACCCGGCTGGCGGAAAAAGGGCGCTGGCACTTTATCGTCGATAAAAATAAAACGTGGAAAAGCTTCGTCTGCTCACGGCCCGCCCAGCGTATGGCATGCACGCTGAGCGCGATTATTCACTCCCATCATCAGTTGTCTAACGGGGCGCTGAAAAGCTCATACCGGCATATCCTGGAACAGCCGGAACTCGTAGACCAGCTGATTGTCCTGACTGATGAACAGTGGCAGGACCTGCAGCAGGAGGGATTTCCGGCCGCCCGGATGGCGGTGATCCCCAACCATCTTGATAACGGCGCTATACCGGCGAATCCGCAGAAGACGCCTTCGCAAACGGTCATTTACCTGGCGCGCTACTCGGAAGAGAAACAGCACGCTTTACTGCTGAGCGCGTTTCGTCAGGTCGTGAAGGCGATCCCTGACGCGCAGCTGCACACTTATGGGGTAGGGCCGCTGCGACGCGGCTTAAGCGCGCAGGTGGCGGAGTGGGGGCTGGAGCATGCGATCCATATCAACGGTTTCACCTCCGACATCGCGCTGGCACACAAGACGGCCTGCTGCACGGTGCTTTGTTCGACTCAGGAGGGGCAGTCCATTTCCGCCGTCGAGGCGATGGCATACGGTACGCCGTTAATTAGCTTCGCCATTAAATATGGCCCGCGCGACATCCTGCAGGACCGGCAGGCGGGAATTCTGGTGCCATGCGGCGATGAGGACGCGCTGGCGGCGGCGATGATCAAGGTCATCTCCGACCAGACGCTACAGCAAAGTATGCAGCAGGCCGCGCTGCGCAACGCGCAACGTTACTACGCCAGCGCGATCGCCGGACGCTGGGCGGCGTGGCGGCAGGCAAGCGAACGTCTGCTGGATACCGGAACGGAGCAGGCGAGCGGGCTGGAAAAAAAGCGTCATCAGGCGGCTAAGGTTGGATAACCATCAGCGCCTTTTCC
The DNA here is from genome assembly GCF_003812845.1 of Klebsiella sp. FDAARGOS_511. Taxonomy (NCBI): domain Bacteria; kingdom Pseudomonadati; phylum Pseudomonadota; class Gammaproteobacteria; order Enterobacterales; family Enterobacteriaceae; genus Klebsiella; species Klebsiella sp. FDAARGOS_511. Next base: position 807,643 of record NZ_CP033824.1, on the reverse strand, counting down.
CTTTGCCCGGCCCCCTGGAGCGGCGATGAGGCGAGTCATCACGCTGCTGCTGGCGTCCTGCTGCAGTTCGCCGCTGTTGGCCAGCGATATCGTGCAGGTTTCGCGCTGCGTTCCCGGCTCCCTGCTTCATGAGCACCGCCTGGAAAAAACGCACGTGGTGGATGACTTTCACATTTACTACAGCCTGCAGGGCAAAGATGCCCTGCGATATCCGCAGGATAGTACCGGCGATGGCGTGCCGGACGTCATAAAAGATATTGGTCGTCAGCTACAGGCGGCGCAATATCTCTACACCTCGCTGCTGGGCCTGCGCTCGCCGCTACGGCAGAAAATTTATGCCCAGGCCCGACAGATTAACCTCTATCTGCTGGCGCTACCTAAAGGTCATGGCCTGGCCTTCGATCGCGTGGCGGCAGAAACGATGAGCGATGGAACGGCGCTGCCCTGCGGCTTAAAAATTGTCCTCAACGCCGGGCTGCAACCCGCGCGCAACGTTACGCCAGCCCATGAATTATTCCATTTATACCAGTATGGTTACGCGGTTTTTAAACAGAAATGGTACCTGGAGGGTATGGCTCGCTGGATGGAAAATGCCTTCAGACCCGCTGAGAAAAGAATCGCGCCGTCAGCTGAACTTCCTGCTTGCGAGAGTAACTTTTCTCGTGGCTATAATGCGGCGGCCTTCTGGGCTAGCTACGCACAGCACGCTTTCCCGGCGATAATCTTGCCGAATAAGGTGCTGGCATATCGCTATGTTGATGGCAGCCCGGTGTTTAAACTCCAGTCGCTGCCAGGGGGAGAGATGCTGCGGCCATTTTTTCAACAGTTAGCGCAAAGCAGTGCAGGTATTTCCCGCGAAATGAAGCTGGCTAATACCCGCTGGACTGAGAAACAGCAGCGTGACGGACAGTTCAACAGTCTGATTTGCCAGGCCCTGGCAGATACCGTAATAAAATGACAGGCAATAAAAAACCCGCAGCGCGGGTTTTTAGATCAGTTACGCAGCCTTGGAGCCTGGAGCTGCTGACGGATCGTTCTCGCCAGCTCATCCATTGAAGGTTGTTCAGGGTGTTCGTCGCTGGGCTCGCTGCTTAGCTGCGCTTCTGCAAGATAAGTGTGAATCGGCTGGCCATCATCGTCCTCCATCACCACGTGATACCAGGGCGCAAGACGCAGTTCGTCGTTAGCGGCGATCTCGTCCTCTTCCGGCTCCGTGAGCGAGTACTCTGGATCGACATCGACGATCACGCCCAGGTAGCCCAGCAGCGTGTGGCGAACTTGTTGGCCGATACCGAATTTGCTGGCTATCATAAGCACCTCCCGGGAGACATGATTACCTGCTATATGCGGGCCGATTCTCCATTTTTCAAGTTACATGATGCGGCAAGCAAACCCTTTCAGATACAGCCCTTCCGGGTAGGTTGCTATCACCGGATGATCGGCAGCCTGGCGGAACTGTTCTATAAATTGTACATCACGTCCGGCATCCAGGGCGGCATCGGCAACGATTTTCTGAAATAAATCGGTAGTCATCAGGCCGGAACAGGAGAAGGTCAGCAGTACGCCGCCGGGATTCAACAGCTGAAGCGCCAGCATGTTGATGTCCTTATAGCCGCGGCAGGCGCCCATCAGCTGGCTTTTATTTTCCACAAACTTCGGCGGATCCATTACGATAACATCGAACTTTTCCCCGGCGTCGCGATATTTACGCAGCAGCTTGAAGACGTCGTCGCGGATGAACTCCGCTTTTGACAGATCCAGCTTATTCAGCTCAACGTTCTGTCTGGCGACGTCCAGCGCCTCCTGGGAGGTATCAACGCTGACAACCTGGCGGCAGCCGCCCATCAGCGCGGAGATGGCAAAACCGCCGGTATAGGAGAAGCAGTTCAGCACGCGCTTATCGGCGACGTAGCGACGCGTCGCCAGACGGCTGTCGCGCTGGTCAAGGTAATAGCCGGTTTTATGGCCGCCCTGAATGTCTACCAGCAGCTGCATACCGTGCTCGGTAATCGGCAGCAGGGCAGGCGGCAGCTCGCCGACAACCGGCCCCTGCGCCAGCTCCAGCCCCTCTTTTTTACGCACCGCAACGTCGCTACGATCGTAGATAGCGCAGTTCGGGAACAGCGTTTGCAGCGCGCTAACAATCGACGCCCGCTGGTATTCGGCACCGGCGCTCAGCAGCTGCAGAACAAAAAAGTCGCCAAAACGGTCGATGGTCACGCCCGGCAGACCGTCGGATTCACCGGCTATCAGGCGATAGCTATCAAGCCCGTCGCGTGCCGCCAGCCACTCGCGCCAGGTTTGCGCCTGCTGAAGACGACGCTCAAAAAAGGCGTTATCAATGGCTTCATCGCGATCGAAGCTCCAGACGCGGGCGCGGATCTGCGAAGACGGCGAATAGGCGCCGCGGGCCAGCCATTTTCCCTGCGAATCAACGATATCGATGGTCTCACCTGAACGGGCTTTACCTTCCATCCGGGCGACGGCGCCGGAGAAAATCCACGGATGGCGACGCAGCAGGGATTTCTCGCGTCCTTTGGTTAACACTAAGCGGGGGAAAATGGAGTCTGTCATGGGGCTACCTTTAAGCAACGGGAATGTCGGCACCGAAAAAATGGCGCGTAGGTTAGCACAAGTGGCTGAGGCAAGCACCATTCCACCGGTATCGACAGGTGAGCGTTTCGGCACAAAACGCAGGCGCTTTGGCACAATAAAAATCACGCCGGGATCTTACAGTATTTCCTCACCTGACGGAGGAAAATACGATGAAAACAGGATTGAAATTCGCTGCCGCGATAATGGTCATGATAAGTGGAACGGCGATTGCCGCGCCGTTTAGCGTCAGCAGCGCGGATATGCGCGACGGCCAGACGCTGGCGCAGACGCACTGGTTTGGCGGTTTTGGCTGCACCGGCGGCAATATCTCACCGCAAATCGCCTGGCAAAATGCCCCGGCAGGGACCCGCAGTTTCGCGGTGACCGCTTACGATCCTGATGCGCCGACCGGGAGCGGCTGGTGGCACTGGACGGTGGTGAATATTGCCCAACAGGTGACAAGCATAGCCGCTGGCGCCGGAGACAAAAATAACGCTAAACTGCCTGCCGGGGCGGTACAGGGGCGCAATGACTTTGGCTATGCGGGCTTTGGCGGTGCGTGTCCGCCGGCCGGGGATAAACCGCATCGCTACCGCTTTACGGTATGGGCGCTGGATACCCCGACGCTGCCCATTGATGGCGACGCCAGCGGGGCGTTAGTCGGTTTTATGTTGCATAGCCATGCCATCGCCAGCGCGCAGATAACGGCGATGGCCGGAAGATAAAATAAGGGCAGCCTGATGCGGAACATCAATTTTCACCATAACGCGTTAACGGCGGCGGAAATTACCACCCGACGATTATGCAAATTGCACCGCGTCACGCTGTTCTCACCTGCGATCTGCCGGGTAAACCGCGGCAGCAAAGTGATTGTACAGGGCGTCAGCGAGATGCTGGCAACGCCGCAGCAGCTGATTATTTTGCCCGCCGAGGTTGAGCTCGAGGTGATTAATCAGCCGGAAAACGGACTGTTTTGCTCCGATCTGCTCTCATTAACTCCGGAACTGCTGGCGGATTTTAAGAATCGCTATATGAGCGAACCGCAGGCTGGCCGCCTGACGTCGCTTTGCGCGCCGCTGGGGGCGGAACTGTCGTTTATGTGGCAAAGCGTGCTGCAGGCGGTACGGGAGGGGCTCAGCGGCGAACTGCAGCATCATCAGGCAATGGGACTGCTGCTGGCGCTGTATCAGGCCGGATACGCCGGACCGCTGCTCAACGAACGGCGCGAAGACATAACCGGCCAGGTCAGGCAAATTATTATGCTGTCGCCTGGCGATGCGTGGAGCGTAGCGAAAGTGGCTAAGATGCTGTTTCTGGGGGAGTCGACGCTGCGCCGCCGTTTGCAGCTGGAGTCCCGCAGTTTCCGCCAGATCGTGGAAGAGGTCCGTATGGCCTACGCGCTGGGGCAATTACAGTCGACGTCGCGACCTATTGGCGACATTGCGCAAAGCAGCGGCTACCTGTCAGGCTCGCGCTTTAGCGCCCGTTTTCGCCAGCACTATGGATTATTACCTAAGCATGTACGCTGACGGAATTTGCTATCCTCTGTAGTGAGTCATTGTCCGGAAAGGAGAGAGAATATGGCAACGGTTTGCACGATGGCGTGGGTATACGGCTCCGTTCAGGGCGTCGGGTTTCGCTATTCGACCCAGCGCGAGGCGCTGCAGCTTGGATTAACCGGATACGCACGCAATCTCGACGACGGCGGCGTGGAAGTGCTGGCCTGCGGAGAGGCTGAACAGGTGGAGAAGCTTATCGCCTGGCTGAAAGCCGGCGGGCCGCGCAGCGCGCGAGTTGACAGGGTTCTGACCGAGCCCCATCAGCCCACCAGAGAGTGGCAAAAATTCGCCATTTTGTATTAGATGCACTTTACCGGCTTGGGCAGACCGGCGATTTTTGTCGCCTGCTTAGCCGGGCCTTTCGGAAACAGGCGGTAGAGATAGCGGCTGTTGCCTTTTTCTTCGCCGAACTTGTTCGCCATCGCCTTCACCAGCATACGAATCGCCGGTGAGGTGTTGAATTCCAGATAAAAGTCGCGCACAAAGCGCACCACTTCCCAGTGTTCAACGGAAAGGCTGATGCCCTCCTGCTCGGCGATAACGGCCGCCATCGCTTCGTTCCACTGGGTTGTGTCCTTCAGATAGCCTTCGCTATCGGTCTCTATTTCATTACCGTCAAAGATAAACATGATTCTTCACATACCGCTGAAAATGGCGGCAGTGTAGCAAAAAATAAGGCCCCGCATAAGCGGGGCCTCAGAACAACCGGGGGAGAGAATTAGTCTCTGCTGGCGAAGCCAAGGATGCTCAGCAGGCTGACGAAGATGTTGTACAGCGAGACGTACAGGCTAACGGTCGCGCGGATGTAGTTGGTTTCACCGCCGCGGATGATATTGCTGGTCTCAAACAGAATCGCGCCTGAAGAGATGAGGATAAACACCGCGCTGATGGCCAGATGCAAGGCCGGCAGCTGCAGGAAAATGTTGGCGACCATACCGATCAGCACGACCACCACGCCCGCCATCAGCATGCCGCCGAGGAAGGACATATCTTTACGGGTGGTCAGCACGTAGGCCGAGCAGCAGAAGAACACCAGTGCGGTACCGCCCAGCGCCAGGCCGATTAAGTCTCCCATGCCCGCAGACAGGTAGGCGTTAAGCATTGGCCCCAGGATATAGCCCAGAAAACCGGTAAAGGCGAACGCGGAAATGATACCCGTTGGCTTATTCGCCGTTTTATAGGTCAGGAACATCAGGCCGTACATACCGACCAGCGTCAGAATCAGACCCGGAGAAGGCAGCATCAACACGGTGCTGGCCGTCGCCGTAATGGCCGAAAATGCCAGCGTCAGGCTAAGCAGGAAATAGGTGTTCCGCAGAACTTTGTGCGTGCTAAGCAGCGATGAACGGTCACGCGACGATGTAATGATACGATCCATGAGTCACTCTCTTATGACAGATGTAATTAATAACGAAGCATAAAAAAATCAAGGCCGAAGCCATAGTGCTTTTACCCATCTTTACTCAAGGGCTACGGGCTGAATGCAGCATTTAATTCCAGAAAAACAAAAATACACAGTATGTTTGTTTGTTCGCCTTCGGAAGTCAGATCGAAATCTGATAACTCACTGAAAAATATTGCGTTATATCCATTCTGCGGCTAACTCTGGAGAGGGTACAAACGAAGCGTAACAAAGGCAAGGGATATGAAATCACAAAAATATAATCACATCACACGCGTACTACTGACCATCGGCCTGTTCTCCATGGCTATTCCGACGCTGGCCGCTCAGGTGCCGCCGGGAACGGTGCTGGCCGAGAAGCAGGAGCTGGTCAGAAATAACGGCAGCGAGCCGTCATCGCTGGATCCGCATAAAGTGGAAAGCGACGTTGAAAACAACATTATCAGCGATCTTTTCGAGGGGCTGGTCAGCGTATCGCCAACAGGAGAGATTGAGCCCCGGCTGGCGGAGAAGTGGGAGAATAAAGACAACACCGTCTGGACGTTCCACCTGCGCCCCGGAGTGACCTGGTCCGACGGTACGGCGATTACGGCGCAGGATATCGTCTGGAGCTGGCAGCGTCTGGTGTCGCCGCTTACTGCGTCCCCTTACGCGAGCTACCCCGGCAATATGCATATCGTCAACGGCGCAGAGATAGCGCAGGGCAAAAAAGCGCCCGAGACGCTGGGCGTCAAGGCGCTGGATGATGCCACCCTTGTGGTGACCTTAACTCAGCCGAATGCCGCGTTTTTGGCGATGTTGGCGCACCCGTCTCTGGTTCCGCTCGATAAAGTGCTGATATCGCGCTACGGCGACAAGTGGACCAAACCGGAGCATATGGTGACCAGCGGGCCCTATAAGCTGTCGCAGTGGGTGGTGAATGAGCGCATTGTGGCCGAGCGCAATCCGCGCTACTGGGATAACGCGCATACGGTCATCAATAAGGTGACCTACCTGCCGATAAGTTCTGAAACCGCCGACGTCAACCGCTATAAGGCGGGAGAGATCGACATCGTGTATACGGTGCCGATTAATCAGTTTGCCCAGCTCAAAAAAACCATGGGCGATCAGCTGGATGTTTCACCGCAGCTGGCCACCTACTATTACGAATTCAACACCACCCGGCCGCCGTTTAACGACTCCCGCGTACGACGGGCGCTCAATATGGCTCTCGATAAAGACATTATCGCGGAGAAGGTGCTGGGGCAGGGACAGCGTCCGGCCTGGCTTATCAGCCAGCCTGACATCGGCGGGGTAGAGCTGCACAATCCCGAGTACGCCAACTGGCCGCGCGATAAGCGTATCGCCGAGGCGAAAAAGCTGCTGAGCGAGGCCGGGTATAACGAGTCACACCCGCTGGTCTTTAATCTGCTCTATAACACATCCGAATCTCACCAGCGAATTGCCATAGCCGCCAGCTCGATGTGGAAAAAGAATCTTGGCGTGGAGGCGAAGCTGCAAAACCAGGAGTGGAAGACCATGCTCGACACCATGCATACGCATAATTTTGACGCCGTGCGCTACGCGTGGATCGCTGACTACGACGATGCAGCGACGTTTCTCAACAACTTCCGCACCGGCGACAGTGAAAATACCAGCCAATACAGCAACCCGGCCTACGATGAGGCGCTGCGCAATGCGGCAAAAGCTTCTGACACGATGGCGCGGGGCAAGTTCTACCAGCAGGCGGAGGATTTGTTAGGGCAGGATGTCCCGGCGATTCCGGTCTACCACTATGTGCGCACCCATCTGGTCAAGCCATGGGTAGGCGGATTTACGCCGGATAAGCTGGGGTATTACTACAGCAAAGATATGTATATCAAAAAACATTAACCCGCAGAGGGCAGTTTGCGCTGAAAATCTGCGCAAACTGCCTGAATTTCAGACGAATAACGAGTTTTTGTTTAATTTTAAGGCAGTTGAATAAATTGGTGCTTTACAGCCGGAACAGAGGTGTTTATAGTGCGCCTCATTGGAAGCGTGGCCGAGCGGTTGAAGGCACCGGTCTTGAAAACCGGCGACCCGAAAGGGTTCTAGAGTTCGAATCTCTACGCTTCCGCCAAATATAAACCCCGAGCTATTAAATAGCTCGGGGTTTTTCGTTTTATACACTTTCTGTTGCGCCATTATCCAGATTAAGCGTTGAGGCAGCGCCCGCGTAGGTAAACGCTGCCTCAACCTGTCCCTAACGCAGCTGCGCGCAGGCTTCGGTAATCCGCTGACAGGCCAGCGTCAGCAGCCCATCTTCTACCGCGTAGGCAATACGTAAATACCCCGGCATGCCGAACGCGGACCCGTGTAACACGGCCACCTGAGTGTGTTCTAACAGCCAGTTCGCCAGCCCGCTGTCGTCGTAGAGGGTTTCGCCGCCAGGGGTCACCCGCCCAATAAGCTGCTGGCAGTTGGCAAAGACATAGAATGCGCCCTGGGGGATGCAAGCGCTCAGGCCCTCGGTGGCGGCAATCATCCCCAGCACCTGCTGGCGACGTTTATCCAACCTGTGCAGCCAGCCGTCGAAGAAATCCGCCGAATGGTTAAGGGCCGCGACCGCCGCCGCCTGTGAAATACTGCTGGGATTGGACGTGCTTTGTGATTGCAGGATCTGCATGGCGGCAATCAGCCACTGCGGCCCACCCGCATAGCCCAGACGCCAGCCGGTCATGGCGTGGCTTTTGGACACGCCGTTCACCGTCAGCGTGCGCGAAACCAGCTGCGGCGCGGCCTGAGCAAACGTGGTGAACGGGGTATTGTCGTAACGCAGCGGCTCATAAATGTCGTCGGCCATCACCAGCACCTGCGGGTAGTCCGCCAGCACGTCTGCCAGCGCGCGCAGCTCCGGTTCGCTGTAAATCGCCCCGGTCGGGTTGCCCGGCGAATTGAGGATCAACCAGCGCGTTGACGGGGTGAGGGCTGCGGCCAGTTGTTCCGGCGTCAGCTTCCAGCCGTGTTGTTCATCACAGGGCACAATCACCGGTTCACCGTCGGCCAGAGAGACCATATCCGGGTAGGAGACCCAGTAGGGGGCGGGAATAATCACCTGCTGCCCGACGTCCAGGGTTGCCAGAAAGGCATTGAAAATGAGCTGCTTGGCGCCGCTCCCGGCGATGATCTCCTCCGGGCGGTAGTGCAGCTGGTTGTCGCGCGCGAACTTGGCGGCAATCGCCGACTTTAACGCTGCGGTGCCGGAAACGGCGGTATACTTAGTCTGGTGATGTACGATAGCTTCAATGCCCGCATAGCTAATATGGGGCGGGGTAGCAAAATCCAGTTCCCCTTCGCCCAGGTTGATAACCTGCTTGCCTGCGGCTTCCAGTACCCGTACCTGGTCAGAAATGGCCGCGGTTGGAGAAGGCCGTACGGATCGCATACGACGGGCGATTTGACTGTTATTCATAAATCCTCTTTTGTATCTAATGATTCAATTAATACAATTAGGTACCCAACATCAGCAGGAAACTCGCCGTGTCACCGATCTTTATTCTCGATAACAGCTCCGCCCCCGCCCGCTACGGTATTACCGCCAGCCTGTGGGCTAATCGTCTTGGGTTGCCCCTATGGAGCCTTCGCCCCAACTTCGCCGGGGATGTGCCCGATAGCCACCAGCACGTTATTCGTGCAGGGTACTGCGTGACCAGCGGCCTCTGGCGCAGCGATACGCTGCGTGAAGAGGTGCGCGATATCGCCCGCCTGCCGTCATCAGACGTCGTCATTGTGCTGGCGTCCTCGCAGGCGTCGCTTATCGCCGACCTGCCGGGCCAGCGGCTTTACAGCGATGACAGCCGCCATCGCCTGACGCTCAGCGACGGGCAACACACGCTGTTAGATCTCACCGCCGACCGCTATGGCCGCTGGGATAGCGGCGTGTCGTCGTCTGCCGGCGCGTCCTTGCGCATCGCGTTGATTGGCCGCGAGGCGGACCACCGTCTGGTCTATCCCGCCACGCTCGGCTCACTGGGCGATGCGGCGGCGTCCCTGGGGCTGAACCTTGATGTCCATTTCTTCGCGCCAGTCAGTCTGTCCGCTGGGTTACACGAACTTCACCTCTTCCAGGGCGTAGTGCTGCCTGGCGGTTCGTCCATGGCGGCGGTCAACGGACAAATCCGCGTGGCGGAACAGACCCTGGCCCGCGGGCAGCCAACGCTGGGGCTGTGCCTGGGAATGCAGAGCATGATGACCGCAGCCGTGCGCCGTAGCCCGGGTTTCGAATCGGCCATTCCCGCGGAAGTCGCCCCCGATGAAGCTCTGCACAGCTTTGTTCCCTTTGCCGATGGCCGTCACCGCTGCGGCGTATTTCCTTTTTCCTCGGGGCTTATCCCCGGCGATATCCGCGAAATGCACTACAACCATCGCTACTGCTTTAACCCCGACTTATTGCCAGCGCTGTCTCCCGGCGGGGTCCGCGTGAGCGCGCAAAGCGACGGTATAGTGCAGGCCGTTTCCCAGCCTGAGCTGCCGTTCTGGCACGGAGTTCAGGGGCATCCGGAACTGATGTCCCGCCCGGATGCGCCCCATCCGCTGTTCGTCGCCTTCCTACAGGCGGCGCTTAACGCGCCAGCGTAACTCCGCTGCGACGGTCGCTGGCAAGCGCCTGCATGACGCGGGTCAGCTCTGCCAGCGCCGCGTCGCCGATCGGTTTTAACGGTGCGCGTACGGTGCCGCCGTTAAAGCCGCGCAGCGCCATCGCCGCTTTCACCAGCTGCGGCTGACCGTGTTTGCGCGCCAGCGCCCGATACGCGTACCACAGCTGATGCAAATCGCGGGCGGTGGCGGCGTCGCCCCGTTCCACGGCGCGGAAGGTATTGACGATCAGCTCCGGCAGCGCGCCGCTGTTGGTCGTGCTGATGCCATCAAACCCGGCCATCATCGGTCCGAGGAAAGCCAGATCGGAGGCGCAGAACAAACGCAAACGCCCGCGCAGGCGGTTGGCAATCTGGTCGATGGCGGTGGGGTTGAGATCGCCCTGTTTGATGCCGACCACGTTCGGGATCTCTGCCAGCCGTTCCAGCAGCGCCGGGGAGAGGGTAATGCCGATACCCGGCGCGTTGTACACCAGAATGCCGGTTTTAGATAACGGTGCCATCTCATTGAAGTAGCTGACGATCTGTTCGTCAGTGATTTCGCTAACAAAGGGCGCGGTGACCATCGGCAGGCCACCCAGCTCGCTTGCCAGAACGGTCAGCTCGCGGGCGTCGCGCGGATCGGAACTGGCGCTGCATAGCATCACCGCCACGCGGTCATCCACGCAGGCCATCACTTCATGAAACAGTTCGCGGCGTTCTTCGACGGTCATTACCGGGAACTCGCCGTAGGTGCCGCCAATCAGCAGGCCGTCATAGCCCAGACCAATCACGCGTTCGATGTTTTCACGCAACGCCGGGTAGTCGATCGCGCCGCTGGCGTCGAACGGGGTGACGGTAATGTTGAAAATACCGCGCAGGCGTTCACGGCACTCATTGATATCTTTCATCTTTCTTTCCTTACAGCAGTGTTAATGGGCGAGCCAGGGAACCCAGCTGGCGATATCCGGTTTCAGTCACCACCACGGTTTCGCTGACGCCGACGGTGAATTGACCGTAGATACGCAGGGCCGGCGGGATGTGGAAGGTCATGCCAGGCTGCAGCTCGGTGGTGACGCCGCTGTACAGGCTGAGAATGCCGCCTTCGCCCCAGTCCGGCGCGAAGGCGATACCGATGGCGTAACCGGTGCGTTTTTTGAAGTTTTCGGTGAATCCGGCGCGGTCGATCACCTTCTGGCAGGCCAGGTGCGGCGCTTCGCAGGTGGCGCCCGGACGAATGGCGTCGAGGGCGGCCTGCAGGGCTTCCTGACAAACTTTTTCCATTTCGATGGCGATAGCGGGCGGCCGGCCCAGCCAGGCGGAGCGCATCATCGCGGCGTGGTAGCGATCGTGGGCGGCGGACATCTCCAGGAAGACCGGGTCGTTATCCTGCATCACCCGACGTCGCCATGTGCCGTGCGGCACGCCGCTGCGCGGGCCGGTCGAGACCAGCGGTTCCATGCCGACATACTCGGAACCGGCGGCAATGGCGGCCCCCATCATCGCCGAGACCAGCGCGTTTTCGTCTGCGCCGCTGCGAATCGCCGCCATTCCGGCGCGCATGCCCGCATCGACATAGCGCGCCGCGGCGGCGATTTTTTCCACCTCCGCAGCCGATTTCACCGCGCGCAGCGGTTCGATGACGCCAGCCGTATCGGCAATAGCGCCGAGCTTCGCCTGCAGGGCTTCATAGACGGCAATCGGCAGGAACCAGCCGCGTTTATCCAGCCCAATGCGCTTATTGAGCCAGCCGCGCTGTTGCAGCATGCCCACCAGAAAATCCACCGGGTTATCGCCATCCTGGTAGATGGCGGCGTCTGAAATAAAGGTGTTGGCGATAAAGTTAAAGTATTCGAGCTGGCGAATCACAAAGACCGGATCCCCTTCTACCGGCAGCAGCAGCGCCTGAAAGGTGTAATAGCCCGGTGTTTGCTGACCGGTAAGCCAGAAAATGTTTTCCGGTCCGGTCACGATCATCACGTCCACGCCCGCGCGGCTTAAGCGTTCGCGGGTACGTCGAATGCGCTGCGCATATTCGTCGGCGCGAAAGGCGGACTCGCTGCCCTGAATCACATTGTTAACATCTTGCATCGTTAAACTCCTGGAGTAAGTTGGCCCGCGCGGCATCGAACTGCACGCCCAGACCGGGAGAGTCTTTAACGGCGACCATGCCATTGCGGTATTCCAGCCCGCAGACGGGATCGTCGGTTAATCCATCGGCGCCATACAGTTCGGCAAATGCCGGTTGCACCACACGGCACAGCTGGAGCGCGGCGGCGGTGGCGGCATGGCCTTCATTCATCTGACCAATCATGAACGGCACGTCGGCGAGCCGCAGACGGTTGGCGGCGACAAGCGTCGGAGCGAGGCCACCCAATTTCACCAGCTTGAGATGCCCCCATAGCGCGCCTTTGGCAGCAATCAGCCGGGTAATGGCTGCGTCGCTATTGAGGCTTTCGTCGAGCATGATCGGGATGCCGTAACCGTACAGTTCCGCAAGCTGGCTGTCGTATACCGGGCTTAACGGCTGTTCGATATAGCTGAGATTCAGCTCGCGCAGATAAGGGAACGCCGCGTGAGCCTGCGCCAGCGACCACTGGCCGTTGACGTCAATTGCCAGCGAAATCTGCTGGCCAAACCGCAGACGCAGCCTTTGCAGGCGGGCCAGGTCGGTGGCGAAATCCGCTACGCCCGTGCGTAACTTCAGCTCGGTGAAACCGCGATCGACATAGCGCTGCGCCTGCTCCAGCATCCGCGACTCGCTGCTCCAGAACAGGGTTTGATTGGTGCGCCAGGCGGGCAGGCCCGCTTGCGCCCCCAGCCAGGCGGCAACGCTTACTCCCTCCTGCCGCGCCAGCAGATCGTGCAATGCCATATCCAGCACCATGCGTGACGGCGGCAGCAGCGTGTGGTCCTCATCATCCAGCGCGGCAAGTAGCGCCGCGGGCTGCCGGCGCCAGTCCCAACGGCTGAGGATTTGAAGCAGGTTGTTCAGCACCTGCTCTTCGCTATAGCCATGCAGGTATCGAATATTGAGCCGTACTTCGCCAACCCCCGTCACGCCCTGGTCTTCCAGACGCAGCCAGACCGTGTCGAGCGCCGTCACCGGGCCAGAGGCGGCGGTATGCAGCGTCACACCGGTATAATGCAGCTCTCCCCGAAAGAGCTGCGCTTTCATAAACCGGGCTCCGGCGGCAGCATGGCGAGCGCAATATCGAGATAGATATCTGCCGCGGCGATAAACTCATCGACGGGGACGAATTCATCGGGCTTGTGCGCCACGGCCAGTGAGCCGGGGCCAATGACCACGCCCTTTGCGCCCAGCGAACGGAAATGCACCAGATCGCAGCCGCCCTGAAAACCAAACGGGCCAGGCTCGCTCTGTCCGTGACGGCGGCAGGCGGCAAGGCTTTGCTCGACAATGGCTTCGCTGCTGTCGGTTTGCGTCGCGCCACCGGTGGTGGGCTGCCAGGCGATAATTTCGGCTTCCACGCCCGCATGAGCGTACGCGTGGTCGAGTAGCTGTTGCAGTTCGGCCTTGACGACCTCTTCGTCTTCACCCGGGACCATGCGGCGGTCAAGCAGTAGCTCACAGCTGTCGGGCACCACGTTGTCCGCATGCCCGCCGTGGATGCGGGTCACCGTCAGGCTGGCGTTACCGACCAGATCGTGGCAGCGGCAACGCACCTGCTGGTGGTGGGCCTCTTCAATCAGCCCTAAAAGGCGCGCGGACTGGTAAATGGCGTTAACCCCGAGCTCCGGCGTGCCGGAGTGCGCGGTGACGCCTTTTACCCGCACGCGAGGACGCAAGCTGCCTTTGTGAGCGGAGAAGGTCGCATTCGATGTCGGCTCGCCAATCACCGCGAAATCAATCGCCGGAGGGTTATCACGTACGTAGAATTTCGCCCCTTCGCTGGCGACCTCTTCATCGGCGGTGAACACGCCCATCAGCGTGCCGGACCAGCGCTGACGGTTGGCGGCCAGCAAACGCAGGGCTTCAACCATCGCCACCAGCGGGCCTTTGGCATCGCAGGCGCCGCGCCCGTACAGGCGCCCATCGCGCTCGGCGAGCGTGAAGGGATCGCTGGTCCAGCCGCTGCCCGCCGGAACGGTGTCGATATGGGTGTTAAAGGCGAAGCACGGCCCCGGTCCATTGTGCAGGACGGCGATAACGTTGGTCCGCCCCGGCGCGTATTCGCTAAAGGAGAGGTCGAATCCGGCGGTCAGCAGCCAGCCTTCCAGACATTCGGCGGCTTCACGCTCATGGCCCGGCGGATTCTCCGTATTGATGGCAACCAGCGTCGCTAAGTCTTTTTTCATACGCGCGCTGTCAACCTGGTAACTGGACATAGGAACTCCGTGGTTAATGTAATATTTGCGTCAGGAAGCGCTGCGCGCGGTCGCTGACGTGGCCGGCGAAGAAATCGTTGGTGCTGGCGCGATCGATAATTTCGCCGTTTTCCATAAAAAGAATGTTGTTAGCGGCCCGGCGGGCGAAGCCCATTTCATGGGTCACCACCATGCTGGTCATTCCTTCTGCGCTGAGCTCTGCCATCACTTCCAGCACCTCGCGGATCATCTCCGGGTCGAGGGCTGACGTGGGTTCGTCGTAGAGCATCAGCTCGGGCTTCATCGCCAGGGCTCGGGCAATCGCCACGCGTTGCTGCTGGCCGCCGGAGAGCTCGTCCGGAAAGTGGTCCGCGCGTTCGTTGATGCGCACCTTCGCCAACAGGTTGTCCGCCAGCGTGCGGGCATCAATGCGGTTCATCCCCAGCACCGTCATCGGGGCCAGCATGATGTTTTCCGCCGCCGTCAGGTGCGAGAACAGCTCGTAGTTCTGGAACACCATGCCAATACGCTGCCGCAGTTTGTGCACCGGCACTTCGCCGCGGCTGATGTGCTGGCTGGCGAAGAACACGTCGCCGCTGTCGGCAGGGGAGAGCATGTTGACGCAGCGTAGCAGGGTGGATTTCCCCGAGCCCGATGGCCCAATCAGTACCACGGTTTCCCCGCGCTGCACCTCAAGTGAGCAGTTCTTGAGCACGGTCTGGCGGCCAAAAGTCTTATCAATGCCGATCATCTCCAGCAGCGGTTTCTCGCTCATGGTTCCTCCCGGGCGGGTTTTGGTAATTTAAACAGGCGGTTCAGCCGCTTCTGGCTTTTGCTACGGCGCTGTTTGGGATCCAGCACGCTTTCCAGCCACGACTGGAAGACCATAAACAGGCTGGTGAGCAGCAGGTAATAGATGCCTGCGGCGCATAGCGCTTCGAAGTAGCGGAAGCTGGCGCTGGCGGTCTGGTTGGCGACCAGCAGCAGTTCCTGAACAGCGATAACCGAGACCAGCGCGCTCGATTTCAGCATGCTGATCATCTGGTTACCCATCGGCGGCAGAACGATGCGTGCGGCCTGAGGCAGCACGATTTTTCGCATGATCTGCCCGTTGGTCATACCGAGCGCCATGCCGGCAGTGCGCTGGCCGCTTTTTACGGCCTGCAGGCCAGAGCGCAGAATTTCCGCCATGTAGGCGCCTTCATTAAGCGAAAGCGCCAGCACTGCGCAGGTAAATGCGGAGAAGCGTAAGCCGAAGCCTGGCAGCACGTTGTAGACAAAGATTATCTGGAACAGCACCGGCGTCCCGCGAAACAGCCACAGGTAGAAAAAGGCCAGCCCTTTCCCGGCGCGAAACGGCGCTTCCTGCAATAGCGCCAACACCAGGCCCAGCACCACGCCACACAACAGTGAGCAGAGGGTAATCAGTAGCGTCATCCAGGCACCCTGAATAAACTCGGGTGAGAGGAAGTACTGCCACATAAGTTCGATCGACATAGCGTTCTCCGGTTAATGGCGAGACGGGTTAGAAAAGAGCAACGGAATCAGGGAAGTTCCATTTCTGTATCAGTTGCTTGTAGGTGCCATTTTTGACGAGGCCCTGGAGACCTTTTTCCAGCAGAGCCTGGGTTTCGCTATCGCCTTTACGCACGGCAAACGCGATGTGGGTATCTGCCTCGAACTCATCGCCAACCGCTTCGAACATGCCCGCTTTTTCGGTTAGCAGGGCGACGGTCCCCGGCGTGGAGAGGAATTCAGCATCGGCGCGGCCCTGGGAGACGGCAACGGCGGAGTCGGTAGCGGCGGGGAAGGTCATGACGTTAATGGCCGGTTTTTTGGCGTCCAGACAGCGCTGGTTGTCTGCCCGGGCCTGGCTCTCTTCGATCCCCCCGAGCGTTACGGCGATATTTTTACCGCAGAGGCTCAGGTCGCGTCCGGTGATTTTTGCCGGATTACCTTTGCTCACCACCACGCGGCTGCCGATCTTCAGGTAGGGCACGAAGTCGACCTGCGCGGCACGGGTCGGGTTGACGTACATGGCGGAGTTGATGATATCGAGGCGTTTCCCTTGCAGTGCTGGGATAAGCCCTTTGAACTCCATCGGCATCGGCGCAGGCGTCAGCCGGATCTCTTTGCTTAGCGCGTTAATCAGGTCGATATCGAAGCCGGTGAGCTTGCCCTCTTTCACAAATTCAAAAGGCATAAACGTCGCCGCCGTGCCGTAGGTCAACTTGCCCGGGGCGATGGTTTCCACCGCAGCATGGCCCACCAGCGGGAGGGCGGTCAGCGCGAACATCAAGGTACGCACGTGGCGAAACAGTAAAGAATTGCTGGACATAGTCGTCTCCTGGTTAAGGTCTAAATTGAATTTAATGTGTCAATAAATACAATTTCACATGTGAAGAAAGCGTCTCATCCTGGTGCATATTGCACGTTAATCGTGCAGTCCTTGCTTTGTTTTGCTGCAATTTGTTGTGCATGATATTGTATATATCGACCACAACAATGCATTTCAGGGAAGCGTTCTCCATGCAGCCTGACTCCACTGCGAGCAGTCGCCGGATAGCCCGGCAAATACTCGACCTGATATCTGAAGCAAAATTCGATCCAGGTCATCATTTACGCGAGCAACATCTTGCCGATGCACTGGGGGTTTCGCGTACGCCGGTGCGCGCCGGGTTAAAAGAACTGACCCGAATGGGGGCGGTTGAAGCGCGTCCAAACCAGGGATTTTTCCTGCTTAAACGCAGCAATGAGCTGGAGCTGCTGGAGATTGAGCAGTCCAAGAGCAATGACCAGAAGCTCTACGAACAGCTGGTCCATGACCGTATTGCGGGCGTGCTGCCGGAATCGTTTACCCAGACTGAAATCAGCCAGCGCTATGAAGTCGATCGCGGCGTGCTGACCCGTACACTGGTGAAGCTATCGGAGGATGGTCTGATTGCGCGTAATGCGGGGCACGGCTGGCGCTTCCTGCAAACCCTCAACTCTGATGTCGCCCTGCGCAACAGCTACGGTTTTCGCCTGATGATTGAACCGACGGCGCTGCTGACACCTAACCTGCATGTTGACAGGCAGATGCTTAAACGTCTGCGCGCCCAGCATCTGCGCCTTATTACCCACCCGGACATTACGCAGGTTCCGGCAAAAGAGATTTTCGAAACCGACGCTGCATTCCACGAGTTGCTGGCGGAAGCCAGCGGCAATCTGTTTGTGCTACAGGCTATCCAGCAACAAAACCGGCTGCGCCGTTTGCTGGAATTTGGCAGCTATCACAATAAGCGCCGCGTAAAAGAGTGGTGCGAAGAGCACGTTGCTATCATCGATGCCCTGCGAGAGAACAAGCAGGAACAGGCGGCGGAATTGATGAGAAAACACCTGCAATACGCGTTTGACCAGGTCAATGTCAAAAACGGTCGCGCATAGCTGGCATCGCTCTTGCACATATTGCTTCTGAAAATACAATCAGGAGCATTTATGGATTTGCAGATACAACAACGAGTGGCGCTGGTGTGCGGGGCCGGAAGCGGACTTGGGCAGGCTATTGCTCTTTCGCTGGCGCAGGAAGGCGTGAGGGTGGCGGTCACCGGCCGCAATGCTGATAAACTGGCGCAAACGGTGGAGCGTATTACCCAGACGGGCGGCACTGCCCGCGCCTGGCCTTTGGATCTGGCCGCCCCGGAGCGGTTCGATACGGTGATTGCCGATATTCGCCAGCAGTGGGGCGATATCGATATTCTGGTCAACAATTCCGGTGGCCCGCCGCCCGCATCGGCGCAGGGGACAGGTGGCGCAGTCTGGCAACAGCAGTTTTCAGTGATGGTCGCCTCGTTGATTCAGCTCACCGATAAACTCCTGCCCGCCATGCGCAGCCGCGGCTGGGGACGCATTATTACCACCACGTCATCCGGCGTGATTACCCCCATTCCTGGCCTCGCCCTGTCGAACGCGCTGCGCATGAGCCTGCTCGGCTGGTCGAAAACTCTCGCCAGTGAAGTGGCTGGCGACGGCGTGACGGTGAATGTGATGGTGCCAGGGCGCATCGCCACCGACCGCGTGGGGCAGCTGGACGCACTCAGGGCGCAACGGGAAAACAGCAGTGCGGAAGCTGTCGCCGAAAAGAGTCGTATGAGCATTCCGGCCGGGCGCTACGGTGAACCGCAGGAGTACGGCGCCGCCGCTGCGTTTCTGGCAAGCCAGCCTGCCAGCTACATTACCGGGGCGGTGATTCGGGTTGATGGCGGATTGATCGGCGCGATTTAGTCACGGAGAATGCGTCATGCCGGTCGGTTTCGCCGCGGACCGGCATGACGGCTTATCAGCCGCTCCGAATTGTTTATTTTGCAGGCAACGAAGTCCATCTCTACAAATTTAACCCGCAGGTGTTGGGATCGGGTCTGAATACAATAAATTTTCTGATTAAACTTTTATTCTTCCTGCGTTGTTAAAGCGGAATGATTCACCATAAAAAATGCGCAAAGCGCGAGCAGTACGGCCCCAGCGGTAAGTATCCATCCGGCGTGGTGAAAGGCGGTTAAGCTCCCATTAGTCGGAGCGAATTGGAGGTAGCTCGCGGTAATCAATGCCGTTCCCGCCATCGCGCCAATACGCTGGAGGATGTTAAGAATAGGCGCGGCATCAGCGACATGACGGCTGCCAGCCATCGCCATGCCCGCTGCCATAGCGGGTACCGTCGCCAGGGCTAAACCGAACCCTCTGACGGCGATTGCGCCACCCACAAGCGTATAGTGACTCTCCGCATCAATCATCCCCAGCGGCAGGGTGGCAAATGCCGCGAGTAAGCCGCCCACGATCAGCACCGCGCGTGGCCCCAGCTTATCAGAAAAGTAGCCTGCCACCGGAAATCCTATCGCCGAACCGATTAACTGAGGAGTAAGAAGCAAGCCCACTTCAGCCAGTGTTTTATGGCAAACGTCGCGGAAATATAGAGGAAGCAGGAACTGCCCGCCAAAATTCACCGCGCCGCCGATAGTCATCAATATGGCAGATAGAGCGAAGCCCCGATGTTTGAAAAGCCCGAGATGAAGTAAGGGGGATTCAATGCGCAAAGAGCGATAAATAAACAAGCAGGTGAACAGGGCGCCCACGCTGAGCATGATGGCGTTCCAGCCATATTTGCCGCTATTCAGGCTGAGCTCTTTCATGCCTTCCATCAGTATCGGCAGGCTGCAAAAGACCAGCGCCAGCCCCAGCCAGTCCAACGAGAGAGGCCTGTCATTTTTTATGGTCGGACGGGGAAGCAACTTCCATCCGGCAAGATAGGCACACAGGCAGAAGGGCACGGTGATCCAAAATAACCCTCGCCATCCGCAGCTTTCAAGCAGGAGTGCGCCAAGCGATGTCCCCAATAAGGGGGCAATGACGATGGCGACGCCAATCGTGCCAATGACCCGCCCCAGGCGTTCGCGTCCGACGACCAGACCAAGAATAGTTTGCCCCGCTGGTACGAGTAATCCGCCTGCCAGACCTTGCATTATCCTTGCGGCAAGCAGCACCTCGAAACGCGGGGAAAGGGCGCAAACTGCCGAGAAAATCGCAAATAACATCAGCCCATAGAGCCAAAGCTGCGTAGCGCCAAAGCGTCTGACGGCCCAGGCGCTCAGCGGAACGCCTGCCGCAAGGGCCATAAGATACGCTGTTGCTATCCATTGTATTGCCGAGTCCGGCACCCCCAGGCCGATGGCCATGGCGGGCAGCGCCGCGCTGAGCATCGTTGATGAAAGCATGGTGGAAAAAGCTCCCAGCGTGATAATGGCTGCCTGCATCCACAACACTGGCGGTATGGCATTTGTCGGTCGCGGATGGGTTGTTTCCTTGACCAGCTTGTCTTGATGGATATTCATAAAAAGCCCCCTAACAGACGATAAGCGAAGAAATCTATCATTGATCAATTTATCTATCATTGATAGAGTAATTTGCATTAAAGTTTCCGTCAGGCGCCGGGGTCAGACAAAATGACTCTTCACAGACCGCTGGCCCGGGTAAATGGATTAACAACAGGATCAATATCATGGCGAAAATTCAACGAGATCAGGTGATTGAGGCAGCATTAGCTCTCTTAGATGAAGTCGGTCTGGAAGCGTTGACGACCCGTAAACTGGCACAAAAACTGGGCGTGGAATCCGCGACGTTGTACTGGCATTTCAAAAACAAGGCCAATTTGCTGGAAGAAATGGCTTCAGCTGTTTTAGCCAAACACCATGCGCTAGCGGTGCCCGAAGAAACTTCGGAATGGACAAGTTGGCTGGCGGATAACGCACGTAGTTTCCGCCGCGCTCTGCTCGCCCATCGGGACGGCGCTCTGTTACATGCAGGCACATCGCCGACCCGGGTGGGAGGAGAAACCTTTTATCCAAAGCTGGTTTATCTTGTCCGAGCCGGTTTCAGTGAGGCTGAAGCCGCAATGATATTACTTGCGATTAGCGAATATACTTTGGGGTGCGTATTAGAGGAACAGTCGCGAACGTACGGTAATGATAATAAAAAGTTATCAAAAATACCGGCAGAAATTTCCCATATCGAATCGTTGGTCAAGCCACATCCGGATACCGCTTTTGAGTATGGTCTGTCTTTGATAATTAAAGGATTATCAATGCCATCAGCTTAATATTGTGCTTATTACAACACGATTAGCATCAGAGGCTTTAGCAAAAATTACCACAGAACCACCTTGATAATACCGGGAGAATGCATAAGGAGGAGACCCCATGTTTATTTCTGAATCCGTGATCGCCGTTATCATTGATTGGATCGACGATAACTTACATAAACCACTGCGTATAGAACAGATAGCTCACTACTCAGGCTATTCAAAATGGTATCTGCAGCGTTTGTTCCTGCAATATAAAGGAGAGAGCCTGGGGCGCTACATTCGTAATAAAAAGCTGGATTCAGCTGCCCGCGATTTACGCGAGACCGATGAGAATATTTACAGTATTGGTTTGCGCTACGGCTATGACTCGCAGCAAACCTTCACCCGATTATTTACCCGGCATTTCCATTTGCCGCCCGGTGAATATCGCAAGAAAAACAAAACAACCTATTACGTACCGGGAAAAGCTGAATTTTAATCTCCTTTCCGATAGCCCTGGCCAAGCCGCCGCAGATAACTCGATGCGAAGAGATTTATCAATAAATAGAAAAGCAGACAGCGCCGAAAATACAAAACCTCCTGTTCTTTGGGTAACCATGGGGAACGGCGCGGAAAAAGCCGCGCCTTGTGAGTTATCAGGAGGTATCTGATCAGCAGGGCGATTAATGGTAGGTGGGAAGCCAGTCGCCATGCGCGTCAATCAATTCGTCGCACAGCTTGCGGGTGTCATCGATCGACAGTTCGGCGGAAGTGTGCGGGTCGAGCAGAGCGGCATGGTAGATAGCTTCGCGCTTGCGCGTAACCGCCGCCTCGACGGTCAACAGTTGGGTATTGATGTTGGTACGGTTCAGCGCCGCCAACTGCTCAGGCAAGTTGCCGACGTAGCATGGCGTGACGCCCTGGCCATCCACCAGACAAGGGACTTCGACACAGGCCTCGGAAGGTAAGTTAGTGATCAAACCGGTGTTGAGCACGTTACCGCCAATTTTATAGGGCCGATCGGTTTCCATCGCTTCGATGATATAAGACGCGTATTCATGGGTACGGCTATGGGTCAGGCTGGTGTCATGGGTCAGCGCCACTTTCTGCTGCTGCCATTGTTCAATCTGCTCAATACACCGGCGCGGATATTCATCCAGCGGAATATTGAATCGTTCAATCAGTTCCGGGTAGTTGCGTTTGATCCAGTAAGGCATGTATTCGGCGTTGTGCTCTGACGATTCGGTGACGTAATAGCCGAAAGTTTTCATGATTTCATGGCGCACCATATCATCATGCTTGCCCTGCAGGGCGCTGGCCCGGCGCTTAATTTCCGGGTACAGATCCTCGCCGTGGCGGCGAATGTCCAGCAGCCAGGCCATGTGGTTGATACCCGCGATATGAAATTGCACGTCGTCGGTTGGCATGTCCACGCTTTTCAACAGCGTTTCAGCGCAGACCTGAACGCTGTGGCAAAGTCCGACCGTTTTCACCTCCGTATGACGCAGCATAGCGCCGGTTATCGTGGCCATAGGATTGGTGTAGTTCAGTAACCAGGCGTTCGGGCAGACGGCTTCGATATCCCGCGCGAAATCAAACATTACGGGTATGGTGCGCAGTGCGCGGAAGATACCGCCAATTCCCAGGGTATCGGCAATCGTCTGCCGGAGACCATATTTTCTCGCGATAGTGAAGTCGGTAATGGTGCAAGGGTCGTAGCCGCCGACCTGGATGGCATTCACCACGTAATGGGCGTTTTTCAATGCCGCGCGGCGATTCTCAACGCCAAGGTAAGCGGCGATCTTCGCTCTGCCCGCATTGGTATTGCTGTTGATATTGTTCAACATGGCGAGTGATTCATTGAGACGCGCGCCGTCGATGTCGTACAGTGCAATCTCCACCTCCTTCAGCGTCGGGGTCGCCATAATGTCCCCGAGTACGTTTCTGGCGAAAATGGTGCTGCCCGCGCCCATAAATGTCACTTTAATCATGGTATTTCTCCGTTCCTGCTGTTTTCGTCAGGCAGACTGTACGCTGTGGCGTGACCCGGAAATATGGCTAAATGTGATATTGCTATGGCGAAAAATGATGTCGCAAAGAAAGTGTGAGCCAGCTCTGAATCTGACTGAACCGGGGGACTTTACTGGCGGTATCTCTGATAATGTGAGGGGAAAAAATCGCGAGTTACTGATGCACAAGACTTTTACTCTCAATCATACCGACAATATCGAATTGAACTTGTACCAGTACGGCGAGGAGAGTTGTCATAAGGGGCACCGTTATGGCCCCGCTGTCCGTCAGCATTATCTATTTCATTATGTGATAAGTGGAACCGGCACCTTTTACAGTGAATCCGGCGCTTTTCCTGTCGTCGCGGGGGAGGGGTTTCTGATCCACCCCCATGATGTGACCACCTACTGCGCGGATAAAAAAGATCCCTGGCATTATATGTGGCTTGAGGTCGATGGGCTGATCGCCGCCAGAATTTTCGCGGAGTGCCATCTGAGCCGGCAATCGCCAATTTACCGACCCAATCTGAATAATGACAACCTCAGCGCCCTCGGCTACCTGCGGCACATTATCGAACATGGCGATGAACACCGGCTGAAGGTGCAGGGGCTGTGCTATCTCTTCTTTTCGACCTTAATCAGCAATACGCATGATCACCGGGCTCCTCTCCGTGATGACAAGACCAGACACCTGCAAAAGGCGATCAAAAAAATTGAAAATCGCTACCACGAACCTCTGACCGTTGAGAGCCTGGCCGCATACTGCAATATCAACCGTAGCTACCTTTGCCGGTTGTTCAAAAGCGCCTACGGTATAGGTCCCAAGGAGTATTTGCTCAATTTTCGTATGAGCATCGCCGTCAGCCTTCTCAAAAACAGCAATACGGCGATTAAAGTTGTGGGTATTTCCGTAGGCTATGAAAATCAGCTGCATTTTTCTAAGGCTTTTAAGAAAATGCACGGCGTATCTCCGGCTAAATGGCGGCAAAAATACCTTTCTGAACAGCAGCCGGCGACGTGACGTTTACCGCTTATTTACCTCTGTGGTGTGGTTGAAATAAAGTTTTATCGGGGGGAGCCGATGCTTTTGTTGGCGGACGATTTTGTCTGATACAATTTTATATGACCTTGCATCAAGCGAAATTGTGGCTGAATGATAAAATGGTCACTATTTGTCAATCAAAGACCACCGCGTTAAGCTAACAGAATGACTAAAAAAATGAACGTACCATCAGCACGTGGCCCGCTCGATCACAGCGTCCGGGAGCAAATCGTCAACGCCGCATTTGAGCATTTCGGGCATTACGGCTACGAAAAAACCACCGTAGCGGAATTGGCTAAATCTATCGGTTTTTCAAAGGCCTACATCTATAAGTTTTTCGATTCCAAACAGGCTATCGGCGAAGTGATCTGCGCTAACCGCCTGGAGACGATCATGACGGCGGTACTTGCAGCGGTGGCGGATGCGCCATCAGCCAGCGAAAAATTACGCCGCCTGTTTCGCGCGCTCACCGAAGCGGGAAGCGAACTGTTTTTCCACGATCGTAAGCTCTATGACATTGCCGCCGTCGCCTCCCGGGAGAAGTGGCCATCAACGGAAAGGTATGCGGAACGCCTGTTAAAGCTGATTGAAAGCATTGTTGTCGAAGGCAGGCAGGCCGGCGAGTTCGAGAGGAAAACCCCTCTTGACGAGGCAACCTATGCGATATACATGGTGATGTGCCCCTTCATTAACCCTGTTCAGCTGCAGTTTAACCTTGAAGCGGCGCCGACGGCAGCGGTCATTCTCTCCTCGTTGATTCTAAGAAGCCTGGCCCCCTGAATGATAACCGCTCTTTTTTTTGGTCACTGGTCTGAGTATGCGGGAGCTGATTAAGCGTTTCCCATGCTCAGGCTTTTTGCCGCTTGTCGTCCGTGCCGGGATTTGATGGCCCAACTGAAGCATTTTTTACAGACCTTGCGATGCATATCTACTAAAGAAAAGCGTAAATCATCAGTAGCCAGAGTAGGGCGCCGACGATAATCATCATTTTCAGAAGGACATTGCTGGCCGGGAAAATATATACCGGCGGCAGGGCGGAGCGCCTGGCCTTAATGAGTAAATAAGGCGGCAATAATATACTCCATAGCACCAGTGAAATGCCGGCAAAGGCGAGAGCAGATAAAAATCCTTGTGGGGCGAAAATACAGGCCAGAGCAGGAGGGAAATAGGTCAGAAATATTGCCAGCGGGCGCGATCCCCGGCGGCTAATTTT
Organism: Klebsiella sp. FDAARGOS_511; assembly: GCF_003812845.1. Taxonomy (NCBI): domain Bacteria; kingdom Pseudomonadati; phylum Pseudomonadota; class Gammaproteobacteria; order Enterobacterales; family Enterobacteriaceae; genus Klebsiella; species Klebsiella sp. FDAARGOS_511. The sequence goes on along the minus strand of NZ_CP033824.1, from coordinate 782,307 downwards.
ATTCAGTATATCCTCAAGATAATCACTCAAGCCGATTGAGGCCGACATCAGTGAGGCTAAAACGGCAATACACCCAAAGGAGACCAGCGTCAGGCGGGTCGCCGAGGTGGTCTGGTGGATATTAAGGGCGGTAATGAAGGCCCCGATGTTCCCGCCCTGGTCGCTGACATGCTGGATCGCCTGAGGCGTGAGCGCGCCCATGGTCAGCGTCAGCCAGAAAGCGTAGACGATCAGTGAAACCGCAAAGCCGTAATAGAGAGAGCGGGTAACCGCGCGATGATTATCCCGTCTGTACATTCTGCTCAGGGAGGGCACGCTGCCATGAAAGCCAAAAGCGATAATACAGACCGGCACGATCGGCAGGTAATACCCGAGCGGCGTGCTGGCGGAGATGTCGAACAATCTGAGCGGCTTTACGCCACCCGCGGCACCGGCGAACAGCAGAAAAAACAGGGTGAACTTGGCGGCGATAAGGCCGGAGAGGATATAGCCGGGTAATCTGCCGCCTGCCCACAGGATCGCCGAGGTCGTCAGCGACAGCAGTATTATCGGCAGCCAGCTGCGGCCCCTGGCATCGGGCGGTAAGAGATCGCGCAATATTGACGCGGCGCCTGAGATGTACGCGTAGGTCAGTAGGTAGAGCACAAAGCAGAAGGCTACCCCGATGATAACGCTGGCGGCGGGGCCGAGCAGCGCGCTGGTGAAAGTATGAAAGCTGGCGCCGGGAGGAAATCGCATCGTGATGTCAACGAGGATTAGCCCCGTCATCAGCATCAATATGCCCGTTGCCGAGAGGATCAGCAGGCCTTTTAAAAACCATACGTGGACGAACGCGATCGGCAACGCGAACATGCCGCCGCCGATAATGGTCGCCACCATGAGAGACGTTCCGCGCAGAGGGAACCCTGTTCCTTTCATATGAATGAGTGTCCGTAAGCGGCCTGACGAAGCAGGCCGGCAGCAGCTATTTATTTCGTGGCTTCAGCCAGTGATTCTCTGAAGTTTCGATAGAAGTCGTCGATTTGCCCGCTCTCGTGGAGAGCTGATAAAGCGCAGCGCAAAATGGCGTGCCCTTCTTCAACGGTCGGATACATCGCCACGGTCGTCGCGAAGCCGCGATCGTGCAGCTTTTTGCACATCGTGATGGCGAGATCTTCGTTACCAATCAGGATCCCCCGAATCGGCATCGTGGTACCCCGGTTTACGATTTCGGTCTTGCCGAAAACTTCGTCAAAATAGCGAATGACATTCTGTAACTTCTCCTGGCGGGCAGCGACGGTGCCGTCCAGGTGGAGGTCGGCGGCGGCTACGCAGGCGGCAATCCCTGGCAATGACGGCGGTCCGCCAAAGGCGTAGGTTGTGCCATAGGTCTTAATAAAATTGATGGTCTCTGCGGCGTGACAGGCGATAAATCCGCCGTGCGAGCCAAAAGCTTTAGACAGCGATCCGGCGATAATAATACGCTCGTCAAGCCGATGGCCTAGGCATGCCATCACATATCCCGAACCGTAGTCGCCGTAGATAGAGGTGCCATGCGCATCGTCTATATATGCGTAGCCGTCATACTGATGCGCCAGGCGGACAATCTGCGCGACCGGGGCGACTCCGCCCATGGAGCCTACGCTGTCTGATACCGATATCGGCGTCAGTCCCTGGCTGGCGGCATAGCGAAAGGCCTCTTCGATCCGCGGCGTATCCTGGAAATCAATTCTGACGACGTCCCCGAACTGCTGTAAAAGACCACGGTTGATTTGCAGCGTCGCGTGGGCGGTCTTCTCCATAATAAAATAGGGTTTTTTACTGAACGTAAAATGCGGCAGCGTCCCGGACGCCAGCAGCGGTAATACCGCGATATGGCAGGGCGTCACCGCGTTGAACGTCAGGGTATGAGCCCCATGCATGATTTGATTCAGTCGCGCTTCCAGCTGCGGGAACAGATCGACTTTTACCCGCGTTCTGGCGACGGAAACCTGCACGCCAAAACGCTCAATCGCGTCGATAACCGCTTTTTTCAGCGCCGGATGAGTCTCCAGCCCAAGATAGGAGCATGAGACAAACTCCACCATTTTTCTGCCATCGTCGAGGGTAATGACCTTGCCATCCCTTTTGGCTACCACCAGTTCATTAATATGTTCAGAGAACACCCTGGTTTGATATTTTAGCGATCTATCTATTTTCCTTTTTTGCCAGTTTTCCATTGCGTTACCTTCATTGTCGTGACTACCAGAAGAGATAAAATTGCCAGCGTTAACGTGCTCGTGCCGAGGGTTCTGTCAAACCCCAGGCCGGTGTCCGTGAGTTTTACAGCGAAATAGCTGATGGCGCCGGCGCAGACTGTTTGAATAAAACCGGTGACCGATGCCGCAATACCGGTTTTAGTACCTTTGATTTGCAGTGCGATAAAGTTGGCGGTCGGGTAATAGGCGCCAAGGCTGAAATTAAAAATCATCGATCCAGCGATGCATAATATGAGTGAGTGGCTACCGATAATAAATGGGGTGACCGCCAGCGCATTGATGATAAACAAAATCCAGGGGTTATTTATGCGCTCAAATTTTGAGAACTGATTGCCAATAATAAAAAACAACACGGAAGCGGAAAACAGCAGCGAGTAGTGCATTGTGCTCAGCCCAAGCTGCTGCATAAAAATGGCCGGCGACAGCGAGATATAGCAAAACAGCGAACTCAGGATCAGCGAAACCAGCAGCGTTCCCTGGATAAATGCCGGCGTGATAAACCCGGAAGAAGAGGGCGCCGCAGCGCTATCGCGATGCCCAAGGCGGCGCGGAGACAGCAGGAGGGTAACGACGCTAAACAGGGCCATAACGAGGAATATATGGTTCCAGCTCAGATGGCCGAGGATTGCGGCGCCGGCCAGCGGCGCAATAAGCGGAACCACCGCGCTGGCGGAAGAAATATCGGAAAGGGCGCGCTTGAGCGTCAGGGGAGAAAACGTCTCTTTGGCGATGGCTTTAGACAGAACCGGTCCTGCCCCGGCGCCCACGGCCTGTAATGCTCTGCCGGCCAACAGCATTGATAAACTATCGGCCATAAAACAGAGGAGGCTCCCCGCCAGGAAAAGCAAAAAGCTGGCCGTCAGCACGCGTAATTTACCCAGCTTTTCGCCGATAAACCCTGATAATAATTGGCTACAGGCGTATATCACCAGAAAACCACTAATGGTTAACTGAATAGATGAATAATCGCTGTGGAACGCTTTTTGTAACAGGGGTAGCGCCGGCACGATCATATCTGTCGCCAGCGCGGAAACCGATGCGGCGAGAATAAGGTATAAGTATATCCTGAGCATGTTAAACTCTTCGGTTAATATTGATTAAAACGTGGCGTTATTATTTTTAATGCGGTGCTGTTTTTTTAGCGAGTGAACAAATAGCGATCCCGGTCAAAATTAGCAGCGTGCTCAGTAAGTGATAGAGGTGCGGCTGGGTGTGTAAAAACAGAATGCTTAATATGCCGCCAGATAGCGGAATAATATGGGTATAAATCTCCCCGCGAGTGGCGCCAATGGCCGCGATGCCTTTATTCCAGAATAAGTAGGCCAGCCATGAGGGGAAAATAACCAGGTACGCCAGTCCGGTCAGGAAAGCGATATCGTGGTACGAAGCGAATGAGGTCGCGGGATGCCGCCACAGCCAGAAAATCACCACCGGAAGCAGAATAAGGGCACCGAGAAGCGAACTGACGGCGACGAAAGCGTTGGCGGGGATACGACGATCTTTGTTACGTAACAGAGAGCAATATACCGCCCAGCTCAGCGCGGACCCCATTGCCCACAGATCGCCCTGGCTAAAGCCTTTTAGCCCCTCAGCGTTGGTCAGATTGCCGTGCAGAAGCAGCAGGAGGACGCCTGCGGTGCTAAAAAGTACCCCCCACCAGTTACGCGCCGACACCCGGTCGCGGAAAATCAACCGATTAATAATAAGCACCATGCAGGGGGTCGCAGACATGTAAATCGCTGCGTTCAGCGCCGAAGTCGACTGCAGGCCAATATAGAGAGTTAAGGGAAAACTTACCTGCCCGCACAGCGTTAAAATCAGCAGCGTTGGCGCATTTTGGCGGAACAGCAGGCGACTGTCGCGGATTTGCCGCTGATAGAGCAATACCAGCAGTATCGCGGTCAACGCCCATCTCGCTTCGGTCATCAGGATCGGGTCCGCGCCCTGAACGAGAATATGCCCTACGACATAATTCCCTCCCCAAAACAGGGCCGCCAGCGTGAGTAACAGGTAAGGCATGCTGATTCCTTGCATCGCTTCGAACTGTACTAAATGGTAACTTTATTTTTTTTAATATATCAATTAAATTTTATTATTATTTTGGTTTTTGCTATTTTTTGTTTAAAAAACAAATAATTAAAAATTTGTTACGCATGTGCAAAAAATCTGATTGCAGCATATATATCTGTACGATAACGTATCTATACCATGCATTATACAGGGATAAATCGATGCGTAAGACAGAAAATGGTTTCACCGGGAATGAACAGCATTCCGCAATGGCCAGGCTCTCTCTGGATGACATGATTGACCAGCTTCTCCACAGCAACGCGCTTTCACTAAAACTTACGGCCAATCCGCTACTGGCCGACAGAGTCTGGTACCTGACCGAAAACACCTGCATCAAAGCTTTTACCGCCAACGATCCGCAGGCTAAAAAGCGTGCCCACGGCGCGCTGTTTAAACTGTACCAGGCATGGCTGGCGGAGCCGCTATCGGCAGCGGCAAAAAACCAGTTCCATCCCTTGCTCTGCGGGATTAGAAGCTACATCGAGTCAGAATGGCTACGGGTGGAAAAAAAACGGTTCGCATTCCCGATACCCGCGCTTAACGCCGGCAATATCGTTGAGGAACTTCGTGACCTCTGTCAGAAACACCCGGCCTCGCACCATCCTCTGTTTGATTTTCTCGCTTCTTCTGCTTCCGTTACGCAAATAGACTATTTCTTCAAAAGCGATAGCGCGCTGAATCTGCTGTTTTTCGATCTGGTGGCAATGGGGCTGGTCGGTTCTCTGCCTGAAACGCGCGCAGAGATTGCCCAGAATCTCTGGGATGAAATAGGCCAGGGCAGCCAGGAGATCACGCACGTTAATCTGTATAAGGATTTACTGAAGAGAAGGGATATTGCGTTGCCTGAAAACCATTTTGCCCATCTGTACGACTGGCAGGGGCTCGCTGGCTACAACGCGTTTATGTTGGGCGGCGTTAACCGTCAGCATTACTACAAATCGCTTGGCGTCATGGCGATGACGGAACTGTTGGATCCGCCGCAGTACCAGAAGCTGGTGACAGGATGCCGCCGTATCGGGCTATCGGATCGCGACGTCCATTATTACTCAGAGCATATCGAGGTTGATATCGGCCATGCGGATGGATGGCTGAATAACGTTATCGTACCGATCGGCAATAAAAATCCGGCTGCGCTGGAAGAGGTCTACTCTGGCGCAGCGCTGCGTCTTCAGACTTGCTGCGATTATTACGATTGTCTGCTGGAGGCGTTACGCACGCTCGCTGACCGCGAATCAGAGGGTGCCGCCCTCTGAATAGATAAGCGCTTTCGCCGCGCTCCAGGCCGTTATTCCGGGAGGGATCTCCCGGCACTCCGATGACTCGGCCTGTTGGGCGGCAATCGCGCCATCAATCAGCATAAGCATCATCATCGCCACCCGTTCCGCAGGCTCTGGTTTTAATAGCCCGATGAGGATGTCGCGGAAAAACTGGTAGAGTCGCGATTTAAACTGTGAACATATCGTTCGGATAGCGGGAGACGAGGTCCCGTATTCAAACAGGGCGCGGGTGAACATGCAGCCGTGAAAATCCGCACAGGTGAACCAGTTATTGTAGTATTCAAAGACGGCAAATAGCTTCTCACGCCCCGTGGGCTTATCCGCGGTAATGTCCTGCAGCGCCTGCATAAACTCACACTCTTTCTGCTGTAAAATATCAAGAATGAGCGCCTCTTTATCCGGATAGTAGCGGTAGAACGTCATTTTGGAGATGCCCGCGTTCTCCGAAATTCGGTCAATACTCGGCGACTGATACCCCTCTTTGTTAAACAGGGACATAGAATGGCGGATAATTTCCGCTTGTTTTGGCTTCATACTGTTTCCCGTTGAAGGTAGTAATACAGAGGGCTTTGGTAGATAGCAGTCAGCAGTTGATATGTCGGGCGGGCATCGCAACGATGCAGACGCAATGTTATCCCGGTACCGATATCCATGCCCCAGCGGTGGGCGGCATGAGTGAACGCGTTAACCCATCAAAAACGTACGTCGATTCTTACATCCGGCCTCGAAAAAAGCAAAAATCCTCAGGCCATCTCAGTTGCGCATGAAACAGAAATACGCAGGCGTCGCCATTTCATGCCCTTATGCCCTTCACCTTGCGCTCGGGACGGATAAAGAGAGGCCGGGTAGAAGTTAGCATCCCCCCCGAACAGGGGGTGATGTTTTTGTGACACAAGTCATAAAATAACGCTCGGTTATTGTGATGTTACTTGCAGTCAATGGATTTGAATTTAAATCGACCCGCGCTATCTCTGCGGGTTTTTTTTCGTCCGGCGATTGTCGGTGGGCGGCGACTCCACCTGCTGTAAATAATCCTGATACCAGCCGCTGATGCATTGGGTCACGGGATTTTCGTTGAGGTCGAAGCGCCTGCCGTCGAGCCTGCTCACCGGGGTAATACCTGCCAGCGTTCCGGTGACAAAGCTTCGTCAGCAGTGAATGCTTCGACAAGGCTAAAGGATCTTTCCTGCACGCCGATGCCCTGCCGGCGCGCCAGCGACAAGATCGTGCGGTGGGTAATACCGTTAAAGCAGTACAGGCCGTGTGAGGTCCACAGTTTGCCCCGGCATACGAGAAAAAATTGGTGGAATGGCAGCTGGCGACGAAACCATGAGGGTCCATCATCAGCGCTTCATCTGCACCGGCAATAGCGTCTGAATCTAATGCAGCGGCTGTGGGAATTAAGACGCAAATCGAAGAAATCCGGCGCGCTGGTACGATAGGTCGAGGTGAACAAGGCATGGCCTCGCCGTTTGGCCTGTTCATCAACAACCTTATATTCCGCTACGCAGACGATAGTAGCGCCACCGAGGATAAAGCGCGGGTCCTGATTTGGCGTGAGCTTTTTGCCGCGGGTGACCATGAGTCGCAGAGGGCGCCGTCCGTCATACCGTTGATCTTCAGCGTGTTGTACATCATATCGGTTAGCTCATCACGACTATGGCCGAGCCCCACTTTTCCATCTGCGTGTGGGCAATGCGTATCTATGAATTATTCCTGGCATATTTTTACCCTGATGAGAAAGTCATTTGTGAAAACAATGTATTACGCGAACACGATGACGGAGTTTGTTATCAGTGCATTATTGTTCTTCTGGTTTAACTCATGCCCGAACGTTATTTACTGATACCTAAGCTGTTTAGCTTAATCATGGCGTGTTGCACAGATTATTGATAACTCAATACGCTATCGTTTTAAGGTGGTTTATTCCTGTCGCCGAATTTAAAAACACCGAACGGGTGGGAGTCATAGCTTGCGGGGTCGTTAAAAGTATCACTTCTGACCGGCAGGCTCATCAAAGAGCGGCAATATTTGCCCGACGAGCGTCCCGGCCTGAAAATGATATCGCCATGCCCCTTACGCAGCGTCTGGCGATAGAGTGCAGAAGATGAAAACGGCTTTAGCGGGTAAATTTCCCTATCCACGGGCTGCTTGTATCCTGTGACCAGAGTTGTAATAGCATCTCCCTGAACTTTTCCGCTGCAGGGCTAAGCGCCGTTTCTCTGCGCAGCACGAGACCGAGCGTGCGGCGAATAACCGGCTCAACGAGTGGACGGCTGACAAGAATGTGATGCTCATCGGTCGGCATGGCCAGACTGGGAACCACTGCCACGCCAAGCCCTGCTTCTACCATACCCAGCGATGTCGACAGATGCCTGACCTCATAGAACCAGTTGGGCTTCCAGTCCATATTCTCCAGCGCTTGATCGATCAGAGAGCGGTTACCGCTTGAGCGTCTAACGCCAATAAGCCTGAAGTTGGCCAGGTCTTCCCACAAGATCAGCGACTTCTGCGCCAGTTCGTGATCCCGTCGGCAGGCTAATACGAAAGGCTCATTGACCAGCGGCGAGAAATCAATATTGGGATGTGTGATGTTTATCATGTTTATGCCGAAATCTGCGTCACCGTTTAAGACAGCTTCAAGACAATCGCTGGCGCTGTGCTCGAGGATTCGGATACGGATATTAGGATAGTGGTTGTTATAGTCCCTGATGACGGAGGGGAGGAAATAGAACGCTGCGGTGGGGAGACAGGACAGGGTGACGACACCGCTTTGATGAGTGGCCATTTCTTTAATACTCAGGATTGAGCTTTCATAAAAATCTATTAAATTCTTTGCCTTAGGTAAAAACTCTCTGCCTACAGCCGTGAGTTTGATGTTTCTGGTTGTCCGTTCAAATAGCGTAGCTCCAAGCTGCTCTTCAAGTTTTTTGATCCGCCGCGTTAACGCCGGTTGGGATGTGTGAAGAAAATGTGATGCTCTTGTGAAGCATCCAATTTCTGCAATTTTAACAAACGCTTGTATACCTTGAAGATCGTGCAGCATAAGATTTCACTCCAGACTTTGTCGCGATGCAAACACACTAACCTAACCGCTATTTATACGCAAAACGTATTAATGGTTGGTTTTATTGGCATTAGCATTATGTATTCGTCTGTGGAATCCTGACATTGCTCTTATCAATGCGTGAAACGAGAAACATAATGTTAAAGATTCCTTGTGTACTGATGCGTGGCGGTACTTCGAAAGGCCCGGTGCTTCTGGCCAGTGATTTACCGACAAAAATTGAAGAACGCGATGCTGTGCTGCTGGGCTTAATGGGCGCGGGTCACGAACTTGAAATTGATGGTATTGGCGGCGGCAGCCCCCAAACCAGTAAAGTCGCGATTGTTAGCCCCTCGGACAGTCCGGATGCTGATGTTGACTATTTATTTGTCCAGGTGATGGTCAACGAGCGTCGCGTCGATACCACGCCCAACTGCGGTAACATGCTCTGTGCCGTAGGACCCTTTGCGATTGAAAAAGGCCTTGTTAAGGCGCAAAGTCCGGTGACGACAGTGCGAATTCGCAACCTGAATACCGGTACGCTGGTAGATGCGGAAGTACAAACGCCGAATTTTTATGTCAACTATGAAGGCGATACGCACATTGATGGCGTTCCGGGCTGCGCCGCGCCGATTGGCCTGACTTTCCTTAACTCCGCTGGATGCAAGACGGGAAAGCTGCTGCCAACCGGTAACGTCGTCGATGTGATTGATGATGTGGAAGTCACCTGCATCGATATGGCGATGCCGATGGTGCTGATTAGGGCAGAGCGGATGGGAAAAAGAGGAGACGAATCACCGGCCGACCTTGATGCTGACAGCGCCTTTATGACTAAGCTGGAAACGATTCGGCGTAAGGCGGGTGCGAAAATGGGGCTGGGCGATGTTGCCGATAAAGTGATCCCAAAACCGGTTCTGCTGAGTGAACCCGGCGCAGGCGGGACTATCAGAGTTCGTTATTTTATGCCTCATACCTGCCATAAATCTCTGGCTATCACGGGGTCTATCGGCATATCCACGGCCACCATAATTGAAGGGTCGGTAGCCCATCACATTGTGGCCGGTCAGCCCAGGACGCCGTATACCAATATAATTAATATTGAACATCCAAGCGGGAAAATTTCCGTATCTTTACTTAAAGAGGGAAATGACATTGAGAAAACACGTGCCGCAGTGATTAGAACCTCCCGTAAATTATTTGAAGGCACGGTTTGCGTCCCGGAATATGTTTTAGCGGAGGAGTTATAAATATTTTATATCATTAATGCGATGAAGTACTGATGTCCTCTAGCGTGTAGTTGCTACATAACTCTGTACCTAAAAAAATAATGTCGAGGATTTTATGGCTATAACTCATACGAAAGATAACCAGCTTAATTCTGCTCCCGTCAAGGTCAGTAATTATATTCGGATCATCCTGGCCCTGGCGCTATCCGGCCTTGCAGAATTAGCCTCACTTTTTTTTATTCAACCTCTGTTACCGGTTCTGGCCGTCGAATATGATGTGCCGGTTAGTCAGGTGAGTATCATTCTTTCTGCAGAAACGGCGCTTCTGGCGATAGGATTATTATTCACCGGGACGCTGTCCGATCATTACGGCAGAAAAAAATTAATTATCGTTTCGCTGCTACTTGGCGGACTGCTGACGATGCTCTGTCCTCTTGTCGAATCATGGGCGATGCTGGTGGCTCTGCGTGCGGTCATTGGTCTGGCGCTCAGCGGTATCGCTGCTGCCGCAACCGCCTATATCAGCGAGGAGGTCGCGCCGGTGGTGGCTGGGGTGGTCACTGGATACTTCGTCTTTGGTAACTCGATGGGAGGGATGTCCGGGCGTATTGTGGCCAGCCAGCTGATCGACCATATCTCAATAAACACCATTTTCTATGGTTTTGCGATCAGCCTGATTTTGGTTGCTTTGCTGGTTAACTTTTTGCTCCCGACGTCTCGGAACTTTAAGCCAACGCAAAACCTTAACGTTCTTCGTGTAGTGAAAGGCGCTGCATCTCACTTTAAAAATAAAAAACTGGCGTTAGCTTTTGTGATTAGCTTTATCATTTTTGGGGTATTTACCTCTCTCTATAACTACCTGGCTTTCTTCCTGAAAGGCGAACCGTTTCATATTTCTCCGGCGAATGCGGGCCTGCTCTCCTTTAGCTTTGCCTTGAGCTTTTTCACCGCCCCTCAGGCGGGACGCCTTTCCGCAAAATACGGCAGTATGAGAGTCCTGCGCGCGCTGTTTGTAATGATGGCGCTGGGAATGTTGCTGACTTTAACCTCTAACGTCGTCACCTTTATTATCGGCGCGGTTGTTTTTACCGGCTGTTTCTTTGGTTGTCACTCCATTGGCTTAAGTTGGGTAAGTAAAAATGCAACGCATGCACGAGGCCAGGCCGTCGCGCTGTATCTGTTCTTCTACTACATGGGCGGCTCAGTGATTGGTTTCGTGAACGGTTTTGTTTTCCACTCTATGGGCTGGCAGGGGATGACGGGATTCATTATTGCACTACTGGCCGTGGGTGCGGTGGTTGCAACGTATTTGTCTTCCAGCGAAACAAAAGCCATGGTTCCGGTTGAGTCTTAAATTCTTTGTAGCGAAGTAAATTACTCACGTCATATCCAATGGCGTGAGCAAAGAAATTCAATGTTAGTAAGGTGTCATCATGAAATTAGCAAGCTATGTTCATCATGGTCGTAAGAGTTATGGAATTTTGACGGAGACAGGCATTATTGACCTGGGTGGCAAAATTGGTCATCAATATAGTACGCTGAAGGACTTGTTGCAGTGGGGCGCCATTGAGATTGCCGGGCAGTATGTTAATTATCCGGTCGATATTATGATGGCTGATATTACTTTTTTACCCGTTATTGAAAGCCCTGGGAAAATTATCTGCGTCGGTATGAATTATGCGGAAAAAAGAAAAGAGTTTTCTGAAACCAACGATGCACCGACCCTTTTCGTTCGTTTCCCTGACTCGCAAACCGGGCATGCAACGCCGATATTAAAACCCGCGCTATCTAATGAATTTGATTATGAAGGCGAACTGGCCGTTATTATTGGCAAACCGGGTATGAATATCGAGACCGACGCTGCCCTGAGCCATGTTGCCGGCTATAGCTGCTATATGGATGGATCGGTACGCGACTGGCAGCATGCCTGGTTTACCGCCGGGAAAAACTGGCGGCAGACCGGCGCATTTGGGCCCTGCCTGACAACCGTTGATGAAATACCCGATCCCCACCGCTTGTCTATTCAAACCTATTTGAATGGCATCATGGTTCAGAATGATTCGACGAGCAATATGATCCATAAAGTCGCCGATCTGATTAGCTATATCAGTACATTTACTGCTCTCAGCCCCGGCGATGTCATTATTACCGGCTCCCCAGGCGGCGTCGGTAAAAAAAGAACCCCCCCTCTCTTTATGCATCAAGGCGATCGGGTCGAGGTGGTTATTGAAAATATTGGTCATCTCATGAATACGATTATCGAATCAAAACCGCAGCACGAAATGCAGATGTCGTAGTCTCCGCAGGCTCGGGCAAGATTATTTTTTGACGCCCATTAAGGTATGGGCAGGAGAAACAAGATGTACACCGACCAAACGCTAGAATTCGAGAAAGTGGAAACTAGCAACGGTACCTTCAGAGAAGAAATCATTCTCTTTCTGAAGAACAATGGATTAGGTATCGACGGCGACATTGAGCAATTTGTTGTCGCACGCTGTCAGCGGCAGCTGGTTGCCTGCGCCGGGCTTGCGGGGAATACGTTAAAATGCATTGCGGTTGCCAGAGAATGGCGTGGCACAGCGTTAGGCCTGAAAATCATTCATGAAGCGGAGTTGCAGGCTATTCAGAACGGCGAACATCAGCTTTTTCTTCTGACGTGTCCGGATAATGTGCGGTCATTCCAGGGATGCGGATTTTATCCTTTGGTCACACTCGATAACAGAGCGACGCTGATGGAAAATTCGCCGGTTGGCATCCATCGCTACTGCCGTCAACTGCGGGGCCAGCATTTGGTGACCGCCGTAAATATCGGCGGGATTGTGATGAATGCAAATCCCTTTACGTTAGGGCACCAGTATCTGATTGAGCAGGCGGCGAAAGCGTGCGACTGGCTACATGTCTTTGTCGTTGAGGAAGATCTGTCCACGTTTTCTTTTCGGCAACGGTTTGCCATGGTTCAGGAGGGTTCACGGCACCTGCCAAATATTACTGTTCACCCTGGCTCAAAATACATTATTTCTCGAGGAACATTTCCCGGTTACTTTCTCAAAGAAAAACAAATCATTAATGAGGTGTATGCCGCAATAGATTTGCTTATGTTCCGCCGTTACATTGCTCCGGCTTTAAATATTAATCAGCGCTTTGTTGGCACTGAACCCTTTTGCAAGGTGACCGCGCAATATAATGATGCAATGCATCACTGGCTGGAGGATGAGATGACAATACCTGCCGCCAGTATCAAGGTGAATGAGATTCAGAGGATGACCGATATTAATAATCTTCCCATCTCCGCCTCTGCGGTCAGGAAATTATTAAATCACGAAGATATGCACACCGTTAAAAGTATGGTGCCAGCGACTACCATGCCTTATTTATATAAATGGTTATCAGCGAATCAATCAAAGCAGCCCGATTTGGATATGGTCGATGCTTAATAAATAATTGTTCAGGATATTTATATGAAAATATTACATGCGGCAATCGCCGGGACGCTCGAATCCAGCGACCTGGTTGTCAAAGTCAGCCCCTACGATGATGGGCTCGATATAACTATCAACAGTGAAGTGTACAAACAATTTGGTGAACAGATTACGGCAGTGGTCAATGAAACACTTTCCATATTAAACGTTACGCAGGGCCAGATTATTGTGGAGGATAAGGGCGCGCTGGACTGTGTTATCCGCGCCAGAATGCAGGCGGCGATTTTACGGGGAACGGCCAGCAACGAAATTGCGTGGGAAAAATTATGATGAAAAAATTACGTCGCAGCATGCTTTTTTTACCGGGTTCAAGCGCCGCTATGCTTTCAACCGCCTTTATTTATAAACCCGATTCAATCATGTTTGACCTGGAAGATGCGGTCTCGTTGAAAGAGAAAGACAGCGCGCGGCTGCTGGTGTTCCATGCGTTACAGCATCCTATGTATAAAGATATTGAAACCGTTGTCAGGATTAACCCGCTGAATACGCCGTTTGGCTTAAAAGACCTCGAAGCGGCGGTGCGCGCCGGCGTCGATGTTATCCGTTTACCCAAAACCGATACGCCGGAAGATATTTATCAGCTTGAGCGTGAAATTGTGCGTATTGAAGAGAGCTGCGGCCGTCCGGTGGGCTCTACGCAGCTCATGGCGGCGATTGAATCGGCGGTGGGCGTCATTAATGCCGTCGCTATCGCCAGGGCATCTCAACGCCTGATGGGAATTGCGCTGGCGGCGTTTGATTACGTCATGGATATGCAAACGGAACGCGGCGACGGTACCGAGCTGTTTTACGCGCGCTGCGCGGTATTACATGCGGCCCGTGGGGCAGGCATTGATGCGTTTGACGTGGTCTATGCCGATATTAATGACGAGGCCGGCTTTTTGAAAGAAGTGGATTTGATTAAGCGTATGGGCTTTAACGGTAAGTCGCTTATTAATCCGCGGCAGATTGAGATCTTACATAATGCCTATGCCCCCACTCAGGAAGAGGTTGATTACGCGGAGCGTGTTATTGCCGCGGCCGAAGAAGGGGAGCGTAGCGGACTTGGGGTGATTTCACTGAACGGCAAAATGATTGACGCGCCGATCATCAACCATGCCCGGGTGGTTATTGAACGCAAAAATGCCTCCGGCATCCGTCAATAATCTCCATTCAGTCACCAGCAACAGGATTTAACTATGAATCAATTAACAGAAGTCCTTCATAATATATCCGGCGCCCAGCACCAATATGAGGTATTTTCCGGCGCAAATACCCATACGCCCTATCTTGCGGATACCCGGCAAAAATATCAGCGCAAACTTTTCGACACGCTGGATGAGGTTTTATCGCGCTGCGATTTACGCGATGGGATGACCGTTTCATTTCATCACGCCTTCCGCGAGGGTGATAAAGTGATTAACTACGTTATGACCCGGCTGGCGGAAAAAGGCTTGCGAGGGTTAACGCTGGCGTCAAGTTCCCTGATGACCTGCAACACGCCGCTGATCGAGCATATTAAACAAGGCGTTATTAGCAAAATCTATACCTCCGGGATGCGCGGTGAATTAGCGGATGCGATTTCACACGGCCTGATGGAGGAGCCGGTACAGATCCACTCGCACGGCGGTAGGGTCAATCTGATTGAAAAGGGTGAAATTAATATTGATGTCGCGTTCCTCGCGGTCTCCTGCTGCGACGAATATGGCAATGCCAGCGGCAGCGGCGGCAAATCCCGATGCGGTTCGCTTGGCTACGCGATGGTCGATGCAAAATATGCCCGCAAAGTGGTTTTGCTGACGGAAAGCATCGAACCGTTCCCCTATATGCCGGCCAGCATTATTCAGGATCAGGTTGATTATATTGTCAAAATCGACAGCGTAGGCGACCCGGCGAAAATCAGCGTTGGCGCCGCGCGCGTGACCAGCAATCCGCGAGAGCTGATGATCGCGCGGTCTGCTGCGGACGTCATTGAGCATTCCGGTTATTTTCGCGATGGCTTTTCTCTGCAAACGGGATCGGGCGCGGCGTCCACCGCCTGTACGCGATTCCTGGAATCCCGCATGAGGAAGCACAATATCGTCGCCAGCTTTGCCTTAGGCGGCATTACCGGCAGCATTGTCGATCTGCATGAAAAGGGACTGATTACTAAGCTGCTGGATACACAAAGTTTTGATGGCGCGGCGGGGGAGTCGCTGGCGAAAAATCCGCACCACGTTGAAATCTCGACCAGCGTTTACGCCAACCCGGCGGCGAAAGCCGCCTGCTGCGACCGCGTGGATATCGTCATTTTAAGTGCGCTGGAAATTGATACGGATTTTAACGTCAACGTACTGACCGGCTCCGACGGCGTGATGCGCGGCGCGTCGGGCGGACATTGCGATGTCGCTGCGGCGGCAAATTTAACTATCGTGGTCGCGCCCCTGATCCGCAGCCGTATTCCCACCGTCGTCAGGCACGTCACAACCCGCGTAACGCCGGGAGAGAGCATTGACGTGCTGGTCACCGACCACGGCATTGCCGTGAATCCTGCCCGCCCGGAAGTCAAAGAGAGGCTGACGGCGGCCGGTTTGCCGGTTGTTGATATCGAGGCGCTTTATCAGACATCGCTGGTGATTTCTGGCGAACCGAAACCGATCGAGTTTACCTCGCGCATTGTCGGCGTCGTGCGTTATCGCGATGGCAGCGTCATTGACGTGGTAAGGCAGGTGAAAGAATGATCGACGAAACGACAAACGCTTCCTGCGCCTCTATCACTCTTGAGGAAGTCCTTAAAGCCAGAGAAGCGCGCGCGAGTGTACAACAGGCGTGGCTGCGCCGCTTTGAACAACCGATGGTATCCACCACGCTCGTCTGGCCCGGCGAGGTAAAAGATACGCCGCTTGCCCGGCAGGTTATGGCGCAGGCGACGCACGCGTTCAGCCAGCTGCTGCGGAAACATCGCTGGGACGTTTCCAGGCACGAGGTTAGTTTTCAGCCCACCGGGCCCGAAGCGTTCTGGTCCATAGCGGCGCCTGCCTGGATGATCAAGCACGTGACGGCGCATCTTGAAGATCATCATCCTCTCGGGCGTCTGTGGGATATCGATGTCTTTTGTCCCACATCCGGATTAATTAAGCGCAGCGCGATCCGACAGCCGATGCGCAGATGCTTCATTTGCAATGAGGCTGCCCACGTCTGTTCCCGTATGCGCCGCCATTCTCAGAATGAACTTGCGCAAGTGATTGAGGATTTAGCCTATGACTACTTTCGCGGTGAACGCTGAACGGGCTGAGCAACGGGAAAGCATTGCCTGGCTGGCTGCCGAGGCGATGTATCGGGAAGTGAGATTAACGCCAAAGCCCGGGCTGGTTGATGGCGAGAACAATGGCTCGCATCGTGATATGAACATCGCGCTGTTTATGGCCAGTATTCGCGCCGTCTCGCCCTGGTTCCCCCGCTTTTTTGCGCAGGGAGTGGCGACCGCGGATTTGCCTGCCCCGCAGACGCTATTAGCGATAAGGCCCACAGGACTGGCCTGCGAACAGGCGATGTTCAACGCCACGGGGGGAGTCAACACCCACAAAGGCGGCATTTTTTCCCTCGGCCTGCTGTGCGCCGCCGCAGGGCGCCTTGTTAAGCGCAACCAGATGCTTAGCCAGCGCAATTTGTGCCGGGAAACCAGTGCGATGTGCGCGGGCCTGGTTAGCCATGAACTGAAAAAAAATGGCCTCGCCAAAACCAAAGGCGAGCATATTTTTCAGCGCTTCGGGTTTAGCGGCGCGCGGGGTGAGGCGGAGAACGGTTTTTATACCGTCAGGCAGTTTGGGCTGCCCCAGTGGCAGAAAGCGCGGCGGGAGGGGCTACCTGAGCAGGATGCGCTGCTCAGAATGCTGCTGGCCCTGATGGCCTTCAACCCCGATACCAATGTGGTGTCCCGGGGCGGGCTAAGCGGCCTGCAGTATGTGCAGCGCTATGCAAAACGCATTCTGAAGATGGAACACCTGGCGGGTGAAAAGCTCAGAAAAGCGCTGAGACACATGGATAAGGCGTTGATTGATAGAAATCTCAGCCCTGGCGGCAGCGCGGATCTCCTTGCCGTTGGCTGGGTACTTTCCCATTACCCGGCCTGACGGGCGGTACTGAACGTGGAGAGGAAAGCTTAATGACTACCCAACGTCTGGAACAGCTGCGCGAAAAGTTGACGATTATTCTGGTGCCGGGCCTGCGAGACAGCGATGAGCATCACTGGCAAAGCTATTGGAGTCGTCGTTTTCCGTATTGGAAGCGGATAAGCCAGCGGAACTGGCTGGAGCCGGATATTGATGCCTGGGTGTCCGCTATCCGTCGGGAGCTGGCTACCTGTAAGCTCCCGGCTGTGCTGGTCGGGCATAGCTTTGGGGCGCTCGCCGCATGTCGCCTGATTCAGACACAAAAGGTGAATATAGCGGGTATCGTCATGGTTGCGCCTGCGGAGCCATCGCTCTTCGAACTGGACGAGGCGGTACTTCCCGAGCGTCTGCGGACGTCCAGCCTCATGTTTGCCAGCCGAAACGATCCGTTAATGACCTTTAAGCGAGCGCAGTACTGGGCGGAATGCTGGGGAGGACGTTTAATCGATCTGGGTGACGCCGGGCATATTAATGCTGAGTCCGGATTCGGCGACTGGAATTATGGTCTGGAGCAGTTAGCAGCATTTTGTGAAGGGCTACCGCAATTTATTAAAACTTAATGTTACCAACCGAATATCGCGATTACATAAACAACCTTCAGATAAATAACTTCTGAAACGGAGAGCATATGTTAGAAGCTTATAATAAGCATGTCGATGAACGTGCTGGAAAAAATATTCCACCGAAGCCGTTAACCGCGGAGCAAACGCAAGAATTAATTACATTACTGACCAGCAAGACCTGCGAAGATAAAAATGCCCTTGTTGAGCTGTTAGCGCATCGCGTGCCGCCGGGCGTCGATCCGGCGGCGAAAATTAAAGCCGATTTTCTTTATCAGCAGATTAAAGAAGAAAACCCTGCGAGTTTTATTGCGCCTCAGCAGGCTATTGAACTGCTGGGCACCATGCAGGGCGGTTATAATGTTCAACCGCTCATCCACTTACTGGACGATCCCCGCTGGGCCAGCAGCGCCGCGGAACAATTAAGCGCTACGCTGCTTATTTTTGAAAAATTTAAGGATGTGGAAGAAAAGGCGAAACAAGGAAATACCTGGGCGCAAAAAGTGCTTCAGTCATGGGCCGACGCCGAATGGTTTTTACGTCGCCCGGCGCTGCCGGAGAAGATCACGCTGAAAGTATTTAAGGTGCCGGGGGAAACCAATACTGATGATTTGTCGCCTGCGCCCGAGGCGTGGTCACGTCCGGATATTCCTCTGCATGCGTTGTCCATGTTGTGTCATCCGCGCGACGGCGTAAGCCCGGATGAACCGGGAAGCCGTGGGCCGATACGGCAGCTAGAGCAGTTAAAAAAAGAGGGCTACCCGCTGGTCTACGTCGGAGATGTCGTTGGCACAGGCTCTTCCCGAAAATCGGCAACTAATTCTATTTTATGGCATCTTGGCAACGATATTTCATGGGTGCCGAATAAACGAAGCGGCGGCTTTGTTTTTGGCGGAAATATTGCGCCCATCTTTTTTAATACGCTGGAAGATTCCGGCGCGCTGCCGCTTGAAATGGATGTTTCCGCGCTATCAACGGGAATGCTGATTGATCTCTATCCGTATCGCGGAGAAATTTGCGAAGCCCACAGCCAGCAGCCTATCACCTCATTTTCCCTGAAAACGGACGTTCTGCTTGATGAAGTGCGCGCCGGCGGGCGCATTCCGCTAATTATTGGCCGGAGCCTGACGGCCAGAGCGCGGCAATCACTGAACCTTGCGCCCTCCGACGTTTTCCGCAGGCCGAAAGCGCCAGCATCCTCCGCCGCCGGCTTTACGCTGGCGCAGAAAATAGTGGGAAGAGCCTGCGGCGTTGCCGGGATCCGACCAGGACAGTACTGCGAGCCGCGAGTCACTACCGTCGGTTCGCAGGATACTACCGGAGGAATGACGCGCGATGAGCTTACCGATCTGGCCTGCCTGAGTTTTTCCGCTGATTTGGTTATGCAGTCTTTCTGCCATACTTCAGCCTATCCCAAGCCGGTTGATGTGAAGCTGCATGAAACGCTGCCTGAATTTATCAGCCGCCGGAACGGCGTGGCGCTGAAGCCGGGGGATGGCATTATCCACTCCTGGCTTAACCGTATGCTAATTCCTGATACCGTAGGGACCGGGGCGGATTCTCACACCCGTTTCCCGCTTGGCATCTCTTTCCCCGGTGGCTCCGGGCTGGTGGCCTTTGCTGCGGCAACGGGCATTATGCCGCTGGATATGCCGGAGTCAGTACTGGTCCGTTTTACGGGAGAGATGCAGCCGGGGATAACCCTGCGCGATCTGGTGCACGCCATTCCGCTCTATGCCAGAAAGCAGGGATTACTGACGGTGGAGAAAAAAAATAAGATCAATATCTTCTCCGGGCGTATCCTGGAAATCGAAGGACTCGGCATGCTGAAAGCGGAGCAGGCCTTTGAACTGGCTGACGCCTCGGCCGAACGCTCCGCAGCGGCATGCGTGCTGCGTCTGGAAGAAGAGAACGTGGCGGAATATCTGCGCTCCAATGCCACATTGCTACGCTGGATGATTAATCAGGGTTATGAAAATGCCGCCACGCTGGCGCGGCGAATTGCGGAAATTGAGGCGTGGCTGGCGAATCCGTCGCTGCTGGTGGCCGATGAGAACGCCGGATATGCCGCGGTGATTGAGATCGATCTTAGGGAAATTACCGAACCTATCGTCTGTGCGCCGAACGATCCTGATGACGCCCGGCTGCTGTCGGAAGTCGCGCGTACGCCGATAGATGAAGTCTTTATTGGCTCCTGCATGACGAATATTGGCCATTTCCGCGCCGCCGGTAAAATTATTGCCGACGCCCGCGAGATACCCGCACGGCTGTGGCTGGCTCCGCCGACGAAAATGGATGCGCGTCAGCTTGCCAGTGAAGGGTACTTTAATCAGTTCATAAAAACGGGCGCCAGAATCGAA
This sequence comes from Klebsiella sp. FDAARGOS_511, assembly GCF_003812845.1. Taxonomy (NCBI): domain Bacteria; kingdom Pseudomonadati; phylum Pseudomonadota; class Gammaproteobacteria; order Enterobacterales; family Enterobacteriaceae; genus Klebsiella; species Klebsiella sp. FDAARGOS_511. The sequence goes on along the minus strand of NZ_CP033824.1, from coordinate 761,922 downwards.
CCCGCCGGCTGTTCGCTGTGTATGGGGAACCAGGCGCGGGTACGTCAGGGCAGTTCCGTTGTTTCAACATCGACTCGTAACTTCCCGAATCGTCTTGGCACCGATGCGAACGTTTTTTTAGCGTCGGCGGAGCTGAGCGCCGTGGCGGCGATGATAGGGAAAATGCCGACCGTTGAACAATATTTCTGGCACATGGATAAAATCAAAGCAACAAGGGACGACATTTATCGTTACCTGAACTTCGATCGGCTGCCAGAGTATCAGTCAACGAATAATGAAAAAAATATTATTAAAACATTTGCTGGCTAATTCTTTACTGCATTAAACAATAACGGTGAATAGCTCACTTGTTCAGCGGAAGCTTCAGAAGAATGAGGCTTCTGCTTTTAACGACACGGATTGTAGCCGAGGTGAAGCATGTTGAAGTCCAAGCTAATAAAAATAGCGGTGCTTATTTTTATTATTATATTAGCTATAATAATTCCACCCCCCGACGGATTGACGAAAGAAGCCTGGATACTGGCCGGCATCTATCTGGCGTCCATTATAGGGCTGGTGAGTAAGCCTTATCCTGAGCCCGTGATTATGATGTCGGCGGTAGGCTTGTCATGCTTAACGGTGGCAAGATTTGATGACTCTCCCGTCAAGTCAATGGATGTACTGAGCGGTTTTTCCTCGGGAACGACATGGTTGGTATTTAGCGCGTTTACTTTGAGCGCCGCTTTTGTCACTACCGGGTTGGGGAAACGTCTGGCGTACTGGTTTATTTTAAAATTTGGTGGGACAACCCTACGGCTAGGGTACGTCACGGCGCTGTTGGATCTAATGTTGTCACCGGCGACGCCTTCTAACACTGCGCGCGCCGGCGGCGTCGTATTCCCGATTATCAATAGCATTGCCCTGGTGTTAGGTTCGACGCCAAAAGAGAGTCCGCGTAAGGCCGGACGTTACCTGATGGTGAATGTGTATATGGTGACTAAGACCACCAGCTATATGTTTTTGACCGCGTTTGCCGGAAATGCCTTAGCGTTACAGTTAATTTCCGATATTTTTCATATTCGCATAAGCTGGGTAGGATGGGCTCTGGCGGGGGTACCGCTTGGGCTATTGATGTTAACTGTTATTCCTTATATCACCTACAAAATAGTGCGCCCGCAATTAAAAGAAATAGACAATATAAAAATAGCCACTGCGGGCCTGAATGAATTGGGTGCCATCAGTTCGAAAGAGAAAGGGCTGATCGTCGTATTTATCTCCGCGCTCTCAGGCTGGATATTTTCTCATTATCTGGGGCTGAATGAATCCTCCGTTGCGGTGATCGCCATGGCTGGCGCTTTGCTCGCGAATGTTATTTGCTGGAATGATGTGCTGCAAAATAAGGGCGGCTGGAATACGTTAATCTGGTACGGCGGCATTATTGGACTGAGTGCGACCTTAAGCAAAGAGGGATTTTTTAAATGGCTTGCCGCCTTTATGTCCGCGCATCTGGATTTCCTCGGCGCCGGTAACACGACCATTGTGATTATTGTTTTTTTAAGCATCATCGTGCGTTATTTATTCGCCTCCGGCGGTGCATACGTCGCGGCTATGGTTCCCGTCTTCGCTACCGTCGGACTGGTTACCGGAACGGCGCCTGCGCTGCTGGCGCTCGCGATCCTGTTTTCTAACTCTTACGGGGGCTGTATCACGCACTATGGTGGTGCCGCCGGGCCGATTATTTTTGCCGCCGGTTATAATGATATTAAATCCTGGTGGTTAACCGGGACCATAATAGCGTTATTAACTTTTCTGGTTCATATGGTTGTTGGCATTCCGTGGTGGGGCTTTTTGATTCAGCACGGAATACTTTGAGGCCGGCCTGCATTTTTATTTGAACCTGGCGGCTCGCGACATAACGAAAAAACCCCGACATGATGTCAGGGTTTTTGAACTGGCGTGACTCCATCATCGGCAGCGAAGCTGAAATCTACGCCAGTGAATAAAGCGCAGCTTAGATGGCGTAGACGTTACCCGCTGAAGGGCCTTTCTGGCCATCTTCAATGGTGAATTCGACTTTCTGGCCTTCGTTCAGGGTCTTAAAACCGCCGCTCTGGATAGCCGAAAAATGTACAAACACATCTTTGCTACCGTTGTCCGGGGTGATGAAACCAAAGCCCTTCGACTCATTAAACCATTTTACTAAACCAGTCATTTTATTAGACATTGATAATACCTCAACATATCTGAGCCTTACGGCGAAAAGGTTTCGCACAGAATCTAATTAATAACGATAAGGAGACTCAAAAGGAAGAATTATCAACGGATAACACTTGAGATGAGGACTGCTTTACTAAACCGCTTTATTATGTCTGTGTACTTAACCGACTAATCATTAGTCACATACTTCACCGCGGATAGCAAGACTTATTTCAATTGATATGGCCGGGACGGAGAGTAATACGGAAAGAGGGGGAGTGATTCGCCAGCGCCTTGTTGAGGGTTTAATGATAATAACTATCATAGTTTCATTGGGTTAACTAGATTTTGGATTACGATAACGTGGATGAATCTGGAGGGGGTATTTTTTTATTTTTGCGAACAGGCTCATGCGGTGGTGAAGCCATATCATGCGTCGCAGCGCGATAAATTTAAGGCCATTTCTCATTATTTTATCCCCAGTGGGGCATCTGGATGGCTAAAATTTAATTTGCTTATGAATGGTATTCATGCATTAATGAAATTATTAATTCGAAAAAAACGCATGAGCTTAAAAAATTTATCGGCCGTTCTCATTACCAGGCGCTATCGCTGATACCCCCTTTCTTTTGAGTCCATACGTTTAATCCGACACGTTTTCTGTCAATTACCTGATGCGCAACTGGAGTCAGTATGTCCTCAAGAATTAAAGGTCTGGTCAAGTGGTATAATGAGTCGAAGGGATTTGGTTTCATTTCACCTCTCGATGGCGGCAAAGATATTTCGGTCCATTGCACGGCGCTTCGTGGGGATAATTTTAATACCCTGTTTGAAGGCCAGAAAGTTGAATATGCTGTACTCCATAGAGACGACAAAGGTCCTGCTGCTACCCATGTTATACTGTGCGATAAATAACGATTTATAGCGTTACGGCCGCGATAGTGAAAGCCGTGTTGGCGATATCGCGACGGCCTGTCTCTGGATTATTCCTCTCTTATTCCATGCCCTGTCCCTGAGCACCACGACCGTCGCGTCGCGTACGGTTTTTCTTATCCGGCAATGCGGCAGAAATGCGTTCGACGGATTCTGGAAGCGAGTACAATTCACCGGCTTTCAGTCAGTATTTAAATCCGATGACAGGGGATGGTGATGGTCAGACGCTTTGTGGTGTGTTTCTTCATGCTGTGCGCATTCTCAGTCCATGCCGCTAACGGCGGTAATGGCGGCGACGGTGGGAATGGGAATAACTCGGATGGGGGCAATGGCTCTGATGGCAGCGCGACCGCGTCTGGACGCCCTGGGTGTCCGGGCGGAACGCAGCCTGACTCGTCCGGAAAATTTTATCTCCCGGGCACAAAAGAACCGTGCAATCCGGGCAGGCAGGATGCAATGAAAAGCGCGCGCCATTAGCCAGCCGCTTTTTAGCGACTGGCCAGAATAATGGATGACGACCAGACCGCCGACGAGTGAGGCAAGCGAGTCTAAAGCGCTGCGACATACTTCCCCTTAACGCGGCGTAAAACCCATCCTGTCGTTCCGGCAACGCTCGTACCAACCTCGTGCTATTTAATATGGCGCGGGGTTTTTTCCCCTTTCCGACGTTGTTCAATGCACCGCGTAATCATCACGAAAAAGACGGGGACAAAGAAGATAGCCAGCACCGTTGCGCTTATCATGCCCCCGAAGACGCCCGTTCCCAGGGCATGCTGTGTCGTGTCGCTCGCTCCGCTGGCCAGCATCAGCGGTACGACGCCTAATGTAAATGCCAGCGAGGTCATGAGTATTGGGCGTAAGCGCTGGGTTGAGGCGAGTAATGTTGCATCCACCACGTTCATTCCCTGGCTCATCAGTTGTCTGGCAAATTCCACAATCAAAATCGCATTTTTAGCGGAAAGGCCAATCAGGGTTATCAGGCCCACTTTAAAAAAGACATCGTTGGTCATATTCGCCACCGTCACGGCCACAACCGCGCCGAGCAGGCCGAGAGGAACCACAAGCATTACCGCGAAGGGAATCGACCAGCTTTCATAGAGTGCGGCCAGCACCATAAATACGACCAGCACCGAGAGTATTATCAGCCCCGGCAGCTGTGACGCGGACTGCTTTTCCTGTAACGAACTCCCCGCCCATTCTCCGGCGAAACCCGCCGGCAACGGGTCCGCCAGCCTCTCCATCGCCCCTATTGCGCTACCCGTGGACTCGCCCGCGGCGGCGCTTCCGCTAATGCGGATGGCCGGATATCCCTGATAACGATTGAGCTGCTGTGGGGCAACGTTCCAGGAGAGCGTCACAAACGTCGCCAAAGGAAGCATCTGCCCCGAGCGGTTCTTCACCGACAGCGTCAATAACTGCTCCGGTTGCATACGGTAGGGCGCATCCGCCTGAACGATCACCTGTTGAACCCGGCCATTATTGGTATAGTCATTGACGTAACTGGAGCCCGTTGCGACGGAAATCGTTTGATTAATCTCATCAAACGATACGCCCATCGCTTCCGCTTTTTCCCTGTCGACGTTAAGCATCAGGCTGCTCCCTTCAGGGAGCCCATCGATATAGACATCGTTCAACAGGAGACTCTGGTTCGCACGCTTTACCAGCTCATCCGCTGCCTTTTTCAGGGCCGGATAGCCCTTGCCGCCACGGTCCTGCAAATACCAGGTAAACCCGGATGAGGTCCCCATGTCGGAGATAGCCGGAGGGAGCAGGCTCATCGTTACGGCATCGGGAACGCTTTCCATACTGCGTTGAATATACTCTGCTTCACCCTGGGCGGTCGCGCCCTCGCGATTTTTCCAGTCCTTCAGGGTGGTGAAAGCCATGGCTGAGTTCTGCCCCGAGCCTGAAAAGCCAAATCCCAGGATCATGATGTTGCTTTCAACGGCCTGCCGCGCGGCGATTTCATCTTCAAATCGTTGTACCACTTTAAGCGTACGCTGCATCGTGGCGTCGGAAGGGAGCTGGATCGACGACATAAAGTAACCCTGGTCTTCATCCGGTAAAAATGACGAAGGTAATGAGGATAGACCGGCATACAGCGCGAGACAGAGCGCGGTATACAGCAACATCATGCGTCCGGTCCGTTTCAGAACAAACCCGAGCCCGGAGGCGTAAAATGAGGCGAGGCGGTCAAAACGGGCGTTAAACCATGCGGAAAACCTGCCGCCTTTACTCCGGTCAGGCTGATGAGGCCGAAGTAACGTAGCGCAAAGGGCAGGGGTGAGCGTCAGCGCCAGGAATGCCGATAATAAAATGGACACCGCCATAGAAATGCAGAATTGCCGGTAAATAATCCCTACCGACCCGTCGGCAAAACCCATGGGAATAAATACCGCGGTCAGCACCAGTGTAATACCCATAATGGCTGGGGTGATTTCGCTCATCGCTTCCCGCGTGGCCTGCTTCGGGGAGAGCCCCTTTTCTTCCATGAGGCGCTCAACGTTCTCCACAACAACAATAGCGTCATCAACAATGATGCCGATTGCCAGCACCATGCCGAACATGGTCAGGATATTGATGGAATAGCCGCTAAGCAGCATCACCGTTAAGGTGCCCAGTAGCGCCACCGGGGCCACGATAGCAGGTATAAACGTGCAGCGGATTTTGTGCAGAAACAACAACATAACGAGAAAGACCAGCACCATTGCTTCGGCAAATGTTTCCACCACCTTCAAAATAGAAAGCTTCACAAAGGGGGCGGTATCAAACGGAACCGTGAACGCCATTGCTTCAGGAAGCACGCCTGAAAGCTCTGCGAGCCGCGCGCGGACCCCCGATGCCGTGCCGATCGCATTTGCGCCGGGAGAGAGCTGAATAGCGGCAGCCGTGGCGGGAACGCCGTTTTCTCGTATGCCAAACGCATAGCTTTGTAACCCAGACTCCACGCGCGCAATATCAGCCAACTTTAGCCGTGCGCCAGTCACCTCAGATTTTAAGGTAATGTTGCGAAACGCCTCAACGGATGAGAGCTGACCTTTAACGGTTATCGGATAAGTAACGGCCTGCTGCGGCGTTGTTGGTTCATCTCCCGTTCTGCCGGGAGAAACAATCACGTTTTGTTGGCCGACAGCGGTCACGACGTCCGTGACGGAAAGCCCGTAACCGTGGAGCTTTATAGGATCCAGCCAGATACGCAGCGCTTTTTCCCCGCCGAAGAGCTGAACTTTGCCAACGCCAGGGACGCGGCGCAGCTCATCGATCACATTGCGGGCAAAATAGTCGCTTAAATCAGCCTCCTGATACTCTCCCGTCGGGGATTTTAACCCCACCATCATCAGAAAGCCGGAATTTGCCGCCTCAACCGTTATGCCATTTTGCCTTACCGCCTGCGGTAAACGCGGCTCGACGATTTTAATCTGGTTTTGCAGATCCATCTGCGCGAGCTTAATGTCCGTTCCCGGCCTGAAGGTTACCGTAATGGAAGCCATTCCGGTGGTATCGCTGGTGGATTCAAAATAAAGCAAATTATCCACGCCAGAAATCTCACGCTCGATAAGTGAAACGACCGACGTATTCATCACATCCGGGCTGGCCCCTGGATAGCTGAGCGAAATAATAATGCCCGGCGGTGCGACGGCAGGATATTGCGCAACCGGCAGGCGCGGAATGGACAATATTCCCGTCAGCACGATAAACAGCGCGACCACCCAGGCGAAAATAGGACGTTCAATAAAAAAGTGCGGCATCAGATAGACATCCAGTCAACAAACAAAAAGGTCAGTAAATTCAGGATGACCGCTCGGTTTCCCGGGGCCTATCCTCCGGTAAACTCGCGCGATAGCGTCATCCGGGCGGCAACGTTCGAGCAATTGTCTCCTGCGCGAATGGCATATATCGCGATCCGGCCAGAACGAGGTCGAGGAGGAAGAGGCGAAGTCTAAATGCGCGATGTTAACCGCCAATGGCCGATTTATGGAGGGAGTGTGTATGTGTACTCCCGGTTAACCTTATGAGCGCGGCTACCGCACTCTGCTTAAGAGGGCTATCTTTTTCATGGCGTAAAATCAAATCATCCGCATCAATAAATACACCGGGGATCCGCAGAAAACGATCAGCAAAAAGCACTCATAATAAAAGACAATATCATATATGCCGGGTACAATATTCAAAAGAATATTAAAAACAACAATGCTATAAATAAATATTAATACCAGCCAGAAGACGATGATCGCTAATTCTCTTAACGCACCAGGTTTCTTTTGGAATATAAACGCCAGGACTGAGAAGGTGATACTGGCATCGACCAATGGCGATGACAGCGTCGTGGAAGCTACCTTTTCATCAATGGCATGCACCAGGTATAACCATAAATAAAGTAACGCCCATGCTGTCAGGGAAAATATAAAGGCAGCGAGAACTTTTTCACGACGAATATTACTTAAGCTTTCCATAATGTTTTCTCTGACAGGGGCCCACATCAGTTGTCTGGCGAGCTGAATTCACAGGCGTGCGTGTCACACTCACGCTTGCACTTTTCTTCCTCGATGATGGATTGTCGCAGCGGTATGTTGATTGTTTATTTCGTGATTGTGTAGCCAGTATGGAGACGCGTTCCGCGTGCTTTATATCGGCAGGAAAAAATGCGGCGTGTGCAACTTTTTAACTCCGGGCTTGTCACATTGCTTTTAACCGGAAAAATATCCGCTCGCGGCAGGTGCCTGAGATTTGGTTGTAGAACCTTTAAACAAGTACGGCATAAAATCTTTTTAAGATAAAATAAAATCTATTATCGGTAATGTGGAAACTAAAATGAACAAAAGCAATCTGATAATTATCGCCGAGGATGACGATGAAATTGCCGCTATTCTGACAGGCTATTTACATCGGGCGGGAATGAAAACCTGTCGGGCGGAGGACGGCGAGCAGGCGATCAATCTTACCCGTCTGCATAAACCGGACCTCGTGTTACTGGATATCCATCTACCCGTTTATGATGGCTGGAACGTGCTGACGACCTTACGCAAAGAGACTAACGTGCCGGTTATCATGGTGACCGCGCTTGACCAGGATGTCGATAAACTGATGGGACTGAGGCTCGGCGCAGATGACTATGTGATAAAACCGTTTAATCCCTCCGAGGTGATCGCCAGAGTGGAAGCGGTACTCCGCAGAACCCGGCCGAATGCCGAAGTCGCCAATTCAAGGCCATTGAGATTGCCGTTTCTGACAATCTATCCCGATGAATTTTACGTGGAAATTACCGTCGAGAATAAGATTGTCACCCCGGTGTTGACCACCACCGAATTTAAGCTTTTGACCTACCTGGCGCGCAGTCCGCGAAAGGTGTGCTCACGCGAAGAGTTACTGGATGCCTGCCTGCCCGAGGGGGATTCACTCGATCGAACCGTTGATAGCCATATGAGTAAGCTGCGGAAAAAGCTTGAACACGCGGGGCTCAAAGGCATCCCGGAGAGCATCAGAGGAGTGGGCTATCGGTTAGGTGAGAAAAAATGAACAAAGAAACGATTCTGAGCCGTCAGATATTGACCTATATGCTGTCGTTAACCTTCATTATTATCGCTATCGCCGTGGTGGGCTCTTATCTATTTTATAGCTTCTTGATTGATTACCTGCCGGGAGGCGCCGTCTCCGGGAGCGAAGATGATATGACCTTGCTGGACTGGCTGTGGATCACGATAGCTTCAGTCACCAGTCTGGTGGTATCGCTGTTTTTTACCGTTAAACTCTCCGCCAGAATATTGACGCCGTTAAATGCCGTCGCCCAGAGCCTGAAACAAATTTCGCAGGGCAATCTTGGCGCACGAGCGTCCGGCACCAGCTCTCAGCTGGGCGAGATTAATAATCTTGTTAATGATTTCAATGAAATGGCGGAAAAACTGCAGACCCTCGATGTTCAGAGGAACCTGTGGAACGCGGCCATCGCTCACGAACTCAGAACCCCCGTCACTATTCTGCGCGGAAGGCTTCAGGGGCTGGTAGAAGGGGTATTTGAGCCAGAGCCCGCGCTATTCAGAAACCTGCTGAGACAAACGGAAGGCCTGACTAATTTAATTGAGGATCTGCGGGTCGTGAGTTCCTCCGGCGGCGCCGGTTATACGCTGACGCTCAGTGAGGTCGATCTCGAAGCGACGATTACCAGCGCGCTTGACACTTTTTTACCGGAGTTTCGCAGCAAGCAGTTCACCCTTATCACTGAACTCAAGCAGCAGTTGTGCGTTTGCGATCCTTTGCGTATGACGCAGTGCCTGACGGTGCTGTTCGATAATGCCTTAAAATATTCCACCTCCCGAACTTTGCTGATAAAGAATGGAACCTCTGGCAAAGAAAATTATATTCTGGTTCAGGATCGTGGTCCCGGAATCCCTGAAGAACTCCAGCGGCTGTTATTTGAACCTTTTCAGCGCGGAGAATATGCCAGACATATTAATCCTCAAGGCTGCGGATTGGGATTATCGGTCGTCAAAGCGATTATGCTCGCTCACGGCGGTAGTGTGAGCTATCGGTTGTCACGAGAAAATCACTCGATTTTTAAATTATCATGGCCTGTCAACCTGCCCTGAGAAAACAGGCTCAATTGAGCCTGTTTCTGGAGACATCAGTGCCACATGTCTCCGAGTTTAGCATCCCATATCGCCGGTGTGATATTAAGTTTACCTCGCTTCGGACTTAATGTTATTTCACTGAAATAAATTTCATTTTCTTTTAGCATCAGGTCGACACGACAGTAATCAATCTCTTTTGCCAATTCCTGCGCGGCAGTGACGGCGCGATGAAAGGATTCGGGTTCAGGAACCGGCCCCAGTGTGTTTGGATATTCCATCTGAAAAGGCTGCAGCCGCCACGATCTGTCATAGACATTAATATATTCGCGCCCCTGTTTATCGGTGAAATCAGCCTCCACAAAGCAGGCTACCCCATGAAAACAATGTATTCTTAACATCTCAGGCGTAACGTTTTTATCTCGGTCAGAAAATAAGTCGATAAACATCTCACAGAGAATAACCGGGGCAATATGCTTATATTGCCACTCTCGGGTTGTGTAATACATATTCTTTTTAAGCGCCAGCTTGAGTCGGTTTAAGGTATTGGCTGGATTAAAATTGTCTCTGTCGCTGCATATAACGGTGCTGCCGCAGTCATGATTGCACTTCAACACGAATTTCGCCGGGAGTCTGCTAAAATCAATATCCTCTGCGCGCTGGTAAACGCCAATTAACGGTATCACCTGCACAAGCTGCGTTCGTGTGCGGACATATTCTCTGACCGCCAGTTTGTCGGCCAGCAGAGTATAAAGGGCGTTATGATCGAAGACGAGGCGGTGGCATATCTTCTCACTCAGCGTGATGGGTTTTTTGAGATTAGCAAAGGTTTGCGACGTTTTGTTGAGTTTGGCAGTATGAAAATAAAGATCCGAAGTCATCATTCCCCGGCATTTTCTGAATAAGTATTCGACGTATTTAAGAGAGTAGTTCAGCTTGTTCATGGTTCCTCCTGAGCGTAATGAACATTCTGACGAAGGAGGATTGAGTGATATTGTTCAGATTATGGAGTGGAGATGGAGCAGGCTGGCTGTGACGAGCCCTGGCGTGAAATCAAACGCGTCCGCGGCTGGCGCCAGTAAGAACCGGCTTTTAGTGAATCGGTAAAAATACCGTTGATACGGCAACGCTGGGTGGTCACAACAGCGCGTCAGAGGGTTGTCAGTTTTAACTTAAATAAGGATATCGGTATGAGTCAGATGGTACGAAAAAATTACCCCGAACTGGGCGAGGTCAAGGCGCCCTATGTTCATTCGGTTAAGCACGGAAATACGCTCTACATTTCAGGGCTCACCGCGTTCGGCACCCGGGCGCAGCGTGACGGTATTGCCGCCCAGGCGGAGGAGATTTTTATGCAGATACGAGCCGTTGCCCGCGCCGAAGGCATTGATTTTTCGTCTCTTATCAAAGTCACGATCTTTATCACTTCTTTTGATGAGATCGGCGAGCTGCGCAAAGTGCTTTACCGGAATTACGGCGATCACCTACCCGCCAGCTCGCTCGTAGAAGTCAGCCGTCTGTTTTCTGCGGATCTCAAAATTGAAATTGAGGCGATATTCGGCCTGTGAGCCCGTGTTTATTGCCCGGGCCGCGGTCTGCGCCGCCGAGCAGACTCAATCAATTTATTTGAAGCATTCGGTTAAACAAACGATATTTATTCTCACCTGGTTATGCGTAGAGTAGAGGCATAATGTGGCAGACACGTTTTTCATTATGCGCCATCTGCCGACGACTTCCCTGCAACCCAGGACACCCACGTCATGAAAAAGATTGGCTTTTTATCATTTGGTCACTGGACGCCGTCGCCGCAGTCCGGGACGCGTTCGGCCGCTGACGCGCTGCTGCAATCCATCGATCTGGCCGTTGCCGCCGAAGAGCTGGGCGCGGATGGCGCCTATTTCAGGGTGCATCATTTCGCCCGCCAGCTCAGCTCGCCGTTCCCCCTGCTGGCAGCGGTCGGGGCGAAAACCAAACGTATTGAAATCGGCACCGGCGTGATCGATATGCGCTATGAAAACCCGCTGTATATGGCCGAGGATGCGGGCGCGGCGGATTTAATCTCCGGCGGCCGTTTACAGCTGGGTATCAGCCGCGGCTCGCCGGAACAGGTGATCGACGGCTGGCGCTATTTTGGCTATGTTCCCGGCGAAGGCGAAAACGAGTCGGACATGGCGCGCCGCCACACCGAAGTGTTGCTGGACGCGCTGCGCGGAGAGGGGTTTGCGAAACCTAACCCGCAGCCCATGTTCCCCAACCCGCCGGGCCTGCTGCGGCTTGAGCCTTATTCTGAAGGGCTGCGCGAGCGAATCTGGTGGGGCGCCGGTTCGAATGCGACGGCAATGTGGGCGGCAAAGCTGGGGATGAACCTGCAAAGTTCGACGCTGAAAGACGATGAAACCGGCGAACCGTTCCATATTCAGCAGGCGAAGCAGATCCGCGCCTATCGCGAGGCCTGGGCAGAAGCGGGCCATACGCGCACGCCGCGGGTGTCGGTCAGCCGCAGCATTTTCGCGCTAATGAACGATCGCGACCGGATGTATTTCGGTTCAGGCCGTGACGAGAGCGATTCGATAGGTTTCCTCGACGAGAAGACCCGCGCCATTTTTGGCCGCAGCTACGCCGCAGAGCCGGAAAAGCTGGTCGAACAGCTGAAGCAGGACGAGGCGATTGCCGAAGCGGATACGCTGTTGTTGACGGTGCCGAACCAGCTTGGCGTGGAGTATAACGCCCACGTGATTGAGTCCATACTGAAGCACGTTGCGCCGGCAATGGGCTGGCGCGACGCATAAACCCGCGCTGAGCGACGCCCCGCACGCGCGGGGCGAAAGGGTTTTACGCTGCGACCTTCGGCTGTAGCTGATAGATCCAGGCGGTCACGCGCTGACCGTCTTCCGTGGTAACGTCCACGGCAACGCGATCGTAGCCTTCTTCAAACGCATCCAGCATTGGCCAGTGGGCGCTAAGATTCGCGGACAGGAACAGGTAGCCGTTGACCCGAGGCCCGTTGTTGTCGAGCACGATCCCCGGAAAATCCGCGGCTGCTCCCCAGCCGCGTTCATAAAACAGACCCTTCACATAGCCGGGCAGCCACTCTCCGCCAATGTTGTCCATAATATGGGCATTCGAGTGGCCCGGACGCAGCGTACCGTAGACAAATAAGCGTTCCATTATTCCTCATTCATTCAAACGTTGAATGCCCGGAAGGGCAGCGTAAGACTAAAAATACGCAGTCAGGCTTGGGTTAGCAAGGCGCCCCGCGGGACGCCCGCTCTTCATCAGGGCTCGGGCCCGAACATCTCCACCAGCTGCTTCTTATCGGGCATGCCGATCACCTGCTGGAGCTCGTTTTGTTCATTCATGTAATAGATAGCCGGCGTCGCGCTGGCGCCCAAATCATCCATCAGCTTTTGGTTATGCTGAAGAAGAGTAAAGGTTTCCCGCGGCGTCACGCCGTCAAAGCGCGGGATTTTTTTGCCGCCAGAGAGTTCATACTCTTGCCAGGCGGCTACCGGATCTTTGGCATTCAGGATTGCCGTGGCGTAGCGGCCGCTTTTCGGGTTGAGAAAGGCAACCAGTAGGGTATTCAGCTGGACGTTACCGGCTTTTACCCACGGCTGCGCCGCTGACCAGAACGTCTTACAGTAGGGGCAGAACGGATCGGCGAAGACAATCACTTTTCTGGCAGCGGAATCAGCGCCTTCCTTGAGCGGCCGGGCATCGTTCAGCTTTTTCCACATTTCGCGGCCTAACGGGGTATAGATCGCTTCTTTAAAGTAGCCCTCGCTGAGGTTTTGCCCTTTATCATCGTAAAGATACCCGGAAATAACGTGCTTCCCGTCCGGCGTCAAAAACAGGGTCACCCCCATATCCTGATACTGACCGACCCAGCCTTTCACGCCGCCGGGGGAATCTATCTCCTTAATAATTTTAATCCCTTGCTGTTCACCAAAATTTTTAACTATCTGGGGGATCGCCCCCTCGGCAAGCGCCAGGCCTGGCATCATCCAGGCCGCCAGCAGTAAAAAGTATTTCATCATATCGCCTCGCAATGCAGGGGGATCGCTCCCCCTGACGTGGGTTACTGTTTTTTCAGCGCGTCGCCGATTGTGGCATCAAATTGCTCCCAGGGGATCCAGCCTGAGAGCATCTCATCGCCGATAAGCGTGGCCGGCGTTCCCTGAATGCCAAGCTTTTCGGCGACAGCAAAGCTGCGCTTAATCGTCTCCAGGCTTTGCGCATCCGGCTGAGCCACAATGACTCCCGCCTTCTTCTTCGCCTGCTCAATGCTGGCACTGTCGTGATACCCCTTTTTCGCCATCAGGATATGGTTAAATTTAACAAACTGTGCAGGATGCGTGCGCCACAGGGTGAGCGCATCCCTGGCCGCGGTCATTGAGCTTTCGGAGCGCCAGGGCAGAAACTTAAAGATCACCGCAACATCCGGGTATTTTTCCACAATTTTCTCCAGATAGGGGTCAAACTTTTTACAATACGGGCAGTTATGATCGGTAAAGACGACCAGCGTCAGCTTCGGATTTTGCGCGCCGATTCGCGGTGAGTTGGGATCGTGAAAGAGAAAATCGCCGTCCTGCGACAGCACCTGCTTTAGCGATTCCTGCCCAGCCTGGGCATTCTGCCGATCGAGTTTTTCGGCCACGGCGATCAAAATTTCAGGATGGCCGATTAGCGTCTCCTGAACCAGTTCCTGCACGCGGGCCTCCTGCGCCGGCGTAAGGGGCGAAGACGCCACAGCCGTCAAAGATGCCGGGAGGAGAGCGAGGGTGAGCAGCGTTTTTTTCATCGTTAATTTAACCTTTGGCATGATTGAGGGCGTTGAGGACGGTTTGTTGATCGAGCAGCGGCGGCAGTATTTCTCCCTGCGGCTGGCCCGGACCGTAGACCTGGTTGAAGGGAATGGCGTAGCGATTTCGGCTCTGCAGGAAACGGGCGATCGGCTCAGAAGGCTTGCTCCAGTCGCCGCGCAGCGCCACGACATCGGGCTGAGCCAGCGCGCGGATGATCGCGGGCTGATTTAACACCCGGTGTTCATTCACTTTGCACGTTACGCACCAGTCGGCGGAGATATCGATAAACACCCGTTTGCCCTCAGCCCGCGCGCTGCGGATGGCCTCCTCGCTGAGGGGGTGCCAGCGAATTTGCTGAGCGTTAGCCTGCGACGACGAGATGGTGGAACCCTGCGCCAGCAGACCGCGAACCTGAAAACCGCCATACGCCGCCAGGACGATAACCACCAGCCAGAGGGCGGGAGTCGTTCGCTGATGGGCGACTAACAAGGCGATCAGGGCCGCTACGGTGAGAGCCAGCGCCATCATGCCGCTGGCGGTCTCGCCGAGGTGAACGCCGAGCAGCGTCGCCAGCCAGAAGCTGGAGGCCAGCATCATGACGCCAAGCGCCATTTTCAGGGTGTTCATCCAGCGGCCGGGGCGGGGGAGCAGGGCGGCGGTTTGCGGGAACAGGGCGACGAACAGCCACGGCGCAGCCATCCCCAGCCCGAGCACCATGAAAATCAGCCACAGCTCATGAAGCGGAGCGGCAAGCGCGAAAGCGACGGCCGTGCCCAGAAAGGGGGCCGAGCAGGGCGTTGCCAGCAGCGTGGCAAAAACGCCCTCGCAGAAACTCCCCGCTATCCCGGCGCCGCCGGCGGTCGCCATCCGGCTAACGGCAGTCGAGGGAAGCAGCATCTCGACTATCCCGAACAGATTCAGCGCGAAGAGAAAGGTGACGGCAACCATTACGCCGATAAACCAGGGATTCTGGAACTGGATCCCCCAGCCCAGTGAAGCGCCGGTGAGCTTGAGCATCGTCACCATCAGCGCCAGCAGGGCAAACGAGGTCAGGATGCCCGCGCTGGTGGCCAGAAAACGTAGCCGGACCGGGCCCCGATCTGCCCCAGCCTGCAGCACCGCGCTGAGCTTCATACCCATCACCGGCAACACGCAGGGCATCAGGTTAAGGATGACGCCGCCGAGCAGCGCGAAAAGCACTATTTTCCCGAGACTAACCGTCGCCGTTGGCGCGAGATCCGCACCAGTGATAAGGTTCATCTGCTGCGCTTTTTCGCCATTTGTCAGCACCAACGACAGCGCTTTTCCCGCCAGCGTGGCAGGTATTTCTCCCCATTCATCGGTGACCGGCACCGTCACCTTCAGGCGGTCGCCCTCGGCGCGTACGTCCGGATCGCCGGCCACAATCCCACCGTCCATCGGGTCAAAATAAATCCCGGGATTTTTCCATCCGCCGGTCGTGGTCGCGGTGATGACCAGCTGGCTACCGACAAGATGCGCGGCGAGATCGTTCGTCACCCCGTTATCCACCGGGACGGCGCGCATGGCCCGGGCAAAGGCTTCCCGGAACTCGCCGTCTGCGGGCTGATTGAAATCGAGACGCAGCCGATAGTCGGTCAGCAAACAGACGTTGCTGCAGGTCGACAGCGTGAGCGTGCCTTCCAGCACGTCGCCGGGCGCGGCGGCGATCGTTATCGGGATCGCTACCCGATCGTGATAGCCCTGGGTCGTCAGGCCGGAAATCTTGAATCTTGACGGGGCAGGCCAGTACCACCGCGCCCGTTCGCCGTTGTTCCAGATTATTTGCGGGGCGACGCCGCCTTCACCCGGCGAGCGCCAGTAGGTTTTCCAGCCGGAAGCCAGCTCAATAGAGAGCAGTCCGTCGATCCGATCTTTGCCTTTTTCCGCCTGAAAGCGGATCCGGGCGTGGTCGTTTTGCGGGGATGTCAGCCATCCTGTGTCCGCCCCGTGGGCAACGCCCGCGCAGGTCAGCGCCAGGAAGACGAAGCCCCTGAAGATATTCAGCATTTTTTTCTCCGTGAATTTAAAAAACTAATCGTCTGAGAACGATTTTTTCATTCACGGAAAACGCAGTTTTTGAGATGTATTCGCAGCGTGGGAGGCCGGACGGGATCGTCCCGGAAAACCACCGTACGGCCCGCGGCGAGCAGCTGAAGCAGGGCAAGGAATAAAATAACGGCCGGTAACGCGCCATCGAAGAAAAGCGGCTGCGCGCAGAGCAGGGATTTGGCGCTCAGTTGACAGGGCGAAGGCCCTTGCTCAGCCTCCTCTGAAGAGGGCTGCTTGGCCTGCGCGCTGAGAGCGCTGTCCTGCGCCTGGGCGCTGGCGTCCGCCAAAAAATGGTGCAGATAGGCCGCCCGCTGAACAAGGCAGAAAGCCATGACGAAGCAGGTCAGTATCAAAAACCATTTACCAGGGAGTCGACGGTTGCGCATAGGGTACCAGGACATTTCAGAACCCGGGGATCATAAACAATCCTTATCAATGCACAAGAGGCTGGCGTGTAAGGTTTTGTCTGCATCCTCAAAGGTGACCCGAATCGGCGGCGCAGAGAGGGGGGATCCAGATATTTCGTGCATTTATATTATTTACACCGCCCATTCAACGGGCTAGTATGCGCGTCGCTAATTGGTATCGGCACGCCACTGCTGAACTTTGCTGATTAGCACCTGACCGCCATTAGCTCATCTGGAAGAGCGAACGACATACGTTGTAGGGAACGGGGTTCGAGGCCTCGATGGCGGCCCAATATCGACTTAGTACGTTAACAGAGTGCTTCCCGCTTCCGCACAATTTTTATTTCGCCCAGCGCCCTGGTCTCCTCCCGGCTATTGCTGCTTATACGTGACTATTTCCTGTGAAATCATTTCTATTCTTTAGCCTCTGTGAGTCACAGAAGGTTATTATCCGGTTTTAGCCCCCCCTTTGCGGCAAAGGAATATCAGCGTCCTGCCTGCTTCTCGATTTAGCTAAGTCCAGTCGATTAATTTTAATGAGAATTTACTTATTAGGATTAAGTCGCGTATTTTTCAGAAATTTCATCACTTTTTATATGGTATTCTCCGTTGTTCAAGGAGTGAACGAAGGAAAAATGAATGCTTTACCGCTATGCCGTTTTCTCCAGAAAACATAATACGTTTCATATTCTTCTGCTGTTTACCATTTTGATAATAAGTTTCATACATTTGAGCGTGCTGCTGGAAACCGATAACACATGGCTGCTGGGGCCGATGGTGATTTATCTGCCCATTTTTTTCCTTTGGCGAAAAGTCTCAGTGTTACGCAGCAGAATCGCTGATTAATGTGCTGGTGGAGTTCCCTACATGAGTGAAAATACAACATCTAAGCCAACCTCTGAACCGAAAGTCCTGCAGCCGGTATTGCGGAAAGTCGACCTCAACCTGCTGACCATTTTTGATACTGTCATGCAGGAACAAAGCCTAACCAAAGCGGCGCAAACGCTGGGCATGTCTCAGCCTGCGGTCAGCAGCGCGGTCTCTCGCCTGAAGGTGCTGTTTAAGGATGAACTGTTTGTCCGCAACGGCCGCGGCATTAAACCGACAGAGCGCGCCTTTCAACTCTTTAGCTCGGTTCGACGCGCGCTATCGCTGGTGCAAAATGAGCTACCGGATACGCTTTTCGATCCGCTGGACTGCGAACGTCTCTACAACCTTTGCGTCTGTAGCCCGCTGGATAACTATCTGACGCCGCTTATTTTTAACAAAATAAGTGAGATTGCGCCCAGGGTCAGTCTGTCCTTTAAATCTTCGCTAAGTCAGCAGGTGACAAATCAGCTGCGCTATCAGGAGGTGGAATTTGTACTCGATTACAACAAATTCAATCATCCGGAATTTACCAGTATCCCGCTGTTCCATGACCGGATGGTGCTGGTGGCCAGACGCAACCATCCGCGTATCGCATCGCCGCTGAGCGAGGAGGATATTTATCGCGAGCAGCACGCCACCGTCGCGCTGGATCGCTACGCCTCCTTCAGCTATCCCTGGTATAGCTCTGAAGAGCAGCGGGCGTGCGTCGCTTTTCACGGTAATGCGATGGTCAGCGTGTTGAGCGTCGTGTCGCAAACCAATATGGTGGCTATCGCGCCGGAATGGCTGGCGAAAGAGTTTGAAGAGCAGTTTGCGCTACAGCTGCTGCCTCTGCCTTTAGACATGGACAGCCGTACCTGCTATCTTTCGTGGCATGAAACGGCGGGCCAGGAGAGAAGCCACCGCTGGATGGCGGAACTGTTGATAAAAATTTGCCAGCGCTAAACAGACCTGAAGAAATGCCTGGTAAGACGCCAGGTATTTTATTATTAACGCTCAACTCCTCCTCTGAAAACTATTTAAGCTACCTCGCTTTACTCTTGTTCATCAGACAATGATGACCGGATGAAATACGCTGTATTACTAAAATTAACCCGCCAGAATTTCATTAAAATATCTCTTTGCAGAAAATCGCGCATTTGTCCGGCAGAGCCAACCGGCGGTTTCTATACCCAATAGATGTCGAGTTGCTTCGAGGCGGCAAGGGAGTGACAAATTCGTCGGGGACGAATTTGATCAGCCGAAGGCTGGCCTCCGGTGAGAGGCAGGAGCCTCTCATTAATCCCCAGGAGCTTACTCAAGTAAGTGACTGGGGTGAACTAACGTAGCCAACAAAGAAGCAACTTGAAAGACGACGGGTATATACTCTTATTATCCAGCCGGGCCGACGCCTGAATCAGGGGATGATGTTGATGCGCAGAAAAATGATGAAGCCTGCGGTGGCCGCCGCCGCCCTGTTGATGTCTTCTACGGCCCTACGAGCGGATGAAATCAATCTTTATTCGGTGAATACCGGCTCCTGGATTTACCATCTGTCGAACAACCACGGGCAGTACACCGAAGGCTTTGACAACCAGTTTGCCTCCGTTGAGCGCAAGTTCTCCGAAGATTCTCAGTACAGCCTGCTGGCCGGAACGATGAAAAACAGCTTTGACGATCGCTGCATCGCGCTGGGGGTACGCCGCGACTGGGCCTCGCTGGGCAACGGCTGGGTATTTAAGGGAATTTATGGCTACGTTGGCGAGTTTTTCTTCTCGGCCTTTGAGCACTGCGGCGACCATGGTTCTTACAAGGATTTTAAAGATGCGACCGGCATTGGCTTTTCTCCCTATATTTACCATGGTTTTCAGTACAACTTTACCGATTATTTCGGCGTGGAAAGCGGAATTATTCTTCCTGCCGTCTTTGTGGTGAGCGTGCAGTGGAGTTTTCGCTAACGCAGTGGCGAAAACCCGCCCGCAGTGGGGTTTTGAAGGCAGTGTAAAATAAACTTAAGCTGTCTTAAGGTTATTTTAATGTTCATCGCGGCAGCTATTTTTTTATAGCATTTTCCTCGCCTGTTGCCGCCCGCGCGCAGTATATTTCTCTTTTTTAATTAGATGGTAATTGTTTGCATTATCATTCACATTTCTCTGTGATTTAATCCTTGCCGGCCGGCTGCCAGTTACCTTTTGCCCACCTCTATTAAGGATTAGCGTATGCGTTTTCGTCTGGTGTCTTATTGCTCCGCTGCATTGATGGCTTCTTCCGCGTTTATTGCTCCGCAGGCGTTGGCGGCGGCCAGCAGCGACGGGATTGTGGTCTACAACGCGCAGCATGAAAATCTGGTTAAGTCCTGGGTTGACGGTTTTACCAAAGAGACGGGAATTAAAGTGACGCTGCGGAACGGCGGCGATAGTGAGCTGGGGAATCAGCTGGTGCAGGAGGGGACGGCATCTCCGGCGGATGTCTTTCTGACCGAAAACTCCCCGGCGATGGTGCTGGTGGATAACGCGAAGCTGTTTGCGCCGCTGGCGGCCGAGACCCTTCAGCAGGTCGCCTCGCAGTACCGCCCTGAGCACGGCCGCTGGATAGGCATTGCCGCTCGCAGCACCGTATTCGTCTACAATCCGGCGAAAATCAGCGAAGCGCAGCTGCCGAAGTCGCTGATGGACCTGGCGCAACCGCAGTGGAAAGGGCGCTGGGCCGCTTCGCCATCCGGCGCGGATTTCCAGGCCATCGTCAGCGCGATGCTGGCGCTGAAAGGCGAGCAGGCCACCCTGGCGTGGCTTAAAGCGATGAAAACCAATTTTGTGGCCTACAAGGGCAACAGCACGGTGATGAAAGCGGTGAATGCCGGTCAGATTGATGGCGGCGTTATCTATCATTACTACCGCTTTGTCGATCAGGCGAAAACCGGCGAGAACAGCAAAAATACCCGTCTCCACTATTTTAAAAACCAGGATCCTGGCGCCTTTGTCAGCATTTCCGGCGGCGGCGTTCTGGCCTCCAGCAAACATCAGGAACAGGCTCAGGCCTTTATCAAGTGGATCACCGGCAAGCAGGGGCAGGATGAGCTGCGCACCAACAACGCCTTTGAATATGCCGTTGGCGTTAACGCCGCATCCAACCCGAAGCTGACGCCGCTGCAGGCGTTAGAGGCGCCGAAAGTTGAACCGTCTTCGCTGAACAGCAAAAAAGTGGTCGATTTGATGACCCAGGCTGGCCTGCTGTAATCGTCCGTTAAAGTGAATACGCTATGTCTTCTCTGAGTTTCGCGCTCGGAAAAAAAGCCCAACGCCTGCCCGAGCGCAGGCGTCCTGCTTTTCCGATGATCGCGTTAGCCGTTCTGTTTTCTCTACTGGCGCTCTTGCCGCCGGGTTTTGTTATTGCCGTAGGGGTCGATACCGGCTGGGAGACAATCCAGGCGCTGGTCTTTCGCCCCCGCGTCGCCGAGCTGTTGAGCAACACCCTGTGGCTTATCGCGCTGACGGTACCGCTGTGCATTGTGCTGGGCGTTGGCCTGGCCTGGCTGACGGAGCGTACGCTGCTGGCGGGGCGGCGAGTCTGGTCGGTGCTGGCGGTTGCGCCGCTGGCGATCCCGGCCTTTGTACAAAGCTACGCCTGGGTCAGCGCGGTGCCGGCAATGCACGGCCTGTCTGCCGGGGTTTTTCTCTCGCTGTTGGCCTATTACCCGTTTATCTATATGCCGGTTGCCGCCGTTCTGCGGCGGCTGGACCCGACGTTGGAAGATGTTGCCGCTTCATTAGGTACGCCGCCGTGGCGGATCTTTTTCCGCGTGGTTTTGCCGCAGCTCAGGCTGGCGATATGCGGCGGAGCGCTGCTGGTGGCGCTGCATCTGCTGGCGGAGTTCGGCCTCTTCGCGATGGTCCGTTTCGATACTTTTACCACCGCTATCTATGATCAGTTCCAGTCAACCTTCAGCGGCCCGGCGGCAAATATGCTGGGCGGGGTGCTGGCGCTTTGCTGCCTGGCCATTTTGCTGCTGGAAGGAGCATCGCGGGGGAAGGCGCGCTATGCCCGCATCGGTTCGGGCGCCGCGCGCGAACAGCAGCGGCAGCCGCTGAGTCGGCTGGCGGCGATCCCTCTCCAGCTCGCGCTGCTGACGCTGGTGATGCTGGCGCTGGGGATACCGCTGATGGTGCTTTGCCGCTGGCTCTGGCTGGGCGGCGTGGAAAACTGGATGAGCGCCGACCTGTGGCTCTCTCTGCGGCAAACGCTGCTGCTCGGCGCGGTGGGCGCGCTCCTTACCACCGCCTGCGCAATTCCCATCGCCTGGCTGGGCGTTCGCTATCCGCAGCCTCTTTTTCGTCTGCTGGAAGGGTGTAACTACATGACCAGCTCGCTGCCCGGCATCGTGACGGCGCTGGCGCTGGTGACGGTCACCATTCACTACGCGCGCCCCATCTATCAGACCGAGGTCACGCTGCTGCTCGCCTGGCTGCTGATGTTTATGCCCCGGGCGCTGGTTAACCTGCGGGCCGGGATCGCGCAGGCCCCCGTCGAGCTGGAAAACGTCGCCCGCAGTTTAGGCCGCAGCCCCGGCCGGGCGCTGTGGAGTGTCACCATGCGGCTGGCGGCGCCGGGCGCGGCGGCGGGGGCGGCGCTGGTGTTTCTCGGCATCACCAATGAATTGACCGCCACGCTGCTGCTCTCTCCGCTCGGCACCCGCACGCTGTCAACCGGCTTCTGGGCGTTGACCAGCGAAATTGATTATGTCGCCGCCGCCCCTTACGCGATGCTGATGATTCTGCTTTCGCTGCCGCTGACCGGCATTCTCTATATTCAGTCGAAAAAAATCGCAGGCCTGTAAATGCTTGAACTCTCCTCAATCTCAAAATCTTTTGCCGGTACGCGGGTGCTCGAAAACCTCAATCTGACGGTGGCCGCAGGCAGCCGCACGGCGATTGTCGGCCCCTCCGGCTCCGGTAAAACCACGTTGCTGCGGATCCTGGCGGGTTTCGAAACGCCGGATAGCGGGCGGATTGTTATGCAGGGGCGCACGCTGTTTGCGCAGGGGACATTTATTCCCGCCCACCTGCGCGGGGTGGGCTACGTGCCGCAGGAGGGCGCGCTGTTCCCCCATCTGAACGTCGCGGACAATATCGCCTGGGGGCTCGATGGCAGTCGCCAGGAGAAATACCAGCAGGTGGCGGCGCTAATGGAGAGGGTCTCGCTGGACAGTCAGTTGGCGAACCACTGGCCGCACGAAATTTCCGGCGGTCAGCAGCAGCGCGTGGCCCTGGCGCGCGCGCTGGCACAGCGGCCCGCGCTGATGTTGCTGGATGAACCTTTTTCCGCCCTCGATACCGGACTGCGCGCGGCTACGCGTAAAGCCACCGCTGATTTACTGGCGCAGGCCGGTATCGCGTCGATTCTGGTCACCCACGATCAGAATGAAGCGCTCTCCTTTGCCAGCCAGGTCGCGGTGATGCGTCAGGGGCGCTTTGCCCAGGTTGGTACGCCGTATGAGGTCTACAGTCACCCGGTTGATGAAGAGACCGCGCTTTTTCTCGGCGATGCGCTGGTGCTGCCCGCCGAACTGCGCGGCGGCCGAGCGCGCTGCGCGATAGGCGAAGTCTTAACCGACAATCCGCAGGCCGTCGGCCAGGGAAGGGTGATGCTGCGCCCCGAGCAGCTGGTTATTTCTCCCTGCCGGGCGGATGACCCGCAGCTTACCGTACGCGATGTGGACTTTAGCGGCCATCTCTCCACGTTAACCCTGACGCTGCCCGGCCAGCGCGAGCCGCTGCTCGTTAAAACCGTCAGCCGGCAGTTATGGCGGCCGGGGGCAGCGGTACGTATTGAGGTGGTGGGCGAGGCGCGAGTTTTCGCCCGCTAGCGGCGCCGGGCTATAAATCAATGCACAGATTCGCCGACCGGCTGCGCGAGCAGCACAGGGCGATCTGCTGCGCGCTGGCGGATTTCTCCGCCTCCGACTGTACGGTGTCGCGATGATCGACAACCCCTTCGATAACCGGCGTCAGGCAGGCGCCGCAAATCCCCATCTCGCAGGAGAGCGGGACGGCGACGCCGTTTTCCTGGAGCACCTGGGCGATGGTTTTATGCGGGGGCACCGGCCACCGCTCTCCCGAGGACGCAAGCGTCACGTTAAAGGTTTCTCCCTCCCCAGCGCCGGCTGGCGCAGCGGTGGGCTGAAAGGCTTCGCTATGGATCTGCGTTTCCGCCCAGCCCCGTTCCATGGCCGCCCGACGCGCGGCGACCATAAATCCCTCAGGTCCACAGAGATAAATCGGATATCCGCTATGCGTCTTGTTCAGCGCGGCGGCTAAATGTTGCCGGGCGCTGTCTCCTTCGCAAGAGCTGTGAATCACCACGCTTTCGGCGCTGAATCGCCGCTGCAGTTCGCGGACAAACGCCCCCTGCGCGCGGTTTTTCAGGTAATAGTGCAGGGTAAACGGCACGCCTTCCGCCTTAAGCCTAAGCGCCATCGCGTACAGCGGCGTAATGCCGATCCCGGCCGCCAGCAGCGTCACCCGTTCCGCCGTACGTAAAGGAAACAGATTGCGCGGGGGAGAAATCAACAGCGTCTGGCCGGGGCGCAGCTGCTGGTGGATATAGCGCGAGCCGCCGCGAGATGCTTTCTCCAGCGCCACGCAGATCAGGTAGCCGTCGTCAGGATCGTCCGGGCCGGTCAAGGAATACTGGCGGATAATGCCGCACGGCAGATGTACGTCAATATGCGCGCCGGGCTGCCAGGCGGGGAGCGGTCGGCCGTCCTGCGCCACCAGCCTGACGGCGAGGCTCTGGCTACCCTGGCGCCAGATGCCGTCAACGATAACCTCTACTACATCGCTCATGATGGCTCTCCACTTAAACGAGGAAAAAGTCGCCGAAGCCCATTTTTTTCAGCCCGCGGCGGTAGGCGATGGAGCTGCGATCGGCGGGGATATGCGCTTCGAGCGTTAAATCCAGCGGCAGTCTCTCCGGGCGCTGGGTCTCCACCATCAGGCGATCTTCCTCAAAGACGCGCAGGTTAAAGGCGTGAACATCCTCTACCGGCACGTGCAGATCGAAATTACGCGCGATGGGCGCGAACATCCGGGTGATCCGTGAAGAAACCGGCGAGGCGGCGTTCATAATCACCAGCCGGGCCTCCCCGGGAAAATGAATCGTCAGGGTGGCGGTAAACGGCAGATGCATCTCGAAATGGCGCAGCCACTGAAAGCCTTCCGGCGCGCGAAACTCGGAGCTGGCGGGATAGTTGCCGACCGAACTCCAGTAATCGGCGATAAAACCAAACGGCGTCTCCTGCGGGGTGTAGTTTGGCACCACCTGGTTATCCGGGTCGGCGAAGGTATCGGTGTGGATCCAGGCGAAATGGGCGACGTCCAGAAAGCCCTCGACCTGGCGGCCCGCAAAGCCGTTGACCTCAAAGGCCGGGCAGTTGATTTGCTGAAAGCCGTCGTCGTGCCAGTGCGGCATCACCGGCAGCGGCATCGGGTTCTCCGGGTCGAAGGCCATGCAGGTCCAGATCAGGCCATAGCGTTCCTCAACCGCAAAGCTGGTGAGGTTGAGCTTCGCCGGTACCGGCTGGTCGGGGCTGGACGGGATACGGTTACAGCGGCCATCTTCGCCGAAGCGCAGGCCGTGGTACGGGCAGACGATCCCTTCTTCGTCGTGAAAACCGAGCGTCAGCGGCACGCCGCGGTGGGGACAGACGTCGCGAGCGACCACCACCTGGCCCTTGATACGATAGATAACCAGCTGTTCATCAAGCAGGGTGGCTTTTACCGGCGCGGGGCCGATATCGCAGGCGCGGGCGACGGGATGCCAGCATTTCGCCAGGCGCAGCCAGTCCTCGGGCTCAAAGGTGCAATGGGCGGGCGGGGTGGGTTGTGGTTTGTTCATGGCTTCTCTTCCTGCTCACAAAAACATTTGTTTAATTGTTGTGAGTTTATTGTTGCCATATTAGGGTGTTGACATCCATCAGCAAGAATTCACCCAGCCGTTGCAAAAAAGAGAACAGGTTACCGATGAGCCCATTTTCACGTTTCGCTATCTATTTTGCCGAAGTTGCCCGCAGCGGCAGCCTGCGGCGAGCGGCGGAAAAGCTGCATATTTCCGCTTCGGCCATCAACCGGCAAATTTTGCAGGCGGAAGAGGCCTTTGGCACGCCGCTGTTTGAGCGCCTGCCGGAAGGGCTGCGCATGACCACCGCCGGGGAGCTGCTGTACGACAATCTGCTGCGCTGGCAAAAGGAGTTTCATCTGACGCGGCAAAAGTTTGATGAGCTGCAGGGGCTGAAGCGCGGCAGCGTTAGTCTTGGCATGGTGCAGGCGCTGGCGGAAGGGAGCTTTGCCGGCGCGCTGGCGGACATTATCGCCAGCTGGCAGTGGCTGGAGCTGAATCTGCAGGTGGCGGATAGCCATACCATCAGCCAGAAGGTGCGGCAGGCGGATCTCGATTTCGGCCTGATTCTGGATCCTGAAGGCCAGGCGGGGCTGAGCGTGCTGGCCTTTGCCGAGCTGGAGATGGGCGCGGTAATGCGCCCGGATCATCCTCAGGCGCAGGCCGCGATGCTGTCGCCAGGGGAGCTAAGCGAGGAGCGGCATATTGTCCCCGGCGCGCCGCTGATCGTCCATGATCGGGTCGCGATGCTTTATCGCCATTATGATTTTGCTCCGGCCAACAGTATTAGCTGTAACGATATCCGGCTGATCAAATCGCTGGTGCTGAAAGGCGGCGGCGTGACGATTCTCAGCCGTCTGGACGTGCTGGAAGAGGTGAAGCTCGGGCAGCTGGCGTTTGTCCCGCTACGCAACAAGCTGCTGCGCCCGCTCACCCTGGCCCTGTGCGCCGCGCCGTCGCGCCAGCTCTCCCGCCCGGCGCAGATGGCGATCCAGAAGCTGACCGCCGTGATGGAGGAGATGCAGGCCGGGGCAGCGGGTTCACTACCATCTGTTGGCCGATAGCCCGGCTAAGGCGTTTACGCCGCGAGCCGGGAAGGGCGCCGATGCCAACATTTTTACCCCAGCGGGCCGCCCTGAATGGTTTCGCACAGGCCGTTGATAATCCGCTCTCCGGTCTCGGTTTCCAGCTCTTGATACCAGGCTTGCGTCAGCGCCATATCTTTACCATGGGTCACATCGCAGCGTTTCCGCGCCTTCAGCACCAGGTCGCGGACCCGATCGCAGCGCAGCGCTTCGTACTGGCGCAATACCTCGGCGATGTCGCGGCTCTCGCGGAACAGGTCTCCCAGCACCACCGCATCCTCCAGCGCCGCGCAGCCGCCCTGGCCGATATCCGGCGTGGTGCTGTGCCCGGCATCGCCCAGCAGCGCTACCTTGCCGCGAACCAGCCGCGCAAAAGGTTCAATATCATGGATTTCAATACGGTTGGTGGTCTGCGGATCGAGGGCGGCGATCAGCTTCTGCACCTGCGGCGCCCAGCCGCTAAAGTAGCGGCTGAGATCCGCCCGTAGCGTGCTGCGATCCTCGGCCAGCCCTGCCGGCAGCGGAACATCAAAGAAAAAGTAAAACCGGCCATCGGAGACCGGCATCAGCGACACCCGTTTCCCCTCGCCGACGAAAGTGGTCCACTGGTTGCCCGGCGCAATCGCTTCATCAATCTCTACCAGACCGTTCCAGTTAACGTAACCAGCGTAGCGGCGCTCAGGGGTATAGCCGAGCACGTAAGGACGCAACGCCGAATGGCTACCGTCGGCGGCAATCAGAAAATCTCCCTCTGCCATCGATCCGTCGGTAAACCAGACGCGAACGCCGTCGGCGTGTTCTTCGC
Source organism: Klebsiella sp. FDAARGOS_511 (assembly GCF_003812845.1). NCBI lineage: Bacteria > Pseudomonadati > Pseudomonadota > Gammaproteobacteria > Enterobacterales > Enterobacteriaceae > Klebsiella > Klebsiella sp. FDAARGOS_511. Next base: position 734,337 of record NZ_CP033824.1, on the reverse strand, counting down.
AGCGGGTGACGCGTTTACCAAACTGCACGGCGTCGCGTCCCCAGAAGGCGAGCATCTCGCGCTGCAGTTCAGCGCGGGAAACCGGACAGGGGCGGCCGCCGGTACGCTCTACCAGCGGAGCGAGGCTGAACTGGGTCAGATCCTCCCCGCGCAGATAATCCTTATAAGCGAGAAAATGCATCGGCCCGCCGTAGTTCTCGATAATATCGCCCATACCTAAATGCTTCATGCACTTCACGCCGTTCGGCCAGATGGAGATGGCCGCGCCCACCGGTTTGATTTCTTTCACCGCTTCAAAGACTTCGCAATGGATACCTGCATTTTTTAACCCCACCGCCGCGCTCAGGCCGCCGATTCCGCCGCCGATAACTAATGCTTTCATTTGCTTCTCCTTTACATACGTCGTGATTGGCTTGAGCAATTTGCGTACCACTTTGGCGCAGGCGCGGATTTCGCCGATTCGGCCTCCCCGCCATCGTGCGGTTGCACAGTCGTGGTGCGTGATGGGGGTTTTGTTGCCTTTTTATGAATCAATAATTTCTATATTGGGAATGTAGAATCTAAAGTTTCATTACGGTGGCCAGCCTGGGCGCACAGGTGTTAACCCGGTAGATGATTTATCTCTTTGTAAAACAGAGGAAAAATTAAATGTTGCGCAAGTGTGAGCGAATTTGGCCTGTTTTGTGCACCCGTTCCCGCACGCTTATTCGCAACGGGATGAAACGACCATGTCAGATGAAAAAAACGGCGGCTTACTGTACGGCCTCGAGCAGCGGATACCGCCGCTTCCGGCTTTTTTTAGCGCTTTACAGCACGTACTCGCCGGGCTGGTGGGCATTATCACCCCACCGCTGATTATCGGCGCGGCGCTGGGGCTGGGGGAGTGGCTGCCCTATTTGATCAGCATGTCCCTGCTGGCCTCCGGCATTGGCACCTTTTTGCAATCCAACCGCGTTTGGGGGATCGGTGCGGGCATGATCTGTATGCAGGGCACTAGCTTTGCGTTCCTCGGCGTCGCCATTGCCGGCGGTATGTGGGTAAAAGGGCAGGGTGGTACGCCGCAGGATATTATGGCCATGCTGTTTGGCGTCAACTTCGTCGCCGCGCTGGTACCATGCCTCGTCAGCCGCTTTATTGAACCGCTGAAGCGCATTTTTACTCCGGTGATTACCGGTAGCGTGATAGCGCTGATCGGCATTAGCCTGATTAAAGTCAGCGTCATTAACTGGTGCGGCGGCGAGCAGGCGAAAGCATTTGCCAGCATGAGCAATATCGCCCTCGGCGCGGGCACACTCGGGACCATCGTCCTGCTAAGCTGCGCGAAAAACCGCTGGCTGCGCCTCTCTTCAGTGGTGGTGGGGATTGCCGTCGGCTGCGCGGCGGCGGCGCTGAGCGGATCGTTCCAGCTTAAAGGCGTCGGCGATGTCTGGTTCCGCTTGCCGCAGCTGTTTCCGTTTGGTTTTCAGTTTAACAGCGCGATTTTTCTGCCGATTGCGCTGGTGTCGCTGGTCTGCATTCTTGAGGCGGTGGGGGATCTGACGGCTAACTGCCTGATCTCTCAGCAGTCGATAGATGACGAGGCCTTCCGTTCCCGGCTGAAAGGCGGCATTCTTGCCGATGGCATAAGCTGCATGGTGGCGGCGATGCTGTGCGCGTTCCCCAATACCACCTTTGCGCAAAACAACGGCGTGATTCAGATGACCGGCGTCGCCAGCCGCTACGTTGGCCGCTACATTGGGGTGATTTTGATTTTGCTGGGACTGTTTCCGCCGTTCGGCGAGATACTGCGCCAGATCCCGGCGCCGGTGCTGGGCGGCGCGACGATGGTGATGTTTGGCTGCGTTGTGGCGGCAGGGATCCGCATTATCACCCAGAAACCGCTGACCCGCCGCGATATGCTGATCGTTGGCCTGGCCTTCGGTTTTGGTCTTGGCATTGAGGCAGTCCCGGCGTTTCTGACCCACTTCCCGCCGATCGTGGGTAACCTGTTCGGCTCTGCGGCGACCAGCGGCGGGCTGGTGGCGATTGTCCTGAATCTGATTATTCCGGAAGAGAAACCGGCCGCGGCGGCGGCCACAAGGAGCACCGATGATCGCGCTGAATCACTTTAACCAACTGAGCGGCGAAGAGGCCGTTTCCCTGCTGGCGCCCTGCGTTGCCGTTGCTGGTTGGGCGGCGGCGCTCGCCGCCGGCCGGCCCTGGCGTAGCCGCGCTGATTTGCTCAGCGCCGCCGAGCGGCTGATGGCGGCGTGGGGCGAAGCGGAGCTGACCGAGGCGCTAAGCGCCCATCCGCGTATCGGCGAAAAGCCCGCCGGGTCTCAGGCGCACGCGGCGCTCTCGCGTCAGGAGCAGGGAAGCGTTGATGAGCGCGATGCTGCGCTGGCGCTGGCGCTGAAAGAGGGCAACGCCCGCTACGAAGCGCGATTTGGCCGGATTTTTTTGATTCGCGCGAAAGGGCGCAGCGGGGATGAAATCTTAGCGGCGCTGTCGCGTCGCCTGCAAAACAGCGATCGCGCAGAAGTTCAGGATGCGTTAGCGCAGCTGCGCGAAATCACCTTATTAAGACTGGAAGGAGCAATTGGCGAATGAGTACCTTAAGCACCCATATTCTGGATATCTCTACCGGCCGACCGGCGCAGGGCGTGAAGGTTGTGCTGGAGCGCGAAGGCGCGCTGATTGCCCGCGGGACTACCGATGAGAACGGCCGCATTGGCGAACTCGGCGCCGGACCGCTGGCGATGGGGCGTTACCGGTTGAGTGCGGAAATTGGCGAGTGGTTTACCGCCAGCGGGCGCGAGACGCTCTACCTGAGCGCGCAGATTGATTTCGCCATCCGCGAAGCGGCTGGCGGGCACTATCACTTACCGTTTTTAATCGCTCCCGGCGGCTGGTCCACCTATCGCGGCAGCTAAATTTCCCAGGAGGCGGCGCCGCGCGTTCAATGTCATTTGTCCTCTGGTAGCCCGGGTAAGGCGCTTGCGCCGCGACCCGGGAAAGGGACTACTGCGCAGCTGCATCCCCCCACACGCGCTCGCCGTTTACCCACGTCTCGCTGATATTGCGTTCATCGCCCAGGGTCATCAGCACGAACAGCTGCTCATAGATATCCTTGCAGCGCCCGCTGCGTAAGCGCTGCAGCGGCGTGACCGCCGGGTCGATAACCACAAAATCGGCCTCTTTGCCGGGTTGGAAATTGCCAATCTTCTCATCCAGGCGCAGAGCGCGCGCGCCGCCAAGGGTCGCATGGTAGAAGGCTTCACTGGCGCGAAGGCGATAGCTTTGCAGCTGGCTGACCTTATACGCCTCGCCGAGGGTGCGCAGCATACTGAAGGTGGTGCCCGCGCCAACATCGCTACCGATGCCCATGCGCACCTTGTTCTGCCAGCAGACCGGTAAACGAAACAGCCCGCTGCCGAGGAACAGGTTCGACGTTGGGCAAAAGGCCAGCGCTGAACCGGTTTCGTGCAGGCACTGCCACTCGGCGTCCGCAAGGTGAATGCCGTGGGCAAACACGCTGCGCTCGCCGGTCAACCGATAGTGATGGTAGACGTCGAGATAGTGCTCATGCTCTGGCCACAGGCTTTTTACCCACGCCACTTCGTTGAGGTTTTCGCTCAGATGGGTGTGCAGCCAGGTATCGGGAAATTCTTCCCGTAGCTGCCGCACCGCCGCCAGTAGCTCCGGCGTCGAGGTCGGCGCGAAGCGCGGCGTAATGGCGTAGCCGAGGCGGCCGCGCTGGTGCCAGCGTTCAATCAGTTCGCGGGTTTGCCGGTAGCTCTGCTCCGCGCTTTCGCTCAGATAATCGGGCGCGTGGCGATCCATCATGACCTTCCCGGCGAGCAGGCGCATATTCAGGCGCAGCGCTTCGTTAAACAGGGCATCCACCGATTCCGGATGCAGTGTACAAAAAACCAGCGCGGTGGTGGTGCCGTGGCTCAGCAGCTGGTTGACAAAAAATTGCGCGATCTCGGCGGCGTAGTCGGCATCGGCAAACTGGCTCTCCACCGGAAAGGTATAGGTGGTGAGCCACTCCAGCAGCTGCTCGCCAAATGCGCCAATCATCTCGGTTTGCGGATAGTGGACGTGGGCATCGACAAACCCCGGCAGCAGCAGCTTACCGCGCAGGTCGCGATAGCCCTTCTGCGGGTGCAGGTACCTTTCGCCCTCCTGCCATGGCAGGAGCGCCTGAACGCGTCCGTCGCGAAGAAACAGCACGCCATCCTCCAGATAGCGCGCATGGCGGGCGATATCGTCAGCGCTCTCGGCAACGGCGGCGATATCGAAAAATGCGCCGCGAACTGCGGCATGGTAGTCAAACATCATAGCTGCCCTGTGGGTTAGCGAAAGGATAGGTTGATTCAGCAAGAATAATGCCAGTTTGCGCAGGCGAAGAGCCGCCGCGACGTGACGCCGCGGCGGGGGGACGGGGTTACTCTTTCTGGGCGAGGGCGCTGAAACCGGCCGTCGCGCCGACGGGCTCGTCGCGGGCAATCCAGCGGTAGGCCACGCCGCTCAAGAAGACGCCAATAAACCAGCTAAAGTTGGCCACTTCGTGCAGGGCCGGAATAAAGCTGATGACCAGACCAATAGCGACGGAGGGTATCAGGGCGGCGATCGCTTTCGGGTTAAAGCCGTTGCGGTACCAGTACTGGCCCTTTGGCGTGTCGTCAAACAGGTCGTTGACGGAAACTTTACCGCGCTTAATGATGTAAAAATCCACAATCAGGATGCCGAACAGCGGGCCGATAAACGCCCCCAGCACATCAAGGGTGTAGTGGATAAGCTCCGGCGAATTAAACAGGTTCCACGGCGTCAGCAGAATAGACCCCACGGCGGCAATCATCCCGCCGGTGCGGAAGCTGATTTTCTGCGGCGAGCAGTTCGAGAAATCGAACGCCGGGGAGACAAAGTTGGCCACGATATTAATCCCGATGGTGGCGGTGATCATGGTCAGCAGGCCAATGGCGACCGCCAGGTCGTTGCCCACGCGGCTCACGGTCTCAATCGGGTCGGTGATCATGCGGCCAAACAGCGACTGCGTGCCGGAGACAATCACCACGGTCACGATGGAGAACAGCAGGAAGTTAAACGGCAGGCCCCAGCGGTTGCCGCGGCGGATATCACCCATGCTTTTGCCGTAGCGCGAGAAATCGCCAAAGTTGAGCAGCGGGCCGGAGAAGTAGGAGACCACCAGCGCGGTGGCGGTGATCATCTGCCAGGTCTGCTCCCCGGCGCTCAGCGACTTACTGGCGAGGGTGAAGGAGATCCCGTCAAAACCGGTTTTGTATACAATCCAGCCCGCCAGCGCCAGCATCACCACGTAGACCGCCGGGCCGGCGATATCGATAAAGCGCTTGATGGCGTTCATTCCGTGCCAGAACACCATCGCCTGCAGCAGCCACATGGTGGCGAAGCAGAGCCAGCCCAGATGCGACAGGCCGAGGACGCTGGATGCTGTGAGCGTCGATAGCGATGGCCAGAACTTCAGTAGCACTAGCATCAGCGCGTTGGCGGCGAGATAGGTCTGAATGCCGTACCACGCGAAGGCGATAAGCCCGCGGATCACCGCCGGGATATTGGCCCCAAACACGCCAAACGCCTGACGACAAATGACTGCGTAGGGCACGCCCGCCATCTGGCTGGGCTTCGCCACCAGGTTGGCGCACAGTTGAACGATGCAAATCCCCACCAGCAGGCACAGCAGCACCTGCCAGCTCGCCAGCCCGAGCGTAAAGAAGCTCGCCGCCACCACGTAGCCCCCCATGCTGTGCACGTCCGACATCCAAAAAGAAAAGATGTTGTACCAGCTCCAGTTCTGGTCGCGCGTCGGCGCCAGATCCTCATTGCAAAGTCGCGGACTGTATCCAGCGTGGGGATCAGCGGCCTTAACCTGATGCGTATTTTGTTGATTTGGCATGAAACCTGCTCCTGTAAATGAACACCCGTTTAAATGGATTGCTGAGGCTGTTGCAGGATTTAGGCCAAAGTAGTTATTTTTGTATGCAAGAATTAAATTTTATGTATACGATCCGATATCAAAAAGCAAAAACCGGAGTGGTGAATGAGCAACCAACATCGTCTGCAGGCCGCGCCAGAACTGCAGGATAAAGACGAATCCATCTATCAGGCGCTGATGACCGCGATCGTCGAGCATCAGCTGCCGCCGGGGAGCAAACTGCCGGAGGAGGCCCTGGCGGAAGTGTTCGGCGTAAGCCGTACCGGGATCAGAAAGGTGCTGCAACGACTCGCGACAGTGCAAATGGTCGCCCTGACGCCCAAACGCGGTGCACAGGTCGCCAGCCCGACGGTAGAAGAGGCGCAAGAGATCTTCCGCACCCGCGCGCTGCTGGAGGTGGCCAACCTGCCGGATGTGCTGGCCCGCTGTCAGCCGCCGCACCTCGCGGCGCTGGAGGCCATTATCCGTGAGGAGCAGCAGGCCCATGAACGCTATGACGGCCCGGCGGCGATCCGCTACTCCGCCGAGTTTCATATTCAGCTGCAGGCGATCTCCGGCAATCAGGTGCTCACCGAGATGGTGACCCGCCTGAGCCAGCGCTCTTCATTAGTTATCGCAGCGTGGGGATCGCCGTGGCGTCAGGGCTGCCGCTGCGACGATCACGAACGGCTTGTCCAACTGCTGCGCGACAAGGCGCTGCAGCCGCTGAGCGATGCGTTAAGTCACCATTTTGAACATATCGTCGCCAGCCTTTGCTTTGAGCGTTCTGGCGTGACCCTACCTGATTTTGCCCGGCTGTTTGCCGGTTATAAGGAGCCGTAATGGCCGCTGTTTGTATACAAGTCATCAACCCCAACACCAGCCTGGCCATGACGGAAACCATCGGCGCCGCCGCGCGGGCGGTCGCCGCGCCGGGAACCGAGATTCTGGCGGTCTGCCCCCGCGAAGGCGTCCCATCGATAGAGGGCCACTTTGATGAAGCCATCGCCGCCGTGGGCGTGCTGGAGCTGATCAACGCCGGTCGTCAACAGGGGGTCGACGGGCACGTGATCGCCTGTTTTGGCGACCCCGGTCTGCTGGCGGCGCGCGAGCTGGCGCAGGGGCCGGTGGTGGGCATTGCCGAAGCGGCGATGCATATGGCGACGCTGGTGGCCACCCGTTTCTCCATTGTGACCACGCTGCCGCGCACTCTGATCATCGCCCGTCATCTGCTGCATCAGTATGGTTTTCATGACCACTGCGCGGCCCTGCACGCCATTGATTTACCGGTGCTGGCGCTGGAGGACGGCAGCGGTGTGGCGCAGGAGAAGGTACGCGCGCGCTGTATTCAGGCGCTAAAAGAGGACGGCTGCGGGGCCATCGTGCTGGGCTGCGGTGGGATGGCGACGCTGGCCCAGGAGCTGACTCGTGAGCTGCGCGTACCGGTGATCGATGGCGTCAGCGCGGCGGTCAAAATGGTTGAGTCACTGGTGGCCTTAGGCCTGTCGACCAGCAAGCACGGCGATTTAGCTTTTCCCGAAACCAAGGCGTTGAGCGGCAAATTTCAGGCATTAACCCCGTTTTAAATTAAAGAGGTGGCAGATGGCATTTTTGACAGAAGATTACCCGCGCGACCTGCGCGGCTACGGCGGACAGCCGCCGCACGCCCGGTGGCCGAACAACGCGCGCATCGCTGTGCAGTTTGTGCTGAACTACGAAGAGGGCTCGGAAAACCACGTGCTGCACGGCGATGCCGGTTCTGAACAGTTTCTGTCCGATATTATCGGCGCCGCCAGCTACCCTGACCGGCATATGTCTATGGACTCTTTGTATGAGTACGGCAGCCGCGCCGGTTTCTGGCGCATCCATAATGAGTTCAGCAAGCGGGGACTGCCGCTGACCGTGTTCGGCGTCGCCATGGCGCTGGCGCGTCATCCCGGGGTGGTCGAGGCGATTAAGTCGGCGAACTATGACGTGGTCAGCCACGGCTGGCGTTGGATCCATTACCAGAATATGCCCGTCGAGCAGGAACGGGAGCATCTCAATAAAGCCGTTCAGGTGTTAACCGATCTGTTTGGCAAGCCGCCCACCGGCTGGTATACCGGGCGCGATAGTCCTCAGACCCGCCAGTTGGTGGTGGAGCACGGCGGTTTTGATTACGACAGCGATTATTATGGCGACGACCTGCCGTTCTGGAGCGAGGTGGCGTGCGGCGACGGGACGCGTAAGCCGCACCTGATCGTGCCTTATACCCTCGATGCCAACGATATGCGCTTTGCCACCGCCCAGGGGTTTAATACCGCCGAGCAGTTTTACACCTATCTGAAAGACAGCTTCGATGTGCTGTATGAAGAGGGGGCCAGCGCGCCGAAGATGATGTCCATCGGTATGCACTGCCGCCTGCTGGGACGACCGGGCCGCTTTCGCGCGCTGCAGCGTTTCCTCGATTATGTGCAGCAGCACGACCGGGTCTGGGTCTGCACCCGTCAGCAGATCGCCGAACACTGGCGCGAGGTTCATCCGTTTAGAGGGTAAAATCGTTCCCCGGGTCGCGCCGCAAGCGGCTTACCCGGGGTACTGGCCTGCAGGCGCGAGTTAACCCGTAGCCCGGGTAAGCGCAGCGCAACCCGGGGGATACCGGGAAAGGCGCGGGGCTTAACTCATCAAACTGACCTGGGCGGCGACGATGCGCCAGCCGAAGGGGAAACGCACCCAGGTTTGCTGCTGGCGGCCAATGCGTTCGCTGCCATCGCGGGTAAATTCGGTGCTGCACACCGCGTAATCCTCGCCGAAGGTGGTGATGGTGGTATGCCGCAGCTCGCGCTGCAGGCCGGCGGCAGGACGGGCGGCGCGAAAGGCGCGGATTTCGTCGATACCGTAGAGATTTTCGCCAGCCCCCAGCCGCACCGTGCGCTTGTCGTGCCAGAACAGCTCATCCAGCACCGCGATATTGTTGCTGACCAGCGCTTCCTCATAGCGGTAAAACGCCGCCGTGACCTCGGCGAGGATCCGCGGGCGATTAATATGCTCTTGCGTCATCATGCTGCTATCTCCAGGGGGCGGGCGTCGGTCACGCCCGTCTCTTCCAGCGCCCGCGCGACCCGCAGACAGGCTTGTTCATTAAAAGGCGCGGCAATCAGCTGCAGGCCGATCGGCTGCCCGCTCGCCGTGCGCAGCGGTACGGTGACCACCGGTAGACCAAGGAAGGAGATGGGCTGGGTCAGCATCCCCATACTGGCGCGGATCGGCAGCGGCTGGCCGTTGATCTCCATGGTCTGCGCGCCGATGAGCGTCGCGCTGCACGGCGTGGCCGGGGCGATCAGCACATCCGCATGGGCGAACAAGGCTTTAAACGCCTGCTGCGCGTGGCGGCGGAAGCGCTGGGCCTGAAGATACCAGGCCGACGGGATCATCGCGCCCGCCAGCAGGCGCTCGCGTGAGTTCGGCTCAAAACGTTCGGGCTGGCTACGCAGCGCGGGCAGGTACTGGTTGCCGCCCTCGGCGGCGCTGAGAATAAACGCCGCCGAGCGGGCCAGCTCCGCCTCCGGGAAGATCAGCTCCTCATGCGCCGCCAGCGCCCCGGCGACGCGAGCGACGGCCGCACGGGCGTCGTTATCGCACCACGTTGTAAAATAACCGCCGAGGGTGGCGCAGCGCAGGCCTTCGAGCCCGCGCGACAGCAGATTCGCCGTGCGCTCGCTGGCCTTGTCGGCCTGAAAACCATCGCCCGGATCGCGACCCTGCAGGGCATCGTAAACCGCGGAAAGGTCGCTGACGCAGCGGGCAAACGGACCGATATGGTCGAGGCTGGCGACGAAAGGATGGCTCCCGGAACGCGACAAGCGGCCAAAGGTCGGCTTCAGGCCGAAGATCCCGCACAGCGATGCCGGGACGCGAATGGATCCGTTGGTGTCGCTTCCCAGCGAAAAATGCACCAGCCCGGCGGCCACCGCTGCCGCCGACCCGCCCGAGGAACCCCCGGCGATCCGCAAGAGATCGTGCGGATTACGCGTCGCCCCGTAGTGGCTGTTTTCGGTGGTAAACCCGTAGGCGTAGGCATCCATATTCAGCATCCCGGAGAGCAGCGCGCCCGCGCTGTGCAGCTGGCGCACCGCCCAGCTGTCGGCAACGGCGGCGGGGCGATCGCTCAGCAGCTGGGCCCCGGCAAGGGTCGTGTGTCCGGCGACATCGAAAAGATTTTTCACCGCATAGGGAACGCCTGCCAGCGCGGGCAGGGGCTTTTTTTCCCGCCGCAAGGTATCGATATTCTCCGCCTCAGCGAGCATGCGTTTTTCGCTGACGTGGGTCCAGGCGTTGATCTGCGGGTTAACCCGCGCGATGTTCTCCAGGGTGTGGCGGGCGATCTCTTTGGCGCTGAGTTCGCCGCTGGCCAGCGCGCGCTGGATTTCGTGAATCGTCATTTCAGGCAGCTTCATGCTTTATAAACTCCGGCGATTTCGACGCGATCGTCGAGGGGAAAGGCCAGCAGCGGCCCGGCCATGGCGGCAATGCGGCTAAACTGCACCCTGAGCTCTGCGCGCCGCGCATCGTCCAGCTCCAGCGCCAACAGCTGTTCCATTTGCGTGAGGTAAGCGTCCCATTCGTTGTGCGGTGTGTTCATCATCAGCTCCTAATATCCGGCGGCGGAGCCGTTGCTGCGCGGATCGCTGGTGATTAGAAGTGAGATAAATGGACAGGGATAAGCGAGATAATTGTGGGATTCTGTGGCAGGTTCCAAGATTTATCGGGACGTGAGTGTAATTAATTTGCAAATACTGAAAAAAAACACGCCCCTATAATTTATTGCTTTATCGCCCATTCAAGTATGGATTCAGCATCCTTTTTCAAATCCTCAAGGATATGCTCTGGTGATAGCTTAGCGGCAATCTGTAGCGCTGATAGCTTTAGGCTTGCCAGCTCATATCGACTCCCTACATGAAGGCCCAAGATCTCCTCCCGATGCTTTATAGCATAACGGTTGATCGCGGACCTCGCGATTGGATAGCCTTTCTCTTCAAGCCAGAAAGTTAAATAATCAAAGTTACTAAAGTTGGTTCTGATCAATACGTCATTCAGTTCCTGACGAATTTCCGGTGGTAACTTATCTACAGCAGTCGTTCTAGCCATATTTTATCCCATTATACTGCGGTTGATATGAAAAAAAGGGCAGAAATTCTGCCCATAATTTTACTCGTTATCGCCGAACGAAAACAGCTGTGGTTGGCGGTGAGCCATCACTTGTTTGTGTACACGGTGAATCAGTTTCCGTAGCCCCCGTTCAGTAATGCCGTATTTCGTACTTAACTCAGCCCAGTTATTCCCCCGGAACTCTTCATAAATCTGCATATCACGCAGAGAGAGCTTATATGCGTAGTCACGAGGAAAGGTGAAGTTTTGCCCGCCAAAGTGAGATGCCAGAAAATCTGCCACAGCCAGCCCCAATTGTTCAGCCTGTTCGGATGATAAACCGTAATCAACGCCAGTCTCAGTAACGTGGTCGGCAACTTCAGACAGCAGTTTATGCCGCTTATGCTCCATTGGTGTTGTCATGGTGACCTCCAGAAATCACTTTGCGCCCTGCAGTTCTTCCAGAGCCTTGCGTTCGCGAGTCTGCCACTGCTTGAGTGTCTCAATCACACGGCTTGCTGCCGATGTATTGAGCCAGTCAAGGCGGCTGACGCCCGTAATGCGATGCACATAGACGTTGATTGCCCGTTCGGTGCGGTCGTGAATAAAACCTTCGTCAGCCATTTCCAGCCACAGTGCCCGGATTTTCTTCGACTGATCGTCGGTGGCCGTGAGCTTTTCTTTCTTCTGAGTCCGAACCTTAAACCCGATTTTTTTCATCGCATCGAGGATCTGGTTCAGTTGCCCAATATTCATTTCTCGCGTGGATTCAATGCCAGCGTAGGTATTCAGCAACTGGCGGTAAGTATCTTCATCCATGCGCAGCTCACGCTTTGCCACATGGATTATTTTAATCAGCTGGGTTCGTGTCATTTACCTGCCTCCTGAGTAACAAGGGGCGAATCCGGGGCATTGACCTTGCCCGGACCATGAGCCAGGGCAAGTGCTGCAATAACAATAACTGAACCGATGACTCCCAGCATGGCTGGTACAGGGCTTAGGTTATTTGCCGATAAAGACCCAGCCATGATAGCGAGTAAAAGGCCGATAATGGTTAAAATCAGTGCGCCAATAATCATTTTATCTCCATCAAAGTAAATTAAAAATGAATAAAACAATTAAAGCAGCAACTACAGTTCCCAGAATTAACCACCAGAACCCTTTTCGCTCTTGCGATGACTGAAAGCGGGAGGCTTCAGCTATAAGTTTTTTATTCATATATGTAAGTCCCTTACGGTTTATTAAAATAATCCAGGGCAGCGATAACGGTGTAATAACCGATAAACCCGACAGCAACCCAGATGACAAGGCAGCCCAGTACGCACAATAAAAGGATATTCCCGACAGTCAGCTTCATGACTTGTACTCCAGAGAAAGGGCAGAATCTTTACTGGATACGCCGTGATTTAAACGCGCTTTTAATCCCTCGTTAAACCCCGCTTCCGCTGCATCCTGATCACCCCGGCATTTTTTAGCTTCACGGGGTTTCAGATCGGATAATTCCTGCTCTTTCTTCATCTTCGCCAGAAAATTCGCCATCAATGTTTCTTCGCTTTCAGTCACTATAAATGGCTCTATCGCCTGATACGCGCCTTCAGCCCACCCTTCGCAGAACTGGTCTGCGCGGGCCGTTTTAGTGGAAGGCTTAATATTCTTACGCAGAGAGCTAATAAAGATACGGCGGGCTTTGACCATCTGGCGGGAAAGCACATCAAAGGCATAAGCGGCAATTTCCGGGCGCTCATCCGGACCATAAAAAATGACGGTATTTTGCTTCTGGCCGTTCATATAGTTGCGGCGGAAAGAGTAATAGCAGTTAACACCCATAGCACGGCAAATTAACTGGCCCAGAAACGTCATGTAACGGGGGATGCTTTGTGCATGGGATGGCGCACCTTTACTGGCCTTGCTGGTGATATCCATCAGATCGATATCATTCTGGCTCAGCTTGTGCTTACGCATCAATGCCTGCGCCTGATTGAGCGCAGTGGCCGCTTCATGAGAATTCGAACTGCGACGGGCCAGATTCAGAAGCTTTTTGATTTTTGCCAGGTACTTTTCAGTTTCATTTGTCATTTTCATCACCAGTCAGAGGTTGTAATTCAGCGGTGGGGACAAAAGCGTTATAGGAAAGTCCGCAGTGAGGGCATTTCAGAATCAGGTCGATACACCACGTACCATCAAAACTTTCCATAATGGTCGCTTGCTCAAAATCCAGATCATCGACCGGGTTGTCGCAACGTTTGCATAACAGAGACATTTATTCTTCCTCCCGCCAGACTTCCCCACAAATCAATAAAGCGCCCGGTGAACGCTCATGAATGACGTCTGCGACCAGCTCGCAGGACTGCTTATTCAGATAGATATCTTCAGTAACAGGCAGTGCGTCACAGGCATCTGTTCCGCAGGCTGATACCAGTAAAATAAAACCGGCTAATGTCAGCATAAATAGTCCTATTGCTAAATCCGGCGTGCAGAATCCCACGGCACTGACGCCGGATTAAAAAGAAATGGAGAAATAAATTAAATAGCAGCGATATCTAACGGTATATTAACCAGCTTCCCGGACTTATCTTTCTCCCGGAAATTAATATAGGTTTTGGACATGGCCACCTGCAGCGATTCCGATATCGCATCCATTGCCTTAATCCAGCGCTCATCCTGGATTTTTACCCTTCGCAGGGAGAGAATACGCCCGGTGTTAAGCTGTCCCTCTTTATCAACCTGGAAAGCATCGCTCACAATAGCCCGCAGGTTAACATTGGCATCTTTCGACCATTCAGTGACGCATTCATCAAACAGATCTTTAGCAATCTGTAGCTCCGGCCCGAACGTCAGCGTTTCCTGTACACGAATAGTGATTTGCTCGCTACCGTCAAAGCTGCTGAATGTCACATTACCCTTTGCGCCGCCGCGAGTTCTGCCATATTTTTCAGCCACAAGGTCAAGCCAGGCATAACATTCATCAAAGGCGCGACGTTTAAACTCGCTGAGTTCATCACGCTTTATCTTTGCAGCAGAAACCTGTTCCCGGACAAAACTGTCCATTGCCAGATCGTAATCAGAAATCTGGCTTATCGGAACCAGGCGACCTTTACGGTCTTTCATGTATTCGTCCTGATTAATTGTCGTCATAATATGACCTCAGTGTTTAATGTGATTTGCCGGAAGGCTGCAGATAATCAGCTGCAACCCGATATCCGCTCTGTTTCAGTTTGTTGAGAACAGATTCATTTACAACGGGCTTTAATGACTCAAGCGTCGCCAGCTCACTTTCACTCGCGTCTTTTGTATTTGCGCCGGTCATTTTGCAATAGATAAATCCTTCTGGCGTCAGCGCGATTAAAATCTCTATCTTTATTGCCATTATATTTTCCCTTCAGTGAAGTAATGACTCTGACCAGATAACCCTGCAACCATACATCTCAACTTCCCCCTGACGGTAACGCCCCTGATGGTCAATACCTGTCATGGTATAACCCGACTTTTTCCCCCTGAAATGACTGACGCACGGACTGTCGCGAGAAACACGAATAACCGGCTTTCCTGAATAAATCATGATGCTGGTGACAGGCGTATTCATTGCATTGAGTGCCGCAATGGCATTCATCAAATCAGCCAGCTGTTTATTAACGTTCGGTATTGTTTTCATTTAAACCGCCTTAATAACGTCGGCATTAACAACCGGAACACCGAGCTGCGCCGCCATATTCATGGCTGCAATCACCAGATTGCTGACCGCCAGAGGATATAACAGGCTGACAACCCCTCTGCGACCGCCGATATTGTTACTGAGGCGGGCACGGATAGCGTCGACAGCGGTGTTATCCAGCACATCAGTTATTGGTTTTCCGGCTCGTTCGAATTTGAACTTCAGAAAGCGCTCCAGCTCTGTGTCCAGCGGCAGCAGTTCAACTACTTCGCAGCGCTGAACTACCTCACGGACTTCCTGGTTGCGTTCAGACAGCTTCATCGCCAGTTCCGGCTGGCCAATCAGCACGATGGACAGCAGCTTTTTAAAGCCATGCTCCAGCTCAAAGAAGCGTTTCAGGTGCTTCAGCGTGGGCAGCGGCAGTGAATGTGCCTCCTCAATCACCAGAACGTGGCTGTAACCGGCGTTGCTGGAGTCCTTCAGTACGCGGTGTAACTGGCGAAAACGGGCCTCCTGACTGCGTTTGACGTTCTCCAGAGGCGCAATGGTGTTAATGATGGCTTCGGCGATGCTGGCCGCTTTCAGGGTCTTCCCTTTGTTGTCGTTGTCTTCCATCGCGATGATATAGGGCTCAATGACGATGACCGGCGCATTTTCGCGGTGAATACGCTCAATCAGGTCGCGGCGCAGCGTGCTTTTCCCCGCGCCGGATTCCCCGATAACCGCCATAAATCCGCCAAAACGGGCCGTCTGATACAGTGCCTCGCGGACATAGCGAATATCCGGCGTGGTGAACACGTCCTCTGAACTCTGCATGGCGTCATCCGCAAACGGGTCACGGAAAATACCGAATTGCTTTTTGGTGACTGGATTTAATACCTGTTTTGCCAGTAACATATTTTCGTCCTCTTCGTTATTTGCCTGTTGCGGGACGGAGGTACTGGCGGGTTCCGCCGTCAGTACCTCATCAAACGCCCGGGATAATTCCTCCCCGAGCCCGCGTGATGCCAGGAATGTCATAATATTCTGCCGCACTTCTTCAGGGCGACGCTTTGGCCAGATGCCGTGGTTAATCAGCTGTGAAACGGCGGGCTGCGAAACAGCTGCTGCTGCAGCGACTTCCGTCTGTTCAATACCGTGCTGCTTCATCAGGTCTTTCAATACCAGCATGGGTGCCTCCCGTTAATGGCCGTTAACGATGCTGAGCCGTGGCGCTTTGTTCCCGGCCAGCTCCTGCGCGATGGCGTCAATATCTTCTGCCGGAACGCCTTCCGGAAAGCGACTGACCAGCTGCGCGTAGTGTTCCGGGAACCAGTTATGGCCAGTTGCCGTCAGACGCTCACGCAGTAATTTAGCCGCCTCAACATGGGATAACGGACGCTGCTCGATGCGCGGGCCACGAACCTGACTTTCCTGGCCGCGTTTTGGCAGGTAGGTCGGGTGATCGTCGCGTTCAATATCGAGATATGGGTTGAAACGTCCCCCGAACGGCAGGGCTTTGCCTTTTCTCGCGGCCTCGGTTTCTTCTTTACTGGCCGTGCCGAAGACGTGCTGCTCAACTTCATCAAGATGCTGCTGAGCAACGGTCTGGGGCAGCGGTTTAAAGCTCTCACCGATAACCGGGGCATCAACAGCAAAGCCGTGTTCGTCTTTCTGCACCTCGTCAACCAGGAAGAACGATTTCAGACCATCCTCACCGGTCATCACCACCTGAGCCTGATCGTCCCGGTAGAGGTTGCGGGCAACCATCACCCGGTCATTCACACAGACACCCGGCACAGCGGAAACGTCGTACTGCCGCCCCCGGAAACGTACCCGGACAAAGCTGTCCACCTTACAGCAGACCGGCGCTGACACTGCTGCTTCCCGGCAGACCTCAACAGAGGGGGCCTTGACCAGCTGCTCTTCGGTGATCAGCAACCATTTATCCGTGCGGGCCATGCCGTAACGGCTGTGAATGGCCGTGCGGTTGAACTTCATCCGCCACAGACGCGCCAGGCGGTTCAGTTCGTCGATGCTCTCCACCCGACAGAAGCGCAGGCCATGTTCGAAATCCCGTTCGAGAATGTCACGGGCCTTTTCCACCGAGCCGGTGGCCCGGGCGTTGCGGGCTTTGTGCGCAATCAGCCTGATACCCAGCGCCTGGCACAGATTGCCCATCGTGGGGGACTTCAGGGCTGCGCCGGGGTCTGTGAACAGCACCTTCGGCACCCCGTGCAGCACGTCAGCGCCGCCGCGCTCCTGCATCATATTGATGAGCACCGAGGTGAAGTTCTCGGTGGTTTCGCCACCGAACCGGTACTCCAGGTAGATCCACCCGGTAGTGTGGTCGGTTCCTTCAAAAGACCAGACGCGATCATTGACGACTTTGGCCACGTTGGCAGGTTTATTTTTGTTGAACTCTTTCTCATCCATGATGCGCAGTCCGGTATCACCTTTAACCCCTTTGGCCGGGTTCTTGAGGTAATAAAGCACGCAGATAGACGCATCCAGCTGCCAGACGTGGTTCGGGTGGCGGCTGGCCAGCTGCACTGCCGGAGCCGGTGCCCGCAGCTGGTCAGGGTGCAGGCGGTACTGGCGCAGGGCGCGGATAATGGCGCTGGCCGACAGCGGCACAATCTCACCGGTGGTCTCATCAAGCCTGCCGCTGACGATCAGACCGTTATCGCGCAGGCTGTTGATGGCTTTTTCCACGCTGAGGGTACGTTTGCCCGTCCCGCGAATGGTTTCCATCAGAGTGCCGGAAATGGTCATCGCCTCCTCGCGGGTCAGCGCGGAATCACCGGCATCAGAGCGTTGTTTTCTCGGCTTCTGCAGGCGGACAGCATTCAGTTTTTTGAGCAATGTGGCACGTGACATACACAATTCCTCGCAGGCGGCCTGATACACCGCTTCTTTGTTGCCATGACCGGCTGCACTGGCCGCTTCAGCAATGGCAACGAGTCGCTGAGTAAGGACTGGATTCATAGTTATTGCCCTTATTTATTGTGATACCTTGAACTCTCTTCCTTTGAGGCAGGATGTTTAAATAATGAAAAGCAACGAATACGAGCAATTAAAGAAAGAAACCGACCACACGGACGACTGGGCGAGTGGGGTTTTTGTTGCATTGTTTGATGTACTAATGGCAATGGCGCATGAGCATCCTGAAGTCCTGAGCCGCCTTGAACCCCAGTGGAAAGAGGCATATGACGATTACAATCATGCTGTTCAGAACCGCCACGTAGGGCAGTCTGCCCGATTACTTGAGGCCCGAAAGATGCTTTATGGGATGCTGAAAACTCAGGGGGCATTTGATTTACATCGTCCTGATTAAGCAGACATTTACCATTAGCTCTGGTTGCAGCCTGCAGTAACTGGTTTGTTTTATTCGTCATCATGATTGCTGGCCTCTTGCTGTGCTTCTGTTACCCAGTCCGGTATCACGCTGGTCTCGCGGGCTTCCGGCAGGCTGAATTCCTGACGCAGCTCTTCAAACTGCGCCTGAAGGTCATCGAGCAGGCCCGCCATCATGCCGGTATGGTTGATGCCGGTGCGTTCGGTGTGCTCGGTCAGCGCGTTGAAACCGCTTTTAAGGTCAAAGAATGCGCTGAGAACCCCGCTTTTAAAGCCGGTGACTTCCGTCTCAAGCGCCACGCCTTCTTCGTCCGGGGTTTCAGTGGTGGTGCGGCGAACCAGACGGGACTTGAGTTCTTCTTTTTCATTGCGCATCGTGCCGAGTTCTTCCTTTTTCTCGGCCAGCATCTGGCGACTGATTTCAAGGTCGGTCTTCAGCTCTTCCTTCTCGCGAGCATGTTTGGCGATCATTTCTTCGGCCAGTTCAAGCAGCGCGGTTTTGTCGCCTTCTTTGGCCACTTCGATCAGGGCACTTTTCTGGTCTTCCGGCAGGCGACGGAACTGGCGCAGTTCGCGGTAGCCGATGCCCATGCGGGACATGGATTCAAGGGCTTCTTCGCCGAAGGCGGTAAGATTGGCAATATCTCTGTCTACTTGATCAACAGACCTGCCCAGCAAGCCGCAAAACTCTTCCCAAGTTCCAGATAGTTTTTCCGCACCGTGCGGATTTTTTGCATCCTTTAAATTCCGGTACAGCTTGTTTTCCTTAACAAAAGCCAGTTTAGAAGTCCGCACCGTGCGGGAAAAATCTTCGAAAGCACCCGCCATCTGAGCCTGACCAAGTAGCTGGTTCAGCAGGTCACGTTCGTCATTCATCTGGCTGCTGACCGTGGCTATCAGGTTCTGGGTGGCCTCAAGTTCTGGATTTAACGCGACGTCCGGTATTAGTTCAGCAGGTTGCGATTTGGTACGTGCCATTTGTGTCTTTCCTTAATTAGTGGCTACCAGAGACGATGCGCTGGTTCATCTCATCAATGCGGCCCTGAGCACGAGCCATTTCATTGCTGTGAGCAAGGGCAATTTGCAGAAGCTGAACGCTCAGAGCGAAACGACCATTGTCCAGCTTCTGGGCCAATCCTTCTTCAATAAGGGTATTGAGGGCGCGGTTGATATTGGCCGGTGATTCGTCCAGTGCTTTAGCAAGCTCGCTGTTGGAGCGGCCTGTTAGTGAGGCACCTTTAAGCGCCTTGAGCACCCGCAGGATGCGACCACCGGATGTGGATGTGATTACCTTGTTCATGTCACATACCTCTTTTCTATATACGAAACACTGTTACACTTATTGCAGGTATTTCAGGCTGCAACGTTGCCGGATTTGAGGCCCAACTTGACGGCGATCTCGTGCGATTTACCGTAGTTGGCTTTGGTCTGGCCGTTGAGAACCCGGTAGACCTCGTTCCGGGAGTAGCCATGCTCTTCAGCCCACTGGGTGAAAGTGACCCCTCGCTGGCGAAAGAGTGCTTTGACTTGTTCTGCAGTCATCGTTGTCCCCTTTATTGATGCAATGATGTTTGCCTTATGTGTGTTAGATTATTGCTCATTATTTTGAGCATATCAATGTCGAGATTCATTTTTATGAGCATTTCTGTGGGTGAGAGAGTGATTTCTATTCGAAAACAAGCTGGATTAAACCAGCGTGATTTTGCCGCTCGCCTGGGGATATCCAATGGAGGCATTAGCCAAATTGAAAATGGTAAAGCTATGCCTGGCGGAGATTTCCTCCTACGGATACATCAGGAGTTCGGCGTTGATATAACATGGTTGCTCACAGGAGTGAGCAATGATCATTCTGTAAAGGAGGTGCAGGCGATGTCTCCAGAAAAAAAAGAGTTACTGGATGCATTCGATGGGATGACACCAGAGCAACGGAGGGCGATTCTTGAGGTCGGCAAAGGGCTTGCACAACCAAAACCAAGCAAGTTCGCAAGCTAGTAATGAGAGTTTGGGAAAAGTAATGTGGTGAGCATTGCTGACTATCTGAAAAATAAAACGTCACCCGATAGTAATAATTGAGCTACGGGGATGTCTTTGGGGCTGATTTGCCCCACTAGCACAGCAAAGTAAGGAATAAATATGCGTTATCTCTGGGTTAGTGCAGTTGCTTTGGTTTTAGTGACTGGGTGTTCAACAAAGAATTATGGTCGACAAGGTGAACTTACTCAGTATGAGAAGGAGACTATGTCTTGCCGTGAAATAGAGTTAGAGGAAGCCAAAGTTCATGGTTTTCTGCAACATGTTGATAAAGAAAGTGAGTTCGATGGTCGTTCAGTTCTTTCCTTTTTGGGTGATTTTGGCATCGGCAATACTATGGAAAAAAATAGTGCTCTTGAGAGTGCAAATACCCGACTGTCACAACTGCAACTACTTAGGGTAAAAAATGGCTGTACTCCAGGTGTGTCCAAAACGCCCTCAAACGCATAGAACGCAGAGTAATTGAACTAGAGTCAGAATGGCCGATATCGGCCATTCTCTTCAGGATATGATTAGAAATTGCAGATAATTAGCTCTCGCTTGAGTTCAGCTTTACCCGTTGTCTGCAGGTTGTAGCGGATATCGACCGTCTGAATCCGTAGTCCGGCAAAGGTTTCCCTCATTTCCTCAATATCGTTCACCGATATAACCATTTTCCCGCTGATGGTGCGCGCCAGTTCCGCCATGCGCACATATTCCTCCAGCCCAAATTCAACGCCATACCCCTCAGTTTTCAGGTACGGTGGGTCACAGTAAAAAAGCGTATGTGGCCTGTCGTACCGCTTAATGCAGGTAGCCCAGTCAAGGTGCTCAATGGTGGTTCTGGAAAGTCGCAGGTGAGCCAGCGACAGTTCTTCTTCGATGCGCAGCAGGTTAAGGCGTGGTGCGCTGGTGGTAGTAGTGCCAAAGGTGTGATCGGCCACTTTGCCGCCAAACGCCTGTTTCTGCAGGTAGAAGAAGCGGGCCGCCCGTTGAATGTCGGTCAGTGTTTCTTCCGGGGTATCCTTCATCCAGCGGTATATCTGCCGACTGACCAGTGCCCACCTGAACTGCCGGACAAACTCATCAAGGTGATGCTTGATCACCCGGTACAGGTTAATCAGTTCTCCGTGGATATCGTTGATGACCTCTACCTTGCTGGGCTCTTTCATGAAGTAGAGCGCAGCTGCACCGCAGAACGGCTCCACGTAGCAGGTGTGTGACGGAAATAACGGAAGAATATGTCTGGCCAGGCGGCGTTTGCCCCCCATCCACGGTAATACTGGCAAAAACTGAGATTTCATATTCTGTAAGCCTTTTTCATTGAATGAAAATGCAGTAGGCTGAATCTGTCTCGCGAGACGGACTGAGCCATGATGTGACTCACAGGAATGCTCTGTGTGTTACTGGCCTGCAGGATGTTGACGCATCCCGCAGGCCGCTCTTTCTCCAGAAACGCTAACACTAAGAAAACAAGAATTAATCTGTCCGTGGACTAATAAACTCTGGGGGATTTGATGAGTAAATTTGAAGAGATTTGCGCAGCGTTTGATGAGTCACAAAAAAAATTTATTGTGTATCGCGCCCATTGTCATAAGTTCGCTCGTGATTTTGGAATGCGTTTTATCAGATACCTTGAGGTGCCTGAAGAAAACGTTGAATGGTTTAACCCTGATACTGTTGAGCCGTCCGAGGGTAGGGTCACTATACCAGGCGCTATGTATCTGGATGATGATACCTTCTGGCATTTTGGGGTGCGAATTACGGTATTTGATAAGCAAAAAAGTGATTTCAGACCACAAATTGAGATTGTTTTCATGGTGAGGAGACAATCGGATGGTGATTTCCAGGTTGCGGTTAAGCACATTGATAAAATCCATGACATTCAACCTGATAAGGATGCAAGCTATACCGTTTTTTTCAATGCATTACATAAAATAATACTGGCTCTTTACGAGGGCGATCTCGAAAATTTCCTCGCGTCCCAACAGCCTGTTAGACGTATTGGATTTATTTGACAAATCTGTAGACTTGAGAGGAGATATTAAAGATGAATGATAAATCAAAACAAAAACCATCTAATGGCAGGCCTCAAAGACCCTCCGGCCCAATAACAGAAAGCCATAAGGACAAGCGACCAACTGACTTTGGCGATATCCGTGATGGTATTGTAATATCGAACACATTCGCTCCACCGGACCCACTTCCAACAAAAGGGGATAAAAATGGAGGAAGCACAAGATAACATCACCAAAAAATGGCATCACTTGCTGTTTGATATCCGTCGTTCTGTAAGATATCACAACCGTCGTCGGGCGTTTTACGACAGGTTAGATCAAGTCAGCAATATGTTATCCGTGATGCTGGGTTCAACAGCCATTTACGGGGTACTCGAACAATCGTGGAAAACCGTGGCACTTGTTGCCCTTGGGTTGGTGACTGGTCTATCAGCTATTAATCTGGTGTTGGGGTCTTCTCAGAGGGCTCGACTTCACTTCGATCTGGCACGTCAATTTGTAGAGATCGAGAAGGCGATGATGAAAACCGAACCCTCGGAGGAAAACATTGCTGAATTCACAGATAAGCGCCTGACCATCGAAATGGATGAGCCACCGGTTCTCCGCGTGTTGGATGCGTTGTGTTATAACGAGCAGCTTCGTGCAATGAACTATCCGAAATCAGAAATGGTTAACATCGGCTGGTTCCAGCGTAAGATGGCTCCTTTTATTGACGTTCACAGCGATCAACTGAAGAAAATAGGTAATACACCTCAACAACAGAATTAACCTTCAGGAAGCCCGATATCTGTCGGGCTTTTTTCTGCCCGGGGGCAAATTACTCTGCACCCCATTCTGACACACACTATCTCCTGATCTATTTAGCCCACGGGCACATTCATCTTCAGGAGTCACCTCATGTCGTTACTTCACAAGGTCCGTCACCAGCGGCTGCGCAACTGGATCATCCTTGCCGTTGCGCTGCTGGCCGCTATTGCCGTCATTTCCCCGGAACAGCTCGGCGTCACGCTGTACAAGCTGTCGCTGGTTTCTATCGCCGCCATTCTCGGCTACCACCTTGATCGGGCACTGTTTCCCTATGCCAGCCCGGGGAGTTATCTGACTGAGAACTGGAAAACCCGAGAAGCGAAGAAGCGAAGCACCGGAAATAACAGCCATTCTGATGCCCCTCCACCACTACCTCACGGTTGCGAGGGAAGAGTGGAATTTCCGGTCTCGCACGGCTATGAGCTGATTTTTGCCGCCGTTCTGCTGCGACGGGCACTGATTGTCGCGGCGATTTGTATCGGCGTGACGATGGGGCTCTGACGATGATCCGACTCGCGCTGTCCCTCGTCCTGCTTTGCCTGCTGAGTGGTTGCCATCCGGTCTTTGCGGCCAGCATTCCGGTTGAGGCCCGGCAATACCAGCGCGAGCTGACCCGCAATGCCCGCGCTGTCTGGGGGCTCAACGCTCCGGTATCCACCTTCGCCGCCCAAATCCATCAGGAATCACAGTGGAACGCTCGCGCCCGTTCTCCGGTCGGAGCGCAGGGGCTGGCACAGTTTATGCCTGCCACCGCCAGCTGGATTGCCGGTATTTACCCCGACCAGTTGAAAAACCATCAGCCATACAACCCGTCGTGGGCCATGCGGGCGCTGGTACAGTACAACCGCTGGCACTGGCAGCGTATCCCGGGTACCGCCAGCGACTGTGACCGCATGGCTTTTGTGCTGTCGGCCTATAATGGCGGTCTGGGCTGGGTCCAGAAAGACCGGAAGCTGGCCACCAGTCGCGGGCTGGATGCCAGTCGTTACTGGAACCAGGTCGAAAAGGTGAATGCGGGCCGGAGCGCAGCCAACTTTCGCGAGAACCGGGGCTATCCCCTGAAAATCATCTACACCTGGCAACCGCGCTATCTGGCAGCGGGCTGGGGACCGGGAGAGTGCCATGACGTCGACTGAGTGGGTGAAAGTGTTCGCCCGTTATCTGTTGTGGGCAGCGCTGATACTGGGATCGGTCTGGTTTATCTGGCATCAGGGATACGAGCGCGGGGAAGCGGATGTGCGACTTGAGGTTGCGAATCAGAAGACTCAGCAGGCCGCCGACTCCCTGAATCAGTTTATCGACGGGGCCAGGCAACTGACTGCGCAGGCGAATCAGGCCAGCAGCTTACTGGCACAGCAAATTAACGCCCGCCAGCAGGCGGATGAAAAATCCACGGAGGCCATTCGTGAGGCTCTCAAAAAGAACGCTGCCAGCCGTGCTGGTTGCAGGTTTGATGCTGACGTCATGCAGGAACTCGCCGGAGCCCGTGAGAGAGCAGCAACAGCCGCTTCCTCGGGTCTTGCCCGCGAGGATGACCGTACCATGCCCTCGTCCGGTGTTTCCGGCAAGTAGCAGCATGGACGATCTCGCGGTGGCTCAGAAGCAGTTATATGACCAGTACGGCCTGTGCGCCGGTCAACTGGTTGAAGTCATCAAGTGTGCCCAGGAGGGTAACTGTGGGAATAAATGAACTGAGATTCGACTGGGCATTTTTGCAATGGGCAGTGATGGCGGTGGTCGGTGTCTATACCTGGCTGATTGGTCGCCAGTCCGCCAGTCAGAAGGAATTGCTGGAGCTGCGCACCCGCATCACCACCGTTGAGGCGCAGATTAAATCGGTGCCAACGCAGTCGCAAATCACCGAACTCATCGCAAAACTGAGCCGAACTGAAGCCCAGATGCACGGGATGCAGGAGCAGATAGCGGCCACCTATCGTCGTACTGAGAATATTGAAGCCTATCTGCTGCAGAAGAAATAACGGAGGACCCATGAACTTTGCCAGTTTTTTGCGTGAGGACCAGCGCCTCGTCATGCTGCGTTTTTTATCCGAAATGCCGAGCTACAGCTCCAACAGTTCCGTCATTTACCAGGCACTGACCCGCTATGGCCACGCCCCCAGCCGCGATCAGATTAAATCAGAGCTGCGCTGGCTTGAAGAGCAGGGTCTGGTGACAGTTGAAGATATCGGGACGGTGCTGGTTGCCCGCCTGACCGAACGCGGCGCTGATGTGGCTGCGGGTCGGGCGATTGTGCCTGGTGTGAAGCGTCCCGGCGCGGGGGGCTGATATGGGAAGAAAGTCCACGATTCACCGTCTGGAGCCTGACGTCCGCGCCCATATCGAGCGCCGTCTGCGGGAAGACCGTATGACGCTGGATGAGCTGCTGGCCGATATCCACGAGCACTTCCCGGGCGAGGATGCACCCAGCCGCAGTGCGCTGGGTCGTTATAAGCAGACGTTTGGCGAAATGGTCAGTCGCATGCGCGAGCAGGACCAGATGGCCCGCCTGCTGGTGAGTGAGCTGGGTGAGAATCCCGACGAACGCGCCGGTGCCCTGATGGTTCAGGCTGTCACCACGCTCACCACCCATGCCGCCTTTACCGCCCAACAGGAAGAAGATCCGGATATTGATACGGTGCGCCACCTTGCCCGGGCAGCAAAAGACGTCCTGCAGTCGCGTAAGGCCAGCCTCGATGAGCGCCGCGAGATTGAGCGTGCCGCCCGTGAGCGGCTGCTGCGCGAGCAGGAAGAGAATCTGAAAGAGACGGCCAGAGCGCAGGGACTCAGCGAAGACCAGGTGCAGTTCTGGCGTGAGCGCGTGCTGGGG
The DNA here is from genome assembly GCF_003812845.1 of Klebsiella sp. FDAARGOS_511. Classification (NCBI taxonomy): domain Bacteria; kingdom Pseudomonadati; phylum Pseudomonadota; class Gammaproteobacteria; order Enterobacterales; family Enterobacteriaceae; genus Klebsiella; species Klebsiella sp. FDAARGOS_511. The sequence continues at coordinate 708,625 of NZ_CP033824.1, read as the reverse complement.
ATCAAGTGATGAAACCATTAGCGTCCACTATCCGTACCGTTGAATGGGATGAGCTTCCGGCGCGGGCCAGGGAAATCCCGTTCGGCTTCAACCCGTTTGCCGACGGCGTGCTGATGGCCCACCAGGTCGAATGCCTTAAGTATGACGTCTCTATTCTGGCTATCCCGAAAGGCCGTCGTACCGGCATCACCTTTGCCTGGGGGCTTAACTCGACCCTGATAGCCGGGGCGCAGAAAGCCGCTGGCGGCGACAACGTCTACTACATCGGTGATACCAAAGAGAAAGGGCTGGAATTCATCGGCTACGTGGCCAAGTTCGCCAGGGTCATCGCAGCACAGCAGGCACAGGACGTCTCTGCCATCGAGGAGTTTCTCTTCGAGGACCAGGACGAACAGGGCAACACCCGGATGATTGCGGCCTATCGGGTCCGCTTTGCCAGCGGGTTCCAGGTTGCTGCGCTCTCGTCCAGGCCAGCCAACATCCGTGGTCTGCAGGGCGTGGTGGTTATCGACGAAGCGGCATTCCACCAGGATGTACAGGGCGTACTGGATGCAGCGACGGCACTGCTTATCTGGGGCGGGCGTATCGTTATCATCAGTTCCCATAACGGCAAGAACAACCCGTTCTGTCAGTTCTGTAACGATATTGAAGCGGGCCGCTATGGCAATGACGCCGCCGTATTTACCGTGACCTTTGATGATGCTGTCGCCAATGGCCTGTTTGAGCGGGTCTGCGCGATGAAAGGCGAAGCGGCAACCGTCGAAGGGAAAAAGACCTGGTATAACCGCATCCGTAACGCCTATGGCCCGCGTAAAGCGGCGATGCGCGAGGAGTTGGACGCCATCCCGCGTGACGGTAACGGTATCTGTATTCCCGGTGTCTGGATCGAGCGGGCCATGCCGGAGGAACGGCCAGTCATACGTCTCGCGCTTGATGATGACTTTATCCATATGACCGAGGCAGAGCGCGCGTCATGGGGTAATGACTGGATTGACAGGGAGCTGCGCCCGGTGATGGCAGAGACTCTGAACCCGGAGCTGCGTCACGTGTTTGGTATGGACTTCGCCCGCCACCGTCACTTCTCCTCCATCGTACCGATGGCCATCATGCAGAACCTGTGTCGCGACGTTCCGTTCCTGCTGGAGCTGAACAACGTGCCCTCAGCGCTGCAGCAGCAGATTTTGTTCTGGATCATCGAGCATCTTCCCCGCCAGTCAGGCGGTGCGATGGATGCCACCGGACCGGGGATGGTACTGGCCGAGTATACCGCCGACCGCTATGGTCGCCCGCGCATCGCCGAGATTACCCTGAACCGCAAGTGGTACGGCTTCTGGATGCCGAAATTCACCGGTCTGTTTGAGGACTGCATGATCATTCTGCCACGCGATGAGAACACGGCGCAGGATCTGCGGGCAGTGGAAAATATCGATGGCGTGCCGATGGTGGCCAGTCTGGAGAAAAAAGACCTCAAAGACCCCGAACTGGTGCGTCACGGCGATACGGCGATTGCCGGTTGTCTGGCGAACTATGCCGCCCTGAATCTGGCCACTGAGATAGCATTTGAGTCCACCGGTGAGCGCGATATTTTCCGCGTGCTGTCAGGCTTCGGCGACAGCAGCAGCGCCGGTGAATTCACTGACACCGGGTTCGGTACCGTGCGTGGCATTAATGACTTTGGAGGATTCCTGTGAGTCGCAAAAAACAAAAAAGACAAATGCCATCAAAACCCTCATCCACACCGCGTCCTGAACTGGGGCGCGAGTTTGCCTCGACCGGTGACGGGCGCGATATCACCCGCCCGTGGATTGGTGCGCTGGCATTATCCGATGACAGCGTTCTGCAGCATCGCGGCGCACCTGACCTGAAGATTTACCGCGAGGTACTGAGTGACGATGAGGTCAAGTCAGCCTTCAGCCAGCGGCAGGATGCGCTGATATCCCGTGAGATTAAGGTCGAGGCCGGAGGCGAGCGCCCAGTGGATATCGAGGCGGCAGACGCCATGCGCCAGCAGATAGACGCGCTGGGCTTCGACCGCATCACCCGTCTGATGCACTATGGCGTGTTCTATGGCTATGCGGTGTCAGAGCTGATTTATGGTGTCCGGGATAATTTACTGTGGATTGACGACATTAAGGTCCGCGACCGTCGCCGCTTCCGTTTCAGCCCGAAAGGCGAACTGCGCCTGCTGACCCCACAGAACATGATGGCCGGTGAGCCCTGCGAGGGGCCGTACTTCTGGTCATTTTCCACCGGCGCAGATCATGATGATGAACCCTACGGTCTGGGGCTGGCGCACTGGCTGTACTGGCCGACGTTCTTCAAGCGCAACGATATCAAGTTCTGGCTGATTTTCCTGGACAAGTTCGGAATGCCGACCGTCGCCGGGAAACACCCCGAAGGGGCCACGCAGGAGCAGAAACGTAACCTGCTGGCGCTGACCCGGGCCATCTCTACCGACAGCGGCGTCATTATGCCCGAGGGGATGAGCGTCGAACTGATGTCTGCTGCCCGTTCCGGTGCAGCTGACTATCAGGCGATGTACAACGCGATGAATGAGGCCATCCGCCGCGTGACGGTGGGGCAGATATCCAGCTCAGGTGGTGCGGCAAAAGGTATCGGTGGTAACGAGTCCCTGCAGGACAAGGTGCTGGACTCCATCGTCAAGGCCGATGCGGATGTTATCTGCGAGTCCTGGAACCGGGGGCCGGGGAAATGGTTTACCGAGTTTAATTTCCCCGATGCCGCAGTGCCGGTGGTGTCCCGCGTCTTCGAAGAGGCGGAAGACCTGAAAGACCGGTCCGAACGTGACAAAACCATCAGCGAGAGCACCGGCTATCGCCCGACGCTGGCTTACGTCAAAGAGACCTATGGTGGCGAGTGGGAGCCGAAGCCTGAGCCGGTATCCGTTCCCCGGGGCGCTGCGCCATCGTCATTTGCGGAGCATGACCCGGACCATAACGATACCGCCACGCTGATGGCCGGTCGCCTCAACACCGAACTGCGACCGGTCATGGATGGCTGGATCAATCAGATAAAAGCGCTGGTCGACTCTGCGGAGACCGCCGACGAGCTGCGTGACGGCCTGACGGCGCTGATACCTGAGATGTCGCTTGATGACTATGCCCGTATTCTGGGCGAAGCCATGTCCGCTGCCGCCCTGGCAGGACGTAACGATCTGCTGGAGGAAATGAATGGCCGGTAACGTCAGCTATGGCTCGCTGCCGTTCAGCGAGCAGATCGCCTTCTTCCGTCGCAAGTTCAGCACGAAGACCGATGCCTGGACAGATGTCTATGGCTCCGCGCATGACAATGAGTTTATGGTTGCCGGAGCCAGCCGGGATGCCCTGCTGGCAGACCTGCGTACCGCAGTCGAGAAAAGTCTTGACGGTGGTACGCTGGAAACCTTCCGCAAGGATTTTGCGGCCATCGTTGCGCGATATGGCTGGAGTTATAACGGCGGCTTTGAGTGGCGCTCCCGCACCATTTACGAGACGAACCTGCGCAGCGCTTACATGGCCGGACGCTACCAGCAGCTGATGGACATGCGCGACACCCATCCGTACTGGGAGTATGTCCACAGCGATGCGGTGGAGCATCCCCGCCAGGAGCATCTGGGCTGGAACGGTATGGTGCTGCGGGCAGATGACCCGTGGTGGATTTACCATTTCCCGATCAATGCCTGGGGCTGTCAGTGCAGTGTGATTGCCCGCACCGAAGACGACCTGCGACGCATGGGCAAAGACGGCCCGGATACTGCGCCCCCGATTAAATTCATGGCCCGCGTGATTGGTCAGCGCAGCCCGGGTGGCCCGAGGACCGTTATTGTGCCGGAGGGGATTGACCCGGGCTTTGAGCATACCCCGGGCCGCAGCCGGTATTTCAGCGAGGTGCCCCCACCCCGGGGCAGTAACCCGGTCGGTGACGGACCATTCACGCCGGTGGCGGAATCGCCAGCCACAGCGGCACCGTTGCCAGCGCCCCGTCCGGCTCCGGTGCCTGAAGGCGATACTGATGCGGTGGACACCTTCCTGCAACTGTTTGGCGCGACCGCTGATCGCGATGCAGCGTTCCGGGACCCGACAGGCCAGCGCATTGCCATTGGCAGCGACATGTTCACATCGCCGAACGGTCAGGGCCAGATACCGCTGACACTGGCGCAGGCACTTCAGCTGGCCGAGGCTGTCCGTCACCCCGATGAAATATGGGCGCAGATTGTCTGGGAAGAACAGCAGTCGCTGGTGAGGCGCTATTACCTGGCACGCCTGCAGCAGGAAGGTGAAGCGGACCCACTGTCGGTGGTGTTCGCGACCGGGCGCGATGGCTGGGCCGGGAATATTTCAACTGATGATACGCTGCTGCAGTCCCTGCGACAGGGTATCAGCCTGTGGTCGCGGGAGGACTGACGATGTCGGGTGTGACGCTGACGTTTGATGCTCAGGATGCGCTGAACCGACTGTGGGATGCACGGACCGAAATGATGCGCCCGGCACCGCTGCTGCGTTCAATGGGAGAGCGCCTGCTGGAGTTTCACCAGCAGCGTTTCACGGAGCAGACATCGCCGGAGGGCGTACCGTGGCAGGAGCTGTCGGCCCGGTACCGGAAACATAAGCGGAAAAATGCGGACAAGGTTCTCACCCGCGACGGTTATCTGCATAACACCCTGCGCTGGCAGGTGAATGCTGATGAACTGCTGTTCGGTACGAACCGGGTCTATGGTGCCATTCACCAGTTTGGCGGGACCATCGAAATCGCCGCCCGCAGTCAGCAGGCGTATTACCGGCAGAAGAAAAACGGCAAGGTTGCCAGTCAGTTCGTCCGTAAGTCGAAATCAAACTACTCACAGTGGCACACCATTCCGGCCTACAAAATCACGATCCCCGCCAGAAAGTGGCTGGGTGTGTCGAAAGCGGAAGGGGAAACCCTTATCGATATGGCAAAAAACTACCTGCAGGGGGCGTTTAACTGATGTCGCCGTCAGACGCCCTGTAACGCGTTCTGGTGGTCGCCAGGCTACGATGACGCAATCCACGCTGGCGACCCGTATTATAATACGTTTTAATACGGTTCCCGGCCCTTTTCCTCCCCTGCGCTGGCCCTCAGTTTTACCTTCCGTCCCGTTTTATCTGTCCGTGGGCAGATTACCCCCTGAGCACGTTTCGTCATGATGTCGCCATAACCCCTGACAACCAGAATGACGACAGCCATGACGACGAGCACAGCTAAAGCGACACTTGCGGTTTTTGCCCCCGGCACCCACACCGCGATGGATGGCCGGACCATCACGTTCACCCCTGAAGACTGCATTGATCTGGCCAACAGCTACGATCCTTCAGTATCGGAAGCCCCTTTTGTCATCGGGCACCCGAGCCTGACCGCTCCGGCGTATGGCTGGGCGGAACGCCTTGAATACCGTGACGGCATCGTCTACGCCGCGCCGCGTCAGGTGAATCCGGCCTTCGCAGAAGCCTTCAACGCGGGCAGCTACAAAAAACGCTCCCTCTCTATTTATCAGCCTGACAGCCCCGGCAACCCGAAACCTGGTCATTTCTATGCCCGCCACGTGGGTTTTCTGGGGGCCGTCCCTCCTGGCGTCAAAGGGCTCCCTGATGCGCAGTTCGCAGAGGCCAGCGGCGATAACGGCCCGCTGGAGTTCGCGTTGCCGTGGGAAGCCGACAATCTGGCCAGCCTGTTTCAGTCGATTCGCGACTGGGTGATTCAGGAGACAACCATCGAGCAGGCCGATTCCATCATTCCTCAGTGGCGTATCCAGTCGATTCTGGACTCGGCCACCGATGAACGTAAGTCAATCTCACCACTGGCATATGCCGAGGAGAATAATGTGGATCCGAACCAAACGCCCACCGTTACGGCGGAGGAGCTCGCCCGGCGCGAAACAGCGCTGGCAGAGCGTGAAGAGAAACTACGCAAGGATGAAGAAGCCGCAAAACAACGCGATGCGAAGGTGCGCCGCGACGCGGTTGTCAGCTATGCAGACGGGCTGGTTAAAGCGGGATCTATCCTGCCACGCCAGAAGAATACTGTGGTTGAGGTACTGCTTTGCCTTGACTCCACACCGCTGTCTTTTGCTGATGGCGACGCCACGGTGAACAAAACTCCGGAAGAGCTGCTGCGTGATGTGCTGAGCCAGAAGCCCAAAGTGATGGACTTCAGCGAAAAAACCGGCACGGCTGATGCTCCGGTCGATTTCGCCGACGCTTCCGCGCTGGCCACTGCCGCACAGAACTATCAGGCAGAGCAGGCTAAACAGGGTCGCACCATCTCCATGACGGACGCCGTTAACCACGTGAAGAAAGGAGCCCAGCAATGAATATTCCGGGTCTGATTACCTGCCATAAGGCAGAAGTGGCACTGGCTGCGCGTCGTATGGTCACGCATGGAACGGTGCCGGACGAAATCACTCTGGCCGTCGATGGCAGCAAGCTGATTATCGGTGTCACCACCCTCGTTGCTGCCAGCGTCGGTGAACCCGCTGATGTGGTTCGCAGCCAACTGACCCCGGTCATCTATGGTGGTGATGTTGTCGCCGGTGACCCGCTGACGGCTGATGCTGACGGTCGTGCAATTCCGGCTACAGCGGGTCAGTTCTATCTCGGCTTTGCGGAGTATGACGGTGCCGAAGACGATCTCGGTTCTGTCTGGATTGCTCCAGGCAAACTTCCGGCCGCCAGTGGCGGTTGACAGCTAAACCGGCAGCAGCATCAGGAGAACACTATGTCGCGTATTGTACTGACCCTCGACCAGATACGGAGTCTTTACTCTTTTGCTGAGGGTGAAGGACAGCCCGCTTACATCATCACCGACGGAAGCATCCCGGCTTTTGAAGCTGACGATGGCTCGGTGGTTCCCGAATATACCGGCCTGATTGTTTATTCCGAATCAGAGCAAAGCGGCGTACTGCAGTTAGCTGACCAGTAACCGGCCATTTAACGTTTATGGCCGGTTTATCCGGCCCTTTTCAGGAGTTCAAGAGTATGTCCAAAGCACCGTTTCCCATTGACCCCCACCTGACGGCGATTGCCATCGGGTACCGTAACCTCTCCCTGATTGCCGACAGCGTGTTACCGCGCGTGCCGGTTGGGAAAGCAGAATTTAAATGGTGGAAGTTCGATCTCGGTCAGGGCTTCACCGTACCGACCACCACCGTCGGACGGACGTCGCAACCCAATCAGATTGAGTTTGATGCAGAGGATGAGACCTCCTCGACCAACGATTACGCCCTTGATGCACCGGTTCCGCAGTCCGATATCGACAATGCTCCGGCCAATTACGATCCACTGGGCCGTGCGACCGAGCGCGTGTCCGATATCATCATGCTCGACCGCGAAGTTCGCACCAGTAAAGAGGTGTTTAACGCGGCCAATTACCCTGTGGGTAATAAAGAAAATCTGGCTGCTGCTGACCAGTGGGACAACGACGCGAGCAAACCGATTAAGAAAATTGTCACTGCGCTCGACAAGATGATCATGCGTCCGAACGTGGCAGTACTGGGACGCTCTACGGCAACAGCCCTGCGTCAGAACCCGTCGGTCGTGAAAGCCTATAACGGCACACTGGGCGAAGATGGCCTGGTACCGCTGGACTTCCTTCGCGGCCTGCTGGAACTCGACGAAATCGTCGTCGGTTCGGCGTTCGTCAATATCGCCCGACCGGGCCAGAAGCCTGTACTGGTGCGTGCCTGGGCCAACCATGCCGCCTTTATCTACCGTAATCTGCTGGCTGATACCCAGGGTGGCGTGACCTTCGGCTTTACCGCGCAGTTTGGCTCCCGTGTCTCCGGTTCTATTCCTGATCCGGACATGGGTATGCGCGGTGGCCAGCGCGTCCGTGTCGGTGAGTCAGTGCGCGAGCTGATTGTTGCTCCAGACTGCGGCTACTTCTTCCAGAATGCCGTATCGGCATAAGCGGAGGCGAGTGATGGCCGTGACCTGGTATATCTCCCTTGCTGAACTGGCTGACCGCCCGGGCGCGGTCGAGCTGTCTCAGGTGACTCAGCTTCCGGGCAAGCCTCCGGCCCGACCGGAGCTGCTGGATGCGGTATTGCGTGGGGAAGAGACCACGTCATGGCCTCCTGCTGAAGTGGCGGTGGCCCTTGAGGTGGTGGAGCGCATTGGCGGGGCGGTGGAGGAAGCCCAGAACCTCATTGATGGTTATCTCCGTCAGCGCGGTTACACCCTGCCGCTGGTGAAGGTCCACCCAATTCTGAGCAGCTGGGGCCGCTCAGTTGTCCGCTACAAACTGCATCAGCATCGTATTTCTGATGAACGGACAGACCCTATCGTCCGTGATTACCGCGATGCAATGAAACTGATGGAGCAGCTGGCCAACGGCAAATTCAGCCTCGGCGCAACCGATACGCAGAAACCCGCTGGCGGTCCGCCGATGGTGGATGGCCCCGGTCGCACGTTCAGCATGGACTCACTGAGGGATTTCGGAAAATGAGCAGCGAACCGTTTTCCATCAGTCTGATCGTCGAGCGCCTGCACCCACTGACGCCGTCCCCGCTGAGCTTCCTTGGCACCATCGTCGAATACAGCCAGGTGACGGAGTTATCCGGTTTTGCGGTCCCCGGGGCGTATGTGCTGATGGGGCCTGAGCGCGGCGTTCCGGGGAACGGGAGTCGGGCACAGGTTGCCGAGGCGGTCTTCGGCGTGGCCGTTGCCGTGCGCAACTATGGCCAGGGTGCAGACGGTCTGACCCATGAAATCAGCCCGCTGGTAGGCCAGATACGCGACCAGCTGATTGGCTGGGTGCCCGGCAAGCTCGCGACCACCGGTATCCAGTGGCTCAAGGGCGACATTCTGGACTATGACGGCGGTACCCTGCTCTGGATGGATACCTTCCAGGTCAATCATGTTATCGGAGGCAGACGATGCCCGACGTAAAACTCCTGCAGCCGCATACCCATCAGGGTAAGCGCTTTGCAGCCGGTGAAACCATCACCGTGACCGAAGCCGAAGAAGTCTGGCTCCGGGACCATCAACTTATCGGGGTTGCCACTCCGGTCGTCAGCGACACTCAGGGCAACCGTGGCAAAAGCAAACAACAGGAGCCGGAAGACAATGGCACAGCTTGAAACCTACTACTACGGCCAGGGGAAAGTGTTTCTGGCCCGTCGTCTGGCTAACGGCAAGCCCGGTGCATTCCGCTGGGTTGGCGATGTATCGGCCTTATCGCTGGCGCTGACGGTTGAGCGTCTTAACCACAAAGAGAGTTATTCCGGACGCCGGGGCACGGTGCGCAGCTTTGTCACCAACCAGGACGGTACGCTGACGTCAACGTGGCACGATCTGGCCCCGGAGAATCTGGCCGTGGTGCTGTACGGTGAGCAGGTTGTGATCCCCGCAGGCACCATCACCGGCGAACTTCTTCCGGCAGGTATTGCGGCGGGTGAACGCTACATTCTGGACCATCAGCGCGTCAGTGACGTGGTTATCGGTACTCTGGTGGAAGGGACCGACTATGAAGTGGATTATACCTACGGGGCGATCACCTTCCTGACCGCTCAGGCAACGGCACCGTCCGTGAATTATGAGTATGCAGGTTCGGTCAACACCACACTGTTCACGCAGCAGCCGGAAGATTTTTACCTGCGTTTCGAGGGGATCAACCTTGCCGAAGGCGGTGCGGCGAAGATTCTGGAGCTTTACAAAATCTCCTTCTCCCCGGCCTCAGCGCTGGCGCTGATTCAGGGCGATACCTCGCTGGCCGGGCTGGAAACCACCTCCACCGTGCTGTACGACAATGCCCGCCCGGACGACCCGACCATCGGTCGCTTTGGCCGCGTCATTGATGTTGCGGAGCCTGTAGCATGAGCAAGCAGAAACCCGCCGATACCGAAGACGAGCTGAGCGTGCTGCTCTCGACCCGCAATATCACCATTGCGGGCCGGGGGCTGGTTATCCGCGAATACACCCTGATGGACATGCTGCAGCTGGGCGACAAGCTTGATGCGCTCACCCACAGTCTTGCAGAGGTCATGCAGACACCGTGGCCACCGCTGGAAGAGGTTGAATCCGTGCTGCGAAAGCATGCAGGAGATATCCCGGAACTCATTGCCTGTACCGTAGAACAACCTATCCCGTGGGTGGCGCTGCTGCCCGCCGGTGAGGGGCAGACTCTGATGGACTGGTGGTGGACCCAGAACCGCCGTTTTTTTATGAACGCTGTCGTCCGGCTGGAAACCATCAGGGCAACACGGGCGAAATTGTCGGCTTCGGCAGCATCTTCGCAACCCTCATCCGGGCCGGACACGACCCGGGCAGGCTCGGAACCTACACCCTCCGCCAGTTGACGCTGTATTACAGCGAAGCGCTACGGCAACACCGGCAGGCGTGCATTGACCGCGTATTTGACGTCAATGCCGCATTTGCCGGTGGCAATACCGCCACCCAGCGGGTGAATGCCCTGAAATCCTGATCGGGGCTTTTTCTTCCTTTATATACAGGTGCGTCATGGCCGATAACTCCACCCTCAATTTAATGCTGAAAATCCGCGCCGACCTCGCGGATGCCAGCCGTGCCCTGCAGGGGCTGGCCGGAGATGTGGAAGACGTTGGCTCTGCAGCAACAACCAGCTCGCAGAAACTCAGTACCACTGCCCGGGCACAGGATAGCGTCGCCGAATCAGCACGTAGCCACGCTCAGGCAGAACAGAGCGCCGCCGCCGCTGCGTCACAGACCGGCGATGCGGCCCAGCAGGCGGCGACAGATTATGCCGGTTATCAGGCAGCAATCGCCCGTACCCGGGCCGAGATGGGCTCGCTCCAGAATGGTATGGACGGCACCACGGCAGATATTGATACCCAGCGTGCTGCGCTGAGCGCCCTGGTCAACCGTATCGATCCAGTCGTCGCCGCCTATGGCCGACTGGATGACATGCAGGAGCAGCTGAGTGCATTCCGTGGCGCGGGTCTCGTTGGTGATGATGATTTCGAGCAGTATTCCTCGCGTCTGAACGAACTGCGCCTGCAGGTGGAAAAATCCGCTCATGCCGCGTCCGATGCCGGGCGCAAGGAAGCGGCTGCAGCCCGGGAAGCCGCTCAGGCTGAAGCACAGGCTGCGGCCACTAAAGAACAGTTCATCAACCGGCTGCGCGAGCAGGCCGAGACCATGAACCTGACCACCGCCGAGCTGCTGCAGTATAAAGCGGCACAGCTTGGCATTTCGGCGGAAGCTGCGCCGTTTATCCAGAAGATTACCGACCAGAACGCCGCCATGAACAAAGGTGGCATCAGCGCCGGTCAGTATGCTCAGGCCATGCGCTACCTGCCAATGCAGATAACCGACGTCGTCACCTCGCTGGCCAGCGGAATGCCGGTATGGCTCGTGGCCATTCAGCAAGGCGGGCAAATCAAGGACTCGTTTGGGGGCGTGGGCAACACCTTTAAAGCGCTTCTGAGTATCATCACCCCCGCCCGTTTAGCGATGGGAGGGCTGGCTGGTATTGTTGCTGCTGTGGGCATTGCAGCTGTTTCGGCGATGAATGACCAGGATGAATTAAACCGCTCGATCCAGAAAACCGGCAACTATGCCGGTGTGACCTCCGGCGAACTGGAGCAGATGGCGCAGCAAGGTGGCCAGTTGCGCGGTAATTACAGTCAGGTACGCGATATCCTGAATGGTCTGGTCAGTAGCGGCCGCTTTACCGGCGAAACGCTGACCTCTGTGGCCCAGGCTGCGACGTTGATGGCAGAGCTGTCCGGCGACTCGGCTGATCAGGTTGTGTCAAACTTCCTGAAGATGAGCGACAGCGCAACCACGTGGGCCGCCAACACCAACCAGCAATATCATTTTCTGGATCTGGAGACTTATCAGCGCATCCAGAGCCTGGAAGACCAGGGGAGAAAAGAAGAAGCGATAGAAGTCGCATCTCAGGCATTTAAGAAGGCAAGCGAAGAACGCCTTCGCACAATGGAGCAACAGCTCAACCGGGCTGCGAGAGCATGGAATAATGTAAAAATTGCGGCCACTGGCGCATGGGAATCGTTTAAAGATAAAGCCGGTGGTGCTCTTGGTTTGGATGTTCCGGCTGACGAACTGACAGATAAAATTAAGGAATTAGAAGCCAAAATTGCAGCTGCGGGTAGTGATACTGAGGTTGCCATGCAGCCTCGTGAATACCAGGAGTCAGTGAAGCGATACAAAGAGGATCTGGCTGTACTGAAGGAAAAGCAACAGGCTGAAGAAAAAGCCATTGCAGTCGAAGCAAAGCGCAAACAAACCGATGCCGAGAGCATTGCTGCAGCCGAGAAACTCCAGAAACTCTGGAAAGGCAACCGCTCCGAGATTGAAAAAGAAGCAGATGCGGTAGAAGAAACCCGTAAGAACTATGAAACGTTATGGAAGAGCGCCAGCGGTCGGGACATGCTCCAGTCCCGTGGCGTCACTTCCACCGACGGTAAAAACTTTTCCGGCGGTCAGTGGGATACCGACACAAAAGCGCTGGATAAATCTGGCCAGAAGGCGGAGCAGTACAACAAACAGCTGCAGCAGACGCTGAACCAGAAAAAAGCCATCACCGAGCTGGACCGCGTCGAGGCTGAAATCCGCAACGGCACGCTCTCAAGTGCGACCAAAGCACAACAGGATGAAGCCCGGGCGCTGGCCAAAAAAATTGACGCGGCCAACGCGGCCAATAAGGCGACAAAAGAAGGACAGTCGCTGGCCAAGCAGCAGGAAACCTCGAATAAAAACTTCGTCAAACAGCTTGAGGATCAGGCCGCAAAACGCACTCAGGGTGCCGCAGCGACCCGCGCCCAGGAGATTGCCACCCGCAACCTGACCGCCGAGCAACGTCGCCAGGCGGAAGCAGCCAACGCCGCCATCACCGCCCAGGAGTTTAAGGGGCAGAACCTCCAGCTGCAGCTGGAATACATGCGCGATACCGGCGACACCGCTGGCGCATCAATGCTCGAGCTACAGAATCGCGTATCTGACCTGCGCCGCGAGTTTGAAGCCAGCGGCAACACCGAAGGTCTGAACTGGCTCGATAAGCTGCTGCCGGTCGCTGAAACCAAAATCCGCGTCGATGACCTCAAAAAGCAGCTCGACGACCTGTTCACCTGGCAGTCCCAGCAGGAAACCAGCATTCAGGCGCAGGTTCAGGGTGGTCTGCTTAATGAGATTCAGGGGCGGCAGCGCCTCGTTCAGCTTCACCAGGAAGTTGGCGACAAAATCAAGGGCTACCTCCCGCAGCTGAAAGAGATGGCCACCGCCCCCGGTGAAGCCGGTGACAAAATCCGGGAGATGATCCGCCAACTTGAAGAAGAACTCGGCAAGCTAAATCAGGCGGGTAATGAGCTGACTCAGGCATTCCGCGACGGTCTGCAGAGCGGTATCGAAAGCTCTCTGATGGGGCTGGCCAAAGGCACCATGAACCTGCGTGATGCGGTGAAAAACCTCGCCCTCACCATCATTAACAGCATGGCACAGCTGGCGGCACAGCAGCTGGCGCAGATGGCGACGTCCAGCCTGATGGGAGCTTCAGGTGGTATGGGCGGACTGATGGCCAGCGTCTTTGCCGCCGATGGCGGTCAGGTTCGCGGTCCGGGCAGCACCACGTCCGACTCCATTCCGGCGATGCTCTCCGACCAGGAGTTTGTGACCCGCGCCGCTGTGGTTCAGCAGCCTGGTGCGCTGGACTTTCTGCACGCCTTTAACCGCCACGGTATGGCTGCGGTTGAAGGCTGGCTCCCGCGCGTTCGTCATGCCACCGGTGGTCTGGCGGGCATCCCCGCGCAGAATATGCCGGTCCCGACCTCCGTGCCTGAAACCGCGATGGCCACACCCGCCGCTGCGTCGCAGCAGCCCATCAGCCTGCAGCAGCAACTGGTGCTGGACCCGTCCGAGGTTTATACCGCCGGAGCGCAGACGCTGGCTGGCCAGCGCCAGTTCACCACGTCGCTCAAGGCGCAGGTGCCGACCCTGAAACAATGGCTGGGGCTGAATAAATGACAACGATATTTCCCTGGCTGGCAGATCCCGACTGGTCCCGTGGCGTGACTGAGACACTGGAGTGGAAGACCGAGGTACTGCAGTCGCCAACCGGTGCTGAGCAGCGGATTTCCCGTCGACTTTCACCGCGCCGGACGTTTGAGTTCACGGTAATGCTGTATGACACCGCCCGCCAGCGCTTCGAGCATATGCTCTGGCAGGGCTGCGCAGGTACCTGGGCCATGCCGGTTTATCCGGATGTTTACGCGCTGCCGGCAGCGGTGTCCAGTGGCGCGACCGCGCTCTCCATTCCGACCGCCGGGCGTGACTTTACCGTCGGCGGAACGGTGTTGCTGAAAACCGATGAGTCCTCTGATGCAACCAGCCGGATGGCCACCATTGCCGGTATAACCGGGGATACCCTGCAGCTGGGCTCTCCGCTGACCGACAGCTGGCCTGCGGGCTCGCTGGTTTATCCGGTACGCCCGGCAGTGCTGACGGAGCCGCCGTCGCTGTCACGTATCACCGATACCGCGACGACCGCGCAGGTGCGCTTCCGCATCGCAGAGCACAATGCCTTCAGCGATGCGCCGGTGCTCACACAGTACCGTGGCCACCCGGTGCTCGAGTCCGAAACCGACTGGGGTGAATCGGTCAGCGGGAGCTATCAGCCTCTGATCCGTGAGCTGGATAACGGCAGTAGCATGCCTCTTCGCATTGATACTGCAGGTCGTCCGTTCTGGCGGCAGACGCACAACTGGTTCACCACCAATCGTCCGGCACAGACTTCCCTGCGTCAGCTTCTGTGGTACCTACGGGGGCGTCAGCGCCCGATATGGGTGCCGGGGCAGACACTGGACTTTTCCCCGACGTCCGCCATCAGCGGCAATGCTGTTGATGTTGTCGAGGCAGGCTTTACTGAACTGGGCATCCGCCCGGGTCGCCGCGATATCTGCATTCTGCTAACGGATGGCTCCCGGCATTATCGCCGCATCACCGCAGTCAGTCTGGTCAGCGGTGCGGAGCGTCTTGCACTTGACGGCGACGCCATTTCAGCAGGCCAGCACCAGATTGTTTCCATTTCCCTGATGACCCTGGCTCGCCAGGACGCCGACAGCGTGTCCTGGGAGCATGCGACCGACGCCGACGGCGTGGCCCGGATTGCCACCACTTTTACCGGAGTACGTGATGAGCTGGAGTGAGTTTGAATATTCCGTGGCCGATGGCCAGCCGCTGACGCTGTATGAGTTCCGGCTGGGCGACAGCCTGTTCTGGCGTTATAGCAACGCCGACAAAGATATCGACTTTGCCGGTCAGGTCTGGGAGGCACAGGCCATCAGCAACAGCGGCCTCAGTTCCGGCAGCGGTGACGGAATGGATATCACTGTTCCGGCCAGTAATCCGGTGGCGCTACTGTTTCGTGCCACACCACCCTCGCGCACCGTCAGGGTGCGGGTCATACGCTGGCACGCGACGGATTCCTCCGGCGAGTTTCGCGTCGTCTGGATCGGGGAGATCAGCAGCGTCAAACGTGAGCAGATTGAATCCTGCAAGCTGATCACCATCAGCCTGGCCAGCACGTTTACACGGGTCGGACTCCGTCTCACCTGGGGGCGTCAGTGCCCGTATGCGCTGTACGACCATAACTGCCGTGTTGATCCTCTCCGATTTGCGGTCAGCGGTGTGGTGGTCACCGCCCTTGATGGCTCCTCCATTACCGCAAGCCTGCCAGCCGGGCTGGCCAGTGACTGGTTCTCGGGCGGTTACATTGAGTTTGACCGCAGTGGCTATACCGAGCGGCGCGGCCTGCGTGCGCAGAACGGAAACACGCTGCATCTGTTTGGCGGCACAGCCGGTCTGCAGGTCGGGCAGTCCGTCACGCTGTACCCGGGTTGCGACCGCACGATCGCAACCTGTGACAGCAAGTTTTCCAACCATCTCAACTACGGTGGCCAGCCGCATATGCCGGGTAAGTCGCCGTATACCATCATCAAACTGTTTTAGGAGGGATATGCCATGTGGTGGGTTGTAGCGAAATATGTGGCGATTCTGGTCGCATCGTATGTCCTCAACACGGCCTTAGCACCCAAGCAAAAAAACTCCACGCCGGAAGCGGCCACCGAGGACGACTGGAACATGCCCATGCCCGATGAGGGCACACCGCAGTGCGTCTTCTTTGGTGACTGCTGGACGGCGGACTGGTTCGTGCTCGGGTACGGCAATTATCGCTATCAGGCCATCAAAAAATAACGGAGGCGCTATGTGGATCACGATGGAACATATTCGCGCAGGTGGCGGCTGTGCATGGGGGCTGCGGACCTTCTTTTCCCGCTATAACCTCGACCTGCAGGCGTTCATCCGTGACGGCGGGATTGATTCAGACCAGCTGGCCGGAACCGGCGACGCGCTGGCGATTCAGATCGTCGAACTGGCGCAACAGACTCAGAAAGAAGCGGGAGCATAAATGGGCGGTAAAGGTTCAAAAAAAGTCACCGTTGGCTATCGCTATTCCTGGGATGTACAGGCGGGGCTGGGGCGCGGTCCGGTTAACGAAATTGTGTCGATCATGGCCGATAAAAAGACGGTCTTTGCCGGTACGCCGGGGCAGATTTCATCCAGCACCTCGGTGTACATCGACAAACCCGGTTTGTTCGGCGGCGATGATACCGGTGGTGAGGGTGGCATACAGGGTCAACTGGATATCATGATGGGCGAACCGGATCAGGTGCCACCGGCATCGCTCCTGAAGTTGCTGACGGGGTTAGTGCCGGGGTTCCGTGGCGTGGTGACCACCTTCTTCAGTGGCCTGGTCAGTTGCTACAGCGCCAGCCCCAAACCGTGGTTATACCGGGTTCGCCGTACAACAAAAGGCTGGGACGGTGATGTCTGGTACCCTGAGAAAGCCACCATCATGCTGGAGAACAGCGAGGCACAGCTTGATGATGAAGCTGATCTCCTTTCGGAGCAGCTCGCCAACCTCCGGGCCATTCATGCCATGAACCCGGCCCACATCCTTGTGGAATGTGCCACTAACCGCGACTGGGGACGC
Organism: Klebsiella sp. FDAARGOS_511; assembly: GCF_003812845.1. Taxonomy (NCBI): domain Bacteria; kingdom Pseudomonadati; phylum Pseudomonadota; class Gammaproteobacteria; order Enterobacterales; family Enterobacteriaceae; genus Klebsiella; species Klebsiella sp. FDAARGOS_511. The sequence goes on along the minus strand of NZ_CP033824.1, from coordinate 691,624 downwards.
CAGCTGACGCTCGCAGATGATCTGAACCTCGATAGCTACCGTGTCGCCGCCGACACACTGTTTGATGAAGGTTTTGGCCTGTGCTTTCGCTACAACCGCCAAGATGGCCTGGACACGTTTGTGCAGCAGATCCTCGACCACGTGGGCGCGGTGCAGTATGCCGACCTCGAAACCGGCAAACTGACCCTGAAGCTGCTGCGCGGGGATTACCGTGTCGATGACCTGCCGCTCTTCACTTACGATAACGGCATTATCGCCGTTCAGGATGACGACAGCGCCAGCACCACGTCGAATCCGAATGAGATTGTCGTGACCTGGAATGACCCCGTTACAAATGCTGATGGCGAGGTCCGGGCGCAGAACCTCGGGGCGATACAGAATACCGGACTCAACAGCAGTTCGGTCGAGTACAAAGCGATCCCCACACATTCACTTGCCGCCCGCGTAGCCCAGCGAGACCTGGAGACGGCCCAGTCAGAACTGACCCGCCTGGTCATCCAGTTTGACCGGCGCGGGGGTATTCTGCGCCCGGGTGATGTTTTTCGCGTCCGGTTGCCCGACCGCAATATCGACAATATGGTGCTGCGCGTGGGGAAAATAGAGGAAGGCGACACCGGCGTCCTGACGCTGACTGTGGTTCAGGATGTTTTTGGCCTCCCATCCACCTCTTACAGCTCCGGGCAACAGGACAGCGGCTGGACACCGCCGGATAAATCCGCCCGACCTGTCACCATTCAGCGGCTGATTGAGCTGCCTTATGCTGTTCTGGCCGGGACCGTCAGCGAGGCTGAGCTGAACTATCTGAAACCTGAATCCGGCTATCCTGGCGTGATGGCCATCGCACCAACCTCACTCAGCATCAACTATCAACTGCAGACCCGCGCAGCGGGAGCCACGTTCGCCGACCGTGGCCAGGGTGACTGGACGCCATCAGGAACGCTGACGGCTCCCGTCGGGCGACTCGATACCGTCCTGCATGTCAACATGGCCATCTTCCCGACCGTTGGTGATGGTTTGATGGTTAATGATGAAATCATGCGTGTGGACGCGGTCGATATTCCTGCTGGCACCCTCGCGGTCGGGCGTGGTTGCATGGACTCCCTGCCGTCAGGGCATTTTGCAGGGGACCGCTGCTGGGCGTATCAGGATGCGCTGGACTCGGACGGGCTGGAATACCTGTCCGGTGAAACGGTTGAGGCTCGTTTGCTCACCCGGACCAGCACGGAGACGCTGGGGGAATCAGCTGCTCCGGTGGCGGCGCTGACCATAACCGGGCGTCAGGCCCGACCGTATTTGCCCGGGAATATCCGTGTGAATGGCGTGCTGTATCCCGATGTGGCGGCCAGCGCAGATAACTTTACTCTGGCATTCTCTCATCGTGATCGCCTGCTGCAGGCCGACCGCCTGATTGACTGTACCGAAAACAGCATCGGCCCCGAACCCGGAACAGAGTATGTGGTGAAACTGATTGCTCAGAGCACCGGGAGCGAGGTCTGGTCGTTGGCCACCAGTGACGCCAGCATCCCGATCCCCTATGTCACCGGTGATGATGATGCTGATGTGCATACTCTGACGCTGCAGAGCCGCCGTGATGGACTGATGTCGCTTTATACATTCGGGACGGGACTGCCTTCAGGTCGTTATAAGGCGTTCCCGCTCACCGTCACCCTGTCCCTGACTATTGTTGATGGTAGCGACTGGGCCACGGTAACGCCGGAAGATACCACTTCTGGTGCAGTGCCAGAGCTGCACGCTATTGCTGATGCTGCCGGAGTCACGGCCTGGTATCCACCCGACCTGTTGGCCAGCAGTCTTTCCATTCCAGGCGATGATATTGAATGGCCAGCCGGTACCTGGCCAACGTCGCCGTGGTCGTTCGGCCCCCATCCGGTGCTGGCCATCGCGCAGTGGACTGAAACCAGCGGGCCACTGACCGTGCTGGCGCTGGAAGGAGATGCCTCTGCGCTGCTGCTGGATTCCGTAACCGGGTCAGCCGCAGCTATCGAATGGGATGCCGGTATTTATCTCGCAGAAACGGATATCACTATTTTCACGGCAGGCGGTCCCGTTTTGAACGAGGGCATAATTTCCCTGGAACTGACTGAACGGAGTATCGGGCCATGAGGGAAAACTATTATTATGGTCAGGGTAAGGTGTTCCTGGCACCCAGAGATAATAAACGCGCATTCCGTTGGGTCGGCGATGTTTCATCATTGAAAATAGCGTTTTCGTATGAGCAACAAATAACAAAAGCATCACGTGGCGGACAGCTCTATCAGAATCAGCGAATCATTACCGGAGCCAGCGGCTCTATCAGTTCAACCTGGCATAATTTCTCGGTTGAAAATCTGGCGCTGTTATTGGGTGCTCAACCGGTGGATGAACCGTTTTCATTTAATGAGCAGTTCGCCGTACCTGATGGAGTGGTTAAAGGGGATATTATCGCGCTGCCCCATACCACGGTTTTTAACGTCAATATTAATGGGCTGGAACGTAATTCCGATTATGTTGTTGACCGCCAGTTCGGCACGATTGAGTTTCTGGTGTCCCCTGAATCGACAGGTCTTGTTGTTGCTTACGAGCACCTGTTTAACCAGTGGTTACCGTTTTTCTCAGCGAAAACGCAGGAGTTTTATTTGCGTTTTCAGGGAGTGAATATTGCTGAGGATTCAGATCCTGTACTGCTGGAACTGTACAGAGTTTCTGTTGATCCCCTGGCGACATTAGAAATGATTAGTAGCGGCACGGACATCGCAGTCATGGATATGACCTCGCTGATCCTTCCTGATTTTAATCAGCAGACAGGAGAGGCTTTCAGCTATTTCGGGCGGATGCAGGTTGTTGCTCCGCAGTCACCGCAACCACCGCAAATCGCCCTGACTTATGATGGTCGGGCCAATTATGACGGGCAATATCAATACCGAGGTAAGTAGTATGTCAAATCTGCAGGAAACTCCTGTCTGGGTAAGTGGTATCTACCAGCTTACTGAAGAGACCCCGGTACTCGGTAAGCAGGATGATGTCCCGGGGGATGGCCCGGCAAATCTTCAGGCGCAACAGCTTGCTAATCGTACCCAATATTTAAAAGCAATGATGGAATCTATTGCTGACTGGAAAGAGTATACATTTTATAAAACAGAATCTGATCCTGATGGCACTATTGCAGGGGTTCAGGGGACTGAGAGCGGAAAGGTTTTCCGGGTTGCTCAGGGTATTGCTGAAGTTATTTCATTCAAATATTACCTGAACGATTCAGGCACTCCAAGGTTAATTGCATGGTTGATTGGACAGGGCTCTATTTCCAACAACATTCGCATTTACTCTTCTGATATTAAAGCGAAGCAAGATGTAGATGCAGGAAATATCCTTGCCGGTGCTTATTGCTGGATTGTTAGTTCTTCTGATTCCATTCTTGCAGATGAGTTTATTAACGACGCAGGGGCATTGCAGCCCACTGGACGAAAAATTCCAACACATGAAGCTATTGAGGCAATTCGTGAACTTATCAAAAAATTGTCTACCATCGCCTTGGTTGATGACAATTTTTTCCCTTTTTTCGTGGATGGGACAGGAAATGTACCTGTGTACTGGGATAATGGTTTCGCTGTTTCCCGCATTGCCACATCGTTGTATCAGATGATTTATGCTGATGTTCACGCACGCCTGGGGGATGCACTGAATAAGCAGGTAACAGGGGTTTCCCCAGGTTTTTTCCCGTTATTCACTGACAGCGCCGGTAATGTTCCTGTGTACTGGGATGGCGGACTGTGCGCATCAGCAATATCAACAGGGCTGCTGGAAAAAATATGGGCTTACATCAATACAATTATTGCTGATGCCCTGAATTTAAAAGTTACGGGTATCTCGCCTGGATTTGTCCCTGGGATGACTGACGGTGCAGGGAATGTGCTGTTCTGGTTCCAGAATGGTGAGCTGGATGCAGGCGGTATTGGTCCAAACATTGGCGGATCGCTAGCCAGATTGTACCAGCGCCGGATGTATACCGCCGCTTATAGCATTCCGCTACATACTGACGGTCGAACCCTTTGGCGCTGGAAAGCGAAGAAAGCACAGCTCAAAGCAGGCCTGGCAGTCCGTCCACACTTCATGCTGACGGGGGACAGCTGGACGCAAAATAACGAACTTGCAACCGCTATTGCGGGAATACTGCACGCGGATTACGGCGATGCTGGTTTAGGCTGGCGTACCGTTAACTATGGTGCCGCGCGGGACGGTTCAAATATTTTCCGCTCCGCCGGGTGGGACCTGTACGACTCGTCACCGACCAGCGGAGCGCCGCTTTATGGCTGCGGTATTGATGGGCAAACCATTAATACGACGACAAACACCGCCTATTTCAATGTGACTAACGTGCGCTGTACTGATTGCCGGATTTACTATCAGGACCTGAACGGCAAGTTTCAGTACGGTTACGACGTTGGCGGCGTCACGCAGTGGACTGAAGTTATCTGCGGGAATTCCGGCACGACCAAATCAGTGCTGCTGACGGGAATGCCGGATGAGGTCCGAACTATCTATGTTAAAACCGATGGCAACGCCGGACGTGTTGCTATCCACGGATTCTATCTCTGGCGCAGTGGCGTGGCAGGCTGTGTGATGAGCAAAGCGGGTAATGCGGGGATTCTGGCGGACCAGTTCCTGTTGTTCTCAGACAAAATAGCGGAGTACCTGAGCACAATGCAGCCAGACGTCATTTGCATCGTGATCGGGAATAACGATTACCGAATTTCAGAATCGACAGCCACATTCCGTACTGCTCTGCAAACCTATATGGCTTCTTGTCGCTCAGTATTGCCGGACGTCGGCTTTATTCTGATGGCACCACCGCGAACAAACGGGACGGCAGTCACTCCCCTTGTGGATTTCCGCGACGTGATGTTCGACCTCTCGCAGACACTGAATGTTGAGTTCTTCAGTATTTACGACCTGTTTGATACCTGGACTGAGATGAACAGCCTGGGCTGTTTTGTTGACAATCTGCACCCCAGTGCTACAGGCAGCAACCTGATCGCATCCACTTTGAATACCGCACAGATTAAAGGCTGAATGAATTATGACAAATGATATCTACATTCCAAAACTCGGTGACGTCGTTATTCCGGGCACACATCCCAAAATCGGCCATTTTATGCAGCCTGACTTGCCTGTCACTGCAGGGTTAAAAGCGATGTACATCCACGGCGGTTCGGTTGATCTGAGCATCAGAAACCGGGCTGATAATTCAGCACCACTGACCCTGGTCGGCTCACCCGAGATTGCCAGCGGATTTGGGGCGGTATGTGGTTTTGGAAAATGTTTTGATACTGGAAAAGTTTCCACAAAAAACCAGACTCACATCGTGATCTGCAAACCGGTAAAGCCGACGGCGGCCACCGAGACCCAGCAGGCTTTTATGATGGGGAATTACAGCTATTCCGGTGCGCCTGCAGTCTACCGTGGTGACGGGCTCGCTTTTCTGTTCTCCGGGCAAAGTCTGTATGGAGCGTTCGTAGAAGACAATGGTGCTACACCGTTGAACATGATCAACTACTACAGCGCAGCATATGACACATCGAAGTGGGCAGCTTTCGTGGAACTGGTTGATGGTGATAACGGTATAGCGAGGATTGCCGCCCGGCAAGGAGGATCTCTTAACTGGCAAAACTCAAAGGCTCTGACCAACAGGACGGCATACACCGACCGGACTATTCGTATCGGGTCACATCATGCACCTGCTGCCTATCCTGCCGGTGCCAATATTACTATGGGGCTTGAACTCATATTCGATGTTGCATTGACTCAGGCACAAGTCGCATCAGTACTAGACAGCGTTAGCGCGTATCTCAGTACAGCCTGGGGAATAACCGAACTATAGTTTCTGACGAATTGCAGTTTTTAATAGAAAACTGCAATTCCTTTTCATCCACTGTAAAAGACATTCTCTGCATTTATCGCGCATCCACATCTGCATTTATCGCGCCCGGCATCACGCTGGCCCCCTCGAACAGACCGTTGGGGTGGCGAACGATCGCCCCGGCGTGGCCCATGGCTTCGCTGAAATCGGCCAGCACTTCAACGTCGTGCCCCAGCTGACGCAGGCGGGCAACGCATTCGGCGCTGAAGCGGCCTTCCAGCTTGAGCGAGTCGGAAGTTTGCCCCCAGGTACGTCCCAGCAGCCAGCGCGGTCGGGTGATGCTCTCCTGCAGCGGCGCGTTTTGCAGCACGTAGCGGGTGAAAATAGCGGCCTGGGTTTGCGGTTGGCCGTCGCCGCCCATGGAGCCGTACACCATCACCCGGCCATCGTTCAGCCTTGCGGCGGCGGGGTTGAGGGTGTGAAACGGCTGTTTGCCGGGCGCCAGCGCCAGCAGGTGGCTCGGGTCGAGGCTGAAAGAGGCCCCGCGGTTCTGCCAGACAATTCCGCTCTCCGGCAGCACCACGCCGCTGCCGAATTCGTGATAAAGGCTTTGAATAAAGGAGACCGCCAGTCCGCTTTTATCGATAACCCCCATCCATACGGTATCGCCAGGACCTTTGCCCGCGCCCCACGGAGCGGCCTGCTGGTCGTCGATGTTATCCGCCAGCGGTTGCAGCGCCGCCGCTGCCAGCAGGCTCTGGATATCGACATCAAGGTGACGCGGATCGGTGATATGCGCGTCGCGCAGGCCGAAGGCCAGCTTGGTCGCCTCAACAATGCGGTGGATGGTCATCGCATCGTCGGCCTCGGCCATCGCCAGCCGGTCGGTGATGCCGAGAATGGCCAGCGAAACCAGCCCCTGGGTCGGCGGCGCGAGGTTCCACAGTTCCCCGTGCTGATGCTCAAGCCTGAGTGGCAGCGGGCGGCGGGCGCGATGCTGCTGCAGATCGCTGAGGGTCACGGGCAGTCCATACTGTTCCATGCCGCGGGCCAGATGCTCCGCCAGCGGCCCGCGATAGAAGCTGTCCAATCCTTCCTCGCTTAGCCGGCGCAGGGTGTTCGCCAGCGCCGGCTGCAAAAAGCGGCTCCCGGCTTTCGGCGGCTGGCCGTCCACCAGAAAGGTTTCGGCGAAGCCGGGCTGGTCGCGCAGTTCACTGAATTTCCCGGCGGTGGCGCTGGCCTGCGAGGCGGTAACCGGGATGCCGCTTGCGGCGTAGCCGATGGCGTCTTCCAGCAGCCGCGACAGCGGCAGCGATCTTCCGCTTAACTCGCGCGAAACCTTCAGCGCTTCTTCCCAGCCGCTGACGGTACCCGCCACGGTGAGGGCCGCCTGTGGACCCCGGTGGGGGATCTGCGCCAGGCCGGCGTAGGCCTGCGGCGTCGCCAGCGAGCCCGCCGCGCCGCTGGCGTCAATGGCGATGGGGTCGCCTTCGGGCGGCACGATAAGCCAGAAGCCGTCGCCGCCGAGGCCGTTCATATGCGGATAAACCACGGCGATGGTGGCGGCGGCGGCGACCATCGCTTCTATCGCGCTTCCGCCTTCGCGCAGAACCGCCAGCGCGCTCTGGCTGGCCAGATGATGGGGTGCGACCGCCATCCCGTGGGCGGCAACATGACTTTGCATGGGGTGTCCTCAATTAACCAAATCGTCCGAGAGGGTTGCAAAAGCTGTTCCATGTCTGAACGTAAAGTTTCAATCGCTGCTGGTGAGGGGCGTTTTTTGCCGAACTGGCATGCATTATGAAAGGCGTTAACGGTATAGTGCGGTGAAACGAAAGTTACAGAGGTCTTATGCAACAGCTTGATGAACGACTAAAAGAGCAGTACCCGTCTTTATCGCCGCAGGAACAGCGGGTGGCGGATTTTATTTTCGATCATTTTGATGACCTGATTAGCTACAACAGCGCGGAGCTGGCGCAGCTTAGCGGGGTATCGAAAGCCACAGTCAGCCGGCTGTTCAAGCGCCTGGGCTATGAGAAATATAAAGATATGCGCGATGAGCTGCGCACCCTGCGCCAGAGCGGAATGCCGCTGACCGATAATCGCGATGCAGTGCAGGGCAACACGCTGCTGGCGCGCCATTATAAACAGGAGATGGCCAACCTGACCCAGTGGGTTAACGCCCTTGATGTCCAGCAGTTCGCCGAGGCGATTCAGGCGCTGGTGAGCGCCCGGCGTATCGTGATTATCGGCATGCGCAATGCTTATCCGGCGGCGCTGCATTTGCGCCAGCAGCTTTTACAGGCGCGCGGGCAGGTGCTGGTGCTGCCGCAGCCGGGACAAAGCTTAAGCGAGGAGCTGGTAGATTTAACCGCCGACGATGTGGTGGTGGTGATGGCATTTCGCCGCCGTCCGCGAATTATTCGCCCGCTGCTGCAGCAGCTACAGAGCAGCGGTATTCCGGCGCTGCTGATGTGCGAACCGCAGGCCCACGGCCTGTTTCCGCTGGCGCGCTGGCAGCTTTGCGCGCCGTTGGATAGCGTATCGGCCTACGATAGCTACGCGTCGGTCAATAGCCTGATCAATCTACTGTCGAACGCATTTCTGCACGAAATTCTCGATAAAGGCCGCCCGCGGATTCACGATATTGCCACCCTCTATCAGCAGCTGGACGAGCTGGAACAACGATAATGGGGCGCCAGCGTGGTGCCTTGCATGGTTTTGGTGCGATAAAATAATGAGGAAACGCGCAGTCGTTTCCTCTTAATTCCTCACTTTCCCTTGTTTTACCTCTGTTTAGCCAAATGCCGGGCTAACACGATGCGCGGCGATTTATCTGGCACATTAGTTGCAAAAGTGACTTTAAAGAATCTTTTGTTTCATGCTAACGTAACGGGTAAACATCATGAAGAAACTGTTGATCGCACTGGCCGGGGCCGCTTGTCTGTTAACCAACCTCTCGGCGGCGAAGGCTGACCAGCTCCAGGATATTGAAAAGCGCGGCACGATCCGCATTGCGGTGCCGCAGGATTTTCCGCCTTTTGGCTCGGTGGGTACCGACCTTCAGCCGCAGGGCTACGACATCGATATGGCGCGCTACCTCGCCAAACAGATGAAGCTCAAGCTGCAGCTGGTGCCGGTCACCAGCGCCAACCGCGTGCCTTATCTGCAAACCGATAAGGTGGACCTGGTGATTTCCAGCCTCGGTAAAAACGCCGAGCGCGAGAAGGTGATCGATTTCAGCCGCGCCTACGCGCCGTTCTTCCTCGGCGTATTTGGTCCGAAGGGCGCAGAGCTGAAAGACCCGGCGGCGCTGAGTGGTAAAAGCGTTGGCGTAACCCGCGGCGCGGTGGAAGACATGGTACTGACCAGCGTGGCGCCGAAAGAGGCGCAGATTAAGCGCTACGAGGACAACAACACCACGCTGTCGGCGTATCTCTCCGGCCAGGTGCAGTACGTCGCGACCGGCAATCTGGTGGTGGCGGCGATCTCCCGGCAGAACGCTGACAAAGCCCCGGTGCCGAGCTTTATGCTGAAAGACTCGCCGTGCTTTATCGGCCTGAAGAAAAATGAACCGGCCCTGAAGGCGAAAGTGGATGCGCTGATTGAGCAGGGCGTAAAAGACGGCACCCTCAACGGGCTGTCCGAGAAGTGGCTGAAAGCGCCGCTGCCTGCCAGCCTCGGCGCGTAAGGTTCGGGCATGACGGAGCAACTTCATTTCTCTGAGCTCTGGCCGCACTGGCCGGAGCTGCTGGCGGGGCTGTGGGTGACCATTCAGCTGACCGTGCTGGCGACCATAGGCGGCCTGACGATTGGCATTTTCGGCGCCGCCGTTCGCAGCGGACGTCCGACGTGGTTCAGCCGGATATGGGGCGGGTATGTCGAACTGATTCGCAACACGCCGTTTGTGGTACAGCTGTTTTTTATCGTCTTCGGCTTACCGAATCTGGGGCTGAAGATGACGGCGGGCGAGGCCGCGCTGCTGGCGATGGTGGTGAACCTCGGGGCCTACAGTACTGAGATCGTGCGCGCCGGTATTCAGGTGACGCCGAAAGGGCAGTGGGAGGCGGGGCGCGTGCTGGGGCTGACCCGGTCGCAGACCTTCATTCAGGTCATTCTGCCGCCCGCGCTACAGCGCATTTATCCGGCGCTGGTGAGCCAGTGCATCATCGTCATGCTCGGTTCGTCGGTGGTGTCGCAGGTCTCTTATGAAGAGTTGACCTTTGCCGCCAACCTGATTCAGTCGCGCACCTTCCTCAGTTTTGAGGTCTATCTGGTGACGACAGGGATTTATTTAGCGCTATCGATAACGATGCGTCAGCTGCTGCTGGCGGCGGGACGTAAATGGCTGGGGGTACAGGCATGATGACCACCTTTACCGATTGGGACATTGTCCGCAATCTGCTGCTGGCCGGGCGCTGGACGGTGCTGCTGTCGCTGGTGGCGTTTCTCGGCGGCGCGTTGGTGACTCTGCCGCTCCTGCTGCTGCGCATGACCGGCGGGCGCCAGGTAAAACGCCTGATCCGCGGCTATATCGAACTGTTTCAGGGGACGCCGCTGCTGATGCAGCTGTTCCTCGCCTTTTTCGGCGTGGCGCTTTTCGGCATCGACGTTTCGGCGTGGACCGCGGCCTCGCTGGCGCTGACGCTGTACACCAGCGCTTTTTTGCTCGATATCTGGTTCGGCAGCATTCGCGCCCTGCCAAAGGGGCAGTGGGAAGCCTCGCGTTGTCTGGGGCTGAGCTTTGGCCAGACGCTGTATCGCGTCGTCGCGCCACAGGCGCTGCGGATCGCCATCGCCCCGACGGTGGGGTTCGCTGTGCAGGTTATCAAGGGCACGGCGCTGGCGTCGATTATCGGCTTCGTCGAGCTGACCAAAGCGGGCACCATGCTGACCAACGTCACCTATCAGCCGTTTAAAGTCTTTGCGCTGGTGGCGCTGGGCTATTTCATTCTGTGTTATCCGCTGTCCCGCTACAGCCGTTATCTGGAGAACAAATTCAATGCCTCTCATCACCATTAATCAGATGCAGAAGTATTACGGCGATAACCACGTGCTCAAGGGCGTCGATCTGGATATCGATATGGGCGAAGTTATTTCGATTATCGGCCGCAGCGGGTCCGGAAAAAGCACGCTGCTGCGCTGCATCAACGGGCTGGAAGGCTATCAGGAAGGCAGCATTAAGCTCGGCGGGATGACCATTACCGACCGCGACTCGCAGGCGCGTGAGATCAGCCGCTCTATCGGCATGGTGTTCCAGAACTTTAATCTGTTCCCGCATATGACGGCGCTGGAAAACGTGATGCTGGCGCCGCGTCGGGTGCTGAAGAAGAGCGCCGCCGAGTGCCGTGAACTGGCCCAGCGGATGCTGGAAAAGGTCGGATTGGGCGACCGGCTCGATTACTACCCGTCCAGTCTCTCCGGCGGCCAGCAGCAGCGCGTGGCGATTGCCCGCGCGCTGGCGATGTCGCCAAAAGTTTTACTCTGCGACGAGATCACCTCGGCGCTGGATCCGGAGCTGGTGGGCGAAGTGCTCAAGGTGCTGGAGCAGCTGGCGGCGGAGGGCATGACGCTGATTCTCGTGACCCATGAAATGAATTTTGCCCGCGAAGTGGGCGACCGCGTCGTATTTATGCATCAGGGACGCGTCTGGGAGCAGGGCGATAGCAAAACGCTGTTCGCCAACCCGCAAACCAGCGAACTGAAGCAGTTTATTTCCTCCGTGCGCGGCCTCAATCAATAAGGACTTAAAGATGGATATCTCCCAGTTTTCGCAACTCAACCCACCGTCGCGCCTGCTGATGGGGCCCGGCCCGATTAACGCCGACCCGCGCGTGCTGCGCGCCATGTCGAGCCAGCTGATCGGCCAGTACGACCCGGCGATGACCCACTATATGAACGAAGTGATGGCGCTGTACCGCGGCGTATTTCGTACCGAAAACCGCTGGACGATGCTGGTGGATGGAACCTCAAGGGCCGGGATTGAGGCGATCCTGGTTTCGGCTATTCGGCCGGGCGACAAGGTGCTGGTACCGGTATTTGGCCGCTTCGGCCATCTGCTGTGCGAAATCGCCCGCCGCTGCCGGGCGGAAGTGCATACCATTGAAGTGCCGTGGGGCGAAGTGTTCACCCCGGACCAGGTGGAAGATGCCATCAAACGTATTCGTCCGCGTCTGCTGCTAACGGTGCAGGGCGATACCTCGACCACCATGCTGCAGCCGCTGGCGGAGCTGGGGGAGATCTGCCGCCGCTATGACGTCCTGTTTTACACCGACGCCACCGCCTCGCTGGGCGGCAACCCGCTGGAAACCGACGCCTGGGGACTGGATGCGGTCTCGGCTGGGATGCAAAAATGCCTTGGCGGCCCGTCCGGCACCTCGCCGATTACCCTCAGCGCGCGCATGGAAGAGGCGATTCGCCGCCGCAAATGCGTGGAAGAGGGGATCCGCACCGATGCCCACCGCGACGGCGACGAGGAGATGATCTACTCCAACTATTTCGATCTCGGCATGGTGATGGACTACTGGGGGCCGGAGCGCCTTAACCACCATACCGAGGCCACTACCGCGCTGTTCGGCGCCCGGGAATGCGCCCGCCTGATCCTCCAGGAGGGGCTGGATAACGGCATTGCCCGGCATAAGCTGCACGGCGATGCGCTGGTTAAAGGCATCCAGGCGATGGGGCTGGAGACCTTCGGCGATCTGAAACACAAGATGAACAACGTGCTTGGCGTCGTCATCCCGCAGGGCATCAACGGCGACCAGGCGCGCAAGCTGATGCTGGAAGATTTCGGCATTGAAATCGGTACCTCATTTGGCCCGCTGCACGGCAAGGTGTGGCGGATCGGCACCATGGGTTATAACGCGCGGAAAGATTGCGTGATGACTACGCTCAGCGCCCTGGAGTCGGTGCTGAACTACCTCAAATTCCCGACCACCCAGGGCGCCGCGATGCAGGCCGCGTGGGACCACTATCGCAGCGAGCGCGCGCAATGAGTCAAACACAACGCCAGCAGGCGGATATGCAGCAGGCCGCGGCGCGAGTGATGGCCCGCGCCGACGAGCTGGCGGCGATCAGCGAAACGCCGGACGCCCTGACCCGGGTTTATCTCTCTCCTCAGCATCTTGCGGCAAACCAGCGGGCGGCGCTGTGGATGACCCAGGCCGGGATGACCGTCTGGCAGGACAGCGTCGGCAATATTTGCGGGCGCTACGAGGGAGAGCAGGAGGGGGCGCCCGCCATCCTGCTGGGGTCGCACCTTGATACGGTGCGCAACGCCGGGCGCTATGACGGTATGCTCGGCGTCCTGACGGCGATCGAGGTGGTGGACAGCCTGCATCGACAGGGGCGTAGGCTGAAAAAGGCGATCGAGATTGTCGGCTTTTGCGATGAAGAAGGGACGCGTTTCGGTATTACGCTGCTCGGCAGCCGCGGGCTGACCGGCACCTGGCCCGAGAGCTGGCTGGCGCAGACCGATGCCGATGGCGTCAGCGTGGCGCAGGCGATGGTGCTGGCCGGGCTGGATCCGGCGCGCATTCACCTGGCCGCCCGCAGCCAGGAGGAGATCGCCGCGTATCTGGAACTGCATATCGAGCAGGGGCCGTGCCTGGAGCAGGAAGGACTGGCCTTAGGCGTAGTGGAAGCGATTAACGGCGCGCGTCGCCTGAACTGCCGCTTTACCGGCGAGGCGGGACACGCCGGGACCGTACCGATGAGCCATCGGAAAGATGCGTTGGCCGCGGCCGCCGAGTGGATGGTGCTGATAGAGACGCTGACCCGCGAACAGGGCGGAAACCTGGTCGCCACGGTGGGGACGCTGCGCTGCGCGCCCGGCGCGGTTAACGTCATTCCCGGCGAAGTGACGCTGACCCTCGACATTCGCGGGCCGAACGACCAGCCGCTGGATGCGCTGCTGGATACGCTGCTGATGGAGGCGCAGGTCATTGCCTCCCGTCGCCAGCTGCGGTTCAGCGCCGAAGAGTTTTACCGGATTGCCGCTACCGCCTGCGAAAGCGGATTGCAGCAGGTATTGAGCGAAGCGGTGCAGGCGGTGCAGGGGCGTTCGCTAACGCTGCCGAGCGGCGCCGGGCATGACGCCATCGCCATTGCCGAACGCTGGCCGTCAGCGATGCTATTTGTGCGCTGCAAAGGCGGCATCAGCCATCATCCCGCCGAGTCGGTCACCGCCGACGATGTGGCGCTGGCGATAGACGCCTATTCGCGCGCGGTGTCGGCGCTGGATGTCGGGAAGTAAGCGCCGGGCGGTCCGGCGCTGTGCAAGTGGAGCTGTCCCGTCGCGGAACGGTCCCCCACCGGTGGCGGAGGGGGACCGTTTTATTTTTTGCCGTTCGGTTTGAGCTGTTCACCGGGTTTAAGGCGGAATAGCTCGTCATCGCGGGTGGAGTAGCGAACCGTTCCGTCAGCCAGTCGATAAGCACCCTCGGTGAATCCCGCGCCGTTCAGGAACGGCGCCACCGCTTCCGGGGTGTTGCGGAAGGCGGCTTCCAGGGCGAGAAGCGCATAGGGGGCGATACTATCGATACTGGCATATTCGGCCTCAGGATCATCGACAAAAAAGCCGTTGATGCGCTGGTTTTTGATGATGTTAGCGCTGATCCGATCCGCCAGCATCAAATAGTCCTGCTGCCCGGTGGCCTGCCACAGGTCGATAAGCGCGAAAATCGCATACGGCTGATGATTTTCCGTTTGGCTGTTCAGCCTGCGGTTTGCGCCTCCGGGTTCGCCAATATCACCCAGTCCCTGGCCTTTGGCGATACCGCGGGCGACTTTCCAGATGGCATGATCCGGTTCAAGCGTCCAGGCGCGAGCGTAGGAGAGAAGAAATTCATTTCCTGCCGGATAGGCTTTCAGCACCGTGCCTTTTTTACCGTAATAGCCGTCGCGTTTTAACACATAGCCGGAGAGGTCCGTGCCGTTGGCCAGCAGAGGGCGGAAGGTATTGTTCTGCTCATCGTAAGCGTAGGTCGCGAAGGCCTTGAGGCCATCAAGGGTCCATTTTTTGAGATCGTCGCCGGCTGTGCCCAGCGATTTGGCCAGGGCAAGCTGCATCAGCGCATTTTCTGAGTAGAGCGTGCTGGTCCGGCCCTTCAGCAGCATATTGCCTTCCAGCGCGTCCGGGCCCAGTTCGGGACCAAACTGACGCTGCGCACGGTCGCCGTATTTCGAGTGCGTGTCGCTATCATCGGTGGTGTCGGCGCGTTTTAGCGGTTGGGTAAACTGGTAGACGCCCAGTCCGGTTTTCTTATCTCGCGGCAGTACATACTGTTCGGCCAGACGCTTCGCCCACGTCAACGCGCCTGCGTCGCCATCGTATTTATAGAGCAGCGATGCGGAGTAGATAAGGTCGTTGCCGGCATTGAGAAAGCTCAGGCCTTTGGTGGCGAAAAACGGCGGCTGTTGCTCAAAATCACTTTGCCAGAGCGCGCCCATCGCTTTGCCGTACTCCCCATGACGGCTGGTTTCCAGCGTTTTCCAGTCGTAAACATGGGCATTCCAGAACGCTTTGATAAAGCGCGCGGTGGCCTTGTCATCGACGGCAAACATCATGTCGTAATAGGGGTACGCGTTTTTAAGTTCATGGACCATCTCCTTTTCGCTTGGGCCTTGAGGTTGCAGCGTTTTCAAATCAACAAAGCGATGCCCTCCCCACAGCAGCAGCCCGCTGGCGTCCTGATAGTGGTCAAAGTAGTAGCGAATATTCTCCGCGACCCGCTGCTTATATTTTGCTTCGCCGGTCAGGTTGCTTAACCCTACCAGCACCCGCATCAAATTTTGCTGGGCGGAGAAGTTCGACAGTACGGTAACTTTACCGTCCGGAAAAACCCACTCCATTTGCTTGCCGGTGCGAGGATCCACGCCGTTTGCCAGCAGAGGAGAGTGATGGCCGTACCGATCTCCCGCTTTATCCAGCACGACGTCGGCGAACTGCTTTACGCTGCTCAGCCGCGCGTTCTCCTGGGCGCCAGCACTCAGCGAGAAGAGACTCAGTGCGCCCAATGCCAGGGTGATTTTTGCAATCTTCATTATTTTCCTCTTAATGAAAATAAGGGTTTAATGAAACCCTTATTTATTATCTGGCTGACAGGAAGTTATCAGAAGGAGTATTTCACACCAACGCGATAACGCGTTTGGCGTTCATCGGTGGCTTTACTGCCGGAAACGTTGCCGATGGCCATATAAGGGGACCAGTTTTTATCGAATTTATAGGTCAGCTTAAAATCATGGGTCCAGTCGTAGCTTTCGTTATCCGCTAAAATAACCCCGGCGGAGTTGGCTTTTTTATAGTCCAGTTCATAATCGAGCTGATAATCTTTGAGGAATTTCCAGGAAATAACGCTGGTCAGATTATAACCGTTCTCTGAGGTATCTTTAGATGTACCGATATTGCCTGAATTGCGCTTGTAGTAAGGGCGGTAGCGCAGTGAGGCGCTGAGGTCATCCGTCAGGTTGGCTTTGCCGCGCAGATAAGGGCGGTAGTTGTTTGAAGACGAACTGGTATCCAGAGAGAAGCCAGGCTCTATCTGAAAGGTTTTATTTATTTTATGCACATAGCTCGCCACCACTTCGGTGCCGTTACTGACGGTTTCATCATAGGCTTTATTTTTATCCTGCGAACCTTTCCATTTCCCTTCCAGCGACAAGCCAAAACCATTAGCAAAACGGTGCGACATCAACAGTCTGTCTTTATGATTATTGCCGGCTTTGTCATTGGTTTCATGACGATAATCAAACGTCACCGCGTGGGCAGCAATACTGATAAAAGGAATCGTGACTAATAATAATGAGCGAAACATAGGGTGCCTCTACTTTTTATATTTTCCAAAGGTACAAGAAATTACCTGCCGTAAAGCAGGCAGAACGATACACATTAAATTATTAGATGGTGGTGTGGTGCCGGGTGCCTCCCGGTGAATCAGGCGCTGACTTCCTGATTCGTCAATAAAAACGAAACGTAGATGAGGGTATTCCTCCATTCAGCATGACCCCGCCGCTTAGGGGGATTCACCACACATTATTCTTTATTCCCTGATGATGACTAACTCACACTGTTTGTAATTTTATTGAAAATAACTTTTACACAAAATGAAATGATGTTTTGAGATCGAGATCTGAATATTAAAAAGAGAGAAGAAATATTTTTTATGTTATTTATAAAGATAATCCTAATTATGTTTTTGCCATTTTTATCATGGAGTTACATATTATTTTGTGGTTTTTTGACGCTTTTTTATACCTTAATTTAAGGCTTTATTTGAACTGGCGGTAATCGTATTCCTATATTTTTAAATGCTCATTTTGTTAAAACTTAAAAATACTCTGATAGTTTCAATGGTTAAACCGAAGTCAATACTTCCGATTCCTTTAACCTAAACGAAAGCTAAACGGAAAAGATTGCGCTATTGATCTGCCAGACTGACGACATAACACTCTCAGAAAAGTATCCATATGGAAGGATAATAAAAGACAGTAACCTCGGGACTTCAAGATGACTATTCATGGAAAGGATCGTGTATTTATTTCTGGCGTAGAGACTCTATTGCAGGAACTGAGCGATGGCGCGGATGCAGGGTTAAGCAACTGTGTGTATGTCACCTGCGGGATGGATATCCAGGAGATTTATGCTTTGTTCTTTCGCCATCCGCCGGAGCACTACGCCATCTTCATCACCTCTGAGCGCCATTTTGAGGCCATCAATCGGCTGTTTCCTGGCCTGCTAAAGCTCTGTTTGTCAGAGAGGTTGACGGTCGAAGAACTGCGTCAGGCGTTAAAAGTGATGGGCCTGTTTTCGGCCCAGAACCAAAGCGTTGCTTATCTGCCCGATACGTTTAATTTTACCCACGCCGAGCAACAGATCATGAGGCTCAGTTTACGCGGCCATTCTCTGGATGATATTGCCCGTATCCGCGGGGTCAGTCCGTCCACGGTCAGCGTCCAGCGTACCCGGCTGATGAAGCGTATGGGGACCAACAGCCTGCAGGAGCTCTGTTCCCTCTATGCGGCTATGCGTACCCAGCGACCACCGCTGTCCGGCTAAGCTCTATCACTAACAAATACGCGCGTCCGCGGATAAAAACGAAAGGTCACCGCTGCAGCGCGCCGCCGGCATCGGCCTTGAAGAAAAGCTGGCCAACGCTGCCTGAATAGACGCCAGGCGTGGAATCGGGCGAAATTTACTATATCATTATGAACCCACGTACTAGTTTGGAGGTTCAAATAATGACGTTTTCCACCCTTGCCGATGTCAGAAGTCAGATCGATTCGATTGATAGCGAACTGGTGAGCCTGATTGCTCAGCGCGCTGAGTGTGTTCAGGCCGCCGCCGCATTTAAAACAGACCACGCAGCCGTACGCGCGCCAGAACGCGTGCAGCAGGTTATTGATCGGGTTCGCGAGAAGGCGGCTGCGGCAGGGTTGCCCGAAGTGATTATTGAGAAAGTGTATCGGTCCATGATAGACGCCTTTATTGAGTATGAGCTTGAGCAGCATAATCAGCTACAGCGGCAAAACAGGTGATATGGGTTGCTAACGGTTGGTCGGGTGAGCGAGCCGCGCAATATTCCCGTACCGCGAAGGGGGCAGTTAGCCTCACTCTGACCCCCGGTGGTCTGTTAAGCCATTATTCCCACGCTCTGATTGCCAGAGCCGCGATATAGAGTCCGAATCCCCAGGCCAGATGCGTGAGCACGCTGAGCAAGCGAGCCAGCGATGGGCGAGGTGTTTGCGACGCCGCGATGCCAAAGCCCAATGCGGGCTGAAGAATGATGAACGGCGCAAATAAGGTTAACCCGCCTGCCAGCAGGCCTAATGTAAGCGAGGGGGCGTCCAGCCAGACGGCGCCGCTCAGTAGCAGAGGGACAAAAGCAAAAGCGATCCCGGTCAGGTAGTGAAATACCCAGCCGGTAAGCCTCTCCCCAGCCATTTCCGGCGTTGAGATGATGGTGCGATGGCAGAGCTTTCCTCTGGCTAGCCATAATATCCAGCGACCGACCAGGGCATAGTTCAGCGGCGGTATCTTGAGGATGTATTTTTGACACCATGACCACAAATCCATGAGCAGCGTTGCGCCAATACCCGTTATGACAGTTTTAACAACAATAATCGTATCCAGGGTGTACTCCTTTTCCAATGCATGTCAGGCTGGTAGCCAGTGTGCAACTTAAAGCGAGGTTTAAGTCAACCATGAAAGCGCTGGATATCCGACAAATTGCCGACCTCTCCGGCGTTACACCCTCAGCATTGCGTTATTACGAAAAAAAGGGATTAATTCAGCCTATTGGCCGTAATGGTTTGCGAAGGCAGTACCATGAAAATGTGCTCAATAAGCTGCAGCTCATTGCGCTGGGGCAGGCGGCAGGGTTTACGCTGGATGAACTCGCCGCGATGTTTGGTTCGCAAGCCGGGGTCACGATTGACCGGGGGCTGCTCCTCCAGCGTGCGAAAGAGATTGATGCC
Source organism: Klebsiella sp. FDAARGOS_511 (assembly GCF_003812845.1). Taxonomy (NCBI): domain Bacteria; kingdom Pseudomonadati; phylum Pseudomonadota; class Gammaproteobacteria; order Enterobacterales; family Enterobacteriaceae; genus Klebsiella; species Klebsiella sp. FDAARGOS_511. The sequence goes on along the minus strand of NZ_CP033824.1, from coordinate 672,297 downwards.
ACCGTGCGCAAGCTGCAGCTGTTAAGCCGCGGGCTGAAGCACGCAGCGCGCTGCACGCAGCCGGAGCATAGGCATTGTGAAGAGTTCAAAAGAGTGGTGGCGAAAGGGTTGAGGCTGGTTGGCTGATTAATTACTTCAGACTGTGATGAGAGCATAATAATGGACAAAAATTTTACACCTGAGCAAATCGAAATCATTAATCGCGTGGTTTTTGCGCGCGTCGAACAAATGAAAGAGCAAGTGACTGACCTTATTACTCAGACAGAGCGCGATGCGCACCAGCAGCTGGCGGATTGCGGGATTGATATGACCGATTTCTCTCCGGCTAATCAGCACTTTCTTATGATGACAATCGTCCAGGCGCTGATAGATCGGGTGCACGGCGGCGACAGGGCCCTTGCCCGGAAGATAATAACCATGGAGGCGAAGAGACTGAACGTCAGCGTTTACGTTGAAGCTGATAGTTCGAGATAGCCTTGAGGCTGAGTCTGCGGCGGACCAGAGCGTTATAAACTGCGTCAGCACTGCCTTATTTGCATAGCGGAGTCCGCCCCTTCAGCATCGGCCATCGGGCTAAAAATGGAAGACCGCTCCCGGAGTCCAGAAAAGGCCTTTCCCCCAGCACCGATTGCCACATCCTCGTAGCGTTAACTCTTTATTATTCGCGCCACTGACTTCGTCGCCATGGATTGGTAGTAGGTTGGAACATTCCGCGGGGTCAGGCCACTCTCCTCTGCTCGCTGCTGCGCATCGTCAGGCATCGCGCCTTTACAGTTCGCGCAAACGCTTTCCGCTGTTATGCTAACACCCTGGCAAGCCGCGCTGTAAAGAGACCTGACCATGGCCGAACGCGAAAAAAACATCCATATTCAACCCTCGTCTTCTATTTCCCGAACCCATATCTTTCCGGCGCTGCTGGCGATCGCCGCCGTAACGGGCCTGTGCGCGTTCGTCTCGCCGCCGCTGGGGCCGTGGCGCGTGATTTTGTCTAATCCCGGTATGTATATCGATCTTCTGGCGCTGCTTTTTCTGCTGTTTATGCTCTGGAGCTCAACCAAGGTGCGCATGAACCACGTGGCGGTCAACTGGGTACGCTACGGGCTGCTGCTATGGATTGCCGGAGGCACGTTCGATCTGATGGACGAAATCTTCCGCCAGCCGCGCTGGATGGGATACTACTGTGAAGATCTGCTGCGTCTGACCGGCATGCTGCTGAGCGCGGTCGGGGTCTACAAAATCATCGAGCGCATCAATCTTCTGTACGTCGACGCGCGTTCTCAATCGCTTAAGGATGAGCTGACTCAACTACCAAACCGCCGTTTCTTTATCGACACCGTCCGCGAAAAGGCGGGGAATACGCAGGCGCTAATGATTGTTGATATCGACTACTTTAAGAAAATTAATGACACCTACGGCCATCTGGTGGGGGACGAAGTGCTGTTTGCCCTCGGCAAACAGCTGGCAAAACTCACCAGCGATAAGGTGCTGCCATCGAGGATTGGCGGCGAAGAGTTTGCCATTATCGTTGATGGCCTGTCGGCGCAGGAAGTGGATGAACTGGCGCACTCTATTCTGCAAAACGCCCGGGCAATCCTGATTAACCACGACAACCCGCTGTCGATTAGCATTGGCGTTGGCCTGCGGCATCAAGACGAGCCGCAGAATCAGTTTATTAAAAAGGTTGATGACGCGCTCTATAAAGCAAAAAATAATGGCCGCGGGCGGGTTGAATGGGCCGTGTGAACTATCCCTGCTGCGCGCTGCGGCAGTGGCGGCGATATTCGGACGGCGAGCGCTCGGTATAGCGTTTAAACACCCGGCAGAAATAGTTGCTGTCGACGAACCCGCAGTTGTGGGCGATCTCTTTGACCTTGAGGTCGTAACCGCGCAGCAGCTTTTTCGCTTTTTCCAGGCGCACGCTGGTGAGGAATTCATTAAAACCGACGGAGCCGGATTTCTGGAATATATGCGACAGGTAGTTGGGCGTAATATGAAAGCGCTTCGCCACCGACTCGCGGGTCAGCGGCTGGCTGAGATGCTCTTCGAGATAATCCTGTACCGCCAGAAAGAGATCGCGGCTGCGGCTGACGCGCATCTCCAGCCCGACCAGCTGCTCAAGGCAGTGGCTCAACAGGGCCGCGACCACCAGCCTGGCGGTGACTGGGTCCGGCTGCAGGCAGATTTCATTGAGCGACAGCAGCAGGTAGGAGCCCACGCGCGGCCCCAGGCGGGCGACATTCTGCTTTTCCGTGCGCAGCTGCCTGCCGTCCCAGTGTTGAACGCAAAACCCGAGCTTCTGGCGGCCAAACAGAATGCTTAACGTCGACGCCGGCGCGGTCCATTCCGGCAGCGTCCATTTACCCGCCTGAACGTAGAGTACCTGCGAGGCGGAGAGCATCGTCTCCGACAGCGGAAGCCCGCTCTCCTTAAGCTCACCCTCGAGCACAATTTCCAGCCGTGGAAAGGGTACCTTAAACGCCAGCGCGGGCTCGGAGATATCCGGGTCGGGGAACCTGACGTGCAGATTATCTTTCTGATTTACTAAACGATTTAAAATATCCGCCAGATCGTCAATCATTCCGTATGCCTTAGAAGAGAGCAATTATCCTGTTGATTATAATCTATTTTATCTACACAGGTTTGTTCTGTATCAGGCGACTTCACTAATGATGGCCCTGCAGAAAGGGGGAAAAGCTGGATTTTGATGGCCATCACACTTTTCCCTGCCGCGTACGCTTGTCCAGTTTTTCGTAGTTTTGGCCTCATGTATTCCCGCCCGCCGCAGATTAGAGTTTGTTTTGTGTTATCGATAAGTTAAGGAATATAAATATGGAACAACAATCTGCGGTTTATCTGGATGCGCTGGGGGCGAACGTTACGTTGAGCCCGACAATGAAACAGGAGCTGGATACCCTGGGCTACACCGTCGTGCATAACGTGGCGGACGCGGAGTGGCTGGCGGCGATGCGTACGCTTATCGACGCCATCGTCGAGAGGGAGGGCGATAATCTGGCGATGGAGCACCACCAGGAAGCGACGGCAACCCGCATCGCCAACCTGATTAACAAAGGCGCGATTTGGGAAAAGGTCTGGTCCCACCCGCTGATTCTCTCCGCCTGTCGGCATGTTTTTCAGGGGGATTTTAAAGTCTCCAGCCTGAACGCGCGGGAAGCGTTGTTTAACGGCGGCCATCAGCCGCTGCATGCGGACTGGAAAAAGCCGCGTCCCGATTTTCCGAAAGTGCATCTGGTGAATACCATCTGGGCTATCGATGACCTGAGTGCGGAAAACGGCGCGCCGCGCATTATTCCCGGTACCCATCTTCGCCCGGAGTTGCCTGAAGAGGTGCTGGACGATCCAGAGCTGGCGCATCCTGATGAGGTAGTGTTCGCCGCGCCGGCGGGTAGCGTGATGATTTATAACGCCCACGCCTGGCACGGCGGGACGCGCAACCGCGTTGGCAGCAGAAGGCGCGTGCTGCACGGTTTATATATCGACAGAGCGGATACCGCGCAGCAGGATCAGCAGCGCTGGCTGACGCCGGAAACCGCCAGCCGCCTGACGCCCGCGCAGAAATGGCTGCTGGGGGTGGCGTAAAAATCGCATGGAATTATAGCCCCGGTAAGCGCAGCGCGACCGGGGGAGGTCTGAGCGGGCGCAGTGCTATTTCCCCGGGCCGCGGCGCAAGCGCCTTGCCCGGGCTACAAAACGGCAAACGGCGGTGAACCTGTAGCCCCGGTAAGCGCAGCGCGACCGGGGGAAGTCTGAGCGGGCGCAGTGCTATTTCCCCGGGCCGCGGCGCAAGTGCTTTGTCCGGGCGACAAAATCACCGACGCCCTCAGGGGAGCTCGATATAAACCACCGGTTTTTTCATAATGCATTTCACCGCCTCGACAATCTGCTGCGGCTGCAGCAGAAAGGTTTTAATGCTGGTCTTAATGGTGCGGATGCCGTTAAAACGCTGGGCATCGTCAATTTCAATATCCGTCACCAGCAGAACGACATCGACGTGGGCAATATCGTCAGCCGTGATTTTGTTCTCCACCCCCAACGCGCCCTGGGTTTCTATTTTGATATTCCATTTCTCCTGGTGGCCGACTTTTTCCAGCCGCTCGGCCGCCATATAGGTGTGAGCGACGCCGCTGACGCAGGCCGTGACGGCAACGATATTGAAATCCATAGCATCCTCCAGGCGTTATCCGCCGATGGTCACGCTAAAACCGGCCTGTTCGGCCAGCGTCTTGAATGGTTGAATCTCAGATTCCGCAGGAGCTTTAATCATCGACATCGACCATGTTTTTCCCAGTAAGTGATATTTGGGTTCGCCGTACTGATGGAACGGCAGAAGATGAATTTCGGGCAGCTTAAAGGGGACCAAAAACGCCAGAATCTGACGGAAATTCGCGTCATTCAGCGTGAACCCCGGAATCAGCGGCACTCGGGGTATCACGTGAATATGCGCTTCCACCAGACGGGCGAAGTTGTCCAGCACCCGTGGCATATTCATCCGCAGCTGCTCTCGGGCCAGCGCTTCATCCATGATTTTCAGATCAAACAGCACTTCGTCGCACGCCTGCGCCAGCGGAAAAAAACGGCTAAAGGCGCTATCGCCCGCCGTTTCAATCGCCGTTCTCACTCCCCATTCGCGCAGGCGGCGCAGAAAACGCGCGGCAAACTCGGCCTGCATCAGTACCTCGCCGCCCGACAGGGTAACGCCGCCGCCGGAGGCGCGGAAGAAGACTTCATCCTTCAGCACCTCTTTAAGCAGATTATCCAGGGTGACGTCGCGGCCAATCTGCTCCCACGCCCCGGAGGGACACTCGACCACGTCCTGCTGGCAGCGGGAGCAGCGCAGGCACTTGCTCTCCCGGCGCACGGTCTGAATTTTCGGCGAGATCGATTCCGGATTGGCGCACCACGGGCAGGTGTGCGGGCAGCCTTTAAAAAACACGACGGTACGGATCCCCTGACCGTCATTCAAAGAGTAGCGCTGGATGTTAAAAATGCGCGCCTTATCGGCGCGCGTTTCCATCACCTCACAGCTGATGCGCGGTGCGGCGGATAATGTCATCCTGAATCTCCTGCGACAGCTCGACAAAAAAGGCGCTATAGCCGGCGACGCGCACCACCAGACCGGCGAAGTCCTGCGGCCGCTGCTGGACTTCGCGCAGGGTGTCGGCGTTGACCACGTTGAACTGAATATGCTGTAGCTTCAGCTTGGTGAAGGCCTGCAGAAAGTCGGCCAGCTTGTTGAGGCCGCTATCGCCGGCAAGGGTCGCCGGGGTGAATTTGACGTTCAGCAGCGTCCCGTTGGAGAGCAGAAAGTTATCCAGCTTGCTGACCGACTTGAGCACCGCGGTCGGTCCCTGAACGTCCTGGCCAAGCATCGGCGACAGCCCGCCGTCCGCCAGCTGCTCCCCGGCCAGGCGTCCGTCCGGCGTCGCGCCAACCACAGACCCTAGCGGCACGTGGGCGGAGACGGTATAGGAGCCCGGCGTGAAATGACCGCCGCGCGGGTTCTGGTAACGCTCAACCTCTTTGCAGTAGAAGCGCAGCAGATCGGCGCTGATGTTATCCACTTCATCGATATCGTTGCCGTATTTCTCGAAGCGGTTGATCAGGCGCGCGCGGATCTTTTCGCCTTCCGGCGTCTGGAAGTTGGCTTTCAGCACCGCGATCAGTTCGGCGAAGCTCAGTCGTTTTTGCTCAAACACCATCCCTTTGAGCGCGTGCAGCGAGTCGCTGAGATTGGCGATGCCGATGCCCTGCACCCCGGAGAAGTTATAACGCGCGCCGCCTTCGGTGATATCCCGGCCGTGCTGCACGCAGTCTTCAATAAAGGAAGAGAGCAGGGGAACCGGCGCCCAGTCGCGGTGGCCGATATCGCAAATATTGCTGCCTTCGACCATTAGCTTAATGTAATAGCGAATCTTGTCGCGGATTTGGTTAATCAGCCCATCCCAGGTGATATCAGGATTGCTTTCGTTTTCCAGCATCACGATTTCCATCACCTTCAGCAGGTTAAACATGGCGATATCGTGCAGGCCGTAGGTGCGCCCCGGGATCGACAGCTCAACGCAGCCGACCACCGAGTAATCCCGCGCGTCTTCCAGCGAGACGCCGCGGTTGAGAAACGCCGGGATCACCACTTCATCATTAAAGATTTGCGGAATACCGGTACCGAGGCGAATGGTTTCGGCGGTTTTGCGCAGGAACGGACGGTCGATCAGCTCGTTGACCCGCACGCCGAGGTTCGGCTGCGGCAGGCGCACGTTCTGGTAGGCGTCGAGGGATAAAAACGACAGGATATTGACCGCGCTGCGCCCAGTCTCGGTCAGACCGCCGAGCAGGGCGGTATAGCCGGTTGGGAAGCCTGCAAAGTAGCGCGCGCTGCTGGTGGAGCGCAGCAGGACGATATCGTTGCACTTCACCCACAGCGACTCCAGCAGCTCCTGAAGAAACTGCGGATCCTGGCCGCGATTTAATGAAGCCTGATAGTACGGCAGCATGTACTGGTCAAAGCGCCCCAGTGAAATGGAGCTGGCGTTGGATTCATACTGCAAAATGATGTTCATATACCAGAAGAGCTGGCAGGCCTGCCAGAAATCTTCCGGCCGGTGCAACGCGTTATGGCGGGAAATTTCCGCGATGGTCTCCAGCTCTTTGCGCCGCTGAACGTCGACGCAGCCGGCGGCCATGTCATCGGCAAGCGCCGCATAGCGCAGAATATGGCGCTGGGAGGCTTCCAGCAGGATCTGCACCGCCTGATAAAAACTGTTCTGCGGGTGCTGCTTATTTAGCGCCTTAAGCTCTGCCACCAGCGCGGCGAGGCCGTTTTCCAGCAGGCGGGGGTAGTCGATAATGATATGCCCCTGGCCTTTGTCGGTTTGGTTAACGCTAAAAATCTGTGTGCTGACGGCGGCCTTCACTTCATCGGTCATCTGGCTGTTGATGAAGTCCTTCATTGAGCGATTCTCCCAGTAGGGGAACAGCTCTTCGCGGTAGATGCGCTTGTCTTCTTCGCTGATGGTGAAGCGGTCCTGTGGGCGGGTCGGGAACTGGTCCAGCTCCTTAAGCAGCCAGTAGGGATCCATCTCCGGCGACATAATCCCGGCGCGCGGTTTGATCGTGCGGTTTCCGGCAATCAGTTCATCATCACGAATCGAAATCTGCACATGGTCGAGAACCCATGCGGTCGCTTTCGCCCGGCGGATCATCACGGGCTCCCCCTCGGTCTGTTTATGGCTGGCGGTGTAGAGCAGGGCCCGCTCGAGGGAGATTTCGCGCGGGTTGGCGAACAGACGATCTTTTAAGCGTTGAGTGCGATTGGTCATGACAAACTCCATGTTATTTTGCGGGGCGCAGGCCGCGCCCCGTGTATTCAGTCAGGCATTTTGTGAAAGGTGGCTGTCGATTTTGTTCATAATGGCTTCGGCGCGCTTCACGGCGTCGCTGATGTTGACGCGCACGATGGTTTTACCGGCAAAACGCTCTTCGAACTTGATGCCAATATCTTTGGTCAGAATCACCATATCGGCGCTGGCGACGTCTTCCGGGGTCAGCTCGTTTTCGATGCCGATGGAGCCCTGAGTTTCTACTTTGACCTGCCAGCCTTTAGCTTTAGCGGCGCTCTCCAGGGATTCGGCGGCCATATAGGTGTGGGCGACGCCAGACGGGCAAGCGGTAACGGCGATAATTTTAGTCATACAATATTCCTTCCAGTGTCTCAGTTAATTTCGAAATCAAGATCCATCTCGTCATCGGCTTTGGCGTCAGACGTTTTCTTTTTCGCCAGGGCCTTGAGCAGGATGACGCAGGCGGCACTGACGATGGCGCCAACCGCGAGGCCGGCAATAAATCCGCCTTTTCCTTCAACGACCGGCAAAACGATAAGCCCGCCCCAGCCGGCATAGCACTGGGCGCCGAGCAGCGCGGCGGTCACGCAGCCAGCAGCGGCGCCAATCATGTTGGCCGGGATAACGCGCAGCGGATCGGCGGCGGCGAAGGGGATCGCGCCTTCGGTCACGCCTACGCAGCCCATCACCAGCGCGGCCTTACCGGTTTCACGCTCTTCCGCGGAGAAGTATTTACGTCCAATCAGCGTTGCCAGGCCCATGCCCAGCGGCGGCACGGCGATGCCGACGGCGGCGATGGCCACCACGCTGTAGACGCCCTGGGAAACGCAAATCAGCATGAAGGCGTAGGCGACTTTATTCACCGGACCGCCCATGTCGAAGGCCAGCATCAGGCCCATAATGATGGCGAGAATCACGATACTGCCTTCGCGCATGCCCTGCAGCCAGCCGGTCAGGCTGGCGGTGAGCGCGCCAATCGGCTCACCGAGGCCCCACATCATGATCCCGGCGGTAATAAAAGTGCCGAGAATCGGAATAACGAAGATGGGCATCACCGAGCGCAGCACTTTGTGCACCGGGATCTTCTTCAGGTAGTAGACCACCAGCCCGCCGATGATCCCGGCAATCAGCGCGCCGAAGAAGCCGGCGCCGAAGCTGTTGCCGACCCAGGCGCCGATGGCGCAGGGGGCCAGCGCCGCGCGGTCGGAAATGGAGTAGCCGATATAGGCTGCCAGAAACGGCACCATCAGCGTCAGTCCGGCCACGCCGATATCAAACAGTTTTTTCAGGTTAGGGTCAGTGGCGGCATCGGGCACCGCGCCCTTGCCGTACAACATGACGGAGACTGCCAGCAAGATCCCACCGGACACGACAAACGGGATCATATGTGAAACCCCGGTCATGAGGTGCTGGCGTGTATTTTTTAATATTTGCACCAGTTCATTCATTATTTTTCTCCTGAGCGCTGCGTGGCCCGTGACTGAGTTGATGTCTCAACATTAGAAAAAGGGCGGCGCATAAAATAGTAGAGAAAAAGTGCATTTACTGGATATTTGTAAGACGAAAAGAAAATTGCGATCCACCTCAAATCTTAGTCCTGGCGGCTTTCTGACGACGTTAATGGGGGATTTGTGACCACGAGCATAAAAAAGAGTCGGGCATACAATTATCCAGTAATTACCACTTTTATCGCGTAGTGGCGGGCGACTTCTTTCTTTACCTTTTGGCTAATACGCATTATTCAGGAGGAAGGCGATGGCTCTGGTAATTGAATTCATATGTGATTTGCCCAACGGCGTACATGCGCGCCCGGCAAGCCTGGTCGAAACGCTGTGCAATACTTTTTCGTCTTCGGTCGAATGGTTAAATATCCGCACGGAAGGGCGCGGGAACGCGAAAAGCGCGCTGTCGATTATCGGCACTAATACCTTAAAGGGGGACCGCTGTGAGCTGATCGTCAGCGGGGAAGACGAAGAACAGGCGTTCACCGCGCTGTCGGCGTTTATCCGCGACGAATTTCCGCACTGCGATGCGCCGCTGCCGACGGTGGAACAAATGGACGTTCAGCCGGTTCCTGAATCCCTCTCGCGCCTTAATCCCACGCTGTTTCACGCCTTACCGGTCTGCGCCGGCAGCGCGGGCGGCAGGCTTATCCATCTTAAGTCCCTCGATCTGCACGATTTAGGCGCGCTACCGGCGGCGGGCGGCACCGAACAGGAGCAGGCGGCGCTCGATAAAGGGCTGACCCTGCTGGTAAAAAACATTGAGTTTCGCCTGCTGGATAACGACGGCACCGCCAGCGCGATCCTGGAAGCGCATCGCTCCCTGGCCACCGACGCCTCGCTGCGCCAGCATCTGCTGGGCGGGCTGCTGAGCGGCCTGAGCTGCGCCGAGGCGGTGGTCGCCACCGGGGAGCATTTTTGCGCCCAGTTCAGCGCTTCCGGCAACGACTATTTGCAGGAGCGCGTGCTGGACGTCCGCGATGTCTGCTTCCAGCTGCTGCAGCATATCTACGGCGAAGCGCGCTTTCCGGCGCCGGGTAAGCTGACGGAAGAGGCCATCTGCCTCGCCGATGAGCTCACTCCCAGCCAGTTCCTTGAGCTGGATAAAACCCTGCTGAAAGGCCTGCTGCTGCGCAGTGGGGGCACAACTTCACATACGGTGATTCTCGCGCGTTCGTTCAATATTCCCACCCTGGTGGGTGTCGATATGGAGGCGCTGCTGCCGTGGGTCGATCGGCGAGTGCAGATTGACGGTAACGCCGGGCTGGTGGTGGTGAATCCTGATGAAGCGGTGGCGCGTTACTATCAGCAGGAGGCCTGGGTGCAGGCGCAGATCCGCCGCCAGCAGCAGGCCTGGCTGGATAAAGAGGGGCGTACCGAAGACGGTATTCGTCTGGAAGTGGCGGCGAATATCGCCCATTCGGTAGAGGCGACGGCGGCCTTTAACAACGGCGCGCAGTCGGTAGGCCTGTTCCGCACCGAAATGCTCTATATGGACAGGCCCAGCGCGCCGTCGGAAAACGAGCTCTACAACATATTTTGCCAGGCGCTGGAGCCGGCCAACGGGCGCAGCATTATCATCCGCACCATGGATATCGGCGGCGACAAGCCGGTGGCCTACCTCAACATTCCGGCGGAGAACAACCCGTTTCTCGGCTACCGGGCGGTACGTATTTACGCAGAGTATCAGGCGCTGTTCCGCACCCAGCTGCGGGCGATTCTACGCGCTTCGGCGCACGGCGCGCTGAAAATCATGATCCCGATGATTTCCTCGATGGAGGAGATTCTGTGGGTGAAGGAGCAGTTGGCGGATGCAAAGCAGTCGCTGCGCAGCGAACATATTCCGTTCGATGAAAAGATCCCGCTGGGCATTATGCTCGAGGTGCCGTCGGTGATGTTTATCATTGACCAGTGCTGCGAAGAGATTGATTTCTTTAGTATCGGCAGCAATGATTTGACCCAGTATCTGCTGGCGGTGGATCGCGATAACGCCAAGGTGACGCGCCACTACAACAGCCTCAATCCGGCCTTTTTGCGCGCGCTGGATTACGCGGTTCAGGCGGTGCATCGCCAGGGTAAATGGATCGGCCTGTGCGGTGAACTCGGGGCTAAAGGTTCCGTGCTGCCGCTGCTGGTAGGGCTGGGGCTGGATGAGCTGAGCATGAGCGCGCCGTCGATCCCCGCGACCAAGGCGCGTCTGGCGCAGCTTGACAGCCGCGCCTGCCGTCAGCTGCTTAACCAGGCGATGCAGTGCCGTACTTCGCTGGAGGTCGAGCACCTGCTGGCCCAGTTCCGTATGACCCAGCAGGACGCGCCGCTGATTACCCCTCAGTGCATTACGCTGAACAGCGACTGGCGCAGTAAAGAGGAGGTGATTAAGGGCATGACCGACAATCTGCTGCTGGCTGGTCGCTGCCGCTATCCGCGTAAGCTGGAAGCGGATCTGTGGGCCCGCGAAGCGGTGTTCTCCACCGGGTTAGGGTTTAGCTTCGCCATTCCGCACAGTAAATCGGAGCATATCGAGCAGTCGACCATCAGCGTCGCCCGTCTGGCGCAGCCGGTAGCGTGGGGCGACGACGAGGCGCAGTTTGTAATTATGCTGACGCTGAACAAACATTCGGCGGGCGATCAGCATATGCGTATTTTCTCGCGGCTGGCGCGGCGCATTATGCATGCGGAGTTCCGGCAATCGCTGGTGACGGCGCAGAGCAGCGAGGCGATCGCGGCGCTGCTGCAGCGCGAACTGGAGTTGTAATTCGGTCCGGAGCATCTCCCCGGTGGCGCTTGCGCTTACCGGGGCTACGGGTTTCCAGCCGTTTGCGAAACGGTAGTGGGGAGTAGCCCGGGTAAGGCGTTTACGCCGCGACCCGGGATTTCCGGGCCCGGTGCCTGAGGGAGGCAGATTGGGTAGCCCGGACAGGCGCGTCAAGCGCCGCCTCCGGGAAAGCGTGCAGGGGTTCCGTTCACCGCTATCCTGCAGAAAATGTCTCACCGTGGTAGGTGAACGGGTAAAGGGGGAGAAAACCGTCTCCCCCTTTACAATCCCCGCGGTCCCGCAAAGAAATCGGTGCTGCGCACTGCGCTCACCTCCCGGTCCTCAGCCCGCGGTCGGCTCAACTCGACATCGCTGTCTCGATTCGCCTCTGGCCGCCATCCCTGGCGGCCAGCCCTTGTCTTCCGACCTCCGGTTCGCCGATTTCAGCGGGCACCAGGGCATCGCTGCATATCACGTTGTTTCAGAGGCATATCGTAGCTGCACGAACATCGTCCCGGAGGCGGCGCTGCCGCGCCCGTCTGGGCGATCTACTGCCCGGCAATCGCCCGACAAATCGCCTCGCCCACCTGCTGGGTGGAGGCGCTGCCTTGCATATCCGGCGTCTTCGGTCCGCTGGCAATGGTCTGCTCAATCGCCGCCAGAATACCGTCGTGGGCGGCCTGGTAGCGCGCGTCCCCGTTGCCGAGAAAGTCGAGCATCATCGCGCCGGCCCAGATGGTGGCAATCGGGTTGGCGATATTTTTGCCGTAGATATCCGGCGCCGAACCGTGCACCGCTTCAAACAGCGACGGAAAGGTACGGTCCGGATTGAGGTTTGCCGATGGGGCAATGCCGATGGTGCCGGTACAGGCCGGGCCGAGATCGGAGAGGATATCGCCGAACAGATTAGAGCCGACCACCACGTCAAAACGCTCCGGCTGCAGCACGAAGCGGGCGCACAGAATATCAATATGCTGCTTATCCCATTTCACCTCAGGGTATTCCTGTGCCATCGCTTCAACGCGCTGGTCCCAAAAGGGCATGCTGATGGCCAGACCGTTAGATTTAGTCGCCGAGGTCAGGGTTTTGCGCGGGCGGCTTTGCGCTAATTCAAAGGCGTAGCGCAGAATACGGTCAACGCCGCGGCGGGTAAATACCGACTCCTGAATTACCACTTCATGTTCGGTACCCGGATTCACATGCCCGCCGAGGGCGGAGTATTCCCCTTCGGTATTCTCGCGCACCACGTAAAAATCGATATCGCCGGGCTGTTTACCCGCCAGCGGGCAGGGGACGCCGGGGAACAGGCGCACCGGACGCAGGTTGACGTACTGGTCAAATTCGCGACGGAACTTCAGCAGCGAGCCCCACAGGGAGATGTGATCCGGCACGATATCCGGCCAGCCGACCGCGCCGAAGTAGATCGCATCAAATGTTTGCAGCTGCGCGCGCCAGTCGTCGGGCATCATGGCGCCGTGTTGCGCGTAATAGTCGCAGCTGGCCCACTCAAAATACTCGAAGCTTAACGCCAGCCCCCAGCGTTCGGCGGCGGCCTGCAGCACACGGACGCCTTCCGGCAGCACTTCTTTACCGATGCCATCGCCGGGGATGGCGGCAATACGTAAGGTTTTATTCATCATTGTTCTCAGTTTCAGGTAAGGGAAATTGACTTCATCTCTATCCTATAATTGACTGATTCATAATTAATCCCGCCAACTGGTGAAACATAAAACACGAATCATGAATAATCTGCCGCTGCTGAACGATTTGCGCGTTTTTATGCTGGTTGCCCGCCGCGCCGGTTTCGCCGCCGCCGCTGAAGAGCTGGGGGTCTCTCCGGCTTTCGTCAGCAAGCGCGTGTCGCTGCTGGAGCAAACGCTCAACGTCCAGCTGCTGCACCGTACCACCCGGCGCGTGGCTATCACCGAGGAGGGGGAGCGCATCTACGAATGGGGGCAGCGCATCCTGCAGGACGTCGATCAGATGATGGATGAGCTCACCGATGTGCGGCAGGTACCGCAGGGGACGCTGCGGATTATCAGCAGCTTTGGCTTTGGCCGGCGAGTAGTCGCGCCGGCGCTCTCCGAGCTGGCCCGTCACTACCCGCAGCTGGAAATCCGTTTTGATGTTGCTGACCGGCTGGTGGATTTAGCCAATGAAGGGGTCGATCTGGATATTCGCGTTGGCGACGATATCGCCCCCAACCTGATTGCCCGCCAGCTTGCCAGCAATCACCGCATCCTCTGCGCCTCGCCGGCGTTTGTCGCCCGCTATCCCCGGCCGAGACAGCTAAGCGATCTCGCCGCGCTGCCGTGTCTGGTGATCAAAGAGCGCGACCGGCCCTTTGGCGTCTGGCAGCTACGCGATAAAGAGGGTGAGCACGCTATTAAGGTAACCGGACCGCTGTCGTCAAACCACGGCGAAATCGTCCATCAGTGGTGCCTCGAGGGGCAGGGGATCGCGCTGCGCTCATGGTGGGACGTCAGGGAGAATATTGCCAGCGGCAATCTGCTGCATCTGCTGCCGGAGTACTATCAGCCCGCCAATATCTGGGCGGTATACGTCTCGCGGCTGGCGACCTCGGCCAAAATTCGCGCCACCGTGGAGTTTTTGCGCCGCTACTTCCAGCAGCGCTTTCCGCAGCAGTACGACGAGGCAATATTGCCGACGGCAGGTGCCGTCGGCCGGGGGGATTAAACGCCCAGGCGATCGCGCAGGCTGTAGTACGCCGCGCCCATGGCGGTAAACGGAATGCGCAGGCTGCGCCCGCCGGGGAACGGATAGTGCGGCAGCCTGGCGAAGGCGTCGAAACGTTCGGCGTCTCCGCGCAGCAGCTCCGAAATCAGCCGTCCGGCGAGGTGCGTACAGGTCACTCCGTGGCCGCTGTAGCCCTGCATATAATAGATATTGTTATCGAGACGGCCAAACTGCGGCATCCGCGAGAGGGTCAGCAGGAAGTTGCCGGTCCAGCGGTAGTCTATTTTTACCCCCTGCAGCTGCGGGAAGGTTTTCAGCAGCTTCGGCATAATCAGTCGCTCAACGTCGTCCGGATCGCGCGCGCCATACACCACGCCGCCGCCGTACAGCAGGCGGTTATCGGCGGTCAGACGGTAGTAATCCAGCAGGTAGTTACAATCCTCCACGCAGTAGTTTTTCGGGATCAGCGAGCGCGCCAGATCCTCAGCCAGCGGCGCGGTAGTGACCACCTGGGTGCCACACGGCATGCTGCGCTTCGCCAGCTCCGGCTCGAGCTTATCGCCGAGATAGGCGTTACCGGCGACGATCACGTAGCGGGCGGTGACCTGGCCGCGTTCGGTGGTCACCACCGCAGGGCTGCTGTGCTGAATGCGGGTGACCGGTGATTGTTCGTAAACCCGACCGCCGTTCAGCCGAATGGCGTCCGCCTCGCCAATCGCCAGGTTCAGCGGATGAATATGGCCGCCGCTGTGGTCCAGCAGGGCGCCGGCGTAGCGGTCGCTGTCCACTTCGCGGCGAATAGCGCTGGCATCCAGCAGCTCCAGCTGGGTATTGCCGTAGCGCTCCCAGTTCGCCTTCTGCTCTTCCAGCGTCTCCAGCTGTTTATGGTTCAACGCGACAAATAGCCCGCCGGGGCGATAGTCGCACTGGATTTGATAGCGTTGGATGCGCTCGCGAATAATGTCGCCACCTTCAAACATCATGCTGCCGAGCATCTTCGCGGCGTCCGGGCCGTAGGTTTTCTCGATAACGTCGATATCGCGGCTATAGGAGTTAACCAGCTGGCCGCCGTTCCGCCCGCTGGCGCCGAAGCCGATGCGCGCGCCTTCAAGCAGCACCACATCGTAGCCCATTTCGGCCAGATGCAGCGCCGATGAGAGGCCGGTATAGCCGCCGCCGACGATGCAGACGTCGCAGCTGATTGATTCGTCCAGCATCGGGAACGGCTCATAGCGGTTGGCGCTGGCGGCATAATAGCTGGTGGTATGTTCGCTCATGATTAAGACTCCAGGGCAATCCAGATAGTTTTCAGTTCAGTGAATTTTTCCAGGGCGTGCAGGGACTTATCGCGTCCGTTACCGCTCTGCTTATAGCCGCCGAACGGCACGGTCATATCGCCATCGTTGTAGTTGTTCACGAAGACAGAGCCGGCTTTCAGACGGCGGCTGACGCGGTGAGCGCGGGAGAGATCGCGGGTCCAGACCGCCGCGCCGAGGCCGTAGCGGCTGTCGTTGGCCAGCGCCAGCGCCTGCTCTTCGGTGTGAAAGCGGGTCACCACCAGCACCGGGCCGAAGATCTCCTCCTGGCTGAGCGGGGAGGCGGGGTCGACATCGACGAAGATGGTCGGGCCGACCGCCGCAGGCCACGGATTTTTACGTCCATCCAGCAGCAGCGTGCTGTGCGCCTCGCCGGCGCGAATAAAGCTATGGACGCTATCGGCATGGGTGTTGTCGATCAGCATGCCCATGGTGGTATTCGGGTCGAGCGGATTGCCCGGCTGCCAGGCCTTTGCCTGCTCTTTCAGGAGATCGAGAAAGCGGTCGGCGATGCTCTCTTCCAACAGCAGGCGAGTACCGGCGATACAGACCTGGCCCTGATTGTAGAAAATACCGCCGGCGGTGGCGTTAACCGCTTTTTGCAGGTCCGGGCAGTCGGCAAAGACGATATTGGCGCTTTTACCGCCCGCCTCCAGCCAGACGCGCTTCATATTGCTGTCGCCCGCGTCTTTCAGCAGCTGTTTACCGGTGCGGGTGGAGCCGGTAAAGGTAATCACTTCGACGTCCGGATGCAGCGCCAGCGCCTGACCGGCTTCATGGCCGAAACCGCTCACCACGTTAAATACGCCGTCCGGCAGTCCGGCCTGTTTTGCTAAGCCCGCCAGACGCAGAGCGGTAAGGGGGGATTTTTCCGACGGCTTAAGCACCACGCTGTTGCCTGACGCCAGCGCCGGGCCAAGCTTCCAGCAGGCCAGCAGCAGTGGGAAATTCCACGGCACTACCGCCGCAATCACGCCAATCGGTTCGCGAACGATCATGGCCAGTTCGTTGCCGCTGGTGGGGGCGACTTCGCCGTAGACTTTATCGATAGCTTCGGCATACCAGCGAATCGCGCGAGCGGCGCCGGGGATATCGTCGCGCAGGCTGTGACGGATCGGTTTGCCGGTATCGAGGGTTTCCAGCAGCGCCAGCTCTTCGCGATGGGCGTCCATCAGGTCGGCGAATTTATGCAGCACCGCTTTGCGCTGGGCAGGAGACGCCTGCGACCAGTCGCCGCGATCGAAAACGCCGCGGGCGGCCTGGACCGCGCGATCGACGTCGGCTTTTTTGCCGCGCGCGACCTCGGCAAGGGTCTGCTGCGCCGCCGGGTCGACGGTGGTAAACACGCTATTATCGGCGGCGGCGCTGTACTCGCCGTTAATAAATAGCCGCGTTTCAATCGTCAATTCGCGTGCTTTTTGTTGCCAGTAAGCCAGGTTGTGAAAATCCATCATGACTCCTTAATGACATAATCGGAAAAATAAAAAAGTGGTGATTTCAGACCCTCAGGGCGTAGGGCGTCCCCGGGGTTGAGTACCGTTTAAATTGCCCGTTAACGGGCGTAAATTATCCGGGGCCAGCGGAATACGTTTTTCCGCATCGCGCAAGGTGAACTGCGTTTTCTTCGCGCCGCCGGAATAAACTCCGACGGTGCAGGCCTGAAGAAAGCCTGAGAAAACCTCAGGCTAAAAAATCAGAATGTGGTGGGAGTATGGGCGCTGATGATTCGGCAGATACCCGCCGAGGTGTTGCTGAAGCTATGCGGTATGCCGGTGTTAATGGCATAGCTTTGCCCAGCCACCAGGTGATACGTCTGACCGTTAATGGTCAGCACGACTTCACCCTCCAGTATGGTGCCTATCTCCTCACCCTGATGCTTAATCCTCTCCCCGGTTGTGGTTCCAGGCTGGTACGTTTCAAAAATCATCGCCAGCGTGCGGTTCGGATTGCCATTGTGAACCAGTTTCATCGACACCCCCTGACTGCCGATTTCAATCAGATCGTCCTGATTGATAACCACCTGAGGTTCAGCCGGTTTTTCTGGTTCAGAAAAGAATTCCGAGAGCGACAGCCCGTAGACTTTCAGCAGCTTTTGCAGCGTACTGATGGCAGGACTGACTTTGTCCTGTTCTATGGTGCTGATGGCACTATGTGTTAACCCAGACAGTTCGGCGGCACGACGCTGTGAGAGACCCAGCTGTTGGCGGATCTCTGACAGACGTTTCCCTGGCGCCAGTCCGTCATCGCTCATATTTGCATTTCCTTAACGGTAGTGGTCAGAGTCGCTGTTTTTCAGCGACATATACCCGTCATACTTCAAGTCGCTTGCGCGTTGGCTTTGCTCGCTCACCCCAGTCACTTACTCCAGTAAGCTCCTGGGGATTAATGAGAGGCTCCTGCCTCTCACCGGAGGCCAGCCTTCGGCTGGTCAAATTCGTTCCCGACGAATTTGTCGCTCACTTGCCGCTTTCCTGCAACTTGAATTATTTTGGCTATAGTTCTGACAGGCGGTGATAAAACCCTCAAACAACATTCGCGACAGGGCGTATTCGCTACTGTTCCATTCAGGATGCCACTGCACGCCGAGGGCGAAAGGATGGTCGTTAACGCTGACCGCTTCCGCCAGCCCGTCGGGAGAACGCGCCTCCACGCGCAGCCGTGGACCCGTGGTTTTCGCTCCCTGTCCGTGTAACGAGTTTACCCAAAACGTGTTGCAGCCCGGTATTAACTGAGAAAGTAATCCTCCTTCCTGAACCTGAACTTCATGCGAGGGCGCATATTGCTGCTCGACGGGAAGTTCGGGGTCCTCGCGGTGCTCAAGAAGCTCAGGCTGCTCGAACAGACGACGATACAGAGTCCCGCCGGTGGCGACAACAAGTTCCTGTAGTCCACGGCAGATGGCGAAAATGGGGATGCGCCTTTCGAGCGCGGCGTCGATCAGCGCCATGCTCAGAAGATCACGCCCGGGATCGGCGTCAGGCTCATCGCCGTTTTCACCATAGAGGTGCGGCTGTACGTTGCTCGGGCTGCCGGGCAGATAAATGCCGTCCAGTTTTGGCAGTAGCGCGGAAAGCAGTTCCGGCTCCGCCAGCGCGTGCGGCAGGGCAATCGGCACGCCGCCGGCGTTAACAATCGCGTTCAGATACTTCTCTTGCAGAGTCTGGGTCTGGTGACCCTTAAGCCTGTTTCGACACATCACCACGCCAATAACTGGCTTGTACATTATATTTTCCATGATCGCCCTCACAAAGTGGACTAAATTATGACCGGATTAGCGGGTAAAACGGCCATTTCGTTCAATATTTTCTCAATCTAGCAGTGGATATAGCCCTTTGCAAACTTAATTTAACATTTGACAAACAATTTGTTTGCATACACATTCCAATAGTGGACATTATATTTAACAGTGCCATTCAGGGTCCGAAACTAAACAACGGCGGTGAATCATGGAAACTAATATCGTAGAAGTTGAGAATTTTGTTCAGCAGTCGGAAGAGAGACGGGTCAGCGCATTCACCTGGGAAGTGAAGCGCTACCTCGAGCGTTACCCCAATACGCAATACGTAGATGTACTGTTAACCGACCTGAACGGCTGCTTCCGCGGTAAGCGGATCCCGGTGTCTGGCCTGAGCAAACTGGAGAAGGGCTGCTATTTCCCGGCTTCGGTGTTCGCGATGGACATTCTCGGCAACGTGGTGGAAGAGGCGGGACTCGGCCAGGAGATGGGCGAACCGGATCGCACCTGCGTACCGGTGCTGGGAACCTTAACGCCGTCGGCGGCGGACCCGGAATACATTGGTCAGGTTCTGCTGACCATGGTTGATGAAGATGGCGCTCCCTTTGACGTTGAGCCGCGGAACGTTCTTAACCGGCTCTGGCAGCAGCTGCGCCAGCGCGGGCTGTTCCCCGTGGTAGCGGTAGAGCTGGAGTTCTATTTACTTGACCGCAAGCGCGACGCGGAAGGTTACCTGCAGCCGCCGTGCGCGCCGGGAACCGGCGATCGCAATACCCAAAGCCAGGTTTACTCCGTCGACAACCTCAACCACTTTGCCGACGTGCTGAACGAAATCGATGAGATCGCCCAGCTTCAGCTGATCCCCGCCGACGGCGCGGTGGCGGAAGCCTCTCCCGGTCAGTTTGAAATCAACCTCCACCATACCGATAACGTGCTCGACGCCTGCGATGACGCGCTGGCGTTAAAACGTCTCGTGCGTTTAATGGCGGAGAAGCATAAGATGCACGCCACTTTTATGGCCAAACCCTATGAAGAGCACGCCGGTAGCGGGATGCATATCCATATCAGCATGCAGAACAACAAAGGCGAGAACGTGCTGGCGGACGCGGACGGCGAAGATTCCGCGATGTTAAAACGCGCGCTCGCCGGGATGATTGATCTGATGCCGGCGTCGATGGCGCTGCTGGCACCGAACGTCAACTCGTATCGTCGTTTCCAACCGGGAATGTACGTGCCGACCCAGGCGTCGTGGGGGCACAACAACCGAACGGTGGCGCTGCGCATTCCGTGCGGCGATCGGCACAACCACCGCGTCGAATATCGCGTGGCCGGGGCGGACGCCAACCCGTACCTGGTGATGGCGGCGATTTTCGCCGGCATCCTCCACGGTCTGGATAATCCGCTGCCGTTACAGGAAGAGGTGGAAGGCAACGGCCTTGAGCAGGAGGGGCTGCCGTTCCCGATTCGCCAGAGCGATGCGCTGTGGGAGTTTATGCAAAACGATCACCTGCGCGAACGGCTTGGCGAACGTTTCTGCCACGTTTATCACGCCTGTAAAAACGACGAATTACTGCAGTTTGAGCGGCTGATCACGGAAACCGAAATCGAGTGGATGTTGAAAAACGCCTGATTGCCGCCCCGCAGGGGGCAGCTTAGCGTTATCACGAGTAGCATCATACGGCCTGAGCGGAGCCTGGTCGGACGTTTTTGCTGGGAGCCCAGCCATTCCCGGATGCCGCGTTAAGGAGCGCAGGCGGCAACGGGGCTTCAGTTAACGACACAGTGTGTAACGAGGTAGGAAATGATGCAGATGTTTAAATATCCGCAGGGAGAAGGGGGCCGTCATGGCCGCATGGAGTGCGCCGCCACCGCTCGTCGGTTCTTTTTACCTTTTGATTTGCCATTAACCCCGTTGCGAAGCAGGTTGGTTTCCCGGTCTCTACGACCGCAAACCCGGATGTGCAGCGGGGGAAATGGCCATGGCTATTAACACCTCTCTCGATAACGCCTCTGAAGCGGGCAAACCACGGCTGCGTAAGTCTCTCAAGCTGTGGCAGGTGGTGATGATGGGCCTCGCCTATCTGACCCCGATGACGGTTTTTGATACCTTCGGCATCGTTTCCGGCATTAGCAACGGCCACGTTCCGGCCTCCTATCTGCTGGCGCTGGCCGGCGTGCTGTTTACCGCCATTAGCTACGGTAAGCTGGTACGCCAGTTTCCGCAGGCGGGATCGGCGTATACCTACGCGCAAAAGTCGATCAGCCCGCACGTCGGGTTTATGGTGGGCTGGTCTTCGCTGCTGGATTATCTGTTCCTGCCGATGATCAACGTTCTGCTGGCCAAAATTTATCTTTCCGCGCTGTTTCCGGACGTGCCGCCCTGGGTATGGGTGGTGACGTTTGTGGCCATTCTGACCGCAGCGAACCTGAAAAGCGTCAATTTGGTGGCGAACTTCAATACCCTGTTCGTGCTGGTGCAGATCTCAATCATGGTGGTCTTTATCGTGCTGGTGGTGCAGGGGCTGCATAAGGGGGAGGGCGTCGGTACCGTCTGGTCGCTCCAGCCGTTTATTAGCCAGAATGCGCACCTGATCCCGATTATTACCGGGGCGACGATAGTCTGCTTTTCGTTCCTCGGCTTTGATGCGGTGACGACCCTTTCCGAAGAGACGCCGGACGCCGCGCGGGTGATCCCGAAAGCCATCTTCCTGACCGCGGTCTACGGCGGGGTGATTTTTATTGCCGCCTCGTTCTTTATGCAGCTCTTTTTCCCCGATATTAGCCGTTTTAAAGACCCGGACGCGGCGCTGCCGGAGATCGCCCTCTACGTCGGCGGCAAGCTGTTCCAGTCGATTTTCCTGTGCACCACCTTTGTGAATACCCTGGCGTCAGGCCTGGCCTCACACGCCAGCGTTTCTCGCCTGCTGTACGTTATGGGCCGTGATAACGTTTTCCCGGAGCGCATTTTCGGCTATGTCCATCCAAAATGGCGGACTCCGGCGCTGAATGTGATCATGGTGGGCATCGTCGCGCTGTCGGCGCTGTTCTTCGACCTGGTTACCGCCACGGCGCTAATTAACTTTGGCGCGCTGGTGGCGTTCACCTTCGTTAACCTGTCGGTGTTTAATCACTTCTGGCGGCGTAAGGGGTTTAACAAAACCTGGAAAGATCGCTTTCACTATCTGCTGCTGCCAATGGTCGGTGCGCTGACGGTGGGCGTTCTGTGGATTAACCTGGAGGCGACCTCGCTGACGCTCGGTCTGATATGGGCGGGGCTGGGTTTGCTGTATCTGACTTATCTGACCCGCCGCTTCCGTAACCCGCCGCCGCAGTTTGACGGGGCTAAAGCGGAACAGGCCTGGGAATCGTAACGATTTTTAACTCACACATAAAGGCAGGCCGGCGAGCCTGCCTTCTTTTTTTCATTCTCGTTTGAAATCAGGCAGTCGGGGAGAAATAGCAGGGGCAGAAGGTAAGAATAGTGAGGATGAATTATTTCTTTTTCTTATGGGTTGGCAGCTGTGCGGAGCGCCGATCCTTGACATAGGAGACCAGGCTGTAGATGGCTACTCCCAGCAAAACCACCGCGACGATAAAGAGCAGGATACCTGACATAGATTAACCTAATGTTATGTTTAACATGAAGAAAAAATACCGTGATATCGGGATAATAGCATCGGGATATTTCTTAAAGATGACCCGATGAATCAGACGAGAATAGACTGCCAGCAATGCACTGAAATTATTATTTACATGAATAAATGTGAAGAGTAAAGCGCGATGATGGTGAAAAAATGAACGAGTAACACTCGGTTAAGCGAATTTACAGACGAGCGCGCGACGGGCTGCTACCCTTGGCCCGCTAAATAAGGGGTGAGAGTAACAAATGGTTAATAAGCAAATCATCGCTGTTGTTGGGCCGCTGCTGGTTCTGACGTCATTCAATAGCCTGGCCGAACCCGGGAACCCGTCAATTCGCGAACGTATTGTCGATCAGGTTTTAAAACCCTGCGAAGGTAAAAAAGCCGGCGATAAAGTGCTGATCGTCGACCATCGCGGCGGCAAGCATGAAGCTATCTGTACCCTTGCGGCGGTGCCGCTGCCGGAGTAACGCCATCCCTCTGATTTCACTCTTCCTGCGTCATGGCGGAAAGCGTAATTCTTTCCGCACTTTGCGAGCCATTGCCCGGAAAAATGTCATAAATTTGTCACAATTAAGGCGATGATAATCACTGACTGAGGGTTAAGGGATGAGAAAAAGTCTACTCGCCGCCGCCGTGGCCGGCGTTGTCTTACTGTCCGCTGGCGTCCAGGCGCAGGAGCAGGCCGCACCGGAAGGGTATCAGCTTCAGCAGGTACTGATCATGAGCCGCCATAACCTGCGCGCGCCGCTGGCGAACAACGGCAGCGTGCTGGAGCAATCCACGCCGAAATCCTGGCCGGAGTGGGATGTTCCCGGCGGTCAGCTGACGACCAAGGGCGGAGTACTGGAAGTCTATATGGGGCACTATATGCGTGAATGGCTGGCGCAGCAGGGGCTAGTGACCAGCGGCGAATGTCCGCCGGAGAACGCGGTCTACGCCTATGCCAATAGCCTGCAGCGTACCGTCGCGACCGCGCAGTTCTTTATTACCGGCGCGTTTCCCGGCTGCGGGGTGACGGTGCACCATCAGGAAAAAATGGGCACCATGGACCCAACGTTTAATCCGGTGATCGTCGACGATTCCGCCGCTTTCAGCGAAAAGGCGGTGCAGGCGATGGAGAAAGAGCTGCAGGGGATGCAGCTGGGCGAAAGTTATAAGCTGCTGGAGGCGATAACCGACTACCGCAATTCTCCGTCCTGCAAAGAGAAACAGCAGTGCTCCCTGAGCGAAGGGAAAGATACCTTTAGCGCCAAATATCAGCAGGAGCCGGGCGTTTCCGGTCCGCTTAAGGTCGGTAACTCGCTGGTTGACGCCTTTACGCTGCAGTATTACGAGGGGTTCCCGAAAGACCAGGTCGCCTGGGGCGAAATCAAAACCGATAAGCAGTGGCAGGTGCTGTCGAAGCTGAAAAACGGCTATCAGGATAGCCTGTTTACTTCCCCTGAAGTGGCGCGCAACGTGGCTAAGCCGCTGGTGAAATATATTGATAACGCGCTGGTGGGCGATGCGGCGAAGGCGGCGAAAGTGACGCTGCTGGTGGGACACGACTCCAACATCGCTTCGCTGCTGACGGCGCTGGATTTTAAACCCTATCAGCTGCATAACCAGTACGAGCGCACGCCTATCGGCGGCAAGCTGGTATTCCAGCGCTGGCATGATAACGGCGGCAATCGTGATTTGATGAAGATTGAGTACGTCTATCAAAGCACCGAGCAGTTGCGCAATGCCGATGCGTTAACCCTGCAGTCGCCGCCGCAGCGGGTGACGCTGGCGCTGAACGGCTGTCCGGTCGATGATAACGGCTTCTGCCCGATGGACACCTTTAAAAAGGTGATGGCCGAGGCGACAAAATAACAGAGCATAAAAAACCCGGAGCAATCCGGGTCTTACTGCCGATGTTTAGCCTGGTCTTGTAGCCCGGACAGGCGCAACGCGTCGCCTCCGGGAAGCTCATGCAAGAATTCCCGGAGGCGGTACTGTGTACCTGTTCGGGCTACACGTTCTTGCGTTCGATAGTTTGTTCGCCCCAGAACAGGGAGTCTTTGTCCGTTTTAGCGAAGGCGAGGGGCAGGACTTCATCGCTGCCTTCCTCCCAGATTTTCTCCGCCAGCTTTTCATCGTAATGGGCTAATTCAAAAATCGCCTCGGCAATTTCAGGAGACGTATTGCGCAGACTTGCCCACTCACCGACGCGATGGGCCTTTGCTTCTTGATTCGGCATGCTTTCCTCCTGCTGAAGATTAACCGTGTAGTTTTACTGCCAGGCCCGCAACGTGCTCTCCCTGATAACGGGCAATCGCCAGCTCCTCTTCGCTCGGCTGACGCGAGCCGTCGCCGCCGGCGATGGTGGTGGCGCCGTAAGGCGTACCGCCGCGAACCTGCGAGACATCAAATAGCTCCTGGGCGCCGTAGCCGATCGGCACAATAATCATCCCGTGGTGCGCAAGGGTGGTCCAGGTTGAGGTAATGGTTTGTTCCTGGCCGCCGCCGGTGCCGGTTGAGCTGAACACGCTGGCCAGCTTGCCGTACAGCGCGCCGGATGCCCACAGGCCGCCGGTCTGATCGAGGAAGGTGCGCATTTGTCCGGACATATTGCCGAAACGGGTAGGGGTACCAAAGATGATGGCGTCGTACTCCGCCAGCTCCTGCGGCGTGGCGACGGGCGCGTTTTGCGTTTTCCCGCCTGCTTTGGCAAAAACCTCTGCCTGCATGGTTTCCGGTACGCGCTTCACGACCACTTCAACGCCATCTACCTTGTTTGCCCCTTCGGCGACGGCATGCGCCATGGTCTCGATGTGTCCGTACATAGAATAATAAAGCACCAGAATCTTAGCCATTTGCATCACTCCTCGGTTGCGTTATGTGCCAGCCAGTTGACTGGCTATCTTTAAAGATAAGACTTGTGGCGAAGAGTGCAAATGCAACAATCATTTATTTGATTTATAACAAAATTGCAAAAAACGAGGGCTGTTGCAAAAAGATACATCTTTAGTGGCGCTATTTTAGGCTGTCATAAGAGCCGCTTAGCGCGCACCCGGCGTAATAGCAGCAGTTCTTATACAAAATCTATTTCAGAATGTGACGATATCCCTCCGACGCGGTTTTCCTTCGCTAACCTTAAAAGCACGTGATACGCAACCCGTATCGCGGAGGCCTGAGCCTCGTGTTTCACCTAATGCAGCATGATGTCTAACCTAAATGGAGGTCAGTAATGGCAAACCATCGTGGCGGTGCCGGCAACTTTGCCGAAGACCGTGAAAGAGCATCAGAAGCAGGTCGTAAAGGTGGCCAGCACAGCGGGGGGAATTTTAAAAACGATCCTCAACGCGCATCCGAAGCGGGTAAGAAAGGGGGTAAAAACAGTCATGGCAGCCGCGAAAGCTAGCGTCCCCTGATTGTTTGCTGATGGGGGTTAATCTCCCGGGCCCGACCCCATCACCCTCGCCGCCGACGTCACGTCGGCGGTTTTTTTGTCTCTTTGCAGCTGCCGTTGAGCGGGAGGAACGCCCGGCTCACGGCGTAAACGCCTTAACCGGGCTACGGGTTTACCGTTGCCTGCGGACCGGTATCCGGGGCAAGGCGCGTTAAGCGCCGCTTCCGTTAACGGGTCTTCAGGCGTCGCACGCTTTCATACCGGGGTGACGTTGGTTTGCCCGGCCTCACGCGGACGGCGGTTAAGCAGAGCGTGCAGCAGGATCGCGCCGAAGGTGGCCGTACCGATCCCGCCGAGGGTGAAGCCGCCGAGAGAAAGCGCGAAATCGCCCGCCCCCAGCACCAGCGTCACCGCCACCATAATCAGATTCGCGTTCTGACTCAAATCCACGCGGTTCTGCACCCAAATTCGCGCGCCCGCGACGGCAATCAGGCCAAACACCACAATCGATGCGCCGCCGATCACCGGTCCCGGAATGGTATGGATCAGCGCGCCGAATTTCGGTGAAAATCCAAGCAGCATCGCAATCAGCGCCGCCGCGACGAACACCAGCGTTGAGTACACTTTGGTGACCGCCATTACGCCGATATTCTCCGCGTAGGTGGTCACCCCGCTGCCGCCAACCGAGCCGGAAAGCATCGTTGCCAGTCCGTCGCCGACGAACGCCCGCCCCATATACGGGTCCATATTGCGTCCGGTCATCCCGGCCACCGCCTTCAGGTGACCGAGATTTTCTGCCACCAGAATCACCGCTACGGGGGCGATCAGCATCATCGCCTGGCCGTTAAAGGTCGGGGCGGTTATCTGCGGCAAGCCAAACCACGCTGCCTGCGCAAGCAAGCTAAAATCCAGGGGCTTGCCCAGCCCGAGGCCGTTGGCCAACAGCGCGTAGAGCGCGCAGGCGATAATCAACCCGACGAGGATCAGCAGCCGCTGCAGCATTCCGCGGGTAAACACCGCCACCAGACCGATGCACAGCACCGTCAGCACCGCCATCCAGCCGTCAAATGGCGTCGCTGATACGCTGCGCACCGCGATTGGCGCGAGGTTAAGACCGATCGCCATGACTACCGCGCCGGTGACTACCGGCGGCATCAGCCGCTCGATCCAGCGGGTGCCGATTTTCATCACCACCAGGCCAATCAGGGTATAAACCAGTCCGCAGAGAATAATCCCGCCCAGCGCGACGCTGAGGTGCGGGTTAAGCCCCTGGCCGTTGAAGCCGGTGACGGCGATCACCACGCCGACGAAGGCGGCGCTGGAGCCCAGGTAGCTCGGCACGCGCCCGCCGGTAACCAAAAAGAACAGCAGGGTGCCGACGCCGGACATCAGGATCGACAGATTGGGATCCAGCCCCATCAGGATTGGCATCAGAACGGTTGCGCCAAACATCGCCACCGCGTGCTGCACGCCCATCACCATGGTTTGCCCGACCGACAGCCGTTCATCGGGAGCGACGACGCCGGAGGCGGCGGAGGGGGAGGTTAACTGCCAGCGAGGAAAATCGAAGAGAGCCATGATGAGATCCTGGGTTTAGGGTTAACAGGCTGGACGCATCAGCGTGTGGTAGCCGCGGTCGAACCACATCAGTCCGCGCGGTTCCGGATGGCGTACAATCGCCGCCACTTCGCAAAACAGAATGTCATGAGTCCCGACGCTGACGATCTGGCTGATGCGGCAGTCGAAGCTGACCAGCGCCGCTTCCAGACGCGGGCAGCCGGTCGCGCCGGTTTGCCAGTCGGCGGCGGCGAAGCGCTCCGCCATCGGCGTTTTACCGCCGAAAACGTTCGAGAGTTCTTCCTGGCCAGCCGCCAGGGTGTTGACGCACAGCGCCTGGTGCTGGCTGAAGATCGGCCACACCGAGGCGGAGCGATTCAGGCAGACCAGCAGCGTGGGCGGCGCGTCGGTGACGCTGCAGACTGCGCTGGCGGTAAAGCCGGCGCGGCCAGCCGGACCATCAGTGGTGATAATGTTCACCGCCGCCCCGACGTGGGCCATGGCGTCGCGAAAGCTTTGTTTATCGGCAAGAGACATACGGGCTCCTTATGCCAGCTGGCAGGCATCATCAAACGGCAGACGCGGCAGGCGGCCATACAGCTTGCCGGGATCGCCGTAGCCGATATTGATCAGCAGGTTGCTCTTCCAGGCGCCGTCGGCAAAAAACGCCGCATCGACTTTGTCGCGGTCAAAGCCCGACATCGGGCCGGTGTCCAGGCCCAGTGCGCGGCAGGCGAAAATCAGGTATGCCGCCTGCAGTGAGCTATTGCGAAAGGCGGTTTCCTCCGCCATCTGCGGGCTGGAGGTAAACCAGCTGCGGGCGTCGCCGTGGGGGAACAGCTCCGGCAGCCGATCGTAAAATGCGCGGTCCCAGGCGACGATAGCGGTGACCGGCGCCTGCATGGTTTTCTCGACATTGCCGCTCGACAGGGCCGGGCGCAGCTTCGCTTTGCCTTCCACCGTGCGCACGAAGACGATGCGCGCCGGGGAGCAGTTGGCGGAGGTCGGCCCCATTTTCAGCAAGTCGTAGACTTCACGCAGTTGCTCGTCGCTGACCGGCTTATCCAGCCAGCCGTTGTGGGTTCGGGCCTCGGTAAACAGCGCGGCGCAGGCGGCCGGGCTAATGGCTTCGCTCATAGGTTCTCCTGGGGGACGGGCAGCATCGCGGCCAGCCCGTCGCATAAAATAGGGTTAAAGGTGGCGGTATCGGTGACGTTGCAGGCGTGGCCGCCCCAGGCCATTTCCGCCAGCTGGCTGCCGGGGATTGCCGCCTGAAGCACCCGGGAGCAGGAGGCCGGGACCAGCAGATCGTCAGCGGCGCTGATAATCAGCGTCGGACAGGTTATCGCTGCCGCCCGGCGCGAAAAGTCGGCCTGCTTGAGGGCGTTCAGCCTCTTCAATAGATTCTCTTTGCCCTGGAAATGGCTGATGGCGAGCGCGTCTTCGGCCTCCAGCCGCGGCAGGCGCGAGGCCATCCACTCCGCCGGGTAGAGGAACAGCGGCTGCGCCTCCACCCATGCCTGCGCGCCGCCCGCGTGCAGCAGGCGTTCGCGCACCAGGAAGCAGCGGCGGGTATGCGGGGAGAGCGTCAGCCAGCCATTTACCAGTACCAGGGCGCTTATCGCTGCGGGATAGTCCAGCGCCAGCTGTAGGCCAATCAGCGCACCCAGGGCGTGGCCGACCAGCGCAAAACGTTCGATTCCCGCCGCCTGCAGCGCCGCGTTAAGCTCCTGCGCCATGGCCGCCATGCTGTAGCCTGTCGGCAGCGGGCCGCCGTTTTCGCCGGTGCCGTTATGGTCATAGCTCACCAGCTGATAGTGCGGTTCGAGCGCCGCCCGCTGCGGTAGCCAGTAGCCGCCCGCACCGCCGAGCCCGGCGCTCAGAACCACCACCGGCGCGCCCGGATAAGGCGCCGGGGAGATGTTCAGCTTCATCATGCCGGTTTCCCGATATGCGCGACGGTCGCTATCTCCACCAGCGCATCGGGCTTCACCAGCCCGCACTGAATGCAGAAACGCGCCGGTTTGTCGCCGGGGAAGAACTCCGCGTAGACCTCATTAATCGCGGCGTAGTTTTTCCAGTCGGTGATAAAAATGCTGTTGAACGTCACATCCGCCATACTGCCCCCCGCCGTCTCGATAACGCTCTTGATGGTTTCCAGCACGTGGCGGGTTTGCGCCTTTGGGTCGCCGATATACACCACGTTGTTTTGCTTATCGAACGGCAGGGTGCCGGAGACGTAAACCACGCCGTCGGCCAGCGTGCCCGGGACAAATGGGGCGATAGGCGTGGTGGTGCCTGGCGGAATAATCACCTGTTTAGGCATAACGTTTCTCCTCGGAAAAGGCGCGCGGCGCGGCGGGCTCAAGGGCGGTACAGAAGCTGGCGACATCGCTGACCCAGCCAAAGAAGGTTTCAATATTGAACAGCGCGGCCTGCTGGGCGAACGCTGGACCGGCCTGATGGGTGGCGTCCTCCAGCACGATGCCGAAATATTCGAGGAAGAAGCCGTCGCGCAGGGTTGATTCCACGCAGACGTTGGTGGCAATACCGGTAAACACCAGATGGCGGATGCCGCGGCTGCGCAGGATACTGTCGAGCGCGGTGTTAAAGAAGCCGCTGTAGCGCGGTTTCGGCAGCACGATATCGCCTGGCAGCGGTTTCAGCTGATCGACCAGCTGGTAGTCCCAGCCGCCTTTTGCCAGCAGCTTACCCTGCAGCTCCGGGTTCTTACGCATGGTTTTCAGCGCGTTGGATTTATGAAAATTCGGCGAGCCGGGGCCGCCTGCTTCTACGTACTGGTCGTCCCAACCGTTCTGGAACCAGATAATCAGCATCCCGGCGGCACGCGCGGCGGCCACGGCGAGGTTGATATTGTCGATAACCGGTCGGGTGGCGGAAACGTCAAATCCGGCGAGGTCGAGATAGCCGCCCTGGCTGGCGTAGGCGTTCTGCATATCGACGACGATCAGCGCGCTCTGCTGCGGCGCGAAGGTCAGGGATTCCGGGCGAGCGGGTAGGGTAATCATCAGGCAACCTCTTGAGTCATGGTGGCGATATGGTCGCGGCAGCGCATCAGCGGCTGAATGCGCTGACCAAAAGCTTCAATTCCGATCAGGAAATCATCAAACGTCAGCAGCACGCCGTCGGTGCCGGGAACTGCCGCCACTTCGTCGAGCATGCGGGCGACGCTGGCGTAAGAGCCGACAAGGGTACCCATGTTGATATTGACCGCCGAGGTGGGGTCGGCCATCTGGCGCACGTTGGTGTCGCTGCCGGAACGGGTGTCTTTCTGGCTCTGTTCGGTAAGCCACGCCAGCGCCTCGTCATCGGCGCCGGCTTTGTAATGATCCCATTTGGCGCGGGCCGCCTCGTCGGTCTCGTCGGCGATCACCATAAACAGGACGTAGGAGCCGACGTCGCGGCCGGTTTTTTCCGCCGCCTGCATCATACGCGCGGCGGTGGGGGCGAAGGCGGCTGGGGTGTTGACCCCTTTACCGAAGCAGAAGTTGTAGTCCGCGTGCTGGGCGGAGAACGCCATACCGGCGTCGCTTTGCCCGGCGCAGATCACTTTCATCGGCTGCGACGGCTGCGGGCTGACGCGACAGTCGTTCATGGTGAAGTAGTCGCCTTTAAAGTCGCTACGCCCGGTCCCCCACAGGTCGCGCAGCACCTGGACATATTCGGTGAGATAGTCGTAGCGGCTGGCGAAGTAGTCGTCGCCCGGCCACATACCCATCTGCTCGTATTCCGGTTTTTGCCAACCGGTCACCAGATTGACGCCAAAGCGGCCGCCGGAAATGGAGTCGATGGTCGAGGCCATGCGGGCGACGATCGCCGGTGGCAGCGTCAGCGTGGCGGCGGTGGCGTAGATCTGAATGCGCGAAGTGACGGCAGCCAGCCCGGCCATCAGGGTGAAGGACTCCAGATTATGATCCCAGAATTCGGTCTTACCGCCGAAGCCGCGCAGTTTAATCATCGACAGCGCGAAATCGAAGCCGTAGTGTTCGGCTTTTTGCACGATGGCCTTATTCAGCTCAAACGTCGGCATGTACTGGGGAGCATGGGTGGAAATCAGCCAGCCGTTATTACCAATCGGAACGAAAACACCAATTTTCATACCTACCTCTCTGCATGTCGTTGAACAAGAAGGCGCGCGGCGCTGCATCCTGCATCTCCCTCAATCACCTCGCCTGAAAAATAAAGCAAAGGCGATGCCAGTTTTACAAAGGCTAATGTTATTAATGTGTTACTGGATGGTTGCCGAAAATAGCAGCAATAAAAGTGGACTGAATGGTCAAAATCGGTGCACGAAAAAACCGCAGTCGTGCGCAATCAGGGTGCAGAGAGTCGTGTCGGCGCTGGGCATTTGCTATGCTGATGGCGTGAAAAGAAGGAGATGACGAATGGCACAGGGCAGCGTGAAAAAGATCGGCAAACGTTCACTGGCGGTGAGCGCGAAAAAAGAGGCGATCCTGGCCGCCGCGCTCGATGCGTTCTCGCAGTTTGGTATCCACGGTACGCGGCTTGAGCAGGTCGCCGAGCTGGCCGGGGTATCGAAAACGAACCTGCTCTACTACTACCCGTCGAAAGAGGCGCTGTATATTGCCGTGCTGCAGCAGATTCTGGCTATCTGGCTGGCGCCGCTGAAGGCCTTTCGCGAAGATATCAGCCCGCTGGTGGCTATCGGCGAATATATTCGCCTCAAGCTGGAGGTGTCCCGCGATCACCCGCAAGCGTCAAGGCTGTTCTGCCTGGAGATGCTGCAGGGCGCGCCGCTGCTGATGGGTGAACTGACCGGCGATCTGAAAGCGCTGGTGGATGAAAAGTCGGCGATTATTTCCGGCTGGGTCGAGAGCGGCCGGCTGGCGCCGGTTGACCCGCAGCATCTGATCTTTATGATCTGGGCGACCACACAGCATTACGCCGATTTCGCCACTCAGGTTGAGGCGGTAACCGGCGCGACGCTGCGCGATGAGACGTTTTTTCAGCAAACCGTCGATAATGTCCAGCGGATGATTATTGAAGGGATCCGCGTGCGTTAATTGGCGGGCGGCAGCGGGCAGCTCTGATCGCCATCCTCGCACTGCAGCAGCGAGGCGAGGAACGACTCGCGCTCGACGGTTTTATCGGACATGCACTGGTTGATCAGCATCGGCTGTACGCTGCCGCCCTCAGCGCCGGAGGCGAGGAACTGACAGTCGGCGTCGCGTAGCGCAATCCACGACAGCTGCGCTTTTTTCAGCAATTCCTGCTGCTTGCCGGAGGCGCGCTTCAGCGCTTCCTGATACGTTTCATTTAATTTTTTGTCGTCAGCCTGGTACTGCGCGGCGGTGCACTGGTTCATTTCCGTTTGATTGCTGGCGTTGCTGCATTCGTCCGCCAGCGCATGGGTGCTTGCCAGCAGCGCGGCAAAAGCGAGTAAAGTGCGTTTCATTGGTCAACTCCCATAAAAAAAGCTCCCGTCCGGGAGCCTTAATTAACCACAGCCTGCGTCTGGTGTCATTAGCTGACATCGTGCCGTCTGCTTTCCCGGGGCCGGCGCAAAGCGCTTTGCCCGGGCTACAGGTACGCGCGGCCTGCGTTGGGGTAGCCCGGGTAAGGCATCAGCCGCAACCCGGGAAGCAGGCTTAGCCAATCGTCATCAGGCTGGCGTTGCCGCCGGCCGCGGCGGTATTGACGCTGAGCGAACGTTCAATATAGAGGCGCTCCAGCAGCAGATTGCTCTCGCCGCGGGCGAAGCCCTGCACCGAAACGATCGCGCCATCGCGCGCCGCTACCTGTTCGCACAGCTCCCGCAGCTGATCGGAATCGCCGTGGTAGATAACCGCATCGAAAGGCTCGGTCGTCAGGGTTTCCGCTTTGGCGAAGTGGATCCGCTCGCTGACCTCTCGCGGCAGCTTTTTCGCCAGCTCGCGCTGCAGAGGGGCGTCCGGCCACAGCACTTCGCAGCCAACGGCGGTCACGCCCGCCAGCTGGGTGAGCGCATCCTGCTCATTATCGGCCACGCACAGCACCCGGTCGCGCGGCATAAAGGTCAGGGTGTTGCGCTCGCCGGTTGGCCCCGGCAGCAGACGCTGGGTTCCGGCCTGCGCCTGCTCGCTGAACTGCTGGCACAGAGCCTGCAGTTCCGGGCGATCCCCCGCCCACTGCTGTAAAGCGACCAGCGGTTTTTCCAGCAGCGTCTTCAGCTGCGCGTCCAGCGGGTACTCCGCGTCCTGGCGGGCGAGGGTGATCCCGACGGCGTTCTGCGGGCGGCTGGAGAGCAGTCGGTACAGATACAGCGGACCGCCGGCTTTTGGACCGGTACCCGACAGGCCCTCGCCGCCGAACGGCTGCACGCCGACCACGGCGCCGACCATATTGCGGTTGACGTACAGGTTGCCGACGTTGGCGCTGCCGGTGACCTTAGCGATGGTTTCGTCAATACGGGTATGCACGCCGAGGGTCAGGCCGTAGCCGGAGGCGTTGATCTGCTCGACCAGCCCGTCCAGCTCGTTGCGGTTATAGCGCACCACGTGCAGCACCGGACCGAAGACCTCTTTTTTCAGCTCGTCGAAGCTGTCGAGCTCGATAAGCGTCGGCGGAACGAAAGTGCCGCTGGTCCATTCGCGGGAATCTTCGCCGTTTTCGCGCACCGCCTGGAAGACTTTGCGCCCTTTGGCGCGCAGCGTCTGGATGTGGCGCTCGATATTCTCTTTGGCTTCGGCGTCAATCACTGGCCCGATATCGGTAGTCAGACGGCCCGGGTTACCCATCCGGCACTCGGCCATCGCGCCGCGCAGCATGGTCAGCGTATGGTCGGCGATATCATCCTGCAGGCAGAGTACGCGCAGGGCGGAGCAGCGCTGTCCCGCGCTGTCGAACGCCGAGGCGAGTACGTCAATCACCACCTGCTCGGTTAATGCTGAAGAGTCGACGATCATCGCGTTCATGCCGCCGGTTTCGGCGATCAGCGGCGTCGGGCGGCCCTGAGCGTCAAGCCGGCTGGCGATGTTGCGCTGCAATAGGGTGGCGACTTCGGTAGAGCCGGTGAACATCACGCCGCGTACGCGCTCGTCGGAAGTTAGCGCGGCGCCGACGGTTTCCCCGCGGCCCGGCAGCAGCTGAATAACGCCCGGCGGCACGCCCGCTTCCAGCAGGATAGCCACGCCCTGAGCGGCGATGAGCGGCGTCTGCTCGGCGGGTTTTGCCAGCACGGTATTGCCGGCCGCCAGCGCGGCGGCAATTTGTCCGCTAAAGATCGCCAGCGGGAAGTTCCACGGACTGATACAGACGACCGGGCCCAGCGGGCGATGAGTTTCGTTGTCAAAATCGTTACGCACCTGACCGGCGTAGTAGTGGAGAAAGTCCACCGCTTCGCGCACTTCGGCAATCGCGTTGCTGAAGGTTTTCCCCGCTTCGCGTACCAGGATGCCCATCAGAGTCGGCATCTGGCCTTCCATCAGCACCGCGGCGCGTTCGAGGATCGCCGCGCGCTCCTGCGGCGGGGTGGCGAACCAGATTGGCGCGTTGTTAACCGCGCTGGTCAGCGCCTGCTGGACTTCGTCATCGGTGGCTTCGCGCACGTAGCCGACGATATCTTTTGGCTCCGCCGGGTTCACGACCGCCTGCATTTCGCCTTCGGCCACCGGGTGCTCCAGCATCGGCAGCGCCTGCCATTTATGCAGCGCGCTGTTTAATAACGAGGAGGAGAGTGAGGCCAGACGATGCTCGTTGGCGAGATCCAGGCCGGCGGAATTGCTGCGCCCTTGACCGTAAAGATCGCGCGGCAGCGGGATTTTCGGGTGTGGCAGACCCACCTGACCTTCCTGCTGGGCCAGTTTTTCCACCGCGGCGACCGGGTCGGCAACCAGCTCATCCAGCGGCAGGGTGCTGTCGGCGATACGGTTAACAAATGAGGTGTTGGCGCCGTTTTCCAGCAGACGGCGCACCAGATACGCCAGCAGCGTTTCGTGGGTGCCAACCGGCGCGTAAATACGGCACGGGCGGTTCAGTTTGCCATCGGCGACCTTACCGGTGACCTGCTCGTACAGCGGCTCGCCCATGCCGTGCAGGCACTGGAATTCGTACTGTCCAGGGTAGTAGTTCTGCCCGGCCAACTGATAAATCGCCGCCAGGGTGTGGGCGTTATGGGTCGCGAACTGCGGGTAGATCAGGTTCGGCACCGCCAGCAGCTTTTTCGCGCAGGCCAGATAGGAGACGTCGGTGTAGACCTTGCGGGTATAGACCGGATAGCCTTCAAGGCCGTCCATCTGCGCGCGTTTGATTTCGCTGTCCCAGTAGGCGCCTTTTACCAGACGAATCATCAGGCGACGACGGCTGCGGGTGGCGAGGTCGATCAGGTAGTCAATCACGAACGGGCAGCGTTTCTGGTAGGCCTGGATCACAAAGCCAATCCCGTTCCAGCCCGCCAGCTCCGGCTCAAAGCAGAGTTTTTCCAGCAGATCGAGAGAGATCTCCAGCCGATCGGCCTCTTCGGCGTCAATGTTGATGCCGATATCGTACTGGCGCGCCAGCAGGGTCAGCGACTTCAGGCGCGGGTACAGCTCTTCCATCGCCCGGTCGTACTGGGCGCGGCTGTAGCGCGGGTGCAGCGCGGAGAGCTTAATCGAAATGCCCGGTCCTTCATAAATGCCCCGTCCGTTGGAGGCTTTGCCGATGGCGTGGATCGCCTGCTGGTAGGAGACCATATAGGCCTGGGCATCGTCGGCGGTCAGCGCCGCTTCGCCCAGCATATCGTAGGAGTAGCGGAAGCCTTTGTCTTCCAGCTTGCGGGCGTTGGCCAGCGCTTCGGCGATGGTTTCGCCGGTAACGAACTGCTCGCCCATCAGGCGCATCGCCATATCGACGCCTTTGCGGATTAGCGGTTCGCCGCTCTTGCCGATAATGCGGTTCAGCGAGCGCGACAGGCTGGTTTCGTTATGGGTCGAGACCAGCCTGCCGGTAAACAGCAGTCCCCAGGTGGCGGCGTTGACGAACAGCGACGGGCTGCGGCCGATATGCGACTGCCAGTTGCCGTTGCTGATTTTGTCGCGGATGAGGGCATCGCGGGTGGCTTTATCCGGAATGCGCAGTAGGGCTTCCGCCAGGCACATTAGGGCCACGCCTTCCTGCGAGGAGAGCGAGAACTCCTGCAGTAGGCTCTGAACCATTCCGGCACGGCCGCTGGCGGTTTTCTGATTGCGCAGCTTTTCCGCCAGCTGATACGCGAGCTTGTGCGCCTGTTCGCCGAGAGTCTGCGGCAGGCGAGCCTGCTCCAGCAGCATCGGTACGGCGTCGGTTTCGGCCCAGCGCCAGGCGGCGGTGATCGACGCGCGGGAAACGGACTGCGGCAGGATCTGCTCGGCGAAATCGAGGAAGGGCTGATAAGGTTCGTCAGCCGGGTTACCGGCCTCATCGCTTTCGTTGGCCGCGCCGGACAGCAGCGCCGGCAGCTCCGGCAGCGTCTCGTCGTTTTCCAGCTTTTCCAGATAGTTGAAAATGGCCTGTTTAATCAGCCAGTGCGGCGTGCGGTCAATACGGCTCGCCGCGGATTTAATGCGTTCGCGCGTCGCGTCGTCAAGTTTTACACCCATGGTGGTGGTGCCCATGTCAGGAACTCCTGTAATAGAACGTCTTCGTGCCAAGATGAGGTTGCGTAGAAATATCTACCATGTTGCAACTTTGTGCAACCTTGTTAATTGATAAATGTGTGGCAGGTAGTAAAACGCCGGTAATGTTAAAAATAATGACGAAAATAGCAGGTATTTATCCCCTGTCTAATAAGGTATTTCTATGCGTCAGTTAACACTTTTGCGTGGTGCAACCGTTAAAAACGTGAGAGAGTGCAACCTATAACAAAATGAAGTTTGGTCCTGGAAGCATTTCGTGTAAATGCTGTGTTAAATCGTTTGTGAAAAAACAAAGCTTCCGTCAGGATACGGTCGCCCAATACAACCAATAGGCCATTGCCCCGTTCCGGTAGTGGATAAAACGACAAATTTGGACGCTGTCGACAAAAATTCTGGAGATTTTTACATGGCTATTAGCACACCCATGTTGGTGACTTTTATTGTTTATATTT
Source organism: Klebsiella sp. FDAARGOS_511 (assembly GCF_003812845.1). Classification (NCBI taxonomy): domain Bacteria; kingdom Pseudomonadati; phylum Pseudomonadota; class Gammaproteobacteria; order Enterobacterales; family Enterobacteriaceae; genus Klebsiella; species Klebsiella sp. FDAARGOS_511. Next base: position 634,797 of record NZ_CP033824.1, on the reverse strand, counting down.
TTGGCATGGTACTCATCGGTTTTATTGCATGGCGTTCGACAAAGAACTTTGATGATTATATTCTCGGCGGCCGCAGCCTTGGCCCATTCGTCACCGCGCTCTCCGCCGGGGCCTCAGATATGAGCGGCTGGCTGCTGATGGGGCTGCCGGGGGCGATATTTATTTCCGGTATTTCCGAAAGCTGGATTGCCATTGGCCTGACGTTAGGCGCATGGATTAACTGGAAGCTGGTGGCGGGGCGTTTGCGGGTGCATACCGAGGCGAATAATAACGCCCTGACGCTGCCGGATTATTTTACCGGCCGCTTTGAAGATCAAAGCCGCGTGCTGCGAATTATCTCGGCGCTGGTGATTTTGTTATTTTTCACCATCTATTGCGCTTCCGGTATTGTGGCCGGCGCGCGTCTGTTTGAAAGCACCTTTGGCATGAGCTACGAAACCGCGCTGTGGGCTGGCGCGGCGGCAACCATTATTTATACCTTTGTCGGCGGCTTCCTCGCGGTGAGCTGGACCGATACCGTTCAGGCCAGCCTGATGATATTCGCCCTGATCCTGACGCCGGTGATGGTGGTGATTTCCGTCGGCGGTTTTGGCGATTCCCTGGAGGTGATTAAGCAAAAGAGCATCGAGAACGTTGATATGCTCAAGGGCCTGAACTTCGTGGCGATTATTTCGCTGATGGGCTGGGGGCTGGGCTATTTTGGTCAGCCGCATATTCTGGCGCGCTTTATGGCGGCGGATTCGCATCACAGCATCGTTCACGCTCGTCGCATCAGCATGACCTGGATGATCCTCTGCCTGGCAGGTGCCTGTTCCGTCGGCTTTTTTGGTATTGCGTACTTCAATAACAACCCGGCCCTTGCCGGTGCGGTTAATCAGAACGCCGAACGCGTCTTTATCGAACTGGCGCAAATTCTCTTCAATCCATGGATTGCCGGGATCCTGCTGTCGGCGATCCTGGCGGCGGTGATGTCGACCCTGAGCTGCCAGCTGCTGGTGTGCTCCAGCGCGATTACCGAAGATCTGTATAAAGCGTTTTTGCGTAAAAATGCCGGTCAGAAAGAGCTGGTATGGGTAGGACGCTTTATGGTGCTGGTCGTCGCGTTAATTGCGATCGCCCTGGCGGCCAACCCGGAGAACCGCGTACTGGGCCTGGTAAGCTACGCATGGGCAGGCTTTGGCGCGGCGTTTGGCCCGGTAGTGCTGTTCTCGGTGATGTGGTCACGAATGACCCGTAACGGCGCGCTGGCCGGGATGATCATCGGCGCGGTCACGGTCATCGTCTGGAAGCAGTTCGGCTGGCTGGGCCTGTATGAAATCATCCCTGGCTTTATGTTTGGTAGCCTGGGGATTGTGGTCTTCAGCCTGCTGGGTAAAGCGCCTTCCGCCGAGATGCAGCGACGCTTTGCCGAAGCGGACGCCCATTATCACTCCGCGCCGCCGGTGCGCGCGACCGCCGAGTAAGCCCCTGCAACCCCATCAAGCCCGCGCTCTGCGGGCTTTGTTATTTATGCCTCTTGCTAATCGTTTGAAAATACGCTGATATCTCAGCACAAATAACAATGAGGGTAGCGAAATGAGTTTCAGACAGGGTGCAGTGGCGCTGGTGCTGGCAGGATTATTGAGCGGCTGCGTAGCGCCTGCCGCGAAGACCACCCCGGCGGTCGATGCAAACGCCTGCCCGGCGGATAACGCGATGGTGCAAACCACGCTTTATTTCGGCTTAAGCCGTCCGGCCGGGAAGGATATCACCGCTCAGGAGTGGCAGCAGTTCGTTGACCGCGACGTGACGCCGCGCTTTCGCGATGGTCTGACGGTCTTTGACGCGCGCGGGCAGTGGCTGGGCAATGACGGTACCGTGGCGCGCGAGCAGAGCAAGGCGCTGATGCTGATTCACGGTAAAGATGCGAAGAGCGAAGAGGGGATTGAGGCGCTGCGCACTACCTATAAATCACGCTTTGCGCAGGAGTCGGTGATGCGCGTTGACCAGCCGGTGTGCGTACATTTTTAACTTGAATCCGATGACATTCCCGGGTAAGGCGCTCTGCGCCGCCCCCGGGATAACTGGCCAAACGCGCTTCGGTTACAGTACCAGTCCCGCAAAGCTGGCGGAGAGCAGGCTGACCAGCGTTGCGCCATACACCAGGCGCAGACCGAAGCGGGAAACGATATTCCCCTGTTGCTCATTCAGGCCTTTAATTGCCCCGGCGATAATGCCGATAGAGGCAAAGTTGGCGAAGGAAACCAGAAACACAGATAAAATTCCCAGCCCGCGCGGCGTCATACTGGCGGCTATTTTTTGGAGCTCAATCATGGCGACAAATTCATTGGCCACCAGTTTCGTCGCCATAATACTCCCGGCATTCAGCGCATCGCTAAGCGGAATACCAATCAGCCACGCCAGCGGATAAAAGACGTAGCCAAGGATCTGCTGGAAGCTCAGGCCAAATATCGTGGCGAATAGGGCATTAATCGCGCTAATTAAGGCGATAAAACCAATCAGCATCGCCAGAATAATCATCGCGACTTTAAAACCGGCCAGATTATATTCACCGAGCATTTCAAAGAAACTCTGCGACTCATGCAGTTTTTCAAGCTTGATCTCCTCCTCGCTGCCCGGACGCGTCGGGTTAATGATCGACAGCACAATAAAGGTGCTGAACATATTCAGGATCAGCGCGGCGACGACGTATTTCGCGTCGAGCATACTCATATAAGCGCCGACGATGGAGAGCGAAACCGTCGACATCGCGGTGGCCGACATGGTGAACAGGCGGCGTGAAGAGAGGTCGCCGAGCACGCCTTTATAGGCAATAAAGTTCTCTGATTGACCGAGGATCAGCGAACTGACCGCGTTGAAGGACTCCAGCTTACCCATTCCGTTAACCTTTGACAGCAGGGTGCCAATCAGGCGAATGAAAATCGGCAGAATACGCCAGTGCTGAAGAATACCGATGAGCGCGGAGATAAAGACGATGGGGCACAGCACGCCAAGGAAAATAAACGCCAGTCCTTTTTCACTCATGCCGCCAAATACAAAATTGGTACCTTCGGCGGCAAAACCGAGTAGGGACTCAAAAAAGGAAGCGATATTTTTCACTAGCCACAGGCCGCTTTCGGCGTGGAGAAAAAAGAAAGCCAGGGCAACTTCAATAACAATTAACTGGATAATATAGCGAATGCGGATTTTTTTACGGTCATAGCTGGCAAGCCAGGCAAGGGCGAGGATAACCACCAGCGCCAGCAGGAAGTGCAAGAATTGAGTCATGTCGTTTATTTCGCAGGTCAATAAGGCCGCCATTTAGCCACAGCTGGGCTGCCGGGTAAATATCTGGCGCTAAAAATCCCGTCCGCCTGACCCGTGGGGCCAGGGCTGCGAGATAATCGCGCAAGTCATTATTTGTTCGCGACTAATTTACAAATCGTCATCATTCACTCCACATTTCACTTGTGTTTCTGATTATTGTAATGATAATCACTATCAGAAATATTTACCTATCTTTGCATCAGTTGACTGCGGTTCACATTTAAGGGTGTTGGCATGTTTGTCCCATTTCTCATCATGTTACGTGAAGGCCTGGAAGCTGCGCTGATTGTCAGCCTGATTGCCAGCTATCTGAAACGCACCCAGCGCGGCAGCTGGATTGGCGTAATGTGGATTGGGGTGCTGCTTGCGGCGGCGCTGTGCCTGGGCCTGGGAATCTTTATCAACGAAACCACCGGTGAGTTTCCGCAGCGCGAGCAGGAGCTGTTTGAGGGCATCGTGGCGGTGGTGGCGGTGTGCATTCTGACGTGGATGGTGTTCTGGATGCGTAAAGTGTCGCGCAATGTCAAACAGCAGCTTGAGCAGGCGGTCGATAATGCCCTCCAGCGCGGGAACAATCACGGGTGGGCGCTGGTGATGATGGTCTTTTTCGCCGTCGCGCGTGAAGGCCTGGAATCGGTCTTTTTCCTGCTCGCCGCCTTCCAGCAGGATGTCGGGATCTGGCCGCCCATTGGGGCGATGCTCGGTCTGGCGACGGCCATCGTTTTAGGGTTCCTGATCTACTGGGGCGGTATCCGCATGAATCTCGGCGTCTTCTTCAAATGGACCAGCCTGTTTATTTTGCTGGTGGCCGCTGGCCTCACCGCGGGAGCTATCCGCGCCTTCCATGAGGCCGGATTGTGGAACCACTTCCAGGAGGTCGCCTTCGACCTGAGCAACGTCATTTCGACGCACACGCTATTCGGCACGCTGCTGGAGGGGATCTTTGGCTATCAGGAAACGCCGACCGTCAGCGAAGTGGCGGTATACTTTATCTATTTGATCCCGGCGCTGGCGCTGTACGTCTCGCCGCCGGGTAAAAAAACCACCGCATCCCGGGCAGCGTAGTCGGGCATCGCGGATTGCAATAGTGACAACATACTTATCGAAAGGGATGGTCATGATGAATCATTTTCGTCGTAATGCGCTGCAGCTTACGCTCGCTGCGCTGTTCAGCTCGGCTTTTTACGCCCAGGCGGCCGATATTCCGCAGGTCAAAGTGACCGTCACCGACAAACAGTGCGAGCCGATGAACGTCACCGTGAAGGCGGGTAAAACCCAGTTCATCATTCAGAACCACAGCCAGAAAGCGCTGGAGTGGGAAATTCTGAAAGGGGTGATGGTGGTGGAGGAGCGGGAGAATATCGCTCCCGGTTTTACGCAAAAGCTGACGGCCAACCTGCAGCCGGGCGAATATGATATGACCTGTGGTCTGCTGACCAACCCGAAAGGCAAACTGACGGTGACCGGCGAGGCGACCAAAGATGCCGCCAAAGCCGATGCGCTGCTCAGCCTGGGTGAGGCTATTACCGCCTATAAAGCCTACGTTACCGCCGAGACCGCGGAGCTGGTTAGCGGCACCAAAGCCTTTACCGATGCGGTGAAAGCGGGCGATATCGAGAAGGCGAAAGCGCTGTACGCGCCGACGCGCCAGCACTATGAACGTATCGAACCGATCGCCGAACTGTTCTCCGATCTTGATGGCAGCATCGACGCCCGCGAGGATGACTACGAGAAAAAAGCCGAAGATCCGAAATTCACCGGTTTCCACCGGCTGGAAAAAGCGCTGTTTGGCGATAATAGCGTCAAGGGAATGGATAACTATGCCGATCAATTGAACGCCGACGTTCTCGATCTGCAAAAACGCATTAGCGAACTGGCGTTCCCGCCGTCAAAAGTGGTCGGCGGCGCTGCCGGTCTGATTGAAGAAGTGGCCGCCAGCAAAATCAGCGGCGAAGAAGATCGCTACAGCCATACTGACCTGTGGGATTTCCAGGCCAACATTGACGGCGCGCAGAAAATCGTCGACCTGCTGCGTCCGCAGCTGCAGAAAGAGAACAGCGCGCTGCTGGCGAAGGTGGACGCCAACTTCAAAAAAGTGGATACCATTCTCAGCAAATACCGCACCAAAGACGGCTTCGAGACCTATGACAAGCTGACGGATGCCGATCGTAACGCGCTGAAAGGCCCGATCACCACGCTGGCGGAAGATTTGGCCCAGCTGCGCGGGATCCTGGGTCTGGACTAAGTCGATGGCTGAGCAAAAATATGATGTTAATGAACCGTCCCGGCGGCGGTTATTAAAAGGGATCGGCGCGCTTGGCGGCGCGCTGGCGATAACCGGCGGCTGTCCGGTGGCGCACGCGGCAAAAGACAATAGCTCTCCGGGCACGCTGTCGCCAAACGCGCGTATGGAAGCGCAGCCGTTTTATGGTCCGCATCAGGCCGGCGTGCTGACGCCGCAGCAGGCATCGATGATGCTGGTCGCTTTTGACGTGCTCGCCAGCGATAAAGCGGACCTTGAGCGGCTGTTTCGCCTGCTGACCGGGCGTATCGCCTTTCTGACCAAAGGCGGCCCTGCGCCGGAGACGCCGAACCCGCGGCTGCCGCCGATGGACTCAGGTATTCTCGGGCCGTGGATCGCGCCGGATAACCTGACGATCACCGTCTCGGTGGGGCATTCGCTGTTTGACGAGCGTTTCGGCCTGGCTAATCAGGCGCCGAAGGCGCTGCAGAAGATGACGCGTTTTCCGAACGATTCGCTGGATGCGGCGCTGTGCCACGGCGATCTGCTGCTGCAAATTTGCGCCAATACCCAGGATACGGTGATTCACGCCCTGCGGGACGTGATTAAGCACACCCCGGATCTGCTCAGCGTGCGCTGGAAGCGGGAAGGGTTCATCTCCGACAGCGCCGCGCGCAGCAAGGGTAAAGAGACGCCGGTGAATCTGCTGGGCTTCAAAGATGGCACCGCGAATCCGATCAGCACCGATAAGGCGCTAATGGATAAGGTGGTGTGGGTTACCGCCGACCAGGGAGAGCCCGCGTGGGCGACGGGCGGCAGCTATCAGGCGGCGCGGATTATTCAGTTCCACGTTGAGTTCTGGGATCGTACGCCGCTGAAAGAGCAGCAGACCATTTTTGGCCGCGATAAGCTGAGCGGCGCGCCGCTTGGGATGCAGCACGAGCACGACGTGCCGGATTACAGCAAAGACCCTGACGGCGATACCATTGCGCTCGATAGCCATATTCGTTTGGCCAATCCGCGCACCCCGGAAACGCAATCCAGCCTGATGATGCGCCGGGGCTACAGCTATTCGCTGGGGGTGACCAATTCCGGGCAGTTGGATATGGGGCTGCTGTTTGTCTGCTATCAGCACGATCTGGAAAAAGGCTTCCTGACGGTGCAAAAGCGCCTGAACGGAGAAGCGCTGGAGGAGTACGTGAAGCCCATTGGCGGCGGCTATTTCTTTGTTCTGCCGGGGGTTATCAACGATCGGCATTATCTTGGGCAATCGTTGCTCGAAGCCTGACGTACCTGCCCGCAAGGGCAGGGCGTTTTCTGCTGTTTTTCCATTCATTTTTTGTATTTCCTGCCTTGTTTCATTTTTCTGTAATCTTATAGTCGGAAACTCTCCTCAGCTGTGATGAGAATTATTTGTTGTCTGTATGTGAAAAATAAGTTGCGCTTAGAATTATTTCTGATGTACTTATTACAGGCGCGGTAGTTCTCGGCAGTAGTCTCGTTTCATTATGGAGATCGCGAATGCCCGATTGCTGTAACGGAAAACGTCAAACCCCAGACCGTACTCATCAGCACGGGAGCCCAACTTCCGGCCGCGATTTTCACACCGCAAAATCCTCCTCCTCTCGCAAAGAAAACCCGAACCCAGGCAAGGTTACCGGTGCGCGTAGCCGTGACCCTCTGCCAATTCGTCAGGCAAGCAATGGCTTACAAGGAAGCCAAACCTCAATCGTTAGTGCGCATAATCGCGTCGATCGTGGCGCGTGTGATGTAAACCAACAACGCAAGGTGCTATCCATGGGAAGACAAAAAGCAGTGACCAGAGCTCGTCGTGAGGCCAAACGTGTGCTGAGACAGGATTCGCGAAGCCATAAGCAGCGCGAAGAAGAATCGGTCACATCGCTTGTGCAAATGAGTGGCGTAGAAGCCATTGGCATGGCGCGGGACAGCCGCGATGCATCGCCAATCGAAGCACGGAATGAGGCTCAGGCGCATTATTTGAATGCCATCGACAATAAACAGCTGATCTTCGCCACGGGCGAGGCCGGGTGCGGTAAGACCTGGATTAGCGCGGCAAAAGCAGCTGAAGCCCTGATCCATAAGGATGTGGACAGAATTATTGTTACCCGTCCCGTTCTGCAGGCCGACGAAGATCTCGGCTTCTTACCGGGAGATATCGCCGAGAAGTTCGCTCCCTATTTCCGCCCGGTTTATGACGTGCTGGTGAGAAGGCTAGGGGCTTCCTTTATGCAGTACTGCCTGCGCCCGGAAATCGGCAAGGTGGAAATCGCGCCGTTCGCCTACATGCGCGGACGTACATTTGAAAATGCGGTAGTGATTCTGGACGAGGCCCAGAACGTGACCGCTGCGCAAATGAAGATGTTTTTGACCCGCCTCGGGGAGAACGTGACGGTTATCGTCAACGGCGACATTACCCAGTGCGACCTGCCTTCTGGAGTCCGCTCGGGCCTGAGCGATGCGCTGGCGCGTTTTGAGGAGGATGAGATGGTCGGTATTGTGCGTTTTACGACCGACGATTGCGTGCGCTCAACGCTTTGCCAGCGCGCGCTGAAAGCCTATTACTGAGTCCTTTTGAGTCTGCAAAGCCCGGGCGACCGGGCTTTGTTTTTAGCGCACTACAGAAGAGCCTGCAGCGAGGGGCTGGCCATCGTTGCTTCAAAAGGAATGATCTCGACTTTCGCTACGCCCGATTGCTGAAACGGATCCTGGCTCAGCCAGTTTTGCAGCGCATCCAGATCATCGCCTTTAGCCAGAATCACGCCGCCGGACCTGGGGATTTTACGCCCCGAAGCGAGAAATATTCCGTCAGCGTACCCTTGCTTCAGCCACTCCACGTGTGCAGCAAGCTGGGCGTCAACTTCCTCAAGCGGTTTAACGTAAGTCAGAACAACAACGGCAATGGTGCTCATATTCCTTCCTTAACATTTAAAGGTAACGCTGCAGAAGTTTATCATTAGCGTGGATGGGGTTTCTGGCTTTTTTCATCACGTTATCCAGGCGCGCTACAAACGAAAATAACGGCGGTTTACTGCTATAGAGCGGATAATTGTTGCTGACCTATAGCTCAAAATGTCCAGGTGATTGCCGCCGTTACGGAACCTTCATTGCGCCGGGAGACGAGCGGGCTGTCAGCGGCGTGTTCCCCGAGCCAGCTATAGCCGGCGCTGAGAATGGAGCCCCAATGCTCGTCATATTGATGGCTCCAGGTCAGCGCGTTATCGATGCCGTAAAATCCGCCGGCTGAGCGATAGGGGCGATAGCCGGAACGGAGGCTCTGCCGGTGGTCAACGCCGTAAAACGTATTGACGTACCGGCTGTCGCCAAACAGCGCGGCGGACTTTAAAGCAACGATATCTTGCGTGTTTTGAACCAGCAGGAGGGTGGCGGAAGTTTGATAATGCACGCCCTGGGCGTCGGTGAGCGGAAGTGTAGCCTTGCCTTCAACGGTGAGCCACGGCGTGACCGACCAGCCGACGGCAAAGGCGGTATTCATGGTGGCTTTAATATTACCCATCCCCTTCAGCGTATTAGCCCCATCGCGCCAGCTCGAGTTTTTTTCCGCTCGCCCGAGGTCGTAACCGAGCGTGTGCTCGAAGTAGAGGCCGCTGTCGCCTGACAGGTCGTAGCCTATGCCTTTTTGGCTATCAATAAAGAAAGCGCCTTTCCGCCCCTGTATTACGGGAACCACCTGCCAAATCTGCTTGTCAGAACCGCTGTAACGAGGCGCGTACTTTCCCCCCACCCCGATAGTCAGCCCATCGGAAGGCGCGGCGGCTTCATCGGCGCGCGCGCCGGGCGTTATCACCATTAAAAACGGCACGACCATATACGGCGAAATTTTTCTGGCTATCATACTGTTCTCCATATGGAAACGGGCGCCGTCCGATCGGGGACGCCGCAGAATGCTGCTGCAGTATGGTTTTGCTAAATCAATAAACGGTCGGGATAGTGTTAAGAAACGGTCAAGGTGAACAGATGTTGTCCAGAAGAGTGCTGATAATTGAAGATGACGCTGACGCGGCCGGCGTGCTTGAGGCCTATTTACGCCGGGAAAACTATGACGTGGCGGTGACCATGGACGGACTCTCCGGGCTGGATATGGCGCAGCGCTGGAAGCCTGACCTGATCTTGCTGGATGTGATGCTGCCCGGGCTAAACGGAACCGAGGTGTTGGCCAGCTTGCGGCGAAAAAGCGATGTGCCGGTGATTATGGTGACCGCAATGGGAGACATGCCCGATCGTATTGGCGCGCTGCGCTACGGCGCCGACGATTATGTGGTCAAGCCCTACCACCCTGGCGAAGTGGTGGCGCGCGTTCAGGCCGTGCTCCGGCGTAGTCGCAAAGACGACGCCCGGGAAGACATTCTGCGTTGGCAGGGGCTGGAGGTCGATGTCGCGGCCATTGTCGCGACCGTCAGTCGCTCGGGGGAACCTGCGTCTATTCTCGACCTGACTCCGACCGAGTTTTCGCTTCTGGCCACGCTGATGCGCGCCCCCGTTCGCCCCTTTTCGCGACAATATCTGCTGGAGCGCTGCCTTCCCGAGAGCGAAGCGCTGGAGCGCGTGGTGGATACGCATATTTATAACCTGCGTAAAAAACTGGAGGCCGCGGGAGTATCCGGCGCGTTGGTCAACGTTCGCGGCGTGGGTTACAGGTTCAGACAACCATGATCAAGACCCGACACTCTTCTCTCTGGCGCTGGATTTGCGGGCGTATTCTGGCGCTGGCTATCGGCAGCGTGATTGTTATCGCCACCTGTATGTGGCTGCGCTTTGCCGTGCAGAACTACTGGATCATGTACAAAATGCCGCCCGCCTTGCGCGAGGAATTTGTCGCGCTCAGCCGCAATCCTGAGGCCAATCCGGCGCGTTTTCATCAGATTGTCGATACCTGGTGGGGATTGAGTTATTCCACTCCCTCTATCGCCTCGGCGGACTGGGTGACCGTAGCGGTGTTGGTGCTGGTCATGATCCCCTTCATTGTTGTTATGGGGCTGCGCTACGCCCGTCCGCTATCGCTGCAGTTCAGCCGTCTTCATGATGCGGCGAAGGATGTGACCGGAGGGCAATTTGGCCGCCAGGCGGAGCTGATTGAGGACGCGCCGGCGGAAATGATCCGCTTTGCCGCCGACTTTAACAAAATGACCGGCCAGCTGGCCCGCTACGATAAAGAACTCCGCGCCTCGCATGTGGCGATGGCGCATGAGCTTCGCTCCCCGCTGACGGCGGCGATTGGCCGTCTGCAGGGCATGCTGGATGGCGTTTTTGATACCCAGCCGCAGCAGCTGGAGATGGTGATGAAACAGCTCCAGCATCTGAATCGGCTGACGGATGAGCTGCATCTCCTTTCCCTCGCGGATGCCGGCAATCTGGTATTGGATGACCAGCCATTCTCTCTGGATGAGCTCCTTCAGGAGCGAGCCGCATGGTTAACGCCGCAGGCGGACGCTCAGCGCGTCACGATCGCCATTCAGCCTTCGCCGTCATGCCCCTTTCGCGGCGACGCCTTCCGCATGGGGCAGGTCTTTACCATCGTGATGGAAAATGCCGTTCGCTATGGGCGCAAGGGGGGCCATCTCGCCATTAAACTGCGCCGCGAAGAGGGGGCTTACCTCATCGATTTTATTGATGACGGGCCCGGCGTGGCGCGGCATTTTTTACCGGAAATGTTCCAGCGCTTCACCCGCGAGGAGGCGTCCCGCGCCAGACACTCCGGCGGCAGCGGCCTGGGATTATCCATTGCGCGCGCTATCTGCGCGGCGCACGGGGGGCGCATTAGCGCGTCGTTACCGGCGAGCGGCGGTCTGCTGATTCGCGTTCATCTGCCGTACGATCCCGGCGTGGAAGAAAAGAGCCCGTCTTGATAATCCCTTGACAGAACGTCGAGCCATTCTCGATTAATGTGTCATGTAATGGCGCCATTTCCCGAACGGAGTGGCGTTATGTTATATGAGTTAGTTCTTTCCCTTCGTCAGTGCGTGTACGCTTTGCTCGGCGCCGAGCGGTCGCTACCCTGGTTTGCGCTGTTGCCGCCGATCGTACTGGCCCTGATGATCGTACCGCTGGTGGGCTGTGGCGATAAAAGCGGCGATAAGCCGGCTCCCGCCCGCCCGGTGCGCTACGTGGTCATCGGCTCCCCGGCAACGCTTCCCTCTCTGGAAAGAACCGGCGAGATCCATGCGCACGATGAGACGGCCCTGAGCTTCCGCACGGCGGGCAGGATGATGACGCGCGCGGTGGATATTGGCGATCGGGTCAATTACGGGCAGCTGCTGGCCACGCTTGACGATACCAGCGCACAAAACCAGCTGGATAGCGCGACGGCTGACGAAGAGAGCGCCAGAGCGACCGCCCGGGTAGCCGCGCTGAACGTTAGCCGGATGCAAAAACTCATCGCGACAGGGGCAATCGCCCGCTCCCAGCTCGACAGCGCGCGGGCGGACTGGCTGGTCGCCAGCGCCCGGGTGAAGAGCAGCGAGGCCGCTTTGCGCAACGCCAGGGAAAGCCTTGGCTGGACTCGGCTGACCTCGCCGGGCGAGGGGATCATTACGGCGGTCAGCGCCTCTCCCGGTCAGGTCGTCAACGCCGGTGAGACGGTGGTGACGCTGGCGGCCGGGCAGGCGCGCGACGTGGTGTTTGATATCCCGGATCCCGCTAAGATTGAGGCGCAAAAGGCGGAGGAATTTCAGGTTGCTTTGCTCAGCGATGCCGGAGTGAACGCCTTCGCCATTTTGCGTGATATTAGCCCACAGGCCGATCCCCAGACCCGGACATGGCGCGTCAGGGCTACTCTCAAGAAACCGCCCGCTGCGATGGCGCTGGGCTCCAGCGTCACGGTAAGGCTACCGGCATCAGGCTCGGCGGGTTACGCGGTACCGGCTTCGGCGCTGAGCCGTTGCGGAGAAAAACCGGCCGTCTTTGTGATTACCCCGCAGATGCAGGCGCAGCTGCGCGTTGTCGTTCCCGCTAGCTACACGGCTTCTTTCGTTATCATCGCCTCAGGCCTTATGCCCGGCGACCGGGTTATTACCGCTGGCGTGAGTAAACTTCGTCCGGGGGAAAAAGTCGTCGCCGGAGAGAAGCAGCCGTGAAAATAGCGTCGTCAAAATATACCTTTAACCTCTCCGCCTGGGCGCTGGAAAATCCGCAAATGGTCAGCTTTTTTATGCTGCTGATTATAGTTATCGGTTCGCTCAGCTATACGCTGCTGCCGCGTAATGAAGATCCGGCGTTCACTATCAAAACGGCGGTGGTATCCGCACAGTGGCCGGGCGCATCGGTAACGGATACGACCCATCTGGTGACGGATGTGCTGGAAAAAAAATTGCAGGAAACGCCCTGGCTCGATTATATCGAAAGTGAAACCCGGGCCGGACAAACGGTTATCTATATTAATCTCCGCGATGACACGCCAGCGCAAAAAGTCCCGGCGATCTGGTATCAGATCCGCAAAAAAATGCAGGATATCGCGCCATCGCTGCCCGAAGGCGCGCAGGGGCCGAGCGTGAACGATGAGTTTGACGACACGTACGGCACGATTTATGGCTTTGTTCCTGACGGATATACCCTCCAGGAGGTGCGCCAGCAGGTGGAGACGATCCGCCGTGAACTGATGTCCGTGCCGGATATCGGCAAAACGGTTCTGCTTGGCGAACAGCAGGAGCAGATTGCGATCGCTTTTTCACCCGCCCGACTGGCCGGTATGGGGCTCAGCATTCAGCAGGTTACGGATGCTCTGCGGGCCCAGAATGCGGTAGTTCCGGCCGGCGTTCTGCGCACCGGGCAGGAGAAGATGACGATAAAAGTCAGCGGGGCGCTCAGGAGCGAAGAGAGCTTACGCGCCGTCACCCTGCGCATTAACGATCGCTATCTTCCCCTGACCGACATTGCCACCATCGAGAGAAGAGCGGCCGAACCGCCTTCTGCGGCGTTTCGCGTTAACGGGCGTCCTGCCATTGGACTGGCGATTTCCATGGCGCCAACGGGAAATATGCTGCGCTTTGGCGCGACGTTGAACAACAGAATGAGCGCCATCGGCGCCGGGCTGCCGCACGGTATCGAGATGGTGAAAGTGGCTGACCAGTCGGCGGTGGTCAGCGGCGCGGTAAGCGGGTTTGTCCGGGTGCTGGTGGAAGCCGTGCTGATTGTGCTGGCGGTTTCTTTTGTCTCCCTGGGATTAAGGGCCGGGCTGGTGGTGGCCGCGGCGATCCCGCTGGTGCTGGCGATGACCTTTGCCGGAATGATGCTGGCAGGCATCGGCCTGCAGCGAATCTCTCTCGGGGCCCTGATTATTGCGCTTGGGCTGCTGGTGGATGATGCCATGATCGCCGTGGAAACCATGGTATCCCGGCTGGAGGCCGGGGATACGCGACGGCTGGCGGCGACCTATGCTTTCAAAACCACGGCATTTCCAATGCTGACCGGTACGCTGGTTATGATTGCCGGGTTTATTCCCGTCGGTTTTGCCTCATCCAGCGCTGGCGAATACTGCTTTTCGCTGTTTGCCGTGGTACTGATGGCGCTGCTGAGTTCATGGATCGTGGCGATTCTGTTCTCTCCTTTGACCGGAGCATGGCTGCTGCCGGAAAAGCTTAAACATCATGCCGCGGGCCCGGGCCGAATGGCGCGGGGATATGGACGACTTCTGCGAACGGCGCTGCGCCACCGGCTCGCCACCCTGGGAATTGCGCTGGCCGCGCTAGGGGTATCGGTGTATGGCACAACGTTTATGCAGGGGGAGTTTTTCCCTTCATCCGATCGTCCGGAGCTGCTGGTCAGCCTGACGCTGCCGGCCAATGCTTCGCAGTCTGCCACGGAGAAACAAACGGAAAGGCTGGAACGGGCGCTTGCCGGGAATCGCAATATTGATCATTACTCGACCTATGTGGGTTCGGGCGCTATACGCTTTTACTTACCGATGGATGTTCTGCTGGATAATGAAAATACGGCGCAGTTGGTGGTGGTGGCGAAGGATCTGGCCGCCCGGGACCGCCTGCGGGAACAGTTAAATACGCTGCTGGCCACGCAATTCAGCGATCTGACTTCGCGCGTTTCGCCGCTGGAGCTGGGGCCGCCGGTGGGCTGGCCGATCAAATACCGGATCAGCGGTCCGGATTATCTCAAGGTCAGAGAGTATGCCGGGCGTCTGGCCGAGGCGATAGGGCGCTCGCCGTTAACCCGGGAGGTGAATCAGACCGCGGGCGAGCCGGAGAGAACCCTCGTTCTGCAGGTGAACCAGACTGCTGCGCGGGCGGCGGGGGTGTCGTCGCAGAGTCTGGCGCAGACGCTTAATACTGTCTGGTCCGGCACGACGGTGACGTCGATAAGGGATGACGATCGGCTGATTGACGTGGTGCTGCGGGCGAATGATAGCGAGCGGTTGAATCTTGCTACCCTGTCATCGCTGACGGTGGAGGGGCGCGATGGACAAAAAATTCCCCTTGGCGCGGTAGCCACGCCGGACTGGGGAGTGGACGATCCGGTACTCTGGCGTCGGCAAAGGTTGCCGTTCATCACCGTGCAAACCGACCTCGCGCCGGGGATGCGGGCAGAAGGCGTATCGGACGGTTTGCGCCCGACGGTGGATAAACTGCGCGCGGGTCTACCCATCGGTTACAGCATTGTAGAAGGCGGGGTGGTCGCGGAGTCCGAAAAAGGCAATAGCTCGGTTTTTGATATTTTACCCGTCACCCTCGGGGTGATGCTGTTACTGCTGATGCTCCAGCTACGGCGCTATTCTCGTATGCTGCTGGCTCTGTTAATGGCCCCGTTCGGCTTACCGGGGATCGTCATGGCCATGCTGCCGAGCGATACGCCAATGGGATTTGTGGCTCTGCTCGGCGCGATCGCGCTGGCGGGGATGATTATCCGCAATGCCGTGATACTTATCAGTGAGGTCGATAATAATCTGGCTCAGGGTATGGAAAGCGAGGCCGCCATTATTGCCGCCGCAGAGCACCGGGCCAGGCCAATATTTCTGACCGCCTGCGCCGCGATCCTGGGCATGATCCCCATCTCTCACCAGGTCTTCTGGGGGCCGATGGCGTATGCCATCATTGGCGGGCTCATCGTCGCCACGCTCGTCACGTTAACCGTGCTTCCGGCGTCTTTTAGCATGTTGCTGGAGATGGGGAGATACTGGAAAAGGCGTCACGCCGCTTGATAAAACAGGTTGCCCCCGGTGGAATGCAACAGGCGAAAAAAAGCCCGTACTTGCGTACGAGCTCTTCTTCGAAGATGGCGGTGAGGGGGGATTGACTCGCCGCGCTCGCCGTTACTCGGCCCATCCCTGGGCCTCGCCCCTTCGGGGTCAGCGCAGGCGCTGTTCAAAATTGCTTCCGGCAATTTTGTCGGGGCAGATTCCTTGCAGGCTCGTCATCTGTCCAACTGGCTGACGCCAGTTGTCGAACCCCGGTCGGGGCTTCTCCCCCCCCGGCAGGTGCTATATGCGAAAAAAAAGCCCGTACTTGCGTACGAGCTCTTCTTAAAATATGGCGGTGAGGGGGGGATTGACTCGCTGCGCTCGCCGTTACTCGGCCCATCCCTGGGCCTCGCCCCTTCGGGGTCAGCGCAGGCGCTGTTCAAAATTGCTCCCGGCAATTTTGTCGGGGCAGATTCCTCGCAGGCTCGTCATCTGTCCAACTGGCTGTCGCCAGTTGTCGAACCCCGGTCGGGGCTTCTCATCCCCCCCGGGGGAGTGCAACAGGCGAAAAAAAAGCCCGTACTTGCGTACGAGCTCTTCTTTGAATATGGCGGTGAGGGGGGGATTCGAACCCCCGATACGTTGCCGTATACACACTTTCCAGGCGTGCTCCTTCAGCCACTCGGACACCTCACCATATTGTTTTGCTGCTCACCTTGGGTGGGCAACGGGGCGCTACTATAGGGAGTTGCGCTAAAACGGTCAAGCAGTATTTATTCTTTTGCTATCGTTCGGTTAAGCAATGAACACTGCCCCGCCGTAGTGCGGCGAGGCAGGCATTTTAACGCTGTGAATCAAGCTGTTCGTTGTTCTTGACCACGTCCTGAGCTTTGGCGTAGCTCTCGATCAGCAGCTGGTATGCCGGGAAGACCTTGGTATACACCTCGGCCCACTCAGCGGCATCCGGTCGATTCCAGGTGCGCTGCAGTTCAGAAGCAACCGCCGCGGTATCCATTGGCACGACGCCAGCCTGGACGACGCGGGCGAGTGTGATTTCCTGCGCCATCTTGCTATAGGTACCGGAAGCATCAATGACGGCAAAAACCTTATAGCCATCGGCGACGGCGGCAATGGACGGGAACGCCATGCAGACGCTGGTAATGGTACCGGCGATAATCAGCGTTTTACGCCCGGTCGCTTTTACCGCGGCAACAAATTCCGGGTTATCCCACGCGTTAATCTCTCCTTTACGCGCAATATATTGCGCATGCGGCGCATTTTCATGGATCTCAGGGATCAGCGGGCCATTCGGGCCCTGCGGCACTGACGCCGTGGTGATCACTGGAATGCCGGCTAACGAGGCCATCTTCGCCAGCGCGGCGGCGCGCGCCCGTAGCTCCGGCATCGGCATATCGCCCACGGTCTGGAACAGACCGCTCTGGTGGTCGATCAGCAGCATGGTGGTATCATTGACATCAATAACCGGACGAGAACCATTAAAGTTAGCTGGGGTAGACATATTCTACACCTCATTCAGTATCAGATTTGGCCGAAGTGGCCGCTATTAAAATCACGAACCGCTTCTGCGATTTGCGCTTTGGTATTCATCACAAACGGGCCGTAGCCCACGATCGGCTCCTGCAGCGGCTCGCCGGCCATCAGCAGTACTTTTGCGTTGGTACTGGCCGCGAGGTGGAGCGCTTCTCCTTTCTGGCTGAGCACAACCAGCTGTCTCTCGTGGGCGTTGCCCTCGCCGTTCACGACAATCTCACCTTCCAGGACGACCAGCGCCGTACTCCAGCCAGCAGGCTGATGCAGGGTGATCTCCTGACTCTGGTTAAGCTGAAGATCCCATACGTTCAGCGGAGAAAACGTGTGGGCGGGGCCAACCGTATCCTCGTAGCGCCCGGCAATAACCCGTATGCGGCCGGCATTGTTCGGCAGGTCAACGTCAGGAATCACATCAGCCGTAATGCTCTGGTATCCCGGATGCGTCATTTTGTCTTTAGCCGGAAGGTTGACCCAGAGCTGGATCATCTTCAGCTCGCCGCCGGTACGGGTGAACGCCGCGGAGTGGAACTCTTCGTGCAGGATCCCGGCGCCCGCGGTCATCCACTGCACATCACCCGGCCCAATAACGCCGCCTCTACCGGTTGAGTCACGATGTTCAACTTCGCCGGAATAGACCACGGTGACGGTTTCAAATCCGCGATGCGGATGTTCGCCGACGCCGCGTTTCTCCGTTCCCGCCGGGAAGTGATGCGGTCCTGCATAGTCAAGCAGCAGGAAGGGGCTTAGCTGTTCGCCGTGTGTCTGATAAGAGAACATTGAGCGAACCGGGAAACCGTCGCCTACCCAGTGCTGTGAAGGCGCAGTGTAGATACCTGTAATTTGTTTCATGGCAGTCTCCTGAATGTCTGTTTCTGATGTGAATAAGCATATATTCGCCACTAATAGTCCGCTAGATAGCAAAAACGACCTATACTGTTCTAAAAATGGAACGATGGAGGAAGGATGCAGGATCTTAATGATTTAGCCTGGTTTGTGCAGGTGGTCGATCACGGTGGATTTGCTGCGGCGGGAAGGGCGATCGATCAACCCAAATCAAAATTGAGCCGTCGAATCGCCCAGTTAGAAGAACGCCTTGGCGTACGTTTGATTCAACGTACAACCCGCCAATTTGCGGTAACGGAAGTTGGGCTTACTTTTTATCAACACTGCAAGGCGATGCTGATCGAGGCGGAAGCGGCAGAACAGGCGGTGGAAACCCTGCGTTCCGAACCGCGCGGCAGCGTGAAGCTGACCTGTCCGGTAACGTTATTGCATGCGCATATTGGGCCGATGCTGGCACGGTTTATGGTGCGCTACCCGGGCGTCAATCTTCAACTGGAAGCCACCAATCGGCGAGTGGATGTCGTTGGCGAGGGCGTCGACGTGGCGATTCGCGTGCGCCCAAGACCGATAGAAGACAGCGACCTGGTGATGCGTGTCCTGGCCGATCGCGGGCACCGTCTGGTCGCCAGTCCCGGGTTGGTTGAGCGGCAAGGGCAGCCGCGGGTTCCATCAGAATTAAGCGATTGGCCGGGGTTGAGCCTGGGCGCAGGTAAACATCAGCATAAGTGGCAGTTGACCGGTCCAGAGGGCGCAAGGGCGGAGATCTATTTCACTCCCCGATTGGTGACCACGGATATGCTGGCGCTTCGTGAAGCGGCCATTGCCGGCGTTGGGGTGGTACAGCTTCCTTTATTAATGGTGCGCGATCAGTTGGCCGCCGGAGAGCTGGTGGTTGTCCTTGATGAGTGGCAACCGCGCAGGGAGGTGATCCATGCGGTGTTTGCCTCGCGCCGCGGGCTGCTGCCCTCGGTCAGGGCGCTGGTTGATTTCCTGAGCGAAGAGTATCAGCGGATGGAGGAGGATTAGCATTTGCCGCTATCCCGGCGGCGCTGCGCTATCGGAGAGAGTCTGAAGCCGCGGGATGGCGACTGTTCCCGGAGGCGGCGCGATGCGCCTGTCCGGGCTACCGGGCGGAGTGCAACAGGCGAAAAAAAAGCCCGTACTTGCGTACGAGCTCTTCTTCGAAGATGGCGGTGAGGGGGGCAGATTCCTCGCAGGCTCGTCATCTGTCCAACTGGCTGTCGCCAGTTGTCGAACCCCGGTCGGGGCTTCTCCTCCCCCCGGCAGGTGCTATATGCGAAAAAAAAGCCCGTACTTGCGTACGAGCTCTTCTTTGAGTATGGCGGTGAGGGGGGGATTCGAACCCCCGATACGTTGCCGTATACACACTTTCCAGGCGTGCTCCTTCAGCCACTCGGACACCTCACCATATTGTCTTTCCCGTTGTTGCCGGGAACGGGCGCTAATTTAGGGAAATACGTATCTCCCGTCAATCAACTTTTTTAAAAAATCGACCGTTTAGCCAAACTTCAAGCAACTTGCTCTCTAAATGCGCGAGAATCGATTTTTTTGTCGCCATTCCCTTTTTCACACGCTCGCCTGACGAAATTTGCTATGCTGGCAAACCAATAGAAAACAACGAGTAAAACGCGACGCTAGCCTAACCTGCCGATAGCGTCAGCTGTCAGGAGCCCTTATGGATATCATCTTTTACCACCCGACGTTCGATACCCCTTTCTGGATTGCGGAGCTGGAAAAACAGCTCCCCGGCTCGCGAGTCCGCGAATGGAAATCCGGTGATAATCAACCCGCTGACTATGCGCTGGTCTGGCATCCGCCGGTTGAAATGCTGCAAGGCCGCAAACTTAAAGCCGTCTTTGCCCTTGGCGCCGGCGTTGATTCAATTCTAAGCAAACTGCGGGAAAACCCGGAAATGCTGCCTCTGTCGACGCCGCTGTTCCGTCTGGAAGACACCGGCATGGGTCTGCAGATGCAAGAGTATGCGGTGAGCCAGGTGCTGCACTGGTTCCGTCGTTTTGATGACTATCAGGCCTTAAAGCAGGAGGCGCGATGGCAGCCGCTGGAGGAGTATCAGCGTGAGGACTTCGCCATCGGCATTATGGGGGCGGGGGTACTGGGCGCGAAAGTGGCAGAAAGCCTGCAACGCTGGGGTTTTCCGCTACGCGTCTGGAGCCGTAGCCGCAAATCCTGGCCTCAGGTAACGAGCTTTGCGGGGGAAGCCGAGCTGGAAGACTTCCTGAGCGGTACACGAGTGCTGATTAACCTGCTGCCCAACACGGCGGAAACCGTTGGCATTATTAATAGCGCGCGCCTGGCGCAGCTGCCGGATAACAGCTATGTGCTGAATCTCGCTCGCGGGGTTCATGTGGTGGAAGAGGATCTGCTGGCCGCGCTGGATAGCGGCAAGTTAAAAGGGGCGATGCTGGATGTGTTCAGCCGCGAACCGCTGCCGGAAGGGAGCCCGCTTTGGCGGCACCCGCGAGTGGCGATGACGCCGCATATTGCTGCCGTCACCCGGCCTCTGGAAGCCATCGCTTATATCGCTAAAACCATCGGTCAGTTAGAACGGGGCGAAACGGTCAGCGGGCAGGTCGATCGCCAACTGGGATACTAAGCGATAGCCCCGCCTGAGCGGGGTTTTTGCTGATCATGGGCGCAGATTCCTGCTATTCTTGCCACAAACAGAGAAGGAGATTGTGATGTATCCTGTTGACCTGCACATGCATACCGTCGCCAGCACCCACGCTTACAGCACCCTGCACGATTATATCGCGCAAGCAAAGCGCAAGGGGATCAAACTCTTTGCCATTACCGACCACGGGCCCGATATGGCCGATGCGCCGCACTACTGGCATTTTATTAATATGCGTATCTGGCCGCGGCTAGTGGATGGCGTTGGCATCCTGCGAGGTATCGAAGCCAATATCAAAAATACCCAGGGCGAAATCGACTGTACCGGCCCGATGCTGAACTCGCTGGACCTGATTATCGCTGGCTTTCATGAGCCGGTATTCCCTCCTCAGGATAAAGCGACGCATACCGAAGCGATGATCGCCACGATAGCGAGCGGCGCGGTGCATATCATCAGCCATCCGGGTAACCCTAAATTTCCCGTGGATATCCCTGCCATTGCCGCCGCCGCGGCGAAGCACCATGTGGCGTTGGAAATCAATAACTCCTCTTTTGTCTCGTCGCGTATCGGCAGCGAAGATAACTGCCGTGCCGTTGCGGCGGCCGTACGCGATGCCGGTGGCTGGGTGGCGCTGGGCTCGGATTCCCATACGGCATTTACGCTCGGTGAATTTAGCGAATGCCGAAAAATTCTTGATGCCGTCGGTTTTCCGGAAGACCGAATTCTTAACGTAACGCCCCGGCGTCTGCTTAATTTTCTTGAATCGCGCGGCATGCCTGCGATTCCTGAGCTGGCTGAACTTTAATTTGAATAACTGGAATAAATGAATGAACGAGTTTTCAATCCTCTGCCGCGTGCTGGGCTCTCTCTATTATCGTCAGCCGCAGGACCCGCTGCTGGTTCCGCTCTTTACCCTTATCCGCGAAGGGAAGCTGGCGGCGAGCTGGCCGCTGGAACAGGATGAACTGCTGGAGCGCCTGCAAAAAAGCTGTGATATGCAGTCGCTGGCCGCCGAATACAACGTGCTGTTTGTCGGTGAAGAGTGCCGCGTGGCGCCTTACCGTAGCGCATGGGTAGACGGCGCGACGGAAGCTGAAGTCCGTGGTTTCCTCGCCGCGCATGGCGTACCTACGGGGGAGGGGGCGGCGGATCATTTCGGCTCCTTACTGCTGGCCGCTTCCTGGCTGGAAGATCACGCGGCGGAAGATGAAAGCGAAGTTCTGGAAACCCTGTTCGCGGAATATATCCTGCCCTGGTGCGGTGAGTTCCTGGGCAAAGTTGAAGCGCATGCCACCACGCCGTTCTGGCGCACGATGGCCCCGCTGACTCGCGAAGCGGTCTCCGCCATGTGGGATGAGCTGCAGGAAGAAAACGAACAATAATTTGTGATTAAAATCACACTTTAAATGCAATGAAATATTTTTGATTTCATTTAGTGTGCTCTGAGTCGCATTTGACGGGTGCGTTTCTGCTATGATACGCGCCATGAACATACTCTTCGCAATCGCATTAACGACAGGCATTCTCTCCGGTATCTGGGGATGGGTGGCTGTCGCACTGGGTCTGCTGAGCTGGGCGGGGTTCCTTGGCTGTACGGCTTACTTTGCCTGTCCGCAAGGTGGGTTAAAAGGGCTGTTTATTTCAACCTGTACGGTCATGAGCGGCGTTGTGTGGGCGCTGGTAATTATTCACGGCAGCGCGCTGGCGCCGCAGCTGGAAATTGTCAGCTATATTATGACCGGCATCGTGGCGTTTTTGATGTGCATTCAGGCGCGTCAGCTGATGCTCTCTTTTGTGCCGGGAACTTTTATCGGCGCGTGCGCGACGTTTGCCGGCAGCGGCGACTGGCGTTTGGTTGTGCCTTCACTCGCGCTGGGTCTGGTATTTGGCTACGCCATGAAAAATAGCGGCCTGTGGCTGGCGACCCGGGCTGAGAAAAATAAATCTCTTGCTAACCAAAGCAGCTAATCGCTTTTAATTTATCCCCGTCTCCATCACAAAAGGGCCCGCCGGGCTCTTTTGCTTTTTTGCTGCCTGTTTACCCCATCATTAATATTCCCTGTATTCTATTTTTCCTTATATATCTGAGACTTTAACTGTACCGACAGTCAGTGAATCGATTTTGTTAGCATATTTAAATAAATGATATTTTTTGTTTTCAAATTGTTAATATAATTAACTTGAAGTAAAAAAATATAACTCGATGCACTCATGGATGGCTGGTGCTTTTCAGTAGCTATACCGATATGCAGAGGAGTTTTATAATGAAAACAATCATATATGCACCACTTGCCGCGCTGTTTATTTTACCTTCTTTTGTTAACCCTGTGCTCGCAGAACAGACCGTGGCTGGCGTCATCCATTTTTACGGGCGGGTGGTGGAAGCACCCTGCCAGCTCAATACGATAAAAGACCAAATTATTATGGATTGCCCGAGGGCGGATGCGATTAAAATTTCTGCTCAACAGCTTGAGAAAGGGAATATACACAACGAAAATATTCGCTCTGCGCAATTAAGATATATTAATCCGCAACGGACCCTCGCTATTCTGGATGTTGATTATCGGTAACCCTCTGCCCCCAGGCTTTCGTCCCGGGGGCTATCGTGCCATATTATCCTCGTGTATTCATTTGAAGACCTATGCCGACAGGAGGAGAAATGGCTGTTCAACCTGAGGTTGTTCTCGGCGATATTACAAAGCTCGCGGTGGACGTTATCGTCAATGCGGCAAACCCGTCGCTGCTTGGCGGTGGTGGCGTGGACGGCGCGATTCACCGCGCGGCAGGGCCAGAACTGCTTGCTGCCTGTAAAGTGGTGCGGCAACAGCAGGGAGAGTGTCCGCCAGGTCATGCGGTGATTACGGCGGCAGGAAATTTGCCCGCCAGCGCGGTTATTCACGCCGTTGGACCCATCTGGCACGGCGGTGACAGGCAGGAGGCGGAGTTACTGGCTGACGCCTATAAAAATAGCCTGCTGCTGGCTTCGGCAAACAATTATCGTTCTATTGCATTTCCTGCTATCAGCACCGGCGTTTATGGTTACCCTAAAGAGGCCGCCGCGGAGATAGCCGTACGGACGGTGAATGCTTTCCTCACTCGCTATAACCCGCTGGAACGCGTGTGTTTCGTATGCTTTGATGCCGAAACCGCCGGCATTTATACGCGATTACTTGAGGCAAGTCGCGCGCAACTCGGCCATCAGAATAAGATATGATAGTTTCCTGCGCAGGCCTGGAATTATCATAACGGGAGAGGTATCGGTGGCTGAAGGGAAGGTTCTACAAAAGCAACGGCTTCGGCGGATGGAAATCGTAGCCGCGGCACAGAAATGCTTTGCGGAAAAGGGCCTGCACGGCGCCTCCGTAGCGGATATTGCGCATCAGGCTGGCCTTAGCGTAGGTCAGCTATATCGCATTTTCGCCAGCAAAGAAGAGATCGTTGAAGTCATCGTCAGTGAGATCGTGAATGCCAGAGTGGGCGAAATCGTTGCCGGGAATCATGATTTAGCCCGCATGGCTTCAGTATTAGCCGGCGCAACACTCGTGACCGGGTCTACGAAAAACGATAATTATCTGCTGATGGAAATTAACGCCGAGGCGTCCCGAAATCCACGCCTGCGCGAAATCATGAACCAGGCCGATCGCCGCCTGAAAGAGGAGGGCGGGCGGCTAACCCGGCACTATCACCCTGAGATGACCGAGGCGCAAATTAGCGTCGCCTGCGAATTTATCGCGATATTAACCGAAGGGGCTGCCTATCGTTGCGACTTTGCGACGACCCCGACGGTAGATAAAGCAGCAATGGAAAACCTGTACCGCGATGTTTTTCAACTGCTGTTTGCACAAAAATAGCGCTGCTATGTGCGTTCCACACAGCAGCTTGCTGTTTCAACTGGCGGATATTTGCGGCTTAGCCGTCTTTTGCTGGAATTTTCCGGAGAAAAGGAAGCGCAACAGCGGTATCCGCAGATGGATTTCATATAGCACCAGAGCAATCCCGACCACAAAAACCAGCCCGGTCATAAACCCAAGGGTATTGGATTTAATGACCGGCGCTATCCACGCCCCGTAGAGAAGGGTCAGCGGGTGGTGCACCAGGTAGATAAATAGCGATGCATTAACGAAATAGGTCACCCGCGCTGACTGGAAATTCAACAAGCGGTGGCCAAGCGAAAAGACCACGTTGACCATCCATAGCCCCAGCACCATGGTAATCACGTACTCCGTCTCATACATCCAGCCGTCGCCAGAGCCGTACTGCTGATTCAGCCGATAGGCGATAAACCCGAGTAAAGCCGCCGCAAAGCACCATGGCGATGGGGTTGTAAACATCGTCTTCAGGCGCGCGTTAATAAACGTCTGGGCGCCGAGGATAAAGAAAGGCAGATAGAATAGCGTCTGCATCACGATGAAGTTGAACAGGCCATTGCTAAGAATGGGCGGGTAGAGGATAAAAATGGTGCGGCGAATGACCGCATACAGCACGCCCAGCGCGAGAAAAATCATCGACAGTTGGCCTAATGTGACGGTGTCACCAAAGATTGGTGCCGCGGCAGAACGCGGGCGCGTCAGCCATTTAAACATCACTACGCCCAGCGACGTCAGAACCACCAGCACTAACAAAAACCATAAGTGGGAAATCAGCTCCCAGGCGAGGGTGTTGAATTTGTCATAGCCGGAAAGCGTGTGCCAGTTATCCGCCTTACCGTTGACGTACTGCAGCATAATAAACTGCGGTAGGGTCAGGAGGGGGATCGCGGTTAACATGGGGATGCCGACGCGCTCAACGCGGACTTTCCACCATTTCTTCAGCGGATAGCGCAGAAAAAGCATGTAGGAAAAATAGCCGGAAATCACAAAGAAGACCTGCATGCGAAAGGCATGAATGAAGTCGTTAAACAACGTCAGCCACCATGAAGGCTCGGCGCTGTTAACATGCCAGCTGTGACTGGAGTAAATGAGCGAAATGTGAAAAGGGATACCCAATAGCATCAGCCATGCGCGGATGCTATCGAAAAAATATTCACGCTGTACCGGAGTATTATTCATACAATATCACTACATTCTCAGACAATTCGTCTTATCACTCAACGTGATAACGTTTAAATTCACTGCAACCCTACATGAACTCTGGTTAACTGTCTCCAGGATAAGCACGCAAAGTGCAATCGGGGCAGTGAACTGTGTATTCCCTGTGCCGCCATGCCGAACAATGCAGGGATTATGTTGTCGGAATGCCTGAGTTTCCATTAAAATAGATCGGATCGATTTAAGCACACAAAGGGGGAAGTGCTTACTTATATGAAACATAAACCACAGATGATGAAAATGCGTTGGTTAAGCGCAGCCGTAATGTTGTCCCTGTGTACTTCATCTGCATGGGCATTCAGCATTGATGACGTCGCAAAAGAGGCACAAACGTTAGCCAGCAAAGGCTTTGAAGCGCCTAAAAGTAACCTGCCCTCTGCCTTCCGCGACATGAAATATGCGGACTATCAGCAAATTCAGTTTAATCACGATAAAGCTTATTGGAATAATCTGAAAAGCCCGTTCAAACTCGAGTTTTATCACCAGGGAATGTATTTCGATACGCCGGTCACCATTAATGAAGTGACGGCAACCAGCGTGCGCAAAATTAAATACAGCCCGGACTATTTTAATTTTGGCAACGTGCAGCACGATAAAGACACGGTTAAAGACCTCGGCTTTGCGGGCTTCAAGGTGCTGTATCCGATCAACAGCAAAGACAAGAACGATGAGATCGTCAGCATGCTCGGAGCCAGCTACTTCCGCGTGCTCGGCCAGGGTCAGGTATACGGTCTTTCTGCCCGTGGGCTTGCGATCGATACCGCGCTGCCGTCTGGAGAAGAGTTCCCGCGTTTTCGTGAATTCTGGATTGAGCGTCCTAAAGCCACCGATAAACGTCTGACGATTTATGCGCTGCTTGATTCCCCGCGCGCAACCGGCGCCTATCGTTTTGTGATCATGCCCGGTCGCGATACCGTGGTGGACGTGCAGTCTAAGGTCTATCTGCGTGACAAAGTCGGTAAGCTGGGCGTGGCTCCGCTGACCAGTATGTTCCTGTTCGGGCCGCATCAGCCGTCTCCGACTACCAACTATCGTCCGTCGCTGCATGATTCAAATGGGCTTTCGATCCTTGCCGGCAACGGCGAATGGATCTGGCGTCCGCTGAATAATCCGAAGCACCTCGCCGTCAGCAGCTACGCAATGGAGAACCCGCAGGGGTTTGGCCTGCTACAGCGCGGCCGCCAGTTCTCGCGTTTTGAAGATCTTGATGACCGCTACGATCTGCGCCCAAGCGCGTGGATTACGCCGAAAGGTGATTGGGGTAAAGGGAAAATCGAACTGGTCGAAATCCCGACCAACGATGAAACCAACGATAACATCGTGACCTACTGGACGCCGGATCAACTGCCGGAACCCGGCAAAGAGATGAACTTCAAATACACCATCACTTTCAGCCGCGACGAAGACAAGCTGCATGCGCCGGATAACGCCTACGTGATGCAGACCCGCCGCTCTACCGGCGATGTCAAGCAATCGAACCTGATCCGCCAGCCTGATGGCACCATTGCCTTCATTGTTGATTTCACCGGCGCCGAGATGAAAAAGCTGCCCGCAGATACCCCGGTAACCGCGCAGGCAAGCATCGGTGATAACGCTGAAATCGTCGAAAATACCGTGCGCTACAACCCGGTAACTAAGGGTTGGCGTATGATCCTGCGCGTCAAAGTGAAAGATCCTAAGAAAACCACGGATATGCGCGCTGCGCTGGTCAATACCGACCAGACGCTGAGCGAAACCTGGAGCTATCAGCTGCCTGCCAATGAATAAGATAACGAAGTACATCGACGCATTGCCGCTGTCGGATGCAGAAAAACGCGCGTTACCTGACGTAAGTCTGCAGGCCGTACATGAAGCACTGGACGCTGAACATCACGTTTTTAAACGCGAAGATGACGCCCCGCTGGGGTCGGTAAAATCGCGGCTGGAGCATAGCTGGCCTGATTCGCTGGCCGGTAACCAGCTGGTTAAGGATGACGAAGGGCGCACTCAGTTGAACGCCATGCCGAAAGCAAAACGTTCCTCTATGTTTCCGGACCCCTGGCGTACCAACCCGGTCGGCCGTTTCTGGGATCGGCTGCGCGGACGCGACGTGACTCCGCGCTATCTTTCTCGCCTGAGCAAAGAAGAGCAGGAGAGCGAGCAGAAATGGCGTACCGTCGGCTCTATCCGCCGCTATATTCTTCTGCTGCTGACGCTGGCGCAGACCGTTGTGGCGACCTGGTACATGAAAACCATTTTGCCCTACCAGGGCTGGGCGCTGATTAACCCGGCCGATATGGTGGGGCAGAATCTATGGGTTTCCTTTATGCAGCTGCTGCCATATGTGTTGCAGTCGGGGATCCTGATTCTGTTCGCCGTGCTTTTTTGCTGGGTTTCCGCTGGATTCTGGACCGCGCTGATGGGCTTCCTGCAGCTGCTGATCGGGCGCGACAAGTACAGTATCTCAGCCTCGACCGTTGGGAATGAGCCGTTGAACCCGGAGCATCGCACGGCGCTGATTATGCCGATCTGCAACGAAGACGTTGACCGCGTGTTCGCGGGCCTGCGTGCGACCTGGGAGTCGGTAAAGGCCAGCGGCAACGCCGAGCACTTTGATGTCTATATCCTGAGCGATAGCTACAACCCGGACATCTGTGTGGCGGAGCAAAAAGCGTGGATGGAGCTCATTGCTGAAGTTCAGGGCGAAGGGCAGATCTTCTATCGCCGCCGCCGCCGCCGCGTGAAACGCAAAAGCGGTAACATTGATGACTTCTGTCGTCGTTGGGGGAGCCAGTATAGCTATATGGTGGTGCTGGATGCCGACTCCGTGATGAGCGGTGAGTGCCTGAGTGGCCTGGTGCGCCTGATGGAAGCGAACCCGAATGCCGGCATCATCCAGTCATCGCCGCGCGCGTCGGGCATGGATACGCTTTATGCGCGCTGTCAGCAGTTTGCCACCCGCGTCTACGGCCCGCTGTTTACCGCCGGTCTGCATTTCTGGCAACTGGGCGAGTCGCACTACTGGGGACACAACGCCATTATCCGGGTGAAACCGTTTATTGAGCACTGTGCTCTCGCGCCGCTGCCGGGTGAGGGTAACTTCGCAGGTTCCATTCTGTCGCATGACTTCGTGGAAGCGGCATTGATGCGTCGCGCCGGATGGGGGGTATGGATTGCTTACGATCTCCCAGGCTCTTATGAAGAGCTTCCGCCGAACCTGCTTGACGAGCTGAAGCGCGATCGCCGCTGGTGTCAGGGTAACCTGATGAACTTCCGCCTGTTCCTGGTCAAAGGGATGCACCCGGTTCACCGAGCGGTATTCCTGACCGGCGTGATGTCATACCTGTCGGCGCCGCTGTGGTTCATGTTCCTTGCGCTCTCTACTGCGCTGCAGGTTGTGCATGCGTTGACCGAGCCGCAGTACTTTTTGCAACCGCGTCAGCTGTTCCCGGTCTGGCCGCAGTGGCGCCCGGAGCTGGCTATCGCCCTGTTTGCTTCAACCATGGTGCTGCTGTTCCTGCCGAAGCTACTGAGTATTATTCTGGTGTGGTGTAAAGGGCCGAAAGAGTACGGCGGCTTTATCCGTGTGACCCTTTCTCTGCTGCTGGAGGTGCTCTTTTCGGTGCTGCTGGCGCCGGTACGCATGCTGTTCCACACCGTGTTTGTGGTCAGCGCGTTCCTCGGCTGGGAAGTGGTGTGGAACTCGCCGCAGCGTGATGACGACTCGACTCCGTGGGGCGAAGCGTTTATGCGTCACGGCTCGCAGATGCTGTTGGGGCTGGTTTGGGCGGTGGGTATGGCGTGGCTGGATCTGCGTTTCCTGTTCTGGCTGGCGCCGATCGTGGTCTCGCTGATTCTGTCGCCGTTCGTGTCGGCCATTTCCAGCCGCGCTACCATTGGCCTGCGCACCAAGCGCTGGAAGCTGTTCCTGATTCCGGAAGAGTATTCGCCGCCGCAGGTGCTTAAAGATACCGATGCTTACCTGACGCTTAACCGTCAGCGTTCTCTGGAAGATGGTTTTATGCATGCGGTATTTAACCCATCATTTAACGCGCTGGCAACGGCGATGGCTACCGCGCGTCACCGCCACGGGCATATTCTGGATATTGCTCGCGAGCGCCATGTTGAACAGGCGCTCAACGAGACGCCGGATAAGCTCAACCGCGACCGTCGTCTGGTATTGCTAAGCGATCCGGTCACGATGTCTCGCATGCACTATCGCGTGTGGGCCGCGCCGGAGAAATACTCTTCGTGGGTGGGTGCCTATCAGCAGCTGACGCTGAACCCGCTGGCGTTAAAAACGAAGTAAGTCGTAGGTAAAGGAAAATACCGGCAATGGTGCCGGTATTTTTTTATCTGAGAATCGAGGTTGTTGATGAGAGTTTTACTGGTTATCGCAATGACGCTGCTTATCAGCGGCTGCGGTAGTATTATCAGTCGCACAGTGCCTGGGCAGGGGCATGGAAACCAGTACTATCCCGGCGTTCAGTGGGATGTCCGCGATTCCTCATGGCGCTATATCACCATTCTCGATCTGCCCTTTTCACTGGTATTTGATACGCTACTGCTGCCGCTTGACGCCAGTCATGGCCCCTATAACTAATTAGCGTTCATCCCATTCATCGGCTGCGGCCTGGCCCTCTTCGGTATCGAGAGAGGGTTCAAGCTGAAATTCGCCTTCATCCCACTCGTGCAGCGTGTTTTCTTCCAGCCACTCCTGGCGAAGCTCAATCTCATCATAATCGCCGTCAAAGACGCTTTGCGCTGCCTGACCGCTAAGAACAGGCAGGCATTCACCCTGTTCATCCTCGTCGGCAAAAAATTCTGCCTGCCAGGCAATGTCGCCGTCCTGGAGTACGTATTTCTGAATATTTAATTGCTCGATGCTGGCGTTCTCTTCGTCGCTATCGGGATTATTAGCCAGAAACTCCTCGCGGGCTGCATCGATTGCTTCTTCAAGCGTGGCATAGAACATCGAATCCTTTGGCATGGCTAACCTCCTAAGATGAATAGAAATGAACACGATTCAATCTATAGAATGCGGTTGGCGATGCGTCAAGGATGGGGCATTAATTTACCGAATGCGTGCCGGAACCCGGATTGTTGGTTGCCCGAGGGCGGCGAGAGCGGCCGAGAGTCAGGGTCGAGTAGACCGCGTTGAACAAGACCACACCGGCGGTGACTAAAAAGACCGCCCGGAAGCCGTAGTTGGCGGAAACTGACGCGCCGATAAGCGGTCCCGTAACGTTGCCGATATCGCGGAACGACTGGTTATAGCTGAAGATTCTGCCCGAGATTTGGCTGGTAGAGTTATACACCAACAGGGTTTGTACGGCGGGCAGTAGCGCGCCGTCGGCAGCGCCTAACAGGAAGCGCAGGATCCCCAGCTGCAGCGGCGTCTGAACGAACGACATCGGTATCAGAAGCAAGACGGAGATCACCAGCGCGACGATCAGGATCTTTTCCGGGCCGATGCGGTCTCCGAGTTTCCCGAGACGAGGCGCGCTAAGCAGAGCGGCAATACCTGGGACTGAAGCAATCATGCCGCTGATGAACGCAATATCACTCACATTGCCTGCAAGATCTCGCACGTATAGCGTCAGAATCGGAGCAATCGAGCCGGTTGCAACCTGGATAATCAACGAAGTGACAAACAGGCTCAGCACCAGCTTCGGATTTTTAAGCGACGAGAAAACGTCTTTCGCGCTGAGCATCTCTGTTTTACTGACCGCGACAAAATTCTCGCGGATGAGAAAAAGGGTAAATAAGAAACAAATAAACAGGACGCTTGCGGTCATAAAGAAGACGGTACGCAATCCCCAGTGATCGGCAAGGAAGCCGCCAGCCAGCGGCCCTAGCAGCGCGCCGCTGACGGCCCCTGTAGACAACGTCCCCAGCGCCCAGCCGCTCTTATGGCGGGGGATCTGCGTCGCTATCAGGGCATTGGCGTTGGGAATAAATCCCCCGAGCAGGCCTAACAGCGCGCGCAGGATCAGAAATTGCCAGATATTCTGCGCCAGGCCCATCAGCAGCATGACGATTGCCATACCGAGGGCTGAGCGCAGCAGCATGATTTTACGCCCTTTACGATCGGCAAGGCCGCCCCAGAAGGGGGAGGCGACGGCTGAAAATAAAAAAGTGACGCTAAAAACCAGACCTGACCACATATTGAGGGCGCTATGACCGGTTACGCCCAGTTGTTCGACGTAAAGGGGGAGAAACGGCATCACCAGGCTAAAAGCGGCGCCGGTTAAAAAACAGCCGAGCCAGGTGACGGTAAGATTGCGTTTCCAGTTAATGGGGGTATCAGCAGACGGCATAGGATTCCACTGGCCTGCAGCGCAGGTCAAATAATTGAAAATATGAGCACGCTAATTATGCGCCTGAGAAATGATTGCCGCAATGCAGGGGAGCTTTTAAAGCTAAAGAGAGGGAATTGACCCCGCATCCGTATTCGAATGCGGGATCGCCGCGCGACTGAGCGCGGAGAGTGCGTTAGTAACGAGAAGGAACGCCTTCAGGACGCGTTTTAAAG
The DNA here is from genome assembly GCF_003812845.1 of Klebsiella sp. FDAARGOS_511. Lineage (NCBI taxonomy): Bacteria > Pseudomonadati > Pseudomonadota > Gammaproteobacteria > Enterobacterales > Enterobacteriaceae > Klebsiella > Klebsiella sp. FDAARGOS_511. The sequence goes on along the minus strand of NZ_CP033824.1, from coordinate 602,439 downwards.
CGGCGATGCATCCACATATACTGTTCCGGCGCCATCAATATGCACTTCTCTACCACTTTGTTCATCCAGACGGCGGTAGTCTCCGCATCGTCCAGCGGCGGATCGCACTCCGGCGGCAGGATAATCAGCTCATAGCCTTTACCGTTGGGTTTACGGCGCGGCACGAACGGCACAACGCAGGCTTTAGACATCTTTGCCAGCATCCAGGTGCCCGAGGTCGTCGCGGCCTGGTCAACGGCGAAAAACGGTACAAATACGCTGGCGGAGGGGCCATAGTCATGGTCCGGCGCGTACCAGATCACTTCGCCCTTTTTCAGCGCGCGGATCATGCCTTTGAGATCCTTACGATCGATCATGTCTTTGTTGGAGCGCAAGCGTCCCCAGGTCTGCAGCCAATCGATAACCGGGTTATCGTTTGGGCGATAGACGCCAATGCCAGGCTCATTGATACCGAACATGCGCGCGCCCATCTCCAGCGTCAGGAAATGAATGCCAATCAGCAAAATGCCGCGCTTTTGCGTCTGTACGTCCCGGATATGCTCGACGCCAATCGAGTCAGTCCAGCGCGCGATACGCTTTGTTGGCCAGAACCAGGCCATGCCGGTTTCCATCAACCCCATGCCGACGGATTCAAAGTTTGCCACCACCATCCGGTGACGCTCTTGCTCACTCTTATCGGGAAAACAGAGTTCCAGATTACGATAAGCTATTTTTGCCCGTCTCTTCATCAGCCGTCTTGCTAGGTGGCCAAGACCGGTTCCTAACCGATATATCACCGGATAGGGAAGCTGTACAACTAACCAGAGCAGACCGATTCCGAACCAAAGCAACCAATAACGCGGGTGCAGCAACGCTGCGGAAAATTTAGGTAAATGGCTCATCTCATACCTGTTCAATTAAGCAACGTGTTCTATTATCGCATTTTTTTATGCTTCAGCCAAAATACCGGCTGTTGATGGCATTTAATGTTAATGCGAGCAAATTTGGGTGAGAAAAATGTAGCGCAAAATGTGGGGATGTAAATTAAGCCTGTTTGCTATATGATGCCCGCCGTTTATTTTACTCATTGACTATGCCGAGCAGGTACACCATGCCAGTGTTACATAACCGCATTTCAAATGAGACGTTAAAGGCGCAAATGTTGGCTGAGACCGAGCCGCGCACGACGATCTCGTTTTATAAATATTTCACTATTATCGACCCAAAAGCCACGCGCGATGCGCTGTGGATTGCGTTGACTAAGCTGAATGTCTTTGGCCGAATTTATCTGGCTCACGAAGGTATTAACGCGCAAATTAGCGTTCCGCAGAGCCGGGTCGATGCGCTGCGCGAATTTTTATACGCTTTCGATCCCGCCCTGAATGGTCTGCGCCTGAATATCGCTCTTGATGATGACGGTAAATCCTTCTGGGTTCTGCGTCTCAAGGTACGCGATCGGATCGTCGCGGATGGGATTGATGATCCGACGTTTGATGCATCGGACGTGGGTGATTATTTAAAGGCTGCGGAGGTCAACGCGATGCTGGACGACCCGGATGCGGTCTTTATTGATATGCGTAACCATTACGAATATGAGGTCGGCCATTTCGAGAACGCGCTGGAGATCCCGGCGGATACGTTTCGCGACCAGCTGCCGAAGGCCGTTGAGATGATGCAGGAACATAAAGATAAAAATATTGTCATGTACTGTACCGGCGGTATCCGTTGCGAAAAAGCCAGCGCGTGGATGAAACATAATGGATTCACTAAAGTCTCGCATATTGAGGGCGGGATTATCGAGTACGCGCGACGCGCGCGCGAACAGGGGCTGCCGGTTCGCTTTGTCGGTAAGAACTTTGTATTCGATGAGCGTATGGGAGAGCGTATCTCAGATGATGTTATCGCCCATTGCCATCAGTGCGGCGCGCCCTGCGATAGCCATACCAACTGCCTGAACGATGGTTGCCACCTGCTGTTTATTCAGTGTCCTTCCTGTGCGGAGAAATTTGCCGGTTGCTGTAGCGAAGTCTGCATGGAAGAGCATAAGCTGCCGGAAGAGGAGCAGAGAAAACTGCGCGCCGGCCGCGAGAATGGCAATAAGATCTTTAATAAATCTCGCGGTCGTCTGAATACGAAGCTGGGCATCCCGGATCCTGTGCCTTCAGAAAAACCATAGCCAGATAAGATCGATAAACGCCAGCAGAAGCCACAGCGCCAGATAAATCATAAAATGTTCACGGACGTTGTTAACCAGTAATTCGAACAGGCGACGCATCATCTCTCTCATTATTCACGGCCTCAAGTGAGGCCGTTTCTTTAGCGTGGTTGTCTGGTCATACGGCGGGCGATTATTTCTTAAACCGCGCCAGTGAAAACGCAGATAGATCAAACCCAAAGGGTTCGTCAAGCGCGAACCGTGTGGCCAGTTCGCCTAAAACCGGTGCAAATTTAAAGCCGTGACCGCTCAGGCCGGTAATCAGCAGCGTATCCGGCTGGCCGGGTAGTGTATCAATAATAAAGTCTTCGTCCGCTGTGTTATCATAGGTGCAGGATGCGCCGTGCAGACAGCCGCCAATACCGGGCAATATGTTACGCAGGAAGCTGAAAGACTCGGCGCCGTCCGTGGCTACCGCACCGAACGGTTTGCGCTCTTCCGGCGTGGAAATGAGCTGCCCGCCGTTGTGCTTACCGATTTTCAATTCATTATCTTCGGCGGGAAAACCGTAAAACTGATCGCCATTCGGTAACTCACCGGTAAACGCCGGGAAGTTATTTTTGCTGCTGTAGCGGCCATCAGCCTGAAACCAGGCAAAAATCTTCCGTATCGGCTGGACCGGAAGTTCTGGCAACAGGCGTGTGACCCAGGTTCCGGCGCTGATCAGGAGTTTTTTACCGCTGTACTCGCCATCCAGCGTCTCGACGGTAACGCCGTCCGGCTGGTGGTGAATGGCTGACACCGGACAGTTGAACAGCTGGGCGGCGCCCGCTTCGCGCGCCAGACGGATCCAGGTTTCAACGGCCAGCTCGCTGCGCAGTATGCCGGATGCGGGTTCAAATATCGCCCGATAATCATCAGGTACACGAATTTCCGGCCAGCGAGTCATTACCGTCTGCGCATCCATCTCTTCAATATTCAGCCGGAACTCGTGCGCGCTGCTGGCAACATTGCGCAGAAAGTCGGAATCGGCAGGCCCGAGGTTAATCACCCCGGTACGTTCAAAGACGGCTTCACCGCTGGCGGCGGCAAACTCATCCCACAGCTGTTGCGCGCGCAGTACCAGGGGAACATATCTTTTGCCTTCACCGTAGGCGTGACGAATCAGGCGAGTGCTGCCATGATGGCTGCCTTCCTGATGCGGCGGCTGATGAGCATCGATCATCAGCACGTTAAGCCCTGCCTGCCGCGCATAAAAGCCTGCGGCAGCGCCGACCGAGCCGCTACCGATAATGATAAGATCGTATTGCATGGTGGGTTCCAGGTTATTGCTTTGTTAGCAGGGTAAATAACAACCTGCTGTTATACAAGCCCGAAAATAATTCAGGCACCCGGAGGTGCCTGTTAGGTGAATATTCAGACATTAGCGCTAAATATTAATGCCTTCGATACTCATTTTCCTGGTATTCGCCAGATTCAATCTTCGCAATACCTGCTTCCAGAATAGAAATAAACTGACGTGCGACGTCCGTCGTTAGCCATAGCGTCTGGCCAATTTCTGCGTCTTTACTACTTTCTTGAGCGGGGTTTTGGTAGTGCAGGCGCAACATCAGCGCATCGTAACTATCAACGGTGCTGATGTCCCATCCGACGAGGGGATGGGTCTGGATGACTTCATTATTCTTTTCCATCATAACCCCTTATTCATATGTTAAAAGACAACAGTTCTCGAGGTTTAATGCATGTTTTTTGAAGCAAGTTAATTATATCAGTAGTCAAGCATAAACTCGAGAAATTAAATGAAATAGAGATACATACGCGCGAATATGCTGCTTTTTTAGGCAGAAAAGGGTGGGTTATTTGTTATTTTTGAAGGTGCTAAGTAAAAGCAATAGGGGAAAATCTGAGTGTGAAAAAATAAAAAAGCCGGGGCGACCCGGCAAAAAAAGCACAATGAGGGAGCAAATTTAATTGACTAGTCGCGGACAAACCAGTCGTCAGCGCTTTCCCAGGTTTCTTGCAGGATTTCGCTAATCCGGTCTTTGTCTTCTTTCAGGCCGCCGATAACCGACAGATTGTTATTAGCCGCGTATCGAACCGTTACCTGGCTTGATGTAGAGGGAAACTGCTGTTCAATACGACGAGAGAGTTCATTGTTCAGCGCATCTAAGGCGCCGTTGGGTAAGGCTGTTGATTTGGCGATAGAGACTTCAATACGCATAATTGCCCCCTGGATAGTGTACTGTTTATTTATACAGTCTTTGGTGAGCATTTTCAACAGGGGGCGTACTATTTATTTTTTCATCGTCCAGCGCACGGTTTCCCCGGCAAGGAACGGCACCAGCGCGTCGCCGGGCAGGGCGATACTCTCGACCACCTGGCTCTCTTCGCGCACCAGCTCAACATAGCCCTCATTGACCGGCAGGCCATAGAAGCGTGGGCCGTTGAGCGAGCAGAAGGCTTCAAAGTGCTGTAGAGCATTCATCTCCTCAAACACCGTTGCGTAGCTGCCCAGCGCGGTCGGCGCGTTAAAACAGCCTGCGCATCCGCAGCTGGCTTCCTTACGATGACGGGCATGGGGTGCGGAATCGGTGCCGAGGAAAGCGCGGTCAAAACCACTGGCCACCAGTTCGCGCAGCGCCTGCTGGTGAATATTGCGTTTCAGTATCGGCAAACAGTAAAGGTGGGGCCGCACGCCGCCAACCAGCATATGATTGCGGTTGAACATCAGGTGCTGCGGGGTGATGGTGGCTGCCAGCAAATCGTTACCGTCGCGCACGTATTCGGCGGCATCTTTGGTTGTGATGTGTTCGAAGACTACCTTCAGACCGGGCAGGCGCTGGCGCAGCGGCTCCATGACCGTTTCGATAAATCGCGCTTCCCGGTCAAAAATATCGATATCAGGATGAGTGACTTCACCATGAACCAGTAGGGGCATACCCAGTTTTTCCATGCGCTCAAGCACCGGCATGATGGCATCCGTGCTGGTGACGCCGTGGCTCGAGTTGGTTGTGGCATTGGCCGGGTAGAGTTTGGCAGCGGTGAATACGCCTTCGTTAAATCCGCGCTCCAGCTCCGCCGGGTCGAGCGTATCCGTCAGATAGCAGGTCATCAGCGGCGTAAAATCATGACCCGCAGGGATCGCATCAATGATACGCTGGCGATAGGCGAGGGCGGCTTCGACGGTAGTGACTGGCGGTACCAGGTTCGGCATCACGATCGCCCGGCCATAAAATTCACTGGTAAAAGGCACGACGGTTTTTAACATATCGTCATCGCGCAGATGGATATGCCAGTCGTCAGGGCGGCGGATTTTCAATACCTGGGATTGTGCTGTCATGGAAGGCTCCGGCTAATAGGTTCAGTCATCAGGGCTGTTTTTGCCGGGCACTAAGGATAAGCGTAAACGTTTTCCTTTGCATCAACTTCCGTAAAAAATCGGGCGCTTCAGCGCCCGAGATATTAGTTTGTGAATGGGATAATAATCTCGCCGGGCTTCACCTCAATACCTTTAGCATACTTTTTCGCCAGCGCCTCACCGGTGCTGGCATCTTCGCGCAGGACGTAGGCAGGCTGCTGATTGAAGTAGCTACGCAGGGACTGATTCAGGTAAGGGATCAGCGTCTGTACCACAGACTGGAGTTTTTCCGGCTGAACTTTGGCATCGACCACCTCCATCTCCTGCAGGAAAATGGCTCCCTTTTCTTTATTAAACGCCGGCAGCGCTTTGAGCTTCAGATCGATGGTCGCTTTCTGGTTCCCGAAGAGTGAATTCAGATCTAAATTAGCCACGCCGCTTAACGTCACTTTGTTCGGTTCTTCACGGCCAATAGCGCTGGTAAGATTTTGCAGTTCAATATGGGCATCCGCTACGCCTGGCAGGCCAATATCCTTAGCGAAGTGGTTACGTTTCTGCAGCGCCTGATTGATTTCCTGCTCGCTCACGGAATACTGCGTGAGCTGGTTACAGGCGCTGAGCAGGCCGCTAACGATAAGCACGGCCGCGATAAACATCTTTTTCATTGGATTCCTTAATGTCATGCCATGGGTTCATCCTGACACAAAGCAGCATGGCTCGCCAGCGCAGGAGGTGCTAGCGGAAAAGACTGAAAAAGAGGCGTATGGCAGCGAAGGGCAAACCCATCCACTGCCTTGAGGTTAAATAGCCATTGAGGAAAGCAGGTTGATCTGCGTCTGTTTGGCCATGTTGTCACGATAGGCGGCCACACGGCTCGGCCAGTTCACGCCGGCAACTAGCGTCAGATTTCTCAGTAGAGGGAAGAGATGAATATCATCTTCAGAGAGTTCACCGTTAACGGCGTTAGGCTGGACGATCGATTTATCCAGCGCCCGCAGATCATCGCTGATGTTCTTGACCAGACCGGGGGAATGGGCGAGATGGTCGGCAAAGCTGCCGATAGCCGCCTCTTTCTTTTTCACGAAATAAGCACGCGCCTCTGGCGTTGCGAATTCATCAAAAGCGGATTTAGCAAAGCGAGGGATTAACAAGCGGTTAGCGTAGTCGTTGACCTTCCTGAGCCAGGTTTCAATCGCCGGATTACGCGCGCCGGTAAGCAGCGGTTTTCCGTCCAGCTTATCGACGTAGTGCACGATATCCATACTTTCCGGCATGTAACGGCTATCGTCTTTTTGCAGGATTGGCGCCATCTTCTGGCCGATCATTCGGGTTGGGGTTACTTCATCATCGTTCAGGAGCGCGATCAGTTCGACAGGGATATTTTTCAGGCCGAAAATCATGCGGGCTTTAAGGCAGAACGGGCAGTGATCGTAGATATATAACTTCACGTTTCTCCTCCATAGTGGCTGAACATCCTCAATTCAGTATGGAGGAGAAACGAAGGCCCGGCAAATCAGGTACGCGGCTCCAGCATTCCGGAGGCCGAACGTTTCGGGCTGAACTGCCACCACAGAGCGATAAACGTCGCGAGGCCGATAACGCCCAGCATCAGCCATGGCAGCTCCGGCTGACCTGCGGCCTTCCCGGCGTCGAACAGCCATCCGCCGCCTGCGTAACCGAAAGCGCCGCCGAAGGCTAATCCTAAACGGCTAAAGCCCATATAGCTGCCGCGCGCTCTGGCATCAGCCAGCGAAGCGCCCAGCGTCTCGCGCGCGGGTTCAGCGATAATTGAACCCATATAAAATACGCAGATCAGCGTAAACAGCTGCTGTAGATTGCTGCTCAGGCCAATCGGCATCATCGCGAGGGTCATGATCAGCAGGCCGGCCATCAGGCGATGCTCGAGGCGGAAACGCTTTTCGCTCCAGCGGGCAATCGGGTACAGCAGCGTCAGCGAAATGGTCGCTTCAATGGCGTACATCCATTTTACCGCCGCTGGAGAACCCGCAATATCGTTAACCATGATCGGCAGCATTAGCATCACCTGCACCGCCAGCATGTAATATCCGGTAAGCGTCAATACGTAGGTGACAAAGCGTTTGTCGCGCAGCACGCGTCCCAGCCCTTCACGAACCGGCGTTTTGACCGTCGACAGCTTCCAGGCCGGGAGATACCAGGCGTTGAATGCCGCGCAGGCGATAAACAGGGCCGCCCCGGCGCTGCACACCAGACGAAAATCATATTGCAGCAGCCAGCTTCCCAGCAGCGCGCCGATCACCGCCCCTGCGCTATCCTGCATCATCAGGATAGAAAAGAAACGTCCGCGCTGGTGCGGGCGTACCAGCTTGACCACCAGCGCCGCCCGCGGGGGATCGAACAGCGTGCCGCCGAGACCTGAGAGAATGCAGGAGAGCCACAGCACCCAGGGTTCATGGGCGACGGCCATTGCCGCGAAACCGGCCGCGCGCATCAGCATACCAGTGACGATCATCGGTTTGGCGCCAAAACGGTCGGCAATGGCGCCGCCAAATATCCCTAAACCTTGCTGCACCAGCTGACGCAGGCCGAGCGCAATCCCGACCATCAGCGCAGCCCACCCCATCTGGTCGACAAAGCGAATGGAGATAAGCGGGAATACGACGAAAAAGCCGAGTACGACCAGCATGTTATCAACTAACAGGAAATATTTACCCAGGCTCCTTGCCTGCGATACGCGGGACATTTCCCCTCCCGGGAAAAATAAGGATAAGCGTTGATATTCTGCGGGGATAACGGCTATTTTCCCAGCTAACTTGCGACAATATTTTTTTATCAAAATGCAAGAACGATAGAGCCTATTCATCGAAAAGCAGAGGTGGTGCAGAAAATGGTATGTTGCTGTTTTCACTCAACCGCGCAGGACAGGTATAGTAAAGTCAGCAAGTATTTCGTCTGGGGAACAGGAGAGGGGAATGTTTGGCTATCGCAGTAACGTACCGAAGGTGCGTTTGACGACGGACCGGCTGGTGGTACGGCTGGTGCACGATCGTGACGCCTGGCGTCTGGCCGATTATTACGCGGAAAATAAAGGGTTCTTAAAACCCTGGGAGCCGGTGCGCGACGACAGCCACTGTTATCCTTCCGGCTGGCAGGCGCGTTTATCGATGATTTCTGAGTTCCATAAGCAGGGCTCGGCGTTCTATTTTGCCCTGCTTGACCCGGAGGAAAAAGAGATCATCGGCGTGGCGAATTTTTCGAACGTGGTGCGCGGTTCGTTTCATGCCTGCTACCTCGGCTACTCCATCGGTGAGAAATGGCAGGGGCAAGGGCTAATGTATGAAGCGCTGACCTCGGCGATTCGCTATATGCAGCGCACGCAGCATATCCATCGCATAATGGCAAACTACATGCCGCATAATCAGCGCAGCGGCGATTTGCTGGCGCGTCTGGGCTTTGAAAAAGAGGGTTACGCCAAAGATTACCTGCTTATTGATGGGCAGTGGCGCGATCACGTACTGACGGCGTTGACGACACCGGACTGGACCCCGGGTCGCTAAGGAGACATCATGAAATATCAGTTAACCTTGCATGAAGCGCGGGTCATTGGCTGCCTGCTGGAAAAGCAGGTCACCACGCCGGAGCAGTACCCTCTATCGGTCAACGCGGTGGTCACCGCCTGTAACCAAAAAACGAACCGTGAACCGGTGATGTCGCTCAGCGAAAGCGATGTCCAGGATCTGCTCGATACCTTAGTGAAGCGCCATTATTTGCGAACGGTCAGCGGTTTCGGCAATCGGGTGACCAAATATGAGCAGCGTTTCTGCAACTCTGAATTTGGCGATCTGAAATTATCCCCGGCGGAAGTCGCTATTATTACCACCTTGCTGCTGCGCGGGGCGCAGACGCCTGGTGAACTTCGCGGTCGCGCGCAGCGGATGCATGAATTCAGCGATATGGCGGAGGTTGAAAGCGTCCTCGAAAATCTGGCGACGCGGGAAGATGGCCCCTATGTCGCGCGTCTGCCGCGGGAGCCCGGCAAGCGTGAAAGCCGCTATATGCATCTGTTTTGCGATGATATGGATTCACTGATTACCGTCGTTGAGGCCGTGTCGCCCGCTGGCGACGATCTGCAGATGCGCGTAGAGGCGCTGGAAGCGGAAGTCGCCGAGCTGAAAGCGCGACTGGATTCACTGCTGGCTCACTTGGGAGATTAAGCATGTCGGCAAAACTACGTATAGGAGTGGTTGGCCTGGGCGGTATTGCGCAAAAGGCGTGGCTACCGGTGCTGGGGGCCGCCGATGGCTGGACGCTACAGGCAGCGTGGTCGCCTGGCAAAGAGAAAGCGCAGCGTATCTGCGAAACCTGGCGGATCCCCTATGCGGATTCTCTGGAACAGCTGGCGGCTCAGTGTGACGCCGTGTTCGTGCATACTTCCACGGCTTCACATTATGAAGTGGTTTGTCGGTTGCTCAATGCCGGCGTTCATGTCTGCGTTGATAAACCGCTTGCGGATAAGCTTAGCGATGCGGAGACACTGGTTGAGCTGGCCGCCCGCCGTCATCTCACGCTCATGGTCGGGTTTAATCGCCGTTTTGCTCCGCTCTATCGCGAGCTGAAGGCGCAGCTCGGAAACGCAGCGTCGCTGCGGATGGACAAACATCGCAGCGACAGCGTCGGCCACGATCTGCGCTTCACGCTGCTGGATGACTATCTGCACGTGGTTGATACGGCCTTATGGCTGGCGGGCGATAAGGCGCGTTTAAGCGGCGGAGCGCTGCATACCACGGCTCAAGGCGAGATGCTGTATGCCGAGCATCATTTCACGTCCGGGATGATACAGATCACAACCAGTATGCACCGCCGCGCCGGAAGCCAGCGGGAGTGGGTTCAGGCGGTAACCGACGGCGGATTATATGAAGTCCGCGATATGCGGGAGTGGCAGGAGGAGCGGGGACGCGGAGTGATACAGCGCCCAATTCCCGGCTGGCAGACAACACTTGAGCAGCGAGGCTTCACCGGCTGCGCGCGGCATTTTATCGAATGCGTGCAAAATCAGACGGTTCCTGAAACGTCCGGGGAGCAGGCGCTGCTGGCTCAGCGGGTGGTGGATAAGCTCTGGCGCGAAGCGATGAGCGAATAATCCGTTGTAACAACTGGCAGTAGTAATTCAGTATGAACCCGGTAGACTATCGCCACTTTCCCGCGCCCGCATTTGCGGGCGTTTTACTCCAGGGTTGTGGAATAACACGTTAATGAATCTTTTAAAATCACTGGCGGCCGTCAGTTCGATGACCATGTTTTCGCGCGTGCTGGGCTTTGCGCGCGATGCGATTGTCGCACGTATTTTTGGCGCGGGGATGGCCACCGACGCCTTCTTCGTTGCTTTCAAACTCCCGAACCTTTTACGACGTATTTTTGCTGAGGGCGCATTTTCTCAGGCTTTTGTGCCGATTCTTGCGGAATATAAAAGCAAACAGGGCGAGGATGCGACCCGCGTTTTCGTCGCCTATGTATCGGGATTGCTGACGCTGGTTCTGGCGCTGGTCACCGTCGCCGGTATGCTGGCGGCGCCGTGGGTGATTACCGTCACCGCGCCGGGGTTTGCCGATACGCCCGAAAAGTTCGCCCTGACCACTCAGCTCTTGCGCATCACTTTTCCCTATATTCTGCTGATCTCCCTGGCGTCACTGGTTGGCGCTATCCTGAATACCTGGAACCGCTTTTCGGTTCCCGCTTTTGCCCCAACCTTCCTTAATGTCAGCATGATTGGCTTTGCGCTGTTTGCGGCCCCCTATTTTAATCCGCCGATGCTGGCAATGGCGTGGGCGGTAACGGTTGGCGGTATTTTGCAGCTTGCCTGGCAGCTGCCGCATCTGAAAAAAATCGGCATGCTGGTGCTGCCGCGGGTCAACCTTAAAGATGCTGGCGCGGTGCGGGTGGTGAAACAGATGGGGCCGGCGATCCTCGGCGTCTCAGTCAGCCAGATATCACTGATTATTAACACGATCTTTGCCTCATTCCTCGTATCCGGCTCCGTGTCGTGGATGTACTACGCCGATCGTCTGATGGAGTTTCCGTCCGGCGTGCTGGGCGTGGCGCTGGGGACCATTCTGCTGCCGTCGCTGTCAAAAAGCTTCGCCAGCGGCAATCACGATGAATACTGCCGTTTGATGGACTGGGGATTGCGCCTGTGCTTCCTGCTTGCGCTACCGAGCGCGGTGGCGTTAGGGATCCTGGCCAAGCCGCTGACGGTCGCGCTATTCCAGTACGGGAAATTTACCGCTTTTGATGCCGCGATGACCCAGCGTGCGCTGGTGGCGTATTCTGTCGGGCTGATGGGGCTTATTGTGGTGAAAGTGCTGGCTCCCGGATTCTATTCGCGCCAGGACATTAAAACGCCGGTGAAAATTGCTATCGTCACGCTGCTCATGACGCAGGTGATGAACCTCGCCTTTATTGGCCCCCTGAAGCATGCTGGCCTGTCGTTGTCGATTGGCCTGGCGGCCTGTCTTAACGCCGCGCTGCTCTACTGGCAGCTGCGGAAACAGAAAATTTTTACGCCTCAGCCGGGTTGGTTCCTGTTTCTGCTGCGCCTGGTTATTGCGGTGATTATCATGTCAGCGGCGCTGCTGGGCGTGATGTACCTGATGCCAGAGTGGTCGCAGGGGACGATGCCGTTCCGTCTGCTGCGTTTAATGGTGGTCGTAATCGCGGGCGTTATCGCCTATTTCGCGACGCTGCTGCTGCTGGGATTTCGCGTGAAAGAGTTTGCTCGCCGTACGGCCTGAACTGACTGAACGCAGTAAAAGCCGCTCTGCAGTTTCTGCAGAGCGGCTTTTTTTATCTGAGGGTTCGCTGCGCGGATACGACCCTGGCGCTTTCCAGTAGGCGGATCCCAAGGGCAATTGCGCCGGTAATGACGGCCAGCGTCACCACACCGCTCCAGCCGGCCATCACATACAGTTTGCTTCCCAGTACTGAACCCAGCGACATGCCAATAAAGACGCCGGTGAACAGCAGCGCATTGAGTCGACCGCGCGCCTGAGGTTCCAGACCGTACACCAGATTCTGGTGAGCCACGAGGCTGGATTGCAGTCCAAGGTCGAAACCGACGGCCGAAATGGCAATCAGGATCAGCTGGCCATGCGGCGGTAGTGCAGGCAGCAGAAACATCAGGGCAAACGAAACGGTAACCAGCGCGGCCCCCATTTGCGTAACTTTTTCCGCGCCGAACTTATCGGCCAGGCCACCGGCCAGCGGCGCGGCGAGCGCCCCGGCGGCACCTGCGATACCAAAACCGCCGGCTACCGCGCTGCCCATCTGGTAGTGCGCCAGTAGCATGACCGCGAGCGTTGACCAGAAGGCGCTGAAGGCGATAGAGAGGAATCCCTGAGCGAATGCGGCGCGACGCAGGGCCGGATAGCGTTTCCACAGATGGGCCATCGATTTCATCAGCTGCGGATAGCACAGGGTTGAGTGAATCTCAAAGCGCGGCAGGACGCGCCACATCACCAGCCCAATCAGCGCGATGCTGACCGCCGCCGCCTGATACATCACCCTCCAGCCGAAGAGGGCGCCCACCAGTCCGCTGACGGTACGCGACAGCAGGATCCCCAGCAGCAGTCCGGTCATCACCGTCCCTACCATTTTCCCTTGCTTACCCGCGGGAGCCAGAATCGCGGCTGCCGGTACAATATCCTGGGCCATGGTCGCGGCCATACCGATAAGCAGGCTGACAATCAGCAGGGAGGTCAGCTGACCGGTGAGGCTGCAAAGCAGCAGAAGGACGGCCAGCGCGGCGCTTTTCATCAGGATCAATTTCCTGCGGTCGTGACGGTCACCAAGCGGGAGAAGAAACAGTATGCCCAGTGCGTAGCCGGCCTGGGTCAAAGTCGGAACCAGGCCCATACCCTCAACGCTCAAATGCAGGTTAGCTCCCATCAGGGGTAACAGTGGTTGCGCGTAATAGATTGAGGCGACGCTGAAGCCCGCGCCCAGCGCAAGGATGAAAATAACCCACCCGGCGGCGCGGGAGGTGAGTGGAACTGGTGTCATGATGGATTCCTCTTAGAAGCGATGGCGCTATTTTTCCCCTAATCGCGCTGGCGCGGTAGATAGCCCGGTGGTAAAACGGTTATACGTTAAACGTATAGGCAAAATAAAAATGAAGAAGCAAGAGCGTATAGATCGGATCGAACTGATGCGTACGTTTATTCGTATTGTCGAGGCCGGTTCTCTCTCCGCTGCGGCGGCACAGATGAATACGACCCAGGCGACGGTAAGCAGACGGCTTCAGTCACTGGAGGCGCTGCTTGGCGCAAAGCTGATTCTGCGTACCACCCACGCGATGAAGCTGACCGATGATGGTGAACGCTGCTATCAGCACGCCCGACAGGTCGTCGATGCCTGGCTGGCACTCGAGGACGACCTGCGGATTACCGATGATCGGCCCGTGGGAATATTACGAGTGCGGGCGCCGCATGCGTTCGGTCAGCAGCAGCTGCTGGGGCCGCTGGTGGATTTTTTGCAGCGCTATCCCCAATTGTCGGTGGAATGGATGTTGAACGATAAGACGGTTGATTTCCTGAGCGATGGTATCGACTGCGCGATTCGCGTGGGAGCGGAGGTGGATCCGGCTACGGTATCGGTATTGCTGGCCGAGGTTCCGCGTAGCGTAGTCGCTTCGCCGGCGCTGCTGGCGAACTCGCCGCCGTTAAACGCGCCGCAGGAGATGTCAATGCTACCGTGGATAGCCATCAGCACGTTCTATCAGCATGAGGTGACGCTGCGGTCTCAGACGGATGAGCAAATCGTCACCTTCGGTATCGCGCCGTGCCTGAGTACCGATAGCGTGCATGTTGCTCGTAATACCGCGCTGGCGGGGCTAGGCGCGGCGATCGTGTCGAGCTGGGCGGTCGTGGAAGATATCGCCGCCGGGCGGCTGGTAGAGCTGTTCCCGCAGTGGCAAGCATCGCCGCTGCCGGTACACCTCGTCTATCCCTGGGCGCGCTACTATCCGACGCGGTTGCGTAAGTTTCTCGATCTGATGCGCGAGGTTATGCCTCAGGTGGCGGGGATGCAGCGGCCGGAAGGGGAATAAAAAAGACCGGCCACCAGGGCCGGTCTTGTAGAGGTTACTCTACGGACTGCGGACGGGTAGGTCCGGCTGTGGCTTTATGCGTGGCGCTATGGCCGCCAGCAGAGCCTTTACCGTCAAAATCAAAGTTCGGGCGAACCCAATCGCTTTGACGCGGCGCTTCAGGCACGTAGTCCGGTGCAGGCGCACGCGTCATCGGCGCCGTCGCGTGACGATTGGCGACCTTAACTACCGGCGCGGCGTCGACTGCTGGCTTAGTCTCAACCACCGGCTCCGCTACTGGCGCTGGCGCAGAAACGACAGGCGCTTCTTCAACAACCTCAGGCGTTTCTTCAACAACCTCAGGCGCTTCTTCGGCTACAACTGGTTCAGACACAGGGGCCGTTGCTTCCGGCTCGACGGCGTCTTTCGCATCAACTTCGACGGCTTCTGCGACAACGTCTTCAACTACGGCTTCATCGGCTTTCGCAATCAGCTGCGGCTGTTCATCAACCGGGGTGGCGATAACTTCCGGATGGGTAGTTTCAACGACCGAAACTTCCGGTTCGTTAATCACCGCCACAGGTTCGGAGATGGCTGCGCTATCTTCGGCTGCTGCCGGCGCAATCACTTCAGAAACAACCGGCTCGGCGGCAGCCGCTGGCGTGATGATCGGCTCAGCCGCAGCGACGGAGAACTCCTGAACCGGAGCGTCTTCCTGCTGCTGGTCCTGCGGGCGAACCACCGGATAGCGGATCCACACTTTACCAGACGCCATTTCCGGTGATGCGCAGGCAACGGTCAGCGGCATCGGGGATTGTGTCGGATAACGCTCATCACGGTAACGACGACGGCGCTGGCCGCTTACGCGCAGGTGACGAGGCGAGCGGCGCGAACGGCGCGGCATGCCGTTAGATTCGCGAGCTTCACCGTTGTCGTCATGTTCCGCAGCTGTCTCAACAACCGCCGGCAGATCGACTTTTGCCAGTTCAGTACGTGGAGCAGCGGTTTCCGGTTGGACGACAGGCGCTTCTGTTACCTGCGCTGCGGCTACCGGCTCGACAACCTGCTCAACGGCAGCAGATTCGAAACGAACCTTCTGCGCCAGCTGGCGCGGTTTACGACGCGGCATAGTCTGCACGCGTTCTTCCTGCTCGCTATCCTGTACGATTGGCTCTTCGCGGGTTTGCGTTTTGGCTTCCTGCTGAACCTGACGTTTATCATCGTTACGACGACGATTACGTTCGCGACGCGGCTGCTGCTCGTCGCGAGCTTTGCCTTTTTCGCTATCTTCTACCGTGGTCTGGCGAATATCGCGCGGCTCGGCGTTCTGCTGCTTCTCACGACGGTTACGGCGGTTTTCTTCGCGAGATTCCCGGCCTTCGCTATTCTCGGCACGATTATCGCGGCTATCGCGATTATCCCGGTTGTCACGACGGTCATTGCGATCGCGGCGGTTGTTAGAACGCGGTTTACGACGCTCCTGCTGACGTTCGGATTTCTCTTCCGCTTTTTTCTCAACCTGAACTTCTGCCGGTTTAGTCTCTTCCGCACCGGAGAACATATTTTTCAGCGCGCTGAAGAAGCGGGCAACCAGACCCGGCTGGGCCGGTTTTGCGGCCTTCGGTGCGGATGCGGCAGGCGTAACGGTAGCCGCTGCCCTGGCCGGCTCTTCCTGTGCCGGAGCCGGAGGGGCTTCTGGCATGACAAAAGCGGCCAGCGCTGGTTGTTCCGGGAGTTTACGCTCAGCCGGCTCTTCATCAGAAGGCATGGCCATCTCTTCTTCGTGCAGTTTCGGCAGCAGATAGCTCAGCGTGGAGGTTTCTTCGCCTTTACGCACGCGCAGAACGGAGTAGTGCGGCGTTTCCATCTGGTCGTTTGGCACGATAATGACGCGCACATCGGCCTGACGGGTTTCAATCGCGCTTACCGCAGCACGTTTTTCGTTCAGCAGGTAAGAAGCAATCGGCACCGGCACGATAGCGTGAACTTCTTTGGTGTTCTCTTTCAGCGCTTCTTCTTCGATCAAACGCAGAATGGAAAGCGACAGCGATTCGTTATCGCGCACGGTACCCGTTCCGCTACAGCGCGGGCAGACGTGATGGCTGGACTCGCCGAGCGATGGGCTGAGGCGCTGGCGCGACATCTCCAGCAGTCCAAAGCGTGAAATATGGCTGATCTGGATCCGCGCTCGGTCCTGACGGACAGCTTCGCGCAGGCGGTTTTCCACCGCACGTTGATGGCGAACCGGGGTCATATCAATGAAGTCGATAACGATCAGGCCGCCAAGGTCGCGCAGACGCAGCTGACGAGCGATTTCATCTGCCGCTTCAAGGTTGGTGTTAAACGCTGTTTCTTCGATGTCGCCGCCGCGGGTGGCGCGTGCGGAGTTGATATCAATAGCGGTCAGCGCTTCGGTACTGTCGATAACGATAGAACCACCGGAAGGCAGACGCACTTCACGCTGGAAAGCGGATTCAATCTGCGATTCGATCTGATAGTGGC
This sequence comes from Klebsiella sp. FDAARGOS_511, assembly GCF_003812845.1. Taxonomy (NCBI): domain Bacteria; kingdom Pseudomonadati; phylum Pseudomonadota; class Gammaproteobacteria; order Enterobacterales; family Enterobacteriaceae; genus Klebsiella; species Klebsiella sp. FDAARGOS_511. The sequence continues at coordinate 585,387 of NZ_CP033824.1, read as the reverse complement.
TGAACAGCGGGATTTCCCCAGTGTACAGTTTAATTTTGCTGCTGAAATCCGGACGACCCAGCGCCGCGATGTGCTGGCGAGCCAGCTCAAGCACTTTCGGGTTATCAATCAGAATTTCGCCGATATCCTGGCGCAGATAGTCGCGGAAAGCGCGCACAATCACGTTGCTTTCCTGATGGATCAGGAATGGAGCTGGGCGATTTTCTGCGGCTTTATGGATGGCTTCCCAGTGCTTCAGGCGGAAGCTTAAGTCCCACTGCAGCGCTTCGGCGGACTTGCCGACGCCTGCGGTGCGAACGATAAGTCCCATGCCGTCCGGTAGCTCAAGGCTGGCCAGCGCTTCTTTAAGTTCGGTGCGATCGTCACCCTCAATGCGGCGTGAAATACCGCCAGCGCGTGGGTTATTTGGCATCAGCACCAGATAGCTGCCCGCCAGGCTAATAAAGGTCGTCAACGCGGCGCCTTTATTGCCACGCTCTTCTTTATCAATCTGGACAATAACTTCCTGACCTTCACGCAGCACGTCCTTGATGTTCGGACGACCATGAGAATTGTAGTTGGCAGGGAAGTATTCGCGGGCGATTTCTTTAAGAGGGAGGAAACCATGACGCTCGGCACCATAATCAACAAACGCGGCTTCGAGGCTAGGTTCTATACGAGTGATTTTGCCTTTGTAGATGTTCGCTTTTTTCTGTTCGTGCCCGGGGCTTTCGATATCCAGGTCGTACAGGCGCTGCCCATCAACAAGGGCGACGCGCAACTCTTCCTGCTGAGTTGCGTTGATTAACATTCTTTTCATCGTAACTTACTCATTATTCTTACATTGACGACTAAGCTACGGGCAGAGTAACGCCTTACCGGGGGAAACCGATGGCCTCGTGTCTGTTTCACGTCGCCAACCTCACGGTTGTCGCGCGCTTAAGAGGCGCAGAGTGTCGGTCGCCTGTATTTCAAACGGAAACACAGCGCAATTATCAGGGGAACTGCCTGGGATGTATCACCAGAGAAGATTCCATTTATACCCATCGTTTTTCACGTAGCCGGCGTGGCGGCTTAACCTGCTCATCTTAATCATTGGATCCAGATGAGCGCCGGGATATCCCAGTGTGAACGCCTTCCTGCGACGTGAAATCCATAGAGCCTGTACCGGTAAGGACTGCAACCCGCAGCCCGCTAACTGTCTGAAAGATCAATACGTCTTACGCCATTGCTGCGTTGATGATCGGTCAGACAAAATTGGTCATTCCGCTAATTTCTTGTTCTAACAAGTTTCAGCACGGAATACTGCATCATTATTCCATTGCTAAGCTTGTTATAGCAAGTTGACTTTCACCTTTTATCACCCGGTTACTCACAGTTTTTTCACCTGCGTATACAGATTGTTCTAATAACAAACAAAACGATGATGAAGCATACGGTGAAATCCGGATGATGATAAATATAAGCATATAAAAATGAGTGGCGCTAATGCGTCGGGCTATTTAAAATCGCGCACCATGAAAACTGAGATCCCAAGCGTAAAAATGGTTGCCATTGCTGATGATGAAGCCGGGCAACGTATCGACAACTTTTTGCGTACGCAGCTGAAGGGCGTACCGAAGAGCATGATTTATCGCATCTTGCGTAAAGGCGAGGTGCGGGTTAACAAAAAGCGCGTGAAGCCGGAATATAAGCTGGAAGCCGGCGATGAAGTGCGCATCCCGCCGGTCCGCGTAACTGAGAAAGAAGAAGAGGCGGTCTCTCCGCACCTGCAAAAAGTGGCCGCGCTGGCCGATGTGATTTTATATGAAGACGATCATATTCTGGTGCTTAACAAGCCTTCAGGCACTGCGGTCCATGGCGGTAGCGGGCTGAGCTTTGGCGTGATCGAAGGTTTGCGCGCGCTGCGCCCGGAAGCGCGTTTCCTGGAGCTGGTGCATCGCCTGGATCGCGACACCTCTGGCGTTCTGCTGGTCGCCAAAAAGCGTTCAGCGCTGCGTTCCCTGCATGAGCAGCTGCGCGACAAAGGCATGCAGAAGGATTATCTGGCGCTGGTGCGCGGGCAGTGGCAATCGCATACTAAAGTGGTGCAGGCCCCGCTGCTGAAAAATATTCTGCAGAGCGGTGAGCGTATTGTGCGGGTTAACCAAGAGGGGAAACCTTCTGAGACGCGTTTTAAAGTCGAAGAGCGTTTTACCCATGCGACCCTGGTGCGCTGCAGCCCGGTAACCGGTCGTACGCATCAAATCCGCGTGCATACGCAATATGCCGGCCATCCCATCGCTTTCGACGATCGCTACGGCGACCGTGAATTTGATAAGCAGCTGGCAGGCACCGGCCTTAACCGACTGTTTCTCCATGCGGCGGCGCTGAAGTTTACCCATCCGGGGAGCGGCGAGATAATGCGTGTTGAAGCGCCTCTGGATAATCAGCTTAAGCGCTGCCTGCAGGTTTTGCGTAGCGCCAAATAACCGCCACCAGGCTCAGGGCTTGAGCCACCTGGCAAGCCAGGGGAAAACCTCATCCTGCTGTTCTTTATAAAAGACGTGGCCCAGTTCCGGCCACGTCTTCGTTTCCAGCTTATCCTGCGCGTTTTGCGACTCCCACACTTTATGCATTTTTGCGAAGGCATCGTTAACGGCTTCTGCCGGGAACAGCTTATCCTTGCCGCCGCTATAAATGAGCATCGGTTTTGGCGCGGCGATGCTGGCAATATCGGGAATGTCGAGACGGCCGGATAAGCCTGGATGAAGCATATAAAAGGCCGATTGCCCGCGCAGGACGTTGTTGCCCGGCTGCATCAGGCCGCGCCAGGTACCAAACCAGGAGATAACGGCAGTCGCGGCCACTTTGTCAGACAGGGCGGCCAGTTGCCAGGCGCGGAAACCGCCCATTGAGAAACCCAGTACCCCAATGCGTTGACTATCAACCGTTTTTAAAGTGCTGAGGAAATCAACGGTACGCAGATCTTCATAGGCGACTTCACCTGCCAGCGAACGCCCAAGGTTAAAGTAGTTACTGGCCAGGGCCTGCTGCTGCTCGTAGACCATAGGCCCTCGATCTCCCCAGCCTGGGCTATCGATGGCTATCACGACGTAACCACGCTGCGCCAGTTCATCACCGATGAACCGACCGCTGAAAAATTTATCCGCCCACGCCTGAGCGCTGGCTAGCCGCGCGGCGTCACGCCAGGGTCGGATCAGCTTCTCCTTACCAATATCAAACTTTGAGCCATGATCGTGTAACAGGACAATAGCCGGGTGAGGGCCGGGTGATTTTGGCGTCAACATCAGCGCGGCAATCCTGTTTTCGTCGGTTACGTTGAAGGCCAGCTTCTCGGCGATATAGGTTCCCCGGTTTTCTCTCATGAGCGTTTGCGGCGCGTAGGGGATTGTCGACGCCGGGGTCAGCAGAGACTGCCGAAGCAGCGTACGAGCCTGCTGACGCCATTGATTAAAATTACGATAGTTGCCAGAAAGCCACGAGTCCGGGTAGGTCATCTGCGATTTCAGCTGCTGCCAAGAGGCGGGAAGATTGTCCTCTACGATGCCCTGGCGCTGCCAGTCATTGGCATTGGCGCTGGCGGCGGCCAGCAGGGCGAGGGACAAGAGCGTAGCGCGGGTAGGCATAATGTCTCCATTTAAAAATAAAACATCGTTTCATTATTTAATTGGATTGTAATGGCGCTGGAAAAATAAACTGTGACAGGCGATGCATTAATTAAGTTGGGGTAAAACGGATTCCGCGCCGCCGGTCAGCGGCTAAAACGTTGTTTAAAGGCGGCTGACGGCCTCATAAAGAGGCCGCATGGAATCGCGGTCAGGTGAGCAGAGGGTTACACTCCTCCCGGCGCAGCATCTGGCAGAGGGCAATGAGCGGCAAACCGACCAGCGCGTTGGGATCGCGCCCCTCGAGGCGGTCGAACAGCGTAATGCCCAACCCTTCGCTTTTAAAACTTCCGGCGCACTGCAGCGGGTTTTCCTTGCGGATATAGCTCTCAATTTCCTGATCGCTTAAACGACGGAAATGAACGTCAAAAGGTTCGCATTCGGTTTGCAGGTGACCGTTGGCGGAATTGTACAGCGCCAGGCCGGTATAGAACGTGACGATGGTGCCACTGGCCTTTCTCAACTGGCGATGGGCGTTTTCTTCCGTGTGCGGTTTACCGGTGATCTCACCGTCCAGGACGCAAACCTGATCGGAGCCTATAATGAGGTGGTGTGGGTAGCGCGCAGCAAGGGCCTGCGCCTTTGCCTGCGCCAGACGCAGCACCAGCTGGCGGGCGGGTTCGCCGGGCAGCGGTGTCTCATCAACTTCCGGCGCCGCGCATTCAAAAGGCACCGACAGTTTTTCCAGCAGCATTCGCCGCCAGGGCGAGGTTGACGCGAGGATTAGTTCAGACATATTTTTTCATCCACATATAGCGCTTCGCAGAGCATCATTTTAAACTATGCGCCGCAATGTGTGCGAATAAATGGCAAAAGGCAACCTGAGGCTGCCTTTTTCTTTGACTCTATGACGTTACAAAGTTAATATGCGCGCCCTATGCAAAAGGTAAAATTACCCCTGACTCTCGATCCGGTTCGCACGGCTCAAAAACGCTTAGATTACCAAGGTATCTATACCCGTGATCAAGCTGTGCGTGTCGCTGATTCTGTTGTCAGCGTGGACAGCGATGTGGAATGCAGCATGTCGTTCGCTATCGATAACCAACGTCTTGCCGTGTTAAACGGCGATGCGACGGTGTCGGTGACCCTCGAATGTCAGCGTTGCGGGAAACCGTTCCCCCATCATGTCCACACAACGTATTGTTTCAGCCCCGTCAGAAATGACGAACAGGCCGAGGCACTGCCGGAAGCGTATGAGCCGATTGAGGTTAACGAATTCGGTGAAATCGATCTGCTGGCGCTGGTTGAAGATGAAATCATCCTCGCCTTGCCCGTAGTTCCGGTGCATGATTCTGAACACTGTGAAGTGTCCGACGCGGACATGGTCTTTGGTGAACTGCCTGAAGAGGCACAAAAACCAAATCCATTTGCCGTATTAGCCAGCTTAAAGCATAAGTAATTGAGGAGTAAGGTCCATGGCCGTACAACAGAATAAACCAACCCGTTCCAAACGTGGCATGCGTCGTTCCCATGACGCGCTGACCGCAGTCACCAGCCTGTCTGTAGACAAAGCTTCTGGTGAAAAACACCTGCGTCACCACATCACTGCCGACGGTTTTTACCGCGGTCGCAAGGTTATCGCTAAGTAATCACGCATTACTCCATGGATTTCGCGTTGCAAGAAGACGCAAGCGAGAGAAGCACCGGGAGCATAGCTCACTATGTGACAGGTGTGAACGAGCGCAGTCAACGCACTTGCAGCGTGAAAGACGAAGAGTAAAAGCGTGATGAAGCTTAGTGAGGATTTCCCCGGGTAACTGGGGAATAACCGAACCGGGCAGCGACGATACCTTGACACGTCTAACCCTGGCGTTAGATGTCATGGGCGGGGATTTTGGCCCTTCCGTGACAGTGCCTGCAGCATTGCAGGCACTGAACTCTAATTCACAACTCACACTTCTTTTAGTCGGCGATCCCGACGCTATCGCGCCATTACTTGCCAAAGCTGATTTTGAACAACGTTCACGTCTGCAGGTTATCCCTGCGCAGTCGGTTATTGCCAGTGATGCTAGACCCGCGCAGGCCATTCGCGCCAGTCGCGGTAGCTCAATGCGCATTGCGCTCGAGTTAGTAAAAGAAGGACGGGCGCAGGCCTGCGTCAGCGCGGGTAACACCGGAGCGCTGATGGGGTTGGCGAAGCTGCTGCTCAAGCCTATTGAGGGAATTGAGCGCCCTGCGCTGGTTACCATGTTACCGCATCAGCTTAAGGGCAAAACGGTGGTGCTGGATTTAGGCGCTAACGTCGATTGCGATAGCACGATGCTGGTGCAGTTTGCCGTCATGGGGGCGGTTCTTGCCGAAGAAGTTATCGGTATTAAGAATCCCCGCGTTGCGCTTCTGAATATCGGCGAAGAAGAGATGAAAGGTCTCAGCAGCATTCGTGACGCGGCGGCGGTTTTGAAAACCCTGCCAACCCTCAACTATATTGGGTATCTGGAAGCCAACGAATTGTTGACGGGCAAAACGGATGTTTTAGTTTGTGATGGATTCACGGGCAACGTCACATTAAAAACGATGGAAGGTGTTGTCAGAATGTTCCTTTCACTGTTGAAATCACAGGGAGAGGGGAAAAAAAGGTCGTGGTGGCTGCTTTTATTAAAGCGTTGGTTACAAAAAAGCCTGTCGAGGCGATTCAGTCACCTCAACCCCGACCAGTATAATGGTGCCTGTCTGTTAGGATTACGCGGTTCCGTGATTAAAAGTCATGGGGCTGCCAATCAGCGCGCTTTTTGCGTCGCGATAGAGCAGGCAGTGCAGGCTGTGCAGCGGCAGGTTCCTCAGCGAATTGCCGCTCGCCTGGAATCTTTATACCCTGCAGGTTTCGAATTGCCTGAAGGCGGCAGAAGCGGAAGTTCCAGGCCTCAAACCCGGATGACCGGAAACGACTGACGCCTCGCAGTTTGAGTTAACCCGGTATATTACCCAAGAGTGACTGAGCGTACATGTATACGAAGATTATTGGTACCGGCAGCTATCTGCCTGAGCACGTGCGTACGAACGCTGAACTGGAAAATATGGTTGATACGTCTGACGAGTGGATTGTTACTCGTACCGGTATCCGCGAGCGTCGTATTGCCGCACCGAATGAAACAGTTGCTACGATGGGCCTTGAAGCCGCTAAGAATGCGCTGGATATGGCAGGCGTCAAGCCGGAGCAAATTGGTCTGATTATTGTTGCGACCACTTCCGGTACCCATGCGTTTCCTAGCTCGGCTTGCCAGATTCAATCAATGCTGGGTATCAAAGGCTGCCCGGCGTTTGACGTCGCTGCGGCCTGCGCGGGTTTCACCTACGCGCTCAGCGTTGCCGATCAATACGTGAAAAACGGCGCGGTTGATTACGCTCTGGTGATTGGCGCTGACGTGCTGGCGCGCACCTGCGATCCTGCCGATCGCGGAACCATTATTATTTTTGGCGATGGCGCTGGCGCCGTCGTGCTGGGCGCTTCTGAAGAGCCGGGCATTATCTCCACGCATCTGCATGCGGATGGGAGCTACGGCGAACTGCTGACGCTGCCGAACGCCGATCGCGTTGAACCGGAAAACCCGATCTATCTGACGATGGCGGGTAATGAAGTCTTTAAGGTTGCGGTGACCGAACTGGCGCATATCGTGGACGAGACTTTAGCCGCGAATAATCTCGAGCGTTCGGCGCTTGACTGGCTGGTGCCGCATCAGGCCAACCTGCGCATTATCAGCGCCACGGCGAAGAAGCTGGGAATGTCGATGGACAATGTCGTCGTCACGCTCGATCGACACGGCAATACTTCGGCGGCTTCCGTCCCTTGTGCGCTGGATGAAGCCGTTCGCGATGGCCGCATTCAACGTGGTCAGCTTATTCTGCTGGAAGCCTTTGGTGGTGGGTTCACCTGGGGTTCCGCGCTGGTTCGTTTTTAGGATAAGGATTTAAACATGACGCAATTTGCTTTTGTGTTCCCGGGACAGGGCTCTCAGAGTGTCGGGATGCTGTCAGATATGGCGGCCGCTTACCCGGTAATTGAAGAGACATTCCGTGAAGCCTCTGCGGCGTTGGGTTACGATCTGTGGGCGCTTGCGCAGCAGGGCCCGGCGGAAGAATTGAATAAAACCTGGCAGACTCAGCCAGCGTTGTTGACCGCTTCCGTTGCGTTGTATCGCGTCTGGCAGCAGCAGGGCGGTAAAACCCCCGTTCTGCTGGCGGGCCACAGCCTCGGCGAATATTCTGCGCTGGTATGCGCAGGTGTTATCGATTTTGCCGATGCCGTACGCCTGGTTGAGATGCGCGGCAAGTTTATGCAGGAAGCGGTACCGGAAGGTACCGGCGCGATGTCCGCGATCATCGGGCTTGACGACGCGGCGATTGCGAAAGCCTGCGAAGAGTCTGCCGAAGGTCAGGTTGTTTCTCCGGTGAACTTTAACTCGCCAGGGCAGGTTGTTATTGCCGGTAACAAAGAGGCCGTAGAGCGCGCTGGTGCTGCCTGTAAGGCTGCGGGCGCTAAACGCGCGCTGCCGCTGCCGGTCAGCGTACCTTCCCACTGCGCGCTGATGAAGCCTGCGGCGGAAAAACTGGCCGTTGAGCTGCAGAAAATCACCTTTAACGCGCCGGCGATTCCGGTTGTGAATAACGTCGACGTGCAAAGTGAAACGGCGCCTGAGGCTATTCGTGATGCCCTGATCCGCCAGCTGTATAGCCCGGTTCAGTGGACCAAAACTGTTGAGTTTATGGCTTCACAGGGCGTAGAGCATTTGTATGAAGTTGGCCCAGGTAAAGTCCTCACTGGCCTGACTAAACGTATTGTTGACACCCTGACCGCTTCCGCGCTTAACGAGCCGGCGGCCATGTCTGCGGCGCTTGAGCAATAAAAGAGGAAAACCATGAGTTTTGAAGGAAAAATCGCGCTGGTTACCGGTGCAAGTCGCGGGATTGGCCGCGCAATCGCTGAAACGCTTGTTGCCCGCGGCGCGAAAGTTATCGGTACGGCGACCAGCGAAAGCGGCGCGCAGGCGATCAGCGATTATTTAGGTGCTAATGGTAAAGGTTTGCTGCTGAATGTGACCGATCCTGCATCTATTGAATCTGTTCTGGGAAATATTCGCGCAGAATTTGGTGAAGTTGATATCCTGGTGAACAATGCCGGGATCACTCGTGATAACCTGTTAATGCGCATGAAAGATGATGAGTGGAACGATATTATCGAAACCAACCTGTCATCTGTTTTCCGTCTGTCAAAAGCGGTAATGCGCGCTATGATGAAAAAGCGTCATGGACGTATTATCACTATCGGTTCTGTGGTTGGTACCATGGGAAATGCGGGTCAGGCCAACTACGCTGCGGCGAAAGCGGGTCTGATTGGCTTCAGTAAATCACTGGCTCGCGAAGTTGCGTCCCGCGGTATTACTGTAAACGTTGTTGCTCCGGGCTTTATTGAAACGGACATGACGCGTGCGCTGACCGATGAGCAGCGTGCGGGTACTCTGGCGGCAGTTCCTGCGGGGCGCCTCGGCTCTCCAAATGAAATCGCCAGTGCGGTGGCATTTTTAGCCTCTGACGAAGCGAGTTACATCACCGGTGAAACTCTGCACGTCAACGGCGGAATGTATATGGTCTGACCGAGATTTGCGCAAAACGCTCAGGAACCGCGCAGTCTGTGCGGTTCACTGTAATGTTTTGTACAAAATGATTTGCGTTATGAGGGCAAACAGCCGCAAAATAGCGTAAAATCGTGGTAAGACCTGCCGGGATTTAGTTGCAAATTTTTCAACATTTTATACACTACGAAAACCATCGCGAAAGCGAGTTTTGATAGGAAATTTAAGAGTATGAGCACTATCGAAGAACGCGTTAAGAAAATTATCGGCGAACAGCTGGGCGTTAAGCAGGAAGAAGTTACCAACAATGCTTCCTTCGTTGAAGACCTGGGCGCTGATTCTCTTGACACCGTTGAGCTGGTAATGGCTCTGGAAGAAGAGTTTGATACTGAGATTCCGGACGAAGAAGCTGAGAAAATCACTACTGTTCAGGCTGCCATTGATTACATCAACGGCCACCAGGCGTAAGTGAACATCTCCAGGCGGTCATTCGACCGCCTGAGTTTTATCTAAATTTTGTCCCACAAGAATCTATTTTCCCTCCCTGGAGGACAACCGTGTCTAAGCGTCGTGTAGTTGTGACCGGACTGGGCATGTTGTCTCCTGTCGGCAATACCGTAGAGTCTACCTGGAAAGCTCTCCTTGCCGGTCAGAGTGGCATCAGCCTGATCGACCATTTCGATACTAGCGCCTATGCAACGAAATTTGCTGGCTTAGTAAAGGATTTTAACTGTGATGACTTCATCTCGCGCAAAGAGCAGCGCAAGATGGATGCCTTCATTCAATATGGAATTGTCGCTGGCATTCAGGCCATGCAGGATTCTGGCCTTGAAGTGACGGAAGAGAATGCTACCCGCATCGGTGCCGCTATTGGTTCCGGTATTGGCGGGCTTGGCCTGATCGAAGAAAACCACAGTTCGCTGGTAAAAGGCGGACCGCGTAAGATCAGCCCGTTCTTTGTTCCTTCCACAATCGTTAACATGGTGGCCGGGCATCTGACCATCATGTTTGGTCTGCGTGGACCAAGCATTTCCATCGCAACCGCATGCACTTCTGGCGTACACAACATTGGTCACGCCGCGCGCGTTATCGCCTATGGCGATGCTGATGCAATGGTCGCCGGTGGTGCGGAAAAAGCCAGTACCCCGCTGGGCGTAGGCGGCTTTGGCGCAGCGCGCGCGCTGTCCACCCGTAATGACAACCCGCAGGCGGCAAGCCGTCCGTGGGATAAAGAGCGTGATGGTTTCGTGCTGGGCGACGGCGCCGGCATGGTCGTGCTGGAAGAGTACGAGCACGCGAAGAAACGCGGTGCGAAAATCTATGCTGAAATCGTCGGCTTTGGTATGAGCAGCGATGCCTACCATATGACTTCACCGCCGGAAGATGGCGCTGGAGCAGCGCTGGCGATGGTTAACGCTATTCGCGACGCGGGTATTGAAGCTAGCCAGATTGGCTACGTCAACGCCCACGGTACCTCTACGCCGGCAGGCGATAAAGCAGAAGCGCAGGCGGTGAAATCTGTCTTCGGTGACGCTGCCAGCCGCGTAATGGTGAGCTCGACTAAGTCAATGACCGGTCACCTGCTCGGTGCAGCGGGCGCAGTAGAGTCTATCTACTCCATCCTCGCGCTGCGCGATGGCGCTGTTCCGCCAACCATCAACCTGGATAACCCGGATGAAGGTTGCGATCTGGACTTCGTCCCGCACGAAGCGCGTCAGGTAAGCGGTCTGGAGTATACCCTGTGTAACTCCTTCGGCTTCGGCGGCACTAACGGCTCGCTAATCTTTAAAAAGGTGTGATGCGCGCCTGACGTAACATCCCAGTTTACGTCAATGCCCATCGAAAATTGGCCCGCTTGTCGGGCCTTTTTTATTCGGTTTTCTCCGCTTGTTCAATGTCTCTCCTCCTGCGAAACTAACCGGCCAGCGATAAGGAGTCTTTTATGTTTTTAATCAATGGCGCTGAAAGCGAAACGCTCGCGGTGAACGATCGCGGCGTGCAGTTTGGCGATGGCTGCTTTACCACTGCGCGCATCCTCAGAGGCCAGGTTCAACTGCTCTCAGCCCATCTGGATCGCCTGCAGACGACCTGTGAAAAGCTCTTTATCCCCTATGGCGACTGGGCGCTATTAGCGCAGGAGATGGCGCGTCTGGCGCAGCCTCATCAGGATGGCGTGCTGAAGGTCATCATCACCCGCGGAGCGGGCGGCCGCGGCTATAGCGCCGCGGGCTGTGTCAATCCCACAAGAATTCTCAGCGTGTCGCCCTGGCCGGCCCACTATCTGCGCTGGCGCGAGGAGGGGATTTCCCTGTCGCTGAGTCCTGTCAGGCTGGGACGAAACCCTTCACTCGCCGGACTCAAGCACCTTAACCGGCTGGAGCAGGTGCTGATTCGTTCTCATCTTGAGCAGACGGACGCCGATGAGGCACTGGTCCTTGACAGCGACGGGTGGCTTACGGAATGCTGTGCCGCGAACGTATTCTGGCGTAAAGGATCCGACGTCTTTACCCCGCGCCTCGATCAGGCGGGGGTCAACGGTATTATGCGCCAGTACATTCTCGCTAAGCTGGCACCATCGCCGTTTCGCGTTGTCGAAGCCACCATGCGCCCCGAGGCGTTACGCGAAGCCGATGAGGTCGTGGTCTGTAACGCATTAATGCCGCTGGTGCCTGTTCGCCGCTGGAATGATAAATGTTGGTCCACCCGCGAGCTTTACCATTTTTTAGCCCCTTTGTGTGAGCTGTCTGATTAGTCATGAAGAAAATGTTACGTTTCATCCTGCTGATGGTGGTGGTGCTGGGCATCGCCGCGGGCATCGGTATGTGGAAAGTTCGCCAGCTGGCGGATAGCAAGTTGCTGATTAAAGAAGAGACTATCTTCACTCTTGCCACCGGAACGGGGCGCCTGGCGCTTGGGCAACAGCTGTATAGGGATAAAGTCATTAACCGACCGCGGGTTTTCCAGTGGCTGCTGCGCATCGAGCCTGAGCTCTCCCATTTTAAAGCCGGGACCTATCGCTTCACGCCTGATATGACGGTCCGCCAGATGCTGCAGCTGCTGGCCAGCGGCAAAGAGGCGCAGTTTCCGCTGCGCTTCGTTGAAGGGATGCGGGTGAGCGATTACCTGCGCCAGCTGCGCGATGCGCCTTACGTCAAGCATACGTTGGCGGATGACAGCTATGAAACCGTCGCGAAGGCTCTTGATCTTGAGCATCCTGATTGGGTTGAAGGCTGGTTCTGGCCGGATACCTGGATGTATACCGCCAATACCAGCGATGTGGCCATCCTTAAGCGAGCGCATCAGAAGATGGTTGCCGCGGTCGATAAAGCCTGGGAAGGGCGGATGGAGAATCTGCCGTATCACGATAAGAACCAGCTGCTGACAATGGCCTCGATTATCGAAAAAGAGACGGCGATAGCGGACGAGCGCGACCGTGTCGCATCGGTATTTATCAACCGTTTACGTATCGGTATGCGTCTGCAAACCGATCCGACCGTGATTTACGGGATGGGTGAGAGTTATAATGGCAAGTTGACACGTAAAGACCTGGAAACTCCGACCGCTTACAATACCTACGTCATAAACGGCATGCCGCCGGGACCTATCGCCGCACCGGGTGAGGCCTCGCTAAACGCCGCCGCGCATCCGGCGAAAACGCCGTACCTTTATTTTGTCGCGGACGGTAAGGGCGGGCATACGTTTAACACTAACCTGGCCAGTCATAACCGCTCGGTTCAGGACTATTTGAAAGTACTTAAGGAAAAAAATGCGCAGTAACTATATCGTCATCGAGGGCCTGGAGGGCGCAGGGAAAACTACCGCGCGTAATTGTGTGGTAGAGACGCTAAAACAGCTGGGCGTAAGCGATATGGTGTTTACCCGCGAACCGGGCGGCACCATTCTGGCCGAGAAGCTGCGCAGCCTGGTGCTGGATATTCAGTCCACCGGCGATGAAGTGATTAATGATAAAGCGGAAGTGCTGATGTTTTACGCGGCGCGCGTGCAGTTGGTGGAGACGGTTATCAAACCCGCTCTGGCCCGCGGTCAGTGGGTCATTGGCGATCGTCACGATCTCTCAACTCAGGCCTATCAGGGTGGCGGTCGCGGAATTGATCAAACGATGCTGGCGACCCTGCGTAACGCGGTACTGGGGGACTTTCGTCCCCATCTTACGCTTTACCTTGACGTGACTCCGGAAGTCGGTCTTAAGCGCGCCCGCGCCCGAGGCGAACTTGACCGAATCGAGCAGGAGTCACTGGATTTCTTTAATCGTACTCGTGCCCGCTACCTTGAACTGGCGGCGCAGGATGCCACTATACGCACCGTTGACGCTACCCAGCCGCTAGAGGCCGTGGAGCGCGACATTCGTGCGGTAGTGAATCAATGGGTCGCGGAGCAAGGCGCATGAAATGGTATCCGTGGTTACGCCCGCCCTTTGAACAGCTGGTTGCCAGCTATCAGGCGGGGCGCGGCCACCATGCGCTAATGGTTCAGGCGCTGCCGGGCATGGGGAGCGATGCGCTGATTTATGCGCTTTGTCGCTTTCTGATGTGCCGCCAGCCGGAAGGGCATAAAAGCTGCGGTCATTGCCATAGCTGCCAGCTGATGCAGGCCGGCACCCATCCTGATTATTATGCGTTGACCCCAGAAAAGGGAAAGAGCTCGCTCGGGATCGATGCCGTGCGCGAAGTGAGCGAAAAGCTCTATGAACATGCCCGACTGGGCGGCGCGAAGGTGGTGTGGATCGGCGATGCCGCCATACTGACGGATGCGGCGGCAAACGCGCTGTTGAAAACGCTGGAGGAGCCGCCGGAGAATACCTGGTTCTTCCTTGCCTGTCAGGAACCTGCTCGCCTGCTGGCGACGCTGCGCAGCCGCTGTCGGTTATATCACCTCGCTCCGCCTTCAGAACGCTACGCACTGGCGTGGTTAGAGCGTGAAGTGACAATGTCACAAGACGCGCTTCTCGCAGCGCTGCGTCTGAGCGCCAACGCGCCAGCGGCGGCGCTGGATCTGCTTCAGGATGCACACTGGGCACCACGCCAGCAGCTTTGCCAGATCCTCGGGAATATTTTAACCCACGGCGACTGGCTGACGCTGTTGCCGATTTTGAACCATGAGCAGGCCGCGATTCGCCTGCACTGGCTGGCATCGCTGCTGGTCGACGCGCAAAAAAGGCAGCAGGGGATTACGCTTATCAGCAATCCTGATGTCTGGCCTCTGGTGAATCAGCTGGCCGCGGCGCTGCCGGCGGCGCGCCTGCAGGCGATCGCGCGTGACGTCAGCGCCTGCCGCGAGCAGTTGCTAAACGTGGTCGGCATTAATCGCGAACTGCTGCTAACCGAGCGCCTTCTGCGCTGGGAACATTACCTGCAACCCGGGGCGGTCCTTCCCGTATCCCATCTCTGAGAGAGACATCATGTTTTTAGTCGACTCCCATTGCCATCTCGATGGCCTGGATTATCAAGCGCTGCATAAAGATGTGGACGATGTGCTGGCAAAGGCCGCCGCGCGCGATGTGAAATTTTGCCTGGCGGTTGCCACGACGCTGCCGGGATACCGCGGTATGCGCGAACTGGTAGGCCAGCGTCACGACGTCGTTTTCTCCTGCGGCGTGCATCCGTTAAACCAGGATGAAGAGTATGACGTTGAAGAGCTGCGCAAACTCGCCGCAGAGGACGGCGTGGTCGCGATGGGCGAAACCGGGCTCGATTATTTCTACACGCCGGAAACGAAAGCCCGTCAGCAGGCGTCTTTTCGCGATCATATCCGTATAGGCCGGGAGCTGAATAAGCCGGTTATCGTTCACACCCGCGATGCCCGCGCCGATACGCTGGAAATTTTACGCGAAGAAAAAGTGACGGATTGCGGTGGCGTACTACACTGTTTCACTGAGGATAGGGAGACCGCGGGTAAGCTTTTGGATATGGGGTTCTATATCTCGTTTTCCGGCATTGTGACATTCCGTAATGCGGAGCAGCTTCGCGATGCTGCGCGCTATGTCCCTCTCGATCGCCTGCTGGTGGAGACCGATTCACCGTATCTGGCGCCGGTACCGCATCGCGGTAAAGAGAACCAGCCGGCCCTGGTCAGGGACGTCGCCGAGTATATGGCGGTGCTTAAGGGCGTGTCGCTAGAGCAGCTGGCGCAACAGACCACTGAAAATTTCGCTACGCTTTTTCATATCGACCCCTCCCGGCTGCAACCTCTCTGATATTGCTTATTATTTTAAGGCTCGTAATTAATAGCCAAAGCGAGTAAAGTTCACCGCCACAAATGGGGCGGTGAAGGTTTTTTGGCAACATTCAGACACGATTTATGTAAACCAATGTAAGTTTTTAATGGATGTCTGATTGAAACGTGATAGCCGTCAAACAATCATCCCGGTAATTATTTTACTCTGTGTAATAAATAAAGGGCGCTTAGATGTCCTGTCCACGGCGCGGTTCTCCCCCCGGGCCAATGCGTGAAAACGTAAAAAAGCACCAAATACTCAGGAGCACTCTCAATTATGTTTAAGAATGCATTTGCTAACCTGCAGAAGGTCGGTAAATCGCTGATGCTGCCGGTATCCGTACTGCCTATCGCAGGTATCCTGCTGGGCGTCGGTTCCGCAAACTTCAGCTGGCTGCCAGCCGTAGTTTCCCACGTCATGGCGGAAGCGGGCGGTTCGGTCTTCGCTAACATGCCGCTGATCTTTGCTATCGGTGTCGCACTTGGCTTCACTAACAACGACGGCGTATCCGCTCTGGCATCGGTCGTCGCTTACGGCATCATGGTGAAAACCATGTCCGTGGTTGCACCTCTGGTCCTGCATTTACCTGCTGAAGAGATTGCGGCTAAACACCTGGCGGATACTGGCGTACTCGGCGGTATTATCTCCGGTGCCATCGCAGCGTACATGTTCAACCGCTTCTACCGCATCAAATTGCCTGAGTATCTGGGCTTCTTTGCGGGCAAGCGTTTTGTGCCAATTATCTCCGGTCTGGCAGCGATCTTCACTGGTGTGATCCTGTCCTTTATCTGGCCGCCGATCGGTACCGCAATCCAGACTTTCTCCCAGTGGGCTGCTTACCAGAACCCGGTTGTGGCGTTCGGTATCTACGGCTTCATTGAACGCTGCCTGGTGCCGTTTGGTCTGCACCACATCTGGAACGTTCCTTTCCAGATGCAGATTGGTGAATACACCAACGCAGCCGGTCAGGTCTTCCACGGCGATATTCCGCGCTACATGGCAGGCGACCCGACCGCGGGCAAACTGTCCGGCGGCTTCCTGTTCAAAATGTACGGTCTGCCGGCCGCTGCTATCGCTATCTGGCACTCTGCTAAACCAGAAAACCGCGCAAAAGTGGGCGGTATCATGATCTCCGCAGCGCTGACCTCGTTCCTGACCGGTATCACCGAGCCGATCGAGTTCTCCTTTATGTTCGTTGCGCCGATCCTGTACGTTATCCATGCGATTCTGGCAGGCCTGGCCTTCCCGATCTGTATCCTGCTGGGTATGCGTGACGGTACTTCGTTCTCTCATGGTCTGATCGACTTCATCGTACTGTCCGGCAACAGCAGCAAACTGTGGCTGTTCCCGATAGTCGGCATCTGCTATGCGATCGTTTACTACGTGGTGTTCCGCGTGCTGATCAAAGCGCTGGATCTGAAAACCCCGGGTCGTGAAGATGCAACCGAAGACAGCAAAGCTGGCGCCACCAGCGAAATGGCTCCGGCACTGATTGCCGCTTTCGGCGGTAAAGAGAACATTACTAACCTTGACGCATGTATCACCCGTCTGCGCGTGAGCGTAGCGGATGTGGCGAAAGTTGATCAGGCTGGCCTGAAAAAACTTGGTGCCGCAGGCGTGGTTGTTGCAGGTTCAGGCGTTCAGGCTATTTTCGGTACCAAATCCGATAACCTGAAAACTGAAATGGATGAATACATCCGCAGCAACTAAGTTGTGATTTGGGGAGACTAAGGCAGCCAACTGGCTGCCTTTTTTAATGGGCAGCCGGCATAAAAAAGGGAACCCGGCGGCTCCCGTGACGCTGACTGCTTATCAGAATTGATAGCTGGCCGTTATGCTGAAGTTGCGTGGTTCACCGTAGACGATTGAACCATCTATATTGGTGTCGTAGGTTTTGTCTAACAGGTTGTTGACGTTCCCCTGCACAGCAAAGTTTTTAGTGACCTGATAACGCGTGAACACATCCACCAGCGCGTAGCTGCCCTGTTCCGCACGGAATGTCCCGTACGGCGTAGCGGTATCTTTATATACCCGGTTCTGCCAGTTTACGCCGCCGCCGATGATCAGCTCAGGCATTACCGGCAGACGGTAGCGGGTAAACAGCTTGACGCTGGTACGCGGTAGGTTAGGGTTCACCGCATTGCCTTCATTGTCTTCAGCGACAAAACGCGTCGCCCCGAAGGTCATCTGCCAGTTATCGGTGAGCGCGCCGTTGATTTCAAACTCTACCCCTTTGCTCACGGTACCATCGACGGTTTTATAGGCGGCTTCGCCGTTGCTGCCCGGGATTTGCCCGCCGGTCGCCTGGCCAAGATTATCCTGCTCAATGCGGAAGAGGGCGAGAGTGGTCGTTAAACGGCTGTCCATCCAGTCGGACTTCAGGCCCACTTCATAGTTGTTTCCGGTAATTGGGGTCAGGTATTTACCCGAACTGTCGCGCTTGTTCTGCGGCTGGAACACGGAGGTATAACTGGTGTAGGCCGACCAGTTGTCGTTGATGTCATAAACCAGCCCGGCGTAGGGCGTGGTATGGTTTTTCTCCATGTTGTAAGTCAACGTCGCGATACTTCAGTTGTTATAGCGGATGCCAACGATGAGATGCAGCGGGTCAAGCAGGGAAAAACGCGTCGCGGCATATACCGATTTCATTCTCGTGGTATCGTCCTGCGCCAGGCTCTGCGGGCCCCAGTTGGTCTCCGGGAAATTACTGCTATTAAAGTTATTGAAGCTGCCAATCTCATCGGGGAACACGTAGGCCCAGGCGCTGAAATAGCGGTTATTTTGCTTGCTGTAGCTGGCGCCGACCATCAGGTTGTGCTGGCGACCAAACAGGTCGTAGCCGCCGTCGGCGTACAGGTCAACGGCGTCGACCTTACGCTTGCCGCTGTTCCAGCCGGTACCGCCGACGTAATCATAGCCCGGACCGTAGCTGCTATAAGGGCCCACCAGCATTCCGGTCGCTTTATTGACGTACGCGTCCACGTACATCATTTTGCTATCGAATTTGACCTCGGAATGGGTGGCATTCATCGTCGCCTGCCAGGTCTCGGCAAAGCGCTGTTTCAGCGTGATGAAGACTTTGTTGATCTCTTTATCGTTATAGGCCCAATCCGGGGCGGTACTGCGGGCGCGGTCATAGCGGTTGTTGCTGCCATCGGTATTCCAGCGCGGCAGGCCGCCCCATGTCGGGCTATTCACGTCGATACGCTGATACTCGTAGCCAGCGGATAAAGTGGTCGATGTACCGAGATCGGCATCAACAATACCGGAGAAGAACGTTTTTTCGCTGTTGTAGCGATCCAGCCATGAGTCATTGTTTTGATAACCCGCGATAATGCGCGCTCTTACGCTGCCATCGTCCATTAGCGGGCTCTGCATATCAGCAACGTAGCGCTGCTTATTCCAACTGCCGTACTCCGCCGTGACCTCTCCCTTGAACTCCCGGCTGGTCGCGTGCTTGCGGATCATATTGATCGACGCGGCAGGATTGCTGGTGCCGGTCAGCAGGCCGTTAGCGCCGCGCACGACCTCAACCCGTTCGAAGAGAGCCATATCGGAAAGCGCGTCGCCCAGATTCCAGCGGGATTCAAACCAGGTTGGAATGCCATCGACCATATAGTTGTCTATCTCAAAACCGCGGGAGTAGTAGCTGGTGCGGTCGGAATCCGCCTGGCTGCCGCTGATCCCCATGGTATGTTCCATCACATCGCCCAGGGTTTGTAGCTGTTGATCCCGCATCCGCTGCCCGGTGATGATGCTGACCGACTGCGGAATATCGCGCTGGGTCATCTCCATTTTGGTCCCGGCTGAGGTAGTTCTGACGCTGTAGTCCTGTTCTTGTGTATCCGAGGCGCTATCTGAGGAACCTTCTACAATGATAGTGTCTTCGGAGGCGCCGGCTGCCTGGCTAAGGTTTGGAAACAGCGCCAGCGTTATGCCCACAGCAAGCAGGGACGGCGCGGTTCGCCTATCCCGGGGATTGGTGGAGAGAGACATCATAAGCCCTTGATCATGTGATAGTCGTTATTCGCTGCGGCGCTATGGCCACGGTCGATTGTCAATGCACTGTTTGCGTTATGAATGCAAATGAGAAATATACGCATTAATATTTAATGTGTAAACAAGGGTAAAAATAGCGGTCCGCAGGCTGCTTTCGCGGGTGCTGCACCGCATGCCGCTGAGAAACGCTTAATCCATCAGCAGCTAAGCGCTTTGTCGCGCAAGAAAAAACGCATTCAGGTTGAAAGAGGGGGAGTAACTCGCTCATACTCTTAGGGGAATCCTGTGCATCCGCGTTTACCTGCAGAGGCAGGCCAGAGCACGGTATAAAAATTATTAAGGAATCAGTCATGGCAGAAGAAACGATTTTCAGCAAAATCATTCGCCGGGAGATCCCGTCGGATGTGGTATATCAGGATGAGCTGGTTACCGCTTTTCGCGACATCTCTCCGCAGGCACCAACCCATATCCTAATCGTTCCCAATATCCTGATTCCCACCGTCAACGATGTGACCACAGAGCACGAGCTTGCCCTGGGACGTATGATGACCGTTGCGGCGAAAATCGCCCGCGACGAGGGGCTTGCCGACGATGGCTATCGCCTGATCGTCAACTGCAATCGCCACGGGGGCCAGGAGGTGTACCATATCCATATGCACCTGCTGGGCGGCCGTCCATTAGGCCCGATGCTGGCTCATAAAGGTTAACATCCATGCGCGCAGCCCATTTCGGCGCACTTCTGGCCGTGACGTTACTGGCCGGGTGCGGTTCGCATCCGGAAATTCCGGTCAGCGATCGGCAAAGTCTGGTGATGGAATCAAACGTACTGGCAGCGGGAATTAGCGCTGAAGTACCGACGGTGACCGCATCCGAGATTCAGGCGACGGCGACCACAAGATTATTCAATGAACGCCAGGTGCCGGTGACCGTGCATTATCGCTTTTTCTGGTATGACGCCAGGGGGCTGGAAATGCATCCGCTGGATCCGGCGCGCAGTATAACGGTTCCGGCACACTCTTCCGTCACGCTGTATGGCAGCGCCAATATTCTGGGGGCGCACAAAGCCCGACTTTATCTTTATCTGTAAGAGGTAATCGTAATGATTAAATTATGTCGCTATGCATTAGTTACCGCACTGGCGATATTCCTTGCCGGATGTGTGGGGCAACGTCAGGAACCCGCTCCCGTTGAGGAAGCGCAGCCGAAGCCGCAGCAGCCAGTTCAGCCGCAGCCGACTGTGCCGACTATTCCCGCGATCCCTACGCAGCCGGGGCCGATTGAACACGGCGAGCAGCCAGTCCAGCCAGCGCCGCGCGTACGTCACTTTGACTGGAGTTCCGCGGTGCAGCCGATGATCGGGCAGATGCTGCAGGCCAGCGGCGTGAATGCGGGGAGCATTTTGCTGGTCGACAGCGTCAATAACCGTACCAACGGCACCCTGAATGCCGGTGAGGCCACCACGGCGCTGCGCAACGCGCTGGAAGGCAATGGGAAATTCACCCTTGTCTCGCAGCAGCAGTTGGGCGTAGCCAAACAGCAGCTTGGCCTGTCGCCGCAGGATAGCCTTGGCAGCCGCAGCAAAGCGATGGGCATTGCGCGTACCGTTGGCGCACAGTACGTGCTCTATTCCAACGCGACCGGTAACGTCAATTCCCCTGAGCTGAAAATGCAGCTAATGCTGGTACAGACCGGCGAAATTATCTGGTCAGGTAAAGGTGCTGTTCAGCAACAATAAGCTCACGCGCGACGAAGTGCTGTCGCGCTTTTTCCCGCGCTATACGCCTGTCGCCGCGCAGGCCCAAAACGGGCTGAGCGGCGGCAGCTGCATTCTCAGCGATGGTCGGCAAAAGCGGGTGCTGCGCCAGCCGCACGATCCGCGTGCGCCGGCCAGCGACTTTCGCCGTCAATATCACGTCCTGTCACGCCTTCCCGATTCGTTAGCGCCTGCGCCGGTCTTTTATTCTCCCGCCTGGATGGTGGTGGAATATTGCTCAGGCGACGTGGTTAACGCATTACCGGAGTGTCCGGCGCTCGCAGGGTTACTGTATCATCTGCACCGGCAGCCGTGCTTTGGCTGGCGTATCGCGCTGCGGCCGCTGCTTGAGTTGTACTGGCAACAGTGCAGCCCCGCGCGGCGTACGCCGAGTTGGCTGCGCTGGCATAAACGCCTGCTGCGCCGCGGCGAGCCTCAGCCGCTGCGCCTCGCCCCGTTACATATGGATGTCCATGCGGGCAACATCGTTCACGGCGAGTCGGGACTGCGGCTGATTGACTGGGAGTATGCGGGCGATGGCGATATCGCGCTGGAGCTGGCGGCAGTGTGGATCGATCCCGTCGCGCAACGTCGGCTAGCTGCAGAATACGCGAGACTGGCGAGCATTGATGAGCATCAGCTCTGGCGGCAAATTCAGCGCTGGCGTCCGTGGGTGCAGCTACTGATGGCGGGCTGGTACGAGCGGCGTTGGCAGCAAACCGGCGACCGGCAGTTTATTGCGCTGGCGGATGAGGTATGGCGCCAGTTAGACAAAAAGTAAAAGGATAAGAGAGGTGGGTGTGGGTCCGGTAATGTTGGATGTCGAAGGTTTTGAACTGGATGCGGAAGAGCGTGAGATTCTGGCGCATCCTTTGGTTGGCGGGCTGATACTGTTTACCCGCAACTATCACGATCCCGCGCAGCTGCGCGAGTTGGTTCGCCAGATCCGCGAGGCTTCGCGCAACCATCTGGTGGTGGCGGTAGACCAGGAAGGCGGGCGCGTGCAGCGTTTTCGTGAAGGCTTTACTCGTCTTCCCGCAGCGCAGTCCTTCGCCGCGCTGCTCGGCATGGAGGAGGGCGGTAAGCTAGCCGCAGAGGCCGGCTGGCTGATGGCCAGCGAAATGATCGCCATGGATATTGATATCAGCTTTGCGCCGGTGCTGGACGTTGGGCATATCAGCGCCGCTATTGGCGAGCGTTCTTATCACGACGATCCTGACAAAGCCCTGGCGATAGCTCGTCATTTTATTGACGGCATGCACGCCGCGGGTATGAAAACTACCGGTAAGCATTTTCCGGGACACGGGGCGGTGACGGCCGATTCCCATAAAGAGACGCCGCGCGATCCGCGCGCGCAAGCGGAAATCCGCGCCAGAGATATGTCCATTTTCCGTACGCTGATCGGCGAGCAGCGGCTGGATGCCATCATGCCCGCCCACGTCATCTACAGCGACGTTGACCCGCGTCCGGCCAGCGGCTCCGCGCATTGGCTAAAAACGGTCCTGCGCGGCGAGCTGGGCTTCGATGGGGTCATCTTCTCTGACGATCTCTCAATGGAAGGGGCGGCGATTATGGGCAGCTATGCCGAGCGCGGCCAGGCATCGCTGGATGCGGGTTGCGATATGATCCTTGTCTGCAATAATCGTAAGGGTGCGGTCAGCGTGCTGGATAACCTGTCGCCGATCAAAGCAGAGCGTGTTACGAAATTGTATCATAAAGGTTCCTTTAGCCGTCAGGCGTTAAGGGATTCCGCCCGCTGGAAGACGATCAGCGCGCAGCTTGAGCAGCTTCACGCGCGCTGGCAAGAGGCGAAATCCGCGTAATAAACCTGAAAGGCGTTGTTGTCTGGTGAGGATGCGATGATTATCTATTTACATGGTTTTGACTCAAACAGCCCCGGTAACCATGAGAAGGTGCTTCAGCTTCAGTTTATTGACCCCGATGTTCGGTTGATTAGCTACAGCACGCGGCATCCCAAACATGATATGCAGCATTTATTAAAAGAGGTCGATAAGATGCTGCAGCTGAGTGCCGACGATCGGCCGCTGATTTGCGGCGTGGGTCTTGGCGGCTTCTGGGCGGAGCGAATTGGCTTTCTTTGCGATATCCGTCAGGCCATTTTCAACCCGAATCTGTTTCCCAATGAAAACATGGAAGGGAAGATTGATCGGCCGGAAGAGTATGCGGATATCGCTACCAAGTGCGTTAACAATTTCCGCGAAAAAAACCGCGACCGTTGTCTGGTGGTGCTGTCGCGCCAGGACGAAGCGCTGAATAGCCAGCGTTCGGCGGACCTGCTGCACCAATACTATGAGATAATCTGGGATGAAGAGCAGACCCACAAATTTAAAAATATCTCCCCGCATCTGCAGCGAATAAAGGCCTTTAAAACCCTCGGCTGATCTCCTCCCGGCCCGCGATGTGCCAACATCGCGGGCTTTTTTTATCCATTTTGCGATTTGACGCTCAAAAAATATGCAGTAAAACTTGATGCATATCAATTTTGGTATGACCAATGCACCGTTCATGTTATTCTCGATCCCGCTGAATGGTTTCACTGCCGTAACCTGTTGTTAATTAAAGGTTATATGTATAACTTTTAATTAACAATTGGTTAATAATTTTAGGGGGTCGCGTGACTACACCATTGAAAAAAATAGTGATTGTGGGTGGTGGTGCCGGTGGGCTGGAGCTGGCTACCCAGTTAGGGAAAAAGCTGGGCCGTAATAAAAAGGCCAAAATTACGCTGGTTGATCGTAATCACAGCCACCTGTGGAAACCGCTGCTGCATGAAGTGGCGACCGGTTCACTTGATGAAGGTGTAGACGCGTTAAGCTATCTTGCTCACGCCCGTAACCACGACTTCCAGTTCCAGCTGGGGTCGGTGGTGGATATTAACCGCGAAACCAAAACTATCACCCTCGCCGAGCTGCATAACGAGAAGGGCGAGCTGCTGGTGCCCGAGCGTAAGCTACCTTACGACACGCTGGTGATGGCGTTGGGAAGTACCTCGAACGACTTCAACACGCCAGGCGTGAAAGAGAACTGTATCTTCCTCGATAATCCGCATCAGGCGCGTCGTTTCCATCAGGAAATGCTGGATCTGTTCCTCAAGTATTCGGCGAATCTCGGGGCGAACGGCAAGGTGAATATCGCCATCGTCGGCGGCGGCGCGACCGGCGTCGAGCTGTCGGCCGAGCTGCATAACGCGGTGAAGCAGCTGCACAGCTACGGCTATAAAGGACTGACCAATGAAGCCCTGAACGTCACGCTGGTTGAAGCCGGCGAGCGCATTCTGCCCGCGCTGCCGCCGCGCATTTCCGGCGCCGCGCACAGCGAGCTGACCAAGCTTGGCGTTCGCGTACTGACCAAAACCATGGTCACCAGCGCTGATGCTAACGGCCTGCATACGAAGGAAGGCGAATTTATCCACGCTGACCTGATGGTGTGGGCGGCGGGGATTAAAGCGCCGGACTTTATGAAAGAGATCGGCGGTCTGGAAACCAACCGTATTAACCAGCTGGTGGTTGAGCCGACCCTGCAAACGACTCGCGACGCGGATATCTACGCTATCGGCGACTGCGCCTCCTGCGCCCGTCCGGAAGGCGGTTTTGTCCCGCCGCGCGCTCAGGCTGCGCACCAGATGGCGACCTGCGCTCTGCACAATATTCTGGCGCAGATGAAAGGTAAGCCGCTGAAAGCTTATACCTATAAAGATCACGGCTCGCTGGTGTCGCTCTCTAACTACTCCACCGTTGGCAGCCTGATGGGCAATCTGATGCGTGGTTCAATGATGATCGAAGGGCGTATTGCGCGTTTCGTCTATATCTCTCTGTATCGCATGCACCAGATTGCGCTGCACGGTTACTTTAAAACCGGCCTGATGATGCTGGTAGGACGTATCAACCGCATTATTCGTCCGCGTCTGAAGCTGCATTAATGTCTATGGGCGGCAAAGCCGGAAGGTTTTGACCGCCCGTTTTCCTGACGAATGATGAGATCAATCGGCAGAATATCCTCCTGTCCTTCCCGGAAAACCCTCTCGGATTCCTCCGAATCCCATTGATTTGCCGTACGTTCACGCACTTTTCATCCGCTTTCTTATTTGCAAGCCTGATGGCTGGGTTGCAAAATTAAAGGCAATAGCAACGAAGGAGGAAGTCCCGTGAATAAATCAATGTTGGCGGGTATAGGAATTGGCGTGGCTGCCGCGCTGGGCGTCGCAGCTGTTGCCGGTCTTAACGTGTTAGACCGCGGCCCGCAGTATGCACAGGTAGTGTCCAGTACGCCGATAAAAGAGAGCGTCAAAACCCCGCGTCAGGAGTGCCGTAACGTTACCGTGACCCATCGTCGACCGGTGCAGGATGAAAACCGCATCGCCGGTTCCGTCTTAGGCGCGGTGGCCGGTGGGGTTATTGGTCATCAGTTCGGCGGTGGGCGCGGCCGTGACGTTGCCACCGTAGTGGGCGCGCTGGGCGGCGGCTATGCCGGTAACCAGATTCAGGGCTCAATGCAGGAAGGGGACACCTACACCACCACGCAGCAGCGCTGCAAAACGGTGTATGACAAATCGGAAAAAATGCTCGGTTATGACGTCACTTACAAAATCGGCGACCAGCAGGGCAAAATCCGGATGGATCGCGATCCAGGCACGCAAATCCCGCTGGACAGCAATGGTCAACTGATTCTGACTAACAAAGCGTAAAAAAGATGTTTATCTTTATTAGCCCCTCAGGCACTCAGGCCGAGGGGCTTTTTTTATCAGAAGCTCAGCGCGTAGTTCAGACCGAAGGTACGGCCGCGCCCTTTATACTCGTATAAAGAACTGCTGCCGTAGGTCGGGCTGTAGAGCAGCGGCGCGCGCTGGCCCCAGACGGTGACATAATCTTCATTAAGCAGGTTCTCGATGCTGAAGGTCAGCTTGCCGACAGGGAGCGCGTAGCTACCGATAAAGTCCACGGTATTGTAACCATCGAGCTTATTGCCGCTGGCATCGCTTATATCAAACACCTGCTGGCTCTGTACCCGCAGCGACCACGGCTCCGGCGCCCAGCCAACCCAGGCGGTGGCTTTTGACGGCGAGGCGAGAGTGACGTCCCACTTCTGCCAGCTACCGTCACTCTTCACCTGGGATTTCAGCACGTTAAAGTTAGCCCCTGCGCTCCAGTCGCTGTTCGGGAAGTAGTAATCCACC
Organism: Klebsiella sp. FDAARGOS_511; assembly: GCF_003812845.1. NCBI lineage: Bacteria > Pseudomonadati > Pseudomonadota > Gammaproteobacteria > Enterobacterales > Enterobacteriaceae > Klebsiella > Klebsiella sp. FDAARGOS_511. The sequence goes on along the minus strand of NZ_CP033824.1, from coordinate 558,992 downwards.
GCGCCCTCTACGCCATAAATACGGCGCTTATCGGACTGCACATCGATGGTCATATCGGTACGGTTAACGACAATCGTCTTATCGGAGGTCGAATAGTAAGCCGCCAGCTGGGTGCGCAAATTATCGCCGGTGTAGCGCCAGCCCAGTTCGTAGGAGTTAACTTTAATCCCCTGTAGCGGCGAATCGCCTACGTTCACGCTTGAGAGCAGCGGAAGATGGCCGTTGACCGCCGCGCCGTATTTACCGATGCCGTAGTATTTGCCCGGATCCGGCAGCTCAACGCCCTGGGAGAAGTTAAACCAGGTCTGCTGACGGTCGGTGAGATGCGCCACAATCCCGGCGTTAAAGAGGAAGTTATCGTAATCGGTTTTTCCGCCCGGAATGGCATCCGCCGAGCTAACCTTGCCGCTGGCGACATCCTGCTGCTGGGCATAGCCGACAAAATCATCGACCCGGTTTTCTGTCCACTGATAACGCACGCCGCCGCTGATAGTGAAGATATCGTTCAGGTCATAGCTGGACTGCAGGAACGGCGCCAGGTTGGTGATGCTGTAGCCCGGGTAACGGCCAGTGGTGAAGATGGCCTGATTGTTCAGGCCGCCGGAAGACATCGACTGGCCCAAATCGAAGAACATCTGATTGGCGTTGAAGGTTTCATGGTCGGCGTCGACTCCCCAGGTCAGGTCCCAGCCGTCCAGCGGTTGGCTATTCAGGGTGATCTTCGCGCCATACTGATCGGTATCCTGCTTTGAAGACGAGAAGCTGCTGACCTGGCCTTTGCTAAGCGTTGGGAAAGGATAAAAGGTCAGGGATTCATCGCGATAATAGACCTGACTGACCAGGTTCTGACCGAGGAAATCGGCATCGGAGTACTGCAGGCTAATCAGGTGGCGTTCGGTGCCGGGGACGCGGTCGGAATTCAGACCGTCGGTGGTAAAAGCTTTGCCATCGCCGGTCACCGCCGACATATTTTTCCCCAGGTACAGGCCGTAATCGTCGCCCTGGCTTTTATAGTACTGCGTAACCAGCTGCAGCTGGCGGTTCTCGTCAATCTCAATGGTTCCCGTTCCCATCACATCCAGACGATCGGAATGCTGAAGCCCGGTCTGGGTATTATCAAGGAGCAGCGCATCGTGGTTACCGTCATACCAGCCGCCAAAACGCTGATAAGCGACCGATAAACGACCTGATGCGTGGTCAGTACCGCCGCTTACCGCGGCAGCCACGCGTTCATCATGGTCGTTGCTGTTGGCAAAACCGGATTTACCCCCCAGCTCCAGATCGACCTGGCGCTCCTGTTGGCCCTTTTTGGTGACGATATTAATCAGGCCGCCGGTACTGCCGCCGCCGTACAGGGATGTTGCGCCGGAAATCACCTCGATGTGTTCAATGTTAAACGGATCGATAGAGTCTAGCTGGCGGCTGTCGGTACGGGAGGAGTTAAGGCGAACGCCGTCAATCAGGACGACGATCGCACGGCCGCGCATATTCATGCCGTAGTTGGTGCGTCCCTGGCTGCTGACGTCGATGCCCGGGATCAGCTGTGCCAGCACGTCTTTGAATTCTTTACCGCCCTGAACCTGCTGTTCAATTTCCTGGCCTTCGATAACCCAGGTGGTCTGGGCCATTTCAGCGACTGTACGGTGCGTTCGGTTAGCGCTGACGATCATGCTGTCATCAGCGGCCCAGGCGGGCAGGGCGGTTGCCAGCAGCAGTGGGTTAAGCACCCAGAGACGCTTGTTCATGCTCATTCCTTTTATGAGTTTATACCCGTCATTCTTCAAGCTGCAGGCGCGTTACTCGGCCTGCGGCCTCGCCCCTATGGGGCCAGCGCTAGCGCAGTTCAAGGCACAAGTTCCTTGTTCTGCCACTCGAATTATTAAGGGCTTACGATATCGTTGTTTTCGTTATTCGGTACGGGCGTACCGGTTGTTACACGGTGAAATATACAGAAACGTTTAAGACCGAATTTTGCCCGTATTGATTATTGTTATCAATATCATTCTCGCGAAATGAACAAAATAAATGACTGAAAACATTGCTTTATGTAGGGATTAAGGGGGAGGGAACCGGTGGGAGCCCACCGGTAAGCGAGGTCTTAGCGCTGAAGAACCCGGGGCCACAGACGCAGCGTGGTCTCGGCGATTTGCATGATTTTAGTGAAGTCAGCGCCTTCACGGGCGCTTATAGACATGCCTTGTAATATGCAGTTGAGGAACTGGGCCAACTGACGCACGTCGCCGTCTGCCGGGAGTTCGCCGCGCAGCTGTCGCTGCTGCAGAAATTGCGTAAGGGTCTGTTCCTGCATCGCGTGCCGCGACTTAACGGTATTGGCGATGTCGGTTGACGCCGCCGCCAGCGCCGCGGAGGTATTGATCATAAAACAGCCTGCCGGCGTCTCTTTACTGGTGAAGCAGGTCGCGACGGCGGTGAAGTAATCGCGTAACGCCGTGTCGACGCTTTTCTCTTCGTCAAAAAGAAGCGCTTCGTGTTTGGCGGCAAAGCGGGAGATGTAGCGATCCAGCACCGCGCGAAACAACCCCTCTTTATTCACAAATTCCGCGTAGAGCGTAGGAGCTTTGGCGCCCGTCGCTTCCACTAAATCGGCGAGAGAGGTGGCTTCATAGCCGTGCTGCCAGAAGAGTGTCATGGCCTTATCCAGCGCCGCTTCCCTGTCGAACACTTTAGGTCGGCCACGGCTTTTTTTCGTGCAACTTTGAACGTCAGTTGTCATGGTGCCGCTGTACCTGTGTTGGTTTATTGAAAGGCCATTATAAAAATAAACCTTACGTGCTGCCAGCGATGTCGGTCTAAAAATAAATAATTCATATATGTATGAATTTAATGCTGTTTATAAATAGTTAAACGGTCGTTATAAAAATAGTTTGACGTGTGATATGGATCACACTATCATTTACCTATCGATCGTTAATTAAATTCGTTCGCCCCTACAATAACATTCATCTGCATAGGTATAACAATCATGAAAAACGTTAAAACGCTTGCTATCGCCGCGGTACTTAGCTCACTCTCATTCGCCAGCTTTGCCGCTGTCGAAGTCCAGTCAACACCGGCGGGTCAGCATAAAATCGGTACCGTTTCCGCCTCAGCCGGGACCAACCTCGGTTCGCTGGAAGATCAGCTGGCGCAAAAGGCGGAAGAGATGGGCGCAACCTCTTACCGTATTACGTCCGTAACCGGACCTAACACCCTTCACGGGACTGCGGTTATCTACAAATAATTGTCGCGCCACCCCAGTTATGCCACTGACCACGCGCGGATCTGACCCCCTTCAGCAGTCCGCGTGAAGTAAGAAAGCGTTGTCTCTGACGCGAAGCGGAGCCCACCCCTTATATGGTGCCGCAACCCGCAGAAAAGCAGTACTCTGTTTGATTATTGCCATAAAAAAACCGCCTCAGTGTGAACTGAAGGCGGTTTTTTTTCGTCAACGATTCAGGAAATTATAGCGACTGCTCCGTGACGCGATGGTGGCGGGTGACGTCAATCGGCATGCCCGAACGCAGCGTCATCGCGCGTTCCATAACCTCGGTATCGGTCAGCTGCGCCTGCTTGAACGTCTGCATGCTGTCATTAAGGACGATCGGTAGCGTCTGCGGATCGTCATCGATATGCTTCGACAGCGGCTGATGCACCTCCACAAGGCGAGTGCCGTTCGGCTCAACGGAAACCTTGATTGGCGTATTAATAATCGTCACCTTGGTTCCCGGCGTTATTTCGTTGTACAACGCTTTGATGTCGTCATCACGCAGGCGAATACAGCCGGAGCTGACGCGCATGCCAATGCCGAAATCGGCATTGGTACCGTGCAGCAGATACACGCCGCCGTATGCCGCCAGGCGAATGGCGTGGTGCCCCATCGGGTTATCCGGGCCGGCGGGCATCACGGCGGGCAAATCGATGCCCATGGCTTTATAGCGGGCGCGAATATTGGCCGTTGGCGTCCAGGTCGGGTTGGCGCGTTTGTCGGAGACGGTGGTGACCATTGTCGGCGTGATGGTATCACCACCGAGTTGACCGATGCCGATAGGGTACACGGTCACTTCGTTTTTGCCGGGCGGATAGTAATAGAGGCGAAGTTCGGCGAGGTTAAGGACTAACCCTTCGCGCGGCGCGTCAGGCAGCAGAGTTTGCAGTGGAATCGTCAGCACGCTACCGGCTCGCGGAACATAAGGGTCCACGCCAGGGTTCGCCTGGAGCAGGGCCAGAAAACCGACGTTATATTTTTTAGCGATCGCTTCGAGCGAGCCGCCGTTATTCTCGACCACGTGGAACTGGTTTTGCCCGACCAGACGGCTGCCCGGCGGCGGCAGGGGCCAGGTATTGGCGCGAACGGGCAGCGCCAGCGCGGCGGCGATAGCTATCATCCCCAGCCAGAGAGAAATTCGCGAAAAGCTTTTCATCACCCTAATTTCCATAAAAAGTAAGTGGTTATTTTTATACGAAAAGTCCCTGAGATTATGGCTAAGCGAGTGTCTGGAAGTTCAGAGGGATTGCAAAATGTTTGTAAATTTTGCCGCACAGGCAGGGAGGGGCGGGATACGGTGCACGGACCGTATCCCGAATGCTATCAGGCGGTGGCGTTCTCTTCCAGCAGGCGCATAAACTGGCGTACCCACTCCATCCGCGTTTTACGCTCGGCGAGATCCCGCATAAACTTCAGACGCGTCGGGCCGTCCAGGCGATAGTGCTGGGGCTGCTTCTGCAACAGGCCAATCAGCCACACCGGGTTAACGTTATTCTTCTCGTTAAACTCAATGGTGCCGCCTTTTTCGTTGCTCTCCAGCTTACGGATCCCCAGCTTCTGCGCCTGCTGGCGCAGTCGGGCGATGTCGAGCAGGTTTCTTGCCGGATCCGGCAGCAGACCAAAGCGATCGATAAGCTCGACTTTGATCTCCTCCAGCTCATTCTCGTTCTTCGCGCTGGCAACGCGTTTGTAGAACGACAGGCGCGTATTGACGTCGGGGATGAAGTCGTCCGGCAGCAGCGACGGCATCCGTAGCTCAACTTCGGTCTGCTGGCTGGTGAGATCCTCCAGCGAGGGCTCGCGTCCCGCTTTCAGCGCGTCAACGGCATTTTCCAGCAGCTCCATGTAGAGAGAGAAGCCGATGGTTTCCATTGAGCCGCTCTGATCTTCGCCCAGCAGCTCGCCCGCGCCGCGAATTTCGAGGTCGTGGGTGGCCAGCGCGAATCCGGCGCCGAGATCTTCCAGCGAGGCGATAGCCTCAAGGCGTTTTTGCGCATCGGTGGTCATCGCTTTCGGATGCGGCGTCAGCAGCCAGGCGTAGGCTTGATGGTGTGAACGCCCGACGCGGCCGCGCAGCTGGTGCAGCTGAGCCAGCCCGAAGTGATCGGCGCGCTCGATAATAATGGTGTTCGCCGTCGGAATGTCGATCCCGGTCTCGATAATGGTGGTACATACCAGCACGTTAAAACGCTGGTGGTGGAAATCGTTCATCACCCGTTCTAGCTCGCGTTCGCGCATCTGCCCGTGGCCAATAGCGATACGCGCTTCCGGCACCAGCTCCGAGAGTCTTTCCGCCGCTTTTTGGATATTTTCGACGTCATTATAGAGATAGTAGACCTGGCCGCCGCGCAGCACTTCACGCAGGATCGCCTCGCGTACCACCAGCGCGTCATATTCGCGAACGAAGGTTTTAACCGCCAGACGGCGGGCGGGAGGGGTGGCGATGATCGAGAGGTCGCGCATACCGCTCATCGCCATATTCAGCGTTCGCGGAATCGGCGTTGCGGTCAGGGTCAGGATATCGACATCGGCGCGCATCGCCTTAATGCGCTCTTTGTGGCGTACGCCAAAGCGGTGCTCTTCATCAACAATCAGCAGGCCGAGATCGCGCAGCTTAACGTCCGGCTGTAGCAGCTTATGGGTGCCGATAAGAATATCGATTTTCCCCTCCGCGACCTGCTCAAGGATCTGCGCCTGCTCTTTAGCGCTCCGAAAGCGCGAGAGCATCTCAATGCGCACCGGCCAGTTGGCGAAGCGATCGCGGAAGTTATCGAAGTGCTGCTGGGCGAGGAGGGTGGTAGGCACCAGCACCGCGACCTGTTTATGGTTTTCCACCGCCAGAAACGCGGCGCGCATCGCCACTTCCGTCTTGCCGAAGCCAACGTCGCCGCACACCAGGCGATCCATCGCCAGCGGCTGGCACATATCGCTCAGGACGGCGTTGATGGCCTGCGCCTGATCGGGCGTGGTTTCGAACGGGAAGCCGTCGCAGAACAGCTGATACTGCTCTTTATCATGTTTAAATGCGTAGCCCGCTTTCGCCGCGCGCTGGGCGTAGATATCCAGCAGCTCGGCGGCCACGTCGCGCACCTTCTCGGCGGCTTTTTGCCGCGCTCGCGCCCACGCATCGCCGCCCAGCTTATGCAGCGGCGCATTCTCTTCCGCGCCGCCGGCGTAGCGGCTAATCAGATGCAGCGACGATACCGGCACGTACAGTTTGGCGTCGTTTGCGTAGGTCAGCATCAGGTATTCGCCGTTAATCCCACCCGCCTCAAGCGTTGTCATGCCGGCGTAGCGCCCAACCCCATGCTCAAGATGCACCACTGGCTGGCCGATATGCAGTTCCGCCAGATTACGGATTAAGGTGTCCGGATTAATGGTGCGGCGTGAATCCTGACGACGGCGGGCGACGCGCTCGCCCAGCAGATCGCTTTCGCAAATCAGCGCCAGGTTGCGCTGGCTATCAATAAAGCCATGCTCGGCGGCGCCGATCATCAGATAGCGGCCGTTACCCGTTGCCTCTTCAAGACGCAAAATATGCTTTGGCGCGATCTTGATGCGGGCCAGCATTTCACCGAGTGCTTCGCGGCGTCCCTCGCTCTCAACCGAGAAAATCACCGGCCCGCTAAAGGATTCGAGGAATCGACGCAGATTATCCAGCGGCGCTTTGTTCTGCGCCTGGATCGCCAGCTCGGGTAGTTTCTGATAGCCGAGGTTGGTATTGGCGGCTTTTTCTGCCAGACGCTCGGTTTTGAGCTGGACGCGCGGCCATTTTTTCAACTCGCTAAACAGTTCATCGCTACGTAGCCACAGCTGTTCCGGTGGCAAAAGCGGGCGCATCGGATCGACGCCGCGGTTTTCAAAGCGGGCGCGCGTTTCATTCTGAAAACGTTCAGCGCTGGCTTCCAGATCGCCGGTATTAACAATCAGCGTTTTCGCCGGGAAATAGCTGAACAGGGGCGGCAGGGGCTCGTTAAAGAACAGCGGCTGCCAGTATTCGATCCCTGCAGGTAGCGTGCCTTTACTGACCTGCTGATAAATATGCTCGGCGTCGCGCTTGACCTCAAAGCGGTCGCGCCACTGGCTGCGGAAAAGCTCGATAGCGGCCTGATCCGTCGGGAATTCGTGCGCCGGAAGCAGGTTAATGCTGGCGACTTCTTCCAGCGTACGCTGGCTGTCGACGTCGAACAGACGCAGGCTGTCTATCTCATCATCAAAAAAATCGAGACGGTAGGGCTGCTCGCTGCCCATGGGGAACAGGTCAAGCAATGCGCCGCGCGTGGCGTACTCGCCGTGCTCCATCACCTGGTCGACGTGACGATAGCCGGCGCTATCCAGTTGGGCGCGCAGCGCATCCCGCGACAGGCGCTGGCCTTTTTTCATCACCAGCGCGTGGCCGTGGAGGAAACTATGCGGACAGACACGCTGCATCAGGGTACTGACCGGGACAATCAGTACGCCGCGTTCCATCGTCGGGAGCTGGTAGAGGGTGGCGAGGCGCGAAGAGATAATGTCCTGGTGCGGGGAGAAGCTATCGTAGGGGAGCGTTTCCCAGTCCGCCAGGCCCGCCACCATGCTATCGGTAAACTGCCTGATTTCATCATTCAGACGCAGGGCGTTTTGCATATCGGGGGCAATCAGTACCACCGGGCCGCCGTGGCGCTCAGCCATCTCCGCCACCAGAGTGGCGCAGGCCGCGCCGGTAAGTTCGCCAAGCTGGCGCTGATCGCCGGCTTTAACCGGCAGAGAGTATCGGTATTGTTCAGGCATAGACGGTATCATGATCTCTTGGGTATTCGCTCTGCCGATATGGAGGGCAACTCGCTGATATTCAATAGTGAGATTATCCGCGATCGACCCGGATTCGCCAACCCGTATCGCAAAGGTCATGTTTTGGCCAGAAATGTAACGAACTCCGATAAGCGTAAAGTTAAATAACGGCTTGCTTATCTATCTTGTTGTTTATATTGAATTTTTGTTATTATTGCCAATAAAATCTACAGGTATCAGTCATTTACGCTGCTCATAATCGCTTATATACTCGGGCATCGGCTATCAGCAATCAGATGGATGACATGTATCAACCTGCCGCACTCTTTATCGGCCTTCGCTATATGCGTGGGCGCGCAGCCGACCGCTTCGGTCGTTTCGTCTCCTGGCTCTCGACCATTGGCATTACGCTTGGCGTCATGGCGCTGGTTACCGTTCTGTCGGTGATGAACGGCTTTGAGCGCGAGCTGCAAAATAACATCCTGGGGCTGATGCCGCAGGCCATTCTTAGCGCCAAACAGGGGTCCATAAACCCGCAACAGCTGCCGGAAAGCGCGGCCAGATTACAGGGCGTTACCCGCGTGGCGCCGCTGACCACCGGCGATGTGGTGCTGCAAAGCGCCCGCAGCGTAGCAGTTGGCGTAATGCTCGGCATCGACCCGGCGCAAAAAGATCCCCTGACGCCCTACCTGGTTAATGTCAAGCAGAGCGATCTGCAAGCCGGAAAGTATAACGTTATCCTGGGCGAGCAGCTGGCAGGGCAACTGGGTGTTAATCGCGGCGATCAGATCCGCGTGATGGTGCCCTCCGCTAGCCAGTTCACCCCGATGGGGCGGGTTCCCAGCCAGCGGCTGTTTAACGTGATCGGCACCTTTGCCGCCAACAGCGAAGTCGATGGCTATCAGATGTTGACCAACATCGACGACGCTTCGCGCCTGATGCGCTATCCGCAGGGTAATATTACCGGCTGGCGGCTGTGGTTGAATCAGCCTTTACAGGTGGATACCCTCAGCCAGCAGACGCTGCCGGAAGGGACCAAATGGCAGGACTGGCGCGAACGTAAAGGCGAGCTGTTCCAGGCCGTGCGGATGGAAAAAAATATGATGGGCCTGCTGTTGAGCCTGATCGTCGCCGTCGCCGCTTTTAACATCATTACCTCGCTGGGCATGATGGTCATGGAAAAGCAGGGCGAAGTGGCGATTCTCCAGACCCTCGGCCTGACGCCGCGGCAGATCATGCTGGTCTTTATGGTCCAGGGCGCGAGCGCCGGGATCGTCGGCGCGCTGCTTGGCGCCGGACTGGGCGCGTTGCTTGCCAGCCAGTTAAATAATTTGATGCCGATTATCGGCGCGTTCCTCGACGGTGCCGCGCTGCCGGTAGCCATCGAGCCGCTACAGGTGATCGTGATTGCCCTTGTAGCAATGGCGCTGGCATTACTCTCTACGTTGTATCCTTCATGGCGCGCTGCCGCCACTCAACCCGCTGAGGCTTTACGTTATGAATAAGATCCTGCTGCAATGCGACAACCTGTGCAAACGCTACCAGGAAGGCAGCGTGCAAACCGACGTGTTGCATAATGTCAGCTTCAGCATTGAAGAGGGCGAGATGATGGCGATTGTCGGCACCTCCGGTTCCGGCAAAAGTACGCTGCTGCATCTGCTTGGCGGGCTGGATACGCCGACCTCCGGCGACGTTATCTTTTCCGGTCAGTCGATGAGCCGACTCTCAGCCGCCGCGCGCGCCGATCTGCGCAACCGCGAGCTGGGCTTTATTTATCAGTTTCACCACCTGCTGCCGGATTTCACCGCGCTGGAAAACGTGGCGATGCCGCTGTTAATCGGTAAACAGAAGGCGGCGGATATTGAGCGTCAGGCAAAAGCGATGCTGCGCGCCGTCGGGCTTGAGCACCGCAGCGACCACCGCCCGTCGGAGCTCTCCGGCGGCGAGCGTCAGCGCGTAGCGATTGCCCGCGCGCTGGTTAATAAACCTCGGCTGGTGCTGGCGGATGAACCTACCGGTAACCTTGATGCCCGCAACGCCGACAGCATTTTTCAGCTGCTTGGCGAACTAAACGTGGCGCAGCGTACCGCCTTCCTGGTGGTGACCCACGACCTGCAGCTGGCAAAACGGATGAGCCGCCAGCTGGAGATGCGCGACGGGCGCCTGACCGCCGAACTCTCCCTGATGGGGGCTGAGTAATGGCTTCTCCGTTATCGTTATTAATTGCCCTGCGCTTTAGCCGCGGACGGCGGCGCGGAGGGATGGTTTCGCTGATTTCAGTTATCTCGACCATCGGCATTGCGCTAGGCGTGGCGGTGCTGATCGTTGGCCTGAGCGCCATGAACGGCTTCGAGCGCGAGCTCAACAACCGCATTCTGGCGGTGGTGCCGCACGGTGAAATTGAGCCGGTGAACCAGCCGTGGAACAACTGGAACGAAGCGCTGGCGAAGGTTGAAAAGGTCAAAGGCATCGTTGCCGCAGCGCCGTACATTAACTTCACCGGACTGGTGGAGAGCGGCAGCAACATGCGCGCCATCCAGGTAAAGGGCGTCGATCCGCAGCAGGAGAGCCGTCTCAGTTCGCTACCCAACTTTGTGCAGAACAACGCGTGGGCGAACTTTAAAGCCGGAGAGCAGCAGGTGATCCTCGGTAAAGGCGTCGCCGATGCGCTGCACGTTAAGCAGGGCGACTGGGTGTCAATTATGATTCCCAACTCGGATGCCGACCACCAGCTGCTGCAGCCAAAGCGCGTCAGGCTCCACGTTACCGGTATTTTGCAGCTCAGCGGCCAGCTCGATCATAGTTTTGCCATGATCCCCATGCAGGATGCGCAGCAGTATCTTGAAATGGGCAGCAGCGTGACCGGTATCGCTATTAAAGTCACCGATGTGTTCCACGCGAACACCCTGGTGCGCGATGCGGGCGAAGTAACCAACAGCTACGTTTATATCAAGAGCTGGATAGGCACTTACGGCTATATGTACCGCGATATTCAGATGATCCGCGCCATTATGTATCTCGCAATGGTGCTGGTGATTGGCGTGGCCTGCTTTAACATCGTCTCGACCCTGGTGATGGCAGTGAAAGATAAAAGCGGCGATATTGCGGTGCTGCGCACGCTTGGCGCTAAAGACGGGCTGATCCGCGCGATTTTCGTATGGTATGGTTTACTTGCCGGTTCGGTAGGGAGCCTGATTGGGGTGGCGATTGGCGTTATCTGTGCCTTCAAGTTGACCGCAATCATTAACGGTATTGAGAACCTGATCGGGCATAAATTCCTCTCCGGCGACATCTATTTTATTGACTTCCTGCCGTCTGAACTGCACTGGCTGGACGTCGTTTACGTGCTGGTGACGGCACTGTTGCTGAGTTTGCTGGCCAGCTGGTATCCCGCCCGCCGCGCCAGCCGCATTGACCCGGCGAGGGTGCTGAGTGGCCAGTAATTTATCGTCATGGTCGGCTTTGCAGACCAGTAAAGAGGAATTGCTGAAATGTACTATGGATTTGACATTGGCGGCAGCAAGATAGCGCTGGGCGTATTTGATAAAGCGCGGCGGCTGCAGTGGGAAAAACGCGTCGCCACGCCGAAAGAGAGCTACGAAGCATTTTTGCAGGCCGTAAAGGAGCTGGTGCACGAAGCCGACCAGCGCTTCGGTTGCCAGGGCTCGGTGGGCATCGGTATTCCGGGAATGCCGGAAACCGAGGACGGCACGCTCTACGCCGCCAACGTGCCCGCCGCCAGCGGCAGGCGCCTGCGGGCCGATCTGAGCGATCGTCTGGCGCGCGACGTGCGCCTTGATAACGACGCCAACTGTTTTGCCCTTTCTGAAGCGTGGGATGACGAATTTACCCACTATCCGCTGGTGATGGGGATGATCCTCGGCACTGGCGTTGGCGGGGGGCTGGTGCTGAATGGAAAATCGATTACCGGGCATCGCTATATTACCGGCGAATTCGGCCATATCCGCTTGCCGGTGGATGCGCTGGAAGTCGTCGGCCGTGATTTTCCGCTTACGCGCTGCGGCTGCGGCCAGCTGGGCTGCATTGAAAACTACCTTTCCGGCCGCGGTTTTGCCTGGCTGTACGAACATTTTTACCAACAATCTTTAACCTCGCCGGAGATCGTCGCGCTCTGGCAGCAGGGCGACGCGAAGGCGCGCGAGCACGTCGAGCGCTATCTCGATCTGCTGGCGGTGTGTCTGGGCAATATTTTAACCATTGTCGATCCGGATCTGCTGGTGCTTGGCGGAGGATTGTCTAACTTTACTGCAATAACTGAAGGGCTGGCGCAGCGCCTGCCGCGACATCTGCTTCCCGTTGCCAGCGTGCCGCGTATTGAGCGCGCGCGTCATGGCGATGCCGGAGGTATGCGCGGTGCGGCCTTCCTTCATCTGACTCAATAACGACAGAGGTAGCTATGCAGTCGCGCCGCTTACATCGATTAAGCCGATTTCGCCGCAACAAGCGCCGGTTACGAGACCGTCTGCGCCAGCGGATTTTCTTCGGCGAAGATAAGGAGACCCCTGAAGCGATGGAAAAACCAAGAGTTGTGGTATTAACCGGCGCGGGCATCTCGGCGGAGTCGGGAATTAAAACCTTCCGCGCCGCTGATGGTCTGTGGGAAGAGCATCGGGTTGAGGATGTGGCGACGCCGGAAGGCTTCGCCCGCGACCCGGCGCTGGTGCAGGCGTTTTATAATGACCGCCGCCGCCAGCTGCAAGGCCCGGATATCGAGCCCAATGCCGCGCATCAGGCGCTGGCGCGGCTGGAAGAGGCGCTGGGCGACCATTTCCTGCTGGTGACCCAGAATATCGATAATCTGCATGAACGTGCGGGCAACCGTCGGGTGATACATATGCACGGCGAATTGCTGAAGGTGCGCTGCTCGTGGAGCGGGCAAGTGCTGGAGTGGACCGGCGATGTAACCGCTGAAGACAAATGCCATTGCTGCCAGTTCCCCGCGCCGCTGCGCCCGCACGTGGTGTGGTTCGGCGAGATGCCGCTGGATATGGATGAGATCTACCTGGCGCTGGCCGAGTGCGATATCTTTGTCGCCATCGGCACTTCCGGGCACGTTTATCCGGCGGCCGGCTTTGTCCACGAAGCGCGGCTGCAGGGCGCCCATACGGTTGAGCTCAACCTCGAGCCAAGCCAGGTGGGCAGTGAATTTGCCGAAAAACACTATGGCCTGGCTAGTGAAGTGGTGCCGCGCTTTGTGGAAAAGCTGCTTAAACAGCTGGCAGGATAAACGCAACCTCATCACTACAACGTTACGGAAAACAGGAGTGGCTATGGATAGCCCATTAGTAATATCAGCCGCGATATTTTTGGCCGCAGTGGGGGTTGGCCTGTGGAGTCAGTATTGCCTGCCCCGTCTTTCCGATAATCGAAATATCCTGTTTATTATTTGTTTTTTTCTCGGTCTCGGATCCACCGCTTCATGTCTGTTTCATCTGCTCTATCTACTGTTGGTCGGCCAGAGCGCACAGGGCGATGTTGCCACGTTCGGTACGCTTATTACGATAGCAGCATTGTGGAAGCCGCTGAACTATGTCACCGGCAAGGTGGATGACGCCGCAAATAAGCGTAAGGGAAAGCGGAAAGAGTAGGACTCTGGCGGGTAGTAAAAAGCCGCCCGCCGCATTTCACTCTCATTCAGAATGGCGAAAAGCTAAATTCAGCGTCGTTTACGCGTCCACAGCCAGGTGGCTACAAACGTACTGAAGCCTATCATTATCGCCCACAGGGGGACGATTTTATACAGGTAAAAGCCGCCGCTGCTGAAGTACAGGCATACCGCCTGATAAAAGAGGTTAGCTACCGTCATTGCCAGCGTGAACTTCAGCGCATAGCGCCAGCGGGTGGTGAAGCGGAAACACCATGTGAAGGCCATAAACGCCAGCACCCAGAAGAGAAAACCGAGCGGATGGCCGGGCAAATCGTCTTTGTAGGGCGCATCCGACGAAGCATACCAGGTGAGCGGTGGAGTGGGCTGCTGTAATAGCGCCGCCTGTAGTACGTCCAGCGCGGTATTGAGCCCCTGGAACCACAGACCATTCTGCCAGTAGGCGAGGGTGTGATTCTCAATGATTAAGGCCGCGTGACTGTCCCGTAGGCGTGATTGTGCTTTCGGGTCGCCAATCAGTTCAATCTGGCGGCTGTCGGTAGTGATAATCAGCAGCAGGAAGCCCTGATTTTCGTCAGCCAGTCGTTTTGCCGATTGCAGTAGTTGTGTTTTTTTCGCCTGCAAAAGGGTTTCTTGCGTGGTTAACAGAATAAACGGCGCGATCCCTGTTTGCTTTTTGAAACGCTCAGCGCGCTGGATAATGTCGCTCTTACTGGAGACCGTATTGGTAGTATCCGTAAAGTATCCTTCGATGTCAGGCGTTGACGCTGCGAAACCAGGATGAAATATCGAAAGACAGAACAATAGGGTAATTAACTTCCTCACTGGACTACCCTCCGTTTCTTTTTAGAGGAAGGGCGAATAAGCTGGCTACCCGCAGTAAAAATGATGCCAATAAGACCTAAAAAACCCCATTTAAAAAAATTCATCCACGGGCTATGGATCCTGGCCTGATGCGGTTGTCCAGGAGGGTAAATAACGTCGACGGTTTCTCCTTCACTGTTTTCATAAAGGGAATTTCCGAACTTTGATTTAAAAATGAGCGTGTAATCCGGCGTCGGGCGGAAGGCGACAACGGGACGCCAGGTGGCTTTGTTGCGTTTTGTCCCTTTGGCGTTGGGGTTGCTTCTGCGCAATTCGGTATCAACGATAATACCGGTGGTATGGATAACGTTGCTGGTAGAGCGATATTGATAATAAAAAATAGCGGCGGAGATGAGCATCATCACGATGCCAATGCTGAGGAAGATATAATAAAGGACTTTACCATCTTGTTTCATGTGTACTTATCCTTGTAACACATTAATACCCATCATACTTCAAGCTGCATCTTTGTTGGCTACCTGCACTTACCCCGGTCACGTACTGTTTGTACGCTCCCGGGGATGCGTTTAGTTGCCGCCGTGATGCAAATCGAATTATTTTGGGTATTCAACTTAACCGATGCCCGGCATGCTGGCGCGATTAACGACCCGCTTTCAGTTTCTGATAATACTCTTCATATAGGGTGCTGGCGCTGCCGACATCGTTCTGCCATTCGCCTTTCTGAATCGTTGCGGCGTCCGGGTAGAGCGATTTATCGTTGGCGACCTCCGGGCTCAGCATTTTACGCGCGGCCAGGTTTGGCGTCGGGTAGCCGATGGTTTCCGCTACCTGTTTGGCGATTTCCGGGCGCAGCAGGAAGTTGATCAGCTTCAGCGCGCCATCGACGTTTTTGGCGTTTGTCGGAATCGACAGGCTATCCATCCAGAAGATACCGCCTTCTTTCGGCCACACCACTTCCAGCGGCGTACCGGCCTGACGCGCGACCCACGCGGAGCCGTTCCATACC
Organism: Klebsiella sp. FDAARGOS_511; assembly: GCF_003812845.1. Taxonomy (NCBI): domain Bacteria; kingdom Pseudomonadati; phylum Pseudomonadota; class Gammaproteobacteria; order Enterobacterales; family Enterobacteriaceae; genus Klebsiella; species Klebsiella sp. FDAARGOS_511. The sequence goes on along the minus strand of NZ_CP033824.1, from coordinate 543,500 downwards.
ATGCCGAGGTTCACTTCGCCTTCCATATACGGGTTCGCCGGGTTATCCGAGTTGAACGCCGCGACGTTTGGCATTAGCTTTTTCAGCTCGTTATAGGCCGCCTCGATCTCTTTGGGGTCGGTGGTATTGCCGGAGTAACCCAGCTTACGCAGCGCTACCTGGAACACTTCGCGCGCGTCGTCGGTGAGCAGCAGGCTGCTCTTATACTCTGGTTTCCACAGATCCGCCCAGCTGGTGACGGTTTTGGGATCGATCTCGTCGCTATTGATGCCAATAGCCGTCGCGCCCCAGATGTACGGAATAGAGTAGTCGTTGTTGGGGTCGAACGGCTTGTTGAGCATTTCAGGGTCAAGATTGCTGAAGTTGCTCAGTTTGCTCTTGTCGATCTTCTGCAGCATGCCCTCTTTACGCATTTTGTCGACGAAGTAGGTGGAAGGCACGACCAGGTCGTAGGCGCCGTCCTTATAGGTTTTGAGCTTGGCGTACATGGTTTCATTCGATTCGTAGGTCGAATAGATAACCTTGATGCCGGTCTCTTTGGTGAACTGCTCCAGCAGCCCCGGCGGGACATACTCGGTCCAGTTGTAGAAATAGAGCGTTTTGCTATCGTCCGCATGCGCGGCGCTCATCCCGACTGCCAGAGCGCCCGCAGCGAGCAGGTGGCGTGACCATTTTTTCATTTTAACGTCCCCTGAGTTTTATCACGTGCAATTAACTGGCTGGCAATAACCATCACCAGCGACAGAACTAACAGAATGGTCGCCAGCGCGTTAACCTCTGGCGATACCCCAACTTTAACCATCGAATAAATCTTCAGCGGCAGGATCTCATAACCCGGCCCGGTGACGAACGAAGAAACCACCACATCATCCATCGACAGGGTAAAGCTCAGCAGCCACCCCGCGGCGACCGCGGGCAGCGCCAGCGGTAAAATGATTTTTCGCAGAATGGTCAATTCGCTGGCGCCAAGATCTTTTGCGGCCTCCAGCATGCGCACATCGAAGCCTTTCAGGCGCGAAAACACCGTGACCACCACGAAGGGGAGGCAGAAAGTGATATGCGAAAACAGCAGCGACCAGAATCCCAGTTGAATGCCGATCAGCATAAACAGCACCAGCAGCGAAATCGCCATCACGATATCCGGCGACATCATCACCACGAACAGCATCCCGCTGACGAACGGCTTGCCGCGAAAGCGATAGCGGTAGAGCGCTACGGCGGTCAGCGAGCCGATAAGGGTGGCGAAGGTGGCCGACAGCACCGCCATGGTCAGCGAGTGCTGCGCCGCCTGCAGCAGGCTATCGTTATTCATCAGCAGGCTATACCAGTTGGTGGTGAAGCCCTGCCAGTTGATGCCAAAGCGCGAACTGTTAAACGAATTAACGATCAGAATAATAATGGGGATGTAGAGATACGCGTAAATGGCGGTCATAAAGCCGCCGCGCAGCAGTCGACCAATCATTCCAGCTCCACCTTTTTATTCAATAAGCGCGCCGCGCGCCAGTAAATCAGCAGCATCAGGCCCATCACCAGCGTCAGCGTGATGCTGGTTGCCGCGCCGAACGGCCAGTCGCGAATGTTGAGGAACTGGCTCTTAATCACGTTGCCGATCAGCAGGTTCTTCGCGCCACCCATCAGGTCGGAAACGTAAAACAGCCCCATCGCCGGAAGCATCACCAGCAGGCAGCCGGCGATAATGCCCGGCATGGTCAGCGGAATGATGATGCGGATAAAGGTTTGCAGCTTACTGGCGCCAAGATCTCTCGCCGCTTCCAGCAGCGGGCGGTCGAGCTTCTCGATGCTGGAGTAGAGCGGCATCACCATAAACGGCAGCAGAATATAGACCAGGCCGATAATTACCGCCGAGGGGGTGTACATGATGCGCAGCGGCGTATCAATGACCCCCAGCCACAGCAAAAATTCGTTGAGATAGCCTTTGGTACTGAGGAAAATCTTCAGCCCGTAGATACGAATCAGCGAGTTGGTCCAGAACGGTACGATCAGCAGAAACAGCATCAGCGGGCGCACCTTCTCCGGCAGTCTCGCCAGGAACCAGGCGAAAGGGTAGCCGAGCGCAAGGCAGGCCAGCGTCGCCAGCAGCGCCATATTCAACGAATGCAGCAGCACGTCGTAGTAAAGCGGGTCGAGCAGGCGCGCGTAGTTATCCAGCGTAAAGACCAGCTTGACGAAGTTGGTATCGTCGCGGGTCAGGAAGCTGGTAGCGATGATCATCAGGTTGGGCAAAAAGACGAACAACACAAGCCAGCCCACGATGGTGGCGATCACCACATTCTGGAATTTACTGGTGTTCTTCATCGGCCAGCACAACCTCCCAGCTTTCTACCCAGTTAATGGCCATTTTCTGATCGAGAGAGTGGTCAAAATCAGGATCGTCTTCATTAAAAAATTCGCTGACCATCACCATTTTGCCGTTTTCCAGTTCAACCACCGATTCCAGCGTCATGCCCTTATAGTTGCGTTCGCGGATATAGCCTATCAGGCCATCGGCGTCATTACTGTGGTGGATCTCATCCACGCGCAGGTCTTCCGGACGCAGCAGAACGTTAAGCCGCTGGCCTTTTTCAACGGCGAAGCTGACGTAGATATTGCATTCGCGGCCTTCGACGCTGGCGCGCACCCGCTGCTCGTCGATCCGTTCGATAACCGTGGCATTGAAGATGTTGATTTCGCCGATAAAGCTGGCGACAAACAGGTTTTTCGGCTCTTCGTAGATTTCCCGCGGCGTGCCGTCCTGCTCAATTTTACCCTCGCGCATGACCACGATGCGGTCGGACATGGTCAGCGCCTCTTCCTGATCGTGGGTCACAAAGACGAAGGTGATGCCGAGCTTACGCTGCAGCGCCTTCAGCTCATTCTGCATCTGCTTGCGTAGTTTATAATCAAGCGCGGAGAGGGATTCATCAAGCAGCAGCAGGCGCGGTTTGTTGACTACCGCGCGGGCGATGGCGACGCGCTGCTGCTGGCCGCCGGAGAGCTGATGCGGTTTACGCTGGGCAAATGTTTCAAGCTGCACCATACGCAGGGCGTCGTGGACGCGGGGGGTAATTTCCGCGGCCGGGGTTTTCTGCATACGCAGGCCAAAGGCGACATTTTCAAACACCGTCATGTGCGGAAACAGCGCATAGCTTTGAAAGACGGTGTTAACGTGGCGGTTTTCCGCCGGGATATGGGTGATATCGTGATCTTCGAGATGGATTCGGCCGCTATCGACGCTTTCCAGGCCAGCGATAAGACGAAGAACGGTTGTTTTACCGCAGCCAGAGGGGCCAAGCAGGGTGAGAAACTCACCGTTGTTGATGGTCAGATTGAGGTCGGATATTACCGTTTTACCATCAAAGCTTTTGCGAATTCCCGCTAGCTGAACCAGCGGAGAACGCGAACGCGGTTGTGTATTCAATTTTTGACTCTGTCCCATGTAGACGCAGCGGAAAGCTTACCGATGCGGGGTTTGTGGTTAACCACCTTTGGTTTGACACATAAAATAATAAGGCCGAGCATTCTACGGCAAACGATTGTAATCGCCAATGATTGATGCGCCATGATGAGCTACCTTTACAACATTATCGTGCGAAATGTATTAAATTCTCATTTGCCGGGCTAAAAATGACCTGACGCAATATTTGTCTTTTCCGGCTTATCAATAATGTTGTCACAAAAGAAGAGGGTGGCTACATGGATAAATTGCTTGAGCGTTTTTTGCAGTACGTTTCTTTAGACACACAGTCGAAGCCTGGCGTGCGTCAGGTACCGAGCACGGAAGGTCAGTGGAAGCTGTTACGTCTGCTTCAGGCGCAGCTGCAAGAAATGGGACTGGTAAACGTGACGCTGAGTGAGAAAGGGACAGTCATGGGCACCCTGCCGGCTAACGTTGAGGGTGATATTCCGGCCGTTGGTTTTATTTCCCATGTCGATACGTCACCTGACTTCAGCGGTAAGAACGTCAATCCGCAGATCGTCGAAAACTACCGCGGCGGTGATATCGCTCTCGGTATTGGAGACGAGGTTCTCTCCCCGGTGATGTTCCCGGTGCTGCACCAGCTGCTCGGGCAGACGCTGATCACCACCGATGGCAAAACGCTGCTCGGCGCGGATGATAAAGCGGGCATCGCGGAAATCATGACCGCGCTGGCGATGCTAAAGGCGAAGAATATTCCACACGGCGATATCCGCGTCGCCTTTACGCCGGATGAAGAGGTGGGTAAAGGAGCGAAGCATTTTGATGTCTCGGCATTCGATGCGCGCTGGGCTTACACCGTCGACGGCGGCGGGGTGGGTGAACTGGAGTTCGAGAACTTTAACGCCGCCTCGGTGACGATTAAGATCGTGGGTAATAACGTTCATCCCGGCACGGCGAAAGGGGTGATGGTGAATGCCCTATCGCTAGCGACGCGCATTCATGCCGAGGTGCCTGCGGACGAAGCGCCCGAGACCACCGAAGGCTACGAGGGTTTCTACCATCTGGCTAGCATTAAAGGCACCGTCGATCGGGCAGATATGCACTACATCATCCGCGATTTCGACCGGAAGCAGTTTGAGGCTCGCAAGCGCAAGATGATGGAGATTGCCAAAAAGGTCGGCAAAGGGCTTCATCCGGATTGCTATATCGAGCTGGTGATTGAGGACAGCTATTACAATATGCATGAGAAGGTGATGGCGCACCCGCACGTCGTCGATATCGCCCGCCAGGCGATGGTGGATTGCGATATTGAACCGCAGTTGAAGCCGATTCGCGGCGGTACCGACGGCGCGCAGCTCTCCTTTATGGGCCTGCCATGCCCGAATTTGTTTACCGGTGGCTATAACTACCACGGTAAGCATGAGTTTGTGACGCTTGAAGGCATGGAGAAGGCGGTGCAGGTGATTGTACGCATTGCTGAGCTGACGGCGAAACGCGGCGCGTAAAGGTTCTAGAGCTACGGGCCCGGTGAGCTGGTGAAACTGACGGTACGGTAGGCAAATGCAGAATACCATCCTGTAGGCCCGGTAAGGCGTCAGCCGCCACCGGGCGAAACAGATGACTCAGTCCTCAAAGAACCAGTAGCCGCTGTTGACCAGCGCGGCCAGCAGGGCGAGGAAGGAGGGATCTTCCAGCGCATCGCCAAGATGCTCTGCGTTTAGCGTCAGGTGAGTCGCCAGAGCATCCAGCGCCGGGCGGTGCGGAGAGTTGATTTTCTCGCCGTTGACGAATACCTCGCCATCAATCCGCAGCACGCGCAGGCCGCCGAGCCGCGACAGCTTGTCCCCCTGCTGCAGCGCATCGTAAATTTCATCCGGCTGATACGGCGGCTCCGGCGGCGCGACGTCCAGTTCGTGACGGGACTGGGTGATAAACTCGCCAAACCACTGCTTAAAGTGCTCCGGCTGGTTAATCAGCCCCAGCATCATCTCGCGCAAACGATCCAGTTCAACCGGCAAAATGTCGGCAGGATGGTCGCGAGACGGTACGTCCGGATCGGCGTAGCGCTGGCTGCCCAGTTCACGCTGCAAAACGTAATCGGCAAAGCCGCTGAAGAGCTCACGGGCGTTTGGCGCGCGATAGCCGACCGAATAATTAAGCGAATTTTCCAGCGAGTAGCCTTCATGCGGGAATCCCGGCGGAATATACAGGATATCGCCCGGCTCCATCTCTTCATCAATAATGGCTTCAAACGGATCGACCTGCAGCAGGTCCGGATGCGGACAGTGCTGTTTCATCGGCACTTTTTCGCCCACGCGCCAGCGGCGGCGGCCGGTCCCCTGAATGATGAACACATCGTACTGGTCGAGATGCGGACCGACGCCGCCGCCGGGGACGGAAAACGAGATCATGAGATCGTCGATGCGCCAGTCAGGTAGGGCGCGGAATGGATGCATCAGCGCCGCCGTTGGCTGGTGCCAGTTATTAACCGCTTGTACCAGCAGCGACCAGTTATTCTCGCTCAGGTGATCGTAACTCTCAAAGGGGCCGTGGCTAACCTGCCATTTACCGTCCTGATGACTGACCAGGCGGCTGTCGACTTCGCTCTCCATCGCCAGTCCGGCCAGCTCGTCCGGGCTTAACGGATCGACGAAATTAGCAAAGCCCCGTTTCAGCACTACCGGGCGTTTTTGCCAGTAGCGTTCGATAAAGTCGGGCCAGTTAAGCGTTAATTGATAATCCATATTTATATTCCACAGCAGGTGTCTGATAGGGATTATAACGGATGCGGCACCAGCATGATGCAGGCGCCGTTAAAAAACTGATTGGTTTAGCTCTCTTTATCTTCGAGGGTCTGACGGCCAAAAATCACTTCCATGCAGGCACCGCCGAGAAGGCTGTCCTCGGCCAGGATACGTCCGTCGTACTGGGCAACGATATCGCGGGCAACCGAGAGGCCCACGCCCTGTCCGGGACGCAGCGTATCGGCGCGCTGGCCGCGATCGAACACCGCGCTGCGCATCGTTGCAGGGATCCCCGGGCCATCATCTTCAACCAGAATATGCAGATGGTTGTCGTTGGTCTGACGAACGGAGACTTCCACAAACTCCAGGCAATATTTGCAAGCGTTGTCGAGGACGTTGCCCATGACTTCCATAAAATCGTTCTTTTCGCCGACAAAGCTAATCTCCGGCGAGATATCCAGGGTAATGTTCACGCCTTTGCGCTGATAGACTTTGTTCAGCGCCGAGGTCAGGCTATCGAGCAGCGGAGCGATGGGGTGCAGTTCGCGGCTGAGCAGCGAACCACCGCTGCGCATGCTGGCGCGGTGCAGATAGTAGCCAATCTGCTGTGAGATGCGGCTAATCTGCTCCAGCATCACCGGTTCTGCTTCGTTGACGCTCAGTTTCTCGCCGCGCATAGAACGCAGAGTGCTCTGCATCACCGCGAGAGGGGTTTTCAGGCTGTGAGTGAGGTCGGTCAGCGTCGTGCGGTATTTATCATAGCGTTCGCGTTCGCTTTTTAGCAGGCGGTTGAGATTGCTGACCAGCCGCGTAAGCTCCCGGGTGGTGTTCGGGTTGAGCATCTCGCGGTGATGCTCCTCCAGTTCGCGTACCTCTTTGGCCAGCGATTCGATAGGGCGCAGGCTCCACCACGCCGCGACCCACAATAGCGGGATCACCAGCAGCAGGTTGGCCGCCAGGACGTAAATAAACCAGCTCCACACCATATAGGAGCGCTTCAGCTCCACCGGAATGGTGTCGACAACCACGATACTGAGCTGCGGCATGGTGCTGGTGGCCGGATAGATGTTGATCGCCACCGAGTGGGTCATCTCGGAGCTGTCGTCCTCTTCCCGGATGGCGTCCAGCTGCTGCTGAATCTCATGGTTGTTGTGCTGCAGCATACTGCTGCTGTCTACATCGGCCTCAATCTCATGAAAGCCATTATTTTTGAGCCAGTCAGGTTGAATGCGCTTGACCAGCCACGGTACATCGCGCTGCGCCCACAACAGCTGGCCGTGAGCGTCGTAAATCAGCGTTACCGTGGGGCTCTGCATATTGAGGTTTTCGGGAATATCAACTTCGATGGTGTTGTTTTCCCATTTTGCCAGCATATAGAACAGGTTGCTCTCGCCGCGCAGCAGGCGGAAGGTGGTTTTATCGAAGCTTACGCTATATCCCACCAGCGCGACCATGCCATAGGAAAGCGATAGCACCAGCACCACGGCTGCCGTTGCCAGCAGAAAGCGGACGCGCAACGACAGCGGCAAAATATGCCGCAGTAGCCCCTTCATCCGCGCAGTTCGAACAAATAGCCCTGGCCGCGCACGGTGGTAATCACATCCTGCGGATATTCAGCCTGTATTTTTTTGCGCAGTCGTCCCATCAGCACGTCGATAGTATGGCTTTCGCGCAGCTCGGCGTCGGGATAGAGCTGCAGCATCAGCGAATCTTTGCTGACCACTTTGCCCCGGTTACGGATCAGGGTTTCCATAATGGTGTATTCAAATGCCGTCAGCTTGATGGGTTGGTCGTTGACCGACAGCTCGCGACGCGACAGATCTACCTGGAAAGGGGGTATGGAGATGACCTGTGATGCCAGGCCGCTGTTACGCCGCAGCAGCGCCTGCATGCGGGCTGCGACCTCTTCGATATGGAACGGCTTAGTGACGTAATCATCCGCGCCAGCGCTCAGAACCTCGACTTTATCCTGCCAGCCCTCGCGCGCGGTCAGCACCAGCACCGGCACCGACACGTCGTGGCTGCGCCAGCGACGAATCAGCGAAAGACCATCTTCATCCGGCAGGCCAAGGTCGACGATGGCGATGTCCGGAACGTGTTCACCCAGATAGTAATCCGCTTCCTTTGCGTCTTCCGCCGCATCGACCTGATGTCCCAGCTCCTGCAGCTGAACTTTCAAGTGATGGCGCAGGAGAGCGTTATCCTCAACCACGAGTACGCGCATGCCCGTTCTCCATTTTATTTATGATTTGAATAGTTTAGCGCTTATTATACACCTTTAACATAAACAGCTGTTAAATAAAGAATTTTATTTGATTTTTTGTACCTCAGTCTCGTAAGACGTCAGAACGAGTCCGTCCTCGGTCGCGGGCGACATCATGGGAACCGGGCGCAGCGTACGTTTATCGATCAGGACGGAATGGGGTTCGTCAGGGGCAAACAGATGCTGCTCTCCCCACTGGCGTAGCGCAACCACCACAGGGAACAAACGCTCCCCCTTTGCCGTCAGAACATATTCCTGATAAGCCGTGCCGTCCGATGCGGATTGCGTCGTGAGGATACCCGAGTTTACCAGTTTGTGCAGACGGTCAGAGAGAATATTACGCGCCATACCGAGGCTTCGCTGGAAATCGCTAAAGCGCCGCAGGCCATCGAAGGCGTCGCGCACAATCAACAAGGACCAGCGATCGCCGATAATATCCAAGCTTCGGGCGACGGGGCAGGTTTGGTTGGTAATTTTTTCACGCGCTGGCATGGGCTCTCCAAACGGTCGGGTAAACTAGTTGCATTTTAAAACTCCCTGTTCTAGCCTACAACTGGTTTTATTTTGAAACTAGATTGTTAAGGCTGGAATTATGAAAGCGTCAACGTTATCCCCATCGCTAATGGACCCGGAAACGGTTATGCCGCGTAGCCTGGTCTGGCTGTTTGCTCTCGCCAGCGGGCTGAGCGTGGCAAACGTTTATTACGCACAACCGCTGCTCGACGCGCTGGCGCGAGATTTTTCCATCAGCGACGCCGCGATTGGCGGGGTGATCGCGGCGACCCAGCTCGGCTGCGCGATGGCGCTGCTCTTGCTGGTACCGCTGGGCGACAGAGTCAATCGCCGCCGCCTGATGGCGACGCAGGTGCTTCTGCTGATCGCTGCGCTGACGGCGGTAAGTATGGCATCCACTACCGTGATGCTGTTGGGCGGGATGCTTGCGGTTGGCCTGCTGGGTACCGCGATGACCCAGGGGTTGATCGCCTATGCTGCCAGCGCCGCTTCGCCCCATGAACAGGGACGCGTGGTGGGCGCCGCGCAGAGCGGAGTCTTTATCGGGCTGTTGCTGGCGCGGGTATTTTCAGGGGGCGTGAGCGATCTCTTCGGCTGGCGCGGGGTATACATCTTTGCCGCTTTACTGATGCTGGGCATTGCGCTTCCGTTGTGGCGTCGGCTCCCGATATTAGCGGTAGCGTCGACCTCCTTGAGCTACCCGCGCCTGTTGGCGTCGATGCTGACTCTGCTGTGTCAGGAAAAAGTGCTTCAGGTGCGCGGCGTGTTGGCGCTACTGATGTTTGCCGCCTTCAATATCTTCTGGAGCGCGCTGGTTTTGCCATTGAGCGCTCCGCCCTTCGGTTTTTCGCATACTGAGATCGGCGCCCTGGGCCTGGTGGGGGCCATCGGCGCCCTGGCGGCGGGACGAGCCGGTAAATGGGCCGATTGTGGATACGGGCAGCGCACCAGCGCCGCGGCCCTGGTCATGTTGCTGGTGGCCTGGTGGCCTCTATCGCTGATGGCATGGTCGCCAGCGGCGCTGTTGGCTGGCATTGTGCTGCTGGATCTCGGCGGTCAGGCGCTGCATGTCACCAATCAAAGCATGATTTTCCGTACCCGTCCCGAAGCGCACAGCAGGCTGGTCGGTCTGTATATGCTGTTTTATGCGCTTGGCAGCGGTTTGGGGGCGGTAAGTACGACTGCGGTATACGCGCGCGCGGGATGGCAGGGCGTTTGCCTGCTGGGGGCATCGGTCAGTCTGCTGGCGCTGTTGTTCTGGTTGATGACTCGGGGCGTGATGTCGAGCCATGATGGTGGAGAAGTTTAGCGGAGAGCGAGTGGGTGATGTTAATTTTTTGTGTAATATAGCAGCCGTTGTTTTTAATGACGCGCGGGAGCGTAAATCATATGCCACAACAGAAATGTGCGGACTGGGTCCGGCTGGCCCAGTCGCCCGCGCATATTGAGCGTATCGAAGCCTTCTTCGGCGGACACGGTTATGAGCCTCACCGGCATGATACTTATGCCATTGGCCAGACGCTCTCCGGCGTACAACGTTTTCACTATCGCGGCGGCCTCCAGCACAGCCTCCCCGGTGGGACGATGGTTTTGCATCCCGATGAGGTCCATGACGGCGAGGCAGGGACCGAGGAGGGGTTTCACTACCGGATGGTATACATTGAGCCCGCGCTGATTCAAAAGATCCTTGGCGGCAGGCCGTTGCCCTTTATCCCTGGAGGAATTTCTAGCGATCCGCGCTTGCTGCGCGCCGCGCTGCCGTTGCTGAAGGACGTCAGTGCCCACTTTGCGCCTCTGGAGGAGGAGGACGCGCTGTACTATCTGGCGCAGACCCTGGCCGCCGTCGGCGGCCAGCGCTTTCGACGCCGGGCCTTCGATTATCCTGCCGCGGAAAGGGCCCGGGAATATATCCACGCCTGTTTTGCCCAGAACATCACCCTCGACACCCTGGCGAATGTCAGCGGCAGAGACCGCTGGAGCCTGAGCCGCGATTTCAGAGCGCTGTTTGGCGCCAGCCCCTGGCGTTATGTGATGATGCGGCGCCTCGATTTTTGCCGCCAGCGGATGCTGGCAGGGGATAACCTGGCGGATATCGCAGCCCACGCAGGCTTTGCCGATCAAAGCCATATGACGCGCCAGTTCATCAGCCGTTTTGGTCTCTCTCCGGGCCGCTGGCTGAAGTTTGTCCGCCCCTGACCCGCCGCAAGTTGCACAATCGTTCAATCTCTGCGGAGAGGGGGGATCTATGCTGACAGCCTTTATCACAAGGAGTCAGCTGATGTATCAATCGATTAATATCGTGCAGAAATTCACCCTTTTCACCGAGCAGTGGCAGCCGAAGGTGGTGGCCGAAATGAATAATTATCAGTTCAAGGTGGTCAGGATCCTCGGCGACTTTATCTGGCATAGCCATCCGGAAACCGATGAAACCCTGATCGTAGTGGAGGGTGTGCTGCGTCTGGATTTTCGCGATAAGCATCTGCTGCTCCAGGCCGGCGAGATGATCGTGGTGCCTCGGGGCGTTGAGCATAAAACCTCGGCGGAAACCGAAACCAAACTTATGCTGATCGAGCCGCGCGGCGTACTGAATACCGGGCATGAGGGCGGAGAGCGGACCGCGGTGAACGACGTCTGGATTTAACGAACGCGGGGGCAGGGAAACCCTCTTTCCTGAGCGGAAAGAGGGTTGAAAGGTTTACTTCAGTTCGTCAACCATGGTGGTCGCGCGGCCGATATAGTTGGCTGGCGTCATCGCTTTCAGGCGAACTTTTTCTGCTTCCGGCAGCGCCAGGCTGTCGATGAACTGCTGCATGCCTTCGGCGTCCACGCGCTTGCCGCGGGTCAGCTCCTTCAGCTTCTCGTACGGCTTCTCGATGCCGTAGCGGCGCATGACGGTCTGAATCGGCTCGGCCAGTACTTCCCAGTTGTGGTCCAGTTCATCCAGCAGACGGTCCTGATTCAGCTCCAGCTTGCTCACGCCTTTCAGGGTGGATTGATACGCGATCAGCGCATAGCCGATGCCGACGCCGAGGTTACGCAGGACGGTGGAGTCGGTCAGGTCACGCTGCCAGCGGGAAACCGGCAGTTTGCTCGCCAGATGCTGCATCACCGCGTTGGCCAGACCGAGGTTGCCTTCGGAGTTCTCGAAGTCGATCGGGTTCACTTTATGCGGCATGGTGGAAGAGCCGATTTCGCCGGCAATCGTCTTCTGCTTGAAATGGTTGAGCGCGATATAGCCCCAGACGTCACGATCGAAATCAATCAGGATAGTGTTGAAGCGGGCGACGCAGTCGAACAGTTCGGCGATATAGTCGTGCGGTTCAATCTGGGTGGTGTACGGGTTCCACTGGATACCCAGCGAGGTGACGAACTCTTCGCTGAACTGGTGCCAGTCGACTTCCGGGTAGGCGGCGATGTGGGCGTTATAGTTACCCACCGCGCCGTTGATTTTGCCAAGGATTTCAATCTGATTCAGCTGACGATACTGGCGCTCCATACGGTAAGCGACGTTCGCCATCTCTTTCCCCATGGTGGACGGCGTAGCCGGCTGGCCGTGAGTACGGGAAAGCAGCGGGATATCGCGGTACTGTACCGCCAGGTCTTTCACCGCGTCGATCAGCTTGCGCCAGTAGGGCAGGATCACTTCGTCGCGAGCGGTTTTCAGCATCAGCGCGTGGGACAGATTGTTGATGTCCTCGGAGGTGCAGGCAAAGTGGATAAACTCGGAGACCGCGTGCAGTTCAGCGACATCGGCGACTTTTTCCTTGAGGAAATACTCAACCGCTTTGACGTCGTGGTTGGTGGTGCGCTCGATGGTTTTGATGCGCTCTGCATCTTCTACGCTGAAATCAGCGACGATTTTATCAAGGTAACCGTTTGCGTCGGCAGCAAAAGCAGGAACTTCCTTGATCGCTGCGTGCGCGGCCAGTTTTTGCAACCAACGCACTTCTACCTGAACGCGGAATTTCAGCAAACCGAATTCGCTGAAGATACCGCGCAGCGCGCTGACTTTGTCGCCGTAGCGGCCGTCGACTGGGGAAACGGCGGTCAGTGAGGATAATTCCATAGATCACAACTCCGGGGTTAAATGAGCAAGAATTTGTTTTGCCTGGTTAACCAGACGATTACGAGAAAACATCAGCTGCAGACGCCCGCCGCCGACCTGGTGCCAGAGCACCGCGGAGCGAATACCGGCCAGCAGGGCAGAGCGAACCTTCGCCTGAACCTGAGGGCTTTGCAGCACGGCGGGAGAGCCGGTCACCTGAATCCGCGGGCCCAGCGGGCTAATGACATCAACATAGATGCCGGCCATCGCGCTGAGCAGCGTCTCGGATTGCAGATCGAAATGTTCAAGCTGACGGCGCAGGCCACCGATACGGTTGCCGAGGGTATCCATGGCCCCCTTGCTGGCGGCAAGCTTACGCTCCAGCACCATCAGGCTTAAAGTATAGCGGGTAAGTTCGGCGTTCAGCCCCTGGCGGCTGCTGGTATTCAGCACGCCAATAAGGGTCTCCAGCCCGAGGCGAAGATTGGCTTCGCTACCACCGAACACCGCCAGCGTTGAATCCGGATCGAGGTCGATGATGCTGTTCAGCGACACATGCAGAGCATCACTATCGCAGTGCCCCTGGTGCGCCAGTTCCTGAACCAGACGCGCGGCCTGGCAAACGCCGGCCAGCGCCAGCGTAATGTCATAATAATTCTTCGCCACACATTCTCCTTATAAACCGTCGAATGCCCGAGCGGCGCATTCAGCGGCTAAAATGTCTGTCAAGCCGGCAGCGGCAAGCGCTGTTCGATAATCCCGCCGCCGAGGCATACTTCGCCGCTGTAGAAGACCGCAGACTGGCCCGGCGTCACGGCTGCAACCGGCTCATCAAAGATGACTTCAATGCGGTCGTCATCCAGCGCTTTAACGCTGCAGGGGATATCGGTCTGACGGTAGCGGGTTTTCACCGTGCAGCGCAGCGTGCCCGTAACCGGCTCGCGGTCGACCCAGTGCAGCTGTTGGGCAATCAGCCCAACGGACATCAGACGTGGGTGGTCGTGGCCCTGGGCGACAACCAGAATATTGTTTTCGACGTCTTTATCGACCACGTACCACGGGTCTTCGCCGCCGTCTTTGATGCCGCCGATACCGAGGCCTTTACGCTGCCCAAGGGTGTGGTACATCAGGCCCTGATGCTCGCCAACTTCGTCGCCGTCAACGCTGATAATTTTTCCCGGCTGAGCGGGCAGGTAGCGGCCAAGGAACTCACGGAATTTGCGTTCGCCGATAAAACAGATACCGGTCGAGTCTTTCTTCTTCGCGGTAATGAGATCCAGCGCTTCGGCGATTTTACGCACCTGCGGCTTTTCCAGCTCCCCCACCGGGAACAGGCTTTGCGCGATCTGTTCGTGGCTTAGAGTATAAAGGAAGTAGCTCTGGTCTTTGTTACCGTCGAGGCCGCGCAGCAGCTGGCTCTTGCCGTTAACGTCGGCGCGGCGCACGTAGTGTCCGGTAGCGATGTAGTCGGCGCCGAGGTCTTCTGCGGCAAATTCGAGGAAAGCTTTAAATTTAATTTCTTTGTTACACAGAATATCCGGGTTCGGCGTGCGCCCGGCTTTATATTCTTCCAGGAACAGCTCGAATACGTTGTCCCAGTATTCTGCGGCAAAATTGACGGTGTGAAGTTCAATTCCCAGCTTATCGCAAACGGCTTGGGCGTCGGCAAGATCCGCCGCTGCGGTGCAGTATTCCTCGCCGTCGTCTTCTTCCCAGTTCTTCATGAACAGGCCTTCCACCTTATACCCTTGCTGGAGCAGCAGGTAGGCGGAAACTGAGGAATCAACCCCGCCGGACATGCCGACGATCACTTTTTTCTGGCTTTCTGACATTGGAATACTCACTACATTGAACTTCGAGGCGGCGTATTCTAGCACGCGTCCTCGGTTGAGGCACCCCCTGTAAACGGCCAGTTAAATTCACCGATGAGCGACAGCGGGTAGCGTGGATCCTGCTGATAGCTGCGAATGCTCTCAGCAACCAGTTGAGAACGCAGGTTTGTCGCGTTAAGAATTTCCTCAGCGCTAAGCCACAGGCAGCGATCGATATCGCTATCATGGGGCTCGGTGGCGCACGTATCGTTAAGCTCGATAGTAAAGAGGAAGCGCAAAAATGGGGTGCGATCCGGGGCTATCCACTGATGCAGGCGAAGAAAGTGCTGCGGCGTCGCGCGAATGCCGGTCTCTTCCCAGAGCTCGCGCTCTGCGGCCTGAATCAGTGTTTCATCGGCCTCGAGGTGGCCCGCAGGCTGGTTCCACAGCGCTTTTCCGTTAATCGTTTCTTCAACAACGAGGAATTTGCCTTTCGCGTGAACCACGCAGGCGACGGTGACGTGCGGCTTAAACATTGATTTTCCTTATGTATGCGGTGAGTCGGTTTTGCGCCATTCGCCGTTGGCCAGGCCATCCAGCGTATAGCCGCCCATCGCGTAGCGAATCAGACGCAGCGTTGGAAAGCCGACGTGGGCGGTCATCCGCCGCACCTGGCGGTTGCGTCCCTCATAGAGGGTGATTTTCAGCCAACTGGTGGGGATGGATTTGCGCTCGCGGATGGGCGGATTCCGCGGCCATAGCCACTCAGGCTCCGCCACCCGCTCGATCCCCGCAGGCAGGGTGGGGCCGTCATTAAGCGTGACGCCGTCGCGGAGGGCGGCCAATGCGTCCTCCGTCGGTTCACCTTCCACCTGAACATAATAAATCTTTCCGGTGCGCTTGCCCGGCTGGGTGAGCGCCGCCTGCAGCGCGCCGTCGTTAGTCAGCACCAGCAGCCCTTCGCTATCGCGGTCGAGCCGACCGGCAGCGTAGACGCCGGCAACCGGAATAAAATCTTTTAGCGTGCTGCGCCCGGCTTCATCGGTAAATTGCGGCAATACATCGTATGGTTTATTGAACAAGATCACAGTTTTTGGCTGGCGTTCTTTGCGTTGTCTGGTGACTTGTTGCGTGCTGAATCGCTCAACGCGATGTTTTCTAAATGAAGTTTTTTGCATGGTATTTTCAGACTCAATCAATTGCCGCATTATAGCCTAATTACGAATGCCTTTCATGGACGCAAACATTCAGGTAGTATTGACATGCTCATTACAACTTATTAACAAAAAGGTTGCTCAAACCGATTCGCATTACAGGAAGGCGACACGGACGCGAAATCTCCGGTTAGCGGGATATTCCGATGACGGGAGTGGGCGAATAAAGCCAACGCCCGGCTAGCGTGAAGAGGGAAGAGCAGAACCAGAAGCGCTCGAAGGAGAGGTTAATGGAAAGCAAAGTAGTAGTTCCGGCGGAAGGTCAAAAAATCACCCTGCAAAACGGCAAGCTGAACGTCCCTAATAACCCGATTATCCCGTTCATCGAAGGCGATGGTATCGGTGTTGACGTGACCCCGGCGATGCTGAAAGTGGTTGATGCTGCCGTTGAGAAAGCCTATAAGGGTGAGCGTAAAATTTCCTGGATGGAAGTTTACACCGGCGAAAAATCGACCCAGGTTTATGGCCAGGATGTCTGGCTGCCTGCCGAAACTCTTGATCTGATTCGTGAATATCGTGTTGCTATCAAAGGCCCTCTGACCACGCCAGTCGGCGGCGGCATCCGTTCTCTGAACGTTGCCCTGCGTCAGGAACTGGACCTCTACGTTTGCCTGCGCCCGGTTCGTTATTATCAGGGTACTCCGAGCCCGGTTAAACATCCTGAACTGACCGATATGGTTATCTTCCGCGAAAACTCCGAAGACATCTACGCCGGTATCGAGTGGAAAGCCGATTCTGCCGAAGCGGATAAAGTGATTAAATTCCTGCGCGATGAAATGGGCGTGAAGAAAATTCGCTTCCCGGAACATTGCGGTATCGGCATCAAGCCGTGCTCTGAAGAAGGCACTAAACGCCTGGTTCGCGCCGCCATCGAATACGCTATCACCAACGATCGCGATTCACTGACCCTGGTGCACAAAGGCAACATCATGAAATTCACCGAAGGCGCGTTCAAAGACTGGGGTTACCAGCTGGCACGCGAAGAGTTCGGCGGTGAGCTGATTGACGGCGGCCCGTGGCTGAAGATCAAAAACCCGAACACCGGGAAAGAGATCGTCGTTAAAGACGTGATCGCTGACGCCTTCCTGCAGCAGATCCTGCTACGTCCGGCGGAATACGACGTTATCGCCTGTATGAACCTGAACGGTGACTATATCTCTGACGCCCTGGCGGCGCAGGTTGGCGGTATCGGTATCGCTCCGGGCGCGAACATCGGTGACGAGTGCGCGCTGTTCGAAGCGACGCACGGTACTGCGCCGAAATATGCTGGCCAGGACAAAGTGAACCCGGGTTCCATCATCCTGTCCGCTGAAATGATGCTGCGCCACATGCAGTGGTTCGAAGCCGCAGACCTGATCGTTAAAGGCACCGAAGGCGCTATCGCCGCCAAGACCGTGACCTATGACTTTGAACGTCTGATGGAAGGCGCTAAGCTGCTGAAATGTTCAGAGTTTGGCGACGCGATTATCGCGAATATGTAATCAGCGATCACTGATTGAAGACAGAAGGGAGCCAAGTGGCTCCCTTTTTTACGAGCGTTCAAAATCTTTCCCCAAAACTTTCCCCAAAATTCTTCCCCAAAACTGGCTTAAAATCATACGGCTTTTTTACCTACAACGAGCGAGTCTTTATCCCGAGCATCATGTAATTATCCGTCATTTTCTTAGCTTTATGGCTTAACAGTTTTTGAGTATCTAAACCTTGCTCACAATATAATCGTTCAGAAAGAGACGCCTGCTCATGAAAGGTGAGCGTAGTTCCATCGTTCCAGATAAGACCTATCTTGTCCGATTTTTTTAAACGTAGAGGTTAGAGTTTTAGTCGATACATGCTCATCCCGGTTAGCCAGGAGTGGTATGCCATAAGCGCTGCACGGCATAGTCACATTTCTAGTGACGGTGTAGATCGAGAGTTGCTCGTAAACTTCTCCCGCCCTGCTAGTCGTTGATACCACCTACATCTGGTTGCAGATCATCTTCCTAACACATCATGATATCGACGCGCTGGACAAGCAGACTAAGGGCGCTAATCTGGCGGATGATCAGTCAGTAAAGTTGAACTGAATTCCTCATAGAATCAATTAATTATTGTGGTTTTACGAGCTTGTAGATGATAGCTTGAGGAGGATGTTTTCCTAGCTAGATTAGCTCATCGTTTTTCATATCACACGAAGGGTGGATGATAGTGGAAAGACCGTGTATTATGTCTTTAAAGCTTTAAGCATCATTTTGGGAGTATAATGGCACAGAGTAATCCAGAAACTATCACTCATTCTTTTAACAGCATCATTGCATTGGCTGTTGATGAACGACGTGCTTTGACTGTGCCTGAAAGATTTAAAGTAGACGGCATACTTGATTCGTTATACTCGTCTGATAAATCAAGTTATTATTACTGCTATGCTAATTTAGCTGCTCTTACGGGGGATGCTAAGGGCATGGATGAATGTGCGAATTACTTCTTTTCATTAAAGGGCAAACAGTTAAGTAAAGGTGCCCTTCAATGTATTTTTGCCCTGAATAATGCATCTTGCTTCGATAAGCTATATAGTATATTAAAAAATTATGATATTAAAACGTTCCATATTGATGAATTAATAACGGTTTATCTTAAGTCTGCAATTTTAAGTTTTAATTTTGATGACGCCCGTGCTTTAATCGAAGAATTGGATGTCAATGATGATTGCATATCCAGAGAACAGATTGAGTCAATCTTGGAAATGCTTTATAACTTTGAGGTTTTTTATTTTTCTTATCAAGAAGAAGACAGGCTGCATGTTAAAGAATACTTTAATAAAATAATTAAAATACATCGTGAAAAAATAACATCAAGAATCTATAAGGTGGCTGGCCCTTCAATTATAAGGCCAGATATTTTTTCAGACGAAGGCAATGTGTTTATGAATGTCATCATTGAGTATGTTTCTGATGATATAGACTATGCAATGGACATTGAAAATTATTTTTACAAAGTACTACGTGAAAATACAAAGGATATTAAAGCGAATATAATGTCGTCAGTTGTCTATAATATCCTTCCTATTAGTTCGAAAGATTCACTTCCTTTCACTGAAAGGGTTATTGAAGTGGGGTTAGATTAATGATTACTGCTGATGAAATCCTTAAAAAAGCGAAATCAGTCTATTCCGTTTGTGAACAAGAACCCAGTACTTCTTGTTGTCTTGAATTGGATTTAAGGGACTGTGCAAGAAGTGCCTACTATTATATATTCCATATAGGAAAGATGAGAGCCGATAAAATAGACGGAGAGTATGATGAAAATGTTGGAAACCATCAAAGGGTTATAAATAAATTGTTGAACAGTAGTGATCAAAATGATCAAGCTCTTGGTGACTTATTACTTAAAATCAGACCAACAAGAGTTAAAGCTGACTATCGTCTAAATATTAATTTTACTAAAAATGAAGCTTACAAGTTGCTTCGCCATGCAGAAAAACTCACTATAAGAAGCTGATAATTAATATTTTTGGACGAAATCATTTTTTGGAGAATATTATTTATGGTCTCCTGTATTGTTTTTCATGTCACCTTCTTCGTTGTATAGCAATCATATAAAATATGAAGCAATGCAGCTACTCTATAATTTTCGTCTATCTGTATTTATTCATTACTTGATTAGCGATACCTTTATATCCCGGATAAATTCGGGCCTCTCTTTAACCTTGTTTAAGTAGGAATCCTGGTAGGTCTTTTTCCTTAGAACATGATAATGTGAGTCTTAAAAAGATTTTTTCTCTATTTTGTATGTATGGTTCTGAAGGAAGTATGTTAGCAAGTTTGATGTCTGAAGGTGTCCGAAATGCAGGGATAGAATAGTTATCAAGATTTGAAAAGTCGAAGTTAATAGGTGTGTGTGTGAATAAACCGCGCTGTGCTAAGGCCGCTACTTCTAAGATATCTTGAGCAAACCATTCAACTAGACATTGATTTACAAAATTAATATCAAATGAACCTATTAAAGGGTTACATAATTTTACTACATTTGGAGCTTTAAGGCCATGGTTACCCGCTAACCTGTAGAACTCCCTCAAAATTATTCGTTAATGTTGAATTTGATGCCATTCGCTATTTTAATTTCGAATATGTCTTGGATATGTGGCCTTTGGATGTTGATTATCAGTCATATACCTTAATGAATCCCTTAATATGGATGTTAATAAATGATAATGCTCATCTGAATGCCCTCTAAAAGCATATCCGCTCAGATTGTTGTTCTAACTGGATAAAAAATTTAGTAAATCTTCTGCTTCATCAAAATACTGTTCAGAAATAATTATTATTTCAAATTCTAAACTTATGAAGAATTATAATAAATAGATAATTATAGCTTTAAACATTTTATATGTATTGTCGAACCTTATAAAAATTGTCAACCTAAAATTATTGGGCGAGTGTTAGATTAATGCCTCAATCAATTCCGCCCCCTGATTCTTCATGTTACCCACAAAGCGGGAAACAGGGGGCCAAGTGAAATGGTCCGCTGATACTGCAGGACACAGTGGTTCGAAGCTGCAGACCTGAGGGTTAAAAGTACCAAAGGCGCAATTGCTACCAAAACCGTGACCTATGACTTCGAACACCTGATGGAAGGCACTAAGCTCCTGAAATGTGGTGAGTTTGGCGACGCGCTCATCGTTAACATGTAATCGGCGATCGCTGATTAAAGACAGAAGGGAGTCTGATGTTTCTATTTTTACGATCGTTGAATATTTTTCTCCAAAACTGGCTTAAAATCATACTGTTTTTTGACCTACAATGAGCCAGTCTTTACCCCGGTCATCGTTGTATTTATCCGTCATTTTTTTCGATTTGTGGCCCAGTAACTTTTGAGTATCTAGGCCCTGCTCCCGGTATAACCGTTCTGAAAGAGATCTCTGTTCGTGGAAGGTTGGGGCGCTTCCTTCATCCCATGCAAGACAACTTTTGTCCCGAGCTTTTTTAAATGTAGAAGTCAGAGTTTTCGTGGATACTTGATCACCACGGTTAGCCTGAGAGGTGGTATGTCTGAAGTGGACCAGATATTTACTAACCACCGCATCTCTACATTTTGAAACAACATCGCGTAGCGAAATATCTAGTACTTCATTTCTTAGTGAGAGCGGAATGGCAAGACGAGTACCTGTTTTTTCCTGCACAATATGTAACATATCATCCCAAATATCTGTGAATTTCATATTACAAATATCACCTATGCGCTGGCCGGTCACTATTGCGAGTAGCATTCCGCACTGCAAATATGGCTGTTGATGCTCAGCGCATTCATAAATAGTCTTCCATTCCTCCAGTGATAAACGTTGTCTAGTAATTTTGTTTCGAGGTTGCTTAGTGGCCTGGGCAGGGTTATAACCTGGCGGAACATGTCCAGCATGCTGTGCCTCTTTAAATACATCAATTAATACCATGCGAACAATTTGAGCCATTCTATTATGACCCTCAGCCTTAACCGCATCTGTTATTTCAGAAATATCTAGTGCTGAAATGTCTTTCAGATATTGCATGCCGCAATGCTCACGAAAAAGCCGGATAGGTTTAGCTTTTTGCCTAAAAGAATTTGGTCGAAGTTCGTTGTGTTTCAACCTTTCCTCCTGCACGTATTCATATTTATCAAGCCATGCTGTCACTGTAATGTCCGCACGGTTTCCTTTCAAACGCGACAGACGCTCGTTAATACTAAGGATCTGCCTAGTTCGCTGCTCTGCGATGATCGTGTTTGCTTCACTTGCCACCTGCTTTGCCTCAGCTTCATCTGTGCCGAGGCTATGAAAACGCCCCGAAATAGGGTGTTTGTATTGCCAGTAAACTTTACCGGTGCGTTTATCAAGCTTGCAATACAGGTTTGGGATAGAGATTTTATGAGTGCGCGGTCTAGCTGCCATCGTTAATTATCCGTCTCAATTTTGGGTTTACATTTATTGGAAGTTGAGGTTCAGCAACTACACCTATAAAACGAGCTTCTCTGTCAACCATCCAGCGCCGTCCAACTCGCATCGGTGGTGGTACTATCATTTGACCTTTAGCGTATTTTTTTAATACTCGCTCGCTAGGGGCTTCACTACCGAATTCATCTTTCGCCCATTCGAGTAAAGAGACCATACGTGACATTTTTTCTCCATACACCGGCTGCACCCGGTTATCGAATATTATAAGCACATGACGAACAACCACTGCGTAGCCCGTCAATACAGGTTTTACATAACGGGTGATCTTTATGTTTATCTGCATTTAGTTGGTGGACAATTTCCACAGGAATAAGCACTGGTAACGGAACATGAAGCGAATGTCTGCGAAGAACTGACAGTTCGTTTGCATGTTCAAGGGCTATGGCTTTCCAGTCATCTGCCTCTGCTTTATACCAGGCTAGATCCTCACGCATACTGCGCCAACGCCGGCGTTTAAGTTTGCTGGGCATCAGTCTTAATCCTCGTTTTCGAAATTCGTCCATTCCATATCATCAGGAATACCAGGACTAAGCAGCGGATTAGTTGCAGCCAACATTTCACCAGCTGCACCGCGACGCTGAGCCCGGCGCAGAACTTCGTAAATTTCGAAAACTTCTGTGCGCTCGTCACCGATATCAAGCTCACATGCCAGAGTATGAAAATCTGTAGTGAGAGCCTGAAGCCTTTGAAATAATTCGGCTTTACTCACCTTTCACCTCCCGCAGGGCGGCTGCGAAGTGATTAATGGACTTATCCCAGATTTCTTTGATGGTGGTCCAGTCAATCGGCATGGTGCTCGTCCAGGTTCCCTCGCCGCTGCAGTCGTCGCACCCTTCACCAAAACACTCATGGCATGTCAGCGTATATTCAAGATTGAATTCCCCGAGAAGCGCTGCTTTCGCACCGTTCTCAGCGGTTAGCCTCATCGGCACCATCATGTAACCATCCGGAATTACCGGAGAGTTGCCAGCCTGGAGCATGGCAGCGCGGCAGGCGTTCCAGCCTTTCACCTCTGCTATAGCCGCTACAGCATCAACGGCGTACATGCTCAGCGGATTAGGCATTGGCTTTTCCTCCGGCACTACCGGCTGCTGCGCGTGGATATAGAGCGGCGCTATGTTTCGCTCTAGGTCGGTAATGACGCTCCATATTGGGACTGGCTCGACGCCTTGTTTCGCCATATCACGATAACTGTCGGCATACGCCAGCACAGGGTTGCGGACCGGCTCGCTGTCTATTACGGCCAGCGCGATGCGAGCCAGCTCCTCAGCCTCTTCAGCTGGCAGCATTACGTTGCTTCCGGCACCGTAGGTGTCACGCCATGATTTAATTTTTTCCAGACGTTCTCTGGTTAACTGGTTATTGGTCATTGGCTGATTCCTTACCGCTACTGACAGACAAGTTTTTATTCGCGATGGCATCCATCAGGCGTGATGCTGCAGCTTTCTGAGATGAGACATTCGCAATGACCGTTGGCCTTATTTTCTCGCAGTTGGCGCAAATACCATCCCATGATGAAATGAGGAAGAAATCTTCACGTTCGGCAATGCCGGTATTCATTACCAGGTCCTCAATCATCAGCGTGACCCCGCGAACTCCCCGTCCTTCGCTTAACCTCTGCACGGCGTAGCCGAAGGCGTTAATCATCACAGCATGGAACTGGATATACTCGCGTTTGTACTCGGCCTGGTTCGTACCTCGGCGAATATCATCTAAACCAGTCAGCATCAGCCAGGCATTCCACAACCCCTCAAGATCATCTTGTGAACATGAACCGGAAAATTTTGCAGTAGCATCACTAAGGGCTTTGAAGCTCACCCACTTGTCACTTTTCGCGGGAACGACGTTATGCTCAAAATCGGTGACTTCAGAAAATACGCTGTGTGAACTGATAAAACTAACCATCTCCTGCGCGTTCTTATCACGACCGTTATAGGCCATATTGATAGCCGCAGAAGGTTTCGAAACATTGTTGTTAATGTCGGAGAAAAACTGCTGCCGTGTCTTCAGTGGCAACTGGAGAGTAAGCATCATCGGGACATGGATCGGTTCATCAATGGTGCGACAATATTCCGCAATACCTGCTGCGCGATGCTGACCATCAAACAATTTAATCTCTGCGTCCATCGGGAATCGGGCCACCCCGACATTAGTGTTTCCGAACTCTTCGAATTCAACATACGAATCGCAGTTACCTACCAGCGGTGGAATGATAAATGGCTCTTTGTTTTCGTATGCTTCAACAAGATACTGATAAAACTTTTTCGCCCTGGCTGGGTTCAGTTCTCGCTGCGAGCGTTCAAGAGTGTCCCCGTAATTATCGCTGGCGAGAACTCGCGTAAGGGTCCGTGCAGGAACAGTCAGCATCAGGACAATTGAACCGCCCTGAGTTCCACGTGATGCAGGAAACTCAAAGAAATGATCTCCTACTTTACTCATAATGTTACCTCCCCAAGTACCCAGCGCAGAGCATCAGCGTATTCACCGTTGGCAGCATCGAGGGCTTTTGTGATTTCTTTGCGAGTTTTAAGGCGCGGTTTCTTATCGCCGAGGACCTGGCGCTGACGACGCGCTTTTTCATGACCGGTAGTGCCAGCGGTCGCCGCTTCGATTTCGGCTACCTTTTCCCGCTGTTCTTCGGGTTTCAGTGATGCCAGTTGCCGTGCCTGGGTAACGGTCACTGCGCCGGACTCTACCGCGTCTTTGACTGCCTGAGTGGCATCCAGAAGGGATAGCGTAGCGCGTACAGTGGGGACACTGACGCCGAACATCAGCGCGAGGTCTTCCTCGTCATGCCCGCGCTCCAGCGCATCAGCCATCTTTTTGGCCCTGCCCAGCGGTGTGTCGGCCTGGCGGATTTCGTTTGCGCTGACCATTGCCTGAGCCATGCGAACAGCAGAACCGCGTTTAGTGACAGCCGGAACCAGTAGCGGAGTTTTACCCTCTTTGGCCAGGCGTCTGTTAGCCTCCAGGGTATGACGGACACGCTGACGGCCATCAACCACGCAGGAGTACCCAGTTTCCGGGTCTTTCCAGACAATAATCGGCTCCAGAACACCCTGGTCTATGATGTTCAGCACCATGGCTTCACTGAGAGGTAAGTGAATACGTTCATCGTAAAGCGGGTGAGCCTTGTCAGTGACAATATGCAGATTTTCCGGCTCGAACATCAGAACGTTTGTCTTGCCGCAGGCGCCATAAGCATCGATCGAGTTTTTAGCCATTTCTGTTTTCCTCGCTCAGGTTCGCTATCATCGCGGCCATAGCGGTGTTCTGGTCCATTGCCTCTGTAAGGGCGACAAAGGTCACATCCAGCCTTGACGCTATGTCTTGCATTAATTGGGCTGCTGCTGGTGGTAGGTCAGGTGCCGCAGCGTACGCTGCAGCAACCAATTCTTTCACTTTCACGTGTGCCATTAGCGCCGCTCCATCAGTTGGTTAAAGCGGTTCATGAACATGCCGTAAGATTGACCAGGGCGGACGGGATTAATCACAAATTGGTCGGTAGGAATGACGCCGTCGAGCATCGGCCAGTGGGTGCCGTCGTCGATCTCAAAGTCGCGACGTTCGCTGGCCAGCATCACCAGGTCGGCATATTTAACGGTCGGGTGCTGCTCAGCCGGCAGGCCGAATTTTTGGCGAATAGCTGCATCAACCTGATCTTCAATGGCTCGGTAGTCAGGAAGAAGGCGTTTCAATGGGGCAGGGATATCCTGCAAATATGCATCGGCGGCGTCATGCAGCAGCGCTTCAAGCGCAAATTCCTGAGGTACCAGTTGGCTTGTTAAAACGCTGTGCTGGCCGACGCTATAGAACTCAGGCAGGTGACCGGCAAAGCGGCAGATGTTCGAGAGTGCATTAGCAATATCTTCGATCTCGATGGCGTCTTGCTGGATGTCGAGATAGTTAAAATGTTTGCCTGAAAAGGTTTGAATAAAGCTCATTTTTTTCTCCATACTTTACGCCTGCACAGCGCTGTTTTTTGGGTGTAGGAATCCCTCGCCAGGTGGCGATTAATTTCAGGATTACGCTTTAATAAATCCCCGTGGCGCCGGGGATTTAATGGAGTGCAATCAGGCCTTGAAGTTGCCGATAAAGGTTTCTACCGGCTTGCCGTCGAACTTGCCAATCAGCAGATCGCGGAACTCATTGGCGATCGCTTCTTCCTGGGCTTCCAGCTGGACAATACGCAGAACGAATACCGGATCGCTACTTTTGAGCAGGCTATTGCGCAGACTGAAACGACGTTCGCCCAGGCCCTCATAGGGTACACACTTAAACTCAAACGCTACTGGCATAACCTCTTTACTGCTGGCTTCAATACTTTGCATCAACGATTTCTTACCGCTAAAGTCACTATCTTCATGGTCGGCTTGAGTCGCCTGTTGGATAGTGACGCGGCGGACAGCTTGCGCAGCTTGGGCGATCGTCATCGTGTTGCCGCCAGCATCAAATGCCAGCAGATAATCGCTCCAGTCTTCGAGCCACTCAGCGATTTGCTTCTGATTAAGGTGATCGCCGTTGATCGCCAGTAACGCGCGGAAGGGCGCTGTTTTCTTTAGCTTGATCGAGGCGACGTTATCAGCATGACCTGGCTTGTCCAGCGTGCCGATATTGAAGATAGAACGAGCCAGCATGTTATCGGCATCAATAAAGCAGCGGGCTTTTTCTTCTTCCTGGGCGTAAGCGACAGAATAGCGAACGAAATCATCAATGCTGGTTGTGTCCATGGCGCCACGGAAACGAAAGCGCTCATAAGCAAAACGCTCCAGGCTTTCAATGCTTGTATTTTGAGGTAACAGGGCGGTTGGGCAGGCCAGGCCGGGGATATCGTTCAGGTGATAACCGGAAAGCACCAGGTCTTTGACTTGCTGAAAAGTACCGCTGTCTAACTGAGACATAAAAATTCCTTATTAACTGATTAGCTAAGTGGTATCAGTGAATTTGTGCGGGCGGATCACTGAGCCGCTTTAAGCTTTCCGTCCACCGTGCCGGTGATACCGAAGAGTTGCCCCTGATCCTCCTGCAGGATAGTGAGCTTGCCGCCTTTGTTAACCCACATTGGTGTTTCGGTGGTGTCCTCTTCCGACGCTTTGCCGCGGGGAGTAGGGGTGCTGTAGTTCAGCTTGTGCTTAATCTTGACGCGCTTCTCTTCAACAGAGTTGCCCATACGCTCAAAATCAAAGGTGAGGACTACCTTGCCTTTGTTGCCGTTATTCAGAACGCCGAGTGCGGTGGTATTAAGAGCCGCCGCAATCTTGTTCATGAATACGCCGGCGTCCAGTTCGCCCAGGAAATCGGGCACGACTGTCATGCGATCATTACTCATGGTTTTACCCTCTCGAAAGGCGGCTGCCACCGCCGGGAATTTCTCCGTACACAACACAGAAGAGCACCTGCGGTTAGGACGCCGCCCGGGTGGATTGGGTAATGAGCCTGTCGCCCGGTGATGCTCTTGTGTATTGTGTAAAAAGGGCGGTTATCCATCAGAACGTTATCCTCTTCCTCCTTTGGATAGTGGAAAACTGGATAACCGCCAAGACTACACACAGCACAGTTAACTAGGTTGTGGCGGTGGTGCCTCCACCTGCCGGGTTAAGCCATAACCGGCGACGTACACTTCCCGGAAACGCATTCATTGAACGGGTTTGGCTCGTCACGTGCGCATAGCCGCAATTACCACAACGAAGAGAGCACTGCCGGTGTCCGAATCGAACGGACCTTTTCCCTGCCCATCACCAGATATAGAACTATCCTGGCGTCTGGAATCGAACCAGACTCTGTGCCTTGCTCGTCAATGCCCTCATCGTTGTGCGCTGTGGTGACGGGATTTGAACCCGCATAACGTCCGGCCGGCCGCATGAGATAACCTGTGTTGCGAACATTGGTTAGTGCTCAACTCCCCACATAAGGGGCGCTCTATCCATTTGAGCTACACCACAAGGGTAAGAGCACTGCCGCCACCCCTTGCGGGATAACCCGTCTATCTGCCTGGCGGTAGGGCGTTTCCTGGCATCTTCAGTACTCTTTCCTGTTGTGTCCCGGACTCTTCCCGGGGGTCACACCTTTTCGCCGCGCTGGTGGGGCGCACGTCGTGCCTGAAACACCTGGCTTGCACATTCCAGTTGTCCGGATAGCGCATGGAACTTCAAGGGAACCATCCGGGCTGCTAACGCTGCATGTGCCATACAACGGTCGTGAATATTGCCGTCACAACTGGAAGCGCACTCCTTCAGTTACAAACCAGTCCCCACGACGGATGAAGATGGAATGCGCTTTCATGTTGTGTACGATTCATCTACCCCGGTCCGGCGGCGCCACCTCACCGGGGCAGATGCAAAGGACCGTTACGCGATCATTCGGCTTGTTGGTCTGGCCGGAAGTATCAAGTCCCGACATCGCGGATTCTGCTTCTCCGCCCCGATTTCACCCCCGCTATTGTTTAGCGCGCAAACCGAGAAAATCGCCTTCAACGCTGTCGGCTTTCGCCATGTTCGATCAGGAATCTTCGGGCGGGGCGCCGGCGACCAACCGGCACAACCCCTACAGTATTAATCCAGGTCTACTGGACCCCCGACGCCGTGGGCTAAACGGCTGCTGTATGTCGGGTGAGTATCTGTTGCTGGTGGTCAATCCAGCTCCGCAACCCCTCCCGAAGACACCTGAGGTAATTAAATTGCCTTGGCCGGCAGGCCGAGGATGCTGCGCATTTCTTTCTGAGTGCGAATGGCTATGGCTATCGTCAGATCAATATCCCCGCGGTAAGCTGTGCCATCTTCACAAATAATAAGAGTGATTGATTTTTGTCCTTTCTTGCTTACCTCGAAGCGATGAGCTTTACGGACTACCTGACAGCCGTTTGCTAGTGCGTCCTTGATAAGGTTTTCAATGCCTTTGCTCGCCATGATCTGTTCCTATTTGGTTTATCTGTTAGCGAATCATCCCGGTCTTCATATGCCCCGGGCGGCTACTTCGTGGGCGTCCTGCCTATTCGCTGTTGATGGATTAATAATACAGATAAAACTGTTAATGAGTCAACAGTTAAAACTGTATTGAGTGATGAGCTATACTAAAAAAACTGTAATTTATTGTTTTTTATGAAACTAAAGACGTAAAAAAACCGGCGCCGGCCGGTTCATGTGAGGAAGGATTTACCTTTTTCGCCTGTAAATTCTATGTTCGACCATTACGCCGATAATTTTCAACGGGCGTTCAGAGCTATTAATGGTGGGGTAGTCGTCATTAAGGGGGACCAGTTCATATTGCTGGCGGCCTGAAATATCGGTAAATGTAGGACGGTACTTTTTAAAAGTAGCCTCATTTTCACCATTTTTAGCAACAACAAACTCGCCCGGAACGGGCTCTAACTCGGGATCAACAATGATAATGTCGCCTTCTTTAAAGTCAGGCTCCATTGAATCACCTTCTATCCTTAGTGCAAAAGTAAACTCAGAAATATCAAGGTCAGTCATGATGTATTCGAAGCTACCATCAAATGCATCAATAGGGTGTTTTTCTGCTAACGCCCCAGCCTGGACGTAACTGATCAAAGGTACTTTCCTTGAATTCACATCGGCCAGAGCCATGAAAGGCCCACCGTTCATCAACCATGTTGGGTCGCACTTAAGTGCTTTGCTTATTCCTACTATGTTGCGAGGCTTTTTAGTTTTTCCATCCTCAATGCTGGCCCATGATTGTTGCCTTATTCCTGCCTTTTCAGCTGCTTGCTCTTGAGTAAGACCAAGTTCGATTCTTTTTTGTTTTACGCGTTCTGCAAGGCTCATAGCTCCTCCATTCCCATGGCCTCATGGTCACAGTTTAAACTGTTATTGACAAACAGTAGTATCTGTTAAAAAATACAGATAAAACTGTGGAGGTGTTATGGAATCAATTTCTCAAAGATTAAAGAATAAACGTGAAGAGATGAATCTCTCACAAGCGCAATTGGCTGAATTGGTCGGAATGACCCAGCAGTCATTACAAGCGATCGAGGCGGGTTTAACAAAGAGGCCCCGTTACATCATTGAATTGTCTTCAGCCCTGCATTGCGATCCTCATTGGTTGCTCTATGGCGAGGGTGCTAATCAGAACGATAGCGCTTCAGGGGTGTAACAGAAACCACAGAGGTAGGGGGTAAGCCGTGGGTATAGAACCAGAATGGAAAGTTGATAAGCAGCCGGCTTGGCTGGTAGCTGCGATTAAAAAAACGATCACTGATTTGGACGGGGGATATGCAGAAGCAGCTGAATGGCTTGGCGTTACTGAAAACGCATTGTTTAACCGCTTACGTGCCGATGGTGATCAAATTTTCCCTCTCGGCTGGGCAATGGTTCTACAGCGTGCTGGTGGGACGAATCATATCGCCAATGCGATAGCGCGCCACTCGAACGGGGTCTTTGTGCCGCTGGCAGACATTGAGGATGTGGACAACGCCGATATTAACCAGCGCCTGATGGAGTCTATCGAGTGGATCGGAAAGCACTCACAGTATCTCCGTAAAGCTACAGCTGACGGTGTTATTGACCAGGCAGAACGCGAGCAGATCGAGGAGAACAGTTATCAGGTGATGGCGAAATGGCAGGAACATTTGACATTGCTTTTCCGTGTCTTTTGCCAGCCAGAAAAGAGTGACGCCCGCGAGTGTGCAGCTCCGGGCGTCGTGGCGAATAAATCTTTGTGTATGGAGAAATAATCCGCATGAGCAATTTAATCGTAAATCTTCAATTACCGCAACTACGGATGTACCCGATCCCGGGCGTTTCGTCGTTTCGGTATGAGCGCATGGTATGCGGTAAATGGGTCGAGTGTAACCACAGTCGGGCACGCGGAGTTGTGGGGGTCTTTAACCGGAGGGCAAAAGCGTTATGCGAGAAGTTAACCGGAAGTTCAAAGACCACTATGGCAATCCAGTCAGAGTTATCCGCTGGGAGCCTGAGACACGTCGCGTCATCTACCTGCGGGAAGGCTATTCCCACGAGTGCTTTAGCCCACTCGATCAGTTTCAACGCAAGTTCAGGGAAGTAGAGGGCAGCCATGAGCAGTAAATTACACGGCCTCGTATGGGAAGCATGCGCTTTCAAAGGGCTGATAATCTCTGAAATAGCGGTCATGGCTCGCCTGGCAGACTTCAGTAATGACGAAGGGGTGTCATGGCCAGCGGTAACCACTATTCAGCGACAGATCGGCGCCAAGAGCGAGAATACTGTCCGCAGCGCTATCAAAAAGCTTCAGGCTAAAGGCTGGCTGAAGAAGCAGGAACGGCGCGTGGGCGGAAAGAATAATTCGAACGTTTATAAACTCAATGTTGACATGCTGGAACGTGCAGCAGCTGAAGCAAAAATCTTCTACGCAACGCCACGTGAACAATCAAAATTTGATGCCTCAGAATTTGAGGGTTCAAAATTTGAGGGGGCAAATTTTGATGCCTCAAATAATGGGTCTGTACCCCCTCAAATATTGCGGGAGGACCCCTCAATGGTTGAAGGCGATCCGTCATTAGATCCGTCATTAGATCCGTCATCTAAAAAACCTTCTTGTCGGGCTCCTGCGGAACCCGACGATAAGCCGGATCCTGAAGTTGTTATTACCGATAACGCGATCGAAGTTCTGGCACACCTGAATCTGGTCAGCGGTTCCCGTTACCAGAAATCTAAGACCTCACTGGAGAACATTCGCGCGCGCCTCCGCGAAGGTCATACCGTTAGCGACTTGAAACTGGTAATCGACGTCAAGCATGAGCACTGGCATGGCAACGACGAGCAATACCAGTACATGCGTCCAGAGACACTTTTCGGGCCTAAAAAATTCGAGGGATATCTGCAAAGCGCTATCCGCTGGGATGCTAAAGGCCGCCCGCCAAGGGAGTTGTGGGACAAAACCAGACCGCGGGATGTTAATTCAATTAGTCAAGTACAAACCACGATTCCACGGGGGTTCCGGGGATGAACATAGCCAAGTCGATCTTTGAATTTATTGAGAAGAATCCAGGCAAAATGCTGCGCGATATCACTGCTGCATTTCCTGAAACCAAAACGGTAACAGTGAAGAGCGCTGTTCATCGCCTGTACTACGACGGGGAACTTGCCAGCGTTGAAGTTACTGGTGGGTTTATCTACTTCGTAGCGGGATCCATCGATATTGAAGAGTACCTGCCTGGTGGGCTTTCGGGGGAGATTCTTGCCCTTGAAGCGACAGCCA
The DNA here is from genome assembly GCF_003812845.1 of Klebsiella sp. FDAARGOS_511. Taxonomy (NCBI): domain Bacteria; kingdom Pseudomonadati; phylum Pseudomonadota; class Gammaproteobacteria; order Enterobacterales; family Enterobacteriaceae; genus Klebsiella; species Klebsiella sp. FDAARGOS_511. The sequence goes on along the minus strand of NZ_CP033824.1, from coordinate 511,336 downwards.
AAAAGCTGGAAGAGAAACGCTATTACCGCCGTGCGGCGACGGTATGGCAGCAACTTTGTGACAGCAACTGTACGGCTAAAGCAAGAGAGCGGTACCTGCGTCTTAAGAATGCTTCTGTTCGAAACGCCAGAAACATGAATGATTTCGCCGGGTCATGCTATCTGGCCGGAAATTACTGCGGAGGTGACTTGTGCTCCGATTGAAGAAGATTTTGATAAGTCTCCGGCGCCTTGTGCGTTTGCATCACTGGCTTTACGATGACAACCCTAACGGCAATCACGCGCAATGGCGTGTCAGATCTCAGGTCAGGGATAAGTATCTCACCGAGAAGAGCACAAAAGTTTCACCGAGCGCCGCCGCCAGTTTCACAACATACCAGCCCGTCCTCCTACGCGATGGGGCTGTTTGGCTTTATCGCAAGTATCTGAAGGGACAACTGCCGATGAAGCAATCCTGGAATGGGGAATATACCCACGATAAAGAGCTTTCTGGGGGCATTCAGTGAGAGCATTACTGACCCCTGAAGTCGTGTCTCGTCTCGGTGTTGTTCTTTTCAAACCCGGTCGTGAATTGATGCCTCTCTTTACCGGCGGCCGTGTCCTGATAGAGCGTCAGCCAGAGAAAATGAAAACACTGCCAACTGGGCGGATCGCCGATGCACGTCAGCCGCTTGCAGAAATGGACATTCTGCGTTTTTTCATGAGGGATGAGAGGGTTATTAACGCAGCGGGTGGAATAAATGCTCTTGAGGCCTGGCTTCTACGACATGTCAGAGAGTGCCAGTACCCGCATTCCCACTTTCACCACCATGAATTAGTGACTATGCGGCATCCGCCGGGCGCCATGGTTGTCTGCTGGCATTGTGATAATGAATTACGTGAGCAGACCACCGAAATGTTGTCAGAGCTGGCTTATCAGAATCTGGTTCAGTGGGTGATTGAAAGGGTGCTGATCAGCCTTGGATACAATAAGGAGCGCGAATTATCGATGGCGGAGCTCTGCTGGTGGGCTGTGAAATCCGGCATTGCTGACGCAATAACCGAGACGATGGCGCAACAGGCCTTAAGACTGCCTGAGGAACCTTTCCTGTCCGTTTATAAGGATAGCGATATTGTTCCGTCATTTGCTGCAGGTGAAATCCTTCAGGATCTTGTCGAGGGCATAGACCTGGCGGACGCCAGTGTACTCATTGAGCAACATCGGATTGAAAGTAAACCCATTCTGAGGCTAAGTGTCGATCCGAACAGCCCCGAATCATTTATGCGCCGCCCAAAGCGCCGGCGCTGGACCTGCGAAGTTTACACACGTTGGGTTAAAACTCAGCCATGTGAATGCTGTAGGCAACCATCAGACGATCCACATCATATAATAGGGAATGGTCTGGGGGGAACTGGCACCAAGGCCCATGATCTCTTCGTGATACCACTGTGCAGAGTGCATCACGATGAATTACACGCCAATACATCAGAGTTCGAAAAGAAATATGGCACTCAGTTAGAGCTGTGGGCTCGTTTTCTGGATCGGGTAATGGGTATCGGCGTCATTGTAAAAGCTTAAGTGTATGGAGTGCTTAACATGAAACTTGAATCATTACCGAAATTTTATTCGCCAAAATCCCCAAAGCTGAATGATGAAACGCCGGCCACCGGTGGTACTTCTCTGACGATTACGGATGTTATGGCTGCTCAAGGTATGGTGTCTGCCAAGGCACGATTTGGATTCAATTTGTTCCTCGCAAAAATGGGAATTCAGGATCCAGAACCGGCTATCCAGCAGTTAATCAATTACGTAATGACGTTAAGGAATCCCGTAATATCCCAGCTTTCCGAGAGTGTGCGTATTGAAATGGCATCTTGCTTAGCCGCTTTTGCGTTCAACGATTATTCAAGATCTGCCGCAAGTAAGAGCACATGCCCGCATTGCCATGGACAGGGAGTCATTCGAGAGGTAAAGGATGTTGTTAAACATCCTGGTGTGAAAGGCATTCCCCCTTTTATTAAACTTGAAGAGGTTGAATCAACATGCAGACATTGTGCAGGAAAGGGTTGGATAAGCACTGCATGTAGGGACTGTCATGGGCGCGGTCTTGTACTCGATAAAAAGCGTACTGAGTTGCATAAAGTACCGGTACAAAAATTATGTGGGCGGTGCAATGGCAAAGGTTACAGCCGTTTGCCTACTACATTGGTAAAAGGTCGGGTAATTCAGTTGGTTCCGGATATGACAAATTATCAATGGTATAGTGGCTATGCTGAGGTGATCAATATTCTCGTCACAAAGTGTTGGCAGGAAGAGAGCTATGCCGAGGCTGAATTAAAAAAAATAACAAGTTGACTTTCACTAGGCCTTCTATAAACAGTAGAAGGCTTATTATATTGATGTAAAGTAATGGTGTTTTTCGTATTTGTACTTGCATACTGTTGTTTTGTGGTTTTTTTGACTAGATAAATAAATCAGTAGATGTATTATATTTTTCCAGGAACTTAAAAGTACGCGTAAAAATTTTTATTTTCCATTCGCTATGCAATTAATAGGGGTTGTGGTTATAGTAATAAAAATGGTGGGGGATTATTATGAATGGGCGTAAAATTATTGCGTTTTTATGCATCATATGTACCTCGGGTTGTTATTACACTACGTCACCAGTACCTAAGATAAACAAAGAGTTCTTAAACAACTACCCTGCTTTAATAGATGCTCATGGCACAGTCGAGGATAAAGAGTTCACTGCAGCTTGGAAGGACTTCCTCGAAGCCAGTGCCAGATGTAGGGTGATTCACAATAATTATGAAATAAAAGCTAATAACGCAGAGCAAACCAAGCTATTACTTGGAACAACTGGCGGTGTTGCTGGTATAACTGGTTCGACACTCATGGCTGCTGGCTCAAGCACTGTTGTCGGTGGGATTGCTGCAGGGATGGCTGGTGTTATTAGTATGATTTTGGGAAACTCTGAGAAAGGTCCATTAAGTACAAGCTATTTTGTTAAGCAAAAGGAAAATATAGCTCATCAAATTCAACAGGCTGCAGATGATGCTAAAAGTGCGAAAGAACCGAAAGATGTTTATATGATTGCTTCTAATTTATCTGCATCTTGTTTGGCTGCAGAGAGCTTAGATGGCGAAAAGTGATTTTTAGCTTAACGTTGAGGTTATTCTATGGCACCCATTCCGTTATCAGCGCATTTTAATAAAGAAGAGTTCGCGTGTAATGATGGTTGTGGTGGGGATTTTAACGTCCCCCAAGAGCTAATTAATATATTGGAAATAGCTCGCGCAGAGTTCAATGAACCAATCCATATAAATTCAGGATTTAGATGTGTGCCTTATAATCATGTTGTTGGAGGCGCCACTAACTCATTTCATTTAAAAGCATGGGCTGCTGATATTGTTATAAATAATGTTAGCCCGAAGATAGTTTACGATTATTTTGATCAAACATATCCAGATAAATATGGCGTTATTGAATATGAAACTTTCGTCCATATTGATGTAAGAGAAATAAAGTATCATAAGCCACTAAATTGAAGTGTCGTGAGTAGAGGGGGTTGTTTTCTTCAAAAAAAATGGGTATGGTAGATACAACGATGGGCTTTGTATGTTCACCGTTGATAAACCCGCCAATGTGCGGGTTTTTTTACGGATAAAAATCACAAAATCCCGCTTCTCTTCAAGTACTTCTTGCTGGATACCTTCACCAGAGTTATCTGTGTGTCACGCCAAATGAAAGGGTAAAAGACATGCTAAATCAGCAAGATATGACAGAAACAGCCAAAGCGGTTTTGAACGCCTTAAGTGACAAGCCTGCAACGGCTGGAGAGATTGCACAGAATACGCACCTGACGCGCGAACGTTGCCAGTTAATACTGACGCAGCTTGTGATGGCGGGGTTATCTGATTACCAGTTTGGGTGTTACAAGCGCCTCCAGTAATGGAGGTTTCCTGCTGTGAAAATGGGCGGCTGGTGGGTGTTGTAGCACCCAGCCAGCCATCAGCTCATGCTTTGAGGTCACAAGCTAACCCAAGGCCCACTGCTTTAGCGCAAAAGCATACTGAGCCTAACAGAGTTGTGCTTACTGATCTATGAAAAACACTGTAAAAATATCCAGTATTGAGTTAGTCAATGCTGACTGCCTGCAATATCTTCCATCGCTACCTGATAACTCTATCGACCTGATCATTACGGACCCGCCTTACTTTAAGGTAAAACCGAACGGCTGGGATAATCAGTGGAAAGGGGACGAGGATTACTTACGTTGGCTGGATAGATGTTTGTCCGAGTTCTGGCGGGTATTAAAACCCTCCGGCAGTATGTACCTGTTCTGCGGGCACCGTTTAGCCTCCGATATTGAAATACTGGTTAGAGAGCGTTTTAACCTGCTTGGATTGGCCCCTATATTTCCAGACACTTTTTATCGCTTTACCCATTACTGGTTCGCCGCCGCAGATATTCCCGTGGCGAACGATATCCCAGTGCACTGTGCGGATGCCATTCGTTGTAATGTTCGAAGGCCTCCGCAAGGTTCTTTGCCGCTGTTAACCCGTCAGGTTTTGGCATGATGCTGATGTAGTCGCGCTTCATCGTTTTCACGAAGCTCTCCGCCATTCCGTTGCTTTCTGGACTACGTACCGCCGTATGTTTTGGCTCCAGTCCTACCATTCTGGCGAACTGACGCGTCTGATGAGAACGGTAGGCTGAACCGTTGTCTGTCAGCCACTCAACGGGGGATGTCGGCAGCCTGTTACCGAAGCGACGCTCTACTGCACCCAGCATGACGTCCTGCACGGTTTCACTGTCATATCCACCGGTACTTGCCGCCCAGTGAAGTGCCTCGCGATCGCAACAGTCCAGTGCGAACGTGACCCGCAGTTTTTCACCGTTATCACAGCTGAACTCGAAGCCGTCGGAGCACCACCGCTGGTTACTTTCTCCAACGGCCACTTTCCCTCTATGCGCCCGCTTCGAGGGCGGTATTGCCGGTTTACGCTCAAGCAGCAGCGCATTCTGACGCATGATGCGGTATACGCGTTTGGCATTGATCACCGCCATGTCGTCAGTTTCTGATTGTCTGCGCAGCAGTGCCCATACACGACGATAACCATAGGTGGGCAGATCGTCGATAACGGTATGGATACGAGCCAGCGCTTCAGTATCATCAGGCTTGCGCTTGCACCGACGATCCTGCCAGCCCTTCGACCGACGGGCCATGGCATGCAGTTGCGCACGTGAGACCCGGAGGCAACGACTGACAAGGCTTATTCGCCATCCTCCGGCAACAAGGGCACGTGCGCTATCCACTTTTTTTGTCGGCCATATTCAACGGCTTCTTTCAGCAGCTCGTTTTCCATGGTTTTTTTGCCCAGCAGGCGCTGTAACTCTTTAATTTGCTTCATTGCAGATGCCAGCTCCGACGCGGGTACAACCTGTTCACCCGCGGCAACCGCAGTGAGACTGCCTTCCTGATATTGCTTACGCCACAGGAACAGCTGACTGGCAGCAACGCCATGCTGACGGGCGACCAGCGACACGGTCATTCCGGGCTCAAAGCTCTGCTGAACAATGGCGATTTTTTCCTGAACGCTGCGCCGTCTGCGCTTCTCTGGACCTAGAACATCAATCATTCGGACTCCAACGACTAGTCTAAAACTAGTATTAAGACTATCACTAATTTAAGTGATACCAACTGTCTGGAGATTCATGGGGCCAGTCTACTGCTCAACCATATCATCTGGGCCAAACCATCTGGCCGCTGGAACGGATGCAATAAAGAAAGTCTGCGTTCATATTTCCCGTCTACTGAGCGGATCATTTTTGCAGATCATTATCAGGGCCCTTACAGGCCGAAAGATGATGGTTTCGCTGTCAAATGCAGCGAGCTTAAGCAGCATGTAATGACTCCATTAATTTCATATTTCCGTGATGCGAGAGAGTCTCTGGGGGTAACCTCTGCTCAAATTGCTGCTACAACGGGAAAGAAAAATATGGTTTCCCACTGGTTTGGTCTTAGCCAGTGGCAGTTGCCGAGCGAATCCGACTATTTGAAGCTCCAGGCATTGTTCCAGCAAATTGCCGGTGACAAGCATGCTCGCAATGAGCTGGAGAGGCCTCACCACCAGCTGGTGGCAACATGGCAATCACTTAACCGGAAATACGCAGAACTCCAGCAGGAGTATCAGCGTCTACGTAGACCATTCAGCGTTTCTGTCACGGTGCCCTATACCGATGTCTGGACCCATAAGCCGGTTCAGTTCTACCCGGGGAAGCACCCATGTGAAAAGCCCGCCGATATGTTGCAGCAGATCATCAAAGCAAGCAGCAGACCTGGTGAGGTAGTCGCGGATTTCTTCTTCGGATCTGGCTCAACTCTTAAGCAAGCCGCTTTGCTCGGTCGGAATGGTATCGGTGTTGAGCTTGAGAAGGAGCGATTTGATCAGACGGTCATGGAAATGCGTAATTTGCTGGTTTAGCTCGGTAGAAAAACTACCTTGCCGCAAAAATTTCTAATCAATTACATCACTCTACAAAGAATAAGAGCCTTCATTGTTAGAAAAAACCCGTTTAGCGACGGGTTTTTACTAATCGTAAGCGAGGTTGCTTAAGGATGTTCGCTGCAAACGTTACCTTCATCAAGCGAACCCGGTAAGTATGTAGGTAACAGTTCCTCTGTTTTAAAGTTGGCCGGATTTTCAACTTCGATACCGTAAGCATCGCAGCAACAGCATTCTTCTCGATCGTCTTCAAATGCATGTGTCTTACAGAAAACTTGCAATGGCAAAACTATGTCGTGGTCATAAGTAACAAGTACATGAGTTGCACGTTTACCACAATAGCAATTCATAAAATCTCCATTAAATCAATGAAAAACGTTGAGTTAGTTTCCTATGGATAATAACCAGATCTACTCTCAGGAAACGGAATGCATATGATTACATCAATGATATCTTTCCTTTTTGGATAAAACACTATTTATCCCCATGCTCATTCACTATTTCTCTCATTTTACCCCTTTATTGACGCTGGTAATGTCGGACGATGGAAGTTCACAGGGAAGGCTAGCCAATAAAACTCGATAGGCATTTTGTTGGATACTGTTCATTTTGAGCAGATTTTTTTATTCCCCTCGTTCATGAGAGGAACTCACAGCAACAAAGAGGGGGCTAAATGTCCGATCCTGTCTCTGGAACATCAGTTGCGGCCGGTGGCCTGATGGGGGCCAGTATGTTTGGCCTGGCTACCGGGATTGATTATGGCGTTGTGTTTGGTGCGTTCGCCGGTGCAGTTTTCTACGTGGCCACAGCAGCGAATATTTCACGCGGAAAGCTGGTGGCTTACTTCATGACGTCATTCATTGTTGGAGTCCTCGGCGCCGGACTGGTGGGCTCAAAGCTATCAAGCTGGACCGGCTACAGCGATCGCCCGCTTGACGCACTGGGCGCCGTATTGCTTTCGGCGATGATCATCAAAGTACTGACGTTCCTTAACAGCCAGGACCTGAATAGCTTGTTCAATATGCTTACCCGGTTCCGGGGAGGAGGTTCAAGTGATAAATGATCCTTCAGCGCTGGCAAATGCAGTCATTTGCGCAGTAATTGTTCTGGCCCTGATGTTCTACCAGCGCGGTGGCGCCCGACACCGACCGGGAATATCTGTTCTGGCTTATCTCATGGTGCTGGTTTATGCCAGCATCCCGTTCCGCTTCCTGTTTGGTCTATATGAGTCATCCCACTGGCTGGTGGTGCTGGCAAACGTTCTTATCTGCGGTGCCGTTCTCTGGTTCAGAGGGAACGTCGCACGTCTGGTTGATGCACTGAGGCACTGATGAACCAATCACAATTTCAAAAGGCGGCTGGTATAAGCGCCGAGTTAACTGCGCGCTGGTATCCGCACATTACAGCCGCGATGAATGAATTCGGTATTACCACTCCCCTGGCTCAGGCGATGTTTATTGCTCAGTGTGGGCATGAAAGCACTGGGTTCAGACGTCTGGTCGAGAATTTTAACTACAGCATTGCAGGTCTGGCTAATTTTGTTAAAGCCAAACGCCTTACGCAGGATCAGGCCAATTCACTTGGGCGCCGGCAGAGCGAACCTTCACTCCCATTACAGCGTCAGCGTGCAATTGCCAATCTGGTGTACAGCAAGCGGATGGGTAACAACGCCGCCGGTGATGGTTGGCTCTACCGTGGTCGCGGAATTATCCAGGTCACGGGGCTGAACAATTACCGAACCTGTGGTGACGCCTTAAAGGTTGATTTAGTTGCTCAGCCAGAACTACTGGCTCAGGACAATTATGCCGCTCGCAGCGCAGCATGGTTTTTTGTGACGAATGGTTGCCTCAAATGGGGCGGAGACCTTGAGCGAGTGACCCAGATTATCAATGGTGGGCAAAATGGTATTGATGACCGCCGTGCCCGCTTCCTCAAAGCTAAATCTGTCCTGGTGGTGTGATATGCAATTAATCGAAAACTGGCAATCAGCCTGGAAGATGTGGTCTGTACGCATTCTGGCTGTTCTGGCCATCGTCGCTACGTCGTGGGCCGCGGTACCGGATGGCGTGAAAGCGTTAATACCGGATCAGTATTTGGGCTGGGTTGTCGGCTTTGTTTCTGTCTGCGCTGCTATTGCTCGCATCATTAAGCAGTTCAGCCTGACCGACAGTGGCCCCAATACGGATCAGCAGTCATGACCACGATGGAAATCATTGTAGGGGCGATTGCTACGGTGCTGGCTCTGATATTCGGTTCATTTCATCTCGGGAAAAGTCAGGGCAAAGGTATCGCCACCGATGAGAACGAAAAACAGAATGCAGAAAACACCGCCGCCGGTAATGCAGCTGTGGCAGAGCGTCGTGTGGAGGTAACGAAAGGGGCCAGCGATGTACAGCAGACTGTTAACCATATGCCTGATGACGATGTTGATCGGGAGTTGCGCGAAAGCTTTACCCGCAAAACCTGAAGTCATCGACACGGCCTGTGACTGGGTGCGGATCATCTACCTGACCGACCACGATATTGACGTGCTGGACAAGCAGACGAAGCGCGACATTCTGGCGCATAACAAATCAGTGCAGGGGAACTGCCCGCAACAAACCGACAAGGCTACTAATAGCTAATAAAAACTGTTGCATCAACACAGCATGAGCATTATATCAGGGAAGACGACACAGTAAGGAGTGCTGCAAGATGAACTTAATGATGGGTGTATTCGGTTCCAGCAACAGGGGAAAAAGTGAAACGCTAATATTTCTGATAAAACTGTTTGAGCAAAGTGATCGCTATGCATCCTTTATGGCAGCAAAAACCCACCCTGGTGGAGAAAAGGATCTTATAGCTGTATTCGAGCGTGATGGACTTAAGATTGGGATATCCACTTTGGGTGATTTGGGCTCTCAGGTTGAAAAATCCACCAAAGAGTTAGCTGAGATGGGATGCAACGTAATCATCACTGCTACACGAACTCAGAAGAAAACAGTTGTTGCTTTTGAAAAGGTTTCTGAAGAGTTCAGTTTCAAAAAACTGTGGTTTGAAAAAAACAACAATATAAATGATTACTGCAATAATTGGCCGAGTAAGCAGGAAGGGTTTGAGGCAATAAAAAGAAGCCGCTTTAATCAAAGTAATATGATGGATGCCAGTTTTATATTTAGCTACATCGACGGATTACCAGGTTGATTCGTTGGCAATAAATATCAAATACAAGTAAATACGATGCCTCGCAATAGCGGGGCTTTTTATTACCAGAAGAAGAAGGAAATACCATGTTTACAGTTAAGACCATCATCAACGGCGTGACCCACATCTGCGAACAGCCGAGTGTGACAATTGCCCGCGCGGGATGCGAGCGTTTCGACGATATTCTCTTGCAGACCAATGACCACTCAAACCCTGATTTCGCTATCTGGCTGCCAGCGGTCTATTCAGACCTACAGTGCAAAGATGCGCTGCAGGAAGAAGAGTTAATCGTCAGCGAGCGTGATGGCGTTCTGGATGAAGATGCTATCGCCATCTTGGTAGAAGACTTCGAAAGCCCTGAGCATGCAAAGCGCAAGGCATTCGACGGCGTTCGATACCAGTTCATCTACCCCGGCGACCAGGTGTACGTGATGAACTCCCACGGCTCAACAATCGAAACGGTTAAGTAAGGCATTACAGGAGCCATTCTACAGAGTGGCTTCGATAATGCTCCCCACATCGCACAGAGGTACGACATGGTCGAAATCACCGACGCCCAGCAGATTCGCTTGAACCTGCTTTCAACCCTCAACTACGACACAGCAGCAGCAAAAGTCGCTGTAGAATTTGTTCAGGACAGCCCGCTTAAGTACCAGCTATTCATCCAGCAATACAGCCGCGTTACATCAGAAACTGAGGTAGTGGCAAAGACGATGAAAGCAGTACAGGAAGCAACTGAAGCGCTGCCGCTCTTTGATACCGCTGCTGAACAGTCCAGCTAAGGTATTACATAGGCATTCACTATGTGCCTGTGATAATGTAAATGCTAAACAATTAGCAGGAACAAATTATGCATAATGTGATGCTGTTTGGTGAGGGGTGGAATGGAGAAGTCAGGGATGTCGAGGAAGGTGCGCGCAATCTTTTATACATTCCCAATCCTCAGGATCCACGATTGCGTGAAGTAGCATTCACTATTGTTGATTACATCTCCGATAATGGCAATATGTATTTGGTCGGTTTTCACGGTCAGGAACCCCTGATGCCAGATGTTGAAGAAGCAATATTAAGAAACAATCCTCGCCCGGTTTAATCAATAGATTCTTCAAAGAAATCAGCAGCCCCGCTTGTGCGGGGCTTTTTTATTTCCAGTTATATGCGGCTTAAAGTTCTGGATGACGATCCCGGCGAATACATAACACCAAGTAGTGAACGCATCAGGGTTTATCTTAACGGTGTTGAAGTAAAGCATGTTTACTCAGCCGATGATGTCAAAGGCGAGGTAATTACCGCTGTGTTGGATAGCCGATGGCGATTTATGGTAAGAACGATCAAGTAAAGCGGCAAACATTGTATGGACTGGTGAGGATAGAGCGCTCACCTAGGTAACAGGATGAGAGCATGAACAAAGAGCCCCGCATCTACGGCAGCAAGTGGGACCGTGAGCGTCTTATCTTCCTTCGTGCGCACCCCTTGTGCGTCATGTGCCAGGAGCAAAGCAGGGTGACAGCAGCAACGGTGGTTGACCACATCATCCCGCACAAACTGAAAGAGGCTCTGCGCTCTGGTGACAGCCAGGAAATAGCGAAGGCGCAAAAGCTTTTCTGGAGCCGGAAGAACTGGCAAGGGCTGTGCAAGCAGCACCACGACTCAACGAAGCAGCGAATGGAGAAGCGTGGCACCGTGATCGGCTGCGATGAAAATGGGATGCCACTGGACCCGGCTTCTCATTGGTTTAAGTGATAACCATTATCAATACACCTCAAAAGTGATTGTCATTTGAAATCATTAGCATTCAAATGATATCGATTCCCATCTGATGGGGAGGGGCGGGTCAAAAGTTCAGAACCTCGAACCCAAATGACCGCCGCCCATCCTTTTTATGCACAACCGCGAAATGAAAAGTTTTTTTCCGGGAGGTTCCGATGGCAGGAAGACGCCCGAAACCGACCCACCTCAAAGTGGTCTCCGGCAACCCGGGCAAACGTAAACTCAACGATAAAGAACCGACTCCGGCGCGAGAAATTCCAAGCCCGCCAGCGCACCTGACCGACTGGGGAAAGGTTGCCTGGGGAAGGTTGACTGTTCTCCTTGACGGGATGGGGGTGTTGACAGTTGCTGACACCTTAGCCCTTGAACGGCTATGCGATATTTACGCTGATATCCTTCAGTTGCGCGACACCATCGCAGTAGAGGGAAGAACCTATACCGTCCAGACCGAGGGTGGTTTTCTTATCAAAGCTAACCCGGCCGTTTCGATGCTGGCCGATGCCGACCGCCGTTTTAAAAGTTACCTGGTTGAATTCGGTCTGACGCCAGCGGCAAGGACGAAGGTGAAAGTGAATGGTGAAGAATCCGAAGAGGACACGCTCGACAAGTTCTTCGGTTGATCCAGCAACCCAATATGCGATGGATGTAACCTCGGGAAAAGAACTGGCTGGGCCTGACATTCGTAACTCGTGCCAGCGCCATCTCAATGACCTGAAGTCATGCCATGCCCGTGGTCTGCACTGGGATGTCGAGGCAGCGCAACGCTCGATTGATTACTTTGCGAAAGTTCTGAAGCTCAACGGTGGCGATTTTGAAGGCGAGCCTTTCGTGCTGTTGCCATGGCAGTGCTTCATCGTCGGTTCGATTTTTGGCTGGAAAAATACGAGAGGTTTTCGCCGGTTCCGAATGGTTTACGTGGAGTCCGGGAAGGGATCCGGGAAATCCCCCCTTTCTGCGGGTATAGGGCTTTACTGTCTCACTGCGGATAAAGAAGCACGCGCTGAAGTTTATGCCGCTGCCACGAAGAAAGACCAGGCAATGGTCCTTTTCCGTGATGCGGTTGCGATGGTGGATCAATCTCCAGCTCTTTCCGCACGCATTCAGAAATCAGGGGGGGCCGGGAAGGAATGGAACCTGGCTTTTCTTCAGTCTGGTTCCTTCTTTCGTCCAATCAGTTCAGATGACGGGCAGTCCGGCCCGCGACCACATTGCGCTCTTATTGATGAAGTTCACGAGCATAAAAGCAATCAGGTTGTTGAAATGATGCGTGCCGGTACCAAAGGTCGTCGGCAGGCGCTGATTTTCATGATCACCAACAGTGGGCACGATAAAACCAGCGTCTGCTATGACTATCACGAATACGGCCGAAAGGTTTCTGCCGGTTCGATTGAAGATGATAGCTTTTTTGCCTTCATTTGTTCTCTGGATGAAGGAGACGATCCTTTCAAGGATGAGTCCTGCTGGAAGAAAGCTAACCCTTCGCTGGGTCACACCTTTGAAGAAAGCTATCTTCGTGAGCAGGTGACTCAGGCCCGCGGGATGCCATCGAAAGAGAGCATCGTCAGACGTCTTAACTTCTGTCAGTGGGTTGACGCGGCTAATCCGTGGATGAGCAGTGATGTCTGGATGGGTTGTGAGGAGAGCTTTGATCCAGATGAACTGGAAGGTGAGGAATGCTATGGCGGTCTGGACCTGTCCGGATCGCGTGATTTGACGGCACTGGCATTGTTTTTTCCAAAACAACGTAAGTTGCTGGTGGAGTTCTGGACCCCGAAAGATACGTTACTGGAACGGGCCAAAACGGACCGGGTACCTTATGACGCCTGGGAGCGCGATGGTCACATACACACCACACCTGGCAAAGCAGTGAAATACGGCTTTGTTGCCCAGCGCATTGCAGATCTGACTCAAAAGTTTGATATCAAGGCCATCGCCTTCGACCAGTATCGCATTAAATATCTTGAGCCGGAGCTTGAGGAAGCATCTGTTTCTGTTCCCTTAATCCCTCATGGGCAAGGGTATTACAAAGCGAAAGATTCCGGGCTGTGGATGCCTCACTCCATCGAATTGTTTGAAGAGTTGCTTGATGACAGCGTCATTATCATCAGGACGAACCCTTGTCTTCGCTGGAATGCGGCTTCAGCAGTGACGGAGGCTGATCAGAAAGAAAACCGAATTTTTGCCAAGAAAAAAAGTACCGGGCGTATCGACGGCATTGTAGCGGGCGCTATGGCAATCGGTGCCTCCGAAGGCTATGAGGATGATTCTGGCGATATCGACGACTTTTTCAGTAATCCCATCATTGTGTGAGTCACCATGAATAAAGAGAAGAAGCCAGGCCGGATAAAAAGCGCCGTTCGCCGGTGGCTAGGCGTACCCATCTCCCTTACCGACGGTGAATTCTGGGCTGCTTATGCTGGTGGGCAGTCCGCAGCAGGCAAATCCGTTACGGTTGATAAAGCCCTGCAGTTATCGGCAGTGTGGTCATGCGTCAGGCTGTTATCCGAAACCATCGCGACGTTGCCTGTTGGTTTTTACGAAAAAACGGCTGATGGTCGCCAGAGTGCAAATGATCACCCGCTTTATGAGCTCCTCCATAATCAACCGAATGCTGACATGACCGCTGTGGAGTTCTGGGAAATGATCATGGCCAGCCTGCTTTTATGGGGGAATGCTTACGCAGAAATCGATCGTACCGGAAAGCGCATAACCTCGCTTGTACCGCTCAGGCCAGAAAGGATGAAGGTTGATTTAAGCAAGAGTGGAGATCCAATTTATACCTACCGTGACTGGCCTTCAGGTACATCCCGAAACATTGATGAACGGGACATCATGCACATCCGTGCGTTCAGCACCAATGGTGTCATGGGCCTGTCACCTGTCAGTTATGCCCGACAGACACTTGGTCTGGCAATGGCAACAGATGAAGCCAGTGCCAAAGTTTTTAAAAACGGTATGCGGCCCAGCGGCGTTCTCTCAATGGATCAGATCCTGAAAAAAGAGCAGCGCAATGAAGTACGTGAAAGCATGGTTGAACAATTTTCTGGATCCATGAATACCGGGAAAATGATGGTTCTTGAAGCGGGAATGAAGTTTCAGCCAGTTGACCTCAACCCGGAAGACGCCCAGATGCTGCAGTCCAGGGCATTCAATATTGAAGAGATTTGTCGGTGGTTCAGAGTATGGCCGGGGTTGATTGGACACAGCGCCCAGGGGCAGACAATGTGGGGAAGTGGCGTCGAACAGATGCTGATTGGCTTTTTAACGTTTTCACTTCGTCCATGGCTGACCCGTATTGAGCAGGCGATTCGTAAAAGCCTCCTGGCTCCGGGAGAAAGAAATAAGTACTTCGCAGAGTTTTCCATCGAAGGTCTCTTACGTGCTGACAGCGCCGCCCGTGCCGCTTTTTACTCAACGATGACCCAGAACGGTCTGATGACCCGCAATGAAGCACGGCAAAAAGAAAACCTTCAGCCAAAACCTGGCGCTGACCAACTAACCGTTCAATCCAACCTGCTGCCGATAGATCAGCTTGGCAAGTCCGGCGACAGTGAATCGGCCAAAAACGCACTGCGGGAATGGCTTGGCATTAAATCAGAGGAGACGCCGGAATGTACCGGAAAAACGCAGCCATGAAAGTAAAGGCATTCGACTTCGATATTAAGGCCGTCAACGATGACGGCCTTTTTTCTGGGTACGGTTCTGTCTTCGATGTTGTCGATAGTTACAACGAAGTCGTGGCGCCGGGTGCTTTCCTCGAAAGCATCGAGGAAACACGGGCTAAGGGGAGAACGTTCCCGGTTCTCTGGCAGCATCGCACCGGCGAACCCATTGGCAACTGGGATATTTCGACCCTCAAAGAAGATAAGCATGGACTGTTTGGCGAGGGGGCTTTGTGGCTTGACGATGCTGCTTATGCAAAAACAGCCTGGCGGGGCATGAAAACCCGCGCTATTACCGGCCTTTCCATTGGCTATTACGTACGGGAATCGAATTACGATGAGAAAACCCGGATCCGCACATTAACGAAGCTCGACCTGGTTGAAATTTCCATCGTTACCGTACCAGCCAACGACGATGCCCGCATTGACGTCATTAAGTCGAAGCTGTCACACGGTGATCTTCCTTCCTTACCTGAATTTGAGAAGTTCCTGCGAGAGGCAGGTTTCTCGAAAAGTCAGTCCGCTGCGGTCGCCTCCCGCGGACTGTCCTATCTGCTTGACCGGAGTGAGTCCGGGGGCGAAGACGGCGAAACCAAAGCGGCTATTGCGGCGATGCGCCAGCAACTGAGCCAGTTTTCTCTCCCCAAAATTCTCTAAGGGATTTATATGTACCAGAAAAAATCGGCTGACGATCAGCCGCAAACCATCAGCGAAATCTCTACCCAGCTCACCATGGTGATTGATCAGGTCAAAAACTTCGGCGAAGACGTGAAGAGAAAAATGGAGGCAGGAGAAACCGTTTCGCAGGAACTGAAACAACGAACGGACGAAAGCCTGAGTCAGATGAACGAGTTGAAAGAACGCCTCACTGAACTGGAGCAAAAAGGTGCCCGCCGTCCGAACGATGCACCTGCACAGCGAAAATCGCTCGGTGAGCTGGTGGTCGAAAGTGAAGAGTTCAAAGGTATGGACAGTTCGGCCCGTAAGAGCATCCGCGTCAAGCTGGAACAGAAAGATATTATGAACGTGCCGGCGACTACGGGCACTGGCGTGAGCACAACCAACAGTCTGGTGGTCTCCGATCGTGTTCAGGGCATTATCGCCCCGCCGGAACGCACTCTGACCATCCGTAATCTGCTTATCCCCGGCAATACCGCATCTAACGGTATTGAATTCGTTCAGGAAACGGGGTTTACCAATAATGCTGCAGCTGTGGCGGAAGGTGCTCTGAAGCCAAAATCAGACATTAAGTTTGAGCTGAAAAGTGCGCCGGTTCGTACCATTGCGCATTATTTTAAAGCGTCCCGTCAGATCCTGGACGATGCGCCCGGTCTGGCCAGTTATATCGATGGCCGTGCTCAGTATGGTCTTCGCTTTAAAGAGGAGCAGCAGTTGCTGAGCGGCGATGGCACCGGCGCGAATATCCTCGGTATTCTGCCGCAGGCAACAGAATTCGCTCCAGCGCTTACCCTGTCCAACGCCACGCCGATCGACCGTCTTCGCCTGGCTGTTCTGCAGGCCGTTCTTGCAGAATATCCGGCGTCTGGTTTTGTACTGAACCCGATTGACTGGGCAGGCATCGAGTTGACCAAAGATAACGAAGGCCGCTACATCATTGCGCAGCCGGTCAATGGTGGTGTTCCACGTATCTGGGGTCTTCCTGTTGTGGAAACTCAGGCTATGGCGCAGAACAACTTCCTGACTGGAGCCTTCAACATGGCTGCGCAAATCTTCGATCGCATGGATATCGAAGTGCTGCTCTCCACTGAGAACGAAGATGATTTTATTAAAAACATGGTCACCATTCGTGCGGAAGAGCGTCTGGCATTAGCAGTTTATCGTCCGGAAGCATTTGTCACCGGTAATGTAACCGCTTCTGGCGGCTGATAAGTCAGGGCCGCTTAGCGGCCCTCTCTTTCTGAGGAGATTGTGATGGCCAGAAAAAATGTGGCTGAACCGTCTGTATCCGACGGTAAAAATGTGGCGCCAGAACCCACTGAGGCCGGGACTATTCAGGTTCAGCCTGTCCGGCGTTTTATGGATGGCGATATTTTCAGGACGCCCGCCGATGATCCTTTTCATGTCTCTCGCTTACGTGCTGCCGAGCTCAAAGGTAACGGGCTGGTGACGATAGTTGGTGAAGTCCCTGATAACAAAATGAACCGCGCCCCCGAAACCAAAGGGTAATGGTTATGACGGTAATCAACACTGAAACAGCCATGGAACATCTCAGGCTGGATGATGAAATCGATAAAACGATAGTGGGCGGGTATCTTGCCGCTGCGGAGGATGCTGCTATGCAGTTTCTTAACCGACGCTTTTTTGCTGACCAGGCCGCGCTGGATAACGCAATTGAAAATGAAGGCGCCGGCGATCGCCCAATTATTATCACGCCCTCTATTCAGAGTGCGGTTCTTCTTATAGTGGGCTGGCTGTATGAAAACCGCGGGGATGATCTGGGTCATGATATCCCTGGCCCTGCGCGTTGGTTGCTTAATCCCTATCGCATCGATATGGGAGTATAAAAATATGGCCTGCGAAGGGTGCCGCCGTCGGCGTGAATGGTTAAAAAAGTGGACGAAAATTGCCTATGAACGAGCAACAGGTAAACGCGCTGATAGCAGCGCTGAGCGAACAAACAGCAGCACAGAGAGAGCAGACGGAAGCGATAAACCGCCTGGCTGAATCAAACATGGCTCTGTGTGATGTGATCATTCAGTCTCTGGCCGGTGAAGAGGATGTGCAGGCAGAGCCGACAACCTATCTCAGCGGAAAACCCAGGGGGTGATATGCAGGCCGGGAAATTGCGTCACAGGGTTATCCTGCAGGAGCCGGTAAAAGAGCAGAGCCCGACAACGGGCGCCGTAATCAATACCTGGCGCGATGTCGCAACCATCTGGGCCGAAATCTCCCCCTTATCTGCGCGGGAGTTTATCGCGGCCCAGGCATCACAGGGCGAGATAACAACGCGTATAACGATTCGCTACCGGGCGGGCGTCACCAGAAAGCACAGGATTCTGTATCGCGATGGCATTTACAACATTGAAGGCGTTTTACCAGACCCGCGCAGCGGCAGGGAATATCTGACGCTGCCCTGCTCAGAAGGGGTGAATGATGGCTGATGGTGTAGAGGTTAACCTTAACGGGCTTGAGTCGGTGCTGGGCAAGATGGATGCTGTCTCACAGGTGACCCGCAATAAAACCGGGCGTGCAGCGCTGCGTAAAGCAGCAAACGTCATCCGGGACAGGGCCCGCAGTAATGCCGCTCGTGTTGATGACTTTCTTACTAAAGAAGCCATCTATAAAAATATTGTCGTCAGTTTCAGCAGCAAAGCCTTTCGCAGAACGGGCGACCCAACCTTTCGTGTAGGGGTAATGGGCGGAGCAAGGCAATATGCCAATACAAAGGCCAATGTGCGAAAAGGCAGGGCGGGTAAAAGTTATAATACAGCCGGAGATAAAGGCAATCCCGGTGGTGATACCTGGTACTGGCGATTTCTGGAATTCGGGACCGAGCATATGGCCGCGAGGCCAATACTACGCCCGGCAATGAATGGCGTGGATACTGACGTAATTAATATTTTCGCTGTGGAACTGGAAAAGGCTATCGATCGTGCCGTCCGTAGCGCAGCCAAAAAAGGAACGTCCGTATGATAGCTCCAATATTCTCTGTCTGCGCGGCAAGCCAGGCTGTAAAGGATTTATTGGGTACCAACCCCGTCAGGCTCTATCCCTTCGGGATGCAGGACGACAATATCGTCTATCCCTATGCCGTGTGGCAAAACATTGATGGCTCCCCTGAAAATTACCTTAATCAGCGGCCTGATGCTGACCGTTACTCTCTTCAGATCGACATATATGGCAATACTGAAGTTGACGTGATGGCGGTGGCCCATGCGCTGCGTGATGCCATCGAGGGAAAAGCCTATATCACCCGGTGGGGAGAGCAAAGCCGTAATGATTCCACGTTGAAATACCACTATTCCTTTGATGTTGACATGATCGCATTAAGGTAACTAACAACCCCAAACTGACCCGCTCTGAGCGGGTTTTTCTATTTATGGAGACTAAAAAATGTCTGTGTTAACGCAAGGCACGCAGCTCTTTGTGCTGAAATCTGGCGTGGTCAGCGAGGTTGAATGTATCACCAGCTTCAACCCCGGCGGCAACCCGGCCGATCAGATTGAAGATACCTGTCTGAGTGAGCGGGATTCCAGAACCTATAAAAAAGGGCTGAAAACGCCAGCTTCAGCAACTGTCGGGCTGAATGCCGACCCGAAAAATGCCAGCCACATTATGCTTCATGGGCTTTCTGAAACTGATGATCAGACACCGCTAACCTTTGCTATCGGCTGGTCAGATGGTACCAGCGCCCCGACCGTTGCAGCTTCTGGCGATGAAGATGCTGTTGATGGTCTGGTGCTTCCGTCTGATCGTACCTGGTTTATCTTTCAGGGCTACGTTTCCGATTTCCCGTTCGATTTTCAGGCAAATGCCGTGGTTACCACCTCCGCAACTATCCAGCGCTCCGGATCGGCGGTCTGGGTACCTAAAGCAGCAGCGTAATGATTTGCCCGGTCTGCCGGGCTTCTTGATACAGGAGAAGAAATGAAACTTACTCTCGACACATTAAAAGAGTCCGGGGCATTCACTGGCCGTCCGGTAGAGAAAGAAATAAAATGGAAAGGTCGTGACGGGAAAGAACATATCGCAACCGTTTTTGTGCGTCCTATGGGCTACCACACCACTAAAGCTGAACTACTGGCGTACAACGGAAAATCTGATCCGGTGGCTGGGCGTATTGCCGCCCATATATGTGATGAGGAAGGCAAGCAAATCTTTACTGAGGCAGACATTCTCGGAACTGCATCTGAAGACCGTGGCGCACTCGATGGGCCAATTGTTATTGCTTTGCTGGCCGTAATCCAGGAAGTCAACGATCTGGGAAAGACTACGAACTCACAGGAGAAGACGAGTTCTGGTGTGAGTTAGTCATGAACGGCATCGGTGGGCGCACCATTGCCGAGGCTCAGGAGCGAATGAGCCTTCGTGAATTTCAGGTGTGGGTAAAGTACCGCAATAAGTATGGTCCGCTTAACGTTATGATGCGGACCGAGTGGGGGGCCTCTCTGGTGGCCTCCGTGCTGGCGAACATCAATAAGTCTAAGAACTCACCGCCGTTTAAGGTTAGCGACTTTGCACCGCATATCAATGAGGTCTCTGTATCGCTTGAAGAGGCTATGAAAAGTTGGCAGTGATAACTTTTAAATGCAGTACGGGATCACTATCATCAGTAAACTAACAACTACTGGGATAGGGATATGAAAAATCTAATTTTAGCTTTAATACTTGGCGCATCCGCTTTAACAATTACTGGATGCGCCCCAACAGTCCAGAAAATCGACTACAACCAGAAATCTATGCTTCTATCCCTTGGGATGAGCAAAAATGATGTTATGCAAATTATGGGGTCGCCTAGAAGGACTGACGTTAACCCAGAGCGCGAACGCTGGATATATTGGAATAAGTCTCTATATGGCTACACTATTATCGATAACGAACAATTAGCTAATGATCGGCTAGTTGTTACATTTGTAAGCGGGAAAGTGGCCAAGTGGGGGCAGCAAACACTGGCTGATGATGTCATGGAGTCATCACAAAAAACCGCCCAAGCTTATGCCGAGGCACTTAAAAAATAGACGCTTAAATTAAAATATGAACCTCGCTTCGGCGGGGTTTTTTTATGCCCGGAGAAAACTTAATGGCTGGAAAATCCCTTGGTACATTAACAATTGATTTGATAGCAAAAGTTGGCGGATTTGTTCAGGGGATGGATAAGGCTGAAAGATCGTCCCAAAAATGGCGCGACCAGGTTAAAAAAGACGCTAAAGAAGTAGGTGCATCCATAGCCGCCATCGGAGTCGCTGCCGCTACTGCTGCTGTTGGTATTGGTGTTGCAGGACTTTCAATTGTAAAAAACACTGCTCAACAGGTTACTGAGGCAGACCGATGGGCCAAATCGTTAAAAATGTCTACGCAGGATTTATTATCTTGGCAGTACGCAGCTGAACAGGCAGGTCTAACCGGCGATAATATTGCGGATATTTTTAAAGATATTAATGATAAAGTTGGTGATGCGGTACTGAACAAATCTGGTGAAGCGGCACAAGCTTTGGATACGTTGGGCCTTTCAGCGGAAAAGTTATCAAAACAATCTCCAGATAAGCAGCTGATGGCAATCAGTGCTGCCCTGCAAAAAATACCGTCTCAGGCAGGGAAAACAAATATCCTTGAAAGCCTAGGAAATGACTTGTCAAAAATGCTTCCGCTGTTTGACAATAATAATGAAAAGTTGAAGCAATTTATTCAGCTTTCAAAAGATTATGGAGTGGCACCGCCACAGGAAGATATTGATAATCTTGTAAAGGTTAATCAGTTTTTCCTGGATATTGAGACCAGTGCTCGTGGCCTGAAAATGGAAATAGCCTCTGGTCTAGCAAAAGTTGATTTATCCCCTCTGCAGGACGGGCTTGATAGTATTCATGATGTATTCACTGACCCTGCCATCCTACAGGGCCTTTCTGATCTGGTTGGCGAGGCCATCAGTTTGGCCGGTGTTGTCGGTCGTATTGCTGGTGGGCTTGGTGCCATTGCTTCTTATACACGATCGAGGATAGGTGCAGTATCAGGAAATTACGACGCTTCTGATTTAAACAACGTAGAACAGCGTATAGAATTCCTGAACAAGAGAGGTAACCAAAGCAAGGAACAAAAGGAAGAGTTAGATTTTTTAAGCAAACGCCTCCAGTTTCTACAAGCAATAAAAGGATCGACACCAACTCCAGAAGAATCACAAAGAGCTGCCAAGGGGATGCAGTCCTTGCTTTCTGACATGGGTATAGAGCCGACCAGCGCTGATAATTATAATCTTGGTAAAGATGAGTCGAACCAGAAGCAAACTGCCAAGAAAAATCCAACTGAAAACGCATTTAAAAGTAGATTACTAGATTTACAGAAACAAGCTGCACTGATTGAAACTACTGGTAAAAAAACAGCGGAAGTTACAGAGCTCGAAAAAATAAATTTTGATATTGCTAGTGGTAATCTGAAAAAGCTTTCTGAGGATCAAAAAGAACAGCTTCGTATTGCTGCGAAAACACTTGATTCTAAAAAAGAAGAACTGCGACTTAACCAAGAAAATGCTAAGGTTGCAGAATATATTGCCGGTTTAACAAAGCAAAATAAGCTTGTCCGACAGGGATATGATAACGAAATCATGGGTCTTTCCTTAGGAAGTAAGGACCGTGGCAGAATGCGAGAGTTAAATGGTATTCAGCAGGATTTTGAATCGAGGCAAGAGGAGCTTTTAAATCAACTTCAGTCTGGTGATATTGATAATAGTTTATATAATAAAAAGAAAGAAGCGTTGAGGGATGCACTTAAAGAGCGCTTGAAAATACAGGAAAGTTATTATCAGAAGTCAGATGATTTACAAAGTGATTGGCAATCTGGTATCTCAAGCTCATTAGCTGACTTTGCTGAAATATCCAGTGATTACTACCAGCAAGCCGCTGATGCGATGACATCAATATTGGGTTCTGCAACAGATTCAATTTCAGAACATTTATATGACGTTATCAGCGGTACTGAATCGATGGGGGACGCAATTAAAGGGATTTTTTCAGACCTTGGAACTTCAGTCATAAAAGCTTTAGTTGATATGGCTGCGCAATGGATTGTGTATCAAGGTGTTCAGATGCTGGTAAACAAAACCGCCCAAGCCTCGGCGATTCCTGCCATGATCGCCAATGCACAAGCTACATCTCTCCAAGCTCAAATCGCAGCATATGCATCAACAGCTGCAATACCAATTGTCGGACCAGCATTGGCCCCGGCGGCAATGGCGGCGGCGGCGGCAATAACGACCCCTTTGGTGGCTGCCGTAGGCACATCAGCACTCGCTGGCATGGCTCACGATGGTGTCGACTCAGTGCCTGAAACCGGAACTTGGCTTCTACAAAAAGGCGAGCGAGTTACTACTGCTAAAACCAGCGCAAAGCTGGATGCCACTCTGGATAGGGTCGCGACTCAGTCAACCGGAAGCGGCGCTATTTATTCGCCTACTATCACCATCCCAATAAATGGGAACCCCTCAGATGCAACTTTGGCGCTGGTGCGCAAAGCCGCAGATGAGGGGGCTGAACGGGGGTATCGAAAGGCGGTGAACTCAGTTGCAAGTGGGCAGGGTGATTTGCACCGAGCATTAACCAGCAAAACTAACTCTGGGAGGAAAATCGGCTGATGGCTATCACCACAACGCTTTACTATCCATCCGATTACCTGCCTGGCCCTCTTAAAGATAGTTTTGGGTTGAAGTCTTTATCTCCTCTAAAGAGTACCGCTATGGTAACTGGGCGACGCCGACAACGGCGAGCCTACACTTCTGTACCGACCAACACGGATATTGCATGGATTTTCAACGACGCTCAGGCTCAGGCTTTTGAGGCCTGGTATCGGGATGTTCTTTCTGACGGGGCGGCTTGGTTCAACATGCCATTACTTACACCTGTAGGGATGAAAAATTATGTATGCCGGTTTAACGATATCTATGAGGGTCCGACACCAGAGGGCGGGATGTACTGGCGTTATTCAGCATCTATTGAGTTATGGGAGCGCCCATTACCTCCGGCTGGATGGGGGCATTATCCGGAATGGATAGTCGGCAGCTCGCTGCTCGATATCGCGCTGAATAAGGAGTGGCCAAAGCATGACGCAGATTAACCGCCTTTATGCCAGCAGCGGGCCGGAGGTGATCATTGAAACGCTGCAGATAACCATCGGTTCAGATGTTCACTATCTGTGTAAGGGCTACGAGGATATTACCGCGACGACGGAGAACGGCGAGACCGTAACGTTTACCGCCTGCGCGATGGATATTGCGCTGCCGGCGCGTAATGAGGACGGCACGCAGGATTTGAAATTTGCTCTGTGTAATATCGATGGCGTTGTGTCCACGGCGATACGCAATGCGCTGGCGAACCGACTTTCGGCGTCGCTGACTTACCGGAGTTATATTTCCACAGATTTAGCGGCGCCTGCGGCGGTACCGTATACGCTGCAAGTCAAATCTGGCTACTGGACGGCGACAGAAGTGCAGATCACCGCGGGCTATATGAATGTCCTCGATACAGCCTGGCCGCGATATCGCTATACGCTCCCATCATTCCCCGGTCTGCGTTACATCAGCTAAGGAATCCCAATGTTTAACCCTGATAAATACCTTTCAGTCACCTGGCTGAAGGGCGGCAGAGTGTATCCGCAGCTCGACTGCTTCGGGATCGTGAACGAAATCCGGGCGGACCTTGGACTGCCTCTCTGGCCTGAGTTCGCCGGGGTGACCAAAGACGACGGCGGTCTCGACCGCGAAGCGCGCCGGATGATGCTTTCTCTGGAGCGCTGCGAACCGCGCGAAGGCGCCGGGGTGGCCTGTTATTCCGGTTCAACCGTCACCCATGTCGGTATCGTCGTCAATATCGGTGGCCTGCTGCACGTGGCGGAATGTAATCCGGGAACGAACGTCACCTTTCTGCCGTTGCCGCGATTTAAGCGGCGATTTGTCAAAGTGGAGTTCTGGCAATGACCATTCGTTTTTACCCGTCGCGGCTGCCCGGTGAACCAATCGAAACGCATCAGCATGGCGTTACCACCATTCGCAGCTGGCTGGTTGCCAATGTCGCAGATTATGAGGATCGGGATGTTCCACCGCTGGCTATTGAACTGGATGGCCAGCCGGTACCACCTGGCGAATGGGCGTTTTGCATCATCCGGCCGGAGAGCGACGTTCGCATATATCCGGTGCCTTTCGGGCTTGAAGTAGCAACAATCGCATGGATAGGGGTTGGTATCGCCGTGGCAACGGCGGCTTATTCACTGTTCATGATGGGTAATATTGATGCTGGTGGCTACACGTCATCCACCGGGCGAAGCCTCGACCTGAACCCCGCTAAAGCAAACAGCGCAAAACTGGGTGATGCCATTCGTGAAGTTTTTGGGCGCGTGCGTATTTATCCGGATTATGTTGTGCAGCCCGTTACCCGGTTCGATGCTGACGATCCCACGAAAATGCGTGTACAGATGCTGCTGTGCCTTGGTGTCGGAGCTCTGGATTATACCAATGGCGATATCCGCGTTGGCAGTACGCCTGCATCGACCCTGCCGGGATTCAGCAGCACGCATTATCCCCCTGGTGCAGACGTTTCCGGCGATGAGCGCAGTGAAAACTGGTTCAACAGTACGGAGGTCGGCGGGACGTCATCCGGCACCGGGCTGGACATGGCCCAGACGTCGCCGGATGCGGACGACATTATCGCAGACAGCATGACCGTGGCCGGAGCCGACGTAACGTTTACCGGGCTGGACACGGATGATAGCGATGATGACGATAACGACAATTCTCTGCCGGATAGCTGGGTAGAAGGCGCGATTGTTGAGATAAAGGCTCCCGCCAACTACCAGATATCAACGGCGGCCGGGTACAGCGTTATCGCGAGTCCGCTGCTGACGGAGATCGCGCCGGTAGTCGGTATGCCGGTGACGCTCAGTTTCAATAGCGTCGATTACGATCTGTTTATTGCGTCATATACACCGGGTCAGGCCGCCGTCCCCGGCGTTGGTGGCAGCGCTGCTAAAGTACAGGCCAGCGCTGCCCCTACCACCTACGACTTTTCGACCAGCTCCAGCACGTTCACGATCACGTGGCAGGGGATCGCTTACGCGGTGTCTCTGGTGGCGAACTATATCTCGATGTCGGGACTGCTGGCGGCTATCACCGAAGGGCTGACTGGTTCCGGCCTGGTCGCGCAGGATAACGGCGGGACTGTAGTGATAACTGAGGCGGCCAGCCCGTTCTCTGGTGGTGACATCACATCCTCCACACTACCAGCTTCCATCTTCGGTGATGCCCCTGTTTACACCTCCGGCACGGCATCAACCGGCGGCAGCCCGGCGGTAACGGCAAATTTGACGTTTGCCTATAACAGCGCCACGGGAACCGCATTTTCGGGCATGCCTGAAGGCGTGCAACGGCTTTCACTTGCTCACCGCGGGAATGAGTACCGGATTGTGTCAGCTGACGGCACGACGGCGACGGTGGCGCGTCTGGTTAACGGTACCGTTGATGAGTCATGGACGGGATTCACCGCCAGGACGATGATCGACTACGAGGCAACCGGGCTCAACGACACGCTGAGCTGGCTGGGTCCGTACCTTGTCTGTCCTGAAAATGAAACCGTGGATATGTTCGAAGTGAATTTTTCCTTTCCGAACGGCGTCTGCGGTTTTGACAGCAAGGGGAAAAAACGCATTCGCCACGTTGAATGGGAAATTCAGTACCGGATTTATGGCTCCGGCTCAGGGTGGGTCAGTAAACAGGGCGAGTACGCGCTGAAAAACGTTAACGGTCTGGGCTTTACTGAGCGGATCACACTCGGTTCTCCGGGCCTTGTAGAGGTTCGCTGCCGTCGCCGCAATGAGCAGGGTAGCAATAATGCGCGTGACTCGATGTACTGGCAGGCACTGCGCGGGCGCCTGCTGACGCGTCCTTCATCCTATCCCGGTGTGTCGCTGATGGCGGTGACCGTCGAGACGGGCGGTAAACTGGCGGCGCAGTCTGACCGCCGCGTAAACGTTGTTGGGACGCGTGCCTATGAAACCGGAACGGCCAGAACCATTTCGGGGGCGCTGCTGCATGTCGGGAACTCGCTGGGACTGGAGATGGATGTCGATACCATTAACGGCATTGAGTCCGCGTACTGGACACCGCGGGGAGAGTATTTTGATTTCGCTACTGGCGACAGTATCTCGGCACTGGAAATGCTGCAAAAGATCGCCAACGCCGGGAAGTCACGTTTTCTGCTGAGTGATGGCCTGGCGACAGTAAACCGGGAAGGGATTAAGCCCTGGATAGGCGTCATCACCCCGCATGAGATGGTCGAAGAGCTGCAGAGTGGTTTCACTGCGCCATCTGACGATGATTACGACGGGGTTGATGTGACTTACGTCAACGGGACCACCTGGGCGGAAGAGACGGTTAAATGTCGCACTCCCGATAACCCCACACCGGTGAAAATCGAGGATTACAAACTCGACGGGGTATTGAGTCAGGATCACGCTTATCAAATCGGTATGCGTCGCCTGATGAAATACCTGCAGCAGCGGGTAACGTTCCAGACGACGACCGAACTGGACGCGCTCTGCTACAACGTTGGCGATCGTATTGTGCTGACCGACGATATACCGGGGAATAACACGATTTCCTGTCTTGTTGAGGAGATGACAACGGCTGGCGGTTTAACGACCTTCACCGTTACGGAGCCGCTGGACTGGTCTTTTGAAAATCCTCGCGCGCTGGTCCGTTACCAGGATGGCTCGGCCTCCGGGCTGATGGTGGCGACCAGAGCAGGGGATTATCAACTTTCGGTCCCGCATCTGAGTGAGTTTGATGACCTGCTGAAAATCAATTTATCGTCTGCAACCATCGAGCCGATCCGGCTGGTGTTCTGCGGCTCAACGCGGCATGTCTATGATGCGCTGGTGGCAGAAATTGCCCCACAGTCTGACGGCACCTGTCAGGTGACCGCCAACGAATATCTTGAATCGTTCTACGCCTACGACGACGCCACATACCCCGGCGACGTCGCGTAATAC
Source organism: Klebsiella sp. FDAARGOS_511 (assembly GCF_003812845.1). Classification (NCBI taxonomy): domain Bacteria; kingdom Pseudomonadati; phylum Pseudomonadota; class Gammaproteobacteria; order Enterobacterales; family Enterobacteriaceae; genus Klebsiella; species Klebsiella sp. FDAARGOS_511. The sequence continues at coordinate 483,528 of NZ_CP033824.1, read as the reverse complement.
CCCATAAAAACCCCTTATTAACTCTTTTCGCTCAAACCCTCGTTTGGGCGAAGCCTATTTTTGGAGCAAAAAATATGGCCTTTGATCCGCCACTTGGGAGCACGTCGCCCGCGGTGCTGCTCGACAATGCCACTCGCCTGGACGAACTCGTTAACGGACCAGCGGGCACCGTTAACGACCGTGCCGGGCAACCGCTGGATTCCTGGCGCCTGATGCTGCAGACCTTCGCTGCTATTGTCGAAAATACCCGCCAGAACCTTATCCCACTTGGCAAGCAATACCAGAGTCTTGAAGAGGCTCAGGCTGATATTGCCAGTATTCCTGAAGGTGCCACCACCTATGTACGCAGTCCGGATGATTCCGCTCTGGCGATCGAATACCGAAATATCGCCGGGACGCTGACGGCAACCGGGCGCAGGATGCCCTCTCAGGGCTCTGTCGATGCACTTATCCAGTTTATTGAAAACTTTATTGCCACCGGCACCGTCAGCGGTGACTTTTTCCCTTTCTTTGTCGATGGGGCCGGAAATGTGCCTTTGTACTGGGATAATGGTTTTGCTGTTTCGCGTATTGCCACATCGTTGTATCAGATGATCTATGAGGATGTTCATGCGCGGCTTGGGGATGCGCTGAATGCACAAGTGACAGGGGTTTCCCCAGGCTTTTTTCCGTTATTCATGGACAGCGCGGGAAATGTACCGGTGTACTGGAATGGCGGGCTGGATGCGTCGGCAATTGCGACGGGGCTGCTGGAAAAAATATGGTCTTATATCAACGGTATCATCGCCAGCGCGCTTAACCAGAATGTCCCTCTGATTTCCCCTGGCTTTGTACCGGGGATGATGGATGCCGCCGGGAACGTCCCGTTCTGGTTCCATGATGGAAAGCTTGATGCCAGTGGGGTCGGGCCGAACATTCGCGGGGATATGGTCAGCTGGTTTCAGGGGAGGATGTACTCTGCCGTCTACAATATTCCGCTGCATACTGATGGCCGGACGCTCTGGCGCTGGAAAGCGAAGAAAGCACAGCTCAAAGCAGGCCTGACAGTCCGTCCACACTTCATGCTGACGGGCGACAGCTGGACGCAGAATAACGAACTGGCCACAGCTATCGCCGGGCTGTTGCACAATGATTACGGTGACGCGGGTCTTGGCTGGAGAACTGTTAACTACGGGGCCGCGCGCGACGGTTCGGGAATATATCGATCAGAGGGATGGGATTTATATGATTCGTCCCCGACGAGCGGAGCGCCGCTTTATGGCTGTGGTATTGACGGCCAGTCAATCAATACCACGACGAGCACGGCCTATTTCAGGGTGACGAATGTCCGCTGCACTGACTGCCGTATTTACTACCAGGACCTGAACGGTAAGTTTCAGTACGGCTACGACGTTGGCGGGGTCACTCAGTGGACTGAGGTTGTCTGCGGGAATACCGGCGCGACAAAATCGGTGTTGCTGACAGGCATGGCCGACGAGGCCAGGACGATTTACGTCAAAACTGATGGCAATACCGGGCGTGTGGCCATCCACGGTTTTTACCTCTGGCGCGCCGGTGTGGCTGGTTGCGTGATGAGTAAGGCGGGTAACTCCGGGATTCTTGCGGACCAGTTTCTGTTGTTCTCCGACAAAATCGCGGAGTACCTGAGCACAATGCAGCCGGACGTCATTTGTATCGTCATCGGCAACAATGATTACCGTAATTCTGACGGGACACAGGTATTTAAAACCGCATTGCAGACGTACATCGCCGCCTGCCGCACGGTGTTGCCAGACGTTGGTTTTATCCTGATGGCACCACCCCGCACGAACGGAACGGCGGTAACGCCGCTCGTTGATTTCCGTGACGTGATGCACGATCTCTCGCAGACGCTGAATGTCGAGTTCTTCAGCATCTATGACCTGTTTGACACCTGGACTGAAATGAACAGCCTGGGCTGTTTCCTCGATAATCTTCATCCGAATGCTACAGGCAGTAATCTGGTCGCATCATCACTTAATAACGCACTGATTAAAGGCTAATTTATTATGAATACTGTTTATATCCCAAAACTCGGTGATGTCGTGATCCCCGGAGCACATCCGAAAAAAGGTCATTTCATGCAGCCAGACCTTCCTGTAACAGCGGGGCTTAAAGGATTGTACATTCAGGGAGGAACAGCAGACCTCAGCATGAGGAATCGCGCCGACAATTCCGCCCCGCTGACAAAAATCGGAACCCCGACAATCCTCTCCGAATTTGGGGCGATCTGTAGTTTTGGAAACTGTTTTGATACCGGGAAGGTCTCAACCAAAAACCAGACGCATATCGTGATCTGTAAGCCGGTAAAGCCGACAGCGGCAACCGAAACGCAGCAGGCATTCATGATGGGGAACTACAGCTATTCCGGCGCACCGGCTGTCTACCGCGGCGACGGGCTTGCATTTCTGTTTTCCGGACAAAGCCTTTACGGAGCGTTTGTTGAGGATAACGGTGCTACGCCGTTGAACATGATCAACTATTACAGCGCAGCGTATGACAGCGCCAGATGGGCCGCCTTTGTCGAGCTGGTTGACGGTGATAATAATGTGGCGAGGATTGCAGCCCGGCAGGGAGGCGCCCTGAACTGGCAGAACTCCAAAACCCTGACCAGCCGCACAGCTTATACCGACCGTACGATCCGCATCGGGTCGCACCATGCGCCAGCTGCCTATCCAGCAGGGGCAAATATCACGATAGGGATGGAATTGATTTTTGAAACAGCGCTGACTCAGGCTCAGGTCGCATCAGTCCTCGATAGTGTAAGTGCCTATCTCAGTGCAGCATGGGGAATTACTGATTTAGGTTAATACAGTAATGGCAGAAACTCGCGGCTGCTGGCTAAATTGACAGCCGCAACCTCTCTTGATCTTCCCTTTAAATAAAACTACTGTATGCATAAACAGTATTTATGGGATGGCAGATCATGCTTCGACAATCAGACATCAACCAGGCCTTTCGGGAGTCGATTCTTCGCAACTCGAAAGGCTACCAGTACCTGCACACACGCGATTTTGTGTCTTCTCTTGTGTGCCGTGGCATCCACTTATCTTATTCAGAAGCTAACCGCTGGATAGAGCGCTATCAGTCGTGCTTCGCTGACAAAACGCCCGAACATACAGAAAATCGGCTGTGGATTCTCCGCAACATGGGGAGGGTGATGTAATGACTGCCAGCTATTTTCCTTCACCGGCCGCCGACTACGTTGAGCAGAGACTGACTGTCACGGCTGCGTGCAACATTGGCGCGAACTCTCAGATTATAGAGACTGATCGCGGCTTCGTTGTTCTTGACCTGTCGTTAAAAGTGACGCAAGGAAGCGTCCTGCTTATCCGCGTGGCTGGCGAACTGCAGTTTGCAAAATTGATGGGGCGTTCTTTTATCACTGTCGAAGGTGAATCGATAGAAGGGGAGGCGATGGAAGATGTTGAAGTGTTGGGGGTGGCTACGCACGCGATCAACGACTTGAGGCAGGACGATAGCCCTATTTGATGTGAGAAAATTTATGCTTAAAAGGGAAGAATACTTCCCCAAAATGAAAGGCATATCATTGATTAAATAAGAAAATAAAACATACTCAAAATAGGGAAAAATCAGCCAGGAAGTTTATATAACTGGCTGATTTTATTTAACTAAGTGTCAATTTTGGAAGTCTGTTTGTGAAACAGTTCGCGGAATACCGGATAAATATCTTCCGGGTCGCGAATATGCTGCATAGCAAAGTTTTCGAAGGTCGACTGCAGGTGTTCGTACTCCCGCCACAGCGTCTGGTGCGCCCGACGGGTTATCTCGATATAGCTATAGTAGCGCACCACGGGCAGGATTTTCTTCGCCAGCAGTTCGTGACACAGCGGTGAGTCGTCCGCCCAGTTATCCCCATCCGAGGCCTGTGCGGCGTAGATATTCCACTGCGCCGGGTCATAGCGCTCTTTAACCACTTCATCCATCAGCTTCAGGGCGCTGGAGACAATCGTGCCGCCGGTTTCCTGCGAATAAAAGAATTCGTGTTCATCGACCTCTTTAGCCTGCGTATGGTGGCGGATATAAACGACATCGACGTTTTTATAGGTCCGGCTGAGGAACAGATACAGCAGAATATAAAAGCGTTTTGCCATGTCCTTGGTCGCCTGGTCCATGGAGCCGGAGACGTCCATCAGGCAGAACATGACGGCCTGGCTGGACGGTTCTGGCCGTTTTTCGTAGTTCTTGTAACGTAGATCGAAAGTATCAATAAACGGGACGCGGTCGATTTTCGCCCGCAGTTCGGCTATCTCTTTGCGCAGCCGCTCCTCTTCCAGCAGCTGCGCCGGTTCGCTTTTGCTAATGGTATCGAGGTCTTCTTCCAGCGCGTGCAGTTCCCGGCGTTTACCGGCGGTCATCGCCGTGCGCCGAGCCAGCGAGTTCTGCAACGAGCGAACGACGCTGATATTGGCGGGAACGCCGTTAGCGGTATAGCCCGCGCGATGGGTTTTATACTCCGTCAGCTGACGCTGCTGATTTTTCTTCAAATTTGGCAGGGCGAGATCTTCGAACAATAGATCGAGATATTCGTCTTTCGAAATCTGAAAGACAAACTCGTCCTGGCCTTCGCCGTCGGCGCTGGCTTGCCCCTGACCGCTGCCGCCTCCGCCACCGCCGCCCTGAGGGCGTTCGATACGGTCATTTTGTACAAAGTGATCGTTACCGGGGTGTACGCGATTGCGCAGGCCGCCGCGTCCCTGATGAAACATCGGTTCGTTAATATCGTCCGTTGGGATGGAGACGGACTCTCCGCTCTGAATATCGGTCACCGAGCGCTTGTTGATGGCCTCGGAGATCGACTGCTTTATCTGCGCTTTATAGCGGCGCAGAAAGCGCTGCCGATTGACGGCGCTTTTATTTTTCCCGTTCAGGCGTCGGTCTATGAACCAGGTCATATGCCCTCCTGTACTGCATTTGCCAACAATGCCCCGGCCATTCAGGCGCGGAAAATAGCCCGTCGCTGAATGTCATTGGGTCTTCGCAGTTATTATTAACCCGACAGCGGTTAGCTGTCGGGCCGGTCTATCAGGATGATTTACGTACCCGCAGATACCATTCGCACAGCAGACGAACCTGCTTACGGGTATAGCCTTTCTCCATCATGCGGTCGACAAAGTCATCGTGTTTTTTCTGCTCATCGGTTGACGTTTTGGTGTTGAAGGAAATCACCGGCAACAGCTCTTCGGTATTGGAGAACATTTTCTTCTCGATAACCGTGCGAAGCTTCTCGTAGCTGGTCCAGTTTGGATTACGCCCGCTGTTGTGCGCTCTGGCGCGCAGCACGAAGTTGACTATCTCGTTGCGGAAGTCTTTCGGGTTACTGATCCCGGCGGGCTTCTCGATTTTTTCCAGTTCCGCATTCAGCGACTCGCGGTCAAACAGCTGGCCGGTATCCGGGTCGCGGTATTCCTGATCCTGAATCCAGAAGTCGGCGTAGGTGACATAACGGTCGAAAATGTTCTGCCCATACTCAGAGTAGGATTCAAGATAGGCGGTCTGGATCTCTTTGCCGATAAACTCGGCGTATTTCGGGATCAGATAGCCTTTCAGGAACTCAAGATAACGTTCTGACTGTTCCTGCGGGAACTGTTCGCGCTCGATCTGCTGCTCCAGAACGTAGAACAGATGCACCGGGTTGGCGGCCACCTCGGCGTGGTCGAAGTTAAAGACCCGCGACAGAATTTTGAACGCGAAGCGGGTCGACAAGCCGTTCATCCCTTCATCGACGCCGGCATAATCGCGATACTCCTGATAGGACTTCGCTTTCGGGTCGGTGTCTTTCAGGCTTTCGCCGTCATAGACGCGCATTTTTGAGTAAATACTCGAGTTTTCCGGCTCTTTCAGGCGCGACAGAATCGAGAAGCGCGACAGCGTTTCCAGCGTTCCCGGCGCGCAAGGCGCATGGGTCAGTTCGCTGTTATTAAGCAGTTTTTCATAGATACGGATCTCTTCTGAGATACGCAGGCAGTAAGGCACCTTGACGATATACACGCGGTCGAGGAAGGCCTCATTGTTTTTGTTATTCCGGAAGGTCACCCATTCCGATTCGTTGGAGTGGGCGAGGATGATCCCGTTGAACGGCAGGGCGGAGATCCCTTCGGTGCCGTTATAGTTGCCTTCCTGCGTGGCGGTCAGCAGCGGATGCAGCACCTTGATAGGCGCTTTAAACATCTCGACGAATTCCATCAGCCCCTGGTTGGCGCGGCACAGAGCGCCGGAGTAGCCGTAGGCATCCGGGTCATTCTGCGCGTAGTGCTCCAGTTTACGAATATCCACTTTACCGACCAGCGCGGAGATGTCCTGGTTGTTCTCGTCGCCGGGCTCGGTTTTGGCGATGGCGATCTGCGCCAGAATTGACGGCCACACTTTCACCACGCGGAACTTAGTGATGTCGCCGCCGAATTCATGCAGGCGCTTGGCCGCCCACGGCGACATAATCGTCCCCAGATAGCGGTTTGGAATGCCGTACTCTTTTTCGAGGATTTGCGCATCCTCCTGCGGGTTGAACAGACACAGCGGATGGTCGTTGACCGGGCTGCGCTCTCCGTTTGCGCTAAGTACATAGATAGGGACACGCTGCATCAAGGACTTCAGGCGTTCGGCAAGCGATGATTTACCGCCGCCCACGGGTCCCAGCAGGTACAGAATCTGTTTCTTCTCTTCCAGCCCCTGAGCGGCGTGCTTCAGATAAGAAACAATTTGCTCAATGGCATCTTCCATCCCGTAAAACTCTTCAAAGGCCGGATAGCGTGCCACGACCCGGTTTGAAAAGAGACGGGATAGCCTGGGTTCCAGGGCCGTATCGACCATGACCGGCTCACCGATGGCCATCAGCAATCTTTCTGCTGCGTTAGCATAAGCACTGCGATCTTGCCGACAGATGGTAAGAAACTCCTGCAGTGTGAACTCTTCGTCCTTGGCAGCTTCATAGCGCTGGCGATAGTGATCGAATATATTCATGGCATGCCGTCCTTTCGTTTTTAGCACAGGTTGAGAGCCGTTCATATGAATAGTGGGAGCCCCCGGAAGAGGTAAGCTGCATAGCGCTCTCTGATACTCCAGCAACCCTTATGCCAGGTTGGCGAAGTATCTGTATAACGTGCCCCGCATTTACTTCTTCTAAATTAAAGCGTAGATGCATTTGGAAAACTTGCATGGCGTAGAAAATCAATTTCAATGACATATCAATAACTCATCCGGAAAACGGTCTCTTTTTTGCACCTCTTGTCCTGCGGCGTCATGGCGCTGTCATTCAGGTGTCAGCTAGTAGTCATCTGACGATGAGAAAATGATGAGTTCAGTGTAATGACTGGTAAAGAATTTGAGGCATGACGTATACAACGTTAAACTGCCTGCGCTGATTATTTGACAACAGGAATATGGATCGTGACTAAAATCAAACTTCTGGCACTTGGTGTGTTGATTGCGAGTTCAGCATCCGCCGTACACGCTGAAGGGAAGTTCACTTTAGGGGCGGGTGTGGGTGTCGTCGAACATCCCTACAAGCAATATGATGCTGATGTTTACCCGGTGCCCGTTATTAATTATGAGAGCGATAACTTCTGGTTTCGCGGCTTAGGTGGTGGTTACTACCTGTGGAATGATACCAATGACAAGCTCTCTGTGACCGCGTACTGGTCGCCGATGTACTTTAAGCCTGGCGACAGCGATAGCCAGCAGATGCGTCGTCTGGATAAACGTAAATCCACGGTGATGGCGGGGCTCTCCTACGAACACTATACGCAGTACGGTTTCCTGCGCACCGCGCTGTCCGGGGACACCCTCGATAACAGCAACGGTATCGTATGGGATCTGGCCTGGTTGTATCGCTATACCAACGGCAACCTGACGCTTACGCCGGGTATTGGCGTGGAGTGGAACAGCGACAACCAGAACGAGTACTACTATGGTGTTTCGAAACATGAGTCGAATCGCAGCGGCATGCGCAGCTACGATCCGGACAGCAGCTGGAACCCGTACCTCGAGCTGTCGGCAAACTATCGTTTCCTTGGCGACTGGAGCGTATACGGCGTGGCGCGCTATACCCGTCTGTCCGATGAAATCACCGATAGCCCGATGGTGGACAAATCCTGGAGCGGCCTGATTTCTACCGGGATCACTTACTCCTTCTGATAGTGCTTTATTACAGGGCAATTTGTGCATCAAAACAGGGCGTTTCGCCCTGTTTTGCATTATGGTGGTGCAATCATTTACGGGAGGTAGCGATGGCAGAAAGGACCATTCATTTTGGCGAGCATCCGGCGGTTCCCGTTATTGGGCAGGGGACCTGGTATATGGGTGAAAACCCAGCGCTGCGCGCGCAGGAGGTGGCTGCACTGCGCGCGGGCATCGATCTTGGCCTGACGGTTATCGATACGGCGGAAATGTACGCCGACGGCGGCGCTGAAGAGGTCGTCGGCGAGGCGATTCGCGGGCAACGCGATCGCGTGGTGCTGGTGTCTAAAGTCTACCCATGGAATGCTGGTGGACGCAAAATAGCCAGCGCCTGCGAGGCCAGCCTGCGCCGCCTCAATACCGACTATCTGGATCTTTACCTGCTGCACTGGCGCGGAGATTATTCGCTAGAGGAGACGGTTGCCGGCATGGAAGCGCTGGTTGCGCAGGGTAAAATTCGCCGCTGGGGCGTGTCGAATCTCGATAACGATGATATGCATCAGCTCTGGCAGGTGGAGGGCGGCGAACGGTGCGCGACCAATCAGGTGCTCTATCATCTGGCTTCCCGCGGTATTGAGTATGACCTGCTGCCGTGGTGCCAGCAGCGGCGGCTGCCGGTAATGGCGTATTGCCCGCTGGCTCAGGCTGGTCGCCTGCGCAATGGACTTTTAAATCATACCGTTGTGAAAAATATTGCGCAGCAGCGGGGCGTGACCGCGGCGCAGATTCTGCTGGCGTGGGTGATTAGCCACCGGGAGGTACTGGCGATCCCGAAAGCGTCGAGCATTGAGCATGTCGCGCAGAATGCCGCGGCGCTGGATATGATGCTGAACGACGAGGAGCTTGCGCTTCTGGATAAAGCTTACCCGGCGCCGGCCAGAAAAACGCCGCTGGATATGGTGTAAAGGAAAGCCCAACTCTACGTTCGGCCAAATACGAGCACAATCAGTCGCGTATGCCGGGCAAGGCGTTAGCCGCCGCCCGGCAGCACGATGTTAACCCGCTCGCTATCCTGCTATGCGTTAGCGTTTCGCCACGCGGAGGGTTTGCGCCAGGCGCGAAGGTTTCTCTTCGCTGGCCTTCTGGGTTTCGGTTACGCAGCAGGTTTCTACGCAGACGAAGGTTTTGTAGCCATCATCCGGCATGTCGCCCATGCTGACGGAAAGCGCCGGACCCGGGTTCCAGGCCACTACGTTGCTGTTGTGATGATGGGTCACGTCGATGTTGCGGCTCAGCGCATCGTCGTGAATCACACTGCAGGTTTCGGCATTCAGATACACGCGGTCGGTACGATCGGGAAAAGTCTCTGTGCCGTTGCTTAATACGCCTTCTTCCGCGTTTTTCACTTTATCAACATAACGGTCGCCCAGACCGCTGACCTTCACTGCCGCAATGTCGCCGACGTTGAAATAGGTATGCAGGGCAGACGTGGTTTCAAATTCGCCGTGCGCTTCCAGCTCAATTTCGCAAGTTTTGCCCAACTTAAAACGCGCCAGCAGGGTGAACTCGTGCGGCCAGTACTGGAGGGTAGCGTCGCTGCTTTTCAATTCAAAGGTCAGCACCGCGCCTTTTTCATCTTCATCATGCCCTTTCAGAGCCCAGGGCAGATTGCGGGCGAAGCCGTGGGAGGGCAGACCCTGCTGAGCAGAAGGACCAAACCACGGCCAGCAAATCGGCACGCCGCCGCGCAGGGCAACGCCGTTTTTAAACGGCGTATTGCCGCTGAGCCACAGGACTTCTTCTTCACCCGCGGGCTTCCAGGAGAGCAGGTGAGCGCCCTGCAAAGCCACGGACGCTTTCACCTGCGGATGGTCAACGACGATCAGCTCGAGGTCATCAAGCTGGCGGCGGGAAAGTACAGGGGTAAGCTGTTCGATAACCGGGAGGGCAAAAATTTTATTAATCATTACGCAATCCTTTATCTTCAGACAAAAAAAAGAGCGACCGAAGTCGCTCTTACAGATTACTGTCTCATCTCAACTTATTTGGAGATGTGAGCAATCAGGTCCAGAACCTTGTTGGAGTAACCAGTTTCGTTATCGTACCAGGAAACCAGTTTCACAAAGTTGTCGTTCAGAGCGATACCCGCTTTGGCGTCGAATACGGAAGTGCAGATTTCACCGTTGAAATCGGTGGATACAACGTCGTCTTCGGTGTAGCCCAGAACGCCTTTCATTGCGCCTTCAGAAGCAGCTTTGATTGCTTTCTTAATTTCTTCATAAGAAGCAGCTTTTTCCAGACGAACGGTCAGGTCAACAACGGATACGTTCGGAGTCGGAACGCGGAACGCCATACCGGTCAGTTTGCCATTCAGTTCTGGCAGGACTTTACCTACAGCTTTAGCAGCGCCGGTAGAGGACGGGATGATGTTCTGAGCTGCGCCGCGGCCGCCGCGCCAGTCTTTGTGAGACGGGCCATCAACGGTTTTCTGAGTCGCGGTGGTTGCGTGAACGGTGGTCATCAGACCTTCGATGATGCCGAAGTTGTCGTTGATAACTTTTGCCAGCGGAGCCAGGCAGTTGGTGGTGCAGGATGCGTTGGAAACGATGTCCTGGCCTTCGTATTTGTCAAAGTTAGCGCCTTTAACAAACATCGGGGTGTTGTCTTTGGACGGGCCAGTCAGTACGACTTTTTTCGCGCCAGCGGTGATGTGTTTACGAGCGGTTTCGTCGGTCAGGAAGATACCGGTTGCTTCAGCAACAACGTCAACACCCACTTCGTCCCACTTCAGGTTAGCCGGGTCACGCTCAGCGGTAACACGGATTTTTTTACCGTTAACGATCAGATGACCGTCTTTCACTTCAACGGTACCGTTGAAACGGCCGTGAGTGGAGTCATACTTCAGCATGTAAGCCATGTAGTCAGCGTCTAACAGGTCGTTGATTGCAACGATCTCGATGTCAGAACGTTCCTGAGCAGCACGGAAAACAATGCGACCGATACGGCCAAAACCGTTGATACCTACTTTGATAGTCATATATTCCACCAGCTATTTGTTAGTGAATAAAAGGTTGCCTGTAAAATTACAAAAACCTTACGCAGCGTCAAGCGGAATCGTGTCAATCATTGCGACAAATCAATCCAGAGCATGCCTTTGCGCGGTCGATTTATCCCACTTTCCCTTTGAGCCCAATTCCATATGGGGGCTGCGCCCGGAATTTTAAAGGTCATTGAAGATAAAAATGTGATGTTCATCACAATTGTGTGGCTGCCTTTTGGCGTCGCCTAAGTTTAGAACAAAAGTGCACGCTTCATTGTTAATATTTTGTTAGAATTGACGTGAAAAGTTGTCCTTTCACAGCGAGAAGCAAGTCAATGTCGAATAAACCCTCTTCGGACGAGCTCAAAAAAAATTTGAGCGAGATGCAGTTTTACGTGACGCAGAATCACGGTACTGAACCGCCGTTCACCGGGCGGTTGCTGCACAATAAACGCGATGGCGTCTACCACTGCCTGGTGTGCGATGCCGCGCTGTTCCACTCGCAAACCAAGTATGATTCCGGCTGCGGCTGGCCGAGCTTTTATGAGCCCGTCAGTGATGACGCAATCCGCTACCTAAATGATTACTCCCACGGTATGCAGCGCACGGAAATCCGCTGCGGAAACTGCGATGCTCACCTTGGGCACGTATTCCCGGATGGCCCTCAGCCCACCGGAGAACGTTTTTGCGTTAATTCGGCCTCGTTAAGCTTCACCAATGATGAAAACGGTGAGCAAATTAAGGGTTGAAAAAACGATTCAGCAAATTATTCCAAACGGGGATAACGGAAGATGGAAATCGATCGGATTATTGACGGTATGACGCCGGAAGTTTATCAGCGCCTGGCAACAGCGGTGGAGTTGGGTAAATGGCCGGACGGCGTGGCGTTGACTGACGAACAGAAAGAGAATTGCTTGCAGCTGGTGATGCTTTGGCAGGCGCGCTACAACGTTGACGCGCAGCATATGACCATTGATACCAATGGGCAGATGGTGATGAAAAGTAAACAGCAGCTGAAAGTTGACTTTGGCATTACGCCGCAGCCTATCGCGACCTTTAAATCCTGAGCCTGAAAAGGCCTGCGTCAGCCCGGCCAGATGCGCGCCGGGCTTTGATGCGTCACCGCGTTACTTCTTATTCATCATCGCTTTAAGATCGGCGAAGGGGTTATATTTCGCTTCGCCGACGCTTTTCTGCGCATCTTCGCCGGCGACCACCGTCGAACCGTACAGATCGGCTTCGGTATATTTTGAGTGCTCATGATCGTGACAGTACAGGCACAGCATCTCCCAATTACTACCATCTTCCGGGTTATTGGAGTGATCGTGATCGATATGGTGCACCGTCAGCTCACGCAGGTTTGAATAGACAAACTCACGCGAGCAGCGTCCGCAGACCCAGGGGAAGAGCTTCAGCGCTTTTTCGCGGTAACCGACTTCCAGACGGGCGTAGTTTTTCGGGATATAAGCCATAATACCCATGCCTTCTGTTGCAAATGAAAAGCTGCGCCGGAGCTGGCGCAGCGGAATGCGGTTATCATAACCTATTGTGCACGCGCTGACACCGCGCAGTTCAGCGTTTGATCCCCAATGACTCGGCCAGCTGTTTCGCCAACTGGTTCTGGTCATCCGCGCCGTACTCCCAGAACATTGCGCCCGCCAGACCCTTGCTCTTGATATAGTCGGCCTTGATGGCTACCGAGCGCGGGTTTTCATAGGAAAGCGCAAAGAGGGCTTGACCGTCGGCGGACTGTACCGATAGCCACGGCACCTTCGCTTCATCATCCCAATGCTGAGTAAAGCGCTTCTGCGGATCGTTGATTAACTTCGCCACGATATCGTTATATTTCACATAGGTGTCTTTGGTCAGATCGACGCCCAGCGATTCGAACAGCTCAATCTGTTGAGCCGCGAAGTAGGGGCGGGTGGCCGGGTTTTTCTGCGCGTCCGGCTGGCTCCAGTCAATACCCGGTTCGACGGCGCGTTTTGGTATCCGTCCATAGAAACCAATCCCCAGGTTCATCTGACTCGGCTTTAGACCAGCGGCAAGGTAGTTGTTCACTATAAAGTCAGCGCTGTACTTATCTGCTTCAGCGACCGTCGGCCAGCGGGTTGAATCATACAGGTTGGAATTGAAGTATTGGGTGCCGTAGGCCAGGTCATAGGTCATCAGGTTGATGTAGTCGAGCGATGGCGCAATCGCTTTGACGTCCACCCAGCTTTTTGGGCTCTCCGCGTTTGCGCCTACGGCGATGGTCACCAGTTTGTTTTTCCCTACCGCCGCACGCAGTTCTTTCAGCAGGGCGGTAAAATTATCGCGATCGGCCGGTTGGCTGGCGACCAGCCCCCACGCGCCGTTGACCGGATACTCCCAGTCGAGGTCGATGCCATCGAGGCCGTATTTTTCAATGATCGCCAGCGCCGACTGGATAAACACCGCCCGGGTGTCTTTCGTTGCCGCTGCGCCGGAGAATCCGCGCGCCCCCCAGCCGCCGACGGAAAGCAACACTTTCAGGCTTGGGTTCTGCTGGCGCAAGCTGGGGATTTTCTGCAAATCCGCCTGTACTTTCGGCGACAGCCAAATCTGATGCAGCTTGCCCGGGTCTTTCAGGGCCGCGTTGGTTTCGTCTTTCTCGTCGTTATAGACCAGACCAAACGAGTAGTTGAGATGGGTGATCTGGCGTACGTCCAGTTTATCAATATCGCCGCCGGGACCGGCAGTGACGTCGCCGCCGCCGTTAAAGTAACCGACGGACATCAGCGTGTTAGCGGAAACAACGCTCGCGCAGAGCAGGGGTAAAGCTGCCAGCAAAGGCAAAAGTTTCATAGCGGATCCTCTTTGACTTGACTTAAAAGTGACATTGAAAAACAAACACGCCACGGAAATGGCGTGGCGAAAAAAACAGCTCGTGCAGGCTAGCATCTTCCGCTGTGCAAAAATGCGAAGCGGTTCACGGCTGCATTAGCGGAGCGGTAGTGCGATGAGGTTCACTTCGGAGTAAAAGCCAGGATGCAGAACATGACGCAAAATGAGACTAACAATGACCCGATTAGGGGCTTTATTATCCCAGGCGTGATGCGGCGCTTTGCGCGTTGATTCTGTTTTGTTTTGGCATCGAAACGCGCAACGCGTCGCGGGAAGAGATTTCCGCTCTGGCCTGAGATAACGCGCCGACAGGACAATGCCCGTCGGCATATTTTATGCGTGGGTTTCCAGCCAGTCGTCAAGGGTATAGAGAGTTGCCCCCGCGGCGGCCATCTCCATAAACGCCAGATTGCTGTCCTGTGGCTGAATATTTACCCCGCGGCAGCCGTCGGTTATGACGTTGACGATATAACCCAGCGTCAGGGCGTCGAGCACGGTAAACTTGACGCAGTAGTCGGTAGCGAGCCCCAGCACCGTTAGCTCGGTTATTTCACGCTCGCGCAGCCACGCATCGAGCCGGGTTTTCTGCCGGTGACCGTTGTCGAAAAAGGCGCTGTAGCTATCAATGGCCGGATTTTCGCCTTTGTGGAATACGGCGGCAATATCCTGCTTTTTGAGCAGCGGATGCAGCGCCGCGCCTTCGCTATTTTGCACGCAGTGATCCGGCCAGAACGTTTGCCTCAGGCCGTCAAGCTCGCCTTGGGTATAGGGCTCAACCTGATGCTGGCTGGCAAAGCTGCCGTGATTCGCCGGGTGCCAGTCCTGGCTGGCAACCACCGTTTCGCCTCGTTCCAGGCTCCAGTCGATAAGCCGGTTGGCGATGTCCACCGTACTGTCGCCCTGCGGGACGGCAAGTGCGCCGCCGGCGCAAAAATCATTTTGTAAATCGACCAGTAGCAGCGCGCGTTGGGTCATGTGCTCCTCCTCACTCATCGGGTGTCAGTTCGCCACGCAGATTCTCCTGCATGGCGTCACGGATAGACGCCACGTCCAGATCCTGGCTCAGCAAATAGTGTAGCTTGGTCAGCGTGGCTTCAACGGTCATGTCAAAACCGCTAATCACGCCAGCCTGCGCCAGCGCGTTGCCGGTGGCGTAGCCGCCCATATTGACCTTACCGGACATACACTGGGTCAAATTAACCACCACGATACCGCGCTGGCTGGCCTCGGTCAGGACCTGAATAAACTCGCCGTTCTGCGGCGCGTTGCCGACGCCATAGGAGCGCAGGATCAGCGCTTTGACCGGCTGGCGCAGGAAGTTGCGCACCACGTCGGCGGAAATGCCGGGATAAATTGTCACCACGCCAATCGGCTGCGGCGTAATGGGATGAACTACCAGTTCGCCGTTACCGTGCGGAGCGGGAGGCGTGCCGAGCCGGCGAATATGGATACCGGCTTCCAGCAGCGGCGCCAGGTTTGGCGATGCGAAGGCGTTAAAGCCATCGGCATGGGCCTTCGTCGTGCGGTTACCGCGGTAGAGGCGGTTATTAAAGAACAGCGACACTTCGTTAATCGGGTAGTTGGCGGCGACGTACAGCGCGTTGAGCAGATTGATTTGGCCATCAGAGCGCAGCTCGGCGAGCGGGATTTGTGACCCTGTCACAATAACCGGTTTCCCCAGATTTTCCAGCATGAAGGAGAGCGCCGAGGCGGTAAACGCCATGGTATCCGTGCCGTGGAGGATCACGAAACCGTCGTACTGGTCATAATGGTCGCGAATATCGTCGGCGATATGCTGCCAGTCTTCCGGCGTCATATCGGAAGAGTCCATTAACGGGGCGTATTCATGAATGGTGAAGTCCGGCATCTCCGGGCGGTGAAACTCGGGCATCAACGCCAGCTGGCGCTGTAAATGGCCGGAAACGGGGATATAGCCGTGTTCAGAACGCTGCATACCAATGGTACCGCCGGTATAGGCAACGTAAATAGATTTCTTCTGCATAGCATCGCTTAGGTTAAACGTAGACAGGCGCAGTATAGAGGGGCGGAAGAAAAAATAAAGTAAATGCCGCCCCACGGGATGGGGCGGCAGAGGATTAACGAATATTGGCGCAGGTTAAGCAGAACGCGTAGCGGTTTTGCGGATCGTTGAATGCCGCCAGCTTATCGCTCTCGGCTTTCACCGCATTGGCCGCCGCGGCGACCGGTGCGGGCAGATACGCCTGTACCGCTGCCGGCAGCGCCGCGCGAACGGAACCCGTCAGGCTATCGACGACCATCGAGAAGAAGGTCGGCTCTTCCTGATAATAGTTGATATGCCACTGTTTCAGCTTCGCCAGCTCGGCGGCTTTTGCCACCGCGTCGTCAAAGTCGCCAAGGCTGTCGACCAGACCGTTTGCTTTTGCATCTTCACCGGTCCAGACGTGGCCCTGAGCGATTTGGTCGATTTTCTCCGGCGTGCTCTTACGCGCGTTCGCCACCAGGGTGATAAAGCGCTTGTAGCCGTTTTCGATGCTGAGCTGCATCAGTTGCTGCACTTCCGGCGGTAGCGCTTTGGTGGTGGAAACATCGGCCAGCGGCGAGGTTGCCACGCCGTCGGTATGGACGCCAATCGAGCCGAGGGTATTTTCGACGGTATTAATCACCCCAAAGATACCGATAGAGCCGGTAAGGGTGCTGGGGTTCGCGACGATATAATCCGCCGGGGTGGAGATCCAGTAACCGCCGGAGGCCGCCATGCCGCCCATCGATACCACAACCGGTTTTCCGGCTGCTTTCGCTGCCGCCAGCTCTTCGCGAATCACTTCTGAGGCGCTGACGCTGCCACCAGGGCTGTTAACCCGCAGCACGATCGCTTTCACTTTCGGATCCAGGCGCGCGTCGCGGATCTGCGCGGCGGTGGTGTCGCCGCCGACGTTACCCGGCGTTTCTTCGCCATCCATAATCGCGCCGTTAGCAAAGATAACCGCAATCGCGGAGCCCTGGTCGGCAGGCGTTTTGACGCTGTAATCGTAATAGCTGATTGCGCTGTAGTTGTTATCCGCTTTACTCCAGCCAAACTGCTTAGTCAGCGCTTTCTCGACCTCGGTTGAGGTGCCCAGCTCGTCAACCAGCTTGTTATCCAGCGCGTATTTAGCCGTGTCGCCATCGACTTTACGCAGGCCGTCAATCACGCCCTGAGCGCCGGGGAACAACTGCTGTGCGGTGATCTGGCGGTTGGCGGCAATGGTGTTGAGGTAGTTTTGCCACAACTCGCCGATCCAGCGGCTATCCGCTTCGCGCGCCGCCGGAGACATATCGTCGCGGATAAACGGCTCTACCGCTGACTTATAGGTGCCGACGCGGAACACATGGGTCGATACTTTGAGCTTGTCGAGCAGCGATTTATAGTACAGGCCGTTGGTCGCGAAGCCGTGCAGGTCTACTTCGCCCTGCGGCGAAAGCCAGATCTTATTGGCGAAGCTGGCGAGATAGTACTGACCCTGGCTGTAGCTGCTGCCGATGGCATATACCGGCTTGCCGCTATCGCGGAATTCGCGCAGCGCTTTACCGATATACTGCATTGATGGCTGATCGCCGCCGGCAAAGTTCTTCAGATCCAGCACGATACCGGTGATATTGCGGTCGTCTTTCGCCTGGCGAATCGTCTGCACAATATCGAACAGCGAGTTTTCCTGCAGGCGATCGGAGCTGGCGCCAAACAGCTGGCGGCCAATCACGCCAAGCTTGCTGCTGGCCGAGGGTTTATCGACCACCACGCCGGTGATATCCAGCAGCAGCGCGCCGCGGGTAGTGTGCTCTGCCGTTGTGCTGCTGAACTGGGCCCAGATGCCGACGCAGGCCAGCACCAGCACCAGGAAAACCACGTTCAGTGCGAGCTGGCGAATGAAATTGAGCACGCGCCATGTCCATTTAAAAAATCCGGCGAGCAGTCGCCAAAGAGTTCGCATGTATTCTCCCTAACCATAATCAAAAATGGGCGAGCCGCAGGGGCCGCCGCGTCTGGCTATCCTAATGAGAGTGCCGTCGGTTGTCAGCAGGAATCACCCGTTGGGCTGTAACAAAATCCTTGCTCATGTTAATTTTGTGAAAAATCACATCACAGGAGTTATACAGATGGATGCTCTCGAACTACTGGTTAATCGCCGCAGCGCTTCACGTCTGACCGACCCGGCTCCGGCGGGCGAACAGCTGGAAAACATCCTGCGCGCTGGCCTGCGCGCGCCGGACCACGGGACGCTACAGCCGTGGCGCTTCTTCATTATTGCCGATGAAGGGCGCGAGCGCTTCAGCCAGCTGCTGGAAAAAGGCGCGGTGGCGGCAGGTGGAGATGAAAAAGCGATTGAAAAAGCCCGCAGCGCGCCGTTTCGCGCGCCGCTGATCATTGCGGTGGTGGCTCGCTGTGAAGATCATCCAAAAGTACCCAAATGGGAGCAGGAGATGTCGGCGGGCTGCGCGGTGATGGCCATGCAGATGGCTGCCGTGGCGCAGGGGTTTAACGGCATCTGGCGCAGCGGCGCGTTAACCGAAAGCCCGGTTGTACGCGAAGGATTTGCCTGCCGCGAACAGGATAAAATAGTGGGATTTCTCTATCTGGGGACCCCGCAGCTCAAAGCGTCAACAACCATCGCTTTGCCGGATACCGCGCCGTTCGTGACGCGCTTCTGAGTCCGTTCTCATCATGCCGGGCGGTCCCGGCTCACCGCCGCCTAGGGGGGTAGCCCGGCTAAGCGCAGCGAGAGCCGGGTGGATGCAGCGCTGGTGTATCAGACTTGACGCCTTTCCCGTAGGCGGTGCTGGCGCACCTGTCCGGGCTACCAAACCGCGAACGGCTGGGAACCCGTAGTCCAGGCGTTTCAGGCGCCGCTTACGGGTTTTTAACGGCGACGACTTTACTTCTGCCTTTTCGCGAACTCCTCTTTCGCTTTCTGCAACTGCTGCTGGAAGGCCGGATTGGTATGCAGCGTGGCGACGACCGCCGACCCGACGATACGCGCCGCATCTACGTCGCTCTGCCAGTGATAGCCGCAGATCACCCGGCTCTCGCCGAGCTCAAAGCCGCGCTTAAGGATTTCATTTTGCCGCTGGGGATTAATCTCAGCCAGCACCAGAGCGGTGGCCCAGCCGATAGAGGTGTGGCCGGAGGGGTAGGAGCCGTTTTTCGACAGCGTATCCTGTTCCTTGGTGTTACAGGTGGCGACGCCATAAAACGCAAATGGGCGAATGCGCATGTACTTCTCCTTTGCTCCTCGCGTCGCCAGGTCGCCGGCATCTTCAATCATATTGGTGAGCAGCTTGTGCAGCTCGGGCGCATCTTTGGCGGTAATGGGCGAGCCGAAGGCGCCGGAGAAGGCGTTGGCGACGCCGCCGCCGCTCAGGTTGGCGTCTTCAACCGCCAGCTTACCGCGCTCGGTGCCGCGCAGCAGACGGCCTTTCTCGTACATCGCCTGATCGTTCAAAAACGCGATACTGCCCACTTCCGGCGGCGGCGGCAGCAGCGTCAGGCTGTCGATGGCCTGGGCGTTGGTCAGGTAGTAGAGATCGGGTTTGGTGGTGACGTCGTTACCGGCGGGAACCAGGGCGAAAGCGTTAAGGGAGAAGAGGCTGGCCAGGCAAACGGCGAGAACACGCTTTTTCATGAAAACTTCCTTACGTTGTTATATGTCCAGAGAAAACAGAATTTATGCTTGTCATATTTCTGTCATTTTTTAGTAAAGGGTAAAATCACGTTGAAAAAGCGGGGCCGCATCGCAAAATCGGTTTTTTGTCTGCTTAATGAGCAACCATACGCGATTTCGGACTGTCGCACTTACCACTCCGCCATTTGGGCGCTACCATAGCGGGATTGCAATGACAGGAGATGTCCATGAGCGAGCAAGCCATTCGTTTAACGCAATACAGCCACGGAGCCGGTTGCGGGTGTAAAATTTCCCCTAAGGTGCTGGAAACTATTCTGCAAAGCGACCAGGCCAAATTTATCGACCCGAATCTGCTGGTGGGCAACGAAACCAGCGATGATGCCGCCGTCTACGATCTCGGCAACGGTACGTCGATCGTCAGCACCACCGACTTTTTTATGCCGATCGTCGACAACCCGTTCGACTTTGGGCGCATTGCGGCGACCAACGCCATCAGCGATATTTTCGCCATGGGCGGTAAGCCGATTATGGCGATCGCTATTCTCGGCTGGCCCATCAATACCCTGGCGCCGGAAATTGCCCGTCAGGTGGTTGAGGGCGGGCGCTTTGCCTGCCAGCAGGCGGGGATCGCGCTTGCCGGCGGTCACTCCATTGACGCTCCGGAACCCATCTTCGGGCTTGCCGTGACCGGCATCGTTCCGACCGAGCGGGTGAAGAAAAACAGCACCGCGCAGGCCGGCTGCAAGCTGTATCTCACTAAACCGCTGGGTATTGGCGTGCTGACCACCGCGGAGAAAAAGTCGCTGCTGAAGCCTGAGCACCAGGGGCTGGCGACGGAAACCATGTGCCAGATGAACCTCGTCGGCTCGGCGTTCGCCAACATTGACGGCGTGAAGGCGATGACCGACGTCACCGGTTTCGGACTGCTGGGCCACCTCAGCGAAGTGTGCCGCGGCGCGGGCGTACAGGCGCAGCTTACCTATGCCGATATCCCGAAATTACCCGGCGTCGAAGCCTACATCGCGGCGGGGGCGGTGCCGGGCGGTACCGGGCGTAACTTCGCCAGCTACGGTCATCTGATGGGCGAAATGCCGCCAGAGTGGCGCGATCTGCTGTGCGATCCGCAAACCTCCGGCGGTCTGCTGCTGGCGGTAACGCCGGAAGCCGAAGCTGAGGTGCAGGCTGCCGCCGCTGAATTTGGTATCACGCTTAGCGCTATCGGCGAGCTGGTTACCGCCCGCGGCGGACGCCCCATGATTGAGATCCGTTGATTTCATGCGGCTGTTTATTGCAGAAAAACCGAGTCTCGGCCGCGCCATCGCCGAGGTGTTGCCAAAACCGCATCGCAAAGGCGATGGCTATATTGAGTGCGGTAACGGGCAGGTGGTCACCTGGTGCATTGGCCACCTGCTGGAGCAGGCCCAGCCCGACGTCTATGATGCGCGCTATGCGCGCTGGAACCTGCTCGACCTGCCGATCGTGCCGGAAAAGTGGCAGCTCCAGCCTAAGCCCTCGGTGACCAAACAGCTTAATGTGATTAAGCGTTTGCTCGGCGATGCGCAGGAAGTCATTCATGCAGGTGACCCGGACAGAGAGGGGCAACTGCTGGTGGATGAGGTACTTGACTATCTGCAGCTGGCGCCGGAAAAGCGTCAGCAGGTGCAGCGCTGTCTGATAAACGATCTTAACCCGCAGGCGGTGGAGCGGGCGATTAACCGCCTGCGCGCCAACAGCGAATTTGTTCCGCTGTGCGTCTCGGCGCTTGCCCGCGCCCGCGCCGACTGGCTGTACGGGATCAATATGACCCGCGCTTACACTATCCTTGGCCGTAACGCGGGTTATCAGGGGGTGCTCTCGGTCGGGCGCGTGCAAACGCCGGTGCTTGGCCTGGTGGTACGCCGCGATGAAGAAATTGAAAACTTCGTCGCCAAAGACTTCTTCGACGTAAAGGCGCATATCGTTACCCCCAAGGATGAGCGTTTTGTCGCCACCTGGGTGCCCAGCGAGGCCTGCGAACCGTACCAGGATGAAGAGGGGCGACTGCTGCATCGCTCGCTTGCCGAGCACGTCGTCAAGCGCATTGAGGGCCAGCCGGCGACGGTCACCGCTTATAACGATAAGCGGGACTCTGAGCCAGCGCCGCTGCCGTTCTCCCTCTCGGCGCTGCAGATTGAAGCCGCGAAACGCTTTGGTTTTAGCGCGCAGAACGTGCTGGATATCTGCCAGAAGCTGTATGAAACCCATAAGCTGATTACCTATCCGCGTTCGGATAGCCGCTACCTGCCGGAAGAGCATTTTGCCGGCCGCCATGCGGTGCTGAACGCCATCAGCGTGCACGCGGCGGATCTGCTGCCGCAGCCGGTGGTGGATCCGGAGATCCGCAACCGCTGCTGGGACGATAAAAAGGTCGATGCCCACCACGCGATTATTCCGACCGCCCGCAGTTCACAGGTGAAGCTCAGCGACAACGAAGAGAAGGTTTATGGCCTGATTGCCCGCCAGTATCTGATGCAGTTCTGCCCGGATGCGGTGTTCCGCAAATGTCAGATCGATCTTGATATCGCCAACGGCAAGTTCGTGGCCAAAGCGCGTTTTCTGGCGGAAGCGGGCTGGCGAACCCTGCTGGGCAATAAAGAGCGCGATGAAGAGAATGACGGCATGCCGCTGCCGGTGGTGGCAAAGAATGACGAACTGTTGTGCGAAAAAGGCGAAGTGGTGGAGCGGCAGACCCAGCCGCCGCGTCATTTTACCGATGCGACGCTGCTATCGGCGATGACTGGTATTGCCCGCTTTGTGCAGGATAAAGACCTGAAGAAGATCCTGCGCGCAACGGACGGACTCGGTACGGAGGCGACCCGCGCCGGGATTATCGAACTGTTGTTCAAGCGCGGCTTCTTAACCAAAAAAGGGCGCTATATCCACTCTACCGACGCCGGGAAGGCGCTGTTCCATTCGCTGCCTGAAATGGCGACGCGTCCGGATATGACCGCCCACTGGGAGTCGATTCTGACGCAAATCAGCGAGAAGCAGTGCCGCTATCAGGACTTTATGCAGCCGTTGGTCGGTACCCTGTTCCAGCTTATCGACCAGGCCAGGAGCACGCCGGTACGCCGCTTCCGCGGAATTGTGGCCCCGGGCGACGGCAAGAAGAGCTTTAGCAAGGGGAAAGGCCGAGCCAAAGCGAAAGATAAAAAATCCGCCTCCGGCCCCGCGGCGGAAAGCCCGCAATAAAAAACCCCGGGAAGCCGGGGTTTTTCAATTATGCGCCTAACCCATATACCGGGTTCATTCAGCGAGTGGACTTAAATAACGCCCTGCGCCAGCATTGCGTCGGCGACCTTCACGAAACCGGCGATATTCGCGCCGCGTACGTAGTTGGTCTGCTTCGCTTCACCGCCGTATTCAACGCAGGCGTGGTGGATATCCAGCATGATATGGTGCAGACGGGCATCCACTTTCTCCGCTTTCCAGCCCATGCGGGCGGCGTTTTGCGCCATTTCCAGACCTGAAGTGGCTACTCCGCCGGCGTTCGCCGCTTTACCCGGCGCGAACAGCACGCCCGCTTCGAGGAATAGATCGGTCGCCGCAATAGTGGTTGGCATGTTGGCGCCTTCCGCGACGGCCTTCACGCCGTTGGCAATCAGCTGACGGGCAGCGTCGACGTCCAGCTCGTTCTGCGTGGCGCATGGCAGAGCGATATCCACCGGCACGGACCACGGCTGTTTGCCTTCAAGGTAGGTCAGGCCGAACTCGCGCGCGTAATCCGCCACGCGGCCGTGGCAGCGCTCTTTAATGTCGATCAGGCGCGCCAGTTTTTCTTTGGTGAAGCCAGATTCATCAACCACGGTACCGTTGGAGTCGGAAGCTGTAATCACCCGTGCGCCGAGCTCCATGGCTTTTTCAATCGCGTACTGCGCCACGTTGCCCGAACCGGACACCGCGACGCGAGCCCCTTCAAAGCCCAAACCGTGGCGCTTAAGCATCGCTTCGGTGAAGTAAATCAGACCATAACCGGTGGCTTCCGGACGAATCAGGCTGCCGCCGAAGGAGAGACCTTTACCGGTGAATACGCAGGCGCTGTTGTTGGAGAGCTTACGCATCATCCCGGCCATAAAGCCCACTTCACGACCGCCCACGCCGATATCACCGGCCGGCACGTCGGTATCCGGGCCGAGGTGGCGATAGAGTTCGGTCATCAGCGCCTGACAGAAACGCATCACTTCGCCATCGCTTTTGCCTTTGGGATCGAAGTCGCTGCCGCCCTTACCGCCGCCCATTGGCAGGGTGGTCAGAGCGTTTTTGAAGGTTTGTTCAAAACCGAGGAATTTCAGAATCGACAGGTTTACGGAGGGGTGGAAACGCATGCCGCCCTTATAAGGGCCGATGGCGGAGTTGAACTGCACGCGCCAGGCGCGGTTAACCTGAACCTGATTGCGGTCATCAACCCAAACGACGCGGAACTGGATAGCACGCTCCGGTTCAACCAGACGTTCCAGCAAATTCATCTGACGATAGCGCGGATTTTCCTCAAGGAATGGCCACAGGGTGGTCATCACCTCGCGGACCGCCTGAGCAAATTCAGTTTGATTTGGATCGCGCTGTTGAACGCGGGCGAGAAAACCTTCCAGAGTGCACGTCTGATCCATAGATATAAGTTCCCCTTATGGTTGTGGTTGCGTCTATTTATTATGATTCGGCCCTTGAAAAAGCCGATTTTCCGACTATACCATCGGAAATCGTTAGTTAAGCAAGGAAAAATTGTTCAGAAAGCAAAATTTATAATCAGGCGGTGGTCATAATCAAAAGCGATGACAACCACCTGACAAAATTAGCGGGAATGGAGAGCGGCGCGCTGGGCGATAAAGGTTTCGAGCAGGGGAATATCGGCTGGCGCAAGAGGAAAGGTTAACGCCTCCTGCGGTGAACACCAGCGCAGCTGGCTGTGGTAGCGGGCGCTGGGTTCACCGTGAAAATGTGGAACCCACCAGGCGTGAAGATGAATCAGGCGGGCGGAAACTTCGCGCTGATGGCTGGCGATATAGCATTCCGGCCAGGCGTCGATCGCCAGCTCTTCCTGGAGCTCACGCGCCAGCGCCTGGGCCTGGGTTTCGCCGGGTTCGACTTTTCCTCCGGCCAACTCCCACATTCCCGGTTGATCCGCGTGGGGCGGCCGCTGCGCCAGCAGAATTTGCCCATCGCGTTCGATAATGGCGGCAACAACATCAAGGGTTTTTAGCATGTGAATCATCGTTCTGTACAGGATAATGGCCTATTATCACCGTCCTTGTCCCCGTCAAACAACCCTGAATCCGCTGGAGAGACTTTGTGCTTGACCGTCATTTGCATCCCCGCCTGAAACCTGTCCTTAACGCTGCCGCCGGCTTGTTGGATCGTCCGGCTATCTCTCCCGATGGCCTGACGCTATTTGGCTTTGCGATTGGCGTGCTGGCGCTGCCGTTTTTAGCCCTGGGCTGGTATCCGGCGGCGCTGGCGGCGATCGTGCTCAATCGCCTGCTGGACGGCTTAGACGGCGCGCTGGCCCGGCGACGCGGATTGACCGATGCCGGCGGTTTTCTCGATATTTCGCTCGATTTCTTGTTTTACGCTCTGGTGCCGTTTGGCTTTATTCTTGCCGATCCGGCGCACAACGCGCTGGCGGGCGGCTGGCTACTATTCGCGTTTATCGGCACCGGTAGCAGCTTTCTCGCCTTTGCCGCGCTGGCGGCTAAGCATCAGATCGATAATCCGGGCTATGCCCATAAATCGTTTTATTACCTTGGCGGGCTGACGGAAGGGACGGAAACTATCGCGCTGTTTGTGCTGAGCTGCCTGTTCCCGGCGTGGTTTGCGTGGCTGGCGTGGATTTTTGGCGCGCTGTGCTGGCTGACGACCTTTACGCGGGTGTGGAGCGGATACCTGACCCTGAAGCAGGTCAGAGATTGATGGGCAGGTTTTTCCCGGCTCGCGCTGCGCTTAGCCGGGCTACGGTGCCGCAGTCGTCAGCGGTCCGGTGCGCCAGCGTCGTCTTCGGGAAATACGCCGGGACGAATGCTTCCCGGCGGTTCATATGGTCAACAGGCGAATTACATACTGCTTTCCGGGCCGCGTTCCCCGTGCGAGACCGGGTTTTTCGAGTTGCTGCTCCACTCGTACCAGCCGCCGTCGTAGACCGAGACGTTGTTCCAGCCCATCGCCCGGGCATACATAAAGGTTTCTGAGGCGCGCCAGCCGGTACCGCAGTAAAAAGAGACCTGCTGGTTTGGCAGAATATTCCATGATTTCCACATCGCGGCGATATCATCTGCGCTACGCATGGTGCCGTCTGGATTATGGAAATCCTCCATATGGGTGGAGTCGCTTCCGGCATGGCCCCAGCGGGCGCCGGCAATTTCCCCCATCGGCTTGATATAGCTGTAGCCGCTGGTGGTGCCGATAAACTCCGGCCAGGAACGAATGCTCACCAGCGAGGCGTCCTGACGGTGCAGCAGGGCGCGAGCCTGCTCGGTATTGAGCATCAGCTGCGGCTGACCCGGGATCGGTGCGCCGAACTCCGGCTCGGGCTTCTGCTTCGGCGGGGTTCCGCGCTCGACCGGCAGCCCGGCGTCGGACCAGGTTTTCCAGCCGCCGTCGAGCAGGCGCACATCCTTCACTCCGGCGTAAAGCATGATCTGCGCCACGCGGGCGGCGGCATACACGTCGCGACCGTACAAAATCACCGTGGTGTCATGGCGAATACCGTGTTTTGCCAGCATCGCTTTAAGCTGCGCGTCGGAGACTTTGTTCCATAGCGGCTCGCTCTCCACCTCGTTGGTATCGATATACCCGGCGCCCGGAATATGGCTCAGCAGATAAAACTTCGGCGCGCCCCAGGCGGCCTCGAACACCTTCCAGTGTCCGGCAGGCGCGGCGGTGACCGGTTTATCCTGCTGGAGGTCGTGCAGCCACTGCGGATACACCAGCTGTTCAAAGTGCGGCAGCTTCTGCAGGCGCTCTGCCTGGCTCAGGGCGTCGTCAAGCGAGCTGAGATGAGTGAAACCTGCGGCCTTAAGGCGCGCCGCGACTTTCGCGTTGTCGTCGGCATCGCCGTACAGCGCAATTGGCGTTGAGGCCTGCAGATTGTGCAGCTTAGCCCAGGCGCCCAGCTGTTCGTCGGTCATTGCGCTAAGCCAGCCGGCGGCGAGGTTGAGCGCCTGTGGTTCATGGCCCTGAGGGCCATTGGCGCCTTGCGGCCAACCGTTATAGAAAGCGCTAAGACGCGTATCAATGGCGACGCCATTGTGCTGTTGCAGCGTGGAAAGCGTTAGCGTTGGCATAGTTTCAGCGGCGGAGGTGGAAGCGGCAGCAAGCCCCATCAGCAGGGCGAGTGCGGTCAGTTGAGAAACACGTTTCATCGAAATGCCCGACAGTAGAAAATTGAGCGGCAATTCTCCGCGTTATAAGCGGAGAATTCTTTGCGATAGCGCAGGCTTTCATTGCCAGATCCCCATATGCAAGCAGCGCCCTCCGGAGGGCGTATCCTGGTCATCATGCGTGACCAGCACCGCGGGGATCGCCTGCCGCGCGAGTTCGTTGAACACCCAGCGGCGAAAATCGGCGCGCAGCGCAACGTCGAGGCGATTAAATGGCTCATCCAGCAGCAGCGCCCGCGGCCTGGCCAGCAGGGCACGCAGCAGGCTGACCCGCGCCCGCTGGCCGCCGGAAAGCGTCGCCGGATCGCGAGTATAGAATCCCGCCAGACCGGCGCGCTCCAGCGCCTGCTCGACCCGGGCTTTGCGCTGTGGGCCGCTAACGTCAGAGGCAAGCGCCAGCAGCAGATTTTGCCCGACGCTGAAGTGGTCGAACAGCAACGCATCCTGGAACAGAATGCCGATACGGCGCCGCTCGGTGGGTAAACTGTCGCAGCGCTGATTATCCAGCCACAGTTCGCCCGCGGCGTGGAAGCTCTCTTCCAACGCGCCGATCATCCAGGAGAAGAGCGTTGATTTGCCGCTACCGGATGGCCCCATCAAGGTCAGGACCTCGCCGGGAGCAACGGAAAAATCGACGTTGCGCAGCAGAGGCTCTTCTTTGAGGCGCAGAGTAAGGTTTTTGACGATCAACATTAGCGTAATCCTTGTCGATATCGGCCGATCAGCCAGGCCAGCAGCGCGGTGGCGGCAAAAAACAGCGCCGGTAACAGCAACTGCCACAGCGCCTGCGCGGCGAGGGTGGACGTATCGCCGCCGCTGCTCAGCGCCACCGCTTCGCTGGTCAGGGTCACAACCCGTCCGCCTCCCAGCCATAACGTCGGCAGATATTGCGCGATGCTTACCGAAAAGCCCACCGCCAGCGCCGTCAGCAGCGGACGGGTCAGAGCGGGTAACGTGACCAGCCAGAAGATGCGGCCTCGTTGCCAGCCGAGGGTGCGGGCGACGAGCTCCGCGCGCGGATCGCGAGCGCGCCACGCGGGACGCAGAATAAACAGCATCCACGGTACGACCCACAGCAAATGCCCCCATAAAACGGTGAGCCATTCGCCGTCCTGCCACGTATACAGCGCCAGCTGATATTGACCGTCCACCAGCGGCAGCGCCGGTAAAATCAGCGGCAGCCAGATCCATTCGCCGAAGCGGGAGGGGCCCAGCGCCAGCCATAGCAGACAGATGACCACGCCGATCGATGCTGAGCATAGCCCAAGCCACAGGCTGTTGCCGACGCTATCTTGGACCGGCAGGCTAGTCTGCGCCGCCGCGGCAAGCAGCAGGGCGCAGGCCACCCCACACAGCGGTAGAAGAAGGGCGAAGCTTTTCCCGGCTAGCGCCCGCGGCTGCGGGCGACGGATCCCCTTAACCGGCGGGATCCGTCGTCGCCAGATACCCCAGACTCCCCATGCCGCCAGCGTCATCATAGCGAGGGTCAGCAGCAGTATCAGACTGGCGAGGGCGCCTTTCGCCTGCTGGTGCTCATCGCCCTGGCTTAACCATTGCCAGGCAAGCACCGCCAGGGTCGGCGGGTTGCCCGGCCCGATCACCAGCGCGACGTCGACCGCCGAAAGGCTCCAGGCGGCAGTCGCCAGCAGCACTATCGACAGCGCCGGAAGCAGGGTGGGTAACACCAACCACTTCAGGCACTGCCAGCGTCCGTAGCCGAGGCTTTTTAATACCGTTGCCTGTCCGGCGAGGCGTTTTTCACCCAGCAGACCGTAAACCACCCACAGCAGGAACGTGCTCTCTTTAATCGCCATCGTCAGGCCCAGTCCGATGCCGTAGCGGTCGATCGGCGGGTTAAGGAGCGGGAAAAGGCGAGAGAGCCAGCCGCCTTCGGCAAACAGCAGCAGGGCGGCAGTAGCGAAGGCCACGTGGGGCACCGCCAGCAGCAGCGGAAGCCTGGCCGCCAGCCGTCGCCAGCCGCCCGACGGCCAGAGCGCGGCCACGACGGTGAGCGTGATAATTAGCGCGCCGCCCACCGACAGCAGGGTTGAGACGAGAGTCGCCGCCAGCGCCTGACCAAACTGCGGGTCGGCAAACAGCGACTGCCAGAGGGAGAGGCGAAGCGCCGGAAGCGCCATTAGCCCAGCGGCCGGCAGCAGCGGCAGATAGATCAGCGCGATGGCGGCCCAGATCAGCAGCCTTAGTGCGTGCCGTAGCGGCGCAGCCATTCCTGCTCCAGCGCTTCTACCCAGGCCGCGTGCGGTTCACCCAGCATCGGCGGCATATTCTGCGGCACAACGGCGTTAAAGGCCTGCCGCTCAGTGTCGCTTAATTTCGCTGGATCCAGCACGCTGGGGTCGCCCCATACCGCCGGGTCGGCTTTGCGCAGCTGGGCCTGCGGCGAGAGCAGGAAATTCGCCACCACTTTCGCCCCCGCCGTCGCCCGGGCATTGGCCGGGATCGCCACAAAGTGGACATTACCGAGCATCCCCTGGCTGAAGCCGAAGCCGTAGCTGTCTTCAGGTAGCTCACCGCTGGCCGCTTTTTGCGGCGCGTGCAGCGGGTTAAAGGTGATGGACAGCCTGAGGGTCCCACTCTTCAGCATGGCATCCATGCGGGCGGGCGAAGCCGGGAAGTCACGGCCCTGGCGCCATAGCAGTGGGTGAAGCTGGTCAAGATAGTGCCACAGCGGCGCGCTCACGGCGGCGAAGGTGGCCTCCTCAGGCGGCTGGCGCAGCGCGTCGGGCCGCGGGGTCAGCGTCAGCAGCAGCTGTTCAAGAAACGCGGTACCGGTAAAATCCGGCGGACGCGGATAGGTGACGCTGCCGGGATGCGCGGCGACGAAAGCCAGCAGCGCCTGCGGATTTTGCGGCGCGTTGGGCGTTTGTGAACGGCGAGCGATAAAGGTGAGCTGCGCGCCGCCCCACGGGGACTCCGCCCCATCGGTCGGCAGGGAGAAATCCTCGCGCACCGGCTTTTGCGTATCAACGAAGCGCCAGTTGGGCAGGGTTTCCGCCCACCGGGTTTGCAGCAGACTGGCGTTTTTCAGGGTGCGGAAGTTCTCGCCATTTACCCACAGCAGATCGATGGAACCACCTTGACTACGTCCGGCGCGGGCTTCGCTCTGGATGCGCTTGACCGCATCGGCGGCATCGGCAATATGCACTATGCGCAGGTCGATAGCGTAATCGCGCTTCACCTCACCGCTGACCCAGTCGAGATAGCGGTTAACCGCCGGATCGCCCCCCCAGGCATTAAACCACACCGTCTGGCCGCGGGCTTCTTGTAGCGTGGATTGCCATCCCGCGCTGGCGGCCAGCGGGGAGAGCAACAGTAAAGCGAAGACCAACATACTGCGCATAACCGCTCCTTATGATTTTGAATCGGTTGGGATCCGGCACCATCCTTGGGCGGGGATCGCCATGGCTGAATTAAAGCGCGCCGACAGGTTTTGTAAACCGATCAGCGCCGTGAGTTCGGTGAGCGTGCGGGCGTCAAACTGACCTGCCAGCCTGTTGCGCAGCGCATCGTCGACCACCGGCGGCGTCATGCTGGCCGCCTCGGCATACTCCAGCGCCAGCCGCTCGCGCTCGCTGAATAGCGCGCTGTCCCGCCATTTGGCGACCGCCAGCAGTTTATCGCTGCCGCCGCTGCGTTCCGCCAGCTTCATATTGGTGATATCAATGCAAAACTCGCACAGGCACAGCTGCGCGACGCGGGCGCTGACCAGCGAGCGCAGCACCGGATCGAGGGGCGAACGCTTACGCTCCAGATAGCCGACGAACATCGACACCAGGTAAAACACCAGCGGAATACGGCCCCACCAGCGGATAGGGCTGAGTACCTCGCCGTAGTGGCGGCGATGCAGCCAGGCCTGCGGGCGAAGAATCAGCGGAATGGACTTCAGAGGGGGTAAGCTCATCGTGAACGCCTCTTTTGTTGTTCAAGATAGAGCGCTTTCGCGACCACCACCACAATGGCCAGCGCAAACAGGATCGATAAACCGGTGACCAGCCAGAAGGTGCCGCCGGTCAGCAGGCTGCCGGTCCACGAATAAACTATCGTCGCGGGCAACTGGCCGAGGCCGGTGGCCAGCATAAAGTGGCGAAAGCGCATTGACGTCAGCCCGGCGGCGTAGCTCACCGGATCGAATGGCACGAAGGGCAGCAGACGGCAGATTAATATGGTGTGTTTGCCATAGCGGGTAAAAAAGCCATCCATACTCTGTAATACATTTTTGCCGGTGAGTTTTTCCACCGCCTCTCGGCCAAGCGCTCTGGCGATAAAAAAGCACAGCGCCGCCCCGGCCATAGCGCTTACCCACGACAGCGCGCCGCCCCAGAAAGCCCCGAACAGGGAGGCGTTGGCAAAGGTGATCAGAAAGGCGGGAAGCGGGGCGATAATCGCCTGCAGAATCATCAGCGCGAAGGAGACCAGCGCCGCCTGCGGGCCCCAGGCGTCGATAAAGCGTTCAACAGCTTGCTGATCGAGCGTGGCAAAGGCCTCGAGGCTGCGCTGCATAAACCCATGTACGCCGGGTATCAGCCACCATGCCAGCAGAAGCGCAAGCAGCGTAATGCCAATGGCTATCCGCGAGAGCGCGTTGCTATTTTTCATCGTTAGACCGTAAACGTGGCGTAGCGATCCGCCGATAGCGGGCATAGCTTTTCGCCGCCTGAATCAGGGCAAATAAGGCCAGCCCCGCGAGCGTCAGTTTCAGTACAAACAGGGGGGTGACACCATCGCGAATAAGCTCGCTGGCCATCAGCGTATAGATAAATATGCCGGGCAAGGTGGTGAGGGTGGAAATAAAGGTAAACGTCCAGAACGGAATCGCCGTCAGGCCATAGGCGTAGTTCTGGATATTATAGGGAAACAGCGGGATGAGCCGGGTCAGAATTAAAAAATCGGCGCCGCTACGGGCGATGCCTTTTTCAATGGCCTGAAATATCGCCGTCTGCCCGATGTATTTAAGCAGCAGCTCGCGGCCCAGCCAGCGGGCGAACAGAAACGACAGGGAAGAGGCGAACGTCGCCGCCAGCAGCGACAGCAAGGTCCCCGCGAGCGGACCAAAAATGACTCCGCCGGCAATCACCAAAATAGAGCCCGGTATTAAAAACAGGGTGGCGACGATAAACAGCAGAATATAGAGCGTATAGCCGAAGGCGCCGCTCTGACGGATGGCCTCGCGCAGACGGTCAAAATGGGTAACCAGCTCGGCAAAACCCGACTGCTGAATAATACAGGCGACAATGCTCAATACGACCACAACAAAAAGCAGCTTATACTCTGCTTTATGACGGCTTCTTTTGCATTGGGTTCTCCTGTATTGCGCGGCGGTCAAAAGTGCGCGCGACAGTATAATAGTTTGCCGCCGTTCACAATCGCTGACGGCGGCTTTTTTGATATGGCTCAGGCTCAGCGGGCCAGTGAGCCTGATGACGCGGCGGTTTAGACTTTAAAGGTCGCCCATACCGGCGCGTGGTCGGAGGGTTTTTCCATTCCACGAATTTCGTAGTCGATGCCGGTTTCGACACAGCGCTGCGCCAGCGGGGTGCTTGCCAGCAGCAGGTCGATGCGCAGCCCGCGGTTATCGTCAAAGCCCTTAGAACGATAGTCGAACCACGAGAAGTGCTCGTTATCCTGCGGGTTCGCATGGCGGTACGTATCCACCAGGCCCCAGCCCAGCAGGCGCTCCATCCATTCGCGCTCTTCCGGCAGGAATGAACATTTGCCGGTACGCAGCCAACGCTTACGGTTCTCTTCGCCGATGCCGATATCAAGGTCGGTGGGGCTGATATTCATGTCGCCCATGATCAGCACCGGATTCTCTTTATTCAGTTCAGTATCGAGGTAGTTTTGCAGGTTCTGGTAAAACGCCGCTTTCGCCGGGAATTTGGTTTCATGATCGCGGCTTTCGCCCTGCGGAAAATAGCCGTTAATCACCGTCAGGTTGCCAAACGGGGAAGGGATTTCCGCCATGATGATGCGGCGCTGGGCCTCTTCACCATCGTTCGGGAAACCGCGACGCACGGCGATCGGCGTCTCTTTGGTCAGCAGCGCGACGCCGTAGTGGCCTTTCTGCCCGTGATAAAAGACGTTGTAGCCCAGCTTCGCCACCTCTTCGAGGGGAAACATGTCGTCGTGGACTTTGGTTTCCTGTAGGCCGATGACATCGGGCTGGTGTTTATCGATGATGGCGGCCAGCTGATGCGGGCGGGCACGCAGGCCGTTGATATTAAAAGAGACAAATTTCATAGTCGCTGCCACTGTGCAAGGTGAATAGTGCAGGGATGGTAGCAGAAATTCGCCGGGCTGGCTGCGCAAAGGCGCTTTATTCTGCCGATTGCAGCGGTTGGTAGCCTGTTTGCACAAACTGTGCACCATTCTGGAACGCGCTGCGCCAAAAAAGGGCGATTATTGCCGATAAATTTCGTCAAGGATCACAATTACAGAATTATATCTTACCCCTGCATAATCTTTCTTTTTATTCCACTGCAAAAGCCTCTTTTAGTATTTTTATTCACTTTTTATGCATTTTATATGAATAACGGTCTTTCGTAACTTATTGATATTTCGTTATCGACCTCGATTTATGCATTTTTACCTCTGGCTGGCACGAACCGTGCAATCTACATTTACAGCGTAATAACCATATTCATTAACATTATTTAAACTTTTTATTTACCGGAAGAGGTCGATATGTCTCAGTCAATTACGCGTAGCAACTTTGATGAATGGATGATGCCTGTATACGCGCCAGCGGCTTTTATTCCGGTACGCGGCGAGGGGTCACGCCTGTGGGATCAGCAGGGAAAAGAGTATATCGATTTTGCCGGCGGCATTGCGGTGAACGCCCTCGGCCACGCTCATCCTCGGCTGGTTAAAGCGCTGACCGGGCAGGCGGAAAAGTTCTGGCATACCGGCAACGGTTACACCAACGAACCGGTATTGCGTCTGGCTAAACAGCTGATTGACGCCACTTTTGCCGACCGGGTTTTTTTCTGTAACTCCGGGGCCGAAGCCAACGAAGCGGCGCTAAAAGTGGCGCGCAAATATGCCCACGATCGTTTCGGTAGTGAGAAAAGCGGCATCGTGGCGTTCAAAAATGCCTTCCACGGCCGCACGCTGTTTACCGTTTCCGCGGGCGGCCAGCCGGCCTATTCGCAGGATTTTGCGCCGCTGCCGCCGCAGATTCAGCACGCTATCTATAACGATCTCGATTCGGCAAAGGCGCTGATCGACGCCAATACCTGCGCGGTGATCGTTGAACCGATGCAGGGTGAAGGCGGCGTCGTGCCTGCGGATGCGGACTTCCTGCGCGGCCTGCGTGAACTGTGCGATGCGCACAACGCGCTGCTGATTTTCGACGAAGTCCAGACCGGCGTCGGCCGCACCGGGGAGCTGTACGCCTATATGCACTACGGCGTGACGCCGGACCTGCTTTCCACCGCCAAGGCGCTGGGCGGCGGTTTCCCGATTGGCGCGCTACTGGCATCGGAGCGCTGCGCCAGCGTGATGACCGTCGGTACCCACGGCACCACCTACGGCGGTAACCCGTTGGCCTGCGCGGTGGCGGGGGAAGTGTTTGCCATCGTCAACACCCGCGAGGTTCTCAATGGTGTTAAGCAGCGCCATCAGTGGTTCTGCGAACGGCTCAACGCGATCAACGCGCGTTACGGCCTGTTTAAAGAGATCCGCGGCCTGGGGCTGCTTATCGGCTGCGTGCTGAAGGACGAGTATGCCGGCAAGGCGAAGGCTATCAGCAATCAGGCGGCGGAAGAGGGGCTGATGATTTTGATTGCCGGCGCCAACGTGGTGCGCTTCGCTCCGGCGCTGATTATCAGCGAGGACGAGGTTAACAGCGGTCTGGATCGTTTCGAGCTGGCCTGCAAACGCTTTCTCGCGGGAGTCTCATCATGATGGTGATCCGTCCGGTAGAAAAAGGTGATCTGCCGGGGCTACTGACCCTGGCCGGAGAGACCGGCGGCGGCCTGACGTCGTTGCCGGCTGATGAAGCCACGCTGGCCGCGCGCATTGAACGTTCGCAGATGACCTGGCGCGGCGAGCTGCCCAAAAGCGAGCAGGGGTATGTCTTCGTTCTTGAGGACTGCGCCAGCGGCGCGGTGGCGGGAATTTGCGCCATTGAGGTGGCCGTTGGGCTTAACGATCCCTGGTACAACTATCGCGTTGGTACCCAGGTGCACGCGTCGAAAGAGCTTAACGTCTACAACGCCCTGCCGACGCTGTTCCTGAGTAACGATCATACCGGCAGCAGCGAGCTATGCACGCTCTTCCTGGATCCAAAATGGCGGAAAGAGGGCAACGGCTACCTGCTGTCGAAATCACGCTTTCTGTTTATGGCCGCTTTTCGCGAACGTTTCAACGAAAAGGTCGTGGCGGAAATGCGCGGCGTCATCGACGAACACGGTTACTCGCCGTTCTGGGAGAGTCTTGGAAAGCGCTTCTTCGCGATGGAGTTCTCCCGCGCCGACTATCTGTGCGGTACCGGGCAAAAAGCGTTTATCGCCGCCCTGATGCCGAAGCATCCGCTGTATATCGACTTTTTAAGCGACGAGGCGCGAGCGGTCATCGGTGAGGTCCATCCGCAAACCGCCCCGGCCCGCGCGGTGCTGGAGAAAGAGGGGTTCCGCTATCTCAACTACGTCGATATTTTTGACGGCGGCCCGACGCTGGAATGCGAAATTGACCGGGTGCGGGCTATTCGCAAAAGTCGGCTGGTCACCGTCGCCGAAGGCCAGCCCGCGCCGGGCGAGTGGCCAGCGTGCCTGGTGGCCAATGAGCAGTACCAGCAGTTTCGCGCCATGTTAGTTTACGCCGACCCGGAGAGCGACCGCCTGGTGCTAAGCGCGCGCGAGCTGGATGCCCTGAAATGCCACCCCGGCGACCAGATTCGCCTGGTTCGTTTGTGCCCCGAGGAGAAAAAATCATGAGTTTATGGATTAACGGCGACTGGCAAAGCGGTCGCGGCCCGGCCCGTAGTAAACATAACCCGGTAAGCCAGGCGCTGCTGTGGCAGGGCAACGATGCCGATGCCGGGCAGGTTGCGCTGGCGGTCAGCGCGGCGCGTGCGGCGTTTCCCGCCTGGGCCCGTCAGCCGTTTGCCGCCCGGAAAGCGATCGCGGAAAAGTTTGCTTCGCTACTGGAAGCGAACAAAAGCGAATTAACCGCGGTTATCGCCGGGGAGACCGGCAAACCGCGCTGGGAAGCGGCAACGGAAATTGCCGCGATGATCAATAAAATCGCCATTTCGGTGAACGCTTACCATAGCCGTACTGGAGAAGCGCAGACCGCGATGGCGGACGGCGAGGCGACGCTACGCCACCGTCCGCACGGCGTGCTGGCGGTATTTGGCCCCTACAATTTTCCCGGGCATCTGCCTAACGGTCATATCGTTCCGGCGCTGCTGGCGGGGAATACCGTGGTATTCAAACCCAGCGAGCTGACGCCGCAAAGCGGCGAGGCGGTGGTGAAGCTATGGGCCGAAGCCGGCCTGCCCCCGGGCGTGCTTAACCTGCTCCAGGGCGGACGGGAAACCGGCGAGGCGCTGAGCGGCCAGGCGGATATCGACGGCCTGCTGTTTACCGGCAGCTCTGCTACCGGTTTTCAGCTTCATCGCCAGCTTGCCGGGCAGCCGGAAAAAATTCTTGCCCTCGAGATGGGCGGCAACAACCCGCTGATCGTGGATGATCTTCAGGATATTGATGCCGCCGTGCATCTGACGATTCAATCGGCCTTTATTACTGCCGGACAGCGCTGTACCTGCGCGCGTCGGCTACTGGTAAAGCGCGGCGAGGCGGGCGATGCCTTTCTTAAACGTCTTGTGACGGTGTCACAAACGCTGATTCCCGCCGCGTGGGACGCCGAGCCCCAGCCGTTTCTTGGCGGATTAATTTCAGCGCAGGCGGCGCAAAAGGTGCATCAAGCCTGGCTGGCCCACGTGGCCAGCGGCGGCAAAACCCTGCTGGAGCCGCGCCTGCTGCAGGCCGGAACCTCGCTGCTGACGCCGGGCATTATCGACATGGGCGAAGTTGCACAGGTGGCTGACGAAGAGGTCTTCGGCCCGCTGCTCTGCGTCTGGCGCTATGACCATTTTGATGAGGCGATTGCCCTCGCTAATGCGACCCGTTTCGGGCTTTCCTGCGGGCTGATCTCCGCCGAACGCGACAAATTCGACCAGCTGCTGCTGGAGGCGCGGGCCGGTATCGTTAACTGGAATAAACCGTTGACCGGCGCCGCCAGCACCGCGCCGTTCGGCGGTACCGGCGCTTCCGGCAACCATCGTCCGGGGGCCTGGTACGCTGCGGACTATTGCGCCTGGCCGATGGCCAGCCTGGAATCGCCGGAGTTGTCGCTACCGGCTACCCTCAGCCCGGGGCTGAATTTTCGTCAGGAGACATCCCAATGAAAGCCTGGGAAGTGAACTTTGACGGGCTGCCGGGCCTGACCCACCACTATGCGGGCTTATCCTTCGGCAACGAAGCCTCGACAAAACACCGCTATCGGGTGTCTAACCCGCAGCTGGCGGCAAAGCAGGGGCTGAAGAAAATGAAAGCGCTGGCGGATGCGGGCTATCCGCAGGCGCTGATCCCGCCGCAGGAGCGGCCAAACATTCCGCTGTTGCGCCAGATTGGTTTTGACGGCAGCGATGAGCAGGTACTGGAAAAGGCGGCGCGCCAGGCGCCGGAACTGCTGTCGGCGGTCAGCTCCGCGTCATCGATGTGGGTCGCCAATGCCGCCACGGTCTCGCCCTCAGCCGACTCGCTGGATGGCCGGGTGCATCTGACCGTCGCAAACCTGAACGATAAATTCCACCGCGCCAGCGAAGCGCCGACCACCGAAGCGCTGCTAAAGGCGATTTTCCCCGATGAGCAGCGGTTTGCCGTCCACGGCGCGTTGCCCCAGGTATCGCTGTTCGGCGACGAAGGGGCGGCAAACCATAACCGCCTCGGCGGCGACTACGGCGCGCCCGGCGTGCAGCTGTTTATTTACGGCCGCCAGCAGGGGGGCGAAGATAATCCGCTGCGCTACCCGGCGCGGCAGACGCTCGAGGCCAGCCAGGCCGTCGCCCGCCTGAATCAGGTCAATCCCCGGCAGGTGATTTTCGCCCGACAAAATCCGGCGGTGATTGATAAAGGCGTGTTTCATAACGATGTGATTGCGGTAAGCAATCAGCAGGTGCTGTTTTGTCACGAGCAGGCGTTTGTTGACCAGCCGCAGCTCCTGCAGCAGCTGGCGCAGCAGGTTCCCGGATTTACGCCGCTCGTCGTACCGGCAAGCCAGGTTTCGGTAGAAGACGCGGTGGCGACCTATCTGTTCAACAGTCAGCTGTTGAGCAAACGGGAGGGTGGGATGCGGCTGATTCTGCCGCTGGAGGCGCAGGAACACCCGGGCGTCTGGCGCTACCTGAACCGGCTGGTGGAAGGCGATAACCCGATTGATGAGCTGCAGGTTTACGATCTGCGCGAAAGCATGGCCAACGGCGGCGGCCCGGCCTGCCTGCGGCTGCGGGTGGTGCTGACTGAGGACGAGCGACAGGCGGTGAATCCGGCGGTGATGATGAACGATGCGCTATTCGCCACCCTGAATGACTGGGTAGACCGCTACTATCGCGATCGCCTGACCCAGGCCGATCTCGCGGATCCGCAGCTTCTGCGTGAAGGCCGCGAAGCGCTCGACCATTTAACGCAGATCTTGTGCCTGGGCTCAGTGTATCCGTTCCAGCAATAATAAGGAGGCGTCGTGGACGACTTTCTGGCACTCACTCTGGCGGGGCGTTTGCCCCACCATTTTCATGGCCAAACCGCACAGTTTCGCTGGCACTGGATTGACTGCGGCATTCTGCAGCTCGTTCCCCATGAGCCCTGCGATCGGTCGCTGGTTTTGTCATCCGGACTTCACGGCAATGAAACCGCGCCGGTCGAAATCACCGATCTCCTGCTGCGACAGCTCTTTCGTGGGGAAATGCCGCTACGCTGGCGGCTGCTGGTTATCTTCGGTAACCCTCAGGCGTTAAGGGCCAACAAGCGCTATCTGCATAGCGATATCAACCGTATGTTCGGCGAGCGATGGCGCGCTTTTAGCGCCAGCGATGAAACCGTTCGCGCCCGGCAGCTGGAGCATGCGCTGGCGCGATTTTATGCCGGGACGTCCGGCGAGCGCTGGCACCTGGATTTACATACCGCCATACGCGGTTCGCTGCATACCCGCTTTGGTGTCCTGCCGGCGCGGGATACCCCATGGGATGAAGCGTTTTTGCGCTGGCTGGGGGCGGCAGGGCTGGAGGCGCTGGTGTTTCATCAGCAGCCGGGCGGGACCTTTACCCATTTCAGCTGCGAACGCTTCGGCGCGCGCTCCTGCACGCTGGAGCTCGGTAAGGCGCTACCTTTTGGCGAAAACGATCTGCGCTTGTTCGCGGCGACTCAACGCGCGCTGTCGCTGCTGCTGGCGGGGGAGGTGACGCTGGAAGCTGAGCACACGCCGCTGCGCTACAGGGTGGTACAGCAAATCACCCGCAGCAGCGACAGGTTCCAGCTGTATATGTCGGCGAAGACGCTGAACTTTACGCCGTTTGCCGCCGGGACGCTGCTTGCTGAGGATGGCGACACTCGCTATGTGGTGGAAGGGGAGCAAGAGTACATTCTGTTCCCCAATCCCAGCGTCGCCTTGGGCCAGCGCGCCGGGCTGATGCTGCAGCGCTTCCAGTGAATCCGTCGCCCGTCCGGGCGGCGGCGTTTATTTCGGTTTTTATTTTTCCACTGTCATCTTATTTTTTCGTGCTCTGTCCATTGATTGCAGATTATTCCTGGTTAAATGCTTTGTTTTTAATCTCTGCTGATTTATAATCTCCATAATTTCTCGGTAAAACAGCCTGTTATTTATTTTTTCTGACACTTTTCTCCTCATTTTCCTTATTTTATCCATAATTGGCGAGAAAATGTTTTTTACACTTTCAATGTTTTACGCTTGCTCTGATTAATTGACGATAAACGTCGTAAAGTTAATCTCGTCAACACGGCAACGCGCCGTAAGAATAACGCAAAGTAAGGATTGAACGATGAAGAAGATTACAGCACTGTTTGTTGCCTCTACTCTGGCTCTGGGCGCGGCTAACCTGGCCCACGCGGCTGACACTACGGCTACCCCAACCGATAACGCGCCGATGATGCATCATAAGCGCGGACCTGGCGGCCCGCACGAAATGATGTTTAAAGGTCTGAACCTGACCGATGCGCAGAGAACGCAAATCCGCGACATCATGAAGAACCAGCGCGACAACATGAAACGTCCATCCCTGGATGAGCGCCGCGCGATGCATGAGCTGGTAGCCAGCGATACCTTCGATAAGGCAAAAGCGGAAGCGCAGATTGATAAGATGGAGGCCCAGCATAAAGAGATGGCGCTGACGCGTCTGGAAACCCAGAACAAGATTTACAACATCCTGACGCCGGAACAGAAAAAACAGTTCAATGCCAATTTTGAGAAGCATCTGACAGATCGTAAAGCGCCGGAAGGTAAAATGCCTGCACCAGCTGAATAACTCAGCGCGCTGACTTAAGACCGCCGGTCTTGCCCAATAACGCCAACAGGCTTTGGGCAGGGCCGGCGGTTTTTTCTTATCTGCTAAAAGTCCATCGTGAAACCTGATTTACCCGGCAGGGACGAATGTGCCAGTATGAGTGCCTTAACGATCGCCAAGGACTCAGGTGTCCTGGTCTAAAGCCTACTCTGCTCATGGATCTCGCATATGGAAATGTATATCGGCCTCGCCGTACTCGTTGTCGTCCTCATTTGGGTCGTAATGACCTATAACCGCTTTATCTCCCTGCGACGTTTCAAAGACGAAGCCTGGAGCGGTATTGCCGTACAGCTTAAGCGTCGCCACGACCTGGCGCCGAATCTGTTGAGCCTGGTGAAACGCTATGCGCAGCATGAAAAAGAACTGCTGGAAGAGATCTCCCGCCAGCGTGGCGAACTGGTCGGCAGCACCCGACAGATCGCCGACAGCGAACGCCAGTACTCTGGCACGCTAGGGCGCGTTTTCGCGCTCGGCGAAGCGTATCCAGAACTTAAAGCCAGCGAAAACTACCTTGCTTTACAGCAATCGCTCAGCGAAATAGAAGAGCAGCTGCAGATGGCTCGTCGCTACTTCAACGGCTCGGTGCGCGATTTCAATATCCTGGTCGAGTCTTTCCCCAGCCTGCTGCTGGCGCGGTTATTTAATTTTAAAGCAGAAGCATTCTTTGAACTTGACTCACCGGAAGAAGCTAAGTTACCGCGGATGGCGTGATTAAATGGCGAATTTACTTTTCCGGGGGTTGCGCCCCCTCGTCCTGCTGCTGCTTCTGAACATCAGCGCGGCTTTTGCCGCCGACGATATGATCATCATCAAGGATGCCTCCCAGCTTCCTGCTGACGCTATTCCAGCGTATGAACATATCCTCTCTTTCGATGCCCGGGCGCGCTTTAACCCGGACGGTAGCATGGAGATACGAGAAAATATCAAAGTACTTTCTCTGGGCAGGCAGATTCGGCGGGGGATTTTCCGTACGCTGCCCCTCACCTGGAACCGTCAGGACGGCAAGATCTTTCGCGTGTATTATGCGATCGAGTCGGTGTCGCGCGATGGTGTGCCTGAACCGTTTAGCCTTGATGAAGCAGAAAAAAACCTGACGGTACGCATTGGCAGCGGTGAACGGGTCCTGAAACCCGGGATCTATAACTACGAAATTCGCTATCAAATCAGCAACCATTTCAGCCGCTTCCCCGAGTGGGATGAGCTTTACTGGAACGTGACGGGCAACGACTGGGCGTGGCCTATCAGCGAGGCCAGCTTTCATCTTGACCTCCCGGACGCCGCTGGAAACCTCAACGCTAACGCTAAGGACGCCAGACTGCGATCGCTTGATGTTTATACCGGCGTCGCAGGGGCGAAAGAACACAATGCGCAGATACTTCCTGACGGTAGTGTCCGCACCCTGCGGCCTCTGGCGCGGGGGGAGGGGCTGACTGTGGTCTATACCTGGCCTCGGTCGATCCTTGCCGACGCTCCGGCGCCGGAGGCGGCTTTGCCGCTGGTGCATCTACTTATCCCCACCCTAAAAACCGGCGTAGTCTGGCTACCTCTGCTGCTGATGGCCGCTTATTACCTGATGTGGTGGCGAAAACACGTCACCAAAGCCGGGCTAAAAATGCCGCCGGTCGTTGCGCTTTATTCGCCGCCCCCCGGCATGTCTCCGGGCTACCTGCGTTTTATCACCCGGCGTAAATATGATGATGTGGCTTTTAGTAGCGATTTATTAGCGCTGGTGGCTAAACGCGGAATGGCGGTCAGCGGGGACAGTCAACACACCCCTAACCCGTGGCTTGCGAACGCCGGCGTAAAACAGCGGCTGACCCGTTTGCCCGTCGAGGGAAACCGGCAATTAAACTATGATGACAGGCAGCTGTTAAGTACGCTTTTTAAAGGTAAACAAAAAAATATCGATCTCAGCAAGGCCCATCAGCGACCGATGCAGACAGCGCGTGAAAAGCAGGAAAAGCGTTGTGAAGCGCAGCGGGATAAATTATTTCGCAAATGGGGACAGCCGCTGCGGCGCTGTATCTATATCGCGCTGCTGGTGCCGGTGGTCTGCGGCCTTTGGGTTAATACGGAGGCCGCGCTGCTGACGATACCGGCCGCAGTTTTTATGCTGTTCGGCGGAGCGATGCTCACCTGTTTGCTGCGTTTTATATGCCGCCCGCGGGAGATGTGGCGTGCCTGGGGGCCGGTGCCGCTCTTTTTTTTGGCGATCTTCGGCCCCTTCGCGACGCTGGGAGGCGGGATTTTTCTCTTTGGTATACTGCCCATCACCCAGCTTCCGTCAGGATACATTGGCGCGCTTATGGCCGCGTTCGCGCTGTGCGTTTTCGTTGCCTGGAAAACGCCGCGCTATACGCAGCGCGGGCTTGATGAACTGGCTATCGCGAAAGGACTGATGCGCTATCTGGGTACCGCCGAAAAGCATCGTTATCAAATTATCTATCCGCCTGAGCAGATGATTTCCCATTTTGAAGCGCTGCTGCCGGTTGCTCTGGCGCTTGGCGTAGGGAAAACATGGGCAAATACCTTTGCCCACTACCTGAGTAGTACAGGCGCCATGTCGCATGCGTTTGCCGACGCCGACTGGGGAAGCGTCCGCCACTTCAGCGAAGCCTGCCGAACCGCCTCTATGTCGACGCCGGATAGCGGTTCAGGACGTGGTTCATCATCAGGTTCCGGTTACAGTGGCTCCGGTTCCTCCGGAGGCGGTTCATCCGGAGGCGGCTCGGGCGGCGGTGGCGGTGGCGGCTGGTAATTGCCCCGATAGCGCATCGGGGCTGACATTCACCTCACAGAGGATGGAGCTTATAGCGGCCGCTGAGCAGCGGCTTACACAATATTTTATACCCGTCATGGTCAAATTTGGCCGACAGGCGCGTGAGCGATGATGCCTGTGACAGGGACTCTACCGCGCCGAGCCACAGCCAGTTTTGAATAATGTGGTATTGGGTCATATCCTCGCTGCGCTCTTCCAGTGCGATCGCTCCGGCCCACGGCCAACACACCAGCTGCATCTTTTGCATGTTCTCACGCAGCCGCTGATGGTGCGTTTCAACGCTCTCTTTCCCGCAGCAGGCCCCCGCGCAGCGGCCCAGAGCGGAGCGGAAGCAGGCGCGCCCGCGGTTGAGCGGTTCAAGGCCCATTAATCCGTAACAAAGGCGATGCTCATCGGCGATTTTTTGCAACGCCTGCAGCGCCGCGCGGCGATTTGCAAACAGGCCAAAGAGATCGCTTTGCTGCGAGAAATCCAGCTCACTGGCGTAAACCACCTGAGGACGGTCGTCAGCAAGGCGTAACGAGCACAGCTGCCTGTTTTGCCGCAGTCGTTTATTGAATAGCGGCTGCTGTTCTTTAATTAGCTGCGCTTCTAATAACAGCGCGCCGAGTTCACCAGCCGTCCGCTGCCAGGTAATACGCCGGGACTGGCGCAGCATCGCCGCTTCGTCGGGCGTGCGCAGATGCGACAACACCCGGCTGCGGATATTCACGCTTTTCCCTATATAGAGCGGTAGGGTATCGCTTTCGCCATGGAACAAATACACCCCCGGCTGCCTGGGCAAAGCCTCAAGCCACGGACGCAGATGTTCGGGATACTCATAAATTGCCGCCGCTTCAAATTCGAGACGCGGGGCGGATTGCCTTCTTGCCACTTTTGCTCCTGGTGCTGGTTATTTATCCAGTATAGCAGTCGAAGGAAGAGGCGAAAAGGATAAAAAATCGCCCCGAACCGGGTCGGGGCAGAGGGGGAGAGGCGAATTACTTTTTCCAGAAGTCGTCGAAGACGGTAATCGGCGGTCTGCGTTTATGCTCGGTTTTCAAATACCAGCCTTCAATCGTTTTCGCAATTTTCTCATCCAGCGCTTTGCCTTCCAGATAATCATCAATATTTTCGTAGGTCACGCCCAGCGCCACTTCG
Organism: Klebsiella sp. FDAARGOS_511; assembly: GCF_003812845.1. Classification (NCBI taxonomy): domain Bacteria; kingdom Pseudomonadati; phylum Pseudomonadota; class Gammaproteobacteria; order Enterobacterales; family Enterobacteriaceae; genus Klebsiella; species Klebsiella sp. FDAARGOS_511. Next base: position 438,902 of record NZ_CP033824.1, on the reverse strand, counting down.
TCCGGCAGGGAGGGGCGGTCGTCCTCAAGATCGGCGGTCGGCAGCTTTTTATACAGATGCTCCGGACAGCCTAAATGAGCCAACAGCTGTTTACCCTGGCGTTTGTTGAGGCGAAAGATGGGGTTAATATCGGTACCGCCATCACCGTATTTGGTGAAGAACCCGGTGATCGCTTCCGCCGCATGGTCGGTGCCTACCACCACGCCATGGGTCATTCCGGCAATGCTGTACTGCGCCTTCATGCGTTCGCGGGCTTTTTCGTTACCGCGAACAAAGTCGCTAAGTTCGATCCCGGCCTCGCGCAGCGCCTGCTCGCTGGCCAGCACGGCGCCCTTAATATTGACCGTTAATACGCGGTCCGGCTGAATAAAAGCGATAGCGTCCTGGCAGTCCTGTTCATCCGCCTGCACGCCGTACGGGAGGCGCACGGCAATAAACTGCAGGCTGCTGTCGCCGGTTTCGGCGCGCAGTTCGCTGATGGCCAACTGACACAGTTTACCGGTGAGCGTAGAGTCCTGGCCGCCGCTGATGCCGAGGACTAGCGATTTGATAAAGGGGTATTTTTGCAGGTAGGATTTCAAAAAATCTACGCTGCGGCGTATCTCGGCTTCGACATCGATCTGGGGTTTTGCGCCCAGCGCCTGAATAATCTCTTGTTGTAGCGTCATTGCGCCCTCCGGGAAGTGAATCTGTTTGCCAATCAGCAGGGGTTTAACCTACCTCTTTGCCGGTAAAACGACAAGGATCACAATTTTGAGTGAAGCAAAAGCAGGCAACCTCAACAAGAGGGGATTTATTATTGGAAAGCTCTTAATTTCGTTTCATTTCCACCTTCGGCTTGAAAAATAAAGATATTTATTCCAGGCTTATTAACACGCCAAAAAAAAGAGGATGGAACATGAACAAGCATTTTGCAGGATTTCTGGGCGCAGCAGCAGTATTGACCATGCTGGCAGGCTGTACGGCCTATGACCGTACCAAAGATCAGTTCACTCAGCCGGTGGTCAAAGACGTTAAAAAAGGTATGAGTCGCGCCCAGGTTGCGCAGATTGCCGGTAAACCTTCATCAGAAGTTACCATGATCCACGCGCGCGGTACCTGCCAGACATACATCCTGGGTCAACGCGATGGTAAAATTGAAACCTACTTTGTCGCTCTGGACGATACTGGCCACGTGATAAATTCCGGTTATCAGACCTGTGCCGAGTACGATACCGACCCGCGCAACAGCAAGTAGTATCCCTGACATAACGCTGATTTCTACGTAAGCCCGACCATTGGTCGGGCTTTTTTGTGAACTCTGATGCTTATTTAATTGCGCGAATTATTTGAGGGAAATGTGAAGGCAGTCAAAACGCGAGGTCAATGAGAGACAATTCTGTTCAAGGAGGAATTATCCTGGCGGTGAACGATGCCGTATACTCAATGCATAAACAATACTAATTCAAAGAAACATCTCTTACCGCCTCTCAGGCATCGATGATGCGGAGAGGACCGGGTCACACAAATTGAGGAAGCGTTCATGGAAAAGAAACATATCTACCTGTTCTGTTCTGCCGGGATGTCGACATCACTGCTGGTATCGAAAATGCGCGCCCAGGCCGAGAAGTATGAAGTGCCGGTGATTATTGAAGCATTTCCGGAGACCTTAGCTGGTGAAAAAGGTCCTGATGCCGATGTCGTATTATTAGGCCCACAAATTTCCTATATGCTGCCGGATATTCAGCGTTTACTGCCCAATAAACCCGTAGAAGTCATTGATTCCGTTTTGTACGGTAAGATCGATGGTTTAGGTGTTCTGAAAGCGGCCGTTGCGGCCATTAAGAAAGCGGCTGCACAATAATTTTTATTTTAAAACTCGACATATTTCGGATGGCAGCGGTTAAAATTTCGTGAGGGTGTGTTTTAGCTGCTTGCTGTCCGAAATACCCAGAGTTTATTTTCCCGTCAAAGAGTAATTTCATCTATCATTGCCGCAATGATTATATTGCGGCCTTAAAGGGTATTTATTATGAGTAAAGTGATTGACTCGCTTGAAAAGGTACTCCTTCCTTTTGCCGTCAAAATAGGAAGGCAGCCCCACGTCAATGCAATTAAAAACGGCTTTATTAAGTTAATGCCATTGACGTTAGCAGGGGCGATGTTTGTTTTAATTAATAACGTATTTTTGAGCTTTGGCGACGGTTCATTCTTTTATTCAATGGGCATTCGTCTGGATGCCTCGACAATCGAAACACTGAACGGTTTTAAAGCTATCGGCGGTAACGTTTATAACGGTACGCTCGGCATTATGTCGCTGATGGCGCCTTTCTTTATTGGTTCGGCTTTAGCTGAAGAGCGTAAAGTTGACCCAATGGCGGCCGGATTGCTGGCGGTTGCGGCATTTATGACCGTTACGCCTTATAGCGTCGGTGAAGCCTATGCCGTGGGCGCAAACTGGTTAGGCGGCGCCAATATCATTTCTGGTATTGTCATCGGTCTGGTCGTTGCCGAGATGTTCACCTTTATCGTTCATCGCAATTGGGTGATCACGCTGCCTTCCAGCGTACCGGCCTCCGTTTCCCGTTCATTCTCGGCGGTTATCCCGGCGTTTATTATCCTCTCTATTATGGGGATTATCTCCTGGGCGTTGACCCACTGGGGGACTAACTTCCACCAGATCATCATGGACACGATCTCCACGCCGCTGGCTTCAATGGGCGCCGTCGTAGGCTGGGCATACGTTATCTTCACCTCGCTGCTGTGGTTCTTCGGCGTACACGGGTCACTGGCGCTGTCAGCGCTGGATAGCGGGATCATGACGCCGTGGGCGCTGGAAAACATCGCAACCTATCAGCAGTACGGTTCTGTAGAGGCCGCGCTGGCCGCGGGTAAGAGCTTCCATATGTGGGCCAAGCCGATGCTGGATTCCTACATATTCCTTGGCGGTACCGGCGCGACTCTGGGCTTAATCATCGCCATCTTTATCGCTTCACGTCGTGAGGATCATCGTCAGGTGGCGAAACTGGCGCTGCCGTCAGGCATCTTCCAGATTAACGAGCCAATCCTGTTCGGTCTGCCGATCATTATGAACCCGGTGATGTTTATCCCGTTCATTCTGATTCAGCCTCTGCTGGCGGCCATCACCATGACGGCTTACACCCTCGGCATCATCCCGCCGATTACCAATATCGCGCCGTGGACCATGCCGACCGGTTTAGGCGCCTTCTTTAACACCAACGGTAGCGTCGCGGCCCTGCTGCTGGCCCTGTTCAACCTTGCCGTATCCACCCTGGTCTACCTGCCGTTTGTGGTGATTTCCAACAAAGCGCAGGGCGTCATTGAGCAGGAAGAGAGCGAAGAAGATATCGCTAACGCACTGAAATTCTAATATTGAGCGGTACGGGAGTTTTCCCGTACCGTCCTGGAAATAAGGGAGTCATTATGTTTGATCTGGATAACATCGCAGCAGAAGAGACCGCGGTAAACGACCTCGAAGAGGTGGTGATGGGGCTGATTATCAACTCCGGTCAAGCGCGCAGCCTGGCTTATGCCGCGCTGAAGCAGGCTAAGCAGGGAGATTTCGCGGCGGCGAAAGCGATGATGGAACAGTCGCGTATGGCGCTGAGCGAAGCGCACCTTGTGCAGACGCAGCTGATTGAGAGCGATGAGGGAGAAGGCAAAATGAAGGTGAGCCTGGTGCTGGTTCATGCGCAGGATCATCTGATGACCTCAATGCTGGCTCGTGAGCTGGTTGCCGAATTGATTGAGCTGCACGAGAAGGTACAATAGGTCATCGACACGATGAGGCAGCCAAAGATGATGACCACTGAAATCAGTACCGCCCGGGAGCAACAACTCTTTAACGGCAAGAACTTTCATGTGGTCATCTATAACAAAACGGAGAGCGTAAGCGGGCTTCACCAGCATGATTACTACGAGTACACCATCGTTTTAACCGGGCGCTATTATCAGGTTATTAATGGTAAGCGGGTGCTGCTGGAGCGCGGGGATTTTGTTTTCATCCCAATGGGGTCGCATCACCAGAGTTTTTATGAATTTGGCGCGACGCGCATTCTTAACGTTGGCATCAGCAAAAGTTTCTTTGAGAAACACTATCTGCCGCTGCTGCCGTTTGGTCTGGTCGCCTCACAGGTCTATGCCGTTAAAAGTACTTTTCTCAGTTATATTGAGTCGGTTATTGCATCACTGAATTTTCGCGAAACTGAATTCGACGAATTTATCGAGCTGGTGTCTTTTTACACCCTGAATCGTTTGCGGCACTATCGTGAAGAGCCTACCGAAGATGTTATTCCGCAGTGGTTGAAAAATACCGTCGAGGGTATGCACGATAAGCTTAAATTTGGTGAGGGGGCGCTGGAAAATATGGTCGAGCTTTCCGGGAAAACTCAGGAATACTTAACCCGCGCAACCCAGCGTTATTACGCCAAAACGCCGATGCAGATGATTAACGATATTCGCATCAACTTCGCCAAAAAACAGTTGGAGATAACCAACTACTCGGTGACCGATATCGCCTATGAGTCGGGGTATAGTAGCCCAAGTCTGTTTATTAAAACATTCAAGAAGCTGACGTCCTTTACCCCCAGCAGCTATCGGAAACACCTCACCAGTATTAATTAACCGGGCGCGGATTAGTCCGCGCGGTCTAAATATTCAAATTAACTGTCCGTATTTAAACGGAGAGCGGGTGCCGTATACGCGCTATCCGCAAGGGAGAAAAAGATGAGCCAGAAATTGAAGGTAGTGACTATTGGCGGCGGCAGCAGCTATACCCCGGAATTACTGGAAGGATTCCTGAAGCGTTATCATGAACTGCCGATCAGCGAACTGTGGCTGGTGGACGTTGCGGAAGGGCAGGAAAAGCTCGATATTATCCACGCGCTGTGCCAGCGCATGGTAGAAAAAGCCGGCGTCCCGATGAAAGTCTACAAGACCCTCGATCGCCGCGCGGCGCTGGAAGGCGCAGATTTCGTCACCACCCAGCTGCGCGTCGGCCAGCTTAAGGCGCGCGAAAAGGATGAGCGTATTCCGCTGAGCCACGGCTATTTAGGCCAGGAAACCAACGGCGCGGGTGGGTTGTTTAAAGGTCTGCGCACCATTCCGGTCATTTTTGACATTGTGAAAGATGTGCAGGAAGTCTGTCCTAACGCCTGGGTGATTAACTTTACCAACCCGGCGGGCATGGTGACCGAAGCGGTTTATCGTCATACCGGCTTTAAGCGCTTTATCGGCGTGTGCAATATTCCTATCGGCATGAAGATGTTTATCACCGACGTGCTGAAGCTGACTCCGAGCAATGAGCTTAATATCGATCTGTTTGGTCTGAACCATCTGGTGTTTGTTCGCGATGTACTGGTCAACGGCGTTTCACGCTTTGACGAGCTGCTTGACGGCGTAGCGTCGGGTCGATTGAGCGCAAACTCGGTGAAAAATATCTTTGATTTGCCGTTTAGCGAAGGGCTGCTCCGATCGCTGCGCCTGATCCCTTGTTCTTATCTGCTCTACTACTTTAAGCCAAAAGAGATGCTGGCGATTGAAATGGGCGAGTACTACAAAGGCGGCGCCCGCGCGCAGGTGGTGCAGAAGGTTGAGAAACAGCTGTTTGAGCTGTACAAAGATCCGGACCTGAACGTTAAACCAAAAGAGCTGGAGCAGCGCGGCGGGGCCTATTATTCCGACGCCGCCTGTGAAGTGATTAACGCCATTTACAATGATAAGCAGGCCGAGCATTACGTGAACGTGCCGCACCATGGCCACGTGGATAACATCCCGGCCGACTGGGCGGTCGAGATGACCTGTACGCTGGGTCGCGATGGTGCCAAACCGACGCCGCGCATCACGCATTTCGACGAAAAAGTGCTGGGACTGATTTACACCATTAAAGGCTTTGAAGTCGCGGCCAGCGAAGCGGCAATCAGCGGTAAACTGGATGACGTGCTGCTGGCGCTTAACCTGAGCCCGCTGATCCACTCCGATCGTGACGCCGAGAAGCTGGCGCGTGAGATGATCCTTGCGCACGAGCAGTGGCTGCCAAACTTTGCGGCGACTATCGAAAAACTGAAACAGTAACGGGAGCGGCTCATGGAACGCGTGTTAATCGTCAATGCCGATGATTTTGGCCTCAGCAAAGGGCAAAACTACGGCATTATCGAAGCCTGCAAGAACGGTCTGGTCACCTCCACGACGGCGCTGGTCAACGGCGCGGCGATCGGCCATGCTGCCCAGCTTAGCCGCTGCATCCCTGAGCTGGCGGTGGGGATGCACTTTGTCCTGACGCTGGGCGAACCGCTGTCGGCGATGCCGGGATTAACCCGCCAAGGCCGTCTCGGTAAGTGGATTTGGCAGATGGCGGAAGAGGATAGCCTGCCGCTGGATGAAATCGCGCACGAACTGGAGTGCCAGTACCGGCGCTTTGTCGAGCTGTTTGGCCATGAGCCGACGCATATCGACAGCCATCACCATGTGCACATGATTGCGCAGATTTACCCCATCGTCGCGGCCTTTGCGCGTGAGAAAGGGGTGGCGCTGCGGATCGACCGACAGCTGGCGACGCTGTCAGGTTTAGCGCAGGATGCGGCGCGCAGCAGTGAAGGGTTCGCCAGTGAGTTTTACGGGGAAGGGGTTTCGGAAGCACTGTTTCTGCAAACCCTGGATGCCTCTATCCACCGCGGTGAGACGTCTCTGGAGGTAATGTGCCACCCGGCGTTCGTGGATAACACGATTATGGGCAGCGCCTATTGCTATCCGCGTCTGACCGAGCTGGATGTGCTGACGAGCGAGTCGCTGAAATCGGCGATCGCCGGGCGCGGTTACCGGCTCGGAACCTATCGCGATGTATAAAGGCAAGTCAAAAGCCCGGCATTTCTGCCGGGCTTCTCTTTTACGCCGGGATCGCGGCGATTTTGGCGCTTCTTGACCACACCCGATGTGCCGCCATCAGGGTAATTAGCTCATCCATCGCCTGGCTACCAATGACATCCGTCTCAATAACGCCTTCTTCACCCTGGCTGGCGATCTGCAGCGGCGCTTTACACTGCCGGGCATCGCCTGCCAGAAGAATTGGCTTCAGGTGTTTGTAAGCTTCCAGCAGGTAATAGTGGAAATCTCCGTTGTTGCTCAGGCTTTGCAGATCGCCGCCGGGAACGATAACCGCATCGACGGTTAACGAGGGCGACCCGGCAAAGGTTCCGGCCACCGGTAGCTCGCTACCGTCATCAGCCTTTACTTTACCCATTCGGGAATAGAGCAGTTTGGCATGTACCCCCTGCGCCTTCAGCGTCTTCAGCAGCGCCAGCAGCTCTTTCGCGACCGGCCGGTCGTTAAGCAGTACCGCCACCACCCGGCCCTTAACGTCGCCGCTGGGAATGGCGTACAGGCTTAAGGTCGGATCTTTTTTCAGGCCGTTAACATCCGGTGGCGGGGTGATGCTGCGCTGCTCGTCGGTGAGCTCAATCCCCAGGTTTTTGCCCACCGCCTGAGCTAGCTGCAGGTCGATATGCGCCAGCTGATCGACCACCCGCTCGCGGATCCACTCCCTGACGACCTTGCTCAGTTCGAAGCTAAAGCCGTCGATAATGTGCTGCTGCTCAACAGGCGTCTGGCTACGCCAGAACAGCAGGGGCTGAGAGTAGTACTCGCCAAACGAGGGGCTGCGCTGGCGAATTTTTTCTCCGTCAACCCGCTCGGCATAGGATTCAAAGCCGCCGCGTTTAGCGGCCGGCGGCGTCTCCCGCGGCCAGTTATCATTAATGGAGTTGGGCTCGTAGTTTGCCGGGTTGGTATCAATATCCATCCGGTGCATCCCGTCGCGCTGGAAATTATGGTACGGGCATGTGGGTTTATTGATCGGGATTTCATGGAAATTAGGTCCGCCGAGGCGGCTAATCTGCGTATCGGTATAAGAGAAGAGTCGGCCCTGCAGTAGCGGATCGTTGCTGAAGTCTATCCCCGGAACAATATGCCCTGGATGGAAGGCCACCTGCTCATTTTCGGCAAAGAAGTTGTCCGGGTTGCGATTGAGGACCATCTTACCGACGCGCTGCACCGGGACCAGCGCTTCCGGAATCAGCTTGGTGGGATCCAGTAGATCGAAATCAAAAGCAAACTCGTCCTCTTCCGGGATCAGCTGTAAGCCCAGCTCATACTCAGGATAATCGCCGGCTTCAATCGCTTCCCATAAATCACGGCGGTGGAAATCGGGATCGCGACCGGTCAGCTTTTGCGACTCGTCCCATACCAGGGAGGCTTTGCCCGCGACCGGCTTCCAGTGAAAACGTACGAAGGTGGCTTTACCTTGCGCGTTAATCAGGCGGAAGGTGTGGATGCCGAACCCTTCCATCGTGCGGTAGCTGCGGGGCAGTCCGCGGTCGGACATCGCCCACATCACGTTATGCAGCGTTTCCGGCTGTAGCGAGACATAATCCCAGAACGTGTCGTGCGCGCTTTGCCCCTGCGGGACGGCCCAGTGGGGCTCGGGTTTGACCGCGTGGACGAAATCAGGGAACTTGATCGCGTCCTGGATAAAAAAGATCGGCGTGTTGTTGCCGACCAGGTCGAAAATCCCTTCGTCGGTATAAAACTTGGTGGCAAAACCGCGGATGTCGCGCACCGTATCGGCGGAGCCTGCGCCGCCCTGTACGGTTGAAAAGCGGACGAAGACCGGCGTTTTTTTCTCCGGGCTGGAGAGGAAATCGGCTTTGGTTATGTCGCTTAAATCGCTGTACGCCTGGAAATAGCCGTGCGCAGCGGAGCCGCGGGCATGGACGATCCTTTCCGGAATGCGCTCGTGGTCGAAGTGGGTGATTTTTTCACGTAGGATAAAATCTTCCAGCAGCGTGGGGCCGCGTTTACCTGCGCGCAGGGAGTTTTGATCGTCAGCGATGCGAACGCCCTGGTTGGTGGTGAGCGCATAATCTTCACCGCCTTTACGATGTTTTTCGAGGGCATCAAGCTTTTCGCTGTGCGTATCCGGGGCCTTCATACTGCCCGGCGCGGTCGGCTCTTCGCCAGGGGCTGTCGGATGCGGCGTGGGCCGCCAGTTTTGGTCTTCGGGAGCCAAGGCATCCAGACCAGGTTTTGCTTCCCGGTCATCGTGAACCGGCGATTGATGGGGTTGTGGGTTAGAGTGTTTATCAGACATTGCTTGCTCCTGCTTTCATTGCTGAAAATGGTCATTGCTAAACCAAAACCCTTCTAATTGTAGAACATCATTTCAAGAACATATTTTTATAGGAGTTTTGCTACTAAAGGGTCGCAAGCAGGGGGCGACGAAAGGGGGCGCTTTCGGCTATGATAAGGGTTTCCGTTTCCCGCTGTGTTTAGTGAATCTATTTGTGATGAAACCACTTCGCCAACAAAATCGTCAGGTCATTAGCTACGTGCCTCGAGTGGAACCTGCGCCGCCGGAACACGCCGTCAAAATGGATGGTTTTCGCGACGTCTGGGCTCTGCGAGGTAAGTACGTTGCCTTTGTGCTGATAGACGAACATTTTCGCCGTTCCCCGCCGTTTAACGTGCCGGAAGCTGCGCAGCGCTGGGCGACGCAGATGAGGCAGGAAGGGGAAATCGACTCCTGAGGCTGCAGGGGAAATAAAAAAACCGCTGATATTTCAGCGGTTTTTTTGTTTTGATAACCTGAAGATTGCATCAGCTTAGCGGTGCGCCAGCTCCGCATCTTCTTCGCTATCGAGAATGGTTTTATCGGTTTGACGCAGCCACTGGCTGGTCAGGGTACCGGCGGTCATAGAACCGCTCACGTTCAGCGCGGTACGGCCCATATCGATGAGCGGCTCCACCGAGATCAGCAGCGCCACCAGCGTGACCGGCAGGCCCATCGCCGGCAGGACGATCAGGGCGGCAAAGGTCGCGCCGCCGCCTACGCCCGCGACCCCGGCGGAGCTGACGGTCACGATGCCAACCAGCGTTGCGATCCACAGCGGATCGAGCGGGTTAATACCGACGGTCGGTGCGACCATTACCGCCAGCATCGCCGGATAAAGACCCGCACAGCCGTTCTGGCCGATGGTGGCGCCGAACGATGCGGAGAAGCTAGCGATAGACTCCGGCACGCCCAGACGACGCGTTTGCGCTTCCACATTCAGCGGAATCGACGCGGCGCTGGAGCGGCTGGTAAAGGCGAAGGTCAGTACCGGCCAGACTTTACGGAAGTACTTCAGCGGGCTCACGCCGTTCACCGCCAGCAGCAGACCGTGCACCACGAACATGATGCCCAGACCAATATAAGAGGCGATAACGAAGCTGCCGAGCTTGATGATGTCCTGCAGGTTAGAGCCCGCAACCACTTTGGTCATCAGCGCCAGCACGCCGTACGGCGTTAACTGCATCACCAGGCGTACGAGCTTCATCACCCAGCTCTGTAGCGTGTCGATGGCGGTGAGTACGCGCTGGCCTTTCGCGACGTCATCTTTCAACAGTTTCAGCGCCGCGACGCCGAGGAACGCAGCGAAGATAACGACGCTGATAATCGATGTCGGGTTCGCGCCGGTCAGATCGGCAAACGGGTTTTTCGGCACAAAAGAGAGGATCAGCTGCGGGACGCTCAGGTCCGCGACTTTACCGGCGTAGTTGCTCTGAATGGCGTTGAGGCGGGCGGTTTCCGCGCTGCCCTGAACCAGTCCTTCGGCGGTGAGGCCAAACATATTGGTCACCAGCACCCCGACCAGCGCCGCAATCAGCGTGGTGAACAGCAGGGTACCGATGCTGAGGAAGCTGATTTTACCCAGCTGCGTAGCATTGTGCAGGCGGGCGACCGCGCTCAGAATCGAGGCGAAAACCAGCGGCATAACGATCATTTGCAGCAGTTGAACATAGCCATTACCGACGATATTGAACCACTGGATAGAATCCTTCAGCACCTGGCTGTCGGAACCATAGATCAGCTGTAGCGCCAGGCCAAAGACCACGCCGATCACCAGACCGACCAGCACTTTTTTAGCGAGGCTCCACTGTTTATGCCGGGTTTGGGCCAGCGCCAACAGTAAAACCGCGAACACGATAACGTTCGCTATTAATGGAAAGTTCATCCCCGTTCTCCTGATAACTTTTATCACCGGGTTGGTCAATAACCAACTCTTATGACGGCAAGGGTAGCAGAAGGCGTAATTCGTTACTTATATTCAAATGGAATTGATTATAACCAATTGAATAATTCGCTGGTTTATCGTCCAGTCTGGTGGCTAATAAAGCGATTAAAGGTGGTTTGCAGCGAATTAATCATATCCGATGACCAGCGAACGGCGCTGTTTTCGGCAACGTTTTGCGGCATCCACACGGCATAGATGAACAGCGCCATGCACAGTGCACGCTCCAGCTGATTGCCCTTGCGTGGCGCGAGGAGAGGCAGACGAAAACGCCAGCGGCAGGGCCAGAGCAGCGGAACGCCCGCCGGGGTGAGCATGTCGGCGAGAATATGGCTGAGATAGCCCAGAACCAGCCCCTGAACCGCATCTGCCGGAACTATCCAGCTTTCTGGCACTTTCAATGAGAAAATCGCGACCGCGCCAAAAACCACCAGCAGGCTATGGGTGAAGCCGCGATGGCCGAAGGCGCGCGCTATCGGTTTTGATATCCAGCTCAAGCGCTGGCCGAGAAATGACTTCGGGTGATCGATATCCGGCAGCAGACAGGTCAGGATGGCGGAAGGAATAATATGCCACCAGTCGCCCTGGGCCAGCACGGGCGTTAATTCCGCATTTTTCGCAAATACCGCGCAGGCGATAGAAAAGAGGAGGTGGCCTTCCGCCGTCATGATAAAAACCCTAAACTGTCAATTCATACAGTATAGGGTTTTTATACAGTGTGTGAAAGAGGTGACGGTGTAACTCTTTGTCACAAAACCATCAGCGCGCCAGCCAGCCGCCATCCACCGCCAGGGTATAGCCGCTGATGTAATCCGCCGCCCTGGAGGCGAGGAAGACGACCGGCCCCTGTAGGTCATCCGCAACCCCCCAGCGCCCGGCCGGAATACGGTCGAGGATCGCTTTGCTACGCTCGGCGTCATCGCGCAGCTGTTGGGTATTATTGGTCGCCATATACCCCGGCGCAATCGCGTTAACGTTGATGCGATGCCCGGCCCACTCATTGGCCATCAGGCGGGTAATACCCAGTACGCCGCTTTTTGATGCGGTATAGGATGGAACCCGAATACCGCCCTGAAAAGAGAGCATGGAGGCAATGTTCACGATTTTTCCGCCATCACCCTGCTGAATAAACTGCCGGGCAACCGCCTGGGAAAGAAAGAACACCGATTTCAGATTCAGATTCATCACGTCGTCCCAGTCCTTTTCGCTAAAGGAGAGCGCATCGGCGCGACGGATGGTTCCCGCATTGTTGACCAGAATATCTACCCGGCCCATGGCGGCCACAGCCTGAGTCACTATATCTTCAATCTCATCCTGCCGGCTTAGATCGGCCTGGATAGCGGTAAAGCGGCGGCCCAGCGCCTGCACCTTTTCTGCGGTTTCATGGGGGATCCGGCGATTCACGCCGACGATATCGCACCCGGCCTGGGCAAGGCCTAAAGTCATTCCCTGGCCCAGCCCGGTATCACAACCCGTCACGATGGCGACCTTGCCCGCAAGGTCAAAGGCGTTCAGTACCATATGCACCTCTGTATGCTGATTTCATGCGTCAAATAACGCCGTTGAGATAAGCATAGAGGGCGAAAGAGGAAAAAACAATTAAAAATGAAACGGTGTTTTATTTTTGTGATGATAGGATGATACCGCTATCCCATCATCACAGACAGGATTAGCCGAGCAGGTCGCCCGGCGTGAGGGACTCAAGCGTAGCAAGCTTCACGTCAGCCAGCACGAAGCGCGGGTCGCGGCTGTTTTCTGCTTCCGGTACCACGATAGACCGCATCCGCGCTGCTTTGCTGGCAATCATGCCGTTGACCGAGTCTTCCAGCGCCACGCAGTTCATTGGGCTGACGCCAAGACTGGCGGCGCAGTTCAGATACACCTGCGGATGCGGTTTGCTGAACGGCAGCATTTCGGCGGAAGCGAGGGCGTCAAACTGGTCGCGCAGTTCAAACATGGCGAGGACTTTTTCCAGCATCCGCAGCGGCGATGCTGACGCGAGGCCGATTTTTAGCCCCTGGGCTTTGCACAATGCCACCGCTTCGCGCGCGCCGGGGAGAAGCGGACGCGCTTCTTCCACCAGCTGGATGGCGCGATTGATGATCCGCGCGGTGACTTCCGCGCGATCCGGGCCTTTCCACGGCTGCTGGGCAAACCACAGGTCGACGACTAAATCGATGCGCAGGCCCAGAATATCTGGCATTTCATGGCGGCGGCTGATATCCACCCCCAGGCTTGCTATCACCTCCAGTTCGGCTTTATCCCATAGCGGCTCGGAATCAATCAGTAACCCATCCATATCAAAAATCGCGGCGTGAATCTGGCGCCTGGCTGACATAAGTCCCTCTCCTTGTAGCGTAAATAGATAACGAATCGGCACTCATGGTATATCATACCGCGCATTATTGGGCGAAATTCGCCGACGAAGGTAGACTTAGAGTGGATAGGCGTCTTAACAAGGGGAACCCATGACGTATCAACAAGCTGGACGCATTGCAGTACTTAAACGTATTTTGGGGTGGGTGGTATTTATCCCGGCGGTTATCTCGACGCTGATTTCCGTGCTGAAGTTTATGTACGAGCACAGTGAGAAAAAACCGGGCATTGACGCGGTGATGATGGACTTCGCCCATGTAATGATTGAGATGATGCGTTTTAATACGCCGTTCCTCAATTTCTTCTGGTACAACTCGCCGCTGCCGGACTTTAAGCACGGTATGAACATTGGCTTCTGGATTATCTATATTCTGGTGTTTGTCGGCATGGCGCTGCAGGCGTCCGGGGCGCGGATGGGGCGCCAGGCTAAATTTCTGCGCGAAGGCGTGGAGGATCAGCTGATTCTGGAGCAGGCAAAAGGGGCTGAAGGGCTGACGCGCGAGCAAATCTCCGAACGTGTGGTGGTGCCGCGTCATACCATCCTGGTGCAGTATTTTCCGCTTTACGTTTTGCCGGTGGTCATTATTGTACTGGGCTACTTCTTCTTCTCTTTACTCGGTTTTCTGTAAACGACCGGCCCGGTTGTGCCGGGCCGGCTGCATTACAGGGCGGGCAGGGCGCGAGGCTTGCCCTGATTATCTACCGCGACGTAGATAAACAGCGCTTCGGTCGCTTTATAGCGCTGGCCGATAGGCTCAGACGACACTTTCTTGACCCACACTTCCATATTAATGGTTATCGACGTATTGCCGCGCTTCACGCAGTTGGCGTAGCAGCATACGACATCGCCAACTGCCACCGGGCGTAAAAAGGTCATGCCGTCGACGCGGACGGTCACGACGCGGCCGTGGGCAATCTCTTTGGCCATAATGGCGCCGCCAATATCCATTTGCGACATCAGCCAGCCGCCGAAAATATCGCCGTTAGCGTTGGTGTCCGCCGGCATCGCCAGGGTGCGTAAAACCAATTCGCCCTTCGGCGCAAGATCTGTTGTTGTCATTCTATACTCTGTACTAGTCAAAGATGATCAGGCGCGATGCTACTATGAAAAGGACGCTGAGAAAATAGGGAATACGCCCGCGATAGCGGGCATGAGGGGTCAGAACGAGATCGTGACGCCAGCGTAATAGGCGCGACCCGGTTCGTTGTAGGTCGAAGCGCCTTCGTTTTCACGATAAATTTGCTTATCGAACAGGTTGCTAATCCCGGCGTTCAGGCGCAGGTCTTTCATTAGCTGATAGTTGCCGCCGATACCCACCACGGAATAGGAACCGACTTCATTGGTGGCCAGCACCCCATTTTCATTACGAATTTCCGCGTATTCGCGCGGTTTCTGCCGACCGTACAGGGTCCAGTTGACGTTCGCCGAAAACTTGCTGGTTACCTGCCAGTCAAGTAGGGTATTGATGGTGTATTTCGGAATAACGGACAACGGGTTTCCGGTATCTTTGTTTTCCGATTTGATCATATAAGTGGCATTGGTGCGCCAGCTGAGCTTATCGGCAATGACCGGAACCAGCAGCGTGCCTTCAAGGCCTTCGACGACCGCTTTCCCGCCGTTCTCCCACTGCAGGATATTCGCCCCGGTAGCGGTATTACCCAGTATCTCGGTGCCGGAGACGATCTTGTTTTTGTAGTCGTTGCGGAACCAGGTGACGCCGGCGTTATAACCGTTCAGGTTAAACTCAAGGCCAATCTCCTTATTGATGCTGATTTCCGGATCGAGGTCCGGGTTTCCCAAAAGATAGCAGTTGCCATCGGCAATACTTATCGGGCAGCCGTTGCCCCGCGTAGAAAGCAGATACCCCTCGCTGGACTGATACAGGTTCGGCGCCTTAAATACCCGGGCAATACCTGCTTTGACCTTAAACATATCCCCCAGATCCTGCGACAGGTTCAGGCTCGGGCTCCAGTTGCTGCCGAAGTCGTTATGATAGTCGAAACGTAGACCCGGGATAATATTGGTGCCCGGCGTCGCTTCAATATTGTCTTCGAGATAGATACCGGTCAGGGTGGCGCTGTTTTTAGGGCTGCGTTGTGAAGGATCGCCGGAAACCCCGGGGAGCGCATCCGTGGTGGTGGTGGCCTGCATCGACGCCGGATCGTTCAGCTCATCGTGATTCCACTCCATGCCCAGAGTGAGGGTCTGTTCAGCGAGCCAGTTGAAGGGGAGATTCACCTCTGCGGTTGAGCGCCATGACTCCAGGCGGCTGGTGTCATAGACATCGCTGTTGATCATCCCTTCAACGCGGCCGGTGGTGCCCTCCTGCAGGCGAGTATTGTTGGTTTTTTCGTAGTAGACGCCCGCCTTTGACTGGCCCCAGTCCCATATCCCGTTATAGGTCAGCCCCCAGGTCTGTCGATACATCCTGTTTGTTTCCTGACCGTAGAGGGTATCTACCAGGCCATTGGGGCTCATATTACTGTTGCTATACTGGGTATCGCCGGCATAGATATTGCCCTGCCGACTATAGGCGTAGCTAAAATCGATAATCTGTTGCGGCGTGACTTTCCATGACAGCAGGGCGTTAATATCTTTGTTGCGCACACCTTCACGGCCCGCGGCATAAGATCCATTTTGCGCGCGGTTAATATCCCAGGCGTCGGGTTCGGTTTTGTTAATGTTACCGTATAAACGCATGGTCAGGGCGTCCCCGGCCAGCGGTCCGTTAAGGTTGAAATTAGCCCGGTTAGTGGAGCCTTCTTTGTTATTTTCCGGCTGATTGGTATAAAGCGAAAGCGAGCCGTGCCAGTCGTTGGTGGGGCGTTTGGTGATGATATTGACCACCCCGCCCGCGGCGCCTGAGCCGTAGCGCGCTGCGGCAGGGCCGCGGAGAACTTCAATGCGTTCCACCATTTCCGGCGGCACCCAATTGCTGTCGCCGCGGGTATCTCGTTCGCCGCGCCAGCTATAGCGCACAGAATTGCGGGAGGTGACGGGCACGCCATCAATAAGGATCAGCGTGTTTTCCGGCCCCATACCGCGAATATCTATTTGACGATTGTTGCCGCGGCTGCCGCTGGCGCTGTTGCCGGTCAGGTTTACGCCGGGCATTTTACGGATGATTTCTGAGAGATCGTTAACCGGGGGAGCTTTAGCAATATCTTCCGCGGTGATGATCGAGACGCCCGGCTGCTGCTTCAGCGCCTCTTCGGCGGTTCCCCGTACCACCATGGTTTCGGTATCCTGCTCCACTTCTTCGGCAAAGCCAGCCGGACTGAACAAGCCTGCTATGGCCAGTGCTAGAGGAGTGGTTATGTGCTGTTTCTGCGGTCTCATGATAAATATCCCTATAAAATCGGGTTAAATTGAGATCGAGAATATCAATGATAATAATTATCATTACAATAACAGTGCGTTAATCTCCACAAAATCCTCACAATTGCCGCAACTTTCCGTGATCCGGTAGATATTATGAAGAAAACGGTTTTTTAATCCTGTTCAGAGAGCATAACAGTGGATCAAGGGGGAGACGGCACGCAAAGCTGCGTGCCGGGAGAATGGCAGCTTAGTGGTTGTCATCCTGTGGCATATGGCGATAGATATAAACGCCGCTCAGCAGAGTGAAGACCAGCGTCAGCGCGGTCAGGCCGAAGACCTTGAAGTTGACCCAGATATTCTGCGGCAGCCAGAAAGCGATGTAGATATTGGCCAGTCCGCAAAGAATAAAAAATACCGCCCAGGCCAGATTGAGGCGCGACCACACCTGCTGCGGTAGCGTCAGCTCTTTCCCCAGCATGCGCTGGATCAGCGGCTTCTTCATCACCCACTGGCTAAACAGCAGCGCGCTGGCGAACAGCACGTAGATAACCGTTACCTTCCATTTAATAAACTCGTCGTTATGGAAGAAGATAGTCAATCCGCCGAACACGGCGACCAGCACGAAGGTAATGAGCGCCATTTTTTCGACTTTGCGATAGCGTACCCAGCTGTAGATCAGCACGATGGCGGTGGCGATAATCAGCGCGGTTGTCGCGGCGTAAATATCATATAGCTTGTAGAATGCGAAGAAGACTACCAGCGGTAAAAAATCCAGAAACTGCTTCATACATCGATTCCGTCGTTCAGATCGGGGCAGAAATAGCCCGCCTCGGATTAAGTTAGTTGCGAATAAGCATATACAAGCGGAATAAATAGATCAGCAACAATGCAGAGATCAGATTACTGAGGGTATTTATTACCACCGCGCCAACGTTCGGCGTCAGGACCGCGAAGCTGGATGCAAACAGCAGCAGCAGCGTTTTCGCCAGCAGCCAGCCGATAATCGCCGGCGCCACCAGACGCACGTTGGCCCAGGCCAGACGCATACTGCCACGCATGGCGCTGAAGATGCCGATTTTATCCTGCACCAGCATAACCGGTGCGAAAGAGAGCACGATAGCCAGCAGGACGCCAGGCACCACCACCAGCATCATCCCCATCTGCACGATAAACGTCGTCAGCAGGATCAGCAGCAGCAGCTTTGGCAGCACCGGCGCGGAAGCGCCGATCGCGCGCAGGGCGCTGACCCGCTGACCGGCGGAGATCATTTGAATCATGAGCAGAACGCCGCCGGCAAGGATGGCGTTGCCCACAAGACCGGAGAAAGTGGAAGCCGCAGAGGCTCGCAGCAGGATTTGCTGCTGCTCAGGCGTCATGCTCTGGACCAGTTCAAACAGCCCGCCGCTACCCGCCAGGCTATCGCCCTGGCTTAATATCGACAGCTGTTCTTCACTGGGTGAAAAGGCATGGCCAAGTACTACCGTAATGAACGCGCATAGCAGCGCAATCAGCAGGATAGTAACGAACTGATTGCGGAAAAAGTTCCCGGTGTCACGGTAGACGGACTTCGCCGTGATAGACATGCATTCTCCTTGAGTATTGCAGGTGTTAACTAGCCGGCGATTGTACCGCAAATCGCGGCGGGGTAGCAGTCTCTGCTGCTGCGCGCTAAGTATATCTTTGTAAATAGAAGAGGAAATCAGCGAAGCGCTGTTCGGAGTACCGTAAATGAAGAAACTTGATATCACACGCTTATCACTGATTGTATTGAGAAAGTGAAAATTAATCTGGATCAATAAATGTTAAATTTGCCCACTTAATGTGATCTATGTTGGATCAAGCATACCTCTTTGTATGTATATTCTTGCGCTGAATAACCATAACGAGGAAGTGGGTATGAAAAAGTTAGCAGCGGCGGTTGTTATTCTGAGCAGTCTTTCCGGCAGCAGCGTCTGGGCGCATGAAGCCGGGGAATTTTTTATTCGCGCGGGTTCGGCCACGGTCAGGCCGACCGAAGGCGCGGGCGGTACGTTAGGCAGCCTGGGGGGCTTTAACGTCAGCAACAATACGCAACTGGGTCTGACATTCACCTATATGGCAACCGATAACATCGGCGTTGAACTGTTGGCCGCTACGCCGTTCCGGCATAAAGTCGGGACCGCGGCAACCGGCAATATTGCAACCGTTCATCATTTACCGCCGACGTTAATGGCGCAGTGGTACTTTGGCGATTCGAGCAGCAAACTGCGTCCGTACATTGGCGCGGGTATCAACTACACGACCTTCTTCGACGAAAGCGTGAACGATACGGGTAAAAAAACCGGTATCTCTGACCTGAGCCTGAAAGACTCCTGGGGAGCGGCAGGGCAGGTGGGGATGGACTATCTGATTAACCGCGACTGGCTGATTAACATGTCGGTGTGGTACATGGATATCGATACCACCGCCAACTATAAGCTGGCGGGCGCGCAGCAGCACGATAGTATTCGTCTGGATCCGTGGGTGTTTATGTTCTCGGCCGGATACCGGTTCTAAAGTCCCTGATAAAGCTGGTCATCGTGACCAGCTTTATTACGCTTTCTGACGCGTGGCGGATTTCCCTAAGTATCCCCCAGGTCGGCCGCAGCAACGACTACTCATTACCCCATTTATTCAGAAATACCGCGATATCATCAATGCGCTGGCGATCGATGCCCGCTTGTACGGCCATCTCTCCCTGCGCTTCCTCGCTGATTTCTTCGTTATTCATCAGGCGAGTAATCAACAGCTGGAAATAGCGCGCCAGAGGATCGCGTTCCGACTCGCTCACGGGCTCGGCGGACTCGGTCGAATACTCATCCGCAATGTCGTAATATTTCAGAGGTACTTCTTCGTGCATAAATCGCTCCCCGGTTGACGTTGTGCCTGTTTTTTCTGCCATGAATAATACCACTCCTGCCGGGCTTTAGCTCAGGAGCGACCAGAAAAACGCATGACCAGCCCACACCAAGCGAGACGGGCGCGGAAACTCCCCGTCATCGGGGGTAATAGCGTAAAAAACGAAAATTGACTGCCCTGAACTCGTCAGCACGCCATTAATACGCATAAAACTATTACCACGGCACCCGACATCCTCGATAATCCAAATACTCTAATCCGGGGCGATTTTGTTTTTCCAGCAGCACGTTCACCAGCGAGGGGATGGTCTCTGCAATGGTAAGCGGGGCGCTCTCGCCGCCGAGGGCCGTGCGGATCCAGCCCGGCGCCATGACCACCAGCGGATGCGATACGCAGGCAGGGCGGGCGGCAAAGCTGCGCATAAACATATTCAGCGCGGCTTTACTCCCGCGGTACAACTCGCGCTGCCCGCCGGTATTATTGCTCAAACTGCCTTGCCCTGAGGACATGACGCCAATCAGTCCCTGCGGTAACACGACATCTTGCAGACTTTCTATTACCCGCATTGGCGCGAGCGCGTTGGTCAACATGACATGAATAAACTCTTCCGTCGCGATTTCGCCGATGGTTTGTGTCGGATCGCGGTTGGTGGTGCCCGCGTTGACGAATAGCATATCCAGTACGCTATCGCTAAGCGCTTCGCGCAGCGCCGCGATCCCGTCATTATCACAAATATCCAGCGCCTCAATACGAACCCGTCCAGGATATGCTCGAGCCAGATGGTGCAGCGGCGTGGTTTGCGACAGATCGCGCACGGTGCCGATGACCTGCCAGCCATGCCGCAGAAACTGTTCAGCCATGGCGTGGCCAAGCCCGCGTGAAGCGCCCGCGATCAATACTGTTTTAGTGGAAGCGGCCATTGGTATCCTCCGGCTTAAATAAATGATGGGATAAATATAGGCTGGTGCTGTAGCAGGCGGAAGGCGCAGCATTTGCAATAATAAAGTGCATCAGACGCCATATCCTGGAATGGAGAAAAGATGACCGATCCCGATTTTAATTTACTGGCTGCGCTGGATGTGCTGTTGAGCGAGAAGAGCGTTGCCGGGGCGGCAAAGCGGCTTGAGCTTAGCCCGTCGGCGATGAGCCGTACGCTGGCGCGCTTACGGCAGGTAACCGGCGACCCGCTACTGGTCAGAGCCGGGCGAAAAATGGTGCTGACTCCCCATGCGGAAAGTCTGCAGGCGCGGGCAAAAAACGTCGTCACTGAGATGCGCGCGGTGCTTAATGCTTCGCCTGCGCCGCTGAGTTTATTGACCCTTGAGAAGCGATTTACGTTACGTACCAATGAGGGATTTATAGACGTTTTTGGCCCGGCGCTGGTGAACGCTGTCGCACAAGAAGCGCCGGGTGTGACGCTGGAGTTTGCCGCGAAGTCGGAGAAAAATGCCCGATTTCTACGCGAGGGGCTGGTGGACCTGGAAATTGGCGTACTTGAAAATATGGGGCCTGAGATCCGCCTGCAGGCGCTGTTTCGCGATCGCTTTGTCGCCGCACTGGCCAAAACACACCCGTTAGCCGCCTTTGCCGATCTGTCGCGAGAACAATTTGTTTCCGTAGGGCACGTCATAGCCTCCCGTCGCGGGGCGATCCGAGGGCCGGTTGATGAAGCGCTGGCGGCATGTGGAATGAGCCGCAGAATTGCCGCGGTGGTGCCTGCTTTTTCCGCCGCGCTGGCCGTTGCCCGGGATTCTGAACTTATCGCCGTTGTCCCGGCCTCCTGTCTGCGGAGCGCGGCGGGAAAAGAGATGATCGGTTTTCCTCTCCCGGTGAGCGTGCCGGAGATAACGGTGTCACAAATGTGGCATCCTCGCCAGCAGCATGAATTAGCGCATCGCTGGCTAAGGCAACTGGTGCGCAGAGTATGTCGGCAGCCATAAAAAAAGCCCGCACAAGTGCGGGCAAAAATACTGGAAGCAATGTGAGCAATGTCGTACCGAATACCTGAGTTGATTACTCAACTATTCGGTAATGAGAAAGATAATATTTCTCATTTAATATATCAACCCCAACTTTTGTGCGGAATCATTTTTTAATCGACGATAAAAATGGTGCGTTTCTGGCGGTTATCCTGAGGCCACGCCGTGGCGATCTGGGGAGCGGTGGCGATGGTAAACCCGCCCGTAGTGGTCAGCCGCTGGGACACTGATAGGCTGCCAATACCGCTGCCCATCAGCTGCAGCGGCGCGGAGCGCAGTACCGCTCAGAGCAATATCGGCAGCGGAAAGGGCAGGTGAAAAAGCTGGAAGCCCTGGGGCTGGCGCGAAAGCAGCCCAATGCGAAAGAGCGGCGGATTAGCGAAGTGACGCTCAGCGAAGCGGGCCAGGAGATGATTACACGCATTGCGCAAGCAAGAACGCGGCTGATGAATGAGGTGCTGGCGGGGTGGACGCAAGATGATGTGCTGGCGCTATTTTGTCTATGCCGGCAGCTTGCAACAGAAATAGCCGCCCGGCGCGGGACCGGACGGCGGACTAGCTTACGCGGCTTTGGTGGCAGCCTTCAGACTTTGCGCAAAGGCTTTCAGTTCGGCGAGCATAGCCTGCGGGTCGTTCACGTTACGCTCGATGATTTTGACGATGGCAGAGCCGGAAATCGCGCCGGCTGCGCCTGCGTCAATCGCCGCGGTCACCTGCTCCGGCGCCGAGATGCCAAAACCCTGCAGCGGCGGCGCGGCGTGGTACTCGGCCAGCTTTTCAATCAGATGATGCAGCGGCAGCGCGGCGCGGTTTTCCGCACCGGTCACGCCCGCCCGCGACAGCAGGTAGGTATAACCGCGACCGTAAGAGGCGATCTGGCGCAGCAGATCGTCATCGGCATTCGGCGGGCAGATGAAAATCGGCGCGATGTTATGGCGCAACGCGGCCTGGCGGAACGGCGCGGACTCTTCCACGGGGACATCGGCGACCAGTACGGAATCGACGCCTGCGCGTTCACACGCGGCGTAGAATTCATCAATGCCCGGACTGAAAACCAGGTTGGCGTACATCAGCAGGCCGATCGGGATGGTCGGATGCTTTTGACGAATTGCTGTCAGCATTTCAAAGCACTGGGCGGGCGTGACGCCTGCGGCAAATGCGCGCAGGGTGGCGTCCTGAATCGTTGGGCCGTCAGCCAGCGGGTCGGAGAAGGGAATGCCCAGCTCCAGCGCGTCGGCGCCCGCTTCAATCAGCGTATCGATAATTTTCAGCGACTGTTCCGGATTCGGATCGCCGAGGGTGACGAAGGGAACAAACGCGCCTTCCCGGCGAGCTTTCAGTTGTGCAAACAGCGTCTCATAACGTTCCATCAGATTTCCCCTCGCGCTTTTAAAATATCGTGTACGGTGAAGATGTCTTTATCGCCGCGGCCGGAGAGGTTAACCACCAGCAGCTGCTCTTTTTCCGGGTTTTCACGCATCATTTTCAGCGCGTGCGCCAGGGCATGGGAGGACTCCAGTGCCGGGATAATCCCCTCATGGCGGGAGAGTTCTTTAAAGGCATCCAGCGCTTCGTCATCGGTAATTGACACGTAATCGGCGCGGCCAATGCTGTTCAGATACGCATGCTGCGGCCCTACTGACGGGAAGTCCAGTCCGGCGGAGATGGAGTAGGACTCCTCAATCTGCCCCTCTTCTGTTTGCATCATCGGCGATTTCATACCGAAGTAGATACCCACCCGACCGTGCTTCAGCGGCGCGCCGTGCTCGCCGGACTCAATACCGTGACCTGCCGGCTCCACGCCAATCAGGCCAACAGCGGTTTCGTCGATAAAGTCGGCGAACATGCCGATGGCGTTCGATCCGCCGCCGACGCAGGCGATAACCGCATCCGGCAGGCGACCTTCTTTCTCGAGGATCTGCGCTTTGGTCTCTTCGCCAATCATGCGCTGGAATTCACGCACGATGGTCGGGAACGGGTGCGGACCGGCGGCGGTGCCGAGCATATAGTGGGCTTTTTCGTAGCTGCCGGACCAGTCGCGCAGGGCCTCATTGCAGGCGTCTTTCAGTGTAGAAGAACCGCTATGTACCGGGATCACTTCAGCACCCATCAGGCGCATGCGGAAAACGTTCGGCGACTGGCGTTCGATATCCTTAGCGCCCATATAGATACGGCACTTCAGGCCGAGCAGGGCGCTGGCGAGCGCAGAGGCAACGCCGTGCTGGCCGGCGCCGGTTTCGGCGATGATTTCCGTTTTACCCATCCGTTTCGCCAGCAGCGCCTGGCCGAGCACCTGGTTAGTTTTATGCGCGCCGCCGTGCAGCAGGTCTTCACGCTTGAGATACAGCGTGGTGCGGGTGCCTTCGGTAAGGTTCCGGCATTTGGTCAGCGCCGTCGGGCGACCCGCGTAGTTTTTCAGCAGGTCAGTAAATTCAGCCTGGAATGCCGGGTCTTTCTGCGCGCTGACGAACGCTTCTTCCAACTGGCGCAGGGCGGGCATCAGGATCTGCGGAACGTACATCCCGCCGAATTCGCCAAAGTAGGGGTTCAGTAAAGTACTCATTATTGCTCCTTAATATGCGCGCAGCGTTTGAAATACAGAGGACAGTTTGCTGGCATCTTTAATACCCGGCTGCGACTCTACGCCTGAATTAAAATCGAGTCCGGCACAGCCGCTTTTGGCGGCTTCCACACAGTTATCGGCACCGAGGCCGCCTGCCAGCAGAACGTTCCGCAGGTCCTGACCTTGCAGCAGCGACCAGTCGAAACGCTGGCCGGTGCCGCCTTGACCATTGTCGAAAATATATTTATCGACGTGATGCAGATTGCGCTGCGGTAGGGTTTCGCCGACGCTGAGGGCCTTCCAGATGTGCACCGTTGCCGGAAGTTCGGCGCGCAGGGTATCAATATAGGCCTGGTCTTCGCTGCCGTGCAGCTGTACCGCGGCTAAGCTCAGATTTTCCACGCGGGCGACAACTTCCGCCACCGGGGTATTGCGAAACACGCCGACGTAGCTCAGTGGCGCGCTATCGATGACGGCTTTCGCCTGAGCGTCATTCACCGCTCGCGGCGACGTCGGGACAAAAATCAGGCCGCCGTAGATCGCGCCGGATTCATACGCCACCTGAGCATCCTGGGGGCGGGTCAGGCCGCAGACCTTATTCTCGCCGAGCAGCACGCGCTTCACGGCGGCGTTCAAGTCGGCGTGCTCCATCAGCGCTGAGCCAATCAGGAAACCATTGGCGAAGTGGCTTAGTTCACGCACTTCTGCATAGGTATGGATACCGGACTCGCTGATCACCGTGACCTCATGACCGAGCTTAGGCGCCAGGGTGCGGGTACGGTTGAGATCAATCGACATATCGCGCAGATCGCGGTTGTTGATGCCCACCACTTTCGCCTTCAGCGCAATCGCGCGCTCCAGCTCCTCTTCATTGCTCACTTCGGTCAGCACGCCCATGTTCAGGCTATGTGCAACGGCAGAGAGCTGGCGATACTGCTCATCATCCAGCACTGAAAGCATCAGCAGACAGGCGTCGGCCTGATAGTAGCGCGCCAGGTAAATCTGGTAAGGATCGATGGTGAAGTCCTTACACAAAATCGGCTGCGGCGCGACCTTGCTGACGATCGGCAGAAAGTCGAAGCTGCCCTGGAAATATTTCTCATCGCAAAGCACCGAGATAGCCGAGGCGTAGTGCTTGTAGACGCCGGCGATGGCCGCCGGGTCAAAATCATCGCGAATCAGCCCCTTTGATGGCGAGGCTTTTTTGCACTCGAGAATAAACGCGGTGCGGGTTCCGGCGAGGGCGTCATAAAAATTGCGCTGCGTCGGTACCACTTCATTTTGAAAACTGGCTAACGGTTGTTGTTGTTTGCGGGCTTCTACCCAAATCGCTTTGTCGGCCACGATTTTTGCTAAAACGGTCTGCATTATTTACCCTCTTGCCGCTAATGCGGTCACTCTGTCATAGGCCGCTCCGCTGTGCAGCACATCGATGACCTGCTGCGCGTTGGCCTTCAGATCTTCGTATCCATGTAAACGCATCAACATGGCGACGTTGGCGGCAACGGCGGCTTCGTGAGCGGCCTCGCCTTTACCTTGTAGCAAGCGCGTAAGAATGTCACGGTTTTCTTCCGGCGTGCCGCCTGCCAGCTGCTCCTGATGGTAAGGCGTCAGGCCAAAGTCGGCGGCGGTCAGCTGGTAGCTCTTGATTTCGCCATGGTTCAGTTCCGCGACCACCGTCGGCGCGTGCAGCGATACTTCATCCATACCGCCGCTATGCACCACCGCGGCGCGCTGGTAGCCCAGCACGCGCAGGGTTTCCGCAATCGGCAGCACCAGTTCAGGGCTATAAACGCCAATCAGCGCCAGAGGAGGGTGGGCCGGGTTGATCAGCGGCCCAAGCACGTTAAACAGGGTGCGGGTTTTGAGCTGCTGACGGACCGGCATCGCGTGACGGAAACCGGTGTGATACTTCGGGGCGAACAGGAAGCAAACGCCCAGTTCATCCAGCGCCTGGCGAGATTTATCGGCATTCATATCGAGGTTGATACCGAATGCCGCCAGCAGGTCGGACGATCCTGATTTACTCGATACGCTGCGGTTGCCGTGCTTCGCGACCTTCAGGCCGCAGGCGGCGGCAACGAAGGCGCTGGCGGTCGAAATATTGATACTGTTGCTGCCGTCGCCGCCGGTACCAACGATGTCGGCAAAAGGGTAGTCCGGGCGCGGGAACGGCGCGGCGTTTTCCAGCAGCGCGGTGGCGGCGCCAGCGATTTCCTGCGGATGCTCACCGCGCACCTTCATGCTCACCAGCGCGGCGGCCAACTGCTCGGGTTTGACTTCACCGCGCACCACCGCAGAGAACAGCTGATGGCTCTCCTGCTGGCTCAGGGTTTCGGCCTGGTACAGTTTTTCCAGAATCGGCTGGAGGGTGTTGGTCTGCTCCAGCTTCTGCAGCGCCCAGGCCAGGGTTTGCTCCAGCAGGCGTGCCCCCTGGGTGGTCAGAATTGACTCAGGGTGGAACTGGAAGCCGCAGACGCGATCCGCGTCGTGACGCACCGCCATCACCATTCCGTTGAAGTGGGCGTTGATGGTGAGTCCTGCCGGGATATTGCTGCCCACCAGCGAGTGATAGCGGGCCACCGGCAGCGGGTTGCTCAGACCGGCAAACATCGCCTGTCCGTCATGTTCAATACTGGAAGCCTTACCGTGGAGGATTTCGCCGGCCTGGCCGACGTAGCCGCCGTAGGCTTCGACAATCGCCTGGTGGCCGAGGCAGATACCGATAATCGGCAACTTGCCGCGCATGCGGGTTAGCAGCTCTGGCATACAGCCGGCTTCGCTCGGCGTCCCCGGACCGGGAGAGAGCATCAGTACCGGGTTTTTCATCGTGCCGATGCGCTCAATCAGCGCCTGCGCCGGGACGGAGTTGCGGTAAATCACCACGTTATGGCCGTTCGAACGCAGCTGGTCTGCCAGGTTATAGGTAAAAGAATCGATATTATCGAGCAGCAGAATGTCGGCCATTAGAAAATCTCCTTCGCGTGGTGGGCCTGGGCGATAGCGCGCAGCACCGCGCGAGCTTTATTACGGGTTTCATCCGCTTCTGACTGGGGAACGGAGTCGAGCACGATACCGGCGCCGGCCTGGACGGTGGCGACGCCATCCTGCACGTAGGCGGAACGGATAACGATGCAGGTATCGAGGTCGCCGTGGGCGGTAAAGTAGCCCACCGCGCCGCCGTAGCTGCTGCGGCGTTTGCCTTCAGCGGCGGCGATAAGCTGCATGGCGCGCACTTTCGGCGCCCCGCTGAGGGTGCCCATATTCATACAGGCGCGGTAGGCATGCAGAACGTCAAGATCGCGGCGCAGCTCGCCAACCACGCGGGAGACGAGGTGCATCACAAAGGAGTAGCGGTCGACTTTGGTCAGGTCGGCGACGTAGCGGCTACCCGGCGTACAGATGCGCGCGAGGTCGTTACGCGCAAGATCGACCAGCATCAGATGCTCGGAGAGCTCTTTATGGTCGGTGCGCATCTCCAGCTCAATGCGGCTGTCGAGATCGCGATCCAGCGAACCGTCGGCGCGACGGCCGCGCGGGCGGGTACCGGCGATCGGGTAGATTTCAATCTGGCGATTGGTGGCGTCATACTTGAGAGAGCTCTCCGGAGAAGCGCCGAACAGGGTGAAATCGTTGTCCTGCATAAAGAACATGTACGGGCTCGGATTGCTTTTTTTCAGCACATCATAAGCGGCGAGCGGCGACGGGCAGGGCAGCGAGAAGCGGCGCGACGGCACGACCTGAAAAATCTCGCCCGCGCGGATGGCGCGCTGCATTTTACGCACCACGGCGCCGTACTCTTCGTCGCTCTGGTCGCAGTCGCAGCGCATCTCGGCAACCGTAGTCACCGGCAGCGGCAGCGGCGGCTCGTTCAGCTGCTGACGAAGCTGAGCGATCCGCTCAAGCAGACGCTGCTTTTCGCTTTCCAACGGCGTAAACAGGCTCGCCTGGATACGGGTGTTTTTGGTCTGATGGTCGATAACCAGCAGCGTTTCCGCGAGATAGAAGCAGTAATCCGGGCAGGCGGTGTCGTTTTCCAGCGATGGCAGGTCTTCAAAACCGGCGACCAGGTCATAGGCGAACAGGCCGCCGAAGAACATGGCCTCGCGCTCGTCCTGCGGAACGGTAACCAGCTCCTGCAGCAGGCGAAAAGCATCGAAGACCGAGAGTGAACATAAGCGGGCATCTTCATCTAACAGCGCGCTGACCGGCGGGAAGGTTAATACCCGGCTATTTGGCTGACGCTGATTATTGATGCCAGCGGGCAGGGCGCTATCCAACAGTTCCAGCAGCGCCGTACCGTTGGCGGACAATGAGTGAATAGTGACAGTGTCACCAAGTGCGGTAATGCGCAGGGCGCTGTCCACCAGCAGCAGGCTCTTTAAATCATCCTTGCTGTCGATATCAGCGGATTCCAGCAGTAGGGTGGCTGGACGCGCGCCGCAGATCTGGTGGAACAATGCCGTGGGGTTTTCCCGATAGATGGCGTCGCTGGTGAGAAGCTCGAGTGCCGGTTTTGATGTTTGCATTATTGTTGTCGCCTGTTCGCTATAATAATTTGTCCAATAAAAAGCCCGCTCATTGGCGGGCCGGGTATCTGTATGCTGAGTGCAAAACGCGATCACGCCGCCCGATAACAGGAGGTGCGCCACCAGCCGTGCAGAGTGATAAATTGCGTTTTCATCGTTAATACCCCTTCATGTGAACTTGCGTACTAGTTAACTAGTCCGGGAGATTAAAGTCAACCCCTGTTTGCAGATTTTCTCTCTGAGTCGGTATGATGATGCGCTTATTGATATCCTGAATCACTTAAGCTGCAGAATCACAGTCAATCTGCCTGTGACTTAAAGTATGACGGGTACAGGTTCATGTCCAGCAGGAGTCATCTTGAGCAACACCAATTACGCAGTGATTTACGACCTGCACAGCCATACTATCGCCTCTGACGGGCGTCTGACTCCAGAAGAACTTGTCCATCGCGCCCACCAGATGCGCGTCGGCACCCTGGCGATTACCGACCACGATACCGTGGCGGCAATTCCCGCGGCTCAGGCTGAAATTGAACGCGCCGGCTTACCGCTGGCGCTGATTACCGGGGTGGAAATTTCCACATTGTGGGAAAATCATGAAATTCACATTGTCGGGCTGAATATCGATATCGGCCATCCGGCGATGACCGCGCTGCTTGATGAACAGAAAGCGCGTCGCCAGATGCGGGGCCAGCAGATTGCCGAGCGGCTGGAAAAAGCGCGGATCCCCGGGGCCTGGGAAGGGGCGCTGAAGCTGGCGGACGGCGGTGCAGTGACGCGCGGCCATTTTGCCCGTTTTCTGGTGGAGGCCGGCTATGCCAACAACATGGCTGACGTTTTTAAGAAGTATCTGGCGCGCGGGAAAACCGGTTACGTTCCGCCTCAGTGGTGTACAATAAAACAAGCGATTGATGTCATTCATCATTCTGGCGGTAAGGCGGTCATTGCCCATCCCGGGCGCTATGACCTTTCCGCCAAGTGGTTGAAACGTCTGTTGGCCCACTTTAGCGAACAGGGCGGGGATGCGATGGAGGTGGCGCAATGTCAACAGGCGCCGCACGAGCGCGCTCAGCTTGCCGCTTACGCCGTGCAGTATGGCCTGGATGCCTCGCAGGGGTCTGATTTTCATCAGCCCTGTCCGTGGATCGAACTGGGCCGTAAACTTTGGCTGCCCGCGGGCGTAGAAGGGATCTGGCGCAGTTGGGAAGTGGCCGTAGAACAAAATTGAGAGGGAAATATGAGCCAGTTTTTTTATATCCATCCGGAAAACCCGCAGGCGCGGTTAATTAACCAGGCGGTGGACATTGTGCGTAAAGGCGGGGTCATCGTCTATCCGACCGACTCCGGTTATGCCTTAGGCTGTAAAATTGAAGATAAAGGCGCGATGGAACGGATTTGCCGGATCCGTAATTTGCCAAACGGTCACAACTTTACTCTGATGTGCCGCGATTTGTCCGAGCTATCGACCTATTCATTCGTCGATAACGTGGCCTTTCGTCTGATTAAAAACAATACGCCGGGTAACTACACCTTCATCCTCAAGGGCACCAAAGAAGTCCCGCGCCGCCTGTTGCAGGAGAAGCGTAAGACTATCGGGATGCGCGTGCCGTCCAACCCGATTGCGCAGATGCTGCTGGAAACATTGGGTGAGCCAATGCTTTCCACTTCCTTGATGCTGCCAGGTAGCGACTTTACCGAATCCGATCCGGAAGAGATCAAAGATCGTCTGGAGAAGCAGGTGGACCTGATTATTCACGGCGGCTATCTGGGCCAGCAGCCGACCACGGTTATCGATCTTACCGAAGACGCGCCGGTCGTAGTGCGTGAAGGTGTCGGGGACGTGACGCCGTTCCTGTAATGACGCCTGTTTCCATGGAAGGAATCGTCATGTAATGAATCCCCGCTCGCCGCTTTTATTTGCCGCCGTTCAACGCGGCGCAATGCCGCGCGCCTTTTGATGGTTCATCCTCTGCAAAAGACCCTATTGTGCTACCTGGCTTCCATCAGCGCGCCATGCGCCCGGACGGAGGTGCGCGGTAAGTTGTGCTATGCTGCGTAACGCAGAGAAGCATTCATCTTAAAGTTCGTGTACCATGTTCGCCCACGCGAGAAGGCGTGTCTCTGTTATGTCTGCTGTTGCAACATAGATAACGGCACGCGCTGATGCAAAAAAATTTTACAGAACAGGGTGTTAGGTTTCATTTTGCCTCACGTCCTGTTTTTCGAAGTATACCAGACGCCTGGGAAGGCGACACCTTAAGGAAGCTCAATGAGCGAGAAATTACAAAAAGTGCTGGCCCGCGCTGGCCACGGCTCCCGCCGTGAAATCGAAGCCAAAATCGAAGCTGGCCGCGTCAGCGTCGATGGCAAAATCGCCACCCTTGGCGATCGCGTTGAAATTGTCCCGGGTTTAAAAATTCGTATCGACGGTCACCTGATCTCGGTGAAAGAGTCTGCGGAACAGATTTGCCGCGTGCTGGCCTACTACAAGCCGGAGGGTGAGCTCTGCACCCGTAACGACCCGGAAGGGCGTCCGACGGTGTTCGATCGTCTGCCAAAGCTGCGCGGCGCGCGCTGGATTGCCGTTGGTCGTCTGGACGTGAATACCTGTGGCCTGCTGCTGTTTACCACCGATGGTGAACTGGCGAACCGCCTGATGCACCCGAGCCGCGAAGTGGAACGTGAATACGCAGTGCGCGTGTTTGGCCAGATAGATGATGACAAGCTGCGCCAGCTTTCTCGCGGCGTGCAGCTGGAAGACGGCCCGGCAGCGTTCAAAACCATCAAGTTTACCGGTGGCGAAGGGATTAACCAGTGGTATAACGTCACGCTGACCGAAGGACGTAACCGCGAAGTTCGCCGCCTGTGGGAAGCCGTTGGCGTACAGGTCAGCCGCCTGATCCGCGTGCGCTACGGTGATATTCTACTGCCGAAAGGCCTGCCGCGCGGCGGCTACACCGAGCTGGACCTGGCGCAAACTAACTACCTGCGTGAGCTGGTCGAGCTTACGCCGGAAACCACCTCTAAGGTCGCCGTCGAAAAAGATCGCCGTCGTATGAAGGCCAATCAGATTCGCCGCGCGGTTAAGCGCCACAGCCAGGTGAGCAATAATAATAACAACCGTCGTTCCAGCAGCCGTAATAACGGTAACGGTTAATTATTCCAGTTCCGGCGGTCACCGCCGGAATTCTCCCTCCTGTGACTCCTTTCACACTTCTGCATAAAGACAAAAAACAGGAAATGCCCGGACAAATAACGCAAAGCGGCGCGCCAGGCGACGCCATATACTGAGGCCACTGATTATATTAACAGGTAGCCTAAAATGGAAACAGCAGGAAAACTTTCGACAAGCTATGTGGTTATCGGCGTTAAAGAAAAAATAGGGTATGGTTTTGGCGATTTCGCCTCTAATTTATCCTTTGGTTTCGTTTCTCTGTTTTTACTTTTTTTCTATACCAATATTTACGGCATTAGCGCCGTACAGGCGAGCCTGATCTTTGTTATTGCCCGCGTGGTTGATGCGGCATTTAATATTCTGATTGGTTTTGCCATCGATAAAACCCACAGCCGCTACGGTAAGCTTCGACCCTGGTTGTTGTATGGTTCAATTCCGCTCGGCTTCTTAACGGTGCTCTGCTTTGTGCCTTTCGGCGGTGAGGCCAAATTCTACTTCGCACTGATTTCCTATACTATTTATTGCCTGGCCTATACGGCGGTAAATACGCCTTATTCGGCGCTGACCAACCGTTTAACCCAGCATGAAGCCTCCCGTTCATCGCTGTCGGTATACCGGTTTGTCCTGGCGATTGTTGGCTATCTGATTGTGTCCACTACTGCGGACAGGCTGATTTCCCCGTTTAGCGATAAACAGCTGGGGTACGTCTTCGCCGTCTCTTGCTTTGCGCTGCTGGCGACGTTTTTGTTCCTTGCCTGCTTCGGGATGACCAAAGAGCGCGTTGGTGAAGAAGAGGAAGAGACTCCGGCGCCGACGCTGCGGGAAATGTTGAAGGCGGTGGCAGGCAACGCGCCGCTAATTAACCTCTCGATGTTCACCGTCTTTTTTTATATTGCCTATACCGTGTGGATGGCGATCGCTATTTACTTTATCAAATATATAATTGGTAGCGAAGGTTTTACCTCAACCTTCTTTATGATTCAGTCGGCGGCTTATATTGTTGGTACCGTTATTTCGGAAAAAATCATTGCGTTGATAGGTAAAAAGAAAATGACGCTGGTGGCGCTGTCGATCGGCGTTGTGGGCGTACTGATGCAATATTTTATTGCCGGCGACAATATCTGGCTGATCATGACCGGCGTGTGTCTGTACAGTATTACGCTGGGGATGGGTTTCGTTTCAATGTGGTCAATGATTGCCGATACCGTGGAATATGCCGAGTGGCACCATGGGGTGCGCACCGAAGGCGCAATTTACGGTTTCTTTAATTTCATTACCAAAATAGCGATGGCCATCGGCGGCGGCTGCGCGGGCTGGATGCTGGACTATTACCACTATGACGCGGGCAACATTACCGCCAGCGCGATTAACGGCATTAACGTACTGATGACGCTATTCCCCGGCGCGATGTTTGCCCTCAGCGCCCTCTTTGTCGCCTGCTATTCGCTGGATGAAAAAACCTATCGCGATATTGTGCAAAAGATCAGCCTGCGTAAACAGAACGCGCTTTAACCTCAGGGAGTCAGAGAGATGAGTAACGATTTTAACACCACCCTTGCCGCGATGAGCGCGGAAGAGAAAGTAGCGCTGTTGACCGGCAGCGGTCTGTGGCGCACCGCCTCGCTGCCGCAGCACGGTATCGAAGATATCATTATGACCGACGGCACCTACGGCGTGCGCTACAGTAGTGCGCAGATTGATGGCCGGGAAAAGTGGAGTATGGATGATTTTATCTCGGTCATCACCCAAACCGCAGACCAGGCCAGCGCGGAAGAGCCTGTCGCGAAAGGGGGTAGCGAGGCGCTATTCAGCACTTCGCTACCGGCGACCTGCTTTCCAAACGGTTCCAGTCTGGCCTGTAGCTGGGACGTGGAGCTGGTGCATCAGATGGGGGAAGCGCTGGGGCGAGAGTGTCAGCAAATGGGCGTCGGGATCCTGCTCGGGCCCGGCATTAATATTCGCCGCACGCCGCTGGCCGGGCGCGGCTATGAATATTACGCCGAAGATCCGGTGGTCAGCGGCGATATTGCCGCTGCGCTGATCAACGGCCTGCAGCAGGAGGGCGTCGGAGCCAGCCTGAAGCATTTTGCGGCCAATAACTCGGAATATCGCCGCACGGAAATGGATTCGATCATTGAAGAGCGTGCGCTACGGGAAATCTACCTGGCAGGTTTCCAGCGGGCGATTGCAAAATCCCAGCCGTGGACGGTGATGTCCTCCTACAATCGTCTTAACGGCGTACAAACTTCGCAGGATCCATTTTTACTCACTCAGGTATTGCGCGATGAGTGGGGATATGACGGCCTGGTCATGTCCGACTGGTATGGTATTAAAGATCGTCCCGCTTCGTTGATGGCGGGCAACGACCTGGCGATGCCGGAAACCCGCCGCGATAAACACAGCTTGCTGGCGGCTATCGAAGGCGGAGAAGTTCCGATGGCGGTGGTGGACCGCGCTTGTCTACGCATGTTGGAACTGCTCGACAAGGTTCAGCGCCATCGCCGCCCGCAAACGCGAGCCGATTTTAGGGCGCACCACGCGCTGGCGCAGCGGCTTGCCGGTGAATCCATCGTCCTGCTGAAAAATGAAGAGGGTCTGTTGCCGCTGCGTCCGGAGAAAACGCCGCGCATCGCGGTGCTGGGTAAACCGGCGCAGGAGCCGGTGATTCAGGGATCCGGATGTGCGACCACGGTACCGTATCTTCTCGATCGCCCGCTGGATGAAATTTTCGACCTCGCCGGGGACGATTTTAGCGTCACCTCGGCCGTAGGCGCGCCGGACGATCTGCGCGATGACGAACAGGCGCTGGCGCAGGCCTGCCGCGTGGCAAAAGAGGCAGACGTGGCGGTACTCTTCGTCAGTACTGCCGTAGGCGAAGATGGCGAAAATGGCGATCGTCAGGATCTGCATATTCTGCCGGTGCACGAACGGTTAATTCGCGAAGTGGCGACGGTCCAGCCGAATATCGTGGTGGTGCTGGCGAATAGCGATGCGGTGGTGATGCCGTGGCTCGGCGAGTGCAAAGCGCTGCTGGAAACGTTCTTTGCCGGGCAAGGGATGGGGCGCGCGGTGGCGGAAATCCTTTTCGGCCAGCGTAACCCCTGCGGCAAACTGACGGTAACGGTGCCTAATTCCCTGGAGGAAACGCCGGCCTGGCTGCACTATCCGGGCGAAAACCTGCGCCACTACTACGGAGAAGGGCTTTTTGTCGGCTATCGCTATTATGACAAACGTCGCCTGACGCCACAGTTTCCGTTTGGCTTTGGCTTAAGCTATACCCGGTTTGCGTACGATAATATCGCGCTGTCAGCCTCCCGATTAGGCGCAGACGAGACGCTTACCGTGTCGTTCGACCTGACCAACTGCGGAGAGTATGCGGGCAAAGAGATCGTCCAACTGTACGTCAGCGCGCCGAAGGGGGAGCTGATTCGCGAAGTGCAGTCATTAAAAGCGTTCAGCAAAGTGGTGCTGGCTGCCGGAGAATCCCGGCGCGTAAGCCTGCAGCTGCCCATTGCCGAACTAGCCTGCTACCATCCGGGCCTGGGCGATTGGGTGGTGACGCCGGGAATCTGGCAGGTTCGCGTCGGCGCCTCATCCCGGGATCTGCCGTTAATCGCGGAAATGGAGGTAGATTGTCCGCAGCGGTACGTACCGCTGCGCGATGATAACTCTCTACAACAGCTTATCCAGCAGCCGGAGGCCTTTGCCCGCGTCGTAATGCTGATAGCCGATAAGAGTCAGATGCCAGCGGAGCAGGTGCGTGAAAAACTGATTCGCCTGGCGCCGGATCTGTTCTGCGGACTGCTGATTGCGCTGACCGAATTCCTGGCGCTGGATATTGAGCGCGACGAGCTTAACGCGGTGTTGGCGGGCGCTAATCATTGCTAATGACAGGAGAGTGCGCATGTTCCCTTTTTCAGTGACTCATCCTCGTTCGGTCACCCAGACCGGACGACAAACGGCGAACAGCGGCTATGAGCTGATTGCCTTTGATGCCGAGAAGCTGAACGTGTTTGCCGCGGAGGTTCGCTACTGCGAGCCTCACTGGCATCCGGCTCCGGAGCTGATTACCGTGCTGGCGGGGCGATTTACGCTCTCTGTCGGTCAGCAGAGCCTGGAGCTAGCGCAGGGGGATATGCTGTACATCAATGCCGAAGAGGTCCATTCGCTTAGCGCGGAGATGGCGGGCAGCCAATTGGTCACCGTCCAGTTTTCACCCGGCCTGTTTGATGAGCTTCATCCCTCGCCGCAGCTGGACTGGAGTACCTGCGGACGGCCTTACTCTACGGCAGACAGTGAGGTGCACCTACGGTTGGCGAGGCTACTGGAACAGCTAATTGACAACCACGCGCCGTTTCAGCGCATCGCGGCGATTTACCTGCTGCTGGATGCGGTCGTCTGCGCCGGAAAGCCGACGCGGCGCGCCGAAAGCTCGCTGCGTGACGAGGCGATGATCAAAAGAGGCATTGATTTTATTAATCAACACTTTGATCAGCCGCTGACCCTGAGCGAGGTAGCCTGCCATAGCGGGATGAGCTACTCCTGGTTCTCGCGGCTGTTCAAAAAGGTGAGCCGCTATAATTTTAAAGAGTATTTGACGCTGGTGCGGCTAAACAAAGCCCGCACCCTGCTGCGCGATACCCGCACGCCAATCACTGAGATTAGCCACAGCTGCGGCTTTCAGGAGCACAAGTATCTGATTGCCGCCTTTAATAAATACTGCGGCGTCACGCCAACCGAATACCGCAAGCGCTTCGTCTCACGGCAAAATATTCCCGAAAGCGAGCTGGCGCTGGGGGAGGACTGTCTGTGCCTGCCGCTCAATCATGGGTTGCTCGAACGGCTAGCGGCTAGTAGTCGATCCCTATCTGCGCCTTGATCCCGGCATCAAAGGCGTGCTTAACCGGACGCAGTTCGCTAACGGTATCGGCCAGTTCGCTAATTTCACGGTGGCAGCCGCGGCCGGTGATAATGACCGTCTGGTGGGCCGGGCGGTTGCGCAGCGCGGTAAGCACCTCTTCCAGCGGCAGGTAGTCGTAGGCCACCATATAGGTGAGCTCGTCCAGCAAAACGAGGTCGAGACTTTCATCAGCTAGCATGCGGCGCCCGTGCTCCCAGACCGCCAGGCAGGCGGCAGTGTCGCTTTCGCGATCCTGAGTATTCCAGGTAAAACCGGTCGCCATCACCTGAAACTCAACGCCGTGCGGCTCAAGCAGGTTGCGCTCGCCGTTTGGCCAGGTACCTTTAATAAACTGCACGACGGCGGCTTTTTTACCGTGCCCGACGGCGCGGGTGACGGTGCCGAAAGCGGCGGTGGTTTTGCCTTTACCGTTGCCGGTAAAGACGATCACGATGCCGCGCTCTTCCTGCGCGGCGGCGACGCGAGCGTCAACTTTATCTTTCACCCGCTGCTGGCGTTCGCGGTGGCGTTCATCACTCATTGTGCGATTCCTGGTTTGCGGCCCGGCTGGGCGTCAAAAGTCATTCCCGTCTTACGGCGGCTGTCGTCGCCCATCAGCCACAGATAAACCGGCATGATATCAGCGGGGGTTTTCAATTTTTGCGGATCTTCCGTTGGAAACGCATTGGCGCGCATTTTGGTGCGCGTGCCGCCGGGGTTGATGCAATTAACCCGCAGATGACGGCTCTGATACTCCTCGGCTAGCACCTGCATCATGCCTTCGGTGGCAAATTTAGATGCGGCGTAAGCGCCCCAGTTGGCGCGCCCCTGACGGCCGACGCTGGAGGAGGTAAAGACCAGCGAACCTGATTCGGATTTGAGTAATAAAGGAAGCAGCGCCTGGGTGAGCATAAAGGTGCCGTTAACGTTCACCTGCATCACCTGCTGCCATACCTCCGGCTTTTGCCGATCCATCGGGCAGACATCGCCCAGCAGACCCGCGTTGTGTAGCACCCCGTCGAGGCGCGGGTAGTGGATGGCGATCTTCTGCGCCAGCTGTTGACACTCCTGCGGCGTGCAGGTTAACAGATCCAGAGTAAACCAACGGGCGGGGATGCCGCCCGCTTGCTGAATCTCGTGCGCAACGCTGCGCAGCTTCTCTTCATTACGGCCGACCAGGATAACGCTGGCGCTATAGCGGGAATAGGTCAGGGCGGCTTCACGGCCTATGCCGTCGCTGGCGCCGGTAACCAGGATGATGCGATCCTGTAACAGGTGACGTTGCGGTTGATAGTGCACGGCGACTCCTCGGGCGATCTGCAGGCGATCGCGCTTGCTATTCGGTATTTCACTTTTGCGCTTTATGCCTGAAAGTGTAATCAAAAATTTCATCTTAAAAATCAGTAAATTAAAAACGTGAAGTCAAAATCATTCAAAATAAATTCATTATCCAATTTCAATCCTGTCCCATTCTCGGCCTCTGTCGTCACGATATGTCGCCGTCATACTTCCTGATTTATGCCCCAGCAGATGCTGTGCAAAACTATCACCAACCTGCTTGCCATACAACCTCGCAGACAGGCTTCTGAGTTCATGGAAGCTAGGAGGCTCTCCTGTAAAGGTAATCCCGCAAAGTTCGCGAGCTCGCCTGAAATTACCTGACACGGTAGTGGTTGATAGCTTCTTTCCGCTACTGGATGAGACAATGGTCTTTCCTGCGGAGAGCTTACGGCACTTCTGCAAAACCCCTTCCAGAGAGATGTTTAACTCTTCAATTTTCAGCCCTACTGGTATCGCCAGTTTGGCGCCTGTCTTTTTCTGCTCTACGTACAGATACCCGTCTCGAATATCCTCCCAGCTCATAGCGCATAGATCACTGACACGCTGCCCGGTTAATACAGCCAGATCCATTGACAGCCTAACCCACGGTGAGAGCGTTCCCGCAGCCCGGTAAATTTCCCGGTATTCCTCAACGGTCAGCCGGGTGCGTTTAACCTCAAATTTAGCGGCTCTTGTCGCTGTGACGGGATTAACTGTAATGTGCCCCTCCGCGATAGCCTCCCTGAAAATATCTCCCAGCGTCGACCTGATTAGCTTTGCCATTGCATGCTTTCCTTCATTAGCATAATCATTCAGGATAATAGCTATCTGTTTAGTGGTGATTTCCGCAATAGGAATGTCCTGCATTCGTTCCTTTATTGACCTTAGTTTGCTGGCATAGTCGATAAGTGTTTTCGGCTTTAACCCGCGAGAGGCGACAATCTTTTCATAGCGCTCCAGCCATGAATGTAAGGTAACGGAGTCTATCTGACTGATGCGCGTACTAAGAGGAACATGACCAGCGTCACCAAGTAATTCTATATTGGCCTGTATCGCTTCACTGACCGCAAGCCGTCGGTTTCTGCCTAAACCATATTCTTTCCCATCTCGCGGATCGCGATAACTGTAATAACCTCCATTCCTTACATACAAATTAGGTGGCAAATCCCGTCTCTCATGGTTTCTTCTTCTTCCCACCAGTCATTCTCCGCAATAGACCGCAGGTTGATGACTGTGATGGCTCAACCTTAATAGCCGTTTCCTGAAACAAATACTCCACACCGTCTTTCTTCGGTGCTGGATAAATTTTACTTTGTCTAACCCATCGACGAACGGTCTCAAGGCTGCGTGGTCGTGGCTGCCTGGCATTCCATTCTTTTAAGGTAATAAGTGCCATAAATAACCTCATGGCCGGGAAACTATAATCAGTTCCCCGGTTTAATGTTGATTATTGGAAATCAGTTTGTGCTGCCACATCGTTTGAACTCAATAACCCAAACCCATGGGGTGCTCTGCCAGCTTTCTTCATCGTAGATAGATTTCCAGAGAGTAACGAAAGAGCCCCTGGCGCTAAGCTGGTGTTGAGTCCAGCCCGGTTGGTAATGCTTCCAGAACCCGCCGCGAAACTGGGCCACGCCTTCAGATGCTGCATTCTCTTCGCTGATAGCGTTTAATCGCTCCACGCGCACACCGGTAATTTCCAGCAGAATGCGGCTGGCCCAGCGCGGCATGTGCAGCGATGGCGTCCACTTCTCAGGCGTTGCCGGTTTATTGCAGACCGATACAGGCACGCGGTGGGTTTGCTCCGTCCAGGAATTTCGCACGCTGGCTTTGTATACCAGTGTGGCGACGTCGGTAGCCCGGCTATGGACACGAAATGTCTCGCGCACCCAAATTCGATCGCCTGGTTTACCAAATGCGCTGTTCAGATAGTTGCCTGCC
Source organism: Klebsiella sp. FDAARGOS_511 (assembly GCF_003812845.1). Classification (NCBI taxonomy): domain Bacteria; kingdom Pseudomonadati; phylum Pseudomonadota; class Gammaproteobacteria; order Enterobacterales; family Enterobacteriaceae; genus Klebsiella; species Klebsiella sp. FDAARGOS_511. The sequence continues at coordinate 398,818 of NZ_CP033824.1, read as the reverse complement.
GACAGCTCCCCGGCCAGTTCATTGCCAGCCAGCTCGCACCCAAGGTTTTTGTCTAATACCGGAAACCTTACTGGGCGCCGTGTCTGCGTCTTCCGTCCGTCGAGAATGGCCCGCACCATCTCAGCGTTAAAAATCATTCCACGCTCGAGCATCGTGAAGCCTCCGACTGAAGAGCCTTGTATGCACGCAATACATGGATTGTTTTCCCGGAAATAACCGTTTTTAAAATAAAGAACCCGCTACGCTTTGAACGAACGGAAGGAGCCAGGAATAAAGCAGTATCAACGGCGCGATTGTGCAGCCGGAATTCGAATACCGTACTTGTGACAATCGCGGTTGCTATTACACCTTTATCAATAAATTCTATTTTCATATTTGTTATTTCCTTTTGCAGGATTGCTAACTGAAACTGATTTTATTTATTCCAGAACGAAGGCCGTAATTGGGCTGTTGCTGGTCTGGCTGGTAAAGAGTTTCGGAATGATGACTTTGCAGCTGTGAGCGTTTCTTTCTTCTTTTGCTTTTCATTGCACACAGGGCAGTAATAGGCTTGCTTACGGTATGCACCCTTTCCGATGGGGCGATATTGCAACTCTTCGCGTGCAAAGGAGCCGCCGCAGCTGTAGCAGTGGAGTGTTTCGGTTTCCATATTTATTCCTGTATTAAGGTGTGTGGATACCTGCCATTTAAGGCATTAATTCATTTATTCGATAATTAAAATGAAACTTCGGTATTGACTTTATATTGCCCTGTAAGCAAGTCAGCATCGACGGAAATTAAATCCCCGTACAGGTCGTAATTTAAAATAACATCACGAAATTGAAGTCCTGAAAGCGCATCCGTACGACCACAAAACATATGGTCTTCTTCGTGCTTTGCTGCTTCATGAATATCTTTTATTGATGCCATGGCATCAGACCACATGCCACTGTTACCAATGAACTGCGCAATAGCGAGTTTGCTTTGAGCTGCTTTAACCGTCGGGTTGCTTTGCAGACAATTAGCCATTAAACACCCCCGTAACATGCAGAATTTTGATAATGGTCGCTGACCAGGCAACAAGGCAGATGGCCAGAACAATAATCAGTGATCGAATGCCATTTCTGCTCATACGCCACCCCAGCACTGAACGCTTACCGATGCGACCGCAACCAAAAACGGAACAACCTTCAACCAGAACCGGCGCCATGCTGGCTTGTCTTCGTCTCGAATCATCTCCTTTCCCTCATGCGTGTTGAGTACCTAACAGGCCTTGCAATGCAGTGCCGGGTGCCTCCCGGTGATACCAGCCAGTTAACAACTGGTATCGACAGCTTCTTTTCCACCCCACTCTTTTTAGAAACGAGTGATACCGCTTAACTGTGCCGCGTGCGCATAGCCGCATTCACTGCATTGTAAAGTCTGTTGATTTTTAGCCTTCAGGCGGCCAACCGAACGTTTAACCTATCGCACCGTTGTGTCGATAAGTAGAGAATACTACATAAAGTAGATTGGTCAACACCTAAAGTAGAAATAAATATCTACTAAAAGTTGTTTTTAACAATACGGGAACACAAAAAAACCCAGCATTGCTGGGTTTGGTGTGGTTGTTTCTGATTTATTTTTTGTCTGGATCTGCGTACTCGCTATAGAACTCCAGGAGCTTCTTATAGCGAATCTCAAAGGCCAGAAGCATGTTGTTTGCTTCTGCATCAGGGAATTTTCTGAAGACTCGAATCAGGCGTTTCTCTTCATCGCTTAAGCTCGCGAATTCTGTTTCATTGCCATTCTCTGGTTGGGTGAAGGTGACAGTCTCCGGGGCTGCGTTGGATTCAGCGCTGTTTTCTACTGCCCCGTAGTCTAGCCAGGCTGGAGGCACGCTCAACCATTCCGCAATTCTCATCAGCTTTTCATCGCGCGGTTTTGCTGTGCCAAGCGTATACCGCCTAGCCATTTCGTAGGTGACCTGTCCCGCATGACTTAATTGCTTAACAGACAAGTTCTTTTTACTCATCTCTTGGTTAAGTCGATCTGCGAAGTCTTGATGCTTATTCGATTTTTCTACCATAGGTAGAAGATTACGGCAGAGAATGTTTTTAGTCATTTCTATTTTAAGTAGTTGCATTTTCTACTTTGTGTAGTATTCTCTACTTACCAACTCACAGGAGGTAAGAATGCCTACACCATACAAAAACATAACGGAAAAAGCCGTTAGAGCGATTGGGAATGTTTCCTGTGTCGCCCGCATGTTCGACTTTAAGTCGAGCCAGTCAGTAGCAAATTGGATAAACCGAAATTGCGTCCCTAGTGATCGCGTCATCCCACTCTGTCGCATGGGAGGGTGGGTAGTAACCCCTCATGAACTTCGCCCGGATCTTCATCCAACACCGATTAGTGGGCTTACGGAAGAAATTATCACCAAGCGGCAGAGGGAGTCTGATTGATGGAAATCAAACACGAGCACGTTGAGATAGTTCTGCTGGCATGGGCTGCTGAAGTCGGTCAGGCCTATGCAGCCAATGCCATTACTGAAGAGTACGTGCGTTCCGGTGGGACTGAGCTTCGCCTGGTTCCGGGTAAGGCGTGGGCCAATCAGCAGAATATCTTCCATCGCTGGCTGAAGGGTGAGACCGAACAGCAGCGCGAGAAAATCCGTCTGCTGCTTCCGGCAATCCTGCGCGTTCTGCCGCGTGAAATCCGTCATCGTCTGAGCATCTACGACACGATAGAGCGTCGGGCATTGCTGGCGGCCCAGCATGCCATCGGAACGGCTATTGATGCGCACGACGACGCTATTGAAGCCATATACAGCAAGGCGAATCAGCCTGTAGCTGTTGAAGTAACGAAATACCACTGATTTCGGAGGTGACTATGTGTACCCAGTCTGCTGCTGAATTGATTGCTCGCCTGAAACGGGCTTATCCGGCGTATGAGCCGTCTGAAGGAGATTGTGCAGGCACTGGCATCCCTAAGGCCGGTTCTCGCTTCCAGCACAGGCACAAAGGCCACATGGTGACGGTAATCACAGCGACAGAGAAAGATGTTTCCTACCGCAAAGCCTGCGGGGCTGTTGGCTGGGTGGGATTGAGAGAGTTTTTACGGCTACACAATGAGGTTTCGGAATGAACAATCAGGTGTTTGAAATTGTTCAGGCCATGTCGGGGCAGGGGAACTGCATAACGATCCCCGGACCGTATCTGGATTTCTTTGCAGGAGACAGGCAGCAGCATTTGCTGGCGGCCATTCTCAATCAGCTGGTGTTCTGGTCGGGCAAGTCGAGTCTGGAAAATGGCTGGTTTTACAAAGAGCACGCAGCGCTTGCGAAAGAGGTTCGGGTTTTAGAGGGCGATGTGGTCCGAAGAGCTATCTACAAAATTACTGAGCAATATTTACCCGGCGTTATCCAGGAAGAAATTCGTCAGGTTAACGGTACGCCGAAGAAGCATTACCGCATTGACCAGGAAGAGCTGATGCTCAAGATTTTCCCGTCAATACTGGATTCGGCACAAGTGCCGAATGGAAGCAAAGCATTGAAAGTATTGGATTCGGCACAAACGCCGAATGGAAACGGCACAAACGCCGAATGCATTCGGCATAAACGCCGAATCCAGGAAACGGCACAAACGCCGAATGGAAACGGCACAAACGCCGAATCCTATCTCTATACAGATCTTAAAAGAACAGATCTTATAACAGATCTTAAAAACCAAGGCGGAGAGTATTCCCCTGTGGATAACTTTGCTGAGAAGCATCCTGAGGCGGTGATTTTCAACGCTGAAAAAAGCCTTTGGGGAAGCGCGGAAGACCTGGAGTTTTCGAAGTGGTTTTATGCCCGCGTCGTCGAAGTGCACGAACGAGCTGCTGAATTCGACGGGACGATTTCAAGACCAGTAGAGCCAGACTGGACATTCTGGGCGAATGAAATCCGGTTGCTACGCGAACAGCAGGGCTGCACTCACGAGCACATGTACACCATGGTTGAACGCATTCAGAACAGCTGGTGGGTCAAGGACATTAAAACTGCTGACCGCCTGCGGAGCAAATGGCCTGAGGTGGCTGTGAAGCTTTGTCCGGCAAATCTCACAACCGGTGGCAATCTCGGTTTTAGCGGCAAGGTTCAGGCAGATATTCCGAAGGGTTTCAGGGGCTAAGGAGTTTTTTAATGAAAACAACAAAATCCAGGAAAACACAATACAACGGTGAAATCACGATGATCGAATTTCTCAAAGCTAATTCTGATTTGACTACGCGTGAAATCGCCACTGCGCTGGGGCGTGGTATGTCGTCAGTGAATGGCCAGCTTCGCCAGCTTCATGGAGCAGGGCAGATTGTCCAGAGCGGCCTACGCAACGGCGCAGCCTTGTGGCGCTATAACGACATGCCGTTTGGCTGCGCGAACCGTATCCGAATGATGTTTGAAAACCTCCTGAGGGAATGTCGCGGGGTCGCTCAATGAAATTGCAGAAATGCCCTGATTGCGGCGCTGTACCTGAGTTTCACTGGAAAGATTACACGTTTGGCTCTTGCTCTGGCGCCCTGAAATGCCCAAACGACCATTACCGAGTCCAGCACAGTTACTGGGCTGGTGGAAAGAACAAAGCCAGGAATGCTCTGGAACAAAAATGGGCGGAAGCGGTGAATAAAAACGAGGTTAAAAATGGCTAAAGATTCGAAAGTGGTATACGGCGCCAGTGGCAAGACGAACGTTTTAACGTTCGAGCCTGAAAACCTTCATCTGGTTACCGACAAAACTCACCCGCTTTACGATGAGCGTATCCACCTGCCTATTAGCGAGGCTATGGTGCTGAACATCATGGACCAGGGCGTTCTTGAGCCGATTATCGTCTGGAAAGATCCGGAGACAGGGCTGTCTTGTGTGGTTGATGGCCGCCAGCGTGTGCGCCATACACTGGAAGCTAACAAGCGGCTGTCGAAAGAAGGCAAAGAACCGTTACTGGTTCCGGCAGTCGCTAAACGTGGCTCAGCCGTTCGCATGGCGCAGGCGATGGTAAGTGCTAACGAAATCCGCCAGGCAGATACGCCGCTGGGCCGAGCAAAGAAAATGGCTGATGCGCTGGAGCGCGGGCACGACGAGGACGATTTAGCCCTGATGTTTGGCGTGAGTGTCCAGACCGTACGCGCAACGCTGTCACTGCTGGATGCCACCCAGGCCGTCCGGGAAGCGGTGGAGTCTGGCACTGTTACCGTTACCCAGGCACGTCAGCTTGGCACGCTTCCCCCGGAAGAGCAGCGGGAAAAAGTGAAAGAGATTGAATCTGCGACCGCTGGGACTACCGGCCATGAAAAATCCCGTCGCCAGCGTCAGGTCCTTGGTGATAAAAATTTACGTCTTAAAACTCGAAAAGAAATTACCAAAGCCCTCGAAGGTGCCAACGGTGAATATGCTGACGCCCTGCGTTGGGTGCTCGGGGAAGAATTATGAATATTTATCCAAATAAGTACAGAAAACCTTGGCTGCGCTGGCTTGAAGCGGCAATTCAAGTTGTCTTTTTGGTGAGCTTTTTCTTCATGGTTTGGTGTATCAGCATGATCATTGAATGGGTGGCGGAATGAATATCATCGAACTGGCGCAGCTGCGTGCTGAGCTTTCAAATCCGGCAATTGGCAGTAAAGACCATTTACGAAAACTCTCTTTATCGCTGGTAGAGGCGCTGGAGAAGGCGCTGCAGGAGCGGGAAAACTGGCGCACCAGCTTTGATAATGAGCGCTTTCGCGCGGATAAGTTGGCGGCAACGCTGAGCGACGAAATAGAGCAGGCCGCGAACGTGAGAGGGCAATTATTGATAGCTCACAAAACGTTATTAAATCAGCAGGCAAAAATTGCAGAGCTGGAAGAAGCTATGGGAGGCTGAGTAGATGGATAAGCCACTTAACAAGCGCGAACGCGAGTTTTTAAAGCCAGCGATTGTCCACGGCTGGGAAATCGAAATTAGCCTATTCCGTAAAACGGCTTTATGGGATGGCGATTATCTCCTTCCAGTTAGAGTCGGCACCGTGGCTGAAAGCCTGATAAAGCGCGGCTATCTTGAGCGAATTTCTATGGGATTCGGTAGGGACATAATAAGAGCGACGGAAAAGGCTAAAAATTTGCGGTGTTACCGTTGCTCGTATGGCAGGACCATCAAAAACGGTCAGCAAGCTGGCCCATGTCCGCATTGTGACGGCGGAATCAAGCCAGAAGGAGCCAACAAATGACCAAATCAACCATAACCAGAGAGCGACTGTCAGAAATTTTAGAGTTCCGTGGCGGCAGGCTCAACAAGCCAATTAGCGATGAAGAAATTGAGTTTATGGTCCGCATCGCGCTGGCCGCAATAGACAATGGAATAAGCTTAGCCAGAAACATCGTGCCGGAGGAAATGAATATTGGTGTGGCAATGAAGTTCTGGGGCGGAGGGCGTGGTTCTATTGAGAGTTTTGTTGCGGGTTATAATTCTTGTCGCGCTGACACTATCCGCGCTCAATCAGAGCTGGAACGCGAACAGATTCGCCAGGAGCATGCGGAGTGGTCACAATCAACATTCGGTAATGTCGGTCCTATTGGTCCACTGAAACACCTCAGCAAAGAAGCGCTGGAAGCCGCAGCAGAACCAGGCGACCTCAGCGAGTGGGCTGATATGCAATTCCTGCTGTGGGACGCCCAGCGCCGGGCTGGTATCACTGACGAGCAGATTACTCAGGCGATGATCGAAAAGCTGGCAGTGAACAAACAACGCGAATGGCCTGAGCCGAAAGATGGTGAGTCGCGATTGCACATCAAAGAACAGCCAGCGCTGGTAATACCGGATGAAATATCACTTGAAAAGGTAGCGGAAATGACCGCCGCGAGAGGAGCGGAATATTCTATACGGGATGGCATCATTGCTGCTAAATGGTGGAACGCCTGCCGCGCAGCCATGCTCGCAGCCACCCCGCAGGAGGTGCCAGATGGAAAATGACAGCGACAACGTCATCACTCTGGAGCAGCCAAAGCGTGACGAAGAGAAGCTGCTGAACATCACAGTAACTGACAGGAAAGACTACAGACAACAACACTGCAAGCATCGAGCTATTGAGGTTGACGATAAGGCCCGAGTTATCCTTTGCCTACAGTGCGGCTGCGCTGTAGACCCTTTCCAGTATGTTCTCCAGTGCGCGACTGATGGCGAGGCTGTGGTGAGGGAGATTAAGCAACTTCATAACCGCCGTGACGAACTGCGCGAGGCTGTAGCCAACCTCGAGCGAGAAGAGAAAAATGCCAAGGCCCGGCTACGCTCCGCCAGGACAGCAATTCTATTCGCGGAAAATGACCTGAAAAATACTGAGCAGGGGATAAAGCAATAAAACACAAATACCATATTTGTTATCAACAAATCTAAGGTTTGTTATTTATGCAAATGATAACCAGAAAAAAGCCAGCCTTTACCGAGCTGTATCAGACCGGAGTTCTGACCCGCGTTGTTGCAGTCAGAAACGCAGATAGCGGAAGCTGGCGACTGTTTGGTCTCTGGAGAGATAAGCAAATCGGCGTATACGTAGAAGCCGCTCGCGGCGGTGTCCGGGAATGGTCAGGCCTGGATTACCTGGCTAACTTCTGCGGCAGCTGCGGAATCAGCCTGTGGGAAGTTCACAGCAAGGTCGCTGAAAAATCCGCTCAATGAGACCCCGCTTCGGCGGGTTTGTTTAATCTATAAGACAATCTCGAACATTTCTATTCATTATGCGAGTAAATAGGGGCTTGCACGCTATACAAAATATGCATCACCCTCTCTTAAAGTTTTTTATGCTGCATAATACAGAATTGTAATCGTTAAACTCTGAAGTCAGATGAAGACCTTTAGTTAGGTGAAATAGGGGGTTGCGCGCAACGCAAAATGTGCATTCTTTGTTGCAGTAGTGTTTTCTGCTACTCCATTTTTCATATAATTAATTAAATCCTGAAATTGGCTAAATTCTTCTATCTGAGTGAAATAGGGGGTTGCACCAGATAAAAAATGTGAATGACTTTTTATATTTAGTGGTTTTTCATAATGCATTGAATTTATTGATCTTTGTATTTTCATTGTTATTATCTTTTGTCCGTAAAAATAGGGTCTTGATGGACGATCTAAATATGTCATTGTATTCCAGAACGTCGCGAGTTCATTTTTAGCCATCCCTGTACAGGAAAAGAAAAATCTACGATTTATGAAATATTCACAAGGTGCAGACTGATGAATAAGAAAGAAATGAATGAAGCAATGGACGTTTTGGGTACGTATGTCGTCAACCACCTTTCTGGTGGAGTTTATGTTGTAACCCCGCTTAATGAAGGAGAGATTGTAATCACAAAGGAATCTCACGAGGAGTGTAAAGTATTCTTCCGGAAGAAGAAAAAGTGATTTATACTAATCACCTCGGCTGAACACCGAACCTATCGCGCCATCACAGGAGTAAAGTGATGACGCAAAAACGCAGCAACGCCATTTTACGCCGTGCCTCAGTGCGCGGTGTTTCTGTTTGTCTGTCGCATCCAGGCGGTGCGATATGAGAGACCCCCGTCGCAGATGCAAAGCACCCGGCTGCGGTGCCTGGTTTAACCTTACCTATTCTAATGTTTACTGGTGCTGCGAAGAGCATAAGACCCAGTACCTTGCGCATCAGCGCGAGAAACAAAAAACTAAGGCTAAAGACCGGTTAAAAAATAAACCCGTTCACCATATTCGCCCTGAACCAAAGACGGCTGAAAAGTCCCTTAGTCACTGGCTGGAAGTCACCGAGCGCGTGGTTAATACCCTGTGCCGTGAAACTGCACTTGCTAATGGAGAGGGGTGTATTTCCTGCGGAACTCACCAGGCTGCTGTCTGGCACGCTGGACATTATCGGACAGTCGCTAAAGCCTCTCATCTGCGGTTTACCCACATCAATATCAACCTTCAATGCGATGACTGCAACGTCGGCAAGTCCGGGAATATCAAAGCCTACCGCGTAGGGCTTGTGGAAAAATACGGCGAATCTGCGGTTCTAGGGCTGGATAACGACAACAGAATTCACCGCTGGACCATCGAAGAGCTGGAAGCCATCCGCTTGCAGGCTTACGCCGACTTACGCGCCCTGAAAAAAGCGCAGGAGGCGGCATGACTAATCCTTACTGCGAATCCCTCACAGCCCTACGCAATGCGCCATCACATTATTTAAAAGAGGTTGGCGACCAGTGGCGGACTCCGGATCTGTTGTTCTGGGGTATTAACGCGATGTTTGGTCCGTTGATGCTGGACCTGTTCGCTGATGACAGCAACGCAAAATGTCCTGTCTGGTACACCGCAGAAGATAACGCGCTGACACAGGACTGGTCGGAAATGCTTTCCTCAATCGGTGGTGCTGCATTTGGCAATCCGCCTTACAGCCGCTCTCAGTACCACGAAAAGCAAGCCATCACTGGCATGACTCACATCATGAATTACGCCGCTGCGCAACGCGAGAAGGGCGGACGCTATGTTTTCCTGGTCAAATCCGCAACGAGCGAAACCTGGTGGCCAGAAGATGCGGACCATGTCTGCTTTATTCGAGGGCGAATTGGTTTCGATCTGCCTGTCTGGTTTAACCCTGCCGACGAAAAACAAAGGCCAACCAGCGCTTTTTTTGCGGGCGCCATAGCTGTGTTTGATAAGACCTGGCGAGGAGAGAAATTCAGCTACATCAACCGCACCGAACTGGAAGCGAAAGGCCAGGCGTTTATGGCGCTGGCACAGTTTGCCGCCGAGCAACCGAAAATCAAAAATGAGGTGAATAAATGATTAACCCTTCTGAGGTTGGTAAATCAGGTGAAATGGTTCGCCTCCGCACTCTGGAAAGCATCTGGATACAGGGAAAGCTGCGTATGTGGGGCCGCTGGTCGTATATTGGCGGTGGTAGCGGCGGCAATATGTTTAATCAGTTATTGGCATCCGGAAAGATAACTAAAACGGCTATCAATGAAGCCTTACGCCGCATGAAGAAATCAGGAATTTCGAAACCTGAGCTTGAGGCGTTCTTCCGTGAAATTTTAGAAGGGAAAAACAAAAGCGGCCTATCGTTCTGCACTGATGATGAAGGGCTTCTGATTGATCGGGTCCTGGGTGCCATCCTTATCGCGAATGAACATAAAGGCTTATACAGTGTGCTGGTGGAGCATTACCGCTTGCGGAAAAGCAAACGCCGCATAGCGGAAGAGCTCAATGAAAAGCATCCGGACTGGTGCTTTATGACCTGCAGACGAAGAGTTGATACATGGATAAGTTTGGCTGAATCGATGCTGTACGCACCAATGTGTGATGCATTCGGCACAAATGGCGACAGATTTTACTTGCAAAGTGAGCCAGAAACTGCTTGAATTGTGTTAGGCTCGGGACGTTAAAGCGAACTGAGCAGCAAAAATCATTAGAAGCCCGAGGTTAACGCCTTGGGCTTTTTGCTTTCCGGCGATACGACAGGGGTATTCGCGAGGTGCATTGCATCAGTACCCCTGTCACATCGTCGTAGAGCGACAATCACAATTACAAAGCCTCGGTATTCGCCGGGGCTTTATCATTTGTGCAATCTGGTCAGGGCTCTTGAGTGAATACGTGCCGTACTATACGTTGAGCTCATACGCGAGAGCTCTAAACCAGATTGCTGATTTAGTTTGGCAGGGAAAGGGCTTCTTATCAGTATGCGGAATATAACTGGTGAGAGCATTGATAGTGTAGGGCAGGACTTTGTGTCGAAAGGTGGCATAAGAAGCAGGAGCAATCCCCAGGTATCACTACCCCTGCTTCTGTAAAAGTGGATAATTATTAATACCTTTTTTTGAAAGTGTTTTTATATGCTCGCCTTTCTTTGATGTAAGACACCAGTGAACCCACAGCGACTAAAAGAAGAACTACAGCTAACGCTATCATCAGTATGGTTGTTGTCATGTGAGTGAAGCCTCTAGAAGAGTATGGATATTCTTGTTTTATGTGAGGCGTAGTGTGCGAGCGAAGTGAGAAAATTCCTAACTGATTAATCTTGTTGATTTTACATCATTTATGAAATTTTATCATTCATTTTGAAATGATTTGACATGTATTGATCAAGCAAAAGCTGATTCATCACTGAGTTTTCTAAAGAGGTGCATACCCTCAGACACATTGACTCGATATATGCCGCCCAGCTATTGTGTCTGCGTGGTGAATCCCCCTGTGCGGAGGGGCGTAACTGACTAAGTGATTCGTGACGGTAACGTCAGCAGAGTTAGAAACTAATGAACGCGAGCTATGGTCGGTCACCCAAAAGCTCACCGGGAGGCACCCGGCACCACATCTAATCGCAAGTAAGTAAACCGAACACCTTGTTGGGTTTACTCATTCTCTCTGGCAGACTATGGTTAATTACAGTAACGACATAAAAGGGAATGTTTTTCTGGTAAATCGGTAGCTCGGACTATCAGGAACCTTTCTTTATCGTTACTCCTCGAAAGCCAACTTTTTCAGCCCGCTCTCATAGCGGGCTTTTTTTATTCCCCTCGTTCATGAGAGGACTCACAGCAATAGAGGGGGCTAAATGTCCGATCCTGTTTCTGCCACAACGATAGCGGCTGGTGGACTGTTCGGCGCCAGCCTATTCGGCCTGGCAACTGGTATTGATTACGGCGTGGTATTTGGTGCGTTTGCTGGTGCGGTGTTCTATGTCGCAACGGCGGTGAATATTAGCCGCATAAAGCTGGTGGGCTATTTCATTACTTCATTCATATTCGGTGTGATTGGTGCTCCTCTGCTGGGGTCGTACTTCTCAAAGTGGACTGGTTACAACGACAGGCCGCTTGATGCACTCGGAGCGGTAATCGTGGCAGCCATAGCTATAAAGCTGCTGACTTTCGTAAACAGTCAGGACCTGGGTAGCCTGTTTGGGATTCTCTCTCGCTTACGTGGAGGAGGGACAAGCAATGGTAACAAGTGATCCGAGCGCAATCATTAATGCGGTGATATGCGCTGTAATTGTTGTTGCGCTGATGTTCTACCGACGCGACGGGTCAAGACACCGCCCCATGATATCGCTGATGGCTTACTTCACTGTGCTGGTTTATGCCAGCGTTCCTTTCCGTTATCTGTTCGGTCTCTACCATGAATCACACTGGTTTGTGGTGCTGGCGAACGTCCTGATTTGCGCTGCCGTTCTCTGGTTCAGGGGGAATGTGGCGCGACTGGTTGATGCACTGAGGCACTGATGAACCAATCACAATTTCAACGGGCGGCTGGTATCAGCGCCGGGTTAGCTGCGCGCTGGTTTCCGCACATTGATGCTGCGATGAAAGAATTCGGCATCACAGCTCCACTCGATCAGGCGATGTTCATTGCCCAGATGGGGCACGAGTCCGGAGGTTTTACCCGGCTGGTGGAAAATCTGAACTATGCAGCAGATAGCCTTGTGCCTACGTTCGGTAAACACCGTATCACCGCCCAGCAGGCCGCCGCACTCGGCAGAACGGCAACGCAACTAGCTAATCAGCGAGCAATCGCGAACCTGGTGTATGGGGGCGAGTGGGGGAAAAAGAACCTCGGAAATCAGGTTGCCGGTGATGGCTGGAAATATCGCGGTCGCGGCCTGAAACAAGTTACGGGCTTGAGCAACTATCGCAGCTGCGGACAGGCACTGAAGCTTGACCTTGTCACCCAGCCTGAGCTGCTGGAGCGAGATGATTACGCCGCTCGTTCAGCCGCATGGTTTTATGTTTCCCACGGTTGCCTTCTTCATTCCGGTGATGTTGAACGCGTAACGCTGCTTATTAACGGTGGCCGCAACGGTCTGGATAAACGACGAGCGCTGTTTAACCAGGCTAAATCAGTGCTGGTGTGAGGTCACTATGGGCATTGAAATGATTATTGGTCTGGCAACTGCGTTGCTGGCCGTTATCGCTGGCGCATTTGGGTTAGGTCATGCGCGAGGCACTAATAAAGCGGAAGCCAAAGCCGATCAGCAGCGAACCGAAGAAAACGCCGCTGCTACCGTTGCCGCGGCAGAACGCCGGGCTGATGCAACGAAAGGGGCCACTGATGTACAGGAAGACGTTAAGCGTATGGTCGATGACGATGTTGATCGCGAGCTGCGCGAGCAATTCACCCGGCCCGGTAGTCGTTGATACGGCCTGCATCTGGGTGAGAGTCATTTACCTGACCGACCACGATATCGACATGCTGGATATGCAGACCAAGCGAGACATTCTGGCGCACAACAAATCCGTGCTGGCTAACTGCGAGAATAAAACCACCAAAAATTAGTAAGCCAATGCTTGCTAATTAGCAGTTCGTCTGCTAACGCTTCGTGATATGATTTTCGGCCAAAATTATCTATCAATAGGAGTGCGTAATGTGGACGTGCTGATTGACAGCGCTTTCGAGGGATATCTTTTCCTCTTACTGGATATGTGGCCAGTATTGATTGTTGCTTTCGTCGGGTTAGCTTTAGCATTTTATGGTGTGCTAATGCCCAAAACAGCAGTCATTTTTCTACTGCTTGCCGTGATCGTAGGGACTTCAGGATGGATATATACCTGATATAAAAATAAGCTATAAAATTTTTGTTTCAACAATATAATAAAAATACATGACCTTTAAGTTTCATTGGCCTTTCACTTAAGTGCATTGATCATTCTAGACCGAAGCATCGTTATGGAACCTAATAAACCCTTGGTGTGTATACGACCAAATGAATATATGCTGCAATGGTAGCCAATGATGCATCTACTATTTGTGGGGTAGCTCACCCTTGAGCTCACAGGTACTACAGTAAGGTGAACTTTGTTAAAGCTGAAAAACTCATACATTAGTTTAGAAAAAAGATGAGATTTAACAAGCGTAGCGGGCTCATGGGATTAGCGGGATTGCATATTCAGCTATCTGTTTTGCTCTTAAGGATGTCAGGTGTGGATGAAGCAATGCAAAAGCTAGTGAATTAAATGAGCTAAGTACTAAGTCGCATAGTTGAATGCCTTACAGAAGGCATTCATTTAATGATTTCTATAATAATGTCCAGAACAATAATCTGTCCGGGCAGACTAATTGGTCAGCAGTTACTGATTATAAAGACGAACTACACATTATTGTGTGGTTGCTGGTGTGAAAAAAAAGAAACACACTACTCTCATTGCACCTCTGTCCCAACACCAGTCTGTCGGAGGTCAGTTACTCGTTTAAGTGATGCTCTCCCGGATGGCTCCTGAGAGTTTATTTAATCGATAACTGTGTATGACAAAAGGCCGCATTTTTTGCGGCCTTTTTCTTAGCCATCAGAAAGGCCACCTCCTGGTGGCTTTTTTCATGGTTTTAACAACATATCAGATGCATAGGCATTTTTTCACTCTTGCCAGCCCAGTAACCGATCTTGCTTCTCTCTCTGCCAATTCAAAGGTAGCTGCGCAAAGCTTCTGGTATCTACCGGTTGTGAAGCCTTTCTTTTCCGTCAGTCCAAGTAGCGGGTTGATTCTTTTACAATTAGCCCGATGAATCCTGGTAAAGCGTTCATCACTCTTGCTTGCCTTACCGCTGGCGGTTTTTAAAGCGTTGATGACATATCCATCAGGATTATCGTTAAGCCACTGACGATATGCAGACTCACTATCCGGTTGAAGTTCACTTCTGAATATCTTTACGCCCATACGATTTCTCCGTGTTGTTTTTAATGAATTATAACAGGATTAAACCATGGCAAAACCGGACTGGGGCGAGCTTCAGCAACGGTTCCTGTCCGATCATACCGCAACCGGCGTATCACCGAAGGATTGGTGTGAAGCGCAGGGACTGAATTACGCTACTGCCCGTCGATACATCAAAAAACCTTCTGCGCAAACTGCGCAAAAACCTGCGCAGAAGAAACTGCGCACAGCGCAAAAGGAAAAGTGCGCAGAAGAGCTGGTGGATGGTGACGGCCTCACCAGTCAACAACGTTTATTTGTCGCGGAATACCTGAAAGACAACAACGCCACACAGGCAGCTATTCGCGCTGGCTACAGCAAGAAGACCGCTGAACAGATTGGCTATCAACTGCTTCAGAAAACTTCAGTTGCGCAGGCCATTGCGCAGCAGCAGAAAGCATCCATTGTGCGCACACTCGGCAGCGCTGATGAGGTGCTTGAGCAGATGTGGCGCCTGGCCACCTTCGATGCAAACCTGCTATCACAGTATCGTCGCGGGAGCTGCCGTTACTGCTGGGGCTTTGGTCACCAGTACCAATGGCGTGATGCCGTGGAGTACGAAGAAAAGCGACTCGAAGCGCTTGAGCGTAAACGTCGTGAGCCTCTCGATGTTGGCGGTTACGGTTACGACCATACCAGCGCACCTAATCCTGAATGCCCCCGCTGCAATGGTGATGGCATCGGTCAGCCGTTCTTCGCGGATACGCGCAAGCTGGCGCCTGATGCTGCACTTGCCTATTCCGGCGTCAAGCTCGGGAAGAATGGGGTAGAGATAACGGCTATCAGCCGCGAGCGAATGTACGAGGCGGTGATGAAGCGCCTTGGCCTGGCCGATAGCGAGTTCGCCCAGCGTCTGCAGCAGATAGAAATCGAGCGCCGACAGCTGGAGAACGACAAACTCCGCAAAGAACTAGCCGCTGACCCGGAAGATGACGAACCAACGCCAGTTGCAATCAATATCAACGTAGTCGATGCGCGAGTGAGGGAAGAGGATGGCGATAGCACCGACGCTTAACATCCCTCAGGCCAAATTCCTTGCGATGCAGTACAAGTTTAAGGCTTACGTAGCCGGGTTTGGTTCTGGCAAGACATGGGTTGGTTGCGGCGGTATCTGCAAAGGGATGTGGGAACACCCCAAAATCAACCAGGGTTACTTTGCGCCAACGTATCCGCAAATCCGTGACATCTTTTATCCCACTGTAGAGGAGGTGGCCCACGACTGGGGGCTGAATGTCAAAATCAATGAGGGAAACAAAGAGGTCCATTTCTACGCCGGGAAGCAGTTCCGCGGGACGACGATATGCCGCTCGATGGAAAAGCCACATACCATCGTTGGTTTCAAAATTGGTAATGCCCTGATAGATGAGCTCGATGTGATGCCCGCCAAAAAGGCGCAGTTAGCCTGGCGGAAAATCATTGCGCGTATGCGTTACAACGTGCCCGGTCTGCGTAACGGAATAGACGTCACCACGACGCCGGAAGGGTTTAAGTTTGTTTATCAACAGTTCGCAAAGGCTGTGCGCGATAAACCTTCGCTCTCAACGCTATACGGGCTGGTTCAGGCCTCGACCTTCGACAACGAAAAGAACCTGCCGGCAGACTACATTCCATCCCTGATGGAGTCTTATCCGCCGGAGCTGATTAAGGCTTATCTGCGCGGCCAGTTTACCAACCTGACCAGCGGGACTATTTACCATCAGTTTGACCGTAAGCTGAATAACTGCCAGGAGGAAGAGCAGCCCGGCGAACCTCTGTATATCGGTATGGATTTCAACGTCGGGAAAATGGCCGGAATTGTTCATGTGCTACGCCTTGGGCTTCCCTGTGCAGTTACGGAAATCATTAAGGCTTACGACACACCGGACATTATTCGCATCATTAAAGAGCGGTTCTGGCTGTATGACGGCCATGACTACCGGAAGGTGCGGGAAATCT
The DNA here is from genome assembly GCF_003812845.1 of Klebsiella sp. FDAARGOS_511. Classification (NCBI taxonomy): domain Bacteria; kingdom Pseudomonadati; phylum Pseudomonadota; class Gammaproteobacteria; order Enterobacterales; family Enterobacteriaceae; genus Klebsiella; species Klebsiella sp. FDAARGOS_511. The sequence goes on along the minus strand of NZ_CP033824.1, from coordinate 382,236 downwards.
ATATTTACCCAGACGCCTCCGGTGATTCTCGTAAATCAGCCCATGCCAGCACTACGGATATCGCCCAGCTTAAACAGGCAGGCTTTAATGTGATCGTGAATGATTCAAACCCGCCAGTAAAAGATCGTATTAATTCCATGAACGCCATGTTCTGCAATGGCAATGGTGAGCGTCGCTACAAAGTGAATGTAAAGCGCTGCCCGGTATACACGGAGTCGCTTGAGCAGCAGGTCTGGGGCGAAAATGGCGAGCCTGACAAAAAAGCCGATAACGATCACCCCAACGATGCCGGCGGCTACTTCATCGTGAAACAGTTTCCGATCGTCAAACCAACCGGGAAAGTCACCCAACTGCGGATGTAAAACTATGCCTGATATTTCAACACCCAACCTCGACTATAACGACATGGTTGAGGCCTGGGATATCAACGATGCGCTGATGGGCGGTACGCTTGAAATGCGGCGGCAGAATAAAACCTATCTTCCTCGGTGGCCTAAAGAGGACAAGGAGGCCTACGAACAACGTCTGGCCGTAGCTACGCTTCTCCCTGCATATGAAGAGGCGATTAAGCAAAACATCGGTCGCGTGTTTGCTGAGCCGACGAGGCTTAGCGAAGAAACCCCCGAGAAGATTGTCGAGTTGGCTGAAAATATCGACATGGAAGGCGACCGACTTGATGTATGGGCGCAGCAATTCTTCTCGCTCGCGTTCCAGTACGGTCTGGCGCATGCCCTTGTGGACTATACGCGAACAGATCCAGAAGCGGTTAAGACGAGGGCTGACGAGCAAGCAGCTGGTGGTCGCCCATACGTGACAATGCTCAATCCCCGGCAGGTCATTGGCTGGAAGTCTGATGTTCGGGGAGGCAAAGTCATTCTGACGGATTTGCGCGTAAAAGAGGTTATCGTCGTTGATGGCAATGACTACGGGCAGACAAAGGTAGAACAGATTCGCCACATCATGCCGCGCAAGGTTGAGATATATCGCCGCAACAAGGGCGATAACGGCGAAAGCCAGTGGCAACTTCATGACCAGTGGAATACCAGCCGTGATGATATTCCTCTGGTGACGCTCTACACGAAGCGAACAGGATTTATGCGCGGCTCTCCACCGCTGCTGAACCTGGCATTGCTGAACATCAAGCACTGGCAGAGCCAGAGCGAACAGGACAATATCCTGCATGTCGCGCGTGTTCCTTTGTTATCGGCATTCGGTCTCGCCGAGGGTCAAGAGTTGACTATCGGATCATCGGTCGCAACTCTGTTCTCTGATCGCTCTAAGCAAGGGCTCGAATACACTGAACACACTGGATCGGCAATCGGCTCAGGTAAAACGTCTCTGGATGACCTGGAGAATCAGATGCGCCAGGCTGGGGCGAAGTTGCTTCGGGTAGAAAATACCTCGACCAAATCAGTCGATCAGACGCATGAAGAGCACATGCAGGAGAATTCGCCGCTGTACACGATGGCGAGTTCGCTGGAGGACGCGCTCGATAACATCCTGCAGATCATGGCGGAATGGCTTGGTGAATCCGAGGGTGGAAACGTCGATGTCAGAACTGAGCTGGATGTTTCGGCACAGACATTCGATTCCGCGGCCGCTACGGCTGTTCAGTCACTTCGGCAGGGTGGTGATATTCGCCAGTTTGATGCGGTTCGCGTTCTTCAGGCGCTGAAATTCATCGACCCGGACGCAAAACCTGAAGAGGTGATCGACGAACTGAGGAACCAGCAGGTGACGCTTGTCGGCGGCCTGAGTAACCAGGGTGGTGCAAATGGCAACGGCGAATGACAAGCTTCAGGATGAATCGATAGCGCATGCGATATGGATAGCGCGGTACAGCACCAGCGTTGCAAACAGGATGATAAAGGTCCTGAATGACAGCGACGCTGAGCTGACCGCCAGATTGCTGGTGGCCATGGATAGCCTGGATGCTGACAGCTTTACCGTATCGCGACTGGAAGCGCTGCTCGTTAGTGTCAGGGCTCTTAATCGCGAGGCTGTGCAGTCAATGTACGCGGGACTATCTGAAGAGTTGCAGCAACTCGCTCAGCACGAAGCAGGCTTTCAGCTGAGCCTGTTCCAGTTTGCGATCCCCGATGATGTTCTATCGCTTCATCCACTGGTGGGCATTTCACCGGATGTCGTTTACGCAGCTACGATGGCACAGCCGTTTCAGGGGCGCCTGCTTTCGGAGTGGGCAGATAACCTTGAAGCTGACAGAATGGCAAGAATATCCAATACAGTGCGGCAGGGTTTTCTCCTGGGCGATACACATGAGCAAATCGCCAGAAAGGTCCGTGGTCATGCTAACCGTGGCTATCAGGATGGCGCGCTGCAGATGAGCCGCACCAATGCCGGCAGTATTGCAAAAACGGCTGTGGGGCATCTTGCTTCTACGGCCAGGAAAAGCTTTGCAGATGCGAACGATGACATTTTGAAGGGTAAGCAGTGGTTATCCACTTTGGATAACCGGACATCAAAAGAATGTCGGATTCGCGACCGCCTCAAGTACACCCTGGATGGTAAACCCATCGGCCACAAAATCCCCTACCTTCAGGGCCCGGGGAAAATTCACTTTTGCTGCCGCAGCACCGAAACCTACATCCTTAAGTCGTCGGATGAGCTCGGTATTGCTGTGGGGCAAATATCGGATAGTTCCCGCGCCAGCATGGACGGACAGGTGCCAGCGGATACCGATTATCAGGGCTGGTTCTCGCGGCAATCATTCACACGGCAGTCCCAGATTGTCGGCGTGACGCGCGCCAGGCTGATTCGTGATGGCGGCATGTCTCCTGATGAATTCTATAACGACAGGGGAGAATGGCTGACGCTGGACCAGCTACGCAACCGTGACGCGCAGGCATTCAGCAACGCCAGGCTTTAATTTTCTATAAATCAACAATCAGGCTGCCTTCGGGTGGCTTTTTTATTGCCGTAATCCGGATGGTGAGCGGTGCAACGGTCGGATGACCCCAAAAAGGTATCAACATGAAACTGAAGACAGCAGAAGTAAACGGCAAACAGTATGCAGAAATTGACGCGAACGGTCTGCCCGTCTACGTCCACGACGACGGCCAGGAGGTCGGTTTTGATGCCGTCCAGGCAGTGGGAAAAATTTCCGCACTGAATGGCGAGGCAAAATCTCATCGTGAATCTAAAGAAGCTGCTGAAGCCAGCCTGGCTAAATTTGCCAAAATCGGTGACCCGGCGAAGGCGCTCGAAGCGCTGGACATGATGACCAAAATCGACCAGAAAAAACTGATCGACGCGGGTGCTGTTGACCAGGTGAAAGCGGATATCACCAAATCATTCCAGGCGCAGCTTGATGAAGCTACTCAGCGTGCGACGACCCTTGAAGGCCAGCTGTATCAGGAAATGATTGGCGGCCGGTTCTCAGGCTCGAAATTCATCGCAGATAAAGTAGCAATTCCGGCAGATATGCTTCAGGCGCGGTTCGGTCAGTCCTTCAAAGTCGAGGACGGCAAAGTCGTTGCCTATGATGGCTCTGGCAACAAAATTTATTCCCGTTCTAAGCCGGGCGAACTGGCGGCCTTTGATGAGGCGCTGGAATTCCTGGTGGAGCAGTACCCGCAGAAAGATCACATTCTGAAGGCCAGCGGCAATCAAGGAGGAGGCTCTCGCCAGTCTCAGCATTCACTCGGGCAGAAAACGATGAAACGCGATGCGTTTACCAGTCTGAGCCCGACAGATCAGCAATCAACTCTCAAAGACGGTATCACCATCGTCGATTAATTCTTTGCCAGCCGCCGGATGGCTGCTGGTGCCGGAGCTGGATAGCTCAACCAACCCTATATTTTAATCTCCAAGGAATCTATACATATGGCTAATACGCTTACCGGGTTGATCCCGACTATCTTCACGGCTCTGGATACCGTATCTCGCGAACAGGTCGGTTTTATCCCGGCTGTATCGCGCAATGCTAAAGCTGATGCGGCGGCGAAGGACCAGACTGTTACTGCGCCGGTTGCGCCACCGGCAACCACTGTTGATATTACCCCGGGGGCTACGGCGCCGAATGACGGAGACCAGACGATCGGCACTGTTGATGTCAAAATCACCAAATCCAAAATGGCCCCGGTTAAATGGAACGGTGAGGAACAACTGGCGCTGGGGCCCGCAGGGACATACAACACCATCCTTGCTGATCAGTTTAAGCAGGCTTTTCGCGCGCTGGCCAACGAGATGGATGCGGATTTGGCGGCGCTGTATTTCGCCTCTTCCCGTGCTGTCGGTACTGCGGGTACAGCACCGTTTGGTATTGCCGGTGATTTATCAGATGCGGCAAATGCGCGTCAGGTTCTCTCTGACAACGGTTCGCCGACAACTGATCTGCAGATGGTTCTCGGTTCTTCGGCTATCGCTAACCTCCGCGGTAAACAGTCTGTTCTGTTCAAAGTAAACGAATCCGGTACTGATGCGCTTCTGCGCGAAGGTATCGTGGGGCAACTGGAAGGTTTCAATATCCACGAATCCGCGCATGTCAAGAAACGCGCTGCATCTCCGGCTGCCGGATACCTGGTAAATGGAGCAAAAGCTGAAGGCGATATTCTGATTGCGATTGATACCGGCACAGGTGCTTTTGCAGCGGGTGACATCGTGACGTTTGACGGGGACAGCAATAAATACCTTGTTGCTGCTGCGACGGCCACAGCAATCACCCTGGCTGCTCCTGGCTTACGTCAGGTACTAGCCGACAACACCGCTATTACCGCTGGTGGCGCCTACACCGCAAACATGGCGTTTGATCGTAATGCATTCCTGCTTGCATCCCGAACTCCGGCAATGCCGCAGGGCGGCGATACCGCGGATGATGTGATGAACGTTACTGACCCGGTATCTGGCATCACTTATCAGGTAGCACTGTACCGCCAGTATCGCCAGGTGCGTTACGAAGTCGGTTTGTCCTGGGGCGTAGCGGCAGTTAAGTCGGCGCACTCAGCGTTGTTGCTGGGCTGATAAACAGGGGCTTCGGCCCCTTTTTTTAGTGGAGGGCTAATGGCCGGATTAACAAAAGAGCAGCGCGCCCAACGAGCTGCTGAGCAAACTGCGTCTACGCAGGCGGATAACAACGTACCCGTATCGACCATATCGCAGCTGGTGACGATGATTACCGATTTCCCGGCATTCCCCGGCGCCCCCAATACCGCCAACGTTCACCCTGATGAAGTGGAGAACTGGAAGGCGCACGGCTGGAAAGAAATGGAGTGATGCATGATCACTTTCATCACCGTTGAAGACGTCAATTCGATTCTCGGTGCCACCTGGACAGATGAAAGCAAAAAAGCCAAATCTGTGCTGATGGCTAATACCTGGATGAATGGACTTAACCTGAAAATGCCGTGCAATAAGGCAACTCACGAAATCATCATTCCTGACGATGTGAAACAAGCTGGCGCCTATGCGGCGCTAGCGGCCTCGAATGGTGGCCTTTATCAGCAGAAAACCGATTCTGGTGTGTTGCTGAGTAAGACGGTAGATGCCGAAGATGTCAGCGTTTCAAAGACCTTCGCGGAACTCGCTACCAACAGCTCGGCATTGCTTGATTCCGATCTGCAGCTGGCGCTTGCAATGCTAAAGCCCTATGGCGTTAGTCAGTCTCAGGTACGGCTGGTAAGGGGGTGATATGCAAAACACTGATGTGCATTATGCCGGTGACGGGCTCGGCCCTCGCGATGTGTTTGTGAATGGAAACCCGATCAATTATGTCGTTTACGCAAACCCGGCAAAGGGCGTTGTTGAGTTTGCTCCGCTTCCGCTGAGGGTTAAACGCAACGGCGAAATCTATACCAGGAAACTGCGTGGTAACGTCCTGGTCCTTTTTACTGGCGGATATGTTTCTAACAATATCCCGCTTCAGCGTTTTGGTGAAAAAGGCATAGAGGAGGTAGACCGTGGGTATCCGCGACGAACTCCAAACTGAAGTCGCCGCAGCCTTCGATACAGACCTGCAGGATGCCGTTAAGGATTTCACTGGGTCATACACCGTTCGAGGTGCCTGGGACCCGGTGACGGAAACCGGCACTGAAACGCAGGTGACTTACTCGGGGCGTGGAGTGCTGGCGCGTTATAAACTGCGCCGTATCGATGGCGTTAACATTCTGCATGGTGACGTGAAGCTAACCGCCCTGGTCAATGAGGTGACTGACAAGCCGGCAGTCGGGCATATCATCACCGCACCGGATTCTATTACGGGTGAGCTTCAGCGTTACGAGATCATCACCGCTTCTGCCGACTCTGCTGGCGCTGCGTACTCCATTCAACTGCGGAGGGTGTGATATGGCTAAGGGCTGGAACATTGACCCGGTGGCATTCGCCGGGCTGGTGGCCGAAGATGTCAAACTACGCCAGCGGACAATCGCCATTCAACTGCTGAATGAAATTGTTCAACGGTCGCCGGTAGGAAACCCGGAGCTGTGGGCCATCAACGCGACCGCGGTTCAATACAACAAAGCTGTTGGGGAATGGAACGAATCTCTTTATGCCGATCCTTCTAACCTGACCAAAACCGGAAAGCTCAGGAAGAAAGTCCGTGTTAATGACAGCATGGATATCAGGCGGCCGGCTGAGTATCGCGCAGGAACCTTCAGGGCATCGCATTTTGTCAGTATCGGCGAACCCGATCACTCCGTCCCGACCGAACCGGATCCGCGTGGGACAATGACGTTTCTTAATGGCAAAAATATCATTGAACAGGCGCCAGCCTACTCGGTGATTTACATCCAGTCGAACCTGCCTTACTCCGTGCCTCTGGAGAATGGCCACTCAACGCAGGCGCCGACAGGCGTCTATGCCGTCTCGTTTAATGGTGTGATTCAGGCCTACAAATGACTCTCACAGAAATCAGAAACGCTGCCATTTCCCGAATGGCGGCACAGACCGCTATTGCCTCTGATGCGGTGGATTATCCCAATGGTCCGGTATTTGACCCCGGCGGCCGCGATATCTGGGCCCGCCTCACTAACATTGCAGGACAGGCTGGCGCAACCGAGATCGGGGACGGGCCGGTCGTGCACAGGACAGGTTTACTCATCATTCAGCTGTTTGTTCCGGTCGGTTCCGGGACGTTGCTTATCTCCCGGACCGCCGATCAGCTAACGGAGCTATTTGAGTTCAAGGACGACGGAAAGCTGAGTTATTTCGCCGTTTCTGCTGTACCGGCAGGCGAGACCGATGGCTGGTTACAGCTCAATCTTCAAATTCCTTATCGCGCTCTGTAGCGCACAAAAAACAGGAGGCTCCTGTGAGCTCAGGTGCAAAAGTAGTAGCCGCGTTTATTCGTGAGACAACGCCAGGTATCACGCCAACAGCAGGGGCGTGGAACCTGCTGCGGCGTTCTTCATTTGGTCTGAAACCAACGCAGAACACCAACGACAATGACGAAATCGCTGGTGAACGCATGGCGCAGGGTGTTTCACGCGGCACTGTGGATGTCGGCGGCGATGTCGGCACGCGGTTTCGCTGGAACCAGCATGATGATTTTCTTGCCAGCTGTTTCGGTACCGAATGGGTAAATAACGTGCTGACGATGGGTAACGGTCGTATTACGTTCTCCGTGGCGACCTTTGCCAGTGATGTGGGGATCGCCCAGATTGCCCGCGGTTGCCAGGTTGGCACCTTCCAGATGGAAATCCCGGCCGATGGTGATATCACTGCAACCATTACGTTTGCAGGGCTGGACTGGGAGACGAAAGGGGACGACACAAGCTATTTCACCGCACCGGTGGATTTGGCGGGGGCGCTGCGTTACTCCTTCAAAGAGGTCACGAACATCCGGCTGAATGGTGTTGATGGCGGGACAGGCTTCTGCGTCGACACCTTTAACATTCAATTCAACAACAATATGCAGACCCAGCGCTGCATCGGTACCGGTTCGGCGTTCGCCGGCGCAAATATACCGACAACCTTTACCCCGTCAGGTCAAATCACTCTGTCATGGTCAAAGGCTGCCTGGGAGGTTTACAAAAAAACGTTCACCGGCGAAACGGTGCCGTTTAGCTTCACGCTGGAGAATGCTGAAGGCGCCTATACCTTCGATTTCCCGGAAGTGCAGATTTCCGGCGACTGGCCTGATGCGGGCAGTACTGACATTGTTCAGGTTCAGCTGGATATCACCGCGGCCAATACTCCGCCAACTATTAACCGCGTTCCTGCCACTACTGGCGGTGGTGATTAACATTAGCCCTCTTTGGAGGGTTTTTTTATGGAGTTTTTATGCTGATTGTTACCCCGAAAATTGATTTAAATGGTGAGCGCTGGTTTTATCCCTACAAAAAGCCAGAAGGCAGCAAAAAGGAATTCTCGCCGGAAGAAGAATCGCTGTTCAAACTTCGCCTGCTGGTGGCCAGCAGCGAGAATCCGCAATATCGCTCTCGTAACGCGCTGGTGCGCCGCCACATCGATAAGATGGACGCAGGTTATAAGGTGGGGACAACGGATTTTAATCTCGCCAGCGTGGACGATATCGACTCTGTTGATGACCTGCTGATCGATAACGTAGCGCGGTTCCTGCTGAAAGGCTGGGAAGGTGTGGGCCAGCTGGTGGATGGCACAGAGGTTGCTCTCGACTATACCCCAGAACTCGGGACCGCCATGCTGAAACAGCACCCGGAGCTGTACTGGCTGATACTGGCCGAGTCCGCGAACATTGCTCAGGGTAAAGAGCAGCAGACTCAGGAAACCGTAAAAAAGCCTTAGAGGCGCAGAAGTGGCTTAAGGAGTTCGGGGTCGAACGGGGAGATAAGGCAAAGTGGCGGCGGGAGAAATTAAATCTCCCACCAATCCCTGAGCCTGAGATTGATGCTGTGACGGGGGAGATCCTCAACGCTTACGCCATGATATCTCGCGGCAGGCAGTATGCAGGAATGGCTGGCGTACCGCTCCCGTTGTCCCTGAGTGATATCGAGCGCTATCTGGCTTCTCGCTCCATCCTGATTGACCGTATCGAGTTTGACGCTGCGATACTGGCACTGGATGATGCTTGGCGAGATGCGTGGGCTAAATATCAGAAGGATAACAATAAGGGCACATGAACATCGATACTGCCAGCATAGCGTGACTCCTAAAGTGCAATATGGAGGAGGACGGTATTCTTGCAATAATGCAGTTCGCATTGATGCTCAGTCCTGGCTACCCTTAACAGATATGTTTTAAACGTGAATGTTTTAAACGTGATGAGTTCGATATCACCATGGATGAAGACGGCCATTCTTTGCAAATGATGATAGATCATTACCAGTTTAAATGGCCTAATAGGCGAGATTTTGTAGTCAGGATATGTGAGTTGATTACATATTTAAGCACAGTTAGTGTAAAGTCTCTGGTTGACGAAACTTAGCTGAAGCACATAGAATTCTAAACCCACATAGTATAGGCGTAAGTTGGAATGGCGGCAGGCATACCTAAGGAAAAATCAGTAGAACTGATCGAAATGTATGGAGACATGCTAAAGGCTGGCGTTTCTATCGATGAGATGTCCTACTGGCGTTCATTACGTGAGTTGGAAAATGATAACTCTTCCGCTTCGGTAAGCGCTCTGGGTTTGCTTCATGCTACTGCTGGATTCATTGATAAAGCGAATCAGGTTTTTACAGATGGGGTTGAGAAATTCCATGATGCATCAATTCCGGCGAACCATCTGTTCATGCTCAGAGCGACCAGAAATGAGAATCTGGTTAAAGATTTTGCGTATGCATATGCCGATAAGTACCAATCAAAAAAAATGACAGTGTTTGCCTATTCTTATGCCTATCGCTACGGTGATAAGGCTGCATTGGATAGGTACATGAGCCAACACATAAAGTTGCTCTCTGATGAGGAGGGAAGGTTATTGGCTGAAAAACACAAAGAAGAATTACTTACGGAACTAGATGATGCTTATGTATCATCTGGTTGCACCAAGGAGCAATTCCAGCTTCTTGCTGAAACCATTGCTAAAGTGGCTAAAGAATATGAGGCTAACTATGGGCACATTGAAGTTAGTAAAAACCATAATTGTTGCTATGTTGTTGATATAAATAACAAAGACCCCAAAACAATTGCGAAAATGAACTATTCTCTGGCTGAAGCTGTCTGTATGGAGCCGTTGTTGGATAACTGTAAGCTTATCGGAAGGTTTTCACCGATAAGAGAGCTGCATACAGGGGTGAGCTATGTCGGTTAATAGCACTAATTTCATTGAAACAGCTTTGTGTTGCATGAACAGTGAAACTGAATCAGGTTATCGCAGTTGTATATCTCGTGCTTACTATGGCATGTTTCATGAGGCCATGACGTCACTAACATGCGTTCCGGCTTATAGTATGAATCACCACACTAGTCTCATCAGTTATATGACAAATGCTTCCGAATGTAAGTTGGAGCCTTATGACAAGCACAAGCTAAAAGTTATGGGATATAACCTAAAACAAATGCGAGATGCTAGGAATGAAGCAGACTACCATATTTCTGAAGTCACCGTTTCTAGAGAAATGGCAGAGGCAGGGCTAGAGTCTGCTGGTCTTTTCTTTGGAAAATGGATAGATCTTAAGGAAGCAAAGGCATCGTAAATGTTCTCGATTAAGAAACCCGCCCCCGGCGGGTTTTTGCTACCTGTCCGTCTTCATTGCCCAAATAGTTTAGATAGCCCCGCGGTAGTCGCAGCTTGCACCACAGTTTTAAGGGCTTCTGTTGATAGTTCACCAAGTGTTGATTTAGCCTTTTCTTTCTGCTCATCATTCATGTTTGAAATCGCGATCAGGTCTTCTAGGACGACTACTGCTTCGCGATGAAATTTGATGGTCTGAACGTTGAGAATTGCTGAGAGGCCGCCGTCGTTGAGCATAAAATCAATGCCTTTTGACGTAACCGTAGCACTTTCGAAAAGCCAGCGAGAATCACCAGAATCTAAAGTTGCCGCACTTTCCATAATTCTTATTAATCGATGTTCCGCAAGGTAGTAAATGTTTGCTGATAAAACTTTTGGGTCTGCTTTATCTATAAGGTCTGAATGGTAATCTATGTCATCAGGTTGATCCGGATATGCATCAATAAGGATCGTAAGCATTTCTTTTTGAAGCAGTCTATCGAATTTTTCCATACCAACTCCTTTTTGCTAGGTTTGTTTTCCAACTTACTATGGTAACGAAGCGTCGAACATCCTGATAAACGATCAGCCCTTTTGCCGCCCCCTCGCATCCCTGCTAACCTGTGTGCAAATGTTAATGATGGGGATAGGGATGTGGAATTAATCATAATTTGCGCAATTATTGGGTGTGTACCGGCAGCGATAGCGAGCAATAAGGGACGATCGTTTTTTGCCTGGTGGTTATACGGAGCGCTGCTTTTCATCGTTGCTTTAATTCACTCACTGTTAATCAAGAAGGATGCTCGCGCCTTGGAGCAGAGCCAACTTGACGAGGGGTTAGTTAAATGCCCATATTGCGCAGAAATGATCAAGCCAGAAGCCATAAAGTGTAAGCACTGCGGTAGTGATGTAAAAGAAGCGCTAGAAGTTGCAAGGCTCGGAAATTTCAAGCCTAGCGATATTCCGTTTGATGCATTTTTTAGCAGAAAAAAGGTAGGCTTTGATGTTAATGAAGCGGCGGTAACTAACTTGGTTTCACTCTTAAAACAAGCCAATCCTGACTTAAATCCCGAGAACATCAAAGAAAAATATATTATGCAAATTGATGATTTGGTAAATCAGTTACCTAGTGGAATACGGGATGAATTCATTCGAACTTATAATGCGAAATTTTGATAACTGAGCCCACCATTTGGTGGGTTTTTTATTGCCGCCACCATAACACGAACCTCGCTCCGGCGGGGTTTTTTATTGCCCGGAGAACGTTAAATGACAGAACAAACCTCCCGCCTGGCCATTGTTATTGATAGCTCTGGGGCAGAGAAGCAGGCCGATAGTCTCACTGTAGCACTCGATAAAATGACCCAGTCTGGGGATAAGGCAGTAACCAGCATTGTCAAAGTATCTAAAGCTACAGATGAGGAAAAAGAGGCCCTAAATAAATTACGAGCTGCAATTGATCCGGTTGGCGCTGCAATCAATACGGTAGGCCGTCGCTTTAGTGAGTTGAAAAAATACTTCGAAAAAGGGCTAATTGACGAGGAAGAATTTCGTTCACTTTCTAAGATGCTGAATGACACCACCGAGGAGTTGAGCGGTGTCGCCCAGGCTCAGCGGGACGCGGAAAAGGCTGGTAAATTATCAGCAGCGCAGCAGGAGGCGCAAGCTCAGTCGCTTCAGAGAATGCTGGATAAAATTGACCCATTATCCGCAGCTCTTCGTAACCTGGATCAGCAGCAATCTGAACTGAATGAGGCTCTTGAGTCTGGGAAAATTAACCCATCACAATACGATGCATACAGCAAAAAATTGATGGAGACGCGCCGGGAAGTTACCGGGACGGCTCAGGCAGAACGTGATGCCGCAAAAGCTCACGAAGAGCAGGTAGCAGCGTTACGACGCCTTGAGGCTCAGATTGATCCTGTAGGGGAAGCTTTCCGACGTTTGAATGAGCAGCAGCGCCAACTGGATAGCGCCAAATCATCAGGGATGCTGTCGCCCCTGGCTTACGATCGCCTTAACAGCAAACTTGCAGAATCCCGCGATGCCCTGGAGAAAACCCAGGCGCAATTGGGTAAAACAGGCCAATCTGCAGCTCAGACTGCCAATGCTATGCGCATGATCCCTGCTCAAATGACAGATATTATTGTCGGCTTATCTACAGGTCAGTCGCCATTCATGGTGCTCATGCAGCAAGGCGGTCAGCTTAAAGACATGTTCGGCGGTATTGGTCCTGCGGTTAAAGGGGTTAGCGGGTATGTGCTGAGGTTGATTAATCCTGTCACTCTGGCTGCCGCGGCTGTCGGTGTTCTTGGTCTGGCATATTACAAAGGCTCTCAGGAGCAGGACGAATTTTACAAGTCGCTGACACTGACCGGTAATCTGGTTGGCAAAACATCCGGGCAACTGGCTGATATGGCGGCCCGTGTATCAGTCGCCGCGAACTCCACAACTGGCGCAGCGGCTTCAACGCTTAATCAATTGGTATCATCCGGGAAAGTCGCTGGCGACTCTCTGGAGCGCGTGACAACCGCTATCATTAAGACCAGCGAGGCGACAGGCATTGCTACCGATAAGCTGGTTGGTGATTTTAACGACATTGCTGCTGATCCGGTTGCAGCCATTACCAAACTAAACGATCAGTATCACTTCCTTACGCTCGCAACGTACAACCAGATTAAAGCTCTTCAGGATGAGGGGAATCAGCAGGAGGCGGCACGAGTAGCCAGTGAGTCGTATTCCGCTACGCTGATTCAGCGCTCTAATGATATTAAAGATAACTTGGGTTTACTTGAATCCGCATGGGCCGCTCTTGGCAGAGGGGCGAAAGGCGCATGGGACGCGATGCTCGACGTAGGGCGTGAGCAAACACTCGAAGATAAGCTAAAAACCCTGAATGAAAGCATAGCCGAAGCCCAAAAAGGACAGTCCGAAGGTGGGCTTTGGAATGGACTAAATGCAAGATTCACTAACCTCCCAGCAATGATGAAACTGAGGGATGACTTGCAAACTCAAATTACCGTTCAGGGTGTGCTAAATGACTCTATTAGCACTTATAACAAGCGACAACAAGAAGGGATCGAAGCCCAGGAGCGTATTAATAAGCTAACAGACCAAACCCTTACAAATTCCCAGAAACGGAAAAAGGCACTGGATGAATTAACAAGGGATTTGGCAAAGGCAAGGGCGGCCGGCAACTCAATTAGTGCAGAAGAAGAGGCAAAACTTCGCGCAAATATAAACGAGAAGTACAAGGATCCCAAAGCACCAAAAACGCCAAAAGAAAAAGCCTACACAGAAGATGCCGCCACCCGCCTGCTCGACCAGATCAATCACCAGACTGCCGCTATGCAGTCTCAACTGGACGCAAGTGACAAGCTCAACAGTGCGACACAGGCTCGCGTTAAGTTTGAACAGCAGATTGCTGATCTCAAGTCTAAAACGCAGCTTACCGCCGACCAGAAGTCGATTCTTTCCCGTTCTGATGCAATCTTGCAGGCCTACAAGCAACAGGAGGCGTTACAGAACTCCGTTAAGACTTTGGACGACTACCGGAAAATGCAGGAGCAGGTCGCACCGAAGGAACTGCGACAAAATGAGACTTTGCAAAAACGTCTCGAAATCCTGCAAAAGATGGTCGATCTCAAAAAGTTGTCACCGGAGGATGCTGGAAAGCAGGCCACTGACCTCATTAGCAAATCAATACTCCCCGATTCCGTCATATCAGGGGTTAACAAGGTTGGTGGAACGCTCACTTCAAGTGCGACTAACAGCGACCTGGCAGGGCAAGGCCTGAACATGATAGGGCTGCAAATCGATCCGCAGCTTGAAATCATTGAGAAGTTAAAACTTGCCCAGACTGATTATGCGGCTTGGCTGAATCAGCAGCAGCAGGCAATAACGCAGAGCACAGTCCTGAATGAGCAGCAGAAGCAGCAACAGCTCCTGGACTTGCAGCAACAGGGCCAGCAGAACCAGGAGGCGTTAAGCAGAGCGGTGTACGTTGCTCAGATGCAATCTGCCCAAAATTCCTTCTCCGGTATCACCGATGCGATGGGAACGATGTTCGGTGAGCAATCCGCGATGTATAAAGTCGCCTTTATGACCCAGAAAGGATTCGCCATCGCTCAGGCTGCCTTACAGCTCCCCATGGCGATGGGGCAGGCATTAGCCGGATTACCATTCCCCGCTAACCTTGCTGCCATGGCTAATGTTGTGGGGATTATGGCATCCATCTCTTCGAGCATCACCAGCGCTGCTGCTGTTGGCTTCGCCTCCGGCGGTTATACCGGCCCCGGTGATAAGTATCAGCCCGCGGGTATTGTTCACAAAGGTGAATACGTCTTTGACCAGGCATCAACGAACCGGATAGGGGTGTCTCAGCTTGAGGCGCTTCGGAATGGTAAACCGCTCGATGCCACGCTCAGCAAACCGGGTTTTGGGACCGGGGTGCAGAACGTGAATAGTGATAACAGCAGGAAAACCACTATTCATGCACCGATAGAACAGCATTTCCATTCACCTGCTGGTGTAACCCCTGACCAGATGGCTATCTCCATGGCACAAACGCAGAAGCGGGCGACAACAGATGCGCTTAATCAGGTTGCAGCGCAAGTGCTGAAGGGGGACGGGAAGGTGGGTAACGCGATGCGAAGTAAATATCCTGGCAGGGGGATGAGTTGATGGCTGATATCTATTATCCACATGACAGCCTCCCGATGCCATTACAGGAAGGGTACGGATTCCAGCCTGTAAGCCCGTTAAAACGAACTCAGCTAACCACCGGCCGCGCGCGGCAAAGGCGAGCTTATACGTCAACGCCGACGCAGGCCAGTATCACCTGGTTCATGGAAAACGATGCTCAGGGACTGGCGTTTGAATCGTGGTTCCGCGATGCATTATCTGATGGTGCGGCTTGGTTCCTGATGAAGCTGCAGACGCCGGCGGGAATTAAGTTTTATAAATGCTGGTTTACAGATATTTATCAGGGGCCGGAGCTTGTTGCACCAATTTACTGGAAGTATTCAGCGACTCTTGAGTTATGGGAGCGTCCGCTTATTCCGGCCCCGTGGGGGAATTATCCGGAATGGATAGTCGGCAGCTCGCTGCTCGATATCGCGCTGAATAAGGAGTGGCCAAAGCATGACGCAGATTAACCGCCTTTACGCCAGTAG
Organism: Klebsiella sp. FDAARGOS_511; assembly: GCF_003812845.1. Taxonomy (NCBI): domain Bacteria; kingdom Pseudomonadati; phylum Pseudomonadota; class Gammaproteobacteria; order Enterobacterales; family Enterobacteriaceae; genus Klebsiella; species Klebsiella sp. FDAARGOS_511. The sequence goes on along the minus strand of NZ_CP033824.1, from coordinate 366,477 downwards.
CGGGCCGGAGGTGATCATTGAAACGCTGCAGATAACCATCGGTTCAGATGTTCACTATCTGTGTAAGGGCTACGAGGATATTACCGCGACGACGGAGAACGGCGAGACCGTAACGTTTACCGCCTGCGCGATGGATATTGCGCTGCCGGCGCGTAACGAGGACGGAACGCAGGACCTGAAATTCGCTTTGTGCAATATCGACGGCGTTGTGTCCACGGCGATCCGCAATGCGCTGGCGAACCGCCTTTCGGCGTCGCTGACTTACCGGAGTTATATCTCCACAGATTTAGCGGCGCCTGCAGCGGTACCGTATACGCTGCAGGTCAAATCTGGCTACTGGACAGCGACAGAGGTGCAGATCACCGCGGGCTATATGAATGTCCTCGATACCGCCTGGCCGCGATACCGTTATACGCTCCCTTTATTCCCCGGTCTGCGTTACATCAGCTAAGGAATCCCAATGTTTAACCCTGACAAATACCTTTCAGTCACCTGGCTGAAGGGCGGTCGCACGTACCCAGAACTTGACTGCTTCGGCATTGTGAACGAAATCCGGGCGGACCTTGGACTGCCTCTCTGGCCTGAGTTCGCCGGGGTGACCAAAGACGGCGGCGGACTCAATCGAGAAGCGCGCCGGATGATGCTTTCTCTGGAGCGCTGCGAACCGCGCGAAGGCGCCGGGGTGGCCTGTTATTCCGGTTCAACCGTCACCCATGTCGGTATCGTCGTCAATATCGGTGGCCTGCTGCACGTGGCGGAATGTAATCCGGGAACGAACGTCACCTTTCTGCCGTTGCCGCGATTTAAGCGGCGATTTGTCAAAGTGGAGTTCTGGCAATGACCATTCGTTTTTACCCGTCGCGGCTGCCCGGTGAACCAGTCGAAACGCATCAGCATGGCGTTACCACCATTCGGAGCTGGCTGGTTGCCAATGTCGCAGATTATGAGGATCGGGATGTTCCACCGCTGGCTATTGAACTGGATGGCCAGCCGGTACCACCTGGCGAATGGGCGTTTTGCATCATCCGACCGGAGAGCGATGTCCGCATGTACCCGGTTCCTTTCGGGCTTGAAGTAGCAACGATCGCGTGGATAGGGGTAGGTATCGCTGTGGCAACGGCGGCTTATTCACTGTTCATGATGGGTAATATTGATGCTGGTGGCTACACGTCATCCACCGGGCGAAGCCTCGACCTGAACCCAGCAAAGGCGAATACGGCGAAACTCGGTGATGCCATTCGGGAGGTATTTGGGCGCGTGCGTATTTATCCTGATTATGTTGTGCAGCCCGTTACCCGGTTCGATGCTGCCGATCCCACGAAAATGCGGGTGCAGATGCTGCTGTGCCTTGGTGTCGGAGCTCTGGATTATACCAATGGTGATATCCGCGTTGGCAGTACGCCTGCATCTACCCTGCCAGGATTCAGCAGCACGCATTATCCCCCAGGTGCGGACGTATCAGGCGATGAGCGCAGTGAAAACTGGTTCAATTCTACCGAGGTGGGTGGGACGTCATCCGGTACCGGTCTTGATATGGCCCAGACCTCTCCAGATTCGACAGATATCAACGCCGATAGTATGACCGTTTCTGGTGCATCCGTGACGTTTACCGGGCTGGACACGGATGATGGCGATGATGACGACGAGAACGACAATTCTCTGCCGGATAGCTGGGTAGAAGGCGCGATTGTTGAGATAAAGGCTCCCGCCAACTACCAGATATCAACGGCGGCCGGGTACAGCGTTATCGCGAGTCCGCTGCTGACGGAGATCGCGCCGGTGATTGGTATGCCGGTGACGCTGGGGTTTAACTCAGTCGATTACGATTTGTTTATCGCGTCATATACCCCTGGCCAGGCTGCGGTGCCGGGCACCGGGGGAAGTGCGGCAAAAGTTCAGGCCAGCGCAGCACCTACCACCTACGACTTTTCGACCAGCTCCAGCACGTTCACGATCACGTGGCAGGGGATCGCTTACGCGGTGTCGCTGGTGGCGAACTATATCTCGATGTCGGGACTGTTGGCGGCTATCACCGAAGGGCTCACTGGCTCCGGCCTGGTCGCGCAGGATAACAGCGGGACTGTAGTGATAACTGAGGCGGCCAGCCCGTTCGCGGGAGGGGCGATCACATCCTCTTCGCTGCCTGCTGCCGTTTTCGGTGATGCCCCTGTTTACACCGCCGGCACGGCATCAACCGGCGGCAGCCCGGCGGTAACGGCAAACGTGACGCTTGCCTATAACAGCGCCACGGGAACGGCCTTTTCCGGCATGCCGGATGGTATGCAGCGGCTTTCACTTGCTCACCGTGGGAATGAGTACCGGATTGCGTCTGCAGACGGCACGACGGCGACGGTGGCGCGTCTGGTTAACGGTGCAGTTTATGAGTCATGGCCGGGATTCACCACCAGGACGATGATCGACTATGAGGCCACTGGCCTTAACGACACGCTGAGCTGGCTGGGGCCGTTTCTGGTATGCCCTGAAAATGAAGTGGTGGATATGTTCGAAGTGAATTTTTCATTTCCGAACGGCATCTGCGGTTTTGACAGCAAGGGCAAAAAGCGACTCCGGCATGTTGAGTGGGAAATTCAGTACCGGATTTACGGCTCCGGCTCAGGGTGGGTAAGTAAACAGGGCGAGTACGCGCTGAAAAACGTCAACGGCCTGGGCTTTACTGAGCGGATTGTTCTGGGCTCGCCAGGCCTTGTCGAAGTGCGTTGCAGCCGCCGTAATGAGCAGGGAAGTAATAATGCTCGCGATTCGATGTACTGGCAGGCACTACGCGGGCGACTGCTGACTCGCCCAGCCTCCTATCCCGGTGTGTCGCTGATGGCGGCGACTGTCGAGACGGGCGGTAAACTGGCGGCACAGTCTGACCGCCGCGTAAACGTTGTTGGGACGCGTGCCTATGAAACCGGAACGGCCAGAACCATTTCGGGGGCGCTGCTGCATGTCGGGAACTCGCTGGGACTGGAGATGGATGTCGATACCATTAACGGCATTGAGTCCGCGTACTGGACCCCGCGGGGAGAGTATTTTGATTTCGCTACTGGCGACAGTATCTCGGCACTGGAAATGCTGCAAAAGATCGCCAACGCCGGGAAGTCACGTTTTCTGCTGAGTGATGGCCTGGCGACAGTAAACCGGGAAGGGATTAAGCCCTGGACAGGTGTGATCACCCCGCATGAGATGGTCGAAGAGCTGCAGAGTGGTTTCACTGCTCCATCTGACGATGATTACGACGGCGTTGACGTGACGTACATTAACGGGACCACCTGGGCGGAAGAGACGGTTAAATGCCGCACTCCCGATAACCCAACACCGGTGAAAATCGAGGATTACAAACTCGACGGGGTATTGAGCCAGGATCACGCTTATCAAATCGGGATGCGGCGCCTGATGAAATACCTGCAGCAGCGGGTAACGTTCCAGACGACGACCGAACTGGACGCGCTCTGCTACAACGTTGGCGATCGTATTGTGCTGACCGACGATATACCGGGGAATAACACGATTTCCGGTCTGGTTGAGGAGATGACAACAGCTGGCGGTTCAACGACCTTCACCGTTACGGAGCCGCTGGACTGGTCTTTTGAAAACCCTTGTGCGCTGGTCCGTTACCAGGATGGCTCGGCCTCCGGGCTGATGGTGGCGACCAGATCAGGGGATTATCAACTTTCGGTCCCGCATCTGAGTGAGTTTGATGACCTGCTGAAAATCAATTTATCGTCTGCAACCATCGAGCCGATCCGGCTGGTGTTCTGCGGCTCAACGCGGCATATCTATGATGCGCTGGTGGCAGAAATTGCCCCACAGTCTGACGGCACCTGTCAGGTGACCGCCAACGAATATCTTGAATCGTTCTACGCCTACGACGACGCCACATACCCCGGCGACGTCGCGTAATACCCCACAAAAACCCCTTATTAACTCTTTTCGCTCAAACCCTCGTTTGGGCGAACGCCTTTTTTGGAGCAAAAAACATGGCTGCAGATGAACTGAATCCGCCGCTGGGTACGACGACGCCTGAAATCTTTTTAGATAACGTTAAGCGGGCCGATCGGTTAGTGAACGGCCCGGCAGGAACGGTTAACGACCGCGCAGGTGAACCGCTCGATACGTGGCGCCAGATGATGGCGAAAAATGATGAAGTCCGGCAAAACATCATCCCGCTGAGTCGCCAGTACATGACGCTGGCCGTAGCGCAGGATGATATTGCGAATATTCCGGCGGGCTCCACAACCTATGTGCGCAGCCAGGACGGCAGCGCGCTGGCTGATGAGTACCTGAGTGATGGTGTGACTCTGACGGCAACCGGCCGAAGGATGCCCTCTCAGGGCTCTGTCGATGCACTTATCCAGTTTATTGAAAACTTTATTGCCACCGGCACCGTCAGCGGTGACTTTTTCCCTTTCTTTGTCGATGGGGCCGGAAATGTGCCTTTGTACTGGGATAATGGTTTTGCTGTTTCGCGTATTGCCACATCGTTGTATCAGATGATCTATGAGGATGTTCATGCGCGGCTTGGGGATGCGCTGAATGCACAAGTGACAGGGGTTTCCCCAGGCTTTTTTCCGTTATTCATGGACAGCGCGGGAAATGTACCGGTGTACTGGAATGGCGGGCTGGATGCGTCGGCAATTGCGACGGGGCTGCTGGAAAAAATATGGTCTTATATCAACGGTATCATCGCCAGCGCGCTTAACCAGAATGTCCCTCTGATTTCCCCTGGCTTTGTACCGGGGATGATGGATGCCGCCGGGAACGTCCCGTTCTGGTTCCATGATGGAAAGCTTGATGCCAGTGGGGTCGGGCCGAACATTCGCGGGGATATGGTCAGCTGGTTTCAGGGGAGGATGTACTCTGCCGTCTACAATATTCCGCTGCATACTGATGGCCGGACGCTCTGGCGCTGGAAAGCGAAGAAAGCACAGCTCAAAGCAGGCCTGACAGTCCGTCCACACTTCATGCTGACGGGCGACAGCTGGACGCAGAATAACGAACTGGCCACAGCTATCGCCGGGCTGTTGCACAATGATTACGGTGACGCGGGTCTTGGCTGGAGAACTGTTAACTACGGGGCCGCGCGCGACGGTTCGGGAATATATCGATCAGAGGGATGGGATTTATATGATTCGTCCCCGACGAGCGGAGCGCCGCTTTATGGCTGTGGTATTGACGGCCAGTCAATCAATACCACGACGAGCACGGCCTATTTCAGGGTGACGAATGTCCGCTGCACTGACTGCCGTATTTACTACCAGGACCTGAACGGTAAGTTTCAGTACGGCTACGACGTTGGCGGGGTCACTCAGTGGACTGAGGTTGTCTGCGGGAATACCGGCGCGACAAATCGGTGTTGCTGACAGGCATGGCCGACGAGGCCAGGACGATTTACGTCAAAACTGATGGCAATACCGGGCGTGTGGCCATCCACGGTTTTACCTCTGGCGCGCCGGTGTGGCTGGTTGCGTGATGAGTAAGGCGGGTAACTCCGGGATTCTTGCGGACCAGTTTCTGTTGTTCTCCGACAAAATCGCGGAGTACCTGAGCACAATGCAGCCGGACGTCATTTGTATCGTCATCGGCAACAATGATTACCGTAATTCTGACGGGACACAGGTATTTAAAACCGCATTGCAGACGTACATCGCCGCCTGCCGCACGGTGTTGCCAGACGTTGGTTTATCCTGATGGCACCACCCCGCACGAACGGAACGGCGGTAACGCCGCTCGTTGATTTCCGTGACGTGATGCACGATCTCTCGCAGACGCTGAATGTCGAGTTCTTCAGCATCTATGACCTGTTTGACACCTGGACTGAAATGAACAGCCTGGGCTGTTTCCTCGATAATCTTCATCCGAATGCTACAGGCAGTAATCTGGTCGCATCATCACTTAATAACGCACTGATTAAAGGCTAATTTATTATGAATACTGTTTATATCCCAAAACTCGGTGATGTCGTGATCCCCGGAGCACATCCGAAAAAAGGTCATTTCATGCAGCCAGACCTTCCTGTAACAGCGGGGCTTAAAGGATTGTACATTCAGGGAGGAACAGCAGACCTCAGCATGAGGAATCGCGCCGACAATTCCGCCCCGCTGACAAAAATCGGAACCCCGACAATCCTCTCCGAATTTGGGGCGATCTGTAGTTTTGGAAACTGTTTTGATACCGGGAAGGTCTCAACCAAAAACCAGACGCATATCGTGATCTGTAAGCCGGTAAAGCCGACAGCGGCAACCGAAACGCAGCAGGCATTCATGATGGGGAACTACAGCTATTCCGGCGCACCGGCTGTCTACCGCGGCGACGGGCTTGCATTTCTGTTTTCCGGACAAAGCCTTTACGGAGCGTTTGTTGAGGATAACGGTGCTACGCCGTTGAACATGATCAACTATTACAGCGCAGCGTATGACAGCGCCAGATGGGCCGCCTTTGTCGAGCTGGTTGACGGTGATAATAATGTGGCGAGGATTGCAGCCCGGCAGGGAGGCGCCCTGAACTGGCAGAACTCCAAAACCCTGACCAGCCGCACAGCTTATACCGACCGTACGATCCGCATCGGATCGCATCATGCGCCAGCTGCCTATCCAGCAGGGGCAAATATCACGATGGGGATGGAATTGATTTTTGAAACAGCGCTGACTCAGGCTCAGGTCGCATCAGTCCTCGATAGTGTAAGTGCCTACCTCAGCGCAGCATGGGGAATTACTGATTTAGGTTAATCTCTGCAATAAGACTAAGTAGTATTTCGCTTTTTCAATTTGAATGAACAACAGCCCTCCATAATTTATGAGGGCTGTTACTGATTTTACTGTTATGAATTTATTACGTTCTCTAAGTTCTGTGCATTACCTTTAACAATATTGTCTCTGGTGATAGTGCTGGCCATATAGTCAGCGCTCGCCGCGGACATGCCTTTTGCGTTGCCTTTTATGATGCTGTCTTTGAGAATAGCGTCAGTTAACTGGGCACTAATCCCGATCCCGTTCTGACCATTATTCAGAAGCATGGCGCCCCGAATAATGACGTTTTCCGCCGCATTGCCAAGCTGGATACCGCTCCCGCCATTTCTGGAGAAAGAGCCACCATTAACGGAGACCTCCCGGATCGGTGTTGTGACATTCGTTGCAGCAACAACCCGCAGTCCGTGGCTCTCGTTGTCTTCTGAAATGCAGTTGTCGAGGTAGTATCCGCGCGCATTATCTCCGATTTCAGCGTTAACGTAGTCTGCCGTTTTATACACTGCAAACCCGTTGCCGTTTCCGAAGCCCATCTGACGAGGCGTAAAGTATGGGTTCTGGATATAGCGGGTTCCGTTCTCCATGGCTTTACAGTCAGAGAAAACGGCATTTATGCCATAACGAACTTCGCCAACCTGACTGCCATTATCTGCGGCGAATCCATTCAGGTTGCGGAATGCCGTGCAGTTAGCATAGGAAAGGCCATTACAGCCAGCGTTACCGAAGCCAACCGCATTGCCTTCGCTATAGCAGTTCGTAACGTTAACACCCACCGGGAAATCGCCGATAATCGTCTCGCCGCTGCTCTCGCGGTGGTTGTGCCACTCAAAGAACATGCCGTGACCATAGTTATTCCGGTTAATGCAGTTCATCACCTGAATCGGCTCCCGTCCGGCGAGAAACGCGCCTACCCCGATCCCCATCCCGGCGCAGGACCCATCCTGTTTGTTCTGCCCGCAGCCCTCAGTAACAATATGATCCAGGACGCCGGACATAATCATGTCCACGCCGAATCCGGTTATCGCTGATTTATAAATCCAGATATTCCGGGCGGTAAAATCCTTAACATACTCCATATTAATTCCACGACCCGCGCGAGAGCTGAGAATATCCAGGTTAAAGCCCAGGTTTTCGAAAGTGATTTTTTCGTAAACGTGATCGCTCAACTTCTCATTTTTAAACGGAACGTCCGCGCCGCAAATAATCGTGTTGTACATCCCGTCGCCGTAGATGTGGTTGAAGCTCTTGATGTAACAGCCGGAAATTTTATACAGCCCACTTTCCATATAAACCTTGCCGCGTTTCTGGCGCTCCATTTTCAGGCAGAGCTTTTGAAGCAACGGGGTGTAATCATAAGCGAGGGTTTTATCGGGTCGGCCTGCCAGGTCATATAATTTATAAACTGGCTCCGAGAGTTCCAGAAAGGCTCTTTCACCTCCCCGACCATTTACCAGCACGTTGAATGCAGTGGAGTCCCTGCGCCCGTCAGACACATGCGAAATCCCGACGTAAGCCACATCGTCTGATGTGAAAAGGTCAAGCAAAGTGGACGTGTTAATACCCGTGGTTAGTGTCTCAACGGAGAGAACACCGCGGTTACTGTCCAGTCTGGCCATATACATGTAGGTGTTACCCGCGGCATATGACAGCGTGACTTCTGCATCTTTGGGGACTGCGGCGCGGTCAAAAAGGTACGTAACCGCCGTAGGAACAGAAACTAACGAACCCGCAGCATCATAGGCCAGTCCGGGGTAGATATCGCCGAACGGATTCGACCCGGGGCCTTTAATAAAAAAGGAATCATCTTCTGTGGTACTGAAGATAACGACCTCAGGATCATAAAGTCCGGTTGCTGAATAGTTGTTAACGGCGATAAACCCGTCTTCTTCAATCAGCGCACAGGCGTATCCGTAGTAATTGTTATTAACATAGGTAAACTGCAGCGTGCTTCCAAGATATTTGCCGACTTTGTTATATCTGGCTCCCATAAACAGTGTAGCGCCTGCATTCGTCGAGTTTTGCACTGTCCTGGCTTTCACATAATCGCCAGCCTTCACAGGGATAAGCGCCGTGCTCATGTAGTTTACATTCGAATCCACGCGGCCTGAATTACCGTTCGACCGTACAACTCCCACTTCCCACGAATCGGCAGGGTAAGTGTACTGTTTGACCCTGGAGCCAACAGCATACTTACGCTTACGAATAAAGGCAGGAAGACTGCCGTCGGTCATATATGCGGTGACATATATCGTGCAGGCCTCAGTGGCGGTATACAGATGCTCGGTGTAGACAGCGCCCGCTTTGAAAGCAAAACTGATCGGCTCAAATACCCCCTCAGAAATATATTTAGAAAGTACAGGCAAACCATATTTAGCGGTTAAGGCATTTGAGTTTAAATTTACCCTGGCAAAAACAGATTCCCCGGCCTCCAGTTCAACGACATACAGCTTCTGGTACAGGCTGGAAACCAGCGCGCCCGCCATGGAAATGTACTGATTGGGAATGATTGTCGCCGTTGCTCTGGCGTTAATGTCGGCGTAATAAACATCCGTGACTTTATTTTCAACCAGATTCTGTGTGCTGGGGACGGCAACATCAAGAGCAGAATCCACTTCACGGCGTTTAATTAGCCCTGCTGAAATAGAGTAGCTGGAGTCCCGCGCTGCCGTGGATAAAATCGCAGTGCTTAAAGACAGTACGATGTACCCGTCGGTTGGCACGGAATAGCTATACTCTTTGATGCTTTCAGCGCCGTTGCCGATCACGCCCTCGACAAAAGACGCAGCCGAATGGCTGGAGAAAAACGCAATGGCATAGCCTGAAGACGGCAGGGCCAGACGGGCTGAAATAATACTCCCCACCGTAACCTTAATGAATCCCGTATTAAAACTGGTTGCAGATACCGTAGGGTAAGAGGCTGGCGCGCTTACGCTCACGAATCCATTATTCGGGAATGCCTCTGCACCGCTGGCGGTCACGGCCTCACCGACAAGGGTATTTATCGCGGTTTCAAACGTCTCGAATGAAGTATAGCCACCGGCTTTATCGCTGTTATCCACCGTCAGCACGTCTTTGATCACATCACAGGAAAATGTCTGTGATGTTGCGATGCGTGTTGCCAGAATAATAAAACCATCGGCGGGCACCGCAAATGTCCGTGTGTAAGCCTCAGGCCCGACCCCGACATTCTCGGCAGAAATAAACGTTTTGTCCTGATCGTAAAACGCAACGTTTGCGTAACTGGCGCTGTTATTCGCTGCTGTCAGTTTAAGCTGCTGGCCCTCAGTAACAGCAATATACGTAGAGTTTCGCCAGTTAGTCGAAGATACCCGCGAACCATCAGCTTTAACGATGTAGTTTGAACCGGTCAGGTCACTGAGAACGGCCAGCGGGGTAGAGCCTATCAGGCCATTGATGTAATCGACGATTTGCGCGTTCTGATACCCGGCTTTGGCCCATGCTGTCCCGTTCCAGAGGTACAGTGTCCCGGTAGCCGTGTCCATCGCCAGCGTGTTGGGTTCTGACGGCGTAAAGGCCAGTAATTCCGCCGCTGATGCAAACCCCATCGCACCGCCCGCCGCTTTTAGTCTCGCTATCGCCTGACGCCAGGAATCCAGCGGCTCACCTTCGCGGTCGGGAACATCAGCAGCGGGGCCATTCACCAGCTTATCCAGTCGCCCGGCGTTATCGAGCAGTACCGCAGGAGAAGTGCTCCCCAGAGGAGGATTAAAGGCCATGTTTTTTGCTCCAAAAAGAGGCTTCGCCCAAACGAGGGTTTGAGCGAAAGACCGGAGCTTTTTACAATCAGCTATTTCAGAGGGTTACATCATGCTGATTGGTTACGCCAGGGTGTCAACCGGGGATCAAAACCTCGATTTACAGAAAAATGCGCTGATCCGCGCAGAATGTGAGCTGGTTTTCGAAGATACGGCCAGCGGAAAGAATGCCAGACGACCAGGGTTAAAGCGTGCGCTGCGGCGGCTGCGACCGGGTGATGTGCTGGTGGTCTGGAAACTGGATCGGCTGGGGCGAAGCGTGCGTGACCTTATCACCCTGGTATCGGAGCTGCAGGCGCGCGGGGTAAATTTCCGGAGTCTGACTGATTCGATCGATACCAGCACAGCCGCCGGCCGCTTTTTCTTCCACGTCATGAGCGCTCTGGCGGAGATGGAGCGAGAATTGATAGTAGAGAGGACACGCGCAGGGCTGGCGGTGGCAAGAGAGCAGGGGCGGATCGGTGGCCGCCGCCGGGTTATGACCGAAGAAGTTGTGGAACGAGGCCGCCGTATGCTGGAGAACGGAGCTACACGCCAGCAGATAGCCGATGTGATCGGTGTAGGGGTGAAGACTATCTATAAATATTTGCCAGTAACGGGATGAGTTTTAAGCCTAATGGCTATCAAAACTTTTCGTGATTATTTGATATGCCTTCCCACAGTTGTAAAAGCCCAAACATCATGAGTCCTGAGATAGTAAAGAGTGTTGCGGCAACGAGTAAAGTAGTCATTTAAGAGCCTGTGTTTTATTGATTACACATTAGACACCACGACATAAAAATAGTTGCTGAGCTTTACAAAACAATGAAGTTTTGCTACCAGGCACTTCAGAGCCCTACCTGGTAACCGTATGCAAGAGCCTGCAGGTGAGCAATTTGCTATGGAGGCAGTGTCATAGCTGAAAAATTTTATCCTCGCATTGTTCGCAAAATCATCAAACAGTTCAGCACTGAAAGCACTTTACGACTTACCTTACTCATTACATCAATGCGTTACGTCAATGTCGCGAATTGATAGCCGGAACCTATATTGATATGTGGTTGGGTTAAATATACTGTATATATAAACAGTATTTATATGAGCGAGTCTATCATGCGGTTTTACACGCCCGTTGAGTTACGTAAGATTATCCTGATCCCATTGTACAGCGACCTTGTTCAGTGTGGTTTTCCAAGTCCCGCCCAGGATTATGTTGAGCAGCGTATCGACCTTAACGAGCTGCTAGTTAACCACCCCAGCGCGACGTATTTTGTCAAAGCTGCCGGCGATAGCATGAAGGACGCCGGGATCGGTGAGGGGGATCTTCTGGTCGTGGATAGTTCAAGGACCGCAGTCCATGGCGATATTGTGATTGCCGCGGTGGACGGGGAATTCACTGTTAAGAAACTGCAGTTGCATCCGCGGGTTCAGCTAAACCCAATGAATAGCGCGTATTCCCCGATAGTCGTCGGTAGTGAGGACACTCTCGACGTTTTCGGGGTCGTAACTTATATAATCAAGTCGGCTGGCTGAGATGTTTGCGCTTTGCGATGTGAACTCCTTTTATGCATCGTGCGAAACGGTATTCAGACCAGATCTGAAAGGGCGGCCGGTAGTCGTCCTTTCCAATAATGATGGTTGTGTGATTGCACTTAGTGCAGAAGCCAAGCCGTTTGTCAAAATGGGGGAGCCGTATTTTAAACAAAAGGACATGTTTCGTCGGCACGGCATTATCGCGTTTAGTAGCAACTATGAGCTCTATGCGGATATGTCGAACCGGGTCATGACTACGCTTGAAGAGCTCTCTCCACGATGCGAAATTTACAGTATCGATGAGGCATTTTGCGATCTGACAGGAGTTCGTAACTGTCGCGACCTTACCGACTTTGGCCGGGAAATTCGCGAGACGGTTCTGCGCCGGACGCACCTCACGGTTGGTGTTGGCATAGCCCAGACAAAAACTCTGGCGAAGCTGGCCAATCACGCCGCGAAACAGTGGCAGCGGCAGACCGGGGGAGTGGTTGATTTGTCGAACCTGGAACGGCAGAGAAAGTTAATGGATCTATTGCCGGTTGATGAAGTATGGGGTGTTGGGCGCCGCATCAGTAAAAAACTGGAGTCCATGGGGATAGACACGGTGCTTAAGTTAGCCGATACGGACATTCGTTTTATCCGGAAACATTTTAACGTCGTGCTGGAAAGAACTGTGCGGGAGCTGCGTGGCGAGCCATGTCTTGAGCTTGAGGAGTTCGCGCCGATAAAGCAGGAAATTGTGTGCAGCCGTTCTTTCGGTGGCCGCATCACTGAATATCATGAAATTCGACAGGCGATATGCAGCTATGCATCGCGCGCAGCCGAGAAACTTCGCGGCGAGCATCAGTATTGCCGGTTTATCTCCGCTTTTGTCAAAACCAGCCCCTTTGCGCTCAACGAGCCATATTACGGCAACAGCGCATCAGTAAAGCTGCTGACCCCGACCCAGGACAGCAGGGACATAATCACCGCGGCGACTAAATGCCTCGATGCTATCTGGCGAGACGGGCACCGTTACCAGAAGGCCGGCGTGATGCTGGGCGATTTCTACAGCCAGGGCGTGGCACAGCTGAATCTTTTTGATGACAACGCACCGCGGCAGAACAGCGAAAAGTTAATGGAAGTCCTCGACCATCTCAATGCAAAGGATGGCAGGGGGACGCTCTATTTTGCGGGGCAGGGGATCCAGACTGCCTGGCAGATGAAGCGGGAAATGCTTTCGCCGCGGTACACGACTAGGTACAGCGATTTTATGCATGTCAGGTGAAATTTATTTTCTTATGCATAGCACTCACTTAACCCCATTGTTAAAATTTTAAATCAGAGGAAACATTACGCTATAGTAGGACATTATCTGATTAAATTATTCTTTCATTAGTTCATCTTATTCTGACAGCCTAGGATATTATGCAACCTGATACTACTTAGAAGGGGGCTAGAACGAGAGAGTCGATAATCTTTATTGGCAAGTTAAGTTGTTTACAGTACACTTTCAATGAAATTATATCATATCAACGGCTAATTTGGCGGTATTTATGAATGAAGTATTATCAGACCTCACAGTAGAACTTGAAAGTATAATATCAAAGCTAGGTACGATCATTCCAACTAATGATCCATTTAATATTGCCCATGCTAATTGGACATTTCCGGGCTTAACTAAAAATGATCTAATCAATAAAGCTCGAAATTTAATTTCACTAATTGAATGTATAGAAGATGATATACCTGATGAAAATATAAGTATCCTCACGGACTACAAAAAAAGGCTCAGGTTTATCTCCGATTCAACTATTCCTAATTTATGGGGGAATGTGGCGGCAGGCGTCCCTCCCTATTTGATGACATTAGATGAGCTTAAGGAAGAACTCAACAAGTTATTTGATAAAAATCATAATGCAGATCTACAAAGAGCAGTGAGAGGGCTTAGAGCTCTTGAGGCAAGATTAAAACAAGTTGAACCAAGAACTGCATCGTTATCTTCTATGGTTGAAAGGATAGAGCAAGCATTCAATACAGCAGAACAACTTCCAGCCGACCTTGAATTACTAACCGAGTCTCGCGAAAAAATTAAAGAAACAATCTCAAAAAGCGACATGAGTGCTAGTAAGATTGAGCTCTTAAAAGAAGAGGGAAATGATATTTTGAATGAGCTCATATCAATGAGAGTTAATGCTGATGACATACTAAAGCGTTGCGAAACCGCATATGCTGCGTCAACTAGTGTGGGTCTGGCCGCAGCTTTTAGTGAGCGTTCAGCAGCTCTCAACAAGTCAATGACGTTTTGGATAGGGGGGCTAATTGTAGCTCTTATAACTGCGGCGATTTTCGGAACAATAAACGTTCATGGTCTATTGGTTGCGACTGGCAGTCCTCAACCATCTTCATCTGTTATAACAATACGATTATTTTTATCAATATTATCTATAGGTGGGCCTGTCTGGTTTGCGTGGTTGGCTACAAAACAGATAGGGCAACGGTTTCGTCTTTCAGAGGATTATGCGTTTAAAGCCTCAATATCCCGTGCATATGAAGGATTTAGAAGTGAAGCTTCTCGTATAGATAAAAATTTAGAGGTTAAACTTTTAGCCTCAGCACTTTCGAGATTAGATGAACTACCTCTACGCTTAGTGGAAACCGAAACACATGGAAGCCCCTATCATGAATTATTGACGTCAGATACCTTTAAGGAAGCGTTAAAAGTAGTTCCAGGGTTTTCAGATAAAATAAAAAAAATTGCTGAGCAAGCACTAAATGCTGCAAATGATGTTTCAAAAGGAGCGTTAAAGACTAGCGAAAAAATTGCATCTAATGAAAAAAATGATTCACCAATGAATACTTAGTGAAGTTATTTAGATATCTCGGTAAATATAAAGTGAACAGTGTGAAGCTGTTCATTTTATAAGTCATTAGATTATCTATGATAACTTTTATCTTTGATCGGTTCGGGGTCAAAGGCGATATCCCGCTCGGCCTCTTCAGCAAGATAAGCCAAGTATTCATCACGGGTTTGTGATTGGGTAAATCGTCCGCACATGGTTACCTCCAGTCTTCAGACTGAAAGTATAGAATGTATGGGTCAAAGGGAGGGGATAACTCCGACAGTCACATAACAAACGACTGCCGGAGCGAACAACTAAAATAATGTGTATAAATTTGTGTATTAAAACCAATTAAAAAAACAATGTTTTAAAATGTAACAATATGATTTTAAATGGTTTAAAGTTGATTTTTGCAAATGCTATCGTAGAGCGTACCCGAGCCGGTTTAGCTGCAGCGAGAAAGCAGGGGAGAGTCGGCGGCGTCCAGATAATGACCGAAGATGTTATGGAGCGGTGCCATAGAATGCTGCATTTGGGAGCGACTCGGCGGCAGGTAGCCGATGTGATAGGCGTGGAAGTAAAAACGATTTACAAATACTTTCCTGTTACCGTCCGCGATCAAGGGTTCCAGCCCTTCCCGTGTTATGTAACATTTGAGAGAAAAAGTGCTTTCAGTTTTGAAAACAGTTTGGTTTGCTCGTGAACGGTAAGAAAACAATTAGTTTTGAACAATTTCTAACTATAAACAGCAATCTTGTTCTCATCTCAGATACATGGGCTGAATTGTGGGCATTAATTTTTCACACGGGTTTAAGCGCTGGAAGGCTGCTTGGTCTTCGATATGTTGATATTGAAGCTGGCTCGATAGTGATACGCAAACATCGACGCCTGAAGGCGCTACGTGTTGAATTATCCCCTCCAGTAGTGGCGATAATTGCTCGCAGAAGAGAGCGCTATCCAGAAGATGTTTTTTTATTTCAGAGTCATTCTAACCGTGTTAAGTACCAATGTTGCCCGGTCAGCATAATCGCTTTCAACGCCGCCTTACGTCAGGCAGCTAAATCTCTACCTGGCGTCAACGTAAGCAGTAGTAGTGCGAGAAAAGTATCGAACTTGTTAATAGCTAGCTAAACCCGACAGCAGGTGGCCGATATGATAGGGGGGATGTGAAGATAATTTATAAGTATCTTTCAGTATGAATTTGAAATCACAATGCGATAAAAGTCTGCCGCCAAAGCAGTCTGGACCTATAAAAGCATTTAGGAATCTCAAGATATAAAATTTAACGAACTTTTTGTACATTCTATCGATGCCGCAAACCGTAACAGTTGCGGCATATGAAGTTAACTATCAATACTCTAAATAAGCATGTTTTATACGGTTTCTACCTGATCTCTTGGCTTCATATAACTTCGAGTCCGTAATTTTGAATATGTCGTCAAAAGAAATTATACAATCTGATTTCGGGGATATGGTTACAGCACCAACGCTCACAGTTATTTTCCTTTGTAGTGTTGACATGTCCTCGATAGATTTTCTTAATTTTTCGCATGCCATTAAGCATTCATTTTCGGTTGTGCTTGGGATCAGCACAATGAACTCTTCACCGCCGAATCGGGCAACTATCCCTTTTTTCTCCAACGCATAGGTTAAATTGAGTGCCACATGTTTTAACGCTAAATCACCTTCCTGATGACCAAAGTCGTCATTATATGATTTAAAATAGTCTATATCGATAACGGCGAGTGAGAAAGGTTCTAGATTGTATTCTGCTTTTGTCTTTACTTCGTTGAATAAAATCATGAACTTTCTTCGGTTGTATATGTTAGTTAACGCATCAAATGTAGCCATTTTTTCTAATTCTTCATTTGCATTTGTAAGTTCTTCTTGTTTATTTATAATGTCTAGCTCCATTTTCTTACGGTCATCGATGTTTTGGATTTGAGAAATGTAATATATGACATTGTTTACTTCATCTTTCATCATTGATACGCTTAAAAGACACCAAATACTATCATGATTGAATTTAATATATCTTTTTTCAAGCTCATAATATGGTATTTTACCTTTTTTTAATGACTCTAAAAGTTTGAGGTCAATGTCAAGGTCATCTTTATGTGTGATCATTTGGAAGTCTGTGGATAACAAGTATTCCTTAGCATATCCAAGCATATTTATAAGTGCTTGGTTAACTTTTACCCATCGCCCTTCTTCAGAAACTATAGCCGTACCAATGGTGGAGTTATCAAATATCTTCTCAAGTATCTGATTTGATTCTACTAAAGATTGAATAATACTTTCTTTTTCTTTAGTTAAAATATCTATTTCCAAAAGCGATGCTATTCCTTCAGCCATAAGACTGATGAATTCATGATCTTCACTACTAAAATCTTCTGATTTGATTTTTGTTGAGGAGAAATTAATTGTTCCCCAAATCTTACTTCTTACCCATATAGGTGCTGAAATATAGCTTTCGAGTTTCATGTTTATATATACAGGGTGTGTGTTGTAACTTTTATTTATGCCGGCATTCTTCGTACTTATAATTCTCTTCTCATCTACAACTTTTTTACAATAGGTGTTTTTTAATTGAAGGCTTAATCCCGGGTATACTCCATCTGGAGCTCCGGAAACAGCAAGTAATGTGTATTTATCACCATCAATCTGACTCACAATACCCAGAGATAAGTTAAATGCCTTAAGGCCTTCATCAAGGATTATCTTGAATGTTTCATCAATATTGACGTATCTTTTTACCATTGATTTGTAAAGAATGTGGATTCTGTTAATGTGTGGATTTTTATGTGGCATAGGTTACAACCTTAATGATGTTTGAAATGTTCATGAAAGCTCTGATAAGAGGTTAAAAATTCATGAAAATAACAACCATGGTAAAGCAAAATTGATTGTTAGTTTAATAATAGTAGACGTTTTAGCCTGTGCTAGAGAGAGATTCAAAAACTCTCAAAGTTAATGGTGTCATACATCCTTACATGAACTATTTAACCAAGTGTCGGCGTAGAGTTCATGTAATAAGCGTAGATCTGAATGTAATGGATGAGAATGTTCTACATAATTCAAAGCTTCTCTTGCATGTTTTCTAGCGCTTTCTGAATAAATATCTGGCCATGCGTTTGCCAACATGCTCAGGGATTTTAATAATCTTATTTGCACCTCACGTAAGGTAGCTCCATCCCTGGCTATGGGTGAAAAGATATCATCAAAAATACTGTCAATGGAGAGTGGTGCAACATGTATGTTAGGATATAAGATATCTGTGCTCTTTTGCATTTCCTGCGCATAAAACGATAAAATTCTGACAGAACGTCCAAGTACGTCGATTGCAGTACCAGGATCATTCACTGCTGGAGAAAGTGCCCGGCTTGCGATTTCTGACAATACACACAAACAGAATCTGGGGTCCTGTGAAAATGATCTGGTTTCAGAAATAGTAAAAGCAGACATTAATTTATGATGTTTTTCATCTGAAAC
Source organism: Klebsiella sp. FDAARGOS_511 (assembly GCF_003812845.1). Lineage (NCBI taxonomy): Bacteria > Pseudomonadati > Pseudomonadota > Gammaproteobacteria > Enterobacterales > Enterobacteriaceae > Klebsiella > Klebsiella sp. FDAARGOS_511. Next base: position 348,126 of record NZ_CP033824.1, on the reverse strand, counting down.
TCTTTCAGTGAGATACATCACCGGAATTGAAGGATGTAGAAAATTACCGGGTTGTACATTCAGGTAGACGTGTATTGCGCTGTCCTCAAGTGAAAGATAAAGCCTACCCATATCAATGTGTTCAATGTAACCAATTTGCTCGGAGTACAGAGTGAAAGTCCCCATGGGAGGTTTTCCGTTTTCTGGCCACGGAAAACCTCCAAGGTAAGGTGTCTGAGCTCGGTCAGAGAAGGCTTTAATTGCAGCACTTTCAACCCTTGCGGTCGTCTCTCCGACGCGTCCTAATGAGGTTAAATGTTGTATCCAGCGCAATAATGTAATGAGGATGAGTGCGATAACAATTAGAGTGACAATAAAGAGAATGACCCTTCCGCGCTCTCCGTATGCCCCCATGTTCAGAGCAATTATCCCGACCAAACTGAACAAGAAAGAGCCAATAAAAGTCGCCAGCACATTTTGTGTAGTTGAATCCTCAACAACAAGGCGGGTTGCTCGTGGTGTTACGTTTGTTGTTGCTGAACCATAAGCAGTAACCATGATACTTAGCGAAAAGGTTGTTACTGCCAGCATACTTGATGCAAGTATATTCAGTATATTGTCAACGGCTTCTGCACCTATACGCACGGAAAATGATGGCGGTATCATGGATTTAAACACTATTGATAGCAGCGCAGTGAGTACAGCTGCTATAGCAAAAAGCGTTGCCCTAAACCAAATCTTTCGTGATGTCTGAGTCAGGTGCCATTGCCAGCGAGAAATCATATAAACTCCCATCCGGAATTCAAAATAGTTATTGAAAAGTGCCGTCCTAAGGACGGCACTTAGTCATTAACGAACAAGATGCAGGAAGTGAAGATGCTTCTCGTACTGATCAAGTATATCGTTAATCAATTGTTCCTGATTCCAGCCCATCACATCATAATTCTGTCCACCTTCTTTAAGATAAACTTCCGCCCGGAAGTAACGATGCTGTTCAGATTGCAGCTCATCATTATCCATCGCTGCTAGCGCGAATGCCGGAGAATTGTATCCACGTAGTCTGACTTCATAGATAAAGTTTAACTCGTTGCCTAAATCTACTTCAAATCGAATACGATCTTCTGATTCATCACCGATATGGCTCTGCGTGCCCTGTTTATTGAGTTCCTCCTGCACCAGATACATCGCTGGTCTGATAACCTGAACCATGAATCGTTTAACAAGAGAACGTTTTGGAAGATAGGCAATATTACGCAGCCGTCGCTGCCATGGAATGGGATTACGGGCTGCAGTAGGGGCGATTGTCGCCATACTGAGACTGTCACGTTTTGTGAGATCGCGACGCAGTGCTTTGAGCAAGCCATAAATAGAGATAAGCAGAATCACTGAAAAAGGTAGAGCACTTGCTATTGTCACCGTTTGCAGCGCGCTAAGTCCGCCAGCAATGAGAAGAGCAATAGCGACTATCCCCATCAATGATGCCCAGAAAATCCGTTGCCATACTGGCGTGTTGGTCACGCCGCCAGAAGCCAGCGTATCAACTACCATTGCTCCGGAATCAGCAGATGTCACAAAAAAGACGATGACCATAGCCATGGCAATAAATGAAAGTACGGACGAGAAAGGGAAATGTTCAAGAAAATTAAACAGCGCAAGCGCAACATCCTGCTGAACAGTGTTTGCGAGATCTGTTGCTCCCTGATTCATTATCAGATAAATGGCACTGTTGCCAAAAACAGTCATCCACAATAGCGTGAATCCAGCGGGGACAAACAGCACACCTGTCACGAACTCGCGGATGGTTCTGCCACGAGAAACTCGTGCGATGAACATACCGACAAACGGCGACCATGAAAGCCACCAACCCCAGTACAATAATGTCCAGCCACCCAGCCAGTTACTCGACTTTGGCTCGTAGGCATAAAGATTAAACGTTTTACTCACCAGTTCGGAAAGGTATCCACCTGTATTTTCAACAAATGATTTGAGGAGTAAAACTGTCGGGCCCAACAATAAAATTAGTGCAAGTAATATAACTGCCAGTCCAAGGTTTAACTCAGACAAAATACGTATTCCTTTATCCAGTCCCGATACGACAGAGATAGTAGCGAGCCCGGTGATAACAACGATTAGAACAACCTGGACTGTTTCATTTATGGGAACACCGAACAGATGGTTCAGACCTGCGTTAACCTGCAGGACGCCATATCCTAACGAAGTCGCTACCCCAAAAACTGTACCGATAACAGCGAAAATATCAACGGCATGGCCTATAGGACCATAGATACGGTCGCCAATGATAGGATAAAGCGCGGAACGTAATGTCAGTGGAAGACCATGACGATAACTGAAAAAGGCAAGTATCAGCGCGACAATAGCATAAATAGCCCAGGCATGGAGTCCCCAGTGGAAGAAAGTCAGCCGCATTGCCTCTTTTGCTGCAGCGACGGTCTCCGGTGTACCTACTGGTGGAGATAGATAATGCATGACCGGCTCGGCTACGCCAAAAAACATAAGGCCTATCCCCATTCCGGCTGAAAATAGCATTGCAAACCAGGAGTGATAGCTGAAATCAGGCTGCGCGTGATCTGGGCCAAGTTTTATATCGCCATAGCGAGAAAGACCCAGGAATGTAACGCTCAGTAAGATCAGTGCTACAGCAAGGATGTAAAACCAACTGGCATTAGTGAAAATTTGTTGCTGCAGAAGCTTGAAGTTTTTGTCAGCTGCATCGGGGAAGAGCGAAGCAAAAGCGACAAGAAGGAAAATTAACAAAGCAGAGGTATAAAATACTGCTTTATTAATCTGACTCTGAGACTTCTTAGGGATCGTGTCATGTTCACTCATTTTATACATTCCATTAATTGATAAGTCGCCCTAGGTGAGAGGTGTAACCTTTTCAGAGTAGCAAAATTATCCTATTAATGCAGTCTAACTGAACCATATGAATACGAAGACTTGCTGAGAAAGAAACCAGACTTTGTTTGAAGTTAAGCAGGTAGGATTATTCAATCGGAATGGGAAGGTCGGGCAAATACTCTGCTGTTAGACATGACGCCAGATAATGTTGGTATTTCGGGCTGGCATTTATCGCTGCACATTCGGATAAACTATGGGGAACAGTCAGCACCACCTTACCGCAATCACCGCTGAAGTTGGCTGGCTCGAATCCTCAACATTTCTGACCATGAAGGACATAAAGACCAATATTTTTGTGTATGAAAATGGATATATGTACCCACTTGAGAGCAATAATGCATGGGTTAGCAGCAGTCACTTTATCACTTGGAGTAGCAAAAATTCTTACGGGACGACGTTATGACCTCTTGCATGCCTGGTATGCTTTAAAGTCAAGAGCCAAAGGTTCGATTGCTTTTGCTATTCCAGCGTATAGCGGACAATGCTGGTCAGAGGCTTAACAGAAACTTGCAGCTGTCATGAAAGTCGATAGCCCCAACACCATGTCAACGACATAAGGCTGGAGGATGGACTGCTAATAAAAAGTCCCCTGAGCAGGCACACTTAGGGGAAAATACTTCATGACATTATTGCTGTGTGCGTCTTTGCGCGCGGGATATCTTCTGAGAAAACGCCTGGTTTTTCCAGATATTTCTGGTCTGAACAGTTAAGTTGAAGAGACGGTTGCATGGGCATGTATTTACTTAATGGTGTCCTGGAGAAGTTGATGAGCCCTGAGTTGCAACCCATGCGATCAACGATTTGAGGCAAGATGATAGTCCTGTTTAGATGTGTCGCAATTGTGGAGTAACCAGGCGACACGGAAAAGGACAAAGAAAACCTTCGGGATGAGCATCCTTTATATGTGCGCTGAATCTTGGCATATGACGCTTACGGTATTCTTATATAAGAAGGGCGAATTGTGAGGTCACAAAGAGGGCTTAAGTAATTGATATATAGTGACTGGATTTGTAGTGAAATGTAGTAAATTGTAGTGTGTTTTTTAATCTGTTTATTGATTAAAGTATTGATATTTATTGTTATTTCATGCTTTTCTTTGTCTTTATGCCTGAAAGCGCCCGCTATTGCAATCGGCGAAACGGAAACTCTTCGCGGAATTAATATCTTGCAACGATTTCATCGTCGCTGAAAAAAACAGGAAGGCGCCTCGCACGCGACACAAAGCACAAAGACTTCTCGCCGATGGCTGATGTACACTGTGCGCCAACGTCAGCGGTTTACACAAGGTGAAAACGTGGAATTACTTGCTCAATATGGCCTGTTTTTGGCCAAAATCGCGACCATCGTTGTCGCAATTGCGGTTATCGTCGCCATTATTGTTAACCTGACTCAGCGCAAAAAACAGCGCGGCGAGCTGCGGGTAACCAATCTTAGCGAGCAATATAAGGAGATGAAGGAAGAGCTGGCGGCTTCATTGCTCGATGGGCCGCAGCAGAAGCTGTGGCATAAAGCGCAAAAGAAAAAGCTTAAGCAGGAAGCAAAAGCGGCAAAGGCGCGGGCAAAGCTGGGAACTCCCGAGCCGGACGCGAAACCGCGCGCCTGGGTGCTGGATTTTAAAGGCAGCATGGATGCCCACGAAGTCAGCAGCCTGCGCGAAGAGATCACCGCCGTTCTGGCGGCGGCAAAAGCGCGCGACCAGGTGGTGATTCGCCTTGAAAGCCCCGGCGGCGTGGTCCACGGCTACGGCCTTGCCGCTTCGCAGCTGCAGCGTCTGCGCGACAAACAGATCCCGTTAACGGTCGCGGTAGATAAAGTTGCGGCCAGCGGCGGCTATATGATGGCCTGCGTGGCGAACAGAATCGTCAGTGCACCGTTCGCTATCCTTGGCTCTATTGGCGTTGTGGCGCAGATCCCCAACATCAATCGTTTCCTGAAGAACAAGGACATCGACATTGAGCTACATACGGCCGGGCAGTACAAACGTACCCTGACGATGCTGGGCGAAAATACCGAAGAAGGGCGGCAGAAATTCCGCGAAGATCTGAACGATACCCACCGACTCTTCAAAGACTTTGTCCACCGGATGCGCCCTGGTCTGGATATCGAGCAGGTAGCGACGGGTGAACACTGGTATGGCGTTCAGGCGCTGGAAAAAGGCCTTGTTGACGCGGTGGAAACCAGCGATGAACTTCTGCTGGGCCTGATGGACAAGCATGAGGTTATCAGCGTGCGCTACCAGCAGCGTAAGAAAATGCTCGACCGGTTTACCGGCAGTGCGGCGGAAAGCGCCGATAAACTGCTGCTGCGCTGGTGGCAGCGTGGGCAAAAGCCGCTAATGTAAACAAAACAACGCGAGGCACCGGCCTCGCGTTGTCGTATTGGCCCTGCGCGCAGCGGTTAATCCGCCAGGTGATACTTATCAGACAGCTCGTGCGCGAGATATTTAAACATATTGAATACCGCCGTACTCTTCGCCGTTGGCAGTCCCTGTTCATCAAGATAAAACTCGCCGCTGAACACCAGCACGCCGTTACGCTGAACGACGTCGGTGGCCTCGATCCCGGCTAACGTATCTTCATGTTCGCGAATGAGTTTGTTGGCTTTTTCCAGAAGCGTCTGGCGATCGATGGGTTGGGTTGTACCTTGCATAAATGCCTCCTGTGATTCTTCGCGGCTAGTCTACGCCGCGCGACGACAAGGGGCAAATTTTCCATGGATCTTACAGGGGTAATCGCAGGAGCTTAATAAACATCAGTTTAGTGGCGGGATTTGCTTTTGCATGCTAATAAAGTTGCGTAACGAATTTTATCAGGTACAGTGTGACGCTTTCAGCGATCTGGCAACAGATTTGCTTGACATTCGGCCAAAAATTATTCGTGCTATGTCGCCTGGCAAGAAAAAGCCAGCAAACTCAGCTATCTGGTTTTATGGAAGTGAAACCGGTGCAAAGGGTTGATATCCATCGATAACGACGCAACATAGGTTGTGACGTGTCGCCAGTGGATGGTGAATCAATGTGCGATGTATTCCTGGATGAATCAAATTAGGTAAAGGTGAATATGGGTAAAGCTCTCGTTATCGTTGAGTCCCCGGCAAAAGCCAAAACGATCAATAAGTATCTGGGTAATGACTACGTGGTTAAGTCCAGCGTCGGTCATATCCGCGATTTGCCGACCAGTGGCTCAGCTTCCAAAAAGAGCGCCGACTCTACCTCCACCAAAGGGGCTAAAAAGCCTAAGAAGGATGAACGCGGCGCTCTGGTCAACCGTATGGGCGTGGACCCATGGCATGACTGGGATGCGCACTACGAAATACTTCCGGGTAAAGAAAAGGTTGTTTCCGAACTCAAACAGTTGGCGGAAAAAGCTGACCACATCTATCTCGCAACCGACCTTGACCGCGAAGGGGAGGCCATCGCATGGCACCTGCGGGAAGTTATCGGCGGTGATGAACAGCGCTATAGCCGCGTAGTGTTCAATGAGATCACTAAGAATGCTATCCGTCAGGCTTTCGAAAAGCCGGGCGAACTGAATATTGACCGTGTTAACGCTCAGCAGGCGCGCCGTTTTATGGATCGCGTGGTGGGTTACATGGTGTCTCCACTGCTGTGGAAAAAAATTGCCCGTGGTCTGTCCGCAGGCCGCGTCCAGTCGGTTGCCGTACGTCTGGTGGTTGAACGCGAGCGTGAGATTAAGGCGTTTGTTCCGGAAGAGTACTGGGAAGTTGACGCCAGCACCACGACGCCAGGCGGCGATGCGTTACCGCTGCAGGTGACTCACAGCGGCGATAAGCCGTTCCGTCCGGTGAGCCGTGAAGAGACCATGGCAGCGGTTGCGCTGCTTGAGAAAGCCAGCTACAGCGTGCTGGAGCGTGAAGACAAGCCGACCAGCAGCAAGCCAGGCGCGCCGTTTATCACCTCCACGCTCCAGCAGGCCGCCAGTACGCGTCTTGGCTTCGGCGTGAAGAAAACCATGATGATGGCGCAGCGTCTCTACGAAGCGGGGCATATTACCTATATGCGTACCGATTCCACGAACCTGAGCCAGGACGCGCTGAATATGGTGCGCGGCTATATTGGCGATAACTTCGGTAAGAAATATCTGCCGGAAAGCGCTAATCAGTACGCCAGCAAAGAAAACTCTCAGGAAGCGCACGAAGCGATTCGTCCTTCCGACGTCAACGTGCTGGCCGAAACGTTAAAAGATATGGAATCTGATGCGCAGAAACTGTATCAGCTGATCTGGCGCCAGTTTGTCGCCTGTCAGATGACGCCAGCGCAGTACGACTCCACCACCCTGACGGTGAAAGCCGGCGATTTCAAACTGAAAGCCCGCGGGCGTACGCTGCGCTTTGACGGCTGGACCAAAGTGATGCCAGCCCTGCGTAAAGGCGATGAAGATCGTACTTTACCGCTGGTCAACAAGGGCGAAAGCCTGAGCCTGGTCGAACTGACGCCCGCACAGCACTTTACCAAGCCGCCGGCGCGTTTTAGCGAAGCCTCGCTGGTTAAAGAGCTGGAAAAACGCGGCATCGGCCGTCCTTCCACCTATGCGTCGATCATTTCGACCATTCAGGACCGCGGCTATGTGCGGGTAGAAAACCGTCGTTTTTATGCGGAAAAAATGGGCGAGATCGTCACCGATCGTCTGGAAGAGAACTTCCGCGATCTGATGAACTACGATTTCACCGCGCAGATGGAGGACCGTCTCGATCAGGTGGCCAACCATCAGGCCGAATGGAAACAGGTTCTCGATAACTTCTTCGGAGACTTCACCTCGCAGCTGCAAACGGCGGAGAAAGATCCGGAAGAGGGCGGCATGCAGCCGAACCCCATGGTCCTGACCACCATCGACTGCCCAACCTGCGGGCGCAAGATGGGGATCCGTACCGCCAGCACCGGCGTATTCCTTGGCTGTTCGGGTTATGCGCTGTCGCCAAAAGAGCGCTGCAAAACCACCATAAACCTGGTGCCGGAAAACGAAGTGCTTAACGTGCTGGAAGGCGATGACGCTGAAACCAACGCGCTGCGCGCCAAACGCCGCTGTAAAAAATGCGGCACGGCGATGGACAGCTACCTCATCGATCCGAAGCGCAAGCTGCACGTCTGCGGTAATAACCCGACCTGCGATGGCTACGAGATTGAAGAGGGCGAGTTCCGCATTAAGGGCTATGACGGTCCGATCGTTGAGTGTGAAAAATGTGGTTCTGAAATGCACCTGAAGATGGGGCGTTTTGGTAAGTATATGGCCTGCACCAACGACGAGTGTAAAAACACCCGTAAGATCCTGCGTAACGGAGAAGTGGCGCCGCCGAAAGAAGATCCTGTGCCGCTGCCGGAGCTGCCGTGTGAGAAATCGGACGCCTACTTTGTTCTGCGCGATGGCGCGGCGGGCGTTTTCCTGGCCGCGAACACCTTCCCGAAATCGCGCGAAACCCGTGCGCCGCTGGTGGAAGAGCTGTACCGCTTCCGCGACCGCCTGGCAGAAAAGCTGCGCTATCTGGCCGATGCGCCGCAGCAGGATCCGGAAGGCAACAAAACGATGGTGCGTTTTAGCCGTAAAACTAAGCAGCAGTACGTTGCGTCAGAGAAAGACGGTAAAGCCACCGGCTGGTCAGCTTTCTATATTGACGGCAAATGGACTGAAGCGAAGAAGTAACTGCTCTAACCGGATAAAAGGGCCGCGCCGCGGCCCTTTTTTAACACCGCATGTTGCTGATATCCAAGATTTTATACTGTATCCTCTCTCGCCTTATAACCGACTTATTATTTTTTGTTAGTATCTATACACTGTAGATATAAATGATATAGTGGTTATAGCTAATCTCTTTTTTATTATCTTATCGTCTTATACATCATCGTCTTCAGGATACGTTGTGGCGCCGACACGGCGAGTCGCAGGTATGGGCGGGGCAACCCACCCGACAGCAAGTGACCTGAGCGTAAAATGTATTAAGCGGGTTTATTTTACGTGCTATCGGATATCAGCCATGAAACTACAGCAGCTCCGCTATATCGTTGAGGTTGTTAACCATAATCTGAACGTCTCCTCGACTGCCGAAGGCCTGTACACCTCACAGCCGGGCATCAGCAAGCAGGTTCGCATGCTGGAGGATGAGCTGGGAATTCAGATTTTCGCCCGCAGCGGCAAACATCTCACGCAGGTCACTCCCGCAGGTCAGGAGATCATACGCATCGCTCGCGAGGTCTTATCGAAGGTCGATGCGATCAAGTCGGTGGCGGGGGAGCATACCTGGCCAGACAAGGGCTCACTGTACGTTGCCACCACCCACACTCAGGCCCGTTATGCGCTACCGGGCGTTATCAAAGGCTTTATCGAACGCTATCCCCGCGTCTCCTTGCACATGCATCAGGGGTCGCCAACGCAAATCGCCGAGGCGGTGTCGAAAGGCAATGCTGACTTCGCTATCGCGACCGAAGCGCTTCATCTTTATGATGATTTGGTGATGCTGCCGTGCTATCACTGGAACCGCTCCGTGGTCGTCACGCCAGAGCACCCGCTGGCTTCGCGCGAGTCAGTATCGATTGAGGAGCTGGCGCAGTATCCGCTGGTGACTTACACCTTCGGCTTCACCGGTCGTTCCGAGCTGGATACCGCCTTTAATCGCGCCGGCTTGACGCCGCGCATCGTTTTCACCGCCACCGACGCCGATGTGATTAAAACCTACGTGCGTCTGGGTCTTGGGGTAGGGGTGATTGCCAGTATGGCGGTGGATCCGGTTTCCGACCCGGATCTGGTCAAACTCGACGCCAACGGTATCTTCAGCCATAGCACCACAAAAATAGGTTTCCGACGCAGTACCTTCTTGCGAAGCTATATGTATGATTTTATTCAACGATTTGCTCCGCATCTGACCCGGGATGTGGTCGATACCGCCGTCGCTTTGCGCTCAAATGAAGATATCGAAGCGATGTTCAAAGATATTAAATTACCGGAAAAATAACCGTAGAAAAAATAATGGCATCCTTACGGGGATGCCAAAACCTATAATGGCCTGAAATGGAATATCTAAACCTCGTCTGAATCACAATTTTCGTTAACTCCTCGTACCACATTTGCAAATATACCTGCCGTGATCAAATTAATGATGAAAGATATCTTCTGAAAAGCGAATTCACTGGATTAATAGTCCATCCATAATTAAGATTTATCTGTGGTTAGTAATTCTTAGCGATTGGTGGTGAAAAAATGATTAGTGATATCGATTATATGAAGTTTGCGATGTCACAGGAACGTGACAAGACCGAGATAGATCCGGTTTTGAGAAGTAAGGCCTGGAGCGCCGTTATCCTTGGGCTTGCGATGTTCTGGAGCGTCATTGCTCTGGTTGTCTGCAACGTTTGGTTACTAAGCTAGAGCACCTTCCAGTCACAGTGGTTGTGTCAGTTTTATGACAAGTGAATTATTGAGAATTATTTCTATCTGATAAAATAGCGGTAATAAGGAGGATATAATTTTTCCCTTTTTAGACTCGCTCGATAAATTTTCTCTATTGGACTAATCGCCAGAATAATGGCGATTAGTCTTTCTTTGTACTCATGTACTAATACGCCACGGTCGCCGACGTAAACCTGACTTCTTCAATCCTTCTCAATATATCTGCCCGCATTATTCAAATTTCCTGTCTTAATGTGTTACGCCTATTTTAGCAATTTGGGTTGTTATCAAAATGTTACATCAAAGATGTGTTATCTTTAATAATGACCCTGAGGAGGATCAGGGGATGCTATCCCTAAGGTAAAGGAGGAGCTATGTCGTCAACCCTACGAGCAGCCAGCAAGGATACGCTTCAGGTTAAAGATAAAACCTGGCATTACTACAGCTTACCGCTGGCCGCCAAACAACTGGGCGATCTCTCGCGCTTGCCCAAATCACTCAAAGTGCTACTGGAAAACCTACTGCGCTGGCAAGACGGTGATTCAGTGACCGCCGAAGATATTCATGCCCTGGCCGGATGGCTGAAGCATGCCCATGCCGACAGGGAGATTGCGTACCGTCCGGCGCGCGTCCTCATGCAGGACTTTACCGGGGTCCCCGCCGTGGTGGACCTGGCGGCGATGCGCGAGGCGGTCAAACGCCTGGGCGGGGACACCGCCAAAGTGAACCCGCTTTCGCCCGTCGACCTGGTGATTGACCATTCGGTCACCGTCGACCGCTTTGGCGACGATGATGCTTTTGAAGAGAACGTCCGTCTGGAGATGGAGCGCAACCATGAGCGCTACGTCTTTTTGCGCTGGGGGCAGCAGGCATTCAGCCGCTTCAGCGTAGTACCGCCGGGTACCGGTATTTGCCACCAGGTAAACCTCGAATACCTTGGCCGGGCAGTGTGGAGCGAACAGCAAAACGGCGAGTGGGTGGCTTTTCCCGACACACTTGTCGGCACCGACTCGCACACAACGATGATTAACGGTTTAGGCGTTCTGGGCTGGGGTGTCGGCGGTATCGAAGCGGAAGCCGCCATGCTCGGGCAGCCGGTTTCCATGCTGATCCCAGACGTTGTTGGCTTCAAGCTGAGCGGCAAGCTGCGTGAAGGCATTACCGCGACGGACCTGGTCCTGACGGTCACCCAAATGCTGCGTAAACACGGCGTTGTGGGTAAGTTTGTTGAATTCTACGGCGATGGACTCGATTCTCTGCCGCTGGCGGACCGCGCGACTATCGCCAATATGTCGCCGGAGTATGGCGCGACCTGCGGCTTCTTTCCGATCGATGCCGTTACGCTTGACTATATGCGCCTTACCGGGCGCAGCGAAGAGCAGGTGGCGCTGGTGGAAGCCTATGCGAAAGCGCAGGGCATGTGGCGTCAGCCCGGAGATGAGCCGGTATTCACCAGCACCCTGGCGTTGGATATGGGAACCGTCGAAGCGAGCCTGGCCGGACCGAAACGCCCTCAGGACCGCGTAGCGCTCGGCGATGTCCCTCAGGCCTTTGCCGCCAGCACCGAGCTGGAAGTCAACCACGCGCAGAAAGATAAACGGCCAATTGACTACACCCTGAACGGACAGCAGTATTCGCTGCCTGACGGGGCGGTAGTGATTGCCGCTATTACCTCCTGTACTAACACGTCAAACCCCAGCGTCCTGATGGCCGCCGGCTTGCTGGCCAAAAAAGCCGTTGAGCGGGGTCTGAAACCGCAGCCGTGGGTTAAAGCGTCGCTGGCTCCCGGGTCGAAGGTTGTTTCCGACTATCTGGCCCACGCAAAGCTGACGCCCTATCTGGATGAACTGGGCTTCAATCTGGTCGGTTACGGCTGTACCACCTGTATCGGTAACTCTGGACCGCTGCCGGACCCGATCGAGCGCGCAATCAAGCAGGGCGATCTGACCGTCGGGGCGGTGCTCTCCGGGAACCGCAACTTTGAAGGACGTATTCATCCGCTGGTAAAAACCAACTGGCTAGCTTCGCCGCCGCTGGTGGTCGCCTACGCTCTGGCGGGGAATATGAATCTCGACCTGACCCGTGAGCCGTTAGGGACGGGTAAAGATGGTCAGCCGGTGTATCTGAAGGATATCTGGCCGAGCGGAATCGAAGTCGCGCAGGCGGTTGAGCAAGTCTCAACGGAGATGTTCCGTAAAGAGTACGCCGAAGTGTTTGAAGGGACCGCCGAGTGGAAGGCGATAAAAGTGGATCGCTCTGATACCTACGACTGGCAGGATGATTCCACCTATATTCGCCTGTCGCCATTCTTTGATGAAATGGGCGTTGAACCTAAACCGGTAGAGGATATCCACGGCGCGCGCATTCTCGCCATGTTGGGCGACTCGGTTACCACCGATCATATCTCCCCGGCGGGCAGTATTAAAGCCGATAGCCCCGCGGGCCGTTATCTGCAAAATCACGGCGTCGAACGCATTGATTTTAACTCCTACGGCTCCCGTCGCGGCAACCATGAGGTAATGATGCGCGGAACGTTTGCCAATATTCGTATTCGTAACGAAATGGTCCCCGGCGTGGAAGGGGGGATGACCCGACATCTTCCGGATAGCCAACCTATCGCTATTTACGATGCCGCGATGCTCTACAAAGCAGAGGGCACGCCGCTAGCGGTGATCGCAGGCAAAGAGTACGGTTCCGGCTCCAGCCGCGACTGGGCGGCTAAAGGACCGCGTTTGCTCGGCGTCAGGGTGGTGATTGCCGAGTCTTTCGAGCGTATCCACCGCTCCAACCTGATTGGCATGGGGATCTTACCGCTGGAATTCCCGCAGGGGGTGACGCGTAAAACGCTGGGACTGAGCGGCGAGGAGCGGATAGATATCAGCAACCTGCAGGCTCTGCAGCCCGGTATGACGGTGCCGGTCACGCTGACCCGCGCGGATGGTCGGCAGGAAGTGATTGATTGCCGCTGCCGTATCGATACCGCGACTGAGCTGACCTACTATCAGAACGACGGTATTTTGCACTATGTGATCCGCAATATGCTCTAAACCCGCGTCTGATATAAAAAGGGCCAGCATAGGCTGGCCCTTCATTTTTCTACAGCATTACTTACTCAGCAGGTGCCCCATTTTGGCAGCCTTAGTATCCAGATAGTGGGCATTTTTCGGGTTGCGTCCCACGATTAGCGGCACGCGTTCCACAATGTTAATTCCCGCTTCAGTCAGAATTTCGACCTTCTTCGGGTTGTTGGTCAACAGGCGTACCTGGTCGACGTTCAGCAGCTTGAACATATCTGCGCACAGCGTGAAGTCGCGTTCATCTGCGGCGAAACCCAGCTGATGGTTGGCTTCCACGGTATCATAGCCTTGATCCTGTAACGCGTAGGCGCGGATTTTATTCAGCAGGCCGATATTGCGCCCTTCCTGACGGTGGTAGAGCAGAATGCCGCGCCCCTCTTCGGCAATATGTGACAACGCCGCTTCCAGTTGAAATCCGCAATCACAGCGCAGGCTAAAAAGGGCGTCGCCCGTTAAACACTCAGAGTGTACGCGAGCCAGAACCGGGGATTGCCCCGAAATATCGCCAAATACCAGCGCGACGTGATCCTGCCCGGTTGCCAGTTCTTCAAAACCCACCATGAGAAAATCGCCCCATGGGGTTGGCAGTTTGGCTTCTGCCACACGTTTAAGCTGCATGTGATTCTCCAGATTCTATCAGCACCTGACTGTGCTTCTGTTTGCCGCTATTTTGCCACAATGGCGCGACGTTCTCCTAATTGCGTACGGTCACCTGCGCGCAAAGCGCACAAACGAACTACTTTCCGTTATGATATTGAGGTCAATGAAAAGGAGACGAGATGCTGTTGATTGCCAGACGAACCGCCGTTGGCGCGGCCCTGTTATTAATCATGCCTGCTGTGATCTGGATTACCGGCTGGAAATGGCATCCGGGGCTGTCGGCAGGGGCGATGAAGCTGCTGTACTGGATAACTGAAACGGTGACGCAACCCTGGGGGATCATCACGCACGTTATCCTGTGTGCCTGGTTTCTGTGGTGCCTGCGTTTTCGTCTGCGAGCGGCGATAGTGCTGTTTCTTATTCTGGGCGCAGCGATACTTGTTGGGCAGGGGATGAAGTCGTGGCTCAAAGACCGCGTACAGGAGCCTCGTCCCTTTGTCATCTGGCTGGAACAGACGCGGCAGGTGCCAGTCACGCAATTCTACGCGTTGAAACGCAAAGATCGCGCTAAACTGGTGCATGAACAGCTGGCGCAAGAGCAGCAGATTCCTAAATTTTTGCGTAAGCACTGGCAAAAAGAAACCGGCTTCGCTTTCCCTTCTGGCCATACGATGTTTGCCGCTAGCTGGGCATTGCTCGGCGTGGGCTTACTGTGGCCGCGTCGTCGCTGGGTCACCATTGCGCTGCTGCTGACGTGGGCGACGGCGGTAATGGGAAGCCGCCTGGCGCTGGGCATGCATTGGCCGCAGGACCTGATCGTCGCGACGCTGATTTCCTGGCTGCTGGTGACCCTGGCGACCTGGCTTGCCCAGCGGTTCTGCGGGCCGCTATCGCCGCCGGGAGAAGAGGCGCAGGATATTAAAAAAAGGGCGGCCGCGCCGGAATAATGTTGATATTAGCCGTATCAGGCCGCATATCCTTAACGGGTGTCATGCATTTCCATTTCACCGCTGCGGCGAAAATGATACTTTATAGGGCTGAACGCGGGATCTTTTCGCGCAACCCACAGAACGGGAAGTCATGTGAAATATTTTCTTATTTTCTTATTGGTGTTAGCTATCTTCGTCATTTCAGTGACGCTGGGCGCGCAAAATGACCAGGTGGTCACGTTCAACTATCTCCTCGCGCAGGGTGAGTTCCGTATTTCGACGCTGCTGGCCGTGCTTTTTGCCGCTGGTTTTGCTATCGGCTGGCTGATCTGCGGCCTTTTCTGGTTGCGCGTTCGCGTCTCTCTGGCGCGCGCCGAGCGTAAAATTAAACGTCTGGAGCACCAGATCGCGCCAGCCAGCGCAACGCCTGCCGAAGCTGGCGTTCCTGCGGTGAAGGAATAATCATTTATGCTGGAGTTGTTGTTTCTGCTTTTGCCCGTGGCCGCAGCCTATGGCTGGTATATGGGGCGCAGAAGTGCACAACAGTCCAAACAGGACGATGCGAGCCGTCTGTCGCGTGACTACGTTACAGGGGTTAACTTTCTGCTGAGCAATCAGCAGGATAAAGCCGTCGATCTGTTCCTCGATATGCTGAAAGAGGATACCGGCACCGTCGAAGCCCACCTTACGTTGGGCAATCTGTTCCGCTCGCGCGGTGAGGTTGACCGCGCGATTCGCATCCATCAGAGCTTAATGGAAAGCGCCTCGTTAACCTACGACCAGCGCCTGCTGGCCGTGCAGCAGCTGGGGCGAGATTATATGGCCGCCGGGCTTTATGACCGGGCTGAAGGGATGTTTAAACAACTGGTGGACGAGACGGATTTTCGCCTGAGCGCGCTACAGCAGCTGCTGCAAATTTATCAGGCGACCAGCGACTGGCAGTCGGCGATAGAAGTGGCCGAACGTCTGGTTAAGCTGGGGAAAGATAAACATCGCGGTGAAATCGCCAATTTCTGGTGTGAACTGGCGCTACAGCAAATGGCGGGCAACGATCTCGACAAAGCGATGGCGCTGCTGAGGAAGGGCGCCGCCGCGGACCGCAATAGCGCTCGCGTTTCCATCATGATGGGCCGAGTCTGGATGGAAAAGGGCGACTATGCGAAAGCCGTAGAGAGCCTTGAGCGAGTGATTGAGCAGGATAAAGAGCTGGTGGGCGAAACCCTGGAAATGCTGCAAACCTGTTACCAGCAGTTGGGTAAAACCGACGAATGGGAAGCCTTTTTACGCCGCTGCGCAGAGGAAAACACCGGCGCGACAGCCGACCTGATGCTGGCGCAGATCCTTGAACAGCGGGAAGGTGCCGAGTCCGCGCAAAACTACGTGACTCGCCAGCTGGAGCGACATCCAACGATGCGCGTGTTCCATAAGCTCATCGACTACCATATCAATGAAGCCGAAGAGGGGCGCGCGAAGGAGAGCCTGGGCGTTCTGCGCCATATGGTGGGCGAGCAGGTCCGCAGCAAACCGCGCTACCGCTGCCAGAAATGTGGTTTTACCGCCCATACGCTGTACTGGCACTGTCCGTCCTGCCGGTCGTGGTCATCGATTAAGCCTATTCGCGGACTGGACGGGCAATAAATTAAAAAAAAACGCACTTTAGTTACAACATACTTAAAGGTTTTTTACGTCATATCCTCCGGCTTCGGCGCCCCCGTCGTCCGGCAGGAAGCGAAATGCAGCCTGTTATTTTCGGCTTATCGCAGGTAGAATGCTGCCCGTTTACCTTTTTTGCGCCAAACCGGCGCTCATCAACAATTAAGGTCCGGTCATGACGTCTACTGCTACATCTTCTTCCCGCGTTGTCACATCCTCTCCCATCGTCGTTGCTCTAGATTATGATAACCGTGATAAAGCGCTGGCATTTGTCGACCGTATCGACCCGCGCGACTGCCGCCTGAAGGTGGGCAAAGAGATGTTTACCCTGCTGGGGCCGCAGTTTGTTCGTGACCTGCACCAGCGCGGTTTTGAGGTTTTCCTCGATCTGAAGTTCCACGATATCCCGAATACCACGGCGCGTGCTGTCGCCGCTGCGGCAGAGCTGGGCGTCTGGATGGTCAACGTTCATGCCTCCGGCGGCGCGCGTATGATGACCGCTGCACGTGAAGCCCTGCAACCATTCGGAAAAGAGGCGCCGCTGCTGATTGCGGTCACGGTATTAACCAGCATGGAAGCCAGCGATCTGCAGGATCTGGGCATTACGCTTTCTCCGGCTGACTACGCCGCGAAGCTGGCGGCGCTGACCCAGCGCTGCGGGCTGGATGGTGTAGTCTGCTCGGCGCAGGAAGCGGTTCGCTTTAAGCAAGAGCTGGGCCAGGCGTTCAGGCTGGTGACGCCGGGCATTCGTCCGCAAGGTAGCGATGCGGGTGACCAGCGGCGCATTATGACGCCGGAACAGGCACAGGCGGCGGGCGTAGATTACATGGTGATTGGTCGTCCGGTAACGCAGTCTGCCGATCCTGCCGCCACCCTGCGCGGCATTAACGCATCGTTGAACAAGGGGGTATGATGAGCGATTCCAACAGCCGTCTGGTGTATTCAACGGACCGCGGCCGTATTGATGAACCCAAACCGGCACAAGCGCGCCCGAAAGGGGACGGTATCGTACGTATTCAGCGGCAGACCAGCGGGCGTAAGGGTAAGGGCGTGTGCCTGATTAGCGGTATTGATGAAAGTGACGACGCGCTGGCGAAACTCGCTGCCGAGCTGAAAAAGAAATGCGGCTGCGGCGGAGCGGTTAAGGATGGCGTGATTGAGATTCAGGGCGATAAGCGTGACTTGCTCAAATTGCTTCTCGAAGCCAAAGGCATGAAAGTTAAGCTGGCAGGCGGTTAATCAATAATAAGGCCACGATAAATATCGTGGCCTTCATTTTTGTGCTGGTGTACTC
Organism: Klebsiella sp. FDAARGOS_511; assembly: GCF_003812845.1. Lineage (NCBI taxonomy): Bacteria > Pseudomonadati > Pseudomonadota > Gammaproteobacteria > Enterobacterales > Enterobacteriaceae > Klebsiella > Klebsiella sp. FDAARGOS_511. The sequence continues at coordinate 330,278 of NZ_CP033824.1, read as the reverse complement.
GTCAGCTAATATAAACTTTCATATTATTGTTCGTGGTTAATATTATTTACCCACCTGGTGGCCGATAATACCGCCGACTGCCGCGCCGCCCAGGGTACCCAGGGTGCTACCGTCAGTTAATACCGCACCACCCAATGCACCGGCGCCTGCGCCGATTGCGGTGTTGCGATCGCGTTTAGACCAGTTAGAACAAGCGCTCAGAGACATTGCAACAGTGACGGCCAGAACTACCGCGGCCATTTTTTTGTTCATTGAAGTCATCATTTTTTTCTCCTGAATAATCTATTCACGGATACAACTTCCCTTAAGCATAGCTTGTTACTCTTGCTCAGGGGTTATTCCATGAAGCTTTAGTTGCGCAGGTGTTACTCTAATCACGCAGGTGATAGTTACTCCCTGTTATATCGCTAACATTAATTCTACTTTCTATAAATTTTTCAGGCAGGTAAAAAGTCTGAATTCAGGTGTCAGAAAAGTCTCAGACGATAGCGATGCCGGGCAGCCCCGGCAAAGTAAGGACAGGATCAGGGATGGTTGACGATATCGACGGCTAAACCGCATTCGATTAACTGGCTGTGCACGGCATCATTGAGATTATCGTCGGTGATAATACGGTTAAACCGTTCTATCGGCCCAAGGGGATAGGGGTGAACCACGTTGAATTTAGAGCTATCGCTCAGCACAATCGCCTCACAGCCCTTTTCCAGCACCGCGTTAACCACGTCGGCACGCATCATATCCCGTCCGGTAAATCCGGTTTCAGCCTGCCAGCCGTCAATGCCGATAAAGGCCTTGCTGAAGTGGACTTGCTGAATAAACTGGCGGGTCAGTGGGCCAACCATACTTTCGCTGCGCTTTTGATAGATCCCGCCCAGCAGGATCACTTCTCCAGGCGTCTCTTTCAGCAGATGCGCAATATAGCTGCTGACGGTGATGATGGTGATATCGCCGCGCTCGGCCAGCGTGCGGGCGAGCAGGGCGTTGCAGCTCCCGTTCTCGATAAACACCGTCTCTCCGGCAGAAACGCGCGTTGCGGCCCGCGCAGCCAGCTCTCGCTTAATGGCGAAGTTGGTCATCATGCGGGTTTCCACATCTTCGCTATCCAGCGGAACGGCGAAGCCGTGAGTACGACGCAGGTAGCTCTGCTTCTCGAGTGAATTCAAATCCTGGCGAATGGTGACTTCAGAGACACCGGTCATCTTCGCGAGATCGGCCACGCTAATACGGCCTTTGTCGATGACCATTTGCAAAATACTTTGTTGTCGGGCGTTCATAGCAACTTCGCAGTTAAGGGCTATTTGGGCGAGCGATCGGCCCTGGGTGGCCGATTGCGGTGATGTAGATTATCAAATTTCCCACGGCGCTTTAGGCTGACCGGGTTTATTTTCCTGCTCGTCGCTGGAAAGCGCCTGCAGCTCAGCTTTGAGGATTTCCAGATTATGAATCGCGGAGTGATAATCCCCGGCAACCAGAATATCCAGCACGGTATCGATTCGTTGGGCGAGCAGACGGGCATTCAGATCTGACATGGCGTTATCCTGGTTACAAATGTGAATAAAATCAATGATGCTAAAAACGGATGAAAAAGAGAAGCGAAAAAAACGCACAAACTAACCCATCTACGATGATTCGTGGGCAACGCGCGGAAAAACAGCTGGAAGGGATAAAAATGCGGCTCCGTTTAAGGGAGCCGCACAGGGCAGTTATCAGGCGGCAGGACGCGCAATCACGCTACGGGTTTCCATACGGACTTCGGCAATTGTCACATCAATCACATCCGTGACTTTGTAGACGACTTCGCCTTTAATCTGCACGGTGCCGTTTTCCTGGCTGCACACCAGCTCATCGCGCACGGCGTGAAGGAACGGCGCCGGGATAAAGGCAACCGCGCCGTTATCAACCAGACGCACGCGCATGCCGCCGCGGCTGACATCGATAATCTCAGCAGCAAAGCGGGTAGTGGTACCGGCCTGCGGATTCAGATAGCGGGCGTACAGCCAGTCTCCGACATCGCGCTCCGCCATGCGGTTGAGGCGACGGCGTTCAGCCATTTGGATCGCAACATCATCCTGCGGACGGGAGATCGCTTCCCCTTTGATAATCGCTTTCAGCAGACGATGGTTAATCATATCGCCGTACTTACGGATCGGGGAGGTCCAGGTCGCATAGGCTTCAAGACCCAGCCCGAAGTGCGGGCCCGGCTCGGTGCTGATTTCCGCAAACGACTGGAAGCGGCGAATACGGCTGTCGAGGAAACCGGACGGCTGCGCGTCCAACTCGCGACGCAGCTTGCAGAAGCCCTCAAGCGTCAGCACTTCCACCGGGTCAACGTGTACGTCGTGTGTCTTCAGTAAGGCCGCGAGCTGCTCGGTGTTGGCCGGATCGAATCCGGTATGCACGTTATAAACGCCGAAACCGAGCTTATCGCGCAGGACGCGGGCGGCGCAGATGTTGGCGGCGATCATTGACTCTTCAACGATACGGTTGGCGATGCGGCGAGGTTCGGCAACGATATTCAGCACTTCGCCTTTGTCGCCCAACACAAAGCGATAATCCGGGCGGTCTTTGAACACCAGCGCGTGGTTTTTACGCCATTCGCTACGACGCAGGCAGGCCTCCTGCAGCAGTTTAATTTGCCGGGCGATAATCTCGCTGTCCGGCTGCCAGCTACCGCTGTTTTCCAGCCAGTTGGAAACATCATCGTAGGCCAGCTTCGCTTTCGACTCGATGGTCGCCGCGAAGAACTCAATATCGTCTTCGATGGTTCCGTCATCAGCGAGGATCATGCGGCAGGCCAGCACCGGACGAACCGCGTTGGGGCGCAGGGAGCAGAGGTCGTCAGAGAGCTCGCGTGGCAACATCGGAATGTTGAAGCCCGGCAGATAGTTGGTAAAGGCGCGAATTTTCGCCGTGTTGTCCAGCTTGCTGCCTTCGGCAATCCAGGCGGTTGGATCGGCGATAGCGACGGTCAGGTGCAGTTTACCGTCAGCGTTCTGCTCGACGTACAGCGCATCATCCATATCTTCGGTGCTGGCGCTATCGATGGTCACGAAAGCCAGGGCCGTTAAATCACGGCGTTCCAGACCTTCATCAAGCATCTCGGTCGCCACGCCGTCCGGCGCTTCTTTTTCCAGATTATGACGCGCCAGGGTGACCCACCACGGAACGAAATGATCATCGCCAAAGGTAATGTACTGGGTGAGCTCAGCGTAGAAACCGCGGTCGCCTTTCAGCGGATGACGGCGCATTTCGGCAACGGCCCAGTCACCCTCTTTAAAATCATGCTCTACGCCGCGCGCGGCGCGGCAGGGAATGGCATCTTTCAGCAGCGGATGGTCAGGAACGATAGAAAGACGATCGTCTTTTTTATGAACTTTGCCGACAAAACGCGTCAGGAACGGCTCAACCAGTTCTTCCGGTTCAGCGCTTTCGCGTTCTTTTTCAGTATTGACCACGGCGATAATACGATCGCCATGCATCACTTTTTTCATTTGCGGCGGCGGAATGAAATAGCTTTTCTGCGAGTCGACTTCGAGGAAGCCAAACCCTTTTTCCGTCCCCTTAACGACCCCTTCAACGCGCGGAGTCTGGGAATGCAGTTGCTGTTTAAGCTGCGCTAGCAGCGGGTTGTCCTGAAACATAATTTCGTATTTTCGTGGCTAAAAGAGCGGCTGACATTTTTACGCGAATATGCCTGCCGCAGCAAGCGCTGTTTCAGCAATTTACGTCTCCTGACCTACATTCCCGAGGGCGATTTTCAGCCGATTCATCCAACCGCACAGCCCGCACCAGGCGAGCAGATCGATAGCCGCGCTGCGGGAAAGCCCGTATTCAGTGAGGGGAGTTAGCTGGGCGGCGCTGAAACGGTCGGGCGCGCGGGTCAAAAGCTGTACGGATTGCAAAAGCTGGCGCTCAATTGACGGGGTGTCTCCCCATGCCTGGACGCCGGATTCATTACCGCGCAAAGCGTCCGTAAGAACGGCTAAATCTGGACATCGCGAAGCCCAGGCGTTAAAGCAGCTGACGCTGCCATTAATCCGCGCGGCTATCAGCGCCACCTGCGCAGCGAACGGCTGTTGGCCGCTGAGATGGGTCAGAAGCTGTTCCTGAAGCACCAGTGGAGGCTCCTGGGCCGCCAGCAGCGGAGCCAGTTCGAACAGGCCCGGATGTTTTTGCCAGTTCGCTAAAAGCGACTGGCGCTCATCGTCGGCATAGCGTAAGTCGGAATCGTCAAGACCTGGCTGCCAGTCACTCTCCCTCGCGTCAAAAAGCGCTTCCGGAGCATCTTCTTGCTGCGGCATGCCGGGGATCCAGCGCACCGGGTAGCCCAGCGCGGCATGGAATACGGCGATAGCGCGGGCCTGGAAGCTGATAAAACCAATGATCTGGTTGATGAGGATAATATCGCGACTGGTCAGCCCGACTTCGTCCAGCTGGCTGCGGGAGAGCGAGTTAATCAGCGAAGGAGAGCTCGCGAGCTGGCGTGCGTACTGGGTAATCTGCGCCAGACGACGATTGCTCTCGCGCGAGGAGTCCGGGCCGGGAAGCGGCGCCAGCCGGGCGGCGTAGTGATTGCACAGGCGTTGTACGCCATAAACCTGGGCAACGGTCAGCGCCGTACTCAGCCGATCATAGGCGCTAAACGTCTGCAGGCGATTAACCGTCACTGTCGTGGGGAAGAGGGCATCTGCCAGTCGCCGGGCCGGCGTAAGCCAGCGCGCATGCGCCTTGAGCAGCTCTTCGAGGAGCGTCAGATCGAGTAGGAAACGATCTTCAACGTGGGCAGCTTCTGGGACGAGCGGCAATACATCCACCGGGCAGATTGTTGACTGGGTCTCATGATACCAGTGGTTTTTGCCGTAAACGCGGCGTTGCTCCATGGGCGTTCCTTGTTCGGTATGTGGCAAACCGCCGTTTCGCGGTCATGCTATGCGGAACTATCCTGGCTTAACCCTGGAGCGGGAGAAAATATTGATACGTGCTAACAAATAGCGGATTGGAATAACAGCAGGAAAGTATAGGGGAAAGAACCCTCCTCACGGATGCGAGGAGGGTGAAGAACTTATTTCAGTTCCAGCTCGTTCATCGCCGCGATGCTGAAGCCGCCGTCAACGTGAACGACTTCGCCGGAGATACCGGCAGACAGGTCGGAGCACAGGAATGCTGCGCTGTTGCCCACGTCTTCAGTGGTGACGGTGCGACGGATCGGGGTGACCGCTTCGCAGTGCGCCAGCATCTTACGGAAATCTTTAATACCGGAAGCCGCCAGGGTACGGATCGGACCGGCAGAGATGGCGTTAACGCGAACGCCTTCCGGGCCCATGGCGTTCGCCATGTAGCGCACGTTAGCTTCAAGAGAGGCTTTTGCCAGGCCCATCACGTTGTAGTTCGGAATGGCGCGCTCTGCGCCCAGGTAGGAGAGCGTCAGCAGGGCGGAACCCGGGTTCAGCATCCCGCGGCAGGCTTTCGCCATCGCCACAAAGCTGTAGGCGCTGATATCGTGAGCGATTTTGAAACCTTCACGAGTTACCGCGTTAACGTAGTCGCCGTCCAGCTGGTCTGCCGGCGCAAAGCCGATAGAGTGGACGAAACCGTCAAACTTCGGCCACACTTTTGCCAGCTCGGTGAACAGAGATTCGATGCTCTCATCTTCCGCGACATCGCACGGCAGGACGATATTAGAGCCCAGCGCGGCGGCAAATTCTTCCACACGACCTTTCAGTTTTTCGTTCTGATAGGTGAACGCCAGTTCAGCCCCTTCACGGTGCATGGCTTGCGCGATGCCGTAGGCGATGGACAGTTTGCTGGCAAGGCCAGTCAACAGAATGCGCTTACCGGAAAGAAAACCCATAGCTTTTAATCCTTATCGTTATTGCGTATTTTTACTTTAACAATCATTTAGTTAGCGTTGTCATTTCAAAATAACTCAAATTTAGCCGGGAATTATATCCCACTGACGACCCCTTGTGTCACGATATTTTTCTGCCATCCGCCACGTCATATCGCGCTTTGGCTACCGTGTATACAAGAGTATACCATCTGAAATTGTGGCGATATGGCGCTAGCGGCGAACGATTTCCGCCAGTAAAAGTCGGGCGTCCGCAGACCGCGGTAACAGCTCGCCGGGCGATTGGTTCTGCCACCAGATCCCGGAGCCGGCCTGATAAACCGCGTCAGCCAACTGCCAGCTACCCTGGAGAATCCATGCGATGCCCTCCGCGCCGGGCCGCTGTCCTTCCGCGACGACGTTCACGCGCGCTGCGGCGCGCGAGCGATGGGTCATAATATTGAAGTCCAGGCCGCGTCCGGAGATACCTTCGCTGGCGAGGGGCCACTCGCCGGCAAATGCCCACGGCTGCCAGAGCTCAAGGCGCTGGGCGATATCATCGCCTCGTAGCCACAGCGGCTGTCCCTCAAGCAGGGTGATGACCCGGTCAACGCCGGGAAAAAGGGAGAACGGACCGTCATTTTCCAGCGTGGCGATGCTGGCGCGCCAGAGAAACGGCGCGTCCGGCGAAGCGACGCTGACGATTTCGCGCGTTTCCCCGCCGCCATTTTTCCACGGCGTCACGGGGAGGGTAGAAAATTGAACCGGAACAATCATCGCAATTTACGCCTCGGATTATTTACCGTCTTTACGCCAGGCATCGGCAGTAAGCGCTTCGCCGAAATGACCGGCAATCAGGCGTTTTGTTAGCTCGTGCAGCGGAGACGCCAGAACGTCGGCGGTGCTGCCGCGTTCGACCACTTCTCCTTGATGCATCACCAGCACCTGATCGCTGATGTGCTTCATCATGCCCAGATGCTGAGTCACGTAAATATAGGAGATACCCTGTTTTTCCTGCAGCTCCAGCATCAGGTTAATCAGCTGCGAGCGCATTGACATATCCAGCGACGCCAGCGCTTCATCGCAGACGATGACCTTCGGACGCAGGATCAGCGCGCGCGCCAGGCCCAGACGTTGTTTCTGTCCCGGCGCCAGCATATGCGGGTAGTAGCTGACGTGGTCCGGCAGCAGGCCGACCATTCGCAACGTTTCGATAATCTGCTTCTGCCGCGCTTCGGGTTCGAGGTCGGTATTCAGGCGCAGCGGAAAATCGAGGATTTGCGAAATACGCTGCCGGGGATTGAGCGAGGTCGACGGATCCTGAAAGATCATGCGAATCTTCTGGCTGCGGAAAGAGTAATCGCCAAACGTCAGCGGGCGATCGTCAATCAGCAGTTCGCCGGTGCTGGGTTCAACCATTCCAGCGAGCATTTTCGCCAGCGTCGATTTGCCGGATCCGTTCTCGCCGATAATTGCCAGAGTCTGGCGCTCGCGCAGGGTAAAGCTTAGCGGCTTGACCGCTTCCACCGTTTGCCGATGGAACCAGCCGGTGCGGTAGCGAAAGGTCTTACTCAGATTGCGCACTTCAAGCAATGTTTCGACCATTTCACTCTTTCTCCATGTTCAGCGGGAAATGACAGGCATAGAGGTGGTTACGTGCGCCCACCAGCCGGGGCGTTTCGATACATTCGCGCTGGGCATAAGGGCAGCGCGGCCCGAGCCGGCAGCCGATGGGCAGCTGTTCGAGCAGTGGGATCGCCCCCGGCAAGGTATTGAGCCGACTCTTGTGCGGCATGGCGCTACCGAAATCGGGAATCGCCCGAATCAGCGCCTGCGTGTAAGGGTGATGAGGAATCGTCACCAGCTCTTCGCTCGGCGCGGTTTCCACCGTCTGTCCGCAGTACATCACGTTGATTTTGTCCGCCCATTTACTGAGCATCTGCATATCGTGACTGATCAGCAAAATGGTGGTGTTGTTGTTTTGGTTTAACCGCGTCAGCAGGCGGATAATTTGCGCCTGCGTCGTGGGCTCCATGGCGTTGGTCGGCTCGTCGGCGATCAGCAGCCGCGGTTGGTTAGCCAGCGCGATGGCGATCATGACCTTCTGGCACTCTCCGTCCGTCAGCTCATAGGGAAAGCTGCGCATCGCATCTTTATGGTCTTTAATCCCCACGCGGTGCAGGAGCTCGATGGCGCGCCGCTTGCGCCAGCCCAGGCGCTGCCACCAGCGTCCTTTAAAGGTCCAGCCGGGGATATTCTGCGTCAGCTGCTGGCCGATCCGTTCGGAAGGGTCGAGACAGGATTGCGGCTCCTGAAAAATCATCGAGACGTTGTGGCCCACCAGTTTACGCCGCTCGCGTACTGAGAGACGCAGCAGATCGATATCGTCGAAACGCATACGGTCGGCGGTCACCCGCCAGTTGTCTTTAGTGACGCCGCAAATTGCTTTGGCAATTAAGCTTTTACCCGAGCCTGACTCTCCGACCAGGCCACGAATTTCCCCCTCAGCGAGGGTCAGGCTGACGCGATCGACGGCTTTTACCCAGCCTTCGCTGGTCTTGAACTCAATGGTTAAATTACGGATATCGAGTAACGGCATTATTCCACCCCGGCGATAATTGCGCGGCGGATACCGTCGCCCAGCAGGTTAACCAGCAGGACGCTAATCATAATGGCCGCGCCCGGTAGCATCACCGTCCACGGCGCAACGTAAATCAGCTCCAGCGCGTCGCCGAGCATCGCTCCCCACTCCGGCGAAGGTAGCTGAGCGCCGAGGTCGAGGAAGCCCAGCGCGGCGATATCGAGGATCGCCATCGACAGCGCGCGGGTGATCTCCGTGACCAGACCAGAGGTAATGTTCGGCAGTACCGCGAACCATAAAATATTCAGCGTCGAGGCACCGTCAAGGCGGGCGGCGATAACGTACTCTTTTTCCAGCTCGTCATGCACCATGCTGTAAACCGAACGCACCATCCGCGGCAAAAGCGCCAGCCAGACGGCGAACATCGCGTGGCTAAGGTGCGGCCCGGCGAAGGCGACCACGATAATGGCCAGCAGCAGGGATGGGATCGACAGCAGCGTGTCAAGAATATGGTTCATCACCGCCGACCGCAGGCCGTGAGTGGACCCGGCAATCACGCCGAGCACCAGCCCCAGGAGGGCGGCGCCGAGCGTCACTACAAATGCGCCGCCGACCGTTGGCGCCGCGCCGCTCAGCAGGCGGCTCAGGACGTCGCGACCGAGATCGTCAGTACCGAGAAAGAACGACACTTCGCCGTACCGCGACCATGACGGCGGCAGCAGCTGATAGCCGAGGAACTGTTGGTCGATGCCGTAAGGGGCGAACCAGCCGCCGAAAACGCACAACAGAATCAGCGCCGCGCAGCCGTACAGGCCGATCATCGCGGTTGTATCACCGTAGAATTTTCGCCATACGGTGCGCAGCGCACCCGGCGGGCGCTTCTCCAGATAGACGCTATCGTAGGGCATACCATTCCTTATGTTTCAGTGGGTTTGCCATCGCACCCAAAATATCGGATATCACGTTCACAATAATCACCAGCGCGCCGATGACCATCACGCCCGCCGAGATCGCGGCGTAGTCCTGTTGGCGAATGGCGTTTATAAGCCAGCGGCCGAGCCCCGGCCAGCTAAAGACCATTTCGGTAATCATCGCCAGCGTTAGCATGGTGGAGAACTGCAGCCCCAGGCGCGGGATCACCGGCGGCAGGGCGTTGTGCAGGACGTGGCGGTGTAAAATTGTCCGCCGCGATACGCCGCGGGTGGCGGCGGCTTTGACATAGTTGGTGTCGTACACTTCGCTGGTGCTGATGCGCATCAGACGGATCACTTCTGTCGTCGGCGCCACCGCCAGGGTCAGTACCGGCAGCACCATGTGGCGCGCCGCGCTGACGATCATTTCGTGACGCCACGGCGAATCAGAGAGCCACGCGTCGATCAGCGCAAAGCCGGTGACCGATTTAACTTCATAGAGCAGGTCGAAACGCCCGGAAACCGGAAACCAGCCCAGGGTGAGGGAGAAGAACAGGGTCAACAGCAGCGCCAGCCAGAAGACGGGAATCGAAAAGCCCAGCAGCGCCAGGGCGCTGATCAGGGTATCTGGCCACTTATTCCGCATGATCCCCGCCAGCATACCGACGGGGATCCCGATCACCAGCGCAAAGCCGAAGGCGAGGATACAGAGCTCCATGGTGGCGGGAAAGACCTCTTTAAGCTGCTCGGAAATCAGCTGCCCGTTGATGCTGGAAACGCCGAAATCCCAGTGCAGCACCCCCTCAAACCAGAAGAGCCAGGCGTTCCACAGCGAGGCACCCTGCAGCGGCGCATGGGGCGTAAAGTAGCTCAGGCTAAAACCGACAAAGGTCAGCAGGAAGAGGGTAATCAGCAGCAGCAGCAGGCGACGCAGGGTAAAAATAATCATGGTTTTTTCACCTTGTCTTCTTTTTCCCGCGAGACGCCCGCAAAAGAGGCGTTGCCAAACGGGCTCAGCACCAGGCCTTTCATATCGTAACGGTAGGCCTGTAAACGCAGGGAGGAGGCCAGCGGCAGCACCGGTAGTTCATCGGCAAGAATGCGCTGCGCCTCTTTATAGGCCTCGATGCGCGATGCCAGCTGCTGCGAAGTGAGCGCTTTTTGCAGCACCTCGTCGAATTCGCGATGACACCAGTGAGCATAGTTGGTTTGCGAGGCGATCGCCGCGCAGCTCAAAAGCGGACGGAAAAAACTGTCCGGATCGTTACTGTCCGTTGCCCAGCCGGACAGCGTCAGGTCATGACTCATATCCATTAATCTGGCCTCCTGGAACCGGCCTTCGACCGGGACAATAATCACCTTCACGCCAATCTGCGCCATATCTGCCTGAATAAGCTCGGCGGTTTTCAGCGGGCTGGGGTTCCAGGCCTGCGAGCTGGTGGGTACCCACAGCTTAAGCGTTAGCTTTTCCAGCCCCAGGGCTTTCAGCCGGGCGCGGGCTTCAGTAGGGTTATATTCGGTGATCCTGGCCTCGTTATCGTAGGCCCATGAAGCGCGAGGCAGCATGGACGCCGCGGTTTCCGCCGTGCCGTAGTAGATCGACTGCATCAGGCGCTGGTTGTTGATGGCCAACGCCAGCGCGTGGCGTACCTCCGGATTATCGAGCGGCGGCTTAGCGGTATTAAACGCCAGCCAGGCGATATTCATCCCCGGACGCAGGGTCAGGCGCAGGCGCGGGTCGTCGCGCAGAATAGAGAGCTGGCTTGCGGCGGGCCAGGCCAGTACGTCGCACTCGCCGGTCAGCAGTTTCGACAAGCGACCGGTGCCGCCGGAGCCGAGATCGACCACCACTTGCGGCATCAGCGGTTTACCGCGCCAGTAGGCCGGATGGCGCTGCAGGCGAATGTACTGACCGCTGCGATACTCCTCCAACTGGAACGGACCGGTGCCAACCGGTTGCCGATCGATCATTTCCTGACGATCGCTCTGCGCCAGCTTCGCGGCATATTCTGCCGACATTACCGAAGCGTAGTGGGTGGCCAGGTGCCAGAGGAATGAGGCGTCCGGGCGTTTGAGGCGAAACTCGACGGTATGACTATCCAGTTTACGCACGCTTTCCACGCTGTCAGCAAACTGTAGGCTATCGAAATAGGGGAAGCTGCTGCCGTTGACGTTGTGCCACGGGTGGTCGCGATTAAAAATACGACCAAAGGTGAAAATCACGTCATCGGCATTAAAATTGCGGGTCGGTTTGAACCAGGCAGTGGTCTGGAAAGTCACGTTGCTGCGCAGATGGAAGCGGTAGGTTGCGCCGTTGTCCAGCACCTCCCAGCTTTCAGCCAGTTCGGGGACCAGACGATAGGTATAAGGATCGACATCAAGCAGGCGGTCGTAGAGCTGGGCGGCCAGGGTATCGACGATCAGGCCGCTGCTGACCTTTTGTGGGTTAAAGGTGTTGACCTGACCGCTGACGCAATACACAAAGCCGCTATCGCGAATGTCGGCGTGCGCAGGCAGCGCGGGCGCGGCGAAAGCTTGCCCGCACAGCATAGATGCCGCTGCCAGGAGAGAAGACAATTTCAGGCGCATAATTTCTTTTTGATTATAGAGCAAGGCTCTATCTTATTAATATTAAATAACATTTACCACCACCTTATTGCCTCTGAAGATAATATAAGCGATGGTTGCGTCGGCTATTTGGCCAACGGATTCAAATTCATACCGCTTATGAACTTCGAGTATACCTCGTAAATCACCTGACGTTTGGCATCAGGCAAGCAAGGGGTTGAGTAAAGCGTATTTTCGATTCATATGCTGCACGGCTTGAGGATGCTATGGGTATTGAGCACGGCGCTTATTTTGCATCGCAGCCCCGATATCCGCCACATGGTATCTTTTTATTTGCGGTTTCTCCAGCGAGCCGTATCCGCACGGCTCGCTGGATGTTGAGGCGCTACAGGGGAAGAAGTCGGTTATAGCGGGCGATATAATCTTTGGGATTTATTTCCAGCTTTCCGCCGTTGTGATGGAGGGCGACATAGTTACGCAGGACCAGGCCGCTGTTTTGCGGTGTGATTGTCCAGCCCTGTTGACGATATGAATCTTCGGTTGAGCGGATAAGCAGGTCCGAAAAGATCATCATAACCGAGAGCGCCGGCGCGCGGTGGTTTTTCATAGTATGGACCAGGCTGACGTGCGCCGCATAGCGGCCAAGCGTTGAAGGATTAACCGGAATCATCTTTATTTTCAGTCCATTGAATCATTATGCGCAGATGATAGTTCACATGAAGATATCTTGCTAGTTACATTTTTTTAACTGCATGTGAAACGACTCCCGCGCAATCAAACGCCATTTTTCGCGGCACAGGCCGCTTGTGGGACGTTATCGCATGGTGACGCTGTCACTTTTAGTCCGCGAGCGGCGTGAATTCATAAAGCGCCAGCGCGTTGCTTTCCAGCGTCTCTACCAGCTGCCAGCGGTCGCTATCCGGCGTCTCTTCACTGACGCGCAGCGCCGGGCGCGCCCGGTGCATCAGCCAGCGATAGTCCTCATCGTCCGGCCCGCTTTGGCTGCGAAAGGCCTCGAATAGCGGGAAGAGCGCGCCATGGTGCTGATCGAACAGATGATGTTTGATTCGCCAGCGTCCCTCAAGACCGAGGAGCCGCACGCTCCAGGGCTGACTGAAGCGCTGCGTAAACGCCTCCTCGCTGGAGAGCCAGGGGTTGAACACCACCGTATTGCGCAACAGTAGCTGATAATGGCCGTGATGGCGTAGCAGCAGCAGATTTTTGTCGTTGATTAGCACCTCGCCCCGTAGCCTGCGCCATAGCCACAATACCCAGTAGACCGGTCGCGGCAGACCGTGGAGATAGTGCAGTGCCAGGCTGGAGGTATCCAGCTTGCCGTTGGCCCGGGCTTCTCCCTGCAATCCGGAATTCAGCCAGAACCCCGCGAGCCACACCTGATCCGCCAGTCCCAGCAGATTGTCCATCAGCAGCGCGCCGCGAAAGAAACGGCCGTTGGTATCGCGGGTATCGCCGGTGAGGGTATTCCACGAGAGCAGCCAAAGCGGCAGCAGGTGATGCCGCTGGCGCAGGGCGCTATGGAGTTTGCGTAATTTATGTACCGGATAGTTTTCGCTGGCGGCCAGCTTCTGGCTGTCAATCTGCGCCAGATCCAGCAGTTCGTTGGCATCGGCCTGGCAGGCAAGAAAATCCGCCTCGGCAAGCAGCGGTGAGCGCAGAAGGGGATCGTCCTCTACCTGTTGCGGAAAACGGTGCCAGATCCCCAGCGCCGACTGCGGCGATAGCCTCTGCAGGATCGCTTTTTGTTGCCGCCAGGCGTGCTGGCGCGCCTCGTCGCTGGCCTGGGGAGACCAGTGCCAGACGAAGCGCCAGCTGGCCAGGGTTGTCGGTGGAAAATGGTTGGCGGAGAGCCGCAGAAAGCGTTGCAACAGATCGCCGCGGGTGGTGAGCCCGGTATGGAGTATCACCGCCCAGCCCATAGTCGCCAGCCAGCTAAATATGCGCTGCAGATTATACCAGCAGGCGTAGCCGGCCATTTGCGGATCGTCCCAGCCGGCGCTGAACAGACGGCTGCTGAGAAACGGATCGTGAATATCGATGGCGAATATCGGCAGTGCGCCGTGCAGCTGTTCCAGCTCGCGGCGGACATCCTCGCGCAGCAGATCGTCCAGTTCACGAACGGTAACGACCATGCGGGTGTGGCGCAGCGGCGCGGCCCGCGTCGGCAGTTCACGCACATCGAGATGGCGGGTTTGCTGGGGATTGAGCCGCAGCGGCGGGCTGTCCAGGCCGTTGGTTTGCGGCGCATTGAGCCGGGAGTAAAGCCGGTCGATTGATACAGGCTGCCACAGCTCGGCTTGCTGAGGGCGCGGACGAGGGGATTCGATCGCCGTCTGCGGATGCTGCTGGCGGAACTGGCGCGGCGTCAGGCCGTGCTCGCGTTTAAACAGGTCGCTCATCACCCGGCTGCTGGCGAAGCCATGCTGCTGGGCGATCTGCTGCACCGACCTGCGCGTGGCCGTCAGCTGCTCGGCGGCCTTGCGCAGGCGCAGCCCGGTGATGTACTGCATAAAGCTGACGCCCACCTCTTTGCGGAATAGACGCGATAGCCAGGCTTCGGAAACAAATTCCGCGGCGGCAATCTCCTGCAGCGACAGGCGCCGTTGATAATTGGCATCGATTCGCGCCACTACTCGGTTAATTCGTTGGCTCCAGCGTTCCGAGCCGCGAGGCGCCTGGGCGGTGAGGGGACGGCTGAAGCGTGACGCCAGCAGGAGCGCAATTTCGCTAAGCCAGCGGTTGGCCTCCAGCCGGTAGTGTGCCTGGGGATTGACCAGACCAAGGACCAGCAGCTGGCGCATCAGGTAACGCAGGGTGTCTTCGGCATCGCGCGTTTCGCTGCTGCTCTGGTAGGCGGAGGAAAAAAAATCACCGTCGAGGCGGGTCAGCCACCCGGCGTTCAGCGACAGCGTCATCACAACGTTCGCCGTCTTGCTGTTGAGGCTCCAGCGGCGATGACGATTCACTATCGCCAGTTCATCAGCCTGTAGATAGCGACCCGTTTCGCCATCGCGGAGTTCTACGCTGCCCTCAAGCAGCCATATCAGTGTCAGAGCATCGTTTTCCTGCTGGCTCCACTGTCGGATATCGCGAACCACAACCTGAAAGTCGCCTGAATGATGCTCCACCGTCGCCTCCTGAAGACAAAAAACAGCATGTTATTTTTTGTCATAACCGTTTTGTATGAAAAGCACTCATTAATAATCCGTCACTATAAAACAAAAAATCGCATTTTAAAGCCAACAAAGATGCATAAACTCGAAAGTGTCGTGCAAACACAACACAGGAATAATAAAAATGACACACCCGATTATTGAGGCATTACAGGTTAACGAGGCGCAGTTTGTCGCGCTTCGCCGCCGTTTCCATCAGCAGCCGGAAATCGGTTTTGAAGAGCATAAAACCAGTGAAGAGGTTGCCCGCCTGCTCGGCGAATGGGGCTATCAGGTTCACCGCGGTCTGGCGGGCACCGGCGTGGTCGCGACCTTAAGCGCGGGCGACGGCAAAAAACGACTGGGGCTAAGGGCGGATATGGACGCGCTGCCGATGCAGGAGATGAGCGGCAAGGCGTGGGCCAGCCGGGTCGATGGACGTTTTCACGGCTGCGGCCACGACGGCCATACCACTACCTTACTGTACGCCGCGGAATATCTGGCGCGCACCCGACAGTTTAACGGTACGCTGCAGCTTATTTTTCAGCCCGCAGAAGAGTTGCTCTACGGCGGGCGGGTCATGCTCGAAGACGGCCTGTTTGACCAGTTTCCCTGCGATGCCATTTTTGGCCTGCATAATATGCCGGGGCAGCCGTTAGGCAGAATTGGCCTGCGCGATGGGGCGATGATGGCCTCCTCAGACACTCTCCATATTGAAGTCAAAGGGGTGGGCGGACACGGCGCGGTACCGGAGCATACTGTCGACGCCACGCTGGTTGCCTGTCATATCACCCTGGCGCTGCAATCCATTGTTTCCCGCAACATCACGCCGTTTGAACCGGCGGTGGTGACCGTGGGCAGCATTCAGGCCGGTCACGCGCCGAACATTATCAACGACAAGGTGTTAATGAAGCTCACGGTGCGCACCTTAAACGAACAGGTTCGCGAGACGGTCCTGCAGCGCATTCACGATATCGCCGTCGCTCAGGCCGAGAGCTTTAACGCCAGCGCCGCCTTAACCCACGTTAACGGCAGCCCGGTTTTAAGGAACGATCCGGCTGCCAATGAGATGGTTCGCACGGTGGCAACCGCGCTATTTGGAGCGGCGCAGGTCGGCGAGGTGAAGCCGTTTATGGGCAGCGAAGATTTTGCTTTTATGCTTGAGCGCAACCCACACGGCTGCTATTTCACCCTCGGCGCCGGAGACGAGGCGGATCGTTGCATGGTGCATAACCCCGGATACGACTTCAACGATGCGCTATTGCTGAAAGGCGCCGCGCTGTGGTGCGCCCTGACGGAACACTATTTGCGTTAATCTCCGCAACGAAGAGGACCCTGCTATGAGTTCTGTATCGCTAAGCGAAGCGCAGTTCGTCGGCACCGATCGTCTGCTGGCGGGTATTGTATTGAGCGTTCTGACCTTCTGGCTGTTTGCCCAGTCGGTGATCAACGTGGTTCCGGCAATGAAAAGCAGCCTCGATATTTCGCTGGAGACCCTGACTCTGGCGGTGAGCCTGAGCGCCTTATTCAGCGGCTGCTTCGTGGTCGCCAGCGGTGGTCTGGCGGATAAATTTGGCCGCATGCGTATGACCTCGCTCGGCCTGATCCTCAGCATTGTCGGCAGCGCGATGTTGGTGCTGTCGCAGGGGCCCGCGTTGTTTCTGGCCGGGCGCGTTTTACAGGGGCTGTCGGCCGCCTGCATCATGCCGGCGACGCTGGCGTTAATAAAAACCTGGTATGAAGGCAAAGCGCGCCAGCGGGCGGTCAGCTTCTGGGTCATCGGCTCCTGGGGCGGCAGCGGGCTGTGCTCGTTTGTCGGCGGGGCGATCGCCACCGGGCTGGGCTGGCGTTGGATCTTTGTTTTCTCCATCGTGGTAGCGCTGGCGGCGCTGTTTTTGCTGCGCGGTACGCCGGAAAGCCGTAGCGCCAGCGCGCAGCAGCATAAGCTGGACATCAGCGGCCTGCTCAGCCTGATCCTGGCGCTGATACTGTTAAATCTTTTTATCAGCAAAGGCCACGGTTGGGGCTGGACCAGCGCAACCTCGCTGGCGATGCTGGCCGGCGCGCTGGCCTCGGGGCTATTTTTTATCCGTAGCGGCCAGCGTAAAGGCGACGCGGCGCTGATTGATTTCGCGCTGTTTCGCAACCGTGCCTACAGCGCCGCGGTGTTGTCGAACTTTATGCTTAACGGCGCCATCGGTACGATGATGATTGCCAGCATCTGGCTCCAGCAGGGGCATCATCTGAGCCCGCTGGAGAGCGGAATGATGACGCTTGGCTACCTGGTTACCGTGCTGGCGATGATTCGGGTGGGCGAGAAACTGCTGCAACGCTACGGCGCGCGTTTGCCGATGATGACCGGCCCGGTCTTTACCGCGGTCGGTATTCTTCTTATCTCCTGCACCTTTCTCGATAAATCGACCTATATCGTCACGGTCTTTTTCAGCAACGTGCTGTTTGGCTTCGGCCTGGGCTGCTACGCCACCCCTTCAACGGACACCGCGGTGGTTAACGCTCCCGAGAATAAGGTCGGCGTGGCCTCGGGGATCTATAAGATGGGCAGTTCGCTGGGTGGGGCGATGGGCATTGCGGTGACAGCGTCACTTTTTGCGCTGTTTTTACCGCTCGGAATGGCCAGCGCGGCGCAGTATGCGCTGTGGTTTAACGCCGCGCTCTGCCTTGGTTCAATGGCGGTGAGCGCGCTGCTGCTTCCGCGTACAGGTCAAAGCTGATGCTTTTTCAGCAGCGCCCGCAGCTGGTGGTAGGTTAGCCCCAGCAGTTCGGCCGCCTGTTTTTGATTGTACTTCGCCTGTTCGAGGCTTCTCTCGAGCAGGCTTTTTTCTTGCTCCTGCTGGAAAGCGCGTAAATCGAGCGGCAGCGTGGGGCCTGGCGTCTTCTCCACTTCGACGAGCGTCGCCGTGTGCTGCTGGCGGAAGGGGTTAATGATAATATTATCCAGCTCGCACTCGCTGCTGCCGTGGCGGTAGACCGAACGTTCAACCACGTTTTTTAATTCACGGATATTCCCCGGCCAGCGGTAGTTTTGCAGCGTTTCGGCGGCGCGTTCGCTAAAGCCGGGAAACAGCGGTAATCCGAGTTCGCGACACATCTGGATGGCAAACTGGGTGGCGAGCAGCATGATGTCGCTCTGCCGTTCGCGCAGCGGCGGCAGCTGCACCACATCAAAGGCCAGACGGTCGAGAAGGTCGGCGCGAAAAAGTCCGTCTTCTACCATTTGTGGCAGGTCGGCGTTGGTCGCGCACACCAGACGGACGTTAACCTGTAGCGGCTGGCTGCCGCCGACGCGCTCCAGCTCGCCATACTCAATCACGCGCAGCAGTTTTTCCTGCACCAGCATCGGCGCGGTGGCCAGCTCATCGAGAAACAGGGTACCGCCGTCGGCGCGTTCGAAGCGCCCCGGGTGACGTTTACTGGCCCCCGTAAAGGCGCCGGCCTCATGCCCGAACAGCTCCGAATCGAGCAGATTTTCATTGAGCGCCGCGCAGTTGAGCGAGATAAATGGCCCTTGCCAGCGGGATGAGAGAAAGTGCAGGCGGCTGGCGATCAGCTCCTTGCCGGTTCCGCGCTCGCCAATCACCAGCACCGGTTTATCGAGCGGCGCCAGTCTCGAGACCTGTTCCAGCACTTCAAGAAAGCTATTGGCCTCGCCGAGCAGGTTGTCCTTGTAATCCGCCATGATGAATTTCGCCATTTAGTAGTGTGATTCACCAGGTCACTTTAGCAATGCGCTGGCCAGATAACAACCACTTCCATTAAAATCAATAAGATAAAAACTTGGCACGGCATTTGTATTAGTCATGGCACAGGCCGGTGCCTGACACCAGAACTATGAGGATTGAAATTATGGGTATTTTTTCTCGTTTTGCCGACATCGTGAACGCCAACATTAACTCTCTGCTGGAGAAAGCGGAAGATCCGCAGAAGCTGGTTCGGCTGATGATCCAGGAGATGGAAGACACGCTGGTTGAAGTGCGTTCGACCTCGGCGCGGGCGTTGGCTGAAAAGAAACAGCTAAGCCGTCGTATTGAACAGGCCGTTGCCCAGCAGGCGGAATGGCAGGAAAAAGCCGAACTGGCGCTGCGTAAAGAGAAAGAGGATTTGGCCCGAGCGGCGCTAATCGAAAAGCAGAAGCTGACCGACCTGATCGGTAGCCTGGAAAACGAAGCGCAGCTGGTGGACGAAACGCTGGCGCGGATGAAAAAAGAGATTGGCGAGCTGGAAAACAAACTCAGCGAAACCCGCGCCCGTCAGCAGGCGCTGATGCTGCGTCATCAGGCCGCAAGCTCCTCCCGCGACGTTCGCCGTCAGCTGGACAGCGGCAAGATTGACGAGGCGATGGCGCGTTTTGAATCGTTTGAACGCCGTATCGATCATATGGAAGCAGAAGCGGAAAGCCATCGCTTTGGTAAAGATAAGTCGTTGGATCAGCAGTTCGCCGATCTGAAAGCGGACGATGAAATCAGCGAGCAGCTGGCGGCGTTGAAAGCCAAAATGAATCAAAATAACCAGTAATCATCTTCGGGCGGCACCAAGACGTGCCGCCGCCATCTGCAAGGAGTTCACATGAGCATGCTTTTTCTCGCCATCCCTTTGACGTTGTTTGTGCTGTTTGTTTTGCCGGTCTGGCTCTGGCTGCATTACAACAACCGCACCGCCAGCGGCAGCCTTTCGCAGAATGAACAGCAGCGCCTGCTGCAGCTGACCGATGACGCGAAGCGCATGCGCGAGCGTATTCAGGCGCTGGAAGCCATTCTTGATGCTGAGCACCCGAACTGGAGAGAGAAATAATGGGCGGACTGGATCTGAGTAAAAAACTGTGGCGCATTCCGCAGCAGGGCATGGTGAAAGGCGTTTGTGCCGGCATCGCGCAGTATCTGGACGTGCCGGTTAAGCTGGTACGCCTGATTACCGTACTGGCAATGATATTTGGCCTGTTCCTGTTTGTCGTGGTGGCTTACATCATTCTCTCGTTTGCGCTGGATCCGATGCCGGAAAGCGAGCTGTATGGTGAAAAAACGCCGAGCAGCGGAGAACTATTGGCCGCCGCGGATAAGGAACTGGCAGCGGGTGAGCGTCGTCTGCGTGAAATGGAGCGCTACGTCACCTCTGATACCTTTTCGCTGCGCAGTCGTTTCCGCCAGCTATAACTGAAAGTTGAGGTTAATGATGAACATGAAATGGCAGCAGGCCGGGCAAAAAGTCAAACCGGGTCTGAAAATCGCGGGCAAACTGGTGCTGCTCACCGCGCTGCGCTACGGCCCGGCGGGCGTCGCAGGCTGGGCGGTAAAATCCGTCGCGCGTCGGCCGCTGAAAATGCTGCTGATGCTTGTTCTGGAACCTATGCTCAGCCGGGCGGCGCAGCGGTTTTCTAAACGTCGCGGATGGCGTATGTTATGAGTGCCTAAACACTCACACTATCAGGATGATAACATGCGAAAACTCCTTCTGGGTTTAGCGCTGGCGATGGCCTTACCCGTCTTCGCGGCGGAACACTGGATTGACGTCCGCGTTCCGCAGCAGTATCAAAAAGAGCACGTCGTCGGGGCGGTGAATATTCCGCTGGCGGATTTAAAAACGCGGATTGCGGCGGAAGTACCGGATAAAAACGATACCATTCACGTTTATTGTAACGTTGGCCGGCAATCGGGACAGGCTCAGCAGTTGCTGAGCGAAATGGGCTACACGCAGGTGGTTAACGCCGGCGGCCTCCGTGGGATAGCCAGGCCGAAAAGCGCCAGCAAATAATCGTCGGCCCCGTCGCAGCGGGGCTAATGCAATCTATTGATAATTATCTCTTTAGCCCTCATGTTTATTTCCCTCGTTCTTCAGGCACAACAGGATGGCGATGAAGCGACTCAAAACAGAATTTAACGCGCTGATCAATCGTGGGGTTGATCGGCATCTTCGTCTGGCCGTCACCGGCCTTAGCCGCAGCGGCAAGACCGCCTTTATCACCGCGCTGGTCAATCAACTGCTGAATATTCACGCCGGCGCGCGGCTACCGCTGCTTAGCGCGGCCAGAGAAGAGCGCCTGCTGGGCGTCAAGCGCGTACCGCAGCGGGATTTTGGTATTCCGCGCTTCACCTATGATGAAGGGCTGGCCCAGCTCTACGGTCAGCCGCCGGTCTGGCCGACGCCCACCCGTGGCGTCAGCGAAATCCGCCTCGCTCTGCGCTATCGCTCTAACGATTCGCTGCTGCGCCATTTTAAAGAAACCTCAACCCTGTATCTGGAAATTGTCGATTATCCCGGCGAGTGGCTGCTGGATCTGCCGATGCTGGCCCAGGACTATTTGACCTGGTCACGGCAGATGACCGGACTACTGCAGGGGCAGAGGGCGGAGTGGTCGGCACGCTGGCGACAGCTATGCGAAGGTCTGGATCCGCTGGCGCCCGCCGATGAAACCCGTCTGGCGGAGATCGCTGCGGCATGGACCGACTATCTGCATACCTGTAAGCGCGAAGGGATGCACTTTATTCAGCCAGGGCGCTTTGTGCTGCCCGGTGAAATGGCCGGCGCGCCGGCACTGCAGTTCTTTCCCTGGCCGGATGTGGATGCCGCCGGTGAGGCTAAGCTGGCGCAGGCGGGCAAACATACCAATGCCGGAATGCTGCGCGAGCGTTTTAAATACTACTGCGAGAAAGTGGTAAAGGGCTTCTATAAAGATCATTTCCTGCGCTTCGATCGGCAAATCGTACTGGTGGACTGCCTTCAGCCGCTTAACAGCGGGCCGCAGGCATTTAACGATATGCGCCTGGCGCTGACGCAGCTGATGCAAAGTTTTCACTATGGCCAGCGTACGCTGTTTCGTCGCCTGTTCTCACCGGTTATCGATAAGCTGCTGTTCGCCGCGACCAAAGCGGATCATGTGACCGTCGATCAGCACAGCAATATGGTGTCGCTGCTGCAGCAGCTGATACAGGATGCCTGGCAAAACGCGGCATTCGAAGGTATTAGTATGGATTGTCTGGGACTGGCGTCGATTCAGGCGACGCAGAGCGGGCTTATTGAGGTGAACGGCGAAAAGATCCCTGCGCTGCGAGGCCACAGGCTGAGCGACGGCCAGCCGCTAACTGTCTACCCCGGCGAGGTGCCAGCCCGCCTGCCGGGCCAGGCTTTCTGGGAACAGCAGGGCTTTCAGTTTGAAAACTTCCGCCCGCAGGTGATGGACGTTGATAAACCGCTGCCGCATATTCGCCTCGATGCGGCGCTGGAATTTTTGATCGGAGATAAATTGCGATGACCGAACCCTTAAAACCGCGTATCGATTTCGACGGCCCGCTGGAGGAGGAAAAGGCGCAAATTTTGAAGTCCGCGCGCGCGTTTGACGGCGCCGACGCGGCGAAATTCGCTCCTGCGCGGCTTGACGTTCTGCAAGAAGAAGAGGGGGCGGCGGAAGCGGTAGTGGAGTCAGTGCTGCGACCTAAGCGCAGCCTGTGGCGAAAGATGGTCAGCGCCGGGCTGGCTATTTTTGGCGTCAGCGTGGTGGCGCAGGGCGTGCAGTGGACGATGACCGCCTGGCAAACGCAGGACTGGATAGCCCTTGGCGGCTGCGCTGCCGGCGCCTTGATCGTCGGCGCGGGCGTCGGTTCGGTGGCAACCGAGTGGCGCCGGCTGTGGCGACTACGCCAGCGCGCCCACGAGCGCGATGAGGCGCGGGACCTGATGCACAGCCATGCGGTCGGCAAAGGGCGCGCCTTTTGCGAGAAGCTGGCCCAGCAGGCGGGGCTCGATCAATCGCACCCGGCTCTGCAGCGCTGGTATGCGGCAATCCACGAAACGCAGAACGATCGTGAAGTGGTGAGCTTGTATGCGCAGATCGTGCAGCCGGTACTGGATGCGCAGGCGCGGCGTGAAATCAGCCGTTCGGCGGCAGAGTCGACGCTAATGATAGCCGTCAGTCCGCTGGCGCTGGTGGATATGGCGTTTATCGCCTGGCGCAATTTACGGCTGATCAACCGCATCGCCACCCTCTACGGTATTGAGCTGGGCTACTATAGCCGCCTGCGCCTGTTTCGTCTGGTGCTGCTCAATATCGCTTTTGCCGGCGCCAGCGAACTGGTGCGGGAAGTCGGGATGGACTGGATGTCGCAGGATCTGGCGGCCAGGCTATCGGCGCGCGCGGCGCAGGGGATTGGCGCCGGTCTGCTGACCGCGCGGCTGGGAATTAAAGCTATGGAACTCTGCCGTCCGCTGCCGTGGATCGCCGACGATAAACCGCGGCTGGGGGATTTTCGCCGCGAGCTGATCGGCCAGCTAAAAGAGACGTTGCAGAAGAGTAAAAGCGGCGTGGAAAAATAAGTCGCTTAAGCATTCTCTGCTTGCGGCGTGAATGCCTTAGCCGGGCTACCGTTTCACAGAAGGCTGTAACCTGTAGCCCGGCTAAGCGTAGCGCAAGCCGGGGAGAAAAACAGAAGCGATGATAGCCGCTCATCTCATCGCCATTTTTCGTCTGAGCGCATAACTTTACGGCAGAAAGGCCATTTTTCCGCCATACTGTCAATAATTGTTGACAGCTGGCTTCACGCCAGCAAATAACTGTCCTATTATTCATCCGTCATTGGCCTCTTTAGGGTGAAAACACCTATGCGTCTTGAAGTCTTTTGTGAAGACCGTCTTGGTCTGACTCGTGAATTACTCGATTTACTGGTGCTGCGCGGTATCGACCTGCGGGGTATCGACATTGACCCTATTGGCCGAATTTATCTCAATTTCGCCGAGCTGGAGTTCGCCAGCTTCAGCAGCCTGATGGCGGAAATTCGTCGTATCGCCGGCGTCACCGACGTGCGCACCGTAGCGTGGATGCCGTCAGAGCGGGAACACCTGGCGCTCAGCGCGCTGCTGGTGGCGATGCCGGAGCCGGTGCTGTCTCTGGATACCAAAGGAAAAGTCGAACTGGCTAACCCAGCCAGCTGCCAGCTGTTTGGCCAGAGCCAGGATAAGCTGCGCAGCCATCCGGTCGCGCAGCTGATTACCGATTTTAACGTCCAGCGCTGGCTGGAGAACGATCCTCAGGAGTCGCATGCGGAACACGTGGTGGTCAACGGACAGAACTTTCTGCTGGAGATCACCCCGGTCTACCTGGAAGGCGAGCACGGCGAGAAGGTGCTAACCGGCGCGGTAGCGATGCTGCGTTCGACGGTCCGTATGGGGCGCCAGCTGCAAACCATGACCATTCAGGATACCAGCGCCTTTAGCCAGATCCTCGCCGTAGGTCCGAAAATGCGCCACGTCGTCGAGCAGGCACGCAAGCTGGCCATGCTCAGCGCGCCGCTGCTGATCGTCGGGGATACTGGCACAGGGAAAGATTTGCTGGCCCACGCCTGCCATCTGGCGAGCCCGCGCGCGGGGAAACCTTATCTGGCGCTGAACTGCGGCTCTATCCCGGAAGACGCGGTGGAAAGCGAGCTGTTCGGCGACGCCATCCAGGGGAAAAAGGGCTTTTTCGAGCAGGCTAACGGCGGGTCGGTTTTGCTGGATGAAATTGGCGAAATGTCGCCGCGCATGCAGACCAAACTGCTGCGTTTCCTCAACGATGGCACCTTCCGCCGCGTCGGTGAAGATCATGAGGTCCACGTTGATGTGCGGGTGATCTGCGCGACCCAGAAAAACCTGGTGGAGCTGGTGCAAAAGGGGCTGTTCCGCGAAGACCTCTATTATCGCCTGAACGTGCTGACGCTGTATCTGCCGCCGCTGCGCGACTGTCCGCAGGACATCATGCCGCTGACCGAACTGTTCGTGGCGCGCTTTGCCGATGAACAGGGCATTCCGCGGCCAAAACTCTCAGCCGATTTAAATAGCGTACTGACGCGCTACAGCTGGCCGGGCAACGTGCGTCAGCTGAAAAACGCGATCTATCGCGCGCTGACTCAGTTGGATGGGTTTGAGCTGCGCCCTCAGGATATCCTGCTGCCGGACCACGACGTCTCTTCGCTGGCGGTTGGCGAAGAAGCGATGGAGGGGTCTCTGGATGACATTACCCGCCGTTTCGAACGCTCGGTGCTCACCCAGCTTTATCGCAGCTTCCCCAGCACGCGTAAACTGGCCAAGCGTCTTGGCGTCTCCCACACCGCGATCGCCAATAAGCTGCGCGAATATGGCCTGAGCCAGAAAAAAGGCGACGAGTAATGCTCACCAACCGTCTGCCCGGGCAGGCGGTTGGTATTTCCAGAAAAGGGCGGGGTCCAGGTGTAGAATGATTCTGTATATACTTCGTCTTTACCCTCTTTTTGGCAGGAATACGCATGCGGATCTGGCGTAGTGATTTTTTTCAATGGATGAAACTGCTGGTACTCTCCAGCGCGCTCTCTTTTATATTGTTCTGGTTTCATCTTCCCGCCGCACTGCTGCTGGGGCCGATGATTGCCGGAATCATCCTCAGCCTGCGCGGCGCGGAAATTCGTGTACCCCGTCCCTTTTTTATCGCCGCCCAGGCGATTATCGGCTGCATGATCGCCCGCAGCCTGACGCCCTCCATTTTCGGCGTCCTGCTGGCGAACTGGGCGCTGGTGCTGTTGATTCTCTTTTCTACGCTCGCTATCAGCGCGCTGGCGGGATGGCTGCTGGTGCGCTACAGCGATCTGCCTGGCGCCACCGGGGCGTGGGGGAGTTCGCCGGGCGGCGCTTCGGCGATGGTGATTATGGCCCAGGAGTACGGCGCAGATGTCCGGCTGGTGGCGTTGATGCAGTATCTGCGGGTGCTGTTTGTCGCGGGGGCCGCGGCGCTGGTCGTTCGCGTCGCGCTCGGCGGTGAAGCGCAGGAGATGACTCAGCAGGTCGCCTGGTTTCCTCCGATAAGCTGGCAGCTACCGTTCACGCTGCTGCTGACGGCGGCAGCAGGGTGGTTGGGGCTGCGGCTGCGCTTTCCATCCGGCGCGATGCTCTTCCCGATGGTGATCGGGGCGCTGGCGCAGGGGGAAGGTTGGCTGCAGCTTGAACTTCCTGAGTGGCTGCTGGCGCTGGCTTATGCCGCCGTTGGCTGGAGCGTTGGTCTAAAGTTTAATAAACAGATTTTCCTGCTGGCGCTCAAAACCCTGCCGCAGATCCTCGCATCGATTATTGGCCTGATCCTGCTGTGCGCGCTGATGGCTTTTGGGCTGACGCAGGTTTTGCCGCTGGACTTTATGACCGCCTATCTGGCGACCAGTCCGGGCGGGCTGGACACGGTGGCGATTATCGCCGCCGGTACGCGAGCGGATATGTCGTTTATTATGGCGATGCAGACGCTGCGCTTGTTCACCATCTTACTGACCGGGCCGGCGATTGCGCGCTTTATCTCCCGCTATGCGGCGCGGGAATAAAAAAGCCCCCGGTTAACGAGGGCTTACGTGGCCTGTGGCGTTATTACGCTTTTAGCGCGGCTAGGGCGGCGTCGTAGTCCGGCTCTTCGGTGATTTCATTCACCAGCTGGCTGTAAACAACCTGGTCGTTTTCATCAATCACGACCACAGCGCGCGCCGCCAGGCCGGCCAGCGGGCCCGCGGAGATAGCGACGCCGTAGTCGGCCAGGAACTGCGCGCCGCGCAGGGTGGACAGAGTCACAACGTTGTTCAGGCCTTCAGCGCCGCAGAAGCGAGACTGAGCGAAAGGCAGGTCAGCGGAAATGCACAGCACGACGGTGTTGTTCAGTTCAGACGCCAGCTGGTTGAATTTACGTACCGATGCCGCGCAAACGCCGGTATCGATGCTTGGGAAAATATTCAGCACTTTACGGGAGCCTGCGAACTGGCTCAGCGCGACGTCAGAGAGATCTTTGGCCACCAGCGTAAACGGCTGCGCTTTAGCGCCTGCCTGCGGAATGGTGCCTTGAACAGAAACGGGGTTGCCCTGGAAATGCACGGTTTGTGACATGGTTATCTTCCTGTTTACATATAGTTAACGTCGCGGCTAGTGTATGACATCCGTCAGCAACACGGCAAATCCTTTTAATACTTACCTGCGAGGTTCAGGGAATGCGAAATCTGCGAGTCTATGAAGAAGCCTGGCCGTTACATACCCCGTTTGTGATTGCCCGCGGCAGCCGCAGCGAGGCAAAAGTCGTGGTGGTGGAAATTGAAGAGAATGGTGTCAAGGGTACAGGCGAGTGCACGCCCTATCCTCGTTACGGGGAGAGTATTGCTTCGGTGATGGCGCAGATCATGGCAATTGGCGAACAGATTGAGCGCGGCGTTTCCCGCGAGGAGATCCAGCGCCTGCTGCCGCCAGGGGCCGCGCGTAACGCCGTGGACTGCGCGCTCTGGGACTGGCAGGCGCGAAGCGCGGGTAAGAGCATCGCGCAGCTGTTGGGCGTGACGCTGCCCAACCGGGTGGTGACGGCGCAAACGGTGGTTATCGGCACGCCGGAGCAGATGGCGGCCAGCGCGGCGGCGCTGTGGGAAAAAGGGGCTACGTTGCTGAAAGTGAAGCTTGACGATCATCTGATTAGCGAGCGGTTGATTGCCATTCGTGAAGCGGTTCCGCAGGCCACGCTCATCGTGGATGCTAACGAAGCCTGGCGCGGCGATGGCCTGGCCGAGCGTTGCCAGCTGCTGGCGGATATCGGTGTGGCGATGCTGGAACAGCCGCTCCCGGCTGGGGCCGACGAGGCGCTGGAGAATTTTATCCACCCGCTGCCCATTTGCGCCGATGAGAGTTGCCATACTCGCGACAGCCTGGCGGCGCTGCGCGGCCGCTATGAGATGGTCAATATCAAGCTTGATAAGACCGGCGGCCTGACCGAAGCGCTGCTGTTGGCGCAGGAGGCGGAGCGCCTGGGATTTGCGCGGATGCTGGGCTGTATGCTGTGTACTTCCAGAGCCATCAGCGCGGCGCTAGCGCTGGCGCCGCAGGTCCGTTTTGCCGACCTCGATGGCCCGACCTGGCTGGCGGTGGACGTCGAGCCGGCGCTGCATTTCAGCACCGGCGTGCTTCATCTTTGAGAGTGCCAGTGCAGCAGGTCCGTCATTGCCGCCAGGTATTTATCCGTCGCCTCGTCGGCGGATATCGGCGGGAATTCGGCGGTAATGCAGGGCAGGCCGATATCCGCGCACCAGCTGCCAAAGGAGCCGGGCGTTTCATAGCCGACGCTGCCCACCAGCGGCAGGCTAAACGCATCGGCGAGCCATTGACCCAGTTCGCTATGGCCGGGATCTTCAATACAGGCCAGCGGATCGTGAAACGAGACCACCCACGCGGGGTGGATCTGGTGGATAAGCTGGCACAGCGCCTGGGTTTCCGGTTCTGAGCCGGGTTTTTCGCCGGTGAGCAGAACCACATCGCGCTGTTCCGCCGCGCTGTTCCAGCGATAAACCGTTTCGCCTTCTTTCCAGTTCGCCGCCGGAAAATTCCGGTTCAGGTCGATCCCGCGCGCGTTAGCGCGCAGCCCCAGCTGGCAGCCGTCCGGGTTGACCGCCAGCACCACATGATGACGGCGCAGCTCGGGTTTGAGCGTACGCAGCGCGCAGGAAAGCGTGACTATGGATGAGCCTTCATCGCCGTGGGTTCCGGCAAGGATCAGGCCGCTACGGCTATCGGCCAGCGGCGCCGGGAACCACAGCAGCGGCGCGCCAAGGTGAGACTGGCCGTAGCGTTGTGTTCCTGGCGGAAAATCACCGCGCTGAGGGCGAGGACGAGAAACGGGCATAGGGCATCCTGTTATCAGGTTATTTTTCAGCAGTGTTGTGTAAAACCGTCCCGGAATCAAATAGTTTCCAGCGATAGTGAAATCAGCATAGACGTCAACTTTCTTTCACAAGCCGTTTGCAATTTCAGGTGATGAAACAAATAATTATCGCACTGCCAGCTCTGGTTTTTTTATTTTAAAGGGGATCTTATGAAGTATCCTGTCACATTGACATGCGGCGCGCTGTGGTTAGCCAGCGTCTCTTCTCTTGCCTGGGCGGCTGATGTCCCGCCGGGCACTGTTTTAGCCGAAAACCAGGTGCTGGTGCGGCATATTAAAGACGAGCCCGCCTCCTTAGATCCCGCGAAAGCCGTCGGTCTGCCTGAAATTCAGGTTATCCGCGATCTTTTTGAAGGTTTAGTCAATCAGGACGAGAAAGGCAACCTGATCCCGGGCGTGGCGACTCGCTGGCAGAGCAATGATAATCGCGTCTGGACATTTACCCTGCGCGATAACGCCCGCTGGTCCGACGGAACGCCGGTAACGGCAGAGGATTTTGTTTATAGCTGGCGGCGGCTGGTTGATCCCAAAACCACATCCCCGTTTGCCTGGTTTGCTGCGCTGGCCGGAATCGCTAATGCGCAAAATATTATTGATGGTAAAGCCGCGCCGGATACCCTCGGCGTTACCGCCGTTGACGCGCGTACCTTGCGCGTGCAGCTGGATAAACCGCTGCCGTGGTTCAGCAATCTGACGGCGAGCTTTGCTTTCTATCCGGTGCAAAAAGCTAACGTGGAGAGCGGCGACAACTGGACGCGTCCGGGAAGCCTGATTGGCAACGGCGCGTATGTCCTAAAAGATCGCGTGGTGAATGAAAAGCTGGTAGTGGTCCCCAATACGCACTACTGGGATAACGACAAAACGGTGATCCAGCAGGTCACATTTACGCCCATTAACCAGGAATCAGCGGCCACCAAACGTTATCTGGCCGGCGATATCGATATCACCGAGTCGTTCCCGAAAAATCTGTATCAGAAGCTGCTGAAGGATATACCGGGGCAGGTTTATACTCCGCCGCAGCTAGGAACTTATTATTACGCCTTTAACACTCAGAAAGGGCCAACCGCCGATGAGCGCGTCCGCCTGGCGCTTAGCATGACTATCGATCGTCGTCTGATGGCGGAGAAAATTCTGGGTACCGGCGAGAAACCAGCCTGGCGCTTTACTCCGGATGTGACCGCAGGCTTTACTCCGCAGCCGACGCAAATCGAAAGCATGAGCCAGGCCGAACTGAATGCCCAGGCGAAAGCGCTGCTGCAGGCGGCGGGCTACGGTCCGAACCGTCCGCTGAAGCTGACGCTGCTGTACAACACCTCGGAGAACCACCAGAAGATCGCGATTGCGGTGGCTTCCATGTGGAAGAAAAATCTGGGCGTCGACGTGAAGCTGCAAAACCAGGAGTGGAAAACCTATATCGACAGCCGCAATACCGGCAATTTCGATGTGATCCGCGCCTCGTGGGTGGGGGATTACAACGAACCGTCGACTTTCTTGTCGCTGCTGACCTCAACCCATAGCGGCAATATCTCCCGTTTCAACGATCCGGCCTACGACAAAATTCTGACCCAGGCGGCGCTGGAAACGTCGGAAAAAGCGCGCAATGACGATTACAACGCGGCGGAAAAAATCATTATGGCGAAAGCGCCCATCGCGCCGATTTATCAGTACACCAACGGGCGTCTGATTAAACCATGGCTGAAAGGGTATCCGATAGCCAATCCGGAGGACGTGGCCTATAGCCGCACAATGTATATCGTGAAGCACTGATGGGTACTGACATTTAAACCCGTAGCTGGCGCGATTTTAGCGCCAGCTCCTCCTTCAAATAATCTTCATCGAGGCAGTTATCCGGTTGTTTTTTTACCGCAGCAATTCGGCAAATTTCGCCAGCCATTGCGGATGGGCGGGCCAGGCGGGGGCGGTAACCAGATTGCCGTCAATATGCGCCTGATCGATACCGATGTCGGCAAAATGTCCACCGCTGAGCCGCACTTCCGGCGCGCAGGCCGGATAGGCGCTGCAGGTGCGGCCTTTTAATACCCCCGCAGCCGCCAACAGCTGAGGGCCGTGGCAAACGGCAGCAATAGGTTTACGCGCTGCGTCAAATGCCTGCACCAGTTTAAGCACTTCCGCATTCAGGCGCAGATATTCTGGCGCCCGTCCGCCGGGGATCAACAGCGCGTCATAATCCGCTTCTTTCGCGCTTGCAAAATCGGCGTTGAGAACAAAGCGGTGGCCGGGTTTCTCGCTGTAAGTCTGGGCGCCGTCAAAGTCATGGATGGCGGTCATAATGTAGTCGCCTTTGATTTTGTCAGGACAGACCGCATCAACCTGATGACCAATCATTTGTAGTGCCTGAAACGGCACCATGGTCTCGTAATCTTCGGCATAATCGCCCACCAGCATCAGAATCTTTTTGCCCATCATATTCACTCCTGTATGAAGAAAGGTGTCTAAGATATAGCCTGGCGGGAGAGGGAATGCGAACCGCAACTCGGCTCTGGACAACAAAACAATGAATCCGCAGCTGTAATCCTTTACGACCTGGCTGGCGGGAGGCGGGCGCGCCGCTTTCGAACGGGCACCGGGAAGGAATTAATGAGCGATGAGCATTATTGTCTGCCGTATTTAAATATACTGGGTGAATGGATTGCTAATATTTCATTGCGCTCACTGAGTCTCAATGCCTTGTCAGTTCTAATAATCAAAGAGCAATATTTGAGGGGGATTATTTGTGGTTTTTATACCAATCCTGTCTGACATTTTTTATGACTATATTAACGTCTGGTTCAGGGAACATTCATGGCTTGCAAACGATAAAAAAAGAATTCGATCTTTATTTCTTTTGTCAGCCATATTTTCAATGATGGAACAATAATTATTACCGTTACACATTGATTTTCACCAATTGAACAGATGTGTTGAGATGTGAATTCATTACCTATTCATAAGGCGGGCGTAAATCCTGTCTTTATTGTAAGTAAACGCTGGGTATTTCATATTGGTTTTGTTCGTCTGATACTTTGGTTTTTACATTTTGATTAAAATCTTTAAGGGAAGTCTTATATTGGACTTTCGAACTGACGGGTTGATATTTTCTGATGCTTTGCTCTACTATGGTTTTGTCATCAAACGTCGTTATTTTTAACAAATATTCCTCAAGGGAAGGGACCGCTATGGCTGATAGTTTCCAGAATGAAGTGCCAAAGGCACGCATTAATTTAAAGCTGGCTCTGCATACAGGGGGCGCGCAGAAAAAAGTCGAGCTGCCGCTGAAGCTTCTCACCCTCGGTGATTTCAGTAATGGTAAAGAGGACCGACCATTATCTGACAGAGAAAAAATCAATATCAACAAAAATAACTTCAACAGCGTCCTTGCGGAATTCAACCCGGAAATAAACCTGACCGTGCAGAACACGCTGGCCGGAGACAGCACGGAGGAAAGCATTAAGCTGAACTTCGCTGATATGAAAGACTTCGAGCCTGAGCAGGTTGCCCGTCAAATTCCGCAGCTTCGCGCCATGCTGGCGATGCGTAATTTATTACGTGACCTCAAATCCAACCTTCTGGATAACGCCACTTTCCGAAAAGAGCTCGAAAAGATCCTCAAAGACCCGGCGCTGTCTCAGGAATTACGCGATGAAATGAGTGCACTGGCCCCGAAATAAACGGCGTGCGTTATTTAATGGATTAACCGGGAATATGCTGATGTCTGTAAATACTGAAACCGCCTCTACGCATGGGCAGACCGCTGTACTGGAAAAAGAGGGCGTTTACGCCTCCCTGTTTGAAAAAATCAACCTGACCCTGGCGTCCCGCCTGGGGGATATTAACAACTTTCTGGATGATGCCGCACTGTCTGACGCCCCGGCGGGCGAACGTCTGACGGCGGCGATGCAGGTGTTTATGGACTGCATCCGCAAGTCCGGCCAGCCGGTGGAGAAGCTCGACAAAACCCTGATCGATCACCATATCGCGGAACTGGACTACCTGATTAGCCGCCAGCTGGATGCGATCATGCACCACGAAGCGTTCCAGAAAGTGGAATCCCAGTGGCGCGGTCTGAACGCAGTCGTTCAGCCGGACCGTTCCGGTGGAAGAGCAGCTGCGGCAGCTGTCAGAACAGCCGCACAATCAGCCAGGGGCTTCGGCGCAGCAGAGCCAGACGGAACAACACCTGCAGCAACTGATTGCCCGCTATGCCGCGTTGAAACAAATAAAATCGGCGGAATAACCCCGGGATCGCATCCGCCGTTATATTTTTTTCTACAGATAATCTACGAAAAGCATCCGGGATATCCATTCTGCGGCCAGAACGGCCCCCGCAACACCCGGAACCGGCGCGGCCTGTCGCGCCAGTTCCTCATTTCACATCCCCGGTCAGGGCTATCTAATAACCACGTAATTCACTGGCTTCCCAACTGTAAGCGTCACTGGCGATTAACGTATCGCCCAGCTCCTGGTAATCGAAATGATAAAACTCAGCGCTGGCGTCATAACCGGAGTAGTCGACTGCCGCAAGGCCAACAAACGCCCCGGTAAAGAACCCGCCGTAGCTTTGCAGAACATAATCATCCGAAAGGATCGCAGCATCTAACCTGACGGGGATTTCAGTGAATTCAACTCCATCAAAGCTATATTCATAGCTATATGTTTCTTTCCTGACCTTCGTGCGGAACCAGACTTCTTCAATATGTTCCGGGACTTTGATGGCGTCATCTTTTAAATATGATGTATATTTCCCGCGGTTATTCTCACCTAATTCAATGACCTTGCCGTTAATTTCATTCCAGGTAATGAACACAAAACTCCAGTGACGATCGTTATAGTAGTTTGTTAATCCTGCCATTTGCTGGTAGTTAAATGGATTAAATTTGACTTTAACTTTCGCGTCAAAATAGAAGGCCTGCCAGCGGCGGGCAATCAGCGACAGGTCGTGCGTATTCGCTAAAGAGCCCTGGCCAATTAACGTTAGCTTGCCATCGCCAGTGGTCCCCATTTTTTCTGTGAACGGCACTCGCAGGGTATTCCAGTTTCGATCGAGCGTCGCCGTTGTAAAGTCGTCGTGCTGGCTACGGTCTTCCGGGCTTTCGGTATAAATGGCATCTTTTGGACCCTCGACAAACGTTTTTCCGCCGTGGCCACCTTCAATACGCGGCCAGCCATCTTCATCCCAATACACCTTTTGAATAGCCGTTTCTCTACCCAGCGTTGACCAGCCGCGAGGATCGTAGACTGACTCACCCGGGCGATTCCACGGACGCGCGCAGAGCGAGGCATAGTACCACTCCCCACCGAGGGTAGAAACTAAGGCGCCGTGTCCTTGCTTTTGGATATAGCTGTCTGGCGTATCGACGTTGGTTAAGAAGACCTCACCAGGCTCGGTTTCAAAGCTGTTGGCGTCTAAGGTCTTAGAACGCGCAACCACTTCCTGGTGCGTAAATACGGTGCCGCCCTGGGCGGCAAAAAGATAATAATAGCCGTTCAGTTTATAAAGATGCGGCCCCTCAACAAGCGCAACGGCAGTGCCGCGGTAAATAGTACGCGCGGTTTCTGGTCTTAATTTCAGGGTCCTGGTATCCAGTTCGGTTAAGGTGATGCCGTCAAAGGGATGGTGGTACTCACGATGATCCCAGGTTTGCTGCACGATATATTTACGCCCATCATCGTCATGGAATAGTGAAGCATCAAAACCTACGCCGTTGAGCTTGATGGGATCCGTCCACGGGCCGCGAATATCGGTTGCGGTGGTCAGATAGTTAGTCATGTCTTTAAAGGCGCCTTCGGTGACTTTGACGTCGGTATACACCAACCAAAATTGACCATCCGCATATGAGAGCGCCGGCGCCCAAATGCCGCCTGATGAAGGATTGCCTTTCATATTCAGCAGGGTGGTCGTTGACAATGGCGAAGGGAGAAGATTCCAGTGCTCCAGGTCTTTTGACTCATGTAAACGAACGCCCGGGAACCACTCGAACGTCGAGTTGGCGATATAGTAGGTATCTTTCACGCGGATAATACTTGGGTCGGCATTAAACCCACGTAAAATAGGGTTTTGAATAAGAGACATATCATTACACCTTTTTAAAATGAAAAGTGACTTAATGGCTGGATTTATAATTTTTAGCTACACGCGTATCTCATCAAGCTGACGGTTGATATCGTTAACGTTTTTGTCAGAGATGGGATAAACCTGAATGATGATCATCGATATAATGGCTAACGCGATAGGGATCCATACCGCGGTCATAATGATCCCGTCGATAGCGCTGGCGCTTTGCTGGGCGCCGGTTTCATTAAAGCCGTAAACGGCCAGTAACCACAGCGGAATCGCGCCGCCGATAGTAAAGCCGATTTTGAAAAAGAGCCCCATAATGGCATTAATGATCGCCGCATTTCGCTTGCCAGATTTTAATTCGCCGTACGCAATCACTTCAGGAACCAGCGCCCACATAAAGCCGGTCGCCGAGGTCAAGCCCCACTGTTTAATGAAGGTCGCGATGTAAGCAAGCCAAAGCGCATCGTGCATGCCCTCCCGTGACCAGACGTAAGTCAGTAATTCACCGACAATAAACATGGCCAGAAAAATGTGGAAGAACCCTTTTTTACCAAAAATTTTCTTGAGTTTGGGCCAGAAAATAGGGAAGGCAATGCCCGGAATCGAGGCAACAAGGCCGACGGCCCCCATCCACTCTGAATGACCCACAACGTACTGATTAAAAAAGCCGTTAACCGTGTTCATGAAAAACATGAAGGTAAATGCCAGCATGAAAAACAGCCCGAGAATAACCAGCGGACGATTATGTTTAAGTTCAAGGAACAGATCGGTCGTTTTGACGTTGGCAGTCTGTTCTGCCGTTGCAACAACGCGTTCTTTGGTGAATTTATAGCAGATGAAAAGCGCCGCAGCGCCGATTAGCATATAAACGGAGTAAACGCCGAACCAGGCGTAGTTCGCTGATGGATCGGTATAGTTTCCCAGATTGAGCTCAATGCCAAAAAAACCGGTGTCCTTAAGGCTACGATCTTTTGGCGAGGCCATTTGTACAAACATCGGGAACAGGGTATAGACAAGAAGGTTCGCGCTATTGGCCAGCATCATGCGGGTACTGGTGAGTTTATCAATCGATTCCGGATCCCTGGTCAGGGACGCGTTAAGAGAACCATAAGGAATATTCACCACCGAATAAACTAAATCCAGAGCCAAATAGACGATAAAAGCAAAAGGGACTGAACCTCGGACGCCAGGAATGGGAGCAAAAAGTAACGCGGAAAGGATCACCAGCGGCACGCCGGCTCTTAACAGCCAGGGACGGTATTTACCTGCTTTTGACGTTCTTTTGTCTACATACGTACCAACCATTGGATCCCAAAAGACATTGATGATTCGGACAAAAAGAAATATAAACCCAGCCGTTGCCGTGCTGATGGTATTTACCGTCAGCATGTGAAGAGCAAGAAAGCCGCCTATTGTGCCAAAGACCAGGTTTTGAGCGAAGTCGCCCATCCCATAACCAATACGTTCCCCGCGCGTTAATTTATGATATTCGTCATGGCGGCTTTGCATTATGTTTTTACTCATTCTGAGCAGACTCCGGTGTGTTGTGTGGATGTGTAACAATTTCTGACATAAATGATCTCGAAGAATCCATTACGTTTTTAAATTAATTTATTATGTTTTTTTACTTCTGTGATCATCGAAGCAAATACCCATCAAGACTATCTTGTCTCTCTTGTTGACTAACGATTCACAAGCTATATCCCGATAGATTCAGGGCGCGAAAAAATCATTTTTATTTTATTTTTTCTCTCCTGGTCACCCGAAGAAATGTACTTTACAGGGTTCTCCTGGCGTTGAGTAAATAGCGCTAATATTTGCGAGATGGCTCACATTTGAGCATTTTCTTAATCGCTGAGTGAAATAACGTAATTGAGCAACCGGCCAGGAGAATAGAGGATGTGTCACAGTTGTTAAATTTTGGCTTCATAAATTATGGGGTTTATCATGCAATCTTATGCTGAGTGGGGCGCAGGTAGGGGTTTTACACATCCACTCGACGGTGCCGGGGCGGCGGCCAACGCCGCGCCGTTCCTGTTTTTCACGGCAATAGTGCAGGTCGCTGGCGCCATCAATGCTGTCCGCCGCCTGGAGGCAAAAGGTGGTGTCGTGAGTAGGGAGGCCGTCGCCAGCTGCTGAAACAACGACGCTAATTAATGGCGCATGCCTGGGGCAATCAATACCACCGCTGCTGGCCCGTGAATTATCCAAAGTGATAATTTACCCGGGGGGCCGCTAATTATTAAATAATGCGCGAGGAGGTCGGGTATCCCTAATAGTGTAAAGCCTCTGTAGATGTACAAAATTAAAATAATGTTCTTATGATAGCGAGATATTCTGTCTACTCAGAATAGGATTGTTATTATCTGAATAAAATTAACCTATATTGAGATAATTTTGACAATGATAAAAAAACTTCCATTACCCGTGGCGGTTATCGCCGCCTTTTTCCCGTTTACCTCTGTAATAGCTCAAGAGTTCACGCAGGAACAGATCGACGCCATTGTGGCGAAAGCCGTCGATAAAGCCCTGGCCGAGCGCCAGGCGAAAATCGACGCCGCCGCCGATAAAAAAGTGGACGTCATTACCAACCCGCAGACCACCGCGGCCACGCCGGATCTGGCGATCCCCTTCGGCCTCAAGTTCAGCGGCTACGCCCGCTACGGCGCGCAGTTCCAGACCGGCGATCAGAAGTTTGTCGGCGTGGATGGCTCCTATAACGGCGCCTCGGCGATCGGTCGTTTAGGCAACGAAGGTAACGGCGGCGAATTCCAGATAACCAAAGCCTTTAAGAGCAATAAAGGCGCGATCTGGGATATCAACGTCATGTTTGACCACTGGAGCGATGAAGTTAACCTGAAAAAAGCCTACGTCGGCGTCACCAACGTGCTGGAATCTAACCCCAACGCTTATATCTGGGCAGGCCGCGACTTCCATCAGCGTCCGCAGCAGGGGATCAACGACTACTTCTGGATGAACCACGATGGCCAGGGCGCCGGGGTGAAAAACTTTGAGATCGGCGGCGTGCAGTTTGACGTGGCGGGGGTGTCGCAGGTGGAGTCCTGTAGCCCGGAAGTGATGGCCGATGAGGCCAACCCGTCGCGCATCACCTGTACCGGCGGCTCCGGTACCGGCGATAACGGCCACTACGCCCTGACCACCAAAACCCACAACATCAAGGCCGGGCCGATCGACGTTGAGGTATACGCCAACTACGGTTTTGATTCGAAAGCGGTGGACAGCGACGAGCGTCTCGACGCCTGGCAGGGCGGGCTGGTGCTGAGCCACACCAACGACAGCGGCGTCAATAAAGTGATCCTGCGCTACTCCGATAACTCGGATAACAGCGTCTACAACAAAACCGATGACCTGACCGCTATCTACGCCAGCTTTGAAGGGCTGCATAAATTTACCCGGCAGGCGCAGATCGAATATCTGCTGGCCTTCCACGACTATGACAACGGCAAGGACAACACCGATAACCGCAAAAACTACGGCGCCATCGTCCGTCCGATGTACTTCTGGAACGACGTGCACTCCACCTGGCTGGAAGCGGGCTACCAGCGCGTCGATTACGACCAGGGCGGCGATAACCACGGCTGGAAGCTGACGCTGTCGCAGAATATCGCCATCGGAATGGGGCCGGAGTTCCGTCCGATGCTGCGCTTCTACGTGACCGGCGGCCAGGTGGATAACAAGCGCACTGCGAAGGTCAACGGCACCAAAGACGAACAGCTGGATTCGCTGAACGTCGGCGGCATGTTTGAGGCGTGGTTCTAAAAGCTGACGGATTTACCAGGGCGAACAGGCTGGCGCGCGCCAGCCTGTTCGCTCGTTCAGCCCTCTCAATGCACCGTCAGGCGCAAGGCCAGGTCCTGCGGGTAGGGGTCAAAATAGTTCTGCGCCTGCAGGTAACGATCAGGATATTCGGCCAGATAATGCTTAAGCAGCGTTATCGGCGCAAGAATGGGCAGCAGCCCGGAGCGATAGTTAAGGATCACCTCCCGCAGCTCGCCGCGCTGGCGGCTGTTTAGCTGGTTACGGAAGTAGCCCTGAATATGCATCAGCACGTTAGTGTGGTTTTTACGCGAAGCGGGCTGTTTAAGGATCGCCATCAGTTTTTCGCGGTACACCGCAAAGAAAGCCTCCAGATCCTGCCACTCGTGGAGCGACGCAACGAACGGACCAATCTCGCGATACCCCGACTGATGGTGGGCCAGCAGCTGAAGTTTATAGCGACTATGAAAATCCAGCAGCGCACGACGCGTCAGGCCATTTTTGTGCAGACTATTCAGTTCATGCAGGGCGAAAACCCGCTCGACGAAGTTTTCACGCAGCACAGGATCGTGCAGGCGACCATCCTCCTCAACCGGTAGCCAGGGGTATTTCTCCATCAGCGCGGCGGTAAACAATCCTGTGCCTTCTTTACGCCCGCGGTTGCCCTTTTCATCGTACAGCCGCACGCGCTCCATGCCGCAGCTGGGCGATTTGGCGCAGACAATAAATCCCGACAGCTCGCCCAGCGTGGAGAGATGGGCGCTGGCGAAATCGGCCATCTTCTCCGTCACGTCGTCGTGCGGGGCATGGCTAAAGCGCATGCGAAACTCCCCCTCGGTCGTCTGCACCAGCCGCAGCGCTGGGCGCGGAACGGGCAGGCCGATAGCCATCTCCGGGCAGATGGGTTTAAACGCCACCCACTGTGCGAGCTCATCCATCACAAAGCTCATTCGCTTGTGCCCGCCGTCGAATCGCACGGCTGAACCGGTTAAACATCCGCTGATCCCAATGACAGGTTGCGTGTTCATGGCGTTGTCCTCTCTTAATGTACCGTTCGGGTGAAGAAAAGGGTCACCGTGGCGACGGTAATGCCGAATTTCTTCATCTCGGTTTTGTTGAACAGATGCACGTCGTCCTGCAGGAACATCCAGTCGTCGAAGTGCAGCAGCCAGGTGCTACCGTTGGCCGCCACGTTCATGCTGTAGCGCCAGTGGAAAGCGTTGCCCGCCGCCTGGCCGGTCGCCACGCCGGTAATGTCGCCCGCGGTGCCTTCATAACGGTGGTCGCCGGTGCGGCGAATGCGCCATACCCGCTGCTGCTTTTCGCCATCGTCATAGACAAAGCGCTCGTGAAGCGTCAACGTGTCGCCAACCACGTCGCCGTCAATCGCCACGTGGAAGCGGCGCAGTTGCTTGCCGTTACGATCCTGAACCATCCCCCAGGCTTCCGTTTGGCCCTGAAAGTAGTGGAAAATGTCCAGCGCCGGCTGCTGCTGTCGGTAGTCGGTCACTTCGGCGCTGCAGCCCGCCAGAGCCAGCATCAGCAGTGCGAGGCCAAGGGTCAGAATGCGTTTCATGATGTTCGCTCCGCGGTAAGCTGCACAACGCTGATGGTGCGGGCGTTAAACCCGGCTTCGCAGTAGCCGAAGTAGTAGAGCCACATGCGGCGGAAGCGATCGTCAAAGCCGAGCTTCTCAATATCCTGCCAGGCGTGGATAAATCGCTGCCGCCAGTGGGCCAGGGTGCGGGCGTAGTCCGGCCCCATATCGAACAGATCGCGCATCACAAAATCGGTGTGCCGCGTCATCAGCTCGTTCATCGCCGTGATGCTGGGCAAAAATCCGCCGGGGAAGATGTAGCGCTGAATAAAATCCACGTTTTTGCTGTAGCCGCGATAGCGCTGATCCTGGATGGTGATGGCCTGGATCGCCATTCTGCCGCCCGGGCGCAGCCGCGCCTGGCAGGTGCGAAAGAAAGCTGGCAGATAGCGTTGCCCCACGGCTTCAATCATCTCCACCGACAGCAGCTTGTCATACTGGCCGGTCAGATCGCGGTAATCGCAGAGCAGTACCTCGACGCGATCCTGCAGCCCGGCGCGGGCAATTCGCGCGTTGGCCCACTGGAACTGTTCCTGCGACAGGGTGGTGGTGGTGACCCGGCAGCCGTAGTGGCGGGCGGCGTATTCGGCCATCGCCCCCCAACCGGTGCCAATCTCCAGGAGATGATCGCCGGGCGTAAGCGCCAGACGCTCGCACAGGCGCGCCATTTTGGCCCGCTGGGCCTGGGTGAGATCCTGGCCGTCGTCGGTAAATAGCGCGCTGGAGTAAAGCAGTTCGTCGTCAAGGAAGTGGGCGTAAAAGTCGTTGCCCAGATCGTAATGGGCGGCGATATTCGCCTTCGCCTGCGCGCGCGAGTTGCGGCGCGTCCAGTGACGCAGCCGCTCGACGGGCTTGCCCAGCAGCCGGAAGCCGCGCTCCAGCCGCCCCAGTACCTGGCCGTTACGCGCCAGCATCTGCAGCAGCGGCGTCAACTGCTGGCTCTCCCATTCGCCGTCCATCCAGGCCTCCGCGGCGGCGAGGCTGCCGCCGGTCAATAAGCGCCAGTAGACGTTCGCTGAAAGCACTCGCACCTCGGCGCGCAGCGCGGCGGTAGGGTCGCCAAAATGAAAGGTTTGCGCCCCTTCGCGCACGGTGAGCGAACCTTCGCGAATGCCGCTCAACAGACGAAAGAGCAACCAGCGCGCGATACGCACGTTGCGCGGAATATCGGGTTCAAGCGCAAAGACGGGATCGGTCATGAGCGTTCACTCCTGCTGACAGGATGGTTATACAGCGGCATGCGCTTGAGCCATAGCCGCAGCGCCTGCCAGTAGATCGCGAGGACGGTTTTCAGCGTCATCAGCGGAATGCGCAGCAGCAGACCGCGCAGGCTGGCGCGCGTCAAAGGCACGCGGCTCAGGGCCAGCGTGGCGTCGAAGACTTTCGCGGCCTGATGGTTCTCGATATGCATGTGCAGCGTTTTACCGGGACTGTTAAAGCGCCAGAGGTAGACCATATCCATCGGGTTAAACGGCGAGACGTGAAAGGCTTTCGCCAGCGGACGCGCCTGTTGACCGTCTACCGCGTAGTAATGGCGCTCATTCCACGGCGTATTGCGCACTTCGGCCAGCACCCAGCGCAGGGTACCGGCGCTGTCGTAGCAGTAGTAAAAGTTGACCGGGTTAAAATGAAAGCCCAGGTAACGCAGTTGGGTCAGCAGCATGACGCGGCCATCCGGGCGCGTGCCGGTCAGGTTTTCCAGGCGGTTCAGAACCTGCTGTTTTAACGGCGTGCCCAGCGGATAATCGGCATCGTAAAAGGCAGCGCCGGCAAACCGATTGCGGCGGATACCGACGGCGGCGAGCGCATCCAGTTCGTCCAGGTCGAGCCAGGCCATAAAGATGCGATAGCGAAAGTGGTGCGCCTTCGGCTGGAGACGGCGGTGGCGTAATACGCCCTCATAGAGGCAGTTGTTCATTTCAGAGGTTCTCCGCCGCCGCGATACCGTTGACCACATCAAGGGCGCTGCGCACGCCATCTTCATGAAAACCGTTATACCAGTACGCGCCGCAGAACCAGCTCCGCTGGCGGCCGTTAATCTCCTCGCGGCGCATCTGGGCGGACCAGCTTTGCGGATTAAACAGCGGATGTTCATAGACCATGCGCTTCCAGACGAAACGCGGGTCCACCGGCGTTGGCGGATTGAGGGTGACGCAGAACAGCGGGGCATCGGCGGGCAGGCCCTGGAGAATATTCATGTTATAGGTGACGCAGGCGCTGGCCTGATCCTGCTCGCTCAGGCGATAGTTCCAGCTGGCCCAGGCGCGCTTACGCACCGGTAGCCAGCGGGGATCGCTATGCAGAACGACTTCATTTTGCTGCCAGCCGATATCTCCCAGAATCTCGCGTTCGGCAGAGGTCGGGTCCGCCAGCATGTCCAGCGCCTGGGCTGAGTGGCAGGCGAAGATCGCCTGGTCGAAATGCTGCTCCCCCGATGCCAGTTGGAGCGTGACGCCATCCTGACGACGGATAACGTTTTGCACAGGTGCATTGAGGCGCAGGCGCAGGCGATCGCCACGCTGAGCCAGCAGGGCGCGCACGTATTCGCGCGAGCCTCCGGGCACCACGTACCATTGCGGACGCTGGCGGATATCGAGCAGGCCGTGGTTTTCAAAAAAGCGCAGAAACAACGCCAGCGGGAAGCGGCGCATCTCCTGCAGCGACGATGACCAGATAGCGGCGCCCATCGGCAGGATATAGTGGCGCGCAAAAAAGGGGCTAAAGCGGTGCCGCTCAAGGAAGGTCTGTAGCGTGGCGCCCGGGTCGAACGCCCCCGCCAGAGCCTGTTTCGCCAGACGGTTAAAGCGGACGATCTCCGTCAGAAATCCCCAGAAGGCCGGCTTTACCAGGTTGCGCCGCTGGGCGAAAAGCGAGCTCAGGCTGTGGCCGTTATACTCCAGCCCGCTCTGCGGGTTGTGTACCGAGAAGCTCATTTGCGTTTTTTGACCGCTGAGGCCCAGTTCGCTGAGCAGCCCCATAAAGCGCGGATAGGTGCGATCGTTGTAAACGATGAACCCGGTATCGATGGCCCATGTGCCCTGCGGCGTGGCGATATCCACCGTGGCGGTATGTCCCCCCGGCGTGGATGCTGCTTCGAACAGGGTGACCTGGTGTTGTCCGGCAAGGCGCCAGGCGCAGGTCAGACCGGCAATGCCGCTGCCAATAATCGCGATATTCATGAGCGTACCATCCTGCGCAACAGTAGGCGTTGCAGACCTTCGGGAAGCCCTGCCAGCAGGCGCAGGAGCATGCCAAAACCTGTCGGGAAGACGATATGATTTTTACCTTTCGCCAGACCGCGGCGAATCGTCTTTACCGCCTGCTCCACGCTCACCTGGCCGGGCATGGGAAAATCGTTTTTGCGCGTCAGCGGGGTATCGACGAATCCCGGCGAGACCACCGTGATGGCAATGCCTTTCGGTTCCCAGTCCAGGCGCAGGCTGTTGGCAAACCAGGTTAGCGCCGCTTTGGAGGCGCCATACGCCTCGGCGCGAGGGAAGGGCAGCCAGTGCGCCATTGAACTTACCAGCACTACGCGATTGCCGGCAGACAGCCGCTGCTGAAGCACCTCCAGGCAGTTCACCGGCCCGAGAAAGTTGGTGGCGATCGTCCGTTCCACCAGCGCGGCATCTACCGTGCCGTGGTCCAGGTATTCGCAGGTCCCGGCGCAGAGAATGATCAGATCGGCCGGGCACTCCGCGAGCGCCCGGCGACAGGCCTCCCTGTCCGTCATATCAAATGGGCGGAGGCTGATGTTGGGGCTGTGCCGCTGTAGCGCCGCCAGACGTGACGGATCGCGCCCGCATGCGATGACGGAGTGGCCGTCCGCAGCAAAGGATTTGGCGAGCCCGGCGCCAATCCCGGAGCTGGCGCCGGTGATAAGCACCGTCATCATGTCCGCACCCTCCGCTTGACGCCGCGTACCGCCCAGCCCACCAGGGGAAGATGTTCGTACAGCATCTCTCCGGCGTCGTAGTAGTCGCGCTGGTAAATAATCCGCTCCTCTTCAACCGTAACCATCGAGCAGCCCGCAAGTTCTAACGCCTTCCCGCCGGCCAGGCGCGGATGTGACCAGTGCATAGTCCAGGCGACGGCAAACCGCTGAGCGTTGCAGACCGGCGTATTGATGGCGAAACGGCACCGCTCCACGTTGGCTAGCAGATGGGAAAAATACCCCTGGATCGCGGATAGTCCCCGATGCTGGCCAAACGGATCGATCAGTACGGCATTCGCATGATAGAGCGCGGCCAGCGCCGAGGGTGGCTGGGTATCCAGCATGGCGTAGTACTCGGTAAAACGGCTGAGAACGGAGGGCGAAGGACTCATGGCTCACATCCAGAGTGAATCAACATAGCGTATTTAAAACTTACACAATTAATAATATTTGTCCAAGTTTTGGCTGAGATATTTTTTATTTTTATTAAAAATCATATGGTTATTTTTATCTCTGCTGTGCAGGTTTGAGGCTTTAGCGAGAGGCGAAAGGGCATGTCCGCCGCGCCTTGAGCAGACAGACGGCGCGGACAGGGGGCGCATTTAACGCACAGAGGATCGGTTTACGGGGATATTACGAAGGACGTGTTAGCCGAGGCGCGCTAAATTACAGCGCGACAATCTCCAGGGAGACCACCTGCTGCTGCCAGCGTTCAACCTGCTTCTGGCGAGCAGGGGAGAGTTTACCGGTCGTCACCAGCAGCCA
Source organism: Klebsiella sp. FDAARGOS_511 (assembly GCF_003812845.1). Taxonomy (NCBI): domain Bacteria; kingdom Pseudomonadati; phylum Pseudomonadota; class Gammaproteobacteria; order Enterobacterales; family Enterobacteriaceae; genus Klebsiella; species Klebsiella sp. FDAARGOS_511. The sequence continues at coordinate 285,409 of NZ_CP033824.1, read as the reverse complement.
TTTGCGCTCCGGCAGGATCTCCGGCGCCAGGGTTGCCGGGGGCGTCGGAAGGACGTCGATGCGGTGGCCCTGTCCGGTGCGTTTGAGCGCTTCAAGCCAGATTTCGCAGGCGTCCGTCAGATGCCAGCCGGTGATCAAATAGTTATCGCCGGGCGCCTTTTTGTCCCCTTCGAGGCAGAAGGAAGTGTAGGCGATGATGATCCCGTCGAGGATTTCGCGCAGCGTCATGATTGCCGGTACGTTGGCGGAGACCTGGCTGCGCAGCGGGCGTAGCACCTCGGTGACCAGCTCGGGGCGAGGGGATTCGCGCCCGGCGTCGTAAATCAGCTGGCGCAGGGATTCGATTTTCCCCTCTTTCAGCCGCTGGAGCATGCTCTCCTGCAAGATGAGCCAGTTATTCGTCCGCCGCGCGCCGGGACGCGCCAGTAGGGGTTTCACCTGGCTGACAGGAACCCCTTTTTTGACCCAGTCGAGAATTTTGAGCGCCTGCTGGATATCGTCATCGTTGTACAGGCGATGGCCGCCATCGGTGCGCTGTGGCTTAAGGAGGCCGTAGCGACGCTGCCAGGCGCGGAGCGTCGTCGCGTTAATGCCGCAAAGCTGCGCAAATTCACCGATGGAGTAGGTCATAAGGGACACCTGATAATCAACAGTACTCTCAATATACTACGAATAGCGGCCGATTGAGTGCATTCCCCTCTTTTGCAAGCCGTTAGCCTCGCCGGAAATTAATAAAAAGAAAAAGGATAGAGCACATAAATCACCGCCATCCCTGAGAGACTGGCGATCGCGCTGATGATGAACCAGGTCCTGAATGGCTGCTTTTGCGTTTTGTGGCGGAACAGCTGCTGACCCGCTATCGCGCCAGCCCAGCCGCCCACGAGCCCAAACACCAGCAACGTGGACTCCGGCACCCTGCGCCAGGCCCTGCGCGCCGCCATTTTGTCCACACCGTAAATCGCCAGCGTCAGGACGTTGACCAGCAGGAGCCAAATAGCAAAAGGCCAGGACGTAAAAATGCAGCCGATCGCCGCGGCGATCAGGAGTAAATAACAACACCGATTGAGATTCATATTTTTAGCCGCAGTTTTTCAGCGCGTATTGAAACCGCATTATACGCACGACGCGCGGCGAGAAAAAACCGCAGCCTTAGCCTACTTCCTCGCCAGGCGACCAGCGATCACCGTTATTCCGACCGCGGCAAGCAGCAATATTCCACTCAATCCAAAAGCGCTTTGCCACCCCAGGCGGTCAAATACCACGCCTCCTGCCGTCGAACCCAGCGCAATCGACAGCTGAATCACGGCGACCATCAGTCCGCCACCAGCTTCCGCGTCGTCGGGCAGCGTCCGCGCTATCCACGTCCACCAGCCGGTTGGCGCCGCCGTCGCCAGCATTCCCCACAAGCTTAACAGAATGGCTACGGCCCAGGCGTGGTGTCCTGCCAGCAGCAACGTTCCGGCAATCACGGCCATCAGTAAGGGGAGAGAGATTAAGGTCTGATAAAACCGGGCGGTGAGGAGTGGCGAAACGCCCAGGGTGCCGATAAAACCCGCGATGCCTATCGCGAGCAAAATCAGGGACAGGCCAGAGGCGCTGAGGCCGGTTACCGTTTCCAGAAACGGCCGCACGTAGGTAAATAGGGTAAACTGCCCCATGAAGAAGAGTCCGCAGGCCAGCAGGCCGATAGCGACGATGGGCGTTCTGAACAGGCGAAGCGCGGAGCCGCGCGGCCGGCTCGCGTTATCGCTTTCCATCGCGGGCAGGCTGACGCACTGCCAGACAAAGGCGGCTATCGCCAGCGGCGCCAGGCATAAAAAGGCGCCGCGCCAGCCGACGGTTGACCCCAGATAGCTGCCCAGCGGCGCCGCCACGACGGTCGCCAGCGCGTTACCGCCGTTGAAAATCGCCAGCGCGCGGGGAACCTGGCGCTGCGGCACCAGCCTGATGGCGGTGGCCGCCGACATCGACCAGAATCCACCGATGACGATACCAATCAGGGCCCTTCCCGCCATATAAACCGCATAGCTGGACGCCAGCGCGACAATCAAACCCGACGCCGCCATCAGAACCGTCAGCCCCAGCAGGAGATATTTACGATTCAGACTCCCGGCAAGGTTGGAGATAGTCAGGCTGGTCAGTACCGCAAGGGCGCCGGAAATCGCAATGCCCTGGCCTGCCAGCCCCTCGGTGACGTTTAAATCTCTGGCAATCGGCGTCAGCAGGCTGACCGGCATAAATTCGGAAGCTATGAGGACAAAAACGCACAGCGTCATGGCAAATACGCCGCCCCAGTGGGCGTGCGCTGGCGTGGGTGGTGTAGTACGGCTCAGTGTGGACATGATCTGCATCCCTGAATATTTTCCCGGCCCGCTTCAGGCGCGGCCGGATCAGACGCTATTGATCGCATAACGACAAAAAACGTGGGTAAAGGTAAAGAGCGGGCGATGGAACGCCGCCCGCGAATTGCGAACGGCTTTCGGTCGTTATCTCAGGTTGGTTTTGAAAAACTGTTCAAATTTGGCAAACGGAATTTTACCGGCCGCATTGTCATAGAGATCGACATGGTTCGCGCCGGGGACGATTATCAGCTCTTTCTCTTTGTTGCCGATGGCCTTAAAGGCGTCTTCGGCAAAATAACGGGAATGCGCTTTTTCACCGGTCACGATCAGCGTCGGGATGGTGACTTCATTGGCATAGCTCAGCAGCGGCATATTCATAAACGACAGCGGCATGGTCGCATTCCACGCGCCGGTTGAGTTCACGGAGCGGGCGTGGAAACCGCGCGGCATCCGGTAATAGTCAAAAAACTCTTTCAAAACCGGGTTTGGGTTGGCGGGTAAGGTTTCTGGCAAGATACGATCGCCCGCGCTGGCGTTACCTTTCTCATCGACGTAAATATCATGTCCGCCCGGTGAGTAGGTGCTGTTTTCCGCATCCTTCCAGCGCTGTTCGTTGAGGTAGCGCAGTACGGCGCGGCGATCGGCGGTGGTATAGCGATCTTTACCGTCGCCAACCCCATGGCCCATCGCGCGGCTCATGTCGTACATGACGCTGGTGGCCACCGCTTTCACGCGGGTATCCATCGCGGCGTCGTTAAGCGCCATGCCGCCCCAGCCGCAAATGCCGAGCAGCCCGATACGGTTGCGGTCCACCTCGCTTTGCAGACCTAAGAAATCGACCGCCGCGCTGAAATCCTCGGTGTTGATATCTGGAGAGGCAACGTTACGCGGATAGCCGCCGCTTTCGCCCGTATAAGAAGGATCGAAGGCCAGGGTGACGAAACCCTGTTCCGCCAGGGTCTGTGCATAGAGACCGCTGGACTGCTCTTTCACCGCGCCGAAGGGGCCGCTGACAGCGATCGCCGCCAGCTTGCGTTCGCCGCGATCTTGCGGAATGTAGAGATCGCCGACCAGGGTGATCCCGTACCGGTTCTGGAAGCTCACCTTACGGTGACTGACTTTCGTGCTTTCCGCGAAGGTTTTGTCCCATTTTTCGACCATCGAAACGGGCGCGTTTGGATTGGTTGTCTCGGCATAGCTCATGGTGGTGACTCCACTTAGTGACGCGCATAGCAGCATGGCAGGCATGGCGGCCGTCAGTTTTCTGGTAAACGCTTTCATTAATCATTCCCCTAAAACAGGTTCCAGATACAGGTTTCATACGGATAACGCTGCTGTGCTTTGTTGCAATGCGCTGATTATAGTTAGCAGCCAGAGTGCTGATTAGTGGGTGGAAAGTGCTAAAATTCATATCATATTGTTATAAATTACGACGCAGGCGCGGGAGGAATCATGGCAAAACGGGAAAACTATAACGATCTGTACCTGTTTATGCTGGTGGTGCGGGAGGGCAGTTTTACCGCCGCGGCGCAGCGGCTTGGGCTGGCGCAATCCGGCGTTAGCCGTTCCGTTCGTGAACTGGAAGAGCGGCTGGGCGTGCAGCTTCTGGTGCGTACCACCCGCAAACTTTCGCTCACCCAGGCGGGCGAGCAGCTCTATCAAACCGTCGAATCCGGCTTTGATGCGTTAGACTCGGGGCTATCCACGCTGGCGTATTATCGCCATACCCCGTCCGGTACCGTCCGCATCAATGCCAGCCAGCACGCTATTGATAAAGTGCTCCTGCCGAAGCTGGCGGTATTTAAACAACGCTATCCTGATATTCGCCTGGAACTGATCGGCGAAAGCCGGTTTGTCGATATTATCGCGGAGCGGTTTGATGCCGGGGTGCGTCTGGGGCCGGAAGTCGGCGGCGGCATGGTGGCGGTGCGCATTTCGCCAGATATGGAGATGGTTGTTGTCGGCACGCCCGAGCATTTTCGCCGCTACGGCTTTCCGCAAACGCCCGCAGATTTAGTGATTCATCCCTGCATCGCCTATCAGTTTGGCGACGGAAGCCTGTACGGCTGGGAGCTCGATCAGGACGGTAAAAAAATCACCCATCGTCCGCAGGGGCAGTGGGCCTTTGCTGACAGCTATATGGAGGCAAAAGCCGCCAGGTTGGGTCTGGGTCTGGCTTATGTCCCGCAGGAGCTGGTCGCCGACGACTTAGAGCGAGGCGCGCTTATCAGAGTTTTGCAACGCTACAGCCAGCGGCTGGAAGGCTCTTTTCTCTATTATCCCCATCGCAACGTGTCGCCCGCGCTGCGGGCGGTGATTGACACCCTGAGAATCTAAGCCGTCATTCCTGAGGGGCATAACCTTCTCCGGGGCACTTTCTGGTCGATGACAGGCGCTACCGTTACTGTTTAACGTCGCATCGCGTCTTTGACAATAAGCTCTCTAGCCACTCGGTAAACGCCCGCACTTTGCGTGAGAGATGGCGGTGCGGATACAAGAGTGACAGTTTGCGGTCGGGGGAGGGGTTGTCGGGTAAGACTTCCACTAAAAGGCCGCGGTCGAGATAAGGTTGTAAAAAAAGGTTCATTCCCTGAACTAATCCCAGACCCGCCAGGCCTGCCGATAAATAAGTTTCAGAGTTATCGATGACCAGCTTACCGGGAAGCGTCATTTCGGTGATACCCTCTGGCGTCGCAAAGGTCCACGGCATAATTTGCCTGCTGCTGCTGTTAATCCAGTTGATAGCCTGATGATCCTGCAAATCCTCCAGCGTTTGCGGCGCGCCGTGGCTCGCAATATAGGCCGGGCTGGCGCAGGTCGTCATTTTAATGCTGCCCAACTTGCGGGCGATATAGTCCCCGTCATCCAGTTGTCCTACCCGCAGCAGGCAGTCAAGCCCATCGCGCAGCATATCCTGACGGCGGTCCGAGCTACTGAGGATGATTTCGACGCCAGGATGCTGACGATAAAAATCAGGCAGATGGGGAACGACCAATAACGTCGCAAAAGCGACAGGCATGTCGACTCGCAGCTGGCCGTGCAATACCCGGTCTGTACCAAACGACTCCAGCAACGCATCCGCCTGGGAGAGTAAAGGTTTGCTCTGACGATAAAACGCTTCCCCGTCAGGCGTCAGGTTAATACGACGCGTTGTTCGCTGCAGCAAACGTGTGCCGCAGTGCTGCTCCAGCAGCTGCAAGGCTTTCGTAACGGCGGGACGATGGATTTGCAGATGTTCCGCCGCCTGAGTAAAACTGCCCGCCTCGACAATTTCAATAAAAATGCGAATCGATTCGAAGAGATTTATTTGCATAGTTAGTTTCTTTTGCCCACATCGGGAGATTTCATTGTTACTGATTTTATAATAGTGATGAATTTTTTTGGCTATTTTTCTAAATAATCTTACGGCCTACACTCCTTCCACTAAGAAACTGAACCGCGCCATAGCGCTATTGTGAAGGATATTGCACCATGAAAAATAACCGTATCTGTCAGATCCTGAATATAGAAAAACCGGTTATTCAGGGGCCGCTATCGTGGCTAACCGATGCCCGTTTAGTCGCCGCCGTCAGCAATGCAGGCGGGCTTGGTGTGCTGGGGCCCAATGCGGGTTTAACCGCTGAGACCGCGGTTTCCACGCCGGAAGAAACCGCTGAAAAAATGCGCGAAGAGATCCGCAAAACCAAACGGCTGACCGAAAAGCCTTTCGGCGTGAACCTGATCCCAATGCCTGAAAACGATATCTGGACCCCGCCTATTCTGCAGGTGATAAAAGAAGAGGGCATCAGGGCCGTGGTGTATACCGGTTACGGTGAAGGGGCGCTCATACCGGCGCTATTCAACGAATTAAAAGAGGCAGGTATTGCTGTCATTTACCGTGATATCAATCCGACGCCTGAAAATACCCGCCTTGCTGAAGCCGCTGGCGCCGATATCATCGTCGCGACCGGTTTTGATGAAGGAGGGACATTGCCGGGTACCGTGCTGGGAACCTTTTCAATCGTGCCGCTGATTGCCGATGCGGTGGATCGCATTCCGGTGATGGCGGCTGGCGGTATTACCGACAACCGTACCGCCAGAGCGGCGCACGCGCTCGGCGCGGAAGGGATATTTGCCGGTTCGGTTTTTATCGCGACGGAAGAAAGCAGAGTGCCGGCCTCAGTCAAAAAAAGAATTATTGCCGCCAATGGCCTTGATTTACGGCTTTTCCGCACGCTGCCGCATTTCTATCGCTCGCTGCCGGGCAGGCTGGCCGAAACACTGGTGTCGATGGATAAAGCCGGCGCCAGCCGCGAGGCGCTCGGCGAAGCCATGGGGGGATTACGCGGCTTGCGTATCGGCATGCTGGAAGGCAACGCTGAGGAAGGCTATATCTCGCTCGGCACGGGGATCGGCAACATTCGCAGCGTCAAAAGCGTAGCGAGCGTTGTGAATGAGCTGACGATTAGTTAGAGATTCTGTTTTGTGCGGGTTACTACGGCTTTCCGTCTGACGCTATTTTTCTGACGCCTTGCGCCAGAAAAATAGCCTGGCGATTCGATTCAGAAGGGGAGGAGCGTTCGGTTGAACAAGATGCCGTTACGCTGCTCTCCGGGGATAAATGTTTCCAGGCTGCGAATCTGGTCCCGGATAAGAGCTTAACGTTTCCACTCTGGGGCTGATCATTGCTCTTGTCTTCAACGAAGGCTTTGCGGGCTCCGGCCGACTACCTTACCTATCTTTTCAGGTCGCGTTTTTTCTCAGTGCGCTGCGGGGTGAAAATAAAGCTTGCTATCGATCGGCATCTATGTGATTAATAGCAGGTCGATTTACTACACAGATCCAGTAATAAACGGTTTAGTGAAGCAGTTCTCATCTCAAGCGTTATCCGTAGATAATCCTTCTTTAGACTCTCCCTATCGTGATTAATTAAGCTCTGTGAAGCGAATAATTTAAAAGTTTTTTGAACCTGCGACAACGATGACGGTCTAAACCCGAGTAAACAGGTTCACAAACTGGCGCAAACGGCGATAGAGAAGGGATTGGCCTGGAATTTTCCGTTTAGCGTGCAAAAGTGCATAAGAGATAACGTTATCCCAATAGCACACGATTATTTTATTGAAATCTACCAAACATTACGTGCCCTCGGGCAAACTAAGAAATTAACAACATTAAAAAATCGCTGGTGCAGTAATAGAGTTCAGTCTGAAGTGCGCTTCAGAGGTATCTATAAGCAGTAATGACAATGATGTCATTGTTATTCTCAACCATTCAGAGCAGCGTTTTCACGCTGTGACAGAAAAGCCGGGAAGGTGTTTTCTGTGAAATATGGCTAAATGTCCCTGCGGTAGAGAATGTTGTAGCAAAAAGAGGCTAACATCATGATTGACCACATTCATTTCAGATGCCCATGCTGTCATGGGTCGCAGTACAGAACATCCACCTACGATGTTTCTGAAAAAAATCCGTTTGGCGCGAAATGCATTTTTTGTAAATCCGCGATGATTACATTCGATAATATCGCAGCGCATATGTCCAGAAACTCGGCATCGCTTGAGTTACGGAAGTAAGATTGGGCCCTTGAAAAGGGCCTTTGATATCTGAATCGTAAGCGTTATTACCATTTCGATCGGCTGCCTGCGGGCAGCTTTTTAGTTTGTTTAAATTCAAATCAGACCGTACTTTTCTTATCTTTGCAGATGTGAGTAAATGCGTAGTCTCGCAATTCTTGCGGAAAACTTGTTGCGTTCTATAATTTTTAAACCAGAACTCATCTGGTATTCCTATGCATATCCTACCGCCCGTCCGCCCGGAAGCGAGTATCCCGCGTTTAACGGCGCTCCTGACACCGATTGCCGAAAAATGAACGTTGAGCCGCGAAAACGTATGACCAGGACACATAAAAATCAACCACAGCTGTACCTTTTTATCAACGGAGGAGATAGGACCGCTTCCCGAACAGACACGGATGCGCCTATCTATTCTGGGTTATATTCAGGGGGGGGGCCACTTATCACATAGCAGTGTATTAAACGTATTATCGGCGTTAAAATGTGGTAACTATATTACGTTTAAATACGGGGGACTTGATTGGCGTGAATAAGTTACCCGAGCGGTTTTAGGGCTGGCGGGTTGTCCAAATTTAAATAATAAAACGATTATCAGCGCGGTATTAATATTTTATTGTAGACCCACTTAATATTTACGATGACATTTATTCGACAACGGGTCGACAACGAGATGATTATGAAGAAGACGCTTATTACGTTAATTATTGCCCATGCTTTTACGGCGACGGCAGCTTTTGCTGCTGCGGAGACAGGAACCTGGTACGCGGGATCTAAATTTGGCTGGTCGCACTACGGCGATTCCAGCACCGATCGGCAAGTCGATGTCGACCGCGATAACGTCGGCGGCGGTGTGTTTACCGGCTATCAGATTAACCCCTGGCTGGCGGTTGAAGGTGGCTATGACTATTTAGGCAATATGGGTATCAATGGTCGCCATGGCGCATCCGGTTCGCAAATGAAAAGTCAGGGACTACAGCTTTCGTTGAAGGCCAGTTATAGCCTGACCAGCGACTGGGATCTTTACGGCCGGGCAGGGATGATGGGCTATCGCGCGGAATCCGACGTGAATGGAAAAAATCGATTTGACACCGGCGTGCGCCCGGTACTGGCTTTCGGCACCGAATATGCATTTAATGACAGATGGTCGGGACGTCTGGAGTACCAGTGGGTCAACAATGTGGGTAACGAAAATCAAATTGGCGTGAGCAGCGATGTAAACTCCATGATGGCGGGCATCAGTTACCGTTTTGGGCAATAAAAGCATCGTCCCGGAAAGAGCGTCATTTGAATAAAAAGGGGGCTCTTTATCTGCTGGTAATAGACCTATGGTCATAATTACAGTATATAATTGGTCGTCATGGCACCTGAGAAAAGTGTGATCGTGATCAATGTTGATAATCGCCAATGCCCTTAAATATGACACAGGGGAAATAAATGTAATAAATTAATGGTGATTTTTTATGGCGATTAAGGACTTTTTTATACAAACAACACCCGGGCGACGTCGTTATGGCGTAGCGCTATTTGTCGGGGTGATTGCAGGAATTATGTCGGCGTTTGTTAAATGGGGGGCTGAAGTTCCATTACCGCCGCGTACTTTCTCCGGCGGCAGAGATGAGTTTAATCCACCTTATCTTTTCTTACGCGACTATCTGGGAATTGACCCAACGCATACGGTATATACTTTCTCCGAACACATCATCAATCCGGTGATGGTCACGCATATTATATTCTCGCTGGTGTTTGCCGTTGGCTATTGTGTCGTCGCGGAAGTCTTTCCGAAAGTGAAATTATGGCAGGGAGCATGGGCGGGAATTGTCGCCACCATCGCCGTTCACTGGATCTCATTTCCGCTACTGGGGCTGACGCCTTCGTTATTGAATATTCCTGCCGATGAGTATATTTCGGAATTGCTGGGGCATATTTTTTGGTTCTGGGCCATTGAGATGATTCGTCGCGATCTTCGCAACCGCATTACCCATGAACCTGACGCCGAAGTACCTCTTGACGCGCCGTTCAGATAATTCATCTCAAAAGAACCCGTGCTGTCACGGGTTCTTTTGACAGGACAGGAGAGAGATTACAGCAGCGTATTCAGGGCGAAGTTAAGGATCTTCTCACCATCAAATGAGGCATAGGGCAAACTTTCAATAACGGCAATGTCTTGTGGTGCCTGCGGTGCGCGAGTGAATTGCTCGACCTTATACTGGATATGCGGGGCAACCAGCACGGCATCGTAAGCGGGAGCGACGCTAAAGAAATTTTCAACCCCAACGGCGCTGATTAATAAATCCAGTTGCCGATCGTCAGCAATTTTTTGCATTCTGCGGGCAATAATCCCTGCCGTTTCGCCAAACAAACAGCATATTAATAGTTTTTTCACGGTTTAACCCTCGGTAAGATACCGCAGCTACAATATTCCTCCCTCGGCAACGAAAATGCGCGATGTATCAATATTCCAGGTTAATTTATGAGGATGTTTTTATTCTGCTGGCGAGCATCACAGGCGCTAAAAACGAAGGCCCCTGTGATGCTGGGAATCGCGGGGATAACGCTCAGGCTACTTTTTTTTACGTGAAATCTGAAAGCGATCGCCGGCTCGCGTAAGCTTCGCTCCATTCGTACAGTACTCGATAGCAAAATTAAAAAATTCATCAGAGTCGAGTTCGAAATCCAGTTCGAGTTTAATGGCGTCGCCGGACTGCAGAAGCTGCTTTGCCTGTTCCAGATTACTGGCTTTAACTGTTCCCATCTCTTCACCTCGTTTTAGCGCTGGTGGCGTCCGGGCTTATCCTACAGGCTTTGTTTTACGATCGCGTGACACGGCTTTTCTTATGCTTTCCGCCGTTCGTCCATCGTTACCATCGCTAGGCGAATAAGCCGATAGCGATGGTATGGCGTACAATATCAGTCGACGTTATTGAAGTAGTCCCGCGCCGCCGCCTCAACGTTCTTTGCCTCAAGGCCGGTTTTCTCGGTGATTGAGGCAATAAACGGCTTGAACTTCTCCGTCATTACATGCCCTCCGTCCCAATGAGCGACATAAAAGCGGCACTGATAACGATAAAAGTGGAGAGTTTTGTCTCCTAACGTGTAATACATATGAATCTCCGGTTCAGTATGTCGGGTGGACCACAACAGGCTATGAGCAAAGTACGCCTCAACGGATTCTATCCTCCTCCCAATTTGCGGAAATTTCCAGCATGCAATACAAAACCATCTGTAATACGTACGAGGAAGGCGTCCTGTGCAAACCCGGATGCAAAATTCAGCGCAACTTCAACGTCTTCGCACCAATCTCTGACGGGCGACTTGAAAAACTCGGATGAACTATTGATACTGTATATAAATACAGTATTGCCACGGGTGACTCTAATATGATGTTTTATCAACCGGTTGAATTGCGAAAGATCGTGTCGATTCCGCTGTTTAGCGACCTTGTTTCATGCGGCTTTCCCAGCCCCGCACAGGATTACATTGAGAAGGGGATAGATCTCAATGAGCTTTGTATCAGCCATCCCGCGGCGACCTATTTTGTCATGGCGACGGGCACGTCAATGGTTGATGCCGGCATTTATGAAGGCACGCTGCTGGTGGTGGACCGTGGCCTGAAAGCGAAACATGGTGATATCATCATCGCCTCCGTCGGCGGCGAGTACACGGTTAAACGCCTCTGTACGCACCCCATCATGCAACTCTTGCCGATGAATCCAGATTTTCCACCCATTGTGCTGCACAACGACGGTGAGGCGCTGGAGATTTTTGGTGTCGTCACTTTCAGCATCAACAGGCTTCGCTGATGTTTGCCCTGGTCGATGTGAATTCATTTTATGCCAGCTGTGAAACGGCCTTTCGCCCTGATTTACGCGGGCGTCCGGTGGTGGTGTTGAGCAACAACGATGGCTGCGTCATCGCCAGGAATCACGAGGCTAAACGGCTGGAGATTCCAATGGGCGCGCCCTATTTCAAAGTGAAATCACAGTTTGAACGCCATCAGGTGGCGGTGTTTAGCAGCAACTATGCCCTTTATGGCGATATGTCCCATCGGGTCATGACGATTCTCGAAGAGCTGGCCCCCGCGGTTCATCAATATTCTATTGATGAAGCGTTCGTGAATTTGGCCGGGATCCATCGTTCTGAGGAGCTTGAGTCATTTGGTCGCCATGTGCGTAGTACATTACTCCAGTGTACCGGTCTGACGGTGGGGGTAGGGATCGGGCCGACGAAAACGCTGGCTAAGCTGGCTAATTATGCGGCCAAAAGGTGGCCAAAGTTCGAGGGCGTGGTCGATCTCTCCTTACCGGTCAGGCAGAGAAAGTTGCTGGAGAAGGTGGTCGTCGGTGAGGTCTGGGGGGTAGGGCGCCGCATTGCGAAAAAGCTCAATGATATGGGGATCAACACGGCGCTTCAGCTGGCCGAGACGCCCGCTTCGCTTATCAGAAAACATTTCAGCGTCGTGATGGAGCGCACCGTGCGGGAACTGAGAGGCGAGCCCTGCCTTGAGCTGGAAGAGTATATGCCGACTAAACAGCAAATTATCTGCTCGCGTTCATTCAGTCAGAAGGTGAGTGAATACGGGGCGATGCGTGAAGCGGTATGCAGCCATGCGGTCCGCGCCGCCGAGAAGCTGCGCGCGGAGCATCAGTACTGCCGCTATGTTTCCGTTTTTGTGAAGACCAGCCCGTTTGCGGGTAATGAAGTCTATTACGGCAATGATGCCGGCACGAAAATCCACATCCCGACCCAGGATAGCCGGGATATCATCGCGGCGGCGCTAAAATGCCTGGACACCATCTGGCGAGAGGGATACCGATATCAAAAGTGCGGCGTGATGCTGGGCGATTTCTTTAGCCAGGGGGTGGCGCAGTTAGGCCTGTTTGACGACTATCGGCCGCGCGCGAATAGTGAACAGCTGATGACGGTTCTTGATTCTGTTAATCGACGTGATAAAGGCCGGCTCTGGTTTGCCGGGCAGGGGATAGAGCGCAGCTGGGAGATGAAGCGGCAGATGCTGTCGCCAGCCTACACCACCCGGCTCAGCGATTTGCTGCGGGTGAAACTGTAGGCTGGCATTAAAGGGGGCGACAATCCCTCAGACATATTGCGCAGCGCTTATTGCAGACCCGCCAGTTCATCTGCGGTCAGCGCGAGAGTTTGCGTTGTACCGCTCTCGGCGGATTGCACAGCCGCTTCCAGCACCGCCATCACGGCGAGCGCCTCTAATGGGGATACCGGATTGTTGATTTTGCCGGTCAGCGCGTCGCGGACGTGAATATAGTACTGGCGCTGATCGCCTCGTGGCGCGCTGATTTCACTGGCGCGCAGGTCCGCGTCAAACACCACCAGGCTATCGTCGTCCGCGCCCCAGCTTTCGCTGCCCGGAATCACGCCCGCCAGCAGCTGGCTCTCCTGCTGGTCTGCGCGTTGTTTGACGGCGCTGCCTTTATCGCCATGGACGGTAAAGCGCGATACGCCACCTGCGACCAGCATGCTGCAGTGCAGAATCACTTTGTGCTGCGGATAGTTCAGCACCACGTGCGCCCAGTCATTGATCTCCGCGCCTTCACGCAGAGTGGCGATGCTCCCCTGCACCGACTGCGGCAGGCCGAACAGCTGCAGCGCCTGGTCGATCAGATGCGGGCCTAAATCAAACCACAGGCCGCTGCCCGGTACGTTCTGCTCCCGCCAGCGGACGCGTACTTCCGGGCGGAAGCGGTCAAAATGGGATTCAAAATGTTTAACTTTTCCGATGAGCTCCTGTTCGATAACCTGCTTCACGGCCAGATAATCGCTGTCCCAGCGGCGGTTATGGAACACTGACAGCACCCGCTGTTTCTCTTCCGCGAGCGCAATCAGTTCGCGGGCTTCCTGCATATCAAGGGTAAACGGTTTGTCGACAACGACGTGCTTGCCGGCGTTTAAGGCCAGACGGGCAAGCGGAGCGTGGGTGGCGTTAGGAGAGGCGATAACCACCAGATCGACATCCGGATGCTGAATGGCCTCTTCAGGTGATGCGATGACGGTGACATTCGGCAGGTCGCGTTTCACTTTATCTTCATCGCGCGAGGCGACAATCGCCAGATTCAAGCCGTTGACGGACTGGATCAGCGGAGCATGAAAAGTTTTGCCGACGAATCCGTAGCCAATCAGGGCAATATTAATATTCTTACCGTTAGTCATAAGCATCTCCGCGTTCTTAAGCATCAGCGATAGTGAGTTGTATTGAGCCGTTATCCTTCAGTTCTTCCCATGGCCGATCAAGAAAGAGCTGGTGGATGTCGGCGAGTCCGGCAACCAGCCAGGGCTCGCAGTGATTGAGTTTCATATGATCGGCCACCAGCCAATGTTCCGCGCTGGCCGCCAGCATGGCGCGCTTAACTTCAGCGTCCGCCTCCTGGCTGGCGCTGAGGCCGAGATCGGCATGGAGCGCGCAGGCGCCGAGAATAGCGATATCCGCCCGATAGCGTTCCAGTAGCGAAACCGTAGCGCTACCGGCAAAAAGGCGCTGCTGCATATCCCATTTCCCCCCCAGCAAAATAAGCTGAATATCCGCACGCGCGCTGAAGTGCTGGGCGATATCCAAAGAGGTGGTGATCACCGTCATCGGGCCCTGTATCTGAGCGGCGACGGCCAGCACGGTACTCCCCGCGTCAAGGAACAGCGTGGATCCGCCGGGGATTTTCTCCGCCACCATTTTACCTAAGCGCTGCTTGATATCCGGTAGCAGCGTATTCCTGTTCTGGCGATTCATGATGGAGAGATTGAGCGCGATAGCGCCGCCGTGGTTTTTCTGGGCCAGCCCCTGTTTCTCGAGGTCGCTGAGATCGCGGCGCAGCGTATCTGCAGAAACCTGCAGGTTATCGACCAGCTCACTGATAGTGACCTGGCCTTTTTCGCTAAGAATATCAATTAGATATTTCTGTCTGGCCGTTTTGTGCATAATCTAAACCCGCAAAATGCTGCAATAAATCGCATAATACAGCATTTTACCGAAAAAGGAATGCGCCGAACGTGATGCCCCACAGAGGTGACGTTTTGTTGAATGCTTACGCAGGATAGTTTGTCACTCTCCCATTTTTCCGCCGGGGAGTCCTCCCCTCTGGCAGCCAATAACCTCTGAGAAGATCAACAATGCAAGTTATGAATAGTCTAAAATTATACCGAAAAATAACTTGAGTTAATGAGTGTATTTAGATGAGAATTCACTTCAGCCGTAATAGCGTTGGTTTTTACGATGCTTGATTGTAAGCCGGCCGGCCTGGCTGGCGACGCTCCGGCGAGCGTAAATATAATCCATGTGAATGGTATAAGGTTTTTTGCAATATCCTTTTTTAGTCAAGATGAGGGATATTAATCCACAGCGGGGCGGGGAGGTTTTAATTAGCCCGTGTGATTCGCTGCGCCAGAACGCTATTTCTACTTAAATTTCGTGGGGCGCCAGTTCTCAGGTCGAAAAATAATGTTTATTTATATCGTGTTTTGTAAAACGACGATAGCGGTACTTTGCGTATCGTTAGCTGTCTGGATAATACTTGATTTACTATCTTCAGCAGGCTAAGCCAATGTTGAATATCGTCATTAAAAATAACAATCAGTTTTTTAATTTAGGATTTCACTTTATATTACAGAGCATCTTCCCGGAGTACTCATTATCTACGCAATGTGCTGCATCGCTTAATGAACGGATCGTGCAGGATGCTGATGTGGTCGTGCTGGATTTATGCCGCGGAGCTGAATTCGTATGTCATCCGGAGTTGTTAAATCGGAAACCGGGATTGCTGATTGGCCTGGTTGCCAGGCAAAATCAACGGGGGAGAGGCGCTTTGCCGCTCTGCCTGGAAGAGATCGTCTTTGTTGGGCGCGATGAGAAAATCTCTCAGGTTATGGCGAAAATTAAACTCTCATGGATTCTGGTTCCACCGGCAGCGGAACAAAAATCGGTGTTACGATGCGAGCGTTGCCCGCAGAGAAGGCTATCTCCACAGCAGCGAATCATCGCGGCGGCAATCTACCAAGGGCTAACGGTGAACGCGATTGCCCGAGAACTTTCGCTTTGCAATAAAACGGTTTTTGCACATAAACGTCTGATTATGTCTAAATTTCATCTACGCAACGACTTAGACCTGCTGCTATTTCTGCGCTATCTGAATAGCGCCAAAGGCCACAGTTAAACTTGCAAAGCAGCAATATCGCTCTATTCTTATTTTGCTTATTAAAATGGAGGAAAAAAGTATGTGTACCCATTTGCATGACAACGCTCGTCAATACGCAGAAGAGAAAAAGTGAACGGCTCCTGCTAGCCTGCCTTCCCGTCAGCCCAGCGTCTGGCGGAGAGTGATAATGCAGGTTAGACACAGTATTGCAAAGTACATCCACAACCCGCCGCCGGCGGGTTCTTTTTTTCAGACTCCTCGCTTTTCGCCAGTGAATTCAGCAGCATGCCCTGATTAGCTCTTGCGTAACCGTCGCGTAAGGCTAGACTACGGAAATGTGCATGAGTTAACGGAGGTCCAGTGGACGCCATTAAGGGATCGGAACTGAACGTGCCGGATGCCGTTTTTGCTTGGGTGTTCGACGGGCAGGGCGGCGTAAAGCCGTTGGTCGATAGTGACACCATTGATAAAGAGCATCCTTGCTGGCTGCATCTCAACTATACCCATGTTGATAGCGCGGAATGGCTGGCATCAACGCCGCTGCTGCCCAATAACGTGCGCGATGCGCTGGCCGGCGAGAGCACTCGCCCGCGTGTAACGAGGATTGGCGATGGGGCTTTAATCACGCTGCGCTGTATTAACGGCAGTACCGATGAGCGCCCGGACCAACTGGTCGCGATGCGTCTTTATATGGACGAGCGTTTGATTGTCTCCACCCGGCAGCGCAAAGTCCTGGCGCTGGATGATGTGCTCGGCGATTTGCGTGAGGGAAACGGCCCGGTTGACGGCGGCGGCTGGCTGGTGGATGTTTGCGATGCGCTAACCGATCACGCCAGCGAGTTTATCGAGCAGCTTCACGACCGGATTATCGATCTGGAAGATGATTTGTTGGATCAGCAGGTCCCGCCGCGTGGTTTCCTCGCGTTACTACGTAAACAGCTTATCGTCATGCGCCGCTATATGGCGCCGCAGCGTGATGTGTATGCAAGGCTTGCCAGCGAGCGTCTGCCGTGGATGACGGACGACCATCGGCGACGGATGCAGGATATTGCCGAACGTCTGGGGCGAGGTCTGGATGAGATTGATAGCTGCATCGCCCGCACGGCGATCATGAGCGATGAAATCGCGCAAATTATGCAGGAGTCGCTATCGCGTAGAACTTATACGATGTCGCTGATGGCAATGGTTTTTCTACCCAGCACTTTTTTAACCGGACTCTTTGGCGTCAACCTCGGCGGCATTCCCGGCAATAGCTGGCATATGGGTTTTTCTATTTTCTGCATAATGTTAGTCGTTCTCATTGGGGGTGTTACATGGTGGTTGCATCGTAGTAAATGGTTGTAAAGAATCGTCTTTTGGCGCGGTGATGATGATGAAAACCCGGCAATGTTTGAGCGAAATCAATAAACCGTCTACCCATTCAGGGCAATATCTCTCTCGCAGGTGAATGCAACGTCAAGCGATGGGCGTTGCGCTCCATATTGTCTTACTTCCTTTTTTGAATTACTGCATAGCACAATTGATTCGTACGACGCCGACTTTAATGAGTCGGCTTTTTTTTGCGCTCTGTTTCTCAGCTTCTACGCTTAACTGGTGTACCCGTCCATAACCGGGAGTCAATATGCGTATTCATTCGCTGAACTCAATCCCCATTCCGCCGGAACCCAACGATCCTGTACCGGTCCACGATCCTAAACCCCGCCCGCGCCCGTTACCCGACCCACCGCCTGACGATGAGCCGATTAAATTGTCGCATCGGGAGCGGAGATCTGCGACGATACGCGCCAGCAGATTGTCCGCCCCTAAATGTAATGCGAGAAATAATTGTGACCGCTTTTTCAACTCTGAATGTTTTGCCCGCCGCCCAGCTCACTAACCTGAATGAACTGGGGTATCTTTCGATGACCCCGGTTCAGGCGGCGGCTTTGCCGGCTATTCTTGCGGGTAAAGATGTCCGCGTGCAGGCAAAAACCGGCAGCGGTAAAACGGCGGCATTCGGCCTCGGATTGCTCCAGCACGTTGACGCTTCTCTGTTCCAGACGCAGTCGCTGGTGCTGTGTCCGACCCGCGAACTGGCGGATCAGGTCGCTGGTGAGCTGCGTCGTCTGGCGCGCTTTCTGGCGAATATTAAAATTTTGACCCTCTGCGGTGGCCAGCCTTTCGGCGCCCAGCGCGACTCGCTACAGCATGCGCCGCATATTATCGTCGCCACGCCGGGGCGTTTGCTCGATCACCTGCAAAAGGGCACCGTGTCGTTGGACGCGCTACAAACGCTGGTGATGGACGAAGCGGACCGCATGCTGGATATGGGGTTTAGCGACGCCATTGATGAAGTGATCCGCTTTGCGCCGGCTTCGCGCCAGACGCTGTTGTTTTCCGCTACCTGGCCGGAAGCGATCGCGGCGATTAGCGGCCGTGTGCAGAACAACCCGCAGACCATTGAAATTGATGCCGTTGATGCGTTGCCAGCTATTGAGCAGCAGTTTTTTGAAACTTCGCAACACGGAAAAATCACGCTGTTGCAAAAGCTGCTGAGCCAGCATCAGCCCGCTTCCTGTGTGGTGTTCTGCAATACCAAAAAGGATTGTCAGACTGTCTGCGATTCGCTAAACGCCGCTGGCCAGAGCGCTCTGTCGCTGCACGGCGATCTTGAACAGCGCGACCGCGACCAGACGCTGGTACGCTTTGCTAACGGGAGCTCGCGCGTGCTGGTAGCGACCGACGTTGCCGCCCGCGGGTTAGATATCAAGTCGCTCGAGCTAGTGGTGAACTACGAGCTGGCCTGGGACCCGGAGGTTCACGTGCACCGCATTGGTCGTACCGCTCGCGCGGGCGAAAGCGGTCTGGCGATTAGCCTCTGCGCGCCGGAAGAGGCGCAGCGCGCGAATATTCTTGCCGAAATGTTGCAAACAAAGCTCAACTGGATGAACGGGCCGGCAAATAGCACTATTGTGCCGCTGAAGGCAGAGATGGCCACGCTATGCATTGATGGCGGAAAAAAAGCGAAGATGCGCGCGGGCGATGTACTGGGGGCGTTGACCGGTGATATCGGCCTTGATGGCGCGGACATCGGCAAGATCGCCGTTCATCCGGCGCATGTCTACGTTGCCGTGCGCCAGGGCGTAGCGCATAAAGCGTTTAAGCAGCTGCAAAACGGGAAGATTAAAGGTAAGACCTGCCGGGTTCGTTTGCTGAAATAAGCGCGAAAAAGGCGTCTCAGGCGCGCGCCTGAGACGTAAAGACGTTATTTTACTTCCACCACATTCAGGCGCAGTTCATCCAACTGCGCGTCATCCTCTTCCGGCTGCCAACCGGCCGGCTGCATCGGGATCTCTTCGCGATCGAACGCCAGGTCGCCGCCGTCAATCACCGCAGAACCGTGATGAATGCCCTTAAAATCGAACAGGTTAACGTCGCTAAGATGGGAAGGCACCACGTTCTGCATCGCGCTAAACATCGTTTCGATGCGCCCTGGATAGCGTTTGTCCCAGTCGCGTAGCATATCGGCAATCACCTGGCGCTGGAGGTTGGGCTGCGAACCGCACAGATTACACGGAATAATCGGAAAACCTTTCGCCTGGGAGAAACGCTCAATATCTTTTTCCCGGCAGTAGGCCAGCGGGCGAATCACGATATGTTTACCGTCGTCGCTCATCAACTTCGGCGGCATACCTTTCATCTTCCCGCCGTAGAACATGTTCAGGAACAGGGTCTGCAGGATATCGTCGCGGTGGTGGCCCAGGGCGATTTTGGTCGCGCCCAGCTCAGAAGCGGTGCGGTAAAGAATGCCGCGGCGCAGACGTGAGCAGAGCGAGCAGGTGGTTTTACCTTCCGGAATTTTTTCTTTAACAATGCCGTAGGTATTTTCTTCAACAATCTTGTATTCAACGCCCAGCTGCTCAAGATATTCCGGCAGGATATGTTCGGGGAAGCCCGGCTGTTTTTGATCGAGGTTGACCGCCACGAGGGAGAAGGAAATTGGCGCGCTTTTCTGCAAGTTGCGCAAAATCTCCAGCATGGTGTAGCTGTCTTTACCGCCGGAGAGGCAAACCATGATGCGGTCGCCTTCTTCAATCATATTAAAATCGGCAATGGCCTCGCCGACGTTACGGCGCAGGCGCTTCTGCAATTTGTCGATATTGTATTTTTCTTTCTTGCTAATCTCTTGATTCTGCAGCATTTAATAATGGCTCAATTCATAGTGTGGCATCAGAAGCGCACGCGTTCTGCCAGCATGATTATGGCATTCTGCTGGTGCGTAGCATGTGGCGTGTATGGTACGGATTAGCGAAGGGAATGTCAGCACATTTAAGGTTAAATAAGCCCGGCGGGATAAAAGACAAAAAGCCCGCACAGCGGCGGGCAGAGTCGGTTTACCGCACGACCAGCACCGAACATTCCGCATGGCGGACAACGGCGGCGGCGTTAGAGCCCAGCAGGTAGGTGGTGATATCGGGACGGTGCGAAGAGATAATCACCAGGTCCGCGGGAAGAGACTTCGCCATAGCAAGGATTTTATCTTTCGGCGAGCCCTCTGAAACGTGAAAGTGGATACGGTCTTCGGGGATATTAAACTTTTTCACAATCTCTTTGAGCCGCGATTCCGATTCGGCTTTGAGGTCATCCATCGCCGGCAGCTCTGCGGTGTAGGCCATTCCCAGCGAAGCGTAATAGGGAAGGGAGGGAATGACGGTCAGGAAATGCACCTCGGCATCATCGATTCTGGCTTCAGCTTCAACATGCTTGATAACGCGATCGGTTAATTCTGTATCAGAAATATCGATGGGCACAAGAATCATTCTGTTCATAAAACCTCCTGTTTAAGTAACCACTTAAAGTGTAGGTCATCCAGGCGATTATTGTACATTGCGCGCAATCACACTTTGGCCATCAGGCGCAGCGGCGTTCGGTAAATTTTCCTTTAATGACGCCATCGTAAAAACGACCTTTAGAAACCACCAGGAGAAAGTCGCGGAAAATGCGCGGCGGGACACCGATATACTGCAGCGTTTGGTTATCGCGAAAACGGATTTCAAGAATGCCGGCGGACTCATCATAGGCGACGGAGGTGATTCGGGATGAGGTTACGGGGTGATGTTGCATGGCGGGCGTCCTCTACGGCTGCGGCAATTCCAGGTAGCAATATATCATTTAACGGACGATTATTTTAAGGTAATCGATATATTGTTTTGCTTTGAATGCCGGCGATGGCAGGGAGGGGAAGAGAAAGCCCGCCGTTGCCAGCGGGCCCGGACATTAGAACTGGTAAACCAGGCCTAATGCGACGACGTCATCCGTAGAGATGCCGTTGTTAGAATAGAAGCTATCGTCTTCATCCAGCAGGTTGATTTTGTAATCAACGTAGGTAGACATATTACGGTTGAAGTAATAAGTCGCGCCAATGTCAGCATATTTAACCAGATCTTTGTCGCCATCGGTTTTGCTCAAATCTTTACCTTTAGACATCAGGAAAGAAACCGCCGGACGCAGACCAAAGTCGAACTGATACTGCGCAGTCACTTCGAAGTTCTGGGTTTTATTGGCAACGCCGTTACCGTCGCCGTAAGGCGTCATGTTGCGGGTTTCGGAATACATGGTCGCCAGATAGATGTTGTTGGCATCATATTTCAGGCCGGTGGTCCACGCTTCCGCTTTGTCACCGCCTGCGGTGGTCCGGGTCATCTGATCATTGGTACGGTCAGAAGAGGTGTATGCGGCAGCTGCGCTGATGCCCATACCGAAATCATAAGAAGTTGACAGACCAAAACCGTCGCCGTTGGCGTTACGTACGCTGCGATCGCCGTTGTTGGTGCCTTCACCGCTGCCGGCGTTTTCATTTTTACCCTGATACTGCAGGGCGAAGTTCAGGCCGTTAACCAGACCGAAGAAGTCATTGTTACGGTAGGTTGCAACGCCGTTAGCGCGGCCGGTCATAAAGTTATCGGCTTGGGAGTAGGAGTCGCCACCGAATTCTGGCAGCATATCGGTCCAGCCTTCTACGTCGTACAGTACGCCGTAGTTACGGCCATAGTCGAATGAACCGTAGTTAGCGAATTTCAGACCCGCAAACGCCAGACGGGTCCAGGACTGGTTGTCGGCGCCTTCGGTGTTGTTCGCCTGAACGTTATATTCCCACTGACCGTAGCCGGTCAGCTGATCGTTAATCTGAGTTTCGCCTTTGAAGCCAAGACGGACGTAGGATTGATCGCCATCTTTAGATGAATCATCGGAGAAATAATGCAGACCGTCTACCTTGCCATAGAGGTCCAGTTTATTTCCGTCTTTATTATAAATCTCAGCAGAGTGAGCAGCGCCAGCAGCTAATAATGCCGGGATAACGAGGGCCAGTACTTTTCTTTTCATTTAGACAATCCTTTAACGGTTTTTGTTTTAGCTTCCTCCTGGGAAGTGAACTCATGCTAAAGGAGCAAATAGAGATATGGTAAGTATCAATTGTTACGATATAAGTAAAATCTAAAATAAATAATTCAGATGAAATGATGATAATTATAATGAATGATTTGGCAGAAAATATACAAAATAAAAATTATACATGACGATTTTAATATCGTATTATCTGGTCGTTATATGCCTTTTATTGTCATTCAAGAATTTATATTGCCCTCGTTCCTGAGAATGGTTTTTGTTGAGCGGTAAAGCGACAAGCCCGAATGAATATTCGGGCTTTTTTTATGCGCGGATAAAAAATGGCAGCGAATTAGCTTTCGCTGGTGGGTTTTTCCGCCTTACCGGCCAACTGCGCCAGGAAGTCATAGCGTTTTTGTAGATCCGCGGTCGCATCTTTCCACAACTGTTCCGCAACTTCCGGCTGCTGCGCGTTCAGGCGACGGAAACGCTGTTCGTTCAGGAGCGTTTCGGCCAGCGCGTCTGACGGCGGACGGGAGTCCAGCGCCAGCGGAAGTTTACCTTCATCGGCACGACGCGGGTCAAAGCGATACAGCGGCCAGAATCCGGTCGCGGTCAGCTGACGCATCTGATCGTGGCTTAACGCCAGATCGTAACCGTGTTCTTCGCAAGGACTGTAGGCAATAATCAGCGATGGTCCCGGATACGCTTCCGCTTCCTGAATCGCTTTTACCGTTTGGTTGAGCTGCGCGCCAAGGGAAATTTGCGCCACATAAACATGACCGTACATCATCATGCTGACCCCAAGGTCTTTACGCGCTTTACGCTTGCCGTGCTCGCCAAATTTAGTCACCGAACCCAGCGGGGTAGCCTTCGATGCCTGGCCGCCGGTGTTGGAATAACATTGGGTATCGAGCACCAGAATATTGACGTTTTCGGTCAAGCTCAGCACGTGGTCGAGACCACCAAAGCCGATATCGTAGGCCCAGCCGTCGCCGCCGATTAGCCAGATAGATTTCTCGACCAGTGCGTCGGCGTCGGTTAACAGTTCCTTCGCTCCTTCTTCATTTGCCAGCACCTTGCGCAGTTCGTCCACCTGTTCGCGGCGTACCTCAGGCGTGGCCTCCGCGTGCAGCGCCTCGTTAAGCTCAGGCGGGAGTTTATCGACGAACTGCGATAGCAGACGCATTACGCGCTGACGATGCTGGTCGACGGTAAGGCGGAAGCCGAGGCCAAATTCGGCATTATCCTCGAATAGCGAGTTGGCCCATGCCGGCCCGCGGCCGTTGGCATCGGTGGTGTACGGCGTGGAAGGGAGGTTGCCGCCGTAAATCGATGAACAGCCGGTGGCGTTGGCAATCAGCATCCGGTCGCCGTAGAGCTGAGTCAGCAGCTTGATATACGGCGTTTCGCCGCAGCCGGAGCAGGCGCCGGAGTATTCAAACAGCGGACTGATCAGCTGCGAAGTGCGGATATCGATACGTTCCAGCTTGCTGCGGTCCATTTCCGGCAGATTGAGGAAGTAGTCATAATTGACTTTCTCCTCTTCAACATGTTCAAGGCGCGACATCATATTGATGGCCTTGATTTCCGGGTTCTGCCGATCTTTTGCCGGACAAACCTCGACGCACAGATTACAGCCGGTGCAATCTTCAGGCGCGACCTGCAGAACGTATTTCTGGCCGCGCATATCGCGGGATTTGACGTCCAGGGAGTGCAGACTGGACGGGGCATTTTCCATCGCCTCCGGGGTGACCACTTTCGCGCGGATTGCCGAGTGCGGGCAGGCGGCCACGCAGTGGTTGCATTGGGTACAAAGCTCTTCCTTCCAGATAGGGATCTCTTCGGCGATATTACGTTTTTCCCAGCGGGTGGTGCCCATCGGCCAGGTACCATCCGGCGGCAGGGCGGAGACCGGCAGCGCATCGCCGAGCCCGGCCAGCATGGCGGCGGTCACGGTTTTGACGAAATCCGGCGCGGCGTCGGAGACGACCGGCGGGCGATTCGGGCTGTTGGCATCGACCTGCTGCAGCGGCACTTCCGCCAGCGACTCGCGGGCCAGGGCCAGCGCCTGCCAGTTGCGTTCGACCAGTTCCTGACCTTTGCTGCTGTAGCTTTTCGCAATCGCGCCCTGCAGTTCCGCCAGCGCGCTATCACCCGGCAGGATCTGCGTCAGATGGAAAAACGCCATCTGCATAACGGTGTTGATGCGCGCGCCGAGGCTGCACTCGCGGGCGATTTTGGCCGCGTTAACGATATAAAACCGCGCTTTTTTCTGATTCAGCGTGGCCTGGACTTCCTGCGGCAGGCGCGACCAGACTTCCTCGGCGCTGTATGGGGTATTGAGCAGGAAAATACCGCCCGGCTTAAGACGCTCAACCATCTGATACTTGTCGATAAACTGCAGCTGGTGACAGCCAACGAAATCGGCCTGCGAAATCAGATAGGAAGAACGAATCGGCTTCTCGCTGACGCGCAAATGGGAAACCGTCAGGCCGCCAGCTTTTTTCGAATCATAGACGAAATAGCCTTGCGAGAACCACGGCGTCGAGTTACCGATAATCTTGATATTGTTTTTGGTGGCCGAGACGCTGCCGTCGCTGCCGAGCCCGTAAAACAGAGCTTCCAGCTTCGCCTCCGACGGCAGGGTATTTTCTACCAGCGGCAGGGAAAGGTTGGTGACGTCATCGTAGATGCCGACGGTAAAGCGTGGTTTGGGTTTGGCGGCGCTCAGTTCGTTGAAAATCGCCAGCACGCACTCCGGTCCGAACTCTTTTGATGAGAGACCATAGCGGCCGCCAATGGTACGCGGCAGCGTTTCCCGCTCGCCGCGGTTAAAGGCTTCCGCCAGCGCGGTCATCACGTCGAGATACAGCGGCTCAGCCTGGGCGCCCGGTTCCTTGGTTCGGTCAAGCACCGCAACGGCGCGGGCGCTAACCGGCAGCGCTTCCAGCAGATGGGCAGCGGAGAAGGGGCGATAAAGACGAACTTTCAGTACACCGACTTTTTCACCGCGGCTCAGCAGTTCATCAACCACTTCCTCACAAGTGCCGATTGCGGAGCCCATAATCACGATAACGCGCTCGGCCTGCGGATGTCCGTAGAACTCAAACGGTTTGTACTGACGCCCGGTGGCGACGGCAAAATCGTTCATTGCCGTTTCAACGTGTGCGTAAACCGCGTCGTACCACGGGTTAGTCGCTTCACGTGACTGGAAGTAGGTATCCGGATTAGCTGAGGTGCCGCGGATTACCGGATGTTCGGGGTTCAGGGCGCGCTGGCGATGTTCATCGATTTTATCCTGCGGTAGCAGGCTGAGGAGGGTATCGTCCGCCAGCGGGGCGATTTTGTTGATTTCGTGCGAGGTGCGGAAACCATCAAAGAAATGAATAAATGGCACCCGGCTTTGCAGGGTGGCGATATGCGAAATTAGCGCAAAATCCTGGGCTTCCTGGACGCTGCTGGCGCAGAGCATCGCGCAGCCGGTCTGGCGCACGGCCATGACGTCCGAGTGATCGCCAAAGATAGAGAGCGCGTGGGTTGCCACGGTGCGGGCGGCGACGTGCAGCACAAACGGCATCAGCTGGCCGGCCAGTTTGTACAGCGTCGGGATCATCAGCAGTAAACCCTGCGATGAAGTAAAAGAGGTCGAAAGGGCACCGGTTTGCAGCGCGCCGTGTACGGCGCCGATTGCCCCGGCTTCCGACTGCATTTCGACGACGCGGGGAACATCGCCCCAGACGTTTTTCAGCCCGTTGCCCGCCCAGGCGTCCGCCTGCTCCGCCATCGTGGAGCTGGGCGTGATCGGGTAGATGGCGATAACTTCACTGGTGCGAAACGCGACTGAAGCAACCGCGCCATTACCGTCGATAGTGATCATATCAATACTCACATTGCTAAATGTTTGATAAAAAATGTTTTTATGCCCATAGATACATTCTGAGCACTCGCTTATCTATTCTGCATTCTGCGCAACCGCTATCGGCGCGATTTCACCGGTAGCGTAAAAGTTCGTTTCTCCCTGCATGGTTACGGGCAGGGGGGACCGGGTTTGCGAATTACTGTCTAAGTATAGACTCCGGAGGAACATGATTTTTTGATCTCCAGTAGCGACAAAATCCATAGTTCAGATAAATTAATTCAACGTATTACATAGGTATCCACGTATGAGCGACACCCTACACCAAAATCAATGGCGTCATTTTTCCATAAGTAGCAGTGTGGCGAATTCCGCCAGTCAAAGGGTCCTGACCGACAATACTGCCTTAATTACCTGTAGGTAATTTATTCGGGTTTTGCTATATTTTAGATACCTGATGGTAAATGGCGTTAGAATCATTGCGATGGATAAATACGAAATCAGACGACAGCGGTTGCTCTATATCCGTGATAATTTATGCGGTGGTAAGGCCGTTGATGTGGCCCGAACCCTTGGACGGGAGCCTTCTTACGTCTCAAGAATGCTCTACCCCGAAGGTAAAAAGCAAAAGAAAAGGATAGCTGACGAGATGGTCGAACTTATTGAATCTTCGTTCAATCTTCCCCGCGGATGGATGGACGGTATCACCGGGAATATTGATATCGAGCGAGAACCGGTAGAGGATTCGCCACAGATGCCGTATGTCATTGAGGTTCTGGATGCCCAGGCCAGCGCAGGGCCGGGCTGCATTGTCTCCAGTGAGGTTGATGAAACGGTCAGCAGTATCACCTATGACTCTGCCGGCGCGCTGCGGCTTTTTGGTAACAGGCCCGCAGAGCATATCAAGGTGATCACCGTATCCGGAGATAGCATGTCCGGCACCATTGAGACCGGTGACTACATTTTTGTCGATGTCTCGAAAGACTACTTTGAAGGCGATGGCATTTACGTCTTTTCCTTTAAAGGCGCGGTGCTGGTGAAGCGACTTCAGTTCACGGCGGATGGCCTGCTTGTTCACTCGGATAACAGTAAATATGCAGACTGGACGATTGGCGAGAGCCATGAACAGTATCTGAAGATCATTGGTCGCGTGATTTATAGCCACAGCGTTAAACGCTTCGTTTAAAGGCGCGCATTGCCCCGCAGGTCGCCATTCGTACTGAGTTCAGCCGATAAGTTTTAACCAGGTATGTCGCGTGTAAGCCGGGCATACCTGCGTCATCGCCCCTCCTCCTGTGAGACGCTGTTCATCACAACCCCCTCGGACCTTTTCAGTTTTTTTACGCGGTAGACCACTTTTTTCAAAAAAAATTTCAATGTTTTCAATTCATTAATGTGTTTTTGTCATAACGTATACCCATGGGTATTTATTTTTAAATAACCCTGAGGTATTCTTTTGTCATCAGCTTGATAGGCAGCACTATCTGGATGATGAAATACAACGATTCATAACTGAATCTACGTGGCTGAAAAGCCAGCGCCATGGCGCAGTGCGCTTTGGGGTAAAGCCATTGGCAAGGATCCGATTGCCAATGGCATTCCGCCAAAGCCCATTAAAGGAGACCGCAATGTCCCGTAAAACCGCGTTTAATGGCTCCGCTGCGGGTAGACGTCGCGCGCAGCGTTCCCACTTACAAAATCCGCAAACGCTCAGTTCCGATCTTATCCACCGGCCCACCCCTTCCCGCGCTCAGATTCAGGCAAAAGGGAAGCACCATACGCCTGAACGTATTGAGGACGCATTGCCGATTAAATTTGTGGCGCAGGATATTTTTTGGCAGCGCGAGGAATATAAACGGCAAATTGAGCGAGCGACCATCATTTATCAGCAAGAATTTGCCCACCAGTATGCGCAGCCAGAAGCCTGGCTCTTCGAGAGGGCAATTTATGCGCTTGGTTTGCAAAAAAGAAAGAAAGTAACGGCGAGGTAACACCTTAGTGCCAGGAAAAATGACCCTGCGCTTCGTTATTTACCATCATAACTCATAGTGAAAGAAGGGAGGGTATATGTCCGATCCTGTTTCCGGTACGTCGATAATTGTTGCTGGTGGATTAATGGGCGCTGGTATGTTTGGCCTGATGACAGGTATTGATTATGGCGTTGTATTTGGCGCGTTTGCTGGCGCGGTATTTTATGTTGCGACGGCGGTTAATATCACGCGTTTTAGACTCGCTGCCTATTTTATGACTTCTTTTATCGTCGGTGTTCTGGGTTCCGGGTTAATTGGGACAAAGTTGGCGATCTGGACAGGATATAGTGATAGACCGTTAGACGCGTTAGGCGCCGTACTGATATCCGCGCTGATTATTAAGATACTTACGTTCCTGAATAATCAAGAACTAACCGACCTATATAAAATACTTACCCGCAACAATAGTGGGCGCCCGAATGGGAAATGAACTGCCCGCGCTGCTTAATGCCATTCTCTGCGCTTTGATCACCCTAACCTTAATGTTTTATCGGCGCGCCCGGTACAGGAGGTATCGACCATGGATATCGTATACGGCTTATTTGCTGGTAATCACTTATGCCAGCATACCGTTTCGTTATCTCTTCGGCTTGTATACGTCGACCCACTGGTTGGTGGTTACCGTGAATTTTTTTGTCTTTATTGCCGTGTTCCTGGTGAGGGGGAATATCGCGCATTTAATCGATAAATGAGGAATAAATGACTAAAGATGAGATTTTTAATGCCATTCTGGAAAAGGAGGGCGGTTATGTAAATCATCCTGATGATAAAGGAGGTCCGACAAACTGGGGGATTACTCAAGTCACCGCACGGGCTCATGGTTATGATGGCGATATGCAAAAACTGACGCGCCAACAGGCGCTGGATATTCTCAACGCTGACTACTGGATTGCGCCCCGGTTCGATCATGTTGCTGAAATATCTACCGCGATCGCTGAAAAACTGTGTGATGCCGGGGTCAATATGGGGCCTGTTCTGCCGGGTAAGTGGCTTCAACGCTGGTTAAATGCTTTTAATCATCGTGGGGTACTTTATCCGGATCTTATAACCGATGGTGTTATTGGCCCCAGAACCTTAAATGCCTTGAGCCATTATGTTATTCGAAGAGGCAGTGAAGGGGAGCGTGTACTGCTACGGGCATTAAACTGTAGCCAGGGGCAGTATTATCTGGAGTTAGCAGAAAAAAGTGAGGCTAATAAATCATTTATATATGGTTGGTTGCGAACACGAGTATCTATGTAGTTTTTATTTTATTAATCTAATCATTTCAGTAATCGAAATCTGGAGAAATTGAATATGTATAAGCCGTGGCGGGCGCCCCGCCTCACACCGGTAACAGTACGCCGGCACCGGTGACCCCTGTACATACTGGCACGGAGGTAAAGCAGGCGGTCCGGTTCAGAATCTGGACTGGAAGGCGGCAATCATTGACCGTGCAGGCATTGATAAGGTGAAACTACATACAGGTCGTTTTGCTGAATCAGATGCCAATAAAGTGATGATTGACAGGCTAGAAAAAATTATAAAAGGTGAGCTCCAGGCTACTGATACCGATAAGAGATACTACACTCATGAGGTCAGAGAACTGGAGCGCTACAAGCTGCTTGGCGTTAAAGATAGCGCTCTGTTGAGGTATGGAATAATACTCATACAGCCACTCTGGAGGACTATAAATTAGGTAATAGAAACTCTTTATATACACCAGAAGCGCTGAAAGCAGCAGAAGAACAAGAGTTGAGGGGTTCCAAGTGATTGATTTTGAACGTATAGTGGCAGAGCAGACGCTCGAGGATATTATTCTCAACTTAACCAGGAATGAGAATGGCTTTGGTTATCCTCAAATGGATCGTTTTTTCAGTCGTTATAAGTTTTCAGTAATAGAAAGTGGGGAGTTTATGAGGACCTTTGAACAGATGCGTCAAAAAGGCGTGGTCGTATGGGGCGAAAAAATGCTTGTCAAAAAAGGTCCCAATTAGCAAGAGCCAAAATTCGTCACTGAAAAGAAATACGGTATTCAATAACTTTCATATTTGAAGAATTGCCAGCACATCCCCTGCTGGCTTTTTTTATGTTTGACTGTGACGAGTCCCTGCCGAGTAGAGCCATTCAACTCTGAAGATTGTCGCTGATAGGAATGAAAGTGATTTGGATGCTCACCAGTGAGTCAAAGAAGCTAAGATTGAACGCACAGGAAATAATCTTGCAGAACAAAGAACTACCTATTTAACTGTCGGGAAACTATCGCCTCACCATGATGCTTCTCAGTTGTACAGAGATTAATGTGCTCATGCTGAGAGGCTTCTGACGCCAAAAAATTTGCTAATAAATGTTAACACAACGCATAAATACGTACTTCGCCTCTCGACGCGGCGCGCTGAGCTGCCTATTATCCTTAGGCTTGTCCATTTTAAGATGTATCTGAGGGGAGAGAAGATGCGAGCTGCGTTTTTAGTGGGATGTGCTGCGCTGTTACTGTCGGCGTGTAGTAGCAATGATGAACCTGTTCAGCAGGCAACGGCGGCGCACGTATCGCCGGGAATGCGCGCTGCGATGAGCAGCTCCGGCCAGGCAAACTGCGCCATGGTTGGCGGCTCGTTATCGGTGGCCCGCCAGCTTGATGGCTCCGCTATCGGCATGTGCGCATTGCCGAACGGCAAGCGCTGCAGCGAGCAGGCGCTGGCAGGCGGAAGCTGCGGTAACTATTAATTCATCAGGTCGGCGAGCTTATACACCAGCGTCTGGTCGGCGGTCGCCAGCGTTAGCTGCGTTTCCGTCAGGTCGACCTGCGCGCCTTCGCGCAGCATTTTGCTCAGCGTGGCGTCCAGGGCGTTAAGCTGCGAGTCTGTGCAGAGCATGCGGGTCATTGCCAGCTCTTCAACCTTCAGCTCGCCGTCAGAGACTTTGCCCGTGCCGCTGAAGCGGTTGCACATATTACCTGAAACAGACATCTTGCCCGTAATGGGCATCTTTTCGCCGAAGCTCAGCTCCTGCGGCTTATCCGCGGCATTCAGCGGCTGCCCGTTAACGCTGGTCAGCACAAAACGGTGGTGCTGAAGCTGTTCCGCTCTGGTCGACACCTTGCTGTTATAAACGCAGCCCGATAGCAACATTCCCACCGCCAGCAGCGCAGCATACTTGTTCATTTAATCTCCATAAATATTTATCGTATTAATAAATGAAGGGATTGTAACTTTATCGCAGGCAATTTCTGTGGGGATTATCTGAATGTGCCCCCCGCGAAGGGGGAGCACAAAAGGGCAAGGAAAATCAGACCAGTGCGTTAGGACAGGTTTCGCCTGCATCCACTTGACGCAGGTTGTCGAGGGTGGTTTGCGAAATGCTGATCAACGCTTCCGCGGTCAGAAACGCCTGGTGACCGGTAAACAGGACGTTATGGCAGGCGGAGAGACGGCGGAACACATCATCCTGAATCACGTCATTAGACTTATCTTCAAAGAACAGGTCGCGTTCGTTCTCATACACGTCCATCCCCAGCGCGCCAATTTTCTGATGCTTCAGGGCGTCGATCGCTGCCTGCGAATCGATGAGCGCGCCGCGGCTGGTGTTGATGATCATCACCCCGTCTTTCATGCGATCGAACGCGGCATGGTTCAGCAAATGGTAGTTTTCATCGGTCAGTGGGCAGTGCAGTGAGATAACATCGGACTCCCGGTACAGGGTTTCAAGATCGACATACTCCACGCCCATATCCAGCGCGGCGGCGCTTGGGTAGGGATCAAACGCCAGCAGACGCATACCGAAACCTTTAAGAATGCGCAGCGCGGCGACGCCGATTTTACCGGTGCCGATAACGCCGGCGGTTTTACCGTGCATGGTGAAACCGGTCAGCCCTTCCAGAGAGAAGTTCGCGTCGCGGGTGCGCTGATAGGCACGGTGAATGCGGCGGTTCAGCGACATCATCATGCCGATCGCGTGCTCAGCGACCGCCTCCGGCGAGTAGGCCGGGACGCGCACCACCCGCAGGCCCAGCTCTTTGGCGGCATCGAGGTCAACGTTGTTGAACCCCGCGCAGCGCAGCGCGATGTACTTCACGCCGTGGGCTTTTAGTTCTTCAAGTACCGGGCGGCTACCGTCATCGTTTACGAAGATACACACCGCTTCACAGCCGTTGGCGGTTTTGGCGGTTTTTTCGGTTAGCAGGAAGTCAAAAAACTCCAGTTCAAAGCCATATGCATCATTAACATGCTGCAGATACTTCTTGTCGTACTGTTTTGTACTATACACAGCGATTTTCATAAGACTTTTCTCCAGTGATAATACCGTCACGGTAGCATAATTAAAATAATCTTACAAATGTTAAAAACTAGTTTAATCAGCAGGTTATAGTAATAATTCTAGAGCATATCGCGGTGTTAAGAAA
The DNA here is from genome assembly GCF_003812845.1 of Klebsiella sp. FDAARGOS_511. Lineage (NCBI taxonomy): Bacteria > Pseudomonadati > Pseudomonadota > Gammaproteobacteria > Enterobacterales > Enterobacteriaceae > Klebsiella > Klebsiella sp. FDAARGOS_511. The sequence goes on along the minus strand of NZ_CP033824.1, from coordinate 252,729 downwards.
TCTCTTTAAAAGACAATACCTTTCATCAAAAGCTGAGGCTTAACGCGCCTGGCGCCAGCAGGATAAGCGGCCAGAGCAGCCCGGAGCTGACGTTGGCGAGCTGAAACTGCCAGAGAGAGGTGCCGCTGGCGCCGGTTACCAGCGGCACGGTGGCGCGAAGCGGAGAGAGAAAGCGGCTAAAAAAGACTGCCCACGCGCCGTGGCGGCGCAGGAACAACTGGCCGCGAGCGAGGCGTTCGGCATTAAGCCAGCGGATACGATGCAGATGGTACCGGTAGCGGTAGCCCGTCAGCCACGAGAGCCAGAATCCGCCGATAGCGCCGAGGCTGGCGCTCATCCACATTAACAGGAAATGTCCCGGGCTGGCCGATGCCAGGGTGCCGAACAGCAGTAGCCCGGAGGTGCCCGGGATCAGCAGCGAGATGACGGCGCAGGATTTAGCGAACGTCATCAGGAAAACCATCAGCAATACCAATGAATAGCGGCTCTGAGCGTATTCCATCAGCGAGATAATTAAGTCCACAGCACAATCCGTTTACGTTCGCAGGTGTAGACCAGTGTCGCAGGCGAAAACTAAACCCTGGTTAAATAGCTGGCTGGTGAATCACAGGGCGACGACTACGCTTAAACGGGATGGAAACTTTAACTCACAGGTCGAACGTGCCACAATAACGGCCTCTCGGCTTTTACTTATTTCGAATCAGGATATTAGCTGCCCATGAAGGGTAAATATAAAGCCGCCATCGCGCTATTATTAGCCCTCGTGCTGCTACCGCTGGCTTTGCTATTAACGCTCACCCACTGGGTGCCTACGCTGGCAGGCATTTGGCTACCTGCGGGAACCCGAATCTCACTCAATGAAAGCCCGCGGCTGACGCGCTCGTCGCTGCGTATTCCGGATCTGCGCTATCTGGTCGGCGACTGCGAAATCGCGCGCGTCGCCAATGCCTCGCTCTCGCGTCCCAGCCGCTGGCGTTTACATATCGGCGAGCTGGATATAAACAGCGCCTGCCTGAACAAGCTCCCGGAAAGCGAAGCCGCGCCGGGGGCGCCGAAAACCCTCGCCGAATGGCAATCAATGCTCCCTTATAGCTGGCTGACGATTGACAATCTGCGCCTGTCGCCGTGGGATAAATGGCAGGGGCGGCTGGTGATGTCGCTCACGCCGCAGCAGCAGGATATCGGCTATGCCGGGAAAGAGGTTACCCTCCAGGCGCGACTGCGCGGTCAGGCGCTGACGGTCAGCGACTTCTCCGCGCGTCTGGTGGAAGACCAGGCGCCGGTGAAGCTGGTGGGCGAGTTTCAGATGCCGCTGGTGCCGGACGGTTTGCCGGTCGATGGCCACTTGTTCAGCACCTTTGAATTTCCACAAACTCCCGGTCTGGTCGATGCCGAGCTGGAGTGGCAGAAGAACCGCGGGCAACTGCTGGTCACGCCGCGAGGTGAGGTGGAGCCGATGCTTGACCTGCCGTGGGAAATCACCCCGGATCGTATTACCATCAGCGATGGCCGCTGGCACACCGAATACGCGGGCAACGCGTTGAGCGGCCGCGTCGCGCTTTCGCTGGGCAACTGGCAGCAGGGCACCGAGCAGATGCAGGTCAGCGGGCGTCTTAACGTGCTCACTCAGGGGCAGGCCGGGAAGGGCAACGCCGTGCTGAATATCGGCCCCGGCAAGCTGAGTATGGACAGCAGCGACATGCCGCTACAGCTGACCGGCGAGGCTAAGCTCGGCGATCTGATTTTTTACGCCAAACTGCCCGCGCAGCTGAGTGGACCGCTTACCGCGCCGGTGCTCAACTTTCACCCCGGCGCGCTGCTGCGTTCGCGCGGGCGGGTCATCGATTCGTTGAATATTGATGAAATCCGCTGGCCGCTGGCGGGCGTCAAAGTGACGCAGCAGGGCGTTGATGGCCGCCTGCAGGCTATTTTACGCGCCCATGAACAGGAAATGGGCGATTTTACCCTGCATCTTGACGGTCAGGCCGACAACTTTATGCCCGACCGCGGCCGCTGGCAGTGGCGCTACTGGGGCGAGGGTCATTTCACCCCAATGCAGGCGCGCTGGGATGTGAAAGGCGCGGGCGAATGGGCCGACAGCGCCATCATGCTCAACAGCCTGTCGACCGGGTTCGATAAACTGCAGTACGGTTCCATGCTGGTAAGCGCGCCGCGTCTGACCCTGGAAAAACCGATCCGCTGGCTGCGCGATGGGCAGCATCCCAAACTGACCGGCGCGCTGTCGCTGGATGCCGGGAAAACCACCTTCAGCGGCGGCAGCGAACTGCCGCCGTCGACGCTGAAATTTAATATCGACGGTCGCGATCCGACCTGGTTCCAGTTCAACGGCTCCCTGCATGCGCAAAAAATTGGCCCCGTGCGCGTTACCGGGCGCTGGGACGGAGAACGTCTGCGCGGCGAAGCGTGGTGGCCAAAACAGTCGCTGACCGTTTTCCAGCCGCTGTTGCCGCCGGAGTGGAAGATGACCCTGCGTGAGGGAACGCTTTACGCGCAGGTGGCATTCTCCGCCGCAGCCGGGCAGGGCTTCGAGGCGGGAGGTCACGGGGTGCTCAAGGGCGGCAGCGCCTGGATGCCGGATAACCAGATCAACGGCGTCGATTTTGTGCTGCCGTTCCGTTTTAGCGACGGCACCTGGCAGCTTGGCACCCGCCATCCGGTATCGTTGCGCATTGGCGAAGTCGTCAACCAGTTCACCGCGCGCAATCTGACGGCAGATCTTCAGGGGGCCTGGCCCTGGAGTGAAGACGCGCCTTTACAGTTGAGTAACGTCAGCGTCGATATTCTCGGCGGCAAGCTGACCATGCAGCAACTGAGGATGCCGCAGCACGACCCGGCGCTGCTGCGTCTGCAAAATATCTCCAGCAGCGAATTAGTGAGTGCGATTAAAGTGAAGCAGTTCGCCGTCTCCGGCCCGTTTAACGGTGCGCTGCCTCTGTGGCTGGATAACAAAAAATGGATTATCAAAGACGGCTGGTTCAGCAATCCGGGGCCGATGACGATGCGCCTCGATAAAGACACCGCGGACGCGTTGGTGGCCGACAACGTCTCCGCCGGGGCGGCCATTAACTGGCTGCGATATATGGAGGTAGCCAGATCGTGGACGCGGATCAACCTCGATAACCTTGGCGTACTGACGCTGAAGGCAACGATTAGCGGCACCAGCCGGGTAGAAGGCAAAAGCAATACGGTGCACTTAAACTACTCCCATGAAGAGAATATTTTTGACCTGTGGCGCAGCTTGCGTTTCGGCGACAATCTGCAGGCGTGGCTGGAGCAGAACGCCAGGCTGCCCGCGCCGCGCTGTCAGGACAGTCATACCTGTAAGGAACAACAATAATGATCAAACTATTCGCCGCCTTTCTGGCCACCGCGCTGCTGGCGGGCTGTACGCCGCGTATTGAAATCGCGGCATCGAAAGAGCCGATCACCATCAATATGAATGTCAAAATTGAGCATGAAATTCATATTAAGCTGGATAAGGACGTTGAGAATCTGCTCAAATCGCGTAGCGATCTGTTCTGAGGCGATGATGAGAATACGACTGATAACCACGACGCTGGCGCTGGTGCTGTTCAGCGCTCAGGCGCTGGCCCTGACCCTCAATGAAGCTCGCCAGCAGGGGCGGGTCGGCGAAACCCTCAACGGCTATCTTGAACCGCTGCGTCAGGATAAAGAAACCCTTGAGCTGGTGAAGCAGATCAACGCCGCCCGTAGCGACAGCTATCAGCAGCTGGCGGATGACAATAATCTACCGGTGGATCAGGTGGCGAAAATGGCCGGTCAGAAGCTGGTCGCCAGGGCGCAGCCGGGCGAGTACGTGAAGGGCCTTAACGGCAAATGGCTGAAAAAATAGCTATCGGCAGCGCTTGCGATACTCACCCGGCGAGACGCCGAAGCGCTGCTTAAAGGCGGTGGAAAAATGGCTATGATCGCTGAAGCCCCAGCTGTAGCCGATCCCCGCCAGCTTTTCGTCATCATGGGCGCTTTGCAGCGCGCGGGCGCACAAATCGAGCCGACGATTCTTGATATATTGCGCCACCACTAGCCCCTTTTCCGCAAACAGCCGGTAAAGACTGCGCACCGACATGCCGGTTTCGCTGGCCAGCCACTCCGGGCGCAGATGTTCCGCCTGAATCGACTCATCGATTAACGCCATGATTTTCTGAAACTGCTTATCGCGCCGGGACGGCTGGGCCTCCTGTTGATGCAGCATCGGACGCAGCAGGCAGACGATGGCCTCCAGCGCCGCTTTGCTTTCGCTGGCCGAGAGTTCAGGGCTGTTCATGCTTTCATGCAGCAGGCGCTGGCTGAGCTGGACCATCGGCAGGCTTTTCGCCAGCCGGGTAGCGATGCTGATTTCACTGCCGCGCAGCTGCTGCTCCAGCAGCGACCTTGGCAGCAGCAGGGAGGCCTGGCGCGAGGTTTGCTGCCAGATAATCGAGCATGGACGAGATGCGTCAATCAGGGTGATATCGCCGCTCTCCAGCATCGCCTGACGGCCATCCTGCTCAATCGTCGCCTGGCCCGCGAGCTGGAAGACGGTATAAAACCAGGCGTCATTATCGCGCTGGATCTCTTGTCGGGTACGGTAGAGATTAATGCTGCGGGCGGTCACCGTGCTGACTTTCAGGTCGCCCGCGTAGCTGGCGTCGATCTCACCGTGGAAATTATCATCCAGCGGACGGGCGGCGAACTGCCCGCAGACCTGATTGATTTTTGCTAACCAATGCTGGTAATTCTGCCCACGATTTGCCGTACTCATCGCGCGTCCTTTGTAATGATAATGTTTTTGCATTGTTGCACTTATGATGCCGGAGGCAAGGGTCAAAGGCGGAGTATATGAAAGAACTATTACCTGGATCACAGTATTATTATAAAAAAATATTACGTAACACGTTTACTCTGTCACCGCAAATCCGTTATGAAATTTAACAGGGTAAAATAAAAGGAGACATGATTAGTGGAGAGGCAAAAAAGAAATAGTACGTTATAAACATTGAATAGAGGGCTGTGTCATCCCTCTATGATTAGAATGTTCAGGAATGACACAGAATTACACACACCGATATATGGCAGTTAGCAAGTAAAATCAGAAGGGTAATTCCTTGGGCACTTTCTGAAAATAGGGGCTATATCCTGATGATATTACAATCGGGAATGCGATTAATTACATGTGCACCATGGTATACTCTTCATGTCTATCGGGTCACATTAAAGTTCGAAATATTCATTAGTGCCAATACAATACGGAGTTGTTATAGTATAGGCTCACGCAAAATGTGGGACCCTGTTATTCCATTTTGCATAGCATCTCCTGGCGCATCAAACCCAGATCTTGTCCATGATTTATTCCTCGCCACTGCATTTTTGCGTCTTGTCCAAAGTTGATCTAGCTGTTTCGCTTGACGCTCCTGCGGTTCGGGCCGCTGAGATGATTGTTTTACACCAAGGGGACTCAACGTGGATTTTTCCATAAAATTCTCCTGTCTGAATTTTTGCAGACGTTTTCTGTTATTCATTAATGCTGAGTGGATATTAGCATTACCAGAAGAGAATTTATTTCAGCCTTTGTTTATCTTTGTAAATGTATAAAATGCTTCTGAAATCCACTTTAGATAAAATACAGTCGAGGGAGATCCCAGTATGGGGGATGTTATCCGCAGTTGTCATTGCGCAATGATAAATAATCCTGGGGCTAACTACTATACCTGCAGCCGTTGTCGATATCATAATATATTCTGCAGGCCATTAATGAATCAGTGCAGGGATCAAATAATATTATTGTTCCTGCACAGTTCATCATGATAGCGATTATACTTTTACCATCCTGCTAGCGACCTCCGCAGAATGATAAAAGGAATTATATTTATGATTAATAATCAATGGGCTCGCGAATAATAGGGCAGGTCATGCAGTGACCGCCGCCGCGACCGCGGCCTAATTCGCTGCCAACAATGGTGATCACCTCAACACCGCTTTTCCGCAGTTGTGCATTAGTCTTGGTATTTCGGTCATAGGCCACAACCACACCAGGCTCAAGCGCAACCATATTCGCGCCGCTATCCCACTGCTGACGTTCCATGTCGTAGTCATTTCCGGCAGTTTCCACAACTCTTAATTGTTTGAGATTTAGCGCGTGGGCTACCGCGTCTACAAAATTATCTTCATCCCTGGTTAACCGTATTCCGTGCGGCGATCTTTCATCAGGTCGCAATGAAAACGTTTTGATTTGATTAACAATAGGTGGATAAAGCGTGACGAGGTCCCGGTCGCAGAAGGTAAAAACGGTATCAAGATGCATCGCGGCTCGAAGCTTTGGCATGGCGGCAATCATCACCCTCTCAATACCCGAATGCTGATCCGCAAAGAGCGCTTGCGCAAGCTGTGCTATCGCCTGGTAAGAGGTGCGCTCGCTCATGCCAATTAACACTGTTTTATTACCGATCGGCATGACGTCACCACCTTCAAGGGTAGCCGTACCGTGGTGGACCGTTGGATCGCCGTACCACACGTTAACCTTGCCAGCGAAATCAGGATGGAACTGGTAAACGGAAGCCGCAAGCACCGTCTCTTCATGGCGGGCTGGCCAGTAGAGGGGATTAAGAGTAACGCCGCCATTGATCCAGCAGGTGGTATCGCGGGTGTAAAGCGCGTTAGGTAAAGGAGGAAGTAGGTACTGACTCTGTGCAATAGCGGCGTGGAGAAGTCTGCATTCTTCTTTATCGTATTTTCCACCTGAGACGTGTAGCAGTTCCAGCGTTGAAAGGCCGCCAAGTAGAGTCTGCGCGAGTTCGCGGGCGGAAATATTATCGAGAAAGTCTCGTGTTTCATCTATCAGACTCAAGGGGACTTCATCAGGTACCACTTGTAAATCCAGAATCCATTTTCGCGCCAGAGGATTTTTTACCGTTTCTTCCAGCAATTGATGGAACTCAACAACCTCAACCTCGCGCTCACGCATTTTATTCATAAAATCGAAGTGATCGCGTTTGGCGTTCGCTACCCACAGAACATCGTCAAACAACATACGGTCACAATTCCCCGGCGTAAGGCGTTCATGCGCCATTCCCGGTGAACACACCATGACTTTTTTTAATTTACCGACCTCTGAATAAACGCCAAAGGCGGGTGATATGTTTTTATTTTCAGTAAGCATAATATTTCCGTTTATTAAATTTGAATAAGTCCCGTTGCAATAGCATAGATACCGATGATGGCTCCTGACATCAGCATGGCAAACAGAAGACGCTCATGCCTGGTAAAAACTTTCGTCAAATTCTCTTTTCTCGCGAAATAGAAAAGAATAGTTCCCGGGCCGTAAATAATGGTAGAAAGTAAAAGATATTTCACGCCGCCAGCGTAAATCATCATCAGCGAATAAATCAGGGCAATGGTGGACAGTATCAGCCCCTTTCTTATCCCTGTTCCAGAGCCGGAGTAAGATTCCCCGGTTAACGCAAGCTTTAAAGCATATGCGCTGACGAGGAAATAAGGAATTAAGGTCAGCGAGCTGGTTAACTCCAGTGCCAGCTGGAAGGCGTAGTCGGTGAACAGCGTGATGATTAAAAAAACCTGAATAAATATGTTGGTCAGCCAGACAGCCTTATATGGAACCCGGTTAGCGTTCTCTTTAGCCAATATTTTTGGCATCAGTCCGGATTTTGCTGCGCTGTATAACACTTCTGCTGCCAGTAATGACCAGGAGAGATAGGCGCCTAAAACCGATATGACCAGGGCAATACTGATAAAAATCATCCCCGGACGACCCACAATTGTCTCCAGTACCCCTGCCATCGATGGTTGACGAAGCGCGGCAAGCTCAGGTCGTAAAAGTACCCCATATGAGAGGAGAGTGACCAGACACAGAATGCACAGGACGCCGATAAAACCGAACACCGTGGCGGTACCGATATGGCTACGTTTTTTCGCCAGGCGGGAATACACGCTCGCCCCCTCTATCCCGAGTAAGACGAATACCGTCACCAGCATAGTATTGCGGACCTGCGAAAATAAGGACTCGTGCGCATTGTCAGGCGCGGCGATATAGTGCATAAGGTCATGGTACCCTTCAGAGAGGGTATGGGAGTGAATGTCCTTGATGTCGGATCCCCCCCCAGAAGTTAACGGTGAAAATGTCAGCGTTGAACGCGAACATAAGAACGACAATAAAGACACCTATCGGAATAATTTTGGCCCAGGTGACCACCGTATTAATAATTGCAGCTTCTTTTACGCCCCTTAATACCAGAATATGGAAACACCACAGAACAACAGAGGCAGTGAGAATTGCGTATAAAGTATTGCCATCACCAAAGATGGGTGAGAATGTGCCGAGGGTTGATTTTATCAGCACAAAATAAGATACGTTGCCGATACAGGTCCCCGCCCAAAAACCGAGCGCGGAAGTAAACCCAAGGTAATTCCCGAATCCTTCTTTAGCGTAAATAAATATACCCGAATCCAGATGTGGTTTTCTTGTGGCCAGAGTCTGAAAGACCAGGGCGAGGGTTAACATTCCCCCTCCAGCGATACACCACGCGATGATGGCACCAAGCCCGCCCGCTGCGCGACCAAAAGTGGCGGGAAGTGAAAATATTCCTGCACCAATCATCGAACCGACCACCAACGCGGTCAGCGCAGGCAAAGACAACTTTGCATCCGATTTATTCATGATTGAATATCTTGCTCGTATAAATTAATGATAAAACCGCTTCTCGCAGCAGATTGTCTGCGTAAGTCCATACCGATAAAATGAGGTGGCATCCCGTCAGATGAAACATCATATAATGTTAAAGTCCGGTATAAATCAGCGTGAAAAAACGGATATTGACAGTGATGGCCAGCATCACCAGCATAGACAGAACAAACATTATGCCCATGCGCATAGACGCTATTTTTTTCTCATAGAAGTTGAGATCTTTATTTTTATGTATTTTTCTGCGTTGATAGATAAACATAATGCATAGCGAGATATAAAGTACGGGAGAAATAAGGTGAAGGTAGCCATAAGACCACAATAACAGTTCACTGGTGCCCATGGCGATAAGCCAGGCTATAATAAACAACATATCAAACCCTTTTATAAATGTTTTTAATGAAATTTCGACTTTAAGTAGAAAAAAATGGAAAAAATGACATCTACGAAAATCCATAGGCCGCTTAGTAATGCGATATTTTTAATCGCACCTATCCAGAATGTCGTATCGTGACGCATTCGATGTTCAGTGAATGGGGATGAGGAACTAAAATATAGTGTGTAAATACTGATGGTTAGCATTAACACATTCACTATAATGAATGCGATAAATACAATGCTGTTGATGCTTTTTTTTCTCTTCGGTTTATTTTTCATAATGTTCACGCAATGGGTTTTCGCTTTATTAACCAGATATTAGTGATCTATATTAAACGGATATTAAACAAGGGAGGCTGGCTTTTTGATCAGAATCAATTTAACGAACATTAAAAAACCATAGAGAGTCGTTTAAGGATTGTTTAACAAAGCATGATATTGTGCCGTTATCTTACATGTAGTTCGCTTATTAAACTAACAAAGAGAGTTTTAGTCAGGTGGAGGATATGTTGTCAATGATCGTGTCTGTGATTGTAGGATGTTGAATTGATATCAGTTAAAAATGCCTGCTCAGAACAATAGGGGCTGTTTATACGCTGAAATATAGGCATTGCCAATATTTTGATGAATTTCAATGGGCCAGCTATTTGCATGGTTATTTTAATATTTCATAATTGTTACGAGTGACAAGGTTAATGCGCCGGAATATCGTCATTGCTGTGATTTTTTTACTCACAATCGTCGGGTGTAGAGGATCTTCAATTGATGCCGATAATAATATGGAAAATACTTTTTATACACAAGAAATACCCCCCTCATACGGTATTGTTACTGGTGTAAACTATATAACTCTCCAAAACGATACGGGTTACAATACTGTAGGTACCGTTAGCGGCGGGGCTCTCGGTGGTATTACCGGATATACCCTTACTGGTCAGCGCCAGGTGATAGTGGGTGTTGCTGCCGCTGGCGTGTTGGCCGGGCAAGCAGTACAGAGACGGTTGGCTCGTAGCCAGCTTGTTGAGTTGTTTATCAGACCCACTGATGGACGTGATTTTGTTATTGTCCAGCCAACAAGAGGAACGCCTTTTTTCGTCGGACAGAAAGTCAAGGTCGCTTATCGACGAGGCAACATTGTCATTTTTCCCGGATAAATGAGTAGCGTATCAAGGTTAATATAACGGCAAGAGAGGATATCGTCATTGAATGCGTCCTCGGGTATCTCAATCAGGCCTGGCCAGCCGGCGTTTTTCAATAATGTTGCCTGTCCACCCATCGACTTAATTGCGGCGCCTGTCACAGCGGCAACAGCGAATGTCACAGAGAAAAAAGCGTGAATCGCGACCCCGGCATAAACTGAAACCACTATCCGTGAACAATAAGGAAGGGGTATGTCCACATCACAGGTCGCGCTACTCGCCAGCGTGCAGCAGTTTCTAGACAGACAGCATGGGTTGTATCTCGACGGTGCGCAGCAGGCGGCAGAGAGCGAAAAGCGTTTAACCGTCTGGGATCCGGCCACCGGTCAGGCTATCGCCAGCACCGCGGATGCTAACGCCGCGGATGTCGATCGGGCGGTGATGTCCGCCTGGCGTGCTTTCGTTTCCCGCAGCTGGGCAGGGCGGACGCCCGCCGACCGCGAACGGATCCTGCTGCGCTTCGCCGATTTGGTGGAGCAGCACGGCGAGGAGCTGGCGCAGCTGGAGACCCTGGAACAGGGAAAATCGATTAACATTTCCCGCGCCTTTGAAGTGGGCTGCACGCTGAACTGGATGCGCTATACCGCCGGGCTGACCACTAAAATCAGCGGCCGCACCCTCGACGTATCGATTCCCTTCCCACCGGGGGCGCGCTATCAGGCGTGGACCAAAAAAGAGCCGGTGGGCGTGGTGGCCGGGATCGTGCCGTGGAACTTCCCGCTGATGATCGGCATGTGGAAAGTGATGCCCGCGCTGGCGGCTGGCTGCTCAATCGTCATTAAGCCGTCGGAAACCACCCCGCTGACCCTGCTGCGGGTGGCGGAACTGGCAACCGAGGCCGGCGTGCCCGACGGCGTTTTTAACGTGGTGACCGGCAGCGGCGCCGGATGCGGCGCGGCGCTGACCTCGCATCCGCAGGTCGCCAAGGTGAGCTTTACCGGATCGACCGCTACCGGTAAACAGATTGCCCGCGTGGCCGCCGATCGCCTGACCCGGGTCACGCTAGAGCTGGGCGGCAAGAACCCGGCTATCGTGCTGAAAGATGCCGATCCGCAGTGGGTTATTGAGGGATTAATGACCGGTAGCTTTCTGAATCAGGGGCAGGTGTGCGCCGCCAGTTCGCGAATTTATATCGAAGCGCCGCTGTTCGATACGCTGGTGAGCGGCTTTGAGCAGGCGGTGAAGTCGCTACAGGTCGGACCCGGAATGCTCGAGAGCAGCCAGATTAACCCGGTGGTGTCGCAGGCGCACTGCGCGAAAGTGGCGGCTTATCTTGATGAAGCCCGTCAGCAGAAGGCAGAGCTGATTAGCGGTCACGTGGGGCCGGATGCGCAGGGCTACTATATTGCGCCAACGCTGGTGATTAATCCCGACGCCGGGCTGCGCCTTAGCCGGGAAGAGGTTTTCGGCCCGGTGGTGAACCTGGTGCGCGTGGCCGACGGCGAAGAGGCGCTGCGTCTGGCCAACGACAGCGATTTTGGCCTGACCGCCAGCGTCTGGACCCGCGATCTGAGTCAGGCGCTGAGCTATACCGATCGCCTGCAGGCGGGGACGGTGTGGGTCAACAGCCATACGCTGATCGACGCCAACCTGCCGTTCGGCGGCATGAAGCAGTCCGGCACCGGCCGCGATTTCGGCCCCGACTGGCTGGACGACTGGTGCGAAACAAAGTCGGTTTGCGTGCGCTACTAGCCGCCTGTTCCCCGGTGGGGGCTGGCGCCTCACCGGGGCTACACGCGCGTAACTTGCGGATTCTGTCGCCAGGCCTACGGCAAAATCCGCACCTCGATACCTCAAATCCGCCTCATCTCCGTATGCCCGGTTGCGCCTGCCGCCGGGCGCCTTTTTCCAGGAGTAAGCCGTCAGTCCAGCAAGGAAGGGTCGGCGTCGATCATCATCTGCTTCATCTCTGCAAAATGCTGGCGTGAAAAGTCGGCGATCCCCTCCCAGTCCTGCGCGGTTTTCTCCGCCACCGCATCGGAGAGCACTTTCAGCGGCTGCCCCGTTGACCACGCGGTCACTAGAATCTGACAGGCGCGCTCCAGAGTCCAGATATCATCGAAAGCCTCGCCAATCGACGGCGCGGTCACCAGTACGCCGTGGTTGCCCATCAGCAGCCGGCGCTTGTCGGCCAGCAGCGACGCCAGACGCGCGCCTTCCGCCGTGGTATCCGCCATGCCGCCGTATAACCTATCGACGGCTATCCGATTGAAATAGCGCGCCGTGTTCTGATCGATCGGCGGGATATGCGGTGTCTCGAGGCAAGCGATGCTGGTGGTATACACCGGATGCAGGTGCAGCACCACCCGCACCTCCGGCAGGCGCTGGTGGATTTGCCCGTGAATCGCCCACGCCGTGGCGTCGACGTCAGATCGCCGGGCGCAGGCTTCATCATCGGCGTCCAGCAGCAACAGGTCGCTGGCGCGGATGCGCGAAAAGTGTTTCCATTTCGGATTCAGCAGGAATTTTTTGCCGTCTGCCGAGATGGCCGCGCTAAAGTGGTTGGCCACCGCCTCGTGCATCCCGAGATGGGCGATGATACGAAAGGTCGCCGCCAGGTCGATGCGCGTCTGTTCTTCATAAGACCGGGCCATGTCGTTACTCCGCTTTTGGCATCAGGGTTTGCAGGTCCTCCGGCGTCGGCGCCTGGAAGTTATATTTCTTCAGCAGCGCGGCGTATTCCGGCGTCGCGCTGTATTTCTTCAGTCCTTCCTCCAGCGCGGTTTTCACTTCGCTATTGCCTTTTTTCACCCCAAAACCATTGAGCACCGGATAAATTAAGGTTTCGGAAGAGATCGTCACCCGATCGCCAAGCTTATCAATCACGCCGCGCGCCACCGCCGCATCGGTGATTTGCGCCTCAACCGCCCGCGACAGCAGCGCCTGGGTGGTTTGCGGGTCGGTGGTGTATTCGCTAAGCGCTATTGGCTTCAGGCCCTTTTTCACGCAGTAGTCGGCGGAGAGCTTTTGCAACTGCGCCAGCCAAGAGGTCGCGCCCATAGAGCCAATTTTATGACCGCAAAACTCTTCCGGCGTTTTCGGCTGATAGTCGCTGCCTTTCAGCGCGAGGATCGCTTCGCCGCTTTTCAGATAGGGCACCATATCGATAACCTTCAGACGCTCGGCGGTGATGTACATCGACGAGTTAGTAATATCGAAGCGTCCGCCCTGCAAACCAGGAATCAAATTCGGAAACCGGGTATCAATATTCACCGCCTCGCGGCCCATGGTTTTTGCCAGCCCGGCAAGAAACTCGATATCGAACCCGGCGGGCTTGTTGTTTTCCATATATTCATACGGGAAAAAGGTCATATCCGAACCGGCGGTAATTTTCCCCGGCTGCTGGAAGGCCAGGGCGCTAAAGGACGACAGGGCGCCAGCGGCGCAAAGGAGCAGGACAGCAGGGCGCAAAGCATTAATACGTTTCATAGAACCTCCAAAAAGTGGGCAAATTACATGCTGGCGCGATCGGTACCGGCCTGCTGGACAAAAAAGGATGCGCCGCGCGGTTTTTGCGGCAGACGTAAATGATTAACGGTACTACGCACCAGGCCGCTCTCTTCACCGGCAACCATCTGCCCGGCGTGAACGCTGGGCAGCGGATTTTCACCGAACGGCAGGGCATCTTCCGCCGCGTAGACGCTGATAAACAGCGTGCGCGGGAGATCGGTTTCATTAGGGCTGGAGGCGTGAAGCAGGCGGGTATGCATAAAGCACACCGAACCCGCCGGGCCGAAACAGGCCTGCGGATGCTGGCAGTGGGCTTCTTCTACCTGCGGGGCCACGGCGCCGGTAAAACGCTCGTTTTGCCAGTGGGACCACAGCGGTCCCTGGTGGCTTCCCGGGACCACGTTGAGCGGACCGTTTTCTGGCGTCACTTCGCTAACCATCAATAGGGCAGTGATAATGTCGTCGTTGCTGTGGGGAGTGAACAGAAAATCCTGATGCCATTTCACCTGCGTGGCGGTGTGCGGCAGTTTGGAGTTGATTTTGCTGTGATGAAAGCGGGTCCCGCTGCCGCCGATGAGCTGGCCGGCAATCGCCGCCATCCGCGAATTAAAGGCGGCGTGGCGGTAGGCGGCGGAAATCTCGGTGGGCGAACTGACCCGGCGCAGCGAGGGGTGGTTCGGCGCGTGATCGCTTTCGAGGTCGAAGCGCGGACGGCCGTCCAGGGTTTCTCCCCACGCCTCGCTATGCTGGCGGCTCTCTTCGACCCATGCGTCGAAATCGGTCTGCAGCAGAGCCACCTCCTCGGCGGAGAGCACCTCTTCAACAACCAGAAAACCCTGCTGATGAAACTGTTCGATTTGCCACTGCGCGATCATATTTTTCTCCTTTCAGGAACGGAAGCGTTAAGCCAAAGAGACATCTTTCAGGAAGGCGTCCACGCGCGGATGCTGGCCATCGCGCATTGCCTGAGGCGTGTCGTCGCAGACCACGCGTCCTTTTTCCATAAACACAATTCGATCGGAAACCTTAAAGGCGAAGTTCATCTCATGGGTGACGATCACCATGGTGATACCTTCATGGGCCAGCGATTCGATAACCTGCAGAACCTCGTTAACCTTTTCCGGATCCAGCGCCGAGGTGGGTTCATCGAACAGCATAATTTGCGGACGCATCATCAGAGCGCGGGCAATCGCCACCCGCTGCTGCTGGCCGCCCGAAAGCTGATGCGGATATTTCCACGCGTGTTCCAGCATCCCGACTTTATGCAGCAACTCGCAGGCGTGCTGCTTGAGCTCGCCTTCGCTGGCCAGATGGTGATAGCGCGGTGCCAGCAACAGGTTGCCGAGCACGGTCAGGTGGGGGAACAGGTTGAAGCTCTGGAAGACCATGCCGATATTCTGGCGATGCTCGCTGTTCTCCATAAAACGCGGCTTCTGCTGCCCCTGGCGCTCGAGGTGAATAAATGGCTGACCGTTAATTTTGATCTCGCCGTTATCGATCTGCTCAAGGCCGTTCAGCAGGCGGATCAGCGTGGTCTTACCGGAACCGGACGGGCCGATGACGGAGACGACTTCGCCGGGCTGAATTTGCAGGCTGACCGCGCCCAGCACTTCGACATTGTTATAGGCTTTATGCAATTTAGACGCCTGCAGCGCTGGCTCCTGCGCCACGCTGACGCTGCGGGCCATTGCCGGACGTCGCGCCGTGGCCAGCTTCTGCATTTCTTCATCCACCGGGCGCGTGGTTTTACGTTGCGTGACGTCGAGCCAGGTCTCGAGACGCTTAAGCAGAAAATCAAATACCGTGACGATCAGGATGTAGTAAAACGCTACCGCCGCCATGGTCTCCATGACGAGGAAATTCTGCGAATAGAGGCGCTGGCCGACCATTAGGATCTCGGTCAGGGAGATAACCGACACCAGCGAGCTGAGCTTGACGATGGCGATATACTCATTGGCCAGCGCCGGTAGGGCGACGCGCAGCGCCTGCGGGATCACCACGCGCCACTGGGTGCCGGCATAGCGCAGCCCGAGCGCGCGGGCGGCTTCGCTCTGTCCTTTCGGAATCGACAGCAGCCCGCCGCGATGAATTTCAGCAATATAGGCGGCTTCGCTCAGCACCATCGCCAGCAGCCCGGCCCAGAACGGGTCGTTCAGCACCGGCGCGAAGGAGGGCAGCGCCTGCGGCATGTTGTAGACAAAAATCAGCAGCACCAGCAGCGGCATGCTGCGAAACAGCCAGATATAGAGGCGGGCAGGCGCGTTAAACAGCTTGCGCGGCGACTGTTTGGCCAGCGCCAGAATGAATCCCAGCACAATGCTGAAAGCCCAGGTCAGCAAACTTAATTTGATGACGGTCCAGGTGGCCTGCCAGAAATCGACATCGCTGAGCAGGCTTAACATATAGTTCCAGTTAAACGTCATGGGCTATTTCACTCGCCATAATTAACGGAAATTAAGGCGATTCCCCTGTTCTAAAATGGGGAGCCGCCGGCGTTCATCTTGCCCTGACACTATGCTGGCACTGTTCGACCGGTGGCAATTAGTAAATTTTTGGCCTTTAAGTTTAAAAAAACTATACAGCTATATTAACCTCAAGGAATTTAACGCAATTAATGAGAAACAGCATTGAAACAACTTAAAAACAATCACCGTTATTTTTAAACCTGATTTTTTGCAAAACGGTATTTTGTGCAATATTGGGGCATGTTGCGGGCAAATAAGGTGCAGGGTGATTCTTTATGGTGCAATACGCGAAATCAGGAAAATAAAGAGGGCGGGTAATTAAATAGAGGCGGCGGTTATTTGCCGACGATATAGAGCGCAAAGAGCATGGCACGATGCTTGCAGACTGCTTATCGTAAAACTAAGCCCGTTCGCAATAAGACAATATTTTATCAATGGTGACGCGATGAACCGATTTACCCTCAAACAGCTTAAGTATTTCGTGACGGTGGTGGAAACGGAGAGTATCGCCGAGGCTTCCCGCCAGCTACATATTGCCCAGCCGTCGATCTCCATTGCCATCAAAAATCTGGAAAGCACCTTCGACCAGCAGCTGTTTATTCGCCACCACGCGCAGGGCGTATCCCTGACCTCAAGCGGGCGGCGCTTCTACGATAAAGCCAAAGAGCTGCTGCGGCTATCGTATGAGTTTGAGCAGAACTCGCGGGCGGATAAAGAGCTGGTATCCGGGACCATTTCCGTCGGCTGCTTTGAATCCGTCGCGCCGCTGTATATGCCAAAACTGGTGGCGGGATTTAAAAAAATGTATCCCGAGATCACACTCCAGCTCTACGACGGTGAGCAACATGAGCTGATGCACGGCCTGCATCGCGGGCGTTTCGATCTGGCGCTGGTTTATGATCTTGAATTAGGGCATTCCATTCATAAAGAGCTGCTCAATGCCCCGCATAAACCCTATGCATTGCTGCCTGCATCTCATCCACTGGCACAGAAAAAAAGCGTCACGCTGCAGGAGTTAAGTCGTGAACCGATGATTTTGCTCGATGCGGTCCCCAGCAAAAACTATTTTGTCTCAATATTTAAAGAGAAAGGTTATCACCCGGAAGTGGCCTATAGTTCGCCCTCAATTGAAATGGTGCGCTGTATGGTCGGTCAGGGATTAGGCTTTTCGGTACTGGTTACCCGTCCGCTATGCGATACGACCTATGACGGTGAAAAGCTGGTGCAGTTGGATATTGCCGACGAGATGCCCGCATCGACATTAATTATGGCGCACCTTGCCAATAATGAACCCACGCGCCCGACGCAGCTTTTTATGGATTATTGTCGCAGCATGGAATTAACGCCGCATCAGCACGCGTAATGTAATTAACGCGGCCGCAAGCGTTATTTTCCCGCTGCGTTATCCAGCCTCGTAAATTTCTATTCAGACGATCGTTTTATAATAATTTACCATTTCATCACACTTACTTAACCTGAGTTCTGTCAATTCCGGCGGATAAGCCGGACAACCGTGCTTGAAGGACACAGACATGACAGAGCAGATTACAGAGATCGATACCCTGGTGGTGGGCGCGGGGCAGGCGGGCGTCGCGATGAGCGAGCATCTGACGCATCACGGCATTCCGCATCTGGTGCTGGAAAAAAAGCGCATCGCTGAGGCCTGGCGCAGCGGCCGCTGGGATTCGCTGGTGGCCAACGGCCCGGCCTGGCACGATCGGTTTCCCGGCATGACCTTTCCCGACTGCGACGCCGACAGCTTTGTCGCCAAAGAGCAGATTGCCGACTACTTCGCCGCGTATGCCAAATCCTTTAGTGCGCCGATCAAGACCGGCGTTGAGGTCTTTAGCGCAGAGCGCTTAAACGGCCGTCCGGGGTTTCGCGTGGAAACGTCACTGGGCGTGATTGAGGCGCAGCGTATTGTCGCCGCCACCGGGCCCTTCCAGCGCCCGGTGATACCGGCCATCGCGCCGCAGGATAGCGTAGTTGAGCAAATACATTCCGCGCACTATTTCAACCCGCAGCAGCTTGCGGAAGGCGGCGTGCTGGTGGTTGGCGCGGGATCGTCCGGCGTACAAATCGCCGAAGAACTCCGCCGGGCGGGGCGTGCGGTGTGGCTCTCCGTCGGCGCGCACGATCGCCCGCCGCGCCGCTACCGCCAGCGCGATTTTTGCTGGTGGCTGGGGGTATTAGGACTGTGGGATGCGGCGGCCAATCAGCCCGGTAAAGAACACGTGACGATTGCGGTCAGCGGCGCGCGCGGCGGTCATACCGTTGACTTTCGCCAACTGGCGCACCAGGGGATTACCCTGGTCGGGCAGACGCACGGCTTTACCGAGGGCAAAGCCGTATTCCGTGCCGATCTGGCGGACAACATTCGTCTCGGCGACGCCTCTTATCTGGCGCTGCTCGACGCTGCGGATGAGTATATCGCTCGCAACGGGCTATCGCTGCCGGAAGAGCCGGAAGCGCGCTTCTTCCTGCCCGACCCCGATTGCCTGACCCAGCCGCTTGCCGAACTCGACCTGGAAAAGGCGGGCGTGCGCAGCATTATCTGGGCCACCGGCTATACCACCGATTACCGATGGCTGAAGGTCAACGCCTTTAATGAACAGCAGCGCCCGCAGCACCATCGCGGCGTTTCCAGCGAACCGGGTGTCTATTTCCTTGGCCTGCCCTGGCTCTCCCGCCGTGGTTCAACCTTTATCTGGGGCGTCTGGCACGATGCGAAATACATCGCCGATCAGATTGCCATTCAGCGCCAGTATCAACACTACCAACCTTCCTGCTAACGCCTGATTTGAGGACGCAACCTATGCCTACCCATACCCGTATTCGGATGTTTAACACCAAAGAGACCTATCCCAATCAGACGCTCAATAACGATCTGTGCCAGGCGGTGCGCGCGGGAAATACCGTGTACGTTCGCGGCCAGGTGGGTACCGATTTTGACGGCAATTTGATCGGCCTGGGCGACCCGCGCGCCCAGGCGGAACAGGCGATGAAGAACGTTAAACAGCTGCTGGAAGAGGCTGGCAGCGATCTGACGCATATCGTGAAAACGACGACCTATCTGATCGACCCGCGCTACCGCGAACCGGTGTACCAGGAGGTGGGGAAATGGCTCAAAGGCGTGTTTCCCATTTCGACCGGCGTGGTGGTGTCGGCCCTCGCGCAGCCGCAGTGGCTGATGGAAATTGACGTCACGGCGGTGATCCCTGACGACTGGCATGCGCAGGAGGCACCATGACCCTTTCGATTTCCGCCCTGTGCCCGGAGTCGGGTCAACTGGGCATTGCGATTAGCTCATCCAGCATTGCCGTCGGCGCCCGCTGCCCGTGGCTGCTGGCAGGTGTTGGCGCGGTATCCAGCCAGAACATTACGCTGCCCGCGCTCGGACCGCAGATTCTTGCCGGGCTTGAGGCGGGGCTCACGCCGCAGCAGGCCCTGAAGCAGGCGCTGGGCGAAGACCGGTTTAGCGATTATCGCCAGGTGGCGGTCATCGACGCCAGCGGCGAGAGCGCAGTGTTCAGCGGTGAACATACGCTCGGCATCTGGCAGCTGGCGCAGGGCGAGAACTGCGTGGCGGCGGGGAATATGCTGGCCAACCCGCAGGTGATTACCGCCATGACGGCGGCGTTCGAAGCCGCCACCGGCGAACTGGCCAGCCGCCTGATTGCGGCTCTGCAGGCGGGTATCGATGCGGGCGGGGAAGCCGGGCCGGAGCACTCGGCGGCGCTTAAAGTCGTGGAGGATTACGCCTGGCCGGTGGTGGATTTACGCGTCGACTGGGCGGAAGAACGTCCGGTAGCAGCGCTGGAAGCGCTGTGGCTGGCCTACGAGCCGCAGATGGAAGCGTATATCACCCGTGCCCTTGACCCGCGCGAAGCGCCGACCTACGGGGTGCCGGGCGATGAATAACCGCGTGCGTGAGATCCTCGGCGCGCTGCTGGCGTTTGATACCACCAGCCGCGAGTCGAATCTGGCGCTGATTGCCTGGATCGGCGACTTTCTGCGCGCGCGCGGCGTAACGTCGCAGCTGTTTTATGACGACGAAGGGCGCAAGGCAAACCTCTATGCCCGCCTTGGGCCAACCGGCCCCGGCGGGGTGATGCTCTCCGGCCATACCGACGTGGTGCCGGTAGATGGTCAGGTGTGGACGGTGCCGCCGTTCGCCCTTACCGAACGCGACGGGCGCTACTACGGTCGCGGCAGCGCGGATATGAAAGGATTTATCGCCTGCGTGCTGGCGTCGCTGGAGGCGTTTCTGGCCGCGCCGCTGCGGATGCCGCTGCATCTGGCATTCTCTTATGATGAGGAAGTCGGCTGTCTGGGCGTGCGCAGCCTGGTGGATTTTCTCCGCGCCTCCGCCGATAAACCGGCGCTGTGTATTATCGGCGAGCCGACCGACATGCGCCCGGTCTATGGTCATAAAGGCAAGCTCGCGGTGCGCTGTCGCGTGGAAGGCCACGCCTGCCATTCGGCCTACGCCCCGCAAGGGGTTAACGCGATTAGCTATGCGGCGAAGCTGATTTACCAGCTGGATGGGCTGGGCGAAAGCTTTTCACGGCAGCAGGACCACCGGTTCTCGCCGCCGTCAGGCACGCTGCAGGTAGGGACGATCCATGGCGGCGCGGCGCTGAATATCGTCCCGCAATCCTGCTGGTTCGACTTTGAAATTCGCTATTTACCCGGCACGTGCCCGCAGGCCGTGACCGACGCCCTGGGCGATTATGCCCGCGAGCAGCTGCTTCCGGCGATGCGCAAGGTGGCGCAGCGCAGCGACATTCATTTCCAGACGCTGAGCCACTATCCGGGGCTGCTGAGCGACCCGCAGTCAGAGTTCGCCCGTTGGCTGGCGCAGTGGTGCGGCTGCGATGATTTCACCACCGTCGCCTACGGTACCGAAGGCGGCCTGTTTGACGAGGCAGGCGTCGCGACGCTGATCTGCGGGCCGGGCAGCATGGCGCAGGGCCACAAAGCGGACGAATATATCAGCATCCCCCAGACCGAACGCTGTATGGCGATGCTGGAAAACCTTTGCGCCTGGATGCGCGCCGATCCCTCCGATTCTCTTCACTGATTTATCAACACAGGATGGCGACTATGCAAAACCCGAACTCCCCGCTCATAGATCAACAGACCGTCGACCGCTGGCAGGCCGACGGCGTCGTACTGCTTAAAGGCGTGTTCACGCCGTGGATCGAGAGCCTGTCGTGCGGCGTCGCCGCGCTGATGGAGAACCCCAGCGAATATGGTCATGCGCGAACGGTGATCCCTGAGGACGGTTCGGCACCGTTCTTTCAGGACTATTGCAACTGGCAACGAATCCCGGAATTTCGCGATTTTGTTTTTCAGTCGCCGGCGGCGGAGATCGCCGCGGCGCTGATGGGGTCGCAGACGGCGAAGTTTTTCCACGAGCACACGCTGGTGAAACAGCCCGGCGGCAGTACGGTAACGCCATGGCACCACGATCAGCCCTATTACTGCGTGGAGGGGCGGCAGAATGTCAGCCTGTGGATCCCGCTCGATCCGGTAGCGGAGGCGATTTCGCTGCGCTGTATTCGCGGTTCCCATCGCTGGGACGAGGAGTTCAGCCCAACGCGGTTTAACGGTTCAAAGCTCTATTCCCACTCGCGTTTTAAAGAGCTGCCGGATATCGATGCCCATCAGGAGGATTACGATATTGTCAGCTGGGCGTTGGAGCCGGGCGATGCGGTCGCTTTCCATTTCCGCACGCTGCACGGCGCCAGGGGCAATTCAAGCGCCCGCGCGCGGCGGGTATTTTCTGCCCGTTGGGTCGGGGATGATGCGACATTCGCCGACCGCGGCGGCGTGACCTCGCCGCCGTTTCCGGGGCTTAAGCTGCGCGACGGCGAGCCCCTAATCGCCGATGAGTTTCCGCAGGTCTGGCCGCGGTAGCGGCGGCAGGGCGGGCGAGTACCCGCCCATCTTGCGACTAAATGGTTTACTCCCCTGACGGAGGGGATTGAAGCTTCTTGATATTTGTTTATGCACTTTGTCAGTCCCCATGCGTCACCTCTTTTATCTATTTTGAGATTATATCAGTAACATTCAATACCGCTGGCAGGGCGGTACTGTTGCTTCCGCGTTGGTCGCCGCTATGTATTTATGCAGTTTATGACGTCAGCCGATAGTGCGACTGCACCAGACCCGAAGGGAAGCTGCGGCTTGATAACAGCGTCAAATCGATATCCCTTGTCAGGGAACCGAACAGCGGTTTTCCCGCACCGAGCAGGACAGGAACGGTAGTGATAATCATATCGGCGACCAGACCTTCGCGCAGGAACGACTGTATTACCAGCCCGCCATCCTGATAGACGCGATGCGCGTTTTGCAACGCCAGGTCAGCAAGCACTTCCCCTGGCGTGCGGCTTGAGAGCTGCACTTTGCCCTTCAGCGCCTCGGGAATGGCGATATCGGATAGCTGTCGGGAGAGAACCAGCACGGGTCGATCGTAAGGCCATTGGTCAAAAGTCAGCGCCTTCTCATAGCTCCCTCGGCCCATAACGATCCAATCTTTGTCCGCGATGAATGCGGCATAGCCATGATCTTCTGTCGGGTCATCGCGCTGCAACAGCCAGTCGATATCGCCATCCTGTCGGGCGATATAACCATCAAGACTGACCGCGATAAAAACATGTGTAGTGACCATCAAGAGCTCCGTATTCAGCGTGTATTTATGCCGTTGGTTTTAAGGATGGACTTACTTCCTGCGAAAGGACATAAAATACCCCCTCACTCTTCGATTATTCGCTGTAGCAAAACAGAATCGACCATTCCTCGCCAACCCACAATGCCAACCTGCTTCATTTGCTTAATTTTAATTATGTTATGAGAGTGTTAATTTCACACGAAACTTCGTTGATAACGTTCTGAGACGTCAGGAGGCGCGGCTATAGTCTATCCAGCTCATGGACCGTACGTTCATTGACGATATTGCCCGTATTCAGCGTCGTTTTTGGCTCAAGTAAAACGACGCAGCACTCTTCAGTTAACGCTTCAGGACAATGCTCGGTTCCTTTCGGCACAATGATAAACTCACCCGCTTCAAGCACGATATCGCCCGTTCTTAACCCCATTCGCAAGCGGCCGCTGATAACAAGAAAAAGCTCATCCTCATGTTCATGATGATGCCAGTCAAACTTTCCGGCTAATTTAGCCAGTTTGACATACTCGTTATTAATTTCGCCGACAATTTTGGGGCTCCAGCATTCGCTGAATAGAGCAAAACTTTCTTTTAAATTAACTTTACGCACTCATCTTCTCCGTCACATATATAATCCAGATGGATTTATTTGGCATAAAAAAAGAACCGACAATGGGAGCGCGGCGCGCCACCGGAAGGTCGATATTCATTGCAAAAAAAACTCCGGCAGACCAAAGATAAATTGGCCGTAACATGGCCAGCTTTCTGGCGCTAACAACTGCTTCGCATTGCGGAAAAATACAGCGTAGGGAAGCCGGTGCTGTTGTTCGAAATAACAATACAGTCAGCCCGCATGCAGAACAATGGGTTTCCCGGTTACGGGCGGAATAATTTATCAATACAAAATCAATCGGCTGAATTTACTTCATTTTATTTATAAAAGAATTTTCCGCCTGGCTTTCAGGAGAGCGTTTTTGTTTCTTTAAGTGAACACATGCCCGCTCTTCGGCATTTTATCAGAGGGCGCCTGGCCAGATAATCACATGGAGGAGTTAACCTGGCTCGAGGTGACTCATCACCACCGTTGCGCTAATCGCCGTCTCCTTTGAGCTATATGTGTGCGCAACCTGCGCGGAGAAAGCGTAAAAATCCCCGGCTTCTAATGTGATGACTTCGTACTGACTAAAGCGCAGATGCAGGGTGCCGCTGTGAACCAGTATATGTTCATGCGACCCGTCTGAATGCCCGGGACTGTGGATGGTGACCTGCGGCTCCATTTGCAGCAACCATATCTCGGAGGTATTGCCGGGGCCGATGCGGAATTTCATCATTTGCGAATATTCGCCCGGCGCGGGACGATATTTATCAAAACAGGGATATATCCTGCTGCCGCCGCTCAGTAAATCGCCAACCGGTAAACGTAATGCTGTGGCGATAGCGTCCAGCGTATCGACACGGGGGCTGGAGGATCCTGACTCCAGTTTGGATAATGCCCCCTTTGAAACCCCTGACAATTTAGACAGGTCATTTAACGAAACCCCCCGTGACTGCCGCAGTCGTCTTATTTTATTACCGATATTTAATGACAACGCAGCAGGTTTATCGTGTC
This sequence comes from Klebsiella sp. FDAARGOS_511, assembly GCF_003812845.1. Lineage (NCBI taxonomy): Bacteria > Pseudomonadati > Pseudomonadota > Gammaproteobacteria > Enterobacterales > Enterobacteriaceae > Klebsiella > Klebsiella sp. FDAARGOS_511. The sequence continues at coordinate 228,242 of NZ_CP033824.1, read as the reverse complement.
CTGAATCAGCCATTATTGCGACCCTCCCCGAGTGTGGTTTTCTCATATGAATAAATGCCCGCCCAGTTGTGATTGCGGTAAGGACATAACAATGCTGTCGCCGGCCTGATATATCATAGCTGCATCAACAGGCAGCAATTTATCACGCGCCCGCGATGCCTGGATACTCTATTTATCCATTCAGATGAACCACTTTGGGGTTTACAGGCTTCACGGGGGCCGTCTGGAAAACGGGAAATATTGCACCTCAAGTTAAATTTTAGCGCTCAGATGTTGATGGACTGCTTTGAACGATAAGCGGGCCTTCAATGATTTGTGTCAGACTCTCTGACGAGAATTCCAGTTGTCACGAGTAGTTTCCCGGATAGCGATGTTTGTCCTGGGATTTGAGTATTGGCGGCATCTTCCACGATGGTTTTAGATTCCGGCCAGGTAAGTGGCCGGAAGTCTCGCTTAACCCCTTTCCGAATACACTTTCAGCATGGCAAGGAGCGCCCGTCGTGCCGCATCGTCCGCGATATTTTCCGGCAGCGCATCAGCGCGCAGATTGATATAAGCATCAACCGCCTTTCTGATGGCGATGCTGACGGAGTCACGATCGTGCGTGGCCAGCGTGGAGGTCAGCAGGCCTTCAGGATCGATATTGTGACATTCAATGCGGCGAACCCCACGTTGCGGTAGATTGGCGCGACGGTACAGCATCGGTCCCAGCACTTGCTCACGGAAGAATGACAGCATACCAATCGCTTCGAAAAGTTCGCCCCTTCCCAGTTTAACCACCGCATAATGAAGCCAGATCCAGGCTCGGGACTCAAACCACTCCGGCGTCATGTCAGGCCAGTGGGCACTAAATTTTGCCAGCTGTCGCTCCAGGGCATGGCGATCGCGAGAAAATAACACCACCGGCTCCTCAACACGTTGAGTGAGCATGTCCAGGGTGACAAATTTCAGATCGACATGGAGGAGTTCAGGGCCATACAGGCATATCAGCAGGCGAGGCTCTCCGACATGTTCCCCGGTGAACGCATGCAGTAGGTTGCCTGGTGTTTCGGCGAACGCCACACGCTGCGCCATGATTTCATCATAGTAGAGAGGGTCTACTACAATGACAAAATCCAAATCGGAGTATTTATCAAATCCGCCATGAATAAGCGAGCCGCCCGCGAGCAGGGAGTGAATCCGGGCGTCAGACTGAACGTTAAGCTTGATTTGCTCTGCAAAACTTCTATGTAAATCGGGTAACGCATTAAGCATACTTTTTCCTGTTCACAAAAAATACAAAGCATTACAGAATATCGAGTTCGGTATATTCGGGCCAGATATTTTTGAAGGACGCATCGTTTCCTCATTTAGTCTCGTGTCCACTATGGGGGGAGAGCCTGAGCCACGTAGCCCGATCCTCCGCTACGCCTGCCGTCAGGGCTTTTCAGGCAGGATGGAAACGCTGGCGGATAATCCCGCCACCAGCTCAATCCCTTCCGGAATTTTGTCTAGCTGGATACGGACAGGGACTCGCTGCGCAAGCCGCACCCAGCTGAAGGTGGGATTGACATCCGGCAGCCCCAGCCCGCCCGTCTCGTCATTGTTATCGTCGATCCCCCGGCCGATACTTTCCACATGCCCGGTGATGAGCGGGTCAAACCCCATCAGCGAAATGTGCGCAGCGCTGCCGACGCGGATATGATGCAGCTTGGTCTCTTCAAAATAGCCCACCACCCAGAAACTGTGCGCATCGACAATGGCGACCCTGGTCTCTCCCGCCGTGGCATAGTCGCCGGGGCGAAGCCGAAGATGCGTGACGTAGCCGGCAACCGGTGCGCGCACAGTCGCATGGGATAAATTCAGCTGCGCCAGTTCCAGCGCAGCCTGCGCCCCCTGGTAATTGGCCGCCGCGACGCGCGCTGCGCTGCCTGTTTGCTGGATGTCCTCGCCGGAAATGACTCCTTTGATGAGCGCGCGTCGCCGGGCCGCATCCTGGCGCATCACCATCTCATGACGCTTTGCCTCGACGTCGGCCTGCGCGCTGAGCACCGCCAGCTTTAGCCAACGCGGGTCGATGGCGTAAAGTACATCGCCACGGTTAACCCACTGATTATCCCGCACCGCCACGCTGCTCACCGGCCCGGAAACGTCCGGCGCAATCTGCACCACATCTGCCCGCACGCGGCCATCGCGCGTCCATGGCGTCTGCGCATACTGTTTCCAGAAAATAAACGCCACGAAAGCCGCCACCGCTACTGCGATTAACGTCAGCGCGTAACGGCCGAGCAAAGAGAATAAAGATTTCATGCGAATAACCCCAGTGTGGTCAGGCCCTGCAAAAGCAGGAAAAAGGTCACGATATAGGTTGAGACATCAAGCAACGGGCGTAAGGGCAGGCGGCGGTAAAGCCTGCTGACAGAGAAAAGCGGCACGAGTAACAGCGTACAGACCAGGGCAATGAGTGCGGTTAGCAGCAGGCCGGGGATAAAAACCCCGCCGATATTGATGTCATTGATCATGCGTCGGTTCCTCGTTTTGCGCTCGTAACGCACAGTGCAGATCGACCAGACTGTCGACAAGCTGGCGTGAATGTTCATCCGTCGTGGGCAAGCAGCTGTCCGCCATGGCGGCAATGCGCTCGCGTAAGGCTTCGGTCTCCGTTGTGTGGGTAAGACGATAAAGCACCTCGTGGATATCGCTGCCGGCGGGCGTTTCGCAGCGGCGCAGGCGCATCACGCAGAGACCTATGCGCAGAAAGTGCACCAGGCGATCGAGCGCCCGTGCGGAGGATTGCCCGCTGCGCGGCAAGCGTGGCAGCAGCAGGGCGACCCGGTCGATCATCAGATTGGTCCAGTGCGTTTCATCGCCTCTAAACGCGCCGTTCACGCTGCGACGAATATCGCGTTGGCACAGTTTCAGCAGACGGTTTATCGCCGCGTCCGCCTGCACGGTTTGCAGCAGACTCATGCCGATAACCGCAAAGCCGGTTGCCAAAAACAGGGCGATAGCGGTGTTGGCCGCGTCGGCGAAGTCCCCGCTGTAGCGCGCGCCCAACTCGCAGAGCACAGGCAGCGTCAGGGTGATCCCCATCGCCATAAAGGTGGTGGGGGCGCGCGCCTGCAGCGATCCGGCAAGCAGATAGACTGGGGCAAGTACCGCCACCAGCACGGGGAAATCGCCGATCGGGGGAAGCAGGGCGAAGCTATAGATCAGGCTTATTATTACGCCCCAGACCGAGCCGATAATGTATTTCACAATATGCGGGGCCGGGGTGTCGAAACTGCCAAACAGCGTGCAGCAAACCCCCAGAATCGACACCGCCGTGCCGCCATCCGGCCAGGCGGAATAAATCCATGCCAGACAGCCGCTCAGGATGATGACAAACGCGCCCAGCGCCGTTCGGGCGGCACTGAGGGGATCGCGATGGAATACATATCCTTTCGCCGTACGGTCTTCCGCCTGCATTGTCGCGGGTCTGGCGTGATGGATGGCCTCTGAAAGCCGTTCGCACTGCTGCAGGAGGGCAATCGACTCAGCGATGTAGCGTAAGAAATTCACCTGCAGCGCATCCTCAAAGGTCAGCGTCTGCGCGGCGTATCGCTGTGCTAACTGTGCGCTGCTCTGTTGCAGCGTTTTCGCGGTGTTTTTGCGTTTTCCGCTATCGCCGCAATTCAGCCAGGCCTGAACGTCATCCAGCAGCGTCCGCGTATCGGCGGGCATCTGCGCGATCGCCTGCAAACGGTCGCGTAATTCACCGTTGACAATGACTAACCGCGCCAGCCGGTCATGGAGCGCTTTCCTGGCCTGGCGGACCGGCACCGAAAGAGCGAAATCATATGGGATGTGGTGGCTGATACCCTGCAGGAACTGCAGCGCCAGCGCCAGGTGCAGCGGTTCTGACTGCGCATCGGACTTGCCTGCCAGCGTGTCGGCAATCCGCTGTCGCGCGGCGTCAAGCGTTTGCGCTAATTTGCTGTTGAACAATCCTGATATCCGGGTAGGCAGAATGTAGCGGTGGATCAGCGCGGCGCAGGCGATGCCAATCACGATCTCCTGTACCCGGATGATGGCGATGTTAAACACCGTGCCGGGATCGGCGACGGCGGGAAAACCAATCAGACTTGCGGTATAACCGGCCAGCACAAAGGCATAGGCGCGGGGTGTGCGTTCAAGTAGTGACAAATAGAGGCAGAAGGTGATCCAGCCTGTCAGCATCACGCTGCATAAAATCGGCGTATTCACAAACGTGGGCACAATCAATACCGTGGCCCCCGCGCCGGCCACGGTACCCGCCAGGCGATAGAGGCTCCTGCTCAGGGAGGCGCCTACCGAAGTTTGCGACACGATATAGACGGTGATGATCGCCCACGAGGGCCGTTCAAGGCCAATCGCCAGGGCGAGGTAATACGCGAGCATCGCGGCGGCAAAACTCCTGATCGAATAGAGCAGGGCATGGGCATCGCTCAGCAGCGCGGGCGTGGCCATGCGACCTGACCAACGGCTTATCGCGTGCAAAAGAGGGCTGTGATGGAAAGATAATTTGCTCATGGCGGGAATTATTCCCGCTTTGCGTAGGTCCTTAAATACTCTATTCTGTCAAAAAATACCTAAATGTTGCCAATAAAATGCCATCCAGACTCGCCCATACCCTGTTTGATCCCGATAGCACGTCGAACCCGGCCGTCGCGCGGCATATTGATTTCGTTGATTATGCGGCAGAAGTGCCGGTTCATACCCACCGCAAAGGCCAGCTGATCGTTGCCCTCTATGGGGCGGTGATTTGTCGCGCGGAAAACGATATCTGGATAGTGCCGCCAGACTGCGCGGTGTGGATCCCCGGCGGGATCCCGCACAGTGCCAAAGCGACATGGAATGCGCATCTCAACTATTTGTTTATTGAACCCGGCGCCGCCGCGCTGCCGGAGAAATGCTGCACCCTGGCGATTTCACCGCTGATTAAAGAGCTCGTCGACCGCCTAACGACTGAGGAGGTTGATTATCCGGCGGAGAGCCATGTCGGCCGATTGATCAGAGTGACGCTTGATGAACTTGCCGCCATGCCGCAGCAGAAATTAAGCCTGCCGGTTTCGGCGCACCCTAAGATCCGCGCTATGGCGGATGCGCTGGTCAGCCACCCGGAGGATCGCAGCACCTTTAAAGTCTGGGCGAAACGGCTGGCGCTCAGCGAGCGCTCATTAGCCCGCCTGATGCTGCGCGAAACCGGGCTGACCTTTGGGCGATGGCGTCAGCAGCTGCATTTGATTATTGCCCTTCGGGAGCTGGCAAGCGGGGTATCGGTGCAAAACGTGGCGGCTAATCTGGGCTATGAGTCGGTAAACGCGTTTATCACTATGTTCAGAAAAACGATGGGCAGCACGCCCGCGCACTATTTTGCCGGTCGAAGAACGGCGGAGCCCGCAGTGACGCCTGGCCTTGATAAGGTGTGAGGTGAAGCTGGCAGTATGCCGCCAGCCAAACTGTTCGGGGCAGAGACTGCAATGGGATCAACGCTGAGAGCGTAAGCCTTTTTCCGACAGGGGAGCGGATTGCTGGCGTAACCCCTGCGTTTGCGCGCAGCCGATACTGCGTCGCCATGCGCCGGGCGCCTGGCCGAACTGACGCTTGAAGCTGCGGTTGAAGGACTGCTGGGAGTCAAAGCCGAGGGCGATCGCCACGTTCAAAATCGGTTCGTCGCTGTGGGCTAAGCGCTCGACCGATTTTTGTAACTTTTGCGCCCGAATATACTCGGCGAGGGGATAACCGGTATGCTCCTTAAATAGCCGCTGCAGATGCCATTTCGAATAGCCGGCTCGCCTGGCGACGGTGCCAATGTCAAGCCGGCTATCAAGATTGTTGTCGATCCAGTCGAGTAAATCGTGAATGAATGCGCCAGTGTTCATCTTGTCTCCTCAACGCAGTGTATTAAAAAGCATCTTTATCTGTTGCATTTAAAGGTGGCCCGTTTTTGCGTTAATTGCAAGTTTTATTGTTGCATTTAAATCCCCGGTGAAAACGCGCCTTTTTCCTGTGCCAGGAATAGCACATAAAGTGCAACAATTATTCTTGCACTAAATTTAGCGCCTTCCTACAATCGCCGCGATAGTGTATTTGCAATTGTTACAGTTTTGTGGCGATGAACGACACAAATGGCCTTAAGCCAGCCCGGACAAAGGAAGTGGCGCGGCGTCTTCCGCTGCGTCTTGCCCGGCGGCTACCAATACCGGAATAAAAATAATGAGCCTGCAAAAAACCTGGGGTAACTTTCATCTGACTGTGCCGGGCGTGATGTTACTCTCCGCGCTCCTCGTCGGATGCGATGAGGGAGTCGCGCAAAACGCCGCGCCGCAAGCGCCCGCGGTCAGCGCCGCTGACGTGGTCGTCAAATCCATCAGCCAGTGGGATAGCTTCAACGGTCGGATTGAAGCGGTGGAAAGCGTTCAGCTCCGACCCCGCGTCTCCGGCTACATTGATAAAGTGAATTACACCGACGGCCAGGAGGTGAAAAAGGGCGAGGTGCTGTTCACTATCGATGACAGAACCTATCGCGCCGCGCTGGAACAGGCGCAGGCGACGCTGGCGAGAGCCAAAACCCAGGCCAGCCTGGCGCGAAGCGAGGCTAATCGTACCGATAAATTAGTCAATACCAATCTGGTTTCCCGCGAAGAGTGGGAGCAGCGCCGTGCGGCGGCCACCCAGGCGCAGGCCGACATCCGCGCCGCGCAGGCGGCGGTCGACGCCGCGCAGCTTAACCTGGATTTCACCAAAGTGACCGCGCCTATCGATGGCCGCGCCAGCCGCGCGTTGATCACCAGCGGTAACCTGGTCACGGCTGGCGACAGCGCCAGCGTCCTGACCACGCTGGTATCGCAAAAGACGGTTTACGTCTACTTTGACGTGGACGAGTCGACCTACCTTCACTATCAAAGTCTCGCCCGCAGCGGGCAGGGCGCGTCGAGCAATCACCTGGCGCTGCCGGTTGAGATTGGCCTTGTTGGCGAAGAGGGTTACCCCCATCAGGGGAAAGTGGATTTTCTTGATAATCAGTTAACGCCGAGTACCGGCACGATCCGGATGCGCGCGCTGCTGGATAACGCCCAGCGTCAGTTCACGCCGGGGCTCTTTGCCCGCGTCCGCCTGCCGGGCAGCGCGGAGTTCAACGCCACGCTTATCGATGACAAAGCGGTGTTGACCGATCAGGATCGTAAATATGTTTATGTCGTTGATAAAGAGGGTAAAGCGCAGCGTCGTGATATTACGCCGGGGCGTCTGGCGGACGGTTTGCGCATCGTGCAGCAGGGGCTGAAGCCTGGCGATAAAGTCATCGTCGAGGGTTTGCAAAAAGTGTTTATGCCGGGGATGCCGGTTAACGCGAAAACCGTGGCTATGACCGCCAGCACCGCCCTTAACTGATCCCTTATCTGAGAATCCGACCCATGGACTTTTCCCGCTTTTTTATCGACAGGCCAATTTTCGCCGCGGTGCTGTCGATTCTGATTTTTATCACCGGATTAATCGCCATCCCGCTGCTGCCGGTCAGCGAATATCCTGACGTCGTGCCGCCCAGCGTGCAGGTGCGCGCGGAGTATCCCGGCGCCAACCCGAAAGTGATCGCTGAGACCGTGGCGACGCCGCTGGAAGAGGCGATCAACGGCGTTGAAAACATGATGTACATGAAATCCGTCGCCGGATCCGACGGCGTGCTGGTGACCACCGTCACCTTCCGTCCGGGTACCGACCCGGATCAGGCGCAGGTCCAGGTGCAAAACCGGGTATCGCAGGCCGAAGCGCGTCTACCGGAAGATGTGCGGCGTTTAGGGATCACCACCCAGAAGCAGTCGCCGACACTGACGCTGGTGGTGCATCTGTTTTCGCCCGGCGGTAAATACGACTCTCTGTATATGCGTAACTACGCCACGCTTAAGGTGAAGGATGAACTGGCGCGCCTACCCGGCGTCGGCCAAATTCAGATTTTTGGCTCGGGCGAATACGCGATGCGCGTCTGGCTCGATCCCAATAAAGTGGCGGCGCGCGGGCTGACAGCATCGGATGTGGTCACGGCGATGCAGGAGCAAAACGTCCAGGTTTCCGCCGGGCAGCTTGGCGCCGAGCCGCTGCCGAAAGAGAGCGATTTCCTGATCTCCATTAATGCCCAGGGGCGTCTGCATACCGAAGAAGAGTTTGGCAATATTATTCTCAAAACGGCGCAGGACGGCTCGCTGGTGCGCCTGCGCGACGTGGCGCGTATCGAAATGGGCTCCGGCAGCTACGCGCTGCGTTCTCAGCTGAACAATAAAGATGCGGTCGGAATTGGTATCTTCCAGTCGCCGGGGGCGAACGCCATCGATCTCTCGAACGCGGTGCGCGCCAAAATGGACGAGCTGTCGAAGCGTTTCCCGCAGGATATGCAATGGGCGGCGCCTTACGACCCGACGGTGTTTGTTCGCGACTCCATTCGCGCGGTCGTGCAAACGCTGCTGGAAGCGGTGGTGCTGGTGGTGCTGGTGGTGATCCTGTTCCTGCAAACCTGGCGCGCGTCGATTATTCCGCTGATCGCGGTGCCGGTCTCGGTGGTGGGAACCTTCAGCATTCTCTACCTGCTGGGCTTCTCGTTGAATACCCTGAGCTTGTTCGGGCTGGTGCTGGCTATCGGCATCGTGGTGGATGACGCCATCGTAGTGGTGGAAAACGTCGAGCGAAATATCGAGGAGGGGCTGGCTCCCCTTGCCGCGGCGCATCAGGCGATGCGTGAAGTGTCCGGGCCGATCATTGCCATTGCGCTGGTGCTGTGCGCGGTGTTCGTCCCGATGGCGTTTCTCTCGGGCGTGACCGGTCAGTTCTATAAGCAGTTTGCGGTGACGATCGCGATTTCCACGGTGATTTCGGCCATCAACTCGCTGACGCTCTCTCCGGCGCTGGCCGCGCTGCTATTGAAGCCGCACGGCGCGCCGAAGGACTTCCCGACCCGGCTTATCGATCGTCTGTTCGGCTGGATCTTCCGTCCGTTTAACCGCTTTTTCCATCGCAGCTCGAACGGCTATCAGGGGCTGGTGGGTAAAACGCTCGGACGACGCGGGGCGGTGTTTGCGGTGTATCTGCTGCTGCTCTGCGCCGCAGGCGTCATGTTTAAAATCGTCCCCGGCGGGTTTATTCCGACTCAGGATAAGCTGTACTTAATCGGCGGCGTGAAAATGCCGGAAGGATCTTCGCTGGCGCGCACCGATGCGGTGATCCGTAAAATGAGCGAAATCGGGATGAATACCGAAGGCGTGGACTATGCGGTCGCGTTCCCGGGGCTGAATGCGCTGCAGTTCACCAATACGCCGAATACCGGGACGGTCTTCTTTGGCCTGAAGCCGTTCGACCAGCGTAAACATTCGGCGGCGGAAATTAACGCCGAGATTAACGCCAAAATCGCGCAAATCCAGCAGGGCTTTGGCTTCTCGATTTTGCCGCCGCCGATTTTAGGGCTGGGTCAGGGCTCCGGCTATTCGCTCTATATTCAGGACCGGGCAGGTCTTGGCTACGGCGCGCTGCAAAGCGCGGTGAACGCGATGTCCGGTACGATTATGCAGACGCCGGGGATGCATTTCCCGATCTCCACCTACCAGGCTAACGTTCCGCAACTGGATGTGCAGGTCGATCGTGATAAGGCGAAAGCGCAGGGCGTGTCGTTGACCGATCTGTTCGGTACGCTGCAAACCTATCTGGGCTCCTCTTATGTCAATGACTTTAACCAGTTCGGGCGTACCTGGCGCGTCATGGCGCAGGCCGACGGTCCGTTCCGCGAAAGCGTGGAGGATATTGCCAATTTGCGCACCCGCAATAATCAGGGCGAAATGGTGCCGATCGGCAGTATGGTAAATATCAGCACCACCTACGGACCGGACCCGGTGATTCGCTACAATGGTTATCCGGCAGCGGATCTGATTGGCGACGCCGACCCTCGCGTACTCTCTTCCTCGCAAGCGATGACGCAGCTTAACGAGATGTCTAAACAGATATTGCCGAACGGGATGAATATTGAATGGACGGACCTGAGCTTCCAGCAGGCCACCCAGGGCAATACGGCGCTGATCGTCTTCCCGGTGGCGGTACTACTGGCGTTTTTGGTGCTGGCGGCGCTGTATGAAAGCTGGACGCTGCCGCTGGCGGTGATCCTTATCGTACCGATGACGATGCTGTCTGCGCTGTTTGGCGTCTGGCTGACCGGGGGCGATAACAACGTGTTCGTGCAGGTGGGTCTGGTGGTGCTGATGGGGCTGGCCTGTAAAAACGCGATTCTGATCGTCGAGTTTGCCCGCGAGCTGGAAATGCAGGGGAAAGGGATCATGGAAGCGGCGCTGGAAGCGTGCCGCCTGCGTTTACGCCCGATCGTGATGACCTCCATCGCCTTTATCGCCGGGACCATCCCGCTGATCCTCGGCCACGGCGCGGGCGCGGAAGTCCGTGGCGTCACCGGGATTACGGTATTCTCCGGGATGCTGGGGGTGACGCTGTTTGGTCTGTTCCTGACTCCGGTGTTCTATGTGACGCTGCGTAAATTCGTGACGCGCGGTAAACCGGTAGAGGACGTTTCGCCGGCGTAGGGTGCGGCAGATAACAAAAAACCGTCTTCACAGTGAAGGCGGTTTTTTTTGCGCTCAAGGAAAATTAATGGGCTTCTTTATACTTGGCGATAAGTTCAGGCACCGGATCGCACCCGCTGGTATCGGCTTTTTTCACTTCTTCCAGCGCACTTGCCACGGTGTGGCGCGCCAGTACCTGTAGCGAAGCCTGTTCCGCTTCATCGGCGATAGATTTGAAGTACCAGCACGCATTCGCGCTGACCACGCAGCGGGCGGGGACGTCAGGACGCGACGCCCAGAGCTTTTTATCTTCGATGACGGAGACGTAGATATCGCGTAGGGTGATCTCTTCCGCCGGGCGGCCAAGATGAATAGAGCCGTTGCGGCCAAGCGTAGAGACGATGATGCCGTCACGGGTGAGAGGAACCATGAGTTTGCGGATAAAGCTCGGGTTGGCTTCCAGACCGTAGGCCAGAATCGCACTCGTCGAACGTTCACCCAACTGCTCCGCCATTGCTACGCTGAGAACCATCTGCAAAGCTGTCGGGAAGCGGTAATCTAACATTTTTTTATCCTGGGTAGCGGTGAATCTTGTTCTTTTTGGCACCGCAGAGGTGAGTAAGCAATAAACAACAATATACCAAATACGGTAATTTTTTTGAAGCAATCTGCGCTTTAGCCACTATGTAAAAAAGCGTGAGTGAGATCGGGGGCTAGCTGACGCCTCACGCCATGGCGTGAGGCATTGATGAAAAATGTATCAGCAAAATCATGGGTTCATCACTTCTAATACCCGCTCGGGCATATAGGACCGCTGTGGTCTTAATGGCAGTTTACCTTTGACGTTGAATAAGGTGGGTAGCCATCCCCCAACTGAGCGCGGCGCCTTTGCCGTCCATAAAATCGAGAACAGAGTAACTCGCATTGGGGTGAGCATAGCGAGAGAAGTTATCGAGAGTCCCTTCTTTAAGTATCGCCAGTACGCCCTGACTGACATGCCCGTGAGAAACAACACAGACGATCTGATGTTCATTGGTATTTTGCAGGTGTTGTAAGAAATTTATCACGCGTCCTGTGGCCTGAGCTAACGACTCTCCCTCCGGGGGACAATACGCTGCATCACGGGCGAGCAACGCATCTGCATCATGCGGATTGTCTCGCCTGAAGTGCTCGAAAGATATCCCTTCAAAGCAACCAAATGACTGTTCCTTAAGAGATGCTTCAACTTTTAGCGGGCAGCCAAGACCTTGAGACAGCTTCAGCCCCATATGCCAGGCGCGCCCAAGCGGGGAGCTGTAAACACATTCTATCGGATATGCCTCTTTCGTCAGCGCTGTCAGTAACGCCGCTGTTTCTTGCATACCGCGGTGGGTTACGACGCTGTCGCGATGTCCCTGAATAATTCCTTTTTGATTCCACTCGGTTTCTGCGTGCCTCACCCATATCACTTTCATCGTATTTGAGATCCGTTATCCAACGTGACGACCGTTTGTTATTTGCTTTAGCGAAATGCTTCGCCAGGCTCAGGGCGAGAGTGTCCGCTTCTTGCCATTTGACTCCGGAGTACCCTGATGGAATACCATTTTCCATTGGCCATTCCCTGACATTTCCCAGCATGAGGAACGAAGAGATGCACGGCTGCCATCTTGATGAAAAGTCCTGTAGTGTAAGATTGCGAAATTATCTCTAACGCTGATAAGTCTGAAATCTCGACTGAGAAGAGGCGGAACATATTCTTCAGTAGAAAGTGCCGCTATTGTTTCAGCACGATCAACTAGCACACCCGATCGTGTTATTTCTCTAAATTCCTCATGAAGTATCTGCTCAAGCCATTCCCGCTCTTTGCGCTTGTCGCCATGAAGAGAACATTCGAGTCCTTTAAGCGTCTCCAGAAGCACAGTGTTTGTCCTCATAACCTTCGGTCATTAACTCTTAGGGCAATAATCGCTGGAAAGCAATATCCGCTCCTGGCTATCACTTATTTGGCGACCAGATAACCCGCTTCACTGCGTCGCCATCATGGTCTGACAGAAAGATGCAGGAATAAACGGGGCTATGCCACGCGTAAGCTGGGACGTACCGATGAGGGCATCGGCTACTATCAGCGTTCAATCGCGCTCGATCCGACCTATGCCAAAGTACGTGAATATCTTGGTGAAGCATGGCTGGCGAAAGGTCGTCCTGACCTGGCAAAAGCGCAATTGAAAACTATCGCCGCGCTGTGCGGCCATAGCTGCGAGGAGTACCGGGATCTCCAGGCTGCGATCGACGGTCATCCTGAGTCCTGAATAAGGAGATGAGGATAAAAAAATCACGATCAGCGACGTCCGTCAGCATCTTGCTGAACATCTGACACGCCTGTGGCGTTATGGGCTGGTTCTGACGCGTAACCGTGAAGTTGCCGAAGAACTGGTTCAGTGTACCTGTGTCCGCGCGCTTGAAAAAAGCGCGCAGTTCACCCCTGGCACACGCATAGATCGCTGGTTATTTACAATTCTGCATTCCATCTGAATATCAGAAGTGCGCGCCCGCCGGGTGCGTCAGGGGCGGGGGTTCGTCGAAAGCGATGATTTACTGGCGCCGGATACAGACGAACAGGATGAGGCTCGTCTGCACTATGTGAAGTTCAATGGGTGTTTTCCTGGCATTGATACTGTTGCTGGCCGGGCTGGCACATAACAAAAGGGGATTGATTAACGATCCGTGAGCGAAGACAGGCACGATACGCATCATGGTGATAATCCTTGCAGTGTTTAGCGGGTAAACGTGCACGCTGGTTTTTATAGGATTCAAGGTTTATGGCCCTTGTATCAATACGGTTAACGTGACTTATTTCCCGGTGATTAACTATCAAATCTTTATTGTTTTATTAAATTTCATGTTTTATCGAAATTATCACATAAAAAATCTAATACACCCTTAAAGAAAACCCACTTAATCTCACTCGATTTTTTCTGTAACCTGTCACTATAACAAAATACGGTCATGCAAGAAAATTCGACGCTGTTTTATTATGCATTCATAAGAGTATGGAGAGAAAATGAGTTTGATTTTGGCAATGTTTATGTTCGCTCTGACGATGTCCATTTCGCCAGGTCCGGTGAATATGGTTATTATATCTTCAGGGGCGAACCATGGATTTAGAAAAACCCTTCCGTTTGTTTCAGGTGCTACTATAGGATTTACGCTATTACTTATCCTTGTCGGTTTTGGGTTCTATGCCGTTATCGAGTCGTATCCACTCTTCTTAAAATATCTTAATGTCGCCGGTTCAGCATTTATTATATTTGTGGGTTATAAGATAGCTTCGTCCCAACCTGAGTTATCTCTGAAAAAAACAGATACCCCAGGTTTCGTTCAGGGTTTTTTACTCCAGTGGCTCAATCCTAAAGCCTGGATCGCCTGTGCATCTGGGGTGGCGCTATTTTCTGATTCGTCAACCCACACAATGCTGATTACCTTTATAATTATCTATTTTTCAGTGTGTTACATCTCTCTGGCTGCATGGGCAATACTGGGAAATAAAGTATCAACATTACTAAGTAGCGCTCAGCGGATCCGTGTATTTAACGTCCTGATGGGTGGGTTACTGATCATGACCGCTTGCTATATGCTCTCTTTTCAATGATCGGCTTCCCATTTATTGATGCCGGCTTAACTGCCTGGCAATGAACGCCAGGCGTATAGTCGTTCGCCTGTTTGTTAGTTAATCTAATATATGATGCTCAAAAGCGTGGTAAATTTTATTTATTAAGGTGTAGGCGATGCTGCTGGTCGAGATATTGGAGGGCCAAATGGCATAAACTTTCAGTGGTTCTAATGACCAGTCGGGGAGTACCTCCTGCATTTCTTCGCGCTGAATATCCTCTTTACTGAGATAGGCAGGAGGAGCAACTAACCCTACCTGTTGTTTTGCCAGCGCATAGGCGGCCTCGACATTATCAACGTAAACCGTTGGGGTGTACTTTATGATGGCCACTTCACCATTAGTATGTCTGAACTCTCGGCTGTTCTGTCGCATAGTCAGACCAATCCAGGGCATTTTTGCTAGATCATCAGGATGGTTGACAGGTTTGTAATTGCTTAACCATTGCTTTGATGCCACCACTTTTCGCGGCAATACAAAAAGATGCCGTGCTTTGAGCGAGCTGTCCGGCAGATCGCCAATACGAAATGCCACATCAATACTTTCCGCAATGATGTCTTTACGCGTATCGCTATAGGAAATATTCAGACAAACATCCGGATATTCTTTTATAAAAGCGGCAAGATGGTGCGTAAATACACTATTTTGAAAAACGGCAGGTAGCGAAATATGCAGTTTATTGGTTGTTGAAATGGTACGCTGTTTAAATTCGATAAATCCCTTTTCATAGAGCTCGAGCATAGCATTTGCTGTCTCGAGCAAACTTGCGCCATCGTGAGTCAGGGAGAGCTTGCGGGTATTTCTGTAGAGCAACGCGCTGCCAAGATTTCGCTCAAGCTTAGAGAGATGCGTGCTTGCCGTCGCGGTAGTCAGCCCTAAAGCGTCTGCACCACCTGAAATTGAACCTGCCTCTACAATTTTTGCAAAAACAATCAGGTAACGGATGTCATCGATCATTTACATTCCTGTGGCGGCAAAGTAGCGCTAAGACTGAGATTTATCCAGTCAATCATACAGTTAGCATATCCTGATTTCATCTCCAAAAAACATCTCTTTTGCCAGAAAGCCCCGAGCGCGGCAGGCCTGTCCATCAGCTTAAGGAAGTCAATGGAGACAATATGACGATGTATAATTTACCGCTTCAGGCAATATCCGCCATCATTGGCCCCTGATTAATTCATGGCATAAGCTCCCGAGCTGCTCCACGGCATGCAAAAGCGCGGGCGTGGGATCGTTCGCACCGTTCAGGCGCAGGTAGTTTTGCAGTTCCGCCGCGCCAGGGGAAAACAGCGGCCCTGGGCTGACGCCAATTCCCAGGGCGAGGGCGCGACGATGGACTTCCAGCGCATCGATCCCGGCGGGCAGTTTGACCCAAATCAGAAAGCCGGCTTCGGGAGCCGCTACGCGCGTGCCCGGTGGGAAGCAGGCGTCAACCCTGGCGATGATGGCCCGCATACCTTCCGCAATCCGCAGCTTCAGGTGGCGCAGGTGCCGGTCATAATCTCCGCTGGCGAGGATCTCGTTCGCCGCGGCTTCAATCAGCGGCGCGCCTGCCCATTCCCCGGCCATGCGGGCCTGCAACACCGCTGGGTGATAGCGTCCGGCAGCAATCCAGCCAATTCGCCAGCCCGGCGCCAGGGTTTTCGACAGAGAACTGCAATAAATCACATTTCCGCCCTTGTCGAAGGCTTTACACGCGGGCGGACGCTGCGCGCCACCGGCCAGATCGCCGTAGACATCGTCTTCAATTAAAGGGATGCCCCGATCGGCAAGCAGGGCCACCAGCGCCTGCTTGCGCGCGACGGGCATGCTGGCGCCCAGCGGATTTTGCACCGTGGGTGAGGCCAGAACGGCTGTCGGACGGTGGCGCTTGATGGCCTCTTCAAGCGGCGCCAGCAATAATCCCTCAATCGGGTCCGTGGGGATCTGTAATGCCTTCAGCCCCAGATCCTCCAACAGCAGAAGCGTGCCGAAATAGGCGGGCCGCTCAATCGCCACCGCATCGCCCGGCTGGCATACCGCGCGGAGCGCCAGGCGTAGCGCCTGCGTTGCGCCTGCCGTGATGATAAGGTCATCAGCGCCAAAAAGGGCCCCCCACTGTGCCGCGCGGGCGGCAATCTTTCTGCGCAGGTCCGCTCTTCCCGGGGGTAGGCTGTAGCTCTGCCCGCGCGCGTCAAGCCGACGTCCGGCAGTGTGCAACGCCCGCTGCAAGGCATCGACGGGAAGCCAGGCGGGATCGGGTAGCGCGGCGCCAAGCGGCACCAGACGCGCTTCAGTGCTACCGAACAACGAGCGGGCGATGGCGGACATGGTCACCGGCACGGGGCCGGATAAAGATGCTGCGCGCTGTACGTCTCCGGAGGTGTTTATCTGGCGGACAAAGTAGCCTGAACGCGGTCGGGCGATGAGCAGGCCTTCCGCCTCAAGATGACGCAGGGCTTCGAGCGCAGTGGGGAGGCTGACCTGCTCGCGCTCGGCCAGTTTGCGCGCGGAGATAATGCGATCGCCTGCCCGCAAAGCGCCTGAAGCAAGCGTCAGCCGCAGCATATCGGCTATTCGGCGGTAGTGAGGAATCGGCGCGAGTGGGTTGGACATCGTCATCTGTATAGTCTGATTTTTGATAAATCTGACTATACAGTCGTTGCGGGGCGCCATCTATAGTGGGTTCAACACAATCCAGCCAAGGAAATCACATGCACAGCGACAGTTTCGACCTTTCACTTTACTTCCGCCGCATAGGCTATAGCGGGCCTGCGGCAGCGGATACCGCAACGCTACACGCGCTGATGCGTCACCAGCTCTTTGCCATCCCCTTCGAAAATCTGGACGTACAGGCAGGTAAAATCGTGTCGATGGAGCCCGATGATATTGCCAATAAGCTCTTACGGCAGAGACGGGGCGGCTACTGCTATGAACTCAACGGGCTGTTTACCATGGCGCTGGAAGCGCTGGGTATTGCCTGGCGGTTTGTCGCGGCGCGGCCCATGTTCTATCCTGCGCGCCGGCCTAAAACCCATATGGCGGTGGTCGCGGAAGTGGAGGGGCGTCAGTGGCTTTGCGACCTTGGCTTTGGGAGCTACGGTATCCGCGCGCCGCTGGCCCTGGACGAACTTGATACGGACATTATCCAGGATTTCGATGCGTTCCGGCTTAGCTGCGATGCGCATGGAGACTACCTGCTGCAGGCAAAAGTTGAGGGAAGCTGGGCCAATCAATACGGTTTTGACCTGTCACCTCAGGAGTGGATTGATTTTGTTCCGGCCAATTTTCTTAACTCCACGCATCCCGATGCGGTCTTTGTACAAAAGCTGCTGGTGATACAGCATCAGCCCGAGGGGCGCTTTATTCTGCTGGGCAATATGCTTAAGAGTATTACCGCCGACCGCGTAGAGAAGCAGTGGCTGGCGGAAGATGAAATTGCGCATGCGCTTGAGAACCGCTTTGCTTTGTCTGCTCGCTAATTAGTCAAACGGGCAAGCTAGCCCGCGGCGAGACGAATACGAAGCCGATATAACGGGGAAGGGAAGCGAACCTTCCCTGTATTCCCTTTGTTCAGTTGATATACCCCCATCGGCCGCCAGCAATGTATTACGGTTCAGGCCGGGATATTAAATCATCGATAATGCAAATCGAAAATGTACGCCACTTTTAATAACCAAGTCCATTCAGTCAATTACCCGCGTAAAATTAAGATAATTCCATAAAGACTGGGCGGTATAGTCCTGTGAAAAATATTGTCGATAAAATCTATTCTCCCCGACATTTCCTTTGTTTACAGTTTGTTATGGCTGTGCGGTGATATTTTTGGCGATTAAAAATGGTTAAAACAAAATCATCTACTAAAATAGAATTGTTGATTAAATTCATACGCTAGCAATTCGTACTCATTTAGATAATTAGTCCCTGGTCGACCGCCCGCTATTTAAGCGGCGAGCGATAGCGGCTGACGATAATTATCCCGCTCGATATTATCGCAGATCTGGCGGGTTAATGTCTGCGGTGAACGTTTATGCCAAACGACTTCAGGACTAATGAGTTATTTCAAAGGACAACGTAAATGACGAATATCTACGACTCTACCTCTATTAGCAGTCAGGAAACCGCCAGGCAGGTGCCCGCGGCCGCAGTTAACAGCGCGAGCGCGGTATCATGGGGGGCGATATTTGCAGGCGCCGCCGCTGCCGCCTCGCTGGCGCTTATGCTGCTCATGCTTGGTGCCGGATTGGGCCTTACTTCAATTTCACCGTGGGAAAATCAAGGCCTTGCGGCGGGGACCGTCGGTATTGCCGCCATCGCCTGGCTGACATTTACCCAAATTGTGGCCTCAGGAATGGGGGGGTATCTGGCCGGAAGGCTGCGGACTAAATGGGTTGATACGCATACCAATGAAATCTATTTCCGCGACACGGCGCATGGCTTTCTGACATGGGCGGTGGCGCTGCTGGTATCAGCCGTTCTTTTAACCACCACCATCAGTTCCCTGATCGGCGGCAGCGCAAAAGTCATGGGTTCCGTTGCCGGGGGCGCGACGGCTACTGCCATGAATAAGGCTGGGGACGGATCCTCGATGTTATCGAAGTCATCGATGGAATATTTTACCCGCTCACTGTTCAGGGCGAGCGGCTCCACTCCGGCAGATAACAGCAACGCATCAGGCAATGATGTCATGGCCATGAATCATCCTGTGCCGCCAAAGGCGGAGTCTCCCGCTCAATTAGCCGAGGTGACGGGCATATTTGCTAACAGTATTTATTCTGGCGCGCTTCCCCAGGATGATCTGAACTATGTGGCGCAGCTGGTTGCTCAGAATACCGGTATAAGTCAGCAAGAGGCCGAGCAACGGGTACAGGCGGTTTATGATAAAGCCCAGGCTAATTTGAAAGAGGCGAAAGATAAAGCGCAGCAGGCCGCTGACGCCGCCAGAAAAACCACCAGCTACGTTACCCTGTGGTCATTTATTTCTCTGTTAATTGGCGCTTTTGTTGCCAGCCTTTGTGCCACCTATGGCGGCCGTCAGCGTGATTTATAACGTCTAATACTCATTATACGGGAGGAACCTATGCGTTCAATATTGCTTTTCTTTCTGGGTGTGCCAATCCCTATCATTATTTTAATCGCGTTATTTGTGCACTAACTATTTTCCGGAACGGCAGGAATAGTGGTTAAAAAAATACTGACCCGTCGCGCATTACCGCTAAAGCATAAATGCCCTTCGAGGGCATTTATGCTTTTTATCAGGCGCTCAGAGGGGCCTGCTGCGCGTCACCAAAGAAGTTCTCCGCGACAGAGTGATGTCAACTATCAATAACACCCGCAGTGAATTAACGTTCACGCCTTGCCATCATCAGCGCCAGGTCAACGAGGCGATTGGAGAATCCCCATTCATTGTCGTACCACGCCAGAATTTTGACCATATTGCCGCCAATCACCAGCGTTGACAGACCGTCGATAATCGACGAGCGGGGGTCACCCTGGTAGTCGCTGGAGACGAGCGGTTCATCGCTATAGCCGAGGATCCCTTTCAGCGGTCCCGCCGCGGCGGCTTCGCGGAAGGCATTATTCACTTCATCAGCCGTCACATCTCGCGCCAGCGTCACGGTCAGGTCGACAATGGATACCACCGGCACGGGGACGCGCAGCGAGTATCCCGTTAAGCGGCCATCCAGCTCAGGAATAACCTTGCCCAGCGCCTTCGCTGCGCCGCTGGAGTAAGGCACAATCGACAGCGCAGCGGCGCGAGCGCCGCGCAGATCTTTTTCCGGCTGGTCGTGCAGCGCCTGGCTGTTGGTGTAGGCGTGGGTGGTGTTCATCAAACCGTGCTTAATACCGAAATGCTGGTGCAGAACCTGCGCGGCAGGCGCCAGACCGTTGGTGGTGCAGCTACCATTGCTGACCACGTAGTGTTTATCCGGGGAGTAGAGGCCATCGTTAACGCCCATCACGATGGTTAAATCATCGTTTTTGCCGGGGGCGGAGATAATCACGCGCTTTGCGCCACCGCTATGGATATGCCCAGACGCCTTGTCGCGATCGGTGAAGAATCCGGTGGCTTCAATGACGATATCGACTTCACGTTGACGCCACGGGATATTGGCCGGATCGCGTTCGCTGAATACGGTAATGGGTTGACCGTCAACCACAAGCTGCCCTTCACCGGCGGTGACGTCGGCGTCGAGCTTACCAAGCAGCGAGTCGTATTTCAGCAGATGCGCCAGCGTTTTGCTGTCCGTCAAATCGTTGATCGCCACAATCTGAATATCCGGATGACCCAGTGCAGCACGCAGTACGTTGCGTCCGATACGGCCAAAACCGTTAATACCGACCTTTACCATAATTAACTCCTTATCCATTGTCTCTGGCGTCAGAGTAGGCCGGGTAGGCTTTGGCGTAAATGACAAAAAAGGATCACTTTACGCCATTTTGCGACAGTGAAATCGCTGTCGATATTCCCCGGGTGTGAGGTGAAGCTGTTTTTCAAACAGCCGTCGCAGGTTAATGCTGCTGCCAAATCCCGTTTGTTCGGCGATACGATCCAGCGTCTCGTTAGTTTGCTCCAGACGCTGCCGCGCGGCGGCCAGGCGGGCTTCGGCGACGTAGCGCGCCGGCGAAGCGCCGGTTTCCCGGGTAAATACGCGGGTGAAATTCCTTGGACTCATGGCGACTCTTTCCGCCAGTTTATCCACGCTGAGGTCGGCGGTGAGGTTTTCGAGCAACCACGCCAGCAGATCGTTAATGGGGCCCAGGGTGCTGGTCTGCTGGAGGTTGTAGCGGCTAAACTGCAGCTGGCCGCCGGGACGTCGCAGGTACATGACGAAATCCTGGGCAATATCGCGCGCAAGGCTGAAGCCGTAGTCCTCTTCAACCAGCGCCAGGGTGAGATCGAAGCCGGAACTGACTCCGCCAGAGGTCCAGATGTGTTCGTCCTGAATATAGAGTGGACCGCCTTCAACGCGTACCTGCGGAAATTCCGCCTGCAGGGTATCCAGTAGCTTCCAGTGGGTAGTGGCTCGTCTGCCGTCCAGCAGCCCGGTTTGCGCAAGCAGCAAGGCTCCGCCGCAAATGGAGGCAATGCGGCGGGCATGGGGTGCGGCAAGGCGCAGCCAGTCAACCACCGCGATCCCTTCCTGCGGGTTTTGACCTCTGCCGGTAATCATGATGGTATCGAGCGGCTCGCGAGGATCTATCTCATGCAGGCGATGATCGGCCAGCAGATTTAATCCGGACTGACCATGGATCACCTGATGCGGCTGGGTGGTCGCTAGCTGGACCTGGTAGCAGAGCTCCCCGGCGCCTTCCGGGTGCAGGCGGTTGGCCTGCATCAGAATGTCGGCAATACCGGCGGATTCAAACAGCATGCCGCCATCGGGGACGATAATAAGTATCTTCTTCATGTCTTGAAAAGTAATCTTTTTACAGAATAAGTCAACCGGACAGGCGGGGGAGAGATAATTTTTACCCCCGCAGCGACGCTGTTCTCTCGTTCGCTGATGGTTTGACGTCGACGGGATGGGATTACCTGCTGAGGTAGGTTTCGTACAAACTGGACTGGAAAAATAGTACCGAATATCTGCTTTGAGCGAGGAGCGGACGTCTACCATTCAGTTTGGATGACGCCCTATTGTACCGGCACGCTATTTCACACGGTTACCTGCCTGCAGATTTCGTTAGCCATTTTGGCTGTGAGTAATAACTGGCTGGCATGTAATCGGGAAATTAAGGGAATTTGCAATGAAACAAAGATCATGCGCGCGGTGATGGAGAGCCTGCGCTCGATTGATGTCATCTCCGGGACGGATCGTTATTTCAGGTTTTAAAGTAATATCGGTGAAACATCCTTTTTTCCCTTCGCGCATCGTTCCATGTGCTCGGTCAACATAGCTTATAACGCTTATCCCTGCTTCCGAGCAGAGATGCAGATACCATAATTTATGGCATGCTGAAGCAGCAGCAACGAGCAGGTCCTCCGGATTCCAACATTTGGCATCGCCCAGAAATGCGGGGTCTGATGACCCCAAAATTACAGGTTTTCCGTCCTCTGAAATCTCATAACTTCGCTCATAGTCTTTGTAAGACTGCGTGCCATTACCTTTATTTCCCGTCCATTTAACGTTCACCTGGTAGTGATGCTCTCTCTCGATCATTTTTGTCTCCGTGTGCATTAACTTATTGTTTTGGAAATATTAGATTTGTCTCGCCGCCGCATTTCTGGACTCAATCTATCAAATGGTATACCATTATACCATCGTTTTTTTCGGAGTCGTTTATGAGCTTTAGAGCTGTTTCAACCGCAGACTTACTCGCTAATAAGTTAAGAGAAATGATTAACAACGGTAGTCTTCGTGATGGTGAAAGGCTTGTCGAAAGAGACCTTGCAAGTCATTTTGATGTAAGCCGTATTCCAATGCGGGAGGCGATCAGACAACTTGAACATGAGGGTCTGGTGGAGATTTTTAGAAATCGCGGAGCAATTGTCAGAACGTTATCTGTTGATGATCTTAATGAAATTTACCAGCTGCGTTCTCTGCTCGAGGGCGAAGCAATATTTCAGAGCGTCAATAATTTGAGTGCTGATAATCTGGCGAGAGCGGGGCTGACGCACAGTCTTCTTGCTTCATGTACCAAATTCGAACTGCAAGGGCAACTAAACCGTGAGTTTCATGATCTTCTCTATAGCGGGTGCGAAAATCATCGTCTACTGACCATGATTAATGATTCTCGCAATCAGATTGAGCGGTATGAATACCTCCAGCGAAAGCTACTCTCTGAGACATCCCTGTTTCAGGATGACCACGCGAGTATTCTTATTGCCTGCCAGCAACGAAACGCCGAACAAGCGCGAACTGAAGTTAAGCGACATATTCAGATTGCCGGAAAAATGTTGCAAGACCTGGTAAGTAGACAAATAAGTTAATCGACCAGAAGACAGGTAAGTTATCCTGAGGATGTTCGCTGCTGGCACGAAGCAGACCCTATTTAAGGGGGGAGACTGCCGAGAACGAAAGCAGATGAATGCTTTAAAGGATGCTGAACGCTTTAAAAGTACATCGTTTTTTTGCAGTACACAGGGACCAGAGCAGCTGTTACTTTTCGGGAAAAGGTGAGTTGTGGATGAGGAAATGCTCAATTGAGTCGATTAAACCGGGAGCTAAGGGGAGCGCTGGTTCAGCGTATGAAGCGATATTCGCCTTGCTATCGTCCGAAGTCACCTCCTTCATAACATGGTTCATATCGGGCAGTATAATTAAGGACGCTTGAGGATTCGCGGCCTTAAGCAGTCTTGCATCCGTTTCTTCCACCTGAAGATCGCGTAGCCCTTGTAGCACTAACACGGGTTTGGAAATACGCGAAATGAGCTGACCCGGATTATATGAAAACGCATTGATCAAAAATCCCTGCACCCCAGGATTAAAGAGATTTTGCAGTGCTGGATGCATATTCGAAATATCTACCCGGCGCCGATGCTCGAGAGCATCAATGATCGGCAGTGCCTGCTTTAATAGCACTTCGTTTTCCGGATTAGCGTAAAGTTGCCCCCTCAACACCTCGCCCATCGGCCTCCCGGGCGTTGCAATAAGAACCACCCCGCACAGATCCTCTTCTTGAGCCGAGGCAAGGGCGACTACGCCTCCTTCGCTGTGTCCTAAAACCCAAATACAGGAAGCGTGCATCTGACGTCTAAGCACTTCTACCCAGGATCGAACGTCGTCAACATAGTCAGCCATCGTCACCGCATTGCCATCCTCTACGGCCATTGCGCTAGCGAACATTCCACGTTTGTCGATACGAAGCGTTGCAAAGCCTTTTGCCGCCAGACCTTCAGCAAGAAGTCGGTAAGGCGATGCATTCACACCAAGCGGGTTGTTTCCATCCCGATCGGTCGGCCCGGAGCCAGGAATGATAAGAACAACCGTGGTTGGTTTAGAATTTGGGGTGAGTAACGTACCCTTCAAAGGACCTTTCGGCCCAGCGGCCTCCAGGACAGTTTCGGAAAAGGTCACCGGCACTGCCGCCAGACTCACAAATGGGCAAGCGCTCAAAAGGGCAATGGAGGCGGCAGTATTCATCGGTGATATTCCTGTAAAACTCAGCGTGTCCGCTAATTTATTTGATAAATAGGACCTGTTCTCCATTGATTAATACATCAGCGGCGGTAGAAAAGTCCGATCCGGCACTGTGTTGAAGCGGCGCGGAGCCAGTTCTTCGACACAGAACACTTTACAATTCCTAATGGAAAACGAATGACTTTCCATACCTAAAAGGGTATGGCTGGGCATCATTATAGTATTGGAAAGGATGTCATACCTGTTATTAAGATTGAATCACCCGCCAGACAGGGCGAACGAATATGCAGATAGAGGTGATCATTCTATGAGTAACGCAATAACTAAAGTCCACAACGCCAATGCACGTCGTGGCGGTGATGTATTGTTAGAAGTTCTGGAAAGTGAAGGGGTGGAATATGTGTTTGGTAATCCAGGCACAACCGAACTGCCCTTCATGGATGCGCTGTTAAGAAAACCGTCAATTCAGTACGTGTTAGCTCTGCAGGAAGCGAGCGCAGTAGCCATGGCGGACGGTTATGCGCAGGCAGCAAAAAAACCAGGATTCCTGAATCTGCATACCGCCGGTGGTTTAGGCCACGGCATGGGAAACCTGTTGAATGCAAAATGTTCACAGACGCCACTCGTGGTGACAGCGGGGCAGCAAGATTTACGCCACACGACAGCCGATCCGCTATTGTTGGGTGATCTGGTGGGAATGGGTAAAACGTTCGCTAAATGGTCACAGGAGGTGACTCACGTTGACCAGCTACCGGTATTAGTTCGCCGGGCTTTCCACGATTCAGACGCTGCACCGAAAGGCTCCGTTTTCCTGTCGCTTCCGATGGATGTAATGGAGGCGATGAGTTCTATCGGGATCGGGGCGCCTTCCACTATTGACCGCAATGCAGTCGCGGGTTCGTTACCTTTGCTGGCAAGTAAGCTGGCGGCATTTACTCCAGGTAAAGTCGCACTGATTGCCGGCGACGAAATTTACCAAAGTGGAGCGGCCAGCGAGGTTGTTGCTCTTGCTGAGATGCTTGCCGCTGACGTATACGGTTCAACATGGCCAAACCGGATCCCCTACCCAACAGCACACCCTCTCTGGCGGGGCAACCTGTCCACTAAAGCGACGGAAATTAACAGAGCATTAGGCCAGTACGATGCTATTTTCGCACTTGGTGGTAAGTCGCTTATCACCATTCTTTATACAGAAGGTCAGGCAGTACCGGAGCAGTGTAAAGTGTTCCAGTTATCAGCCGATGCGGGCGACCTGGGACGCACTTACAGTAGTGAACTCTCAGTGGTTGGCGATATTAAATCATCGTTAATGGTGCTACTGCCCGAGCTGGAAAAAGCCACGGCAAACCATCGAAGTGATTATCAACGTCGTTTTGAAAGCGCGGTTAATGAGTTTGAATTGAGCAGAGATAGTCTGCTAGAGCAGGTTAAGGAACAACAATCTGCTACCGTAATTACGCCACTCGTGGCTGCCTTTGAGGCCGCAAGGGCGATCGGACCCGATGTGGCAATTGTTGACGAAGCGATTGCAACCAGCGGCTCGCTTCGTAAATCACTCAACAGCCCCCGCGCGGATCAATATGCCTTTTTACGCGGCGGTGGTCTGGGGTGGGGGATGCCTGCAGCTGTGGGCTATTCACTCGGTTTGGGAAGAGCGCCTGTGGTGTGCTTTGTGGGCGACGGCGCTGCAATGTACTCTCCTCAGGCTCTCTGGACGGCCGCACATGAAAAACTGCCGGTAACCTTTATTGTAATGAATAACACGGAATATAACGTATTGAAAAACTTCATGCGTTCACAGGCGGATTATACTTCGGCACAAACAGAACGCTTTATCGCAATGGATTTGGTTAATCCGGCAGTTGATTATCAGGCGCTGGGTGCATCGATGGGACTGGAAACCAGAAAAGTTCTTCGTGCCGGGGATATCGCCCCGGCAGTTGAGGCCGCACTGGCGAGTGGCAAACCTAATGTGATCGAAATCATTATCAGTAAAAGTTAATCATTAATCCGTTCGGCCTGCGGTGCATGCAGTTTATCCCTGATACTGCGGCACTGGTTCACAAAACCCGGTAAAGCCGGGTTTTTGTTCTTTGTCGACCACATCAGCATATTCTCCACCATATTCGGATTTTCCAGCCTCCGGTAAACTACACCACGCAATTGGGCATTCTCCATACTTGCGGGAATAAGCGCCACGCCAACGCCATGGGCCACAAAATTCATTACGGTCTGCTGTATGGAGGCTTCCAGTCCTATTTTCGGGCTAAATCCGGCCTTGAGGCACTGATGAAGGATGGAATCATAGAGCATCGGTGCACTCTGGCGCGGAACAGTGATGAACGGGTCATCACTGAGTGATTCAAGCCTGAAATGCTCGCTTTGAACTTGGGGGTGATTGGCAGGAAGGGCGGCGATTAGCGGCTCACGCAAGAGCACCAGTGAATGAATTCCCGGAGTGGCCGTCTCGGAGAAGCTGATTGCCGCGTCTAATCTGCCATCCTGTAATGCGGCGTGTAAATCAGAGGGGACCATCTCCTGAAAATGCAATTCCACATCAGAATAGGTATCCCGGTGCTGTATGGCAACATGAGGCACAACGCTATAGCTGGCATACATTGTTGCACCTAACTTCAGAACACCTTTCTGCCCTGATTCTACTGCCCGTACGTTATTACAAGCCTGCTCCAGCATTGCCAGCACCGCCTGGCAGTCCACCAGAAATTGCTCTCCGGCAAGGGTTAAACTGACACCTTTAGCGGCCCGGTTAAATAGCTTTGCACCGAGGATGGTTTCCAGCTGGGCAATTTGCCGGCTTAAGGGGGGCTGCGAAATATTGAGTTTATTGGCGGCTTTGCCGATGTTTCCGGTTTCAGCAACAGTGCAAAAGTTAATCAACTGATTAAGGGTCGGTTTCATGAGCATTCCTGAAGCAGGTTCATACCTTCTATGGTATCACTTGTTTGCAGGGCGGAGATGCACATGAAGTCGCAGGGTCAACGCACTATCACTCTGTCCCTGAATAATACCCTTCACATTGCACTCTGTTTCCGCGTGTCGAACAGGTATCACTTACATTATTAAAGGCCATGTATGTTCTTGATTTAAATGCTACAGAACAAACATATCCCTTTAATATAGTGGTTTTTTTCTGCTCTGGCCGCAAAGGGGAATAAGTGTGGCTGAATATTATTTTCAGTCTCATAAATGATGTATTGAAGGTCGTTAACAGACGGAGTTCGAACTAGCGGCCTTTTCTCCATGGCGATTCACTGTTCCTGTCTCTGGCCGATATATTCCCCTAATCCCTTTGCCAGAACATCGAAAACCAATTTGCAGCACAGACTATTACGCAGGTCTTCGTGCATGACGATCCAGGTATCAAGATAGAAAGAAAAGACATTCGGCAGTAACCTCTGCAATGGAATATAGCCATTGGCCAACTGCACCTGGCATATGCCAATGCCGGCACCGGCGCGAATAAGATTCAGCTGAGCCACGTCGCTGTCGGTGCGCATGGAAAAGGCATCGCGGCTTAGCTGAGGGAATTTTTCCAGGGCCTTACGGATGAAAGGCGTATCCTGATCAAAGCCAACCAGCGCATGGTTCAGCAAATCTTCGCTATTTTCAGGTGTGCCATGACGTGCGAGATAGGAAGTCGATGCGTGGAGACCGAGCTCAATGCGCCCAACGCGACGCGCAATAAGCTGCTCCTGTACTGGCGTAGTCATGCGTACAGCAATATCGGCTTCTCTGTGCAGTAAATCCTGAACCCGGTTCGACAGAACTAATTCAATCGTTATTTGTGGGTGAGACTTCCTGAGCCTGGCAATAAGTGGTGGCAGAACCTCAACGCCGATAACGTCACTTGCGGAGACGCGGACAACGCCACAAATGGACGCGCTGTTATGACTAAAGTTGGAGGCTGTACGCGCTAACGTATTCGCGGTGCTCTCCATCGCTTCGGCATGCACCCTCAGCGCCAGCGCCGTTTCAGTCGCCAGCAGGCCCGTCTGCGACCGCGTGAACAACACCTGGCCCAGAGCGGACTCCAGCGCAGCGATATGGCGTCCTGCCGTAGGCTGCGTAATCGAAAGCCTGCGTGATGCGCCGGAAAGCGAACCTTCCCTGAGCACAGCCAGAAATGTTCGGTACCACTCCCATGGGATAGATTTATTCATACAAATTTGTATAGCTGCCCTATAAAGATATGCAATTCCATTTAGCTCTGCCTGTACGTACGCTGTCAAGGTCAAATCAGCGAAGAGGCAGATATTATGGAAACCCGAGGCAAAGTACTGATACTTGGCGCAACCGGCGGTATCGGTGGTGAAACTGCTCGCCGGCTCATTCAGAAAAAATGGGACGTACGTGCACTAAAACGAGGACTTCATGGCAGTGAACAACGTGATGACATCCAGTGGATAGGGGGCGACGTTCTCGACCCGGACCAAGTCGCCGCGGCGGCGGCAGGCTGTAGCGCGATCGTTCACGCCGTCAATCCGCCCGGCTACAGAAACTGGGAGCATCTGGTGCTGCCTATGCTGCGCAACACGATCGGCGCAGCAGAACGAACCGGCGCCTTGATCGTGCTTCCCGGTACCGTTTACAACTATGGTCCTGACGCTTTTCCGCTAGTACGGGAAGATGCTCCGCAGATGCCGGTCACAAAGAAGGGAGCGATCAGGGTACAAATGGAGAACGAACTTGAGGCCTATTCGCAGCGGGGCGGGCGGGTATTAATCCTCCGTGCAGGGGATTTTTTTGGTCCACGCGCCGGTAATAACTGGTTTTCTCAAGGTTTGATTAAACCCGGCAAGCTGCCTGGCGTCATTAGCAATCCTGGTTCGCATGAAACGGGTCACCAGTGGGCTTATTTACCTGATGTAGCGGAAACGATAGCTGCGCTGCTAGAACGACGCGAGGAACTTGAGCCCTTTGCGCGCTTCCATATGCAAGGCCATTGGGATGCCGACGGCAGCGAAATGGTCAGTGCGATTCAACGCACTGCGGCGCGCTACGGCGGCGTTGCCAAAATACAATCATTTCCGTGGTGGTTCGCGTACCTGGCTGCGCCTTTCAACGCAACCTTACGCGAGCTTTTGGAGATGCGGTACCTGTGGCGCAAGTCGGTCCGCCTGGACAATACGAAACTGGTGAAATTTTTAGGTGCCGAGCCTCACACCCCTCTTGATGTAGCTGTCCATACGACGTTACAGGGCCAGGGTTGCATTGATCATACCGAGATACCTCGCACAACGGTATAGAGACGCGCCATGGTCGCTTCTGGCACGAAGCGGACAAGCTAACTGGGCTAAAGGTCCGCTATGAGCGAGGAGCGGACGTTACCGACACCCATCGATTTTCATTGATGTATAAATTATTTTTTCTTATTTTAATTCACTCTAACCTGAGCTCAAGAGCTCTTTCTTAATAACGAAAGGCCATAAAATGAATATCGAGGCATTTGCGTTTGGCACCACCAACTGGGGTGAAATCGAAATAACAGAACATCCAGGGGAAACGGGCATGGCTTACTGGCGCACGCAACTTTTTGGTCAGAAGCCAAATCAAATTCGTGTGCGAATGGTTGAATATACCCCTGGTTACCTCGCGGATCATTGGTGCAGTAAAGGCCATGTCCTTTTATGCATGGAGGGAGAACTCGAAACACTGCTCGCAGATGGCCGTAAATTCAGTTTAACTGCGGGAATGAGCTATCAGGTGGGTGATAACGCAGAACCACATCAGTCCAGAACGGAGACAGGGGCAAAACTCTTTATTGTGGACTGACGGATTCGTTGTTGTTGCGATTGCGGCGTCCGATTCTGGAACCTTCAGGTGGTAAACCACCTGCAGTTTCCCCTTTTTGCCCTGCGCCGTAGGGAAGTGGCTTCTTCAGGGAAATCCCCTGAGCAAGCGCTGTTGGGCTGTTCTTTAGTACTGCAAGACCAACGGCGGAGCCCAGCGCCAGTTTATAAAAGTCCCTGCGTGTTATTGGCATAGCGAAATCCCACTCAATTGATTGTTTTAGCGGAGGTCTTCATGAACTATAGAACAGCTGTACATAATGAGCATGATAATATCTCTGCTGGGCAATTTCCGTTCAATCATTGAGTTATTTATTATTGGATTTTGCTTTTTATCCCAGAACGATATAACGCGATGCCAATTCCATTACGTCCGCTCCTGGCACGAAGCGGACCGCCTGAAGCGCCGTGAGGTCAGCTTTGAGCGAGAAACGAATGTTTATCTTACGGCAGGACGGTGGCAGCATTGCCATATTTATTGGGGCAATACCCACGCCTTGTTTTGTATAACCACCCTATATCCATCGAAGTCAACAAATGTCCTTCCGATCACATCCCAGTAAGGATTGAATGACGTGGTCATTCTAAAGCCAGCACCGATCATTCTTTCACAGGCAATTCCCCATTCTTTTTCTTCAGAGTAATAAAGAACGAGTAAATCTTCTTCTGTGTGTAAAGGTTGTACGGGATGGCTTCGGCAAAAAGTGAATTCTATGTGCCAGTCTAAGTCTCCCCTCCCTAGCATTATTCCATTGAAACCGTCATGATCGTTGAATTCAGCAATTTTATGCAGACCTAACCCCTTGCTGTACATCAGAAATGATCTTTCGAGATTGGCGACGGGTTTAGCAATACGCATATGAGTAAACATCTGTGTTCTCCAGGGAAAGATACTGCTTTAATGTTAAAATCCCGCCTGAGTTTACATGTGATTATACATTTCATTTG
Organism: Klebsiella sp. FDAARGOS_511; assembly: GCF_003812845.1. NCBI lineage: Bacteria > Pseudomonadati > Pseudomonadota > Gammaproteobacteria > Enterobacterales > Enterobacteriaceae > Klebsiella > Klebsiella sp. FDAARGOS_511. Next base: position 197,230 of record NZ_CP033824.1, on the reverse strand, counting down.
TCCATAAGAGCTTCCGAAATATCCTGCTTCGGCTTGCTGACGGCCCGCTTCTGGCGCAAAGCTGTCTACCAAACTCCACCAACGCCCATTAGTTATAGCGTTAAGGCTGTGAGGGTAAAATATATTCCTGAGGTGTTGCACCCGATTGAACATGAAAGAGCGGCAGGCGCATTCCCCCGGATAAACAGAACAACGGCGACAAATTCGAACCCGGTTTTAACGCCGCTCAGCGTCTGAGCCGCATTACCGCTTTTTCTCGCCCGCCGTCGTCATTCTAACAATCAGAATACTTGTCGTCCTCTTTGGTGAATGCCCTGTTTATAAGGCGTTACGTTTTTACGCAGTAATGCCTGAACCGTAATCCCCATACCAACCTTAAAGCGATGCCTCGGCCAGTAATGCGGCCTGTACCGCAGGACGGGCATTGATCATTTCCCTGTACGCCAATAGCACAGGCCAGCGCTCCAGTGAGATTGAGAAGAATCTACACCAGCCCAGCACAGTGAAAAGGTAGGCATCAGCCACGCTGAAGGATGGGCCAGTCAGATAGGTTTTTTCGTTGAGAGTCGCCTGAAGGTAATCGAACTGTCGGAACAGCTTCTCACGAAAAATCGCTCTGACCTCTTCGGGCAGCGCGGGGTTGAACAACGGTGCCGAGCCAGCGTGTATCTCACTGGTGATAAAGTTAAGCCATTCCTGCAGACGCACCCGAGCCCAGCTGTCAGCGCGGGGCGCCAGGTCGTGCTCTGGTTTTAGATCGGCGAGGTACTGTACGATGGCCGGCCCCTCAGTGAGTATCTGACTATCATCGAGTTCAAGGGCCGCGACATAGCCTTTAGGGTTAATCGTTCGGAAGTCACGACCATCAGCGGTGATCTTGCTTCTGTTGTTGACTCTAACCAGTTCAAACTCAAGTTGCAGTTCGCGCAGCACGATGTGCGGTGATAACGAACAGGTATCCGGGGCGTAATAGAGTTTCATTTTGTCTCCGTTAAAGGGGAAAAGCGGTCGGGGAACATCCTGAACTCACTGTATTTGAGGCGGGTTGCGCTGTAAAATTAATGATAAAGAAACTAACTATTAGCTGAGCTACTGACAATCATGATGAATCTTTTACATTGGCGCTTACTGGTGGCCGTGGCGGATGCCGGCAACATCTCGCGCGCCGCAGAGGAGATAGGAATGACTCAGTCCGGCGCCAGCCAGGCAATCGCCCAACTAGAAGCTTCACTGGGATTTCCGGTATTTATACGTGAGCGACGATATATCGGTGTGACCGCGCTGGGTGGGCAGGTTGTTGAACACGCAAGAAACATGCTTTCGCAGCTGAATGCTATCCGCGTACTGGCCGATGAGAGCCGGGGTTTAAATCGCGGGCGCATTCGCCTGGCCAGCTTTCCATCCGTGACGTCCACCTTGTTGCCCGGTCTGCTGCGGGACTTTAAGCGCCTGCATCCGGGTATTGATGTCGTCATCCTGGAAGGCTCTGACGAGGAGGTTGAGGAGTGGCTGGCCGCAGATACCGTTGAGCTGGGGGTGGTCATGAATCCCGACCCCGGCCGTGCAGACGTTGTATTAGGGCAGGATGCATGGGTAGCGGTACTGCCAGCCACTCATCGGCTGGCACACCATGCCAGGACGTCTGGCATAACGCTAAAGGCGCTGGCAGACCAGCCCTTTATTCTGGCGACAGGCGGATGCGCCGTTAATGGCAAAAGCCTGATGGAAAAGGCGGGTCTGCAACTTGCTGATATACGCGTGACGGTGCGCGACTGGATTAGCGCCTGTAAGCTGGTCGCGGAAGGGATGGGCGTCGCCCTTGTACCTGAATCAGCTCTGCCAGAGGCGTTGCGCAATCTGTGCGTGGTGCCAGTGACGCCTGCCATACACCGTGAGTTTCGGCTGGTTTGTTCGTCATCCGGAACGTCTTCCAGCGCAACGCAGGCGCTACTTAACGCGCTACGTAACCGAGGATGAGCGGGAACGCCGCGAACCGGAGCGTCAGCGATGAATATATGGCAAAAGAAGTTGAAAAACAGGGTATACCGGTCCTGCTGCCCGGGACATGTGCATTGACCGCGGATAAGTAAAAACGGCCCCATCGCTGAGGCCGTGACGTGCTTATTGTTTCTTCTCGCCCAGCGTCGGCGTCTCGTCAAAGAAGTTCCACGGCTTCAGCAGCGCATGCGCCCACTCGGTCGGCATAATCGGCCACTCCTCAGCCCGGGCCACGTGGGTGGTACCGGTGGTGATCCATACCACGTCATCATGGTTGTCCAGCGACTCGTCATCTTTCACGTACTGGCCGAGGCCGGTGTCGTGAATCGAACGGTTAGGGTACTTACCTTCCGGGAAGCGCTCGGTGGGATGATAGCGGGTGACCCACAGCTGTTTATCCATAAAGCTCAGACGATGGTAAATCCACTCATCTGGGGCGAATTTCGCTCCGGTGGCGACCGGATGTGTGCCGCCCGCGTAGGGGATAATCTGATACGACACCGGGTTACCCATCCGGTTTTCTTTGGTGGTATTGCTCAGCAGACGAATGGTGCCCGGGTCAAATTTCTGCGCCGCTTTCTGCTCGCTATCAAGGGTGTACTGATTGATCTGCATAGTGCTGGTACGCGGGCCGCCGGCGGTGTTCGGCTTCACTTCCGGGTCCATGGCCACCAGCGTGTTGTTCTCGCCGTCGACGTCAAGATCGAGGCGGAAGTTGTAGATATGCTGGTGAGTGGTGCCGACAATATTATGGTCGATCAGCGTGCCGTAGCGGGTATCTTCTTTGGCGCTCGGGTCGTGCATGGTCTTCGCCTGTACGCCTTTGACCGCTTCGATGCCGGTGGCCCCGGCATCAATGCCGATGGTGCCGTTTTCGTGAAATACCCAGTCAAAGATGTAGTCGTAGTTGCCGACGGTGCTGATCCAGCGCACCACCAGCTCGCGGCGTTCGGTACTGACGTTCGGCTTGCCCATCTCCTGATGCTTATACTCCGGCCCGGCGTAACGTTCGAAGATGGCGATCGCGCGTGGGATGGTGGTTGGCGTGCCGGTATAGTCGGCGATAGTTTCATCCAGCAGGACCGCGTTGGACGGCGCATCTTTACCGCGGACGATAGGCGAGGTCAGGGTGCCCATGCCGTAGTCGCCGGAATCCAGATAGGCTTTAAAATACCAGCCCACGTCCGGGTCGCCGTAGGGGACGATCATCCCACCCAGCGAACCTTCATACATCACCTGGCGTTTTTTACCGTTATCGTTCCAGGTCACGGTAGACAAAATCGGCCCGACGCGGGAGTTCATCCGCAGATGGAAATCCCAGTTCCGCCAGTGAATCATATCGCCGGTGATGGTGTAGTTTTTGCCCTCTGGCTCAATGATCTCCAGCGGTTTCACCGTAGGCGCAACGCGGTCTCGGCCGTCATAGGGGCGGGCCGCCATCGGCACCGGGATCGTCGGACCCTCTTCGATTTTGATGATCTTCTTCTGCTCGAGGTCGACCACCGCCACCAGATTTTCAATCGGGTGCGCCCAGTAGTTGCCGTCGCCGACGTCGAGATAGCTGACCACTTTCAGCAGCCGCGCGTCCTGCTTGAGGCCATCTTTACCGTCGAAGTAGCCGACGGTCAGCGGGGTGGTAATCACCTTGCTCGGGTCGTCGATGCCGTGTTTTTTCAACACTTCGGCAAATTCGCTGCTGGCGTTGATGATGTTCTGCACGCTGGCGAAATCATCCAGCAGCACCATGCCGTGGGCGTCTTTAATCGGCGTCCATGAAAGGACCTTTTTATTCTGTAAATCCACCACCGCCTCAATAACGTGCTTGCCGTCGAGCATGATCACGTCGGCGGCGCGCGGGGCGTTGACCGGCGTGCCGTTGAGGGCAAAATCCCACACCGCTTTTTTATCCGGCTCGCGCAGGGAGATCTCGGTGAATCGGGTATTGGGCTTGAAATCCACCGCGGCTTTAACAATGGCGACCGCTGCGCTGATTTCCGCCGCTGACAACGAGTTCAGCGGGTGAGGGCGTTTTTCCACCTGGAAGGTCTGGTCAAGACCGGACTGAAACACGTCGTTGATAAAGGTGTCAGAAACCCACGCTTTGCCGTCTTTCATCACTACCGGCACCTGCAGCTCCAGGGTTTTACCATTGACGATGGCCGTTTTCGCCCCCGGTTTTACCTTTACGTAAGCGCCGTCTTTAATCAGGGTAAACATCTGCGCGTAGTCATCCCACTGAACGTCCGCGCCAAAATCCTGCAGGGTTTTGTCCATCGGGACCATATCGGCTTCGCCGCCGTGGGCGAACGCCGGGCTTTGCCAGGCGCAGAACAGAGCGACAGCTAACGCCAGAGCCGTTTTGCGGGGAGAAAGAATCGCCATTGAGACCTCACCTTATTGTTGTGTTGTGCTGTGCCGCTGCGAATGTCGGCTTGTGTATCGTTAACCTAACAGCGCTCTGCTCCCAGGCGTTTGCCTGCTTTTGCCAGGTTGTTTGTCAGTTTTGCCAGTTACAAAAAATGCCTCCGCAGAGGCATGAATATGGCGAAGCCCTGCCGGGCGACAAAAATGCGCGAATTTCCAATATTTACCCGGCAAAATCTCCCCGCTGGCGGGCGACCAGGGTCAGAATGGAATAGAGCGCGACCGCCTGCTGGTGCTGGTTAAAAATCTCTACCGCCCACTCGACGACGCCGGTCGCTTTCTCCTCCGCGCTGCGCTGGTGTTTCACCGTTTTGCGTTTGCAGGTCAGGCGTACCTGGATGGTATCGCCCGGCTTCACCGGCTCGATAAAGCGCAGATTTTCCATCCCGTAGTTGGCGATCACCGGACCGACTCCGGCGTCAACAAACAGCCCGGCAGCGGCGGAAATCAGGAAATAGCCGTGCACCACCCGCTCGCCAAAAATCGACTCCGCGGCGGCAATCTTATCCATATGAGCGTAAAAGTGATCGCCGCTCAGGCAGGCGAAGTTGACGATATCCGCCTCGGTCAGGGTGCGGCGAGGCGTCAGCAGGCTGTCGCCCGGCTGGATCTCCTCAAAATATTTACGGAACGGGTGAATGCGGTCTTCCACCACCTGCGCGCCGCGTACCCACTGCTGACCGATAGCGGCGAGCATCGTCGGGCTGCCCTGAATCGCGGTGCGCTGCATATAGTGCTTCACCGCCCGCAGACCGCCCAGCTCTTCGCCGCCGCCGGCGCGCCCCGGGCCGCCGTGAACCAGCTGCGGCAGCGGGGAGCCGTGGCCGGTCGATTCTGCAGAAGAGGCTTCGTTCAGTATCTGAATACGTCCGTGGGCGCGGGCGGCGCCGAGAATAAACGTCCGCGCCAGTTCGCCGCTAGCGGTCACCAGCGTTCCGGCCAGGCTACCTTCGCCGGCCCGCGCCAGGGTCATGGCGTGCTCAACGGTCTGATACGGTATCAGGGTGGCGACGGGACCAAACGCTTCAATAGCGTGAACCGCCGGGGTTTCGTCCGGCTGCGGGCAGTACAGCAGCGTTGGCGGGAAGAAGGCCCCGGCGGCGCTGAGATCGGCCTGGCCGCCTAGCAGCACGTCGCATCCGGCGGCCACCAGACGATTGACGTTATCCTGCACGTCCTGACGCTGTTCGTTGTTCACCAGCGCCCCCATCTTCACGCCTTCCTGCGCCGGGTCGCCAACCACCACGTTTTGCAGGCGTGCAATAAGCGCGTCGCTCACCGCTTTCACCTGCGCCTGTGGCACGATAATCCGGCGGATGGCGGTGCACTTTTGCCCGGCTTTTGCCGTCATCTCTCGTACCACTTCGCGAATAAATAGCGCGAACTCCGGCTGCTCCGGCGTGACATCGTCACCGAGTACGCAACAGTTCAGCGAATCCGCTTCCATGGTGAAGGGAATGGACTTCGCGACCAGGTTGGGGTGCACCCGCAACTGCTGTCCGGTATGGGCCGATCCGGTAAAGGTGACGACATCCTGGCCATCGAGATGGTCGAGCAGATCGCCCGCGCCGCCACAGATCAGGCTGATTGCGCCTTCCGGCACCAGTCCGCTGTCGATAATCATTTTGACCATCGCCTGCGTCAACTGCGCGGTGGCGGTAGCCGGTTTGATGATGGCGGGCATCCCGGCAAGCCAGGTGGGCGCCAGCTTTTCCAGCATCCCCCAGCAGGGAAAGTTAAACGCGTTGATATGCACCGCCACGCCGGACTTCGAGGTCAGGACGTGGCGGGCGGCGAAGCCTCCCTGTTTTGACAGCGGGATCAGCTCATCTTCCGGCCACAGGGTATCGTCCGGCAGCTCGCGGCTGCCGAGACCGGCGTAGGTGAAAAGGGTGCCAATGCCCCCTTCGATATCTACCCAGCTATCGGCGCGTGTGGCGCCGGTTTCGGCGGAGATCGCGTACAGCTCCGCCTTCTGCTCCAGCAAATATCTGGCGAGCGCCTTCAGCATCGCGCTGCGCTCAATAAAGCTCATCGCCCCCAGCGCCTTGCCGCCGCGCTCGATCGCGAAGCGTCGCGCCTGTGCCATATCCAGACCCGCACTGGTGACTTCCCATAGCGCTTCACCGCTGATGGCGTGATGGATGGTGCGTGCGTGGCCCCGGCCGGTCTGCCACGTGCCGGACAAGTAGCTGGCTAACTGCTGCATGGTTTATCTCCAGATATGTTACATGAAATATCTATAAATAGTTCTTTGGTGAATCATAAAAATCAAGTTCGAATTTAATAATTTATTAACAATGCGATCGCCGTCTTTCGGTGAGGCTGGCTTAATTAATTGTTAATAATGGTTTTTACAAAAGCTTTTGCGGTAACTGTCACAAAAAACATAAACAAAATTTGTGGTTTTATTTAACCCGAATGTAACTTTTATAAAACAAAGTGATTCGAAAATTAATTTAAATCGAATTTATTGGAATCATAAAGGTGATGACGTGACAGAAGAACAACGCTTTGACCAGCGCATTGCGCAGGAGACGGCCATTGAACCGCAGGACTGGATGCCGGAAGCCTACCGCAAAACGCTGATCCGCCAGATAGGCCAGCACGCGCACTCGGAAATTGTCGGCATGCTGCCGGAAGGCAACTGGATCGCTCGCGCGCCGACCCTTAGGCGCAAAGCGATTCTGCTGGCGAAAGTGCAGGATGAAGCCGGGCATGGCCTGTACCTCTACAGTGCGGCGGAAACCCTCGGCTGCGCCCGCGAAGACCTGTATCAGAAAATGCTCGACGGCAAGATGAAGTACTCCTCCATTTTCAACTACCCGACCCTGAGCTGGGCGGATATCGGCGTGATCGGCTGGCTGGTGGACGGCGCAGCCATCGTCAATCAGGTGGCGCTGTGCCGGACCTCCTACGGACCCTACGCCCGGGCAATGGTCAAGATCTGCAAAGAGGAGAGCTTTCACCAGCGCCAGGGATTTGAAGCCTGCATGGCGCTGGCGCAGGGCAGCGACGCGCAGCGGCAGATGCTGCAGGACGCCATCAACCGTTTCTGGTGGCCGGCGCTGATGATGTTCGGGCCGAACGACGATAACTCGCCAAACAGCGCCCGCAGTATGGCGTGGAAAATCAAGCTCCACTCGAATGACGAACTGCGCCAGCGCTTTGTTGATAACACCATTCCGCAGGTGGAGATCCTCGGCATGACCGTGCCGGACCCGGATCTGCAGCTGGATGAGTTCACCGGCCACTACCGCTTTGGCGCCATCGACTGGCAGGAATTTAACGAGACGATTGCCGGGCGCGGGATCTGCAACCACGAACGCCTGGCCGCTAAACGCAAGGCATGGGAAGAGGGCGCGTGGGTGCGGGAAGCCGCGCTGGCGCACGCGCAAAAACAACGGGCCCGCGATGCCGCGTAAGGAGAAGGAAGATGAGCAAAAACGACTGGCCGTTATATGAAGTGTTCGTTCGCAGCAAGCAGGGGTTGTCGCACCGCCACGTCGGCAGCCTGCACGCCGCCGACGACCGGATGGCGCTGGAAAACGCCCGCGATGCCTACACCCGCCGCAGCGAAGGCTGCTCAATCTGGGTGGTGAAGGCCCGCGAAATTATCGCCTCGCAGCCCGAAGCGCGTGAAGAATTTTTTGATCCGGCGGAGAGCAAAATCTACCGCCATCCGACCTTCTACACCGTGCCCGATGGCATGGAACATATGTGAGGCGGCGATGAACAACGACAACCCCGTTGCCGCTTATGCTCTGCGCCTCGGCGATACCGGCCTGGTGCTGGCTCAGCGTCTTGGCGAGTGGTGCGGCCACGCGCCGGAGCTGGAGATCGATCTGGCGTTGGCCAATATCGGCCTCGACCTGCTGGGGCAGGCGCGCAATTTTCTTAGCTACGCCGCCGACCTGGCCGGCAGCGGCGATGAAGACACTCTGGCCTTTGGCCGCGACGAACGCCAGTTTTGCAATCTGCTGTTGGCGGAGCAGCCAAACGGCAACTTTGCCGACACCATTGCTCGCCAGTTTTTTATCGATGTCTGGCACGTGGCGCTCTATGGCCGCCTGGTCAGCAGTCGCGATACGCAGCTCGCCGCCATCGCCGCCAAGGCGCTGAAAGAGGTGCGTTATCACCAGCGCTTTAGCCGCGGCTGGCTGGAACGCCTGGGCAACGGCACGGCGCTTTCCGCGCAGAGAACGCAGGACGCGGTCGATAACCTGTGGCGCTTTACCGGCGAGCTATTCCAGGCCGATGCGCTGGAGATTGAGCTGAGCATGCAGGGCATCGCCGTCGACCCGCGCGAGTTACAGGCTGAATGGCAGGCGACGGTCCGCGCCGCGCTAAGCGATGCCGGTTTGTCGATCCCCGAGGAAGCGCCGTTTCGCCACGGCGGCAAGCAGGGGCTGCACAGCGAGCATCTCGGGCCGCTGCTGGCGGAGATGCAGTATTTACAGCGCGCCTATCCCGGTCAGCGTTGGTAGCAGGAGGGGATTATGCAACGTCTGGTAGATATCGCTCCCCCGGAGATCCACGCCGTCTGGGACGTATTAAGCGCCATTCCTGACCCGGAAGTTCCGGTGCTGACGATTACCGACCTCGGTATGGTGCGCAGCGTGGAACGCCGAGGCGATGGCTGGGTGATTGGCTTCACGCCAACCTATTCCGGCTGCCCGGCCACCGAACATCTGCTGGGAGAAATCCGCGCGGCGATGACGGCAAACGGCTACGCGCCGGTGCATATCGTGCTGCAGCTGGACCCGCCGTGGACTACCGACTGGATGGGGCCGGAGGCCCGGGAACGTCTGCGCCTGTACGGCATCAGTCCGCCGCAGGCTCATGCCTGCCATGCCCATATGCCGGACGAGGTGATCTGCCCGCGCTGCGCTAGCCGACACACCTCGCTAATTAGCGAATTCGGTTCCACGGCCTGCAAAGCGCTGTATCGCTGCGACAGCTGCCGGGAACCCTTTGATTACTTTAAATGTATTTGAGGTTGCGATGACGACATTTCATTCGCTTACCGTGGCGAAAGTGGAACCGGAAACCCGCGACGCGGTCACCATCACCTTTGCCATACCCGACGCGCTGCGCGACGCCTATGCCTTTCGTCCGGGCCAGCATCTGACGCTGAGAGCCCGCCTCGGCGGCGAAGAGCTTAGGCGCTGCTACTCCATTTGCCGCAGCCGCGCGCCGGGTGAAATCAGCGTGGCGGTGAAGGCTATCGACGGCGGGCGCTTCTCGCGCTATGCCCAAAGCGACATTCAACCGGGGATGGCGCTGGAGGTGATGGTGCCGCAGGGTCACTTTGGTTACCAGCCGCAGGCCGGGCGTCGGGCCGACTACCTGGCGATTGCCGCCGGCTCCGGGATTACGCCGATGATGGCGATTATCGATGCCACCCTCGCCAGCGAAACCGACAGCCGCTTCACGCTGATTTACGGTAACCGCAGCAGCCACAGCATGATGTTCCGTCAGGCGCTGGCCGACCTGAAAGACCGCTATCCGCAGCGTTTGCAGGTGGTGCACCTGTTCAGCCAAGAGTCGATGGACAGCGATCTGCTGCAGGGGCGCATCAATGGCGACAAGCTGCGCGAACTGGCCGACCATCTGCTGGACTTCAGCCGCTTTGACCATGCTTTTATTTGCGGCCCGGCGGCGATGATGGATGAAGCGGAAATGACCCTGCGCGAGCTGGGCGTCCCGGAGAAAGCCATCCATCTGGAACGTTTCAATACGCCGGGCAGCAGCGCCAGGCGGGCTGCTGGCGTACAGGCGGAGGGCCGCTCGGTCACGATTCGTCAGGATGGCCGCGACCGCATCATTGCCCTGAGCGCTGAGGACGACAGCATTCTTGACGCCGCGCTACGCCAGGGGGCGGACCTGCCGTTTGCCTGTAAGGGCGGCGTGTGCGCCACCTGTAAATGCAAAGTGCTGCGCGGCGAGGTGGCGATGGCCGCTAACTACAGCCTTGAAGCCGACGAAGTGGCGGCAGGCTACGTGCTGAGCTGCCAGGCGCTTCCCACCAGCGGCGACGTGATCGTCGACTTCGACGCGCGGGGGATGGCATGAGTGAACTGTTGATTGCTCGCCACGCGCGCGTACTGCAGCTGACGCTCAATCGTCCGCAGGCGCGCAACGCGCTGAATAACGCGCTGCTGACGCAGATCGCCGACGCGCTCGACGCGGCGGCGCTGGATCCGACGGTTGGCGTCTGCGTCATCAGCGGCAACCCACATTTTTTCGCCGCAGGCGCTGACCTGAACGAAATGGCGGAAAAAGATCTGTCCGCCACGCTCGATGATATTCGCCCGCGGCTGTGGGCGCGTATCGACGCCTTCAGCAAACCGCTGATTGCTTCGGTTAACGGCTATGCCCTCGGCGCCGGATGCGAGCTGGCGCTGCTGGGCGATCTGATTGTTGCCGGCGATAACGCCCGCTTCGGCCTGCCGGAAATCACCCTCGGCATTATGCCGGGCGCGGGCGGCACCCAGCGTCTGATCCGCACCGTCGGTAAGGCGCTGGCCAGCCGGATGGTCTTGAGCGGCGAAAGCATTGATGCTCATCAGGCGCAACGGGCGGGGCTGGTATGCGAGGTTTATCCGCCAGCGCTCACCGATGAATATGCGCTTGGCCTGGCGGCAACCGTTGCTCGCCACTCGCCGCTGGCGCTGCGCGCGGCTAAGCAGGCTTTGCGGCTGTCGCAGGAGGTGAGCCTGCAGGCCGGGCTTCAGCAGGAGCGCCAGCTGTTTACATTGCTGAGCGCGACCGAAGATCGCCGTGAAGGCATCGACGCCTTTTTACATAAACGTACTGCGGAATTTAAAGGACGCTAATCGTGGAAGCTTTCATTCTCAGCGAAGTGGAACAGGGCGTGATGACGATTACCCTTAATCGCCCGGACCGTCTGAACAGTTTTAACGACCTGATGCATCAGCAGCTGGCGGCGTGCCTGAAACAGGCCGAGCGTGACGACAGCGTGCGCAGTTTACTGCTGACCGGCGCCGGGCGCGGCTTTTGCGCCGGACAGGATTTAAATGACCGCAACGTTGACCCCAGCGGTCCTGCACCGGATCTCGGCCTATCGGTCGAGCGTTTCTATAACCCGCTGGTACGCCGTCTGGCGGCGCTGCCGAAACCGGTCATTTGCGCGGTAAACGGCGTCGCGGCGGGCGCGGGAGCCACGCTGGCGCTGGGCTGCGATATCGTTCTGGCGGCGCGTTCGGCGAAGTTCGTCATGGCCTTCAGCAAACTCGGCCTGGTACCTGACTGCGGCGGCAGCTGGTTTCTGCCGCGGGTGTCGGGACGCGCGCGCGCAATGGGGTTAGCGCTGCTGGGCGATAGCCTGAGCGCAGAGCAGGCGGCGCAGTGGGGGATGATCTGGCAGGTGGTGGACGACGCCGATCTGAAAGACACCGGCCTGGCGCTGGCGCGTCATCTGGCCGCCCAGCCGACCTATGGCCTCGGGCTGATTAAGAAAGCCCTGCGGCTGGCGGAAACGCAGACCCTGGACCAGCAGCTTGAGCTTGAGCGCGACTATCAGCGTCTGGCCGGGCGCAGCGCAGACTATCGCGAAGGCGTCAGCGCTTTTCTGGCCAAGCGTCCACCTCAATTCAGCGGGAAATAGCCGATGAGCACAACGTTACCTACCGTCGCGGTGATAGGCAGCGGCACCATGGGCGCCGGCATTGCCGAAGTGGCCGCCGCCGCAGGGCATCCGGTACTGATTTACGACATCGCTCCTGGGGCGGTGGTTCGCGCCATCGACGGGATTCGCCAGCGGCTGGCCTCCCGCGTCAGCCGCGGCAAGCTGGCCGCGGAACAGGCCGGGGTGCTGCTGTCGCGTCTGGCCCCGGCGGAGACGCTGAGCGCTCTGGCCTGCGCGCAACTGGTTATCGAAGCGGCCTCCGAGCGTCTGGAGGTCAAAAAGGCATTGTTCGAACAACTGGCGGCGATCTGCTCCCCGTCGACGCTGCTGGTCAGCAACACGTCATCGATTTCGATCACCGCCATCGCCGCGGGGATACAACACCCGGAGCGAGTCGCCGGGCTGCACTTCTTTAACCCGGCCCCGGTAATGAAGCTGGTGGAAGTGGTCAGCGGTCTGGCTACCTCGGCGGAAGTCGTCGAACAGCTCTGCCAGCGGGTCAGCCACTGGGGAAAACAGCCGGTTCGCTGCCGCTCAACGCCCGGTTTTATCGTCAACCGCGTAGCGCGGCCGTTTTATGCCGAAGCGTGGCGGGCGCTGGAGGAGCAGGTCGCCGCGCCGGAGGTGATTGACGCCGCCCTGCGCGACGGCGGTGGTTTCCCCATGGGGCCGCTGGCGCTGACCGACCTGATTGGCCAGGACGTCAACTTTGCGGTGACCTGTTCGGTATTTAACGCCTTCTGGCAGGACCGTCGCTATCTGCCGTCGCTGCTGCAGCAGGAGCTGGCGCTGGCCGGACGGCTGGGCAAAAAAAGCGGGCAGGGGGTCTACTGCTGGCCTGCTGACGCACTGCCTGACCTGGCGCTGGCCGCCGTATCAGCAGAACGCGCAGCAAAGCACATAAAACGTGACGTTGTCACCGAGCTGGATGAGGTGCTGCTGCTGGAAACAACCGGTGAAACCGCCCTGGCGTTAAGCCTTAAGCACGGCCGTCCGGTGGTGGTCTACGACCATAGCGCAGGCGATACGGTGGTGCTGGCCAGCGCGGAAACCACCTCTCAGGCGGCGATCGATAAAGCAACTTTCTATTTTCAGCAGCAGGGCAAAAAGGTGCTGCGGATCGCCGACTATCCCGGCCTGCTGGTATGGCGGACGGTGGCGATGCTGGTTAACGAAGCGCTGGACGCGTTGCAGAAGGGCGTCGCCGGCGCGGAGGATATCGATACCGCCATGCGTCTGGGCGTCAACTACCCGCGCGGCCCGCTGGCGTGGGGAGAATCACTTGGCTGGGGCCGGGTACTGCGGCTGCTGGAAAACCTGCAGCGGCATTACGGCGAAGAGCGCTATCGCCCCTGTTCCTTGCTGCGTCAGAAGGCGCTGATGGAGAGACATCATGAGCAATGAAGCCTGGCGCAACGCCCGCGCGATGTATGAGAACGATAACTGTGCGAAAGCGCTGGGAATTGAAATTATCGAGATGGACCAGGGCTACGCGCAGATGACCATGGCGGTCACCCCGAACATGCTCAACGGCCACCACTCCTGCCACGGCGGACAGCTGTTTTCGCTCGCCGATACCGCTTTTGCCTACGCCTGCAACAGTCAGGGGCTGGCGGCGGTCGCCTCAGCGGCGAGCATCGATTTTCTTCGTCCAGCCTTTGTCGGCGAGCTGCTGACCGCGACGGCGAGAGTTAAGCATCAGGGCAAACTGACCGGGGTCTATGACATTGAAATCGTTAACCAACAGCAAAAAGTGGTCGCCCTGTTTCGCGGTAAATCGCACCGCATCGGCGGCACAATCACAGGAGAAGTCTGATGCGCGACGCCTTTATTTGTGACGGGATCCGCACGCCGATTGGCCGCTACGGCGGGGCGCTGGCCAGCGTGCGCGCTGACGACCTGGCCGCTATCCCGTTGCGCGAGCTGCTGAACCGTAACCCGAAATTTGACCCGGCATCGATTGACGATGTGATTCTCGGCTGCGCCAACCAGGCCGGCGAAGATAACCGCAATGTGGCTCATATGGCGACGCTGCTGGCGGGCTATCCGCACACCGTACCCGGCACGACTATTAACCGCCTGTGCGGCTCCGGTCTCGACGCTATCGGCTTCGCCGCCCGAGCGATCAAAGCCGGAGAGGCGGATCTGATGATCGCCGGCGGCGTCGAGTCGATGTCGCGCGCGCCGTTTGTGATGGGCAAAGCCAGCGCCCCGTATCAGCGCCAGGCCGAGCTGTTTGATACCACTATCGGCTGGCGTTTTGTGAACCCGCTCATGCAGCAGCGATTTGGCACTGACAGCATGCCGGAAACGGCGGAGAATGTAGCTGAATTGTTAAATATCAGCCGCGCCGATCAGGACGCTTTTGCGTACCGCAGCCAGCAGCGTACGGCCCAGGCCCAGCGCGACGGCATTCTGGCGCAGGAGATCGTGCCGGTACCGATTATCGACCGGAAAGGGGCGGTAAACGTCGTGCGTGACGACGAGCATCCGCGGGCGGACACCACCCTTGAACAGCTTTCGCGGCTAAAAACGCCGTTCCGCCAGGGCGGCGTAGTGACCGCGGGAAACGCCTCTGGCGTCAACGACGGCGCCGCGGCGCTGATTATCGCCAGCTCGCGGCAGGCCACCGCCCAGGGGCTGACGCCGCGGGCACGAATTGTGGCGATGGCGACGGCGGGCGTCGAGCCGAAGTTGATGGGGCTCGGACCGGTACCGGCGGTACGTAAAGTGCTGGAGCGCGCCGGGCTGAACATAAACGATATGGATCTGATTGAGCTGAATGAGGCCTTCGCCGCCCAGGCGCTGGGCGTGCTCAGACAGCTGGGGCTGGCGGATGACGCCCCGCATGTTAACCCCAACGGCGGCGCCATCGCCTTAGGCCACCCGTTGGGGATGAGCGGAGCCCGGCTGGCATTGAGCGCCAGCCTGGAGCTACAGCGCCGCAATGGGCGCTATGCGCTGTGTACGATGTGTATTGGCGTGGGTCAGGGCATTGCCATGATCCTTGAGCGAGTGTGAGCGAATCTACCTGCGAGTACCCTACAAAATGACAACGATAACGCAATTAGACCCGATTGAAAGCGCATCGCGCGACGAGCTGCAGGCCCTGCAAACCCAGCGTCTGAAGTGGACCCTGAAGCACGCCTATGACAATGTGCCGATGTATCGCCGCAAATTCGACGCG
Source organism: Klebsiella sp. FDAARGOS_511 (assembly GCF_003812845.1). Lineage (NCBI taxonomy): Bacteria > Pseudomonadati > Pseudomonadota > Gammaproteobacteria > Enterobacterales > Enterobacteriaceae > Klebsiella > Klebsiella sp. FDAARGOS_511. The sequence goes on along the minus strand of NZ_CP033824.1, from coordinate 181,970 downwards.
GCGGGCGTTCATCCGGACGATTTTCATGAGTTGAGCGATCTGAGCAAGTTTCCCTGCACCACCAAGCAGGATCTGCGCGACAACTATCCGTTTGATACCTTTGCGGTGCCGATGGAGCAGGTGGTGCGCATCCACGCGTCTTCGGGCACCACCGGCAAGCCGACGGTGGTGGGTTATACGCAAAACGATATTGATAACTGGGCCAATATTGTCGCCCGCTCCCTGCGCGCGGCGGGCGGGACGGCAAAAGACAAAATTCATGTCGCCTACGGCTATGGTCTGTTTACCGGCGGGCTAGGCGCCCACTACGGCGCGGAGCGTTTAGGCGCGACGGTGATACCGATGTCCGGCGGGCAGACCGAAAAGCAGGCCCAGCTAATCCGCGATTTTAAGCCGGATATGATTATGGTGACGCCGTCCTACTGCCTGAATCTGATTGAAGAGCTGGAGCGTCAGATGGGCGGCGACGCCAGCGGCTGCTCACTGCGGGTGGGAGTGTTCGGCGCGGAGCCGTGGACCCGCGCGATGCGTACGGAAATCGAGCGTCGTCTGGGGATTTCGGCGCTGGATATTTACGGCCTGTCGGAGGTGATGGGGCCCGGGGTAGCGATGGAGTGCCTGGAAACCGCCGACGGTCCGACGATCTGGGAAGATCACTTCTACCCTGAAGTGGTGAATCCGGACAACGGCACGCCGCTGGCGGACGGCGAACATGGCGAGCTGCTGTTCACCACCCTGACCAAAGAAGCGCTGCCGGTGATCCGCTACCGTACCCGCGACCTGACCCGTCTGCTGCCAGGGACTGCCCGCACTATGCGCCGGATGGATCGCATCAGCGGGCGCAGTGACGATATGCTGATTATCCGCGGCGTGAATGTCTTCCCGTCGCAGCTGGAGGAGGAGATCCTCAAGTTCGAACATCTGGCGCCGCACTATCAGCTGGAGGTTAACCGCCGGGGCCATCTTGATTCACTTTCGGTGCGCGTGGAGTTAAAAGAGAGCGGTCTGGCGCTGAACCACGAACAACGTTGTCAGATTTGTCATCAGCTGCGCCACCGGATCAAGTCGATGGTGGGGATTTCGACCGATATCAGCATTGTTAACTGCGGCAGCATCCCGCGCTCTGAGGGCAAGGCCTGCCGCGTGTTCGATTTGCGCAAGGCGGCCGCTAACGGATAACACCTTCTCCCGGAGGCGGCGCATTGCGCCTGTCCGGGCTACCCGACGACACAACTCCCGTAGCCCGGACAGTGGCAGCCCGGGTATGGCGTTTACGCCGCGACCCGGGGAGTGTGCCGGGGTTGATGTATCCATGGTCGTCTGCGGGCCGGTAGCCCGGCCAGGTGCGCAGCACCGCCTCGCGATTTCCTGTGCTATGATTCAAAAAGGACAAAAATCACAACAGAATGAATCAGATGAGTAAACTCGACACCTTTATTCAGCAGGCCGTCGCCGCGATGCCCATCAGCGGGACCTCGCTTATTGCTTCTTTATATGGCGACGCCTTGCTCCAGCGCGGCGGAGAGGTCTGGCTCGGCAGCGTGGCGGCGCTGCTGGAAGGGCTTGGATTCGGCGAACGATTCGTGCGTACCGCGCTGTTCCGCCTGAATAAAGAAGAGTGGCTCGATGTGGTGCGCATTGGCCGCCGCAGCTTCTACCGCCTCAGCGACAAAGGCCTGCGTTTGACCCGCCGGGCGGAGCATAAAATCTATCGCGCCAGCGCGCCGGAGTGGGATGGGACCTGGCTGCTGCTGCTGTCGGAAGGGCTGGAAAAAAGCACCCTGGCGGAAGTCAAAAAACAGCTGCTATGGCAGGGATTTGGCGCGCTTGCGCCGAGCCTGCTGGCTTCGCCATCACAAAAGCTGGCGGACGTACAGTCTCTGCTGCATGAAGCGGGCGTGGCGGAAAACGTTATCTGTTTCGAAGCGCATTCCCCGCTGGCGCTCTCTCGGGCGGCGCTGCGCGCTCGCGTTGAAGAGTGCTGGCATCTTACCGACCAGAACGCAATGTATGAAACGTTTATCGCCCTGTTTCGACCGCTGCTGCCGCTGCTTCGCGACTGCGAGCCCGCGGAGCTGACGCCCGAACGCAGTTTCCAGATTCAGCTGCTGCTGATTCACTTCTATCGCCGGGTGGTGCTGAAAGATCCGCTGCTGCCTGAAGAGCTGCTCCCCGCGCACTGGGCCGGACAAACCGCGCGCCAGCTGTGCATCAATATTTATCAACGCGTTGCGCCCGGCGCGCTGGCGTTTGTCAGCGAGAAGGGCGAAAGCTCGGTGGGGGATCTTCCCGCGCCGGGACCGCTCTATTTCCAGCGCTTTGGCGGACTCACAGGCGTATAAGGAGAGGCTATGCCCATTTATCAAATTGACGGTATGACGCCGGTGGTACCGGACGAGAGCTACGTTCATCCCACCGCGGTGCTAATTGGCGACGTGATCCTCGGTAAAGGGGTCTACGTCGGGCCTAACGCCAGCCTGCGCGGCGATTTTGGCCGTATCGTGGTGAAAGATGGCGCCAACATTCAGGATAACTGCGTGATGCACGGCTTTCCCGGCCAGGATACGGTCGTGGAAGAAGAGGGGCATATCGGCCACGGCGCGATTCTGCACGGCTGCACCATCGGGCGCAACGCGCTGGTGGGCATGAGCGCGGTGATTATTGATGGGGCCAGCATTGGGGAAAACAGCATTGTCGGCGCTTCGGCCTTTGTGAAAGCCAACGCCGAAATGCCCGCTAACCATCTGATTGTCGGCAGTCCGGCAAAAGCCATTCGTACATTAAGCGAACGGGAGCTGGCCTGGAAGAAGCAGGGGACGCGGGAGTATCAGATGCTGGTGGAGCGCTGCAAACAGACGCTGCATCAGGTGGAACCGCTCAAAGAAGCAGAGCCGGACAGAAAGCGGCTGGCGTTTGATGAGAATTTGCGGCCGAAATCATCATCCTGAGGGGGTAAATCATGGCAGAGAAATTATCCGCTCAGTGCCACTGCGGCGCGGTGGCCTTTACCGTTGAGCTTAGCGATGGCTTCAACACCGTTCGCCGCTGTAACTGTTCATATTGCCGGATGCGTGGGGCGGTCGCGGTCTCCGCGCCGCTTTCAGGAATAGATGTTATACGCGGACGGGATAAGCTCACGGAATATCGTTTTAATACCGGTCAAGCCGTGCACTTTTTCTGCTCCGTGTGTGGGATCTACACTTTTCATCAACGGCGTTCAAACCCGCAGCAATATGGCGTGAATGTGGCCTGCATAGACGGCGTGTCGCCTTTTGATTTTCCCTGCGTGGAGGTCAACGACGGCGTGAATCATCCAAAAGATGGCGGCGGTGGCGTGGTGGGGTATTTGCGCTACGAGAAAAAGTGAAACTCTCCTCCCGCCGGGGCGGGAGGAGTCAATTCTTATGCGGCAACAACGCTGTCGATAGCGGCTTTCGCATCGGTCTGCGCTTTCGCTGCAACTTCCGGGCCGTAGGCGATGCCTTCAGCGAACACGAAGTTCACGTCGGTGATGCCGATAAAGCCAAGGAAGGTAGACAGGTACGGCGTTACCAGGTCCGTCGGGGTATCTTTATGGATACCGCCGCGGCTGGTGACGACGACAGCGCGTTTACCTTTCACCAGACCTTCCGGCCCTTTCTCGGTGTAGCGGAAGGTCACGCCAGCGCGTGCTACCAGGTCGAAGTAGTTTTTCAGCTGGGTAGGGATGTTGAAGTTGTACATCGGCGCCGCGATAACAATCACATCATTCGCCTGCAGTTCAGCGATCAGTTCGTCGGAAAGCGCCAGCGCTTCCTGCTGACGCGGCGTCAGCGGCGCATCGCTCGGACGCAGAGCGCCAACCAGTTCGCCGTCCAGAACCGGAATGGGGTTTGCAGCCAGGTCGCGCACGGTGATAACGTCTTGCGCGTGCTTTTCACGCCATTGTTCAACAAAATAGTCGGACAGCTGACCAGATTGCGAGTACCCTGCCAGAATACTGGATTTCAGAACTAATACTTTGCTCATGGGTGTTTCCTTTTTTAATGTGATTGACGGGCCGTTGCCCTGGTGCTTGTTGACACTCTATTCACAATCATGTCGCAGAGAAAGCGCAATAAATCGAACTCTGTATTCAGTTTTTTTGAACAAGGCACGAATTGCGCGGATGTGGTACTCTAACGCAATACATCAAAAGAGATTTTTCCCGGCAGTGCGCTGCCCGATAACGCTATGACAGAACAACAAAAAATAACCTTCTCTCAGCTCTTTGCACGGCTGGATGGCCTGATGCTGCGCGATAAGTCGCGCTTTGCCCGTCGCCTGCACGGCGTGAAGAAGGTTAAAAATCCTGATGCCCAGCAGGCCATCCTTCAGGAGATGGCGCAAGAAATTGAACAGGCGGCAGGGAGAGTCCTGCTGCGCGAAGCCGCCCGACCGGCTATCGATTATCCGCAGAATCTGCCGGTTAGCCAGAAAAAACAGGAGATTCTCGAAGCCGTGCGCGATCACCAGGTGGTGATTGTGGCGGGGGAAACCGGTTCGGGGAAAACCACCCAGCTGCCAAAAATTTGTATGGAGCTGGGGCGCGGCGTTAAAGGCTTAATTGGCCATACGCAACCGCGTCGTCTGGCCGCGCGTACCGTCGCCAACCGTATCGCCGAAGAGCTGCAAACGGAGCCGGGCGGCTGCATTGGCTATAAAGTCCGCTTTAGCGACCACGTCAGCGATAACACCATGGTTAAGCTGATGACCGACGGTATTCTGCTGGCGGAAATCCAGCAGGATCGGCTGCTGATGCAGTACGACACCATCATTATCGATGAAGCGCACGAACGCAGCCTCAATATCGACTTCCTGCTTGGCTACCTGCGGGAACTGCTGCCCCGTCGCCCGGATTTGAAAATTATAATCACCTCGGCGACCATCGATCCGGAACGCTTCTCGCGCCACTTTAACAACGCGCCGATTATCGAAGTGTCCGGGCGCACCTACCCGGTAGAAGTGCGCTATCGACCCATCGTTGAAGACGCCGACGACACCGAGCGCGATCAGCTGCAGGCGATATTTGACGCCGTTGATGAACTCGGGCGCGAAAGCCCCGGTGATATCCTTATCTTTATGAGCGGCGAGCGTGAAATCCGCGATACCGCCGATGCGCTCAATAAGCTGAATCTGCGCCATACCGAAGTGCTGCCTCTGTATGCGCGGCTTTCCAATAGCGAACAGAACCGTGTGTTCCAGGCCCACAGCGGGCGGCGGATCGTGCTGGCTACCAACGTCGCCGAAACCTCGCTGACCGTGCCGGGCATCAAGTACGTTATTGACCCGGGTACCGCGCGTATCAGCCGCTACAGCTTCCGTACCAAAGTGCAGCGCCTGCCTATTGAGCCGGTTTCCCAGGCGTCGGCTAACCAGCGTAAAGGCCGCTGCGGTCGCGTGTCGGAAGGGATCTGTATTCGTCTCTATTCGGAAGATGACTTCCTGTCGCGCCCGGCATTTACCGACCCGGAGATTCTGCGCACCAACCTGGCATCCGTTATCCTGCAGATGACCGCGCTGGGCCTGGGCGATATCGCCGCGTTTCCGTTTGTTGAAGCGCCGGATAAACGCAATATTCAGGACGGCGTTCGCCTGCTGGAAGAGCTGGGGGCGATTACCACCGACGAACAGCAGACCGCTTATAAGCTGACGCCGATGGGCCGTCAGCTTAGCCAGCTACCGGTGGACCCGCGTCTGGCGCGCATGGTGCTGGAAGCGCAAAAACACGGCTGCGTGCGCGAGGCGATGATTATCACCTCGGCGCTCTCCATTCAGGACCCGCGCGAGCGGCCAATGGACAAGCAGCAGGCCTCTGACGAGAAACATCGCCGTTTCCACGATAAAGAGTCCGACTTCCTGGCGTTCGTCAACCTGTGGAACTACCTGGGCGAGCAGCAAAAAGCGCTCTCCTCGAACCAGTTCCGCCGCCAGTGCCGGGTCGATTTCCTCAACTACCTGCGCGTGCGCGAGTGGCAGGATATCTATACCCAGCTGCGTCAGGTGGTGAAAGAGCTCGGGCTGCCGGTGAACAGCGAGCCGGCGGAGTATCGCGAAATTCACACCGCGCTGCTGACCGGTCTGCTGTCGCATATCGGTATGAAAGACGCCGACAAGCAGGAGTTTACCGGCGCGCGCAACGCTCGCTTCTCCATCTTCCCTGGATCGGGGTTGTTCAAAAAGCCGCCAAAATGGACGATGGTCGCCGAACTGGTGGAAACCAGCCGCCTGTGGGGGCGTATCGCCGCGCGCATTGAGCCGGAGTGGGTCGAGCCGGTGGCGCAGCATTTGATCAAACGCTCGTACAGCGAACCCCACTGGGAGCGCGGGCAGGGCGCGGTGATGGCGACGGAAAAGGTCACCGTTTACGGGCTGCCGATTGTGGCGGCCCGCAAGGTCAACTATAGCCAGATTGATCCGGCGCTGTGCCGCGAGCTATTTATCCGCCATGCGCTGGTGGAGGGCGACTGGCAGACTCGTCACGCCTTCTTCCGTGACAACCTGAAGCTGCGCAACGAGATTGAAGAGCTGGAGCATAAGTCGCGCCGCCGCGATATTCTTGTCGACGACGAAACGCTGTTTGAGTTCTACGACCAGCGTATCAGCCATGACGTCATCTCCGCGCGCCATTTTGACAAGTGGTGGAAACAGGCCAGCCGCGAGACGCCGGATCTGCTCAACTTTGAAAAGAGCATGCTGATTAAGGAAGGCGCGGAGCAGGTCAGTAAGCTCGACTATCCGAACTTCTGGCACCAGGGCAACCTGAAGCTGCGTCTCACCTATCAGTTTGAACCGGGCGCCGACGCTGACGGCGTAACGGTGCATATTCCACTGCCGCTGCTCAACCAAGTGGAAGAAGCCGGATTTGAGTGGCAGATCCCGGGGTTGCGTCGCGAGCTGGTTATCGCCCTGATTAAATCGCTGCCGAAGCCGGTACGGCGTAACTTCGTTCCAGCGCCGAACTACGCGGAGGCGTTTTTAGGCCGCGCGACGCCGCTGGAGCTGCCGCTGCTGGATTCCCTTGAACGTGAGCTGCGGCGGATGACCGGCGTGACTATCGACCGCGAGGCCTGGCAATGGGATCAGGTACCCGATCATCTGAAAATCACTTTCCGGGTGGTGGACGAGAAAAACAAGAAGCTGCAGGAAGGGCGCTCGCTGCAGGATCTGAAAGATGCGCTGAAAGGTAAGGTGCAGGAGACGCTGTCCGCGGTTGCCGATGACGGTATCGAGCAGAGCGGGCTGCATATCTGGAGCTTTGGCCGGCTTCCGGAGAGCTACGAGCAGAAGCGCGGCAACTACAAAGTTAAGGCCTGGCCGGCGCTGGTGGACGAGCGCGACAGCGTGGCGATCAAGCTGTTTGATAACCCGCTGGAGCAGCAGCAGGAGATGTGGCGCGGCCTGCGTCGCCTGCTGCTGCTGAATATCCCGTCGCCGATTAAATACCTGCATGAGAAGCTGCCGAATAAAGCCAAGCTGGGGCTCTATTTCAACCCCTACGGCAAGGTGCTGGATCTGATCGATGACTGTATCTCCTGCGGCGTGGATAAGCTGATCGATGAAGCGGGCGGCCCGGTATGGACCGAAGAGGGCTTTGCCGCGCTGCATGAAAAGGTGCGCGCTGAACTCAACGAGACGGTGGTGGAAATCGCCAAACAGGTTGAGCAGATCCTGACCGCGGTGTTCAATATCAATAAACGCCTGAAAGGCCGCGTGGATATGACCATGGCGCTTGGGCTGTCGGATATCAAATCGCAGATGAGCGGGCTGGTGTATCGCGGTTTCGTCACCGGCAATGGCTTCCGCCGCCTTGGGGATACGCTGCGCTATCTGCAGGCGATTGAAAAGCGGCTTGAGAAAATGGCGATCGATCCGCACCGTGACCGCGCGCAGATGCTCAAGGTGGAGAGCATCCAGCAGGCGTGGCAGCAGTGGTTGAATAAGCTGCCGCCTCAGCGCCGTCAGGATAACGACGTGCAGGAGATCCGCTGGATGATTGAAGAGCTGCGCGTCAGCCTGTTCGCCCAGCAGCTCGGCACGCCGTATCCGATATCCGACAAGCGAGTGCTGCAGGCAATGGACGCGATTGTGGCCTGATACTACGGCAATGGCGTTTTCATTCTCTTTCAGGGAATGGAAACGTCATGCCAAATTATTAAATATCCATTATGCGTTCGTCTTAATATTATTGATCTTAACGACAGCCAGAACGGCTAATGCTGTAGTATAAAACATATAAATTCGGATGAAATAAAGTATTGCTAAAACTAATTATTTAAAGGGATGTAAATATTATATGAATATAAAAATCGTCACGATGATTTCAATTTTAACCGCAGCGTGCTCTTCGGCCTTTGCTAATGAAAAGACCACGACGACTTGTGCAGAAAAACAGTTATTTATCAATAGTTCAAACTATATGATTCTGACAAAAATGCCGCCCATGATGCCGGGCGAGAAGTCTCTTAGCGTGCACTTTTCCGGTAAAGGAAAACTTTATCGTTATGAATCATCCGGCACGATGTCACTTTCTCACTGCGGGCAACTGGAAAGTCGCGCTGAAACGGAAGAGCGTGATATTGGTAATAATAAGACAATGCGAAGCACAACGACTGTCATCCGTGATAAACAAAAGGGCTGGCTGACGGAGATGAGAATCGACGGCTTTTATCCGAATAAGGCCAGCATCGATAGCCGACATTACTATACCGACGAATTGGGCCGAATTGTCCGCGCAGAAGGCCAATATAAAATGGATGACAAACTGCTGGAAACCACGACCTGGGAATATCTTTATGACGATCAAAATCGCCTGATTCGTGAAGTGATAAAGCCCACGGGTTCTCCGGCGGCAATCATCGTCGACTATTACCACGATATCAATGGGCGTTTAGCACATGTTACCGAAGAGTCACGTTCCCGACTCCTGCGCTGGGACGGACAAGGGCGCTGGCTGTCGAGCCTGCTTCTGGGACTGACGGCTGAAAATCGCTCCCGTTTCGAGGAAAAATGCGTAAGGTGGGATGTTGTCGGAAACTGCACGCAGGAGAACAGGTGGGAAGCTGATACAGCTCGCGCGGGGGCCGACAGGGAAATAGAGGTAAATTATCAGATTGAATATCAGCCGAATCATTCTCAATGATTTGTTCTGTAAACAAGGATGTCACTCACTGATGCAAAAGACATGTGCAATCTGATATGTAATCCATTATCAGAATTAACCCATCACCATAGCTAACATGATCCGGATTGTAGCTTCGCGCCGCAATCCGGATTTTCAGACTCATTATTCGTTCACCCACGCGAGGGTGAACCCGTCCCAGCCTTTGCTGCCCACCGTTTGCAGGGCCGTGACCGTCAGCCGCGGGTCGCTGCCCATCATGTCGATAAACGCTCTGACGCCCTGCACCCGGTCGTCCTCGCTATCCGGGTTCGTCACTTCGCCGTCGCGCACCACGTTATCGCCCACAATCACTGTCCCCGGGCGAGAATAGCGCAACGCCCAGCGCAGATAGCCAGGATTATTCGGTTTATCCGCGTCGATAAAAATGAGATCGAACGGCGGGCGATCGCCCAGCTTTTCCAGGCTGGTCAGCGCCGGGCCTTCCAGCACCGCAACGCGATCGTTCACGCCTGCCAGACGGAGGTTCTCGCGCGCGACGGCGGCATGATGCGCGTCGGCCTCCAGGGTGAGCAATTCACCATCGACGGGCAACTCCCTGGCCATCCAGATCGTGCTGTAGCCGCCGAGCGTGCCGATCTCGAGGATGCGTTTGGCGCCCGTCATGCGCACCAGCAGGGCCAGGAACTGCCCCTGATTGGCGGCGACGTCGATCGCCGGAAGCCCGGCGTGCTGATTATTCGCCAGAACCTGGCTGAGGAGCGGATCGGTGGGGATTAACGCTGTCACGAGATAATTATCTACTGCCGACCACTGTTGTTGCATGTCAGATTTCCCGTATTACATCCCTGATGAATCAGACCAGCCGCCTCCCAGCGACCGGTACAAATCAACTTGCGCCAGCAGCAGGTTGTTTTTCACCTGTACCACGCTGAGCTGGGTGGAAAACAGCGTGCGCTGGGCGTCGAGTACATCCAGATAGGATGAGTAGCCGTTGCGATAGCGGTTCTGGGCGATACGTAGCGTCTCCTTAGCAACGTTCTCCTGTTCAAGTAGCTCCGCCAACTGATCGCTGTAGCGATTAATGGCATCGAGGCTGTCGTTCACCTCTTTAAACGCGGCGCGCACCGTTTTTTCATAGCTATACAGCGCCTGATTGCGCTGGGCCATCGATACGTCGACCTGAGCATTCAGCGCCTGGCGGTTGAGCAACGGCGCCAGAATGCTGCCGCCGAGGCTCCATAAGCGTAGCGGATTATCCAGCAGGTCGGGCAGGGTGCGATCCTGCAGGCTGCCGGTGGCGGTAAGGTTGATGGACGGCAGCAGCTGCGCCTGCGATGACGCCAGGGTGGCGTCGGCGGCCACCAGTTGACGCTGGGCCTGAACGATATCCGGTCGGCGGTTGAGCAGGGTTGACGGCAGCTGGGAAGGTAGCGATAGCGGCGAAAGCTGCGCGAACGCGTTGCGCTTAACGGTGCCCGGATTGGCGCCGAGCAAAAGGCTGAGCGCATTTTCCTGCTGGGCGATTTGATGGCGCAGCGGCGGAATTTGCGCGCGCGTGGAGCGCAGTTCGGAGTCCGCCTGCATCAGCTCCAGGCGCGAGGTATAGCCGGTTTCAAACTGGCGTTTCGCCAGGTTGAAAGCGTCTTCGCGTGATTTTAGCGTTTGTTGCGTCACCCGCAGCTGTTCATCCAACGATAGTAGGGTGATGTAACCGACCGCCACCGAAGAGGCGACGGTCAGGTTCGCCGCGGCGGCCGCAGCTTTTTGCGCTTCCAGGCTGGCTTGCGCCGCGCTGGCGGCGCTGCGGTTTGCGCCCCAGAGATCAACATCGTAGCTGGCGGTCAGCGCGCCTTTATACACCGTACTGTGAACGGGCAGCCCGGTAGCCGCCGACTGGGACCGCGCGCGGGTGCCGGTCAACCCGGCGTCGAGCGAGGGAAACAGGCTGCTATCGGCGGCGTAGGCCCGGGCCTGGTACTCGTTGACCCGTTCGCGAGCGAGCAGCACGTCGCTGTTATAGCGCAACGCCTGGTCGACATACTGGTTGAGCGTGCTGTCATGAAAATTGCGCCACCACACGCCCTCAACGGGGCTGGACGGACCGACATCCGCCCGCCAGGCGGCAGGGATCTGTAAACCGGGCGCGGCCTGCTGAACGTCCGCGGACTGGCAACCGACCAGCGCAAGGATAACGGTGAGAGCGAGCGGACGAATCATTGCTGTTTCTCCGCGCGGGTATCAATGGTGACCTGCACCGACATCCCCGGCCGCAGACGCTGGCCGTTCTTCTGCCCCTCATCAATGGCGATGCGTACCGGAATGCGCTGGGCGATTTTCACGAAGTTACCGGTGGCGTTATCCGGGGAAATGGCGCTGAACTCGACGCCGGTCGCCGGAGAGATGCTCTGCACCGTGCCGGTGAATTTCTCGCTGTTCAGCGCATCAACGGTAAAGGTCACCGGTTGCCCGACGCGCACCTGCGCCAGCTGGGTCTCTTTGAGATTCGCGATCAGCCAGTGCTGCGGCGGCACCAGCGAGGTGAGATGCGTCCCAGCGGTCACGTAGGCGCCAAGGCGAACCGAGATTTGCCCGAGCTGACCGTCAGTCGGCGCGATAATCCGGGTGTTTTGCAGGTCGATCTGCGCCAGCTCCAGCGCTGCTTTTGCGCTGGCGACGTCGGCGAGCAGCGAATCGCGGTTAACGATGGTGGATTGCAGGTCCTGGCGTGACATCTCCAGCGTTGCTTTGGCCTGCTCGATATCCGCGGTACCTTGCGCCGCGCTGGCGCGGGCGGAATCACGTTCGCGAATCGATAGCGAGCCGTCAGCGGTCAGCTCCTGAACGCGTTTTAAATCGGCCTGGGTTTTCAGATTCTGCGCGCGGGCGTTCTGCAGCGCCGCTTCGTTACGTGCGATGACCGCCTCGGCGCTTCTGCGCTGTTGCTGATTGTTCTTCAGCGCCGCCTCTTTCATCGCCAGCGTTGCTTGCGCCTGATGGACGCGCTGCTTATAGATGCGCTCGTCAATCTGGAACAGCACGTCGCCGGCTTTCACCTGATTAAAATCCTGAACCTTAACCTCGGTGATATAACCGTTGACCTGCGGGCTGATAAACGTGGTTTGCCCGCGAACGTAGGCGTTATCGGTAAACTGGCTTTCACGGGTAAACGGCGGCAGCTGCCAGGCATAGAGAATAACCAGTACGCCAACGATGCCAATGGCGGCGGCGGTGAAAATCGAGACGATGCGAATATTATTTCGGGTGTTGGCCTGCTGTTTGGCCGCATCCTGCTGACTCATAATGACTCCAGAGTGAATTTTATTTACTTCCCGTTGCGCGTTTCAGCGCGATACGGGCGGTAATACGTAATCTTATTAAGCGCCAGAAAACCCATACCAGCGTGGCGGCTGAAATCGCCGCCGTCAGCAGATAGGTATCATTGTAAGCGAGAATATTGGCCTGCAGCGTGGCGGCGTTTTGCAACAGCATGGTGGCCTGAACATTGAGCAGGGTGCTGTCGCCAATCTGGCTTTGATACATCTGGCTATACTGCTGTATACGCTCGGTAATCAGCGGATTGAGCGTGGTGAGCTGGTCGGCGAGCTGGCTGGAGTGAAACTTCTCCCGCCAGGTCTGGAAAGTACCGAGAATGGCGGAGCCCAGCAGGCCGCCGATATTCTGACTCATGCCGAACAGTACCGAGAAGCTCACCAGGTTGCGCTGGTCGGCAATGACCCCGCCAATCCCCGCCAGCATCGCCGGGGCGAGGAAGAAAGCGCTGCCGAAACCCAGCAGAAACTGACTGAACATCAGCTGCTCCGGGCGGGTCAGGATCGTCGACTGGCTGTCGAGCAGCGATCCAACCATAATTAACGCCAGCGCGGTGGCGGTGGGCCAGTAGAGGCGCTGCGGGTTGAGCGTCAGACAGCTGGCGACAATACCGCAGAGGATCCCGGCGAAAATCGACCACGCCAGGTTGGTCATCTGTTCGTTCTGCAGGCCGACGTACTGCAGCCAGCCGATGACGCCGGTATTCTGCTCCGCCAGCACGATACGGATCAGCAGCATAATCAGCCCGAGACGCAGAATACTGCCGCTGGAGAGCCATTTGATATTGAGCAGCGGGTTGCTGCGGTTATGCTCAAAAGCAATCGCGGAGACAATCAGCACCACAGCGCCCGCCAGCGCCCAGCCGATCCACGACGCTTCGAACCACCAGTCCAGCCGCCCCAGCGACAGCACCGCAGTGACCAGCGCCATCCCTGGCGCCAGCAGAAAGAAGGTGATGAAATCTTTTTTCTCAAATACCTTTTTCCGATCGCTTGGCGGCAGCTTGAGGGCGATCACACAGGCCAGCGACACCAGCGCCAGCCCCAGTTCAAAGAAGTACAGCCCGCGCCACTCGTCGATTTGCAGCAGCTCGGTGGAGAACAGGCGCGCCAGCGGGATCGCCAGCGATGAACCGGTGATGCCGATGGTCAGCGCTTTGAGCCGATGGCGGGCGGGCCAGGCCTGCACCTGATAATAAATCCCCAGCGAGCTTAGCGCCGCGGCCACCATGCCGTGGGCGGCGCGGACCATCAGCGCGGAACTCAGGTCGTTGACGAACAGGTGGAAGAAGGTCACCAGCACGTAGAGTACGAGAAAACCTTCGGTAAAAGCGCGCAGGCCGAACTGCTGGCGGAACTTCACCAGCAGCAGGTTAATGGACACGTTGGTCATTACGTAGACTGCCGGGAGCCAGGCAATCTCCGTCGACCAGGCGGCAAAAGTACCCTGCAACAGCTGTAGATTGGCGGTCACCACCGCATTGCCCAACGCGCCGGTCAGGCATACCAGCAGCCCGACGATCCCGTAGGCAATGCGTTTTGGCGTACTGTGGATCGGGGTCGACGGCGAGCCGAGGATCGCTGGTTTTTCGTGCGGGGCCCAGTCGTGAGGAATATAGGGATTGGCGTGTCGGCGAGGCATTATTTTTTCTCGACCTCGCGCAGCAGCTTCTCCAGTACCTGCTGCGTCTGCTGCTGCTCTTCGGGGGTAATGGCGGTAAGGATCTCCTCCCGCAAATCATCGGCCACCGTTTTCACCTGCTGGTACACTTCAAGGCCTTTGGCGGTGGCAATCAGCAGCCGTTTGCGTTTATCGCGCTCGGTTTTCACCCGCTCGACCAGACCGAGATCGACCAGCCGGTTGAGCAGCGGTACGAGGGTTGCGCTTTCGACGCCCAGCTCCTGGGCCAGCTCGCTTTGCGATAGCGGCTTTTCGTTGCGCGCGATGGCGGAAACGGCGACCCAGCTGGCCTGGCTCATGCCAAGGTCCTTGAGGCGGCGGTTGACCGCCAGGCGCCAGTGGTGGGCGGTCAGATATAAAAGATGGGAAAAGTTAAGCTGTCGGTTATCCATAGATCAGTCTGCAATATCGTTAGAGCTCTAATGATTTTTGCCTGACCAGAACGAGAATTCAAGCCCGTTTGGTAAAAACAGGTTAACGGTATGTGCGTTTAATGTGGAATAAGACTTGCGAAGGGCAAAGGAGGGGGCTGGTCTCAAGCCCGGCATTAACCGGGCTGAGAAGAGGGATTATCCCGGATAAATACCGCGATCTTTACGCGCCATCAGGATCCGCTCACAGGCCACGATATAGGCGGCGGTGCGTAAAGAGCACGCTTTTTCCACCGCTTTTTCGTAAACGTGAACGATCGCATCGGTCATGATACGGTCCATTTTGGCGTTGATCTCTTCTTCGCTCCAGAAGAAGCTGGCCATATCCTGCACCCATTCGAAGTAGCTCACGGTGACGCCGCCGGCGTTACAGATAACGTCCGGCACCACCACGATGCCGCGCTCGGCCAGCACATCATCCGCTTCCGGGTAGGTCGGGCCGTTAGCGCCTTCGAGCACCAGTTTGCAGCTGAGGGTTTCGGCGCGCTCGCGCGTAATCTGGCCTTCCAGCGCCGCCGGGATCAGAATATCCATCGGCGTCGTCCAGAACGCTTCTTTGGCAATTTCGCGGGCGCCAGGGAAACCGGCGATTTGCTTGTTCTCGGCCTGCCATGCGGTCAGCGCGGCCATATCAATACCGCCCTCGTTATATAGGGTGGCGGTGTGGTCCTGAATCACCACAATCCGTGCGCCGACGCCTGCGAACAAGCGGGCCGCTTCGCTACCTACGTTACCAAAACCCTGTAGCGCGACTTTTGCGCCCTCGATTTCGATACCGCTGCGGCGAGCTACTTCGCGACCGGTGACGAATACGCCGCGGCCGGTGGCTTTTTCACGGCCCAGCGAACCGCCCAGGTGAATAGGCTTGCCGGTGACCACGCCGGTGATGGTGGTGCCGTGGTTCATGGAGTAGGTATCCATCATCCAGGCCATCACTTTGCCGTTGGTGCCGACGTCCGGCGCCGGAATGTCTTTTTGCGGCCCGATAATAATGCCGATCTCGCTGGTATAGCGACGGGTCAAACGCTCCAGTTCACCTTCCGACAATGAGAACGGGTCGACGCGGATGCCGCCTTTGGCGCCGCCGTAGGGAATATTAACTGCCGCACACTTGATGGTCATCCAGGCTGAAAGCGCCATAACTTCATTGAGATCAACATCAGGATGGTAGCGCACGCCGCCTTTACCCGGTCCGCGCGAGAGGTTGTGCTGAACGCGGTAACCTTCGAAGTGGCGGATAGTACCGTCGTCCATTTGCACAGGGATATCAACGATTAGCGCGCGTTTCGGATGGCGCAGGGTTTCAATCCAGAAAGCGAGATCGCCGAGGTAGGGCGCGACGCGATCGATTTGGCGCAGGTAGGTGGTCCATGGAGATGTACTACTTTCAGAAGCGTAAGATAACTTTTCCATAAGAGTCCTGTTTCGCAGTGATAATTATTTTGTTAACCGTGGAAAGGTACAGCTATAAACTCTGTAACGAGAATGTTATCACCAATTTAATGGGACGGTATTTGGCAAAAATGCAGAATATGCTGTCGTTGCGGCTGGGATTCAGCTTTTTGTGAATAAAAAAACGTAAAATAACGCTCTTCATGGATGAATATGCATTTTTGTGCATTAAAGCCGTAGTTGTGACCTTTTCTCCCTATTTATTAGATTCTTGACCCTCTTCAAAAAGTGAATAAAACGCTATTCAGATGTGTTGACTTTGTTGCTTAAGAGGCGTGGGTGCGCTATTCGCGCTTTATTACCCAAAGTTCGCGCCAGCGTCTAAGATGGTGGCCGCTAATCTACGGCTGAGAGTGTTAACAGGAGAAAACATGTCAGAACATTTTCCATCGCTACCCGAATCGGTACTGGCCGCGGCGAACCAGCTGGGAGCCTGGCTGGCGCAGGATGATTTGCCCGTTGATCCGCAAATAGAGGTGGTGGTGCTGGCTGGCAACGCAGTGATCCCGACCATCGATTTCGCCTGCCGGCTGGCGGCGCAGCACGCGGTTCCGCTGCTGATCAGCGGCGGTATCGGTCACTCCACTTCGTTTTTATACCAGTCGGTGTTAAACGACCCGCGCTACCGCGCCATCGCGGTAAAGGATCGCGCCGAAGCGCATATCCTGGCCGACATCGCCCATCAGTTCTGGGCAATTCCGCGCCAACACATCGTGGTGGAGGATCGCTCCACCAACTGCGGAGAGAACGCGCGCTTTACCCGGGAAATGCTTGAGGAGAGGGGCATTGCCCATCGTACAGGGGTGGTGATTCAGGATCCGACCATGCAGCGCAGAACGATGGCGACGTTTGCCCGCGTCTGGCAAGACGATCCGCGAGCGCCAACGTGGTACAGCACGCCGGGGTGCGCGCCGGTATTATGTAACGGGAGTGACGGTGTCACTTTTAGCGGGAAAGATGCGGGTTTGTGGCCGGTGGGGCGCTATCTGGCGCTGATCCTCGGCGAACCGCCGCGGCTGGCGGATAACCCGCAGGGCTACGGCCCGTTAGGCAAGGATTTTATCGCCCATGTGGATATTCCGCCGCACATTGCTCAGGCGTGGCAGACGCTGCACGACGACCGTCTGCTCTCCGATGCGCTAAGCGCGCGGCAGCTGGCTTAGGTAGCCATAAGCGCTTTTCATCGCTGTTGGTTCGCGTTTCTTCCTCCTATAGACGCCTGGCATGGTCGCCGGCGTCGGGAAATTTGCCCGTTTGCGTTGGCGGTATCGCAAACGGGCAGCTCGTGTTATTGAATTGTGATTTTTTGCGCGTTAGCTTCATCTGTTTTTATGAAATATCTCACAAAAACAAGCCCTCATGCTGTCTCTTTGCCTTATGGACGATAGTTTTTAACATCTAGTTCACCTGTTAAAAACAATAATCCTTAGGAGCACACCATGACAGCACCCGTTCAACACCCTATGTATATTGACGGCCAGTTTGAACCCGGCCGCGGTGATGCGTGGATTGATGTGATCAACCCGGCGACGGAAGCGCTGCTTTCGCGGATCCCCGACGGCAGCGCGGAAGATGCAAGGCGAGCGATTCTCGCCGCCGAGCGCGCGCAGCCTGGCTGGGAAGCCCTGCCGGCGATTGAGCGCGCGGGATGGTTACGCAAAATCGCCGCCGGTATCCGCCAACGTGCGGAAGAGATCGCCGCGCTTATCGTCGCCGAGGGCGGAAAAATCCAGCAGCTGGCGGCGGTGGAGGTCTCTTTTACCGCTGATTATCTTGATTATATGGCCGAGTGGGCGCGCCGTTATGAAGGTGAAATTGTGCAGAGCGACCGCCCGGGGGAGAACATTCTGGTATTCAAGCGCGCGCTGGGCGTGACGACCGGTATCCTGCCGTGGAATTTTCCGTTCTTCCTGATTGCCCGCAAGCTGGCGCCGGCACTGATTACCGGTAATACCATCGTCATTAAACCGAGTGAATTTACGCCGAATAACGCCATCGTTTTTGCGCAAATCGTCCATGATATTGGTCTGCCGAAAGGGGTCTTTAACCTGGTGCTGGGCCGCGGCGAAACCGTAGGCCAGGAGCTGGCGGGCAATCCGAAAGTAGCGATGGTCAGCATGACCGGCAGCGTCGCTGCAGGCGAGAAGATTATGGCCGCGGCGGCGAAAAACATCACTAAAGTGTGTCTGGAGCTGGGCGGGAAAGCACCTGCTATCGTGATGGATGATGCGGATCTTGAGCTGGCGGTTAAGGCGGTGGTGGATTCTCGGGTCATCAATAGCGGGCAGGTGTGCAACTGCGTCGAGCGCGTATACGTGCAAAAGGGCATTTACGATCGCTTTGTTAATCGCCTTGGCGAAGCGCTGAAGGCGGTACAGTTTGGCGATCCGGCGGCACGCGACGATATCGCGATGGGGCCGTTGATTAACGCCGCCGCGCTGGAGCGCGTTGAGCAGAAGGTGGCAAAAGCGGTTGCCCAGGGCGCGCGCGTCGCCCTTGGCGGTAAAGCGGTGACGGGGAGGGGCTATTTTTATCCGCCAACGCTGCTGCTGGATGTGCGCCAGGAGATGGATATCGTGCATGAAGAGACATTCGGTCCGGTGCTGCCGGTGGTGGGGTTTGATACCCTTGAAGAGGCGCTGGCGATGGCCAACGATAGCGATTATGGGCTGACGTCGTCGATCTATACCCGCGACCTGAACGTCGCGATGAAGGCGATCAAGGGGCTAAAATTTGGCGAAACCTATATTAACCGCGAAAACTTCGAAGCGATGCAGGGTTTCCATGCCGGATGGCGTAAATCGGGCATTGGCGGCGCCGACGGACGTCACGGTCTGAATGAGTATCTGCAAACCCAGGTGGTCTATCTGCAGGCCTGAGTCGGCAGCGTCTCCCGGTGGCGATACTGCGCATCTTTCCGGGCTGTCCAGCCCGCAGATCTCCCCCGGGTCGCGGCTGACGCCTTACCCGGGCTACCTAAACTACCCAAACGCAGGCGCACGTACCCGTAGCCCGGGCAGGCGCTCTGCGCCGCCCGGGGAACAGAGCGCAGGATGGCATCATTTCCCGGAGGCGATGCTGCGCATCTGTCCGGGCTACGCGTGCCGAACCGTCTGCGACTTACTTCGCGAATTTATCCAGCACCCGGATAAGCTGGGTAACGAAGCCATACTCGTTATCGTACCAGGCCACGGTTTTCACCAGTTGCAGATCGCCAACCTCAGCAATCTCCAGCTGCGTGGCATCGTAAATTGAACCGAAATGGCTGCCGATGACGTCCGATGAAACGATCTCTTCTTCGGTATAACCGAATGATTCATTGTTCGCCGCCGCATTTTTCATCGCCTGATTGACTTCTTCGGCGGAGACCTTTTTCTCCAGCACTGACACCAGCTCAGTCACCGACCCTGTTTTGGTCGGTACGCGCTGGGCGTGGCCCTTCAGCTTGCCGCTCAGCGCTGGAATAACCAGCCCAATGGCTTTCGCCGCCCCGGTAGTATGCGGAATGATATTTTCCGCCGCCGCTCGGGAAGCGCGTAGATCTTTGCCGCGCGGGCCGTCAACCAGCGATTGCGTACCGGTATAGGCGTGAATAGTGGTCATGGTCCCCACTTTAATGCCAAATGCGTCATGGAGCACTTTCGCCATCGGCGCCAGGCAGTTGGTGGTGCAGGAGGCCACGGAAATAATTGTATCGTTGGCGTCCAGCGTGTCGTCGTTAACGTTATAGACAATGGTTTTCATATCGCCAGCGGGCGCGGAGATCAGTACTTTTTTCGCGCCGGCGGTCAGATGCGCCTGCGCTTTTTCCGCGGAGGTATAAAAACCCGTACACTCGACAATCAGCTCGGCGCCTACCGCTTTCCACGGAATATGCTGAGCCTCTTTTTCCGCAAAAACGGTAATTTTTTTGCCATCAACGATCAGCGCATCTTCAGTAAAATCTACGCTCCATGGGAAAGGCCCGTAGTTTGAATCATGCTTTAACAGGTAGGCCAGCACTTTAGGTGATGTCAGGTCGTTAATCGCCACGACCTCTAAAGGGCTGTTAACCTCCAGTAACCGGCGCAGCACTAAACGTCCAATACGCCCAAATCCATTAATCCCGAGTTTACTCATGAAGAATCTCCAGGTCAGTTGAACTGTCAGGTAAAAACTTCTCCAGGCTTAGTTCAGCTGCCGGAATAGGGCAACCAACGATTTTTGCGGCGCCGTTAAATGCTGATAAAAACGCGAACGGAAAAGTGAATAAATTCGGTGGGTTGCGGGCGGGGTGTTAGCGGTTAATAATTTTTTGTTTCAGCTTTATACGCCACGGGCATATTGGCAAGGGATTGAAAAGGTGGGCCCAGGAAGGGCCCACCTGGTGGCCGATTATTTGGCGTTCCCGCCCAGTTCAGCAAAAGCGGCAAGCGCGGCGCCGTCAAGGCGATAGCGAACCCACTCACTTTGCGCAACGGCACCAATGCTCAGATAAAAATCAATGGCCGGCTGGTTCCAGTCGAGCACGCTCCACTCCAGGCGACCGCACTCTCTTTTTACCGCCAACTGAGCGATGGTTTTCAGCAGCGCTTTTCCTGCGCCGCGGCCGCGAAACTCGGGAGTGACGTAGAGATCTTCCATATAGATGCCGTTGCGGCCGAGCCAGGTGGAATAGCTGGTAAAGAACACCGCGTAACCGGCGATCTTACTGTCAATCTCGCAGATTAGCGCTTCCGTTTTACTGTCGCTGGCGAAAAGCGATGCCTGGATTTCTTCAACCGTGGTGACCACCTGTTCCGGCGCCTTTTCA
The DNA here is from genome assembly GCF_003812845.1 of Klebsiella sp. FDAARGOS_511. Classification (NCBI taxonomy): domain Bacteria; kingdom Pseudomonadati; phylum Pseudomonadota; class Gammaproteobacteria; order Enterobacterales; family Enterobacteriaceae; genus Klebsiella; species Klebsiella sp. FDAARGOS_511. Next base: position 161,143 of record NZ_CP033824.1, on the reverse strand, counting down.
TACACCGCCAGCTCGTAAATCATGTCATAAATTGCTTTTGCGTCCGCCGGGCTGGCCTGACGAATGGTCATATTCATTGGAGTACCTGTTGTGCCATCGTAAGTTTGATACCGCAAAGCATAAACGTTAAGGTTAGAAGAATTAAGTGCAATGAAATCACGCAATGATGAATATTATGCATCCAGCTCTGCGTCGTCTTGATTTGAATCTGCTCCCGGTATTCGAGGCGGTCTACCGTTATCGTTCGGTACGCCTGGCGGCGGAAGAGCTGGCGATGAGCACCTCGGCGTTAAGCCACGCGCTGTCCAGGCTGCGCGCCGCGCTCAATGACCCGCTTTTCTATCGCGAAGGGCATCGTATGTGCCCCAGCGTGTTCGCCACCCAGCTCGCGCCTTCTATTGCCTCGGCGTTAAAGTTTTTAGATCAGGAGTTGACCCCGCAGCCGAAGTTTGTCGCCTCGGCCAGTACCGACTGCTTACAGATAGCGATCACGGATTTTACCGCGCAGTGCGTTTTCCCGACGCTGATGCCCAGGCTGCAGCAACAGGCGCCAGGCCTGCGTTTCGAGCTGCGCTATCTGCCGCACAGCCCGGCGCTGACGGAACTGCTGGCCGGCGAGGTGGATTTAGCGCTGGGATTTAGCGCCCTGCATGAAGCAGAGCATCCGGAGCTGGATGAGATCTGCTGGCTAAAAGATGATTATGTTGCAATAAGCCACGCCAGCCGGTCCCGGCTAACGCTGGCGGATTACCTGGCAGCCCAGCATCTGGTGGTCACCCCGTGGAATGAAAGCCAGGGGGTTCTCGACGTACAGCTCGCGAAAATGGGGTTTGCGCGGCATATCACCATCAAAACACCCTCTATGCTGAGCGCGCCCTTCATTATTGCGCAAAGTGAACTGCTTATGGCGATACCGCGCTCCGCAGCGGAAAAAATGCTCGGCGCGGCGAAGCTGAAGGTTTTTGAATTACCGTTTGAGGTTCCGCCATTCGAAGTGAAAATCTATTCACATAAGCGGAGCGGGCAGCGCGGCGCGAGCCAGTGGCTGAAAGCGAAGCTGAGGGAGTGGGCTGCTGCAGAACGCGCCTGATGTCTCGTTTGACGAGCCAGCGATATATGCTTAACTCATCAGATAACACATGTGAATCGTTTGTTAACAGCCTGATGCGCGTTTCATTGGTAAGCGCTGCGTCATTTATCCTGATAACGTAAGAGAGAAAAATTGAAATTAGCCGGACTTCATCCAGATGAACTGCGCCGTCTGCAATCGCTGCGGACATCCGGATTATTAAACAGCGGAAAAGAAGAGCGTTTCGATCGCCTGACCAGGCTTGCACGTACGCTCTACGATCTGCCGGTGGCTTCGATTAGCCTCGTGGGGGAAAACACCCTGCACGTAAAATCCTGCGCCGGACTTGATGTGGATACCCTGCCGAGGGATATCACATTCTGCGCGCATACTATCCTGCAAACCGATCCTTTAATCGTCAACGACCTGCAGCAGGACCTGCGCTTTCACGATAACCCGCTGGTCACCGAAGCGCCTTTTATCCGCTTTTATGCCGGATACCCGGTGCAGCTGCCTGACGGCGCGACGGTCGGCGCGTTCTGTCTGATGGATCACAAGCCGCGCGCTTTCTCCGTTCATGAAATACAAATCTTAAGCGACCTGGCCGCCATCGTTGAAGATGAATTCAAGGTGCTGGATGCGGCGACCGCTGACGAGCTGACGGGGCTATTTAACCGCCGGGGCTTTATGTCGTTAGCGGAGTACGCGTTGCTGACCGCCAGACGGCGGAATGAACCAGCGAGCCTCATCTTTATCGATCTCGATCGCTTTAAACTGATTAACGATACCTGGGGTCATGAACAGGGAGATAAAGCCCTGAGGGCGATTGCTGATTTGATGAAGGCCACCTTCAGAGAGTCGGATTTAATTGCCAGGCAGGGTGGCGACGAATTTATCATCCTGCTTGCCAATACCTCGCAGCACGCCGCTGGCCAGGCGATGGAGCAGCTTAGCAAGAACGTCGCGGAGTACAATCAGCAGGCGGGCAATCCGTGGCAGCTGGCGTTCTCATGGGGCTGCGTTGAATACGATCCCGATGCGCATCATAGCCTCAATGAGATTGTTGCGGTGGCGGACCGACGCATGTATCAGGCGAAGAGCAGCCATGGCGCGGAACGTCGGTAGTAAAACTGCCGGGCATCGCCAGCCGATAGCCGGCGTTTGGGCGATGCCGCAGCGGCTGTCGCCTCCTTAGTGGAGGCCAAGGCGGATCAGTTCAACCGGTTCAAACTTCCCTTCAGCCCCTTCAACTTCAACGGTCTTAGTTCGACGCAGCTGGGCTGGGGTTAAATCCGTAGAATGGATAGCGATAATTTTACCGGTTTTGCCCGTCCCATTAATCATCACCTGGCTGCCGTTGGTAATAGGATTGCGGTTACGATCGTATGTGATCATGGTTATTTCTCCTTTTCATCATCGTGTCGTCACGCTCCGGGCTGTCCCGGCGCGGCGGTAATACAAATACGCCTCTCAGACCGTCATTTTGTTGTTTTTGATCAACTTCACACTTTTTAGCGTCCCGCAGCAGGCTAACGCGCCTGAGGCTGGCTTTGCCTGATCCTGCATCCGTATGGCCTCTGAAGTCGCTTTAGCTGGCGCCAAAGCCTGCGGATGCTCGGGTTGCAGTCGCGAGTGCGGCTGCTAAACTTTTTTCGGGCATAACGGAGCGGAACGATGAAGAACAAAGACGAACAAACGGGGCTGATTGGTCTTGCCATCGGCGCGGCGGTGATTGGCCTGGTTTCTGGGCAGAAGCCTATTAACCGGGAAAGTATTGTCGAAGAACTGGTGAGATTGGGAAGACAGAAGGGGGACGGCGTCGAGGACGAGATTTTTAAACAGGCGGCGACGCTGGTGCGTAAGGGGTTATGATCCCGCCGGTAAAAAGAACGCTATATGAAGCCTGGGTATGCGAAATGAAGCCCGGGTATGCGAAAACCCGGGGTTAAACAGGGAGAAAGCGCATCATGAGATAGGCGATCGCAACGCATATCAGCGCCATGTACCAAACAAAACTCATTCTGTTACCCGCCCTGTAGCGCCATGCCCGTCACCGCGTTGACCACGGTCGCGGCCAGCAAAACGCCGCCCACGATAGCGCAGGCACGACTTTTCCTGGTTGTCCCCAATGTCAGCATGACGATCGCTGCGGCGAAGAAGGGGATGGCTATAATGGTGAAGGTATTCATTTTGTCCTCGAATATCGCCCGTTAATCTTCCTGCATCCACATGTCGGCTTCTTCGAACATTTCCTGCACGGCGCGGCTGATCTGTTCTTTCTCGTGCTTGCTGGCGTCGGTATTGATGGAGGCCAGCGTCATCATCGGTTTAACGCGAACGTCGGCATCGGGAAAAATGCGATGCACTCGCTTCGTCAATTCCGTCAGAATGATCTCTTTAGCGCCGGCTAATCCTTCGAAATTTCTCTTGTCATAAATCAGCTCTACGAACATTTTTTATCCCATTGATGGTAATAGCAAACCGTATTGTACTGTGATTATATACAGCGTCAAGGTTGCGGTATACGTTCCTCGTACTACTGCGCCGCAGGTAACCCGCTGCTTTTGCTTTATCTGCGCGAAACCGGCAATTGTTTTTTTATAAGTACGTAAAAGTTAATGAATTTTTAATAAAAGGTGTTTATGTTGGCGATATCACCGTTTTATTAAGGGTTTCTCATGCGCGATAAATACACTGGTCTACAAATAGGTATCCACTGGCTGGTCTTTTTTTTAGTGATTGGCGCTTACGCGGCGATGGAGCTGCGGGGCTTTTTCCCCCGCAGCGAGCGGCCCGTTTTTAATATGATCCACGTCTCCTGCGGGATTTCTATTTTTGTTCTGATGGTGGTGCGTCTGTTGGTGCGCCTCAAATCTCCGGCGCCGCCGATTGTGCCTAAACCGTCACCGATGATGACCGGCTTCGCGCATCTTGGGCATCTGGTTATCTATCTGCTGTTTATCGCGCTGCCGGCCATCGGCATGGTCATGATGTACTACCGCGGCAACCCCTGGTTTGCTTTTGGCCTGACCATGCCGCACGCGGCGGAAAGCAACTTTGAGCTGGTGGATACCCTGAAAGAGTGGCATGAGGTGCTGGCCAATACCGGCTACTTTATTATCGGCCTGCACGCGCTGGCGGCGCTGATGCACCACTATTTGTGGAAAGATAACACGCTGCTGCGGATGATGCCGCGCAGGCGTTAAACCTCGATAAACCCGCTTCGGCGGGTTTTTTTGTCTCTTTCTTCGGGATCCTCAACTTCAGCTAAGCGCAAATTCTCGCCGCTATGCTACGGTTAAAGCGGCGAAGCCATTTGCCTCAAGGCAATAATAAATATAGTATACCCCCCTATATGATATGGAGGGCGAAACCATGCCACATTCACCTGAAGATAAAAAGCGTGCCCTCAGCCGGGTGCGGCGCATTCGTGGCCAGGTTGAAGCGCTTGAGCGGGCGCTTGAATCCGGCGAACCCTGTATGACTATTCTGCAACAAATCGCCTCAATACGCGGCGCCGCTAACGGACTGATGGGGGAGATGGTGGAAATTCACCTACAGGACGAACTGGTCAGCGGCGAAACGACGCCCGATCAGCGCGCCGCCAGAATGGCGGAAGTCGGGCATCTGCTACGATCCTATTTAAAATAAAATCACCACGAGGAAGAGAGATATGAAATCACGTGCAGCCGTCGCGTTTGGCCCGGGCCAGCCGCTTTCAATCGTTGAGATTGACGTCGCGCCGCCGAAAAAAGGCGAAGTGCTGGTCAAGATCACCCATACCGGCGTATGCCACACCGATGCCTTTACCCTCTCAGGCGACGATCCGGAAGGCGTTTTCCCGGCGGTGCTGGGCCATGAAGGCGGCGGGATTGTCGTCGAAGTCGGGGAAGGCGTGACCAGTCTGCAGCCGGGCGACCACGTTATTCCTTTGTATACCGCCGAATGCCGCGAATGTAAGTTCTGTAAATCAGGCAAAACCAACCTCTGCCAGGCGGTCCGCGCCACCCAGGGTAAGGGCCTGATGCCGGACGGCACCACGCGTTTCTCCTACAACGGCGAACCGATTTATCACTATATGGGCACCAGCACCTTCAGCGAATACACCGTGGTGGCCGAAATTTCGCTGGCAAAAGTGAATCCGCAGGCGCCGCTGGATAAAGTATGTCTGCTGGGCTGCGGCGTCACGACCGGTATCGGCGCGGTGCACAATACGGCGAAAGTAAAAGAGGGCGATACCGTCGCCGTCTTCGGCCTCGGCGGGATCGGCCTGGCGGTGATCCAGGGTGCGGTACAGGCGAAAGCCGGGCGCATTCTGGCGGTGGATACCAACCCGGAAAAATTCACCCTCGCGAAAGAGATGGGCGCGACCGACTTTATCAACCCGCATGATTACGATAAGCCGGTTCAGGATGTGATTGTTGAACTCACCGACGGCGGGGTCGACTTTAGCTTCGAGTGTATCGGTAACGTCAACGTGATGCGCGCGGCGCTGGAGTGCTGCCACAAAGGCTGGGGCGAAAGCGTGATTATCGGCGTCGCTGGCGCGGGTCAGGAGATTAAAACCCGTCCATTCCAGCTGGTGACCGGGCGCGTCTGGCGCGGCTCCGCGTTCGGCGGCGTGAAAGGGCGCACGCAGCTGCCGGGAATGGTTGAAGAGGCGATGGCGGGGAAAATTCGTCTCGATCCGTTTATTACCCACCGCATGCCGCTGGATCGCATCAACGAAGCCTTTGACCTGATGCACGAAGGTAAATCCATTCGTACCGTTATTCATTTCGGCGAGAATTGATTTTCAGGTAATAAATAACCCGGGCGTGCCCGGGTTATCGTTTTAGCGGGATTATTCCCGCCGCAGGTTTTCATAACCATTCTGCCAGCGCCGCTATTCCCGGCGCTCCCGTACACGTTGAATATCCGATTTCTCATCTTCCCAGACCGCGCAGTGCGGGCCGCTGAACACCTCGCAGGGCTGTGGGTGAGCGGTGAGCGGAGATACCGCTTTCTCTTGCCAAATCGTCGGATCGCGCAGGTCCACTTCCGGGGCTTTTAACGCCTGAGCCGAGGCGGCCGCTATCGACATGATGCCGCCTGCGAGCAGGCGGCAGGTTGAACGCTTCATCCATTATCCTTGTTCAGTATTTATTATTGATAACCATTCGCAATAATAACATGACGGAATAAGAATGGCTTGCTGGGGGGAGATGCGCAGACGATTTTGCTATCGCGCCACCGGGCAAAACCCAGACTAGGTACTTTGCCAGCAAAAAGGGCCCTGATTGGGGGCCCTGAGGGTTACTTCTGCTCCGGGAGCGCGTAGGCGATGATGTAATCGCCGCGATCCGGCGACTGGCGAGCGCCGCCCGCGTTGATGATGATGTACTGTTTACCGGTTTTCGGCGATACGTAGGTCATCGGGCCGGACTGGCTGCCGACCGGCAGACGCGATTTCCAGATCTCTTTCCCGTTGGCGGTATCAAACGCGCGCAGGTAGAAGTCCTGAGTGCCCGCAAAGAACAGCAGACCGGACTGGGTGGATAACGACGCACCCAGCGTCGGCATGCCGATGGGGATTGGCATATGCATGCGGATCCCCAGCGGGCCGGTGTCCTCAACGGTGCCTACCGGAACCTGCCACACCAGTTTGCCGGTTTTCAAATCAACCGCTGACATGGTGCCGAACGGTGGTTTCTGGCATGGAATACCCAGCGGCGACAGGAAACGCTCGCGCATGGCGCCGAACGGCGTGCCTTCCATCGGCACGATCCCCATTTCGATACCGCTGGCGTCCTTCGCCACTTTGGCGCGCGGCACCATATAGTTGGCGAGGCCAAGGCGCATATCGTTGACGAATATCAGACTGTTATTCGGATCAACCGATACACTGCCCCAGTTCATCCCGCCCAGCGAGCCGGGATACTGCAGCGAACGGTCCTCGCCCGGCGGGGTGAAGACGCCCTGGTGGCGCATCTCTTTAAACTGGATGCGGCACAGCAGCAGGTCGACAGGCGTCGCGCCCCACATATCCGACTCGGTGAGCGTCTCGTTGCCAATCATCGGCATACCGACGGAGTAAGGCTGGGTAGGCGAGTAGCGCTCGCCTTTAACGTTGCCGGCCGGAACCGGACGTTCTTCGACTTTAGCGACCGGTTCACCGGTGGCGCGGTTAAGCATAAAGATCATGCCCTGCTTACTGGTTTGCACCAGCACCGGCGTGGTGCCGCCTTTACCGTCAGGCAGATCGTACAGCAGCGGCTGGGAAGGCAGGTCGAAGTCCCACAGATCGTGATGGGTGGTTTGATAATGCCAGCGGACCTGGCCGGTCGTGGCGTCAACGGCCACGATGGATGAACTGTATTTATCGTCAAGCGCGGTACGTTCGCCGCCAAAGAAGTCCGGCGTCGCGTTACCGGTCGGCAGATAAATCAGATTCAGCTTCGCGTCGTAGGACATGGCGGACCAGACGTTCGGCGTGCCGCGCGTATAGGTCTGGCCTGCCGGCGGTTCTCCGGTCAGCGCCGGGTTGCCCGGATCCCATGCCCACGCCAGTTTCCCGGTGTGGACGTCATAGGCACGAACGACGCCCGGAGGCTCGCCGGTGGAGAAGTTATCCGCCACACGACCGCCAACGACCACGACATTACCCGCCACCAGCGGCGTGGAGGTTTGCTGGTAGTAACCCGCTTTGATCTCGCCCATGCCAATGCTCAGATCAACGATACCGTGGTCGCCAAAGGCGTCGCACAGTTTGCCGTTGTCGGCATCGATAGCGATCAGGCGGGCATCGGTAGTAGGCAGGAACAGGCGACGGGAGCAGGCGGCCGGCTGCGCGTCGGCGGCAGGGGAAGCCTGAACCTGGCTATCTTCGTAATAGCCTAAACCACGGCAGCGCTGCCAGTTGGGGGCGGTGGCTTTTGAATCGTAGCGCCACTTCTCTTTGCCGCTATCGACATCCAGCGCCAGCACTTTGCTGTAGGGCGTACAGACGTAAAGCGTATCGCCAATCTGCAGCGGCGTGTTCTGGTCTTCCGCGCCGGAGCCATTGCTCTGCGGAATATCGCCGGTATGGGCGATCCAGGCGACCTGCAGCTGGTCGACGTTCTGTTTGTTAATCTGGTCGAGGGCGGCAAAACGGTCGCCGTGGGTGGTGTTGCCCCAATGCGCCCAGTTTTTCTGCTGCTCGCCTGCGGCGACCGGTTTAACCGGCACCGCCTCGCTGGCGCTGACCAGCGGCTGGGATTTGAACATCCAGGCGAAACTGACCAGCAGCACCACGGCGAGCACCGCAGCCAGGCCAAATGCCGGCCCTTTTTTCGCCGGCTGGCGGGAAAGAAACGGCCAGACCAGCGCGCAAAGGAAGGCCAGTACGCCGAGGGCGAACAGGCGGGAGAATAGCGGCCAGTAGGTCCAGCCCGCGTCGCTAATCGCCCAGACGATCGATGCGACAAACGCAACGGCGTACAGCATGATACCGCCGCGGCGGCTGCGGAAAATGAGCACCGCGGCGATAACCATCACCAGGCCCATCAGCGCAAAATAGAACGTCCCGCCGACGGAGGCGAGCTTCGCACCAAGAATACCGATAGCCAGGCCGATGATCAGCATCAGCCCGGCGAGAAGCCACTGTAGGATCCGGGGGAACCCTCGCGGCGCGTTGTCAGTTGCCATTTTTACTCCTTCACCACCCCTGAACAGGTGCGAACCAGATAGATCAATTTTTCAAGTGAACTCTTTTGAATGAAGTAATGATAACCTTCATAAAAGCGTAATTTTTACTGTTATTGATTTCATGTGAACCATTTGGTGAAATCGCGGATATGATAGATCTGTTAAAGAAATTTACGCAATTGTTAATGAATGATTTCGCACTAATTGAATATTGTGGTGAATAGTTCCGGGCAGCAGCAGGGAAAACGGGCGGATTATCTCTCCCCGACGCGCGAAGCCGGGGAGAACGCGATCAGACGGGCATGGATTTGCGAATGGCGCTGAGCAGGGTTTGCGTACCCGCAGTGAGCGTGGCGTCCACTCGGGTGAGGATCCCTATTGGTTCACCCGCGCCCTGGGTGGGCACCGGCAGCGCGGCCAGCAGCCCACGACGCAGGTCGTCTTTAACCGCGCCGGAGGGGACAAACCATACGTAGTCGTAGTCGACGGTGAGCTGGCGAGACAGTGAAGCCGACAGCGTCTCGATGCAGCCAGTGGGAATTTTGCAGCCCTGGCTTTGCAGCAGGGTTTCGGCGTTCTGTCGCGGCAGCGTGCCTTTAGGCGAAACCACCACCGGCCACTCCATGACCCGACTCAGCGTGACGGTTTCCTGCAGCAGAGGGTGTCCCGGACGAACCACCAGCTTCAGGGATTCGAGAAACAGCAGTTCATAGTTCAATCCGCTCATTAATTCCGGATCGGACATTCGCCCGATGCCGATATCGATTTCTCCCGATTTTAGCCCCGCCAGCAGCATGGTGTTATTCATGGTGGCGACCTGAAGGGTGATATCTTTTTGCTGCTGATGGAACTGGCCGATCACCGAGGGCAGGATCCCCAGCGCGGCGGTGGGGAGCGCTCCGATACGTACGATATCGCTGTTGAGGCCTTCTTTACGATTTAGCGCCTGACCAGCGGTATTGAGCGCGTCGAGCACTTTGACCGCATGGGTGAGAAACTGTTCGCCGACCAGCGTAAGCTGCGCGCCCAGGCGCCCCCGCTCAAACAGCCGCGTGCCGGTGAGCTGCTCCAGTTCGTTCAGCGTTTTGGATAAGGCCGGTTGGCTCAGATTAAGGGTTTCAGCCGCGCGCCCAAGAGTTCCCTGTTGAGCGACGGCCACGAAGGTATGTAGATGGCGCAAGCGAATGCGCTGACTGAAAAGACCATTTTTTTGCATAATCAATGTTAAAAACAGAGGTGTACCGATGACAAGTAAGGGCGTTTAAAATTGTTAACTTCATAGCAAAATATTATTAACATTTTATATTATTATTTTACAAGTTGATTTTATTGGCATTGTCGTTAAAGTACCGCCCCCTTGACAGCAGGGGCGGAAAAAGGAAGTGAAAATTCAGATATCGAAGAAGACGGTTTCGTTTTCGCCCTGCAGATGAATATCGAAGCGGTAAACGATCTCCGTCCCGCGCACCTCGCGCTGGGCGATGAGGGTCTGGCGGCGCACTTCCCACTCAATCAAATTCAGCACCGGGTCGGCCTGGTTAGCGTCCTGTTCGTCAGAGAAGTACATCCGCGTGTTGAGGCCAATATTAATCCCGCGGGCGACCGCCCATAAATTGACGTGCGGCGCCATAGCGCGACCATCGCGGCCAACAACGGCCCCGGGTTTGATAGTTTCAAAGCGCCAGACGCCGCTGGTGAAGTCCGAGCAGCTGCGTCCCCAGCCGCGAAATGCCGTATCCAGCTTCTTACCCTGCTGTCGGTCGTCAGGATGGTTATAGCGCCCGGCGGCGTTGGCCTGCCATATTTCCAGCAGCACATCGCGCACCGGGGTGCCGGAGCCGTCGATGACTCGACCTTCAATAGTAATGCGTTCGCCCTCGGTGTCGGCCGTCGTCAGCGTCGGACCAAAGTTTCTCTCAAAGATATGAAAGCCGGCGGCGTCCGGCGCCAGGCCGATATGCACATAAGGGCCAGCGGTTTGCGAAGCGGTTTCAGGTAAAAAATCTCTCATCGGGCGGCCCCCTGCGTGCGGTTTTCAAACAGCGTTGCGCGATGACCGCGCAGCACGAGATCAAAACGGTAGGCCAGAGAGTCCAGCGGGACGGCGGCATGGGTATCCAGCTCGGCGATCAGCGTTCTGATGGCATCATCGTTATTGATGGTTTTGACAATAGGGCACTGTTTAATCAGCGGGTCGCCCTCGAAATACATCTGGGTGATAAGACGCTGCGCCCAGGCTTCGCCGGAAAGCGAAAAGTGAATATGCGCCGGACGCCAGTCGCTGACCTGATTGCGCCACGGATAGGGGCCGGGCTTGATGGTGCGGAAACAATAGTAACCGTTCTCATCGGTCAGCACGCGTCCGCAGCCGCCAAAGTTCGGGTCGATAGGCGCCAGATATTGATCTTTCTTATGCCGGTAGCGGCCGCCCGCGTTGGCCTGCCAGACTTCGACCAGCGTATTTTTCATCGGCCGACCAAACCCATCGCGAACGTAGCCGTGCACGATAATCCGCTCACCAATCGGCAGGCCGTCTTTGGCGTAGTTCAGGATCAGGTCGTTATCAAGTGCGCCGAGATCGTCGCTGCTGAATACCGGACCGGTGATCTCCGAAAGTGAATTCTGCAGGGAAATGAGCGCATTGCGCGGCGAGCGCAGCACGCTGGTTTTGTAGCCCGGCGCGTAGGCGGGAGGATGGCTACTGTAGTCGCGATGCAGGACCTCGCGCGGTGACCATTTGTCGTTCATGAGGGGACTCCGTGTTATCGGTAGAGAGGCATGTTGTTGTAATGTCGCCACATGCAGTGTGTGTAAATGCTTTGTTAATTTAAAGTGAAATTAAAGGGTGTTTAACATAACCGGTGGTTATGAAGTGAGCGGATGAAAAGAAACCGGCCAGCTACCGGCATCACAGTTTGTAAATTCTTCCCGCCGTCTTCAGACAGCTTTCCTACACTCCAGGGAGAATTCACTGGAGGTAAGACATCATGGCGAACACCATCACGGCTGATGAGATTCGGGAAAGCTTTTCGCAGGCGATGTCGGCGATGTACCAGCAGGAAGTTCCGCAGTACGGGACGCTACTGGAGCTGGTAGCCGACGTTAATCTGGCGATACTGGAAAATAACCCGACGCTGCACGAACAACTGGCCAACGCCGATGAGCTGGCGCGGCTGAACGTTGAACGCCACGGCGCGATCCGCGTCGGTACGGCGGAGGAACTGGCGACCCTGCGTCGCATGTTTGCCATTATGGGCATGTATCCCGTTAGCTATTACGATCTGTCGCAGGCCGGCGTACCGGTTCACTCCACTGCGTTTCGCCCCATCGATGACGCGGCGCTGGCGCGCAATCCGTTTCGCGTTTTTACCTCGCTCCTGCGCCTTGAGCTGATCGCCAATGAGGCGCTGCGCAAGCGGGCGGCGGAAATTCTTGCCCGGCGTGATATCTTCACGCCGCGCTGTCGCGAACTGATCGCACTTCATGAACAGAAGGGGGAGTTCACCGCCGCGGAGGCGCGTGAATTTGTGCAGCAGGCGCTGGAAACCTTTCGCTGGCATCGACATGCCACCGTCGATGAGGAAACCTATCACGCCCTGCACGAAGAGCACCGGCTGATTGCCGACGTGGTCTGTTTCCCCGGCTGTCACATTAATCATCTGACGCCGCGCACGCTGGATATCGACCGGGTTCAGGCGCTGATGCCTGAATGCGGTATCGCGCCGAAAGCGTTAATAGAAGGCCCGCCGCGCCGCGATGTGCCGATTTTGCTGCGCCAGACCAGCTTTAAGGCCCTTGAAGAGCCGGTGATGTTTGCCGGGGAGCATCGCGGCACCCATACGGCCCGCTTTGGCGAAATAGAGCAGCGCGGCATCGCCTTGACGCCGAAGGGCCGCGCTCTGTACGACCGACTGCTTAGCGAGGCGGGGGTGGGCAAAGATAATCTTAACCATCAGCGCCATCTGCAGGAGGTGTTTAGCCCGTTCCCGGACAGCGAATTCCTGCTGCGTCAGCAGGGGCTGGCGTACTTTCGTTACCGCCTGACGCCCGCAGGCGAGGCGCACCGCCAGGCCTTTCGGCCGGGCGACGATCCGCAGCGGCTGATTGAGCGCGGCTGGGTTATCGCGCAACCAATTATTTATGAAGACTTTTTACCGGTCAGCGCCGCCGGGATTTTTCAGTCCAACCTGGGTAACGAGATACAGGCCCGCAGCCACGGCAACGCCAGCCGCGAGGCCTTTGAGGAGGCGCTGGGCTGTGCGGTTTACGATGAGTTTGGCCTTTATCAGCAGGCGGAGGAGCGCAGTAAACGACGTTGCGGTCTGCTGTAAAATCAGTACTCTGCTGGAATGAGTCGTAAAAGGAAGCAGGCCATGCAGAATCCGTCTACCCCGCTGGTGAAAACCCGGCAGGGCACACTATCCGGCACCTCTGAAGAGAACATGCATATCTGGCGCGGTATTCCCTATGCCGCGCCGCCCGTCGGCGATCTTCGCTGGCGCGCGCCGCAGCCTGCCGCCCGCTGGCAGGGCGTACGTCGGGCGGAGACTTTCTCGGCCTCCAGTTGGCAAGATATTGAGTACTGTCGTGAGCTCGGCGGCGGCGATCCCGGCAGTTTTTCCGAAGATTGCCTCTACCTTAACGTCTGGTCACCCGCTTCGCGCGCGCAACCGCTGCCGGTGATGGTCTGGCTGCACGGCGGCGGCTATACCATCGGCGCGGGAAGTTTACCGCCCTATGATGGCAAAGCCTTAGCCTCCCGTGACGTTGTCGTGGTGACGGTCAACTACCGGCTGGGGCACCTGGGCTTTTTTGCCCATCCGGCGCTGGAGGAGGAAGCGGGCGAGCGCATCTATAATTTCGCGCTTCTTGACCAAATTGCCGCCCTGCAATGGGTTCAGGATAACATTCACGCTTTTGGCGGCGATGCGGCTAACGTCACGCTGTTCGGCGAGTCCGCCGGGGCGCGCAGCGTGCTGTCGCTCATGGTTTCGCCGAAATCCCGGGGACTGTTCCATAAAGCGATTATCCAGAGCGGCTATACCTTGCCGGATCTGCCGCGGGAAAAGGCGCTGGCCAAAGGGCAGCTTATCGCTGAACACTTCGCTTTACCGCAGGCCAGCGCCGAACAGCTGCGGGCGATTCCGGCAGAGGCGTTCTGGTCGCTGACCGCGCCGCTTACCATCGGCCCGGCGCCGATTGTTGGCGATGCCGTGCTGCCCCAGCCGATGCTGGAAACCTTTTTTAGCGGGCGTCAGCATCCGCTGCCGGTGATGATTGGTTCAAACAGCGATGAGGCCAGCGTGATGGCGGTGTTTGGCGTCGATATCGCCGGACAGATCCAGAAGCTTCGCCGCGAACGGCGCTTGGGTCTCGGGCTGATTAAACTGCTGTATCCCGGCGTCAAAGGCGATGAAGCGTTGGGGCGTGAAGTCTGCCGCGATATGGCGTTCACCACCCTGGGCTACGTGGTGATGCAGGCGCAGCAGCGGGTAGGGCAACCGTGCTGGCGCTACTGGTTTGACTACGTTGCCGAGGCGGAACACCAGACCTATCCGCACGGCGCATGGCACGGGAATGAAGTGGCATACGTTTTTGACAACCTCGATCTTGCCGAGCCGGTACGCCAGTATGCTAACGATCGCGACCGGACCTTTGCCGGCCAGGTCGCCGACTATTGGGCTAACTTCGCCCGCGTGGCCGGTAACGGCTGCCACGATCTCCCAGGGGCGGTGCGCTGGCCCGCCAGCGTGCGCGGTCGGGATCGTTTGTTGCGTATTGGCCTGCACAAACGAGCCGGTTTTAAGGTGGAAAACCGCTTTATGCGCGCGCGGCTGGCGCTGTTTCGCCGGGTGATGAAGCATCATGTGACCCTGGATTGACGCTGCCCGGAAGATGCCTTGAGACGCTGCGTGTTCTGTAAATGGGACGATGCGTCCCACTTTCGGCGGCTAATCCTCAGCCAGTGATTACACTATGATCGGTGCTGTTAACCCTACATCCGCGGAACCGGGGTTCCGACGGAAAATGTGATGCTGAAATGAGGATGAAATCATGGCTAAACCGTATGTTCGTCTGGATAAAAATGATGCCGCCGTGCTGCTGGTCGATCACCAGACCGGATTGCTCTCTCTTGTGCGCGATATCGATCCCGATAAATTCAAGAACAACGTCCTTGCCCTCGGCGACCTGGCGAAGTACTTCGCTCTGCCGACCATCTTAACCACCAGCTTCGAGAACGGCCCTAACGGTCCGCTGGTGCCGGAACTAAAAGCGCAGTTCCCTGATGCGCCATACATCGCGCGGCCGGGCAATATTAACGCCTGGGATAACGAAGATTTTGTGAAGGCGGTGAAGGCGACGGGTAAGAAGCAGCTGATCATCGCCGGGGTGGTGACTGAAGTCTGCGTGGCATTTCCGGCGCTGTCGGCCATCGAAGAGGGCTTTGATGTCTTTGTCGTGACCGATGCTTCCGGTACCTTTAACCCAATTACCCGCGATGCCGCCTGGGATCGTATGTCGCAGGCTGGTGTGCAGCTGATGTCGTGGTTCGGCGTTGCCTGCGAACTGCACCGCGACTGGCGGAATGATGTTGAAGGGCTAGGGACGCTGTTCTCTAACCATATTCCGGACTATCGCAACCTGATGACCAGTTTTAACCTTCTGCAGCAAAAATAGTCGTTCTCGCGGCCAGCGTTCGTCTGGCCGCTTCCCGTCACGTTTCGCTGGCGCTGTCTTTCGTGTGAAGCATCGCTGCCTGGCGAAATCATCGCCGCCCTGTGAATATCAGCAATTCGGTCTGGTCCGGTGGACATATTTTTTTCACGCATTTCTGCCGTCAACAATTGGATTATTAATCGTTTTTGTCTAGAGTGAGCGACATTCACGACGCATGGGTTTGTTACGTCGCGTCTCAATTCACATATGAAGAAGGATGCTCTCTCAGGCATGAACCGCAGACGTTTTCTCAAATCTTCCATGGCTGTTGCCGCCGTATGCGGAACGTCAGGAGTCGCCTCTCTATTTTCAAAAGCCGCATTCGCCGAGGACTCAGGAATTGCCGACGGTCAGACCCGTCGCTTTGATTACTCCGTACTCCAGTCGATGGCCCACGATCTTGCGCGTCAGCCCTGGGGCGGCGCGCCGCGCGATCTGCCGCCAACCCTGGCAAACCTGACCCCCCAGGCCTACAACAGCATTCAGTACGATGCTGCGCATTCGCTGTGGAATAATATTGAAGAGCGCAAGCTGGACATTCAGTTCTTCCACGTGGGGATGGGGTTTCGCCGCCGCGTGCGGATGTTCTCCCTGGATTCGCAAACCCAGCAGGCGCGGGAAATTCACTTCCGCCCTGAGCTGTTTAAATATAATGACGCCGGCGTCGACACCAAACAACTAGAAGGCCAGAGCGATCTCGGCTTTGCCGGATTCCGCGTGTTTAAAGCGCCGGAGCTGGCGCGTCGCGATATCGTCGCCTTCCTCGGCGCGAGTTATTTCCGCGCGGTGGACAGCACGTATCAGTACGGACTGTCAGCCCGCGGTCTGGCGATCGATACCTTTACCGATACGCCGGAAGAATTCCCTGACTTCACCTCTTTCTGGTTTGAGACCGTTAAACCGGGAGCTACGGTATTTACCGTCTATGCGCTGCTCGATAGCCCAAGCGTCACCGGGGCCTATAAGTTCGTCGTGAACTGTCAGGATACGCAGGTGATTATGGATGTGGAAAACCACATCTACGCGCGTAAAGACATTAAACAGCTGGGCATCGCGCCGATGACCAGTATGTTTAGCTGCGGCAATAACGAACGAAGGATGTGCGACACTATCCATCCGCAGATCCACGACTCCGACCGCCTGTCGATGTGGCTGGGCAACGGCGAGTGGGTGTGCCGTCCGCTGAACAACCCGCAGAAGCTGCAGTTCAACGCTTTCCAGGATAAGAATCCGCGTGGTTTTGGCCTACTGCAGCTGGACCGCGATTTCTCCCACTATCAGGATATTATGGGCTGGTATAACAAACGCCCAAGCCTGTGGGTGGAGCCGCGCAACCAGTGGGGCAAAGGGGCCGTCAACCTGATGGAGATCCCGACGACCGGTGAAACGCTGGACAATATCGTTTGCTTCTGGCAACCCGAGAAGCCGGTGAAAGCCGGGGATGAGCTGGACTTCCGCTATCGACTCTACTGGAGCGCGCAGCCGCCGGTCCGTTCGCCGCTGGCGCGGGTATTGGCGACGCGTACCGGCATGGGTGGTTTCCCTGAAGGCTGGGCGCCGGGTGAGCACTACCCGGATAAATGGACCCGTCGTTTTGCCATCGATTTCGTCGGCGGCGACCTGAAGGCCGCTGCGCCAAGAGGTATCGAGCCGGTGATTACCCTGTCGAGCGGCGAAGCGAAGCAGATAGAGATTCTCTACGTGGAACCGTTTGATGGTTATCGTATCCAGTTTGACTGGTACCCGACCTCTGATTCGACCGACCCGGTCGAGATGCGCATGTTCCTGCGCTGCCAGGGTGAGGCGATCAGTGAAACCTGGCTGTATCAGTACTTCCCGCCAGCGCCGGATAAACGCAACTATGTCGATGACCGGGTCATGAAGTAATAGCCCGTCACTCCGCCCGCCGAGGTGAGTCTGCGGGCGTTTTTCTTTTTATCAGACGATTAATCAGAGTGCGCCATGTCTGCCGAAAATACCGCTTCGATCGAACGCATTCCCGTCACGGCATCGCTCTCCCTGCGCGCGGTGGATGAGCGCTACGTGACGGAGTTGCACCAATTGGTAATGAAAAACCAGCGCTGGCTCCAGCAATCGCTGAGCTGGCCCGCTGACGTCAGTCACGAAGATGAAACCCGCCGCCACGTGCAGGGCAACGTGATGCTGCACCAGCGCGGTTACGCCAAAATGTTTTTGCTCTTTCTGCAGGAAGAGATCGTCGGCGTGCTGTCGTTTAACCAGATTGAGCCGATCAATAAGACCGCCTATATCGGCTACTGGATTGATGAGAGCCATCAGGGGCAGGGGCTGCTCTCTCAGGCGCTGCAGGCGCTGATGGACTTTTTTGCCCGCAGCGGGACGGTTCGCCGCTTCGTGATTAAATGTCGGGTAGCAAACCAGAGAAGCAATCAGGTCGCTCTGCGTAACGGTTTCACCCTCGAAGGGTGCCTGAAGCAGGCCGAGTATCTGAACGGTTCGTATGATGACCAGAATATCTACGGGCGCATTATTGATTGTCGCTCTGAGCAGTTCCCGGGTCGCGGCTGACGCCTTACCCGGGCTACAGGCCTTACGGACATGCAGCCCGGGCAAGGCGCGTTGAGCGCCGGCCCCGGGAATAGCAATAGCGCGCAGGGGCCTGAAGCTGATAAACCACGCGGTCGGGAGCAAAGGTCACAGAAAGCCGACAATGGGCGTGCGGGTAAAATGCTCGTCTCCGTTTATTACTTTCTCCCCGCGGATATAAATGGCGTCGCCTGCGCTGGCCTCAATTCGCGCCCGATCGCCGATCGTCACCTGATGTTCAATCACCACATCGCCGCAAATGACCGCATGGCCTTCAATTAACACGCTATCGTCAAGCAGAATTGGCCCGCCGCGCAGGTACGCATGTCCACCGACCATCGCCCGATGCTTCAGCAGGCAGTTTCCTTCGACCACCGCATGCTCCGCCACCTGCGAACTGTAGCGCAGGGTGGGGATGGCGTCCTCTTCACGGCCGGCGATAATCTTCGCGTTACCGTATACCCTGGCGTTATCGCAGACCCAGACGTCGTTCTCATCGTTGCCCTCCAGCCGCGCCTGGTCGAAGATTTCCGCCCGATGCTCAACAAACGCGTGTTCGACAAAGGCATCGCCGTAAATTTGCGCCTGGTGAACGATTCTCGATGCGCTGACCGTCGCCCGCTGATAAATCCGCAGGATTTTATCATTGTCTGCGGTCAGGCCCCGGGCGGCGATAATATGACAGTGGGGGAGAATGCGCGCATTGTCGGCCAGGTGACAATATCCGCGAATCTGCGAATGCGAAACGGTGACGTTGTCACTTATTCGCGCGGAGTGGCTAACGTGTACGCTATCCAGTCGGACATTATCGCTGATAATCGCCCCCAGGCTGATAATACACTCGCCGGTTAAGCGCGCGTTGCCCTCGATTTTCCCTCCGGCAAAAACGGCGCTATTGGCGTCATAAATCCAGCACTCGCCGTCATGGCTCAGGGCGGCCTCATCATCGATCCAGCCGCCTTCGTCGCCGGTTTTCACGTCGGCGAAATCCCGCAAGGCGATAATTTGCCGCAGATTTACGCTATGTTTAATGCCGTCTGTCTGGTAGTGAAACGGGCGAACCTGTTCGCTGAGGGAATATTTGCGCATCGGCCTTACTCATTACATATGGTTAACATAAACATAGCAAAAAACGCCGTAGCGCGTTTTTGAAGGTTCTTTTAGAATGCAACTTAAGATAAATTGAAAGTTTAAACAAAATGAATAAAAAGCAGGGCGCGAGCCGGGTGCTGAATCTTCCGGCGGGCTATTTTGGTATGGTTCTGGGCATTATCGGCATGGGCTTCGCCTGGCGCTACGCCAGCACGATCTTGCCGGTGAGCCGGATCGTCGGCGACGGTCTGGTGGTCACGGCAACGGTCATCTGGGCGCTGCTGGCGCTGGCTTTTATCGGCCGGGCAGTCCGTTTCCCGCACAGCGTAGTGCAGGAGATGCGCCATCCGGTCGCCAGCAGTTTTGTCAGCCTGTTTCCGGCCACCACGATGCTGGTCGCTATCGGTTTTGTACCCTGGCTGCGTGCGCTGTCTCTGGTGTTATTCAGCATTGGCGTAGTATTGCAACTGAGCTATGCGGCCTGGCAGAGCGCCGGGCTATGGCGGGGGAGCCATCCCAACGAGGCGACCACCCCGGGCCTCTATCTGCCGACGGTGGCAAACAACTTTATCAGCGCCATGGCCTGCGGCGCGCTGGGCTTTACCGACGCCGGACTGGTGTTTCTTGGCGCCGGATTATTCTCCTGGCTTAGCCTTGAACCGGTGATTCTGCAACGCCTGCGTAGCGACGGAGAACTGCCGATGGCCATGCGTACATCGCTCGGCATTCAGCTGGCTCCGGCGCTGGTGGCGTGCAGCGCCTGGCTGAGCGTGAACGGCGGCGAGGCGGATACCTTTGCTAAGCTGCTGTTCGGCTATGGTCTGCTTCAGCTGCTGTTTATGCTGCGCCTGATGCCGTGGTACCTGCGCCAGCCGTTTAACGCCTCGTTCTGGAGCTTCTCATTCGGCGTTTCCGCGTTGGCGACCACCGGCCTGCATCTCGGTCATCAGCATCCGGACGGCTTTTTCCACACCCTCGCGCTCCCGCTGTTTCTCTTTACCAATCTGATCGTTGGGCTGCTGCTGATTCGTACCTTCC
The DNA here is from genome assembly GCF_003812845.1 of Klebsiella sp. FDAARGOS_511. NCBI lineage: Bacteria > Pseudomonadati > Pseudomonadota > Gammaproteobacteria > Enterobacterales > Enterobacteriaceae > Klebsiella > Klebsiella sp. FDAARGOS_511. The sequence goes on along the minus strand of NZ_CP033824.1, from coordinate 140,994 downwards.
TGCTGCTGATGCGCGGTAAACTGCTGATTCGCGTCGAACGCGACACGTTATTAAAAAACAAGGATTAACCATGACTCTTCGCGACGAAAATTACTTCACCGACAAATATGGAATGACCCGCACCCACTCCGAGGTACTGCACGCCGCCACGCTGATTGCACCGGGCAAGGCGCTGGATCTGGGCTGCGGCAACGGGCGCAATAGCCTCTACCTGGCGGCCAACGGGTTTGACGTCACCGCATGGGATAAAAATCCGGCCAGCATCGGCAATCTTGAGCGTATTCGTCAGGCGGAAGGGCTGGAGAATCTGCGGACGGCGATTAAGGACCTTAACGCCCTCAGTTTTGACGGCGAGTATGACTTTATTCTTTCGACCGTGGTGATGATGTTCCTGGAAGCGAAGACCATCCCGGGTCTGATTGCCAACATGCAGCGCTGCACCCGGCCCGGCGGCTACAATCTGATTGTTGCGGCCATGGATACCGACGATTTTCCGTGCACCGTTGGCTTCCCGTTCGCGTTTAAACCGGAAGAGCTGCGCAACTATTATTCAGGCTGGACGTTGCTCAAATATAACGAAGACGTCGGTGAACTCCACCGCACCGACGCCAACGGTAAGCGGATTAAGCTGCGTTTCGCCACGATGCTGGCGCGAAAGCTGGCTTAACGCGCCGCTAACAGGCAGAGCTGTAGCGCGGTCTGATAAGACGCCTCAAAGGCGCGCAGCGGCAGAAACTCAAATTTCGAGTGGAAGTTGTGCGCGCCGGTAAAGAAATTGGGCGTTAATACGCCTTTTGCCGACAGGGCCGCGCCGTCGGTGCCGCCGCGCATCGGCGTCGGTTTTGGCGTGATGCCTAAGCTTTCCATCGCTTCAAATAGCAGGTCAATAGCCCGGCGGTCTTCGCCAACGGCGTTGCTGATATTGCTGTAAATATCGCTCACCTGGTATTCCACGTGGCCCGTAGGATACTGCGCGGCGATTTGCTGCGCCACCTCGCCAATCTGCTGCTTACGGCGAGTAAAGCTTTCAAGGTCGAAATCGCGAATGCTGGCCTGCAGCAGGGTACTGTTCTGATCGCCCTGGATGCCGTTAAACCACAAGTATCCCTCGCGTCCGGCGGTATGCTCCGGCGTTTGCTGGCGATCGAAATAGCTTATGTAATCGGTGGCCATCAGCAGCGGATTCACCAGCACCCCTTTTGACGACATTGGGTGGGCGGTCACGCCGGTAAAGCGAATTTCCGCGGCGGCGGCGTTAAAGTTCTCATAGACGATTTCCCCAAGCTCGCAGCAGTCGATGGTCCAGGCAAAATCGACGGCAAAGCGCGCGAGATCCAGCGCTTTCGCACCGCGCAGACCCACTTCCTCATCCGGCACAAACGCCACTACGATATCGCCGTGGCGGTGCTCCGGCGTCAGGTTCTCCAGCAGCGTCATCACTACCGTCACGGCGGATTTGTTATCCGCCCCGAGCACGCTGGTACCGTCGCTAAAAATAATCTCTTCATCAGGATACGCGAGGATTTCCGGATGTTCCGCAACGCGCAGCCAGATATCTTTTTCCCTGTTCAAACAGAGATCTTCACCAGTAAAGCGCAAAATTTGTGGATGAATATCCGGCGACAGCCCGACATCAACGGTATCGATGTGGGTAATAAAGCCAATCCGCGGGGCGCCTGCGACATTTCCCTTTTTCACTGCCGTGACGGTTGCGTGTTGGTCAATCACAATCTCATCCAGCCCCAGCTGGCGTAGTTCATCCGCAAGCGCCTGCGCCATCGCGTGTTGCCCGGCGGTGGTGGGCAGAGTCGTGGCTCGCGGGTCGCTTTGGCTGGTTATCGCCAGGTAGCGAAAGAAGCGTTGGGTTAATTGACTGGCCAAGGCTGATGACATAGTGATTCCTTCTTTATTCGAGTTTTCAGGTGTTTGCAATCAGACTTTAGTGTTATGTATGAAAGGGAAAACAACAAGCTATTCATTAGCTGACAAATTAAAAAGGAAAACCTATGCAACGCAGATTAACGACGCTTGCTCTGGCGTTAGCGGCCCTGACGGCCAGCTCGGCCATTAGCGCAAAAACGCTGGTCTACTGCTCAGAAGGATCGCCGGAAAATTTTAACCCTCAACTCTACACCTCCGGGACCAGCGTGGACGCCAGCGCGGTGCCTGTTTATAACCGGCTGGTCGATTTTAAAGTCGGCACTACGGAACTGGTGCCGAGCCTCGCTGAGAGCTGGGAAGTCAGCGAGGATGGCAAAGTTTATACGTTCCATTTACGCAAAGGCGTTAAATTCCAGAGTAATAAATATTTTAAACCCAGCCGTGATTTTAATGCCGACGACGTTATTTTTTCGTTTATGCGGCAAAAGGATCCTCAACACCCTTATCACAATATCTCCAGCGGCAATTATTCTAATTTTGAGAGCCTGGAATTTGGCCAGTTAATTACCGCGATTGATAAGCCTGATGAATATACGGTGCGTTTCACGCTGGCCCATGCCGAAGCGCCATTTGTCGCCGATCTTGCCTGGTATTTCGCCTCTATTTTATCGGCGGAATATGCCGATGCGATGTTAAAAGCCGGTACGCCAGAGCGTGTGGATATGGACCCGATTGGTACCGGTCCTTTCAGGCTCGCGCAATATCAAAAAGATTCCCGTATTCTTTTCACCGCGTTCCCGGAATACTGGCAGGGGAAGGCGCAGATCGATCGTCTCATTTTCAGCATCACGCCGGACGCCTCGGTACGTTACGCCAAGCTGGAGAAAAACGAGTGCCAGGTGATGCCGTTCCCTAATCCGGCCGATCTGCCGCGAATGAAAGAGAACAATGCGATCAACCTGATGAGCAAAGCGGGTCTTAACACCGGCTTCCTTGCTTTTAACACCCAAAAAGCGCCGCTGGACAACGTGAAGGTGCGCCAGGCGTTAGCGATGGCGATTAATAAACCGGCGATTATTGAAGCGGTATTCCACGGTACCGGTACGGTGGCGAAAAACCTGCTGCCGCCGGGCGTATGGAGCGCGGATAGCCAGCTTAAGGATTATGAATACGATCCGCAGAAGGCCAAAGCGCTGCTGGCGGAATCGGGCGTTGCGGGGCCCATTACCATCGATCTGTGGGCGATGCCGGTGCAGCGACCCTATAACCCGAACGCCAAACGTATGGCCGAGATGATTCAGGCCGACTGGGCGAAAATCGGCGTGCAAACTACCATTACAACCTATGAGTGGGGTGAATACTTAAAGCGGGTGAAGGATGGCGAACATCAGGCGGCGCTGATGGGCTGGACCACCGCCACCGGCGACCCGGATAACTTCTTCGGCCCATTATTTACCTGCCAGTCGGCGAAGGGTGGATCGAACTCGGCAAAATGGTGCTATCAGCCATTTGATAAAATAATTGCCGAAGCAAAATCGATAACCGATCACCAAAAACGCGAAGCGCTCTATCTTCAGGCGCAGCAGATGATGCACGATCAGATGCCGGCAGTAATGATTGCCCACTCGACAATATTTGAACCGGTGCGTAAAAATGTCTCCGGCTACGAAATAGACCCCTTTGGCAAGCATATTTTTTATCAGGTTGATATCAGATAAACGGCTAAAGATAGCCCGCCGGCAACGGCGGGTTTATTTTATTGCACTACTTGACGTAGCACCCTTTTTGTCACAAAACTTACCCGTGTTATTTGCTATAACTCTTGCCGAAATGGTATTCACAGGGATTAACCTATATGCGTACTCAGTTATTTTTTAAGGTCGCCGCGCTCGCTGGCCTGTTAGCATTGGCCGGCTGCTCATCTAAAATCGCTAAACCGGAACAATATTCGGGATTTTTAAAAGATTACTCTAACTTAAAAGAAACCACCTCGGCATCCGGCAAACCGGAACTGCGCTGGATTTCTCCGGATTACAATCCGAGCAACTATGACAACGTTGTTTATAATCCGATCACCTACTACCCGGTACCGAAACCGACCACTCAGGTGGGCGAGAAGGCGCTCAACGATATCCTGAGTTACACCAATAAAGAGATGAAACAGGCTATTTCCGAGCGTAAACCGCTGGCTACCACCGCAGGTAAGCGCAGCCTGATCTTCCGCGGCGCCATTACCGGCGTGGATTCCAGCAAAGAAGGCCTGCAGTTCTACGAAGTGATCCCGGTCGCGATGATTATCGCCGGTACCCAGGCGGCAACCGGTCACCGTACCATGGATACCAACCTGTACTTTGAAGGTGAACTGATTGATGCCGCGACCAAAAAGCCGGTCATCAAAGTGGTTCGTAAAGGCGAAGGCAAAAATCTGTCCAACGAAAATACCCCGCTCACCGTCGAGACGCTGAAGCAGGTGATAGACGATATGGCGATTGACGCGGTGAAATTCGATCCGAATAACCGCTAAGCAAGGTTCATCGTAAAATGAAGGCGCTATTCGTTGATAGCGCCTTTTTTATTAGCCACAACGCAGCGTCAGCGGTGTTATGAGCGAACCTGGGCCAGCCTGCGGCGCAGCAGCCACTGCTCCGGACGAGCAAACATCACCAGATTTCCCACCAGGATCAGCGCCAGCCCGGCCACGGCGTTGCTATGCCAGACGTAGCCTTCATAAAAGGTGGAAATCGTCAGGGCGACGAGTGGAAACAGCAGGGTGCTGTATGCCGCTTTCCCTGCGCCGATGCGGCCCACCAGGGTGAAGTAGGCGCCAAAAGCAATTACCGAGCCAAACACGGCCAGATACAGCAGCGCCCCCATATAGCTCACCGTCCACTGTGGGGCAAAGCTATCACCGCGTATCAGCGCGATGGCGCCCATGACCAGGGTGCCGTAAAGCATGGCCCAGCTGTTGGTGGTCAAGGTCTCCAGGCCGCGGCGCTGGTGGCGGATGCTGAGCATATTGCCGAGTGAAAAGCCATAGGTTCCCAGCGCGCTGAGGGCGATACCCAGCAGCAGCGAGGCGTTCAGGCCGCTGGCCCAGAGATCATCCCAGAATAGCGTCACGATCCCTGCCAGGCCCAGCGCGGCGGCCAGCCAGAAACGGCCAGGAGGCTGCTGACGATAGAAGAGAAAGCTGTTGATCGCATTAAACAGCACCGCCATAGAGAAGATCACCGATTCAAGGCCGGTATTGATATACGCGGCGGCGGTATAAAAACACCAGAAATTAAAACAGAAGACGCAGCAGCCCTGCAGCAGGCAGAAGACATGGTCGCGCGCGGCCAGCGGGCGCAGGCGACGGGTAACCAGTAGAATGGTCAGCATCGCGACGCTGGCGACGGCAAAGCGCCAGAAAATGGACACCGGCGCGGCAACCGGCCCCTGCTGCAAAAAGATAGCAATCCATGTCGTGCCCCAGATAACCACGACCAACCCGTAGAGTAATGCGTTCAAAATGTCTCTCCTGTGAGTGTTGTCGCGATCATTTTGCGGCCTGGCACCGCGCGGCGCTGTCATCTGCTTGTTGCCGACTTGCAAATTCTTGCGCTTATTTTTAGCCTGCGGCAGGGGAAGGCTGGTATCTGCCAGCGACTCTTCATAGACTAGAGATCTGTGGAATCAGAAGTGTGAAGGGTTATGGCTTACGGGACTTTCGAAACATTGCGTCAAAAAAATGCCGTGCTGCGCGAGACGGTGCAGCTCAACACCGGTATTCAGCTGGCCGCGTGGTATAACAATCTTGATACCATTACGGTACAAAGCGACCACCATACCCTGAGCCTGTATATTGCCGATGGCTACGAAAGTTACCAAAAAACGCCCCACGGCTGGAAAAACGGCGGCGGGCCGGACCGTTTCTGTCTGATGCCAAAAGGCGATGAGAGCACCTGGGATATCCGCGGCGATCTCTCTTTTGTGCATCTTTACTGCACCGATGAACACCTGCGTCGGGTAGGCGAGCAGATTTGGGACCGCAGCCCGGCCTCGTTCACGCTGCAGGAAAAAACCTTCTCCAGCGATGATAAAATCACCGCTGTCTATCGCCAGTTTCTTCTCGACAACGACTGGCAGCAGCAGGCGAATCAACTGACGTTGAGTTCGGCCAGCACGCTGCTGCTCACTCACCTGATTCAGCGCTATTCAAACGTCCAGTGGCGCCTACCGACGGTGACCGGCGGGCTGGCGCCGCACGTCTTGCGTAATCTGCTGGCATGGATTGAGGAGAACCTCGACCGGCCGTTAACTCTCGCGGATCTGGCGCAGGAAGCGGCGCTGAGTGAATACCATTTTGCGCGGATGTTTCGCCAGTCGATGAAGATGGCGCCGCATCAGTACGTGATGCAGCGCCGGATGGTCAAAGCGCAGGAACTGATATACCGTAGCCAGATGTCGTTAACCGATATTGCGATGGCCTGCGGCTTTAGCACGGCCAGCCACTTTAGTCATCGGGTGAAAAGCGCCACCGGCCTGACGCCCTCGCAGCTACGCGCGGCGCAGCGATGAGAGCAAAACGTAGCTGACGCCGCCGAGAGCCAGTCCCCAAAATGCAGAACCGACACCGCCCAGCGTCACGCCGCTGGCGGTGACCAGAAAAGTCACCACCGCCGCATCGCGCTCACTCTCCTGATTCAACGCCTGAAACAGACTGCCGCCGATGGTGCCGAGTAGCGCAAGCCCGGCAAGCATCTGGATCCACGCCATTGGTAGCGCTGACATCAGCGAGGTGATGGAGCCGCCAAATATCCCCGCCAACAGATAAAAAACGCCCGCCGCCGCCGCCGCGAGCCAGCGCTTTTGCGGGTCCGGATGGGCATCCGGGCTCTGGCAAATCGCGGCCGTAATGGCGGCGATGCAGATCGAGTAGACGCCAAAGGGCGACAGCAGCAGCGCCAGGCCGCCGGTGGCGACAATCAGCGTTGAAGCAGGGACCCGATAGCCGGAGGCCTGAAGGGTGGCGAAGCCAGGGGCGTTTTGCGACGCCATGGTGACGAGGAAAAACGGCACGCCGACGCTGAGCAACAGTGCTGGCGTAAATTCAGGCGCAATCCAGGACGGGGCGACGAAGCTCAAACCTATTTGTGACGTTGTCACATCCCCGCTAAACCCGGCTACCGCGGCGCCTGCCAGCAGGGTAGCCACTACCGCGAAGCGGGGAAGCCAGGCTTTGCACAGTAGCCAGACGGCTAACATACTGCCGCAGAGCAGCAAATTTCCCTGCAGGCTGGCGAAAGCCTGCATGCCGAAGCGCAGCAAAATCCCGGCCAGCATCGCCGCCGCCAGCGAATGAGGGATGATTTTCATTAGCCTGGCAAAGATGCCGGTGGCGCCGCAAAGCACGATTAAGGCATTGGCAAAAATAAAGACGCCAACCGCCTGGGAGAGCGTGACCCCCTGCAGGCCGGTGACCAGCAGCGCGGCGCCCGGCGTCGACCACGCGGTAAGGATAGGCACCTTCCGCCACAGGGTGAGCGCCAGGGTGCTGACGCCCATCCCCAGGCCTAAGGCGGTCATCCAGCCCGCGATTTGCGAAGCATCGGCGCCTGCCGCGGCGGCGGCCTGCCAGATGATCGCCGCAGAGCTGGCGTAGCCGACCAGTACGGCAACGAAGCCGGCTAACAGAGTCGGGAGAGGGAGAGTAAAAGTGCGCATGGTTGTGCCTTGTGCGTTATAACGGTCGATATAATTTAGCATTGTGCGCTATAACGCACAACCGGCTTTTGGCGTGCTGAACCCCGACAGGCTTTGGGACCTGGTAAGCTAAAACTGCATTCCCCCTGTAGAATCCGACGCATGCGCGTATAATTCCCGCAGAGATTATTAGGAGGTTGAATGGATATTGCGCAACACCTGTCGGCAACGTTAAAAACGCTGCGACAGCAGCGCGGCTGGAGCCTGTCGCGCCTGGCGGAAGAGACTGGCGTATCGAAGGCGATGCTGGGGCAGATCGAACGTAACGAATCCAGCCCGACGGTGGCGACGTTATGGAAAATCGCTACCGGGCTTAACGTACCGTTTTCCGCCTTTATTGTTGCCGATGACGCCGCCCAACCAACGGCGTTCGATCCCCAGCAGCAGGCCATGGTGGTGACGCCGCTCTTCCCATGGGACCCGGCGCTGCGCTTCGATCACTTCTCCATTACCCTTGCCCCCGGCGCGCTGAGCGAGTCAACGCCGCATGAGCAAGGGGTTATCGAACATGTGGTGGTGATTAGCGGCGTGCTGGATCTTTGCCTGCAGGGGGCGTGGCTGACGCTGCAGCCAGGAGAAGGGCGGCGCTTCGCCGGCGATTTAGCGCACGCCTATCGCAATAGCGGGTCGCATACCACTCATTTCCATTCGCTGATCCACTATCCGTAAGAGAAATAAAAAAGCCGCGAGCAAACTCGCGGCCAGGCAAATGACTGAGACAGCAAATCACAACGTGACGAGGAAAATCCGGAATACGTGATGACTCTATCCTTAGGTGCTTTTTCTGGGAAATATCTTTTCCTTCAATGCTTTGCTAAAAACTGAAAATTACTCCCGCCGCGGCGATGGAAAATGTTTTGGTCTGTGCCCAGTTCTGACTACAATAGCCGCCATTTCGACCCCCTATAATGGATAACGACGAGCGTATGCGCCTGCAAAACCATCATCTTGAACTACTGAGTCCCGCCCGCGATGCCGGGATCGCCCGTGAAGCGATTTTACACGGCGCGGATGCGGTCTACATCGGCGGGCCGGGCTTTGGCGCGCGCCACAACGCCAGCAATAGCCTGAGCGATATCGCCGGTCTGGTACCGTTTGCCCATCGCTACGGCGCGAAAGTGTTCGTGACCCTGAACACCATTCTTCATGATGATGAACTGGAACCGGCGCAGCGCCTGATAACCGACCTGTATGAAACCGGGGTGGACGCGCTGATTGTCCAGGATATGGGGGTGATGGAGCTGGATATTCCTCCGATAGAGCTGCACGCCAGCACCCAGTGCGATATCCGCAGCGTAGAGAAAGCGAAGTTTCTCTCCGACGTCGGCTTCAGCCAAATCGTGCTTGCCCGCGAGCTGAATCTTCAGCAAATCAAAGCGATTTACGATAACACCGACGCGACCATTGAATTCTTTATCCACGGCGCGCTGTGCGTGGCCTATTCCGGGCAGTGCAATATTTCCCATGCCCAGACCGGGCGCAGCGCCAACCGCGGCGACTGCTCGCAGGCCTGCCGTCTGCCCTACACTCTGAAAGATGACCAGGGCCGCGTGGTGGCGTATGAAAAGCATTTGCTATCGATGAAAGACAACGATCAGACCGCCAACCTGGCCGCGCTGATCGATGCCGGGGTGCGCTCCTTCAAGATTGAAGGTCGCTACAAAGATATGAGCTATGTGAAGAACATCACCGCACATTATCGCCAGATGCTGGACGCCATTATTGACGATCGCGGCGACCTGGCGCGCGCCTCATCGGGGCGAACCGAACACTTTTTTGTACCGTCGACGGATAAGACCTTCCATCGCGGCAGCACCGACTATTTTGTCAATGCGCGCAAAGGCGACATTGGCGCTTTTGATTCACCAAAGTTTATTGGCCTGCCGGTGGGTGAAGTTCTGAAAGTCGGCAAAGACTTTCTCGACGTTGAGGTGAGCGAAACGCTGACCAACGGCGACGGCCTGAACGTGATGATCAAACGTGAAATCGTCGGCTTTCGCGCCAACACGGTGGAAAAAACCGGCGAAAATCGCTATCGCGTATGGCCGAATGAGATGCCCGCGGATTTATACAAAGTGCGTCCGCACCAGCCGTTAAACCGCAACCTCGATCATAACTGGCAGCAGGCGCTGCTGAAAACCTCCAGCGAGCGCCGCATCGCCGTCGATATCGAACTGAGCGGCTGGCAGGAGCAGCTGGTCCTGACGATGACCAGCGAAGAGGGCGTCAGCGTCACCCACACGCTGGATGGCGAGTTTGCCGAGGCGACCCAGGCGGAGAAAGCGCTGGCGAACCTGCGCGATGGTGTGGCGAAGCTTGGCCAGACCATTTACTATTCGCGCAACGTCGAGATTAACCTGCCCGGCGCGCTGTTTGTGCCAAACAGCCTGCTTAACCAGCTGCGCCGTGAAACGGTTGAAATGCTCGATGATGCGCGCCTGAAGGCCGTGGCGCGCGGCAGCCGCAAGCCGGTTTCCGTTCCACCGCCGGTGTATCCGGAAACGCATCTGTCGTTTCTGGCTAACGTTTACAACCACAAAGCGCGCGAGTTTTATCAACGTTACGGCGTACAGCTGATCGACGCCGCCTATGAAGCCCACGAAGAGAAAGGCGATGTGCCGGTGATGATTACCAAGCACTGCCTGCGCTTTGCCTTCAACCTCTGTCCGAAACAGGCCAAAGGCTCGATTAAGAGCTGGAAGGCGACGCCGATGCAGCTCATCCACGGTGATGAAGTGCTGACGCTGAAGTTCGATTGCCGGCCGTGCGAAATGCACGTGGTTGGTAAGATAAAAAATCATATTCTGAAAATGCCGCTGCCGGGCAGTATCGTGGCGTCCGTGAGCCCCGATGAGCTGATGAAAACGCTGCCAAAACGCAAGGGCGCTTGATAAAGAAATCGCTACTGGTAGTGATGCATTTTCGGTTTTCGCGCATTCTGCCAGTGGTGATGTTCGCGCAACTCGGAGGCGGCGTCTTCCGCCTGGCTGCGCAGTTCATCGCTATCGGCTTCGTGCTGCAATTGCTGTTCGAGACTCTGTACCGGGAAGAAATCGTGCCCTTGTTTGCGGGCCAGTACGTGCCCGGAAAACAGGGCGCACACCAGCAGTAACGTCGAAACGCTTCTCCTGAACATCTCTTTTTCCATGCTATCGGCGAATGGGGCTACTATGCCCGGAATTGGTTGAGCTTATCTCTGCGGTTATCAAAGAAGAGAAAAGCCTTTGTCAGCGGCGCCTGACGGATGGTGAAAAAAAGCCCGACGGCGTGCCGTCGGGCCGAACTTACAACGGTAAGCGCGCTATTACGCTTTCAATCCGGCGGCCGTCATCAGCAGCCGAAATCCCATGCTCACCGCCGCCAGCGCCAGCACGCTTCCTCCCCACAGGGCGACCATCCATAATGTCCGCTTAAGCCATACTCGTTGCATCAGTGATACCCCTCGCCGTGTTGAACTTTGCCGCGAAATACGTAGTAGCTCCAGAAGGTATAGCCGAGGATCACCGGCAGAATCAGCAGCGCGCCGACCAGCATAAAGCCCTGGCTTTGCGGCGGCGCGGCGGCCTGCCAAAGGGTGATGCCCGGCGGAATAATATGCGGCCAGATACTGATCCCCAGTCCGCTAAAGCCGAGAAAGATCAGCCCCAACGTAAGAACAAACGGCAGCAGATGGCTGTCGTTGTTGCGAAGCGCTCGCCATAGCCAGGCGCTTATCGCCGCGACCAGCAGCGGCACCGGCAGCAGGAAGAACAGGTTAGGCAAGCTAAACCAGCGTTCGGCGATGGCCGGCTGCGCCAGCGGCGTCCAGATACTGATGGCGACGATTGCCGCCAGCAGCGCCAGCAGTAAACCACGCGCGGTGACGCGCATATTGCGGTGCAGCGCATTCTCGCTCTTCATGACCAGCCAGCAGGCCCCCAGCAGCGCGTAGGCAATACACAGTCCTAAACCGCAGAACAGGGTAAACGGCGTCAACCAGTCAAACATTCCGCCGCTGAAGCTGCGGCCGCTGACCGCGAAACCGTTGATCACCGCGCCGACCACCATGCCCTGGGTGAAGGTGGCCAGAATGGAGCCGCCCATAAAGGCGCGATCCCAGAACGGACGGTGCGATGGCGTCGCGTTAAAGCGGAATTCAAAAGCGACGCCGCGGAAAATAAGCCCGATCAGCATCAGGGTCAGCGGGATTGCTAGCGCGTCGATAATCACCGCATAGGCTAGCGGAAACGCGCCGAACAGGCCCGCGCCGCCGAGCACCAGCCAGGTCTCATTGCCATCCCAGACCGGCGCGACGCTGTTCACCATGACGTCGCGGTCGGAAGCGTCCCGCGTGGTAGCAAATAAAATGCCGATGCCCAGATCGAAGCCGTCCATCACGATATACATCAGGGTGGCGAAGACGATAATGACAAACCAAATAACCGATAAATCGATACCCATTAATGGGACTCCTTCTGCTGTGCGTGGTCGGTAGCGGCGGAAAGGGGGCGCGCTGGCGTCCCTGACGCGGGCGGCTGCGCTTCCTGCGGCCCTTTGCGAATCAGACGCAGCATATAGCTATAGCCGACGCCGAATACCGAACCGTAGACGACGATAAACGTCAGCAGACTGATCGACATATGCAGGTCGCCGTGCGCGGAGACGGCATCCGCGGTACGTTGTACCCCGTAGACGACCCACGGCTGGCGGCCCACCTCGGTGGTCACCCAGCCTGCAAGAATGGCGATAAGTCCCGAGGGCCCCATCCATAGCGCAAAGCGTAAAAAGGGTCTGGAATGATACAGGCGGCCGCGGTAGCGCAGCCACAGCGCCAGCGCGCCGAGCAGGATCATCAGCATCCCTAGCCCGGCCATCAGGCGGAAGGACCAGAATACGATGGTGGCGTTAGGCCGATCTTCCGCGGCGAACTCCTTCAACGCGGGCACCTGTTTATCCAGGCTGTGGGTAAGGATCAGGCTGCCGAGGGCCGGGATTTCCAGACCATAGCGGGTACGTTCCTGCTGCATATCCGGCCAGCCGAACAGCAGCAGCGGGGTGGACTCACCGGGGATATTTTCCCAGTGGCCTTCAATAGCCGCGATCTTCGCCGGCTGGTGCTTGAGCGTATTCAGCCCGTGCATATCGCCAATCATTGCCTGAATGGGGGCGACAATCAGCGTCATCCACAGCGCCATGGAGAACATCGCGCGAACGGCGGGCGTATTATTACCCCGCAGCAGGTGCCAGGCCGCCGAGGCGCCGACGAACAGCGCGCTGCTGAGAAAGGCCGCCACCGACATATGCAGCAGGCGGTAAGGGAATGACGGGTTAAAGATCACCGCGAACCAGTCCACCGGCACCACCTGACCATTGACGATCTCAAACCCCTGCGGCGTTTGCATCCAGCTGTTGGACGCGAGGATCCAGAAGGTGGAGATAATCGTCCCCAGCGCGACCATACAGGTGGCGAAGAAGTGCAGGCCCGGCCCGACGCGGTTCCAGCCGAACAGCATGACGCCGAGGAATCCGGCTTCCAGGAAGAAGGCGGTCAGGACTTCATAGGTCAGCAGCGGGCCGGTAATGCTCCCGGCAAATTCGGAGAAACCGCTCCAGTTGGTGCCAAACTGGTAGGCCATCACCAGACCGGAGACCACCCCCATGCCGAAGTTGACGGCAAAGATTTTCGACCAGAAGTGGTACAGCGAGCGCCAGGTCGGGTTTTTCGTTTTTAACCATAAGCCTTCGAGCACCGCCAGGTAGCTGGCTAAGCCGATGGTGATGGCGGGGAAGATGATATGAAATGACACGGTGAAGGCGAACTGGATCCGCGCCAGGTGAAATGCATCAAGACCAAACATGCAGAACTCCACAACAAAATTGATTCAGCGCAATTCTAGGCCTCCACCCAGGCCGATAGCAGGAACAAAAAACCTATTTTTTATCTATAACAGTTGTCGATTTGCGCTCTTTTTTGATGTCTCAACTCTTTTTTTCTAAAAGCAAACTATTTAACGCGCCGGGATAGTATGTTATTTTGATTAGACGTGAGTGCTGCCTGTCAGTATTTCAACGCTCCTTTGGGTAAGCGAGATTTATATATTTTTTTTAAATATAGATTCGCTGAATAAATCATAAAACGCGTATTAATCCTATAATAAAACAATTGTCCGTTTTCTCTCCGGTCGCGCGTTGCGTCATTAACGCTGGTCTCGCGCGCTGTGGATTTTACTCTGGGATTTGGGTTCAGGGGATACGCACTCTGAGTTAAGCGTATGTTTAATATATGCCTGTAATCTTAAGCGGTTGGTTATTGGAAAGTGTATTTATTGATTATATTTTACAGAGGATGTGATTTTGTCAACTAATGGACTTCGCAGTTTATGTACTGTTTTGTTAATTATGACTTTTTTTTGGGTATTCGTTGTTAGCGGATTCATTATGTTATTTTAAAAACGCTTGTTGTTTAAGCGCTTGAGTTTGTTCTGTATCAAATAGATATATGAGCAATAAACGAATAGCTTAGCGATAGGTAATTCGTGCTATCGCCGATGCCAATCTTTGTAAATAGGTCAGTATATAAATACTGGCCTATTTTTTTAACTGATATACAATCGTGCAGACATTTTCTTGCGGATATCTCTATGAAAAAGTACCAGCAGCTGGCGCAGCAGATCACCGAACAGATTGGGCTTGGAGTGTGGTTACCCGGCGACAGACTGCCTTCGCTGCGTGAGCAGGTAGTGAGCAGCGGAATGAGCTTCATGACCGTCAGCCACGCCTATCAGTTGCTGGAAAGCCAGGGGCGGATTATCGCGCGCCCGCAGTCCGGTTATTATGTCGCGCCGCAGCCGCTCAAACAGCGCCAGCCGGAACCGCCTCCGCAGGTGACGCGCGACGAGTCCGTCGATATCAATACCTACATTTTCGAGGTGCTGCAGGCCAGCCGCCAGGCCTCAATGCTGCCCTTTGCCTCCGCTTTTCCCGACCCGCGCCTGTTCCCGCTGCCGCAGCTCAACCGATCCCTGGCGCAGGTCAGCAAAACCGCTACCGCCATGAGCGTGATTGAAAACCTGCCGCCGGGGAATGATGAACTACGCCACGCGATTGCCCGACGCTACGCGCTGCAGGGAATGAATATCTCGCCGGATGAAATTGTCATTACCGCCGGGGCGCTGGAGGCGTTGAATCTTAGCCTGCAGGCCGTCACCGAACCTGGCGATTGGGTGGTTGTGGAAAACCCCTGCTTCTACGGGGCGCTGCAGGCACTGGAAAGGCTGCGCCTGAAGGCGCTGTCGGTGGCGACCGACGTCAAAGAGGGGATTGACCTCGACGCGCTGGAGCAGGCATTGCAGAATTACCCGGTTAAGGCCTGCTGGCTGATGACCAACGGGCAAAACCCGCTCGGCTTTACCCTCAGCGCAGAGAAAAAAGCGCAGCTTGTTGCCCTGCTGGCGCGCTACAAGGTGATGCTGATTGAAGATGACGTATATAGCGAACTCTATTTCGGCCGCGAGAAACCGCTGCCGGCAAAGTACTGGGATCGCGACGATATGACGCTGCACTGCAGCTCGTTTTCGAAATGCCTGGTCCCCGGCTTTCGCATTGGCTGGGTGGCGGCGGGCAAGCACGCCCGACGTATTCAGCAGCTACAGCTGATGAGCACGCTCTCTACCAGTTCGCCAATGCAGCTGGCGCTGGTGGATTACCTTTCGACCAAGCGCTACGACGCCCATTTGCGGCGTTTGCGCCGCCAGCTTGCCGAGCGCAAGCAGCTGGCCTGGCAGGCACTGCTGCGCCATCTTCCGGCAGAAGTAAAAATTCATCATAGCGATAGCGGCTATTTTCTCTGGCTTGAGCTCCCCGCCGGGAGCGACGCGGGGGAGCTGAGCGCCCGCGCGCTAGCGTATAACATCAGCATTGCGCCGGGAAAAATGTTCTCCACCACTGACAGCTGGACCGCATTTTTCCGCTTTAACACCGCGTGGGGCTGGGGCGAAAGAGAGGAGCAGGGGGTTAAGCGGCTGGGCGATCTGATTCGCGAGATGCTGGCCTAGCTAAAATTGCGCCCGTCAGGCATGCACGGCAGCGGTTAAAACAGGTTGGTCGCCATGCTGTCGTTTTGTTTATATCCGGCGATTATCCTCGCCGAAAAATAAGCCGCCTTAGTCTTTCAGTTATCATGCCGGTTATTATTTTACCGGCATGAGCCATATGAAATTTGCATAGTCGTATTATCTCGCTAACTCCTTGTCTATAATCCACAAAGTTATCCCGTGTATCTCGTTTTTGCGTAATGCGCCCCTTGTCACAACCTGAATAATTTTCCCCAGGGGGCTATAGCGCGCCGTCTACTGTTATTAAGGGAGATATTTTTACGGCACGGCTGCCGCTCATTTTCTTGTGACAGGAGTAAGACCCGATGAGCAATAAAATTGCCCGCGGCAGCTTATGCGTGCTGGGTATGGTTTTCCTGACGGCGCAGGCCGCCGAGCCGCCGACTTCTCTCGATAAAGGCGAAGGCCGTCTCGATATTATCGCCTGGCCGGGATATATCGAACGGGGACAGACCGATAAAAGCTACGACTGGGTAACCCAGTTTGAAAAAGAATCGGGCTGTCAGGTCAATGTTAAAACCGCCGCCACATCCGACGAGATGGTCAGCCTGATGGCGAAAGGCGGTTATGACCTGGTCACCGCCTCCGGCGACGCTTCGCTGCGCCTGATTATGGGCAAGCGCGTACAGCCGATTGACACCTCGCTGATCGCCAACTGGAAGTCCCTCGACCCGCGGGTGGAAAAAGGCGCATGGTTCAACGTCAACGGTAAGGTTTACGGCACCCCGTACCAGTGGGGGCCGAATCTGCTGATGTACAACAGCAAAATCTTCCCGACGCCGCCTGATAGCTGGAGCGTGGTGTTCGTCAAACAAAATCTGCCGGACGGCAAAACCAACCTGGGCCGGGTGCAGGCCTATGACGGGCCGATTTATATTGCCGATGCTGCGCTCTTTGTCAAAGCCACCCAGCCGCAGCTCGGTATCACCGACCCCTATCAGCTCACCGAAGCGCAATATCAGGCGGTACTCAAGGTTCTGCGCGATCAGCACGCCCTGATTCATCGCTACTGGCACGATACCACCGTACAGATGAGTGATTTTAAAAACGAAGGCGTCGTGGCCTCCAGCGCCTGGCCGTATCAGGCCAACGGCCTGAAAGCGGAAGGCCAGCCGATTGCTACCGTTTTCCCGAAAGAGGGGGTTACCGGCTGGGCGGATACCACCATGCTGCATAGCGACGCAAAACATCCGGTCTGCGCCTATAAATGGATGAACTGGTCGCTGACGCCGAAAGTCCAGGGCGATGTCGCTGCCTGGTTTGGTTCTCTGCCGGTGGTTCCTGAAGGGTGCAAAGCCAGTACGCTACTGGGAGATAAGGGCTGCGAGACCAACGGCTATAACGAGTTCACCAAAATCGCGTTCTGGAAAACGCCGGTCGCGGAAGGCGGGAAATTCGTACCCTACAGCCGCTGGACCCAGGATTACATCGCGATTATGGGCGGTCGTTAAGTCGCCGGAGGCGAACAATATGCACGCGGTAGAGTTCGATAATGTCTCGCGGCTGTACGGCGACGTACGGGCGGTGGATGGCGTCAGCATCGCCATTCGCGACGGTGAGTTTTTCTCCATGCTGGGGCCCTCCGGCTCCGGCAAAACCACCTGCCTGCGCCTGATTGCCGGGTTTGAACAGCTCTCTGGCGGCGCGATTCGCATTTTTGGTAAACCGGCCAGCGAGCTGCCGCCGTGGCAGCGCGACGTTAATACCGTTTTCCAGGATTACGCGCTGTTTCCTCATATGTCGGTGCTCGATAACGTCGCCTACGGTCTGATGGTTAAAGGAATCGGCAAAAAGGAGCGTCACGCCCGCGCGATGGAGGCGCTGGAGAGGGTCGCGCTCGCGTTTGTGCACGCGCGAAGGCCATCACAGCTTTCCGGCGGACAGCGTCAGCGGGTAGCGATCGCCCGCGCGCTGGTGAATCAGCCGCGGGTCCTGCTGCTGGATGAGCCGCTCGGCGCGCTGGATTTAAAGCTGCGTGAGCAGATGCAGCTGGAGTTGAAAAAACTGCAGCAGGCGCTGGGCATCACCTTTATTTTTGTTACCCATGATCAGGGGGAAGCACTGTCGATGTCCGATCGGGTGGCTGTGTTTAATAATGGGCGAATCGAACAGATTGATGCGCCCCAGGACCTCTATCTGCGGCCGAAAACGGCGTTTGTGGCCAGCTTTATCGGTACCGCCAACGTGTTCAGCGGAGAACGGGCGCATAGGCTCTGCGCGATGGCGGGATCCTGGTCGCTGCGTCCGGAGCATATTCGTCTGAATACCGCCGGTGAGATCCAGATTGCGGGGGTGGTACAGGCGGTACAGTATCAGGGGGCCGCGACTCGGGTCGAACTCAAGCTGGCCGATGGCGAGAAGCTGTTGGTGAGTCAGGCGAACGTTGATGGTCATGCCGCGTTAAACGCACCGCCGGTGGGACAAACGGTGCTGGCTTCGTGGTCGCGTGCGGCAATGGTGCCGCTGGAGAGCGGGGGCTGATATGACGATGGCGATTCCGTCCGCTTCTCCCGGGCGCTTATCCGCGCTGTTTTGGCGTAAACCCTCGCTGGCCCTGTTTTTGCTTCTTCTTGGCCCGCTAATGTGGTTCGGCATTGTCTATCTGGGATCGTTGCTGACCCTGCTATGGCAAAGCTTCTACACTTTCGATGATTTCACCATGTCAGTGACTCAGGACCTGACGCTGGCCAATTTGCGGGCGTTGTTTAACCCGGCAAACTACGACATCATTCTCCGTACTCTGATGATGGCGCTGTCGGTAACGATCGCCAGCGCGATCCTGGCATTGCCTATGGCCTGGTATATGGCCCGCTACACCCGCGGCAAGATGAAGGCGTTTTTCTATATCGCCGTAATGCTGCCGATGTGGGCGAGCTATATCGTCAAAGCCTATGCCTGGACGCTGCTGCTGGCAAAAGATGGCGTCGCGCAGTGGTTTCTGCGCCATTTGGGGCTGGAAAGCCTGCTGAGTCTGGTGCTGACGATCCCCGCGGTAGGCGGCAATACGCTGTCGACTTCCGGTTTGGGCCGCTTTCTGGTGTTCGTCTATATCTGGCTGCCGTTTATGATCCTGCCGGTGCAGGCTGCGCTGGAACGCCTGCCGCCGTCGTTGCTTCAGGCCTCCGCCGATCTTGGCGCCCGTCCGCGCCAGACATTCCGCTACGTGGTTCTGCCGTTGGCGATTCCCGGCATTGCCGCGGGATCGATTTTTACCTTTTCCCTGACGCTCGGCGATTTTATCGTCCCGCAGCTGGTGGGGCCGCCGGGGTTCTTTATCGGCAATATGGTCTATTCCCAGCAGGGAGCGATTGGCAATATGCCGATGGCGGCGGCCTTTACCCTCGTACCAATCGTGCTGATTGCCCTTTATCTGGCGTTCGTGAAACGTCTGGGAGCGTTTGATGCACTCTGACCGCGCGCCGCTGCTCCTGAAGGTGGCAACCTGGGGCGGGGTAATCTTCCTGCATTTCCCGCTACTGATTATCGCCCTCTATGCGTTTAATACCGAAGACGCCGCCTTCAGCTTTCCGCCGCAGGGCCTGACGCTGCGCTGGTTTAGCGAAGCTGCGGGGCGCGGCGACATTATCGAATCCGTGACGTTGTCACTTAAGGTTGCCGCGCTTTCTACCGCCATCGCCCTGGTACTTGGCACGCTGGCTGCAGGTGCGCTGTGGCGCAGCGCGTTTTTTGGTAAGAACGCCGTGTCGTTGCTGCTGCTGTTGCCGATAGCGCTGCCCGGCATTATTACCGGACTGGCGCTGCTCACCGCCTTTAAGGCCGTCAATCTTGAGCCGGGGCTGCTGACGATAGTCGTAGGCCACGCGACCTTCTGTGTCGTGGTGGTGTTTAACAACGTGATTGCCCGCTTTCGCCGGACCTCCTGGAGTCTCGTCGAAGCGTCGATGGACTTAGGCGCAACGGGCTGGCAGACCTTTCGCTATGTGGTGCTGCCTAATCTGGGTTCGGCGCTGCTGGCGGGAGGCATGCTGGCGTTTGCCCTGTCGTTTGATGAAATTATCGTTACCACCTTTACCGCCGGACACGAGCGTACGCTGCCGCTCTGGCTGCTCAATCAGCTCGGACGCCCGCGCGATGTCCCGATAACCAACGTGGTTGCGCTGCTGGTGATGGTGGTGACGATGATTCCGATTCTGGGGGCATGGTGGCTCACCCGTGACGGCGACATCAGCGCTGAAAACGGAAAATAAAATACCGATACAGGATAATGCTATGCAAAATAACCTTTTGATTAACGGTAAGTTAGTGGCTGGGGAAGGCGAGGCTGTGCCGGTGTTTAATCCTGCCTCCGGTGAAGAGATCGTGTCGATAGCCGAAGCTACGCCGGCGCAGGTTGAGGCCGCGGTTGAGGCCGCAGACCAGGCCTTTGTCAACTGGAGCCAGACCACGCCCAAGAGCCGCGCTGAATGCCTGCTGGCGCTGGCGGACGTGATTGACGAACATGCGCAGACGCTGGCTAAGCTTGAATCGCTCAACTGCGGCAAGCCTCTGCACTGCGTGATCAACGATGAACTGCCGGCGGTCGCCGATGTGTTCCGCTTCTTTGCCGGGGCGGCGCGCTGTCTGCCGGGTATGGCGGCCGGTGAGTATCTCGAAGGCCACACCTCCATGATCCGCCGCGATCCGGTTGGCGTGGTGGCCTCCATCGCGCCGTGGAACTACCCGCTGATGATGGCGGCGTGGAAGCTGGCACCGGCGCTGGCCGCCGGCAACTGCGTGGTGATCAAACCCTCGGAGATTACCCCTTTGACCGCGTTGAAGCTGGGCGAACTGGCAAAAGAGGTTTTTCCCGCCGGGGTGCTTAACGTGCTGTTTGGCCGCGGCGCTACCGTCGGCGATCCGCTCACCGCCCATGCAAAGGTGCGCATGGTGTCGTTGACCGGTTCGATTGCCACCGGCGCGCATATCATCGGCCACACCGCGTCGTCGATTAAGCGTACCCATATGGAACTGGGCGGGAAAGCGCCGGTTATCGTCTTTGATGATGCGGATATCGATGCGGTGGTGGAGGGGGTACGGACCTTTGGTTTCTATAACGCCGGTCAGGACTGCACCGCCGCCTGCCGGATTTACGCCCAGGCCGGGATTTATGACCAACTGGTGGAAAAACTCGGCGCCGCGGTCGCCAGCCTGAAGATGGGCCCGCCGGACGATGAGACCACCGAGCTGGGGCCGCTGAGTTCACAAGCACATCTGGACCGGGTCAGCGCCGCCGTCGATGCCGCCCGCGCGCTGCCGCATATTCAAGTGATCGCCGGCGGCAACAAAGCGTCCGGTAACGGCTACTATTACCAGCCGACGCTGCTGGCGGGAGCCAGGCAGGAAGATGCGATTGTCCAACGCGAGGTATTCGGCCCGGTCGTCAGCGTCACCTCGTTTACTGATGAAGAGCAGGCGCTAAGCTGGGCTAACGATTCACAGTATGGTCTGGCCTCGTCGGTGTGGACCAGGGATGTCGGCAGAGCGCATCGCCTTAGCGCGCGTTTGCAGTATGGCTGCACCTGGGTCAACACCCATTTCATGCTGGTCAGCGAAATGCCGCACGGCGGGCAGAAGCTTTCCGGCTATGGCAAAGATATGTCGATGTATGGCCTGGAGGATTACACCACTATCCGGCACGTAATGATTAAACACGGGTAGGGCACAGTCGTGATAATCCCCGAGTGGATACATTACCCTGCTAATAGTTAGCGATAGCAGAAAAAGTTAAAACGGAAGCGGGGTTTTATGAGAGTATTCTTATGCCCCTTCAAGAGCTAAGCCATGATGAGTGCCGGAGATAAGCGCCGGATGGGGCTGGTATCCTTCCCCGGGGCGCGCGATGCGCCCTGAGCGGGATGCCGCGATATGACGATACTCATTCCCGGGCCCCTGCATCATCTGCAGGGGCTTTTTGTTGTTCAGACGCTACTGGTTTGTTACTGCGAGTTTGCCCGATGTCATGCGGTCGCGCATTTATTACGTATCAAGGCATCTATTTTTTGGTAAATGATAATCAGGCTAACGTTTTGTTTTTTTGCTCGGTAAACTCGCCTGGCGACGCTCGCGAACGTAGGAAAAAAGATTATAAATTGCAGCAACTAATAAAATTAACGCCACAATAAGAACGGCGATTCCGGACATGTGCCACCTCAAAAATAAATGAGTAAAAAACAAGCTTCGCATAACTTGTGATTATGAATGTATGATTTTGTGCTAAATAACGCAAATGATATTTCTTATCATTTAAAACAATTCGCAGGCTTTTGGTTATCATGATCTAGTGTAAAATATTGATATATTTGTTCTTTTTGTTGGTGTGTTCATTTTGCTGAAATCCTCGCTGCCGCTGACCCTGCTAATAATGATGATCGCAAAATGCTCTCGCGAATCTGCGCGTATAAAGAGTAATGAACAATTACCCCGTACAATGAAAAGCGCATTCGCTTTCGGCAATACCGTTATGTATGGATTACAGCGCAGGAGTCATATTTATGGTTGATATTAACCCTATTATTTATGGTGGAATTTGCGGCGACAGGTGAGATTAATATCTCTGACGGCAGCGATTTAACTTTGACGATATTTTATCCCCCGCCTTCACCTATAAGCTGATGGTGAATGTAATATTTTTGTTAAATTTACGGGCGTCATTACGGCTAATACGCGACGCGCCGGGCGTTTGACTTTCTATAGCCGCTCATGCGAACATTCGGCGCAATTTGTTGCTTCGAAGTTGATATTGTTTTGAAAAAAATAGCGTGTTTTCTCTTTGTGGCCTGCGCCACGGCGATGCTTTACGGCAATTTTCCGGCCAAACAGATTATTGGCTGTGAAAAGCAGGGGGGCGCGGAATCGATTTGCATGGCGGCCGCGTGGGATAGTGAAAAAGTCGATCTGCTGCCGGCATGGAATCCAGAAGTTCAAAGGTTGATGGCCGCGCAAAAGCGTGCGCCTGCAGCGGAGGCGGGGTCTTTCAAATCGTAAAAAAGCAGCCTGACCAGGCTGCTTTTTTAGGTTTCGCTGCTGAGTAAAATCTTTAAAACCAACCAAAACGAACGGATAACAGGCCGATAAGCGCGAGTGCCGCGCCGACATTTATCAGAAGGACGGTTTTGCTGGAAACATCCATAACGCCACCTTTATGAATAAGCCTCTACAGTTATAGTACGAGCTTAAAGGTTGCGCTATCGGACAAAGATGAATCAGGCGTTTTTCCGAAATTAACCCTGTTGTGTGTTTTAAAAATGCCATAATCCCTGACGCACTCTGCGGATGCGAAAAGGCATCGCGATATGCGTAAATGCCGGTCAGGGAAGGAAGAAGAAAAATGACTTTATACCAGAAAATGCTGGTTTTTTATGCAGTTATGGGCTGTGTTTGTGCGGTAATAAGCTGGTTCTTAACCAAAGAGAGCCGCTGGATCCGACTGCTGGCGGCGCTGCTGATTGGCGCGACCTGGCCGTTCAGTTTTCCCATGGCGCTGCTGGTCTCCCTGTTTTGATTTAAAAATCGATAGCTCACCTTATGTTATGACTGTATAAAAAAACAGGCGTAATTAAATGGAGGCTTTTCGATGAACGGTTTTTATTCTTCTCAGGCTGGCGCCACCGTGCGCTGGCTCGATCTGCCCGGTCGCGGCGAACCCATTGTCTTTATCCACGGCCTGGGCTGTGCCTCAAGCTATGATTATCCGCGCGTTGCTGCCGACCCGGCGCTGGCCGGGCGGCGAATGATCCTTGTCGATTTACCCGGCTTCGGCTATAGCGATAAACCTGAATCCTTCAGCTACCGTATCGCCGATCAGGCAGCGGTAGTGGCCGAGCTGGTGGATCGCTTAGCCCTTGAACGCTGCTATTTATTTGGTCACAGCATGGGCGGCAGCGTCGCGATTGAAGCGGCCGGGCGGCTTGCCGAACGGGTGCGGGCGCTGCTGGTGGCCGAACCCAATCTCTATCCCGGGGGCGGAATGTACAGCAGGCGCATCGCCGGGCAAACGGAAGAACGCTTTATTGCCCGTGGTTACGCCGATATGCTTTCCGCCGAAACCTCGCCATGGGCCGGCTGCCTGCAAAACAGCGCCCCCTGGGCGGTGTGGCGCGGCGCGGTCAGTCTGGTGAAGGGTGCTAATCCCTCCTGGTTCGCGCGCTTTGTCAATTTATCCTGCCCCAGAGCGCTGATATACGGAGCATTATCGCTGCCTGCCCAGGAAGCGACGGAGAGTGAAGCCGCCGGGATCCCGCTGCTGATGATCCCGCAGGCCGGGCATTCCATGGCGTGGGAAAACCCCTCAGCGCTGGCGCGTACGCTGGCCGATTTTTACGCCGGTATTGACGCAGAAGCCTGATTCGTGATCGCTATACACAAAAAGAAACAATATTTCATTTATTTTGGTATTCCGTTTTTTTATTTTTTTGGCGAGCGTGAAATGCGAAAAATCACTATCTTGGGTATCTCGGCTTTACTCTGTACACCGCTGCTTCTGCAAGGGTGCGTGTCGCAAAATCCGCGCGGGACAACCTCCCGCCCACAGCTTACGGCGGCGGAAGCGGCAACCTTCACCATGGAACGCTATTTTGCGCAAGGCGGCGCGTTGAGTGCCCCCGATGGCCCCTGGTCGCCATCGCCTGCGCGTCTCCCGCGGGCCGAAAGCGCGTGGCGCGTGGCGCCATCGGGCGCGCCGTTCACCCGCATTCAGCAGGCGGTCAATGCGGCAATCAACCAACACGCGGCCGGTGATGGGCGTATCTATATCCGCATTGAACCGGGTATCTATCGGGAGACGGTCTATATCCCAGAAGGGGCGCCGCCGATAACCCTCTACGGCGCCGGGGATAACCCTGAAGCGGTGAGAATAGAGCTGGCAATCGACTCGCAATTCCCGGTAACGCGCTATCGCCAGCAGGTGAATAGCCAGCAACAGTATCGTGAAGGCGATCCGGCCTGGTATCAGTATGCGCTTTGCGCCGGACGCACCGCCAGGACGATAGGCACCAACTGCGCGGCGGTGATGTGGTCACAAAGCGCGGATTTTCAGCTGCTGAACCTCAGCGTAGTCAATAGCCTGCTGGACAACGTCGATGGTGGGACCCATCAGGGCGTGGCGCTGCGGACCGATGGCGATCGGGTGCAGCTGGAGAACGTCCGTCTGCTGGGACGCCAGGATACGCTCTATGTCAATACCAGCAATCGGCGCAATGAGGCGGTGACCGACCGTATCAGCCGGGTATATGTCAAAGACAGCTACATAGAAGGCGATGTGGACTATGTTTTTGGCCGGGCAAACGTGGTTTTTGATAATGTCCATTTTCACACCGTCTCAACGCGCCTCTCGCCCGAAGCTTACGTGCTTGCGCCGAATACGCTGCCGGATAACCCGTGTGGATTTCTGGTGATCAACAGCCGTTTTACCGGCGATAGCGGCTATCGGGGCGGCTTCAAGGCGAAGCTTGGCCGCGCCTGGGACCAGGGGGCGGGCAAGACCGGCTATTTACCCGGAAAAACCGCTAACGGGCAGGCGCTTATCGCCAACAGCACTATCGATCAAAGCTACGATCGGCTTTCCCCCTGGGGCGCTGCGGCCACCACCTCCCGGCCGTTCCGCGGCAATACCGCCGCAGAACGTCAGCTTGATGATGTTGCCTTCAATCGCCTGTGGGAATTCAATAACCACTGGCAGCCCTGAGGCTTAAAACGGCAGCTCGCGCGGGAGCGTTTGCAGCGTTATCCAGCGCAGCTCGGTAAACTCCGCCACCCCCGCGCGTCCGCCAAAGCGGCCGTAGCCCGACGATTTGCAGCCGCCAAACGGCATTTGCGCCTCATCATGCACGGTGGGGCCGTTAATGTGGCAAATGCCGGTTTGCAAATTTTGCGCCAGGTTCCACGCCCGGGCGCTGTCCCGGCTGTAGATCGCCGACGAGAGGCCATATTCGCTTTCATTGGCGACGGCCAGCGCTTCGGCTTCATCCTGAACGCGAATAATCGATTTCACCGGGCCAAATGACTCCTCATGCCAGATGCGCATCTCGCGGGTTACGCCATCGAGCAGGGTGGCGCGCATCTGCGTTGAGTCCGACATGCCGCCCGCGAGGAGGCGCGAGCCTTTCGCCAGCGCGTCCTCTATTAGCGCGTTGCAGCGGGCGACGGTTCTCATCTCCACCACCGGACCGAGAAGGCTGGCGGGCAGGGCGGCGGCTCGTTTGGCCAGCAGCGCCACGAACGGTTCCGCGACGGCGGCATCGACGATGATGCGCTCGGTTGACATACAGATTTGCCCGGCATTGGCGAAGGCGCCAAAAATTGCCCCTGCCGCGGCCTGTTCGAGGTCAGCGTCATCCAGTACCAGCAGCGGCGCTTTGCCGCCCAGCTCCAGTACCGCGGGTTTCAGATGTTCACCGCAGGTGCGGGCGATTATCCGCCCCACCGGCGTCGAACCGGTGAAATTGATGCGGCGAACGGCGGGGTGGGCGATCAGAGACTCCACCAGCGCAGGCGCGTCGGCGGGGGGACAGGTCAGATAATTGACCACCCCGGCGGGAAAGCCTGCCGCTGCCAGGGCATCAATGATCAACCCCTGGGTTGCCGGTGACAGCTCCGCGCCTTTGAGAATAACCGTATTTCCACAGGCCAGCGGCGTGGCGATAGCGCGGGTCGCCAGGATCAATGGCGCATTCCACGGCGCCATGCCGAGCACGACTCCCGCGCCCTGGCGGATGCCCAGCGCCAGATTTCCCGGCACATTGGAGGGGATCACCTGTCCCTCGATT
This sequence comes from Klebsiella sp. FDAARGOS_511, assembly GCF_003812845.1. Lineage (NCBI taxonomy): Bacteria > Pseudomonadati > Pseudomonadota > Gammaproteobacteria > Enterobacterales > Enterobacteriaceae > Klebsiella > Klebsiella sp. FDAARGOS_511. The sequence continues at coordinate 114,512 of NZ_CP033824.1, read as the reverse complement.
TGCGTGGTTAGCGCGGCGGCTTCACGCAGAATATCGGCGGCCAGGTGAACGTTAAAACCGGCCCAGTGCGCGGTGGCCCCCGTTTCTGCCGCCATCGCGGCAATGAACTTGGCTTCGCGGCGCAGCATCTCTTCTGCGGCTTCCAGCAGGAGGCGTCGACGCTCGGCGGGGATTGTGTCGCGCCACTGCGGGAACGCCGCACCCGCGGCATCGGCGCAGCGGCGAGCGTCTGCCAGGCTGGCTGCGCTGGCAACGGAGGCGGTCTCTTGCGTCAGCGGATTATTGCGGGTAAAGGTGGCGCGGCCTTCGGCATCATGCCACTGGCCGTTAGTGTACAGGCTGCAGGTTATGGTCATTGTTATCTTCTCCTGACGTTACGATTTGCCGAGTTTACCGAGTGGTGCGGGTGCGCGATGCCGGCCGGGCGGTTATCGCCCGCTTTTTTCGTAACCTTCCGTACGCTTCACATTTATTGCTGGATTCAATGACGTCAAATGAGCGGATGTAGAATTTATCGGCGAAAATGCGGTTTTTAGCATAACCTGATAGCAATTGATTATTTGCCGGTTGAATTCTCCTGTGCTGTTATTAAAGCACTTATAACAAATTCATAAGGCTTATAACCATGTCTACAGGGAAAACGCTGCTTGCGCTGGCGTTGAGCGCACTCTTTCCGGCGGCCAGCGCCTGGGCGGCGGGCAACGATACGCTGGTCTACTGCTCCGAAGCTTCACCGGAATCTTTCAACCCGCAGATTGCCAGCTCGGGCCCGTCGTTCGTCGCCAGTTCCCAGGTGCTTTATAACCGCCTGATAAACTTCGATCCGGTGAAAAACACGCCAATTCCTTCGCTGGCGACCGAATGGAGCGTCTCGCCGGACGGCAAAACCTGGACTTTCACCCTGCGCAAGGGCGTGCAGTTCAACAGCAACAAATTCTTTAAGCCTACCCGCGATTTCAACGCCGATGACGTGCTGTTCTCGGTGCTGCGGCAGAAAGATGCCAACCATCCGTACCATAATGTTTCCCAGGGACATTACGAATACTTTCACGACGTTGGGCTGGATAAGCTGATCAAAGAGGTTAAAAAGGTCGATGATTACCACGTCCAGTTTGTGCTGAGCGAACCCAACGCAGCGTTCCTCGCCGACTGGGGCATGGATTTTGCGTCGATACTCTCTGCCGAATATGCCGATGCGATGCTGAAAAAAGGGACCCCGGAGTATGTTGATACCTGGCCTGTCGGCACCGGACCTTACGCGCTACAACAATATAAAGCGGATTCGCAGATCCGCTATATCGCCAATCCGCACTACTGGGACGGCGAGGTACCAACCAAACACCTGATCTTCTCGATCACGCCGAACGTTGAGACGCGACTGGCGAAGCTGCAAACCAATGAGTGCCAGATTATTCCCGCGCCATCGCCGGTACAGTTCCCGGTGATTAAGGGCAATAAAGATCTGGCGTTGCATTCGGTAGAAGCGCTCAACGTTGGTTATCTGGCGTTCAATACCGAGAAAAAACCGTTTGATAATGTCCTGGTGCGCCAGGCGCTGAACTACGCGACCGACAAGCAGGCGATCGTAAAAGCGGTGTTCCTCGACTCCGGCAGCGTCGCGAAATCACCGATCCCCGCCAATATGCTTGGCTATAAGAAAGATCTACCGGACTACGACTACAATCCGCAAAAAGCGAAAGACCTGCTCAAGCAGGCCGGACTGGAGAAGGGGGCCGAAGTGACCCTGTGGTCGATGCCGGTGCAGCGTCCCTATAACCCTAATTCGCGCCGTATTGCTGAGATGATCCAGAATGACTGGAGCAAGGTCGGGATTAAAGCCAAAATCGTCACCTATGAGTGGGGGGAATATCTCGCCGGAATGCGTAAAGGCGAGCACGACAGCGCGCTGTTTGGCTGGATGTCCGATAACGGCGATCCGGATAACTTCGCCGGCACCCTGTTAAGCTGCGATAACATCAAAACCGGCTCTAACGTCGCCCGCTGGTGCGATAAGTCCTACGATGCGCTGGTGAAAAAGGCTATCCTGGTCAGCGATCCTGAGGCGCGCGCTAAGCTATACGGCGAGGCGCAGACGATTTTTCAGCAGCAGGCCCCCTGGATCACCCTGGCGACCGGGAAGACCTTCTACGCGACGCGCAGCAACGTCAGCGGCTACAGCGTGAGCCTGATGGGCAGCGATTTTTCCAAAGTTAAACTCAACTAAGCCGCAAGGAGAAAAACATGTCGCATCTGGATGAGGTCGTCGCCCGCGTGGACGCCGCGATTGCCGAAAGCGTCATTACCCACATGAATGAACTGCTGATCGCGCTGAGCGATGACGCGGAGCTGGGACGGGAAGAGCGCTACGTTCAGCAGCAGCGTTTGCGGACTGCCATCGCCCACCATGGCCGCCAGCAGCACGAGGAGCAGGAGGCGCGCCGCGAGCAGCTGACCCGCGGCGGCGAAATTCACTAGCTTAGCGGCTAGAACTGGCGTCTGGCCACCAGCCAGGCGCCGACCACCAGCATCACCGCGCCGCAGAGCGGGCCAATCAGCGCGCGAAGCGGGACGTGGTGCGCGCGAATCAGATCCATCACTAACCCCCCCACCAGCTGGCTGGCAATCAACACCGCAATGGTGGTTGCCGCTCCGACGTTCTGATAACCGCTGATGCTGGCAAAGACGAAGAACGAGCCCAGCAGGCCGGGAATGAGCGTCCACCACTTTACGCTAATCGCCAGCTCCTGAAACCCCGCCGCGCCGTGCTTAAGCAGCAATATGGTCACGAAAATCACGATGCCGACCAGCGAGTTAAGCAGCATGGCGATCAGGATAGTCGATGCGGACTGGGTAATGCGCACCATCAGCGTATTTTGCAGTACCAGTCCGACGCCGGCGGCCACTAAACAGGCGAGGGTCAGGGTTTGATTCATGCGCTGCCGTCCGGATCGCGGCGATCGTCAAGCTGCAGCTGCATAAAGGTCAGATCCAGCCAGCGACCAAATTTGGTGCCTACCTGCGGCATTTGCCCGGTGGTGATAAAGCCCAGGGTATCATGCAGATGCAGTGAAGCCTGATTTTGCGCCTCGATACCGGCAACCATAACATGCTTATTTAACCGTTTCGCCTCGGCGATGAGGGCGACCAGCAGGCTGCGGCCCAGCCCTTTACCCTGATGATCGGGGTGAACATAGACGGAATGCTCGACGGTATGGCGAAAGCCGTCAAAGGCGCGCCAGTCGCCGAAGGAGGAGTAACCGGTAATCACGCCGTTTTCTTCGCTGACCAGCACCGGATAGCCGACGAGCTGTCGGGCCTCAAACCAGGCAATACGGTTGTCGGTATCGACGGTCTTGTCGTTCCAGATAGCGGCGGTATGCAGTACCGCATGGTTGTAGATTTCAGCGATTGCCGCGCAATCGTCTTTGCTGGCATGGCGGATGGTCATGGTAACCCTCAAGGTTTGTACACTATAGTAGTACGATATTATTACAATAATGTACGCAAGGCTGTCATCTGTTTTAGGCAGAAATTTTCTCCTCGGCTGAGCGGCGTCGGAGGATACGAGGATTGCGTCGCCGGGTCCGGCGGCAAAATCATCACTCACATCGATAATTTTTAATTCGATAATTCATTAAATATATTGCTATTAATTTGCCGTAACATTCCACATTTTTATTTACCGCTATTATTGTTTAATGACATCTGGCAATGGTGCCAGTAATAATGTAACTCCATGATTTTATTAATAATAGTGTGATTCGTTGTGATGGCATTCCTTTTTTGCATTTCAGCCAATAGAAATAACCTAATCCTCGCGGATATATTGTGATTAATCAGAGTACGCGGGTCGCTATTTAATATAGCGCGCTGCTCTGTTGGTTTTTATATAACCATATTCTACTCACAATATTGTGCGTATTTATACGCACGGAATAAATTTGCTAAAAGGGTGAAGCGATGGCGCAGACACAAAATATGAAAAAATTCATGCCTTCAGTACTGGCAATATCCATCGGTACGCTATTCGCGAATAGCGCAATGGCGGCGGAACCCTCTGCGCTACAGGCTGCGCCGGCTTATACCGCAACGCAGACCAAAGGGGAGACGCTGTGGAGTAATGACGATACGGCAATCGGTATTTTAGGATCCGTACGTTTAATGGCCAAAACGGATTCTGCTCATACTCAGGAACATAATATACAGAATAATGACTCGCGGCTGGGGATTGCCCTGCGCCATAATTTTGACCTGAATGGCCTGAGTAATTATGCCGTCGGTTATTATGAGACCGGTGTTCATGGTTTAGATTCCGCCACCGATGATCAGGGCAACGATGTCTATACGCGGCAGGCGTATGCCGGTATTGGTAACGATCAATATGGCGTCGTGACCTTCGGCAAACAATACGCCCCTACCGACTGGGGACTGGGTATTGATACGACTTATGCCTGGGGCGGTAAAGCGAAACATGATACCGCCGGGATGTCGACGGATATAATTAATTCTGCGGCGATCTACTATTACAGTGATAAAAATATGACTGTTGGCGTCATGGGACAAGGCAATGACAACGTCGACAGCATCGGGTTTGCTTCCTATGGCGATGGCCCCAACCTGCACGACGCCTACCGCGATGGGTCAGCCACCGTTCACGGCGGAGCGGCGGTTGCCGCGCAGTACCGTTGGGATAACGGCTTTTCCGTCTCCAGCGCGGTGGCGTATAACAATTACACGGTAAATAGCGGTTCAGTCAGCGGCTGCCAGAATTTTGGCCCGAATGGCCACTGTTTTAATTACACCGATAATAACGGCGATGCCTATGACGGCAATACTTATAGCATGGGCATGAACGCGAAATATACGACAAGCGTTGGCGATCATGCCTGGTATAACGGCGCGGAAGTGACTTATTACCTCAATAAAGTGAATGATGTTAACGCGGCGACCAGCGGCCATTACGAACATAATAACCCGCAGGGTGATGACCAGGAAACGGTTCTCGGTCTGGAATATGACTCACAGTTTAAAATCACCCCGGCCTGGGGCGTGTACGTTGATTTTAACTGGTCGCAGGGCGGCGATGCGATGGAGGGACAGCACTTCCAGTCGACGGTATTGGGTACCGATTACTGGCTCGGCGCAAACGCGGTCACTTATCTTGAATATGGCTACGAAAAAGCCTGGGGCAACGATAATGAAGCGTGGAATATTGACGACCATCTTGGCGCAGTGGGTCTGCGCGTCTTTATCTAAGCGGGATAATTTCTTTTCATTTATTGCCGTAATGCTGTTCAAATTAACGGATTGAATGACTCTCTGTGTTTGCCCGGCCAATGATACGCCGGGCTTTTTCATCTTCATTTCCGACGCCGGGCGTCTGGTTGTGCAAACAGGCGGGCTACACTATAGTGTCACGCTATGAATACTATAGAAGACAACCTTAACCAGCGCATCAGCGCACGTATCCGAATCGAGCGGGAATCTCGCGGTTGGTCGCTGAACGAACTGGCGGAGCGGGCGGGGGCGTCGCGGGCGATGATCCACAAGATCGAGCGCGGCGAAAGCAGCCCGACGGCATCGATGCTGGGACGGTTATCCGGCGCCTTCGGCATGAGTATGTCGACGCTGATCGCCAGGGCGGAGATGCAGGAAGGCAAGCTGCTGCGCTTTGCGCATCAGCCGGTGTGGCGCGATCCGCAGAGCCACTATCTGCGGCGCCACGTTTCGCCGCGCAGCGACCTGCCAATCGATCTGGTGCAGGTGGAGCTTCCGGCCGGCAGCGATGTGCCAATGCCTGCGTCATCCTACGCCCAGGCCCGGCAGCTGATCTGGCTACAGCAGGGCGAGCTGGTGTTTATCGAAGGCAATGCGCGCCACGAGATGCAGGCGGGGGACTGCCTGGAGCTCGGGCCGCCTAACGACTGCCGCTTTATTAATGAAACCGCGCTGCCCTGCGTCTATCTGGTCGTCCGACTCAATCAATCTGCCTCATAATGTCAATGCGCGCTGCCGGGAAAGCAGCTAGCCTCAATACAGACTTGTCAAAAGAGGAGTGTGTTATGGCTTTCAATCCGCAACGCCACCGCCGCTGGCTGCTGGCATCGCGTCCGCACGGCGAGCCAACCGGGGAGAACTTCCGCCTGGAAGAGGGCGAGGTCGCGTCTCCTGGGCCGGGGCAGCTGTTGCTGCGCACCGTCTTTCTGTCATTGGATCCCTATATGCGCGGGCGGATGAGCGACGCGCCTTCCTATTCGCCGCCGGTCGCCATTGGCGCGGTGATGGTTGGCGGCACCGTGAGCCGCGTGGTGACATCGAACCATGCCGATTTTCAGCCCGGCGACTGGGTGCTGGGCTACGGCGGCTGGCAGGATTATGAACTTTCCGACGGCAGCGGGCTGGTGAAGTTAGGCGACAGCCCTGGACACCCTTCGTGGGCGCTGGGGATCCTCGGTATGCCGGGCTTTACCGCCTATATGGGGCTGCTCGATATCGGCCAGCCAAAAGCGGGCGAGACGCTGGTGGTCGCCGCCGCCACCGGGCCGGTTGGCGCAACGGTCGGACAGATAGCGAAGCTAAAAGGCTGCCGTACGGTAGGCATTGCGGGCGGCAGCGAGAAGTGCCGCTATGCCGTAGAGACGCTGGGTTTCGACGTCTGTATCGATCACCGCGCGCCCGATTTTGCCGTTAAGCTGTTAGAAGCCTGCCCGCAGGGCATCGATATCTACTATGAGAACGTCGGCGGCAAAGTATTCGATGAAGTGCTGCCGCTGTTGAACACCTCGGCCCGCGTGCCGGTTTGCGGCCTGGTCAGCGGCTACAACGCCACCGCGCTACCCGACGGCCCGGATCGCTTGCCGCTGCTGATGGCGACGATCCTCAAAAAACGCATCCGTATGCAGGGCTTTATTATCGGCCAGGATTATGGTCACCGGATTGCCGAGTTCCAGCAGGAGATGGGGCGCTGGGTGCAGGCAGGGAAAATCAAATACCGCGAGCAGGTTGTTGACGGCCTGGAGAACGCACCGCAGGCGCTCATCGGTCTGCTGAAGGGCGAGAATTTCGGTAAAGTGGTGGTTCGCGTCTCTCCGGATGAGTAATCGCTTTCCCGGCAGGCGCCGCGCCCGCCGGGTTTTATGATGATTTACGCGTAAAACGCCAGCCGATCGGCCAGCAGGTCAACAAACGCCTGGCGATCGACATCGAGCATCACCGTTGCGTTCGGCTGCTTACCGGTCAGATTGTAAAAATCGACGACCGTCATCCCCTGGGTATATTTCCCCTGCGTTTCCACGCCGACCCAGCGTTCAACGGTGGTAAACATCTCCGGCTTCAGCAACCAGGCAATGGTGCACGGGTCGTGCAACGGCGCGCCGACAAAGCCCCATTTCTCATCCTTATGGTACTCAAGGAAGAAGTCGAGCAGTTCGGCGACGATGGTGGATATCGGGTTGCCGATACGGCGGAAACGCTCGATATCCTCAACGTGGATTTGCGCTTTATGGGTGACGTCTAACCCAGCCATCACCACCGGAATACCGGACTGGAAAACGATCTCCGCGGCTTCAGGGTCGACGTAGATATTAAACTCGACTGCCGGCTGCCAGTTCCCCAGCACCATTGCGCCGCCCATTATCACAATACGGTCGATTTTGGCATGCAGTTCCGGATGGCTGTTGAGTAACATGGCGACGTTGGTTTGCGGGCCGGTGGCAACGATCGTAACCGGTTCGGCGCTGTCGCGCAGGATATTAGCCATCAGCTCGACGGCGGTGCAGCTTTGCGCGGCAAAGCCCGGCTCCGGCAGCGCCGGGCCGTCAAGACCGCTCTCGCCATGCACGTTGTCGGCGATAATCAGCTCCCGCATCAGTGGCTTAAGCGCGCCGCCGGCTACCGGGATATCCGGGCGTTTAAGCAGGGTGAGCATGCGCAGTACGTTACGCAGGGTTTTGTCCGGGGTCTGGTTTCCCGCGGAGGACGTCACGGCTTTAACATCAAGTTCGGGTGAGGCGAGGGCGAGAACGAGGGCAATCGCGTCATCATGACCCGGATCGCAATCGATAATTACTGGCAGTGCCATGGCAGCTCCTTGTTGGCGTTGTTTTGTGACAAGGGTAACGCCGTAAAGCGACATAAACGAGGCTCAACGCAGGATAGTGTGATGACGTGCACGATTGAGCGCCGACATCGCGCGACGCTTAGCCAACATAGCTGGTTGATCTGTGCGCAATCAGGAGGTAGCCATGCGGTGGCGCAAGAAGTCGCTTCCCGTGGAGGCCTATAATGATAAAACGACGCAACCATACGAATATTACTGGTTTGCTTTCCGTCAGCGGATTCTTATTCTAAAGAAAACTCCAGGAGATAATTGCAATGAAAGATGTTGTAGATAAATGCAGTACCAAAGGCTGTGCCATCGACGTAGGCTCGATTATTGATAATGAGGACTGCGTCTGGCGGGTTGAGAAAAACTTCGCCAGCCGCGAAGAGGCTGAGTCCACCATCGCGGCGGTCCGCGAACGTGCCCTTGCCGCCGCCCCCGCCAGCGAGCCGCCGCAGGTCGACTATACCATCGTGCCCGCCGGTGATGAGGCAAAGCTTGAGGCTTCGATTGCCTTCTCCTGCCAGGCGGAAAAGATCATTTTCGAATTGTCGTTAAGAAACGTTATTTAACGTCAGTGAGCGCCCACGGCTCAGCCTCAACAGGATCCTGCGCGCGATCCCGTTGAGGTGCCGTGATCAAGCGTTACTCAAACCGCCATGCCAGGTTTAGCCCGATACCGTAGTTACGGCCCGGCGCCGGTTCGTAGTAGCGGCCGTTGGATTCATTCACGATAACCGAGCCCGCGTAGCTGCGGTCGAACAAGTTATCTACCCGGCCAAACAGATCCATATCCATCTTGCCGTAGCTCCATTTATAGCCGGTCGTCAGGCCGACCACCGTCCAGGACGGCGCTTTGGCCGTGTTCTCATCGTTAGCCATAATATCGCTCATATAGCGAATATCGCTGCCCGCGTACCAGCCTTTCTCGGGCTGATAGCCGAAGGAAGCGTAGCCCATATTGCGGGCAATCCCCGGAATACGATTGCCTTTACAGCTGGTATCGTCACAGACGTTGGTGCGATAGGTCGCATCCAGCCAGGTCCAGGCCGCTTTTAAACGCCAGCTCTCGCCGAACTGCTGATCCAGCCCCAGCTCCATCCCCTGACGGCGCGTTTTACCGGCGTTTTTATAGCTGGTGCGCCCGCCGCTGCTGGCGTCGACGACAATCTCATTGTCGGTATCGGTCTGGAACAGCGCAGCGGTCAACAGGCCGTTGCCGATTCGCGCTTTGCTGCCAACTTCAACGGTTTCGTTGGTGGAAGGCTGCAGGCCAAAGTTCAGCCCGCCCTGGTCGCCGGAGCGATAGGAAAGCTCATTGATGGTCGGCGTTTCGAAACCGCGGCCGGCGGAGATGTAGACGTTCCAGGCATCGGTTACCGCGTATTTCAGCGAGCCCGCCGGCAGCCATTTATGATAGCTGGCCTCGCCGCTGTCATCGCCGTTACCCGGCGTAACGTAATAATCGTTGGAATCGAACCACACCGAGCTGTAGCGCACGCCGGCGTCAAGAGAGAGTTTCTCGGTGAGCTGCCACTGGGTTTGCAAATAGGGGTCAACGTTCCACATCAAATTGCGTTCGTTGCGGCGCAGGTCGCCCTTTTCACCGTACTGCGGCACGCCGTTGCTCATGACAAAGTTTTCATAACCCTTACGGCGCTCGGTCATGGTTTCATAATCAAGTCCGGTGGTAAAAGTGACCGGCACCAGCAGCTCGCCGCGATGGGTCCAGCGGGTATCAATCCCCTGATAGTGACGCGTCAGGTCAATCACGCCGCCAGCATGGGTGGGTTTGAGCTGCGGAGCGCGAGGAATCGACTGATATTGCGTGGTTTCACGCTCGCCGGCGTACATCATCACGCTCAGATCGTCCTGCTCGCTCAGTTGGCGCTCGTAGCGCAAACCGGCCTGGGTCTGTTTAATGGTTTTGCGAGTATTGTACTGATCGCCTCTTGGCGACTGGCGGGGATTATTTTGCCATTCGTCATAGCTCAGGCCGCCCGCGTCATTGGCTTTAATATCCACGCTATTAAACAGCAGGGTCAGTTTGCTGTCGTCATTAATACGTACGCCGAGCTTCGCGTTGGCGAGATTCTTACGCGCGCCGCTATGATCGCGGGAGCCGTGGGTAGTGAAGCGGTTGGTGGAAACCACATAGTCGACGTCGCCCGCATGGCTGCCGTCGCCGACCGCGCCGGTCGCTTTCATACCGTAATGCCAGGTACCGAAGCTGCCGTAGTAGCTGCTGGCTTCGATAGTGGGCGGCTGGCTGCCGGTCTGGGTGGTGGCGTTAATCACCCCGCCGGAGGAGTTGCCGTAGAGGGCGGAAAAAGGTCCACGCAGTACTTCGAGCGAATCGAGGCTGCCAATATCAATATTCGAGGTTTGTCCCTGGCCATCGGGCATGGTAGCCGGAATGCCGTCGACGTATATGCGCAGCCCGCGTACGCCGTAGGTGGAGCGGGAGCCGAAGCCGCGAATCGAAAGCTGCAGATCTTGCGCATAGTTCTGACGGTTTTGCACCTGTAGCCCCGGTACCGCGCCCAGCGACTCGGAAAGATTGACCCGCGGCGCGGCCTGGCGCATCTCGTCGCCGTTAACCACGCTTACGGCGGCGGGAGTATCGAGTTCAGAAACCGCCGACGGTGCGGCGGTAACCACCATGGTCTGTTCAGCGGCGTGGGCAGTTGGCGCTGAGGATATAAGCGGCAGAAGCAGTGCGGGGAGCGCGGCGGCGCGCACGGAAAGGATTTTCATCAAAGTTACTCGCAAAACGAACCAAACGGAACATATGTATATATGTTAACTCTTTTGTAAATTTTTTGAAAAGACTTAACAGGATTTGAGTTAACAAATAGCAAGAATTGCGTGATGCCGGATGGACTAAACGCAATTAACTCTCCACATTGCGATAAATAATGATTACTATTCGCATTACAAAGAGTAGCGCAAAGCCATGATTTTGCGCCCCGGAAGCACTGTCGAGCAGGCACATATTCGTTTTATCAAAGGGAGTCGTCATGTCATTACGTCATCTGTCCGCGCCGCGTCTGCGCCGTTCACTGTTATTAACTTCATTACTGCTGGCGGGGAGCTTCAGCGCCCACGCGGCGGAAGAAATGCTGCGCAAAGCTGTTGGTAAAGGCGCGTACGAAATGGCCTATAGCCAGCAGGAGAATGCGCTGTGGGTGGCGACTTCGCAAAGCCGTTCGCTGGACAAGGGCGGTATTGTTTACCGTCTCGATCCGACGACGCTGGAAGTGACGCAGATTATTCATAACGATCTAAAACCGTTCGGCGCGACGATCAACAACGCTACCCAGACCCTGTGGTTTGGCAACACCACCGACAGCAGCGTGACGGCAATTGATGCAAAAACCGGCAAGGTGAAAGGGCGTCTGGTGCTCGATCCCCGTCAGCGCAGCGAAACCGTGCGCCCGCTAGCCCCGCGCGAACTGGCAGTTAACGAGAAAACCAATACTGTCTACATCACCGGGCTGGGTAAAGAGAGCGTGATCTGGGTGGTGGACGGCGACAAGCTGACGCTGAAAGACACTATTGCCAATACCGGCGCGATGGCGACGGGCCTGGCGGTGGATGCGGAAGCGAACCGTATCTACACCACCAACGCCGATGGCGAACTGGTGACCATCGACAGCGCCAGCAATAAGATCCTGACGCGTAAGAAACTGCAGGATGACGGCAAAGAGCACTTCTACCTCAACCTGAGCCTCGATACCGCTGGTCACCGGGCTTTTATCACCGATGGCAAACAGCCGGAAGTGCTGGTGGTCGATATTCGCGATGGTAAAGTGCTGGAGAAAATCGCCGCGCCGGAATCTCTGGCCGTGCTGTTTAACCCGACCCGCAACGAAGCCTACGTGACCCACCGTAAAGCCGGCGAAGTGAGCGTGATCGATGGTAAGACCTACAAAGTGGTCAAGACCTTTAAAACCCCGACTCACCCGAACAGCCTGACCCTCTCCGCCGATGGCAAAACGCTGTACGTCAGCGTGAAGCAGGAATCGACACGCCAGAAAGAGGCCACCCAGCCGGATGACGTTATTCGCATCGCACTGTGATCCTGACGGGAGGGGGGTAACCCCTCCTGAAAGTCTGTCCGCCGGCGGCGGCCGGCGCCTTCAGCGATATCACCCTCTGTTACAAACACTTATTAGCCTGATAAATATAATGGCTATAAACTGACGTCTTTCCTGCGCAAGCGGGACGGTGGCATTAATCCTGGAGAAAAGATGAAAAAATCATTTATGGTCGTTTGTGCCGGCGCGATGCTGGCCCTTCTGGCGGGCTGTAGCTCAAACTATGTGATGACGACGAAAAGCGGGCAGACTATCGTGACGCAGGGCAAGCCGCAGCTGGATAAGGATACCGGCATGACCAGCTATACCGATGAGTCAGGCAATAAGCGCCAGATTAACAGCCGCGACGTCGCTCAGCTGGTGGAAGATAATTAAGTTGTGAAGTTGCGGTTTGCCCGGTGGGGCAAACCGCAAAAGGAACGGGTTACGGTTTTTCAATATTCGGCGCGGTGCTGTGAATATCATGCACGCGCTTACGTACGCCAAACCAGCCGGCAACCAGCAGTACGGCGATCAGCGGAATCGAACCGATGGTATAGGTTCCATTCGGATAGTCGAAAGCCATTAATACCAACACGCTCAGCAGGAACAGCAGGGTCAGCCAGGAGGTAAAGGGCGCTCCCGGCATCTTGAAGCTGACGTCCGCCGCTTTGCCTTCCTTAATCGCCTTACGCAGGCGCATCTGGCACACCACAATAAAGCCCCACGAAGCGATAATCCCCAGCGAAGCGACGTTCAGGACAATCTCAAACACCTGCGAAGGCACCAGATAGTTGAGGAACACCCCAACGACATACACCGCCAGCGTCGCCAGAATCCCGGCGTAGGGCACGTGGTGGCGGCTCATTTTCGACATAAACTTCGGCGCGGAACCGCCCATCGACATGGAGCGCAGAATACGCCCGGTGCAGTAGAGGCCGGAGTTGAGGCTGGAGAGCGCGGCGGTTAACACCACGATATTCATCACGCTGCCGATATACGGCACGCCCAGCTTCGAGAAGAAGGTGACGAACGGGCTCTGCCCGGCCTGATAGGCATTCCACGGCAGCAGCAGCACCAGCAGCAATACCGAGCCAACGTAGAACAGACCAATACGCCAGATAACGCTGTTAATAGCGCGCGGCACCATGGTCTGCGGATCTTTACACTCGCCAGCGGCGGTACCCACTAGTTCGATAGAGGCGAAGGCGAACACCACCCCCTGTACCAGTACCAGCGCCGGCAGCAGGCCATGCGGGAACAGGCCGCCGTTATCGGTAATCAGGTGGAAACCGGTGGCATTGCCATCCAGCGGCTTGCCGGTGCCAAGAAAAATAGTCCCGACCACCAGAAACGCCACGATCGCCAGAACTTTCACCAGCGCGAACCAGAACTCCATTTCGGCGAACCATTTCACGCCGATCATGTTCATGGTGCCGACAATCGCCAGCGCGCCGAGGGCGAAGACCCACTGCGGGACGTCGCCGAACGCGCCCCAGTAGTGCATATACAGCGCCACGGCGGTGATATCGACGATCCCGGTCATCGCCCAGTTGACAAAGTACATCCAGCCCGCCACGTAAGCCGCTTTTTCACCGAGGAACTCGCGGGCGTAGGAGACGAAGCTGCCGCTCGAAGGGCGATGAAGCACCAGTTCGCCCAGCGCGCGTAGGATAAAAAACGAAAAGAGGCCGCAGACCAGATAAACCAGCGCCAGGGCCGGTCCGGCCATCTGCAGGCGCGCGCCCGCGCCGAGAAACAGGCCGGTACCGATGGCGCCGCCGATGGCAATCATCTGTACCTGACGGTTGCCCATCGCCTTGTGGTAGCCGGACTCATGCGAATTCAGCCAATGGCGTTTGGCAGCGTGCTGCTCCGCCACGCTAGAGTGTTTTGTATTCATTGATGTCGCTATTTTCCTGTCAAAGTCCATGAGTGGTTCGTGCTGCTGGCTCTCTCATCATTCTGAGGAATGAGATAAGCGAGCATGGCGGAGAATCCTACACGTATCGGAAAATGGACGCACGTAAAAGATTTACGGACCGCACTTGCTTAAATATCAATGAGATCGCCGCGTTCTGCGGGGGGATAATCACCTGGAAATTTCGCTGATCGATTTTGCCCAACGTGCGCTATTATTTTCAGCCCGCTTTTTGCCCGAGAGACCACGATGAAAATCAACGTAGTAGGGACCAGCGGCGTCGGCAAATCTACCCTCGCGCGTCGGCTGGCTCAGGAACTGTCGCTGCCTTATATCGAAATGGATGTGCTCTACTGGCTGCCCGAATGGCAAGGTACGCCGGACGATGAGTTTTACGCCAAACTTGCCACCGCGCTCGCCGCGCCCGGCTGGGTGCTGGACGGTAACTATAACCGCAGCCGCCCGGTAAAATGGCGCGACGTGGATCTGGTGGTGTGGGTGGACTACAGTTTCTGGCGCACGATTCGCCAGGCCGTCTGGCGCGCGGCTTCACGCGCAAGCCGGCGCCAGGAGCTGTGGCCCGGCACTGGCAACTGCGAAACCTTCCGCCGCTCTTTCTTTAGCCGGGACTCCATTATTTTGTGGACGCTGAAAACCTGGCGCAACAATCGCCGGCGCTATCTGGCGGATATGCGCGATCCCCAGTATCAACACATTCGCTTTGTGCGTCTGCGCAACCAGCGGCAGACCGAGGCGCTGGTGCGCGAGCTTCGGCAAAATAGCCGATAATCCCCCGGCTCGCGCTGCGCTTAGCCGGGCTACCGGACCGTAGGTTGCCGGTAACCCGTAGCCCGGGTAAGGCGTTTACGCTGCAACCCGGGGAATATGCCGTGACGTGGCATTACTGCGGCTTCTTCCCGGCTTTGCGCTGCGCTTAGCCGGGCTACCGGGCCACAGATTGCTGATAATCCGTAGCCCGGACAGATGCGCAGCATCGCCTCCGGGGCAGTTTCCTCGCCGCATATCTAATTTCCGGCAGAGCAAATGTAAATAAATTGTTTCTCACTGACCGCAGCCGCTTTTAATAATGCAGACATGTTAATTCACATGAGCCTGCGAAATGTCTTATCGAATCAGTATCCTGGATAAAAGCCCGCTGGCAGCCGGAGAAACGGCCGCCCAGGCGCTGGCGCGTACATTAACGCTCGCGCAACAGGCGGAAGCCTGGGGCTATCATCGCTTCTGGATAGCCGAACACCACAATACCGAGCAGCTTGCCAGCCCGTCGCCGGAACTGGCGATCGCCTGGATCCTCGGCCAGACCCGCCGGATTCGTGTCGGTTCCGGCGGCGTCATGCTCCAGCACTACAGCCCGTACAAAGTGGCGGAAAACTTCAATATGTTGGCCTCCCTCGCGCCGGGCCGCATCGACCTCGGCGTGGGCAAAGCCCCCGGCGGCCTGCCGCTCTCCACCCGCGCGCTGCAGCAGGGGCTTAATCCCCAGCAAAAAGGGAGTTTTGCCGACCAGCTGGCGCAACTCGATAACTGGCTGTCGTTGACCGAAACCGACGGGGAAGAGAGCGTCCGCGCAACCCCGATCCCGCCGCGCCGCGCTGACGGCTTTCTCCTCGGTGCCAGCCTGGAAAGCGCGCAGCTGGCGGCGCAGCTGGACTGGAACTTCGTCTTCGCCGCCCATCTCAACGGCGATAAGCATCTGCTGCGCGAGGTGTTAACCCGCTGGCGCGAACTGAGCCGTCGAGACGCGATTATTGCCGTCCAGGTCATCGTGGCCGACGATTCTGCCACCGCAGCCGATCTGGCAAACGGCGTGGAAGTATGGGGCGTTGAGCTGGAAAACGGCCAGCGGGTAACCGTCGGCAGCGAAGCTCAGGCGGCCGCGTTTGCCCGCCAGGCGGGTAGCAGGCCGACGCGCATCGCCCGGCGGGAATCGGCGGTGCTATTCGGTACCCCGGAGCAGGTGAAAGCGCAGCTGGATGCCCTGCAGTCGGCGTTGAACATCGACGAATTTATAATCGACACGCCTATTAGCGACGGCGCGGCACGTCTGAACTCCCTGCGTTTGTTGGCTCAGGCGCATTTGAGCGCGGAGGTGCAGCCATGAGTCTTTCCGAACAGCTAATACGCTGGCGGCGCGAACTGCACCAGTACCCGGAACTTTCGCTGCAGGAGGTCGACACCACGGCACGTATTCGCGACTGGCTGCAGAGCGGCGGCATCAGCCTGCTGCCTTATGAACTGAAAACTGGCGCGGTGGCCGAAGTGGGCAGCGGCGATAAGGTGATAGCCCTGCGTGCCGATATCGATGCGCTACCTATCGAAGAGGCGGCCAGCGTGCCGTTTCGCTCGCTGAATGCCGGCGTGATGCACGCCTGCGGGCATGATATTCATACCAGCGTGATCCTTGGCGCAGCCTTACTGCTGAAACAACGCGAAGCGCAGCTTGCAGGACGCGTCCGCATTCTGTTCCAGCCAGCGGAAGAGAGTTTCGGCGGCGCGAAAACCCTGATTCGCGCCGGGGTTCTGGAGGGGGTTTCCGCCATTTTTGGTATGCATAATGAACCGGGCCTGCCTGTAGGCGAGTTCGCTACTCGCGGCGGCGCGTTTTACGCCAACGTCGACCGCTTTGTCTTCAAGGTGACCGGTAAAGGCGCACATGCCGCCCGGCCTCATGAAGGGAAGGACGCCATTCTGCTGGCTAGCCAACTGGTGACCCTGCTGCAAAGCGTCGCCAGCCGCGAAGTGAATACCCTCGATTCCGTGGTGCTTAGCGTGACGCGGATTCAGGGCGGTAATACCTGGAATGTCCTGCCGGAAAGCGTCGAACTGGAGGGGACGTTGCGCACCCACAGCAGCGAAGTCCAGCAGCGGGTAAAGGCGCGGGTGAGCGAAATCGCCGCCGGGTTCGCCAGCGCTTTCGGCGCGCAGATCGATGTGTTCTGGTATGCCGGGCCGACCGCGCTGGTCAATGATGAGCGCTGGGCGACATTCGCCAGCGACGTGGCCGATAAGTCCGGCTACCGCACGCATCATGCGGATCTCCATCTCGGTGGCGAAGATTTTGCCGTTTATCTCCAGCATATACCCGGCGCTTTCGTCAGCATCGGTAGCGCCAGCGAGTTTGGTCTTCACCATCCGGCGTTTAACCCGGATGAGCGGTTGATCGCGCCGGCGGCGCACTATTTTGCCGATCTGGCAGAGCAGGCATTAAAAGAACTTTAATTATTCAGGGTCATAGACTAAGGATTAACGATGTCTGAACAACGGCAACTGCGTATTGGCACTATATTACATGGCGCATCGGGAAATATGTCGGCATGGCGCCATCCGGCCGCGCTGGCGGACGCCAGTATTAACTTTGAGTTCGTTAAGCAGACGGCGTTAAAAGCGGAAGAGGGCAAGCTCGATTTTATTTTTGTCGCCGACGGCTTATATATTAATGAAAAATCGATCCCGCATTTTTTAAATCGTTTTGAACCGCTCACCGTATTATCCACCCTGGCGGCAGTAACTTCGCGTCTGGGCCTGGTCGGCACCCTATCGACCTCCTACAGCGAACCCTTTACCACTGCCCGCCAGTTTGCCAGCCTCGATCATCTGAGCGGCGGGCGCGCGGGCTGGAATGTGGTCACCTCGCCGCTGGAGGGCTCGGCGAAAAACTTCTCCCGCGCGCAGCATCCGGACCATGCGCTGCGCTACCGCATCGCCGATGAATATCTGCAGGTTGTCAAAGGTCTGTGGGACTCCTGGGAGCAGGACGCGTTTATTCGTAATAAAGAGAGCGGCCAGTTCTTTGATAAAAATAAGCTGCATACCCTTAATCATCACGGCGATTTCTTTAAAGTAGCCGGTCCGCTAAATATTGCCCGCACCCCGCAGGGGCGACCGATTATCTTTCAGGCGGGTGCATCCGATGACGGCAAAAAATTAGCCGCGAGCCACGCCGACGCTATTTTTACCCATCAGGAATCTCTGGCGGAAGCCCAGGCCTTTTATCGCGACGTCAAAAGCCAGCTGGAAGCGCATGGCCGCCGGGACAACGAACTGCATATTTTCCAGGGCGTCAGCGTCATCGTTGGCGACAGCGCCGAGGATGTAGAGCAGCAATACCAGACCACCGCCGCGCTGGTATCGATTGACGACGCGCTCAATTATCTTGGCCGCTATTTTGAGCATCACGACTTTGCCCAGTATCCGCTGGATGAGGCGTTCCCGGATATCGGCGATCTCGGGCAGAACAGCTTTCGCAGCACCACCGATGAGATAAAACGCAACGCCCGCGAACGCGGCCTGACGCTGCGCCAGGTGGCGCTGGAGGCGGCCAGCCCGCGACCGCGTTTCTCTGGCACCGCCGAAGAAGTGGCCGATGGTTTGCAGCTGTGGTTTGAACAGCGCGCGGCGGACGGTTTTATTATCCAGGGCGGCACGCCGGACACCTTCCCGCGCTTTGTGGATCAGGTCGTGCCCATTCTTCAGCAGCGCGGATTATTCCGCCAGGAATATCCCGGCGCCACGCTGCGCGAAAGCTTAGGGCTGGCAGAGCCCGTCAATCAATTCCAAAAACAACAATAGAGAAAACCCGCTATGCAGAAAACGCAGAAAAAATCGCTACTCCTGGCGCTTGCGCTGGCAGTTAGCGCCTCATCCTGGGCGCAGAACGTCACGATCAACGGCACCGGCGTGAGCCTTGAAGCTAATAAAACGCCGATTCATACGGCGAAAAACCCGCAGGCTATCGCGCAGCTGCCCAAAGATCTTCACCTGGCGGTGCCGGGCAAACTGACCGTCGCGGTCGCCGCACTGAACTCGCCGCCGCTGACCGTGTTTTCCGACGATAACAAAACCCTGCTCGGCAGCGAAGTGGACATCGCCCGCCTGGTGGCCGACAGCCTTGGGCTTGAGCTGAACGTGGTACCGACCTCATGGGAAGACTGGCCGCTCGGCGTCGCCTCCGGCAAATATGATGCGGCGGTCAGCAATATCACCGTAACCAAAGAGCGCAAAGAGAAGTTTGACTTCGCCACCTACCGCAAAGATTCACTGGGTTTCTACGTCAAGAGCAGCAGTCCGCTGAGCAAAATTGAAAAAGCGGAGGATATCGCCGGGCTGCGGATTATCGTCGGCTCCGGTACCAATCAGGAAGCCATTCTGCTGGCGTGGAATGCCGAGAACGTCAAGAAGGGGCTGAAGCCGTTTACCCCGGTTTATACCAAAGATGACGCCGCCCAGACCCTGGCGCTGCAGTCCGGGCGCGCCGACGCCTTCTTCGGCCCCAACGTGATCGGCGCGTGGAAAGCGGCGCTGACGGGTAAAACGAAGCTGGTGGGCAGCGTTGACGGCGGCTGGCCGAAGGCGGCGCATATTGCCGTGACGGTGAAAAAAGGCAGCGGCCTGGTTGAACCGGTACAGACGGCGCTGAACGGCGCTATCCGCAGCGGCGACTACGCGAAGGTGCTGAACCGCTGGGGAGAAGGCGTGGAGAGCATCCCGCAATCGGAAATTAACCCGGCCGGACTCGGCGACTAACAGGAGGCATGATGAGCGATCTATTCCGCGATGTCTCTCCGGAAGCGCCGGAGCTGCAGCCGATTATTGAGAGCCTGTTCGGCGAGTACGCCGCGCGCTACGGCGATTACTTTTCCCGCGATGCCGAAGTCGAGCTGACCGAGTGGTATCTGGCGCCGCAGGGGCTATTTATCGTGCTGGAGCGCGAGGGCGAAATTATCGCCACCGGCGCGTACAAACCGAAAGACGCCCATACGGCGGAAATCAAACGTATCTGGACCCATCGTCGTCTGCGCCAGCAGGGGCTGGCGGCGAAAGTGGTGCAGGAGCTGGAGCGTCGGGCGCTGCTTGCCGGCTACAGCCATATCTATTTGACCACCGGTTTTCGGCAGCCGGAAGCGGTGCGGCTCTACCTCAGCCAGGGCTACGAGGCTCAGTTTGACCTCAGCCGCGATCCGGAAGAGTACAGCCTGCCGCCGTTCGATGGCCGACTGCGCTTTACGAAAGCGCTGGCGGTCAGCGCGCTAAGCCAGAGCGCTTAAGGAGTCAATATGCATACCCCGGAAACGATTAAGGTTGTTCCCGCACGCTATCCGCTGCGGGCGGTCGGCGCGGCGCTGGCGCTGCTGGCGCTGGCGGTGGTGATTCAGTCCGTCGCCTTTAACCCGCGCTGGGAGTGGGGCGTTTTTGCCCGCTGGTTCTTTGACCCGGTGATCCTCGAGGGCCTCGGGCAGACGCTGCTGCTGACCCTGCTGGCGACGGCGCTGAGCGTGATTCTCGGCGGTCTGCTGGCGCTGGCCCGCCTCTCCAGCTCATGGTTGCTGAGCAGTTTGGCCTGGGGCTATATCTGGTTGTTCCGCTCGCTGCCGCTGATCGTGGTGCTGATTATTCTCTACAACTTCTCTTATCTCTACGACAGGTTATCGATCGGTATCCCGTTCACCGGCATTAGCTGGGCCAGCTTTGAGACCATCAACGTGCTGGGGCAGTTTTCCACCGCCGTTGTCGGGCTGACACTCGTGCAAAGCGCCTATACCGCCGAAATTATCCGCGGTGGCTTCCTTGGCGTCGATCACGGTCAGTATGAAGCGGCGGCGGCGCTGGGGCTTCCGGCCAGCCGTCGTACCCTGCGCATTATCCTGCCGCAGGCGCTGCGCACCATTTTACCGGCGGGCTTTAACGAAATTATCAGCCTCGCCAAGGGGACGGCGATGGTTTACGTGCTGGCGATGCCGGAGCTGTTTTACACCATCCAGATGATCTACAACCGCACCCAGGAAGTCATTCCGCTGCTGATGGTCGGCGCCGCCTGGTATCTGGTGATCACCAGCGTGCTGTCGTTGATTCAGTATCTGGTCGAACGCGGCCTCGCCCGCAGCGAACGCCGCTCGGCGGTCAATACCGCCCGCAGCAGTCGTCGCGCTGAACCCGTTCGCCGCCCACAACCGCAGGAGCCTGCCCATGTCCCACTCTCGTAACGGTCATATCTCCATTACCGGCGTCAGCAAATACTTTGGCCGGCATAAAGCGCTGGATGATGTGTCGCTGGAAATCGAACCCGGCACGGTAACGGTGATCCTCGGGCCGTCCGGCTCGGGAAAATCGACGCTGCTGCGGGCAATTAACCACCTGGAGCGCGTCGATGAAGGCTTTATCCAGATCGATGGTGACTATATCGGCTATCGCCGCAAAGGCGACAAGCTGTACGAACTGAAAGAGAAAGAGATCCTCCGCCAGCGGGTCAACGTCGGCTACGTATTTCAGAACTTCAATCTGTTCCCGCATCTGACGGTGCTGGAAAACCTGATTGAAGCGCCCATCGCCCACAAACAGGCGACCCGCAAAGAGGCTATCGCGCGGGCGTATGACCTGCTGGACGTGGTCGGACTGCGCAACAAAGCCGATGCCTGGTCGCGACACCTGTCCGGGGGACAGCAGCAGCGCATCGCCATTGCCCGGGCGCTGGCGCTGAACCCGCGGGTGATTTTGTTTGATGAACCGACCTCCGCGCTTGATCCTGAGCTGGTGGGGGAAGTGCTGGATGTGATTAAAAAGCTGGCGCACTCCGGCACTACCCTGGTGGTGGTGACCCATGAAATCGGCTTTGCGAAAGAGGTGGCGGATCGGGTGGTGTTTATGGTCGACGGCAAAATTGTCGAGCAGGGCAGCAGCGACGCCGTGCTGAACCACCCGCAGCACCCGCGGACACGGCAGTTCTTATCGAGGGTATTAGCGGCATGAGAAACGGACTTTTGGCCCTGACATTATTGTCTTTATCCGCGGCATCGCAGGCGGCTATCGACCTGCGCGCCAACGAGCAGCCGCTGCCGGTGATCCGCGATGAGCAGGCGATCGCGAAGATCCCAACAAATTACGCTTTCGTCGAGCCGGGCACCTTAACGGTGGCGATTTCGGCGCTCAACTCGCCGCCGCTGGCGCTGTTGGCCAGCGATAACCGCACGCGTATTGGCAGCGACCCGGATATCGCCCGGCTGCTGGCCGGCAGCCTCGGGCTGAAGCTGAAGCTGGTGCCCACCGCCTGGGAGGACTGGCCGCTGGGGGTGACTTCCGGTCGCTACGATGTGGCGCTGGTCAATATTGCGGTGACCGAGCAGCGAAAAGAGAAGTTTGATTTTGCGACCTATCGCGTCGATTCGCTGGCCTTTTCCGTGAAATCGACCAGTGATATTGCCAGCGTCAACGGACCGGCGGATCTCGCGGGTAAAAAGGTGATCGTCGGTTCCGGGACCAATCAGGAGCGGATTTTGCTCGGCTGGAACGCCGAAAATGAAGCCGCCGGGCGTCAACCGGCGCTGCCGGTCTACCTGACCGATGACGCTTCGGGCAACCTCTATATTCAGTCCGGGCGCGCGGATGTGTTCTTTGGGCCGCAGTCGGTGGCAGCCTATAAAGCGGCGCTCAGCGGCAAAACCAAAGTCGTCGGCCTGGGGCCGAAAAAAGCGTACGTTGCCACGACGACCAAAAAGGGTAACGGCCTGGTGGTGGCGCTGCAGGCGGCGCTGAATGGCGCGATTGCTCGCGGGGAATACCAGAAGGTGCTGGCGCGCTGGGGCGAGCAGGGCGAAGAGGTGACGCAATCGACGGTGAACCCGCCGGGGATCACCTACTAAAAAACCGCTGTTTCGCAGGAGTGTGATGCGAAACAGCGGGGGCGAATCCTCGCCAGGGTGTTAAATCAGGCGGCGCGCGGGGTCAGCGTTAAACGATCCAGCGGCCCGACGATAAACAGATAAGAGAACAGGCCCAGTACGCCCATGGAGCCGACGTACAGGATGGCGTAATCAAACGAGTGGGTGTCGGCGATGATCACGCCGATGACCAGCGGCGTGATAATACTCGCCAGGTTGCCGCACATGTTGAACACGCCGCCGGCAATACCGAGCATTTCCTTCGGCGAGGTGTCGCTCAGCACGCACCAGCCGAGGTTACCGAAACCTTTAGCAAAGAAGGCCACGCTCATGGCGGCGATCACCACCACTTCCGAGGTAGTGTAGTTGGCGACAACAATCACGCAGGAGAGCAGCATGCCGCAGATCACCGGCAGCTTGCGGGCGGTCGTCAGGCTGTAGCCGCGTTTCAATAGCCAGTCCGAGAACACGCCGCCGAGCAGGCCGCCGATAAATCCGGCAATGGCCGGGATACTGGCGACAAAGCCGACTTTCAGGATCGACATACCTTTGGCCTGGTAAAGATAGGTGGGAAACCACGTCAGGAAGAACCAGGTAATAGACGTCACGCAGAACTGGCCGATATAAACCCCGATCATCATGCGATTGACGCAGACGCTTTTAATCTGCGCGAGGGTTAATTTCTGCTGCGTTTTTTTCGTGCCTAATTCCGGCTCGCCGCCGCCTTCACGAATATAGTCGAGCTCCTGCTGATTAATATTCGGGTGGTTAGACGGGTCTTTCACTTTTGCCAGCCAGAATATCCCGAGTACGACCCCGATAGCGCCAATATAATAAAATACGTAATGCCAGCTTAAATTATGCAGAATAATGGTCATCAGCGGCGTAATAATCCCCAAAGAGATATACTGCGCGGCCTGATAGACCGAGGTGACGAATCCGCGCTCTTTATTGGGAAACCATTGCACGCTCAGACGGCTGTTGGCGGGGAAGGCTGGGGCTTCAATCGCCCCCATCATCAGGCGCAGAATAACCAGCGCTACCAGCGGGCTGGCGAACAGATAGATGGTGCCCTGGAACATAGTGACGATCGACCAACCAATGAGCGCGCAGCCGTAGACCAGCCGCGAACCATATTTATCCAGCAGCCAGCCGCCGGGTATTTGCATAATGACGTAGGAGATACCAAAAACAGAAAAGGCCAGCCCCATTGCCTCGGGATCAAAGCCTAGCTCTTTGCTCATAATAGGCGCGACGACGGACAGCGTTGCCCGGTCGGCGTAATTAAATACGGTAGCCAGAAATAAAAACAGTAATATACTGTAACGCACGTTGCTGCGTTTTAATTGCTGTTGCATTTTAATCAACTCCTTTGCAGGGTTGTGTATTGTGGGTACAGGCAATAAGAGATATTTCCCCGGGAGGGCTACAGGTTTTCAGTCGTCTGCGGACCGGTAGCCCGGACAGATGCGCTGCATCGCCTCCGGGAAAATGCGGTATTCTCCTGGGGGCGGCGCTTGACGCGCCTTGCGCGGGCTACGGGGCCTGTAGCCTGGATAAGGCGTTTACGCCGCCATCCGGGGAATTCGGTTAAGGGCGTTTACCAAACTCGCAGCTTTGCTGGGTCCAGCGGCGGGCCTGTTCGCTCAGGGTAAAGCCCAGGCCGTGGCGTTCGGAAACCCACATCCGCCCGTCGCGCAGCTCGAGCTGTTCGTTAAACAGCGGGTTCAGCCATTCGAAGTGCTCCAGCCACGGCTCGAGCGGGTAGGCGGCGGCGAGATGCAGGTGTACCTCCATCGCAAAGTGCGGGGCCAGCTTGCGACCGTGCTTCGCCGCCAGATCCATAATCTTCAGGAACGGGGAGATCCCGCCGACGCGCGGCGCATCCGGCTGGACAAAGTCGCTGGCGTTGCCGAGGATAAGCTGCTCATGTTCGCGGAAGCTGGTCAGCATCTCGCCGGTGGCAATCGGCGTATCCAGCGCGGCGGCGAGCTGCGCGTGGCCTTCAACGTCGTAGGCGTCAAGGGGTTCTTCAATCCAGATCAGGTTGAACTGCTCCATTTTGCGCCCCATGCGGATGGCGGTTTCGCGATCCCACTGCTGGTTGGCGTCGACCATTAACGGGAAATCATCGCCCAGCACCTCGCGCACTGCCGTCAGGCGACGAATATCCTCAGTGGTATTCGGCTGACCGACCTTCAGCTTAATCCCGCCAATCCCATTCTCACGGGAGATAGCCACGTTTTTCAACACCTGATCCAGCGGCGTATGCAGGAAGCCGCCAGAGGTGTTGTAGCACTGGACGGAATCGCGGTGCGAGCCGAGCAGCTTCGCCAGCGGGAGTCCGGCGCGTTTGGCTTTCATATCCCACAGCGCAATATCGATAGGAGAGATGGCCTGTACCGCCATACCGCTGCGGCCTACGGAAGCACCGGCCCACAGAAGTTTGGTGTAGATCTTGTCGATATCGTTGGGGTCTTCGCCGAGCAGATTATCGGCGATCTCTTTGGCGTGGGCGTAAATGCCCTGGCCGCCCGCGCGCTTGGAATAGCTAAAGCCGACGCCTTCAAAGCCGTCCCGGGAGCGGATTTCGGCGATGATGATCGCTACTTCGGTAAGCGGTTTTTGCCGACCGGTCAGAACTTTTGCATCGCTAACGGGGGTCGCCAGCGGCAGAAAGGCCAGCGACAGTTTGACGTGTTCAATGCGGTCGCCGGTCTCTGCGGCGGTTTTGACGCCAGACGCTTTGGCGTAGGTCACGGACTCGGAATTAGCGCTCGTGGTCATAGTTAGTTCCCTTTTAGTGATAAAATGTTTGCGCTAACATTTTTAATCTTGAAATTGTCCTGGCGCTACGACAGTGATTTTAATTTGTACAAATGATCACAATTAGCGGTTATAAAGGGTAAAATTATGCAGTGCAGGTCACGATCCAAATAGGTTTGTGAAAATTCACAAAGAATAATGATAGCGATAACATTTTATTTTTCAGATCGTTGATTCTATTGAAGATGTCGTGGTGGCCGCTGGCAATTGCGCGGGCCATCATCAATAATGCCCACAGAAAACGACTCAACACAGGGGCTTAGTCGTGAAAAGCAGAAAACCGACGCGGGCGCCGACGCTGGATGATGTAGCCCGTAGCGCCGGGTTGTCGTCGATGACGGTCAGTCGGGCGCTGAATACGCCGCAGCTGGTACGGCCAAAAACGGTCGAGAAAGTGATGCAGGCGGTGCAGGCGACGGGCTACATTCCCAACGCGCTGGCCGGCGGCCTGGCCTCCAGGCGCAGCAAGCTGGTGGCGGTAGTGGTGCCGCAAATCAACAACAATATGTTTGTCGATACCATCCAGGCGTTAAGCGATACCCTGGCGGCGCGCGGCTACCATATGCTGCTGTGCGTAGCGGGCTACAGCCGACAGACCGAAGCCGAGCTGGTAGCAACCTTACTCTCCCGGCGTCCGGATGGCGTGGTGTTGACCGGCATTCAGCACGCCCCGGCGTTGAAGAAGACGATTCTCAACGCCGCTACGCCGGTAGTGGAGATCTGGGATCTCACCCCGACGCCGCTGGATATGCTGGTTGGTTTTTCGCATGAAAAAGTCGGTGAAACTATTGGCGAATATTTGCTGGAAAAAGGCTACCGTCGCCCGGGCCTGCTGTGGGCCGGCGACGCCCGCGCGACGTTGCGAAAGCAGGGACTCTGCGCCCGGCTGGCCAAAAATGGCCTTGACGATGCGCCGCAGGTCGTAGTGCCGCTTCCGGCATCACTGGCGCTGGGGCGTCGCGGCCTGGCCGAGCTGGTGGCTGGCGGCGAGTTTGACGTTATCGTCTGCAGCTCTGATACCCTTGCCCAGGGGGCGATTATGGAAGCTGAAAGCCGGGGTCTGCGCGTGCCGCAGGATCTGGCGGTGATCGGTTTTGGCGATCTGGACTTCGCCGCCAGCAACCGTCCGGCCATCACCACCGTCAGCGTCGACCGTCACGCCATCGGCGAGCAGGCGGCCACGCTGCTTGCCGACCGCATCGAAGGCGGCGGTGAAGGGGACGTGATTATTGATATCGGCTTTCACCTGGTGGCGCGCGAGTCGGCGTAGCTCTGCCGTGTAGCATGTGCGAGGGGGCCTCAATAGCGGCATGGCCTAATCAAATCTATACTGCAAAATTGCTAAACCTGTCGCCGCTCTGTTCCTGAGCGGCAAATTCATCGAGGGCGCAGAATATGATCACCGTCTATGGCGTACCCGGCTGGGGCTCAACAATTAGCGAACTGATGCTGACGCTGGCCGGTATCCCGTACCATTTTGTTAACGTTGAGGGCTTTGACCAGCCGGGCCCGCAGCGCGACCGCCTTAAAGAGATAAACCCGCTGTGTCAGGTGCCGACCCTGACGCTTGAAGACGGCAGCGTGATGACCGAATCCGCCGCTATTGCCCTGATGATCCTCGACAGACGGCCGGATCTCGCCCCGGCGCGCGCATCGCCGCAGCGGCATGCCTTTCAGCGTCTGCTGATCTGGCTGGTGGCGAACGTCTACCCCACCTTTACCTTTGCGGATTACCCCGAACGCTTGGCCGCCGATGCGCCAGAGCAGCTGCGGGAAAGCTGCATCAGATATCGCAAATCGCTCTATTTGTGGCTGGAGGAGCAACTTGCCGCCGCGCCGTATGCCTTGGGCGCGGAGATAACCCTGTTGGACTGCTATATTGCGGCGATGTGCGCCTGGGGCCCGCGCCGGGAGTGGTTTGCGGCCCATACGCCAAAATTCGTCGCCGTGGCGGATGCGGTGTATCGCCATCCCAAACTCCAATCCGTGCTGCATCGCAACGAGCTGATTTAAAGCACAAAATGAGAACCGAACGTCGCCTGCTATGATAGCTTTATTGTCCTGACAATAAGGAGCCTGCTATGCCGCACGTTGATATAAAATGTTTTCCCCGCGAGCTGAATGATGAACAAAAAACGGCGCTGGCCGCCGATATTACCGAGGTGTTGATTCGCCATCTGAACAGCAAAGAGAGTTCAGTGAGCGTGGCCCTGAAGCAGGTTGAGCCGAGCGACTGGCAGCAGGTGTGGGACAGCGAAATCGCCCCGCAGATGGAACAGTTGATTAAGAAACCGGGCTATAGCATGTAACCCGGTTTCTTCCCCGGAGGCGATCAGCATTCCCGGAGGCGATGCTGCGCATCTGTCAGGGCTACGCGTTCTCAGTGGTCTGCTATCCGGTAGCCCGGGCAGGCGTATCGCGCCGCCCCCGGGAGCGGGGGCACTGAAGCCAGGCCATGAGCGATACGTCTTGTCCTGGACCAACGCGTTACAATGTACCGGGTACATGAAATCCTTTGATTACTGTACACAGTACATATATATTGTCTGGTAAGTCGTAAGGACATCAGGGAATGAGATGTTTACTTTTATTGAACTACAAGGCTTCAGTAAGCGACGCCAGGTGCTGTTACCGGATGATGAATTTCGGGCCTTTCAGGAAATCCTGATCAATGATCCTGAGGCAGGTGACACCATTTCGGGAACCGGAGGTTTTCGTAAAATCCGCTGGAGTCGTCCCGGAACGGGCAAGCGCGGCGGCGTGCGGGTGATTTACTATAATGTAACGATAAAGGGAAGAATTTACCTGGCGCTCATCTATCCTAAAAGTGAACAGGATGAATTAAGCCAGGAGCAGAAAAAAATGTTAAGGCAGGTTGCTGAGTTATTAAACTAGCCAAGAAACATAAAGTGAGGCTGAGCTATTAATGATTGAAACATCGATAGCGCCAGAGAGCCAACTGAGGTGTATATGAAAGACGAATTGTTTGCCGATCTGCTGGCTAGTGCAGAAGAGATGATCAGGATTGAGAAGGGTGAACTAACGCCGAAGGTGCACCACGTTCATACCTTCAGCGAAGTTGATGTGAAAGCGATACGCGAAGCCACCGGTTTAAAACAGCAGGACTTCGCCGCCGCCGTTGGCGTTAGCTATGAGCTGGTTAAAAGCTGGGAAACGAAACGACGTCATCCAACCGGCGCATCCAGAAAGCTGCTTTTATTGCTTCAGGGCAATCCATTGATTATCAACTTGTTGAAGGTTATTTGAAACGTTATTTTTCGAAAGGAAAATGGCAGAATTTGCCCTCTTTCGTAATCGAGGGTCTTTAAAAAGGAGAGTATTACGTATGGAAACTGATGAATCTATTTTGACAGAAGTCGAGAAATACAGCGCTCATATCGATAGATTTAGATCGCGAGCAAATACTCATGGTATCTGGCTTTTTATTGCTACGCTTGGATGCTGGGGAGTAACTGATCCCTATATTAGGATGCTGGCATTTATTATGCTCTTCATTATTTTTTTGTTTCTTCTACACGGTAGCTTTCCAGGTGAAAAGCGAACGTTTAAAAAGATTCACGATGATATAAAAAATAAAATACTCAATAATTTAACACCAGAGCAACAGCAAGAAAGGTTTCACGATCTTCTCATCGTTGAGAAAAAACGAAAGTCACTTATTGGAATTATAAAAACAACCTTTGTCTTTATAGCCTGTTATGGTTTTTATTTTATTAGTTTATTTTACTTCATACAGAACTGGCATTGTGACAAAGTTACAGCGTGTATTTAAATAAACCCGTCCAGGCGTTTGCCCCGGACGGGCTGACTTCTTAAAACCAAATCTCCGTCTGCACGCCAAAGTTCCAGTTTCCTCCGGCAGTAAATCCTTTACTGCCGAAATCATCGTTGATCGCATAACGATCCAGGTCTTTATCCCAATTCATCCACGTGACAAAGAAACGTATCTCCGGCCTCGCTTTGATATCAAACACATCGCCCACTTTAAACGTCGGGGCGAAGGTCAGCTTGTAAAAATCGCCGCTCACCGCCTGGTATTGATGCACGCCGCTGTCATAGCGATAGGTTCGGCCGTTGGGATTCAGGTCCATATATTGCCAGGACGCCTCGTACAGCAGGGCGAAGTTGCGGGTGATGCCCTGGGAAACCCGCAGGTTAAAGGTTGCCCAATCGTAGCGGTCGCCATCGCGGTAGCGATCTTCGCTATGCTGGGCGATAACCGATGGCGCAAGCTGCCAGTTTTTGCCCAGCGGTAAAATACCGTAGGACGCAAAGCGCAGTGATTTGGCGTTTTCAGTAAGATCGCCGTCGCTGCCCGGCTGGCGCGCCTCGGCGCCCAGCCCGCCGCCGTACTGCAGGGCGCTCTCCGATACGCCCGGCGCGAGGCCATAGAATTGCTGTTTGTCGTGATACGCCAGCATCGCGTAGTAGCCGTTTTTCGCCGTATTATCGCTGCGCAGAGCGTAACTGCCGGTGGTCGAGGTATTATCTTTCAGGTCATCATTGCCCTGGGCGGTCATCGCCGTGGTCATCAGCTGCCAGTTGTTCCAGAAGTGGTTGGAGGTGAACATCAGGTTCTGGATATCGTTATCTTCATAATTATCGCTACCCAGGTCGCCAAAGCTGCGCGCATAAACCGAGTAGTCGCCGCGCAGCGTGCTATTCCAGTTGACGTCATTGATCCCGCCGCCGGTACCACCGAGGAACATAATATCGCTATCGGTAAAATGGATATCGAAATTATCGCGGTCGAAACGCTTGCCCGCCCAGATGGAGGCGCTCCTGAACGGCCCGGAAAAATCGGCGAAATTACCCATCTCGACGTACAGCTGGCGTACGTTCAGATGGTGGCTATCGTTATCCTGCACCCACGGATCCGGGTTGGTCGCGCCGTCGGCCAGCATGGTTTTAAAGTGCGCCCACGACCCGTCGCTGAAGGTCATTTTTTTGCCGAAGCTCAGCTCCACGTAGTTATCTTTCTCATTGCCGAGACGGCCAACGTGGGCATCGCCGTTGAGCGAACTGGCCGGCGAGATCCCCGGACCGCCGCGCGCGCCTTTGCCGTGGCTGTTGACCAGCATCCCGGAGCGTGCGTAGGCGTTAAATTCAAAGCCATCGCTCAGGCGGGTTTTCGCCAGCTGTTTGTCGGCAGCCTGCTGTTTTTGCTCCGTCGCTGCGGTGTGCTGACTGAGGGTCTGCACCTGCTTTTCCGCCGCCGCCGCACGCTGTTCTGCCGCGCTGGTGCGCAGCTCCGCCTGCTGCGCCCGACGTTTAGCCTCTCCGGCCTCCTGCTCCGCATGGTTAAGCCGGGCCTCCAGCTGCGCCAGACGTTGTTCAACGCTGAGCGGGGCCGCACTCGCGCCGTAAGCCGAAAAAAGGGCGCAGCAAACCGCTGCGCTAATCAAAGAGATACGCATAGTAATCCTTATTTTTTCAGAGGTATGAAGGGTATGCAGCGCCTTACAGGGCGTGGTTTTCTCCGGCGACTGATGACGAATCCGACGGCGCGCGACGTCCGGTATCAAGGTCGGCGCGGATCTGCTCGTACTGGTCGTCGAGGCGGTAGAAACGGCCTATCCACAGCATCGAGGCGACAATCAACAGCGCCGGGATATAGAGGTAGCAGGCTTTAATGGCCAGCATCGCGCTGTCGCTTTGCGTCTGGTTAGCGATATAACCGCCGGATGAGAGCAGGGCCCCGGTAATGGCTCCCGCGCCCGCCATCGCCACCTTGCCAAGAAAGCCGTTGATGGAGGTTAAAATGCCGGCGGTATTGATGCCGGTTTTCCATACTCCGTAATCCACCGGATCGGCTTGCATAGAGAAGTAAATTGCCGTGCGCTGTCCGGCGCCAAGCGAGAGTACGACCGCTCCGGCAACCAGACCCCAGCTGTTAACGCCTGCCGCCATCATCATGCCCATGCCGACCAGGTTGATCGCGCTGGCCACCAGGTAGACGTGGCGTTTTTTCATCCTGCTGGCGAGCAGCGGTACGGTGAGGGTACCCAGCAGCGGTACGAAGGTGGAGATCCCGGCGACGATCGCCGTGAGATCGCTATTGCCGACGTAGTAGTGGAAGAAGTAGACCAGCGCCCCGGTCTGGAAGAAGAACGCGCCCCACATCAGGAAAATATTAATGGCGAAGACGAACCACGGCCGGTTGGCGCGCAGGCTAACCCACGCGCGTTTTAACGTCATGCGCTCCTGCGTAATGCTGATATTTTCTTTAACATTACGAAAGCTCACCAGCAGGAAAAAGGTGGCAATAACGCCGAAAACCACCGCCGTATAGAAGAAGCCGTGCTGCTGATTGCCTTTCCCCAGCGCGCTAACCAGCGGCAGAGTGGCGACCGCGACAATAGTCGCGCCGAGCGAGCCGAGCAGAATACGCACCGCCGACAGCGTGGTGCGCTCCCGCGAGTCGTTCGTCAGAAACGGCAGCATGGCGCAGAACGGAATGTTGACGAGGGTGTAGAGAAACGACAGGCACAGGTAGGTGATAAAAGCGTAGATCAGCTTACCAATGGTGCTGAAATCCGGCACGTAGAAGGCCAGAATACACAGCAGCCCGAAGGGAACCGCGCCTATCAACAGGTAGGGACGACAGCGTCCCCAACGGGTGGCGGTATTGTCGATAACCAACCCCATCAGTACATCGGCAACGCCGTCCACCAGGCGCGTAACGAGGAACATCAGGCCAACGTAATAGGCGGGCAGCCCCATCACGTCGGTGTAAAAGAACATCAGATAAAGAGAGATCATCTGCCACACAAGGTTGCAGGAGAGGTCGGCGATGCCATAGCCAAGGCGCTGCCGCCACAGGGTAAAGGTTGTTTCTGCCATATAAATACACTCGCTTATCGTTGTTGTTAAAGTCCGTACTGGCGAATAAACCAGGCCGGAGTGCAGCTCCACGCATGGCAGTAACTGTTGATCAGTTTGCTGCCATAAGGGGAAAAGTCAGGATGCGCCGGGTCGAAGATTTCCCAGAAAGTATCGGCGCCGTAGTCGACCATGGCGCCCCAGTAGGCCTTGAGCTGCGCAATCGCTTCATCCCGCAGCCCGCACTGCAGTAGGGCGGCGATATAGTGGTGACGCAGATACGGCGTGTTCATGGCGACGGCGGGGGGATTTTTCTCCAGGTTGCGCATGATCTCCCGTCGCTGCTGCGGCGTGCCGATTTCTGCCAGCACCAGCCAGATTTGCGATGCCCAGGAGACCTGGCGCTGGGGGCCGCTGACGTAGAAGCCCTGCTGCTCGTCCCAGAACGAATCAAGCGCTGCCGCTTTAAGCTGCTGTAAACGCTGGCGATAGCTTGCGGCCAGCTCAGGTTCGAAACGCTCCGCCAGCCAGACGGCGCGCTGCAGGCAGTAAATCAGTATCCCCTGCGCCGCCGCCTGTTTATTCAGCGACGCTTGCCAGTCGATAAACACCCACCAGTCGTCGCTATCGCGCACAATACCGGAGGGGCCGCAGCGGCTTAGCGCCAGTTCTACCTGACGGCGCGCCGTGGGCCACAGCTCGCGCGCCGTTTCAATGTCCTCGGCGCTTTGCAAATGGTTATAAAGAACGTCGACAAAAAACAACGAATAATCAAACAGAAAGGTATCGTCCGCAACGATATCCGGCTGGACGAACACATTAGCCGACACCATCCCGTCCTCGCGAGTATGCCCGGCGAAAAGGTACAGACAGCGGCGCACCAGATCGTGGCGGGCGAAGGTGACCTCGTTCACCAGCGCCTGCAGGCGTAAATCGCCGAGCCACAGGCGGCGGTCGCGTTTGGGCCCATCTTCAAACACCTCCTGCATGCAGTTTTGTAGGGTCAGAACGGCAATGCTATCGATGGCCTGGAGCTGCGGGTCGGAGGTTGCCGCCGCCGGGCATGCGCCGCTGGCTGAGGTAACGGCATTAACCTGGATCTGGTCAAACTGCAGACGAAACTTGCGCGAAACGGCTTTGACCTCCACCTTCAGGTAGCGGAAGCAGTAGCGGCGCGGGAGGTCAACTTCGGCGGGCAGGACATCAAGCCACAGATCCTGCTGCTGCAGCCAGCTGCTGCTGAGCCAGCCTTGATAATCGCTGAACGGTTCGCACACTTCGCTCAGCGTTTCGCCGAAGGTGAATTGCAGATGGGCCGGAGCGTCCGGCGGGCTCCCGGCGCTCCGGCAGAGAAAATGCAGGTAGCCAACGTAATGGCTGCCAAAATCAATAATGACGCTATCGCCGCTGGTCAGCTCGCGCTGGTAAAACGCGGCCAGGGTGCTCACCGGCTCGGCGCGCCAGCCAAAGAGCGCCGCGGTGTCGGCGCGGGCTTCCACCACCGCGCTCGGCAGATGCGCCTCACGGCGCAGCGCGGGCCGGAGCGCCTCGGCGATGCGTAAAAAATGCGGGTGGCGAGTCATCGTGACCTGAGAATTATGCTGAATTGCCTGTGACATACTGCGTCCTCTGTGTTTAATTGTCCGCAGCATAAGACGCCGCCGCCCGCGGCAACCACTCTGGCAATGCCAATGCATTTGACAAAATGGCACTGATAATGGGGTGGGCGGGTTGGCGATCACAATTCCACAAATCTGACTCGTGGCCGCCGGTGAAATGCATTATCTTGCCCATGCACCGTATGTTGTTTTGGACTTGATCGATGATGTTAACCGTTGAGTATTATTTCACCCATCCTCAGGATAAGCTGGGGATGTACGCCAGTGACCCGGAAGATAATAGCCATGAACACAGTCACGAATTTGCTGAACTGGTGATCGTTGAGCAAGGACACGGTTTACACGTTATTAATGGCCGGCCATTATATATTCAACAGGGGGACGTTTTTTACGTTCAGCCGGGCGATGTACATTATTATGATGAGCTGGGAACGCTGAAGTTAATTAACATATTGATTAACCCGCTGGTTGAGTTCCAATATTTACAGCCTCTCGATACCTTATTACAGACTTTCTCTGCGCAGAATGCGTCCTGCTACGGTTGGCTGGCTCCGGACACTCGCCATACCTGCAAGGATCTGGTTGATAAAATCTTTTCACACCCGCTGCGGCAGCCGGGAAATATCGCCCTGAGGGAAGCCGCGTTTTTCCAGCTGGTGACGACGATTCTGCATGCGGAAACTGAAGCCGAATACAGTAATACCAAATATAAGCTGCATAAGCTGCTGACCTGGCTGCAGGAGCACTGTTTTGAAGAACATAACTGGCAGCAGCTGGCGGATAAATTTCATCTGACCACGCGGACCGCTTTTCGTCATATTAAAGAGGCGACGGGGCTGACCCCGGATAATTATTTAAAGCGGCTGAGATTAGTTTCGGCGCGCGTAAAATTACGCGAAACCGATATGACGATTACCGAAGTGGCTTATTTATGCGGTTTTGCCAACAGTAATCACTTTACCACCTTATATAAAAAGGTCTTTGGCCTGACCCCCAGCGAAGACCGGCGTCGTTTGCAGCGGTAGTTCTCTCCCCGGAGGCGATACTGCGCATCTGTCCGGGCTATGGGTCCGCAGCGGTCCGCGGTCCGGTAGCGCGGGCAAGGCGCTCTGCGCCGCCCCGGGGAGAAGACGGGACTGAAGCGTCAGCTCAGCGAGCGGAGATGTTCTTCCATACCGCCGGTAGCTGCCGCGGCATTAATATGATCAAAATAATCATACCAGCCGCTGGCGGCGATACCGGCGAGCAGCGCATTGCGGGCCTGTGCGTCAGGAAAGCGCCAGATCCCCAAAAAGCGGTGCGATGTAGTATGGTCGACAGCGGTATCGGTTTCCGCCAGCGTCAATAGTTCAATGCCGGATCCCGCGAGGCCGCCCATTGCCGCCTGAATGCCGCTGATAAACTGCTGACGGTGCTCCGGGGACAGGCCGCGCCAGGCTGCATTGGGCGTATAAAGTTCGACTAAATAGTGGGGCATATCTGTTGCTCCTCAAGTGAAATTTCGTATCGCCCGTTGGCAGATACGATGTGTGGTGGATGGAGGCGACGCCGTGAGTCCTTGCGCGCAGAGCGCCTGCGAAATAGCTTCAGGCTTATCCGCCACAAGGGGGAACGCCTTTACCTGCCAGCGTCCCGGCGGCGACCTTCGTCAGCAGTTCGGACAGCTGGCCGCGCTCCTGCGCCGAGAGATGGCTGAATAAGCCGCCAATCCAGCGGCTATGCTGGGCGAAGACGCGGGTGATAAGCTGTTTTCCTTCTGCGGTTAAGGCAATGCTCATGGCCCGGCCATCAAGGGGGTCGGCATGGCGCTCAATAAGCTGGTCGCGCTCCAGGCCGTTAAGCAGGCCGGTAATGGTGGCGCGTGTGACGCCCGCTTTTTCCGCCAGCACGTTAGGGGCCAGGCCGTCTGGCGCGGCATCAAGCAAAAACAGCAGCACGAAGCGCCCTTCGGATAATCCCCACGGAGCCAGCAGTGTTGCACAATCGCGATCGATGGCGGCGGCGAGCGACAGGGTCTGAAAACAGAGACGGATGTTATCCACGTCGGTAAGTTGGTGACGCTCTGCCTCCTGCAGTAGAGAAAGGTATTTCTGTTCAAGTTCCATAGCGGCCTCCGACATATAGTATGGTGCCTAACTATATGCATAAAGCGACAGGCGATCAAGCGCAAAAGGCGTTTTGAAACCCGCCGTGGAGAATGCAAACAAGCTGACGACGCCGTTTTGGTGAATTCCTGGTCAGCACTTTGTGCAGGCCTTTAGAACCGGCCCGCACAGGCGAGGGGCTCTACTCTTCCGGAGTATTGGCGCGCACGTGGCGACCGCTGGCGACAAAATTGCCGGTGCCGAGATGATGCAGGGTATTAATTTTATCGTCGTCGAACTGCCAGCGGCCGGTGACGAAGGCGCGCTCATCGGCGGCGGCGGAAACCACTTCGCCAAACAGCGTATCGTACTGCTCCTGAGCCGCCGTTGCCGGCAGCAGTCGGCACTCCATCCACGCCAGACACTTCTCTTCTATCAGCGGTAATCCCAGCTCCGGGCCTTGCACCACCGGAATACCGTAAGCGTTAAATTTATCTTCATCGCGCCCGCTGATGCTGCCGACCGCGTAGGTCCAACTGGCGGCCTCGACGCCCGGGACGACGATGCCGAAGGTGCCGTTACGCTCAATAATTTCCCGCGTCCAGGCGCTTTTATCCACCACGATGGCCAGCCGCGGCGGGGCGAACTCCACCGGCATCGACCACGCGGCGGCCATCACGTTGCGGCGTTGAGACCGGGCGTCATAGCTGGTTATCAGAATGGTCGGGCCATGGTTGAGCAGGCGACTGGCGTACTGGAGTTCCACGTGGCGAAAACGGCTCATATGCGTTCCTTGGTAAATGGGTCTGATGCCAGACAACACGTTAATCCGCAATGAAAATGTAATCAATACGTCATCAAGGCTCCCTATAGTCGGCGTCACTAAGTCCCAAAGAGGATAACAATATGTTAGCTCCCCTGAATTTATCACAGGTGAGCGCGCGCCGGCGGATGTTGACCGCGGGCAGAGCCTCGCTTTCCCAACGGGAGGGCGATAATGCGCGCGCTGACCAGCATTAAACTCGACGGCGTCTCTTTCGCCTTCGGCGCCCACACCGTGCTTAATCAGATCGATCTGCAAATTGATGCGGGCAGCATTGTTGCGCTGCTGGGGCCTTCTGGCTGCGGTAAAAGCACGCTGCTGCGCCTGCTCGCCGGATTAACCGTACCCGCCAGCGGCAGTATTCACTTTGGCGATCGCCTGGTGGCGAAAACCGGTTGGGGTTTGCCGCCGGAGCAGCGCGATCTCGGTATGGTCTTCCAGGATTACGCTCTATGGCCGCATATGACGGCAGCGCAGAACGTGGCTTTTCCGCTGCGTATGCGCGGCGTCGGGCGTCAACAACGTCAGCAAAGGGTCGAGGAGGCGTTGGCGATGGTCGGCCTCAGCGGCTTTGCCGACCGCAAACCGTCAGGGCTTTCCGGCGGCCAGCAGCAGCGCGTTGCCCTGGCCCGCGCCATTGTCGCCGAACCGCGCGTGCTGTTGTTCGACGAGCCGCTCTCCAATCTCGACAGCGAGCTGCGCGAGTCGCTGTGCATTGAAATGAGCCGCCTGCTGCGCCAACTGGGCATCACTGCCGTCTACGTCACCCACGACCGTCGCGAAGCCGAACTGTTGGCCGACAAGATTGTGCATTTATCCGCGGGCTGCGTTGCCGCCGTCCGTGCTGTGACTTCAACCTCAGGGGAATCCGTATGAAAACCGTTATGACCGTTAAGAAAGGAGCCGCGCTCGCGATGATGCTGTCTGCCACGATGATCTCCAGCGCCCACGCGCTCACCGTTTATACCGCCGGTCCGGGCTCACTGGCGAAAAGCCTCGCCAGCGGCTATGAGCAGAAAACCGGCGTTAAGGTGAATATTTTCCAGGCCACCACCGGTAAGGTGATGGCGCGTCTCGAGGCCGAACAGGCTAACCCGCAGGCGGATGTGCTGATTTCCGCCTCCTGGGATACCGCAGAAGATTTGCATCACCGCGGCTGGCTGCTGCCGTATCAGAGCGTCAATGCCGATAAGGTCCCGGCCAACCTGAAATCCACCGATTACGTTGCCCAGGGGATTTCGGCGCTGGGGATCGTCTGGAATACCAAAAGCGGCACCCCGGAGCCAAAAGAGTGGCGCGACCTGACCGAAGCGGCGTTTAAAGGCAAAGTGACGACGCCGGACCCGGCGCTTTCCGGCGCATCGCTGGATTTGCTGATCGGGTTACAGAATGGCATGGGCGATAAAGCCTGGGTGCTGTTTGATGATTTAAAGAAGAATGGCATGGTGGTCAGCGGGCCGAATGCCCAGGCGGTGACGCCGGTGATGCAGGGGGCGAAAGCGGCGGTATTCGGCGCGGTAGATTATGTGTCATACGGCAATATCGATCAGGGCGAAGCGCTGAAGGTGATTTTCCCGGCCAGCGGCACGGTCATTGCCCCGCGGCCGATGATGATCCTCAAAACCAGCCAGCATGCCGAAGATGCTAAGGCCTTCGTTGATTATGTCCTGTCGCCGGAAGGCCAGGCGCTGGTCGCCGACGCCTGGCTGATGCCTGCCCGCAGCGATGTTCCGGCGAAGCGCCCGCTGCTCAACGAGCTGAAAATTCTGCCAACCGTCAGCGATGGCAAGAGCGAACGCAGCGCGGTGCTGTCCCGCTTTAATACGCTTTTCGCCCAGTAAACCGACATCCCACGGGGTGCGAAAGTTTGCTCAGGCACACTCCCCGGAGGCGGCGCTGGCGCGCCTGTCCGGGCTACCGGACCGCAGACGGCTGTGAACCGGTAGCCCGGCTAAGCGCAGCGCGAGCCGGGGAAGATCGTATCCAGGAAAATACCGTGAAACAGAAACTGATTTCCGCTGGCACGCTGGCGGCGCTGCTGGTGCTGGTGGCGTTGCCGCTGCTCTTTATTATTCTGCAGGCGATTTTCCCCCGGTTTAGCGCCGGGTCGCTGGAGGGCGCGTTTAGCGGCGTGGCGGCGCTGATTGCCGACCCGCAGCTGCCAATGATGCTCGGCGGTACCCTGTGGGTGGCCTGCGGCCTGGCGCTGATGAGCGTGCTGATCGGCCTGCCGCTGGGCGTGTTGCGCGGGTTGTTTAATTTGCCGTTGCCGCGGCTGTGGGATTTGCTGTTTCTGATCCCATTTCTTACGCCACCTTATATCGCTGCCCTGGCGTGGACGCTGCTGCTGCAAAGCAACGGCTATCTGCAACAGCTAACCGGCTGGGATCTCAACGATCTGCTGTTTAGCCGCAGCGGGATCGTGCTGGTGATGACGCTCAATATTTTCCCGGTGGTCTATTTTGCCGTTTCGCGCAGCCTGCTGGCGAGCGGTCAGCGGCTGGCGATCGTCGCTCGGGTGCACGGGGCCAGCGCCTGGCGGGCGTTCTGGCACATTACGCTACCGATGCTTTCACCGGCGCTGGCGGCGGGGATGCTGCTGGCGTTTACCCTGGCGATTGAAGAGTACGGCGTTCCGGCGGCCCTCGGGTCGCGCGCGGGTCTGCTGATGCTCACCGTGGGAATCGAGAAAAAGCTCGCCGACTGGCCTATCGATCTTCCCGGCGCCTCGCTGCTGTCGCTGTTGTTGATGGCGGTGGCGCTGCTGGCCTGGTGGCTGCAAAAACGGCTGACTGGCGATAAAGAGGTCACCAGCGTCACCGGCAAACCGGGGGAGAATAGCGGGGCGGAATTGGGCTGGCTGGCGCTTCCTGCGGCGCTGTTAATGGTGAGCGTCGGGGGTGTGGCCGTGATACTGCCGGGAGCATCGATGGTGCTGACCAGCCTGATGGGTACCCTGTCGGGCGGTATTCATGGCGATAACTTTACCCTCCGCCATTTCACGGCGCTGTTTGCCCAGCAGGGCGACGCGCTGTCCGCGCTGGGTACCAGCCTTTCGCTGGCGCTGGCTTCGGCGCTGATTGTCGGCGTCATTGGCCTGCTGGCGGCGTGGCTGGTGCTGGTGCAGAAAATAAAGGGTAGCGCGATCGTTGATGCGCTGTCATTGATGCCGGCGGCTTTGCCGGGCGTGGTGGTCGGCGTCGGGCTGATTCTGCTGTGGAACCAGCCGTTCTGGCCAGTGTCGCCTTACAACACCTGGTTTATGCTGCTGCTTTCCTACTGCTGTCTGCTGCTGCCGTGGCCGGTGCGCTACGTTGGCAGCGCGCTGCGCCAGCTTGGTCATAACCTTGAGCCCGCCGCGCGGGTGCACGGCGCGACGCCCCTGCAGGCGCTGCGCCTGATCGTCCTGCCGCTGGTGTTCCCGGCGCTGCTGGCGGCGATGCTGATGGTGTTTGCCATCGCCTCCCGCGAGCTGGTGACCTCGCTGCTGCTGGCCCCCGCCGGGACGCAAACCGTGGCGGTGTTTATCTGGCGTCAGTTTGAGCAAGGATCCCCAGGACAAGGCATGGCGATGGCCTCGCTGACGCTATTTACCGGTTTGGGGCTGATGCTCAGCGCGCTGGCGTTGATGCAGCGGGGCGCGCGCGAATAACGCCGATCGCACAAAATACGCCATCAGGCGACAAAAAAAGGCTATAAATGTCGAACACCGATTGCTGGAGGCATTGATGAGTCCATTTTTAAGCGCCTATTTTTCTCGCCTGGGCTGGGCGGGTACCCCGGATGTTTCTCTGAACACCCTGCGTGAACTGCATATCCATCATAATGGCGCCATCCCCTTTGAGAATCTCGATGTGCTGCTGCCCAGAGAGATTCATCTCGACGATCGTACCCTTGAGGAGAAGCTGATTCATGGTCGCCGCGGCGGCTATTGCTTTGAGCAAAACGGCCTGCTGGAGAGGGCGCTGCGCGAGATCGGTTTTAACGTGCGCAGCCTGCTGGGCCGCGTGGTGCTGGCCAATCCGCCGCATATGCCGCCGCGAACCCACCGGCTGCTGCTGGTGGAGGTGGAAGGGGAACGCTGGATTGCTGATGTCGGCTTCGGCGGCCAGACCCTCACCGCGCCGATTAAGCTGCTGGCGGATATTGAACAAGCCACGCCGCACGGCGAGTATCGCCTGATTAACGAAGGGGATGAGTGGGCGCTGCAGTTTAGCCATCACGGCCACTGGCAGTCGATGTACCATTTTGATTTAGGTCGCCAGTACGCTGCCGACTATGTAATGGGCAACTTCTGGTCGGCGCACTGGCCGCAGTCGCACTTTCGCCACCACCTGCTGATGTGCCGTCATTTACCGGACGGCGGCAAGATGACGCTGACCAATTTCCACTTTACCCATTGGGATAAAAACCATGTGGTCGAAAAGCTGGATTTAGCGGATGTTCCGGCGCTGTATGAAGCGCTGAAAACGCGTTTTGGTCTTGGGGTCGATGATGCCAAATACGGCTTCAGCGAAGCAGAGCTGGCGGCGGTGATGGCGGCGTTTGATACCCATCCCGAGGCCGGAAAATAAATATCATTCAGGAACCGTTACTGTCAAACGTCGATGTTTCCCGGCTTGCGCTACGCTTAGCCGGGCTACAGCTTCACAGCTATCTGCGATCCTGTAGCCCGGGTAAGGCGTTTACGCCGCCACCCGGGATGATTGCGGATTTTGCTCAGCGTCTTGAACGCACCACCTGGTAGCGGCGGGTGAAATATTCAAACGGCGCGCTCCAGACGTGAACCAGTCGGGTGAACGGGAACAGCAGGAAAATCGTCATCCCCAACACCAGGTGCACGCGGAAGACAAAGGCGACGCCGCTGAGCATTTCTGACGAGCCGCCGCGGAACGTTACGATGCCCTGCGCCCAGCCAACCAGCTTCATCATTTCACTGCCGTCCGGATACTGCGCCGAGAAAGGAATCGTGCTCAGCCCGAGCAGACACTGAATCAGCAGAATGCTTATGATGATAATGTCCGGCATCGTCGAGGTGGCGCGCACGCGCTGGTTGGTCAGACGGCGCCAGAGCAACCCCGCGCCGCCAATCAGCGTCAGAACGCCGCACACGCCGCCGAGCACCATCGCCATCTGCTGCTTGACCGCAATCGGCAAAAACCAGGCATACATCCAGTGCGGCGTTAGCATACCGAAGAGATGGCCAAAGAAAATGCCGAGTATGCCGATATGGAACAGATTCGACCAGAGCACCATCCCGCGTTTATCCAGCATCTGGCTGGAGGAAGCGCGCCAGGTGTACTGACCGTAGTCATAGCGCAGCCAGCTGCCGAGAAAAAAGACCGTCGCGCAGATGTAGGGGTAGATGTCGTAAAAAAAGACGTTCAGGTAGTGTATCATTTCGGGCCTCCCGCGCTGACGTCGACGTACTGCGGCGCCACGTCCTGGCTAAAGCGTCGTTGATATTGCTGTAACGGTGAGCTGTCACAGGCCGTAGCGTTGTCTTCGACAAATTTCACCTGTTCTTCTTCCCAGACCGCATCCAGCGCCTGCCGGGTGTCATCGCGGGACTCGTTGTTGACCTGCTGCGTGACACTGTCACTTGATAGCGGGATCCCGCCCAGGCTGAGCAGGGCGTCAAACAAC
Organism: Klebsiella sp. FDAARGOS_511; assembly: GCF_003812845.1. Taxonomy (NCBI): domain Bacteria; kingdom Pseudomonadati; phylum Pseudomonadota; class Gammaproteobacteria; order Enterobacterales; family Enterobacteriaceae; genus Klebsiella; species Klebsiella sp. FDAARGOS_511. The sequence continues at coordinate 71,898 of NZ_CP033824.1, read as the reverse complement.
TGATACCAGGGGACACCGCGCTGCTTTAGCCGCCCGCCCAGCAGCGCCAGAATCGGCGCGACGTTTTGCAGGCCTTCGCGGGCTTCGGCTTCCGGCAATATGCTGAGGTATTCCAGATACAGCGGCAGGTGGTCGGGGAGTTCGCGACAGTCGAGCACCAGGCCCGCTTTTTCATACTGTGCGAGCAGGTCGACCATCGCCTGACCGCGGTCGCGGGACTCTGCGTGCACGTGTTCGAACAGCAGCAGCGACGTGGCGCGGCCCCGGTCGAACACTTCGCACCATTCGGCCTGCTTGTCCAGCAGCGGGGCATTCAGCATCTCCGCGGCGAAGTCGTCGAGCAGGGGGGCGTCGTGACGTACTATGCTCAGCACCTCGTCCTTGCACTGCCAAAGACACTCATCCGGGTACTCCAGCAGCAGGGCGATCGCTTTGAGGATTCGCATTATTCTCCCTCCGCTTTATCGCGCACTTCGGTGATGTTGATGGCGTCAATGCGGCTACTGTTGAACAGGTTGAATTTGCTGTCGGAGCCGTGGCAGCCGTCGCCGAAGGTAAAGCCGCAGCCGTTGCGCTCGGGGAAAGCGTCGCGGGCCATTTCGCGGTGGCTGGTCGGGATCACGAAGCGGTCCTCGTAGTTGGCGATCGCCAGATAACGGTACATCTCCTCGACCTGCTCAACGCTTAAGCCCACCTCCTCGATGGCGCGGGTATCGGTAACGCCCTCCACCGTTTGCGAGCGCATGTAGTGACGCATCGCCATCATGCGCTTCAGCGCGCGCAGTACCGGGCCGGTATCGCCCGCGCTGAGCATATTGGCGAGATACTGCACCGGAATACGCAGGCTTTCGATGGCCGGAAGCACACCGTCGCTTTTCGGCAGACCGCCGGCGTCGGCGTAGGACTGAATCGGCGATAGCGGCGGCACGTACCAGACCATTGGCAGGGTGCGATATTCCGGATGCAGCGGCAGCGCCAGCTTCCAGTCCATCGCCATTTTGTACACCGGCGAGCGCTGGGCGGCATCAATCACGTTTTGTGGGATCCCCTGTTTCAGCGCTTCTTCAATCACCGCCGGGTCGTGGGGGTCGAGGAACACCTCGCACTGCCGCTCGTAGAGATCGGTCTCGCGCTCGGTGCTGGCCGCTTCTTCGATGCGGTCAGCGTCATACAGCAGCACCCCGAGATAGCGAATACGCCCGACGCAGGTTTCCGAGCAGACGGTGGGCTGCCCGGATTCGATACGCGGGTAGCAGAAGATGCATTTTTCCGATTTGCCGCTTTTCCAGTTGAAGTAGATTTTTTTGTACGGGCAGCCGCTGATGCACAGACGCCAGCCGCGGCATTTATCCTGGTCGATCAGCACGATGCCGTCTTCTTCACGCTTGTAGATGGCGCCGCTGGGGCAGGTGGCGACGCAGCTCGGGTTCAGGCAGTGCTCGCACAGGCGCGGCAGATACATCATGAAGGTGTTTTCAAACTGCCCGTACATCTCCTTCTGAATCTTGTCGAAGTTACGGTCGCGGGCGCGCTTTTCAAACTCGCCGCCGAGCAGCTCTTCCCAGTTGGGCCCCCAGATGATTTTATCCATCCGCTTGCCGTCGATAAGCGAACGCGGACGGGCGGTGGGCAGGTGTTTGCCCTCGGGGGCATTGTGCAGATGCTGATAATCAAAGGTGAACGGCTCATAGTAGTCGTCAATCTGCGGTATCACCGGATTAGCGAAGATCTTGGTAATGACGCCCATTTTACCGCCCAGACGCGGGCGTATTTTGCCATTAACATCACGCACCCAGCCGCCTTCCCACACCTCCTGATCTTCCCAGTTTTTCGGATAGCCGATGCCCGGTTTGGTTTCAACGTTGTTAAACCAGGCGTATTCCATCCCTTCGCGTCCGGTCCAGACGTTTTTACAGGTGACGGAACAGGTGTGGCAGCCGATGCATTTGTCGAGATTGAGAACCATACCGACCTGTGAACGTATTTTCATTTTTTCGCCTCCTGTACCCCATCGCGACCTTCGTCATCCAGCCAGTCAATATTTTTCATTTTGCGGATCATGATGAACTCGTCGCGGTTGGAGCCGACGGTACCGTAGTAGTTGAAACCGTAAGCCAGTTGGGCGTAGCCGCCAATCATATGGGTCGGTTTCGGGCACACGCGGGTGACCGAGTTATGGATCCCGCCGCGCCGTCCGGTGACTTCCGAGCCCGGAATATTCATCAGGCGCTCCTGGGCGTGGTACATCATGGTCATCCCCGGCGGTACGCGCTGGCTGACCACCGCGCGGGCGGTGAGCGCGCCGTTGGCGTTGAAGGCCTCGATCCAGTCGTTATCTTCGATACCCAGCTCGCGGGCGTCGGTTTCGCTGATCCACACTATTGGCCCGCCGCGCGACAGGGTCAGCATCAGCAGGTTTTCGCTGTAGGTGGAGTGGATGCCCCATTTCTGGTGCGGCGTCAGGAAGTTGAGCGCTTTTTCCGGGAAGCCATTGGGCGGGATCGCTTTCATCTGGCTGACGCTGCGGGTGTCAATCGGCGGACGATAAACCACCAGGCTTTCGCCAAAGGCGCGCATCCAGGGATGATCCTGATACAGCTGTTGGCGGCCGGAAAGGGTGCGCCAGGGGATCAGCTCGTGGACGTTGGTATAGCCGGCGTTGTAGGAGACATGCTCGCTCTCGAGGCCGGACCAGGTCGGGCTGGAGATGATTTTGCGCGGCTGGGCCTGAATATCGCGGAAGCGGATTTTTTCATCCTCTTTATTGCGCGCCAGGTGCGTGTGCTCGCGGCCGGTAAACTCGCCGAGCGCCTGCCAGGCTTTTACCGCCACCTGGCCGTTGGTTTCCGGGGCGAGGGCGAGGATCACTTCCGAGGCGTCGATGGCGCTGTCGATGCGCGGTCGGCCTTTCGCCGGGCCGTCCAGCTTGACGTAGTTAAGCTTGCCGAGGAAATCGACTTCGCTCTGGGTGTTCCACGTAATGCCTTTGCCGCCATTGCCCAGCTTGTCGAGTAGCGGGCCAAGGGAGGTGAAGCGCTCGTAAGTCGCCGGGTAATCACGCTCAACCACGGCGATCGACGGCGCGGTTTTACCCGGCGTCAGCTCGCATTCGCCTTTCCGCCAGTCCAGCACGTCGAAGGGTTGAGACAGTTCCGCCGGGGAGTCGTGCTGCAGCGGCACCAGCACCACGTCGGTCTCTTTATCGAGGTGGCCCACGCAGACCTCGGAGAAGGTTTTGGCGATATCTTTGTAGATTTCCCAGTCGCTGCGCGATTCCCACGCCGGGTCAACGGCGGCGGAAAGCGGGTGGATAAACGGATGCATATCTGAGGTGTTCATATCGTCTTTTTCATACCAGGTGGCGGTTGGCAGAACGATATCGGAGAACAGGCAGGTACTGGACATGCGGAAATCGAGGGTCACCAGCAGGTCGAGCTTGCCTTCGATGGCCGCGGTCTGCCACTCCACCTCTTCGGGCTTCACGTCGTCGGCAGCCCCCAGCTCATCGCCCTGAATGCCGCTGTCGGTACCCAGCAGATATTTGAGCATATACTCGTGGCCCTTGCCGGAAGAGCCCAGCAGGTTGGAGCGCCAGATAAACAGATTACGCGGATGGTTTTTGCCGTTATCCGGCTGTTCGCAGGCGAAGCGTATCTCACCAGACTTCAGCGCCCGGGCGGTGTAGTCCGCAGGGGTAAGTCCGGCCGCGGCGGCCTGTTCCTTAATCGTCAGCGGGTTGACGCCAAGCTGCGGCGCGGAGGGCAGCCAGCCCATACGCTCGGCGCGTACGTTAAAGTCGATCAGACTGCCGCTGAATTGGCTGGCATCGGCCAGCGGCGACAGCAGCTCCTGGGCGGTCAGCTTTTCATAGCGCCACTGGCTGGCGTGATTGTAAAAAAAGGAGGTGCTGTTCATCTGGCGCGGCGGGCGGTTCCAGTCAAGAGCGAACGCCAGCGGCAGCCAGCCGGTTTGCGGACGCAGTTTCTCCTGGCCGACATAGTGAGACCAGCCGCCGCCGCTCTGGCCGACGCAGCCGCAGAACACCAGCATATTGATCATCCCCCGGTAGTTCATATCCATGTGGTACCAGTGGTTGACGCCGGCGCCGAGGATAATCATCGACCGTCCGTGGGTTTTATGCGCGGTATCGGCAAATTCGCGGGCGATCTGCTCGATGTGCTGGCGCGGGACGCCGGTAATCTGTTCGGCCCACGCCGGGGTATAGGCTTTTATCTCGCCGAAGTCCTGCGCGGCATTGGGATCGTCTAAACCGCGATCGAGTCCGTAGTTGGCGAGGATCAGATCATAGACGCTGACCACCAGGCCGGTTTCGCCGTTGGCCAGCGGCAGCTGTTTAACCGGCAGCTGATGCAGGGTCACCGGCTCCTGCTTAACGCTGCGGAAGTGCGGGTTTTCGTTGCCGCCGAAGTAGGGGAAACCTACCGTCACCACGTCGTCACGGCTACCCAGCAGCGACAGCGAGAGTTCAATGGTTTGCCCGGCGGCCTGCTGTTCGAGGTTCCATTTGCCTTTTTCCCCCCAGCGGAAGCCAATCGAACCGTTGGGCGCCACCAGTTCACCAGCGCTGTTATAGGCAACGGTTTTCCACTCCGGGTTGTTGCTTTCGCCCAAATCGTCAACCAGATCGGCGGCGCGGACCATCCTGCCGGGAACGTAGAACCCCTCCTCGCGACGCTCAAGCATCACCAGCATCGGCATATCGGTGTAGGTGCGGCAGTAGTTGAGGAAATAATCGCTCGGGGTATCAAGGTGAAACGTTTTGAGGATCACATGGCCCATCGCCATGGCCAGCGCGCTGTCGGTACCCTGTTTCGGCGCCAGCCACTGGTCGCTAAGCTTGGCGACTTCCGAAAAGTCCGGGGTAATCGCGATGGTTTTGGTGCCCTTGTAGCGCACTTCGGTAAAAAAGTGGGCGTCCGGCGTTCGGGTCTGCGGGACGTTGGAGCCCCAGGCGATGATATAGCTGGAGTTGTACCAGTCGGCGGATTCGGGAACGTCGGTCTGTTCACCCCAGGTCATCGGCGAGGCGGGAGGAAGGTCGCAGTACCAGTCGTAGAAGCTCAGGCAGGTGCCGCCGAGCAGCGACAGATAACGGGTACCGGCGGCGTAAGAGACCATCGACATCGCCGGGATCGGCGAAAAGCCCGCCACCCGGTCCGGGCCGTAGTTTTTGATGGTCCAGACGTTGGCGGCGGCGATCAGCTGGTTCAGCTCCTTCCAGCTTGAACGGATAAACCCGCCTTTGCCGCGAACCTGCTTGTAGCTAAGGGTTTTGACCGGGTCGCGCATGATGCTGTCCCACGCCTCTACCGGATCCGGATGCTGGGCCAGCGCTTCGCGCCACAGCTCAATCAGCCGCTTACGCGCCAGCGGATACTTCAGACGGTTGGCGCTGTACAGGTACCAGGAGTAGCTTGCGCCGCGCGGGCAGCCGCGGGGCTCGTGGTTCGGCAGGTCAGGACGGGTGCGGGGATAGTCGGTTTGCTGGGTTTCCCAGGTCACCAGCCCGTTTTTGACGTAAATTTTCCAGCTGCAGGAGCCCGTACAGTTCACGCCGTGCGTTGAGCGGACGATTTTGTCGAACTGCCAGCGCTGACGGTAGCTGTCCTCCCAGTCGCGGTTGGTGTTGTACACCTGGCCGTGACCGTTGGCAAAGCTCTCGCCTTTTTGCTTAAAGTAGCGAAAGCGATCCAGTAGTTTACTCATGACATTTCTCCTGATCCATAAACTGTCAGGGCGTTCGCCCGCAGGCCGGGTAAGGCGTATCAGCGCCACCCGGCGTAGCGAGACGACCTGCGTTGAACATGTTGTTATTGTCTTGTCGCCGTCGGTTTCCGCCGGCCGTAGACCAGCCAGGTCACCAGCACGCAGACCACGTAGAATACAAAGAAGACCTTCATCGCCCCGACCGGGGAGCCGGTCATCGCCAGCGAGGTGCCGAAGGCTTTCGGGATAAAGAAGCCGCCAATCGCGCCGATGGCGGAGATAAATCCGAGCGCCGCCGCGGTATCGGTCACCGCTTCGTGCTGAGCCTGCTCATCGCTGCCGCCGCGTTTCTTCACGCTGTCGATAGTGATTTGGCGGAAGATCACGGCGATCATCTGGAAGGTGGAACCGCTGCCGAGACCGGCGGTCAGAAACAGGCCCATAAACACCACGTAAAAGGCGAGAAAGCTGCCTGAGCCGGTGCCGGGCAGGGTGAGAAACAGCAGGCCGGTAAACAGCGCCATCAACACAAAGTTGACCAGCGTCACCCGCACGCCGCCGAGGCGGTCGGAGATGATGCCGCCAAACGATCGCGCCAGCGCGCCGATAAACGGCCCGAAGAAGGCCAGCTTAAGGATGTTAACGTCGGGAAACTGGGTTTTCGCCAGCATGGCAAAACCGGCGGAAAAGCCGATAAACGAGCCGAAGGTGGCGAGGTAGAGCAGGCTCAGCAGCCACATGTGCGGGCGTTTAAGCACCGGGAGCTGTTCGCGAATGGATGCCTTCGAGCTGGCGATGTCGTTCATGCCTACCCAGGCGGCGAAGGTGGCAATCACCAGCAGCGGAACCCAAATAAGGGCGGCGTTGCTTAGCGCGAGGATCGAACCATCTTCCTGAGGCACGCCGTGTACGCCAAGAAAGGCGAAAATGGGCACAAAAATCGCTGCCGGGGCGATCATCTGCATCACGCTGACGCCAAGATTACCGAGGCCGCCGTTGATGCCCAGAGCGCTGCCCTGTTTCGCTTTAGGAAAGAAAAAACTGATATTTCCCATGCTGGAAGCAAAGTTCGCCCCGGCAAAACCGCAGAGTAATGCAATCGTAATAAATACCCAAAAAGGAGTAGCGGTATTCTGTATGGCTATTCCCAACCAGATACAGGGCGCTACCAGAATAATCGTGCTTAATACCGTCCAGTAGCGCCCGCCAAATATAGGTACCATAAAGGAGTAGGGCACGCGTAATATTGCGCCAGAGAGCGAAGGCAGGGCGGTTAATAAAAAAAGCTGATCGGTGGTAAAATTAAAACCAACCTTATTGAGATTAACGGCGACGGCGCTGAATAGCATCCAGACGCAAAAAGCGAGTAGCAGACAAGCTACGGAAATGCAAAGATTTCTGCGGGCTATTTTCTTTCCCTTATTCTCCCAAAATGCCGCGTTTTCCGGTTTCCACTCTTTTAAAAGATAATGATTCTTTTTCTCATTTTTGCTCTGCATATTGCCCTCGAATGAACAGTCGTCAGTCAAAAAGAATAAACTTGTAAAACAGCAAATTAATAAAAGAAATAAAACCAGGGGATGGGGGATGTATTTGTTGTAATGAATGAAGAATAGATAAGAAAAGCGCATCTAAAAGAGACGCGCGGAGAATAGGTGGGAATTATTTGTTACAAAGTGTAACCCTGATTAAAATAATTCCATCGAAATATAATGATTGATATGTTGATTAAAGGCGGCATCATCAATTTCCTTCATTCCCAGGGCGTAAATACCATCCAGACCGCAGACGAGGGCAATAAGCCGCCAGGCGATACTTTCCGCAGGGTCCCTTGGCCTGAACTCACCCGCTTCGGTGCCGCGCTGGATTATCTTCAGCGTCTCTTCATGCCACATGCTCATCGTCAGCAGATACGCGCCTTTAATATCAGCATCGCTATCGGCCAGCAGCTGCGCTTCGCGCCATAAACGAATGTAGGGCTCAAGCCTGCCGTCATCGCTGCCCACCATAGAAAACAGGCGTTCGCGCCATGTAGCATCGTCGGCGACCAGCGGCATATCCATCATTTCGCGAATCAGGCGCACGAAGGTATGGGCCTTTAACTCACCCGCGGAGGTGAAATGGTGGTGCAGCTGGCCGGCGGAAACGCCGGCTTCGGCGGCGATATTGCGAACGGTCATGGCGCTAAACCCGCCCTGAAGCGCCACGCGCATGGCCGCCTGCACAATAACTTCCCGACGCGCATCGCGATTTAAGTAGCTCATAACGTTTGTGACCCTGGTTTTTTTGCCGATAGTAACAAAAAGTTGGACACTCGTTCAACATTCCGGCAGGATCGCTTTCCTGGACAGCTGTCCAATATTTAACTTTGAGGAAATGTAGTATGTCTCGGCAATGGTTGACGCTGATGGCGATTTTGCTGGTTTATATCCCGGTGGCGATTGACGCCACCGTTCTCCACGTGGCCGCGCCCACGCTAAGCGTAGCGCTGGGCACCAGCGGCAACGAGCTGCTGTGGATTATTGATATTTATTCGCTGGTCATGGCAGGCATGGTACTGCCTATGGGCGCGCTGGGCGATAAAATCGGCTTTAAACGGCTGCTTCTGCTCGGCAGCGGTATTTTTGGCTCGGCGTCGCTGGCGGCGGCGTTTTCCCCTACCGCAGAGACGCTGATTGCCTCCCGCGCGCTGCTGGCGGTGGGGGCGGCGATGATCGTCCCGGCGACCCTTGCCGGTATCCGCAGCACCTTTTCGCAAGCGCAACAGCGCAATATGGCGCTGGGTCTATGGGCGGCGGTCGGTTCCGGCGGCGCGGCATTCGGCCCGCTGATTGGCGGCATGCTGCTGGAGCACTTTTACTGGGGTTCGGTATTCCTGATCAACGTGCCGATCGTGCTGTTGGTGATGGCGATTAACGCCAAAGTGGTGCCGCGCCAGCCCGCGCGGCGCGAGCAGCCGCTTAATTTTTTCCAGGCGCTGATCCTCATCGCCGCCATCCTGATGCTGGTGTTTAGCGCCAAGACGGCGCTCAAAGGGCAAATGGCGCTGTGGTTAACCGGGCTGGTGGCGCTATCGGGCGCTGCGATGCTGTTCTGGTTCGTGCGCAAACAGCTCTCGGCAACCCGTCCGATGGTCGATATGCGTCTGTTTACCCATCGCATTATTTTAAGCGGGGTGATGATGGCGATGACCGCGCTGATTACGCTAGTGGGTTTTGAGCTGCTGATGGCGCAGGAGCTGCAGTTTGTGCATAGCAAAACGCCTTTTGAAGCCGGGCTGTTTATGCTGCCGGTGATGGTAGCGAGCGGTTTCAGCGGACCGATTGCCGGCATGCTGGTGTCGCGTCTGGGGCTGCGCGAGGTCGCCACCGGCGGAATGCTGTTGAGCGCCCTGAGCTTCCTCGGCCTGTCGATGACCGATTTCAGTACGCAGCAGTGGCAGGCCTGGGGACTGATGACGCTGCTGGGCTTCAGCGTTGCCAGCGCGCTGCTGGCCTCCAGCTCGGCGATCATGGCCGCCGCGCCGAAGGAGAAAGCGGCGGCGGCGGGGGCCATCGAAACCATGGCCTATGAACTGGGCGCGGGCCTGGGCATTGCTCTGTTTGGCCTGATCCTGACCCGCAGCTACACTTCGTCAATCGTCCTGCCGTGGGGTATTGAGGGCGCGGCGGCGGAGCAGGCGTCCTCCTCCATCAGCGAGGCGATTAAGCTGGCGCAGTCGCTGCCCGCCATTCCGGCGCAAAGCCTGCTTGAGGCGGCGAAGACGGCGTTTATTCACTCGCACAGCACCGTGCTGGCCACGGCTGGCGTCCTGCTGTTGTTGCTGGCGGCGGGGATCTGGCGAAGCCTGGCAAAAGCGCCGGAGCTCAACTAACCCTTTGCCAGCCGGCAGCCAGATGATTGAAGAGGTGCCCATCCCGGGAATTGCCATCAGGGATGGGACTGAAGTCAGTCGCGGATCGTGTCGGCCATTAAGGCGTTCGCCGCCTCCGCTTTAGCGCCGGGTTGCCTGCCAGCAGAGCAGGGAACCGGCGCAGACCATTCCGGCGCCCTGCCAGAACGACCACGATAGCGCGGCGCTGAGCAGTACCGCCGCCAGCGCCGATGAGAGCACCGGGGTAAAGTAAGAGGCGGCGGCCAGCAGGCTAACGTTGCCGTGCAGGATTCCGACGTTCCACGCCGCGTAGCCAAACCCCAGGGCGACGGATAGCGCGATCAGCTTGATCGTCACCGGCCAGCTAAAGACCATCGGCGGCTGATCGCTGAACAGGAATTTCAGCCACAGGGTCAGGGCGGTGAGCAGAACAAACAGCGTAATCCCGTTTTTGCCTTTGGCGTATTTCGCGGTGACCGTGCAGTAGGCCGCCCAGATAAACGCCCCGATGAACGCCAGAATATAGCTCAGCGGGCTGGAGATCACGTTGCTGATAATTTCGTCTATATTCAGACCATGCTCACCGCCTAATACCCAGGTGACGCCAAATATAGCGAGTAATAAACCGGGGATAACCAGCCAGCTGCTTTTTTGGCCGTTAAACAGAATGGCGAATAAAATCGTCAGGCTGGGCCAGAGATAATTGACCATCCCCACTTCAATAGCCTGCTGGCGGGTACCGGCAAAGCCAACCGACAGCGCCAGGCAAATTTCATAGCTGACGAACAGCAGGCTCCCCGCCAGTAAATAAGGGCGGGGAATCTGGCGTATTTGCGGGAACCCGACGGTAAAGATCAGCAACATGCCGCTCAGGCTGTAGAGCATCGCCGCGCCGCCCACCGGGCCAAGACCTTCGCTGACGCCACGAATCAACCCCACCATAGTGCTCCAGAGTACGATAGCGGCCAATCCAATGAGCGTGGCTCTCTTTTTCTCCATATTTAACCTGATGTTGGTTCAAACGCAGTCGGGTTTTATAACACTTTTTACTGCCGTCGGGGGGATATTTTCCACCATGCTTAATACTATCGGAGTAATAAAAATTGGCGCCGCTGACTATTAAGGGGGCGTCAGTTTTCGACATTGATTTGACGCAAACAAAACAGGGATATTGCTGTTAGTTTTGCCCTCCGCGATGAATAAACATCCCGCATGGAGGGGAACAATGGACGTCAGCCGCAGAAAGTTTTTTAAAATCTGCGCAGGCGGTATGGCCGGAACAACAGCCGCTGCTTTGGGTTTTGCGCCCAAAATGGCCCTGGCTCAGGCGCGCAATTACAAGCTGCTGCGCGCTAAAGAGATCCGCAACACCTGCACATACTGCTCCGTAGGCTGCGGGCTATTAATGTATAGCCTGGGCGACGGCGCGAAGAACGCGAAAGAAGCGCTTTATCACATCGAGGGGGACCCGGATCATCCGGTAAGCCGCGGCGCGCTGTGCCCGAAAGGGGCCGGACTGCTGGACTACGTCCACAGTGATAACCGCCTGCGCTACCCGCAATACCGCGCGCCGGGTGCGGATAAGTGGCAGCGCATCTCCTGGGATGAGGCGTTTGAGCGTATCGCCAGGCTGATGAAAGCCGACCGCGACGCCAACTTTATGGAGAAAAACGAGCAGGGCGTCACGGTAAACCGCTGGCTTACCACCGGGATGCTGTGCGCCTCGGCAGCCAGCAACGAGACCGGCATGCTGACGCAGAAGTTTGTGCGTTCCCTCGGTATGCTGGCGGTAGACAACCAGGCGCGCGTCTGACACGGACCAACGGTAGCAAGTCTTGCTCCAACATTTGGTCGCGGTGCGATGACCAACCACTGGGTGGATATCAAAAACGCCAACGTCGTGGTGGTGATGGGCGGTAACGCCGCCGAAGCCCATCCGGTGGGATTCCGCTGGGCGATGGAGGCGAAAAACAACAACGACGCTCTGCTTATCGTCGTCGACCCGCGCTTTACGCGTACGGCGTCGGTGGCCGATATCTATGCGCCGATTCGTTCCGGCACCGACATTACCTTTCTGTCGGGCGTGCTGCTGTACCTGATCGAAAATAACAAAATCAACGCTGAATACGTGAAGCATTACACTAACGCCAGCCTGCTGGTGCGCGACGATTTTGCCTTCGAAGACGGCCTGTTCAGCGGCTACGATGCCGAAAAGCGTCAGTACGATAAATCGTCGTGGAACTATCAGTTCGACGAAAACGGCTACGCCATGCGCGATGAAACCCTGCAGCATCCGCGCTGCGTATGGAATCTGCTCCGGCAGCACGTTTCGCGCTATACGCCGGAGGTAGTGGAGAATATCTGCGGCACGCCGAAGGCCGATTTCCTCAAGGTGTGCGCGGTGCTGGCCTCAACCAGCGCGGCGGACCGGACCACCACCTTCCTTTACGCGCTGGGCTGGACGCAGCACACCGTCGGGGCGCAGAACATCCGCACCATGGCGATGATCCAACTGCTGCTCGGCAATATGGGGATGGCGGGCGGCGGCGTGAATGCGCTGCGCGGACACTCCAATATCCAGGGGCTTACCGATTTAGGGCTGCTATCGACCAGCCTGCCGGGCTACCTGACGCTGCCGTCGGAACAGCAGACGGATCTGCAAAGCTATCTGACGGCGAATACGCCGAAAGCGCTGCTGGCGGACCAGGTGAACTACTGGAGCAACTATCCGAAATTCTTCGTCAGCCTGATGAAATCGTTCTACGGCGATGCGGCGCAAAAAGAGAACGACTGGGGCTTTAACTGGCTGCCGAAGTGGGACCAGGCTTACGACGTTATCAAGTACTTCAATATGATGGATAACGGCAAGGTGACGGGATATCTCTGCCAGGGCTTCAATCCGGTGGCTTCGTTCCCGGACAAAAACAAGGTGGTCCGTAGCCTGAGCAAGCTGAAGTACATGGTGGTGATCGACCCGCTGGTGACCGAAACGTCGACCTTCTGGCAAAACCACGGCGAGTCGAATGATGTCGACCCGGCGGCGATTCAGACCGAAGTCTTCCGTCTGCCGTCTACCTGCTTCGCCGAAGAGGATGGTTCGATCGCCAACTCGGGGCGCTGGCTGCAGTGGCACTGGAAAGGTCAGGATGCGCCGGGGGAAGCGCGTAACGATGGCGAAATCCTTGCCGGGATCTATCACCGTCTGCGCGAGATGTATCGCACCGAGGGTGGCAAAGGCGTCGAGCCGCTGCTGAAGATGGGCTGGAATTACAAGCAGCCGGATCATCCCGAATCTGAGGAAATCGCCAAAGAGAACAACGGCTATGCACTGGAAGAACTATACGACGCCAACGGTGTGCTGCTGGCGAAGAAGGGCCAGTTGCTGAACAGCTTCGCGCTGCTGCGCGATGATGGTAGCACCGCTTCATCCTGTTGGATCTATACCGGCAGCTGGACCGAGCAGGGCAACCAGATGGCCAACCGCGATAACGCCGATCCGTCAGGTCTTGGCAACACGCTCGGCTGGGCGTGGGCGTGGCCGCTCAACCGGCGGGTGCTGTATAACCGCGCATCGGCGGATATCAACGGCAAGCCATGGGATGCGAAGCGGATGCTGATCCGCTGGAACGGCAGCAAGTGGGTCGGTAACGATATTCCGGACTTTAATAACGCCCCGCCGGGCAGCAATACCGGGCCGTTTATTATGCAGCAAGAAGGGATGGGGCGGCTGTTTGCGCTGAATAAGCTGGCGGAAGGCCCGTTCCCGGAACACTACGAGCCGATGGAAACGCCGCTTGGCACCAACCCGTTGCATCCGAACGTGGTCTCCAGCCCGGTGGTGCGGTTGTACGAAGAGGATGCCCTGCGTTTAGGCAAGAGGGCGCAATTCCCCTACGTCGGCACCACCTATCGCCTGACCGAGCATTTTCACACCTGGACCAAGCATGCGCTGCTCAACGCCATCGCGCAGCCGGAACAGTTTGTCGAAATCAGCGAAGGCCTGGCGAAAGCGAAGGGGATAGCCAACGGCGATCGGGTGACGGTCAGCAGCAAACGCGGCTTTATTCGCGCGGTGGCGGTGGTGACGCGTCGTCTGCACACGCTTAACGTTAACGGCCAGCAGGTGGAAACCGTCGGTATCCCGCTGCACTGGGGTTTTGAAGGCGTAGCCCGCAAAGGTTACATCGCTAATACCCTGACGCCGAACGTGGGGGATTCCAACTCGCAAACGCCGGAGTATAAGGCGTTTCTGGTCAACATCGAGAAAGCGTAAGGAGCGAATCAATGGCGATGGAAACCCAGGACATTATTAAACGCTCCGCCACCAACCCGATAACTCCCGCGCCGCGCGCGCGGGATTTTAAGGCGGAAGTGGCGAAGCTGATTGATGTCTCCTCCTGCGTGGGCTGTAAAGCCTGCCAGGTGGCCTGTTCCGAGTGGAACGATATCCGCGATGAAGTCGGGCACTGCGTCGGGGTATACGACAATCCCGCCGATCTGAGCGCCAAATCCTGGACGGTAATGCGCTTTAGCGAAACCGAGCAGAACGGCAGGCTGGAGTGGTTGATTCGAAAAGACGGCTGTATGCACTGCGAGGACCCTGGCTGCCTGAAGGCGTGCCCGTCCGCCGGGGCGATTATTCAGTACGCCAACGGCATCGTCGACTTCCAGCAGGAAAACTGCATCGGCTGCGGCTACTGCATCGCCGGGTGCCCTTTTAACGTCCCGCGCATCAATAAAGAGGATAACCGGGTTTATAAGTGCACCTTGTGCGTTGACCGGGTCAGCGTCGGCCAGGAACCGGCCTGCGTGAAAACCTGCCCAACCGGTGCGATTCATTTCGGCAGCAAGAAAGAAATGCTGGAGGTGGCTAACGAGCGCGTGGAAAAACTGAAGAAGCGCGGCTATCCCCATGCCGGGGTGTATAACCCGCCGGGCGTCGGCGGCACGCACGTGATGTACGTGCTGCATCATGCCGACCAGCCTGAGCTATACCATAACCTGGCGAAAGCGCCGCAGATCGATACCGCGATCAATCTGTGGAAAGGCGCGCTGAAGCCGCTCTCGGCGGTCGGATTTATCGCCACCTTTGCCGGGCTGATTTATCACTACATCGGGATTGGGCCGAACAAGGAAGCGGGTGACGAAGAGGAGGAGCACGATGAGTAAATCGAAAATGATTGTGCGCACGAAGTTTATTGACCGCGCCTGTCACTGGACGGTAGTCATCTGCTTCTTTCTGGTGGCGCTCTCGGGGATCTCGTTTTTCTTCCCGACGCTGCAGTGGCTGACCGAAACCTTCGGTACACCGCAGATGGGGCGTATTCTGCATCCGTTCTTCGGGGTGCTGATTTTCGTGGCCCTGATGTTTATGTTTGTGCGCTTTGTCCACCACAATATTCCTGATAAGCAGGATATTCCCTGGCTCAAAGGGATTATTGAGGTGCTGAAAGGCAACGAGCATAAAGTGGCGCGGGTAGGGAAATATAACGCCGGGCAGAAAATGATGTTCTGGACCATTATGAGCATGATTTTTGTGCTGCTGGTGACCGGGGTGATTATCTGGCGACCCTGGTTTGCCCACTATTTCCCGATTCAGGTGATTCGCTATAGCCTGCTGATTCACGCGACATCGGCGATTATTCTTATTCATGCGATTCTGATCCATATGTATATGGCGTTTTGGGTGAAGGGATCGATTAAAGGCATGATCGAAGGGAAGGTGAGTCGCCGCTGGGCGAAGAAGCATCATCCGCGCTGGTATCGCGAGGTGGAGCGTCAGGAAGCGAAGAAAGAGAGCTGCGAAGGGCTGAAATAAGTTCTGCGTCGTAAACCCGCTCCGGTTAAACCCGGAGCGGGTCAGGTATTGGTAATAAGAGCATCGATGGCTGAAATAACATCTCCGTGGCTACTTTTTAAATTACAGACGAAATGCTTCTTTTTTAATTTGCTCTTTTCTACACTGGTGATCCCTGGTGTATTCAGGAATAAAGATTGAAAATTAATATTTATCCGTGGAGACGCGGAGTGGTAGTATCCTGCCAGCCGAGTACTATAGCCTAATGGAAGAGTAAGTCTGGTAGACAAATCACAGTAATAATCATGTTGAATAACCATAATATATGGCTGTAGCTGATTGGTTCTCTCCGATGGATTGCGATAAACATCAAATTGTAAGCTCATCACAGTCCCTCAAAGAAGGGGTCATCAGATAACAGGCCGGCTTCAGCAGTAAATTCATTCATTGCCTGCATAAACTCCTTGTCCTTCTGGTACTGTTCATCGCGATCGTCAGATGCCTGACATGGATTCTGTGGAGGGGCTTTGACGGTTAGGTTTTCAATATCGTTTAGTTTCATTATGGCCTCCATAAGTGGTGTGCTTCAATTATCAACCTATCACTTTAAAAAACAATACCGACTCCCCTGGTTGTTGCATGTTTGCGAGACGGGTTCCAGAGAACAGCAACGATATGAAAAAGATGGTACTTTTGTGGAAGCGTGGTCCTGGGTCGGCATTGCCACACGGTTTATAGTTGCAATCCAGCCGCTGGTCACAGAATGTCCTGGCGATCGCTTTTATGGTAATCCGACCTTCGAAATAATGAGTACCTTGAGATAATGCGCAATTAATAACCGACTTGCGAATAAGCTTATGAAATAACCGCGCCGTTTTATGGATAAATATGCCACCCGGCGTTTTTATCTGGTCTGCCGTTTGATAATGCACAATAATGCCGCCGGTATATTTTATAACAAGTGATTAGTTGTATGAAAAAGACTATTTTTTCGTTAGCGCTTGGCACCTTTGGTCTCGGGATGGCGGAGTTTGGCATTATGGGCGTATTACCTGAAATCGCTCATGATGTCGGCATATCTATTCCCGCCGCGGGCAATATGATCTCATATTATGCCTTTGGCGTGGTGATCGGCGCGCCGGTGATGGCGCTGTTCTCCAGCCGCTTTTCGTTAAAGTCGGTTATGCTGTTTCTCGTGGCGCTGTGCGTTATCGGCAATGCCATCTTCACTTTATCTTCCAGCTATTCGATGCTGGCGTTGGGCCGTCTGATCTCCGGCTTTCCGCACGGCGCATTTTTTGGCGTAGGGGCGATTATCCTGTCAAAAATCGCCCCGCCAGGAAAGGTGACGGCGGCGGTGGCGGGGATGATCGCCGGGATGACGGTCGCCAATTTGCTGGGGGTGCCCGCCGGGACCTGGCTCGGCCATCAGTTTAGCTGGCGCTATACTTTTCTGGCGATTGCGGTGTTTGATATCGCGGTGCTGGTATCCATCGCCTGGTGGGTGCCCACGCTGTTTGATAAATCCACGGCGCGCCTGCGCTCGCAGTTCTGTTTTTTAACATCGCCCGCGCCGTGGTTAATTTTTGCCGCCACGATGTTCGGCAATGCCGGCGTATTCGCATGGTTTAGCTATATTAAGCCGTTTATGATTAACGTCTCCGGTTTCGGTGAGAGCGCCATGATATTCATTATGATGCTGGTGGGCCTCGGGATGGTTCTCGGAAATCTCTTTAGCGGTAAAGTTTCCGTTCGCTTCAGCCCGCTGCGTATTGCCGCCGTTACCGATGGCGTTATTGTGGTGACCTTATTATTGATCTTTCTGCTGGCTGAGCATAAAGCCGCCTCATTAACCCTGGCGTTTATTTGCTGCGCGGCGCTGTTCGCCCTGTCGGCGCCGCTGCAAATTCTGCTGCTGCAAAACGCCAAAGGCGGCGAGATGCTGGGTGCGGCGGGCGGTCAGATAGCCTTTAATCTCGGTAGCGCCATCGGCGCGCTGTTTGGCGGAATGATGATTACGGCCGATTTTGGCTGGCGTTCCGTTGCCTTACCGGCCGCTCTGCTCTCGTTTCTTGCCCTCAGTTCGCTGCTGATTTATGCCCGCTATCAGCAGCGTCCGGCCTGATTCATTTACTCCTGCCAGGGTTCGCCGAGGGTCAACATTAAACGGTTGGCCCAGGCGAAGAACGCTGCCGATTGCAGTAAATCCAGCTGAGCGAGCGTATCCAGGCCCTGCTGTTCGACCGCGGCAAGGTGTCCGGCGCCCAGGGCGGGCGGGGTAACGGAAATCGCGGCGGCGAAATCGATTTGCGCCTGCCAGCCCGGCGTCTGCCCGTCGCTCAGGTTCTCTCCGGGCGTTACCGCCAGCAGCGTTTCTACCGCCGTTTCATCCTTAGCCAGCTGCGCGGCCTTGCGCGCATGCACCGACGCGCAATAAATACAGCCGTTAACTTTGCTCGCCACCGTCGCCGCCAGCTCGCGTTCGGCGCGCGGCAGGCCGCCGGGAGTATAAAAAATCCCTTTGTCGGTTAACGTACGCTGCTCCAGTACCGGCTGGTTGCGCGCCAGCAGGCGGAAATAGGGGGAATCGCTATGGCCGAACTTCGCCAGCAGCGCCTGCTCATCCGGGGTAAACTCCGCCAGCGGTTTAGCCGCCAGCCAGGGCTCCCAGTGCAGTTCGTCGCGGGTAAATCGCACTGGCGCGCGCTTACCGCTGAGGGTTTGCGGCGAGGTATGCCAGAATCCAGCCGCGACCGGGGTTTGTGCGACAGTAATGCTTTTGCCGTTAAGCAGGCGCAGCCCGGTGACCAGCCGACTCTGGAAGCTGACAAAGGCGATAAGCTGGGCGAGGGTGACGATGCCGCGCAGGGTCCAACTGGCGCGGATTAACGCCTCCAGCGGCGATGGCGTGGCCTCCACAGGCGTAAAGGTTAACAGTCGGGCAAAGGCCAGCGCCGGGACCAGCCGCGGGGATGTGGGGTCGGCGATACCAAAACCGGCATAGTGGGCCGCCAGCGCATCGCTCTCATGCAGCTTAGCGACCCTGGCGGCAACGGCAAAACGCTCATCGAGCGGAAAGTCGTTATCCTGCTGACCAAACAGTGTTTCATAGCTTCCCTGAGCGTGGCGGGTGGCCGCCTCGCGCACGGCGCGCGCCGCGGCTAAAGCGGAATCGGGGGCAATCTCTGCCAGTTCGGCCAATATATCCTGACTTAGCGTCATGGTGACTCCTTATGTAACTGAAGGGGCAATGTGCTGAGCGATCAGCTCAAGGGAACGCAGCGTGTCCCGGTGCGACGGTTCAACGGAGTGCACCTGAAACGAAATATCGGTCACCCGCCGCAGCACGCTATCCCGCGCCAGCGAGGCGGCGACGTGTGAGGGGTCGCCAACGTGAGCGTCAAGCTGCGGTAGAAATTCGGTGACAGTGTCACCAATAATTTCATGGCCGGCGGCGCGATGTTGGGCTGCCTGCCGGCGTAAACCGGATTCGGCGACATGTAGCGCGTACTCCTGGCTGTCGGCGACGAAAGCGGTACGCGAGGCGAGGATCCGCGGCGCGACGCCCGCGGGCAGCGCGGCGAGATAGGCGTCGATAATCGGATTCTGAATCGCGTCCAGCGGCAGCATCGGTTGCCCGGACGGGCGCGGCTGGGTACGCGAGAGCATCAGTCCATGTCCGGCCTGCGCGGCGCGGACCGCGCCGTCGACGGAAAATGTGGCAATCCAGATACGTTCCGCCAGCTGCGGCGCCGGAGGGTAAAGATGATTATCCGGATGGGCGAGCGAATCTCCGCGCCAGGCGCTTTGAATCAGATGCAGGTGCTCGGCGAACACCGCGCTGCGCTGGTCGATCGTCAGGCCGAAGGGTAAAAACGAGGTGGGGGTGCCGCCGGAGCCGAAGCCCACCTCCAGCCGCCCATCGGCGAGCAGATCCAGCACCGCCGCATCCTCCGCCACCCGTAGCGGGTTTTCCATCGGCAGAGTGATAATAGCGGTTCCCAGACGGATGCGTTCAGTGTGCGCTGCCGCATGGGCGAGAAAAACCAGCGGCGATGGCAGGCCGCCTTCGTGCTCATGAAAATGGTGCTGCGCAATCCACGCGCTGTCGAACCCAAGGCGTTCGGCGTGGCGAATTTGCTCGGTGGCCAGCCGATAGCGCTCTTTGGGCGTGGCGTGGTCCAGCAGGCGGGTGAAAAAGCCCAGTCGTTTACGCGTCATGCAACCTCCTTGCTCAGGGATGAAAAGTGGGGAATCGCGGCGATAAGCTCGCGGGTATAGTGATGCTGCGGGGCGCTGAACAGACGGCTGACATCCCCATGTTCAACCACCTGGCCCGCCCGCAGCACCGTCACGCTGTGGGCGATACGGCGCACCGTCGCCAAATCGTGAGTGATAAACAGATAGCTCAGCCCGAGCTGCTGCTGAAGCTGCTGCAGCAGGGCGAGAATTTGCGCCTGCACCGTGACGTCCAGCGCTGAGGTCGCTTCATCCAGCACCAGGATCGTTGGCTCAAGGATAAGCGCGCGGGCGATGGCCACCCGCTGACGCTGGCCGCCGGATAGCTCGCGGGCGGTACGCGACAGCAGCTCCGGCGCGAGCGCCACGCGGGCGGCGACCGATTCCACGCGCTGGCGTCTCGTCTCGGCGTTGAGTCGGTCAAAGTTTTTTAGCGGCTCTTCGATAATCTCAAACAGCGTTTGCCGCGGATCCAGGGACGCAAAGGGGTTCTGGTAGACGAACTGTATTTTACGCCGCAGCTGGCGGAGCGCCTCGCGGCTGAGATGCCCGGCATCAATACCGTCAATAGCGATATGGCCAACATCGGCCTTTTCGAACCCCAGCAGGATCCGCGCAAGGGTGGTTTTGCCGGAGCCGGACTCACCGACTAGCGCGTGGGTGCTGCCCCGTTTCACCTCGAAACTCACGGCGTCCAGCGCCTGTAAATGCGCGCGGCCTAGCGAAAAACGCTTGCTGATGCCCTCTACGCGGATCGCCGGGGTCGCCAGCACGCGCCCGCTGGCCGGGGGGATGGTCAGCGTCGAACCCTGGAGATCGCTGAGCAGCTGGCGGGTATAGGCGTGCTGCGGCGTGCGCACCACATCGACGGTCGCGCCCTGTTCCTGAATTTCGCCGTGGCGAAAGACCAACAGTCGGTCGGCGCGTTCCGCCGCCAGCGCCAGATCGTGAGTGACGAACAGCACCGCCGTACCGGACTCCCGGCGCAGCGTGTCCAACAGGTCGAGGATCCGTTTTTGTACCGTCACGTCGAGGGCGCTGGTGGGCTCATCGGCAATGATTAAATCGGGTTTCAGGGCGATGGCGATAGCGATCAGCACCCGCTGCTTCATACCACCTGAAAGCTGGTGAGGATATTGATCGATGCGCTGTTCCGGGTGGCTCAGCCCAACCTTCGCCAGTAGCGCCAGCACCTGCGCTTTACGCTCTGCGGCGCTGCTTTGCTGATGCAGGCGCAGAATTTCGCCCACCTGAGCGCCGATAGTTTTTACCGGATTCAGGGAGTTGCCCGGATCCTGAGGCACCAGACTAATCCGCGCGCCGCGAAGGCCGTCGAGGCGTTTGGCGGACCAGCCGCTGATATCTTCGCCGTTAATCGAGATGCGCCCGCTGTCCCGGCGCGCGTTATCCGCCAGCAGGCCGATAATCGCCTGCGCGGTGGTGGTTTTACCCGAACCGGATTCGCCGACGAACGCCAGCATTTCGCCGCGTTTTACCGCAAAACTGACGTCGTGCACCACTTCGCGCCATTCGCGCTGCGAACGATAGCTGATGCGCAGATTCTCGACGGTCAAAACATTCATGGGCGTTCTCCGCTAAATTGACGGCTGATGCGGTTGGCGGCGAGCACTACGGCGATCACCACAAGGCCGGGAAGGGTGGTAAGCCACCAGGCGGTGGAGAGATAGTTCCGGCCCTCAGCGATCAGCAGCCCCCACTCCGGTACCGGCGGCGGCGTGCCGTAGCCGAGAAAACTCAGGGTTGAGAGCGCCAGAATGGCCTGACCGAACTGGAGGGTGGCAAAAGCCAGTACCGCAGTGAGCGAATTGGGCAGAATATGCCGCCAGAAAACGGCGAAAAAAGTGCCGCCGCTGCCGTACGCCGCTTCGACGAAGTCGCTGTGGCGCACGCGAACCACTTCCGCTCGTGCCAGGCGGGCAAAGCTGGCTATTGCCGCGACGCCGACCGCGACGGCGGCGTTAAGGGTGCCGAAACCGAGCAGGATGATGACCGTCAGCGACAATAACAAAGCGGGGATCGCCAGCAGCACGTCAACCAGTCGCATGATCGCCGACTCCACGCGTCCCGCCAGCGCACCGGCCAGGGTGCCCAGCGCGGTACCGATGAACAGGCCGATCGCCACCGCCGCCAGCGCGGCGGAGAGGGAATGCACGGCGCCGTAAACGATGCGGCTCCACAGATCCCGACCCAGCTGGTCGGTGCCCAACCAGTGGCCGGCCTGCGGCGCCAGCCGCTGGGCGCCGGGAAGTCCCTCCAGCGGGTTATAAGCGGTAAACAGCTGCGGGGCGATCGCCATCAGCGCGGCAACGATCGTTATCGCCCAGGCCAGCAGCAGGCCGGGCTGAACGCGCAGCGTACGCCAGTTTATCCTGCGGCGTCGCGCGGCGATTGCGTAATCCACCAGGCTCATACGGCACCTCCGATAACGGTTTTCAGGCGCGGGTCGAACAGCGGCATCAGCAGGTCGACCAGCAGGTTAATCAGTACGAAACCGAGGGCAGAGATCATCACCACCGCCTGCAGCACCGCGATATCCTGATTATTGACGGCCTGCTGCGTCAGCAGTCCCAGACCGCCGCGACCAAACACGGTTTCGGTAATCAGCGCGCCGGCGATCAGTTCCCCCAGCAGCAGACCGGCAATATTGAGTACCGGCAGCAGGGCGTTGCCGGTAACGTGCCGCCACAGAACGCCCGTTTCGCTCAGGCCTTTGGCACGGGCAACGGCGACAAATGGCTGTGCGGCGACCTGATCCAGACTGCGCATCAGGATTTGCGCCAGCGGGGCGGAAATTGGCACCGCGACGGCAATAATGGGCAAAATCAAGCCCTCAACCGGACCCGGGTTGATCACCGGGATCCAGCGCAGCTGAAAGGAGAAAAGCTGAATCAGGGCGATCCCGAGCCAAAACGTTGGCAGCGAGATAAACAGCACCGGCAGCGATTGCAGCGTGTTGCTCAGCCAGCGCAAACCCGGCAGCCGTGAGGCGAAGGCGAGGGTGAACGCCAGCGCCACCGCCAGCGCAAAGGCGGGCAGCGCCAGGCTTAATGTCTCCGGCAGGTTGCTGGCGATAAGCGCGCTGACCGGCAGCCCGGCCTGCAGCGAATAGCCAAAATCGCCCCGTAGCATGGCCCATAGCGTGTGGAAATACTGCTTCCACAGCGGGCTATCGGCCCCGTAGGCGAGGCGCATTTCGGCGATCTGCTCGGGGCTCAGTCCCAGATCCGGGTTCTGAAACTTGATCAGTACCGCATCGCCGGGCAGCACCTGTAACAGGACGAAGGAGAGAGTAAACGCCGCCCACAGCACCAGTAGTCCCTGGCCGGAGCGCCGCAGAAGATAGTGGCTCATCGCGGGCTCCTTAGTGCTTTTCCAGCCACGCGCCGTAGAACGACGGGCGGCCTACCGCTTCAAAACTGACGCCTTTCACCCAGGGGGCGCCGGCAAAGACCTGCGGCTCTTCAAATATCGGGATCACGTAGGCGTTATCCAGCAGGTAGCGCTGGGCGTCGCCGGTGAGCTGAAGGCGTTTTTTCGGCTCGACTTCGGCTGAGATCGCGGTCAGCAGCGCGTTGAGCTTATCGTCGCGGAAGCTTTGCACTTTGTCGCTGGAGCCGCCTTTTTGCAGCAGCGCGTCGCGGTTAATGGGGAAGAACATGCTTTTCACCACGTCAGGGTCGGCGCGGCCCACTTCCGACACGGTGAGCGGCGTTTTCAACGGGTCGAGACTGTCCAGCGTACGGCTACCGGCATCACCGGCTTTGACCGCCAGCGCAACGCCGACCTGACGCCACTGCTGGGCGATAAGCTGGAGTACCTCTTTGTTTTGCGGCTGGGGCAGGGATTCATAGACGGTTAACGCCAGGCGCTGACCATCCTTTACCCGTATACCGTCGGCGGCCGGTTTCCAGCCCGCCTCATCCAGCAGCTGTTTCGCTTTGGCCGGATCGAAAGCCAGCTTATCACTGAGGTTTATGTATCCGGCCGCGCTGCTGGCGATGACGGAAGTGGCCTGCGGATAGTTGGCGGAGAACAGGGTTTCGACCACCTGTTTCGCGTTGGTGGCGTGCAGCAGCGCCTGGCGCACGCGCAGGTCGGCAACCAGCGGGTTATCCGGGCGAAAGCTCAGGCTATCGTTGACGCCGCGCGTCGGAGCGGCATAGATTTTAAAGCCTGCATCGGTGGCCTGCTTCTCATCGTAGGCCTGCACCTGGCGGATAAAATCGGCCTGTCCCGCCAGCAGCGCGCCAATACGCACGCCATCCTCCGGGGTGACGATATAGGTTATGCCGTCGAGATTGGCTGGTCCCTGCTGGGCGAGGCTTTTTGGCCCCCATTGATAATCTTTACGCGCGACCAGCGTGAGTTCACGCCCCGGTTTTTCATCTTTAACCGTAAAAGGCCCGGAACCAATAATATGGCGGGCGTCCCCCAACTCTTCAAAATTACGCGCCAGGGTGCTGAGGGAAACCAGTCCGGAGCCGATGGTCGCGGTGCCCTGCAGAAATCCCGGCGAGGGCTTTTTAAAGTAGAATTTTACCGTCAATGGATCGATGACTTCGCTGCGATCGTAATTATTAATCACCTCGGAAACCGGCAGGCGGCGCGCTTTATTCCCAAGCCCGTAGGTATCAAAGTTTTTGGCAACCGCATTGGCGTCAAGCGGGGTTCCGTCCGAGAAGGTGACGCCAGGGCGAATCTTAAAGGTATATTCGGTTTTATCGGCGTTAACGCTCCAGCTTTCGGCAATCCAGGGTTCGACTTGTAGGGTTTCGGGATTTTGCCAGGTCAGCTTATCGGTTATTTGATTCAGGATACCGCCGTTGGGATAGAACCCGCCGGCCGGCGGATAAAGATTAGTATGCGGCTGTTGCTCCAGATAAATTAACGTGCCGCCTTTAACCGGCGCATCGGCGGCCCACGCGGAAAAGGCGCCGCTTAAAAAAAGTGCCGCCAGCGCGGGCAGGCGAAAACGGGTGTGCATGGTGAATTCCTTTGTTATCTATTGTTTGGTCATCATCGGGCGCGCGTTTTAACAAAGGAAGTGAGGATTTGCGCTAAGCATTTGCATAAAAAGCATTTATACCCGGATCGATTTTTAGGGGCTGGTATTTCCATGCCTTTCAGCTGAAACTCATGATGGATAATTTAATGGCTGAGAGATAGTCAGCGTAATAAAGGGATAGCAACGATGCTGAAGTATTTACTGATGTTGGCGGTGACGGTGCTGGCGGGCTGTACCAGTGCACCCAATTTGCCTTCTACCGATACCATTATTAAGGTTAAACCTATTGAGTCGGGCATCATTGCCAATTCAAATAAATACAGCTATCGATTCTTCCGTAAAGGGGTGCCGCAGGAGTACCAGCGTTATAATACTTTCTACGAACGCTTCAATAAGGTCGCATCCGGCGTACGGGTGAATTTTGTCGTGAAACAGCATGAGGTTGTTGCGGAATATCTGGTGGTGCTCGACAAGCGCAGGCTGGATGCCAGCCAACAAACTTTATTAACCAACCAATATAAAGCGAAGGCACTGGACAACGAGCATCTTGGCGTGCTGTTTAAAGCGACCGGTTTCTGGTCAACCGTTGATCCCAATGAGCTGGATGACGCTTATCGGCTTGCCAGCCCGGTGGTGGTGTCAATTAACGATACAACGCAGACCATTAGCCCGCTGGGAGAGATCGCCCTGATTCCGCTGGTGCCGCTATTTCCGCTGGTGATGATGTACGGTTGCGCAACGGGGCCATGCGTGTAAAGGGGAAATGAAACCTCTCCCGCAGCGGGGAGAGGTCCGACGATTAGCGGCGGAAATCAATGACCATACGGCCGCGAATCTGCCCCTGTTCCATCTCTTTAAAGATGGCGTTGATATCGCCCAGCGGGCGCAGGGTGACTTTCGGTACGACTTTACCTTCTGCGGCGAACTGGAAGGCTTCGGTCAGATCCTGACGGGTGCCGACCAGCGAACCGACCACCTCAATTCCGTCGAGGACCAGACGCGGAATGTCCAGGCTCATCGCTTCCGGGGGCAGGCCTACCGCCACCACGCGTCCGCCGGCGCGAACCGCGTCTACCGCTGAGTTGAACGCCGCTTTAGCGACGGCGGTGACCACTGCGGCATGCGCGCCGCCCGTTTTCTCGTGAATGATTTTGGCCGCGTCTTCGCTGCGGGAGTTGATGGTCAGGTCCGCGCCCATTTCCGCGGCCAGCTTCAGCTGTTCATCGTTAACGTCAAGGGCGATCACTTTGGCGTTAAACACGTTTTTGGCGTACTGCAGCGCCAGGTTGCCGAGGCCGCCGAGGCCATAGATGGCGATCCACTGGCCGGGTTTGATATGGGAGACTTTTACCGCTTTATAGGTCGTCACGCCCGCGCAGGTGATGCTGCTGGCCGCCGCTGAATCCAGCCCGTCCGGCACTTTGACTGCATAATCGGCCATGACGATGCACTCTTCCGCCATACCGCCATCGACGGTATAGCCGGCGTTTTTCACCGAGCGACACAGCGTCTCGTTGCCGCTGTTACAATATTCACAATGCCCGCAGCCTTCGAAGAACCACGCGACGCTGGCGCGATCGCCCGGCTTCAGAGAATGCACGCCAGGACCGATCTGCTGTACGACGCCCACGCCTTCATGGCCAAGGATGACCCCGGTTTTATCGCCAAAATCGCCGTTCTTGACGTGCAGGTCGGTGTGGCATACGCCGCAGCAATCCATTTTTAATAGGGCTTCGCCATGTTGCAGTGGACGAAGCGTTTTTTCCGTAACATTGACCTGATGATCTTGCGTGACAACAGCAGCTTTCATTCTGTTCTCCTTATTGAACATAAGCGTACTAACACAATTTTGTTTTTTACGCATGCTAAGGTTTAGCTCAAATCATCACAAAATCAAGGGAATAATAGCAGTTCCTGGCTGAGATGAGTTTCACGTGCCGTTTTTTTAATCAGATTTATTAATGAAATTATCGTCACATTACCGTCATCGTTACGTCATGCACGCTTCATTTGCGGCCTCTATCGTTCTGTATTTCAATTTCTTATAACGAGAGAGCGACAATACAATGCATCTGGTAAAAACACTCCTTGCCTCAGGCCTTCTGCTTTCCGCTGCCGCTCAGGCGCAGAACGTACTGGATTTCCCGCAGCCGAAAAACAATCCTGAAGAGTTTTATGCGGTGACCGAAATTCCCGCGGGCGGGATTATCAAATATGAAACCGACGCCAAAACCGGCTTTCTGATCGCCGATCGTTTTCAGTCGATGCCGGTGGCCTATCCGGCTAACTACGGCTCGCTGACCCAATCTCTGGCAGGGGATGGCGATCCGCTGGACGTGGTGTTTTACACCCGCGCGCCGATGGCGCCGGGAACGCTGATTAAGCTGCGCGCGATTGGCGTGCTCAAGATGATTGATGGCGGCGAGAAGGACGACAAAATCATTGCCGTTCCGGCAAGCAAAATCGACCCAACCTACGATGATATCAACGCGATCGGCGATCTGCCGAAAATTGAGCAGGAGCGTTTGCAGGCTTTCTTCCGCGTTTACAAACAGCTGCCGGAAGGGCGTAAAAAAGTGGAGCTGAACGGCTTTAACGATTCCGCCGCCGCGAAGCAGGAAATTAAAGCGGCATGGGATGCCTGGAAAGAGAAAAATCCGCAATAAGCGGAAAAACAGGCATCGCCCGGTGCCTGTCGCTTTTTCTTCGCCTTATTGTCCGCAGAGTGCGGCAATACGGGGAACTACGCCGGAACCGCCGAAATTTCCGTTACCCTGCGTCCTTTTCTTCAGCCCCTGCGTGGCGACGATGCGCTCGGGATTGCTTTTTTCACGGGTAATAAGATCCCGGTCAATCTCACTGCTGACGTTGTTTCATATCACTGGTACGATATAAATCTCTTTCACGGCCCCTTATACGTACATATTTATGACAGAAATGAAGTTATAAGTTATTTGCAGGCTAATGAAATTCTTGCGTTAAAACTCGACCACGCATTAGAGGGTGTAGGAAAAGACGTATCAAATCAGATTGAAAGGATCGGTGCAGGTGCAACGCGTGTGCTGTATTATACATCCTGCTTTACTGATGAATATCAGGTCGTATGCCAGAAACAAAAGTCCGAAGATATCCGATTTACTAAAGGCGTTTATCATATTATAAGGCGTGGAGATGTTGTGTATGAAATGCTTAGAATTTACTTTGAAGAAGTATTCCGATACAAAACGTCCGTTCAACTAGAGCACATCAAACAACTGTTGATGGCAGTAAATATTCATATTGCCGCAAGTTCACTCACAAATACAGGATTTGCTTTAGCAACAGCATCATTTGTCGCTGCAGGCATGAATTTAAGTCTTGAACTCAGTGCACTGGCAGGGCGAAGAGCGGGAGGTATTGTTGGGATTATTGGTTTATATGGCGTTGTGCAGAATGCAGCAGATAGTGCGCGTCGTCTTGCTATTAATTGTCCAGCGTACTACTCAGCGCTATATGCACAAGAGCTGGAGATGATGTACTTCCTGATAGAGCCATTGTTTGAACGAGCTGAAGCGTTTAATGCACAATGGGTATCGGATGGTGAGATTGCAAACATCATCACCAGGATGATTCGATAATCATGATGAGTCTTATTAAAAGGTTTTTCAGACGGATATTCAGATCATTGATATCGATGTACGGTCCTGCCTTATTGACACTTTTATTTGCAATTATCCTTTTTCAAATTTTTCCTGACGGACCAATATGGCCTGTCCCCATATTCTGCATTTTTGTGATCGTTATTTTTTATCGATATGTGAAATGGTAATCATCAAAACATCAAAATTTAGCATTATTTGAAATTTATTTATAAGGAAATTCTATGTCTATACCCGCACATTTATGGCTTGAAGATGAAAATGGTTCGCCGCTTGTTGGCAGTTGCCAAATGCCACTTCGCCTGGGTTCAATCGAATTAAAATCATTCTCTCACGGTGTCACTATTCCGGTTGACCCGAGCTGGGGAAAACTTACAGGTACACGCGTTCACCGCCCTATAACGATAGTGAAAGAACACCACTTCTGTACCGCGCGGTCTGTGAAGGCCGGACCATGAAAAAGGCTACAATTAAGATGTATCGCATTCTGGAATCGGGCATCGAGGCCGAGTATTTCAATATCATTCTTGAAAACGTCAGGTTCACAACGGTCGCACCATTCCTGTCTCCTGACGGTATGAGTAGTACTCACCTTGAAACGCTTGAATTGCGTTATGAAGCAATTACCTGGATGTATACGGAGGGTAATATTATCTATCGTGATTCATGGAACGATCGTTGTTGTGCCTGATGACAAGGGGTACCAAGGGAGGCCATTGTCTCCCTTGGCTCTGACGAGGAGTTAAAATGAGCGACTTAACCATGAGGATTGCTATCGTTACCGGCTTTCGTCCGGGAATGATTGGCCGCATTACGCAGATGCACGGCGAGTACTATGCGAAGCACTACGGATTTGGTCACTTTTTCGAGAGCAAGGTGGCCAGCGGGCTGGCGGAGTTTTCCGGTCGTCTTGAGAAACCGTGCAACCGGGTTTGGCTTGCCGTTCAGGGTGGGCAGATTGTCGGATCGGTGGCGATTGACGGCGAAGACCTCGGTAACAATCAAGCGCACCTGCGCTGGTTTATCCTCGACGATAGCTGTCGGGGAAGCGGCATTGGCCGCCGTCTGCTGAATGAAGCGATGGCTTTTTGCGATAGCCAGGGCTTTTCTGCGGTGCAGCTGTGGACCTTCAGCGGGCTGAACGCCGCCCGCAGGCTATATGAATCCTTCGGCTTCACGCTGCATAAAGAGTGGCAGGGCGATCAGTGGGGGCGGATGATGACCGAGCAGCAGTTTAGCCGGCGGCAGGCCCGCGCTGGATAATCTCCCGGCGCGAATCGCCGCGCCGGGAGAACCTCTTTTAGCTTAATTTCGTATTGATCGTCGCCATCTCCTTACGCCACTGCGCCTGCAGCTGCGGTTTTTGATGTTTTGGCTTGCGCGCCAGATCGTCGGCCAGCAGCTGCTCAAGCGTGATTAACCGCTCCAGCAGCGCATCATGATCGTCCTCTGCTTCGCGCCTGTTCACCGTCGTCTCCTCTATCAGCGGACGGCGAACGGCGGCGCGTAAAACGTCATACACCTCGTCGGCGCTTTGCCATTCGCTTAGCCCGCGCTCGTCGATAAGCCAGAAGCGATTGCAGCTGTGGTTGATGAGCTCGCGATCGTGGCTGACCAGCAGCAGGCCGCCGGGGTAGTCGTTCAGCGTCGCCGCCAGCGCCGTTTTGCCATCCATATCTAAATGGTTGGTGGGCTCATCCAGCAGCAGCAGGCTATAGCGGGCCAGAGACAGGCCGACGAACAGCAAGCGCGAACGCTCGCCGCCGCTTAAGGTGGCGACCTTTTGCCCGTGACGCGCCCAGCTAAACCCGGCGGAGATCAGCGCCCGCCTGCGCGTCTCCGGCGCCGGTTCAAAGGGCTCCAGCGCGTCGAGAAGGGTGTCGCCATCCGCCAGTTGATGCAGGGTCTGGTCGTAGTAACCGGGCTTCAGCCGCGGATGCAGACGCAGACCGGGCTCCGTCGTTTCCTGCTGCATTTGCCGCCACAGCAGACGCAGCAGCGAAGACTTGCCGCAGCCGTTACGTCCCATCACCGCCACCCGATCGCCGCTTTTCAGACGCGCCAGGCCCGCAGTGAACAGGGCCGGCAGACCCGGCGCGGGCGAAACGGGGAGCTGTTCCATCTCCAGCAGTCGATCGGCCCGCAGCATGTCGCCGCACAGCGCCAGCCGCCAGGGCGTTCCGTCGGTGAGCTCGGTTTGGCTATCCTTCAGGCGCTGAACCTGCTTTTCCATCTGCTTGGCTTTGCGCGAGAGATCTTCGTTGTCATACGTCCGTCCCCAGATGGCCAGCCGTTTGGCGCTGGCGGCGACCCGGTCGATCTCCTTTTGCTCCGCTTTATGGCGCAGCGCGTCGCTGGCGTCCTGGGCTTCCAGCGCCTGACGGGCGGCGCTGCAGGGCAGGGAGAAGGCGTGCAGGGTTCTGTCGCGCAGGATCCAACTGGCATTAGTTACAGCATCCAATAGGATATTGTCATGCGACACCAGAACGAAGCTCCCCTGCCAGGTCTGCAAGAAGCTTTCCAGCCACAGGAGGGTCGGCAGGTCGAGGTGGTTTCCCGGCTCATCCAGCAGCAGGAGATCCGGTTGCTGGATCAGCGCTCTGGCAAGCAGCAGCCGGGTGTGCTGACCGCCGCTAAGCGTTGACGCCAGCTGCAGGACCTCATCTGGCGTAAAGCCCATCTCCGCCAGCAGCCTTTCTGCTTGCCAGCGCTGGCTCTCACGTTCAAGGACGGGAAGTTTCGCCAGTACCGCCTGCAGCAGAGGCTGCGCTAACAGCGTATCGGGTAGATGCTGTTCCACTCGCGCCATCAGACAGTGATTGGCCAGCGCCACGCTGCCCGAATTGGGCACGATAGTGCCGTCCAACACCTGTAGCAGGGTACTCTTTCCGCAGCCGTTGTAGCCAATCAGGCCAATGCGGTCGCCTTTTTTCAGGGTAAAGGAGAGGTTAGTGAACAGCGGACCAAACGCCGTATCAACATGAAGAGATTGTGCAGTTAGTAATGTGCTCATTGTGAACTTACTCAAGAGTTACAGGCATGTGAATGCCTCGTCAAACATCGCTGACGATAACCCGGTAAGCCCGAGGGAAGGGATTTAGTCTTTGGTTTCTTCGCTCAAGCTGAAGTTATCGCAGCACGATACCGATAACGCTTGAGCTGGTGCGATCGCCAAATGCACGTGAAAAAAACATTTCACGGTACGACATGGGATCCTCCTTTTCTATTCAGTTAGTTGATGGGTGCTGGCAGTGTAGAGGGATAAAAGCAGTTTGGCTAGATGAAGAACAGAAAAAGGCCTGCAAAGCAGGCCCGTTATACGGCTGATTTCCGGTTAAATCGACGTCCGGCGGTAACTGCGGTACTCCGGCTGCCAGAAGTTATCGGCAATCGCCTGCAGCAGCGCTTCGGCTGAGGTTTTCACCGCCACGCCTTGTTCCTGCGCTACTTTGCCGACCGCGAAGGCAATCGCCTGCGAGACGGTCTGGATATTCTTCAGCTCCGGCAGAACCGGGCCTTCGCCGTTATTTACCAGCGGCGAGTGTTTCGCCAGAGTTTCGCTGGCGGCCATCAGCATTTCATCGGTGACGCGAGACGCGCCCGAAGCGATCACGCCGAGGCCAATTCCCGGGAAGATATAGGAGTTATTGCACTGAGCGATAACGTACTGTTTACCTTTGAGCGTGACCGGGGCGAACGGGCTGCCGGTAGCAACCAGCGCCGCGCCATCAGTCCAGCTGAGGATGTTTTGCGGCGTGGCTTCCACCCGGGAGGTCGGGTTGGACAACGGCATGACGATTGGCCGCGGGCAGTGCTTATGCATCTCGCGGATAATCTCTTCGGTGAACAGACCCGGCTGGCCGGAAACGCCGATCAGGATGTCCGGTTTGACGTTGCGCACCACGTCAAGCAACGACAGCACATCATTCGTGGTATCCCACGCTTGCAGATGCTCACGCTTTTGTACCAGTTTGCTCTGGAACGGCAGCAGGTTCGGCATGGCGTCGGTCAGCAGGCCGAAACGGTCAACCATAAACACGCGCTTGCGGGCTTCCTCTTCGCTTAACCCTTCGCGCTGGATTTGGGCGACGATCTGCTCGGCGATACCGCAGCCCGCGGAGCCGGCGCCGAGGAAGACAATTTTCTGCTCGCTCAGCTGGCTGCCCGCGCCGCGGCTGGCGGCGATCAGCGTACCGACGGTGACCGCAGCTGTGCCCTGGATATCATCGTTAAAAGAGCACACTTCGTGGCGATAGCGGTTGAGCAGCGGCATGGCGTTTTTCTGCGCGAAGTCTTCGAACTGCAGCAGTACGTCCGGCCAGCGGGCTTTAATCGCCTGGATAACGTCGTCAACAAACTGATAGTACTCGTCGTCGGTAATACGCGGGTGACGCCAGCCCATATACAGCGGATCGTCCAGTAGCTGCTGGTTGTTGGTACCGACGTCCAGGACCACCGGCAGCGTGTAGGCCGGACTGATACCGCCACAGGTGGTATACAGCGACAGTTTGCCGATAGGAATGCCCATCCCGCCGATCCCCTGGTCACCGAGGCCGAGAATACGTTCGCCGTCGGTCATCACTATCACCTTGACGTTGTGGTTCGGCACGTTTTGCAGAATATCGTCGAGGTTATTGCGGTTCTGATAAGAGATAAACACGCCGCGGGCGCGACGATAGATCTCAGAAAAGCGTTCGCAGGCGGCGCCGACGGTCGGGGTATAGATAACAGGCATCATCTCTTCGAGATGGTTGCCGACCAAACGGTAGAACAGCGTTTCGTTGGTGTCCTGGATGTTGCGCAGATAAATGTGTTTGTCGATCTCGGTTTTAAATCCCTGGTACTGGATCCACGCGCGTTCGGCTTGCTCTTCGATGGTTTCGACCACTTCTGGCAGCAGACCCAGCAGGTTGAAGCTGCTGCGCTCTTCCATACTGAAGGCGCTACCTTTGTTGAGCAGCGGAAACTCAAGCAGCACGGGGCCGGCGTAAGGGATGTAA
Source organism: Klebsiella sp. FDAARGOS_511 (assembly GCF_003812845.1). NCBI lineage: Bacteria > Pseudomonadati > Pseudomonadota > Gammaproteobacteria > Enterobacterales > Enterobacteriaceae > Klebsiella > Klebsiella sp. FDAARGOS_511. Next base: position 38,597 of record NZ_CP033824.1, on the reverse strand, counting down.
AGAGAGCGGTTTTTCTTATGGGTGAATTGCATCGCACTAACTCCTTGATAATCGCTTCAGCCCGGGCGCGGCGACAAGCGGGGGCTGGCAGGGAATGGCAGCGTGCAGAGTATAAGGCAGATGGCATCAAAGGAGGGTAAACAAGAGGACGATAGCGTTAAAAAAACACCATCCGGTAGAAAGGACGGTGTTTTTATCATCATTCAGCTGAAAAGTTAGCCACCGCGGCGTTTGCGGCCGGTGGCGCGAACATGGTTAACCGTGGTTTCCGCATCGCCCTCCAGCAGCACTTTTTTCTGCTGAGAAAGCTTGTAGTTCAGACCGAGAAGATGACGTGCCTGTTGGTTCGATTTCATTCTTACTCCTTTATCCTGTGTCGGTTTCAAGGACAAGCCCGACGGGTGTCGGACGAAATTTAACCCTTAAGTACGCCGCACATTTTTTAGCACGGCGATAATCAGCGTGGCCCATTTTACCAGGATTAGCAACGTTGAGGCGGCAGATTAAGAACAGTCTCTTCAGCGGACCGCGGTATGTCGGCAGGATCGCGGCCGGCATACCCGCGCGATAGCCGGAATTACCACTTCATTTCGCCGGTATTCACTTTAGCGCTTAGATCCAGCGAACTCTCTTCCGCCAGTCCCGGCCAGCGCTGTTTCATCGCCTTGATGACGCCAGCGGAGTTTTTGTGCGCGTTAAGCGCCTGCTCGAACTGGGTCAGATAATCGCGGGTAAAGGTAATCGCACGGTCGCCTGCGGGCGGCGTACCCAGGTAATGGCCGGGGATCACCTGCTGCGGATGCAACGCGGCCATCTCGTCGAGCGTATGTATCCACTGCTGGCGGCTCTCCACGCTTTGGGTATCCGCGGTCCAGACGTGCATTCCCCATGCGACACCAGTGCCGCCAAGAATGGCTTTATTCGCCGGGATCCACACATAGGCGGCGTAATTTTGCGGCTGGCGGATCTCCACTTTTTCGCCGTCGATGGTGAAGGTATTTGTCGTCAGCGCTTGCGGGACGTAAACCTGCTTCGGCGCGCCGTCCTTCATCTGTGGGCCCCAGTAGGCCAGTTTAGCCGCCCTGGTGGCGTTAATGTGTTTAACCACTTCCGCGGTCGCCACCACTTTGGCGTCCGGGAAGGCCTTCACCAGCGGCTCGAGGCCGAAGTAGAAATCCGGATCGCCGGAAGTGATCACAATGCGGGTCAGTTTTTTACCGCTTTTCTGAATCATTTCAACCAGCTTCTCGCCATCTTTAACGCTAAACTGGGCGTCAAACAGCACCGCTTCATGCGGGCCGGAAGCGAGGGTGGAGTTCACTGCGAAAATGGCGTTTTCCTGCGGGTTGTAGGTTTGCAGCGTTAAAGGGGCAGCCAGAACGGACGTGCTGAACAGCGTGCTCGCGATAGCCAGGGCAGATAATTTCATATTCATTTTCTCTTGGTCAGGTGAATGAGCGCTATTGTACGGATTTCCTGATTTGCGAAAATTCCTGAAAAAAGAGATGCTGAGTTTCATAAAACGTGCAGATGGAATCGAAGAATGGATAGGGTCATCGCCGCGCAGGTGTATATGCGCATTTGTGAACTGGGGAGTTTAAGCGCCGCCGCGCGCGCGCTGGGGATGTCGCGCCCGATGGTCAGCCGCTATCTGGAGCAGATGGAGCAGTGGGCCGGTACCCGGCTGGTCCATCGCTCAACCCGCAAACTGACGCTCACGGCTGCGGGGGAAAAGGTGCTGCAAAAAACGCGCACCCTGACGCAGCTGTCGGATGAGATCGCCGGGCAAAGCGAACGCGCGATCCCCAGCGGTACGCTGCGCGTCGCCTGCGCGCACTTCACCGCCATGCAGCTTATTTCTCCGTTATTACCCGATTTTCTCGCCCGCTATCCACAGCTGCGCCTTGAGCTGGATATCAATAATCACCCGGTGAGCCTGATTGGCGAGCGTATCGACGTGGCGATACGGATCACCGATAACCCAGAACCGGGGGCTATTGCCCGCCGCCTTGGCGTATGCCGTTCGGTGCTCTGCGCGTCGCCGCGCTGGCTGCAGCAGAACGGCCCTCTGCAAACGCCTGAAGATCTCGCCCGCCACAACTGTCTGTACTACAGCCATTTTGCCAGCCAGACGTGGCAGTTTAGCGACCCTGGCGGCGAAAGCGTGGCGGTGGCGGTTTCCGGTAATCTTAGCGCCGGGATCTCTTCGCTGCTAATGGAAGCGGCGGTAGCTGGCTGCGGCATCGCGATGCTGCCAGAGCTGGAGGCGCAGCGGGCGCTTAACAGCGGGGCGCTGAAGCTGGTGTTGTCGGCCTGGCGGCCAAAACCGTTAAGCGTGTATGGGATTTACCTCTCCAGGGACTATCAGCCGAGCGCGCTGCCGCTGTTTCTCGGCGAGATTCAGCAGCTGCTGGCGCAAACTCACGATATAAAAGGAAACCTTTGATGATAGTGCTTCGCCCCATGCGTGATGAAGAGTATCCCGCTTATCTCGACTATTTTATCCCCGACTATGCGGCGGAAATCTCGGCCAATTATGCGCTTTCGCCGGCGGCCGCTTTCGCCCAGGCGCAGCGCGAAATCGCCGCGGATCTGCCCGACGGCGTCAATACCCGCGGCCAGGTTTTATGCTGCTTATTCGATGACGGTGACGGAGCAGAAAAGCGGGTCGGCTATCTCTGGTACAAGCCGGATGAAGAAATGCGCTCCGCCTTTATCTGCGATTTTTATATTTATCCGGCATTGCAGGGACAAGGGTTGGGTAAACAAGCAATGGCGGCTTTTGAGCATGCGCTGAAAAGCCAGGGCATCAGCCAAATTAAGCTGCGCGTCGCCGGGGATAACCCACGCGCGCGCCATCTCTATGACGCCGCGGGTTTCCGCGTTACCGGCGTTAATATGAGTAAAAATATCCCGACGGATTGATCTGAAAAACGCCGCGCGCCGCCCAAATGCGTAAAGGGGTTCTATACTTAACCCTTTAATGTCAAAAAGGAGCGATATTATGGCAATCCATAAGAAAGGTCAGGCGCATTGGGAAGGGGATCTGAAAAGCGGTAAAGGAACCGTCTCGACCGAGAGCGGCGCGCTGAACCAGCAGCCTTATGGTTTTAATACCCGTTTCGAAGGCGTCAAGGGTACCAACCCGGAAGAGCTGATCGGGGCCGCCCATGCCGCCTGTTTCTCTATGGCGCTATCGCTGATGCTGAGCGAAGAGGGCTATACCGCCACCTCTATTGATACCGTGGCGGTGGTGACGCTGGATAAATCCGGCGGCGGCTTTGCCATCACCAAAATCGCGCTGCAGAGTAAAATTGTGCTGCCAGGCATCGAGGCCGATGCGTTTGACGGGATCATTCAAAAAGCCAAAGCCGGTTGCCCGGTGTCGCAGGTGCTGAACGCGGAGATAAGCCTCGACTACCAGCTCAATCCATAAGCTCACTGGCGCCCGCTATCGGCGGGCGCTCCTGCCTTAAAAGCCATTGTTGGCAAATGCCCCTGGCGTTAATTAATGCTATCTTTGCCGCCTACGGAAAAGAGCAGGTAGGGTAATGATCGGCATACGTAAAACCATTGAGGCTCAGGTTCTGGGCTTAACCGGGATAGCGCTTAAAGAGATCGATTTTGAGCATCCCAAAGGGGAACCGGGGCTATTTGGTCCGCAGTCTGCCATCTGGCAGGTTCACGGCGATTTTACCTCCATGCTCTGCGGCGGCGTCAGCGCGCTGCTGTTGCAGATGCTGCATCCTCTGGCGCTGGCGGGCGTCTGGGATCACTCAAACTTTCGCGAAGATATCTTTGGCCGCCTGCGCCGTACCAGCCAGTTTATTTCCGCCACCACCTTTGGTACCACCGCCGACGCCGAACGGCTGATTGCAAAAGTGCAGGGGATCCACCTGCGGGTCAGCGGCAAAGATAAAGACGGCACGCCCTATCAGGCCAGTGACCCGGCGCTGCTCACCTGGGTCCACGTCGCCGAATGCAGCAGCTTCATGGCTTCGCATCTGCGCTATAAACGTACCGTGGTGAGCCCCGCCCGCCAGGAGCAGTATTATCAGGAAGCCGCCGAAATTGCCCGCCGCCTTGGCGCTCGGGATATCCCGGTGACGCCGCGGCAGGTTGCCGACTACCTGCAGGATATGCGCCCGGCGCTGCGCTGCGATGAGCGAACGCAGGAAGTGGCCGACGTACTACTGTCGACCCGTCTGCCCGGTCGCCTGAGCCAGCCGGTTGGGCGAATGATGATGTGCGCCGGGATTGATCTGCTGCCGCCGTGGGCGCAGGAGATGCTCAATTTACCGATGAGCGCAACGCAGCGCCACAGCGCGCGGATTACGGTGCACGCCGTCGCTCGCGTACTGCGCGCGTCGGTGCGCAACGGCGCTTATCACTGCGCTATGCGTCGGATGAATCAATTTTAATTACTCAGGCTGCGTTTTACCCGGAAATATAGCCATGGCTATTATTGTCATGGCTATATTTTTTAAAAACAAACTATTCTCATTTATATATTTGGCAGTCGTAAAAATAATTAAATATTCTCTTAACGACGGCGAATTATTCAGGAAAAATTAAGCCAAAGCGCGTACGTTATTTATTTTTTTACGGAGAAGCGAATATGGGCGGGATGACTGGCGAGGATCGGCGTTCTCAGGTTGCGCGCAAAACGACGATGGTCAGCGTGGTGGTCAATCTATTTTTATCCAGCGCTCAGGTGCTGGCGGGTGTGTTCTGCGGATCGCAAGGACTCATAGCCGATGGAATCCATTCGCTTTCCGATTTAGTCGCCGATTTTGTCGTGCTGCTGGCGAATAAAAAAAGCCGCCAGCCTTCGGATGACGATCACCCCTACGGGCACTGGAGATATGAAAACGGCGCTTCCCTGGCGATTGGCGCGCTGCTGTTGCTGGTTGGCGCGGGGATGCTGTGGTCCGCCTGCGGCAAACTGTGGCATCCGGAGTCTATCCAGAATGTGCATATAACCGCGCTGTGGGTTGCGATCGCCGCGCTGGTCACCAAGGAGGTTTTATTCCGCTATATGCTAAGGGCGGCAACGCGGATCCAGTCTTCAATGCTGATCGCCAACGCGTGGCACGCCCGCTCTGACGCCGCGTCGTCGGTGGTGGTCGCAGTGGGCATCGTCGGCAATCTGGCCGGCTTTCCGTGGCTTGACCCGGTTGCCGCGCTGGTCGTTGGCGCGCTGGTCACCCGCATGGGCTATACCTTTTCATCTGACGCTCTGCATGACTTAATGGATCGCTCAGTGGACCGTGATACCGAGCAGCAGATAACCGCCACCATTCTGTCGACGCCTGGCGTTGCGGCGCTGCATGACCTTAAAACCCGCCGTGCCGGAGATTTCATTTTGGTCGATGTGCACATTGAGGTGCCGGGAAACTTATCGGTTGCCCAAGGACACGATATTGCGCTGACGGCGCGCTCGCGGGTATTAAATAGCCATAACGTTTTGCATATGATGATTCATATCGACCCTTGTCGCGCGGAAATAGCCGCAATGAGTACCTAGTTTATTCCTCAGCAACCTAAAGGGCTTTATTATTCTGCAGACAATATTGCCTGGATAATAAAAAAGGACCATAATTCAGTGGCTATTCTTTCATCGCTGATTAATAGCAGGTTGACGCATTGTCGTGTTTTTAATCAATATAAAAAACCAATCGGCTAATAGAAAATATCTATTGTCCGTACGAAATTTCAGGAAGTAATACAATGATTATCCGGCCAGAACAACACTGGTTTCTTCGTCTGTTTGACTGGCACGGTTCGGTGCTGTCAAAAATCGTCTTTCGCCTGTTGCTTAATCTGCTGATGTCGATTATCGCCATCATCAGCTATCAATGGTACGAGCAATTGGGGATCCATCTTACCGTCGCGCCGTTTAGCCTGCTGGGGATTGCCATTGCCATTTTTCTCGGCTTTCGTAATAGCGCCGGATACAACCGCTTTGTTGAAGCGCGTAATCTGTGGGGAACGGTCCTGATTGCGCAGAGAACGCTGGTGCGCCAGTTGAAGAATATCCTGCCAATGGAAAGCGTATCCCATCAGCGGTTGGTGAGCTACCTGGTCGCGTTTAGCTGGAGCCTGAAGCATCAGTTGCGCAAGACGGACCCGAGCGCCGATTTAGCACGTTTGCTGCCGCCGCCAGACGTGGCGGATATTCTCGCCAGCTCGATGCCCACCAACCGTATTCTGCTGCTGGCGGGGAATGAGCTGGGGCGTCTTCGCGCGGAGGGGAAACTCAGCGATATGACCTTCAGCCTGATGGACAATAAGCTTGATGAGCTCGGTCATGCGCTGGGCGGCTGTGAGCGCCTTGCCAGCACGCCAGTACCCTTTGCTTACACGCTTATTTTGCAGCGTACGGTTTACCTGTTCTGTACGCTGCTGCCGTTTGCCCTCGTCGGCGATCTGCACTATATGACGCCGTTCGTGTCGGTCTTTATCTCCTACACCTTTCTGTCATGGGATTCGCTGGCGGAAGAGCTGGAGGATCCGTTTGGTACCGCGGCCAATGATTTGCCGCTGAATGCAATGTGCAACACCATTGAGCGCAACCTGCTGGATATGACCGGGCAGCATCCTTTGCCGGCGCAACTTGAGCCGGATCGCTACTACAATCTGACCTAATTTGTATGTTTATTATTCGTTAAATAAGTTAAATCTAACGCGTGATAGATAACATTGATTATACAGTCCCGGCCCTGATTGTTATGCTTTCGTTAACAAAAATGCCCGTTACGCTGGCTGGTAGCGGGTGATAAGAATCATGCGGCGTTTCACCTGCTATCCGCCGCCGAAAGCGCATCAGGAGTGAACATGAGTAATAAAAGACGCGTCGTTCCCGGCGTCCATCCCTATGATGGCCCGGCGGGAGGCTGGGGTGCCTTAAAAGCCACCGCCATCGCCGTTCGGACGCAAATGGATGCGCTCGATGCCCCCGCGACGCTACTGCGAACCAATCAGCCTGATGGCTTTGATTGCCCCGGTTGCGCCTGGCCCGATAAGGAGCATAAATCCACGTTTCAGTTCTGCGAAAACGGCGCCAAAGCGGTGACCTGGGAGGCCACCAGCAAGCGGGTCACCGAAGAGTTTCTGGCGTCGAATAGCGTCACGTCGCTGCTGGCCCGGAGCGATTTCGAGCTGGAAGGCTACGGGCGTTTAACCCAGCCTCTGGCTTACGATAAGGCCAGCGACACCCTGCGTCCGGTGTCATGGGAAGCGGCGTTTACCCGCATTGGCGAAGTTCTTCGCACCCTGCAGCCCAATGAAGTGGAGTTCTACACCTCAGGGCGCGCCTCTAATGAAGTGGCATGGCTGTTCCAGCTGTTTGCCCGCGAATACGGTACCAATAACTTTCCCGACTGCTCCAATATGTGCCACGAGTCGACCAGCGTCGGCCTGCCGCAGTCGATCGGCATCGGTAAAGGGACCGTCTCGCTTGATGACTTTGACAAAACCGAGCTGGTTATCTCTATCGGCCACAATCCCGGCACCAACCATCCGCGCATGATGGGTACGCTGCACGAACTGGCGCGCCGGGGCGTGCCGATTATCGTCTTCAACCCGCTAAAAGAGCGGGCGCTGGAGCGATTCGCCGATCCGCAGAACGTCATTGAGATGGCGACCTACAGCTCAACCAACATTGCATCGACCTACTTCCAGGTCAAAGCGGGCGGCGACGCGGCGGCGCTTAAGGGTATCGCGAAGGCGCTGTTAAGGCTTGAGGAGGAGCAGGGCGAGGCGCTGGATCGGGCCTTTATCGATGAGCACACGCTGGGCTTTGCCGACTTTGCGAGGGATGTCGACGCGACGCCGTGGCTGGATATCGAACGCGAGTCTGGCCTGACGCGCGGCGATCTTGAACGGGTGGCGGCGGCTTACGCTAAATCTAACGCCACGATTATCACTTACGGCATGGGCATCACCCAGCATAACAAGGGCACTTCCAACGTACGCCTGATAGCCGACCTGCTGCTGATGCGCGGGAATATTGGCAAACCGGGGGCCGGGATCTGCCCGCTGCGCGGCCACTCCAACGTCCAGGGCAACCGTACCGTCGGTATCACCGAAAAACCGAGCGCCCAGTTTCTCGCCAACCTACAGCGGGTGTGTGGTTTTACGCCGCCGCAGGAGCACGGCCATGATGCGGTAAAAGCGCTGCAGGCGATGATTGACGGTGAATCGAAAGCGCTGATCTGCCTTGGCGGTAACTTCGCGGTGGCCATGCCGGATAGCGAACGGGCTTTTCCGGCGATGCGGGGGCTGGATCTGAGCGTCCATATTGGCACTAAGCTAAACCGCTCGCATCTTCTGGTGGCAAAAGAGACTTTTATCCTGCCGTGCCTTGGGCGAACCGAACTCGATATTCAGGAGACCGGACGCCAGTCGATCACCGTCGAAGATTCCATGTCGATGGTGCACGCGTCATCGGGCAAGCTGAAGCCCGGCTCGCCTGAACTGCGCTCGGAACCGGCGATTGTCGCCGCAATGGCGACGGCGACGCTGCCGGAGAGCAAAATCGACTGGCAGTGGTTGGTCGCCGACTACGATCGTATCCGCGATCTGATTGAACAGACCGTTCCCGGCTTTGACCAGTACAATCAACGTATTCGCCATCCCGGCGGTTTTCGTATGCCGCTGCCGCCGACGGAGCGTATCTGGCCGACGCCGACCGGAAAAGCGATGTTCTCGGTTTTCCACGGCGTGCGCGAAAATCTGCAGGTGGAGGGTAACGATGTGATGCGGCTGGTGACGTTGCGCAGCCACGATCAGTACAACACCACCATTTATGCCATGGACGATCGCTACCGCGGTGTGTTTGGCCGTCGCGACGTGCTGTTTATGAACGAGCAGGACATGGCGGAGCAGGGATTCGAGCACGGCGATCGGGTGGATATCAGCTCCGCGCTACCGGGCCACCATCAGCGGCTGGAAGATATCACGCTGGTCGCCTACAGCATCGCGCCGGGCACCGTTGCGGCCTATTACCCCGAAGCGAACGTGCTGGTCCCTCTGGATTATCTCGATAAAGAGAGCGGCACGCCGTCGTATAAATCGGCGCCCGTCCGTTTAACCCTGCGCTCGAAAGAGATCCGCGCGCTGGCGGGGCTTCGCTAAAGGGCTGTTTGCCTGCGACGATCTGCCTGCGACGATCGTCGCGTCGTGGGCAAAATCGCTACCTCTGCGCCAGAATCAGCTTTATCCCCAGCCCGACAAAACCGGCGGCAAAGCAGGCTCTCAGCCCTTGTAAAACCCTGGGGCGAGTCAGCACGTATCCACGCATTGCCGCCGCAAAGGCGCCATAGAACATAAAAACCAGCAGCGTCATCAGCATAAACATAGCGCTCAGGATCAGCATTTCCCGGATCGGCGAAGCCGAGCCGCGCTGGATAAACTGCGGCAGAAAGGCGAGAAAGAAGAGCGGCAATTTGGGGTTAAGCAAATTGATCAGAATGGCGTGGCTGATGACCTGCCGCGGGATGCGTTGCCCGACGCCTTCCACGCTCAAGCTGCCGCGCTGGGTCAGCGTAGCCCAGGCGAGGTACAGCAGCCAGGCGACGCCGGCGTACTTCACCAGTTCGAATGCGCCAGGCGTGCTGTGGAGGATGGCCGCCAGCCCGGTTATCGCCGCCAGTATATGCGGAATAATACCCAGCGTGCAGCCGAAGGCTGCGGCAAAACTCATTCGTCTGCCCGCCGCCAGACCGGTGGCAATGGTGTACAGCGTCCCGGTGCCGGGAGCGATAACCACAATAAACGAAGTCAAAAGAAACTCAGGGCTGATGAGCGCCATGATGTTATTCCTGATGTGGTGAATCGAGGCTCTGAGTATTTCGTAAAGCCGCGTGCCGGTATTGAACAAAATTGCACAACGTCAGCTAGCGGCTCGCCTGAACGATCGCCTGATAGCTGCCTGGCGTGACGGCAAACTGTTTTTGAAACGCGCGGGTGAGGTGGCTCTGATCGGCAAAACCGGCCATCAAAGCGGTATCGGCGGGGGAGTAGCCTTCCGCCAGCAGACGGCGAGCCAGGCGTACACGGGCCTGTACCAGGTAGGCGTGCGGCGTGATGCCGGTTTCTCGAGCGAAGCCGCGGATCAGCTGAAAGCGGCTGAGACCGCAGAGGGTAGCCAGCGCGTCGAGAGAGATTTTTTCTTCGGGGGCGTCGTCGAGATATTGCCTGGCCAGCGCAATGGCGGGAGTGCCGATTTTGCCGGGTCGCCTGGCGCAAAGATGAAATTGGCTCACCTGCATCAGGCAGAGCAGCAGCGCCTCTTCCACGGCGGTATCGTCGGGCGCGCTGGCGACGATCTCGTGAAACAGCCGCTGCATTTGCCTGCGCAGCTGCGGGTCGTCGACGACCGGACGCAGGAGGATCTCTTCTGCCTTCATCTCTCCCTGCAGTTCGTCGACAACGCGCTCAGGATCGAGATAGACCATACGCCAGCTGCGTGGGCCCTCCAGCGGAATACCATCGTGTATCTCGCCCGGATTAACCATAATGATATTTCCGACGGCGGCCTCAACCTTGCCCAGATGGCTCCAGGAACGCTGCGCGCCCTGAGTGAAAATCCCGATGCCGAACCGATCGTGGGAATGGCGCGGAAAGCTCTGGTCCGTAACTAACGATATGGCTTCCAGTCCCGGCATGGCTATCCGGTGCTGCTGAACGTGATGAAGGCGAGTTTTCAACGGTTTCTCCTGCCGGGGCATAGCATGAGTGTAGCCTCAGGCGCGCGGGACGAGCAACGGTCGACCGACGCTTGAATTTCATCAACGTAGAACATAACATTTAGCTAACATTTTGCCTGCTGCGCTGGCAGCAGATTGCGCAACAGTGGATCATTAATGGATATCAAACAGCTTAAGTACCTGATTGCGCTCGACAGAACACGACATTTCGGCCAGGCCGCGGCGGCCTGTCATATCACCCAGCCTACGCTATCAATGCGGATCCGCAATCTTGAAGAAGAACTTAATCTGACTCTGATTCAGCGCGGGCAGCGGTTTGAAGGTTTTACCCCTGAGGGCGAGCGTATTCTGGCCTGGGCGCGGGCGCTGCTGGCGGCGCACGACGGGCTGGAGGCGGAGGCGGCTATCTGCCGCGGGCAGATGGTCGGCCAGCTCAGAGTGGGAATGGTGCCCTTAGCCAGCCTGAATCCGATGCAGCTGATCAAACCGCTGGCGGATAAATACCCGGAGCTGCAGTTCAGTCTGCTGTCCATGACCTCGGAACAGATTATCGACGGCGTCAGCCGCAACCAGCTGGATCTGGGGATCTGCTATCTGCATCACGTCGATAGCCAGCTGTTCAACGTGGTGTGGCTGCCGAACACCCGGATGGGTTTGCTGCACGATAAGCGCCATTTCCAGTTTGCTGACGCCATCCCCGGTTGGGAGACGCTGGCCGCGCTGCCGCTGGGCTTTTTGACCAAGGGCATGTACTACCGCGAATCGATTGAGATGAGCTTTAAGGCCAAGGGGCTGGCGCCAAAATACGTTTTCGAAAGCGACTCCACGTTTCAGATTATCCAGGCGGTGCAGGCCGGGATCTGCTGCGCGATTATGCCGCTGAACAACGGCCTCGAAGCGCTAAGCGATAATCTGGAAATCAGGCCGATCGCGGAGACGGAGGTCGACTCGATGCTGGCGCTGATCATGCGCAACAAAGAGCCGGTGTCGTCGCTGGCGGAAAAATGCTTCGCCGATGCGCAGGTGATTTTTAGCGAACGCCGACCATCTGCGACTGGATAAATTCAAGCCAGACGCGCGTTCTGGCGGGCATAAAGTGGCGCTCCCGATAAAGGGCGGAGAGCTGTAACGGCGCCGGCGGCAGCTCCAGCGTGACTTCCTGGAGTTCACCGCGTTCGATAAACGGGCGGCAGGGTTTCTCCCCCAGAATCGCAAAGCCGACGCCGGCAAGCGCGGCGTGCAGGGCCATTTCGCCGCTGTTGACGCGATAGTGGCCGTTGACGCTAACCTTTTTGAAGCTACCGTCCGCCGCGGTAAACTGCCAGGCTTGCCCCGCCAGAGCGCTAACGGTGGTAATACAGGGCAGCGTGGTTAATTGCTCGCTGTTTGTCGGCATTCCCGTTCTGGCAATCAGCTGCGGAGAAGCGACCACGCAGCAGGGAAACGAAAAGAGCGGACGCGCAATGACGCTGGCGTCTTCCATTTTGCCGCGGGTAATGATCACCGCAATATCCACATCCTCTTTTAACACCTCCGTTCCCGCCAGATTGGTGGTACAGCTCACGGTTATTTTTGGGTAGCGCAGGGCAAATTGCGCCATTAGCGGCGCAAACAGCGAAGGGCCAATCTCGTTTGGCAGGCACAGGCGCAGCGGCCCTTCGGGTTCGGCCTGCTGCTGAGTCAGCTCGGCTTCCGTAGCGGCAAGTTGCTCCAGCACCGGCCGCATACTGGCGAGCAGCGTATGACCGGCAGGGGTCAGCTTCATGTGCCGGGTACTGCGTTGTATCAGGCGTAGCTGAAGGCTCTCCTCAAGCTGTGAAATCTGTCGGCTTACGTTCGATGAGGGCATCTGCAGCGCTTTTGCTCCGGCGCTGAATGAGCCAGTTTCCGCCACGGTGACGAACACCCGCAGGGCGTTGAGATCCACTTTTTTCACTCTCGATTATCCCGATTTTGATAATTAACAACGCCACTTTTACCGTCTTATGCGCGGATTTACCAGCAGCTAGACTCTGCGCATTACATTGTCAGGAGTCTTACATGCCCGGATATCTGGTACGAATAACGTTGATCATGGCCTTTGTTCAATTCATCAACGCCCTCGAATATATGATTTTTAATCCCTTATTTACCTGGATGGCGCCAACGTTTCAGGTGCCGGTAAGCCAGGCGGGTTACGTCACCGGCGTTTATACGCTGGCTTCCGTTGTTGCCGGAGTAAGCGTCTGGCGATGGGTCGGTAACGTTAAACCTCGGCGCTTTTTGCTCTGCAACATGGCTCTGTTGGGGGGACTAACGATGATGACGCTGACCACCACCCGTTTTGACGTATTGTTATTCTGGCGTTTTCTTGCCGGCCTGGTCGGCGGGACCACGATGGGCGTGGCCAGCAGTCTGCTGGTCAACATTATGCCGCCGCAGCTGCGCTCTCGGGCATTGGCCTCAACGATTGCCGCATTCTCACTGGTCAGCATTGTCGGCATGCCGATGATGCTATTTCTCAGTGAACAAATCGGCTGGCAGATAGCTCCCGCGACGATCGGCGGACTCTGCTTAATCACGTTACCGCTGATAAAACTCGTGCTGCCGGAGCAACCCATCGAGGCGAGTCGTCAGGCGGGTTTGCGCTGGTCGTCATCGGTGCTGTTTTACGCCTCCGGCAACGCACTTGCGCAATTCAGCCCGATGTTAATCATTCCGCTGCTGGTACCGTTACTGACGGTGAAAATGGGGGTCAGCGGCGGCGAATTGCCGTGGCTCTTTTTCGGCGGAGGAGTGGCAGGGCTGGGCGCCACTAAACTCACCGGCAAGCTATGCCAGCATTACAGCGGCTACCGCATCAGCCTGCTGGCCAGTCTGCTGTTTATACTGAGCCTGAGCATCGCTTTTACCTTCAACCACGGCGGCGCACTGTTTATGGTGCTGTTTCTGGCCGCCGCCTACTGTCGTCTGGTGGCCTCATCGGCTGTGGCGATGCGTTTTCCCGCGGATAGCGCCAGGGCCGGGTTTACGCTTTTACAGAATACCTTAATGTCATTAAGTACGGCGGCGGCCTTTCTGCTTTCGTCGTGGGTGCTCTCGGTTGACGAGAACGGCGAGCGGGCAATGCAGGGAATATTGCTGCTCTGCGCCCTGAGCGCATTGCCGCTGCCGTGGCTGCTGCGCAATCAGGAGAAAAGATTAGCCACGCGCGCCGCCGGCTAACCCGGCGGCGGCTAGCGTTAAATATTCTCCAGGCTGATCCCGCGGGTCTTAGGCCCAAAGATGCCCACCGACAGCATCACCATCAGCATGCTGGCGACGATAAAGCTAATCACCCCTGGGGTACCGGCGTACTGCAAAATAATGCCGATCAAAATGCTGGTGATCGCCGTCGACAGTCGGCTAAAGGAGTAGCAGAAGCCGACCGCCCGCGCGCGGATGTGGGTTGGGAAAACTTCGGCCTGGTAGGCGTGATAGCTAATGGTTAGCCAGGCGTTTGACCAAGTGATCATAAACCCGCAAATCACCAGCAGTACCGGGCTGTTCTGCAGGGCAAACAGGGTCCCAAATACCACCGTCATCAGCGCGGAAAGCACAATTTGCCATTTATTTTCAAAACGATGGACGAAGCGGGTGCAGAACAGACAGCCAATAGGATAGGCGAGGGTAATAAAGAACGCGTACAGCAGGCTGTGGGTGATGCTCGCCCCCTGACCGGAAAGCAGGGCGGGCAGCCAGTTGCCGAAGCCAAAGAAGCCAATGGCCTGGAAGAAGTTCATCACCATCAGCATGATCGTGCGTTTGCGGTACTGCGGCGCCCAGATCGCTTTAAAGCTTCCCAGCCTGCGCTGGTTGTCTTGCTTCTCAATCCGGTGGCGCGGCGAGGGAGAAACGCCGCAGCGCTGTTCCATTTCGCACATCACCTTATGGGCTTCCTCGTGACGACCTTTTTCCTCCAGCCAGCGCGCCGACTCCGGCAGCTTCTTGCGGATAACCCAGATGACCAGTGAGCAGAGCGCGCCGAAAATAATCACCCAGCGCCAGCCGGTCAGGCCGAAAAGGGTAATTGGCACCAGCAGCCACGACATCAGCGCCACGGCAGGAACCGATAAAAACTGAATAAAGAAGGCGAAAGCGAAAGCTTTATTGCGCAGATGCGTCGGCACCCATTCGCTTAAATAGGTGTCGATGGTCACCAGCTCAATGCCGAGACCGACGCCGACCAGAAAGCGGCAGAAAATAACCCCTTCGGCGCTGCTTTGCAGGGCCATCATCAGCGAAAATACGCCGTACCAGGCGAGGGCAAACATAAACGTCAGGCGGCGGCCCAGTTTATCCGCCAGCGGCGCAAGCAGGCTGGCGCCAATAAACAGCCCCATAAAAGTGGACGACGCGAAGGCGGCCTGGTCGGAGATACCGAAGATACCCTGCTCGCCGGTATGGAAAATATTCTCTGCCAGCAGCCCGGTGCTGATATAGCCGGTCTGAAAAAGATCGTACAGCTCGAAGAAGCCGCCCAGCGCCAGGAGGGTGATAAAAGACCACAGGCCAACGGAGGCGGGCAGCGCATCGATGCGAGCGGTCAGGCTGGAGTGGGGATGTCCTGGGGAGGCGAACGCGGCGTCGCCCAGAACCTGGGTGGTAGACATATTATTATTTTCCTCAGATAAAATGTTTGCCTGCTAATGTTATTTGATTGTTAATGGTTTTAAATTTTTATTCGCACCGAGGGGGGAATATTTGCAGAATAAAATCTCGGAAATGGGATTCTGATGAGAAAGTATGCTGGTTTTCGCGCTGCATCCGCCCACGGGATGAAGGAATTCACCACTATGCCGTAAGGTTTTGACTTGGGTTAAATTTAAGATAAAGAGAGATTGTTACGTCGCGGTTATTCACCTACATTCAAAGCGAGTACTCCCACTCAGGAAAATAATCATGTCTAGCAAGAAAATTTTACAAGCAGCGCTGGCGGCGGCGCTTTCGCTGTCAATGATGGCTACGCCGGTCTTCGCTAATCCCGGTAACGGGAATGGCGGCGGTAACGGCGGTGGAAATAGCGGTAACCATGGCAACAGTGGTGGGAATAGCGGTAACCATGGCAATAGCGGTAACAAGGGCAATAGCGGTAAAAACAACGTTGATAAGGGCAACCAGGGCCATAAAGAAGGAAATCCGGGGCAGAGAAAAAATTACGGCAAACCCGATCATGTCTCCGCCGATATCAGCTTCTCCAGAGCACGTTCGCTGGCGGTAAACTACGGTTTAACCGGCTATCAGTCCCTGCCGCCGGGAATCGCCAAAAATCTGGCGCGTGGTAAACCCTTACCTCCGGGGATTGCGAAAAAAGCGGTTCCGGCATCAATGCTCAACGAACTGCCTTACTATCCAGGCTATGAATGGCGCGTGGTGGGCCAGGATTTAGTGCTGATCGCGCTGAGTACGGCGATCGTGACGTCGATAATTAATGGCGTCTTCGATTAGTGAATTAACCCCGGTTCGCGCCGGGGTTAATCCCGGTGGGCAGGCCTGGCGCATTAAGGTCATTCTAAACAAATCGTCACTAAAGCGAGATTTTAACTTTACTCAAATAATTGAATGACTATAATGAGCACAAATTCACACAGGAGAAATATGTTGGACAGTCACCCTTACTTAAACATCAAGGCAAGCTGACGCTATTTTTTCTGCGCTGCTTGCCAACCGGCGGGCAGCAATCTCCTCATCATTCAGACGATTGCATCCCATAAAGAATAACGCAGCATGGCTGCGAGGATAATCGTCATGTTCATGTTTAAAAATACATTATTCCCTCCACCGTCAACGCGACGCTAATCGCCTATCTGGCGACAATTTGTCGTGTGCTTAATAAAGCACGTAGTTAATTCTTCCAGCAAAAATGGAGGAAGCTATGTTGATGTTTCCTTATATCGCAAATTTACTCGCGGCAATGCTGTTGGGCGCGCTGATTGGCGCCGAAAGACAGTGGCGGCAGCGAATGGCTGGCCTGCGCACTAATGCGCTGGTCGCCACCGGCGCGGCGGTTTTTATTCTGAGCTCTATCTCCACATCGCCGGATAGCCCGGGGCGTATTGCCGCGCAGGTGGTTTCCGGAATTGGTTTTCTCGGCGCCGGCGTCATCATGCGGGAAGGCATGAACGTGCGCGGCCTGAATACCGCGGCAACGCTGTGGTGCTCTGCGGCAATTGGCGTACTGTGTGGCTTAGGCCAGTTCTGGCAAGCGGCGGCGGCAACGCTGATCATCCTCTGCGCTAATATTCTACTGCGCGAAGCGGCGCAGAGAATTAATCAGATCCCCGGTGCGACAGAAGAAGAGAAATGCTACGTCCTGAATATTATTTGTCATAGCGAACACGAAAACGCGATTCGTCAGCTATTGCTTAATATCAGTAAAGAGATGACGCTCAGCTTGCAGGGGCTGGTGTCGATAGCAGCAAAAGAACAAGGACATAAAGAAATTCGTATCGAACTGGTCGGTAATACCGACCACCGCAAAGTACGAGATCTTATTATGGCAAGAATTGGCGGTGACGAAAACATTACGTCAGTGCGCTGGTGCGTCGAAGGGAGTTAGCCTCCCTGATATTCTACTGTGGCAATGATTTGTCTAAGGAGGGAATGATGGATATTCCCAGGCATATAAAGTAATAAGCGTTTAATAACGTAAAAATGAATTATGCATAAGTTAATTATGCAGGGATAACGACGTCTTAAATTTGAGGATTAATCATGACTGACATGAAAATAGAAAACCGGAAAATAAACCGGTCTGCGTCAGAAAATGATAAGCAGCATAAAAAAAGCTTCGCCATTGAAACCGAGGCATTTAACAGCCCGGATCATACGCTGGCGCGGCTCAACAGCAGCCGTCAGGGTCTCACCACCGAAGATGCCCTTGAACGACTGGATGAATATGGCCGCAATGAAGTCGCGCACGAGCAGGCACCGCCAGCGCTAATCCAGCTTTTGCAGGCATTCAATAACCCGTTTATCTATGTCCTGATGGCGCTGGCCGCCGTCAGCTTTGTGACCGATTACTGGCTACCGCTGCGTAACGGCGAAGAGACCGATCTGACCGGGATCATTATTATCGTCACGATGGTTAGCCTGAGCGGGTTATTGCGTTTCTGGCAGGAGTTTCGTACCAACAAAGCGGCACAGGCGCTGAAATCGATGGTCCGCACCACGGCGACGGTGCTGCGTCGCGGTCCTGGTAACATGGGGCCGGTGCAGGAGGAGATTGCCATTGAGGAACTGGTGCCCGGTGACATCATTTTCCTGGCGGCGGGGGATCTGGTTCCGGCAGATGTCCGTCTGCTGGAGTCCCGGGACCTGTTCGTCAGCCAGTCGATACTCAGCGGTGAATCGCTGCCGGTTGAAAAGTATGATGTTCTGGCCAGCGTGTCCGGCAAAGGGTGCGACAGGCTTCCCGAGCCGAATAAAGATAAAAGCCTGCTGGAGATGGGCAATATCTGTCTGATGGGCACCAACGTGACCAGCGGCAGGGCGCAGGCGGTGGTGGTGGCCACCGGAAACCGCACCTGGTTTGGTTCGTTGGCGAAGTCTATTGTCGGTACGCGCACCCAGACGGCGTTCGATCGCGGGGTAAACAGCGTCAGCTGGCTGCTGATCCGCTTTATGCTGGTGATGGTGCCGATTGTGCTGCTGATTAACGGCTTCAGCAAAGGCGACTGGGTTGAGGCATCGCTGTTTGCTCTCGCGGTCGCCGTGGGCCTGACGCCGGAGATGCTGCCGATGATCGTCAGCTCCAACCTGGCGAAAGGCGCTATCGCCATGTCGCGGCGTAAAGTGATCGTCAAGCGGCTGAACGCGATTCAGAACTTCGGCGCCATGGACGTGCTGTGCACCGATAAAACCGGCACGTTGACTCAGGACAATATCATTCTTGAGCATCATCTTGACGTCAGCGGCAGCGAGAGCGACCGGGTGCTGACGCTGGCGTGGCTCAACAGCAGCAGCCAGAGCGGGGCGCGCAACCTGATGGATCGGGCGGTACTGCGCTTTGGTGAGGGGCGGATTGCGCCGGCGACCAAAGAGCGCTTCGTGAAGCTTGATGAACTGCCGTTTGATTTTGTCCGCCGTCGGGTGTCGGTGTCGGTGGAAGATGTTCGCCACGGTGATAAAAGCCTGATCTGCAAAGGCGCGGTCGAAGAGATGCTGATGGTGGCCACGCATCTGCGCGAAGGCGACCGCGTGGTTGCGCTGGATGAAACCCGCCGCGATCTGCTGTTAGCCAAAACGCAGGACTACAACGCCCAGGGCTTCCGCGTGCTGCTGGTTGCGACCCGCAAGCTGGATGATTCCGCCCTGACAGCCCCGCTGTGCGCCAACGATGAGCAGGGGCTGACGGTAGAAGGAATGCTGACCTTCCTCGACCCGCCGAAAGAGAGCGCGGGAAAAGCGATTACCGCGCTACGCGACAACGGCGTGGCGGTCAAAGTGTTGACCGGC
This sequence comes from Klebsiella sp. FDAARGOS_511, assembly GCF_003812845.1. NCBI lineage: Bacteria > Pseudomonadati > Pseudomonadota > Gammaproteobacteria > Enterobacterales > Enterobacteriaceae > Klebsiella > Klebsiella sp. FDAARGOS_511. The sequence continues at coordinate 19,410 of NZ_CP033824.1, read as the reverse complement.
GATAACCCGATCGTCACGGCGCGGATTTGCCTGGAAGTAGGTATCGATGCCCACGGTATCCTGACCGGGCCGCAGATTGAGACGATGACGGATAACGAACTGGAGCGCGAAGTGGAAACGCGCGCGGTGTTCGCCAAACTGACGCCGTTGCAGAAGTCGCGGATCCTGAAAACGCTGCAGAAAAACGGCCACACCGTCGGCTTCCTCGGCGATGGCATCAACGATGCGCCAGCGCTGCGCGACGCGGACGTCGGTATTTCGGTCGACAGCGCGGCGGATATCGCCAAAGAGGCATCCGATATTATCCTGCTGGAAAAGGATTTGATGGTGCTGGAAGAAGGGGTGATCAAAGGACGTGAGACCTTCGGCAATATCATTAAGTACCTGAATATGACCGCCAGCTCTAACTTCGGTAATGTCTTCTCAGTACTGGTGGCCAGCGCGTTTATTCCGTTCTTGCCGATGCTGGCGATTCATCTGCTGATCCAGAACCTGATGTACGATCTCTCCCAGCTCTCGCTGCCCTGGGACAAGATGGATAAGGAATTCCTGCGCAAGCCGCGCAAGTGGGATGCAAAAAACATCGGCCGCTTTATGCTGTGGATTGGCCCGACGTCGTCCATTTTTGATATCACCACCTTCGCGCTGATGTGGTACGTGTTCGCGGCGAACAACGTCGAAGCCCAGGCGCTGTTTCAGTCCGGCTGGTTTATTGAAGGGCTGCTGTCGCAAACGCTGGTCGTACATATGCTGAGAACGCAGAAAATTCCGTTTATCCAGAGCCGCGCGACGCTGCCGGTACTGCTCACCACCGCAGTGATTATGGCGATGGGCATCTACATTCCGTTCTCCCCGCTGGGAGCGATGGTCGGGCTGGAGCCGCTGCCGCTGAGCTACTTCCCATGGCTGGTCGCGACGCTGCTCAGCTACTGCGTGGTCGCGCAGGGCATGAAACGTTTCTATATCAAACGTTTCGGTCAGTGGTTCTGATAATAAGGAGGCGCAGAGATGAATCGTTCTCCGGACACTATCATCGCGCTGATATTTTTCCTGATGGGTCTGCTGGTGCTGCTGTTAGCTATCTGGCAAATCCTGTTCTGAATAAGGGGGCGCGATGCGTAGAGGATCGCTGGATAAAGTCTTTATTCAGGTGGCGATTATTGCGGCCATCATTATTCTGCTGACAATCTGGATTAGATAGAAGAAACCCGGGCCATTGGCCCGGGTTTAGCATTTCTGCCGGGGAAAAGATTACAGATCGAAGCGGTCGAGGTTCATCACTTTGGTCCATGCGGCGACAAAGTCGCTGACAAACTTCTGCCGCGCATCGCTGCAGGCATACACTTCTGCCAGGGCGCGCAGGACGGAGTTGGAGCCAAACACCAGATCAACGCGTGTCGCTGTGTATTTCTCTTCGCCGCTCTTACGATCGCGGCCAATAAACAGCTCAGCGTGCTCGTCAGCAGCTTTCCAGACGGTACCCATATCGAGCAGGTTAGCGAAGAAATCATTGCTCAGCACGCCCACGCGGTCGGTAAATACGCCGTGCCGGCTGCCGTCAAAGTTAGCGCCCAGCACGCGCAGACCGCCTACCAGGACCGTCATTTCTGGCGCCGTCAGCGTTAACTGCTGCGCTTTATCAATCAGCAGCGTTTCGGTGGAGATGCCGCCGCCCACGCGACGATAGTTGCGGAAACCATCGGCCAGAGGCTGCAGCAGATCCATCGCTTCGACATCGGTCTGATCCTGACGCGCATCGACGCGGCCAGGAGCGAAGGGGACGCTGACCTGAACGCCTGCCGCCGCGGCAGCCTGCTCAATGCCCACCACGCCGGCGAGGACGATGATATCAGCCAGAGACGCTTTACCGGATGCCTGCTGAATCGCCTGCAGGGTTGGCAGCACGCGGGAGGCGATGGCGTTAACCGGCCACGATTTCTGCGGCTCGAGCGCCAGACGCGCGCCGTTGGCGCCGCCGCGTTTATCACCACCGCGGAAGGTGGATGCCGATGCCCAGGCTACGGAAACCAGCTCGCTGACCGAAAGGCCGGCGTCGGCAATGGCGGTTTTCAGCGTCGCGATATCCTCTGCGGTCGGGGCGTGGATCGCCGCCGGTAGCGGGTCTTGCCAGATCAGATCTTCTTTCGGCACTTCCGGGCCCATGTAGCGGGACTTCGGCCCCATATCGCGGTGGATCAGTTTAAACCATGCGCGGGCGAAAGCTTCGTTAAAGGCCTGCGGGTCGTTCAGGAAACGGCGGGAAATCTTGTCGAATTCCGGGTCAAAGCGCAGCGTCAGGTCGGTGACCAGCATGGTGGGCTTGCGTTTTTTCTCCGGATTAAACGGGTCAGGAATGATTTCAGGGGCGTCTTTCGCTTCGAACTGAATCGCGCCTGCCGGGCTGCGGGTCTGTACCCACTCGTATTTGTACAGGTTTTCGAAGAAGTAGTTGCTCCATTGGGTTGGCGTTTGCGTCCAGACAACTTCCAGACCGGAGGTGATCGCGTCGGCGCCCGCGCCGCTGCCGTAGCTGTTCGCCCAGCCGAGGCCCTGCGCTTCGATCGGCGCCGCTTCCGGCTCTGCGCCAACGTGGCTGGTCACCGCGGAGCCGTGGGTTTTGCCCAGCGTATGGCCGCCGGCGATCAGCGCGACGATCTCTTCATCATTCATCGCCATATTGCCGAAGGTCGCGCGAATTGCGGAGGCCGCGGAGAGCGGGTCGCCGCTGGCATTAGGACCTTCAGGGTTGACGTAAATCAGCCCCATTTCGGTGGCGCCGATCGCCTGCTGATTCAGGCTTTCCGGATGACGATGGGCCAGCCATTCGGTTTCATTACCCCAGTCAACGTCCAGATCCGGTTCCCATACGTCTTCACGACCGGCCCCGAAGCCAAAGGTGCGGAAACCGGCGTTTTCCAGCGCCACGTTGCCCGCCAGCATATAGAGATCGGCCCAGGAGATTTTCTGGCCGTATTTCTGCTTAACCGGCCACAGCAGGCGACGGGCTTTGTCGAGGCTGACGTTATCCGGCCAGGAGTTGAGCGGGGCGAAACGCTGCTGCCCGCGGCCTGCGCCGCCGCGCCCGTCAACGGTACGATAGGTACCGGCGCCGTGCCATGCCATACGAATAAACAGCCCGATATAGCTGCCCCAGTCCGCCGGCCACCACTCCTGAGAATCGGTGAGCAGGGCGCGCAGATCGGCTTTCAGGGCCGAGTAGTCGAGCTTCTTAAACTCTTCGCGGTAGTTAAAGTTTTCGCCCAGCGGGTTTGAACGATTGGAGTGCTGATTCAGCAGATCCACACGTAGTTGATTAGGCCACCAGTCGCGGTTGCCGGTGCCACCACCCGCGCTCTGCGTGGGCGTCGGTGTTTCGGCGTGAAAGGGACATTTTCCTGCCGACGGGGTATTCGAAGGATCGTTTGACGTGCTCATATCAGGCTCCGTTTGCTTTTGTGAATGCCATTACGATATACACTGCTACCAATAAGCGATATTTGAATGAGTCTACGGATTTAATAGTTATTTCCGTTCAATGCCTTTGTAAAAACCGAATATATATCATTGTTGAATGGCTGGTTTTCAACAATGACCTTACCACCATAGTCGTAACATCAGCGTAAAGGAATCGTTAAGACATCATCTCCGCCAGCGAAGATCCCATTATTTGCGTTATGACAATTTTAGTGCGTAAACAAGCTTAGCGCTGCCAGTATAAAGGTGTACCAAAAACGTCGATAAAATAGTCAATTACCGCCCGTACGTTAAGTGACGGATGCCTGGCGTGAGGGTAAATCGCCGAAACCGGCGAGGGGGTATTGCCGATTGCCGCGGTGTAGCGGGGCATCAGCTGAATTAGCCTTCCTTCTCCTGTCGCTTCATTAACCATCCAGTCGGGAAAGAGCACCACTCCCATGCCCCCCAGCGCAGCGGTCAGCAGCGCATCAGCGTTATTTGAAGTGAGCTGCGGCGTTTGCGGATAGTGCACCCATTCCCCTTGCGCAAGGCGGAACAGCCAGCGGTTGGGCCCGTTTGAGCCGCTGTAGACCAGCGTGCTGTGCTGGCGAAGATCTTCCGGCGTCTCCGGGATGCCGCGGCGTCGCAGATACGCCGGAGCGGCGACCAGATAATGATGCTGCATACCCAGTACTCTGGCGTGAACGCTGGAATCCGGCAGGCTACCGATGCGAAAAATCACGTCGGTAGCATCGCGGTGCGGATCGATGAAATCATCGGTCAGCGCCAGCTCAATCTGCATCTGCGGATAGCGCGCCGTCAGCCCCGGCAGCCAGGGCGCGATATGGCGCTGGCCAAAATAGACCGGGGCGTTGATGCGCACCAGCCCGCCTGGCTCAAGGTTCCGGTCCTGCAAATCGCGTCGCGCGTCGCTGAACTGTTCGCTGATACCTCTGGCATGAGCGGCAAACAGGCGTCCTGCTTCGGTAGGCACCACGGCCCGGGTATTACGATAAAACAGCTGCTGACCGAGCGCGTCCTCAAGCTGGTGAATGGTGCGCGATACCATTGAGGGAGAAACGCCTTCCCGTCGCGCCACGACGGAAAAGCTCTGGCTGTCGTAAACGGCGATAAACAGCTGCAGCGCCCGAAAGTTCACATTACCCGCATCGCTCATTAATGCAATATCCGCAAAAGTGTTTCCTTGATTGTATCGTTTTTCACATCACTCCGCTGCTTTATGCTCTGCCACCCCATTAATAATCGGATATCAACGATGCAGTTATTACTTATTTTTCTTGTGATTGCCGGCGGCATGGGATTATCCGTGGAAGCTGGACTACTCGGGCCGCTGGCCGGTCAGGTAGGGGACCTGTGGGCCACCTTCAGTATTCTCAGCGTTGGCAGCGCGCTGACGTTTCTGCTGATGCTGCTGTTTGGCCAGAGGCAAAGCCCCTCGTTCTTCTCTTTGCCGGGCTGGCAGCTTACCGGGGGCATCCTGGGCCCCATCTATGTCGTCATCTTAACTATCGCCGTGCCGGTTATCGGTATTGCCATGACGATGATCGGCATTCTTGCCGGCCAGGTCTGCAAAAGCCTGTTGATTGACCATTATGGCCTGTTCGGTTCGCCAAAACGTAAAATCGACGGTCGGCGGCTTATCGCACTGTTGTTTATCGTTGTCGCCCTGATTCTGATCGCCGCAAGCTGAGGACTTAAGATGAGTAGCATAATGATTTTGCTGGCGCTGGCCGGCGGCGCGATGTTGAGTATGCAGGCGGCGATTAACGGTCGTTTAGGCAGTCAGGTAGGCGTATTTCGTAGCGCGTTTCTCACTTTCTCCGTAGGCGCCTTGATCACCGCGCTGCTGATTTTCTACTTTGCGCCCCACCAGACGACGACGCTGCTGGATGTGCCGAAATGGCAGTTGCTGGGGGCATTTTGCGGCGTCCCCTATATCGTAATTATGGTGGTGGCGGTGCAGCGTATCGGTACCGCGACGGCCACGGTGGCGGTGATTTTTGGCCAACTGGCCATGAGTCTGCTGATCGATAACTTTGGCTGGCTCGGTAATGATGCCATTACCTTTTCACCGGGGCGGCTTGGGGCGATCGTCTGTTTGGGGTTGGCGCTGTTCTTTATTTATCGCTCCGGCAAGGCGGCAAAAGCAGCAGAGAAGCGATAGACCGCCCACCTGTTCAGGTGAGTTGTCGTGCATCGCTAACCGCGGCCATACTGTTCGTCACCATGTGACTGGCGTTTTAGACAGGTCACTGTCGGGGAGCATGGTTGCCGCCGCCGCGCGCCTGGGCATCACTTCACTTTATGGAGATACGCTATGCCTGAGATTTCGTCGCTGCTGACCTTCGCTCTGGTGGCCCTTGGCCTGGTGCTGACCCCGGGGCCGAATATGATCTATCTGATTTCGCGCTCGATTTGCCAGGGAAGAAAGGCCGGACTGGTCTCCCTCGGCGGGGTGGCGCTGGGGTTTGTCTTTTATATGCTGTGCGCCGCGTTCGGTATTACCGCGCTGATCTTCGCCGTGCCCTATGCTTATGACGTCTTGCGCATCAGCGGCGTTGTCTATCTGCTTTATCTGGCCTGGCAGGCGGTGAAGCCCGGCGGGCGCTCGGTCTTTACGGTGCGCGACCTGCCTGCGGATAGCGGCCGTAAGCTGTTTATGATGGGCTTTATTACTAACCTGGCGAACCCTAAAATCGCCATCATGTATCTCTCACTGCTGCCGCAGTTTATCTCTCCCGGTCACGGCAGCATCCTTACGCAATCGCTGGCGCTGGGATTTACCCAGGCGATATTTAGCGTGGCGGTTAACGCGCTGATTGTGGTGATGGCCGGGCAGGTGTCGCTGTTTCTTGCGGGGCGCCCGTTATGGCAGCAGTTTCAGCGCTGGTTGATGGCGACGGTGCTGGCGGGGATGGCGGTGAAAATTGCCTTCGAAGCGCGGAAGTAATCGCTCTGCCCGGTAGTATAGCGCTGCCGGGCGCAGCAGAAGGGGGTTAAGCCCCCGGGCCAATCAGCCGCGAGCGGATCGTCGCCTCCGGCATCATCTCCAGCAGACCGTTGCTCAGCATCTCTCCCGCCTCCTGCAGCGCGCTAAGCGGCATTTCCGGCAGGCTTTCAAGAATAAACCACATCCGCGGACTCTCCACGCTCAGACGCGTGCGTACTCCCTGTCTCCAGTTCCAGCGGCGGCAGGTCACGCCGCGATCGTCGCCCCAGACCACCTCTCCCGCGTCGGGGTATTCGTAAACCGTCTGTCCTTCCTTAACGGTATCGAACGGCTCGTTGCCGTCCGCTATCTTGAGCTGCGGCACGCCAACATACGCCGCCAGGTTTTCGCCGCCGACCGGCACGGCGTAGCGCAGGCTCACCGCGTTATAGAGGTCGACGATAGGATCGATCGCGGCCATCTCGCCATCGCGCAGCACCCGTTTACGCAAGGCTTCCGCCGAGCAGGGGGTCCTTTTAGGTTTTGCGCCAAAGGCGCGGAATACTTCGCTCCAGGCCTGCAGGTGCGCCTCCGCCCACTGCGGCTCGTCGGCGAGAACCGCTTTGCAGGCGGAGCGGAGCGCATCTGACCCGACCTGGGGGGCGCGTACGGCGGCGGAAACGACATCAATGCTCAGGGCGCGAAAGCCGGGGGCCAGCGCGGAGACCTGCGGGCTGATTGACGGTAATACGCTATTCATTGGATAATCCTGTAACGACCATTTTAAAGCATAATATCGACCGATGACCAATAAAGTCAATATAACGACCGATGCGGGCGCCGATGCCGCCATGATCAATGAAGCCGTTGCCGCGCGCCTTAAACGCTACCGGGCGGAAAAGAAGATCTCCCTTGATGAGCTGTCGCGACGCGCGGGGGTCAGTAAAGGCATGCTGGTAGACATTGAAGCCTGCCGGGCCAATCCGAGCATCGCGCTGTTGTGCCGTCTGGCCTCGGCGCTGGGCGTATCCGTGGCCGATTTTGTCAACGTCGCCGCCGCGCCGCCGGTCAAGGTGATGGCCGCAAGGGATATTCCCACCCTGTGGCAGGGCGAGCGGGGCGGTCATGCGCGGCTGCTTGCCGGTACCAGCGGACCGGATATGGTGGAGCTCTGGCAATGGAGTCTCTATCCCGGTGAGATTTTTACCTCGCCGGGGCACGGCGATGGCACGACAGAGCTGCTTTTTGTGACCGAGGGCGCCTTAACCCTGACGGTCAACGACGCGAGCTATGTGATTGTCGCCGGAGATTCCGCCGTGGCGCGCACCGACGCCCCGCATAGCTACGCTAACGCCGGGGATGCTGTCACGCGCTTCACTATGACGGTCAGCGAAAAAGCGCTTTAGTTTTATCCCGACCGCGCTCCTCTCTCACGGCGAGCGCACCAAATTCATGCAATGCCCCATCATCACTCCCCATTATTGGGAATCGCGGCGACGCCTGTCGTCGTATGGCTGATTTTACGCGCTCTGCGCGCCTGGCATAGACCTTGCAAACTCCTCGTCAGAAGGCAGCGCAACAGACAATTGAGATAACACAATAGCTGGCTAGGGTTCCGGTTCACTCAGGTGAACGTCTGGTCCGAGAGCTGGCGACCTCTGCGAGGTTACACGGCGGGACAAAAGCCCGGGAGACAGCAGCACCGTTGGGTGTCGCGCTGCCCCCGTTTCCCGTGCTAACCAGAGGTCCACCATGAAGACACCGCCGCTCCTCCGCTCTCTTATCCTGTCGCTGGCGCTGCTGGCCAGCGTCCCATCGTTTGCCGCCGTCAAAAAAGAGTTCAACGTCTGCTGGACTATCTACGCCGGATGGATGCCCTGGGGCACCATCAGCAACGAAAAAATCATCGATAAGTGGGCCAGTAAATACGGCATCAAAATCAATATCGTTCAGCTAAACGACTACATCGAGTCCATCAACCAGTATACCGCGGGCCAGTTTGACGGCTGCACCATGACCAACATGGATGCCCTGACCATTCCGGCGGCGGGGGGCGTTGACACGACGGCGCTGATTACCGGCAGCTACTCCGACGGCAACGACGGCGTGGTGCTGAAAGGGGCGAATAAAAAACTCAGCGATCTGAAAGGCATGGCGGTGTATCTCCCGGAGCTTTCGGTATCGCACTACCTGCTGGTTCGCGGCCTGGAAAAAGCCGGACTGCAGGAAAAAGACGTCAAAGTGGTCAATACCTCGGATGCGGATATCGTCTCGGCCTTTGGCACCAGCGGCGTACGCGCGGCGGTGGCCTGGAACCCGCAGCTTTCGGTTATCAAAAAGACGCCGCAAACTACGGAAGTCTTTAGCTCTTCACAGGTCCCCGGCGAGCTGATCGACATGATGGTGGTAAATACTCAGACGCTGAAAGATAACCCGGCGCTGGGCAAAGCCCTGACCGGCGCCTGGTTCGAGATGATGGCCAAAATGCAGGCCGGCGATACCGAGGCGCTAAACGCTATGGCCGCCGACTCCGGCACCGACCTCGCCGGTTACCAGGCGCAGCTAAAAACGACCCATCTGTTCTGGACGCCTGCCGACACCCTGACGTTTATCTCCTCGCCGGAGCTGGCCAAAACCATGCAGCGGGTGGCGCAGTTCTCCTTTGATAAAGGGCTGCTGGGCGAGGGAGCGCAGAGCGCCGACTTTATCGGCATGACCTTTCCCGGCGGCGTCACCGTCGGCGATACCGCGAACAGCAAGCTGCGCTTTGACGACAGCTATCTGAAGCTGGCCGCGGCGGGCAAGCTGTAATGATTGACTCCGGGAGTCCACGCCATGCGCCACATTAACCGCTATCCCCGTCAGGGTATGCGTCTGACGCTGATGCTGTTGCCCTTTGTCCTGCTGGTCGCCGCCTGGTTTATCGGCTCGGCGGTGCGGCTGGAAGCCAATCCGCAGGATAAGCTGCTGCCCGGCCTGTCGCAAATGATCGCGGCCATTGACCGGATGGCGTTCACGCCGGATAAACGCAGCGGTGAGTATCTGCTGTGGGCCGATACGCTAATTAGCCTTGGCCGCCTGCTGATTGGCCTGACACTCTCTTCGCTGATTGGCCTGGGCATCGGCATCGCCGCCGGCGTGTTCCCGATGTACCGCGCGGCGCTGTCGCCGCTGATGACCGTGGTGTCTATGATCCCGCCGCTGGCGATCCTGCCGGTGCTGTTTATCGTCTTTGGCCTGGATGAGCTATCAAAAGTGATGCTTATCGTTATCGGTATTACGCCGATGCTGGCGCGCGACCTTGAGCAGCGGGCGCGGGAAATCCCGGCGGAGCTGTTTATCAAAGCGCAAACCCTCGGCGCCAATAGCTGGACGGTGGTCCTGCGGGTCGTGCTGCCGCAGTTGCTATCGCGGCTGATAACCTCCCTGCGCCTGCTGCTGGGTTCCGCGTGGCTGTTTTTGATCTCCGCTGAAGCCATTTCCGCCACCGCCGGGCTTGGCTATCGCATATTCCTCGTTCGCCGCTATATGGCGATGGACGTGATTATTCCTTACGTCATCTGGATAACGCTGCTGGCGTGGTTGATGGATCTGGCTCTGCGCCAGCTGCATAAAGCCTGTTTCCCGTGGGCGGAAGGAGGTCGGGCATGAGTTTTATCGACATCAAAAATATCTGGCAGGAGTACGGCGATCACGTGGTGCTGGAGCGCATCAATTTGCAGGTGAAAGAGGGCGAGTTCTGTTCGATGGTCGGGGCGTCCGGCTGCGGCAAATCAACCTTTTTACGTCTGCTGCTCGGCCAGGAAAAGCCGACCCGCGGTGAAATTACCCTCGACGGCCTGCCGCTGGCGGCGGAGCCGGATCGCAGCCGCGGCGTGGTGTTTCAGCGTTATTCGGTTTTCCCGCATCTCAACGTGTTGGATAACGTCGCCATAGGTCTTGAACTTCCGGCGTCACCGCTGTTTGGCCGGCTGTTTGCCGGCAGGAAACGCGACGCCCGCGAACAGGCGCGGCGGATGCTTGAGAAAGTCGGGCTGGGGCACGCGCTGGATAAATACCCGGCGCAGCTCTCCGGCGGGATGCAGCAGAGGTTGGCGATTGCCCAGGCGTTCGTGATGCAGCCGCGCGTGCTGCTGCTCGATGAGCCCTTCGGCGCGCTGGATCCCGGGATCCGCAAGGATATGCACGGGCTGCTGCTCCAGCTATGGAGCGAAACCCGGATGACGGTTTTTATGGTCACCCACGACCTCGCGGAAGGCTTCAACCTTGGCACCCGGCTGCTGGTTTTCGACAAAGTGCGCATTGACCCGCAGGCGCCTAACGCCTGGGGGGCGCGCATTACCTACGATATACCGCTCAATGAAGCGCGGATGTCGCAGCTGACGACCGGCAGCGACAATAACGTTTACGCATTAAGGAGATAGTTTGATGACCGCACTTTTTCACTCCTCCCCCAGTCTGCGCGAAGAGCGTCTCCCCGGCGGGGCGCATACCTCGTTGATTTTGCGCCAAGGGCAGATCCTGCGCCTGACCGATATCGACGGCGGGGCTAACGTCAGCATGATGATGCTTAATCCCCACGAGAAGAGCGAGCGCCTGAATTTACCGGATACCCTCAAGGGCCAGCACACCGCGCGCCTGACCGCCGGGCATTGTTTCTACTCAGATATGGGGCGCGTCCTGGCCGGGATTGTGGCCGATAGCTGCGGCTGGCACGACCCGTTCGGCGGGGTGCTCAACGCCGACGAGACGCGTGAAAAATATGGCGCAGGACGCTACCAGGAGCTGCGCAACGGCTTCTATCGCAATGGTGTCGATAACCTGCTGGTCGAGATGGGCAAGTGGGACCTGGGCCTTGAAGACCTGCTGATGGTGGTTAACTTCTTCAGCAAAGTGACTGTCGATGAGGACGGTAGTTTCCGCTTCATCCCGGGCAACAGCCGCGCCGGAGATTACGTTGAGCTGTTTGCGCCGATGGATGTCCTCATGGTGCTGACCGCGCTGCCTCATCCCCAGGATCCTGCCGCGGAGTACGCCCCGCGGCCGATTCAGCTCAGCTGGTATCAGGCCGACGATGTGCAGGCGGCCACAGAAGCGCTCTTTACCCGCGATGAAAACCAGCGCGCGTTCCTCAACACCCAACTTTTTGCCCTGTAAGGAGGCAGCGATGAGCCTTATCACCAGTAACCGTCGTCCTGAAGATGCCGTCTATCGTCATGTGATCCCGGCAGGGGAACCCTGGCTGTTTGAGGTACAAAAAGGGCAAACCCTGCGCCTGCTAGACCTCGAAGGCAACCAGGCCATTGATACTCTGTTCTACAATGCTGATAACCCCCGGGAACGCTACGATCCGCAGCGCACGCTGCGCCGCCAGGGCAATGCCTATCTGACCACCGGCAGCGTGCTCTATTCCAATCTGGGCAATCCGCTGCTGACCATCGTTGCCGACACCTGCGGTCGCCACGATACCCTCGGCGGCGCCTGCGCCCAGGAGAGCAACACCGTGCGCTACGCCCAGGATAAACGCTATATGCACAGCTGCCGGGATAATTTCCTTTGCGCCTGCCTGCACGATGGTCGCCTGCACAAGCGCGATATCGGCGCCAACATCAACTTTTTTATGAACGTCCCGGTAACCCCGGAAGGTGGGCTGACCTTTGAGGACGGCATATCGGCGGCGGGTAAATACGTTGAGCTGCGCGCCGAGTGCAACGCCGTGGTGCTGATTTCCAACTGTCCGCAGTTGAACAATCCCTGCAACGGCTGGAACCCTACGCCCGCCGAGGTGCTGGTATGGAACTGACCCGCTGGCAGCGCTGGCGTCTGCTGGCCTTTCGGCTCTTCGCCGTCCGCGCCGATCGCCTGAACAGTAAGCCGACGCGCAAACCTTAAGCGCCGGTTCACCCCGGGGACGACCTCAGGGGAACATCGAATTTTTGCGGGACGACCCGCGACCCTGTGAGTTCCGCTTATGTTTGATACCTTACTGATTGCCAACCGCGGCGCGATTGCCTGCCGCATTCTGCGCACCCTGCGCGCGATGCAGGTGAAGGGCGTCGCCGTCTATTCCGAAGCCGACCTGAGTAGTCTGCATATCCGCGACGCCGATGAAGCCCTCAGCCTCGGCGACGGTCCGGCGGCGCAAACCTATCTGGCCACGGAGAAAATCATTGCCGCCGCGCAGCAGAGCGGCGCCCAGGCGATCCACCCCGGCTACGGCTTTCTGTCGGAGAACGCGGCCTTCGCCGAAGCCTGCGAGGCGGTGGGGCTGGCCTTTGTCGGCCCAACCCCGCAGCAGCTGCGCGTCTTCGGTCTGAAGCATACCGCCCGCGCCTTAGCCAAAGCCGAGGGCGTGCCGCTGCTGGAGGGCAGCGAACTGCTGGCTGACAGCGACGAAGCCTGCCGGGCGGCGGAGGCGGTGGGCTATCCGGTGATGCTTAAAAGCACCGCCGGCGGCGGCGGGATCGGCATGCGCGTCTGCCGCGACGCCCGTGAGCTGACCGAAGCATTCGCCACGGTGCAGCGGCTGGGGCAAAACAATTTCAGCGACGCCGGCGTATTTCTCGAAAAATATATCGAACGCGCCCGTCATCTGGAGGTACAAATCTTCGGCGACGGGCGGGGGGACGTTATCGCCCTCGGGGTGCGCGACTGCTCGGTACAGCGGCGTAACCAGAAAGTGATTGAAGAGACGCCTGCGCCTAATCTGCCGGAAGGCACCGCGCAGGCGCTATGCGCGGCGGCTATCGCGCTCGGTAAAGCGGTGAACTACCGCAGCGCCGGCACGGTGGAGTTCGTCTATGACAGCACGGCGCGGCAGTTTTATTTCCTCGAAGTGAATACCCGGCTTCAGGTTGAGCACGGCGTCACCGAGCAGGTGTGGGGCGTTGACCTGGTGCGCTGGATGATTGAGCTGGCGGCGGGCGATTTACCCGCGCTGGACGTGCTGGCCGCCGGGTTACGGCCCCAGGGGCATGCTATTCAGGCGCGACTTTACGCCGAAGATCCGGGACGGCAGTTTCAGCCATCTCCCGGACTGCTAACGGAAGCCATCTTTCCACCGGCGGACGGCGCCGCCCTGCGTATCGATCGCTGGGTGGAAGCAGGCTGCGAAGTGCCGCCGTTTTTCGACCCGATGCTGGCAAAAACGATCGCCTGGCGCCCCAGCCGCGATGAGGCTATCGCCGGCCTGGCGCAGGCGCTGGCGGAGACCCGCCTGTACGGCGTCGAAACCAACCGGCTGTACCTGCTGCAAATTCTCGGCTTTGCGCCGTTTACCGAAGGCGAACCCTGGACCCGCTGCCTTGAGCAGCTGTGCTACCGGGCGGCCACCGTCGAGGTGCTGAGCGCCGGGACCCAGACCAGCGTGCAGGACTACCCTGGACGTCTCGGGTACTGGGCGGTGGGCGTACCGCCGTCGGGGCCGATGGACGATCGCGCCCTGCGTCTCGGCAACCGTCTGCTGGGCAATGCCGAGGGTGAAGCCGCGTTGGAAATCACCCTTAACGGACCGACCCTGAAATTTAATACTGACGTTCAGGCGGCGGTGTGCGGCGCGCCGCTGGCGGTGACGCTCGATGGCGTTGATCAGCCGCTGGACCACGTTTTTACCATTCCGGCGGGGGCGACGCTGAAGCTTGGCGCGATAAGCGGCGCAGGGGTCAGAAGCTATCTCTGCCTGAGCGGCGGTATTCAGGTGCCGGACTATTTGGGCAGTAAAAGCACTTTTACCCTCGGTCAGTTTGGCGGCCACGGCGGACGGGCGCTGCGCGGCGGCGACGTGCTGCATCTGGCGCCGCGCGCCGCCGCCAGGGTCGGGGATCAACTGCCCGCCGCGCTCCGCACGGCGCTTGCGCAGGTACGGACGCTGCGGGTGATTTATGGCCCCCACGGCGCGCCGGAGTTTTTTACGCCGGAGTATATCGCGACCTTTTTCGCCACCGACTGGGAGGTCCATTTTAACTCCAGCCGCACCGGCGTGCGCCTGATTGGGCCCAAGCCGCTGTGGGCCCGCGACAGCGGCGGCGAAGCAGGACTGCATCCGTCGAATATTCACGATAATCCTTACGCGGTGGGCGCGGTCGATTTTACCGGCGATATGCCGGTGATCCTCGGGCCGGACGGGCCGAGCCTCGGCGGTTTCGTCTGCCCGGTCACCGTTATTGAAGCCGACCTCTGGCAGTTAGGCCAGCTCAAGGCCGGGGACAAAGTGCATTTCGTGGCGGTGGATTTACCCACCGCCCGGCGGCTGGCGCAAGGGCGGCGCGCCGAGCTGGCGACCCTAAGTCACCAGGCGATAGCCTGGCAGCCCGCGCCCCTGACGTCGCCTGTCGTCATGACCTGCGGCGAGGCGGATAAACGCCTGGTGGCGCGCCTTTCCGGCGATACCCACCTGCTGCTGGAAGCCGGGGAGCCGGAGCTGGATCTGGTGCTGCGTTTCCGCATTCATGCCCTGATGCAGGCCCTTGAGGCGCAATCCGCAGAAGGCGTGATTGATATCACGCCGGGGATCCGCTCGCTGCAAATCCATTTTCAGCCGGAAACGCTGCCCCTGGAGGCGCTACTGGAGCGGGTGCGCGGCGAATGGTCCACAGTATGCCTGAGCGACGATCTGCAGGTGCCGACGCGCGTGGTGCATCTGCCGCTCTCCTGGGACGACCCGGCCTGCCGCAAGGCGATCGATAAATACATGACCACCGTGCGCCAGGACGCGCCATGGTGCCCGAGTAATCTGGAATTTATTCGTCGCATCAACGATCTACCTGACGAGCAGGCGGTATGGAATACGGTATTTGACGCCAGCTATCTGGTGATGGGACTGGGCGACGTCTATCTCGGCGCGCCGGTGGCGACGCCGCTTGACCCACGCCATCGCCTGGTCACCACCAAGTACAACCCGGCGCGCACCTGGACGGCGGAAAACTCGGTCGGCATCGGCGGGGCCTATCTGTGCGTCTACGGCATGGAGGGACCTGGCGGCTATCAGTTCGTTGGCCGAACCCTGCAGATGTGGAATCGCTACCACGAAGTGGCGGATTTTGCTGGCAAACCCTGGCTGCTGCGTTTCTTCGACCAATTGCGTTTCTATCCGATTTCAGCGGAAGAACTGCTGCAAATTCGCCGCGACTTCCCGCTCGGACGCTACCCGCTGCGCATTGAGAACAGCACGCTGCGGCTGGCGGAATACCAACAGTTTCTTCGCCGCGAAGCGCAAAGCATCGACGCGTTTCGCGAGCATCAGCAGCGGGCGTTCAACGCCGAACGCGAGCGCTGGATAGCCAGCGGCCAGGCCCATTTCGACAGCCAGGAAGGCGCCGTGGATGAGGGCGGCGACGCGCCGCTGCGGCAGGGCGAGCAGGGGGTGGAGAGCCCGATTTCCGGCAACTTATGGCAGGTACAAACCGCGCCAGGCAGTCGGGTTCGCGCGGGGGATGTGCTGGTCGTTCTGGAGTCGATGAAGATGGAGATCCCGCTGCTGGCCCCCTGCGATGGCGTTATTCAGCAGGTTCACGTCCAGCCGGGTAGCGCGGTGCGCGCCGGGCAGCGGGTGGCGGTGATTATTGAGGAGAAGGCATGATGCAGCAGACGTTTGATTTACGCCTGGCGACCCTGGCGGCAGATTATCGCAACGGCAAAACCACCCCGCGCCGCCTGCTGGCGGAAGTGCGCCAGCGGGCGCAGGCGCTGAACCCCGAATTCCGCTTATTTATCCATATTCTGAGCGAAGAGGAGCAGGAGCCGTTTCTGGCGGCGCTGGAAGGCCTCTCGCCGACCGAGTTACCGCTATACGGCGTGCCGTTCGCCATCAAAGACAACATCGATTTGGCGGAGATTGTCACCACCGCCGCCTGCCCGGCGTTTGCTTACCGGGCGGAGCAGAGCGCGACGATTGTCGCTCAGCTAATCGCGCTGGGGGCGGTACCGGTCGGTAAAACCAATCTCGATCAGTTTGCCACCGGCCTGAATGGTACCCGCTCGCCGTACGGCGCTTGCCGCAACGGCTATCTTGCCGATTACCCCTCCGGGGGCTCCAGCGCCGGCTCCGCGCTGGCAGTGGCGCTGGGCGTCGCCAGCTTCTCGCTGGGAACGGACACCGCCGGTAGCGGCCGCGTCCCGGCGGGGCTGAATAATCTGGTTGGCCTGAAGGCCACGAAAGGGCTGATCTCCACCGCTGGGGTCGTGCCCGCCTGCCGTACGTTAGACTGTGTGACTTTTTTCAGCGCCACCGCCGACGAGGCCAGCCAGCTGCTGGCGCTGGTCGCGCAGTACGATACATTGGATGCCTGGAGCCGCCATAATCCGCAGTGGAACAGCCGTCAGGCGTTCGGCAGGCCGGCAGCCGGTTTTCGTTTTGGCGTTCCGCGCGAGCTGAACTTCCTCGGCTGCAGCGCAAGCGAACGACTGTTTACCCAGGCCCGGGAACGGCTGACGGCGCTGGGCGGGGTGGCGGTTGAGATCGAATTCGCGCCGTTTCTGGCGGCAGCCCGGCTGCTGTATGACGGACCGTGGGTCGCTGAACGTTACGCGGTCGTCGGCCCGCTGATGGCGCGGCAGCCGGAGGCGGTGCTGCCGGTTATTCGCGATGTGCTGGCGAAAGCGCCGGACACCGACGCCACGGCGACCTTTAAGGCGATCTATCAGCTACAGCAGTACAAAGCCCGGTGCGACGCGATCCTCGAGCCCCTCGATTGCGTGCTGACGCCAACATATCCACGTCCGGTGACGCTCGACGAGCTGCAAGCGGAACCGATCGCGCGCAACGCCGATCTCGGGTATTACACCAACTTTATGAATCTGCTGGACTACGCGGCGGTGAGCGTGCCCTGCGGATTTATGCCGGACGGATTGCCCTCCGGCGTTACCCTGTTTGGCCGGGCATTTACCGACCAGTATTTGCTCAGCCTGGCCGATGCGTTTCAGCGAGCGGAGCGGCTGCCGCTGGTCGGCGGGACGCTGCTGGAACCCCCGGAGCCCGAACGCGCCGCCGGCCATGACCGAATGGCGCTGGTTGTTTGCGGCGCGCATCTTGCCGGCCTGCCGCTAAACGATCAGCTGTTGGCGCGGGGCGGCCGGCTGCTGCAGGAAACCCGCAGCGCAGCGCACTATCGGTTGTACGCCCTCGCGGACGGTAAGCGCCCGGCAATGGTTCGCGATAAGTGCGGCGGGGCGGCGATTGCGGTCGAAGTGTGGGAGCTACCCAGCGCGGAGGTCGGTTCGCTACTGGCGGCCATTCCCGCGCCGCTGGGCTTAGGTAAAGTTGAACTTGCCGACGGACGCCGGTTAACGGGCTTTATTTGCGAAGCCGATGGATTAGGCGAAGCTACGGAGATTACCGCTTACGGCGGCTGGCGCGCCTGGCTGGCACGCTAGGACATCATCACCTCCGTCGAGTTTTCGAGGGAGGTGTTTTTTGTGACAGTGTCACGCCTCTAACATGCTGAAACATTTCTGCCAAATCATTAGCAACCTTTCGGTAGGGCTCCCGCTGCGATAACGCTATTCTTCCCCGCTTTTCCTTTTTCAGGCCCTTTGTAACCCAGGTATATGACCGCTAATGTCCCTAATGAGAGATGAAATTCGCGACCATTCAGCGGAAGAGATGCTATTTATCCGCCGAGCCGTCATTGCGTTTCTACTGGTGGTGGTCTGCTTTGCCATCCTGATCCTTAATCTTTACCGTTTGCAGGTCGATCAGCACGATTTTTATCAGACGCGTTCAAACCAGAACGATATTAAAATGCTGCCCATCGCGCCGAGCCGGGGACTGATTTTCGACCGTAACGGTATCCCGCTGGTACAAAATATTACCCTCTACCGTTTGCAGGTGATCCCGAGCAAAATCGCCGATATGACGGCGCTGCTGCAGCAGCTAACACCGATCGTCGATTTAACCCCGCAGGATATCGCCGATTTTCGCGACGATATGCACCACAACAGCCGCTACAAAGAGGTGACCTTAAAATCGGACCTGAGCGATGTTGAAGTGGCGCGTTTTGCGGTCAATGAATTTCATTTCCCCGGCGTCACGGTGGAGAGCTATCAGCAGCGCGCGTACCCCTACGGGGCCGAACTGGCGCACGTGGTTGGCTACGTATCGAAAATCAACGATAGCGATCTGCAAAAGCTGGCCAAAGCGGGGGAAGAGGAGAACTACGCCGCCGACCACAATATCGGCAAGCAGGGCATTGAAGGCTACTACGAGAAAGCGCTGCACGGCACCACCGGATACCAGGAGGTCGAGGTGGATAACCACGGGCGGGTCGTGCGCCTGCTGAAAGAGGTGCCGCCGGTGGCCGGGAAGAATATCTACCTGACGCTGGATCTGCACCTGCAGCAGTATATCGAATCGGTGCTGAAGGGGCAGCGCGCGGCGGTGGTGGTCGTCGATCCGCGCGATGGCGGCGTGCTGGCCATGGTGTCCAGTCCCAGCTACGATCCCAATCCCTTTGTCAGGGGCATCGGCTATCAGGCCTACCGTTCGCTGCTCGATAACCCGGACCGGCCGCTGATTAACCGGGTCACCCAGGGGCTCTATCCGCCCGCGTCGACGGTGAAGCCCTACATGGCGCTGTCGGCGCTATCGGCGGGCGTGATCACGCCAACCACTTCCTTCTTCGGCGCGCCGACCTGGACGCTGCCGGGGACCCAGCGCCGCTACCGCGACTGGCTGAAGAGCGGCCACGGCATGCTTAACGTCACCAAAGCGATAGAAGAATCGGCGGATACCTTCTTCTATCAGGTGGCGTTTGAGATGGGTATCGACCGTATTCACGAGTGGCTCAGCAAGTTTGGCTACGGTCAGTCAACCGGCATCGATCTAAACGAAGAGTATGCCGGGGTGCTGCCGAGCCGGGAGTGGAAACAGCGGGTGCATAAAAAACCGTGGTATCAGGGGGATACCATTTCCGTCGGCATCGGCCAGGGCTACTGGATTGCCACGCCGATCCAGATGGTTAAGGCGCTGACGACCCTGATTAACAACGGCAAAGTGCAAAATCCGCATC